>NZ_UYJA01000022.1 GCF_900618535.1 Pseudomonas bubulae | reverse complement strand
CGGTGTGATTCATGACTGGGGTGAAGTCGTAACAAGGTAGCCGTAGGGGAACCTGCGGCTGGATCACCTCCTTAATCGACGACATCAGCTGCTCCATAAGTTCCCACACGAATTGCTTGATTCATTGTAGAAGACGATAACTGCAGAGTTGATCTGCGGTTTTTCTGTCGTAAAGCTTAGAAATGAGCATTCCATCGAAGGATGGTGAATGTTGATTTCTGATCTTTTGATTAGATCGTTCTTTAAAAATTTGGGTATGTAATAGAAAGTTAGACTGGATAACACTTTCACTGGTGTTTATTCAGGCTAAGGTAAAATTTGTGATTG
>NZ_UYJA01000021.1 GCF_900618535.1 Pseudomonas bubulae | reverse complement strand
GCAATCGCTCTGGCCAAGGTCTCGGGGAATCTCTGCTTTTCGGTGCGGGGAACGAGACCTGGTAAGCCAATTCTGTCGGGAAAACTCCCGTCTGTCCAGCTTCCAGCCTCCCCCGACACCTCTTCCCGACGCTTGGAATCAAGATGCTTTGGGCCCGGGAAGTAATAGCTGCCGATCAAGGGGATCTCTTCACGGCAGCCGGTATAGCCGGTTAGGTGCGACCCGCAAGGGCGAGAAGGCAATGGCAGGGCAGCGTAAAAACCCAACCACGGGCGCTGTCACTGTCCTAAAACCCACCAACCGCCAGACGCCGAAGAGGGCAGGGGGCGCAGTGGTAAACAATCCCCGAAAGTCTGGAACGCCTGTTGGGAGTGGGAGC
>NZ_UYJA01000020.1 GCF_900618535.1 Pseudomonas bubulae | reverse complement strand
CGGTGTGATTC
Source organism: Pseudomonas bubulae (assembly GCF_900618535.1). Taxonomy (GTDB): domain Bacteria; phylum Pseudomonadota; class Gammaproteobacteria; order Pseudomonadales; family Pseudomonadaceae; genus Aquipseudomonas; species Aquipseudomonas bubulae. The sequence goes on along the minus strand of NZ_UYJA01000020.1, from coordinate 500 downwards.
ATGACTGGGGTGAAGTCGTAACAAGGTAGCCGTAGGGGAACCTGCGGCTGGATCACCTCCTTAATCGACGACATCAGCTGCTCCATAAGTTCCCACACGAATTGCTTGATTCATTGAAGAAGACGATAGCAGTAGACCAAAATTGGGTCTGTAGCTCAGTTGGTTAGAGCGCACCCCTGATAAGGGTGAGGTCGGCAGTTCGAATCTGCCCAGACCCACCAATTTTGTTTGGAAGCACCTGTAGAAATATGGGGCCATAGCTCAGCTGGGAGAGCGCCTGCCTTGCACGCAGGAGGTCAACGGTTCGATCCCGTTTGGCTCCACCATTACTGCTTACTTGTCGTAAAGCTTAGAAATGAACATTCCATCGAATGATGGTGAATGTTGATTTCTGATCTTTTGATTAGATCGTTCTTTAAAAATTTGGGTATGTAATAGAAAGTTAGACTGGATAACACTTTCACTGGTGTTTATTCAGGCTAAGGTAAAATTTGTGATTG
>NZ_UYJA01000019.1 GCF_900618535.1 Pseudomonas bubulae | reverse complement strand
GTTGGTTACATCTTTGATTTCTCGCGGAGTAACTTGTGATGCTGATAATCTTGTTGACTATCAGTCTGACTCCACAAGCACCCACACGAATTGCTTGATTCAATTGTTAAAGAGCGGTTGGTCAGCTTTCGCTGTACCGAGGCGCGCATTCTACAGCAGCCTCTGTTGCTGTCAAGCGGTTATTTTAAGATGTTTTCAAAGTTTCCTCTGTAACATCAACCACTTGCGCTTTCGATCTCTCGTTAGCGGGAGGCGAATTCTACAGTGTTACACACTGCTGTCAACGCTTTATTTCCAGCTTCTTTCGATTGAGATAATCGAGTGGTTAGCCAGGCAAATGACCTGATTAACCGTACGAGCTTTTTACAAAGCTTGTACTTATACAAAAACAAAATCCCTGTCTGCGCGAGCAGACAGGGTTTTTGGAATTTAATCTTGACGATGACCTACTCTCACATGGGGAAACCCCACACTACCATCGGCGATGCATCGTTTCACTACTGAGTTCGGGATGGGATCAGGTGGTTCCAATGCTCTATGGTCGTCA
>NZ_UYJA01000018.1 GCF_900618535.1 Pseudomonas bubulae | reverse complement strand
TGAGTTCCCTAAAGGGCCGTCGAAGACTACGACGTTGATAGGTTGGGTGTGTAAGCGCTGTGAGGCGTTGAGCTAACCAATACTAATTGCCCGTGAGGCTTGACCATATAACACCCAAGCAATTTGCTTAGAAGCGAATTGCGGTGTGTGAAGACGATACAAACCGAAAGTTTGCGGTTCACAAAACACCACATCTATTACATACCCATTCGCTGGAGCGTGAACCGAAAGGTAAACGACCTGGCTACCGAATTTCTTGACGACCATAGAGCATTGGAACCACCTGATCCCATCCCGAACTCAGTAGTGAAACGATGCATCGCCGATGGTAGTGTGGGGTTTCCCCATGTGAGAGTAGGTCATCGTCAAGATTAAATTCCAAAATCCCTGTCTGCTCGCGCAGACGGGGATTTTGTTTTTGTATAAGTACAAGCTTTGTAAAAAGCTCGTACGGTTAATCAGGTCATTTGCCTGGCTAACCACTCGATTATCTCAATCGAAAGAAGCTGGAAATAAAGCGTTGACAGCAGTGTGTAACACTGTAGAATTCGCCTCCCGCTAACGAGAGATCGAAAGCGCAAGTGGTTGATGTTACAGAGGAAACTTTGAAAACATCTTAAAATAACCGCTTGACAGCAACAGAGGCTGCTGTAGAATGCGCGCCTC
>NZ_UYJA01000017.1 GCF_900618535.1 Pseudomonas bubulae | reverse complement strand
CTTCGCCAACAAACGACGAAGTGCCTGCATCGTGAACCGCTGCAACCGCTTCAACCGCTGCCGAACCACCTTGCGCAGCAACCGGGTCGAAACCGGTGGCGCGTACGGTGATCACTTTGACCGGCGCAGTGGACTGTACGGTGGCAATGGCGTTACCGGCGTAAATCGGACGAGTGAAGGTGTCGGCGCTAACCACCGAAATGATCTCGGAGATCTGATCAACGTCCAGTTGCGCAGCAACGCGCGGCAGGATGTTTTTGCCGTTGGAGGTGGCAGCGGCCAGGATATGGCTGTAGCCAGCGCCCAGCTCTGCAACCAATGGCGCAACGTTTTCAGGCAACTGATGGGCGTAGGCCGCGTTATCAGCAACCAGAACTTTGGCCACACCAGCGATCTGCGCAGCTGCTTCGGCTACAGCGCCAATGCCCTGGCCTGCAACCAGAACGTGGATGTCGCCACCGATTTTGGCGGCAGCGGCTACGGTGTTCAGCGTGGCCGGAGCCAGTGCCTTGCCGTCGTGTTCTGCGATTACCAAGATAGTCATGATTAGATTACCTTCGCTTCGTTTTTCAGTTTCTCGACCAGTTCAGCCACCGACTTGACCTTGATACCCGCGCTGCGTGCAGCCGGGGCTTCCACTTTCAGGGTTTTGTTGGTCGAAGCAGTCGAAACACCCAACGCGTCTGGCGTCAGTACTTCAAGCGGCTTTTTCTTGGCTTTCATGATGTTTGGCAGGGACGCATAACGCGGCTCGTTCAAACGCAGGTCGGTGGTGATGATCGCCGGCAAGCTCAGCGAAACGGTTTGCGCGCCGCCGTCTACTTCACGGGTCACGGCAACCTTGTCACCTGCCACTTCAACCTTGGACGCGAACGTGCCCTGACCGAAACCGGTCAACGCAGCCAGCATCTGGCCAGTCTGGTTGTTGTCGCTGTCGATGGCCTGTTTGCCCAGGATCACCAGCTGTGGCTGTTCCTTGTCGACAACGGCCTTGAGCAGCTTGGCCACGGCCAGCGAGGTCAGGTCTTCGGCGGACTCGACCAGAATGGCGCGATCAGCACCCAGCGCCAGCGCGGTACGCAGCTGTTCCTGAGCAGTGGTCGGGCCGATGGAGACGACGACGATTTCAGTCGCAACGCCTTTCTCTTTCAGGCGTACGGCTTCTTCCACGGCGATTTCGCAGAAGGGGTTCATCGACATCTTGACGTTGGCGAGGTCAACGCCGGAGTTGTCCGCTTTGACGCGCACTTTAACGTTGTAATCGACCACTCGTTTGA
>NZ_UYJA01000016.1 GCF_900618535.1 Pseudomonas bubulae | reverse complement strand
GCGGTTAATGAGATGGTCACCCCCACACCCTGCGAGGGCTACGCTTTCGCAGGGTGTTTTATTTTCGGAGACCATCACCATGAGCGATTTAGCACTGGTCGGTATCGACCTCGGCAAACATACGTTCCACCTACACGGCCAGGACAAGCCGGGCCGAGAGGTGTTTCGCAAGAAGTGTTCACGTCAGCAGATGATGCGACTCTTCAGCAACCTTCCTGCCTGTACCGTGGTGATGGAGGCCTGCGCCGGAGCGCATTTCGTCGCTCGTGAGCTGATTGCTATGGGGCATCAATCCAAACTGATTTCCCCGCAGTTCGTTAAGCCTTTCGTCAAAGGCAACAAAAACGATTTCGTCGATGCCCAAGCGATCTGTGAAGCCGCTTCGCGGCCATCGATGCGCTTTGTTTCACCCAAAACTGAGGCCCAGCAGACGCTTTCTGTTTTGCACCGTCTGCGCGAGTCACTGATCCGTGACCGTACCAAGGCAGTCAATCAGATGCATGGCTTTCTGCTGGAATTTGGTATCAGCCTGCCGCAAGGGCTGACTGTCATGAAGCGGCTGACCAGCATTCTGTCGGAGCATGAACTTCCAGTCCGACTGACAGTGCTGTTGCAGCGTCTGCACGATCACTTTGTCTACCTGGATGGGCAGATTAAAGAACTGGATAAAGAGCTGGCTTGCCAACTGGCCGACGATGATCTGGGAAGTCGTTTGCTGGGCATACCATGTGTTGGGCCGATCACCGCCAGCCTGTTGGCTGTTGAGATGGGCGACGGCCAGCAGTACAGGTGCAGTCGAGACTTCGCCGCCTCTGTCGGCTTGGTGCCAAGGCAGTACAGCACCGGCGGCAAGGCCAATCTGCTGGGGATCAGTAAGCGAGGTGACAAGAACCTCCGACGCCTGCTGGTCCAGTGCTCCAGGGTTTATATGCAGCGACTGGAATACCAGAAGGGTCCCTTGGCCGACTGGGTGCGCTCGTTGCTGATGCGACGCCACTCCAATGTGGTGGCCTGCGCCCTGGCCAACAAACTGGCGCGCATCGCCTGGGCGATAGCGGCCAATCATACCGAGTTTGAAGCAGGGCCAAGCACTATGGCGGCCTGACCCTGCTGTTGTTGCTGTACCACGAACCACCCTTCAGGTTTTGCGATAGCTGAACAACAGATGATGTGAACGGCCAACCGGCCTGGCGAAGATCCTGACAAAAAAATCGGCTTTTGAAGCCGCGCGGTTTTTAAGGGTCGCCAGGCGCGACTCTCATCGTGGCGCTGGGGCGTGCCCCAAACAGACGCCGGATAGATTTAAGCAAGCCAACCACATCACCCGTTAATCAGTATTGCAAAATGGGGGGTGACCATAGATTTTTTTG
>NZ_UYJA01000014.1 GCF_900618535.1 Pseudomonas bubulae | reverse complement strand
GGGGATCGACTGCGTGCAGGCCGTCCGTACAAAACATTTCCTGTCCGACTCATGTATCCGCTTTTGATCTGCTTTGGATTTTGATCCGCATGCAAACGAAGTTTGCGTAAGTGCGCCCTTGATCCGTTTTTGATCCGCGCGTTTCGTAGAAACAACTAAGCGCGCCCTGTTCAAAAAAGCGGAGGGAAACAGCGAAGGTCAAAGGCCAGAGCAGAGAGGATGCAGAGAGGATGCAGGATAGGGAGAGTGCTACAAAATGTAGGCATTTTGAAAACTCTCCCCTGCTGCCGTGGGCTCTTGGTTTTAAGTGAGTTTTGAATTCGGAAAACAAAACTAAATTAAGAATTTAATCGGATCTTAAAAAACGAATTGAATTCAAATCTAAAAAACGGACAGGAAATGTTTTGTGGCCACCGCCTGCACGCAGTCGATCCCCACAAAACCCTGATCAGGGCTGTGCCCCGATACCCCGTTGAGTTGTGTACCTGGTTAAAAATCCTGACGCACTTCGTTTGTCCCCCCGGGTTTCACCAGGGCGGAAAAACTCGCCCTGGTGAAACCCGGGGCTGCAGGAAAAAATCAAAACGGAGAGGGGTCAAGGGGACGTGGAATACCGCAGACCGGAACGGGCAAGGATATGCCGCGAAAGCCCCTTGATGCCTCGCAGTGCCCCAATGCTCCGGGCTGGTGGTTGGGGGTGCTCTTCCCCCGACCGCCTGCCACGTGGCGAGCAGTCCCGAAGGGCCGTCGGAGACGATCTGTTTTTGGCTTTTTGGCGGTGCTTGGAGGGGTCGAAAAACGGGCGTCGGAGAGGCCGATTTCCTTTACTTGATACTTACGATGGTAATTCAAGGGTGCAAAAAGCGGCTACAACCCTTGTGGACCGTGGCTTTGAGGGTTATTTGACGCGTAAAAAGAAAAACCCCAGAATCGTGGGTCTTCGAGGTCCAAGATATCTAGGGTTTTCCATGGAAAACGTTACCGCTTCCACGTCTGTCCATTCTAGCGAAATTATTGCGCTTGAACAGCCCCGCGACGGGCTTTCCGATTACAGTCCGAATGATGTCCCGTGGGACATTCACAGAGGTCAATCTGACGATGTGGGTGGGATTTATGCCAGCGCTCTAGAATTTGAGCGCTACGCCGCTCGAATGTCCGACTGTGGGGGGTTATTGCTGTTTGGTTGGGTTCTCAACCCTGAAACATCAGTGAATGCCCTACGTTTGCGTACGGCGTACTTTTGCCGGGTACGTCATTGCCCGGTGTGTCAGTGGAGGCGCTCGCTCATGTGGCAGGCTCGGTTTCACCAATCTCTCCCTCAGATCGTTCTAGAGCATCCTAAGGCTCGCTGGCTATTCCTGACCCTGACTGTGCCCAATTGCCCCATAGGCGAGCTTGGAGCGACTCTTACGGCGATGAATGCCGGGTGGAACCGACTCCAGGCGCGAAAAGAGTTAAAAGCGGTGATTGGTTGGGTACGGACTACCGAGGTAACTCGGAGTGCGATTGGGGAGGCGCACCCGCATTTTCACGTTTTGCTGATGGTCCCGCCTTCGATGCTGTCTGGATCGAAATACGTTAAGCATGCCCGCTGGGTTGAGATTTGGCAGGAATGCATGCGCGATCCGACGATCTCGCCAAGCGGTGTGCACGTTCAAGCGATTAAAGATCGGAGCTCAGAGACCGGGACGGAGGTGGGAGGGGCTGCGCTACAACGCGCGGTTTCGGAAACGCTGAAGTACAGCGTTAAACCGTCTGACATGACAAACGATCCTGATTGGTTTTTGGAATTGACGCGCCAATCCCACAAGCGCCGCTTTGTGGCAACCGGTGGCGTTTTGAAAAAGGTACTCCGTGTCGATGAGGAAACTGATTCGGATTTGGTTAAGAGAGGCGGCGCTGAAGAAGGCGAAGACGACGGTTCTCGGTTGGCTTTCAACTGGCGGGAAGTAGAGCGCCGATATCGCCGCGCACCCAACGGCGACAAACCAGCTCGCTGACTCTCAACGGGGTATCGGGGCACAGCCCTGATCAGGGTTTTGTGGGGATCGACTGCGTGCAGGCCGTCCGTACAAAACATTTCCTGTCCGACTCATGTATCCGCTTTTGATCTGCTTTGGATTTTGATCCGCATGCAAACGAAGTTTGCGTAAGTGCGCCCTTGATCCGT
>NZ_UYJA01000013.1 GCF_900618535.1 Pseudomonas bubulae | reverse complement strand
GATGGTGAATGTTGATTTCTGATCTTTTGATTAGATCGTTCTTTAAAAATTTGGGTATGTAATAGAAAGTTAGACTGGATAACACTTTCACTGGTGTTTATTCAGGCTAAGGTAAAATTTGTGATTGCTCTTAATTGAGCAGCGAATTTTCGGCGAATGTCGTCTTCATAGTATAACCAGATTGCTTGGGGTTATATGGTCAAGTGAAGAAGCGCATACGGTGGATGCCTTGGCAGTCAGAGGCGATGAAAGACGTGGTAGCCTGCGAAAAGCTTCGGGGAGTCGGCAAACAGACTTTGATCCGGAGATGTCTGAATGGGGGAACCCACCTAACATAAGTTAGGTATCTTAAGCTGAATACATAGGCTTAAGAAGCGAACCAGGGGAACTGAAACATCTAAGTACCCTGAGGAAAAGAAATCAACCGAGATTCCCTTAGTAGTGGCGAGCGAACGGGGACCAGCCCTTAAGCTGTATTGATGTTAGCGGAACGCTCTGGAAAGTGCGGCCATAGTGGGTGATAGCCCTGTACGCGAAAACATCTTTGCAGTGAAATCGAGTAGGACGGAGCACGAGAAACTTTGTCTGAATATGGGGGGACCATCCTCCAAGGCTAAATACTACTGACTGACCGATAGTGAACTAGTACCGTGAGGGAAAGGCGAAAAGAACCCCGGAGAGGGGAGTGAAATAGATCCTGAAACCGTATGCGTACAAGCAGTGGGAGCCCACTTTGTTGGGTGACTGCGTACCTTTTGTATAATGGGTCAGCGACTTATTTTCAGTGGCAAGCTTAACCGAATAGGGGAGGCGTAGCGAAAGCGAGTCTTAATAGGGCGTCTAGTCGCTGGGAATAGACCCGAAACCGGGCGATCTATCCATGGGCAGGTTGAAGGTTGGGTAACACTAACTGGAGGACCGAACCGACTACCGTTGAAAAGTTAGCGGATGACCTGTGGATCGGAGTGAAAGGCTAATCAAGCTCGGAGATAGCTGGTTCTCCTCGAAAGCTATTTAGGTAGCGCCTCATGTATCACTGTAGGGGGTAGAGCACTGTTTCGGCTAGGGGGTCATCCCGACTTACCAAACCGATGCAAACTCCGAATACCTACAAGTGCCGAGCATGGGAGACACACGGCGGGTGCTAACGTCCGTCGTGAAAAGGGAAACAACCCAGACCGTCAGCTAAGGTCCCAAAGTTATGGTTAAGTGGGAAACGATGTGGGAAGGCTTAGACAGCTAGGAGGTTGGCTTAGAAGCAGCCACCCTTTAAAGAAAGCGTAATAGCTCACTAGTCGAGTCGGCCTGCGCGGAAGATTTAACGGGGCTCAAACCATACACCGAAGCTACGGGTATCATCTTAGGATGATGCGGTAGAGGAGCGTTCTGTAAGCCTGTGAAGGTGAGTTGAGAAGCTTGCTGGAGGTATCAGAAGTGCGAATGCTGACATGAGTAACGATAATGGGTGTGAAAAACACCCACGCCGAAAGACCAAGGTTTCCTGCGCAACGTTAATCGACGCAGGGTTAGTCGGTCCCTAAGGCGAGGCTGAAAAGCGTAGTCGATGGAAAACAGGTTAATATTCCTGTACTTCTGGTTATTGCGATGGAGGGACGGAGAAGGCTAGGCCAGCTTGGCGTTGGTTGTCCAAGTTTAAGGTGGTAGGCTGGAATCTTAGGTAAATCCGGGATTCTAAGGCCGAGAGCTGATGACGAGTGTTCTTTTAGAACACGAAGTGGTTGATGCCATGCTTCCAAGAAAAGCTTCTAAGCTTCAGGTAACCAGGAACCGTACCCCAAACCGACACAGGTGGTTGGGTAGAGAATACCAAGGCGCTTGAGAGAACTCGGGTGAAGGAACTAGGCAAAATGGCACCGTAACTTCGGGAGAAGGTGCGCCGATGGAGGTGAAGCATTTACTGCGTAAGCCCCTGTCGGTCGAAGATACCAGGCCGCTGCGACTGTTTATTAAAAACACAGCACTCTGCAAACACGAAAGTGGACGTATAGGGTGTGACGCCTGCCCGGTGCCGGAAGGTTAATTGATGGGGTTAGCTAACGCGAAGCTCTTGATCGAAGCCCCGGTAAACGGCGGCCGTAACTATAACGGTCCTAAGGTAGCGAAATTCCTTGTCGGGTAAGTTCCGACCTGCACGAATGGCGTAACGATGGCGGCGCTGTCTCCACCCGAGACTCAGTGAAATTGAAATCGCTGTGAAGATGCAGTGTATCCGCGGCTAGACGGAAAGACCCCGTGAACCTTTACTATAGCTTTGCACTGGACTTTGAATTTGCTTGTGTAGGATAGGTGGGAGGCTTTGAAGCGTGAACGCCAGTTTGCGTGGAGCCAACCTTGAAATACCACCCTGGCAACTTTGAGGTTCTAACTCAGGTCCGTTATCCGGATCGAGGACAGTGTATGGTGGGTAGTTTGACTGGGGCGGTCTCCTCCTAAAGAGTAACGGAGGAGTACGAAGGTGCGCTCAGACCGGTCGGAAATCGGTCGTAGAGTATAAAGGCAAAAGCGCGCTTGACTGCGAGACAGACACGTCGAGCAGGTACGAAAGTAGGTCTTAGTGATCCGGTGGTTCTGTATGGAAGGGCCATCGCTCAACGGATAAAAGGTACTCCGGGGATAACAGGCTGATACCGCCCAAGAGTTCATATCGACGGCGGTGTTTGGCACCTCGATGTCGGCTCATCACATCCTGGGGCTGAAGCCGGTCCCAAGGGTATGGCTGTTCGCCATTTAAAGTGGTACGCGAGCTGGGTTTAGAACGTCGTGAGACAGTTCGGTCCCTATCTGCCGTGGACGTTTGAGATTTGAGAGGGGCTGCTCCTAGTACGAGAGGACCGGAGTGGACGAACCTCTGGTGTTCCGGTTGTCACGCCAGTGGCATTGCCGGGTAGCTATGTTCGGGAAAGATAACCGCTGAAAGCATCTAAGCGGGAAACTTGCCTCAAGATGAGATCTCACTGGAACCTTGAGTTCCCTAAAGGGCCGTCGAAGACTACGACGTTGATAGGTTGGGTGTGTAAGCGCTGTGAGGCGTTGAGCTAACCAATACTAATTGCCCGTGAGGCTTGACCATATAACACCCAAGCAATTTGC
>NZ_UYJA01000012.1 GCF_900618535.1 Pseudomonas bubulae | reverse complement strand
GGGAAGAGGTGTCGGGGGAGGCTGGAAGCTGGACAGACGGGAGTTTTCCCGACAGAATTGGCTTACCAGGTCTCGTTCCCCGCACCGAAAAGCAGAGATTCCCCGAGACCTTGGCCAGAGCGATTGCCGTCGCCGCTGGCCCGAATGAAACCCTGCCTTGGCAGGGTTTTTTCGTTTTAATGCTATGTATCTATTACCCAAAGATATTGCGTTTGCTCGCTCAGCGCAAACCCTGTGTCTTTCACAAGCTGCCGTGTGGGTCTGGCAGCTGTGCTGCCTACCAGCACGGTAGCCAACAAGGTCCACCGGACCGCGTTAGGGAATGGTCGGTTAAGTCTCATAAATAGCAGTAGACTGTAGGGCACCCTACAGACAGAACCCGACACTGCCCTACATGGCAAAATTAACCATCGGCCGCATGGCAAAACTCTACGGTTTACACCGTTCAACATTGCATGAGGCCGTGTCTAAAGGCCGCGTAACTGCTGGCCTAGACGGTAAAGGGCAAAAGGTTATCGACCTATCAGAAATGATCCGCGTTTATGGCGAACCACAGGGGATCACCCTACACCGCCCTACACTTGACCCGACACCCTCGCCCTACACTTCCCCTACACCTGAAATGGACGCCTTACACCCAGCCCTACACTCGTTGGTTGAAGAGGTTCGATTGCTGCGTGCAGAGATACAAGAGCTGCAACAATCACTTCGGCTGATCGAGCATAAACCTGAGCCTAAACCTGCATTGCCTCACAACGCGAAGCCAGGGGAAGCCCCTACTTGGGCAAATTTGCTCGACGCTCTCGATAACTAAAAGCCGTGGCCAGTTTCGCGGGCGCGAAACTTCATAGTTCCACCGCAAAGCCTCGCACGCCGAGCCCTTCGGCAAACCGCCCCACTGCCGTCAGGCTGGCCCAGGTACGAATCGCTTCGCGCCGTGAGCGCACCGCGATCAGCCGGGAGTGCGGCCCGCCGAGGCGTACCGAAAACGTCCACTTGGTGCGGCTAGCATCGCGGCCCACAACAAACTCCCTAACCGCGTTTTGTTGCACCAGGTGCTGCAGCGCGTCTTCGTGAATTCCTTCGCCAATCATTTATCGAGTACGACCGGCAAATGGCGTAGAACCGCTGCTAGCTCGCGCCAAGGGTGCTGTGCCACTTCCGCTGCGCCGATGCAACCTGCCACATGAGCAAAAGGAATGTCTGCCTCTTGGACGCTTTGGCAGACACCGCAAAGCGTGCACGTCACGCCTTCATACTCCAGAACCCATTGAATATGCCAACACGTTAGCCCGAGCTCTAAGCCGTAGTGAGCAGTGGAACCGTCACGGCTGCTCATTCTGGTACCACGCCAGACGGGCCGCCCAAGGTGGCCGCTTCACAGGCAAACGCTGCCGCCTGTGGTGGCGTCAGCGCTCCGGCGGCGACCACGGCGTTTAACCAGTCCCAGAGTCGAGTTACACAGCGCGTCTGCTGCTCAGCCACTTCCTGCAGGTGATCCAATAATTGCGCCTCCAACGCCTCAATCGAGGTGGCCAGCACTTGCGGCTGCAGCTCCAGGGCGATGCGCTCAAGCAGTGCGCCAGTGTCCGGGGACAGCGTGCGCAGGTCGCGCAAACGGCGCTCATAAGACGGCGTGACGGGTAACGGCATGGCAGGGGTGTCCTTATCCGAGTCAGTGGCCCACCGTGCGTAAAACCACAGAGGTGGGGTCTGGCGTACCAGTGTAGGAGGGGTGTGGTTTCCGTGCCCAGAAAAAAAGGCCCCCACGACTCTCTCAAGTGTGGGGGCCTTTTGAACATAAGCGGCGTTATTCGCACTGGGTCGATGATAGTGAGTGCTCATAAATGATTAGCAAATAGTTGCGATATTCCACTGATAGTGGAATACTCAAATATGAGTAGACAACGTCTACATCGTAGACAACATCGTGTGGAGTGATAACATGGCCTCGCCTGTCCTGTCTTTTCGTGTGGAATCGGAGCTGATTAACCAGCTCGATCAGCTCGCTGAAGCAACTGATCGGGATCGTCAGTACCATCTCAAACGTGCATTGGCACGTTATGTAGAGTCAGAGTCCTGGCATTTTCGAGCGGTAGCCGAAGGGATCGCTGATGCTGAGGCAGGCAATCTAATCGACTTGGATGCCGTGAAGGCTAAGTGGGTGGCTCGTGCCGAAAATCGCATTAACCAGCAAAGCGGACAGTGACCTCGAAGGTATCTACGAGCATTACGAACCGCGTCTAGGTGCTGAAAAGGCCGAGGAAGTCATTTCCCAAGTGCTGGAAGCCATAACCCGACTGGAGACCTTTCCTCAGTTAGGGAAAGCCTCGGATATCCCTGATTGCCGAGAACTGATTATTTCGAAATACCCCTATCGATCTATTTACACGCGGAAGGGGGATACCATCCTGATATATCGAATTCTCCATCAGCACGCGGAACGCCCTGAAGATTGGTGAGTTCGGAAGCAAAAAATCCTGCCTTTTGGCGGGATTTTTTGTGTCCGACTTACATACGCGGCGTTATTGGAAGTCTTCGCCCTGCTCGCGGGCCTTCGCCTTCGCACGCTTGCGCTGCCCCCACCATTCTTCAAACAGAATGCCCCCAAAAACCCCCGTCAGCACCGCCAACACTAGCCAGTCCCCCCACGACCACCCAACCCCGTACCAGCCGAAGACATCAAAGTGTCCCTTCTGGAAGCCCACGTACAGGAAATACACCACCGCCATAAGGCCCGCGTTACGGCAGGCACTGCCAAACGTCATACGCATTGCGACACCTTCTTGGCCCGTCCGGGCGGGTTCCTTTCTATTCGTTATGCGCTCCCGTGTTACTAGTAGCAACAACCGGTCTAACGATATTTTCGCGGCTAAAATCCGGCGGCAGCTCGAGCCCGCAATTTCATGACGGTTCGCGCTGAAAGTCCCCTAATGTCCTCGCCATGAAAAACCATGTGCGCCCGATGCGACTTGGTTTCCGCGTCCCAATCATCCAGATCATCGATCAGGAAGGCGTGATTGCCTAGGTACGCTGCCGCCAAGTCAGCGGCCAGGCTGCGGGCGGGTTCGCCTGCCGTTTCGAAAACCCAATCCAGAATGTCACTCATCTGCTCGGCGGGTGTCCGCGGCACAACACCTTTGGCCTGATCCTGGACGAATGCGTTGTAAAGAAGTGCGCCAGCCTCGGGATCTTCTGCAGGGTTGCCCGGGCAGAGCCTGGGCTCCCAGGGAATCTGATACATCGATTGGCCAAGTACGTCCTGCAGGACGTAATCCGACGGCTTTACCAAACGCTGCATGAGATGGCTCCTTAAAAAATCGCATGGTAGCGCATCCCGAGCAGCCAAAAGCTGCTCGGATAAACCGCCACCTCTGGTGGCGTGAACAGCCTGACAGACGCCTCCCGAGCCCACGAGGGGGGGGAGGAAAAATGGCCCCCAGGCCAAATTTTTCCGGTCTGCCCTGGTGAAGCCCGTTCAGGGCGTAACCAGGGTGCGAAGCATCCGGCCGCACCGCTTGCGTGCGCGTCAGGTGAAACCGGACCAACCTGGATTCGCGATGTAGCAGTCGAGAAAGGGACAAAGGACCGCAACGAGACGTCGCGCAATTGCAGAATGCAGGTTGGTCCGGCTTTGCCGGGCGCGCACGCGGGTGAATTTTCGAGACAAGCCCGTTCAGGGCGCAGGTGAGGAAAGAGGGTGGAGGCTCGCGCAGCGAGTCGGAACCCTGAAAGCCTGACGGGGCGCTCCCCCGGAAGGTTTGGGCGTCCCGCAGGGCGGCCACGACAGACCGTAGGGATGGCGCGCTGTTGCTCTGCTTTTGTCTTGGATTATCTATGTGGCGTTCTATTGGTCGTTCTATTGCGTTGGCTATTGCTTCAGCAATAGAACGCCAATAGGAGAGGTATAAAGGTATAAAGGTGAAAAGGCACAAAAGGGCAAAAAGCCAAGAGCATTCGCGCTACGCGCTCACCAGCTCGACCCCCTAAAGGGGGACCCCCACTCGCTGGGAAAGATCCAAAGCGGGTAATAACCCTGAGAGACAAGAGCACGAGCAATGATGGCTGACGCCAGTCTAAGGCCGCCCACTGGCGGCAATAATGATGGCTGCGCGACGCACTTGATGGCTCCCACTGGCGTGGGAGCCCCTACGATCGGCTTTTAAAAAAAGCGTCTCGCATGACTCCACGCAGTGAGGATTTTGTTCCAGGTGCGACCACCCGGCTCCCACTCCCAACAGGCGTTCCAGACTTTCGGGGATTGTTTACCACTGCGCCCCCTGCCCTCTTCGGCGTCTGGCGGTTGGTGGGTTTTAGGACAGTGACAGCGCCCGTGGTTGGGTTTTTACGC
>NZ_UYJA01000011.1 GCF_900618535.1 Pseudomonas bubulae | reverse complement strand
GGGAAGAGGTGTCGGGGGAGGCTGGAAGCTGGACAGACGGGAGTTTTCCCGACAGAATTGGCTTACCAGGTCTCGTTCCCCGCACCGAAAAGCAGAGATTCCCCGAGACCTTGGCCAGAGCGATTGCAGTCGCCGCTGGCCCGAATGAAACCCTGCCTTGGCAGGGTTTTTTCGTTTTAATTCTATGTTGCTGATATGGCCAAAGATATTGCGTTTGGCCGCACAGTGCAAATCCTGTATTTCTTATAGGGCATCATGCCCTATAAGCCATCGAGCTGCGGACTGGAAGGTAGCGAAGCTGCCGCACTAGGCGGCAGCCAACAAGGGCCGCAGGACCGCGTTAGCCGGAGGCTTTCATGGACAATAGAACCAAGACTGAGAATGTCTTTGCCGAGATCGGGTGCCATACCCCCGAGGCACTTCTGCTGAAGGCCAACTTGATGGTTGCTGTAGTTAACCGTGTACGCGACAACGCATATCCTCCAAACCATGCAGCCTCTAACCTTGGCTTGTCAGTAAGCCGTGTGAGCCAATTACTCCAAGAGGACTTCAACGCTTTTTCCTTGGATGAAATAGTTGAGCTTGCTGCTCGCCTTAATATCCGTATGGAGATTGTCACCTCTGTTAAAGCCTCGTAGAGGCTGGGTTTCAAAGGCCCCCCTTTGGCACCGGATGTATACATCCTTGGCGTGCCTGCAATTTTTAGCATTCCACTACTGCTCTTTCGCTTGTCAGGCATTTGTCAGGTATTTTCAATCCCCTAGTAAGGGTGTCAGGCCTTTGTCAGGCATTTGTCTTCCATCTGTCAGGCATTTGTCAGGCCTAGCCGTAATCTCTCCTCTTTTAGGGAAAGCCCCGGTACTAGATTAATCTTCCTAGCTTGGCACAGCTGTGGCACACCTTGGCACGGCTGATTTGGCACACTCTGGCACAGTCTTAAAATATGGCATGGCACACTCTAAACGAAGCCGTAAAACTGACAGGCAGAAGCCGTAGATCGATCTATCGCGATATGGATAGAGGCCTTGTTTCATATGGGCTAGACCCTTCTGGAAATCGTCAATTTGAGACGTCTGAATTGATGCGCGCTTACGGCGCTTTGGCCCCCGTGGCACAGCCTGACACACCTGATATGGCACAGATTGGCACAGCTCAACCCTGGGATCAGGTATTGACTGAACTTCAGGCACTTCGCAAGGAAGTCCAGGATCTGCGCGCCACCGTTCTGCTCATCGAGCACAAACAGGAACACCCACCAATTGCCAACCCCTCAACTCCTGAAAAACCTCAGGAGCCCGCCACCTGGTCCAGTCTATTTAGCGCCCTGGACGAATGAGCCAAAAGTTTCCGAATCGGAAACTCCCCTTCAAAGGGGGAAGGATTCCGGGTAGCCGGAATCTCTCCCTGTTCTCTACAGGCCATGGTTTACGTGGCCTGTAGAGAACAGAGAAAAAATCGCAGGCGGACTGCCTCCCAAAACAAGAGCGGTCTATGGGGGAGAGATTCCGGCTAAAAAGCAGTTCAGATGAGCTACTCCTCGTTCAGACTTGAATGAGGTCTCTCGAAAAACCTCAGCAGCCCACCACCTGGTCCAGTCTATTTAGCGCTCTGAACGAATGAGCCAAAAGTTTCCGAATCGGAAACTCCCCTTCAAAGGGGGAAAGATTCCGGGTAGCCGGAATCTCTCCCTGTTCTCTACAGGCCATGGTTTACGTGGCCTGTAGAGAACAGGGCAAAAACCGCAGGCGGACTGCCCCCCAAAACAAGAGCGGTCTATGGGGGAGAGATTCCGGCTAAAAAGCAGTTCAGATGAGCTACCCCTCGTTCAAACTGAACGAGATCTCTCACACCTGTGCAATAGAGCCCTGAAGGCGAAAAAAAGCCCACCTGAGTGGGCTTTTTTGTGGGGGGCAATTGAACATAGGGCGCGCTCTATCTATTCAGGCAACGCACGATATAGCGTGGCTCGATGCACACCCAAAAGACGTGCAACCTCGGCCACTGATTGACCCTCATTAATCAACCTACGTGCATGGATTATCTGCTCAGAAGTCAAAACAGGCTTTGGCCCAAATCGAACGCCTTTGGCTTTCGCAGCAGCTCGGCCAGCACTGGTTCGCTCGCCAATGAGAGAGCGCTCGAAGTCAGCAATCCCAGCGAATATCGTTAAAACCATGCGCCCAGCTGGAGAGGTGGTGTCGGCCCACGGCTCAGCAAGTGAACGCAGATCTGCGCCTAAAGTTTTGAGTCGTTCTGCAATGTGGAGCAGGTCAGTTGTTGACCTGGCTAATCGATCCAACCGAGTCACGGTCAGTACATCACCTGGCCGCAAATGATCGAGCAGCCGACTCAGTTCAGGACGGTCTTTCTTAGCCCCACTGACCTTTTCTTCAAAGATTCGCAGACAACCGTTTTGCCCTAAGGCAATGCGTTGCTGCTCCAGATCCTGACCTTGCGTCGAAACCCGAGCGTAACCAATCTGCTGTCCTGCATTCCTCATAAAGCACCTGTCGCATTTGTTGTCGCAGGTAACTTACGACGTGCGACAAAGTTATGCGACAACTTGTAGGCCGTACATTCAGTATCGACGCCGCTGTCGCATAACTTAGGATTAAGGCGACAGCTACGGTTTGGCCAGAGGACTTTCAATAGCGAGTGATAGGCCAAAAGGATCACTATGACACTGATCTTTGCACATCTGATACGGCCCTAATCGTGACCAAAGGCCTTTCCATGATAGAAAAGACCTTTGTTCACATAACTAGCAGTACTCCAATGCAGTCTCAAATAGATTTCCCTGTACTACTTCCTTTATCTCGCTAGTAACTGGTTTTTGGCCTTTATTTTTAAGCCTGAGAGCATTAGCCTCCCAGCTGACTTCATCAGTACATTTATAACGACTGAATGGAAATCCAGCTGGAGGGGTATTTTCTATGCCTTCCATATGGGCGAGGATTGCCTTTCCGACAGCTTCCCCTAAGCCTACAGGTACGGCATTTCCTATTTGCTTGTACTGGTCAACTATAGAACCACACACAATCCAATCATCAGGGAATTGTTGGATACGTTTGTACTCTTGTACTGAAATCGGCCTATTTTCAACAGGGTGTGCGATGTCAGTCGCAGGCATACATGGGGACGTAACAAGTGTGCAAGAAGGCTTATCCCAGTCGAGCCTACGCAGGAAACCTGTTTTACCACCTCCAGAATCAAGAGAAGCCCCCATTGCCTCTCGATGGAGTTCTTTAGGTAGATTCTTCCAATATTGCCCAGGGCCGAGCATTCTATAGAAGCGCAAGCGATCCTCTGGAAATTCAAAATGGTCTCCAGCTTTAGGGTCAAGACCATCAAATGCTTCTCGTAACGTTCGCCATTTAGGCAAGCCAAAAGAACCGTCTTTCGAGTGGGTTGGGTTCAAATGCGGTAGAACAGCACCATCTCGTGAACAGATTAAAATAACCCGTTCACGGGACTGAGGAACACCAAAGTTAGCCGAGTTATATAAGTTAAAAGAAACTCCATAGCCCCCCGCCCTTAGTAGCGTCAGGATATGCAATAAAGCACCTCCTGGAACTTCCTCATCCGCAGGAGCCCAATTATCGTCACGCTCCGCGTGAGGTCTGTGGCTCATGGCTGCAGACAGTAGACCTCTGACATTCTCAATAACTGCGTACTTTGGGCGAAGCTCCAAAATCAAATCAATATATCGTAAGAATGCATTACCTCGATCATCCTTAAATCCACGGCGAGACCCCGCAGTAGAAAATGCCTGGCACGGAGGACCGCCGACCATCACGTCTATTTCATCACATGGCTTCAGGCCTGCGGCTACACGAATGTCATCAGCGTTATACTTCCAAACATCTCCAATCATCGCTATATCAGGTCGATTTGCAGTGATCGTTCGGCGACACGCCTTTTCCATCTCGCAAGCAAGAAGCATCTTAATTCCTGCACGCTCTAACCCCTGATCTAGACCCATAGCGCCAGAAAAAAAAGAAAGTGCTTTTAATGATGGGAGAGGCCCTTCTGCACGCGATCTGTCTTCTGGCGGGAGCATGCCTCCAGACTCAAGGTAGGCAGTAACGGCAGCGTCTGTCGTTATCCATTGCTTTCCAATTTGGCGACCATCCAAATTACCATTCCGGAGAATAGTTCTAACTCTCTGCTCTGAAATTCCAATTTTAGCTGCTGCATCTCGTGCTGATATGGCATTTGGTATCATTACAGGTTCGACCTCGAAACAAAATCAATACCAACAATTTATCACAAAAAAATAGAATTAACTAGCACTTCTCTTTAATTTTAAAGATAGTAAAACCGTTGCGGTAATACCGTGACTAAAAAATATATAAGGTCAATATATTAGACGTGAAATTATTCTAAATAATTAATTTTAAAAATATCAAAGTCTAGTAAGCGTATAAAGGATTGTAATTATGTTCATAGCAAACTCTGATGAAATAGCTCGAGAGGCCATGTATGGAATATCTCCTAACCTGGTAGAAACTTATGCTGGGCTTATTAGTTTCTTATCAACAGAACCTGAAGTGGCCTTGAAGATACGTGGTGGATTCCCGGTAGTTGGATCTGCTGCCTACATTCAATACCACGCTAGAGGATTCGCTGAAAGCCGACGGCCTAGAGCCCCTGCACCACCGTCAACGATCCCTGACGAGATGGTTTCATTAATACTCAATAGCTATTTTTGTGTTCCTGTTGAGAATCTAGAGCGTGCAAAAAGAGAGCACCTCTTATCTATGGGGGCCGAAAATCTTGTAGGGGAGCTATTAGAACGTTACCTTGCAAGCATCATGGAACCGAAAGGCTGGATATGGTGCTCCGGCAGCATGGTAAAGGCAGTAGATTTTATTAAGTATCCTGCATATGGAAGTCTAAACTGGTCTTTGCTTCAGGTTAAGAATAGGGACAATAGCGAAAACTCTTCGTCTTCCGCTATCAGACATGGAACATTAATTAGTAAATGGTTCCGTACTTTCTCTAGAAAGATTGAAACTAACTGGAATGCATTTCCAGATGATGAAATTCGGCCATACGTTTCTGAGGCAGGATTTGAAAATTACGTTAAAGCCTATCTTTATAACTTAAGGTAAATTGCGACTATAGTTATTAGCTATGCTCAACAATTAACTTGAGCATAGCTAATTATTTTGCAGAGATAGCTGTATTTATCCGTATCTAAATTTTCGCCTACTGGCAGTATACTAAAGATAATGTCGTAAACACCGCATCGTGCAGCCAGAGAGACCATTGCCAAAAAACTTGTCACCAACTTGTCGTATCGGTAACCAATCCGTCGGTTCTTCTTCAGCCACCCGAACATGCGCTCGATGATGTTGCGCTGTCGGTACTTGGGCTTGCCGTAACGATTATTTACAACGTGGGCATTATGAAAATCGCTGGTTTCCGTGAAGTCCTGGTTCTTCCCACATCTTTGGCAGCGTACTCGCGAGCAGTTGAGGGTAAAACGAAGAGCAAAAGCATTCGCTACGCTCACCAGCTCGACCCCCTAAAGGGGGACCCCCACTCGCTGGGAAAGATCCAAAGCAGGTTATAACCCTAGAAGACAAGAGCCCGAGCAATGATGGCTGACGCCAGTCTAGAGCCGCCCGTAGGCGGCAGTAATGATGGCTACGCGACGCCCTTGATAGCTCCCACTGGCGTGGGAGCCCCTACGATCAGCTTTTAAAAAAAGCGTCTCGCATGACTCCACGCAGTGAGGACTTTTTCCAGGTGCAGCCACCCAGCTCCCACTCCCAACAGGCGTTCCAGACTTTCGGGGATTGTTTACCACTGCGCCCCCTGCCCTCTTCGGCGTCTGGCGGTTGGTGGGTTTTAGGACAGTGACAGCGCCCGTGGTTGGGTTTTTACGC
>NZ_UYJA01000010.1 GCF_900618535.1 Pseudomonas bubulae | reverse complement strand
CTTTTCGTCGGCTTTGAGTTTTGCGGCCTTGGTCGGGTCCATGTCCAGGGGCAGATTTACGGTCATTTTTACGTGGAAAAGCATGGGGCTCTCCTTGAAGAAATAGGGGAAGTGGCTGTGGCAGCGGCTAAAACGGGCCAGGCGCTCTTCGTCCAGCGTCAGGCCCAGGCCTGGAGTGCGCGGGATATGCAGCTCAAAATCACGGTACTGCGGCGCCTCGGTGACGATGTCTTCGGTCAGCAGCAGTGGCCCGAACAGCTCGGTGCCCCAGGTCAGTTGCTTGAGGGTGAGGAAAACATGGGCCGAGGCCAGGGTGCCCACCGAGCCTTCAAGCATGGTGCCGCCATACAGGGCGATACCGGCGGCCTCGGCGATATGAGCAGTGCGCAGCACTGCACGGGGCCCGCCGTTTTTCGCGATCTTGAGGGCAAATACACTGGCCGCACCGTCCGCCGCCAGACTGAAGGCGTCCTCGACACTTTCGATGGATTCGTCGGCCATGATCGGCGCCGGGCTGCGCAGATTCAGACGCACCTGCCCTGAACGATTAGCCCGGGAAATCGGCTGTTCGATCAGGTCGATACCGTGGTCACCGAGCACCTGGCAACCACGAATGGCCTGGGACTCGTCCCAATACTGGTTGACGTCAACCCGCACACTGGCGCGCTCACCCAGGGCCTTTTTGATCGCCAGCACATGTTTGAGGTCCTGCTCCAGCGGGTTGGCACCGATCTTCAATTTGAAGATGCGGTGGCGTCGCAGGTCGAGCATCTGCTCGGCTTCGGCAATGTCACGGGCAGTGTCACCGCTGGCCAGGGTCCAGGCCACTTCCAGACTGTCGCGCACGCGCCCGCCCAGCAACTCGCTGACCGCCAGCCCCAGGCGCTTGCCCTGGGCGTCGAGCAACGCGCTTTCGATACCCGATTTGGCAAAGGTATTGCCCTTGGCAATCTTGTCCAGGCTGTGCATGGTGGCGTTGATATTGGCCGCTGGCTTGCCCACCAGCATCGGTGCCAGATGCGCATCGATATTGGCCTTGATGCTTTCCGGGCTTTCGTAACCGTAGGCCAGGCCGCCGATGGTAGTGGCTTCACCGACACCTTCGATACCGTCGCTGCAACGCAGGCGCACAATCACCAGGGTCTGTTTGCGCATGGTGTGCATGGCCAGCGTATGCGGGCGGATGGTGGGCAGATCGACGATCAGGGTCGTCAGGCTTTCAATCAGAATTTGGCTCATGGCAGTTGTCCTTTTTTATCAGAGAAGTCAGCCGAGGTCGCCGCCACCCACCGGCAGGGTTACGCCGGTGATATAGGAGGCTTCGTCGCTGGCCAGAAACAGGATCGCGCCGACCTGCTCATCGAGGCTGGCGTAACGTTTCATCAGGCTGCTGTCGAGGGTCTGGTCAACGATTTGCCGGTACCAGACTTGCTCCTCGGGGCTTTGCTCGTTCTCATTGCGCGCAATCCGCCGCGGTGGTGCCTCAGTGCCCCCGGGGGCAGTGGCGTTGACGCGAATCCCGCGCTGGGCATTCTCGAACGCCAGGCAGGCAGTCAATGCATTCACGCCGCCCTTGGCCGCGCCGTAAGGAACGCGGTTGACGCTGCGGGTGGCGATTGAAGAAACATTCACAATCGCCCCGCTGCCCTGTTCGAGCATGTAGGGCAGCGCCGCATGGCAGCACCACAGAGTGGGGAACAGCGAGCGACGAACTTCGGCCTCGATTTCCTCGGCCCGGTAATGCTCGAACGGTTTGGCCCAGATGGTGCCGCCCACGTTGTTGACCAGCACATCGAGGCGGCCAAAGGTATTCACCGCTGCAGCCATCACCCGCACACAATCGGTGTATTGCTCCAGATCGGCAGTCAGGGCCAGCACGCCTTCGCCCTGCAGCTCAAAGACCAGCTCGGAACGGTCCACCGCAATCACTTGCGCGCCCTCGCCCAGCAGACGCTCGCACACGCGACGGCCAATGCCCTGGGCGGCGCCGGTAACCAGCGCGACCTTGTTGTGGAATCGGTTGTTCATGGCTAGCTCCAATCAAAGTGTCAGGCCGCAGCGGCAAACTTCTCGTAGTAGAAATTGGCCGGGGTAATGCCCTGCTCGCGGATATACAGGTTGACCGCTTCCACCATCGGCGGCGGGCCGCACAGGTACACATCGACGTCGCCCTGGTTGAGATGGCCCGGCTCGATATGCTGGGTCACATAGCCCTTGAGCGGGTGCAGGCTCTGCGGGTTGGCCACGCAGGCGCTGAAGCTGAAATTGGCGATGCGCTCACTCAGGGCATGCAGGCGATCCAGCTCCACCAGATCGAAGTCGTTGCTCACGCCGTAGATCAGATGAACCGGGTAGGCACTGCCCTGCTCGGCGATTTTTTCCAGCATGGCGGTGAACGGCGCCAGCCCGGTACCACCTGCCAGCAACAACAAGGGCCGCTGGATCTGACGCAGGTAAAAGCTGCCCAAAGGGCCCGCCAGGGTCATGCTGTCGCCAGCCTTGGCGATGCCTGTCAAAAAGCTGCTCATCAGCCCGCCCGGGACATTGCGGATCAGGAAGCTGACCTCGCCATCCTTTTGCAGGGTGCTGAAGGAATAGGCCCGGCTCTGCCCGCTACCGGGTACCTGCAGGTTGACATACTGGCCCGGCAAAAACGCCAGGCTGCCCAGGGACTCGCCCTTTATCGACAGAGCGATGGTGCTCTCGGACAACTGCTGCACATTGCTGATAACGGCATCAAAACTGGCCTGTTGGGTCTTGCACAAGGTCGAAGAAGCAGGCACCCGCAATACGCAGTCGCTGGCGGCGCGCATCTGGCAGGTCAGCACATAGCCCTGCCCGGCCTCCTCTGCGCTGAGGGCGTCTTCGATATAGTCCTCGCCCAGCTCGTAGCGGCCAGCTTCGGCAAAGCACTTGCAGGTACCGCAGGCACCGTCGCGGCAGTCCAGCGGGATATTGATGCCCTGGCGGTAAGCGGCGTCAGCGACGGTTTCCTGGCCATTGGTCTCGATAAAACGGGTAACTCCGTCTTCGAAGTTGAGGGCAATTTGAAAACTCATAATGTACCTCGCAGGCAATGCCCGGCCCGGGCACCCACAGGCACTCTCAGGCACGCATCACAGCCTTGATCAGATGTGGTAGATGTCGATGACCTGACGCACGTAGTCATTCTTGAGCACGACTTTCTTGGCCTTGATCAGCGGCTGTGGGCCGCGCATGTCGAGGGTGTAAAAGCTGGTGCCGAAGTAGCTGTCGGTGGTCTTGTAGCGAAAGCTGAGGGTGTGCCAGTTAAAACGCACTTGGCACAGGCCGTCGGCCTGGTCGACGATCTCGATATTGCTCAGGTTGTGCGAAGTGCGGGTGTCGGGCACGGTCGCGCTGGAGCGCTCGGTCTTGATGCGGAACACGCGATCTTCCAGGCCACCGCGGCTGCCGTACCAGATCAGCGAGATTTCGCTTTGCGGGTCTTCGGTAAGGCGGTCGTTGTCATCCCAGCACGGCATCCAGAAACTGGCATCGGCGGCGTACAGCTCAAGCCACTGATCCCACTGGCCGTCGTCCAGGTAACGCGCTTCGCGGTACAGAAAATCCCGCACAATGGGGTAAAGGCTGTTCATTGCACAGCCTCCACGGGGATCAGCGCGGGCTCGCCGCCAGCCGCCTTGAGCATGGTTTGCTGCCAGTATTTATGTTGCAGCACAAACAGGCCTTCGTCTTCGGTACGCACCCCGGACAACAGCGGCTTGAGGTCGATTTCTGCGGCGGCGGCATCGGCGCCTTCGACCCAGTGTTCGGCCCCGCGGGACATGTCATTCCAGCCGCGACCTGCACCGTAACCGGTCTGGCAGGAGCGGAACTCTTCCAGATCGTCCGGAGTGGCCATGCCGCTGACGTTGAAGAAATCTTCGTACTGACGGATGCGCTTGGTGCGCGCCTCACTGCTTTCGCCTTTGGGCGCGATGCAGTAGATGGTGATCTCGGTCTGATTCACGGAGATGGGCCGGGCAATGCGGATTTGCGAGCTGAACTGGTCCATCAGGTACACATTGGGGTACAGGCACAGGTTGCGCGAGTTCTCGATCATCCAGTCGGCACGGGCCTGGCCGAAATCACGGGCCAGTTCGTCGCGGCGCTCGTAGGCCGGACGATCTTCGGGGTTGGCCCAGCGAGTCCAGAGCAGCAGATGGCCATGGTCGAAGGAGTAGAAACCGCCGCCGCCCTTGGCCCAGCTGCCGGCGCTCATGGTTTTGATTTCTTCACCCGCTTCACGCAGGGTGCGCTGGTTTTGCGTGGCCGCGTAGTTCCAGTGCACGGAGCTGACGTGATAGCCATCGGCGCCGTTTTCGGCGGTCAGTTTCCAGTTGCCTTCGTAGATATAGGAACTGGCACCGCGCAGCACCTCCAGGCCATCGGCGGACTGGTCGACGATCATGTCGATGATCTTGGCGGATTCACCCAGATGCTCGGCCAGGGATTTCACATTGGGGTTGAGGCTGCCAAACAGAAAGCCGCGATAGGACTCGAAGCGGGCCACTTTGGTCAAATCATGGGAGCCTTCGCAGTTGAAGCCTTCGGGGTAACCGGCGGCACCCGGATCCTTGACCTTGAGCAGCTTGCCGCTGTTGTTGAAGGTCCAGCCGTGAAACGGACAGGTATAGCTGGCGCGGTTGCCGGTTTTGTGCCGGCACAGCATGGCGCCGCGATGGCTGCAGGCGTTGAGAAAGGCGTTGAGTTCACCGGCCTTGTTACGCGCGATAAAAATCGGCTGGCGGCCCATGGTGGTGGTCAGGAAGTCGTTGACGTTGGGGATCTGGCTCTCGTGGGCGAGGTAGATCCAGTTGCCCTCGAAGATATGGGTCATTTCGAGTTCAAAGAGGTCGGGGTCGGTGAACATCTCACGCTTGCAGCGGTAGATACCCTTGTCTTTGTCGTCTTCCAGCATGGCATTCAAGTAATCGATACCCAGGGACATGGCCAGGGCCTCCGTTGTTATTATCCAGGCCGGGTCAGGTTAGGGAGTCGATGTCCGGGGCACTATCCGTTTACTGCGGATCGTTATCCGGTTAGTGCAGGCAAGACGGGTATTTCAGTGGGAGCGGGCTTGCTCGCGATCCAGGCAGCGCGGTGTTCCGCTGACACCGCAGCGATCCCATCGCGAGCAAGCCCGCTCCCACAAAAGCCGTTGCTCAGTGCCGGCGCTTGAAGGTGCTTGAAGGCAGCTCGCCGTACTGCAAACGGTAGCTTTCGGAAAAACGGCCCAAGTGCATAAAACCGTAATCGAGCGCCAGCTCTGTGAGGCTGCGTACCGTGCAGCTCGGGTCGTTCAGGCAGGCATGAATCCGCGCAAGTTTGCGCTGGCGAATGTACTGCAAGGGCGTCACGCCCAACTGGCGCTCAAACAGGCTGTACAACGAGCGCTGGCTGATACAGGCCTGTGCTGCCAGGTCTTCACCGTTGAGTTCCTGTTTGAGATTGCGCTCGATGTAATCGAGTATGCGCTCAAGACCGGCACTGGCTGATGCCAGGTTTTCACGGCTGATATTGGTCTGCATCAGGGTCAACAGCTTGCTGCCGACAATCTGCGTGTAGTGCTCCTGCACCCGCAGCAGCGGATCGCTGGCCTCGGACTCCTGGCACACCATGCCCAGCAAACCGATAAAGCCCTCCAGCTCATCGAGCCGGTAGTGATTGCGCATAAAGCGCACACCGCCTGACGGCCGCCGCCAACGCTGATCGTCGCACACCGATTCGAGCAATTTGGCCGGTATTTTGAGGATGAACTTTTCGCAATCCTGAGAGTAAGTCAAATCGACCGGATCATCCGGATTGATCACCAGCAACTCCCCCGGCACCAGGTGCTGCTCGCGGTTCGGGCCGCGCCACAGGCAATTGCCGCTGAGCAGCACCTGCAAGTGAAAGATGGTTTCCAGTGCGGGCGAGGTCACGCGCACACTGCCGCCATAACTGATCCGGCACAGATCAAGCTCGGCGAATTTACGGTGATTGAGGCTGGCCAGCGGCCGGGTGGTTCTGGAAAGGCCGATGCAGTGCTGGCCAACATGCTGGTTTACATAGTCGGACACGGCATGTGGGTCGGCGTGTCGGAACACGCTACTGCGTTCACTCAGCAGGCGGCTATCCATCGGCAAGGTACTCGGTGTTGTCATTATTATGGGTGTTGTCTGCGCCAGAGTAAGCACGACGGCAATGGCAGGGCAATTGGACACTCGGCTAATGGGCGGTAATCGAACGCTTTTAGCCCGGCGGTTGCGCCGCCTGTGCGAAAAACTGGCTTACCCTGAGCGCCCTAAAAACAACAAACAAGAGACCTTCAATGCTGCCCCGCCTTCGCCATGCCCCTTTGTACCTCGCACTGTTGAGCACGCTGACCAGCACCGGCCATGCGGCTGACCTGAGCTGGGTCGACCCCGCCGTCGCGACGGTCAATGAGCAGGTAATCTCCCTGCGCCACACCCTCCACCAGAACCCGGAGATGGGCAATCAGGAATTCAAGACCGCCGCCCTGGTCGCCGAGCAACTCAAAAGCCTGGGCTTGCAGGTGCGCACCCAAGTGGGCAAGACCGGTGTAGTGGCCGTGCTCAAGGGTGGCCTGCCTGGCCCGGTGATGGCCCTGCGCGCCGATATGGACGCCCTGCCGGTCAAGGAAATGACCGGCCTGCCCTGGGCCAGCACGGCCACGGGAGTGCGCCTGGGCAAGACCGTACCGGTGATGCACGCCTGCGGCCATGACACCCACACCGCCATGCTGCTGGGTGCAGCCAGAGTGCTGGCCGAGCATCGCGATCAGGTCGCCGGCACCGTGGTATTCCTGTTCCAGCCCGCTGAAGAAGGCGCGGCAGACCTGGACGAATTCGAAACCGAAACCCTGGTGGGTGCCCAGGCGATGATCCGCGACGGCGCCCTGGACTCCCCCAAGGTCGAAGCCATATTCGGCGTGCATGTGATGGCGGGTTACCCCACCGGTCATCTGTATTACAAGGCCGGTACCGTGCTCAATAGCAGCGACGGTTTTCGCATCATCGTCAAAGGCCAGCAAACCCATGGCTCGGCCCCCTGGAGCGGCGTCGACCCGGTAGTAGCCAGCGCAGGCATTATCAACGGCCTGCAAACCCTGGTCAGCCGCCGGGCTGATCTGACCCAGGGGATGGGCGTGATCAGTGTTGGCACCGTCAATGCCGGTTCTGCAGCCAATATCATTCCCGAAAGCGTGGAAATGACCGGCACCATCCGCAGCAACAGCGCGGCAGTGCGCGACACCCTGCTGAAAAAGATGCCACCCCTGGTGCAAGGCATTGCCAGTGCCTACGAGACCGAAGCCAGCCTGCTGCTGGTCAATCATGCGCCGGTCACCAGCAACGACCCGCAGCTTACCGCCGCGATGGTCCCGGCACTGGAACTGGCTGCGCCAGGCAAGGTGCAGTTGCTGCCGGCGTCCCTGTCGCCCAGCGAAGACTTCTCCTACTACGCCGAAAAAGTCCCGGGCTTGTTCGTATTTTTGGGCGCTACGCCTGAAGGGCAGGACATGAGCAAGGTCGCGAACAACCACAGCCCCTACTTCACCGCCGACGATGCCACCCTGGCCACGGGCGTGAAGGCTCATGTGCAATTTGTGATGAATTACCCGGGGCGGGTGCGCAACAGCAACTGAGTAGGGCTCGCCTACCTTGAACTGCCGAAATAACGGGGGTATCGGCTACGGTTGGGGCATTTATCGGGGATGACCGGCATGCTGAAAATCGACCCGCCAGTCACATATGTAGTGCCATAAAATAATCACTACATAAGTATTGACGGCTCGATTTTCCCCCAGCATTATGCAGACGTCTTCCCCACCGGAAGCGCTGGAAAGGGTTGTTGCAAGCATGCTCGACGAGCTGTCGGGCTGTTCCGGGATAGGTACTGCCCACAAGGCAGAATTGATGAAGCTGACCTGGCTTGATCGTCCGCGTCAAAGACGACAGGGGCTAGCGAAACGTCCTCAAGAAGCTTGTGGCTGATGCGTCATGTCACTCAGGCATCCTGGTTCACGCTGCTCTCCTTCGCTTTACGCTCTGTATGTAGTGCCGGGTTTTACTACTACATATGACGAACTCAAGACAGATCTGCTTTGGATGGACACTACGTAGCGCTGCATGTGCAGTTGCGCGAATCAATTAGACAGATCAACGAGTAGTCAAGGAGTTAGCCATGAACCTGAATAACCAACCGACTGTTAACGAGCTGGCTCGACTCTTCGCCGCCCAGAAAGACACGCTGAACGACCATATCCTGTGGATCAGCGAAGCTGGCGATGTACGTATCGATCCCGTGACGTCGTGCAAGGAAGAAACCAGATTCGAGGAGGAACGTCCACAAATGCGCGCCCACCTCAAAATGTACCGCCGTGGCCAAGGCTACGTGGGCAAGAAGGCTGCGGCCGATAGCGACTATATGGCGCGCGTGCTGCAAACCCTGACCCTGACCTGGCAAAAGGCTCAAACCGAGCCTGCCCTGGTAAAAGTTAACAGCTACAGCTGATAACCCGGGCCGTACAAAAAAGCCCCGGATAATCTCCGGGGCTTTTTCAATTTCAAACTTGCGGGGTTTTAATGCATGTTTCCGTACCATGGCCACCGCCATTGTAGTCGGGCGCATAGTATGACTTGTGCAGCGTGGTAGTGTATTGCCCCTTGCTGTCCTGGTCACGGGTAATGGTCGCAAGCCCGATGCCTCGATCCGTGGCGGCCTCCTGGCTGTCATTGGCAAAATACATTGCTAATTGCTGACCCTGGGCGGCGGCGTAGCCTGAATAAGTGGCCTTGTCGCCTCCAAGATCCACTTCAAGCGTGAAGGTATAAGCGCCGAAGTTCTGGCTGAAGTTGCTGGATTTCTCATTCACTTTGACACTCAGGTCGCCCTTGAAGGCCCCGTCATGACTGTCAAACCCTGTGCATTTATAGTTGCCGGTTATATACAGCGGATCATTGACTGCCGTATCGGCCAGTGCAGAACCGGTAAACGCCAAACTAAGCGCAACCACAAGAGTATTCATTACATTCCTGGAGAAGTTACCCGACATAGTCTTACCCTCGATACAACGTAATTAAGGATGGGATATTACCGTCGGGAATCTACACTCGAACTTGTACTTGCATCTATAGAACTACAAAACGGATTGTGGCAAAAGTTGTGCTGCAAGCAGATGGCTTTATTCCTGCGGGAGCGGGCGAACCCGTCCCCTACAGAAGTTAGATCGCCTGCTCCAGCTCAGGCACAGCTTCGAACAAGTCCGCTACCAGGCCGTAATCGGCCACCTGGAAGATCGGCGCTTCTTCGTCCTTGTTGATCGCAACGATCACCTTGGAATCTTTCATCCCGGCCAGATGCTGGATCGCGCCAGAAATACCGACCGCAATGTACAGCTGTGGCGCAACGATTTTGCCGGTCTGGCCGACCTGCATGTCGTTGGGTACAAAACCCGCGTCAACTGCAGCACGGGATGCACCCACACCAGCGCCCAGCTTGTCGGCCAGCGCATACAGGTACTTGAAATTGTCACCGCTCTGCATGCCACGCCCGCCCGAGACGACGATTTTGGCAGCGGTCAGTTCCGGGCGGTCCGATTTGGCCAGCGCTTCGCCAACAAACGACGAAGTGCCTGCATCGTGAACCGCTGCAACCGCTTCAACCGCTGCCGAACCACCTTGCGCAGCAACCGGGTCGAAACCGGTGGCGCGTACGGTGATCACTTTGACCGGCGC
>NZ_UYJA01000009.1 GCF_900618535.1 Pseudomonas bubulae | reverse complement strand
TGAGTTCCCTAAAGGGCCGTCGAAGACTACGACGTTGATAGGTTGGGTGTGTAAGCGCTGTGAGGCGTTGAGCTAACCAATACTAATTGCCCGTGAGGCTTGACCATATAACACCCAAGCAATTTGCGCCCTTGAACACAAGAGCATGCAAGTTGCGGTGTGTGAAGACGATACAAACCGAAAGTTTGCGGTTCACAAAACACCACATCTATTACATACCCATTCGCTGGAGCGTAAACCGAAAGGTAAACGACCTGGCTACCGAATTTCTTGACGACCATAGAGCATTGGAACCACCTGATCCCATCCCGAACTCAGTAGTGAAACGATGCATCGCCGATGGTAGTGTGGGGTTTCCCCATGTGAGAGTAGGTCATCGTCAAGATTAAATTCCAAACCCCCTGTCTGCTCACGCAGACAGGGGGTTTGTTTTTGCGCCGAGAAAAGTTTTGGCGCAACCTGTGCTCACTTTTTCGCTGCCCCATGCGTTTTTCAGAGCAAAAAAAACCACCTCGCAAGGTGGTTTTTTCGAGCCTGTGACTCAGTCGCCGTAGTAAATACAGCCACTGGTGCAGGTTTCATGAATGCGTATTGCCGACAGCTCTGGCAGCAAGGGTTTGAGCTGTTGCCAGATCCACTTGGCCAGAACTTCGCTGGTCGGGTTTTCCAGGCCAGGGATGTCGTTGAGGTAGTTGTGATCTAGCAGCTCATAAAGCGGTTTGAAAATCGCTTTGATTTCAGAAAAATCACGGATCCAGCCAGTTGCCGGGTCAATGTCGCCGCTTAGATGGATAGCAACCTTGAAGGAGTGACCGTGCAACCGTCCGCATTTATGGCCTTCAGGAACGTAAGGCAGGCGGTGCGCAGATTCGAAGGTAAACTCTTTGAAAATTTCCACAATAGTTATAGCTCTGAAGAGGTGACTATCGCCTGAGCGATAAATACAGGGCAGCAGTTTAACAGTTAACGCCCGCAGCAGGTGCATACCTCCAGCCATGCGGTATCAGGGCGGCCGATTCAGTTTCAATTAAGCTCGTGGCGTTATGCTTCGACCTTTTAATATCGTAAGAATGACGCTAAGGGAGGCCCTGGAGGTCAGTGATGACAGTGAACCTGCGAGTTGGCGGACTTGTCGTACTTGTGCTCTGTGCTTTCTGCTCCTTGGCCATTGCACGTGACCTGGGGCAAGACGAGGCATTGCGTTTG
The DNA here is from genome assembly GCF_900618535.1 of Pseudomonas bubulae. Taxonomy (GTDB): domain Bacteria; phylum Pseudomonadota; class Gammaproteobacteria; order Pseudomonadales; family Pseudomonadaceae; genus Aquipseudomonas; species Aquipseudomonas bubulae. Next base: position 39,257 of record NZ_UYJA01000009.1, on the reverse strand, counting down.
CGTGAGCAAGGGCTTATTCAGCCCCTGGAGCAACTGCTGCAAAAAGCTCTGGAGCGGCACCCGGGCGCAAAGTTGCTGGAGGTAGAGCTGGAGGAGGATGACGATATTTATGTTTACGAGGTTGAACTGCTTACCACCAGTGGCGTAGTGCGCGAGATCAAGCTGAACGCCAGTAATGGTCAATTGCTCAAAGACGAGGTAGATGATTAATGCGGTTGCTGCTGGTTGAAGATCACGTCCCCTTGGCTGATGAGCTGATGGCCGGTTTGGCCCGTTTGGGCTATGCCGTTGATTGGTTGGCTGATGGCCGTGATGCTCTTTATCAGGGGCAGAGCGAACCCTATGACCTGATTATCCTTGATCTGGGCTTGCCCGGGATGTCCGGTATCGATGTTCTCAAGCAGTGGCGTGCCAAAGGCCTGGCCACACCTGTGCTTATTCTGACTGCCCGGAGTTCATGGTCCGAGCGCATCGACGGGCTAAAGGCCGGTGCTGATGATTACGTGACCAAGCCCTTTCATCCTGAAGAACTGCAGTTACGGGTACAAGCGTTGTTGCGCCGCTCCCACGGGCAACCGAATCAGCCTTTATTGAGTTCTGCCGGGCTGCAACTGGATGAAGCCCGTCAATGTGTTATCCATGACGGCACCGAGGTGCAGTTGACTGCCGCCGAGTTTCGGCTTTTGCGCTATTTCATGTTGCACCCGCAACAGATCCTCTCGAAAAGCCATCTGGCCGAGCATCTCTATGACGGTGAGACCGAGCGTGATTCCAATGTGCTTGAGGTTCATGTGAACCATCTGCGTCGTAAGCTTGGGCGTACAGTCATCGAAACCCGTCGTGGTCAGGGGTATATGTTCGGTACGGCCAGTCAGTGAAGTCCATGCAAAGGCGCTTGAGCCTGGGTTTGATCAGTGTGCTCTTGATTGCCGGTCTGGTAGTAGGCCAGGTCAGTCTGTGGTTGTTTGAAAATGGCCTTCAGCGTTATCTGGAGTCAGGCCTGCAAAACGACAGCGAGAACTTGCTGATTGCCTTGAGTCGTGGCCCCCAGGGCTTGCAACTGGATGAGCGGCGTTTGTCGCCGGCGTATCAGCGGCCATTTTCCGGGCACTATTTCAGTATTGAATTCGGGGAGACTCACTGGCGTTCACGCTCGCTGTGGGATGCTCAATTGCCGCGCCCCGACCGACCGGGCCTGAGTCGTGAACTACAGCCTGGCCCGGAAGGGCAGATGTTACTGGTCTTGCGCAGCGACTATCAGCGCCTTGGCCAGGCGATATCGATCACGGTGGCTCAGGACTACACGCCGATACGCGATAGCTTGCGTCAAGTTCAACGGATCGGTCTTGGTATGGGGGTCTTGGCCCTTATTGTGATTTTGCTACTGCAGCGCGTCACGGTTCGCCGTGCCCTGCGGCCGTTGGAAACAGCACGCCAGCAAATTTCTCAGCTTCAGTCGGGGCAGCGCTCTCAGCTGGATGCCCGGGTGCCCCTTGAGCTTGAGCCACTGGTCACGCAGATTAACCATTTGCTGGCTCATACCGAAGACACCCTTAAACGCTCGCGCAATGCGCTGGGCAACCTGGGGCATGCACTCAAAACTCCGTTGGCGGTGTTGATCAGCCTGGCCAACGATCCGCGGCTTGCGGCTTATCCGCAGATACAAAATACATTGTGTGAACAGTTGGAGCAGATACAGCAGCGCATGAGCCGTGAGCTTAACCGTGCGCGTCTTGCGGGCGATGCCTTGCCGGGTGCGCAATTCGATGCGGATGCAGAGTTGCCGGGGCTGCTGTCGACTCTCGGGATGATCCACGGCGAGCATCTGCAACTGACGCACAACGTTGCGCCGGGGTTGCTGTTGCCCTGGGATCGGGAAGACATGCTCGAATTGCTCGGCAATCTTCTGGATAACGCCTGCAAATGGGCGGACTCCCAAGTCGAACTGAGCATCAGCCAAACTGGCGACGGGTTTGTCATTGAAGTACAGGACGATGGCCCGGGCATTCCCGAGACTGAGCGTGATCAGGTGTTCAGTCGTGGTATGCGCCTTGACGAGCAAGCCAGTGGTCACGGCCTGGGGCTTGGCATCGTGCGGGATATTGTTGAAGCGTGGGGTGGCAAACTGCAGCTTGCAACGGCTGAGATAGGCGGGTTGCTGGTGAGCATCAAGCTACCGGCGCGTAAGCAAAAGGCGACGACGGCTTAAAGCCGTCATCGCCAAAGGGTCAGACGCGGAACTGATCCATCAGTTTTTGCTGCTGGTTGGCCAGTGAGTTAAGCGACTGGCTGACCCGTGCAGATTCATTGGCTTGCTCAGACAATGACTCGGTAACATCGCGAATGGTAGCAACGTTGTTGTTGATCTCTTCCGCCACGGCACTTTGTTCTTCTGCCGCACTGGCAATCTGCAAGTTCATGTCGGTAATCACGGTCACGGCATCGCCGATCTGTTGCAGGGCGGTCACGGCTTGACCCACCTGCTCGACACTGCCCTGGGCCTGGCGATGGCTGTTGCTCATGGAGCTCACCACTTCCTGGGTGCCGGCTTGCAGTTGTTCGATGACCTGGCGGGTTTCTTCAACCGATTCCTGGGTCCGGCGTGCCAGGTTGCGTACCTCGTCGGCCACCACGGCAAACCCGCGTCCGGCTTCGCCTGCTCGTGCCGCTTCGATCGCTGCGTTCAAGGCGAGGAGGTTGGTCTGTTCGGCGATTGCACGAATAACTTCCAGTACCGACCCGATTTTCTCGCTATCGGCAGCCAGCCCTTCAACCTGGGTCATGGCTACGCTCATGTCGGCGGCCAGATGATCGATGCTGGCGGTGGTGCGATCGATGATGGTCAAGCCCTGTCGTGTGGCCTGGTCGGCATCACGGGCGGCCTGGGCCGCTTGCGCTGCGCTGCGTGCCACATCCTGTGCGGTAGCGCTCATCTCATGGGAGGCAGTGGCTGCCTGGTCGACCTGACGGTATTGCTGCTCCATGCCTGCACTGGTCTGGGTGGCAATCGCCGCTGACTGATCGGCCGTACTGCGGGCATCCTGCACCGAGCGTTTGACCTCGGCTATGGTCGGTTGCAGTTTGTCGAGAAAGCGGTTGAACCAGCTGGCCAGTTGTCCCAATTCATCTTTTTTATCGTAGGCCAGGCGACGGGTCAGGTCTCCCTCTCCACTGGCAATATCTTCCAGCATATGGGCCACGCCGAGGATTGGCCGGGTCACGCTACGGGCCATCAGCCACACCAGCAAGAGCCCGATAATGGCCGCCAGTGAGCCCCAGGCCAGCTCGATCAAAGCTCCGGCTTTATTACGTTCGTCCAGTTCGGCCTGCAACGCCTGGGCCGGGCCGATCAGAACTTTCTCGGGTACGTCGAGCAACACGCCCCACGGCTTGCTGCCCGGAATCGGCAGGAAGGGTGTGAGCACCTTCAGGCGTTGCTGGCTGCGAATGCTTTGTACCTGATCACCGCTGGCCATCATTCGGATCAGGGCCGTGCCATCGTTGCTGTCGACCTGATCGAGGCGTTGGGCAAGTTTGCTGGCATCAGCACTGAAACCGGCCAGGATGCCTGCCGAACTGATGATGCCCACCCGGGTTTCCCCGTCGTACAGTCGCTGGCTGGCTTGCAGGCTGAGGGCTTGCAAGCTGTTGAGGTTGATATCCACCGACAGCGAAGCGATGACTTTACCGTCCACGATCAATGGGAAAACGATACTGGTCAGCAGTACGCTTTGCCCGTCGATTGTATAAAAGTAAGGCTCGATGATGCACGGTTTGCGTGTGGTGCGCGGGCAGGTAAACCATGCGTTGTTGGCCTGGCCGCTGGGCCCGGTGCTGGTATCGGCCATGTCTGATTCGGGCAGTGCCATCGAGGTCAGCTTGCCCGGCGTCGGTTGCGACCAGTACAGGGCAAAGCGGCCCTTGTCGTTACTGCCCAGTTCTTTTTGATGATCGAACAGCTGATCCTTGCCATCCAGTGCGTTGGCTTCGAAAACCAGCGAGAGCCCCAGCAAGTCCGGGTTGGCCTGCAGGGCGGCTTTGACCTGACGGGTCAGGTCTTCACGCAGGTCGAAGGCATCCAGAAAGCGTTTTTCCGATTGCTCACGCAAAAACAGGACTTGGCGGGCGAAGCCGTTGCCGTACTGGTAGGCGTCCATAAACTGGCGGCTGATTGCCAGTGCCTGGGCTTCACCCTGCGCTTCAATGCGTGCCTGTGCCGCCTCATTGAGCATCTGCGAGCTGGATGCCTCCACCAGATCGGCAGTGTGGTCCATGCGATAGAGCGAAAGCCCCACCAGCAGGGTAACAACACCCAGCAGGCTGAGCCCGGCGAGAAGGGTGATTTTCCATTGGATGGAAAGCTGTCTGAGCGACATGGAGACATCCTGACTAAAAGAGGCTTTGTCTGTTAGCGGCCGCAGGTGGTATTTCTTTATGCCAAACCCCGTTTTTTTAGTATGTGACCCTCCCTTTAAAAGTACGATTTGGCCCTGCAAATACTAGGGTTAAGGCCGATTGTGGACGATTGTGGGGCCGCTATCGGCATGCGCTTTGACATGACGCTGATGGTGCTGCAAAGTGTGCGCCCCCAAATACACCCACACTTCCAGATCCGGCGATTGGAACAGTCTTCTTTTGCCCGAAATTTTCCGCTTCACGGTGTTTTTATCGTGGTGCGCGCTATGAGGTTGTAATGATGAATGCAGTAATTGCCGCGGTCGGCATCATGCTGGTGCTCAGTCTGTCCCGTGTGCATGTGGTTATCGCACTGATTGTGGGTGCCCTTGTGGGCGGCCTGGTCGGCGGGCTGGGTATCGAGGCTACGCTCAATGCGTTTAATGGCGGCTTGGGTGGCGGTGCTCAGGTCGCTTTGTCCTATGCGATGCTGGGCGCTTTCGCAGTAGCCATTGCCAAGTCTGGCCTGGCCCATGCCATGGCCGATAAAGCACTGCGCATGGTCAACAAGCAGCAAGCCGTGGGTGGCAATCGGGTCAAATGGCTATTGATCGGCTTGCTGCTGGTGGTGGCTATTTCATCGCAGAATATTCTTCCTATTCATATCGCCTTTATCCCGCTCTTGGTTCCGCCGCTGTTGTATGTGCTGACCAAACTGAAAATCGATCGGCGCCTGATCGCCTGTGTCATGACCTTTGGTTTGATCACGCCCTACATGTTCTTGCCGGTGGGCTTTGGCAACATCTTCCTTAACCAGATACTGCTCGCCAACGTCAGCAAAAGTGGCGTGGATATCAGCGCTGTCAACGTGACCCACGCCATGGCAATCCCGGCTTTGGGCATGTTGTTCGGCTTGCTGGTGGCGGTATTTATCAGCTACCGCAAAAAGCGCGATTATGATCTGGGCAAGATCGAGCAGGTCGAGCAGGTGGCCATTAGTTATAACCCGCGCACATTGCTGGTGGCTGGGGTGGCCATTGCAGCGGCGTTTATCATTCAGCTGTGGCTGGGCTCCATGATCATTGGTGCGCTGGCAGGCTTTCTGATTTTCTCGGCCTCGGGGATCGTGCGCTGGCGTGAGACCGACGATCTGTTTACCGAAGGCATGAAAATGATGGCCATGATTGGTTTCATCATGATCGCCGCTTCGGGTTTCGCCGAAGTGCTCAAAGCCACGGGGGAGGTCAAGTCGCTGGTTGAAGCGTCTGCCGGCTGGATCAACCACAGCAAGGGAGTAGGTGCGCTGCTGATGTTGTTGGTGGGTTTGCTGGTGACCATGGGCATCGGCTCGTCCTTTTCAACGGTGCCGATCCTGGCGGCCATTTTTGTGCCGCTGTGTGTGCAACTGGGTTTCAGCCCCATGGCCATCGTGTGTATCGTCGGTACGGCGGGCGCTCTGGGCGATGCCGGTTCGCCAGCGTCGGACTCCACCCTGGGCCCGACTTCCGGTCTGAATATTGACGGTCAGCATCACCACATCTGGGACACCGTGGTGCCCACCTTCCTGCATTACAACTTGCCACTGCTGGCCTTTGGCTGGGTTGCGGCAATGGTCTTGTAAGGCACGGGTTTTACGGCAGTTCGATCCGGCCGATTTCTCCGGGAACGGTCGGCCAGTCGCCTGCCGCCCAGCGTGCTCTGGCCTTTTCGATAAGGGCCGGGTCGCTGGCGACGAAGTTCCAGTTCATGCGCCGCGGGCCATCCAGCGGTGCGCCGCCGATCAGCACCAGGTGGCAGTCGCTGTCGGCACTCAGGGTCATCTCTTCGCCTGCTTCCAGCAGCACAAGGCTGTGGGGCTCCAGTGCCTGGCCATCCAGTTGCACGTCACCCTCAAGCATATAAAGCGCGCGTTCCGGGTAGTCGGCCGGGATCAGCAAGGTGGTGGCCGTTTGCATATGCACGTCTGCGTAAAGGGTAGGCGAGAGCACCGGTACCGGCGAAGTCAGGCAAAAGCCTGTTCCGGCTATCAGGCGAATCCGTACCCCGAGGTTGTCGCTTACGGGCAGGCTGTCGGCGGGGTGATGACTGTAGTGGCTTGCACCTTGCTCGTGGGTTTTGGGTGATGCCAGCCACACCTGCAGGCCGTGCAAATGTGAACCCTGCTCCAGCAATGATGCCGGCGTGCGTTCGATATGGGCAATGGCTGCACCGGCGGTCATCCAGCTGACATCGCCGGGACCCACCAGTTGGTCAGATCCCAGGCTGTCCTTGTGCTGAATCTGGCCTTCAAACAGATAAGTCAGCGTAGACAGACCAATATGCGGGTGCTGTCGGATATTCATGCCGCTACCGGCAGGGTAATGGGTTAGCAGCATGTGGTCGAAAAATACGAATGGCCCGACGCTGCGGCATTTTGCCGAGGGCAGGGGGCGCAAAATCGGTTGGCCTTCTACGTCCTCGGCCCGAGGTCGGATCACTGTGAGTGCGCGCATGGTGCTGGCCCGGCAATGGATAAGCGCTGAGCATAACCCAGCGCTTATCCGGGCGGCAGGCCGTTACTGGCTGAAAGCGCCTTCAGACAGGTGGGTTTCGATGGTGACCTCGGCGGTGGTCATCAGTTTATGCACCGGGCACTTGTCGGCCACATTGTGCAGTTCCTCGCGCTGAGCGTCGGTCAGTACGCCCTTGAGGGTCAGTTTGACGTGCAGGGCATATTTGCCCTTCAGTTCTTCGCTGGCGTCGTGTTTGACTTCAACCGTGACTCCGGTGAGCGGGATCTCTTTTCTCTGTGCGTATAGCTTGAGCGTCAGCGCTTTGCAGGCGCCAAGGGCGGCATCGAAATAATCATGGGGGGTAGGGGCGCTGCCTTCGCCGCCCATTGTTTTGGGCAGATCGGTGAACACTTCGTAATCGTCGATCTTGATGCTGTGACGAAAACCTTCGTGTGACACGGTATTAACGGTAACAGTCATGGCAAACCTCAGCGTGGAGTGATTAAACGTCCTGATCTTTATAGAGCATGCTGGCGGCTGTACGTTCCCTCGGACAAAAAAATGCCCCGAACCAGTCGGGGCATTTTTTACTTCGCGAGCGGGTGGCTTATTTGCCAGCCCAGCGCTTGAGGACCAGAGTGGCGTTGGTGCCACCGAAGCCGAAGCTGTTGCTCATCACGTTGTTGAGCGTGACGTTCTCGCGGGTCTTGGTCAGGATCGGCATGTCGGCAACGACAGGATCGATCTCTTCGATGTTGGCCGAGCCAGCGATGAAATTGCCTTCCATCATCAGCAGGCAGTAGATCGCTTCATGAACGCCTGCGGCGCCCAGGGAGTGACCCGACAGGCTTTTGGTCGAGCTGATGGCCGGGGCCTTGTCGCCGAATACCGCGCGCACACCTTCCATTTCCTTGGCGTCGCCTACCGGAGTAGAGGTGCCGTGGGTGTTGAGGTAGTCGATCGGGCCGTCAACGGTGGCCATTGCCATCTGCATGCAGCGGATGGCGCCTTCACCGCTTGGGGCAACCATGTCGTAGCCGTCGGATGTTGCGCCGTAGCCGACGATTTCAGCGTAGATCTTGGCGCCACGGGCCAGGGCGTGTTCCAGTTCTTCAACAACAACCATGCCGCCGCCACCGGCGATGACGAAGCCGTCGCGGTTTTTGTCGTAGGCACGGGACGCTTTTTCAGGCGTGTCGTTGTACTGGGTGGACAGGGCGCCCATGGCGTCGAACAGGAACGACTGGCTCCAATGTTCTTCTTCGCCGCCGCCGGCAAATACGATGTCCTGCTTGCCCAGCTGGATCTGCTCGACTGCAGTGCCGATGCAATGGGCGCTGGTGGCGCAGGCAGAGGAGATCGAGTAGTTCACGCCCTTGATTTTGAAGGGGGTGGCCAGGCAGGCGGAAACGGTGCTGCCCATGGTCCGCGTAACGCGGTACGGGCCAACACGCTTGACGCCTTTTTCACGCAGGATGTCGAGTGCTTCCATCTGATTCAGGGTCGACGCGCCGCCGGAGCCGGCGATCAGGCCGGTACGCGGGTTGGAGACTTGCTCCTCGGTCAGGCCCGAATCAGTGATGGCGTCTTTCATGGCCAGGTAGGCGTAAGCCGCTGCGTGGCCGACGAAGCGATAGATCTTGCGATCGATCAGCTCTTCGAGAGGCAGGTCAATGGAGCCGGAAACCTGGCTACGCAGACCCATTTCGGCATATTCCGGGTTGAATCGGATGCCAGGGCGACTTGCACGCAGGTTAGCGGAGACGGTCTCTTTGTCATTGCCCAGGCACGAAACGATGCCCAGACCAGTGATAACGACGCGGCGCATGCGGATAACCCTTAAAAGTTGTCAGTGGAAGTAAATACGCCGACCCGAAGGCCTTCGGCAGTATAAATCTCGCGACCGTCGACAGTTACCGAACCATCGGCAATGGCCAGGTTCAGCTTGCCCTTGAGGACGCGCTTGATTTGAATGTTGTAGGTGACTTTCTTGGCGGTCGGCAAGACCTGGCCAAAGAACTTCACTTCGCCCGAACCCAGGGCACGACCGCGGCCCGGCAGGCCCTGCCAGCCCAGGTAGAAGCCGACCAGCTGCCACATGGCATCAAGGCCCAGGCAGCCCGGCATCACCGGATCGCCTTCGAAATGGCAGGCGAAGAACCACAGGTCCGGGGTGATATCCAGCTCGGCGACCAATTCACCTTTGCCGTACTTGCCACCCTCTTCGCTGATATGGGTGATGCGATCTACCATCAGCATGTTAGGGGCGGGCAGTTGCGCGTTACCCGGGCCGAACAGTTCGCCGCGGCTACAGCGCAGCAGATCTTCCCGAGTAAAGGCGTTTTGTTTGGTCATGCGAGCTCCTCAATAATCCCATGCGGCGGGTGGGGCAAATCTTCCCGACCAACTGAAACACAGGTGTTTCAGTTCGCCAGCCTACACATAGACTATTGCGTTGTAGTGAAAGTCACAGCGCAAAGGACAAGAATGTACACTTGTGCACTGAAAATTTAAATCGGGCCGGTTCAGTGGCCCATTCGGGTGCCTAAGACTGCCGCACTTTTGTCTTTTACGCCAGTCGCAGGTGGCCTTTTAGCCATAAGTTACTGGACCCAGCGCTGCAGAATTTGTTCCAGGTCAGCGCGTTTGAACGGCTTTGCCAGGTAATCGTTCATTCCGGCCTGCAGGCAGGTCTCCCGGTCGCCCTGCAGGGCATTGGCGGTCAGGGCGATGATGGGCAGGGCCCGGCAACCGGGCAACTGGCGGATTTGCCGGGTGGCTTCATAGCCGTTGATGATCGGCAGCCGGCAGTCCATCAAGATCGCGGCGAAGCGCTCGCTGTTGGCAAAGTGAATGGCCTGTGCACCGTCACTGACCATAGTCACTTCATACCCCAGGCTGCTTAGCATGGCCTCAATGACGGTCTGGTTAACCTGGTTGTCTTCCACCAGCAGCACTTTGCGCCCGGGTGCACAGATGGCCCCAGGCTCCAGCAACGGTCTCTGGCTGAGCGTGACGGGTTGATGCAGTTGCAGCGGGATTTCGAGGGTGAACACCGAGCCTTGGGCCTCTTCGCTCATGGCGTGCAGCGTGCCGCCCATTCGCTCCGCCAGTGTGCGGGCGATGGGCAGGCCCAGCCCGGTGCCACCATAACGTCGGGAAATAGAGCTGTCGGCCTGCTGGAAGGCGGTGAACATGGCGTCCAGTTTTTCGCTGTTGATCCCGATACCGCTGTCACGTACGGCGCAGGTAAACCAGATCAGTTCGTGATCCAGTTGTTGCCAGAGCGGTTCGATAATGACCTGACCCCGTTCAGTGAACTTCAGGGCATTACCGATCAGGTTGACCAGGATTTGCCGGATCCGGGTCGGATCGCCCAGTACAGGCAAGTCCTGCAGCCCTTCAGGAATGTTCAGTTGCAAGTGCAGGCCACGTTGCACGGCGTTGTGCTGGAATGCCTGGGCGCAGTTGCTGACCATTTCGGCGAGGTTGAAGGGGATACGCTCCAGCTCCAGCGCTGAGCGTTCGATTCGGGAGAAATCGAGGATATCGTTGATGACCTTGAGCAAGTGCTCGGTGGATTCCGATGCCAGGGCGGCATATTCGGCCTGCTCTTCGGTCATCTGCGTGGTTTCCAGCAGTTGCAGCATGCCCAGTACGCCGTTCATGGGGGTGCGCAGTTCGTGACTCATCATGGCCAGGAAGTCGGTTTTCGCACGGTTGGCACGCTCGGCTTCTTCACGTGTCTGGATCAATTGCGCAATGGCAGATTGTTGCTCGCGGCTGGCTTGCTCAAGGCCTGTGGCCAGGTTATTGATGTGTTGGGCCAATGTGCCCAGCTCGCCGTCGTCGACCACGGGCAAGGGGGTTTTATAGTCGCCGTACTGGATGGCCTTGACCGCCTTGCTCATGTCACTGATGGGCCTGGACAGGTTGGACGCCAGGCGCTTGGCCAGCAGATAAGTGAAGCCCAGGGCAAACAAGGCAAGAATCACGGCCTTGAGCAGGATTTCCTGCTGGCGCGTGCTGAACGCTTCGCCGGACATGCCGACCAGTACCCGGCCCAGATAATCTTCTGTCAGGTCCGCAGCCTGTCGATTGCCGAGCAGTAAATAACCGCCGGAGGGGCTCTTCTGCACTCTGACCGGCGCCTGAAACACTTCAACCTGCGAGCTCTTGTCAGCATTGGGCGCGGGATGCTCGGCGTGGGCCAGTATGTCGTTGGCCCGGTTCTGTACCTGCACGAATTGAACATGGGGAATGTTCAGCGAGGCGTTGATCAGGGTTTCCAGCACATCGTTGTTCCCCGACATGATCCCGTACTCGGTGGCGGGTGCCAGCTGGTTGGCGATCAATTGGCCGGTGTGCTTGAGTTCCTGGCGCAAATCCTGGATTCGTACGAAGGTAAAAAAGCTGATCAGCAACAGCGTCAATAGCAGGGCCGGGCCCAGACTCATCATCTGCGTGCGGGTGTGGATGTCCCACCGGCTGCGAGTCATCATGGGAACGCGGCTCCGTCGGTCAGTCGCCAGTGCGTCAGTCCATTTCCACTGTCCATTGTCATCCTTGACCTGCGCGTGTTCATTTTGAAGTGCAGCAATGCTGCCTCTGGGTGTGAGTACCGGAACCGCATGGTAACCGAGGTCCTGTTCTTTTTCAGTCATGGCCATCTATATGCTGTGGGGCTGGTCGCGGGGGATGTGCTCCGTATAATGCCGTCATTGCCACTGCTAGATGGATAACGGGATTGCATATGACTGAACAGCACGCTATTGCGGTCTTGGGAGGCGGAAGCTTTGGCACCGCCGTGGCCAACTTGCTGGCAGAAAACGGTCATCGAGTGCATCAGTGGATGCGCGACCCCGAGCAAGCCGAGGCCATTCGCCTCAACCGTGAAAACCCTCGTTACCTTAAAGGTATCAAGATTCATCCCGGGGTCGAGCCGGTCACTGACTTGCAGGCCACACTCGATGCCTGCCAGTTGTGCTTCGTGGCTTTGCCGTCCAGCGCCTTGCGCAGTGTGCTGGCGGAGCATGCCGGGCGCCTGAGCGGCAAGATGCTGGTCAGCCTGACCAAGGGGATTGAAGCCCACAGCTTCAAGCTGATGAGCGAGATCCTTGAAGAAATCGCCCCGCAGGCACGCATCGGTGTGCTGTCCGGGCCCAACCTCGCCCGCGAGGTGGCCGAACATGCGCTGACTGCCACCGTGGTCGCCAGCGCCGATGAAGAACTCTGCACCCGCGTGCAGGCTGCACTGCATGGCCGCACGTTCCGTGTCTACGCCAGTGCCGACCGCTTTGGCGTGGAGCTGGGCGGGGCCCTGAAAAACGTTTACGCGATCATCGCCGGCATGGCCGTGGCGCTGGGTATGGGCGAGAACACCAAAAGCATGCTGATTACCCGTGCCTTGGCAGAAATGACTCGCTTCGCCGTCAGCCAGGGTGCCAACCCCATGACCTTTCTCGGGCTGGCAGGAGTAGGCGACTTGATCGTTACCTGCTCATCGCCTAAAAGCCGCAACTATCAGGTCGGCTTTGCCCTGGGGCAGGGGCTGAGCCTTGAAGATGCCGTTACCCGCCTGGGTGAAGTGGCCGAAGGCGTGAATACCCTCAAGGTACTCAAGGCCAAGGCGCAGGAACTGAACGTTTACATGCCATTGGTTGCCGGGTTGCACGCAATCCTGTTCGAGGGCTACACCCTGGAGCAGGTGATCGGGCAATTGATGCGTGGCGAGCCCAAGACCGATGTCGACTTTATCTCCACCAGCGGTTTTAACTGAGCACCACAGGAGCAGCACATGAACGACACTAAAAACGCACCCAAGTACGAGTCGCTTGTTTTGCGCGTGCTGTGGATGCTGGTTTTCCTGCTGGTCTGGCAGGTGGCACAACTGGTTCTTGGCGGGCTGGTGCTGGTGCAGTTGATTTACCGTGTGGTCTACGGTGCGCCCAATGGCGGCTTGATGAACTTTGGTGACAGCCTGAGCCTTTACCTGGCGCAGATCGGTCGTTTCGGCAGTTTTCACACCGAACAAAAACCCTGGCCGTTCGCCGACTGGCCAGTGCCGCGGGCACCTGAAGGCGAAGCGCCCTACACGCCAGGCGCCAATGGTGAAGGGACCAAGCCATGAAAGTCTGGATTCTGCGTCATGGCGAAGCCGAGCCCCATGCCCGCCGTGATGCCGAGCGTGAGCTGACCCCCCACGGGCGTGAGCAGGTGCTGGGCAGCGCCGCTCATTTGATTGGCCAGCCGCTGGACTGCATTCTGGTCAGTCCTTATGTGCGCGCCCAGCAAACCGCCGCGTTGGTTTGCCAGGCCCTGGGCTTTTCATCGCCACCCGTCACCGTGCCCTGGCTGACGCCCGAAAGTGAACCCAAGTATGCGCTCGGCAAACTGCCGGACAGCGGCAATGTGCTGTTGGTCAGTCATCAGCCGTTTGTAGGTGAATTGATCAGCCTGATGCTGCACGGGCACATGCGGCAACCGCAGCCCATGCACACGGCCAGCCTGGTGGAGCTTGAAGGTGAGTGGCCGCTGGCGGGCAGCATGACATTGCTCAGCGCATATCACCCCTGAGCATTGCAGCGGTTGCACAGTACGGTCGTAGTGCAAGATAGTTGGGGGCGGGTTAATGGCATTTGACGCTTGCGTCGAGGGCCAGTGGCTCCGTCACCAACACTCACTGACCAAGGAATGACCACATGAGCTTGTGGACGACCCAGCCAGATCTGGCACGCCTCAATGAAATGCGCAAAAACACCATTTGCGATGTGCTGGATATCACGTTCGATGCGTTTGACGACAACTCCATCACCGCAAGCATGGTAGTGGACCATCGTACCCACCAGCCCTTCGGCTTGCTGCATGGCGGTGCGTCGGTGGTGCTGGCAGAAACACTCGGCTCGATGGCCAGCTACATGTGCATCGATACGCAAAAATTCTATTGTGTGGGCCTTGAGGTCAATGCCAACCACTTGCGTGGCGTGCGCAGCGGCCGGGTGAGTGCAATCGCACGCCCGGTCCATATCGGTCGCACCACCCATGTGTGGGATATCCGCCTGAGCGACGACAGCGGTAAAATAAACTGCATCTCGCGCCTGACCATCGCCGTTGTGCCCCTGGGTGAAACACCCCCAGCGCGGTGATCAAACGGTCAGTCAATGGCCGTAGTGTCGTCACTCATGGCGCATACGGTCATTGATATGAAGAATATTCCTGCAGACAATACGGCATTCTTCCTACATCTGGATGCCTTGTATGTCTCGGCAGATTTTTTTCGCCCATGCCAACGGCTTCCCTTCAGCCACGTACGGGAAGTTGTTCAATGCCCTGGCGCCGGATTTTTGCGTGACGCATTTGTCACAGCACGGGCATGACCCGCGTTACCCGGTGGACAACAACTGGCATAACCTGGTCGATGAGCTGATATATCATCTTCGCCAGCAAGCCGGGCCCGTACTGGGCGTGGGTCACTCGCTGGGCGGGATGTTGCATTTGCATGCCGCAATCCGCTGCCCGCAGCTTTACCGGGGCGTCGTCATGCTGGATTCGCCGGTGTTGACGCGCACTGATCAATGGGTGATTCGCGCGGCCAAGCGCTTTGGCCTGATTGATCGCCTGACCCCCGCCGGTCGCACGCTGGGGCGGCGTGAAGAGTTTGCCGACCGTGAAGCGGCACGCGCTTACTTTGCCGGCAAATCACTGTTTCGCAGCTTTGACCCCGATTGCTTCGAGGCCTATCTGGAGCACGGCTTGCAACCTGTGGATGAGTGTTTGCGGTTGCGCTTTGACCCTGCCACCGAAATCGATATCTATCGCAGCGTTCCGCATACCAGCCCCGGGCAGGCCTTCAAGCTGCAGGTGCCGCTGACCGTGGTGCGTGGTCGCGACAGCCGCGTGGTCATGAACCATCATGCCAGGGCGGTGGCGCGCATGCCCAACGGCGAGGCGTTGAGCGTGCCGGGCGGGCACATGTTCCCGCTTGAGCAGCCGCAGGATACCGCCAGCCTGCTGAAACAGATTTTTGCCCGCTGGGAACTCCGTCATCCCGGCCTTTAACGAGCATTTCGCATGAGCCCTGTGGTTGAAGAAATTCGTCTGAGCCTGCCGCATATCGAGCTGGCTGCACATATATTCGGCCCCGAGGATGGCTTGCCTGTTATCGCCCTGCATGGCTGGCTGGATAACGCCAACAGCTTTGCCCGGCTGGCGCCAAAGCTGACGGGCTTGCGTATCGTGGCCCTGGATTTTGCCGGGCATGGCCATTCCGATCACCGTCCCCGTGGCGCCGGCTATGCGCTGGCGGACTATGCCTTTGATGTGCTGTGCGTGGCCGAGCAACTGGGCTGGGAGCGCTTTGCTCTGCTTGGGCACTCACTGGGTGCCATTGTGTCTGTGGTCATTGCCGGTTCGTTCCCGGAGCGCGTGACCCGCATGGGGCTGATTGATGGCATTGTCGCGCGCAGCGGCCCCGAGGGTGATGCCGCCGAGCGCATGGGCCAGGCTCTGCAGGCGCAGCTCGATCTGGAGCACAAGCGCAAGTCGGTGCATCCGACACTCGACCGGGCTGTCGAAGCGCGGATGAAAGGCCTGGTAGCCGTCAGCCGTGAGGCCGCCGAGCTGCTCGCCCAGCGCGGGCTGATGCCCGTGCCCGGCGGCTACAGCTGGCGCAGCGACAGCCGGCTCACCTTGCCATCGCCCTTGCGCCTGAGTGACGAGCAGGCGATGTCCTTTGTACGACGGGTGAGTTGCCCGACCACCCTGGTGGTGGCGCAGCAGGGCATGCTGGCCAGCCACCCCGAGCTACTGGATCGGCTACCCTTCAACCTGGAACGGTTGCCGGGTGGCCATCATTTGCACCTGAATGACGAGGCGGGAGCGATCCTTGTTGCAGACTGTTTCAATCGCTTCTTCGCTGTTCCTTGACTTGCGGCTAGCAACTGTCGAGGCTTGGCGGGTTGAAATGGGAGACAACCATGATAGATCTGTACACCGCTGCGACCCCGAAAGGCCACCCGGTCTCTATCGTGAGGATGCTCAGCCACACGTCATCACCCGGTGATGTGCGCCGATGAAAATACCCAGCCGATTTATCCTGGCTCTGGGCCTGGGCTGTTTGAGCCCGTTACTTTGGGCCAGCGATGTGCCCGGCAGCAGTGATTTGCCGGATGTGCCGCGCCTCGCGGACGCGCAGATTGTCGATTACAGCGTGCGGCCCGATGTCGAACGTATCTACCCGATGGGCTCGATCCGCAAGATCAGCGGCCGCCTGCGATTCGAAGGGCAGGTCAATGCCCGTGGTCAGATAACGGCCGTCACCTACGAGCTGCCTGCCGAGCACTCGGCCACCGAAGCCTTTACCGCTGCACGCGAGGCGTTGCAAAAGCAGGGCGCCGAGTTGTTGTTCTGGTGTCAGGCTCGTGACTGTGGCGAAAGCAGCCTGTGGGCCAATGAAGTGTTCGGCAATTCCAAGCTGGTGGGCTCCGACGAGCAGCAGTCTTACTTGCTGCTGCGCCGTGCGGCCCCCGCTCAGAACCAGCTGGTTGCCCTGTACGGGATCAATCGGGGCAATCGCAAGGCCTATCTGCACGTTGAGCAGATGCAGGCGAGTGCCGACCTGGGAGAACTGTTGCCTACCTCGGCCACCCTGCAACGCCAGCTTAAAAGCACGGGCGAGCTGGATTTTCCCAAGCTTGCGGGCGACCCGGACACTCAGTGGCTGACGTTAATTTCAAGGGCATTGAACCTGGATGCAACCTCCAGGGTCAGTTTAACCGGTGCCAAGGCTGGCGCCTGGCGCGATGCGCTGATCGCTAACGGTGTACGGGCGTCGCGCCTGGAACTGGGTGACGGTCAGGCCAAAGGGTTGCGCATCGAACTGTTGCGTTAAGCCTGTGTAAACGACGACTACACTCTACGTAGTCGTCGTCCTTCTTTGATTTCTGAATTTTCTGTGGAACACACATGCTCAATAACGATCGCCTGCTGGTGCAGATTCTGCTCCTGGTGTTGTTCGGTGCCAGCCTGTGGGTGATGGCCCCTTTCTGGTCGGCCTTGTTCTGGGGCGCGGTACTGGCATTTGCCAGCTGGCCCCTGATGCGCCTGCTGACACGCTTGCTCGGTGGGCGCGAGTCGCTCGCTGCCGGCATCCTTACCCTGGGCTGGATGCTGTTGGTGGCCGGGCCTCTGGTGTGGCTGGGGTTGAACCTGGCAGATCATGTTCGCGATGCCACCACCTTCGTCAAGGATGTGCAGCTTGAAGGTTTGCCTGAAGCGCCGGCCTGGCTGGCCGGTCTGCCGCTGGTGGGGGAGCGTCTGGTGGGCATCTGGAACACCATCGACGAGCAGGGTGCGGCAATGCTGGTGGCCATCAAGCCTTACCTGGGGCAGGTCGGTAACTGGTTGCTGGCGCGCAGTGCACAGATCGGCAGCGGTATTCTGGAACTGACGCTGAGTATTGTCTTTGTGTTCTTTTTCTATCGTGACGGGCCGCGCCTGGCGAGTTTTGTCCACGGGCTGCTGGAGCGCCTGATTGGTGAGCGCGCGGATTATTATCAGGAGCTGGTGGCCGGTACCGTGCAGCGCGTGGTCAACGGTGTGATCGGCACCGCAGCGGCGCAGGCATTGCTGGCATTGATCGGCTTCTTGATTGCCGGCGTGCCGGGGGCGCTGGTGCTTGGGCTGGCTACGTTCCTGCTCAGCCTGATTCCGATGGGGCCGCCGCTGATCTGGGTGCCTGCCACGGCCTGGCTGGTCTGGAAGGGTGACTACGGGATGGCGATCTTTCTCGGCATCTGGGGCACGCTGATCATCAGCGGTGTCGATAACGTGCTCAAGCCTTATCTGATCAGTCGGGGCGGCAACCTGCCACTGGTGATCGTGCTGCTAGGCGTGTTTGGCGGCTTGATAGCTTTCGGCTTTATCGGCCTGTTCATCGGCCCCACCTTGCTCGCCATCGCCTACAGCCTGCTGGTGGACTGGAGTGCCAGCCAGCAGAACAGAGGCAAGGTCTGACCTAGCCGAACTTGGGCCCGGAACGGGTATTGTTGCCCTTGGCCAAGCGGTCGTAGAGCACCACGTTGACTGTTGCAGCCAGGTTCATGCAGCCGGTGGTGGGGATGTAAATCACGTCCTCACACCATTCCAGCACATCCTTGCCGAGGGATCCGTCTTCCGGGCCAAAGATATAAATCGCCCGATCCGGGTGGGTGTACTCGGGCAATGGGCGCGCGCCCTCGACCATTTCTACGGCGACGGGAATACAGCCCAGGGGGATGATTTTTTTCAGGTCATCGATACCGATCAGCGGGATGTCCTGATGGACTTTCTTGGTATCGGTGATGAAGTCGCGGGCGCGTTCATAGCGCTTGCCGGTATAAAACACCGACGCCACGTTGTAGCAACCAGCCGCACGCATCACCGAGCCGACGTTTTCCGGTGATTTGGGGTTATACAAACCAATGCAGCTGTACCGTTTGTTTGCCACGTGCCCGAGCCCTTGCGAAAAAAGACGCGAGTATACCTGTGTTGTCCCAAACTCCGTAGCAGCTGCCGCAGGCTGCGTCCGGCGACGGAGTCGTCGTAAAGCCCGAGCCTTGCGGTCTACTCGTGAAGTCGCGGGCTCTGGTTTTACGATCGCTGCGCAATCGGACGCAGTTTCGGCAGTTGCAACGAAAACAGGCTACTCGTCTTTTTTCATCAGCCCGGCCAGTGCTGCGAATGGGTTGTGGGTGGCCTTGGCGATTTTCGGGCTGCTGGTGGAGCTGTCCGAAAAGTACTGCTGGTCGGTGTAGCGCGAGTGCTCGTTATCATGGCAATACAGGCACAGCAGCTCCCAGTTGGAGCCGTCCTGCGGGTTGTTGTCGTGGTTGTGGTCGCGGTGGTGAACAGTCAGCTCGCTCAGGCGCTTGCCGGCAAATTCACGGGCGCAACGGCCGCACACGTGGGGGTACATTTTCAGGGCCTTGTCGCGATAGCCCATTTCGCGGTCACGCTGGGCATCGGCCAGGATACGGTCCAGCTTGGCGGTGTGGGAGGGTGGATTCGCCGAACTCATGGGTTCACCTTGTAAGACTAATGACGGTTATGTCGTTAAGTTTAGCTGTTGATCAGCCTTTGATTTTTTCTGCAATCCAGATGGTGTGTCGGGTGCCCTTGTTGCCGTGGGCAAACACCTGGACTTCCTCAGCCTTGAAACCGGCTTTGCGCAGTTTGTCCGAAAATTGTTTGTCGGCACTGGCAGACCATACCGCCAGTATGCCTTTGGGGCGCAAGGCCTTGGCGCAGGCACTCAGGCCGCCGGCCGAATACAGCCAGCTATTGGCTTTTTGGGTCAGGCCTTCGGGGCCGTTGTCGACGTCGAGCATGATTGCGTCAAAACCGTTGGGTTCGGCTTGCAGCACCTTGGCCACGTCTTCCATGCGAATCACGGTGCGTGGGTCTTGCAACGGGTTGCCCGATTTTTCGCCAAGCGGGCCGCGGTTCCATTCCACAACGCCGGGTACCAGCTCGGCAACCACCACTTCAGCCGTTTTACCCAGATGTTTGAGTGCCGAAGCCAGGGTAAAGCCCATGCCCAGCCCGCCGATCAGTACCCGCGATTGCTGGCGCCCTGCGACTTTGCGGCAAGGTATTTCGGCCAGTGCGTCTTCGGAGCCGTGCATGCGGGTGTTCATCAGCTGGCCGCCATCACCACCCTGAATCTTGATCACGAAGTCTTCGCCATACTCGAACAGGCACAAGGCGCCGCCGTTTTCGGGGATCGGAGTGGTGTCGAGCAAAACAAAACGTTTCATGGAAATCTCATTGAGGGGGGCAAAAACCGCAGGTTACGAGTAGCCTGAGGGCAGACAAGCCGGTCTGGCAACGGAGTGATTGATGAAACGCACTATTCTAACGGCCATTGCAGGGTGCGCGCTCTTGATAAGTGCGGCCCAGGCAGCGGAATTGACCACAGTACCGATTACCCCCGTGACAGCCGCGCCGGGTTCGCCGGGCACTGCCACGCCAACCCCGTACCCGCAAATCACCCCGCGCGCCGTGCCCAAGCCTGTGGCCGGTAGTGGCAGCCTGATACCGCTGCCACCGATCGACCTGCCGCAGCCGCCCAAGGATCAGCCACTGCCGGGGCTGGAGCTTAAAGACCCGAAGGGCAAAAGCTCGCAGGATTGACCGTGCATCCACCGAGCTGATGCTTTGCCTTTGCGGGAGCGAGCCTGCTCGCGAACGATCTTCGCGAGCAGGCTCGCTCCCACGGTTACAGTATCTCTAACGGTTGAAGAGGGGTGTGATCGGCGGGGCTGTCAAATCCCCAGCACCTTGAACACAAATGCATATTCCAGCGCCACGTCGCGCAAGCCCTGATAACGCCCGCTCATGCCGCCATGGCCTGCTTCTAGCTCGGTCTTCAGCAATAGCAAATTGTCATCGGTCTTGCTGGCGCGCAGCTTGGCCACCCATTTGGCCGCTTCCCAGTACTGCACGCGACTGTCGTTGTACCCGGCAATCACCAGCATTGACGGGTAAGCCTGCGCGGTAACGTTTTCATAGGGCGCGTAAGCCTTGATCCGTTCATAGACCTCGGGGTCTTGCGGGTTGCCCCATTCGTCGTATTCGGTGACGGTCAGCGGCAGTTCCGGGTCGAGCATGGTGTTGAGCACATCCACAAACGGCACTTCGGCAATCGCTGCCTTGAACAGTTCCGGGCGCTGATTGAGTACGGCACCGATCAACAGGCCACCGGCGCTGCCGCCACTGATGACCAGTTGTTCGCTGCGGGTCAGCCCTTGGTCGATCAGGTGTTCGGCGCAGGCGATAAAGTCGGTGAAGGTGTTGTGTTTGTGTTCCTGCTTGCCCGCGCGATACCAGGCCTCGCCCAACTCGCCGCCGCCACGTACATGGGCAATGGCAAAGGCCACGCCACGATCAAGCAGGCTTAGACGGGCATGGGAAAACCACGGGTCAAGGCATTCGCCATAGGCCCCGTAGCCATACAGGTAGAGCGGCACAGGTTTGCCCAGCACATCGCGTTTGACCACCAGGCTGATCGGCACCTGAGTACCATCGGGGGCGGTGGCCCATAAACGATGGCTGACGTAATCATCGGCGTTGAATGGCCCCAGCACAGGGGTTTCCTTGAGAACGCTTTGCTCGCCTGTGGCAAGGGTCAACTGGCGCACTTGTGCCGGGCGATTCAGCGCCTCGTAGCGAAGGCGAATGTACTTGCTGTCAAATTCCAGGCTGTCTTGCACATACAGGCTGTAGGCCGCGTCCGGCAATTGCACGCGATATGGCGTCAGGCCGTCGGGGCGGATTTCGATAATGGGCAAGCCGCCCTCGCGCAGGCTCAGGCACAAGGCTTGGGCGTTGAGGGTCATGCCTTCCAGCATCACGCTGTCACTATGGGCAATCAGTGGCTGCCAGTCATTGCGTGACGGCACCTCGCCGAAGGCGTAATACAGGGCAAAGTTGATGCCGTCCTGATTGGTGCGGATAAACCACGCCCACTGGCCTTCAAACAAGCCGTGATCGACGCTGTAGTCGTGGTTTTCAACCCGTAGTGCCAGACAGCTGAAGGGCTGGCGCGGCAGGTTGGCGTCCAGCACCCAGGTTTCGCTGGTGGTTTTACTGTTAAGCAACAAAATCAGTTGCTGTTCAGAGCTAGAGCGGTAGCAGTGCAGGAAAAACCTCCCGTCCGCTTCATGGAATACTTCATGGGCAGCTGTTTCGCCGAGGGTGTGGCGAAACAACTTGTGCGGACGATGGGTGTCGTCCAGCCCGGCGAAAAACAGGGTCTGGCTGTCATTCGCCCAAGTCATGCTGCCATCGCAGTCTTCAAACGGCAGCTCGGTGACCGTACCGCTGCCCAGCTCTTTTACAAACAGGCGGTAGGTTTCTTCGCCGCTGGTGTCCAGGCTGTAGGCCAGGCGCTGGTGATCGGGGCTGATACTGAACGCCCCCAGAGAAATAAAGCCACCATCGGCCAATGCATTGGGGTCCAGCAACAAATGTTCGGCGTTCTCGTCCACCTGCTGGCTGTCATCGGCCGGGCGCGGGCAACGGTAGTGGCGAGCGTATTCATCGCCGGCGTTGGTGCGCGTGTAATACAGATACGGGCCCCAGGGGGAGGGCAGCGACAGATCAGTCTCGCGAATCCGTCCCTTGATCTCTTGAAACAGCGTCTCCCGCAATTCAGCCTGGTCGGCCAACTGCGCCTCCTGATAACTGTTTTCGGCTTTCAGGTAGTCCAAAACCTCGTCACTGTCGCGGTTTTGCAGCCACGAGTAAGGGTCTGAGCCCTCGATCTTATGTGCGATAGGAGCGCTGATTGGGGAGGCTGATTGGGTCATTGAGTGTGCTCTGAAATCTGCATGAAAAATAAGTGACGCTGACGGCGTTGCAGCCGCACTGCCTAAAAGCCGTTATCATAGCCTCTCATTGCCTGCCGACCATGGATACCATGACCGAGAACGACTATCTGATCGCCTGGGGCCTTTACGCCTTTGCTGCTTTGGGCTGCCTGCTCGTATGGTGCCGCATGACCCGCTTTATGTGGCGCTGGTTGCGCGAACCGTTGCGGGTATTAATGGCCGTGTTGCTGTTCAGCCCGACCATCATTGACCCGGTCAAGGAAAAATTTGCCCCTGCAGTGGCGATTGCTGCTCTGGATCTGGCCTTTAAAGTGGGCGACAACGCCTGGCGCGCGGTCTCTGACCTGCTGATGTACGCCATAATTGCACTGTGCGTTTACGCTATATTTGTGCTGATCCGCTGGCCGATCGAGCGCTCCGGCAAAGCCCGCAAGGCGCAAGCCGCCGCGGCTGCCAAAGCCCGTCAGGCCGATCCTGAAGACGACCAGCCTTTTGGCCCGGCCGGCGATGACCGTCATGTTCCAAAGAGTGCGCCGCGTGCATCGGGCCCGTCACGGGTTG
Organism: Pseudomonas bubulae; assembly: GCF_900618535.1. Classification (GTDB taxonomy): domain Bacteria; phylum Pseudomonadota; class Gammaproteobacteria; order Pseudomonadales; family Pseudomonadaceae; genus Aquipseudomonas; species Aquipseudomonas bubulae. Next base: position 16,441 of record NZ_UYJA01000009.1, on the reverse strand, counting down.
AGCCGCGGTTGTAATTTTGTTTCGTCCAGCCTGAATGCGAGAGTGCGAGCGTGTGTGAATTATTGGGCATGAGCGCCAACGTCCCGACTGATATTGTGTTCAGCTTTACCGGCCTGATGCAGCGCGGCGGGCGCACCGGCCCGCATCGTGATGGCTGGGGCATTGCCTTCTACGAAGGTCGTGGCCTACGCCTGTTCCAGGACCCTGCCGCCAGTTGCGACTCCGAAGTCGCCCTGCTGGTACAGCGTTACCCGATCAAAAGCGAAGTGGTGATTGGCCATATCCGCCAGGCCAACGTGGGCAAGGTGTGCCTGTCCAATACCCACCCGTTTGTTCGCGAGCTGTGGGGACGCAACTGGTGTTTTGCGCACAATGGCCAGTTGGCCGACTTTTCTCCGAGTACGAGTTTTTACCGCCCTATTGGTGATACCGACAGTGAAGCGGCGTTCTGTGACCTGCTCAACCGGGTCCGTGAAGCCTTCCCGGAGCCGGTCGACGTCGAACGTATCCTGCCGGTGCTGGTCGAGGCCTGCGCCGGGTTTCGCAACAAAGGTGTGTTCAATTGCCTGCTCAGTGATGGCGACTGGCTTTTCTGCTATTGCTCGACCAAGCTGGCGCAAATTACCCGGCGAGCCCCGTTTGGCCCGGCGCGCCTGAAAGATGTCGATGTTATCGTCGATTTTCAGGCAGAGACCACGCCCAACGATGTAGTCACCGTGATTGCCACCGAGCCACTGACTGAAAACGAAACCTGGACACGCTACGAACCGGGCCAATGGAGTCTGTGGCGACGCGGTGAATGCGTCAGCCAGGGCATAACCGAATAAGGATGGGTGTGTATGTTCCTGAGCTACCTGCGGTTGGTATTGTTTACCCTTGGCCTGCTGATCGGTGTGCAAGTGCCGGGGTTTATCAATGATTACGCCAACCGTGTTGAAGCTCATCTGATCGAGGCCCAGACCGGGTTGGCGGGGTTCCAGAACACCGCCAACCAGTTTTTCAAGGGTGACCTGCAAGCGCTGGTGGCCCATTACCAGGCCAGCGATGACCCGGTTTTTCGCAGTGATGCCGGCAGCCTCGGCACCTTGCTCAACCGTCAACGCCTGCTTGATGAGCAGTTCCAGGCCATGCAGGGCCCGTGGTACATGCGCGCCCTGCAAGTGGCCTATGCGGCTGATCCGGCCATTCGCGAAGAAACCCTGAACGCCTACACCTACCAGGTGTTGTTGTCGCCGAGCGCCATTGGTTGGGCGATGGCGGGTGCCTTGCTGTTCTCCTTCATTATCGAAGGTTTCCTGCGGCTGGTGGACTGGGTCGTGCTCGGCGGCAAACGCCAGCGTGAGCGCATTGCCCGCCGCGAGCGCAGCTACTGACCCCGGGGGAATATCCCCTTTCACAAGAAATGTTAAGCAATCAAATTTTTCTTATGCCCGAGCCCGGCTTTTATTAGTTGGACGAATGGCCCGCGCCTGTCGAAAAATGCTCCTACCTAATCTATAAAAAGACCACAGGAGCATCATCGTGAGCCGCCTGTTATTGAATTGTGACATTGGTGAGAGTTTTGGCAGCTGGACCATGGGCCTGGATGCCGAAGTCATGCCGTTTATCGATTGCGCCAACATTGCCTGCGGCTTTCATGCCGGCGACCCGGGCATCATGCGCAAAACCGTGGCCCTGGCTGTGGCGCATAATGTGAAGATCGGTGCTCATCCGGCGTATCAGGATCTGGCGGGCTTTGGGCGCCGATCCATGAGCTATTCGGCGCAGGAAGTGCAGGATCTGCTGCATTATCAGATCGGTGCACTGGACGGTATTTGCCGCGCACAGGGTGTGCAGGTCAGCTATGTCAAACCCCACGGCGCGATGTACAACGACATGATGGCCAACCCGGTACAGCTGCGGGCAGTGGTTCAGGCTGTGGCCGCTTACGATTCCAGCTTGCCGCTCATGCTGATGGCCACGCGCGACAACAGCGCCGCCCAGGCAATCGGCGACGAGTTTGGGGTAACACTGTGGTTTGAAGCGTTTGCCGACCGCGCCTACGACAATGCCGGGCGGCTGGTCTCGCGACAACTACCGGGGGCAGTCCACCACGATGCGGATGTCATCGTGCAGCAGGCCCTGACCATTGCAGCGGGCAAGGCCCTGGTTGCCAGTGACGGCAGTGCCCTGCATTTGCACGCTGATACCCTGTGTGTGCATGGCGACAACATTAGCTCGATTGCTGCTGTGCAGCGTATTCGCGAAGCCCTTGAGCAGCAGGCGCGGGCATGAAGCCGCGTATCGAAGTGGTCGCCATCGATTGCCTGATGCTGCGCCTGTTTGATGAAATTGCCGAAAGCAACATGCCCTGGATACTGGCTGCCAGCGAGCGGATCCGCACCTGCTTTGCGGTGCATCTGATCGATCTGGTGCCGTCCTACACCACAATGATGGTGCATTACGACGGGCTGGCGCTGACCCCGGCCCAGGCCCGTGAATTGATCGCCCAGGCCTTGACCGACCTGCGCCCGGAAACCCGCAACCTTGGCCAGTGTCATGTGCTGCCCGTGTGGTACGACGTGAGCGTGGGCCCGGAACTGACGTTGCTGGCCCAGCGCGCCGGCTGCTCGGTAAGCGAAGTGATTCGCCGGCACAGTGAACACGAATACCAGGTGTTTGCCCTGGGTTTTGCTCCAGGTTTTGCCTTTATGGGGCTGGTTGAAGAGGCTCTGGCCGCGCCACGCCTGAACACCCCGCGCAAGCGTGTGGCCAGTGGCAGCGTGGGCATTGCCGAGCGACAGACGGCAGCCTACCCGGCGCAATCCCCGGGGGGCTGGAACCTGGTCGGGCGTACGCCGAGCGCACTGTTTGATCGTGAACGTGATGGCTACAGCCTGATGCAACCCGGTGACAGGGTGCAGTTTGCACCCGTGTCCCATGCTGAATTTATCCGCCTGGGCGGTGACGACACGCCTCAGGAGGCCTTGGCATGAGCCACTTATTGATTCAGGCCAGCACTCCATTGTGCCTGCTGCAAGACGCGGGGCGTTTTGGCGTGCGGCATTTGGGCGTAACCCAGGGCGGCGGCGCAGACTGGCTGTCGATGGCCTGGGCCAACTGGCTGCTGGGCAATTCGCCGGATGCAGCGGTGATTGAAATCACCCTGGGCGGCCTGACCCTTGTTGCCAAGGCCGATTGCACTCTGGCATTGGCGGGCGCGGACCTGGCGGCCACCATTGACGGGCAGCCGCTCAAGCCCTGGCGCAGTTTTGTCCTGAAGCAAGGCCAGACCCTTGTATTTACCCGGCCGCTGAGCGGTGCTCGGGCTTATCTGGCAGCGCCCGCGGGCTTTGTTGCGCCGCAAGTGCTGGGCAGTTGCGCGACTGTCGCCCGTGAGCAGCTCGGCGGGCCGGATGGTTTTGGTCGCGGGCTGGTGGCAGGTGATGAATTGACGTACGCCGGGCATGCCGGGCAATTGCGAGAGTTGCCATGCGAACTGCAACCGGTATTCAGCGCCAATCCGGCGCTGGACGTGGTAATGGGCGCGCAAATGGGTGCTTTCAGCGGGCAAAGTACCTTCGATGCTTTCAACAGCGCCTGGACGCTGGACACTCGCGCCGATCGCATGGGCATCCGTTTGCTGGGGCCTGCGTTGGTGTATCAGGGCGCACCGATGATCTCGGAAGGGATACCGCTGGGTGCCATTCAAGTGCCGCCGGACGGCCAGCCGATCGTGCTGCTCAATGACCGCCAGACCATTGGCGGTTACCCGCGACTTGGCGCCTTGACGCCTTTGGCGCTGGCGCGACTGGCCCAGTGCTTGCCGGGGGAGGGCGTGCATATGCGTCCAACAACGCAGGAGGCGGCGCAACGCCATCATGTGGTGTTTATGCGGCGGTTTGTGGCTTAGCGCCATTTATGTGGGAGCGGGCTTGCTCGCGATTCAGGCGGCGCGGTAAAGCAGGAACACCGCGTCGAACAATCGCGAGCAAGCCCGCTGCCACACTCACCGCGCTGAATTATTTGGCCAAAAACCGCATCCCTTCTTCCAGCCCTTCAAGGGTGAGCGGATACATGCGGTCTTCGATCAGATCACGTACGATCCCGATCGAAGCCGTGTAATGCCATGTGTCCTTGGGATACGGGTTAATCCACACCAGCTTTTTGTATTTCTCCATAAAACGCTGCATCCACTTGTAGCCCGGCTCTTCATTCCAGTGCTCGACACTGCCTCCGGCATGGGTGATCTCATAGGGCCCCATCGTCGCGTCACCGATAAAGATCACTTTGTAATCTGCGCCATATTTGTTCAGCAGGTCCTGGGTCGAGATGCGCTCAACCTGACGACGCTGGTTGTTCTTCCACACCGATTCATAGATAAAGTTGTGAAAGTAGTAGTACTCCAGATGTTTGAACTCGGTTCTGCACGCGGAAAACAGCTCTTCACAAATTTTGATATGGGCGTCCATCGAACCGCCGATATCGAACAGCAACAGCAGTTTGATATTGTTGCGCCGCTCCGGGCGCATCTGAATATTCAGCAACCCGGCATCGCGAGCGGTGTGGTCGATGGTGCCATCGATATCCAGCTCATCCGCTGCGCCCTGGCGGGCGAATTTACGTAGCCGACGCAGCGCGACCTTGATATTGCGCGTGCCCAGCTCGACCTGATCATCCAGGTTCTTGTACTCGCGCTGTTCCCAGACCTTGGCCGCCTTGCCCTGACGTGCGCCAGCATCGCCCACGCGGATGCCTTCGGGGTGATAACCGCCCCAGCCGAACGGACTGGTGCCACCGGTGCCGATCCATTTGTTGCCGCCGGCATGGCGTTCCTTTTGCTCTTCCAGACGCTGCTTGAACGCCTCGATCAGCTTGTCCAGCCCGCCCAGTGACTGCAGCTGGGCGCGATCTTCGTCGCTCAGCGAGCGTTCGAACTCCTTGCGCAGCCAGTCTTCGGGGATCAGTGCCTCCAGGTGTTCATTGAGGTTTTGCAGACCATTGAAATAGGCGCCAAATGCGCGGTCGAACTTGTCGAAATGGCGCTCGTCCTTCACCAGGATCGTACGGGCCAGATAATAGAACTCGTCCATATCGGCGAAGGTCACCCGGTTTTTCAGGGCGTTGATCAGGTCCAGCAGCTCACGCACTGAAACCGGCACCTTGGCCGCACGCATTTCATTGAACAGATTAAGCAGCATGCTTTTCGCCTTCTCGGAAATCAGCGATTGGGGCGGCGGCTCATAAACGCCAGGCGCTCAAGCAATTGCACATCCTGCTCGTTTTTCACCAGGGCACCGGCCAGTGGCGGAATGGCTTTGGTCGGATCACGTTCGCGCAACACCGCCTCGCCGATATTGTCGGCCATCAGCAGCTTGAGCCAGTCGACCAGCTCGGAGGTTGAAGGTTTTTTCTTTAAGCCCGGGACCTTGCGCACATCGAAAAACACATCAAGCGCTTCGCTGACCAGCTCTTTCTTGATGTTGGGGAAGTGCACGTCGACGATTTTCTGCAGCGTGGTGCGGTCCGGGAAACTGATGTAGTGGAAGAAGCAGCGGCGCAGGAAGGCGTCCGGCAGTTCTTTTTCGTTATTGGAGGTAATGATGATGATCGGGCGCACCTTGGCCTTGATCGTCTCGTCCGTCTCGTAAACGTAGAACTCCATCTTGTCGAGTTCTTGCAGCAGGTCATTGGGGAACTCGATGTCTGCCTTGTCGATCTCGTCGATCAGCAGGATGACGCGTTCTTCGGCCTCGAAGGCTTCCCACAACTTGCCCTTTTTAAGGTAGTTGCGCACATCGTGAACCTTGTCGACACCCAGTTGCGAGTCACGCAGGCGACTGACTGCGTCGTACTCATAGAGGCCCTGGTGGGCCTTGGTGGTTGACTTGATATGCCAGGTGATCAGCTTGCAGCCAAAGGATTCAGCCAGTTGCTCGGCAAGCATGGTTTTACCGGTGCCGGGCTCGCCCTTGACCAGCAGCGGCCGCTCCAGGGTAATGGCCGCGTTGACCGCCAGTTTCAGGTCGTCGGTGGCCACATAGGCGTGTGTGCCTTCAAACTTCATCTGCAATTCCTCAAACCATGACCCGGGTCCTGCAAGGGGCAGGGCGGGAGAACTGAAAAGTATGTCCGACTATAACGCGCTGCCCGCCTGACGTGAACGCAGACGCGCCATTCAGTCCCTGACCGGTTGGTACACTGCCGAACTGTCGAGTCGCCTGAGACCCTTGTACTATAAAGACTCCAGCGATTCGGGACTGTGCCACATACCCCAGAATTCAGCGCTTGGATGCGCCACAAGTCACCGGCCTGCGCTTGCGACACGTGCCACGGAGAAATCATGTCTTATCTCACCCGTCGCGACGGTCGTTACAGCTACCGCCGCCGATTCCCCGCAGAAGTTGCCCAGATAATTGGGCGCGTCGAGTACCGGAAAGCTCTGGGGACTGCCGACCGGGGCGAAGCTCTGAGGCTGTCGCACTTTGTATCCGTTGAGTTTGACCGAATCTGTGCTGAAGCATTGGCGGCACCAACTGATCCAGCACTGCCGATTACCGAAACAACTCAAGCAGAAACCGCCGCTGAGGTGCTGAATAACCTGAACGCCGTGGTTCGTGCCTTTACGGTAAACATCACCGAGCGTATGCAGTCGTCCGGTTGGCAGTCAGAACTTAAATGGCGTAGGGCAAACCTTGAAGCGCTCGCCAATGGCACGGTACTGCCGGGTCTAGATATTCACCCTGTAACGGCTCTGGCGATGCGTAAAGCGCTCGATGACACCTTAGCTGGCAATCCCCCTCGGTTTGATTCAACACCGCTAGAACCTGCTGAAAGGGCCGTTCCAACCGCTACTTCTGGTGCTGCGGGCACCGTCACCGAGGTGGTGTTCCAAGCGGTGCTCGATGATTATTACGAAGGCGTAGGGCCTAGCCGGGTGGCCAAGTTGAAAAGCCTCACACGCCGTGTCTTGGCGTGGCCTAGCACTCAAGCGGATCAACTTGAGCGAGTGATGAAGTACTGCGCTGAGCGGCTGGAGGCGGGCGGTAAAGCTACGTCTGTGCACGGTGACGCTGCGGGGTTGATTACTGTGCTGCGCAGAGTTCCGGGCTGGGAGGGTATTTCTTTGCCCCGGACCGGTGCCGTTGCAAGGGCTGTCCGATCAGGTGGCGGGATGAATGTAAATCAGCGGTCCAGTATTTCTTTAGAGCGAATGCTCAGTATCCACGCTGAGGTGAAACGGCAGGTCCCGGTGCACCACGCGACGGTGGTCCTGCTGGCTCGATATGGTTTACGCCCCGGTGAGCTGCTTCAAGAGGGGCCAGAGGCACTAGGTTACCGGGTGGATATTCTGGGCAACCGTGAGCTGGTGTTTAAAGCTGCTCTGAATGGCGGGAAGAACGCGGCGAGTCGTCGTGATCTACCTGTGCACGCCGATGATGCACCCTTGTTTCGAGAAGTCCTGAAAGGTTTGGGCCTCGCTGCTGACGCTACCCCGGTAGAGCGTGACAGACGGGTTCGGCGTCGGGTGCAGAACGCCTCAGGTGTGTTCCGCCGCTTGCTTGGCGGTGAAGAAGGCCTGTCGTTGTACAGTCAACGCCACACACTGGCCGACCTGCTGCGTGCCGTGGGCGCGACTACAGACGAGGTTGGCGGCATCCTCGGGCACACCCCAGCCGGATCGAAAGCCACAAGTATTTATGGTGGTAGCCAGCCGTTGGATAGGCCGCGTGAGCTGCTGGCAAAGGTTCGGGAATTGATCCCAGATCCAAAGCCAGAGCGGATCTAAATCAGCTAAGAAACGCACTGCGAAGCCGTCGGAATCCCCACTATGTGTCGAATCGCTTAGAGCCTTATAGGACGTGGCTTGTAGGGGAGTTGTCGTTTGCCTAGTACCTCTATGGGAAGGGGAAGTTAGCAATAGCGGGACACTCCGAGGAGGAAGGAAGCATAACTACCTCTCTGAGCTACCTAGCAATAGCTAACTCTTCTAGTACAGAGCAAGGGTGACAGCACGATGATGCGGCTCTCCCCGAATACCACGTGAGGAAAACGACAACATAGGAGGCGACGAATTGACAGATTTAGATGTAAGAGACTTGGAGCCGATGTTCCCGCTAATGACACAAACCGAAGCACAAATCAGGATCAATCGCCGTATTAAGGCTGAACTACCTCACGTCACCGGGAACGCAATTGGGCCGTACCTCCAGACCGGGATTGCGTACTTCAATAAGCACGGTAATCTCGACGGGTGGAACCTCAAGGGCCGATCAGTCGGCGCAGAGTTCGCCCAGATTGACCGGGAGGCTGCCGCGAGACGCTCAGCCGTGCTCAAGGCTGCTGGCTTCACACCACGATATGCCACGATGGCTGAGGTTCACCACGTTATGAAGACCGCCCACGATGCGTGCATGGCCGATGGGAACAAGCCCAGCGCAAGCGCAATGCTTCGAGATGCTGGCGTCCCAGCAAAGACCGCGAACAAACTCGCGAGCAAGCGTAGCCTGCACACCACGAAAGCATGGGACCAGCAAGAGCAACACCCGGCTCGCGTTGCCATGCGGGAACAGGGTGTGTTGTCGCGTAGAAAGGAACGCGGCGCTGTGAGCGGAAGTCTGGCCGGAACCGTAGCCGCGTTGTACAGCTTGGCGGAGCATACGAAAGACCGGCAGCGACTCAGCGCAGTCGAGCAGGCGCAGGCTCGTATGGAGTCTGAGATTGCGGCTCTGAAAGCGCAGTTGGCGCAGCACGAAGTTCGTATGGATGTCGCAGAAGCCGGACTAGACTGGAAGGCAGAGGCGGTATGTCTGAAAGCGGACGGATTGAATGCCGGTGAGATTGCACGTCGCCTTGGGCAGAAGTACGCAACCGTGCGGCAGCACCTGCATCGCCACTCGAAAGCGTGACTCATCTGTCACGCTTGTCACGCCTGAATCCGACCAAATCCCTAAGATAAAAGCATAGGATAGACAATGAGCATAATCACCTTGCCTGATGGGTCTGTGATATGTGACGACTCCGAGCTGATGCCCCAGCACCAAGCTCGCCGCATGGCGCACGAAGGTATGCAGCCTGCTGCTATCGCCTCCGATCTAGGCGAGCCCCTCGCCGATGTACAGCGGTGGATTCAAGAGGCGCCATACGAGACGCCTGAGGCGTACTGGCTGCGCCGGTACCACGAAGGCAACCTAGACGATGATGAAGAAGACGAATAACCCCCCCGATTAGTCGGCCTGTTTCCCCGCTGTGTTCGATTGGTCATCGAGTACAGCCGCCAGTGACGCGCTCTCCTTCGTGGACGCTGGCAACCTATTCCGCTGCACCTCAACCCCACGCGGCTTATCGAATGAAACCCGTGTTCGTACGGTGATTTCACGCCTTAAAACCACGATAGCCCTGTAACCCTGGCTACCCTACCGGGTCGGCTTAACTGCATCTTCTGGATGTTGTTTCAACCGTTCCAACCGCCAGCCTCACCAACTGACGTATTCCTGATTCAAACCCGCTGCACCCGCACCCGTGCACTTCGATCGATACCCGCCTTCGTACGGCTAATCCAGACGCAGAATCAACGCTATCGATTGAGCAACCCGACTGGGTTAGTTCAGCACTGGCGCGATTCCTTGCGTCCGTAGATCCGTCCCAGTGTGTGTCCGTCCCCAACGTTATGGAGGCTACACAATGCAAGTTCAATCAGTTCAATCCAATCCTGAGAAAGCAGCAGCTACCCGACTTGCCGCTCAGGATCACGCACGCAAGAACCTTAAACTCGACTTCTCAGATGCCCCTCGCTGGCGTGAGCTGGCCGCTGCTGCTGGGTTCCGTCTTCCATTGTGGTATTTGCCAGCCACTGCTGGTGGCGTACGCCGGTACGCCTTGGGCCTCGGCATCACACTTGAACAGATCACCGAAGTCACGGGCTGCAAGTCATTCCGCACCTTTGCCGATATGAATCCCACTTGGCCGCTCTGGGCTGTGGTCGGGTTGTTGCTGGAGATGGCTGAAGAACTCAAGAAGTAACCGTCACAGTTTCATCCTGGCTCCGGCTGTCCTTACGCCGATCTGCCGACCTCTGCTGCATAAACCAATCGAATCTAATCACCTGAACAAGGAGGCCGACCCATGGCTACCAAAAACTCCAGCTTGTCGTACCACGAGAGGACCCGTTTGGAGTTCCTTACCAGCCATTTACGCAGTTCGTCGCGCCTTGCCTTGAAGGCGAAATATGAGACCGAGATCGCTCAAATCCTCGACGGCAAAGACCTGACCCGAGGCGACTTGGCTCTGGCTGCTTATTACTTCCAGAACAGCGGCATCGATGCCGACTCAAGCGAAACGGCCCAGTCATTCGCTCAGGCATACCGCGACGCACCAACCGAATAACACGCCATTAATTAAGGAGACCCACTATGACCGCTTCTAAAACCCCGACCGCTGAACAATTCGCTCGCTTATCCGATGCCGATCTAATGGCCCCGATCACAGCGGGAGATGCCGCTGTGGAGGCTGTGGCACTAACCATCGTCCCAAGCGCCTCGCCAGTTGCCCCACCTGTCCCTGCGCTGGCTGATCTGCTGGCTCAAGCGCAAGCCGTTCTGGATTGCACCGTAAGCTCTGCGCTTCCATCTCGTGTGCTGTACGCAGCCGGTATTAGTGCTGGTGAGCCAGTGTCGTACCACTTCCGCACCAAAGGTGGGCAGATGAGTGAAGACTTGCGCAAGGCTGCGGGTGACGACATCAAGACTGTTCAAGATATTGAGTACGCGGTGCGGGTGTTCGCTGCGCATGCATTACACAAGTTGCAACTAAACCGATACGTTGAGTTGTCCATGCGTGAGCGCACTGCTGCCGCTGAGGTGCACAAGGATTGGCAGAGCCGTTTGCAGGTTGCCGCTGTCGGTGAGTTGGCCGCTATCGACGCATCGAAGTCCCTGAGCGCGGCTGAGTTCAAGTTCCTACTTGAGCTGGTGGACACTGATCGCGCCGGTATGGCTCAGAACCTTGCTGGCCCCGGTGTGAACGTCCCTGCACTGGTGGCTGGGCGTGGCAAAGACTGGCGTGCAATTGCTGATGCATGGGCCGGGGCCTGCAAGTCTCGTGGAACTGTGACCTTTGAAGGGCACGGCACCGCGACTACCGGCGCCAGCTACAACGTGGAAGTTCAACCGGGCCGTGGCTGGGTACTGAGCAAATACGTGGGCCAGATTTGGATGCCTGTCGAGGCCTGCACTGCTGGTCAAGATCGTGCGATTGAAGACCGCCGACGTATCGCCCGTGAGTGTTCGCAAGCAGCGCGACTAGCCCCCGCAGTTACTGGTGGTGGTTTCGCTGACAAGTTGCAGGCCCTGTTGTGATCATTGAACAGCCTGCGCTTCGGCGTGGGCAACATCCCTCTGCTGACGACTTGATAAAGATGCGCCTCGGGTATCCGGGATATGAGTCGAGATTGCAAAGCATGCGGAGCATGAAGCCAGCCCGGTACACCGCTGTTATGTCGGGCGCTAGGACTTTCATCGACCCTGGCTGGTGCTGCACTGATTGCGGTGGGAGCGAGCGACACACCCGGAACCTGACTTGCCGGGCCTGCAATGGTGCCCGCGTACCAAGTGTGTTCAAGACCTTGCCCGACGGGCAGGTGGTGTACGTGCCGAAGGACGATGCAGCCTCCGACAACTGGCAGCAGCGCCACCTGCGGACCCAGCGCCTGCTGGATCAGAAAGCCATTCTGAACCGCTTGGGGCCAGTAGTCGTCGGGCGGCACCACCTCTCTGATGGTTGTGTGCTGCGCGCTGGGAGCGTTCAGCTCGACACCGAGACACTGATGCTTGCTGTGGATGCGCTGCTGTCCGGCGATCCTGAACTGTCCCGTGCCGCCCTTGCTCCGTTGTTGGAGATCGACCGCGAGCTGGTGCTGTTAGTTCGAAGCATCGCCCAAGCCCTTGCAGCACCTAAACCCAAACAAACTTAAAGCCCGCCAATACGGTGGGCTGCCTGTATTGGAGAGTCAAATGAAAGCTAAAATCACTCGTAAGATCCTGAGCACCTTCACCGAAGCATTCAGCCCTGACCTATCTAGCCCAAGTGGGCTGCGCTGGAATCGCTGGAACGGCTGCACCGGCACTCGTAGCCGTGAAGCTGGAGATGTTGCCGGTGGCCCAACAAACACCGGAACATACGTCGTCACCTTGAACGGGGAGAAGTACCTCGCCATGGATGTGCTGGTTGCCTTGCATCGCGAGCGGGTTAGAACCGAGGCCAGTGTGGAGGTGGCATGAGCCGCGCCCGGACAAAGGTCGAGGCCCGAAGCAAGGCCCCTGTGATCAAACCTTGGCAAGACGAGTACGTCCTGTCTGACACTTCACCCAGCGGCTTGCGGTACGTGGTGAATTGTCTTCCAAGCGTGGTGGCTGGCTGCCCGATTGAGATTACGTGGCCGCATGATAAGAGCATGGCTCAGCATTGCATCTGGCCTAGGAATTATCACCTGCCGGTAATCGTTGACTGGGAAGGCACCGACCTCGGTGGGTTCATGCACTGGGACATGCAGCTTCTGACTGTCCCCGCTTGGGTTGTCCGTGAAATCCTTATGGAACACGCCGAGCGTGCTGAACAGATCGAACTGCTAGAGCAGCATTTACACCGGCATTCACAGCAACATCTGGAAGTGGCCTAAAGGCTGCTTCCCTTTTTGGCCTCTGGCTGAAACCTAAAATTATTATATTCACGCGAGAGGGTCCCTCCACTGAAAGCACAGCCTCGCCCCCATGCCGGTCCTGCCGGTGGCTCCTTAACGCGCGGGCTCAGGCGCGAGCGGGCGTACTGATCCTGCGCGGGCCTGCGGTGTTGGTCGCGCACATCCTGCGCCTGCGCATCGCGCCTTGAAGCATCGTGCTCGCGTTTCTGGAAGCCTCACGCACTGCGCAGCGCGTCGAGAGGATGCGGTGCTGCCACGTACAACACCGTGCGATGCTGCCATCAGCCTGCTGTGCTGACCCTCCTTTGCGTCATCACAGTATCACCCTAGGTCTCTGTGGGACGTGCTGCTGCATGGTGGCCTGAATGGCTGGTAGCTGTTAGGTGTCATTAAACGTCCGTTAGGTGCTACCGTCTGTCAGTGTTTAAAGCTGGTGTCATAAAACGTGCTTTACGATTAAGTGACACTAGCGTATCTTGACACCACATTAGATGACACTAGCGCTGGAGACACAGCATGAGCCGTACCTTCCTGTATGCCCGAGTATCGACCACTGACCAGACCACTGCTAACCAAGTCTTGGAGGTACACAATGCTGGCTTTGACGTGCAACCCCAGCGCGTCGTACAAGAGACGATCTCAGGCAGCACTTCTGCTGCTGAGCGTCCGGGGTTCATGAAGCTGCTAGAGCGCATGGAGAGTACAGATGTGCTTATTGTGACCAAGCTCGACCGTCTGGGTCGTAACGCAATGGACGTGCGCAGCACAGTAGAGCGACTGGATGCGATGGGTGTTCGTGTGCATTGCCTCGCCTTGGGCGGTGTAGACCTGACAAGTGCAGCGGGCAAAATGACGATGCAGGTGCTCGCTGCTGTCGCTGAGTTCGAGCGTGACCTGCTGATTGAGCGTACTCAGGCTGGGCTTGAGCGTGCAAAGGCAGAGGGCAAGACTCTAGGTCGACCTGCGGCTACTGGCACCACGTCGGCTGTGCAGGCTCAGAAGGCCGCTGGCGTGAGTCAATCGCGGACGGCTACCGCGCTTGGCATCAGCCTTGCCACTGTGAAGCGGCATTGGAATGTCGCAGCCTGATGGAGCCAAGAGCCGAACTTTGACGTGTTCACTTCAAGGAGTGAGCACACCCGATTAAGGCACTACTGTGCACCGGCTGAACCAACGAGAGAGCCGGACGGTGCGAGAGCATTCCCTTTGAGTGCGGGCTCTCGGTCAGACCACTGTGCACCCCCAGCAAGCAATCTTGTGTGCACGCACCGGGAGCGGTTCTGGTGCGACACGCGACCGGTGCGCACAGTGCGGGCAGATGCACCAAATGCCGCTGAAAGCCCGTGTTTATTGGGGCGAACATCTTTCCTCTTGTTAAGTCCCTGAATGAGGCGTCACGCCATGACTGGACGCATGTCAGCGTGAGGCCTACCCTTGGGATCTTCCCAAAAGGTGCACAAGGACCCCGCCATGAGCCGCATTTATGCAGACAACGCCCAATCCATCGGCAACACGCCTTTAGTCCAGATCAACAGCATTGCGCCGCGCGGCGTGACCATCCTGGCCAAGATCGAAGGCCGCAACCCCGGTTATTCAGTTAAATGCCGGATTGGCGCCAACATGATCTGGGATGCCGAAAGCCGTGGCGTACTCAAGCCGGGCATGACCATCATCGAGCCTACGTCGGGGAACACGGGGATCGGCCTGGCGTTTGTCGCAGCGGCGCGTGGTTACAAATTGATGCTGACCATGCCGTCATCGATGAGCATCGAGCGGCGCAAGGTACTCAAGGCGCTGGGTGCCGAGCTGGTCTTGACCGAGCCGGCCAAGGGCATGAAGGGCGCGATCGACAAAGCCGCAGAAATTCAGGCCAGCGACCCGGCCAGGTATTTTATGCCGCAGCAGTTTGAGAACCCGGCCAACCCCGCGATCCACGAAAAAACCACCGGCCCGGAAATCTGGAACGACACCGATGGCGGCGTTGATGTACTGGTGTCTGGCGTCGGCACCGGCGGCACGATCACCGGGGTTTCGCGCTACATCAAGCACACCCAGGGCAAGCCGATTCTGTCGGTGGCCGTCGAGCCCATCACCTCGCCGGTGATCACCCAGGCGTTGGCCGGGGAAGAAATCAAGCCTTCACCGCACAAGATCCAGGGCATCGGTGCCGGTTTCGTCCCCAAAAACCTTGATCTGTCGATCGTCGACAAGGTCGAACTGGTCAGCGATGACGAATCCAAGGCCATGGCCCTGCGCCTGATGCAGGAAGAGGGCATCCTGTGCGGTATATCCTGCGGTGCAGCGATGGCCGTGGCGGTGCGACTGGCGGAAACCCCGGAAATGCAAGGCAAGACCATCGTCGTGATCCTCCCCGATTCGGGCGAGCGTTATCTGTCGAGCTTCCTGTTCAGCGACCTGTTCAGCGAGCAGGAATTGCACCCGTAACATTGTGCGGGGGGTGGCGCGCCCGTTCCCCGCAGAGTTTGTGCAACTGACTCAAATCAAGTGGCTAATGCCCAAGTTTCTGAATAATCAGCCTGCTGTTGCGTAAGACTTAATACTGATTATTTGGATTCGTGGGTTTTGTCCTACGCCTGTAGTGTTTATCATGGCCTGCTGCTACATCGGGCTATTGATGCTGCACGGTATTTTTGAGGAGTTGTTGCATGACCTTATCCTTCGCCATCAAGGCAGGGCTCATACTGTTATTTGTCGGCAGCATTCTTTACGTGCACCTGCGCGGCAAGGCACGGTTGCCGGTGTTGCGCCAATTCGTCAACCACTCCGCGTTCTTTGCGCCCTACAACGCCCTGATGTACCTGTTCTCCGGGGTGCCGTCCAAGCCGTACCTGGACCGCAGCAAGTTCCCCGAGCTGGATGTGCTCAAGGACAACTGGCAAGCGATCCGCGAAGAAGCCATGCACTTGTTCGATGAGGGCTATATACGCGCCGCCGAGAAGAACAACGACGCAGGCTTCGGTTCGTTCTTCAAAAAGGGCTGGAAGCGCTTTTACCTCAAGTGGTACGACAAGGCGCTGCCATCGGCTGAATTGCTGTGCCCCAAAACCGTTGAATTGGTCAACAGCATCCCCAACGTCAAAGGCGCGATGTTTGCCCTGTTGCCGGGCGGTAGCCACCTCAACCCGCACCGCGACCCGTTTGCCGGATCGCTGCGTTACCACCTGGGCCTGTCGACCCCCAACTCCGACGCTTGCCGCATCTTTGTCGATGGCGAGGAATACGCCTGGCGTGATGGTGAAGACGTGATGTTCGACGAGACTTACGTGCACTGGGTCAAGAACGAAACCGATATCACCCGCGTCATTCTGTTTTGCGATATCGAGCGGCCATTGACCAGCCCGCTGATGACCCGTATCAACCGTTGGGTCAGCGCGCAACTGGGTAAGGCGACTGCGCCGCAGAACCTGGACGACGAACGCGTTGGCGGGATCAACAAGGCCTATGCCTGGAGCAAAACCTTCAGTGACCGTTTCAGTGGCGTGGTCAAACAGTGGAAGCGCCGCAATCCCAAGCTTTATCGTATCGCCCGGCCGATATTGGCGGTGCTGGTACTGATACTGCTGTGGCGCTGGTTGTTTGGCTGATTGCATCAGACACAAAAAACCGCTCTCTCGAGAGCGGTTAATGAGATGGTCACCCCCACACCCTGCGAGGGCTACGCTTTCGCAGGGTGTTTTATTTTCGGAGACCATCACCATGAGCGATTTAGCACTGGTCGGTATCGACCTCGGCAAACATACGTTC
>NZ_UYJA01000008.1 GCF_900618535.1 Pseudomonas bubulae | reverse complement strand
GCGCCGGTCAAAGTGATCACCGTACGCGCCACCGGTTTCGACCCGGTTGCTGCGCAAGGTGGTTCGGCAGCGGTTGAAGCGGTTGCAGCGGTTCACGATGCAGGCACTTCGTCGTTTGTTGGCGAAGAGCTGGCCAAGTCGGACCGTCCTGAGCTGACCGCAGCCAAGGTTGTGGTTTCTGGCGGCCGTGGCATGCAGAACGGTGACAACTTCAAGCTGCTGTACACCCTGGCTGACAAGTTGGGCGCTGCTGTTGGCGCATCCCGCGCCGCTGTGGACGCAGGCTTCGTACCCAACGACATGCAGGTTGGCCAGACCGGTAAAATCGTTGCGCCACAGCTGTACATTGCGGTCGGTATTTCCGGCGCGATCCAGCATCTGGCCGGGATGAAAGATTCCAAGGTGATCGTTGCGATCAACAAGGACGAAGAAGCACCGATCTTCCAGGTGGCCGATTACGGCCTGGTAGCGGACTTGTTCGAAGCTGTGCCTGAGCTGGAGAAACTGGTTTAATCCAGTTGCTTCACTTATAAAGGGCCCGGTTACCGGGGCGTGGGGAAGGGTAGGGCACTCAGTGTCCTGCCTGTTTTCACAGCCCGGGTAACCGGGCTTTTTAATGCCTGTCAATTGTGTGGAGGGAGTGTAGGGTATGGATATGCGTCAGATCAGCAGGCTGCTGGCAGGGTTGGTGTTTTTGCCATTGCTGTCCGAGGCGGCGGGCAAATGCGAACGCCTGATCGTCACCGGCAGCCCCGATGCCCCGCCTTACCTGTGGCGTGATCCGGCCGACCCTGCCCATTTGATCGGCGCCAGTGCCGACCTGATCCAGCAGGCTGGCCACGAGCTGGGGATCAAGGTTGAAGTGCTCTATGGCGGCAAGCGTGCCCAGGCCCATGACGAGGTTCGTACCGGACGCATGGACTTGCTGCTCGATGCTCCGCTGACCGTGGCCGGGCTTTCTTCCTTCGATTACATCCACCCGCCGCTGGTGCGCAACGATTATCTGGTGTGGACGCGCAAAGATTCTCCCCTGATCTACGAAACGCCCGCAGACTTGCATGGGCACAAGGGCGCGGTCTCGGAAAAGGCCCGTTTAAGCGAAACCTTCAATGAGTTTGCCCGTCATCAACTGACCCTGGAGCCCCAGCCCGGGTTGACCCAGGCTTTTCAGAAGCTGCTGCTGGGGCAGGCCGAGTATGTACTGGCCGGTCGTTATGCCGGTATGGTCACTGCGCAAACCCTGGGCATCGCCGATGATTTGCTGGCACATCCGCAACCTGTCGATCAGCCAGGGCTGTTTTTGGCTGTTTCCCATGACTCAGCCTGTAATGAGCCGTGGTTGCGCGGACAGCTCGCCAAAAAGATGACAGAATTGCCCGCCTCCGGCCTGACCGAGGCGGTAGTGCAACGCAATCTGGAGCGGTGGAAAACCCAGCTGCAACAACCGCTCAGCGCCCCAAAACAGTAGGAATCCCTAGTGACAATTCGACCTCTTTTCGCTGCCCTGGCCGTTGTGGCTCTGGCGGGGTGTGCAGCCGATCCTGCGCCGAATGAACAATTGCGTTTGACCGAGCAGGCCCTGGAGCAAGCCAAGGCGGTGGGTGCAAAAGCCGATGACCTGGCCGAGCTTAAACAAGCCGAAGACAAGTTGGCCCAAGCGCTGGCCGATATGGCAGATGAATCTTACAAGGACGCGCGCATGCAGGCCGAACAGGCGGAGCTTGACGCCCGCTTGGCTGAAGCTCGTGTGCTGACGCAAAAAAGCCAGGAACAATTGAACGTGCTCAATACCCGTATCGCGCGCTTGCGCAAACAACTGGCGGAGGCGCAATGAGCCTCAAGTCCGCAGCTTACATGGGGGCGCTGGCTATCGGCCTGAGCGGTTGCACCGGCCATCACAACAGCCAGCAGGCCTTGCAGCAGGCCGGTACGGACTTCCAGGCCGTCAAGGAAGATACCAATGTATTGCGCATCGCTCCCAAGGACGTGATCCGCTCCGGTGAGTCCCTGGCGCGTGCTGACCGGTTGTCCAGCTATTGGGGCAGCGGTGATGACGTTGCGCATTACGCCTACTTGAGCCAGCGTTACAGCGAAATCGCCCGTGAGCACACCCAGCAGGTGCTGAATGAAGAGCGCGCGGCCAAGCTCGAGCTGGAGCGTCAGCGACTGCAACTGGCCTTGCGGGAGGCCAAGCTGTTAAGCGTTCAGCAGCAGGGCCAATGGCTGGAAGAGCAAATCGTCAGCCTGGCCACGACCCAGACCGATCGTGGCCTGGTCATGACCCTGGGTGACGTGTTGTTTGATACAGGCGAAGCCGATTTGAAAAATTCGGCCAACCGCACGGTTCTCAAACTGGTGCAGTTTCTGCAACTCAACCCCAAGCGCATTGTGCGGATTGAGGGTTACACCGACAGCACGGGCGGCACGGAGGATAACCTCAAGCTGTCCATGGCCCGTGCCCAGGCAGTGGCGGATGTGCTGATCGACCTGGGTATCGACGAGAAACGCATCCAGGTGGAAGGTTATGGCGACCAGTACCCGGTGGATGTGAACGCCAGTGAGCGCGGCCGGGCCCAGAACCGTCGTGTTGAAATCGTCTTCTCGGACGAAAAAGGCCAGTTGGGCGCCGCTCGCTAAAACTGGGATTTGCCTGGACTGTGGGAGCGGGCTTGCTCGCGATTGGAGCGGCTCGGTGTGCCAGGCGTACCGCGGTGCTGCCATCGCGGGCAAATCTCGCTCCCACAGCTGCATTGTCCGCACCCATACAGTTACCCCCGCACTCGCGCTGTACGGCTTAGATAAGTGACAACTGTGCCCGTACACTTCTAAACTGTTCCGGTATTGTTCCCCATAAAAACAAAGCCTGAACATCGAGTGCAGCGCCATGACCAACCTTTTGCTTTACCAACGTATCGCTCAGCAGCTGGCTGAAGATATCCGGCGTGGCGTTTATCAGCCGGGCGAGCGTGTGCCTTCGGTGCGCAAGATGAGCTCGCAGCTCAACGTCAGTCATGCCACGGTGTTGCAGGCCTACGCCAATCTTGAAGACCAGGGGTTGATCCGGGCACGGCCGCAGTCCGGATATTATGTGCACCAGACCCCGGCACTTACCGCACCCACTCCGGATATCGCCCGTGTCGAGCGTCCGGGGCTGGTCACCCGCAGCAGCATTATCCAGCAAGTCCTGGTCGAGTCCCGCCGCGAAGGTGTGTTCCCGCTGGGAGCGGCGGTGCCCAGTGTCGATTACCTGCCTGTACGCGCTTTGCACCAGCAACTGGCCAAGGTCACCCGCTTTCACAGCCCGCGGGCGTTCAGCTATATGTTCAGCCCCGGCTTCGAACCCCTGCGCCGCCAGGTGGCAATACGCATGCGCGATGCTGGCGTGGTGGTCGATCCGTCTGAAGTGATCATCACCCACGGCTGTGTCGATGCCCTGCAAATGTCATTACGGGTGCTGACCCGCCCCGGAGACCTGATCGCGGCGGAGTCGCCAACGTACTACGGCTTGTTGCAACTGGCTGACCTGCTGGGTTTGAAAGTCATTGAAATCCCCAGTGATCCGGCCACCGGCATGAGCCTTGAAGCCCTGCAACTGGCCGCCAACCAATGGTCGATCAAGGCATTGGTGCTGACCACGCGCCTGAGCAACCCCCTGGGTGGGACCATGCCTGAAGAGCGGCAAAAGCAGCTGCTACGCCTGGCCTCGGACTTTGATATCCAGATTGTGGAAGATGATATCTATGGCGAACTGATGTTCGAGGTCGGGCGCACCAAGGCCTTGAAGGCCTTTGATCGCCTGGATCGGGTGATCTACTGTTCGAGCTTTTCCAAAACCCTGTCACCCGGTGTGCGAATCGGCTGGATGATTGCGGGCAAGTTTCAGCAGGAAATCCAGCGCCTGCAAACCTTTACCACCCATTCGGCCTGCAGCGTGACCCAAATGGGGGTGGCGGCTTACCTTGAAAATGGCGGTTACGACCGCCATTTACGCTATATCCGCCAGGAATACAGAAAAAACCTCAGTGCTTTTCAGCTGGCAGTGCAACAGCATTTCCCGGAAGGGACGCAGATGTCCCGCCCCAGCGGTGGTTTTATCCTGTGGGTCAGTTTGCCGGGCCGGGTCAATACCCAGGAGCTGCATGTGCGGGCGCTGCAACAAGGCATCAGTATTGCGCCGGGGCTGATTTTCAGTAACACCGAGCAGTTCAATCATTGCATCCGGTTAAACTGCGGCACGCCCTGGAATCGGGAAGCCGAGCGGGCCCTGATGACGCTTGGCATGCTTGCCAACCAGCTCTGCCAGGAAACTGCAGGTCTATATGGTGGCTCGGCAATAGCCGGTATGGCATTTTGACTATAATTACCTTGTTCCCCTGTGCGTAAAGCGCGAGCATACGCACCTGAACCGTTAAAGCTGTGGGAGTTATGAAAGCGACATATTGTGCGAGTCTTGTGTTGATGGGTGTTTTGAGTGCGCTCAATGCAGTCGTTGCAACAGCAGATCCGGTGCTCCCCGCATCCACTTCTGCGCAGACGCAATCTGTCCATTCATCGGCAAAACCTGCCGCCAGCGAGAAAAAAGCGCCGGTCAAAAAGCGTAAGCCAATCGCCACAAAATCCCGGTCGGCCCATGATATCGCCAAAAAGCCCTTGCCTGCTGCCAAGCTCGACCTGCGCCTGCCGCCCGAGATGGTCAAGCAACTGCGGCCCTTGGGCACTGTAGCCATGCCTGCGCACAAACCGTTACTGCCCAACATGTTTGGCGAAAAGTCTGTCGAAGAAAGCCCTTTTCAGCTCAATGGGCGTTTGCTCAGTAATGAAATGGACCTGCAATTGCGCAATGAATATCGACACAATGAAATCGAAGGTGCGGCACTGGATTTCGAGTTCAAACAATAAGTGTCGAGCGCTGTAAAACAGCCTTCTAAACTGACTGATCAGTCACCGTCATTTATCGGCACATTCTGCTGAACGGTCAATTTCAAACACCTGTTCCAGCGAGTACTATCCCTTGTCATCAACACACTTTGCCCCGAACGAGGAGCTGACGTCATGAATTGCCGTGAAGGCTGTGGCGCATGCTGCATAGCCCCTTCCATCAGTACACCGCTGCCCGGTATGCCCAATGGCAAGCCTGCCGGGGAACGCTGCCTGCATCTTTCTGTCGACTACTTGTGCGGTTTATTCGGCCAGCCGCAACGCCCTGCGGTGTGTGGTGATTTCAAGGCAGATATCGAGGTGTGCGGCAGCAATCGGGAAGAGGCCATCAACCTGATTGGCTGGTGGGAGCAGGTGACCGCTGCATAGTGTGTTCGTGTCCAGTGAACAAACCTTCAACAATAAGGAACAAGACAATGGGTTCGTTGCATAAAGTGGCATTGATCTGTGGTTTGAGCGCTCTGCTGGCGGGTGTGGCTCAGGCTGAAGACTGGAAGGTTGCCAAGGATCAGGACGGCATCAAGGTGTCGCTGAGTGAGGTGGCCGGCTCCCAGTACAAGGCGTACCAGGGCGTGACGACCATCAAGGCGCCACTGGCCAAAATCAGCAAGTTGCAGGAAGACGTGGCCAGCGCTTGTGCCTGGATCCATGAGTGCCAGTCGCAAAAGCTGCTCAAGCATGAGGGCGACCAGAGCTGGACTTACACCCAGTTCAAAACACCGTGGCCGGTTACCCCGAGAGATTCGGTGCTGCTGGTAACGTCTACCCAAGGCGCAGATGGCAGCCTGACCCGCACGCTCAAAGGCCTGCCGACCTATATCCCGGAAGAAAAGGGCTTTGTACGGGTTGCCCAGGTCAACGGCTTCTGGAAGCTGGTGCCCAAAGGTGACAACCTGACCGAAGTGACCTATCAGGTACACACCGAGCCGGGCGGCAGCGTGCCTTCCTGGTTGGCCAACAAGTTTGTGGTCGATGCGCCTTTCAATACCCTCAAAGGGCTGAAAGAGCGCGCTGAAAAGCCGTAACTCACAGCAGCGCAAGCCGGGTCCTGGACAGCGCATCTGTCCGGGTACCGGGCGCGGTTTTTTCCGACAAACGAAAAAACCTGTTGAAATTCATGGCTTGCCCCCTTGGCAGATCCCGCACCCTGGAGCTACTCTGCAACCAGACCAGCGAAGTAATCGACTGGCTCTGATCTTGTTTGCTACATGCTTATTTCTTCCCTTGTCACGGCCCGACTGTTGCCGAAGGGGAGCGCTGAATGTCTATCCATTGCGAGGAGGACGTTTCATGAGCACAGCCCATCAAGAAGACCTCAGCAGCTATGTGCTGCGCCGCATGAAAGAAGGCGGTTTTGATTTTTCACGTATCCATCCCATCGAGTTTTACGCGATCTTCCCGGACGAGGAGCGGGCGCGCAGAGCTGCACAAAAATTTTGTGGTGAGTCCCTGAATGCGCAGATCAATGTGCGAGATGACGGTGCATGGCATCTGGAGTTGAGTAAGGTGATGTATGCCACCTATGGGGGCATCGGCGATTTCGAGCAGGACTTTGAAGCAGTAGTCGTGCCGCTGGGAGGAATTATCGAAGGTTGGGGCGTGAAGCAGGAGGTGCGTGGCCTGCTCAATTGAAAGGTGTTTGATCGTTTCTCGGCTGGCCTCAGGGCCGGCCGTTCTGTTTTATAGCCAGCAACTTTAGCCCGCGAAGACGCGCAGGGGCGCACGTCTTCGGCATATTGGCATGTCTAACCGATAACCTTTGTCAGGTTCGGCAAGATCAGCAGCAAGGTGGTAGCAAAGAGGATAAGACCGGCTTGACGTACTTTCGTATGTTTGAACATGGCTATCTGCCTTTTTTTGTTTTTCCTGAACGACAATGCCTGCGCCAAGAGATTAATGCCTCGAAAAGAAAGCGGCCCTGGCAACAGGGTTAACCTTAGAGCCCCCATAAGACATGGCTTAGAACCCTTTAACATCATCCAAGTGCAGTAAGTTTCTAAAACGCTATTAAGTCTTTTACCCCTGACCTGCCGACCCGTATCTAGACGCAACCGGCCCGTTTGGTGTCCATATTCTTAGCCCCCTACCGTTCGTCAGGGAGTGCAGTGCAGCCCTGTTTTGTCCTACAAAAGGCCCCCGTTTTCAGGGGTTGCAGGGTGATTACTACGTTCAGTACTTGCCATCAAATACCCTTTCAGGGCAGGCTCGGATCTGTTGTCATCATTACTTTCGCCTTTATCGTGCCAGGTACTTTTATGTCGCTACGCATCTGCATTCTGGAAACCGACATTCTGCGTCCAGAGTTTGTTGACCAATATCAGGGCTACGGGCAAATGTTTGTGCGCCTGTTCTCCACGCAGCCAATCGCGGCACAGTTCACTGTTTTCAATGTCATGCATGGCGAATATCCGTCTGATGACCAGACGTTCGATGCTTACCTGGTTACCGGCAGCAAGGCGGACTCATTTGGCACCGATCCGTGGATTCAAACCCTCAAAACCTACTTGTTGACCCGCTACGAGCGCGGTGACAAGTTGCTGGGCGTTTGCTTTGGCCATCAATTGCTGGCGCTGCTGCTGGGTGGCAAGAGCGAGCGCGCCACTCAAGGCTGGGGCGTGGGCACCCACCAGTACAAACTGGCTGCCAAGGCACCGTGGATGAACCCGGTGGTCGAGGACTTGACGCTGTTGATCAGCCATCAGGACCAGGTTACGGCCTTGCCGGAGAACGCCACGGTCATTGCTTCCAGTGATTTCTGCCCGTTTGCCGCCTACCACATCAATGATCAGGTGCTGTGCTTCCAGGGCCACCCCGAGTTTATCCACGACTATTCGCGGGCCTTGCTTGACCTGCGCCAGGAACATCTGGGCGAGCAGGTCTACAGCAGCGGTATCGCCAGCCTGGGCCAGGATCATCATGGCCGCACCGTTGCCGAGTGGATGATGCGTTTTGTGTCGCACAAGCCGCAGATCGTCTGATATCCGGCTCGATATAGGTGGGAGCAGGTTGCTCGCGATTGGAGCGATGCGGTTTGGCTGAACAATCGCGCTGTCTGAATCGCGAGCAAGCCCGCTCCCACAGGGTGAGAGGGTTAGAGCCAGCCAGACCGTTTGAAGCTGGTCCACAGGCCGGTGACGCCCACCGCAATAAACCCCAGCACACCGAAATAGCCGTAGTGCCAGGTCAATTCCGGCATGTTCTGGAAGTTCATCCCGTAAATCCCCGCCACGGCAGTGGGGAACGCCAGGATGGCCGCCCAGGCGGCGAACTTGCGCTGTACATTGCTCTGGCGTGAAGACTCCAGTAGCACAACGATCTCAATGGTCTGGGTAGCGGCATCGCGCAGGTTGGTGAGGTCTTCCATCTGCCGCGTGACGTGAATCTGCACATCACGAAAATACGGACGCATGTTCTTGTCGATAAAGGGGAAGGTCAGGCGCTGCAGTTCTTCGCTGATCTCCACCATGGGCGCCACATAGCGGCGCAGACGCAGTACATCTCGGCGCAGGCCATGCAGGTGGACGATGTCGGCCTCATTCAGGGCATTGCCCATGATGCTTTGTTCGAGCTGCTCGATTTCGGCATGGATGGCTTCGCTGACAGGCTGATAACTCTCGGTAACGAAGTCGAGCAGGGCATACAGCACAAAGTCTTCACCATGCTCCAGCAGCAGCGGCCGTGCTTCGCAACGCTGGCGCACGGATTTGTAAGAGGCTGAATGACCATTGCGGCTGGTGATGATATAGCCGTTGCCGGCAAAGATATGGGTTTCGACAAACTCCAGTTTGCCTTCATGGCGAACCGGCGAATAGATCACGATAAACAGCGCATCGCCAAAGGTCTCGAGCTTGGGACGGCTGTGTTGCTCAAGGGCGTCTTCGATGGCCAGTTCATGCAGGTTGAACTGGCGTTGCAAGTTGGCCAGCTCTTGCGCGTCGGGTTGCTCCAGACCAATCCAGACGAAGTGACCAGGCTTTTTCGCCCACTCAATGCCTTCGTCCAGCGTGATATTGGTGACTTTCTTGCCTGCGTTATAAACCGCAGCAGCAACAACTCTCCCCATAGTTCTAATCGCTTCTTCTTCAAAGGGTTATGGCACGAAGATGCAGCTTAGCGTGCTATTGGCCACTTTGAGACGACAAAGGTTCAGTGGTTCGGGTTGGATACTGTCGAGTTGCCCTTGGACAGGGGGGGCAAGTGAATGTTTTTCTGGCTCAGCAGTTCCCGGTCCATGGCTTCAATGCATTCACGCATCTGCTCGTGGCACTGTTCCATCAACTGCGGGATGTCATTCAGGGTCAGGCCGGCTGTCGGGATGGCAGGCAGTGAACGGATCTGGATATCGGCACTGTGCCAGCGGTTGAGCTGCAGGTGCTGGCTATAAGTGCTAACGCACACCGGTACGATCGGCACCCCGGCAGTGATTGCCATCTGGAATGCGCCCTTCTTGAAAGGCAGCAGGGTTTTGCCGAAATTGCGCGTGCCTTCCGGGAATACCCAGATGGACGTGTCTTTCTCTTGCAGGGTGCGGGTAGTCGTCAGCATCGACTTGCGGGCTTTCTGGGCATTGCCCCGATCGATCAGCACATTGCCCGCCAACCAGAACAGCTGGCCGAACAGAGGCACCCACTTAAGGCTTTTTTTGCCGATGCACACAGTGCGGCGCGGTACCACGTTGCCGAATATAAACAGGTCGTAGTTGGACTGATGATTGGCAATCACCACACAGCTTTGCGGCTTGTCCATCAGCGGTCCGACCTCGGCCTTGAGTCTGTAGCCCAGGATCCAGCGGGACGGCCAGGCATACAGGCGCGCGCACAGGCGGCTGTTGTCCGGATTGAAGGGACGGCACATGCCCAGTATTACACCCAGTACGCCTGCAAGCATAAAATGCAGACACATCAACAACATACGCATCGAAAGTAGCATTTACAGGCTCGCCAAAACAAAAGTCGGCGCAGTGTACGGATGTGCACTGTCTTCAGCAATTACCCCGATACAAGTAGGAGATAGCTGAAGTTTTAGCATTTGTTTCAACGAGCTTTGTAAGAGGCGGGCCAGAGCAGTTTGAGAATGATTGCAGGGGGACGTCAGGCAGGCACAATCCCGACCGCAGGTTGCGGTCGGGACCGGTATTTCAGGGGGGGAGGGTCAGAGCGGGTGGTGCTGGTCTTCTTCAATTGCCTTGTCCAGCGTTTCCAGCAGCTCCTTGCGCACCTTGAACTTGGTGTTCCTGTGGGCCCTCATATTGATCTTCTTCAACTGGCGGGCGGCTTCCAGGGCTGCGGCTTGCAGCTCATCAGGCTTGACCACCTTGTCGAGGAAGCCTGCGTCAACTGCGGTGAGCGGGGTGAACATCTCACCGTTGATAACCGAGCGGTGGAATGCCGATTTGCGCAGCCGGTCGCGGGCCAGCTCAATACCGGCATGGTGCATGGTCATGCCTATCTGCACTTCGTTCAGGCCGATGCTGAACGGGCCTTCCACGCCGATACGGTAATCCACCGACAACAGCAGAAATGCGCCCTTGGCCACCGCGTGGCCGGAACAGGCAATCACCACCGGGAACGGATGCGCCAACAGGCGACGAGCGAGGGTCGAGCCCTGTCTGACCAGCTCAATGGCTTGCTCGGGGCTGGCGGTCATCACCTTCAAGTCATAGCCGCCAGAGAGAATGCCTGGTTGCCCGGTAATGATGACTACAGCGCGATCCTGCTCGGCCTGGTCCAGGGCGGCATTAAACGCAGTGATCACATCCGGGGAGATGGCATTGACCTTGCCATTGCTCAAGGTCAGCGTGGCGATACCGTCTTCCAGGTGATAGGCAATCAAGTCACTCATGGCGCAAATCCTTGTTATGAAGTGGGGCAGACGTTACCCAGCCCCGTGGCCCAGGTAAAGGGCCATGACTGACCGGTGAGTCATGCAATTGGCCTGCACCTTCTATATAGAGGGCAGCGGAGCAGGGTTTTTGCCTGAACGGGCAAAGCTGCGGTGCCGGAATTTGGCAGAAACGCCCCCCCGTGGCATACCGCCAAAAGGACTATTTTCGTAAGCACATGAAAATTCTGAAAAAAACATTTGTCATATCGAAAGCTTTCGACTACATTAGCGCGCCTCGACAGACAGAACTTGTTTGAAGAGATACGGTGAAGTGTCCGAGTGGCTTAAGGAGCACGCCTGGAAAGTGTGTATACAAGAAATTGTATCGAGAGTTCGAATCTCTCCTTCACCGCCACATTAAGTAAACACAAACCCCTGATTTTCCTAGAGAAAGTCGGGGGTTTGTGGTTTCTGGCGTCTGGAAAATGGTGGTATGGGAATACCGGCTGAATTTTGCCCGTGCTTATCCCTGAATTGTGGAGGGCGCTGGCTGTAGATTCAGAGCGTGTTGCAGGATGCTGACGACGTCCGGGTCGTCTTCATTGATCCGCGTCCCAGAGTGCTGACGGATATCTGGGCGTTTTCAGGATGTTCGACACGAAGGATATGTGCCAGCACGTGCGGGGCTGACTAGTGATCCAGCAATGCCATGATCAATGGCGATGTCAGCGTTGCTAGATATAAAGATGTTTCTGTTGATTTGAAACCGGTGCTGATCGGGCGTGAATCCTATCCATGCAGTCCGCGTCACTCGCCCGGTAAGCCCTACAAGAGCAACATCAAGCACCGGCTATCCAAGCCTTACCATTCTTGGAATGGCGGCCAAGTCTAGCGAATGAATCGTACGATTATAGGAACTACGGTTAAGACGTTTCATTACCTGGGTTTTGATGCGCTGAAAGCCCACGTTTTGGCTTTCGTGAGGGCTTCCAACTTTGCCAGGCATCTCAAGGCTTTGCACGGCTGAACTCCGCTCAAGGTGTTCTGTGAGGCTTGGACTGAAAACCCAGCCTGTTTCGCAATGAGTCCGCAGCTTCTCATGTCGGAACCTTACACCTAGTAAGCGCACAATTAAAACGCACTCTTATAGTGCTCCCGCAAGTATAAGTTCCCTGCCTGCACCCTAACCAATCGCACGATTACACACTACGAAAATCCGCACCAAATTAGCGCGATAGCATTAAGTGCAATGAAATTCGAAAAAATCAAGCGCGCAACTATTGGCGTCAGCCTTCTTGACCTATGCAAAACAAATACTAGTATGGATTTCAAGCCTGAAGTCGACATTTAACAGGTTGGCCTTTGCATCATAAAAAGGAGGGATGCAATCCATATGAAGCTGAGTAAGCCGCTGCCACTTAAACCCCTATACAGGGATAATATGACGCTAAGCCCTGCGGAAGAAAATGATATGACCCACGTTTTTTTGATGGGAAAGGATGCGTGGGGTGCGGAATTCCAAACGGAAGAATACCTTGATATATGCTGCGCATCGGAAAAATACAGATTAGGCAACTGGTTTATCTTAAGGGATAGCAGCGGGGCGCCCCTATCATCTGCCATTTCCTATGTGATCCCGGGGCATAACAACAGTTCATGGATAGGCATAGGCTCATTAGCTACAGAGGTAAACAGCCGCAAGAAAGGATATGGCCTAAGCTGCCTGTCAATGCTGCTAGAAGGCTATGAGAAACAACAAGCAACTACAGGGTTTATGCTTTTTCAAGACGTACAAACCAACATCTACAGATCAGCTGGTTTTGTTGCAGCAGAATCAATAGGCTATAAAGGAGCTCACCCGAGCTTGCTGCTCAGAATAAATCAAAGGAATAATCAGGAAGCTGAGTATTTCTTAAAAAACCCGCCGAGCTATTTTTAATTGTTCATGAGCAAGGTGCTTACGGTTCTTGCCTTTTTTCGAGGGCTAAACGCAAAGAATACACATGCCCTATGAGGCAGCAGACTCACAAGTTGACACACAACCCCATGGGGCTGCCATGGGGCCGCTCGTTAGTCAGCAGATCCTCTGCAGTCGTTATAAGCCGGGGGCCGTGATTTGAAAAAAACGGGTATGGACGGTTTCGAACCCCTCCTTAACCGCCACATTAAGTCAACACAGCCCCCTGATTTCCTACAGGATGTGCGGTTGATAAAGGCTTAGCCAGTTCTGAAGGTCACTGGCTAAGGTGATATTTATAGGGCGAGATCAAACAAATAGAAGCGGGTTGATAGCTTAAGCTTCCGGTTGCGTAAAGCTGTAACGGTTTGAGCGCTTATAGGTGCCGAAGTCATTAAACCTGACACCGGCGTCCGCTAAAACTTTATGGGCGAAGGGCGCGGTCATTTGGCGCAGGTAGAACGGGTCCTTGACCACAAAGTGATGAATGCAATGGGTGCTCCCGAAGTTGAAGCAAAACAACTGGAATGGCCACAGCCACCACCGGTTCATGACCTGGGTTTGCTGCAAGGGATTGCGTGGCATGACGTCGCCGAAATAGTGAATGTTGGAGCTGATAAAAAACAGGCAGAACTGACGGATGATATTGGGCGCGACGATAATCACCACTGCAGCATTGACCACCTGTATCAGCAGTGATGCGGCAGCAGAGAGCTCAACGGTGAGGCCCATCAGCGAGTTCACCCATGTGTAGAGGTGGTAACCCAGGAATATATACCAGCAGCCCCAGTACAGAAGCCCCATGGGCGCATTCAACCGAAGCACCTTGACGGTCAACCTGATTTTTTCTTGCCAGGTCGGTGCGAACAGGGCATTGACAATGCCAAAGACAAAACCGTCGATGAGTTTTAAAAAGCGCTTGGCCCCCCACTTGCTGCCGCTGGTGGTAATCCAGGCTTCAACATCGGTGTGGGTGCCGGATTCTTTGTGATGATGAAAGTGCAGTTCACGCCGTAACCAGGGGCTGGGCATACCGGGGCGGGCTATCCAGCACAGCAGCATCATCAGGTTGTGCGCCACGGGGTGTTTTCTGAAATACAGGCGATGAATCAAGTCGTGTTCAAGTTCATGAATAAATGACGTCAACAACGCATTGATTACAATACAAAGCCAGCCGGGAATAAGCCCTTTTATATACAGTGTGCCCGTTATTATCATGCCAGTTACAGAAACAGCCATCACGCTGGCGCCTATGGCATTCTGGAAACCCAGTACGCGATAGCGTTTACGTAGCTCATTACTGTGCTGTGTGATTTTTTGAGTAACGTCGTTAATTAAATCCTGCTCGGTTTTTGGCAAAGTCGTACTGGGTGCTCGAGAGTCAGTGTTCATCACTTCATCCTTTGAAGACGATGGGTTGGGATCGCTTCACTAGAAAAGCACATTTATTTTATTGGGCAAGTTTTAATGTTTTTATGGCGGTTTGGTCGGACGAGCGGATATATATCGTTATATTGTCGGACAATAACTTTGTGGCGCGGGGTTAACTTTTGCGTCGGGTTAAATATCGGCCTGAAAACTAACGTTTGATATTATGTAACTGGCCTGAACCGAATTGTTGCGAATGCTCGGTCGTGTGGCGCCGGGATTGAAGGATTACTACCCGGTAGTGCCATTGAACGCTCCCATTCGAGCTCAAATGGATTTAGACGATGATAAGGCTGCTCCCCCTTTGGCGTGCTGTTGCTGAATGCGGGCTGCGCGCAGGCCCGGCAGTACACGCCACCTGCCGGTGCCCCCGGGCGCAGCGCTACCCGGTCACGGCCCAAGACTTGATTCAGGAAGGCGGACTGTTCAGGTCCAGTTCTCTGGAAATTGCTTGTTCCGCTTTCACGAATGCTGGGGTTTTGCCGGCATCGGCATAAATCTCTTCACCTTCTTCAATCCTGATGACCTCAGAGCCCTTCACATAGGGCATGGCCTGCTCTGCTTGCTCAAGCGCGCAATGAATCAGGCTTTGGGTAATGGTGGCTTCATCCAGCCCGTAGGCTTGGGCGAAAGCCTTGATTTTGACCAAATCACGCTTGTGTAGTGAAAGGTTGTATTCAACCCGCTCACTGGACTCCTGAGATCTGGACTCCCAGTTGTCGAGCATGGCCCTGAAGGCGTCCATATGGCTTCTCCTGTTTGGCGCAAAGTGTTGCTGGACAGTATGGCTCAGGGTTCGCTGAAGTGCCTTCAGTTGCCATCCGTCAGAAAAAACAGCTTTGATTTAAACCTTTGCCATCACGTGCCTTCAGATTCTGTGCAGGGAATAAACCTGCCTTTTTCTGGAGGACGTTATGACACACCTGATTGGCCCCAAACGCTTTGTGGTAGGTTGTGCCCTGGTCTGCTCCCTGATCGTGGCGGCCACAGCAGTCGCAGCCAGTCCGGCAGACTTTGTTGATGAGGCTCATGCAGCAGGGATTGCGGAGATCGAGACCAGCCGTATGGCGATCAGTAAAACCTCTTCGACGGACATAGAAAGCTATGCCGTGGAAGCCATCAAGGACCATACCAATGCCAATCGGGATTTGAAGGATCTTGCCAGCCGACTGGGCCTGCAGGTGTCCAGCGATGAGCAGATACTCGACAAGGCGAAAAAGCTGATGCTGCAAGTGCAGGAGGGCGATTCGTTCGACGCGGCCTATGCGGCCAATCAGGTCAAGGCCCATGAACAGGCCATCGAGTTGTACAAGGAGCAGGCGCAAAATCCCGAGTCACCGGAGTTGCAGGCGTTTGCCGAAAAGTATCTGCCCAAGCTGGAAATGCATCTGCTGATGGCGCAAAAACTGGTGGATGCCCACCACAAGTCCTGATCCTTTAAGTGCAAAAACGCCCGGTGAGTGATCGACCGGGCGTTTTATGCAACGTGGCGTGGCTCAGACCGCGATTTCGTTGAACCCGCAGTACTCTTCCCAGCTCATGTCCAGGGCTTCGGCGACTTCCTGATGCACTTCAAGGCGCATGCTCTTGAGTTCTTCGGGGGAGCGGGCGATCAGTTCCAGGGCCAGTTCCCAGGCTTCCAGGCCGCGGCTTTCGGCTTCGTCCTCAAAGGCCCACAAAATCTGTTGCTGGCGGTCCTCGGCGCTCAGCTCTTTCATTTCTTCGATCAGTTCAGGGTGCGCCTTGATAAAAGTATCCAGGGCCAGTTCGTTACGGGATTCTTTAGGGATCATATGGCGTCTCGGATGGTCAGGGCATTTTTCGCATGCTAGCGAGTTCGCATTACGATGAAAAGTGCCATATAGCTGCTTAGCCCACCGGTTGCAGCTTGCTTTCGCGCTGCAGGCTGTAGCCCCATACCGCCAATGCCAGTGTCGCGACCACGGCGCCGACCACGACAATACCGTCCCAGCCATAGGCCGGGTAGGTCTGCGCACCTACCAGTGAACCCAGTGCGCCGCCAATGAAATAACAGGTGATGTAGCCAGCATTCAGGCGGTTGCGGGCTGCCGGGCGGACTTTGAACACCGCGTTCTGGTTGCTCACATGGACCAGTTGCACGGCAAAATCCAGGGCCAGCACACCGATCAGCAAAGCCACCAATGAATGCCCGGCAAATGCCATGGGCAGCCAGCAGGCCAGTAGCACCAGCAGGCCAGCGGTGGTGGCCTGTTGCCCCTTGCCGCGATCAGCCATGCGTCCGGCCCAGTTGGCCGCTACCGCACCGACGGCGCCGGCCAGGCCGAACAGACCGATCACCGCGTCCGAGTAGCTGTAGGGTGGTACCGCCAGCAAAAAGGCCAGGGGGGTCCAGAACAGGGCGAACAGCGAGAAGGTCAGCAGGCCCAGCAGGGCGCGCAGGCGCAGTACGGGTTCTTCGATAAACAGAGTAAACACCGACTTCAGCAGTTTTGGGTAGCTCAGCCCGGCGCTTTGATGGTGGTTGGGCAGGGCGCAATACAGCGAGATGGCACTGATCAGCATCAAGGCGGCAGCCACCAGGTAAATGGTGCGCCAGTCACCTGCCGATGACAGCGCGCCCGCTACGGTGCGGGCCAGCAAAATGCCCAGCAACAGGCCACTCATCAGTGTCCCAACGACCCGACCACGGCTTTGCGGGTCGGTCAGGCTGGCCGCCATGGGCACCAGCACCTGGGCCGATACCGAAAACAGTCCGGTCAGTGCCGTGCCGATCAACAGCCACGTCAACGAAGGGGCAAATGCGCTTAGCAGAAGGCCCAGGGCGCTGAGCACGGTCATGGTGACGATCAGTCGGCGTTGTTCGAACAGATCACCCAGCGGCACCAGCAGTAACAGGCCAGCGCCATAGCTGAGCTGGGCAGTGATAACCACGGTACCGGCGCTGCCCATGCTCAAGCCCAGTTGCTGGGCGATGGTGTGCAGCAGGGGTTGGGCGTAATAGTTGCTGGCAACAGCCAGGCCGGTGGCGGTGGCCATCAGCAGAATCAGGGCGGTGCTAAGAGGTTTTGTTGCAGCAGTAGACGTGGACATTGACTGTCTCGTTGGCATGGGGAATGCGACGAAGTATCAGAATGTCAGCGGAGAATGTCACTGAATATGTCGGCGGTTTTAAATTTTAAACCGCACAGCCCCTGGCAATAAACACCAGGGGCTGTGCAGGCAACAGTGGCAGCCGATGTTAGTTGCGACGCCCCAGCAGCAGGCCAACGACCAGACCGAAACCGGCCGAGATGGCCACGGTCTGCCATGGATGGCCACCGATGTAGCTTTCCGTGGCGTCGACCACAGGCTTGGTGCGCTCGCGCACGTTGGTCACTGAATCCAGTGCCTGCTTGAGCTTGAGGCTCACCTGGGCACGCAGGGTTTCGCCTTCTTCACCGACCAGGGACACGCTGTCCTTGAGCAGTTTTTCAGATTCGGCAATCAGGTCTTGCAGTTCGCTGAACGCTTGATCCTTGATTTGATCTTCAGCTTGTACGGCATTTTTTCGAGCCATTGCGGTACTCCTTGCGGGTTAAAGGGGTGATATGTAATGGAGTCAACCCAATGCTAAAAAGTTGCATCTGATTTGCGCCTGAGCTGACAGCGTAGTCAAAAACCAGACTGAGACACTTCTTTGTAGGGTGTAAGATGTCACCTAATTAACACCGCAGGAAATTCACATGAGCTTCAACCTCGCCAACAAGCCTCTCGCAGAGCGTGCAGCGCTTGAAGATGAAAAATCCCGTTTGTACGACCTTTGGCAGAGCAACCTGGGCAAGGCCAAAGGGGATGCGGCGCGTTTGTTTGGTGAACGTGCCAAGCGCAAGGGCAAGTGGGCTGAATGGGTGCGCTCGGAACTGGACGCCATGTCACCGCCGGAATACGCCAACATGGTGCGCAGTGAGTTGAACCGCATGGTGGCTGCTGCCAAGTAAGGCATGCATCAAACTTTGGTAGGAGCGGGCTTGCTCGCGATTCAGCTGCCGCGGTTTATCTGCGTGACCGGGGCGATACTATCGCGAGCAAGCCCGCTCCCACAGTTGTCTAGAGCGTTTCGCAAACGCTAAACACCTGTACCGCACCGCCCACATTGATCTGCACTTCATCATCAAGCTGTTTGCCCTGCAAGGCGGCCCCCAGGGGTGAGCGCGGGGTGATGACGGTGACCGTCTGCCCGCTGTGGTCGAGCTTGAGCCCGGCGGCATCGGGGGCGAGGAACAGCCACTGTTCGCTGCCATTTTCGGCTTCCAGCCTGACCAGCGCTCCGATCTGAATGCCCTGCGCCGGGTTGTACGGCGCAAGGGTCATGGCCCGGCAGTTTTTCAACGCCTGGCGAATTTCCTCAACCCGGCGTGCCTGTCCTGTGGCCAGATATGACGCTTCCAGGCCGAGGGTGTCGTATTTGTTCTCGGCGATGTTTTCCGCATGGGTGGCCGCTTCATAGGCGGTTTGCGCCGCGCGCTGGAGGACATCGAGGTCGATTTCGAGTTTCTCCAGCATCAGCAGGTGCACAGCAGTCTTGTTCATGGTCGCAGCTTGATAGTGACGAACGTCGATTGTCGCACGAGTGCCGCGCAGATTAATCCGCCTCAAGACTTCTGTACGCAGCCAATTATGCGGACAATCCCCCCTTTTGAATGTTGGAGCCCGGTATGAAAGCCTCCTGGGATATTTTTTGCAGCGTGGTCGATAATTACGGCGACATCGGGGTGACCTGGCGTCTGGCCCGGCAGTTGGTGGCCGAGCATCAGCAGGGCGTACGGTTGTGGGTCGATGACTTGCGTGCGTTTGTGCCGTTGTGCCCCGAGGCGGATGTCGGCGCTGCGCAGCAATGGCAGCAGGGGGTTGAGGTTTGCCAGTGGCCGGCGCAGTGGCCGGCGACGGAGGTTGCCGACGTGGTGGTCGAGGCCTTTGCCTGCAAACTGCCTGAAGGCTATCTGCAGGCGATGAAGGCTCGCGAAAAACCGGCGTTGTGGATCAATCTCGAGTACTTGAGTGCCGAAGACTGGGTCAGCGGCTGCCACGGCCTGCCATCGATGCGGCCTGACGGTTTGAAACGGATGTTTTTCTTTCCGGGGTTTGATGCCGGTACTGGCGGGCTGTTGCGTGAGGCAGACTTGTTGCAGCGCCGCCACGCCTTTGAGCAGGACCCGCAGGCCAAGCAGGCATTTTTGCAGGGGCTGGGGGTTTGCCCGGCGCACAATGCGCGGCTGATTTCATTATTTGCCTATGAAAATACCGGCCTGGCCAGCTGGCTGGATGCAATGGCGGCGGGGGCCGGGCCGACCCACCTGCTGGTGCCGCAAGGACGGATCATGGGTGATCTGCTGCAGTGGCTGGGTATTGAGCAGTTACCCCTGGGTGCGGTCGAACAGCGCGGGGCGTTGACCGTTCAGGCGTTGCCGTTCGTCAGGCAAGAGGATTACGACCACCTGTTATGGAGCTGTGATTTCAACGCAGTGCGCGGTGAAGACTCGTTTGTGCGGGCGCAATGGGCGGGGCGCCCCCTGCTGTGGCATATCTATGAGCAGGAAGAAGACGCGCACTGGGTCAAGCTCAACGCATTCCTCGACCTCTACGTCAAAGGCCTTTCACCACAGGCAGCCCGGGCGGTTACCGGGCTTTGGCATGCCTGGAATGCTGGCGCCGAGATGGGCGAAAGCTGGAATGGGGTGCTCCAATGCTGGCCTGAAATCGCTGCACACGCTGAACAGTGTTGTCTGGAACAGTCATTACAGGCTGATCTTGCGCAAGCGCTAGTACTGTTTTATAGAAATTGGATATGATACGCGACCTAGATTTTTGTAAATCTCAATCCAAATTCGGATATTCGTAATGAAAACTGGTAAAGAGCTTAAACCCGGTACAGTCATCAAGCTCGAAAACGACCCTTGGTTGGTTCAGAAAGCTGAATTCACCAAGTCCGGTCGTAACAGCGCGATCATGAAGACCAAGCTGAAAAACCTGCTGACTGGCTACAAGACCGAAATCGTATACAGCGCTGACGACAAGCTGGAAGACGTGATCCTGGATCGCAAAGAAGCTACCCTGTCCTTCATCAGCGGCGACACCTACACGTTCATGGACACCACTGACTACACCATGTACGAGCTGAACGCTGAAGACATCGAAGCCGTTCTGCCATTCGTTGAAGAAGGCATGACCGACGTTTGCGAAGCGATCTTCTTCGAAGACCGTCTGGTATCCGTAGAGCTGCCGACCACTATCGTGCGTCAGGTTGACTACACCGAAGGTTCCGCTCGCGGCGACACTTCGGGCAAGGTGATGAAGCCTGCCAAACTGAAAAACGGTACCGAGCTGAGCGTTGCTGATTTCGTTGAAATCGGTGACTGGATCGAAATCGATACCCGTGACGGTGGTTCCTACAAGGGCCGCGCCAAGGTTTAAACCTTGCGTTAACCGCACGATGAAAAAGCCCGGCCTTGATGCCGGGCTTTTTTTTGCTCGATGAAAAAGCCCCGGTTCTGCGCTTTGCCCGGCGCCGGGGACTGGTTAGCATGGGTGCTCACAACGAGGGGTGGTAATGCTGATCGATTTTGTAATGTATGCAGCCTTGGGTATCGCCATGGGGGCGCTGGGCGGGTTGTTCGGAATTGGAGGCGGTCTGATCGCGATCCCGGTATTGGGGTTGTGGTTCGGTCTGGACCAGCAATTGGCGCAAGGCACGGCCCTGGCCATGTCGGTGCCCAATGTGTTCTTGGCGTTGTACCGCTATCAGCAACGCAACAGGATCAATTTGCGTCAGGCATTGCCGCTGGTGCTGATGAGTTTTTGCTTCGCCTGGTTGGGCGCGATGCTCGCCGTTGGCGTGGATGCGCGGATCATTCGCTGGGGCTTTATCGTCTTTTTGCTGGCGATCACCCTCTATAACCTGATCAAAATGTACACCTCGCCAGCCCCGCCTGTGGCCGGTTCACGCTATGGCTGGCCGTGGTTCGGGGTGCTGGGTGCCGTGGCAGGCACGACCGGCGGGCTGTTTGGTGTCGGTGGCGCCGTGGTGGCGGCGCCCGTGCTGACCAGTGTGTTCGGCACCACTCAAGTTGTGGTCCAGGGCCTGTCACTGGCCCTTGCTGCGCCAAGTACGGCGGTGACTTTGCTGACGTATGCAGTGCATGACGAGGTCAACTGGGCCATGGGCGTGCCGATGGCCATTGGTGGGCTGTTAAGCATCAGTTGGGGTGTCAGGCTGGCTCACGCTTTGCCGGAGCGCCTGTTGCGCGGCCTGTATTGTGCTTTCTTGCTGCTGTGCGCGGGGTTGCTGGCGCTCAAAGCTTGAAGCCTTCGACGATGTATTCGGCAAAGCACTCAATGATCGGTGACGACGCGCTGTTGGCTTTGCGTAACAGCACAATACTGGCTGAGGGAAGCTCCGGCAGGTTCTCGGCCGCGCCGATGATGCGCAGATCGGGCGTCAGCAGGCTTTGTAGCTGGGCGGTGACGGCGAGCCCGGTGCTGACCACGGCGTTGATCGCCGCGAGGCTGGCACTGGTGTAGGCAACCCGGTATTCACGTTGTTGAATATCCAGGGCATTACAGGCCCAGGTCCGGCAAAAACAGTCGGTATTGAACATTGCCAGGGGCAGGGGTGTTTGTTCATGGGGCGAAAAGCCTTGGGCCACCATCCAGACAAAGCGTTCCTGGCGCAGGATCTGGCCCATTTCGGTACCGGGTTTGCGGGTCACGATCGTCAGGTCCAGATCATTACGCTGCAACAGCTGGGATGACGGCTCGCAATGTACCTCGACGTTGATCAGCGGGTAGTCCTGGGCAAAGCGCGACAATACGCCGGGCAAAAAACGCATCACGTAATCATCCGGCGAACCTATCTTCACCGTGCCCACCATCTGTGGTTGGCGCAGGGTGTTGAACACTTCGCTGTGCAGCTTGAGGATGCGCCGGGCATAGCCGAGCAGCACCACGCCTTCCTGGGTCAGGCTGACAGTGCGCCCTTCGCGCTGGAACAGCGCACATTGCAGCACGTCTTCTTCCAGGCGCTTCATCTGCATGCTGACCGCCGACTGGGTGCGATTGACCGCTTCGGCGGCGCGGGTGAAGCCGCCGTGATCGGCGATGGCGGCAAAGGTGCGCAGCAGGTCGGTGTCGATGCTGGGAAATTCAGCCATTGATCAATCTCGCAGATGTATCGCATAAGAAACATTCGTTGGATTGATCTTATGCCCACGCAGACACTTGAGCCATACCACAGGAGGGCTCAAGTGATGAAAGGTCAAATAGGCGTAGTGTGGATTGCCCGGATTTCGCGCTGGTATCAACTGTCGCGGGAGCGGGCGTGCTTGCGGCAGATCAGTGATGCGGCGCTCAAGGACCTTGGGTTGAGCAGGGCGGATATCGAGGCCGAAAGCCATCGGGCTTTTTGGGATGATCCGTTTAACAGGTGAGGGCGGGGTGTTTGCTGCCCCTCACCCCAGCCCTCACCCTAAGGGAGAGGGAGCTGTTTGTCGGTGTTCTTGAACCCGCGTGCGGTCAGTCCCCTCTCCCTCCGGGAGAGGGTTAGGGTGCTCTTCAGCGTTTGACCTGCTTCAGCGTCTCGGCAATCAAAAACGCCAGTTCCAGTGACTGATCGGCATTCATCCGCGGGTCGCAGTGGGTGTGGTAGCGGTCCGACAGGCCGTCTTCGGTAATCGGATTGGCACCGCCGATGCATTCGGTCACGTTCTGGCCGGTCATTTCGATATGAATGCCACCTGCGTAACTGCCTTCGGCATCGTGAACCTGGAAGAACTGTTTCACTTCACCCAGTATTTGCGCGAAATCACGGGTCTTGTAGCCGCTGCTGGCCTTGATGGTGTTGGCGTGCATCGGGTCGCAACTCCACAGCACCTGCTTGCCTTCGCCTTCTACCGCGCGGATCAGCTGCGGCAGGTGATCGCCCACTTTGTCGGCACCCATGCGCACGATCAGGTTGAGGCGGCCCGGGTCGTTGTCCGGGTTGAGGATATCGATCAGGCGGATCAGGTCTTCGTTGTTCATGCTCGGGCCGACCTTGACCCCGATCGGGTTGTTGACCCCGCGCAGGAACTCGACATGGGCGCCGTCCAGCTGGCGTGTGCGGTCGCCGATCCAGAGCATGTGTGCCGAGCAATCGTAGTAATCGTTGGTCAGGCTGTCGCGGCGTACGAAGGCTTCTTCGTAATTCAGCAGCAACGCTTCGTGGGCAGTAAAGAAGCTGGTTTCGCGCAGTTGCGGCGAGCTGTCCATGCCGCAGGCACGCATAAAGGCGAGGGTTTCATCGATACGGTCGGCCAGCTGGCTGTATTTCTCTGCCAGGGCCGAGTTGGCGATGAAGTCCAGGTTCCACTTGTGCACCTGGTGCAGGTCGGCAAAGCCGCCCTGGGCAAAGGCGCGCAGCAGGTTCAGGGTGGCGGTGGACTGGTGATAGGATTGCAGCAGGCGTTCAGGGTCTGGCACGCGGCTTTTTTCATCAAAACCGATGCCGTTGACGATATCGCCACGATAGGCGGGCAAGGTCACACCGTTGATGGTTTCGTCATTGGCCGAGCGCGGCTTGGCGAATTGCCCGGCCATGCGCCCGACCTTGACCACCGGGCACCCTGCCGCGAAGGTCATGACAATGGCCATTTGCAGCAGGACCTTGAACGTGTCGCGAATCTTGGCTGCCGAAAACTCCGCAAAACTCTCGGCACAATCACCGCCCTGAAGCAGAAACGCCCTGCCTTGAGTGACCTCGGCAAACTGTCGGCGCAGTTCCCGGGCTTCGCCGGCAAATACCAGTGGCGGGTAACTGGCCAGGCTTTGCTCGACGCGCAGCAGGTGCGCCGCGTCAGGGTAGTGGGGTTGTTGCTGGATCGGCAGGGCGCGCCAGCTGTCAGGGGTCCAGATTGGGCTCATCGCAGACTCTAGTATTTGTTGGAGATGGCCCATGTTAGCAGCAATTAGTGCGTGACCTGTTGCGCCGCAATGGCCGACAATCGCGCCTTTGCGCTCGATATCGAGTGGCTGTTTTTTCAGCGCCGCGGGTAGTACCGGGGCGCGGCAAGGAGAGGAAATGTCTGAGGAGCGCGTAGAGCGTCTGCTCGCCGAAGTTCATGATGACTTCGGCATGATTCGAGTGCTGGAAGTGGCTGACTACCGTTTCCTCGAATTCGGCGATGCGA
This sequence comes from Pseudomonas bubulae, assembly GCF_900618535.1. Classification (GTDB taxonomy): domain Bacteria; phylum Pseudomonadota; class Gammaproteobacteria; order Pseudomonadales; family Pseudomonadaceae; genus Aquipseudomonas; species Aquipseudomonas bubulae. The sequence continues at coordinate 48,626 of NZ_UYJA01000008.1, read as the reverse complement.
TCGAGCAAAGCTGCGTGTTCACTGCTGACCCCAGCTGGCTGGAATACGACTACACCCGCGCCATGCTGATTGGTGCGTTGTGCCATGACGCTCCGGAAAGCGCACTGTTTCTGGGGTTGGGTGCCGGAACCCTGACCCAGGCCTGTCTCAAGTTTTTGCCCCTGGAAGATGTCGAAGCCATCGAGCTGCGCCCGGATGTGCCGCGTCTGGCCATCGAATACCTGGGCCTGGATGATGATCCGCGTTTGTATATTCGTATCGGTGATGCTCTGGAGCTGCTGGACAGCGCCGAGCCCGCGGACCTGATTTTTGTCGATCTGTACAACGATCTTGGACCGGCAGCGGGTCACCTGGCCTGGACATTCCTTGAAAACTGCCAAAAGAAGCTGGCCCCCAATGGCTGGCTGATCATCAACCAGTGGGCCACCGACGATGGCAAGCCGCTGGGGGCTGCGTTGCTGCGCGGCCTGTATCACCGCCATTATTGGGAGCTGCCGGTCAAGGAGGGTAATGTCATCCTGATGGTACCTGCTGATCTGGAACAGGCACTCGATATCGACGCGCTGACAGTCCGGGCACAAGTCCTGGCTCCGCGTCTGGGTTATTCGCTGGAGTCCCTGATCAAGGCAATTCGCCCGGCGACTTGATGCCAAGCGGTGAAACGTTTTAGCGTTTCACCCAGAGTGGCCCGGCACGAAAAGCTTTTTCAAGGACGAAAAAAAACGTTAAAGCCCGGTCCACAGAGGGATACAGACGATTTTGTGGCAAAAAACCCCTTCTTTTTTTTGATAAATCCGGTATAGTGCGCGCCGGCCTTTAGCCGGGCCACGTTTAGGTGTCGCATTTCCCGAAGCACGCTTCGGCTGCTCGTCCGTTTCGCGGACAACCCTGAACGCTCCATTCATTTAAACGTTTTCGCAAATCCCCGCCGACAAAGCAGCCAGGGCGACTCTTGAGTCTTACACGGCATGCGCAGCTTTGGAGCATGGGTCTTTGCGGATGCACTTAGAGGCAGACCCATGACCCAGGAAACCGGCGGCTTCGCCGCTTTTAATCTTAATCCGAACATTCTTTCTGCTGTCATCGCGACTGGCTACGAAGAACCTTCGGCTATTCAGCAGCAATCGATCCCGATCATCATGGCCGGTCACGACATGATTGGTCAGGCGCAAACCGGTACGGGTAAAACCGCCGCGTTCGCCCTGCCGATCCTGCACCGCATCGATCCTGCTAAGCGCGAGCCGCAAGCCCTGATCCTGGCGCCAACCCGTGAGTTGGCGCTGCAAGTAGCAACCGCTTTCGAAACCTACGCCAAGCAAATGCCGGGCGTTACCGTTGTGGCCGTTTACGGCGGCGCCCCTATGGGTCCACAACTGAAAGCAATCCGTAATGGCGCACAGATCGTTGTCGCCACTCCGGGCCGTCTGTGCGACCACCTGCGTCGTGACGAAAAAGTGCTGTCGACCGTGAACCACCTGGTTCTGGACGAAGCTGACGAAATGTTGAAACTGGGTTTCATGGACGATCTTGAAGTTATCTTCAAGGCACTTCCGCCAACCCGTCAGACCGTATTGTTCTCGGCAACCTTGCCGCAGTCGATCCGTGCCATTGCCGAACGCCATCTGCGCGATCCGCAACACGTGAAGATCCAGACCAAGACTCAGACCGTTACCGCGATCGAACAGGCTCACCTGTTGGTTCACGCTGACCAGAAGACCTCGGCTGTATTGAGCCTGCTGGAAGTTGAAGATTTCGACGCCCTGATCATGTTCGTTCGCACCAAGCAAGCGACCCTGGATCTGGCCAGCGCCCTTGAAGCCAAAGGCTACAAAGCTGCTGCGCTGAACGGTGACATTGCCCAGAACCAGCGTGAGCGCGTTATCGACTCGCTCAAGGATGGCCGTCTGGACATCGTTGTGGCAACCGACGTAGCGGCACGTGGTCTTGATGTTCCACGTATCACTCACGTGTTCAACGTTGACATGCCTTACGATCCAGAGTCCTACGTTCACCGTATCGGCCGTACTGGCCGTGCCGGTCGCGAAGGTCGCGCACTGCTGCTGGTGACTCCGCGTGAGCGCCGCATGCTGCAAGTGATCGAGCGTGTAACCGGTCAGAAAGTTGCGGAAGTCCGTCTGCCGGATGCCCAGGCTGTTCTTGATGCCCGCATCAAGAAGTTGACCAACAGCCTGACGCCGCTGGTCGCTGACGCTGAATCGACTCACGGTGATCTGCTGGATCGCCTGATTGCCGATATCGGCTGCAGCCCGCGTGCCCTGGCCGCTGCTCTGCTGCGCAAGGCAACCAACGGTCAGGCCCTGACCCTGGCAGCCATCGAGCGTGAACGTCCACTGGTGCCTAACAGTGCACCGCGTGAGCGTTCCGAGCGTTCGGGTGACCGTCCTGATCGTGGTGATCGCGAGCGTCGTGCTCCGGTTCCATTGGCTGAAGGCCGTGCACGTTGCCGTACCGCGCTGGGTGCGCGTGACGGTATCGCTGCCAAGAACCTGCTGGGCGCTATCCTCAACGAGGGTGGTCTGGCTCGTGAAGCTATCGGTCGCATCCAGGTGCGTGACAGCTTCAGCCTGGTAGAACTGCCGGAAGCCGGTCTGGAAGGTTTGCTGGCCAAACTGAAAGACACCCGCGTTGCTGGCAAGCAGTTGAAACTGCGTCGCTACCGCGAAGATTAATCACTCCTGCAGTGATTGATCGCTAAAAAAATCCCCGCCTGGTGCGGGGATTTTTTTTGTCCGGGATTTGTATTTGCTGGCCTTTATGGGAGCGGGGCGCTAGCCAAACCGGTAGATATCCATCCCCAACGCACCCAGTGTCCAGCCCTGGTGGGCAATGCTGAACTGGCCGCCCGCGGCACGGGCAAAATACAACGGCAGCAGGTGCTCGTCGCTGGGGTGGTTTTTAGCGGCGAAAGGCGCCTGTGTGCGGTAGGCATGCAGCGCGGTTTCGTCATCAGCCGCCAGTTTGTCGATCATCCAGTCACGAAACGCCTTGGCCCAGGGTTCAATGCTCTCAGGGCCTGCGTGCCAGTCCAGTTCGCGCAGGTTGTGGGTGATGCTGCCCGAGCCGATGACCAGAATCCCCTCGCTGCGCAAGACCGCCAGTGCATGGCCTACCCTGGTCTGGCCCGCCGGGCCCAACTGGCTGGGCAACGAAACCTGCACCACCGGGATATCCGCATCCGGGTACATCAAGGACAGTGGCACCCAGGCGCCATGGTCAAAAGGGCGTCTGGCGTCCAGTCGCGCCGGCAAGCCGTTGTCTGCCAGCAATTCCACAATGTTCGCGGCCAACTTCGGGTCGCCGGGCGCAGGGTATTGCACGGCAAACAGTGCTGGCGGGAAGCCGCCAAAGTCATGCCAGGTTTCCGGTGACGGGTGGCTGGCGACCCGCAGGTCGGGGCTTTCCCAGTGCGCAGACACCAGCACTATGGCCTTGGGGCGCGGCAGTTCGGCCGCCAGGCGTTTGAGCGCCGGGCCACTGGCGCCCGGTTCCAGTGCTAGCATGGGGGAGCCGTGGGAGATAAACAGGCTGGGGAGCATGAAAGATGTCCTCGAAGTTGAGATGCATCATCTTCATCCTGATCATTGATCTAAATCCAATATAAGTTTTAGTGCTTATCTATCGAATTTAAAGGTGAATCATGCAGCCCGAATTTTGGCACGACCGCTGGGATCGCAATCAGATTGGCTTTCACCTGTCGCAGGTCAACCCTTACCTTCAGCGCCTTTGGCCGGCACTGGGGGTGGAGGAGGGCGGTCGTGTGCTGGTGCCGCTATGCGGCAAAAGCCTGGATATGAGCTGGCTGGCGGCCAACGGTCATGAAGTGCTGGGCGTGGAGCTGACGCAGACGGCCGTGGAGCAGTTTTTCAGTGAACAACAGGTCGAGCCACAGATTCGTCAGCAGGGCGCCTTCAAGGTGTACGAGGCGGGTCCTGTGAAGATCCTCTGCGGTGATGTGTTTGCCCTGACTGAGGCTGACCTGGCCTCCTGTGTGGGGTTGTATGACCGCGCTGCAACCATCGCATTCCCTCCCGAGATGCGTGCGGCCTATGCTCGGCACCTGAGCCGGATTCTGCCGCCAGGCTGTCGGGGGCTGTTGATTACCCTGGATTACGATCAGTCGCAAATGAACGGCCCGCCGTTCTCGGTGCCGGACGCCGAGGTACAAAGCCTGCTGTCGCCTGCCTGGGCGCTGGAAGTGCTCGAGCAGCCGGATGTACTCGATCAGGAGTGGAAGTTCCTCAAGGGCGGTGTGACGCGACTGGTGGAGCGAGTGTATCGCCTGAGCAAAATCGCCTGAAGCAAAACCCGGGCACAAAAAAGGGCGACCTGGGTCGCCCTTTTTATGTTTGCCGTGGGGTTAGCCGCGGCGACGCAGTGCGTCGATACGTTCTTCCAGTGGCGGGTGGCTCATGAACATCCGCGCCAGGCCTTGTTTGAGGCCGCCGTTGATGCCGAAAGCCGCCATGGTGTCCGGCATGTGCACCGGCAGACCCTGCTCGGAGCGCAAGCGCTGCAGGGCGCTGATCATTGCCGAGGTGCCGGCGAGCTGTGCACCGGCTTCGTCAGCCCGGAATTCACGTTTACGCGAGAACCACATAACAATGGCGCTGGCGAGGAAACCCAGGACCAGTTCGGCGAAGATGGTCGCAACGTAGTAGGCAATGCCGCGGCCCTCGTCGTTCTTGAACACCACCTTGTCGACAAAGTTGCCGATGATCCGGGCAAAGAACATGACAAAGGTGTTCACCACGCCCTGCACCAGCGCCAGGGTGACCATGTCGCCGTTGGCAACGTGGCCGATTTCGTGGGCCAGTACCGCTTTTACTTCATCGGGCGAAAAACGCTCGAGCAAGCCCTGGCTGACTGCGACCAGTGCATCGTTTTTATTCCAGCCCGTGGCAAAGGCGTTAGCCTCGTATGCCGGGAAAATCCCCACTTCAGGCATCTTGATCCCGGCTTCGCGGGACAGTTGTTCAACGGTTTGCATCAACCATTGTTCATGACGAGTACGAGGTTGTGTAATCACCTGGGTGCTGGTGCTCATCTTCGCCATCCATTTGGATATGAATAGCGAGAACAGAGACCCTGCAAAACCAAAGACCGCACAGAACACCAACAGCTGACTGAGGTTCAGATCAACCCCGTTGGCCGCCATGAACCCGTCAAAGCCGAACAGGCTCAGGGTGATGCTGGCAATCAGCACGACCGCCAGGTTAGTGGCCAAAAACAGCAGAATGCGCATCATGGTTGTATGAATCTCCTCGTCTTAAGGGTGTTGCCGTATGCGGGGTATATAAGGTGCTGCCACAGGCTATTCAACCAGGTGACTATTTCAAACTGTGTCCTGCAGCCTGATTTTAGTAGTTTGCTGGGAATTTCCTAATATGAAGGAGCGTTTTTTTTGGCCAGAAGTTCCACTGAGCGCCAGTAAATAAAGGGCTTTATGGTTTTCATGAGGCTATTGAAGGCGGGGGAGGTCCGTAAAGACGCAGAATGAAGAATGTTTCATCAGACACATGTTGTGCGACTTTTGATTGGTCGCACAACATGTTCAGAAACTACTGACGATAAGTCTTCAGAAAGTTACCGATCCGGCCAATGGCCATGTCCAGCTCGTCGACACGAGGCAGGGTCACGACACGGAAGTGATCCGGCCACGGCCAGTTGAAGGCGGTACCTTGTACCACCAGCAGTTTTTCCGAGAGCAGGAGGTCCAGCACGAATTTCTCGTCGTTGAGGATCGGGCACACTTTCGGGTCGATACGCGGGAACGCATACAACGCCCCCATCGGTTTCACGCAACTGACACCGGGGATCGCGTTGAGCAGTTCCCAGGTGCGGTTCCGTTGCTCAAGGAGGCGTCCGTTGGGCAGTACCAGATCATTGATGCTCTGGTAGCCGCCCAATGCGGTTTGAATGGCGTGCTGGCTGGGCACGTTGGCGCACAGGCGCATGTTGGCCAGCATGTCGATGCCTTCGATATAGCCCTGAGCGTTTTGCTTGGGCCCGGAGATGGCAATCCAGCCCGAGCGGAAACCCGCAACCCGGTACGACTTGGACAGGCCGTTGAAGGTCAGGCACAACACGTCAGGGGCCAGTGAAGCGGTGCAGATATGCACCGCGTCGTCGTAGAGGATCTTGTCGTAGATCTCGTCCGAGAACACCACCAGATTGTGCTGGCGGGCAATCTCGAGCATGCCCAGCAGGACTTCCTTGGAGTACACCGCACCCGTCGGGTTGTTCGGGTTGATGATGACCATGGCTTTGGTGTTTGGAGTGATCCTGGCTTTTATGTCCTCAAGATCAGGCCACCAGTTGGCTTGCTCGTCGCACAGGTAGTGCACCGGATGGCCGCCAGCCAGCGTCACGGCAGCGGTCCACAGCGGGTAGTCCGGTGCTGGTACGAGAACTTCGTCGCCATTGTTGAGCAGCGCCTGCAGCGACATCACGATCAGCTCGGACACGCCGTTGCCCAGGTAGATGTCTTCGATGCCGACACCTTCCACCTGCTTTTGCTGGTAGTACTGCATGACTGCCTTGCGGGCGCTGAACAGGCCTTTGGAGTCGCTGTAGCCCTGGGCTGTCGGCAGGTTGCGGATCACGTCCTGGAGGATTTCGTCCGGCGCTTCAAAACCAAAAGGTGCCGGGTTGCCGATGTTCAGCTTGAGGATGCGATGGCCTTCCTCCTCCAGTCGTTTGGCGTGCTTGAGCACCGGGCCGCGAATGTCATAACAGACGTTGGCGAGCTTGTTTGATTTGCTGACCTGCATGGCGATGTGATCCCGAAAATGAACGATCCAGGCGATGTGATGACCACTGCACTGGGAAATTCTGTGTTTGCACACAGTGGCTAACACCGCTTTGCTTCAAGAATCCGTTTGAATGCAGCTAGGGCGGGTGCCAGACTGGTGATTAACGAGGCGCAATCATACGTGCCACCCGATCCCTGGAAAAGCCACCGGTCGGGGTTTTTCAGTGACAGAGGCAGAACCATGGAAAAGTTGAACAAAACCCTGGACGAATGGAAGGCCATGCTCGACCCGGAGCAATACAACGTGTGCCGCCTCAAAGGCACCGAACGGCCGTTTTCGGGGAAATACAACGCCACCAAAACTGACGGTGTCTATCACTGTATCTGCTGCAACGCGCCGCTGTTTGACTCCCGCGCCAAGTTTGACTCTGGCTGCGGCTGGCCGAGCTTTTCCCGGCCCATTGGCGACAGTGCGATGGTCGAGATCCGTGACGTCAGCCACGGCATGGTGCGTACCGAAGTGGTCTGCGCCAAATGTGATGCGCATCTGGGCCATGTGTTCCCTGACGGTCCGCCCCCGACCGGGCTGCGCTACTGTATCAACTCGGTGTGCCTGGACCTGGTCCCTCGCGTCTGACTTTTTGAGGTGTTGCCATGAACGATAACCTGCTCGATATTGCCTGTACCACACTGGTCGGTGAGCAAAAGGCCCTTGGCGATTTCGGCGGCAAGGCGCTGCTGGTGGTCAATACGGCCAGCAAGTGCGGCTTTACTCCGCAGTACAAAGGGCTGGAGGCGTTGTGGCAGCAGTACAGGGATCAGGGGCTGGTGATTCTGGGCTTCCCCTGTAACCAGTTTGGCAAGCAGGAGCCGGGCGACGAAGCGGCCATTTCCGGGTTTTGCGAGCTGAATTTTGGTGTGAGCTTCCCGCTGTTCAAGAAGGTCGAGGTCAATGGCCCACAGGCTCATCCGTTGTTTGTCCAGCTCAAGAGGCGTGCGCCAGGGCTGTTGGGCTCGCAGGGAATCAAATGGAACTTCACCAAATTCCTGGTCAGTGGCGATGGCAAAAGCGTAAAGCGCTATGCCCCGACCACCAAGCCTGAGGCGCTCAAGGCCGATATCGAAGCGTTACTGGGTTAAAATCGCTCTATCTGTAGCCGGTGACGAGTGGTACGAGGCTGCGATCGGCGGCGCAGCCGTCGCAAATCCTGCAAACCGTGTCTGTCTGGTGCACCCTGGTGCATCATTTTGCGACCGCTTCGCGCTCGATCGCGGCCTCGTTCTACTCGTCGGCGGCAACACGGTTGGTGTCTCTGTCTCGCCTTTGCGGCACCCATACCTCAATCAACGCCGCCAGCTCTTCGCGCCGAAACGGCTTGGCCAGATAATCGTTCATCCCCGCCGAACGGCAGCGCTCACGCTCTTCGGGCATGGCATTGGCGGTCAGGGCGACGATGGGCAACTTGGGCCAGCGCCCGCGATGGCGGATTTGCCGTGTGGCTTCGTAGCCATCCATGACTGGCATGTTGCAGTCCATCAACACCAGGTCAAAGGTCTTCTGCTCCAGCCGACTCAGCGCCTCGCCGCCGTGGCTCGCAACCACCACTTCACAGCCCAGCTTGCTCAACATGCCCTTGGCCACCAGCTGGTTGACCGGATTGTCTTCGACCAGCAGGATTCGCGCGCGGTGTACCGCAGGAGTATTCACGGTTTGAGTGCCCTGTACCTCGCTGTCGTCCTTGAGCAACAAATGTTGCAAGGTCTTGTACAGTGCCTGACGCGACAGGGGCCGGGCTTTTTGTTGCAGGGGTGCCAGCGCATTGACCTGGTCACCGGGCATAAAGTTGCCATACGCGGTCACCAGCAGGATCGGCGCACTGATGGCCGGGCGCAGGCCAAACAGGCACTCGGCACAGTCGGTAATCAGTAACTGTGGATGGGTGTCGGTCAGTGAGTCGTCCTGGGAGTAGCGTGTGTAGTCCAGCCCCCACAGGGGCAAAAAACTGCCAAGCATTTCGCTCAGCCCGCTGCTCGCTGCACTCACCACAATAACCCGGCCGGACAACGGCTTTGGCTGGATGGCGGGGGTATGGCAGGGCAGGGGGAGTTCGGCGCAGAACTGGCTGCCAAAACCGACTTCCGAGCTGATGGTCAGGCGTCCGTGCATGACTGCGCACAGACTGTTGGTCAGGGTCAGACCAAGCCCGGTGCCACCATACTGGCGGGTGATGCCGGCCTCTGCCTGAGTGAAGGGGCTGAAAATTCTGGCCTGGGCCTCCTGGGCGATGCCGATGCCGGTGTCGCAAACCTCGATACGTACCTGATCGCCTTGCGCGCTGAGCCGTACATCCACCCGCCCGAATCGGGTGAATTTCAGCGCGTTGGACAACAAATTGCTGACGATCTGTCGGACCCGGGTCGGGTCCCCCATGACCAGTGCCGGAAACTGCGGATCGATCAGGCAGGTCAGTTCCACGCTGGGTGCGGCGTTCTGTGACAGCAGGTTGGCGGTATCTTCGATCAGCGTGCCGAGGTCGAAGGCAATATGTTCAAGCTCCAGTTGGCCCGCGTCGAATTTCGACAGGTCGAGAATGTCATTGAGCAGCTCGACCAGAACCTTGCCGGAGTCATGGGCAATCGACAATTGCTGGTGTTGCTCGGCATTCAGCGGGCTGTCCAGGCACAGCGCCAGCATCCCGAGCAAACCATTGAGCGGGGTGCGTATTTCATGGCTCATATTGGCCAGAAACGCTGAGCGTGCCTGGGCCATTTCCAGGGCAGTAGTGCGCGCAGCCTCAAGCTCTTCATTGGAGTGGCGCAGTTGCTCGTTGCTGGCCTCCAGTTCCTGGGTGCGCACAGAAACAATGGTTTCCAGCTGTGCCAGGTACTCGGTCAGGGTGTTTTCGGCGCGGCGCCGGTATTCCATTTCACGGGCCATGGCCTCGAACTGCTGATTGGCAGCGTTCACCAGTACGCCAATTTCATCGTTTTCGTGACCGCTGGGGCAGTGCACTTTCGACTGCCCCGGATCTGCGGGCTTGCCATCGCTGATCTCACGAATCACTCGCACCAGCGGCTTGGTCAGCATGACGTAAAACAGGCCCAGAAGAATAAAGGTGAGCACGATGCTGCGAATAAAACCGCTGAGCAGTGTGACTTCCGCCCGCTGCAAAAACCGCTTGCCGAAGGGGTAGGTATCCACCTCAAGGTGCAAGACCCCCATGCTTTGTTCGGGGAGGTGATTGAAGTACAGTCGCTGGTCAAATGAGCGGTTGGCACCGAACAGAGAGTCGCTCAGCGCCCGATAACGGCCGGTTTCAGGCAGATCCTGCACCGCCGAGAGCACCAGATAGTCGTTGTCGAGCAGTTGTGCGGCGGTGATCGCCGGTGAGCGCACCAGCCCTTGCAAAAGCTCTTGGGCAAGCTCCGAATCAAGGTTGTAGGCAATGCGTGATGCCGGGTTGTGACTGATCTCGAGTAGCGACTGGATTTCGCGATCGATGGCGGCGTTTTCACTGGCATAATCGATGCCGATTTGCAGCAGGCTAAGCAGGGTCCCCAATATCAGACCGACCAGCACAGTCAGTTTGGCTTGCTTGAAAGACAGGCGGTGGGTGAGTTTTATGTCCATTGGGGGTGTTGCACCTGTTTCCATTTCCTTGCGGCGTGCAAGAGTAGTCGATTCGTGGGTCAACCGGCAGGCATTACTGCGGTATTTGCGACCTGGCGATGTGAGTCGTAATGTGGTTTGAGCTGAATGTAGATCATATCAATATGCCATCATTGTGTATCAGTCTGAGGAAATGTTGTGAATTCTAATCTGGATGCCTTTCTGCAACGGGCCGAAGCGGTCCTCGCACGTCTTGAACCCTTGCTGCCTGCTCAGCGTGAGCCGATCGAATGGCATCAATGCCTGGCGGCCCGTTGGCAGCGGGAGGGGCGTTCGGGTTACCTGATGCCATTGCAAGTCAGCCTTGATATGCGCCTTTCGGACCTGATCGGCGTCGATAACCAGCGGGATCAACTGGGTCGCAATACCAAACAGTTCCTTGATGGTTTGCCGGCCAACCACGCTCTGCTTTGGGGTTCGCGCGGTACTGGCAAGTCTTCGATCATCCGCGCACTGCTTGCCGAGTATGGCAATGCGGGCCTGCGCCTGATCGAGATCGAGCGTGACCATCTGGCCGACCTGCCGCGGGTGGTCGAGCAATTGCAAGGTTTGCCCCAGCGCTTTGTGCTGTTTTGCGATGACTTGTCATTTGAGGCGGGTGAAAGCGATTACCGGGTGCTCAAAAGCGTGCTCGATGGTTCCCTTGAGCAAGCGCCGGATAACGTCCTGCTTTACGCCACGTCGAACCGCCGTCATCTGGTGCCCGAAAAGGAAAGCGATAACGAGAACTGGAAGAATGTCGACGGTGAGTTGCATCCCAATGAAGCTGTGGAAGACAAGATCGCCTTGTCTGATCGCTTCGGCCTGTGGCTGTCGTTTTATCCGTTCACCCAGGACCATTTCCTGAGCGTGGTTGAGCACTGGATCGATGTATTGGCCACCAAAGCCGGTTTGCAGTGGCAGCGCGACGAGGCACTGGATATTCTGGCGGTGCGCTGGGCAACCGGGCGTGGCAACCGCAACGGCCGTTGTGCCTATCAGTTCGCGCGTTATTGGGTGGGTTTGAAATTGTTGGAGCAAGTGAATGATTGATTTGAACGCCACAGGTGCAGGCCTGAACGGCTATGGCCTGTTGCAGGCTCAGTTGGAGTCGTTGTTGGCAGATGAGCGTGACTTTATTGCCAACGCTGCACAGTTCTCGGCGTTTTTGTATCACCAGCTCGATGATCTGAACTGGGCCGGGTTTTACATCAATCGTAATGAGGAGCTGGTACTGGGCCCGTTTCAGGGGCAAATTGCCTGTGTTCGTATCCCGTTTGGGCGTGGCGTCTGCGGGGCTGCAGCGGCGAGCCGGCAAACGCAGCGAGTTGAAGACGTGCATGCATTTGCCGGGCACATCGCTTGCGACAGTGCCTCCAACAGTGAGTTGGTCGTGCCGTTGATCAAGGATGGTCGCCTGATCGGCGTGCTGGATCTGGACAGCCCGAGCATCGGGCGCTTCAGCGAGCAGGATCAGTTGGGCATTGAAGCGCTGGCGGCCATCTTTTTGCGCTTGAGCGAGTGCTGATCCGCATCAGTTTTTCAGCCCGGCCTTGAGCATCAGCGCATCGATATCGACCGTATCGATTTGTTGAGGGTCAAGAAACTGCCGGGCGTATTGCAGGTAAATCTGTTCGTGCATGAACAGCGCGAACAGTTGCGGATCAATATGGGCGTCATGGCACATGGCGGCCATGATGTTCAGCGCCTCACTCAAGGTTTTGCTGCGTTTATAGGGGCGATCCGACGCGGTCAATGCCTCGAAAATATCGGCAATTGCCATCATCCGTGCCTCCAGGCTCATTTCCTCGCGTTTCAGGCGTTTTGGATAACCGCTGCCATCCATTTTTTCGTGATGCCCCCCGGCAATTTCGGCAATGTTGCTCAGGTAGGCAGGTAGCGGCAGGCTGCTGAGCATCAGGATGGTTTGCACGATGTGGTTATTGATGATGTAGCGCTCTTCGCGGGTCAAGGTGCCGCGCCGGGTACTGAGGTTGTACAGCTCGCCACGGTTGAATTTGTAGGGTGGTACTTCGAGTTTGAAGCCCCAGGGGTTTTCGGGGTCAATCAGGTCGGCCTCGGGGCGAGTGAACAGGTGCTCGGGCTTGTCGGCCAGCAGCGACTCGGTCACCGGCAAGGCTTGCTCCTGGCGGGTGGACTGGCGTTTGTTTTCTTCCCAGGAAACGCCCAGGCGATCATCCAACGTGCGGGTCCAGGTGCGGCGCGCAATGGCGTTCAAACGCTGCAGGTCTGCCTCCATCATGGCTTCCCCGCCCAGATTGCACTGGGCGACAAAAGCGAAGTCATCATCCAGCTCAAGCAGGCAGGCATCTCGCAGGTGCGCCAGCTGTTGATCGTCGCCACCCAGGGCCCGTGCCTGCCAGTAATTGACCCAGGCATCGCGCTTGAGCACTTCAAAGCGGGTGCGGATTTCGTGAATGCGGTCGTACAGGGTTTCCAGCTTGGTGGCCTTGTCGACCACATATTCCGGTGTTGTGACCTTGCCGCAGTCGTGCAGCCAGGCGGCGATACGCAGCGCCTCCCATTGCTCATCCGTGGGAGCGTACTGCTCAAAGGGTGGCTGCCGGCTCGCAGCAGCCGCCTGTGCCAGCATCAATGTCAGGATTGGAACCCGTTGGCAATGGCTGGCGGTGTACGGGCTTTTGGCGTCTATAGCCCCCGCCAGCAATTGGATCAATGCATCCAGCAACTGTTTCTGCCGAGCCTGCAGGCGCTGGCTTTCAATAGCAACGGCAGCTGTACCGGACACCGCCTGGATAAAGGCAATCCGGTCGGCCCGCAAGTGGTCCTGATCGTCAGTCGAACCACTGTCGTTCAATACCAGCACAAGAATACCCACCGTTTCGCCCTGGCGGTTGTGCAGGCGAATGCCGATCAGGTGGACACTCTGGCTGCCCAGTTCATCCATCACAGACTGCAAGTCACCCGCCTGTTCAAGGGTGAGTGAGCGGGCGACACTGTCATGACCTTCGAAAAGCGCCCGTAACCACTCGGGGCTCTGGCTGTCGTCAGGGTTCAGCACGGGCGCGGGCTGGGTTGCCAGATCCTGGGGCTGGCCGTTGATGATCAGGCCTTTTAACTCCAGTTGAGTACTGTCGTTTTTTGTCAGGTAGATCAGCCCGGCCTCTGCCTGAGCAATCTTGAGAGTCTCGAACAGTACGGACTGCAGCAAGGGTTCAAATCGGGTATGGGCCGAAAGGCTGGAGGTGATTTCAAAAAAGCTGGCGAGGGTTTCTTTCATGCGGCCCATGGATGCCTGCATCTGATCGATTTCGAGCACGGGCGATTGTCGTGTGAATGGATAGTTGAAATCGAACCGTCGAACCGCATCGGCTTCACGCACCAATTCGCGCAAGGGCCTCACCAGCAACCTGGAGGTCACCCACCCCATGGGCAGGCACAGCACCAGGGCGCCCAATGTCACCAGGGCCCCTTGCCAGCGCAACTGATAGGCATCGGCCAACAGCTCGTCTTGCGGGACCATCATTGCCAATTGCAAGCCATTGGCACTGCCATCGTCCACCTTGAACCGCGAAACGACCCATTGGCGCTGGCCGTCGTCCAGGCGCTGCTGAGCATCTGCCCCTTGATTGATCAGCAGTCCAAGGGCCGGATTCAGCTCCGAGACTTTGGGCAGTTTGGTGGGGTCCATGGCGTTCAATAATTTGTTGAAGTCCGGGTAAGCGATGGCCCGGCCATTGTCGCCGTACAGAACAATCTGTGTACCAGGCGTTGTTTGATGGTCGGCCAGGGTGGCGGACAGTTGAGACAGCGTTACATCGGCACCCATCACCGTATTGGCAGTACTGCGTTTGGCGAGTGTAGTACCAACTTCGTGGGTGGTAAAAAACAGGTAGGGGCTGGTGGTGGTCTGATTTTTGTCGGCATCCTGCGCAATAAACCAGCTGCGCACGCGGGGGTCATAGAGCTCATTGGGGATGTTGCGCTGTTCGAGCTGTTTCAGATTTGCATCCAGATACAGTTTTTTTGAATTAACCGTGCCTTGCCGGGCTGCACGTGTTATCGACCATACTTCGAAGCTAGCTTGGGGTGGGGCTTTTAACTGGCGCCGGATCTCTTGATTGCGTAAAGGCCGGACCAGGAAAAAGTTGCCGTTGTCATCGCCCAGGTATAGAGCTGACAGTGTGTGGTTGTCTTCGAGTGCTTGTACAAAGGGCTGCAGCAGGCCTGTTCGAAGCTCGACCTGGTCGGTTGTGGCCGCAGAATCAAGAATTAGCAGGTTGAGCGCATGCCGTATGGGTTGATAGGCATCCAGCAGGTCATCCTGAACATCCTGTTCTATGTAGCTGAACAACTTTTGGCTGCTGTCGAGAATGATGCGGGTGGTTTGCTGGTAATTGAATACGCCCAGTACAACGCCCAGCAATAGCAACAAAAATGTAAACATCGCACTTATGTGAGCATGCAGCGGGTACTGGCGCCGATGGGAGAGCGCACTGTTGCGCATGGGCTGATTCTCCGCTGATGTAGGCGTGCTGGTATCTATCAGCATAGTAAAACCGCGCCAACCTGCCTTTGATTGGCGCTCAGGTGTGCTTCGTCAACGATTCAAGTTGCAGGGCCAGCGCCTGTCCCAGTGCACGCATGGAGACCTGCACTTGCTCGCGGGCCTGCACGAGGTTAGCGGGCGTGGCTTGCTCCAGTGCCTCGCAGTTGTTGATCAGGCTTTGGGCGCCCACAATGCGGGCAGCGCCTTTTATCCTGTGGGCAATTTCGACAAACGCCTGCAATTCGCCGTTGTCAGGTAACTCAAGCAGCGTCTTGAGATCCTGGCAGTTGCTGCGGAGCAGTTCTTCCAGCAAGAGTCTTGTTCGTTCCTTGTCGCCTCCTGTAAGCGGGCTGAGAGCGTCGGCGTTGAAGGCTTCCGGGCAGTGGAATAGCGGCTCAAGCATGGCCAGTCGTTGACTCAACAGGGTCAGGCTGATGGGTTTGAACAGGCAGTCGTCCATTCCTGCCTGCTTGCAGCGTTGCCGCTCTTCCGGTTGGGCATTTGCAGTAAACCCCAGCACGGTACATGGCCGTTGGCTGGAGGCCAGCTCATGCTTGCGTATGGCTCGAGTCAGTTCATAGCCATTCAGGACAGGCATGTTGCAGTCTGCAATGACCAGGTCGAATTTGCCTGTCTTCCAGGTTTTCAAACCTGCGGCGCCGTCGTGCTCGGTGGTAAACCTGTGCCCTAAAAATCCAAGTTGCTGGCACATCAGCAAGCGGTTGGCCGGGTGATCATCCACCACCAGTACGTTAAGCGGATGAGCGGCAGGGTTGATTGAGGGTTCTTGTGCGGGGGGGCACTGGGACGGCGTCAGGGTTGGCACTTCAAGTTTTATCTGAACCTGGGTACCTGCACTTTCCTGGCTGCTCAGTACCAGGGTGCCGCCCATCATTTCGCACAGGCTACGGCAGATGACAAGGCCAAGACCGGCACCATTGAGCGCCAGTTGCCCGCTGTTCTGTGCCTGGGCGAAGGGCTCAAACAGGCGTGCCTGATCACGCTCGCTGATGCCGATGCCGATGCCAGTGTCTTTGACGCTCAAGTGCAGTTCAGTCCGCTCAGGGGTGCCGGCTGGCAGCAAGTTGATTTCAAGCGTCACCCGGCCTTGTTGGGTGAACTTGATCGCATTGCTGATCAGGTTGGTCAGGATTTGCTTGAGACGAAGCGGATCGATCAGTACGTCGGGTAGATCGTCTGTTGCATCGAAACGCAGGTCGAGCGTGAGGTTTTTTTGCCGCGCCAGGCCATCAAAAATCCGCATCACGGAGTGTGCCAGTTGGTGCAGATTGACGCGTTCCGGGGACAGGTTCAGGCGGCCGGACTCTATACGGGCAATATCAAGAATATCGCCTATCAGCTCCAGCAGGTCTTTGGCCGAGTTATAAGCAACTTCAATGGACGGGCGGTCGAGATGCCCATGGTCGGCGCGCTTGAGCGTCAGTTCAAGCAAACCGATCACTGCGTTCATCGGTGTACGGATTTCATGGCTCATGGTTGCCAGGAAGGTGCTTTTGGCCCGGTTGGCATCATCTGCAAGCTCCTTGGCCGTACGCAGCTCATCCAGTAGCTGATGACGTTCACTGATATCAATCCAGCCACCGATGATGCCCTGTACTTCGCCCAGGGAGTCCCGATAGGGAAGAATCCAGTGATAGATAGTGAGCGTTTTTTCGCCGATTCTCAGCGGGCGATCAGTCACCAGCGGAGTACCTTCACGCATGACACGCAGGTAGTCGGCCTGATAGTCACGGGCTTCACATTCGTTGCTCAGGAGGTCGCAGGTTTGCATCACGGTCTTGCCGATGACTTCTTCGCGCCTGGCTGAAAAGGCATTCAAGTAGCTGTCATTGCAGGTTTTCAGAACACCTTCGCGATCACGCACATAAATAGGATGAGGCGTACCGTTGACGAGCGCACGCATGAACTCGAACTGATCGCTGAGTGCACGTTCGGCCGATTTTCGTTGCCGGATCTGGCGCCGCATATAGGCATTCCAGATCAGGGACAGCAACAGTAAAAGGCTGGTGCCAATGATGAACTGGTAGAACAGGCGATGGTAATTGTGCCAGTAACTGTCAGATGCCGGCACATAGCCCCGCCAGCGGCTGTTGATAATGCCCAGCTCATCAGGCGCGATACTCAACAACGCCTTGTTGAGGATTGAGGACAACTCGCTGGCATCCCGGGCAGTGGCGAGGGAAAACATGGCGGGTTGGGTGCCGATGGTGGCACTGATTTGTAACCGGTCCTGAAACAACCCCGAGGCCAGCAGGTAGTTGGCGATGACCAGCGTACTGACTGCACCTTGCACTTTCTCTTCGGCCAGCAGTTCTGTGGCGCGATAGATATCCCCGGTTTCTACCAGTGTTATCTGCGGGTATTGACTGCGCAGGTAATCGGTCAGGGGATTGCCTCGGGTCAAGGCCAGTTTTTTACCCGCAAGTTGTTCAAGGCTCGCAGGTTGCCCATCACCTTTTGCCGTAAGCAGGACAAAGGAGTTCACCAGATAAGGACGGGTGAAACTGAGGGCGCTTTCTCGTGAGGCTGAAGGATTGATGGCCGAGATAATGTCGGTTTCGTGCCGACTGATCATTCGGGTCATGGTGTCGAGGCTGTTCGCGCGTTGTATTTCGAAGCGCAGCCCCGTGCGCAGACGGATCATCTCCAGCAGGTCGGCAGTAATGCCTCGGAAATCCCCGCTGGCATCAAAAAATGTCAGGGGTGCCATGGTTTCGTTGACCACTACCTTGACCACAGGATGCTTGAGCAGCCAACGGGCTTCTCGCTGAGTAAGCTGCAGCTTCTGATCGGACAGTAGAATGTCACTGCCAGCGCTCCAGCGTTTGGCAATGCTTTCTTGTTCACTGTTGGGTACGGCCTTGAGTGTGGCGTTGATGATGCCTAGCAGGGGCGAGTTGTCCCGACGCACTGCAAAGCTGAATCCATGGGCTTCGTGTTTGCCAAAATTGGCCATCTTGATGTTTTTCAGGTACCCCTTGTTGATCATGTAATGGGTCGACACAGTGTCCCCCAGAAAAATATCCGCCTGATCGAAAGCCACGGCATTAATGGCATTTTGATAGGACGGATAAGACTGGATGATTGCCTGGGGATAAAGCGCCTTTACTTCCTCCTGGGGCAGATAGTGGTACACCATACTCAAGCGCAAACCGGCGAGGCCTTGGGAGAGTGAGCGTGTTTCTCCCTCTCGGGTCACCAGTACGGGTTGGTCGATGGCATAGGGAATGGAAAGTACAAGGTGCTGGTTCGCGGCCTCAAAACCGTTGGAAGTACCCAGCAGGTCAATCTGGCCGTCCTCGAGTGCCTTGATGGCTGCTTCTCTGGAGGCAAAGCGCTGGATCCTGATCGACAGCTTGAGGGCTTTGCGCAGAAGGCCGGCGTAATCTGCGGTGAGGCCTTCGTAGTCCCGACCGCTATCGGTCATGTCGAACGGTGGATAGTCGGCAGCAGAGGTGCCGATCACGAGTTCGCGCTTATTTTGCAGCCAGTATCGTTGAGTGTTGTCCAGGGGGACTTCAATGTGGCCGGAACTCGAGCGGCTGAGCAACGTAAGGGTTTCACTGCGGACCGGGGCGGCCAGCACGGGCACGCACAGAACTAACCCCGCAAAAAGTGACAGGTACTTGATTAATCGTGCGGGCATCCTGTTTTTCATACAAGACCATTACGTTTTGCCAGCTCGATAAGTTCCACCAGCGAATGGGCTTTCAGTTTTTGCATGAGGCGCTTTTTGTAAGTGCTCACGGTTTTGTTGCTTAAAAACATGCCGGCTGCAATGTCCTTGTTTGTTTTGCCTTGTGCGAACAGCTTCAGAACCATAAGTTCCCTGTCGTTGACAAGTTTGAATAACTCGATTTCAGATTAGTTGTTGTGATCGTTTGTTTCAGAAGTCAATGCCTGGCTTGGAAAATAGTTGTAGCCAGAAAATACCGCTTTTATTGCACTGGTAAGCTCACTCAGCTCTTCTTGTTTGCACACATACCCGGCTGCACCGGATTGCATGCAGCGCATGGCGAAAAGTGTCGGTGACTGCGATGTGAGAACCAGCGTCTTGAGGGCTGGGCTTATTGAGCTGAAGCGTGACAGCACTTCCAGGCCATCGAGTTTGGGGATGCTGATATCAAGAATTACCAGATCAGGAGTGCACTCGCGGATCATCTGCATGGCGTCTACTCCATTGTCGGTTTCTCCGACTATTTCATAACCTTCATGTTCTAACAACATGCGAATTGCGAGCCGGATTACAGGATGGTCGTCGACAATAAATACGGTGTTCATATTGATTCCCCATAAGGTGCTGAATAGAAAGCGCGACCTTAGCTCAGATGTAAGAGCTGGGGCAGGAACCGGGGAGCCTACAAACGTAGTATGGGAATTATCCTACGCAAAATAAGGCGATGGCTCACTAATTACACAAGGGGAGAGGCGTATTTAAATGTGCGTTTAAAGATTTTTTGAGTTTAAAGCTGGGCGCGCGAGTATATTTCTTTCTTGTATATGGAAAAGTCTTAATTGCTACTTCATGTGGTAAACATAGTGTTTGATCAAGTGGAGCTGCGTGCCCTCCCTGTTTGGCAGGGGAGGGCAGCGGTTGTCAGGCGGGGGGTGGAGTGACCTGTCATTGCTCTGGCCATTTCAGTGGCATAACTGTCGGTCATGCCGGCAATAAAGTCGTTGATGCGCATAAACGATCGATGTAATGGCCACTGTGGGTCGGGAGCATTGTTGCCCAGCAAATCGAGGGTTCGACGGTTTTTGAACGATGGGGTACGACCGCAATGCTGCGAAAGCGCGGCGCCACAGAATGCATTGAGGAGGATTTCCAGGGACGTATAGGCATCCATTTCATGCAAGGTTTTGCATTTGTCCTGGAAGATTTTTTTGCGTGCCATGTCTTTGTTGTCCAGCACGCAACGTGGCCGTGCCGTGCATATGCTCGACCAGATCCCCTGGTGCCAGCAGTGCTTGCTGTTGTTCGACAAAAGCCCGGGCAGCGGCGTTGGTCAGATGTTCGATGGCCTTGCCGCGCAGTATTGCCCGTTTTCGCCGTCGTGAGTCGTTGGGGCCAAGCAGGCGAAAAGTTTCAGGCAAATCATCGCCCACCAGGTTCAGCAGCAGGGACTCGACACATGGAGAAGCTGCGTTTGCGTTTGGGAACCTCTCTTGGTGATAAATGGACAAGGCTAGTTACATCATTGCAGTTTTGGATATTTTGAAGAGGCCATGATCTGCCGTTGAGGGTCTTCAGGTTTAGAGTATATATGTGTTTGGTGGGTTGGTTTATGTAAGGTTTTCCTTAAGTAATAAGTGTTTTTTATGTGCGGTGAACTCTATTTACTTCCTGTTGACTGGCTATAGGCGGCAAAATACCCAGTTCCTTTTGTTTAGTCAGGTTGGGCTGTTAGGGGGGTGTTTATAAGTCGTGATTTTTCTCTAACTGTTATAGCTTGTCGAGTGAGCTGGGGTGTTTGTAATCTGTACTTTAGTCAGGGGGGGATGCTAGCTGTAAGGGGTTGTTAAATTTCCTGTTGCTGGTTGTCTGTCAGGTATAGCAGTGGAGAAGTTATTAGCAGGTTGTGAATTTATTTTTGTGTAGGGGGTAGTGGCATTTTACAATCAATCGTTTTGTGATAGGATTTGTCCGTTCTAGCGTTGATTGGTTTATGCAATCTATTAAATGGAAAAGGAAAAAATGGATAAAATTATAAGTGTTGTATTTGCGTCGTTGATTGCGGTTTCGTCGTTTGCAGCATCAGCAGAAACCTTTGAGCGAGTAGAACTTGATAAAGATAGAACCAGTGTTCAGTACGCTGGCCCTATTAAGTCAGTCACTAAATCGCTTGAAGGTTATAAGTGGCTTGGTCAATCAGATGACATGAATGGTGGCGTGGTTTTTGAACCCCATGTAAATAATAGTTTTGGTAAAAATGACACTGAAACGGGTGGGGCTATAATGGTAAGAGCTACTTACTACCTTTATGATAAGCCGGTTAAAGAAGCTTTGATGATTGCCCGTCAAAGCCAAGTTGCGGGGTTTGTTGAGTTTTATAGTTTGGACTCAAGAGAGCTTCAACTTCACATAAGAATGGTGGGTGCTGACACCTTTCAAGCTTTTTCTAGCGATGACCAATATCAAAATCCAGCGAAAAACCTAATGACTTACAAAAAAGTTGAAGAGTTTAATAAGAGCAATTATAAAGACAAGCTTAAATCCGCGAGAGATAGTGGTATGATTTTCTAGTAAAGAGAGATAAGAAGGGCTAATCGAGCAGTCTTGTTTATTGTTTAAAGCTTTATTGGGCTGTGTAGCCGATTAACTAAAAAGGAGAGATAAGTGAAAATAATTGGATTGTGCTTCGCAGTAGTATTGGCTACTTCATCTTCTGTTGCTAGTGCAGAAACATTTGAGCGTGCAGAACTTGATAAAGATAGAACCAGTGTTCAGTATGCTGGACCTATCAAGTCAATCACTAAGGCTCTTGAAGGTTACAGATGGCTTGGTCAATCAAAAGACATGAATGGTGGTGTGGTTTTTGAACCTTATGTAAACACTCGTTTCGGTAAAAATGACACTGAAACGGGTGGGGCTATAATGGTAAAAGCTACTTACTACCTTTATGATAAGCCGGTTAAAGAAGCTTTGATGATTGCCCGTCAAAGTCAAATTCCGGGATTTGTTGAGTTTTATGGTTACGAATCGAGAGAACTTCAACTGCATATCCGGATGGTTGATGACAGCACCTTCCAAGCATTTGCAAGCGATGACGAATATCGTAAGCCGGACAAGTTAATGACTTACAATAAAGTTGAGAAATTCAATGAGAGTTATTACAAGGATCAGTTGGAGTCGGCAATGGATGACGGTACATTTTTTTAATAAATAAGTATAAAAAAGACTATTTAGATAGTCTTTTTTTGTATTCGTATTTAAATTGGTGGCATTGTTTGTGTCGTAGGTGGATGGCTATTGTTCGGGTTGATGCTCGGGCTTTGCGATAATATAAGTTGATACGGGTTAAAGTGTGTTTTGAAATATTGTTTAAGTAAGCTATGCTGGATGTTGTATAAATGGTTTGAGAGGTAAGCATGGAAAGCATGAGTTGGGACAAGTTGCTGAATAACACCCGTCTTGGCGGTCGTCCTCCTAAATCTGAGCTAGGCCGTTCACCTTTCCACTCAGACCACGACAAGGTTATTTTCTCCGGAGCTTTCAGACGCCTTGCCAGAAAGACTCAGGTTCATCCTCTTGCCACTAATGACCACGTTCATAACCGTCTCACACACAGCTTGGAAGTGGCTTGTGTAGGCCGTACCCTGGGGGTGAGAGTAGGCCAAGAACTTCTGAATGAAAGACTTATTCCTGAGCAACATTCAGCTTCTGATATTGGTGATATTGTCCAGACTGCTTGTCTCGCTCATGACATTGGCAACCCTCCCTTTGGGCATACAGGTGAAGAAGCTATTCGTCACTGGTTCACCAATGATGTTGGGGCGAAGATAATAGAACAATTGCCTTTTAATGAAGCTACTGATTTACGTAGATTTGAAGGCAATGCACAAGGGTTTAGGGTTTTAACGACCTCGGAATATCATCCCTATGAAGGGGGGATGCGTCTTACTTATGCGTCGCTTGGCGCTTTCATTAAGTATCCTTGGCTTGCTGGTGATGCTGTTAATGGGCAAAGACCTATTCAGAACAAATATGGTATTTACTGTTCTGAATTGGGTTTGTTCAATGAAGTGGCGGACGCTACTGGCTTGTTAAAGCTGGGTGATGGTTGGCGGTGTCGCCATCCACTGGCTAACTTGATGGAAGTGTCTGATGATTTTTGCTACGCCATTCTTGATTTAGAGGATGGTGTAGAGATGGGTATCCTTGAGTGGGATAAGGTCTTTGAAATACTGTGCCTTGTCCTTGATGATCACCAGAAGAATCAGTTGGTCAAAGAAATTCAAGGCATGAAGGTTGGCCGTAGGCTCTCTATGATTCGTGGGAAAGTTATTTCAGCTTTTGTAGATGCTGGAGCGACTGCTTTCATGAATAACCATAATGAAATCATGACTGGCAAGGTTCTAGGTATTTTAGAACTTTGTGATAAGAATGTCCGTGAGTGTGTAGCCGCCGCCAAAGGTCTTGCTCGCGATGAAATCTTCCAGCATCCCAGGAAGGTTGAGTTAGAAATAGGGGCTTATAGCACTATATCTACGCTGCTAAACGTTAGCTGCTCTGCTGCTTTGGAATATGTCAGAAAGGGCGGTGTAGCTGATTCGAAGACGAGAAGGGTGGTAGAGCTTCTTGGGCTGGACTTGAATAATTTAGACGCCAGTGGGGGTGTTTCCAAGGAGTACGGTGCAATGATGCAGGTTCTGGATTACGTGAGTGGCATGACCGATAACTATGCCATGCACTTGGCTCGACAGTTTAATGGTATGGGCGGGGAGCGTTGAGCCTGCGTGTACATAATAGCCAGCTGTTTTATTATGTGATTGCAAATGTGCTTCTCATTGAAAAGGCCACCTAAGTGGCCTTTTGTATCACAATTCAGCTTTTAATTTGTCGAATTCATTTTTTATTTCACGAAGCATTAACTTGCGTCCCTCATTTGCTTTGGAGTTTCCAATAATGGCAGAGATGGAAAATCCAACGGCAGTAAGGGCTGTTCCTACTACATAGCCAAACCATCCTTTGGCAATGTATACGCTAAGGGCAGTAACTGCGAGTCCGGCGGCGACAACAATTTTGTTGCCGTTATAGGTTTTGAATTCCCCGTGCTCGTAATACGTTTGCGTAACTGCAAGTGAGGCCAGGCTAAAAAAGGTGCCTACGCCCGGCAATGCAAACATTATAAAGTCTTGAAAAGTAAAAGTTTCTCTTTCGCTAATATACCCGAGTGTGTAAATCTCTCCATTCGGGGTCACTTGATAGGCGACGGGTTCACCACTTTTAAAAGCCATTAGAATTTTTTTGCCAACAGGAGCATGTAAACTCTCGTCAATGAGGATCGCTGGCAGCAAGTCACCGTTCTGAAACTCAAGCAATGCCTCAAGCTTGACATGAGTTCCTATATTGTTACTGACTGAAACGTTGTTGCCTTGCTTAGTGGTTGTAACTGAGCCGCTTGTGTGGGAGGTGACTGTTTTGTCCCTTAAAATGACTGCTGCACAATCGAACGCGGGCCTTCTACTCATGGCTATTCCTTAGCTTGCTAACAATAAAAACGGCTAACTCAAAAAATTAAGCGGGAGGCTGGCATAATGCCATTATTTGATGAGGGCCAGGAACTTATCAAATTTCCAAAGCCTGATCAAGCGGCTGTAGAGGCTTCATTCTTTTATGCGTTCGTTAGAGGCTAACAGGATAGGGTTTCTCTGCTGCGCCAGAGGCGTAGAGCAGGTGACTTATAGGCAGGCGATGGCTAGTGTCTTTGTTTTGCTGGTGATGCAAACAACCGTAAATCCCTAGTCAGTTCGAACGGGCTGTTCGAAGGGTGGTGTATCGGCTCTATAATTGTCCTGACAAAAACCGAGGTTATTCCTAAGTGGTACAATTTCGTCTTCTTGTTCTTATATATTCTTATTTGTAACTAGTTGGCTGTTGACCCTGTAATAAGGTCGTTTTTGGCTGCGGAGCCTAAATACAGTTCGCTCGGTAGCCGCCGAACCGGTGCTTCTTGTCACCCAGGGAGCGGCCGACGCAACTGACTTCGAGGGAGTGGGTGAGGCGGGTGTGGATATGGTCGTTGCTGTTGACCGGATGGACCTGTGTTTTGCGCCCCAGCAGCTTCTCGTTTCAGAACGGATGACGCAAGTGGAGGCATGATCAGGAGCGCCATCTGTGGTAGCGGGCTTGCTCACGATGCAGGCAGCGCGGTGTTTCAGTCAAACCGCGTCGATGCCATCGCGAGCAAGCCCGCTCCCACAGAAGGAGGGGGGAGGCTTTCTGTTCAGGGCTTGCGCGAGGCCTGGATCACCATCTTGATCAGTGGTATCAAGCCAGTGGTCAAGCTGATCCAGCGTGACGTGCCCCCGGTGTTTTTGCTTTTGGCGCCTCTGCCGGTCAGGAACCCGAGCAGGGTGACAATCCCCACACCCCACAAGGGTGCATGCTTGATCCCCAGGGTTTCCTGCCAGTTGCTGGTCATCCCGCGCATTTTTTGCAGGGGTTGCAGCAGTTGTTGCGACTCATGACGAATCTCCTGCCGGTGCATTTCCATGCGCAGGCGGATCAAGGTTTTGCGCAACTCCTGGCGTGAAGCATTTTTCGGCAATTCAGGCAGGCTCATGGCAACAAACGCTCGCGGTCTTTGGCCAGCTCTTCAAGCGTGGCATTGAAAGGAGAGGATTCATCGAATATCGCTGCGTTGAGGCGCAGCCCGCAGAACACCGCGGCCAGCGTATAAAACACACAAAGCCCGATAATGCCGGGGATGCGGTAGCTGTCCCAGAGCAGGATCATCACCAGCGCCGACAGTCCGATCAGCAGCAACAGCGCGAACACCAGTGCCAGCCCGGCAAACAACAACAGGCTGACGGTGCGTGCCTTCTGCTCTTGCAGTTCGATGCCCAGCAATTCGACATGGCTGTGCAACAGACCCAGGAATGCGGCACCCAAGCGCCGCGGTGAGGAACGGGGGGAACCGGATTCGTCTGTCATATCAGCGCCGGGTTGCCAGCAGGCCCAGAACAAAGCCGATACCGGCCGCGATGCCCACAGACTGCCAAGGGTTAGCCTGCACATAATCTTCGGTGGCCACCACAGCCGCCTGACTGCGGTCTTTCAACGATTCCTTGGTTTCTTCCAGGGTTGCGCGAGCCTTGAACAGGCTGTCCTTTATCTGGGCGCGCAGTTCTTCAGCCTGGTCACCGGCCAGGGACGCGGTGTGTTCCAGCAGCTTTTCGGCATCGAGTACCAGCGTCTGGAAATCGGCCATCAGGATTTCTTGAGCATTCTTTGCTGTTTTACGGGCCATGATTCACTCCATTAGTGGCTTGATAATCGTTCGAGTGTAGGCCTTCGGTGAAGGTTCACTCGTTTCCTTGGCATTGCTTGCGCGGTTGGATGGGCAATGCCAGAGATGTCTTTTGTGTACAGAGGCAAAACCTTACCTTAAATCAGTCGTTTTCGCGGGGGATTGCAGCTTCCCGCGCGTCTTCGCTTTCAAAACAGCCTTCGAGCAGGTGATAGCGGTCATGGCGTACCTGGTCGACCCGGCGTTGCACGATTTTTTCTGACAGGCCCAGCAAAATCAAGGCATGGGAGGCGAGCATCAGGCTCGACTCGAGCAATTCCGGTACCACTTCAGTTGCCCCGGCGGCCTTCAGCTCGGTGAGCTGGCTGTCATCGCGGGTCCTGACCAGGATAGGCACTTCGAGGGTAATCAGCCGGGCTTCCTTGAGTACGCTCATGGCCACCTCGGTGTTGTCCACGGCAATCACCAGCAGTCGCGCACGATCCAGGCCTACAGCGCGCAGCAGATCACCCCGGCGGGCGTCGCCGTAGTGCACGCAGCTGTCCGCTTTAGCTGCTTCCTCAATGCGATCGGGGTCGTAGTCCAGCGCGACAAAGTCCTTGTGTTCGCTGCGCAGGAAACGGCCAATGGACTGGCCCACGCGGCCATAGCCGCACATCACCACGTGCCCGTGCAGTTCGGCGTTTTGGCTGGCGATTTCTTCCAGCTCCGCCTCTTCATAGGATTGCCGGTGCAGGCTGGCTGCGATAAGTGGCGCGGCGCGCAGCAGCAGGGGTGTCAGCAGCATCGAGCAGAACGTGGCGGCCAGCAGATAGGCAGCCATATCCGCCGGGATCAGCGAGTTGCTCTGCATCTGCGCCATCAGGGCAAAGCAGAACTCACCGCCCTGGGCCAGGGCCAGGCCACTGCGCCAGGCGGTTTCTCCGTCGCTGCCACGCAACTTGACCAGAATCGCGACCACGGCACCCTTGATCAGCATCAGGACCAGGGTCAGGCCTAAAATCAGGAAACCGTGGTGAATGAAAAGCTGCAGGTCGATCAGCATGCCGATGCTGACGAAAAACAGACCCAGCAGAATGTCCCGGAAAGGTCGGATATCGGCTTCAATCTGGTGTCGATAGTGGCTTTCACCCAGTAGCATGCCGGCCAGGAAGGCGCCGAGCGCAGGGGACAGGCCCAGCAGGTGGGTGAGCCAGGCGGTGAGCAGCACGATCACCAGCGCCAGCAACACAAACAGCTCTGCCGAGCGCGACGCGGCCACCTCGTGGAACAGGCGCGGCAGCAGGAAGCGACTGGCAAACAGCAGCCCCAGAAACAGGATCACAGTCTTGCCCAAGGTAACCGGCAAGGCCCAATACCAGGCCTGGTCGCTGCTGCCGGCGAACACCGGCACCAGGGTCAGCAACAGTACCGCGACCACGTCCTGAAACAGCAGTACGCCAATGGCATTCTGACCGTGACGGCTGAAGATTTCCCCCAGGCTAGTCAGCTCTTTACTTACGATCGCCGTGGATGACAGGGCGAGTCCGGCACCGAGCAGGAACGCGCCGTTAAGGCTCATGCCAAAGGCATACAGCAGGCCGCCCAGCGCCACTGCCGAACACAGCACTTGCAGGCTGCCCAGGCCAAATACCACCCGACGCAGCTTGAGCATCTTGGGCAGCGAGAACTCCAGCCCCAGGGAAAACAGCAAAAACACCACTCCAAGCTCTGCCAGGTCAGGCAGGTCGGGGCTGTCATTGATCCAGTCGAGGGCGGTGGGACCTACAAACAGGCCGACACACAGGTAACCCAGCACCGGCGGCAGCTTCAGGCGCCGGAACAGGGCAATGACCACCAGTGACGAGGCAAGGATAATTAACAGATTGGCAAACACGAAAGGCTTCCTTGGCAGGTCGGGAAAAAGGTCGCGAGCATCCGGCAAATACGAAGGTCTGTCGCTGATGTGGGTCAAGCGTAGTCGCAAGCAGGGGAATAGAGCGATTGTATTGGCAAATCAGGCATACGGCTGCGGGTACCTGCTACGGGTCGACGTCACCGGGCCAGGCTCTTAAGATAAACACTTTATTTCTAAGGTCGTTATTTATGCCTCCCGAATGCCAATTGTTCGGCACCTTGGGTTGTCACCTGTGTGAACTGGCCGAAGCGGTTTTAATGCCCTTGGTCGAGCATGGGTTGATGGTCGAGCTGGTCGATATTGCTGACAGCGACTCGTTGTTTGAAAGCTACGGCTTGCGTATTCCGGTATTGCGCCGGGTCGATACGGGCCAGGAGTTGGGCTGGCCGTTTGATACTGCGCAGGTGGTCAATTTTCTTGGATAAACCTGCATAATCACCGGCTGCATTTTCCGCTCGAGACCCTTTATGTCGTCCCAGCCTTTCATCGCCGCTGAGCATCAAGCCAGTACCTTGCACCTGCCGCCAGGCAGATGGTTGACGGTGCTCGACTGCCTGAGTGAACACTTCAGTGCCATCAGCCGCGAACAGTGGCTTGACCGTATCGCCCGTGGCCGGGTGCTGGATGCCGACGGTGCGCCTATCAGCCCGCAGCTGGCGTACCGGGAAGGCCTGCGCATTCATTACTTTCGCGAAGTGCCCAACGAAACGCCCATTCCGGTGCAGGAAACCATCCTGTATGCCGATGAGCATCTGGTGGTGGCGGACAAACCGCACTTCCTGCCGGTGACCCCGGGCGGTGAGTATGTCGAGCAAACACTGCTGCGGCGCTTGATCCGCACCCTGGGCAACCCCCATCTGGTGCCCCTGCACCGTATCGACCGGCACACGGCGGGCCTCGTGCTGTTTTCTGCCAATCCGGACACTCGTTCGGCGTATCAGTCGTTGTTTCCCACGCGCAAGATCGACAAACGCTATGAGGCCATTGCTCGCGCATTGCCTGAACTTGAGCTGCCGCTGGTGCATAAAAGCCGCCTGGTGGAGGGCGAGCCTTTTTTCCGCATGAAAGAAGGGCCGGGCGTCAGCAATACCGAGACCCTGGTCGACGTTTGTGAGAAAAACGGTGAGTTGTGGCGTTATGCGTTGTACCCCGTCACCGGGAAAAAGCATCAGTTGCGGGTGCATATGGCGGCGCTGGGGGCAGGGATATGCAATGACCCGTTCTACCCGGACGTGATCAGGGACGCTGTCGATGACTATGCCGAGCCGCTGAAACTGCTGGCCCAGAGTTTGCGCTTTGTTGATCCGCTCACGGGAGAAGCGCGCTTTTTCGAGAGCAGGATTCATCTGGACTGGTAAAACAAAACCCGCACTAGGCGGGTTTTGTTTTAAGACCAGAGAGCGGTATTACAGCTCTTTAACGGTACGAATCTGGTCTTTGTTGATGCGGGTTTCTTTACCGTCCAGTTGCTTGAACTGGTAGAAGCCTGAGTCGTCATCGTATTTTGGTGCGTCGACAGTCTGGATTTCGCGACCGTCGTTCAGGGTGATCACCGAAGGCGAGGAGCAGCCGGCAAGGGCGGCCATGCCAGCAGCGAGCATCAGGGCGGCGAGAGTCCGGTGAGTCATTGTGTATCTCCAACAAGTGAATGTGCTGTTAATGATTACTGTCCTTGAGACGTATACATCGTCTGCAAGTTCCATTGCTAGCCCCAGGCAGACACTGGCGCGGATTATTTCAGCCAGTCCGGGGTATTGAAATTGGCCAGCCGCGGGTCATTTTCGGCGCATTGCCAGGCCCGTGCATTGAGCTGGAGCATGATTTTGCGCGGGCTGCGTTCACCTGCCTGCCAGGCTGCCTCGAATGCATCTTTCAGGGCTGTGGGGATCACGCACAACAGCGGTTCCCAGTGCTCCCCGTGGCGCACCATCAGCGGCTGATCGGGATGTTGAGCGGCAGCGCCCAGCAGGGCATCGAGCAACCCGCGGTCGATTTTCGGTACATCGCAGGGCAACACCAGCAAGTGTGAGTGGCGGGCCACGGCCAGCCCGGCGCGGATCCCCGCCAACGGCCCGGCAAAGTCATCATTGCCATCACTGACCAGTTGATCGGCCAGGCGGGTGTACTGTTCGTGGTTGCGATTGCAGGAAATGATCAGGTCATCGGTCAGCGGGCGGGTGACGCGCTGGGCATACGCGATCAGCGGCTGACCCTGCCATCTCACCAGCCCCTTGTCCTGACCGCCCATGCGCTGGCCACGGCCACCTGCCAGCAGCAAGATGGAGCATTGAAACCGGTTCATATGGCACTCCGCGCAACCAGGCAAAAGAAGCGCTGTGATATAACACCGGGCTGTTTCTCCTACAACTGGACCTCGTCTATGAAAGCCAAGGTTGATGCACCTTTCGTACCTTTGAATATCGCCGTTCTTACCGTCAGTGACACTCGAACTCTGGAAACGGACACTTCGGGTCAGGTTTTTGTCGATCGCCTGCGTGATGCCGGGCACAACCTGGCGGCACGGGTGTTGCTCAAGGATGACCTGTATAAAATCCGCGCCCAGGTCGCCACCTGGATCGCCGACGATGGGGTGCAGGTGGTGCTGATTACCGGCGGCACAGGTTTTACTGCACGGGACAGCACGCCAGAAGCCGTCAGTTGTCTGCTGGACAAGCAAGTAGATGGCTTTGGTGAACTGTTCCGCCAGATCTCCGTGGCCGATATCGGCACTTCGACCGTGCAGTCCCGGGCTCTTGCCGGCTTGGCCAACGGTACGCTGGTGTGCTGCCTGCCGGGTTCGACCAACGCTGTACGCACCGGTTGGGACGGGATATTGGCCGAGCAACTGGATTCCCGTCATCGCCCCTGCAACTTCGTCGCCCACTTGAAGCAGGCACCGGCCTGTGAAACCCGTGGATAAGCCGGGCCGAACTGGCGCGCTGATGCCCGTCGAGGTGGCACTTGAGCGTTTGCTGGCACTGGCTGAGTCGGCGCCGATCCTTGACACCGAATCGGTTCCGGTGGGCGCAGGGGATGGCCGCGTACTGGCCCACGACTTGATTGCAAGCCTTGATCTTCCCCCTTGGCCCAACAGTGCAATGGACGGTTATGCGTTGAACCTGGGCGACTGGTCCGGGGAACCGCTAACCGTTAGCCAGCGAATTTTTGCCGGTACTGCCCCGGAGCCACTGGCGCCAGGCACCTGTGCACGCATTTTTACTGGTGCCCCGGTACCTGCGGGCGCGGACTGCGTCGAAATGCAGGAAAATGCTGTGGTGCAGGCCGACGGACGAGTGGTATTTACCCATGCCTTGCGTGCAGGTCAGAACATTCGTCCTAAAGGGCAGGAAACCACCATTGGTGAGGTAGTCCTTACTGCGGGGACGCGCTTGGGGCCGATCGAGCAGGGGCTGGCAGCATCCCTGGGCTGCGCCGAGCTGCGAGTGATGCGACGGGTCAAGGTGGCGGTGTTATCCACTGGCGATGAACTGATCGAGCCCGGGCAGCCGTTAGGCCCGGGGCAAATCTACAACAGCAACCGCATAGTGCTGTGCAGCTGGTTGGCGCGCATGGGTTGTGAAGTGGTCGATGGGGGGATTCTGCCTGATGACTTGCCCGCAACCCGCCAACGCTTGGGTGAGTTGGGAACGGTTGACCTGATTTTATCCACCGGCGGAGTGTCGGTCGGTGAGGCAGACTTTTTGGGCATTGCGTTGCGCGAAGAGGGCGAGCTGGCGCTGTGGAAGTTGGCAATCAAGCCGGGCAAACCCCTGACCTGCGGGCATTTTCGCGGTGTGCCGGTGATCGGCCTGCCAGGTAACCCTGCCTCGACTCTGGTGACGTTCGCGTTGCTGGCACGGCCTTATCTGCTGCGCCTGCAAGGCGTGCAGGCTGTCGAACCGCTGAAGTTCCAGGTGCCTGCAGGATTTGTCTGGCCCAAGCCGGGCAATCGTCGCGAGTACCTGCGCGGGCGTTTGGAGCAAGGGCGTGCGGTGATTTACAAAAACCAGAGTTCAGGCGTGTTGCGCAGCGCGGCATGGGCTGAAGGGCTGGTGGAAGTCCTTGAGGATTGCACCCTGGCCGAAGGCGACCGGGTGGGGTTTATCCCGTTGAGTGAAGTGCTGGGCTAGCACTGTTGCGTCACCCGTGGGGGCGGGCTTGCTCGCGATTGCGGGTGATCGCCATCGCGAGCAAGCCCGCTCCCACAATGATCTCAGACAGGCGCGCGCCCATAGATATCAGTCAGGCGCACGATGTCGTCTTCGCCCACATACTCGCCGCTTTGCACTTCGATCATGACCAGTTCAGCCTCCCCGGTGTTGCCCAGCCGGTGTGGGCTGCCGGGTTTGATAAAGGTGGACTCGTTGGTTTCGAGGGTGAAGTCCAGGCCATCATTGTTCACTTCGGCCCTGCCACTGACCACGATCCAGTGTTCGCTGCGCCGTTGGTGCACCTGCAGGGACAGCGCGGCTCCGGGCTTGACCACGATGCGTTTGATCTTGAACCCCGGACCTTCCTCCAGCACGGTGTAGGTGCCCCACGGGCGGGTCACAGTGCGGTGCAGGCGATAGGCGTCGTGGCCCTGGAGTCTGAGTGTTCGGGCGATGTGCCTGACGTCCTGGCTGCGTCGGGCGTCGGCCACGAGCAGAGCATCCGGCGTATCGATAATGATCAGGTCGTTTAGTCCGACCCCGCCCACCAACCGTTTCGGCGAATCGATGTAGCAGTTGTGTACATCGTGCAGTACGTTTTCGCCAGTACACTGGTTGCCATTGGCGTCGGCCGGGGTCAGCTCGCGCACCGCCTGCCATGAGCCTATGTCACTCCAGCCCAGCTGGCAGGGCACCACGGCAACTTTTTGCGAGCGCTCCATCACGGCGTAGTCTATGGAGATATCGGGCACCAGGGCGAAACTCTGGCTGTCCAGTTCGAGGTGGCGTTGTTGTTTGCCCTCAAACATCTGGCTGTGATCAAGGCAGTGGGTCACGGCATCCAGTACCAGAGGCGCATGGGCCCTGAATTCTTGCAGTACGCTGTCGGCGCGCATGCAGAACATGCCGCTGTTCCACAGATGCAGGCCGCCGTCGAGGTAGCCCTGGGCCGTTTTGGTGTCCGGTTTTTCAACAAACTGCGCCACTTCAAAGCCATCCTGGTTCAGCTTCTGGCCTTTTTCTATATAACCAAAGCCGATTTCGGCCCGGGTTGGCAGTATGCCAAAGGTCACCAGCCAGCCCTCGTCGGCCAGTTTGCGGGCGTTGTCGACGGCCCGGCCGAAGGCGGCAATATCGGTGATCAGATGGTCGGCGGGGAGCACCAGCAACTGCGTATCACCGCCGTAGCGCTGCGCAATCTGCAAGGCGGCTGCGGCAATCGCCGGGGCAGTATTGCGGCCAAATGGCTCGAGGATAAAGTCCAGCTCGATGTCGTCCATGTTCTGTGCGCGGTAATCATCAAGCGTGCGAAAAAACACCTCCCTGTTGGTTACGGTCAGCAACGGGCCAGCGTCACGCAGGCCGGATGCGCGGGCAAAGGTCTTTTGCAGCAGGCTCTGACCATCGGGCAGGCACATAAAGGGCTTGGGCATGGCCTCGCGCGACACTGGCCATAGCCGGGTGCCAGCGCCACCGGCGATGATGCAGGGAACCAGTGTGCTCATACAGAACGCCTCTAGAATCATTGGACAACTTACAGGTGTTGAAGTCTGACCGGTTCTGCGCTTTTGATCGAGCCGTGAAGGTTAAATCACGGGTGCATGGGCCTTTTCGGTCTGGCTGTTGTCCAAGCAATCAGACCGTTATGTCGAGGGATGGAATATGAGTGCAGGTAAGGCTTTTTTGATTTTGCACGGCAAGCAGGCGCTCAACGAAGACGTGCGCGCTGCCGTTGAGCAGCAGCGGGCGGCGGGGTGGGAACTGGCGGTGCGGCTGACCTGGGAGGCCGGGGATGCGCAGCGTCTGGTACGCGAGGCGCTGGAGGGCGGCTACACCCGGCTGATTGCCGGTGGCGGCGATGGCACTTTGCGTGATATTTGCGAGGCGATGGCACTGGCCGATACCGAGGCCAGCCTGGTGCTGTTGCCGTTGGGCACCGCCAATGACTTTGCCCGGGCGGCCGGTGTGTCCCTGGAGCCCGCTCAAGCCCTGGCCTTGCTCGATGTGCCAGCCTGTCCCATCGATCTGGGTGAAGTCGACGGCCAGTTGTTTTTGAACATGGCCACCGGTGGCTTTGGTAGCCAGGTCACCGCCAATACCTCCGAAGACCTGAAAAAGGTCCTGGGCGGCGCTGCCTATCTGTTTACCGGGCTGTCGCGCTTTACTGAGCTGCACGCGGCCTATGCCGAGCTACAGGGGCCGGACTTTCACTGGCAAGGCGAGTTGCTGGCGCTGGGCATCGGCAACGGTCGTCAGGCCGGGGGCGGGCAAGTCCTGTGCCCTGAGGCGCTGGTCGATGATGGCATGCTGGATATCAGCATTTTGCCTGCACCCACGGAAATCGTCGGCACGCTCAAAAGCCTGATGACCGAAGGCTGGGGGCTGGATAACCTGTTTGTCCGCGCGCGTTTGCCCTGGGTCGAGATCAAGGCCGCCGAAGGGCTGGCGATCAACCTCGATGGTGAGCCGCTTGCGGGCGATGCGATGCGCTTTGCCGTGCGCAAGGGCGCTTTGAAGGTCCACTTGCCCCAGGGGTCGCCTTTGCTGGGCCAGTCAGAACTGCGGGTTAGTTGATAGCTAAACGATATCAAGGTCCTGGGAATCCGGCCGATAAGGTCAGGCATCAAGTACCTACCCCAGGAGTTACTCATGGCCGGCATTCTCGACACGGTAGACCAGCGCACTCAACTGGTCGGTGAAAACCGACTGGAACTTCTCATGTTTCGTCTGGCCGGCAGGCAGTTGTTCGCGATCAACGTGTTCAAGGTGCAAGAAGTCCTGCAATTGCCAAAACTGACCTTGATGCCGCACCGCCATCCCCATGTGTGCGGCGTGGTCAACCTGCGCGGTAAAACCCTGCCGGTGATCGACCTGTCCCAGGCCATCGGCATGCGTGCGCTGGTGCCGGGCCCGGACAGCACCATTATCGTCACCGAGTACAACCGCTCGGTGCAGGCCTTCCTGGTGGGTGGGGTTGACCGTATCGTCAATATGAACTGGGAGGCCATCCTGCCTCCGCCCGCCAGTGCCGGGCGCAGTCATTACCTGACGGCCATCAGTAAGGTCGAGGAGCAATTGGTCGAGATCATCGACGTGGAAAAAGTTCTTGCCGAAATCGTGCCGTACAACGCCAAAGTCTCGCGCGAGAAGCTTGCCGATCCGATCTTCGAGCAAGTGCGCGGGCGTGAAGTGCTGCTGGTCGACGATTCCAGTGTAGCGCTGGCGCAACTGCGTGAAACGCTTTCGCAACTGGGGGTCAAGATGCATATTGCCAGCGATGGTTTGAAGGCGCTGAACATGCTCAAGGGCTGGGCCGATACCGGGCAGGTAATGACCGACAAGTTGCTGATGATCTTCACCGATGCCGAAATGCCGGAAATGGACGGTTACCGGTTGACCACTGAAATCCGTAATGACCCGCGTTTGCGCGCGCTGTATGTGGTGTTGCATACCTCGTTGTCCGGCAGCTTTAACGAGTCGATGGTGAAAAAGGTCGGGTGCGACAATTTTCTGTCCAAATTCCAGCCGGACAAGCTGGTGGATGTCGTACGTCAGCGCCTGATACTGGACCAACAACCTGCTTGAAGTCCCGCACCTTTGCATCAGTGATCGGCTCGTATACTGTGGCTTTTTTAACCCCGCAGGGAGCTGAGTCATGCTGCGTCTAAGCGCGCTTTATCGTTTTCCACTTAAATCCGGCAAGGGTGAAAGCTTGCCTCTGGCCACGCTGGACAAGCTGGGGCTGGTGGGCGATCGACGCTGGATGTTGGTGGATGAAGCCAGCGGGCGGTTTCTGACCCAGCGTGCCGACCCCAAAATGAGTCAGCTGTCTGCGCTGTGGAATGGCGCCGGTGGCTTGACCTTGAATGCCGAAGGGTTCGAGGCACTGGAGCTCGCAGTGCCGGATGCCGACACCGACCTGCGTGGCGTGACGATATGGCGCGACACCTTGCGTGTACCGGATGCAGGGGATGCTGCTGCTGACTGGCTAAGCCGCTTTGTAGAAAAGCCGGTGCGGCTGGTGCATGTGCCACTGCAAAGGGCGCGCACCACGGAGTCGGGCTACGGCCGGGATGATGACCAGGTTGCGTTCGCCGATGGTTATCCGCTTTTGCTGATTGGCCAGGCATCGCTGGATGATATTTCGCACAAGATCGGCCGGCCGATGGACATGCTGCGCTTTCGCCCCAACCTGGTGATCGAAGGCAGCGAAGCCTTTGCCGAAGACGGCTGGAAGCGTATCCGCATCGGCGATGTCGAGTTCCGCGTGGTCAAGTCCTGCTCGCGCTGCATCCTCACTACTGTTGATCCGCATACAGGGGTGCGTGATGAACAGCGCGAACCGCTGGCGACCCTGATGACCTACCGCAAGCAGGAAAACGGCACCATGTTCGGTCAGAACCTGGTTAACGAGGGTAATGGCGTTCTGGAAGTCGGCATGCCGGTAACAATCCTGGAGTAGCCAAGCCCTGTAGCAGCTGCCTCGTTCCTTCGGCAGCTGCTACAGGCTACCTGTCACTGATCATCAAAATAGCGCTCATGCCAGTCCACTACAGGCTGTGGCGCATTGAGCTTTTGCCCGTAGATCACCGAATAAGACAACACGTTCTGCACGTACTGGCGGGTTTCGTCGAACGGGATGCTCTCGATCCACACGTCGAAGCCCAGGTGGTTGGCACCCTTGAGCCACTGGCGCACACGTCCCGGCCCGGCGTTGTAAGCCGCTGAAGCCAGCACCCGGTTGCCGTTGAACTGGCCATGCACCTGGCTCAGGTAAGCAGCACCCAGCTGGATGTTCTTGTCGGGGTTAAGCACTTGCTGCGGCGAGGCCAGCGGGATGCTGAATTTTCGTGCGGTCTCTTTGGCGGTGGCGGGCATCAACTGCATCAGGCCGCTGGCGCCAACGCCGGAGCGGGCGTCATCCATAAAGGCACTTTCCTGACGGGTGATGGCGAATACCCAGCTGGAGTGCAAGCCGCGGAGTTTGGCTTCGCGCACCAGAGTATCGCGGTGGGCCATCGGGAAGCGAATGTCCAGGTCATCCCAGTACTGGGCCTGGCTGATGGTGCGGATAGCCGGGAAATACCACTTGAGGTCGTAAGCCAGCT
Source organism: Pseudomonas bubulae (assembly GCF_900618535.1). Lineage (GTDB taxonomy): Bacteria > Pseudomonadota > Gammaproteobacteria > Pseudomonadales > Pseudomonadaceae > Aquipseudomonas > Aquipseudomonas bubulae. The sequence goes on along the minus strand of NZ_UYJA01000008.1, from coordinate 11,524 downwards.
TGGCCTGGGCGACCATTTCGTCACGGCTGAACAGGCGACTGACGTAATACCACTCACGACGACCATCGACCACCTGGCCGCGGTCATGGAATTCAAGTGCGCGCTGCACGCCTGGCGTATTGCGCACTTTTTTGATCAGTTGCGGGCTGAGCACCAGCGGCCGGTTGTTGAGTTGATAAGGGGTTTGCGCCCGGTCAGCGGCCAGGAACCCGTAGAAATCACGTTCGTTGGCGACTTTTTTGAACAGGACCTGAGCTTGCGGGTTTTTGGGTTCGGCCAGTTCAAGGCTGCGGGCCTGCCAGTAGCGCCAGCGGCTGGTGGTTGCCAAGTCTTGTGGGAGTTTGCGGGTGAGCTGGTAGGCATCTTCCCAGCGGCCCAGACGCAGCAGCAGACGCAGGCGCCACTCGGTGACGGTATTGTCCCGCAGTTCGGGGTCGTACTGGGTCATGATGTCCAGGCCGCGGCTGTCGTAGCGGCGGGCGAACGTCAGGCCGATTTCCCGGGCGATGGCGACTTTTTCATCGCGGGAAAAATGCATGTTGGTGGCGTAGGTGTCGAGCAGGGACGCGGCTTTTTCCGGGTCCTGACGTGCCAGGCGGCGCAGGCCCAGGCCTACGGCGTCAGACATGGCCTCGCTGGCCGGGGCAAAACGTGACGGCTGGCTGAGCATGTCGGGTTTTTGCGCCACGTCAATCATCAGCCGGGCTTGTGGGCCAAGCGTATTGAGGCCGTTGGCGAGTTGCGTGGCCAGGGCGTAATTACGTGCTTCAGCGGCCAGTTTGACCCGCTGCCAGCGTTTTTGCTCGGTCAGTTGGCCTGCCGCGGCCCATTGGCTGAACAGGGCATCGCAGGCGGCCGGTTGCGCCTTGCCGACCATCCAGAGTTTTTCTGCGCTGGCATAACCCTCGGCCTTGCGGTTGTGTTGCAACTCATATTGGCCGTTGAGGCAGTCCAGCTCGGTGAAGTTGAGCTTGGGGTCGTAGTACTTTGCGAAAGTGGCCCAGTCGCCACGGTCTGCCAGCCAGCGCAGCCAGCGCAGTTTCATCCAGTTGGCTTGCGGCAGGTCGCCATGTGCGGCGAGAAACTGTTCGATTTCTGTGTTGCTTGCGGACTTCAGGCGTGCGGTCAACTCGTCATAGGCCAGATACGGCGTAAGCGGGTAGCTGCGCAAGGCTGCGGAATTTTGAAAGTAAGGGCCGGAATCGCCTTTGGCCAAGGCGCGCTTGGCCTGGTCGTAGAGCTGGCGTTGTTGGGTCAGGTCTGCGCCATGGGCGGCTTGCACGGCGCAGCTGGTGAGAAGCAGGCAGGATAAAAAGTTGAAGAGACGACTGCGCATGAGGCTTCCGTACTGATAAAAAACGTGACGAGCGCAGGCCGAACCTGCACTGATTATTTCGTAGCTTAGCCTTTTGCCAGCGACGCGTGAACGTCTTGGCGGCCAACCATAGCAACTTGGCACTAAATGAAGGCAAGACGGCACCGTACAAGAAATACCCGGCCGCCCGGGGGTTCAAATCAGGTAGAATGCGCGCCCAGTTTTTGGAGAAGCTCATGACCCTGCTCAAATTCAGCGATGTGTCCCTTGCTTTCGGCTCTATGCCGTTGTTGGACAAGGTGTCCTGGCAGATCGCCCGTGGAGAGCGGGTGTGCATCATCGGCCGCAACGGTACCGGCAAGTCCAGCATGATGAAGCTGGTTAAAGGTGATCAAAAACCCGATGACGGCTCTGTTTGGCGCGCGCCCGGCCTCAAGATTGGCGAATTGCCGCAAGAGTTGCCGGTTGCCGACGAGCGGACTGTATTCGACGTTGTGGCCGAAGGCCTGGACGGTGTTGGCGAGTTACTGGCCCAGTACCATCACTTGAGCCAGAACATCGTCACCGATGCTGACCTGGACAAGCTGATGCACGTCCAGCAAGACCTCGAAGCCCGTGATGGCTGGCGCTTGCAGCAATTGGTGGACAGCACCCTGAGCCGCCTGCAATTGCCTGCCGACAAAACCCTGGCCGAATTGTCCGGCGGCTGGCGTCGTCGCGTCCTGCTTGCACAGGCTCTGGTTTCCGAACCGGATCTGCTGCTGCTCGACGAACCGACCAACCACCTGGATATCGGCGCAATCGCGTGGCTGGAAGAGGCCCTCAAGGACTTCCAGGGCGCGGTTCTGTTTATTACCCATGACCGTTCATTCCTGCAGAACCTGGCCACCCGGATTCTGGAGCTGGACCGTGGCGGCCTGATCGACTGGAATGGCGACTACGCCAGTTTCCTGGTGCACAAGGAAGCTACCCTGGCCGCGGAAGAAACCGCCAATGCGCTGTTCGACAAGCGTCTGGCTCAGGAAGAAGTCTGGATCCGCCAGGGCATCAAGGCCCGCCGCACCCGTAACGAAGGCCGCGTGCGCGCCCTGAAAGAACTGCGCGTAGAGCGCAGCGAACGTCGCGAGCGTACCGGCAAGGCGAATATCCAGCTGGACACGGCAGACAAGTCCGGCAAGCAAGTGATGGTGCTGGAAAACGTCAGCTTTGCTCACCCGGGTGGTCCGTTCCTGCTCAAGGACTTCTCGATGGTGCTGCAGCGCGGCGACCGTATCGGTCTGCTGGGTGCCAACGGTACCGGTAAAACCACGCTGCTCAAGCTGATGCTGGGCGGCCTGGTGCCAACTGAAGGTACGGTTGAAGAGGGCACGCGTATCGACGTGGCTTACTTCGATCAGCTGCGCCATCAGCTGGATCTGGAAAAAACCGTGATCGACAACGTGGCCGAAGGCCGCGACTTTATCGATATCGACGGCCAGAGCCGTCACGTGCTCAGCTACCTGGGTGACTTCCTGTTCAGCCCTCAGCGTGCCCGCACGCCGGTCAAGGCGCTGTCGGGTGGTGAGCGTGCGCGTCTGTTGCTGGCCAAGCTGTTCAGCAAGCCGGCCAACCTGCTGGTGCTCGATGAGCCGACCAACGACCTCGACGTTGAAACCCTGGAGCTGCTTGAGGAGGTGCTGCTGACCTTCAAGGGCACTGTGCTGATGGTCAGTCACGACCGGGCATTCCTCGATAACGTGGTGACCAGCACCCTGGTTTTCCAGGGCGAAGGCAAGGTTCGCGAGTACGTGGGCGGTTATCAGGACTGGCTGCGTCAGGGCGGTTCACCGCGCCTGCTGGGCGTGACCGAGAGCAAGTCGGGCAAAGCCGACCTCAACTCGGCCGTGGTCGAGGCTGCACCGGCACCTGTGGCTGCTCAGCCTGCTCCTGCGGCGAAAAAGAAACTCAGCTACAAGCTGCAGCGTGAGCTGGAAGCCCTGCCGGCCGATATCGACGCCAAGGAACAGGCCATTGCTGCGGTTGAAGCAGAAATGGCTGACGCTGGTTTCTATCAACTGCCTGCGGCCAAAACCGCGGAAGTGATTGCCAAGCTTGAAACATTGCAAGCCGAGCTTGAGCAGCTGGTTGAGCGCTGGGCCGAGCTGGATGCCTGATTGACCCCGTGCTGAACTGAAAAAGCCCGGCCCTTTTATAAGGGGCCGGGCTTTTTTGTGGTTGCTGCAGATAAACTCAGTCAGGTTTTTTCAGGCTGACCGCCAGCACGTCGCACGGTGCACCATGCAGTACGTCGTTGGCGGTCGAGCCCAGCAGCAGGGCGAGGCCGTGGCGGCCGTGGCTGCCAACCACGATCAGGTCGCAGTTTTGCGCTTTGGCCAGGGCATGGATTTCCTGGCGCGGCTGGCCGTAGTTCAGGTGGCAGTAGTCCTTGTGCAGCTGCGGGTATTTGGCGATCAGGCGTTCAAGGCGTTCCTTGGCCTGGTCGAATTGTTGCTGCTGCAGTTGCGAGAGATCCATTGGCACATCGCCGCCGAACGCCATCGCCATCGGTTCGACGATATGGATCAGTGACAATTTGGCGCCGTTGGCCTTGGCGCTTTCACTGGCGCGGTTGATCACGGGGTCACATTCGTCGGTCAGGTCGACGGCGACCAGGATATGTTCGTAGGGCATGTGGGGTGCTCCTGTAGATGGCGATTAATTATGAGTATGGCCCTTTTCCAGAGCCTTGGTTCAAGTCTGGGTCATGCGTTTATCAAGCAGTGAGAGTACAGATATGACGGTATGGATAGTGGTGTCAATCCTGGCACTGGTTCTGAGTCCCCTGGCGTGGTTGCGCCCGTCCCGGGGGCAAAGTGGTCGGATGGACCTGCGCATGGAGGCGCGGCGCATGGGGTTGTCCATGCAGCTGGCGCCTCAGGAGTGGCCGCACTGGCTTGAGCCGCAACCGCCCGGTTCCTGCGCGCAGTACCACCGTCCGCGCCGCAGTACTAAACCTGATGTTTGGTGCTATTGGCAATCGGCACCGGGAAAATGGCTCAATCGCTGGCAGGAAGAATGCGAGGACGAGCGCCTGCTGGCGCAGTTTCGCAAGCTGCCAGCCAATGTCTACAAGGTTGAGGCCGATAAACAAATGATTGTGCTGGTCTGGGGCGAGAAGGGCGAGGCTCAGGTGCTCAAGGCCATTGACGAGGTGCTCAAGGCGCTGGCATGACCCTTGTGGGGGCGGGCTTCCCGCGATGGAATCGGCGGGGTGTGGCAGACAAACCGCGGCGCCTGAATCGCGAGCAAGCCCGCTCCCACACTTTTCACCTGCAAGGCGCCGCAATGGTTTCGGGCGCTCATAGCGCAGGTGTCTAAACTGACTGCCGGGTCGTTTTGTCATCATTGTTTTGGACAATTGACAATCGATCGCTTTTCCGTGAAGGTGTCGACACCCAAATCAAACGGGCGTATGAATTGAGTGTTTGTCGTGTCGGACGATGCTTGTTCAATCCCGATTATCGCGTTGGCGGGTGTGCCTGGCGGATTGGCAACAGCATTGACGCAAAGGTCAGTGACAGCCAGACGCTAGCTTCTGACGTGTACTGTTCAGCTTCCATATCCTGGAGATCAGTTGATGATTTACGAAGGTAAAGCCATCACGGTTACGGCTCTTGAAAGTGGCATCGTCGAACTCAAGTTCGACCTCAAGGGTGAGTCCGTCAACAAGTTCAACCGTCTAACCCTGAACGAATTGCGTCAGGCAGTAGATGCGATCAAGGCAGATGCTTCGGTCAAGGGTGTCATCGTTTCCAGCGGTAAAGACGTGTTTATCGTCGGCGCCGACATCACCGAATTCGTTGAAAACTTCAAATTGCCGGATGCCGAGCTGATTGCCGGCAACCTGGAAGCCAACAGAATCTTCAGCGATTTCGAAGACCTCAACGTACCTACCGTCGCTGCCATCAATGGCATCGCGTTGGGCGGCGGTCTGGAAATGTGCCTGGCAGCCGACTTCCGGGTCATGGCTGACAGCGCCAAGATCGGCCTGCCGGAAGTCAAGCTGGGTATCTACCCGGGCTTTGGCGGCACCGTGCGTCTGCCACGCCTGATCGGCGTTGATAACGCGGTTGAATGGATTGCCTCCGGCAAGGAAAACCGCGCAGAAGACGCTCTGAAAGTAGGTGCCGTTGATGCTGTGGTCACCGCTGACAAGCTGGGCGCAGCTGCCCTGGACCTGATCAAGCGCGCCATCAGTGGTGAGCTGGACTACAAGGCCAAGCGTCAGCCGAAGCTGGAAAAGCTCAAGCTCAACGCAATCGAACAAATGATGGCGTTCGAAACCGCCAAAGGTTTCGTGGCTGGCCAGGCCGGCCCGAACTACCCGGCCCCGGTTGAAGCGATCAAGACCATCCAGAAAGCCGCGAACTTCGGTCGTGACAAGGCGCTGGAAGTGGAAGCTGCAGGTTTTGCCAAACTGGCCAAGACCTCCGCTTCAAACTGTCTGATCGGCCTGTTCCTGAACGATCAGGAACTGAAGAAAAAAGCCAAGATCTACGACAAAATCGCCAAAGACGTGAAGCAGGCCGCCGTTCTGGGTGCAGGCATCATGGGTGGCGGTATTGCCTATCAGTCGGCCTCCAAAGGCACGCCGATCCTGATGAAGGACATCAACGAACACGGCATCGAGCAAGGGCTGGCTGAAGCCGCCAAGTTGCTGGTGGGTCGCGTTGATAAAGGTCGCATGACTCCGGCGAAAATGGCCGAAGTACTGAACGGTATTCGTCCTACTCTGTCCTACGGCGATTTCGGCAACGTCGACCTGGTGGTCGAAGCGGTAGTCGAGAACCCGAAGGTCAAGCAAGCGGTACTGGCGGAAGTGGAAAACCATGTTCGCGAAGACGCCATCCTGGCTTCCAACACTTCGACCATTTCCATCAGCCTGCTGGCCAAGGCCCTCAAGCGTCCGGAAAATTTCGTCGGCATGCACTTCTTCAACCCGGTGCACATGATGCCGCTGGTTGAAGTGATTCGTGGCGAGAAGTCCAGCGACCTGGCTGTTGCCACCACCGTTGCCTACGCCAAGAAAATGGGCAAGAACCCGATCGTGGTCAACGACTGCCCGGGCTTTTTGGTCAACCGCGTATTGTTCCCGTACTTCGGCGGTTTTGCCCGTCTGGTCAGTGCCGGTGTCGACTTTGTGCGCATCGACAAAGTAATGGAAAAATTCGGCTGGCCAATGGGCCCGGCGTACCTGATGGACGTGGTCGGCATCGACACCGGCCACCACGGTCGCGACGTGATGGCTGAAGGCTTCCCGGATCGCATGAAAGACGACCGCCGCTCGGCGATCGACGCTCTGTACGAGGCCAAGCGCCTGGGTCAGAAAAACGGCAAAGGCTTCTATGCCTACGAGGCTGACAAAAAGGGCAAGCAGAAGAAAGTCGTTGATTCCAGCGTACTTGAAGTGCTCAAGCCAATTGTTTACGAGCAGCGCGACGTGACCGACGAGGACATCATCAACTGGATGATGATTCCGTTGTGTCTGGAAACCGTACGCTGCCTGGAAGACGGCATCGTTGAAACCGCAGCCGAGGCCGATATGGGTCTGGTCTACGGTATTGGCTTCCCGCTGTTCCGTGGCGGCGCACTGCGCTACATCGATTCGATCGGTGTTGCAGAGTTCGTGGCCCTGGCCGATCAGTACGCTGAACTGGGCGCGCTGTACCACCCGACTGCGAAGCTGCGTGAGATGGCCAAGAACGGCCAGAGCTTCTTCGGTTAAGCGCCCCATTAGAGTGAGAGTGAAATTATGAGCTTGAATCCTAGAGACGTGGTGATTGTAGACTTCGGTCGCACCCCGATGGGCCGCTCCAAGGGTGGCATGCACCGCAACACCCGTGCTGAAGACATGTCTGCGCACCTGATCAGCAAAGTGCTGGAGCGCAACAACAAGGTTGACCCGAGCGAAGTGGAAGACGTGATCTGGGGCTGTGTGAACCAGACCCTGGAGCAGGGCTGGAACATCGCGCGCATGGCGTCGCTGATGACCCAGATCCCGCACACCAGCGCTGCACAGACCGTAAGCCGCCTGTGCGGCTCGTCCATGAGCGCCCTGCACACGGCTGCGCAAGCGATCATGACCGGCAACGGTGACGTTTTCGTGGTTGGCGGCGTCGAGCATATGGGCCACGTGAGCATGATGCACGGCGTTGACCCTAACCCGCACATGTCGCTGTACGCAGCGAAAGCCTCGGGCATGATGGGTTTGACCGCTGAAATGCTGGGCAAGATGCACGGCATCACCCGCGAACAGCAGGACGCATTTGCAGTGCGCTCGCACCAGTTGGCGCACAAGGCGACGATTGAAGGCAAGTTCAAAGACGAAATCATCCCGATGCAGGGATATGACGAAAACGGCTTCCTGAAGATTTTCGACTACGATGAAACTATTCGTCCAGATACCACCCTGGAAAGCCTGGCGGCGTTGAAACCTGCTTTCAACCCTAAAGGCGGTACAGTGACTGCGGGCACGTCGTCGCAGATCACCGATGGTGCTTCGTGCATGATCGTGATGTCGGCTCAGCGTGCAAAAGACCTGGGCCTGGAGCCTTTGGCCGTTATCCGCTCCATGGCCGTTGCCGGTGTGGATCCTGCGATCATGGGCTATGGTCCAGTACCGGCTACGCAAAAAGCGTTGAAGCGTGCGGGCTTGAATATGGCTGATATCGACTTCATCGAGCTTAACGAAGCTTTCGCTGCACAGGCCCTGCCAGTGCTGAAAGATTTGAAAGTGCTCGACAAGATGAATGAGAAGGTTAACCTGCACGGCGGTGCCATCGCTCTGGGTCACCCGTTTGGATGTTCGGGCGCTCGTATCTCTGGCACTTTGCTCAATGTAATGAAGCAAAATGGCGGCACCTTCGGGTTGTCCACCATGTGCATTGGTCTTGGCCAGGGCATTTCCACCGTCTTCGAACGCGTCTAAGCGTTGCGATGATGGAAGCCGGGGCCTTGTGCCCCGGTTTTTGTTTTTAAGCGTTTTTATTTTTTTATTTTGCAGAGGGGCCGCAACATGCCGCTACAACCCGGGCTCTATCAACATTACAAAGGCCCTCAATATCGGGTATTCAGTGTGGCTCGCCACTCCGAAACCGAAGAGGATGTAGTGTTCTACCAAGCCCTGTATGGCGATTACGGCTTTTGGGTGCGCCCGCTGAGCATGTTCCTGGAGTCAGTCATTGTCGAGGGCGAACAGGTCCCGCGCTTTGCCCTGATTCAGGCCGAACCCAGCGTTTTTTCCCGGCCATAAGGCATGGTCGCGCAGAACCCTGTGCTTGACCTCACCTTGTAGCCACTATATATAGCGGTGCCGCGTCAGGCGCGAACCGCCTTTCACTTCTAGAATTCAGGAATTTTCTGATCCATGGGCAAATCGCTGGTCATTGTGGAATCCCCGGCTAAGGCCAAGACCATCAACAAGTACTTGGGTAACGAGTACGTGGTGAAGTCGAGTATCGGCCATATCCGAGACCTGCCCACCAGCGGTTCGGCTAGCGCCAGCAAAGAACCTGCTGCCAAGCGTGGTAAGGCTGCGGCCGGCGAGGCGCCGGCCCTGTCGCCAAAAGAGAAAGCTCAAAAGCAGCTGATCTCGCGCATGGGCGTCGATCCGGAACATGGCTGGAAAGCCAAGTACGAGATCCTCCCGGGCAAGGAAAAGGTCATCGAAGAGCTGCGCCGGCTCGCCAAGGATGCTGACACCATCTATCTCGCAACCGACTTGGATCGCGAGGGGGAAGCCATTGCCTGGCACCTGCGCGAAGCCATCGGGGGTGATGACAGCCGCTACAAGCGCGTGGTGTTCAACGAAATCACCAAAAAGGCGATTCAGGAAGCTTTTTCCAAGCCGGGTGAACTGGATATCAACCGGGTCAACGCTCAGCAGGCACGCCGTTTTCTCGACCGTGTAGTGGGTTACATGGTTTCGCCGCTGCTGTGGGCCAAGGTTGCCCGTGGCCTGTCGGCAGGCCGTGTGCAATCGGTGGCGGTGAAGCTGGTGGTGGAGCGTGAGCGCGAAATTCGTGCGTTCAACCCCGAAGAATACTGGGAAATTCACGCTGACCTTGGCACCGCCAAGGGTGCCAAGGTGCGCTTCGACGTTGCCCGCGAAAAAGGCGAGGCGTTCAAGCCGCTGAACGAAACCCAGGCCATGGCTGCCCTGGAGAAGCTCAAGGCTTCCAGCTACAGCATCGTCAAGCGTGAAGACAAACCGACCAGCAGCAAGCCGTCGGCGCCGTTTATCACGTCCACCCTGCAGCAGGCAGCGAGCAATCGCCTGGGCTACGGGGTGAAGAAAACCATGATGATGGCCCAGCGCTTGTATGAAGCGGGCTACATCACGTACATGCGTACCGACTCCACCAACCTGTCGGCCGATGCGGTCGAAATGGCACGCACCTACATTGAAGGCGAGTTCGGCGCGGACTACCTGCCGCCGGCAGCCAACGTGTACAGCAGCAAGGAAGGCGCACAGGAGGCTCACGAAGCGATTCGTCCTTCCGACGTCAACATGCACCCGAGCAAGCTGACGGGCATGGAGCGCGACGCTGAGCGCCTTTACGAGCTGATCTGGCGCCAATTCGTGGCATGCCAGATGCTGCCGGCCAAATACCTGTCGACCACCGTCACTGTGGCGGCCGGTGATTTTGAGCTGCGTGCCAAAGGTCGCATCCTCAAATTCGACGGTTACACCCGTGTGATGCCGCAAATTGCCAAGCCGGGCGACGACGATGTGCTGCCGGACATGGCCCAGGGCGATAAGCTCAAGTTGATCGAACTTGATCCGAGCCAGCACTTCACCAAGCCACCTGCGCGTTACTCCGAGGCCAGCCTGGTAAAAGAGATGGAAAAGCGTGGCATCGGTCGTCCTTCGACCTATGCGGCGATTATCTCGACCATTCAGGATCGTGGTTACGTGGCGTTGCATAACCGCCGTTTCTACTCCGAAAAAATGGGCGATATCGTTACCGAGCGCCTGTCTGAAAGCTTCTCCGACCTGATGGACTACGGTTTTACCGCCGGCATGGAAGAGAACCTCGATGACGTTGCGCAAGGTGAGCGCGACTGGAAAAACGTCCTGGACGAGTTCTACGGCGACTTCAAGAAGAAGCTTGAAGTTGCTGCTGCGCCGGAAGGTGGTATGCGCGCCAACCAGCCAGTCATGACAGATATTCCGTGCAAGGAATGTGGTCGTCCGATGCAGATTCGTACGGCATCGACCGGCGTATTCCTGGGTTGCTCGGGCTACAGTCTGCCGCCGAAAGAACGCTGCAAGGCCACGGTCAACCTGGTGCCGGGCGATGAAATTGCCGCCGACGACGAAGGTGAATCCGAGTCGCTGGTACTGCTGGGCAAGCACCGTTGCCCGATTTGCAGCACGGCCATGGACGCTTACCTGCTGGACGAGAAGCACAAACTGCATATCTGCGGTAACAACCCGGATTGCGTTGGCTACGAGATCGAGGAAGGCAACTACCGGATCAAGGGCTACGAAGGGCCGAGCCTTGAATGCGACAAGTGCGGCAGCGAGATGCAGCTCAAAACCGGTCGTTTCGGCAAGTTCTTCGGCTGTACCAATGCCGAATGCAAAAACACCCGCAAACTGCTGAAAAGCGGTGAAGCGGCGCCGCCGAAAATGGATCCGGTGAAGATGCCGGAGCTCAAGTGCGAGAAGGTCAACGACACGTATATCCTGCGTGACGGCGCTTCGGGGTTGTTCCTGGCGGCCAGCCAGTTCCCCAAGAACCGCGAGACCCGAGCGCCGCTGGTGATTGAAATCATTCCGCACAAGGACGAGATCGATCCCAAGTACCATTTCCTGTGTGAAGCACCGAAGAAAGACCCGGATGGTCGCCCGGCGGTGATTCGCTACAGTCGCAAAACCAAAGAGCAGTACGTACAGACCGAAGTGGATGGCAAGCCGACTGGCTGGCGTGCGTTCTACGATGGCAAGAGCTGGAAGGTTGAAGACAAGCGTAAAGACAAAGACGCCTGATCCGAGCTGATAGCTGAATAAAAAACCGCGCAAGGGCTGTATGCCTTGCGCGGTTAATGAGATGGTCACCCCCACACCCTGCGAGGGCTACGCTTTCGCAGGGTGTTTTATTTTCGGAGACCATCACCATGAGCGATTTAGCACTGGTCGGTATCGACCTCGGCAAACATACGTTC
>NZ_UYJA01000007.1 GCF_900618535.1 Pseudomonas bubulae | reverse complement strand
TCAAAGTTTCCTCTGTAACATCAACCACTTGCGCTTTCGATCTCTCGTTAGCGGGAGGCGAATTCTACAGCGTTACACGCTGCTGTCAACACCTCATTTCCTGCTTCGATGACTTGAAGCTGACACCGCCGAAAACCGTCCAACTCATTGAAACTCAAGGAGTTTTCCGTTTCGACTGCGCCGGACGTGGGGCGAATTATAGGCCGTTTGAATCTAGGGTCAAGCACTAATTTGAACTTAAATCGCAGAAGCTGATTTCTTCTTATATAGACGCGGAATCCGGCTCTTCACCATCGGTATGCGCAGTGCCAGCAGACCTACACCTATACAGGCATAAATCGACCATTCCTTGAGGTCCGCCCGCACTATCCAGAGCATATGCAGCAACCCCAAGCCCACTACCACATACACCAGACGATGGAGCTTCTTCCAGCGCGTGCCCAAGCGTCGCTGACTGTAGCGATTCGACGTCACCGCCAACGCCAGTAAACACAAGAACCCCAGGCTGCCGACAATAATGTAGGGACGCTTGCTTAGCTCAACACCCAACTGCGACCAGTCAAACCCCAGCACGAAAGTCAGGTAGGCACACAGATGCAGCACCACATAGGCAAAACACCACAAGCCGAGCTGTCGACGCACCGTGACCCAGCCCGACCAGCCCGTCAGTCTATGCATCGGCGTCATGCTCAACGTCACCAACAGCAGTATCAACGTTCCCAGCCCCAGACGATCGACCAACACCTTTCCCGGGTCTGGCCCCAAGGCAAAGATCCAGGCCTCGTACAACCAATACAAAGGCCAGATGGCCACCACGATAAAGACGCCAAGGCGCCAAGGTAGATGCTTCATCAGTAGTTCTTCCGCAGATCCAGGCCTGTATATAAAGAAGCAACCTCATCGGCGTAACCGTTGAACATCTGCGTATCGCGCACATTGGGACTGAACAGACCGCTCGGCAAGCGTCGCTCACGCGCCTGTGTCCAACGCGGATGATCAACTTGCGGATTCACGTTGGCATAGAAGCCGTACTCATCCGCAGCAATGCTTTGCCAGGTGGTTTTTGGCTGATCCTCGACCAGACTGATACGCACGATGGATTTCACGCTTTTGAAACCATACTTCCAGGGCACCACCAACCGTAGCGGCGCGCCATTTTGATTGGGCAATTCGCGGCCATACATGCCCACCGCCAAAATCGCCAACGGATTCATCGCCTCATCCAGCCGTAACCCTTCTACATACGGCCAGTCAATCAATGCAAAACCCGAACGCTGCCCCGGCATGACCTTAGGATCCTGCAATGTTTCAAAACGGATGTACCTGGCTTTGGAGGTTGGCTCCACCTGCTTGAGCAATGCCGAAATGGGAAATCCCATCCACGGGATCACCATCGACCAGGCCTCTACACAACGCAGACGATAAATCCGCTCCTCCAACTGATAAGGCTTCATGAAGTCTTCCAGCGCGTAACGACCCGGTTTGCCCACCTCCCCGTCGACTACCACAGTCCAGGGCTCGGTTTTCAAGGCACCAGCGTTTTGCGCCGGATCCCCCTTGTCAGTGCCGAACTCATAGAAGTTGTTGTAGTGGGTCGCATCCTTGAAAGGCGTGATCGCCTCCCCCTTCACCGTGACGGCCTGCCATTTGGTCTGCGCTAGCTTGTCGGCAAACCAGGCTGGAGCCTTGCCCGGTTCAACATCTGCATAGCGCACCGCATCTTCGGCACTGGCCAAACGTGGAAGCGCGCCCACAGCCAATCCGGCAAGCGAACTACCCAACAATGCACGACGGGATAAATAGAAGGATTCAGGCGTAACGTCCGACTCTTTGCAGTCGGACGCTTTAGGCAGCTTGATGAGCATGACAACTCCGCAGTATTGGAGGGCTGATGCACCAATAGACTACGGAGTATGGGAGAAATTACATCACTCGGCGTTTTTGTTACGACGCAAACGCAGCAAGTACTGGATCGGCCCCGATGCCGCATATGCCAGGAAGGCCAGCAACAGAATGCGCGGCGGATCGCTGAACACAACCGCGAAGACCAGTACCACAGCCAGAATCGCCACAAAAGGAACACGCCCTTTCAAGTCCAGTTCCTTGAAGCTGTTGTACTTGATATTGCTGACCATCAGCATGCCGGCTGCCGCTACGAGCAAGGCAACCAGGAACGACATTTTCGAACCCTGAATACCGTAATCACTGAATGCCCATACGATACCCGCCACCACACCAGCCGCCGCCGGGCTGGCCAGGCCGATAAAGTAGCGTTTGTCCGCTGTACCTACCTGGGTATTGAAACGCGCCAGACGCAACGCCGCGCCCGCAACATAGATGAAGGCAACCATCCAGCCGACCTTGCCCATGTCCCCCAGTGCCCAGCCAAAAGCCAGCAACGCAGGGGCAACACCAAAGGCAACCATGTCCGACAAGGAATCGTACTCGGCACCAAAGGCACTTTCGGTATTGGTCATGCGGGCTACGCGGCCATCAAGACCGTCGAGCACCATGGCGACAAAAATGGCGATGGCTGCAAAGGCAAAGTATTTGCTGGCCCCAGCAGTATCACCCGCACTCATGGCACTTTGCGCACTCATGGAACTGATGATGGAGTAAAAACCGGCGAACAGGTTCGCAGTGGTGAAAAGGTTCGGCAGCAGATAGATACCACGATGCCGGACTTTTCGGCCTTCGGCGTCATGCCCTTCTTCGACATGCTCATCGATAGGCAGCAGGCTATCGGCGTCTGAAGCCGCTTTTGGCTCTTCGGGACGTTCGCTCATGGACATTACCTTGCAACGATATGGGAAGTTTCGGTAGAAGCTTGGGGCCAACACGCACCCGCAAACGATCCTGCTTTATACCAGAAGCCGCCGCTTAAACGAAAAAACGCGGCCTAGGCCGCGTTTTCTCTACAGGCTGGGAACTTAGTTCTTTGCCTGGTCAACGATTTTGTTGGCGCCGATCCAAGGCATCATCGAGCGCAGTTGCCCGCCAATGACTTCGATACCGTGAGCGGCGTTGTTGCGACGCTTGGCAGTCATCGAAGGGTAGCCGGTAGCACCCTCGCTGATGAACATTTTCGCGTATTCACCGTCCTGGATGCGTTTCAGAGCGTTACGCATTGCCTGACGGGATTCAGCGTTGATGACCTCAGGGCCAGTCACGTACTCGCCGTATTCGGCGTTGTTGGAGATCGAGTAGTTCATGTTGGCGATACCGCCTTCGTACATGAGGTCAACGATCAACTTCAATTCGTGCAGGCACTCGAAGTAAGCCATTTCTGGCGCGTAACCGGCTTCAACCAGAGTTTCAAAGCCAGCCTTAACCAATTCAACAGTACCGCCACACAGAACTGCCTGCTCGCCGAACAGGTCGGTTTCGGTTTCGTCCTTGAACGTGGTTTCGATGATGCCGGTACGACCGCCGCCTACGCCCGAAGCATAAGACAGGGCCAGGTTCTTGGCGTTGCCCGACGCATCCTGGTAGATAGCGATCAGGTCAGGGATACCACCGCCACGTACGAACTCGGAACGAACGGTGTGACCTGGCGCTTTTGGCGCGATCATGATCACGTCGAGGTCGGCACGCGGCACAACCTGGTTGTAGTGAATCGCGAAACCGTGGGAGAAGGCCAGGGTGGCGCCCTTCTTGATGTTCGGTTCGATTTCATTTTTGTACAGCGCGGACTGGAACTCGTCCGGGGTCAGAATCATGACCAGGTCCGCAGCGGCAACAGCGCTGGCAACGTCAGTTACTTTCAGGCCATGAGCTTCAGCCTTGGCGACAGTGGCCGAACCCTTGCGCAGGCCAACGGTAACGTCAACGCCGGAATCTTTCAGGTTGCAGGCTTGAGCGTGACCCTGGGAGCCGTAACCGATGATGGCTACTTTTTTGCCCTGGATGATCGAAAGGTCGCAGTCTTTGTCGTAATAAACTTTCATGATTTTCCCTTATATCCAGGCCATTCAGGCCAATTAGCACTTGTTAGTTTTAGATGCTGAGTACTTTGTCGCCACGGGCAATCCCGGTGACGCCACTGCGAACTGTTTCCAGGATCGAGGCGGTTCCAATCGACTGAATGAAACTGTCGAGCTTCTCACTGGTGCCTGTCAACTGCACGGTATACACACTGGCGCTGACATCAACGATCTGCCCACGGAAAATATCCGTGGTGCGTTTGATTTCTGCGCGCTGTGCACCCGTTGCCTTGACCTTGACCAACATCAGTTCGCGCTCGATGTGAGCGCTTTCCGACAGATCCACCAGCTTGACCACTTCGATCAGCTTGTTCAGGTTTTTGGTGATCTGCTCGATCACTTCATCATGCCCCACCGTGGTCAGGGTCAGACGCGACAGGGTCGGGTCTTCTGTTGGTGCCACGGTCAGGCTTTCGATGTTGTAGTTGCGTTGCGAAAAAAGCCCGACAACGCGAGACAATGCGCCCGGTTCGTTTTCAAGAAGCAAGGAAATAATGTGCCGCATGATTAAGTACGCTCCGTCTTGCTCAGCCACATGTCGCGCATGGAGCCATCTTTGATCTGCATCGGATAAACGTGCTCACTGGTATCAACCTGAATATCCAGGAACACCAGGCGATCCTTCATGGCAAAGGCTTCTTCCATTTTCGGCTTGAGGTCTTTCAGATCGGTGATCCGGATACCTACATGCCCGTAAGCTTCAGCCAGCTTGACGAAATCAGGCAGCGATTCCATATACGAATGGGAGTGACGACTGCCGTAGTTCATGTCCTGCCACTGACGCACCATCCCCAGCACTCCGTTGTTGAGGCTGACGATTTTGACGGGCAAGCCGTACTGCAGACAGGTGGACAATTCCTGAATGTTCATCTGAATACTGCCCTCGCCTGTCACGCAGGCAACGTCAGCATCAGGGAAGCTCAGTTTTACCCCCATCGCAGCCGGGAAACCGAAGCCCATGGTGCCCAGGCCTCCGGAGTTGATCCAGCGGTTGGGCTTATTGAAGCGGTAGTACTGGGCCGCGAACATCTGGTGCTGCCCCACATCGGACGTTACATAGGCATCGCCCTTGGTCACTTCGCAGAGCATCTCGATAACAGCCTGAGGCTTGATCTGGCTGCCGTCGCCCTTGTTGTAAGGGAACAGGTCACCGTCTCCGCGCCACTCGTCGATTTGCTTCCACCAGCTGGCAACCGCTTCCGGGTTTGGCTTGTCGCCGATGTCCTTGAGGATGGCGACCATTTCGGTCAGCACGCTCTCAACAGGGCCTACGATCGGCACGTCCGCCTTGATGGTTTTGGAGATGGACGCCGGGTCGATATCGATATGGATGATCTTGGCATTCGGGCAGAACTTGGACGGGCCGTTGATGACCCGGTCATCGAAGCGTGCACCTACCGCAAGGATCACGTCTGCGTTGTGCATCGCCATGTTGGCCGTGAAGCTGCCATGCATGCCAAGCATGCCGATAAACTGACGGTCGGTGCCAGGGTATGCACCCAGGCCCATCAGCGTATTGGTCACGGGCACGTTGAGCATTTTTGCCAGCTCGGTCAGTGGCTCCGAGCCACCGCCCAAAATAACCCCGCCGCCTGCGTAAAGCACAGGGCGCCTGGCCGCCAGCAGCATCTCTGCCGCCTTGCGGATCTGGCCGGAGTGGCCACGCAAGGCCGGGCTGTAGGAGCGCAGCTTGGCTTTTTTCGGGAAAACGTATTCGAATTTTTCGGCCGGGTTGGTCATGTCTTTCGGGATATCGACCACGACCGGACCAGGACGGCCGGATTGCGCCAGGTAGAACGCCTTTTTCATGACTTCCGGGATTTCCGAAGCATGCTTGATCATGAAGCTGTGCTTCACGATGGGCCGGGAGATACCGATCATGTCGGTTTCCTGGAAGGCATCAGTTCCGACCATGGTACTAGGCACCTGGCCCGAAATGATCACCATCGGAATGGAGTCCATGTAGGCAGTGGCAATACCGGTGATGGCGTTGGTAGCACCCGGCCCGGAAGTCACCAGTACTACACCGGCTTTACCGGTGGCACGGGCGTAGCCGTCAGCCATATGGGTTGCAGCTTGTTCATGACGAACCAGGATGTGGGTAACTTCCGGCTCTTTGAACAGTGCGTCGTAGACATGCAGGAGAGCACCACCTGGGTACCCGTAGATATATTTGACACCTTCGTCGCGCAAAAAGCGGACGAGCATCTCACCACCAGACAAAAGCTCCACGTTGTTCACCTCTAAAACGCCAGAATACCGTCCACAAAAATACGAACGGGTCTTAATAGGTTTACTTTTCAGCAGAGCATGAGCGACGGTGGTCGCCGACTACGTCAGCACTGACTGAGCAAGTATTGGGAACTCCCCAAGTATTGCGGGGGTTTCCCACCCAGCGCGAGGTAACGCGTTGCGGGTGTAACAGGTCGGCGCGGGTGTGCGCCTCATGATCTGCTGAGAGAGCCTGCTTCTGGCAGCCCCTCTACAGCGGGAGTTCGATTCTTGTCATTAGGCCTGTCCAAGTCAAGCCATCAATTCAATTTATTTGCATAAATCGACAGGAACGCACAAAAAAACGCGCAAAATGACAGAAGCCAACAAGAAAATGGATGGCTGCCAGTAAAAACTGGCAGCCATGACCTCAGGAGGCAGGGCTGATCAGGTGGTCAAAGTCTTGGAAATGCTTGAGCAAGGGTTTCCAGTTGCCACGACGCTGGGCAAACACATGCTCAGCCATATGCCAAATACCCGAGACACTGGGCAGAGGCTGCCCCCGTTCGACGATGGTTTTCATTTTCGGCAGGAAGATCCACTGCACCCATTGCTCAAAATCCAGGCGATCGACACTGAACGGCTCCAGGCTGGAAAGGTCGTGTTCGGTCGGGACCTTGTCACTCCACAAGCCCTGGGTGCGCATTTCGTGTTCGATCAGCAGCAGGAACCCGGCAACTTCAGATGTGCGTGCATCCATGACCATCAGAGGCTCACCTTGGCTTTTTGACGGGCCAATGCAGCACCAGCGGCATCACCTTGCTTCTCACGGGCCTGGGCAATCAAACCCCACAAGCTCGCCTGCAAATCCGGACGACCACTAGCGAACGTCAAACCACGGCGGGCAAACTGCTCAGCCTGGGCGGCATCGCCCTGGGCCATACGCACCTGAGCCAGACGATAAAGCACCTGAGGCTCACGAGGGGCCACGCGCTGGGCACGTTCAAGGCTCGATGAAGCGCCGTTCAAGTCGCCGCTCGCCTGTTGTTGCTGAGCGGTGGTAAGCAGCGCCAGCACCGGGCCATCCAGTTGCTCGTCGGCAGCCAGGCCGCCGCTGTTCGACGGAATGCCGCTGGGGGTAATGGCCGTCGGGGCACTGTAGGCCGCGCCCGGTGTGTAGCTACCCGTGCTGATGGGGGCTGCGGCAGGGCCGGGGGTGATCGGCCCCGGCGTAAATGGCTGGGTGCTGATCGGCGTCGACACGCTGGCAGCGCCGCCCGGAATCATCACCACAACCCCCGAGTCCTCGGTAATCGTACGTGCCTGAGCGGCACGCGGCGCAGTGGCCTGTGGATAATTCCCCGCCGTACGCTGGGCCGAAACACGCTCGTTATTCGACACCGCAACACCAGAATCGACCACAGGGATGGACCCCTGCGGCACGCTGGCACAACCATTGAGCAAAGCCAGGGCTGAAACAGCCGCAATCCACAACTTATTCACGTCATACCCTCTTTGCTTAATTCAACCAGCCCTTGACCCAATCCATCACGGCTTCACCGGTGGCGGGCTCTTGCCCACCACAACTGGCACCAGCTGGCGGTTCACTGCCGCGAATATACGGCATCTGTACCGCGCCAGGGCAGCCGGCATCCGATCCTTGACCGGTATGCGGATCAATCCAGGCCTGCACAATGTTATCGGGCTGAGGCATGTCGAGCGGCAGCGGGTCAGCCTTCTTCATAAAGCTGGTCCACACCTGCAAGGCACCGGTTGCCCCCGTGAACGGGGTTTTGCCGTTGTCATCGCGCCCCAGCCAGACCACTGCCAGCAAGTCCTGGCTAAAGCCGGCAAACCAGCTGTCACGGGAATCGTTACTGGTGCCGGTCTTGCCCGCCAACGCGAGACTCTTGGGCAGCACGTTATAAACCGAGCGCCCCGTACCTTCGCGCATCACATGCTGCATGGCGTTCTGGATCAGAAAGATCGAGCCCGGATCAAAGCGTTGCTGGATCTGGAACGGGTAACGTTTGAGCGGCTCGCCTTCGGCTGTCAGCACGCTGCGAATGCCGCGCATCGGCGTATTGAAGCCGCCGTTGGCCAAGGTCTGGTACATGGTCGCCACTTCCATCGGGCTCAAGGCACCAGCCCCCAGCAACATGGACGGGAATGCCGGAAACTCGCGCTCCACACCCAGTCGCGCCAGGGTCTTGAGTACATTAGGCACGCCGACTTCCTGCCCCAGCCTTACCGTACCGAGGTTGTAGGAGTTCATCATGGACTGATAGAGGAAAATCGTACCGTGAGAGCGGCGGTCATAGTTCTGAGGCTTCCAGATCTGACCATCAGCGCCTTTGATCGACAATGGCTCATCCGACAGCCAACTGGTCAGCGTGTACTTGCTCGGCCGCTCAAGTGCTGTGAGATAGACCGCAGGCTTGATCAGCGAGCCAATCGGTCGCACCGCATCCAGTGCACGGTTGAAACCTGCGTAGCCTGGCGCACGACTGCCGATCAGTGCCTGGACTTCGCCGGTTTCAGGGTTGGTCACCACCATGGCGGCTTCCACTTCATCCGCGCCCTGGCGCCCGGCCAGACGCTTGAAGGTCTCGCCCACCGCAGCTTCGGACTTCATCTGCAGGATCGGGTCGAAGCTGGTGAAGATTCGCAGCCCTTCTTCGGTCAAGTCTTCGTCGCGGTAGTCTTCACGCAGCTGACGCTTGACCAGATCCAGGAACCCCGGGAACGAGCTGTCTGCCAGACTGCCGCGCTTGGTCACGCCCAAAGGCATTTTTTTCGCTGCAGCCACTTGCTCGGGCGTTGCAACACCTTGCTGCTCGAGCAGGTCGAGCACCAGATTACGTCGTACAAGCGCACGCTCGGGGTAACGCCGCGGGTTATAGGCCGAAGGCCCTTTAACCATACCGACCAGCAGTGCTACCTGGTGCAACTTGAGCTCGGCCAGCGGCTGGCTGAAGAAGAACTGGCTGGCCAGACCGAAACCGTGCACCGCGCGTTGACCGTCCTGGCCGACAAACACCTCGTTGAGGTACGCCTCAAGGATTTCGCGCTTGTCATAGTGCAACTCAAGCAGCAGCGCCATCATTGCTTCGGTCAGCTTGCGGCTCAGGCTGCGTTCGTTGGTCAGGTAGAAGTTCTTGACCAGTTGCTGGGTCAAGGTACTGCCGCCCTGGCGCATTTGCCCGGCCGAGGTATTGACCCACATGGCGCGTGCAATCGACTTGGGCGACACCCCGAAATGGTGATAGAAGTCCCTGTCCTCGACGGTGACCAGGGTTTCCAGCAGAAACGGCGGTACCTGATCGATATTGATCAGGATCCGGTCTTCAAGGTTTTTCGGGTACATGCCGCCAATCAGCAGCGGCTCAAGGCGCACCACCGGCAGTTTGGAACCATTGGTCGAGGAAAGCTCGGCAACATAGTCGCCAGAAAATCTTACCCGCACCGGCTGCGCCTGCTCGGCACCTTCATAAAACTGAAAGCCACGGGTATTGAGGTCAACCGTGTTGCCATTGACGGATGCCGCGCCCGGGCCGTTGGCCACGCTTTCACGGCGATAACCCAGCGCATCGAGCTCGGTGAGGAAGTCGTTCTTGCTCAGCTTCTGGCCGACGAACAGCTCCAGCGGGCGCGCATACACCTTGGCCGGGATGGTCCAGCGCTTTCCGGAGAATTTCTCCTGAACGATGGCATCCAGATAGACGGCAAAACCTGCCAGCACCACCAGGCCGACCAGACTGAGCTTGATTGCCCAGCCCAGCCAGGGCCTGAGGCCGCCAGAGGGACGTTTGGAACGGGAACGAGGAGATCGGTTACGAGTCATGGCGCGAGATTATACGCACTTTATTCATGTTCATCATGCGCAGCCCGGCGGTTTGCACTCCCGCTGCCAGCCGCCATAATGGCGCATCGAATATTCCCGACCTTGAAGGATCAACCGTGAGCCAGAACCTGATTGCCGCCCTGCAAAACCCGGACCTCTATCCCCATGAAGTCGAAGGATTTCAGGTTATCGAGACGCATATCTCCTGGGTCATCCTTACCGGGCCGTATGCCTATAAATTGAAGAAACCGGTCAACTTCGGCTTTCTTGACTTCACCGAACTCAGTGGCCGCGAACACTTCTGCAATGAAGAGTTGCGTCTCAACCAGCGCCTGACCGAAGGCCTGTACCTGGACGTACTGCCGATCACCGGCAGCGCCGACGTACCAGCATTCGGTGGTGAAGGCCCGGCCATTGAATACGCGTTGAAAATGCGCCAGTTTCCGCAAAGCCAGCTGCTGAGCACACTGCAAGCCAATGGCGAACTGAATGCCGGCCATGTCGACGAAATGGCCCAGCAGATCGCCCGCTTCCACATGCAGGCGCCCCATGTGCCTGCTGCGCACTACCAGGGCACGCCTGAGGCGGTAATGGACCCGGTTCGTCAGAACTTCGAACAAATTCGCCCGTTCCTTTCGGACAAAGCCGACCTGTTGCAACTGGAAGCACTCCAGGCCTGGGCAGAGGCCAGCTTCACCCGCCTCAAGCCGCTGTTCGAGCAGCGCAAGGCCCAAGGCTTCATTCGCGAATGCCACGGTGACATTCACCTGGGCAATGCCACGATGATTGACGGCAAGGTGGTGATTTTCGACTGCATCGAGTTCAACGAACCGTTCCGCTTCACCGACGTCTACGCCGATACCGCTTTCCTGGCGATGGACCTCGAAGACCGCGGTCTGAAATGCCTGGCCCGCCGTTTCGTCAGCCAGTACCTGGAACTGACTGGTGATTATCAGGGCCTGGAGCTGCTGAACTTCTACAAGGCCTACCGCGCACTGGTTCGCGCCAAAGTCAGCCTGTTCAGCATGCCTGCCGAAGCCAGCCCTGTGCAGCGCGCAGCCACTCTGCGTCAATACCGCAACTACGCGAACCTGGCAGAGAGCTACAGCACGATTCCTTCACGTTTTCTGACCATTACGCACGGTGTTTCGGCTGTAGGTAAAAGCTCGGTAGCCATGCGACTGGTTGAAGCTTTGGGGGCGATTCGCCTGCGCTCAGACGTCATCCGCAAGCAACTGTTCGGTCAGCAGACGGCAGAAAACGCAGTCGGCGATGGCATCTACAACGCCGATGCCAGCGCAGCTACCTACAATAAACTGCATGAACTGGCCGGCATCGTCCTGCGTGCAGGCTTCCCGGTGGTGATCGATGCCACTTACCTCAAGCGTGAGCAGCGCGATGCGGCCGCCAAAGTGGCCGAAGCGACAGGTGTTCCTTGCCTGATCCTTGACTGCACCGCCCCGGACGCCGTGATCGAAGGCTGGCTGGCCCATCGCAAGTCCGTGGGTACCGACCCGTCTGACGCCACCCTGGAAGTAGTCAAAGCTCAGCAAGCCAGCCGCGAAGCGCTGGGCGCTGATGAGATCCTGCGCAGCAAGCGTGTTGAAACCCACAACAGCAAAAGCCTCGACACTCTGATTGCCGACATTCGCCAGCGCTTGCCGGGCCTGTAAGGTCCATGTTCGCCGTGGAACCGCAACGGTTTCACGGCGTTTACCTGCGTAACATCGCCCGTTAACACAAATACGACATCAGCTCCGGCGCTGGCGTTTCACAGTCGCCAAGGTCGATTGAATGGCCATGGGCGCTCTACCCTCTTGGGTCCAGGGAACTGATTTGCGCCTTACTACAGCACATTCGCTCAATTCCAACTCCGCCTTGTTCCAAAACCGACTAACGGACTACGAATTTCCTACTGAGCGCTACACTCAATAGAGTCAACATACCCCGTAAACGCTGAGCTCACGCCGTCGCAAGGAGAGCTGATGAACGATGAACTCCAGCATTTGAAAAATCTTGGCAAGACTTCTTCACAATGGCTGCACGCTGTTGGCATTCACAGTGCCGCGGACTTGAAGCGCCTGGGCGCAGTGGATGCCTACCGGGCGGTGAAGGCACGAGGGTTCAGAGCCTCCAAAGTACTTTTATATGCTATCGAAGGTGCCCTGCTGGATGTTCACTGGAACGATATTCCTGCAGAACGCAAAGAGGCCCTCAATCAGCAAGTCGAGCATCTGGCCACACTGAAAAAGGCCTGATACGGCAGGCTGGCAACGAACACGATGAACGGTAAAAAACAGTTGTTGACTTGGTAATGAGAATTGTTATGATTACGCCATCTGGTCGCGAGACCAGTCGATCTTCTGAAAGGCCCTTGGTTCGGACTCTCAGAAAATCTCCTCATCAGGCTAATCACGGTTATTTGACCCGGCTCTTGCCGGGTCTTTTTTTGCCTGTGGAAAAGTGCTTGGGCGGCTGCTCATCGAGCAATTACCATCGGGCAACCCAGCTCCGGGTGCGGCTGCACTAAAACATCGAGCCCAAACACGGCCTTGAGTTCATCCGGCTGCAATACCGCTTGCGGGCAATCCAGAGCCCGTGGGCGCCCCTGTTCCAGCAAGAGCAAGCGGTCACAGTAACGCGCCGCCAGGTTAAGGTCATGCAGGATGATCAACACCGCGGCGCCGCGATCAGCAAATGCCCGAATGGCCTTGAGCGTGGTGTGCTGATGCAAGGGGTCGAGCATTGAAGTGGGTTCATCAAGCAACAGGGTCTGCCCGTTTTGCCCCGGCCATAATTGCGCCAGTACCCGTGCCAGATGCACACGCTGACGCTCGCCCCCCGATAAGGCCAGGTAGCTGCGCCCCGCAAGATGCTCAACATCGGCGGCCTGCAATGCCTCATGGATTATTTCGGCGTCGCGAGTGCGACCCGTCTGATGAGGCAGTCGGCCCATGCCCACCACTTCTTCAACGCGAAAGGCAAAATCCAGGGTCGAGGTTTGCGGCAGGACAGCGAGGCGTTGTGCCCGCTGCGCGCCCTTCCAGTGGCTCAAGGCCAGCTCATCCAGCCAGACCTGCCCGCCACTCGGCGCCAGCTCCCCGCACAAGGCCGCCAGCAGGGTACTTTTACCCGCGCCATTGGGGCCTAGCACACCCAGTACTTCCCCCGGGCGTACATCAAGGGTGACATCCGCCAGCACGATTTTCTGATCGCGACGGATCTGCAGGTTTTCCGTACGCAGCATCAGTGGCGTCCTCGCATCAGCAAATACAGGAAGAAAGGTGCACCGAGAAACGCAGTAACAATCCCGATGGGCAGTTCGGCTGGCGCCAGCGCCAGGCGAGCGATCAAGTCGGCAAACAGCAACAAGGTGGCCCCCGCCAGTACCGAAGCAGGCAACAGCACCCGGTGATCAGGCCCCGCCAGCAGTCGTACCAGATGCGGCACCACCAGCCCGATAAAGCCAATCATGCCTGCCGCTGCCACAGCGGCCCCCACCCCCAGGGCCGTGCAGAACACCAGTTCGCGCTTCAGGCCTTCAACGTCGATGCCCAGGTGATTGGCTTCGGATTCCCCCAACAGCAGTGCATTGAGCGCGTTCGCCCGCCGGGGGAGCCACAGTGCGACCCCCACCGTCACAATCAACAGTGGCCACAGCCGTGCATAGCTGGCGCCATTGAGACTGCCCAGGTTCCAGAATGTCAGGGTGCGCAAGGTCGCGTCATCGGCGAGATAGGTAAACAAACCCACAGCAGAACCAGCCAAGGCTGTCAGGGCAATGCCCGCAAGCAACATCACCGCCACATTGGTCTGACCGTTGCGCCGGCCCAACCGATACACCAGCGCCGTCACCCCCAAACCACCGATAAACGCACACAGCGACAGCAGGTACGGGCCCATCACTTCCGGCAACCCGCCAAAAGCAGCCCCGCCGACAATCGCGATCGCCGCCCCGAGGGCGGCACCGCTGGATACGCCGACCAACCCCGGATCGGCCAGCGGGTTGCGAAACAACCCCTGCATGGCTACACCTGAGAGCGCCAGCACGCCACCCACCGCCAGCCCCAACAAGGTTCGCGGCAAGCGGATCTGCCCCAGGATCAATTCGGCCTGCTCCAGGCCTTCACCCGCAATCGGCACCCCGATCAGGCGCAGTGCCGCGCGCAAGGTGTCAAACAACGGCAGGCTCACCGGCCCCAGTGCCAGCGACAGCCAGATCGACAACAGGCACAACGCGCTCAAACCTGTAAACAGGGCCCGGGGTTTAACCAACGTCCTCATTGGCTGACCGGAACCGCGGGATAGAACTCAGCCGTCAGTTGCTTCAGGCGTTCCGGCAGACGCGGCCCCAGGCCACCCACCAGCAGCGTCGGGTCCAGCTCATAGACACGGCCATTTTTAGCGGCGCGTATAGATGCCAGTACCGGGTTTTCTTTCATAAGCGCTTTGCGCGCCGCCTCACCGGTCAGGCTGCGATCGGCAAATACCAGCACTTCAGGGTTGAGCCCCGCCAGCGCTTCCACAGAAAACGGCTTGTAACCGCTGTGGGTCGCCAGGTTATGTCCCCCCGCTTGCGTCAGCAGCCAGTCCGCCGCCGTATCTTTGCCAGCAATCATCGGTTTACCACCGGCATGGCCCAACAGTAGCAATACCCCGGGTGCCTGATGACTGGCTTGTGCGGCCTTGACCTGCTGTTGATGCTCTTCCAGTTGCTGCTGGTAGTCCTTGAACACTTGCGCTGCCTGCGCCTCATCCCCCAGCAGGCGCCCCAAATGCTGCAAGGTGCCCTCAAGGCTGGCAAGGTCTGCCTGGGCCGAAAACATCTCCACCGGCACACCGGCACCGCGAATCTGCAACAACACCGCGGCCGGGCCCATTTCTTCAGTGCCGATCAGCACATCCGGCTTCAGGCTCAGGACACCTTCTGCCGAGAGTTGGCGCTGATAGCCGATACTGGGCAGCGATTTGAGTGATTCAGGATGCTGGCTGGTGGTATCGACCCCAACCAATTTAGACTCCGCACCCAATACGCTGACCCACTCCGAAAGCGCTCCTCCGGCGCTGACCCAACGTTGTGGCAACTCGCCAGCCAGGCTGACATGACTGATCATAAGGCCTGCACAGAACGTAATCAGGCGGGTACTCAGGCGCATACAGAGGCTTTCCTTGAATAAAGAGGGCTCACAATTTTCACGCTGTGAAAACAGCACATGCAGAGCAAGCCGCCATTTGATAATTGTTTGCATTTGCACGTCAACCTGTTAACCCGCTCAGAAACCCGTCATCGACTCAACCGTTTAGCTGTTATTAAGGATTGTCATGAAGTTTTTATGCTCATCGCATGCACTGAGCGAAGGTACCAGCCGTGGCTTTGAGCTGGATGAAGTGCGGCTGCTGATCACTCGCCGGGAGGGCCGGGTGTATGCCTACAAAAACCGCTGTCCCCATCGCGGGGTGGCACTGGAATGGCAACCCGACCAGTTTCTCGATCCCAGCGCCAGCCTGATCCAGTGTTCAACCCACGCAGCATTGTTCCTGATCGAAAGCGGGGAATGCGTGGCTGGGCCCTGCGCGGGACAATTTCTGACAGCCCTCGACTGCCGTGAAGACAGCCAAGGGATCTGGATTACACCGCAAGCCTCAGAGGATGACGTCTAGACGGCGATCAACCACTACAGCATCCGATGTCAGGCTGACCCCATAAGCCAGCACCTGCACCCCGGCCGCCACAGCCTCGCGCAGGGCAGCGGCATAACCCGGGTCGATTTCTTCAGCCGGACGCACCGCATCGATCCCCGTCAGGTTGACGCAATACAACTGCACTGCACGCACGCCCTCCTTCGCCAGGGTCGCCAGCTCGCGCAGATGCTTGGCGCCACGCTGGGTCACGGCATCCGGAAATGCCGCGACACGGGAACCGTCAAACCCCAGGGTGACACTCTTGACCTCGACATAGGCAAAGCCCTGCGGGTACTCAAGGCGAAAATCGATGCGACTTTTTTCCTGCCCGTAAGGGACCTCGCGCTTGAGCGCGGTAAAACCCTCCAGCTCGGTAATCACCCCGGCCAGCAGCGCCTCTTCGATCAAGTGATTGGCGCGCCCGGTGTTCACGCACGCCAGCCGTCCTTGCGGGGTTTGGCTGATTTCCCAGGTACCCGGCAACTTGCGTTTGGGGTCGTTGGAACGACTGAACCACACCTGACCACCCTCGACCATGCAATTGAGCATGGAACCGGTGTTCGGGCAGTGGATGGTCATCAATTCGCCGGCGCTGGTTTCGATATCCGCCAAAAAGCGCTTATAGCGCTTGATCAGGCGCCCTTCTTCCAGTTCAGGTGAAAAACGCATCAGCCCTTCCAGTTCTTGAGGCCACGGGCAATCCGCTCAACAGCTTCCTGCAGGCGTGGCAAATTTTGGGTATAGGCAAAGCGTACGTGATGCCCGGATTTGTAACGGCCGAAATCCAGGCCTGGGGTAAAGGCGATGTGCTGGGTTTCCAGAAAATGCTGACAAAACGCGAAGGCATCACCGCCAAACGCGCTGATGTCGGCATACAGGTAAAACGCACCTTCAGGCTCAACCGCAATGCCAAAGCCCAGCTCGCGCAAGGCCGGCAACAGAAAATCGCGACGACGGCCAAACTCGGCCCGACGCTCTTCCAGAATCGCCAGGGTCTGCGGTTCGAAGCAGGCCAATGCTGCGTACTGGGCCATGCTTGGCGCGCTGATATAGAGATTCTGTGCGAGTTTCTCCAGGTCGGCCACTGCCTCAGGCGGCGCCACCAGCCAGCCCAGGCGCCAGCCGGTCATGCCGAAATACTTGGAAAAACTATTAAGCACAAACGCGCTGTCATCAACTTCCAGCACGCTCGCCGCATCACAGCCATAGGTCAGGCCGTGATAGATCTCATCCACCACCAGATGCCCATTGCGGGCCTTGACCGCTGCAGACAGGGCTGCCAGTTCGTCACGACTCAACAGTGTGCCGGTCGGATTGGCCGGGGACGCCACCAGCGCGCCTACGCTGTCCTGGTTCCAGTGGCGTTCGACCAGTTCGGCTGTGAGTTGATAGCGCACATCGGGACCTACAGGCACCAGTTGGGCCGCCCCCTCTACCAAACGCAGGAAATGTCGGTTACATGGGTAGCCTGGGTCTGCTAGCAACCAGTGTTTACCCGGATCAACCAGCAGGCTGGAAGCCAGTAACAGGGCACCAGAACCACCGGGCGTTATAAGAATTCGCCCGGGGTCGATATTCAAGCCATAGCGCTGCCGGTAAAACCCGCTGATCGCTTCACGCAGTTCCGGCAGGCCACGGGCGGCGGTATAACGGGTTTTGCCGGCGGCCAGGGCAGCCTGGCCGGCAGCAATGATCGGCTCGGCCGTGGTGAAGTCCGGCTCGCCGATTTCCAGGTGAATCACATCGTGCCCGGCAGCCTGCAACTCATTGGCCCGCGCCAACAACGCCATCACGTGGAACGGTTCGATTGCGCGGCTGCGCGCACTGTATGACTGAGCCATGAGCCTGCCTTCCTGGGTAAGCAAAAAGCCGATTCTACCCAAGCAGTGCTATAAGAGAGAGCTAATTACGGTCTTAGCCCACTTGCCGATAGAACCAAACAACCCGGCCTTTAGTCATAGCTCGACTAAAATTATTAATTAGCCACTAATCTCAAGCACCACAGGCTCTGCACACATACCCTGAGAACGGGCTGGACATGCGGGAGTAGCGCAGCCCGATTTGATCTGGTAAGTTCGCCCGCTTGCAGCCGCAGGGCCGGCAGGTGTCGGTGATGTTGCAATCCTGCGCAATGGATTAGAAGAATGAGAGGCGGTCCATTTCATGCCCACACAAGCAAAGCAACAGAATACTCAACTTAGCGGCTTCGAACCCTACGTTGAAAAGAAGGGTGAAGAGTACATGGGCGAGCCCATGCGTAAACACTTCACCAAGATTCTGCAAAAGTGGAAACAGGACTTGATGCAGGAAGTCGACCGCACCGTTGATCATATGAAAGACGAAGCGGCAAACTTTCCTGACCCATCCGACCGCGCGAGCCAGGAAGAAGAATTCAGCCTGGAACTGCGCGCCCGCGATCGCGAGCGCAAGCTGATCAAGAAAATCGACAAGACGCTGCAACTGATTGAAGACGAAGAATATGGCTGGTGCGAATCCTGCGGCGTCGAAATCGGTATCCGTCGACTCGAGGCCCGCCCTACTGCCGACATGTGCGTAGACTGCAAGACCTTGGCTGAAATCAAGGAAAAACAAGTCGGCAAGTAATCGCCAACTTGACCAGATGGGGCGTGCGAACGCCCCATTTTTGTTTGTGAAATTTCAGTGCCCTGCGTGGGAGCGGGCTTGCTCGCGATAGCATCACCGCGCCAAAGGTTCAAAACCGGGTTGCCCCATCGCGAGCAAACCCGCTCCCACAAGAAATCGGCCCACGTCCATGACTGCACCCTCCTATATCGGGCGCTTCGCCCCAACGCCCAGTGGCCATCTGCATTTTGGCTCGTTGGTCGCCGCCCTTGCGTCATACCTCGATGCCCGCTCCGTAGGTGGCCGCTGGTTGCTGCGCATGGAAGATCTCGATCCGCCGCGGGAAATGCCCGGCGCCCAGGCCGCGATTCTCGATGCCCTTGAGCGCTACGGTTTTGAATGGGACGGCGAACTGGTCCGTCAAAGCGAGCGCCACGAAGCCTATGCGCACGTGCTAAACCGACTGTTCAGCATGGGCCTGGCCTACGCCTGCACCTGTTCACGCAAACAGCTGGAAGGTTACAACGGCATTTACCCCGGCTTTTGCCGCAATGCCGGGCACTCAATGGATAACGCAGCCATCCGCATTCGCGTCCCTGAGCTGGAATATGCCTTCACCGACCGGGTTCAGGGCGAGTTCCGCCAGCACCTGGGGCGCGATGTCGGTGATTTCGTGATTCGTCGCCGCGACGGACTCTATGCCTACCAATTGGCGGTGGTGCTCGATGATGCCGCCCAGGGTGTGACCGATATCGTGCGTGGCGCCGACCTGCTCGACTCCACCCCGCGCCAACTTTACCTGCAAGAGTTGCTGGGTTTGTCACAACCGCGCTATCTGCATGTGCCGCTGATCGTGCAGCCTGATGGCCACAAACTCGGCAAATCCTATCGCTCACCGCCCCTGACCCCGGATCAGGCCACCCCGCTGCTGCTGCGGGCCTTGCGTGCTCTGGGTCAGACAACAGAGCAACACCTGAACGACGCTACCCCGCGTGAGGTGCTGGATTGGGGCATTGCCCACTGGAACGCCGCCAATATCCCACGCACACTGACCCTCGCCGAGGCGCAATTACGCTGACAGCCCTTGCAGGTTGCCAGCCATCCGTTACCATCGCCGCACGTTTTTGGGCATGCGGCCTGTAAAAGTGAGGGCGGGATGTATATCTATCGATTGGTCCTGTTGCTGGTTGTCGGGATCTACCTGTTTTCTCCCGCCATCATGGATTGGTGGATCGATGCGACAGGCGCCTGGTACCGGCCCTATCTGCTCTGGCTGATTCTGATCGTTGTGACCTTTATTCTGCAGAGCCAAAAAGATGCCGATGAGCTTTAGCCTGACCCAGATGATCCTGATCAGCGCCGCCTACCTGCTGGTGCTGTTTGGCGTGGCCTGGATCAGTGAACGCGGCATGATCCCGCGCGCAATCATTCGTCACCCGCTGACCTACACCCTGTCTTTGGGCGTTTACGCCAGTGCCTGGGCGTTCTACGGCACAGTGGGGCTGGCTTACGAATATGGCTACGGCTTTTTGTCCAGCTACCTTGGGGTTTCCGGGGCTTTTCTGCTGGCGCCTGTGTTGCTTTACCCCATTCTAAAAATCACCCGCACCTACCAGCTCTCATCGCTGGCCGACCTGTTCGCCTTTCGCTTCCGCAGCACCTGGGCCGGAGCCCTGACCACGATTTTCATGCTGATAGGCGTGTTACCGCTATTGGCCCTGCAAATCCAGGCCGTGGCCGACTCCATCAGCATCCTCACCCGCGAGCCGGTGCAACACCGCGTAGCCCTGAGCTTCTGCGCACTGATCACCCTGTTTACGATCTTCTTCGGCTCTCGGCATATAGCCACCCGTGAGAAACACGAAGGCCTGGTATTCGCCATTGCCTTTGAGTCGGTGATCAAGCTGATCGCCATTGGCGGTGTGGGCCTTTACGCGCTTTATGGCGTGTTCGATGGCCCGCAACAGCTGGAAGTCTGGCTGCTGCAAAACCAGACCGCCCTCGCCGCACTGCACACACCGCTTCAAGAAGGGCCATGGCGCACCCTGCTGCTGGTATTTTTCGCCTCGGCCATTGTGATGCCGCACATGTATCACATGACCTTCACCGAGAACCTCAACCCGCGCGGGCTGGTCAGCGCCAGCTGGGGCCTGCCGCTGTTCCTGTTGCTGATGAGCCTGGCCGTGCCGCTGATCCTGTGGGCCGGCCTCAAGCTGGGCGCCACCACCAATCCGGAATACTTCACACTCGGTATCGGTATTGCCGCCAACAGCAAACCCCTGGCGCTGCTGGCTTATGTGGGCGGGCTTTCGGCCTCCAGCGGGCTGATTATCGTCACCACCCTGGCGCTTTCGGGCATGGCCCTCAACCACCTGGTGCTGCCGCTTTATCAACCGCCCGCCGAAGGTAATATCTACCGCTGGCTGAAGTGGACCCGCCGCGCCCTGATCGTTGCCATTATCATGGCCGGCTACGGCTTCTACCTGCTGCTGGGCGCCGAGCAGGATCTGGCCAACCTCGGCATCGTGGCCTTTGTCGCCACGTTGCAGTTTTTGCCGGGCGTGCTCTCGGTACTGTACTGGCCGACGGCCAACCGACGTGGCTTTATTGCCGGTCTGCTGGCCGGGATACTGGTGTGGATGGCGAGCATGCTGTTCCCGCTGATCGGCAACTTCCAGGGCTTCTATATCCCGTGGTTGAACATGATCTATGTGCTGGACGATACCAGCTGGCACATGGCAGCCATCGCCTCGCTGGCGGCCAACGTGCTGATGTTCACCCTGATTTCCCTGTTCACCAACGCCAGCCCTGAAGAAGCCAGTGCCGCCGAAGCCTGTGCTGTGGATAACGTACGCCGCCCGCAACGTCGCGAGCTGCACGCGGCCTCCCCGCAGGAGTTCGCTACTCAGCTGGCCAAACCTCTGGGCGCCAAAGCGGCGCAAAAAGAAGTCGAACAGGCGCTGCGTGACCTTTTCCTGCCTTTCGATGAACGTCGCCCCTATGCCTTGCGACGCCTGCGCGACAGGATCGAAGCCAACCTTTCCGGCCTGATGGGCCCCAGCGTCGCACAAGATATGGTCGAAACCTTTTTGCCCTACAAGTCCGGCGGCGAAAACTACGTTACCGAGGACATTCACTTTATCGAAAGCCGGCTTGAGGACTACCACTCACGCCTTACCGGGCTGGCAGCCGAGCTCGACGCCTTGCGCCGTTATCACCGCCAGACCCTGCAAGAGTTGCCGATGGGCGTGTGTTCACTGGCCAAGGATCAAGAGATCCTGATGTGGAACAAGGCTATGGAAGAGTTGACCGGCATCCCGGCCCAGCGCGTGGTGGGTTCGCGCCTGGGTACCCTGGGCGATCCATGGCGCGAGTTGCTGCAAGGTTTTATCGACCTGCCGGACGAACACTTGCACAAGCAGCACCTGGCCCTTGATGGCCAGACCCGCTGGCTCAACCTGCACAAAGCCGCCATTGACGAGCCGCTGGCACCGGGTAACAGCGGCCTGGTGCTGCTGGTCGAGGACCTGACGGAAACCCAGATGCTCGAAGACAAGCTGGTGCACTCCGAGCGCCTGGCCAGCATCGGGCGGCTGGCGGCAGGGGTGGCTCACGAAATCGGCAACCCGGTCACCGGCATTGCCTGCCTGGCGCAGAACCTGCGCGAGGAACGCGAAGACGATGGTGAACTGACCGAAATCAGCAGCCAGATACTTGAACAGACCAAACGCATCTCACGCATCGTCCAGTCTCTGATGAGCTTCGCCCATGCCGGCAGCCATCAACACAATGACGAGCCCGTCTGTCTGGCCGAAGTAGCCCAGGATGCCATTGGCCTGCTGGCCCTGAACCGACGCAATTTCGAAGTGCAATTCTACAACCTGTGCGACCCGGACCACTGGGTCGACGGCGACCCGCAGCGGCTCGCCCAGGTATTGATCAACCTGCTCTCCAACGCCCGCGACGCGACGCCTGCCGGCAGTGCCGTACGGGTCAAGAGCGAGGCCAGCGAGCACACCGTCGACCTTATTGTGGAAGATGAAGGCACTGGCATTCCGCAGAACATCATGGACCGGTTGTTCGAACCGTTTTTCACCACCAAGGACCCTGGCGAAGGTACAGGTCTGGGCCTTGCACTGGTCTATTCCATCGTTGAAGAGCATTATGGACAAATCACCATCGACAGCCCGGCTGACATTCACAGCCAACGCGGAACCCGTATCCGGGTGACACTACCGCGTCATGTCGAAGCGACGTCCGCTGTGAACTGAGACCGTCGAGAGAACCGAATCAATGCCGCATATTTTGATCGTCGAAGATGAAACCATCATCCGCTCCGCCCTACGCCGCTTACTGGAGCGCAATCAATACCAGGTCAGCGAGGCTGGCTCGGTGCAAGAGGCGCAGGAGCAGTTCAGCATCCCGTCGTTTGACTTGATTGTCAGCGACCTGCGCCTGCCCGGCGCTCCGGGGACCGAGCTGATCAAGCTTGGCCAGGGCAAGCCGGTGCTGATCATGACCAGCTATGCCAGCCTGCGCTCGGCCGTGGACTCGATGAAAATGGGCGCGGTGGACTACATCGCCAAACCTTTTGATCACGACGAAATGCTGCAAGCGGTGGCGCGCATTCTGCGTGACCGGCAAAACACCCAGAGCGCGCCGGCCGAACGCCCTGCCAAAGCAGGCACCGCTGACAAAAACACGGTGGATAACAGCAACGGTGAAATCGGCATCATCGGTTCGTGCCCGCCAATGCTGGACATGTACAGCAAGATTCGCAAAGTAGCGCCCACTGACTCCAATGTGCTGATCCAGGGTGAATCCGGCACAGGTAAAGAGCTGGTAGCCCGCGCCCTGCACAACCTGTCGCGCCGCGCCAAAGCACCGATGATCTCGGTCAACTGCGCGGCCATCCCGGAATCCCTGATCGAGTCCGAACTGTTCGGCCACGAAAAAGGCGCGTTTACCGGCGCCAGCGCTGGCCGTGCCGGTCTGGTTGAAGCGGCCGATGGCGGCACGCTGTTCCTCGATGAAATCGGCGAATTGCCGCTTGAGGCCCAAGCCCGACTGCTGCGCGTGCTGCAGGAAGGCGAGATTCGCCGGGTTGGCTCGGTACAGTCGCAGAAGGTCGATGTTCGCCTGATTGCCGCGACCCACCGCGACCTGAAAAGCCTGGCCAAGGTAGGCCAGTTCCGCGAAGACCTGTACTACCGCCTGCACGTTATCGCGCTCAAGCTGCCTGCGCTGCGTGAACGTGGCGCTGACGTCAACGAAATCGCCAACGCCTTCCTCGCCCGCCAAAGTGCTCGCGTGGGTCGCACCGACCTCAAATTCGCCCCCGATGCCGAACGGGCGATCAGCCATTACTCATGGCCGGGTAACGTGCGCGAGCTGGAAAACGCTGTGGAGCGCGCGGTGATCCTCTGTGAAAGCCCGGAAATCTCGGCTGAACTGCTGGGTATCGATATTGAACTGAGCGACCTGCAAGACGATGACTTCATCGGCCTGGCCCCGCAGCAGAGCATCAGTAACGGTAACACCAGCCTTGATCCCACCGAGGACCTGTCACTGGAAGACTACTTCCAGCACTTCGTCCTTGAGCATCAGGACCATATGACCGAGACCGAACTGGCTCGAAAACTGGGGGTCAGCCGCAAATGCTTGTGGGAGCGACGTCAGCGTCTGGGAATCCCGCGACGCAAAACCGGCGTGCCAAGCGAGGGCTAGGTAACAGCGCCAGAGGTAACCAACTGTTACCTCTGTTAAATCACGTAACAAAAGCCGGGTCTTACGGTAACGATGACCCGGCTTTTTTTTGCCCGGAAAAAGGCCAAAACCCTGAAAACCCCTTATTTTGCTGGGCCGCACAAAAGTTGGCACGCACCCTGCTATATGTATTCGTACAAGAACAATAAGAATCACAGCAGCACACAATAAAAATAAGACGTATCGGCTCACGCATAACAAGAACAACACGGCGGAGGCGCAGCTAACTGATTGTTTTGGAGAGGTGTTGTAAATGGGGCTTGCCCCGCGACCAGGCAGAGAACAACAAAAACTGCACTTAAAGCAGAGCCTGAACTGGTTGGATCATTGATCACATCAACGCAGCGACCAAAGCAATCCGTTTGCTCTTATCTCCCGATTGGGAGGGTTGCACAGGCAAGACCTTTGTAACCAGGGCGATTAACAAAAACAAAAAGCCCGCAATCAATAATAAAAATAGAGCACGCAACTAATTCTGGGGGAGCTTCGGCTCCCCTTGTGGTTTCTGCGATTTAACAAATCCCCTCGCAACCGTCTAAACCGCGCCTCTTACAGCTATTTATGCTTACGGCTTGCAGCTTCGCTCGCAAGAGCGGCTAAGCGTCCTACACCATCCCCTGACTAAATGCTAGAATCCCCGCCCATCATGCGGTCATTCTTCGTTTTGGCCGAACATTCCTTCAAACAGTGCATCCCATGCTGAAGAAGCTGTTCCAGTCATTCCGTTCTCCCAAGCGTCGTACGCAACAACTGCGCAGCACCCCTGAAGTGCTCAACAGCAGCCAACACTCGCTGCAACGTGCCCAGTTCAGCCGCTACGCGGTCAATATCGTCGAACGCCTGCAGAACGCCGGTTACCAGGCCTATCTGGTTGGCGGTTGCGTACGCGACATGCTGCTCAATATCACGCCAAAAGACTTTGACGTCGCCACCAGCGCCACGCCCGAGCAAGTGCGCGCCGAATTTCGCAATGCGCGAATCATCGGTCGTCGTTTCAAGTTGGTGCATATCCACTTTGGCCGCGAAATCATTGAAGTCGCGACATTCCGTGCCAATCACCCGCAAAACGACGAAGAGGAAGACAGCAACCAGTCCTCGCGTAACGAAAGCGGGCGCATCTTGCGCGACAACGTCTACGGCACCCTTGAAGAAGACGCCCAGCGTCGTGACTTCACGATCAACGCCCTGTACTACGACCCGGTCAGCGAGCGCATCCTCGATTACGCCAATGGCGTACACGATATCCGCAACCGCTTGCTACGCCTGATCGGCGACCCGCAACAGCGCTACCAGGAAGACCCGGTTCGCATGCTGCGCGCCGTGCGCTTTGCCGCCAAGCTCAACTTTGGTATCGAAAAGCACACCGCCGAACCAATCCGCGAACTGGCGCCGATGCTGCGGGAAATCCCTTCCGCGCGCCTGTTCGAAGAAGTGCTCAAGCTGTTCCTCTCCGGTAACGCTTCCGACACCTTCGAGATGCTGGTTGACCTCGAGTTGTTCGACCCTCTGTTCCCGGCCAGCGCCGAAGCACTGGAGCACAACCCGACCTACACCCACACCCTGATCAGCGAAGCCTTGCGCAACACTGATCTGCGCATCAAACAGGGCAAACCGGTGACCCCGGCCTTCCTGTTTGCCGCCCTGTTGTGGCCCGCGTTGCCTGCACGCGTATTGCGCCTGCAAGATCAAGGCATGCCGCCCATTCCTGCCATGCAGGAAGCCGCCCATGAACTGATCGCCGAGCAATGCCAGCGTATTGCTATTCCCAAGCGCTTCACCATGCCGATTCGCGAGATCTGGGACATGCAGGAGCGCCTGCCGCGTCGCAGCGGCAAACGCGCCGACATGTTGCTCGACAACCCGCGTTTCCGTGCCGGGTATGACTTCTTGCTCTTGCGTGAAAGCGCCGGCGAGCAGACCAATGGCCTGGGCGAATGGTGGACCGACTATCAGGACGCCAATGACAGCGGCCGCCGCGAGATGATCCGCGACCTGAGCAACGCCAAGGATGACGGTACCGGTCCTGCACCGCGCAAACGTCGCCGTACCAGCGGTGCCAAGCGTAAACGCAGCGCCGCAGCGGACGAGTAAGCGATGGAACGCGTCTACATTGGAATGGGCAGCAATCTGGCTGACCCGGCGGATCAATTGCGCAGTGCTGTCCAGGCCCTGGCGCAATTGCCGGACTCCCGACTCATCGGGGTTTCAGCATTTTATCAAAGCGATTCGCTGTTGCCTGGCCAGCCGCGCTACACCAATGCCGTAGCGGCCATCGACAGCTCGCTGGCGCCGCTGGACCTGCTCGATGCCCTGCAGGCCATCGAACTGGACCAGGGACGCGAGCGCCAAGAGCGTTGGGGCCCGCGCACTCTGGACCTGGACATCTTGCTATTCGGCGATCGCCTGATCGACGAGCCCCGCCTTAAAGTCCCGCACTACCACATGCACGCCCGGCCTTTTGTGCTGTATCCGCTGGCCGAACTGGCGCCTGCATCGCTGAAACTCTCCGATGGCCGCACGCTCGCGCAATTGCTCGATGACTGCCCATTTATCGGGCTTGAGCGAATCCCCTCTTAAGCTGAATCGAATCAATACCCGGGTAACACCATTGCGGTAACACCCGGAATTGACTTCCAGTGCCCTCGTCACGACTATAGGCATCCCGCAGCCATCCACAGGATGGTGCAATGTGAAAAGCAGGCTTTATAAGCGCCCTCTATAAAGGTGTGCCTGTTCATAACGATGAATCACACGCGTTACTCGCAGTGGTTACCACACTGCCTGACGAGGATCCTTTTCATGCCAGCTATTACCCTGACCACCCTGCAAGGCCTTAAGCAAAAAGGTGAAAAAATCACCATGCTGACGTGCTATGACGCCACCTTCGCCCACGCCTGCAATCAGGCCGGTGTTGAAGTGCTATTGGTAGGCGACTCCCTGGGCATGGTTCTACAAGGGCATGACAGTACATTGCCTGTGACGACCGCTGACATGGCCTACCACGTGGCCTGCGTCAAACGCGGTAACCAGGACGCTCTGATCCTGGCGGACATGGCCTTTATGGCCAACGCCACCCTGGAACAAAGCCTCAACAACAGCGCGGTGCTGATGAAGGCCGGCGCGCATATGGTCAAGGTCGAAGGCGCCGTGTGGCTGGCCGAGTCGATCCGGGCCATGACTGAACGCGGCATCCCCGTGTGCGCGCATATGGGCCTGACCCCGCAGACCGTGAACGTGCTGGGGGGTTACAAGGTACAAGGCCGCAACGAAAACCAGGCGCGCCAGATGCGTGCCGATGCCATTGCCCTGGAACAGGCAGGAGCGGCCATGCTGCTGCTCGAATGTGTACCCAGCGAACTGGCAAAAGAGATCACCCACGCGGTCAAGATCCCGGTCATCGGCATCGGCGCCGGCAGTGACACCGACGGCCAGGTCCTGGTGCTGCACGACATGCTGGGCCTTTCACTGACCGGCCGCGTGCCCAAGTTCGTGAAAAACTTCATGAGCGGCCAGCCCGATATCCAGTCCGCCCTGCGCGCCTACGTCACTGAAGTCAAAGCCGTCAGCTTTCCTGCTACCGAACACGGATTCTCTGCATGAACACAGTTAAAACCGTTCGCGAACTGCGCGCCGTCATCGCCCGCGCACGCCGTGAAGGCAAACAGATAGCACTGGTCCCGACCATGGGCAATCTGCACAGTGGCCATGGCGCACTGGTAACCACCGCCGCACAACAGGCCGATTTCGTGGTGGCGAGCATTTTCGTCAACCCGCTGCAGTTTGGCGCCAACGAAGATCTGGATACCTATCCACGCACCCTGGCTGCCGACCAGGAAAGGCTTCTGCAGGCAGGCTGTGACTTGCTGTTTGCCCCGACCGTTGAAGAAATGTACCCCAACGGCATGGACGGCCTGACCCGTGTTACTGCTGCCAAATTAAGCAATGAACTGTGCGGCAGCCGTCGCCCGGGGCATTTCGATGGTGTGACCACCGTGGTCAGCAAGCTGTTCAACATGGTTCAGCCCGACCTGGCGATCTTTGGGCAAAAAGACTACCAACAGTTGGCAGTCATTCGCGCAATGGTCAACGATCTGAACTTCCCGATCCAGATCATCAGCGAACCCACCGTGCGCGCCGAAGACGGCCTGGCCCTGTCCTCGCGCAATGGTTACCTGAGCGAAGAGCAGCGAGCCCTGGCGCCAGCGCTGTACCGTCACCTGAGTGAAATGGCGCGCGCCATCGAAGCCGGTGAGCGCGACTACCCGGCCCTGGTGCGCCAGCATCTGGCGCAAATCGAAGCCATTGGTTTTCGTCCGGACTACCTGGAAGTGCGCCACGCACAGACCTTGCTACCGGCGCAGGCGACTGATCGCGACCTGGTAATTCTGGTTGCGGCCTTCCTGGGTGCCACCCGTTTGATCGACAACGTACATCTTAATCTCGACAGCGCGCTCTGACAGAGTCGCCTGTGCGGAACCGCGGAATGACCCGCACTCCATAAAGAAAAACTGAAACGTTTCACCTGCTGTGACGTAACTGTGACAAAAGTTACTTCTCGGTGTCAGACAAAGCCAAGACAGAAGCAGGCGCGAAGGTTACTGTAATCGCCCTGCTTCCAGTTAACGTGCAGAATCAGACCGACCGAACGCCTGAACAAGAAAAACCAGGCGCAGGTGTTTTCAGTGTCCAAAGGCAGTTCAAGCAAAAAGGATATCCGCAGCGATGGCGTACTACCGCACCCCTCACGACGTTACCGCTCTGCCCGCTTGGCAAGCGTTGAAACTTCACCGTGCCAGCATGCAAAACTTCAGCATGCGTGACGCGTTTAACAGCAACCCGAAACGTTTTGAAGAATTCACCCTGAGCAGCTGCGGGCTGTTTCTGGACTACTCGAAAAACCTGATCACCAACGAGACCCGCGACCTTCTGGTCGACCTCGCCAATGAGGTCGACCTCAAAGGCGCGATCAAATCGCTGTTCGGCGGTGAAATCGTCAACGCCTCTGAAGGTCGCCCGGCCCTGCACACCGCGTTGCGCCGTCCGGTTGCCGACAAACTGTCGGTCAACGGCGTGAACATCATGCCCGAGGTGCATAAAGTCCTGAACCAGATGACCGAGCTGGTCGGCCGGATTCACGACGGTCTGTGGCGCGGTTACACCGAGAAGCCAATCACCGACATCGTCAATATCGGCATCGGCGGCTCGTTCCTCGGCCCTGAGCTGGTTTCTGAAGCGCTGCTGTCCTACGCGCAAAAAGGTGTGCGCTGCCATTACCTGGCGAACATCGACGGCAGTGAGTTCCATGAACTGACCGCAAAACTGCGCGCTGAAACCACGCTGTTTATTGTTTCGTCAAAGTCCTTCAATACCCTCGAAACCCTGAAAAACGCCCAGGCGGCACGGGCGTGGTACCTGGCTCAGGGCGGTTCTGAAGCTGAGCTGCATCGCCACTTTATCGCCGTATCGAGCAACAACGCGGCAGCCGTGGCATTCGGTATTCGAGAAGAAAACATCTTCCCGATGTGGGACTGGGTCGGCGGGCGTTACTCGCTGTGGTCGGCCATCGGTCTGCCAATTGCCCTGGCCATCGGCATGTCCAACTTCAAAGAGCTGCTGTCCGGTGCCTACAGCATGGACCAGCACTTCCAGACTGCTCCGTTCGAGCAGAACATGCCGGTACTGATGGCCGCACTGGGCGTGTGGTATGGCAACTTCTGGGGCGCGCAAAGCCACGCGATCCTGCCGTACGACCACTACCTGCGCAACATCACCAAGCACTTGCAACAGCTGGATATGGAATCCAACGGCAAGAGCGTGCGCCAGGACGGCACTCCGGTGTCAACCGATACTGGCCCGGTGATCTGGGGTGGAGTGGGCTGCAACGGTCAGCATGCGTACCACCAATTGCTGCACCAAGGCACCCAACTGATCCCGGCCGACTTTATCGTGCCGATTGTCAGCTTCAACCCGGTGTCCGACCACCATCAATGGCTGTATGCCAACTGCCTGTCGCAAAGCCAGGCGCTGATGCTGGGTAAAACCCGCGCAGAAGCCGAAGCTGAACTGCGCGACAAGGGCATGAGCGAAGAAGAAGTTAAAAAACTGGCGCCGCACAAGGTGATCCCGGGCAACCGCCCGAGCAATACCCTGGTGGTGGAACGCATCAGCCCGCGCCGTCTGGGTGCACTGGTGGCGCTGTACGAACACAAAGTGTTTGTGCAAAGCGTGATCTGGGGCATCAACGCCTTCGACCAATGGGGTGTTGAACTGGGCAAGGAGCTGGGCAAGGGCGTATACAACCGCCTGACCGGTATCCAGGAAGAGCCTGCCGACGATGCGTCGACCCAGGGCCTGATCAACTACTTCCGCGGCCGTCACCGCGGGTGATTGATAGCCAGCCAGTTTTCATCGACTGGCTGGCACCATCGAGAAAGGCATAATGGAATTTATCCGCCGCCCCATCGAGCGCCAGATCATGAGCCTGACCGGGCTTTCCCTCGGCAAGCTCGACCTCGAAAACCCCAAGGGCGACCCCGGCCTGTTCGGCCCGGACTCCATCAGTTGGCAGGTCCACGGTGACTTCACCAGCATGCTGATTGGCGGCATCAGCGCCTTGATGCTGCAAGCCTTGCACCCACTGGCCCTGGCCGGGGTGTGGGACCACTCCAGTTTCCGCGAAGACATGCTGGGTCGGCTACGCCGCACCGGGCAGTTCATTTCAGGTACCACCTTCGGCGCCACTGGCGATGCCAACTGGCTGATCGACAAAGTGCACACCATCCACCTGCAAGTCAGCGGCACCGGTCTCGATGGCCGCCCCTATGCGGCCAGCGACCCCGAGCTGCTGACCTGGGTGCATGTGGCCGAAGTCAGCAATTTTCTCGCCGCCCACCTGCGCTATCGCAACCCGCATTTATCCGCTGAAGATCAGGACCGCTACTACGACGAAATCGCCATGATCGCTGAACGCCTGGGCGCCACCCACGTACCGCGCTCACGTCAGCAAGTAGCCGATTACCTCGACAGCGTTCGCCCGCAATTGCTTTGCGATGAGCGCAGCCGTGAAGTCATTCGCCTGCTGCTCAACGCCCCTGCCCCCAGCCTGCTGGCCAAACCATTTGGTGCATTGATGATGCAGGCCGGGATCGATTTACTGCCCGACTGGGCCAGCGACCAGTTGGGGCTGCAACAACACTCGATGATTCGCAAAGGGGTACGGGCCGGGGTCAACAGCACCGCGCCAATCCTGCGCTGGGCCGTACGCAACGGTTCGGTACAACGGGCGCGACGGCGCATGGGGCTTGGCTGAAAACCGCTACGTTGGCATCGCGGGCAGGCCCGCACCCACTGGATCTGTGGTGCTCTTGTGGGAGCGGGCCTGCCCGCGATGAACTCAACACCGATTTATGCCACCATGCCCGCCTGAATCCGGACACAACACTCCAAGAATAAAGAGGACTCAAGCAATGCAAGACGTCGTAATCGTTGCGGCTACCCGCACCGCCGTTGGCAGCTTTCAAGGTTCGCTGGCCCATGTACCTGCCGTGGAACTGGGTGCCGCCGTCATTCGCCAATTACTCGCACAAACCGGCCTGGATGGCGCCCAGGTCGACGAAGTGATCATGGGTCAGGTACTGACCGCCGGTGCCGGGCAAAACCCTGCCCGCCAGGCGGCAATCAAGGCCGGCCTGCCGTTTGCGGTACCGGCATTGACCCTGAACAAGGTTTGCGGGTCGGGCCTCAAGGCCCTGCACCTGGGGGCCCAGGCCATTCGATGCGGCGATGCCGAGGTGATCATCGCCGGCGGCCAGGAAAACATGAGCCTGTCCAACTACATCATGCCCGGTGCCCGCACCGGTCTGCGCATGGGCCACAGTCAGATCGTCGACACCATGATCAGCGATGGCCTGTGGGATGCGTTCAACGACTACCACATGGGCATTACCGCCGAAAACCTTGTGGCTAAATACGACATCAGCCGTGAAGCGCAAGACGCCTTCGCCGCCGCCTCACAGCAAAAAGCCACTGCGGCGATTGAAGCCGGGCGCTTTGTCGATGAAATCACCCCCGTCCTGATCCCGCAGCGCAAAGGCGATCCGATCGCATTCACTACCGACGAGCAACCGCGCGCTGGCACCACCGCCGAATCGTTGGCAAAACTGCGTCCCGCATTCAAAAAAGACGGTTCCGTCACCGCAGGGAACGCCTCCTCACTCAATGACGGCGCAGCCGCGGTCATGCTCATGAGCGCCGCCAAGGCCAAGGCCCTGGGCTTGCCGGTGCTGGCCAAAATCGCAGCCTACGCCAATGCCGGCGTGGATCCGGCCATCATGGGCATCGGCCCGGTCAGTGCCACCCAGCGTTGCCTGAGCAAAGCCGGCTGGACTTTGCAGCAACTGGACCTGATCGAAGCCAACGAAGCCTTCGCCGCACAAGCGCTGGCCGTGGGCCAGGAACTGCAATGGGACGCGAGCAAGGTCAACGTCAATGGCGGCGCAATTGCCATTGGCCACCCTATTGGTGCGTCAGGTTGCCGGATCCTGGTGACCCTGCTTCACGAAATGCTCAAGCGCGAAGCCAAAAAAGGCCTGGCCACCTTGTGCATCGGCGGTGGTCAGGGCGTAGCGCTGGCGATCGAGCGGGAGTAATGCAAAACGTGTAGATACTCTGTTGCCGGTCAAGCCATCCTGTGGGAGCGAGCCTGCTCGCGAACGACCTTCGCGAGCAGGCTCGCTCCCACAGCGGCTACAAGAGCAACGCAGCAATAATCACCAGCCCTATTCTGCTAAACTGCCGCGCCTTATCTGTCCCCCAAGGCGCAATGCATGTCTTCCTTGAATCAGGCGCTGCGCGCCGCCCTCGATAATCGTCACGACCTGTTGGCCGAACTGCACGCCCAGGGCACCGACTGCTATCGCCTGTTCCACGGCAGCCAGGAAGGCGCCGGCGGCCTGACCATCGACCGCTATGGCCCGCAACTGCTGGTACAAAGCTTTCATCAACGTCTTGAGCGCGATGACTTGCTGCAACTGCACGAAGCCATCAATCGCCACCTGGGCCTCGACCTGCTGCTGGTCTACAACGACCGCTCCCAGGGCAACTCGCGTATCGACCGCGAAGACACCGTGTACCGCGCCGAAGACGCCGCCCTTGAAGACACCGTCGGCCACGAATGGGGCCTCAAGTACC
The DNA here is from genome assembly GCF_900618535.1 of Pseudomonas bubulae. Lineage (GTDB taxonomy): Bacteria > Pseudomonadota > Gammaproteobacteria > Pseudomonadales > Pseudomonadaceae > Aquipseudomonas > Aquipseudomonas bubulae. The sequence continues at coordinate 183,011 of NZ_UYJA01000007.1, read as the reverse complement.
GGGTGCGCGGCCGCCATGCCGGGCAAGACCCGCTGTTGTTTCTCGACCTGCGCAACGCCCGTGGCTGGGTCAAGCAGCACAGTGCCGGCAAAAGCGTGCTCAACCTGTTCTCCTACACCTGTGGTGTTGGCCTGAGTGCCGCTGCAGGTGGAGCCAGCGAAGTCTGCAACCTCGATTTCGCCGAAGGCAATCTGGCGGTTGGTCGCGAAAACGGCCTGCTGAACCCTGAACTGCCAAAAATGAAATTCGTACAGTCCGACTATTTCGCGGCCATCCGCCAATTGGCCGGTCTGCCAATCATTCAGCGTCGTCACAAGCTGCCTGCCTACCCGCGCATGGATCAGCGTGAATACGACCTCGTGCTGCTCGACCCGCCTGCCTGGGCCAAGAGTGCCTTCGGCACGGTCGATCTGCTGCGCGACTACCAAAGCCTGCTCAAGCCGGCCGTACTGACCACCGCACCAGACGGCGTATTGATCTGCTGCAACAATCTGGCAAAGGTCAGCATGGACGACTGGCGCGAGCAGGTTTTGCGTTGCGCCGAGAAAGCTGGCCGCCCGGTTCGCGACTGGCAGGTCATGAGTCCGGCCAGCGATTTCCCGTCCCTGGATCAGCAGCCACCGCTGAAAACCCTGATCCTTCAGTTTTAATCCATTCTCCCAATACGGCGTTCGTCTCGGAACCAGAAACGCGTGCCATACTCCAAGGCACTTCCGACTGCTATAGACGACGCCCCACATGCTCAAAGGATTGATCCGCGCCCTTGGCGCCGTGCTGATTGCCATCGCACTTTACAGCGTGCTTGGGTTCCTGATCTTGCCGGGCATCGGCCTGCGCATCATCAACCAGCAACTGGCCAACTACGCCACGGTGCCCGCCAGACTCGACCGGCTGGAGTTCAACCCCTTCAGCCTTGAGCTGACCCTGTGGGGGTTCAGAGTCGGCGAACCGGGCAAGGAACAGGTCGGCTTCGAGCGGCTGTACACCAATCTGCAAGCCGACAGCCTGTGGACAAAAGCCCTGCACCTGGCCGACGTGCAGCTGGATAAACCGAAAACCGAGCTGCTGTTCAACAAGGACGGTACGCTCAACCTGACACAACTGTTCAAGCTGCCCGAGAGCGAGCCCACCCCGGCCGATCCCGAGAGCAAACCGTTCCCGCTGCGTATCGACAACATCAAGCTGGCGGGTGGCTACCTGCACTTCACCGATATGCGTCCCAGCGAACCCATCGAATTCCTCTATGACTCGATGGACCTGGAGCTGAAAAACCTCAGCACCCTGCCCGATGACAACGCCGATATGACCCTGGTGGCCGCAGGCCCTGCAGGCGGGCGGATCGACTGGACCGGCACCCTGAGCCTGGTACCCATCACCTCGACCGGCAAACTGAAAGTCACCGACGGCAAGATGAAAGTCTGGTGGCCCTATGTGCGCGATGCATTACCGCTGGCCCTGGAAGATGGCGTACTGAATTTCAGCACCGACTACACCCTGAACCTGTCCAAAGAAACCGAAATGCTCCTGAGCAATGCCACGGCCAGCATCGCACCGCTCAAGATCAATGCCCCCGATGGCCGCCCGCTGGTGCGTCTGGAGCGCCTGGATGTCAGCGACACCAGCGTCGACCTGGCCAAACAGGAAGTGGTGGTCGGCAAGATCAACAGCCAGAACCTCGAAACCTGGGCCGCCCGCGAAAAAGACGGCCAGCTTGACTGGCAAAAGCTGTTTGCCAGCCAGCCCGACAAACCATCGACCAAAACCGAAGAAGTGGTGACCGTCGAAGCACCGAAAGCAGCCCCGGTGGCGCCGAGCAAACCCTGGGCCGTGCTGCTCAAGGATGTCGACCTGCGTGACTATCGCATCCACCTTGCCGACAAGGAGCCCAAAACCCCGGTGGAGCTGGAGGTCGGCCCGCTGAACCTGAACCTGAAAAACTTCGACAGCCTGAACCGTTCTCCTTTCACCCTCAACCTCGACACCGGCGTGGGCAAGCAAGGCAAACTCACCGCCAGCGGCGACGTCAGCCTGAGCCCGGTAAGCGCCAGGCTCAAGGTCAACACCAAAGATATCGACTTGCGTATCGCCCAGGCCTATATCGACCCGTTTATCCGCCTTGAGCTGCGTAGCGGCATGCTTGGTAGCGACCTGGCGGTTGATCTGAAAAGCACCGCCCCCCTGGCCTTTACCGTGGCCGGCCGCGCCCAGATCGATCAACTGCACACATTGGACACCCTGAAAAACCGCGACTTCCTGAAGTGGCAAAAACTGGTGCTGGAGGATCTGAAGTACCAGCACGGCGATAGCCTCTCGCTTGCACGGGTCAATTTCGAAAAGCCCTATGTGCGCTTCATGATCAACGATGACCGCACCACCAATATCGATGACCTGCTGATCCCGCAACCTGCAGGCAGTACGTCGGCCAAGGGCACAGCCAGCAAGGAAAAACCGCTGGGCATTCACATCGGCGCAATTGCGATCAACGATGGTTCAGCGAATTTCGCCGACTTCAGCCTGACACCCAACTTCCAGACCGCGGTTCAACAGCTCAACGGCCTGATTGGCACCATCGACAGCCGTAACCCCAAACCTGCCCCGGTCAATATTGCAGGCAAGGTCGACCGTTATGCGCCGGTGACCATCAAGGGCAGCGTCAACCCGTTTGACCCGATGGCCAGCCTGGATATCGCCACCAGCTTCAAGCGTGTCGAACTGACCACATTGACCCCCTACTCCGGGAAGTTTGCCGGTTACCGCATCCGCAAGGGTCGTCTCAACCTCGACCTGCATTACCTGATCACCAACGGCCAGCTCAAGGCCGAGAACAAACTCGTGGTTGAACAATTGCAGCTGGGGGAAAAGGTCGACAGCCCGGACGCCGTGGATCTGCCGATCAAACTGGCGATTGCCTTGCTCAAGGACACGGACGGCAAGATATCCATTGAACTGCCCATCAGTGGCGACCTCAACAACCCGCAGTTCAGCGTGATGCCGATTATCTGGCAAACGGTACGCAACCTGGTGCTGCGTGCCGCCCAGGCGCCCTTCAAGTTCATTGGCGGGCTGATCAGCGGCGGTGGAGCCGAGGACCTGGGCACCGTGTCATTCGCCCCAGGATCAAGCGAGCTGAGCCCTGAGGCACAAAAAGCCCTGACCACACTGGCCCAGGCCCTGAAAGAACGCCCGGCTTTACGCCTGGAGATCGAAGGTACGGCCGCACAGAGCAGCGATGGCCCTCTGATCGCCAAGGAACGTCTTGAGCGCGAGTTCCAGTACACCTACTACAAGATCCTCCAGCGTCGTGGCGACAAAGTACCGGCCAGCGCCGGCTTGCTCACCGTGCCGGACGATGAGAAAGGCCCGTTACTTGAAGGTATCTACCGCACGCGTCTCAAGCAGCAACCGCCTGCTGAATGGAAAGACCTGAGCCGTGACGAGCGCGCGGCCAAAATGACCGCGGCACTGATCGACTTCTGGAGCAAAAGCGAAGTGTTGTTGCGTCAGCTGGGGCAAGACCGTGCAAGCAGCATCAAGGACTACCTGGTGGACAAGGGCGGGCTGGCGGATGACCGCGTGTACTTTATCGATGCCACCCTGGGCCAAGCCGAGAGCGACGGCCGGGTAATCTCGCCACTGCATCTGGATAGCGAATAATGCACAACGTCGCTGATTTGTAGCAGCTGCCGAAGGCACGAGGCTGCGTTCGGCAGCTGCTACGCGGATTTTCGTAGCCCCAATCCCAAATAGACCCAATCCCAAAATAGAACAGCCCCCGACGCAAGCGCCGGGGGCTGTAATGACCACATCCGTGTGGCCGTCGCATGAACCTTTTTAACAATGCCTGCAGGCGTACTGCTTCAATCACCTGCCAGAACCTTGTTCCCCCGGTTCTACGAGAAAGGGTGCTTTATTCCGCTTTCAGGCCATCAGCCGATACAGCTTTAACGCCTTTGATCTTTTTGGTGATCGCAACAGCAATCTCTTTTTGCGCTTCAGTCACCGGTACCATCGAGGAAAGGGAAACAACGCCTTTGTTGGTTTCTACCTTGATGTCCGTGCCCGGAATGCCTTTTTCAGTGACCAGGTCAGCTTTTACTTTGGTAGTGATCCAGGTATCAGAAGTAGCTTCCTTGGCTTTGGTTACTTCGCCTGCAGCCACCACCATGGGTGCCTGGGTGGTCGCCTGGGCAGCAAATGCAGCATTGGCCATAGTCAGGGTCAGAGCGGTGGCAGTTGCGGCAGCGATAGCGAACTTCTTCATACGAGTAACTCCTGTCTTCTTTAGAATCTGCGCCGTCTTGCAGCAGCAGGGTTATCAGTACTATTGCAGGCCGCGTGCCAACTTTTAAAAAGAAATAAACCTATATAAATCAAGAGCTTACAAAATAGCCAAAATTGCCCCGTCGTGCAAAATGCATGGCGCCGGTTAATTCTGCATGCAAGTTGCGGCTTTCGACTCGTGGCCTATGGCCCTAAGGTGCTGACTTTGCTCCAGGCATAAAAAAAGGACCCCGAAGGGTCCTTTTTCAAAGCAGGTGTCGAGAGCGATTAAGCTTCCGAAGCCTTGGCAGCAGCGACGTCCTTGATGGACAGCTTGATACGGCCGCGGTTGTCCACGTCCAGTACCAGTACTTCCACTTCCTGACCTTCTTTCAGAATGTCAGTCACTTTCTCAACGCGAGCATCGCTCAGCATGGAGATGTGAACCAGGCCGTCTTTGCCCGGCAGGATGTTTACGAATGCGCCGAAGTCGACGATACGCTCAACCTTGCCCACGTAGATCTTGCCGATCTCGGCTTCAGCGGTGATGCCCAGAACGCGCTGACGCGCGGCTTCTGCTGCTTCCTTGGACTCGCCGAAGATCTTGATCGAACCGTCGTCTTCGATATCGATCGAAGCCTTGGTTTCTTCACAGATTGCACGGATCGTCGCGCCGCCTTTACCGATAACGTCACGGATTTTGTCGGTGTCGATTTTCATCGCGATCATGGTCGGAGCGTTGGCCGACAGTTCGTTGCGCGATACGGCAATGATCTGGTTCATCTGGCCCAAGATGTTCAGGCGAGCGTCCAGGGCCTGGCCCAGAGCGATCTCCATGATTTCTTCGGTGATGCCCTTGATCTTGATGTCCATCTGCAGCGCGGTAACACCTTTGGCGGTACCGGCTACCTTGAAGTCCATGTCGCCCAGGTGGTCTTCGTCACCCAGGATGTCGGTCAGAACAGCGAACTTCTCGCCTTCTTTAACCAGACCCATGGCGATACCGGCAACCGGCGCCTTCATCGGCACACCGGCATCCATCAGTGCCAGGGAAGCACCGCAAACCGATGCCATCGAGCTGGAACCGTTGGATTCGGTGATTTCCGATACAACACGGATGGTGTACGGGAACACGTCGGCAGCAGGCAGCATGGCTTGAACCGAACGACGGGCCAGACGGCCGTGACCGATTTCGCGACGACCAGCACCACCCATGCGACCACACTCACCTACCGAGAACGGAGGGAAGTTGTAGTGCAGCATGAACGGGTCTTTTTTCTCGCCTTCCAGGGTGTCCAGCAGTTGCGCGTCACGGGCAGTACCCAGAGTTGCAACAACCAGCGCCTGAGTTTCACCACGGGTGAACAGGGCCGAACCGTGGGTCTTCGGCAGAACGCCAACTTCGATGTTCAGAGGGCGAACAGTCTTGGTGTCACGACCATCGATACGCGGCTTGCCGTTAACGATGTTTTCGCGAACGGTGCGGTATTCGATTTCGCCGAATGCAGCTTTAACTTCGCTGGCAGAAGGCTGGCCTTCTTCACCGGACAGCTTGGCAACAACCTGATCCTTCAACTCGCCCAGACGCGCGTAACGGTCTGCCTTGACGGTGATGGTGTAAGCCTGGGAGATCGCCTCGCCGAACTCGGCACGAATAGCGCCCAGCAGTGCGGTCGCTTCCGGGGCAGCAGCCCAGTCCCAAGTTGGCTTGGCAGCTTCGGCAGCCAGCTCTTTGACAGCCTGGATAACCACCTGGAATTCGTCGTGGGCGAACAATACGGCGCCCAGCATCTGGTCTTCGGTCAGCTCTTTGGCTTCCGATTCAACCATCAATACGGCTTCCGAAGTACCGGCAACAACCATGTCCAGGCTCGAAGCGGCCAGTTGCTCGTAAGTCGGGTTCAGCAGGTAACCGGTGCTTTCGTGGTAAGCAACGCGGGCAGCGCCGATCGGACCATCAAAAGGGATGCCGGAAATGGCCAGGGCAGCCGAAGTACCGATCATCGCAGCGACGTCCGGATCGGTTTTCTTGCTGGTGGACAGAACGGTGCAGACAACCTGCACTTCGTTCATGAAACCTTCTGGGAACAGCGGACGGATCGGACGGTCGATCAGACGCGACGTCAGGGTTTCTTTCTCGGAAGGGCGACCTTCACGCTTGAAGAAACCGCCTGGGATTTTACCCGCGGCGTAGGTTTTTTCCTGGTAGTGAACCGACAGAGGGAAGAAACCCTTGCCTGGATCCGCTTGCTTGGAACCGACCACAGTCACCAACACGCTGACGTCGTCGTCAACGGTGACCAATACTGCGCCGGAAGCCTGACGGGCGATACGGCCAGTCTCGAGAGTAACGGTCGACTGACCGAACTGAAATTTTTTGATAACCGGGTTCACGGTGTCCTACCTTCTTTGTGGCTCTTGGGGAACGGGTTTCTTGCGAAAGTCATATGCAACATCGGGTGTTGGCCCGACTCAAGATGCTTACGAAAACAGCCCTATAGGCAAGCTTTCGTAAGAATCCGGGTAGTCCAGATAAAACTTGAGGCTGGAAGCCTGCCATGAGACTGCGGGAAACCCGCAGACACACGACAGACAACCAGCCTCTAGCAACATCGCTATTAGCGACGCAGACCCAGGCGAGCGATCAGCGCTTTGTAACGCTCAACGTTCTTGCCTTTCAGGTAGTCCAGCAGCTTGCGACGCTGGTTTACCATGCGGATCAGACCACGACGGGAGTGGTGATCTTTGCTGTTAGCTTTGAAGTGACCTTGCAGCGTGTTGATGTTAAAGGTCAGCAGTGCAACCTGCACTTCTGGAGAACCTGTATCACCTGGAGCTTGCTGGTAGTCTTTTACGATTTCTGCTTTGTGTTCAACTGTAAGTGCCATTTGGCTTTCCTTTCAATTAGGGCCTGCTTGCGAACAAGACAGATCCAATAGGCCGAGGACAAATCCTCGTATTTAAATGTGAGATGTGACCGTGCCTAATAACAGCCACCCTCATTCCAGTCTGCGCCGGTAATACTACACCCGATGCAGCCTGGTTCCGGTCATTCCGACCGAATCAGTCGACGCGGCGCAATACGCCCGTCTTCGCTCACTTCACCGATACCGATAAAGCGACCGTTGTGATCCTGTACCCGCACCATACCGAACTTCGGAGCATCCGGAGCACGCACCGGTTGGCCATTGAGCCAATAAAACGAGCTGGCTTCCGAGAAGTGCAGCAATGGCCAGTCGAGCAAACCGCTGTCCGATGGCATCAGGAAGCGATCAACCGCTTCATTGCCGCCTTCGGCATGCACCGCCTCCAGCTCTTCCAGGGTAACCGTCTGGGCCAGGCTGAAAGGTCCGGCGTGGGTACGACGCAGTTCTGCAACGTATGCCCCGCACCCCAATTGCTCACCGATATCTTCCACAAGGGTACGGATATAGGTGCCTTTGGTGCAGTCGACGGCCAGGCGCGCAGTGTCGCCTTCGCTGGCCAGTAATTCGAGGCGGGTAATAGTAACAGAACGCGGTTCACGCTCCACCACTTCGCCTGCACGGGCCAGCTTGTAAAGCGGCTGTCCGTCACGTTTGAGCGCAGAGTACATCGGCGGTATCTGGCTGATTTGCCCACGAAAATTGGGTAAAACAGCTTCAATATCGGCGCGACCAACGGTCACCGGGCGAGTCTGCAAAACCTCGCCTTCAGCGTCTGCCGTGGTCGTGGTCTTGCCCAATTGCATCAGGGTTTCATAACCCTTGTCGGAATCGAGCAGGTATTGCGAAAACTTGGTGGCTTCGCCAAAGCACAGCGGCAATACACCGCTGGCCAATGGATCGAGGCTACCGGTGTGCCCTGCCTTCTCGGCATTGAGCAGCCAGCGAACTTTCTGCAGGGCCGCATTGGAAGTAAACCCAAGTGGCTTGTCCAGCAGGATGATGCCGCTGACGTTACGACGGATACGCTTGACCTGAGCCACCGGTTACTCCTTGGTGTCTTCGGGAGCAGTGGTTTCAGGGTGCTGATTGTCTTCAGCCACTGCACGCTCGATCAAGGCGGACAGATGAGCACCACGCACGACGCTTTCATCGTAGTGGAAGTGCAACTGCGGAACGCTGCGCAGCTTCATTTCACGCGCCAGTTGCATGCGCAGGAAACCCGCTGCCGAGTTCAGCACCTTGATGCTCTGGGCGATATCTTCAGCGCTGTCCTGACCCATCACGGTGATGAAGATCTTGGCGTGACCGACGTCACGGCTGACTTCAACAGCAGTAATGGTGACCAGGCCCACGCGCGGGTCTTTGACTTCACGACGGATCAGCTGTGCCAGCTCGCGCTGCATCTGATCGCCAATACGTTGGGTACGGCTATATTCTTTTGCCATGTCTTGTTACCTGTTACTCACCCATGGGAAACCCATGCGGTCTGAAAGCGGCAAACGCCCGGCACGACAGAAGCCGGACCGGGCGTTGCGTTTAGAGTCCAGGCCGAGCGCTGCGCATTTGCATGCGCGGGCTCGTCCTCGCTCTTGAGGCTCGCGAGTTAGAGGCTGCGAGCAACCTGGACCTTCTCGAACACTTCGATCTTGTCACCGACTTTAACGTCGTTGTAGCTCTTGACGCCGATACCGCATTCCATGCCTGCACGCACTTCGGACATGTCATCTTTGAAGCGACGCAGGGATTCCAGCTCGCCTTCGTAGATAACGATGTCTTCACGCAGTACGCGGATTGGACGGTTACGGTGAACAACACCTTCCAGCACCATGCAACCTGCAACCGCGCCGAACTTAGGCGAACGGAACACGTCACGGACTTCAGCAATACCCAGGATGTTCTCCCGAACGTCGCTGCCAAGCATGCCGGTAAGGGCTTTCTTGACGTCTTCGATGATGTCGTAGATGACGTTGTAGTAACGCATGTCCAGGCCTTCCTGCTCGACAATCTTGCGAGCGCCGGCATCGGCACGCACGTTGAAGCCAAACAGTACAGCGTTGGAGGCCAGTGCCAGGTTAGCGTCGCTCTCGGTGATACCACCGACACCGCCGCCCACTACGCGCACTTGCACTTCGTCGTTACCCAGGCCGCTCAGAGCGCCCTGCAGAGCTTCCAACGAACCACGGACGTCAGATTTGAGGACGATGTTAAGCGTCTTCTTCTCTTCCTGGCCCATGTTCTCGAAGATGTTTTCCAGCTTGCCTGCGTGAGCACGCGCCAGTTTCACTTCGCGGAACTTGCCTTGACGGAACAGGGCAACTTCACGTGCCTTCTTCTCGTCGGTCATTACGCTCATCTCGTCGCCAGCATCTGGCGTACCGTCCAGGCCGAGAATCTCGACAGGGATGGATGGACCGGCTTCCTTGATAGGCTTGCCGTTCTCGTCGAGCATGGCGCGGATGCGGCCGTAGTTGGAACCGACCAGTACCATGTCGCCTTGGCGCAGGGTACCGTCTTGAACCAGAACGGTAGCAACAGGACCGCGGCCTTTGTCCAGACGGGACTCAACCACTACGCCACGGCCAGGAGCCGATGGAGTTGCCTTGAGTTCCAGAACTTCAGCTTGCAGCAGTACGGCTTCGAGCAATTCGTCAACGCCGGTACCCATTTTCGCCGAGACCGAAACAAACGGAGTGTCACCACCCCACTCTTCCGACGTCACGCCGTGAACGGACAGTTCGCTACGAATGCGATCGAGGTCAGCACCTGGCTTGTCGATCTTGTTCACTGCAACAACCAGAGGCACGCCAGCGGCTTTCGCATGCTGAACGGCTTCGATGGTCTGCGGCATTACGCCGTCGTCTGCAGCCACAACCAGAATCACGATGTCAGTCGCCTTGGCACCACGAGCACGCATTGCGGTAAACGCAGCGTGACCCGGGGTATCGAGGAACGTGACCATGCCGCGTTCGGTTTCAACGTGGTACGCACCGATGTGCTGGGTAATACCACCGGCTTCGCCAGCCGCTACCTTGGCACGACGGATGTAGTCGAGCAGGGACGTTTTACCGTGGTCAACGTGGCCCATTACGGTCACAACCGGTGCACGGGAGAACGACTCGCCTTCGAACTTCAGGGACTCGGCCAGGGAATCTTCCAGGGCGTTGTCGCTGACCAGAGTCACTTTGTGGCCCAGTTCTTCAGCAACCAGTTGGGCAGTTTCCTGATCCAGTACCTGGTTGATGGTTGCTGGAGTACCCAGCTTGAACATGAACTTGATGACTTCGGCAGCCTTGACCGACATCTGTGCGGCCAAATCGCCGACAGTGATGGTCTCGCCAATCTGCACGTCACGAACTACAGGGCCGGTTGGGCTCTGGAAGCCGTGAGCGTTGCGCTTCTTCAGCTTGCCCTTGCCACGACCACCGCGACGGAAGCTGTCGCTTTCTTCGTCGGAAGTGCGCGGAGCAACACGTGGAGTCGGTGCTTTTTCTTTAACCGAGGCACGATGCGGAGCGTTTTTGCGATCGCCGTCACCACTGCCGCGACGATTGTTATCGTCTGCGCGTGGTTTGTCCGGGCGACGCTGTTCGTCACGCTTGCGTGCATCAGCGGCTGGAGCCGGTGCTGGCGCTGCGGCTTGCACAGGTGCAGGCGCTGCAGCGGCCGGAGCCGGTGCTGCAACAGGAGCAGATGCAGGCTGGCGGCGCGCTTCTTCTTCGGCGCGACGCTTGGACTCTTCTTCAGCCTTTTGACGTGCGGCATTTTCTACTGCACGACGTTCATCCATCTCACGTTTGCGCTCGGCTTCGATTTCTTCCGGGCTTTGCTGTACGAAGACTTTCTTCTTGCGTACTTCAACGCTGATGCTTTTGCTGCCAGCTACACGCAGGGTACTGGTGGTTTTACGCTGCAAAGTGATCTTGCGCGGTTCTTCCACTTTAGCCTTGTGGCTGCTTTTAAGGTGAGTCAGCAGAGCCTGCTTCTCACTATCGGTTACATTCTGCTCGGCGGCGTTGTGCGGCAGACCTGCCTCACGCATCTGCTGCAACAGGCGCTCAACCGGTGTTTTGACCTCATCGGCCAGTTGTTTCACCGTGACTTGCGTCATGCATTTCTCTCCTCAGGCCGCGCCTAATTACTCGAACCAATGGGCTCGGGCGGCCATGATCAACTTGCCGGCACGATCATCGTCAATGCCGTCGATGTCGAGCAGGTCGTCAATAGACTGCTCGGCCAGGTCTTCGCGGGTAATTACGCCGCGCACCGCCAGTTCCATCGCCAAATCCTTGTCCATACCCTCAAGCGAGAGCAGGTCTTCGGCCGGATGGGCGTCTGCCAGCTTTTCCTCAGTAGCGATGGCTTTAGTCAACAGTCGATCCTTGGCGCGAGCGCGAAGCTCGTTGACGGTATCTTCGTCAAAGCCATCGATGTTGAGCATTTCCTCCACCGGTACGTAGGCAATCTCTTCCAGGCTAGTAAAGCCTTCATCAACCAGTACCTGCGCCAGGTCTTCATCAACTTCCAGCTCTTCGATGAAGTTGCGCAGGATATCGCCGGTTTCTGCTTGCTGCTTGGCCTGGATGTCCGATTCGGTCATCACGTTCAGGGTCCAGCCGGTCAACTGGCTGGCCAGACGTACGTTCTGACCGCCGCGACCAATCGCCTGGGCCAGATTGTCTGCGCCAACGGCGATGTCCATTGCATGGGCATCTTCGTCGACGATAATAGCCGCCACTTCTGCTGGCGACATTGCGTTGATCACGAACTGCGCCGGGTTGTCATCCCAAAGGACGATATCCACTCGCTCTCCGCCCAATTCGCCGGACACTGCCTGGACACGCGAACCGCGCATACCAATGCAGGCACCTTGCGGATCAATGCGTTTGTCTTTCGAGCGAACGGCTATTTTAGCGCGTGATCCAGGATCGCGGGAGGCCGCCATCACTTCGATCAGGCCTTCGGAGATTTCTGGCACTTCAATGCGGAACAACTCGATCAGCATCTCTGGCGCTGTACGCGACAGGATCAGCTGAGGACCGCGGTTTTCAGTGCGGATTTCCTTGAGCAATGCGCGAAGGCGTACGCCAACACGGAAAGTCTCACGCGAAATGATGTCTTCACGGGCCAGCAACGCTTCAGCGTTGTTACCCAGGTCAACGATCACATTGTCGCGGGTCACCTTTTTAACGGTGCCGGAAATGATTTCGCCCAGACGCTCACGATAGGCATCGACTACTTGAGCACGCTCGGCTTCGCGAACTTTTTGCACGATGACCTGTTTGGCCGTCTGTGCAGCAATTCGACCGAATTCGATAGAATCGATTTTCTCTTCGATAATATCGCCGGCTTTCGCGCCTGGCTGTTTCGCCTGGGCCTGGTCTACAGCCAACTCGTATGCTGGATCATCCAGATCTTCGTCTTCGACCACAGTCCAGCGACGGAAAGTCTCATAGTTACCGGTGTGGCGATTGATTTCCACACGCAGTTCGACTTCGTCTTCAAAACGCTTTTTAGTAGCGGTGGCCAGAGCCAGCTCCAGCGCTTCAAAAATAACGTTTGCCGGTACGCCCTTTTCATTGGACACCGACTCAACAACCAGCAGTACTTCTTTGCTCATCGTACGCCTCGCCTTTCGCAAGCCATTGGATCCGCGGGATCCGCGTCTCAGTCAAAACTGGGAATAATGTTGGCCTTGTCGATCATATCGATCGGCAACAGGAACTCATGGTCTTCAACCTGCACCACGATGTCCTGCTCTTCTACGCCGCGCAGAAGGCCCTGAAAGTTGCGTCGCCCTTCAAAAGGCGAGCGCAGCTTGATCTTCACTTGCTCACCGACAAATTGGGCAAACTGTTCAAGGGTGAACAGCGGGCGTTCCATGCCAGGAGAAGAAACTTCAAGGGTGTATTCAACAGCGATAGGATCTTCGACATCCAGAACGCCGCTGATCTGACGACTCACGATAGCGCAGTCATCCACCAGTACGCCGCCTTCCTTGTCGATATACACACGCAACATTGAATGGCGGCCTTGAGCCGAAAATTCAATACCCCAGCATTCATAGCCAAGGGCCACGACCACCGGGGCCAACAAGTCCTGCAACTGTTCTAGCTTGCTCGACACCTGAACCCCCTAGTGCATGTTTGTGCATGCTGTGCAAAATGAAAAAATGGGCGAAGCGCCCATCTCTGAAACGTCGTTGAATACCGACGCTATAAAGTGTCCAGCTAACAAAAAGCCCCTGAAAAGGGGCTCCGCTGAAACTGGTTGCGGGAGCCGGATTTGAACCGACGACCTTCGGGTTATGAGCCCGACGAGCTACCAGACTGCTCCATCCCGCGACAAAGCTGGAGCGGAAGTATACGGTTGATCCCGTGACGGGTCAATCCAACCTTCCACATACAAGAAAGCCCGCTACTGCGGGCATTCTTGATAATTGGTACCGAGAAGGGGACTCGAACCCCTACACCCTATGGGCACAACCACCTCAAGGTTGCGTGTCTACCAATTCCACCACCTCGGCAATACAACGTTTACATCATGAAACCCGTTTTACTTTTGCTCTTGAGCTGGAGGTACGTCAGTCGCAGGAGTTGCCGACTTTTGCTCTTGAAGCACCGGAACATCATCTGAAGCCGGCTTTTGCACTGGAACTTCCAACACCGCTGGATTTGGCAAACCTACTTGAGTCAGCTGTTCAGCCTTCTCTTTAGCAAAGTAACCTAACCCCAAGCTGGTTATGAAAAAACCTGCGGCAAGTATAGCAGTAAACTTACTAAGAAAGGTAGAGGAACCTTGGCTTCCGAACACAGTATTTGATGCACCTGCGCCGAAAGATGCTCCAGCATCCGCTCCCTTGCCCTGTTGCAGCAAAACCAGGGCAATTACACCCAATGCTGTCAACAGATGAAACACAGTTACGACGTTATCCAGCATTTTCAGTTTCCTGCGGCACGAATGATCGCACCGAACTCATCTGCATTCAGGGAAGCCCCGCCAATGAGTCCCCCATCGATATCCGGCATGCTGAACAGTTCGACCGCATTGGCCGCCTTCACGCTGCCGCCGTATAGAAGCCGCACACCTTGTGCCACTTCAGAATTCTTTTGCGCCAGCTGTGCGCGAATGGCCGCATGCACATCTTGCGCTTGCTGTGGTGATGCGGTCAGCCCGGTGCCAATGGCCCAGACCGGCTCGTATGCAATCACGGCATTTACAAAAGCATCAATACCAAACTCGTCAATCACGGCATTCAGCTGACGCTCTACCACTTCCAGCGTTTGCCCCGCTTCGCGCTGCTCCAGGGTTTCCCCTATGCACAACACTGGCGTCAAGCCTGAGGCTTGGGCCGCTGCAAACTTGCGATTGAGTGCCTCGTCCTGCTCACCCAGTATCAGGCGGCGTTCGGAGTGCCCCACAAGCACCAGCTTGCAACCTGCGTCGGCCAACTGACTAGAGGAAATCTCGCCAGTCAGCGCGCCCTGCCCCGACTCCACTGCAGCATCCTGAGCACCGACCGAAATCGCTGCGCCTTGCAAGCCATTGATAACACGATCAATAAACAGCTGAGGCGGAAAAACTGCAACATCAACATCGTTTGGCAGGACCAGACCACGCAGACCGTCGATCAGCTCAGCGACGCTGGCGCGGGTACCGTGCATCTTCCAGTTACCAGCTACCATAGTGCGACGCATGCTTTACCTCGTCGGTCAAAGTGGGCGCAGATGTTACCCAACCAAATCAAAGCTGGCAAGCCGAATCAGGCACAAACTTCACTTACCAGTTTTGCCAGCTCTTCGGCGTAGCCGCGAACCATGTTTTCGTCATCGCCTTCGACCATCACGCGCACCAAAGGCTCTGTTCCGGACTTGCGCAACAACACACGACCACGGCCATTCATGGCAGCCGTCACTCGCGCGCACGCCTCCTTCACCGCCGGGTGCTCGACAGGGTCGACGCCACCGGCAAAACGAACATTCAGTAACACTTGCGGGCACTTGCGCAGCGCCTGACGCGACTGGGCCAGGCTTTCATCGCGACGACGCAAGGACAACAACACCTGCAGCGCCGCAATGATCGCATCGCCGGTGGTGGTGTGGTGGAAGCACACGATATGCCCGGAGTTCTCGCCACCTACCAGCCAGTTACGCTCTTGCAGGGCCGCGATAACGTAACGGTCGCCCACATTGGCGCGTACGAACTCGATACCCAGGTCAGCCAATGCCAGCTCAAGGCCAAGGTTGCTCATCAGCGTACCGACAACGCCACCCTGCAATTTGCCACGCTCGTGCAGGTCACGGGCAATGATAAACAACAGCTCATCGCCATCGACCACGGCACCGGTATGGTCAACCATCAACACGCGATCGCCGTCGCCATCAAAAGCAATACCCAGGTCCGCACCTTCAGCCACCACGGCAGCCTGCAACTGACCCATATGGGTCGAACCGCAGTTTTCGTTGATGTTCAGGCCATCAGGCTGCGCCGACAGAACAACGACTTGAGCACCCAGCTCCTTGAAAACACTTGGCGCAACCTTGTAGGTAGCACCGTGGGCGCAATCGAGAACAATCTTCATACCGCTGAATTTGGTGCTGCTTGGCACGCTGCTTTTACAGAATTCGATATAACGGCCCGGCGCATCATTGATCCGCGAGACCTTGCCGAGCTTGTCGGAATCGACAACGGTCATCGGCGCATCCAGCAACTCTTCGATCATCAGTTCAACGTCGTCAGGCAGCTTGGTGCCCTCGCCGGAAAAGAACTTGATGCCATTATCGTCGTGGGGATTGTGCGAAGCGCTGATCACGATACCCGCTTCCGCATGGAAGGTACGTGTCAGGTAGGCAATGGCCGGTGTCGGCATAGGCCCCAGCAACATCACATCAGCCCCGGCAGCCGACAAGCCCGCTTCAAGAGCCGACTCAAACATGTAACCCGAGATGCGGGTGTCCTTGCCTACCAGGATCCGGCAAGCGCCCTTGCTGCGAAACGCCATGCCCGCTGCCCAACCCAACTTGAGCATAAAGTCAGGGGTAATCGGATAAACGCCGACCCGACCACGAATACCGTCGGTGCCAAAATACTTCTTTGTCATAAGTGCTCCATCATTCTTAGTCGGCGGAATCTACCGCTGCGATCATCCGTACCACATCAACTGTTTCGGCAACATCATGGACGCGCAGAATGCGCGCACCCTTGGTCATCGCCAATGCTGCAAGCGCCAGACTGCCATAGAGACGCCCTGCAACTGGCCGGTTCAGTGTCTGCCCGACCATGCTTTTACGTGACACGCCCACCAGCAAAGGCCGACCCAGCGCATGCAAGGCCTCCATATGCTTGAACAGGCTCAAATTGTGCTGCAATGTCTTGGCAAAACCAAAGCCCGGATCGAGCACGATGCGTTCGGCCCCAATGCCAGCAGCAGCGCAACGCGCCATGCTGTCAGCGAGAAACGTCGACACCTCGCCCACCAGGTCTTCGTAATGCGGGTTGTCCTGCATGTCTCCAGGCTCACCGAGCATATGCATCAGGCATACCGGCAAGCCTGTCGCCGCAGCGGCCTGCAAGGCCCCTTCACGGCGCAGCGAGCGCACATCATTGATCAGCCCTGCTCCCAGGCGCGCAACCTCGGTCATGACGATTGGCGCGGATGTATCGACCGAAATAATCACATCCAGTTCCCGGGCAATTCGCTCGACAACAGGAGCAACCCGGTCGAGCTCTTCCTGCGGCAATACCACAGGAGCTCCGGGGCGCGTTGACTCACCGCCAACATCAATCAGGGTTGCACCCGCCTGCACCATCGCCTCTGCATGGCGCAGAGCTGCATCCAGGGCAGCAAAGCGGCCGCCATCGGAAAAGGAATCAGGGGTGACATTGAGGATGCCCATAACATGCGTATGGGCCAAATCAAGAACCCGGTTGCCGCAAGGCAACCGGGTTGAGGACTGAACAGAAGTCATTTCAAGCCTTATTGATCAGCAGCAGGGCCGCCGATAGGTGTTTCCGGGCGCTCGGTTTTATCCAGCGTAGGGGCAGTCGGGGTACCCGAGTTGCCATCTTCCCAGTCACGCGGCTCACGTGGCGGACGACCCGCCATGATGTCGTCGATCTGATCGGCATCGATCGTTTCGTACTTCATCAACGCGTCAGCCATTGCATCCAGCTTGTCGCGATTTTCGGTCAGGATCTGCTTGGCCGTGTTGTAGCACTGATCAATGATGCTGCGCACTTCCGAGTCGATCAGCTTGGCTGTCTCGCCCGACACGTTTGCAGACTGACCACCGCCACGACCCAGATAGGACTCTTCGTCTTCGGCATACATCAGCGGGCCGAGCTTCTCGGACAAGCCCCACTTGGTCACCATGTTGCGGGCAATCTGGCTGGCTCGCATGATGTCGTTGGAAGCGCCGGTGGTCACACCGTCAAAGCCCAAGGTCATCTCTTCAGCGATACGGCCGCCATACAGCGAGCAGATCTGGCTGATCAGCGCACGCTTGGACAAGCTGTAGCGATCTTCTTCCGGCAGGAACATGGTCACGCCCAGGGCGCGGCCACGAGGAATGATCGACACCTTGTAGACCGGATCATGCTCAGGCACTACGCGACCAACGATAGCGTGACCCGCTTCGTGATAGGCCGTGTTGCGCTTTTCTTTATCGGACATGACCATCGATTTGCGCTCGGCGCCCATCATGATCTTGTCCTTGGCCAGCTCGAACTCTTTCATTTCAACAACACGCTTGCCGGTACGCGCCGCGAACAGGGAAGCTTCGTTGACCAGGTTGGCCAGGTCGGCACCCGAGAAGCCCGGGGTACCACGTGCAATAACAGCCGGCTGGACGTCGTCGCCCATTGGCACTTTACGCATGTGTACTTTGAGAATCTGCTCGCGACCACGGATGTCCGGCAAGCCAACCACCACCTGACGGTCAAAGCGACCTGGACGCAGCAGCGCAGGGTCAAGCACGTCAGGACGGTTGGTGGCGGCAATCACGATGATGCCGTCATTCATCTCAAAGCCGTCCATCTCAACCAGCAACTGGTTAAGGGTCTGCTCGCGCTCGTCATGACCGCCGCCCATACCGTTACCACGGTGACGGCCGACAGCGTCGATCTCATCGATAAAGATGATGCAAGGCGCGTGCTTCTTGGCCTGCTCAAACATGTCACGAACACGGCTTGCACCAACGCCCACGAACATTTCAACAAAGTCGGAACCGGAAATAGTGAAGAACGGTACCTTGGCCTCACCCGCAATCGCCTTGGCGATCAGGGTTTTACCCGTACCTGGCGGACCCACCATCAGTACGCCGCGAGGGATACGCCCGCCCAGACGCTGGAACTTGCCCGGATCGCGCAGGAACTCAACCAGCTCGCCCACTTCTTCCTTAGCTTCATCGCAACCTGCCACGTCAGCCAGGGTCGTCTTGACCTGGTCTTCCGACAGCAGCCGCGCCTTGCTCTTGCCAAAGCTCATCGGGCCGCCTTTACCGCCGGCACCGCCCTGCATCTGGCGCATCATGAACATGAAGACCGCAATAATCACCAGGATCGGGAAGCTCGCAACCAGCAACTGGGTCCAGATGCTTTGTTGCTCAGGCAATTTGCCTTCAACGGTGACGTGGTTATCCACCAGGTCGCCGATCAAACCGTTGTCCTGAATCGCCGGACGGATGGTTTTGAAGGTATCGCCATCGCTGCGTTTGCCGGTAATCACGTAGCCATCCACGGCAACGCGCTCGACCTTGCCATCCTTAACTTGCTGGATGAAGTCGGAATAGTTGAGGGTTTGTGGCTCGTTTGGACTGGAGAAGTTGTTCATCACTGTCACCAGGACAGCGGCGATGATCAACCACAGGATCAGATTCTTTGCCATATCGTTCAATTAGCTACCCTCTGAAGCACAAGCCCCGCTACTGAAGCGTGCTTCGCATGATATTCACCGGCATAACTTACTACATTGCCTACAACCCTTGCAGGCTCCGTCTGTAACCCTTTGTGAAACTTTGCCTACACAATATTCGTTATGCCAGATCTGTAAAGCGATTCAAAAAAATCTATCGCCCTTGTTACAGACGTTCATCACTGGCCGAACCTTCAACACCGCGGAAGCCGCGCCCCAGCAAATACTGCTCGCGGGACCTGTCTCGCGACGAGGACGGCTTGCGCATCTGTACCTTGTCAAACAGCTTGCGAATGTCCTTGTGGTACTGATCGAAGCCTTCCCCCTGGAAAACCTTAATCAGAAAATCACCACCTGGACGCAGGACGCGACCGGCAAGATCCAGTGCCAATTCGCACAGAAACATCGCCCGCGGCATGTCGACAGCTGCCAATCCACTCATATTGGGGGCCATATCTGAAATCACAAGGTCTACTTGTGTATTTCCGACGGCCTCGAGGATCTGAGCAAGCACGGCGTCCTCGGTAAAGTCGCCCTTGATGAAGGTCACATCAGGGATGCTGTCCATGTCCAGGATGTCGGAAGCAATCAAACGCCCCTGACCACCGATCAGACGACTGGTCACCTGCGACCAGCCACCCGGGGCTGCACCCAGGTCGATAACGGTCATACCGGGACGAATCAGCTTGTCGCGCTCCTGGATCTCCAGCAATTTGTAGCTGGCACGGGAGCGATACCCGTCTTTTTGCGCCATTTTGACGTACGGGTCGTTGAAATGTTCTTTCAGCCAGTTAAGGCTAGTCTTGGAACGGGCCACGGGCCACCTCAAAAATTTTAAACGGGTCGTGATTAACTGGGCGGTCTGGGACTCGCTCGGGTAAACTGGCCGCCGCTTTTTACAAGATCAGACACAGGGGTCAGATTATGCCGCTCACTCAAGAGCAGAAGAAACAGTACAAATCCATTGGCCACCATCTGAAACCAGTTTTGACTGTGGCTGACAATGGTTTGACTGAAGGTGTTTTAGCCGAACTCGAACGCGCATTGGGCGATCACGAGCTGATTAAAATCAAAGTCAACATTCTGGATCGCGAATCCCGCCTGGAGGCCATTGCAGAACTGTGCAAGGCCGGCAAAGCGGAACTGGTACAGGTTATCGGCAAAATGGCGCTTCTGTACCGCAAGAACGTCAATGTAAACAAGCAACTGTCGAACATCCACCGTTTCAAGTGATGTAGACAAGGGTCAAGGGTGCGCCTGGCGCGCCCTGAAACTCTTCCAGGGCCAAAGCCCGAGAGTCATGCAAGCACTGCCCGCGCAACGCATCAGGCAGCCAGAGACGCCCAACGCACTACTTCCCCACTTGCTCCATGCCACTTCAACAGCTTCGCTGCCAACCGCATTGCGGCCAGCACCGGCAAACAATTCTGTGTGCAACAACCACAGGCCGCCAACCCGGAACACCCGGGCCGACCGCCAAAAAAGTGCGCCCGCACACGGCGGGCGCTCTTCTTAGATGTGACTTACTTTGACAATTTCGTACTCAATGACGCCGCCCGGTGTTTTCACCGCCACCACATCACCCTCTTCCTTGGCAATCAAGGCACGGGCAAGTGGCGAACCAACGGAGATCTTTCCGAGCTTGAAGTCAGCCTCATCTTCACCAACGATCTGGTAGGTCACGCTTTCGTCAGTTTCAACGTTGGCGATCTCGACCGTGGTACCGAAAATCACTTTACCGGTGTGAGGAATAGTCGTTACATCGATGATCACCGCGTTCTGCATGCGGCCTTCGATGTCACGGATACGCGCCTCAACCATACCCTGCTGCTCACGGGCAGCATGGTATTCAGCGTTTTCTTTAAGGTCGCCCAGCTCACGCGCCGTGCCGATATCCTGGCTCAGCTTGGGACGAACAACCTTGGTCAGATGTGCGTGTTCTTCTTCCAGGGCTTTGGCGCCCTGGACCGTCATTGGGTACTTGATCATGCCTTTAATCCTGCGTGTAGATCCTGCAAGCGACGTACGGTTTTTTCAGGACCGAATTTAAGCGCTTCACAGATCGCTTCGCCAGCAGCAATAGTCGTGGTGCAGTAGATCTTGTGCTGCAGCGCGTTGCGGCGAATGGAATAGGAGTCAGCAATCGACTGACGTCCTTCGGTAGTGTTGATGATCAAGGTTACTTCGTCGTTCTTGATCATGTCGACAACGTGCGGACGACCTTCGGTCACCTTGTTCACACGACGTACTTTCAAGCCTGCTGCTTCGATGAACTTGGCAGTGCCAACGGTCGAAACGATTTCAAAGCCCAGGTTGATCAGGTCGCGGGCAACGCCGGCAACCAGCGGCTTGTCGTCGTCGCGCACGCTGATGAAAGCAGTACCGCCAGTCGGCAGCACTTCGCTTGCACCCATCTGGGCCTTGGCAAACGCTTCGCCGAAGGTATCGCCCACACCCATCACTTCACCGGTGGACTTCATCTCAGGGCCGAGAATCGGGTCAACACCCGGGAATTTGGCGAACGGGAAGACCGCCTCTTTCACGCTGTAGAAGTTAGGAATGATTTCTTTGGTGAAACCGATTTCCTTCAGGGTTTTACCGGCCATTACGCGAGCTGCGATCATCGCCAGGGAAACACCGATGCACTTGGAGACGAAAGGAACGGTACGCGATGCACGCGGGTTCACTTCGATCACGTAGATATCTTCGCCCTGCAGAGCCAATTGCACGTTCATCAGGCCGACAACGCCCAACTCCAGAGCCATTTTCTTGACCTGCTCGCGCATCTCGTCCTGGATGTGCAGCGGCAGCGAGTACGGCGGCAGCGAGCAAGCGGAGTCACCGGAGTGAACGCCAGCCTGTTCGATGTGCTGCATGATTGCGCCGATCACTACATCAGTACCGTCGCAGACAGCATCCACGTCCATTTCGATGGCGCAGTTGAGGAAGTGGTCCAGCAGCACGGGGCTGTCGTTGGACACTTTCACTGCGTCACGCAGGTAGCGCTTGAGCTCGTCTTCTTCGTAAACGATTTCCATCGCACGGCCGCCCAACACGTAGGAAGGACGAACAACCAGCGGGTAACCGATCTTGCCAGCGGCACGAATGGCTTCGTCTTCGCTGCGCACAGTAGCGTTAGGCGGCTGACGCAGGTTCAGGCGCTCAACCATCTGCTGGAAGCGCTCACGGTCTTCTGCACGGTCGATCGCGTCAGGGCTGGTACCGATGATCGGCACGCCGGCTTCTTCCAGGGCACGCGCCAGTTTCAGCGGGGTTTGGCCGCCGTACTGGACAATCACGCCTTTTGGCTTCTCGACACGCACGATTTCCAGCACGTCTTCCAGGGTTACGGATTCGAAGTACAGACGATCCGAGGTGTCGTAGTCGGTGGAAACGGTTTCCGGGTTGCAGTTGACCATGATGGTCTCGTAACCGTCGGCACGCAGCGCCAGAGCGGCGTGAACGCAGCAATAGTCAAACTCGATACCCTGGCCGATACGGTTCGGGCCACCGCCCAGAATCATGATCTTGTCACGATCCGAAGGGTTGGCTTCGCACTCTTCCTCATAGGTGGAGTACATGTAGGCGGTGTCGGTTGCGAACTCGGCTGCGCAGGTGTCAACGCGCTTGTAGACCGGGAACACTTCCAGCTTGTGGCGGTGGCGACGCAGGTTCTTCTCGGTCACACCCAGCAGAACGGCCAGACGCGCGTCGGAGAAGCCCTTGCGCTTGAAGCGGTACATGGCGTCGCGATCGATCGACGACAGGGCCATGGTCTTGATTTTTTCTTCGTCCTTGATCAGATCTTCGATCTGTACCAGGAACCAAGGGTCAATCATGTTCATGCCGAAGATATCTTCAACGGTCATGCCGGCGCGGAACGCGTCAGCCACGTACCAGATACGCTCGGCGCCCGGCACGGTCAGCTCGCGCTTGAGCACGGCCATGCTTTCCGGGTTGCTCAGGTCCAGCTTTGGATCAAGACCGCTGACACCTACTTCCAGACCGCGAAGGGCCTTTTGCAGGGATTCCTGGAAAGTCCGGCCGATGGCCATGACTTCGCCCACAGATTTCATCTGTGTGGTCAAACGGGCGTCAGCCTTGGCGAACTTCTCGAAAGCGAAGCGCGGCAGCTTGGTCACAACGTAGTCGATGGACGGCTCGAAGGACGCAGGCGTAGCGCCGCCGGTGATTTCGTTTTGCAGCTCGTCCAGGGTGTAACCGATCGCCAATTTGGCAGCGATACGAGCGATCGGGAAGCCGGTGGCTTTCGATGCCAGCGCCGACGAACGCGATACACGCGGGTTCATTTCGATCACGACCATACGGCCGGTGTCCGGGCAGATACCGAACTGAACGTTGGAACCGCCGGTTTCAACGCCGATCTCACGCAGTACCGCCAACGAGGCGTTACGCATGATCTGGTATTCCTTGTCCGTCAGGGTCTGTGCCGGAGCAACGGTGATCGAGTCACCGGTGTGCACGCCCATCGGGTCGAAGTTTTCGATCGAGCAAACGATGATGCAGTTGTCTTTTTTGTCGCGGACAACCTCCATCTCGTACTCTTTCCAGCCGATCAGGGATTCGTCGATCAGCAGCTCTTTGGTTGGCGACAGGTCCAGACCACGGGTGCAGATCTCTTCGAACTCTTCACGGTTGTAAGCAATACCGCCACCGGTGCCGCCCATGGTGAAGGACGGACGAATGATGCACGGGAAGCCCAGTCGCTCGAGGACCGCATTGGCCTCTTCCATGGTGTGGGCGATACCGGAGCGCGGGCAATCCAGGCCGATGGACTTCATGGCCTTGTCGAAACGCGAACGGTCTTCAGCTTTGTCGATGGTGTCAGCGTTGGCGCCGATCATTTCTACGCCGAACTTCTCGAGCACGCCTTCGCGCTCCAGGTCCAGTGCGCAGTTCAGAGCTGTCTGGCCGCCCATGGTTGGCAGCAGTGCATCCGGACGCTCTTTTTCGATGATCTTGGCAACGGTCTGCCACTTGATCGGCTCGATGTACGTGGCGTCAGCCATGTCCGGGTCGGTCATGATAGTGGCAGGGTTGGAGTTCACCAGGATGACGCGGTAACCCTCCTCGCGCAGGGCTTTGCAGGCCTGGGCGCCGGAGTAGTCGAATTCACACGCCTGGCCGATAACAATCGGGCCAGCGCCGAGAATCAGGATGCTTTTTATGTCTGTACGTTTTGGCATGGGTTTGTCACTCAAATCCGCAGGTCAGTCGGCAAGCTGTCAATCAGGTTCCTGAAGCCCCCTGGGGGCCACCGAGATTCGGGGCCGCCACAGGGCGCTGCAAAAGGAGGCTGATTAACGGCGCTTGGCCATCTCATTGATGAAGCGATCGAACAGCGGTGCAACGTCGTTCGGGCCAGGGCTTGCTTCAGGGTGACCCTGGAAGCTGAAAGCGCTTTTGTCGGTCAGCTCGATACCTTGCAGGGTGCCGTCGAACAGCGACTTGTGGATGGCGCGCACATTGGCTGGCAAGCTCGCTTCGTCTACCGCAAAACCGTGGTTCTGGCTGGTGATCATTACAACACCGGTGTCCAGATCCTGAACCGGGTGGTTTGCACCGTGATGGCCATGACCCATTTTCACGGTCTTGGCGCCGGAGGCCAGGGCCAGCAGCTGGTGACCCAGGCAGATACCGAAAACCGGAATCTCGGTGGTCAGCACTTGCTTGATTGCTGTGATCGCGTAGTCGCAAGGCTCAGGGTCACCCGGGCCGTTGGACAGGAACACGCCATCCGGGTTGAGTGCCAGAACGTCACTGGCCGGAGTCTGTGCCGGAACCACGGTCACGCGGCAGCCGCGCTCAACCAGCATGCGCAGGATGTTCCACTTTACGCCGTAGTCATAAGCGACCACGTGGTAAGGCAGCTCGCTGGCTTCGATGGTCGGGTGACTGTCGGTAGCCAGGTTCCAGACGCTGGAGCGCCACTCGTAGGCTTTTTCGGTGCTGACGACTTTCGCCAGATCCATGCCCTTCAGGCCCGGGAAGCCGCGGGCCGCTGCGATGGCAGCTTCTTCAGAAATGTTGTCGCCCGCCATGATGCAACCGTTCTGCGCGCCTTTCTCACGCAGGATGCGCGTCAGGCGGCGAGTGTCGATACCGGCGATAGCCACAACATTGTTGGTTTTCAGGTAGTCGGCCAGCGACATGGTGTTGCGCCAGTTGCTTGCAACCAGCGGCAGATCACGAATTACCAGACCTGCGGACCAGACACGATCAGACTCGGCGTCTTCCGGGGTAGTACCGGTGTTGCCAACATGCGGGTAAGTCAGGGTCACGATTTGCTGAGCGTAGGAAGGATCCGTCAGGATCTCCTGGTAGCCAGTCATTGCGGTGTTAAACACCACCTCACCAACGGTTTGACCGTCGGCCCCAATGGCTTCGCCGCGAAAAATGCTGCCATCAGCGAGGGCGAGTATGGCTTGCTTAGTCAAGAAGACCTCCCGTAAATAAAGCCTGAAAGGGCGATCGCAGGTTGTAAAAAAGCGGAGTGACGTATGGACACGTCACCCCGCTTCTTCATCGAATTATCTGCGCGCTTTTAGTGGACACACTAAAGCTGTAGCTTACAGAAAAAGGCTTTTTTGGTCTACCGCTAAAGAGTCTAAAAGACAGGGGAATGCGACAGAACATCGCTTAGCGGTTAAAAATCGGGCTACTGGCG
Organism: Pseudomonas bubulae; assembly: GCF_900618535.1. Classification (GTDB taxonomy): domain Bacteria; phylum Pseudomonadota; class Gammaproteobacteria; order Pseudomonadales; family Pseudomonadaceae; genus Aquipseudomonas; species Aquipseudomonas bubulae. The sequence continues at coordinate 157,228 of NZ_UYJA01000007.1, read as the reverse complement.
CGCCAACAGCCCGATTTTACAGAGGTTACTCAGCGCAGGTCGAGCACATCCTGCATGTCATACAGGCCAGGCTCACGCCCTTGCAGCCAGAGAGCAGCACGAACAGCACCCTTGGCAAAGGTCATGCGACTGGATGCCTTGTGGGTAATTTCCAGGCGCTCGCCTTCAGTGGCGAACAAGACCGTGTGATCACCCACCACATCACCGCCGCGCACCGTGGCAAAACCGATGGTTTCGCGCTCACGGGCACCGGTATGGCCTTCACGACCATAGACCGCAACCTTTTGCAGGTCACGACCCAACGCATCGGCGATCACCTCACCCATGCGCATCGCGGTACCCGAAGGCGCGTCGACTTTGTGCCGATGATGAGCTTCGATGATTTCGATATCGGCATCCTCACCCATCACCCGCGCCGCCATATCCAGCAGCTTGAACGACAGGTTGACGCCGACACTGAAGTTGGAAGCAAAGACAATCGCAATATCCTGGCCAGCCTCGACCAGCAACTGCTTCTGCTCGGCATTCAGCCCCGTCGTACCAATGACCATGGCCTTGCCCAATTTGCGACACACCGCCAGGTTGGCGAGCATCACTTCAGGCAAGGTAAAGTCGATCAGCACGTCGAAATCAGCCGCGACCGCTTGCAGGCTTTCGGACAACGGCACGCCGATGCGCCCGATAGAAGCCAGCTCACCGGCATCAGCCCCCACCAGGGAGCTGCCAGGACGCACGATGGCCGCCGTCAGCCCGCACAGCGGCGAACGCTGCTGCACCGCATCGATCAAGGTCTTGCCCATGCGCCCGGCAGCGCCCATCACAGCTATACGTCGCATCTACCGCTCCTTACAGGTCGCCGAAAAAACGCTTTACGCCTTCGAACCAGCCAGTGGCGTTCGGCGAGTGACTGCTGTCACCTTCCAGCGTGGTGCGGAACTCTTCCATCAGCTCACGCTGGCGGCGGCTCAGCTTGACCGGGGTTTCGATCACCACACGGCACATCAAGTCGCCAGCACCGCCACCCCGTACAGGGGCCACACCCTTGCCACGCAAACGGAACTGCTTGCCGCTTTGTGTGCCTTCCGGGATTTTCAGCTTGACCCGACCATCCAGTGTCGGCACTTCAATTTCAGCACCCAGCGCAGCGTCGGCAAAGTTGATTGGTACTTCACAGAACAGATGCTTGCCGTCGCGCTGGAAAATCGCGTGCTCGCGCACATCGATCACCACATACAGGTCACCCGTAGGCCCACCCTGCACGCCCGCCTCGCCTTCGCCCGACAGACGAATGCGGTCACCGGTATCAACACCAGCCGGCACTTTCACAGAAAGGGTTTTGTATTCTTCTACGCGGCCTTCACCACGGCAGCTCTCGCACGGATCAGAAATCACCTTGCCTTGACCGTGGCAGCGCGGGCAAGTCTGCTGAACCGCGAAGAAACCCTGCTGCATGCGCACCTGACCAATACCGCCACAGGTGGTACAGGTCACAGGCGAAGAACCTTTCTTGGCGCCCGAACCGTCACATGGTTTGCAATTGACCAGTGTAGGAACGCGGATATTGACCGTAGTACCGCGTACGGCTTCTTCCAGATCCAGCTCCAGCGTGTAGCGCAAATCGCTACCGCGCTGAGCGCCACCCCGGGAGCCGCCACGACCGCCGCCAAAGAAGTCGCTGAACACATCACCGAAAATATCGGAGAAGTTCTGACCGCCGAAACCTGCACCGCCGCCGCCCATTTGTGGATCAACACCGGCATGACCGTATTGATCGTAAGCAGCACGTTTGCTGGAGTCCGACAGAACCTCGTAAGCCTCGTTGGCCTCTTTGAACAATTCTTCCGAAGCCTTGTCATCCGGATTACGGTCCGGGTGATGCTTCATCGCCAGGCGACGATAAGCCTTTTTCAGCTCTATCTCGGTCGAGGTGCGTTCAACACCCAAAATTTCGTAATAGTCGCGCTTTGCCATAATTCTTTGCACTCTCAAGGACGTTCGACAAAACCCTCCCGAGCCTCGCCAAACCCGCCAAGCCCGAAAAGGATCAGACCCGACTCACGTCTTTTCAACGATATAGGTTTGTGTTTAACAGCCAATGCATTGGCCGCCAGGAGCGGTTACTTCAGGCCGGAAAACAGAAAAGATCCAGACCAAACCGCCAGCATTCGACTTTGTCGCATGCTGTAAAAATTTCGGTACTCCAGACACGCCAACGCGGGAGCAAGCTCCCGCGCGGCGACATCCTACCAGTCACCGCGCAAGCGCGGTCAACCGGGCGACAAACAAGCTGATTACTTGTTGTCTTTTACTTCTTCGAACTCAGCGTCGACAACGTCGTCCGCTTTTTCAGCCGAATCAGCTGGCTTGGCCGCTGCGTCTGCCGGGTTCGCCTGCTCGGCGTACATTTTCTGTGCAACCGGAGCCGATACCTTGGACAGTTCTTCAACCTTGGCTTCGATAGCCGCCTTGTCGTCGCCTTTAACAGCGGTTTCAAGTGCAACTACAGCAGCTTCGATTGCAGCTTTCTCTTCCTCGGTCACTTTATCGCCAGCATCGACGATCATTTTGCGAGTCGAGTGAACCAGTGCATCGCCCTGGTTACGTGCAGCTGCCAGCTCTTCGAACTTGCGGTCTTCCTCAGCGTTGATCTCGGCATCGCGAACCATCTGAGCGATTTCTTCCTCGGACAGACCCGAGTTAGCCTTGATCACGATCGACTGAGACTTGCCAGTCGCCTTGTCTTTTGCACTTACGTGCAGGATGCCGTTGGCATCGATGTCGAAGGTCACTTCGATCTGAGGCACGCCACGTGGAGCAGGTGGAATGTCAGCCAGGTCGAACTTGCCCAACGACTTGTTCTGTGCAGCTTGCTTACGCTCGCCTTGCAGCACGTGAATGGTCACAGCGCCCTGGTTATCGTCTGCAGTCGAGAACACTTGCGATTTCTTGGTAGGAATCGTGGTGTTTTTCTCGATCAGGGCAGTCATTACGCCACCCATGGTTTCGATACCCAGAGTCAGCGGGCTCACGTCCAGCAACAGAACGTCTTTAACATCACCGGCCAATACCGCGCCCTGGATAGCAGCACCCATTGCAACAGCTTCGTCCGGGTTCACGTCTTTACGTGCTTCCTTGCCGAAGAACTCGGTTACCAGCTTCTGTACCAGCGGCATACGAGTCTGGCCACCGACCAGGATCACGTCGTTGATTGCGCCAACGTCGATACCGGCGTCTTTCAGCGCGATGCGGCAAGGCTCGATGGTGCGTTGAACCAAGTCTTCAACCAGCGATTCCAGCTTGGCGCGCGAAATTTTCACGTTCAAGTGTTTAGGACCGGTGGCATCTGCAGTGATGTAAGGCAGATTCACGTCAGTCGACTGGCTCGAAGACAGTTCGATCTTGGCTTTTTCCGCAGCTTCTTTCAGACGCTGCATCGCCAGCGGGTCACCTTTGAGGTTCATGCCGCTTTCTTTCTTGAACTCGTCAACCAGGTAGTCGATCAGACGGATGTCAAAGTCTTCACCACCCAGGAACGTGTCACCGTTGGTTGCCAGCACTTCAAACTGGTGCTCGCCATCCACTTCGGCAATTTCAATGACCGACACGTCGAAAGTACCGCCACCCAGGTCATAAACGATGACAGTGTGGTCGCCTTTCGCTTTATCCATACCGTAAGCCAGAGCAGCTGCGGTTGGTTCGTTGATGATGCGTTTTACGTCCAGACCCGCGATACGGCCGGCGTCTTTGGTCGCCTGACGCTGGCTGTCGTTGAAGTAGGCCGGAACGGTGATTACCGCTTCAGTCACTGGCTCGCCGAGGTAGTCTTCGGCGGTTTTCTTCATTTTCTTCAGAATTTCAGCCGAGATTTGTGGCGGAGCCATTTTCTGGCCGTTCACTTCAACCCAGGCGTCGCCGTTGTCAGCCTTGGCGATCTTGTACGGAACCATCTGAATGTCTTTCTGTACAACTTCTTCGTCAAAACGACGACCGATCAGACGCTTCACCGCGTACAGGGTGTTATGCGGATTGGTCACTGCCTGACGCTTGGCCGACTGGCCAACCAGAATTTCGCCATCATTGGCGTACGCAACGATCGACGGCGTAGTACGCGCGCCTTCTGCGTTTTCGATAACTTTTGCTTTACCGTTTTCCAGAACCGACACACACGAGTTGGTGGTCCCGAGGTCAATACCGATAATTCTGCCCATGTTTACTCTCCCTAAATTTGAATTTTGTTGCCGCAGCAGTAATGACCAACTGCGGCACTGCTTAACGCTTGACTTCTAAATGGGGGCCTTGTGGCCGATTTCAAGCCTGCTCGTCAATCGATGGCGAAACCGGCGCTGGCGCCTTGCTGACTACGACCATAGCCGGGCGCAGCAAGCGACCATTGAGCTGATAACCTTTTTGAAACACCTTGAGCACACTGTTTGGCTCCAGGTCTGCGCTTTCCTGCATTGCCATCGCCTGGTGATGCTCGGCATTGAAGGGTTCGCCGTGCGGGTCGATGGCTTCCAGCTGATAGCGCTTCAGGGTGTCCTGGAACATTTTCAGGGTCAGCTCGATCCCTTCACGCATCGGACGGATGTTTTCATCGTCCGGGCTGGACAGCTCAAGACCGCGCTCCAGGCTGTCGATCACCGGCAACAGGTCGCCAGCGAATTTTTCCAGTGCAAACTTGTGAGCCTTCTCAACGTCCTGCTCGGCGCGGCGGCGAACGTTCTGCAGATCGGCAGCTACGCGCAGAGCCTGATCGTTAGCGGCTGCCAGCTGCTCTTCAAGCACCTGCACGCGGGTTGCCAGATCTTCGCCAGCTACTTCGGCTTCCTGGTTCTGCGTATCCATAGTCTGTTCGTCTGCCATAGATTTCTCCTTTCAAACTTCGTCCGCGAGCTCGACTCGCGCTTGTGCCAAGGTATATGGGGTCGCAATTCTCAGGTTCAAGAGCCAAAAACCCATAAAAGGCATGTTTGGCGAACCACCCTCCCACTGCCGAAAAAACCAAACGAGCTAAGAACCCGAATAAAACAAGCAAATCGAACTAAACACAGCCATTGTCAGCACGAAACAAAACACTGTATAAATAACCAGAAATTACGTTTTGGAGCAGCTCCCATGCTGGTGCACCTGTCCGTACACAACTACGCCATCGTTGAACATCTCGATCTGGAACTGGATCGCGGGATGAGTGTAATCACTGGCGAGACCGGTGCCGGCAAATCGATCATGCTCGATGCATTGGGCCTCACCCTGGGCGACCGCGCCGACAGCGGCGTCGTGCGCCCCGGGGCCGACAAGGCCGATATCCTGGCCACGTTCGACCTGCAGGATATCCCCGAAGCCCGTGCCTGGCTGGCCGAGCGCGACCTTGAAGGCGACGGCCCGTGCATCCTGCGCCGGGTCATCACCGCCGAAGGCCGCTCGCGCAGCTATATCAACGGCACGCCCTGCCCCCAGGGCGACCTCAAGGTCCTGGGCGAGCTGCTGATCGATATCCACAGCCAGCACGAACACCAGTCGCTGCTCAAGCCCGATACCCATCGTCGCCTGCTCGACGAGTTCGCCGGTGCAACCGACCTGGCCCGCCAGGTACAACTGGCTGCACAACGCTGGCGCCAGACCAAACAAGAGCTTGAGCACCTGTCCAACTCCGGCGACGAACAGCGCGCGCGCCATCAGTTGCTCAGCTATCAGCTTGAAGAGCTGGAGACACTCTCGCTGGGAGAAAACGAACTGGAAGAGTTGGAGCAGGAACATAAAAACCTGACCAACGCCGAAACCCTGCTGACCATCTGCCGCCAGGTAGTCGAGCAATGCAGCGAAAGCGATTCCGGCAACGTGCTCAATGCATTGACGGCCAGCCTCAACCGGCTTTCGAGCATCAACAGCAACTCCGGCTCACTGGGCGAAGCCACCGACCTGCTGGCCAGCGCACAGATTCAGGTCGAAGAGGCCGTCGGCGAGCTCAACCGCTTTATTGACCACTTCGACGCCGACCCGGGCCGCCTGCAGTATCTCGAGGAGCGCCTCGACACCATTTATACCCTGGCACGCAAACATCGGGTTCAACCCACCGAAGTGGCCGCCTTGCAGCAAAAACTGCTGGATGAGCTCGAAACACTCAACGCCAATGATGAAAATATCGAGCGTCTGGCCAATGAGCTGACCTCCTATACCCGCCACTATCAAGAGTGTGCCCGCGAACTCAGCAATTTGCGCAACCTGGCCGCGACACGCCTGAGCAGTGCCGTCGAAGAAGAGATCCAGCGCCTGGGCATGCCTGGCGGCCGCTTTGTGATCGAACTGCGCCCGCAAGCCAGCAGCGACCCGGCGCCCTTCGGCCTCGAACACGTTGAACTGCTGGTGAGCGCCAACCCCGGCCAACCGCTCAAAGCCCTGGCCAAAGTGGCCTCGGGCGGCGAACTGTCGCGTATCAGCCTGGCCATTCAGGTCATTACTGCACAAACCTCGCGCGTACCGACCCTGGTATTCGACGAAGTGGACGTGGGCATTGGCGGGCCGACCGCAGAGATCGTCGGGCAACTGCTGCGCCGCCTGGGCGAACGCGGCCAGGTGCTGACGGTCACTCACTTGCCGCAAGTGGCAGCGCAATGCCATCAACATCTGTTTGTCCATAAGGTTCGCGAGAGCGATACCACCCGCACGGCCGTGGCCAAACTGAGCAAAAAAGAGCGCGTAGAAGAAGTCGCCCGCATGCTTGGCGGTATCGACCTGACCAAGGAATCCCTGGCCCACGCCAAAAAGATGGTGATCACTGCAAAAAATCTTGCAGCTTAACGACGAACGGTCATGAAATAACCGATATCAGAAAGCACGAAGGCGGCCCTTGGGCCGCCTTCGATCGTTTCGCGAACCGTAATTCGCGTGACATGCTCTTACTTGGCCTTCTTGCGCACGTACAGCACCAAGTTGTGATCCACCAACTCAACACCGTGCTTGGCTGCAATGGCGTGCTGCAGTTTTTCGATGTCTTCGTCGAAAAACTCGATCACTTCACCGCTGTCCACGTTGACCATATGGTCGTGGTGGCCGCCGTCAGCATCAGCCAATTCAAAGACAGCATGACCGCCATCAAAATTATGGCGAATCACCAGCCCAGCTGACTCAAACTGGGTCAGAACACGGTAAACCGTGGCCAGACCTACGTCCTCGCCTGCTTGCATAAGTGCCTTGTAAACATCCTCGGCGCTCATGTGACGCTGCTCTGCAGAGTCAAGCATCTGTAGAATTTTGACTCGTGGCAGAGTCACCTTAAGTCCGGCCTTACGTAGTTCGCTATTTTCAACCATGGTTAGCTTTCTCGCGGAAGCCGCTTCGCAGCTTCTCTTAATACGGGTATGATCGGCGTTTACGTTGTCCCAGCCAAGATAGTGGAAGTCGCCCACCGATGCAAAACACCAAGCTCTTGCTAACCAGTTTCACCTTTGTGGGACTGCTCGCACTCGCCGGTTGTTCATTCCCCGGGGTTTACAAAATCGACATCCAACAGGGCAATGTCGTCACGCAGGACATGATAAACCAGTTACGCCCGGGAATGACCCGCCGGCAAGTGCGGTTTATCATGGGTAATGCCCTGCTGACCGATACATTCCACCCTGATCGCTGGGATTATCTGTATAGCCTGCAGCCCGGCGGCGGAGAACGCCAACAGGAACGCATCAGTGTGTTCTTCAACCAGAACGACCAGCTCGTGAGCCTGTCAGGTGACTTCAAGCCTGGCGTCAGCCGCGACGAAGCCATTCTCGGCAAAACCGGCGGCACAGACGTGACCGAACCGGCGACTCAAGCTCCAGCCGAGAAGAGCGAAGTTCCAGCCAAGCCTGGTTCATTGCTTGATCAAATCCAGAAGGACGTAGACGGTGTTGAAACCGTACCGGTTCCTACGCCAGAACCTCTGGATACCACCGAGCAATAAGCGCCCGGTACAAAAAAGCCCGGCATGCCGGGCTTTTTGTTGCCTGCAAGAAAGCTGTCAGGGCTGACTGAGGCGCTTGGCCTCGGCAGCCTTGGCCGCACGTTGACGGCGAATCTCTTTGGGGTCGGCCAGCAGCGCTCGATACATCTCGATACGATCCCCTGCCTGCAGCACCCGGGTATCAGGATCAGACACCTGCTTGCCGAAAATCCCCACCGGGCAATTAGCCAGGTCAACCTCGGGAAATTCGCGCCCCATGCCCGACACCAATACCGCTGCCCGCAGCGTCGTGCCTTGCGGCACAACCACGGTCAGCAGGCACTGGCGATCGACCGCGGCATAAACCACCTCAACTTCAATCACCGGCTCAGCCATACAACTGCTTGGCGCGCTGGCAAAAAGCATCCACCAGCGTATTGGCCGCCTGATTGAACAAAGGCCCCAGAGTGGCCTTGACGATGGCCCCGGCGTAATCAAAGGTCATGTCCAGGCTGATTTTGCACGCTTTGTCACCCAAAGGTTTGAACACCCACAGGCCGTGCAGCTTGGTAAAAGGACCTTCTTCCAGGTTCATCTCGATGGACTGCCCGGGCACCAGGGTATTGCGGGTGACAAAGTGCTGGCTCAGGCCACCCTTGGCCACCCCCAGGCTGGCGCGCATCAGCACTTCAGTGCTTTCCAGGATTTCGGCAGACGAGCACCACGGCAAAAACTGCGGGTAGCTCGCAACATCATTCACCAGGTCATACAGCGCCTGGGCTGGATAAGGCAACAAGGCAGAGCGTTGGATATGGGTAGTCATGTCAGCGTTACTTCCACAGCTGGGCGGCAAACACAATCAGAATGCCGAGTGGCGCCACATAGCGCATCAAAAAAAGAGTCAGGGCGAACATCACCGGGCTGCGCATCGACAATTCGTCACGAACCGCGCCGCGCCCCATGATCCAGCCTGCAAAGACCACAAAACACAGGCCGCCCAAGGGCAACATGATACGCGAGGTGAAGAAATCGACGACACCAAAGAAGTCCAGACCGCTGGCCGCGCCCCATTGATAGAGATGAAAACCGGAATCTTCGTTCACGAAAAACTTCGCCTGTTTCCAGATATTGAACGAAAACACCGTGCCCAGGCCAACAAACCAGCAACTGAAAGCCAGCCAGAAAGTGACCCACAAGCGCCGCACCCTGGTGCGCTCCACCAGGTACGCCACCATTGGCTCAAGCAACGAAATGGCCGAACTCCAGGCAGCGACTGCCACCAGCACAAAAAACACCACGCCCATCAACTGACCAAAGGCCACGTTACCGAAGGCAAACGGCAAGGTGACGAACATCAGGCCCGGGCCTTCGCCAGGGTTGAGCCCCGACGCAAATACAATTGGAAACAATGCCAGCCCAGCGAGCAATGAGACAAAAGTGTCGATCAGCGCCACCCCGACTACGGTGCCCGAGATCGATGCATTCTTGGGCATGTATGCGCCATAAATCATGATCGACCCCACACCCACGCTCAGGGAAAAGAACGCATGCCCCATCGCGGCCAGCAACCCGTCGAGTACGCGATCGGGGTTGAAGTCGAACATGAAATGTACGCCCTGCATAAAGTGCCCGGTGGTCATGCTGTAACCCAGCAGTACCAGCAGAAGCACAAACAGCAGCGGCATCATGATCCGCAAACTGCGCTCAAGCCCCGCCACCACCCCCTTGGCGATCACATACGCAGACAGCAACATAAACCCGGTATGCCAAAAAGTGAGGCGCCAGGGATTGGAAATCACATCACCAAAGTACTGGCCGACCTGATCGGCCGTCGCCCCCTGAAAATCGCCCTTGCCCATATTGATGATGTAATCCAGCGACCAGCCGCCCACCACGCTATAGAAAGACAAAATCAGCAGCGCCGTGATCATCCCGGCAAAAGCTCCCCACGACCAACGCCCCGAGTGCCCCGCCTCGACCGCCAAAACCTTCAAGGCATTCGCCGGACTCAGCCGGGCACGCCGCCCGATCAGGGTTTCAGCCAGCATCACCGGCACACCGATCAGCGCGATACAGGCCAAAAACACCAACACAAACGCGCCGCCGCCATAGACGCCAACCATGTAAGGGAATTTCCAGATACTGCCCAAACCCACGGCAGAACCGGTCGCAGCGAAAATAAAGACCCAACGGCTTGCCCAACTGCCGTGGACAGAAACCTTGTCTGTCGACATCGTTACTACGCCCAACCACTAAAAAAAGAGGGCGCATTGTCCGGGAATCACCCTACGTGCTCAAGCACGCAGGTGCCCGTAGCCGACACGCTCGCAACTGCCTATAATGCTGCCCCTATGGCTAAACAGAAGAAACACCCAACAGGGACCATCGCGCAGAATAAAAAGGCGCGACACGATTACTTCATCGAACATCGGTTCGAGGCTGGTCTGGTCCTGGCCGGCTGGGAAGTAAAAAGTCTGCGTGCAGGCAAGGCACAGCTGGTCGACAGCTACGTGCTACTCAAGGATGGTGAAGCATGGTTGCTCGGCAGCCATATCGCACCTCTGACGACAGCCAGCACGCACGTTATTGCCGACCCAACGCGCAGCCGCAAACTGCTGCTTAACCAGCGCGAGCTGGAAAAGCTGTTTGCCTCGGTGCAGCAGAAGGGTTACGCCTGCGTCTGCCTCTCGCTTTACTGGAGCAAGCACTTGATCAAGTGCGAAATTGCCCTGGGTAAAGGCAAGAAGGAATACGACAAGCGTCATACCGAGCGTGAGCGCGATTCCGATCGCGAGCTGCAACGTGCGGTGCGCAACAAGGGCAAGGAAGACTAGTTCTTCAGCCCTTGCACTCGTGGGAGCAACTGCCTTGATGCTGCCTCAGCTCTTGTGGGAGCGGGCTTGCTCGCGATGGAATCGACTTGGTATACCTGAATACCGAGTTGCATGAATCGCGAGCAAGCCCGCTCCCACAGGGTTTGCATCAACAATTACAAGCCATTGCGCCGCTCGGCCCGCGCCATGCGCTGAACTTCCTGACGCACTTCTTCCAGCACTTCCTGCACATACACCAGGTGTCGGCTCGCCACTTCCCGGGCGTCTTCCGCCCTGCCCTCGATAATCGCCAGATACAACTCGCGATGCTGACTGATCAGCATGTCGCGCGTTTCACTGCGCTGCTTGTACATGCCACCAATATTGGTCACCACGTTGCGCTTGAGCAGGTCGAATAACCCGCGAATCGTATGCAGCAACACCGCGTTATGGCTCGCTTCGGCAATGGCCAGGTGGAAGTTGGCATCGGCCTCCCCCTCTTCTGCGCGACTGACTTCATCCACCCGTGCATAACAGTCCTGCAACCGTTCAAAAGCCAGCCGCAGCCGCTCACGGTCCATCTCGGTGGCACGCGATGCCGCGTAAAAAGCGCACGAAGCCTCAAGCGTGTGACGGAACTCAAGCAGATCGCGCTGCGCTTCAGGGTTGCTTTCCAACAGTTGCAACAAAGGATCACTAAAGGTCGAGCCCAGGGATGTCGCCACATAATTGCCGCCACCCTGGCGACTGACCAGCAGCCCCTTGGCCGACAATTTCTGGATCGCCTCCCGCAACGAAGGGCGCGACACCCCAAACTGCTCCGCCAGCGCACGTTCGGCAGGCAAGCGCTCACCTGACTTCAACGTGCCCTCGAGGATCATGCCCTCGAGCTGCTCGACAATATCGTCCGACAAACGGCGCTGCCGGATCTGATCAAACCCCATAACTGCTCTCCACCCTCCCGACCACGCGCCGGGGGCCGCTATTCTCGCCGATTGGCGCCACGCATACACCCATCAGAAACACCGCTAAAAACCCCATCAGATGCCCGGACAACGAACACCCCGACGAAAGTTTGTGAGGCGGCAAATTGACACATGCCTCATAAGGCTTTTAACCTAGCCAACAGTGATTGTAAATTGGTAATACCAATATACCAAACACAGTCTGTAGCATCGACCAATAACAATTAGGGGCCACCCCATATGCAAACCTGGCAACAGCTCTACAGCCCGCTCGGCAGCCTCGGCCTGTCCGCTCTCGCGGCCGTCGTCCCGATCGTATTCTTCTTCCTCGCCTTGGCCGTGTTCCGTCTCAAAGGTCACGTCGCCGGCAGCATCACCCTTGCCCTGTCGATTCTGGTGGCCATCTTTGCCTTCCAGATGCCTGTCGATATGGCCTTCGCAGCAGCGGGCTACGGATTTGCCTATGGCCTGTGGCCAATTGCCTGGATCATCGTTGCCGCGGTGTTCCTCTACAAACTGACCGTCAAAAGCGGCCAGTTCGAAATCATCCGCAGCTCCGTGCTGTCGATCACCGACGACCAGCGCCTGCAAGTACTGCTGATCGGCTTCTGCTTCGGTGCTTTCCTTGAGGGTGCAGCCGGTTTCGGTGCGCCGGTAGCGATTACAGCAGCACTGCTTGTAGGCCTGGGTTTTAACCCGCTGTACGCCGCTGGCCTGTGCCTGATCGCCAACACGGCCCCGGTCGCCTTTGGCGCCCTGGGTATCCCGATCATCGTGGCGGGCCAGGTCACCGGTATCGACGCGTTCAAGATCGGCGCCATGGCCGGTCGCCAGTTGCCACTGCTGTCGCTGTTCGTGCCGTTCTGGCTGGTATTCATGATGGACGGCCTGCGCGGCGTGCGTGAAACCTGGCCCGCAGCCCTGGTGGCCGGTTTGAGCTTCGCCATCACCCAGTACTACACCTCCAACTACATTGGCCCGGAACTGCCGGACATCACCTCGGCCTTGGCCAGCCTGGTCAGCCTGACCCTGTTTCTGAAAGTCTGGCAGCCAAAACGTACCGCAGGTGCACGAATTGCTGGCGTTAGCTCTGACGTAATTGTTACCGCGAGCGCAGGTGGTTTCGGTAAACCGACCAATCTGATGGCTTCGCCTTACAGCCTGATGCAGATTCTGAAAGCCTGGTCACCGTTCCTGATCCTTACCGTGCTGGTCACCATCTGGACCCTCAAACCGTTCAAGGCGATGTTCTCTGCCGGTGGCTCGATGTACGGCTGGGTGTTCAACTTCGCGATCCCGCACCTTGACCAACTGGTGATCAAGACCGCCCCTATCGTCAACGCGCCGACCGCGATTGCCGCCGTGTTCAAACTTGATCCGATTTCGGCCACCGGCACGGCGATTTTCTTCTCGGCACTGATCTCGATGCTGATCCTGAAGATCGACATCAAGACTGGTCTGACCACTTTAAAAGAAACCTTCTACGAACTGCGCTGGCCGATTCTTTCCATCGGTATGGTGCTGGCCTTCGCCTTCGTCACCAACTACTCGGGCATGTCCTCGACCATGGCCCTGGTACTGGCAGGTACTGGCGCCGCGTTCCCGTTCTTCTCGCCGTTCCTCGGTTGGCTGGGCGTGTTCCTGACCGGTTCCGACACCTCGTCCAACGCCCTGTTCAGCTCGTTGCAGGCCACCACCGCGCACCAGATCGGCGTGAGCGACACCCTGATGGTGGCTGCCAATACCAGTGGCGGCGTGACCGGCAAGATGATTTCCCCGCAATCGATCGCTGTCGCCTGTGCGGCGACCGGCCTGGTGGGCAAAGAATCGGACCTGTTCCGCTTCACCCTCAAGCACAGTCTGTTTTTCGCCACCATCGTCGGCCTGATCACCCTGGCCCAGGCCTACTGGTTCACCGGCATGCTGGTTCACTGATAAGCGCTATGGTTACTGCACGTTAATGTCGCCGGGGCACAGCCCCGGCGTCAGTAATTCACGACCCGGTCCACCTCGGTGGACACATAACCGGGACCACCCGGAGACGCCTGATGAGCGAGCTTTTTTACAACGCCGTGCCGAATGCGACCCGTGTCGCCCCGCCCTTGCCTGTACCCCGCCAATACCCCGCGCAAAAACCGCGCAAGGTCTACCTGTTCGGCACCTGCGTGGTCGATCTGTTCTTCCCCGAAGCCGGGATGGACGCCATCCACCTGATCGAGCGCGAAGGTATCGACGTCGATTATCCCCAAGGCCAGAGCTGCTGTGGTCAACCGGCCTACACCTCGGGTTACACCGAGCAGGCCCGGGAAGTGGCCCGTGCGCAACTGGCCCTGTTCGCCGAAGACTACCCGGTCGTCGTGCCTTCCGGCTCCTGCGCCGGCATGCTGCGCGAACACTATGAAGACCTGTTCAAGGATGAGCCCGACACCCTGAAAAAGGTTCACGCCCTGGCTGAACGCACCTTTGAACTCACCGAATTTTTGCTATTTGTGTGCAAGGTCCGCTTCAAGGACCACGGCGCCCCGGTCAAGGTCGCACTGCACACCTCCTGCTCGGCCCGCCGCGAAATGAACACCCACCTGCACGGCCGCGAAATGCTCGCGCAACTGGGCAATGTGGAGCGCATCGACCACAGCCACGAAAGTGAATGCTGCGGTTTTGGCGGGACCTTCAGCGTACGCATGCCGGATATTTCCGGCGCCATGGTCGCTGACAAAACCCGCTCCCTGATTGATACCGGCGCCCATCAAGTGCTCACCGCCGATTGCGGCTGCCTGATGAACATCAACGGCTCCCTGGAAAAACAGAAGGAATCACTGCGCGGCCAGCATCTGGCCAGTTTCCTGTGGCAGCGCACCGGAGGTGGCCAATGAGCGCCAGCACCCTGATCCCCACCGTCGCGGTCGAAGAAGACTTCCGCGAGCGCGCCCACGAAGCCCTGGGCGACAAGCAACTGCGGAACAACTTCCGCAGTGCGATGGATTCTCTGATGACCAAGCGCGCTGTTGCCTTCAGCGACGCCCATGAGCGCGAGCACTTGCGCGCTCTGGGCAACGCCATCCGCGCCCGCGCCCTGTCCAAGTTGCCTGACCTGCTGGAACGACTGGAAGCCAACCTGACCCGTAATGGCGTGCAGGTTCATTGGGCTGAAACCGTCGACGAAGCCAATCAAATCGTCATGTCCATCGCCCGCCGGCGCGCCGCCAAACAGGTGATCAAAGGCAAGTCGATGGTCAGCGAAGAGATGGAGATGAACCATGTACTCGGCGCCCAGGGCATTGAATGCCTTGAGTCCGACATGGGCGAATATATTGTTCAACTCGACAACGAAAAACCCTCCCACATCATCATGCCCGCGATCCATAAGAACGCCGGGCAAGTGGCCGACCTGTTTCACGAAAAACTCGGCGTGGAATACACCAAGGACGTGGATCAACTGATCCAGATCGGCCGCCGCGTACTGCGCCAGAAATTCTTTGAAGCGGACATCGGCGTGTCTGGCGTCAACTTTGCCGTTGCTGAAACCGGCACCCTGCTGCTGGTGGAAAACGAAGGCAACGGCCGCATGTCCACCACGGTGCCGCCGGTGCATATTGCCGTTACCGGCATCGAGAAAGTGGTCGAGAACCTGCGCGACGTTGTACCGCTGGTGTCCCTGCTGACCCGCTCGGCCCTTGGCCAGCCCATCACCACCTACGTCAATATGATTTCCGGCCCACGCAAACCCGGCGAGCTGGACGGCCCTGAAGAAGTGCACCTGGTGCTGCTCGATAACGGTCGCAGCCAGGCGTTTGCCGACAGCGAATTGCGCCAGACACTCAACTGCATTCGCTGCGGTGCCTGCATGAACCACTGCCCGGTTTACACCCGCATTGGCGGTCATGCCTACGGTGAGGTGTATCCCGGCCCGATTGGCGCAATCATCACGCCACATATGGTGGGCTTGAACAAAGTCCCGGATCACCCGAGCGCCTCGTCGCTGTGCGGTGCCTGTGGCGAAGTGTGCCCGGTAAAAATCCCGATCCCGGCCCTGCTGCGGCGCCTGCGTGAAGAAAACGTCAAAGCCCCCGATACCGTACCGCGCATCATGCGTGGTCAGGGCAGCAAGTATTCGCGTAAAGAGCGCCTGATCTGGAATATGTGGGCCAAGCTCAACAGCTCACCCGCGCTTTACCGCACCTTCCTGAAAGCCGCTACCCGTCTGCGCGCCCTGACGCCGAGCAAGGTAGGCCCGTGGACGCAAAACCACAGCGCGCCCAAACCCGCCGCCCGTTCGCTGCACGATATGGCCCGCGAGCATCTGGCGAAAAAGTCGGGAGAAACACGATGAGCGCCAAGCAAAACATCCTCAATAAACTGCGTAAAAGCCTGACGGGCACCACACCGGTGCCTGACAATTTTGACGAAGTGCTAGTCACAGAGCCCTGGACCTACACCCCGGAGCAACGTATCCCGCAACTGCGCAAGCTGATGGAAGCGGTCCACACTGAAATCCACCTCAGTACCGAGCAAGGCTGGCCTGCATTGCTCGCGCAATTGGTCACCGACCGTCAGTTGCCAAGCCTGCTGATCGCACCGACTACAGCGCACGGGCAAAAGGTCAGCGAACACTGGGCACAAAACCCCGGGTTGCCAGCACTTAAAGCCTACGACCGGCCGGTAGAAGCGTGGAAAGCCGAACTGTTCAACGATACACCGGCCAGCCTCACCACCACCCTGGGGGCAATTGCTGCCACCGGCAGCCTGATCATGTGGCCAACCCCGGAAGAACCACGGCTGATGAGCCTGGTGCCGCCGGTGCATTTTGCCCTGCTTAAGGCCAGCGAAATCCGCGACAACTTTTATCAGGTGCAGCGTGAAATGAACTGGACCGCCGGCATGCCGACCAATGCGTTACTGGTGTCCGGCCCGTCGAAAACCGCCGATATCGAGCAAGTGCTGGCCTACGGCGCCCACGGTCCCAAAGACCTGATCGTGCTGATTCTGGAGGATGCATGAGCCTGCCCGCCGCGTTTATGCGTGATGCCGAGCGACTGATCCCCCAGGACCGCCGTTTTACCGATGCGCTGTCGACCCTGGCGTTCGGCACCGATGCGAGCTTTTACCGACTGATCCCCAAGCTGGTGATTCGCGTCGAGTCCGAAGATGAAGTGGTGGAGCTGCTGCGCCTGGCCCGTCGCGATCAGGTATCGGTGACCTTTCGCGCAGCGGGCACCAGCCTCTCTGGCCAGGCCATCAGCGACTCGGTGCTGATCGTGCTCGGCGACAACTGGAACGGCAAGGAAATCCGCGGCCAGGGCAGGCAAATCCGCCTGCAACCGGGAGTGATCGGCGCCCAGGCCAACGCCTGGCTGGCCCCGTTCGGACGCAAGATTGGCCCAGACCCGGCATCGATCAACGCCTGCAAAATTGGCGGCATCGTCGCCAATAATGCCAGCGGCATGTGTTGCGGCACCGCACAAAACACCTACCACACCCTGGCGGGCCTGCGCGTAGTGCTGGCCGACGGTACCCGGGTCGACACCGAAGATGCCGCCAACATCGCCGCCTTTCGCCAAAGCCACGGGCCATTGCTCGAGCAGTTGGGGACGTTGGCTCGCGAAACCCGCGCCAACGCTGAACTGGCTGCAAAAATCCGCCACAAATACCGTCTGAAAAACACCACAGGCCTGTCCCTTAATGCCCTGGTGGATTTCGACGACCCGCTGGATATCCTCAGCCACCTGCTGGTGGGCAGCGAAGGTACCCTGGGCTTTATCAGCGCGGTGACCTACGACACCGTGATCGACCACCCGAACAAGGCTTCGGCGCTGATCGTGTTCCCGGATGTCGAGACCTGCTGCAACGCCGTCACCGTGCTTAAAAGCCAGCCCGTGTCTGCCGTGGAACTGCTCGACCGTCGCAGCCTGCGTTCGGTGCAGGACAAACCCGGCATGCCGGCTTTCGTACAACAATTGTCGGCCAATGCCTGCGCGCTATTGATCGAGTCCCGCGCAGCATCCCAGACCTTGCTGCACGAACAACTGGCGCAAATCATGGCCTCGCTGGTCGATTTCCCGGTTGAAAAACAGGTCGACTTCACCGAAGACCCTAAAGAAAACGCCAAGCTGTGGGCGATCCGCAAAGACACCTTCCCGGCCGTCGGGGCGGTGCGCAAAACCGGCACCACGGTGATCATCGAAGACGTGACCTTCCCCGTTGAACAACTGGCCATCGGCGTCAACCGCCTGATCGAGCTGTTCGACAAGCACCACTACGACGAAGCGATCCTGTTTGGCCATGCGCTGGAGGGCAACCTGCACTTCGTCTTTACCCAGGGTTTCAACAACCCCGAGGAAGTGGCGCGCTACCAGGCCTTTATGGATGACGTGGCGCAACTGGTGGCCGTGGAGTTTGGCGGTTCGCTCAAGGCCGAACACGGCACCGGGCGCAATATGGCGCCCTTTGTCGAGCTGGAATGGGGCAGCGACGCCTACCAGTTGATGTGGACGCTCAAGCGTTTGCTCGACCCGCAAGGCATTCTCAACCCCGACGTGGTGCTCAGCGAAGACCCGCATATCCACCTCAAGCACCTCAAACCGATGCCGGCGGCGGACGAGATTGTGGATAAGTGCATCGAGTGCGGTTTTTGCGAACCGGTGTGCCCGTCCAAGGGGCTGACCCTGAGTCCACGCCAGCGGATTGTGATCTGGCGCGATATCCAGGCCAGGAAACGCGCCGGCATCGACACCACAGAGCTGGAAAAAGCCTACGCCTATCAAGGCATTGATACCTGCGCAGCCACCGGTTTATGCGCGCAACGCTGCCCGGTGGGCATCAATACCGGCGAACTGGTGAAAAAACTCCGGGCACGCAGCGCTGACAGTGTGAAAACGGCTGACTGGCTGGCCAGTCACTTCACCACAGCACTGCAGGGGGCACGTTTTACCCTGCACGTGGCCAATGGTGCGCGCATGCTGCTGGGGGCGCCGCGACTGGCAAAACTCTCATCGGCCCTGAGCAAGGCGAGTAAAGGCCGCGTGCCCTTGTGGACCAACGCCATGCCCCAGCCGGAACGGGCGATTCGTTTTACCCCGCCGGTCAAGGATGCCCGCCCGCGGGTGGTGTACCTGGCGGCTTGCGTGTCGCGGGTCATGGGCCCGGCGGCAGGAGACAAAGAACAAATGTCGTTGCTGGACAAAACCCGCGGCCTGCTGGAAAAAGCCGGTTACCAGGTGGTGTTCCCCGACAATATGGACAGCCTGTGCTGCGGCCAGCCGTTTGCGTCGAAAGGTTACAACGAACAGGCCGAACACAAACGCCAGGAACTGATCGGCGCACTGCTGCATGCCAGCCGTGGCGGGCTTGACCCGATCTACTGCGACACCAGCCCCTGCACCCTGCGTCTGGTGCAGGACCTGGGGGAAAATCGCCTCGACCTGTACGACCCGGTACGCTTTATCCGCACCCACCTTGTGGACAAGTTGACCTTTACCCCGCAAACCGCACCGATTGCCGTGCATGTCACCTGCAGCACCCAGCACCTGGGCGAAAGCCAGGCCCTGATCGATATTGCGCGGCTGTGCAGCACCGACGTGGTGATCCCCGAGGGTATCCATTGCTGCGGCTTTGCCGGTGACAAAGGCTTTACCACCCCGGAGCTGAACGCCCACTCACTGCGCACTTTGAAAGACGCGGTGCAATATTGCAGCGAAGGGATCTCCACCAGCCGAACCTGTGAGATTGGCTTGAGCCAGCATGGCGGGATTGATTATCACGGCCTGGTGTATCTGGTAGACCGCGTCACCAGCGCCCAGGCCTGAAAATGTGGGAGCGGGCTTGCTCGCGACAGGATCGCTGCGGTGTGACCCATACACCGCGTCGATGCCATCGCGAGCAAGCCCGCTCCCACCAAATCAAATATTCGCTCTACTTTCGGGCACAAAAAAAACCAGAAATTAATGGCCTGACCCAGGCAGAACTCCCGAGCGTGGCTATAGTCAATTGGCTTAAGGCCCCAATGTTTGGGGCATAAAACCGAGCCTGGAAACACCGGGCCTACCCTGTGCACAAGGAGTTTTCCCCATGAAGCGTACCGCTCTTGCTGGTCTGTTTATATCCGCAGTGATGTTGGCCTCCCCGGTGTTTGCGGCAGACGACCTTTGCCAGATCAACCTGCAAAAGATCAACGACGCCGTAGCCAGCTCTGGCGAAATCAGCTCCGACTTACAAGACAACATCGACAGCACCGTCGCCCAGGCCAAGGAAGAACAATCCAAAGGCACCAAAGAAGGCACTCAGGCCTGCGTTTCACTGACCACCCAGGTGCTCCAGGACATTGCCAACAACAACAAAGGTGGTGAGTAACCCCTTTGGGTTGGCCTTCTGCGTCAGAAAGGCGTAGACTCCGCTAGCTTGCTGGTTATACACAGCAGGCATCGGGGCCGTTTAGGATTCGACGCCGGTTGCGAAACTCTAGGTGCATGCCGAGTTGGTAACAGAACTCGTAAATCCACTGTTGCAACTACTTATAGTTGCCAATGACGAAACCTACGAGGGTCAAGCTCTCGCAGCGTAAGCTGCCTTAGCCATCCTCCTGGTACCTTCGGGTCCAGCAATCACTAGGGGATGCCTGTAAACCTGAAGTGATTGTCATATAGAACAGGATCGCCGTGCAGTACGTTGTGGACGAATCGGCTAAAACTTACACAACTCGCCCAAAGCACCCTGCCCTTCGGGTCGCTGAGGGTTAACTTAATAGAAACGGCTAAGCATGTAGTACCGACAGCGGAGTACTGGCGGACGGGGGTTCAAATCCCCCCGGCTCCACCACTTCAACATCTAAAGACGTCCACGGACGTCTTTTTTTGTGCCTGAAACCCAGAAAACACGGGGCCTTAAGCGCCAGCAGGATCCATTAGCGTCCATAGACATCCATGCAACCGTGTATTCCAGGTGGTATTCCAAGCCCCCAACTGGTAATTTTTGGAATACACAAACAGCATTGGAATACACCATGTGCGCCCAACCCACTCGCCTTTCAGATATGAAAGTCAAAGCCGCCAAGCCTAAGGAAAAGGACTACACACTCACGGATGGCAACGGCCTTCAAATGCGAGTGAGAATCAATGGCTCCAGGCTATGGAATTTCAACTATATCCATCCGGTGACCAAAAAACGGATCAACATGGGATTAGGTACCTTTCCCGAAGTCAGCCTGGCGCAAGCACGCAAACGGACTGTTGAGGCCCGAGAACTTGTCGCTCAGGGACTAGACCCGAAAGAGCAGCGCGACGCAGATCGCCAAGTGAAAAAAGCTGCGACAGAGCACACGTTTCAAAACGTGGCGACGACATGGTTTGAACTAAAGAAAGACTCGGTGACGGCTGCCTACGCCGAAGATATTTGGCGCTCGCTCACGCTACACATCTTCCCGGACTTGGGCTCGACCCCAATTTCCGTAATCAGCGCCCCTAAGGTCATCAACCTGCTCAGACCTCTTGAGACCAAGGGGAGTTTGGAGACTGTTAAACGGCTGACCCAGCGCCTCAACGAGATCATGACTTACGGGGTGAATTACGGACTCATCCATGCCAATCCCCTTAATGGGATTCGCTCGGTCTTTAAGAAACCAAAAAAGAAAAATATGGCGGCATTGCCTCCCGACGAGCTGAATGAGCTCATGGTGGCAATTGCCAATGCCAGCATAAAAAGAACTACGCGCTGTCTTATCGAATGGCAGCTAAACACCATGACTCGCCCAGCAGAAGCAGCCACCACTCGCTGGGTCGACATAGACTTCGAAAAGCGCATCTGGACGATCCCTGCTGAACGTATGAAGAAACGGCGCACACATATCGTGCCGCTTACTAATCAAGCATTGGCTCTTTTGGAGGCAATAAAGCCCTACAGCGGACATCGGGAGTACGTGTTCCCCGCAGACCGGGATCCTCTAACCCATTGCAACAGCCAGACCGCCAACATGGCACTAAAACGCATGGGATTTGAGGGGCGCTTGGTAAGCCATGGCATGCGCTCAATGGCTAGTACCATCCTCAACGAACACGGCTGGGATCCGGAGCTGATTGAGGTAGCGCTTGCCCACGTTGACAAGGATGAAGTGCGAAGCGCTTACAACCGTGCAGAATACATCGAAAGAAGACGTCCGATGATGACTTGGTGGAGCGAGCACATCCAAGAGGCCGCCACCGGCAGCCTCTCTGTGTCAGCTATTACTGAAAATCGGGACAAAAAAGTCGTCTCGATACGCTGACCCAAGCACAGACCTCAGCCCACAGCGACAGTCCTCCGTACGAGCTATAGCTCCATCAGTATTTAAACCATGAGGCTATAACTGAAGTCTTACCGCGCCTCGACTCCGTTTTGAACTGAACTGCTAAAAGGTGTGCGTCACTGAAAACCTTGATGGAGCGCTCAAGGAGCGCTGTGGTGGAAATCGACTTGACCAAATGCACCACAGAACTTTCGAACAAATGCGGCAGCGCCGACTAATTGACTACCAGACCTGCAGCCGACCCGCGCGCCAGCTGAATGGTCTGGAACGATTCTCCTAAGAAGCCAAACTTTCGGGCAAAGAGCGAAGCAATTCGAGTATCCGCTGTAGCAAAGAAAATCTGTCGATTGGAGTTCACGGCCAAATCGCGTAAGTAGTCGAGGAAGGACAAAGCGTTCAAATCATCGATATGCGCGATCGGGTCGTCAATCAGAAGGACTGGTGGTGCCTTAGTCGCGTTGCGATTCATCGACAAGAATATAGACAGCGCAAAAGCTGCACGCTGCCCGGTGCTTATTTGCTCAAGCGTACGTTTCTCGTGTGAGGCGGATGTCTGAAGGAGTACCTCTCCCTGCCCAACATATTCATATTCGTTCGGAGCATGGATGCGACTGAAAATTTCATTTATCTGCGTGCTGATGGTGCCCAACGATTCTTGCGTTGCTTGTTCAAGGGAGCACTCTTCGCGGAGCAGTTCCAGGGTTTGTTTTGCGGTCTGATAGTTTTCCGCCTGCTCCAAACCTCCTGTCAGCTGCCGCTTAAGTTGCTCAACCTGCTCGACAAGTGTGGAAATATTGCTCGACACCATACTTTCAATTTTGACGGCCTCCATCGCCTCCGAATGGAGGCGGGTGGCGCCAATTATCCCCACGCTTAATTCAGCAAGAAGTGTACTTCCGTCTATATCCACAAGTCCTTGCAAAGCACTAATTCGACTCTGAATCGATTCGATTTCACCTTGCATGATGACGAGAGACTCCATGCCAGCGTCGTTTTGCGCTCGCGTCTTCCAGCCTCCGGCGATGGCAGAAGCACTTAGATCAGAAAGTTGTTTTTCAAGGTGTTTATACAGCTCGAGACTCTGAGCTTGAAGTTTCCGAGCTGCAGTAGCCCCTTCGAGACACGTGATTCGTGCTTCATTGATAGCTGCGGTATCGAGCTCTGATTCTGGCGAGGGCAGAATCGCGGATATCGCGCTCTGAAGGAGGTCATGCTCGTTCGTGGTCAAACCTGAATTGTCGAGTTGCTTCCAATCCCTCCTGGCGGCGGCA
This sequence comes from Pseudomonas bubulae, assembly GCF_900618535.1. GTDB lineage: Bacteria > Pseudomonadota > Gammaproteobacteria > Pseudomonadales > Pseudomonadaceae > Aquipseudomonas > Aquipseudomonas bubulae. The sequence continues at coordinate 133,991 of NZ_UYJA01000007.1, read as the reverse complement.
AGTTCTGACTCGGCATCCGCCAACTCGGATTTCAGTTCTACAAGTCGAGCGGGAACCTCAGCGCAGAGCACATCTGGTGGTAGGTCAAAGGCACTTGCCATCCGCTGCAAGAGTTCGAAGAAACGGACTCTGCCTTGAAAATGTTCAAGGTTTTCCTTAGCCTCAGCAAGTTGAGCAGTAACCACTGTGAGCTCGCTTGTCTGTTCTAGTGTGTGGGTGATTTGTTCGACAAGAGCGGCCAGTTCCTGAGGCGAATATTTGGCCCGGCAGATGGGGCAATCATCTTTCGGATGGCCCGCCTCGAACGATGCCGTTGCGGCGGCTCGCAATTGGCGCGCTGCTTGCGCTCTTTCAGATGCTGCCTTTCCGAAACTGTCGGACAGACTCTCCAAACTGGTCACTTGGGTAGTGCTGTCCTCAACATCCAACTTTGCACCACGGACGGCGGATTCCAGCGATATGGCGGCATACTCTTCGGGCACCTCGGGAATGTCGACATTCGCGTAAAGGCCCAGTCGGCCTAGTGCGACATCTGCCGCTGTTTTAGCCTTCGTACCGCGAGCATAGACGACGGAGAAGCCACTATTCACGTACGTTAGCCAGCGGTCTAAGGTTTGAGATGCACGTTCGCTGTCAATTGCCTGTTCCGCAAGCCGTTTCAGTTCTTGTTTACATCTTGTTCGCTCAACGTAAAGCGGACGCGCCTTGGCAAGCGCCAAGTTAATCTCCCTGACTCGCACCGAAATTGCATCTAGAGACATCGCGACTGAATCTGCACCTAGTACAGACTGCAGATGGCCCAGCGCTTCCGACAGGCCATTTGCTTCCTCCGCCGTAGCTAGAGGCGTTGTAGCTCTGGGGGCTTTCCACCGAAGCCCATCCAAGGAGAAGCGAAATGCCTCTGTGAGAGCCCTGCCATTAGAGGGGCGACTCTGGACGCCCTCGAGCTCTTTTTGAGCAATTTCGAGCTTCTGCCGACTCTCGGCGACTCGTATGATTGAGCGCTCGTGGGCGGTTTCGACCTCAGGCGAAATCTTTCCGAGATAGTCCCAGATCATCGAGGCATCCGCACCGACAAGCATGCGGCTTAAATCACCTGGTATCTCTGACGGTTCTAGTTCCGTCGCGAATCGGAACGCCGCATCTGTATCGAGAAAGTTGTATCGAGTGAATGCACTCAGAATCGACTTCGCAAATCGCTCGTCCCGGTTATACCAACTGAAGCAGCGTGCCCTGATTCGCCCAGCCTCTGCGGAGGCTAACAGCGGCTCAATGTTGCCGACCAATGAGCCGGAGATTCTCGGAGTGGCCGCATTCCCCGGCCTTCGGTTGTGCCCGCAGTAGAAGTACTCTACAGCTTCAAGCAGCGAGGTCTTGCCAGTGCCATTAGCTCCAACGATGAGGGTAACCTGGCCAAAGGTGTAGGACTTACCATCGTGGACTGGACGGAAACGATCAATCGAAATAGAGGAAAGCCACTTCTGAGCTAGCAGAGCGTCGGATGGATTGAGCGTCAGGGTCTTGTCGGCAACGGGTACACGCTTGGCTGAGCGAGTGCCGATGCGCTCAACGACGTCCTTTCGCGTAGGTCGATCGAGCAGTTCATCCAAGTCAGCTGCGGCGAGGCGTTTCTCCCATTCGCCAACGACATTGAAGTCCTTGTCGGCGTCGTTGGGTGTGAAGTATTGATCGGCACCAAGCAACGCTTCGAGCTCTTCCTCGGAGACGACACGCTTGCGGGCATACTCTTTGTCTGACTCAATCGTCGCCTTCGCTTTTTCGAAGCCGTCATGGCGTAAAGATTTCGGGCCGGCAACGATAAAAAGGTACTTGTTCCATCGCAAGTCGCCAGGCGTGCCGAAAAAATCGTCTCCCAGGATTCGCTCCTGAAAGTCATAAAGTTCGCCAGCGCGGCCGACCACGTTATCAGCAAGGTCCACATAGGCGATGGCGTAACACTTGCCTTCGTGGCGGCGCTCGCCTCGGACCACCGTGTCACCGATACTCTGGACGTCACCGAGCAATGCGACGACTTTCTCTCGAACCGACTGAAGCTCCAACATTTAGTCCGCCTCCGCAATGGAGGTGGCGCTGCCGCCTCCATGGGTAATATCAGTGAGCTTGGCAATTCGAGCGAACTCTGCTTGCCCATCTATTGTGTGGAAGCAGACCGCGATACGGTGCTTGTGATTGTCATTGTTCTCACGGCGCAGCAACTCATACGCGGCGTCGCTCACGTTCTGGATAGTCTCTGGGCTCGGATCCATTCCAAGGTACGCGACCAAGGCCGGAGGCTTTCCATCTTTAAAGACGTTCACGTGCGGCACATCCGGCCGCCACATGATGCGAGCGTCACCACCACCGAGGTCGTGAATTTGACGCGGTAGCTTCTTCGTAGCCAATATGTTGTTGAGTGACGCGACCTTCTTCATACTGCTTTCACGGGCTTGACCTGCAGCGACATCGCGATCCAATACAAGCGTGACTCGCCGCACGATTTCACTTTCGTCCAGCTTGCAGGCCTCGAGCTCGCCAGCGTAGTACCAAGTTTCCTTGCACTTCGAAAGACCGCATGACAGCGCAATTGCACGTTCCACCTGTAGTCGGCTGTTCACCGACTTCAGGCTTGAGAACGCCGATTCCACATGAGGCGAAAGGGCGAAGAGTTTTGACAAACCCGGATCGGGGTTCTCAGCATTGGGTACCCAGTTCTGCTGGTCCTCACTCCAGGTGTACCTAGCATCCATCTTTGGTCCGAGATGGTTGTCGTGGACGTGCGTCCCAAGCTGGACGATCTTCGCGACTGTCAGTTCAAACGCAGCTGCGCTGAAGTGGAAGTGGAGCACATGCCGGTGATTCACGTGCCGCGAGTAGTAAAGACCGCGTTGTTCGTTATTCTCAACCTCAGCGTCTTTCGATGAACAGCGATTGTCCGAGATATACCAGGCAGATCCGCTCTCGTTCTTCCATGCCTCGCTCTTACCGTTGGGCTCATCAAACTGGACCATGTTCTCCGCCCAGTTCAGGCAGACAATGTCGCAGTTGTTTAGGTCCTTGTTCTTGACGAACGTGTCGAGGCGATAGCGAATGTAGCCCGTGTGTTTCGGCTTCGGATTCAATTGGATGTGCAGCAGCGTTGAGAAGCGTGAGAGTTGCTTGCGAAGACTCTCGTCGGGCGCGACATTGAAGGCGTCGGAGCAGATGATGGTTGCGAGCGAGAGCTCTTCATCCGCGCCCTTGAACTGATAGATAACGCTTCCGCAGCGAAGGTTCTTGTTCTCGAAGAAGTGCAGGTCCCTCGAGGAAATCGTTTTGAATTGTAGGAGGACCACGCGCCGGTACTCCCCCGCAACGTCCTTCGTGACAAAGCAGTACGCGACGGGATCGTAATAGACACCCTGGATTGGTGCCGCGGTGTCCTCCTCAAAGATAACATCGCAGTACCCGAAGCAGTCAGTCTCGAACTTCTCGAGCTGAGCTGGCGTCATGCTTTCACAGCCGAGAACCCAGAGGGCTCCGACGGCAGGGAACGTAGTGCCCTGAACACACTTCAGCAGAGTCTCGATGGGGAGGTAGTACTCCGGGGTTACAACAAGATGGTGTCCCTTCTCTGTGGCCAGCTCAAGGAACTTCGTCGCCTGATTATCGGCGAACGCGAGGTCGAGCGGCCCGATGCGGGTGACATCGGCCAATATTGGACCGGCAGGCTGGAGTAAGAGCGCCCGATAAGACTGGTCGTTCGGGTTCAGCGCATCAAGCGATGGATTCGTGAGTGAGCGAGCAAGGAGCACGCCTTCCACGTCACGGATGGAAATAGTCACAACGCCTCCCTGCAGCGCCTATAGCGGTCTTCATCACCGCCGCATCTTAGTCAGTTACTAGCTGGAAATGAGAATGCACTCTAGGACTATCTCCTTGCAATGGGGGACGTCACGGATGCGGGGGAATATTCGCAGCAGCTGTAAAGAGCCTAGCTGCCGCAGAAAACGCTTTTACTCGGACTTAGTTGTAGAAGTCTCGACTTAATCTGACACCCCTCTTGAAAAAGAGCGGGGCTACCGGGTTTGATGGTTGTGCGAGCAATCACCAACCCAAGAGGAGTAGCCCCGCATGAACGTTGTAAATCAACCGATTGTTAAGCACAAGTTGGGCTTGTTGAACCTGGCCGAGGAACTCGGCAACGTTTCACAGGCCTGCAAAATCATGGGCGTGTCGCGAGACACCTTCTATCGCTACCAGGAAGCCAAGGCGAACGGTGGAGTCGAAGCCCTGCTACAAAAAGATCGCAGAAAGCCAAACCTAAAAAACCGTGTCGATGAGGCTGTTGAACAATGCGTACTGGACTACGCCATTGAACAACCCGCCCACGGCCAAGTCCGTGTCAGCAATGAACTGCGTAAGCGTGGCACATTCGTCAGTCCCTCAGGTGTACGATCAATCTGGCTGCGGCACGCGCTGGCGAACTTCAAGCAGCGTCTGACTGCTTTGGAAAAGCACGTTGCGGCTACAGGCTCTGTTCTGACCGAAGCCCAGGTCGTTGCTCTAGAGAAGAAACGTGATGACGATATCGCCTGCGGCGAAATCGAAACGGCCCATCCGGGCTATCTTGGCTCCCAGGACACGTTCTACGTCGGCACTATGAAAGGCGTAGGCCGTATTTATCAGCAGACCTTTGTTGATACCTACAGCAAGGTCGCGTTCACCAAACTCTATACAACGAAGACGCCAATCACGGCAGCAGACCTGCTCAACGACAAAGTGCTACCGTACTTTGCAGAGCAAAACGTCCCCGTGCTGCGGATTTTGACGGATCGTGGAACGGAATATTGCGGCAAGCTGGAGCAGCATGATTACCAGCTCTACCTGGCAATGAATGACATCGAGCATACCCGGACGAAAGCCGCGTCACCGCAAACTAACGGTATCTGCGAGCGGTTTCATAAGACGATCTTGCAGGAGTTTTACCAGGTTACTTTCCGGAAAAAGATCTACCAAAGCATGGAGCAGTTGCAGGCCGATCTTGACCAGTGGGTGGCCCACTATAATGATGAACGGACTCATCAGGGAAAAATGTGCTGTGGCCGGACGCCGGCAGAGACATTTGAGGATGGAAAGAAAATCTGGCTGGTCAAAATGATCAACTGAATTTGACCTGACAGTCACGACCTCAAATCCGGTAACTGTCAGATGAAGTCTGAGTTTCTACAACTTAGTAACTGTCAGCCAGAGTTTTTATGGCAATCTAGTAAGATTGCTTTCGGTACGCGTCCAAGGTGTCTCAGAGCCCCAAACGGACCTTCGTGAACTTCCGAATCTGGTCAGCTTCAGCCCGTCACCAATGGCCGCACTGAATTGTTTTCTGCCGTAGTGATTAGATCGTTCATCTAAAAGCACGCTTATACGAATCAAAAAAATCTCAGCCCTACATAACCGTAATGACATCAACACCAAGAAGGTTCGCCTCATGTCATTACAATGCCCTCGCTGTCATTCCCCCCAAATTGCCTCTTTCCATCACGCCATGAAAATCGGTGCTGCCATCGGCACCGTGGACGGTGCCGCCCGTGGCATCAGCGCAGCTCTAACTGGTGGTCAGGCTGGTGCGCTTATCGGCGCTATCGCCGGGCCCGTCGGCATCACCATCGGCTCAGTGTCAGGCGCGATCCTCGGCGGCCTAGCCGGCGGTGTCGGCGGCTGTGCGCTCGGCGCCCAACTGGGTGAGTCACTCGATCGTCACATTCTGGCCCACAACCTCTGCCTGCTCTGCGGCCACCGTTTCAACCTTCCGACCTGATCAGGCCACCTTTCCCTTCTTTATATCCTATCCGGACGGTGCTGCGCTCTGCGCAGCGCTGTGTGCCGGCCTGCATTCATACAGGACTGCCCGCATGAAATATCACAAGCTCAAAGCCGGTGAGGCCACCGGCACCTATGTCATGGATTCACCGGTCACCGAGGCCGACATCCTGCAGATGGCACGACAACTGGCGATGAGTCGTTTGTCTAAAGGCAGGGCACTGACTGATCCGAAGCAGGTATTCAGCCACCTGCAAACACTGCTGCAGTATCACGAGCACGAAATTTTTGCTTTGTTACTGCTCGATACTAAACACAGGGTAATAAGCTTTCGGGAGCTATTTAGAGGCACGCTGGACGGTGCTAGCGTTTACCCGCGGGAAGTGGTCAAGATCGCTCTAGAGCACAATGCCGCTGCCGTGATTTTGGTGCACAACCACCCATCCGGCGATCCAGAGCCCAGTCAGGCTGACCGCTCGCTGACGAACACGCTCAGAGAGGCGCTGAATCTGATTGGGGTAAGAACGCTGGACCACATCATCGTTGGCAGCGACGGCTGTAAATCGCTGGCAGAACAGGGCTACCTGTGAGGAGGTAGGCATGAAGCAACTGGTACGAATCTTCGCAACCCTGTTCATCTTCGTCGGCATTCTTGCCGGCTGCATGACAGCAATACTTTTGTTGATTCTCATGGTGCGGTTTCCGCCGCTTCTGATTGCAGCAGTACTGACTTGCCTGATTTTCAGTCGACTACGGAGCACTGCAAATAACACATCTGAATAATTGTAAGCTCAACCAACGTCCGTCGCCTGCCAGCGACGGACGTTGGTAGATGTACAGTCCTTTTTTTCACCCAATCTAATGCAGTTACAGACCGCAGGGTTGCGCTATGTACAAGGCCCCTCTGGGACCGTCGTCAAAGATCGCTGAACTGTGCCCCCCCTACTCCACAATCGCTTTCAACAACGCATCCCTTGCATCCTGGTAGAACTGGATGTCGATCTTTGTTGCCATGTCATCAGATAGGTCATACAGCTGGCGTCTGGCTGTGACGGGCATGAGCAGCACGCTGGCGCCCTTCTCTACCGCCAGCTCGGCAATATTCACTGCGCTGCTAATCGGCTCAATCGAGCCGCCAAGGTTTATCTCGCCGACGACGATCACTCCGCCCTTCACCGACTTTTTCAGCAAGCTGCTACACATCGCAATCAGCGCCGCCATGCCCAGTTTGGAACCGCGTTTGGCGGCGTCGTAGGCTCTGAGCTGAACGGAGAACTCGTGGGCACGTGGGTCGCGGTCTCCGATGAGCTGAGTTGCTCTGGAATACAAATTCTGCTCAGCATAGCGCAGCGACTCCTTGAAGGCTGCGGGTGCCGGATTATTGAGGATGCGTACTCCAGAGCCAGGGCCTTCATTCACCTCGATGCGATACAGGCCAGCGTTGTCGTCGATGTCCGCCCCACCTTCGCTGATGGTCCAGATCTGGCCCGGTTCCAGTGGGTCATCACCGATTTCGTTGTCGGCGCGTAGCTCCGGCGTAGCCACGAACTTCTCGACTCCGTCATCGCCAATGAAGTAACTGAAGTGGGTGTTACGAAACTCGGCGGCTCCGACTCGCTTTTGCTGTTCCTTGACCCGACGCCGCACCTCAAGCCCTAAACGAGTGGCCCATTCTAGATCTTCATCGGACACGACCATGTCCTGACCCGGATACATCAGCTTGAGCAAGCCGGAAACGGTTTTGTTGACCGCATTGGTATCACGACCACTGAGTGCTCCGCCCAAGTGAACGCGATTCTGCATAGCAGATACACGGCTCTGGAAGCGCAGACGGCTCATACACTCGGAGAAGAAGTCACTAACCAGACCGAAGTGGTCTGTGGTCAGTGTCTTGTTCATCTTAGGTACATCCCAACCAGGTAGATAGCAATGGATTCGGTCCATCCAAGCCGTGTCATCACGCATTTCTGCCGGTAGTGGACCAAAGAGATGGCCTACTCGCTGCTGGTGTTCGACATCGACATCGAAGTTGCCGACAAACACCAGAGAGCCATCGGCTCGAATGCTTTCCTTGCCACGACTGAACTCGCCGGACTCCATGTAGCCCTTCATGATGTTGATCCCTTCCTTGGTATCGAAGGAGATCCCACTGACCTCATCAAAGCAAACCACATCGTACTGGCACACCAAGCCACGCTGCCCGCTGGCGTTGTTGACAAACATCTTGGCGATGGTCGCTTTGCCGCCTGAGATCAAATGCGCGTAGGGCGATATTTGCTGAAATAGGTGACTCTTGCCCGTGCCCCGCGGCCCCAGTTCGACCATGTTGTAGTTGCGCTCAACGAACGGCACCATGCGCAACAGAATTGCGTCTTTGGCGCGCGGTGAAAGCTCATTGGATTCCAGGCCAATCGAGCGGACCAAAAAATCCCGCCACTCTTCGCTATTGAATTGGGCTCGGGCTTCAGCCATGACATCCAACACATTACGCTTGGACATTTGGATGGGACGTAACTCGGCAATACCGAAAGCGTTCCCCTTCTCTTCAGCAATAACACTGTCGTACGTCAGCGTCACCTCAGCATAAAAGCCGCCGGTCAACAGACGTTCGTTATCGTCCACAATTTTGTCAGGGATGCGAACCCGGCTGAGATTCAAGCTGGGTAACGACGCCAGGTAGCCACCTTCCTTTTCTACAAACCGCACGCTGACAATATCGATCAGTTTGGCAGAGCCGGTTTTGTAGGCTCGTGCCTTGAAAAGCTCTTCCTCGCCGGCACGCACGGTACGATCAGACAGCTGTCGCTGAACGATTTCCAAACCTTCTTCGATTTCAATGGGATCGGTTGAGGCGCAGTATCTACCCAGCATGAACTCGACGACATAGGTCGGAACCGGAAATTGACGCGCAAAAGTACGCACCAGGTCTTTGCGAACCAAGTACCCCTCAAAGACCTCCGCGGACTTACGGTCCAGCGTATCCATTTCCACTTACTCGTCTCCTACCAGAGTTGGTTTTTTCGCCAGCACATTGCCGTTGTCATCCAGCAGCACTAACACAGCAGTAGTACCCTCATACTGGTCATCTACCAATAGGGTGCACTTGCCTTCTTTCAACGGTTTACGCTTGGTGATCTCTGAGTCAGGGTCAGCCGGGTGCGTTCTGAGTACCGCCAGCCCCCCTTCAGCACTGGTTTGCGCCTGGACTTTACAGGTCAACCCCACCCAGCGCAGATCCGAGAGCGTTGCAGAGATGGCTGAAGTCATAACTGCGGCTTGTGTGCTGCGAACCTCTAGGACTGGTGTCAAACACTCCTGCAGGCTCAGGCCACCGTGATCATAGTGCTGTCCTGCCTTGAAACTACAGGCACCTGGAGCCATCGCAATACTGACGGCACCGTTCCAGTACCAACCTACCTGCTGATAACCGCTGTCCACAGAATCTTTGATGACAGCACAGCGGCCCCAGCGCGTTTCGGTCAAGTGCTTGGGCAATTCGACCTTCACCATCGGTGCGGGTGTCAGCATCCAGCCATGGTCGGTGACGATGCGGATTTTTCGCCAGCCAGCAACCAGGAGCTCTTCAACCCGCTCCACAACTTCAGCCAGTAAGGTATCAATTCGAGCTGCCAGCTTAAGCCCCTTAACGTGGCCTTCTTTGTCAATATCGCCGCTTTGAACCCAAGCATTGGATGCTGGGTCGCCTGAATCGCCCTCATCCAAATATTGCCAGCCTTTTTCCTGCAGAAACTTCTTCAGGTAATAAGCTGAAAAGTCCTTATCTTCGTCCAGCAAGCTGGGCTCAAAATCACGGTCGGTAGTTCTGCCAGTCAACCGGTTATGCACCGGTGTCACGGCTGCTTTCGCGGTAGACGTCACTGAAGGCAAAGCTGCCCAGTTTGCCGAAAGCGTTACTGCACCCAATCCTTGCAGAGCCTGACTCAGACGCTGGGCAATGTCGTAACGCAGGCCGTCTACGAAAAATACCACTTCACCACCCGCGGCATACTCAGCCGTGGCTTCATTCACCTGGTTGCTACCCGGATAGCCCTTAGATTTGACCACACCTTGGAAATTGCGCGTCACCTCATCCAACCAATGCGTGTAGATCAGCGCGAGGATCTGCTGCACAAGAACTTGCTGGCTTGCGGATAAGGGGGAAGCCAAGGCTTTGAGCATCTGATCATCAACCTGCCAATAGTGCTCCCGATACTGCGCCGCCATTTCATCTGCATCGACGCCGGAGAAGACCTTTGTGGTCTTCTGAGCCACTTGGCTCAGGTGACCAAGCACGCCTGCCAACGGAGCCAGATCAAGTTCAAACCAAATCCAAGCACGCCGTTGTGCATGCCGTTGCTCAAGGGTCTGCAGGCTTTGGCGAACCTGGGCCGCATCTTGCTCAAGCAATTGCTGTAACGTCTGTTCCAGGTATCCCTCTTCACTCAAATTGATAGCAGGATAGCTTTCACCGTTGGAAGCCAAATCAGGCTGGACCTTAAGCAATAACTGCGGCAAGAACGGGTAGTGGCGGCAAGACTCAGTATAGCGTTGCCATACGCTCTCCCAAATCCCCTGACGTTGACACAGCAGTTCGGCGGCCGTCAGCTCCCCGTCCTGCTCAGGATTGAAGTGATATTCGGTTTCGCAGATGCCAACCAGTGCTTGCCAGCGTGACCCGTCCCAGCGGTTACGGCAGCTTTTGCTGTCATTCATCCAACTGAGCAAATCACGCACCGGGTCACTGCTCACTAGCTTATTGAAATCTGCTGCCTCGAGACGGCGGTTGCACAGCTCATCACGCTCACTTTCCAGAATCTCAGGTAAAACACGCAGCATGGCTTGTTGGGACTTCTCATCCTTGGCGACATCCAGCCCTGCTCCGCCGTTACTGGAGATCAAAAAGGCGTTCACCGTCCAATCACGGCCAGAGTTGCTGTAGATCCACCAGCAACCTCGGTACTGCAGCTCAGCCAGCGGTTTGAGGTCGTCCGGGCAAGTGCCTATTGCACGCAGGTCGCGGCGCTCCACGCCCGGTAAATACAGGATCGGTGTTCGATCGACTGGGAGCTCAATGCTGGGCAGCGCATTCTCCACAACACATTTGATCCAAATGGCTGGACCTACTTTCTTTTCGGGGGCGTAGTCACCCAACACAATCAGTTCCGGCATTGCAGCTTGCAGTAATGGCAATGCTGCCTCCCACTGGCGCAGCGCGTCAGTCCACAGAATCACGCTGGGGGCGACTTGTACATTGGAGTTGTAAGCAGCGCTGTTCCGGATTTCGGTGGCCAGCAAATCGATCAGTTTCATATCAGTCCTTGGGATTTATTAAGCAGGCTTGATCATGCGACCGTTATAACCAATGGATACTTCGCCTGTACCTCTTGCACCAATTGCATCGTTCTCGCCTCCAGCTTTTCCACGGTCCAGCTGTTCTCCGCGGCCAGTACATTGTTCAGATAGAGACCGTTGTTGTACCCAACCTCCCGACCCTGGCTGTCGGTGCGGCTTTTCTTTTCAGCAAAGCTCTTGTTGCCCAGAGCGCTGTTGTAGCCAGATATGGTTAGGTTACCCAGGCAGTGGGCGTAGATCTGACGGTGTTGCTCGGCAAGATTTGCATCGCCATCAGCAATCATTTGCACCCAGCTGTCAGGGATGTTTTCACCCTGGGGGAAGATATGCTCGATGGTCCATACATACTGCTTACCTTTCAACGCCCACAGATCGACTTGGGTTTCGCGGGTCATGCGGCTTTCTTCAAGGGCGCAGAGCACAAAGCGACAGACCGACTTGTTGTCTTCGTAGATCGGACCTTTGAGACTTTTCTCGAACTGCTCATCACTGGCGCTTTCGGTTTTAAGTGTGTGCTGAATATGACTGACTACATCACCAGCATGCAGCTCCCGGATGGTCTCGGCCACATCCATGAAGATACGGGTCAAATCACGGGTAGGCGGTAGGTCGGTCGTGTTGCGGCGAACAAAGAAGGCAATCAGAAAGATCACTACCTGTTCAAGGTGCTCATGATTCAGTTCCAGCTCGGTTTGGCACTCCATCAGCACCATGAGAAGCAAATAAGCGGCAGCCCCCTGGATGCGGTCCAGCGAGAGCAGCAAGCTGGAGAGTTTGGGCTGCTCAGGCACAGCACGGTAGCCGACAATTTGAGCGTAGCGGCTGGACAGACGAATCATGGCGTGCAAAAAGCCCTCGGCATCATGGGCGATCAGCTTTTCATACACCTGCATCAGGTTTGATTTGGTGGCCACCGGTACTGAAACGACATCCTTCAGATCGGGTTTGAACGCGTTGTAATACTGGCGAAAGAAACGCTCCTGCACGGCGTAGTCATCACCCAGGGCATCAATCACCTTTTTCCATCGGTTGTACTGCTTGTCAATGCTGCCAGGATCTTTGGACTCCAGCACCGCCAGCAACTTGTTCTTAATCAGGTCAATGGCCGTCAGCGGCACACCGCGATTGTTCAGCGACTCGAACAGGGTGTAGGCATCGGAATGCCCTGCGACCTCAATCTTGACCAGGGTGGCGGTGTTTACCTTCTCCAGCAGAGCTTGCAGGCTGGTGATGGGGTCAGCGCTGTGCTCCAGGTACAGTTCGATGCGGCTGATAAAATGCCGGAAGGCCTTCATCACTCGCCGATTTCCGGCATTCGGCACAGTCTCCACATCGTCCAAAATGCCGGTCTGGCCGAGCACCGCGAAGTAGTCCTGTTGGTTGTTGTTCTGCACCTGTGGGATCAGGCGCGGCTGATCCGACTTTTTCTTCAGCACCAGTTTGTGCTTGAGGTTGTACAGCTCAATTTGCTGCTCCATACCCAGATTCGGCAAGGTGCGGTAGCTCTGATAGACAGCCGCCAGCAGCAAAGATAGCGTGGTCATGCGTTGCTGCCCGTCTACCAGTTCCAGGCTTTGCACAGTCAAGGCATCTTGCGACTGGTTAATGCAGATGATCGAGCCGAGGAAATAATGCAGCTCGTTGTCCAACAGATCTTCGAACAGTGCATCCCACTGCGCCCGGCACCAGGTGTACTCACGCTGGTAGCGCGGGATGGCATAAACCACCCCGCTCTCAATATCGAGCAGGGTGGAAACCGGGTAGTTGTAAACGGACTTGATCATGGGCTAGCTCCTTGCCGCCTGTTTTTCAGCCAAGGACAGATGGTGATCATTGATCCGCGCACCTTCGCCTTCGTCATACTGGAGGCCGAGGGTGTACCAGGGGGCGGATTCGACATCTTTACCGCGATCTTTGGTCCATTTGATATTGGGCATCCAGCGCAGGATGCCGGCGCCTTTTTTACCGACGGCGCGGGCGCTGAGGAACGGTCGGATGTTCAGGCGCACGCCGTCGTTGAGATCGGGGGTCCAGCCGATGGGTTGTTCGGCCAGGGGTTTCCAGCGCACGAAGATGTCGTAAGGCGCCTCGCCTGCGAGGATGGCTTCTAGCTCGCGCTTGAGGGCTTCGGCGGCGAGCAGGCGTTCTTGCGCACCGTCTTCACCGTTGCCCATACCGACTTGCTGGGTGCGGATCCAGTCGCCCAGGTAGGTGTAGATCAGGCGTTCGAGGGCAGCTTTGTCAAGTTTGTGGTAATTGATCAGAGCGCAAAAGCCGTCATTGAGGCCATCCCAGATGTGCCAGATAAACGGCCGGTGCTGGAACAGTTTGCAGTGCTGCTCAAAGAACTTGTCACGCAACCATAGGCTGAGGGACTTGCTGCCGACGGCCTCCAGCAGACGGTTTTTCAGCGGCGTGGTCCAAGCATCGCCGTAGGCGGCTTGCAGCAGCGCCTCTAAACGCTGGTCGGCGGCCTTTTCACCGCGCACAGCAGGCAGGCAGACAATGCCATCGTCATCTACATAAGCATTCAACGCCTGACAGCGCTGCACCCACTCACGTTGTTCTGCAGCCACCCCCATATCCGGATCCAGCTCTGCTGGCCAGCGGTAGCCGAGCAGGCGAGCGACCGCGACTTGCAGCACGCTGTCATCTACACGTAGTTCGCCATGAGCAGTCCACTTAGCCAGCTCATCCAAGATCACCGAACCACAAGGGTGGCCGTGAAAGATCCATTGTGTAGGGTCATCAGAGAAAGGCGCGGGAAGCCCCTTCGGTAGGAGCTCTGTGGCTTTTTTCCTCAAGTCATCAATATCAACTCGGACCTTAGTAAAGGTTCCTGCCGTTACAGACATTTTCTTATCGAGTTTCTTAACCTCACTCTGAAGATTCCCCGATATCGCGAAATACCAAAGAGCCCCAAAGTCTGACTCTGTGTTTGGCCTCAGTACAGCCACGTTATCGTCGAATATCTCTCCGGTATACGGGGTAAACCTAAAATTACCAGCTTTACCAATTGCTATACCTTGCCGGCCATGAACTCTATGACCATGATGCCGAAAGCCAGTCTCGGCCGTCGGATCAAAACCCCCACCCCATAAAATGAAATCTTGGCGGCCAGAATATAGTACGTTATGACCGGGGCTATTCAACCATAACTTTAATCCTGTCCTTTTTTCCTTGAACTCCCAAAACTTCCTAAGATAGTTTGCCCCGTCGCCTGAAACACTTCCTTTGCCAAAGTCCGCATAGTCTGAGAGAGGCTTCCCAAAGCTTGAATCAAGTTCAAACGAAATTCTAAAATCTGGGTTATTAAGCTGTAACTCCTGATGCGCGCTTGTGAGCGCCTCATTGACTAAAGCATCTTCTTTCCCTTGAGAACCAGGAAACGCAGTTACGTCAATACCATGGTGCTGTCCTTGTAACTCATTAAACGTCAATTGAAGGCAGACATTTACTACCTCTCCTCCAATTTCATCAAATGCACCAGCCCCCAAGCGAGCTATAAAGCCTAGCCCTTTCGTGCGAATAAACTTCTCACGCAACCGATCGTAATATTTAAGAAAAAGCCAATATTGCTGAGTAACAATTGCTGAGCATCCGCCAGGACTTAAAAATTCATGGCATCTCTCAGTGAACGTTGACTCCAGAGCGAATTTTGAGTGTGGGTAATATCCTTCACAGTAACTCTTCAAAATTTCGCATTGGTCACCGGCTTTTAGATAAGGAACGTTGGTGATAACGAGTTGGTAACTATCGACTAACAAGCTCAAGGCTTTAGATATTCCTTGTGCAACGATACCTGCCTCAAATCGACTAATAGATGCTAACGCCTCCACCTCACTTATCTCGCCTTGCTGTCCGCTAGCTTGTTCCTGCGACAGTGCCTCACCCAGCAATTGCTGCAACTCACTCCATTGGGCAATTTGCGCGGCCTTGCTGCGGCGTGGATTGATCAGACTGCCGAGTACCGGCGCGTCCTGGAAGGTCTGATACATCCAATCCAGGGCAATGGTCAGGTTTTGTTTACCTGCCTTACGGCTGAGTTCTTTCCACTCGTCGCGAGCGGCGGCGATGGACAGGCCACTACAGGCCAGATGCAATTCCGGCAGGCTGCGATAGCCACCGGCGCCTGGATAGCGCCAGGCTTCCAGCGCCACGGCAAAGGCAGCGAGCTCCACACAGCGCTGATCCAGCTCCAGGCCGTGCAGGTTGTCACTTAGCACGCGGTCGATAGCTTGCTGGACCGTGAGGCTTTCCGCCTGCATGCGCATTGGCACCAGCATCAGGAAAGCGGCGACCAAAAAGTGGCCGGAGCCGCAGCAGGGGTCGAGAGCTTTCAGCTCGCTCAGCTGCTTGGGCCATGCATCGAAGGTGCCGGAGGCGGGTTGCCATTGCTGGGTCGTCTGATCTTTAACAAAGCGCAGATAGCTCAGCGGTACACCGGGGATAGCGGCTTTGTCGCGCAGCTGCTGTTCGCTGCCGGCTTGCTGCCAATCGCTGTCGCTCAGACGTTGACCGGCCCACCAGGCGCCTAGGCTGTTATCGAGCAGAAAGCTGACCATATAGGGTTCGGTAAACAGCTGGGTGACCGGCGAGAGCTCATCAGCACCGATTTTTACCGCTGACTTATTGACCTCCTCCTTGCGCTTGCTCTGCCAGAACTGATAAACCCAGCCGAGGCTGTCTTGGGCCTGAAAGGTTTCCAAGGCAAGGCCTGTGACCAACTGTTCCAGACTGCGCTGGTGCTCAGGGGCAAACTCCAGCTCGAACACTGGCGAGTCGATGCGGAAGATCTGCGGCAACATCTTGGAGGCCAGCACCCCTGCCAGCTCCCAGCCACTTTGGCAGTGGCGTTCCAGTTCGTCGCGAGCCACATCCGGGTCTTGCACCAGCTCGTTGCATTCAGCCAGGGTCAACTGCGTGTGCTCGTCATACATAAGCAGATTGTTCTGCTCTAAAAAGCGCGCAAACAACATGCGGTGCCAGTGTTCGTAGGCGACTTCGGTGACCAGCTTGTGGATCGACTGCTGGCCGTTGCCGTCTTTGCTGTCACCCAACTGGCGGCCATGGGCACGCAGGCGGGTGCGCAGCTTGCGCTGTTCATCACTCAGGTAGTCGGCCGGCTTAGCATCGCCCACGCCCAGTCGTTTGACGGCCTGGATAGCAGCTTGTTCGGCGATGTCGCGAGCTTTGACGACAGTGGCTTCCAACGTACGGCGAAGGGCTTTATTGAGGGGCTGTCGAGTCATCAGAAAGTCACCGGTCCATCATTGAGTTTGTCGAGAACCTGTTGCTTCACTTCTGCCAGCCAGGTGTCGACGTCGGCTTCGGTCTCAAAGGTCTTGCGCGGAAGGCTGATGCGCTGCAGTTTAGGTTGCAGCAGTTGAACGGCTTCCATGCGTGCGTTATCAAATTTACTGGACAGCGATTCAGTGCGATCTGTCCACTGCTCCAGACTGACTTCATTGAGGCTGTCGATAATGGCCTCAGCGTCATTCAGCGCCGGTTGCGTCAAGGAAAGCAGTTTACGTTTGCCGAGGATGTCGCTTTTTTGCTGCTCATTGAGTTGCTGCCAGTGGCTGTCGGCCTGCAGTTGAATCAGGCACTCGGCATACCGATCCTGATAGGCCTGCAGATGGAACTGAATAGCATCGCGCAGCTTATTGACCAGTTGCTGGACCAAGCCGGATACCGGATTTGGGTCATCAAGCAAGGATCGATGGCTTACTATGGCATCCACCTCGGTCTGGATAGCAGCATGGAAAGACAGACCACGACTAAGATCGAGCAGGCTTTTGAGCCGCGCCCAATCACTGCGCCGCGCTTCAATACGTTGTGCAATATCGGCCCAAGCCTTGACCGCCTGTTTTATGGCGTCTTGCTCATCGAGCACATGCTTGAACTGTGCATTACCAGAGTGACGCGCCAGCTCATCGAAAATACGGCTGTCGGGGATTTTCGGCAGAGGGGCTTCCCCCCCGGCGCGCTTGGCCAGCTCACGGCCTTTTTCAGCTAGAAGTGGCAGCTTGCTAGCCTCTTCACCGGGCTGGCAATCGATGCCGCAGCTGCTAAGTACACCACGTATTTTGATCAGGTCTACCGGGCGGATGGTGATGCTTTCCGGCTTAAAGCTGGTTTGAGTGATCTGCTTGCGATCCAGCGTTGTGGCGGTAACCGGGTTATTGCGGTTGTCGTAAGCGATGAGAATGCCTGTAGCCATTAGAATGGCGAGGCCACCGTCGATGGCGTCCTGCGGCCAGCCGTATGGGGCAGCCAGAAAGTGCTCGCGGATCTCACTGCCTTTTTTCGAAACCCCGATATAACGCTTAATGGCAGCGCACACGGGATGCTGCTCGGCATCACCGCTGTAGTTCAGTGCCTCCAAGGCATTTTGCCCACCCTCTTTGCTGGCGCGGTCGTAGACCTTGCCCCAACCGGTATGATCAGCGACATCGAAGTCGCGGTAGAGGCGAATCAGCGAGGCTTTAGCAGCCGTTTCTACCCGCTCGGCAATCGTGTTGCCGTCTACTTCGTTGCCACCGGCCTGAAGTACTTGCACACCGTCGAAAATTTCGCGCAGCAGTGCTTGTACCTGCTTTTGCGCATCGCGGTAGCGGGTTTCCATCGCGCTGCGGGCATCTTTGCCCGCATCGGTGTTGGGGATGCCGCGCTTTTCCAAGGTGGCGTGAGCAGCGTGTTCGGCAAGGATGGCGTTTGTTAACTCGGAGCGATTACGTCCCGGCACAAATACGAAAATAGTCGGATCTCCAGGGTGAAAACTGCGAGCATCTGCAAGGAAGCTTTTTTCCGTTATGCCTAATCCGATCTCATCCTGCACCCAGACGTAGACTTTTTCTTTGGCGTCTTTGGGCAGCTCGGAGTCAAAGCAGGGGATAACCTGGCGCGGCTCGTTGCACTTGCCCTGGGTTAGGCGCACTTGGGCTACCTGGCGGCGTAACTCTTTGTGCAGCAGGTCGACACGGATGTTTTCGATGCGCTGCATATTGCCGCGTAGGTCGGCCTCTTCCTGTCGCAGGGTATCGTACCACTGAGCACTCTCCTGGGTTTGCAGGCGGTACTCGGTGCCAACGCTGGTTTGCATGGGCATGACTAGCCCTTCGTCGGCCAATGCCTGCAGCAGTTTGGGCACGCTGGTTCGAATAGAATCCTTGCCGCTATTGAGGTCATCAATCAGCAGATCAGCCAGCATGTCGGCGGTGGCCCGCACTCCGCAGTCGGCGGTGGGATCTGAAGGCAGTTTACCGATCAGCAGCACCAGCCCGAGAATGCGCGACTTGAGCTTGTCGTCAGCATCGCCGGCGGACAGGCGACCAATGGTTTCGGCGATTTCTTTGGAGATTACGCCGGTCTGCAGCAGGTTGACTGCGATCTGGTTGTATATGAAGTCTGCGGGCACCACATGGCCCAACGGCAGATCGGCGGTGGCCTGTGCGGCCTCGTGGATGACCTTGAGCTGATTACGCAATTGCGAAACAGTACCGGTAGTGTCGACAATACGCAGCACACGCTCCCAGAAGCGGCGGCGCACAGGCAGCAGCGGGTAATCGGCCAACATGACTTTTTCGTCATCCTGGTGGTGCTCGATTTTGGTACCACGTAGCTGGCGCGAGATCTCGCCCAGATGCGATTGCAGCATCTGCTCTAACATCGGCTTGGCCGAGGCTTTCTTCTGCAGGATAACCTTACGGATCACCGACTCAACATCGGTATCGGACAGCTGAATTGGAATCTGGAAGCGACCAAGCAGACGCTGCAGATTAGGCATACCCGACAGAGCGCTCTGGCCGGTGGCAACAAAAAGCAGCTTGTTCTGGAAGATAGAATGCTTGCAGCAGGTTTCTACTACTTCTTGGACTTGGTGCGCTTTGTCGGTATCGGAGCCGACGTACTGTTGCACCTCATCGAGCACCACTAGGGTGAGCGGGAACTGACCTTCTTTGGATAGGGCGTCGTAAATAGCATCAACCATCTGCTGGTTGGTGACGTCCTGAACGTTTGGGTACTGCTCGCGCAGTAGTAGGCGCACACCTTTGACGTCATCGCCCAAGGTGCTGTCTACCTCAAGCAGTGCCCCGGCAATGCTTCGGGAGACGTAGAGGTCTTCTAGCTCGTCGTCCCAGCTGTCGCCCGCGGTTTCGACCTTGTCTTTGATCTGATCAAAAATACCCTGCTTTTTCAGCCACAGCACAAAGCGAGCCTGATGGTACTGCTCGGGAAGACCGGCGGACTTGAACACTATGTTGAGCAGCGCCAGACGCACGTTGTTGTTAGCACCGGAGCCCAAAGTACCAGAGGCGGCATGCAGACCGCCGTGGCGTTTTGCAGCGTTGCTCAGCTCCTTAAAGTGGTCTTTGATCTCCTGCGGCAAATCGGCAATATCGCGAGCAGAAACTCCATCGCTGAACGGCTGGTTAGTCCACAGTGCGCGTAACATTTTGGCCAGGTGCGATTTACCGGAACCGAAGAAGCCAGAGATCCACACGCCGGGCTGTTCGTGCTGGCTGCCCAAATTGCGCAGGTACGCAGATAGAATCTTATCGAGGCCGGCTTGGTATTCACCGTCGCAGACGAAAGTTTGCAGCTCGTAGCGAAGAGTCTTGAGTGCCTGAGCTGACTGGTCGTCCTTAACTTCGGCGACACCATTGTTTTCCAGACGATTCTGCTGCGGGTCGAGCTGGTAAATCTCGCGGTTCAACATCCTGGGCATGCTCCCTTTGCGCCTACTGCGCCAATCTATACGTTAGTGTCTTTATACGACTGAATTCAATTATCAGCGGTGATCGCCGTAGCCTGGTAACCCCAGCCGTCGCGGGCATCGAGCAGGCGGTAGCCGTTATTGATGTACTCGCCAGGGAAGAGCACCAACAGGCGCCCAGGAACATGCTCCGCAAGCTGCTTAACAAAGTCCGAGACGGAGGCAAAACCAAACAGAGTGCCGCAGCCCATGAGCGCGACGACGGTCTTTTCATCGGCTTGGCTGTTAATTCGCGCAGCTAGTTCTTCGACGGACTGGCGGACAAAGGTCTTGTACTTTGGAGCCAGGGTATCCGGATCTTCAAAGTAGTCTTCGCGGTACTTCTGCTTGGCCATCCAGTCAGAGAACAGGCGGGTAACATCCAGCTCCAACCACGGGTGGCCGGCGCTTTCAGTGGCAAGTCGAAACTCTTCAACCCTGGCTCGCAGTTTGAGTTCGTCCTCTTTGTGATAAACAGCAAATAACACCCGCTGTTCATTGGCCAAGCCCTTCATCCAAGGCAGGCTGATATGGTTGGCGTAGCTCTTGATCAGGCGATTCAGTCGGTTACTCATGCAACCAGGACTCCTCTTCCTTGCTCAGGTAGTCGGGGAAGGTCACTTCCACCACTTCACTGGAGTGTTTGAAATTAATCATTCCGCTGTAGCTGGCCTGACGGGCCAACTCCAACAATCGCTCCTGGCGGCGGCTAAGCAGGAGGGTCCATTTGCTGGTAAACAGACGGTTGCCGGTGGCGCCCTGCAGATAAGCGAGAAACAAGGCAAACACCACGTTGACCGGGCGCACTTCTGGCTCAGTACGGCGCTTTTTAGTTCGCCCTTTCAGAAAGCCCGCATTCGTCCAAGTACCATTCACGTTCTGCGCCAGTGATTTGAGCATCGCTTTGCTGTAGCGATCCGGAAATTGCTCGCCCAGCGCCTGCTCCATTTCCTCACGGGGCAGCAATTGACCTGGCGCCAGCGAAAGGATCTTGTCCTGGGACATGTGCAGCAGCGGGTCCCGAGCCAGCGCCATTTGGCAGGCAAGCATGGGCCTTGCCGATTCGTCGCTTTCCCATAAACGGCGAAAGGTCCGGAACAGCGGGATGTTGATATCCATGCCGTAAAGGTCGATCAGGTGCCGCCAAGTCAGCTTTCTTGCCTTCTCAGTTGGCTTATGCAGCACGTTGAATAGTTCTATGTCTTCCTGGTATTGGGCGAGGCTCGCCTCAATTCCACGACCATGAAACAGCTCGGTAATCTCTGCCAGCATCATGGTGCGGGCGGAGTGGGCACCGTTGCGGCCGAACTTGAAGCCAAATTTTTGTTGGGATTCGGTCGTGCTCATCAGCGGCCGTTCTCATCATTAAAGCCAGGGGCAATGGACAGGTTGACCTGGTTTGCGACCCACTCGGGGTCACGCAACGCCAGTTGATACTCATCAGGGTGCAATGATGCCTTGGGACTGCAGTCGACACCCCAACGCCGTAGCAGATAGCCGGCCATTACTGCCCGGACTGACAGTTTGATGGATTGCCCGGAGTCGAGACCGTAATCCAACTCGATGGCACGGGAATAGGTTGCGCGGGGGTGCGGACTCAGCTCCAGCTCCACTTCACGATTCCACTCCTGATCCTGAGCCAAAGACTCAACCGTTGCATCGATCAAACCGTCCACTTCGTCTGCGACGGTGATGCGGGTCAGCACAAAATCCCTGAACTCGGAATGCGATCTACAATAGGCGCGCGTATGCCAGCGCTGGCCAGTATTGACCAAGCTGTGCGGCACAATTTCACGTGTAGATTCACCGCTACTAACAGACACATAACGGATAGTCAGCGCCTTGGCTGAATACATCGCACGGGAGACTGCTGCCACAATATCCAGATCGGGCTGATTCAGTGTCGGCGCAGAGTCAACAAGAATCGGCTGATCACAGGCTTCCATCCCTACCCCCTGGCCCCAGGTCAGTGTTTGCAGGGTATGTTCACAATCATAGATAAACAGTGGCTGGAAGCATCTAGCCCGGCGATACACCTTGTCACTGTGATCATAATCCAGGTTATCAGGTGCCAACTGACGGTAGAGAGTGAAGTCCCGAGTGGCGTTTGACAGTGCAATGCCAAAGCGATGCACCAGATCCTGCCGGGACACCTGACCACGAAAACGCGCTAGGAAATCGATCTGCCAAAGGCGTTCGCGTTGATTAGGTGAGGCTCCACCCGGTGCCAGATTCGGCATTTAAATTGATCCTTTTCCACAATGCCATCATTAGTCATGCTAAAAATGATGATAACAGGGCATCTTAGGGACGAACCAGGGATTTCGATAACATTGACACCTCTACTCGAGCCAAGACCCGAATCGTGGTTTAGCTCCTGCTGCATCCAAAGCCATGATGGTTGTCCCCATATAACTTCGTAGCTGACTTGCACAGGTAGCTGGCGCGGTAGAACAGAGCCGGCAGCACGTCCTCATCGCCAGCACGCAGATACCGGTTTAATCGGTACTCTGCGTTGCGAGGGATCTCGACCAGCCCGTCAACTTGATCGTCAGGCAGGCCCAAAGCACTGGCCCATGCCTCCTCCATGCGACTAAAGATCCTTGGTCGTCTGGATACAAGCCGACCTACTGCTCGGTACGCATCTCGATTGAGCAATATCACCAGGTGGTAATGAGGCCTGTTGCCACGCCCTACTTCTCTGGCCCAGACGTAGCGGACCTTGCAGTCATGAGCGTACAGGCTCCGCTCACGAGCCTTGTCACGGTTATGCTCGATCTTCGCGCTGAAGGAAGCTACGAACCTACTTATGACCTCATTCGTGTACGCATATTCAGGTAGATCGACTCCGAGCGGCAGACGGAGATCCACTCTAAAGGCCAGTACTCTGGAGTATTGGCTAAGAGCCAAATCTATGGTGCGCTTCAAGCGGGATAGGTATTGCCGAACGAAGGGGCCTTTCTCGACCATGACTGGCAAGCCTTCGAAGGTGTCTTCGCGGTGCAGATGGAGATTGGTGTTATCGGGATGTCGAAGCATGGTTATGACTCTCAGTTAGTGAGTTACATAACTAGTGCCTACTGTGTAATTTTTAACCGCTACCTTTTCCGGGCCGATAGACCTCTACCGAGTAGATAGTTGTGATACCACCGGTATGCGAGCCAAAGGGGTAATAGCCCATCAGGTGATGATGTATCCAGCCTACTAACCTTACAGGTGGTAAGTAGTAGTAAAAGCATATTACCCATACCGAAAACACCTTCCTCGATGTGCCTGGGAAAATGACCCCGACTAACCAGCCACACCGTCATTTTCACCCTATGCCTCACTCCGGAAATAAATCATCGTCCGGCAGCTCCAACAGCTCCGGCACTGGCCCTCTGACCTCCAGCAACCCGAGCGGTGGGGAGCAACATAACCCGGACTTACTGGAGGGAGTGCCAAGTGGTCGGCAAGGCTCAACCGGCATAAAGGCCATGACGGGCATTCGCCCGGTCATGGCCTAAAAGTTAGCTACTAGCTGACCACGCCCAGGCGGCCGAGTCGGACTGGAGAGTCTTCAGCCGAATCGCGCTCCTCAATCCTTGCCAGGATCCAGCCGTGTACCTCGCTGGCTACCCAGCCGACGCAGCGATCCCCCAACGAAACCGGCTTCGGGAAGGTGCCCTCCCCGATGTACTTGTAGATGGTCGACCGTGCCAGGCCGGTCGAATCGATTACTTCTTTCAGGCGAATGATCCTCATGAGCGGGCTCCTCTGTTAGCTCAGAGGATCTGCAGTGGCAGTAAAAAAATACTGCTCAGGAACAATCCAAAATCGTAATCACGGCAATCACTCTGTAAGTGCCTGGACTTTCCGCATCAGCGTCGGTGCGAGCACTTATGCAGCAGTGAGCAGACCCACCATGGGAATAACTTCAAAGGAGCGTAACCATCCCTAATTAATCCTGACCTCAACGAATTGCTTATGTCACGCCGCTGGCATCGCAGGTTGCAGGTTTACCGACTTACCAAAAACCCCGCTTGTAGCACCCTTGAAAGCTGTAGGGGCCATACAAACCGGGCCACAATAGAAATTTATCCTTATCTATCACGCACCTATCTTACATCTAGAAATCGTCTTAATATGCTCTACAAAACATCTATAAGCGATCTACCCATGACCTTTGTTCTGAGCGAAGACACTCAAAAAGATGACGATGACAATCTTTCTGCCTTGCTGACTGGATGGTCACTAAATAACCGAGAGGTGGCCTGGCTGTGGCTATCTCTAGTCGGACGGGAAGGAGAGCGCCTCGATGACTGCCAATTCAATAGCCCTACGATGCGTGACAAAATCGCGCGGACACTCAAAGACAGCCGAAGTCTAAAGCGCGAAATTGAACACGCTCGAGAAACGCAACTCCTCCCGCTGGAAGCTTTTGGCTGGATAGAAAAGAACGGGCGGCAGCCGAAATGGTTGGCAGCAGAAGCCATGAGGAAGACCAACCTAAGGCTGCGCAACAGCATTTTCCGAACACTACCCAACAAGGATCAGGTGATAGTACTTTTCGACCTTTGGAATACGGAATTCAGCAGGAAAGAGAGGGCGTTACGCTACCTTTCGGAAGACTGGAATGAGCACCTGCGAACCGACAAAATCTTCAAGTGGTTCAAAGACCAAGATGAGCGAGAAAAATGCTCACTGGCGTGGAGTTGGCTAGAGCAGAACCAGCCGACGCTAATCCGACTCGAGAAGCCTTTCACCCGACATGGCGAGCTACTGGAGTTTTTCGACCACAGTAGCGCCTCATCCGGCGAAAAAGAGCTCTACGTGGAGAAGATCAAGAGACGCTGGAGCACGCAAAAGACGCGAGTGAACGCTACCCACAAGAAGCAGTACAACTTTGTGCTTAACAACAACATCAACGCCGCCCTCGATAAGCTTGCCGAAGAGCATCAGTTGTCCAGGACGAAAATTCTTGAGGAGCTCATACTGAGTGAGACAGCGCACAGGCTTTACCTCGTGACACGATAAGTTTTCTCAACCCAAAGCGTCCCGAATTCAAATTCATCGATGGGTATTCCAAAAGGTATTCCAAGAAAATACTTAATCGATATTTATCTATTAAAATCAACAACTTAATAGACCTGTTCAGATTACCCCGGCCCACCAAATCCACAAAAAAAGACGTCTTCGGACGTCTTTTTTTGTGCCTGGAATCCAGTAAATACGGGGTTTTCAGCGCTTTTTTGGGTTTAAGAAGATTTTGGAGTTCCAGACACTTTGGTATCCTAAGCGGTATCCCGGACTACCAAATGTTATTTTCAGGATACCAACACGGTGCTGGAGATAGCTCCCACGCCTACTAACGCAACCCGCATCTCCGATCGCCAGCTCAAGGCAGTCAAGGCAAATGATAAAGATTTCGTCCTCAGCGATAGTGATGGCCTACAGCTCCGAGTCAGGAGCAAGGGCTCGATTATGTGGAACTTCAACTATCGCGATCCGATAACCAAGAACCGTATCAACATGGGACTGGGGACTTATCCAGAGCTCTCGTTGGCAAACGCTCGAAAGAAAGTCGTTGAGGCACGTGAGCTACTTGCACAAGGCATTGATCCCAAGGTGCAACGCAATGCACAGGACGAAGCCAAACGAGCGAAGATGGAACATACGTTCGAGAACGTGGCCACCAGCTGAGCTATGCCGGCTCACAAGCGCTAAAGGATTTGTTTGCCGGCGGCCACTTCGCCACGGTCAAAGCGCATAGCTATCGCTGGCAAGCATTCGTGCGTTGGTGTCGATCAGAGGACGACCCCGATTACAACGATGCGCGCCAGATCGATAGACAGACGCTACAAGACTACGCCGCGTATCTGCGCCATCAGATCAAGCAAGGTGAACTCTGCATCGCCACCGCGCAGAACCGCCTGAGTAGCGTCAACCGCACCCTCTCTGCGCTGCGCGGTGATCAGGACGTGAGGATCGCCAGCCCAAGTCAGGCGTTGGGACAGAAGCGCTCAACCGTACGCACCCGCGCGCCGGATGGCCAAGACCACCAACAGGTGCAGCGAGTGCTTGAGGTACTTGGCGAACAGCACCACGAGCGGTTGGCCGCGATTGTCCTGTTGGCCCGAACAACCGGCATGCGCCTGCGTGAAGCGATCCTGGCTGACCTGCCACGCTTGCACCGCGAAGCCGAACACCTGGACCGCATCAACATCCAAGACGGCACCAAAGGCGGCCGCTCAGGCGCTTCAGCGCCGCGATGGATTGTGGTAAATGAAGAGGTGAAAGCGGCGTTGCAGTTGGCTCGTAATGCATCGCCGCCCCGCAGCCGTAACTTGCTGGCCCGAGACGAAAGCTACTCTGTATTCCTGCATCAGACCGTACTACCCGCCCGCCAAACGCTGCATGAACAAGGGCTGATGGGTTTCCATGAACTGCGAGCAGCCTACGCCTGCGAGCGTTACGAGCAGCTCACGGGCCACGCCGCACCGATCAATGGCGGCCACTGCTATCGCATTGATCACGTCCTTGATCAACGGGCGCGGCAACAGATCAGCCTTGAGCTCGGGCATAACCGAATTGATGTGGTTTCTGCCTTCATAGGACGCGTAACTTGAAAAAGCCCTTCGATATGGCGCTGTTCCTGAGCGGCGTACTGACCGGCGCGAAGGTCACTCAGCAACGACACCTGCGCCAAGCCCGAGCCATGCAAGCGGCCATTCAACAACGATGGCAGCGAGACAATCCCTGGACCTGGCAGCTCAAGCATGTGCGCTGGTTCTTGGTTCACCACCTGAAGGATCGCTCCGAGGCTACTCGGTAATACTATCGACTCACCGCCCTATTGATCTGGAAACGATTAGGGGATGATCGAGAAATGCTGATCTAACGCTTGAGCCGTGGATAGGCAAACCTCCAGGCTCGCTGCCCCACCTTCATCTATCTCAGCGTGGATATTCTCTTGCGGATGAACCTGCTCGAAAAACACCGCCGCAATGGCAAGGATCGAAAAGCTGTCGCTCAGCAGGCTATACCGTTATCGTCTCCAACCTAGTCCAGAGGCCAAACCAAAGCGCTCACCTGACAACGCTGCGAAGCCTGAAAACCACTGCCACTGTCCGCACAACTTTAGGTAGCGTCATCCATAATGAATACAGCAGACAAGATGCACGCAAAGGCGCTGCAGGACGCCCTTCTAGCCCTTGACCCTGAAGGCCCTGATGGGTTTGAAGGCTTTCTCGGCGTCATCCTGGGGGAGATCACAGGTCAATCCTTCCGTCTCGCAAAGTCAGGTACACAGCGAGGGCGAGATGGTGACTCCGCTTTCGATGGCGGTGCTACCTATTTCGAGGGCAAGCGCTACAAAGATGGCCTCTCGAAAAACGACATCACGATAAAGCTTTTTGACGTTGCGAACGACGACGCTAGCTTGGTGGATCTCTGGATACTCGGAGCCACCTGTGAGGTTGCATCCCAAACCGTCGATGATGGGCGGGCATTTGCCGCCAAACACGGATTTGGTATCGCGGTACTTGACTGGTCTAACAACGACTTTGGATCGCTGCTTGTCGCCGCTGTAGCGGCTGGGGCGAAATCCAAAACATTCATTGCACAAGGTCTTACAGGGCGGCCTGGAGCGGCCCTCGTTACGCCCGCCGCCAACGCGATAGACCACTTTGCAAATCATGGGGATTTTCCCTTCAGGGCCAGTGCGCTCAGAAGCGCGCTCGCCGAAGATGTTGGGTTGGGTAATGCCAAGACGCTCAACCAAGAGTGGCTGGGGCGGTTGTTTACAAACAAGCAGCAGGCACGCATCGAGTTCGGTCAGCCCCTCTCCCCACTTGACCCATCAGGCCCCAAGGCGCTCAATCGGCCCGAGCGTGCGTATCTTATAAACGCATTCTCCGGAGTGCCAGATAGTGAAATATATGCAATTGTCGGCGAGGAAGGTGTCGGCAAATCGTGGCTTACGGCTCAGAGCTGGAGCCTGTCAGTCCCCAAATCACTTCTCATCATGTGCCCCGCAGACGAGCTGATCGACGACGCAGAAAACTTCGATGACTTCCTAATCCACAAACTTATCCATCAAACGGGCGTGAATGCCACGCCGCAGGCGATCAAGCGATGGCAGCGCCGTTTCAAGGCTTGGCGCGCAAGCATCCCAGCAAGCTCTGTCCGTGTAACGCTCATAGCGGATGGTCTCAACCAGCCGCTCAAGTCCAACTGGGCGCGCTGGCTCGATCGCGCTGCGCAACGTTTGAGGGAGCTAGGTGGCTGTCTGGTGGTCACCACCCGTACGCAGCATTGGGCGCATGTCAAAAGCACGCTGTCCTCCAGCGTAAGAACAGTCCCACTCGCCGAATGGTCCATTGGGGACGTCAAGAAGATACTGGGCAGTCGCGGCATCGATTTCTCCAACACTAGGTTCGAGGTCCTCGAATCTGTTCGCAACCCCAGACTCCTCGGAATCGCAATTGAGCTGATAGAGGCCAAGACCATCGAGCTTCTGGAAGAGCTTAATGCCGGGCGACTCCTCTTTGAGCATATGCGCAGGATGCAACAACACGGAGCGGCTCTCATCTCGGCGCCCGCCTTCGCCGACCTTTTGAAGAACCTCGCAGCGGAGGTGTTGACTAGAGCGAATGCGCACGTTGCTGACGACCTCAGGCTGTTCGATGCAGCCCAAGAAACGCAACTCGAGGCTGTGGCATCGAGCCGGTTCTTCTCATCGGTGAAAGGGAGCGCTTACAAGTATGAAATAAAGCTCGAGGGACTCAATCTGGCGCTCGCGCTATACCTCGTCGAGCAACTCGAGCGGGAATTGCGTAACCAACGTGACCCACGGGAAAAGCTGGCAACAATACTGGAACCGATCAGCGCACTGGATGAGACCGCCGAGGTTGTCTTGCTCGCCACGCAGATCGCTTGCCTTGATGAAGAAACCAGCCCCAGCGTACGTTCCGCGCTAATCGAAAAATTCGTCTCGCTGCAAAATCTTCCTAACAGACAGGTCGACGCTTTTTCCATCCTCGCAAAATCGGCTCATCTCGCCTTCCTTCAAGCCGCTGAAAACGTGTATCTGTCACAGGAGCACATCGCCAGCAAGGAGTGGCTGCGTGACGCGCTTCTTAAGCGGCGCAACGAGCCACATATTTGGCAGAGCATTCTCGAATCGACGAAGCGATGGCTATCCTTCTATTCGCTCGCGCCCGAGCGTCGAATGTACAGGCCCCCAAGTCATGACTCTGACAGGAAGGTTGACGAAGAGCGAGCCAAGGTCTTGGTCGAAATTGAGGACCGTAAGGCAGCACTGACCGAGGCCGAGCGATCATTCATGACGACGAATCTCATTGCCGCTCCGCACCCTAGGTTCGATGGCATAAGCCGGTTTGCTTTCTATCTTCTGGCAAGCATGCCGCTGGCACAGGTCGCACCCTACTTCGTCCGTTGGCGGTTCTCTCACGCACTCAATCAATCAATCTCGGCGCCCTACGAAACATTCGAGCAAGTTCTTCGCTACAACCGCACTGACTGGCAGGAGACTCGAGCAGCGCTCTTGAAGGAGCTGGAAACACTGCCGGAGGAACGGTCGTCCCGTGTGGGCAGGTGGACCCGCATGGGTATCTTGCGCGGGACCGGAGATATCGACGACGCGCAAGAAAGTGCACGTATACATGTTGAACTCACATGCGACCAGGAAAGATCTGAAGGCTGGTCATTAATAGAAACCTATTGCACCGTCGATCCATGCGATCCGGGTACCGCCGAGCCCGAAAACGTTCTAGCGACAGCCCAAAACTACCGGCAAATTTATCCCGGAGATCTCGCCCAGAACCGTCAGATGGGCAAGCAGGACCATTTCTTTCGCGGCGCCCGCGCCGGCGTTGTGCGCTTCGTGCCCAATGATGCGATACACACGCACCGTGCGTTTGCGGACGATTTACTAAGTCGGGATGCAGATGCGCGACGCCTAGGCGTTTTGGAACTCATCCGGCACAGCGCGGCCCTTACAAAAGATCTTGCCCTACGTTTCCTTTCGGCCGGTGAGTCTTGCATCGCGTCTTGTGAAAACGACAAAGACGATAGAGACAAACTCCTCACAGCACAATTTTCAAAGCTCATCGCATTCCCGCATCTCACTGCCGACGAGCAGTTCGACGCGATCGCAACCACGCGATGCGATAACATTCTGCTGGAACTGCTCTATTGCGTACGGAAAGCCGCACCGGAAAAGGTGGAGCAGGTATTGGAACGCGTTCTTCGGGGTGGCGATGAGCATGTCCAGACCGCAGTTATTGCCGCAATCCACTTTTCGGAATCGCTGCTGACACCACGCGCTGCTGCTATAGCTAAAGGCTTCGTCCGATCTCCATTCAAGAGTCTCCGGCACCAAACGCTCGCCCTTGCGGCATCAAACGGCGACAAATTATTACTGCAGGAAGTGGTAGATAGTGGGTGGTGCGCGGAAAAACCGGCTAACCGCGACAGCAGCTTCGAGGACTGGTACGGGTCGGCAGCAGTATTGGAAGCGTTGCAAGCGGGCTTGATTGAGATGGAGCCTGCGCTTGATCGAATGAGCCTTTGCCACTACGGATTTGCTGCCGAAACGCTACCTACCGGAGAAGGCAATGTGATTGCCGCGCGCATCGAAGTCGCGCTTGTGAAGGCGTTGAGATATGCAGGGAATGTGGAGTTGCCGGATATCTCTACTGATACGCCGAAAAAGTCCGACCCTACGCCGGCCCTGGCTTCACTATCAGAGCGGGTCCCTCCGGAGAACGACTTCTCATCCCAGATGAACCGGCTCTCAGAAACACATGAACAGTTTGACGAACGTCAACGCCGCATGAATGAGGCCTATAAACGCTTTACCGGTGAGATCACGACCTTAGAAGCAGACCTGATACTTTCCGACCTCACGTTCGAAGGCATCAAAGCCATCATTGGATCGGATGCTGATCGCGGTAAGCGCTGGCTGGATATGTTGATCGCCACCCCCGACCGCAACCTCCGCCATCTCCATCATGTCGCGCTGCAGGTCGCGATTGCGCTCAGCGACAGCAACATTTCGTCAGTACCTGACTTCGTCACTCGCGTGCTGGCATTGGACCCGACCATACGCCGCGTCACTGGGCCTGCAAAAATCTCTGTAGCGGTCGTTAGTCTCTGGAGCAACGCAATTAGCCCGGCGATGGTCGACATTTGCAAACGGCGCCTTCGAACACCGCGAACCGACAGTGACATCGCGAGCGAGGTCATGGCGGCTCATCTCGGTGGAAAAGTGGCATTACTGCAGACATACATCGATGAATTTCTCGCAATCGGCCGACCGTACGAGACCGCGCTTGCCCTCATGATCGCCGGCTTTTGCGACGAAAGCGTCCACGCTGAAGCTGTCCTTTCGCGCTTCGACGGTGCCGTTGGTTTCATCGGTACAGTCCACGCTGCCGCGCGCGATGCATATTCAAGGAATATTTGGGCGAAGACCTGGTACGCAGAGATGCTGAATGCTCAACGGCCAGAGGACTTCTGGAGAGCGTCCATTCTGTTTTTGAAAATCATCGATGGTCGTTTTGGTATCTGGCCCGAAGTTCCTAGAGCACCGTCAGCCGTCTTCACGGCCTTTATGCCAACATTAAATCAGGAGATAGGCAATAGGGCAGCCAAGATCCAAAAAGCGCGCGGGAAAGAGCTGTTTGGTGAAAAAGCTCCTTCGTCACTCATGTTTAGTGCCGAATAGCTTGAGCCATTGACCATGGTGCGTGGCTCAACTCAAGCCGCGCACCATGGTCAAGGTGTTGAGCGTTTGTGCTTAAGCTGCACACTCATTCCGCACATCGGCCTGTGCCTCGAACGGCTTTGGATAAGAGGTGCGCTGGCGCACGGTGATCTCTGTCCTTAATACCGGGATTCTGAACGTGTGTTCGCTGCACGCTTACGGACGTCCGCTTTGGGTCGAGGGTGCATAGTGATGAGTGGCCGCTTTCGGCCTCGGCCCACGCTGTGTGAAAACGTTTTATAGCGAGTTTGACAGTCACAATCGGCACGAAAACGCGTTCCTACGTAAAGTTCAGGTCTGCAGACTATCCAAATAACGACAGAATTTGCGTAGCAACGCAGACTTAAAAACGGGGTATGCGTTTTTACACAGCCTAGACCCAAATCGGACATTGAGCCTCGGAGAATTAGGGGACAATGGAGGCGCACGCATAGTATCGTTTGGCCATGCGTACCGAAGGAGTGCCAAATGGTCCGAGGCGATTTTGGATCGCTATATGCAGGGAGCCCGCGTCATCGGGCGCGTATGACGATGTTTGTTGAAAGATTAACGCTAACCTATTTCCGCAGTTTTGGGGCCGAAACAAACATTGACTTGAGGCACACATGCTTTTAAGCACTATCGCCCTCTACATTGGCGCACCCATAGAGGAAGAGTCTGAACGAGTAGTGCTTCGAGCTCTACTGGCAATACTGGAGGAGCGTGCCGTTCCTGCAACGGTGTTTGCAAACCTGCACATAGGTGGTCGCCAACTCGACTTTGTTATAGGTACCGATCAGCTCACCTTAGTTATTGAGGCGAAAGGGGCTTCATACCCACTACGCGGAAGTTACAACGGTGACTGGGCTGCATTGACGCGGACTGGGCGGTGGAAGCCCTATCGAAACGCCTATATTCAGACTCTTCAGGCTAAGAACGTATTACGTGATGCCATGCGAGCACACGATGCCTCGTTGTCTGGGTACCCTAATGCTTGCGTGATGTTCACCCGCTCACTGCCTACCGGCTCTGATCTTCCTACAAGCAATCACAAAGTAAGCCTCAATGATCTTGGCGAGCTCTCAACGCTGATCGACCAATGCTCCGAACTCCGGTGGAGTCCTGACCGCTGGCATCACTTTGCTGAGGCACATGGCCTTCAGCGGATTACCAATGCAGAGAGCGCGTCCGACACGCGTTTGCTCGACGCAGAACAATCCCTGCTTCGTTATACGAGCGCGTTTGCGGCCACCTATGGGCCGATAGCCGCACGATACTTGTCGGACATCTACGATCAGGACGGACAGGCCTACGAGCTCGGTGACATTGAGGTCGCGCTCTTGCGCGAGCGGTCGGACCTACTAATTCGCGGTCCCTCAGGATGTGGAAAGACGTTGCTGTCCCTCTGCCTTGCCAACCGCGTCGTTGCTAGAGGTATTGTCCCTGTCTTAGTTGACTGCAAGTCCTTCGACGGCCAGTTGGCTACATCGCTAGACCGCGAAGCCGCACTGCTCGACCTACGATCCGCTGCTGCCCTGATTGCTGCTGCTCGGCATATGTCCCGACCGATTGCAGTGTTTGTCGATGGCTACAACGAGTGTCAGGAGGCTAGTAGGGCTCAACTCATAAGGGCTCTTCGCGCTGCATCGGTCAGATACAACGCGCTGATTGTTATCACATCACAGATCGATATTGAGCGACCCGACCTGCTACCGCTTCGACATGTCAGCGTCGGGCGGCCAGGGAATGAGCTGAAGGCAAAAATTGCAAGTATCAACCTCTCCTCAGATACATCCCTAATTCCCCTCCTTGAGGCGGCCACCACTGGTATTGAGGCGGACCTCGTTGGCCAGATTGGGCGCGAGATTCCGCAATCTTCGAGTAGGTTCGCGCTCTTCGACTATTTCGTGCGACGTAAGCTAGGTGACTCAGCCACCGATGGCATACACCTGCTTTGCGCAATAGCGAAGCGACTGGTGGATCGCATGACATTCAGCTTGTCGATCAGAGAGGTGGATCGGCTCTTAACGGAACTCGACTTACCAGCCTCGACGCTGCGGCAGGCTCATAGCTCAGGCGTTCTAAACCTGCGGGGCGATCGTGTGAGCCTGTGCCACGAGATGTACCGCAGCGTCTTTGCTACGGAGGCTCTAGTTCGCCAGACAGGCCACGATGATGGAGCGATTCTAGCCGCCCTTACAGTACCGAAATACGATGCCTTACGTACATTTATCATTGGTGCTATTGAAGACGAGTCGCTGCTAGCGGTGATCCTCAGCAGGGTATCTGACAGCAAGTTATTGGAAGCATGTTTAATTGGTGAATGTGGCAGTGCCGCGCGCCTTCTCATCACAGATGCGATAGCTGCTCTCCCAGCGCGACTCACCGAGGAGGCAACGAGGCTGAGGTTTGATATCACTGCGAACCGTTTGTGGAAGGTGGCAGTCAACCCTGGCAGCCTCACAACTTGGTCAGATCGCGACTTTGCGCTTCTTTCAGTGCTTACGGCCGGGATGGCAGAAGGAAGCTGGATCAAGGAGGTACTCGGCGCGGTGAAGAGGATGGATGCCACTCTCGCCGCAGAATTCCGGAGGCTGCATCCGGAAGCAGCGGAGAAACAGATCAACATTCGCAGTGGCCTGTTCGCGGTCACGTACGTGTTCGGCTCAGGTAACGTGGGCCTCACCCGTATAGCCTCGGACCTCCATAGTGGCTTTCTCAATTTACGCAGAACTAGCACTTCAAGTTTGGCCGCATCACTGGAACTTGCATGGCGCGACGTCGAGTCACCCGGGCAGCTTTACTTTACTTTAGCGCTATCACGCCAGGCATATGAGGTTCGGAATACCTTCGCCCAGTATGTGTTGCCGTATCTTCAGCAAGAGCGTTGGAAATTTCTTACCTATCATGTTCATCTTGACCTTCTCGATTATGCACACGCCCTTCGTGAAGTCCCGGACCATATCCGACAAGGGTACGTCGATGCACTCCAAGATCTCCTGCCTGATCTGCATCCATGGTTAACCCAGACAGCCATTGAGGCACTCAGCGGACTGGGCGCTTTGCAAGAAGAGGAAGATCAGCACGTAGAGACTGTTCGTCTCCAAGTATGCGAAATTCTGTCTTCTGAGTCCCAAGAGGCTCCCGGCGCAGCGTGGGGGTTCTACAACGCTCAATTCGACCATCCCTTCAGCAGTGCCTACATACAGGTACTTGAGGAGTTGCCAGCCCAAGAACAGCTATCATTGCTGCGTCTCGCATGCGAAGGAGCTGAAGGTGACGATTTCTTTCTTAGCTCCCTTATTGATGAACTTGCACGGCAGGGAGATCGCCTTGCTATCCCCTACATCATGCGCTGGACTAAGCTGCCATCGCAGCAGTCGAAGCTACCTCAACAAGCTATTGAAACGTTCGTTGCTGCTTTCGTGGCGCTTGGCGCCCTTGAGAATGACCTACCCGCCGAAACCCTTCGATTCGGAGGGGAGCCTCGTGAGGACGCGCTTCTCGCATGTGGCGTTCTTTACCATTGGCTTCAGCGGCGGGATGCTAGCTCTGTGCTGGAGGAAAATCAGGCGGCATCAGCACTCGAAGTACTTCAGTCAAGCCCTGACGTAACAGTAGGGGTTCTCTACACCATATCCAGGTCTATTTCCGTTTGCGGGGGGCGCTCGGTTGAATTGGTGCGTGCATTCCCCGATCAAGCACTAGAAATATGTCGTGCGGCGCTCCAGAGTCCTAACATCCAGCCTGGCTACTTCGATGGAGCATTCTTTACGAATCACGCCGAGACACTAAACTTTGCCATCAATGTCATAGG
This sequence comes from Pseudomonas bubulae, assembly GCF_900618535.1. Lineage (GTDB taxonomy): Bacteria > Pseudomonadota > Gammaproteobacteria > Pseudomonadales > Pseudomonadaceae > Aquipseudomonas > Aquipseudomonas bubulae. Next base: position 98,519 of record NZ_UYJA01000007.1, on the reverse strand, counting down.
TAGGTATGGCTCTGTAGGAGACCTAGCACGACTCCGGTTGTTAATTGACGATTCGCAATCCGCTCTTACTGCCTTGAGCGCGATAAAATCGATCGAAGAACGTAGAGAGTAAGGGGCTTATCGACGCAGGCATTCAGTCTGACAACGCTTAATGCCCTTCTTGTTGCGCCCGCGGGATACCTTAGCTCCACAGAAATGTTCAGCGTCCGTGTCTGACTGACTGCGGCCCTGACAGGCCGCTTAGGGCAGTTCACTGCCAATCATGGTTACGAAGCGTGCTGGTCAGATCGAATGCAAGCGGGTGGTCAAGTGGAGTGTAATATTCCAATTGGTATTCAAACTAAATATTAAAATAGTTATTAATGTTACAAATCAATAGCTTACAGAACAAATTCAAATTATCCCGGCCCACCAAATCCACAAAAAAAGACTTCCCAAGACGTCTTTTTTTGTACCTGAAACTCAACAACCCCACGCAATCCAATGCCATTAAGCCGATCCCCTCACCCCCCCACAAATAGTCCAAACGAACGATGAGCCCCTCCCCCAGTCAGGCCGAGCATCAGCTCAGCGCCAACCCAACCGGCAGACTGAAATAGAGGGGACAAGATGGACATCAAACAATTGCTGCTTGAGCGCGAGCTCAATGCAGTCCTTTCTCGCTATGCACGGGCTTGTGATCAGCGCGACTGGGCTGCCATGGATGATGTGTTCCTCAAGGAGGCGACTGCCGACTATGGCGGTTTGCATCAGCTTCAAGGTCGCGGGCCGATTGTGGCCATGATTCGTGTGCACCTTGAGGGCTGCGGGCCTTCGCAGCACTTGCTCGGCAATCTGTTGGTCGAGTCCAGCGATTCAACAATCGTGAGCCGCGTGTATGTGCGGGCCGCCCATCGCGGCGCCGGCAGTATGCAAGGCTTGACCTATGAATCGCTGGCCGAATATCAGGATCGCTGGGTTTCAACATCAGACGGCTGGCGTATTGCCCATCGGCGCATGGATATCAGCCACGAGCTGGGGTGCCGCGATATCCTGCGCCCGACCACCGAAAGCGCGCAGGGTTAAGCACCCTGATATTTCAGGCAATCGGTATCAATGGGTCCGCTGCCGCCCAGGCTACATCGCGGTCGGCAGCCGGCGGGTAGATCCACACCGTATTGATCTGTGTCTTCAACGATTTGCCTTCCTGGCGGGTCAACTTGACCTGGCGATCCCAACCTTCGGTGTAGACCGCTCCCCAGCCACCCAGGTCCAGGCAGGTAACGTACTTGGGCTGGCTGTAGGCAACCGGGGCTACGCCCAGTATCTGCGCGGCAACGTTATTGCCCGCGTGGCGCCCCAGGACGATGGCGTGCTGGCAGGTCATCAGCGCATGGTTGCCCAGGTCATCCGTGGCGGCATAAGCCACGTCGCCGGTGGCGAAGATGTCTTGCTGGCCTATGACTTGAAGGTGCGCGTCCACATGCAGACGCCCAAGCCCATCACGCTCCCCCGGGATTTGCGCCGTCAGCGAGCTGGCCCGTACACCGGTGGTCCAGATCACTGTTTTCGCTTCGATTCGTTGACCATCACCCAGGGTTACGCCTTGCTCGTCGACGGCTACCACAGACGATTTCAAGCGCCAGGTCACCCCCAGCTCATCGCTGGCTTCGGCGATCGACTGGCTGATTTCGGCGCCCAGTGAAGCCCCGACTTTTTCACCCCGATCCACGATGATCACTTCCATGTCTGCATGCTCGCCCAGTATGGCGCGCAGACGGGCCGGCATTTCGGTTGCCGTTTCAATGCCGGTGAAGCCTCCGCCCGCCACAACCACCGTGTTGCGACCACGGCTTGGTGGTAGTTCTGCCAGGGATTTGAGGTGGTTTTCCAGGCGTATGGCTTGCTCGATCTGGTCCACGTCGAAGGCATATTGCGCCACACCTTGGGTGTCAGGCAGCGCAAGGCCGCTGCCAGTAGCCAGGACCAGTTTGTCGTAGTGATGAATTTGTCTGGCGCCTGCAGCATCGGTGTAAACCACATGTTTTTGCTGCACGTCGATGGTCTCTGCAGCGCCCTTGATAAAGGTGACACCTACCGCGTCGAGCAGTTCGCCAATGGGCGCGACCAGCCGGTGCGCTTCAGGCTCGTAAAAACGCGGGCGTATGCGCAGCTCGGCCTGAGGGGCCAATACGTTCACTTCGACTTGGTTGTGGCCGTGAATATCCAACAGCCGCGTTGCACTCAAAGCGGTCCACATGCCACCGAAGCCTGCGCCAATAATCAGAATCTGCTGTTTCATTTTTTATCCCCTGATGAGAAGCCCGAGCAAAGCAACCCCGAATGACGATCACCACCGAACCTCAATAACGGCGACTATATTAGTCGCAGTTGCAGAGAGCAATCTTTATTTGTGGTTCATGCCACTGCTGTCACGCCCAAGGAGCGTTGCTCGCCTGACTGATCACTGCTAAAATATGCGACTAATTCAGTCGGAGATTTTGATGTCTCTTTACAGCGCGGGCGTTGAGTACGGCATTCACTGCCTGCTCTTTTTGGTAGGCGATGGCGGCGAAAGCCGTGAGGCGAGCGTGCGTGATCTTGCAGAGTTGCAAGGCGTGCCTCAGGACTATCTGGCGAAGATCTTCACCAAGCTGGCCAAGGCCAAACTGGTCGTGGCCACCGAAGGCGTGCGCGGCGGATTCAAACTGGCCAGGCCTGCTGACGAAATCAGCATTCTCGATATCGTCAACGCTATCGACGGCCAAAAGCTTATTTTCGATTGCCGGGAAATTCGTGGCCGCTGCGCACTCTTCGAAGGCTCGCCGCCTGCCTGGGCGCTGGACGGCCACTGTTCGGTTCACGCGGCGATGATGACGGCACAAAAACGCATGGAAGAGGCCCTGGCCCAACAAACCATTCTTGATCTTGCCCGAAAGGTCGGCCGTAAATCACCCGCCGAGTTCCCGGCACAGGTCGGCAAATGGATCAACGATCGTCGAGAGAAGAAAAGCGCCGCGCAGACTTCTGACGACCAGGCCATCCCGGTAACTGAAATCTCGGACTAAGCCCCGGCCCTTTTACAAACCCCACTGCCAGCGCCGCCAATATCAGCACAATCGCAAGCCCTTCATTGAACCCAACCTTGTGCCCCAGCATCAGCATCGAACCTGCGATCCCGAAAACCGGAATCAGCAGGGACAGCGGCGCCACCCTGGATACCGGGTACTCGCGAAGTAACAGATTCCAGCCCCAGTAACAGAAATGCGTCGCCGCGTAGACCTGAAACAACAGGGAAAACAACGCCACCCACTCAAAGTGGGTGACTAAAGAGGTAAAAGGCGCAGATCCGTGGGCAAGCCAGGTAAGAGCCAACAGCGGCAGCGGCGCAAACACACTGGCCCACACCACAAAGGCGAACATCTCCCGCACTTTCGACTGTTTGATAATGACGTTGCCGATACTCCAGCTCAGGGCACTGATCAGCAACAAGCCATAACCCAGGGTCGTGCCCCGGCCGGGGCTGGCCACAATGATGCTGATCAGCCCCAACAGTGCCAGCCCCATCCCCAGTATCTGGCCGAAGCCCAGACGCTCGCGAAACAGCAATACCCCCCAGCCCAGGGTGAAAAAAGCACTGAACTGGATCAGCAGCGCAGCGGTTCCTGGGGGCACGCCCCATTCAATACCCAGATTGATCAGGGCCCACATGGCTACTCCAAAAATCAAGCCATAAGCAGCCAGCCACTTGATGGCAATCGGCGGCCGTTTGACGAAAAATACCCACGGCAACGCCGCAAGGGTAAAACGCAGCGCTGTTAGCAACAGCGGATCGATAGCTGCCAGGCCCAGTTTAGTGATGGGGAAGTTCAGCCCCCAAACGGCCGTCACCAGCACGGCCAGGATCAGATGTTTCTTTTGCATAGGTGGGGGGCTTCCAGTGGCAAGGCGGGCGGCGTCATGCACCAACCAAAATGCCACTATGCACACTTGCCGTATCGGCCCGCTTGCACTATCAGGTCAAAGATCATTAAATTCGGGCCATGGGCGAATTTGAATCCGACACCTGCGAAAATATCCCCCGCGACGCTGTGGTCACGGCCATTGACTATGCCGACGGGCAGCGCTTTGCCCTGCACAGGCATAACCGCGGGCAGTTTGCCTATGCCGCCTGCGGTGTCATCACGGTGTTTACCGACCAGGGCAACTGGGTGGTACCGCCGCAACGGGCCATTTGGGTACCGGCGGGGGTGCCCCACGAAATGAGCATGAACGGCCCGGTGACCCTGCTTAACACCTATATCCGCGAGCCCGCGTCTGTGCGCCTTGGGCTGCCGGCGCATTGTCAGGTTTTCGGCATATCGCCGCTGCTGCACCAGTTATTGATCCAGGCCACGGATATTCCGGCGCTCTATGACGAAACCCGCAGAGAGGGGCTGCTGATGAATCTGCTGCTCCACGAAATAGCCGAGATGCCACCCCTTTCGCTCAATGCGCCGCTACCGGGTGAGCCCAGGCTGGCGCGGGCCTGCCGCACACTGCTGGAGCAGCCGTCGCTGGATATCGGGATTGATGATATGGCCCGGCAGGTTGGCATGAGCCGCCGTACCTTTACCCGCCTGTTTCGCCAGCAAACCGGCATCAGTTTTGTCGAATGGCGCCAGCAAGCCTGCCTGTTGGCAGCGGTGGTGCGCCTTGGCCATGGCGAGGCCGTTACGCAAGTGGCGACCGATCTGGGCTATAGCAGCCCGAGCGCTTTCACCAGCGTTTTTCGCCGGGTGCTGGGCGAGGTGCCAAGCCGGTACTGCCTGAAGGAACCGAGTTGAACCAACTGGCCAGCCCCGCTGCCGGCAAACACAGCACCCGACTCAAAAGGGTATGTGCCTCAGTGCGGATTTCGTATCCCCACAACGCGGTAGGCAGCGCTCCCCGTGCGCTCGAACATCAGGCGCCAGGCGCCTCGCCTGCGGCTGTTGTTATAGCCAATAAGGTCAGCGGACATTAATCGATCGCTATGGGGGTGCCAGTTAATCGACCGCAAACGCCCCTCGCGCAAATGGCTTAAGGTCAGGGCAATACTGATACCCGCAGAGCCCGCTGGCAAAGGTGTCACCGCTGAATCATCGATCGTCAGGGCGGCAGGCGAACGGGGGGGCGGGAGCGCAGCGGCGACCGGCCTCGCGCTTTGCAGGGGCTGTTTTTTTGCGGCCGCGCTTTTACCGGGCAATCGGGTCATGGCCGTTGCCTCGGGTGTCCCCGTGGCGCTCGACGGGCCTGCGGCCTGTGGTTCCCGGTGTGCACGAAGCAACAGACTGCGAACGCCAAGATGCCTCAGCTCACGGGTGGGTGGCCGCCCTGATGCCACTACAGCGCGCAAACGCTCCCGATACTCGACGCCCACGACATATCCGTATAGGTCACCACGCACGGTGGGGTAAACCGCCAACGCCACACCTGTGCTCTGCAGAACCTGACTGTGCTGGCTGTAAAAAAAGTTGACCAGCTTGACTGTTTCTTCAGGGCTCAGCGCCATGTCCCGGGCAAACTCCAGGGCTTTTTCCGTGACGCTTTGCGCCAGCTCATATTCCTGCGCATCCCTGAGGCCTGGTGCTGGCTGTTGCGCCTCGGCCAAATCCAGATACCGGTTCAAGGCAAAGAGTGCCGAGCCTGCCACTGCCCCCAGTCCTGCAACGGCTTGAGCAGCATTAAACAGCCAGCCCAAGGCATAGCCAAGGGCGGTAAAAATGACGATCAGGCTCAGACCGGCAACGACCCGATAGCGTTGGGGTAGATCTTCTTCCCGCCCATCAGGATCTATCCGATTTATCGGGTTGTTACCGACCATGGCATAAACATTCAAGCCGTCGATGGTCCCTGCCGGGTCTGCACTGATCCAACGCTGGAGCCAGGCCGCGTAATAACGCAAACCGTAGTAGTAAAGCCCGGACGCATCGCGTTCCTTGCCCGAGTAACGCAGGGTCTTGAATGTGGCTTCAAGCGCGCTTTTCGCCGCCCACCATGCCGTCGCCCCGAACGGGTAAAAACCCTCCTGGCTGAGCAGTGCCGCGCGCTCATCAAGCTCCAGTACGCCGCTGCCCAGGTGATCGCAAAGGCTGAAGCGCACATGCTCATTCTCGACCCCATCGGGCAACCCCTGCTCCCAGGCAAGTAAACGCACCCCGGTGCGGCCTGCTTGCAGCGTCAAGGCACTTGAGCGCTCTCCCGTGGCCCGGTTGAGGCGCAGCTCCAGCCCTGGCAAATAACGCACTTCATCCACATGGGTGAGGTTTGCGGCCCGGGTCGTTCTACGCTTGAAAACCCGCTGCCCCTGACCGTCGTAGACGTAGGCTTCTTCATCATTCTCACCGTTGGTGCGCTGCACGCTGGTGACACGGCACAGTTGATTGCGCACATTCCACTCCAGGGCCTGACCACGCACCAAGACCCGTTGATTGCCACAGGCATCAAACGCCTCGCCTGAAGCCAGCAGAGAACCGGGCTCAATCATCTGGCTGCGGTTACTGGTTTGTGACACGGACATACGCCGGGTGTAGCCCTGGCCGGCAGAAGGTACATGCTGCATCTGTACCAGGTTGGCGCCGGCATCGTACTGATAGTGCCGCGTGTAGTTGCGCCACTGCTGCGTGTCCGTCGTGTCAAAGAGCACCGCCGCAGGGGTACTGGCGCCACCGGGGTGGCGCGCATTTTCTCGTCCGCTGGCTTTGACCAGTTGGTAGAGGGTGTCGTAGGTAAAAGTGCTCGAAGCCTGGATCATCGCGTTGCTGGCCCAGGTGGTCGGTTGAGCGCCATCCACCACATGGGTCACATTGCCTACCCGGTCGTAGGTGTAGGTCAGATCCTGCAAGATGCCACCCTGTGCCCCCCCGCGACTGGCCTGCAACCGTCGCAAACTGCCATCATCGTCAGCGTAAGTAGCCCGGGTGACAACACCGTTGCCTGCCCGCTCGCTCGTCACTTGCCCGGCGGCGTTGTAGACCAGCTCATCCACCAACAGTTTTGACTTGCCACCTGCCGTAAGCAGGACAACACCTACCTGTTCCCCTGCAACGTTATATTCCAGGCGCTGCCGGTTGCCCCTGGCATCACGCAGCCCGAGCAGTTCACCCAGCGCATTGCGATGCCAGGCCGTCAGGTAATGCCGAGCCTCCAATTGTCGATCGCGCCACGCTTGCGGCTCAGGCCAGTCGAGCGCTTCAGGGGCCTGGCAGAAACGCCGCGACTGGCTGTTTGCCTCGCCGGTCAAATCGTAATGTTCGTTGATGACGCTGCCAGCCGGGTCATCATGGCGGACCAGACGGCCGCATCGGTTCCGCGCCCTGTCCGCTGCATCGGCCGCCCCGTAGGTAAAACGCTCAAGACATCGGCCGTGGGGCTCATCACTGCGCTGTTCATGAACGGCCACAAGCCTGGACTGGGCATCGTAGTCAAAACACTGCTGATGCCCGCGCCCGTTCCAGGTTTTGCGCATCTGCTGCGCGACGCCAAACAGAGTGATGTGCCATCCGCTATCGACACTGTCAGTGCGCAACGCCAGCCCTGAAAGGCTGGAAATCTGGCGTTGATTGGCCGCGACTGTGGCCCCATGACGACGCAACGCCCCCAATCGTGGGTCCCACTGCCCGAGTACAAAACCGGTGGCGCCAAAGACAGTTTCGTGAATCCGCGCCCGGGGGCTCTGCTGTGTACTCAGACGGTGGTATTGCACCCTGCGTACACTCAAGCCCCTGGGGTCAACCGCCGTCAGTGACGGTGTGTGGTGATGCACATGGGTCATGGCGCCTGGCCTGTTTAACGAAATGGAGCAAAAAGGCTATGGCTCAAGTCGAGGGCAAAGGTGGTAAATAATTAGTTTTATTTAAAATCCGCAGCCCCAAGGGTCTGGGCTGAGGGCGGATTTATCGCGCTCACAAAAAAACGCCCGAAGGCGTTTTTATATCTGACAGCCGGGGTTTCACACCCGCGACTTGCGTCCGAAAAACGGATGGCTCGGGTCGTTGTAGCCCGGTGTCGTCGAGTGCCCGGTGACCACCAGATCATTGATAAAGGCTTCGTCCTGCGCGGTGAACCTGTAGTTCAACGCTGGCACATAGTCTTCCCATTGCTGCTCAGTTCGCGGCCCGGCAATGGCCGAGGTGATCAGCTGGTTATTCAGCACCCAGGCCAAAGCGAACTGGCCTGCGGTAATGCCTTGCCCTTCGGCATAGTCACGAATGCGCTGGGCCAGGTTGAGGGACTCGGGGCGCCATTCGGTTTGCTGCAGGCGCGGGTCGTTGCGCCCGGCGCGGGTGTCCTGGCCAGGGGCCTGATCGGGGTCGTATTTTCCGGTGAGCACACCGCGCGCCAGCGGACTGTAAGAGATCACGCCAATGCCGTAATGCTCCGCCGCCGGCAGGTGCTCGACTTCGATCTGACGGTTGGCCAGGTTGTACAGCGGCTGGCTCACGCTCGGACGCTGGATGCCCAGCAGGTCGGCGCTGCGGCTGAATTCGGCAAGTTTCCAGCCGCGGTGGTTGGACAAGCCGTAGCCACGAATCTTGCCCGCCCGGATCACGTCATCCAGCGCGCGCAGGGTTTCGTCCACCGGGGTGTCGTGGTCTTCGCGGTGCAGGTAGAACAGGTCGATATAGTCGGTATTGAGGCGCTTGAGGCTGGCGTCCACCGAGGCAATCACGTTCTGGCGCGAGGCTCCGCTGTTGTTCGGCCCGCTGCCGCCCGGGTTGGGATTGACGAACTTGGTGGCCAGTACCCAGTGCTGACGACGATCACCGATCAAACGGCCCACCACGGCTTCCGAGGCACCGTCGTTGTAGCCGTTGGCGGTGTCGATGGAGTTGATGCCCTGCTCGAAAGCGCGGTCGGTGATGCGCCGGGCGACGTCGTCCGGGGTCTGCCCGCCGAACATCATGGTGCCCAGAGTAATGGGTGAAACCTTCACGCCGTTGCGGCCCAGGTTGCGGTATTGAATGTCGCTCATGCTGACTCCCTGCGTGGTGATCGTGAAATCAAGTGGCGCAAACAGTAGTCAGCCGTGTTCTGGCGGTCAACGCCCAACGGGGCATAACCATAGAGCGGTTTTGTCAGGGTAGCTCTTATTCAAAACGGGTCTTTAAACGTCGGAATTAATTATTTATGGATCTAAAAAACCCTCGGTAATCTCATGACTTTTCGGACCGCATGAAAAGGAATCATCATGAGCCGTCGCCCCCATGGCCCTGACAATTCACCTGCATTCACCTCACTTGCAGGTTCACGCCCATGAATATCCCTACCGGTTTTCTCGACAGCAGCGGCAGCGTTCCCTTCAGCTTGCCCGAGCGTGATCCACAGGGCGACGATCCTGTCGCCAAACGTATCAGCCACAACCTGCAGCGCTTGCGCGACAAGCGCCAGTTGTCCCTGGAAGCACTGGCCCATGCCAGTGGTGTGCGCCGCGCGATGATTGCGCAGATCGAAGCGGGCCGCAGCTTCCCCTCGGTCAAGGTGCTGAGCAAAGTCGCCGCCGCACTGAAAGTGTCCATCGCCGAGTTCCTCGACCCCGACGGCGCCGGCATGGTTATACGCCGCGCCCTGCCCCCTGAGCACGCCGCCCCCCTGGTGACGTTCAACGAGCTGCGCCTGGGGCCCCAGGCCGAGGAAAGAGTGCCCGGCAACCCCCATGGCGTGCAAAACCACCTGCTGGTGGCCGAGGGCACTCTGGAGCTGAAAATCAATGACGAACTGGTTGTGCTGCACGCTGGCGACTCGATCCTGTTTCGCGCCGAACGGCCCCACCGGTACCGCAACCCGCACAACAGCGAAGCCGTCGCCTACCTGCTGACCAGCCCTGCGCAAGTGCAGGAATAGCCCGCGTTTTCCTATCCCCTGCCTGGAGCCTTCGCCTTGTCACGTCAGCCCTCCCCTCTGGATTTTCCTCAAAGCCCGCTGTCCCGTGCCTTTGAACAACCGTTGTTTCTGGGCCTGTTCCTGCCGGTGCAGTCCGGTGGCTGGAGCCCTTCGGCGCTGCCACGCAGTACCACCTGGACCTTTGACTACAACCGCCAGTTGACCCTGCGCGCCGAAGAGTTGGGTTTTGACCTGGTGTTTGCCCTCGCTGAATGGTTGGGCAAAGGCGGCTACGGGGGCGATATCCGTTACCACGACGAGTCGCTGGATGCCTTTATCACTCAGGCAGCGCTGGCGTCGGTAACCTCGCGCATCCTGCTGATCTCTACCCTGCATGTGCTCTATGGCCCCTGGCATCCACTGCACCTGGCCAAGTTCGGCGCCACCCTTGACCATATCAGCAAGGGCCGCTGGGGCCTGAACCTGGTGACCGGGCATCGTCATCGCGAACACCGGCGCTTCGGTCAGGCCCCCATCGAGCACGATCAGCGCTACCGCCAGGCCGACGAATTTATCCGCGTGGTGCAGGAACTGTGGCACAGCCCGGACAACGTCGATTTCAGCGGCGATCATTACAAGCTCGAAGAGGCCTATGTCAGCGTCAAACCGTCCTTTGGCCGTCCGGTGCTGGTCAACGCCACCGGCTCACCCGCCGGTATCGACTTCGCGGCACGGCATTCCGACATTGTGTTCACCACCAGCCCCGGCAGTGCCGAGATCGAAAACGCGCTGGAGAAACTGCCCGAGCATTTGCAGCGCATCAAACACGCCGCCCGTGACTATGGCCGTCAGGTGCGCACCCTGATCAACCCGCTGGTGATTTGCCGCGACAGCGATGCCGAAGCCTGGGAAGTCCACGCCGCGATCACGGCCGCAGGTGACCCCGGTGCACTGGAGGGCCATGCCCGTGAAGCCAGTGATGCCCATGCCTGGCGCGGCCATCAACCGGCCGAGCGTTATGTGGGCGGCAATATCCAGCTGGTCGGCAGCCCCGAGACCGTGGTGCGCGACATCATCCGCCTCAAAGAGGCCGGTATCGACGGCTTGCAACTGAGCTTCTTCGACTTTGCCCCCGACCTTGAACAGTTTGGCGAGCGCGTGTTGCCCCTTTTGCGCCAGGCCGGCCTGCGCCGCTAACCCACCCCAGGAAGACCGCCATGCCCTTTACCCGTCGTCAATTTGTTGTTGGCCTGTCTGCCCTGTCCGCGCTCGGCGCCAGCGTGCCGTTCCTGCCCACTGCCCTGGCCGATGCCACGGGGCAGGCCGTCAGCGGACGCCGGGTGTTCAACTTGCTGATCAATCCCGAGCCGCCATCACTGAGCTCTTTCAACACCACCGCCGGTACCAGCGTCACCGCCAGCAGCAAGGTGCTGGAGGGGCTGCTGACTTACGATGAAGCCCTCAATGCCCGCCCTGCACTGGCCACCGCCTGGGAGGCCGCGCCCGATGGCTTGAGCTACCGCTTCACCCTGCGCGAAGGGGTCAAATGGCATGACGGCGAGCCGTTCACCTCGGCCGACGTGGCGTTCTCCCTGGACCTGATCAAGCGTTTTCACCCCCGGGGTTCCAGTACCTTTGCCAACCTGGAGCGGGTCGATACCCCCGACGACCACACTGCCATCGTTCATTTGAGCAAGCCGGCGCCGTACTTGATTCGCGGTTTTGCCGGCGGTGAAACGCCGATCCTGCCCAAGCACCTGTATGCCTCGGGCGACCCGCTGAGCAATCTGCACAACAACGCCCCGGTGGGCACCGGCCCCTTCCGTTTCAAGCGCTGGGAGCGCGGCAGTTTTATCGAGTACGAACGCAACCCGAACTACTGGGACCCGGCGGCAACGGTTGTCGATACGCTGATTCTCAAAGTCATCCCCGACGGTGCCGCGCGCCTGGCCGCGTTTGAAAACGGCACGCTGGATGCAGGCGGGCAAAGCCCGGTGCCGCTAAGCGAGCTGGAGCGCCTGACCAAATCCGGCCGTTTAAAAGCCACTACCCGCGGCTATCGCTACACCATTACCCCGACCATGCTCGAGTTCAACCTCGATAACCCGCTGTTGTCTCGCCTCGAGGTGCGCCAGGCAATTGCCCATGCCCTGGACCGCGAAGTGATCCGCAAGGTGGTGTACTACGGCTACGCCGAAGCCAGCTATTCACCGATCCCGAAAAGCTTCGCCAACTACGTCTACGAGGGCCCCAACCCGTATCCCTTCGACACCGAGGCAGCCAATGCATTGCTGGACAAGGCCGGGTTGGTAAAAAAAGGCACCTGGCGTTTCAGCCTGACCCTCGACCCGCTGCCCTACGGCGACAGCTACAGCCGCACTGCCACCTATGTGCGCAGTGCCCTGGCACGCATTGGCATCGAAGTGAAACTGCGCGCTCAGGACTTTCCCACCTATATCAAACGTATCTACACCGACCGCGACTTTGACTTTGCCGTGGTCGGCATGGGCACCCTGTATGACCCCACGGTAGGTGTGCAACGCCTGTTCTGGTCGAAGAATTTTCGCCAGGGCGTGCCGTTTTCCAATGGCACCCACTACAACAATCCCGAAGTCGACCGCCTGCTGGAAAGCGCCGCGGTAGAGACCGACGAACAAAAACGCGGCGAGCTGTTCAAGGCGTTCCAGAAGATCGTGATTGAAGAAGTGCCTTCGATCACCCTGGTCATGCAGCAACAGGTCTCGGTGTACAACGCCCGGGTCAGCGGTTTCGAAGATGACGCCAACGGCCTGGACAGCAGCCTGGCCAATATCAGCCTGGCTGACACCGGAGGCGCCCATGCTTGAACGGCGCAGAATGTGGCGCCTGTCACGGCGCACCTTGTGGCAGGCCATCCCCACCGTAGTCGGCATCCTGTTGCTGAATTTTTTGCTGCTGCGGCTGATCCCCGGTGACGCCGTGGATGTGCTGGCCGGTGAGTCCGGCGGCGCCAGTGCCGAAACCCTGCTGCAGTGGCGCAGCCATTTTGGCCTGGACTTGAGCCTGCTGGAGCAATTGCAACGCTACCTCGGCCAACTGGCCCATCTGGACCTCGGCCTGTCGCCACGCTTCAACCTGCCAGTCAGCCACCTGGTACTCGATCGCCTGCCCAATACCCTGGTGCTGATGGTCGGCGCATTGGGGCTGGCGCTGGCCATCGGCATCGCCGCCGGTACGGCAATGGCCACCTGGGTCGGTCGCTGGCCTGACCGCGTGTTGTCACTGGCGGTGTTGCTGCTGTATTCCACGCCGGGGTTCTGGATCGGCTTGATGGCGGTGCTGCTGTTTTCGGTCAAGCTCGGCTGGTTGCCCAGCAACGGTTTTCAGACCCTGGGCCTCGATCTGCACGGCACGGCCTGGCTGCTCGACCGCCTGCAGCACGCCGTGCTGCCAGTGCTGGCGCTGGCCACGTTCTATATCGCCCTGTATGCCCGCCTGACCCGTGCCGCGATGCTCGAAGTGCAACGTCAGGACTACGTGCGCACCGCCCGGGCCAAGGGCCTGGCGCCATGGCGAGTGGTGTCGCGGCATGTGCTGCGCAATGCCCTGCTGCCGGTTTCGACCCTGGCCGGGCTGCATTTCGCCGCCCTGCTCGGCGGCGCCGCCGTCACCGAAACCCTGTTCGGCTGGCCCGGCCTGGGCCGTCTCACCCTCGAGGCGGTGATGTCCCGTGACTACAACCTGCTGCTGGGCATCCTGCTGCTGTCATCGATGCTGGTGGTGGTGATCAATATCGCCGTCGACCTGCTGCAAGCCTGGCTCGACCCGCGCATCCAGGCCGACTGAAAAGGAGCTGCCCCATGACCACTGCCGTACTGCCAAACGCTCCGACCGGCTACAGCGAAAGCGTCTGGACGGCCCTGTTGCGCAATCCCTCGGCGCTGATTGGCGCGACCATGCTGGCACTGGTGCTGACCCTGGCACTGCTGGCGGGCACGCTCTACCCCGGTGACCCGCTGGATATGGTCGCCATGCCGATGCTGTGGCCCGGCGACGATCCGGGCTACTTTCTGGGCAGCGACTCACTGGGCCGCGACGTAGCTGCCGGGATCGCCCACGGGGCCCGCGGGTCTTTACTGATTGCCGCCAGCGCCACCCTGATCAGCGTACTGATCGGCGGGCTGGTCGGGGCTCTGGCCGGCTACCACGGCGGCAAGCTGGGGGATGTGCTGATGCGCCTCTGCGAAGTGTTCCAGACCGTGCCGTCTTTTTTGCTGGTGATCGTGATCGTGGCCATCGGCAACCCGACGCTGGGGGTTATCGCGCTGGCGATCGGTATCTCCTCATGGCCCACGGTGGCACGCCTGGTACGCGCCGAGTTCCGTACCCTGCGTGAAGCCGACTTTGTGACTGCCGCGCGCAGCCTGGGCTTCGGCAACAGCGCGATTATCCTGCGCGAAATCCTGCCCAACGCCCTCGCGCCGCTGGTGGTCACCACCTCGATCCTGATCGCCCAGGCGATTCTGGTGGAAGCCGGGCTCGCCTTTCTGGGGATGAGCGACCCGAATCAGGCCAGTTGGGGCGCCATGCTCGGCAGTGGCCGCGAGCAGATCGCCAGCGGCTGGTACCTCACCGCCCTGCCGGGGCTGGCAATCATCTTCGTGGTGCTGGCCCTCAACCTTCTGGGCGACGGTCTCAATGACGCCCTCAACCCTCGCCTGCGACGGTATATCCCATGAGCCTGCTGGACGTACGCGGTTTGCGCGTGAGCTACGACAACGCCGATGCCGTCAAAGACCTGAGTTTCACCCTGCAAGCCGGCGAGACACTGGCGCTGGTGGGTGAGTCCGGCTGCGGTAAATCCACCACGGCCCTGGCCCTGATGGCCCTGCTGCCGGACAACGCCCGGCTGGGCGGTCAGGTCTTGTTCGAAGGCCGCGACCTGCTGGTCATGCCCCCCCGCCAACGGCGCCAATTGCAGGGCAGTGCACAGGGCATGATCTTTCAGGACCCGCTGTCGAGCCTCAACCCCGTACTCACCCTGGGTGAGCAAGTCAGCGAAATCCTGCTGACCCACACTGACCTGACCCGGCGCCAGGCCTGGCAGCGGGCCGAAGAACTGTTCGCCCTGGTGCAATTGCCGCGCCCGGCAGCGCATTTGCGTGAGTACCCACAGCACTTGTCGGGCGGCCAGCGCCAGCGGGTGGTGATCGCCATGGCGATTGCCTGCCAGCCCCGACTGTTGATCGCCGACGAGCCGACCACGGCGCTGGATGTCAGCGTGCAGGCGCAGATCCTTGAGTTGCTGGCTCGTTTGCGGGGCGAGCTGGGCATGGGTCTGCTGCTGATTACTCATGATCTGGGCGTGGTCGGCCAGCACGCCGACCGGGTCATCGTGATGCACGATGGCCACGCCCTGGAAAGCCGGTCGACCCGCGACCTGATCGAGCACCCGCAACACCCCTACAGTCGCGGCCTGCTGCAGGCGTCGCTGGGGGCTGAACATAAGCAGCATTACTTGAGTAACCGTCTGGCTGAAATCAATGTCGAGCGCCAGCCGGAGCAGGCCACCCGCTATGGCGTCAAGTCCACCCTCTACGCGCCGGGCCGCCAGCCTCGGGCACCCACGGGCAACCCGGCGCTGCTCAAGGTCAGCGACCTGACCACCGGCTATGGCAACAGCACCGTACTTGACCGCATCAGCCTTGAAGTGGGCGAGCGCGAGAGCGTGGGCCTGGTGGGCGAGTCGGGTTGCGGCAAGTCGACCCTCAGTCGCACCCTGCTGCGTTTACTGCCCGCACGCAGTGGCACAATCGAATTCGACGGACGCGATATCGCCAGCCTCAAGGACGAGTCGCTGCTGGGCTGGCGCCGTCAGGTGCAAATGATTTTTCAGGATCCCTACGCGGCGCTTAACCCGCGCCACAGCGTGGAGAGCATTCTCGATCGTGTGCAGCGCCTGCACGGGCAGACCGACCCGGGCCAACGCCAGCAGGCCCGCTTCGCAATGCTCGATGCCGTGGGGTTGGCGCGCAGCAGCCTGGCGCGCTTGCCCCATCAGTTTTCCGGTGGCCAGCGCCAACGCATCGGCATTGCCCGGGCGTTGATCCTCAAGCCGCGGCTGGTGATCTGCGACGAACCGGTGTCGGCGCTGGATGTTTCGACCCAGGCGCAGATCCTCAACCTGCTGGTGGAGCTGCGCGAAGAGCTGGGCCTGTCCTATCTGTTTATCTCCCACGACCTGTCGGTAGTGCGCTATTTCGCCGACCGGATTCTGGTGATGGAGCAAGGGCAAATCGTCGAACAGGCCACCCCGCAAACCCTCTGGCATTCACCCCGGCACCCCTACACCCGTCGCCTGCTGGCGGCGATCCCCGGCGCCGCTGCGCCGGAACCGGCCCCTCAACCTGTATCCGGCCTGCGCTTTGCCGTCGGCTGGTAATCCGTTCAACGCCAAGGAGCACGACATGTCGCAAATTGACTCTGCCTGGGGCGCCGTCCCGTCGGCGCGATACGAAGCATTGGCGGCCCGTTATCGGCCGGTCTTTGCGCAGATTCGTCAAGGAGCCGTAGATCGCGAACTGGAACGGCGCTTGCCGCTCCAGGAGTTGCAATGGCTCAAGGAGGCAGGCTTCACCACCCTGCGTGTGCCCAAGGAATATGGCGGTGCCGGCGCCAGCCTGCCGGAACTGTTCAACCTGCTGATCGAACTGGCCGAGGCCGATTCAAACCTGGTGCAATCATTGCGCGGGCACTTCGGTTTTTGTGAAAACCTGCTTAACAGCCGCGACCCTGAGTATCAGGGCGTGTGGCTGGAGCGCCTGGGTCGTGGCGAAACCGTCAGCCCGGCGTCCGGCGAAGTGGGCAATGCCAAACAGCTTGAATTCGGCACCCGCCTGAGCCTGCACGGCGGCCACTGGCAATTGAGTGGCAGCAAGTTCTACACCACCGGTGCGCTGTATGCAGACTGGGTCGATGTCAGCGCCAACAACCCGGATGAACAGCGCGTATCGGTGACGGTGCGCACCAATGATCCGGGGGTGGAAATCATCGACGACTGGAATGGCTTTGGCCAGACACTGACCGCCAGTGGTACTGCGCATTTTCGCGAAGTGCCGGTGGACCCGCTCAATGTGATCCTGGCTGAAAACCGTTTTCGCTATTCACCGGCTTTTTTCCAGTCTGTGCACACGGCAACCCTGACCGGGATTGGCCGCGCGCTGGCCGACGAAACTGCCGGGCATGTGGCCAGGCGCACCCGCAGCTTCAGCAGCGGCAATGCACCGCGCGTGGCCCACGACCCGCAAGTGCTGCAAGTGGTGGGCAACCTGCGCAGCGCGGCCTATGCCGCCGGCGCTATTGCAGCGCAGAACTTCCAGGCGCTGGAGCGAGTCCATCAGGCCCATTTGAGCGATGATGAACACGCCCTGAGCCACGCCGTGAATATTGCCGAACTGGAAGTGGCGCAGTCGCAAACCATAGTCTCGGACTTGATCA
Organism: Pseudomonas bubulae; assembly: GCF_900618535.1. Classification (GTDB taxonomy): domain Bacteria; phylum Pseudomonadota; class Gammaproteobacteria; order Pseudomonadales; family Pseudomonadaceae; genus Aquipseudomonas; species Aquipseudomonas bubulae. Next base: position 81,221 of record NZ_UYJA01000007.1, on the reverse strand, counting down.
TCAAGGCCAGTGGCGATCTGTTTGATGCACTGAGTGCATCGGCCACCCTCAAGCCCTTGGGACTGGACCGTTTCTGGCGCAATGCGCGCACGCTGTCGTCGCATAACCCGCGTATCTACAAGAGTCGCATCGTGGGGGATTTTGCGGTGAACGGCACACCGCCACCGGCGCAATGGCGCATTGGTGTGGCGGAGTAAACCCTGTGGGAGCGGGCTTGCTCGCGATGGCATCGACGCGGTTTGCCTGACAGACCTCACCGTTTGCATCGCGAGCAAGCCCGCTCCCACCGTGGCGTGGTATCGCTCAATGACACACCAACCCGTCGCCTATTTTCAGGCTGTCCACCAGCAACGCATTGCTGCGCAGCTCCCATGCACGGGTCTGGCCGCCACGGGCCTGCCAGTCGCGCAGTGCCGCATTGATCAACGCGCGGCTTTGCCTGTCGACTACGGGCAGGTAAACCCGCAGGTCGCTGCTTGCCTTCAAGGTCTGCGGTAACAGCGCATAGAAGCGCCAGTCCGGTGCCTGTGCCAGCGCCTGCAAGCTGTTGCGCTCTTCAGCCAGCAGGTTGCACTCGCCCGCCATAAACGCCACCGCGGCACGGATCGACGACACATAAGTGCGCAGCTCGGCGCCCTGTTGCTGCAGGGTTTGCGCCCACGGGCTACCCATCGCCAGGCATACGCTTTGCCCGCGCACAGGACGGGCGGGAGCATTGCGCAAGCCAATCAACGCTCCCGCACGGTACTGCACCGGTAAATCCCGCAAGCTCGCCACCCGGTCAGCTTCGACCGGCAGTTTCAGACTGCCGGCAATGACCAGGTCGAGGTGGCCGTCACTCAACGGGCCACTCTGCGGCAATGCCTGCAACTGCACCTTCAGTCCAAGGTAAGCGCCCAGGGCCTCGGCCAACTGACTGTCCAGTTCATCCGGCTCAGCCACCAGCGCCTCTTGCCCCAGGCTCGGCCGTGGGTAACTGCGTACGCCCACACGCAAGACCTGGCGCTGTTCGGCTGCCTGCAACAGCGGCCCACGAGGCATCTCACCCGGTGCCAATGGCCATTGCCAGGCGACCAGCGACACAGCGCCAACCACCACTGCTGCCAGCCACCTAACCACCGTGGCGCAAGCCCCGGCGCCAGTAGGTAAAGCGCCGTTCCAGCAAGGCCAGCAAAAAGTTGAGCAGCAAACCCACCACCGCCAGCAGCAAAATGCCTGCGTACATGCTGGGAATCTGGAACACCTCCTGGGAGTTCAGCGTGAGGAAGCCCAACCCGGAATGAGCACCAATCATCTCGGCGGCCACCAGTGCCGTGATGCAATACGCCCCCGCCAGACGAATCCCGGTAAAGATCGACGGCGACGCCGCCGGCAGCACTATTTTGGTAAACAGAAACCAGCGGTTCGCGCCCATCGACAGCGCCGAGTTGATCAGCAACCCGTCGACCTGCTTAACGCCGCTGATGGTACTCAACAGGATCGGCCAGAACGACGCCCAGAAAATGATCGCGATTTTCGACAGTTCACCGATACCCAGAAACAGAATAAACACCGGAAACAATGCCAGCGCCGAGGTCTGGCGGAAGAACTGCAACAACGGATCAAGCACATGTTCGACCCGTGCAAACCAGCCCATTATCAACCCCAGGCTGACACCGCAGGCAATCGCCAGCAGCAGTCCGGCAAAGGAACGAAACAGGCTGGCCTGCAAGTGCTTGATCAGATCGCCACTGCTGGCCAGATCCAGCACCGCACCCAGCACCGCCGATGGCGGGCTCAGGTAGCCGGGGTTGACCACGCCCAATTGCGGCAAGGCCTCCCAGAGGGCGAGGAACAGGAGGATACCCACCGAGCTGTCGATCACCCGTCGTGAAGTCAATTTAAAGCCCATGTTTACACTCCAATCCGATAACCACCCAGGGTCGCGATGCTCTGCCAGTTCTGAGGCACTGGCGCCGCAACGGGCTCACGGGCCACGTCTGTGACCTCGTCGCGCAGGGCTTCCCAGGCACGCTGGCGGTAGTGCACAAAGGCCTGGGTATTACGCAATTCCGGCTGGCGCGGGCGCGGCAGGTCGATGTCGAAGATCTCCTTGATCCGCCCCGGGCGCTGGGTCATCACCGCCACCCGGTCCGACAGGAAAATCGCCTCGTCCAGGCTGTGGGTAATAAACACGATGGTTTTTTTGTGCGTATCCCAAATGCGCAGCAACTCACTCTGCAGGGTCTCGCGGGTTTGCGCGTCGAGGGCGGCGAAAGGTTCGTCCATCAGCAGCACATCCGGGTTGTAGGCCAGCGAGCGGGCAATCGCTACGCGCTGGCGCATGCCGCCGGACAACTCGTGAGGGTAGCGCGAGGCGAAGCCATTGAGGCCCACCAGCTCCAGGTATTCGCGGGCAGTTTCCAGCCGCCGGGCCTTGGCCACCCCGCGGATCTCCAGGCCCACGGCAATGTTGTCGAGCACCGTGCGCCAGGGCAGCAATGCATAGCCCTGGAACACAACACCCTGGTTACGGTTGATGCCCTGCAGGGGCCGGCCATCGACCAGAAGGTCGCCGCCGGTCTTGTGCGCAAGCCCTGCAAGGATATTCATAAAGGTCGACTTGCCGCAGCCCGAAGGCCCGAGGATGGACAGGAACTCGCCCTCGCGTACCTGCAGTTCAAACCCCTCCAGCACGGGCACCCGCTCCTCTCGCCCCGCATCATTCAAGGCCCGGTACTCCATGCTCAGGTCACGGGCGACGATCTTGTGTTCCGGCATCAGGCATGCCCCCGGGCGAACGGGTTGAAGTCGTTGGTGTAGACATCCTTGACCCCTATCGAACCTTTTTTGATCTTGCCTTCGTTTTCAAGAATGTCGATGTAGTACTGAATCGGCGGCTCGGTCACTACCAGGTCATCGACATAGGCAAAGCGCTCCACCAACTCGAGCTTCATGCCGATGCGCTCGGAGGTGATTTTGCGCGCGTCGTCGGGGTTGGCATTGACCCAGTTGGCCGCGCGGGCGATCGCGTTTACAACGTCGCGGGTAGCCTCCGGGTTCTCGCGGCTGAACTTGCCATACACACTGTAGGGCGCCATGCCGCCCAATCCGCCATCCAGATCGTAGTCGCTCCACAGCTTGCGTAATGCCGGGTTGTGCTCGGCACCGCCGGACGATGGCGGATGAATGATTGCAATGTCGATATTGCCGGTGGCCAGGGTCTGCTCGGCCTGGTTGTCCGGCACCACCACCCAGTTGATCTTGTCGACATTGACGCCCTGCTCGCGCAGGTATTTTTTGGTGACAAATTCGGCGCAGGCGCCAAAGCTGTTGAAGCCTACGGTCTTGCCTTCCAGGTCTTTGGGCTTGACGATGCCGGAGTCGTCGCGCACGAAGTATTTCATGTGCGGAGCCTCTTGCAGGGTCTTGCCGCCGGCGGCCACCACCTTGAGGTCAAGACCACTGGCGATGGCTGAAATCACCAGCGGTACCATGCGCGCGCCGAAGTCTATTTCGCCGGTGCCGGTCAATGGAATGATCTGGGGCGCGGCAATACGGCCGATGTACTTGGGCCGTGCCCGCGAGCCTTCGAAATAGCCGAGGGAGTCGGCGACATAGACCAGATCGAATGAGGGGTTGTCGGGGTATTTGAAGTCCACCACCTGATCGGCGCGGCTCTTGATCACGGCGGCGCTTTTAGCGCCGCTGTCCTTTTTTTCGCAACCGGGCAGCAGAATGCCCGCAGCGCCGACCGCACCCAATACCGCGCAACTACGCAGGAATGCTCTTCTGTTGTTGATCGGGTTCATGCCCGCTCCTTGTGGGTTTTGAATTGTGGGAGCGAGCCTGCTCGCGAAGGCATCAAGGCCAGCTTCGCGAGCAGGCTCGCTCCCACTAGGGTGGGGGGAGTCAGGCGGTTTTCAGGGTGTAGCGCGACTCCGGGCGAGTCAGGCCGTAGTGTTCGCGCAAGGTGCTGCCCGCATACTCACTGCGGAACAAGCCGCGCTGGCGCAAGATCGGCAGCACTTCGTCGAGGAAGACTTCAAAACCATCGGGGAATGCCGGCGGCATCACGTTGAAACCATCCGCCGCACCGCTGCGGAACCACTGCTCAATCAAGTCGGCAATCTGCACCGGGGTACCCACCGGCACCCAATGCCCGCGCGCCCCCGCCAGGCGGTTGATCAGCTGGCGCAAGGTGACGTTTTCGCGGTCGACAATATCGATGATCAGCTTGAAGCGGCTGGACTGGCTTTCGACGCCTTCGAAGTTGATCAGATGGCGCGGAAACGGGGCGTCCAGATCCTGACCCGACAAATCCACACCCAACATGCGCCGCAATTGGCCCAGGGACACGTGGGGCAATACCAGCTCATTGAGCTCATCAAACTTGCGCTGCGCTTCGGCTTCGGTGCTGGCGATATACGGGCTGATGCCCGGAAGAATTTTCAGCTGGCGCGGGTCGCGGCCCACGGCTTTCGCCCGGGCGCGGATGTCATTGGCAAATTCCGTGGCGCTTTGCAGCGTCTGGTGCGCGGTAAAGATGGCTTCAGCATGCCTGGCGGCAAAATCACGACCATCCTCGGATGAGCCGGCCTGCACCTGCACCGGTCGCCCCTGGGGCGAACGCGGCGAGTTCAGCGGGCCCTTGACCTTATAGTAAGCGCCGACGTGGTTGATCGAGTGCACCTTGCCGCTGTCGGCAAATACCCCGGCGGTTTTATCCAGCACCAGCGCATCGTCTTCCCAGCTGTCCCACAGGTCACCGACCACCTGCACGAACTCTTCGGCCTGGGCGTAGCGATCATGGGCCGAAGGGTGTTCATCAAGCCCAAAGTTGGCCGCTGCGGCAGCCATTGACGTGGTGACAATGTTCCAGCCCGCACGGCCCTTGCTCAGGTGATCCAGCGCGCTGAACGAACGCGCCAGGTTGTAAGGTTCGCTGTAGGTGGTGCTGGCCGTGGCAATCAGGCCGATGCGCTGGGTAACCGCCGCAATGGCTGCCAGCCAGGTCACCGGCTCGAAGCGGATGCGCAGGCCTTCGCGGCCGCTTTCGGCCAGTGACGGCGAGTCGGCAAAGAAAATCGCATCGAGCTTTTCGCGCTCGGCGCGTAACGCCAGCTGCTGGTAGTAGCCAATGTCCATGGACGACTCCGGCACTGACTGCGGGTGGCGCCAGGCGGCTTCGTGATGGCCGTTGGGGTAGATAAACAGGTTGAGGCTGAGCTGACGTTCGGACATGTTCTGTTCTCTGAATTCAGGTGGCAGGGGTTCAATGCAATTCGGCGAAGTCACTCAGCACGTCGTCGCGCAGGGCGATAAAGCGGCTGTCACTGCGGTTGCGCGGGCGCGGCAGGTCGATATCGAGGATGCGCCGGATACGCCCGGGGTTGGGCTGCATGACCACCACGCGATCACCGAGAAACACAGCCTCATCCACATCGTGGGTCACCAGGATCATGGTGATTTTTTCCTTGGCCCAGATGTTTTGCAGCTCGCCCTGCAAGCGCGCCCGGGTCAGCGCATCGAGGGCGCCAAGGGGTTCGTCGAGCAACAGCACGCTGGGGCGGTTGACCAGCCCCCGGGCAATCGCCACACGCTGGGCCATGCCGCCGGAAATCTGGTGCGGGTAGGCGTCGATAAAGTCCTGCAGGCCCACCAGTTCGATATGTTCGCGCACGGTGTCGCGCTTTTCCTTTGTGCTCAGCGGCGAGTTTTTCAGCGCCACGGCAACGTTCTGTTCAACGTTGAGCCAGGGGAACAAACGGTGATCCTGAAACACGATGCCGCGCTCCAGCCCCGTGCCGTCGATGGGCTGGCCATTGAGCAGGATGCGCCCCTCATACTCTTCGTCCAGGCCCAGAATCAGGCGCAGCAGGGTGGACTTGCCGCAACCGCTGGCACCGACGATGCTGATAAATTCGCCGGGAGCGATATCCAGCTGGATATTGTCCAGCACTTGCAACTGGCTGCTGCTACCGGGGCGCGAAGCAAAGCGCTTGCTGATGTTTTCCAGGGTCAGGCTGTTATTGAGCATGCTGCAATCCTTTTGAAAGTGCCGATTAACGCGGTTCAATGCCGTACAGGCGTTGCATGCGTCGCTCAAAAATTCGGGCCAGGGCATTGAGGCTCCAGCCCACCAGGCCGATGACCACCATGCCGAACAGCACCAGGTCCATCATGAAATGCTCGCTGCCATCGATCAGCGTGTTGCCGATGCCCTCCCCCGACACCAGCAGATATTCGGCGCCGATGGTCGCCAGCCACGAGTACACCAGCGCCAGATACAGCCCGGTGAAAATCGAGGGCAAGGCGGCGGGCAGCATGACTCCGACGATGGTCTGCCAACGGCTGAAGCGGTAGACCCGCGCCACTTCCAGCAGGTTGGGCGGCACATTGCGCAGGCCGTCGCAGGTATTGACCACCACCGGCACCAGGGCCGCCAGTGACAAAAACACCACCTTGGCCACATCGCCCAGGCCGAACCACACCGAGATCAGCGGGATCCAGGCGAACAGCGAAATCTGTTTGAAGGTGTTGAAGCTCGGGCCTACCAAACGCTCGAAATAGTGCGACAGGCCCAGCAGGCAACCCAGCACCAGGCCCAGGGCGGTGCCGATAAAAAAGCCGCTCAGGTTGCGCGTCAGGCTGGCGCTGATGGCCCGCCAGAACTTGCCCGAAGCGATCTGGTCCCAGGCCGTGGCCGCCACTTTCTCCGGTGAAACCAGCAGCCCGGACTGGCTCCAGCCCAAATGCGAAGCCAGCCACCACAGGGCGACGGCACTGATCGGCAACACCCAGCCGCGATAGCGACGGCTGCTGCCATGACTGATAGCCAATGCGCTGCTCATGACAGGCGCCCCGCTACCGATGCGCGGCCACGATTAAGGCGGCGCTCGGCATAATCAAAACCACGGTCGATCACCAGGCCGATCGCCCCGACCACCACCACGGCGGCCATCACCAGATCCAGCTGGAACAGTTGGCGACCATAGACAATCAGGTAACCCAGCCCTTCGCTCGACGCCACCAGCTCAACCACTACCAGCGACAGCCAGGCCTTGGTGAAGCCCAGGCGCAGGCCGGTAAACAGGGTCGGGATAGCCGCCGGCAACACGATAAACACCACACTTTGCCAGCGGCTGAAACCATAGGCCCGCCCTGCTTCCAGCAAGCCCTTGGGCGCCTGGTGGAAAGCCTGCAAGGTGCACAGGGTGATCGGCACCATCGCCGCCTTGGCAATCAGCACGTACTTGAGCGGCTCGCCGATGCCGAACAGCAACAAGGCAAACGGCAACCAGCCCAAGACCGGGATTTGCACAATGGCATTGAAGGTGGGCAGCAGATAATCCTCGACGGTTTTCGACAACCCCATCGCCAGCCCCAGCGCCACACCAATAGCGCCCCCCAGGGCAAACCCGACGACTACCCGCTGCAGGCTGGCGGCAGCATTTATCCACAGGTCGCCAGAAGCAAAGAGATCCGACAGGGTTTCGTAAACATAGGCTGGCGGCGGCAAGACCTGCTCTGACAGCCAGCCCTGCTCAACCCCCAGATACCACAGGCCCAGCAGGGTCAGCGGCAAGAGCCAGGGCAAGCTCCGGTCACCCAGGGTCGTGGCCCAGGCCGAGGTGCGCGGCACTTCGACCTTGCGTACCGGGCGTGCCGGGGCCGGTGGCAAACGCTTGACGTTGCCCTTGGGTAGCGCCGGTGCGTACTGCTGCGGTATGACGGTCTGTGCCCTGGCCATATGCCTGGCTCCTTTGTTGCTACTACAAAAAACGGATTCCCTGTGGGCTCCCACAGGGGTATCCCCATAAGGGTATGCAGCTACTTGCCCGCTACCGCATTGCCGGCGGGCTGTTTGCCATCCACGCCATAGGCCGTCCAGAAGCTCTCCAAGCCCTTGGCTTTCAACGCGGTCTGCAAATAGTTCGGCTCAAACCAGCCTTCGATACTCACCGGGCGGCGGATCAGCTTTTCGTCCTTGGCCTGCTCTGCCACTGCCTGGTAGCGACTCACCAGAAAGGTGTCGATCAGCGGCGAATTCCGGTCCCGCAAACTGACCCCGGTAAAGTCGGCGCGCAGTGAGTCCACCGGGTCGTTGCTCTTGGCCCACTCGCTGAACACCTCATCACGATGGCTGTCTTCGGACGCCCATTTCGCCGCATCCACCAGGGTATCGACGACTTTTTGCACATTGCCCGGGTGCTCTTTTTCATAGGCACCGCGCACCACCAAGGCGGTCTGACGGGTGTAGCGCACATCCTGGGCAGGGTTGTCGTAAACGATGTCGATCAGGCCCTTGTCACGCAGCTTGAACAGCTCACGACCACCGAAGGCCGCATCCACGCCATTGGAAACCAGGGCTGCCTGGGTACTGCCGGCATCGAGGTTGATCACCTTGATATCGCGCTCGCTCATGCCGTGCGCTGCCAGCAGGTTGATCGACACCAGATGACCGTTGGTGCCGCGAAACACCGCGACCTTCTTGCCTTTGAGGTCTTCGATGGTCTTGATGTCAGAGCCCTTTGGCACCGCCAGATACAGGTTGGCCCGCACCCCCAGTGCTGCCAGCAGTTTGGTGTCCAGCCCGTTGGAGCGCCCGACCACCGCCGGCAGATCACCCTGATAGGCGAAGTCCAGCTGCTGGTTGGACAACGCTTCGTTGACCGCAGGGCCAGCGCCTTTGAAGAAGAACCACTGCACCTCGGTGCCGGTACCGGCGAAGGCTTTTTCCAGCAGTTGCTGGTTGCGCACGATGCCCAGCGGCGAGCCACTGAACGTGACCGGATCACCGCCACCGGCGCTCGCCACACCGACGCGCAACACATCGGCCTCGGCCAGCGGAACAGCCATGACCGCCGCCAGCACGGCGGCAATGCGGGTCTTGCGCAACAGGGCATTTACTTTGAATGTGGCCATGGGCAGGTCTTCCTTGAAGCAATAAGGCGCGGCCCGTCAGGCGGCGAGGTGTTTTTTGTCGGCTTCGGTTTTCGGCGAGCGGGTGTCCGGGGTCGGCTTGAGCGCCTGGCTCAGGCGGCCGTCGACACCCACCGGCACATCGCCGTCGATGGTGGTGCGACGTACGATGCGCGGGGCATCGCCGTAGTCGTTGATCGCAATATGCTGGGTGGCGCGGTTATCCCAGATCACCACATCACCTTCCTGCCAGCGCCAGCGCACGGTGTTGTCGACATGGGTAATGCGGTCATGGAACAGGCGAATCAGTTGCTTGGAATCGTTGCTGCTCACACCCTGAATATCTTTGACAAAGTGGCCCAGCAACAAACTTCTTTCGCCCGATTCCGGGTGAACGCGAACCAGCGGATGTTCAGTTTCATAAACTTCGGCAGTGAACTGTTCGCGATAGCGCTTGAGACCGGACTCATCGGTACCGCGAGGCGTCGCATAGTCATAAACATTGGTGTGCAGGGCGCGCAAGTTGTCCGCAAGTTGCTTTAACGGCTCGGGTAAATCGTTATAAGCCGAGGCGGTATTGGCCCACACCGTGTCGCCGCCATAGGGTGGAATGACCACACCGCGCAAGATGGAGATTTTCGGGTAATTGGCCACAAAGGTCACATCGGTATGCCAGGAGTTGGCGCGGGTTTCCTTGGCGTCCAGGTGCAGGATGGCGGAACTTTGCTCGGCAGAGCGCACGGTCGGGTGGGGCACCTGATCACCGAAGCGGCGGGAAAATGCTTCGTGCTCGGCGTCGCTTAAATGCTGGTCGCGAAAGAACAGGACTTTATATTTCAACAAGGCCTGATGAATAAACTCGAATGTTTCGCCACTGATATCACCGCCCAGTTTTACGCCTTCAAGTTGTGCACCAATTCGACCCGCTACGGGTTTTACTTGAATAGTAATCGCCCCACTCCTGCTTCACGAGTTGTTGTGAACAGATCATAAAGGCATAAAAACTCGGGCAGCCAATCACTTTTTAGTCTAACGATAGATGAGCAGTTTTATAGAACATGTCCGGTGTTAGCGGCGTTAAATGGTTATAAACTTTTCAGTTGTAAGTTAATAACCCTTTCAATTATTCACCTGTTTGCCTGGCTCGCGCATAACCGCTTTACGACGTGGCAACCGGCCATTGAGCAGCGGTGGAGCGAGACTCTTCCCCGATTTGGACAGCCGCAAGCGAGCGGAATTACGCTCGGATGTTTCACGGGAATGAAAGCGAATCGTCGTACGAATCACCTGATTATCTCTAGCTAGGCTCACAGAACTGACCACCCTTCTTTGGTTTGGTGGCTTAAATTCAGGAGCGCATATGAACAACGCAGAACACTTAACCGCCCAATGGCACTTGCAAAAGAAACGGGCAGAGGTCAGCGTAATGACAAACGTCATTACACGAGTCAAAGCCATGGCCTCCATCAACATTCGCATTGACGATGAACTCAAAGCCCGCGCTTACCAGGAACTTGAGCGCCTGGGTGTCACCCCCTCTGAACTGGTCCGCCAGGCATTTCAGTACGTAGCCGAACGCGGCCAACTGCCCTTTCGCCCCATGCTGGTAACCGAAGAAGACGAAGCCCTCATCAACACTGTGCGCGAACGCCTGGCTGCACCGCAAAGGGTCAAGGTAACACTGGATAACCTTTGATCTTGAGTTTGACCAGCGCGCACTCAAGGAATGGCACAAGCTCGCAAACCGGTCATGCAGCAACTCAAGAGCAAACTGTCAGAGGTGTTGCTCAACCCCCGCGTTGAAGCCAACCGGCTGCGCAAGCTGCCCGATTGCTACAAAATCAAGTTACGCAGCGCGGGTTACCGACTGATCTATCAGGTCATTGATCAAGAGGTTGTGGTGTTCGTCGTCGCCGTTGACAAGCGCGAACACGAGACCGCGTATCGCAAGGCGCAAGACCGCTTGAAGTAAGCCACCCCATTAAAGGCAAGCGCAAATCCAAAGCCCTGTAAAATCCAGGTTTTCAACTGGGTCAACACCTCTGGCATATGCCTTGCACCCTCGCAGTATGCTTTTGCCAAGGTGCTGCCTCCCATGAACGAATCACTCGCCGGCCCTCTGGCCTGGGTCAACGGCAGCGATGCCCCGGAAAAAACCGAAATCAACCTTGGTTTTATGGCCCTAAGCGACTGTGCCTCGGTGGTGGTGGCCGCCACTCAAGGGTTCGCCCAGCCATTCGGGCTGACGCTGAACCTCAAGCGCCAGTCGTCCTGGGCCAGCCTGCGGGACAATCTGGTCAACGGCCAGCTCGACGCCGCCCACAGCCTCTACGGGCTGATCTACGCCGTGCACCTGGGCATTGGCGGCGTGGCGGCCACCGACATGAGCGTACTCATGGGGCTTAACCAAAACGGCCAGAGCCTCAACCTCTCCCACGGTTTACAGGCCCTGGGCGTGACCCGTCCTGAGGCGCTGCAACAACACGTGCACCAAAGTCGATCGAAACTGACCTTCGCCCAGACTTTTCCCACGGGCACTCATGCCATGTGGCTGTATTACTGGCTGGCGAGTCAGGGCATTCATCCGCTGCAAGACGTCAACAGCGTAGTGGTACCACCGCAACAGATGGTTGCGCACTTGCTGGCAGGTCGCATTGACGGCTTTTGCGTCGGCGAGCCGTGGGCTGCCAGCGCGGTTGCACAGAATATGGGGTTTACCCTCGCCACCACCCAGGCGCTGTGGCCCGATCACCCGGAAAAAGTCCTGGGCTGTACCCGGGCGTTTGTCGAGCAGTACCCCAATACCGCCCGGGCGCTGGTGATGGCGATCCTGGAAGCCAGCCGCTTTATCGAGCAGAACGACGAAAACCGGCGCAGTACCGCGCAGTTGCTGAGCGCCCCCGAGTACCTGAATGCACCCGTAGAGTACATCGCGCCGCGTCTGCTCGGCGACTACAACGACGGCCTGGGCAAGCACTGGCAAGACCCGCACGCCCTGCGTTTTTATGGTGACGGCGAGGTCAACCTGCCGTACCTGTCCGATGGCATGTGGTTTATGACCCAGTTCCGCCGCTGGGGCTTGCTGCGCGAAGACCCGGACTACCTCGGTGTTGCCCGTCAGGTTCAGCAATTGGCCCTGTACCGCGACGCGGCCAACGCCGTTAACGTGCCGGCAGGTGCCGCAAACATGCGCAACAGCCAGTTGCTCGATGGCAAGGTGTGGGACGGCTCGGATCCCGCAGGCTATGCCCGAAGCTTTGCGCTGCATGCCATGAGCACCCGCGCTCCTCTTGCTGCCCGTCGTTGACCGGAGCCACCCCCATGCTGCGTATCTTGCTGATCAACGACACGGCGAAAAAAGTCGGCCGCCTGAAAGCCGCGCTGAGTGAAGCCGGATTTGAGGTAATCGATGAGTCGGGCCTGACCATCGACCTGCCTGCTCGCGTCGAAACGGTGCGCCCGGACGTGATCCTGATCGATACCGAGTCGCCAAGCCGCGATGTGATGGAGCAAGTGGTGTTGCTGTCTAGGGACCAACCACGACCGATTGTCATGTTCACCGACGAGCACGACCCCGGCGTGATGCGTCAGGCGATCAAGTCAGGGGTTAGCGCCTACATTGTCGAAGGCATTCACGCACAGCGCTTGCAGCCAATTCTCGATGTGGCCATGGCTCGCTTCGAGAGCGACCAAGCCCTGCGCGCCCAACTGCATGCCCGCGACCAGCAACTGGCCGAGCGCAAGCGCATCGAACTGGCCAAGGGTCTGCTGATGAAGATGAAAAGCTGCAACGAAGAAGAGGCTTACACCCTGATGCGCCGCCAGGCCATGAGCCGCCAACAAAAACTGATACAGGTGGCGGAACAGATCATAGCCATGAGTGAGCTTCTGGGTTGACCCATGATCCTCCTCAATTGGCACAGTTTTCGCTAAGCAATCCTTACCGGTAACCAACGGCGGTTGCCCCATCTACGACAGAGACGTCGCTCCCCTGATTCGCCCATGGCGGATCCGGCAGCGGCGTTTTTTCGTTTTGGCCCCAGCGACCGGGGCCGGTGGTGCGGCCGTTACGGCGCCCCATCGCAACTCTTCTTCTAAAAACGATCAACCGTTGAGGTGCGCGATGAATTCAAGCTTCTGGAAGTCCGGCCATACTCCAACCCTGTTCGCGGCGTTTCTGTATTTCGACCTGAGTTTTATGGTCTGGTATCTGCTCGGCCCACTGGCCGTGCAAATTGCCACCGACCTGCACCTGACCACGCAACAGCGTGGGCTGGTGGTGGCCACGCCGATCCTCGCGGGGGCCGTGCTGCGCTTTGTGATGGGCCTGCTGGCTGATCGCCTGTCTCCCAAAACCGCCGGGCTGATCGGTCAGGTCATTGTTATTGGTGCGTTGTTTGTGGCCTGGAAGCACGGTATTCACAGCTACGAGCAGGCTATTTTGCTGGGACTGTTTCTGGGCATGGCTGGCGCCTCGTTTGCCGTTGCGTTGCCGCTGGCCTCGCAGTGGTATCCACCGCAACACCAGGGCAAGGCAATGGGCATCGCCGGTGCAGGCAACTCTGGCACGGTGTTCGCTGCGCTACTGGCCCCGGTGCTGGCAGCGGCCTATGGCTGGAGCAATGTGTTCGGCTTTGCCCTGATCCCGCTGGTGCTGTGCATTTTCGTGTTTGCCTGGTTGGCCAAAAACGCCCCGGAACGGCCCGTGGCCAAGTCCATGAGCGATTACTTCAAGGCCCTGGGCGACCGCGACAGTTGGTGGTTCATGTTTTTCTACAGCGTGACGTTCGGCGGCTTTATCGGCCTGGCCAGCGCCCTGCCCGGCTATTTTAACGATCAATACGGACTAAGCCCGGTGACTGCCGGCTACTACACCGCGGCCTGTGTGTTTGGCGGTAGTTTGATGCGGCCGCTGGGCGGTGCGCTGGCGGATCGCTTCGGCGGTATTCGTACCCTGTTGGGGATGTACACCCTGGCGACCATCAGCATCGCCGCCGTAGGTTTCAATCTGCCAAGCTCCTATGCAGCACTGGCGCTTTTCGTCTGCACAATGCTGGGATTGGGTGCAGGTAACGGGGCAGTTTTCCAATTGGTGCCTCAGCGCTTTCGTCGTGAAATTGGCGTTATGACGGGCTTGATCGGCATGGCAGGCGGCATCGGTGGTTTCGCCCTCGCAGCAGGCATGGGCGCGATTAAACAAAGCACCGGCAGCTATCAATTGGCCTTGTGGTTATTTGCCAGCCTTGGCGTACTGGCCTGGTTCGGCCTGCACGGGGTCAAGCGCCGCTGGAGAACAACGTGGGGCTCGGCTGCCGTGACCGCTGCCCGAGTGTGAGACTGCGATGAGTCTGCAACTGAGTTTCGCCCACGCCAGCGCCATCGGCCCTCGCGCAGAGAATCAGGACGCACTGCGCGAAGTCACGCCTGTGCCCATGCTGGCGGCAAGCAAGGGGCATTTATTTGCCATTGCCGATGGCGTCAGCCAATGCGCCGATGGCGGCCTGGCCGCCCGTTCGACGTTGCAGGCACTGGCGCTGGACTACTACGCCACACCAGAAACCTGGAGCGTCGCCCAGGCACTGGAGCGTTTGCTGCAAGCGCAAAATAGCTGGCTGCGGGTCAATGGCGGCGGGCAACCGCTGCTGACCACGGTAAGTGCTGTGGTCATGCGCGGCAGGCGTTTTACGTTGGCCCATGTGGGTGATTGCCGGGTCTACCGCTGGCACGCCACAACCTTGCAGCGCATCAGTGAAGACCACGTCTGGGACCAGCCGGGTATGCAGCATGTGCTCAAGCGGGCGCTGGGGCTGGATCAGTATCTGGTGGTGGATTTTCTGGACGGTGAACTGCAACAGGGCGAGACCTTTGTGCTGCTTAGTGACGGTATATGGTCGACCCTGGGCGATACCGCCATAGCCGCCCTGTTGCGTGATCTACCCGACCTGCAAAGCGCCGCCAGCACGCTGGTGAATGCCGCGCATCGGGCAGGCAGTCAGGACAATGCCAGCGCTCTGCTGGTGAGGGTCGACGCTCTGGGGGAAAGCGCCATCGGCGACGCCCTGGCGCAACTGCAGCAATGGCCACTACCGCCCGCGCTCAAACCGGGGCAACACTTTGAAAACTGGCAGGTCGAAAACCATGTTGGCCAGAGCCAGCAATCACTGCTCTACCGGGTGCGGGATGCGCAGCAACAGCCCTGGCTACTGAAAACCCTGCCGGCCCATCTGCACGACGATCACCTGGCAGGGCAAGCGCTGCTATCGGAAGAATGGTTCCTCAAGCGCGTGGCGGGTCGTCATTTCCCCGAGGTGCACCCCGCCAGCCAGCGTCAGCATTTGTACTACGTGATGCGTGAATATCCAGGCACCACCCTGGAAAATCTCTATACCAAGCGCGGGCCTCTGCCCCTGGCACAATGGCTGGATCTGGCCGAGCGCCTGTTGCGAGCTGTGGGCCTGTTACACCGACGGCAGATTTTTCATCGCGATATCAAACCGCACAATCTGTTGCTGGGTGACGACGGTGAATTGCGCTTGCTGGACTTTGGGCTGGCCTACTGCCCCGGTCTGTCGGAGGATCTGCCATCAACGTTGCCCGGCACACCCAGTTATCTCTCCCCGGAAGCCTTTCGCGGCGAAAAACCCAGCCCCGGACAGGATCTCTACGCCGTGGGCGTGACGCTGTATTACCTGCTGACCGGGCATTACCCCTACGGAGAAATCGAAGCATTTCAGCGTCCGCGCTTTGGTATGCCTGTCAGCGCCAGTCGTTATCGACCCGATCTGCCGGAGTGGATTGCCCATAACCTTGAGCGCGGGGTTGCCGCCAATCCGGCGCAACGCTTTGAAACGGCCGAAGAATGGCTGCTACAACTGGAGCAGGGTGAGCGCCAGAGCTTGAGCGTGCGCCCCCGGCCCTTGCTGGAGCGCGAGCCGTTAAAGGTATGGCGGACGGTGGCATCAGTGTCGTTGTTGATAAATCTGGTGCTGATATTTTTGCTGTCTCACCCATAAAGGTGTTCGCTACAGGGCAAGCGGCGCCCCAATAACGGGCGAGGCGCATTGCATCGGTGCACAAAAACACCCCGCGAATATCCAGACATCGTGTAAACACGGGCTCTTGTCAACTTGGCACAACCACTGCATTAGCTAATCCATCAAACATAAAACCCGGTCTTCAACGACGAATACCAGGTTTCCCGAGAGAACGGGACAAGGACAAAGGCGTCCTCGCTAGGCAACTAGCGGGACGCCTTTTTTTGTTTTTGCACAATGTGTCGAACAAGGCCGCAATGCCCCCCCAGAAGGCCGGCCTTGCTCGCGGAGAACCTGATGAAAAAACTCAAACTGGTGATGATCGGCAACGGCATGGCCGGGGTTCGCACCCTGGAAGAGTTGCTCAAACTGAGCAACGAGCTGTACGACATTACGGTCTTCGGCGCCGAACCTCACGCCAACTACAACCGTATCCTGCTCTCGCCCGTTCTGGCCGGGGAACAGACCTTCGAGGAGATAGTGCTCAACGATCTGGACTGGTACCTGGACAACAACATCAAGCTGCTGCTCAACCGCAAGGTGGTGCAGATCGACCGGGCCAGGCGCCGGGTTATCGCCGAAGACGGTACCGAAGCCGAGTACGACCGTCTGCTGATTGCCACCGGCTCTACGCCCTTTATCCTGCCGATCCCCGGCAACACCCTGGACGGTGTGATCGGCTACCGCGATATTGCCGATACCCAGGCGATGATCGATACCGCCAAAACCCATAAACACGCGGTGGTCATTGGTGGCGGACTGCTGGGGCTGGAGGCAGCCAATGGCCTGATGCTGCGCGGCATGCATGTGACCGTGGTGCATATCGGCGAATGGCTGCTGGATCGCCAACTCGACCCGATCAGCGGCCAACTGCTGCAAAATGCTCTTGAAGCACGCGGCCTGCATTTTCGCCTGCGCGAACAGACCAATGCCCTGCACGATGCTGGCAATGGCCGGGTGGGCTCGGTGGAGTTCAAGAACGGCGAGATCATCCCTGCAGATCTGGTGGTGATGGCTGCCGGTATTCGGCCCAATACCGAGCTTGCCGAGCAGGCGGGCATCCCCTGCAATCGCGGCATTCTCGTCAACGACACCCTGCAAACCTACGACCCGCGCATTTACGCCATCGGCGAATGCGCCAGCCATCGCGGCATCGCTTACGGCCTGGTGGCGCCACTGTTCGAGCAGGCCAAGGTCTGCGCCAACCACCTCGCGCAACTGGGTTTTGCCCGCTATCAGGGCTCGGTTACGTCGACCAAACTGAAGGTCACCGGCATCGATCTGTTCTCGGCAGGCGACTTTATGGGCGGTGAAGGCACTGAAATCATCACCCTCAGCGACCCGATCGGCGGGGTCTACAAAAAGCTGGTGATCAAGGACGACATTCTGGTGGGTGCCTGCCTGTACGGCGACACCGCAGACGGCGGCTGGTACTTCCGGCAAATCCGTGAGAATCACGCCATCGGTGAGATCCGCGATCATTTGATGTTTGGTGAAAATGCCATAGGCGATGTCGGCCATCAGGGCCAGGACAAGGCCATGAGCATGGCCGACACCGCCGAAATCTGCGGTTGCAATGGCGTGTGCAAGGGCACCATCGTCAAGGCTATTCAAGAGCACGGGCTGTTCAGCGTTGATGAGGTCAAAAAGCACACCAAGGCGGCCAGCTCCTGCGGTTCATGCGCGGGGTTGGTGGAGCAGATTTTGATCAACACCGTGGGGGGCGCGGCGGACGTCAAACCCAAAAGCGAAAAAGCCATCTGCGGCTGCAGCGACCTGAACCACGGACAAATCCGCCGGGCCATTCGCGAGCAACATTTGCTGACCATCGCCGACACCCAGCGCTACCTGAACTGGCGCTCGCCCAACGGCTGCGCCACCTGCCGCCCGGCGCTCAACTACTACCTGATTTCCACCTGGCCGGGAGAGGCCCGCGATGATCCGCAATCACGGCTAATAAACGAAAGGGCCCACGCAAACATTCAAAAAGACGGCACCTATTCCGTCGTCCCGCGGATGTGGGGCGGCGTCACCAACCCGTCCGAGCTGCGGCGTATCGCCGATGTGGCCGACAAGTACAACGTGCCGATGGTCAAAGTTACCGGCGGGCAGCGCATCGATCTGCTGGGGATAAAAAAACACGACCTGCCGGGCGTGTGGAAGGATCTGGACATGCCCTCGGGGCATGCCTACGGCAAATCCATCCGCACGGTAAAGACCTGCGTGGGCAGCGAGTTCTGCCGCTTCGGCACGCAAAACTCGACGCAACTGGGCATCGAGCTGGAACACGACCTGTTCAATATGTGGTCGCCGCACAAGGTGAAGCTGGCGGTGTCCGGTTGCCCGCGTAACTGCTCGGAAGCTGGCATCAAGGACGTAGGCATCATCGGTGTGGACTCCGGCTGGGAGATGTATATCGGCGGTAATGGCGGGATCAAAACCGAGGTTGCCGAGTTCTTCGTCAAACTCAAAACGGCTGAAGAAGTCCGCGAGTACAACGGTGCCTTTTTACAGTTGTATCGCGAAGAGGCCTTCTACCTCGAGCGCACCGTGCATTACCTTCAACGGGTCGGTATGGAGCACATCAAAAAGGCTGTGCTTGAAGACCCCGAACGGCGCAAGGCGCTCAATGATCGCCTGCAGTTTTCCCTGTCGTTTGAGCAAGACCCGTGGAAAGAGCGCCTGGTGCAGCCGTTGCTGAAAAAGGAGTTCGAGGTCATCCCCGTAAAAAATCTGGAGGTGCTGGCATGAACTGGCTCGATATCTGTTCACTTGAGGAGATCAACACCCTGGGCTCACGGATCATCAGCGGACCGAAGGGTGATATCGCGATTTTTCGCACAAGCGACGACGAAGTGTTCGCCCTCGACGACCGCTGCCCGCACAAGGGCGGCCCGTTGTCCCAGGGTTTGATCTACGGCAAGCGCGTCGCCTGCCCGCTGCACAACTGGCAGATCGATCTGCAAAGCGGCGAAGCCCAGGCTCCGGACATCGGTTGCGCCCACCACCATCAGGCGCGGGTGGAAAATGGCCGTGTGCAGTTGGCCCTGCGGGACGCAGGCTGATGAGCCGCCAGATCACCGCCTCCACCTGCTGCTACTGCGGGGTCGGCTGCGGCGTGCTGATCGAACATGATGGCGAGCGTATTCTCGGCGTTAGCGGCGATCCGACGCATCCGGCCAACTATGGCAAGCTGTGCAGCAAAGGCTCGACCCTGCACCTGACCGGCGACCTCAATGCCCGCGCGCTGTACCCGCAACTGCGCCTGGGCAAGGCACTGGCCCGTGGTCGCATCGACTGGGACAGCGCCCTTGATCACGCGGCCAATGTGTTCGCCGCCACCATCGCCGAGCACGGCCCCGACAGCGTGGCGTTTTATATCTCGGGGCAGTTGCTGACCGAGGATTACTACGCCTTCAACAAACTGGCCCGGGCGCTGGTGGGCACCAACAATATCGACAGCAATTCGCGGCTGTGCATGTCCTCGGCCGTGGTCGGCTACAAACGAAGCCTGGGCGCCGATGCGCCGCCTTGCAGCTATGAAGACCTGGAGCTGAGCGATTGCGTGATGATCGTCGGCAGCAATATGGCCTACGCACATCCGGTACTGTTTCGCCGCCTGGAGGAGGCAAAAGCCCGACGTCCGCAGATGAAAGTCATCGTTATCGACCCGCGGCGTACCGATACCTGCGATCTGGCCGACCTGCATCTGGCAATTTTACCGGGCACCGACGTCGCGTTGTTTCACGGAATTTTGCATTTATTGCTGTGGGAAGACTGGGTCGATCGCGACTTTATCCAGGCCCACACTCAAGGCCTGCCCGAGCTGAAAAGCCTGGTGCGCGATTACACCCCGCAGATGGTCTCGCAATTGTGCGGCATCAGCGTCGAGCAACTGCAGCAATGCGCCGAATGGGTGGGCACCTCGCCAAGTTTTTTATCGCTGTGGTGCATGGGCCTGAACCAGTCCACCGCCGGCAGCGCGAAAAACAGCGCCCTGATCAATCTGCATCTGGCCACCGGGCAAATCGGCCGCCCGGGTGCAGGGCCGTTCTCGCTTACCGGTCAGCCCAATGCCATGGGCGGGCGCGAAACCGGTAGCCTGTCCAACTTGTTACCCGGCCATCGTGATGCGGCCAATGCCGAACACCGGGCCGAAGTCGCCGCTTACTGGGGTGTTGAGCAACTGCCACAGAACACCGGCCTGAGCGCCATCGAACTCTTTGAGCAAATGGCCAGCGGCAAGGTCAAGGCCGTGTGGATCGCCTGCACCAACCCCGCGCAATCCATGCCGGACCAGACTGCCGTGCGGGCGGCGTTGCAGGCCTGCCCGTTTGTGGTGCTGCAAGAGGCGTTTCACACCACCGAAACCGCGGCCTTCGCCGACCTGCTGTTGCCCGCCGCCAGTTGGGGGGAAAAGGACGGCACAGTGACAAACTCTGAGCGGCGTATTTCCCATGTACGCAAAGCCATTCCGGCACCGGGGGAAGCCCGTCCGGACTGGGCAATTACGGTGGATTTCGCACAGCGCCTGGAAAAACATCTGCGTCCCGAGCACAGCAGCCTGTTTGCATTTGAAACTGAAGCCCAGGTGTTCGACGAATACAAGCACCTGACCTCTGGCCGTGATCTGGACCTGTCGGGTATCAGCCATGCAGTGCTCGATGCCATCGGCCCGCAACAGTGGCCTTTCCCGATAGGGGCCCGTGAAGGCACTGCGCGGCTGTATCTGGACGGGGTATTCCCTACCGCCACCGGTCGTGCGCAGTTCGTGGCCGAGCCCTACCGCGCCGCCAAAGAGCAGCGCGACGCACGCTTCCCCCTCACGCTGATCACTGGTCGCCTGCGCGACCAATGGCACGGCATGAGCCGCACCGGCACGGCCTCGCAATTGTTCGGTCACGTCAGCGAAGCGGTGTTGAGCCTGCACCCGGACGAGTTGCGCCGTCATCGCCTGCAGCCCGGAGATCTGGTCAGCCTCAAGAGTCGGCGCGGCGCCGTGATTGTTCCAGTCAGCAGCGACGACAGCGTGCGCCCGGGGCAGGCGTTTTTGCCGATGCACTGGGGTGACCGCTTCCTCAAGGGCGGGGTCAACACCTTGACCGTGCCAGCGTTTGACCCGCTGTCCAAACAACCGGAACTCAAACACAGCGCCGTGCGCCTGGAACCGGCGCAATTACCTTGGCACCTTTTCGCCCTGATCGAGGGTGATGTTCAACAGAACTTCGAGACACTGCGCCAGCTCTGCGAAACCTTTTCGTACGTCAGTTTCAGCCTGACTGGCCGCGAGCGCCCTGCGTTACTGATCCGTGCCGCCAGCGCCAGCGCACCCGATCCGCAACTGCTACGCGAGATTGATCAATGTCTGGGGCTCAACGAGGGGCCGGTACTGGCTTACGACGACCCGCGCCGCGCCATTGGCAAGCGGGTGCGCATCGAGCACGGAAGCATCACTGCGATTCGTCTGGCGGGCGAAACCCTGGCACGGCACTGGCTGCAAAACCTGTGGCAGGAAGGCCGCGCCGACGAGCAATTGCGCCGCTGGCTGCTGGCGCCACTGAGCGCGCCACCGGGCAACGCCAACGCCCCGACCGCTGGCAACTCGATTGTGTGCAATTGCAAGAACGTCAGTCAGAGCGTGATTGAGGCTGGCATCGCCCAAGGGCTGGACTTGCAGGGACTGAAAAGATCGTTGGGCTGCGGGACGCAATGCGGCTCCTGTGTCCCGCAAATCAAGCGCTTGCTGACTGCCCAGGCGCAGCCGGTCGCCATTAACCCGTGAGGAAATCACAATGAGTGCAAAAGTCTGGCTGGTGGGCGCAGGGCCGGGTGATCCCGAACTGCTGACGCTCAAGGCCGTGCGCGCCCTGCGCGAAGCAGATGTCGTATTGATTGACGATCTGGTCAGTGACGCGGTGCTGGAGCATTGCCCCGCTGCGCGGGTGATTTCGGTGGGCAAACGCGGAGGGTGCCGTTCGACTCCACAGGCGTTTATTCATCGCCTGATGCTGCGTTATGCCCGCCACGGCAAATGCGTGGTTCGACTCAAGGGCGGCGACCCATGCATTTTCGGCCGTGGCGGTGAAGAGGCACAGTGGTTGCGTGAACACGGGGTTGAGGTGGAACTGGTCAATGGCATCACGGCCGGCCTGGCAGGCGCGACGCAATGCGCTATCCCCCTGACCCTGCGCGGCGTGGCCCGTGGCGTGACGTTGGTGACGGCACACACCCAGGATGACAGCCAGGTGGACTGGCAGGCGCTGGCGCAAAGCGGCACGACCCTGGTGGTGTATATGGGGGTAGCAAAGTTGAGCGAGATCCGCGAACAATTGCTGGCGGGCGGCATGACGGCGGACATGCCGGTGGCCATGATCGAAAATGCCTCCCTGCCCCACCAGCGCGAATGCCGCAGCGACCTGACGGCGATGGAGAAAGATGCCCAGGCGTTTGAACTCAAGAGCCCGGCGATTCTGGTGATTGGTCGCGTGGCAGCATCCAGCGCGGCACAACCATCACGGGAGGAGAATGTGTGGGAGCCGGGCTTGCCCGCGATGCAGGCAACCCGCTAGTTCTGAAGGGAATTTTAACTGTGGGAGCGAGCCTGCTCGCGAACGACTTTCGCGAGCAGGCTCGCTCCCACAGGGAGGGTTGACCGGCAACAGAGTATCTACAGAAATGGCGCAGAAGGGGTGATCTCAAACGACCCCCTTCGCCTCAACGTTTACCCCGCTGCGGGCCACAAGCCACGCGCAAAGCGACTTGTGACTGAGCCAAATCGACCCCCGCCGTCATCCCGGTGTCATGGGGCTTTGTTTCCTTGACGGGCATTCAGCCCTCAAGGAGCCCCCATGATTCGCCCCACATTACTGGCCCTCGCGCTTTTTTCCGTGATCAACAGCGCTTGCGCCGCCCCCGACACGCCGCTGCCCCACTCCCCCGGCGCGCCTTATGCCGCCAGTGGCCTGGCCGACCGTATCGTGCTGACCCCCGGGGCCGATCCTGCCAGGGAAATGGCCGTTACATTCCGCACCGATACCCGCCAGCAGACCAGCCAGCTGCAACTGGCTCCTGCCCTCGATGGCCCGCAACTGGCCAAGGCGGCGCATGAGGTCCAGGGCACAAGCATCAGCCTGGACATCGAGAACGGCGCGGCGTTGTTCCACCAGGTACGCCTGCACGACCTGCAGCCGGGCACGGCCTATGTGTACCGGGTCAAGGGCAGCGACGGCTGGAGTGAGTGGTTGCAGTTCCACACTGCGACCAAGAGTTTCAAGCCGTTCAACTTTATTTATATGGGCGATGTGCAGAACGACATTCTGTCACTGGCCTCGCGCAGCATTCGCCAGGCCTTGCAGAGCGTGGCCAACCCCGCGTTGATCGTGCATGCCGGGGACCTGGTGTCGCAACGCGAAGACCTGGTACACGACGATCAATGGGGCGAATGGAACCAGGCAGGTGGTTTCAATTACGGGATGATTCCCCAGCTAGTGGCCGCCGGCAACCACGAATACCTCGACGGCCTCAACCCCGACGGCAGCGAAACCCGCACTCTCGGGCCGCACTGGAGCCGCCAGTTCGCCCTGCCGCAAAACGGTGTTGATGGGCTCAAAGACACCACCTACTTTGTCGACTATCAGGGTGTGCGGTTTATCGTCCTTGATGGCACCTCGGCGCTCGATATGGGCACCCTTGATCAACAGACCCGCTGGCTTAAGCAGAGCCTGAAAACCAGCCCCGCACGCTGGAATATCGTGGTCACTCACCAGCCGGTCTACACCTGCGCCCGCCCCGAAGATACCGAGCCGTTGAAAACTGCCTGGAAGCCGCTGTTCGAGCGTTATGCGGTGGATCTGGTGTTGCAGGGCCATGATCACTGCTACAGCCGTGTCAGCAACGAGGCCGGGCGTGTTGCGTCCAAAGCCGCACAAGCCGGCGGCAAGATTCAGGGACCGGTGTATATGGTCTCGGTGGCGGGTTCGAAGATGTATGGCCTCAATGACCGGGCCCGGCAGCAACCGGATCGCAGTGCTGAAGAAACCCAGCTGTACCAGACGGTCGACGTACAGGACTCAAGGCTGAAGGTGCGCAGCTACACCGCCGCTGGCAAGTTGTATGACGCCTTTGACCTGGAGCGCGACGGCAAAAATCGTAACCACTTGCGCGAGCCGGTGAAAAACCTGCCCGCCGAACGCGCCTGCACGCAAACGGCTGGCCCCGACGGCTTCGCCTGCAGCTCAAGGGCCAAGTAACCCGCTGCTACGGGAAAACTTCAACTGTGGGAGCGAGCCTGCTCGCGAACGACCTTCGCGAGCAGGCTCGCTCCCACTGGAAGGTATCTACGGGGTTCGGCGGCACCTCACTGCTCTAGGTGATCGGCGCCGGATTGAACAGGGTGATGTCGTTGTGCAATTTGTGCTGCTCGGCCCAGGTGTGTTGTTTACCGCTGGCCACGTCCAGGTAGTAATGGAACAGTTCCCAGCCCAGTTCCTCGATGCTCGCCCGCCCGGTGGCGATGCGCCCGGCGTCGATATCGATTAGGTCCGGCCAGCGTCGGGCCAGCTCAGTGCGGGTCGAGACTTTCACCACCGGTGCCATGGCCAACCCATAAGGCGTGCCGCGACCTGTGGTGAATACGTGCAGGTTCATACCGGCGGCCAGTTGCAAAGTACCGCAGACAAAATCGCTGGCAGGCGTGGCACAAAAAATCAGGCCCTTGCCCTTGACCCGTTCGCCGGGCCCCAGCACGCCATTGATCGCGCTGCTGCCGGATTTGACGATGGAACCCAGGGACTTTTCGACAATATTCGACAACCCGCCTTTCTTGTTCCCCGGCGTGGTGTTGGCGCTGCGATCCGCCTCACCCTTGGCCAGGTAACGGTCGTACCAGTCCATTTCGCGCACCAGTTCACGGGCGACGGTTTCGTTGGCAGCACGGGAAGTCAGCAGGTAGATGGCGTCGCGCACTTCGGTGACTTCGGAAAACAGCACCGTCGCCCCTGCCCGCAGCAGCAGGTCCGAGGCAAAGCCCAACGCCGGGTTGGCAGTGATGCCGGAGAACGCATCGCTGCCACCGCACTGCATACCCAAAATCAGCTCGGACGCAGGCACGGTTTCGCGGCGACGTTGATCGAGCTTTTTCAACCGCACTTCGGCCAGCGCCATGATCTGTTCGATCATTTCGGTAAAGCCGTGGCTGGAGTCCTGCAAGCGGTACAACCACGGCTCGCTCAAGTCCACTGAGCTGTCGTTTTCGTGCATCACCTGGCCGGCCTGGAGCTTTTCGCAGCCCAGACTGATCACCAGTGCTTCGCCACCCAGGTTGGGGTTGCGCGCCAGGTTGCGCACGGTACGGATCGGGATATAGGCGTCGGTGGCGCTGATCGCCACACCGCAGCCGTAGCTGTGGGTCAGAGCCACCACATCATCGACATGCGGGTAACGGGGCAACAACTCGTCCTTGATGCGCTTGACCGCATGGTCCAGCACGCCGGTCACACACTGCACGGTGGTGGTGATGCCGAGGATATTGCGCGTCCCGACCGTGCCATCGGCGTTGCGATAACCCTCGAAGGTGAAGCCCTCAAGTGGCACTTGCGGTGCGGGAACATCAGTGGCCAGTGGCAGGCTATCGAGCGGCGGTGCGGTGGGCATGCGCAGTTGGTCCTCATTGACCCAACTGCCCCGCGCAATGGCTTGCAGGGCATAGCCGATCACCTGACCGTAGCGGATCACCTCGCCACCTTCGGCAATAGCCGCCAGCGTGACCTTGTGGCTCTGGGGGACAAAATCCACCGTCACCAGCCCGTCGGCAAACACAGTACCCGCCGGTACGCCCTGGTCGTTGACCACCACCGCGACGTTATCCCGCGGGTGCAGGCGGATCGAGCGCGGTGAGTCGGAATGTTCAATCAACGTCATGACGCCGCTCCTCAAATATGGACAGGTAAAATGTCAGCGATTTTCGGGTCGCTGGTCGGTGGTTCTTTAAGTACCACACGCTTGATCGGGCCGACGATCACCAGATAGCTGAAGACCGCCACCAGTGCGTTGCAGCCGACAAACACCAGCGCCCATTTGAACGAGCCGGTGGCACTGATGATGTAGCCAATGACGATCGGGGTAGTGATGGAGGCGATGTTACCGAAGGTATTGAACAGGCCGCCGCTCAAGCCGGCGATCTGCTTGGGCGAGGTGTCGGAAACCACGGCCCAGCCCAGTGCGCCCACGCCCTTGCCGAAGAAGGCCAGGGCCATAAAGCCCACCACCATCCATTCAATGTCCACATAGTTGCAGGCCACGATACTGCTCGATACCAGCAGGCCGGCGATGATCGGCGCCTTGCGGGCGAAGGTCAGGGAGTGGCCCTTGCGCAGCAGGTAATCGGAAATGACCCCGCCCAGCACGCCGCCGATAAACCCGCAGACCGCCGGCAGTGAGGCAATAAAACCGGCCTTGAGGATGGTCATGCCGCGATCCTGCACCAGGTACACCGGGAACCAGGTCAGAAAGAAATAAGTGATGCCATTAATGCAGTACTGACCCAGGTAAACGCCGAGCATCATGCGATTGGTCAGCAGTTGGCGTATGTAGTCCCACTTGGGGCCGTCGGCCTTTTTGCCTTTCTGGTCCATGTCGACCATGCCGCCGTTGTCGGCGATGTGTTTGAACTCCGCTTCGTTGATGCGCGGGTGCTCACGCGGGCTGTAGATCACTTTGAGCCAGATGCCCGAGAAGACGATGCCGAACACACCCATCACGATAAAGACGTGCTCCCAACCGTAGGAATACACGATCCAGCCCATCAACGGTGCAAACAGCACGGTGGCAAAGTATTGCGCCGAGTTGAAAATAGCTGAGGCCGTGCCACGTTCGGCGGTGGGGAACCAGGCGGCCACGATGCGGGCGTTGCCGGGAAAGGACGGCGCTTCGGCCAGCCCCACCAGAAAACGCAGCATAAAGAGCGCCACCACGGCCGTGGACATGCCGAATTCACCGACAAAGCCTTGCAGCACGGTGAACAGGGACCAGGTAAAGATGCTCAGGGCATAGATTTTTTTCGAGCCGAACCGGTCGAGCAACCAGCCACCGGGGATTTGCCCGGCCACATAGGCCCAGCCAAATGCGGAGAAGATATAGCCCAGGGTCACGGCGTCGATGCCGAGGTCTTTTTGCAGGCTGGAACCTGCGATGGCGATAGTGGCACGGTCGGCATAATTGATCGTGGTCACCAGAAAAAGCATGAGCAAAATCAAATAACGGACATGCGTCGGCTTGGTCGCTTGCATGTAGTACTACTCCCACTGATTATTTTTATGTGCGGGTTAATCTGTTTTGGCTGTAGCTGACGGGTGGAACTTATGTGGGAGCTGCGTGAGCCACCGATCGTATTCCTTTACGTAAAAAGCCGCTGATTACTCAGCGGCCTTGGTCATTGCTTACTGCGGACCTTGCTTGTCGATCAAGGCTGCCAGCGCCTCGTACTCGTCCGGCAGCAGATCGGTCAACGGGGTACGCACCGGGCCTGCGCCGTAACCGGAAATGGTGGCCCCGGCCTTGACGATGCTGACCGCGTAGCCGGCTTTGCGGTTGCGGATGTCCAGGTACGGCAGGAAGAACTCATCGATGATCTTGCCGATCGTGCCGTGATCGTCACGGGCCACCGCACGGTAGAACTCCATCGCGGTTTTCGGGATAAAGTTGAACACCGCCGAAGAGTAAACCGGAACGCCCAGTGCCTTGTAGGCCGCGGCGTACACTTCGGCCGTCGGCAAGCCGCCCAGATAGCTGAAGCGATCACCCAGGCGGCGACGGATCGACACCATCAATTCGATATCGCCCAGGCCATCCTTGTAGCCGATCAGGTTGGGGCAGCGCTCGGCCAGACGTTCCAGCAGCGGTGCGGTCAGACGGCAAACGTTGCGGTTGTAGACGATCACGCCGATGTTTACCGACTTGCACACAGCCTCAACGTGGGCGGCAACGCCGTCCTGGCTGGCTTCAGTCAGGTAATGCGGTAACAGCAGCAGGCCTTTGGCGCCCAGGCGCTCGGCTTCTTGGGCGTATTCGATGGCCTGGCGGGTCGAACCGCCGACACCGGCCAGGATCGGCACGCTGGTAGCGCAGGTATCGACTGCGGTTTTGATCACTTGCGAGTATTCGCTGGCTGCCAGGGAGAAGAACTCACCCGTGCCGCCAGCGGCAAACAGGGCCGAAGCGCCGTACGGAGCCAGCCATTCCAGACGTTTGATGTAACCCTCAGGGTGGAAATCACCTTGAGCATTGAAGTCGGTTATCGGAAAGGACAACAGACCGGAAGAGAGGATGGACTTCAGTTCTTGTGGATTCATTATTCGAACACCCTGGGAGCACATTGTGATGAGAAATACGTTAGCGATTCGTTGCGTCGTACGTCATCGTACAACTTAAAAAAAGAACGTCAATCTCATTTCTTGAAATCGTGGCTGCCCTGGGGCGAATCAGTTTCGATAAAAACAAAAAAGCCCGTCTAGTACGGGCTTTGGTGGAGTGTGGTGAAAGTGAAATTTAATTTTTGGTAAGTGACAGGTTGTCGTAGAACAGCTCATCTTACGCAGCAATACCCTGTGGGAGGGGCTTGCTCGCCATGCAAGCGCCGCGTTCTGTCAGGCAAACCGCGTCGATACGATCGCGGGCAAGCCCGCTCCCACAGGTGGAGGACGCCCTACCCGCGCTGCGCCTCTGCCTCTTCATGGGCATGGCGCAGGCGCTCGCGGCTGTTGGTCAGGTGCAGGCGCATGGCAGCGCGGGCCGCTTCCGAATCCTGACGGGCAATGGCCTGGTAGATTTCTTCGTGTTCACGGTTCAGGCGGTCCATGTACTGCTGCTGGTCATCATGGGCCAGACGCGCCGAATTGAGCCGGGTTCGCGGGATAATGCTGGTGCCCAGGTGAGTCATGATGTCCGTGAAGTAGCGGTTGCCGGTCGACAGTGCAATCTGCAAATGGAACTGAAAATCCGAGGCCACGGCATCACCGTTACGCGCGGTGTTTTCATTCAGGGCATCCAGCGCCGCGCGCATTGCGGCCAGTTGTTCGGCACTGCGACGCTGCGCCGCCAGCCCTGCAGATTCAACCTCCAGGCTGATGCGCAACTCAAGAATCGCCAGCACATCGCGCAATGTGACGACAGTTGCCGGATCGATGCGAAAACCGCTCGGGCTCGGTGTATCCAGCACAAAGGTGCCGATGCCGTGTCGCGTCTCGACTTGCCCTGCGGCCTGCAGTCGGGAAATGGCCTCGCGCACCACCGTACGGCTAACACCATGGGCTTCCATGATCGCCGACTCGGTGGGCAACTTGTCGCCGCGCTTGAGCATGCCGTCGCGGATCTGCTCGGACAGCACCGTCACCAACTCTTGCGCCAGGCTGCGGCGCTTGCGAGGGAGGCGGGGTACGTCGTTGTGGTTTTCCATGGTGAACATTTTTCTCGAAATCAAAAGGATCGGAAGCATTGATGATTAAAGCAGCTGATCTATCGCCTTGGCCGACCTGAACACTGCGAAATCGCGCCCCCGTAGGGACGCATCATAGCTCAAGGTGGTTGTACGATCACCTGCTGACACATGACAACGCAAAACCCCAAGGGGCTGGCCTGCCTGTAATACAGGCGCTGCGGTCTGGCTGGCCGGGTCACGGTATCGCGAGCAGGTTCGCGCCTACTGTTCCCCGGCGACCATCAGACGGTCAGTGGCAAAGACTGCTCAGCCTCGACATCGCTCACGGCCAATGTGTCGTCCGGTACCCAGAACAAAAACGGATCTTTGGCCGGACGGTTATCATGGGCCCGCACACGGCCCTCCTCGGTGACTGTTCCTGCGCGTTCAAAGCCATATACCTGACGTCGCTCGACATGAATGCTCGGCGCCGCGCCTTCGCCGCTGGCAGGTTCGATGTTCATTGCCTTCAAGGTAGCCAGCAAATCATCAATGATCTGCTGACGATCAAGGGTAAAAGCCGATGCAAAGCAACGCCAGAAACGCCAGCCTGCCCGCTCCAGAATACGCTGGCGACGCATGTCGCTGTCCCAGCGGTCCGGGCCGTGGAAGCGGTCGCCGTCACATTCGATGGCCAGGCGACTGTCGTTGTCGCCCTCGACCACCATGTCGATGCGATACGCGCCAACGCCCACCTGCGGAATCACCCGATAGCCACGCTGGGTCAGCTCATCGTACATCTCCTGCTCGAAGCCGGATTCGCACAACTCGCGCAGATCACTGACCTGCGCAGCATCCTGGGTAAAAGGGGTTTCAAAGTGCTCAATCAGGCCGCGGCGCAAACTGTCCACAGGGCTGAGGTCGGTCAGCTCGACACTGCGCACCAGGTACATGCGATCCCGTGCCCGCGAAGCGGCCACGTTGAAGCGCTGGGCTATCGAGTCGCGGCTGTTGGCAAAGCAATCGCCGGGAGAGGCCACCATGCTCAGGAACATGATGTCGCGCTCCTTGCCCTGGAACGTGCGGGCATCGCCACAGCTGATCTGGAACTGGGTAATAGCCTCTTCACCCAGCTCCTTGGTCAGCATCTGCATGATCTTTTGCGCTTGCTCGGCGCCCAGCAGCGAGACCACGCCGATGCTGCGTCCAGTGATCTGCGGCAGGGCGATCAGGCGGCGAATTTCCTCGACGATCACCTGGGCTTCGCCAAGGTTGAACTTGCCTTTCTTCTCCCCGTCCATCACCAGCAGATCCACCAGCGGCGGGTCAAGACGCTCAGTCATCAACGGCAGGCGCAGCGGTTTGAGTTCGTGGTTGTAGAACTCTCGCTTGGAGTATTCGATGATCGGCGCCACACAGCGAAAATGCTCGCGCAGCATGGTGCCGCTCTTGGCAAATACCACTTTGAACAGGTCATACAGCGAACGCTCGGGCGACATCAAGGGCCGATACAGGCCCACCTGATTGCCCAAAAAGCGCGCCATCATGTTCTGCACGCGCTCTTCTTCCATGCCGATACCATCGGGCGATACTTGTTTGTCATCGCCCACCACCAGCACTTTTTTCGCCCGCAGCAACGCCGGCAATGCACTGAGATCCGACTGCGACGCTTCGTCGATAATCACCAGGTCAAAGGCACCGTACTGCGCGGGCAGGCTTTCGCAAATGCGGTAATGCGGCATGATCCAGCACGGGATGGCCGAGATCGCCACATCGGCCGCCAGTCGCGCATCCTGACGATAACGCCCGGCGCGTACGCCGGTGCCCTTGCCGATCTTGCGGATTGCGGTGCGGTACAGCTCAAGGGCTGCCCTGACACTCGGCGTGGCGTTTTCCGACAGCCGCAGCCAGGTTCGTTTGACCACCGCATCCTGATAAAGACGCGACAGACTCAGCTCCAGCTCACCGCGTAACTTGAACAATCGCTTGAGGTCTTCGCGTCCGTCGATGCTTTCGAGGTAGCGGGCCAGACGGCTCAGGCGCCACACATCCAGGCAGTTGTCCGGGAGCAGGCCGTCGACCGGCCCGACGACCGGCTCTTCACGCAAACGGGCGGCCCAGAGCAGGCCGCCGCTTTGCGCGATCAGGTCGGTTACCCGCTGTACGGTCTCAAGGGCAGTGGCCAGGGCCATCACCCGGCGCAACTCGTCCATCAGCGCGGACCACCGGGTTTGCAGTAAGGCGGTATCAACCAGAGGCTGACCAAGGCTCAAATCCAGAAAGCCTTGCAACTGCTCACTGATATCGCCACCACACCCGGCCAGCGCTTTGTTGAAGGTTTCCTTGATGGCCCAGGTGGCCGCCAGGCGATGGCGTATCAGGTAGTGTCGCAGGATGCTTTCGGCCTCGGCCAATACCGGTGCGTTGCTGCGCAACTGGCTAACCTCGGCCCAGTCCGGGAGCAGCTGCTTGAGTTCGCGGTGGGCACGGGCTTCGCCCTGCTCGGTGAGCACAATGGCATCGAACTGCTCGATCGCCCGGGCCGCTGCCATCAGTTGTTCGGCGTCGGTTTCCAGCGTCGGCAAGGGTATTTCGGCGGCCAGCGCATTCCAGCGCAGCAGCAAGGTACGGCTGTGTTGCTGGAAGTGCACAAAGGCTTGCACATGCTGCCAGTCCTGGTCGCTTTGCGGCTTGCTGCCCAACACCACAATGGTGTCCAGCAACTGTTTTTGCGTGCCCTTGCCAAGCAGGCCGGACAAGCCGAACGGGCGTCGCCCCTGGGCCAGGTTATCGATAGCTGCCACCACCTCGGGTTGCGCATGCAACTCGAACGACAGGCTTACCGGTCGTGCCACAAAGGCCTTGCGCCCTGCCAGCGCGTCTTCAATCTCGCCCTTGAGGCTGGCAAACAGCGCCAGCACATCATCGTTGCCACCACGCATCAGACAAGCCTGCATGGGCGCGGCCCAGCTGTGGGCCGAGGTGCTGATCTGTGTGCGCAGGGTTTGCAGTTGGCCCAAATGCTCGACCAGCGCCTGGGCCTGCTCCAGGGTTTCGGCACTGTTATCCAGCAGGCGCGGCACTTCGCCGGTGCTTTCCTTGAGCTGCAGCTGGCTTTCCTGAGCCAGATCCTGATGCACCTGAATCAGTGTCTGCGCGTCCGGGAAGTCAGCCAGCTGCGGCAGTTTCTGGCCCAGGTAGGCCAGTGAGTCCTTGAGTTCAAGCCGGGCTTCGCGCAAGGCGATGATGTCTTGCAACGTAAAGCGCGGACGATACGCTTCGTCCACGCCGATCCGGTCGGTAAAACCGCTGACTTCATCTTGGGCCGCCGCAACCTGCAAGGCCGCATGGGTAGGGCTCAGGCGCTCACCGTCGATCTCCAGGTCCGACAGATTACGCTCGGCCCAATGAGTGATCTCACGATCAACGCCGGCCATCTGACCATGAAGGGTGTTGATTTCGTCGTCAATCTGGCCGATTTCGCGCTTATACAGCGCACGATCGATGCGCTGTACTTCGGCTGAGATCTTTTGAATGGCGAACTCGAACTGCTTCATGCCGTCCGCTTCACTGCTCAACAAACTGATTGCCAGCGGACGTATGGCTTCCGGGAGTTTTTCCTGCAGCACCGCCAGGGCCGGGTCTTTCATCGACGTCACCAGCACCCGCTTGCCATTGGCCAGGTAATGGCTGATGACGTTGGCGATGGTATGGGTCTTGCCCGTACCGGGCGGGCCCTGCACCACAACGCCATCGTGCACTTGCAGCAGCTGGATGATTTGCACCTGCTCATCGTTGTACGGTTTGGGGAAATACAGCTCCTGCGCTTTTGCCGCCGGCGCATCATCCCCCTGGGTACCGCTGACGTAGGACAAACCACGAAACGGTGGCAGGACCACATCTTCCAGCACACTGGACGGTTCGGTGAGAATGGCCCGCAAGGCCGCCGGCAGCTCACCGGCCTCCTCGATCCCGGCTTCAAAGCGACCCAGGTCTTCAATAAACATATTGCTGTCGCGGGCGCGGGCAAACAGGCACCAGGTATCGGTGACACACAAGAACTCGGCAGCCTTGGGGACGGATCGATCACCCTCGGCCAGCGTCACCGGCAAAAACTGACCATGGGCATCGAGCAGGGTCGATGCTGAACGAATCACCGGCTCGTAGCTGGCGGCGTTGAACGGGCTGATGCCGGCCTGATCCTGTTGGAAAAAATCCTTGGCCAGGGTTGCCAGCGGCCCGACACCGGCAATATCGGCCGCCACATAGGCATCCACTTCCAGGCGTGGCTCGGCAGCGCGCGGACGCACTTCAATGGCCATGCTGTCGGGGTTGATGGCGATCTCCACCAACTGGCTGATTAACGGGTAATGGATGACACCGACCACGGGATGTTCCCACGTCGAAACCCCCAGGCCCCACACCAGTTCCAGCTGCGCATCCCCCAGGTTGCCCTGCATCTGTTGCACCAGCATAAAAAGCTCGGCATACAGTTCGATGCTTTTGCGCCGCTGTTTTTCCTCAGCGGCCCACAGGCGCCAGGCCGTTTGGCTGTAAGACTTGAATTGCGCACGGATCTCGCCAGCATCCAGGCAGTCTTCCAGATTGACCCACTCTTCGACAGCGACGTCTTCCCCGATCTGCAGAGCTACAGGCATCAAGCGCGAGCGTTCGTCCTCGGAGATCGCCGTGCTGTTGATCAGGACCTCCCGTGCCAGGCGGACCTTGAGTGCCGGTTCGGTCTGCGGCGTGCCCTTGAGTTCGATCCACAACCCCAGCAGCGGGCTGAGGGGCGCCGGTGGCTTGCGCTCATGCAGACGTTCGAGCTGCAGCCAGACTTCGTCTTCCTCGCCGTTGTGCAGATCCAGGCTGACCCCGGGCAACGCCCGCAATTTTTCTTCGCTGGCACTGAAGGCGCTGTGTTGGCTAAGGGTTAACGCCGGCCGCTTTTGCATCAGCGCGGTCTGTTTAACAAATTCAATCAGGCCGGCAAGACGGGCACGTACTGTTTCCATGGGTGAGCTGAACCACTTCGATAAGGGGGCACTTCGACAGAATCTGGAAGCGCCGAGTAAAAGCGAAATTTCTTACAATGGCCGACACGATACAGAGGTTCTGGTGGTATTCGGATACATCATTTTGTAAAACCTGTTCGCTATACATGACGACCTTATTATTACAAAAAAGGTCGTTCGTCATGCCCGCCTCACCCCAGCGTCTTGCGCTCACCCTTGCACTGCTGAGTACCAGCTGTTTATCCCCTGTGGCGTTTGCCAAAGCGGCCCTCCTCAGCACCGCCAGCACCGACAGCCTGACCCTCAATGGCAACGACACCCTGACGTTGACGCCCAGCGGCAGCCTGACCACCACCAAGGTGGCGGTCACTCTGAAAGACGACACCCGCGCCTCAGGTGTCGTCATCGACAACGCCGGCAGCTTGATCTCGACAGGCGGGCGAGCCATCGATACCAGCGGCAGTACCCGTGGTGAACGCAACTACAGCATTATCAATCGCAGCGGCGCGACGATTCAGGGCAGTAACGATGCTTTGCGAATCGACACCAATTTCACCAGTGGCAGTGTGTTGATCGACAACAGTGGCACTGTGCGCTCGACCGGCAGTGGCCAGGCCATCGACCTCGACTCGCTGCGCAGCGAAGGTGTCCAGACCACCCTTATCAACCGCGAGGGTGGGCTGATCCGCGGCGAATTCAGTGACGGCATGAAAACCGGTTCCAACGCCACAATCCTCAACTACGGCGAGATTTCATCGGGTGATGCCCTGACCGACGACAACAAATTCGACGGCATCGATATTGACTCGGCAACCGGCGTGACCGTGACCAACCACGGCACCCTTTCAGGTGGTCGCCACGGCATGACCACCGATCTGGGCGCAACCCTGGTCAACTACGGCGAAGTCACCGGGCGCAACGGTTCTGGCTTTGGTTCGGACGGCAACGGCACCGTGATCAATTACGGCACCATCACCGGCGCCTACTCCGGGCTCAAGCCCAACGGTGACGGCGATGGCGTGGATATCGACCTGATCGCCCATATCGAAAACTATGGGGTGATTCAGGGCACCGGCGCCGGTGGCGTCGATAAAAACGGCTTTGCCAATGGCAGCGAAGGTATCGCCCTTGGCGGGGGTTATCTCTACAACGCCGCAGGTGCACTCATCAGTGGCGCCAACAATGCGGTGCTGGTGGATGACGGCAGCGATGGCCCCGGGGTCGCGGCCACCCGACTGATCAATAACGGCACAATCAAAGGGTTGGACGGTTTTGCCGTCAGATTTGTGGGAGAGTTCGATGATGTGGTCAGCAACAAGGGTCTGATCAGTGGCAGCAATGGTCTGGCCCTGGACCTCGGCGGCGGCGATGACCACCTGACCCTGGGCAGCGCCAGCCGCTTCGACGGCCTGGTGGACGGCGGTAGCGGCTACGACCGGGTGACATTGGATGACCCGGCCGGTGGCCGCTTCGGCAATAGCCAGAACGTTGAATGGCTGGATGTGAAGTCCGGCAGCTGGACCCTCACCAGCCACAACGACTTCAGTGACGGCGGCGAGGTGTTCAGCGGCGCCCGCCTGGTCAACCTGGGAGCCATCAGCGGCGCTATCACTGTCGATGAAGGTGGCATGTATGCCGGTGGTGGCAGCGTCGCCAACCTGCAGGTCAACGGCACACTGCAAACCGACACGCAGCTGGGCAGCGCCACCATCAGCCATGACTTGACCCTGAGCAGCGGCGCGACCCTGGCGTATGGCGTCAATGCCGATGGCAGCAGCGCACCGGTGCAGGTTGGCGGCACCGTCCACCTCAATGGCTCGACCCTGGCCATCAATGCCGGTAGCGGTACCTATCCGTGGCTAAGCCAGTACAGGGTGCTGAACGCAGCGGCCATCGACGGCACCTTTGGCAAAGTCACCAGCGATTACGCCTTCCTCACCCCGACCCTCAACTACACCCCCACCAGCGTCGAGCTGACCTATGCGCGCAATGACGTAGCATTTACCGATTATGCCAGCAGCGCCAACGGCCACAGTGCGGCCATCGGCCTGAGCCAGCTAAAGGCCGGCAACGCGCTGTATAACGCCCTGCTCAACACCTCGGCACAGACGGCGGGCGCCGCCATCGAGCAGCTATCCGCCAGCAGCAATGCGAGCCTGGGCAGCGCCACACTGGGCGCCTCTTTGCAGGTGGGCAGCAGCATGCTGGCGGCCATGCAGTCGTTGGGCGCAGGCGGTGGCCTACAGGTTGCCAGTGCCGCCAGTGACACCCCTGCCCTGGCCGCCACGGGCCTGGTGCCGGGCGTGCGCAACCTCAACGACCCGAATGCCCGGGGCAGGCTCTGGCTGCAGGGCCTGGGCAGCTATGGCCGGCTGGACGCAATCCACGGCAACAGCGACCTGACCCAACGTACCAAAGGCGGTGTACTGGGTGCCGACTGGGCGCTAACCCCGGACTGGCGCATGGGTGTACTGGGCGGCTACTCAAAAACCGACGTGGACAGCACCGGCATGGAGGGCAGGGTCAACAGCTGGCACGCGGGCGCCTATGCCATTCACCAGAGCGGTGCGCTGGCCCTGCGCCTGGGGGCGGCGTATAGCGGCCATAACGGCGACAGCAAACGCAGCGTGATATTCAACGGCTTCAGCGATCAGCCCAAGGGGGACTACCACGCCAGCAGCCAGCAGGTTTTTGCCGAACTGGGCTACGCCCTGGGCAGCGGTCGTCTGAGTGCCGAGCCGTATGCCAACCTGGGTTATCAGCGTTATCAACGTGACCGCTACACCGAAAAAGGCGGTGCCGCGGCGTTGCAGGTTGACCGGCAAACCCAGGACAACTTCAGTAGCACCCTGGGTGTACGGCTGGCGCATCTGAACCAGCTCGAAAACGGCATGAGCATCACACCCCGCCTGAGCGCTGGCTGGAAACACCTCTATGGTGATGTCAGCAGCTCAACCACCCAGGCCTTTGTGCTGGGCGGATCGGCCTTTGATGTCGAGGGCAGTGCGCTGGATCGCAACTCGCTGGTGCTGGAGGCCGGGCTGGATCTTGGCGTCTCTGCCAGGCAGACCCTGGGGGTGGGCTATACCGGCGATATCGGCAGCAACAGCCGCAACCACGGGCTGATGGGGCAGTGGCAGATGAGGTTTTGATCAAGCGGTGCGTGGAATACTTGTAGCAGTTGCCGAGGAACGAAGGCTGCGTTCGAGGGCGAAGATCTCGTAAAACCTGAGCGTTCAATCTATCTGATGCAGCGAAGTGTCTGATTTCACGACGGCTTCGCCGCCGAACGCAGCCTTCGTTCCTCGGCAGCTGCTACAGGTGTTTATACACAAAAAAAAAGGCCCTCCCCGATACCGGGGAGGGCCTTTCGTTTAACGCCGGGGGTTAGCCCAGGTTAACGCCAAAGTTCGAAGCCAATGGCGCCAGGCCACCGGCAAAGCCCTGACCAATTGCCTTGAACTTCCACTCTTCGCCATTGCGATACAGCTCGCCGAACACCATCGCGGTTTCGGTCGAAGCGTCTTCGCTCAGGTCAAAACGTGCCAGCTCCTTGCCGTCAGCCTTGTTCAGAACGCGAATGTAAGCGTTGGATACCTGACCGAAGTTTTGCTTGCGGCCATCCGCTTCGTGAATGGTCACCGCGAAAGCCAGTTTTTTGGCTTCTTGCGACAGACCCGACAGGTTGACGTTTACTTGCTCATCATCACCGTCGCCGGCGCCCGAGCGGTTGTCGCCCTGGTGCACAACGTTGCCGTCGGGCGAAGTCTTGTTGTTGTAGAACACAAAGCTGCCGTCGTTCAGCACTTTGCCGTTCTCACCAACGATAAACACCGAGGCGTCCAGGTCGAACTCCTGACCGTCAGTAACCCGTGGGTCCCAACCCAGGCCTACAACCACTTCGGTCAGGCCAGGTGCTTCTTTGGTCAGGGAGACGTTGCCGCCTTTACTCAGACTTACTGCCATGTTCGTGAACCCTTATATGAAAAGTTGATGGGGTGCAGATTAAAACTTCAGGCCGTAGCTTTCCGCCAATGGCTTGAGACCGCCAGCAAAGCCCTGGCCCACAGCGCGGAACTTCCACTCGGCGCCATTGCGATACAGCTCGGCAAAGATCATCGCGGTTTCGGTGCTGGCGTCTTCTGCCAGGTCATAACGCGCCACTTCACTGTTGTTGTCCTGGTTCACAATGCGGATGAAAGCATTGCGCACCTGACCGAAGTTTTGACGGCGAGCGTCAGCTTCGTGAATGGTCACGGTAAACGCGATCCGGTCGATGTCAGCGGGTACTTTGGACAGGTCGACCTTGATCGCCTCGTCATCGCCGTCGCCTTCACCGGTACGGTTGTCGCCCGTGTGTTCAACCGAGCCGTCCACGCTTTTGAGCTGGTTGTAAAAAATGAAATCGGAGTCAGCGCGTACTTTACCGTCAGCCTTGAGCAAGAAAGCGCTCGCATCCAGGTCGAAGTCTTGACCATCGGTGGAGCGAGCATCCCAGCCCAGACCCACGAGGACTTTGGTCATCCCGGGGGCTTCTTTGGACAGAGACAGGTTGCCGCCTTTGGAAAGGGAAAGTGCCATGTGTAATTCTCCTTAGTAATGTGCGATCAAGCTTTCGTGTCGTTGTTAACGTCGGATTGCTCTTCTTCCTTACCGGGAAAGATGATGCTGGCCACGATACCGATAGCCAAGACCACCAACACCACAATCAGACTGGTGTTTGGATCAATTTCATAACCATGGCCAAACAGGTGATCGGTTGCGTTCAGGGCCAGCTTGCCGGCGATAAAGAACAGCAGGGCGATAACCGCTTTTTCCAGGTGCACCAGGTAGCGTTTCAGTGCTTCGAGAACGAAGTACATGGTCCGCAGACCCAGAATGGCGAACATCATGGCCGAGTACACGATCAAGGGTTCACGGCTCACGGCAATCACTGCCGGTACGGAGTCGAAGGCAAACAGAATGTCTGAAACCTCAACCACCACCACACACAAAAACAGTGGGGTAGCAAAAAGAGCGCCCTTGCCTACAAGAGTCATTCCCTTGTTCTGCGGCTTCGTGATCTCTTTTTCAAGCTCTTTGCGTGAAACAAAGAAATTATGCCCGTGCAGCTTCGGCCAGACCGGGAACAGTTTTTTCGCAAAACGGTAGGCGATGTGCTTGGAGTAATCCTCCTCCTCATCCTCTTCCTTGCTGCGCAACATCATCACTGCGGTCCAGGCCACGACCACGGCAAACAGCACTTCGACCCAAGGGCCAAACGCCAGCAGGCCAGTACCGATCGCCACGAAAATCAGGCGGAACACAATGGCGCCGATGATGCCCCAGTACAGAACCCGGTGACGCAATGCGTCCGGGATCTTGAACCAGGCAAAAATCGCCATGAACACGAACAGGTTGTCGACGCTGAGTACTTTTTCCAGCGCGTAACCGGTAACGAACAGGCTGGCCACACTTGGGCCGTGGGCCACATACAGGTAGCCCGCAAACATGAGCGAGATCACCACCCAGAACATCGACCAGACGGCGGCGTTGGTCAGCGAGACCGGTTTATCGCTTTTGTGGGTAAACAGGTCGATTGCCAGAGCAATGACCGCCAGAGCCACAAATACAGCGATGGTAGTTGGCGGAAAGCCAATTGCCGTGTTTTCCATGATGTCCTCAGAGATCAAAATCGCCAGGGTTCAGCCCCAGCTCATTGCAGATAGTGCGGCAGGCAGCCCGCTCACTTTCATCGAAGTTGCCGTCGGCGCTACCGATTGCGCAGCAAACACGCACCAGCAGGCGGGCGGCATCTTCTTTTTTACGTAGCTGACCGATTGATTTCAGCGCTTCAGCGCGACCGATCTGCTGGTCAAATTCAAACTTTTCACACACAGCGTTGAAAGCTTTGATCACGTCCTTGACGTCAAAGACCTTCAACTCATTGGAGTTTTGAATAAATCCGACCATTTTCTGTTTTTCGTCGCTGCTGATATTGCCATCGGCAGCGGCCACCAGTGCGCAACCGGAAACCACGGCTTCCATAAACTCACGGTTCTTGAATTTGCTGACTTCCGCCGAGAGCTTGTCACGGGCGGCGCTTGCGTTGGTTTTGAGCCATTCGAGCATTGGAGTCACCTTGTCAGAAATTGCAGGTACGGCGCCTGTTTCATCAGGCGGCCACTTACAGAGCGCTCATTTGGAGCCGGCAGCCCAGCGCATACCCCAACCAAACGCTTTATCCATGTCAGAGTGGCCCTTGAAGAATTCAACCCGACGGTTGACCTTCACACTGCCACCGACGTTTTCAAGCAAAGCAATGGCGCACATGCCTTTGGTCCCGCCCTCTTCGCTCAGGCGCACTTCAATCGGCGGCTCACCCGGGATGTACAAGGTGATGACACCGTCAGTCGCCTGCCAGTTCGGGGCACCTTCGTAGATGAACGCGTAAACCAGCACGCGACGCATCTTGCGCCACTCCTTGCCATTGATGCGCAACCACTCGCCGTCACTTACCGAGCCGGTGCGGTCGTCGCCCATCAACTGGATAAACGGCTCGTCACGGAAATCACCGAAGGCATTGCCCAGGGCCTGTACCGCGCCTTTGCGGCCGTTCTCCATTTCGTACAGGCAGCCCACGTCCAGGTCGATCCCGCCCGACTTGCCGCGCAGCGAAGCAAAGAAGCCGCCGCCCCCGGCGTTGGGGTTGGTACGGTTCCAGTTGAGGTTGATCTTGATCTCGCCGAAGTCACCGTCCTTTTTCTCAAGGCTGATGGACGGACGCTGCTTGTCCAGGGTGATCTTCGACAGATTGATCTTCGCTGCCGGTGCCGGTGCCGGTGCTGGTGCTGGTGCTGGAGGCGCTGGAGGTGGCGTCGGCGCTGCAGCAGGAGCAGGAGCCGCAATATCAACCCCAAAGTGCTCGGCCAAGGGCGCAAGGCCACCGGCAAAACCCTGTGCTACGCAGCGGAACTTCCACACGCCCTGACGGCGATAGAACTCGCCGAGGATCAACGCGGTTTCCTGCATGCCCTGGGTCGGAATCGGTGCTTCGATGCCGCCGCTCACCGTTACGGTCAACTGCGGGAAGGCGTCGAAACGGGCCTTGTTCTCATAGATGGTTGCGGTGAGGGCGACTTTTTCGATGGCCTGATCAATGGCGTCCAGATTGACGCTGAACACACTGCGACCTGCAGCCGATTCCACCAGCTTGACCGCGCCATTATTGACGCTTTGCTGGCCGAAGAAGCACATGTCGTTGTCGCCACGCACCTTGCCCGACTCATTGAGCAAAAACGCAGAAACGTCCAGGTCCGCGCCGGTCACCGGGGTATAGCTGACGGTGACGCTCAGGGTACCGCTGGCAACGCCGGTGTTGGCGCCCGGGGTCAATGTGGTCATGAGCGCACCGCCTGGGCTGCGTCAGTGGCCAGATCCTGGGCGGTACGGCCATTGGCCACGGTGCCGATGGCGGTCAGGTCCCAGCCCG
This sequence comes from Pseudomonas bubulae, assembly GCF_900618535.1. GTDB lineage: Bacteria > Pseudomonadota > Gammaproteobacteria > Pseudomonadales > Pseudomonadaceae > Aquipseudomonas > Aquipseudomonas bubulae. The sequence goes on along the minus strand of NZ_UYJA01000007.1, from coordinate 39,386 downwards.
CCGATGTGCGGCTGATGTATGCCATGACCACGCCGGTGTGACGGCCCTTGTCCGACAGGTTGAAGCGCGCCAGCTCTTTGCCGGTCAGCTCGTCAACGATACGGCAGTAGGCGTTTTCTACCGCTTCGAAATTTTGCCCGGTAAACGAGTTCACGGTAAACACCAGGTGTTTGACCCCGGCTGGCAGCTGCTCCAGGTTGACCTGGATCGACTCGTCGTCGCCATCGCCCTCACCCGTGCGGTTGTCGCCGGAGTGCACGATGGAGCCGTCTTTGGACTTGAGCTGGCGAAACCACACCAGGTCCAGCGGTTGTTTGGCACTGTCGAGCAGGATGCACGAAGCATCCAGGTCGATGGCGGTATCACTGCTCAGCAGCTTGGCGAAAAAACCGCTGGGCTTGACCGGATCCCAGCCCAGGCCCATGCGAATTTTCTTGAGACCGGCTCCCGCTTCTTTCTCGAGAGAGATGGTTTGATTCTTGGACAGCGAAATGGCCATGAAACGTCTCCTTGTCTGCACTGAAGCACGATAGGTAATTACTGATTATTGACATGCTTTGCTTGCGCCTGGCTTACAGCTCCTCGCGCAAGCACACGTCAAGTGGCCGCTTGCGACGCCACAATGCGTGAAATTCACGCCAATGCGGCTCTTGAGCGGCTCCGAGCATCTGTTCATCGCCCCGGGTGTCACCCCAGGCACGCAGTGTGTATTGGTCCAGAGGCCCGTATTGCGCCTCCAGCCGAATGACTTTTTGTTCACAGCGACAGTTGGTGCCCTCGATATCTCCGGTCAGCACGCCATCGACTGAGGCCAGCCGTGTACCGATCAAGCCGATACCGAGTTTTTTGGCAAAAGGTGTGAGCACCAGTTCAGGGGACGCCGAGCAAATTGTTACCTTGGCGCCCTGCTCAATCTGGTTGGCGACGGATGTTAAGCCCAAAGGCCGCATCAGACGCTGCCAGGAAACGTCACAAAATGCTTCAGCGCGCTCCTTTACCCAGGCCTCTTTGGCGCCGGTCAGGTAGACCGCGATCAGTTTCTCTTTCAAATCATTGCGAGAAATCCTGCCCAGCAGGTAGCACGCCGTGGCCGGAATCATCCGCAACAGGCGCATCGCGAACAGGCGATTGCCAAAGGCAAAGCGCAAAAACGGCACAAAGCTGTCGTGATAGGTCAGTGTGCCATCGAAGTCGAACGCTGACAGAACCTGCTTGTTGCCTTTGTCCGATGTATTCAAAACGTCGTTCAACCCACTAATTCAGCCAATCTCAGGCTGCCTCCAAAAGTGTCTGTCGGGCAGGCGACTTCAGGGCGAACCCCTTGCCAATGTGCCCGTTCAATAATTGTTTGCGCCCATTTGTAATGGGTCGCAGGCTCGCACATGGCGTCGTTGAACTTGAACACCGCAGGCGCCGCCTCACTCAATATTTGGCGTGCGCTGTTGAGATCTTCAAGGCTGACTTGCAACGCCCTGTGGATAACTGCAATTTGTGACGGGTGAATCGCAGTTTTCCCTACAAGCCCGTGAGCCATATCCAGCGCCAGTTCCTGATCCAGCACGTGTGGCGTATTGAGCTGCTCGAACACCGGTGCGGTCAGGGCAAAACCTGCCGAGCCCATGATCCCGCACAACATGGGAATCACATAGCTCATGGGCGTGCTGTACAGGGTCATGGTTTGTGGACGACGCAAACCCAGGCAGCCCATCAGGTCGTTGCCACCGATGCGCAGGGCAATAATGCGCTCAGGCAACAGCTCCAGCATGGCGCTGCGCAGCTCTACCATGGCATTGGGCACAAAGACTTCCGGGGTTTCCAGAGTGGGCATCAGCATCAGGTCGTCGCGGGTCACCGCCTGCTGCCACTCGCGGATATTGCCCAGGCTGAGTTTGGGCACCACAAAACCGTCGACATGGCGCATCAGCGACCAATCATTAAGCACCGCTGCCATTGCCGCATCACGCGGGCGCACAAACAGGATCGGCCCGCTCGACGGACGGCCGCCACGCGCCTCGATGCCCAACAGCAGGTTCTTGAGGTTGTTCAGCCCCTGCTGCACGTCGATTTCGGCCACGGCGTCTTCCAGGCACACCACCAGCGAGCGTAAACCCTGGATCTTCTCGCCCAGCACCACATCCAGAATATCGGGACGGGTGGCCGGCATATAAAGTGTGGCGCCCAAGGCATAGGCTGAATGCTTGATCATCAGCGAACACTCCTGATTACGGTCACAGCGCGATACGGCCCCAGTTCATCACCGACTTCCTGGACCTCGATATTGGCCTGGCGCGTCAGGTGCAACAGCAGTTGCACGTCCTGATCGTCAAGGTTGCGCACCAGCACGTGGTCCGGTACCCGGCGCATCACGGCGCGGGTGGCCTCGGCGATACCCGGTTTGACCCGGTTGGGGTTGGTCACCGCAAACCGCGTCGAGATACGTTCGACCGCAGCTACCGCCGAGTGTTGCAAGGCTGCGGCCTGATCCAGTGTCCAGGGTTGCGCAGCGGGCAACGGGGCAAGCTGTGCCCGCTCGGTTTCGATGCTGTGGATAAAACTCATGGTCACGTCGTGTTCCGCCAAATGGTCATACACCACGCAACCATGCAGGCCCGGGGTTTGCGGCCAGATGGAACGAGAAACCAGCCCGGAAACCGTAGCCCCCAGAATGCCCGAGGGGATCAGCCAGTCTTCAGCGGACGCCGCCAGCCACGCGCGGCCACAAGGGTCCGCCAACACCACCAGGCGTGGGTCTGCCGGGAAACGCGAGTCTCCCGCCAGGCTTTCGCGGATCTGGCCGCTGATCGCGCCCTTGCCGGTCCAGCCATCGACAAACACGATGTTTTCGGCACCGTGGCTCTTGATGATAGCTTCGAGTGCGACGTTGTCGATTCCACGGTCACGAATAATGCTGATGCCGTAATGCGCAGCCTCGCGCCCCAGATCAAGCAGCGCCCGGCGCAGCAGTACACCCAGCGGTAAACCGGCGCGCACAAAGGACACCAGCGCAATCGAGGGGCCGTTGTAGCGCTCATTCAAGGCCAGCGCCAGCGCCTGCACATCGGCCGCCATGCGCGCGCCATTTTGCATCAGGGCACGCTGGTAAAGGCTTTTATGGGTGTCGGACGGCGCATGTTCCTGGCTGATCATCTCGGAGTAATGGCGTTGCCGGGTCTGGATCAGCCGCTCTTTTTCCTGCACGTCGGTGACTTCAATCTGCAGGGCGCGCAGTAAAAAGTGCACGTCATCGGCGTCATAGCTGCCACTACCGACGGTTTCCAGGCCTGCGAAAGCATTACTCATGGTCGACGCTCGCCAGCACATGAGCGGCCAACTGCCCGCGTTTGGGCGTGCCCCACCAGTCGCACTCGGCCATAAAGCCCAGGTCCGACACACTGTCACCGAAGCCCAGCAACGGGCGCTTGCCGTTGATCGCCTGATCGCGGCGGATCCACTCACGTACCGCTTCACGCTTTTGCAGGGTGATGGGCAGAAACGCCAGGTTGTTGCCATTGCCGTGTACATACAGGCCATCGAGCAACCCGCGCGCCCTGACCTCGGCCAATACGACGAGCAGCGCTTCGTCGGTTTCGTTGTTGTGCTTGGTGACCACGTAATTGGCCAGGCCCTGCTCTTCAACCACCCAGCCACGCAACGAAAAGCCAAGTTCGGCACCAATGGCCAGGGTTTGCTCGCTCAGTTGATGCAACCGGGTTTGCTCAAGGGCCAGCTCCTCGCACATGCGCGCATGCCAGACCGGGTCCAGCGAGCCGTCAGGCTTGAGAATCACGCCGCCGTGGGCACACACCGCGCCGTGGACGAACGGCAATTGCACACGTTGATAGGCCTCGATGCTGCGCGCAGTTACGGGGACGACATCGCTGGTGGCCAGCAGCCATTCCACAAAGCTCTTTTGTGTTGCGCTCATAAAGCCGTTGGGCTGGCCGTCCACATCCAGGGTGGCGGCAAAGCGTGGCTCATCACCCATTTTGCGGGCGGTTTGAAACAGGGTGTCGTCCAGATCAACGAACACCAGAGGACGATTACTGCTCATCAACGATTACCTGCGCATTCAACGCGCTAACCAGCGCCGGATCGACCGCAGCTGCCGGGGTTTCGCTGCAGATCAGCACCCGGTCGAACTGGCCGGGGGCGACGTTATAAAGAAAGTTGGGGATACCCAGGCCATAGTTATCCGAGAACGACAATGCATGATCGATGCAATGGCCCAAGGCAATGGGCGAGCGGCTGGTGGAGCTGAAGCGCACGTCGGCGCCCGCCCGCTCAAGGCGCTCGGCCAGCAGAAACGGGCGCCAGACAAATTCGCTGGTGCCGACCACCAAGACCCGTTCACCTGGGGCGACCTGCAGATCGGGCGCCAGGGTATCAAGGTGTTCGCGAACGCCCATGCGCCCCCAGTCACGGCTGGCATCAAGTGCCCAGTCGCCCTGGGCCACGCTGCCCACTTCGGGCATTTGAGGGAGTTCTGCGGTGGTATCTTCGGCGAACGTGTAGCGACCATCGAGCAAAGAGACGCTGCTGACATGATCGCCCATGGCCTTGCGCACAGCGTCCCGGGACCAGTCGGTCAGGGTCGTGGTGACAATACGCTCGACCGAGTTGAGCCCTGCTTCGGCCAGCGCCCGGGACAGATTGATAAAGGTATTGCCGGTAGAGGCTTCATCGTCCACCAGCACCAGCGAGCGGGCGTTGAGCATCATCTCGCGGGTGTGTGCGTCTTGCGGCAAATGCAGCAGATGCGAGCTGGCGTGGCTGTGCTCTTCTTCAAAACGGGCAAACAGTTCACTGCCCGTAGGGTGGCGGCTGCTGCACAGGTACACGCTGTCATCACGGGTCTGGCTGAGCGCGCGGTGCACGCCAGCACCCAGGCCAACGGCGGTTTCAGCCATGCCGATAACCAGCACCGGGCCGGGCAGGTCGGCAGGGATTTTTGCAGCCAGGGCATTGAAGCTTTCCGCCATCAGTGACGGCCGTGCCGGGATATGACGCCCCAATACACGGGAAACGAATAAAAAGGCGCGCTTGGGGTTTCGGCGCTCGGCAAAATCGAAAAGTGCCTGTGGCTCAAAGGTCGATGCATTGACCTCTACCTCCAGACGACCGCGCTTGAGGTTTGCATGCAATACCTTGGGTTCGGTCTTGGAATTACCGCTGTTCATTGATGTTTACTACCTGAACATACTGAAAAAATGGGGGACGATTAGGGAGACGGGGGGTTAAGACAAGTAAAAAATGGTTACTGAAGATGGCTGGCGTCAATCCGCCACAGTCCAGCCTGCGAAGCGCGTACCAACTCCGGCGTGCTCAACGAACGTTCACTGCACCCGCGCCGGGCCGGTACACGGGCTGCCTCAAGGAACGCCAGTACCAGTGCCGACTTGACAGCAAAGTTCATGTTCTGCGCATCCGCCATGCTCGAGGTCACCAGGCCACTGACCAATCCTTGCGGGTCAAACACCGGGCTTCCGCTGGAGCCGGGCTGAATCGGTGCGGTGAACTGCATCAGGCTGGCATCGTCGCGAAGGCCAAACAGGCCCGAAACCACACCTTGGGAAACTTGCACGCCACCGCCTGCCAGCCCGGCGAGCGGAAACCCCAGGGTGACGACACTTTCGCCCAGCTCACAGCCCACGCCCTCACGAAAAGTCACCGGGTTCAAAGGGGGGGCACCAATGACCCGCAGCAAAGCGAGGTCGTTCTTGCGATCGACCACCACAGACTCCGCCTTGTATCGACCTTCAAAGGACGTAATCGACAATTGCTCGAGGCCTTCAATGACATGAGCACAGGTCAAAATATGCTGGGTGCTTACGGCAAAACCAGTACCTGTAGCCCCTTGGCGCGCAACGCTGTCGTCTGATGCCTCAGGTCTCATGCGTTGCGGATGACGATCATCCAGAGCCAGCCCCAGGCGTCGGGCAAACGCGCTCAAGCCGTAGGCGGACGCTTCGGCGAGTGCGCGGATTTTCCATTGATCGTTGCGTCGGTACACCTCGGCAATGACCATTGCGCCATCACCGAACTCATCCAGTGCCAGACTGTGCTCGATCTGCTCACCGACCTTGAGCCGGAACTGGCCGAGTTCACGTAACGGACCCAGCGCGCCGAACACATAGAGCACCAGCAATACACGCTCACAATCTGCAGGCAATTGTTCCAGCACCAGGCTGAAGCGTGCCAGGCCGGCGGTGTCATGCCATGCCAGCCAGGGTTGCGGGGCGTGTATCAGCGCAGGCTCCCCGACGGGTTGGCGCTTGCCATCCACGGCCAGCAACGCCAGCCCCGCATAGTCACCCAATGCGCCCGCTCGCGAGCAGGTCAGGCTCATCTCACAACGCACAGATTCAAGGGCCGCATTGGCGCCCGGCATCAATATCATCGCTTGTGACTCCCCTGTGCCCGCGACAAACAAGAGCTGATCACCTTAACAGCTCTTCTCCGCGAACCGGAACCACCACCGTGATTGCCTTGACCTGCACATTCTCGCGCCATGTACTGGCTGGCACGGGCAGGCCCAGGCGGCGTGCGGCAAAGATACCCGGCAGGTTGACTCCGGCTTCGCGGGTGTAGCCGATACCGCCAGAATAGCGCAGGTTGATCTCCAGCAAATGCGGCTGGCCTGCGGCATCATCCCGGGTCTGCACATTGACGATACCGTCGCACTTGAAGTGCCGCGCCGCCTTGATCGCCAGTTCGACCGCCGCACCGTCGCGCTCGAATGTCTGCATCAGGCCCTGCTTGCGCCGCCCCACATAGGCCACGGCCTCGCCCGCCTCGCAGACCATGTCCACCGAGCATTCGCTGCCGGGCATATAAGGCATCACCAGCAACGGTTGGGGCGCATCCGATTGACCGTAGGCCTGGGCAAACACTGTCGCATTGACCTCATGGGCGTCGGCATTGGCAAAACTTCGAAACGGGTCCACGTTATCGGCCAAACGCCAAAAGCCCTGGCCGTAAATACCGCGCGTCGGTTTTACACACACCTGGCCGTCGCGGGCCAACTGGGCGTAAGCCGTTTCCAGTTCAGCCTGGGTGCTCACCGTCATCGCCGGTATGCACGCCAGTCCGGCCGCCAGGGCTTCACGGGTAAACGTCGACTTGTCGTCAACCCGCTCAAAGGTGTCCAGATCCAGAGCGCCAGTAACCAGTTGCAACCCGGCCGCTTCGAACTCGGCGCGGTGCGCTTCATATACCTGACCCACACGCCCGGCCAGCACCACCTTGATCTGCCGGGCGCTGGCCTGCTCGATCACCCAGCCGATGCGCTCCTGATTGTCTTGCGGCTCCCGCCAGGCGACATCCGCCAATCCGGTGATTTCAGGGCGATTTTGGCGGTGCGAGGCGAAAATTCGCACGGTGTCCGGCAGCGCCGCCCGGGCACCTGCAATCACATCGCGTTGGCTCGATTGCCCTTCAAGAAACCAGATCATGAACATCCCTTGGTACGGATAAACGCGGGAGTCTAGCGGATGGCCGCTACCAACGCCCTTAGTCATTAGAGGGAGGTCGTGTAACCAAATATGAAATTAATTAACTAAATAGTTCATAATGTGCGGCATCGTGTCGCGCCCCGTCGCCGACACTTCATATAAAGGAGCTTCTGTAGATGTTTTTCTCTTCCCGCGCCCTGCTGAACACCAGCCTGTGCGGCGGCTTGTCATTGCTGGCCCTGACGCCTGCCTGCGTACTGGCCGACACCACCGACAACCTGATGAACCGTTCGACCCTGACCGGCGACTGGGGCGGCGAGCGCCAAAAGCTGATCGACAAAGGCATCAAGCTGACCGGTGATTACAACTCCGAAACCTTCTCCAACTTGCATGGCGGGATCAAGCACGGCACCCGTTACTCGCAACAAGTGCGTATCGGTGCCCAGTTCGACCTGAGCAAAATACTGGGTAGCGCCGATGCTGGCCTGGTGCAAATCACCGTCAATGATCGTCGCGGTCACAGCGCCTCCGAAGACCTCGTAGGCAACCGCCTGCCAATCCAGGAAAACGCCGGCGGCAACTACACCCGCCTGTCCGAGTTCAGCTACCAGCGCACGCTGTTTTCCGAAGACCTGACCACCAAGGTTGGCTTTATGCCAATGGGCAACGATTTTGGCGGCATGCCGCTGTTGACCAGCTTCGTCAACGCCGGTTTCTGCGCGCATCCGCTGACCCAGTCCAATGGCAGCGGCTGGACCAACTACCCCACCGGCCACTGGGGCGGCGAACTGCGCTACACCGTCAGCCCGGCCCTGACCCTGCAAACCGCCGTGTTCCAGGTCAACCCCGAATACAACAGTCGCTCCTCCGAAGCCTTCAGCATGACCACCAAAGGCACTACCGGAGCGATCATGCCGCTGGAAGCGATCTTCACCAACAACGCCTGGCTCAATGGCCAATACAAAGTGGGCTGGTACTACGACACCTCCAATACCCGCAAGATTGGCAGCACGCAAAAAGCCAACAACCGCACCGGCGCCTATGTGCTGGTCGACCAGGCCATCTGGCGTGATGAGCAAGACCCCGAAAGCGTATTGCGCGCCTTTGGCCAGGCATCCAGCAGCAATGCCGCGACCTCGCCTATGCGCCACTGGTACTCGGTAGGCCTGGTCAAACAAAAGCCGTTTGCCAGCCGCCCCAAAGACAGCATCGCCTTTGCCTACGGCCGCGCCGTATTCAACTCGCGCTCCCGCGACGTGCAGGAAGCGGCAGCCAGCAGCCCGGAACAGGCGGACATGATCGCCAGCCTGGACAGCGGCGAGCAGTTGCTGGAGCTCAACTACGGCGCGCAAGTCACGCCGTGGCTGCTGTTGCGCCCGGACCTGCAATACATCATCGAACCAGGGGCTTTCTACGGCGCCAAGCGCAGCAATGCGCTGGTCGCGGGGCTGCAGGTCAAGGCAACGTTCTGACACAAGCGTTTGTGTAGCTTTCACAAAGCTTTAAGGTTTGCCCTCCTATACTCCAGTGCAGTACTCCATTCGATTGCTGCCTGGTAGCCCAATGCGTCTGACTCGTCCTGCCCTGCTGTTACTGCTTCTCGGTTGCGTGCTGTTCTTTTTTGCGCTGGGGAATCACCAATTGCAGGGCTCGACAGAGTCCCGCGTGGCAGGCATAGCCATGCAGATGCACCTGAGCGACGATTGGGTAACGCCCAATTTGCTCAATGCCCCCTTCCTGGAAAAACCACCCCTGAGCCTCTGGCTGGATGCAGGAGCCATTCGCGTATTCGGCGGCGAACTGTTCGCCGTACGCCTGGCTTCGGCCTTTGCCGGTCTATTTTGCGTGTTGTTGCTCTATGCAATGCTGCGCAAGCTGGGCCGCCCCACAGCACTGGCCTGGACAGCCGCCGCCATGCTGGCAACCATGGGCATATTTTGGGGCAACACCCGCCAGGTGGGCGAAGATGCCTTGCTCACCCTGGGCGTAACCATGGCCTTGCTGGCGTTTTTTCATGCCAACCGTCAACCCGGTTTTGCCCGGGGCAGCTGGCTGTTATTCGCGACCGGCATCGCCATTGCCACCTTGAGCAAAGGCGTACTGGGCCTGGCACTGCCGGGCGTGGTGATTTTTGTCTATCTGGTGTGTGAAAGCCTGCTGGAAAAACGCTTCAAGCCGCGCAACTGGCTACGCCCTGCCCTGCTGACCCTATTGGGGCTGATCCCGCTGACGGTCTGGCTGTGCATGCTCTATCAGCGCGGCGGCATGCCGTTAGTCAGCGAACTGCTGCTGACCAACAGCGTTGGGCGTTTTAGCGGCTCCTTTGTTGAAGCCGGGCATTACGAACCCTTTTACTACTACCTGCGAAAACTGCCCGAAGCCTTCCTGCCGTGGAACCTGCTGACCTATCTGGGTCTGTGGCACTTTCGCAAACAACTGCGCAGCAACCCCTTCCTGTTGTTTTTCTGTGTATGGCTGGTCGCGCAATTTGTGCTGCTCAACCTCGCCTCCAGCAAGCGGGCGGTGTACATGATGTCGATGGCCCCTGCGGCTGCAGTGATTGCCGCCGAGTACGCCCGGGGGCTGCTGGACTGGCTGTACCAAAAAAGCGCGCACTCGACCGTGGCCAAATTCTTCAGCGACAACCATCGCCCGCTTGCCATCGCGCTGCTGGCCGCTCTGGTGGGCGCCTACCTGCTGGCGGCCCATCGGGCACCGCTGGCCGACAAGGAACAGTCCTTCCAGCCCCTCGCCGCTGAGGTCATGAGCCTGCAGGCCAGCGGCAAGCAGGTCGCACTGCTGCGGCCCGACGAACGCCTCGGCGCCGTGGTGTTCTACAGCCAGCAGTTGCAGCACACCCTCAGTTCAACCGAAGAGTTGCAGGCATTCCTCAGCGCATCCCCCGACAATATCGCCCTGGTAGAAAACCCCGAGATACCGGGCATGGCCCTCAAGACTCTCGACAAGCTCAGCGTCGGCCGGCACCACTTCTACCTTGTCAGCCTGGCCGCTTCAGCCCCATAAACTTGATCCCGGGCAACGCAACCGCAGATACCGTGGCCGATCACGGCACATTGACTACGCTCCTTGGACAATTCCCGACCAAGGAGCCCGCCATGACCATCGGTATATCCAGCAAAACATTGAGCGACTACGACGCTCACCTGGCCTTCAATACGGCCACCGCCTTCTTGCGCAAATCCGATCTGGCCAACTATCTGATCGATCAGCTAGAGCAGCAGCATGTGAAACTCAATGTCGAGGTCAGCACCGACCCGGCATTGGCCAATCAGGAGGTGTCGAACAACGGCGCGATTCTATGGAACCTGCGCAGCAACCTGTCACCCGGTGCGAACCTGCCTGACGTGGCCGCCCTGCTCAATCGCATCCCCGAGCAACAAAAACCCTACATCACCAGCCTGTGGGCGCTGATGCACTTGCTCGCCCAGGCGTGCCAGCAATTGAACAACCAGCTCAACTTCCGCGATGCGGATGCGACCTGGCCATGGCTCGACGAAAAAGTGCTCAGCGCCAACGATATCGAAAACGTGGTGGCCCGCGAACTCAGCGACCTGCCATTGCCGGCAGAACAGAACTGGGATCGTTTGTTCAAGCACAATTGAGGGGGGATGGATTGACTCTATGGGCGCGAGCCTGCTCGCGCCCACGATTAGAACTGCGAGGCTTCAAACCCGTGACGGTTGTTCGGGGTGACCACCGGCACGATATTTTTCCAGTCTTTGGGCTCGATATAGCCCAGCATCTGCGGATCCTCGTTCGCGCCATCGGTCTTGATAAACAACGAAGCGCCATAGCCAAACGTGGTGCTGGTTGACAGGTTCATGTCCATCAACAGTTGGTCCATGCATTCGCTGTGGCTCACCAGAATCAGGTTGTGGCCCGCCACTTTGTGCTTGAGAGCATCACGCAGCATGCTGCCGCGGCAGTTGAACAGCCAGTCCTGCGCCTCTACCGGGCGGGCAAACATGGCATCGGCGGTTTGTCGGGCCCGGGTCAGCAGGCTGCTGTGAATATCAGTATGGCTGAGCCCCAACTGCCTGAAGTCTGCGCCCAGCGCCTGAACTGCTGCTTCACCGCGCACCGTCACGCCGTCCATGGGGCCCAGGCACTGGGCCGAGGAACGGTCGCAACGCTCGCCGTGTCGAACCAGCGCAATCACATCACCCTTGGCCCAGCTGTCGGTGAGCAACAACACACGATCGGCATGGCTGGGCTGCGCCAGATCAGGCGGGGCCGCAGGGGCCAGCAGCCTCAATGTCAGCGCAACGGCAAGCGCACTTGCCACGATCACCACCAGCACATTTTTGTAACGGAGCAGAGCACGACGCAACAGCGTACGGTTAATTCCGGTCTGATCAAGACTCAACGTCACGATGCTTATGCCCTCTGCGCCAGCCAGTGATATCACTGACCGACACCCTATAGCGCGAATATGACAACGGGTCGCTTCGCGGCCCGGCGGTATAAACAGACTTGCATAAAGCAGGTCTCTATTAGCTGAACGCAGGCTAAAAAAAGGGAGGTCAGAGGCAGGTGAAACGGATGTGAAAAAAAGCGTAAAAGCGCAATCCAGGCACGCTACTCAAATGGATAGGTTGTTATGTGAACTGGCGCCCAACAAAACGTTTCAGCTCTGGCGAATGCAGCCGATACCCCTCCAACACAACACTCGGCTGGGTCAAAAAAAATAATTCCCTCCAGCGAACTTAGATCATGCGTGCAGCGTTCCTGGAGAACTCTATGAATAGATGGCTGAGCAATATCAGCGTCAACCTGAAACTGTCCCTGGGCTTTGGCCTGGTACTGGCCCTTACCTGCGTAATGGCCGTCAGCAACTGGATCAGTCTGGGCCAGATGATTGATCGCAGTAACTGGATGAGCGACATCACCCGTTTAAACACCGCGTTTACCAACCTGCGGGTGACGCGTTTGCAATACATGCTGACCGATGGCGACGAAACTGCCGCACAAAGTGTACAGGCCAGCATTGACGCGTTTTCTGCGCAACAAAGTCAGCTGATTGCCACCTTCCAGAGCCCGGAAAACCTCAAGTTGCTCAAGGAGCAACAAGCCATCATCGGCCGCTACGAGCGTGCACTGGTGAGCATGCGCAAGGCTTACGTCGAGTCCGCCGCATCCCGTGCCGACATGGACCGCAGCGCCGCTCTGGCCCAGGACGCCATCACGACGTTGCTGAACCGCGCCCTGCAACTGCCCGCAGGTGACGAAAACCGTTTTGCCATGTACCAGAGCGTGTCTGAAGTACGTGAACAGTTCCTGCTCTCGCGCTATCAGGTGCGCGCTTATATTGCTGCGCCCACCCCCGCCACGGAAAAGGCCGCACGCCAGCAACTGGACGCGGCCCTTGCCAGCCTAGACCGCCTGAGCTCGCACTTTGCCGCCAATGCCGGCGACACCCTGCGCACCCTGAACAAAACCATGGAGCAGTACCAGCAGGCGCTGGAGCTGTACACCAGCACCGCCAACACCATCATTGCCATGCGCAAGGACATGACCGAATACGGCTCCAGCATCCTTGGCCGCAGCGATGAGCTGTACAAGATTCAACTGGAACGCCGCGACATCGAAAGCGCCACGGCCAACAGCATGCAACTGATCACCACCTTGCTGGTATTGCTGTTTGGCATCACCGCGGCCGTGATCATCACCCGCCAGATCACCGTGCCCCTGCGTGAAACCCTGGCCGTGGTCGATCGCATCGCCAGTGGCGACCTGACCCAGAACCTGCGCGTCACCCGTCGCGACGAACTGGGCGTGTTGCAACAAGGTATTGCACGCATGGGTACGACCCTGCGCGAGTTGATCAGCGGTATCCGTGATGGCGTCAGCCAGATTGCCAGTGCCGCCGAAGAGCTGTCCGCGGTGACCGAGCAAACCAGCGCCGGGGTCAACAGCCAGAAGATCGAGACCGATCAGGTGGCCACCGCCATGCATGAAATGACCGCCACCGTGCAGGAAGTGGCGCGCAATGCCGAGCAAGCCTCGCAAGCCGCCGCGGCCGCAGACAATGAAGCCCGTGAAGGCGATACCGTGGTCAACCAGGCCATTGACCAGATCGAGCGCCTGGCGGTGGAAGTGGGTCGTTCAACCGAAGCCATGGCCGTATTGCAACAGGAAAGCGACAAGATCGGCAGCGTGATGGACGTGATCAAGGCCGTGGCCGAGCAGACCAACCTGCTGGCCCTCAACGCCGCAATCGAAGCAGCCCGTGCCGGTGACGCCGGGCGCGGTTTTGCCGTAGTGGCCGATGAAGTGCGTGGCCTGGCCCAGCGTACGCAAAAATCCACCGAAGAGATTCAAACCCTGGTCGCGGCCCTGCAAAGCGGCACCCAGCACGTGGCCACCGTGATGCAAAACAGCCGCACCCTGACCGACAGCAGCGTGACCCTGACCCGCCACGCAGGCACCTCGCTGCAGGGCATCACGCGCACGGTGTCGAATATTCAGTCGATGAACCAACAGATTGCCGCTGCTGCCGAACAGCAATCTGCGGTCGCCGAAGAGATCAGCCGCAGCATCGTCAACGTGCGCGACGTGTCCGAGCAAACCGCAGCGGCGAGTGATGAAACGGCCAAGTCCAGTGTTGAACTGGCGCGGCTGGGTAACCAGCTGCAAGAGATGGTCAGCCACTTCAAGGTGTAGAGCGCTCTGTCCCCTCTCCCACCGGGAGAGGGGTAGTAAGGGGCTCCTGACCTTATTCGTGCTGAACCCGGGCGCGCTTGAGCAACTTCTTGCTGCGCTCGGACAGGTGCAGCACCCGCAGATGCTTGCCCGCTTTGCGATAACGCTCGCGCAGGGTGTCCAGTGCCGCAATGGCCGAGTAATCGACCAGGTTCAAATGACGACAATCGAGCGTCACCTGCGCCGGGTCATTACCCGGATCGAACTGTTTGAGAAACGTCGTAGTCGAGGCAAAAAACAGCGTGCCGTGCACACGGTAAAGCTTGCTGCCATCGCTCTGCAGATCCGCGTCGGCATACATCTGGCGCCCCTGCTGCCAGGCAAAATTGAGCGCAGCAATAACCACCCCGCACATCACCGCTACCGCCAGATCGGTAAACACGGTAATCACGGTCACCGCGACAATCACCAGCACATCGTTGAGCGGCACTTTGTTCAGTACTCGCAAAGAGGCCCAGGCAAAGGTCTGCTGCGACACCACAAACATCACCCCCACCAGAGCCGCCAGCGGAATGCGTTCAATAAATGGCGACAGGAACAACACAAACAGCAAAATCATCACACCGGCGGTCACGCCGGACAATCGCCCGCGCCCGCCGGAGCTGAGGTTAACCACGGTCTGGCCGATCATCGCGCACCCGCCCATGCCGCCGAATGCCCCCGACACCATATTCGCCGCCCCCAGCGCCACGCACTCGCGGTCCGGGTAGCCACGGCTTTCGGTGATTTCGTCGGTGAGGTTGAGGGTCAGCAGGGTTTCCAGCAAACCCACCACTGCCATCACGATCGCATAGGGCGCAATGATGCCCAGGGTCTCAAGGGTCCAGGGAATCTGCGGCAGGCTGAAGCTGGGCAAACCACCGGCGATATGCGCCATGTCACCCAGGGTGCGGGTTGGCAAACCCAGCAAGTACACCGCCAGCCCTACGCCCAAAATGGCCACCAGCGCAGGTGGCGCGGCGCGGGTCAGACGAGGCAACAGATAGACGACGGCCATGGTCACGGCCACCAGCCCGATCATCATGTACAACGCCATACCGCTGAGCCAGGTGTCGCCATCCTTGAAGTGATCCAGTTGCGCCATGGCAATCACGATTGCCAGGCCGTTGACGAAGCCCAGCATCACCGGGTGCGGCACCATGCGTACCAGCTTGCCGAGTTTGAACAAGCCGAACGCCAGCATGATCAACCCGCTCAGCAGCACCGTAGCCAACAGATACTGCACACCGTGTTGCACCACCAGGGCAACGATCACCACCGCCATCGACCCGGCAGCACCGGACACCATGCCCGGCCGGCCGCCAAACAGCGCGGTTAGGGTGCAAATGATGAACGCGCCATAGAGCCCCATCAAAGGGTTGAGATGGGCGACCAACGCGAACGCAATGCACTCGGGCAACAGGGCGAAAGACGTCGTGAGCCCGGCCAGGACATCAGCGCGCAGACGTGAGAGTTTCATGGTTTACCTAAAATTCGGGACGGGAAAAACGGAGGGAGTTACAGGCAACAGATGGTAGCAAATTGCAGGTGCTAAAAAGCAATTGTGGGAGCGGGCTTGCTCGCGATGGCAACAACTCGGTGAACCAGAATGGCCGAGGTGTCTGCATCGCGAGCAAGCCCGCTCCCACAAGAGTGATGCGTCTATGTGCGTTGCGGGCTTACTTCACCACCATCCCCACACCACGGCCACGCGGGTCGGAGGCGGTTTCAAGCTCAGTGCCTTTAACCCGGATGGCCTGAATATCCCCCATGTTCCAGCCCTGATCCTCCAGGGTGTAGCCCATCGCTTTCAGCTCCTGAGCCACCTTGCCGGTAAGTGGCGCATAGGCGTCAAAGTAGATCGTGTCTTTAGGCAGCAACTGGTGATGCACACGCTGTGCAGCTACGGCTTTTTCCAGCGGCAGGTCGTAGTCGTAGATATTGTTCAGCACCTGGAAAATCGAGGTAAAAATCCGTGAGCCACCCGGCGTGCCCAGCACCAGCGTAACCTGGCCATCGCGGGTTACCAGACTTGGACTCATGGAAGACAACATGCGCTTGCCCGGCTCGATAGCGTTGGCATTGCCGCCCACCACACCAAAAGCATTGGCCACCCCGGGCTTGGAGCTGAAGTCATCCATTTCATCGTTCAGCAAAAAGCCCGCGCCCTTAACCACAACACCACTGCCGTAATCCCAGTTCAGGGTGTAGGTATTGCTGACCGCATTACCCTGTTTATCGACGATGGAGAAGTGCGTGGTCTGATGGGGTTCCAGGCCCGGTTTGACGTTGGCAGTCGCAGAGATCGCTTTCGGGTTAACCTCTTTCGCACGCTTGGCGATATAGGCCGGATCGGTCAGCTCGGCCACAGGCATCTTCCCGAAGGCCGGGTCGCCGAGGTAGTCGGCACGGTCGGCGAACACACGTTTTTCGATTTCGGCCAGCAGGTGGATATAGGGCGCAGAGTTCAGCTCCACACCTTTGAAGTCCGCTGCGCGGTCCTCCTTGATACCGATCAACTGCGCCAGAGCAATACCGCCCGAGCTTGGCAGCGGCGCGGTGTACAGGGTGTTGCCACGAAAATCCACGCGCATCGGCTCACGCCAGCTGACCTTGTAGTCGTTGAGGTCTTGCTTGGTGATCAAGCCCTTGTCCTGCTGCATTTGCGCGACCAGCAGGTCGGCGGTCTTGCCGCGGTAGAACTCCTTGGCGCCCTGGTCGGCAATGCGCTCCAGGGTCACGGCCAGCTCTGGCTGTTTGAACGTTTGCCCGGGCTTCATGCTGCCAAAGTAGTCCGCGAAATTGGTAGTGCCCTTGAACAGCGCCAGTGCATCTTCGCGGTACTGAAATTGCTGATCGGCCACTTTAAAGCCGTTTTTCGCATACCCCACGGCCGGGGTCAGCAATTCGGCCCACGGCAATTTGCCAAAGCGTTGATGCGCTTCCCACAGCCCCATCACCGTGCCCGGCACGCCGGCAGCGCGGGAACCGACCAGGCTCAAGTTCTCGATGATGTCGCCTTTGTCGTCCAGGTACATATCGCGGCTGGCGGCTTTGGGGGCGGTTTCGCGATAGTCGAGGAAATAGGGTTTGCCATCGATGTACATCGTCATAAACCCGCCACCGCCGATATTGCCGGCTTCGGGGTAGGTCACGGCCAGGGTAAAGGCGGTGGCAACTGCGGCGTCGACGGCGTTGCCGCCTTTTTTGAGAATTTGTGCGGCCACTTCGGCGCCGTATTGATCGGGTGCGGCGACTGCGCCGCCGTCCAGGGTGACGGCATACGCCGAAGAGCTGGCCGCGATGGCAGCCGTCAGGGCCAGGGTTTTGAACCACACAATGCGCATTCGATACATCCTTTTATTGTTATCAACTGTGGCCGAACCTTGTCTGAATTCGGCGATATTTTCAAACAACAAACGTAAAAGTGCGCAATGACACACACCCTTGAGGGCAGCGCGGTTCTGCACCAAAACAGAACTGGTAGCAGCTGCCGAAGGCGTTATGTGCGCGTTTCGGTGATCAGTGCATCCACCAGACCACGGGCCAGCTCGACGCCGTGAATGACGCACCACAACTGCTCGGCCTCAAAACCGCTGAGGTGGGAACGGATGTCGTCGGCGGTCAGTTCTGCGCCCTTGAGCAACAGCGAGGCATGTTTGAGCGCCTCCTGCATCGGTACGCCGGGATATAAAGCGACGCAGTAGGTGCAGACGTTGCTTTATATGTAGGAACCTCACTCAAGCCCTGTGGGCTTGTCGCAGATCGCGTAGCTGGCCAGCTTGGCCTGGATAAAGTCCAGAAAGCACTGAATGCGCAGCGCCAGCTGCGAGTTGCGGTAATACACGGCATGGATCGGCTGGCGATAGCCGCTGTTGAACTCGCCCAGCACCACCTGCAGGCGCCCGGCGCTGATATCTTCGTGGGTCATAAAGTGCGACAGGCAGGCGATGCCCTGACCTTGCAACGCCAGATGACGTACGGTTTCACCGCTTGAGGCACTGATGGCAGGCTGAATGGGCCAGCGGTCGCCCTGGGCATAACGCAGCGGCCACTGGTTGAGGCCATCGTTCTGGGTAAAACCTATCAGGGTATGGTGGGCCAAATCCGCAACATTTGTGGGCATGCCGTGGGCGGCAATGTAGTCCGGGCTGGCGAGGATATTCAGCGGGCTGCACCCCAGGGAGCGGGCATGCAGGGTGGAGTCGGCCAGGGTGCCGATACGAATGGCAATATCGGTGCTTTGTTCAAGCAGGTCGATAATCAGATCGTTGCTGTTGAGTTCCAGCTGAATCTCGGGGTACAGGGCACGGAATTCAGGGATATACGGCACGATGGCATGTAGCACAAACGGCGCGGCGGCATTGATGCGCAAGCGCCCGGAGGGGGTACGCTGGTGCGAGATCAGGCGCTCTTCCAGCTCGTCCATTTGCTCAAGTATCAATTTGGCCCGTTCGAAAAAGAACTTGCCCTCCTCGGTCAGGTCCATGCGCCGCGTGGTGCGGTTGATCAGCGTGGTTTCAAGCTTGGCCTCCAGCCGTGACAGCGTACGGCTCACGGCCGAAGGCGTTTGCCCGGCCTGCTCGGCGGCGGCAGATATCGAGCCGCACTCGATCACCGAAACAAAGATTTGCAGCTCATCGGATCTGGCTTTCACGCGGTCGACCTTATCTACGTGTGGGAGCGGGCTTGCTCGCGATGGTATCACCGCGGTTCGTCATAACAACCGAGTTGCCTGCATCGCGAGCAAGCCCGCTCCCACCCCGGCGTCGCTTACGCCTTCAGGCCAAACACCTCGGCCAGGTGCTGCTCGTAACGGGCCGCATCAACGTCTGGCTGCGGACGTTTCATCACGTCAACACACAGGAAAGTCGGCAGGCCGGTCATGCCCAAAAATTCATTAGCCTTGTGGAACGGGAAGTACACCGCGTCCACGCCCTTGCCTTCAAAGAAGTCGGCCGGGTCATCGAACGCCTGCTGCGGTGCGTTCCAGGTCAGCGACAGCATGTACTGCTTGCCCTGAATCAGGCCGCCGCTGCCGTAGCGCTGCGAAGCGTCGGAACGGGTGCGGCCGTCACTGGCGTAAAGTTTACCGTGACCCTCGGTGAACACTTCATCCATGTACTTTTTAACGATCCACGGCGCGCCCATCCACCAGCCGGGCATTTGGTAGATGATTACGTCAGCCCAAAGAAATTTTTCCACTTCTTCGGCGATATCGTAGCCTTCGTCGATATGGGTCACTTTGACTTCAAAACCCTGACGATCAAAAAACGCCAGCGCAGTGTCGTGCATGGTCAGGTTGTAGCGACCATCGGAGTGGGCGAATTTTTTCGCACCGTTAAGCAAGAGTATTTTTTTCATCATCAGCCTCCAGGGGGTTAAACCCTCAGCGCTGTTGAGCGACAGGGGAGTTCAAAAACATGTCGGCAGAATATCGTTTCCCTCGCATGAGAAAAACCCGTGATGGGTCAAATCACCTTTGCCGCTACAGCACGAATCCATTGTTAATTGTTGATTAGCAAGTGAGTACCCAGCAGCGCCATGCCGATAAAAAACACCCGTTTAAACAGCAAGGCGCTGATGCGCTGGCGCAACCATTGCCCCAGCCACATGCCGAGCATGGCGGGCAAAAGCGCCAGCAATGAGGCATTGAGCTCGGCGCCAGCCAGGTTGCCACGCCAGTACAGCCCGGCGGCAAGGGCCAATGTGGAGACGCTGAAGGACAAACCCAAGGCCTGCACCAACTGGTTTTTGCTCAGGCCCAGGGCTTGCAGATAGGGCACGGCAGGGATAACAAACACCCCGGTAGCCGAGGTGATGACCCCGGTGATCAGCCCGCACACCGGGCCCAGCCAGGGTTCGCGCTGCGGGGCGATGCGCAGGGTGGGCAGGAACAACCCGCTGAGGGCATAAAGCAACAGGGCCGCGCCCAGCGCTCGTACCACCCAGCTACCGCCATCGATACTGAGCCACAGCATGCCTGACGCGGTGCCGATAAAAATCCCCAGCTGCATGGGCCACAGACGTTTGAGCAACCCCCGCAACTGGCCGCCGGCGGCCAGTTGCCAGGCGTTGGTCACGATGGACGGGATAATCAGCAGAGCCGCAGCCTGCGCCGGAGCAATAGCCAGCCCGAGCATACCCATGGCGACAGTCGGCAGGCCCAGGCCGATGACGCCCTTGACCGTACCGGCCAGCAAAAAGGTCACTATCACCAGCAGTGACAAGGCCCATCCCAGGTGTTGGTAAAACTCGACAAGTGTCTTCATGGGCCTATGCTGGGGCATGGGCCAGCGCCTGAAAATGCGCCATGCACAGAGTCTGCCTATCGCCTGACAATAGGCAGAACCCCTCACCCGTAGCAGCTGCCGAACGCAGCCTTCGGCAGCTGCTACAACAGCGGTTTGCGGCGCTATTTAGAATCTTTACAGGATCTTCAAGGACCTTTCATGCACTTCGACCTGGTTGACCTGCGTCTGTATTTGAATGTGCTGCAGGCAGGCAATATCACCGCCGGCGCCAGCCTCAGCCATCTATCGCTGCCTGCCGCCAGTGCGCGGATCCGGGCGATGGAAGCGTCCCTGGGCGTGGCGTTTTTGCAGCGCAGCCGTCGTGGCATCAGCCCTACCCCTGCCGGGCAAGCGCTGGCCCAACATGCCCGGTTACTGTTGCAGCAGGTGGAGCGCATGAACCACGACCTGAGCGAATACGCCCAGGGCTTCAAAGGCCGTATCCGCCTGCTGTGCAACACCGCCGCCCTCACCGAATACCTGCCCGAGCTGCTCGCCGACTTTGTACGCCAGCACCCTGCCATAAGCGTCGACCAGCAAGAACTCACCAGCCTGCGCATCACCCATGCCCTGCGCCTGGACGCCGCCGATATCGGTGTGATCTCCAACGCGGTAGACACCCGTGACCTGCAAACCCGGCCCTTTCGCGATGACCCGCTGGTACTGGTCATGCCCCTCGACCACCCGCTGGCCCACAGGCCCAGCCTCTCGTTCAGCGACACCCTGAGCCATGACTATGTCGGGTTGTCGGCCAGCAGCGCGCTGGCGGTGTACCTGGAAGAACAGGCACTGCATATGGGGTGTCGCATGCAGGTGCGTATCCGTGCCGAAGGCTTTGACGGGGTATTGCGCATGGTCGCTCGCGGCGCCGGGCTGGGGATTGTGCCCAGGGCCACCATCGAGCGCTGGCAGGCCCCGCGCACCTTTGAAGTGGTGAACTTGAGCGAGCCATGGGCTGATCGTAAATTGCTGCTGTGCGCCCGCTCGTTTGCGCAATTGCCCACCTATGCCATGGCATTGCTGGAAGCTTTGAGCTTGTAAGAATAGTCGCCGTTTACTGCCAGCCTGTATGCCTTGGTTTTTACCCAGAGTAATATCCGGGGCTTGCGACACCCGGGGCGCCTTTGCCCACGGGTACTTTTATCCAGTTTTGAGAATAACAACTCACAGGGCACCCGATGGCTGACGCTAATTCCCCCCCGGTCACACTCAAACGCGGTTTGAAAAACCGCCATATCCAGCTGATTGCCCTGGGCGGCGCTATCGGTACGGGCCTGTTTCTGGGGTCGGCGGGCGTGCTCAAGTCGGCCGGGCCGTCGATGATCCTGGGCTATGCGATCGCCGGCTTTATCGCGTTCCTGATCATGCGCCAACTCGGTGAAATGATCGTCGAAGAGCCAGTGGCCGGTTCCTTCAGCCACTTTGCCCACAAGTACTGGGGCGGTTATGCGGGGTTTCTGTCGGGCTGGAACTATTGGGTACTGTATGTGCTGGTGGGCATGGCCGAGCTGACGGCCGTGGGCAAGTACATCCAGTTCTGGTGGCCCGAGGTGCCAACCTGGGTCAGCGCCGTGGTGTTCTTTGTACTGGTCAACCTGATCAATACCCTGAACGTGAAAGTGTTCGGCGAAATGGAATTCTGGTTTGCCATTATCAAGGTGGTGGCGATTGTCGGCATGATCGTCCTGGGTTGCTACCTGCTGTTCAGCGGCACCGGCGGCCCTCAGGCGTCGATCAGCAACCTGTGGAGCCACGGCGGGTTCTTCCCCAATGGCGGCATGGGGCTACTGATGGCCATGGCCTTTATCATGTTTTCCTTCGGTGGCCTGGAGCTGGTGGGTATCACCGCGGCGGAAGCCAGCGAGCCGAAAAAGGTGATCCCCAAGGCCATCAACCAGGTGGTGTACCGGATCCTTATTTTCTACGTGGGCGCCCTGACCGTGCTGCTGGCACTGTACCCGTGGGACCAGTTACTGGTAACCCTGGGCGCCGGCGGCGATGCCTACGGCAGCAGCCCGTTTGTGCAGATCTTTGCCTTGATCGGCAGTGATACCGCCGCGCAAATCCTCAACTTTGTGGTACTGACTGCCGCGCTGTCGGTCTATAACAGCGGCGTGTACTGCAACAGCCGCATGCTGTTTGGCCTGGCCGAGCAGGGTGATGCCCCCAAAGCCCTGATGAAGCTGACCAAAAATGGCGTGCCGTTGCGTGCACTGGGCGTGTCGGCACTGGTGACGCTGTTGTGCGTGGTGGTCAACTATGTGGCCCCGCACAAGGCACTGGAGCTGCTGTTTGCCCTGGTGGTTGCCTCGCTGATGATCAACTGGGCACTGATCAGCCTCACCCATATCAAGTTCCGCAAGGCCATGGCCGTTCAGGGCATGACGCCTTCGTTCAAGGCATTCTGGTTCCCGTTCAGCAATATCCTGTGCCTGGTGTTTATGGCGGTGATTGTCTCGGTTATCTGGATGATCCCCGACGTTCGTGCGTCGGTGTATGCGATTCCGGTGTGGCTGCTGATCATCTACGGCTTCTATGTGCTGCGCCTGCGCACCGGTAAGGCTCTGGCCAACTCGCACTAAGCATTTGGCTGTTACAAAAAAGCCCCGGCACTGAAAACAGTGCCGGGGCTTTTGCGCATCTGGGGGTCGGAACCAGGCATCTGTCAGAGTATCGCTGCGGTTAGGGTGAGGTTCGATAACCCATCACCGGAGGTTTTATGTCTGCGCCAATCACCGTGCTTCGTGACACCCACCCCCTGCCCGTGCTCGATGCCTGCAAATGGGAAAAACTCGAGGGCGACCCCCATACCGTCAACCTCAACGCCTACACCAGCGAAGACGGCAGCAAGATCATGGGCACGTGGATTTGCACGCCCGGCAAGTGGTATGTGGAATATGTGAAGTGGGAATACTGCGATTTCCGTGAGGGCTATTGCATCATCACCCCAGAGGGCAAAGAACCGATCCATCTGCGGGCCGGGGATATCTTTGTGGTCGAGCCGGGCATGAAAGGCACATGGGAAGTGGTTGAAACCGTGCGCAAGTATTTCGTTTTTGCCTGAGTGAAACCACGCAAAAAACCCGGGAGCCCGCCCGACGCGGGCTCCCGGTAAAGCGACCAGTTACTGAGGTTTGCGATAGCTGTTGATGATGGCCGAGAAATCCTTGCCGCCTTCGCCGCGCAGGCTCATGGCCTGATACAGCTGTTGCGCCACGGCACCCATCACCACAGGCTGGTGGGCCTGACGTGCCGCCTCGGTGGCCAGCCCCAGATCCTTGAGCATCAGCTCGGCACCAAATCCACCGGTATAGCCGCGTGACGCAGGGGCGGTTTCAACGATGCCCGGCCACGGGTTGTACACCTCCGAGCTCCAGCAGCGCCCGGTGGAGCTGTTGATCACCCCGGCCAGTACTTCGCTGTCGATACCCAGTGCAGCCCCCAGGGCCATGGCCTCGCTGACGCCGACCATGGAGATCCCGAGCAGCAGGTTGTTGCAGATTTTAGCCACTTGGCCGGTGCCCACATCCCCGCAATGGACGATGTTGCGGCCCATTTGTTCGAGTACAGGGTGCAGGGTGTCGAACAGCGCCTGGGGAGCGCCGACCATAAAGGTCAGGGTGCCCGCCTGCGCGCCACCGGTGCCGCCGGACACCGGCGCATCGGCCATCTGCACGCCCTGTTTGGCGGCTGCAGCGGCGACATCGCGGGCGGTCTGCGGGTCGATGGTGCTGCAATCCACGGCGGGTACACCTGCGCCGATGCCAGCCAGCACGCCGTCCTCACCCAGCCACACGCTGCGCACATGGGCAGCAGCCGGGAGCATGGTGATCACCAGTTCGGTGCCTTGGGCGGCCTCCCGAGGCGAGGTGCTGATATGGCCACCCAGGGCGGCCAGCTCGGCGAGAATGCTTTGGTTCAGATCAAACAGGTTCAGCGAATGCCCGGCCTTGAGCAGGTTGCGCGCCATTGGTGCGCCCATGTTGCCCAGGCCGATAAATGCGATATTCATGCTGTGTGCCCTCAACGAAGATTGATGGTTGTGTTGACGCCATCATTCACGCTGTCATCGTCGAACCAGCGACTGGTGACGGTCTTGGTTTGAGTATAGAACTGCACCACTTGCTTGCCGTACGGGCCAAGATCACCGAGTTTCGAGCCACGGGAACCCGTGAAGCTGAAGAACGGCACCGGCACCGGGATCGGAATATTGATACCGACCTGGCCCACATCGATTTCAGTCTGGAACTTGCGCGCTGCAGCGCCGCTTTGGGTAAACAGGCCGGTGCCGTTGCCAAACGGGTTGGCGTTGACCAGTGCAATGGCCTGGTCGAGGGTATCGACCTCAATCACCACCAGCACCGGGCCGAAAATTTCCTGGGTATAGATTTGCATATCGGTGGTGACCCCGGAAAACAGGGTCGGACCGATAAAGTTGCCTTGTTCGAAACCCGGGACCTTGATGTTGCGGCCATCCAGTTCCAGCACTGCGCCTTCTTTGATGCCGCTTTCGATCAACCCCAGTACCCGCTCTTTAGCACGCCTGGAGATCACCGGACCTACATCCGTACCCGCCTCGCTGCCGGCGTTGACCTTGAGTTTTTGCGCCAGCGCCTTGAGATCCGGCAGCCATTTTTTCGCCGCCCCCACCAGTACCACCACCGAGGTAGCCATACAGCGTTGGCCGGCTGCGCCAAAGCCGGCACCGACCAGCGCGTTGAGGGTTTGCTCGCGGTTGGCATCGGCCAACACCACGGCGTGGTTTTTCGCGCCCATCATCGATTGCACGCGCTTGCCGTGACGGCCCGCCAGGTCATAAACGTGGGTACCGACGGCGGTTGAGCCAACGAACGAAACCGCTTTGATATCGGTGTGGGTGCACAGCGCATCCACCACATCCTTGCCGCCATGCACGACGTTGAGCACACCCGGCGGGACCCCGGCTTCCAGCGCCAGCTCGACCAGCATCAAGGTCGAGAGCGGGTCTTGCTCGGACGGTTTGAGAACGAAGGTGTTACCGCAGGCGATGGCCATCGGGAACATCCATAGCGGAATCATGGCCGGGAAATTGAACGGTGTGATCCCGGCGCAGACCCCGATAGGTTGGCGCAAGGTGTAGGTATCCACCCCGCCCGCAACGTTTTCAGCGAATTCACCCATCTGCAAGGTGCCGATGGAGCAAGCATGCTCGACCACTTCCAGGCCGCGGAAAATATCGCCCTCGGCGTCGGCAATGGTTTTACCCTGTTCGGCACTGAGCACAGTGGCGATGCGCTTGGAGTGCTCGCGAATCAGCGCCTGCAGCTTGAGCATGATGCGCATGCGCGCGCCAATGGGCGTCAGCTTCCAGGTCTGGAAAGCGCGCTGGGCGGCAGCGATGGCGGCGTTGACTTCAGCGGCAGTGGCAAACGGTACTTTGGCCAGCACTTGCTGAGTGGCGGGGTTGATGATGTCGTGCCACTCGGTGGTCTGCGACTCGACCCATTCGCCATCGATCAGCAGGCGGGCGTTTTGGTACGGGGTGGTAGAAACGTTCATGGAAGTCTCCGGCATTATTATTTTAAGTAGGGCTGTCCAGATTGGTCGCAGGACTGTTTTTGGAGTATAGGTGTGCGTTCTTCTAATAAGAACGCACATAAAAGCCGATCAAACATGCAAAAAAACATCACATCGTTAAGCGCATTGAACTGGGACGACCTGAAGTTTTTTCTCGAGGTGGCCCGTACCCGTAAAGCCAGCACTGCGGCCAAACGGCTGGCGGTGGACTACACCACCGTATCGCGACGCATCAGTTCGCTGGAGGCTGCCCTCGGCACACTGCTGTTTGAAAAATCGCGCACCAACGGCTTCACCCTGACCAACGAGGGCCAGCGCTTGCTGGGCTATGCCGAGGCCATCGAAAGTACCCTGCATATGGCCTGCGAGCAGGTGTCGGGGTCGGGGGTGGCGTTGTCCGGGCATGTGCGCATGGGTTGCACGGAGGGGTTCGGGAGCTTTTTTATCACCCCTCAGCTCAGCCATTTTGTCGACGCCTACCCGGCCATTTCAGTGGATATCCTGCCCCTGCCGCACTTCATCAGCCTGTCCAAGCGCGAGGCGGATATCGTGATCGCGCTGGAGCGTCCGGAACACGGGCCCTATGTGTGCTGCAAGCTATGCGACTACCGCTTGCAGCTGTATGCCACCCAGGAGTATCTGGACCAGCACCCGCCTATCAACCGGGCGGCGGATTTGGCCGAGCACACTTTTATTAGCTATGTGGACGATCTGGCGTTCAGTTCGGAGCTGCTGTACCTGGCCAACGTGCTGCCTGGCGCCAGCGCCAACCTGCGCAGCACCAGCGTGATTGCGCAATTCGTGGCAGCGCAGCAGGGCCGCTCGCTGGCGATTTTGCCGTGCTTTCTGGCCGCCCAGGACCCGCGTTTGCTGCCGGTATTGCCGGGCGAGGTCACCCTGACACGGCAGTTCTGGATGTACTGCCGCGAAGATCTGAGGAAGTTGAAACGCATCACCCTGCTATGGGATTACATCCGCGAAGTGACGGAACTGAATGCACCGCTGTTGCTGGGCGAGACCCGGGGCATGAGGTTTGTGGACTGACCACACCGGCCCGTAGCAGCTGCCGAAGGAACGAGGCAGCTGCTACGGACCCGGCTTATCAGTCGGCAATCACCACAATCGACACACGGCGGTTTTCCGTACGCCCGGCCCGGGTGTTGTTGCTGGCTACCGGCTCGCGACTACCCAACCCACGGACCTGGATATTCTCAGGGCGCATGCCAACTTTGGTCAGGGCCTTGACCACGCTGTTGGCGCGGCGTACCGACAGTTGCTCGTTGTAGGACTCCTTGCCCGAAGAGTCGGTGTGACCATCCACCCGCACCCGCTGGATATCGGCACCCAGCAAGGCCGTGCCGATACGCTCAACGATTTCCTGGCTCTGTGGGTTAAGCACTTCAAGGTCGCTGCCAAACAGCACTTTGCCCGAAAGACCAAATGCCCAGCCCTCCTCGGTCAACTCAAAGCCTGTTCCTTGAGGACCGCAATCTGCGCCGGGGTCAGACCCTTTGGCGGGGGAGTCTGGCAACCGGTCAACGACAACGTGGCCAACAACAAGGCAACGCTGAAAAACTGCAGATAACGCTGGGTCAATGCACGCATTTTTGAGTTAGCTCCTGATATTTACGGTGTTTGCGGGGTGCTCCGACTCCGCTACATGTTGCCCGCCTCGGGCGAGGCGCTTGGCCTGGTACATCGCCGAGTCCGCTGCACAGAGCAGTTCCTGGGCGCTTGCACCATGTTCGGGGTAGACGGCAATGCCGATACTCAGCGATGTCACGACGCTCACCTGCCCCGGCAGTTCGATGGCCTCAAGCATGCTGGCAATGATCTTCTCGGCAATGCGCTGGGCATCTTCTATTTTGTGCAGCGGAGTCAGCAAGATCGCAAATTCGTCACCGCCCAGGCGCGCCACTACGTCGTCTTCACGCAGTTGCGCACGAATGCGCGTTGCTACCGCTACCAGCACCGCATCACCGGCGGCATGGCCGTAGGCATCATTGATGCCCTTGAAGCGGTCACTGTCGAGAAACAGCACCGCAGCCTTATCCCGCGTTTTATTGAGCGAGCGCAGAGTGCGCGTCAACCGGGCTTCAAAGTAGGCGCGGTTAGGCAGGTTGGTGAGCGAATCGTGGCTGGCCTGATGGGCCAGGGCCTCATTTTCGTTTTGCAGATGGCTTTGCCATGACTCCAGCTCGTCGAGCAGGGCATTGAAGTCGTTGCCCAGACTATCGAGCTCGGCAATATGCGCGGGCGGTACGCGACGATCGAACGCACGTTCACGACGGGCAGCGTGGGCCACTTGCGCCAGCTGCTGCAAAGGCCCGGTAATGCCATCCAGCAGCCGGCGCGACAGGTACAGCGCACTCCAGGCACTGAGCGCGGTACACACCAGCACGCCAAGCAAGCCGCTAAGCAAAAAACGCAGCATATTGGCGCCATGCCCGCGCAGAACGACCCGGCCAACCTCCTGGCCCTGATGCAAAATCGGCATGCTGATCGGCTGCTGCAGCAAGCCATCGGCCAACAGCATTTCGACCCTGGACAGCAGATCGGTTTGCGGACGCTGCCATTGCGCGAGCAGTTCACCCTCGGCGGTATACACCTGAGCCTCGGCGACCGCTTCGGTGGAAGCAATCAAGGCCAGGGCCTCGGTTGCTGCCCCGGGGTCGTCAAACACCACGGCCGCTTCCACGGTGTAGTTGATGGAGCGGGCAATCAGGTGCAGGTTGTGATCGGCATAGACCTTGAGCGCCAGCACGCCCAGCAGGGTCATGGAGGCGCTGGCCAGTGTCACCGCAACCAGTGCCACGCCAAGATGCCCACGGCGCAACACCGAACGCAGCCGGCGACGTCGTTGCGGCGCATTCAACCCGCTCATGGCTGCGCCGCCCGACGGCGTGACAGTTGCAACACGCTGGGGTGAATACGTACACCGCTGCGGGCGACGGAGTCGAGGTTGACCTCGAACGACACTTGCTCATCACGCACATGCAGGCAAAACAGGCTACCCACGGTGCATTGGTCACCGTCTTCGCTGATGCTCAGCACCGCCTTGGTGTTGAGGCTGCTAAACAGGCGACTGCGCTCGTCGGCGCTCAGCTTGCCCAGGTATACCGCGTTGCAACTGCTGGCGATGCCGGGGTCACTCGCCAGCACGCGACGCACCTGCACCGGTCGGCCAGTAGACTGGGTCGCGCCCTTGAGCAGGTCATCGGTGTATTCGGTGGGGCCGATCACGCACAACTGCAGTTGTGCCGGCTCTGTGGGCCAGCGCGCATAACTGAGGATGCCTAGCACAACCTGGGTCACGGCCTTGGCGCGCTGATCCGCCAGGTTGATGGGCGTTTGAGCCTGAACCAGACAAGGAGTGCTCAGCAGTAACAGGCAAAAGGAAATCAGCCGTAGCCGCCATCCAAAGTGCTGTTCTGTCGATGAGACAGCCACATCCATGCGGGATTTCTCTGAGATCTTTATGGGAATAGTGTCGTAACGATAGCACGACAACCGTATTAACTGTGATACAGGTCACATTGGACGCGCCATTTCTTGTGGGAGCGGGCTTGCTCGCGATGGCATCACCCAAGTTTGCCAGCTCCCATAAAAAAGTACCCCGATCAGGATCAAGACTTCGGCTATCCCAGCCCCAGCATCAACCCGCTCAGGCGCTTGACCTTGCGCTGTACGGCCTCCTCAAAAACTCCCGCTCGCGGCTCTATCAGACTGAACCAGTGCTTGGCCCGGGTGATACCGGTATAGATCAGTTCTTTCGTCAACACCGGGTTGAGCGCTTCGGGCAGCACCAACGCCGTATGGGAAAACTCCGAGCCCTGGGATTTATGTACGGTCATGGCATAGACCGTCTCGACATCATTGAGCCGGCTTGGCAGTACAAAACGGATGCCGCCCTGCCCGTCGTTACGCGCGAAAGCCACCCGCAATACATGACGCCGGGCCTGACCATCACCCTCGGGAAGTGTGAGGGCGATGCCAATATCGCCGTTCATCAGGCCCAGTCCGTAATCATTGCGGGTCATCAGCACCGGGCGGCCTTCGTACCAATGCCGGTCGCCATCAATCAGCTTGCGGGCAAACAGGGCGCCGGTGATACGCTCATTCAGGCCCTCCACGCCCCACGGTCCCTTGCGCACGGCGCAGAGCACCTGAAAGGCCTCGAACGCCTGCAGCACGTTACCCGCCCATACCGCCCAACACGGGTCTTCAAGACCGCTCTCGGTGTCTGGTCGCTGATCGCGCAAAACCTCCAGGTAGTGCCGATAGCCTTTAGCCTCTGTCCCCCGCCCTTCCAGCGCCAGACGTTCAAATGCGCGATCCTGCTCACCCTTGAGGGGCAACGCAAAGAGGTCGGCATGGCTGCCTGCCGCCAGCAAGGCTCGCGCTTCGCGGGGCAGTTGCTGGTTGACCAGACGCGACAGCTGGCCAATACCGCTGCCCTCACCAAAGCGCCGCGAGTGGCGCAGCATCACTACCTGCTGCGCCAGCGGGTGCGTACTGTCCAGGTCTTGCTGCAAACCACTGGCACTGAGATTTTCGCCGCTGACCTGCTCCAGCCAGTTACGGGTTTGCGGGGTATACCAGCCCGCTTCGGCGTCGCGGCACAAATCACCCAGCACGGCACCGGCTTCAACCGATGCCAACTGGTCCTTGTCACCCAGCAGCACCAGCCGCGCATGAGCAGGTAGGGCATCGAGCAAATTGGCCATCATTTCCAGATCGATCATCGACGCCTCATCAACCACCAGCACGTCCAGCGGCAGGCGATTGCCCGCATGATGGCGGAAATGCCGCGTACCGGGGCGGCTGCCGAGCAGCCGATGAACAGTGGTCACGTCGCTGGGGATTTTTTGCCGGACCTTGTCGTCCACTTCCAGGGATTTGACTTGCAGGCTGATCGACTCTGTCAGGCGCGCAGCCGCCTTGCCGGTCGGTGCCGCCAGGCGAATGCGCAAAGGCGTGCCCGCCTCTACCGCCGGTGCTTGCAACAACGCCAGCAAACGCACCACGGTGGTGGTCTTACCGGTGCCGGGGCCACCGGTGACAATGCTGAAAGCTCCCCGCGTGGCCAGGGCGCAGGCCAGTTTTTGCCAGTCAATCGGCGCATCCTGTGCAGGTCTGCCAAACAAACCGTCAAGGCGCGTAGGCAAATCCGCCGGTGTCGCTTCAGCCATCGCCAGACGTTGGCGCAAGGCACCGTCGATTCGACGTTCATAGGCCCAATAGCGACGCAAATACAGACGCCGCTCACTCAATACCAAGGGTCGGCTGGCCGCATCCGCAGACGACCAGCCCGCGTGTTCAACCAGCGGGCTGGTTTGCAGGGCCTTGCACCAGGCCTCGCCGTCCAGGGCCTCAAGCAGTTGCGAAGGCAGCAGCATGGCGCCGGTTTGCACATCACCTTCGGGGGGTAAAGAAAGTGCAAAGTCCGGCTCTTTCAGGGTTTCAAACAAATCCAGGCACACATGACCGTGGCCCAGTTGATGGCTGGTCAGGGCCGCCGCCAGCAACACCAGGGGGTCGCCCTGCGGATCGCGCTCATGCAGGAACGCGACGAAGGCCTTATCCAGAGCGCGCAACCAGCCGCGCTCGACCCAGCGTTCAAGTAACAACAGCAAATCCTCGGCCCGGCCCAGCGGTTGAAGCAGGGCCAGGCTTTCGGCCGTCAATGGCGTAGGCAACAGTTCGGCAAACGAACGACTCATAACAACACTCCCTGTTCCCACGCCGGTTCAGCTGTTTTCGGCAGCGGTTTGCCCTGGAACATCAGGTCCAGACTTTCGATCAATAGTCTGGGCGGGCGGGTGAAAAACACGCCCTGTCCCTGGGCGCGGGTACCACGCAAAAACAGATACAGTGCGCCGCCCATATGCTGGTCGTAGTCATAGCCGGGCAATCGAGCCTTGAGCTGACGATGCAAAGCCAACAAATACAGGACATATTGCAGGTCGTAGCGGTTGTCCAGAATGGAGGCGGTCATCGCCTGCTCGGTGTAGGCCGAATCATCGGTACCCAGCCAGTTGGATTTGTAGTCCGCCACGTAATAACGCCCCTGGTGCTCGAAGGTCAGATCGATAAAGCCCTTGAACATGCCGTTGAGCAGGCTCGGCTCGGCCCCCGCCCGCGCGGCGCCACCGTGGGTATGCTGACGCACCAGTGTGTCCATCTGCACAACATCGACCTTGTGGCTGGCAAACCAGAATTCCATTTCAATCTGGTACTGGCTCAACTCACTCAAGACCACAGCGGGCTGACCATTATTCAGACGCAGCGGTTCATCTTGCAGATGCTGCAGCCAGTCACTCAAGGTTTCGATCCAGCCTTGCCAGCCACGCCGGTTGCAGCGCCGTGCTACAGCGTCCTTGATCGCTTCGGGGTCGGCCTTGAAGCCTTCGCTGCCCGCCCACTCAAGCAGGCCATGGAGAAAAGTCCCGGGATTTGGCCCACGGGGGAAGCGGTGAATATCACCCCCACTGAGCAACACTTCACGCGGTGCCTCAGGGTCGAGGCGCTCATCATCCGAGAGCTTTTGCGCCAAGGCACTTTCAGGTGCTTCGGCCGGGCTGAGGCTGTCACCAATGCGCAGTGCGCTATAGGAAGCGATCCACCAGTTTTCAGCGGCGCGGCGGCCCGGGATCAGCGGCTCAAGCAAGGTTGCCTGGTTGAGCGGTGGATAAAAATGCGCCGCGTCAGCAGCTGGAACGGGTTCGCACTGCAAGGCGTCGCAACCTTGCTGCACCTCGGCCAACCAGCTCTGCAAGCCCGCCGACTCGGCCAGCATGGCACCACCACCCAGCAAATAACCCAGGGCGCAGAGGTGCAAGACCGAGCGATTGCTATTGCCGCGCTTGAGGTCGGCAACCCCCAGCCAACACGCATGCCGGGCACGGGTCAGGGCTACGTACAGCAAGCGCAGGTCTTCGGCCAGACGCTCGTCATCGGCCTGGGCAATCAGCTCTGGCGTCGGTTTCAAACTGACCTGGGCGTTGCCCGCAGCATCGTGGAAGTGCAGCGGCAGACGACTGCCATCCACCGGTTTTGCGGAGCAGATAAACGGCAAAAACACCAACGGGTACTCCAGCCCCTTGGACTTGTGGATAGTCACCACCTTGACCAGTTGCTCGTCACTTTCCAGGCGCAGGATCTGTTCTTCACCCGCCTGGCCGGACAAGGCCAGGTGCTCGGCCAGATGACGGATAAGCGCCTGCTCACCGTCCAGCTCGGCTGCGGCTTGCTGCAACAATTCGGACAAGTGCAAGACGTTGGTCAGAACGCGCTCGCCATCGGGGCGGGCAATCAGGGCCTGGGGCAGTTCAAAGTCATGCAGCAGACGACGCAACATGGCGAGTACCCCTTGCTTGCGCCAGGTTTCGCGGTAACCGCGGAACTGCATAACACGTCTTTCCCAGGCCAGTTCGTCCTGGTTCAGACGCTCCAGCTCAACCAGCGGCAAGTCCAGGGTGATACAGGCCAATGCGGCACGCAGTGGGCGCTCGACGTCAGGCTCGGCGCAGGCCTTGAGCCAGGCCAGCACATCATGTGCTTCCTGCGCGGCGTACACCGAATCCTTATCCGACAGGTAAACGCTTCGCACACCACGGCTCGATAATTCTCTCCGCACGGCCTGAGCTTCCTTGCCGTCACGCACGAGAATCGCGATGTCGGCAGGTAATACGCCACGCAGCGCTTCGCCGTCCTTGATAAAACCGCAGCGCCCTTGCTGGCCACCATTAAGCAGCTCGACAATCTGGCTGGCACAGGCGGCCGCCAGATACTGACGATACACAGCACCCGACAGCGGTTGCTCGGAGGGCAATTGCCAGAGCGTCAGGGCGCTGACAGGCTGGCCATCAAGCTGCAGGACTTCCTTACGCCCCTGGGATTTAACCGAAACAAAGGGCACGGGGTTTTCTGAACCCTCGCGGAACAAAAATGCCCCACGTCCGCTATCGCGCAGCTCCGCCCGCTCAAAGACATGATTGACGGCCTTGACCATGGCGTGACTGGAGCGGAAGTTGGTATCCAGCGTGTGCAAGCGCCCTGCAGTCGCCTGACGTGCGCGCAAGTAGGTGTAGATATCCGCCCCGCGAAAGGCATAGATAGCCTGTTTCGGGTCGCCAATCAAAAACAGCCCGGTGTCTGGGCAATTGTCTTCAATCCGGTAGATGGTCTCGAAGATACGGTACTGCACGGGGTCGGTGTCCTGGAACTCATCGATCAGCGCCACGGGGAACTGTTCACGAATCAGGGTCGCCAGGCGATCACCGCCATCGGCCTGCAATGCCGAGTCCAGGCGCAGTAGCATATCGTCGAAACCCATTTCGGCACGGCGGCGTTTTTCTTCTTCAAAACGCACACTCACCCAGTGCGCCGCATGCTGCAGCACGGCGGCGTCCGGGCTCGGCAAGGCATCGAGCGCGGCCTTGAGGCCGGGCATGGCATCCAGGCCCGGATGCTGCGGGGCAACGCCTTTCCAGGCTTCGGCCATACCGTCGGGAGTCAGACGCGTGAAGCCGGTACCCAGATCAAGCTGTTCCTGATCTTCGTCAGCCGCCCAGGCGCTGAGCTTTTCAAACCAGGGTTCAAAATAACGGGCCTGCATTTTACGACCGTCGACCGTTTTGCTGGCCACGCCCTGCAGGCAGATCTCACGCAGCTCTTGAGCCCATTGCAACCAGGGGGCTTTAAGCTGCACCAATGCCTGGCGGCGCTCCAGCAAGCAGGCTTCGATCATTTGTGCAGGCGTTTGTTCAGCGTTGGCTGGCTGGCGCGAGCTACCAAACAACGCTCGCACGCGCGGCATCAAGGCGGCGGGGCCGCTCCAGTTGGCACGCACCCAGTTCAGCGCGTCGCCGTGCATGGGGTAGCAAAACAGCCGCCAGTAATCGCGCAGCACTTCGCCCAGCAAGTCGCTGTGATCGGTTTCCAGGGTCTGGGTAAACAGGCTGCCGCTATCGAAAGCGTGCTCGCGCAACATGCGCTGGCACCAACCGTGAATGGTCGAGACCGCAGCCTCGTCCATCCATTGGGCGGCGATATCCAGACGCCCGGCGCAAGCAGCCCACTGCTCGGGAGCAAACTGGTCACGCAGTTCTTCGACCAAGGCATCCGGCGCGTCGATCTCGCCACGAAAATAGCGTGCGGCTTCTGCCAGGCGGGTACGGATGCGGTCGCGCAGTTCTTTGGTGGCAGCATCAGTAAAGGTCACCACGAGAATTTGCGGTGGTAATAGCTCACGGCCAAAACCCGATTCTACGCCGCCATGCCCCAAAATCAGGCGCAGGTAGAGTGCCGAGATCGTGAAGGTTTTACCGGTGCCTGCACTGGCCTCGATCAATTGGCTACCGCGCAGGGGAAATGCCAGGGCCAGCGGTAATTTTTGCTCGCTCATTAGCGGGATGCCTCGCTGTTTAATGAGCGCCAGGGCGCATCAAAAAGGGGTCGATAGAGGGCATCGCACCACTCTTCGAATTCGTCGCCAGCCATCAAGGCCGCATAGTCAGGAAACTGCCGGGCCAGGGCGGCGCTTTCACGGCGCTCGCCGTCACTGGTTTGGCCATCACCCTCATAGGCTTTTTGCGCCGCCGCATCGGCCTTGGCCGGATCTGTCTGGGCCAGCCAGGCAAAAGCAGTTTTTACCGCGAGAGGCAGCGGGTGGCTCATCCCGACTTTCCAGGCAGTGAGCAAGTTGCCAAGAATCTCCCGGGCCTGCCTGGTGTCCAGAGGTTCGAGCAGCAAGGTGTCATCACTGGCCACCAGGGCGGTCGTCATCTGCAGGCCACAGGCGCAGGCTGCCAGATGGTTTACCCATGGCCGGGTCAAACGGTGCCATTTCCGGGTTTTGATCGCACCAATGCTATTAGGAATAGTGGTTACAGACAGTAAGCCCTTGTCGCTACGCTGATGCAGATTGCCGAGCCAGCCTTCCAGCGTCAGACCTTGATCCTCAAAACTGACAGGCAACGCGCTGTTTAGCGGTGTAGGCCAAAGAGCCAGCAGTTGCTGATAGCGCTGTAGTACATCTGGTAATGGCTCGATTAATTCGTGTTGCAGGCACTCTCCAAACCCGGCCATGGGCAGCAAGCCGCTGCCTTGCAGGCGCTGGGCACGAGTATGCAAGGCGCTTTCCAGTTGATCCGGCTGCGCCAGTGCAGCTTCAAGCAGGCTGTCGCTCAAGGTGTAGCGCTGCAATGCGTCGAGTACGAAAGGTTCTTCATCGGCCAAAGGTACTTCCGCTGCCTCAAAGAATACTTTCAGGCGCTGACTAAAGAAGTGGCGCACTGGGTTTCGCAAAAAATCCTGTAACTGCGTCAGGTTCAGTGGTTCTTCCTGGATATGCGCGCCAAGCGTGCCGGGGCCAACGGGCTCCGGTTGTGGCGCATGCAAGCGCTGCCATTCACGCGCATAGCTGAACAGGTTAGGGTTGCCTTCATGAAAGTAACGAGTGCTAAAGGGTTGCAGTGGGTGCTCTTGGGTCATGGCCTCAAGCAGGTCGCCGCCCCCTTGCAGATGCCAACCACTGGCAAGGTGGTCACGCAGCTGGCCAATCAGGACACAGGCCGGACGCTCGCTGTTGTCGCGAATACTGCGCCCTACCCAGCTGATATAAAGCTGATCACGAGCCGAAAGCAGCGCTTCAAGAAGCAGGTAACGGTCATCTTCGCGGCGCGAACGATCGCCCGGGCGGTAATCGCTGCCCATCAGATCGAAGTCCAGCGGCGGCTGGGCTCGCGGGTAGTCGCCGTCGTTCATGCCCAGCAGGCATACCAGCTTGAAGGGGATGGCCCGCATCGGCATCAGGGTGCAGAAGTTGACCGCCCCGGCCAGGAAACGTTGTGACAACTTGCCCTGGTCAAGCCCGGTAAGCCAGGCCTCGCGTACTACGGTCAGCGGTAACTCATCCTGCAGACCAACCAGTTCACAGGTTTCGAGCCAGGTTTCGCGCAGCTCTTCAAGCTGGGCCAACAGGTAGTCGTCGTGCTCTGTTTCGGCCTGGAAAAACAGCTGCACCAAAGCCTGCAGGCGCTCGCCCCAGAGCTGCGGCAATGCCGGTTGCGAGAGCTCCTGATGAGCGATTTCCAACGCATCGAGCAAAGCTACCAGCGGGCCGATCAGTACGGCATCCAGCCCCCCGATCTCATCGTAGGGCTCAATACCGTCGCAGGCCTCACCACTGCCTACGGCATATCCGAGCAACATGCGGCGCAAACCAAAACGCCAACTGTTTTGCTCCAGTTGCTCGGGCAAACCAAGACCGGCACGCTGCTGCGCATTCAACCCCCAGCGAATGCCAGCGCCTTCAATCCAGCGATGCAAGGTTGGCAAGTCGCGCTCTTGCACCTTGAAGCGGGCGCGCAGTGATGGCACGTCGAGCAAATCCAGGATTTCACTGACGGGGAAACGGCTGTCAGGCAATTTAAGCAAGTGTTCGAGAGCGATCAGCAATGGATCACGACCACGCTGCCCCTGGTCGGCCAGGGTGTAGGGAATAAAGCGCCGATCATCACGTTCGATTTGCCCAAAAACAGCACGGATATGCGGCGCGTAACTGTCCACATCCGGCACCATCACAATCACATCACGTGGCTGCAACTGAGGGTTCTCGCTGAAACGTGCGAGCAACTGGTCGTGCAGGATCTCGACTTCACGTTGCGCACTATGCGCAACATGGAAGCGTATTGAGCGATCCTGTGCCAGACCGATGGCGGGCCATAGCTCCCGGGTTTCGTTGAGCGGGCGCAGCTCAAGAATATCGTCCTGCAACTGGTTGAGCAGGTTAAGCGGTTCAACTTCGCTGAACAGGTCGATACGGCCATCGCGAAAAGCTGCGCGATAACTGTTGGGCTCGTCGTAGCTGTCGAGCAGGTTGATATAGTCACGGCCTTGTTTACCCCAGGCAGCCAGCAAGGGATGGGCATGCTGATGCAGGGTATCCAGATCAAGTGCTGTAGGCATGCCGCTTTTGCGGGCCTGACGTTTGTACTGATGACGCAGCAGATCTTTATCGGCAACGATGTCAGACCAATGATGGCGGCAAGGGTTGTGCACACACAACAATACCTGGCTGAAGCGGGCGAGCCCGGCCAGGGCTTCAAGTGCCTGAGCAGGCAGTGACGAGATGCCAAAAACGATCACCCGCGCGGGCAAGCCGGGCGGGGCTTGCTCGAGGCTGTTGATCTTGTCCATAAAACGCTGATGAACGCCGGCACGGCTCTGTGACATGCCCTCTTCACCTACATCGAGCAGAAGCGCACGCCACAACTCAGCCTGCCAGCAGTTAGCCGGGCTCAGGGCCGGGCTTTCGCCCCGGGCGTTACGCAATTGATGGCGACCTGCGGCCCAGTCCTCAAGCCAGTCGGCGCGATATACCTGATATTGGTCGAACAGGTCGGCAAGACGCTCAGACAGCTGATAGCGCTTGCGCAGATCGGTGTCGTGAGTCAGGAAGCGCTGCAGGGGTTCGAAGTGCGGCTGATCGATAAGGGCAGGCAGCAGGCGCATCAGACGCCAGGTCAGCGGGGCTTTATCGAGCAATGACTTGGCGGGGATTTCTTCACTGCCCAGTACCAGCCGATAGAGCTGCCACAAAAAACTGCCGGGCAACTGCACGTCCACGGCTGCAGCAATACCGCAGCCGCCGAGGTCGTCGTCGCGGGCATCTTCGGCAAGAGCCAGCTTTAACCATTGGGCGATGCCGTTACTCTGCACCAGAGCAATTTCGTTCTCCAGAGGAGCCAGCGGGTAAAGGCGCATCCAGCTGACAACCAGGCTGCGTAACTCATCGAGGCGGTTGCCATGAACCACCATAAAACCCGCATTGAGAGGCGTAGCAACCGACATGACGGCATCCTTAGGAGAAAGCGAAATCCAAAGGCGAACCTTAACATTGCTCGGCAATGGAGGCTTGAAGCTGCGGCTGTTTTTCTGCGCACAAAAACAAACCCCCTGTCTGCGTTAGCAGACAGGGGGTTTGGAATTTAATCTTGACGATGACCTACTCTCACATGGGGAAACCCCACACTACCATCGGCGATGCATCGTTTCACTACTGAGTTCGGGATGGGATCAGGTGGTTCCAATGCTCTATGGTCGTCAAGAAATTCGGTAGCCAGGTCGTTTACCTTTCGGTTCACGCTCCAGCGAATGGGTATGTAATAGATGTGGTGTTTTGTGAACCGCAAACTTTCGGTCTGTATCGTCTTCACACACCGCAACTTGCATGCTCTTGTGTTCAAGGGCGCAAATTGCTTGGGTGTTATATGGTCAAGCCTCACGGGCAATTAGTATTGGTTAGCTCAACGCCTCACAGCGCTTACACACCCAACCTATCAACGTCGTAGTCTTCGACGGCCCTTTAGGGAACTCA
>NZ_UYJA01000006.1 GCF_900618535.1 Pseudomonas bubulae | reverse complement strand
AGGCGTACGGCTTCTTCCACGGCGATTTCGCAGAAGGGGTTCATCGACATCTTGACGTTGGCGAGGTCAACGCCGGAGTTGTCCGCTTTGACGCGCACTTTAACGTTGTAATCGACCACTCGTTTGATACAGGCCAGCACCTTCATTGTTGCTCCCTCTATGGCTACTTGATTGGAAACCTCTTAAACCGTCGCGGGCTCAACAGGCAAAATCAGTTGATCCGGCACCGACTGCCCCGAGTTGCGTGCCACGAAGTAGTACACCAGCGCTGGCAGCGTCAGGCCGATGATCCAGGAAATATCAGTCCCCCCCAGGTGTTCCACCAGAGGCCCGGTGTAAAAGCTGGTGGCGATAAACGGCAACTGCACCACCACTCCGAAGGCGTAGACCAGAATACCGCGCAGGTTCCAGCGCCCGTATCGGCCATTCGGGTTAGACAGCGCCGGTACGTCATAGCGCTCTTTACTGATGAGGTAAAAGTCCACCAGGTTGATCGCGCTCCACGGCGTAAAAAAAGCCAGTAAAAACAGAATAAACGCCGAAAAATCCTTGAGGAACGAATGCTGCCCAAGCAAGGCCAGAGCAGTGGCAAAACCTACCATCAGCAGGATGTAAAACAGGCGTAAGGTCTTGGAGATTTCATGGTTGCCGCGAAAGCCGCTGACGATGGTGGCCAGGGACATGAAACTGCCGTAGGCATTGAGCGTAGTGATGGTCACCTTGCCGAACACCACGCAAAAATACAGCAGCGCCGCCATCGCCCCGCTCGCCCCCATGCCGACGATGTAGGCCACCTCATGCCCGGCAAACTGGCTGCCGGCCAGGGCAGCCACAAACACACCGAAAACCATCGATATTTGCGAGCCGACGACAGAGCCCAGCCCCACTGCCAGAAAAGTTTTCAGCGACGAGGTACTGGCTGGCAAGTAGCGTGAATAGTCCGCTACATAAGGCCCGAACGCGATCTGCCAGGAGGCTGACAACGATATCGCCAACAGAAAACTGCTCAGGGAAAAGTGTTTATTGCTCAGCAACAGGCCAATGTCATTCTGAGCAATCAGGGTGTAGAACAGGTAGAAAAACGCCAGCACGCCGACCACGCTCGCCACACGGCCGATCATGTGAATGGTGCGATAGCCCAGAATGGTCAGCAGCACGATCAGGGCAGCAAAAATCAGGATGCCCCACGAGTCACTCACCCCCACCAGTTGCCCCACGGCCTGCCCGGCCAGCACCGAGCCGCTGGCCGAGAAACCGACATACATCAGGCACACCAGCACAATCGGGATCACGGCGCCATAGACGCCGAATTGCACCCGGCTGGAGATCATCTGCGGCAGGCCCAGCTTGGGCCCCTGCGCCGCATGCAACGCCATGATGGTGCCGCCCAGCACTTGCCCGATCAGCAGGCCGATCAGCGACCAGAACACGTCCCCTCCCAGCACCACGGCCAGGGCTCCGGTGACAATCGCAGTGACTTGCAGGTTGGCCCCGAACCACAAGGTGAACTGGCTGAACAGACGCCCATGGCGCTCTGACTCAGGGATGTAATCGATAGAGCGCTGTTCGACCAGCGAGGCCCGCGGTGAATCTTGGTTGAGCGTGGACATAAGCAGTTCCTTCAGGCTGGCACCCGGTGTGCGCCGTGTTGTTTTGGGAAAGACTTTTCCAATCCTTGGCCGGCGGATTATCTGGCTGCGTCGAGCAGGGCACGGGAGATAATGATTTTTTGTACCTCGGAGGTGCCTTCAAAAATCCGCAAGATCCGTGCATCACGAACATAGCGCTCCAGCGGCAAATCCCGGCTGTAGCCATAGCCACCGTGCAGTTGCAGTGCAGCATCGGTGATAAACCCGGCGCATTCGGCAGCGACCAGTTTGGCGGTGGCCGAGTCGAGGCTGAAACGCTCGCCGCTGTCACGCCGGGCAGCAGCTTTCATGGTCAGCATGCGCGCGCTTTCGAGCTGCGCATACATATCAGCCAGGCGCCATTGCGTGCCCTGATAAGCGGCCAGCGGTTTGGGCCCGATCTGCCGTTCACGCACCCAGCTCAGGCTGGCTTGCAGGGCGGCATTGGCAATCCCCAGCGACATGGCTGCCACTTCCACCCGCCCACGGTCCAGCACCGCCATGGCCGTGTTGAACCCCTGGCCTTCTACGCCGAGCAGTGCCGATTCGGGCAGCCAGCAGTCCAGCGCCAGTTCATAGATGGTACTGCCACGCAGGCCCATGGTTTTTTCCGGACTGGAGAAGCTGATGCCCGCCGTGCCCCGGGGCACCATAAAGGCACTGATGCCCTTGTGACCTGCATCTGCGTCGGTCTTGACGTAGAGCACAATAAAATCGGCTTCCCTGGCATTGGTGATGTAGTGCTTGTTGCCGCGCACCCGCCAACCACCTTCTTCACGTACGGCGCGGCTGCGCATATCCGCCGGGTTGGAACCCGCCGCAGGCTCGGTCAGGGCAAAGGCACCGAGCAATTCGCCGCTGGCTGCCCGTGGCAGCCACTCATGTTTCTGTTCCTCGGTGCCGCCCAGCAGGATCGAGTCCGTGGCCAGAAAATGCGCAGTCATGGCCGAAGCGGTAGAGGCACAGGCACCCGCTACTGCTTCCACCACGCGGCTCATCGCCAGGCTGCCAATGCCCAGGCCGCCATATTGCTCTGGCAGGTTGACGCCCATGCAACCCAGATCGCTCAACGCCCGGATGCTGGCCAGGCAAAAAGTTTCGGTTTCATCGTAGTGCTGGGCCAGCGGCTGAATTACCTCACGCGCCACTTGCTCGGCACTTTCAACTACGGCCAATTCTTCTGCGCTCATTTCAAAGTTCATGCTTTCTCTCCTGCTTTGTTCAAGCCAAATGCGGCGTTGTCTGCGCCCAATCGGGGGGCAATGGTGATGGCGTGGGGTTTACGGCCATTGAAGAACACCGGTTGCGGCACCAGCGGCAATACGCTGCCCTCGGGCTGGAACTGCAACTGGCGTACACGGGCATGTTCACTGCCCGCAGCCTGGGCCAGATCCCACACCGGTGAAGACGGCACTCCGGCATCGAGCAGGCCGTCGCATAACTGTTCAACCTTGTGCTGTGTGGTCCAGGCCTCGATAACAGCGCGTAACGCCGGCTCATTCAGGGTGCGCTGGGTATCGTTGACAAAGCGCGCATCGGTGGCCAGCTCCGGCTGGCCCATGCATTGGCACAGGCGCTCGAACAAGCGATTGCTGGCCACTGCAATCACCACCTGACCGTCTGCCGCGCGATAGCTATCAAACGGCGTCGATACCGGATGCCGGTTACCCACCAGCCCCGGCGCCACACCGTTTGCATACAGGTTGGACAGACCGGTCATCTGCAGGCTGAACAACACGTCGAACATGGCCACATCGATGTACTGGGCCCCCGGGGCATGCCGCTCGCGGGCAAACAGCGCCGAGCTGATTGCCCAGGCTGCATACACCCCGGCACACAGATCGCCGATGGCCTCGCCGCTGCGGGTCGGCCCGGTAGCGGCGAAACCGGTAACGCTCATCAGCCCGGACATGGCCTGCGCGACGATGTCATAAGCCGGGCGACTGGACAGCGGGCCTTGCTGGCCGAAACCGGAGATGCTGGCGTAGATCAGCCGCGGGTTGTGCTGCTTGAGGGTGTCGAAATCGATGCCCAGGCGTTGAGTGACACCGGGGCGGAAGTTCTCGACCACGACATCGGCATCGGCCACCAGTTCGTAGAAACGCTGGCGGTCGGCCGGGTTTTTAAAATCGATTTCAACGCTGCGTTTGCCGCGATTGATCAGCCCGAAGTAGACACTTTCGCCGTCCAGAAACGGGCCCAGATGGCGGGCGTCATCGCCCTCCTCGGGCACTTCGAACTTGATGACGTCGGCCCCCAGATCAGCCAGCATCGCGGTGCAATGCGGCCCGGCCAGCACGCGGCTGACATCCAGCACACGCACACCTTGCAGTTGTCGGGTAAACGGACTGTCGTT
This sequence comes from Pseudomonas bubulae, assembly GCF_900618535.1. Taxonomy (GTDB): domain Bacteria; phylum Pseudomonadota; class Gammaproteobacteria; order Pseudomonadales; family Pseudomonadaceae; genus Aquipseudomonas; species Aquipseudomonas bubulae. The sequence continues at coordinate 335,711 of NZ_UYJA01000006.1, read as the reverse complement.
CATTTTCACATCCTCAAATGCTCAAGCGGCACAAAGGTGCACACTTATACCAACCTGTATGTACAAGTGAATGCAAGTGAAGGGCCAACACCTGAACGAGATCAACCAGGAACGTACAAAACCAAGATAAATAGCTATTTAAATCAGATAGTTAAAAATTAAGAACTTTTTAATACGGAATATGAGCGCACAGAAAAAATGCAAAAAACTGCCGCAACTTTGGGCATAAACAGGCGGGAAGGTAACAAAAACGCACCAAAAGTAACGCGAGTAACACGGGGCCACCCGCGAGTACTCAGTTACCGCACTGCCCTTGCAGGCGATAGCGCGAACCCGGATAGACCAGCCGGGCACACCCCACCAACCCCTGTGCAGCCCAGGTCCGGCGGCGAATCAGCAGGCATGGCTCGTTGCGCTTTACGTTCAACAGGCGGCATTGCGCGGAAGTAGCATGAATCGCCTCCACCTCATGTTCGCCGCCGGTCAGTGGCGCCAGGTTCATCAGGTAGGCATAGGTTGTGGTGCGGGTGAAGTCCTGTTGCAGGTACTCAGGGGCGATCTCGGCATTGATATAGCGCTCCTCGATCTGCACCGGCACCTCGTTTTCGTAGTGCACCATCAGAGAGTGGAATAAGCGTTTGACCCCGTCCAGGGCAAAGGGCAACACCGGCGTGGTCTTGGCCGGGACCTCTTCGAGCACAATCACTTCGCAGCGGTGCACATGGCCACGATCAGCGATTTCCTGGGCGATATTGCGAATCTCGAACAACGCCGCACTGCCCTTGGGCACGGCGACGAAGGTGCCCACCCCTTGCATGCGCACCAGCAGCCCTTCGATGGTCAGCTCACGCAATGCGCGATTGATGGTCATGCGACTCACCCCCAGCTGGGCAAGCAGTTCACTCTCAGACGGCAACTTGGCATTGGGCAGCCAGGCCCCTGAACGGATTTTTTGCGTTATGGCCTGTTTGACCCGGGCATATAGCGGTGCCGGGCTTTCGATGGAAAATGGCGCAAGGGATGAATTGTCATCGACTGACTTGGACACAACGACTCCTGTTCGTAGGGCTGGGCATGCAGCCGGGCTGCGCCAGTTTACGCGCAGCCCGGGTCAAGCAAAACGAGGGATTAACGCGGCATGTAATCCCGTTGCCAACGACGAGGTATGCGCAACGACAACACGCCCAAAACAGCCGCAAAACCGGCGCTGAACAGCAGGGCCTGGAGGCCGAACTGCGCCTCCAGCAAGGCACCCAGCACTGCACCCAGCAACATCCCGGTCCAGGGCACCAGTTGCACGCGCCAGCCACTGCGCCGCTCACCCAGCAGCCAGCGGCCCAGCCCGCGACCAAAACGCGACAATGCCCCGGTCACGTAGGTCAGGCCCACCGGCAGGCCATTGACCTGCTCCACCGCAGCATTGAGCATGCCCATTGCCACGATGGCTGCCAGCAACGCCGGCACCTGGCTGGCAAACGGCAGCAAAGCTGCTGCACACAACAACCCCGCAATCACCAGCATCAAGGGTAAAGCGCGCCGTCCGCCCCAGCGCCCCAGCAATACCCCCAGGGCGTTACCGACAATAAACGCCAGTACCGCAAGCAGCAGGCGCACCGCCATCTGCAGGTCACCGTCACCGACGGCCACCGCCAGACGCGTGGTATTGCCGCTCATAAATGAGACAAAATCACCGGTGGCCAAAAAGCCGATGGCGTCCGTCATGCCCGCCAGCACCGACAGGCTCGCCACCATGGCCAGCCCTACCCGGCCGCGCCAGGCACGTACTCGAAGATGCACGGGATTGCTCGGTTTTCGCAGTGGCGCTGGAAGCATGGCGCAAGCCTCTGTAGGAATACCAGACTAAAGAGTGAACGATTTTGTCATACAAAAAAGCCACCATAGCATTCACCCTGCAGGACAATTACCGATCTAGCGCAGGTAAAATCGAACCAATTGTGAAAAAGGCATCTAATAAACGCTTCTGCCAAGGATAAGAGGCTCAGGTTTGCAGTAATGACAAGGATCAACACAGGGGCTGCCATGCCCACTGTGCCAGGCCAGTCAGCCTTAACAGATGTATGCAGAAGAATCCCATGACCCAGTCTGTTTGGATTAAACCTCGACTCAAGCCCTATGCATTGGCGGCTATCCCGCTGTTACTGATTGCCGGCGCTGTTGCGCTGGCGGTACATGCGGATGACGTCTTTGCCCAGCCGGTAGACGGTGTGCAAACCCTGGTGTTTTTACGCCATGCGGAAAAACCCGCCGATGGCCTCGGCCAGCTCACCTGCCAGGGACTGAACCGCGCGATTGACCTGGCCACCCTGTTGCCTCAGCGCTATGGCAAGGCTGACTACGTGTTTGCAGCCAACCCTTCGCGCCAGGTTGAAGAAGGCGCCAATGATGATGCCTACAGCTACGTACGGCCGTTGATGACCATCAACCCGAGCGCCATCAAACTGGGCTTGCCGATCAATCTGGAGTATTCGGCCAACGATACCCGCCAACTGGCCAAAGAGCTGACCGACGACCAGTATCACAGCTCAACGATCTACACCGCCTGGTCCCATGGCTACTTGCCGGAACTGATCAATAGCGTCGCCAGTCAGGCGCTGGGCAAGAAGACCTCGTTGACCGAAGACTGGTCCGGTGGCGACTTTGACTCGTTGTATGTGTTGACCCTGACCTGGAAAGACGGCAAGGCCAGCCTGCTCAGTCGCGTCGACAAACAGGACCTCAATAATGGCTCCAGGGCGTGCCCGACCTGATCTGATCCACCCGCACCGGGATCACGGCGCGGTGGCGGCGCGGTTGAATTTTTCAGCACAAATGCCGATCATCCGGCGCACTCTCGGCAAAAAACGCTGTCAGATGCCACACTGACTTTCCAGCGCTGGCTGCTCGAACAACCTCGGCGCGACCCATCTCCAACTTGCGAACAGCTCAAGGTACATGCATGAAGATCAAGGTTACCGGTTTACCCCTGCTGATAGTGGCCTTGCTGGGCCTGGCAGGCTGCGCGACCCCGAGCGTTGTGACCCTGCAAAACGGCACGCAATACCTGACCAAGGACCTGCCCACTACCACCAACAAGGATGGCTTCTATGAGTTCGTCGATATAGCAGGCAAGCACATAAAGGTCAGGGCCGATGATGTATCAACGATCAAGGCGGATTGAAGATCAGCGGCAAGCGCCAAGGCTGTTGACGCTTGCCCCTGCTTTTACCCGTTCAGGGCATCCAGCAACCGGTAGTAACTGATACCCGCCGCCACATACAGGCGCTGCAAGCTGTGGAAGGGAATTCTGCGCATCGGCGTGACAGGGAACGGGAAGTCATTGCTGGCCCCCGAAACTCGCGCCGCCAGATGCTTGCCCAAGGTTGTCGCCATCGCAATGCCGCGGCCGTTGTAGCCCATCAGGATCGACAGGCCTGGCTGCGGCTCATGCAACTGTGGCAACACACTATGATTGAGCGCCACACGCCCGCTCCAGCGGTATTCGATCGCCACGCCTGCCAACTGCGGAAACACGCTGATCAATGAGCGTTCAAGGTGTGCCCAGTCTTCGGCACGCCGCGGTTCGGCAAACGGCCCGCGCCCACCCAGCAGTACACGCCCCTGGGCATCCTGCTTGAAGTACAGCAGCAGGCGCCGCGCATCGGAGCACACTTCCCCGCCCGGCAAAATGGTTTTGCGCAGCTCCGGCGACAGTGGTCGGGTGGCAATCAGGAAACTGTTGGCCGCCAGCACGGTTTGCCGCAGCCCTGGCCACAAGCCATCGGTATAGCCATTGGTAGCCAGCACCACACGCTCGGCCGTCACGCTATGACCTTGTGCGGTGGTCAGTTGCCACTGCGTGCCGATGCGGCGCAAGTCCGTCACCTGGCTATCGCTGTGAATCATCACGCCACGCCCCAGTGCCGACCTGGCCAGGCCGCGAGCATAGTTAAGCGGATGCAAACTGCCAGCCCGCGGGTCAACCCAGCCACCCACGTAATTGTGCGTACCGATGCGCTGGCATACGGTGTCACTGTCCAGCAACTCGGCGGCTACACCGCGCTGTTGCCACTGGCGGGCACGACCCTCCAGAGTCTTCATCGTCGCGCTGGAAAAGGCCGGCTGAATCCAGCCCTTGCGCGTGGCATCACACGCAATGCCGTATTCGCGAATCAGCGAAAACACTTCATCTGCGGCACCGCCGCAGGCTTCGATAATTTTCTCGCCACGCTCAGCGCCAAAACGCTCAAGCAACTGATCGGGGTCGTATTTGAGGCCGGGGATGACCTGCCCGCCGTTGCGCCCCGAAGCGCCCCAACCCGGCTCACCCGCATCCAGCACACAGACACTGACACCCGACTCTGCCAGGCGCAGTGCAGTCACCAGCCCCGTGTACCCGGCACCGACAATCGCCACGTCCACCCGCTTGTTTTCCGCCAGTGCCTGGGTCAGAGCCGCGGGGCGCGCCGTAGCGGACCAGAGGGAAGGTGGCAAGATCAATTTCGAGGGTGCTTTCATGTACGCCTCCGCAGCGCAAAGCGGCCTTCCAGACGACGCAAGCCATAGGACAGCGGCAAGCTCATCGACAGATAGAGCAACGCAACCAGGGTGTAGACCGTCATGTTTTCAAAGGTCGAAGACGCAATCAGTTGCCCTTGGCGGGTCATTTCCGCCACGGTGATGGTCGACACCAGCGAGGAGTCCTTGAGCATCATCACCAGCGTGTTGCCATAGGGCGGCAAGGCAATGCGAAATGCCTGGGGCAGCACAATCCGGCGCATGATCAGCAGACCGCGCATGCCAAACGACTCGGCGGCTTCGATCTGGCCCAGGTCGATGGCCTGGATCCCCGCGCGGAAGTTCTCGGCCTGATAGGCCGAATAGGCAATGCCCAGACCGATCACGCCAGCCTGCATGGCACTGAGCTGGATACCGAAGTCGGGCAACACAAAATAGATATAAAACAGCTGCACGATGATCGGCAGCCCGCGAATCACATTGACCACGCCGATGGCGAACAAGGCGATGGCGCGAATCTTGGAAACCATCATCAGCGCAAACAGCAAGCCAATCACTGAACTGAGCAGGAACGAACCTGCAGTGACCTGCACAGTGACCACTGCGCCTTTGAGCAGAATTGGAAGAAAGTCCAACGCGTCCTGGAGAAACATAAACTACCTGCGCACCGCTACAAGAAGTGACCCGCCGCAACACGGGGGCCACAGGATCATCAGTTCAGTTGCCACTTCTCGATGATGCGTTGCAGCGAGCCGTCGGCCTTGATGGCGGCAATGCCCTTGTTGACCTGCGCCAGCTTCTCGGCATCGCCCTGGCGCATCACCAGGCATACGTCGCCCATCACCACCGGCACATAGGTGCTCGACAGTTTTACGTCCGGGTTTTTACCCTGGGCCAACTGGTAGGCGATGATCGGGCGATCACCGAATGCCGCCTTGATACGGCCCAGCTTGAGGTCCCGCATCAGGTCAGGAATGGAGTCGTAGCTGCGCACTTCCTTGAAGCCGCCGTGTTTGTTCAGCGCATCGAGAAAGACCGTACCAACCTGGGCGCCGACCACTTCACCGGCCAGGTCATCCATGGTTTTGTATTCTTTAGGGTCGTCAGATTTGACGATCAGGCCTTCGCCGTAGCTGAAAATCGGATCGGAATACTGCACAACCTTTTCACGCTCTGGGGTTTTGAGCATGGCGGCGGAAATCAGGTCGATCTTGTTGGTGGTCAACGAAGGGATCAGAGCCGCAAAGGTGGTTTGCTGGATCTCGGTGTCGAACCCGCCAGCCTTGCCCACCGCCTCGGCCGCATCGACCATCATGCCCTGGATTTTCCCGCTCTTGATATCGAGGAAGGTGAACGGGATGCCCGTTGCTGTCGCCCCGACCTTATAGACAGGCTCTGCAACAGCGCTGGCTGATCCAATCAACCCGGCAGCCATTGCGCATACCAGCGTCAGCACTTGAAAAGGTTTGTGCATAGCGAATCTCCCTGTGGTCGCTTTTATTGTTGCGATACGGCACTCAACAACCCCTGCAGCCTCTGGTGCAAAATGCCGCCATCGACTATAACCAATTTACTTAAATCGTAAAGAGATTTATAAGTATCGCATATCGATACTTATAGGCCTGAAACAAGCCAAGGATGCGCCATGAGCGATAACAACAACCCTCTTTTCAACCAGTCACTGGAAAAGGGCCTGGCCGTACTTCGCGGTTTCGGCGCGGCGCGGCGCACCATGACCCTGGCAGATATAGCGTTGGTGGCAGGCATCAGCAAAAGCTCGGCCCAACGCATGGTGCATACCCTTGAAGAACTCGGGTATGTACGCAAACACCCGCAAAGCCGGCGCTTCCAGTTAACGCCCAAAGTTATGGAGATCGGCTACAACTATCTGGCCGCCGATATATTGGTAGATGTGGCAAACCCCTACTTGGCCGAGCTCAACCAGATCACCGGCGAGACGGTCAACCTGACCGAGCCCGACGGACTGGACATGGTTTACGTGTCACGTTTCGTCGCACCGAAATTTATCCCGATCCATATGCCTATCGGCAGCCGTATCCCGATGTACTGCACAGGTGGCGGGCGTGCTTACCTGAGTGGCCTGGCAGATGATGAAATCCGTGGTGTGCTGCAAGACAGCCAGCTGATCGAACTGACACGCCATACAATTACCGATGCCGACGCCATATTTGAACGGGTGCAGATCAGCCGCAAACAGGGTTATGCCACCAACAAGGAAGAAATGTTTCTGGGTGACATGACCATTGCCGCGCCGATTTTCAACAGTAACGGCCTGCCGGTCGCGGCGGTGCATGTGGTGGTGCCCAGCAGCCGCTGGAGCATGGAAGAAGCCGAAGAAAAACTGGCCTCTACAGTGATTCAGTGCGCCCGCGGGATCAGCAACTCGATCAGGACGCTGTAGCCCGTATATACGACGACTGTGGGAGCGAGCCTGCTCGCGAAGGTCGTTCGCGAGCAGGCTCGTTCCCACAAAAAGGCTTGATCGGCAACAGAGTCTCTTCAGGGGACAGAAGAGTCAGAGGCGCCAATGGTTTTCAAACCGCGCCCAAAATTAACCCGCGGTAATGCCCGGGGTTGGTCCCCGACCATTTGCGAAAGGCCTTGTAGAATGAGCTGGTATCGGCAAAGCCCAGGCGCTGGGCAATGTCGGCATAGCTGTGCTCAGGCTCGGCCAGCCAGCCGATTGCCAGCTCCTTGCGCACACTGTCCTTGAGCCCCTGAAAGGTTTGCCCTTCGTCCGCCAGGCGACGGCGCAAGGTCGATGCCGACATACACAGACTCTGCGCCATGCCCTGGGTCTCGGGCCACTGCACGGCCGGCAACTGGCGCAGATTCTGTTTTATCTGACTGGCCAGGCTTTGCGGGTCGCGGTACTTGACCAGAATATTGGCCGGTGCTTCGGCCAAAAACCGTTTCAACTCCTGATCGCTGCGCTTGATCGGTGCATCCAGGCAATCAGCGGCAAAAATCATCCGCGTGCGTGGCCGCTCAAAACGCAGGTTCTCGGAGAACATCACTTCGTAGTCTTCGCAGTAATCGGGCGCAGCACAACGCAGCTCAATGGCCAGAATCGGAATCCTGCGCCCGGCCAGCCAGCAGGCCACACCGTGCACGATCATCCAGTAGGCAAAGTAGGTAAAGCCACGGCTGGCCTGTTGCTCAGGCTCGTGCAGGACAATCTCGGCCACGCTTTGCTGACGCACCAGGCGTGCAGGCAAACGCTCCAGCATCAACGACAGAAACCCCAGTACCACCTCCAGACCCCGGGCCAGGGTTGGCTGCGCCATGGCCGAACGGCACATGAACTCCAGGCTGCCGGCCCGCAACTTGCGCGGGTCCATGCCAAAAAATTCGTCGTCCAGGCGCCGCGCCAGCAACCGCCACATCCGCGCATAGACCATGGCCGGTACACGGGCATCCGGCTGGTCAAGCAACTCGCGCGCGATGCCGACCTTGTGCAGCACTTCATCCGTGGCACTGCCCGGCGCACAGCTTTGCAGCAGCGCCTCACGCACCAGATGAATGGAGATGGTGTCCTTGTTCAGCATTGGCCCTGTTCCATGCCCGATGACGTATCGATGACGGCCATCTTAAGCAGCACGGATCAAAAAGCCAGCAGTAACTTGCCGCTGGACAGGCAGCGCCAGCGGCGCGGCCCGTGGCTCAGGCAATCAATCAGCGGTTATCCACCGTGGTGATTTCACGACGCTCGGCCATGCTTGCCGGCACGCCCTCTTCGTCGGTGAAAAACTGTTGGTACCACTCGCGTAGCTGATAGACCGGACCATCGCCCTCGGCCAGCACCGGGTTGTTGATGCGCACCTTGTGCGTCCAGATATCAACGTCCTGATAGAACGAGTCGCGGTTACGCTGCACATAATCCACGGCCAGCGCTTCGTTCTGTTCATGGGTCCAGCCCGGCACTTTTTTCACCATGCAGCCAAAACGCAGTTCAAAGCTGTTGGGGCCGATCGGCACGTGGCAATTGAGCAGGATGGACTTTATTTCCAGCCCTTCAAACACCGCGCTCATGCGTGTCAGGTGCGTCGCGGGGCCGTAATAGGCCGACTCGGCCACCAGGTCACCGCCCAGCCGCTCGGAGTCGCCATGGAAGATCTGCTGAGCAATATGCCCCTCGAACACATTGTGGAAGTACTTGGTCGGCGTGCCATGTACCGGACCGAAATGCTGGGCGTCCACCAGGTTGTCGACCAGCTCGCGCGGGTTGGTGTCGATGATCAGCTTGTCCATATGCCAGCTGTGCAGCCACTCATCGCTGTCCAGCTCAGGTAGATGGGGGATCACCACATCTTCGGCGGGCGGCTTGCCTTCAGGGTTGTTCCACACAAACAGCAGATTGTTGACCTCGCAGGTCTGCCAGGCACGGGTTTTGGCCTTGGGCGGAATGCGCTTGCAGTAAGGGATCTCGACACACTTGCCGCTGGCTTCGTACTGCCAGTGGTGAAAGGGGCAGACCACACGGTCGTTTTCGATAGTGCCCTGGGACAGGTCGGCGCCCATATGCGGGCAATGGGCGTCGAGCACACTGATCTCGCCCTTTGACGTGGCAAATGCCAGCAGTCGCGAGCCGAACACATTCAGGGTATGCAGCTTGCCATCACGGTACTCGTCTGCCTCGCCCAGGCAATGCCAGCCGCGACCATAGCGGGGCGACAAAGCATTCTCGACGTGGATGTGTGCGAGTTTAGTCATTTTTATTATTCCTCAGGTTAAGGGCCAGGGCGCTTTACCCGATGATCTTCACCGAGGTTCGGGGTGGGCTCATCGTTCAGATGGACTAGAGGGGCTGCCCTCACCCCAACCCTCTCCCGCAGGGAGAGGGAGCTGGTTAGCGGTGATCTTTGGGCCGCGTGCGGTCAGCCCCCTCTCCCCCTGGGAGAGGGACAGGGTGAGGGAGCGCTTAGCGCCAATCCTCGACAATCCCGTGTTCACGGGCAAACGGCTGGCAGTGGATGGTCTTGCGCTGGTGATCAACCGCCCCTTCATGGGTGGCCAGCCACAGCATCACCGCTGCTGGTACCTCTGGCGGCGCAGAGCCTGCACGCAGGGCAATGACGCCTTTGTCACCAATGGTGGCGCGCAATGCGTCAGTGGTCACCACACCCGGGTTGAGGGTGTAGGCACGAATCCCCTGCTCCCCCAGTTCCACCGACAATATGCCCGACAGCCTCGACACTGCCGCCTTGCCCGCACCATAGGCGTAACCCCAGCCGCCCTTGCCCGCTGCCACCGGCGGATCGGTTTCTCCAGCACCGGAGGTGACGTTGATCACCACACCGCCGCCCTGCTCGAGCATCTGGCTGACCACCGCCCGGGTCAGCAAGAACGGTGTCATCACATAGCCCTGAAAGACTCGCTCCAGGGTCTCGGGCTGCAACTGCATAAAAGGTACATTCAGATCGCTGCCCTGGTAGATGGCATTGTTGACCAGTACATCCACCCGGCCATATTCGGTAAACACAGCCTGGCTGGCGGCCAGTACCGACTCACTGTCGAGCAGGTCCATGGGCACCACCAGCGCCTTGCGTCCCAGCTCACGGATTGCCGCTGCGGTGGCATTCAAACTGCCGGGCAGCGGCGTGCCATCCGGGTTGCGCAAGCCGTGGGCATGGCTTTGACCTTCGTCCAGGCTGCGCGCACTGATGGCCAGATCAAAACCTGCACGGGCAAAGGCCAGCGCGGTTGCACGACCAATGCCGCGACTGGCGCCGGTAATAAATGCCACTTTGTTCATAAAAGCCCCTTAGCGGTCAGAAACGCTGTGTACGCACCATTGCGTCCATGCCGCCGTCGACAAACACTACGCTGCCGGTCATGAAACTGGCCTGCGCCGATTGCACAAAAGCCACAACCCGGGCCAGTTCTTCAGGAGTGCCCGAGCGCCCCAGTGGTGCGACAAACTCACGTACGGCCTTGCCAAACCGCGCATCGTCCTTGGCCGCCTGATGCAGCGGAGTTTCCACCGCGCCCGGTGCAACCACGTTCAAACGGATACCTTGCGGGGCCCATTGCACCGCCTTGCGCCGCGCGGCACAGGTCACCGCATACTTGGAACCGGCATAGGCCTGGTGCGTCTGACCCAGGGCATTGGCCAGTTCCAACGCCTTCGCCTCGTCACCGGCGAGCATCGCGGCAACCATTGGTTCCTGCTCGGCACCCGAATGGGTGGCCGCCACTGAACCGATCACCAGTGCAGCCGGGTTCTCCCCCTTGGCCAGCGCATCGGCCAGGCCATCAAGCAGTTCACTGACGCCAAAGTAGTTAACCGCCAGCACGATGCCGCTGGAAGGTGCGGTCACCCCGATCCCGGCGCAGCACACCAGCCCGTCGAGCACCCCGCCGCATTGCTCAAGCACCTGCGCCACTGCCGCCTGGCGCCCGGCACGGGTCGAAAGGTCAGCGACCACTTCGGCATTGCCACGGTCAATTCCGATTATCCGGTGGCCCGCAGCTCGTAATTGCGCGCACACGGCGGCGCCGATCCCGGAAGCGGAACCGCTGACAGCAGTAACTGGCATAAGACTTTCCTTGATGATGCAGGCGCAGGCGGCCTGGCTGACGAAAAACCGGCGGTGGCGCAAACACCCTCGCCGGCGGGCATAAAATCCTTAAGCGCTTTTACGAACCGGACGCGCCAGTTGTGGCGCCGGCACCACCACGGACTCAGCCGCTCGCAAGGCGCACTTGGGCTTTCCCAACGCGACCACGCTGTTCAGCAAAATCCTCACCAGCTCGGTCTGGCGGCGCACACCGGTCTTGGAGAAGATCGAACGCAAATGCGCCCGCGCGGTGTTGCGCCGGATATTCAGGTTTTCCGCCGCTTCCTCCAGGGACAAGCCGTTGGCCAGTTCCATCGCCAGCGCCGTCTCGGCCTTGGTCAGGTTGAACAGTTGTTTGGTCACCACTTCACTGGCCAGCGATTTGCCTACCGAGTCGCGGATATAGATCACTGCCGCCGGCTTGCTCTTGCCTTCGGCCCACTCCAGCGACGGAATGGCCTCGACCACCAGCCCCAGGCTGACCTGACCCGAAGGTCGGGTCACGGACATCGCATCGGCTGTCGCCCCGCCCTCACGCACTTCCTGGCTGAAAGCGTGCTTGACCAGGCGTTGCAGCTCGCGGTTGTCGCTGGGGTAAGTGGCTTCCAGCCTGCCCCCCACCAACTTGAGTCCATCAGCGTTCTTGAGGATTTCTTCGGCCACCGGGTTGAGGCGCAGAACCTTGCCGGTTTCGTCGAGCACGATGGTCGCCACCGACAGGCGGCTGATGGCCTGGGCGTACAACTCGCTCATGGACTCGCTGCGATCGAGCAGGTTGTGCAGATGCAGGGCGCGGCGCAAATGCGGCAGAAAACTGCTGCACAGGGCACGCTCGGCACTGGAGAAAGCCGGGGAAGACTTTGGCCGGGTGATGCGAAACCGCAGCTTGCCGCCATCGGGCGTGGAAATGTCGGCGCCCATCACGTGATAGACATTCTGCGGACCGCAGTAGGCCTTGAAATAGGCCGACTGCACCCACTCGCTCTCGCTCATCAGGTCTTCGACGGTAAATACCTGGTCCAGCGCCTGCCCGACAAAGGGGGTATTGGTTTGCGGATAGGTTTGATAGGTCAGCTCGCCCTCGCCTTCGATATCTCCGGCAACGATCATCAAGCCCAGATCGGGCTGATCGGGCACTCGCAGGATCAGGGTGGCGTAGTTGGCCCGGAACATGCCACGCACGGTACACAAGGTACGACCCATTATTTTGGGGTCCAGGGCACCGTCATAAAAGCTGCCGACCATCTGATCGTAATCGGCCAGTTCAAGCCCCAGACCGGCCAGGGTCTGGTGATTCAAGGTCACTGTATCCACGGACTTATCCTCGCTTCGGGCCAGGTTCATGACCGGCCCTTTTTATTGTTCTTATGACTAGCGGCTAACCTTTGCACCACATCCGTAAAGCTGTGCAAAAGCGACTCAGTGTGTCTGTATGCCTGCCGTCATACAAGCCCGGCAAGCTGTCTGCTTCAGCGGTTTGAAGAGTCCTTCGCAGCAACGCTCGGCTTGAGCGGATAATGCCCGGCGGTCGCTTGCGCCGGGCGGGTTTTGACCTTGACCAACGGTCGTGCCAAATTGAACCAGGCCGCCAGCGCCGGTAGCAAAAAGATTGCGCCGAGCACGTTGACGAGAAACATGAAGGACAGCAGTACACCCATATCAGCCTGGAACTTCAGGGGAGCAAAGGCCCAGGTACACACGCCGATGGACATGGTCAGCGCCGTAAACACCGCCGCCGTACCCCGTTGGCACATGGCCTGGTAGAACGCCGTGCGCAGATCCTTGCCGTCAGCCATTTCATGGGCAATCCGCTCGTACAGATAGATCCCGTAATCGACTCCCACCCCCACACCCAGTGCCATCACTGGCAGGGTCGCGACTTTCAGGCCGATGCCCAGGGTCGCCATCAGGGCGTTGCACAGGATCGCGACGATGGCCAGCGGCACCAGAATGCACAGCACCGCGCGCAATGAACCAAAGGTCAGCCAGCAGAACAGCGCCACCGAACCGAACAGCGCCGCGAGCATCACCACCTCGGCCTGCTTGACCGCTTCGTTGGACGCCGCCATCACCCCCACGTTGCCACCGGCCAGCAGAAACTCCACGTTTGGCCCTTGCAAGCCGCCGATGATGCGTTGGGTTTCGTCCACTACATGGCTCACGGTCGACCCTTCGTGATCGGTGAGGAACACCAGGATCTGCATGCGCTGGCAGCCTTCGGTCACCAGGCCGTCGTCCGGCATGTAAGCGCGAGAGCCCTGGCTCAGGCCGCGCTCGGAACCGGGGATCGCCGACCAGCGCGGGTTGCCTTCGTTATTGCCGGCAATCACGGCTTTACCCATGCCTGCCACGCTCTGCACTGACTGCACACCCGCCACGCTGCGGATCTGGAAGTCGAATGATTCAATGGCGCGCATCACTTGCGGCGCCAGGCAACCTTCTTCGATGCCCTTGACCTGCACGAACACCGACATCACATCCAGGCCAATCGAATAACTGTTGATGATCTTCTGGTTGTCCTGGTTGTAGCGCGAATCGGCGCGCAGCTCCGGCGCACCCACGCCGATATCGCCCACTGCCAGATCCCGGGCCTTCCAGGCACCGACACCGAGCAGCAGCAGGCTGACCACAAACACCGCCAGCGCCGGTTTTGGCTCGGCCAGCGCCGACAGCCGCCACCACAGCGCGTGCTTGCCCTGCACCTTGAGCCCTTGGGCCATCGCCCCCGGCTCAAGCTTGAGATACGACAGGATGATCGGCAGCATCAGCTTGTTGGTGATGATCATCAGCATCACCCCGATGCATGCGGTCACGCCCAGTTCATGCACGATGGGAATGTCGATCAGCATGATGACGCCGAAACCCAGGGCGTTCATCAGCAACGCCAGCGAACCCGGGATGAAGATCTTGCAAAAAGCGCCGTGCGCAGCCTGCACCGCAGAGCTGCCCGCCAGTACATCCTGTTTCCAGGCATTGGTCATTTGCACCGCATGGGAGACGCCGATCGAGAAGATCAGAAACGGCACCAGAATCGACATCGGATCGATCCCCAGCCCCAGCAACGGCAGCAACCCCAACAGCCAGACCACCGGCAGCAGCGCCACGGCCAGCGCAACCACCGTAAGGCGCCATGAGCGTGAATAGACCCACAGCATCAACGCGGTGATGACAAAGGCAATCACAAAAAAGCCGATGACCGTCGTCAGGCCTTCAACCACGTCCCCCACCAGCTTGGCGAAGCCGACGATGTTGATCTCGATATCATCATTGCTGTACTTGGCACGGATATCTTCCAGCCGCTGGGCCACCTCGGCATAGGACACCGATTTGCCGGTTTGCGGGTTCATGTCCTGCAGGTCGGCGCGCACCATCGACGAGGTCAGATCATTGGCCACCAGACGCCCGACCTGTCCGGAGCGGGCGACGTTGTTGCGGGCCTGGGACAAGTCTTCGACCGTGCCGGTAAAGCGCGGTGGCATCACCACATCGCCGAAAAAACCGTCCTCGGTGATTTCGATATAGCGCACATTGGCGGTGAACAGCGACGTCACACTGGCACGGCTCACACCATTGATAAAAAACACGTCATCCGTGACTTTGCGCAGGGTTTCCAGGTACTGGCGGTTATAGATATCGCCTTCGCCTTTCCACTTCACACTGACCAGAAAACGGTTGGCCCCCGTGAAGTACTGGCTGAAGTTGAGAAAGTTGACCATAAAGGCATTGCGCACCGGGATCTGCTTGTTAAAGCCCGGGTCCAGTTGCGTGTGTGTGGCGCTGTAACCCAGGGCCAGGGTCAATAATACAAACAGCGCCAACAGGCTCTTGCGCCAGACGATCAGCAAGTCGGCAATACGCTCGACCGTGCGATTTACAACACTGTTTTCACTGCTCACCGGGCACCTCCAAGGGCAGCAACACCGCCATCAGTCCCCTGGAACACACCGCGCTCGCCGCCTACCAGCAGCCGTGAGCCCACCATTACCGCCGAAGTCAAAGTACCCAGCCCCGGCAAGCGCGTAGCGCTGACCAGTTCACCCTTGCCGTCCAGGCGTACTACCGAGCTGCCAGCACCGACAATCAGCAGGCCACCGTCGTTGGGCAATAGGACATGGCCGTAGAGCGGCAATTGATTGCCGACTTTTACCGGTTCCCAGGTCTGGCCGAAGTCCTGACTGACAAACACATGGCCGCGCATGCCATAGGTCACCCAACGATCGGGGCTCAGGCGTACCACACCAAACAGCGAGCCGTTATAGAACGGCTCGAGCTTGTGCCAGCTGTGCCCGGCATCGTCGCTGCGCAGCACCAGCCCTTGCTCGCCGACCACCATGCGGCGACCGTCTGTTCCGCCATCCATGCCATTGAGGTGAGCGCTATCCACCTCCAGCGGCTGGGCTTGCCAGGTGCGACCGTCATCCCCGGACTGGTAAAATTTGCCGAAACTGCCGAACGCCAGGACACGATTGCCGCCGGCACTCCAGATGCCCAGCAAAGGCTCGGCGATTTCGCCGTCGAAGCGCACTTCTGACCAGTTGGCGCCTTCATCTTCGGAGCGCACAATCCAGCCATCATGGCCGACCGCCAGCAGGCTTTTATCCGGCAGCGCCACCAGTGCGGTAAGGGTCAGATCACGCTGCGGCTTGACCGTCGCTGGCTGCCACGAGCCCCCCTGATCGTCGCTGAGCAAAATATTGCCGCGCTCGCCGACGGCTACCACCCGCTTATCCAGATACAACATACCGTTGATTTGCAGACGATCGGGCCGCAACTGGGCCGAAGCGACATCGGAGGCATGACGTGGAGAGAAGGTAAACGCGATGGTGACAGCGACGATCAGGCAAACCAGATAGCCAATTATTGAGCGCATGGTCGATGCCTCGCTGCACGATTCAGTTGCTGGGCAGAGTTCATGCAGCCAGTCCTCTTTTTATTATCGTGGATGCTCTGGCTGCCTCCTCGGCGAGGCGTCCAGAACCTTCCTTCGATAATCGGACTGGTGAGTCACAGGCACATCGTCCAAATGGCCTAGCTGGAATGGGGGGTGCAAGCGTATAGCCGGATTTGACTGACGCGCCGGATTGATATCCGGCGCTTTCGTTGAGCTGAAATCACCGGGGCGACCTGCCCCTCAAGACGCCACTAATGCCTGCGCCTTCACCTTGCGTCGCTGAATAAAATACCCCAGCACCGCCAGCGGCGCCGTAGCCAGCATTACTTCAACCGTGATTTGCAGCGGCTGGCTGATAAAGGTCGACACCAGCAGGCTGCCCAAAAAGCACAACCCAAGCTGCAATGTATTTTGCAAACCCGCCGCCTTGCCTGAGTTCTCCGAAAATGGCATCAGTGCGCTCGCGACAACAATCGGATAACTCGCACCGTTAACCAGCGCCATCAAACAAAACGGGATCAGCAAGGTGGTCAGCGTCGGCACGGTCTGGGTCGCAACCCCATACAGCCCGACCATGCTTGCGCAGTAAGCCACCAGCAACCAGGGTAACAACGCCCGCCCACTGATCCGCTGCAACGCGCTGCGACAGCTGTAACCACCCACCATAAATGCCACAGTAGGCAGCGCGTAGCTCAAACCGATATCGCTTGGGCTATAACCCATATCGCCCAAAATAAAGGGTGAGGCCGTCAACCAGGCGAAAAAGCTGGCCGAACATGCGGCGAAGATCATGACGTTGCCACTGAATTTAGCCGTGCACAGCAGGTGCCAATAGCTCACCCCGGTTTTAACTGCCTTTGGCGCCACACGGGGTTTTTCCTTGAGCAGCAACGTGGGTACGATCAGTAACACCGCCAGGCCCAGCAATACCGCAAAAATCGCTTGCCAGCCCAGGTGACTCAGTACCACGGCCCCCAGCAAAGGAGCCAGTGCCGGTGACAGTCCCATCAGCGGCATGATCCCGGCAAACACGCGGTTGGCCTGGTCAGGCGGGTATCGGTCGATGACCAGCGCCTGCCAGGTTACTGCCGCCGCGCAAATGCCGATGGCCTGAATAAACCGCAGGCTCAACAGCAGCACACTGTCCTGCACCCAGAACATGCCCGCGCACCCCAGGGCAAACAGCGACAACCCCGCCAACAACACCGGTTTGCGCCCCAGGCGGTCCGATAACGGCCCCCAGAGCAACTGGCCGATCGCGAACCCGGCCAGAAAGATGCTCAGGCTCGCGCCCACCGCACCGGCTGAAAGCCCCAGTTCACTGCGCAACGTGCCAAATGCCGGTAAGTACATATCCATTGCCAGGTAGCCCAGCATGCTGAGCCCGGCGAGATAACAGGTAAAACCAAAAGTGTTTTTCATGTGCACCCAAAAACTTGCCATCAAACAATTTGTTGACTGCCGCGCATTATCCAGCTGAGGATTTGCTTGTGAAGCGATAATAATTGCCAACTGGCATCGAATTTTTTGAAGGCAAACCCATGTGGTCTGAATACTCCCTGGATGTAATTGATGCAGTCGCCCGCCACGGCAGTTTCAGTGGCGCAGCCCAGGAACTGCACCGCGTTCCCTCCGCCGTCAGCTACACCGTGCGCCAACTGGAGCAATGGCTGGCGGTACCGCTGTTTGTACGTCGTCACCGGGATGTGGAACTCACGCCTGCCGGGCGGATGTTTGTCAAAGAAGCCCGCGACGTCATGAAAAAAATGCTCGGCACCCGCCGCCTTTGCCAGCAGGTTGCCAATGGCTGGAGCGGCCAGTTGCGGGTGGCCGTGGATTCAATCATCAAAAAACCGCGCTGCCAGCAGATGGTCATCGACTTCTACCGGCATTTCCCCGACGTGGAACTGATTGTTCAATACGAGGTGTACAACGGTGTGTGGGATGCCTTGGTAGACGGCCGCACCGATCTGGTTATCGGAGCCACCCGTGCAGTGCCAGTGGCGGGGAGCTTTGCCTTTCGCGACATGGGTTTTCTGCACTGGCTGTGCGTCGCCAGCCCGCGGCATCCGCTGGCGTCCATTGGCGGATTGCTGGGTGATGAGCACCTGCGCCCCTACCCTGCACTGTGCATGGATGACACTTCACGCAGCCTGCCCAAACGGGACACCTGGACCCTGGATAACCAGCGCCGCATGATGGTGCCCGACTGGGCTTCGGGGCTGGCCTGTTTGAGCGACGGTCTGTGTGTCGGCATGGTGCCCGCCCATCTGGCCCAGCCACTGATCGACCAGGGCCAACTGCTTGCGCTGAGCCTGCAGCGACCCTTTCCGGCCAGCCCTTCGTGCATTGCCTGGGCACAGAACAACCATTCCCCGGCCATGAGCTGGCTATTGGAGTACCTGGGTGACACCGCCACCCTGAGCCAGGAATGGCTCAATGAACATCAAACAGAATCGGATACAGCGACACCACCAGCAGAATCGCCATCGTCAGGTTGAATGCCAGCAGCCACTTGGGCCGGGTCAGCACATTGCGCAACGCACTGCCGCAACCGGCCCACACGCAGACACTGGGCAAGTTGATGATGGCGAAGACCAGCGCGATGACAAACACGTTGGCGATATAACCCTGAGACGGCGTGTAGGTGGTGATTGCACCAATGGCCATCACCCAGGCCTTGGGATTGACCCATTGAAACGCCGCCGCGCCCCAGAAGCCCAGTGGCCTGCCCTGGGCCGCACCCGACTCGGACACCGGCCCCGAAGTGGCGACTTTCCACGCCAGATACAGCAAGTACGCCGCCCCCAGATAACGCAAAACGGTGTAGGCCATGGGCACGGCCTTGAATACACCCCCCAACCCCAATCCAACCGCAAGCACCAGGAACATAAAGCCGAAGCTGATGCCCAGAGCATGGGGGATGGTGCGCCTGAAGCCGAAGTTGACCCCCGATGCCAGCAGCATGGTGTTGTTGGGGCCGGGGGTGATGGACGACACAAAGGCAAAGAGTGCGAAGGCAGAAATCAGTTCGAGGGAAAACGGCATCTTGTTATCCGGCAGTCTGGTGAGCGGTGTGTTCACACTATCGGATTACCGAGCCGGAATTGCGCTACAGATGGCCATTATTTTGACCACACACATTTGCCCGATCAAATGATTTGACTGCGCAATTTTCACATCACTTTCACATCGCTGCGCCTAGATTGGATCCACTCCTTTAGTGAATCCCATTTAGGCCCGCTTCCCCCAGCGGGCCTTTTTTTTGGCTGGTGTTCAGTCATCCAGGGTCTGAGCCGCTTTTGCCGGTTTGGCGGGCTTTGTCGATTTGCCAGCGGCTGCGCCCTTGGCCGGCGTCTCCACCGCAACCGGTGCCTGGGTTTCCTTTTCGGCAGCGGGCAAGGCATCGATGGTTTTAAACAGCTCGGCCAGGTCAACATCCCCCACTGTCTCGACTTTCTTTTCCCCATCCTTGCCGATCAGGATCACTTTGGCCTTGTCGATAATCATCCCCGGCTTGAGCCCGCGAATCAGCGACATGGTGCTCTGGGGTTCAAGGTCCTTGCCATCGCGTTTGCCTGTAATGCCCACAATCGTATAGAGCACCATATTGCGCTGGTCAAAAGCCTGCTTGTTGGCCGGATCTTCAAGGGCTTTTTTGAGGTTGACCAGGGTTGGGTCGGCATCTGCACGGGCGACCACTACCAGCGGGCGAAACTTGCCGCGGTCCTGTTCAAGCGGGCTTGGAACTTCAACGGCCTGCACCGTGCCTGCAACCAGCACAGAAGCAAGGATCAATAAACGGATAAACATCCAGATCTCCTTTTATTATCGGACCGGCTTCGCGAACGTGCTGCCAATGCCTTGAAACCCTTGGCGTTGAGCCTGTATTCCCAAGCTTAGGCCAAGGGATCCGTCACGCAACCGGGTTCCCGGACTTTGCCTTTCAAGTTTATTTTTTGCAACTGCATCCAAATCCTCCTGCTGCGGGTAGTACCCGTAACAGCAGCGTGCTGTTATCCCATCAGGAGATCGGAACATGAACGCAAAACCTTTGATCAGCCATGCCAGCCTGACACTTGCCGCCATGCTGCTGGTGGCAGCCCAGGGCGCCTGGGCACAGTCGAATTTACCCGAAAACATTAGAGTTCCCGACGGCCACAAGATGGCAATGACAACAGTTGGTGTAGGCGAAATCACATATGAGTGCAAAGAAAAAGCCAGCACTCCAGGCGAAATGGAGTGGTTTTTTGTAGGCCCAAAAGCTCAGCTCAATGACACAACTGGTAAACAAGTTGGTAGCTACTTTGGCCCGCCCGCGACCTGGCAAGCCCTGGACGGTTCCAGAGTCACCGGCACCCAGCTCGCAGTGGCCCCTGCCGGGGCTGGCAACCTGCCCTATCAACTGGTCAAGGCCAATCCTGCAGAGGGCAAAGGTGCTATGAACGGTGTGAGTTACATCCAGCGTGTGGCACTGAAGGGCGGTGCGGCACCTGCCAGCGCCTGCACAGCCGCCAACAAGGGCCAGCGACAAGTAGTGCCATACCAGGCCGATTACATTTTCTGGGCCAGCCGCTAATGCGTTACATCGTCTACGCTGCTTCGATGGAGACCGGGCAATGACCGGAGATGTCCCATCTGCAACGGCGGAACACAGTGACACTACCTGAGCCACTATTTGACTATGAAGCCTGCCTGCTGGCCTGCGCCCGCGGCGAGCAGCAGGCGCTGGTGGCCCTGTATGCCCAGGAAAGCGCGCGCTTGCTGGGGGTAGCCAAACGCATTGCCCGCGACAGCGCACTGGCTGAGGACATCGTGCATGACGCTTTTATCAAAATCTGGATGCGCGCCGCCAGCTTCGATCCCGGGCGCGGTTCTGCACGAGGCTGGATTTTCAGCCTGACCCGGCATCTGGCCCTGAACTGCAGGCGCGACACTCGCCTGGAAATTCAAGTCAGCGAAAGCAGCGAACTGGCCTTGCAACCTCTGGCCACTCTCGACGGGCGCCACCAGACGCAGGACCCACTGCAATGGCCGGATGGCTGCGAGCGCATATACGGCTGCCTTGAGCAACTCGACCCGGCCCGACGCTCCTGCATTGTGCATGCCTATGTTGACGGCTATACCCATGCAGAAATTGCAAACAAACTGGACACCCCTCTGGGCACCGTAAAAGCCTGGATCAAACGCAGCCTGAGCGCCTTGCGCGAGTGCATGGGATGACTTTTACACCTGACAATAGCGACCCGGCCGATCTCGATGCCTTGGCGGGCGAATACGTGCTGGGCACGCTCAATGGGCAACAACGGCGTGCGCTTGAGCAACGCCTGCCCCATGAGCCTGATCTGCAGGCCGCAGTCGATCGCTGGGAAGCGCGACTGTTGCCCCTCAACGACCTTGCCCCGGCGCAACAGCCTTCAGAGCAGCTGTGGCCGAGAATCGAGCGCAGCCTGAACGCCCTGAATGTCCCAGCCCTGCCAACACAGGCCCGTACTGGTTGGTGGAACCTTCTGCCATTGTGGCGCGGCCTGACGGCCGCAGGCCTGGCCGCAACGCTGACACTGGGCGTGGCATTGTGGTCCGTGACCCCAGCCATCTCACCGCCCGCCTATGTGGTGGTTCTGGTGGCACCACAAAGTCAGGCACCCGGCTGGGTCATCCAGGCCAACGATCGTGAACACATCCAGCTGATCCCCCTTGGCGTCGCGCAAGTGCCCGGCGACAAGGCCCTGGAGTTCTGGACCAAGGCCGACGACTGGGCCGGGCCGGTGTCCCTGGGGCTGGTCAAGCCGGGACAAGTGCTGTCACTGCCACTGGATCGCCTGCCGCCGCTGTCGCCCAATCAACTTTTCGAGCTGACCCTGGAAGGCCCCAACGGTTCGACAACAGGCAAGCCGACAGGGCCGATCCAGTTTATTGGCCGGGCTGTCAAAGTGATTTGACCGCTTTGGTTTTCGCCCTGGTTTTCGCCCTGTAGTGACGGGCAACGGCCACCACCACCATCAATGCGACCACGCCCAGGGCAATCGGCAAGCGATAGGGCTTAAGGTCGCCCAGTACGCCTTCGAGAAACTCCCCGGCCCAATAGCCGCCACTGGCAAACAGCGTTGCCCACACGGCCGCGCCCACGGCATTGATGCAGAGAAACTTCAATGGCGAGACCTTGCTGGCACCGATCACCATGGGCCCGATCAGGCGCATGCCATACAAAAACCGCACCGAAAAAATGGACACCGTCGGATACTGGCCAATCAACTGCGTCACGCGATCAATAGCGGCCTGCTGTTTGTGCAGGCGGGGCAACAGGCGAGCACCGAAATAACGCCCGAGCCAGAACAACAACTGATCACCCAGCATCCCCGCCAGACTGGCATAACCAATCACCGGCAACAGCTTGAGGACATGCTGGTGTGCCGCCATCCCCCCGAGGATCAGAATGGTTTCACCTTCGAGCAAACAGCCGATAAAAATGGCCAGGTAACCATACGTTGCCAGCAGGTAATTGAAGTCAATATGTTCAAACATGCGCGATCCATAGCTCCATTGAAATCAGGGTTTAAAACGCAATGGCTCAGTGCCGGTGGCGATGATGGATATCCGGGAAATGCGGATGGTTATGGCTGATGACCGAATGCTGATGTGCATGACTGTGAGCCTTGCCCGCAGGAATATCTGCGGCATGCTCATGCTGGTGATGTTCATCGTGGGTATGGCGATGGGAGTGCTCCAGCGGCTGATGTAAATGCTCATGCTCATGGCGCTCGGTCAGATGCAGCCAGACCCCGACAATCATGCAGCCAGCAGCCAGCCAGAACAGCAGCGATACCGACTCGCCCAGCAGCACAATGGAAATTGCCGCCCCCAGAAAAGGTGCCGTTGAAAAGTACGCCCCGGTGCGCGCCGCCCCCAGGCCGCGTAATGCCAGGACAAACAGCACCAAGCTGACACCGTAGCCCAGGAAACCGATCAGCAGGGTCGGGCTCAGTACCCCAAACGACGGAACCTTTGCCCCCAAAGCCAATGCAATCGCACAGTTCACCAACCCCGCGAAAAGGCCCTTGGCGCCCGCGATATACAGCGCATCAGAAGCAGATACCTTGCGCGTCAGATTGTTATCGACCGCCCAACAGAAACAGGCAAACCCCACCGCCAATGGCCCAAGCCAGGAAAGCGACACCGCCGCAGATGCCCCGGATGGCCAGGACAACACAACGCCGCCGGCAATGATTGCCAGCATCCCCAGCACGATTCGCCGGTCTGCGTTCTCCTTGAACACCACCCAGGCCAGCAGTGCCGTGAGCACTGGTTCAAGATTCAACATCAACGAAGCCGTCGCCCCGCTGGTGAGGGTCAAAGCGAACATCAACGCCACGGGGCCCAGGATCCCGCCAAATACAATTGCGCCGAGCAGCCAGGGCCATTCACCGGCACCCAGACCCGAGGGCTTCCAGCCCCGATCGCGTACACAGCGCACCAACAGCAAACCCAAGCCACTGCCCAGGTACAACAGCCCGGCCAGCATCACCGGCGATACCTCGGTACCCAGCAGCTTGGCCAATGGCGTACTGGCCCCGAACAGCGCTGCCGCTGCCAATGCGTAAATCACACTCGTATTCATCACGCCCACTCATGTCCCAGCTGTGCAAGCAGCCTAGCCTACTCGGGAATACGCGCCGCAACAGCGCTGCAAATACCCTCAACACAGCGGGGACACCCCCGGCGTGGTGCATATATCTATGATTTTTCGACGGTTTTACCCAGGCACGGAGAAAAAAAATGTACCACAATGGACACTATCGACCTTGCCTCATGAGCGCAGGCTCTATATATTCGTCCACCTGTTGCGCAGGCTCTTGAGTACTTTCTTTGTTAAAGCACCTTCCTTCGTGACCCGCTTTATAGCGCTACCGCCCGAATGGCGAAATTGGTAGACGCATGGGACTTAAAATCCCCCGTTCGTAAGGACGTGCCGGTTCGATTCCGGCTTCGGGCACCAAACAAATCAAGGGCTTGCATGCGATTCGCGTGCAGGCCCTTTGTTTTTTCACCGCAAAAAAACAGACCGCTCCGCGATTCTGTTTTTTACCCCTTCTCTGTCTTCCTGCCAAAACGGGCGTCATTCTCCTGCGCAAACACAAAGCCCAGCACTAGGCCGGGCTCGGGGGTTATCACACCTGATTTCCAGACAGGTAATCAGGTGTTGCGCGTTAGAAAGAACTCTTTGTCGAAGCCTTCAACAATCGGCATAGCAGCACGCAATCGTCGGTGGCCCTCTTCGCTAAGTGACACCAGATTTGCGCGATGATCTTGCGGGTTCACTTGCTTTTCAATAAGCCCGTCCTTACCCAGGCGGGATATGATTTGCGAAATATGCATGCGATCCATACCGGTAAAACTGGCGATTCCATGCTGAGTCACCTGCTCGCCCTCTCTAGTCAGCCAACCACTTACAGCCAGGATAGCGAACTGTGGCTGGGTAAGCCCCAAGGGCTTCAAGCGGACATTAAGTTGACGCTGCCAGTCCAAAAAGTCGCGCCAGAGTCTGAATCCAGGGCTGTCGCTTGGCCCCGCGAAGGCAGAACCACTCCAGTTCTCCTCGACGCCGTCCTTGCTCACACTCATAGGGAGCTTGCCCGGGCTTCACTGGACTTCTTAAGCCCCTGCATCGTATTGGGTAACGCTGCCTGGATGGATCTACCTATCAGGTATCGAAACAGAAAGCTCAATGGCCCGGAGAATTCAACCCAGTGAGTTGCGACAGTGCCCCCCTCTTTTTCCGTGAGCAGGTGCCCGAATTCCATGCGACATAACGGCAAACGGCTTTGCGCCGAAAACGACTTTTCTTCGGTCATCTCAACAATCTGAATGCCAGCCTTGGGCCCTACCCTGGGTTTAAGCCAACCTTTGGCTCCCAACTTGAGACCGCCAGGCAAGCTGGCACTACTCACTTCTGGGTCCCAGTCAGCCCACCGTCCCGCATCCCTATACAAGCGGAACACTTGCGCGGGGGTCGATCTGATTTCAATAGACTCTTTGATTTCCATGGCCTTTGCCTTGCGTCTGTAGGGTCAAAATAATTGTAAATGCATTTACAATATAAAACCACACACCAGCAACGGCTGATAAAAATCGCTACAAACACGATCCTCTTAGGACTCAGCTCCAGAGTTGGACTCCCTGCTCATCACCGGTCAGCACCACCGGCAATACAATAAGCACACCGCCGAGATACGACTCAGGCTCAGTGGCCAGCTGGGGCATACAACGGTCGTGATGACCGAGATTTACATCCGTCAAAGGGGCGGCAAAAAGGCAACCCAACCAAATGATTTTTGACGGGCATTCTTCACAGCACTTATTTTTGATCACGTAGAAGCAATGGCCTTCAGGGTCCTGGCACCGTCTCGCTGCGAAACATACACAGACACAGATCTAACCTACTGTTTTTAAAAAATAAATTTTTTGAATTAAAATCCCCCGTTCATAATGACGGGCCGGTTCGATTCCGGCTTCGGGCACCAAACAAATCAAGGGCTTGCATGAGACTCCTCGTGCAGGCCCTTTGTTTTGTTCGCTGCGATTTTTTCGGGTTATGCCATCGTTCATTGTTTCGAGTGGTTGGCGAGGTCTTCGCTTGACTGCCACCAATCGAGAACTGCTTGGTGTCGGGTCATGTTCAACGTCACTCCCTCAGCGAGCCAAACCCCCAGCACAGCAACAACCATTCCACGCCATGCCATGCCAACCCTGGCATGACCTCATCGAGCAATTAGTTCGCCATTACCGATGCCAATAGCGGCACCATGAAGAACAACGCCGACACCCGCGCTGCCTGATGAGAGCGGGCCATAGTCAATAGACTGAAAGTGCTGTCAGCCGATATTGCGCTATGAACTACAGCATTCAGGCGAAACATTTCTCCGCCGTTGAATGCACTGACGCTACTCACGACCCCCCACATATGCTCTTCGTCAGTAAACATCGAAAAGAAGGCAACTACCTGTAGCGGCTCGCGTTTGAAAACACGCGGGCTCGCATTCAGCGGCATTTCTGGCTCACATTAACTGCAACCAGCCAAATGCTCCGGCTCACATTAATTGCAAATGGGCTTGCATTCGAGGACACGGGCTCGCGTTTCATTGTGACGGGCTCACATTATCTGCAAATGACCAGCGGCGGTTTTTGATCACAGAGGTGAATCGCCCCGGCAATCTGGAAAACCTCGGTTGTTAAGTACCAGCATTCATGGTGACCCCAGTGGCAGCTCAGAGCCGTAGCGTTGGAATAGTGATCACTACCGCTGGTCGGCCCAAATATGCATAAATGCATATTTTGGCTTGGCGTATTTACTGTGGTTATGTACAGTATATCGGTGTCTTGATTTCACCTCCCCCGTATCAGCGATGTTGGAGACGGTTATGGCACGGACGCCGGGAAGTCCAAGCACGGACCTCCGGTGCACAGATGCTCACTTTCATCTTTTTAGGGATGAGCACTTAATTCAGGAGAACACTATGTCAGAACCAGGCGGCCCAATTGAAATCGGGCCTGTTATTATCACCGACACTAATAACCCCCCACCAGTAATACTACCTCCGCCACCTGTAGGCGTACCGGGTGGTTTAGGTGATCGTCCACCAGTATGGGACGCAAATATTCCTACCAGCGCCCAAGTTGAGGATTTCTTTAATAAAAAGGATATTTTTGCTCTCAATAAAATCCAAGCAGTAGTTTTAACCGTGGCTGCAGGACAAAAAAACGTAGAAGCTTCCTACGTAGCTCACTTGCCGAATGTGCCTTCTGAAGTTGACTATGAAATAAATAGTTCTGTCGGAACTGAAGTATTGTCTCCATTGGAAAAAGCCATAAAGGAAAAAGCAGTTGTTGATCAGCTTATCACTTTAAAGCAGAGTGAGCTTGGCGTTAGTACTGTGACGGCAAACTCCTATTTTGGAAGGAATCCTCTGGATAAGGATGCTGACTTAAATGGGGTGGATTTTTTAATTCGATTTCAAGATCGAAAAAACCCATTAAGCCCATTAGCACTTTATAATGAATTTATTAGCTCTGTTTCAGCAGCATACACAAGTAAAATTCTAACGGAAAAAATCCGCTTATTGACTGAAAAATCTACAGCGCTCACCAGTAGCATTGCGACAGAGCAAGCAGCAGAAGACGCACGTCTTGCGGCCGAAGCTGAAGCGAAACGTATTGCCGATGAAGCGGCAACTGCTGAAGCCGCTAGGGTTGCTGCTGAAGCAGAAGCCAAACGCGTGGCTGATGAGGCAGCCGCCGCAGAAGCGGCGAGAGTAGCGGCAGAGGCAGAGGCAGAGGCAGAAGCTCAGCGGGTGGCTGCTGAGGCGGCAGAACAAGCTCGATTGGCAGCAGAAGCAGAAGCGGCACGTGTGGCCGCCGAAGCCGCTGAGCAAGCACGCCTTGCAGCGGAGGCCGAAGCTAAGCGCATTGCCGATGAAGCCGCAGCCGCCGAGGCGGCTAGATTAGCGGTTGAAGCTGAAGCCAAACGTGTTGCAGACGAAGCTGCTGCTGTTGAAGCTGCCAGGATAGCCGCCGAGGCAGAAGCTAAGCGGATCGCGGATGAAGCGGCAGCAGCTGAGGCTGCTAGGGTAGCCGCTGAAGCCGCAGCACTTAAAGCAGCTCACACGTATAGGCTCCCCGCTGCCGGTGCGACTCAGTTGAGTACCGCAGCAGGCCCTATCGCCATTACTTCAGGTTCAGGCATCACGCTTGACGCTCTTATCCAAGCCATCAAAGCAGTTTTGGGCACGATCGTTAGTGTGCCTACAGCTGTTGGTATTGGCTTGCTGTCCTATTCCTCGTCCCTGGGAAACGGGGAGTTGCCTGCAACGATGCTGAACCTGCCAGCCAAAGGTCTTGCACCTGATCTACCTGATAACCTGCTTGACCTAGCTGCGGCAGGTGGCACGGTTAATGTGCCTTATCGGATTTACGGCGATCAATCCAAATACTCGGTGGTGGCCACCCAGGCCACTGGAGGGTTGGCAGCTACCGTTCCGGTAAGAGCGCTAGTGCTTGATCCCGTAGCCAACGCCTATACATTCACTACAACTGACACACCGCCGATCACCCTGACGTTTCCTATCGCAGTTCCAGGTAATAGCACGACGGCGACGCCTGCGCAGCCTGTGGAAACTCCAGTGTATACCGGGATAACACTGACACCGATTGAGGTCAAGGCTGAACCATTCCCAGCAGCCAGTCAGCTGAATATCCGAGATGGTATTTACGTTTACCCATCGGACTCCGGCTTGCCGCCCATTTACGCAGTGTTCAGTAGCCCGTACGAAGGTGCAACCACTAAAGGTGAGCACAGCGGTCGCATGTACAATCCCGACAAAGCTGGGGGCCCCACTCAAGACTTGGACTGGACAACAGCCTCGGTAACTCAGGAAGGTATCGATCTAGTCAAGTTGCATACAGGACGGTTCGACCCATCGGACGCAAATGTTGTGATGATTGACCGTCTGGAAAAAATCCTAACTGGCGAATTGGCCATTACCGATGTCGATAAGCGATTTTACACCCATGAGATTCGTGAGCTGGAGCGGTATAGGGCTCTAGGTGTAGCGGATGGTGTAGAACCTAAAGATGGTGGTGCTATTTGGAACAATACTCACGCTGCGACTCTGGAAGACTACAAACTTAAAGATGGATCAGATGTATTCTATACGCCGGAAGCCATTGCTGCATACAACAAACAAACATACGGAGAATAAAATGAGCAATATTAATGATGTGGTTGCAAATGAAAATCCCAGGGATGTTATATTGTTTATTGTGAGAAATAAATCCATTTCATATCCTATGGTGGATATGCTATATAGCGGAAACAGCTGGGTAAATATTGGTAATAATCTTGAGCTATTAAAGCTTGTTCATAACATGAAACTAGAAGGGTTAATTGAAAATTCTGATGGGGGAATTAAAAAAGGTCCTAATTGGAAAGAGCCAGCCTTTATGGCTGAGAATAAGTATACGCTTGAGTGATATGTAGGTCTGCAAAAGAAAGCCCAGCTCAAGCTTGGCTTTCTTTTTCCCGAACTTTGACAAATGGCTCCTCTTTGTATGTTGGAGACTCTTGCTGGTCGTATTTTTTAGGT
The DNA here is from genome assembly GCF_900618535.1 of Pseudomonas bubulae. GTDB lineage: Bacteria > Pseudomonadota > Gammaproteobacteria > Pseudomonadales > Pseudomonadaceae > Aquipseudomonas > Aquipseudomonas bubulae. The sequence goes on along the minus strand of NZ_UYJA01000006.1, from coordinate 306,585 downwards.
ATACCCAACCGATACTCTCAGGTGAGACAGTTTTCTTGTCTCAATAGGGTTGTCTTTCGATTTTGGTATGCTAGCTTTTACAACGTCTAAAGCCTAACGAGACAAACCTCACCCATGGCACTTTACGGATACGCCCGAGTCTCCAGCAGCGACCAAGATTTTGTGCTGCAAGAAAAAACCTTGCGCGAAGCGGGTTGTGACGTCGTTCGTTCCGAAAAAGGAAGCGGGGCAAGCCGAGTGGGTCGAACAGAGCTTCAAACACTGCTCGATTTCCTACGCCCTGGCGATACGCTAGTGGTTACACGCATTGACCGCCTTGCACGCAGCATCAAAGATCTTCAAGACATCGTTTACACGCTAAAAGAGCGGGGAGTCAGTCTCAAGGCGACTGAGCAGCCAATCGATACACTCAGCGCGGCGGGGAAAGCCTTCCTGGACATGCTGGGCGTTTTTGCAGAATTTGAAACCAACTTGCGACGTGAGCGCCAACTCGAGGGGATTGCTGACGCTAAAGCTCGTGGCGTTTACCGAGGCCGTAAACCGTCCATTGACCCTCTGGAGGTTCAACGCTTGCGGGCTGAAGAAAAACTAGGCGCGACAGAGATTGCTCGACGGCTTGGCGTCGGTCGTGCCTCAGTGTATCGAGTGTTAGCTCAGCATGGACACCAAGCGTAATTCCATTCCTGTCGACTCGCTGTTGCAGTTGCGGCAGCGATTGGATCTTTTGCCACGCAAAAGTCCTGAACGCGCCAGACAGGTGCAGGCCGTTGCCGAGCTATACGGCATCTCGTCTACCACGGTCTACCGTGCATTGCATGCTTTCAACAAACCGCACGCAGTACATCGCGCTGATCACGGCAAACCACGCAAACTCCCAAAAGCCGAGCTAGAGCGCTATTGCGATCTGGTCGCGGCTTTGAAACTGCGCACCACCAACAAGAACAACCGCCATCTCTCTACAGCCAACGCAATCAAGCTGCTGGAGGATTTCGGTGTTGAGACGAAGCAAGGCTTAATAAAGGCTCCCAAGGGGCTGTTGACCAAGCCGACCGTCAATCGCTATCTGGATCGTTGGCACTTGGATCATGCGCATTTGACGCGAGAACCAGCTGCGGTGCGTTTCCAGGCGGAACACAGCAACGATTGCTGGCAGTTCGATATCTCTCCGTCCGATCTCAAGCGCATCGACAAGCCAAACTGGATCGACCCCAGTAAAGGCGAGCCTACACTGGCGATTTTCAGTGTGGTCGATGACCGCAGTGGTACTGCTTACCAGGAGTACCACTGCATCTACGGCGAGGATGCAGAAACAGCATTGCGTTTTCTGTTCAATGCCATGGCGGTAAAGGCCGACGCCGAGAATCCATTCCAGGGCCGACCAAAGATGATCTATCTCGACAATGGCCCTGTCGCTAAATCTCGCGTGTTCCAGAATGTGATGCAAGCGCTCGCGATTGAATGGCAGACGCACCTGCCTGCCGGCAAGGACGGTACGCGAACAACGGCTCGATCCAAGGGAAAGGTCGAACGTCCGTTTCGTACGGTCAAGGAGGCGCATGAGACGCTGTACCACTTTCACAAGCCGGAAACTGAGCAGCAGGCCAACGAATGGCTGTCGCACTATCTGGTGCACACCTACAATCAGCAGCGTCATCGTTCAGAGTCGCGCACCCGCATGGCGGACTGGCTCACTATGCTGCCAGATGATGGCCTGCACGAGATGTGTACCTGGGAGCAGTTTTGTCGATTTGCACGCGAGCCGGAACGGCGCAAGGTTGGCATTGATGCGCGTATTACCATTGATGGTACACAGTATGAGCTTGAGCCCGGCATGGCCGGAGACCATGCGATTTTGTTGTGGGGCCTGTTCGACGATGAGTTGTACGCCGAATATGAAGGCGAGCGCTTCGGCCCCTACTATCCGGTAGACGGTCCTATTCCGCTGCGCCGGTATCGGGCATTCAAACGAACCAAGGCGGATGAGCGCGCAGACCGGATCCGTTTGCTGGCCGACCAGCTTGGATTGCCGATTGCAGCGCTATCTGGCACCGACGTGCGCTTGTCTGATGCTCCCATGTCCGCGGCGGACATTCCACGTCAGCCGTTCGACCCGCATGCCCACGAATACCACTATCCGACAGTGATTGCTGCCAAGTTGGCCATCGCTGACGAATTGGCCAAACCGCTGGCCAAGCTTGTGGCTGAAGACAAAGTATTCATCGATCAGGTGCTGGCAGAAACGCTTATGCGCCGTGTCGTTCTGGAGCGCGTGCGCGAATATTTCCGACACAAAAAAGGAGCTCAATATGCGGGCTGAAGTGATGCAGCATTTCGGGTTGACGGTGCCGTTCAAGCAGGCTGGCTACTATGAGACTGAACACCACAAGGATCTGATAAAGGACGTTCGTGGAGCGGTGCAGGAAGGTCGTTTGGTCGCAATCTGTGGTGTGATCGGCAGCGGCAAGACCGTTCTGCTACGCCGGTTGACCAAGATGCTGCAAGACGACAAAAAAGTGATCGTCTCCAAATCTGTCGCCGTGGATAAGCACAACATCAAGCTGGCCACGTTGATCGAGGCTCTTTATTACGACTTATCGTCCGAAAAACAGGTGCAAATTCCCAAGAAGATCGAGCGCCGAGACCGACAGCTTCAAGAAATGATTTTAAAGGGTAAGAAGCCCATCGTCATGTTCGTCGATGAGGCGCATGACTTGAATGGGCACACCCTCACTGGCTTGAAACGTCTGATGGAACTGGCCGAAGACGTGGATGGACTGCTTTCGGTAGTGCTTGCGGGCCACCCTAAACTGCGCAATGACCTGCGCAAGGACAACATGGAGGAAATCGGCGCCCGTACCGATGTGTTCTCGCTGGACGGCATTACTGGGGCACAGCGCGAGTATATCGAGTGGTTATTACGTACCTGCACTGGAGCGGAAGACGCCTGCGAGTCAATCCTGACGGACGATGCCATCGACCTGCTCGCGAGCAAGCTGCGGACACCGCTGCAAGTGCAACTTCACCTGACGCTGGCCTTAGAGGCTGGATACCAGACCGGCGAGCGCCCTGTGTCGGTGGATGTCGTCGAGTCGGTACTCTCACGACATATCGATGACCTGGAGCCCACGTTGACGCGCAATGGTTATCGCATGAAGGACTTGGTGGAGCAATTCAGTGCCAAGCCGCACGAGTTCAAGGCGCTGTTCAATAACACGCTGGACCTCGAACGGGCGACTGAGTTGCGCGACAAGATGCTCGCGGCCGGTATTCCTCTGTGATCCCAAACCACCGCTGGTCATTTGCAGATAATGTGAGCCCGACGCAATGAAACGCGAGCCCGCGCCGTCGAATGCAAGCTCATTTGCAATTAATCTGAGCCGGAGCCTTTGGCTGGTTGCAGATAATATGAGCCAGAAATGCCGCTGAATGCGAGCCCGAGGGTTTTCAAATGCGAGCCGCTACACATATGAGAGCGATAACGCTTGGGCGCAAATTCGGAGATCAGAGTCGCGGTATTAGGCATTGATGCACCCAGACCGACCCCGGTCAGAAACCGCAGCACTGTCAGGCTGACAATCCCGGTAGACCAAGCCGAAACCAGACTCCAGAAACCGAAGAGCAGCACTGATCCGATGATCACTGGCCTGCGGCCAAAACGATCGGCCAACGGACCGGCAGTCAATGAACCGAAAGCCAGTCCCAGCAGGCCGCTCATCATCACGGGGCCAAGGTCTTGTCGCAGCAAACCCCAGTCATCGACCAGCGCGGGTGCTATGAAACCGATCGACGTCGTATCGAAGCCATCAAAGACCAGCACCATGAAGCCCAGGAACAGCACCACCCATTGCCTGGCGCTCATCTTTCTTGAGTCCATAAAGGTGCTGACATCGAGGGTTGAAGAGTTCGACATAGGTGACTCCTGTATTTTTATTTTTATAAAAACGCCTTTCTTTGCCATGGCATTTTTCTGAGCGTGCCGAAAGCAATTCGAGAATTGTGGCAATGATACTACCATTATTGGAATGCCATTCCACAAACAAAATATATTCCAATCTTGTTTTTGCTCGGCAGGAATCCTGCGCAGTGCAAAAGCGCTAAACATCAAGGTTTCGTTTGAGGATGCGGCCAGGTTGGGACGACAGGCCGCGTTCGATCGCAGTGGCCGATCAGTGGTTCTATTCGCTGCCTCTGGAGGTCAGAGTCGACAGTTTGGGAAGACTGTCCAGGTTGATTGCGGTGATTTCATCAGCCGCTTCGAGCAACGCCGCTTTGAGGGTCTGCATACGCTCAGGGGTTAGGCGAACGCTTGGGCCGGCAATGCTGATGACGCCGATAACCTGATGCTGCGAGTCTCGGATCGCCGCTGCCATCGCCGCCGCGCCAATTTCAAAACTTTCGTCGACTGAGGCATAGCTTTGATCACGTGCGAGCTGCAGATTTTTTAGCAGATGGTCGATTGTGGTCGCTGCGTTAGGACCATATTCACCGGGTTTAGCCAGGCCTTGACGGTAAACCAGTTCCAGTGCGCGTTCGTTGCTCAAGCTGCTCAGCCAGGCAAGTCCTGAGGCTGTGCAACAGAGTTTGGCTTCGGCTCCCGAATCAGGGTCGTAGCGCAGCCCGGAGCGCGTGCCTTGTGCCTTGGAGATCCATACCAAATTATCGCCATCTACAATGCTCAACCGCACGAGTTCACCGGACAGGCGGGCGAGGCGATCAAGAATCGGTTTGGCGAGGTCGACTATGTTGCTCTGGGACAGGTGCTTAAGTGCAAGCGAGACTACTTTGAGGGCAAGAACATAATTGCCATGCTGATGGTTCTGGCGCACAAAACCCTGTTCGACCAAGCAATTAAGCATGCGGTGAGTAGCGCTCGGCGGAATGTCCAAGGCTTCAGCCACTTGCTGAAGGGCTAGCCCGGTGCTTTTTCCGGCCAACAGCTCAATAGCGTGCAGCCCGCGTTCCAGCGCATTACTCATTGTTGTTCCTTAGCGTGTGAGAGATAAGCTCCCGACGAAAATATATTGGAATACTATTCCAATCGTTATGAGGCTGCAAACCAAGGGAGTCGCCTCAATTTTCAGCCATTCGCTGCGGTAGCTCATGATTCATTGCCACGCAGAAAATCACTCAACGCTGCTTTCAGTTTACCGCGCCGCACAAATGAGGGTAATCACGCTAATGCCGAGGATCATGGTCGCGAGGGACTCAGATCCCGAAAAACGTCTTGTAGCAGCCTAATTGCTCATTGAGCATGTAGCTCCCTGGCTGCACAGGGTGGCCCGCCGCATGCGCCTCGCGAAGCAAGCGAGTCTCGACGGGTTGCATGATGATATCTGCCACCAGTGCTCCGGCAGACAAGTTGGCGAGATCAATAGGCAGTGGGTCTTCATCCGAAAGCCCTAACGGCGTTGCGTTGATGGCAATGTCGACTAACTTAAGGTGTTGCGGCTGAGCAACCTCGCAACGCCCTGGCCAATGTTGATCCAACCTGGCGAGCAGATCTTGGGCTTTAACCGTATCCGGTTCCTGCAGATACAACCGGTCTATTCCTGCTTGCAGTAATGCTGCAGCTATCGAACTTCCCGCACCACCTCCTCCGGCCATTACGACACGCTTCCCCGCCAGTTCGTATCCCTTGCGCTGCATGCCCAGGGCAAAGCCTGCACCATCGAAGTTATCAGCCTCCCACACTCCTTGTTCGTTGCGCCGCAATGCGTTGGTGCTGCCGGAGACCTGAACGGCGAGGCTTACCTTATCCGCGAATTCACGAGCGGCAAACTTATGAGGGATGGTAATCAGCATTCCCGAAAAATTTTCCATCGCTTGTAGGCCGCGTATCACGGTAGCGAGCTGTTCAGGCCGCGCATGCACCGCAATCATCACCGCATCCACGCCTTCCTCGGCGAACACCTTGTTCAGTAACTGTGGAGCCTTCACCTGTATTACCGGATCACCTACAACCGCAAAAAATCGGGTATTGCCTGTAGGACTGGGTATCAAAAACTCAGACATCACGTTCTCCTAGGGTATTCCATGGCTTTGTCCGGCTACTATCCGCCTGGGATGAAGGCGATGTGGGCCCGGCTAATTGACGAATGAGCATCACGTGTTGCGCACAGAGCCAGCGCTTTACGCAGTGCCTGGGTCGGCGGTAAAAACCTACCATATCAATACTGGAATACTATTCCAATAAAATAATTGATTCCTTTTAGCTAGCGCTGATGCAGGCCTACGCTTCCGTTTTGAACAATAATCCATGATCGATTGGTAATTTTTCCCATGTCATGTCAGCAGAGTCACGAGCTGCTCGGCTGGGTTCGTGCAATGACACCAACCGGTTGTTAACGCAGTGCTTCCCTAAAGGAACCGACCTTGTCGTAAGGCAGCTAAATAGCCGTCCTCGCAAGACACTAAACTACGAAACATCCGCTGAACGATTTAGCCCATCTGTTGCATCGTAAGCGAATGGTTCAGCGTTGAACGGCAAGTGTGTGGCGAGTGGGTCTGCAACGACTGCGAAACCATGATCCAAGCACCGGTTCCCGCGCCGGTCATTGATAAAGGCATCACTACAACCTTGGCCCAGTGGGTTGGTACCTACGGTGTGCAACTGCAGCCCTGGTCGATCGAGCGAGTATGCCCGCAACTTTTTGGCGACTGGAAAGGCAAGTTGGTCTGCAACGACTAGGACGGCTACAAAGCCAGCTTTGCTCTGGGCGTGACTGAAATCGGCTGCATGGCCCATGTCCGGCGCAAGTTTTACGAATTGCACGCCACCAAGAAAAGCTTCCTCGCGGAGCAGGCGTTGCAGTACATCGCTGCGATATACGAGGTTGAGCGCGAAGTTCGAGACCTTGAGCCTGATGAGCGACGACGAATACGTCAGGAAAAAGCAGTTCCGCTGATGGAAACCTTACATGCCTGGATGATCGATCAGCGCGGGCTTGTGTTTGAGGGGTTGGCCATCACCAAAGCCTTGGATTACAGCCTCAAGCGCTGGGCGGCGCTGTCGCGCTACCTCGATGACGGTGCTGTACCCATTGATAACAACTGGTGCGAAAACCAAATCAGGCCTTGGGCTCTTGGACGCAAAAACTGGCTCTTCGCAGGGTCGTTACACAGTGGCAAACGCGCTGCTGCGTTGATGAGCCTGATCCAGTCGGCCAAGCTCAACGGGCATGATCCGTATGCCTACTTGAAGGACGTTTTCACTCGTCTGCCGACGCAGCGGGCAAGTGAGATTCAGGAGCTGCTGCCGCATCGTTGGCAACCGGATTAGTTGCGCAAGATGGGATGCCCGGACGGTTACGCAACAACCAGGGGAAGATGCGCTGCAGACGCTGGAGGTGTGCGCGCCGGTGCTGGTTGAGCAGTTGCAGGAGGTGTTGGTGCGGGCGGTGGAACGTCGGGATTTTGAAGTTCAGTTGCGGGCTGTGCTGGAGGTTTGGTTTACGAAATACCCGCAATCTTCAGCAGCCGAGACGGCTTTGTTTGAAGGGTTGCTTAGGAGTGGGTTGGTGAGCCAAGCATAGGTAACAACGCTTTGAGGACAAAGAATTGGTGGAGATCTGTGATGGTTAATACATACAAGAGTGACGTATTTGAGTCGATTCACAGCTCCGCTGCTGCACTGCTGGAAATCGGTGCCATATACAAATCAGCTATGTGTGAATTCGACGCATCCTGTATCGCCGACGTACCTGCCGAATTAAAACCTGACCAGATTAAGCAGGCCAGCGCAAACTGAATTGCCCCGAACCTTCTAGACAGCAAGCCCAACCGATAGCCCTCAGTATTTCCCCGAGTTCCGACATAGTCCCGGTGCCGTCAGGCACGACGTAGATCCTTTTCTACGCGCTGCAAGCGTTTCAGATCCAACAACGGGTTGCCGTAAAGAAAGCTTGGTGCGATCTCCTCGTTTTTTTTCGAGGGCCGCTCATGTTCATGATCGGGAAAAAATGGCAAGTCAGGATGATCGGGCGCCGAGTCGGCACGGTAGATCTCCTTGCTTGCACCTGGCGGGTACAACATGTGCGCATAGTCCATTAGTGTATGCAGGCGCAGCAACCAATGCCAACCATCCGATAGAGCAATGCGCAGGTGCCAGCCGCGCTTTCGTTTCAGCGCAGTACCAACCGTGCCGCCCAAGGCCTCGGCGACCATGGCGTGCAATGATGCGATCAGCTCATCCGGGATCGCCTCCCTTCGCTCGACCTCCGGCAGTCCAAGCGAGATCGAGAATAACGTTTCTAGAAAGAGCGCGACACACGGATACTCTTGGGCGGCCTGCAGGTGTTGAGCACATAACGGCAATTGAATCAGCAGACCATTGTCGGTGGCGCTGCTCAACGTAGTGCGTGCACTGGCGACGGAAGGCGCCTTACAAGCCAGACAACTGCCCACTCCAGTAAAAATTATCGATCGGGAGACTGCGGTGTTCTCAAAGCGTCCTTCAGCCATCGCGGCCTGTTCTGCCGTCGCGCGGGTCATCCAGGCCTGCCAGGCATGGAACACAGCCGCAGCCGCCGGCGTGTCGAGTTGTGCGTAAAACGTCTCAGGTGTCGACACAGCGCACCAACCCATGTCTGCCGAATCATGTTCGCCGATGCCCTGTGCATGCCGATATCGATAGGTTCGCACGCAGCCGCAATGTTCGGTCTGTGCAAAGACCAGCACCTCTTCTTGGGTCTGGCGGATCCTGAACTTCGCGGGGGCAGCGTCCACCAACGTCTGCCAAGTCACGGCTTTATAGGTCACGCTTTCAAGCACGAATGGTAGTCGCCGGGCAAAGCCGTCGAAGTTCTTAAAGGCGAGTGACGCAACAAATAGATCCAGGGTTTCGCCAGTGACCACTTCGTCCTGAAGCTCCTCGAGCAACAAATCGATATTGAACAACTGCGGCATCTGAGTGTGTGGCATGGCAGTTTCCTTCTGCTGGATAATAATACCGTGATAGTGCTTGTCCCCGACTGCTGCAGGCGGCTGGGCACAATCATCGATCCAAAGCTGACGTTGGTGGAAGGCAGTTGTCGGCCAAAAGGAGCAAGTCGAGACTTTTACACATAAACACAGGCGTGGAGACTAGTCACTCAGCAACAGCCCTCCGTCGTAAAGCATTACGGAGGGCTTAGTCTCTTAGATCATCGGAGCAGTTCTAATTCATAGAGCCGGTCTTTAGCAAGGCCTATTCGACACTCAACATTATCGACGCGGGAGCCTTTTCACCGAAAAGATTTTCTCTACGTTTTTTCTGGACCTTGACAACCCTGTTACCGATCTCACGAACTGAATCGCCCCGGGTTTCCTAGACACCTCTTTGCCTTAAAATGAGGCCAATCAGGAGGTGCCATGAGCAACCCACGTTATCCCGAAGAATTCAAAATCCAAGCAGTCAATCAAGTGATCGAAAAGAAGCTGCCTGTCGCTGATGTGGCAGCACGTCTCGGTGTATCGACTCACAGCCTTTATGCGTGGGTAAAGCGCTACAGCAAGCCACAGGAAGAACGACAGCAAGGCGATGATCAGCAGGCTGAACTTCGACGTCTTAGGGCGGAACTCAAGCGGGTCACTGAAGAGCAAGACATATTAAAAAAGGCCGCCGCGTACTTTGCCAAGGAGTGCGGTTGAAGTACGCCTTTATCAAGCAGCAGGCTGCCGACTACTCCGTTCGACGGCTTTGCCTGACGCTCAAAATCCACCCCAGTGGCTACTACGCTTGGTTATCGGAACCGCAATCTGCGCGCGCCAAAGACGACCAGCGCCTGTTGGGGCTGATAAAACATTCATGGCTGGAGAGCGGCGGCGTTTATGGCTATCGCAAAATCCATGATGACCTGCGTGAAATCGGTGAGGCTTGCGGTCGCCATCGGGTTGCCAGATTGATGCGTATTGAAGGTCTGCGCTCTCAGACAGGGTACCGCCGACGTCCAGGGAAGTACGGAGGTAAACCTGCGGTGGCCTCACCCAACTTATTGAAGCGTCAGTTTGATGTGGTGGAACCCAACACGGTTTGGGTCACTGACATCACCTACATCCGCACGTACGAAGGCTGGCTGTATTTGGCAGTGGTACTGGACTTGTTTTCTCGCCAAGTAGTTGGCTGGTCAATGAAACCGCAAATGACAAGCGATTTGGCCAATGATGCATTATTGATGGCCGTTTGGAGGCGTAAACCAAAACAAGAGGTGATGGTTCACAGCGACCAAGGCAGCCAGTACAGCAGCTCCGATTGGCGTAGTTTCTTGAAGGCGAACAATTTGGTTGCCAGCATGAGTCGTCGAGGTAACTGCCACGATAATGCTGTCGCAGAAAGTTTTTTCCAGCTTTTGAAGCGAGAACGGATCAAGCGAAAAATCTACATCACACGGGAAGATGCTCGTGGTGATGTATTCGATTACATCGAGATGTTTTACAACGCAAAACGTCGTCATGGTTTCAACAATCAGCTGTCCCCGGTAAAGTTTGAAAAGCGTTACGCAGCGAGCTTGGAGAGTGTCTAAAGAACCCGGGGCGATTCAGTGAGGCTCTACGAGACTCCTCCTGTCCTACAGACTGCTAGAGCTTATCAAACAGCAAGAGGGGAACAGTGGAGCGTGTACTGACGATTGGCATTGATGGTTGTGTCGACTAAGAACCGGTGAATATTTCCGGATACAGAGACGTCAATTTCATCTACCGTAAGCCCTGACTCACCAAGTTCAACAGAGATTTTGGTGCCGCTATCACAGCTCTCGATCTCTACGTCTCTATCTGGCAGGATGACCATTCTTCTGGGATTGCTATATAAGCAATGGAGCGTTAAATCAGCCTTACCCTTGTAGTTCATCTTGCACCTCCTATGTCGGTAAACCCGAGCGTATCATATGTGTCGAGCAATAGACGTTATGGCTGAATTCTCGCTGGGGCTTTCCGATTTTCCAAGATCGTATTCCGACTGTCCGGGCGCCCTTGCTACCATAACGTCGTTCCATAAGCGAAGCACTACAATCCTAATTTAGCATTGCAGATGCCTGCTTTTTTGCGTGTGTGATATTGTCTGTAGCATCTCCACAAGGACAATAATCGAACATGCTGCTTTATCATTTCACCCGTGCTGGTGCTATCAACGACATTCTCAAAAACGGAATTCTCCCTGGTAAGGTTCCATGTCAAGAGAACGGCAAACCGAAGCTTGTCTCCCTAACATCAAGGCTTGACCCGAGCGGACATGGATTGATAACCGGACAATTGCTTTACGAGCAGACGTCTCCAGAGTTCCAATTCATGGCCAGCGTTTATCCTCAACTGATCACAGGTCAATCGCCCAATAGACAGTTGCAACTATTCGACCAGACAGAGGTAGTTGTAGAGCTGGACATTAGCGATACAGATCCAAATTTATTGGACTACAACAGCTTTATTAATCTAATACTGACGCAGATGAACTACTCGAAAATACATAAAAACCTTTTCAAAGCAGCTATTCTGGTCAGCACTCGGTATCCATTAGGTCATGATCATATAGCAACCAAGAAATATGATAAGGAAGTACGAGATGTTCAATATTCAGGTGCCATCTCCGACCCTGGCTGGTTCCTCTATGATGGAACAATTTCGCCCAATATGATTAAGTGCATCAGGACTCGGGACAATCAGACCGGAAAATATATTTGATCACGGTCATGTAAAAATTAAATTTTCTACTAGCCGATCAATAAAATCTATAGAAGTCGGCAAGATATTGGCGAGAGCCTCTCTGATCAGGGCATCGATCAATTTTGAGTGAGCGTTGGTTTTTCGGACAAGCACGACTTTAGAGTTGGTTCAATCCTAGGCGATTGCAGATTTAGGTAAATAGTAGCTTTAGGGCGGTTACAGCCAACCACCCTAAAGCTTTACTAAAATAGCCCCCCCAAAGCCTCCTGCTCCCAATTCATCACAATCAACTCTCCCGTCACCTCAGCCTTCCCCTGCCGCTGATTCGTGGTCGTGTACCTGATCTCGGTTGTCTCAAAATGAAACCCCTCAAACACTCGCCGAATGTCCGGATGGTCGTTGATGCTGACCATCACCTTACCTTTGCAGCGACGCATAAAATCAGCCATGCGCTCGTAGTTTTCAAAAGGGAAGTCCACACCGTAACCAGCGGTCTGCCAGTAAGGCGGGTCCATGTAATGGAAGGTATGCGGCCGGTCGTAGCGCTCTGCGCACTCAAGCCAGGGCAGGTTTTCAACGTAAGTGCCGGCCAGGCGCTGCCAGGCTGCAGACAGGTTTTCTTCAATGCGCAGCAGGTTGATTGCAGGAGCTGTAGTTGCGGTACCAAAGACCTGTCCTGTGATCTTGCCACCGGAGGCATGGTGCTGCAGGTAGAAGAATCGGACCGCACGCTGGATGTCGGTCACGCTTGCCGGGCGGGTCATTTTTTGCCACTCGAAAATCTGCCGTGAGCTAAGGGCCCACTTAAATTGCCTCACGAATTCTTCCAAGTGGTTCTGCACCACGCGGTACAGGGTCACCAGGTCACCGTTGATGTCGTTTAGCACTTCGCAAGGCGCGGCCTGAGGGCGCAGGAAGTACAGCGCCCCGCCGCCGGCGAAGACTTCGACGTAACATTCGTGGGGTGGGAACAGGGGGATAAGGCGGTCGGCCAGGCGGCGTTTGCCGCCCATCCAAGGGATGATGGGTGAAGACATAATGCGCAAGACCTTTGCTGTATGGATAAACAGGTGTTAGGCTCGCTCCGTTTTGTGCACGAAGCAGGAGCCTTGACTGGGCTTGCAGGGCTAATCTGCGGGTTTGGTGGCCGGGTTGGATGTTGATGCATCCAGTTTCGACCGCTCCTTTTACTTTGTGCCTGATACTTCTTTGGCATAGGCCTGACAGGCCTGCAGCGCGATCAGTCCTTGATCGCCGTCGCCGGTGATTCCGATAATTCGTTGAGCATGCGCTGGGTCAAGTCGGGCTCTATGGGCGCCATAAACCATGCCGCTGGTGCAGGTGGTGGTTTGCACTGCGTCACAACCAGTTGCGGCGGTGGCGTCGAGTTGGACTGACAGCCGCAGGTCAGCAGTGGCAAGGCGATCACGCAGACGTGCCTGTTTGGTTTTCTCATCGGTCAGGGCTCGGTAATGGGATTGGTCACTGGCTGCCAGCCATTGCTCCAGGGCGAGGCGCTTGCCCTGCTCTGCCAGAATTTGTGCGGAGTTGGCATTGGCCAGATCGGTGCGTTCGGTTTCGGGAGGATCTGCAGCAGTTGCTGCGCTGTGATGGGCATGAGTTTCTTTAGATAATAAAAAACCCGCACTCGGCGGGTTTCTTTGAATCGGTGCAGGTATTTACTGTGGCTGGATACCTTTGATTTTCTCCAGGCGCATTGGATAGCCATTGGCTGGCTGAACCACAGTTTCGCTTTCAACCGTTTGAATGATCTTGCCGTCGGCATCTTTCGTCACTGAAATAGTCTTGCTATAGGTGCTCTGCACCACGCAGCCATTCATCAACAATGCCGCAAAAACTGGATGCCCTTCACTTGGTACTTCCTTACCTGGATAATTTCGGCGCCGACTGTAGCAGGCTTTATGCCATCATTTCCAACGACATGGGCTGAAGTCTTGCTTCGCTGGAAGGCATGCCTATCTCGAGACAAAAAAATCCCGCACTTGGCGGGTTCGGTACTGCAGTTTCATTTCAGCAAGACATCACTTGTTCAGCCGTTCTGCCAGTCGCGTCATCAGGTCCATGCGTTCATGCAATATCGCCACGATCAAAGCAGGTCCACCTTCACGCGGCAGGGCAAATGCGTAATGGTGTTCGCAGTGAGCCATCAGCAACGTCGGGTAGAGGTCGCTCATGTCCCTGTTCGCGCCTTGACGGGCCGCAAGGCGCGCGATCCCGCGTTCCAGTCTGCCGATATACACACGCACCTGCTGGTCATTCCACTGTTGGCGCGTGTAGCGGATGATCCCGCGCAAGTCGGCTTCAGCCTCAAGCGTGAGAACGTAGGCACCGCTCAAGCCCGGCTTTCCCCGGACAGTTCTTCGTCGAGGATGTCACCAATGCTCCTGTCTGAAACCTTGCCCGCCAGGCCATCATTGATGCGGGCGGTCAGTACGCCTCTGAGCTCTTGCCATGCCGGATCATTGTCAACATTGCCCGGAAACAGGCGCTCGATGGCGTATTGCTTGATCGTCTTGCCCTGCAAGGCGGCCAACGCTTTCAGGCTCTGATGCTGCTGCTCGGATATGTCGATGGTCAGGCGGCTCATGTGGCAACTCCATACGTGATCTACGCCCTGATCTTCGCACAAATGTGGGAATGTGGGTCATCGACTGGACGACCGGGACTTCTCCCAGGCTAGCTTGGGCGTAATGGCCGCATGTTTGAATCGGGATAGCCCTTTGCATCCAGTTTCCAGGCTCGAATCTGAGTACGGTAGTCGCGCCACAAGCGCTCCGTACCCGCACCTGCTCGCCATCCTCGATGGCCTCCAACTGCTCATCCACAAACTTACGCTCCTGCTCGATCCACTGAACTTCGACAGCAATCAAAGGCGCCAACCGCGTCCTGCGCGAAGATCACCCCCTGCGCCATAACTGATGATGCGTATACCCCATGTGATCAACATGCCATCTGCAAACTTTATAAAGCTGCCGCTGGCATTCGTCCCTTAATCAATAATCGCTCTGCTCGCCACGGAACCCACAACAGCTGCAAACGCTGCGCTTTTAAGCGCTGCTGCCTTGTCGTATAGCTCCCGCGTCATAAAGTTAATCTTCTGATTGGCCACACGCGGTGGGTCACCGGGAGGAGATTTACCTGCGCATTCAGGCAGAGCGCGAGACGCATAGCGCAGCCTGAACGGAAAGCATCACTGCAGGCCGCTCGCTGAGCAGGTTGGAGGGAATGAAAGCTGTGGAAAGTCTACGGTGAAATGTCAGCCATCATAGAAAAGGTTTACCAGGCTCACGGACTAGAATTAGTGAGCTGAACATAAATACAAAAACCTGCAAGCAGCGCCCAAAAAATTACAAATAGCCATGGTGTCCTCATAGAGAACATTAGCGATTTGCGATACCCCTGCTGACTCGATTCTTTTTCGTTAAATAAGGGTGAGTCATCATAGGCCTCCCCCATAACCGGGTCACTTCGCAATAAGTGACTTTGTTTGAAATGCCAATGATCAATGATGACATACGAGGCCCTAAACCCAGGCCAGGCATGCAATGAGCTAAATATTCCTAGGATGGCCATCAAGGTTGGTACAACCAAGGTAAAAAGCTCGCCCCATCTGGGATTGAGGTTCGCCATTGAAGAGGCAAACGCAATAACCAAGAACGATTGGGCCGTTAAATATGCGTTCGTTCTATTCGAGAGCAAACTTGTTTCATAGTGAATTTCTCTCCGATAGAAATCTAGACGATCTTTAGGAGTGCCAAATAGAAAAACGTCTGAGGGCGACTCCTGATGAAGCCGGATTTCCTCAGTAATGATCTTAGTCACAGCACGCCTCCGATGGACTGAATGACTTTAGAAGCTCTCCCCTTCAAAGGGTTCATTAAATTTCAGCGCATAAATACTAAATCCTAGCCAACTTCAAAAACTCATTTCACCCCCATGAATGTCAGCGAAAGAAGTGAAGATGAATAATCCACAGCTCTGCAGGCGACCATGACCCCAAGTCAACGCGCTTACTATGATGTAGCGCTCGCAATAAACCAGCGCCGCAATATGTTCGTCGCGCTTCGCCTGGGCTTGACGGCGCCACCCCACCGAAGAACGCCCCGCGCTACCGGGTAGAGCCAGTGAGTGGCGAGTTCTTCCACATCGTCGATACCGGTACCGGCAAGGTGAAAGGCTTTCGCCGCGAGCATAACGATGCCTGTGCTTTCGCACGTAAACTCGAACAGGAGCCGCTGCCATGACTGACTTTCTGGATACCGTCGAAGGCCCGGACTTGCTTTACGATGCCATCAACAGCCTGATCTGCGGCGACACCGTCACGGCGCCGCGCCCCTTCGGTAAACAGGTGACATTGGTGACACCACAATCACTATACGAAGCACTGGCCGAACACCTCGGCGCACAAGAACACATCGCCCCTCTGCTGACCGACAACCGCGAATATCCGATCGAGCAGATGATTTGCGAAATCGTTGCCGGTGGACGCTGCATACACGGCTCTGGACCCAGCCAAGTCCAGGCAACACCCTACAGCCCTGCATGATCTTGCCGAGTCACTGATTCGTCCCCGAGCCAATGAGTACGGCCAGGCCCGCGCCGAGGAACTGGCGACAGACCTTGCTGCCGACCGGGCGGATCAACGCAAAGCCGACGTTGCGTAAGGTCAGCCCTTGCCTTTGTTCTTGTTCTTCGCTGCGCCCTGGCGAGCCTTGAATTTCGGATTGGTTTTGCAGATCACATAAATACGGCCACGGCGCTTAACGATCTGGCAGTCACGGTGACGATTTTTCGCTTCTTTGAGTGAGGACAGCACTTTCATCGGTGAGGCTCCTTGCGGTGAGTTGAAACGTAATAACATATCTTAAATACGAATGATAATGTTTAGCAACTCATATTTCCCCTACCCCTTCTTGATGCTGCGTAGATCGCGGCAAGGATTTTGTCGTGTCCATGAATATGCGGATCTGGGATCAAGTCGATAAGACCGATACCCGGTGCACAAAAGCTGCTTTGGCTGGACAGCGTGCCCATGCTGACAAAACTGGAAGAGAAGAAATCGAGCCGCAAGCCCTACCCCATGTCCTGGGAAGAGCAGTCGATTCTTTTTGGCGAGTTGCCCGCCCACTTGCAGACGATGGCCTTGTTCAAGGTGAACACGGGCTGTCGCGAGCAGGAGGTTTGCACATTGAAGTGGGATTGGGAGATTGCGGGAGCGGAACTGGGCACCAGTGTGTTTCTGATACCGGCCGATTTTGGCGGCCGGCATGAGC
Organism: Pseudomonas bubulae; assembly: GCF_900618535.1. Taxonomy (GTDB): domain Bacteria; phylum Pseudomonadota; class Gammaproteobacteria; order Pseudomonadales; family Pseudomonadaceae; genus Aquipseudomonas; species Aquipseudomonas bubulae. The sequence continues at coordinate 289,657 of NZ_UYJA01000006.1, read as the reverse complement.
GGTCGGGAGTGAAGAATGGTGATGAGCGTCTGGTGGTGCTCAACACCGTGGCCATATCGATCATTGAGAAGCAGCGCGGTATCAGCAAGGAATGGGTATTCCCCTACAACGGCTCCGCAATGCACCGGATGAATGACTCAGCCTGGAAGAAGGCGCGAGTGAGAGCGGCGAAACTCTGGCAGGAGAAAAACCTTCGCCCCGCTCACCCTGGCTATCAGTCGATCAGGATTCACGACTTGAAACACACGTTTGGCCGACGGCTTCGGGCAGCAGGCGTAACCGAGGAAGACCGCAAGGCATTGCTCGGGCACAAGAGCGGTAGCATCACCAGTCACTACTCCGGCGCCGAGCTGGGGCAACTGATTGAGGCTGCAAATATGGTATCAGCAACCGACTCACGAGGTCCGGTTCTGACAATTTTGAAGAGGAGGCAGGGATGAAAAGCGGAAAAGCCCCGAAAATCTCCCGAAAATGAAAAAGGCCAATGTCGGGGACATTGGCCTAAGTCATTGAAGAATATGGTCGGGACGGAGTGATTCGAACACTCGACCCCTAGCACCCCATTCAAGCTGGACTTACTCAGCGCCAGTAAATACGGGACTCCAGCAACCGGCGCTCGCTGCAACGACGCCCAACGCTGCTGGATACCGAGTAACGATGTCACTCGGAAAGTCACTGGGGGTTTTCTCAACTCTCCCGACGTTCTGCCGGGAAAACAACCCAGTTGGCTATTGGATTAATCCAAACCTAAAAATTACGACAGCAGCAACAACAGCAATTAAAATCCCCAGACCTAAAGCCCATAGCTGCCCCATGGCAAAATTCAGCGCTTTCCTCAAGCTGGAGATTGGGACTGGCGGTAACGGTGGACTCTGCGAAATTACGCTTGCGCCTGCTTTACAGTCTGTCGCCACCACATCTTTAACATTCTCACCAGAAAGTAATGTTTCAGAAGTAGTCTGGCAGCGCTCAAGCTTTATTTCGCTTGAATCCCTGAGGTCAAACATTGCCATGAGCAGCTCTCCGAACCAAGACTGCAAGCAATGTCAGACGATTAATCCCACCTCGATCATCATGCGAGAGGTTTGTCACCTTAAGCCCCCTCACTCGTTCGCCATAAACAGCCGTGCGTGTCTCGCAATACACATTTTTCACTTTGACATCTTCGGAGTCAAAAATTTCAAATCCATTGTCCGGCCCAAATATTTTCGTGCCCGTGATTTCTACATCTCGACAGTTAGTTATGCGTATTACCACAGCCGTAACCTCCATTTTTAGAATGATGGCTTAAAGGTATCACCTAATGCTGATATAGGAGAAAACCATAATCAGACCTCAGATCCTTTTCCCGCCACACTCGCAATACTCACAGCGATCGCAGATCCACAAGCCTAGGCCAATGGCCGCCATGGTTGGTGAATAAGTCAAAATGTTGCTCGCTCACCGCTCGCCATCCAGTGAGCGAATCTTCCGCAAAATGTTTCATCATAAAGCACTGTGCAAAAAAACAGCTTTAGTGCCCGTTAAGGATGCTCCGATCAACTTGCTGCGCGGCGGCCGCAAGTCGTAATTTGCACGGCACGCAGCGCTATTTGCTCAAAACGACCTGATGCAGTGTTCATCGAGGGCGTTTTTCGCCCGGTTTTCCATGTTAAGCGCGCAACTCGCCCATACCCATCAGTTGTTTTCGAGCCATCCACAGGTTCGACAGGGCGAACAATGTGGTCAACTGAGCCGTGTTTTTCATCAGCCCACGAAAGCGCACTTTCACGTACCCAAATTGGCATTTGATCACCCGAAACGGATGTTCGACCTTGGCCCGTGTCTGGGCTTTGCAGTACTCAATCTTGCGCTTGGCCTTGTAGAGCACGCTGCGTTTATTCAACTTGGAATAGGTGCTGCGGCGCGCCGCGATTTGCCAGATCACTTCACGATTTTCATGCTCTTCACGCTTCTCAACGCCGGTGTATCCGGCGTCTGCATACACTGCATTTTCTTCGCCATGCAAAAGCTCGGCGACCTGTGTGACATCGGCGACGTTGGCGGCGGTGCCGTGGACGTGATGAACCAAGCCGGACTCGACATCAGCGCCAATATGGGCCTTCATTCCGAAGAAATACTGGTTACCTTTTTTGGTCTGATGCATCTCGGGGTCGCGCTTTCCCTCTTCGTTTTTAGTCGAACTGGGAGCATGAATAATGGTGGCATCGACGATAGTGCCCTGACGCAGAGACATGCCTTTGCCCTGCAAATAACCATTGATGACCGCGAGGATTGCAGGTGCAAGCTGATGCTTTTCCAATAAGTGCCGGAAATTCATGATCGTGGTGTCTTCAGGTATCGGGGCGCTCAAGGTCAAACGTGCAAACTGGCGCATGGGCGTGATTTCGTAGAGCGTTTCTTCCATGGTCGGATCGCTCAGGGAAAACCAATTCTGCAACAGATGAATACGCAGCATGGTTTCCAGAGGATAGGGTTTTCTGCCGCCACCGGCCTTGGGGTAGAACGGCTCGATCAGGCCCAGCAGACCCGTCCAGGGCACGACCTGATCCATCTCGGCGAGGAAGCGTTCGCGGCGTGTCTGCTTGCGCTTGCCGGCGTATTCGAAATCGGAAAAGCTCATCTGGCTCATAGGCGGCTCGGATCAGGTGGTCAGGCGTATTTCAGCACATTTGAAAACTTGTTCGGAGATTCCCTAAACACGCTTAAATAAAGACCTCTCAGTAGGCTCCCAGAGCCCATAGATCTCGATCTATGCCGCACTGGGTTCCTACCGAGCAAGAAAATCCCCACAGACATAACCTTTTCCCTCATGGGCACCTAGCAGCTAGAGCGATATTTTCTGCCTAGCATTGCAATGTCCTTGAAAGCTCCCCACCTTAATAGAGGCATATCGCCATCCATGTAGGGTTAAAAATGACTGACTTTTGCATTACTGCTGTTAGATACAGTAAGGAAAAAGAACACATTGAATATGTGCACGTCCGCGAAGAGCTTCCTGGGAAAATTGGTTCTACCAGGACGGTAGAACGAGCATTTGTCGCTGATCTCATTCGATTGGATAAGGCTACCTTTCAAACAAGAGTCCAAAACGCTGACGGCCGTTGGGCCATGGGGGCTCGCGTGCACCTCTTCGAAAATACTTTCCTTACTACAAACAAGAACAGTTCCAGGGGAGACAATTTAGGAGCCCTGCCTGAGTTCTGACACGTCTAACGACAGCTACCCACGGCGGCAAGCAGCTCGCGTTCGTACCCGACCCGCTGCCGTCGCTCAGCAAGCAACGCTCTTACCTTCATTTCCAGTGAATCGACTTTCTTTAAACCGATTACAGCCCAAGCTGGAACCGCTACTTCCTGAGTTTTGCAAGGGACTGACACCGGCACCTCAATACGGATAATTCGTACCTCAGGCTCTCCGTTAGCGCACCCTGCAATTACGACCACCAACACCATCAGCAGCCACTTCATAAGCCAAGTTCCTGATCAATGATCGATGCTGCAGCTTCAGCTGGATCACCACCAGTTCGCTCCTGCAGCAATTTATTGGCTGCCGCGTAGTCTGGCTGGGCCTCTTCCTTGGCTTTAGCTATGACCATTGCCGCACTCCGCTCCCGCAGCTCACCAGCCAGAACTAGTTCGCTAAGCTTCCTTCCTTGCTCGCCCGCAAGGGTTTCGAGGTTGCCGCGGGCCTGCTTGGCCGTGGTGAGGCCTGCGTTTGCGGTATCAAGCAGCGGTCGGTAGTAACATGCAGCCAGCCAGGCCCCGCCAGCGGCGCCCAACACCAGCAGCAGGGCCAGTGCAAGCCCCATACCTGTCAGTTTCCAAGGCCCCTGCGTCACGCCAATACCTTCAGCGTCCGAGCATACAGCGCCTGACGATCCGCAGCGCCGGTTTGGCCACCATTGATGCGCTGGGTGATTGCGTCGAACTTGCCAGCATCGGCCAGGGTGTTGAGCCCATTGGTTGCCCAGAACCACGCAGCTGACATGCTGGCGTGCTGTGGTTTTTCCAGCAGCTCAGGTTGCGCGATCAAGTCCAGGCCCAGAACCTCACCGCAAGCGCGGTAGTTATTCTTACCGGTGACTTGGATCAGGCCGCGTCCGCGGTACCTCCAGCCGTCGCCGGGGACGGTGTTACCCATACGGTTGCCGTAGGCGATGTTTGCGATCTGCTCGGGCTTGCGTGCGACTGCTTTGGCTAATTCCACATCGAAACGACTTGGCCAGGTTTTACGCAAAACATCAGCGCTGTAGTTCAGGTTCTCCACGAGGCGCGTCAACTGGCCAGACTCGTGGCCAACCTGGGCGATAAAGGCCGCGACTCGCTTCAGCCCAACAATCTGGTACCGGTTCATCGCGGCGTTTAAGACAGGAACAAAAACGCCAGCATCTTGGCCGGCGCTTGGGAATATCTGCAGCAGTTGCTGCACGGTGATGGGCATGGCATTCTCCGGGCGGAAAAAAGCCCACAACGTGTGGGCTTAATTGAATTTACTTGCGGGGTCTAAGTATTAGGATGCGATAGCTTTAGTATCCATTCTTCGCCAAACTGCGCCATCACAGTAGCAATGGAATGCACCATCAGTAAGGTCACTAACCCAAATCAAAGCAGCTGCATTACCGCTTACCGATGGTAAAGTCGACAGAGTGTACGTTGCCGTTTTGAATACGCCGGACATAGTGCCACCGGCAACTTGTAATGTTTCAGCGCGCATCGCCATCTCCCGGGATATCCATGCCCCGGTGGCTGTGCATACACGCATTATTGGGCGATCACCGTTAAGGGGGAGATACCACTGGAATGCTCGGCCATCCCCCTGCTGGAATGGAACAACGAAGCCAGGTTGGGTTGAAGGCTTATTGAGGGTCAAACTGCCAGCGTACCCTGGACCGGCTAAAGACGGATCGTTCAAATCAAGCACTGGTCTGGAAGACAGTGGGACTCCATTTCCAAACGCTCCAAGCTCAGCATTGCACACGGCGTCGATGATAACCCTCGACATCAAGAAGTGCCCAAGATCGTTTGGATGGAGACCATCTGACAAGTAAGGCAGACCAGCTGTTAATGCTGCTCGTGTTACTTCGTAAAAATCAACAAAGTCAACAGCTTTTGAGTGAGCTGCAACACTGATCGCTCCGCGAACGTCATGCATATCGTAGAAGTACGTCGCCCCCACGTCTTGATCGGCCTCGTTTGCGCAAAGAAGAATTGGACGTGCAAGAGGCCTTTGGGTTTGAAGCCAAGATAAAATTGCAAAAAGATTTTCAGTAATTCTACTTGGGCTTGTCGGTTGATTCGTCTGGGCCCTGTCATTAGTACCAAGCATTATGAGCAGATAGCTGTCCGACGTCGTAACAGCACTATCAAGCAAACCAGCCCCTGGAAGCCAGTTCGCTGTACTTCTGCCGATGATTCCATTATTCCGGAAATTCAGCGTCTTATTTATGCGTACTGCTTCTATACGCAGTGTTGATGACAGATTCCCGCGCTTCACTATCTGTACTTTGTGTTTACCAAGACTAAGTAAATGTGTACGGGAGGTTTTAAATGCAGCAGTCCCAGCAGTAGTAAATCTGCCCTGGCTAACGCCATCTACAAATAATTCGTACTCAGCACCATTGCCTAGTTGAGAGTACACAAATGTAAACTCATCTCCGTACATATTCCAGCTAATTGATTTACCGTCAGTAACATAATCAATGTAACGGCGAAGCGTAGCGTTGGTGTTGGCCAGCTCACCTTCAGAGGTTGCGAATGCAGATAGCGTAAAGCTGGGGCTTGATGGCCATAGGTCCAGCGACTTGCTGTAGACGACTTTTCCTGGCTCTGCAGACGTTGGTGCACTCATTCGAAAGAACTGGTCCCCCATCCACTGGTGAAATAAATTCGACCAGCTAGGAGCTGTCATATTGTTTCGTGGATCAGTAAGCGACCCCGTCCGTGGATCTGTAGCGCTTTGACCTGTGGTGGACATACCCCATGTGATGGAGTCGCCAATTTCGTTAACATCGATACGCTGACATAACGAATTTTCGAGGTCGCTACGTAATTGCGCCAACTGTCCGCCGATGACATTCATCTTTCTACGAGGACCTGGCATGTCTGATGTGGCCTGCACCTCCAATACAGAATTTGCCACTGACTCTGAAGCTATCGAGTGGCTTTCAGTACCTGTTGTAGATGAGGGCTTCTGAGCCTGATCTGTCATGTGTTTTTCCTTAATTTTTCTGAGCGCCATCATTTGGCCGCCACATGATAGCCATTTGACACCTCAAAAAAATTATCCATCACATCAACATGCTAGCCATCGCTTGAGAATGGCTGACAGCAAGATTGCAGTCAGCCATGATGCTTGGATCAGGGACGCAGTAAAAATGTCCGCTACTTTCCTCAGCCCTATCACCAGCGCTAAGAAACGCCCAAGTTGTTATCGAACCGTCGCCAAACCCCTCCAGCGCAATAGCAAGGCCTAGGACCATCTACCGTATCGGTCACCATTATGAATCCACCTGTGTTACCAGTGACGGCAGGGAGACTACCTACAGAGTATTGCGCGACTCTGAAGACACCAGACATCGCGCCGCCCGATAGCTGCATAACCTCCGACCTCAAAGCATCCTCCCTTGAGACCCAGGCTCCATTCTGAAGACGCGTTCTTCTCCAGGATCTCGCTCCACTGTACGGGTAGATCAACTGAACGACCCTACCATCGCCCTGGGGACTTACTCGAACCAAAGCGGACTCTACTGAGGGATTATTAAGCGTGACGCTACCTGCGTAGTAATCACCTCTCAAAGATAAGTCGTTCAGATCGTACGCAGGCCTGGACACAGTATTTTGACCAAATCCAAATGTCGCTGAGTCGGCGTTTCGCACGGCATCAGAAATCCCCCTGAACATTAGGTAATGCCCCAAGGCCCCTGGATGAAGAGGGTCAGAATCCGCCAAATAATTAGCCCCTTCAGAAAGCGCCTCGCGGGTGACCTCGTAAAAGTCGACCATATCTATGGATCGAGCAGTTGCCACTGCGCTTATGGCGGATCTGACGCTGTTCATATCGTAAAAGTATGGGCTTTCAGCATCCTGATTAGCCTCATTTGCACAGAGTAAAATCGGATTTGCGAGTGGCCGCTGTGTATTGAGCCAGTTGACGATGCTAAATAGATTTTCGGTAATTCGTGAAGGGCTGGTCGGCTGGTTGGTCTGGGCGCGGTCATTCGTGCCAAGCATCACAAAAACGTATTTGTCGCGGGTCTGCACAGACTCATCAAGCAACCCCTTCCCCGGCAGCCAGTCTGCTGTTGATCGCCCGATGATCCCGTCATTTTTTACTGTGAGAATCTTATTGATGCGAATTGCCTCGGTACGCAAAGCAGTGGATACAGGGCCTCGCTTTGTAATTTTTATCTTGTGACTCCCTACAGCGAAGTTATGACCACGGGAGGCGCGAAACATGGACGTCCCGGAAGTACCGAATACGCCCTGGCTAATACCATCAACAAAAAGCTCGTAGTCAGCTCCGTTTGTTAGCTGGGAATAAACGTAAGTGAAGGAGGCTCCATACATGTCGAATTCGATCGACTTTCCATCTGTTACATAATCGATAAAAGATCTTAATGTTGCGTTTGTATTCGATATCACTCCCTCAGATGTCGCGAAGGCTGATAAGACGAACAGCGGGGATGCGGGCCAGAGATCAACTGACCGGCTATAGCTAACCTCACCTATCCCGGTAGCGGTAGGTGCTGACAGCCTGAAGTAGTTTCTGCCCAGCCATTGGTGAAACAGGTTCAGCCAGCTTGGGCTGGACATGTTGTTTCTGACATCCGCCAACTGTCCAGACCTTGGAGAGGTTGGCGCACTGCCTGGAACAGTCATACCCCAAGTGATTGAGTCGCCCACAAACTTCATAAAAATAGCTTGGCAGAGCGGATCCTCAAGGTCATGCATCAACTGGCTCAGTTGGCCGCCGTTGTAGCAAACCTTTTTGCGTGAGCCGTTGAGGCTGAGCCCCGAAATCAGATCTGTGCCTTTCCATCCGACCATCGAAGCCCCTTTTCCTGGCTCACCCGGATTGCTTAATTCACTCCTGAGATAGTTATCACCATTGGAAACCAGCTTTGCCTCATCCGCCGCAAAAGTGTTGGTGACAAAAGGGATTGACGAATCTTTAGGCCTATAAAGTTCACCGAGATAACGGACCTGCTGTGTTACGCGCGTGATGTTGATCCCGGACGCATAATCAACAGGGGTTTCGTATCCGCTTGAGTTCAGAAAATCAGTGAAATCATTTGCGCGCTTCGCTTGCGAAACATTAAATGTCGTTTCACGGCCAGCCTGATCTGTTGCGTGCTCCTGCTCCATCCCCTTCCACGACTTACGCGATACACCCTTACGGTCTGGGTATGACGGGGAATCCCCAAGCGCCAATAGATCCAAATTCCGAGCGTTATCTGACAAGTCTTTTGGGGAAGTCGATCCGATCGGATTACCAGTATTGTGAGCCATGGGTATATTTCTCGCAGGCGCGCAGACGCCGTCGCAAAAAATGCAGTGCCGTCTGCGCTGTTTAAAAGTTCCCGGCGAGCTGCCGGCGAAAAGATGTAGAGATACAACGGTCAGAACTGGCTGTAACTTCGAAGACTCAGACCTCTGTGTGCTTGGTCCAAGTTCGATTCATGGTTACGTCGAAGATATCCACCATAGCAACGTAGTCCGGAGCTTCGATAACCCACTCCGCACCCAGAATCGGCCGCTTGAACAATTCCAGCTTCGCGGTAAAGCGCCAAAAGCTCTCACCGACCAAAATCGGCCCTTCGTAGATATCAACGAATCGCGCCCTGTGCTCATCCATGCCCAAGGGCGTTTTGAGTGGGCACTGAAACCACAAGCTGCCCGACAGCAGGATGTGTTCAAACCACCCCTCAAATAGCTGAGCTTCGCCGTCATCCATCAACCAGGTAACAGAAGCCACGGTGGGAACCGAGGTAAATCGTCGGCGCTGCCTGGCCCGCCCGCTCTGGAGTTCAGAACGGGCCATCGGGCTTACTGGCTGGAAGCCATAACCGTCACGCTGCGGCTCGGGCAGAAACTCTGGATATGCAATCATTCACTGCCTCTTTATGCCGCTGGTGGGTTCATGTCGGCGCGCTGTTGTCGTACTGATAAACCCGGGCGTCATAGGGCATTCCTTCTACCGTGACGTTGCCGCCGCTGGATGGATTCACGACCGTGACAAGCGTGGGGTAGCTCCAGCGGTTGACAGGGCCAAACAGCAGATGCGGCGGCTCCGGGTCCCAACTGGTATCCGGGTCGAAGTCAAGGCTGTTTACGCTTACCCGGTAGTCATCGACGTGGGCAGCAGGCCACGGCCCTGAGAGCGTGCCGTCCTGCCTGCGCAACGCAATCACATGCGGCCCGCCGGCGGACCAATCAAATGGCTCGGTGCTTTCAAGTGCGATCCCACCAGGTACTGCCTCAACGCTGAGCAAAATCGAACTCTGGCCATACCCCGGCACATCGTCGGCAACCGCCGCGTAGCTCATGTAACCGGAGTTGAGCGCGTCGAGTTCGGTTTCCCAGCGATAGGTGTCATTGCGGAATTTCTGGTGCCCACGGCGGCGCATACCGATACGCCAAGCGCGGGTGCGATCGGATATGCCCGGCACCTTGACCTTCTCGACCTTGTTGCCCAGGTCACCGGGCCAGCGGCATTCGACGGTTTCCCATGCCCAGGTGATCGAGCTGAAGTACTCGACATCAACCCCGTCAAAGTCGTCGCTCGATGGGAACACCAATTGGCGCTTGAGGCCCTTGGTCATGTTTTGCGGCGTGTACATATGCTCGAACTGCGTGCGCGGTTCGTCGCGCACCGGCAGCAGCAGCCCGCGGTTGATGGTCAGCTCGGAGAACCCGGCAGCCAGCGCGTCGTTCATCGCGTCCTTGACCGTACTGGCGTCATCAATCGTCATGTCGAAAGTGTCGCCGCGAGCGCGGTAGACCTCGTGCAGTCGGTCGAGCTCGGGCAGATCTAGGTCGGCATCTGTGTAGCCGGCCGACTTGGCGATGTAGAGGAACCACGGCACGATATCCCGCGTCGGTGTCTCCACGGCCCAGGCACCGCCCGAGCGCACCGGCAGCACCCGGGTAGCCTCGACACTGACCAGGCTTTCAGATTGCGCCGAGAGCCGGTCACCGTTGCGCACGCGCACGGCAATAACGGTCATATCGTTGTAGCGCGTCGGCGCGCCCATCATCTTGCCGCGCAGGCCGTACCACATGACGTCATCCATCACCTCGCCCGAGTTGACCCCGCCCACCTTGGGCATGCGCTTGATGCGGCACTCTGGGCGCATGGGATAGGGCAAGGTCTGGCGATAGGTGAAGCCCTGGGCATCCATCGAGTTGCCGGTGACGGACTGGGGCAGCACCGTCCAGGCGCCTGACGTGGCCATGTCCCGATACTCAAACTGATGACCGGAGGAAACGGCGTACTGGTCGCCCTTCTTGCCATTGCCGATCAGGCCGCCGGTGAAAAACACGTCCCACTCGATCTCGGTGACCAGCTCGCCTTCAGGGCACGCGGCAAACGAGCCGCGATAGCCGCCCTCAAGGTTTGACGAGTCCAGTTCAATGCGGCCGTGGATCGTCTCCTGCAGGCTGAACCCGGGCCAGTCTTCGTCGATATCGCCGCTGGACGTCAGGCGCTCTACCGTGAGAGTGCCGACAGCCGTAGTAATGATGCGATAGCGCAGGCCACGCGGGCCGATGGTGGCCAGGCCCTCCCCCATTGCCAGGCCGTTGACCGGCTGGCCGCTGTCGTAGTTGAGGGTCATCTCGGCGCGGCGCTCTGGGGTGCCGCTGCTTGTCGCGGCGCCCTTTACGCTGGCCGGGCTTGAGCCGAGCACGCTTGAGCCGCCTGACGCGGCCAGGGCCAGCCCGGTGAAGGGCGAAAGCTCTGTGATCCGCAGGCGCCCGGATGAGGCGCTCGCAACGAACGGCGCCGATCCTTTTGCCGCATTGAAGGCCGCGACCAGCCCCGCCAAGTCGATTACATCACTGGCCAGCTCGACCGAGTACGGCGTCGTGCCGAGGCGCACGGTAAATGTCAGCGGCGTGACGTCGAAGTCATAACGAGACGGCGCCGCGCTGGCAGTGAGCGTTGAGGCCGTGCCCGCGCTTGGCGGAATGGCCGGGGAATACGGGGTGTACGAGTGCACCACATAGTTGCCCGCGTTTTCTCCGTTGACCTCGATCAGCATGCCCGGGTACGGCGCAAGCATGGCCAGGTCGCCGGTGATGATGTCCCGTCCCTCACCGCCATCAATCACGGTGTAGGGGTAAGGCGACAGCACGTTGATCAGCAGACTGCTGGTCCAGTCCTCCGGGAATGAGCCGGAGCCTGTCGGGATCGAGATGCTGTAGCCGTTGAATTGCAGCACGGACGCGGTGACAAAGCGGGTCAGGGTTGTGGAGACGGTCAACTGTAAACCGGCCGAGCCGTTGGCACTGGCGCCCACTTCCGGCGCGCTGTGCCACCACTGAGCAGCCGTCTCGCCGGATAGGTCATCGCCCGAGTTGTACAGAGTGAATTGCGCATCGGCGCCCAGGCTGATCAGCGGCGTTTCGCCCACCTTCACCTTGTTGAGCGGGATCTGGTACTTGCCCTTGCCGACATACAGCAGCATTTCCACCCACTGCGCCCGACGGTCAACAAAGCGGCGCACGGACGGCGTCAGGTAGCTCGGATACACGCGCTGGTGGCCGGCAATTTCTCGGATCAGGTCGCCCAGTTTTACCTTGTTGCCCTTAGCCGAGACTTCATCAAGGCCCTTGCCCTGCCCCATGGTTGCTGTACCGGGGATCACCGCCATATTGCGCGACATGACCACAGCCACGAGGATGGCCGCGATCACTGCCGCGACGGCGGCCACCACACCTTTTGGTTCAACGCGCACTTCGACGTCATCGGCCGGCGCAAACTCAAACTCGGCCCAGCAGTACGCCTCGATGAGCTCGCCATTGACGGTGATGCTCACCGGCGGCGCCTCACGGGGTTCGTAGCTGGGCGCGATGGTTTTCAGCCAGGCAGCAAGGGTCATACGCCGGCTGGTTTTGTGCACCTCAAGGGCCGCACCGTCGAGCTTATTGGGGAATACGCTGATCACGGTAATAAATGACCTTCAGGTAAGTGGCTTCAAACTGCCGCAGGTACAGGCAGCGCGGGCCCGAGTTGGGGTTGGTTTCCAGCACCGCCAGCCGGCCGTCGATATCGACCACCACACCCACATGGATGCAGAGGTCACCGCGCAGCACCGCCGCGATCGCGCCGGACTCAGGCTCGCAAACTTCCATCACCCCCGAGAGTTCGCGGAAGGCTTTGGTGCAGGCCTTGGGGTTGTGACGCCCTACGCCGCCCAGGCTGGGCAGCAGCGGCAAACCGAACAGCTCGTGACGCACAGCAATGCAGAGCCCCCAGCAATCGAACGCAGCTGGGCCCCGCCCGCCGTCCACATAGGGCGCGAGTAAGAATTTGTTGAGCATGGGTTTGATCCGTTACAGGTACTTCATGCAGGGCGCATTCAGCGTGGTCAGCTTGTCCCGGGGGAATGCCCGGTTGATCAGGTCACCGTAGCCCGCCGTGATTTGCACAGTGGTGCCCTCGATCCCGGCGCCGAAGGCTTTCATGCGGATCGGCGGCTCTGCCGGCGCCGACAGGTCGCTGGCCAGGTAACGGCGGTAGGTTTGCGTGATCGGCGCCCCTGCCGCCTTTGCCTGGTCCATTTTCTGCTGCGCCTCGCCCAGCACATTGTCGATGGCGAAGTTGAGCGTCTGGCTCGCGCTGTTGCTCTTCTTCGGCAGCGACACGTCGATGCCAGCGGCAATGAGGGGCAGGCTGCGGCCATCCTCGGCGGTGCAGACCACATCCTCAAAGCCGCCACAGATCAACACCGGCTCCGTCCAGGCCGGACACGTCAGCTCCAGGGTGTCGATGATCACGTCACCGCCCGAGGCGTACACACGCTCGATCAAACTCATGCGCCCCTCCTCATGCCGTGGTAAGTGCCTTCGATTGCCCGGGAGTACGACGAATCGCCCGAGGAAACACCGCTCAGGAAATCCTCGCGGACTGCGTCGATGATCACCTGTAGCTCGCCTTTACGGTCCTGCTTGGTGCGCACTTGGCTGTTGCTGTTGTTGATGATCTGGACGTTCATGCCGCCGCCGGAGCCTTGCGACATCTGGTCCAGGGTTTGATCCAGCTTGGCGCTGGTTTGAGCGGTGGTGACCCGCTCGCCCTTTTCGAGTAACCAAGTGCCCGTTTGCGGAACCGAGTCGATGCCGTTATGCGCCATACCGACCAGATTGCTCAGCCTGTCGACGCCGATGCGTTTGGTGTTTTCGGCATCCACCACAAACTCCTGGCCGTGGACCACGCCTACCACTTCATTGACGCCGCCGGGGCCGGTATAGCCGCCCTCCTTGAAACCCTTCATCAGCGCGTAAGCCGCGATCAATGCGGTTCCGCCGACAACTGCAGCGGCGCCGAACGAACCAATCGAGGCAACAAGCGCTGCCGGCAGCCAGGCCGATGCCGTGGTTGCAGCGGCTGCAATTTGAGCGGCAGTGGTAGTTGCCGTTGCGGCAAGGGACGAGCCCGTGGTGACTGTATCCGCCGTAACTTTGGCAGCGGTTTTAGCCGCCTCGGATGCCAAAGTTTCAGTGGTCTCGGTCGCAAGCCCGGCCATTTTCAGTGCATGCGTAACAGCCCACTGAGCCGTAATATCAGCAAGTGCGCCCAGAATGGAATTGCCCATCGTGCTGCCGAGACTGATAAATGCTGAGCCAAGATCAGTGGTGCCCTTTACCAGGCCCTGGAACTGTTCCGACAGCGAGGACGTGGTATCGCCCAAGATGCCCGTGGTCGCATCGCTCGCTTGCTGGCTGTAGTCGGTAGCCGTTTCCAGATAGCTTTCCCAGGCAGAAGAAACCCCGTCCAGCCAGTTGGACTGCGCCTGATCGAGCTGGTTGTAATAGTCCTGCTGCATGACCAGCCGGGTCGCCAGTGCTTCGCTGAGCAGCTCGGTTTCGCTCTCATAGAGACTTTCGCTGATTTTCCCGCTGTTCTGCTGCTCTTGCAGGTCGCGCATCTGCTTGTTGAAGTCTTGCTGGATGGCCAGCGTTTCCTTCAGACGCGCTTTGTACTTCTCGCCGCGCCCAGCACCTTCCAGCTCCAGGGCAAAACCATCACTCTGGGTCTGGATATCGAGTTTGATCGTGGAGTCAAAGGCGGAGAGCTTTGCGGCGTCTTCGGTGGCGGTCTTGATCTTGTTCAGCGCGTCCAGCTCAGCGGCCAAACTTTCAAGGCGCTTTTGCTGCTGGCCGTTGATGCCGACCAACTTGCCGCTTTCAATCTCAAACTGCAGCTTTGCCACTTCCGTGGCATTTTTGCGCGCGTCGGTGGTGGTGTTGATCAGCTCGATTTGACGCTGATAATCCTCTTCCGTAGACGCGAACTTCTTCTGCACCTCGGAAACCGACTTGGTGTCGGCCTTTTGCGTTTTGAGGCTGGCATTGACCTTGTCGATCGCGGCAGCATGTTTGAGCGCTTCTTTTTCCGACTCCGGGTCCAGCTTGAGAATGCCTGCGGAAAGCTGTGCGCGCAGCTTTTCAACCTCTGTCAGTTTTCCGGCGACGACTGCCTGTTTTTTCAGGCTGTCCAGATAGCTCTGGCCCGCCTTGTCGCTGGCAAATCGCACACCATTCAATTCTGCCTGGGTTTTCTGAATGGCACCTTTAAGCGCCTCTACCCGCTCACCTGCCTGATCCAGCGGCAAAGCAAAAGGCACATCGCCGCCCGAGTCAGAGCCCGACTGCAAGCGGTCATACACCTCTTCAGCGTTTTTGAGTTCGGATTGAAGCCCGTCAAGCGTGCCGCTCAACTGCTCAAACGAGCGCTTGCCCAGGTCATCAGGCAGCATCCCTTTTACCGCTCGACGAATGCGCGTAGACGCATCATCAAAAGCATTTGCAGCCTTGCTCGTGCCCTCCTCAGCCTTGTCGCCAAAGTCCAGAAATGAATAGGCGATCAGGCCCACGGTGATAATCAGGCCGGGCCAGCCAGCGGCCAGCGACAACAAGGCGCGGCCCGCTTTTGCAGCCATCGCAAAGGCTGCGCCAAGAGCAGTGCTACTAGCAGCCCATGCGGCCATTGTTGATGTGGCGGCCACTTGAGCTACGGCCAGTTGGCCATTGACCACGGCCAGCGCTTCAGTGGCAGCGGTACGTTGTGCAAGGGATGCAGTGACGGCCGCAGAGCCGGCAACGGTGGTTGCCGTCAGCTGCGCCTCGGCGGCGGTGAGCTGCCGAATGATCGCCGTTTCAGCCAATCGCAGTTCGGCCATCCGGGCGACAGACTGTTGCCGGCCAATATCGGAAATTTGCGCACGCAGGCGTTGCTGCTCGAGCTCAAGCTCGGCCACCAATGACTGGCGAACAGTTTGCAGGCGGGCCAAATCAGCCGTCTGCACCTGGCGCGACGCCATTACCGAGGCTTCAGCGCTGGCAACGGAGCTTCGCGCCCGCGCCAAGTCTGCAACAACCCCTGCCTTTACAGCCTCAAGCCTGCGCACTTCGCCCGCAGTGGCAACGGAATTTGCCAGAGCAAGTTCGGAGGATGCCTTAATGTTGACGCCCATTGCATAGGCGTTGCTGATCAGTGCTCCCGCTGTTCTACCCAAAATAACCAGCAGTCCGGCTTCCAAAATCCGGGTAAAGGTTTGAAGCTTTCCAGAGTCCAGGGCCGCAGATAAATCCAGCACTGCCGTCACAAAAGCCCGGGACACGCCAAGGGTGTTGTCCAGCGTACCGATAGCCCGAGTTGCGCTGTTTTCAAGAACAGTAAATGCACCGCTGATGGTGGTTTGCGCCCGAGCAAACTGGTCATCAATGGCCTGGGTTTGGCTCAAAATGGCCCGAAACAGCTTTTCGGACGTAATTGATCCGGTTTCACCGAGTTTTCTCAGGTCACCAACTGCAACGCCCAGACCGTCAGCAATTGAGCGGGCAAGCCCGGGCGCTTGCTCGAGTACCGAGTTCAACTCTTGCCCGCGCAGGACGCCAGACGCAAAGGCTTGCCCAAGCTGGACCAGCGCCCCTGCTGCTGCGCCGGCTGACACACCACTGGCCGACATGGCCTTACTGATGGACTCAGTAACCCGGATCATCTCCGTCTGGCTTACGCCCAAAGCGCTAGTGGTCGAAGCGATCCGCTGGTAGAGCTCTGCGGTAGGCTCAAGCGCCGCTTGGGATCGCTGCGCCACCTCAAAAACCTCTTGAGAGACCTTGGCCAGCTCTTGCTGACTCACGGTTACTTGCTTGAGCCGGTTCTGAACCGAGGTCCATGTTTCGGCGTAGGCAATGAGTTCGCGCGTGCCCAGGTACCCAACAGCAGCCACACCAATTGATTTAAGCGAGCTGACAATCTGGCTGCTCGCGCTTTGGGTCGACCTCTCGATTTGCCCCATGCGGTTTGTTGCCGTTCGGGCGGCGCGATCCATTCCCTGTTCAAAACCGCCAATTCGCGCAATGAGATCAAGTGTCAGGGTTCCCAGTGAGCGCGAGGCCATCTACTTTTCTCCAGGTAACAAAAAACCGGCCTTAGCCGGTTTTTAGTGATGATGCCCGGGTGTCAGTCATACCGGGCTTGCGTTGCCTCAATCATTTGAAGCTGAACGGGGCTTGGTGCTTTTCCCGCACTGCGGGCAATAAAGGCTGTGTTTGGCTATCGTGGCGGAACAGTTTGGGCACTCCACCACACGCACTTTTTTGACTCGTTCAATCTCTGCCTGCTCAATCGCAGACGCTTCACGGGCAGCAGCTCGCTCAGCCGCTTCTTTTGCCCGGTACTGCTCATTCACCTGTGAAATCATCTGCTCGGTGTTGCTGGACACAGAGCGCTTGGAGCCTGACATCAAGATCACGCCAACAACCAAAATAGAGACCACAACGGCCACGGCAAGGCTGATAATCAGCCACAAACCATAAGCAGCAATTGCGACTGCAATCAGCCCGAGCAGCCATGGCGCAAGAATGACGGCAATGACGATAAGGACTAATAAAATGGCTAACTGCACGGGTGAATTCTCCCTGAAATGGGCGGCAATCTAACACCATCCCCCGAAAGCACCCAACCGCAAGCCGCTTACTGCCACGTCGCCATGGCCTCTTCCAGGCTGATCGTAGCCTGCGCCTGGCTGTAAACCATGAAATCGCTCAATTCCATTTTCCCGCCAGCCACCCTGCTGGTTAGATGGGTCAGCAGCGCGAAGTGACGCTCCAGGCGCCGATTTTGATCGAGAGTGCCGTACTTTTCCCGGTAAGCGATCCAGTCCAGTACTTCGCGGTGGGTCAGGCGTTCCTTGGCTTCGGCAATGGTGCTGCCTCCGATGCGGTTCAGCACCAGCTCGTGCCAGAACTCATCGGAGGCGCTTAGTTTTTTGCCTGGTTTTTCCCGGTGCCGTTGGCTTCATTGACCGCGGTGAGGATGGCAAAGCCCAGGGAAGACTCCAGGCTGAAGGCGTCTTCGTAGCTAAGCGCTTCAGCACCCTCTTCACCCAGAAACACGCTGGCCGCGATGTACTTGGCGTTGCGGCTTTGCTCGGCTTCGCCCGGTGCAAACAGGCGCTCGATGACGCCGAACGACTGGCGGCGGATATGCACGTCGAACTTCTCGGTCACATCCTTGCCGGTGGCCGGGTCGGCATGCACCCAGGTCACTTCTTTTTTAACCAGTGCGCCGTCGACGATGCCGCCTTTGGCTTTGAGTTGCTTGAGGTTCATGGGAAGCCCTTAGATGGTTTTGAGGATCCAGGCGAGACCGCCGGAACGCTGAATGGAAACGGTCGAAGCAACCACTGCGTTTGCCGCGAAAGAGAACGGGAAGTCGGCCACATAACCCTCAAAGGCACACCAGGTGCGCGTTTTAGGGAATTCAAAGTCGTCACCGGCTTCATTCACGGTCGGCGGCGCAGACCCGTCAGCCCAGCCAATTGCCCACTTGATGTTGTTTTTGCCGTCCTCCTCGGACAGCTGATGCACGCGGACGTGACTTGCGTTGGCAGGATCAGCGTTAAGGCCAACGGATGCCTGGCCGGGCGTACGCAAACCTTTCTTGTAGCGGCGATCTTTATGGCTGAGGCAGGTGTCTTCGATCTGGTCTGCCGGTGAGCCCGCCGGGTCGAAGGTGGTGATGCACTCCACCTCCATGACGGTCAGCGGGCCGCTACCGGGCGAAGCCGGCACGAGGATGTAAGCCTGCGTGCCTTGTGTGAGAACGGACATGGGTGTCTCCTTTAAACGAAAAAGCCCGCTCAAGGCGGGCCAGGGGTCGGTGATGTTTTAGCGCGGTACCAGCCAGTCCACATCGAAGCTGTAGCGGTAGGTTTTGGTGGCCGGGTCGTGCGAGTCGCCACCCCAGCGCACAATATTGGCCTTGAGTTCAATGGCGTTCCTGATGGCTTTGGCCGTGTCACGGGTCTGTGTCACGGACACGCCATAGACATCAATTTGCAGGCTGAAACCGTCGATGTCCGGGCGTTGCGCCAGATAGTTTTCAGGGTTTCCGCCGAACGTTTGCCATACCGCATAGGGCTTGATGACGCCTTGAGGCGCTTCGCCAAAGGGGTAGATCCGCACAGGCGAAACGCCCAGCAAAGCCGTTACCGCCGGGTCAGCGGCGCACACGGCGAAGATCGGCGCGTACATCAGCGTGCCCCCAGCAAAGCGTTGATTTCAGTATTCAGCACCGCGACAAAGCGATCAGTAACCGCCTGCACATTGCTGGAGAACGCCGGGCGCATAAATGGCGCCGCCGGATTGTGCTCGGTACCGAACTCGATATAACGCCAGTGCCGGGTGTCGCCGCCCGGGTTGCCGGAGGCGCCCTTGCTGTGCTGATTTGACCCCGAGCCGCCGCGCACACCGACCCGCATCACCACCCCGCCTTCGCGCTTGGACTGCTTGCTCGACTCCTGGGTGACCAAGTTGCGGAACACCTTCTCTTTGGTGGCAGGGTCATCGATGGTCTTGGCATTGGCTTTCGCAGCATCACGCACGATGTTCATCGCCGCCCGCGCCGCTTTGCGCAAACCTTTCTTTTGCAGCCGTGGGCCCAGGGTGCGCATTTTGTCGACCACGCCATTGAGCCCTTGGATATTGAACTGCATACCGTCAGCCATCATTCACCCCCGTAGCGACCACAAGGGTCAGGTACTCCAGGCCCGAGTTTCTGTCCGGGAGCGGCTGACCGATGATTGTGAAGATTTGCCCGCGATGCAGGATGCGCATGGTCGGGAGCACGCCCGGACGATAGCGGATGGTGATACGCCCGCTGGCCTGGGACTGGTTGGCTTGCGCGGCAATCAGGTCCCGGGCGCTGAGCGGGTCGACTGCCGCCCATACACGCGCAAACTCGACCCAGGCTGTTACCACCTCGCCTGTGGCCGGGTCTTGCTGTGTGGTTTGGTGCTGGATGACGACCGGGTGCCGCAGATCCCCTGCTCTCATGGCTCAGGCTCCTTTCTGGCCGGGCCAGTGAAGTTGCGTGACGACCACAGCAACGACTCCACCCCGAGCGGCACCTTGTCCGCCGTGGTGCCCACAACAACCGCTTCGCGGACGGCGTAGGAGTTGCCAAGCAGCAATAGCAGTGCTGATTTGAATGATGCGGGTATGTCGCTGGCTTGAAGAAATGCAGGGTTGTCGCAGAACCACAAGGCCCAGGCCAAAGCAGACTCGGCATACAGCTCGATCAGGTCGTCGTCCTCCTGGTGATCGACCCGCAGGTGCTTGCGCATCAGCTCAATCGACAGCAGATCCGCGACGATGATGGTCATTTTTTCGAGCCTTTCTTCTCAAGGTCGACCGGAGTTGTGGGCTCTGGCTCTGGCTCTGGCTCTGGCTCTGGCTCTGGCTCTGGCTCTGGCTCTGGCTCTGGCTCTGGCTTCAGGATTGGATCGGCATCGACGTCTTCTGCCAAGCCCATCCCGATCAATGCTTCTGCATATTCGTCTTTAACCACCCGCACTTCGAACTGGTTGAAGCTGCCAGCGTGATAGTGCGAGAACTGACGCAGTGCGCGAATTTTGGTCATTGCGGGTACCGGGGCAGTTGCCTGCCCCGCCTCGATAATCAGCCGCCTGCAGCTGGGTTGAAAGTGCCTTTGATGATCGCGGTTGGACGGTAGTGAGCCAGGGCCAAACGCTCTTCACACAGGATGGTCAGCATGTTTTTGACGAAGTTGTCGCGGTCCTGATTGCTGACCTCGACCGTGGCGTCCATGCGATCCCATACCTGCGAAGCGAGATCAAAACCGCCAACGGTGAAGGTGCCCAGCGCCTGGGCCTTGGTGGCCACCACCGGTAGGCCCCACATGACCTTCGCCGCAAATGCAGCTGGGCCACCGAAGATGTAACGGCCATCCGCGTCTTTCAGCAGCGCAATGGCGTGCCAGTCACGGGGGTTAAGGATCAAGCCAGAGGCTTCAAACTCGGACTCGCTGGTCTGGAAGATCGCATGGGCAATCTGGTCGGCGCGGGTATCGCCCTCGACATCCAGGCCTGCATCGTAGGCCGTGGCCACCTTGTTCAGGCCAATCAGGTTGTCGCCAGTACCGTCACCGTTGAGCAGTTGGCCTTCTTCAACAAGCGCCAAACCAAACAGCAGGCGGTTGTTGACGTAGGACTCCAGCATCGGCGCATCATCCATCACCTGGCGCGAAGCCTGAATCCAGTGAGCGATGGTTTTGACGTTGGCGGTTTCTTTTGTGAAGGTCAGCTGAGATTCAGGCTTCAAAGTGCCTTCAGCCACCGATGCGGCGCTGTTGACGAAGACGTTTTCACGAACGTACTCGATTGCGTTGGACGTGGTGCGGCCCTGGGCCAACAGGTCACGAATGGTCAGGCGGCGTAGGCCGGGCATCAGAATGCCAGGGTTTTGCTGAGCCTGAATCAGCGTGCCGGCAGAGCCCGCGCCACTGCCCAAAGCCTTGTTGAACGTCTTCACGTCAACTTTCCCGGAGGTCGAGCCGTTCCAGGACTTCTTGAGGTCTTCAGCGGTGCGCTCGGCGAAAGACTTTTTGGTCTCAGGGTTGTCCAGGCTGCCAGCCGCCAGTTTCTGCTCCAGATCAAACAACCGGGTGCTGGATTTGGTCAGGTCGGCCTGAACGGTCTGCAGGTCGGTTTGCAGTTTCTTGCTGATCTCGCCGGTGGCGGCGATCTCTTTTTTCTGCGCATCGAACAGTTGGGTCATGTTCGTTTGCGCGGTTTCGATTGCCTTTTGGATATCAGCCAATTCGGACATGAATTAGTTTCCTACAGATGGGAAGGACTTGATGCGATCAAGGATCGCGTTGATTTCGCCACCTTCGGAGTCGCTCCGAACTGCGGACTTGATGCGGGCGATAAACGCCAACGCTTCCGACTTGGAGAGCCCGGCGGAGTCTCTCAGCCAGTTCTCCGCGTCACGGATGGTTTCAATGGTGTCCATGCTCTTGAGAGCAGATACCGTGGCGTGCTCATTCGCGGGGAAAGTGCAGATGCTGATTTCGCTCAACCGGGAGACGTTTTTGAACGAATAGCCGGTCGCAATGGGTGCGCAGTCACCTTTTGCCGCCGAGAAACCCACCGACATGCCGCCCACGGTGCCGTGGATCATTGCCGCCTTGAGGGCGTCCGACTGCGGGTTGCCGGGGGTCAGCTCACCCCGAACATGCAGGCCGGTGCTGTCTTCCGACAGATCCAGCCACTTGCCTACCGGGATTTCATTGCGCCGGTGGTTGAAGAACATGGCCACGGCCCGGGATTGGGTTTTCAGCGCGGCAGCAAAGGCGCCCGGCTCGATAATGTCGCCGTCGCTATCGACCACGCTGAAGACGCTGGCATAGCCTTCGAAAATGCCCTGGGCGCCGCCGCTGGAAAACTTGATTGCGGCCTGATCGAAGGCCAGTGTTTTGCAAATGCTCGGCATTTCAGTCTCCAGAAAAACTAAACCCCGCTGGGTGCGAGGTCTGTTTTGCCAAGTTGGGTAAGCGGCACGTTCTGAGACTGCCGGGTTGCGACGTCACCGCCGGGGAGTGGCGGCCGGTTATCAACGCGCCGGCCCTCGTTCACCGTGAGCAGGCCCGTGTCGATTTTGGTCTTCATGTAATTGGCCCGAGCCGTCGAGTCACCGCTCAACAATCCGTCGCGGTTATGTTCAGCGTGGATGCGGCCCAAGTCCGCGGGCTTGATCAGCCAGCGCAAAATGCTGGTTTCCCAGATTTCGAGATATGGGTCCAGGGTGTACTGCAGGAAACCGAGGTTCTGCTGCTCGATGCCGGAGCCCCAACTGGTGGACTTTTCGACATCGCCCACCAGGTGCGGCGGTACGCCGAAGAACCGGGCCAGCTCGCTGACCTGAAACTTGCGCGCCGCCATTGTTTCGGCGTCCTGCGGGCTGACGCCGATGGCCTGGGTGGTGAACCCCGCCTCCAGCACCCACAGGCGCTTTTTAACCGGCCCGCCGGAGATCTCCTTGAAGTTCTCCTCAAGCTGATCGCGCTGGGCCTTGTTGAGTGTCTTGCCATCGCCGGTCATCAGGATCTGCGGCGACTTCGCGCCATTGGCATAGAAGTCGCGCTGCTGATCCTCCATCGCCACCGCGACACCGACTGTTTTGGCGCCGAAGGCAATCGGAGAAAGTCCCACCAGCCCGTTAAAGCCAAAGCCCTTGAGGTGGAAAATCTCCGACTGTTTGAAGTCGGCATATTCACTGTCACGGCGGTAGCGGTACACAACCCGCTTGCCCTCTAGTCGCACGTCCATATTGACTGACATCAGCGGCACCAGGCTGATGATGTCGCCAACACTATTGCGCTCGATCAGCGCGTAGGCATTGCCGTAATAGCAAAGCTGCATGGTCATGGCGGCGCGGAAGTCGAAGGCGGTCATAAACTGATTGGGGCTGTAACGAAGCAAGCGGGCCAGCGGGTTATCAAAGCCAACCTTGGATCGGTCCTCGCCCTTGGTTTCAAATACATCCAGTGGTAGGCAGGCCGTGACGCTGGAGATCAGTCGCACGCATGCGAACACGGTGGAGATTTGCAGCGAGCGCTCATCGTTGACGACTGAGTCGCCCACCACGCCGGTAGCGGAGACAGGCCCGGTCTGCGAGCCCTTTTCGGGAGAAACCAGGCGCCCACCAACGAAGAAGCTCGCCATACGCGCCCAGAAAGGACTGCGGGTGCGCAGGTCAATGCTGTAGTCGGTGTCTGCCATTACATACTCATTGGTCGGTTGAGAAAGTCATCGATGTTTGCCGAGGGCATAGGGTTCAGTGACAGCAGCGTCACCGCGTTAAACGTGGCCATCAGTGGATCGATCTTGGCCGAGCCCGACGCCTGCTTGGTGATCAGGATCGAGTTGCCACGTGGCTCGACTTTGGCGTTGCCGCAGCACCAGGCCATCATTGGCTGGCCGCCGTGGATCAAGGTGCCTTCGGCCAGCTTTCGCTCAGCGGTTTTGATTGCGCCGCCGAGCTTCCAGCCCTGAGAGATACCAATGACCTTTTCTTCGGGTACGCCGGCTTCGACCAGGGCGTCGAGAATCGCGCCGATACCCGCCGGGTCGAGCCCGACCTTGTCCAGCAGGCCGGATTGCTCAACCCGGGCAACCAGATTGGCTACCTGCTCCACGTCCTGACCGATCTGGTCGACCAGGGTGAGGTTTCCGTCTTTGGCAAAGTCGTGGAAGTTGGCAGCGACGGACTGGCGACGGACCAACACCGAGGGGTGAGCCCAAGCGTGATTCCACAACAACCACTCGCGTGTCACCCGATGCCTACCAGCCGCTGCAAAGCCCAGCAAGTCATCCAGCCCGCCGCCGTCGATGCCGATATCAATCACTTCGCACTGGCGTAGCAGGTCATCGAAGCTCAAGCCAGGGCGCTTGCCCTGCACCTCCCAAAAGTCCGCCCCGGCCCAGCGTTCGGACAGCAGCGCCAGACCGACTTCGATATTGGCGTGCTTGGCCAGAAAGCCGCGCAGCTCTTCTTCGCCCGCTTCCTGCGCCATTTTGAAGCTGCGCAGCAGGAAGGCTTCGTCCACCGAGAACCCCATGTTCGGATTCACCAGGTGGAAGTTCTCAACCAGGCGGGCTTCGCCGCTTTTGATCATCGCCTGGGGAAACTCGTAGATCACCGGCAGGAACTGGTTGTCATCGATACGCCCGTCACGCACAGCGCGGGAGTACTTGAGCTTTTCGCGGAACACACCGGCAGGCGGCTCGTTGGACTGCGTGGTCAGCCAGATCACAAAGCCTTCAGGCCGTGACGCCAGACCGCCGGTGGCTTCGCGGATGATGTCCGGCGCCTTGACGTTCTTGCCGAACAGCCAGGCCTCATCGATCAGCACGCCCACGGCCTTTTTGCCGCCCACCGTGTCGCCATCGGCGGCCACCACCTTGAGCGTGGCGCCGGTTTCGCGGTGGGTGATGGTGCGCAAGTGCGGCTGGACGTGCATCAGGTCGCGCAACTCTTCGTCGTGCTTGACCATATCGGCCGCAGGCTTGAACGAGTTGTCAGCAATTTCCTTGGTCGGGGCCAGGATGATGAACTCGGCCGACATGCGCCAATTGCGGATCAGCGCGGTGAGCATGATCCCGGCGGCAATGGTCGACTTGGAGTTCTTCTTCGGGATACACAGCATGTATTCCGAGATCATCCGGCGCCCGGTTGTGTAGTCGTAGGCGCCGAAGATCGCCCCGGCGAAGTCGAACACCCACTCGGCGCAGGACTCACCAATGGTCGGGCTGCCCGGGGCGTCGACGATCTTTAGTTCGCGCAACACCGCCAGACCGTCTTCGGCCTCCTGCGGAAACAATGGGCGCGGGATAATCGACTGCCCCAGGCGCAGTTTTTCCTCCCAGTCCGGGCAGGCAGTCGTCCATTGCATTTACTTGACCGCCTTCAATGGGGGTGGGCTTGAGCCGAAGCGCCCTGCCCCGGCAACCTTCGCCGCGTTTTCGCGTTCGGTCTTTTTGCCGGTCTCGCCTTTGCGCGGGTGCATAAAAGGCATCAGCGCTTTGGCAGCATCTACCCGCAGCTTTTTTTCCGTTTCGTGATCATTCATGGCTGCCAACAGGAAGGCCTTCGGATCGGAGTAGGACATGATCTTGCTCAAATCGAAGGCCGGGCTGTCGTCGGGTTCGGCTGATTGCGGCGCCTCGGTAGTCGGTTGTTGCGCTGCAGGAGCTTTAACAATTTTGTTAACTTTTTTGTTAAAGGTGGTCCCGGCCATTGCGGCCATGACGTAAGGGTCTTTGGCAAGCCGTGATCCGGCAGCCGATGCGCTGGACGCCGCGTAGCCTGCGGCGATGGCTGCGTCCTTGTTTGAGGCACCGCCCCGCAAAGCGTCGACGAATGCCCGCTTCTTGGGTGTTAAAGCCATTAACAAAAATTCCTGAAAAGGGGAAAAAATGTGCGCGTGCGGGGATGGGTGGTCTAGGAGCAAAAGACCTCTGGAGTTTTACCCTCCCCCCTCAATCAGATGAGAAATATTCTCATTAAATCAAATAAGAATAATTCTCAAAACCACAAATGCGAATTAATTGCAACAACTTTATTGATAAACATTCTTATTCGCATGTTTTCGCCCAAAACGAACAATAAAGATTGACATTACAAGGTCGTGCAACCTGCTGATTCCTCTCGTTTTTTTACGATATCGTGGCAAGGTCTGCACAGCGACTGCCAGTTGGTGCGGTCCCAAAACAGAGTCATGTCGCCACGGTGCGGAATGATGTGGTCGACCACGCTGGCCGCTGTCACCCGATAATCACGCTGGCAGTAGACACACAGAGGGTGAGCATTGAGGTACACCAGTCGCGCCTGTTGCCATGCGTAACCGTAACCGCGCTGGGTCGAGGTGGCCTTGTCGCTGCGCCATGACCCAGGCACTGCGGTTGCGATGCGATTGGCTTGGGGTTGCAGGCGTGTGGCCAGTGTCTTGAGGCGGCTCATGCTGGATGGCGCGGTGCGCCGCTCATGTAGGTCGGTGGCGCTGACTCTGGGTCCGACTCAATCCCCTCCTCGGCCAAGGCTGTGATCAACTGGGTCTGCTGGGTCGCCATCCGTTGGAGGATCGCTGTCTGCTTGATCTGTTCGGCCAGTACCTGGCTGAGCAGGCCAGCCAAAGAGCTCTGCTGCTCGCTCATATGCAATCGCCTTCCACTTGTTGAGTTGTTCGCGCCGGGCGGCGCATCCGCTGCAGACCATCACTCGGACCGCCGTGGCAGCTTGAGGTCAGCGAAGCGGTCAGCCAGGTCGGCGATCTTCTTCACACCCAAGAAACCAATCCAGATGCCTGCCGGTGTGGCCAGACTGGACGGCAGGCCGAAGTACTCCAGCACCGCAATCAGGCTGGTGGTGAGCAGCATGCAGATGGTTGCTTCGAGCATTGCCTGCCGCCGAGTGCCGCCGCCGTAGATGATCCGCAGCGCCGCCATTACAAAGGACAGTGTGGCGGCATAGATCGTCGGCGAGTGCTGACTCAGCCACGCGAGCACTATCACCCAGGTGTCTGGCTTATCAGGCATGTTCGTGTATCTCTTTATCCTCCCTTTATTGGGAGCAGGAAATAAAAAACCCCGGCAAAGGCCGGGGTTCGAGTGACGAGGTCGGTGTTATTCCGCAGGGATCAGAGTTCCAACTTCAAACTCCTCAGTCATTTCGCCTTTACCCTTAATCCACTTGCAGCCAATAAGGTCATGCCGGACAGAGCCGCTGACTCTCCGAATGCTACCGCTCACTCCAATTGCAGCACCGCCAACCTGTTTCGGACCAAGGCGCGTGATGAGCATAAGCGGGCCTCCCGAAGCGAGGCGAACCTTATCGGACTCTTTAAATTCAAAATGGTTACCAGAGCTAACGAATTCCAGCTCAGTTTTTTTACGCCTATTGTTTTTAAGCTCAGCCCCTGAAAAGACCTTGCATATTACATGGTCATGGCTGAGTGGCGTCTTGTAAGCGGTCCGAGAACTAACACCGATCGCGCCAACACCACCAACAGCAATAGGACCTTCATCACTGACGGTCTCTAATTCACCGGTCAGCTTGTACCGCACAATATCGCCTAGCTTCAATGAATCGCTCATTTTGAATCTCCTGTTGGTCGATATGCATATGGAGGCGGAATATTCGAATACAACAGAAGGAGTGATTCTTAAAATGCAAAAAGCCCGGCATAAGGCCGAGCTTTCTCTGTGGTGTCCCGCTGTAACAGCTAAACACAGTGCTATGAAAACAGAGCTATTCCATATGGGCAACTCTTTTTACGCAGCTTCGCGCAGGGTCTCGAGAGCGCAGTCGATCCAGGCCACACCCGCCTTGATCAGCTCTCGCGCCTTCATCTCACTCACCTTGAAGTGCCGACCCACCCGCACTGCCGGCCACTTGGATCCGTAGTAAAGCCACACCATGTCACCCATCTGCTGGTCACGCTTGCACAGCTTGGCCAACGCCCCGTCAACGGCGCAGGCCAGCTCATCAGTGATGGTGTAAGACTTCGTGCTGGAAGGCAGCGCGTCACGCATCAAGGCCAGCATTGGCGAGGCATAGCTGGGAATCCCCATCCCGTCCATTCGCCACCAGCCCCATTGCTCAAGCATGTGTTCGGTATCACCCAAAGGTCGGTGCAGCGTTTTGCGAATCATCATTTTTAATCCTCACCTATGGTTGTTTTCTGAATAGCGCTGCAAGCCACGCCGTTAGTGGCTTCCAGCGTATTACCGGATTCTCCGAATCTAACGCCTGTCTGCCCGTGGATCAGGCTGAAACCCTTTTGGTCTAGATGGGCGTGCCACTTTTCCAGCGCGTCACGCTTGCGGCCCATCACGTCCGACTGGATGTACACCTTCACGTTGTGACCCATCGCGTGATTGATCAGCAGTTCACCGATCAGGTGGTCGATGCCGAGGTCTGCCCAGCCGGTACGGGCCACCTTGCGCAGGTCGTGACTGGTCCACTCGCCCTTTCCCAGCCGGGTGAACACAGCACTGGCCTGCCCTTCGCTCAAGGCCTTACCGTTGCGTGCCGGGAACAGGTACTGGCCGTCATAGCCACGGGCGGTTTGTATTTCGCGGTACTGGATCAACAGGCTGCGCACCTGGTCGGTCAATGGCAGGTGATGCTCCACGCCGGTCTTGGTGTGCTCCGCTGGAATGAACCACTCGCGTTCGGCCAGGCTGATATGCGGCCAGCGCGCTTGCCGGGTCTCCCCGATCCGGGTGCCATGGCACAACATTATCAACGCAAGCATGGCGTCAGCCGGATCGCTCGTCATGGCCCGGCCCAGTTCGCCCAGCAGATCCTGCAACTGCACACCGCGCAGGCGCGACGGCTTGATCCCTACCTTGGCCTTGGAGAAGTCACTGAACTTGATGCCCACCATTGGATTGGACGTGATCAGACCCAGCTTCAACGCCTGACGAAATGCCAGAGCCAGCAACTGGAACGCCAGGCGCACGTAATCGATTGAGAGGGATTCCTGCAGCGGCCACATGAACAGGGTATCGAGCGTGGCCTTGTTGACCTCAACCAGCGGCAAGTCACCCAGGCGCGGCAGCAGGTGGCACTTCATGGCCGAAGCACCGGTGTTCTTGCGCTTGGCCGACAAGCTGCGGTCGCGGGCCATGCGATCGGCATACCAGGTGAGCAGCTCACCAGTGGTGGCCCACTGGGAAATGGTCGAGCCCGCATCAGCAGATACACGCAGGCGCACGGCTGGCAGCTCGGCCAGAACCTGCTTGGCGCTCAAGTCCGGAAAGGCTCCAATGCGGTGCCAGCGGCGCTTGCTGAGCAAGTACCAGGAGCCACGGGTGCGATTCTTGGAGAAGCGAAAGTGCAACGCCGGGTGACCGGCATCCCGCAGGTCGCGCACATGCTCAAGCTTCGCATTGCGCCCAATCTCCGCGTCGGACAGCTTCACGGTCAGGGTTTTGATTTTGGTGTTCAACGGTCACCTTCCTGCTGGGGTTGCCGGTCGACAACCTCGTAAGTGGTTGGCCACATCAGGCGACCAAACGTGTGTGCCGCACTTTCATGCTCAAACAGGGCCACGGCCCGGTCGGGTTTGTGGCTCAAGTCGAGCTTGTACGAGCAGCAGTGAACGGCCCAGCGATAGGCACTCAGTTCAACCGGGGCCAGATGAGGGTTAGGCATGCGCTGCACCTCCCGAACGCATGGCCCGCAGCGCCGCCAAGGCTTTGTTGCCCACTTCCGGCGCGCTGCGTTCAAAGGCCCGTGGCGGCAAAGCCAATGGCATTTTCTGCAACGGCAGGCCCGCCAGAATGCGACGCACCGTGATCGTGTAGTTGCGCTCATACAGCTTGATGCTCAGGTCATGGGACAGCCGGTTGAGGTTTTCAAAACCGCACTCTTTGGCCGTGTGCCACACCGCGTCATGGGTCCACTTGGCCTGGCCGGCCATCGACGGATGGGCGTTACGGCAAGCCTCGCGATGGGCCGCAGCCAACCTCGGTAGGCCGAGCATTTCCGCTGTCGGCGTACACCAGCCGATAAACACACCCACGTTCGGCACAAAGTTCTTGGCGGCTTGGCGCGCCTGCATCAAGCCGAAGCGCAGTTGCTCAGTGCTGCAGATCCCGGCCTCAAGAAACCCGCGCATCCACTGCTGTTTGGCGGCTTTGTAGGTCGCCATATCCGGCCAAGCCTGCTTCCACGCCGGGAAGATCGAGCGCAGTTCACGGAACAGGCCGTTGATGACTTTGGCCGTGGCCTGGGATAGCTCGGTGGCGGGCTGGATGCTCTCGCTTTCACCGGCAGCGATAAATTGGCCGGTCTGCACCTTGGCCCACAGGCCGGTGGCGATTACTGAAACTTGGTTCATTGGGAGGCCTCCTGATGCAGCCAGTCGGTGTTTTCATCGTCAAAGGGTTCGTCAGAACGGGGCTTGCCCGGGAAGCGGCTGACGTTGGTTCCGGCGGTCTTGACCTGATCACGCTGCACCCACTTGACCAGCATGCTCACCCACTCGGCCTGGGTGTTGATCACACCCTTCGGCTCGTAGTGGCAGGTGAACAGGGCAATCACCGCTGGAGTGAACAGAGCGCCAGACAGGCCAACGTGAACGGCATAGGTTTTTAGGGTTTCCGGATCGGGCAACCAGTCCAGGGTCATGGCGACCATTTCGCGTGGATCGAACGGCTCGTGCGCGTTGGGTGGGTTTTCTCCCTTATATTCCCCTTCCCTTCCGGGGGTGAGGGCTCGTCTAGGCTCTGGCGGTTCCTCGGCGAGGGCTCGTCGAGCACTCTCCGAATCAGCGTCGATAGTCAGTCGATATGCAGGGTGTTTAATCGTCGGCCGATCGATCTTTTGATGCTTCCAGCCGTTGACGTGCAGGTACTCTTTACCCGACACCTCGTAGAGGTCGATCAGCCCGTTCATTGACAGCTCGGCGAGCAGTTCAGCGACTTTCGCCGAGGTGATGTCATCGCCTGGGAACACCAGAGCCTTCAGGGTCTTGGCCGACATGGGGTGGTTGCCTGCGTCGTCGCAGAAATTCCACACGCCGATAAACAACAGGCGTGCCAAAGGGCTGCATTCCATGACCTGTTCACTGGTCCAGAACTCGGGTTTTATCGTGCGGATGCGGGCCATTACACGGCCTCCTGTGCGGTGGTCGTAGAAAGTAAGGGCGCAAGGCGAGGTATCACGTCAGCGGTGTTGCGTGATGAACAATTGGTGCACATAATGGCCCCCGAAATATGTTGTGAAGAAGCCGGTCTAGCCACCGGCTTTTTTTTGCCTGCGATTTGGTAACTGGATGGATTAACAGCTAATCCGAGGTGCTGTTGGGTAAGTTCGGAAGAATTGATAATTGCCAGGCACGCAAAGCTGGCCGTCTTGATTTCTCAGACGGCGACAGCTTCAGGTGATTGGTTTTTTGCTGGATTCTGCGAAGGAAATGAACGCACCTCCTCTGCCGTGTACGAGCCATCCGCGTGCTTGGTGACGTATACGTCCCGACCACGGCGTATGGCTTTGCTGAGCGCGCCTTGAGTCATTTTTAGTAAGGCTGCCGCCTCACATTGCCCAAACTCCTGAGCAAAATGAGTGATGTGGGTTCTCTTCACAGGAGTTCTCTCCATGGTTTTCATGGCGAGATATTACCTATGGCATTTTTAAATGTAAATGCCAATGGCATTTGATGCTTTATTACCGATGGGAATAGGATTCGGCCATGAGCAAAAAGCCGCTACCCCCCGAAAAGAAAGAAGAGTGCCAGCGACTCAAGGCAATCTTTAACGCGAAGAAAAATGAGCTTGGTTTAACCCAGGAGAAGCTTGCTCATGCTTTGGAAATGAACCAGAGCTCCGTAAGCCATTACCTAAACGGTATTAACCCGCTCAATGCTGCAGTGGCCGCGAGCTTTGCGAAAATTCTCGGCGTCGATGTTTCTGCATTCAGTGAGCGACTCGCCGAAGAAATGACAAAAATCGCCCAGGCTATCGGCCCGCAGACCGTCAAAGAAGACAACGTAATCACTGTCGACTTCACCAGAAAGCCCGACAGCGAGGGATACGTGACCATCCCCCGTCTGGATGTCTCCGCATCCATGGGCCGAGGCATAGCAGCGCCAGACGGACACATTGATGTGATCCGTGACATTACGGTGCATTTGGACTGGCTCGCACGCCGGGGAGTCCATTATTCAAAACTCGAGAATCTGGCAATCATTACTGGCGACGGCGACAGCATGGAAGGCACTTTCAGCGATGGTGCGTCCCTTCTGATTGATCGCGGCATTACTGAAATAAAAACAGATGCCATTTATGTTTTCACCCTCGACGGCGACCTGTTTATCAAGCGTTTGCAGCGAATCACCGGCAAGTCCTTGTCGATGATTTCTGACAATCCGATCTACCGCCCGATTGATCTACATGGCGAACAACTGGAACGCATGCACGTCCACGCCCGCGTCCTCTTGGCCTGGGATGTGAAGAAGCTCTAACAAAGAATCTGCAGGATGGACCCTTGGATGACCCAGATTGAATCACCTGAGACAAACCGACTAATTCAGCGATCCCATGCAGAGCCGGCAAGGTCAAACCTCAGCTGGCACGAGACTTGGCTAGGTCCAGATTCTGGACTGATAAAAAACTGGGAAATTGGTCGAAATCTTGCCATCCAGAAACCCGACTTGGCATCGCGAACGCTGGCCGGAGAGCTCCCTCCCCTGAACTGGAAAGGTGGGAGCGATCGCACTCTGGTTAAGCGCGAAAAATTCGGCTCCTTGCGCTATCTGGCCCAATGGCAGGGGCTGCGCGGGGAAGATCTAAGCATCGCCTTGGATTCAGAAGTAACTATCAAATGTGTAAAAACGCAGATGATCGTGACCTTCACTCCGGACATTCGTAAAATCCTGAATGAGTCCGAAACTAACAACATTGAAGAAGGAGCTTTAAATGGTGGACCTGCATCAGGAGTTTCAGAAGAGTCGCTTTTTCCATGAAGACCGCATTGATAGGCGCTCTGCTGACGCCCTTGTAGGCTTGGCAGCCGGCATTGTTTCGGACGGTGTCGTCACCTTGAAAGAAGCCATTTTTCTTGAAGAATGGATCGCCAAAAATCTTCTGCATCTAGAAGACCCTGTCGTCAATATCCTCTATCGCCGCCTATCAAACATGCTTTCCGATGGGGTCTTGGATGCTGAGGAGTCGAGAGAACTTTTGGCAATGCTGCAAAATTTCTCAGGCCTGAGCCTTGGCCAAGGTAAAGCCGAGAGCAAAACCACCGAAACCAGCTTTACCGCCCCGAACGACCTCCCCTTCAACATGCCAATTCCAGAAATAATCTGGCAAGAGCGTCTGTTCGTTTTCACGGGTGTTATGGCCTACGGGCCGCGCAAGGACTGCCAGGCGCTTATTGAGGAGCGCGGCGGATTGATTGGTGGCGGGATCAATAAGAAGACCCACTACCTGGTGGTAGGTAGTGTCGGGAACGATCAGTGGCGCCATAGCAGCTATGGCTTAAAGATCATGAGAGCCGTTGAGTTGCGCGAATCGGGGAGCCCGATAGCCATCATTGGTGAGTATGCCTGGCAAGAAGCTCTTTTTACCTAATTGCACGGACTTGACCACCCAATTGCATTCGACTTGACCAGTCGTTTGCATTGGATTTGACCAGCACATCGGGTGGTTTTCACCGGCAGAAACCGACCCAAAGCTACCCTTTACGAGGGGCAGCAATCGGCCAGAAGGAGTCGCTCAGGCAGGACTGCTTTCGACCCATTGCGCCCCTAAGGATCCTCCGGACAAGTCGGTTTGAGCTGATCCGCCCCCTATAAATCCGGGGGCTTCAGCAGTCTCCTTTAACGAAAAAAAACTTGTTCGGAGGATCCCTAACGATGCCTTACTGGCCTGGAGCGATTCACATCATATCGGCGGAATGGCAAGATCTAACATGGAATTGGCTATGGGATCCTGGATAGGGGCGGACGACAAAAATAGCCAGCCGGTAAGGAAAAACATAAAAGGCAGGTTTGGAGTGTAAACATCCCTTTAGCCTTTTGAAAAAAATATAGACTATGCTTAACATTGAGAATTAAAAACAACATGAAGACCGTATATATTTTAGGGGCAGGATTCTCTGTCGAAGCAGGTGCACCGACACAAGCCGCTATTATACGCGAGGCATTCAGACTGCATAAATCAAACCTCGCAAACTTTGAACAGAATAAATTTGAAGAATTTACATGCTTCATTGAACAGCAGTTAAATATCTCTGAGGATATGTTTTCAAATATTGATCTTGAAGATATCTTTACTCCTTTAGATCGGTGTCTGGCTGAAAGCTCGCAGTTCAGAGGGATCAGCTTGGACAAGATAATGAAAGTCCGCGAATCGGTGTTCTATGTCGTCGGGCGCACAATACAGCTTTTGCTAAACGAAACAACAAAAACTAAAGACTATATAGACCATTTTGCGAGCTACTTGACCAGAGAGTCTTCAGTCCGAGCAGGAGTTGAGTATAAGAGGAAAGATCCTGTTAGCGTAATAAGTACGAACTGGGACATCTTGCTCGACAACTCAATTTACAAATCACTGCACTCGAACAATGACTACAACGGGGTAGTAGACTACTGCTGCTATATAAGCTCTAGAGACGAGAACGACGATACGGTTGTTCCTGGGCTTGAAAAGCTTGGCCAAGGCGGGTTCAATGTGAAGCTCTTAAAGCTCCATGGGTCTCTTAATTGGCTGCAATGTCCAAGGTGCGCAAGGCTGTATGCTAAGTTTTTTGAAAAAGACGCCATGCGGAATTTTGAGAATTCCACGTCATGCCGACACTGCGATAAGAATTTTCCTGAAGAACATGGCAGGCACAAACTTTCCCCAAATCTAATAATGCCAACTTACTTAAAGGATTTATCTAATCCGCAGTACAGGATTGTCTGGCAAAACGCTGGTATAGAGATTTCGGAAGCGGACGAAATTGTATTTATAGGGTACTCATTACCCTATGCTGATTTTGAAATGCGCCAACTGCTATCGAGAATGACAAGGAAAAGTGCAAGAATTCACGTGGTTGATTATCGTTCCGTGGAAAATAGAGCAGAATTAATGTCTCACTGGTCAAAATTTTTCGGCAAACGGGAGATAAAATTTAGTTTTGATGGCGCAAAGTCTTTTATCAATAGCCTGCAGTAAATCAGATCATGTTAGCAAGACTGGATAATGCATAAATACTTCAGAGCCTGGAAGTTATAAATTATCGCCAAAAGCGGTCCGCCACCACGGGCTGAAAACGACCCAATATAGCTAGTCCCTCGATCGCAGCAATGATCGTCACCGTTCTTGGGGATATACCGCAGTCGGTCAGGTGCGGCAAGTCCAATCGCTTGGGCCTCTGATCGGCTACCTAATGTTATTCAGCCACCATCACGCTTAGGGACCGCTCGAGTCAGCAATGTCTGTTTCTGGCCGACGGCGGTCGCTTGTCCATGTCCGCTTATGGCCGATTTCTGCCGGTCAAAGTCATCCAATGTACTGGTCAAGTCGAATGCAAATGGGTGGTCAATTGCGATGTAAACGGGTGGGCAAGTGGAATGCAAATCCCCACTTTTCGGACAGTCTGCTCCCATCTAGCGTCAGGCGCTGCACCTGAAAGCTCTCATCTGACCCAGATAGAAACCCGCAAAGCGCGGGTTTTTTCATGCCTAACGAAAATATTATTACCATTGGCATTTACAATTAATATTGCCATTGGTATTGTTTGCGCCATCGCCGGACCACACCGGCAACAAGCCGGAGACTCACCGGCTACCACGGCCAGGGGGAAACCTGACCCCAGCCCCCTCACGGGGATCGACTGGCTCAGTAATGAGAGCTCTTTTAAGAACGGACACTTTCACTGCTGCACCTGGCTTGCCGGGTGCATCGGGAAAACAACCGGGTAAACATCATGGAATCGACAATCGTAGACGGTGCATGGAAAGGCCATCTCGGCCGAGGCCTTGCGCCGCGGGAACTGCAATTTCTTCTTGCCGTGGCACAAGGCATGACCGCGAAGGAAATCGCCAGAGCGTTCGGCATTGCGCCGGGCACAGTGGTCAAGCGACTGGCCTGCGCCATGTTCAAGCTCGGCGTTCACCGCCAGGGCGCGATGGTCGCCGAAGCGATGCGACGGCAGATCATCACCCCGCTCTGCCTGCTACTGGTCGCAGTGATGACCATGCAGGGTCTTGATGACAGCGGGATAGCTCGCCGTGATCGTCGCCCAACTGAGCGACGGAGCGGCGAACTGAGAATGGCACGCCGCGCTGACTCATTTGATCTGGTCGGTTAATCGAATCAACCAGCGCCACGACAGCCTGTCGCTAACTGCCCGAGCCCCCTGGTACTCCCCAGCACCAGGCCGTATCGGTCTGATCTTCGGCATAAACCCGCCTGAGTACAGACCGATGCGGACGCCAACCCAGCAGACGCTGGACACCTGCATCACCCCTTCCCCACTGAAGCCCAAAACGGAGGACTCCGCCATGCACAAGTAAACAAAGACGGGCACGCCCGCACAGCCAGGCTCTTACATACGGTGGCGTTTTAAGAG
Source organism: Pseudomonas bubulae (assembly GCF_900618535.1). Lineage (GTDB taxonomy): Bacteria > Pseudomonadota > Gammaproteobacteria > Pseudomonadales > Pseudomonadaceae > Aquipseudomonas > Aquipseudomonas bubulae. The sequence goes on along the minus strand of NZ_UYJA01000006.1, from coordinate 253,493 downwards.
TGCAACACAGCCCGGTTTCGACTGGGCTTTTTAATACCTGGGTTTATCCGTCAGCACTCGATTGCGCGCCCATCGGCAAACAGCGCAGTGACGAGTGCTGACGAATAACCGTAACCCTGTCGAGGATCGACCATGCACCCATCAATCGCCCAGCGCATCACCGTTCTCGACGGGTTGCGCGCACGTGCCCACCAGGCCACGGCCGAGTTCTACCAAAAGCCCGGTGTACAACCGCCGCCACTGGCACCGCTGATCATCGTGCGCCCAAGCGGGAACAACACCTTCTCGCTGATCAATCGGGCTACTGGCGTGGTCGTAGCCGAGCGCTTCGGACACAACAATGCCACTGCTCATGCTCGTGAGCTGGAGGCAAAAGAAGCGCAGTTCAACGTTAAGCGGTTCGGAAAATTCCTGAGCAGTTGGACTTTGCGCTTTGGCATCACGCTGACCGTGTTCGTCTTCTTCGGAAGTCACATTTGAAACGTGCCAGCGCATCCGCGCAACGACGCCTTCGCCAGCCCCAACACCACTTGCCGCCAAGCGGACTCCAAGCCAGACCGGAGCAACAGCCATGTCCAAACCTACTGATACCGCGCAGTTTCTCGAAGACCTCAATGGAGGTGCTTTCATCAGCCAAATCGGCCATGCCCTCTCAGAAGTAGCTGCAGGCGTAGTCGACCACGGCAAAGCTGGAAAGCTGGTGATTACCCTCGACTTCACCCAGATCGGCGAGTCCAGCCAGGTAAAGATCAATCACAAGTTGGATTACAAGGTTCCCACAAAGCGTGGAACTCGCAGCGAAAACACCCGGCTCGATACCCCTATGCATGTCGGTACCGGCGGCAGCATCGCCATGTTTCCTGAAAAGCACGACCAGCTTTTCAGCCGAGAAGAAGCCCCAATCACCCCGCGCACTTAAACCCGCTCTCACAGGTGCTTGAACCATGTCCCTAAGCCAAGAAGCAATTCAACTAATCACCGACACAGCCCTTTTGGCTGCTGGCAAAACTCTGTCGACCTACTCGCCAACGGCCGTCCTGCCTGAAGGTGTGAAAGTGGTTGATCTGGAAAAGTACCAGGTGGGCCGCAGCCGCTTCCGTGGTGTGCTTTCCACTAACTCTCTGATTGATTTCAGTACCTACGTCAAAGAACGCGCTATTGAAGGCGCCCGAGGCTTTATCGATCAGGACGAAATGACCTGCACGCTGATCTTCAACCTTGGCACAAACGTTGCACCCGGGCACGCAGATGATCGCGCAGTTCTGCGTCTCAAGCCGTCAGCAGGTTACAAGGCTGTCCAGGGCATCCCTGGGCGCGCGCTGTCGCAGAAAGACCTGAGTGACTGGATCGAAGACTGGAATGCCTCGTTGAGCGCCACTGACGAAGCCGGCCAGACAATGAGCATCGCCAAAGCTATCGCTGCGGTACGCACGATCACCATCAAAGCCTCATCGGAAAGTGATCACGCCGTCAGCGAAACCCGCACCAGTCGCAGCGCGATGGACCAGATCGAAGCAACCAGCAAAGAGACTCTGCCCGCCTCGCTGGTGTTCTCCATAATGCCTTACGAGGGCTTGAGCGTGCGCGATATAACCCTGCGCGTATCCGTCATCACCAGCGGTGCTCAGCCAATGCTGAAACTGCGCTGGATCGGTGAAGAAGTTCAGAGGGAAGAAATCGCGCAAGAGTTCAAGTCGGTACTCGATGCGCAGATTGGTACGGAGACCCCGCTGACGCTTGGAGCTTTTGCGGCTTAATCAAGCGGATTTATACAGGCTAAAGCTTGCTGGGGGCGAGTGCAACCGCCCCCCTTTAACCAATACTCATACCGAGAGGAGCGCAGTCACACCATATATTCACACCAAACATCTCATTTACCAATTTGGAATGGATACTAGTTAGACCCAAGCGCTAAATGGAAGTTTTGAATGCAACTCCCACCTCGCATTATCAACCAACTTTTCGGAAAATACCTAAGTTTCTAAATTGTTTTTCCCCATATTGAATTCAAGTGCACCGCCGAAACTGGCGGACGCCCCATGGTAAAGGATGGCACCCATTAGAGCTTCAGTTAGGAATCATAAATATCTTTGAAAACAATGAATCTGAGAGGTAGCTCAATCCCATCCTGCCTCATCTTACGTATTGTTGAAGAAAACATCACCCGAGTTTGCAAGTGCTGAATCGCAATCGAGAATGCAGCCTTGCTAAAAGGTAATAGCTCTCCATAGCTTCTGCCATGCTCATCAACCATTAATTTACACTCAGACGAAAAAAATGGAAGTTGATCTTTAGCATATCTAAAACAGTACATATTCTGTACTTGGGACGCTATACTCACATCAGCAAAAGAAAGTTTACCTGCGGAATGGGCAAAGCTATTCCTGATTTTTCTGACTATTTGAAGATCATTAAAAGTAACTTTATCTATAAATGCAAATGCAAATGCAATTGATATTTTTGCTGAGAAATTTGAAAGAGGCCCGCTCAGATCGAAAATATCTCTGACTTGCTTTTGCGACATCGCGACGGAAGACATGTTGTCTTTGAGTAATGTTGCCAAGGTATCTTCTAGTAATGCAGCCCCTACGATCGCCGCCCCTCGATCCGACTCATCAAAAAGATCAAATCCTCTTTTAACATTTAAATCTATACAAGCCTCGTCCATTTCACACCTTGATGATTGACACACTTAAAAACATACTGCCACACAATTATTACGATCGCACCAAACAACATACATCATCTAGTGCGGGTAGCCCGGAGTATTCAGGAAGCCAGGTAACCGTCTACCAGCCAGTCAGCACCTTGTCGACACAGAATCAACGTGCGATCGCAGCAGCGCACCCGGTGAAGTTCAGGTTCATTTACAGCAAGACTGTAGAGGGACTCACCATAGTGAATGGGGCGAAGCCGTGAAGCGCCTCATCCGCCGCAAGATCGAGGCCTGACTGATCCTGCTGGCTGCCAAGATCCTGACAAACCGTAACGTCCAACGCTCCGCAGTGGTATCACGCCGCGACAACAACGACATGTGGGCCATGGCCGAGAAACTCGAAGCGATCGCCAAAGGCACCAGCAAGAAATCCCCGCAACCCCTCCCCCTTCTAAGTTTGCCGTTATAGCGGCCAGGACGAAGTCATGCCTGAAATTAAGTGCGAATACGGCCACACCCAAAGCATCGGAACTGATGCTTGGGTTGCGACCCTTACCCTGGACCAGATGCGATACGCACGGGATCAGATGGCCGAGAGAATAAAAACTGCCGAAGAGTCTCCGAAGCTTACGGTCTGGCTCGTAAGCAATGGCTCGATTAACGAAGGCTGGTACAGGGAAGAACGCTACGTCGCGGCCGCTGAGCACCTGTTGCGAATCTACAAAGAGAGATTCATCAAAGAGGCTACGCACTTCAACGAGAAGCCTTTTTCTGTGCACACGTTCACCCAGGTGGTGCCGTCTATTACGCCAATTCGGGTAACTCAGCTCGAATATGACACCGAATGGTTTCCCGCAAAGCCCTAGCCAAATGCATAGCGCTTTTGGCGCAGAGGTAATTTATGGCAAACGCAACAGCAGCAAAGGTCGGACAGCACCTGCCGCGCATTCTTCGCGCCGGCGAAGCACCTGGTTACCTCGGCATGTGCCGTGGCGAATTCGACAAAACAGTCAGGCCCCACGTCCGGGAATTCCGCATCGGCACCCAGGGTGTCGGCTTTGACCGGATCGAGCTCGATGAGTGGGTAGATGCGTACATCGCAAGCAGGCTGATTGAAAAAGCAGTCAATCAGGACAACAATCGGCCTCGCAGCGAGCGCCAAGGCAAAGATAACGGAGCTACGCCATGGCCCAAAAAGCAATCACCGGCCTCCAGAAAATGCCGAGCGGCATCTGGAAAATCGACAAAAAGTACAGAGGAGAACGAATTCAAGAGAGTACTGGAACTTGTGACCGCCAAGAAGCAGAGCAGTACCTGATCCACTTGCTGGAAAAGCTACGACAGGAAAAGGTCTACGGTGTCAAAAAGGTAAGGACGTGGCGAGAAGCGGCTACCCGCTTCTTGCTGGAAGTGAAGGATCAAGCGTCAATCCATATATCTGCAACCTATATGGCTCAGCTTGATCCGTTCATTGGGGACATGCCGATCACGCACATCGATGACGACTCCCTGGCACCGTACATTCATTCCAAGCTGCACCCTGCCGAGGGCAAGCCTGTAACGAATCGCACGGTCAATATTGCCCTTCAGCGGGCAATCAGGGTTCTCAATTTGTGTGCGCGCAAATGGCGTGATGATGAGCGCAGACCATGGCTCGATGTTGTGCCGATGATCTCGCTCCTGGATGAGAAGACGAACTGTCGCAAGCCCTACCCGCTTTCTTGGGAAGAGCAGTCGATCTTGTTTGCTGAGCTGCCGCCAAACCTGCAGACCATGGCCATGTTCAAGGTCAATACGGGGTGTCGGGAGCAGGAGGTTTGCAAGCTTCAGTGGGATTGGGAAATCGCGGTACCGGAGCTGGATACCACAGTGTTTTTGATTCCGGCCGGGTTTGGCGGGCGAAGCGCAAGGTCTGGTGTGAAGAACCGCGACGAGCGCCTGGTGATTCTCAACACGGTGGCCAAGTCGGTCATTGAGAAGCAGCGAGGCCAGCACAAGCTGTACGTCTTCCCTTTTGGCAAACCAGACGGCGACGGGGATGAAACGATGGTTCACCGCATGAATGACTCAGCCTGGAAGAAGGCCAGGGTCAGGGCGGCGAAGAAATGGCAGGAGAGGTATTTGCGGCCGGCACATGATGGTTTCGCCCGGATCCGCATTCACGACCTGAAGCACACCTTTGGCAGAAGGCTGCGTGCAGCAGGCGTGACGGAGGAGGATCGCAAAGCTTTGCTCGGCCATAAGAACGGCAGCATCACCAGTCACTACTCAGCGGCAGAGCTGGACCAACTGATTGAGGCTGCAAACAAGGTATCAGTAACCGACTCACGCGCACCAGCGCTGACGATCCTGAAGAGGAGGCAGGGATAGCAGAAACCCAAGGTCACTCGAAAAGTCACTAGGGTAGAAATGAAAAAGCCACCGAGAAGGTGGCTAAGTCATTGAATAATATGGTCGGGACGGAGTGATTCGAACACTCGACCCCTAGCACCCCATGCTAGTGCGCTACCGGACTGCGCTACGCCCCGACTAGGCGTTACAACTTGCTAGAACGTTGAGAAATATACCTTAAGCTTTTGAAATACGAAAGTATTTTAAATGCCTTGGTTATTTCTTCAGTACCAGCAAGACATCCTCCAATTCGGAGATCGTTTGGCGGATCAGCTGCTTGTATTGCGTGGTGTCATCTTTGGCTTCATCACCGGAAAGCCGCAAGCGCGCACCTCCAATGGTGAAACCCTGGTCATAAAGCAGCGCACGAATCTGCCGGATCATCAGCACATCTTGGCGCTGATAATACCGGCGGTTTCCGCGACGTTTTACGGGGTTGAGCTGAGGGAATTCTTGCTCCCAGTAGCGCAGCACATGCGGCTTTACACCGCACAGCTCGCTGACTTCGCCTATGGCGAAGTAGCGTTTGCCTGGGATCGGCGGGAGCTCGTCGTTATGACTTGGTTCCAGCATAAGCCTCTACTCGGGCCTTCAACTTCTGCCCTGGACGAAAAGTGACTACACGGCGAGCCGTGATCGGGATTTCTTCTCCCGTTTTCGGATTGCGGCCAGGCCGCTGTCGCTTGTCACGCAGATCAAAATTGCCAAAACCTGACAGTTTGACCTGCTCGTTGTCTTCAAGAGCGTGCCTGATTTCTTCAAAAAACAGCTCGACCAATTCTTTGGCCTCGCGTTTATTCAGGCCCAACTCTTCGTAAAGACGTTCCGCCATCTCAGCTTTTGTCAGAGCCCCCATACGTCACTTCCTTAGCGTGGCGTTCAACCTTTGTTCAAGCGAGGTGAGGATATTTTGCGTTGCGGCGTTCACCTCATCGTCATTAAGAGTGCGCGATGGATGCTGCCAGGTCAAGCCAACTGCAAGGCTTTTTCTATGCGGATCAATGCCTTTACCCTGGTAAACATCAAATAACCTTAGGTCTGTCAGCCATTCGCCTGCATTTTCACGAATTACATCCAGCACAGCACTGGCTGCAACGTCACGATCGGCCAACAACGCCAGGTCACGACGCACTTCAGGAAAGCGCGATAACTCATGGAATTTCGGCATTTTACCTGCCGCCACTTCTGCCAGAACCAGTTCAAAAACAAACACTGGACGGTCAAGACCAAGGTTTTTTGAAAGCTCAGGGTGGATGGCACCGACATAGCCAACTTCGCGACCGTCACGCTCGATACGTGCAGTCTGGCCCGGATGCAGAGCAGGATGTTTGCCCGGCACGAAGGTAAACGCGTCCAGGGCACCGGCAAAACCCAGCACCGCTTCTACATCAGCCTTGACGTCGAAGAAGTCGACAACATCACGACCTTGAGCCCAGCCTTCAGGCAGACGACTGCCGCAAACAACACCCGCCAGCATCGGCTCTTGTTTCAGACCCTCAAGCTGGCCAACAAAACGCAGGCCGCTTTCAAACAGGCGAACGCGATCTTGCTGACGGTTCAGGTTGTGCTGCAACGACTTGACCAGGCCGGGCCACAACGAGGCACGCATGGCAGCCATGTCGTTGGAAATCGGGTTGGCCAGCAACAGCGGTTCAACACCCGGGCTAAACAGTTCGAACTGTTTCGGGTCGATAAAGCTGTAGGTGATTGCTTCCTGATAACCACGAGCGACCAGCAAACGACGCAACTCCGGCAGGTCGCTACGCGCCTCTGCTTTGGCTTGCGGTGCCAGACGGGCCTGCGGGTAACGGACCGGCAGGCGGTTGTAGCCGTACAGGCGCGCCAGTTCTTCGATCAGGTCAACTTCCAGGCTGATATCGAAGCGATGGCTTGGCACTTCTACGCGCCATTGCCCTGCCCCTTCAGCGGTGATGGTCAGGCCCAGGGCGCTGAGCAGACGCTCAACTTCCGCCGCGTCCATTTCCATGCCGAGCATCTGGCTGATACGCGCTGCACGCAAGGTGATCGGTGCAATCGACGGCAGATACTGCTCGCTGACGGTTTCAACGATCGGGCCAGCTTCGCCGCCAGTGATTTCCAGCAGCAGACCAGTGGCGCGCTCCATGGCTTCACGGGCCAGTTTCCAGTCCACGCCACGCTCGTAGCGGTGCGAAGCGTCGGTGTGCAGGCCGTAGGAGCGGGCCTTGCCAGCAACGGCGATCTGATCAAAGAAAGCGCTTTCAAGGAATATGTCGCGGGTCTTGTCGGTCACACCGCTGTGCTCGCCACCCATTACGCCGGCAATGGCCAAAGCGCGGGTATGGTCTGCAATCACCAGCGTGTCGCTGCGCAAGGTGACTTCCTGGCCGTCGAGCAGTACCAGCTTCTCGCCTTCTTCAGCCATGCGTACACGAATGCCGCCATTGATCTCGGCAAGGTCGAACGCGTGCAACGGCTGACCCAGTTCCAGCATGACATAGTTGGTAATGTCGACAGCGGCATCGATGCTGCGCACGTCAGCGCGACGCAGGCGCTCAACCATCCACAGCGGCGTTGGCCGGGACAGGTCGACATTGCGGATCACACGGCCCAGGTAGCGCGGGCAAGCAGCAGGTGCCAGCACTTCAACCGGACGCACTTCCTCGTGTACCGCAGCAACTGGCGCAACCACCGGGCGAGTCACCTGGGCGTTATACAGAGCGCCCACTTCACGCGCCAGACCTGCCAGCGACAGGCAGTCGCCACGGTTCGGCGTAAGGTCGACTTCAATGCTGGCGTCTTCAAGACCCAGATAGACGCGGATGTCCTCGCCCACCGGTGCATCGGCCGGCAACTCCATCAGGCCGTCATTGCCCTCGCCCACTTGCAGTTCTGCTTGCGAGCACAGCATGCCGTTGGACTCAACGCCACGCAGCTTGGCCTTTTTGATTTTGAAGTCACCCGGCAGTTCGGCACCGATCATGGCGAACGGGATTTTCAAGCCAGGGCGCACGTTGGGCGCACCACACACTACCTGAAAAGTCTCGGCACCATTGCTGACCTGGCAAACACGAAGCTTGTCAGCATCAGGGTGTTGCTCGGTGCTCAGCACCTCGCCCACAACCACGCCACTGAATACACCGGCGGCCGGCGTAACGCTGTCGACCTCAAGACCGGCCATCGACAGACGAGCAACCAGCTCGTCGCGACCTACCTGCGGGTTTACCCAACCACGCAGCCATTGTTCACTGAATTTCATCCTGCTCTCCTAAGAATTCGTTACGACTAGCGAAATTGCGCGAGGAACCGCAAGTCGTTGTCGAAGAACAGACGCAAGTCGTTCACGCCGTAACGCAGCATGGCCAGACGCTCAACGCCCATGCCGAAGGCAAAGCCCGAGAACTCTTCCGGGTCGATCCCGGACATGCGCAGCACGTTCGGATGAACCATGCCGCAGCCCATGACTTCCAGCCAGCCAGTCTGCTTGCAGACACGACAGCCTTTACCGCTGCACATCACGCATTCCATATCCACTTCAGCGGAAGGCTCGGTGAACGGGAAGTAGGACGGACGGAAACGCACGGCCAGTTCTTTTTCGAAGAACACCCGCAGGAACTCTTCGATGGTCCCTTTCAGGTCAGCGAAGTTGATATCGCGATCGATCAGCAGGCCTTCGACCTGGTGAAACATCGGCGAATGGGTGATATCCGAGTCGCTACGGTACACACGGCCCGGGCAGACAATGCGGATCGGCGGCTGCTTGGATTCCATGGTGCGGACCTGTACCGGCGAGGTATGGGTGCGCAACAACATGTTGGCATTGAAATAGAAGGTGTCATGCATCGACCGGGCCGGGTGATGGCCTGGGATGTTGAGCGCTTCGAAGTTGTGATAGTCGTCTTCAACCTCAGGGCCTTCGGCGATGCCGTAGCCAATATGGGTAAAGAACTGTTCGATACGTTCCAGAGTCCGGGTCACCGGATGCAGACCGCCAGAGGTCTGGCCACGGCCAGGCAGGGTCACGTCAATGGACTCGGCAGACAGTTTGGCGGCCAGTTCGGCCTCTTCAAACAACGCCTTGCGCGCATTGAGAACCTCTGTGACACGCTCCTTGGCAACGTTGATGAGGGCACCGACTTGCGGACGCTCTTCTGCTGGCAAATTGCCCAGGGTCTTCATCACCTGAGTCAATTCACCCTTTTTGCCAAGGTATTGAACCCGGATTTGCTCCAGGGCATTGATATCTTCAGCGCTTTGCACAGCCTCTAGTGCTTGAGAGACCAGCGCATCCAGGTTTTCCATGTACAGACTCCAGATACAAAATAGGGGAAGAGCTTGAAGGCTCTTCCCCTATTTATGACGTTTAGCACCCGGGCTTACACAGGCAAGCCCAAGTGACTGTCGGGGGTACTTAAGCCAGAGTGGCTTTAGCTTTCTCGACAATCGCAGCAAACGCCGCTTTTTCGTTCACTGCCAGATCAGACAGAACCTTACGGTCGATCTCGATGGAAGCTTTTTTCAGGCCGGCAATGAAACGGCTGTAAGACAGACCGTTGATACGAGCACCAGCGTTGATACGAGCGATCCACAGAGCGCGGAACTGACGTTTTTTCTGACGACGGTCACGGTAGGCGTATTGGCCTGCCTTGATTACCGCTTGCTTGGCAACACGGAATACGCGTGAGCGTGCGCCGTAGTAGCCTTTAGCCAGTTTCAGAATTTTTTTGTGACGTTTACGGGCGACAACGCCACGCTTTACACGAGCCATGAGTTACTTCCTCTAGTCTTAACCAAAAATTAACGAAGGCGCAGCATGCGCTCGACTTTTGCCACGTCAGACGGATGCAGCAAGCTGCTACCGCGCAGTTGACGCTTACGCTTGGTCGACATTTTGGTCAGGATGTGGCTCTTGAAAGCGTGCTTGTGCTTGATACCGTTAGCAGTTTTCAGAAACCGCTTAGCAGCACCACTTTTAGTCTTCATCTTTGGCATGTTCGGATACTCCGCATTCAGTTGATAAACATAATCAGAAGGCCTGCCGTGCCCAATTGATTACTTCTTCTTTTTCGGGGCGATGACCATGATCAGCTGGCGTCCTTCCATCTTAGGATGCTGTTCGACGGTACCGTATTCCGCAAGGTCAGCTTCAACCCGCTTCAACAGTTCCATACCCAGCTCCTGGTGGGCCATCTCACGGCCGCGGAATCGTAACGATACCTTGGCCCTGTCCCCATCACTCAGGAAACGTACCAGGTTGCGCAGTTTTACCTGGTAATCCCCTTCCTCCGTCCCTGGACGAAACTTGATTTCTTTAACCTGAATCTGTTTCTGGTTTTTCTTTGCAGCAGCAACCTGTTTCTTCTTTTCGAAGATAGATTTGCCGTAGTCCATCAGCTTGCAAACTGGGGGTACTGCATCAGCGGAAATTTCCACCAAGTCCAGTTTGGCCTCTTCAGCTTTAAGAAGCGCGTCTTCAATTGACACAATCCCAAGCTGCTCGCCTTCAGCCCCAATTAACCGAACCTCGCGTGCCGAGATATTCTCGTTGATCGGGGCTTTCGGTGCAGCTCGTTTATCTTGTCTCATTTCACGCTTAATAATAATTACTCCGAATCATGGCGACCACGCCGGGAAACCGCTTGTGCGAGGAATTCAGCGAATTGCGCGACGGGCATCGAGCCCAGGTCAGCACCTTCACGTGTACGCACAGCGACAGTCTGCATCTCGACTTCCCGATCTCCGATAACCAAGAGATAAGGAACCTTGAGCAAAGTATGCTCGCGGATTTTAAAGCCGATCTTTTCATTTCTCAAGTCAGACTTGGCACGAAATCCGCTCTGATTGAGAGTTTTTTCAACTTCAGCAGCAAAATCTGCCTGTTTGTCAGTGATATTCATGATCACTGCCTGGGTTGGAGCCAGCCAAGCAGGGAATGCGCCTTCGTAATGTTCGATCAGGATACCGACAAAACGTTCGAACGATCCAAGGATCGCGCGGTGCAGCATAACCGGGTGCTTACGGCTGTTGTCTTCGGACACATATTCTGCGCCAAGACGGATCGGCAGGTTGAAATCGAGCTGCAGGGTACCACATTGCCAGACACGACCCAGACAATCTTTCAGAGAAAATTCAATCTTGGGACCGTAGAAGGCACCTTCGCCCGGTTGCAAATCGTACGCCAGGCCAGCGCTATCAAGGGCTGAAGCCAATGCGCTTTCGGCGCGATCCCACAGCTCATCCGAACCCACACGCTTTTCAGGACGCGTCGACAGCTTGAGCTCAATGTCCTTGAAACCGAAGTCAGCGTAGACATCCAGCGTCAGCTTGATAAAAGCTGCCGACTCGGCCTGCATCTGCTCTTCAGTACAGAAGATGTGGGCATCGTCCTGGGTAAAGCCACGCACACGCATGATGCCGTGCAGGGCGCCCGACGGCTCGTTACGGTGACAGGCACCGAATTCGGCCAGACGCAGCGGCAGCTCGCGGTAGCTTTTCAGGCCCTGGTTGAACACTTGCACATGGCAAGGGCAGTTCATCGGCTTGATCGCGTAGTCGCGGCTTTCCGACTGGGTAGTGAACATGTTCTCGGCGTAGTTGGCCCAGTGCCCGGATTTTTCCCAGAGGCTGCGATCAACGACCTGAGGAGTCTTGATCTCCAGGTAGCCATTGTCGCGCTGTACTTTGCGCATGTACTGCTCAAGTACCTGGTACAGGGTCCAGCCATTCGGGTGCCAGAACACCATGCCCGGGGCTTCTTCCTGGGTGTGGAACAAGCCAAGGCGCTTGCCGATTTTACGGTGATCGCGCTTTTCGGCTTCTTCGATACGCAGGACGTAGGCCGCCAGCTGCTTTTTGTCAGCCCAGGCCGTGCCATAGATACGCTGCAACTGCTCGTTCTTGGCATCGCCACGCCAGTAGGCGCCCGACAGCTTGGTCAGCTTGAACGATTTGAGGAAACGCGTGTTCGGCACGTGAGGACCGCGGCACATGTCGACGTATTCTTCATGGAAGTACAAACCCATGGCCTGCTCGTCCGGCATGTCTTCGATCAGGCGCAGCTTGTAGTCTTCACCACGGGCAGCAAACAGTTCGATCACTTCGGCACGCGGCGTCACTTTCTTGATGACGTCGTAGTCTTTTTCGATCAGTTGCTGCATGCGCTGTTCGATAGCAGCCATGTCATCCGGGGTGAACGGACGCTCATAGGCGATATCGTAGTAAAAGCCTTCGTCGATGACCGGCCCGATGACCATTTTGGCCGTCGGGAACAGCTGCTTCACCGCATGACCGACCAAGTGGGCGCAAGAGTGACGAATGATCTCCAGCCCCTCTTCATCCTTGGGCGTGATGATTTGCAAGGTGGCATCGTTTTCAATCAGATCACAGGCATCCACCAGCTTGCCGTTGACCTTGCCGGCCACGGTGGCTTTAGCCAGGCCGGCGCCAATTGAAGCGGCAACCTCGGCTACAGAAACTGGATGATCGAAAGAGCGTTGACTGCCGTCGGGAAGAGTAATAGTTGGCATGGCGCCTCCTCTCCTAGTGGTGACCCCTACCAAAGGTCACGTGGGTTGGGATGAGCCAGTACGCGATTCGGTGGTATGCCTGCCTCACAGTGGCAGGAGCCTTGCGGCGAACCTAAAACCGAACCAGAGTGACTGGAGTTCAAATCAAAAAGGTTAATGGCACTGCATGGCGGTTCAAGGAACACGCGAATGCAGGAAATAGCCAGGGCGGCATGCTAGCACAGATGGATACGCCTGTTGCGCACCCCTCCCCGCATCCGCGAGAAAACGGGGTTTTTTACAAAAGGGTGAACTTGAGCTCCACTTACCTTTCACATACTCAGTGATACACACTCGGTTTTAATGCCTACAAGGAGCATCTTATGCGCACGATCCGCTTACTCGCCTTCGCAGCCCCCCTGGCGCTGCTGCTACCCCTGAGCGCCCAGGCCGATAACTGGCCTGCAGGCGCCAAAAAAGACTACATGAAGGACTGCGTAGCGGCAGCCAGCCAAAGTGTTGACGCAAAAACGGCCCAACAGCATTGCGCATGCGGTGCGGACAAGCTGTCCGAGAAGTTTACAAGCGCCGAAATCACACAGCTGATGAGCAAGACAACCCAGCCTAGCGCAGAGCTTCGCACCCGGGCTCTGGACGCCATCCAGGCTTGCCGGGCCAAGAAATAACCACCCTCCTCACGGCTCGAATTGAGCCGTGAGGAGAGCAAAAACAGTCAAAAACGCTCTTGCACGTAAAAAATATTGATTCTCGACTGCTTTTTTTCTAACAGCCTTTAGCCCTCAACCCCCCGTAAACCGGGGGTCTTGAGCATTTCAAAGAGCAGACGAGGGTTAACATTGCAGCAATCTGTAGTTCAGGGGGGCTCCCAAAGCGCACATTTCGACTATGATACCTCGGTGTGCCCAGTTGGCCTGAGCAGCACAGTACTACTGAAAATATAAGTTTCTTGGAGATACACCATGTCTAATCGCCAAACCGGCACCGTAAAATGGTTCAACGATGAAAAAGGCTTCGGCTTCATCACTCCTCAAGGTGGCGGTGACGACCTGTTCGTACACTTCAAAGCTATCGAAAGCGACGGTTTCAAAAGCCTGAAAGAAGGCCAGACCGTTTCCTTCGTGGCTGAGAAAGGCCAAAAGGGTATGCAAGCTGCACAGGTTCGTCCGGAGTAAATCTCCCGCGAACAAAAAAACCCCGTCCATGTGACGGGGTTTTTTATGCCTGACGCAATGTCAGGCCAGGTTAGCCGCAGTTAACCCGGGTAATGATGCCAGCGTCGTCCGCATTGAGATTGAGACGGTCCGAGCGGTACTCAAGCGTCATCACGTCATGCGGCATCAAAATACGCGCGTTCTGCGCACCAGCCTTGATACGGGCCTGCTCCAGAAGCTGCGCCGAAGCCTTTTGACCGACTGCAAATGCTGCTGATTTAGCATCGCAACGGCTATGCCCCGCCTCGGCGACAGGCTCCTTGACCGAACTTGCGGTGCTGCATCCGGACAGTGCCAAGACCGCCAACAACGAACCCAATGACACTAGCTTCCAAGACATGAAGCCTCCTTAAGATAAATAGTCTGAACCCTTGCGACAGCTTTTTCGCACATAGGTTGCATGACGCCTCTCAGCGCCTTCTGATTTGCCAGCACCGGCAAGTGTGCCCGAGCCGACTTTTACCGTGCACCCCTAATCATTGCCAAATATGTTCAGGTGTCAGTACACATCAATGTAATCGAACGGCGGATTAGGCCAGTTGTCCTTGAGGGCATTGAATATCTGCATGACCCAGACCTCATCGCTTGCTGCAACTTTTCCGACATAGCCAGAACCTGCCGCCCAGGTCTCCAGCCTGAAAAGCAGACCGTCGATATCGACACCGCCCACCACACCCGAAGAAATATAAGCGATACCCGTCTTGGTCACGCGCAACTGTGTATGGGCATCATCAGTGGCCGAGGCCAGCAACTGACGCACAGCGCCAAGAGTAAAGCCCTCAGGGTTGTTTAGATCAATTTGCATGGCCTGCACCGCTCCCAAAAAGTGCAAGTGTGGCACGCAGTGCGGGGGTCATGGGCTGTTGAGGGTGCAAAAACCAATATTTACTTTGGTCTATTCATAGCGAAATGACGACTTTTTGCTAAAATCGCCTTTTCACGCCCCCTTCCCATGAGCACCCCATGACAACAGTCAGCATCGATGCAGATATCAAGGCCAAGTGGCATCAAGGACAGTGCTCATACAGCCCTGGCAGCCCTGAAGAGCTGGCCATTATCGGCATCGACCTTTTGGTTAAAGAGCTCGGCACGGAAGCTGCCCGAGCGTTCGTCAGTCAGGTGTTCGAAAAGTACAAACCGGCCGAGCCCGTCAGGCTGACCTGACGGCGCGCAACCTCACTTCACTTGAGCCGGCCCAGACGCGCGGTAAGCAAGTCAAAAAAGCCCTGCGCGTCACCGCTCTCGACCCAAAAGGCGTTTTTGGGCTGGTTCAAGGTGTTGTACCAGTCCGGGATAGTCTGTCCAAAGGTCGGCCCCTCGCGAGTATCCACGACCAGGTTGACTTCACGCCCGGAGAACAGCGCAGGATTGAGCAGGTAGGCAATGACACTGGCATCGTGAACAGGCCCGCCAGGCAGTCCGTAGTGCACCATGTCGCCTTTCACATATTCATTGAGAATATCGCCCACCAGTTTGCCGGCCGTATTGCCCAGTGCAGCGATCTGCTTCAGTCGCGCCTCGCTGGTAAGGATCTTGTGTGTCACATCCAGCGGTACATAGGTCAGTTTCACCCCGCTCTTCAACACCACGTCTGCCGCATGCGGATCGGCATAAAGGTTGAACTCGGCAACCGGGGTGATATTACCGCCATTGAAATGGGCGCCGCCCATGACCACGACTTCCTTGATTCCCTGCGTGATTTCCGGGGCCTGGATCAAGGCCAGGGCCAGGTTTGTCTGCGGGCCGAGCATGGCAATGGTCACGCTGCCTGGCTTGGCTGCACGCAAGGTATCAACCAGGTAATTGACCGCATTGGCCTTTTCGAGACCTTTGGCCGGCTCATGCACAGGCACACCGGTGACGCCTTCCTGGCCGTGAATGTTCTCGGCGTAAATCGGCGTACGCACCAGGGGTTTAGGGGCCCCGGCATACACCGGCACGTCTTCGCCCCCTGCCCACTCCCGGGCCAGCCGGGCATTGCGCGAGGTCTTGTCGAGCCGTACGTTGCCCGCCACGGTGGTAATGGCCCGCACCTGTAACTGCTCCGGTGAAGCCAGTGCCAGCAGCAGAGCGACCACATCATCGGCGCCGGGGTCCGTGTCGATGATCAAATCGATCTTGTCTGCGGCTTGAACACTCGACATCGTGATGGCGGACACGAACAAGACACTCCTGATCAATGGCTGAAAAATCCGGGTAAAACGTGGCATCACAACTCCCTGGTTATTTGTCTAAAAAGTCACGCCAGAGACCAAGGCAATATTGCAGTACGGGCGACACTCTCCAGTACGAACAATCACCTTTGCCTGCAGGCATAGTTCCTTGAAAGCATTATGGGTGAGCAGGCTCCTTGAGCCCAACTCCCCCTTGCCTGCATATTCGTCGATACATGACAGCGCCGGGCATGGCGCCTGCAACAACTCAGTGGCGAGCACATGGCTTTGCACCTGCATCTCACTGAGCAGGGCGCGCAACGTGCTGGCAACATCAGGCACGCCTTGAGTCAGGGCCAGATCAATCAGTTCGATGCCCTTGGGCACCGGCAAACCGGCATCGGCAATCACCACGATGTCGCCATGCCCCAGCGAGGCAACCAGCCGCGACAAGGCGATATTCAGCAGCGGTGTTTTTTTCATGGTGCTTTAAAGCCCTGAACATCACGCAACAATGGAATCGAAGGCTGAGCCCCCGCCCGAGTGACCGATAACGCGGCGGCGACCTGCGCAAAGCGTATCGCGTCGTCCTCTTCCATACCCGCCGCCAGCGCGGCAGAGAAGCCGCCGACAAAGGTATCGCCCGCCGCCGTGGCATCCACCGCCTCGACCTTGGGCGCAGTAAAGTGCATCACTCGGTGGGCACTGACAAACAAGGCCCCCAGCGCGCCCAGGGTGACAATCACCTTGCCCGCGCCCAGCTCGACCAACCGCCGGGCAGCCCGCCCGGCCGACTCAAGGGAATCAACCGGCACACCGCTAAGCGCCCAGGCCTCGCTCTCATTCGGGATCAGGTAGTCGATGGCGCCATACCAGTGCCCCGGCAACGGAGCACTGACCGGGGCGGGATTGAGGATCACCACTTTGCCCAGTTCACGTCCACGCGCCAGCACGCATCCGACTGTTTCCATCGGCACTTCAAGCTGGCAAACAAGCACTTGCGCACCTTGCAAGACGTGATCAAAGGCGCGGATATCTTCCGCGGCCAGGCAGCCATTGGCACCCGGCACCACCACAATGGTGTTCTGGCTGCAGGCATCCACCGTGATAAGGGCCACGCCGCTGGCACAGTCAGGCACGGTGCGCACTGCCACACAATCAACCCGGTCAGCCAGCAAGCCGTCGCGCAACTGCACGCCATAGGCGTCACCGCCGACACAGCCGAGCATTGCCACCCGGGCCCCCAGGCGCGACGCTGCTACCGCCTGGTTCGCGCCCTTGCCACCGTGCACGGTGGTAAAGGATTGCCCGAACACCGTTTCCCCCGGGCGCGGCAATCTCTCGGTACGCGTGACCAGATCCATATTCAGACTGCCTGCAACCACAACATTCGCTTGCATGTATCGACACTCATCCAGTGATTGTAGGGGGGGATTTCAACGGTGCTTGCGCATAAGCCCGGGTGGACTCGCGCAGCACAATGTCGGGTTTGACGATCCGCTGCTCCACCGCCCGCCCGGGTACGGCAATGCGGCGCAACAATAACTGGGCAGCGATCTCGCCCAATTGCAGGATCGACTGCCCGACAGTTGTCAGCGACGGATAGACATAACGGCTCATCTGTACATCATCAAAACCAATCACCGACAACTGCTGGGGTACCCGAATATTGCGCTCGGCCGCCGCTCGCAATACGCCGATGCCCATCATGTCGTTGCAGGCAAAAATGGCCGAGGGCGGGTTGTGCTGCAGCAAGCCGACCGCCGCGTTGTAGCCCCCGACACTGCTGAAGTCACTCTCGACCATCCACTGCCCCTGAGGCGTTATACCCGCCTCCAGCAGCGCACGCCGATACCCGGCCATACGCAACTGCGCGACACGGGTGGCGGCGGGCCCGCCAATGCAGGCAATGGCACGATGCCCCAGATCGAGCAAATGCCGCGTAGCCAGATAAGCCCCCAGTTCGTGGTCGATGCACACCAGGTCAGCCTCAACCCCCTCAAAGCTGCGATCGACAATCACCATCGGCGTGCGTACGCCGACCAACCCGCTGGCCATCCCCAGGTCGCCTGTGGACGAAGCGACCACCAGCCCGTCCACACGCTTTTCCAGCAGCACCCGCAGGTAATTGCGCTGCTTGACCGGGTCATCATCACAGTTGCACAGGATCACGCAGTAATTGTTGCGCTCACAGTAATCCTCGATACCTCGCGCCAACTCGGCAAAGTACGGGTTCAGGCTATTGGCCACCAGCAGGCCGATGGTCGCTGTGGTCTTGGCCTTGAGCGAGCGTGCTACCGCGCTGGGTACATACTCCAGGTGTGCAATGGCTTGCTCAACCTTCAAGCGCACAGGTTCACTGACAGGGCGGGTTTTATTCAAAACATGAGAAACCGTCGTGTACGAAATGCCTGCCATTGCCGCGACATCTTTAATCGTTGCCATTGCTCAATTCCGTCGCTGTGCGCGTTGACTGCGGTAAGTGTCCAATACCACTGCTATCACAATGACAGCACCGGTAATAATACGCTTGGTGGGTTCCGTCGCGCCGATTTGAGCCAGCCCTGCGGCCAATACTGAAATAATCAGCACACCAAAAAACGTACTGATCACCGAACCGCGCCCGCCCATCAAGCTCGTGCCACCGATCACCACGGCCGCAATCACCTGCAGTTCAAGGCCCGAACCGGCATTGGGGTCTGCCGCCTCGAGGCGGGATATCTGAAACAGCGCCGCCACTCCTGCCAACAACCCCATCAGGCTAAAGACCAAAATCTTGTAGGGCTTTGGATTGATACCGGCCAGGCGCACGGCTTCTTCGTTGGTGCCAATGCCAATCAGATAGCGCCCAAACACCGTGCGCGTCAGCACCGCCTGGGCGATGACAATAATCAGCAACGCAATAATGAACGCGGGCGAGATGCCAAAGGCAACCGGATTGGCAAGCCAGGCGAACGCGTCGCCGATATACGCCGTGCGCGATCCTGTAAGCTGGTAGGCCCCGCCCCGGGCCATTTCCAGCACCCCCAGCGAGACAATAAAAGACGGGATTTTCCAGGCCACCGTGATCGACCCCGTAAGGGTGCCCGCCAGGGCCGCACAGCCCATGCCCAGCAAAGCGGCAGGCAATACACTCCAGCCCCAGCCCAGAATCGCAACACTGACCGCCGACGCTGCCAGGGCCAACACCGAGCCGACCGACAGGTCGATGCCGCCGATGATCAGCACAAAGGTCATGCCGACCGACAACACCATCAAGTCGGGGATCTGGTTGGCCAGCGTACTGAGCGTGTCATAGGAGAAAAAATGTTCACTCAGGCTGGAAAACAGAATGATCATGGCCAGCAAGGCGCCCGCCAACCCGAGGTAGGTGCCCATTCCGTAGTAGTTATGTGCACTTTTATGCGGCACGCGGGTAGGGTTCATGAGGCTTCCTTTGGCGTGGCTTCAGCAAGCAACGCATCTCGTTTTTGATAACCGGCAAAAGCTGCCGCCAGTAACTGTTCCTGACTCCAGCTGTCACGTTCAAAGGTATCGATCAGCCGGCCCGCAGACAGCACGCCAATGCGGTCACAAATCAGCATCAACTCGCGAAGATCGCTCGACACCACCACCAGCGCCTTGCCCTTGCGCGTCAGCTCGCCCAGCAGCCGGTAAATATCGAACTTGGCGCCAATATCGATACCGCGCGTAGGCTCATCGAACAGCAGAACCGAACAGTCGCGCTCCAGCCAGCGGCCAATGACGACCTTCTGCTGGTTGCCACCGGACAGTTGCGACACCACTTGTTCCGGGCCGCTGCTGCGGATGCCCATGGCGTCTATCTGACGCCGGGCCAATGCGGCCTCCTGCTCCCGGTTGACCAAGCCACTGCTTGAAATCCGATCCATATTGCCCAGGCCGATGTTGGCACTGATCGACTGGGTCAGCAGCAAGCCTTCACCCTTGCGGTCCTCGGTAATCAGTGCGATGCCCTGCCGGACAGCATCTGCCGGCGAATGGATGGTCACTACCTGCACAGGAGTACCCACTGCAACCGTGCCGCTGTCGGCCACATCGGCACCATAGATCAGTCGCAGCAGTTCGGTGCGCCCTGCCCCGATCAGTCCGGAAATCCCGAAAATCTCGCCTTTTCTGACTTTAAACGATACATCTCGTACCTTGTCCGAGCGGCTGATACCACAGACTTCAAGTGCCGTTTCACCCAAGCTACGTTCGCCCAAATCCAGCTGGTCACCCAACTCGCGGCCCACCATCAAGTTGACCAGTTGCTCGCTGTTGTAATCGGCAATGGGCTCGACGCACACCAGGCAACCGTCGCGCAGTACGGCAATCCGCTGCGCCACCTGTGCCAGCTCTTCAAGTCGATGGGAGATATACACAATCGCCACGCCACGGGCCTGCAGCCGTTCGATTTGCACAAAAAGCATTTCAACTTCACGGGCGGTGAGCATGGCCGTGGGCTCATCGAGGATGAGCACATGGCAATCGCCGATCAGGTTGCGCGCAATCTCGACCATCTGCTGATGGCCAATGCCCAGCTCCCCGACCAGGGTGTCCGGGTCAATCGCCTCCAGACCCACCTGGCTCATGGCCTCAATGGCCGCTTTGCGCAACTGCTTGCGGCTGATCCAGCCCAGGTGGCCGGGCAATTTGTCCAGAAACAGGTTTTCCGCCACCGTCAGCGTGGGCAGCAGGTTCAGTTCCTGCATGACCATGCGCACACCCAATTGCTCGGCCTGCGCACGACTGCCCGGGGCATAGGCCTGGCCATTGAATTGCATGTGCCCGAGAGTCGGCACCTCCAGGCCACCCATGATCTTCGATAGTGTGCTTTTGCCAGCGCCATTCTCACCCGTCAGGGCCAGAACTTCGCCGCGATGCAACGACAGCTCGATAGCAGCCAGTACCGGCTGCTGAGTGTAGGTTTTACCAATCCCGCTGACCGTGAGGACCACGCTGGCATCAGGAGCAGACATGACATTTCTCCGGGCACCTGCCCGACCGGGCAAGTGCCTGCGACAGCGAGTGGGATTACTTGTTGATGACCAGTTCGACAGGGGTATCGATGACACCGTCCTTGAGGTTTTCAACCGGTTCTTTTTTGACCAGCTTGAGCGCCGTTTCGATGCCATAAACCGCCTGTTTGGCGGCAGCCTGATCGGCCGTTGCCAGCACACGGCCATCCTTGAGCATGGGTTTTATCGCATCGATGTTGTCATAGCCGACCACTTGCACCTTGCCGACCTTGCCTGCAGCCCGGATAGCCGACACCGCGCCCAGCGCCATGCTGTCATTGCCCGCCAGGATGGCCTTGAGGTTCGGATACTCGCTGAGCATGCCCGCCGCAACCTTGTTGCCACCGTCGATTTCCCAGTTGCCCGACTGCACCGGCACAATCTTCATCCCGGCAGCGTTCATTGCATCCGTGAAACCCGCTGTGCGCATTTGCGCATTGGTCGTGGTCGATACACCCTCGATGATCCCGACCTCATCACCGGCCTTGAGCCTGGTGGCCAGGTACTCGCCGACCTCACGAGCCCCCTGCCTGTTGTTGGGCCCGACAAAGGGTACTTCGAGCCCTTTGCTTTTCAGCACCTGGGGGTCGAGCTGGTTGTCGATATTGACCACCACAATGCCACGGTCACTGGCCTTTTTGATGGCCGACACCAGCGCCTTGGAGTCTGCGGGCGCAATCACCAGCGCATCGACCTTGGCGATGATCATCTGATTGATGATGTCGATCTGGCCCGCAGTGTCCGTTTCATTTTTGATCCCGTTGGAAATCAGGTCGAAACTGGCGGCATTGGCCTTTTGATAATCCTCGCCACCCTTTTGCATGGTGACAAAGAACTCGTTTGCCAAGGACTTCATGACCAGGCCGACTTTGGGTTTTTGTGGCGTATCGGCATTGGCGACAGGGAGGGTAAGGGATGCCGCAGCCAGCATGGCGACAGCAAGAAGGCGTCCAGCAAATGGCAGCTTCATGGGGGCAACTCCGATCTTATGATTATTGTGAGCAACGTCCTGCTCGCACACGCCTGAGCGCCAAAAGCTGGGTGACTGGCATCAGGTCCTGCCTGACTGCCAGAAATACAGACTCAAGAAAACGGCGCAAACGTTTGCTAGGCCCTCACTATGGAAAGCCACCTGTTATTTGTCAATGTGAAAAAAAACGCGATCAGACACATCGATATTCGACTCTCCGAACAAAAAAAACGCTTCTGTTCGGAAAACCGTCCGGTTTCTTTTCCAGAAAGCGGATCGTGGAAATAAAGACCCATAAATCAATACGTTGTGTGCTCCCCGAAAAACTTCGCTTAGTGGCACAAATAGTGCTTTCCAGTCTCTATGCATGGTCAATAAATGGCACATGCCGAGCAAAGTGTGCAGTCATCGGCATACTCACTAATAAGAGAAAAAACAATGAAAAATGCTGTTTTGAAAACTTTTGTTCCGGGCGCACTGGCCCTGCTGCTGGCACTGCCGACCGCTCAAGCGCAAGAGGCTGTCACCAAGCCCAACGTCATCATCCTCGCCACTGGCGGCACTATCGCCGGTGCAGGTGCCAGCGCTGCCAACAGCGCCACTTACACGGCCGCTAAAGTCGGTATCGACAAATTGATCGCCGGCGTCCCCGAGCTAAGCCAACTGGCCAATGTGCGTGGCGAGCAAGTGATGCAAATAGCATCCGAGAGCATCACTAACGAAAACCTGCTGCAATTGGGCCGCCGGGTCGCCGAACTGGCTGACAGCAACGACGTTGATGGCATCGTTATCACCCACGGTACCGACACCCTCGAAGAAACCGCCTATTTCCTGAACCTGGTCGAAAAAACCGACAAGCCCATCGTGGTGGTCGGCTCCATGCGTCCGGGCACCGCCATGTCGGCTGACGGCATGCTGAACCTGTACAACGCCGTTGCCGTTGCCGGCAGCAAAGATGCGCGCGGCAAAGGCGTGCTGGTCACCATGAACGACGAAATCCAGTCGGGCCGTGATGTCAGCAAAATGATCAACATCAAGACCGAAGCCTTCAAAAGCCCGTGGGGTCCGCTGGGCATGGTCGTTGAAGGCAAGTCCTACTGGTTCCGCTTGCCAGCCAAGCGCCACACCATGGACTCCGAGTTCGACATCAAGAACATCAAGAGCCTGCCAAACGTTGGCATCGCCTACTCCTACGGCAATGTGGACGACACCGCCTATAAAGCGCTGGCCCAATCCGGTGCCAAAGCCATCATCCACGCGGGTACCGGCAACGGTTCAGTGTCCTCCAGCGTGGTGCCGACCTTGCAAGCCCTGCGTAAGGATGGCGTACAAATCATTCGTTCTTCCCACGTAAACAGCGGCGGTTTCGTACTGCGTAACGCAGAACAGCCTGACGACAAAAACGACTGGGTTGTTGCCCATGACCTGAACCCGCAGAAAGCCCGCATCCTGGCCATGGTCGCCCTGACCAAGACCCAGGACAGCAAAGAGCTGCAGCGCATCTTCTGGGAATACTGAGTGCTTGCTTGACGCCTTGGCGCGCTGAATAAGCAAGGCCGCCTCCCCTGTGGGAGGCGGCCTTTTTATTGGTCGGACAAAAGCTGCGGCACAACCGGCAGTTGCACCAAACAGTTGCCAAATGTGGCGCAGTTAAATACTGTATGCGTATACAGCACACCAAGGATTGCATCATGGCTAAAAAAGCAGCAAAAGAGCCGACTCCGCCAAGCCCCTATGAAATTTTCGGCACACGTATACAAAAAATCATCAGCTCGCCAAAAGCTCAAAAAGACAAAATGGCGGTGCTTGAGCGACTCGAAGGCGATAACCCTGAGTTCTGGGAACGCCTGCTGGAAGAAATTTCTGAAAACGATAACGTCACTGTCGCCCACCGCGATGATGGCGGCGTGAATGTTTTCTGGACCGTGCTTGAGGAAGACTGAGTCAATGAGGGTTTGTTTACTGGTACTGCTCGGTCTTTTCACCGTTGCAAGCGCACAGGCCGCGGCCCCGAATACCTTCAGCGAAGCCAAGAAGGTTGCCTGGAAGCTCTACGCGCCGCAGTCCACCGAGTTCTACTGCGGTTGCAAATACACCGGCAACCGCGTCGACCTGAAAGCCTGCGGTTATATCCCGCGCAAAAATGCCAACCGTGCCGCACGCATCGAGTGGGAACATATCGTTCCCGCCTGGCAGATCGGCCATCAGCGCCAATGCTGGCAAAGTGGCGGGCGAAAAAACTGCACTCGCAACGACCCGGTGTTCAAAGTTGCTGAAGCCGACTTGCACAACCTGGTACCCAGCATCGGCGAGGTCAACGGGGACCGCAGCAATTTCAGTTTTGGCTGGTTGCCCGAGCAAAAAGGCCAATATGGTTCGTGCCTGACACAAGTCGATTTCAAATCAAAAAAGGTCATGCCCCGCCCCTCCATTCGCGGGATGATCGCGCGCACCTACTTTTACATGAGCAAGCAATACAACTTGCGTCTGTCCAGGCAGGACCGCCAGCTTTACGAAGCCTGGAACAAAACCTACCCGGTTCAAGCCTGGGAGCGCCAGCGCAATCAGGCGGTAGCCTGCGTGATGGGCCGTGGCAACGAATTCGTCGGCCCGGTCAACCTCAAAGCCTGCAGTTGAAATCCCCCCTGCCTGCACCCGCCTTGAGCCGTGGTTAAAACTGCGGTTCAAGGTGCTGTCCCTGCCCTTCGACGTTCGCTTTCGGCCAATCATTGTCCGACTGGATTCCGAGGGCGAATGTTGCCGAACCGACAATGCTGAGCTATTACTTTCGGCATGATCAAACAGGTTCGATTCAATAAAAAACAACGGGTGGTAGACGAACTCGTCCACCGTATCGAAAGCGGGCTTCTGGCAGACGGTCACCTGCTGCCGGAAGCAGACCAATTGGCTCAAGAACTGCGTGTCAGCCACAGTACGTTGCGAGCTGCACTGGCCGAACTGGAAAAGCGAAAATACATTGCCAAACGCACCGAGGGCGGCGCCATCGTCACCTACGACGGTATTACGCTCGACCAAAACAACGGCTGGACACAGGCCCTGGCCAACACCGGCGCCCGTATCCACACCGAGCTGCTGCGACTCGAGGCCATAGAGCGTGCGGACCTCCTGCATCGCTTCGGCTTGAGCCAGTTCGTGATCCTTGAGCGCCGCCGTCGCCGCGATGATGGCACTGCGATTTCTCTGGAACGCTCGTTCGTGCCCGCAACAGGTGGCCTGGAAGGCCTGCCACGTATAGGGCTGATTGACGACTCGCTCACCATTACGCTGGCGGCCTACGGCTTTGTCGGTGATCGTGGCGACCAATGGATTGGCGCCGAGCCGCTGGGTAAAGAAGACGCACTATTGCTCGGCCGCCCCGCCGGCACGGTTTTTCTCAAAGCCCTGCGCACCACCTACGACCGCCAAGGACGCTTTATGGAAATGGTCGAGAGCTGGCTGGATCCTGTGCACTTTCGCATGTACCACTCATTTGGCACGCCAACATGACGCAGCCGGATCTCGCCCTTGGCGCACTGTACGGCCTGGCCCTGGGTGATGCGCTGGGCATGCCGACCCAATCGTTCAGTCGCGGACAGATCCAGGCCCGCTTCGGGCGCATTACAACCCTTGAAAATGCCCCGGCCGATCAACCCATTGCGCCAAATATGCCCGCGGGCTCAATCACCGACGATACCGAGCAGGCAATACTGGTCGGCCAACTGCTGGTTGAAGGCAAAGGCAATATTGACCCCCACCAGCTTGCCCGGCGCCTGATCAGTTGGGAGTCCGGCATGCGGGCCAAGGGTTCCCAGGACCTTCTGGGGCCATCAACCAAGCGCGCAATCGAGATGATCCTCGCTGGCCACAGCCCCACCGAATCGGGCCGCTACGGCACCACCAACGGCGCGGCCATGCGCATTGCTCCGGTAGGTATCGCCAGCGATATCAACCAGCCGGAACGCTTCATCCATTGTGTGGTTCAGGCGTGCCAGGTGACGCACAACACCAGCCTGGGGATTGCCAGCGCAGCCGCAGTGGCCGCCGTCATCTCCAGTGGCATAAACGGTAAAAAACTTGAGCACGCCCTCAATGCTGGCACTGAAATGGCCTATATCGCCGAACACCAGGGTCACTGGGTTGCCGGGGGCCGCATCGGCCCGCGTATTCGCTGGGCCAGGCAGGCCAGCAGCGAGTGCAACCCCGACAATTTTGGCGACCTGCTCTATGACGTGATTGGCACTTCGGTCGCCTCCCAGGAGTCCGTAGTAGTCGCCTTTGCCCTTGCCCAACGCGTGGCCAGCGCAGGGCTGAACCGTTTCGATGCCCTGTGCATGGCCGCCAGCATCGGTGGCGACACCGACACCATTGCCGCCATCCTCGGCGCCATGCTTGGTGCCTGTGGAGGAATGCAACAGTGGCCCGCGACACTGATCGAACAGATCACAAGGGTCAACGACCTGCATCTGCAGCCTCTGGCACGCGATCTGTTAGCCCTGCGCCTTGCGTAAAAAACCTGCCATGGACAGCAACACGACGGGCCTGGCACAAAGTCAGCGCCACACACAGCCTGCGACAACGATAACAAGCGCATCAGGAGCCATACGCCATGACTTCCCCTGACCCCGGGCACAGTGCCGGGCAACTGGAAACACGCGGCATCGAGCCGGTTCCCGAAAACGAGTGCAACGGCAACCCCGGGCAGCTGTTCTGGGTATGGTTTGCTGCCAATATCAGCATCCTCGGCCTGCCACTGGGCGCCACGCTGGTGGCCTTCCATCAACTGGCCATCTGGCAGGTGGTCATCGTCGCCTTGATCGGGGCTGGCGGCTCGTTCGCCCTGGTCGGCGTCATCTCAATCGCCGGTCGACGGGGCCGAGCACCAAGCCTGACCCTATCGCGAGCCATATTCGGCGTACGGGGCAACATAGGTCCTACGCTGGTTTCACTGATTTCCCGTGTCGGCTGGGAAACCGTAAACACCACCACCGCGGCATTTGTGCTGCTGGCCTTGTCTTCAATCCTGTTCAATACCCCCACCGAAGCCAAAAGCGCACCGGTGCTCACCCTGGTGTTTATCGCCCTCTTCACCCTGCTGACCCTTGCGGTGTCCGGCCTGGGCCACGCCACGCTGCTGCTGATCCAGAAGTGGGCAACTTATGTGTTCGGCGCGCTCAACCTGCTGGTCGGCGGTTTTCTATGCGCCACCATCGACTGGCCAGGCGTCTTCAGCGCCAGCCCGGCACCCGTCAGCGCCGTGATTATCGGGATTGGCATCATGGCCGCGGGCACCGGTATCGGTTGGGCCAACGCCGGGGCTGACATGTCGCGCTACCAAAAATCCAGCGTCAGCGCCGCGCAACTGGTGGCCAGCGCAGCCTGGGGCGCAGGGATTCCACTGGTTCTGCTGATTACTCTGGGGGGGTTGCTGACGGTCGGCAACCACGCGCTGGCATCCGCAACCGACCCCATTGCAGCAATCCGCAGCCTGCTGCCCTCCTGGATGGCGGTTCCCTACCTGGTCAGCGCCTTTGGCGGCCTGTTGCTGTCCAATCATCTGTCCGTCTATTCGGCCGGTCTCACTACCCTGACCCTGGGTGTAAGGATCAAGCGGGTGCAGGCCGTCGTCGTGGATATCGTGGCGATTTTCTGTGGTTCGATTTACTTCATGCTATTTGCCGACAGCTTTTACGGCCCTTTCATCACTTTTATTTCACTCACTGCCATCCCGATTACCGCCTGGGTAGCGATTTTTGTCGTCGACCTGCTGCACCGTCACTGCTACAGCGCCAACGACTTGCTCAACGTCAGCCCCAGCAGCGCCTACTGGTACAGCGGCGGCATCGAATGGCGGGCCTTGAGTGCCTGGGCCGTGGCCCTGCTGCTGGGGTTATGCTTTACCCGGGTTGGCAGCAACGATGCCGACTGGTTTACCGGCCCGCTCGCCGATTCCTGGCTGGGCCACAACGGCCTCGGCTGGGTCGTGACTTTCATCGTGGCTGGCGGCCTGTATGCGCTGCTGGGCGGCGCCAGAGACCGCCGCCTGCCAGCACAGGACAGCGCCCATGCCTAGATTGCTGCACACAGGCCAGGTGATCATCGATCTGGCCATGAGCCTGGACACACTGCCCGCCTCCGGCGGCGACGCGCTGGCCCACAGCGCCAGCTTTCACGCCGGTGGCGGGTTCAACGTAATGGCCGCTGCCCAGCGCAACGGCCTGCAGAGTGTGTACCTGGGGCGTCATGGTCAGGGACAGTTCGGTGACATGGCTCGCCAGGCCATGCACGCCGAGGGCATACACATGACCCTGCCAGTAGACCCGCATAAAGACACCGGGCTGTGCGTCGCACTCACCGAAGCCAGCGCCGAGCGTACTTTTATTTCCTGCATTGGTGCCGAAGGCGGGTTGTCTGCCCACGACCTCGCGCACGTCAGCGTGCAGCCCGACGACCATCTCTATGTCAGCGGTTACAGCCTGCTCCATGTCGGCAAGGCGAGGCCGCTTTTGCAGTGGATACAGGGCCTGGCGCAGAGTGTCCAGGTGACCTTCGATCCCGGCCCGTTACTGACCGATATTGACCCGCAACTGCTCGACGCCCTGCTCCCGCGCCTGAACCTGTGGACCGGCAACACTGCCGAAGCGCTGAGTTTTACCCATGCCCCCACACTGACCGACGCCCTGCCTGCCCTGAGCGCACGCCTGCCCACACACTGCCTTGCGGTTGTGCGCGACGGCCCGCAAGGCTGCTGGATCAGTGACCGCCACGGTCAGCAACACATCGCCGGGTTCAAGGTGCAGTGCATCGACAGCAATGGTGCCGGGGATGCTCATACAGGCGTGCTGATTGCCGCATTGGCGGCCGGGCATCCCGCACCGCAAGCGGCGCAACGGGCCAATGCAGCAGCGGCAATCGCCGTGACCCGTCGGGGGCCTGCCACAGCGCCGGGCGCTGGCGAAATTGATCGTTTATTGGGCGAAAATGGTTTTCATTGATCGAAAAAGAATTCCCCTACATGCAAATACGACTATAGGCCTGCCCACAACAGGACTAAAGACTGTAAAAAACATCTGCAAAAACATGATGAAACGTTAGAAAATATTCAAAATACTGTTTTAACCCTAACCAGGCTCACGGAATGCAACTCCAGCGCCCGATAACTCTTCTAGAGGTCGGGCCATTTGTGCGTGTTTGCAGGGCTGCGTTTCTCCTGAATTGTGAAGATACTCTTGAAACTCATCATTATTGCTGTCTACGTCTTGTCCATCGCCTATGTCCACCTGCGGGGCAAGGTTCGCCATAAGCTCGGGCGTCAACTGACCGATCACTCCTCCTTCCTGGCTCCGATCAACTGCTTTTTGTATCTGTTTTCCAAAGTGCCCGGCCAGCCCTACCTCAAACCTGCCGATTTCCCGGAACTGCAACCCTTGCAGGATCACTGGCAGGAAATCCGTGAAGAAGCGCGAAACCTGATGCAGGCGGGCGAGATCAAGCGTTCCGAGCAACCCAACGATGTCGGCTTCAACTCGTTTTTCAAAAGTGGCTGGAAGCGCTTTTACTTGAAGTGGTATGGCGACAACCACCCTTCGGCGGTCGAACTGTGCCCGCGCACCATTGAGCTGCTCAACAGCATCGGTACGGTCAAGGCCGCCATGTTTGCCGAATTGCCCCCTGGCTCCAAACTGGTGCGTCACCGCGACCCCTACGCCGGATCGCTGCGTTTTCACCTGGGCCTGGACACCCCGAATGATCCAGGCTGCTATATCAACGTTGACGGCCAGAACTACGCCTGGCGTGACGGCGAGGCGGTGATGTTTGACGAAACCTTTATCCATTACGCCGAAAACACTACCGATAAAAATCGCATCATCCTGTTCTGCGATGTCGAGCGTCCGATGCAGTATCGCTGGGCCAGTGCCTTCAATCAGTGGTTCAGCCGCACAGTGATGGCATCCGCCAGTTCGCCTAACGATGCCAGTGACAAAACCGGCGCCCTGAACCGCGCATTTACCCGGTTATACAAGATTCGCCTGCGCGGCAAAGAGCTGAAAAAGCGCAATCGCACGCGTTACTACGTAGAAAAATGGTTGGTGTTCGGCGGGTTGCTGGGTGTGTTTTTGTTGGTCTAGCCTTGTAGCCGCTACGAGGCACGAAGCTGCGAAGGGCTGCGTAGCGGGCCCGCACTTTTAAACTCCTGTGGCCCTTAATGCAGCCTCGCACCTCGTCAGCCGCTACACCACCAGCGGCGGCAAGGTGCCCAGCAATGACACGGCGGCGACTGCCGCCAAGCCAAACAGCCATTCCAATGCAACGCTTCTGCGCAACAGGGTGAAGCGGCCCGCACGACTCATCAGCAGATTGAACAGCGCCAGCAGCAACATCACCCCCACCAGGGTCACCTTGATCAACAGAATCAGGGCGAAGCCTTCAAACAAAGGTGAAGGCCAGAGCGCACCGGTCAGCACGCGGGTATTGATCAGCCCGGTAAGAATAATCCCGGCGACCAACATAAACCCCAGATTGCTGAAGCGCTGCAACACAGCGCCCACGTCCTGACCGACAGGCCGCACAAGGATAAGCTGCAACCCCAACAGACCACCGATCCAGGCCCCCACACACGCCAGATGCACCCACTGGTTAAGCATCAGCAATTGCCCACGCCAGCCATCCAGCATCGCGCCGTGACCCACCGGAGCCAACGTGCCCAACAACAGAAAACCCAGCAACCAGATAAGGTTAAATCCGCTACGGGCATACAAGGCGAGCAACAACAGCACGCAAAACAGCAGATGAAAAGCCCACACCTGGCCGAAAAAGGTACTGCCCAACACCAGCCACAACGTCGCCGGGGCCAGGGTTTCAGGCCAGCTTCCTGCCATCGAGTGGGTGGTCAACAGTAACCAGGCAAGGCCGCTGGCCAGCGCCACCCAGGCCAGCACCCGGTTGACCTTGAGCAATTGGCCATCAATGTCGAAGGATGGCCATGCCCCGCGCAACAGAGGCCTGAATGCACAGGCTCCGAAGATCAGCAACACCACACTGAAATGCACAAACCGGCAGATCACCATTGCACTGAGCATCAACTCAGTTGCTCACCGTAAAGCTGTAATCGCCGGCACTTTTGTGGGTATCGACAGACACGGCGTTCCATTTGACGTTATAGGTACCCGCCGGCAACGGCTGTGCCGGTGTCACAATCAGGGTTTTCTTGTTGCCGGGTTCGGTCTTGATGCTGCTCACCGGCACCGGCGCCTGGTCATGGCTGATCACAACCTGGGTAAACGCCTGCTCCACGCCTTCACTGAACACCAGGCGCAGTTCGTTGACGCTGTTCACCGTGCTGTCGGCGGCGGGGGTCGCCTGCTCCAGATGGGCATGGGCAAACGCTGCGCCGGCCCCGGTCATCAGTGTCAGTAACGCAGCCGTATTAAGAACTTTCTTCAAAAAAGCAGCAGCCATTGCACAGTACCTTGAGAGTGAAATACACGGTCATAATACTCGCCTAAACTGATTTGAAGGGCGAGCGCAGACAACACAAACACAACGTCTCCCCCGCAAGGATTCCGGTATGCCCACCCGCCTCAGCTTTATTTGTCATGTCCGCACAGAAGCCCAGCGTCTGGGCCGCTTTGCACTGGATGAGGCGGCTGACCCGAAAGGCCTGCTGTTGGCCGCCGAATTGAGTGCCAGGCTGAAAAAGCCGGTACGCATACTCTGCGCGCCCGAAACCCGCACCCTGCAAACCGCGCAGGCACTGGGTGGCGAAATCGAGATTGTCCCGGCCCTGGGCGACTACGATATCGGCGACTGGCAGGGCCAGCGCCTGTCAGACCTGCAACAAAGCATGCCCCAGGCGCTAGCCAACTGGATCAGCAACCCCGATGCCGCGCCCCATGGCGGTGAGTCGATACAGGCCCTGTGCCTGCGGGTCAGCGCCTGGCTCGACGAGTTTCGCGAAGAGGGTCATTTTGCCGTGGTGACTCATCCTTTTGTGATCCGTGCTGCCATATTGCACGCCCTGGCAGCGAGCACTGCCTCCTTCAACCTGATTGACGTAGAGCCACTGGCGGTGGTCGACCTGCGCTTCAACGAGCGCTGGCGCTTGCGGGTGTAATTCACTCCTCCAGCGTCAGCCCGCCAGGAGGCAATGGCAGCGCAGTTTTGTAGCGCACCTGTTTGAGGGCGAAGCTGGAGCGGATATTGGCCACGCCGGGCACCTTGGTCAAAAAGTCCATCATGAAACGCTCCAGCGCCTGGATGCTGGGCACCAGCACCCGGATCAGGTAATCCGGGTCGCCGGCCATCAAGTAGCACTCCATGACTTCATGGCGATCGGATATCGCCGCTTCAAAATGCTGCAGGGCTTCCTCGACCTGTTTTTCCAGGCTCACATGGATAAACACATTGACATGCAGCCCCAGCATATCGGCGTCAAGCAGGGTCACCTGCTCGCGGATCAGGCCGCGCTCTTCCATGGCCTTGACCCGGTTGAAACAGGGCGTCGGCGACAGGTTGACCGAACGCGCAAGGTCCGCATTGGTGATGCGCGCATTCTGCTGAAGGCTATTGAGAATCCCGATATCAGTTCGATCTAGCTTGCGCATGAGACAAAAGCACCTGTTTTTTATGTTTATGCAGAATTCTTATCCTTAAACGCTGCAAAGCACAATGAACTACAGAGAAATATTCTTCGGCGTCAGGAATATGATTGTTGTAGGACAAGATCTTGGTTTTTATCAGACAGATCTTCGACAGTACTACCTAGCTCCCGCGCCTATAAACACGACAAGATCGAGCGTAGAGAAAGCCATGAATGAATATGCACCGCTGCGCCTGCACGTTCCCGAACCGTCCGGCCGCCCAGGCTGCAAGACCGACTTCAGCTACCTGCGCCTGACCGATGCCGGTCTGGTGCGCAAACCCCCGATCGATGTGGAACCTGCCGACACCGCAGACCTGGCCAAAGGCCTGATCCGTGTACTCGACGACAAGGGCCAGGCCCTTGGCCCGTGGGCCGAAGGCGTATCGAGCGAAGTGTTGCGCGAAGGCATGCGCGCCATGCTCAAGACGCGCATTTTCGACACGCGCATGGTGGTCGCCCAGCGCCAGAAAAAAATGTCGTTCTATATGCAAAGCCTGGGCGAAGAAGCCATCGGCAGCGCCCAGGCCCTGGCCTTGAACATCGACGACATGTGCTTCCCCACCTACCGCCAGCAAAGCATCCTGATGGCTCGTGATGTGCCGCTGGTCGACCTGATCTGCCAATTGCTGTCCAACGAACGCGACCCGCTTAAGGGTCGGCAATTGCCGATCATGTACTCGGTGCGCGACTACGGCTTTTTCAGTATTTCCGGCAACCTCGCCACCCAATTCGTACAGGCGGTTGGTTGGGGCATGGCCTCGGCCATCAAGGGCGACACCAAAATCGCCTCGGCCTGGATCGGTGACGGCGCCACCGCCGAATCGGACTTCCACACTGCCCTCACCTTTGCCCACGTTTACCGCGCCCCGGTGATCCTCAACGTGGTCAACAACCAATGGGCCATTTCGACCTTCCAGGCCATTGCCGGTGGCGAGTCCACCACCTTTGCCGGACGCGGCGTGGGCTGCGGCATTGCTTCGCTGCGGGTCGACGGCAACGACTTTATCGCCGTTTACGCCGCCTCGGCCTGGGCCGCAGAGCGCGCGCGCCGCAACCTGGGGCCGACCCTAATCGAATGGGTCACTTATCGTGCTGGCCCGCACTCCACCTCCGACGACCCGTCCAAGTATCGTCCGGCCGATGACTGGAGCCACTTCCCGCTGGGCGATCCGATTCTTCGTCTCAAGCAGCACCTGATTGCCACCGGCAACTGGTCGGAAGAAGAGCACGCAGCCGTCAGTGCCGAGCTGGAAGCGGAAATCATTGGCGCGCAAAAGGAAGCCGAGCGTTTCGGCACCCTGGCAGGCGGGCAGATACCCAGTGCCGCGAGCATGTTCGAAGACGTGTACAAGGAAATGCCCGAGCATTTGCGCCGGCAACGCCAGGAATTGGGGTTATAACCAGATGAACGACAACAATAAAATTCAGATGGAGAACGCCGTGAGTACCAGCACCATGACGATGATCCAGGCCCTGCGCTCGGCCATGGATGTGATGCTCGAGCGCGACGATAACGTGGTGGTGTTTGGCCAGGACGTGGGCTACTTCGGCGGTGTGTTCCGCTGCACCGAAGGCCTGCAGGCCAAGTACGGCAGTTCGCGGGTGTTCGACGCACCGATCTCGGAAAGTGGCATCGTCGGTACCGCCGTGGGCATGGGCGCCTATGGCCTGCGCCCGGTGGCCGAAATCCAGTTTGCCGACTATTTCTACCCGGCGTCCGACCAGATTGTTTCTGAAGCGGCGCGCCTGCGTTACCGCTCTGCCGGCGAGTTTATCGCGCCAATGACCATCCGCATGCCCTGCGGCGGCGGGATTTACGGTGGCCAGACCCACAGCCAGAGCCCCGAGGCCATGTTTACCCAGGTCTGCGGCCTGCGTACCGTGATGCCATCCAACCCCTACGACGCCAAGGGCCTGCTGATTGCCGCCATCGAGAACGATGACCCGGTGATCTTCCTCGAGCCAAAACGCCTGTACAACGGCCCGTTCGACGGCCACCACGACCGTCCGGTAACCCCCTGGATGAAGCACCCGGCCAGCGCCGTGCCCGACGGTTACTACACCGTCCCGCTGGACTGCGCCGCCATTGTGCGGCCCGGTACTGAAGTCACCATCCTGACCTACGGCACCACCGTTTATGTGGCCCAGGCCGCCGCCGAAGAAACCGGCATCGACGCTGAAGTAATCGACTTGCGCAGCCTCTGGCCGCTGGACCTGGACGCCATTGTCACCTCTGTAAAAAAGACCCGCCGTTGCGTTGTTGTTCACGAAGCCACCCGTACCTGCGGGTTTGGCGCCGAGCTGATCGCACTGGTTCAAGAGCACTGCTTCCACTACCTGGAAGCGCCGATCGAGCGCGTAACCGGCTGGGATACCCCCTATCCCCATGCCCAGGAGTGGGCCTATTTCCCCGGCCCGGCGCGAGTGGGTGCTGCACTACAACGGGTTATGGAGGTCTGAATGGGTACGCACGTTATCAAGATGCCGGACATTGGCGAAGGCATTGCGCAAGTAGAACTGGTGGAATGGTTTGTCAAAGTCGGTGACATGGTCAGCGAAGACCAGGTGGTCGCCGATGTGATGACCGACAAGGCCACGGTAGACGTCCCCTCCCCCGTGGCCGGCAGGGTCCTGGCCCTGGGTGGCCAGCCTGGCGAAGTCATGGCCGTGGGCAGCGAACTGATCCGCATCGAAGTCGAAGGCGCCGGCAACCTGCGTGAAAGTGCGCAAGCTGGCCCTGCAGCGGAACCTGTGGTCGCCGCAGTAAAAGCCGCCCCTCAAGCTCGCGTAGAAGTGGCCGTGGTGGCCGCCCCACCGATCAAGGCGGCACCGGCACAACGATCGGCGCCTGTGGCCCGTGAAGCCAACGAGCGCCCGCTGGCCTCCCCGGCCGTGCGCAAGCGCGCCTGGGATAGCGGTATCGAGTTGCGCTTTGTGGTTGGCAGCGGCCCGGCGGGCCGTGTCCTGCATGACGACCTGGATGCATACCTGGCCCGCGACACCGAAACCAGCGTGGCACCGGCCAGCGGTTACGCCCTGCGCAACGACGAGCAACAAATCCCGGTGATCGGCCTGCGCCGCAAGATCGCCCAACGCATGCAGGACGCCAAGCGCCGTGCCGCACACTTCAGCTATGTCGAGGAAGTGGACGTCACCGCCCTGGAAGAACTGCGTGCCCAGCTCAACCAAAAATGGGGGGACAGCCGCGGCAAACTGACCCTGTTGCCGTTTCTACTGCGGGCCATGGTCGTGGCCTTGCGCGACTTCCCGCAGATCAACGTGCGCTACGACGACGAAGCGCAAATCATCACCCGCTTTGGCGCCGCCCATATCGGCGTCGCCGCGCAAAGCGACGGTGGTTTGATGGTGCCTGTGGTGCGCCATGCCGAGACCCTCAACCTGTGGGGCGCCGCCGATGAAATCGCCCGCCTGGCCAACGCCGTACGCACCGGCAAGGCTACCCGCGAGGAACTCACCGGCTCGACCATCACCCTGACCAGCCTGGGAGCCTTGGGCGGGATTGTCAGCACACCGGTGGTCAACCTGCCCGAAGTGGCGATCATTGGCGTCAACCGCATCGTCGAGCGCCCGGTGGTGGTCAAAGGCCAGATCGTGGTGCGCAAAATGATGAACCTCTCCAGCTCCTTCGACCATCGTGTGGTCGACGGCATGGACGCGGCGCAATTTATCCAGGCCATGCGTGGCTTGCTCGAACAACCTGCCACCCTGTTTGTGGAGTGAACATGCAGCCAACCCAACACACCACGCTGCTGATTATCGGCGGCGGCCCCGGCGGCTATGTGGCGGCGATCCGCGCCGGCCAGCTGGGCATTCCGACGGTCCTGATCGAAGGCCAGTCGCTGGGCGGTACCTGCCTGAACGTCGGCTGCATCCCGTCCAAGGCCCTGATCCACGTTGCCGAACAGTTCCATGCCACCCAGCGCTACAGCACCGGTACTTCACCGCTGGGGATCAAGACCCAGGCCCCGACCCTGGACATCGGCCAGAGCGTGCAATGGAAAAACACCATTGTTGATCGCCTGACCAGCGGCGTCGGCGCTCTGCTGAAAAAGAACAACGTCAAGGTCATTCACGGCTGGGCCAAAATCCTCGACGGCAAGGCGGTTGAAGTCGGCGGCCAGCGCATCGAATGCGAACATCTGTTGCTGGCCACCGGCTCGCAATCGGTCGACCTGCCGATCCTGCCCATTGGCGGGGCGATCATTTCGTCCACCGAAGCCTTGCAGCCCACCACCATTCCCCGACGCCTGACCGTGGTTGGCGCTGGCTATATCGGCCTGGAACTGGGGATCGCCTACCGCAAGCTGGGGGCCGAGGTCACGGTGGTTGAAGCCCGTGACCGTATCCTGCCAACTTACGACAAGGACCTGACCTTGCCCGTGGCAGAATCCCTCAAGGCACTGGGGATTACCCTGTATCTGGAGCACAGCGTCGAAGGTTTCCAGGCCAGCAGCAAAACCCTGTCGATGCGTGACCGCATGGGCCAGAGCCAGACCCTGGAAACCGATCAGGTGCTGGTGGCGGTGGGTCGTCGGCCGCGTACACAAGGCTTCAACCTTGAAGCGCTGGCGCTGACCATGAACGGCCCGGCGATTCGCGTCGACAACCGTTGCCACACCAGCATGCGCAATGTCTGGGCGATTGGTGACCTGACCGGCGAGCCGATGCTGGCCCACCGGGCCATGGCCCAGGGTGAGATGGTTGCTGAAATCATTGCCGGCAAACAGCGCGAGTTCAGCCCTGCGGCGATTGCCGCGGTGTGTTTTACCGATCCCGAAATCGTCGTGGTGGGCAAAACCCCGGTTGAGGCGCAAGAGGCCGGTCTGGACTGCATCAGCGCCAGCTTTCCGTTCTCTGCCAATGGCCGGGCCATGACCCTGGAAGCCAAAACCGGCTTTGTGCGGGTTGTGGCGCGCCGGGACAATCACCTGATTGTCGGTTGGCAGGCCGTGGGGGCCGGTGTTTCGGAGTTGTCGACGGCCTTTGGCCAGTCATTGGAAATGGGCGCCTGCCTGGAAGACATCGCCGGCACCATCCACGCGCACCCGACCCTGGGCGAAGCCGTCCAGGAAGCAGCGTTGCGTGCGCTGGGGCATGCGTTGCACCTGTAATCCCCCCCTTACTGTGGGAGCGGGCTTGCTCGCGATGCAGGCGACGCGGTTTATCTGATAGACCGAGTGGCTGCTATCGCGAGCAAGCCCGCTCCCACAGCAAGTCAGGCCCTGCGCAATCCAACACTGGGCGTAATGGCTCAACACCAGTAGAATCGCGCTCTTTTTTCCAGGGCGCTCGCCATGACCTCTCTTAAAACCCCGCTCGAAGCCGAGTCCCAAACCAGCGAGCTGGTCTTAGGTCTTGAAGACCGTCCCAAGCCGTGGATCGCCTTTCTGGCCGCCCTGCAGCACCTGCTGGCCATTATTGTGCCGATCGTCACCCCCGGCCTGCTGATCTGCCAGGCCCTGGGTGTGTCCAGCCGTGATACCAACCTGATTGTCTCCATGTCGCTGGTGATCTCCGGTATCGCTACCTTTGTTCAGTGCAAACGCTTTGGCCCCTTTGGCGCCGGGCTGCTGATCGTCCAGGGCACCAGTTTCAACTTTGTCGGCCCGCTGATTGCCGGCGGCGCACTGATGGTCAAGCAAGGCACGCCGGTTGAAGGCGTGATGGCGGCGATCTTTGGCGTGGTGATTGCCGGCTCGTTTGTCGAAATGGGTATCTCGCGCATCCTGCCTTTTGTAAAACGCATGATCACCCCGCTGGTCACCGGCATCGTGGTGCTGATGATCGGCCTGACCCTGATCAAGGTCGGCCTGATCAGCATGGGCGGCGGCTTCACGGCCATGGGCAACGGTACCTTCGCCAACGGCGAAAACCTGATGCTCTCGGGTGTGGTGCTGGCCATTATCGTGATCCTTAACCGCATCCCGCTGGTGTGGATGCGCAGTTGCGCCATTGTTATCGCCCTGGCCGTGGGCTACGCCCTGGCAGGCTACCTGGGCCGCCTGGACTTCACCGGCATGCACCAGGCCGAGCTGTTCCAGGTGCCAATGCCCTTGCATTTCGGCCTGGGGTTTTCCTGGGCGCTGTTTATTCCCATGCTGGTGATCTACCTGGTCACGTCGCTGGAAGCCATCGGTGACGTCACAGCCACCAGCAAAGTATCGCGCCAGCCGGTCGAAGGCCCGGTGTGGATGCAGCGCATCAAGGGCGGTGTGCTGGTCAACGGCGCCAACTCGTTTCTGGCGGGTATCTTCAACACCTTCCCGAGTTCGGTGTTTGCCCAGAACAACGGTGTCATTCAGCTCACCGGTATCACCAGCCGCCATATCGGTGTGTGGATTGCCGGCATGCTGATCCTGCTGGGCCTGTTCCCCAGCGTTGCCGGTGCGATTCAGGCAGTGCCTGAGCCGGTACTGGGCGGTGCGGCCATGGTGATGTTCGGCGCCGTTGCCGCTTCGGGCATCAATATTCTGGCCAGCATTACCCTGGACCGCCGCGCCCTGCTGATCATTGCCGTGTCCCTGGCGCTGGGCCTGGGCGTATCGCAAGTGCCAGAGTTCCTGGCGCATATGCCTGCGGCTCTGCGTAACGTACTGGAGTCAGGTGTGGCTACAGGCGGTATCTGTGCCCTGCTGTTGAACTGGTTCCTGCCAGAAACAGAGAAAAAACCGACGTTGTAAGCGACACGGCCAGGCAGGAGTGCCTTTTGCCCTCCTGCTTGTGCTTACAAAAACGGGTCGTTATTCACCGCCCATCTTTCCCAATTTCTTCATTTGGCCTACTATTTTTTCAAACCCTTAATGCCTGACATAGGCGATGTTTATGAACACATACGGTGAGCGACTCAAACATGAGCGTTTGCGCCTGAAACTGACACAGGTACAACTGGCGGATGCGGGGGGTGTGGGGCGCCATGCACAAAGCTACTATGAGCGCGATATCACCTTGCCCCGCGCCGACTATCTGGCGGCCATTACTCTGCTCGGTATTGATGTAGTGTTCATCATCACCGGCAAGCACACCCTGCCTGTTTACGAGGAAATCAGTTGTGACCGAACCCGGCACCCGACATCAAAAAGCACTTGATCGCTTTCTCAGTGACCACCCTGAACTGGTCGTGGCGCTTGAGACATTGAACCCATTGGCCGCCCGCGCTATCGGCCAATCGATAAAGGAATATTGCCAGGAACGCTTGAACGAAGCCTTTGAGGCCGAGGCTGAGCGTCTGGGGTTTTTTGCCTGGGAGCTGACCCTGCAATTGACCAGCGCCAGCCCGCAAGAATTCGAGGCCCAGCGCCTTGAAGTGCATCGCGAAGTGGCGCAAATGGCCGGCATGGAATGGGTTGAATACTGCGAACTGCATGGCCCGCTCC
This sequence comes from Pseudomonas bubulae, assembly GCF_900618535.1. Lineage (GTDB taxonomy): Bacteria > Pseudomonadota > Gammaproteobacteria > Pseudomonadales > Pseudomonadaceae > Aquipseudomonas > Aquipseudomonas bubulae. The sequence goes on along the minus strand of NZ_UYJA01000006.1, from coordinate 213,556 downwards.
GTAGCAGTTGACGAGCCGTGCGAGGCTAGGGCAGCCAGATACTCGAACATACCTTCTGCAACAACGCCTTGTTGTGACTGAACACAATCATCCCCAGCTCCCGACGCCTGGTCTCTTCGAGCAAGACTTGCCACACCTGCGCCTGTACATGCGCATCCAGTTGCGCCGTCACTTCATCGGCAATCAGGTAGCGGGTGCGCGGATCCAGCGCCCTGAGCAAAGCGATACGCGCCAGTTCTCCGCCAGACAATTCGTCCGGGCGACGGGCCAACCACCCGGGGTTCACCGCCAGGCGTGCCAGCCAGGCGGCATCTGGCGACCAGGCATCACGCAGGCTCTCGCCCGTTGTGCGATAAGGGTTGAAGGTCTGTTCAGGATGCTGCGGCACCAGCTGTACCGGGCAATAGCCCTTTTTCGCAAGCGCTTTGCCATCCACGGTGATGCTGCCCGAGGTTGCTGACTGCCATTGCGCCAGCACCCGGCCCAGGGTGGTTTTGCCATAACCGCTGGGCGCCGAGATGCCCTGACGCTCCCCCGGCCGCACCTGAAACGACACACAGTCCCAGAGCTGCCGGCCATCCTGGACAATGCTTAATTGCTGGACCTCAAGCATATTCCGGCACCCGCCGGGCAAAAAACTGTTGTTCCGGCAAGGCTGCCCACAACGACTGCAACCAGGGGCTGCCGCCGTTTTCGCGCAGTTCCAGGGCACTCAGGGTTTCGTGCAGCTCGCCCTGATGCAACACAGCGATCCTGTCGGCAAAGCGCGCCGCCAGGGCCAGATCATGGGTCACCCACAAAATCCCCCGACCTTGCAGGCAAAAGCCCTTGAGATGGGTCAACAGTTGGCAGGCATGTTCGTCATCCAGCCATGAGGTGATCTCGTCCGCGAGGATATAACGCGCAGGAGTCAAGGCCGCGCAACTGGCCAGAACGCGCTTGGCCATGCCCCCTGACAACATGCGCGGGAATTCGTCCACCAGTTCTGGCTTGAGGTTGTAGTGCGTGAGCTGCTCGGCCACATCGCCAAGCCCCAGCCTGACCCCGCTCAAGTGCGCAGCACGCTGCAATTGCGGCCCGACCTTGATCAGCGGGTTCAGGGCGTTGACACCCTGGGGTACATAGCACAGGGCTTTGCCCCGCTGATTGACCTTGCCGGCCTCCCCCAACACCTGCCCGTCGAGCACTATTTCGCCGCGACAACGCATGTTTTCAGGGAGCAAGCCCAAGGCACTTTGCAGCAGCAGGCTTTTGCCTTCGCCGCTGGAGCCCACCAGCGCCGTCAATTCTCCGGGGCGTACTTCAAGGGAGATATTGCTCAGCAGCGGATGCCAGGTTTTATGGCCCAACCAATGATAGTGCGCAACGTCGATCGCAAACCGGTCGAATTTCAGCATCAGGTAATCCTTATCCAGAGCTGCTGCAATGCCCGTGCAAACTGGTCAAAAACCAGTACCAGGCCCACCAGAATCAAACCCGGGAAAAACGCCAGCCACCAGGCGCCACTGCTCAAGTACTTTAGCGCATCGGCCAGCAACAGGCCCAATGACGGATCATGGGGCGCCAGGCCGAAGCCCAGGAAACTCAACGCCGCCGAATGCAGAACTGCGTGGGGGAACATCAACAGGGTACCGACGATCCACTGCGGCATCAGCAACGGCAACAAGTGATGACGCCAGCGATAGAAGCTGCTGTTGCCCAGGCGATGGGAGAGCATCACAAAATCGGTCTCGCGGATACGCAGGATCTCGCCGCGCAGGATCAGGGCCAGGCGTGGCCAGTGGGTCAGCGCCACGGCCAGGATGACCCCCTGCTTGCCACCGCCCAAGGTGAAGCAAATCAATACCAGCAGCAACAAATGCGGCAGCGCCAGCATGCTGTCGATCAGCCCGCGAATCAGGTAATCCAGGGTTTTGTTCAGCGCACACAGACTGGCGGCCAGCATCGCCAGAAAACCGCTGCTGAACGCTGCGGTCAGGCCGATCTGCAGGCTGGTGGTCATCCCCTGAAAACACCGCAGCCACAGATCACGGCCCAGGCTGTCAGTGCCAAACCAGTACTCGGCAGACGGTGGCAGGCGCCGTGCCAGCAGATCCATGGAGACATCAATATTGATGATTGAGATACCGTAGGCGATCAACCCCAGCAGCATCAGCAACGAGAGGCAGAGCCTTAGCAAGGCGCGATTGGGGTTGTAGGTCATACCTGGCGCGCCGCCCCGCGGTTAAGGCGCAGTAACAGCGCGTTGGCAATGCTGTTGCCGGTGAATACCAGCACCGCACAGAACATCACGATCCCCATCAACAATGGAATATCGCCGCGTAATCCGGCATCGATCGTGGCCTGCCCCAGGCCTGGATAAGCGAACACTTTTTCAGCCAGCAACGAACCGCCGATCAACTCCCCCACCGAGGCAAATTGCAGGCACAAGGCCGGGGTGATGGCATGGCGCAGGATATGAAAGTTGATCAGCGGCCAGCCTTTGTCGCCCTGGGCATGGGCGAAACGAATAAATTCGCTGTTCATCACTTCAGCCACCCGCGAGCGGGTATGCAGGGCGATATTGCCCACGCCCAGTACACCCAGGGCCAGCATGGGCAGGATCAAGTGTCGCAACTTGTCGCCCCAGGTTGCGGTTTCGGCATTGCTGCCGGGGGTCCAGGCGCAGCAGATCGGCGCCCAGTTGAGCGTAACGGCAAACAGTGACAGCAACAGCAGGCCAATCCAGAACGTCGGCATGGATGCCAGCACATAGGACAGCGTCGAAATAAGGCGGTCAGGCCAACGGTTCAAATAACGCCCGGCCGTCAGCCCCATGGCCAGGCCGACGATGCCGGAAAACAGCCAGGCCGAAAACAGCAGTGCAAAGGAGGTGGCAAAACGCTCTCCAATCACCTGCGAGACCGGCGCGTTATAGAGCATTGAATAGCCGAAATCGCCTTGCAGCATTTGCCCGAACCAGCGCAAAAAGCGCTCCCATAACGGCAGATCGAGCCCCCAGCGCGCCGCAATCAATGGATATTGCTCGGGCGGTACGTGCAACAGATCGTTACCTATATAGGCCCGGATCGGGTCTACCGGAGAAAAACTGAGCAAGGCAAAGGTGCCCGCTGCCGTTACCAGCAGCAGGCCCAGCAAACGCAGCACAAACAGCGATAGGCCGCGGATCACCGGCAGGTCCACTTCCAGTGATCAACGCTGTTGAGCAGCGACCAGGAACCGTGGATTTCCGGGGCGCCCTTACCCAGATCGATGCACTCATCGGTGAGGTAAGTGTGCTGAACATTGAGCAACCAGGCCCAGGCGGCATCTCCTTTAACGCCGACGCCGGTTTTGCCGTCCCACTCCACTTGCTGCCAGAACGGCACCGCCTGCTGCCAGGTCGGCGCATCGAGGGCTTGCTGCAGATGCTGATCGACAACCGGGTTCTGGTAATAACCGGGGTTGTAGTATTCCACGCCTGCCGCCTTGCTGCTGTAGTGATGGTAAAGCTCCATCGGGTCGAGGCTGCCCCAGCCAAACAGGGTCGGGTTGGCGTGCATGTTGCGCTCAACGGTTTCCCAACTGCCGGACTTCAGGTCTACGTCGATGCCCACGGGCTTGAGCATTGAGCGCACGGCCTGGGCCAGATCCCGGCGAGTGGCATCGCCACTGGCGTACCACAGGGTGATTTTGGCCGGCAGGCCGTTTTTTTCACGGATGCCATGGGCGTTTTCAATCCAGCCTGCGTCTTCCAGTATCTGCCGGGCTTTGTCGGTATCGCCATCCTTGAACAGCGCATCCGGGTTATCCCACGGTAAACCCTGCACGCCGGTGTAGGCCGGGATCGCGTGGCCTTCGAGAATCTGATCGGCAAGCAGTTGGCGATTGATGGCGTAGTTGATGGCTTTGCGGATGGCCACATCAGCCGTCACATCATTGCCAATCGGGTAGCCCTGGGCATCTTTTTTACCGGACGCGAGGGTTGGCATCACGATGCCACGGTTTTCCACACTGGGGCGAACCCACAGTTTCATGCCCGCGGCAGGCGTCACGGCCAGCGCAGGGGCGATGCGCACAATACCCAGCTGCTTGCTTTGGGCGGCAGCGAAAGCGCTGTCTTCATCCAGGAACACAAACACCAGTTTGTTGAAATCGTTCTTCTGCCCTGCGTAGTACGGGTTGGCCTCAACGATCAACTGCTGACCCGGCTGGTAGCTGACCAACCGATAAGGCCCGGCGCCAATCGGCTTTTGCGCGTAGGTTTTGGCGTCGTATTGGTCTGCCGAGACAATCCCCAGCGAACCGAGCACATTGACGAACGTGCTTTGCGGCGCCTTGAGCTCAATACGCACCGTGAGCGGATCAACCGCCTCGGCCTTGAGGAAGTTGCCCATATCGACCTTGCCACCACTGGCCGCCGCATTGTTGTAGGTGTAAGCCACGTCCTTGGCGGTCAGTGGCGAACCGTCGGAGAACTTGAGGTCGGGCTTGAGCTTGAGGGTCCAGGTCTTGCCATCCGCGCTGGCCTGATAATCGCTGAGGAGAAAACCGCTCCAGGACAAATCTTCGTTTTGCTTGAGCAAAGGGCTGTGCAACAGCAGATAACTGCCGTGGCTCCAGCCCAGCATTGGATCAAAGCCTTCGGTCGGCTCATCACCAATGGCCAGTTGCAGGGTGCGATCCTGCGCTGAGACAACAGGCGCTGCCAACACACTCAACAAGGCCGCAGCCACCAGGGTGTTACGCATCCATGCGGGTTTTGACATCTATCCTCCTGATATGAAATGGCCTCGCCCAAACGGGCCGTACGCAGGTTATCGCGCCCCACAGTAATAGCAGGCTGATTTTAAATAGCCAGTTATGCATCTGATTTTTTAGGGGTTTTCCAGGCGATACGTCTTACCTTGTAACAATTGCCACAGGTCAGGTTCCCCGGGCATGACTGTGCTATACCAATGGGTACGCTTATTCAGTCACGCCATACAGACACAGCTGACAGAGGTTCGCATGTTCAAAGGATTAGCCGGTCACCTCACAGAAAAAAACGTTCACTCGATCAACACCTTGCCGTCCAACAATATCGAATTGTTCGACTGCTATGCCGGTTTGATCCTGGGCCACCTGTACCGTAACTTCCCCTTGCCCATCACCCTGACTGCCGAGCGCTTTATCGACTACAAAGGCCTGGCGGACAGCAACCGCGAGGCGCTGGAAAAAGAAGAGAACCTGTTCCTGGCCACGGTCAAATGGCTGGCGGATATTGGCTACATCCACTTCGACGGCATGTCGGGCGTAGCCTTTTACGAAGTGGTTCTGACCAACAGCGGGCTGCTGATCCTGCGCGCTTACCCGGAAGGCACCGACACTGCGCCGACCCTGGGCGAAAAACTGGCGCAGTGCGTCAACAACGAAAACACCGCCGATATGAGAGCGCTGGTAACCCAGGCACTGAGTCTGGGCGTGCGCATGATCAGCCCGATGAGTCGGTCGGGGATTTAAGCCAGGCCCATCAATGCACTTGGCCATGAACGCTCACCGTGACCAAGTGCATTTAAACAGCCATTATCCTCCACTCACTACCCGCCGCCCTCCCACCCGCCACCCCAGCTGAATCCCGGCTGCCGCGATTAAAATCGCCGCCACACCCACCCATTGCAGCGGTTCCAGGCGATGGCCAAAGGCAAACCAGTCCACAAATATCGCGGCAATGGGGTAGATAAAGCTCAGTGCTCCGATCAATGCCGTGGGCAGTTTCTGGATTGCTCCGTAGAGCAGTACATACATCAAGCCGGTATGGACTACGCCAAGCGTCAGTAAGGCGCCCCACGCCTGTGCGCCAGCAGGCAGCTCAGTGACGTTGGCCAGGGGTGCCAGCAGCAGTGCGCCGGTGCTGACCTGGATCAGCGCGATCAGGTGCGGGGGGATCCCGCGCAGGCGTTTGATGATCAGCACGGCCACGGCGTACATCAAGGCCGCACTCAGCGCCAGGGCAATCCCCAGCAAGTACTCACTGCCGCTCTCCCCTTGCCCGTGGTGGGCGCTGACGATCGCCAACATGCCCACAAACGACACCGCCAGCCAGGCCAGTTTGTGCAGGGTTATTCTTTCACCCAGGAACAACGCTGCCAGACCGAGCAGGATAAACGGCTGAACGTTGTAGACCGCCGTACCAATGGCGATTGAGGCCCTGGAGTAGGACGCGAACAACAACACCCAGTTGGCAACGATGGCCACGCCGCTCAAAACAACCAGCGCAAAGGTAGTGCGGTTCAGCAGACCGCGGCGTAAAAAACCCATCCGCGCACAGATCAGCAGCAACGTCACCGCGCCAAACACACAGCGCCAGAACACCACATCCAGCACTGCTTGCCCGCTTAGCAGGACAAGCCAGCCAATGGTGCCGGAGATAAGCATGGCAGCGACCATTTCCAGCGAACCGCGTTGCGTGGTTTTGTCCATATTTGCCTCCCTCAAAGTAGGAAACAGTATGGCAATCGCGATTCATGCAGCGCCATAATCCAGAAAAGGCAATTCGTCATTTTTGCCTTTAGTGTTAAGGCATTCTGCCAATTTGGCCTAAGGAGCAAAGATGAGCGACGAGATAGATCAGCTGTTGATCAGCGCACTGATGCAAGACTCACGCAGCTCCCTGAAAACACTGGCCAGCCTCAGCGGCCTGTCGTCACCCAGCGTCGCCGAGCGCATTCGCAAGCTCGAAGAGCGCGAAGTGATCAAGGGTTACACCGTGGAAGTCGATCCCAAAGCCTTTGGCTATCAACTCCAGGCCATCATCCGCATTCGACCGCTACCGGGGCAGTTGCAGGAAGTGGAGCGCCAGATCCAGAACATCCCCCAGTTCACCGAGTGCGACAAGGTGACGGGCGATGACTGTTTTATTGCCCGTCTGCATGTGCGTTCAATCGAGCAATTGGACAGCCTGCTTGATGGCCTCAATGCCTACGCCGAAACCAATACGTCGATCATCAAAAAAAGCCCGGTCAAACGCCGGTTGCCGCCCATGGCCTGAGTACGGCCACCCCTAGGCATGGGCCTGAACCACCCACTTCACTTTCGCCAGGCCCTCACGCAGGGCCGTCATGCCCACCGAGCCCAGCGCCAGCCTTATCGCATGGGGCACATGGGCCGAAGTTGCAAAGGGCTGCGCGGTCGACACCGAGACCTGCTCACGCGCCAACGCCGCAACAACCTGGTCCGCCCGGGCGTCCTCTGACAGAGGCAACCAGACAAAGTAGGACGAAGGATGGCGGATCCTGTGCAACCCCGCCAACTGCTCATCAGCAATGAGCTGCCTTGCCTGTGCGTCTTTGCGCTTTTGCGACTCCAGCCGGGTCACGGTGCCATCGTCGAGCCAGGCACTGGTGATAGCGGTCATCACACCGGGAGCATTCCAGGCAGTCACTCGGATTATACGCTCAAGGACACTGACCTTTTCTGCGGGCGCGACGATAAAGCCCACGCGTAAACCCGCTGCGACACTTTTGGAAAACCCAGACACGTAAACGGTTCTTTCCGGCGCCAAGTCAGCCAAAGACGTCGGCGGGTTATCGACCAGAAAAGCGTAGGCCGCATCTTCGATGATATGCAGATCATGTGCCCGGGCGATCGCGACCAAGTGTTGGCGCTGCTCCAGGCTCATCACCCACCCCAACGGATTGTGCAACGTCGGCATGCTGTAGACAGCACGCACAGAGCGACGGCGACACAGACTGGCGAGGGCATCCAGATCCGGCCCGCTTTCCGTGCTCGGGATGGGCAGCAATTCAAGGTGCAGGGCCAGCGCCAGTGCCTTGAAACCCGGGTAGGTCAAGGCGTCCACCGCGATCACGTCACCAGGCTGGAGCAGTGCCATCAGCACCACGCTCAACCCGTGTTGTGCGCCGTTGACGATCAACACCTGTTCGGCGGGCACATTCAACCCGCTCCTGCCCAGGTGCCTCGCGACCGAGGCGCGCTCATGCAGGCGCCCGCCATGGGGCTGGTAGCGCAACAACGATTCCAGATCGCCAGACAACGCCAACTGCCGCAGCGCAGTACGCAACAGTTCGGCCTGGCCCGGCAAGGAGGGATAGTTGTAATTGAGATCCAGCATCCCCGCGATCACGTCGGGCTGGTCTATACCGTGGCCTGGTGGTAGCGAGGTTTCCCGGACAAAAGTGCCACGCCCGGTTTCGCCACTGACCAGCCCCATGGCCTCAAGCTCGGCATACACGCGACTGGCCGTGACCAGCGCCAGCCCTTCGCTGGCTGCGAGCTGGCGATGGGTAGGCAAACGCGTGCCCGGCGGCAAACGGCCTGAGCGGATATCGTCGGCAAACGCGTCTACCAGCAGCTTGTAGCGGGAACGGGGCATCGGGCTTTGTATCCATGACAATTTTTTGATTGTCATTAATCATCAGCCCTAGGATGCATTGAATGCAAGCCGCGATTAGCCTGGAGCCTGAGACTCGATGGAACGTACTTCCCACCTGCAACACCCCACCACCGAAAAAAACCTCAGCGGCTGGATCAACGGCTTTATCGGCGTGGTCATTTTCAGCGCCTCATTGCCCGCAACCAAGGTGGCGGTGCTGGAGTTCGATCCCGTGTTCCTCACCCTGGCCCGCGCCAGTATTGCCGGGGTACTGGCCCTGGCCATGCTCGGGTTGTTCAAGGCCCGGCGGCCGCAGCGCAACCAGCTGGTGCCCCTGCTGCTGGTGGCAACCGGGGTGGTGGTGGGGTTTCCGCTGCTGACCGCGCTGGCTTTGCAGCATGTGACATCGGCCCACACCATTGTCTTCCTTGGCCTGCTGCCGCTGTCTACCGCCATTTTCGCCGTGGTGCGCGGGGGTGAAAGGCCACGGCCAGCGTTCTGGCTGTTCTCGATCCTGGGCAGCGCGTGCGTCGTGGCCTATGCCCTGGCGCAGGGCCTGAGCGCAGCGCCCGAGGGTGACATCCTGATGCTTCTGGCTGTATTGATCTGCGGTCTTGGCTATGCCGAAGGGGCCAGGTTGTCGCGTACGCTGGGCGGCTGGCAGGTCATTTCATGGGCACTGGTGCTGTCACTGCCATTGATGGCTCCGCTGGCATGGTTGTGGGCCCCCGCTTCGTTCAAAGGCATTAGCGTACCTGCCTGGCTCGGCCTGGCTTACATCTCGATCTTCAGCATGCTGATAGGCTTTGTATTCTGGTACCGGGGGCTGGCCCAGGGCGGGATTGCCGCCGTTGGGCAGTTGCAGCTGCTGCAACCATTTTTTGGCCTGGCACTGGCTGCCACCTTGCTGCACGAGACTGTCAGCATGGGCATGTTTGGTGTTACAGCGGCGGTGATCCTGTGCGTTGCCGGGGCCAAAAAGTTCGCCCGGTAGCCTGTAGCCCCCGTGCTTGACCTCTGAGAAGTCGGTACTGACTATGCCGATGACACTTTTAGAGCGAATCGTTTCAGCCGCTGCCTCGATAATCACTCCTTACTGAGGACAGGTCGAGGTGCAGCATGACAAGCGTATCCATAGAGCAGGTCAGCCCTGAAACGCTGAGAAAAGTGATTGTCGCCGCCGCCATCGGTAATTTCGTCGAATGGTTCGACTTCGCCGTCTACGGTTTTCTGGCCACCACCATCGCTCAGCAGTTTTTCCCCAGTGGCGATGCCAGTGCCGCATTGCTCAAGACCTTTGCTGTGTTTGCGGTGGCCTTTGCCTTTCGCCCCCTTGGCGGGATTTTTTTCGGCATGCTGGGGGACAGGATAGGCCGCAAGCGTACCCTTGCCATGACCATTTTGCTGATGGCCGGGGCCACTACCTTGATCGGAATATTGCCCACTTATGCTGCAATCGGGGTTATGGCGCCGATCCTGCTCACCCTGATTCGTTGCGCCCAGGGCTTTTCTGCAGGCGGTGAATACGCCGGGGCCTGTGCCTATTTGATGGAGCACGCCCCCAGCGATAAAAGAGCCTGGTACGGCAGCTTTGTGCCGGTTTCGACATTTTCCGCTTTTGCCGCTGCGGCCGTAGTGGCCTACGCCCTTGAGGCTTCGTTATCCGCTGAAAGCATGGGCAGTTGGGGCTGGCGCCTGCCGTTCCTGATTGCTGCGCCACTGGGCCTGGTAGGGCTTTATTTGCGCTGGAAGCTGGATGAAACCCCGGCCTTCCAGGCCGTGAAGGAGGAGCATGCGGTCGCCCACTCCCCACTCAAGGACACCTTGCGCAACCATGGCGCGGCGATCTGCTGCCTGGGAGCCTTTGTGTCGCTGACGGCACTGTCCTTCTACATGTTCACCACTTACTTCGCGACCTACTTGCAGGTCGCGGGCGGCTTGAGCCGGGCAACCGCTTTGCTGGTGTCGCTGATCGCCCTGCTCTTCGCCGCCGCCATCTGCCCTCTGGCCGGGCTGTATTCGGACCGGGTCGGGCGGCGGGCGACCGTGGTGACCGCGTGCGTTCTACTGATGGTCGCGGTGTATCCGTCGTTCCTGATGGCCAGCTCGGGCGGGTTCGCAGCGTCCATCGTCGGTGTCATGCTGCTGGCAATTGGCGCGGTGTTGTGTGGCGTGGTGACCGCAGCTTTGCTCTCGGAGACGTTTCCGACCCGCACTCGCTATACCGCTTCGGCCATCACCTACAACATGGCTTACACCCTTTTTGGCGGCACCGCACCGCTGGTGGCGACATGGCTGATCAGCACCACCGGCAGCAATATGTCGCCCGCGTTTTATCTGATTGCAGTTGCACTGCTCGCCCTGGCTGGCGGCCTGGCATTGCCTGAGACCTCACGGATTTCCTTGCATGATGTGGCGACACCCGAAAATGCGGCGCAAGCCGTTGCTGCGGTCTGAGGGGCCAAGAGGCTGAGAGTGCCGGGGTGCCCGGCACTCTCTGCAGAAGATCATTCACCCTGCCCCCTTGAGCACCGGCAACACAACCCTCACCGCCAACCCGCCACCCGTGCGGTTGCTCAGGGTTAGCGAGCCGCCGTGTTCCAGCACAATCGCTCTGGCTGCCGACAGTCCGAGCCCCACTCCGCCGGTGCTTTTGTTGCGCGATTCTTCAAGCCGATAAAAAGGCACAAACACCTGCTCATGACTTTGGACAGGAATGCCCGGCCCCCGGTCAAGAACGAAAACAGTGACCTGCTCATCGTCCCGACTCAGCTCGATGGCCGGCTCGCCTGCGTACTTGATAGCGTTATCCAGCAGGTTGGTCATCACCCGTTTCAGGCCAAGCGGCCGGCCCAAATACACCAGGTGCTCAGGACCGTTGAAGGCAATGTCAATGGACTGGTCGCGGTAGTCATCAATCAGGGTTTGCAACAACCCTGCCAGGTCAAATTGCGTGGCCTGCTCCAGCCGGGCATCGTCGCGAAAGAACTCCAGGCTGGAGTTGATCATGGCCTGCATCTCGTCTACATCGCGAAACAGACGCTGTTGTTGGTCCGGGTCGTCAATAAACTCACCGCGCAGTCGCATGCGTGTCAGCGGGGTGCGCAAGTCATGGGAAATGGCCGCGAGCATCTGGGTACGGTCTTTTATGAAGTGTTGCAACTGCGCCTGCATGGCGTTGAACGCAAGAATGGCCTGTCGGATCTCCCGAGGGCCAACCGGCTCAATGGGCGGCGCACGAAAATCGACACCAAAACGCCGGGCGCCCTCGGCGAACTGCTGCAAAGGCCTGGCCAGATGGCGCGTGGCAATCAGTGCGACCAGCACCGTGGACAACAACACCAGCAGGATCAAAATCAGGTTTCGCTGCCATTGGCCCAGGCCCCAGCTGCGCGATGCGATGCTGAACATAAGCCATGAGCCATCCTCCAGTTGCACCAGCAGGGCGTAATGCCCGTTGTGCTGTGGCCAGTCATCAGGCTGATAGGCTTCGAGGCGTCGCTCTGGGCTATTGAACAGTCGCTGCGCCAGCGGCGTGGCCGTGCGACTGGCCGCTTCGGCCACCTGCGGCAAATCCAGGCCGGCACGGCTGGCATGCCAACTGATGCTCAGGGCGCTGTCAGTGGCTGCCGCAGCCAGACGTTGGCGCTGTGGCGCCGGCGAAGCTTCGATCATTTTGGTCGTCAGGGAAATCTTTTCCAGCAGCCCGATTTCACTCAGTGGCGGATAGGCCCAAACACCCGCCAACTGAGTAAACAACGCATTGAATGCCAGCGCAGTCAGCATCGCGACAATGGTGGTCAAGGCAATCCAGCGAGCGATGGTGTTGCGTGAGCGCAGGCGCCAGCCTGAAATCCAGCCCGTCACTGACAGGTCACCCCGGGCGTGAACAGGTAACCGACATTGCGCACGGTGCGAATCATCTCGACCCCTTTGCTGTCGAACTCCAGCTTGCGCCGCAAACGGCTGACCTGTACGTCGATGCTGCGATCGAACGCGTCATGGCCAGCGCCACGAGCCAGATCCAGCAACAGTTCGCGAGTCAGAATGCGCTGGGGATGTTCGACAAACACCAACAACAAATCGAACTCTCCGGCAGACAAGGGAATCATCACCTGATCCGGGGAACGAAGTTCGCGGCGGGTCAGGTCCAGTTGCCAGCCCGCAAACTTCATCAGTGGCCGCGGCACCTGCCCGACCGAGGGCTGGCCCTGCCCTGCCCGGCGCAACACGGCACGCACCCTGGCCAACAGTTCCCGGGCATCAAAAGGTTTGCTCAGATAATCATCGGCGCCCATTTCAAGACCGACGACCCGATCACTCAGCTCGCCCATGGCCGTCAGCATGATGACCGGCGTGGGGTATTGCTGACGCAAACGCTGACACAGCATCAGGCCGTTTTCGCCAGGCAGCATCAAGTCGAGAATAATCAGGTCCGGTGGTTGCAGCGCCATCGCCGCCCACAGTGACGTGCCATCGGTGGCCACCTCCACCGAATATCCGTGTTGTACAAAAAACTTCTTCAGAAGCGCGAGGACCTCCAGGTCATCGTCCACGATCAAAAGGCTGCTCACCGGCGCATTCCACTTAAGGTATGTAAAGGCTTCCATCTAAAACTATTCGTCCCGCTGCGTCATATATTTCAACTTGGTAACAAAGTTGCGGCCAGGCAAAAAAGCAGACATATCCAGGCAAACCGCGAATGCGAGGATCAGACCTCTTTCCTGCCAAGAACGCGTGTACCCATGCCTTGCGAAAACCCGGCCATGATCCTGGAGCAGCGACTGGTAAAGCGTGCCAACGCCGCCCTGCACTGTCGCGAAACAAGCCTGCGCCTGTCGAGCGATCGCGACACGCTGGTACTCAGCCGCTATATCGAGCATTACAGCCATGAAGGTGTTCAGTGGGTCGAGAGCACCCATACAGTGCCGGTGAGGGCTTTGCTGAAATGGATGATCAGCCACGGCGAACCGCAAACCCTGAGCCAGGATAAAGACCTGTAGCCATCTGGTGACCCCGGCGCAATAGACTTAGCATGGTGCTCCCTATCCCCAGCCAGAGGAACGGCCATGCCCCTGATCAAATCCGATGCGGCACTGATCATCATCGATATGCAAAAAGGGATAAGCCTTCCCGGGCTTGGTCGCAGAAACAACCCGCACACCGAGCTCAACGTACAGCGCCTGCTGGAAACCTGGCGGCATGTACAGCGTCCGGTAGTCCATGTCCGGCATATATCCCGATCGCCTGCCTCGGTATTCTGGCCCGGCCAGCCTGGCTGCGAGTTTCAGGAGGGGCTGGCCCCGCTCGATAGTGAGCACGTGGTTGAAAAGAACGTACCCGATGCATTTACCAACACAGGCCTGGAACGCTGGTTGCGCACGCGCGGGATTGAGCAGTTGGTCATCGTCGGCGTGATCACCAATAATTCCGTAGAGAGCACGGTTCGCTCAGCAGGTTGCCTGGGGTTCGATGTGATTGTGGGATCGGATGCCTGCTATACATTCGATCAGATAGACCTGAATGGACGCCTGTGGCCTGCCGAGGATGTACATGCACTGTCGCTTGCCAGCATGGCAATGGATTACGCCAGGGTCCGGGACGTCAACCAGATACTTGAACAGCAGGGTTAGGAAGGAAGCCGCCGAACTTGCGTTCGGCGGCAGCCGGGGTCAGGAGACCGCGTCCAGCGCGGTTTTTTCCGCCTTGGCCAGCGAGCGACTGCGCAGCCAGCTGAAGCAAATGGCGAGGATCAGCGCAAAGCCTACGTAGCCCAGCAGCGGATACACGGTGCCCACCAACTTGCTGAAACCACCCAGGCTCAAAGCCAGACCGACACAAACGGTCACTGCACTAAACAACTTGAAACGGCCCGATTCCGGCTTGGCAAAGCGTGCACTGAAGGCAAAGAACATCCCAACCGCAGTGCTGTAGACCATGCACACCAGTGCGATGGACATCACCACCGAGAGTAGTGGCGAGATGCGTCCGGCCAGTGCCAGGGACGGCATTTCAATACCCTGCAGCTGGTTGATGTTGGCAAACAGGCCGATGTTCAACAACAGGATCAGGGCGCCCAAACCAAGCCCGCCAAGCACACCGCCGAGAGCAGCCGCCTTGGGTTGTTTGGTCATGCCACCGATCACTGCCAGCATCGGGAAACCTACCGCGATATTGAACGAAGCGTAGAGCAAGGCGCCGACAAACCAGTTGCCAGTGACCGTCTCGTTGTTTTCACGCGCTACAGCATCCAGGGTCTCGATGGGAGCGTTGTAGCTGAAAATCGAGTAGGTCGTGATGATTAGCACCATCGCCAGCAGAAAAGGCATGACTGCGCTGATCAGATCAATGATGCGCTTGACGTTCATGCACAGCGTGGCGATCACCAGCACGGTCATCAATACACCGCCAAACAATGGGGGCAGATCGTACTGCTGGGCAAAAATCGAACCGCTACCGGCCAGCATCACCACACCAACCCCATAGAGGAAGAATGACAGCACCACATCGACGACCCAGCCCAGACGTGCGCCGAACAGGGCGTAGAGTACTTCCTTGTGCGAGTTGGCCTGCATCTTCGAACTCATGCGGGCGATCTGCATACCGAGGAAGGCAAACATCAAACCGCTTACCAGGGTGCCCAGGATACCGATAAGCCCATAGCCGGTGAAAAACTGCAGCACCTCCTGCCCGGAGGCAAAACCACCACCGATAACTACGGACATGTACGCAAGCGCAATCTGGATCGACTGTTTATTCATTACACTTTATCTCATTCTTAGACTTATTAGGTGCAGGAAACAAGACGACGCGGACACCACCTCATTTACGCAGGGTGGCTATCGCCATAGCAGTTCGATCACTCATCGTGATTGGCTGAACTGTACAGGTACGTAGACACCGCGGGCAGTATAGGAAGTGTTGCGCAGGTAATTTCACCATATACACAACAAAATTCAGCTAAAACGTCATGCCGGAGAGGTTTTACCCTATCAATTATCTCGCAAGCGACATTATTGACCGCAAAACCATCAGAAACATTTAGATACATGCTTGTTTTTATAAATCAGTCACTTAGCTTATTTCTGTGTTGGCCTCTGCGCATTTTTGCACGCCCCCCGCGTACAGCCCCGGGAACAGCCAATGACCACAAGAAAATGATGGAATGAACGAACAACATAATAACGACACACTAAAAAAACATGACACACATTAAATTTCGCACAAATATGAAAAGAAATGAACCACGCAAGTAACAGAAAAAAACTACATACCTTAGCGAGCCCAAAAATCTATTGTTTTTACGCGATAAACTTAAAACATGAACACCTAAAAACGTCTGACTCGCACAGCCAATCAAGCGTCATAAACCGGAAATCAAATAATGAAAGGCACGCCCCCAGCCATATTTATGTTGAGTGCCGTCCTCTGGGCGGGAGCTGCCATCGCAGACATGCCAACACCCGCAAAGTCTGACGTGTTGCAACGAATCGACATGCCTGATACCCACTATCAAATGGGCTTGCAAAAAGCAGTACTCGCCCCGAACGAAGTCAAGGCTCGCCACATACATACAGGACCAGAAGTCGCCTATGTGCTTGAAGGCGAGGTCATCATTACAATGGATGGGCAGCCTGAAAAGCGAATAAAGGCCGGTGACAGTTTTCAACACCTGGCGCACGAACCCCACATCAGCAAAGCGGGCCCACAGGGCGCTACCGTTCTTGCCACCTGGGTAGTGGAAAAAGGCAAGAGCTTTTCTGTCCCTGCACCCTGATCCAGCGACTGCGCATCACACCGGGCAGCATCTTGCATGGCTAACATGAGGTAAATCAGGGGGAGGATATACTGCTTCTTTTGGCATGGTCACTGAAGACATTACAATGGATCCGTACTCTCATTGATGACCCCCCTGATGTTTAATCCGTTTCAATCAGCAGGCACAAAGTCCGCGACCTTTAACTTGGAACGCACATCCAAAAACCAACGACTCAGTTGCGAATCGAAACCCTGAGCAATCCGGTCTGCAGCATGGAGTGCCTCATCAGCGCTTCCCCTATTGCCCAGCCCTTGGCAAGCTTTAGACACTTGAAGCAGCAAGAATGCCCTGTCCACCTCCTCCACCCCGTTCGATTCGATAATGACCAGTGCCTTGCCAGCACTATCCAGAGCACTCTGCCACTGCCCGAACCGGTTAAAAGTCAACGCACATAAATAAAGGCTTCGCTCATGGTTCAACCAGGTTCCAAACTGCATCCAGAGCCGCTCACACACAACAGCCGCATCCATAATGACGTTTCGATGGGACAGCTCGTCACCCTGAAGGCGGGGGTTATCCACAGAACCTTGCAAACTTTGTACGCATAGCAAACCAACATGCGCCTTGGCCTCTATTAAAGAAGCGCCTGTAAGTTCGGCATATTCAAATTCGGCAGCAAACGCATTATTTCAGTGCATACCTTGCATAAGACTTTGGCCTATTCACGTCTATAGCGAGGTTATTTCGGTGCCGCGAGCGCACCAAAAACCATCCCGGGCTTCTGGTGCACTCAGTTGGGGCTTGCTGTTACTTATCCAGGCTCACTCCGTAGAACGGTGTCAGCCCAAAGGGGCTGATTTTGAAATCAGTCACTTCCTTGCTCAGGGGCTGGAAAACCGTCGAGTTCGCAATGGGTGTAATCGGAACTTGCTCCTTGAGGATCTTCTGCGCCTCTTGATACAACTTGATGCGTTGTTCGCGGTCGCTGCTGAGCTTGGCTTGCTGCACCGGCTTGTCATAGTCTGGGTTGCACCATTTGGCGTAGTTGCTGCCCTTGACCGCCGCGCAGCTGTAGAGCACGCCGAGCCAGTTATCCGGGTCGCCGTTGTCGCCCGTCCAGCCGTAAATCATCACGTCGTGCTCGCCGTTCTTGGCGCGCTTGATGTACTCGCCCCACTCGTAGCTAACGATATTGGCCTTGATGCCGACCTTGGCCCAATCCTGCTGGATGATTTGTGCCGACATACGCGCGTTCGGGTTGGAGGCACGTTGAACGGTCATCGCCCACAGGTTGATAGTGGTCCCTGGTGCAACCCCTGCTTCTTTTAAAAGCTGCCGGGCCTTGACCGGGTCGTAGGGGGCATCCTTGATTGTCGGGTCATAAGACCACTGCGCAGGTGGCAAGGCGTTCTGCGCCAATTGCCCTGCGCTCTGGTACACGGCCTTGATGATTGCCGGCTTGTCGATGGCCATGTCCAGGGCCTGACGCACCTTGAGTTGGTCCAGCGGCGGATGTGTCACGTTGTAAGCCAGAAACCCCAGGTTGAACCCGGCTTGCTGCAGCACTCGCAAGTTGGGATCCTGCTTCATCACTTCGATATCCGCCGGTCGCGGGTAACCGCTGACCTGGCACTCCCCGGCTTTGAGTTTCTGCAGGCGCGACGCCGCGTCAGGGGTGATGGCAAAAACCAGGTTGTCGAGTTTCACATCCTCGGGCTTCCAGTACTGTTTGTTGCCGACGTAACGAATCTGCGAGTCCTTCTGATAGCGCTTGAACACAAACGGCCCGGTGCCCACCGGTTTCTGATTGATCTCTTCAGCCTTGCCCTGCTTGAGCAGTTGGGCTCCGTATTCGGCGGACTGCACCGAGGCGAAGCTCATGGCCAGGTTTTGCACAAAGGCGGCATCAACGTTATTGAGGTTGAAACGCACGGTTCGGTCGTCGAGCTTGTCGACGCTCTTGATCGTGGTGTTCAAGCCCATATCGGTGAAATAGGGCGATTCGGACGGGTAAGCCTTGCGGAACGGACTCTGGGCATCCAGCAGGCGATCGAAAGTAAACAACACGTCATCCGCGTTGAAATTCCGGGTCGGGGTGAAGAAATCGGTGGTATGGAACTTGACGCCATCGCGAAGGTGGAAGGTGTAGGTCAGGCCGTCATTGGAGACATCCCAGCGGGTGGCCAGGCCAGGTTCGACTTCAGTACTACCCCGTTTGAACTGGATCAGGCGGTTGAATACGGTTTCGGCGGAGGCATCAAAATCGGTACCGCTGGTGTACTGGCTGGGGTCAAAGCCGGCGGGGCTGGCTTCGGAGCAGTAAACCAGCGTGCTGGCGGCGTGGGCCATTGGCATGAACGCCAGGAGGCCGGCGACGAGAAGGAGCGGTTTGAAGGCGATTCTATCCATGGAGACCCTTGAAGTTGCAGACATAAATATGCGCCTAGACGAAACCGGCACCCACCGAGATTAACGTCGTTGCCGAACATCAGATAGCGGAAACCTGAATTATTGGAGAACGGACGGCATACACGCCTGCAGAACTTCGAAATCAAGGGCGATAGAGTCGCCTCAGCGCCCTGGACACCTCCAGCCCCGAAAAAACAGCGGCCAGGCTCATTTCGCTGTATGTACAGCACAGGAGCCTTGAGTGGGCGGGAAGTTGGCGCACCCGGCTTTTGGCCCCGTATTTTATTTCGTGCCTGATGCTTCCTTGCCACAGGCTTTCAGCGCGATCAGGCTGATCATTGGTTGAGCATGCGCTTGGTCAAGTCGGGCTCTATGGACACCCTAAATCACACCGCCGGCGAGGCGGGTGACTTGTAATAAATAAACCCCTCGAACTGTTTCAGTCGTGCACTTTCAAGCGTAGGAATTCCTCTGAATAATCCACCATCGGGCTGCACACCCTCATGACCGCTTAGACCTGAACATGCCAATACCAGCCCTTGTATCCCCCTGCATACTTTAAACAGACGCCGCACAGGCCACTGCTTAGCGATGGCGCTGAGTGTTCTGTATCGCAAATCGTACAGGACACAATTAACAGCGGGCGCGGCAAAGTGCAGACAACAAACACCTTTATTCTGCAAGTGTGCCGCACCCACTTGAATAGTGACCCATCGAAACTTAATACATATTTGTCAAGACCACACCCGTAAAGTAATTACATCCGCCGCCGGATTCATCCAGAAGAGACACTTGCTGGCCTGTCAGCTTCGACAGGGACAGCATATTAAGCAGTGCATAACCTGTGGGATCATTCAGATTGCGCTCCCCATGAACTGCCCACCAGCGCGTTCCGGTCGAAGTTAACATTACGCTGATCCCATTGCCGCTGTCGTAGTTACCTGCCCCTATATGTATTTGCTTCACCGTGCCCTGCGCGCACTTTACATCCCGACTCATCCGCGTTGAACCAGGCTCTTCGGCAAAAGCATTGACACTCAACACCAACAACAACAACAAGGCTGCAAGACGCATGCTCATACTCCTCAACGTTTATAGCTCATCATGGTTAATAATGGAGGTACTGCTGTTATAAACAGACTCCAGGGTAAACATTATTGCTGGAATATCTTGCTTCAGATCCGAACGCGACGCAGCCAGGCACGCCCCGACCATCGGGATCATGCCCAACCAGGTCGGCCTTCTTTCTCGTGGGGCTTCACCGTTGAAATAGGGCCTGTTCGTGGCTCGGGTATTATCGGCCATATACGGGGGTTAACCTGAGCAGTTGAAACTTGCAACTCACCGTCGACAACAATATAGGATTCCACGTCCCTGATATTTTGAGTGGGAATGACGGTCGGCGTTATATATTCATTAGCTGCCCGTGAGGGATGGTAGTTCAAGGGGGTGATCGGGACTTGCGGGTTGTTGTCATGCAATGTCCGCAATGAGGCCTCGGCATTGAAGAAGTTGCTGTCCGGCCTGACGCGATAAAGATAAATACGCTGACCGGGTTGGGCAAAAGCCCTGGCAGCTGCGGCAGTGCGAATAAACTGAAAGTTCGCCGCGGTTGAGACAAAACCTGAATCTCGCTGCCCCTGCTGCCTGTTGACGCATGACTCGCCGGCCACATGATCATGAACATTAAAGTTACTACCCCAGGCCTGGAAACCAGCGTGAAATATCAGCTGTTCCGGCCGGGTATCCATTCGCCACACCGTACCTGGCGACTCGGCCCATGAATAAGGAGCCTTTAATGTAACTGCCACAAAAACCCATAGCAAAACCCCCAGCTTCTTCATGATCCTGCCCCCCGATAATTAAAGAAATGCCTGCAAAGCACACGCACTTAATTAATATTACCGAAAAACAAATTACCCGCCATTCATTATGGGCGCCAACAGAACGATAATAAACTCAAAATATTACATGACTGACCCCATACTTTTAATTACCCCCCACGCAGCACCTCGGCGTACAGAATCTCTATGACTGTTTCGTTAAAGTAGCAGGGCTACGTTCAATATTTAATTTAAAGCACAGACTGTGCGTGCTGGAACTCAAGCTCAAGACACCGCAGTACGTCGATGACCGCGGCAAACTACCCTTTTGCCTTGTGCTCATGCCCAAGAAGACGAGGCTCCCACCAACAACATCTCGTATCACCACAGCGCGTGTAGGTTGCGCTGGACGACCTTTAGTCTAAGTTTGATTGGCCGCGGCTTCCAAGAAGCATATGGGTATATGGCTGGCCAGCTCGAAGTCATGACGCTTCCTGCTCCTGCTTGCCAACCCGCTGATACGCAGCTACTGTCAGCTCCATGAATCAATTACGAGTTGCCTTGACCACGACTACCACGACCGCCGAAGGCGGGTCGTGAGAGGTATCGTGAGTCCATAACGCACGAACTTCAAAGGCCCGCCAGTGATGGTAAGGGCCTTTTCTTTTGCCCTTGTGTCACTGGCCAAAACGCAAGGAAAAGCCCCATGTATGCACTGTTGATTCTTGATATGCAGGTAGGATTGGTGCATGGCCCGGACAAGCCATGGGCTGGCGAGGCCCTGTTGGACACATTGAACACGTTGCTGGATAAAGCCCGGAGCGCAGGTGCCCCGGTCTTTCTCGCCCGTCATGTCGGCCCTACCGGTTCACCGATTGAACCGGGAAGCCCGTTGACCCAGCTGATACCGGAACTGGTGCTACAGGGCAGCGAAGTGATTTTCGAGAAAAACCGCCCCAACGCCTTTGCCAAGACAAACCTGGCCGACCAGCTACAGGCTCTTGGTGTTGAGGGTGTGGTCATCACGGGCATGAAAACCCAATATTGTGTCGACAGCACCTGCCGCGCTGCACGAGACCTTGGGTTCGACGCAGTACTGATTGCCGATGGCCACACCTGCAGTGACACCCCTGCGTTGAAGGCACAGCAGATTATCGCTCATCACAATGCAACCCTGGCGGGGCCATTCTGTCGTGTCATCAACGCTGAGGACTGGGGGTTTTAGTCTCGGTCGACAGATCAGGCTGATCCAGGCTGATCTGTTGCTAAAACAATGAGGCACAGAGGTAAAAATCGAGCGCTAATACCTGTCGAGGCCGGCTGCTTTCAAGACCTCTATGGAGAAATACAGCACGTGGCCTGTAGGCCACATGCTATGCGGGAGTATTTTTCTTCTAGGCTGGTGTTTTTTTCAACTAAAAATCTATGGGGCAGTTGAATCAAGATCGAATTTCACGACATTGATCTCACCATCAACTTTAAACAATGACATATTGTGAAACTCATAAATAACCCCATCAACTTTTAGTTTGACCCGATCATCTAAAACCTCGCGAACAGCTGCAGAGCTTTTTGTAACAAGGAATGGGGCGATCTTCTTTGCTTTCTGAAGCGCTTCTTCATCGCCAGGTTGAAGATTCATCAGGAAATACCTATAGACCAATGGCACCGTAGCGCCACCAGAATCATATAAGACCTCATAGATGGCCCCGCCATGGCCAACATTTGTAACTGAAGTAATCTTGACAGGATCAGGCCTGCCTGGAGCAGACATGTATATGTACAAAGCCTGCACAAGACAAACAGCAAACAAACTCCAAAAAATCCATTTAATACCCCTTCGACTTCGCATAATCTATTCCTGCTTTAATCCATACTTGATCAACAGGATCATCGCCGTAAGGAGCCTCTGACCACCATTTATCGAATTCTGCCTGAGAAGTCCCAGCTAAGGACTGTGCAGCACCAGCTGCTCTTAAAAGTACCGCTTCAGAAATCCCAGCTGCCGTACCAACAGCACCATAATTAAAATTACCGAAGCTCTCATACTGAGGCTGGCCTTTTTTGTAATCCCACTCGCCCTTGTTTCTGACTTGGGTGTAAAACCAGCTGAGCAAAAAACCTCTACCTTTAATACTAAAGTATGCTTTTTGGCTTTTCGCAAATTCTAGGTTCTCATCTAAAGAGACGCCGGGTGGAGCGCTAGGATACTGTTTATGTCTGGCTTGCTCTTTCGCATCGCGCAGACTTGTCGCTTTAGCCACCTCTATGAGAGCCAATTTCTGCTGCTTTTCTTTCAAACGTCGGGCCGTTTCTGAATAGACCTCAGACAATCTGGCAAATTCATACCTCTGTGCCCAATCAAGAAGTTTAGGTGTATTAACTATGACCCTCATCTTCCCGGCCTGAGTAAAACTCCCCGCACTTGGTCTTTTTGAAGCTTGTACATCACTGCCGTCCCCAGAACCTTTAGAAGCCTTAACCTTTCTATCAGCCTCATTCTCTTTAGCCATATATAGTGTTACCAGGATATTTTTCTCTCTTGTGATTATTTTGCTTGACGTGGATACATCCATAGGCATATTTAGCCCGCCTGCACCCTTGATTTCCTGGTCAATCTCAAAATCTATGGCCGCAATATTATCTTTGTGCTGCATATCAAATCTATATGCATTATCAAAAATCCATTGAGTTACATTCTCAAGCGCCCTTATCAATAGACCGAGTATATCATGCATATAATCTGGCATCATAGACTCTCTCGATGTGCCAGGAATGGAGAAGTCTATTATTCTCCCCACAACAGATATCGGACCAAGCTCTAATGGCATATTCATACTCCTTATGAATCAATCCAGACTTTATATTATTCATCGAACTCCCTACTCATACAAATTTATAAAGTCACAACATATGTTCAGCCCGAAATTTTAGTGACGAGTTTTTTTGTACGCATAATACGAAATGGCGCCTTCATGAGTTCATGACAATAACGGCTCTCAAGTATATTGAATACTTTGCTTTCGTAGGCAAAACGAAAGCAGGTGAGGTACACGGGTATGCAGGTAGCGGCGACTGTTTACATACGGGTTGTGAAAATTGTGAAAGCTACCTGTTAAATCGGCGAAAAGTGCACAGCTAAAAAGCACTTTCCCTCCGACTCAAACACAGGCGTTAAAAACGCTGGATCGGGCTCTAAAATTGCCCCAGATGCGGACACGGTCTGAGGCTATGCGAAAACGACGAGCTCGGTGCAGCGCCCTTCCCCACCCCCCAGAAACGACAAAGCCCGCCAAAAGGCGGGCTCTGCGGTGTAGCAATATGGCGGAGGCGATGGGATTCGAACTCATGGACCTGTTACAGTCGACGGTTTTCAAGACCGTTGCCTTAAACCACTCGGCCACACCTCCTATACGTTGTTTCGGGCGCCATAATACCTGAATGAAACACGTTGTCAAACTCTCTTGATCGCTTGTTTCAGAGCCTCTGCTATGATCTTTGCTACTTAACATTTCTAAACACAGGAGTATCGCCATGCGCGAACAGGATTACGCAGTTAATAGCAGCGTGCAGGCCGAGCAGCTAGAGGTTAGCCGCGTCCTGCGCAATACGTACGGTTTGCTGGCCCTCACCCTGGCTTTCAGCGGTGTGATGGCTTATGTCTCGCAGCAGCTGCGGGTCGGCTATCCCAATATTTTCGTTGTGCTGATCGGGTTCTACGGCCTGTTTTTCCTGACCAACAAGTTGCGTGACTCCGCGTGGGGCCTGGTTTCTGCCTTTGCCCTTACCGGTTTCATGGGCTTCTTGCTGGGCCCTATTCTCAACCGTTACCTGGGCATGCAGGGCGGCGCCGAGGTGGTCAGTTCTGCCTTTGCCATGACGGCTCTGGTATTTGGCGGCCTGTCTGCCTATGTATTGATCACTCGCAAGGACATGAGCTTCCTCGGCGGTTTCATTACTGCCGGTTTCTTTGTTCTGCTGGGCGCTACGCTGGCGAGCTTCTTCTTCCAGATCAGCGGCCTGCAGCTGGCTATCAGCGCCGGTTTTGTACTGTTCTCTTCGGTCTGCATTCTGTTCCAGACCAGTGCAATCATTCATGGCGGCGAGCGCAACTACATCATGGCTACCATCAGCCTGTATGTATCGATCTACAACCTGTTTATCAGCCTGCTGCAAATTTTCGGCATCATGAGCCGCGACGACTGATCAACAACCGCTATATAAAAGCCCGCTTCGGCGGGCTTTTTGTTGTCTGCCACAAGCATCTTTGGGCATCTGGCTTTATCATTGCCCCAGATTTGCCGACAGAGCCCACCATGAAATTCGCCATTGCCCTTTATTCAGCGGCCCATGCCCCCTCCTCCCGTCGAGCCTTGCGCTTTGCCGAGGCAGCGCTGGCAGGCGGCCATGAAATTGTCCGTTTGTTCTTCTATCAGGACGGTGTTCATATTGCCTCGAGCTATATCGTCACGCCGCAAGACGAGCAGGACCTTGCGCAACAATGGGCAACTTTTGTCAGCCAGCACCAACTCGATGGTGTGGTCTGTATTGCCGCTGCCTTGCGCCGCGGTGTACTCAATGAAGACGAGTCCGCACGCTATCAGCGCCCCGGGGTCAATGTTCATGCACCCTGGGAGTTGTCCGGACTAGGCCAATTGCACGATGCCATTCAATCGGCCGATCGATTGATCTGTTTCGGGGGACCTTGAAATGCCCAAGTCACTATTGATTATCAGCCGTCAGGCACCGTGGTCGGGGCCCGGCGCCAAAGAAGCACTGGATATCGTGCTGGCAGGCGGTGCATTTGATTTGCCGATTGCCCTGCTGTTTATGGATGACGGTATTTTTCAGCTGCTGGCGACTCAAAATGCCGCAGCCATCCAGCAGAAGAATCTAACGGCCAATCTGCAGGCCCTGTCCATGTTCGGCGTTGACGATCTGTTTGCCTGCAACCACAGCCTTGACGAACGCGGCATCTCAACCGAGGGGCTTGCGGCAATTGATGTGCAGCCCTTGTCGACTGAAGCTGTCCGCGCTCTTATTGACCGTTATGACCAAGTGATCACCCTCTGATGTCGACTCTACATGTTGTGAGCCACTCACCATTTTCTGACATACGCCTGAGCAGCTGTCTTCGCGTGTTAGGCAGCGACGATGCCCTTTTGCTCTGTGGCGACGCGGTGTATGCCCTGCAGCTTCAAGGCACTGCTCTCACAGCCCTGACTGGAAAAACCGTATTTATCCTTGAAGAGGACTTGCAGGCACGCAACCTGGAATGTCCGCCATGGGCGGCCTGCGTTGATTACCCGGCTTTCGTCGAGCTGTCGATTCGTTACGACAAGGTCAACAGCTGGCTATGAATACGCTCACCCTCAACGGTAAAAATATCGAGCTGGACAAGGACGGTTATCTGCTCGATCTCAACGACTGGTCCGCTGATGTTGCTCAGGCACTGGCGGCGCAGGCAGGTATTGAGTTGAGCGCCGAACACTGGGAAATCCTCGAGTTGTTGCGCAGCTTTTATCAGGAGTTCGAGCTATCGCCTGCCACTCGCCCTCTGATCAAGTACACGGCACTCAAATTGGGTCCAGAAAAGGGCAATAGCCTGCATCTCAACCGACTGTTTAACGGCCCCCCTGCCAAACTCGCCGCCAAGCTGGCGGGCCTGCCCAAACCGACCAATTGCCTATGAACACTCCCGCTGCGCTGACACTTGAAACTCCCGCCGAACACCCTTTTGCGCAATTTGTACGCATCCTGGGCAAAGGCAAACGGGGTGCCCGCAACCTGACTCGGGAAGAAGCCCGCGAAGCCATGGGCATGCTGCTTGACGACAAGGCAGAAGACACGCAACTGGGCGCCTTCCTCATGTTGCTGCGGCATAAAGAAGAAAGCGCAGAGGAAATGGCCGGTTTTACCGAGGCCGTCAGGGAGCGACTGACACCTCCCGCGATCAAGGTCGACATTGACTGGCCGACTTACGCCGGTAAAAAACGCCACCTGCCCTGGTACTTGCTGGCAGCCAAGTGCCTGGCACAGCACGGTGTACGCATTTTCATGCATGGCGGCGGCGCCCATACCGCGGGCCGAATGTACAGCGAGCAGCTTCTCGACGCGCTGGCCATTCCACTGTGTCGCAACTGGCAAAGTGTCAACGAGGCCCTGGATGCGGGGAATCCGGCCTTTATGCCGCTGCAGGACTGGGCGCCACAATTGCAACGCATGATCGATCTGCGCAACACCCTCGGGCTGCGCTCGCCGATTCATTCATTGGCTCGCATACTCAACCCGCTGGGTGCGCGCTGCGGCCTGCAAAGCATCTTCCATCCGGGCTATCAAAGCGTGCATCGCGAAGCCAGCGGTTTGCTGGGTGACACCAGTATTGTGGTCAAGGGTGATGGCGGCGAAGTCGAAATCAACCCCGATAGCGCAAGCCATCTTTACGGCACTACAGCTGGTGTTGACTGGGATGAAGAATGGCCAGCACTGTCTTCACAGCGCCATGTCAAACCAGCGTCACTAGACCCTGAACACCTCAAGGCATTGTGGCGTGGAGAAGTCCAGGACAGCTACCCGCAACTGGCCTTGCTGTCGACCATGGCCCTGGCATTGCGCGGTCTGGGCACACCCCGGGCGCAAGCTTTTGAACTGGCTCAGCATTACTGGGACAACCGCAACAAGGCGATTTAAGCCCAAGGCCAACCACCTCAACACGCTTGCTTACGAGAGCCCAAGATGCTTATCCCCTACGACCAGCTTGAACCCGACACCCTCACCCGCCTGATCGAGGACTTTGTGAGTCGCGACGGCACGGACAACGGCGATGACACTCCCCAGGAAACCCGTGTACTGCGGGTTCGACATGCATTGAGCAAAGGCCAGGCAGTAATTTTCTTCGATCTGGAAAGCCAGCAATGCCAACTGATGCCCAGGCACGCGGTACCGAAGGAATTTTTTGATTAAACCTTGGCCGAAGATCCGGTTGCCTGCTGCCCGACGGGCTGGTTTTTTATCCGCTCATAAATTTCCGAGCGATGCACGCTGATATGCCTGGGAGCTTCAATCCCCAGGCGCACGTTGTTGCCGTTAACGGCGATGACAAACAGCGTTATATCTTCCCCGATTGAAAAATGCTCTCCGACGGTTCGACTCAGTATCTGCATGGCTCTCATCCTCAAGGGTGGGGAGCCACAAAGACTGCACGGCATAAAAACCGGCTTC
Organism: Pseudomonas bubulae; assembly: GCF_900618535.1. Lineage (GTDB taxonomy): Bacteria > Pseudomonadota > Gammaproteobacteria > Pseudomonadales > Pseudomonadaceae > Aquipseudomonas > Aquipseudomonas bubulae. Next base: position 185,991 of record NZ_UYJA01000006.1, on the reverse strand, counting down.
AATACTTACAAGTTAATTCAGTTACAACCTACTGCATACAAGGCTTATTCCTACGTACTCCCTACGGAATTTTCCCTTTACGAGGGGGTAAAACGCGGTCCCAGCAAGATGATGGTCGCGCCAATCACGCACAGTCCTACCCCGAGCCAATCTGAGCCCAGTGGCCGGATACGTTCCACCACTGCCAGCCAGGCAATGGATGTCACGATGTAAATCCCGCCATAGGCCGCATAGGCCCGCCCGGCATAGGCTGCCTCAACCTTGGTCAGCAGCAGGGCAAACAGCACCAGGCTCAGAATGGCGGGCAAAGCCCACCAGGCACTTTTGCCCTGACGAAGCCACATCCAGAACCCGTAGCAGCCTGCAATTTCAAACAGGGCAGCCAAAAAAAACCAAACGTAATTGAGCATGTGCAGTGTTTCCAGGTGGGCAGCGCGCCACCCTACCTGCGCACCTGCCACCGATCAAGGCAGAACTGTTTTTGAGTACGGCATGAAAAAAGTTGAATTATTCATCGAGCAGGAGAGTCGGATTTTATAAGCACTGCCCATCCTTGTTCCTGAAGCGGCGCCCCGTAAAACTGAACGTTGGCGGAACACCACAAAAAGGAAATGCTCATGACCACAATTCTTCTTATCGTCCTGATTTTGCTGTTAATCGGCGGATTACCTGTGTTTCCGCACTCCAAAAGCTGGGGCTATGGCCCCTCAGGGATTATCGGTACCGTACTGGTTGTACTGTTGATATTACTGTTGCTCGGCAAGATTTGACCCAATAAAAAAGAGGCCCTGAGGCCTCTTTTTTATTTAACTGGCTGATTATTTCGGATCAGCCACACCTGCGGTGTTGTCCAGCAGGCTCTTGGTCGCGGTCTGCAGGAAGGATTCGAGCTTTTTCTTCAGCTCGGTCGCTTCAGGCGAGTCAGTGACCACTGTCGCTTCAGGGTTGGCACCCAATTTGTACTGCCAAACCTTGGCCGGCATGTCTTTAGGCTGCACCAGCAAGTGGTCGTCACTGATGATCGCCACGGTCTGGTCACTGCCAGACGGCTTGATCACACCACTGCCCTTGTCACCCTCAGGCAGAGTCAGCAGGTCACGGCCCCAGCATTGCTGACGGAACTCACCACCCAGACGCCCCATGATGGTTGGCACGATGTCGACCTGAGTGCCCACGATATCAGTGCGTGTACCAAACTTCTCCTGGATACCAGGGCCGATCAGCAGCAACGGCACGTTGAAACGCCCCAGGTCCATCTCGGAAATCTGCTGCTCGTTACCGAAACCGTGGTCGCCCACGATCACAAACAGGGTTTCCTTGAAGTAGGGTTCTTTGCGCGCTTTTTCGAAGAACTGCCCCAGCGCCCAGTCGGAATAACGCATCGCCGTCAAATGCTCGTTGAGCGAACCGCGATCGGTTACCGGCTCGACCGGCAATGGCGTAGGCAAGGCATACGGCGTGTGGTTGGACAGGGTTTGCAGCAGCGCATAGAAAGGCTCTTTGCCTTCACGCTTTTTCAGCTCTTCCAGGCCGCGGTTGAACATGTCCTGGTCGGACACACCCCAGGTAGGATCAGAGAACACCGGGTCAACGAAATCGTTACGACCTACAAAAGTGGTCATGCCCTGGTTACTGAAGAAACCAGACTGGTTGTCCCAGGCAAAGTCGCCATTGTAGACATACACGTCATCGAACTTGCGGGCGCTGAGCAGTTCCGGCAAGCCGGACAGCTTGTGGCTGCCTTCCGGGGTCTGCATCAGGTATTCAAAACCCGGCAGGTTCGGGAAGCACGCCATGGTGGCAAACATGCCCTGGTGGGTATGGGTGCCATTGGAGAAGAAGCGCTCGAACAGCAAGCCTTGCTTGGACAGCTCATCGAAGTACGGGGTGATATTGCCCGGACGACCCAGCGCACCCACCGAGTGACCGGCGAAGCTTTCCATCAGGATTACGACGACGTTCTTGATAGGCAGGGTTTTTTCCGCAGGCGGCGTGGTGTCGCGACGCACAGGAGCGGTATCAGGATCAACCAGCTTGTCATTTTCAGTCAGCAGCATGTCGCGCACGGTCTGCGTCGCTACGGGCTGCTCAAGGGTAGCCTTCCAGATATTGGTGCGATCGTCACCGAAGCGGCTTTTCGCAGCGGCAATCAATGACAGAGAGCCGTTGAGCCCCAACTGATTGGCGAAGTTGGAGTCGGTTGTGTAGGCATCACCCCAACGCAGCGGAGGACCCTGACGCAATGTGCCACGGGCCAGGACCACACACACCAGCAGCAGCACGACAAATACCGCTGCACGGCCGTACCAGGGCGCCACCGCACGCGAAGTGCCAGCAGCCGCGCGGGTAGCGCTGGAACGGGTCACGCGGTCGGCGCCGCGGAAGGCAAAGTACAAAATGACAGTGCCGACAGCCCAGGACAGCAGGTAACGCACCACCGGGAAGCCATACCAAAGCATGCTCATCACGGTTTTCGGGTCTTCCTTCACATACTGGAAAACCAGACCGTTAAGACGCTGATGGAACTCACGGTAGAAGTCCATCTCCATCAGGCCCAAAAACAGCGCCAGGCTGGATGCTGCAGTCAGCCAGAAACGCAGCACACCGCGCATGGCCATGGCCTTGACACTGAGCACCGCCAGCAGCAGTGGAATACTGAAGTACACGACAATCCGCGCGTCAAAGCGCAGACCGTTGCCGAAGGCTTCAAGGAACGTCGATGCCGGGGTGTCGAGGATCATTTCCCGGTTGTAAACCAGCAATGCCACCCGCAACAGGGTGAACATCACCATCATGATCAAGGCACAGAGCAGCGTAAACGCCAGATGCGATTTGACGGTCGGTTGCAACACACGCGTGGCCGCGTGCTGTTGGCTTGGGGCGTCCGGGTTTGCCATGTCGTTTTAGGACCCATTGGTTCAAGTTGAAGTGGCTTTATCACCGGTGGCTTGCCACGGGTGCATCGCTCTTTAATCACACAGATTTTGGCCCGAGACCCACCAGAAACGCCTGAACTGAGGCGTTTACGAGTAGACAGGCAAAATTTTGCGTGCGAATTGTCTTAAAGATACCGTGAAAATTTCGTGCAGAGCACATCTTGAAACATAAGAAAGGGCGCACATTCCCTGAGGGAGCGGCTTGTTAGCGATTGCAGCAACGCGGTCCAACTTTAAACCGCGTCGCCTGCATCGCGGGCAAGCCCGCTCCCACAGTTCTACAACTGACGCCCTGCCTTGCTACTGCACAGCCTCAGTCGTTGCTTGGCTTGTTGATAGCCTGCAAAACATATTGCGGCAAGGCGAAAGCACCGATATGAACTTCCGGATTGTAGTAGCGGGTCACGATACCGCTACCGGCAAAACGTTGACGCAGGGTCTCAAGCGGCAGCTTGCGATAGCTCGCATCAGTCGAACCCCAGGCGAAGGTCATGGAGCCACCGATATAGGTAGGCACGGCAGCCTGGTAGAAATGCCAGTCAGCAAACAGGCTGCGCATGCGCCCGGCGGTGGTCTGCACTTCCTGCAACTGCATAAATGGCGTGCCGTTCTGGGTGACCAGTACACCCCCTTCATTCAGGCAGCGATGGCAAGCCTGGTAGAAGTTCTCGGAGAACAGCACTTCGCCCGGCCCGATCGGGTCGGTGGAATCCGAGATGATCACGTCGAATTTTTCTTCGGTGGTGGCGACAAAACGCATGCCGTCGTCGATCACCAGGTTCAGGCGTGGATCGTCGTACGCACCCTTGGAGTGGTTGGGCAGGAACTCTTTGCACATGTCCACCACGGTGCCGTCGATCTCGACCATGGTGATGTGCTCAATGCCAATGTGCTTGGTGACTTCGCGCAACATGCCGCCATCACCACCGCCAATGATCAGCACGCGCTTGACCGCACCGTGGGCCAGGATCGGCACATGGGTAAGCATTTCGTGGTAGATGAACTCGTCCGCTTCGGTGGTCTGGATCACGCCGTCCAGAGCCATTACGCGGCCCATGACCGGGTTTTCGAAGATCACCAGATGCTGGTGATCGGTTCGCACTTCATGGAGCAGCTTGTCCATGCGAAAGCGTTGGCCATAGCCTTCGTAAAGGGTTTCGAGATAGTGGTTGTCAAGCGATTCGGCCATGGGTAGTCCCCTTGAATGCTGGTGGCAACGGACGGTCACCCGCCCATGATCGACAGCCAAACCTCATACCGCTATCGCGACACGGGTCCAACTGCCCAAGAAAGGCGCGCATTCTACGTCGAGGAACATGACAGGTCGAACCTTGACGCCGACAATCTAAGCGGGCAACCACGATTTACCGTCGCTGCCCGCTGGCAAGCAGCTCAAATACGCACATTGCCCCGCGGCCCGGCGATGGCCCAAATCACCAGCCCCAGTACCGGCAGGAACAGAATCAGCAGCACCCAAAGCACTTTCGCGCCCGTCCCGGCGCCGCTTTTGATTACGTTGATGATGGCCCAGATATCCAGGGCCAGAATAATCAGACCGATCAGACCATTAAACGTTGAACCCATGATGACGCTCCCGATTGAGTACTTGTGCTCATAGGATAGTCACCCGCGGCCAGGGTTCCGTTTTTTATTGCAGCAGCCAGGGTTTCAGACGTGGACGGCAACCTTGAGGGCTTCCAGCGATGGCGCAGCGGCGATGCCGACTTCGGCACACAGTTCCAGCACGCGCGGCACGTCATTGCCGTAAACCAGCACCACCTGGATTTCGTCGTCCAGCGGCTGGCTCAGGTTGACCAGCACATAACCGCCCTGCTCCGGGCTCATGCTGCCCATCTGGATCTGGATGCGGTTGAGCGCGGTCAGCGCTTCGGTCTTGGCCAATTGCTTTGGCTTGATATTGAACGCTACATCAGGACCGAAAGAGGCGACGATCTGGGCAAACAGGTCCATCCAGGTATCGGCCTGGAACAACACAGTTTCCGGCAAGCTGCCCACCACAACCCATTCACCCAGCGGGATCGGGAAGCTGTCGTCGTAGTTGATGTCCGGGTTGGCAAGCAGAAATGTTGCCTGATCGGCGTAGGCTTGAGCCGCCTCGTCCGCGATGGAGGCGATTTCGTCGTCGCCCATGCACCCAGAGCTGATTTTGCTGATGAGTTCAACGAGAGTGGTTTTCATGGGCGAGGCCTGTCACAAGGAAAATTAAGGGCGCGCAGGATATATCAATTGCGCCCTTCAAGGGGCGATCAGCCCAACAGCTTCTCAAGTTGCGCCACGGTTTCGGCTGCGCCCATGGTCCTGGCGGCATCCAGGGCGGTGATGCCATTGGCGTCCTTGGCTTTTGGATCGGCGCCCTTGCTGATCAGGTAATCGATGATTTCCCCACGATTGAACATGGCGGCCATCATCAGCGCTGTACGGCCATCAAATGATGCGCCTTCAACTTGTGCGCCACCTTCAACCAGGGTCTTGACCATTTCCAGGTCGCCCTTGAAGGCAGCACCTGCAATCGGGCTCTGGCCATTGTCATTGCGGATCTCGGGGTCGGCATTGTGCTCAAGCAGCACCTTCACCGCTTCAACGTGGCCGTGATAGCTGGCCAGCATCAACAGGGTATCGCCCTTGTGGTTGCGCAAATTGGCCGGCAAGCCCTTGCTCAGCAAGGCTGCCAGCATTGCAGCATCACCATCCCGTGCCTTGTTGAACACCTGCTCGGCAAAGTCGGCGGCCTCTTCCGGGGTCATCTGGCGGCTCTGGTCTGCTGGCTTGTTCTCTGACATGTAAGGTTCCACCCTGGCTACAAAAAAAACCTAGTTTCCTGAGACGCAGACACGGTGTCACCCCTTTTTTGCTCAATGCACCCATAGGAACAATCAATCAGCTGTCTGAGCCTGATACCGACTGGGCAAAATGCAGGATGCACGATGGCCACTCATGCAAAATGCACGACAAATGCTTTTTGCATAAATTATAAGCTGTTGATTTATATGGATTTTTTAAAAAAAGAATAGTGGCACAATCACTGCAATCTCTACTCCATACAAGCATTCAAGCGCTAATGGAGCTGAACATATGAGCCTGATCCAGGAAAAATTCGCATCGTTGTTCTCCAACCACACTGTCACCGTTAAACCCCGCCCGGATGGCGGCGTGCTGCTGACATTGTGTGACAACGAAGGCAAACAGACCCAGCGCACACTTTCTTACACCCAACTGCATACCGCCGAGGAACTGACCTGGGCCATCAGCGCGATTCGTCGTGACCTGGCAGGCACTGCCAGTGAATTGCCGACCATTTCGCTGCTGCAAAGCCAGCATCGTTTTGCCCTGCCGACCTATCACACCCGCTAAATCCAAGGGTAGTGCAAAGCAGTCCGCGATAGAGAACGGCATGACTGTGGGAGCGAGCAGGCTCACTCCCACAGCAGTGTTGTTTAAATTGCGGCAGGGTCAATCTCGGCAAAACTGCTCACGGTTTTATGTCCCGCCAGTTCCCCACCCTCACGGGCCAGGCCGCAGGTCAGCATGCCGGCCGCCTGTGCAGCATCGAGTTCTTCAACGATATCCGACAAAAACAGGATCTTCCCGGCCGGGCAGCCTATGGCCTCGGTAATGTGGCGATAGGATTGCGCCTCACGCTTGGGCCCGGAGGTGGTGTCAAAGTAGCCACTGAACAGTGGCGTCAGGTCACCCGCCTCGGAACAGCCAAAAATCAGCTTTTGCGCCTGTATCGAGCCTGACGAGTAGACATACAGGTCATACCCTTTGGCATGCCACTCGCGCAGCGCTTCGACCGCGTCCGGGTAAACATGGCCCTTAAGCTCACCCGCGGCGTATCCCTGCTTCCAGATCATCCCTTGCAAGGCCTTGAGTGGTGTGGCCTTGCGGTCTTCGGCCAGCCATTGCTGGAGGATCTCGATGACCCGTTCGACATCGGCCTCAGGCTCGCCGCTATCCAGGCGTACTGCGCCCAGCTGCATGGCCACTTCAGGGTCTTCGGCATGCTCGCGCACAAACCCGGGCAGATGTTTGGCCGCATACGGAAACAACACGTCAAATACGAAGCTGACAGCGCTGGTGGTGCCTTCGATATCGGTCAGGATGGCTTTGATCGGCATGGGAGATCCTTAGTCTTCGAGGCGCGGGAAGCGTTCAGCGATGTCTTCGCCGGTAAAGTTGGCAACCCAGCCTTCCGGGTTGTTGAACAGGCGGATGGCGACAAAATGCGGATGCTCACCCATGTCGAACCAGTGCGGCGTGCCTGCGGGTACAGAAATTAGATCGTTCTTTTCGCACAACACCGCATACACATAGTCGCCAATATGTAGCGTAAACAAGCCACGACCGGCGACGAAAAAACGCACTTCATCTTCGCCATGGCGGTGCTCGTCGAGGAATTTGGCGCGCAATTCGGCTTTTTGTGGGTGATCGCTGTTGAGACTGATCACGTCCACGGTGACATAACCACCCTCGCTCATCAGCCGGTCAATCTGCACGCGATAGGCGTTGATCACTTCATCCTGACTGGCCCCCGGCTGGATCTGCGTGGCGGCCTGCCAGCGGTCAAAGCGCACGCCCTGCTCGGCCAGTGTTGAAGCGATATCATCAAAATGGGTGAGCACCTTGTTGGGGAGTTCCGGGCTCGATACGTGATAAACGGACAAACTGCTCATGGGGCGTGGTTCCTCGGCTTCGGCGCGCATTCGGCTTTTACAGGCCGTTCAGGCAGACCGTTCAAATCAGGGTGTGAGCTTCTTCACGGTGAAGTCAGCGTTAACGATTGAGTATTGCGCGAGCTTTCAGTTCGCATTCAAACAAAAACTCGAAGGCTTCGATCTGGCGCAAGGCGTCGCTCATGCGCGCGCCCCACGTGTAAAGGCCATGCCCGCGAATCAGATAGCCCACACAGTCCGGGTGGGCTTCAAGCCATGGCTGAACCTTGGCCGCCAGCCGCGCGATGTCTTGATCATTGTCAAAAATCGGCACCAGCACCCTGGACTCATGGGTCGAGACGCCACTGAAAGCCTTTTGCAGTTCGTAGTCTTCAAATTCAATGCTGTCGCCCGGCGTCAGGCGCGACAGCACCGTGGCATTGACCGAATGGGTGTGCAGCACCGCGCCAATTTCGGGGCGCCAGCTGTACAACTGGGTATGCAGCAGGGTTTCAGCGGAGGGTTTCTTGCCTGGTTCCAGGCTGTTGCCTGCCAGGTCAGTGGCAAGCACATCATCAGGTCCCAGCTGGCCCTTGTGCTTGCCCGACACCGTCAGCAGCGCCTGGCTGGCCGACAGCCGGGTGGAATAGTTGCTGCTGGTAGCCGGTGACCAGCCACGCGCATATAAAAAGCGCCCGGCTTCAATGATTTCCAGGCTCAGGTGTTCACGGGTAAGGCTCATGGCCTGTCCTCTTGCAGTCGGGTGGCAATGATAACGGCTGCAGCCAGCGCTGCGACGCTCGCCATACTAAAGGTGAAAGCGGGGCCCAGGGTGTTCCAGCTGTAACCGGAGTACAGCGCCCCCACGGCGCCACCGATACCGGCCAGCGTGGCGTACAGGGCCTGGCCCTGGCCTTGCTGGCCGGGACCGAAACTGCGTTGCACAAAGGCCATGGCCGAGGCATGAAAACTGCCAAAGGTGGCGGCGTGCAGCAGCTGCGCCAACAGCAACACCCACAGGTGCTCGGCAAAAGACCCCAGCAACAGCCAGCGCAAGGCAGCGCAAGGCAGCGAGGATAAAACTGAACATCAGCACCCGGCGCACAGAAAATTTCAGCAGGATACGGCGCATGGCCAAAAACATCAGCACTTCGGCCACCACTCCCAGGGCCCAGAGCAAGCCGATCACACCACGGCTATAGCCGAGGTGTTCCAGATGCAGAGTCAGAAATGTGTAGTACGGGCCGTGGCTCATTTGCATCAGCGCCACACAGGCATAGAACGCCAGCACGCCCGGGCTGAACAGTTGCTTCAAGAACCCGCCTTCCACCTGCTTGCGGCCCAGGCTGGAGGGCTGCGCATTGGGCACCCACAGGCTGCACAGCACAATGCCAGCCATGATCACGAGCAGCGCCACCGGGTAGATATCCAGGCTCAGCCATTCGAACAGGCGACCCAGGATCACCACGGCAAGGATAAAACCGATCGAGCCCCACAAACGAATCTGACTGTAACGTTCAGGCTGCTCACGCAAGTGGGCAAAGGTAATGACTTCAAACTGCGGCAACACCGCATGCCAGAAGAACGCATGCAGCGCCATCACCAGCGCCAGCCAGGCATAGCTCTGGCTGACAAAGATCAGGGCAAAACTGCACAAGGTGCAGAGCGCACCCAGACGCACGATCAGCAGACGCTGACCGCTGTAGTCCCCCAACCAGCCCCACAGGTTGGGCGCAACGCAGCGCATCAGCATCGGGATGGCCACCAGTTCGCCAATGCGCGCACTGGAAAACCCCAGGTGATTGAAGTACAGCGCCAGAAACGGCGCTGTGGCACCCAGCAAGGCGAAATAGAAAAGATAGAAGCCTGACAGACGCCAGTAAGGAAGTGTCGCCACGGCCGTCAGACCGTGACGCTCAACAATCCTTGCATTACAACTGGCCCAGTACGGGCGTGCTGACGCGTACGTCGGCGTTCTGGCCGCGATGACGCAACAGGTGATCCATCAGCACAATGGCCATCATGGCTTCGGCAATCGGCGTGGCACGGATACCCACGCACGGGTCATGACGACCCTTGGTAATCACGTCCACCGGATTGCCATGCACATCGATCGAGCGGCCCGGGGTGGTGATGCTCGAGGTTGGCTTGAGCGCCAGGTGGGCAACGATCGGCTGGCCAGACGAAATACCGCCCAGGATGCCGCCGGCGTTGTTGCTCAGGAAACCTTCAGGGGTCATCTCGTCGCGATGCTCGGTGCCGCGCTGGGCAACACTGGCAAAACCGGCGCCGATTTCAATACCTTTTACGGCATTAATGCTCATCAGCGCATGGGCCAGCTCGGCATCCAGACGGTCGAAAATCGGCTCGCCCAACCCCGGGATCACGCCTTCGGCGACCACGGTGATTTTGGCGCCAACCGAGTCCTGGTCACGGCGCAGTTGATCCATATAGGCCTCAAGCTCCGGCACTTTGTCCGGGTCAGGGCTGAAAAAGGCGTTTTGTTCAACCGAGTCCCAGGTCTTGAACGGGATTTCAATCGGGCCCAGCTGGCTCATATAACCGCGAATCACGATGCCTTGGGTGGCCAGGTACTTTTTCGCGATGGCACCGGCGGCCACACGCATGGCCGTTTCACGCGCCGAACTGCGCCCGCCGCCGCGATAATCGCGCTCGCCGTACTTGTGGTGATAGGTGTAATCAGCGTGGGCCGGGCGGAACAGATCCTTGATCGCCGAGTAATCCTTGGACTTCTGGTCAGTGTTACGGATCAGCAGGCCAATGGCGCAGCCAGTGGTGCGGCCTTCAAACACCCCGGAGAGGATTTCAACTTCGTCGGCCTCCTGACGCTGGGTGGTGTGGCGGCTGGTGCCGGGCTTGCGTCGATCCAGATCACGTTGCAAATCTTCAAGGGACAGCTCCAGCCCTGGCGGGCAGCCATCAACAATGGCGACCAACGCCGGACCATGGCTTTCGCCAGCGGTGGTGACAGTGAACAGCTTGCCGTAGGTATTGCCGGACATGCAGGGCGCTCCGCGAAAATCAGCCGATAAAGTTCAGCCCGGGATCAGTTCAAGTCTTGTTGCAACACAACAGATGTTGAACAGATCCCAGATAACCAAAAGCGCCAGTATACGCAGGCTACCTCTGTAGTTCATCCTCGAACCTTACTCATCCGGGTTTGTCCAACCGGCACACTAGACAATGATGGCGCTATGATGCTGCGAATACTTTTATTAGCACTGACCCTGTTTGGCTTTGGCACCCAGGCCCTGGCGGCCCCGCCCTCCAATGTCTTGCTGCGGCCCATTGAGCTCGATACCGGCTCCGGCACGTTGTATGGCTCGCTGGTTTTGCCCAAGAGCGACAAGCCCGTACCCGTGGTGCTGATTATTGCCGGTTCCGGCCCGACTGACCGCGACGGCAACAACCCTATCGGCGGGCGCAATGACGCCCTGAAAAAACTGGCCTGGCGCCTGGCCCAGAGCAATATTGCCAGCGTCCGCTTCGACAAACGCGGCATCGCCCAGAGCCAGCCTGCCGGGCCTGACGAGCAAAAGCTCAACTTCGATCAGTATGTGTCCGACGCCGTGGCCTGGGGCGAGAAACTCAAAAGCGACCCGCGCTTTGGCAAGGTGTTTGTACTCGGGCACAGTGAAGGCGCAATGATCGCCAGCCTGGCAGCCCCACAAATCGGTGCTGCCGGCGTGGTTTCGATTGCCGGTACAGGGCGCCCGGTGGGCGTGCTGTTGCGCGAGCAACTGCAACGCAATCACCTGCCACCTGCCCTGCTCAAGCGCAGTTTTGAGCTGATCAGCAGCCTGGAAGCCGGCAAGACCGACGACAAGGTGCCCAAGGATCTGCAAGTGATCTTCCGCCCCAGCGTGCAGCCGTACATGACCAGCCTGCTGCGCCATGACCCGGCAGCCGCTTTCGCCGCACTGAAAATGCCGGCCATGATCATTCAGGGCACCCACGACATTCAGGTAGAGGTCAAGGATGCCCGCCTGCTCAAGGCCGCCAAGCCCGATGCCGTACTGACACTGATCAATGGCATGAACCACGTAATGCGCATCGTGCCAATGGACATGAAGCGCCAGGTGCAGTCCTATAACGACCCCAATCAGCGTCTGGCAGGCGAACTGGGCGACCGAACTGTGCGCTTTATCACGAAAGTCAATGCGGGCCAGCCCTACAGTACTGCGCACAACGGCCGATAAACCGGTGTCGGCCGTCTTTGCTTGGCTGACATCCAGCACAGGATCGAGCCGTTATGAGCGACACCCCAACACAACCCGCCGGGCCCGAGGCACCGGAAGTGCCCGAGGCCCCGCCGCTGCCTTGGGCCGATGTGCAGCCCGAGCATTTGCGCATGCTGCGCCTCGCCCCCCTGCCCACTGACCGCAACACCGGGGCACGGCCGTTACGCTTTGTGCAGTTTGGCCACGCCACACGCCACAGCAAAGACCTCAGCCTGCTGCGCATGACCATCACCCTGCCGGGCCAGCGCGTGCGCAGCGAACAGAACCAGCTTGACCTGTGGGTCGACCATAGCACCCACCGCGTGCGTTTCAGCCCTGAGCGCGGTTTGCAAGTTGAACCGGCGAACCGCGGGATCGGCCGTTTTCTGCTGGCTCAGGCCGCGTTGTGGGCGCAGAAAAAATGGTCGCACTACCGCGTTGACGGCACCGACCTGGCCAGCCGGGACGCCCTGAATGAAGACAGCCGCCTGCGCCGCGATCATGTTTTGCGGGTACAGGGCTTTGATGTGGTGTATGCCGACGCCCAGTTTCTCAAGGCACGGATCGAAGACGTGCAAGTGGGCGAGTTGCTGGACAGCTGGAATGGCGAAAAGCTTCAGTTCCTCGACATTCTTGAGACTGCGCAAATGCTCCAGCAAGCCGAACAGAACTTGCAGGAACAAGAGGTAAAACTGCGGGAAAAAGAAGAAAAACTCGGCAGGTACCAGCGCGAAGAAATGGGCCTGCGCTTTACCATCACCTGCCTGGTAGCCTTTTCGGTGTTCCAGGCAGGGTTGTTGATCTGGATTGCGACGCACCGCTGATGGTACCCACCCGCTGCACAGGGTCACTATGGGTTACGGATAGCCAAGACCTGTTCCCCTGGGGTAGCGCAACGCCCCCGGCTGGCTGCCATCGGCCAGGGCAAAAATATCAACCGGCAAACGCCCCACGGGGACGCTCCGCCCCAGCATGACATCCACAGCAGCCGGCAAGGCTGGCCCCAGCAGACCTCGGTCATACCCCCTGGACGAGTAGGTCGCCAATGTGGCGCCGGCGATATCGTCAAATTCCACCACATCGTAGGGCGAGTTCATCGTCAGATGAATAGCCAGCTTGCCGCGGGACGTGGCGTATTCCATGGCACAGCGCAGCCATTGCAAACTGCTCTGCACGGTTGCTCCTGACAACAACTGATCGGCATGCGCATTTCGCACGACAGCACTGACACCGATTGAAGAGGTACCGAGAATCACCGTTTCTGCGGCGTTGATCGCCCGCTTTATCTCAACCCAGCCAACGCCTCTCAGCGCCTTGCCTGTCAACAGGAGCGCAGGATAGCCGGCCTCCTCGAACCTGCGGCGCAAGGCTTCGGCCTGCTCATTCCTCGGGGTCAGGATCAAGATCCGCGCGCACTGGTTCTTCAGAGGCAACGCGGCGCACTGATTACGAATCAATGTAATGGATTGCGCGGTAATACGTTGCTCGAGCGCACGATGTGCCGGGCTGCCAATTATATTCAACTCAGGTCGAGGCCTGGCGCCCTGCTCGGCGGTAATCCCGTTGCGCAACTTCATTCGCACAATCCGCAATACCGACTGATCCAGTTCCTGTCGATCAATATCGCCCGCCTCGACAGCCGCTACCACCTGATCAACCAACCCGGACAGGAGCCCGGCCTGGCGAGCGGTACGAAATTCAATGGGCATCAGGGCGATATCCACATCCGCCTGAAAAGCCTTTATCACGGCGTCGGCCTGACCGAAAAAACCGGCAATGGCCTTCATATCCATCGCATCCGTGATGCTCACGCCCTGAAAGCCAAGCTCACCCCGTAGAATATTGTGCTGAATTTTCCGCGACATGGTCGCAGGTGCAATAATCGGTTCACCGGTGCGCGTCTGAACCAGGGTGCTATCGAGCGCAGGATATTGAATATGGGCGGTCATGACCATTTCTGGCGCTTCACCCGCTTCAATGGCCAAACGATAGGGCGCCAGATCAATTGCCCAGGCATCTTCACGGGACTTGTTCACCACCGGCAGCCCGATATGCGAGTCCGTTTCCGTATCCCCATGCCCCGGGAAATGCTTGTACGCCGCGATCACGCCCTGTGCAGCCATACCTTGCATCATGCGTCGGGCCAACAGGCTAACCGTGCGTACATCATCACCAAAAGCGCGCACATTGATGACGGGGTTGAACGGGTTGCTGTTGACGTCCACCACCGGGGCAAAATTCAAGTTAAACCCCAGAGCCGCAATCTCGGCGGCCAACACCACACCCTGGTCATAAGCCATCCGCTCGTCACCACCGCCGTGCCAGGCCGCAGCCAATGCCATGTTGCCCGGGAAAACCGTGGCCGCCCTGCGCGGCAGGCGAAACACTGACCCCCCCTCCTCGTCCACCCCCAGCAACAGGCCGAGTTCACCCGCGACCGGGGGCACAGCGCGCAGATCATCCAGAAGGGTTCTGCCCTGCTCAAGCGAACTCAAATTGTTACCAAACAAAATCACCCCGCCAATGGCGTTGTTACGCAGGGCATCGCCCATGGCGGAATTGAACCGGGTGGTACTCAGGGTGCACGCTGGCTGGTCGTCAGGACACCAATAACGAAAGGCCACGAGCAACTTCTGCCCGATTTTTTCGCGCAGGGTCAAGCCCTCAAGGAGGCATCGGGCGCGCGTGTCGAGATCAGTGTCGCTGGGAGCCAAAGGAAACCGGGACGCTTGTGTCATGCTTTGATCCTCGTATACAAACCAATACGGGCATCAAGCAGGCAGCCACTTCAGGGAGATGCGTGCCAAAACCGCTTCGCTTGATGCCCAGCCGTTGTCGAATGTATCGAGTTGCGGACGAACAAAAAGCGAAGAGGTATTGCAGCGTTTGTAATGCTCTTGCCTGATCAGATTCGAGAAGCAAACAGCCCCTGATGGGCACGGCACTGTTCGGCGGTCAACATGAATACACCGTGCCCCCCGCGCTCAAAATCAAGCCAGGCGAAGTCGACTTCCGGGTACAGCGACTCAACGTGTATCTGGCTGTTGCCTACCTCAACGATCAGCAAGCCTTTTTCGGTCAGATGATCAGCCGCTTCGGCCAGCATCCGGCGTACCAGGTTCAGGCCGTCGTCACCGCAGGCCAGCCCCAATTCCGGCTCGTGCTGATACTCGGCCGGCATGTCGGCGAAATCTTCGGCATCCACATACGGCGGGTTGGACACAATCAGGTCGAAACGCTGCCCCGGCAAGCCATCAAAGCCGTCGCCCTGCACGGTGTAAACCCGTGCGTCGACACCGTGGCGCTCGATGTTCTGGTTGGCCACTTCAAGGGCCTCGAAGGACAGGTCGGCCAGCACCACTTCAGCGCTCTGGAACTCATAGGCACAGGCAATGCCGATACAGCCCGAACCGGTACACAGGTCAAGAATGCGCGCGGGCTCGGCAGCCAGCCACGGCTCAAAACGTTTTTCGATCAACTCGCCAATCGGCGAACGCGGGATCAGCACGCGCTCATCAACGATAAACGACATGCCGCAGAACCAGGCCTCACCCAACAGATAGGCCGTGGGCACGCGTTCTTCGATACGGCGCTTGAGCAGATGCTGCAGGTTCACCAGCTCATCGTCTTCAAGGCGGCAGTCGAGATAACTATCGGCAATTTCCCACGGCAGGTTCAGCGCACCCAACACCAATTGACGGGCTTCGTCCCAGGCATTGTCGGTACCATGACCAAAGAACAACTCTTCCCCATGAAAGTGGCTAACGGCCCAGCGAATATGGTCGCGCAAAGTGCGCAGGCGGGAAGTGATCAATGGTCTTACTCCTCAAAATCGATTGGCGATTCTAACAGCCAAACTCCAACGCGCCAAAGGTGAGCCGGACGACTACACGTGACGGCGTTTCAAAAAGTAAGACCGTGTACAATAAAAAACTGAAATCGCTCCATTTTGTACATTTTATGGCTACAACATATTTGCTTGACATCGCTACAGGCCAGCAACCACAAGGCCTGCACGACTAGTCATTCACATAAACGCTCCGCCAGTGGAGAATGTCGCAAAAGCCCCATTCAAAGGAGCCCCCGAATGCCCGCTTTAAAGACGATGTTTCAACTCACAGGACGTGGCTATGCCGCAGCCAATCTGAGCAACGCCAGCCTGCTGATCATCGATGCGCAAAATGAGTACTTGAGCGGGCCATTGGCCCTTTCCGGCATGGACGCGGCCACCGCCAACATTGCCCGTCTGCTTGAAGCTGCCCGCAAGGCAAAGCGCCCGGTCATCCATATCCGTCACCTGGGCACCGTTGGCGGTATGTTCGACCCTCAGGGCGAGCGTGGCGCCTTCATCAAGGGCCTGGAACCACAGGGTGATGAGCAGATTATCGAGAAGCGCATGCCCAACGCATTCAACGACACCGGGCTGCAAAAGGCCCTGGAAAACCTCGGCTCGCTGGATGTGATCGTCTGCGGCTTCATGAGCCACTCCAGCGTCAGCACTACCGTGCGTGCGGCCAAGGACTACGGCTTGCGCTGCACCCTGGTGGAAGACGCCTGCGCCACCCGCGACCTGCCGACCGCGGACGGCATTATCAGCGCCGAGCAAGTGCAAAAAGCCGAAATGGCCATCATGAACGACAACTTTGCCACCCTGACGTTGACCCAAAACCTGATTTGATCTGAACCGGACGTTGACGGGCGGCCCCTGCAACCGCCCATCCCGGACCAGCTCCAGCCTGCGGGCGCTTTCCTATTTCACTACACTCAGGAACAACCTGACGAAGTCCCTGTCGAAGGGCCGATACCCTTTAAGGAAAGATCGGAATGAAGATCTCCGATGGTTTTGATGCTCGGCGTTTGCGCCCCAAGGCTCATCGCGACTGGCGCTCGCGCCTGGTACTGATGTTTGCAGCGCTGCTGGCACTGCTTGGCATGCTGTTGCTGTTGGCGGGTGCCGCCAGCCTGATTGGCCATCCAACGGCACTGGGCGAGCTCAATGCCAGCCCCGCAGGTGCAACACTGGTGTTGGTGTCCGGCCTGTTGGTGTGCTGGCTAGGGGTATGGATGTGGCGTCGACGCCGGCGCCTGATGCGCAAGCCATTTGGCCTGAACATGGCCCCGCACCTGATGAAAAAACACGACTGACGCATATCCGCCGCCCGATTGTCGTCGACTTGGGTAAACTGGCAGCCCTTCGCGGAGGCTGACATGCAAGACGACGATTTTTCCCTGTTCAAAAACGAGATTCGCGGTGTCAAACCGATCAAGCATGATCGTGCCGACACCGGCAAACCCAAGGCTGACCGTGCGCAGCTGGCCAAGTTGCGCCAGAACGCCATTGTGCGCACCAACGCGACCATCATCGACGGCCTGTCAGACCAGTTTGTGATTGATGTTGGCCCCGAGGACCAGCTGAGCTGGGCCCGTGACGGCGTGCAGGAAAGCCAGATGCGCAAGCTCAAGCTGGGGCAGATCGCCTTTGAAGGCAGCCTTGACCTGCACGGCATGACCGTTGAAAAGGCCCGCGAAACCCTTTGGGAATTCCTCGGTGAAGCCGTGCGCCTTGAAGTACGTTGCGTGCGCGTTACCCACGGCAAGGCCGTGCGTCTGGACGGCAAGCGCCCGATGATCAAAAGCCACGTCAACACCTGGCTGCGCCAGCACTCACAGGTACTGGGCTTCTGCTCCTGCCAGGCCAGGCATGGCGGCGCCGGCGCGGTCTATGTGATGCTCAAGCGCACCATGATGGAGGGGCGTGACGAGTAACAGCGTGTCATCACGCTTGCAGCGTCGTGTCAGCCCCCGTACCCTTACTCTTTGCGAAAAATCCCACAGGTAGATTAATGTCCCTGGAACAAAACTACACCGCGATCCTCGGTCAACTCGGCGAAGACGTTTCCCGTGAAGGCCTGCTGGATACGCCAAAGCGTGCCGCCAAGGCCATGCAGTACCTTTGCCGCGGCTATGAACAAACCCTGGAAGAAGTCACCAACGGTGCCTTGTTCAGCTCAGACAACAGCGAAATGGTGCTGGTCAAGGACATCGAGTTGTACTCGCTGTGCGAACACCACCTGCTGCCGTTTATCGGCAAGGCCCATGTCGCCTACATTCCGAGCGGCAAAGTGCTGGGCCTGTCGAAAGTGGCGCGTATTGTCGACATGTATGCCCGTCGCCTGCAGATCCAGGAAAATCTCAGTCGCCAGATCGCCGACGCCGTGATGCAAGTCACCGGCGCCCTGGGCGTGGCCGTTGTGATCGAGGCCAAGCACATGTGCATGATGATGCGCGGTGTCGAGAAGCAGAACTCGTCGATGATCACTTCGGTGATGCTGGGTGAGTTCCGCGAAAACGCCGCCACGCGCAGCGAGTTTCTCAGCCTGATCAAGTAACTGCGGCACAGAAAAAACCGGCGTTTATCGCCGGTTTTTTTTCGCCTGCACAATTTCAGGTAAGCTGCGTCCCTTCTTAATTTGCCCATGAGGCTTTTACTGTGTTTATCAAAGCGCTTCGCGTAGGCCTGGGTCAGCTCATCATCGCTGGCGATTTCGTGACACGTCCAAGCAAAAAGCAGCGCCCTGCCGCCGCTCAGGCGCAGGTCGACCAGGCTGCCAAGGGCCTGACCCTGTTTCAGTTCCACGCCTGCCCTTTCTGTGTAAAAACGCGCCGCACCCTGCGCCGCCTGAATGTGCCAGTGGCCCTGCGTGACGCGAAGAACAACGAGCAGGATCGCCAGACCCTGCTGGAGCAAGGGGGCAAGATCAAAGTGCCTTGCCTGCGCATCGAAGAAGGCGGCAAAACCACCTGGATGTATGAGTCCAAGGTGATCATTGACTACCTGAACCAGCGCTTTGCCAACGTTTAAGGCCATCCCCCGGTCTACCCTCTCTGTGGGAGCGAGCCTGCTCGCGAACGACCTTCGCGAGCAGGCTCGCTCCCACAGTTGAAGTTTCCTTCAGACCTCGTCAGCGGCTACAGAATGCGCGCACAAAAAAACCGGCACTTGGCCGGTTTTTTTAAAGGGGCGATTTGCTCAATCGAGCATTCCCACATGCCGCGGATGGCTGGCCACCCGCGCCAGCCACGCCTGAATACCCGGGTAGCCGCTCAGGTCAAACCCGCCCTGATGGGCCACATGGGTATAGGCATACAGCGTCACGTCGGCGATCGAGTATTGCTCACCCACCAGATACGGCGTGCGCGTGAGCTGTTGCTCCATCACGTCCAGCGCCTTGTAGCCACGCTTTTGCAGCTTGCGGTATTCCTCAAGGCGCTCTTCGGGTAGCCCCAGGTAAAACTGGATAAAGCGCGCCACCGCAATATACGGCTCATGACTGTACTGCTCGAAAAACTGCCATTGCAGCACTTGCGTGCGCAAACGCGGTTCGGTCGGCAAAAACTCGCTGCCGTCGGCCAGGTAGTTGAGAATCGCGTTGGACTCCCACAGGCACGTACCGTCTTCCAGCTCCAGCACCGGCACTTTACCGTTGGGGTTTTTCGCCAGAAACTCCGGGGTCTCGGTTTCACCCTTGAGAATGTCCACGGCAAACCACTGATACTCAAGCCCCAGCAAATGCAGCATCAGCTTGATCTTGTAGCAGTTGCCCGAGTTGTAATCGCCATAAACCTTGAGCATTGCGCCTCCTTCAGGCCGCCTGGGCAGCCTGGGCCTGACGAATCACGTTGGCCAGACGCTTGAGGCCCTCATGCAGACGTGCCGGATCGATGTGGCTGAAGTTCAGGCGCAGGCTGCCCACGTTCTGGTCCGGGTTGGCGAAGAACGGCTCGCCAGGCATAAAGGCCACGTTCTGTTCCAGCGCAGGCTTGAGCAAAGTGCGGGTATCGAACGGTTGCTTGAGGGTCAGCCAGAAGAACAAACCGCCCTGGGGCACATGCCAGTCAGCCAGATCCGAGAAATGCTCTTCCAGCGCCAGCTGAAAACCGTCACGGCGCACGCGGTAGAAATCACGCAGTTCGGCCAGGTGATTACTCATTTTCTCGGTGCCGATCCACTGCAAGGCTTGCCACTGGCCAACGCGGTTGGTGTGCAGGTCAGCCGATTGCTTAAGGCGCAGCAAGTGCGGATACAGGTCAGGGCTGGCAATCAGGAAACCGACGCGCAGACCAGGCAACAGGGTCTTGGACACCGTGCCGGTATAGATCCAGCTGGCTTTTTTCAGGCGGCTGACAATCGGTGTGGCGCTGCCGCCGTCGAAGTTCAGCTCGCGGTACGGCTCGTCTTCGATCAGGGTCACGCCGAACTCGTCGAGCAAGGCAGCAACCGCGTCGCGCTTGGTTTCGCTGTAACGCACAGCAGACGGATTCTGGAACGTCGGGATCAAGTAGATGAACGCCGGGCTGTGTTTTTCCAGCTGCACGCGCAACGCAGCCAGATCAGGGCCATCAGCTTGCAGCGGAAACGTCAGGCATTCGGCACCGAACAATTGGAAGATTTGCAGCGCCGCCAGGTAGGTCGGTGCTTCGAGCATGATTTCGGTGCCCTTGTCGATATACAGCTTGGCTGCCAGATCAAGCGCCTGCTGCGAACCGCTCAACACCATCACCTGGCTGGCGTCGCAATCAACCCCCAGTGCGCGAGCCTCTGCAGCAAGTACTTCACGCAGTGCCGGCTCACCTTCGCTCATGCCGTATTGACCCATCGAGGCAGGCATATCGGTCCAGTCGACCTTGGGCAGCATGGCCTCGGCCGGTAGCCCGCCAGCGAAAGACATGACTTCCGGACGTTGGGCCGCAGCCAGAATTTCACGAATCAAGGAGCTTTTCAGGCGGGAAACACGTTCGGAGAAGGCCATACAGATCACCGGTAGCGGAAGTAATTGGAAATAAGTCAAACTGTTTGACCGAAACTACGCCGCGAACCCTAGATACGTCAATATGCTTGACCTTAAAAATCCGACCACTCAGCGCGCCGCCATGGAAGCCTTCTTCTTTGGCTATCAAGCATTTACCGCCAAAGCGGATGAAATGCTGGCACGTCGTGGGCTGAGTCGGGTGCATCAGCGTATTGTTTTTTTTATCGCCCACCACCCCGGTGTCAGCGTCAAGGAACTGCTGACCTTACTGGGCGTGAGCAAGCAGGCCCTGAATACGCCATTACGCCAGTTGATCGAGATGGCCCTGGTGCGCAGCGTCGCGCCCGAGACCGACAAGCGCAAACGCCTGCTGGAACTGACTGCCGACGGTGTGGCCTTCGAAAAGAGCCTGCGCCGCGAACAGGTCAAGCTGCTGCAAAGGGTATTTGCTCAGGCAGGTGAAGACGCGGTGAATGGCTGGCTGGCGGTCAATCATGCCCTGGGACAAAGCCGCCAGCTCTAGAGCAGGGTTCCTGTGGAAGGTGGCTTGTTCTGTGAGCGGGCTTGCCCGCGATGCAGGCGCCGCAGTACTCCAGTTGTACCGCAGCGATCCAATCGCGAGCAAACTCGCTCCCACAGAAAACAGACACCCACCCATCACTTTCTGATCACAATCTGAAAAACATTATTTGCTTTTTTTGTATACAAAAGCATAATTCACTTCGCCTGCGTTTCTGACCCGAAAGTCAGAAAAACATCTCCCGCCACACCCAGTGCCCTTAAAAATAATAAAAGCCTGAGGAAATCACCGTGGACAGCCAAAAGTCAGAAATACCCGTTGTCGAACTTGCCACGCCCGCCGCCCGCAGCTGGCTGGAACGCCTGTTCAAACTGTCACTGCATGGCACCACGGTCAAAACCGAGCTGATTGCCGGGCTGACCACCTTCATCACCATGGCCTACATCATCTTCGTCAACCCCAACATCATGGCCGATGCTGGGATCGATCATGGTGCAGCCTTCGTCGCCACCTGCATTGCCGCCGCTCTCGGCAGCCTGTTGATGGGGCTTTACGCCAACTGGCCAGTAGGCCTGGCGCCAGGTATGGGACTGAATGCGTTTTTTACTTACACCGTGGTCGGAACCATGGGTTACAGCTGGGAAACAGCATTGGGTGCCGTGTTTGTCTCCGGTGTGCTGTTCCTGATTCTGACCCTGTCGCGGGTGCGTGAATGGCTGCTCAACAGCATTCCCGTCAGCTTGCGGTACGCGATGGGTGCCGGGGTGGGGTTGTTCCTGGGGATTATCGGCCTGAAAACCTCGGGCATTATCGTCGACAGCCCGGCCACCCTGATCAAGCTCGGTTCATTGCGCGATCCTGCCCCGCTGCTGGCAGCGGTGTGCTTTTTGATGATTGCGATTCTGAGCTATCACCGCGTCTTCGGCGCCATCCTGATCAGCATTATCGCCGTGACCCTCGCCGGCTGGGGCCTGGACCTGGTGCATTACAACGGCATCATGTCGGCACCGCCAAGCCTTGCACCGACCTGGATGGCCATGGACCTCAAGGGCGTTTTCAACATCAGCATGATCAGCGTGGTGCTGGCCTTTCTGTTTGTACACATGTTCGATACGGCCGGCACCCTGATGGGCGTGGCCCAGCGTGCCGGGCTGGTGAAGGCCGATGGCAGGATCGAAAACCTGTCCCGGGCCCTCAAGGCCGACAGCGCCTCCAGCGTGTTCGGTGCCGTGGTCGGCGTGCCACCCGTGACCAGCTACGTGGAAAGCGCCGCAGGCGTTGCGGCAGGCGGGCGTACCGGGCTTACTGCCGTCACCGTGGGCGTGTTGTTTGTGGCCGCCATGTTCTTTGCCCCTCTGGCTGGCATGATCCCCGCTTACGCCACGGCAGGCGCTCTGATTTATGTGGCCATGCTGATGATGGGCGGCATGCAGCACATCAACTGGGACGAACCCACTGACTGCATCCCGGCCATAGTGACCGTGATCATGATGCCTTTGACCTTCTCGGTCGCCGACGGGATTGCCCTGGGCTTTATCAGCTTTGTCGCACTCAAGGCAGGCACCGGCAAATACCGGGAAATTTCCGTCAGCCTGTGGGTGCTCTGCGCTATTTTCATCGCCAAGTTTATTTACCTGTAAACCGGGCGGTATTAATCGGCCCCGCAATGACGCGGGGCCTTTGTTGTTTGGGAGGAAGTGATGAGTCTGGAAACCTGGCTGCTGTTCAGCAGCGCGGCATTGGTGGTAATCCTGATTCCAGGGCCGCTGTCGTTATTGATGATCAGCAACAGTCTGAACTACGGCTTGCGCCGTTCGTACCCGGCTTTTCTGGGAGGTGTATTTGCCTCGATCTGCCTGCTCAGCGCTTCGGCACTGGGTTTGGGCGCCTTGCTGCTGGCCTCGGAAAAACTCTTCAGCGCCCTGAAGATCGTGGGCGCGCTGTACCTGTTTTACCTGGCCTGGCAAAGCTGGAAACAATCGCG
The DNA here is from genome assembly GCF_900618535.1 of Pseudomonas bubulae. Lineage (GTDB taxonomy): Bacteria > Pseudomonadota > Gammaproteobacteria > Pseudomonadales > Pseudomonadaceae > Aquipseudomonas > Aquipseudomonas bubulae. Next base: position 162,827 of record NZ_UYJA01000006.1, on the reverse strand, counting down.
CCAGCCGGCCACCGTCACCAATGTGCCCGAAGCCGCACCAATACCGCGCTTTAGCGCCCTGTTTGGGCGCGCGTTCGTGCTGGGGGCCAGCAATCCTAAGGACATTCTGTTCTTTGCTGCCTTTTTGCCGCAGTTTCTCAACCCCGATCTACCGTTCCTCAACCAGTTACTGGTGATGATCGCCACCTGGACCGTGCTCGACCTGCTGTGCAAGCTGGCCTACGGCCTGGGTGCCCACGGTGCGGCGGGGTACCTGCGCAGCGGCAAGGGCCAGAGCTGGTTCAACCGGGTCAGTGCCGGGCTGTTCAGCGTGGCAGGCACAGCGTCGTTGTTGAGCCGCTGATTGCACACAAGCCCGTAGCAGCTGCCGAAGGAACGAGGCTGCGTTCGATTGCGAAGCAATCGTAAGACCTGAGTTCGCGATTTATCTGATGGACAGCGGATTCAGGTTCTACGACGGCTACGCCGCCGAACGCAGCCTCGTTCCTTCGGCAGCTGCTACGGACATGGCATTTAGACAGGCAAAAAAAAGCCCGCAGTGTGAGCGGGCAAATAACCACATGCGCAGATCGAAAACGATTAGCTACCGCGATAGGTCGAGTAGCTGTACGGCGAAATCAGTAGCGGTACATGGTAGTGATCCTGCTCGGCGCTGATCCCGAAACGCAGTACCACCACATCCAGAAACGCCGGCTCCGGCAATTTCACACCCCGTGCGCGGTAGTAATCACCGGCACTGAACTGCACCTGGTAAACCCCGGAACGGTAGGCCTCCCCCTCCAGCAACGGCGCGTCGCAACGGCCATCGCTGTTGGTCAGGGCTGTAGCGACCAACTCCAGCCCCGAACCTTCAACCCGATACAGCTCGACCTTGATCGAGCTGCCCGGGCAGCCGTGTGCGGCATCCAAAACGTGCGTAGTCAAACGTCCCATTGATTGTGCGACCTCCCGAGTCGTGAAAAAAACGGCTGCCGCCCTCTTTTGGCGCACCAAAAGGCTCGGCGAAGAAACGATTAAGACATTTATCAAAAAAATTGTACACAATTAAAAATGACAATCTGCGCATCCCCCGACGCTACGGGGCCTGCACGGCATTAATCGTCAAAGCCGCAGTGCTCAGAGACCTTTCGCCCATAAACTGACCAATCAGGCAGGTTTCTTGCAAGTACTCTTTCTGTACAAATCGTGGTAGAAATAGCAAAAATCAGGGTTACAAATAAAATGTAAAGTTGTATACAATCAGCTCATCGCAGTGACGCCAGGTCTGGCCAATCGACTGTTACCACGAACAATAAGGAAGACTGCAGTGAGCGCTGACTACCCACGCGACCTGATTGGTTACGGTCCAAACCCTCCACATCCGCATTGGCCGGGCAACGCCCGCATCGCCCTGTCTTTTGTTCTCAATTACGAAGAAGGCGGCGAGCGCAACATCCTGCACGGTGACAAGGAGTCTGAAGCCTTCCTGTCGGAAATGGTCTCAGCCCAACCGTTGCAGGGCGAGCGCAACATGAGCATGGAGTCGCTGTACGAGTACGGCAGCCGTGCAGGCGTGTGGCGCATCCTCAAGCTGTTTCGCGAGTTCGATATTCCGCTCACGGTGTTTGCCGTGGCAATGGCCGCCCAGCGCCATCCGGATGTGATCCGCGCCATGGTCGAGGCCGGGCATGAGATCTGCAGCCACGGTTATCGCTGGATCGACTACCAGTACATGGATGAAGCGCAAGAGCGTGAACACATGCTCGAAGCCATCCGCATCCTCACCGAAATCAGCGGCGAACGCCCGCTGGGCTGGTACACCGGCCGCACCGGTCCCAATACCCGGCGCCTGGTGATGGAAGAAGGCGGTTTTTTGTACGACTGCGATACCTATGACGACGACCTGCCCTACTGGGAACCCAACAATCCCACCGGCAAACCGCATCTGGTGATCCCCTATACCCTGGATACCAATGACATGCGCTTTACCCAGGTGCAGGGTTTCAACACCGGCGAGCAATTTTTCCAGTACCTCAAGGATGCTTTCGATGTGCTGTACGCCGAAGGCGCAGAGTCGCCGAAGATGCTTTCCATCGGCCTGCATTGCCGCCTCATTGGCCGCCCTGCGCGCCTCGCCGCCCTCAAGCGTTTCATTGAGTACGCCAAGGGCCACGAACAGGTCTGGTTCACCCGCCGCGTGGACATTGCCCGCCACTGGCACGCCACCCACCCTTTTGTTGCCGAGACCGCCAAATGAGCGCCTTCAAGACCCTCAAGCCTTCACAACTGAGCCGTGAAGCCTTCGTGGCGGCTTTTGCCGATATCTACGAACACTCGCCCTGGGTTGCCGAAAAGGCCTACGACCTGGGCCTGGACAGCAGCGTCGACCAGATCGAAACCCTGCACCAGCGCATGAGTGACATTTTGTTGAGCGCCGATCACGCCAGCCAGCTGGCATTGATCAACGCTCACCCGGACCTGGCCGGCAAAGCAGCCGTCCAGGGCCAACTGACCGAAGCCAGCACCAATGAACAGGCTGGCGCCGGTATTCACCAATGCACGGCCGAAGAGTTTCAACGCTTCACCGAGCTGAACGAGGCCTACAAAGCCAAGTTCAAGTTTCCCTTCATCATGGCGGTAAAAGGCAGCGACCGGCACCAGATCCTCGCCGCGTTCGAAACCCGCATCCATAACCCGGCAGACGTCGAGTTCAAGTGCGCGTTGGCAGAAATCAACAAGATCGCCCTGTTCCGATTACTCCAGCTCTAAGCCGAACCGGCACCCGCCGATGACGCATCTCCAGCCACTCATTTAAAGGCAGACAAGAAGAATGAAAGCTTACGCCGTACCTTTCGAGAAGTTCGTCAACCTGGCCGATGCCCGCCTGGGCACCAAAATCGTTTCGGTAACCGATGACTGGTTTGCCGACGCCAACCGCATGTTCCAGCCGACCCCGGCCGTATGGAAGGAGGGCGTTTTCGATGACAACGGCAAGTGGATGGACGGCTGGGAGTCCCGCCGCAAGCGCTTCGAAGGCTATGACAGTGCCGTCATCCGTCTTGGCGTTCCGGGCTCGATCAAGGGTGTGGACATCGACACTTCATTCTTCACCGGCAACTTTCCACCATCGGCCTCGCTGGAAGCCTGCTTCCTGGCCTCGGGCGAACCGAATGAAAACACCCAGTGGGTGGAAGTACTGTCGGCCGTCGAGCTGCAGGGCAACAGCCATCACTACCACGAAATCAACAATGACCAGGCCTTCAGCCACCTGCGCTTCAACATTTTCCCGGATGGCGGCGTAGCGCGTCTGCGCGTGTACGGCGTGCCGTTCCGTGACTGGTCGGCAGTAGGCGACAACGAGCAGGTCGATCTGGCCGCAGCTCTCAACGGTGGCCGCGCCCTCGCCTGCTCCGACGAACACTTCGGACGCATGAGCAACATCCTCAACCCTGGCCGCGGCATCAATATGGGCGATGGCTGGGAAACCGCACGTCGTCGTACCCCGGGCAATGACTGGGTCATCGTCGCGCTGGGCCACCCGGGCGAGATCGAAAAAATCATCGTCGACACCCTGCACTTCAAGGGCAACTACCCGGACAGCTGCTCGATCCAGGGCGCGTACGTCAAGGGCGGTACCGACAGCCAGATCGAAACCCAGTCGCTGTTCTGGCGTGAACTGCTGCCGAGCCAAAAAATGGAAATGCACGCTGAACACACCTACAGCGAGCAACTGAAAAACCTCGGCCCGATCACCCACATTCGCCTCAACCTGTTCCCGGATGGTGGTGTAAGCCGCATCCGCGTATTGGGCAAAGTCGCCAAATAAGCGCTGCACCCAGCGCGGGCAAGTTCGCTCCCACATTTGAAATGTATTCATTCTGTGGGAGCGGGGTTACCCGCGATAGCGACAAAACTGACACCACAGAAACCCGAATAAGAAGACCACCATGCGCACATTGATGATTGAACCTCTGACCAAAGAAGCCTTCGCCCCTTTCGGTGACGTGATTGAAACCGATGGCAGCGACCACTTCATGATCAATAACGGTTCGACCATGCGCTTTCACCGTCTGGCCGAGGTCGAAACGGCTACGCCAGAGGACAAGGCGATCATCAGCATTTTCCGCGCCGAGGCGCAGGACATGCCATTTACCGTACGCATGCTGGAGCGCCATCCGCTGGGCAGCCAGGCTTTTATACCGCTGCTCGGCAACCCCTTTCTGATCGTGGTCGCGCCCGTTGGCGATGAACCTGTATCGGACCTGGTCCGCGCCTTTGTCAGTAATGGCAGGCAGGGCATCAATTACCATCGCGGCGTCTGGCACCACCCGGTGCTGACGATCGAAAAGCGGGATGACTTCCTGGTGGTTGATCGCAGTGGCAGCGGCAATAACTGCGATGAGCATTTCTTTAAAGAGGATCAGTTGCTGTTCCTCGCCCCCCACCAATAAGAGAAGGTCCAACACTCACAAAAGAGTGACGGGCAAGAGGTAAAGACTGTGGAAGCACATCTAATGGAATGGCTGAATCTGAGCGTGCGCTGGATTCATATGATTACCGGTGTGGCCTGGATTGGCGCGTCGTTTTATTTCGTCTGGCTGGAGAACAACCTTAACCGGGCCAACCCCAAGGATGGCCTTGCTGGCGATCTATGGGCGATTCACGGCGGCGGTATTTACCACCTGGAAAAGTACAAGCTGGCCCCACCCACCATGCCGGAAAACCTGCACTGGTTTAAATGGGAAGCCTATTTCACCTGGATGTCGGGCATCGCCCTGCTCTGTCTGGTGTTCTACTTCAACCCCGCGCTGTACCTGATTGCTCCAGGCAGCAGCATGAGCGGCCCTGAAGCGGTAGCCATCGGTATCGGCTCGCTGATTGCCGGCTGGTTCGTTTACGACTTTCTGTGCGACTCCGCCCTGGGCAAACGCCCGGCGTTGCTCGGTTTCGTCCTGTTTGTGCTGCTGGTTGCAGCAGCGTTCGGCCTGAGCAAAGTGTTCAGCGGGCGCGGTGCCTACCTGCACGTGGGCGCCATTATCGGCACCATCATGGTCGGTAACGTATTCCGCACCATCATGCCGGCACAACGTGCCCTGGTAGCCGCGATCAAGGAAGGCCGCAGCCCTGACCCGGCACTGCCGGCCAAAGGCCTGCTGCGTTCGCGACACAACAACTACTTCACCTTGCCGGTGCTGTTCATCATGATCAGCAACCACTTCCCGAGCACCTATGGCAGCCAGTACAACTGGTTGATCCTGGCCGGGATTGCGGTGCTGGCAGTGCTGGTACGTCACTACTTCAACACCCGCCACGACAGCCACAAATATGCCTGGACCCTGCCGGTCGCAGCCCTGGGCATGATTTGCCTGGCTTACGTTACCGGTCCAAAGCCTGTGTCGACAGCGCCAGAAACCGCCAAGGTGATCAAGTACCAACCGCTGCCGGAAACCGCCCTGGGCGGCGTCAAGGCTGCAGATGCTCCGCCAGCGGCACCGGCACAGGCACCCGCGGCAGCGCCAGTGGCCACCGTCGATTTTGAACAAGTCCACAAGGTGATCCAGGAGCGCTGCACGGTCTGTCATTCCGCCACCCCCAGCAGCCCGTTGTTCAGTGCGGCTCCGGCAGGCGTGATGTTCGACACCGCGCAACAGATCCAGCTGATGGCCCCGCGCATTCAGGCTCAGGCCGTTGTCACGCCGATCATGCCGCTGGGCAACATCACGCAAATGACGCAACAGGAGCGCGACCTGGTCGGCGCCTGGATCAATGCAGGGGCACGGACCAACTGACGCACCGCCTTTGCGGTCGCAGCCCCGCTGCGGCCGCAAGAACACACCACTAGCTCACAACAATAAAAATGACCGAGGTGTTGCATGTCCGATTTAACCGAACCGCGCATACCCGCCGTGACCGCCCCGCCCCCGCTGGCGCGGCTACCCATGCTGCAACTGATCCTGGTCGGTTTGCAGCATGTGCTGCTGATGTATGGCGGCGCCGTGGCCGTGCCGCTGATCATCGGACAGGCTGCAGGCCTGAGTCGTGAAGAGATCGCGTTTCTGATCAACGCCGACCTGCTGGTGGCGGGTGTCGCGACCATCGTGCAGTCGATGGGTATCGGCCCCATGGGTATTCGCATGCCGGTCATGATGGGTGCCAGCTTTGCCGCCGTTGGCAGCATGGTGGCAATGGCCGGGATGCCGGGTATCGGCTTGACCGGGATCTTCGGTGCGACCATCGCCGCGGGCTTTTTCGGAATGATCATTGCGCCATTTATGTCCAAGGTGGTGCGCTTCTTTCCTCCCCTGGTCACCGGTACTGTCATCACTTCGATCGGCCTGTCGCTGTTCCCCGTTGCGGTCAACTGGGCCGGTGGCGGCAGTGCTGCGGCGCAATTCGGCTCGCCGGTGTACCTGGCCATCGCGGCTCTGGTGCTGGGCACCATCCTGCTGATCAACCGCTTTATGCGCGGCTTCTGGGTCAATGTGTCGGTCTTGATCGGCATGGCCCTGGGCTATGTGCTGTCAGGCGCCATCGGCATGGTCGACCTCTCCGGGCTGGACAATACGCCGTGGTTCCAGGTTGTCACCCCCTTGCACTTCGGCATGCCGGAGTTTCATTTGGCACCGATTCTTTCGATGTGCCTGGTGGTGGTGATCATTTTTGTCGAGTCCACCGGGATGTTCCTGGCGCTGGGCAAAATCACCGATCAGGAAGTCACCCCGCGCATGCTGCGTCGCGGTTTGCTGTGTGACGCAGGCGCTTCTTTTATCGCCGGTTTTTTCAACACCTTCACCCACTCCTCCTTCGCCCAGAACATTGGCCTGGTGCAAATGACCGGCGTGCGTTGCCGCTCGGTAACCATCATGGCCGGTATCTTCCTGATCACCCTCAGCCTGCTGCCGAAAGCGGCGTACCTGGTGGCCTCGATTCCGCCTGCAGTGTTGGGTGGCGCCGCCATTGCCATGTTCGGCATGGTCGCGGCAACCGGGATCAAGATCCTCCAGGAAGCCGACATCGCCGACCGCCGCAATCAGTTGCTGGTGGCCGTGAGCATCGGCATGGGCCTGATCCCGGTGGTGCGTCCTGAGTTTTTCGCCCACCTGCCACTGTGGATGGACCCCATCACCCACAGCGGTATCGCCATGGCCGCTGTCAGCGCGGTGTGCCTGAACCTGATGTTCAATGTGCTGGGCGGTTCCGAACGCGCAGCCATGAGCGGGCATGTGCACCAGCACTGAGCCCTGACCCTCACCCCAACCCTCTCCCCAAGGGAGAGGGGGCTGATCGGTGGTGTTCCTGAGCGCTCGCACGACCAATCCCCTCTCCCTCCGGGAGAGGGCTAGGGAGAGGGGCTCTCGCTTTACAAAAACAATAAAAAAGGGAGTTACCCATGAAGTGCAAACACTGGGGCGTCACGCTCGCAGGTGGACTTTTGGCTGCCAGCCAGACAATGGCCGGGGACCTGTTTTTATGGCAAACCAACAGCCTGACCTACCTGTACGGCAAGAACTTCGCGATCAACCCGTCGATCCAGCAAACCGTCACTTTCGAACATGCGGACAAATGGAAGTACGGCGACAACTTCCTGTTTGTCGACCGTATTTTCTACAACGGCAAAGAAGACCCCAACAAAGGCCCGCACACCTATTACGGCGAGTTCAGCCCGCGCCTGTCGTTCGGCAAGATCTTCGACCGCAAATTCGAATATGGCCCGATCAAGGATGTGCTGCTGGCCATGACCTATGAATATGGCGAAGGCGACAGCGAGGCCTACCTGATCGGCCCGGGCTTTGATCTGGCGGTACCGGGCTTCAACTACTTCACCCTCAACTTCTATCGCCGCCATACCGAGGGCCCACGCCCTGGCACCGGGGTCTGGCAGATCACTCCGTCGTTTTCCTACACCATCCCCCTGGGCCGCTCCAACGTGTTGATCGACGGCTATATGGACTGGGTGGTGGACAACGACCAGAACTCACGCGGCACCTACCACTCCAATCTGCACTTCAACCCACAGATCAAATATGACCTGGGCAAGGCCCTGAACCTGGGTGAAAAACAGCTCTATGTCGGGATTGAATACAGCTACTGGAAGGACAAGTACGGCATCGAAAGCAGCAGCCGTCTTGATACCAACCAGAACACCGCCAGTGCCCTGATCAAAGTCCACTTCTAAGCTCTAGACTGTGCATGCTCTGTTATTGCCCGCCCTGGGCTTTAACAGAGCGCTTGAGTGCACGCGCCAGAGCCCGTATCCTGCGCGCCCGCTTAAACGCGACGTTTTTCAAAGCTGACTTTAAAGCCAACTTTTGCCTTTATATCAAAGGTTTACGGCCTGCCTGCCGCCCCCTGCACTCAACTGCCAACGCGCAGTCGAGGGTTTATTCATGGCTATAAAACAGGTATGGCCCCGAACTTGCTAAAAGCACTGAAGCTGACCGTAAAGGCAACTTTTAAAACCATGAACCAAGGCGCCACAACAGAGCGCCACGTTCGCACTACTTGCACAACTTTCTATATTTTGGAGCTAACCGAATGAAGCGCACACTTACCGGCCTGATGCTTGCGGGGAGCATGCTGGGCGGGGCTCCGGCAGTCGCCGGCGACCTGCTGCAATGGCAAACCAACAGCCTGACTTACTTGTACGGCAAGGACTTCCAGGTCAATCCAAAAATTCAGCAGACCATGACCTTCGAGCATGCTGACAGCTGGAAGTACGGTGACAACTTCTTCTTCCTTGACCGTATCTTTTACAACGGCAAGAAAGACGGCAACGTCGGCCCGAACACCTACTACGGTGAATTCACCCCGCGTTTGTCGTTCGGCAAGATCTTCGACCAGAAGTTTGAATTCGGCCCGATCAAAGACGTGCTGCTGGCCATGACTTACGAGTTTGGCGAAGGCGATACCGATGCCTACCTGATCGGTCCGGGTTTCGACCTGAACGTGCCGGGCTTTGACTACTTCCAGTTGAACTTCTACCAACGCTTCCCGGAAGGCAGCCGCGCCGGCAAAGGTGTGTGGCAGATCACCCCGGTGTGGTCCTACACCCTGCCCCTGGGCAACTCCGATGTGCTGATCGACGGCTACATGGACTGGGTGGTCGACAACGACGAGAACTCCCGTGGCACCTACCACGCCAACCTGCACTTCAACCCGCAGGTTAAATATGACCTGGGCAAGGCCCTGAGCTGGAGCGCCAAGCAACTGTATGTCGGTGTGGAATACGACTACTGGAAAAACAAGTACGGCATCGAAGACAGCGGCGCGTTCAAGACCAATCAGAACACCACCAGCCTGCTGATCAAGTACCACTTCTGATGCACGGGCCCGGGCCGCGTCAGCGCGGCTCAGGCACCCGCAGCAAACCGCGCAGCATCAGGTCCAGGCTGTCCAGCGCAGCGGCCAGACGCTGCGGCGGGTTGTCGGCCTCGGCAATCCAGAACGACGCATCCATCAGCCCGCCCTGAATCAGACGCGCCAGCGCCTCGGGATCGGTGCGCTGAATCACCTCGGTGTCCATCAGCCCCTGCAACATCGACGCCATCGACAGGCAGCACACCGACTGGGTGTTCTGCACATATTGCGAGCCCAGCACCGAAGGCGCATCGCGCAACAGAATGCGCTGTACCTCGACTTGCAGGGCCATCTCCAGATACAGCCGGCATTGATCCTTAAACCCTTGCCACTGGCTGTCCGCCTGCTCAAACACCTGTGCCAGCTGCGCATCCAGCTCGGCATCGATCTGCTGGGCCACGGCCTTGAACAAGCCTTTCTTGTCGCCAAAATGGTGGTACAACGCGCCACGCGTCAGCCCGACCGAAGCCGTCAATTCGTCCATCGATGTCCGGGCATAGCCCACCGTACTGAATGCCAGGCGAGCCGCCTCAAGCAGCTTGCCACGGGTTTCTTCGATCATTTGCGACCGCGCTTTGGGCGCCATGCCTTTCACCTTTATTTTTGGATACGCGACGTATGTTAATTGACATACGCTGTGTATGCGTATATTTCTACATACGCCGCGTATGTGATTACCGGCACTTACACATTCCCGTAGCAGCTGCCCAAGGCTGCGTTCGACAGCTGCTACGAAAGCAATCCCCAACACTGTTCCGGAGCTTGTATGGCCAACCCCTATCGCGAGATTTTCAGCGCCCCCGGCACCAAGGCTTTCAGCGGTGCGGGCCTGATCGCGCGGATGCCGATCTCAATGGTCGGCATCGGCATCATCACCATGCTGGCGCAACTGCAAGGTTCCTATTGGCTGGCCGGTGGCGTAGCCGCCACCTTTGCCCTGGCCACAGCCCTGCTGGCTCCGCAGATTTCACGCTGGGTCGACCGCTACGGCCAGAGCCGCATCCTGCCCGGTGTCACCGCCATTGGCGTCAGCGCCTTGCTGGCCTTGCTGCTGTGCAGTCATTTTGGCGCGCCGGACTGGACGCTGTTTGTGTTCGCCGCCCTGTCGGGCTGCATGCCGAGCATGTCGGCAATGGTGCGGGCACGCTGGACCGAGCTGTATCGCGGCTCGCCCAAACTGCACACCGCGTTTTCATTCGAGTCGGTACTCGATGAAGTGAGCTTTATTATCGGCCCGCCGATTTCCGTGGGCCTGAGTGTGGCGCTGTTCCCCCAGGCCGGACCACTGGCGGCAGCCATCCTGCTGGCCATCGGCGTCAGCGTGTTTGTGCTGCAACGCAGCACCGAACCACCGGTACACCCGCGTAGCAGCGAGCACCAGGGCACAGTTTTACGCCAGGGCGCCGTGGTGGTTTTGCTGTTGGCCCTGCTTGGGCTGGGCACGATTGTGGGTACGGTGGATGTGGTTAGCGTGGCCTTTGCCCAGCATCAGGGCCAACCGGCTGCCGCAAGCATTGTATTGTCGATGTACGCCTTGGGATCGTGCGCTGCCGGGCTGGTGTTCGGCATGCTCAAGTTGAACATGCCACTGCCCAGGCTGTTTGTGCTCGGCGCCCTGGCCACATCCATCACCATGGTGCCGCTGCTGTGGGCCGACAGCATCGCCACCCTGGCCGTGGGCATGCTGATCGCCGGGCTGTTTTTTGCCCCCACCCTGATCACCGCCATGGGCCTGGTGGAAAACATTGTCCCACCCGCCAAGCTGACTGAAGGCCTGACCTGGATGATCACCGGTCTGGGCATGGGTGTGGCCCTGGGCGCTGTACTCGGCGGCTGGGTGGTGGATGCGTACGGCGCCCAGACCGGCTTTACCGTATCGCTGGCCGCAGGGGGCATCATGCTGTTGTTCGCGGTGCTGGGCTATCGATTGCTGCAGGACAGTACCCTGCCCCGAGCCATAGCGGCCTAGGACTTGATGGCCCGCCAGACCTTGCTCGCGGCAGACACCACGGCCAATACCACCGCGCCGGCAATAATGCCGGCCACGGCGTTGAGCAGGGTCGGCACAATCACCGACACCACACCCAGCCATTGCGTGCTGCCTTGCGCAACGCCTTCAACCCAATGATGCAACGGCGGTACACCGTGGGTCAGGATACCGCCGCCGACCATGAACATTGCCGCCGTGCCGATCACGGTCAGACTTTTCATCATGTACGGGGCTGCGCTCAACACACCACGGCCAAAGCTGCGCTGGAACCGCGGCCAGGCGCCGTCGCCGGTCTTCTTGCTCAGGTACAGGCCACCATCGTCGAGTTTGACGATGCCACCCACCACGCCATATACCCCGACTGTCATCACGATGGCGATACCCGACAACACCACCACCTGCTGCATCAGCGGTGAGTCGGAGACGATGCCCAGGGTGATGGCAATGATTTCGGCGGACAGGATAAAGTCCGTACGAACGGCGCCCTTGACCTTATCCTTTTCAAACGCCGCCAGATCGACTTCAGCACCGGCCAGCGACTCCTGCAAGGCCTGGCGCTGGCTCTGGGCATCGGCCTTGCTGTGGGTGAAACTGTGGGCGACCTTTTCGAAACCCTCGAAACACAGATAAGCCCCACCCACCATCAACAGCGGCGTCACCGCCCAGGGCGCAAAGGCACTGATGGCCAGCGCTGCCGGTACCAGAATCGCCTTGTTGCGAAACGAACCCTTGGCCACGGCCCACACCACCGGCAACTCCCGGTCGGCACGCACGCCCGATACCTGCTGGGCGTTGAGCGCAAGGTCATCGCCCAGCACCCCGGCGGTTTTTTTGGCGGCCACTTTGGTCATCAGAGCGACGTCATCGAGCACGGCGGCGATATCATCGAGCAACATCAGCAAGCTACTGCCAGCCATAGAAAAACGTCCTGAGAGATGGAATGCACACAAGCATAGCGCGTGCCGCGCGCAAAGCGGCAATCTTGAGCCACTTGCAAGCCCGGTGCTACCATGCCCGACCGCCCCAGCAGGCAAGGACATATCGGGTTTATGAGCAGTATCCGCGAGCGTAACAAAGAACTGATTTTGCGTGCCGCCAGCGAAGAATTCGCTGACAAGGGTTTCGCCGCCAGCAAAACCAGCGATATCGCGGCCAAGGCCGGCGTGCCCAAGCCCAATGTCTACTACTACTTCAAATCCAAGGAAAACCTCTATCGCGAGGTGCTTGAAAGCATTATCGACCCGATCCTGCGGGCTTCGACGCCGTTCAACGCCGATGGCGAGCCGAATACGGTATTGAGCAATTACATCCGCTCAAAAATCGTGATTTCCCGTGACCTGCCCTTTGCCTCGAAAGTGTTCGCCAGCGAAATCATGCATGGCGCCCCGCACTTGAGTGAGAAACAGGTAGAGCTGTTGAATGCCCAGGCCCAACACAACATCGCCTGCATCCAGACCTGGATCGACCGCGGCCAGATTGCCGCCATCGACCCGCACCACCTGATGTTCAGCATCTGGGCGGCAACCCAGACCTACGCCGACTTCGACTGGCAGATCTCAGCCATCACCGGCAAGACCAAGCTTGAAGACAGCGACTACGAAGCGGCAACCCAAACCATTATCCGGTTGGTGCTGAAGGGCTGCGAACCGGACCGATAAACCACGCTGGGACCTTCGCGAGCAGGCTCGCTCCCACCCTGCGCACAATCTGTGGGAGCGAGCCTGCTCGCGAAGCCCTTTCAAACCCAGATTGCATCCCACAGGGGATAGTCACCGAGCTTCTCGACCAGTCGTGCCCGCAACGGATTGGCGACAACATAACGAGCAACATTCACCAGATCCTCTTCTCGCCTTAATGCCCGGTCATGGAAGCCATTTTGCCAAAGGCTGATTTTGCGATCAGTTGATCGCCTGACAGCCTGGGTACTCAAAGACTTGGTTCGTTGCATCAAGCCACCGAGCGTCCCACGGTGTAATTCGATCAACCAATGAACGTGATCTGGCATGACGACCCAGGCCAACGAGTCTGCAAAACCCTGGTCTTGGGCAGCGCGAAATTGTGCGACGACTAATCGTCCCAAGGTAAAGTCTTTAAAGATGGGCTCTCTGCAGAGCGTGTTGGTGCTCAACAGGTAAATTCGATTTGGCTCGGAACAGCGGCCGATACGCAGGCGGTGTGAAGCAGCTAAAGACGGCATTCCTTTGCCTTTTCATAGATGAGTAATGAAAAGGCTAGCCCTGAAAGAACAATGAGGACGGGGCGTTTTTTAGCTGAATGTGTCTCAACAATGCCTTCGCGAGCAGGCTCGCTCCCACCCTGCGCACAATCTGTGGGAGCGAGCCTGCTCGCGAAGGCGGTCAATCACTCAGCCCAAATCAGACCGCCACCCCCGCATCCGCCCGCAGGCCCAGCGCTTCTACCGCGCTGATCGCGCATTGCTCGTCGATATCCGACGTATCGCCGCTGATACCAACAGCACCGATTACCTGCCCCGCCTCATCACGAATCAATACCCCACCCGGCGCAGGCACCACGTCACTTTGCCCCATGCCATTAAGCGCCGCGAAGAACGCCGGGCGCTGTTGCGCGTCCAGTGCCAGCAGACGCGAGCCCTTGCCTAAGGCAATCGCGCCCCAGGCTTTGCCAATCGCAATGCTGGGGCGCAGCAGGCTGGCGCCGTCTTCGCGCTGCAACGCCAGCAAATGCCCGCCACTGTCGAGCACCACTACCGTCAGCGGCGCAGCACTGATCTGACGCCCGACGCTCAAGGCCTGAGCGGTCAGTTCTAAAGCGACTTTCAAGGTTAAAGCACTCATGGTTGCCATCCTTATCTTGTTATGGAAAGCCTTCGGCGCACCTCGCGAGGCGCACTCAATAACACCAATAGAACACAATACAAATCTATTTTGTATACAATTTTTCAGCAATCAAAAAAACAAAACCCAGCGAACAAGCCTGAATACAAGGCTTGCTTGTGATCAACCATCGAATCGATAAAAGCCATTGACCTGCACAGCGGAGGATGAATACACTCGCCCAACAGCCACTTGTATACAATTACAAAACGTAAGAGGCACAAAACAATGAGCAAAATGAGAGCAATCGAAGCCGCCGTTCTGGTGATGCGTCGCGAAGGTGTCGATACCGCATTCGGTATCCCGGGCGCCGCCATCAACCCGCTGTACTCGGCCCTGAAAAAGGTCGGTGGCATCGATCACGTCCTTGCTCGCCACGTCGAAGGCGCCTCGCACATGGCCGAGGGCTATACCCGCACCAAGGCCGGCAATATCGGCGTGTGCATCGGCACCTCGGGGCCTGCCGGTACCGATATGGTGACGGGCCTGTACAGTGCCTCGGCCGACTCGATCCCGATTCTGTGCATCACCGGCCAGGCCCCACGGGCACGGATGCACAAAGAAGACTTCCAGGCGGTGGATATCACCGCCATCGTCAAGCCCGTCACCAAGTGGTCGACCACGGTGATGGAGCCGGGCCAGGTGCCTTACGCCTTCCAGAAAGCCTTTTACGAAATGCGCTCCGGTCGCCCTGGCCCGGTGCTGATCGATCTGCCGTTCGATGTGCAGATGGCCGAAATCGAATTCGACATTGACGCCTACGAACCGCTGCCACTGGCCAAACCAACGGCAAACCGGCTGCAGGCCGAAAAAGCCCTGACCATGCTCGATCAGGCGGAACGCCCGCTGCTGGTCAGCGGTGGCGGCGTGATCAATGCCGACGCCAGCGACCTGCTGGTGGAATTCGCCGAACTGACCGGTATCCCGGTGATTCCGACCCTGATGGGCTGGGGCACCATCGCCGATGACCACCCGCTGATGGTGGGCATGGTCGGCCTGCAAACCTCGCACCGTTATGGCAACGCCACCCTGCTCAAGTCCGATGTGGTATTGGGCATCGGCAACCGCTGGGCCAACCGCCATACCGGTTCGGTGGATGTGTACACCGAAGGCCGCAAGTTCATTCACGTGGATATCGAACCGACCCAGATCGGCCGGGTATTCAACCCGGATCTGGGCATCGTTTCCGACGCCGGTGCCGCGCTCAAGGTATTCCTTGAAGTAGCCCGCGAATGGAAAGCTGCCGGCAAGCTGAAAAACCGCAGCGCCTGGCTGCAGGACTGCCAGCAGCGCAAGGCCACGATGCAGCGCAAGACCCACTTCGACAACGTGCCGGTCAAGCCACAACGCGTGTACGAAGAAATGAACCAGGTGTTCGGCAAAGACACCTGCTATGTCAGCACCATCGGTTTGTCACAGATTGCCGGCGCACAATTCCTGCATGTGTACAAACCTCGCCACTGGATCAACTGCGGCCAGGCCGGCCCTCTGGGCTGGACCATTCCGGCGGCGCTGGGGGTGGTCAAGGCCGACCCTGATCGCAATGTGGTGGCACTGTCCGGCGACTACGACTTCCAGTTCATGATCGAAGAACTGGCCGTGGGCGCTCAGTTCAACCTGCCCTATATCCACGTGGTGGTTAACAACTCCTACCTGGGGCTAATCCGTCAGGCCCAGCGCGGGTTTGAAATGGACTACTGCGTGCAGTTGGCTTTCGACAACCTCAACGCACCGGAGCTTAACGGCTATGGCGTTGACCACGTGGCCGTCGTTCAAGGCCTGGGTTGCAAGGCCTTGCGCGTGTTCGAACCGAGTGAAATCCAGCCTGCCCTGCGCAAGGCCCAGGAGCTGATCAAGGAATTCCGCGTGCCGGTGATGGTGGAAATCATCCTGGAGCGTGTGACCAATATCTCGATGGGCACCGAAATCAACGGCGTAAATGAATTTGAAGACCTGGCGCTGGTGGGTAACGATGCACCGACCGCCATTTCGATGCTGGATTAATTTATAGCCCTCACCCCCTCTCCCGAGGAGAGGGGACAAAAAGCAGGAGTTCACCATGCCGCGTTTTGCCGCCAACCTGTCCATGCTGTTCACCGAGCAGGATTTTCTTGTCCGTTTTCAAGCGGCCGCCAACGCTGGTTTTCATGGCGTTGAATACCTGTTCCCTTACGATTACAACTCGGCCGACATCAAGGCCCAGCTCGATGCCAATAAACTGACCCAGGTGCTGTTCAACCTGCCGGCCGGTGACTGGGCCAAGGGCGAGCGCGGGATTGCCTGCCTGCCGGACCGGGTTGAAGAGTTCCGCGCCGGGGTCGACCTGGCCATCGCTTACGCGCAAGTGCTGGGCAACGACCAGATCAACTGCCTGGCCGGCATCCGCCCCCAGGGCGTGGACGACGCCACGGTCGAAAAAACCTTCGTCGCCAACCTCAAATACGCCGCCGACAAGCTGCAGGCAGTCGGCATCAAGCTGGTGATGGAATCGATCAACACCCTCGACATCCCGGGCTTTTACCTGAACAACACCCAGCAGGCACTGGCGATCCAGGAAAAGGTCGGCAGCAGCAATCTGTTCCTGCAATACGACATCTACCACATGCAAATCATGGAGGGTGACCTGGCCCGCACCATGCAGACTCATCTGCCGCAGATCAACCATATCCAGCTGGCCGATAACCCTGGTCGCCACGAACCGGGCACCGGCGAAATCAACTACCGCTTTTTGTTCGATCACCTGGACCGCATCGGCTATCAGGGTTGGGTTGGCTGTGAGTACAAGCCGCTGACCAGCACCGAGGCCGGTCTGGCGTGGCTCAAGACCCATAACGCGGTGTAACTCTGTGGGAGCGATCCCATCGCGAGCAAGCCCGCTCCCACATCAGACCACCTACTCTGAATCGCCCTAAGAAAAACAAGAGGATTTGTCATGGCTAAAATCGGATTTATCGGCACGGGCATCATGGGCTCACCCATGGCCAGCAACCTGCAGAAGGCCGGGCATAGCCTGTTTCTGTCGACCCACCACGGCGCCGCACCGGCCGATCTGGTTGCCGCTGGCGCAATCGCCCTGGCCAGCCCGCGAGAAGTGGCCCAGGAAGCCGAATTCATCATCGTCATGGTGCCGGACACCCCTCAGGTTGAGGATGTGCTGTTTCGTGAGGACGGCATCGCCGCGGGCCTGAGCCCGAACAAGGTGGTGATCGACATGAGTTCGATCTCGCCTACGGCCACCAAAGCGTTCGCCGAAAAAATCAACGCCAAGGGTGCTCAGTACCTCGACGCGCCGGTATCCGGCGGTGAAGTTGGCGCCAAGGCCGGCTCACTGAGCATCATGGTCGGCGGTGACGAAAAAACCTTCGCCCGCGCCCTGCCGCTGCTGCAGAGCATGGGCAAGAACATCACCCTGGTGGGCGGCAATGGCGACGGTCAAACCGCCAAGGTAGCCAACCAGATCATCGTCGCCCTGAATATCCAGGCCGTGGCCGAAGCCCTGGTATTTGCCGCGAAAAACGGCGCTGACCCGGCCAAGGTTCGCGAAGCGCTGATGGGTGGCTTTGCCTCCTCGAAAATCCTCGAAGTGCACGGCGAGCGCATGATCAAGGGCACTTTTGACCCGGGCTTCCGTATCAGCCTGCATCAAAAAGACCTCAACCTGGCCCTGGCCGGTGCCCGTGAGCTGGGGATCAACCTGCCCAACACCGCCAATGCCCAGCAAGTGTTCAGCACCTGCGCGGCCATCGGTGGCAGCAACTGGGACCACTCGGCGCTGATCAAGGGCCTGGAGCACATGGCCAACTTCTCGATTCGCGACAAGTAAGCCCACCGGTCTGCCCTTTTTGGGGAGACCGCACTACCTGTAGTCGCTGCCGAGGCACGAAGGCTGCGAGTTCTTGATCATGCAGGGAGCCAATCAAGAGCTCGCAGCCTTCGTGCCTCGGCTGCGACTACCAGGTAACAATCATGAGTTCAAACCCCTGCCCCGACTGGGCGACGGCCCTGTGCGCCGGTTTCGGCCAGATCTTCCTCCAGCGTCATCCTCTGTGCGGCGTGCTGTGCCTGCTGGCCATTCTGATCAGTGCCCCCACCCTGCTCGGTGGCGCCTTGCTCGGCGGTATTGCCGGGCTCCTCACCGCGCAACGGCGCGACTATCCCAAGGCCGAACGCCAGGCGGGTCTGTACAGCTACAACGGTATCTTGCTGGGCTTGCTGATAAGCCACCAGCTTGAATGGTCTGCCCTGTTGCCCTTGCTGATCATTGCCAGTGCCGGACTGAGTACGATGCTCGTGCATCAGTGGCTCAAGCGCGCCACCCCCGGGCAAAGCCTGCTGGCCTACACCGCGCCGTTTGTGGGTATTGGCTGGATCCTGCTGCACCTGACCAACCCGCCTGCACAAGCCATGGACCACACCCAGGCCGTCAATGGCCTCACACTGGCACAGGGGCTGTTCAAGGGCATTGCCCAGGTCATGCTGCTGCCACACCCGCTGGCCGGGTTGCTGATTGTGATCGGCCTGTGGCTGAGCAACTGGCGCGCGGCACTATGGGCCATCACCGGTTCACTGACCGGTATGCTGTTTGCCTTGTATCAACAGGACAGCGCGGCTGCACTGGACGGCCTGGCCGGCTACAACCCTGCACTCGCCGCATTGGCCCTGAGTCAGCAAGCACGGCGTCCCTGGCTGCCCGTGGCGGGGATTATCGTGACCTTGCTGATCACCCCGGGCTTTATTGCCCTGGGCCTCGCCCCCCTGACCGCACCCTTTATCCTCGGATGCTGGCTGGTGCACGCCAGTGTGCGCATCCTGCACCCTGCACAAGAACAATGCAGGTTGCGCATTGAGCGTTAATACTCGAACCTTCTGACCTTTGGGCATCGAGCAACCTGCATGGATAACAATGACTGGCGCCAGCGCTTGTATGTGATGGTCTTTCAGGCCGATACCCCGGCGGGGCGGCGTTTCGACACCGCCCTGCTGCTGATCATCCTGTGCAGCCTGGTGGTCGTGGTGCTCGACAGCATCAACAGCATTCACCGCGACTACGCCAAACTGCTGGCCTATATCGAGTGGGGTTTCACCTTTGTATTCGCCGTGGAATACGGCCTGCGTCTGTATTGCTCGCCCAAACCTCTGCGTTACGCCTTCAGCTTCTACGGCCTGGTGGATTTGCTGGCCATTGTGCCGGGGATTCTGGCGATCTATTACAGCGACGCGCAGTACCTGTTGATCATCCGCATCATTCGCATGTTGCGGATTTTTCGTATCCTCAAGCTGCGCCCCTACCTGAGCCAGGCCAACTATCTGCTCTCGGCGCTGCGCGGCAGCAAGCAAAAAATCATCGTGTTCCTGGTCAGCGTCTCCACCCTGGTTACGGTGTTCGGCAGTCTGATGTATGTGGTCGAAGGGCCTGCAAACGGCTTTACCAGTATTCCGGTAAGTATCTATTGGGCCATTGTCACCCTGACGACTGTGGGTTTTGGTGACATAGTGCCCAAAACCGTACTGGGGCAAGTGATCTCGGCGATGGTGATGATCACCGGCTACTCGATCATTGCCGTGCCCACCGGCATCTTCACTGCCGAATTGGCCAACGCCATGCGTGGCGAGCAACTCAAGCACGACTGCCCGACCTGCAAAAAGAACACTCACGAACAATCGGCGTCTTTTTGTTCACGGTGCGGCAATGCTCTTTTTACGAAAAAAGCATAACCACAGCACTTTTTAATCTTTTAAGGACTATGCGACAGTCGCTATAGTTACTGGCAATTTGCCCTTATTGCTCCCTATAACAAGGAATGCGCAGTGAAAAAACTCTTTAGTGCCTCAATTCTGGCCGCTGGCCTGGCCCTTGGCAGTGTCGCGAGTGCAGCGACCCCACCGCCACTGCTAAACGTGTCCTACGATGTGATGCGTGATTTCTACAAAGACTACAACGCAGCCTTCCAGAAGCACTGGGCACAAGAGCACAACGGCGAAAAGCTCAACGTACAAATGTCATTTGGTGGTTCCAGCAAACAGGCCCGCTCGGTCATCGATGGCTTGCCGGCGGACGTGATCACCATGAACATGGCCACCGACATCAATGCCCTGGCCGACAACGGCCATCTGGTCCCGGAAAACTGGGTCACCCGCCTGCCGGACAACAGCGCACCGTTTACCTCGGCTACCGTTTTCATCGTGCGCAAGGGCAACCCCAAGGCTCTGAAAGACTGGCCCGACCTGCTCAAGGACGGCGTACAGGTCATCGTACCCAACCCGAAAACCTCGGGTAACGGCCGCTACACCTTCCTGTCGGCCTGGGGCTATGTACTGAAAAACGGCGGTGACGAAACCAAGGCCAAGGACTTTGTGGCCAAGTTGTTCAAGCAGGCCCCAGTGCTTGATACCGGCGGTCGTGCAGCCACCACCACCTTTATGACCAATCAGATCGGCGATGTGCTGGTGACGTTCGAAAACGAGGCGGAAATGATCGCCCGTGAATTTGGTCGCGACCAGTTCGAAGTGATCTACCCGAGCGTATCGGCAGAAGCCGAGCCGCCTGTGACGGTAGTGGACAAAGTGGTCGACAAAAAAGGCACCCGCGCCACGGCCGAAGCCTACCTCAAGTACCTGTGGTCGCCTGAAGGCCAGGAAATCGCTGCTAAAAACTACCTGCGCCCGCGTGACCAGGCAATTCTCGCCAAGTACAACGACCGTTTTCCGAAAGTCGACTTCCTGTCGGTTGAAAAAACCTTCGGCGACTGGCGCGACGTGCAGAAAAAGTACTTCAACGACGGTGGCGTGTTCGACCAGATCTACAACGCGCAATAATCCCCTGTCCTGTTGCAAGCCCGCCTTCCATTGTGGGAGCGGGCTTGCTCGCGAAGGGATGCCCCCGGTACGCCTGACTGCCCCCCTCGCCTGCATCGCAGGCAAGCCAGCTCCCCCAGGTTTTGCAGCACCTGCAAAAGCCTGTACATATCAACAGTAAAAAAACTTGCTCTCGCGCCTGTCTCTGCCCATGCTGTGCATCTTCTGCGATGCGTGAATGAGTTGAGCGATGCGGCTGTTTCTGTGTGAAAAACCCTCCCAGGCCAAAGATATTGCCGCCGTGCTCGGTGCCAGCCGCCGCGGTGATGGCTGCTGGGTGGGCGCCAATGCCACCGTCACCTGGTGCATCGGTCACCTGCTCGAAACCGCCCCGCCCGACGCCTACGATGAGCGCTACAAGCGCTGGCTACTGGCTGACCTGCCGATCATTCCGGAAAAATGGAAAATGCGCGTCAAACCCAAGACCGCCAGCCAGTTCAAGGCCGTCAAGCGCCTGCTCGGTGAAGCCACAGAACTGGTCATCGCCACCGACGCCGACCGCGAAGGCGAGATGATTGCCCGCGAACTGGTCGAGCACTGCCGCTACCGCGGCCCCATCCAGCGCCTGTGGCTGTCGGCCCTGGACGACGCCTCGATCCGCAAGGCCCTGGCTGCGCTCAAGCCCGGCAGCGAAACCTTCAACCTCTATCATTCGGCCCTCGGCCGCTCGCGGGCCGACTGGTTGATCGGCATGAACATGAGCCGCCTGTTT
The DNA here is from genome assembly GCF_900618535.1 of Pseudomonas bubulae. Classification (GTDB taxonomy): domain Bacteria; phylum Pseudomonadota; class Gammaproteobacteria; order Pseudomonadales; family Pseudomonadaceae; genus Aquipseudomonas; species Aquipseudomonas bubulae. The sequence goes on along the minus strand of NZ_UYJA01000006.1, from coordinate 141,079 downwards.
ACCCTGCTCGGCCGCCAGTCGGGCTATCAAGGCGTATTGCCAGTGGGCCGTGTGCAGACCCCTACGCTGCGGCTGGTGGTCGATCGTGATCGTAGCATCAGCGACTTTATCCCCGTGGCCTACTGGGCCATAGACGTACAGCTCAGGCACGACGGGCAGTTATTCACCGCGCAATGGCGGGCCGATCCCGACACCTGCGACGACCAGGACCGCTGCCTCAACCAGGCCCACGCCCAACAGGCCGCAAGTGCAATGCAAAGCGCCAGCAGCGCCCGGGTGATCAAGCTGCGCACCGAGCGCATGCGTGAAGTCGCGCCATTGCCGTTCGATCTGGGCACGCTGCAGGAAGTGTGTTCAAAAAAGCTCGGCCTCGGCGCCCAGGAAACCCTCGATATTGCCCAGGCCCTGTACGAAACCTATAAGGTCGTCACCTATCCGCGCAGCGATTGCGGCTACTTGCCACAGAGCCAGCACGGCGAAGCCGCGTCGATTCTCAGCGCCTTGCAACAGGCCGATCCGTCACTTTCACCACTGGCCAGCCATCTGGACCCCCAGCGCCGTTCACGGGCCTGGAACGACGCAAAAGTCAGCGCCCACCACGGCATTATTCCTACAGCTGCTGCAAAGAATATTGAACGCCTGAGCGGCAAACATCGCGCGGTATATACGCTGATTCGCGCACGCTACCTCGCGCAGTTTCTGCCCAACCATGAATACGACCGCACCCAGGCCGACTTTGATTGTGCAGGGCAAAACCTGCGGGCCGTCGGCAAGCAGATCGTCGAGCCCGGCTGGAAGCGCGCCCTGCCCGAGGCACTGGCCCCGGCCAAAGGTCGCGAAGCCCCTGCTCCACAGCCCCTGCCGTTATTGCGCGAAGGGCTGGACTGCGCGATTGCCGCGGTCAACCTCAAGGACTTGTGGACCCAGCCGCCCAAGCCGTTCACCGAAGGCGACCTGATCAAGGCGATGAAAAACGTCGCCAAGCTGGTGCAGGACCCGCTGCTCAAGCAAAAACTCAAGGACACCACCGGTATCGGCACCGAAGCCACCCGCGCCGGCATCATCCAGGGCTTGCTCGATCGCGGTTACCTGAGCAAAAACGGCAAGGCCCTGGCGGCGACCGCCCCCGCCTTTAGCCTGATCGACGCGGTACCGCGCGCCATTGCCGACCCCGGCACCACGGCCATCTGGGAGCAGGCGCTGGACATGGTGCAAAGCGGCGAAATGACCCTCGACGTATTCGTCGCCAAACAGGCGGCGTGGATGAGCAAACATATCGAACGTTGCAGCGCCATGACCATGACGATCAGCGGTCCGGCCAGCCCGGCCGGTGCGGCGCCAGCCTGGAAGAAGAAACGCAAGGCCGCTACGGGCAAGGCCAGACCCAAGCGGGCGGTGAAAGCAAAAGGGGCATGAGGCTCAGAGCGTCAATTGCCCGCTAATACAGGTCACCGCCGGGCCGCCCACCCAGATATCCTCGCCGATCTGCTCGATCGACACCCGCCCTGCCCGCCCCATTGCCGTACCCTGGCTGGCCACATAATGCGCCGGGGCAAGGCCTGCGCCGATCAGCCACTGCGCCAGCCCGGCATTCAGGCTACCGGTCACCGGATCTTCGGGCATGCCCTCGCCGGCACAGAATGCGCGCACTTCAAACTGCGCCTCGTCGCCATCGAGTTCAGGCTGCCAAGGGGCAACCACACCGATCGACAGTCCGAGCAACTGCGAGTAATCGGGCTCTAAAGCCAGCACCTGCTCACGCTCACGCAACATCAACGCCACCCAGCCCGGGCCATTATCGACCCAACGCGCCTGCACCACCGCCTGCGCCTCGATGCCCAGGCCACGGCAGATACGCTGCAGCAAATCCCCCTCAACAGCACCCGTACGCAACAGGGGCGGTGCAGTAAAAGCCAGTTGCCCGGCCTGGCGACGAAGACGGATCAACCCCGCGGCGCACTCCTGCACGATCTCTTGACCGCGGGGCACGCCGCCGGCTTCCAGCCAGGCGTGGCAACTGCCCAGCGTAGGGTGGCCAGCAAAAGGCAGCTCGTTGAGAGTGGTAAAAATTCGCAGGCGGTAATCGGCATCAGGGTTTTGCGGTTTGAGCACAAAAGTGGTTTCACTCAGATTGGTCCAGCGCGCAAAGTCGGCCATTTGTGTGTCACTCAGGCTGTCGGCATTCAACACCACGGCCACCGGGTTGCCCTTGAGGGCAACGCTGCTGAAAACGTCAACTTGCTTGAATTCGAATGGGCGCATGACCGGCTCCTGATAGTGATCAGCAAGCACCCTACACAATTTGCGTAGCCGCTGGCGAGGCAGCGGCTACCCCATCAAACATTCAGACCAGATCCGTACCCTCACGCTTGGCCTTGCGCATATCGCGCCACAGGCTGACGCACAGGGTCAACATTACGGCCCCGGCAATGGCTGGCCAGATCAGGACATACAGGGTCAAAGCGAAACTGGACATGGGGTGGCTCCTTTTTCAGTGGCAGATTCGACGGTGTGGTGGAAGGCCACAACACGTTCGTTGATACAGTCAAAATCAAAGGTTTCATTGGCCAGCAAGCTCACCAGCACACACACCACGGTGCTGACACCGTAAGCGGTCAATGAACTGAGCAACACCGGGTAATCGCGGAGAAAACCGAACGCGAATGGCGCCAGTACCAAGAACGCCAATCCGCCCATCACAAAGCCCACGCGCTTGCCAAAAAAGCCGAACGCCATCAGGCCAATCACCACCCCGCCGCCGATCGAGGCACAGAGTTCGAAGAACAGCGCCACCGCACCTTGCATCTGCAACAATTCGAAGCGGGCGACCAAAAACATCACAAACCCGGCAATCGCTGCACTGGTAAAGGCCGCGTTGGTAATCCGCTGCCAATACAGGCTGGCAATAACAGGAAAGACAATCGCGCCCCATAGCGCGCCGACAAAAATCAGCATGGTCAGGATATCGAGTTTCATGCTGGCAAAAATCATCGCCAGCATGGTTGCCAGCACCATGGTCAGGCGCCCGACAAACAACATGGTTTTTGGATTGGGTTTGCCCTTGGCTATGTTCTTGCCATACACGTCAGTCATCACCAGCGCCGACAAGGCGGACAGGTCGGAATCCGCCGTGGACGACAGCGAACCGATCACCATGATGAAAAACAGCCCCACCGCAAACGGCGGCAAGTAGGTCGAGGCCATTTGCGGGATCAGGTTATTGAGGTCGCCATCCTGCGGCTCGATACCTGCCAGCAGGGCCAGAAACCCCAGCATGCCCAGCCCGATCACAATCGAGGCATAACCGATGGTGGCGGTGACGAATGTCGACTTCATCAAGTCTTCACGCACGGCAAACAGCCGCTGGGCGATGGTCTGGTTACCAATGGCGTAGGCCAGCACGGCCACGAAGTAAGGTGCGCCCTGCTCCAGAATCGCGGTTTTCGAATAGAAGCTGGCTTGCTCGGGGGTGATCCTCGGCATGCCCTGGGCGAAGATTTCAGGGCCGCCCAACTGGAAGAAAATAATCGGAATAATCACCACCGCAGCGAAGATCATGGCGAATAGCTGGCCGAAATCAGTAAGCACCGATGAGCGAAACCCTGACCAGATGGTGTAAGTCAGAATCCCGACACCGGCGATAAGCACACCATGGGTAAAGCTCAGCGGCGAAAGCACCGCGACCAGTGCCCCGGCGGCGGTGAAATTGACCATCAGGCTGATCAGACTGCCGACGATATTGGAACCCGCCAGAATCATCTGGCTGGAACGCCCGTGCCGTGCGTGCATGATCTCCGCCAGGGTATGGGCCTTGGGCGCCAGTTGCCGGAAACGCCGGCCAAAGGGGTAGATAAACAGAATCATCAGCGCGCCCCAGAAGCCATAGTGCAAGGCCCCCGAGAGACCAAACTTGTAGCCCGCACTGGCGGCGGCGTAAAAGGAAGCGGCCCAGATCCAGGTGGCCGTCATGCTGGCGGCCGACATGCCAAAGCCGATGGAGTTATTGGAGACCATATAGCCGTCGACGTTTTCGTCCTTGCGGCCCACGCGCAACGACACCAAAAAGGTCAGGCCATAAAAACAGAACAGAAGCAGCAACACGGTGAGGGTGGAAAGTTGGAACATTCCTTTCTCCTTTCTTATGCGCACACAGTCGTTACAGACGCAACGAAAGGCCGAAATCGGCAGGTGCAACAACCCGGATTTCCTGACAGGCAGGCGATAGCGGACAGCGGTCCGTGGGTTGTCAAAGTGATGGCTGGCAAGTGACGGAACGCAAGAGGCGTCCCAGGTCAAAAGGCAAAGCGTGCGCTAGCACGTTGAGCCGGTGCTTGCAGCAATGGCCGGCAAGGTGCCGGGAGATAAGTCCGGTATCAGATGCACAAAGCCCTGACACGAACGGAAAAGAAGTATACAGATTTAGGGGGTGACCGGAAGAGGCCGAGACAGGCCGCCACTAAAAGCGCCTCGCAAACCTGCCCGCTCCCACAAGCGCTTGCCAAGGTATCATGCTCACCGTCTTTAAATAGGGAGCACACCATGACCCAACGTACCTACCTTGTCACCGGCGCCAGCAAAGGCATCGGTCGCGCGTTGTGCGAACATCTGGCCCAGGCAGGCCACACCGTGGTGGGCATAGCCCGCAATGCAGACGACCCGGATTTCCCCGGCACACTGGTCGCCCTTGATCTGGCCGACCGCGAACGCAGCGCACAGGTACTCAAGGAACTCAGCGAACGTTTCGCCTTCGACGGGCTGGTCAACAACGTCGGCCTGGTGCGCCCGCAAGCATTGGGCGAAATTGATCTGGATGCATTCGATGACGTCATGCGAGTTAACCTGCATTCGGCGCTGCAGGCCACCCAGGCGTTATTGCCCGGCATGCGCAGCCGGGGCTGGGGGCGAGTCGTGAATATTTCCAGCCTGACCGTACTCGGCATCACCCAGCGTACGGCCTATGCCGCAGCCAAGGCGGCGCTGGTCAGCTTTACCCGCTCCTGGGCACTGGAACTGGCACAAACAGGCATAACCGTAAACGCCGTGGCCCCCGGCCCGACCGAGACGGAGCTGTTCCGCGCCAACAACCCGCCCGGTTCCGCGGGCGAAGCACGCTATCTGGCAGGCGTGCCAATGGCACGTCTGGGCCAGCCCGCAGAAATCGCCTCGGCGATTGCCTTTCTACTGTCTGAGAGCAGCGGTTTTATTACCGGCCAGACGCTGTTTGTCGATGGTGGTGCATCGGTGGGCAAGGCGGCGTTTTAACCACAGCCCCAAACCAAAACGGCGACCCGAAGGTCGCCGCTTGGCTTTACTTGAACTGCCGACTCAACCCCGGCGGTACGCCGCTGATATCGGTCTCTTCCCACGGCCCGTTGGGGCTCACCGCGCGGCTCCAGCCGTTGTCCCAGCGGTAGTAGGCGCGCTGGCGGTAGAAGACGTTGGTCTGGTTATCCAGCACATACACGCCCAGACGCGCATCCCAGTGGCTAGGCCCGCCCGGCGGCGGCGCAAAGGTCGCCGAGGTGCGCGGCAACGGTTTTGGCGCCTTGGGAATCGGCATGTCCGGCAGGGGCTTGCCCGAGGGCTGGGGTGTCGGCTGCGGCATCGGCGTTGTTGGCGCAGGCGGTTCGTAAGGCTGTTGAACCGCACAGGCGCTCAGGCCTAGAGCTAGCGCGAGCAAGGTAATACGGGCGAATACGGCCATGGCGGCTTCTCTTGTAAGTCAGCTAAGACCCCCTGTGGCAGCGGACTTGCTCGCGATTCAATCAATGCGGATTCACTGGAGGACCGCGTCGTCTGCATCGCGAGCAAGCCCGCTGCCAGATTCGGGGCATTTATTTATCCGGGCTGTCGATGGTCAGTTGTTGCAGCTCCCGAGTGCTGCTAGACAGCGGCTGGCTGCGCCCTACCCACTCGCCTGCTGTTGGCTGGCCAGCACGGGAGATGCGTGCCATTAATTGGACTTCAGGAAAGTTGGACAGTTTCAATTGCGGCATCATTGCGTCGACATCGCCCAGCTCAACCGTGATCGGCAGGTCCGCCACAGTCACGCGCTTGACCGCCAACGGTGCCGGCGGGCCGGAGACCGCACGGGCAAAGATAAACACGCTGTCACCCGGCAAGGCACTGGCCTTGACCGCATCGGCCAGATCCACGTTGACCTTGATCGAGGCCATCGCCTTGGCCACAGGTGCAGTTTCAACCTTGCCACCGCTGGCCTGCAGTTGCTCACGGGCCTTTGCAATACCCCCTTCCAGCGCCGCACGGGAGGCGTCGCCTTCAGGCAGTTCGGTCATCAACCGTTGCCAGTAGCCAATGGCCTGTTCGAAGCGCTGGTCCTCGAAGGCGGCGATGCCCAGCAGGCCCAGGCTGGTGACTTCCTTCGGGTCGGCCTTCAAGGCTTCATCGGTCAGCGCCTGGATTTTGTCGCTCCACTTTTTATCGTCGGCAAAGTACTGCGCCTGCGCCCACTGGCCCAGCAACTCGGGCTGACGACCGGCCAGGTTGGCCGCGCGTTCGAACACCCTGGCCGCATCCGCAGGACGGTTTTGTGCCATATAGGCACGGCCCAGGAAGTACAGGCCTTCGGCCGAGTCAGGTTGCGCAGCCGCGGCACGCTCAAGGCGCGCGACCATTTCTTCAAGGGATTGCGGCGGCTGGGAGAACTCGCGGGTCAGTTCGACCTTGTCGCTGGAACCAAAATGCAGGTACAGGCTCAAGCCCAGTACCGGCACCAGCACTGCGGCCAACAACGGAATGGCCTTGCCCAGACTGGACACCCGCCCCGGCGCCACACCTTCGGTGTCCGCGAGCAATTCGCGGGCCGCTTCGGCGCGGCCGGTTTCGAACTGTTCAGCGGTCAACACGCCCTCTTCGCGCTGGGCTTGCAACTCGGCCACCCGCTCTTGATACAAGGCAACGTTCAAAGCGGTACGGTCTTCTTCGCGCTGGGCACGGCGCCCGCGCAATACCGGGATCAATAAAAAGCTGAGGGCTATCAGTAGCAGCAAGCCTGCTGCGAGCCAGAAATCAATCATCTTTGGTTTTATCCAGCAAAGTGTCGAGGCGCTTGCGCTCCTCGGCAGAAAGTGTGTCCGAGCCTTCAACCTGCTCTGTACGTCGACGGCGCCCGACGATGACGCCAATCACCACCAGACCGCCCACCAGCAGGGCCAGCGGGCCAAACCAGAGCACTGCGGTCTTGCCGGTCAGGGCCGGTTTATAGAGCACGAAATCGCCGTAGCGGGCGACCATGAAATCGAGGATCTGCTGGTTGTCCTTGCCTTCACCGAGCATGCGATAGATCTCGCGGCGCAGGTCGGTGGCAATAGGGGCGTTGGAGTCGGCGATGTCCTGGTTCTGACACTTGGGGCAGCGCAGTTCCTTGGTCAGCTCACGAAAACGGTCGCGCTCGGCGTCGTTGGCAAACTCGTAGGTATCGATGGCGGCATGGGCAACCCCGGTCAGGGTCAAACCGAAAACCACGGCGGCTAGCCAGCGCTTCATGGTTTGGCCTCGTCAACCAGTGCCTGATATTTACCCGCAAGCTGCTCACGCCACACGGTCTCGTCGATCACGCCGACAAACTTGTGGCGGATGATGCCCTTGCTGTCGATCAGGAATGTCTCAGGAGCGCCGTACACGCCCAGATTCAGGCCCAGGGAGCCGTCTGCGTCGTTGATGTCCAGCTGATAAGGGTTGTGGAAATCCTTAAGCCACTTCTTCGCATCTTCGTTGACGTCTTTGTAGTTCACGCCGTAGATCAGCACACCCTGATCGGCCAGTTTGGTCAGCACCGGGTGCTCGACCCGGCATGAAATGCACCAGGTGGCCCACACGTTGACCAGCGCAGGCTTACCCTTGAGGTCAGCTTCGGTGAGGGTTTTGTCCCCCTCCACCGAAGGCAGGCTGAAGGCCGGGAACGGCTTGTCGATCATCGCCGACGGCAGCTCGGTCGGGTCCAGATACAAGCCCCGGTAGAGAAACCACGCCATACCGAGAAAAACGGCCAGCGGGACCAGCATCAACCAACGTCTCATGCCGTGGCTCCTGTCATGCCCAGTGCTTCACGCACGCGGCTTTTCACCTTGACCCGGTAGCGACGATCCATCGCTGCCAGCAATCCACCAAAGCCTGTGAGCAGACCGCCAAACCAGATCCAGCGCACAAACGGTTTCACATGCACCCGCACAGCCCAGGCGCCGTTGTCCAGGGGCTCACCCAGCGCCACATAGAGGTCACGGGTGAAACCGGCGTCGATCCCGGCTTCGGTCATCATCGAGTTCTGCACCGTGTAGAGGCGTTTTTCCGGGTGCAGTACGCTGACTTCCTTGCCATTGCGGATGACACGCACGGTGCCTTTGTCAGACGTAAAGTTCGGACCCTGGAAGTGCTTGGCGCCTTCAAAAATAAAGTGATAACCGCCAAGCTCCATCGACTCGCCCGGTGCCAGGCGCAAGTCGCGCTCGGCACTGTGCTGGCTCGACAACACCACCCCCAGCGCACACACGGCGATACCCAGGTGGGCAATCTGCATGCCCCAGTAGCTGCGGGTCAGGCTGCGCACGCCTTTGATCAGGCCCTTGTGACGGGTTTTGTCACCGATGTCACGCACCCCGGCCAGCAGCACCCAGGCCGACAGCATAAAGGTGGTCAGCACCGCCCAGTTGAAGTCGCCATAAGCCACTCCGGCAATTACCGACAGCGCGGCGCTGCCCAGCAGTACGGGGGTGAGCATGCCCAACAACCATTTGACCGGAGTGTCTTTCCAGCGCACCAGCACACCGACGGCCATCACCACCATCAGCAAAGCCATGAGCGGGATAAACAGGGCGTTGAAGTACGGCGGGCCCACCGACATCTTGGCGCCACTGATGGCATCCAGAATCAGTGGGTACAGGGTGCCGAGCAGAATCATCGACGCGGCCACCACCAGGATCAGGTTGTTGCCCAACAGCAGGGTCTCACGGGACCACAGCTTGAAGCTGACATGGCTTTTCACCACTGGCGCACGCAGGGCAAACAGGGTCAGCGAACCGCCGACCACAAACAGCAGGAAGATCAAGATGAATACGCCGCGCTCAGGGTCGGAAGCGAACGCATGCACCGAGGTCAACACGCCGGAACGCACCAGGAACGTACCCAGCAGGCTCAGGGAAAACGCAGCTATCGCCAGCAGTACGGTCCAGCTCTTGAACACACCACGTTTTTCGGTCACGGCCAGCGAGTGAATCAGCGCCGTACCCACCAACCATGGCATGAACGAAGCATTTTCTACCGGATCCCAGAACCACCAGCCGCCCCAGCCAAGCTCGTAATAAGCCCACCATGAACCCAGGGTGATACCGATGCCGAGGAAGGCCCATGCCACGATGGTCCATGGTCGCGACCAGCGCGCCCAGGCAGCGTCCAGCCGACCGCCGAGCAAGGCAGCAATGGCAAAGGCAAAAGCCACGGAGAAACCGACATAGCCCATGTACAGCATTGGCGGGTGAACAATCAGGCCAATGTCCTGCAGCAGCGGGTTAAGGTCGTTGCCATCCGAAGGAATCTGCGGCAGCAAGCGCACGAATGGGTCTGAGGTCAGGATCAAAAACAGCAGGAAGCCGACACTGATCATGCCCATGATTGCCAGCACCCGCGCCAGCATCACTTGTGGCAGCTGCCGCGAAAAGATCGACACGGCAAAGGTCCAGCCGCCGAGGATCATCGCCCACAACAGCAGCGAGCCTTCGTGGGCACCCCACACCGCGCTGAACTTGAAGTACCACGGCAGCGCGCTGTTTGAGTTGCTGGCTACGTACGCCACCGAAAAGTCATCGGCCATAAAGGCATAGGTCAGGCAGGCAAAGGAGAACAACAAGAAGGCAAATTGCCCCCAGGCAGCGGGTTGCGCCAGGCTCATCCACAGCTTGTCGCCACGCCAGGCACCCAGCAGCGGCACGATGGCCTGCACGATGGCAAAGCACAGGGCCAGAATCATGGCCAGATGGCCCAATTCGGGAATATAGAGTCCAGACATCAGTACTTACCCTCACTTGCAGGCACAGGCGCGGATTGGCCACTTTCGTTCAGCGCCTTGGTCACTTCGGGCGGCATGTATTTTTCGTCGTGTTTGGCCAGCACTTCATCAGCCACCACCACACCCTGGGCATTGAGCTTGCCCAGCGCGACGATGCCCTGCCCTTCACGGAACAAGTCCGGGAGGATGCCGCGATACTGGATGGTCACCGACTTGTTGAAATCGGTGACCACAAACTGCACGTCCAGCGAGTCACCTGAACGCTTGAGCGAACCGTCTTCGACCATGCCGCCGGCACGGATCCGGGTATCCAATGGCGCTTCGCCATTGGCGATCTGGGTCGGGGTGTAAAACAGGTTGATGTTCTGCTGCAAGGCGCTCAGGGCCAGGGCCACGGCAGCGCCGACCCCTACCAGAATCGCCAGGATGATGATCAAGCGTTTTTTGCGCAGCGGATTCACTTCGAATTCTCCCGACGCAAACGACGCGCCTCTTGTTGCAGATAACGCCGGCGCGCCATGATTGGCAGTGCCACGTTCAACCCCAGCACCGCCAGGCAAATGCCATAGGCCGACCAGACATATACCCCGTGATGGCCCATGGCGAGAAAGTCGCCAAAAGAAGCAAAACTCATCGCGCACCCTCCAGAGCCTTCAACACCTCAGCCTTGACCCAGCTGCTGCGGGCCTCGCGCTTGAGCACCTCAAGACGCATGCGCAACAGCAGCACCGCGCCAAAGAAGCAATAAAAGCCCAGCACCGTGAGCAACAGCGGCATCCACATTTCCATGGGCATGGCCGGTTTTTCGGTCAGGGTGAAGGTCGCGCCCTGGTGCAGGGTGTTCCACCACTCCACCGAGTACTTGATGATCGGAATATTGATCACGCCCACAATCGCCAGCACCGCGCAGGCCTTGGCCGCACTGTCGCGATTGGTGATGGCGTTGCCCAGGGCAATCAGGCCGAAATACAGAAACAGCAGAATCAGCATCGAGGTCAGGCGCGCATCCCAGACCCACCACGAGCCCCAGGTCGGCTTGCCCCACACCGCACCGGTGACCAGCGCCACGGCTGTCATCCAGGCGCCAATGGGTGCGGCGGATTGCAGGGCCACGTCGGCGATTTTCATCTTCCACACCAGCCCTACCACACCGCACACCGCCAGCATCACGTAGCAGGATTGCGCCAGCATGGCCGCAGGAACATGGATATAGATGATGCGGAAGCTGTTGCCCTGCTGGTAGTCCGGCGGTGCAAAGGCCAGGCCCCAGACCACCCCGCAGGTGATCAGCAACACGGCGGCAATGCTTAACCACGGCAACAGCCGCCCACTGATGGCATAGAACCATTTGGGCGAGCCGAGTTTGTGAAACCAAGTCCAGTTCATCACGCTGCTTCCATCACGGTGCCGGTCACGACAGGTGTGCTGTCATGCCAGCCAGGGTCTTTACTGGCCCACGCAGGCCAGACCTCATTATTCGCCGACGCTGATTTTCAGGCCGGCAGCTATTGCAAAAGGTGTCAGGGTTACAGCCAGGGCGGTCAGGCTACCAAGCCAGAGCAAATAACCGGTTGCAGGCATGCCTTGCAATGCCGCCTGCAGGGCGCCACTACCAAGGATCAATACCGGGATATATAAAGGCAGAATCAATAGCGCCAGTAGCAAGCCGCCGCGCTTGAGGCCCACGGTCAGGGCAGCGCCCACGGCACCAAGCAGGCTCAACACTGGCGTCCCCAGCAGCAACGACATCAGCAACACCGGCAGGCACGCCACCGGCAGCCCGAGCATCAGGGCCAGCAGGGGTGACAGGATCACCAGCGCCAGACCGGAAAACGCCCAGTGTGCCAGCACCTTGGCCAGTACCAGTAGAGGCAGGGGGTGCGACGAAAGGACCCACTGCTCAAGCGATCCGTCCTCGAAATCACTGCGGAAAAGCCCGTCCAGCGAGAGTAAAACCGCTAAAAGGGCCGCGACCCACAGCAGTCCTGGAGACAAGGTTTGCAACAATTTCGTCTCCGGGCCAACGGCCAGCGGAAACATTGCGATGACAATCGCGAAGAACACCAACGGGTTGGCCAATTCGGCCGGGCGACGGAACAGCAAACGCGCTTCGCGCGCCACCAACACGGCAAACACACTCATACAGCCCACTGCCCCAGGTCGATATTGCGGTAACCGGCCGGCATCCGGGTCAAGGTATGGTGCGTGGTGAGCACCACCATGCCGCCGCTTTCGCAGTGGCGGGCCAGGTGTTCTTCGAGTTGCGCCACGCCCTGTTTATCGAGCGCGGTAAACGGCTCGTCGAGAATCCACAACGGCGGGCTGTCCAGATACAGGCGGGCCAGCGCCACACGGCGCTGCTGCCCTGCCGACAAGGTGTGGCAAGGCACATCCTCAAAGCCCTGCAAGCCGACCTCGTGCAACGCAGCCCAGATGGCATCACGGGTTGCCGGGCGATGCAAGGCGCACAGCCAGCTGAGGTTTTCTTCGGCCGTGAGCAAATCCTTGATTCCCGCCGCATGGCCGATCCACAGCAAGTTGCTGGTCAATTCATGACGTTGGGCGCTCAGGGCCATACCGTTAAGCCGTACTTCGCCAGCCGTTGGCTGCATCAGGCCCGCCAACAAGCGCAGCAGGCTGGTTTTGCCGCTGCCGTTGGGGCCGCTGATTTGCAGCATGTCGCCGCTGGTCAGACGCAATTCGAGGTGTTCGAACAGCATCCGCCAGTCACGCTCACAAGCGAGCGCTACGGCTTCTAAAAGAGGGCTGGTCACGTAATTGAGGCCTTCACGGTTCAAGTCGGCGCAGGCATGGCCGTTAAAGTGATGCAGGATAAATGCATTTGCGGCCTGATTCAGAGAGCTGGATCAAACAATTGTTATGTTTTATAGGCGCTCTGAACGACGGGGCAGCATTATACATGCCATGTCCTACGCTAAAGAGGGCAATTTCGACAGGTTGTTACGATGAAAGGCGACATGAATATTCCACCCATCCCACAATCCGCCCCCAGCAGTGTGCGTCAGGGGCTTGTGGGCGGTGAAGTGCTCAAGTTGCTGCAGCCCGCAGAGGGCCTGATAAAACCCGGCCAAAGTGCCCAGGCCGAGGTGCTGTCACTCAAGCAAAACGATCTGAGCTTCCAGCTTTTGCTCAAGTTGACCCTGGCCAGTGGCCGCGAAACCAACGTGCAGGCCAGCAGCAATTTTCCCTTGCCGCTGGGCACCCAACTGGCCGTGACCCAGCCTTCTGCAGGAAACCTTGCGATCAGCCTGCAACAGGCCCTGAGCAGCAGCGTCGCCACTCTCACCCGCCTCGATACCCGACAGTTGCCAGTGGGCACGCTGCTGCAAGGCAAGGTACTGACCACTCAAGCCCTGGCGCAGCCCGCAGGGCAACCGACGGTTTATCGGTCACTGGTGACCTTGCTCAACAGCGCACTGAGCGGCACGACCCTGACCCTGGACAGCCCGCTGCCCTTGCGTATCGGCAGCTTGCTTAGCGCCCGTGTGGACGGCCCGCAGAGCCTCGAGTTTGTGCCGCTGAGCGGGCGCCAGGAACAACTGGCTGTGGCGCAACAACTGGCAACACAACAGAGCCGGCAAGGCTCGTTGGAGGGCCTTTTCAACGCCCTGCAAAAACTGCCGGCCACTGCCGACATGCCTGCTGAGCTGCGTGCATCCATCGACAAACTATTAGCCGGTTTGCCTACGCCCTACCAACTGAGCAACGCCAAAGGCCTGGGTGATGCCCTGCTCAACAGCGGGGCATTTCTGGAGGCCCGACTGCTGACCGGGCAAACCCCGGCACAGGCCCCTGACATGAAAGCTACCTTGCTGCGCCTTATTGCGCAGATCCTGCCCGGTCTGCCGTCAAGCACCAGCTTCAACCCCGGCATGGCTGCCAGCACCCAGGCCCAGGCCTTGCCGACTTTTGTGCGTAATGCCCTGGGCATGCTCGGCCAGGTCAGCGCCAAACCACAGCCCGGCGGCTTCCCCTTGCCCCAGCGCATGCTGCAGAACGGTGAAGGTGAAGACAGCCTGGAGAACTTGCTGAAACTGGCAGCAGCAGCTGTCTCGCGGCTGCAAAGCCATCAGCTGTCCAGCCTGGAACAGAGTGGGCGCACGGCCGAGGGTGGTGTACTGACCACCTGGCAACTGGAAATCCCCATGCGCAATGCTCACGACATCGTACCTTTGCAGGTCAAGTTCCAGCGTGAAGACCCGCCGGAAAAACAAGCGCAAGATAAAACCGAACCCCGGGAGATCAAGGATCAACTATGGCGCGTGGAGCTGGCTTTCGACCTCGCCCCCCTGGGCCCGCTGCATGTGCAGGCGCAGCTGTTGCGGGGCAACCTGTCGGGCCAGCTCTGGGCCGAACAGGCATACACCGCCCGCCTGATCGAAAGTCAGCTGGGCAACTTGCGTCAGCGTCTGAGTGATGCCGGGTTGAGCGTGACCGATCTGGATTGCCATCAAGGCATCCCGCCGCAAAGTGGCCATACCCGTCTGGAACAACGCTGGGTCGATGAAACCGCATGAATACACCTGCAGAACTGCGCCAGGCGATTGCCCTCAAATACGACGGCAAACAGGCCCCTACCCTCACCGCCAAGGGCGATGACGAACTGGCCGAAGCCATCCTGGCACTGGCCCGTGAAAACGAAGTGCCGATTTATGAAAATGCCGAGCTGGTCAAATTACTGGCGCGGATGGAATTGGGTGACAGCATCCCGCAAGAGCTGTACCGCACACTGGCAGAGATCATTGCCTTTGCCTGGCAGCTTAAAGGTAAATTCCCAGAGGGTTTTGCCCCCCAGACCGAGCCGGAGGAACGCGACATCACTCCCCGTTGAACGCTCTATCGCCTTCGGCAGCTGCTACAGACCGGGCGTTGAGCGCAGGGCGCTATCCACCTGCTGCGCCGCTTCGAGCAGCCTGCTGTCCTGGCGAAACCCGCCAATCAGTTGCAACCCCACTGGCAGCTCCCCCGACGCCCGGGGCATCGGAATAGTGAGCTGGGGCAGGCCGAATGCCATCCAGAACCTGCAGAAGTCTGATGGCCCGGTGCTCTGCAACCCCAGTGGCGCAACCATGCCGCAGGTGGCACCCAGCATCGCGTCAAAGGCTTCGAAATGCTCCTTCAACACCGGCGCCAACGCCGCCAGCCGAGCCTTCGCTGCCGTTTCCTGCTGCCAACTGGTGGCCCGCGCCCTATCAATCATGGCCAGCACTTGCGGGCTCAGTTGCTCGGGGTTCGATTGCCACTCCTTGCTCAGTGAACGGGCACCCTCGCAGTCATTGATCAACTGATGATCATCGAAAACACTGGCAAACTCGTCCTCCAGTATCACCTCGGTGACGCTGTGGCCTGCGGTTTTCAATTGTTCCATAGCTGCCAGCAGGGCCTTAGCCACCGAAGGATCGATCTGATCCCAACGCGACGTACGACAAAACCCGAATGAACGGGCGCCATTCTCCCCGTTCGTTTGCGGCAAGCCGGGCACCAGTACCCGGGCGAGCAGCGCCAGGTCGCGAACCGAACGGCCATACCAGCCCAGGGTGTCGAAGCTCGGCGCCAGGGGCTTGACCCCTTCCAGGGAAACCAGCCCATGGGACGGCTTGAAGGCATATAACCCGCAATAGGATGCAGGCTTAAGCAGCGAGCCCGCCGTTTGCGTGCCCAGGGCAAGGGGGAAAAAGCCCGCGGCCATGCCCGCAGCAGAGCCGGCACTGGAGCTGCCCGGCGTCCTCTGCAGGTCATGGGGATTACGCGTCGGCCCCGTGTGCATATAGGCAAATTCAGTGGTATGGGTTTTACCCATGATCACCGCCCCGGCCTGACGCAGCAGCGCAACCACATGGGCATCCCGCGAGGGCCGGTTGTGGGCGTAGATCGGCGAGTAAAATGCAGTCGGATGGTCGCCGGTATCAATGATGTCCTTGACCCCCACCGGCACACCGGCCAATAAACCATTGATCTGCGGGCTGCCCAGGCACAGCGCCTGTTTACGTACGCACTGCGCATCGAGCGCGGCAAACGCCTGGATTGCAGGTTCGCGGGCATTGGTTTGCGCCAGAAAATGCTCAGCCACCTGCCCGGGGCCAAGCAGCGCCTTGCGTACGTGTTCGGCGATCGCGCAGGCATCTGCAGTGTCAAGAAAGCTCATGTGATGTTTAACCTCGGATTATGGCTGTGTTACACGGCATATACCGCTGCCCAATCGGCAAAACCCTTGATCTCAATGGGATTGCCCGAGGGGTCGAGGAAAAACATCGTCGCCTGCTCCCCCGCTGTCCCGGCAAAGCGCAGGGTCGGCTCCAGTACAAACTGCACGTCACGGCTCAGCAGGCGTTCTTTGAGAGCGTGCCAGTCGGGCATGGCCAGTACCACGCCAAAATGTGGCATGGGCACCCGGTGCTCGCCGACTTTCCCGGTATTGCTAACGGAAAACGGCTCGCCCAGATGCAACGACAACTGATGGCCGAAAAAGTCGATATCTACCCAGCTCTCCGTGCTGCGGCCCTCAGCACAGCCCAGCACGTCGCAATAAAAGCGCCGCGCCGAGACCAGGTCGTGAACGTGATAGGCGAAATGAAAAAGCGATTGCACAGTGACCTCCTGAAACCGGAACAGGCCAGATGGCCCTTGCGCCAATGATGCATTGCCGTCTTCAATAGAACTAACCTGTTATTTTATCCGTGAAAGAAAGAAATTCTTATGGATACGCGCTACCTCAAAAGCCTGATCGCCGTGGTGGATTGCGGCTCGATTGCCAGGGCAGCACGCCTGGAAAACCTCACTGCCGCCGCCGTCAGCCAGCGCATTCTGGCCCTTGAGCGCCAGCTCGGGCTGGAGCTTCTGGTGCGCATCGGGCATGAGGCCAAACCCAGCCTGGCCTGCCTGGATTTACTGCCCCGGGCACGTGCCATCGTCAATGAAGTGGCGCTGCTGGCAGGTGATGCCGATAGCCAGGGCCTGACCGGCCCCTTGCGCATCGGCGCCATTTCAACCGTGCTCACGGGGCTTCTGCCACAGGCCTTGCGCGCCTTGACCCGCTCAACCCCGCAACTGAAACCGGTCATAGTGCCCGGCACATCGCGCGCGCTGTATCAGGCGCTGGAGGCCAATGAGCTGGATGCCGCGATAGTGGTCGCACCGCCCTTTGCACTGAGCAAAACCTTCGAGGTGGTAGTGCTGCGCAAGGAGCCTTTGCTGTTTATTTCCAATGAACCCTCTACGCAAGGCATCGACGCCCGCCTGCAACACTGCCCGTACATTCAGTATGACCCCGATGCCTGGGGCGGCCGCCATGCCCTGCAGTATTTGCAGGATCACAGCCTGTCACCCGCTGCCCTGCTCGATCTGGATGCACTGGAAACCATCGCCCTGCTCACGGCACAGGGCCTTGGGGTGAGTCTGGTGCCATGCTGGTCGGGAATTGAGCGCTGGACCGGCAGTTGTGTGCTTGAGCCGGTCGGGGATAAGCGCTATGACCGAGAAATTGTGCTGCTCAGCCTTGCCCAAGGGCCAAGGTTGCGGATGGTAGACGTATTGCAGCGGGCGCTGCTGGAGACTGCAGGCAGTCATCTGTAGCCGCTGAGGAGCGCAGCCTCGCTGCGCTCCTCAGCGGCTACGGTCAGTCACGCAACTCAACCCTTGTACATTTTGCTCATCAGTTCGGCTTCAGCCTGGGTCAGGCCGCATGCCTGGGTCAGCTCATCAACACTGGCACCCATGCTCACCAGCCGCGCCGCCTGGTTGAACGACAGGCTGGTAGGGTCACGCTGCTCAAGCTGAGTCAGCTTCTCGGGCAGCGGCGCAACCACGGCGCGCAATTCGTGCAGGGCTTCGCCCATCTGCACATTGCCGTTCTGGTAGGTATCCAGGCGCCGCGCCAGTTCCCGAAGGCGCCGGTCTCGCTGTTCATCGGCCGCAGTCTGTTGCGCCACAAGCACCCGCTGACGGCGCACGTGGCTGACAAACAGCCACAGAGTCACGGCCCATAACAGGCCCAGGACGATTACCGCCGCCTCAAGGATCAATCAGATGTTCTCCAGATCCGACCATTCTTCCTCGGTCATCATTTTGTCCAGTTCAACCAGAATCAGCAGTTCGCCGTTCTTGTTGCACACACCCTGGATAAACTTGGCCGATTCGTCATTGCCCACGTTAGGCGCCGTTTCGATTTCGGACTGGCGCAGATACACCACCTCTGCCACGCTATCGACCAGAATCCCAACCACTTGCTTGTCGGCTTCGATGATGACGATGCGCGAGTTATCGGTGATTTCGGCGTTGTACAGACCAAAACGCTGACGCGTGTCTATGACCGTTACTACGTTGCCGCGCAGGTTGATAATACCCAACACGTAGGAAGGCGCACCCGGTACCGGGGCGATTTCGGTGTAACGCAGCACTTCCTGCACTTGCATCACATTGATGCCATAGGTTTCGTTGTCCAGCTTGAAGGTAACCCATTGCAGGATCGGATCTTCAGAACCCTGTGCCGCTGACTGTTTCATACCCCAAACCCCTGACTGAAATACTGCTCGATTCTGATAACTGGCGATCCGCCCTCGCAGGTGGGTCGACCACGATTATTGTTATGACTTGCCCTTGGCGATCAATGCCGCCAGTTGCTCCACATCCAGCAATGCGCACATGTGCTCAATCACCGTGCCCGCCAGCCACGGCCGTTGCCCGCGCTGTGAACGCCATTTGATTTCATTGGGGTGCAGGCGCAACGAGCGACTGACCTGATGCACCGCCAGCCCCCATTCGTAGCCCTGTACGGAAATCACGTATTGCAGGCCTTCGCGCAAATCATCGCGATAGCGTTCAGGCATCACCCAGCGCGCGGTATCGAGCACGTTGAGCTTGCCGCTCTGGCTGGGCAGGATCCCCAGAAACCAGTCTGGCTGGCCAAACAGCGGAGTGAGTTCACGCCCGGCCAGTGAGTAGATCGAGCCCAGGCACACCAATGGCACCGCCAGGGTCAACCCCGCCACGTCGAACAGCAGGCACTCGAAAGGTTCGGCAGCCCAGGCCGGGCGACCATCATCGGGAACCGGCAAATGCGCCCCGGGGGCACTGGGCCGATGGACTTCAACCAGCGGATGGGCCAGCGCCTCGGCAGGCACACCGACCTCAGACAGCTCCACCGGCATCGCCAACGGCGCTTCAATGAGTTGCGCGGCGGCAGGTTCCGCCTCCGGCTGCGCGGGTGCGGGTTCAGCCGCTTCCAGCGCCTGGGTTGCATCAAACAGCAAGTCGTCGAGGTACGACTGCAAGGCCACTTGCGAGCGGTTGGAAAGTGCTACTGGCTGCGTCATAAAGTGCCCCACTCATCAGCCTCGCGACAGAGACCTGTAGTCGTTATCGGCCAGACCCGACCGATACTTGAATGCCCGCCCACTTCACGCCACCTGCGGTGCAAGCTGGCGGGTGAGGACGTGCTTGAGCAACGCACGGTAGGCGATCACTCCACGGGTTTTCTCATCGAACTGCGAAGGCGTCTGCCCGGCACGGCTGGCATCGCGCAAACGAGTATCGACCGGGATAAAACCCTGCCACAGGGTCTCGGGGTACACATCGCGCAATACTCGCAAGGTACTCATCGACGCCTGGGTACGACGGTCGAACAACGTCGGCACGATACAGAACGGCAGCTCCTGGGGGCGCGAGCGGTTGATCATGCGCAGGGTATGCACCATGCGCTCCAGGCCCTTGAGCGCCAGATGCTCGGTTTGCACCGGGATGATCAACTGCTGGCTGGCCGCCAGCGCGTTGACCATCAACACACCCAGAATCGGCGGGCTGTCGATGATCGCGTAGTCATAGTCCTGCCACAGTTGCGCCAGGCTGCGGGCAATCACAAGGCCCAGGCCGCTTTGCCCCGGAGCCTGACGCTCGAGGGTCGCCAGGGCCGTGGTGGCCGGCAGCAAGGAAATTTTCTCGTGGCTGGTGGGCAACAGCAATTGCGCGGCCAGGCCCTCAGGCACCTGGCCCTGATGCAGAAACAGGTCGTAGACACTGTGTTCCAGACCATCGGGGTCATAACCGAAGTAGCTGGTCATGGAGCCGTGCGGGTCAAGATCGACCACCACCACGCGCTTGCCCGCCTCTGCCAGCAAACCGGCCAGGGCGATGGATGTGGTGGTCTTGCCGACCCCACCTTTTTGATTGGCTACTGCCCAGACTCTCATTCAGTTGTTCCTCCCGGCTGCATGCGTGCCGGCCGAGATTTATAGGGTTGGCGACGGGGAATTGACGGCATTCCCGCGAACCAGTGGCTGTGTCTGTGGCGGTGCAGTTTGTGTGCCAGCCCGCTTCAAGGCGGCATCCGGTGTTGCATGGGCGCTGCCCGTGCCAGTCAGGCTGCGGCGTACCTCAAGGTTGCGCGACACCACCAGCACTACCCGGCGATTGAGCGCGCGCCCCTCTGGCGTAGCGTTGTTGGCCACCGGCTGAAACTCGCCGTAGCCCACCGAGGCCATGCGCCCGGGGCTGACCCCCTGCATGGCGAGCATGCGCACGATGCTTGCCGAGCGCGCCGATGACAATTCCCAGTTGGTCGGGTACTGCGCGGTCCGGATCGGCAGGTCGTCAGTAAACCCTTCGACATGTATCGGGTTTTCAAAGGGTTTGAGTACTGCGGCCACTTTGTCGATGATCTCGAAAGCTGCATTGCTGGGCATCGCATCACCGCTGCCGAACAGCAGGCTGGAGTTGAGTTCGATCTCGACCCACAGCTCATTGCCGCGCACCGTCAATTGTTTGGACGCGATCAAATCACCAAAGGCATGGGTGATGTCATTGGCAATGGTCTTGAGCGGGTCATCGGGGCGCTGCCCCAAACCGGCGTCAGTATTTTCGCTGTCTTTTATCAAGGGTTCGGCAGGCTGGGTGGTCAGCGGGCGCTCTTCTCCGATGGGCACCGGCTTGATGCTGCGCTCGGTGTCATTGAACACACCGACCAGCGCCTGGGAAATCACTCGGTACTTGCCCTCATTGATTGAAGAAATCGAGTACATGACGACGAAAAAGGCAAACAGCAAGGTGATGAAGTCCGCGTAGGACACAAGCCAGCGTTCGTGATTGACGTGTTCATCCGCGTGGCGACGGCGCCGGCTCATAGTTAACCTGTAAAGCCTTGAAGTTTGAGTTCAATGGAGCGCGGGTTCTCGCCCTCGGCAATCGACAGGATGCCTTCGAGCAACATCTCACGGTACAGCGACTGGCGCATGGCAATGGCCTTGAGCTTGCTGGCAATGGGCAGCAACACCAGGTTGGCGCTGGCCACCCCGTAAATGGTCGCGACAAACGCCACCGCAATGCCACTGCCCAGTTGCCCTGGATCGGCCAGGTTGCCCATAACGTGGATCAAGCCCATGACCGCGCCAATAATGCCGATGGTCGGGGCGTAACCGCCCATGCTCTCAAACACCTTGGCGGCCTCGATATCGCGGCTTTCCTGGGTCATGTAGTCGACTTCCAGCACGCTGCGAATGGTTTCCGGCTCTACTCCGTCGACCAGCAATTGCAGGCCCTTGCGCGAATAGCTGTCGGGCTCGGTATCGGCCATGCCCTCCAGGCCGAGCAAGCCTTCCTTGCGGGCCGTAAGGCTCCAGTTGACGACACGGTCGATACCGCCCGTCATGTCGATACGTGGCGGAAACAGAATCCACACCACGGTCTGCATTGCGCGCTTGAACGCACTCATGGGCGACTGCAGCAATGCCGCGCCCACAGTGCCGCCCAGCACGATCAACGCCGCCGGGCCATTGGCCAGAGCGCCCAGATGGCCACCCTCCAGGTAGTTGCCGCCGATAATCGCGACAAACGCCATGATGATGCCAATCAGGCTGAGCACATCCATCAGTGGCAAGCCTCGGCCAGGTGCCGGCCAATGTCATCGAGGCTGTACACCGCATCGGCCAGGCCGGCTTTGATGATGGCCATGGGCATACCGTAAATCACGCAACTGGCTTCGTCCTGGGCCCATACCTGGCTGCCGCCCTGTTTGAGCATGCGCGCGCCTTCGCGGCCGTCCGCGCCCATGCCGGTCAATACCACCGCCAAAACTTTGTCACCAAAGGATTTGGCCGCCGAGCCGAAGGTGATATCCACGCACGGCTTGTAGTTGAGGCGCTCATCGCCCGGCAGGATGCGTACGGCGCCACGGCCGTCGATCATCATTTGCTTGCCGCCAGGTGCCAGCAAGGCCAGACCGGGGCGCAGGATATCGCCGTCCTCGGCTTCCTTGACACTGATGCGGCAAAGCTTGTCCAGCCGCTCGGCAAACGCTTTGGTGAACGCGGCCGGCATATGCTGCACAAGCACGATCGGCGCCGGGAAATTGCCCGGCAACTGCGTCAGTACCCGTTGCAAGGCCACCGGCCCACCGGTTGAGGTGCCGATAGCCACCAGCTTGTAAGCCTTGCGCTTGGGTGCGGCAGCCGCCGGGGTTGGCACAGGGCCGCCACGGCTGGCAATGGGTGTGGTGCGCACCGGCGCGGCCACCGCGGCCGGCGCTACGAAACCGCCCAGCCCGGGCCGGGGCACAGGGGTCGGGGCCGCCGCTGCCGGTACAGGTGCGCTGTAGCTGGACATGCGCCTGTTGCTGCGCGAGATGCTGTGTACTTTTTCACACAGCATCTGTTTGACCTTCTCGGGGTTACGCGAGATGTCTTCAAAGTTTTTCGGCAGAAAATCCACCGCCCCGGCGTCCAGCGCATCGAGGGTCACGCGGGCACCCTCGTGGGTCAGCGAGGAGAACATCAACACCGGGGTCGGGCAGCGCTGCATGATATGGCGCACTGCAGTGATGCCATCCATCATCGGCATCTCGTAATCCATGGTGATCACGTCCGGCTTGAGCGCCAGCGCCTGATCAATCGCTTCCTTGCCGTTGGTGGCGGTGCCGATCACTTGAATCGTCGGGTCAGCCGACAGAATTTCCGAGACACGACGGCGGAAAAAACCGGAATCATCCACCACCAGGACCTTGACTACCATAAACACTCCGTTAGGCGGTACGGGGCACGAGCCCCGAGGCACCAGAATCAAATACGCCGTGATGCGTAATGCTTGAGCATGCTCGGAACATCCAGAATCAAGGCAATACGACCATCACCGGTGATGGTGGCACCCGACATGCCTGGCGTGCCCTGGAGCATCTTGCCCAAAGGCTTGATCACCACTTCTTCCTGGCCGACCAGTTGATCGACCACAAAACCGATGCGCTGGGTGCCGATCGAGAGAATCACCACATGCCCTTCGCGCTGCTCTTCGTGTGCAGCAGATGCCACCAGCCAGCGCTTGAGGTAGAACAGCGGCAGTGCCTTGTCGCGCACGATCACCACTTCCTGACCGTCGACCACGTTGGTGCGCGACAGGTCGAGGTGGAAGATTTCGTTGACGTTGACCAGCGGGAAAGCAAACGCCTGATTACCCAGCATCACCATCAGGGTCGGCATAATGGCCAGGGTCAGGGGCACCTTGATGACGATTTTTGAACCACGGCCCAGGGCCGACTCGATACTCAGCGAACCATTGAGCTGGGCAATCTTGGTTTTCACCACGTCCATGCCCACGCCACGCCCGGACACATCGCTGATTTCGGTCTTGGTCGAAAAACCCGGGGCAAAGATCAGGTTGTAGCAGTCGTTTTCGCTCAGGCGATCGGCCGCATCCTTGTCCATCAAGCCTTTTTTCACCGCCAGGGAACGCAGGAAATTGGCGTCCATGCCTTTGCCATCGTCAGAGATCGACAGCAGGATATGGTCGCCCTCCTGCTCGGCCGACAAAATCACCCGACCACAGCTCGGCTTGCCGGCGGCGGCGCGCTCTTCAGGGGTTTCGCAGCCGTGGTCGACGGCGTTGCGCACCAGGTGGACCAGCGGATCGGCCAGGGCCTCGACGAGGTTTTTGTCCAGGTCGGTCTCTTCGCCCACCAGCTCCAGGCTGATTTCTTTTTTCAGCTGCCGTGCCAGGTCCCGTACCAGGCGCGGGAAGCGGCCGAAAACTTTCTTGATCGGCTGCATCCGCGTTTTCATCACCGCGGTTTGCAGGTCGGCGGTGACCACGTCGAGGTTGGACAGCGCCTTGGCCATCTCCTCGTCATGACTGTTCAGGCCCAGGCGCACCAGACGGTTACGCACCAGCACCAGTTCGCCGACCATATTCATGATGTCATCGAGCCGCGCGGTATCGACGCGCACGGTGGTTTCAGCCTCGCTGGCCACCGGTTTTTCTGCAGGCGCAGCCGCGCCACGGGCCGGGCCCGGTCGTGCCGCCGCTACCGGCTTGGCCGGGGCAACTGCAGCCACCACGGCTGCCGAGTCGGCGCTGAATTTGCCTTTGCCGTGCATCTGGTCGAGCAGGGCTTCAAATTCGTGATCGCTGATCAGGTCAGGGTCGCCCGCAGGCACCACGGCAGTGACCGCAGGCTCGGCAGGAGCCGCGGTCGCGGTGTCCAGCCCATCGGTATTGAACGAACCCTTGCCATGCAATTGATCAAGCAGGGCTTCGAATTCATCGTCGGTGATTTCATTGCTGACTTCGGCGGCCACGGCGGGCGCTTCGTCGGCCACAGTGGCCACCGCCGCTTCCATCGAAAACTGGCCCTTGCCGTGCAATTGGTCGAGCAGCAATTCAAACTCGGCGTCGCTTATTTCGTCGCTGGTCGTGCTTTGTGTTGTGGCCACCGCCTCAGGCTCGGCCGCGGCCGCCTTGACCGCATCGAGGGAATCAAGCAACTGCTCGAACTCGCTGTCGGTGATATCGGTCACCGGGGCTTCAACCACCGGTTCAGGCACTGCAACAACCGCTGCTTGCACAGCAGCAGGCTCGGCCAGGCGCGCCAGGGCCGCCAGCAACTCGGGAGTCGCGGCAGTGATCGGGCTGCGCTCGCGCACTTCGCTGAACATGCCATTGACCGCATCCAGGGCCTCAAGCACCACATCCATCAGCTCCGCGTCAACGCTGCGCTCACCCTTGCGCAGGATGTCGAAGACGTTTTCGGCGATGTGACAGCACTCCACCAACTCATGGAGCTGCAGGAAGCCGGCGCCCCCTTTTACAGTGTGAAAACCGCGAAAAATGGCATTGAGCAGATCCGCATCATCCGGTCGGCTTTCCAGCTCGACCAGTTGTTCGGACAACAACTCCAGAATTTCGCCGGCTTCAACCAGGAAATCCTGAAGGATTTCTTCATCGGCGCCGAAGCTCATGTAGGTGCTCCTTGAAATAGGCTCTTCGACGCCGGGCAACAGCGCCCGCACGCCTCTTCAAGTCCTAAAAACCCAGACTGGACAACAAATCGTCAACATCATCCTGACCGGATACGACGTCATTACGTGTATCGGCATGAATCTGCGGACCTTCACCCTTGGCCTGGTTTTTTTGCAAATTATTTTCAGCGCGCAATGCATCGCGGTCGTGCTCGATCCCGGCAAAGCGATCGACCTGGCTGGCCATCAGCACCAGCTTGAGCAAATTGCTCTCCACGTCCGTGACCAGTTGCGTCACCCGCTTGATCACCTGACCGGTCAGGTCCTGGAAATCCTGAGCCAGCAAAATATCAGTCAGATTGGCGGACACGATGGTGTTTTGCGTTTCGCTGAGCGTCAAAAAGCTGTCAATCCGACGCGCCAGCTCGCGAAACTCTTCGGCACCGATTTCACGGCGCATAAAACGCCCCCAATCCGCGCTCAGTTCTTTGGCTTCCTGACCCAGGCCATTGACCAGTGGCGTGCTGTTTTCCACCAGGTCCATGGTCCGGTTGGCCGCCGCTTCCGTGAGTTTCACAACATAAGCCAAACGTTCGGTGGCATCCGTGATCTGCGACACCTCTTCGGCTTGCGGCATGCCTGGATCAATATGGAAATTGACAATGGCGCTGTGCAGTTCGCGGGTCAGCTTGCCGACTTCACGATACAGCCCGCGGTCACGGGTCTGGTTGAGCTCGTGAATCAACTGCACGGCATCGCCAAACTGGCCTCGTTCAAGGCTTTCGACCAATTCGTGGGCATGTTTTTTCAGGGTCGATTCAAAATCGGCCTGTGTGCAATCTTTATGCTCCATAGTGCCCCCAAGGCAACCGCTCAACCGATGCGTTCAAAGATCTTTTCGATTTTGTCTTTGAGTGCGATAGCGGTGAACGGCTTGACTACATATCCATTAACACCGGCCTGGGCCGCTTCGATAATCTGCTCGCGCTTGGCCTCGGCGGTCACCATCAGCACCGGCAAGTGCTTGAGTTTTTCGTCGGCACGCACATGGCGCAGCAACTCGATGCCGGTCATGCCCGGCATGTTCCAGTCCGTCACCAGAAAGTCGATGTGCCCCAGGTTGAGGATCGGTAACGCGGTGGTGCCGTCGTCCGCCTCGACCGTGTTGGTGAACCCCAGGTCACGCAACAGGTTTTTAATGATCCGCCGCATCGTTGAAAAGTCATCAACGATGAGGATTTTCATGTTCTTGTCCAATTCGACCTCCAAGCAGTCTTTAACGCACCCATGTGCAGGGCACGCCATTCAATCAATTCGTTTTCAAACACGCCTAATCGACTGTGGGAGCGGGCTTGCCCGCGATGGGGTCGACGCGGTCTGTCTGATTCACCGTGTCGATCCCATCGCGGGCAAGCCCGCTCCCACAGGTATCAAGGGCCCTAGTGCGCGCGCCACTGCCCCAGGCGAGCCCGCAAGCGTGCCGCGCACTGGCTGTGCAGCTGGCTGACCCGGGACTCGCTGACCCCCAGCACTTCGCCGATTTCCTTGAGGTTCAGTTCTTCGTCGTAGTACAGCGCCAGCACCAACCGTTCACGCTCGGGCAAATGGGCGATCGCATCGGCCAGCGCGGCCTGAAAGCGTTCATCTTCAAGGTCGCGCGACGGCTCCGTGTGGGCACTCGCGCCATCTTCATGCAACCCTTCGTGTTCGCCGTCCTGCAACAGATCGTCGAAACTGAACAGGCGGCTGCCCAGGGTGTCATTCAAGATGGCGTAATAATCATCAAGGCTTAACTGGAGTTCGGCCGCAACTTCATGATCTTTAGCGTCACAACCGGTTTTTGCTTCAATTACCCGAATGGCGTCACTGACCATGCGGGTATTGCGGTGTACCGAACGCGGTGCCCAGTCGCCCTTGCGCACTTCATCGAGCATCGCGCCACGGATACGGATGCCGGCATAGGTCTCGAAACTCGCGCCCTTGCTGGCGTCGTATTTGCCCGAGACTTCGAGCAGGCCGATCATCCCGGCCTGGATCAGGTCATCCACCTGCACGCTGGCCGGCAAACGCGCCAGCAGGTGGTAGGCAATGCGCTTGACCAGGGGCGCGTAGCGCTCGATCAGCTCGCACTGGCTGTCACGGGATGACTTGCTGTACATGCGGTAACCGCTGGCCGTCATTAAAAGCGCCCCCCTGCCTGCTGCACCAGGCGT
Organism: Pseudomonas bubulae; assembly: GCF_900618535.1. Lineage (GTDB taxonomy): Bacteria > Pseudomonadota > Gammaproteobacteria > Pseudomonadales > Pseudomonadaceae > Aquipseudomonas > Aquipseudomonas bubulae. The sequence goes on along the minus strand of NZ_UYJA01000006.1, from coordinate 113,612 downwards.
TCGACAAAGAACTCAAGATGCCCCCTCGGGTTGGCTGGCAACGGCCAGGTGTCAACTTTTTGCGCGATGGCCTTGAACGCCAGCGAGCACTTGGAGCGCGGAAACGCTTCGTAGACGGCGCGCTGTTTTTGCACGGCCTTGCGCACGCATTCGTCGTAAGGCACGGCGCCCACATATTGCAGGGCCACATCGAGGAAACGGTCGGTAACCTTGGTCAGCTTGGCGAACAGATTGCGCCCTTCCTGCGGGCTTTGCGCCATATTGGCCAGCACTCGGAAGCGGTTCATGCCGTAATCGCGGTTGAGCAACTTGATCAACGCATAGGCGTCGGTGATCGAGGTCGGCTCGTCGCACACCACCAGCAGCACTTCCTGGGCTGCGCGGACAAAGCTGACCACCGACTCGCCAATCCCGGCGGCGGTGTCGATCACCAGCACATCGAGGTTGTCGCCCAGGTCGCTGAAGGCCTGGATCAGGCCGGCATGCTGCGCCGGGCTCAGGTGCACCATGCTCTGGGTTCCCGAGGCCGCCGGCACGATGCGGATCCCGCCGGGCCCCTGGAGCAATACGTCGCGCAGCTCGCAACGCCCCTCGACCACATCGGCCAGGGTGAATTTTGGGGTCAAGCCCAGCAAAACATCGACGTTCGCCAGCCCAAGGTCCGCGTCCATCAACAGAACGCGCCTGCCCAGCTCGGCCAATGCGATGGACAAGTTGACTGACACGTTAGTTTTACCGACGCCACCCTTGCCGCCGGTCACTGCGATCACCTGTACGGGATGCATGCTGCCCATGATCTTTCTTTACCTTGTCTTACTTAGACGCGGCTACATGCGTTGGCTGCTCGTTCCCCTGCGGAACAAAACCTTCAGACCAGCCGATGTAGGTACATTTCAACGTAATCTTGACTACCTCAGCCGACCCGCTTGGGTGGGCTGTGGTAGATATCAGCGAACATATCGGCCATGGCCTCTTCGCTGGGTTCTTCCTGCATTTGCACACTCACTGCGCGGCTCACCAGTTGGTGACGCCGCGGCAGATGGAGATCGTCCGGGATCCGCGGGCCGTCGGTGAGGTAAGCCACTGGCAGCTCGTGACTGATCGCCAGGCTCAACACTTCGCCCAGGCTCGCGGTTTCATCCAGTTTGGTGAGGATGCAACCGGCCAGCCCGCAACGCTTGTAACTGAGGTAAGCGGCCGTCAGCACCTGCTTCTGGCTGGTAGTGGCCAACACCAGATAATTCCTGGCCTTGATCCCGCGCCCCGCCAGGCTTTCGAGCTGCAGGCGCAACGCCGGGTCGCTGGCTTGCAGGCCCGCGGTATCGACCAGCACCACGCGCTTGCGCACCAGCGGTTCAAGGGTCTGGCCCAGCGACTGGCCGGGGGCAACATGGGTTACCGGCACATTCAAGATGCGCCCCAGGGTCTTGAGTTGTTCCTGGGCGCCAATACGGAAACTGTCCATGCTCACCAGGGCGATATTCTGCGCGCCGTACTTGAGCACATAACGGGCCGCCAGCTTGGCCAGGGTGGTGGTTTTACCCATCCCGGCGGGCCCCACCATGGCGATTACACCACCCTCTTCCAGCGGCTCCAGCTCCGGCGTGGCAATCATCCGCGCCAGGTGCGCCAGCAACATCCGCCACGCCTGGCGTGGCTCTTCGATTCCGGCCACCTGCGCCAGCAGATCACGGGACAACGGCCCGGACAAACCGATGCGCTGCAAACGGCGCCACAAGTTGGCCTGCGCGGGCTTGGCGTCCTGCAACTGGCTCCACGCCAGCGAGCCCAGTTGCACTTCCAGCAACTCGCGCAAACCGTTGAGTTCATGGCGCATATTGTCGAATGCACGCTGATCGATCGTCGGTGCCGCGGGCGCCGGCGCAGGGCGCGGCGGTTCTTCCAGGGTCGGCTCAATCAATGGCTCGGCAGCCGTGAGCGGCAAACCGGCAAACAGCTGGCGGTTATCGCCGGCCTCGCCTTCACCGCGCAAGCTCAACTCGGCCTGGGCCGAAACAATCCGCGACTGGGTCTTGCGCAGCTCTTCTTCCAGCTCAATGTTCGGCACCCGGGGTGCCAGCGCGGACAGCTTGTAGTCCAGGGCCGCGGTCAACTCAACGCCCCCGGCAATCCGGCGGTTGCCAATAATGGCGGCGTCAGCCCCCAACTCATCACGAATCAGCTTCATGGCCTGACGCATATCGGCGGCGAAAAATCGCTTCACTTGCATAAACCAAACCCTCAGCCGTTAGGGCCTACTGTCGCAACGATCGTGACCTGCTTGTTGTCAGGGATTTCCTGGTAAGCCAGTACATGCAGGTTGGGCACCGCCAGACGGCCAAAGCGCGACAGCATCGCGCGTACCGGGCCTGCCACCAACAAGATGACCGGATTGCCTTGCATCTCCTGACGCTGAGCAGCGTCGATCAACGAGCGCTGGAGCTTCTCTGCCATGCTGGGCTCCAGCAAAACGCCCTCTTCCTGGCCTTGTCCGGCCTTCTGCAAACTATTGAGCAATATTTGTTCCAACCTGGGCTCCAGGGTGATAACAGGCAGCTCGGAGTCAACGCCTACAATGCTTTGCACGATGGCACGAGACAAGCCCACGCGTACGGCGGCAACCAAAGCGGCAGTATCTTGACTCTTATGAGCATTGTTGGCGACGGCTTCGGCAATACTGCGGATATCCCGCACTGGCACCTGTTCGGCCAACAAGGCCTGCAGCACCTTGAGCAATTGCGACAGGCTCAACACCCCCGGCACCAGTTCTTCGGCCAGTTTGGGCGAGGACTTGGCCAACAGCTGCATCAACTGCTGAACTTCTTCATGGCCAATCAACTCATGGGAGTGTTTGTACAGGATCTGGTTAAGGTGCGTTGCCACTACGGTACTGGCGTCCACTACGGTATAGCCCAGTGACTGCGCCTGGCTGCGCTGGCTGACCTCGATCCACACCGCTTCCAGACCAAAGGCCGGGTCTTTGGTGGTAATCCCGTTAAGCGTGCCAAATACCTGCCCCGGATTGATCGCCATCTCGCGGTCCGGATAGATTTCGGCCTCCGCCAGAATCACTCCCATCAGGGTCAGGCGATAGGCGCTGGGGGCCAGATCGAGATTGTCACGGATATGCACGGTGGGCATCAGAAAGCCCAGGTCCTGGGACAGCTTCTTGCGCACCCCCTTGATCCGCGCCAGTAACTGGCCACCCTGGTTGCGATCCACCAACGGGATCAGGCGATAACCGACCTCAAGCCCGATCATGTCGATGGGGGTAACGTCATCCCAGCCCAGCTCCTTGGTTTCCTGGGCGCGGGCTGGAGAAGGCAGCAGCTCCTGCTGGCGCTTGACCTCTGCCAGGGCCTGGACCTTGACCACGTTCTGTTTTTTCCACATCAGGTACGCCGCACCACCGGCGACTGCAGCCAGGCTCAGGAAGGAGAAATGCGGCATGCCGGGCACGATGCCCATGATGGCCATGATGCCTGCCGAGACAGCCAGCGCCTTGGGTGAGGTAAACATCTGCCGGTTGATCTGCTTGCCCATGTCTTCGGAGCCCGAAGCACGGGTCACCATGATCGCGGCAGCCGTGGACAGCAACAGGGACGGCAATTGCGCCACCAAACCGTCACCGATGGTGAGCAAGGCGTACACCTTGCCGGCTTCGCTGAAGCTCATGCCGTGCTGGAAAATCCCAACTGCCATGCCGCCGATCAGGTTGATAAACAGGATCAACAGACCGGCGATGGCATCACCGCGCACGAATTTGCTGGCACCGTCCATCGAGCCATAGAACTCGGCTTCCTGGGCGACTTCCTGACGGCGCATCTTGGCCTGATTCTGGTCGATAAGGCCGGCATTCAGGTCGGCGTCAATGGCCATCTGCTTGCCGGGCATGGCGTCGAGGGTGAAGCGCGCACTCACTTCCGAGATGCGCCCGGCGCCCTTGGTCACGACCACGAAGTTGATGATCATCAGGATCGCAAACACCACGATGCCCACCACGTAGTTGCCGCCGATCACCACCTCGCCGAAGGCCTGGATCACCTTGCCCGCGGCGGCGTGGCCTTCCTGACCGTGGAGCATCACCACCCGCGTGGAGGCCACGTTGAGCGCCAGCCGCATCAGCGTGGCCACCAGCAGGATGGTGGGGAACACGGCAAAATCCAGCGGCCGCAAGGCGTAGACGCACACCAGCAACACCACGATGGACAGCGCGATATTGAAGGTAAAAAACACATCCAGCAAAAAGGCGGGGATCGGCAACATCATCATTGCCAGCATCACCAGCAACAACAGCGGCACACCCAACTGTCCCTGACCCAGGCCGGCCAGACCGCTGCGAGCGGTGTTGATTAACTGAGAGCGATCCAATGACATTGCGGCAAACCTTTAGCAAACTTTTGACGCCATATGCGCCGTGGAGCCTGCCACTGCAAGAAACCTTCCAACTTTGGCAAATGGCCATATGGAAGGCTTGCAGGGTGTGCGAATCCTTGTAGTGCCGATGAGCGCAGCAGGGCTGAAACCAGGAAAAAACGCCGTTCATTGCCAATAAGGGAGAATCCTTCCCCCTTGTGCTGTTGCAGCTTTTATTTTGCAGCCGATGGGATGGCTCTTACTTGGCGAGTCAAGGAAACTCCACCACAAGAGTACCGCTCCCAGCAAAAGGGCCGGCAGGTGGAAAAGTGCCACGTTTACGAAAAAGAGAAAAAGTATATTCCTCCGTTGTTTCACCGTTGATCAAATAGACATAATAACTGAGCCCGGAAGACGGTAAAATAATTGCATCATCACTTTTACGAATCATGGCGATGGCTATATCAGGCTTGCCCGATACAAAACCTTCAGCACTGAATATAGAAGGCGTTGCCACCAGTTTAAGCCTGGCGCTTTGAAGAGCCCTGTCACACACAAATTTTACGCCGACCGTTTTCCGGGCAAGTGAAGTGCTCGCACTTATTCCGATGGCCGCGGGATCCACAGAACCAAAATCAACATTAACGGGCCTGTTATCATTGATAGCACACTCCGCTGGAACAGGTGGTGTTGTGTCCAAACTGTTGCGTGCCCTGATTTGAACGTACATCGAAAATGGCGCATACGAAGCATGGGTGAAATTATACAGCTTGAAAAAATGAAAGTTACCGATCACATCACCCGCGTCAATTTTAATGTTCAAGCCTGGACTTGAAGAAAGTTTGAGATACATACCAAGCCAGAAAAAATAGTTAGGTCCACCTCTAGAGCCTTCGGCAAGGTACCTGCCAGGCCCCAAAGGCCAAGGGTATTCGTTCCCGCCAACAATCATCCCGGAGGAGAAAGCAGAAAATTTTGGAGCCTGATTAAACGTATCAGAGGTTGAAGCTATCCACTCCCGATAACTAAGAGGAAACGTCACCGGGAAATTATGCCTGCACACGGTCGGCACAGCACTTTTCATAGTAACCCTGCTATTTTCCGCATCCAGTTTTACGTCAGTGTAGATAATAAGAGTTTCTGCTCTCATATCCCTCCAGACCCGGTCATCCGTTTGGCAATGAACAGCAAAAGCAACTTGTGCAAACAGCCAAAAAAATACGCCAGCAAAACACCTCATAATATTCACGACTTTTGATCCTGTATGTAGTTTTACCTCGACACGCGTCTTGGGGGCATCCAGCGCAAATATAAACACCGCCACAAATCCATCCAGATCAGGTTAAGAGTCCAAGTCAACAACTATAGTATTTTCCACACCAAAGGTGATCAATGATACGCAGTGCAAACACGTCAGTTTATTGTCGGCGCCTCATCTGCCTTTACTTCTCAGCGCAGTGATATGACTATCGTTGCGGAAGCCGAAAAAGCTCCTCCCGCAAGAGTGCTACCCGGTTTTGCCACCAGCACCGCTTCCATTTGAGGCAAAGTTGGGTATGTAAAATTAACGGGACTGTTAAGGGACCAGGTTGCACCCCCCACCAGGAACTTGATCCCGAGATTACTTTTACTGGTCATCAACAACGCGCGATCAAAACTGGCTCCACCCCCCTGCAACTCTATTGTCATGTCATTGGTTGGCTGCGGCCCGCACGTCACTGTATAAGGCACCTGCTTGCGATAATTGACCCCATCGATCTGTGCAGCTACCAGATTGCTGCCGAAAGGGACAGTGAGCGTGTTGTTGCCATTAACAATGCAAGGCGCAGGCGCAAGGATTACCCCACTCACATTCACGGCCACCTCCGAGGTACGCGCCGTAACACTCTGGCCAAGAGACAGACACAGACAATAGCAAGTGATTGCAAAACGCGAAGTTACCGACCTGATCATCGTTGCGCCCTCACTCATAAATAAGCCTGAAATCAACCCGGGCCCGAAACGCGCCATTGCTCAGTGCTGTGGCAGTGCGCGTGGGTTGCACCTGCCACGTCAGGGTGTCGCTGCCATGCGCCAGAAACAAAGGCTCTCCACGAGCGCCCAAACGCACATCCCGGCCAAGGGCATCGGTCAGGCGCAGGCCCATGCCGGTGACACCCTGAACTTTGACCAAACGCGGATCATCCTTATCGGAAGGCGCCAGAAAAGCGACGGACACCACCGGCTGATAGGCACTCCACACCAGATTGCCCGTGCGCTCATTCAGGAGGCTGCCGGATGCGCGCATGCAATCGACAAAGCGCAACTGCAAAACCACGGGCGATGCCATATCGCCCGGGCGCATCAATTGGCTGCGGGGCACATTTCCAAGGTCCACGGCCTGGTCTGCCGAGGCCATGTCCAGGACGCAAGGGGAATTGATCAGTGAGCCCGAAATATCCAGAACTCCATTCATCCCTTGAATCTCGGCCTGGCCCTGAGCGGCATGCAGCGTCAGCAACAAGGCACTCAGGGCCGTCACCGTACAAGGTTTCATGACGCCTCTTCTGAGGCGCGCACTAGTCATCGGCCGCAGACACATTCGCGTCCACCTTGCAGGTGTTGCCAGTGCAACTGAACGCCAGTGCCGGGCGGCCTCCGTAATCATTTACATAGGTCAGCCAGGGTTTGCTACCCAGTGCCGCCGCACTCACGCCCAGCTTGAGCGTGCCTTTTGGCGGCACCATCAGCGGCTCAAAACCGGGAGAGGTTTTGCCCTCTTTGCTGCTGCGGGCATCGATCAGCGTGATGTAGTACGGGGTAGGATTATTGACTTGAAAGTCATCGGCCTCACGGGTCAGGATCAGTTGTTTCTGCCAGGGGTCAGAGTGTTCCTGCTGGCTCGGCACTATCGAAGCCGGACGATAAAAAAGCTTGATGCGGGTCTGCAGGGCGATCTGCAGGCTGTTGGCCTTGTCGCTACGGGGCGGAATTTCGCGCAAATTGAAGTAATAGACGGTCTCCCGGTCTTGGGGCAGCGACTTGACCGCAGGCAACGCCTGAACTTTCACCTGGCTTTTTTTACCGGGCTCCAGGCGCTGGACCGGTGGCAACACGATCAGCGGCGAGGTGATCTTGTTGCCTTGCTCATCCTCGATCCAGCCCTGGGCCAGATAAGGCAACTGGGTGTTGTTGTTGGTGATGGTCATGCTGGCGGCATCCTTGCTGCCATCAAACACGACCCGGGTTCGATCAAGACCAATGGCGGCATTGACGTTGCCAGTCTGCGACAGCATCAGGAGGACAAACGACGAGTACGCGCAACTGAACGTTTTAATTTTCATGACTTTTTCTCGCTATCAACAATCCTGCCCAGAGAGGCTGACGCGGGCATGGTCTTGTCCGCTGCGACCCCCTGGCAGGACAGACTGAGGGTGGAAGCCAATCCGTCGACCGGTAAATCTTCAGGCATTACAAAGGTGCAACGCTCGGCACCACCCCAACTGACTATCATCCGCCCGCCGGGCTGAATACCACTGAGGTAGACGCTGCCATCAGGCAGGCTCAACACAGCCATGGCCTTGAGCCCGGCAATCACCTCCAGCGTGCGATAACCGATGGCGCCCTCTGTCAGGGTCAACTGGGTCATGGACTCTGTCGCCTCCACATCGGCAGGCAAGCTTTCCAGATCGACACTGGCCGCAGTGCGCGTAAAGCTGCCGACATCCGAGACAACAGCCTTGCCGAAGGCATTGCTGCGCGTCGGGCTGCCATAGCCCCGGATCGGCACGCCAGGTACTCCACCGGTATCGATCATCAACCGGGTACCGCCCGTACCCGCAGTTCGATGCCCTGCGCCACCGTATGGCGTCAGTGTGCCGCCACCACGAGCAGACAGGGTGAGGCTGTTGTAGCTGTTCTCTTGCAGGGCAGCGCTGATGGAGACATCCGCCTGATCACCGGCATGGTTCAGGTACCCGCTAACCGAGGTGTTGCTTGCCGACAGTTGATAGCTGTTGCGCTGATCGAGCCGGTCACTGTAGTTCGTGGAATAGTTATTTTGGCCCTGAGAGCTACTGTTGACGCTGCTGGTGAGCGTCCCGGAGCGACCCATTGGCAGGCTTACTGACAGGTACATACCGGTGTGGTTGCTGGAGATGCCACTGTGCTGGTTTTTCTCCTGATTACGGAAAGCGTTCAGGGAAAGGCTCATGTTTCTTATCGAGCCCACGCTGAAATAGCGCGCCAGGGACAAGTTCCATCGCTCACTGCTCGGACGATCCCAATAGGACTGGTTGCTGTAGCTCAGATAAGCGGTAAGCCCCATATCCCGAAACTGCTTGTTGACTGTCGCAGTGTAAAGCGACTTGCTGCCCCCCACCGGACCACCGTAATGGCGCGCATTCAGGTACTCGCTCATGCTCATGTAGTTTTTTTGGGAAAAACGGTAACCCGCAAAGGTGACCTGACTGTCGTACTGGTCGAAGTTTTTCGAATAGCTCAACTGAAAGGAATCGCCCGACAAGGACGTGCCCTGCAGCTTGGCGCTGGCCCGGGTCACATCGAATGAGATCGCTCCCAAGGCCAGCAGGTCGCGCCCCACCCCTACAGAAAGCGCCGTGTAATTATTGTCACTGAGACCACCGCCATACAGGGACCAGCCATTGCTTACGCCCCAGGAGAATTCGCCTGCACCGAAGACGTCGCCCTGCCCTCCGTTGTGAAGAGAAGACGGTCGACCGCTGGCCAGTTTGTAACGCACAGTGCCGGGACGCGTCAGGTAGGGAATGTTGGCCGACTCAACCTGGAAGGTGGTGACGCTGCCGTCCTGCTCTTCGACGCGCACCTCCAGGGTCCCGGTTACGGCATCATTCAGATCCCGAATACGAAAAGGGCCCGCCGCAACCAGCGCTTCATAAAGCACACGGCCTTGCTGGCTGATAATGACCCTGGCATTGGTTTTGGCAACGCCGACAACTTCCGGTGCATAGCCACGCAAATTGGGCGGCAACTGGTTGTCATCCGAGTTGAGTGCAACGCCGGTAAAACGGAAGCTGTCGAACACGTTCGAATACAGGTAGTTTTCTCCCAGAGTCAGACGCGCCTGAATGGCAGGCAGCGCTCGATAGGCATAAAAGCGGCTCCACTCCAGCCGTCGCGCACGACTGTAGCTTTCGTCTTCGATACGGCCCTGCCAGTCTGCACGCAAGCGCCAGGGGCCCGCGTTTGCGCCGAACGTGCCATTGCCGCTCAAGTCGGTTTGACGGGCTGAGCCCTTCCGCCCGCTGGACTTGGCCGTGAGGTTGTAATCCATCAGAACGCCCGGCACGCCGTTGTCCCACCGGGAAGGCGGATCCCAGTTCCGGGCGTTGTACTCCAGATAGGCTTGCGGCACGGAAATATGCAGGCTAGAGGTCGCCAGATCGCCACTGACTTCCATGCCCGCCAGGCTATTGATATGCAGGCACTCGCCGCTCTTCCACCAGCCGAGCCGAGCTTGCATTTCAGGCTTGAGCCCCAGTTGCTCAACCAGCTCGGTCGACAGGCAGGCCTGGCTACCTTTGGGGTCATCGTCAGGAGGGTAAAAAGCTATGCGCTGCTCAGGCAGCCATTGCGAGTTGACCTGCACCTGCAGCGGATAAACGCCAGGCAAGATAAAACCGCTGCGAGAAAATTGGGACAAGTCGATATTGGTACGATCGCTGAGGTCCAGAATATCGGTATTGAACTGAATCTCATCCCCGGCCCATACCTCAGCGCCCAGCGACATCAATCCGCTCAACACGCCGGTGCGCAGTATCATTTGGGCGGCTGAGAGATCCCGCCCGGTAAACAGCCCGTACATTCAGAAATACTCCAGGCGGAAACGCACCGCAGTTCGGTGAGAACCAACCGCTACAGGACGACCATTGCCAACCAGTTGAAGGGTGTAATGCAGCTCCTGGTCCGCTCCGGTCAGAGGCGCCAGGGGCATGGGTACTCCCGGGATGCTTTCCTGCCCTTGGGTATCGGCAATACGCAGGGCCAACCCCCGGGCCGCTCCGCCAATGGCAAACAAGCGCCCGCTGGCATCCGCCAGGCCATCAAACGTCACCCTTACATGCTGCCAGTCAGGCAAGTAACTGCCTGGACGAAAAGAGTCAGGCCTGGCCAATGAGCATTTAATTAAACGCAATGTGAATATCTTTGGCAAAGATTGACCCTGACGAATAAGTTGCCCCATGGGCAAAGGGTCGAATTCAACGAGTTGATAAGCGCTACTCGCATCAAGTGCACACGCAGAATCAACAATTTGCCCTTCAAGTGTTACGCGCCCACCCCCCTGACTTGCTAGTGCAGTACACACACCGAAACCCAACGTTATAAACACAAAGAACGAGGTAACCACTACTGAAATCGAGAGTGCTTTCACAGGAAACTCCCACCTGCAATTGCCCTGCTGTCGAACTTCCTACAACAGGGCAACCGGACAACCTACTGATATGCCAGCGCGAAGTTCGTAACAGCAGTAAAAGTACCTGTACCTACAGTAGTGGTTGTAGATGTTTGACCTTTCAACTGAGCACCAAAGGTCAGCGTATTGCTACCCGCCGTAATACCTTTCGGGCGGGTTGCAGTACCCAGCGTTATGGCGGTACCGTCGAACTCGGTCAGAAGGATGCCCGCACCGGCAACGCCGTTCAGGGCCAATGCTCCTGGCACTGCTGCCGCCCCCGTACCGGTAAAGGTGGCCTTGACTGTATTGTCGGTGAGACCGGTCAATGAACAACCGGTCAACTCGATGTTGAAATATTGCTTGGTACCGATGCCACCATTATTCAGCTGAGATTTGGACACCGAACCCAGCGGAACAGGTTGATCCACACTTTCAGGTGTAATGGAGCAGGCCGACTCCAAAATTTCACCGCTAAACGTGACAGTACCCGATCCTGCTCCCGCAGCACTGGCAACTGATGCCGAACAAGCCAGCAACACCATAGACGCCAAAGCAGACTTGGCAGACTTCATTGCAACACCCATCAAACACCCCCTACAAAAATGCATTACAACAATTGTTTAATAAACTGAAGATTTAGTTTAAGTTTAAATCCCGACACTTATTCATACCCCAAGGAAATAAAAGCGAAAGCCATTAGCTGACTTTTACCCATCCCCACACACCGAAGTAAGAAGCAACTAAACTAACAGCTAACTTTCAAACAATAAGTAAGGCACTTCCAACTGTCTTGTAGGATCCCACCTAATACAAGATAGATATATAACACCGCACTAGCAGAGATTATTTGACGGAGGCGAATTTAAAAGTAACTACTCGACGCAAAATACCTGCACTCCACCCCGTCAACTGACACGCTACTCGTCACGGCGCAAATCCGCCGGGATCGGCAAGTCCTTGAGGGGGTCCGGGCGCTTGCCCTTGCCGGCCTGGTACTGGCGGATCTGGTAGACGTAGGCCAGCACCTGGGCCACGGCCAGGTACAAGCCGGCGGGGATTTCCTGCTCCAGCTCCGTGGAGTAATAGATCGACCGCGCCAGCGCCGGCGACTCCAGCAGCAGGATGTTGTGCTTGGTACCGATCTCGCGAATTTTCAGCGCCAGGAAGTCACTGCCCTTGGCCAGCAACATCGGCGCCCCGCCCTTCTCCGGGTCGTACTTGAGGGCCACGGCGTAGTGGGTCGGGTTGGTGATTATGACGTCGGCATCCGGGATCGCCGCCATCATGCGCCGCTGGGACATTTCACGCTGCACCTGACGTATGCGCTGCTTGACCTCCGGGCGCCCTTCCTGATCCTTGTGCTCGTCGCGTACTTCCTGCTTGGTCATCAGCAATTTCTGATGGCTTTCCCATAGCTGTACCGGTACGTCCACCGCAGCGATCAGGATCAATCCGCAGGCCATCCACAACGCACTCCAACCCACCACTTGCAGGCTGTGGATCACTGCCAGTTCCAGCGGCTCATGGGCAATGCGCAGCAGGTCATCGATGTCGGACTTCAACACCAGCAAGGCCACGATCAGGATGATAAAGAATTTGGCCAGGGCCTTGAGCAGCTCCACCAGCGCCTTGGCCGAGAACATGCGCTTGATCCCGGCGGCCGGGTTCATGCGGCTGAATTTGGGCGCCAGGCTGCCCGCAGCAAAGAGCCAGCCGCCAAGGGATATCGGGCCGACCAGGGCCGCGATCAACAACGTGATCAGTACTGGCTGCACCGCGATCAAGGCGATTTTCCCTGAATGCAGCAGAAACGCGCCCATGGAATCCGGGTTAAGCAGCACCTCGCGGCTCAAGCTGAAGTTGTAACGCATCAGCTCCATCAAATCCTGCGCCAGCGCACCGCCAAAAATCAGCAAGCCCGCCGAACCAGCCAGCATGATGGCCAGGGTGTTCAGCTCTTTGGAACGTGCAATTTCACCCTTTTCCCTGGAGTCCTTTTTTCGTTTCTCCGTGGGGTCTTCTGTTTTATCGGCGCCACTCTCGCTTTCGGCCATGGCTATCTGGCCTGCGCAAGATCACGTAAAAACTGCAGGGCCTCAGAGGCCAGCGGTTGATACTGGTTGAGAATGTCCGCCATGCTGATCCACAGGATCACCATGCCCAGCACCAGGGTCAGCGGAAAACCGATGGCAAAGATATTCAGTTGCGGCGCGGCCCGGGTCATTACGCCGAAGGCAATGTTGACCACCAGCAGGGCAGTGATCGCCGGCAGTACCAGAAGCAACGCCGCACCCAGCACCCAGCCGAGTTTATTGGCGATTTCCCAGTAGTGATTGGGCAACAAGCCACCGCCCACCGGCAAGGTGGTGAAGCTCTCGGTCAACACTTCAAATACAACCAGATGGCCATTCATGGACAAAAACAGCAAGGTCACCAGCATGGTGAAAAACTGCCCGATTACTGCCACGTTGACCCCGTTGGCCGGGTCGACCATGGACGCAAAGCCCATGCCCATCTGGATCGCGACAATTTGCCCGGCGACCACGAACGCATGAAAAAACAGCTGCAATGCAAACCCCAGTAACGCACCAATGACGATTTGCTCGGCAATCAGCATCAGGCCACTGAGATCCAGCGGGTTGACGGCGGGCAACGGCGGCAGGCTGGGCATGATTGCCAGGGTAATTGCCAGGGACAAAAACAACTTGATGCGTTTGGGCACCAGGGTGGTGCCGATGATCGGCATGGTGGTCAGCAGCGCGCCCACCCGGAACAGCGGCAGCATAAAGCTGGCGACCCAGGTACTGATCTGCGCGTCTGTCAGGGCGAGCAGCGACATTTAGCCGATCAACTGCGGAATGCTGCCGTACAACTGCAGGATGTATTCCATAAAGGTCTGCACCAGCCACGGCCCGGCCACGATCAGGGTGACCAGCATCACCAGCAAGCGTGGGAGGAAGCTCAGGGTCTGTTCGTTGATCTGGGTCGCGGCCTGGAACATCGCCACCAGCAACCCCACCAGCAAGCTGGGTATTACCAGCACGGCAACCATCAGGGTGGTCAGCCACAACGCACTGCGAAACAGGTCTACCGCGACTTCTGGGGTCATGGGGTCAAACTCCGCCGAAACTGCTGGCCAGGGTGCCGATAATCAGCGCCCAGCCATCCACCAGTACAAACAGCATGATTTTAAACGGCAACGAGATGATCAGTGGCGAGAGCATCATCATGCCCATGGCCATCAGCACACTGGCCACTACCAGGTCGATAATCAGAAACGGAATAAAGATCATAAAACCGATCTGGAAGGCGGTTTTAAGCTCCGAGGTGACAAACGCCGGCACCAGAATGGTCAGGGGTGCGGCATCCGGGGTGGCGATATCGGTACGTTTGGACAGGCGCATAAACAGCTCAAGGTCGCTGCTGCGGGTCTGCGCCAGCATAAAGTCCTTGATCGGCACTTCAGCCTTGAGGATCGCATCCTGGGCCGAGAGCTTTTCGGCCAGATAGGGCTGCAAGGCATCGTTGTTTACCCGATCGAAAACCGGCGCCATGATAAACAGGGTCAAAAACAGCGCCATGCCGGTAAGGATCTGGTTCGATGGGGTTTGTTGCAAGCCCAGGGCCTGGCGCAGGATCGAAAACACAATGATGATCCGCGTAAAGCTGGTCATCAACATGACAAATGCCGGAATAAAGCTCAGCGCAGTCATGATCAGCAGGATTTGCAGGCTGACCGAGTACTCCTGCTGACCATTGGCCCCGGTGCCCAGGGTTATCGCCGGAATCGACAACGGGTCAGCCCCGAATGCCAATGGCGCGGCCAGTGCCAACAACAGCGCGACTACAAAACGCATCAAGGCTTGTCCTTTTGCTGACCGAGTATTTCCATCAGGCGCTTGGCAAACTCGGGGGTGGCCGGTTGCGCACTACCCGGCACCTGCACCGGCTCCTTGAGCACATGCAGCGGGGTGATCCGGCCCGGCGTAAGACCGAGCAGGATCTGTTCATTGCCCACCTGCACCAGCACCAGCCGGTCCCGCGCGCCCAGGGCCCGGGAGCTGATCAGTTCGATTACCTGGCCCTGGCGCGGGCCCGCCTGCTGTACACGGCGCAGCAACCAGGCCAGGGCAAAAATCAGCCCCAGCACCAGCAGCAGACCCAGTACCAGCTGGGTCAACTGCCCGCCAACACTGGCGCCAGCCACCGGAACCGCTGCGGTCGCAACCACCGGCTCGGCCGCCAGCACACTCAAGGGCAAGCCCAGTAAACCGCCAAGTAGCCGTTTCATTCAGCGCAGCTTCTTGATGCGTTCACTTGGGCTGATCACGTCGGTCAGGCGGATGCCGAACTTCTCGTTGACCACCACCACTTCACCGTGGGCAATCAGGGTGCCGTTGACCAGCACATCCAGTGGTTCGCCGGCCAGACGGTCCAGCTCGATCACCGAGCCCTGATTGAGTTGCAGCAGGTTGCGGATATTGATGTCGGTACTTCCCACTTCCATGGAGATCGACACCGGAATATCCAGAATCACGTCGAGGTTGGGGCCATCCAGGGTCACCGGCTGGTTGTTGCGCGGCACACTGCCGAACTCTTCCATCGGCAGTCGGCTGGAAGAGGGCTTGGTTGCCGCATCGGCCGCCAGTAGCGCGTCGATATCGGCCTGGCCAACATCGCCGGTTTCTTCCAGCGCAGCTGCCCATTCATCAGCCAGCGCCTGGTCTGCAGCGGTTGTATCGTGTTCGTTAGCCATGGGGGTGTCCTCGGCGGGCATTCAATCATTAGCACAGCAAATTCTTGTGGCCAGGCGCCTAGCGCCGACCGATGGGCTCAACCACTTGCAAGGCCAGATTGCCTTTGTGCGAGCCCAGTTTGACCTTGAACGACGGCACGCCATTGGCGCGCATCACCAGTTCATCTTCCAGCTCGATGGGGATCACGTCGCCGGGCTGCATATGCAAAATATCGCGCAGGCGTAACTGGCGGCGGGCCACGGTGGCGCTCAGCGGCACACTGACGTCGAGCACGTCTTCGCGCAGGGCCTTGCTCCAGCGTTCGTCCTGATCGTCGAGGTCGGACTGGAAACCGGCGTCGAGCATTTCGCGCACCGGTTCGATCATCGAGTACGGCATGGTCACATGCAGGTCGCCGCCACCGCCGTCGAGTTCGATATGGAAGGTCGACACCACAATGGCTTCGCTGGGCCCGACGATATTGGCCATGGCCGGGTTAACTTCAGAGTTGATGTACTCGAAATTGACTTCCATGATCGCCTGCCAGGCTTCCTTCAAGTCGATAAAGGCCTGCTCCAGCACCATGCGCACCACGCGCAATTCGGTGGGGGTGAATTCACGGCCTTCGATCTTGGCGTGACGGCCATCGCCGCCAAAAAAGTTGTCCACCAGCTTGAACACCAGCTTGGCGTCGAGGATAAACAGCGCCGTTCCGCGCAGCGGCTTGATTTTGACCAGGTTGAGACTGGTGGGCACATACAGCGAATGCACGTACTCGCCGAACTTCATCACCTGCACCCCGCCAACCGCCACATCCGCCGAGCGGCGCAACAGGTTGAACATGCTGATGCGGGTGTAACGGGCAAAACGCTCGTTGATCATTTCCAGGGTCGGCATGCGACCCCGGACAATACGATCCTGACTGGTCAGGTCGTAGCTTTTGACACTGCCGGGCTCGGCAGCGGTTTCGGCCTGTACCAGACCGTCATCGACGCCATGCAGCAGCGCGTCAATCTCATCCTGGGACAGCAGGTCTTGCACGGCCATGTCGTGATCCTACTGCAATACAAAGTTAGTAAAGAGCGCCTGATCGATAACCACTTTGCCGAGTTCTTTTTGCGCAACTTCCTGCACGCTGGCAGTGGTTTTCTGGCGCAATATTTCCTGGCCAACCGGTGTGGCGAGGTCGTCAAAGGCCTGCCCGGAAAACAGCATCACCAGGTTGTTGCGAATCACCGGTATATGCACCATCAGCGCCTTGAGATCGGCAGGGTCGCGTGCTTGCAGGGTCACACTGACTTGCATATAGCGCTGACGGCCATTGGCGTTGAAATTGACCACAAAGGCCGGGGCCATCGGTTCATAGAGGGCAGGCAGCTTGACGTTCACGTCAGCTTGCGGCACAGCTTCGCTCTTGGGGCTGTGCATGAAATACCAGGTGGCGCCAACAGACAGGCCAATTGCCAGCAGCACAGCCACGACGATCAGGATAATCAGCTTGAGTTTGCCTTTAACGGCGGGGTCTTTTACTGCGTCGCTCGTCGCCATGCCAATAATCCGTCACTTTTCGGTTTTCACAGGTGCCGAGGGTAGGCAGAGCAAGTGTTATGCCAGAAGTGGAGGGATCGAAGGCTTCACGCCAATTCAAATTGCGTAGCAGCTGGCGAAGGCTCGCTCCCACAATAGGGCTTGACCTGCAACAGAGTATCTACAGGTGTTTTAGTGCTAGCGCTTACGCGTAGTAATCCACCGCGCTGGAGCCCAGCACCACGCTTGGCGCAACCGCAGCCACTTCCACTGGTTCGTCATCAACAAGGTTGTCCAGTCGCTGGCCACCGCCACCGCTACGGGCCTGTTGCTCCTGGCCCTGCTGGCCTTGCCAGTTGCGCTGCTGATCCGACACGTTGACGTCCACCTGGCCCATGCCCTGCTGAGCGAGCATTTCGCGCAAGCGGTGCATCTGACTGTCCAGCGCCTCACGCACACCGGCGTGGCCACTCACAAAGTTGACCTGCGCCGACTGGTCAGCCGCAATATTCACCCGAATATCCAGACGCCCCAGCTCGGCAGGCTCCAGCTGGATATCGGCTGATTTGAGGTTGGCGCTGGAGAGGTACATCACGCGGTTTACAACTTCTTCGGACCAGCCGCTCTGATGCATGGCCAACGGCTGGTTGACCGGCAGCGCATTGGTAGTTTTCGGCACCGCCGCCTGGGTCAGCGCCGCCAGGCGGTTGGCGAAGTCATCCACACGGGTATCGCTGGAGGCGCTTTTCAGGTCCTTGAGACCCTCATCGACCAGGCCTTTAAAGGATTTCTCGCCCCCTTCACCTGTGGTCGAGTCATCGCTTTTATCATCGACCAGCATGGCTATCCCGCTGGCCTGCCCCTGGGCTGCGGCAGGAGCCGCGTCGCTTGATGGAGTTTTGACCGGGGACTGGCTACTGGCCGAAACATGCCCGCCCTGCTCCATCGCCAGGCGCACGGCAGGCATTGCGTCCAGAGGATCGGCTTGAGGATCGAAGGTGTCGTCGTCGGCCGCCAGCGGTGGCGGTGCCTGGGCCGCCAGTTGTGCCACTTGCACCTCAGGGGTGGCCGGTTGCGCGGGCGGCGCAGCCTCAACAGCCGGCACCGGCACTGGCACCACCGGCTGCGTGGCCAGCGGATCGGCCGTTGCCACGTCATCGCCCGGCTTGTCAGTACTGTCATCCTGATCAGTGCTGACTGCGTCTTCCGTCTTGCCGGCAGGCAAGGGGTTGCCGCTACCGGCAACGGCTGGCGCCGGGTCGGCTGCCTGGGCATAGACCTTTGCAAAAGGCTGCGCATCAGCCTTGGCAGGCTGCACAGGACTGCTCGCCGAGGCTTTAGGGGCTGCGGCGGCAGGTGTCAGAAGCAGGGTTTGGGCAGCAACGGGCATTAACGGCTCTCCACTGTACGGCTGGCATGGGTACAGGTCAGAGAGTCACAGCAAGGTTCGGGCCAGCTTTAGTGCACAGTCAGCGGGATACAAAATGCGGCGACACCGAACGCTGGCGCTCGGCGCGATACAGGCGCCGGACCATCTGGTATTCATCGTCGATTTTGATCACCAGCTCCTGGATCTCGGCCAGTTGCTTCTTTTGCGCACGCTCTTCAAGCAGGCCACACAAATGTGCCAAGCGAATGGCACCCATATTGCTGCTGCTGCCTTTGAAACTATGGGCAACCAGCGTCAGGTCGCAAGCCTCGCGGGCGTTGTGCAGTTGGCCAAGACGCTCTTCGGAGTCGGAGAGGAAGGTGTCCAGCAGGTCGGCAAACCCTCCCTCCATCACGTCTCGCAACGCATTGACCACTTTCGGGTCCATATGAATGTCAGACACTTGCTCACTCCTTGATCAAGAATGAGCGGATTATGCCAGACCCCCCCACGAAAACTCCACGGTCGCGCTACGACCATCAGGTGCCCAACGTGCTGCAGGGCAGAGCTGACGCACCAGGCTCACCCCGCGTCCCGACAGACGGTCTAAATCCAGTGGCCTGGCCATCACCCTGGCAACATCAAAACCCGCACCACTGTCTTCTACCTGGATCAGCAGGCGACCGCTTTCGCCGATCGGCTCGACTTGCAACGAGAACCGCACAAACCCGTACTTGAGCGTTGCCAGACGCTCCTTGCGCTGCTGATAGTAATGGGCAAAGCCCCCTGTATCGCGCTTGAGCCGTGAATCGAGGCCCAACACCCCGTGCTCCAGGGCATTACTGTAAAGCTCGGCAAGCACCGCATGAATCACCGGCCCCTGGGCGCGCAGCCCGTGGACTTCCATGAGCAATTGCAACACGTAAGGCAGTGGATTGAACTGCTGCAGGCTGGGCGCCCGAAACTCGAAGCTGGCCGACCAGTCCCGCGGGCTGCATTGGCCACTGTCGGAGTAGACAATCGCCGGCACCCCCAAAAAAGCCGGCAGCTGTGAAGTGATCTGCACCATGCTCACATCATCCCGGGCCTGCCCCTGAAAATCCCGCAAAGCCTGTTCGACCTCGGCAATCAGTTGCAACGGATGCCGATTGGCATCCAGCACCCGCTCCAGGCGCTCAACCCCGAACAATTGCTGATTGGGGCCACAGGTATCGATCACACCGTCGGTCAGTAAAAACACCTGATCACCGGGCAGCATCGGCAACACCTGGGTGGCATGGTCAAACACTTCGGCGCGCAAGACACCCAACGGCAAGTGCTGCGAGGTCAGTGCCGTGCGCTGACCGCTGAGTGCCGCTTGCAAATAGCCATCGGGCATACCGCCATTCCAGACTTCGACGCAGCGCCGCTGGGCGCTCACACACAGCAACGCGGCGCAACAGAACATGTCGACAGGGAGGATACGTTTAAGCTTGGCGTTCATTTCCCTGAGTATTTCCGCCAACCCGTAGCCCTTGGCCGTCATGCTGTAGAACACCTCGGCCAGAGGCATGGCACCAATCGCCGCAGGCAAACCGTGGCCGGTAAAGTCGGCGAGCAGCAGATGGGTATCGCCTGAGGGCGTATAGGCGGCCAACAGCAAATCGCCATTGAACAAGGCATAGGGCGATTGCAGATAACGGATATTGGGGGCATCGAGACAGCCTGAGTGCGCCACCCGGTCAAACACAGCCTTGGCCACCCGCTGTTCGTTAAGCAAGTAGTCGTTGTGCCGGGCGATCTGGTCGCGCTGCTGCACTATCGTTTGCTGCAGCCTGCGCAGGCGCTGCATCGAGCCGCTCAATTGATATCGAACAACTTGTCGAAATTGGAAACGCCCAGAATCTTGCGCACATCCGGGCTGCTGTTGACCACGCGAATGTCAGAATCATCACCGCCGACATGCTCACGCAACAGCAGCAGCATGCCCAGGGCCGAGCTGTCGAGATAGGTGGCATCCTTCAAATCCACCACTACGCAGGCGGGCGCGGGGCTGAGTTCTTCGTAAGCGTCACGAAATTCCTGGTGCTTGGCAAAGTCGAACCGGCCCTTGATGGCGATCGTCAGCTTACTGCCATCTGCCGAGACTTCAGATGTCACTGCCATGTGAATTGCTCCCGAGATAGTCAGTGCAACTATAGACGCTTCTGTGAGCACCGCCGCAGGCCAATACCCGTAGCAGCTGCTACGGGATGCAGAGGACGTACGCGATCAGTACACGTCTTTGCGCGGCAAGCGCTGGGACAGTTCGTCCATCAGCTTTTGCTCGCGCTTGTCTTCCAGCTGGCGCGCTTCGTCGGCGTAGCGCTGTACCAGTTTGCGCAGCCCCTCAACCCGGGCATAGGCCTGTTGCCAGGTCTCGCGGGCCTTGTCGAGATTGTTCTGATGCCACACCAGGCTTTGACGCTGCTGGCCAACGGCGGTTTCCAACTGGCCGAGGAAGTACTGATAGTTACGCAGCCATTGGCCCGTGACTCCCTGGCTGCCGCGGTCTACCCATTGCGCCTGGTATTCCCCGCGGAAGTTTTCCAGATCACCCAGTTTGCTGTTGGCCAGGTTGACCTGCCCCTGGAAGTGACCCAGACGCTGGGCCGCAGCCTTCTCGGTCTTTTCCGCCATGTCCACCACCGGCGCCAGACGCGAAGCCCTGTTGTCACTGGCCATGGTCGATTAACCTCCGGCTGCCGGGGCGAAGATACTGCCCAGATGAGCGCCGCTCTCGGCCAGGCTGATATTGTCGTTCAACCCCTGGCGCAGATACCCCACCATCGCCGGTTGCAGGGCAATGGCGGTATCGGTCTCGCGATCGCCGCCCGGCACATAGGCGCCCACGCTGATCAAGTCCCGCGCCTGCTGGAAGCGCGACCACAGCTGCTTGAACTGCTGGGCGCGGCGCATATGCTCTTCACTGACCACCGAGGGCATGACCCGGCTGATGGATGCTTCAATATCGATGGCCGGGTAATGGCCCTCTTCGGCCAATCGACGGGATAACACAATATGACCGTCGAGCACGCCCCGCGCCGAATCGGCAATCGGGTCCTGCTGGTCATCCCCTTCAGACAGCACGGTGTAAAACGCGGTGATCGAACCACCCCCGGCCTCGGCGTTGCCGGCGCGCTCCACCAGCTTGGGCAGCTTGGCAAACACCGACGGCGGATAGCCCTTGGTCGCGGGCGGCTCGCCAATGGCCAGGGCGATTTCCCGCTGGGCCTGGGCGAATCGGGTCAGGGAGTCCATCAGCAACAGGACGTTCTTGCCCTTGTCGCGAAAATATTCGGCAATCCGCGTGCAATACATCGCCGCGCGCAAACGCATCAAGGGCGCATCATCGGCAGGCGATGCCACCACCACCGAGCGCTTGATGCCTTCGGCACCCAGGATATGTTCGATAAATTCCTTTACCTCACGGCCCCGCTCGCCGATAAGGCCCACCACGATTATGTCGGCCTCGGTAAAGCGGGTCATCATGCCCAGCAACACACTCTTGCCCACCCCTGTACCGGCAAACAGGCCCAGACGCTGGCCGCGACCCACCGTCAATAAACCGTTGATGCTGCGAATGCCCACGTCCAGCGGCACGCTGATGGGGTCGCGCTTGAGCGGGTTGATGGTGGGGCCGTCCAGCGGCACCCAGTCTTCGGCCTTCATCGGCCCCTTGCCGTCCAGCGCACGGCCGGCGCCATCGAGCACCCGCCCGAGCATGCTCATGCCCATCGGCAGGCGACCATTATCGGCCAGCGGCACCACTCGGGCGCCCGGCGCAATGCCGGCGACACTGCCTACGGGCATCAGAAAAATTTTACTGCCACTAAAGCCCATCACCTCAGCTTCGACTTCTACCGGGTGAAAGCTGTCGTCGTTGATCACCAGGCAACGGCTGCCCATGGCCGCGCGCAGGCCTTCGGCCTCCAGGGTCAGACCGACCATGCGCAGCAGGCGCCCTTCAACCACCGGCTGCACCGGCAAGGACACCGCCGGAGCGTAGCTGCCCAGGCGCTTGGCAAAACTGGTGCGCTTAAGGTGCATCAAGATCGATGTCGATATCAGGCGCCGCCGGGTGCAGTACCTGTTCGTGGAGCTGGTCAAGCAACTGGCTCATGGCCTGCTTGATCCGTGTTTCGATACTGGCATCGATGCGGCTGTGCTCGGTTTCAATGCGACAGCCTCCCGGTTGCAGGCTGTCGTCTTCGACAATCCGCCATTGCTCGTCATGACGCTCACGCAGGGCCTTGATCTGGTCAAAGTCCTGCGGATTGATAAACAGGCGAATATTCTCGGCGCCCATCGGCAACAGCTTCAAACCCTCGCGCAGCACTTGCCCGATCTGGCTCGAATCGGTTTTCAGCTCGCGCTGGATCACTTGCCGGGTCATGTGCTCAACCAGCCCGATCATGGCTTTCTCAAGCTGCTGATCCTGCTCGGCAAGCGGTGCCAGCAGGCTGCCCATCAAGCGCTCGAGGCTGGCAACCTTGGCCGTCAGGGCCACTTCGGCTTCCTGGCGAACCTTGAGCTGGGTGCTATGAAAACCTTCTTTCTCACCCGTGGCGAAGCCTTCGTTGTAAGCCTCCTGGCGAATGCTTTCGAGCTCTTCAAGGGTCAACGGCTGGACTTCTTCCAGCGGCACCTCTTCCATCTCGGTCAGTTCTTCAACCGGCTCGGGTTCGGGCTCTGCTTCGGGCTCGCGCCACGGATCGAAGCTGGGCAGACCCCAGACATCAAAAGCACCGACATCCTTGGCACGGATTACATCACCGGGGGTTTCGCCGCTGCTCACTTAGATCATCTCTTCGCCGCCCTTCCCGCCGAGAGCAATTTCTCCGGCTTCGGCCATACGGCGGGCGATGGTGAGGATTTCCTTCTGCGCAGTCTCGACATCGCTGACGCGCACCGGGCCTTTGGCTTCCAGATCGTCGCGCAGCAATTCGGCGGCACGCTTGGACATGTTCTTGAAGATCTTTTCCTGCACGTTCTCGTCGGAGCCCTTGAGCGCCAGTACCAGTACGTCAGAGGACACTTCCCGGAGCAACGCCTGGATACCGCGGTCGTCGACATCGGCCAGGTTGTTGAACACGAACATGAGGTCTTCGATCTGACCCGAAAGGTCTTCGTCGATATCCCGGATCGAGTCCATCAACTGCGCTTCCATCGAGCTGTCGAGGAAGTTCATGATATCGGCCGCGCGCTTGACCCCACCCAGGGAGGTACGCGCCGCGTTGGAGTTGCCGGAGAACTGCTTCTCGAGGATCTGGTTAAGCTCCTTGAGCGCCGCCGGTTGCACGGTGTTGAGCGACGAGACCCGCAGGATGATGTCGAGGCGCGCCTTCTGGTCAAAGTGGCCGAGCACTTCACCCGCCTGGTCAGGGTCGAGGTAAGCCACCACAATGGCCTGGATTTGCGGGTGCTCAAAGCGGATCACATCGGCAACGGCACGCGGTTCCATCCACTTGAGGCTATCCAGGCCGCTGGTGTTGCCACCCAGCAGGATGCGGTCGATCAGGCCGTTGGCCTTGTCTTCGCCCAGGGCCGAGGTGAGCATTTTGCGGATGTAGCTGTCCGAGCCCACGCCGAGGCTGGTCTGGTCGCCGACGATCTCGACGAATTCGCTCATCACCTGCTCGACCTGCTCGCGGTGCACGTTGCGCATCTGCGCCATCGCCACACCCACCCGCTGGACCTCCTTGGGGCCCATATGGCGCAGCACCTGGGCGGCATCGGATTCGCCCAGCGACAGGAGCAAAATGGCGGCCTTGTCGACCCGGGTCAACTTGGCGTTGGCGGCGGCGCGGTTATCACTCATCGGCATTGATCCACTCTTTTACTACCTGGGCCACACGGCCCGGATCTTCTGCGACCAGACTCTTGATTGCATTCAACTGCGCGTCATAGCCTTCGCTGGGGCTTGGCAACATGATGCTTTGCGGGCCGCCAAGGCTGACACGGTCGTTGGCCAGCTCGCCATCCAGACCGCCCAGGCCGCCCATCTCGGCATCACTGCCAATACCGGCCACCTGCTTGTTGCGGCCGTGACCGGTGATGTTGTTGAGCACCGGGCGCAACACACCGAACACCAGCACCAGAATGAACAGCACGCCGAGCACTTGCTTGACCACATCCCAGAACCAGGGCTGGGAATAGAACGGGATATCGGCGATCACTTCACCACGCTCAGTGGAGAACGGCACGTTGATCACGCTGACGCTGTCGCCACGGCTGGCATCGAAGCCCACGGCGTCCTGCACCAGACGGGTAAAGCGCGCCAGCTGATCGGTGGTCCATGGCACCTGGGTGATTTCACCGTTGGCCGGGTTGACGCTGATCTTGTCGTCGATCACCACCGCCACCGACAGGCGATTGACCCTGCCCTGCTGCTGTTTGGTGTGGCTGATGGAGCGGTCAAGCTCGAAGTTGCGGGTCGACTGCGAACGTTTGTCGGCCGGGTACGGCGCCAGCATTGGCTGGCCGGTGCCCGGATCCATGATTTGCTGGCCGTTGGCATCAAGCAACGGCTGGCCCGGCTGGATCATGCCCGCCCCGCCAGCAGCTCCCTGGCCGGTTTGCTGCGGTGCGCTGGCCGGGCTCGGCGGTTGATTGCTCAGGGCCCCCGGCACGCCTTGCGGGCCGTTGCTGGCGGTGCGCTGCTCACTGGTCGATTGCTCGCTGCGCAGGGCTGGCTGGTCGGGGTTGAACTGCTCGGAGGTGGACTCGACCGCGCTGAAATCAACATCGGCCGACACTTCGGCCTTGTAGCGGTCATTGCCCAGCACCGGCTGCAGAATGTTGTGCACGCGCTGGGTAAGCATGCCTTCCATGCGGCGACTGTAGTCGAACTGCTTGCCGGCCATGGTCAGCTCGGAATTTTCACCCTGATCCGACAGCAGATTGCCTTTTTGGTCGACCACGGTGATCTGCGACTTGCTCAACTCGGGCACGCTGGTAGCCACCAGGTTGACGATCGCCAGCACCTGCCCAGGCTCCAGCGAGCGGCCCGAGTACAGTTCTACCAGTACCGAAGCGCTGGGCTTGCGCTCATCGCGGACAAACACCGAGCTTTTCGGGATGGCCAGGTGAACCCGCGCACCCTTGACGTTGTTGAGGCTGGAAATGGTCCGCGCCAACTCACCTTCAAGGCCACGACGATAGCGTGTGGCCTCCATGAACTGGCTGGTGCCCAGGCCCTGGTCCTTGTCGAGAATCTCGAAACCGATATTGCCGTCTGTAGGGGTTACGCCTGCAGCGGCCAGCTTGAGGCGGGCACGAGAAACGTCATCGGCCTTGACCAGCAAGGCGCCGGAATTGGGTTCAACGGTGTAGGCAATGTCTGCAGCGGCCAGGGTTTCCATGACCTGCTTGGCATCCATACCGGCCAGGCTGCCGTACAGCGGCCGGTAATCGGGTTGCTGGGACCACAGCACCACGGCAAAGCCGATCGCCACGCTCGCCGCCAGACCGACCATCAGGCCGACCTGACGCAGCATGGTCATGTCGCCCAGATTGTCGAGAAAGGTCAGGCCAAACAGCGGTTTGCCGCCTGCGCCTGCTTTGGCCGGAACGTTATCCGGAAGTGCATCTGCCATGACTTGATATCGCCCTTAAACCGGCATCTGCATGATGTCTTGGTAAGCCTGAACCAGCTTGTTACGTACTTGGGTCAAGGCCTGAAAGGAAACGCTGGCCTTTTGGGAGGCGATCATCACGTCAGTCAGGTCGACACCGCTTTTACCGATCTCGAACGCGTTGGACAGCTGACTCGACGCCTGCTGGGTTTCGCTGACCTTGTTGATCGCATTACCGAGCATGTCGGAGAAGCTGCTGGCACCCGCTTCGGGAGCGGCCTGCACAGCCGATTTCGGTTGTGCCATGGCGTCCATCTGCATGGCCCGCATGTCCAACATCAATCGATTAAATTCAATACCTTGGCTCATGGACCAGTGCCTCCGACGACCCGCATTTTTTTGACACTTTCACAGCGCATATTGAGGTGTAGCAACAAGGGTGCCAGCTCCTTGCCGTTTTATAACAATTAACGTTACAAAACGTCGCAGACAAGGATAACACCTGCCCCTGCGGGAGCGGGCTTGCCCGCGATTTAATCGACGCGGTGAATCAGGCGCTGCGCGGTGATGCCTTCGCGGGCAAACCCGCTCCCACAGGGGTTTAGTGACGTTCTCAGGTGGCAGCAAACAAATAAGCCTCAACATCCATCCCCGCATCACGCATTTGCGCCAGCTTGTAGCGCAAGGTGCGCGGGCTGATGCCCAGACGCTCGGAAGCTTCCTTGCGTCGCCCGCGCTCGGCACGCAAGGTGTCGATAATCATCTGGAACTCACGCCGGCGCAGATCATCGCCCAAGCCGCCCGCCGACTCCACAACTTCCACCGCCAGCGGCTCAGGGCGCGTCAATGGCGGCAAAGGTGCACAGGCCACAGGCCCGGCCAGGCAAAAATCTGCCGCCTCGATCAAGCCGCGCTGCTGCAAGATCAGCGCCCGTTGAATCGCGTTATCCAGTTCGCGCACGTTGCCCGGCCACGGGTATGCACTCAGGCACGCCTTGGCATCGGGCGAAAACCCTACAGCAGTGTGCTTCATTTTGCTGATGTGTTTGGCCAGCAGCCGCTCTGCCAGCGGCAGGATATCGGCGATGCGCTCACGCAACGGCCTCCAGGCCAGGGGAAAAACCGAAAGGCGGTAGTACAGATCTTCGCGAAAACGCCCCGCTGCCACCTCCCCCGCCAGGTCGCGGTTGGTGGTGGCGACAACACGGATATCCAGCGCAACCGGCTTGCGCCCGCCCACCCGTTCAACTTCGCGCTCTTGCAATACGCGCAGCAGCTTGGCCTGCAAACCCAAGGGCATTTCGGAAATTTCATCCAGCAGCAAGGTGCCGCCATCAGCCTGCTCGAACTTGCCGGCCTGGGCGGCAATGGCGCCGGTGAAGGCGCCTTTTTCATGACCAAACAGGGTCGCCTCGAGCATATTGTCGGGGATCGCCGCACAATTGATCGCCACAAACGGCCGATCCACCCGATGGGAATGCTGGTGGATATAACGCGCCAGCACCTCTTTGCCAGTGCCCGACTCGCCCGAGATCAGTACCGTGGCATCACTGCGCGCCACCCGTGCAGCCAGCTCCAGCAACTGTGCGCTGGCCGGTTCCACCGCCACCGGCCCTTCGCTGTCGGCCACGCCGAGGCTGCCCAGAGCATGCCGGGCCACCAGATCGAGCAAGGCTTTGGGCTCGAACGGCTTGACCAGATAATCCACCGCCCCTTCACGCATGGCATCCACCGCCCGCTCCACCGCACCGTGAGCCGTCATCAGCAGCACCGGCAATTGCGGCTGGCAGGCGCGCAGGCGGGCCAGCAACTGATGGCCATCCATACCGGGCATATTGACGTCACTGATCACCAGGCTGAACGGCTCCAGCATCACCGCAGCCAGGGCTTCTTCCCCCGAACAGACGGCGCGAAAACCGTGACCTGCCAGCAACAGTGTGTCTGCCAGGGCCTCACGCAACGCATGGTCGTCCTCGACCAACAGCACGTTAATTCGCATCACCATCAGTTTGCCTCCGCTACAACGGGAATCAGCGGCAAGCTGAGCAAGGCACAGGTGCCACGCCCCAGCCGCGAACGTAATTGCAATTGCCCCTGGTGCGCACGCACCACGGCATTGACCACCGCGAGGCCCAGACCTGTACCAGTGGCCTTGGTGGTGAAAAACGGCTCGCCCAGGCGCGCCAGCACTTGCGGCTCAATGCCACTGCCGTTGTCGCTGACACACACCCTTAAACTGTTGTCGCGGCGATACAGATGCACCTTGAGCCGCACCTGTGGCGTACCGGCTTGCAGGGCGTTTTCGATCAGGTTGAGCAGCGCGCCGACCAGGGTGTCGCGATTGCACAGCAACTGCCCCGTGTAGGCATCGCACTGCCAGCGGATCGCCACACCCTGCACATGGGTTTGCGCGGCGGCTTGCAGGGCCTGCATCAATACTTTGGGGGTGACCCTGTCCGTAAGCGGCAGTTCGCCACGCGCAAATACCAGCATGTCGCGCACCTGATGTTCCAGCTCGTGCAGGCGCTCCTTGAGACGCCCGGCGAAGCGCTGCTGGGTTTCCACCGGCAGCGCCTGCTCGGTGAGATGACTGGCGTAGATCAGCGCGGCCGACAGCGGCGTACGAATCTGGTGTGCCAGGGAAGCAACCATGCGCCCCAGAGACGACAGGCGCTCATGGCGGGCGAGCTGGTCTTGCAGGCGCCGGGTTTCTGTCAGGTCATTGAGCAACACCAGTTGCCCGGGCTCGGGATCCAGCGAACGGGTGGCAATCGACAGGCGCCGACCGTCCTTGAGCGATACTTCGTGGCCGTCGTCTTCACGAGGTGCAAAACAGCGGGCAATCACATGGCGCCACAACTCGCCTTCCAGCGGCAGGCCCAACAGCTCGCAGGCTGCGGGGTTGGCCTCGCGCACGTGACCACGATCATCAATCACGATGATCCCGCCTGGGAGCAGATCGAGCAGGTGTTGCAAGCGATTGGCCAGCCGCTCTTTCTCTGCAAGCTCGGCCATGCGCTGCGCACTGACCACTGCCAGCTCGCCGGTCAGCTCCGAGACGCGGGCTTCCAGCAGACTGTAGGGATCGGGGGCCGAGGACAACTGGACGGCGGCTTGAGGCATGGGGCGTACTCGCTGGGCTGACCGTCATAAAACGGTCCGTTAGACCAAGCGAAGCAATACCCGTGCCTGAATAGCTAACACAAGCGAACCGCTATGCCAGCCCCGGCTTATGTGGGAGCGGGCTTGCTCGCGATTTGGGCGCCTCACAGTGTCAGGAATAACGCGGTGATGCTATCGCGAGCAAGCCCGCTCCCACAAAGTCACGCGTCAATCATCCGCCTGCTCTTCACCTTCGCGACGGCTCATGCCGTACTTGCGCATTTTCTCGACCAGGGTCGTACGACGAATACGCAAGCGTTCTGCCGCACGCGCCACAATTCCGTTGGCGTCGTCGAGCGCCTGCTGGATCAGACCTTGCTCCAGCCCGCCAAGGTAATCCTTGAGGTCCAGCCCTTCAGGCGGCAGCATCGCATTGGCACTGGCCACGAAGTCAGTCGTGGCATTGTTGATGGCCACGCGCTCTTCCATATCGCTGCGCAGGCTGTCGACCAGTTGCTCGTCCTCGTCATCCACGTAGCGGAATTTTTTCGGCAGCTCAACAACGCCAATCACCCCGTACGGATGCATGATCGCCATGCGCTCCACCAGATTGGCCAGTTCGCGGACGTTACCCGGCCATGCATGACGGCACAACGACATGATGGCGGCGGAATTGAAGCGGATCGAACCGCGTTTTTCGTGCTCCATGCGCGAAATCAGCTCGTTCATCAGCAACGGAATATCTTCGACCCGCTCACGTAGCGGTGCCATTTCAATCGGGAATACGTTGAGGCGGTAGTACAGGTCTTCGCGGAAGGCGCCGACTTCAATCATGCTTTCAAGGTTTTTGTGGGTGGCGGCAATGATCCGCACATCGGCACACTGGGTCTTGTTGCTGCCCACACGCTCAAATGTACGTTCCTGCAACACACGCAACAGCTTGACCTGCATCGGCAGCGGCATATCGCCGATTTCGTCGAGGAACAGCGTGCCGCCATTGGCCAGTTCAAAACGCCCGGCACGGCTGGTGATGGCCCCGGTAAAGGCGCCCTTCTCATGGCCAAACAGCTCGCTTTCCAGCAGCTCGGCAGGAATCGCCCCACAGTTGACCGGCACAAACGGCGCATCGCGACGCTTGGAGTGGTAATGCAGATTGCGCGCCACCACTTCCTTGCCGGTGCCGGACTCGCCGAGGATCAGCACGCTGGCATCGGTATCGGCCACTTGCTGCATCATCTGGCGCACATGCTGGATCGCCCGGCTGGTACCGACCAGGCTGCGGAACAGGTTGGGCTCGCGATGACGGCCGCGCTCGCGGGCCTGGTCATACATCTCGCGATAAACCTGGGCACGGTGCAGGGAATCAAGCAATTTACTGTAGCTGGGGGGCATTTCGAGGCTGGACAACACCCGGCGGCGCTGGTCTTCAGGCAGGTCGAGAGAAGAAACTTCACCTAAAAGCATGATCGGCAGGAACTCATCCCACGCGGCCAGTGTCTTAAGCAGTCCTGATAAGCCACCGGCAGTACTCACGGTGCCGACCAGCACGCAAAGCACTTCGCGACTGGACGGCAAGGCACTGACAGCCTGCTCCCATTCGTGGCTGGGGCTGGTCAGATTTTCTTCGCCAAGAAAATTCAGGATCACCGCCAAATCACGGCGGCGGACGCTATCGTCATCGATCAGCAGGATTTTGGTTTCACGCCACATGCAATAGCAACTTCCCTAGTCAACTCAATGCCCCGGATGGCAGGACATATGTAGACGTCCTAACCCTGTTGGATATCTAAGACGACTGAATACAGAATAACGTGCTAGTTAAGTCAAAAAACTGTGCCGAGTCAAATTTATGGCGGTTTAAAACGCAATTAACCACATATTCTTTAGGCCTTAACCGAATAGATGGTAAACCTTTGACGCATTTTTTGCTTGGTTGATCTGCCCCATCTGCTCAACGACTGCCTGGCGCTCATCAGTAGCCGCCTCCAGCAACATGCGATACACCACCAATAACCCCTCCAGATTTTCGCGCAAAACAGCCTCGTCCAGTGGCGCTTCGTCCAGCACATTCTCGACACACACCCGACAGGCCGAATCCAGCTCGCCGATGGCATCCCAGTTGCGCTCGGCCAGGGCATCAATCAGCGCTTCGCGGGTTTCCTGAATACGTTGCAGTTGGCTCATGACGCACTCCTCTGGCTTATTGCGGGGCGATGGCATCCCAACCACTTTTTACAGTGATTAGCAGGCGCGCCACTTCATCGATGATTTCCGGGTCGTTCTTGGCATTGGCCAGGGTCAGGCGCACGGCCATGTACTCGTACAGGCTGTCCAGTTGCTCCAGCGCGGCCTTGTCGTCGGTCTTTTCTTCATCCAGGCCCTGACGCAGGCCGGTGATGATATCGATGGCCTTGGTAATCAGCATGGCCTTCTGCGGGATATCACCACGGCTCATCGCGCCCTTGGCCTGGGCCATACGGTCCAGGCCGCCTTCCATGAGCATCTGAATCAGACGATGGGGGCTGGCTTCGGAGATTTGAGCGTGGGAATTAACCTTCTGATACTGACGAAGGGCGCGCATCGGGTTCATGTTTCTACCTCATTACGGTGTCAGGCAAAAATGCTTGGTTCTTGATCTTTTTATCGACTGCAGCGCCCAAAGCTTTAGCGGCCAGGGCGCGGCAAATCAGTCGGATTTAGGGTTATTCAAGGAATTGAGCGTGGTCATGATGCTGGAACTGCTGGCGTTGATTTTGGCGATCAGGGTATCCATTGCGGTGTACTTGGAAGTCAGCGACGTCTTCAGACTGTCCATGCGTCGATCCAGATCCGCTTGCTGAGTGGTCAGGTCCGTGAGCTTGGTATTCAAGTCAGTCACGCGACTGGCCAGCAGCCCGGTCGTACCCACATAGCTATCGGTCGCCTTGGTCATCCGCGCCACCAGGCCGTTATCACCGCTAAACACCTTGGCAATTTCAGTTGCGCCATTGGGCTTGGCGACTGCAGCGTCCCACTGCTTGTCATCCAATGTCAGCAACCCGGTTTTTTGATCGGTACTGATCCCCATCTGGGACAAGCTGCCCATGCTCGACGAGGCAGAGTTTTGCAGCAGCTCGTTGCGAATGCCGCTGACCAGTTGACGCATCGACGCATCGCCAGTCAGAGCGCCCGAGGTAGTGGTTGCCGCATCACCGGTGGCCGTAACCTTGGTCTGGGTATTGATACTGGTCAACAGCGCGTTGTAGGCACTGACAAACGACTGTACCGAGGTTTTCAGCGTTGCGGTATTGGAAGCCACCGTGATAGTGGACGCCTTGGTATCAATCAGCTCCAGGGTCACGCCACTAATGGCCGACGTGACCTTGTTGCTCGACGACTCCATGGCGATGCCGTCGATGGTGTATTCCGCATTCACCGGCGGTTTACCGGCGTCATAGCCCGTCGACAGGTCTGAATCACCGCTGATGGTGATATCGGTGCCCTTGCCGGTGGTCTGCGAGCCGATCACCAGCCGCGAGCCGTTGGCGTCGGTCAAGACGTTGGCGCTGATGCCTTTGGATTGCAGTTGTGTGTTAATCGCCTCACGGGTCTGCTGCAGGGTTGCGCCTGCGGGGATCGACACATTGTAGTCAGAGCCGGACTGCGAAATGGTCAGGGTCGTAGGCTCAGTGCCTGAGTTTACGACCGAGGAAGTACCACCCTCAAACACCTTACTGGTGATTTTTGACGAGGTCGCCAACTTGCTCACGTCCAGCGCATAGGTGCCGGTGGAGGCTTTGTCATCAATGGTGACTTTGGAAATTTTTTCGTCTGACGACGTAGCGGCCAGACCATTGAAACTGGAGACGCTGTTGAGCTTGGCAATGGCTGCACGATAGGTTTCGAGCGACGCTTTTACTGTGCCCACAGCGGACAACTGAATGGTGGTGTCTTTTTGTTGCGCGGTAATCTGGCTTTGCTTGGGTGCTTTTTCAGCATCAACCAAGGCTTTCACAATCCCGATGGTGTCAAAACCCGAACCGACGCCGGTAATCGTAGAACTGGCCATCTGTATTCTCCTTGTCCGGTGGCTACCGCTTTATTGACGAAGCAAGTGCCAAGACTGCAGGCAGCTTCACAATTCGTGCCACCTTCAAGCAGTAAATGCTGAAAAAACAAAAGGGCACGTAAACGCGCCCTTTTGTTCTCAACCCAGCGCTGAAATTACTGAAGCAGTTTCATGACAGCGGAAGGCAGCTGGTTAGCCTGGGACAGGATCGCGGTAGCGGCCTGTTGCAGGGTTTGTTGCTTGGTCAACTCGGCAGCTTCCGATGCGAAGTCAGTGTCCTGAACGCGACCACGTGCAGCAGTCGAGTTCTCGGAGATGCTTTGCAGGTTGGAGACGGTGCTGTCGAAACGGTTTTGTACAGCACCCAGTGCGGAACGCTGAGTGTCGATCTGCTGGATGGCGCCAGTCAGGGCCTGAATAGTTTGTTGAGCGCCTTCGGCAGTCAACACGCTCAGGTCGGAGACGGTGGTTTCGACAGTGTTGGCGGCAGTGGTTTTAGCGGTGGTTGTGAGGCCTAGGGAAGCCAGGCCAGTACCTGCACTGCCGTCACCGATAGTGATGTCCTTGGTCGAGAACAACTTCAGGGTGTTATCAGCGTTTTTGCTGGCGGTTACACCAGTGCTAGCGCTGTTGATCGAAGACACAATGGCGTCCATCGAATCGCCTTTCTTGAACTTGACCTCAATACCATTCAAAGAAACGGAAGTGTCTTTGTCCAACTGGGCTTGAGTGGTACCAGCGGTCAAACCAACTTTGGCCAAAGCTCCTTTACCGTTAGTGGTTTCAGGGTTGCTCAGGTTAACGGCTTTGCCGTCAGCAGAGGTCAGTACAAGACGACCGTCTTTCTGGCTCGCCGTGACACCAGTGGTGGTGGTCTGGGCATTGATGGCGAAGATTACGCCGTCGGTTTTACCGTCTTTAGTAGTACCACCCAGGGTCATGCCAGCAGTCAGATTAACTGTTGTGCCATTGATATTGATATCAGCTGCACTTGACAACCCACCGACAGCAGAACCGGTAGCCGCAGTTTTGAAGTTACCGCCATCAGATACAACGCTACTGGCTACAGTAAACGCAGTAGTACTGCTCAACTCTAACTTACCACCGTTATCTACAGCTTTAATACCTGTAGTATCCGTTGCCAGGTTGATTTTTGCAGCTGCTTTTGCAGCACTATCTTCGGTTGCAGTTAGGGTAACTGAACCACTACCGCCGCCGCCAAAAGTAAGCGTCTCACCGCCTACACCTGGTGCCGCATAATCAGCAGCAGTGGTCAGAACGTTGCTAGCAGCAGCAACACCACCTGTTACCGTGGCAGACAACTGTGTAACACCACCAGCAGCATTCGCCTCACCATAAGACCCCTTCAAACCAGTAGCACTGATATCGCTCATACCGAACGAGATGGTCTGGTTGGCATCAGCACCCACCTGGAACGACTGGTTCTGGAACGAGCCGTCCAGCAGGTTACGACCACCAAAGGTGGTGGTAGACGAAATACGGGTCAGTTCACCGACTTTCGCTGTGAATTCTTGTTGCAGGGAAGCACGGTCATCAGCGCTTTTATCACCGTTCGCGGACTGCAGGGCCAGTTCACGCAAACGTTGCAGAATATTGGTCGATTCTTGCATCGCGCCTTCAGCGGTCTGCGCAATCGAGGAGCCGTTGTTGGCGTTGGCGATGGCAACGGTCATGCCTTTAACCTGGGAAGTCAGACGGTTGGCGATCTGCATGCCGGCAGCGTCGTCTTTGGCGCTGTTGATTTTCAGGCCGGAAGACAGACGGGTCATCGAGGTGCTCAACGAGTCGCCGGCTTTGTTCAGGTTCTTTTGAACGGTCTGGGACGTGACGTTAGTGTTTACTGATAAAGCCATGACGAAATCCTCATTGGATGAATACTGCGGCTTCCGGCCCTGGCAACCGCCGGGTGTGGCCTAGAGAACCTTCGTAATGGTTATCGTCGTAAACGCAGGTTGCTTGAGGTTTATTTTGATTTTTTTTGCAGGCAAGGGGGCCATGCCTTGTAATTCAGGGGGTTAGCGGGGCGATGAGCTGCCGGGCACCCCCCAGTGTGGGAGCGGGCTTGCTCGCGATTCGGGCGGCGCGGTGCTTCAGGCAAACCAGGGTGATGCCATCGCGAGCAAGCCCGCTCCCACAGATTCAATCAGCCCTGCCAGAAAGCAAAACGCCCATGGCTTTAGGGCCACGGGCGTTTTGTGTTTCAACGTAATGCTTATGGGCGATAGATAATCGCCGAGCCCCACGACAGGCCCACGCCAAAACCGCTCAGCGCCACCCGCTTCCAGGTGGCATCCATCACGTGTTTTTCCAGCAGCAGCGGAATGCTCGACGACACGGTGTTGCCGGTCTCGACCATATCCTTGATAAATTTCTCCGGCTCGCCTTCAAAGCGACGAGCCACGGCGTCAACGATGGCCGCACTGCCCTGGTGGATGCAGAACGCGTCGATGTCCTTGGAGGTCAGCTCGGACTCTTCCAGCAACTCGTTCAAGTGCGCAGGCACTTTGAGCAGCGCGAAGTTGAACACCTGGCGGCCATTCATAAAGAACACACCATCACTGACTTTCAGATGCGGCGCACCCGAACCGTCGGTGCCGAACTTGGCCTTGCCCAGCTGCCAGGGAGCGTCTTCGCCCATCCAGGTAGCGGTGGCGGCGTCACCAAAGAGCATGGTGGTGTTGCGGTCTTCCGGGTCAACGATTTTCGAGTACGGGTCGGCCGTCACCAGCAGACCGCTCTTCAGGCCCGCGGCTTCCATAAAGCCTTTCATCGCGTAGATGCCGTAGACATAACCCGAGCAGCCCAGGGAGATATCAAAGGCGGCAACGTGGGTCGGCAGACCGAGCTTGTCCTGGACAATGGCCGCGGTGTGCGGCAGGCCTTCAGCGTCGCCGTTCTGGGTAACGACGATCAACGCGTCGATGGATTCGCGTTTAAGCTGAGGATTGTTGATAAACAGTGCGTTGACTGCCTCAACACACAGGTCGGAGGTTTCCTGGTCAGCGTCTTTGCGCGGCAGAAACGCCGAACCGATCTTGCCCAGAATGAATTCTTCGTCTTTGGAGAACTTCGCGCCCTGCGCGTAGTTGTCTACACCGCTTGCTGGCACGTAACTGGCGATGCTTTTAATGCCAATCATTGTGGCTTCCCAATACTAAATAGCTGGAGATCACCCGCTCACATAATCGAGGGGCGCTGACAATAAAAGGGCTTGTGTGGGTGCGTAAAAATAAACAAAACAGCCCGAAAAAGGCCCGGCACCCGCCCGTACGTTTCACACGATACAGTGAAGATGCCCGTTATGACTCATAGGTCACGCTATTTTGTGCGGTTTTATACAAAACATTACAGCCAGAAAGGCGATTTTGTGGGAGCGGGCTTGCCCGCTCCCACATTAGCCCCCCCTGCACCGCTGTTTAGAGCTGGTTGAACAGGCTCAGCTGGGAGATTTTCACGAACGCCAGTTGCGAGGCTTCAAGCATGGCTTTCTGGAACGCCAGTTCGATGGACGCCCCCGCCATGTCGGTGTTGCCGATCGCCGCCGTGGTGGAGTCGTTGGCCAGGCCCAGGCTGATATTTTCATCCGCCTGAATATCCACCGCCTTCAGGCGCGCACCAATCGAGCCGCGGGCGCTGTCAACGCCGGCACTGGCGTTTTTCAGGTTGCCGATCGCGGAGTTGATCGCGTCCTTTTGCGTTTGCTGGGCCAGCGGGTCTTTGTCGCTGGGGATTTCCAGGGCCTTGCGTAACTGGCTGATGGTATCCAGCGCGTTCTGGCTCTGGTGGTTGTTGCGGTTGACGACAAACTGGTCGCCCGCCTGCGGTGCTCCAGCGAAGTCGAACTTGATCCCGAGCGCACCACCATCAACAGTGCCCTGGGCAATCGACTTGCTGTCGGCGCTCAGCGGCTGGGCATAGACTTCGTATTCAGTGGCGCTGGTGAATTTGATCACCGCGCCATTGCTCGGAAAGCTGTCGCCATAGGCCTGGGCGTCGGTCACCGTGGAATTGGTAATCTGCGCCGTCGAACCGTTGCCCGGCGTGCGCGAGGTATTGATGGTGTCCGCCTTGGCCTCAAGCGTAAAGCTGCGCCCCGCCACCAACGCATCCCGCTCAGCCGCTGGTACGTCCTTGAGATTGGGGGTGATATCGAACGACACGCCGCGCAGGCTGATGCTCTGCGAGCCATCCTTGGTCGGGTCGAACACCCCGTTGCCCGCCACCTGCGAGGTCAGGTCATTGCCGTCACGGTCAGTCAGGGTGTACTCGGTGCTGCTGCTGAATTTCAGCGTATAGGGCTGGCCTTCGGCGAAACTCTTATTGAACACCGCGCTTGACGTGACCAGACCGGCAGACACCGAGAGCTTGCCGTCATTGACGGTCGGCTCGCCATTGGCATCCACGCCGGGCACAAAAGTCGCCTGGGTACGCCCGGTGTTGGTCGCGCCTTCCATGATGCTCCTGGCCGTGTCGCTGCTGGCCAGGGTCAGGGTGTCGGAAACCTTGAGGTTGAGCTGGGTATCGTCGCCCTGATAGCTGTAGGTGCCATCATTGTTGCGGGTGTATGGCGGGGTGTCGGTTTTGGAGCCGGAGAACATATAGTTACCCGAGGCGTCCTTGCTGTTGAGCAGGCTGAACACCTGTTCTTCAATGCTGCCCAGTTCGTTGGCGATGGCCAGGCGATCGGCATCGCTTTTACCGCTGCCTGCGCCCAGAGCCAGTTCACTGGCTTTTTGCAATGAGTTATTGATGCTGTCGAGCACCGCTTCCTGGGCACCCAGCGACGACTTGATGCTGTTCATATTGGTGCTGTACTGCGCCAGCATGTCTTTTTGCTGCTGCAATTGCAGCAGGCGCGCCGCACCTACCGGGTCATCGGCAGCGGTCTGGATGCGCACGCCGGAGTCGATCTGGCTCTGGGTCTTGATCACCGACGAGAAGTTGTTCTGGTAGGTGGCACTGGTCGATTCAAAAAACTGCGAAGTTGAAATACGCATCGTCGCGGGCTCCCTTAAAGACTGTTGATCAGCGTGCTGAAGGTTGCTTGCGCCGCTTTGATGATCTGCGACGAGGCGGTGTAGTACTGCTGGAACTTGACCAGGTTGGAGGCTTCTTCGTCCAGGTTGACCTGGGATACCGAGTTGCGCACCTCTTTGGCGTAGGCCAAAGCCGCGCCATTGGCGGTGCCGTCGACCGCCGCCTGGCTGGCTTTACCGCCCACCTTGGATACCAACTGACTGTAGGAAGTAGCCATGCTGACGCCGCCAGTGCCGTCCTTGCCTACGCCCACTGTGGCCTTGGTTTGCAGGCCCAGCAGTTCGTTGGCGTTGCGGTTGTCGGCCTTGCCGTCCTTGTTGAACTTGATATCGAAGCTGTCGCCCTTGCCCGGCGAACCGCTGATAGTGGCGTCGAAGCTGACATCCGAAGTGCTGCCGTCAGCGTTGGCGACCGGCACCTTGATCTTGACGGCGTTGTCCTGGCCCGGCACGTAGGAGCCGTCGCTGATCTTTTCGCCTTTTTCGTTCAGCACACGGTAAGTATGGGCTCCAGCGTCATTGACCCCATCGAATACAATACGCAATGGCATCGCGTCTTCGACCTGGGACTGGCCCAGGTTGGTCCCGCTGTAAATATCCAGTGGTACCGTCAGGTTCAAGCCACCTACCGCACCAGTACCCGTATTGGAACCGCCCGCTCCAGCCACCAGCGGCCCGGCAAATGCCAATTTATTGGCATCGCTCATTTGCACGCCGATATTGCCTGCACCACTGCGGGTGGGGCTGACCTTGAACGCGTCGCCAGCGGTCATCGGGCCGCCCTTGAGGTCCAGGGTGAAGCCGTCAATGACCTTGGCCGGGGTGTCGGTGGTAGCGAAAGCCCCCATATCGGTGCCGTCGGAGCGCTTGACCGAGTACTCGGTGGCGCTGGTGAACGTGACCTGATAGTCGTAGGCGGTCAGCGCGCCGCTGTCAGCGATGCTGACATTGAAGTTGCCTGCGCCAATATTTCCGGTCGCCGCCTGGCTGCGCTGGCTGATGGCCGTGGCACTGTTGATGCTGTTGAACAACGACGAGCCGAACTCGCCATTGGCATCCAGGCCCTGGCCCAGCTGCTGGTTGATCGCATCGGCGACCACAATGGCTGTACGGCCCAAATCGTTCATCGCCGGGGCCAGCACATCGTCGCGGTAACGCAGCAGGCCGCCGATCTTGCCGCCACTGATCACCGAGGTCACATCCGAACTCGATTGCTGGAAGTTGACCTGGATGCTGTATTGGCTTTTATCGACCTTGCCCGGCACCGCCGAAATCGTGTTCGAGGTGCTGCCCTGCACCAGCGATTGGCCGGTACCCAGGGTAATATCGTAGACGTTGTCGTGCTCCTGAACCGTCACCCCGACCAGCTCGTTGAGGCTGCGCACGGCTTCGTTACGCGCATCCAGCAGGTTGTTCGGCGTATTGCCAGCCGTGGTGGCCTGGGCGATCTGCTTGTTCAGCGAAGCAATGGTGGCTGTGTGCTGGTTGACCATCGAGGTGAGGGTGTCCAGCTGGCTGTTGATGCCCTCGTTCTGCTGGTTGAGCTGGGTCGAAATCGAGTTGAAGCGGTTGCTTAGGGTTTGCGCACTGGTCAGCAACAACTGCCGCGCGGACACATCACCGGGCGCCGCGGCGGCAGTTTGCAATGAGCTGAAAAAGCTGCTCAGGGCTGCCGATACGCCCGTGTTTTTATCCGACAGCAGTTTGTCGACCGTGCCGATCTGGTCGAGATAAGCCTGGGCATCGCCATTGAGCGAGGTGGTGGTTTGCAACTGGGCGTCGAGGTAGGAATTGTACACGCGGCGCACGTCGGCCAGGGTGGTGCCGGTGCCGATAAACACCCCGCCCACCTGTTGCGACGCGGCGCTGCCCTGGACGATCTGCTGACGCGAATAGCCCGAGGTATTGGCGTTGGCAATGTTGTTGCCGACTGTCGCCAATGCGCCCTGACTGGCGTTGAGCCCCGACATCCCGATGTTGATCAAACTCGCCATGGTTCAAACCTTATAAATTCGTGAGAGAACCCGTCGAGGCGTAGCTCTGGTAGGTTTTCATTTGCTTGGCTATCTGCGAAATCTTGCTCGCGTACTCAGGGTCGGTCGCGTAACCGGCCTTCTGCAATTCGCGTACAAACTGCTCCGGTTTATCGGCCGCATTGAGCACTTCTTTATAACGATTGTTGCTCTGCAACAGCGTCACCAGATCATGGAAGCTGTCCTGATAGGAATCGTAGGAACGGAATTCCGCTGTCTCCTTGACCATCTGCCCGCCCCTGAACTCGCTGGTGATGGCCCGCGCCTGGGCGCCCTGCCAACTGCCGGTGGCCTTGATGCCGAACAGGTTGTGACTGCTGCTGCCATCTTGCTGGCGCATCACCGACTTGCCCCAGCCGGTTTCCAGTGCGGCTTGCGCCACCAGGTACAGCGGGTCGACGCCGATGCGGTCGGCGGCCTGTTGCGCCATCGGCAACATGGTGGCGACAAACGCATCCGGCGACTCGAAGGCCTGTTTGGCCGGGGCCAGCGGCGGCTGCGCCACGGCACGACCGTAAATCTGCATGCGCCCGTGCACGCCACTGGCACTGAGCATCGGCTGGCGGCTGCCCTTGAGCACGGCATCCAGCCCCGGCGAAGTGCGCCCCGGCACGGCGGCGGTATTGAGCGTGGAACGCATCGGATCGGCCGATGGCACGATCCCGGCCAGCAAGCGGTCAGTCAGCTTGCTCGGCAACGCCAGACGGCGCTGATTAAGCAGGGCCATGTCATTCTGATGGCCGCCGCCGGCTGCCTGCGGCGTAATGGCGACCCGCGAAGCCCACAATGGACGCTGACCACTGGAGCGCACAAAAGGGCTGTCG
This sequence comes from Pseudomonas bubulae, assembly GCF_900618535.1. Lineage (GTDB taxonomy): Bacteria > Pseudomonadota > Gammaproteobacteria > Pseudomonadales > Pseudomonadaceae > Aquipseudomonas > Aquipseudomonas bubulae. The sequence goes on along the minus strand of NZ_UYJA01000006.1, from coordinate 72,550 downwards.
ACGGTGGTGGCGGCCGGGGCTTTGGCTTCGGCAGTCAGCGCCGTGGTCGCCGCAGCCTCCCCCGGCACCGCAGCTTTGTTTTTCGACATCTGGCGCATCAACACATCGGCCAGGCCGATACCACCGCCCTGCCGGGACAGGGTCACGGACAATTGCTGGTCGTACATTTCCTGATACTGCTTGGCCGCCGGGGTGTTGAGCGGGTTGTCCTTGCCCAGCACTTCGTTGGCCGAGCGCATCGACTTGAGCATTTCGTTGAGAAACAGCGACTCGAATTCCTGGGCAACTTTGCGCATATTGCCGTCGCTTTCGCGGTCGCCGACTTTCAGATTGTTCAGCCGATTCAGGTCGGTGAACGCCCCGGAATCGCTGCCACTGACTACTCCACTCTTACGCATATCCATGACGTCGGCCTCAGATCACGATCAGGTCGGCTTGCAGCGCGCCGGCCTGTTTCAGCGCTTCGAGAATCGCCATCAAGTCCCCTGGCGCTGCGCCGACCTGGTTTACCGCCCGCACGATTTCGTCGAGGGTGGTGCCCGGGCCGAACTTGAACATCGGCTTGGCTTCCTGCTGGGCATTGAGCCGCGAACGCGGCACCACGGCGGTCTCGCCGTTGGACAGCGGCCCGGGCTGGCTGACAATCGGGTCTTCGGTGATAGTCACGGTCAGGCTGCCGTGGGTCACTGCGGCGGGCGAAACCTTGACGTTCTGGCCAATCACGATGGTGCCGGTGCGCGAGTTGATGATGACCTTGGCCACCGCCTGCCCCGGATCGACTTCGAGGTTTTCCAGGATCGACAGATAGTCGACCCGCTGGCTCGGGTCCAGCGGCGCCGTAACCCGCACCGAGCCGCCATCGATGGCCTGCGCCACACCGGGGCCGAGAAGGTCATTGATCTTGTCGACGATACGCTTGGCGGTGGTGAAGTCCGAGCGATTGAGGTTCAGGGTCAGGCTGTTGCCCTGGTTGAAACCGCTGGGTACGGCCCGCTCAACCGATGCACCACCCGGAATACGCCCGGCCGACGGCACGTTGACAGTGATTTTCGAGCCGTCGCGGCCTTCGGCATCGAAACCGCCGACCACCAGATTGCCCTGGGCCACCGCATACACATTGCCATCGATGCCTTTAAGCGGTGTCAGCAGCAGCGTACCGCCGCGCAGGCTTTTGGAGTTGCCGATGGAGGAAACGGTGATATCGATCACCTGCCCCGGCTTGGCGAATGCCGGCAAATCGGCGCTGATGGACACCGCCGCAACGTTTTTCAGCTGCACATTGCCCGAACCCGGCGGCACCTTGATGCCAAACTGCGACAGCATGTTATTGAACGTCTGCAGGGTAAACGGGGTTTGTGTGGTCTGGTCACCCGTACCATTCAAGCCCACCACCAGGCCATAACCAATCAATTGGTTGGAACGCACGCCGGAAATGCTGGCGATGTCTTTCAACCGCTCGGCGTGGGCGCCCAGGGAGGTCGACAACAGCAACACGGCTGCCAGCAGATGCTTGAGGTTGGGCATGGTGAGCTTCATCACTAAAAGGGAAACAGCGGGCTAAGGAAGAAACGGTCAAACCAGCCCGGCTGGCTCGCATCGGCAAACGAACCGGTGCCCGAGTAGGTGATGCGCGCATCGGCCACACGGGTCGAAGACACGGTGTTGTCGGTGGCAATGTCATCGGCCCGTACCAGGCCGGCAATGCGTACCAGCTCGTCGCCGGTGTTAAGGGTCATCCACTTTTCACCGCGCACGGCGATGATGCCGTTGGGCAGCACGTCGGCGACAGTCACGGTGATCGAACCGGTCAGGCTGTTGCCCTGCCCGGCCTTGCTGTCGCCCTTGGTGGCGCGGCTGCCGCTATAACCGGCATTGAGGCTTAAATCGCCACCACCCAGCGGGTTGTTGGTGGTCAGGCCGCTGCCGAACAACGAGGTCAGGCCGATGCTGGTGTTGCTGTTTTTACCGATCGCCGAGTTGGCGTTTTTACTCGCCTGGGTCTTCTCATTAAGGGTAATGGTAATGATGTCGCCGATGCGGTACGCCTTGCGGTCGCTGTACAGGTTCTGCTCGAAACCGGCCTGGTAAATCGAGCCGTTGTTGGCGGCAGCCGGCAGCGGCGTACGCGGCAGCACAGGTGCGTAGTACGGGTCGTTGGCCCGCGGTGGCGGGCTGACGCAGCCGGCCAGCAAGGTGATGGCGCCCAGTGCCAGAACAGAAAACAAGCGCTTCATGAGCTCTCCCGCTATTTCACGTAATTACAGGTTTTGCGTGACGAACGACAACATCTGGTCAGCGGTGGAGATCACTTTGGAGTTCATCTCGTAGGCGCGCTGGGTGGTGATCATATTGACCATTTCTTCCACGGTGCTGACGTTCGAGGTCTCGAGCATGCTTTGCATGGTCAGGCCAAAGCCGTTCAGGCCCGGGGTGCCGATTTGCGGCGCACCGCTGGAGGCGGTTTCCAGGAACAGGTTTCCGCCCTGGGACTGCAAGCCGGCCGGGTTGATAAAGTCGGCGGTCTGCACGTTGCCGATCACTTGCGCCGCCGGGTTGCCGGAAATGGTCACCGATACGGTGCCGTCCTGGCCGACGGTGAAGGTCTGGGCATCGGCCGGCACCACAATCGCCGGTTCCAGGGCAAAGCCGTTAGCGGTGACGATCTGGCCATTGGAGTCCAGATGGAAAGTACCGTCACGGGTGTAGGCCGTTGTTCCGTCGGGCTGCATGATCTGGAAAAAACCACGGCCGTTGATGGCCATGTCCAGCGGCTGCTCAGTGGTTTGCAGGCTACCGGCAGTGAAGTTCTTTTGCGTGCCGACAATACGTACCCCGGTGCCCACTTGCAGGCCCGATGGCAGTTCGCTGTCCTGGGTCGACTGTGCACCTGGCTGGCGCTTGATCTGGTAGAGCAAGTCCTGGAACTCGGCGCGATCACGTTTGAAGCCGGTGGTCGAGACGTTGGCCAGGTTGTTGGAAATGGTGGTCAGGTTGGTGTCTTGTGCAGCCAAACCCGTTTTTGCAACCCACAGTGCCGGAAGCATGGAGCTCTCCTCGCGCGCCGGTTTTTCGGCGCCGCGTTCAAGTAATTAGCTGATGGACAGGACGCGAGTCATGGCCTGATCGTCTTCTTTGGCGGTGTTCATCATTTTGATATGCAGCTCGAACTGCTTGGACAAAGCCAGCACCGAGGTCATTTCATCCACGGCATTGACGTTGCTCGCCTGCAGAAAACCCGAGGTCACCCGCACATTGGCATCGGCCGGGGCCGGCTGACCGTCATTGGTGTGGATCAGGCCGTCGAGGCCCTTGCTCATGGTTTTCAGGTCCGGCTGGACCAGCTTGATCCGGTCCACTTGCGCCATCACCCGCGGGCCTTCGCCCTGGGCGCGAATGCTGATGGTGCCGTCTTCGCCGACTTCGATCTGCTGCTGGGGCGGCACCGCGATCGGCCCGCCGTTGCCCATGATCGGCATGCCGTTGCCGGCACGCAGGATGCCCAGGGCATCCACGTTCATGCTGGCGGTGCGCACATAGGCCTCACTGCCGTCGGGGGCCTGCACCGCCAGCCAGCCGTCGCCGGACACGGCCACATCCAGGTCGCGGCCGGTCTCGACCAGGGCACCTTGGCTGAAATCGGTGGCAGGGCGCTCGGTCAAGGCAAAGGCACGCGCCGGAAAGCTGTCACCAAACACCGGCATCGAGCGGGCCTGTTCCAGGTCACGCTGAAACCCGTTGGTCGAGATGTTCGCCAGATTGTTGGCATGCGCCTTCTGCGCCAGTGCGTTCTGACTGGCGCCGGTCATTGCCACATAAAGGTACTTGTCCACAGTCTTTCCTCTGTCTGACGGACGCTTGCCGCCCACCGCTGTACTGAAGAGGTCATTGCAATTTGCGCACCAACTTTATTTTGACGCGCTGCGGCGCGGGTTTGCGCAGGGATGAGGGAAGATTCGGTGCGAGGAGACGGCGGGGTTCTGCCGGTTGCGGCAAGGGCTGGCCTGGGTAGTGGCCGTCGAGGGCCCTCACCCCAAGCTGATTTCTGGCGTTGCGAAGATCTGCTTTTGCCTTTGGTTCCCTCTCCCTCCAGGACAGGGTTGCCACCTTTTGCAGCACCAACCAACAGGCCAACCCGGGTAGCGACTTCATCCAAAACGGATTCGGGGGCGTAGATGTTCGCAAGCATGTGTAACCTCATTTCTGATGAGGCTGGGCGGCGCCCGATAAGTTTCAAAAATGATGGCAAGAGGCAAAATAAACCCGTTTTAGGCGGGGATTTTCAGGTTTTTTTTCGAAATCAAAAAGGGGATGTCGGCAAACAGGCTTTACTGAACGGACTCAAAAAAGCCCAGACGGGCTGGGCTTTTCAAGCCTAACTATTGAGTAGATTCAGGCCAGCTTGAATTTACTCAAGGTTGCTTTGACCTCAGCTCTCAAACCAGCTTCATCTAGCTCACTTTTTCTGCGATCTAGATCAGGGTTGTAGCAGTCTGCCAGGATGAAAATGGTCGATGCACATTCAGAGACGTTTGCATTGTCATCCTTGAGTTTGTTTGCATCTCGCTCTGCGCTCCACTTAGCGATATATGGATCGGCAAAAGCATTTGCAGACAAGCCGCCGTCAGCGAATTTCTTGGCAAGCTGGATAAGCTCAAGACTCATTGCAGAACTCCTTTCTCAATGTAGTTTTTAAATTGTGGGGTAGCTGGGTCAAGCTTCCAACCCGACAAAAATTTACCATCGCCACCAATGATAACGACATTGTTTGTTCTTTTGTTGAAAAAAACAGTTGAGTCTGTTTCTCGCTGATATGTCCCATGGGGAGAGGTATCGACATCAGCAAGATGCTCATTAACAGCATCCCTGAACTTGCTCAGCGTCTCGATGTTTTTACGGGTATCAGTTACCCCAAAACTATTAGCATGCTTGAACTTTTTATCCAATTGTTTGCGTGAGAATTTTCCGGAATCTAGCGATTCGCTGAAAACCGCATAAATTGGAGGCAGACCCGAACCGGCTGGAAAGCAATAGATACAGTCGTGAATATCTAGTTGATCCACTGCCGGTAGTTCTTCCGCCTTAATCTCAAGTGGAGTGAGAGTCACACCAGTGTATACCGGCACGGCCACAGGTTTAGCTGGAGTAGAAGTCGAACTGTTGCCTGGAGTCGCAATAGGAAAGACCAGCGTGCGAGACGGGTTATCAGCCGTGGTGAACGTATAGGCGTTCAGGCTGGCGTTAAATGTTAATGCCCGAACAGGCACCTTCGCAGATACACCACCGCTGGATGTGGTCGCTACAACGGAGTACTTATGCTGCTCCCCGTAGACCCGGTACGGCACATCAACACTGCCTCCGGAAGAAGCAACAGCCAACAAGTTCACAGGAAGGCTAGGCGCAATAGATTTAGCGGGAACCGTCATCATCGTTGACGGATGGAGGTCACCGTTGCCCAGTTGAGGTGAATACACCAACAGCCCAATACCGACGGCAGTTACACGGTCTAAAGCTACACTGCCAATTCCCTTCAATGCTTGGATACCAGCTTGAAGGGCTGCATCGAGAGTCATTTTAGAGCCAGCTGTTATTGCAATTGAGCCCGCCGCCACTCCCATTTCAGCTTTATCAGTTAATACTGGAAGCGTGAATGTGTTCGCTTTCTTGATAGCTTCCGTTTGCGCAGCAGCTACCAGGGCTATTTGTTCGGAAAGAAACTTCGCCATTTGATCCATTATCAAGGCTTGATAGTGAGCTTCATGAGACTTTATCCACAACTGGACCATGGCTCCGTAACCACCTTCACCGCGAGCGTAACTGGTGCTATACGCAGGATGGTAGGGTACGTCACGAGTAGTAGGTTCTGCACCGTTGTAAGCCAGCGATAATTTCTTTTCAACATCACGCCGAGCGATTGCCTGATTATAGAGGTTCTGTAGGATAGACTTAATTCGCGCAAAGCTATCAACTGGGTTTTTAGTCGGAGCCAACAACTCCGATTCCAAACGAGCTACTTCGTCAGTTACGGTTTTCGGTAAAGCCTGAAGGCTTTTCTCATATGCAGCCACAATGCGTTTTCTGGCGTTAGATTCATAACGATGTACCGACGTGAAAGCCTGGCGCTGTGCTGGATCTGGACCTGAAATATGTGCATAAGTGTAACCACTTAGCCAAGACCCCATTCCCATTCCACCACCACCGCCACCGCCACCGCCACCGCCTGGATTCATAGGGCGACCACTTGTCACAACAATATTTTTCTCAGTCACAACGATATCCTTTTCATTCTGAGCTTTATCAATAACTCGGGTAGAAATTACCCATACCTAGCGTTATAAACTTCCCCGAAGCCATCAGTCCTACAAGGGCGTTTGGGTATCAGAGACAGCGGGACAAACACTCATAATACTGTGCATAGATACAGCTTTTATGCCAAGCCATTTTATGCGCTTATGCATAAAATGGCTTGCGCAGTTGTGTAAGCACCCGTAAAAACGCCTGCGTTATGTCTCATGCGGTTCACGACAAGGGGGCCGTCTAACCGCATTTCTACTCACTGTTCACTGTCACTGCTCAGATATTTGCAGTGTCCACACCAATGTATTTATTGGTCCCTAATGAAGTAGCTTCCATTCATGCTTTATGTGAGGGGCTTTTGGCGTTAGCCGTTAGTCCTTGCCCGGCTTAATAATGTCGTGCTCGCGCAGTTTGTTGGCGATGGTGGTATGGGACACCCCCAATCGCTTGCCCAGCAATCGGCTACTCGGGTGCTCGGAATACAGCTGTTCCAATACTGCCTTTTCGAACCGCCCGACAATCTGCTCCAGCCCGCCTTCCAGCGAGAACTCGCCCAGGGGCTGACGCACGCCGTAATCCGGCAGGCGGATATGCTCAGCCTTGACCACCCCGCCATCACACAGCGACACCGCCTGAAACAGCACGTTCTCCAACTGGCGCACGTTGCCCGGCCAGTGGTAGTGGCTCAAACGATCCATTGCCGCTGGCGCCAGGCGCGGCAGCGAGCAACCGATCTGGCGACTGGCCTGATCGAGGAAATGCTCCACCAGCGGTTCCAGCCCGTCCAGGCAATCGCGCAGCGGCGGAATATGCAGCGATAGCACGTTGAGCCGGTGATACAGATCCTGGCGAAACTCACCCCGAGCGCACAGCTCGGACAGGTCGACCTGGGTGGCGCACATCACCCGCACATCCAGATACACCTCTTCATCACTGCCAACCCGGCGAAAGCAACCATCCTGCAAGAAGCGCAGCAATTTGACCTGCAAGCGCGGGCTCATTTCACCCACGCCATCGAGAAACAACGTACCTCCTGCTGTCAGCTCCAGCAGGCCGAGCTTGCCTTCCGCCCGCGCCCCTTCAAAGGCACCGGGGCCGTAGCCGAACAGTTCGGTTTCAGCCATTGACTCAGGTAAGCCGGCGCAGTTCAGCGCCATCAATGGCGACTGGCCACGAGGGCTGGCCAGATGGCAGGCCCGGGCCAGCAGTTCCTTGCCGGTGCCGGTTTCACCTTCTATTAATAGCGGCGCATCCAGCGGTGCCATTCGCCGCGCTTCGCGCACCACCGCGGCCATGACTTTCGAGCTTTGGAAAATACTGTCGAAGCCGCGCAGCTCCTGCTTGCGCACATTGTAGATTTGCTCGCCCACACGGTCGGCGCGGTGCAGGGTCAGCACGGCCCCGGCCATCGCCTCGCTTTCGTCGTGCTCCAGTTGCAGCGGGGCGATATCGGCCAGGTACACCAAGCCCTTGATCTTGACCCGCAAGCCATTGATCCGCGACTTGTTGGCCCGCACCAGTTCGGGCAGGTCGAAGTCTTCGGCGTAGCGTGACAGGGAAATCCCCGGCACTTCATCCACCCGCACCCCGAGCAACTGTGCCGCCGCGCGGTTGGCCGCAACAATGCAACCGCCCATATCGATAGACAGCACCGGAAATTCCAGCGCCCCGAGCAAGGCGTTAAGCTCCATATGCCGGCGCTCGCTGGGCATCAAGCCCACACGCTTGACGCCAAACACCCCGGGGATGGTTTCAAACTTCGGACGCAAGGCCTGAAATTGCAGATTAATCAGATTGGGGCAGTACAGATAAATCGCATTGCCCTGATCACCCCCGACCTCGCCGCGCTTGACGTTGATGCCGTAGGCCACCAGCAGGTTGAGAATGTCGCGAAGGATGCCAATCCGGTTTTGGCAGTGGACTTTGATACGCATGGGCAGGGCTCGGGAATAACTAACAATGGATGTCCTATGTGGGAGCGAGCCTGCTCGCGAAGGCTCAAAGAGCGCCATTCGCGAGCAGGCTCGCTCCCACAGGGAGGTTTTCCGGCTTCAGAGGCATTTCATCGTCACGATTTTGTGACAGTTGTGCTGTCGCACAGTCAAGAATGACAGCCTGCCCCTCACATCGTAACGAATACTTTACGAATAAGCGCCATCATCCCAGCATTACTGGCTTTAGGCTAGCTGCACGACGCAATCACATGGGGTATCACTAAGGCATCGCAACAACACCGAATAATAAAAACGATTTCCTTGCGGAGAGCCCCATGAAGCAAACGAAATACGTCGCCCGTGAGCCTGATGCCAATGGCTTTATCGACTACACACCTGCCGAGCACGGGGTGTGGAACACGCTGATTACCCGTCAGTTGAAACTGCTGGAAGGCCGCGCCTGCCCCGAGTACATGCAAGGCATCGAAAAGCTGGGCCTGCCCCACGACCGCATCCCGCAACTCGACGAGATCAATCAGGTACTGGGCGCCACCACGGGCTGGCAAGTTGCCCGGGTACCCGCACTGATCCCCTTCCAGACCTTCTTCGAGTTGCTGGCCAACAAGCAGTTTCCAGTAGCCACTTTTATTCGTACTCCCGAAGAACTCGATTACCTGCAAGAGCCGGATATTTTCCATGAGATTTTCGGCCACTGCCCGCTGCTGACCAACCCGTGGTTCGCCGAATTCACCCACACCTACGGCAAGCTGGGCCTGCAGGCGAGCAAAGAACAACGGGTGTATCTGGCACGCCTGTACTGGATGACCATCGAGTTCGGCCTGGTCGACACGCAGGAAGGCAAACGCATTTACGGTGGCGGGATTCTGTCGTCGCCCAAAGAAACGGTTTACAGCCTGTCTTCAGAGCCGGAACATCAGGCTTTCGATCCGCTGGAAGCCATGCGCACGCCTTATCGCATCGATATTCTGCAGCCGCTGTATTTTGTCCTGCCGGACTTGAAGCGACTGTTTGACCTGGCCCATGAAGACATCATGGGCATGGTCGAAAAAGGCATGACAATGGGCCTGCACGCGCCGAAGTTCACGCCCAAGCCGAAAGCGGCTTAACCTTTTTTAGTCATCAATAAAAACTGATTTCAGGAATCCACCATGAACGCACTGAACCAAGCCCACTGCGAAGCCTGCCGCGCCGATGCTCCACAGGTCAGCGACGAAGAACTGCCGATCCTGATCAAACAGATCCCGGACTGGAACATCGAAGTTCGCGACGGCATCATGCAGCTGGAAAAGGTCTTTCTGTTCAAGAACTTCAAATTCGCCCTGGCCTTTACCAATGCCGTGGGCGAGATCGCCGAAGCCGAAGGCCATCACCCGGGCCTGCTGACCGAATGGGGCTCGGTCACCGTGACCTGGTGGAGCCACTCGATCAAGGGCCTGCACCGCAACGACTTCATCATGGCCGCACGCACTGATGAAGTCGCCAAAACTGCCGAAGGTCGCAAGTAATGCACTTTGCCGATATTGGTCGGGTACCGGGCGACCCGATTCTCGGTTTGATGGACGCCTATCAACAGGATACCAATCCGGACAAGTTCGACCTGGGCGTGGGCGTCTATAAAGACGCCAATGGCCTGACGCCGATCCTGCAATCGGTAAAGTTGGCCGAGCAGCGCCTGGTCGATCAGCAACAGACCAAAACCTATATCGGCGGTCATGGTGACAGCCGATTCGGGCAACTGATCAGCGAACTGGTGCTGGGCGAAGACTCACCCCTGCTGGCCAGCAAGCGTGCTGCAGCGACCCAGACCCCGGGCGGTACCGGGGCCTTGCGCCTGAGCGCCGATTTTATCGCGCAATGCTTGCCGGGCCGTGGCATCTGGCTGAGCGATCCAACCTGGCCGATCCACGAAACCATCTTTGCCGCAGCCGGGCTGAAGATCAGTCACTACCCTTACGTGGGCAGCGACAACAAGCTTAATGTCGCGGCCATGCTCGAAGCCCTGGAACACGCGCCAAAAGGCGATGTGGTGCTGCTGCACGCCTGCTGCCACAACCCGACCGGCTTTGACCTGTCCCAGGCGGACTGGCTGCAGGTGCTGGACGTGGTCCGTCGTCGTGAATTGCTGCCTTTGATCGATTTTGCCTACCAGGGTTTTGGCGACGGAATACAGGAAGACGCCTGGTCGACCCGCCTGTTCACCCGTGAACTGCCGGAAGTGCTGATCACCAGCTCGTGCTCGAAGAACTTCGGCCTGTACCGCGAACGCGTCGGTGCATTGATTGTGTGTGCCAATGACGCCGAAAAGCTGACCGATATCCGCAGCCAGTTGGCCTATATTGCGCGAAACTTGTGGTCCAACCCGCCGGATCACGGCGCGGCGGTGGTAGCAACCATCCTCGGCGATGCCCAGCTGAAAAGCGTGTGGATCGCAGAAGTGGAAGCCATGCGCAGCCGTATCGCGCAATTGCGTAGCGGTTTGGTGGAAGCCCTGATCCCGTTCGGGCTGGCGGAGCACTTTGCCCATATTAATGAGCAACGCGGGATGTTTTCGTACACTGGCCTGACCCAAGAGCAAGTCCAGCTGTTGCGCGAGAAACACAGCGTGTACATGGTTGGTTCGGGGCGCGCCAATATGGCCGGGGTCGACGGCACGCGCCTGAGCCTGCTGGCCAAGGCGATTGCGCAGGTGTGTACACACTAGCCCCCCCACCTGTAGCAGCTGCCGAAGGAACGAGGCAGCTGCTACAGGGCTCTGCCTTTTGCAGCGACAGCTGCAATATGAAAAGTTCGATACAAATCCCCCCAGACGCAATAAAAAGACAAATTGTCACACTCCCTCCTGTATCCTTAGCAAGCTACTTAAAACACACCTTACGAGGAGCGCGACGATGCACGAGATCCCAAACCTCCCCTTCCCAAGCCTGCACGAAACCGAGCAGCCAACCCCGCAACACACCAGTGGCGAAAACCCCGCACTGGACGAGGCTTCTGAAAGCCTGCAGGCCGAAAGCGAAGACTGACGGCGCACAATCAGACGGTGCGAAAAGCATTCAGTTTTTCACACCGTCTGACACAATCGCCCCTTATTGCGGAATCAAGCGTGACTGACACCTTCAGCGATACCCAGGCCAGCGTTCTGATCGGCACCGCCGAGAAAATGATCGACCTCTGGGAGCGCCTCAGCCCCGAAAAACAAGCTCTCCTGCTCAAACGGTTCGGCACCCAGGAAAATGCACTGGCCGCTTTAATCGCGACGCAACTGGTTACACCACTATAATCTGCACCAACCCGCTCCCCGCAGGACCCCTACCCCATGCCTGAAACACAGCGCCCCATGGCAATCACGCTGCAAGTGGTTTCCATCGTCCTGTTTACCTTTATCGGCTATTTGAACATTGGCATTCCGCTGGCCGTACTGCCGGGTTACGTGCATAACCATCTCGGTTACGGCACGGTGATCGCCGGGCTGGTGATCAGCGTGCAATATTTGGCTACGCTGCTGAGCCGGCCTTACGCCAGCCGCTACATCGATACCCGGGGCAGCAAGCGCGCCGTGATGGTTGGCCTGGCCGGCTGCGGCCTGAGTGGCGTGTTTATGCTGGTGTCCAGCTGGCTGACGAGCATGCCGGCCTGGAGCCTGGCCAGCCTGTTGATCGGCAGGCTGGTGCTGGGCAGCGCGGAAAGCCTGGTGGGCTCCGGCTCCATCGGCTGGGGCATAGGCCGGGTCGGCGCGCAGAACACGGCCAAGGTGATTTCCTGGAATGGCATCGCCAGCTACGGCGCCATTGCCATTGGCGCACCTCTGGGCGTGGTCATGGTCGGCCACCTGGGCATGTGGAGCCTGGGCGTAAGCATTATTGCCCTGGGAGCGCTGGGCGTACTGCTGGCCTGGCCAAAACTGGCGGCCCCCATTGTCAGCGGCGTGCGCCTGCCGTTTCTGCATGTACTGGGACGCGTGTTGCCCCACGGCACCGGGCTGGCCCTGGGCTCGATCGGCTTTGGCACCATCGCCACCTTTATCACCTTGTATTACGCGACCAACCACTGGGAAAACGCAGCGCTGTGCCTGAGCCTGTTTGGCGCCAGCTTTATCAGTGCGCGTTTGCTGTTTGGCAACCTGATCAACCGTATCGGCGGTTTTCGAGTGGCGATTGCCTGCCTGAGCGTCGAGACGCTGGGCCTGCTGTTGCTGTGGCTGGCACCCAACCCGGAGTTGGCCCTGGCGGGCGCGGCCTTGAGCGGCTTTGGCTTTTCGCTGGTGTTCCCGGCGCTGGGGGTTGAGGCGGTCAACCTGGTGCCGGCCTCCAGCCGGGGGGCTGCGGTGGGTGCGTATTCGCTGTTTATCGACCTGTCGCTGGGCATCACCGGGCCGCTAGTGGGTGCCGTGGCGGCAGGGTTCGGCTTTGCTTCGATCTTTCTGTTTGCGGCGCTGGCGGCGCTTGGCGGGTTGATGCTGAGTGTTTATCTGTATCGTCAGGCGCAGAACGCAAGAGCGTCCTAGCTCGCGCTCAGGGTGATTAAACCTGTGGGAGCGGGCTTGCCCGCGATGCAGACGGAGTGGTGTGCCAGGTCAAGCACGGTGATGCCATCGCGGGCAAGCCCGCTCCCACAGGACTGCTGCTGCCCTCTAGAAATCCACCTTGCCCCGCCCCGCCTTGATGTTGCCGCGCTTGGTCTTGGATTCCAGCCGACGTTTTTTTGAGCCCAGGGTCGGCTTGGTCGGGCGGCGCTTTTTCTCCACCTTGGTGGCGCTGACGATCAACTCCGCCAGACGCTCCAGCGCATCAGCCCGATTCTGCTCCTGGGTGCGGTATTGCTGGGCTTTGATAATCAGCACGCCATCACTGGTGATGCGGCTGTCACGCAGCGCCAGCAGCCGCTCCTTGTAAAAATCCGGCAACGACGAATTGGGAATATCAAAGCGCAGGTGCATGGCGCTCGAAACCTTGTTGACGTTCTGCCCGCCCGCACCCTGGGCGCGAATGGCCGTCAGTTCGATCTCGGCATCAGGGATATGCACGTTGTTGGAAATCACCAGCATCAAAAAAGAGTCCGTGTTCAGAGCATCAAGGATACCCCACAAACAACAAACCCGGCGCAATGGCCGGGTTTGCAGGGTTAAACACAGCGTTTATTTGGCAGAGCTGTAAGCCGCTGCCTGCGCCTGTACCGCGCGCTTGTTCTTGATCACGAAGCACAGCCACATAAAGGCCACCCACACCGGAATCGCGTACACCGACACGCGAATGCCCGGGATCAACAGCATGATCACCAGGATGAACGCTACAAACGCCAGGCAGATGTAGTTGCCGTACGGATACCACAGCGCCTTGAACAGCGGGACTTGCGCGGTCTTGTCCATATGCTGGCGGAACTTGAAGTGCGAGTAGCTGATCATCGCCCAGTTGATCACCAGGGTCGCCACTACCAGGGACATCAGCAGTTCCAGCGCATCATGGGGCATCAGGTAGTTGAGCAGTACTGCAATGACCGTCACCGCCGCCGAGGCCAGGATCGAGTTGACCGGCACGCCGCGCTTGTCGATTTTGGCCAGCACTTTCGGCGCATCGCCCTGCTGCGCCATACCCAGCAACATGCGGCTGTTGCAGTAGGTGCCGCTGTTGTACACCGACAATGCTGCGGTCAAGACCACGAAGTTGAGGATGTGCGCAGCAGTGTTGCTGCCCAGCATAGAGAACACTTGCACGAACGGGCTGCTGCTGTAGCTGTCGCCACCGGCATTCAGGGTTTCAAGCAGCGAGTCCCACGGAGTCAACGACAGCAGAACTACCAGGGCACCGATATAGAAAATCAGGATGCGGTAGATCACCTGGTTGATCGCTTTCGGGATCACGGTGCGTGGTTTGTCGGCTTCAGCTGCGGTGAAACCGAGCATTTCCAGGCCGCCGAAGGAAAACATGATAAAGGCCATGGCCATGATCAGGCCGGTCGTCCCGTTCGGGAAGAAACCACCGTGTTCCCACAGGTTGCTGACCGAAGCCTGAGGACCGCCACTGCCGCTGACCAGCAGGTAGCTGCCCAGGGCGATCATGCCGACAATTGCCACGACCTTGATGATCGCGAACCAGAACTCGGCTTCGCCAAACACTTTGACGTTGGTCAGGTTGATCAGGTTGATCAGCACGAAGAAGGCCGCTGCCGAGGCCCAGGTGGGGATCTCCGGCCACCAGTAGTGCACATATTTGCCGACGGCGGTCAGCTCCGACATGCCCACCAGAATGTACAGCACCCAGCAGTTCCAGCCCGACATAAAGCCGGCGAAACCGCCCCAGTATTTATGGGCAAAGTGGCTGAAAGAACCGGCAACCGGCTCTTCGACGATCATTTCACCGAGCTGGCGCATGATCATGAACGCGATAAAGCCGCAGATCGCATAGCCCAGAATCATCGATGGACCGGCCGACTTGAGCACCCCGGCCGAACCGAGAAACAGGCCAGTACCAATCGCGCCACCGAGGGCTATCAGCTGGATATGACGATTTTTCAGGCCGCGTTTAAGCTCGCCCGAATGCGAGGTATTTCCACTCATTGCAAAGGTCCCACACAAGGTTTGATGTGATTCAGTGCGTTGTAACTTGAGCACCAGAGGCAGTGATCGAAGGGTCTACAACACAAATCAAACCCCAGCGCAGGCGCCAGGAATCCAAGGTTGTTTCACGAGTCATGCGTCACCTGTTTGTTTTTATCTGTGACGGAATCGAACCCACAACGCTTGTGGCATTGCGGAATTATCAAGGCGGATAGCCTTGAGGTTTTGGCCGTTCGGTGTAACGCCGAGCGGCGCAAAATGCGCGGGTACGCAATTGAGTCACAGTTAAAACGCGGCGCATTGTACACCCGCACGAAGGCAAGATCCCATCACACAGCCGATTGCAATACGAAACAAGCCGCAATTTATGTAGGAACTGTCCTAATTCTGTAAATCTCGGAAGGTTTTCATTACAAAGGGATGATTTCAGCGGTTTAGGGTCGGTAAGTGGCTGAATTCGTATAGGTTTATTGACATGGTGTAACGATTATTTGCCACGCGAATTACGACCCGTAGCAGCTGCCGAAGGAACGAGGCTGCGTTCGGTTGCACAGCAACCGTAAATCCTGAAAACCGTATTGGCCTGGCACACCACAGTGCCTGTTTTTACGACGACTGCGTCGCCGCACGCAGCCTCGTTCCCTGGCAGCTGCTACGCAACCATCAGCATTTCTCAGACATAAAAAAACGCCAACCCCTGGGGGTTGGCGTTTTTTGTACCGCGCTTACCGCTTACTGCGGCTTGCGACGACCGAAGCCCGGGCGCTGGCCCGAACCTGCCGGGGCACCACGACGCTTGCCCGACGGCGCATCGTCAACCAGCTTTGGCCCGTTACGGGTTGGCTTGGTTGGACGCTTGTTGATTTCGCTCGGACGCTCGGCAACTGGCGCACCACGACCTGCTGGCACACGATCAGTACGGCCGGCAGGCTTGCGCGCCGGACGAGCCGATTCATCACGAGCCGGACGGCCCGGACGCTCGCCTTCGATATGCGGCTGGCGTGCCGGACGCGGCGCAACAGGTGCACCTTCAGCCGGGCGCAGCACGCGGGCAACACGGTCACCACGGGCCACAGGGCGCGAGGATTTGCGCTGCATGCGCTCAAGCTTGTCTTTGCTCTTGGCGTTCATCTCAGGCATGGCAACCGGCGTGAGGCCGACTTCAGCGCTGAGAATGTCCACTTCGAACTGGCTCATTTCGCGCCAGCGACCCATCGGCAGATCGGAGTTGAGGAACACCGGACCGAAACGTACGCGCTTCAGGCGGCTGACCACCAGGCCCTGGGATTCCCACAGACGACGCACTTCACGGTTACGGCCTTCCATCACTACGCAGTGGTACCAATGGTTGAAGCCTTCGCCGCCTGGCGCCTGCTTGATGTCGGTGAAACGCGCCGGACCGTCTTCCAGCACAACGCCGGCCTTGAGGCGGGCAATCATGTCGTCATCCACTTCGCCACGCACACGTACCGCGTATTCACGGTCCATTTCGTACGAAGGGTGCATCAAGCGGTTGGCCAGCTCACCGTCAGTGGTGAACATCAGCAAGCCGGTGGTGTTGATGTCCAGACGACCGATATTGATCCAGCGGCCTTCTTTTGGACGCGGCAGTTTGTCGAACACGGTCGGACGGCCTTCAGGGTCGTCACGGGTGCAGATTTCGCCGTCGGGTTTGTTGTACATGATCACGCGGCGAACCGATTCGGCTGCCTCTTCACGCTTGATCACCTTGCCATCGATGGTGATGGCGTCGTGCAGGTCTACGCGCAGACCCAGGGTTGCATCCTTGCCATTGACCTTGATCCGGCCCTGGCTGATCCAGCTCTCTACGTCGCGACGCGAGCCAACGCCAATACGGGCGAGGACTTTTTGCAGTTTTTCGCCTGCCGGGCCAATTTCCTGGCCGTCTTTAGGGTCGAGATCTTTCATCTGGGCACCTCCCGGTGTGTCAATTCAGGCGAGCGCCTGAAGTGTTAAAAATGGGCCTTGGGGCTCTGCTGAGCCCCAGAGGGTCGCGAATCATACGCGGATATTGGCCATTGCGCATCAAAGGCTAGTCACGAAGTGCGTGGCTCACTTGGTTTTCCGCCGGCCGGTGGCCTCAAGCGCCAGTAAACGCAGGGCGGATTCGGCCAGCACCGCACGTTTTTCGTCTTTGTCGAGTTTCTTCCAGGCCTTGATTTCACGCTTGGTTCGCCCGCAGCCCAGGCAAATGTCGTCGGTGAACTTGCAGACACCGATGCAGGGGTCTTTGGTTGCAGTCATGGCAGCCCTCCGAAAATTGTGTGGGAGCGGGCTTGCTCGCGATGGCATCGCTGCGGTGTGCCTGACAGCCCGCGTCGTCTGCATCGCAGGCAAGCCAGCTCCCACGGGTCATGCATTGCCCGCAGAATCCGCGGCTTGCCAAGATTCTTAATGGGAGTGCATCAGTCTTCCTGCTCGCGGCGTTCCTGTTCGATGGCTTCGGCCAGGGCCTGAGCCTCAAGCTCTTCGTCGCTCAAGGCAGATCGCTGCTCAAGTGCAGCAACCGCAGCGCGCAATCGCTCGCGGGCCAACTCGGCCGCAGAGGGTTGCTGCGGTTGTGGTTGGGCTTCTATTTCCGGCTCGGACTCAGGCTCAGGCTCAGGCTCAGGCTCAGGCTCAGGCTCTAGAGCTTCAACTGGCGCAACGTCGCGCAACAAATCATCAAAGTCGGTTTTAAGACCTTCCTCCATCGAGTCCAGTTCCGTCAGCAGGGTGCGGAAGCTGGTTTCGTCTTTCGGCTCTTCCGGCTCAGCGCTTTCGTCGGCCAGCGCCTGAAGATGCGCAGGCACTGGAGCATCGTCAAAATCGAGGATCGGATCCGGCTCCAGCTCGCGCAGCTCGGCCAGTGGCGGCAATTCATCGAGGCTCTTGAGGTTGAAGTGGTCAAGAAAGCCCTTGGTGGTGGCAAACATGGCGGGCTTGCCCGGCACGTCACGATAACCCACCACGCGAATCCACTCGCGCTCCAGCAGTGTCTTGACGATATGGCTGTTGACCGCCACACCGCGCACATCTTCGATCTCGCCACGGGTAATGGGCTGGCGATAAGCGATCAGCGCCATGGTCTCCAGCATGGCCCGCGAGTAACGTTGCGGGCGTTCTTCCCACAGACGTCCGACCCAGGGCGAGTACTTTTCGCGGATCTGCAGGCGATAGCCGGAGGCAACTTCTTTCAGTTCAAAGGCGCGGCCGTCGCAGGATTTGCGCAGCAGTTCCAAGGCCTTTTTGAAGACCGGCGGTTCCGGGCGCTCGCCCTCTTCAAACAGTTCGAACAGGCGCTCAAGGCTCTGCGGCTTTCCCGAGGCCAGCAGAAAGGCCTCAAGCAAGGGGGCCAGCTCGCGGGGTTCAGTCAAATTCATGGTTTCAGCTCTTTATTCGGCTCTTGCCCGCACATGGATCGGCGCGAAGGGTTCATTTTGTACCAACTCGATCAGCGACTCTTTGACCAGTTCAAGAATGGCCATAAAGGTCACGACTACACCCAACTTGCCTTCTTCAGCGGTAAACAGCTCGACAAAGGGCACAAAGCCACCCCCCTTGAGACGCTCAAGTACGTCACTCATGCGTTCGCGGGTCGACAGGGCCTCACGGCTGACCTGATGACTTTCAAACATGTCGGTGCGGCGCAGCACTTCGGCCATCGACATCAGCAGCTCTTCGAGCGCCACATCCGGTACCAGTTTGCGCGCCCGTGCTTCGGGGGCATCGAGCTTGGGCACATAGATCTCGCGCCCTACCCGGCTGAGCCCCTCAATGCCTTCAGCGGCAGCCTTGAAGCGCTCGTATTGCTGCAGGCGGCGAATCAGCTCGGCACGGGGGTCACCCTCGTCCTCCTCGATTTCGGCCGAACGCGGCAACAGCATCCGCGACTTGATCTCGGCCAGCATCGCGGCCATGACCAGATACTCGGCCGCCAGCTCCAGGCGCACGGTTTTCATGAGCTCGACATAACCCATGTACTGGCGGGTAATTTCCGCCACCGGAATGTCGAGAATGTCGATATTTTGCTTGCGGATCAGGTACAGCAGCAGGTCGAGCGGGCCTTCAAAAGCATCAAGAAACACCTCCAGTGCATCCGGGGGGATATACAGGTCTTGCGGCATTTCGATGACCGCCTGGCCATAGACCATGGCCAGAGACAGTTCTTGCTGGGCACCGGCCCGGGCCTCAGGTGCTTCTACGTCAGACATCAGGCCTCGACCATAAAGGGTTGAGGATCACCGCAGCCCACCCGCACGATCTCGGGGTCACCACTGTCCACCAGGCTGATGACAGTGGAGGCCTTGTTGCCGCCAAAACCGCCGTCAATGATCAGGTCGACCTGTTTTTCCAGGGCATCACGGATTTCATACGGGTCTTCCATCGGCTCGCTCTCGCCCGGCAGGATCAGGGTCACGCTCATCAGCGGTTCGCCCAGTTCTTCAAGCAATGCCAGCGCAATCGGATGGCTCGGTACGCGCAGGCCAATGGTACGGCGTTTAGGGTGCAGCAGCAGGCGCGGCACTTCGCGGGTGGCGTTGAGGATAAAGGTGTACGGCCCCGGCGTATGCGCCTTGAGCAGACGGAAGACCCCGGTATCCACCTTGGCAAACAGTCCCAGCTGCGACAGGTCACAGCACATCAGGGTGAAGTTGTGCTTGTCGTCCAGGTTGCGCAGGCGCTTGATCCGCTCGATCGCACCCTTGTCGCCCATCTGGCAACCCACGGCGTAGGACGAGTCGGTGGGATAAATCACTACCCCACCCTTCTTGATGATTTCAACGGCCTGTTTGATCAGACGCGGTTGTGGGTTTTCCGGATGAATCTGGAAAAATTGACTCACAGTGTTTACCTGTTCAGACGTTGGCAGTGGGTTTGTCATATTTGAATCGACACCACAATGGCGGCAAGTCTTCCGGAAGCGGACGGTATTCGCCGATCTCGGACCACCCTCCTGGACCATGAAAATCACTGCCGGCACTGACCAGCAGACCGAACTCACGCGCAAGGATCGCCAGGCTGCCAACCTGATCGGCCGGCTGGTACCCGTTGACCACTTCAATCGCGTGACCCCCAGCTTGAATATAGTCGCCAATCAGCCGTCGGCGCTTGCTGCGGGTAAAATCGTAGTGCGAGGGGTGCGCCAGACTGACCCAGGCGCCTGCTGCGCGCAGGGTGGCGACGGTGTCTTCCAGGGTCGGCCAGTGCAGCTTGACGTCCCCCAGCTTGCCGGCCCCCAGCCATTTGCGGAAGGCTTCGGCGCGATCCTTGACGTAACCGGCCTCGACCAGAAAATCGGCAAAATGCGGACGGGCCGGGGCGTTGCCGCTGTCACCCAGGGCTTGCTGGATACCCCGTGCGCCTTCAAGCGCACCAGGCATACCCTTGAGCGCCAGCTTGCGACTGATCTCTTCGGCGCGCAGCCAGCGGCCATCGTGCAATTTGGCAATGGCCTCGACCAGCGCCGGGGCGTTGACATCGAAACCGTAGCCGAGCACATGAATCGTCGCCCCGCCCCAGGTGCAGGACAACTCCACGCCGTTGACCAATGTCATGCCCAGCGCCTGCGCCGCCGCGCGGGCTTCGTCGAGGCCTTCAAGTGTATCGTGATCGGTCAGGGCCAGGACTCGCACACCTTTCTCGAACGCACGCGCGACCAGTACCGCAGGCGCCAAGGCGCCATCGGATGCCGTGCTATGGCAATGCAAGTCAATTTCCACGGGGATTTAATAACCTCTAGCTGACGCTTTCGCTGTCATTGATGTTTGTTATTATGCCGCCACATCCTGCTTCTGGCTGCCACTGTGAAACAATTCATCGACTTCATCCCGCTGTTACTGTTTTTCATCGTTTACAAAATCGAACCGCGCATCGTCGAAATCGGCGGGCACAGCCTGTCGGTCGGCGGTATCTACAGCGCTACCGCCATGCTGATAATCAGTTCGCTGGTGGTGTATGGCGCGCTGTTTATCAAGCAACGCAAACTCGAAAAAAGCCAATGGCTGACCCTGATCGCCTGCCTGGTATTCGGCAGCCTGACTCTGGCCTTCCACAGCGAAACCTTCCTTAAATGGAAAGCCCCGGTGGTCAACTGGCTGTTTGCCCTGGCGTTTGCCGGCAGCCACTTTATCGGCGACAAGGTCCTGATCAAGCGCATGATGGGCCACGCCCTGAGCCTGCCAGATGCCATCTGGACCCGCCTGAACGTGGCCTGGATCGGGTTTTTCCTGTTCTGCGGCGCGGCCAACCTGTTCGTGGCATTCACTTACCAAAGCATCTGGGTCGACTTCAAAGTGTTCGGCAGCCTGGGCATGACTGTGTTGTTCCTGATCGCCCAGGGCATTTACCTGTCGCGCCATCTGCATGACACCGACCCGACTGATACCACCCCCAAGACCAAGGACTGACATGCTCTACGCCATCATTGCAACAGACGTCGCCAATTCCCTCGAAGCTCGCCTGGCTGCCCGCCCTGCGCACCTTGAGCGCTTGCAACAACTGAAAGCCGAAGGCCGCATCGTACTGGCCGGCCCGCACCCGGCCATCGACAGCAATGACCCTGGCGCTGCCGGTTTTAGCGGCAGCCTGATCGTGGCCGAGTTCGAATCCCTGAACGCTGCCCAGGCCTGGGCCGAAGCCGACCCTTACGTTGCCGCTGGCGTATATGCCAATGTCAGCGTCAAGCCGTTCAAGCAAGTCCTGCCGTAACCTGTATCTTTACCGGCAGCCGGCGCAAACAGCACCGGCACCGGTCAAATCGAGTAAGTCATGAGCGACCTGTTACTGATAGATGATGACCAGGAGCTGTGTGAGCTGCTGGTCAGTTGGCTGAGCCAGGAAGGCTTTCAGGTTCGCGCATGCCACGACGGTGCCAGCGCCCGCAAGGCGCTGGCAGAGTCCAGCCCCGATGCCGTGGTGCTGGATGTCATGCTCCCCGACGGCAGCGGCCTTGAGCTGCTCAAGCAATTGCGCAACGACCACCCTGATCTGCCGGTGCTGATGCTTTCGGCCCGAGGCGAACCGCTGGACCGCATCCTGGGCCTGGAGCTGGGCGCCGATGACTACCTGGCCAAGCCTTGCGACCCTCGCGAGCTGACAGCCCGCCTGCGCGCCGTATTGCGCCGCAGCCACCCGGCGGCGGTGTCCAGCCAGATGGAGCTGGGCGACCTGTGTTTCAGCCCGATGCGCGGCGTGGTCACCATCGACCAGCGCGACATTACCCTGACCGTGTCTGAAAGCCGCATCCTTGAAGCCCTGCTGCGCCAACCGGGTGAGCCGCTGGACAAACAGGAACTGGCGCAGATCGCCCTGGGCCGCAAGCTGACCCTGTACGACCGCAGCCTGGACATGCATATCAGCAACCTGCGCAAAAAGATCGGCCCGCACCCGGATGGCAGCCCGCGCATCGTGGCACTGCGCAGCCGCGGGTATTTCTACAGCGTCTGAGAAAAGCGCCCTCACCCTGTGTAAATCCCCGGCAAAACCGTCTTTACCAAAGCTTTACCCACGGTTGACAGCGATTGACCTTGATCTCCCTAAACTGGGCGCATCCGGAACAACCGGAATCCAAATTCAAAGGAGACACACCATGCGTAAGACTCTAATTGCTTTGATGTTTGCTGCAGCACTGCCAACCGTCGCAATGGCCATGCCTGGTGGTGACGGCCAGATGGGCCCTCGTCACGGCGGCGAGCACCACGGTCGCGGCGACGCCCCTTACAGCCAGCTGGACCTCACCCGCGAGCAGCGCCAGCAGATCGGCAAGCTGATGGGCGAGCAAATGCATGATCGCAAGCAACTGGTCGAGAAGTACCTGGAAAAACTGCCAGCCGCCGACCAGAAAGCCCTGAAAGACGAGATGAAGGCCAAGCACGACAAAACCCAGAGCGATATTCGCGCCTTGCTCAAGCCTGATCAGCAAAAACGCTTCGACGAGATGCAAAAGAAACGCGCCGAGCGTCAAGCCGAGATGAAAGAGTTTAAGGACTGGAAAGCACAGCAAGCGCCAAAAGCGCAATAATCTGTCTGCCCACCAAGCCCAACGGCTCACGCCGTTGGGCTTTGGTCGTTTCAATCAATGACTTGTGAGGAATTACCGTGCGATCACTGTTTTGGCGCATTCTCGCCAGCTTCTGGCTGGCGATTGCCCTGGTCGCAGGGTTGTCGATCCTGCTGGGGCATATGCTCAATCAGGACGCATGGATTCTCAGCCGTCATCCCGGGATCGCCAATCTGGCGCAACAGTGGACCGAGCGTTACGAAACTCAGGGCGCCGATGCGGCGCAGGATTTCCTTGAACGGCGCAAGCGCCGTTATCACATCGACGTGCAAGTGCTCAACGAAAGTGGCGACCCGCTGGTACGTGGCACCTTCCCGCGTCGGGCAGCCGCCTGGGAAGCCCGCCAGAATCCGGGCACAGAACAGTTGCCATGGCGACGCCTGACCGTCGAATACACCAGCCCCAAAACCGCCGAAACCTACCTGCTGATCTATCGCATCCCCCACCCCGAGCTGGATGCCTGGCACCGCCAGAGCCTGATCTGGCCTCTGAGCGCACTGGGGATTGCGCTGGTGGTGCTGACGCTGTTCAGCCTGATGGTGACGCTCTCGATTACCCGCCCGCTCAAGCGTCTGCGCGTTGCCGTGCATGACCTTGGGCAAACCACTTACCAACAGAACAGCCTGGCGCAGTTGGCGTCGCGACGTGATGAATTTGGCGTGCTGGCCACCGACTTCAACCGCATGGGTGCCCGCCTGCAAAGCCTGATCGGCAGCCAGCGCCAACTGCTGCGTGATGTGTCCCACGAGCTGCGCTCGCCCCTGGCCCGACTCAAGATCGCTCTGGCCCTGGCTGAACGCGCCGGGCCTGAAGAACGTGAAAAACTGTGGCCACGCCTGACCCGCGAGTGCGATCGGCTGGAATCGTTGATCAGCGAGATTCTGACCCTGGCCCGGGTCGATGCCGATCAGGCCAGCGCCGAGCAGGTCGACCTCAATGCACTGCTCAACACCGTGCAAAAAGACGCCTCGATGCTGGCCCCCGAGCAGCCCGTACTGCTGCAAGCCGAACAGGGGTTGGGCCTCAACGGCTGGCCAACGATGATCGAGCGCGCCGTGGATAACCTGTTGCGCAACGCGCAGCGCTTCAACCCGCCTGGCCAGCCGATTGAACTGAGCGCGGAGCGCGAAGGCGAACACATCACCATCAAGGTTCGCGACCATGGCCCGGGGGTCGCTGAAGAGTACCTGGCGCAATTGGGTGAGCCGTTTTTCCGCGCACCGGGCCAGACAGCGGCCGGCCACGGGCTGGGATTGGCCATTGCGCGACGGGCGGCGGAACGCCATGGCGGGCGGCTGATGCTGGGCAATCACCCGGATGGCGGATTTGTTGCCACCCTGGAGTTACCGCTGAAACCGGACGGTAACCTGTAAAGGTTTCGCAGCAATTTGATCGCGTAGCAGCTGCCGTAGGAACGAGGCTGCGTCCGATTGCAAAGCAATCGTAAAATCAGAATCCGCGGTTTAACTGAATAATCGCGTGCGCTGATTTTGCGGTGGCTACGCCGCCGAACGCAGCCTTGTTCCTTCGGCAGCTGCTACGGATATTGGTACAGGGCTACTTAACCGACCACGCCTGCACAAACTCGGCGCTGTCCACCTTGGGCGCAACGCGCAACTCGTTCTGCGGCGTGCCCAAATACAGGAACGCCACCACTTCCTCGCCCTCACCCAGCCCCAAACCCTTGGCCACATGCGGTGCATACGACAACTCGCCGGTGCGCCATACCGCGCCAATGCCCTGGGCATAAGCTGCCAGCTCAATGGCATGGGCCGCACAGCCCGCGGTAATCAGCTGTTCAGCCTTCGGCACCTTGAAGTGATCCTGCAAACGGGCAATCACTACCACCACCAAAGGGGCGCGCAAAGGCATGGCGCGAGCCTTGTCCAGGGCGGCCTGGGTCACTTCGCCACCTTGGGCCAGCACGGCCTCGGCGAGGATTTCACCCAGTTGATTGCGCGCAGCGCCTTCAACCGTCAAAAACCGGTAAGGACGCAACTGACCGTGGTCCGGCGCACGCAAGGCGGCGGCGAAAAGTACTTCACGTTGCTCAGCCGTTGGCGCAGGATCGAGCAGGCGCGGGGCAGAAACACGGTTGAGCAAAGCGTCGAGAGCCTCCATTGGCCACCTCCTGAAGAAAATGTGCAGCTATTCTAACGGTATCTCCCGAAGGCTTGGCGGTTTACATAGCCCGGACCACAGGTAGAATGGCGCCCCTCTTTCATCCCCGAGCTGACTTCATGGCGTTGCCGACATTACGCATCATCGGTTTCATTATCGGCATCTTCCTGATTACGCTCGCGATCAGCATGGCCGTGCCCATGCTGACCCTGGTGATTTACGACCACCTGGGCGACTTGCCATCCTTTTTGTGGGCCAGCCTGATTACCTTCATTGCCGGCCTGGCGCTGGTCATACCGGGCCGCCCCGAGCAGGTGCATCTGCGCCCCCGGGACATGTATCTGCTGACTGTGTCCAGCTGGGTGGTGGTGTGCATCTTCGCCGCACTGCCGTTTTTGCTGACGCAGCACATCAGCTATACCGATTCTTTTTTTGAAAGCATGTCCGGCATTACCGCCACCGGCTCCACCGTGCTGAGCGGCCTGGACACCATGTCCCCCGGCATTCTGATGTGGCGCTCGATGCTGCACTGGCTGGGCGGCATCGGCTTTATCGGTATGGCGGTAGCCATCTTGCCCCTGCTGCGCATCGGTGGCATGCGCCTGTTCCAGACCGAGTCCTCTGACCGCTCCGAAAAGGTCATGCCGCGCTCGCACATGGTGGCCCGCCTGATTGTCGCCACCTACGTCGGCATCACCATTCTGGGCAGCCTGGCGTTCTGGTGGGCGGGCATGAGCGTGTTTGATGCGATCAACCACGCCATGTCGGCCATTTCCACCGGCGGTTTCTCGACCTCCGACCAGTCACTGGCCAAGTGGTCGCAACCGGCGGTGCACTGGGTCGCCATTGCCGTGATGATCATGGGTAGCTTGCCGTTTACCTTGTATGTGGCCACCCTGCGCGGCCATCGCAAGGCCCTGATCAAGGATCAGCAGGTACAAGGCTTGCTCGGCTTGCTGGTCGTGACCTGGTTCGTGCTCAGCATCTGGTTGTGGTGGACTACCAACATGCCGTGGTGGGACGCCTTCCGCCATGTCGCGCTCAACGTGACCTCGGTAGTAACGACCACGGGCTTTGCTCTGGGTGACTACAGCCTGTGGGGCAATTTCTCGCTGATGCTGTTCTTCTACCTGGGCTTTATCGGCGGTTGCTCGGGCTCGACTGCAGGCGGGATCAAGATTTTCCGCTTTCAGGTCGCCTATATCCTGCTCAAGGCCAACCTTAATCAACTGATCCACCCTCGAGCGGTGATCAAGCAGAAGTACAACGGCCACCGCCTCGACGAAGAAATCGTACGCTCGATCCTGACCTTTTCGTTTTTCTTCGCCATCACCATCTGCGTGATCGCGCTGGCCCTGTCGCTGCTGGGACTGGACTGGATGACCGCCCTGACCGGCGCCGCCAGCACGGTGTCCGGCGTTGGGCCGGGGCTGGGCGAGATCATCGGGCCGTCCGGCAACTTCGCCAGCCTGCCGGATGCGGCCAAGTGGATTTTGTCGTTGGGCATGTTGCTTGGGCGACTGGAGATCATTACCGTGTTTGTATTGTGCATTCCGGCATTTTGGCGGCACTGATCCACAGAAGAGACCTGTCATGGACCAAATCCTGTCACTGCGCCATTACCGCCACGACCTGATTGCCCATAGCCATGAACATGCGCAGGTGGTGATCAGCTTGTCGGGCAAGCTGGATTTCGAAGTCGAGGGCCGGCCCAGCCTGCTGCGCCAGCAACAGCTGATGGTCGTGCCTGCGGGCGCCCACCACACCTGCGGCAGCCCGCAAGGCAGCCACTGCCTGGTGCTGGACGTGCCTGGTGACAACTGGCTGGGCCAGTCCCTGGGTGGGCACGCCGATGCCAGCCGCCGATTGCTCGACAACCCCGCACAGCTGCCTCTCGACCCGAAACAGCATCAACTGGTCGACTGGCTCGCCACCAGCCCGATAAACGACCCGTTGATTGCTCGCCAGGGTGCGATTCTGCTGCTCGCCAGCCTGGCTAACCTTGCCGGTGAACGGGCGCAACCCAAACGCCTGCCCTACGCGGCCATGGATGCCTATATTGAGCAGAATACTGCCTACCCGTTACAGGTTGCGGATCTGGCTCAAATTGCAGGCTTGTCCTGCGCCCGCTTGCACAGCCGCTTTGCCAGCGAGTGCGGGCAAACGCCAATGGACTACATCCGCCAGCGACGCCTGCGCAGTGCCCTGACGCTGCTGCGCCAAAGCGCCCTGGCCATAGGCGAAATAGCCAGCCGCGTTGGCTACAACTCGCAAAGCGCGTTCGCCGCCGCCATGCTGCGCGAATTCGGCGCCTCGCCTTCGGTGCTGAGGCGCGAGTCTGGCGACAACTGACGCCAGTGTCGCGACAGACAGCTCCCTGCCCTGCCCCGTAGACTGCACGCCTTGCCTGTATTGAACCAAGGATTGCAATGACTCCGCGTACTGCCCTGGGCGCCCTGCATATCGGCGCTTTGATGTTTGGCCTGACTGGCGTGTTCGGCAAACTTGCCGCTGCATCGGCTTCGATCATCGTATTTGGCCGCGCCGCTTTCGCAGTGCTGGCATTGCTGTGCTTCACCGCGCTGGCCAAACGCAGCGCCTGGTACCGACTGACCCTGCGCGACGCCCGCAGTTTGCTGCTGAGCGGTGTGCTGCTGGCCGGGCACTGGATAAGCTTTTTTGTCTCGGTAAAAATCGCCGGGGTCGCGATTGCAACCCTGGGCTTTGCCAGTTTCCCGGCGTTCACGGTGATTCTGGAAGGACTGATTTTTCGCGAACGCATTCGTCCCAACGAAATAGTTCTGGTGGCGCTGGTCAGCATCGGGCTGATCCTGGTCACGCCAAGCTTTGACCTGGCCAGCCAGGCCACCGAAGGGCTGCTGTGGGCCGTCGCTTCCGGGTTGCTGTTTTCACTGCTGTCGCTGAACAACCGCGCCAACGCGGGGCGGATGCCCGCCGTGCAGGCCGCCATGTGGCAAAACGCGGTGGTCGCGTTGTGCCTGCTGCCCTTTGCCGGCCCGGGGTTGAGCGAAGTCCGCCCGCTGGACTGGCTATGGATCGGTCTGCTCGGGGTGTTTTGCACCGGCGTGGCACACAGCCTGTTCGTCGCCAGCCTGGCAGTGATCAAGGCGCGCACTGCCGCCGTGGTCTTTGCCATGGAACCGGTCTATGGCATCACCCTGGCATGGTTGCTGTTCCACGAAACACCCTCGCTGCGCATGTTGCTGGGCGGTGTACTGATAATCGTCGCCATCGTGGTGTCGAGCCGCATGCGCAGCGGCCCCGCACCAGATAAGGCAGGGCTGGACGCCGCCGCTCACTGAGCCCGGTCGTTGTGCCCCAGGTCGCGCTGCGGGTCAATTTGGTCACGCACTCGCTGCTTGAGCACCTTGGCTTCGGGAAAGCCGCCGTCAGCCTTGCGTTCCCAGATCTGCACACCGTCGCAGGTGATGCGAAACACCCCACCGGTGCCAGGCTCCAGCACGACCCGGCCCAGGTCTTCGGCAAAGGTGCTGAGCAACTCTTGAGCCAGCCAGGCGGCACGCAGCAGCCACTGGCATTGGGTGCAGTAGGTAATGACAATTTCGGGTTTATTGATCGACATGATTTCAAAGGCTCTTGAAAGGAAGGCGCCGCTATAATAGCCGCCTTTCTCGCTTGCCCAGAGACTCATGATGCGCCGCCTGCTCTGTTGTTTGTTCCTGTGTCTTTGCCCTTTGGTGCTGTTTGCCGCCGAAGCCGCCAAACCCAAAGTCGGCCTTGTGCTGTCCGGCGGCGCGGCCCGTGGCCTGGCCCACGTTGGCGTATTAAAGGCCCTGGAAGAACAGGGCATTCATATCGATGCCATCGCGGGCACCAGCATGGGCGCAGTGATTGGCGGTCTGTATGCCTCCGGCTACAAAATCGATGAGCTGGAAAAACTCGCGCTGAGCATCGACTGGCAAGAGGCCCTGTCCGATGCGCCGGAGCGCGAAGACATACCTTTTCGGCGCAAGCAGGATGACCGCGACTTTCTGGTCAAGCAACAACTCAGTTTCCGCGACGATGGCAGCCTGGGCCTGCCATTGGGCGTGATTCAGGGCCAGAACCTGGCATTGCTGCTCGAAAGCCTGCTGGCCCACAGCAGTGATGTGCGCGACTTCGACAAACTGCCAATCCCGTTCCGCGCCGTGGCCACTGATATCGTCAATGGCGAAAAAGTGGTGTTTCGCAAAGGGCATCTGCCCCAGGTGATCCGCGCCAGCATGTCAATCCCGGCGGTATTCGCCCCGGTCGAGATCAACGGCCAGCTGTTGGTCGATGGCGGCATGGTCGACAATATCCCGGTGGATGTGGCCCGGGAGATGGGCGTGGACATGGTCATTGTGGTGGATATCGGCACCCCGTTGCGGGGGCGCAAACAACTCAACACCGTGTTCGACATCCTCAACCAGTCGATCACCCTGATGACCCGAAGCAATTCAGAAGTGCAGCTGGCATCATTGAAGCCTGACGATATTTTGATTCAGCCCGCCCTGGCCAGCTATGGCGCCACTGATTTTGGCCGCTCACTTGACATCATCAATGCAGGCTACAGGGCCACGCAGGTGCTTGAGAAACGCCTCGCCAGCCTGCGTCAACCTACGGACGTGCAACTGGCTGAAGCCCGCACCCCCGAAGAACGCACTCCGGTGATTACCGCGATCAAGATCGAAAACGACTCGAAAATCGGCGATTCGGTAATCCGCTACTATATTCGCCAGCCCATCGGCGAGCCCCTGGACCTGGGCCGCCTGCAACGTGACATGGGCACGTTGTACGGGCTCGATTACTTCGATCAGGTGCAATACCGCGTGGTGCACAAGGGCAAGGAGCGCACCCTGGTCATCAGCGCCAAAGGCAAGCGCAGCGGTACTGACTACCTGCGCCTGGGGCTGAACCTGTCGGACGACATGCGCGGCGACAGCGCGTTCAATATTGGTGCCAGCTACCGAGTCAACGGCATCAACCGGCTGGGTGCCGAATGGCTGACGCGGGTGCAGATTGGCGACAAGCAAGAGCTGTACAGCGAATTTTACCAGCCCCTGGATGCCGGCTCGCGCTACTTTGTCGCCCCCTATATCCGCGCCCAGTCACAAAACGTGGAAATCATCGACGAGAACGACCCTATTGCCGAGTACCGGCTGGAGCGCTATGGCTTTGGTCTTAACTTTGGTCGCCAAATCGGTAATAGCGGTGAAATTCGCCTGGGCATCGGTGAGGCATGGGGCAAGGCTGACGTACGCATCGGTGAGCGCGACATGCCAAGCCTCAACTTCAAAGAGGGATCCTATGATTTGAAGTACTCATTCGACTCACTGGATAACGTGTACTTCCCCCATTCAGGAGAAGACATCAGCCTGAGCCTGCGCCAGTTCGACCCGAGCCTTGGCTCGGATGAGCGCTATCGACAGTGGGAATTCAAACTGGACAAAGCCATGAGTTCAGGCCCCAATACCTGGATATTGGGCGGGCGTTACGGACGTACTCTGGACAAGACTGAAATTGTCACCTCGAGCTTCTTGCTCGGCGGGGCACGACAACTCTCGGGTTTCAGGGAAGATGCGATTTCGGCACAGAATATAAGCCTGATGCGCGCCGTTTATTATCGTCGCCTCACGCCCCGCTCGTATTTGCCGTTTGATTTTCCGTTGTATGCCGGCGCTTCTCTGGAGCGCGGACGTGCCTGGAACAACGACAACGAGTACAACAGCGGCTATATCAATGCGGCGAGCATTTTTATCGGCTTTGACACGCCGCTGGGGCCGCTGAACTTCAGCTACGGCTTCAACGATGATGACCAGAAAGCGCTGTATCTGAACCTGGGGCAGACGTTCTGACGGCTGAAAACAGACTACTGTGGGAGCGAGCCTGCTCGCGATGCTGGCAGCGTGGTCTTTTAGGCAGGCCGCAGTGATGCCATCGCGAGCAGGCTCGCTCCCACAACAGGGATGTGTGAGATCAGTTCTTTTCGAGGTTATCCAGAATCCGCTTGTGCACACGCAGGCAAATGCGCGCTTCTTCTTCATCAATACCCACGAACAGCTCCTGACGCAACGCCGTGGCAATGGCTTCGATCTGTTCGATCAGCGGGCGGGCAGAATCACTCAAGACGATTTTTTTCGCACGGCGGTCTTCAACCACCGCGTGACGCTGCACCAGCCCCTGCGCCTCGAGGCTGTCAAGCAGACGAGCCAGTGTCGGACCTTCAACGCCAACGCTCTGGGCCAGCTCGCGCTGCGTGGGCGCCTCGTCAAAACGGGCCAGATGCAAAAGCACCAGCCAGCGTGCCTGGGACAGGCCCAGGCCAGCGAGACGACGATCCAGCTCGGCACGCCAACCACGGGACATTTGGGCCAGTTGCATACCAAAACGGTGTTGATCGGTTAACGGCATAAAAAACTCAATGTTTAGACTGAAAATAGAGTGAAACTAATTATTAGTCAGCTAAGCATGCCGTTTGCTCATAGGCAAGGCCTATAAGTCAATCAATCGTTACATAATCCCCGTAATAGCTAGATTTCAAACTCCGATTGCAGGGCTGCACGCACGCAATACAGCACGCCCTCAGGTACCCGCCCCTTGAACTGCTCGGCGATGCTGGCCACGCTCGGCAGCTCGCCTTCACCATCGAGGAATGCATCCTGCACTTCCTCCATCAGCTCTTCAGGCAAGTCCAGTGCCTGCTCCAGCGACAGCTCCTGACGACCTATGGCTTCGGCCAGCATGGTGTAAACGTTCTTTTCCGAGCACTGCAATTGCCCGCTGATCTGCAGCGGAGTCATGCCGGCGCGGGCCAGGCTGATCAGTTCGTGGCGGATATCGGCCACCACCTTCGGTGTTTCGCCCTGCCCGCCCAGCACTTCGAGGAATGCCTCGCCATAACGCTCCAGCTTGCGTGCACCGACACCGCTGACCCTGGCCATCTCGGACATCGAGGTGGGCTGGCTGCGCAGCATTTCGAGCAGCGTGGAGTCGGGGAAGATGACATAGGGCGGTACGCCGTGCTCCTCGGCCAGTTTGCGCCGCAGGGCACGCAGGGCTTCCCACTGTTCGCGCTCTTCGCCACGCACCAGCTGGCTGGCCGGGCTGGCAGAGCTGCTCTTGACCGAGGTTTGCGGCTTGAGCTCGCGACGCAGCTCCAGGGTCACTTCGCCACGCAGCAACGGCCGGCAGCTGTCGCTCAGGCGCAGGCCGCCGTAGCCTTCAATATCGATGTCAGCCAGACCACGGGCCACCAATTGGCGGAACAGCGTGCGCCACTCGCCTTCGGCGCGGGCTTTGCCCACACCAAAAACAGACAGATGTTGATGGCCAAAGCTGCGGACTTTTTCGTTCTCGCGGCCCAGTAACACGTCGATCAGATGCCCGGTGCCATAACGTTGGCCCGTGCGATAAATCGCTGACAGCGCCTGGCGTGCCGGTTCGGTGGCATCCCAGGTCTGCACGCCGTCCACGCAGTTGTCGCAATGCCCGCAAGGTTGTGGCATTTCTTCATCAAAGTAAGCGAGCAGGGTCTGACGGCGGCAGCGGGTTTCTTCACACAGCGACAGCATGGCGTCGAGTTTGTGGTGCTCCAGACGCTTGTGTCGCTCGTCGCCTTCGGAGTTTTGCAGCATCTGCTTGAGCATCACCACGTCTTGCAGGCCGTAGGCCATCCAGGCATCCGCCGGCAGACCATCACGGCCTGCGCGGCCGGTTTCCTGGTAATACGCCTCTAGCGACTTGGGCAAGTCCAGATGCGCAACGAAACGCACGTTGGACTTGTCGATGCCCATACCGAACGCAATGGTGGCTACCATGATCAGCCCTTCCTCGTTGAGGAAGCGCTTCTGGTTGGCAGCCCGGGTGTCGCTGGGCAAGCCGGCGTGATACGGCAAGGCCGGGAACCCCTGATCGCAGAGGAACTGCGCGACTTCATCGACTTTTTTACGGGACAGGCAGTAGACGATGCCCGCATCGCTGCGACGCTCCGACAAGAACGCCAGCAACTGCTTGCGCGGCTGCTCTTTGGGCACGATGCGATAGAAAATATTGGGACGGTCGAAGCTCGACAAAAAGCGTTCGGCATTCTGCAAATGCAGGCGAGTGACGATCTCTTCGCGGGTGCGCTTGTCGGCCGTGGCCGTCAGGGCAATTCGCGGCACATTGGGAAACACTTCAGCCAGTTGGCCCAGCTGCAGGTATTCAGGGCGGAAGTCGTGGCCCCATTGCGATACGCAGTGAGCTTCGTCGATGGCAAACAAGGCGATGTCCAGGCTCTGCAAAAACGCCATCATGCGCGGCTGCACCAGACGCTCCGGCGCAAGATAGAGCATCTTGACTTCGCCGCGCTTGATACGGTTGGCCAGCTCGCGCTGCTGCTCGGCACTCAGGGTCGAATTCAAGGACGCCGCGGCCACCCCGAGTTCTTCAAGGGTCGCGACCTGGTCGTCCATCAAGGCAATCAGCGGCGATACCACCACGGCCAGGCCATCGCGCAGCAAGGCCGGCACCTGGAAGCACAGGGACTTGCCGCCGCCGGTGGGCATCAGCACCAGGGCGTCGCCACCATTGGCCACGCGCTCAATAATGTCACCCTGGCGGCCACGGAAACTGTCGTAGCCGAAGATGTCTTTGAGTACGCGTTGAGCCTGTTCGAGCATAGAAACTCCAGAAATCGCCGAAACACCCCTGCGCCAGCACGATCCGCTACGCCCGCAAGCCTCTAAAAGGCTCGGACCCAGGCCACCGGTACGCGACATTTAACGCAGGGCATCACAAAACGCGGCAGTATACCCGAGCACTCCCCCGCTGCGGGGGGTGTAATTGCAACACCGATAACCGGGAACTGATGGCAAATGTGCCCTGCGACTGGCTTGGAAGCTCAAGAAAGCCTAGAATTCACTATCGTTTATTTACTAGGTAACACTTAATGTCCTTCGCTGAGCAACTAACCCGCCTGCAAGCCTTCCTCGACGCCGACGAGCTGCATGACGAGGCGCTGGACTACGTGGCCACCCACGGCTATCTGACTGCCCTATCCATCTGTTCCGAGGAAGTGCCAGAGCGCGAATGGATCGACGCGATCTTCTCCGAAGCCCCGCACTACAAGGACGACGCCCAGCGCGCCGAAATCGAAGGCACGCTGATCCAGCTCAAGGCACATATCGCTCGCCAGTTGGCATCCGATGAAGAGTTCGAATTGCCATGCGACCTGGATCTGGGCGACGAGCCGGATGATTCCGACCTGCGCGGCTGGTGTGTAGGCTTTATGGAAGGCGTATTCATGCGCGAAGCCGCCTGGTTCGAAACCGCCGAAGAAGAAGTCAGCGAAATGCTGCTGCCAATCATGGTGGGCTCGGGCCTGTTCGATGATCAGCCAGAATTCGAAGACATCGCCAAAGATGCCAACCTGATGGACGACATGATCGTTCAGATTCCGGAAGCGCTGACGGCCCTGTACCTGCTGTGCCAGGCGCCAGACGAAAAGCCGGCGATCCTCAAACCGCGCCACCACTGATCCTTTAGTGGTTCAGCCCCCACTCGGCAACCGCCCGCGGTTGCTGCGCTACGCTTTGTTTGCCATTGGCTGGCTGAGCGTAGCCCTGGGGGTGATCGGCATATTTCTGCCGGTACTGCCTACAACCCCCTTTCTGCTATTGGCTGCCGCATGCTTTGCGCGCAGTTCGCCGCGTTTTTATCAATGGCTGGTCGAGCACCCACGGCTCGGGCCATGGATCCGCGACTACCTGGACGGTAATGGCATCCCGCTCAAGGGCAAGGTCTACGCCATTGGCCTGATGTGGCTGAGCATTGGCCTGTCCTGCTACCTGGTACCCTTGCCATGGGCCCGGGGCTTTATGCTGACCAGTGCCGTGCTGGTGAGCATCTACATCCTGCGACAAAAAACCCTCGAAAAACCCTGAAACCCTGTGGGAGCGGGCTTGCTCGCGATCGCCCCAACTCGGTTTCCCTGACATACCCCGCAACCTGCATCGCGAGCAAGCCCGCGCCCACAGATTACGACTTGTGCCCGTGATTTTTCAGATAGGTATCGGCGCCCATCGCTTCGATCTGGCCTTCAATCAGCGCCTCGAACGGGCGCAGCAACGGCGTGAACGAGGTGGCCGGCTCCAGAATTTCCAGCGCCTGCACAATCGCTTCCAAAGTAGACAGGGCACCCGGCCCCGGCGCCTTGCGCAACCGGTAACGTGACACAGCGCCCTCGGGCAACGTCACCCGCGGCAATTGCGCCAGCAGCGGATTAAGGTGCAGCAACTTGCGCGCCTTGCGCCAGGTGCCAT
The DNA here is from genome assembly GCF_900618535.1 of Pseudomonas bubulae. Taxonomy (GTDB): domain Bacteria; phylum Pseudomonadota; class Gammaproteobacteria; order Pseudomonadales; family Pseudomonadaceae; genus Aquipseudomonas; species Aquipseudomonas bubulae. The sequence goes on along the minus strand of NZ_UYJA01000006.1, from coordinate 37,264 downwards.
CGGGTACCACCAACAGCAACGGCAGGTCTTGCTCGCCGACAACATCGGCCACGATCAGTTGCGCATCGTCACCGGGGAACAATAACCGCGCCCGATACCCCGGCGGGTTGAGCAAGGTTGCCAAATCTTCGAACACCTCGCCAACCACCAATTGTGCGTTGGTCAGCCCCAAGGCTGCCAGTCGGGCGGTGTTCAGTGCGTGATTGACCTCACTGGGGTGCTGCAACAGCAACACGCGGGTACGGCTTGCCAGTTGTGGAATAAGTTCGCACAGGCAGTGGGACTGCGGGCGCATACAGCGCGGGCATTGGGCTCGGGACATAGAGTAAACGGGCTCGTTCAAGGTTTATGAAGCTGGGCTTTGAGCAGGTCGCGAAACGTCTGGATCAAGGGTTCGCGGCTGCGACCACGGCGCACGATCATCGAGAACGGTGCCTGATAGCCAAAGGTCGCGGGGAGCAGCACGCGCAGGTCACCCTTCTCCACCCAGGGCTCGGCATAGTGTTCGGGCAGGTAACCGATGTAGGCGCCCGAGAGCACCAGAATCAGCTGTGCCTCCATGCTGTCCACCGTCGCCGCGCTGTGCTTGAAGCCGTGGCGCGCCAGTTCAGCCTGGCTCCAGTAGCCGCGCCCGACCATCCGCTGCTGGGTAATCACCGGCCCGGGGATACGCCGCTCACTGAACAGAGGGTGTCGCGTGCTGCAGTACAGCCAGTGCTGCTCGCGGTACAACGGCTGGTAGACCAGCCCGCTCATGCGCGTGGAAAACGCTCCGATGGCCAGGTCCAGGCGATTGTCCTGAACCCCGAGCTGCAATTCATACGGGCTCATCACCGATAAATGCAGGTGCACCGCTGGATGCTCCTGGCTGTAGGCACCAATGGCCTCGGCAAAGGGCAAGGCCTTGTCGTTGACCGTCGAGTCGATCACACCCAGGTTCAGGGTACCGCGCAACTCACCCTTGAGCGCTGCCGCGTATTGCTCGAAACCTTCCAGTTCGCCCAGCAGGCGCAGGGTTTCCTGATGGAACAACTCGCCCTTGCTGGTCAGGCTGAACCCGCCACGACCGCGATGGCACAGCACCAGCCCCAGATTGGTTTCAAGCTGGCTCATATAAGTGCTGATGGCAGACGTCGAGAGGTTGAGCGCCTGCTGGGCATTGGCGAACCCCTGGTGCCTGACCACGCTGGCAAAAATTCGCAATAGTTTCAGATCGGGTAAAGCGTTGGCCATCAGTAACTCACTTTCCACCGTGGGAGCGGGCTTGCCCGCGATACAGGCGCCCGGGTTTCAGCCTGCTCTGTGGTGATGCATTCGCGAGCAAGCCCGCCCCCACAGGCAATGATGAATGATCAAAGTCTACCGCTATCAGTTTAGAAAAACCTGAACTAAGTATTTGTTCGCAGCGATTCTTCCCGCCTCGTACCTTTCGCAGAATCGAGCGCCATAACTCCTACAAAACGACGAGGCCTTACCCGTGGACAAAATTCTTCATCAACCACTGGGCGGTAATGAAATGCCGCGCTTCGCCGGCATCGCCACCATGATGCGCCTGCCCCACCTGCAATCGGCCGCCGGCCTTGATGCCGCTTTTGTCGGTGTGCCCCTGGATATCGGCACTTCGCTGCGCGCCGGCACCCGCTTCGGCCCCCGCGAAATCCGCGCCGAATCGGTAATGATCCGCCCGTACAACATGGCCACCGGCGCCGCCCCCTTTGATTCATTGTCGGTTGCCGATATCGGCGATGTGGCGATCAACACCTTCAACCTGCTGGACGCCGTGCGCATCATCGAAGAGGCCTACGACGAAATCCTTGAACACGATGTCATCCCCATGACCCTGGGCGGTGATCACACCATCACCCTGCCCATCCTGCGGGCCATCCATAAAAAGCACGGCAAGGTTGGCCTGGTGCATATCGATGCCCATGCCGATGTAAACGATCACATGTTTGGCGAGAAAATCGCCCACGGCACCACCTTCCGCCGCGCCGTGGAAGAAGGTCTGCTGGACTGTGACCGCGTGGTGCAGATCGGCCTGCGTGCCCAGGGCTATACCGCTGAGGACTTCAACTGGAGCCGCAAACAAGGGTTCCGCGTGGTGCAGGCCGAAGAGTGCTGGCATAAATCCCTGACGCCATTGATGGCCGAAGTGCGCGAGAAAGTCGGTAACGGCCCGGTGTACCTGAGCTTTGATATCGACGGCATCGACCCGGCCTGGGCGCCGGGCACCGGCACCCCGGAAATCGGCGGCCTGACCACCATCCAGGCAATGGAGGTGATCCGCGGTTGCCAGGGCCTCGACCTGGTCGGCTGCGATCTGGTAGAAGTCTCGCCGCCGTACGACACCACCGGCAACACTTCATTACTGGGCGCCAACCTGCTCTACGAAATGCTCTGCGTGCTGCCCGGGGTAGTACATCGATAAGGACATCTCTGCGGTGCCAGCAAGCCTTGCGCTTATGGCACCAAGCCACCGTGCTTTAGCTGCATCCATAAAAAAAATAATCGGAGATTCGCCATCATGGCTCTAGATCTACTGGTCGTCCTTATCTACGCAGCGGCAATGCTGGTGCTCGGTTACTACGGCATGCGCAAGGCCAAAACCCACGAAGACTATCTGGTTGCCGGACGAAATCTGGGACCCACGCTGTATATGGGCACGATGGCCGCCACCGTTTTGGGCGGTGCCTCTACCGTCGGCACCGTGCGCCTGGGCTATGTTCACGGGATTTCCGGCTTCTGGCTATGTGCCGCTCTGGGTTGCGGGATCATCGCGCTGAACCTGTTTTTGGCCAAGCCGCTGCTCAAACTGAAAATTTTTACCGTCACCCAGGTGCTGGAAAAACGCTACAACCCGATGGCCCGCCAGGCCAGTGCGGTGATCATGCTGGCCTACGCACTGATGATCGGCGTGACCTCAATCCTGGCCATCGGCACCGTTCTGGAAGTGCTGTTCGGCCTGCCTTTCTGGATCTCGGTATTGATCGGTGGTGGCGTGGTGGTGATCTACTCCACCGTGGGCGGCATGTGGTCGCTGACCCTGACCGACATCGTCCAGTTCGTGATCAAGACGGTCGGCCTGATGTTCGTACTGCTGCCCATCTGCCTGTACCGCGTCGGCGGCTGGGACGAACTGGTGAGCAAGTTGCCAGCCTCGAACTTCAGCTTCACCAGCATCGGCTGGGACACGATCATCACCTACTTCATGATTTATTTTTTCGGCATCCTGATCGGCCAGGACATCTGGCAACGGGTGTTCACCGCCAAAACTGCCAAAGTGGCCAAGTATGCTGGCACATTCGCCGGGTTCTACTGCATCCTCTATGGCCTGACCTGTGCACTGATCGGTATGGCCGCACACGTGCTGATTCCCGACCTGGATAACGTCAACAACGCCTTTGCCGCCATCGTCAAAGTGTCGCTGCCAGACGGTATTCGCGGGTTGGTGATTGCAGCAGCACTGGCGGCCATGATGTCCACCGCCAGCGCCGGTTTGCTGGCAGCCTCCACCGTACTGACCGAAGACCTGTTGCCAAGGCTGCGCGGCGGCAAGCAGTCGAGCCTGCGGATCAACCGCCTGTTTACCCTGCTGACGGGCATTGCCGTACTGGGTATCGCGCTGGTGGTGTCTGATGTGATCAGCGCCCTGACCCTGGCCTACAACCTGCTGGTGGGCGGCATGCTGGTGCCATTGATCGGCGCGATTTTCTGGAAACGCGCCACTACAGCGGGCGCCATCTCCAGCATGAGCCTGGGTTTTATCACCGCATTGATCTTCATGATCAAGGACGGCCTGGACGCCAACACCCCGATCTACTACAGCCTGGCCGTGGCACTGGCAAGCTTTGTGCTGGTCAGCCTGATAGATCGGCGCCCTGTGGCGGTGGCCAGCGTCGCCTGAGAAGGTCTTCTTGAGCGGGTCCGACGCTCCTGTTCGTACCCGTTTTTCTGCCGATCTCATTTCATACAACCGCAAACACCAATACCCCGCCCACGCAGCGCCTTGTCGCTGCCAGCCCATTAGTCAGTCCAACTACGCTTGAAAAGCGGCTACAGGGGATGTAGCCGCTCAACTTCAAACTACCTGTGATTGATTAAATGGACTTAACACCATGACCCACTTCAAGACGTACCTGGCTATTGCCGTGGTGGCCACCACCACGATACTCACCGGCATGAATGCTCAAGCCGATGTCACCACACTGACATTCGAGATCATCAACAACACCTCCGGGCCGCTCAAACTCAATCGTTCAAACTGGAACCTGTCGCTGGTCGAACCTGGCTACTTTGATGTCGATCCGTTAAGCGAGCATTCGATTGCAGTCAGCTATAAAACCAGCTTCGGCTACCCGCGCAAAACCCCTGCGATACTTCGCGAAGTCTTTTCATACGCCAATGGCAATCGGGAATGCACCTTTAACACAGCACTGCGGGTTACCCAGTCATTTGGCGTATTCAAACCCACACTGAGCTCTACACGATCTGCCAGTGCAACCTCGACGGGTATGGATGATGCGAAATGTGAAGCGCGAATAACGGAGAAAACAGACCAGGCGCCGCTAAACTACAGCGTGCGTTTTACCATGGGCTGACAAGCCCTGATGGATGGGGGCAGTTCACACTGCCCTTGTGTTGCCTGCAGCCCTTCACCCCTCTCGCCGGCAATCACCGGGAGCCGTGAACGGCACGCGACGCAAACGCAACTTTAGCGGCGACGTTGCGGACGACGACGCGGATCCTCGACAGGGATAGGCACAGGTTGCATTGGCGGCTCGATCAGGCCGAGGGCCACGCCCAGGTCATGGAGCCAGGTTTGCAGTTTGTCTTTCATATATCCCCCTTGGGGTCACTCGAGCGACGGGAATTCAGTGGTCGCTTCGTACAGATAATAGTCCTAAGTACTACAAGATGCTTGCTTAAGGTCAATGAACTTTAGGCTAAGTCGCCCCATACATCGGATTCAGGCCAGCACTTGAAGTTGCAGCGATTAATCATGAACTGGCAGCGAACGGGCCTGTTGCAGCTGTATCCAGGCATTCAGGTTTGCCCCCGTCATGCCTTTTCGCCACATCAGCCAGGTCGTGGCGCATGCAAAAGGTTGTTTCAAAGGGTGTACACGGACATTTTCACGCCCCGGCAAGCTGGCCAGCATCGAAGCCGGCATCAATGCGACCCCCGACCCCGCCGCCACGCACGCCAGCATGCCTTGATAGGATTCAATCTCCATTACCCGGCCCATGGCTGCGCGATCACTGGCGTACCAGGCTTCAAGCCGGGCCCGATAAGAACAGCCCTGGCGAAAAGTAAACACTTCACGCCCCTGCACATCCTTGGCGTGGGTGATCTGCGGATGATCCAGATCACTGATCAGTACCAGGCGCTCGTCACAAAACTCCACCCCGTCCAGGCCTGCCAATTCCAGCGGGCCATCCACCAGGGCAGCATCCAGGCGCCCGCCCAGCAGCCCTTCGAGCAACTCGCCGCTGGGTGCCGATTGCACATGCAGATTCACCGCCGGGTAGGTGCGATGGTAGTGCGCCAGCAGGTTCGGCAAATGGATTGCCGCAGTGCTGTACATGGTGCCCAGGGTGAACTTGCCCGAAGGCACGCCACCCTGCACGGCGCTCAGCGCTTCATCGTGCAGGGCAAACAAACGTGCGGTGTAGTCCAGCAGCACCTGCCCTGCCGGAGATAACTGCAAGCGCTGACGCTCACGCATAAACAGTTCGACACCCATCTGCTCTTCCAGTTGCTTGAGCCGGGTCGACAGGTTGGAAGACACTCGGTGCAGACGCTCAGCCGCACGGGTGATCGACCCTTCTTCAGCCACGGCCTGAAAAATACGTAATTGGCTGAACTCCACACGATTCTCCAAAACAGAATAAGTAGATCACTATTATTCATTTTTAGAGAAAGTCAAATACCACTAGCCTGACGGTCATTGTTCACTATCGGGAAATCCCAGCATGTCGCCCCTGATTCGCCTGCTCGCCAGCCTTGTTGCACTCATGATGGCCATGGGCATTGGCCGTTTTTCCCTGACGCCGCAACTGCCGCACCTGATCAGCGAAGGCCAGATCGACCTGACCGGCGCAGGGCTGATTGCCGCCGCCAACTACCTGGGTTACCTGCTCGGCGCCCTGGATGCCATGCGCGCCAGGCGCCCCGACCAGGTGCGTAACCGATTGCATACAGGCCTGTGGCTGTGCGTTGGGCTGACGCTGGCGTCGTACTGGGCCCAGGGGTTTTGGGCGCATCTGTTATTACGATTCGGCTCCGGGATCGCCAGTGCCTGGGTGATGGTGATGATCACCGCACTGAGTCAGCACATCGCCATCACCGCCAACCGACCGCGTCTGGGCGCTCTGGTTTTTGCCGGGCCCGGTCTCGGGGTGATGCTGACCGGACTGCTGGCCCTGGCCGCCAATTTAACCGGGCAAGACTCGGCCACGCTCTGGATGATTTATGCCCTGGCGGCACTGCTGATGTTGCTGGTGATTTTGCCCGCGCTACCGCAACCCGCTGCACTTGCCGCCCGGCCTCAAACGATGCAGCCCGATAACCGGCAACCCGGGATCGCCCGTCTGGGAGCAATTTATGGGCTCTATGGCCTGGGCTATATCATCCCGGCGACATTTTTATCCCAGATGGCCAATGCCCGGTTTCATGGCCAGTGGCAAGCCGATCTGTTCTGGCCAGCATTCGGGCTATGTGCTGCCATTGGCGTGACACTGATCAGCTTTCGTCGGCCGCGCCCTGCTACCACGCGCTTCTGGCTGATGGGCGGGTTATGGATTCAAGCCCTTGGTGTGCTGGCGTGCCTGCTTCCGAGCAGCGCGGGGCTGGCACTTGGTGTAATCCTCTGCGGCACGCCGTTTCTGGCCTGCATGCCGCTGGTGATGCAGTGCTCACGGGATCTGGCGCCCAATGCCACAGCGCGCAATGCGGCCATGCTGACCGCCTGTTTCGCCGTGGGCCAACTGTGCGGGCCATTGCTGGCTGCACTGAGCAGCCATTTCAGCGGCGGCTTGCAACCGGCACTGATCATCGCGGCCAGCGGGCTGCTGCTAGCGGGCACTCTGGCCTGGCAGTCGGTCAGCCCCCCAGCAGAGCACGCACTTTGCGACGCACCCACTGCTCGGCGCTGACAAACGTAATACCGCACAGCACCAGCACTGCGCCCACCACAAAGTTGACGCTCAGAGGCTCATGCAGCACCAGCACACCGAATGTCACTCCGAACAGCGGGGTCATGAAGGAGAACACCGCCAAGTTGGAAGCCATATAACGCTTGAGTAACCAGAACCACACCAGATAACTGAAGAACGACACGACCAGCCCTTGAAACAGCACACTGGCCACCGCCACGGTGGTCAGGCTGACGTGGCTGATCTGGCCGCTGAAAGCGGCAATCACCAGCAGGCCGAAAAAACCGACAATCAACTGATAGAACAGGGTCAGGGTCACAGGTGCCTCCGACAACCGCGAGCCGCGCACCACCACCGTGGTCGCGCCCCAGGCCATGCCCGCCAGAATGGCGTAGGCATCGCCCAGCAGCACGTTGCGGTCCATGTCAGCAAACGACATACCGCCCGCGAATGAGAAGGCAATCCCGGCAAACGCAAGCAATATCCCCAGCCATTGCAAAGGCCGCAAGCGCTCGCTGGGCAACAGCCAGTTAATCCCGAGTGCGGTGAAAATGGGCGCGGTATAGAGAAATACCGACATATGCGCGGCACTGGTCAGTTGCAGGCCTTCGGAAATAAAGAAGAACTCCAGGCCGAACAAGCTGCCTGCCAGTAAACCGCCACGCCAGGTGGCAGGCACCTGGCTCCAGCCACCCTTCCAGCAGATCAGCAGCCCAACCAGCAGTGCTGAAATACCGGAGCGCATGGCGGCCTGCATCACGGGTGCGATATCGGGTGCCGCCAGCTTGATGATGACCTGTTGCACACCCCAGATCAGGCACAATCCCAGCATCACTTGCAGTGCGAAAGCATCCGTTGCTCGCCGCGAAACACTCATAGTTCACCCGAAAAAAGCCACACCTAAAAAGGTCGAAAACAATCAGGACGCCAGCTTGCGTGCCGCCCAATAACCCGACAGGGCTGCAAGACAGGTCAGTAACCCGCCCCAGGCCATGTCCATCAATGCCAACTGGGGCGACCAGCCTTGCAGCGTGGCCCAGTTCGTCATGTCATAGGTGCCATAAGCCACCAGCCCGAAAAACGCACCTGCCAGAGCAGCCCTGCGCGCACTGGCCCGGGCAAGGGCCGGCAACACCACAAAGAACACCACGCCCAGCACATACAGCAGGTAAAACACGATGGCCGGGCCCCACTTGGGTTGAGCCAGCATCAACGAACCCAACAGCTCTTTATAGGTAGAGCTCATAAGCAGGCCCAGCCACAGGCCGTCAAGCACCAGAAAAGCCAGTAACGCACCAATATACGCCCACACTGCCTTGCTCATGTCGCCAGCCCCTCGTGTTGGATCAGATCAGTTCGATACGGTCCGGGTGGATCGCAATCTTGCCTTCCTTGTAGAGCGCACCAATGGCTTTCTTGAAGTTGCCCTTGCTGACGCCAAAATGAGTACTGATGACTTCAGGGGCACTTTTGTCGCTCACGGCGAGCACACCGTTGTTGTCGCGCAACTTGCTGAGGATCTTCGAATTCAGGCTGCTGGCTGCTTCCTGGCCAACCGGTTGCAGACTCAGGCTGATCTTGCCGTCCGCACGGACTTCCTTGATGTAGCCCTTTTCCTGCTTGCCCGCACGCATGAACTTGAAGATTTCATTCTTGTGGATCAAACCCCAGTGCTTGTTGTTGATCACGGCTTTAAAGCCCATGTCCGTGGCCTCAGCCACCAACAGATCAACTTCCTGGCCGACCTGATAATTGGCCGGGGTTTTGTCCAGGTAGCGGTCCAGACGGGCAGTCGCGGTGATACGACGCGTGTGCTTGTCGAGGTAGACGTGCACCACGACATATTCGCCGGCGGTCATCTGGCGCTTTTCTTCGGAATACGGCAACAGCAAATCTTTTGGTAAACCCCAATCGAGGAATACGCCGATGCTGTTAACTTCAACCACTTTCAAGCTGGCAAATTCACCGACTTGAACTTTTGGTTTTTCAGTGGTGGCAATTAACTTGTCAGCGCTGTCCAAATAAACAAAGACGTTGAGCCAGTCTTCATCTTCGCTGGGAATATCTTTTGGAATATAACGATTGGGCAACAGGATTTCGCCGTCAGCCCCACCATCCAGATACAAACCGAAGTTTGTATGTTTAACCACTTGCAAACTGTTGTAGCGACCGATTAAAGCCATGTCCAATACCCTCATTACGTAGGCGGCATTCTACCCGAGTTTAGGGGGGCAAATTGGAGTGCCGCAGCCCGCCATCCAAAAAATCTGCGAAAGGTTTGATTTATCAGGTTTTTCCAACGCGCCTTGGACGCCACTCGTCAGCCTGGCGGATGCTCAAAGGCCATCTGCGCACGGCCGGACACGTATACAAAACCTCCCACGTTATGAATTAAAACAGCGAGTTAGCCGACAATTATGCAGTCGTTCATGCTGACTCATACTGCACCGATATTATTTTACGAAGATATTTAACAAGCAATTGTCAAGTATTTCAGGTACTATCGCTGGCCAAGTTATTTTCTACAGGTCAATAGCCGCCATGCGTGTAAAAGCATCCGCCAGCAAAGCAAAGCCAGCTCCCGCTGTTGAAACCAGTGATTCCATCAATGCTCAAATCGAAGCATTCCTGAAATCCGGCGGCGAGATTCAGCAAATCAGCAAAGGCGTCAGCGGCCAAACTTTCGGCCCGTCCAAGCAAATCACGCTCGGCAAGAAGTAATACCCCCTCGCTTCATCTGGTCCTTATGCGCTTTGCCCTTCAAGGCGCTAGGACTCTCGATTTATCCCCTTTGTTCCCCTGCCCCGCCCCCGATTCGCATCGATAAATCGACGAACGGCACTTTGTTGCCGATATTCCTGCGTATGCTCCGAAGGCTCTGAATCAAGCCTTTGAGCCCAAATAGGGAGCCGATCATGCTGACACGGACGGTGTTGCTGGCCAGCACGCTGCTGACCAGCACCATTGCAGACGCACAGGTGTTTTCCCGCGAGCTGGGCGACTTCGACCTGAAGCTGGCCACCCAGCCCAGCCGCAGCATGGCCCAGGGCCTGGTCAAGCCCACCAGCCCCGGCTCGACCTTTCATGGCGGCCTGGACCTGACCCACGACAGCGGCTGGTATGTCGGGCAATGGGCGCCAACCATGGGCATCAAGCCTGGCAGCAACCTGGAAGTGGATTCGTATCTGGGTTACAAGCGCCCCTTTGACCAGACCCTGAGCTATGAGCTGGGGGTGATCCATTACAGCTACCCCAAAGTCGACTCACTCGACAGCCAGCAGATCTTTGCAGGCCTCACCGTGCTGGGCACGCGCTTTGGCGCCGCCTTCAGCAATGATCCGGGGCGCCGCGACAGCACATTGTTTGCCGACCTGGGGGTCAACCAGCCCTTTGGCATCGGCGTAAGCATGAAATACACCACCCACCAACTGGGCACACCGGTGTCCATTGCCGACGGTGGCAGCGTACGCGCATTCAATGACTGGTCGATCAAACTCTCGCGCCCCTGGATGGGCATTGACCTCAACGTGATCTACAGCGATTCCAGCCTGGACGGCAGCGACTGCTCTGCCTACTCCGGGCAGAACACCCAGTGTGATGGCTTACTGACATTTAAGGCCGAGCGGACGTTCTACTGAAACGCCCGGGTTTTGTCGCAGCGGGCTTGCTCGCGATGCAGACGGCGCGGTTTCCCAGTCACCCCACGATAACACCATCGCAGGCAAGCCAGCTCCTGCAGACATTGCGGCGCTCACAAAATCTGCGGCGTTTCAGGCAACAAAAAACCCGGCGCAGGCCGGGTTTTTTGTGAGCCATGCCGGCGATTTACTCAGCCGCTGGTGCTTCTGGCTTGCGGCGCTTGAGCGGCGCCATGCCGTCCTTGCTGACCAACGAAAGAGCGTCGGTCTTCGGGCGGTTGGCGATCTTGCGCTTGGTCGGTGCCTTGGCGCCCGACTTCTTCTTGACGCCCTTGGCGTCGGTCTTTTTCTTCTTCACACCAACAGCCTTACCCGAAGCCTTGACGTTTTTCGGGCCGCCGTAGACGCCTTTGACTTCCTTGATGGTACGGCGCTCGAAGCTTTGCTTCAGGTAGCGCTCAATGCTGGACATCAGGTTCCAGTCACCATGGCAGATCAGCGAGATCGCCAGGCCATCATTGCCCGCACGGCCAGTACGACCAATACGGTGAACGTACTCGTCGCCGCTGCGAGGCATATCGAAGTTGATCACCAGATCCAGGCCTTCAACGTCCAGACCACGGGCCGCCACGTCGGTAGCCACCAGAATCTTGACGCCACCCTGCTTCAGGCGATCGATGGCCAGCTTGCGGTCTTTCTGGTCTTTTTCACCGTGCAAGACGAACGCCTTGTACTCCTGAGCCACCAGGCGACCGTAGATGCGGTCAGCCATGGCACGGGTGTTGGTGAAAACGATGGCTTTTTGATAAGTCTCGTTAGCCAGCAGCCAGTTAACAATTTGCTCTTTGTGCTGGTTGTGGTCTGCCGTGATGATCTGCTGACGCGTGGTGGCGTTCAACTGGCTGACCTGGTTGAGCTGCAAGTGCTCAGGGTTGTTCAGTACCTTGCCGATCATCTCACGCAGGCCCGAACCACCGGTGGTGGCCGAGAACAGCATGGTTTGCTGACGGTTCGGGCACTCATCGACCAGACGTTGCACGTCTTCGGAGAAACCCATGTCGAGCATGCGGTCGGCTTCGTCGAGTACCAGAACTTCAACTTCTTTCAAGTCAAGGTTGCCGGCATTCAGTTGCTCGAGCAAACGGCCAGGGGTGCCGATCAGGATATCCGGCACCTTGCGCAGCATGGCCGCCTGAACCTTGAAGTCCTCACCGCCGGTGATCAGACCGGACTTGATGAACGTGAACTGCGAAAAACGCTCAACTTCTTTTAGCGTTTGCTGTGCCAGCTCGCGGGTCGGCAGCAAAATCAACGCTTTGATACTGACGCGGATTTTGGCAGGACCAATCAGACGATTCAGAATCGGCAGTACGAAAGCGGCAGTTTTGCCACTCCCGGTTTGAGCTGTAACCCGCAGGTCACGCCCTTCGAGCGCGAGCGGGATGGCCGCTGCTTGCACAGGCGTAGGCTCGACAAATTTAAGCTCGGCCACAGCTTTAAGCAGGCGTTCGTGCAGGGCGAAATCGGAAAACACGGGTGCTACCTCGAAGAAATACAAAAAATCAGCGGCATAGAGTAACGGTTTCGAGCGCCAAGGCCGAGTTACTTTGCACGAACGGCGTGAAACAAATGGTTTTTTAGGGTCTTTAGTCCAATCAAGGCCCACAAATCGCCCTGAAGTGCTCTAATCCCATGGCCATTTATTACCGGATATCGTTTTAGCTTATGGATACTCAAGCACTCTGGAGCCAAATCCAGGACCTGTGGGCCAATCTGGATCAACATCCCTGGGTTTCGGCCATACTGGGCCTGATCGTTCTCGTGGGCGTCGCCCTGCTGGCCGGTCATATCGCACGCATTATTATCCTGCGTGTGACCAAAATGCTCGGCCGCCAACCGGCCCTGCACTGGATCAATGATTTACGCGAACACAAGGTGTTCCATCGCCTGGCGCAACTGACTCCCTCGCTGATAGTGCAGTTCGGGCGCAATCTGGTGCCGGACATGAGCGACAACGGTCGCCACTTCCTTGGCAACCTGGCGCTGGCCATCACCATCTTCGTACTGACGCGGGTTATCAGTTCACTGCTGGACGCCTTGCTCGACATCTATTCGCGCACCAACTACGCCAAGACGCGCCCGATCAAGGGCTACATTCAGCTGACCAAAATGTTGCTGTATGTGTTCTCGGCCATCATCATTGTCGCGACCCTGATCGACCGCTCGCCAATGCTGCTGCTTTCCGGGCTGGGGGCAATGTCTGCGGTTATCCTGCTGGTCTACAAGGACACCCTGCTGTCGTTCGTGGCCAGCGTACAGTTGACCAGCAACGACTTGCTGCGGGTTGGTGACTGGATCGAAATGCCTCAGGTCGGGGCCGATGGTGATGTGATCGATATCACCCTGCATACCGTCAAGGTGCAGAATTTCGACAAGACCATTGTCTCGATACCCACCTGGCGCCTGATGTCCGAGTCGTTCAAGAACTGGCGCGGCATGCAGCAGTCCGGCGGCCGGCGGATCAAGCGCAGCCTGTTTATTGACGCAAGCGATGTTGCGTTCCTGACCGATGAGCAGGAGCAACGTCTGGAGGGAGTGCGCTTGCTGAGCGACTACCTGCATCGCAAGAAAGCCGAACTCAAAAGCTGGAATGAAGCCCAGGGCAACGTGGCAGCCATGTCAGCCAACCGTCGACGCATGACCAATATCGGCACTTTCCGCGCCTATGCCCTTGCCTATCTGAAAAGCCATGCCGATATCCAGCCGAACATGACCTGCATGGTGCGCCAACTGCAAACCACGCCTCAAGGCGTACCCCTGGAGGTGTACTGCTTTACCCGAACCACTGTGTGGGACGAATACGAACGCATTCAGGGCGATATCTTCGACTATCTGCTGTCAGTACTGCCCGAGTTCGGTTTAAGCGTGTACCAGCAACCAAGCGGCAATGACCTGCGCAAGGGGCTGTTGACCAGAATACCGATCGAAGAGTGATGTATAGCCGCTGAGGCAAAAGTGATAGCTGAAAGCCCCTCACCCCAACCCTCTCCCGAAAGGAGAGGGTGCTGATCAGTGAAGTTTTTGAGGCCGCATGCGGTCAGTGCCCTCTCCCTTCGGGAGAGGGCTAGGGTGAGGGGGCTTTTGATTGGGCTTGACTTGCCACAGAGTATCTACCTGCTCAAGCCTGCTTGAACTGCGGGTCACCGGTCAGTTTGAACAGTAACTCGATGCCCTGCGGCCAGGTGCCAAAGCCACCTTCGCCATTGATATGCCCGGCATTCTCCAACCATACCAGTTCACTCCCCCAGGCCTGGCTGAAGGCCTCGACCCGCTCGCGGGTGACATAGGGGTCGTTGGTACTGGCTACGGTGATCGCATCAAAAGGCAGGGTATTGAGCGGCATGGGGCTAAAGCCTGAGGTCCCGGCCGGGTAGCTGTCGGCCTCGGTATCACTGGGCGCCACCAGCAACGCCCCGCGCACCCGCCTTGCCTCCTTGGGGTGCTGCTGGGCCCAGCGGGCTATCAGCGTACACGCCAGGCTGTGACCCACCAGCACTACGGGGCGCTCGCTCTTGGTGATTTTTTTATGCAGGTTCTGCACCCAGTCAACACAGGCGGGGGTTTCCCAATTGTCCTGCTTGACCCGATGCAAACCGCTGTAGCGCTGCTCCCAGTGAGATTGCCAATGCTCTGTTCCTGAATTGAACAGGCCCGGCAAGATCAACACCCTGACTGTCATTCCGACTCTCCCTTAAGGCGATAGATGGACTGAGATTGACCTTAGACCGTCACAGCCCTGCGGTCTAGCCGGCTTATCCAGACGGCAATCAATATCACCAGCCCGCCCAGGAACAACCGCCCCAGAGGCTCGTGTTGATTCCAGATCAACAGGCTGAAAAACAGACCCACCGGCACATGCACGTTGTTCATGACCGCCAGGGTCGCGCCACTGACCATGCACGCGCCCTTGTTCCACCAATACAGGCCAAGTGCAGTGGAGACCAGCCCCAGAAACACCAGCACTCCCCACTGCAAGGGGGCTTCAGGCCAGAAATCGGCTTTGCCGAACAACACAAAAGCAGGCAGTACCACAGCCAGCGCACCCAGATAGAAGTAACCGAAGCGCCGGTAATGCGGCAAATCGCTCGGGTAGCGTGCGACCAGATGCCGGTACATCACCTGACCGGCGGCATAAGTGAAGTTGCCCAGTTGCAGGAGCAGGAAGCCCTTGAAAAATTCGGGGCTGATGGTGTCAAAACGAATGACCGCAGCCCCCATAACGGCGACCAGTGCCGCAACAAGCGCCCACGGGTTGAAACGGCGGTTGATTGCATCCTCGATTAGGGTCACGTGCAGGGGGGTCAGGATGGTGAACAACAACACCTCCGGAACCGTAAGCACTCGAAAACTCAAGTACAGACAGACGTAGGTGACACCGAACTGCAGCGCCCCGATCAACAGCATGCCGCGCATGAAACCGGGTTCGACCTGACGCCAGCGTGTGAGCGGAATAAATACCAGCCCCGCCAGTACCACACGCACCAGTACCGCAAAGTAACTGTCGACGTGCCCCGCCAGATACTCGCCAATCAGGCTGAATGAAAACGCCTGAATCAGGGTAACAATTAACAGATAGCCCATGAATCTCTCGCTCAAAAACCGTAGTTGCCTGTTCGTTTACGCCGTGGCGAATTCGAAAGAATGGGCGACCTTAGCGGGTTTGCCGGGGAAGTAAAATGCTGGCTTGCCAATCTCATCCGCTCCAGGGCAATTGAGACCTCAGGGCGCACAGCACTAGAAACCGGTCAGCCGCTTCCATTCCTGCAAGGCGTCCGGGCCCAGCGGCCTGAACAACGCCGGATCGTGAAAGAGTGCCTGCTGGATCTCAACCAGGTTCATGGTTGCGCTTTGACTCATAAACGGCACCAGTTGCCCGTGCCACAGGGCTCCGTCCGCGGTGAAATAGCCGCTTTTGTAGGGCCGTCCGGGATAAATCTGCGAGTAGATTTTTTCCGCGAAATAATCCACCACACTTTCGTCATAATTGACCCCCTCCCCGGAAATGACCTGCAAACCGGCTCTGCGATGAGAGGCCGCATGGACATACTCATGCACTACCGTGGAGCGCACCTTGTCGGAGTCCACCAGACCGTTTACCACATAATCCGGATGATCCGTGGCGATATGGATCTTGCCTTGCGGGGAGGTCCAGGCGACAGGACTGGCTTTCGCAGAGGCCGCGTCGTAGGGGATATCCATCCTGAACGCCAAATCACTGGCCGTTGTCGAAATGACTTCAACGCCCTCCAGTTCAACATTGAACCGGGTGCGGATTTCCTGCTCAATTCGCTTGAAGTCGATGCCGCTCTCAACCTGCCAGGGGGTACTCGCCGGCAGCTTGTTCAGGTTGCGGTAAAGCTGCGGCCCGTCCGGCTCCGGGGTGAACAGGATCTCGGGGGCGGTCTCCCATTTCGATCTTGGCTTGGGTTGCAGAGTAATCTGCGGGGCCAGGTCCCAGACACCTGAGGTATGGCCCTGAGCTGGCCTATACGCAACAAAGGGGCCAGCCTGTTCACCATCCGTATGCAACTGCCAGAATCTGTTTCTGACCCGCACCACCTCATAAGCCTCGGGCGGATCTCCAACCGCGATATAGGATCTATTGTCGAAGGTATGGACACCTGTTGTCGTATCGGGCTGCCGCCCTTTCAATGAAACGTCGCTGCGCCGGAATGTGGTCATGCCCCCCAATGAGGCCAGCCCGTTATCGTCCTGCAGTCTCCAGGTATGCAAACTGGCGGTCTCTGGCACTTCATCTCCCCCGCCCTTGATCCCTCTTCTTTTCCATTGCCCCGCAGCTCCCGCTTCAGGCTTGGCAATTACCCCGCTGCTGAGCAGTTGCGAGGGATTGTCAGGACTTCTGACTCGCAGCAAGTAATAACCATCGGGAAGATCAGGGCTGGCAGAAACAAAGAATTTTTGCTGGCCGAAATGTACTGACCGGGCGCCTGAGGCCAAGCGCGGCCCATAGGGAAGACTGGATACAGGATCAATCAGGCGGTAATCACTGGTCGTGACGCTGCCCGTGTTGCGAACCTGCACGTTTTTAACATCACTGACCGTACGCAGCTCATCGCCCTGAGCCACAGGCTTCCAGGCCCCGGGATCCGCGATCGTTACCAGCCCCTGTTTAATGTCGTAACGCGCCACGCTTGAAAGGCTGGTCACTTGCCTGAAGTGCCCGAGACCTTTCTCAGCCAGACAAGCACCACCCTCAAGCAGTTTGACACCGCTCCACTTGAGCAAACGGGGCAAGCCATCCAGGGGGTTCAGCTCCTGAGCCAGAGACACCAGCAGGGTTCTGGCGAGCTTGCCCATCCGGGGCAACACGGCCTTGAAGCCGATCTTTCCAGCCAGGTTGATCACCCGCACTGCCCCCCCGGCAAATCTTACGACGGGGACCAAAAACAGCAGGTCCAGGAGCATCCCGAATGCCCCCGAAGCTCTGCGTTTCTGATCATCCGAAAGCAGATCCTCGATGCCCCCCCAAAATGGCGTAATCACCTTTAGCAATGACAGGGCAGGATGTGCCTGGTCAAAAGCCGTCACTCCCCGGGCAGCCGCACGAGCTTGCCCCTTGTCGATATAGAGCGGAATCAGCCTGGCAATCTGTTTGCTGCGCAAGGAGTTGAACGTATCGGGCAGATGGCTGCTCGTCTCGTCTCCCGCTGGCACGCTACCAAGCTCCTCAATAATCAGCCTGGATCGGGAGGTCTCATGGGGCATGGGTTTGTGCCCGGTCCGATAGGCATTTTCGTCAATATTCAAAACCGTGCCATGCCGAAAAGTGTGGACCCAGGTGTGAATACCGATTTTCTTTGGAGCGATTACGCCTCCTACCAGCAATGGCTTGAGCCTTGGACTCTCTTGTATGTGCAGCGCCCTTGGGAAAATCTCGTAGAGATCACAGGTTTCTTTTTTGCACACTTCGAGAATAAACCCCTGACGCAACATCAGTGAGTCCGTGATTTCGGGGCTGTCCTCACTGACACTGCCGGTACTTTCAGCTCTGACTCGCAATACCCTGACATGGCTGTATTCAATGTCCTGACGCTGCCGCGGGGGCAGGCTGTCCAGTAAAAACCTGACAACCGCCTGTTGTGCTGCCACCAGCGCCGCTTCATAGGCATTGTACTGCCGGTTGAATTCCAGCTCGATATTCACCGGCAACTTCTTGAGCCGTGAGAAGCGCTCGGCACTTGCACGAACCTCCTCGGCACTCGGTATGGTGGCTGATGTGTAGGGCGGAAAATCCAGCTCCAGATGCTTGCCGGCAGCGTAAAGCTCAAACAGCGGCATTCTGCCCCTGGCAGCCGTGAACTCGCTGAAATAGGGATTCAGGCCGCGCCGTGCCAGCTCTTTTTTTGCAATTTCAAACCTGTTGGGGGCAGGTTTGAACAGGTCATTGGTTGCTTTGAAAATCGCGTGTTCATACGCATCCAGCGCTTGTACTGCGCGCTGCATCTCCACGCTGGAATAAGCAGCCAGGGGCATTTTAGGTACAACGCCATGCAGGGCCGCCCAGGCCATCAGTGGAGGCAGGCGCAAGGCAAGAATGGCTGAAGACTTCTCGCGGAGCAGAACCTGTTCCTGCTCGTTTGCTTTGGCGGAAAAAACGAGCCCCTGCCCCTGCTTGCCAGGCAACAGGATGACTTCCTGAAATGTCATGCGCAGTGTCGAGCCTGGCTCGATGGCATGCGCCAGTTCGGCACCATGGCGCAAGTTGACCCAACTGGGCGAACCGTAAGTCAGTTCGCCAGGAATATCGCGGACACTGAAATCCGGTGGCATGGCCGTTCGCAACAACCGCGCCAGCAACGCGGCAAACGCCGAGGATGCAGCTTGTCGCGAAGTAAGCAAAAAGGTCTCAAAATCGCTGCGGATCCACGCATAGGTCCTGCCCCATAGACGATCCGAGTGCAAATCGTAACCGGCCACTTCACCAGCCTGCGAGTATCGAAGCACAAGAGTCTTCCAGACCAGTTGGGTACATAGCGTCACCGGGCTGGTCTCACCATCGCGTGCGCCATGCCACCCCAGGACCTTGAGCAATTCGCGATCGAGACACTGACCGCATTCTGAAGTCAGCAGCTGTTGCAGCGCGACTGCAGGCCTGGTGTGAGCGAACCGGGCAGGGTCAAAATCAGGCAGGTAATGTGCCAGCAATTCCAGCGGCGGCAGAGCGTTAACACCTTGTGAAGGCTGCCGGGACGATATAAAACCCTTGACGGCATTCAGCAGCTTTCGCTCCTGATCCGCAGTGAGAAGGCAGTCAATCAGGGGCGTGCCCCGCTCCATACCCATACACCGAACTGCATACTGCTCTTCAAGATCGTTCAGTGCCTGCAGCCTGGCAGGAGCCGTAGTTGGGCCAGCCGGAATGACACGGTAGTACTCGAGCATTTCCGGCAGAGTTACAGACTCACCGTAATCAAAAAGATAGGTTTGCCCGTCACCCTGCAGGTAGGTCTCCAGATGCCCGCGCAGTCTGACCGGCAGTGTTTCGGCAAGCGGCAGGCGCTGGTACAGCACCTGTATAGCCTCGCCACGCAAGTCATCCTTGAACAACTGAAACTGGCGAATTACCTCACTGATGGCGCACTGCAGCTCTGAATGCATGGCTGGACGCAGCCTGCGCGAAGACGGTACAGCAGACTGCTTGAGCATTTCGGACATAGCCTGCAAGTCCGCCAAGGTAGCGTCTGCCTGCTGTTTGAACGTGTTTATCGGTTCATCTGGCACCGCCTCGGGTGCTACAGGCAATTGGTACTCGACAGCGATGTACCTCAATGGGCGAACAAGAGCCTGTATGCTTTCACGAAACTCCTGCGCTGCCATTTCGATGCAATTGTCACCTGCACAGATAAAGAAAAGATCTGCTTGGGCAAAAACGTTGAATGCCTCGAGATTGGCAACCATTTCACGCAGTACATCGCCGAGCGGACTGGTACTGACAAGCTGCAAATGCTCTGGATTTATCCTCCCGACTGACAGATCTGTGACTTTGCTGTCATCGCGGTAACCCTTGAGATTCAGACTGTCCATATCGAATGGTGAAACCAGCGGCTGGATCAGGGGGAATACCTGCACCAACCCGTCATTCAGGGCGGTGTTCCTGAACGCTTGCGCGGTGTGTTTTCCCTGTCGGGCTGACTCGCACACCTGCAGCACATGCACGACACGAAACCTGGCCCTGAGATCAATTGCCTGCTCCAGATAAAGGGGCTCCACCGAGCCAGAACGGATCAGATGCGTACAACTGTCCTGCTGCCAGCTCAGCAATGTTGTCAGGCAGTGGGCAAAGGCATCGCCGCCGGGTACACCCGGATAGTCCACAAGCGCACGTGGACGATGGGCAAAAACAGCGTCCCGGTGGCCCAACGCAACCCCGGCTCGCAACCAGGGATGGTTTTGTGGTTGATCCAGCCAGAGCGTCATGCAGTCACTGAACTCACTGCCCGAGGAAAACTCGATCAGTCCCTGACCTGCAATCAACAGGATGACACCCGCAGGACTGTAGATGGGCAGATCCCGCGGATTGCTGGTAAGAACCAGACATCCGGCAACCCGGGCCTCGATTCCAGGCACCCGCAGAAACAGCTCATACACGCCAGGGCTGTGCAGATCCATCGCATCGCGCACGCCGCCGGTTATCCCCTTGATCATGGCCGCCCCTTCCGCCGTCAAGGTGCCGTCGCGCATACGCAGATTGGCTTCAGCAGCCCTTTGCCTGGCCATTCTGTGTGCCAGCCAGGCCTTGAGAGGCTCGTTCATCGGCAGGTCACGGGCATAGCGATTATCGGCGTCCTGCAGAAGTTTAAGCAGAACCCCAGGCTTCTCCAGACCGGAGTGACTGCGATAAAAATGGCCCGCACTGGCCGCAGGGTATGTCCAGGCAGTCATTTGGCCGTCCGTGCTCATGCCGTCCGGATGCGCAGCCAACTCGCCGCTCTCCCTGTAGGCCGCGAACAGCTGGACAATGCTGCGGCTCTCCCATTCATGGCCGGATACCCCCAGGACGCCGAAGACAAGTCGCTGCGGATCGACACCTGCCAGCTCATGGGGCGAGGCAACAGCCATGGCCGACTTGAGCCCGTCCAGCGGTGTACCGCTATAAAAAGCCGCTACCTGTTGCTGGTAGTTCAAGCAGGCCCGGACACCTGCATCCTGCAACATGGCCACGAGCTCACTGCCGGTATTGTCGCCGCCAACAATGCGCGCCCCCAGATCCCCATAGACTCCCGCCTTGTCGAAGATACCGACCAACCCCTGAAAAACCGGCAGCTCACGGCTCGCCAGATATCGACTCAGTTCCTCACCCAGAGTCCGGGAAGTGGCGGGACTGGCAACCTGCTCGGTCTGATCCTGATTCCACACAAGCCGATAATCAGTGACATGCATTGCATCCAGGTCAAATGCTTGTGACACAAACGCAAAGCGCCGGTGCAACGTTGTGCGAAACGAATCTCTGGCGGCCGCAAGAAAAGTGGGCTGTCGGGATAGGTGGCCGGCAATGGCCAGCGCTTCTCTTTGGAGTTGCGCCTCTGGGCGGGACGAAAGCATGGACATGGCACACAGCCCTTAATCAGTGATGTTTTGCCATCCGATAAGGATCCCGGGCAAAACAATTAAAGGGCAAAGCTAACAGAGCATGGACCTGTAAAAAGATAGATACATAGCGCACTTGAAAGGCGTGAACATGCTTGTACGCAACAAATGCTCCAGACAAAAAAAGCCCGATCCAGCGCAAAGGCTGATCGGGCACGGGCACTCAATAAAGTGCAAAGGGAGGTTCGATGCGCGAACCGCATGCTTGAAGGAGCAATGAAACAATTAAGCCATCGGGCGATTATCTGTCGATTAACAGACTACGCGATGGCAGACAACCTGGCCTTGGCCTGATTCAAACCTTTCTCCTGGAAGTCACCGCCCAGGTTCATCCCTTCGGCATGGATAAAGGTCACATCGTGAATGCCGACAAAGGCCATGACCTGACGCAGATATGGTTCCTGATGGTCCGAGGTGCTACCCGCATATAGCCCGCCGCGAGCCGTCAACACGTATGCTTTCTTGCCGGTCAAAAGCCCCTGTGGACCGTTTTCGGTGTACTTGAAGGTCACCCCGGCGCGCAATACGTGGTCCAGCCAGGCCTTGAGCGTGCTCGGTATCGCAAAGTTGTACATGGGCGCCGCCAGCACCAGTACATCAGCGGCCAGCAACTCGTCGGTCAACTCATCGGAGCGCTTGAGGGAGGCGTGCTCGTCTGCACTGCGTTGTGCTTCGGGCTTCATCCAGCCACCCAACAGGTTGGCATCAAGGTGCGGTACCGGGTGCAGGGCAAGGTCGCGAACGGTGACCTGATCGGTCGGATGGGCTGCTTGCCACTGGCTGATGAACTGCTGGGTCAACTGACGGGAAAACGAGCCTTGCTGGCGGGCGCTACTTTCAATGATCAGAACATTGGACATGGCGGACAAGCTCCATCTGTAAATGCTGTAAGAATGGAGCCAAGATTAGGGGTCATTGATTCGATAAAAAAGCGCAATTACCTGCTACAACCTATCTATAAATCTGTTTGTTTAACGGTATCCTGTAACCACTCCAAAATCAGAGGAATTCATTGTGAAAGCGCCCCGCGTGACCCTTGATCAATGGCGCACCTTGCAGGCTGTGGTCGACCACGGAGGCTTCGCACAAGCCGCTGAAGTTCTCCACCGCTCACAGTCGTCTGTCAGCTATACCGTGGCCCGCATGCAGGACCAGCTCGGCGTGCCGCTGCTGCGCATCGACGGACGCAAGGCGGTGCTGACAGAAGCCGGTGGCGTGTTGCTGCGTCGCTCCCGGCAACTGGTCAAGCAGGCCAGCCAGCTCGAAGACCTTGCCCATCATATGGAGCAAGGCTGGGAAGCCGAGGTGCGCCTGGTCGTCGACGCAGCCTACCCCAACGCCCGGTTGGTGCGCGCCCTGACAGCTTTTATGCCGCAAAGCCGGGGCTGTCGCGTACGTCTGCGTGAAGAGGTTCTTTCCGGCGTCGAGGAAGTGCTGCTCGAAGGCGTGGCTGACCTGGCCATCAGCAGCTTCAATATTCCCGGCTACCTGGGTACCGAGTTGAGCACCGTGGAGTTTGTCGCCGTGGCCCATCCCGACCACCCGTTGCATCGCCTGCAACGCGAGTTGCATTTCCAGGACCTCGAAAGCCAGTTACAAGTGGTGATTCGTGACTCCGGGCGCCAGCAACCACGGGACGTGGGCTGGCTGGGCTCCGAGCAGCGCTGGACCGTCGGCAGCCTGGCCACGGCGGCTGCCTTTGTGGGCAGCGGGCTGGGGTTTGCCTGGTTGCCACGGCACATGATCGAGCGCGAGCTCAAGGAAGGTCTCCTCAAGCCGTTGCCGCTCAACCAGGGCGGCAATCGTCACCCGGTGTTTTTCCTGTACGCCAACAAGGACAAACCCCTGGGCCCGGCAACTCAAATCCTTGTCGAATTGTTGCGAACTTTCGACACGGCACCGCTCGAGGCACCTTTCGCCGCACCGCAGCAAGCGTGATGAGCAGTGGGCAGGAACCTGATTCGAGAATATCCTGTCCAACACCCGCCGCCCGTGAACATCTGCCATTGCAAGATGTGGCACGGGCACTGGTTCAATGCCCCCCAGCTTCACTGACGGTGCGGCATAGAACGGTCACCCAACTTTTCAGGATCACTGAACCATGCTTAAAAAAATTGCTCTTGCCGCTGGCGCCCTGCTGTTCGCTGCCAACCTTATGGCGGCTGAAACTGCCAAAGCGCCTCACGTGGTACTGGATACCAGCTTTGGCAAGATCGAAATCGAACTGGACCCGGTCAAGGCTCCGATCAGCACTGACAACTTCCTCAAGTATGTCGACAGCGGCTTTTACAACAACACCATTTTTCACCGCGTGATCCCGGGTTTCATGGTGCAAGGTGGTGGTTTTACGTCGCAGATGGTGCAAAAACAGACCCGCGACCCGATCAAGAACGAAGCCAGCAACGGCTTGCATAACGTTCGCGGGACCCTGTCGATGGCACGCACGTCGAACCCGAACTCGGCCACCAGTCAATTCTTCATCAACGTGGCAGACAATGCGTTTCTGGACCCGGGCCGTGATGCCGGTTACGCCGTTTTTGCCAAGGTAGTAAATGGCATGGATGTTGTTGACCAGATCGTCAACTCGCAAACCACCACCAAACAAGGCATGCAAAATGTGCCCATCGATCCGGTCCTGATCAAGTCGGCCAAGCGTATCGACTGACAGGCGCTATCACGCAGGAAGCGCTGACTGGAAACAATACACGGTCGCTGCTGCCGCAGACGGCTATGCTGCCTTCGCCTGCAGCGACCGTGTTTTGCTCTGCCGGTCACACCACTATAAGGAGAGCCCGCGCTGCGGGCGTCAGTGCCAATGCTCTATCGTCGCTTCGAACAACTGATCGATATTTTTCGCGAAGCCCCCACTCCGGCTCCGCCCAGCACTGTCTGGGCATTTTATCTCTACTACCTGCGCCAGGTCTGGCCCGTGTTTGCCGCCTTGCTGGTGGTCGGGCTGATCGCGGCACTGATCGAAGTATCGCTTTTCAGCTACTTGAGCACGCTGATCGACCTGACCCAGGGCACGCCCAATACTGACTTTTTCAAGGTCCACAGCGGTGAGCTGATCTGGATGGCCGTGGTCGCACTGATCATCCGCCCGGTGTTCTTCGGCCTGCATGACCTGCTGGTGCACCAGACCCTGAGCCCCAGCATGACCAGCATGATCCGCTGGCAAAACCACAGTTATGTACTCAAGCAAAGCCTCAACTTTTTCCAGAACGATTTTGCCGGGCGCATCGCCCAGCGCATCATGCAAACCGGCAACTCCCTGCGTGATTCGGCGGTACAGGCCGTCGATGCGCTGTGGCACGTCCTGATCTATGCCATCAGCTCGCTGGTGCTGTTTGCCGAAGCCGACTGGCGCCTGATGATCCCCCTGCTGACCTGGATCCTGTGCTATGTCGGGGCCTTGTATTACTTCGTACCACGGGTCAAGGAACGCTCGGTGGTATCTTCTGATGCACGCTCCAAACTGATGGGCCGCATCGTCGACGGCTATACCAACATCACCACCCTCAAATTGTTCGCCCACACAAACTTTGAGCAGCAGTACGCGCGCGAAGCCATTATCGAGCAAACCGAAAAAACCCGACTGGCCAGTCGCGTGGTCACCAGCATGGACGTGGCAATCACCAGCCTGAATGGCCTGCTGATCGTCAGCACCAGCGGCCTGGCGCTGTGGCTGTGGAGCCAGTCGCTGATCAGCGTCGGCGCAATTGCCCTGGCCACCGGCCTGGTGATTCGTATCGTCAACATGTCCGGCTGGATCATGTGGGTGGTCAACGGCATTTTTGAAAATATCGGCATGGTTCAGGACGGCCTGGAGACCATCGCCCAACCTGTCGCCGTGACTGACCGCGACCAGGCTCCACGCTTGATCGTCAACCGTGGCGAAGTGCGTTTTGAACACGTTGACTTCCATTACGGCAAGCGCAGCGGGATCATCAGCGACCTCAACCTGGTAATTAAACCCGGTGAAAAAATCGGCCTGATCGGCCCTTCCGGTGCCGGCAAGTCAACCCTGGTGAACCTGTTGTTGCGCTTGTATGACCTACAAGGCGGTCGCATCCTGATCGACGATCAAAACATCGCCGAAGTGACGCAGGAAAGCTTGCGCGAACAGATCGGAATGATTACCCAGGACACCTCGCTGCTGCATCGTTCGATCCGCGACAATTTGCTGTACGGCAAGCCGGACGCCACCGACGAGGAGCTGTGGGAAGCCGTGCGCAAAGCCCGGGCCGATGAGTTTATCCCGCTGCTATCCGATGCCCAGGGCCGCACCGGTTTTGACGCTCATGTGGGCGAGCGCGGCGTCAAGCTGTCCGGCGGCCAGCGCCAGCGTATCGCCATTGCCCGCGTGCTGCTCAAGAACGCTCCGATCCTGATCATGGACGAGGCCACCTCGGCACTGGACTCCGAAGTCGAAGCCGCGATCCAGGAAAGCCTGGAAACCCTGATGCAAGGCAAAACCGTGATTGCCATCGCCCACCGCCTCTCCACCATTGCACGGATGGACCGTCTGGTGGTCCTGGAAAACGGCCGTATCGCTGAATCCGGAACCCACAGCGAGCTGCTCGCCAAAGGTGGCTTGTACTCGCGTTTGTGGCAACACCAGACCGGTGGTTTTGTCGGCATCGACTGAACCAAAAAAGCGCTAACTGCAAAGCGCGTGGAGCACAACGCCAGCCCCCGATTTCAAAGGGGGCTGGCGTTTTTTATGGCACTGGAAAAAAAATCGGCGAGTGCTGTAATTAGTAAAGGATTCGGGAGAATCCTGTAGTAAATCGCAGGAGGCAACGCCGCTTCAATTGCTCGATGGATTTATCCATCCGGGATCTCCTCCATGACCTTGTTCAAACGTTCCGTCACTGAGTTGCTGGGTACTTTCTGGTTGGTATTGGGCGGTTGCGGCAGTGCTGTGCTCGCAGCCGCGTTTCCTGATGTCGGCATCGGCCTGCTGGGGGTGGCTCTGGCATTTGGCTTGACCGTGGTGACCATGGCCTTTGCCATCGGCCATATAAGTGGTTGCCATCTCAACCCGGCCGTGTCTTTCGGCTTGTGGGTTGGTGGACGCTTTCCTGCAAAAGAACTGCCTGCCTACATCATTGCCCAGATCCTCGGCGGTGTGATTGCTGCCGGGCTCCTGTACATGATTGCCAGTGGCAAACCCGGCTTTGATCTGGCTGCCAGCGGGCTCGCAGCCAATGGCTATGGCGACCACTCACCCGGTGGCTACTCCATGGTGTCGGGGCTCATCTGTGAAATCACCATGACCGCCATGTTTATCCTGATCATCATGGGCGCCACTGACAAACGGGTATCCGCGGGGCACGCCCCTCTGGCCATCGGCCTGGCGCTGACGCTGATCCACCTGATTTCGATCCCGGTGACCAACACGTCGGTCAACCCGGCGCGCAGCACAGGCCCGGCGCTGATCGTAGGCGGCTGGGCGCTTCAGCAGTTATGGATGTTCTGGTTGGCGCCAATGCTGGGTGCGGCCATTGGCGCACTGGTCTATCGCTGGCTGGGCAAGGAAGGCAGCTAAACGGCCGGACGCGAGGGTCAGGCCTGCCGATATGGCAGCGCCGACCTCGCCTCTTCAGCATACGCCAGCACACCGACCCGCTCACGCTGCAAAAAGTCACTTACGGCCGCCTTCAAGCCCTGATGGCGCAGGTAATGCCATGAGTGTGTGATCACCGGTTCAAAGCCGCGAATCAGCTTGTGCTCGCCCTGAGCACCGGCATCAAAACGCCTGATACCGTGGGCGATAGCGTAATCCATGCCCTGGTAGAAACACGTCTCGAAATGCAGGCGGTCAAACTCGCCAAGACATCCCCAGTAGCGACCATAGAGACTGTCGCCGCCGATCAGGCTGAACGCCATCGCAACCGGGGTCGAACCCTGTTTGGCCAGCACCACGCGAATCGATTCGGGCATGCGCTCGGCCAGCAGGCTGAAGAAATCCCGGGTCAGATACGGCGTTTGCCGTCGCACAGCATAGGTGTTGGCGTAGCAGGCGTAGACAAAATCCCATTGCGCTTCACTCACCTGCTGGCCTTCCAGCCACTCAAACTCAAACCCCTGCCCTGCCACTTGCTCACGCTCTTTGCGCATCTGTTTGCGCTTGCGTGAGCTCAGGGCATCGAGAAAATCCTGAAAGTCCCGGTACCCGCGGTTCTGCCAGTGAAACTGACAACCCAGCCGTTGCATCCAGCCGGGTTGTTGCGCCAGCGCCGTATCGGCCAGCAGGTCGGTGAAATTGATATGGGCGCTGGACAACCCTTCGATCTGCAGATAACCGGGCAAGGCCGCCAGCAGCTCAAGCCCGTCCTCGGCACGGGCGGCCAACAACCGGGGGCCGCTGACCGGACTGAACGGTACTGCCGCAAGCAGCTTGGGGTAGTACTCGATACCTGCCCGCTCACAGGCTTGCGCCCACTCGTGATCGAACACGTACTCACCGTAGGAATGCCATTTTCGATAACTGGGCAACGCCGCCTGCAACTGCCCATTTTCATAATGCAGTAAATGCTCGGGCTGCCAGCCTGAATGCGGGCCCAGGCTGGCACTGTCTTCCAGGGTACTGAGAAAGGCATGGCGCAAAAAAGGCTGGGCCACCGGCACCAGCGCATCCCATTCATGGGAGGGGATGGTGGACAGGCTATCGAGTCGTTGAAGCGGCATTAATAGTCCTCAAGGCGCGGCTTAGACGCGATGGTATCACCCAACCACTGAATCGCTTCACTGTCACAGACTTGCTATCAGTCTGCCACTTTTCTGTCATATCCACCCGCGATACTGACGCCGCTTCTTAGAACACGGGGTTATGAGCGACCTGTTTGCCAACACGCTCATGACACGCCAAGCCTCGTTAACGTGAGCCCGTAAAGGGCCGATTTTTCTTGGGGTGGCTAGGGCCATCTCAGCACTGGGAGATTCATAATGCGTCTTGTATCTACACGGGTTGCTGCGGGACTGTGTGGTGGCCTGGTATTGGCCATGAGCGTTCCGGCCAGCGCTGCGGTCGATGCCAAACTGCTCGAAATGCTAAAAGCCAACGGCTCTATTTCGCCTGCACAGTACTCCGAGCTGCAAACTGAACTCGCCAGTGAGAATCAAGCCAAGCAAGAAGCTGCCGCCGACCAGGTGAAAAAATCCGATCTCAGTGCCTTCGAACAGAAAGTCGCCTGGGCCGCCAAAACCGAACTCAAGGGGGATGTACGGGTTCGTCAGGAAACCGTCAAGATCGACGGCGAATCCGATGGCAAGAACAAGGACCGCCAACGCATTCGTGCTCGCCTGGGCGCCTATACCGAAATCAACCCGCAGGTGAATACCGGTATCCGTATTGCCACTGGCGGCGGTGATGATGCACGTTCCACCAACCAGGATCTGGACAACTACTTCGACAAGAAGCAACTGTGGCTGGACATGGCGTTCATCGACTACCACCCGACCGCCGTCAAGGACCTGCACCTGATTGCCGGCAAGATGCCACAGCCGTGGGTCAATATGGGCGATGTAATCTGGGATAGCGATATCAACCCGGAAGGTCTGGCCGCCACTTACAAACACAACCTGGGCAACAGCGGCGTCGAAATGTTTGGTAGCGCCGGTTACTACACCCTCAAGGACAACGTTGACGGCGAAGGCGTGCAATTCAAGCACGACCTGAGCCTGTACGCCGGCCAGCTGGGTGCTCGCTTCGCCCCTACCGACAGCCTGAAAGTGACCTTGGGCGGCAGCGTTTACAGCTACAACAACGACAAGGACAGCAAGTGCCCGACCACCGGGACCAAGACCACCCCATGTGCACTCGGCGTCAACGGTAACAGCACTGACGAGTTCCGCCTGTACGAAGGCTTCGGTCAGGTCGATATCGCCAACCTGCCCGTGCCGCTGTCGCTGTACGGCCAATACGTGCATAACGCTGCCACCGACAGCGATCAGGATGATGCCTGGTTGGTGGGCTTCAAATCCAAGCTCAACGCCTTCAGCCTGGACTACAACTACCGCGATATTCAGCGTAACGCCGTGGTCGGCGCTTTCACCGATTCTGACTTCGCCAACGGTACTACCGGTTCCCGCGGTCACAAGTTCAAAGTGGGTTATGAAATCGACAAGAACTTCGGTGTCGGCGTGACCTACTTCCTGACCAAGGCCGACTACGCGACCTCCACCCAGAAAGATGCCAAGGCCAACACCTTGCAGCTGGACCTGGAAGCCAAGTTCTAAAAGAAAGGTTTACTCAATAGACAAAACGCTGAAGTCATTCAGCGTTTTGTGCCGTAAAAGCAGAGCGAGGATGCCGTCGGCCCCCATCACATCCACCGACAGTGTTCTCGTTCATGCCCCGCCATCAGCGCGACTGCTCGCGCATCATTCGCTCAACCGTCTGCTCCAGATCCTCCGGTGGCGGTTCGGGAAGTTTTTGCAACGTGCCCCTCAACAAACGCATTTGCCTGATAAAACGCCTGCAGTTCGGACAGAACAGCAAATGATGGCGTACCAACAACCGCTGACGAAAACTCAGCTGACCATCCAGATAGTCACTTGAGACCGCTACTTGCTGTTTGCAGGTCAACATTCGCCAGTTTCCTCGAAATGTTCCACGGTCGCGAAGACTTTGAGTCGGGCGCGATGTATCAACACCCGGACATTAGAGAGCGATATCTCAAGAATATTACAAATTTCTTCGAGCTCGAGCCCCTGGCGCTCGCGCAACACCAGCACACTGCTCTGCAACTGCGGCAGACTGAGGAGCGTTTGCTCAAGACATTCGCGCAACTCATCTTCGCTGAGCAATGCGTCAGGGCTGTCCTGATGCCAGGAATAAGGGGCAAGCAACCAGTGGCCATCGCTGGAAAACCGCTCATCGTCGACAGTACCGTGGGGCGAAGGCAAATCGTCGAGCAGCACTTCACGACGATTTTGCTTGTAGCGTTGTTTCGCCGCATTGGCCGTGATGGTCAGCAGCCAGGTTTTCAGGCTCGAACGGCCTTCGAACCCGGACAGGTTGCGCACCACTGACAGCCAGGCGTCCTGAACGATTTCGTCAGCATGGCGATTGCCGACGATCGCATGGGCCACAGCGCGCATGGCACCTTGATAGGTAGTGACCAGCTCGCGGAAGGCCTGTTGCTCGCCGTTAAGCAGACGTTTGAGCAGGTCAGCGTCGTCAACAGTTGCCATGCAGGTCTCCGCAACCGGAAAGTGATTTTTCTGTGTGGG
Source organism: Pseudomonas bubulae (assembly GCF_900618535.1). Taxonomy (GTDB): domain Bacteria; phylum Pseudomonadota; class Gammaproteobacteria; order Pseudomonadales; family Pseudomonadaceae; genus Aquipseudomonas; species Aquipseudomonas bubulae. The sequence continues at coordinate 6,564 of NZ_UYJA01000006.1, read as the reverse complement.
AGCGGGCTTGCTCGCGATAGCATCACCGCAGTTTGCCTGTCAGACCGCGCTGCCTGTATCGCGAGCAAGCCCGCTCCCACCACAAACCAGCTGTGACCTTAGCGTTTACGCAGAATCACGCTGCCAATCGAGTAGCCGGCACCGAACGAGCTGAGCACCGCCAGCGAACCGCTTGGCAAGTCGTCCTGGTACTTGTGGAAGGCAATCACCGAACCGGCCGAACTGGTGTTGGCATAGGTGTCGAGAATCACCGGAGCTTCTTCGACCGAAGCTTCGCGGCCCAACAGCTTGCGCACGATCAGGTGGTTCATGCTCAGGTTGGCCTGATGCAACCAGAAACGTTTGACTTGCGCCACGTCCAGCTGGTTTTCCTGCAGATGCTGGCCGATCAGTTCAGCCACCATCGGGCAGACATCGCGGAAGACCTTGCGCCCTTCTTGTACGAACAGTTTGTCCGGGCTGTCAGCTGGCTCGTCGGATGCACGGTTGAGGAAGCCGAAATTGTTGCGAATATTGTTCGAATACGTAGTCAGCAGTTTAGTGCTGACGATGTCGAACTGGTGTTCGGACGTTGCCAGGTCGGCACGCTCGACCACTATCGCGGTCGCGGCATCGCCAAAGATAAAGTGGCTGTCACGGTCACGGAAGTTCAAGTGGCCGGTGCATACTTCAGGGCTGATAAGCAGTACCGCGCGAGCCTGGCCCAACTGGACGCTGTTGCTGGCGGTCTGGATACCGAACGTTGCGGAAGAACAGGCCACGTTCATGTCAAAACCAAAACCCTGAATGCCCAGTGCATGTTGCACTTCGATGGCAATGGCCGGGTACGGGCGTTGCAGGTTGGAGCAGGCCACGATCACGCCGTCGATGTCAGCGGCGGTTTTACCCGCGCGTTCCAGCGCTTGTTTGGCAGCGCCAACGGCCATTTCGCAGAGTACCGACATTTCGTCGTTGGAGCGCTCCGGCAAATGCGGGCGCATGCGCTGCGGGTCAAGGATGCCGTCCTTGTCCATCACAAAGCGGCTTTTTATGCCCGAAGCCTTTTCGATAAAGGCGGCGCTGGACTCGGCCAGAGGCTGGATTTCACCGGCCTCGATAGCCACGGCGTGGTCCGCGTTGAACTGTTGTACATAGGTATTGAAAGACTGCACCAGCTCTTCGTTGGAGATGCTGTTGGCCGGGGTGTACAGGCCGGTGCCGCTGATGACGACGTTATGCACGATCGTTCCTCTATTCTGTTCAAGCAGAAGATATTGAAATCGTTTCAGGTACGGATAGCCGCGAAGTTTGCCATAAATGCCAGCATTTGGCGTTATTTACGGATCTTGCAGTAATCCCCCGTGGGAGCTGGCCTGCTCTCGATTGCAGCAACACGGTGCAAATGCATGACCGCGTCGCCTGCATCGCGAGCAAGCCCGCTCCCACAGGACTGCAGGATCAAGCCTCCACCAAACTCCACTGCTTACTCAGGCGCTTGTCCGAAATCGGCACCTTGGTCCCCAGTTGCTGGCCGAATAACGACACCCGATATTCTTCCAGCCACCAGCGGTACAACTCAAGTTGCGGATCGCGCTTGCCCTCCTGCGCATGCTTGGTCGCACGCGCCTGGTACTGCGCCCACAAACCACTCAGCTCACCACTCCAGACCCGGTCTTTTTGCACCTGGCCCGGCAGTTTTTCAAGACGCATTTCTATCGCCTTGAGGTAGCGCGGCAACTCTTTAAGCCACAAAGCCGGGGTTTCGCGCACAAAACCCGGGTACACCAGATGGCTCAGCTGCTGCTTTATGTCATTCAACGCCACCGCCTGGGCCAGATCGATCTTGCCCTTGAAGCGTTTTTGCAGACCATGCCACAGTTTGAGGATTTCCAGCGTCAATCTGGCCAGCTTTTCCGCATGTTCGGTCCAGGCTCCGCGCTTGCGCTCGGCAAGCGATGCCAGCCCCGCGCCATCACGGGGTAGTACCGCCTCGCCTTCCAGGATGCAGCTGTCGAGGCTGGCCAGCAGAATGTCCTCCACCAGGCTCTCGACCCGACCCAATTCGCGGTACAAAAGGCCAAGCTCAGTCAACCCTGGCAGCTTGCCACGCAAAAATTTCGCCGGTTCCGCCAGTTGTTGCATCAGCAAACGCTGCAACGCACGGCGATGCTGGAACTCAGCCTCGGCCGGGGTAGAAAAGCGCCCTTCCTTGACCGTATTGCCCTCTTCCACCAGCGCCGGGTAAACCGTCATCGACAGCCCGGCGATCTTCTGCTGGGTTTTCTCCGCCACCGGGGCAAACACCTTGGCCTCGACCGGCTGCTGATTTTTCGCGGTTTGCGGTACGGCCAGTGCTGCCTGACTGGCCTGGGCAAAGCGGGCCGTCAATTCGGCCAGATCACGACCCTCGCCGAGAAACTTGCCGTCGGCGTCGACCACTTCGATATTCATCTTCAGATGATTTTCAACTTGCTGCGCGGCTTGCGCCCAGGCCTCGTCGCTCACCCGAGCGCCGGTCATGCGCAGCAATTCGCGGCCCAGGGTTTGTGGCAATGATCCCTCAGCAAATTCCATGCGCTGCAACGCGGCCTTGACGAAGTCCGGCACCGGCACGAAGTTTTTGCGCAATGCCTTGGGCAAACTGCGCACCAGGGCGATGCATTTGGCTTCTATCATGCCGGGCACCAGCCACTCCATACGTTCCGGCGGCAAAACCGGGAGCAGCGGCGCTGGCACCTTGACCGTCACGCCATCGCGGGGGTGGTTGGGTTCAAAGTGATAGCTGAGCTCCAGGGTCAAATCCCCCAGATGCAACGTGTCAGGGTAATGCATGGCCGTGATTTCGGTGGCTTCGCGGGCCAGCACGTCTTCTTCGCGCATGATCAGCAACTGTGGATCTTTCTGGCTGTTGACCCGATACCAGCTGTCAAATGTCGCGGTCTGATGAATCTCGGCCGGCAGGCGAGCGTCGTAAAACGCGTAGAGGGTTTCTTCATCCGCCAGAATGTCACGGCGCCGGGCCTTGGCCTCCAGTTCGTCGAGTTGTTCAAGCAACTGCGCGTTGGCCGTCAGGCATTTGGCCCGCGACTGAATTTCGCCACGCACCAGCCCTTCACGGATAAACAGCTCGCGGGACAGCACCGGGTCAATCGGCCCGTAATGCACGGCACGGCGACCGACCACGATCAGGCCGAACAGGGTGATCTGCTCATAGGCCACCACCTGCCCGCGCTTCTTCTCCCAATGGGGCTCGAAGTAGTTCTTTTTCACCAGATGCCCGGCCAGCGGTTCGATCCAGTCCGGCTCGATCTTGGCCACCATCCGCGCATACAATTTGGTCGTTTCTACCAGCTCGGCAGTCATCAGCCACTGCGGACGCTTTTTACCCAGCCCCGAAGACGGATGGATCCAGAACCGCCGCTGGCGCGCCCCGAGGTAATCTCCGTCCTCGGTTTTTTGCCCGATCTGGCTCAGCAACCCCGACAGCACCGCCTTGTGCAGTTTTGCATAATCGGCCGGTTCCTGATTGACCGTGAGCTGCATATCGCGACAGATCAGGCTCAATTGACGGTGGGAATCACGCCACTCGCGCAACCGCAGGTAGTTGAGGAAGTTCTTGCGACACCAGTTGCGCAGCGGGCTGGCCGTCAGCGCCTGGCGCTGCTCCTCAAAACCGCGCCATACGTTGATCAGACCGGCAAAGTCAGAGTCGACATCTTTCCATTGCGCGTGGGCCTGATCTGCCGCTTGTTGACGTTCCGGCGGACGTTCACGCGGGTCTTGCACCGACATCGCACTGGCGACGATCAATACTTCCTGCAAACTGCCGAGCTTGGCGGCTTCGAGCAACATACGGCCCATGCGCGGGTCCACCGGCAGGCGGGCCAACTGACGGCCCAGCGGTGTGAGCTGATTTTCGCGGTTAACCGCCGACAGTTCTTGCAGCAGATTGAAACCGTCGGTGATTGCCTTGCCGTCCGGGGGCTCAATAAACGGAAACGCGGTGATTTCGCCCAGGCGCAGGTGCAGCATTTGCAGGATGACTGCCGCAAGGTTGGTACGAAGAATCTCAGGATCGGTAAACTCCGGGCGACCGTTAAAATCTTCTTCGGCATACAGGCGCACGCAGATACCCGGCTCGACCCGGCCACAACGGCCCTTGCGCTGGTTGGCGCTGGCCTGGGAAATCGCTTCTATCGGCAGGCGCTGGACCTTGGCCCGGTAGCTGTATCGGCTGATGCGCGCCGTGCCGCTGTCAATCACGTAACGGATGCCCGGCACAGTCAATGACGTTTCCGCTACGTTGGTGGCCAGCACCACACGGCGGCCCGGGTGCGACTGGAAAATCCGCTGCTGTTCGGCAGGCGACAACCGCGCATACAACGGCAGGATCTCGGTGTGCTTGAGTTGCGCCTTGCGCAGCATGTCGGCGGCATCGCGGATTTCCCGCTCGCCTGGTAAAAATACCAGCACATCGCCGGGGCTTTTACGCTCACTGCGCTCGAACGCGGCAATCTCGTCCAGGGTGGCAATAATGGCCTGGTCGACGCTCAGGTCTTCTTCAACGTTGTTGCCCTCTTCGTCCTGCTGGGAGGTCAACGGGCGATACCAGGTCTCGACCGGAAAGGTACGGCCCGACACTTCGACAATGGGCGCGTCATTGAAGTGTTTGGAGAAACGCTCAAGATCGATGGTTGCCGAGGTGATGATGACCTTCAAATCGGGACGACGGGGCAGCAGGATCTTCAGATAACCGAGCAAAAAGTCGATGTTCAGGCTGCGCTCGTGGGCTTCGTCGACGATGATCGTGTCATAGCGTTCGAGATAGCGGTCGTGCTGGGTTTCGGCCAGCAGGATACCGTCGGTCATCAGCTTGATCAGGGTATTGGAATCGCTCTGATCCTCAAACCGCACCTGATAGCCGACCAGCGCACCCAGCGGCGTGCCCAGCTCTTCAGCCACCCGGCTGGCCACACTGCGGGCGGCGATGCGGCGCGGTTGGGTATGGCCGATCAGGCCGTGCTGCCCACGGCCGATTTCAAGGCAGATCTTCGGTAACTGGGTGGTTTTGCCCGAGCCGGTTTCACCGGCCAGGATCAGCACCTGATGCTTGAGCAGCGCGGCCTTGATCTCGTCCCGCTTGGCCGCGATCGGCAGATTTTCGTCATAGCGAACCTGCGGCACACTGGCCGCCCGCGCTGCCACCTGCGCGCACGACGCCTGCACCCGCTCGGCCCAGGCGGCCAGCTTGGCGTCGTCAGGCTTTTTGCGCAGCTCATGCAATTGCCGGCGCAGCTTGTGGCGGTCGGCAATCATGGCTTGATCGAGGTTTTTCAACAGTTGGTCGATAGCAGGCGATTCGTCAGTCATCAGGTGCGCAGAATTCTTCGTAAATGCAGGGGGCGGATTGTCGCAGATTTGGACGCTCATGCACGAATCTGTAGGAATTAGCGCGTTGTCTTGTCCGCTGCATCCCCTACACTGCCCGCCTTGAAACTTGTAAGGAAAATCCCGTGAGACTTGTCGATTTGCTGCGCATGCTGTCGCTGGCAGGCATTTGGGGCGCCAGCTTTCTGTTTATGCGGATCATTGCACCGGTACTCGGGACCATCCCGACAGCTTTTTTCCGGGTTTCCATCGCAGCAACCGGTCTGGTGGTGATTCTGGCGCTGATGCGCGTGCGCTGGGATTTCGGCGGCAAACTCAAGGTAATCCTGATACTGGGGGTTATCAACTCCGGGGTACCGGCCACGCTGTATTCGGTGGCGGCCCAGGTGTTGCCTGCCGGTTACTCATCGATTTTCAACGCCACCACACCGTTGATGGGCGTATTGATCGGCGGTCTGTTTTTCAGCGAAAAATTGACCCTGACCAAAATGGCCGGGGTGTTTCTGGGCTTGCTCGGTGTAGGCATTTTGACCCGTGCCGGGCCGGTTGCTTTCAATCTGGACTTGCTGATGGGCGCCCTCGCCTGTCTGCTGGCCACCACCTTTTATGGATTTGCCGGCTTTTTGGCACGCCGCTGGCTGGATCAGCAAGGCGGTCTCGACCCTCGTCTTTCGGCACTGGGCAGTATGCTCGGGGCTACTTTGTTCCTGCTGCCGCTGTTCGGGCTGAGTGTGATCAATCAGCCACCGGTCAGTTGGGGCGGGACGAGTGTCTGGTTATCGTTGCTGGGTCTGGGGCTGGTGTGTACGGCGTTTGCCTATATCCTGTACTTCCGCTTGCTGACCAGCATTGGCCCGGTCAAATCCATGACCGTGACCTTTATGATCCCGCCGTTTGGCGTGCTGTGGGGCGCGCTGTTTCTGGGCGAGCCGCTGTCGATGGCGCACCTGTACGGAGGTCTGCTGATCGCCGTGGCGCTGTGGCTGGTGCTCAAGCCCGGGGCAATGGCAGCGTCCAAATAATCACATGCCGTGGTGGGGTTTTGGCGGGCAATTGACTTAAAAAAAATCCAAAAAAATCTATGGTCACCCCCCATTTTGCAATACTGATTAACGGGTGATGTGGTTGGCTTGCTTAAATCTATCCGGCGTCTGTTTGGGGCACGCCCCAGCGCCACGATGAGAGTCGCGCCTGGCG
>NZ_UYJA01000005.1 GCF_900618535.1 Pseudomonas bubulae | reverse complement strand
TGAGTTCCCTAAAGGGCCGTCGAAGACTACGACGTTGATAGGTTGGGTGTGTAAGCGCTGTGAGGCGTTGAGCTAACCAATACTAATTGCCCGTGAGGCTTGACCATATAACACCCAAGCAATTTGCTTAGAAGCGAATTGCGGTGTGTGAAGACGATACAAACCGAAAGTTTGCGGTTCACAAAACACCACATCTATTACATACCCATTCGCTGGAGCGTAAACCGAAAGGTAAACGACCTGGCTACCGAATTTCTTGACGACCATAGAGCATTGGAACCACCTGATCCCATCCCGAACTCAGTAGTGAAACGATGCATCGCCGATGGTAGTGTGGGGTTTCCCCATGTGAGAGTAGGTCATCGTCAAGATTAAATTCCAAAATCCCTGTCTGCTCGCGCAGACGGGGATTTTGTTTTTATAGAAGTCCCAAGTTTTCGCAGGCACGTTTTGATAACGGATCTGCCACAGAATTTCTTGACGACCATAGAGCATTGGAACCACCTGATCCCATCCCGAACTCAGTAGTGAAACGATGCATCGCCGATGGTAGTGTGGGGTTTCCCCATGTGAGAGTAGGTCATCGTCAAGATTGAATTCCGAAACCCCTGTCTGCTAACGCAGACAGGGGTTTTGTTTTTGCGCGACGTAAATCCCCAGCGCCCTTTCTGTTCGTCTGAACCCCCTTCCAAAAGCCAAACCTCAAATCGCACAGCTGCGCTTTCGTCGGATTAAGCACATTGCCATCAAACGTGGCTAAGTATTCTGCCGTCCGTGCCGACAGCCTGTTGAGCATTGCGTGCGAGCAGAGCTGCCAACAGGTTGCACACACCGTACGCATCCCAACTTTTGGCATAAGAAGTCCCATGCTATGAATCTCAAGTTCAGTCATAAAATCCTTCTGGCCGCTTCAGGCGTCGTGGTTCTGGCGTTTGCGTTATTCACGTTGTACAACGACTATCTGCAGCGCGACACCATCAAGCAGAACATCGAGTCCTCGGTGCAACAGGCTGGCAACCTGACAGCCAGCAGCGTTCAGAACTGGCTTGGTGGCCGCATTCTGGTGCTGGAGAGCCTGGCACAGAATATTGCGCAGCAAGGCAGCCAGGCTGATCTCCCTGGCCTGGTTGATCAGCCGGCATTCACCTCCAACTTTCAGTTCACCTACGTCGGGCAAGCCAATGGCGTGTTTACTCAACGCCCTGACGCGACCATGCCTGCAGGTTATGACCCCCGCGAGCGCCCCTGGTACAAGCAAGCTGTAGGCGCCGGTCAGACCATGTTGACACCTCCTTATATGGCAGCTGTCGGAGGCCTGATTGTGACCATCGCCATGCCCGTTAAAAAAGGCGGTGAGTTGTTGGGTGTGGTGGGAGGTGACCTGAGCCTGGACAGCCTGGTCAAAATCATCAATTCGGTTGATTCCGGTGGCCTGGGCTACGCGTTTCTGGTGAGCAGTGATGGCCAGGTTATCGTTAGCCCGGATAAAGATCAGGTGATGAAGAACCTGAAGGACATTTACCCGGTCAGTACTCTGCGCATCGAGAAGGGCATTCAGGAAGTGACGCTCAATGGTCATGAGCGGATTATTTCCTTTACCCCGGTGACAGGCCTGCCGTCCGCGGATTGGTATATCGGTCAATCAATAGACAAAGAAAAAGCATACGCGCCGCTGTCTAAATTCCGTACGTCTGCGTTGATTGCAATGTTTATTGCAGTGGCCGCGATTGCGTTGTTGTTGAGTTTGTTGATCCGTGTACTGATGCGTCCACTGACCACCATGGGCCGTGCGATGCAGGATATCGCCCAGGGCGAGGGTGACTTGACGCGCCGTCTGGTCATTGAGAACAAGGACGAATTCGGTGAACTGGCCAGCTCGTTCAACCAGTTTGTCGAGCGTATCCACGCCTCGATCAGCGAAGTGTCTTCTGCTACTCGTCAGGTTCATGACCTGTCACACCGCGTTATGGCCTCGTCCAACGCTTCCATTGTCGGCTCGGACGAGCAAAGTGCGCGCACCAACAGTGTCGCCGCGGCGATCAATGAACTGGGTGCCGCCACCCAGGAAATCGCCCGCAACGCCGCCGATGCTTCGCAACATGCAAGCGGTGCCAGCGAGCAGGCAGATGACGGTCGCAAAGTGGTTGAACAGACCATCCAGGCCATGACCGAGCTATCGCAGAAGATCAGTTTGTCGTGTGCGCAAATAGAAACCCTGAATGCCAGCACCGACAACATCGGGCACATTCTGGATGTGATCAAAGGTATCTCTCAGCAGACTAACCTGCTGGCCCTCAACGCAGCCATTGAGGCTGCGCGTGCGGGCGAAGCGGGTCGAGGGTTTGCGGTGGTGGCGGATGAGGTGCGCAACCTCGCCCACCGCACTCAGGAGTCGGCAGAGGAGATACATAAAATGATCACCTCGCTGCAGGTAGGCTCCCGCGAAGCGGTCAGCACCATGAATGCGAGTCAGGTCTCCAGCGAGGAGAGTGTCGAGGTCGCCAATCAGGCGGGTGCCCGTTTGATCAGCGTGACTCAGCGCATCGATGAGATCGACGGTATGAACCAGTCGGTTGCCGCCGCCACTGAAGAGCAAACGGCAGTGGTCGAAACCCTCAATGTGGATATCAACCAGATCAACTTGCTTAACCAGCAAGGTGTGGTGAACCTTAACGAAACCCTTAAGGACTGCGATGCGCTATCGCAGCAGGCCAGCCGTCTCAAGCAACTGGTCGACAGTTTCAAAATCTGAAACCCGCAGGTCAGCAATAAGTTATCCACAGCCCTGGCGATTCATATGTCAGGGCTGTTTTGTTTTGACCATGCTCAAGTAGTAGGTAATAGCCTTCACCCCGCGCTGCAGGTGCAACTCCAGCTCTGCAATACAAGCCTCGAAATCTCTGGCCCGGGCATAACGCAACAACGCACGGTGATCGTCCTGGCACAACTTGCCAAGGTTCATCTGCTCAAGGTTGAAGCGTAGAAAACGCTCTTCTTCAATTAGCCCGGCCTCAATGAGTGCCAGCAGTTTTTTATTAGGAGCCTTGCAGTAAAGCGCCTGATGAAATTGCCGATTGAGTGTGCCGATTTTTCCGAAGTCTTTTTCGATCTCGAGCGCTTCGATATAGCCCTCGGCTTCTTCGAAATCCTCTTTGCTCAACAGTGGTACTGACAGGCGCAGTGCCTGGGCTTCGAGCAACTGTCGCAGTTCATAGGTCTCGAGCGAGTTGTCTTCAATCAAAGGAGCGACCACGGCACCCTTGTATTGCACGACCTGCAGCAAACCTTGAGCTTCCAGCTGACGCAGTGCTTCGCGTACAGGCATACGGCTGACGCCAAACAACTTCGCCAGTGCTTCCTGGCGAATGGCTGTACCGCAAGGCAAACGGCCATCAAGAATGGCGTTGCGCAAGGTTTCTTCGATCTCCGAGCGCGCCAGGTGAGCGGGTATGGGACCCGACACAACTATGCTGTTTAAGGGATTGTTTTTAACGGCCACGTTGCGACTACCTGTGCCGACGAACCGGCATACTTGTTTGGATCCAATTCAAGTTAGGTACTGACCTGATTGCTGTCAAACCTTGTTACGCATAGTTTAGCGTGACTGCGGGATAAGAGATTGCATGGGGCCACTATCTTTCTTGGCGGGTGCCCTCCCTTTTGTTATGGGCTGTGCCCTACAATCGCCGAAGTTAGAGCTGCCCGATTTGCAGCACCAATGCACAGCAGGTGAGGGATGGGCGTACTCAGCAACAACGATGTGGGTGAGCAACGGTTTGAACTCCTGTTACAGCCCTCTAACGTTTTTTCCAGCCTGATTCGTCAGCCGTGGCTGTGGTGTATTTTGCTGCTGGCCGCAGGAGTACGCTTTTACGGTTTCACCGCCTCGGCGATCTGGTGCGACGAAGGCTCCAGCCTGATGCTGAGCGACTACCCGCTGTCGGGGATCTGGTTTCATGCTGCGCACGATGTTCACCCTCCGTTGTATTTCATGCTGTTGCACGGCTGGATAGCGCTGTTTGGTGACAGCCTGGTCTCGATTCGTTCCCTGAGTGTCCTGCCCGGCATTGCCACGGTATTTTTCGGTATCTGGCTGGTACGGCTGGTGGCCACCCCGCGGGCTGCATTGCTGGCGGGCCTGCTGCTGGCGTTATTGCCTACCGCCGTGCGCTACAGCCAGGAAGTGAGGATGTATTCACTGATGGGGTTGTGGCTGATAGCTGCCACAATCGCGCTGGTGTACTGGGTCAAGGCCCCGCATAAGTATCGCTACCCGGTGCTCTACACCGTGCTGATGGCGGCTGCTTTTTACACCCATTACTTCACTGCGTTTTGTGTAATGGCCCATTGGCTGTACCTGTTGCTAAGTGGCCGCAGCAGCGGCTGGCTGATCAGGCGCCCGGCCTGGTGGCTGGTTAACGTTGCCATTGTGCTGTTGTTCCTGCCCTGGCTGCCGGGGTTGGTGGATTTGCTGCAACATATGGATGAACTCAAGAGTGGCGGTGATGTGGGGTGGGAGCCTGCAGTCGATGCCCGCTCCTTGCCCGCCATGACGTGGCAGCTGTTGATACAGGATGAAGGCGACTACCTGCCCTGGCCGTTGTTCTGGCTGGCACCGCTGGCACTGCTTGGCGGCGTCGCAGGAATGGCTGTACGCGATTCAAGCCCGCATAAATTCATCACGTTGATCGTGATCTACACCCTGCTGCCGATCCTGGCCATTTACGCCGTATCCTTTATCTCGCCTCTGTTTATCGAACGCTATGTGATGTTTGCAGCGTTGGGTTTGCCGCTGCTTGTGGCGATTGCAGTCGATCAACTGTTCAAGCGCAAGCGGGCGCTGGCCATAGCGCTGCTGACACTGTTCATTGGCGCCGAAGTGACGGGCTTGCGCAGCAACTTCAGCAGCGATGCCGATCATTTTGATCGTCTGGTGGAGCACGTTAACCAGCAGTTCAAACCCGGTGACCGGATCGTCGTCAGTGACTTGTTCTGGTACTTCAGCTTTGTCTATTACAACAAGACCGGATTTCAACCGATGCTCTATACGCCGCCCCTGGAAGATGGCACTTCAGGGCGCCCGAATGACTATGGCTTTGGCACGCTGGTAAATGGCCACGGCACAAGTATCTATGTCGATCGCCTGAGCGATATGCCCCCAGGCCCGGGTCGTATCTGGCTGATCAGCAGCAAACTGCAGCCCGACGACTTCAGTGCAATTCCCATGGATTGGCGCAAAGCACAGGACCTGGCCGTCGATGACACTCAGGCTCGTCTATATTTGACCTGCGTTGCCGCCAAATGCGGCTCTGAACCTGAATGGAGTCAACTCGATGCAAAAGCCAACCCATAGCCTGCCATCCTTGTTCAAGCAGCTGGGCCTGCCGTCCAGCCCGGAAGATATCGAAAAGTTTGTCACCACCCACTCGCCACTCAAGCCTGACCTCAAGCTTGAAGATGCTTTTTTCTGGACGCCCGCCCAAGCGGCTTTTTTGCGTGAGGAGCATCTTGAAGACGCTGACTGGGCTGAAGTTGTCGACCAATTGAATCTGATGCTGCGGCAAAAACCTGTCACGGGCCCTAAGAAATAAATAGCAACACTTGACTGTGCTCATCTGGCCGCGCAATATTAATAGTTAGCAAACTAACATTATGTGACGCCTCTTGCCTGACACTCTCGATCCACTGCAAATGAGCATCAGCACCGGCATGGTGGTTGCGACTCGCCATTGGCGTCGCGTCTGCCAGGCCACGCTGGTCAACTATGGTATTTCCGAAGCCTGCGCCATGCCGCTGCTGATCATCGGCCGCCTGGGTGAGGGTGTGCGGCAAGTCACCGTGGCCCACGCTGCCGGGATGGAAAGCCCGTCGCTGGTGCGCTTGCTCGATCAACTGTGCAAGGCTGGCTATGTGCGCCGCTGTGAAGATGCCAGCGACCGCCGCGCCAAAACCCTGAGCCTGACCGACACCGGGCGTGCTCTGGTGCAATCGATTGAAGCTCAGCTTGTACAACTGAGAAGGGCCGCTCTGGCCGATATTCCAGTGGCTGACCAGGAAGCTGCGTTGCGTGTGATCAAAGCCTTCGAAGCTGCCGGACAACTGCCTGACGGGGCTGCCTCTTGAACGGTTTTTTCAGCAGCATGCCGCCTGCCCGCGACTGGTTCTACGGGGTACGTACCTTCGCCGCGTCGATGATCGCGCTGTATATCGCCTTGCTGATGGAAATGCCTCGCCCTTACTGGGCCATGGCTACGGTCTATATCGTCTCCAGCCCCTTTGTCGGGCCCACCAGCTCCAAGGCCGTGTACCGCGCCCTGGGCACGCTGATAGGCGCTGCTGCAGCGGTATTTTTTGTGCCGCTGTTTGTCCAGACACCGTTCTTGCTGGTGCTGGTGATTGCCCTCTGGACGGGCATTTTGTTGTTCCTGTCGCTGCACCTGCGCACCGCCAACAGCTACGTGTTCATGCTCGCCGGCTACACCATGCCCATGATCGCCCTGCCGATTGTGGATAACCCGCTGAATGTGTTCGACATCGCCGTTTCGCGTACTGAAGAAATCATGCTCGGTATCGTCTGCGCGGCGGTCGTAGGCAGCATGTTCTGGCCTCGGCGCCTGACGCCGGTATTTATCGACGCGGCGGCCAAGTGGTTTGCCGATGCGAGCAATTACAGCAAGCACTTTCTGGCCCGCGATGTCGAACCCAGCAAAGCCAGTGGCCTGCGTTCATCAATGGTGGCGACGTTCAACAGCCTTGAAATGATGATTGGCCAGTTGCCCCATGAGGGCGCGCACCCGCAGACCGTGCGCAACACCAAAGAGCTGCGTGGACGCATGATCCACCTGCTGCCGGTGGTCGATGCCCTGGACGATGCACTCTATGCGCTGGAGCGTCGCGCTCCGGAGCTGCTCGACAAGGTCACGCCATTGCTCGACCACGCCCAGGCATGGCTTGAGCGCACCCGTGAGGGCGCCTCGATCCAGCAGTGGCAAGCATTGCGCCATGAACTTGAAGCGTTGCAGCCCAGTGCCGCCGCCCTGGATGATCGGCGCCAACTGGTGCTCTCCAACGTGCTGTACCGGCTGGGTGAGTGGATCGACCTGTGGCAAGACTGCCGCAGCCTGCAAGAGGCCATCTCGACCGGTAACCAGGATGTCTGGCGTGCAGTCTATCGGCATTGGCGCCTGGGTCGCCTGACGCCGTTCCTGGATCGCGGGCTGATGCTTTATTCAGCGTTCTCTACCGTCACCGCGATTGTCGTCGCCTCGGTGTTGTGGATTCTGCTCGGCTGGACTGACGGCGCCAGTGCGGTGATTCTGGCCGCCGTGGCCTGCAGCTTTTTTGCCGCGATGGACGATCCGGCGCCACAGATCTACCGGTTCTTTTTCTGGACCTCGCTGTCGGTGCTGTTTGCCAGCCTCTACCTGTTTGTGATCCTGCCCAACCTGCATGACTTCCCGATGCTGGTGCTGGCGTTTGCCGTGCCGTTTATCTGCGTCGGCACCCTGACCGTGCAACCGCGCTTTTACCTGGGCACCTTGCTGACTATCGTCAACACCGCCTCGTTTATCAGTATCCAGGGCGCCTACGACGCGGACTTCATGGTGTTTATGAACGCCAACCTGGCCGGCCCCGTCGGCCTGCTGTTTGCCTTCGTCTGGACCCTGATCGCGCGCCCGTTCGGTGCCGAACTGGCGGCCAAGCGCCTGACCCGCTTCAGCTGGCGTGACATTGTCAGCCTGACCCAGCCCGCCACCCTGGCCGAACACCGGCAAATGGGCGCGCAAATGCTCGACCGCCTGATGCAGCACTTGCCGCGTCTGGCCCTGACCGGGCAGGACACCGGCAGCGCCTTGCGTGACCTGCGGGTGGCCCTCAACCTGCTCGATCTGCTGGCCTACGCACCCAGGGTTACGGGCGGGCCGCAACTGTTGCTGCGCCAGGTGGTCAGTGATGTGGGTGACTACTTTTGTGCCTGCCTCAAGGCGGGTGAGCGCCTGCCAATGCCAATGGGCCTGCAAATGACCATGGACCGCACGCGTCGCGCCCTCAACGCCAATGACCTGCAAGCCGAAGGCGAGGCACGAGTGCATCTGTTGCACGCCCTCAGCGGCCTGCGTCTGGCGCTGCTGCCCGGTGTCGAATTTATTGTCGACAACGACGACCGGCCACATCCCCAGGCCCACATTGAGGGAGCGCCGCTATGATCGGTGACGTAGATATCAGCGGGGTTTTCCTGCCCACGCTCCTGGTACTGATGGGCATCACCTACTTGTTGTTTCTGGTGGTTCACGGGTTACTCACCCGTGTGCACTTTTACCGCCTGGTCTGGCACCGGGCTTTGTTCAACGTCGGTCTCTACGCTCTGTTACTCGGCGTTGTGGATTCGTTCAGTCGATATCTGATGACATGAAAAAACCTTTACTGACCCTGGGCCGTGTCGTTCTCACCTTATTGGTGGTGACGTTTGCCTGCGTCGTGGTCTGGCGCATGACCATGTACTACATGTTTGCTCCCTGGACCCGTGACGCCCACATTCGCGCCGACATCGTGCAAATCGCCCCCGACGTGTCGGGCCTGATCAAGCAGGTGGATGTGCGTGACAACCAGCCCGTCAGCCGTGATCAGGTGTTGTTTGTCATCGACCAGGAGCGCTTCAAGCTGGCGCTGCGTCAGGCCGAAGCCACCGTGGCCGATCGCAAGGAGACCCTGGCCCAGGCCCAACGTGAGAGCCGCCGTAACAAAGGCCTGGGCAACCTGGTCGCCCGCGAACAGCTCGAAGAAAGCCAGTCCCGTGAAATGCGCGCCCAGGCCGCACTGATAGAGGCCCAAGTGGCCGTGGACAGCGCCCAGCTCAATCTGGATCGTACGGTGGTGCGCAGCCCCGTCGATGGTTACGTCAACGACCGGGCTCCACGGGTCAATGAGTTCGTCACGGCGGGGCGGCCGGTCTTGTCGATCGTCGACAGCAGCTCGTTCCATATCGACGGCTATTTTGAAGAAACCAAACTCGATGGCATCCATGTCGGCCAAAGCGTCGATATCCGTGTCATTGGTGATAACGCACGTTTGCGCGGGCATGTTGAAAGCATTGTGGCGGGCATCGAAGACCGTGACCGCACCAGTGGCCAGAACCTGCTGCCCAACGTCAACCCTGCGTTCAGCTGGGTGCGATTGGCGCAACGGATTCCGGTACGCATCGTGTTTGACGACGTGCCTGAAGACTTTCGCATGATTGCCGGGCGCACCGCGACCGTGTCCATCATCGAAGATTCGGCCAAAGCCCAGCCTGCCCCGGAGCGCGCGCAATGAAAGCCGTTCGCCTGGCAGCCGTAGGACTTGGGCTGCTGCTGTCCGGTTGCCAACTGCTTGGCCCTGATTACCAATTGCCCAAAGACGCGGCCATGCAGCGCCCGGACTTGCAGGGCCAACTGGCTGGCGAGGGCGCCAACGTGGTGTCCGCCCCGGTTCCAGTTGACTGGTGGAAGCTCTATGAGGACCCCAGGCTCAATGAACTGGTGCGCCAGGCGCTGGCCTCCAACACTGATCTGCGGGTCGCTGCGGCGAACCTGTCGCGGGCGCGGGCCCAGGTTGAGCAGGCACAGTCGGCCGGTGGCTGGAGTGGTTCTGTGAAAGCGGGCGCCCAGCGCCTGCAGGAGTCCGGTGAAGCGTTCCTGCTGGCGGACAAGGTGCCGGTAGCCAATGTCGGTGATCTGGGTATCAGCACTTCATACCAGTTCGACTTGTGGGGCACTTTGCAGCGCGGGATCGAAGCGGCACAGGCCAACGCCGACGCGACTCAGGCTGCCGCCGACACCGCGCGCATCACTCTGGTGGCGGATGTGGTGCGGGCGTACACCCAAGTGTGCGCAGCCAATGAGGAACACCACATCGCAGAAGAGTCCCTCAAGCTGCAAGCGCAAAGTACCAGCCTGACCCAGCGCCTGCGTGATGCGGGTCGCGGTGATGAAACCCAGGTCACCCGTTCTGAAACCCAGTTCAAATCGTTGCGCGCAGAATTGCCCCGTTACGAAGCATTGCGCCAGTCCGGCCTGTTCCGTTTGTCGATGTTGCTGGCCAGGCCGCTGGATCAACTGCCCGCCGGTGTGGCTACCTGCGCCGAGCTGCCGCATATCGCGCAATTGCTGCCCGTGGGGGACGGTGCAGCACTGCTTAAACGCCGCCCGGACGTGCGTCAGGCCGAACGCCATCTGGCCGCCGCCACCGCCGAAATCGGTGTGGCCACAGGTTCGCTGTACCCGGACATCAGCATCGGTGCCAGCATTGGCACAGTGGGGATTATCGACAACCTGGGCACGGCCCCTACTAACCGCTGGGGCTTCGGCCCGATGCTGAGCTGGACGATTCCGACCAATGGCTCGCGAGCCCGAATTCGTGAGGCCGAGGCGGTGACTCAAGGCGCTTTGGCCAAGTTTGACGGTGTGGTGCTCAATGCCATCCGTGAAACCCAGACCAGCCTGGTGCAATACACGGCGTTGCTGCAGCGCCGTGATGCCCTGGCAGAGGCCGAGTTGTCGGCCAAAACGGCGGCCGACCAGACCCATCAGTTCTTCCAGGCGGGGCGCGAGTCATTCCTGGCCGATCTGCAGGCAACCCGCACCTACACTGACATGCGCGCGCAATTGTCGGCGGCCAACACCCAGGTTGCCATGAGTCAGATCGATCTGTTCCTGGCCCTGGGTGGGGGCTGGGAAAGTGGACGAACGCAAGCGGCGACAAACGCCAAACCCTGACAGCGTTGCTATGCTCTGAATTATCGGTATCAGAACGATGGTTCAGGGCGTTTGCGGTCTGTAGCCCTCCTCATCGTGCAGACCATGCCTGATGGGGATACTAATAATGAAAAACCCTTATGCTCCCGGCTTCTGGTGTGCAGTGGCAGCCGTGGTGCTGCTTTCGGCGACCTACTTCTACGGCATCATGCTGGCGCACCAGATCGACAAGGCAATGATCTTTCTCGATAGCGCGAGTGCGTTGATTGCCGTTCTGGCCATAGTGGTGGTGGCCTGCGCCTCGGTGCAAACCCGGCAGATCAAAAAACGCCAGATCAACCAGGGCCAGACCCGCGTCCTGATCTGGGACACCAAGGTTGCCCTGCGGCGGGTAGAGACGGTATTTGACCGCTATTTCTGGGGCAGTTACTGGCAACCGGGCCGGACCTTCCAGGAGTTTATGGGCGAACTTACCGGCACCCCGCTGGAAAAAAGCCTCGAAGCCCTCAAGACCCAATGCCTGAAACTCGACAAGGCCCTGCCATCCGAGGAGCGCCAATGGCTCGACACTGCGCGTGAGCTCTCGAATGTCGCGGCAGCGATGGCGCGTGAGCGTTATCAGCTGGATTACTCGGACGTTTCTTTTAATTCCGTAGGAGAAACATGCATCGACCATGATCTGGAAGTGCTGGTGTACACCTGGAGTGCCAGTCTCAAGAGTTTCGACCACCAGCTCGACGAAATTGACCAGCGTTACGCCCAACCTGCATAAAGCCAGGTATCACGTTGGAGGAGCGTCTGCTCTGCTGCCAGTGTTAATCTGCTAGCACTTTTCGGCCCATGAAGGGCTTGGCAAAGACCGCTTTACTTTCAACATAACGGACATTGAACGGGTCAATTGATGAATAAACCATTAGGTGTGCTGGTAGGGATCGTTGTTGTCGCCGGGGCGCTGAATACCGCTGGCGCGTGGTATACCGGCAGCAAAATCGAGGGTGTGTTGCAGACCTCGATCGAGCAGACCAACCAGGAGCTGGCCAAGCAGCTGCAAGGCACCACCACTCACGGCACTATTGAGCTGGTTTCCATTGAGCGCAACCTCTACAGCAGCACCGCGCACTATCGCCTGAAGATCCAGGACGACAAGGCGGGCCCGGATGCGAAGCCGGTGGAATTGCTGTTTGTCGATAATATCGAGCATGGTCCATTGCCGTGGTCGCGTATCAAGACGTTCAAGTGGATGCCAGTGATGGCGGTCAGCAATTACTCGCTGGAAAAAACCCCATTTACCGAAAAGTGGTTTGCCGCAACCAAGGATCAGGCTCCGCTCAAAGGTCAGGTCACCCTGGGTTACGACCGCTCGGTTGACGGTCATATGGAGCTGATGGCACTGGAGACCCAGCTGGACGAGCACTCCACCTTCAGCTTCTCGGGCATGACCATGCAAGCCCAGACCGATGCCGATGGCCAGAACCTCAAGGCCAAAGGCTATATGGACCACCTCAAGCTCAATGCGATCACGATTGAGAACCCGCCGGTAACGGTCGAGCTCAACGGCCTGACCCTGGCCAGTGACCTGAAGAAGACCGACTTTGGCTTCTATCTCGGGCAGAACGTGATGGCGCTGAGCGAAGGTCAGCTGACTTATGGCGTCAAGCAATCGGTGATCAAACTCAAGAACTTCGAGTACACGGATTCTGCTTCCGCCAATGGCAACCTGATGTCCGGGCGTCTGGCCTATAACGTCGGTGATATCACCCTGGATGGCAAGCCGGTGGGCAGTGCGCAAATGGTACTGACTGCCAGCAGCCTGGATATCCCGGCCATGCAGGCGCTGCTGCAGATTTATCAGAACAAGTTCCAGCCTCAGGCCGACGGTACCCTGCCGCAAACCCCGCTGACCCCGGCGGAGCAAGTGCAGATGCAGCTTCAGGTTGAAAAAATTCTGGCTGCCAAACCGCAACTGGCGTTGGAGAAATTCACGATCAAGACCGCCAATGGTGAAAGCCAGCTCAACGTTGTCATGGGGCTGGCCAAGCCGACCTCATTTGAGCAGCCGCCAGTTGACGTTACCAAGCAGATGCTGACCGCGCTGGATGCCAAGCTGTTGCTGTCCAAGCCGATGATTGCTGATTTGTCAGCGGTGCAGGCACAGTTGGTTGGCCAGACCGATCCGCAAGCCATTGCCAAGATGGCCAGCATGAACAGCGAGATGGCAGGCGTGATGGCGGTGCAAACCGGGCTGGCCAAAGTGGAGGGCAACAACATCCTGGCTTCGCTCAATTACGCTGATGGCCAGGTGGATCTCAATGGCCAGAAAATGAGCCTTGAAGACTTCATCACTGCGATGAGTACCCGCTTTGGTGGTGTGGCCAGCCAGTAAAGCCGCGACTTAAACTGTGGGAGCGAGCCTGCTCGCGAACGATCTTCGCGAGCAGGCTCGCTCCCACTGTCTTGCTCTGTTCAATAAGCCAATGACCAGGTCATGGTGTATGTGCGGCCACGGCCCTGATAGTCATACAGATACTCCGGGCCGTAGGTCGGCGAGTAGAACAGCGCCGCACGCTGGCCCCAGACCGTGCTGTACTCCTTGTCCAGCAGGTTCTGGATGCCGGCGCTGAACGTGCCGAATTCAGTCTCCTGGCTGCCCATCAAGTCGAACGTGGTGTAACCGCTGATCTTGTGGTCGGAATCGTCTTTAAGCGTAAAGGCATGGTTACCCTGCAAGCGCACATTGCGCCCATCACCGTGCCAGCCAACAAACGCGGTGGATTTGGACAATGACGCATACCGGGCGTCACGCTTCATCCAGTCGCCTTGCGCGTCCTCTTCCTCTGAACGTACCAGATGCAAGGTGCCGCCTGCGTCCCAACCGTTATTGAAGTGACGGGTCAGCGCGCCTTCAAAGCCAAAATCACGGCTCTTCTTGTCGGTTACATCAATCGTCAGCGTGGCAGCGTCCGTGGTGATGACCTTGTCAGACCAGATGTAATAGATCGCCGCCTGCGCGTCCCAATCCACATCGGCAAAGCGCCAGCCGGTTTCGACCTGACGGCTCTTGATCCCGGCCAACGGGTTGTCTTTGACGCTCAGCCCCGCCTTGCCGTAGTACTTGGCCGGGTCCGGCAAATCAAAGCCTTCGCTGTAGTTGACCCAGGTTTGATGGCCATTCTTGAAGTCATAAATGGCGCCCAGGTTGAACAGGTTGACCGCGTAGTCGTTGCTGCCACCGGCAATGCCCTTGAACACACCGACATCGACGTCCATTTGCTGGCGCCGCGCGCCGCCAGACAGGGTCAGGGCATCGGTAAGTTTCCAGTCAAGCTGGGCGTAGGCCGAATGCCCATCAACCCGGTAACTTGGGTAGCGCGGGGACTTGCTTTGGGTGACCAGGTCCAGGCCGCCGCTTTCGGAAGAGATAGCCGAATCGAACACGCTTTGTTCGGCATTGAAGCGCTCGCGGTCGAGGTCTACGCCATAGGTCAGCTTCAGGCTGTCCCATTGTTTGGCAAACAGCGCCTTGAGGCTGGTGACTTCGAAGTTCTGCTGCGAAGCGGCGAAGTACACGCCCTTGGAACCCTGCGGTTTACCGGCGTTGTAGTACGGAAACGGATAGAAATTGTTGTCTTCCTTGCGGTACGAGCCCTGCAAGTAGAAGTCCTGGCCCAGCAGGTCGGCGTGGTGATAGTTGGCGTTGAACAGCAGGCGCTTGGAACGCGGCTCCAGGTCGGTGTCGTAGCCGCTGCGGATTTCGGCGTCTTCGAGATTGGACGGTGCTTTGTCGTGCAGGTTGGGGAAGTAAATCCCGACGCTGCCGTTGTTCCCCGAATCATAGTACTGGGCCAGCAAGTCCAGGTCCTGTACGTCATCGAGCTTGATTGCCAGGCTGCCCATCAGGTCCAGGGTGCGGTTGTATTGCAGGTCGGTCTGGGTGTTGTCGATAAATACCTGATCGCCTTTACCATCGTAAAAGGCTTCGTTCTGTTCACCGGAAATCCCCAGGCGGCCATAGACCCGATCAGTGCCCCCGCTGACGGATTGTGAAATGCGGCTGGAGAGGTCGTCGCTGTTGTTGAAACCGCTGGTGGCGGACAGCTCTGTTTCGAATTGCGCGGGGCCGGGGGTGCCCTTTTTGGTCACGATATTGATGATCCCGCCTGTGGCGCCACCACCGTACAGCGCGCTGGCGCCGGACAGCACTTCGATCCGCTCTACGTTGAACGGCGAGATGCTGTCGAACTGGCGCGACAGCCCTCGCGAGCTGTTCTGGCTGACGCCGTCGATCATCACCAGCACGTTGCGCCCGCGCATGTTCTGGCCGTAGTTGCTGCGCCCTTCGGGCGCCAGGTCGAGCCCCGGCACCAGTTTGCCGATGGCTTCCTTGAGGGTGACACCAGTGTCCAGTTGCTCCTGCAACTGCACCTGGTCGACCACCCACACGGTGCCCGGGATTTCACTGATGGAGGTGCTGGTACGGGCGCCGACGCTGACTTCCAGGGCCTTGAGTTGCAGGCTCTGAGCGGGGGCTTGAGGTTTACCCAAGATGACGGTGCGGGCATCGCTGAATTGCCAGACCAGACCGCTGTCTTTGAGTAGCGATTGCAGGGCCTGTTCAACACTCATCTCCCCCCGCAGCGCCTGGCTGTGCAAGCCGGCGACTTCGGCTGAGGTAAACAGCAGGTGCAAATCGGCTTGATCGGCAAACTGGGTGAGCGCCTGATCGAGGTCCTGGGCCCTGACGTCCACGCTGACCTGGCGGGTGTGCTGGGACGTGCCGGGCGTGGCCGCAGTTGCGGTCTGGGCACTGGCTTGCAGCGGGCCTCCCAGGCTGGCCAGCAAGGCTGTGGCTACGAATACCTGGCGCAGTCGCTGTTCGTTTAGGTGTGCGCCACGCGGCTTCTTGACGTGCTCGACCATTGCGTTTTTGATCCTTGTTCGAGGTTTTTTATATCGCGAATGGGAACGGATTCGTTCCTGGTCTTACTACGACGATATGCCCGACAGGATCTTGCAGTGCCTGTGCGAAATTATTTTCAGTGCACCCACGCCACAAAGGGCAGGTAGGTGATGTTGAGGCCGTAACGCTGTTCCAGGGTATGCAGCAGGTTCTGTGGATCGTTGAGGTCGAACACCCCGCTGATCTGCATGGCGCCGAGTGTTGCATCGGGCAGCACGATACGGCCGTATTGATAGCGCTCCAGTTCGGCGAGTACGTCCTGCAAGGGTTTACGGTTGAAGATCAGCTTGCCGCGGTGCCAGGCGGTGAGGGCATTGGCATCAACCTGCTGGCGCTCGGCGACAGCCTGGCCTGGTTGATACAGTGCCTGCTGGTTGGGTTGCAGCTCCAGGGTTTGCGTCTGGTGCTGCACTTGCACCGCGCCCGAGGCGACCAGTACACGGGTCTGAACTGCATCGCGGCGCACGCTGAAGGCCCCGTTTTTAGCCGCCACCCGGTCTTGCCCGGCCTGGACGATAAAGGGGCGCGACGGGTCATCGGCCAACTCGAACAGGGCTTCGCCCTTGCGCAAGATGACGCTACGTTGATTGCCCGTGAAGTCGACCGACAACGCCGTGGCGCTGTTCAACGTGACACGCGTGCCATCGCTCAACAGCCATTGCTGGCGCTGACCGACCCCGGTGTGATGAGTGTCGGACCAGCTTGGTACATAGTCCGTAGCGCCATACCCGAGTACGGCCAGTAGCAACCCCGCCGCCAGCCCGTTGGCCCAGCGATAAGCCCGGCGGCGCGGTCTTGCGCGATGTTGCTCGGCGCTGGCGGTCAGACCGATATCCGCCCATAGCGCTTCGGCCTCTTGGGCCGCGGTTTTGTGCGCCGGGCTCAACTGTTGCCAGCGCTGATAGTCCAGGCGCTGGCGTGCGCTGGCTTCGCCCGAGTGCAGCAGGGTCTGCCAGTCGATGGCCTGATCGTCGAGATCGTCAGGGGAGGGCGTTGAAGGCATCACGGCACGCTCAGGCATGGTTGTCTTTTAGCCAGTCACGGCAGTGGCGCAAGGCCTGGCCAATGTATTTTGCCACCATACTTGGCGACACGCCCAGTTCGACGGCGATCTGGGCTTGGGTCATGCCGTCGATGCGACTCAGCAGTAACGCCTGGCGGGCATTGGGCGACAGTTGTTGCAGCGCCTCATCCAGAATGCCGATGCGCTCGGTGGCCAGCAGCAGACCTTCGGGCGGCAGCCCCGGATCAGCGATTTGCAGTGAAGGCGGTTCGCCGCTCAGGTTGCGTGTCTGGCGCTGATCCACGCGCAAGGCATCGATGGCCAGGTTGCCCGCCACCTTGAAAATAAAGTGCCGGTCATTAAGTACCGTGACCGCCTCGGGGTCGATTTTTGCCAGCTTGATCCAGGTTTCCTGCGCCACATCCGCTGCCCGATGCCGGTCACGCAGGCGCCGGGTCAGGAACGACAACAGATCGTCGTAGTGCTCCTGAAAACTGGCCAGCAGGCTGGAGGGTGAAGGCGAGGGCATGGAGCAGGGCTCAGGCGTTAATGAGAAGCCGTATCATTAACGATTGAACCCGATGGCGCAACGACTCTTGCTGGGATGAGCATTGAGTTATAGCGGTCGACAAGTCTTGTGGGAGTGTGGCTTGCCCGCGATGGCATCAATGCGGTCTGGCAGGACGACCGCGCCGCTTGAGTCGAGAGCAAGCCCGCTCCCACAGTTTTCTGCGGACGCGACAAAACCTTGCGCAGGTGCACATCGGGTTTGATTGGGTAGGGGGGAAAACGCGGTTCCCTTGAACAAGGGAACGCATTCAGGTGCCACAAATAATGGCGGAGAACGGGGGATTCGAACCCCCGACACCCTTTTGAGGTGTACTCCCTTAGCAGGGGAGCGCCTTCGGCCACTCGGCCAGCTCTCCGCGAAACGCCGCGTATAGTAACCAGCCTTTCGTCAGTTGCCCATAGAAAATTTAACCGGATCTGCGTTTTGCGCAGAAAAGCTCAAAAAACAGGCGTGCGATCGCTCACCGGGTTCTCGGTGGGAGGCAAAATGCTGTTGGTTACAGGGTTTTGACGCGATTCCCTTGAGCAAGGGAAAAAGAATGGTGCACCAGGCGGGATTCGAACCCACGACCCCTGCCTTCGGAGGGCAGTACTCTATCCAGCTGAGCTACTGGTGCGACGCGGCCGCCATCATACTCATCTGCGTGTCAGTCGTCCATGCCGCTGATTCGTGAGGTGTTTCCTTACGCGTTATGGGCTATTAATGGGGGCCGGGCTATAAAACGGTGAAGTCTGGCAGCTTGTTCTTTTTTTCGAACAGGCTATTGTCCTTTACCCCCTTTATCCCTAGGATTCGTTTGAGATTTCAAACGCTCTTGTCTGGGTGCTGAATCGCACGGCATGTTCTTTGTGCGTCATTTAGATACTTTGGCAGTGAATGACTTCCTGACGGCAGCCTTCCACGGCGCCTTTCTACTTTAATAATTCGCTCCGCGCCTGCGCGGTGCTGTTAAGGAAAGCCCACATGCAGCTCAAAGACGCACAGTTGTTCCGCCAGCAAGCCTATATCGATGGTGCCTGGGTTGATGCGGACGGTGGCCAGACCATCAAGGTCAACAACCCGGCTACCGGTGAAATCATCGGCACAGTGCCAAAGATGGGCGCGGTTGAAACCCGTCGTGCCATTGAAGCCGCAGACAAAGCGTTGCCAGCCTGGCGTGCCCTGACCGCCAAAGAGCGTGCAACCAAGCTGCGTCGCTGGTTTGAGCTGCTGATCGAAAACCAGGACGACCTCGGCCGCCTGATGACCCTGGAGCAGGGCAAGCCACTGGCCGAAGCCAAGGGCGAAATCGTTTACGCTGCTTCGTTTATCGAGTGGTTTGCTGAAGAAGCCAAGCGTATTTATGGCGACGTTATCCCGGGCCACCAGCCGGACAAACGTCTGATCGTGATCAAACAACCGATCGGCGTGACCGCTGCCATTACCCCGTGGAACTTCCCGGCAGCCATGATCACCCGTAAAGCCGGCCCGGCCCTGGCCGCCGGTTGCACCATGGTGATCAAGCCAGCTTCGCAAACCCCGTTCTCGGCCCTGGCCCTGGTTGAGCTGGCACACCGTGCCGGCATCCCTAAAGGCGTGTTGAGCGTTGTAACCGGCAGTGCCGGCGATATCGGCGGCGAGCTGACCAGCAACCCGATCGTGCGCAAGCTGTCCTTCACCGGCTCGACCGAAATCGGTCGTCAGTTGATGGCCGAATGCGCCAAGGACATCAAGAAAGTGTCGCTGGAGCTGGGCGGCAACGCACCTTTTATCGTGTTCGACGATGCGGACCTGGATAAAGCCGTAGAAGGCGCGATCATCTCCAAATACCGCAACAACGGTCAGACCTGCGTATGTGCCAACCGCCTGTACATTCAGGACTCGGTCTACGACGCATTCGCAGAAAAACTGAAAGTAGCGGTGGCCAAGCTCAAGATCGGCAATGGTCTGGACGAAGGCACCACCACAGGCCCCCTGATCGATGACAAGGCCGTGGCCAAGGTCAAGGAGCACATCGCTGACGCACTGAGCAAGGGCGCGACCCTGCTGACCGGCGGCAACAGCCTGGAAGGCAGCTTCTTCGAGCCGACCATTTTGGTGAACGTGCCGAAAAACGCCGCTGTGGCGAAGGAAGAAACCTTCGGCCCGCTGGCGCCGCTGTTCCGTTTCAAGGACGAAGCTGAAGTGATCGCGATGGCCAACGATACGGAGTTCGGCCTGGCGTCGTACTTCTATGCCCGCGACCTGAGCCGTGTATTCCGTGTGGCTGAAGCCCTGGAGTACGGCATGGTGGGCGTCAACACTGGCCTGATCTCCAACGAAGTCGCGCCGTTTGGCGGGATCAAGGCGTCGGGCCTGGGCCGTGAAGGCTCCAAGTACGGCATCGAAGACTACCTGGAAATCAAATATCTCTGCCTGGGCATCTAACCCGGCGGGTGGTTCAAGCAGAGGGGGCACGAGAGCGATGCTTCCCCTGCGTTTCAAACTGTTAATTTTTGTGGCCGGGAGCGCCATGCCAGTCGATCATCGCATGCTGGCATGGGTGTCTGCCTGGCGCGTCAGCCTTGAACCACGCCGCTTGATCAGCGGCGAATGAGGAACACCATGAGCAACAAGACCAACGCATCCCTGATGAAACGCCGTGAAGCCGCTGTTCCGCGCGGTGTTGGCCAGATCCACCCGATCTTCGCCGAGTCGGCAAAAAACGCCACCGTTACCGACGTTGAAGGCCGCGAGTTCATCGACTTCGCCGGCGGTATCGCGGTACTGAACACCGGTCACCTGCACCCGAAAATCATTGCCGCCGTTCAAGAGCAACTGACCAAGCTGACCCACACCTGCTTCCAGGTACTGGCTTACGAGCCTTACGTCGAGCTGTGCGAAAAGATCAACGCCAAGGTCCCGGGCAATTTCGACAAGAAAACCCTGTTGGTCACCACCGGTTCCGAAGCCGTTGAAAACGCCGTGAAAATCGCTCGTGCCGCAACTGGCCGTGCCGGCGTGATCGCCTTCACTGGCGCATACCATGGCCGTACCATGATGACCCTGGGCCTGACCGGGAAAGTCGTACCGTACTCGGCAGGCATGGGTCTGATGCCAGGCGGTATCTTCCGCGCGCTGTACCCGTGCGAACTGCATGGCGTGAGCGTGGATGACTCCATCGCCAGCATCGAGCGCATTTTCAAGAACGACGCCGAGCCTAAAGACATCGCTGCCATCATCATCGAGCCGGTACAGGGCGAAGGTGGTTTCTATGTGGCGCCGAAAGCGTTCATGGCCCGTCTGCGCGAGCTGTGCGACAAGCACGGCATCCTGCTGATCGCCGACGAAGTGCAAACCGGCGCTGGCCGTACCGGCACGTTCTTCGCCATGGAACAGATGGGCGTCACTGCCGACCTGACCACCTTCGCCAAGTCCATCGCTGGCGGCTTCCCGCTGGCCGGTGTGTGCGGCAAGGCCGAGTACATGGACGCCATCGCTCCAGGCGGTCTGGGCGGCACCTATGCCGGTAGCCCGATTGCTTGCGCAGCAGCGCTGGCGGTACTGGATGTGTTTGAAGAAGAGCACCTGCTGGACCGTTGCAAGGAAGTCGGCGAGCGCCTGGTAACCGGCCTCAAGGCTATCCAGGCCAAGCACCCGGTGATCGGTGATGTGCGTGCGTTGGGCGCGATGATCGCGGTCGAGCTGTTCGAAGGCGGCGATTCGCACAAGCCAAATCCGACGGCAGTGGCACAAGTGGTTGCCAAGGCTCGCGACAAGGGTCTGATCCTGCTGTCGTGCGGCACTTACGGCAACGTCCTGCGTGTACTGGTACCGCTGACCTCGCCTAACGAGCAATTGGACAAAGGTCTGGCCATCATCGAGGAGTGCTTCGCTGAACTGGCGTGAGCTGCGCACCTGACGGTGTGACCTGATAGACAAAAAAACCGCTTCGGCGGTTTTTTTGCGTCTGAAGCGTCTATTTGGGTGTTTTGGCCTGTATCCGCGTGCGCCCTTTGACTAAGGTGCCTGTATCGCACGGGGAGCAAACTGGATGACGGTTGTAGATTTAATGGCAGCACCCACTGTATTGATTGCCGAGGCCGATCCCTGGACTCGGGATTTGCTCAAGCAAGTGGTGCTGACGGTACGTTGCGACGCTCAACTGGATGTCTGTGGCGACGGTCAGCAGGCGCTTGCGCAGTTGGGCAGGAAAACTTATGGCCTGGTGATTGCTGACCGTGAGCTGCCGGGTGTAGGTGGTCTGGATCTGTTGCGCACTGTGCGCCAACGCCGCGCGGTTGCAGCGCAGCCATTTATTTTGTTGAGTGCACGCAATGACAGCGCCAGTGTGCGCGAAGCCTTGCCGCTGGCGCCAACGGCTTATCTGACCACACCCTTGGATATTGCCGGCCTGACCAGGCGCCTCAAGAGCCTGCTGCTCTCGGCGGGGCAAGAGATTTCGTGTGACGTACCGGCACTGGCGCCAGGCATGACCCTCAAGCGTTTTCTGGAGCAGCGCCGCGCGTCTTCAGATGGCGCGCCGCTAAGAGTGGATGCGCAATCGGCGCTCAAGGGCAGCCTCACGCCTGAAGGGGTGGACCTGGCACGGCTTGAGCAGCAAGTACGCGCCGATCCACAAATTACGGCGGTGCTGATTGCGGCCGCCAACAGTGCGGCGCAGCACCTTGTGAGCCCGGCCCAGACCCTTGCGCAAGCCATGCAGCGGCTGGGGCCTGCGCAAAGCGTGAACCTGGTCCAGGGGCTTACTCTCAAGTACAGCGCGCAGTTGAGCGATCCTTGCCTGGCGGACTACGCCGAGCGTTACTGGGCGTTGTCCCAGCGCGCGGCAGACTATGGCCGCACATTGGCAGGCATGTTGAATCTGGATCAGGAGCGTTGTTTCTGCGCCGGGTTGTTGCACTGTCTGGGTGATCTGGCCTTGGTGCGTTGCTTGCAGGAGTGGCGCCAGGCGGGTGGGGGGCTGGATACCCAGGCTATTGATGCCTCTCTGGCCGAGTTTGGCGCAGCCTATGGTTCAGCCTTGCGCACGCGCTGGCGATTGCCGCTGGAGCTGCGGGAGTTGATTGCGGCGATGTATCACCTGGGTGGCGGGGTGTACTCGCGAGAAGCGCTGGTGATGAACCTGGCGGCGCAAGTGGCCAATCTGGAGTCGGAAGAGGGGATTGCCGAGGTGGCCGGCGGGAAGACGGCGCGCTTGTTGCGGGTGGGTATGTCGCAGCTTTCGCAATTGATCAAGAGCCCCTCACCCTCTCCCGGAGGGAGAGGGGACTAAAGGCAAAAGCGGATTTTCGTCACATTGAAGATCAGCCCCCTCTCCCTCCGGGAGAGGGTTGGGGTGAGGGCGCTTGCTCTTAAACCGCTGCAGGGCGCAGCGAGTAGGTCTTGAGCTGGTGGGCAAAGTCGCGCAGCGACTGGATCCCGCTGGCTTCTGCCTCGTGAACCCATTCCTTGATCGCCGCCAGCATGTCGTGACCGTTGGTGCTGGTTTTGACCCAGATCTGTTGCAGGGCCAGCCGCTTCTCGTAAATCACTTTCAGTGAGTGGCTATGCTCCAGCATCTTTTCAATACGCTGATGGTGGCGGTCTTCAAGCAGGCTGGTTTCGCGCGACAGCAGACGCTTGGCGCGGCGGAACTGATGACGCACCGAATGATCGACCTTGGCCAGCTCTTGCTGCACCAGCGGTGCAATCACCAGCTTGCGGTACTGGGCCATGATCTGGAAACGGTTGTTGAGGATCGCCATGGCGGTGTCCATATCCAGATTGCCCTTGCCTTCCACCCGGTGGGCGATAGGCGCAACACGCTGAACCTTGGCCAGGCGCAAAAAGCTGAAGACCTTGATCCAGGCCCAACCCAGGTCGAACTCCCACTTCTTGACCGACATCTTGGCCGAGTTGGGGTAGGTGTGGTGGTTGTTGTGCAGCTCTTCACCGCCAATGATGATGCCCCAAGGCACCAGATTGGTGGCTGCGTCGCGGCATTCGAAGTTGCGATAACCCACCGCGTGACCCAAACCGTTGACCACACCTGCCGCCCACACCGGGATCCACATCATCTGGATGGCCCAGATAGTCAGGCCGATAGCACCGAACAGCAACAGGTCGATGACCAGCATGAGCGCCACGCCGAGCATTTTGTAACGCGAATAAAGGTTTCGCTCAATCCAGTCTTCAGGGCAGTTTTTGCCATAAATACGCAATGTTTCAGGATTTTGCGCTTCTTCACGATACAGCTCTGCACCTTTTCGCAAAACGGTCGATAACCCTTTGATAACCGGGCTGTGCGGGTCATCGACGGTTTCGCATTTGGCGTGGTGCTTGCGGTGGATGGCTGTCCACTCACGGGTATTCTGCGCGGTGGTCAGCCACAGCCAGAAGCGGAAAAAGTGTTTCAGGCCACCATTGAGCTCAAGCGAGCGGTGGGCTGAGTAGCGGTGTAGATAAACCGTGACACCGATAATGGTCACGTGGGTCATCAACAGAGTGACTGCCACCAGTTGCCAGGCTGACAAGTCGAGAAAACCGTTGTACCACATAGGCTGTTTGGCCCTCGGGAAGATGAAAAAAACTGCAACACGCATTATCACCATGCAGCCAGATAAAACCAGTCGGCCTTTCAGATAAGAGTGCCCGGATGTTTCTTACACTATAATTCCCACTTTTTTGTAGGCGCATTAACTTTCTTATGTCTGTTTCTTCTCGCGATGCCTTGCGTACGGCCTTGTTATACGGGCTGCTAGCGGTTTTCTGGCTGCTGGTGACTGATCATTTATTGAACAGTTATTTCGATGATTCAGCACAGTTGGTGCGGTGGCAGCAGGTAAATGGCTATGTTTTTGCCCTGTTCAGCGCCGTACTGATTTTTTTCGCCCGGGCCCGTTTGTTCGATTTTTTGGGGATGAACCCCGGTGTGAAGCGCCAGCTTCAGGATAGGGAGCGCTTGCGTCAGGCAGCGGTGGTGTTTGACTGCACCCGTGAAGGGGTGCTGGTCAGCGACAGCCGCGGGGTGATCGTTCACGTCAACCGTGCCTTGGTTGAAATAACCGGCTACCCGGCCGAAGAGGTGCTTGGCCGACGCCCGAACATGTTCAAGTCGGGTCGCCACGGCCCCGCGTTTTATCAGGCAATGTTCAAGACGATCGATGAGCGCGGCGAGTGGCACGGCGAAATCTGGAACCGGCGCAAAAGCGGCGAGGTCTACCCGCAGTGGCAGACCGTGCGCTCGATTACCGATGACAAAGGCCAGGTCAGTCACTATGTCGCGGTTTTTTCGGATATCTCCGCGATCAAGAACTCCCAGACCGAGCTCGCACGTCTGGTTCACCATGATCCCCTGACTGACCTGCCCAACCGTCTGCTGTTCACCGACCGCACCGAGCAGGCGCTGGCTTCTGCGCAACGCCACCAGACCGGCTGTGCTCTGCTGATGATCGACCTCGATCACTTCAAGATCATCAATGACAGCCTGGGCCACAACGTCGGTGACCTGCTGCTCAAGGCGGTGGCCGAGCGTTTGCTCAGGGTGTTCGGCAAAGGCTTTACCGTGGCTCGGCTGGGCGGTGATGAGTTCGCCGTGCTGGTCGACAGCTGTGAGCACGCGAGCCAGGCCGCCGGGCTTGCGCAGCAGGTGCTGGAGGTCATGAAAGGCCCGTTCGATGTCGACAGGCATCAACTGTTTATCAGCGCCAGCGTCGGCATCAGCGTGTTTCCAGGCGATGCTCTGAACGCCGAGCAATTGCTGCGCAATGCCGACTCGGCTTTGTTCAAGGCCAAAAGTTCGGGACGCGAGGGTTATGCCTTGTACACCGAGGAGCTGACGGCCCATGCCCAATACCGGGTTGAGGTGGCCAGCGATCTGCGCCGCGCCCTGGAGCAGCACGAGCTGCGCGTGTACTACCAGCCGGTGCACAACCTTAAAACCAGCCGCCTGATTGGCGTTGAAGCACTGGTGCGCTGGGAGCACCCGCTGCGGGGGCTGTTGTCACCGGGTGAGTTCATCCCGATTGCGGAACGTACCGGGTTGATCGCCGAGATTGACGCCTGGGTGCTGGAACAAGCCTGTTGGCAGATGGTTCAGTGGCAGGCTGCAGGTGTGGAACTGTCGTTTGTGGCGGTGAATATTTCCAGCCGACTGTTTGCCCGTCCCGAGCTGTTTTCGCTGGTTTCAACGGTACTGGCAGACACCGGGCTGGATCCGGCCTTGCTGGAGCTTGAAGTGACCGAAAGTGCGGTGATGGACAACTCGCAAGTGGCCCTGGAGCAGATGCATCGTCTGCGGGTGCTGGGTTTGCGCCTGGCCATCGATGATTTCGGCACCGGTTTTTCATCTTTGCTGCGACTCAAGCGCCTGCCTGTGCAGAAGCTGAAAATCGATCAGGGCTTTGTCGCCGGCTTGCCTGGGGACAATGATGATGTGGCGATCGTGCGAGCGGTTATCGCACTGGGTCAAAGCATGGGCCTGGAGGTGCATGCCGAAGGGATAGAGCAGGTTGAGCAGGCGCAGTTCCTGCTCGACCTTGACTGCAACCTGGGCCAGGGCTACTGGTTTGGGCGTCCGATGCCTGCCAAGGATCTGGACTGGCAGCGGGCGCCGGCAATTCGCCCCTGAACCGGGCTTAGTCCTTTTCTGGCGGCAGGGTCGGCAGCGCGCGCAGTGCGGCTTCGTACCACTCAGTGTTAAAGGCGCGGTCTTCTTCGAGGATCGCGTCAATCTCCACGGCCAACACATGGGCCATCATCTGCAGAATATCGTCGCGCTCGTAGCCGACCAGGGTCAGTTTGTTGAACGTGGCTTTGGCAGCAGGCGGGTTGTCGCTTTCAATCTGGTTTTCAATCGCCTGAATCAGGGTGGATTCGGCGAACTCTTCTTCTTCGTTGTCGATATCGGTTGGCTCGCTCATGGGCAGGCTCCTTGGGTAAAGGTTGGCAGTCTAACGGTATTCAGGATGCTGATGCTGCTAGCCAGCCTGATGGCGAAGCTCTATAACAGCTGCTGCCAACCCCAACACGGCCTGGAGGCTTTGTAATGCTCAAGCTTTATGGATTCGCAGTCAGCAACTACTACAACATGGTCAAGCTGGCGCTGCTGGAAAAGGGCGTGCCCTTTGAAGAAGTGCCGTTTTTCGCTGGCAAGACCCCTGAGGCGCTGGCCATCAGCCCCCGCGGCAAAGTCCCGGCACTGGGCGTTGAACAAGGGTTTATCAACGAAACCAGCGTGATCCTGGAATATATCGAGCAAACCCAATCGGGCCTCAGGCTGCTACCAGTGGATCCGTTTGAGCGTGCGCAGGTGTTGGCACTGGCCAAGGAAATCGAGCTGTATATCGAGTTGCCTGCCCGCGCCTGTTACCCCGAGGCGTTTTTCGGCATGCAAGTGCCCGACGCGATCAAGGAAAAGGCCCGCACCGAGCTGCTCGACGGTATCGCCTCCCTGGGCCGTCACGGCAAGTTCGCGCCTTATGTCGCGGGCGAGACCCTGAGCGTGGCGGATATCTACTTCGCCTTCAGCGTTGATCTGGCCTGTGGCGTCGCACACAAGGTGTTTGGTCTCGACCTGCTGGCCGACATGCCGGGTGCCAAGGCATTGCTGGAGCGTCTGCAGCAAAACCCGCACGTGCAGAAAATCGCCGCGGACAAGGACGCCGCCATGCCGCAGTTTCTGGCGTGGATCAGCAGCAAGAAATAACCAGTACACAGGGTGTCGCCCCCTATTGTGGGAGCGAGCCTGCTCGCGAAGGTCTCAAGAACATCGCGTTTATTCAGCAAAACGCGTTATCCATAACACCTTTCGCCAGCAGGCTCGCTCCCACAGGGGCGCCGCTTTGAGGTTTAACGGCTGGCCAGCAGCGCCTTGCCGCGAACTACTGCCGCTTTCACCTGCGCCGGCGCAGTGCCGCCGATGTGATCACGGGCATTGACCGAACCTTCAAGGGTCAGTACGGCAAACACATCGTCTTCGATCTGATCGCTGAACTGACGCAGTTCTTCGAGGCTCATTTCCGCCAGGTCCTTGCCGGTTTCAACGCCGTACTTCACAGCGTGGCCGACGATTTCGTGGCAGTCACGGAACGGCAGGCCACGGCGCACCAGGTAGTCGGCCAGATCGGTCGCGGTGGAGAAACCACGCAGCGCCGCTTCACGCATGATCGCGTGCTTGGGCTTGATCGCCGGGATCATGTCGGCAAAGGCGCGCAGCGAGTCGCGCAAGGTGTCGGCGGCGTCGAACAGGGGTTCCTTGTCTTCCTGGTTATCCTTGTTGTAGGCCAATGGCTGGCCTTTCATCAGGGTCAGCAGGCCCATCAGCGCACCGAATACACGGCCGCTTTTGCCACGTACCAATTCCGGCACGTCGGGGTTTTTCTTTTGCGGCATGATCGAGCTGCCGGTGCAGAAGCGATCGGGCAGGTCGATAAACTGGAATTGCGCGCTGGTCCATAGCACCAGCTCTTCGGAGAAGCGCGACAAGTGCATCATCGCGATGCTGGCGGCGGCGCAGAATTCGATGGCGAAGTCGCGATCGGAGACGTTGTCCAGCGAGTTGCCGCCCACGGCGTCAAAGCCCAGCAGTTGTGCGGTGAATTCGCGGTCGATCGGGTAGGTGGTGCCCGCCAGTGCGGCGCTGCCCAGAGGCATGCGGTTGGTGCGTTTGCGGCAGTCGACCAGGCGCTCGTAATCGCGGCTGAGCATCTCGAACCAGGCCAGCATATGGTGACCAAATGTTACCGGCTGTGCGGTCTGCAGGTGGGTAAAGCCGGGCATGATGGTCTCGGCTTCACGCTCTGCCTGTTCCAGCAGGCCTTTTTGCAGGCGGGTGATCTCGGCCAGGATCAGATCGATTTCGTCACGTAGCCACAGGCGGATATCGGTCGCAACCTGGTCATTACGGCTACGGCCGGTGTGCAGTTTTTTGCCGGTCACGCCGATGCGGTCGGTCAGACGCGCCTCGATGTTCATGTGCACGTCTTCCAGATCGATGCGCCAGTCAAACGTACCGGCTTCGATTTCGCTCTGGATGGTTTTGAGGCCGTCGATGATGCTGTCGCGTTCGGCATCGGTCAGCACGCCGACCTTGGCCAGCATCGTGGCGTGAGCCACGGAGCCCATGATGTCATGGCGATAAAGGCGCTGGTCGAAAGTGACGGAGGCGGTGAAACGCGCAACGAAGGCGTCGACGGGTTCACTGAAGCGGCCGCCCCAGGACTGATTGGTCTTGTCGGTGCTCATGGATTCGCTCGTAATCGGCTGAGGGGAGTTACACAAATAGTTACCGCGAATCATAACAGGGTTGCCATTCATGGCGTTGACGCAGCTCGGCAGGTTTTTGTGTGAAGTGCGGTATAAATAAATTTCCGAAAGGAAATGTATCGTTTGAATACTTTAGCCTTTGCAACCGTCTACAGTTGGTCGTATGGATCAGTCATAGCAGGTCTTTGTAGATTGCCAGACGTATCCGGTATTAAATCGAGCAATCGAGGCAGGTGAATATTGCTGTGAGGTTTGCGGCACTTTTTGGCCTTCGCGCTAGTCTTAGCGTGGATCGCCGTGACAGTCGTCACATCACCTGTCTACGCTATCCTTGTGCGAGACTCACGCAGGAATACAGCGCTATATGAATGTCCTGATCGTTGATGACGAAACCCTGGCCCGCGAGCATTTGAGCCATTTGCTCAGCACGCTCGGGGGCTATACGTTGCTGGAGCCTGGCGCCACTAATGGCGAAGAGGCACTTAACCTGATCGAAAGCCTGAAACCGGATGTCGTTTTGCTCGATATCCGCCTGCCAGGCCTCGACGGGTTGCAGGTTGCAGCCAAATTGTGCGAGCGCGAGCTACCGCCTTCGGTGGTGTTTTGCGTGGCGCCTGACGAGTTTTCCGTACAGGCCCTGCAAGAGAGCGGTGTCAGCTATGTGCTCAAGCCGGTCACCGCAGATGCCCTGCGTGCTGCCCTGAAAGAGGCGCACCGGCCCAACCGCATCCAGCTGGCTGCACTCACCCGGCCTGCCGCGCAAACCGGCAGTGGCCCACGCAGTCATATCAGTGCCAGAACCCGAAAAGGCATTGAGCTGATCCCTATCGACCAGGTGATCTACTTTATCGCTGACCATAAATACGTGACATTGCGTCACGCTGGCGGTGAAGTTCTGCTCGACGAGCCGCTCAAGGCACTCGAAGACGAGTTTGGTGAACGCTTTGTGCGTATTCACCGTAATGCACTGGTGGCCCGAGACCGCATCGAGCGCTTGCAACGCACGCCCCTTGGGCATTTCCAGCTGTTCCTGCGCGGCCTGAACGGGGATGCGCTGATTGTGAGCCGCAGGCATGTGGCGGGTGTTCGCAAGATGATGCAGCAACTGTAATTCGTGCTCAAAAGGCGTGGATACGCCGTTTTTGGGCCAGGGAGGCCGAGGACTTTCTGATACAAGTCAAAGCTGTTTTGGCTGAGCTGTTATTATCAGCCGTATCTTTTCAGTACGGATTGATCCATGTCCTCTCGCGAAATCCGCATCGCTACCCGTAAAAGCGCCCTGGCTCTTTGGCAGGCCGAATACGTTAAAGCCCGTTTAGAGCAGGCTCACCCCGGTATTTTGGTGACGCTGGTGCCCATGGTCAGCCGTGGTGACAAGCTGCTGGACTCGCCGCTGTCGAAAATTGGCGGCAAGGGGCTCTTCGTCAAGGAGCTGGAAACAGCCCTGCTCGAAAACGAAGCAGACATCGCCGTGCACTCCATGAAAGACGTACCGATGGACTTCCCTGAAGGCCTGGGTCTGTTTTGCATTTGCGAGCGCGAAGATCCGCGTGACGCCTTCGTTTCCAACACCTATGCCAGCCTCGACGATTTGCCTCAGGGCAGCATTGTCGGCACGTCGAGCCTGCGCCGTCAGGCCCAGTTGCTGACTCGCCGTCCGGACCTGCAAATCCGCTTTCTGCGTGGCAACGTCAATACCCGTCTGGCCAAGCTCGATGCAGGTGAATACGACGCCATTATCCTCGCGGCTGCCGGCCTGATTCGCCTCGGTTTTGAACAGCGCATCACATCACCCATCAGCATCGAAGACAGCTTGCCAGCCGGTGGCCAAGGCGCAGTGGGTATCGAATGCCGCAGCGCAGATCCCGAAATCCATGCCCTGCTGACGCCTTTGCATCACGCCGATACGGCCGTGCGCGTTACGGCCGAGCGTGCGCTGAACAAGCATCTCAACGGTGGCTGCCAAGTGCCGATTGCCTGTTATGCCGTGCTTGAAGGCGAGCAAATCTGGCTGCGCGGCCTGGTCGGCGAGCCGAGTGGCGGTGTGTTGCTCAGTGCCGACGCCCGTGCGCCGCGTGCACACGCCAGTGAGTTGGGTGTGCAAGTGGCTGAGGCTCTGCTGGCCCAAGGGGCTGGGGATATTCTCAAAGCCGTTTATGGTGAGGCAGGTCACGAGTGACAGGCTGGCGCTTGCTGCTGACCCGGCCAGCCGAGGAATCGGCCGCGCTGGCCGCTGAGCTGGCGGCTGCCGGGATATATAGCAGCAGCTTGCCACTGCTGGCGATCAGCCCGTTGACCATGACTGAGGCTCAGCGTGCGCTGATTGCGGGTCTTGACCGGTATTGCGCAGTGATTGTGGTCAGCAAACCTGCGGCGCGCCTGGGGCTTGAGCTGGTCAGCCAGTACTGGCCGCATGCGCCCCGGCAGAAGTGGTTTAGCGTTGGCGCCGCGACGGCGCAGATTCTCGCCGATTACGGCCTCGATGTTAGCTACCCTCAACGGGGTGATGACAGCGAGGCGCTGCTGGCGATGCCCGAGTTCAAGTCTGCAGTGGGGGGGGATCAGCCCAGCGTGTTGATCCTGCGTGGGGAGGGTGGTCGCGAGTTGCTCGCGGATCGTCTGCGCAGCATTGGCGCGCAGGTCGACTACCTTGAAGTCTACCGCCGCGTACTGCCGTCATACCCGCCTGCAACCCTGTCCCGGCGGGTTGAAGTGGAACGCCTGAACGCGCTGGTGGTCAGCAGTGGGCAGGGTTTTGAACATTTACGGCAGATGGCAGGCGATTCCTGGCCCATGCTTGGGTGCCTGCCGTTGTTTGTTCCAAGCCCGCGGGTTGCTGAGCTGGCTCGCAGCGCCGGGGCGCAACATGTTGTGGATTGTCGTGGTGCAAGCGCCACGGCTTTGCTGGCGGCGCTGCGGGAGCATCCCGCACCTGCTTTCTAATGCAAAGGATGGATTCGTGAGCGAAACAGTCTTGTCCAAAGAACACGTGCAGCCCGCGCCAGAAGCGCCGGCTAAAAAAACCGAACCTGCACCACAGGGTCGAGGCAATGGCCTGGCGGTTTTCGCCCTGTTGCTCGGCGCCGCCGGTGTTGCTGTCGGCGGCTGGGGGGTATGGCAGGTGCGTCAACTGCAAGCTGCCACCGCAGAGCAGTTGAGCGACGTACCGGCCCTGGCCGCGCAAACGCTTTCGATCAAGCAGGGCGAGCAGAAGCTGCTGGCGCGGCTCAACCAACTGCCTTCGGCCAGTGAACTGGATAATCAGCGCCAATTGGTCGTGCAGCTGCAAGGCGATCAGCAGCGCCTGAACCAGCGCCTGGAAACCGTGCTGGGCGAAAGCCGCAAAGACTGGCGCCTGGCCGAGGCCGAGCACTTGTTGCGTCTTGCCACCTTGCGCTTGTCGGCCCTGCAAGACGTCACCAGCGCCCAGGCACTGGTACAGGGCGCGGACGCGATTTTGCGCGAGCAGAACGATCCGGGTTCATTCGCCGCTCGTGAGCAACTGGCCAAAAGCCTGACTGCATTGCGCAGTGTTGAGCAACCGGACCGCACCGGACTGTTTTTGCAGTTGGCGGCCTTGCGTGATCAAGTGGCGCAACTCAGTGCGCTGGCCCCGGCCTATCAGAACCAGGGTGACTCGCTGGCCAGCCTCACCGCTGATGGCGATGGCGCGAGCCGTTGGTCCCGGTGGTGGGAGGAGATCTCGCACTACATCCGCATCGACTTCAATGCCGACAAAAATGTGCGCCCCCTGTTGGCTGGCCAAAGCCTGACCCAGGTTCGCCTGGCCTTGAGCCTGGCGCTGGAGCAAGCCCAGTGGGCGGCGCTCAATGGCCAGGAGTCGGTTTACACCCAGGCCCTGGCGCAGGCGCAAGATGTGCTCAAGGGCAACTTCAATGCGGATAACCCGCAGAGCAAAAAAATCCTCGAGCAAGTGATTGAACTCGGCAAGCAGCCGGTTACGGTAAAAACCCCGGACCTTGCGGCTGCCTTGAGCGCGGTACAGGCCTACCTTGAGCGTCGGCATGTGCGTGCGCAAGAGCCGGTCAAAGCGGCTGCCAGCCCGGCGCAGGAGGCACTTCCATGAAGCGCTTCTACGTGATTGTGTTCTTGTTGATTGCAGCTGCGGCCTGCATCGGCCTGGCAATTGCTGAAGATGCGGGCTATGTGCTGATCGCCTATAAAAATTTCCGTTACGAATCCAGTGTCTGGGCAACGCTCGCGCTGCTGGCCGTCCTGTGGCTGCTGGTGTGGGGAGTCAAGCTGCTGGTGGAGCTGGTGACGGCTTCTACAGGGCTGGTCAACCCGTGGTCGCGGCGCAACCGCAGCCGTCGAGTGCAGATCGCCATCGAGCAAGGCCAGATGGACCTTGCCGAGGGCCGCTGGGCCAGCGCACAGAAGCATCTGGCCCGTGCCGCCGAAGCCGAGCCGCAGCCATTGCTCTACTACCTGGGGGCTGCACGAGCGGCCAACGAGCAGGGGCACTACGAAGAAAGCGACAACCTGCTGGAGCGAGCGCTGGAACGCCAGCCTCAGGCCGAACTGGCCATTGCCCTGAGCCATGCCCAGTTGCAGGTGGACCGTGCTGACACCGAGGGCGCGCTGGTGACCTTGCAGGCCATGCATGAGCGCCATCCACACAATGTTCAGGTGTTGCGCCAGCTGCAGCGTCTGCACCAGCAGCGTGGCGACTGGACGGCGTTGATTCGCCTGTTGCCAGAGCTGCGCAAGGACAAGGTATTGCCGCCCAAGGAGCTGGCCGAGCTGGAACGACGGGCCTGGGGGCAGAATCTGAGCCTGGCGGCCCAGCGTGAAAGCGAAGGCGAGGCCGGGTTGCAGTCACTTCAACGCGCCTGGCAACAGCTTACCTCGGCCCAGCGCCAGGAGCCCGCGCTCGTGCTGGCCTATGCCGAGCAATTGCGCCAGCTGGGCGCGCAAACTGAAGCCGAAGAAGTCTTGCGCGGGGCGCTCAAGCGCAGTTATGACAGCCATCTTGTGCGCCTCTATGGCCTGCTGCGCGGCAGTGACCCGGTGAAGCAGTTGCAGGCCGCTGAAGGCTGGCTCAAGAGCCATCCCGGCGATGCCAGCCTGCTGTTGACCCTGGGTCGCCTGTGCCTGCAAAACAGCTTGTGGGGCAAAGCGCGGGATTACCTTGAAAGCAGCCTCAAGGTGGAGCGCAACCCCGAAACCTGTGCCGAGCTGGCACGACTGCTGGCCCAGTTGGGAGATACGGGGCGCAGTAATCAGCTTTTTCAGGAAGGGCTGAATTTGCTGGATGAGCGTTTGCTCGCATCCCCCTTGCCAGTCACTGCCACGACCCTGTGAAGAGGCCAGCCTGGCGTGTGTTTCGGCACACGTGGGGCTGCCTGCAGTATTGAGCGAGCGAGGGGCAATCTGCCTT
Organism: Pseudomonas bubulae; assembly: GCF_900618535.1. Taxonomy (GTDB): domain Bacteria; phylum Pseudomonadota; class Gammaproteobacteria; order Pseudomonadales; family Pseudomonadaceae; genus Aquipseudomonas; species Aquipseudomonas bubulae. The sequence goes on along the minus strand of NZ_UYJA01000005.1, from coordinate 548,970 downwards.
TTCCTACATGATTTGTTCTAAAGGCTTAGTGTTTCTGTTGGGGTTTCCTTGGTTTCTTCGAGAACTATCCGCTTAGGGTCACCTTGAAAGGGCTAATGGCTTTCATCTACCGTAACCAACTGTCTCTTTTGTCATGGAAAAGCCATGTTCTTGGCAGCTTCACGTTTTATTTTCTTTTTAGCCTTTGTAGTAGGCGCCTTGGTAATGGGCGGCACTTTTTATCTCGAGTACGGGCCCGGGCTCAAGCCTTGTTCGCTATGTCAGGTTCAGCGTTTTTTCTTGCTGGATTTCTGCCTCGTCAACCTGGTGGCTTTTGCCCATGGCCCCAAAGGTTTTGGCATGTTGTGTTACTCCCTTGCCTCCATGTTGTTCGCGCTGGGTGGCGCGGCGAGTGCCTTGAGGCAGGTATGGCTGCAAGAGCTGGCGCCAGATCAACTGATGCTCTGTCAGCCAGAGCTGGCCTGCATCTGGCGCGACATGTCGCCGAGTGAAATCATTTCGATGATTTATCGTGGCAGTGAGGACTGCACACATATTCACTGGACCATCTTTGACTTGAGCATTCCCGAGTTGAGCTTGCTGGCCTTTATCGGGCTGCTTGTTCTTGCCATCTTTCAGATCAGTCGCTCGATTGCCAGGGACAAATTACCCCGTGACTGCGACGTGAAGTAGCACTTGGGATTAAACACTTGTATGAATTTTCTCTCGTGGGTACCTTGAAGCAGTTGGCAAGCGGGCATAATCTGGCCCGCACGTATCACGGAGTTATGCCGCCCAATGCCCGTGCAATCGTGCAGGTTTTGGTTCACACAGGCCTGGCTGATGTCGGGTGGCATGGGCCCACAAGGGAAGAGAGATCATCATGCTCGAAAGATGCGAGAGTGCTCAGGAACGATTCAACGGCGTCCACCAACTGGTAGACCGCTGGTTGCTTGAGCGCCGTAAACTTGTGAAGGCTTATGCGGCTCTGCTGGAGCAGCAAAACAATCCCAAACGCGGGCCTCAAAAAGAGTTTTGCCAGCTGCTGGTCGATTATGTGTCCGCAGGCCATTTCGAGATTTACGAGCAGCTGAATCAGGAGGCCAAGGCCTTCAATGACGAGCGCGGGCTTGCCCTGGCAGAGACCATCTACCCGCGTATCAACGTGATTACCGAGGCCGCCCTGGCTTTCAACGATCATTGTGATGGTAAGGCCCATCGCCCTGACTGTGACAAGCTGGCAGAAGAGATCAAGGTTTTGGGCGCTCTGCTTGATGAGCGTTTTGAGCTTGAAGACTGCTTGATCGAAGTGCTGCACAGCGCGCACAAGCAGAAAGAAGCCGCTCAGGCTTAAGCAACAATCCATTTAAAAAACGGTGCGCAATGGCGCGCCGTTTTTTATTTCCGGGACGGTTACTTTCGGGTAGCGAACAGTTCGATTTCAAACACCAGTGGTGTATTGGGGGCAATCAGATCCCCGGCCCCCTGGGTGCCGTAAGCTTGGCTTGAAGGTATCGCCAGCCGCCATTTCGCACCCACCGGCATCTGTACCAATGCACTGCGCCAGCCGGCGATTACGCTGCCCAGGCGAAACCATTGTGGTTGGGTGCTATGGTCGAACACGGTGCCATCGGGCAGTAGGCCCACATAGCTCACATACACCGAATCCTGTGGGCCGGGCTTGGCGCCTTTGCCGGGTTTTAGTTCGGTCAGGATGATGCCGTCGGCCAGTTGGCGAGCCTGGGGTTGCTGTTTTTCGACCAGCAAAAAAACTTCTTCAGCGCTCAGGGCGGCGTTGATGCCTGACGAGGCCTGCCCGGGATCTGTTTGAGCCTGATGCTGCGCCAGAATCTGGCCGATGCGCTCATCCGTCAGGGCCAGCGGTTTGCCTTGGTAGGCGGTGTGCAGGCCCTCGATCAGTGCCTGGATTTGAAGCTCGGGGACTTCCTGGCGCAAGCGTTCGCCCAGGCTGGCGCCCATGCTGTAGGCCAGATCGCGGGCGTCGTCGGGGGAGGGAGAGGGGGCTGCGTCAGCCACAGGCGCAAGGCACAACAACATCCAAAACATGTAACGCGGCATGGGGGTTCTCCGGCGTGATGTGCGAGCGATTATGCCAGCGCCCGAGCGGCGCCGATGTTTTAATTCGAAGGGGCTAAAAGACGTTTGGGCACTCTTTGAATTTAGCTGGCTTGGCCGTTAAAGATTGATCCAGCACAAGTTTTTCGACGTCATGCAACGTGCAGCTATCCTTAGTGTCAACATGCCCTAGCGGCGGTAGTTGCAGAGGTCTAGTATGAGCCGCACTCACTTCAGCCAGGAGGTAAACCATGTCGGCCAATAAGAAGCCCGTAAATACGCCGTTGCACTTGCTCCAACAGCTCTCAGGCAGTCTGCTTGAGCATTTGGAAAACGCTTGCTCCCAAGCGTTGGCTGATGCTGAGAAACTGCTCGCCAAGCTTGAAAAGCAGCGCGGTAAAGCGCAGGAAAAACTGCACAAGTCACGTGCAAAACTGCAAGACGCCGCCAACGCCGGAAAATCCAAGGCTCAGGCCAAGGCCAAGTCTGGGGTCAAAGAGCTCGAGCAACTGCTCGACTCACTCAAAGACCGTCAAAGCGAAACGCGCACTTATATTCTGCAACTCAAACGTGATGCTCAAGAAAGCCTGAAGTTGGCCCAAGGTATCGGTCGAGTCAAAGAGGCTGTTGGCAAGGCTTTGTCGAGTCGCGATGCCAAGCCTGCAGCGGCAGCGAAAAAACCGGCTGCCAAAGGGGTTGCCAAGGCTCCGGCCAAAGCACCGGCCAAAGCAGCTGCCAAGCCTGCCGGCAAAGTAGCGGCGGCTAAGCCTGCGACCAAGCCAGTTGCTGCAAAAACCGTAGCGGCCAAGCCGGCAGTGTCCAAAACGGCTGCGGCAAAACCGACCGCCAAACCCGCAGCGGCCAAACCAGTACCAGCAAAAGCCCCGGTAAAAGCGGCGGCCAAACCTGCAGCTAAACCTGCAGCTAAACCTGCAGCGGCCAAGCCTGCGGCAAAACCCGCAGCGGCTAAACCTGCAGCAGCCAAGCCTGCCGCAAGAAGGCCAGCAGCTGCCAAACCGGCCGCGGCTCCGGCCAAGCCCGCCGTGACGTCCGCCGCCGCGGCACCCGCTACAACCCCGGCGTCAACTCCGGTAACCGCTACAAACTCGGCTACGACCCCAGCCAGCGCTTCTTAAGCGCGATTGATTGCGACGCGCAGCGTATGCAGCGCGTCGCAATCAGGGTGACCGGCATCGACCGTCATCTTCTGCAGCCAGGCGCAGGTATCCTGCGATTGCGTTTTCGACCAGCCCTGAGTCACGGATTCCAGGCGCCGCAACAACATCCGTTCGGCCTCCAGCTCCAATGCCTTGACCTGCACGCGCAGCGTCGCCAGTGCATCGTCGTGCGCGGCTGCTTCGCGCCAGCGTGTTCGCAGTTGTCGCAACGGCTGAACCACTTCGTGCTGCCAGGGTCCGGCACAGGCATTCAGTTGCCCAAGGCGCGCCTTGTCGAAGGCCACGCCGCGCTCCTCAAGCCAGGCTGCACACAGCAGCACACACACATCCACACCCTGGTCCTGCAATTGCAGGCAGGCCTGCTCCACCCCAGGTCGGGCATAGAGGTTCAAACAGTAATTCCACAGGTCAGTCTGCATAGTGCAATTCGCGCCAGTTGAGAGGGAAGCTGGTAGACTCCGCCGCCATTATGATCCGACTTCAGAACCTGACTTTACAGCGTGGCCCGCAACGTCTGCTAGAAGACGCCGAGCTGACCCTGCACGCCGGCCACAAAGCCGGTCTGGTCGGCGCCAATGGCGCCGGTAAATCCACTTTGTTCGCCTTGCTGCTGGGTGAGTTGACGCCTGATTCCGGGGATTGTCTGCTCCCGGCCGACTGGCGGATCGCCCATATGCGCCAGGAAATCGACACCCTCGACCGCATTGCGATCGACTATGTGCTCGATGGCGACCAGCGATTGCGCCAGGTGCAGGCCGATCTGGCCAGGGCCGAAGCTGACGAGGACGGTGCTGCGCAAGCGCGCCTGCACTCCGAGCTGGACAGCGCCGACGGCTACACCGCCGATGCACGGGCGCGCAAAATGCTCGCCGGACTGGGCTTTACCAACGAACAGATGGATCGCCCGGTTGCCGATTTTTCCGGTGGCTGGCGGATGCGCCTGAACCTGGCTCAGGCCCTGATGTGCCCGTCGGATCTTTTGTTGCTCGATGAACCGACCAACCACCTGGATCTCGACGCCATTCTCTGGCTTGAAGACTTCCTCAAGAATTACCCTGGCACCTTGCTGCTGATCTCTCACGATCGGGACTTCCTGGATGCCGTGGTCGACAACATTGCCCACGTCGATCAGCGCAAAATCACCCTGTATCGCGGTGGTTACAGCGCATTTGAGCGTGCCCGTGCCGAACGTCTGGCCCAGCAGCAACAGGCCTACGAAAAGCAACAGGCGCAACGTGCGCACATGGAAAGCTATATCGCCCGCTTCAAGGCCCAGGCCACCAAGGCCCGTCAGGCGCAGAGCCGGATCAAGGCCCTTGAGCGTATGGAAGAGCTGAGCGCGGCCCATGTGGATTCGCCGTTCGACTTCGTGTTCCGCGAAGCGGTCAAGCTCTCCAGCCCGTTGCTCGACTTGTCCGATGCGCGCCTGGGTTATGGCGACAAAACCATCCTCGAGAAGGTCAAGCTGCAACTGGTTCCGGGCGCCCGTATTGGCTTGCTCGGGCCAAACGGCGCGGGTAAGTCGACCCTGATCAAAAACCTCGCAGGCGAGTTGGAGCCACTGTCGGGTCGGTTGGCCCGTGGCGAGAATCTGGTGGTTGGCTATTTTGCCCAACATCAGCTCGACTCACTGGATTCCAAGGCCAGCCCGTTGCTGCATATGCAGCGTCTGGCGCCGATCGAGCGCGAACAGACCCTGCGCGACTTCCTCGGTGGTTTCGACTTCCGGGGTGCGCGGATCGACGAGCCGGTACTGAACTTCTCCGGTGGCGAAAAAGCCCGTCTGGCGCTGGCGTTGATAGCCTGGGGCCGCCCGAATCTGTTGCTGCTCGACGAACCGACCAACCACCTCGATCTGGAAATGCGTCTGGCGCTGACCATGGCTCTGCAAGAGTTCAGCGGCGCGGTGCTGGTGGTGTCCCACGATCGCCATCTGCTCAAGAGCACTACGGATGAGTTCCTGCTGGTTGCCGATGGCAAGGTTCAGGAGTTTGACGGCGACCTCGAAGACTACGCGCGCTGGCTGGCCGACTACCGTTTGCGCAATGCGCCGGTCAGCACCACGCTGGTCAACCCTGACAAGACCGATAAAAAGGCTCAACGTCAGGCCGCTGCAGCGTTGCGTCAGCAGCTGGCACCGCATAAACGCGAAGCTGACAAGCTTGAGAGCGAGCTGGGCAAGGTCAACGAAAAGCTGGCGAAAATCGAAACCAGCCTGGGCGACAGTGCCGTTTACGAAGCTGCGCGCAAAGATGAATTGCGTGATCTGCTGGCGGAACAGGCCAAGCTCAAAGTGCTCGAAAGCCAGCTGGAAGAGCGGTGGATGGAAGCGCTGGAATTGCTTGAGTCCATGCAAGCAGAACTGGAAGCCCTGTCCTGATGGAAGCCCTGCACTTGCCAGTGCCCGCCGAACTGATCGCACCGCTGTGGATCGGTGTGCAGATTTTGCTGATTCTGTTGGCGGGTTACTTCTCCCAACGTGTCGTGGCGCGCTTCCTGACGCGGCTGGGCGAGCGTTATCCGTTCCCGCCACAGCTGATGATGCCGCTGCGCGGCGGCTTGCGCTGGTTCATCATGGGCAGCGCAGTGATCGTCGTGCTGGAGCGTCTGGGGGTTTCGGCCACCGTGTTGTGGACGGCGCTGTCGGGCTTTGTGGCGGTGGCGGCGATTGCCTTCTTCGCCATGTGGAGCGTGCTTTCCAATCTGCTGTGTGCAGTGTTGATCTTTACTGTGGGGCCGTTTCGCATTGGCGACGTGGTGGAGTTGCTCGACACGCTGGACAAGCCCGGCGTCAAAGGTCGTGTGGTGGCCATCAATCTGCTTTACACCACGCTGATCGAGCCCGCTGAATCGGGCAGTGGTAGCAGCATGGTGCAAGTCCCCAACAGTCTGTTCTTCCAGCGCTCGGTACGCCGCTGGCGAGAAAGCGACCTGTAACGCTCCCGCAGAGTCAAAACTACCCTCAGAAATTTGTGGTCAATTTTCAACCAACGCATTAGCTTAAGGGACTTGTTACAGATCTTGTCCGAGGTGTGCGATGTCGTTGGAAACGTGGTTGGCCTTTTTTGCTGCCTGTTGGGTGATCAGCCTGTCCCCCGGCGCTGGCGCGATTGCTTCGATGTCGTGCGGTCTGCAGTATGGTTTCTGGCGCGGTTACTGGAATGCCCTGGGCCTGCAACTGGGCCTGGCGTTGCAAATCGCCATTGTCGCAGCCGGTGTCGGCGCCATCCTTGCAGCCTCGTCTACCGCTTTCTATGCCATCAAATGGTTCGGCGTGGCTTACCTTGTTTACCTCGCCGTCAAACAGTGGCGTGCCCTGCCGGCTGATCTGAGCGATGACGCCGCCGTGCGTCCCATCGGCAAGCCGCTGGCTCTCGTATTTCGCGGCTTTCTGGTCAACGTCAGCAACCCCAAGGCGCTGGTGTTCATGCTCGCGGTGCTGCCGCAGTTCGTAAACCCGGCAGCGCCGCTGGTGTCCCAATACCTGACGTTGGGCGTGACCATGATCTGCGTCGACCTGATCGTCATGGCCGGTTACACAGGGTTGGCGTCCAAGGTCCTGCGTCTGCTGCGTACGCCGCAACAACAGCGCCGGATGAACCGCACCTTTGCCGGTCTGTTTGTTGGCGCGGCGGGTTTTCTGGCGACGTTGCATCGCGCTACAAACTGAAATCTGTGCAAAAAGCGCATAAGTCATATGCGCGCCCTGGCGTTGTTGCGAGGTATCGGTCTTTTTAGACTTTTACCCTCCGTTGCATCATTCCAAACCAGAGGTTCATATGACTTTTACAATGCCCAAACTACTGTCCTCATTGCTCGCCTGTCTGAGTCTGGCGGCAACTTCAGCCATCGCGGCTGAGCCTGCCGTCAATCCCAACCCCACTATCCGTGCCATGTCTGGCGCTGTTCCGATTGATCGTCTTGACCCGGCCTCTACGGCTTTACTGGTGATTGATTTTCAGCAGGAGTACTTCACCGGCCGGTTGCCGATCCCGGACGGCCAGAAGGCACTCAACAAGGCTCGCGAGCTTATTGCATTCGCGGACAAGGCCAGGATTCCGGTTTATCAGATTCAGCATATCGCCCCGGCGGGCTCAGCGGTTTTTGCGCTGGACGGCGAAGGTGTGAAATTCCACCCGCAGATGCTGCCTCGCGCGGGTGATACGGTGTTGCAAAAAACCACCGTGAGCGTTTTTGGCAGCACTGAACTGGACCGCCTGCTGAAGGAAAAAGGCATCAAGACGGTAATTATTGCCGGCCTGATGACCCATGCCTGCGTGGCCGGCGGCGCTCGGGACGCTGCGCCGCTGGGGTACCAGGTCGTGGTAGCATCTGATGCTTCCGCTACCCGCAGTATTACCCGGGCAGACGGCTCGAGCATTGATGCAAATAGCCTGCACCGCGCAGCCCTGGCTTCAGTCGAAGACACCTTTGGCGACGTCATGACTACGGCGCAGATCGTTAAATTGCCTCTAAAGTGAAGCTCAATCGATGAATCAGTTGCTGGCCATGCGGGCGTTTTGCTGCATCGTCGAGAATCGTGGATTTTCGGCAGCAGCCGAGCAATGGGAAACCACGTCTTCGACATTGTCCCGGCATTTACAGCATCTGGAGGCACAACTCGGTGTGCGGTTGATCAACCGCACAACCCGGCACTTGAGCCTGACTGAGGCAGGGGAGCGCTATCACGCGGCCTGCCTCGACATTTTGCAGCGGCTCGACCAAGCGGCGTTGGCTGTTGCCGACGATGGCAGCGAACCGTCAGGGACTCTGCGTATCAGCGTGCCTTTGGTGATCGGGACGCTGGAGTTGGGCAATTGGTTGCCCGGGTTCCAGCAACGCTACCCCAAGATCCGGGTAGACCTGTCCTGCGAGGACCGTTTTGTTGATCTGGTGGCTGAGCGCTTCGACCTTGCACTGCGCATCAGCGGCCCCCTGGAAGACTCCTCGCTGGTGGCCAAGAAACTGACCGTATCCGATCTGATTCTGGTGGCTGCACCCGGTTATGTCAGTCGCCAAGGCTTGCCACGCCAGGTCGACGAGCTGGCTACCCATCAGTTACTCGGTTTTACGGGGAGCAATGAGTGGCGGTTGAATTCGGCGCGGGCTGATACCGTGGTGGTGGCGCTCAACGGACGTTTCAAAACCGACACCATTACCTCCCTCCACAGCGCCGCGTTGGCCGGTCTGGGCATTGCCGCGTTCACACGGGCGACGGTGCAACAGAACTTGCAAAGCGGCCAGTTGGTACAGATTCTTCCCGACTACAACGCAGGCCAGCGTCATTACTTTGCCCTCTATCCGCACGCCCGCCTTCTGGCCCCCAAAGTGCGTGTTTTTGTCGAGTTCATGGCTCAGCATTACACGTCGGTCTGATCTCAGCTGTTGAGCGACAACTGGCTTGTGCTCAGGGCTCAGCGCAGAATCACCGCAGCTTCATCCTCGGGTAGTCTGTTGAGTGGTGCTGGCGCGCTCTTTGGCGGCTGAGGTGCAATGCCTGTCAGTTGCTCTTGTAGTTGCCGTACCACGTCCTCGCCAAGGGTTGCGGCTACGTCGCGTATAACCTGGGGCCGGTTAAGGGACACTCTGAGATCGTGGCGGTTTGTCAGTTTGATGTCCTCCCCTTTACCCATGGCAGTGAATGCTGAGGTGACCTCAAGGGTACGGGTGTTGATCAGGCTGAAGTCAGCAACCAGCGTCAACCCCAGTATCGCCGAATAACTCCTGGTATTGGCCAGTGCGTTGAGGTCCCGGGTGAAATCAATGTCAGACACCGTGCCAAACAGAACGTAGTCGGCGCCTTTGAAATGACCGGCCTTTATGCGCTTGATGACGTCATAAACATCCGTTTTGTCGCTGGCTTTGTAAGGCGTGGCCTGCACCAGTCGGAACAACCCGGATTTGAGAATCTTTCCTTTGATATCGCCACTGAAATTGCGCAACTCGTTTTGCTGGATGTAGCTGTTGCGGTTCTCGTACGTTTGGTAGCTCGCCGAGCCATTGGCGTTGTACGGGCCGGACTGAAAACGGTTACGTGCAGTGGTTGACTGGACGTATTGCTGTACGCGGGTCTCATAAGCCAGGTCGGTCACGGCTATTTTGGGGGCAGCTTGAACTTCCCAGATACAGAGCAGGCTGATAACGCATATCCAGATACGCATCGCTTAGCGCTCCGTTGTTTTGCGGATTTCTTTTTCGTCCATCCATTCCGCCAGGCCGCTTTCGAGATCGACCAGTTGCAGGTTGAATGTGTAGAAAACATCTTTGAAGTCCTTGCTGCGCTTCACAATCGAGGTGATGGAGCCTTCGAGGCGGTATTTGGCTGCGATCATGTTGCCGGTCTTGCTGATCGTCGTTTTTTTGTACAGGCCGCTTTGGTTTTGCAACTGAAGTTGGTCGACCTGGCTTTGCATGTCGGTGTTGTCGCTCGCAAAACGAACGGTGCCAGTTTTCATCAGTTGGGTTTTTATCGACGTGGTTATCTGGCGGGTATCGATGTACTCGCTGGTTTTGTTTTTCACATCGTAGACCTGTACCACCGGCCTTCCCTGAAGAATGCCGGACTGAGCAAGGGAACGTGTCATGCTTTCGGCGATCATCTGCAGGTCAGTCGAGCCAAACTCATTGGTGATCAGTTCCACAGCCTTGGTGTCGCCATAAGTTATGTTTTTGCCGCCGATGACTGGCGAAGTGTTGGAACACCCGCTGATCAGAATCAGCATAAGGGCGAGTAATGAAGTGCGTGCAAGCATGGAATAGCTCTCCAGGTGTGACAAAGGCTACAGGCTCAGGGGGTTTTCACTTCCAGGCGGAAATCCCTGGCTTGAGGCACTGGTGCAATAGCAGGAATAAAAGTGTTTTGTTTGGCGTACAGGGTGATGGTTTTCCAGCCTTCTTCATTGGCAACGGGAAAACCGTCCTTGCCCAGCCAGGTAAATCGGTAATAAACCATTCGGTTGTGGCGGCTGGTGTTGGTCATCTGGGCGTTTACGGTCATGAAGCCATTTACACGCGCTACGCGGATCGCTCCGGCAGAGATATGTTTGAACTTGCCCATGACCGTAATCTTGCTTGCTGCACTGTTGGGTTGTGGAGGTGACGGTGTGGCGCAGCCGATCAGTAAAAACAGCGCCAGAGCGCCCGAGAGCAAATATCGCATCGTGGGTTCCTCAGGGTTTTTGTCGGCTTATGAAAGCCAGCGGGGGGGTGACGGGTGTAGTACTGCCAGCGGCGGCATGGTGGAAAACGCGATTACCGATCGTGCGTATTGTGATGACCTGATAGCCGCGTTCGGCCCTTAAGCGTATCGGCGTACTGCCCGGGATGTCGGGCAGACTAATTTGATGCTCACCACGGTTGAGGCGTAAACGCACCACATATGTGTTGTCTGCCAGGGTGCGCCAGGTGCGCGTATCCGCGTCTTCCAGAACAGTCGAAGCAACTCCCAGAAGCAGGCCGGCCAGCGGGTTATCGTCATTGAGTTGTTTTTGTGCGACGCCTCGAGTGACAGCCCGCGCGCTGCTACGCAGGAGGATCCACGGCAGTTCATCGCGCAGGGCGCGACGCGACATGGTCGTGGTGGTGTTAAGCAAGGTGAGGGGATGAAGCTGGCCGTTGACGACGACATGGGTGAGGGGCCTATTGGGGGTGTAAGGCCTGATCACCGGAAATGACAGCGGCGTAATGACGAGGTTGTTGCTGATGGTTAATGGCAGTGGGAGACGTATTGAGTCGCGCGCCGGTGCAAAGCCATTTTGCAGCACTATCAGAACTTCGCTTTCATCGCTGCGGACCTCCGGTTTGTCCAGGTTCAGCAGGTTTTGCTCGATCAGAGGTGTGTTGGGGCGCAGTTCTGCGGCCTTTCGATAGCCTGGTGCGGCAAGGCTTCGTTCTCCCAAAGCCTCATAAACAAAGCCCGCCAAATAATGACTAAAGGCGCTCTGATAACTATTTTTCAGCTCCAGTACGTCGGGTGCATCAAGACTTTCCAGCGGGTAGCCACGCAGATCCTTGAGCCGGGCCCGTACTCCCCTGCGTTCTGCTTCCTGCTCACGTTTCAAGTATTCCTTGTCCCGAAGTTCAGTGATCAGGGCTTCGCGTTCATGGGTTTTTTTGATTTCCGTGCGGGCACCTTCGAAATCGTTAAGGTTCAACAGATTCAGAGCCATTTGCGTACTCAACCAGACTTTCTCGTAGTCATGGCCTTCATAGCGGCGGACTTTGTCGTTGACCAGAAAACTGGAGAACTGTGCGAGGTACCTGGCGGTATCGAGCCTGACCGACTCCTCCCAGGCATATATCAATTTGTCAGCGTTGCGCCATGCCTTCTGGCTTGCAGCAAGGTCGCCCTTTGCGCGCAATAACTCGCCTTTTTCCAGGTAGTAGAGAAGGTCTTTGTTCTGGCTGCTGTTGTTTTGTTCGAGCAGGACCAGTGCGCCATCGACATTGCCAGCCGACAACTGCTGGTTGGTGGCTTGCAGTTCGCTGTCATAACTACGAAATACCGAGCATCCAGTCAGTAAGGTGAGCACGCTCAAAATGAGAGCGTTAAGGGCGCGAGCGGTCATGGGTATGAGTGTCCCCGGGCGTATAAACCATAAATACTTGTCGATACCGCAGAGACCGGGCCCGAGTACGGGTGATCAGTTGTGGTGAAGGATCGGTATTTTTAGCAGCGTCGGCGGAGGGGAAATAGCCTTAATCAGGGCGTGATGGCTGTGTTTAATCACTTTGGGAAATTGCCTACATTTGTGGCGATAGTTAACCCACAAGCACTTGCAATAAAGGGGCGATCAATCTCCAAGGCTCGCTATGTTTAGCCAGTTCAATCGCAGAATTGCAATTCGCTGATTTACGGCGCGATCGCATACGAGGGCCTTGAGTCGGCGGCCAGTAACGGTAAACAATATGTTACTTCTCATTTCCATCCGGATTGATCGATGACCTCCCGCTCGCGTTTTTTGGCATGGCTATTGTTGCCCGTGCTCGCGTTGTGCAGCCTTGTTGCCTCTGCCAACACCCCGGAAGGCGCCTCACAAGCGCTGCACCTGATTGACTACATTGGTGCTGACTATCCGCCCACAGTTGAAAACGGCAAGGTTATTGATGAGACCGAATACCGCGAGCAACTCGAGTTTCTGGCCGTGCTCAAAGGCCTGCTCGCGGACTTGCCGCAACGCCCTGAGCGTGAGGAGCTGCTGCAAGGCGTGAGCGCCCTTCAAAGCGCCATCGAACAGCGTGTAGACGGCACCGCCGTTGCGCATGAAGCACGTCAGTTGGGTGCCAAACTGGCGGTGGCCTACGAGGTCAGCCAGGCCCCCGCCATTACCCCTGACCCTACCCGTGGCGCACCCTTGTATGCCCAGCATTGCTCGGTGTGCCACGGTGAAACCGGCGCCGGTGACGGCCCTGCCAGTGTCGGTATGACGCCGCCGCCTGCGAACCTGCGTGACGCGCAGCGCCTGGACCGGCTGAGCCTCTACGCGATCTATAACACCCTTGGCCTGGGGGTTGAAGGCACCGATATGCCTTCGTTTTCTGATCAGCTGGACGAGCGTCAGCGCTGGGACCTGGCCACCTACATCGCCGGGCTGAGTGCCGACCCGAGTGCCAGCAAGGCAGACAAAACCTACAACCTGGCGGACCTTGCCCGTCAAACCCCGAATGAAGTGCTGGCGGCTGAAGGCCCCGAGGCGACCGCAACGTTCCGTGCCCAGCGGGCGCAGCCGCCGCAAGTCAAACGCGGCCCGGCGCAGCTGCTCGACTACACCAGCGCCACCCTGGATAAAAGCCTTGCGGCTTACCGCACCGGTGACCGTGAGCAAGCCTACGACCTGTCGGTGGCGGCTTATCTGGAAGGTTTTGAACTCGTTGAAAGCTCGCTGGATAACGTTGACGCCAATGTGCGCAAAAACACTGAAAAAGCCCTGATGGCCTATCGGCAATCGCTGCAGGACGGCTTGCCGATCGAGCAGGTCGAGCAGCGACTGGAGGCTGCCAAAGTCTTGCTCAAGGAATCTGCCGGGCTGTTGGGCAGCGATGGCCTGAGCTGGACTTTGAGCTATATCTCCGGCCTGCTGATTTTGCTGCGTGAAGGCCTGGAAGCAATTCTGGTGCTGGCCGCGATTCTGGCTTTCCTGCGCAATACCGGCCAGCAATCGGCGGTGCGCAGTGTCAACGTCGGCTGGGGTCTGGCCCTGGTGGCCGGGCTGGCGACCTGGGCGCTGGCGGCCTATGTGATTGACGTCAGCGGTGCCCAGCGTGAACTGCTGGAAGGTTGTACTGCGCTGTTCGCCAGCGTCATGGTGCTGTGGCTGGGGGTATGGATGCACGACCGTCGTCACGCCGCCGCGTGGCAGGATTACATCAAAAGCAGCCTGGTCAGCGGTGGCGGTCGTTTTGGCTTCGCGATACTGGCGTTCTTTTCGGTGTACCGCGAACTGTTCGAAGTGATCCTGTTCTACGAAACCCTGTGGCTGCAAGCCGGCCCGGCGGGCCACAACGCGGTACTGGCGGGCGGCGCCACGGCACTGGTCTTGCTGATGGGCCTGGCGTGGATCATCCTGCGTGGCTCGGCCAAATTGCCATTGGCGCTGTTTTTCAGCATCAACGCGGCTTTGCTCTGCGCCCTGTCGGTGGTATTCGCCGGGCATGGCGTGAAAGCGCTGCAAGAGGCGGGCATCTTTGGCACGCGGCCTGTCGCGTTCTTCGACTTCGACTGGCTGGGTATTCATGCAGATGCGTACTCGCTGAGTGCGCAGGCCGTAGCCATTTTGGCAATTATCGTGTTGTACGGCCGAAGCAAACTGGCGGAAAAGCGTCGGGTGCAGGCTTCTTAAATCCTTATACACCTCCCCTCAGTGGGAGCGGCAACACTCAGGAGTAATTCTCTATGCGTGTCTGGATCGACGCAGACGCCTGCCCCAAGGCGGCAAAGGATCAGGTCATCAAGTTCGCTCTCAAGCGTCAGTTTGAGGTGGTGCTGGTGGCAGGGCAGAGCCAGATCAAACCGACCTACGCCCTGGTCAAACTGATTGTGGTGCCCAGCGGCCCGGATGCGGCGGATGATTATCTGGTGGAGCACGCCGTGCCCGGCGAACTGGTGATTTGCAGCGATGTGCCGTTGGCCGACCGGCTGGTCAAAAAGGGCGTTGCCGCGCTGGACCCGCGCGGCAAGGAGTTTGACCCGCAAAACATGGGCGAGCGCCTGGCGGTGCGTAATCTGTTTACCGATCTGCGCGAGCAAGGCCAGGTCAGCGGCGGGCAGGGTGCCTATGGCGAACGCGACAAGCAGGCGTTCGCCAATGCCCTGGACCGTATCCTGACCCGGCTGGCACGGGGTTGATCAGTTTTTTTGCGTCAGCTCAAGCACGCGGTCAACCATCTTGTTGATCCCTGACGCTGCTTCGCTGATGGATTTGGCGAGCATATAGGCCGGGGTGCTGACCAGCTTGCGGGCCTTGTCCTCGACAATTTCCGACACTTCACACTCTTGGTGGGTGCCGCCCATTTTGGTGACGGCCGCAGCGGTGTCTGCGTCGGTGCCGATGGTGCAGATCACGCCTGGGCCATAAATCTTGGCGGCAATGGCAGGTGAGATGCACATCAGGCCAATCGGTTTGCCAGCTTCGGCAAAGGCTTCGGCCAGGCTCAGCACATCAGCCTGAACCGAGCACGCAGCACCATCGGTGGCAAAGCTGGAGAGGTTTTTGGCGGCACCAAACCCGCCCGGTATGATCAGGGCGTCAAAATCCTCGACCTTGGCCTCACGAATATCCTTGATCTCGCCCCGGGCAATCCGCGCTGACTCCACCAGTACGTTGCGTGACTCGGGCATTGGCTCGCCGGTCAGGTGGTTGATGACATGCAGTTGTGCAATGTCGGGGGCAAAGCACTGTACTTTGGCGCCGCGCTGGTCCAGGCGTAGCAGGGTGATCACGCTTTCGTGGATCTCGGCGCCGTCATAGACGCCGCAGCCGGAAAGAATCACGGCAACTTTTTTAGTGGTCATGTCGATCTCCTTGTTCATGGCATTAATGTCGCCTGATTTGGCGCTTGATGCCATAGGGTTTCGCAGCAAGTGCGCCTACGCTTGATGGAATACCGCTCGGGGTGTGCCATGAAGCTGATTCTGTATGCCGTACCGTTTTTCTTTGTGCTGATTGCTGTCGAGCTGCTGGCCGACCGCTGGCGCGCAATGCACACCTATCGCCTGGCTGACACTATCAGCAGCCTGAGCGCCGGTGTGCTGTCGACCACCACCGGTTTGCTGACCAAAGGCGTGGGGCTGATCACCTACGGGCTGGCACTGAAATATCTGGCGCTGCTGCAATTGCCCGAAGACAGCCTGTGGGTGTGGCTGTTTGCGTTTGTCTTCTACGATTTTTGCTACTACTGGCACCACCGCTTGGGACATGAGCGCAACGTGCTCTGGGCCGCGCATTCGGTGCATCATCAGAGCGAAGACTACAACCTGTCCACCGCCCTGCGCCAAACCAGCACCGGGTTTGTGCTTGGTTGGGTCTTTTACCTGCCAATGGCGGTGCTGGGTGTGCCGCTGCCGGTATTTGTCACCGTGGCCACCGTCAACCTGCTCTATCAGTTCTGGGTCCATACCCGCCATGTGCCCAAGCTGGGCTGGTTCGAGTGGTTGTTTGTGACACCTTCCAATCATCGGGCTCACCATGCGCAGAATGCTCTGTATATGGATCGCAATTACGGTGGAGTGTTCATTGTCTGGGACCGTTTGTTCGGCACTTTTCAGGAAGAAGACGACGCCGAACCGGTGATTTTCGGCGTGACCACGCCGCTGCAAAGCTGGAATCCGCTGTGGGCCAACTGGCAGTTCTATGGCCAGTTGCTGGCTGATGCGCAGCGCACCGAGCGCTGGCGGGACAAGCTGCGGATATGGTTTATGCCCACGGGCTGGCGTCCGGCGGATGTAGCGGCGAAGTACCCGATAAACAAGCCGGACCTGAGCCGGTTTGTAAAATTCGAGGTGCCACTGGCACGGCGCCAACAGGTGTATATCGCGGCGCAATTTGCAGTTTATCTGGCGCTGGGCAGTTATTTGCTGAATCTGGGCGAGACGTTGTCGCCCCAGGCGCTGATGCTGGGCTGGGGGTATATGGCGTTGGGGCTGTTTGTGCTGGGGGCAGGTCTGGAGAACCGGCCCTGGGCGCTGAAACTTGAGTGGCTGCGCCTGGCGCTCAACCTGCCACTGGTCTGGCTGGCCCCTGTGGCCGGTCTGTGGCCGGCCAGCGCATTGGGCTGGGTCGGCCTGTCCAGTTACACCCTGTTGAGCGTGATGGGGCTCTACGTGTGCAGAAACCGTATCACTCGGCTGGCGGGTTGCTGACTTCGGCGTTGCTCTTGTTTTTCTCTTCAAGAGCGGTCTGTCTGGCCAGGCGTGCATTCTTGAAGCGGCGGCGGGCCCACAGGCACAGGCCGATCAGGAGCAAGGCACCGAGCACCCACAGCTCATATTTCTTGACGTTGCCCAGCAAGCCTTCGAGCACGGCGCCAAAGTGATAGGCGGCGGTAGCCAGGGCAATGGCCCAGATAGCCGCACCAATACCGTTGAGCAGCAAATAGCGGCCCGGAGGGTAGCCTGACAGGCCGATTGCCACGGGCATGACGGTACGCAGGCCGTAGACGAAGCGGAAACTCAGGACCCAGATATCCGGGTGCCTGCGAATGTGCTCCAGCGCCTTGTCGCCCATAAGTTGCCAGCGCGGTTTGCGCGCCAACAGTTTGCGGCCGTGCTTGCGCCCCAGGAAGTACCACAGCTGATCTCCGGCATAACTGCCGAGGAATGCCACGATCATGACCAGTTTGAGGTCCATGTATCCGCGGAACGCCAAGAAGCCTGCGAGAACCAGAATGGTCTCACCTTCAAAGAACGTCCCTAGAAACAGGGCGAAGTAGCCGAATTCTTGAAGAAATTGTTGGAGCATTGTCTGGATGCTGGCGAAATGAACGCGCAGCCTACGCCTTAAGGGACGTTCGGGAAAGTATCGAAATGTGACTTTGCGTTAACAAGTCCTACAAATCATGTGTATTTGACCTACATCATTAGCGTTGTCATCTAGTGTTCATGGCGAAGCGTTATAACCATGCGCGCAGGTGATTATTGCTTCGAACCTGTGGGAGCTGGCATGACTGCGATGGGGTTGACTCAGTCAATCTGAAACTCTGCGGTGTTTGAATCGCGAGCAAACCCGCTCCCGCAGTGTCTGCGTCGGTTGCCCAGGAAACAATTTCGACAAATCGGCCTCTAACCAGTCTCTGGCCCGCATAAAGCGCCCGGGAGCGGTTTAAACCCACAGGCGTTGATGGCATTCTGACAACTTGACTGCTGGTGTCGCTTAACTGTTACGAGAGTCAAACCCGCTCTTACAGGAACATTCAATGAATACCGAAGGACTTGCTGAAATCGTTGCCACTGAAGCTCAGCCGATTGTTGAGCCAGTCCCTGAAACCCCGCCTGAACAGCAAGCCCATGCGCCTGCTGCGGCCGAGTCGCACGCGGCGGTGCATCCGGCGATTGCCGTTCCTGGCCTTGATGACAGCAGCCTGTACATCCATCGTGAGTTGTCGCAATTACAGTTCAACATTCGCGTATTGGAACAAGCGCTGGATGAGTCCTATCCGCTGCTTGAACGCTTGAAGTTTCTGCTGATTTTCTCCAGCAACCTGGATGAGTTTTTCGAAATTCGTGTCGCAGGCCTGAAAAAACAAATCACCTTCGCCCGTGAGCAGGCCGGTGCCGATGGCTTGCAGCCGCATCAGGCGCTGGCCCGCATCAGCGAACTGGTCCACGGCCATGTGGATCGCCAGTACGCGATCCTCAACGACATTCTGTTGCCCGAGCTTGAAAAGCATCAGGTGCGCTTTATCCGTCGCCGGCACTGGAACACCAAGATCAAGGCGTGGGTACGCAAGTTCTTCCGCGACGAAATCGCGCCGATCATCACACCGATTGGCCTGGACCCGACGCACCCGTTCCCGTTGCTGGTGAACAAGAGCCTGAACTTTATCGTCGAGCTGGAAGGCATCGATGCCTTTGGTCGTGATTCAGGCCTGGCGATCATCCCGGCACCGCGTCTGTTGCCACGCGTGATCAAATTGCCTGAAGACGTGGGTGGGGCAGGCGACAACTATGTGTTCCTGTCGTCGATGATTCACGCCCACGCCGATGACCTGTTTCAAGGCATGAAGGTGAAAGGCTGCTACCAGTTCCGCCTGACCCGTAACGCCGATCTGGCGGTTGATACCGAAGATGTTGAAGACCTGGCCCGTGCGCTGCGTGGCGAGTTGTTCTCGCGTCGATACGGCGATGCCGTACGCCTGGAAGTGGCCGACACATGCCCCAAGCATCTGTCCGACTACCTGCTCAAGCAGTTCAGCCTGCATGAGACCGAGTTGTATCAGGTCAATGGTCCGGTCAACCTGACACGCCTTTTCAGCATCACCAGCCTCGACAGCCACCCTGAGCTGCAATACACGCCGTTTACCCCGGCGATTCCCAAGCTGTTGCAGAACAGCGAGAACATTTTTAGCGTGGTCAGCAAACAGGACATCTTGCTGCTGCACCCGTTTGAGTCGTTTACTCCGGTCGTCGACTTGCTTCGCCAGGCTGCCAAGGATCCGCATGTGCTGGCCGTACGCCAGACCCTGTACCGCAGCGGCGCCAACTCGGAAATCGTTGATGCGCTGGTTGATGCGGCGCGTAACGGTAAAGAAGTGACCGCGGTGATCGAGTTGCGTGCGCGCTTTGACGAAGAGTCCAACCTGCAACTGGCCAGTCGCCTGCAAGCTGCCGGTG
Organism: Pseudomonas bubulae; assembly: GCF_900618535.1. GTDB lineage: Bacteria > Pseudomonadota > Gammaproteobacteria > Pseudomonadales > Pseudomonadaceae > Aquipseudomonas > Aquipseudomonas bubulae. The sequence continues at coordinate 529,911 of NZ_UYJA01000005.1, read as the reverse complement.
CGGTGGTGATCTATGGCGTAGTCGGTTTCAAGACCCACGCCAAGATGATGCTGATTCTGCGCCGTGAGGCGGGGGAGATCGTGCGTTACGCGCATCTGGGTACCGGCAACTACCACGCCGGCAACGCCAAGCTTTACACCGACTACAGCTTGCTGACCTCCGACGACGCGCTGTGTGAAGACGTCGGCAAGTTGTTCAGCCAGTTGATCGGTATGGGCAAGACGCTGCGCATGAAAAAACTGCTGCATGCGCCTTTCACTTTGAAAAAGGGCATGCTGGACATGATTGCCCGCGAGACCCAGTTCGCTGTTGAAGGCAAACCGGCGCATATCATCGCCAAGTTCAACTCGCTGACCGATCCGAAAATCATCCGTGCGCTGTACAAGGCCAGTCAGTCCGGCGTGCGTATTGATCTGGTGGTACGCGGGATGTGCTGCCTGCGTCCCGGGATTGCCGGCGTTTCGCACAATATTCATGTGCGTTCGATCATCGGTCGCTTCCTGGAGCACACACGGGTGTTCTACTTCCTCAATGGCGGCGAGGAGCAGATGTTCCTGTCGAGTGCCGATTGGATGGAGCGCAATCTCGATAAGCGTGTTGAGACGTGCTTCCCGGTCGAGGGTAAAAAGCTGATTCTGCGGGTCAAGAAGGAGCTTGAGTGCTATCTGACGGACAACACCCACAGCTGGAGCCTTCAGTCGGACGGGCGGTATATCCGCAATACGCCAACGGGCAACCAGAACCCGCGCAGTGCGCAAGCCACGCTGCTTGAGCGTCTGAGCCTGCCGGTACTGGCCGTGAGTACCGGGCCATCGGTATAACGCTGTAACGACTGTGGGAGCGAGCCTGCTCGCTCCCACAGTTGGTTTGAGTTGTGCCCGGTCAGGAAACCGTCAGCACAATTCCGACCCGGGTCAGCCATTGCGCTTCTTGTTCGAAGTCAGCCTGGGTCAGCGGGTTCTGTTCCAGCCAGCCGTCGGGGAAGATGACGTCCAGGTGATCGCCCTCGGCGCGCAGCTTCACCTGCGAGGCTTCCTGGTTGCCACGGATGTGGTAGAACAGGATCGCAAAGCGCAACAGCACGCACAGGCGAATCAGCTTGATGCCGTCTTCGCCAAATTCGGCGAACTTGTCTTTAGGAATGTTGCGACGATGGCCGCGCACCAGCAGCGCGAGCATTTGCTGGTCTTCGCGTGAGAAACCAGCCAGGTCGGAGTGCTCTATCAAGTAGGCGCCGTGCTTGTGGTAATGATAGTGGGCAATGTCCAGCCCGACTTCATGCACCTTGGCCGCCCAGCTCAGCAGTTCACGCCATACACCGTCCTTGAGGCCCCACGACTTGGCCACTTGATCGAAGGCGCGCAGCGCCTTGCGTTCAACCCGTGCCGCTTGCTCGCGATCGACATGGTAACGGTCCATCAGCGAGCTGAGGGTGCGCTCACGCACGTCTTCGTGGTGATGGCGGCCCAGAAGGTCGTACAGCACGCCTTCGCGCAGGGCGCCGTCACAGTGATCCATACGTTGCAGTTCAAGGGCGTCGAAGATTGCTTCAAGAATCGCCAGCCCGGCCGGGAAGATGGCGCGACGGTCGGGCTTGATGCCTTCGAAGTCGATCTTGTCCGCGTCGCCCAGCTTGAACAGCTTGCGCTTGAGCCAGGACAGGCCTTCGGCGTTTACTTCGCCGTTACCATGACCGCCCGCCTTGAGCGCCAGGCCAATGGCCCGAATGGTACCCGAAGAGCCGATGGCCTCATCCCAGGTCAGGCGGTGCAGGGCGTGCTCGATGCTCATGATTTCCAGGCGCGCAGCCGTGTAGGCCTGGGCGTAGCGTGCCGGGGTGATCTTGCCGTCGCGGAAATAGCGCTGGGTAAAGCTGACGCAGCCCATTTGCAGGCTTTCGCGTAGCAGGGGCTCAAAACGCTGGCCAATGATGAACTCGGTACTGCCGCCGCCGATGTCGGCCACCAGGCGTTTGCCCGGCGTGTCGGCGAGGGTGTGGGACACACCCAGGTAGATCAGGCGCGCTTCTTCACGACCGGAAATCACTTCAACGGTGTGACCCAGGATCTCTTCGGCACGCACGATAAACTCGTTGCGGTTGCGCGCCTCGCGCAATGCGTTGGTTCCCACAATACGCACGGCACCCAACGGCATACCGTTGATCAGTTGGGCGAAACGCTTGAGGCAATCGAGCCCGCGCTGCATGGATTCTTCGCTGAGCTTGCGTTCTTCGTCGATGCCGGCAGCTAACTGCACCTTGTCACCAAGACGCTCAAGTATGCGGATTTCGCCGTTCTGGGCCTTGGCCACCACCATGTGAAAGCTGTTAGAACCCAGATCAATGGCGGCGATCAGGGACGGATTCCTTGCTTGGGATTGGGGCATGGTTGAGGGGTCTCGGTCGATAACCCGGCCATCGTGCCACGATCAAAGGCTCGCGCCAACGCGTGATATCACCTGCCTTGATGTGGAGCACGAAAGCAATGAGGTTAGCTGTTATCCGAGGCCTCGTGTTTTCAGGCTCTACGATTCCCGTAGCCTCGTACCTCGTCAGTGACTACAACGTTCCGATGAAATTCGCCAGTTCCGGGGTTTGCGGGTTGGCGAACAGCACTTTGGGGTCACCCACTTCATGCACCTTGCCCTGGTGCATAAACACCAGTTTGTCGCCAACTTCACGGGCAAAACGCATCTCGTGGGTGACCATGATCAGCGTCATGCCTTCACGGGCCAGCTGACGCACCACGCTGAGCACTTCATTGACCAGCTCCGGGTCGAGGGCCGAGGTGATCTCATCACACAACAGCACCTTGGGTGACATGGCCAAAGCCCGGGCAATCGCCACCCGCTGCTGTTGACCGCCCGACAGGCGCTCCGGGAAGGCGTCGAACTTGTCGCCCAGCCCCACCCGTTCCAGCATCTGGCGCGCCAGTTCGGCGGCCTTGGCTTTGGGCACCTTTTGCACCACTTGCGGGGCCAGCATGACGTTTTCGCCCACGCTCAGGTGCGGGAACAGATTGAACTGCTGAAACACCATGCCGACCTTCTGGCGCAGGCTTCGCAAGTCTGCGCGGGCGGCATCCAGGTATTCGTCATCGACCTCAATCACCCCGTCGTTAATGGACTCCAGCCCGTTCAGGGTTCTGAGCAAGGTACTCTTGCCCGAGCCGCTGCGGCCAATGATAGCGACCACCTGGCCCTGTTCGACCGTCAGGTCGATGCCTTTGAGCACGTGGTGGTCGCCGTAGTATTTATGCAGGGCGGTAACTCTAAGCAGAGGCATGCAGTCTCCTTTCCAGATAGCGCGCACTGAGCGACAGGGGGTAGCACAAGAGGAAGTAACCCAGAGCCACCAGGCCATAGACCATGAAAGGCTCGAAGGTGGCATTGGCCAGCATGCTGCCGGTCTTGGTCAATTCGGTGAATCCAATAATCGAGGTCACGGCAGTGCCTTTGATGACCTGCACCGAAAAGCCGACGGTCGGCGCGATGGCGACCCGCAAGGCTTGCGGCAGGATCACGTAGCGCAATTGCTCCAGCGGGCTGAGTGCCAGGCTGGCCGAGGCCTCCCACTGGCCGTGGGCAATCGACTCGACGCAGCCGCGCCAGATCTCGGCCAGGTAGGCACTGGTGAACAATGTCAGCGCCAGGGCCGCGGCCATCCACGGCGAAATATCGATGCCCAGCAGGGCAATGCCAAAGAAGATCAAAAACAGCTGCATCAGCAGGGGCGTACCCTGGAACAGCTCTATATAACCGCGCGCCAGAGTGCGGGCGAAGCGGCTTTTGGAAATGCGCATCAGCAACACCAGCAAGCCGATAAAGCCGCCGCCGATAAACGCAACAAGAGACAGGGCGACTGTCCACTGCAAACCCGTCAGCAAGTTACGCACGATGTCCCAGAACGTGAAATCCATCAGCGACTCCTGCTCAGGTAGCGGCGGCCGAACCAGTTCAGTAACTGGCGGATCAACAAGGCCATGCACAGGTAAATCAGGGTGGTCAGGACGTAGGTTTCGAAGCTGCGAAAATTGCGTGACTGAATGAAATTGGCAAAAAAGCTCAGCTCTTCAGTGGCAATTTGCGAGCAGACCGCCGAGCCGAGCATCACGATGATGATCTGGCTGCTCAGAGCTGGCCAAACCTTGGCCAGCGCCGGTTGCAGGACCACATGGCGGAACGCCTCGAATCGGCTCATGGCCAGTGCCGATGCTGCTTCCAGCTGGCCTTTGGGGATCGCCTGAATACCTGCGCGGATAATTTCCGTGGAATAGGCACCCAGGTTGATCACCATCGCCAGCACCGCGGCCTGCCACTCGCTGATATGCACACCCAGGCCCGGCAAGCCGAAAAAGATAAAAAATAGCTGCACCAGAAACGGCGTGTTGCGGATCAACTCGACATACAACCCGAACAACGCAGCGAAAGGTCGAATATTCCACGCCCGGACCACGGCGCCGACAATCCCCAGGCTGACGCCGAATACTGTGCCGATCGCTGTCAGTTCAAGGGTAAACAGGGCGCCGCGTAATAACAGGTCGCTGTTTTGCAGCACCGGTAAAAAGTCGAACTGATAAGCCATGATTGACCCCGTCGCAAAGTGTCAGAGGTCAGCTGGCAGCGGCTCTTTAAGCCATTGCAGCGCGTTTTTTTCCAGGCTGCCGTCAGCCTTGGCCGTGGCCAGAATCTGGTTCACCTTGTCCAGCAACTCGGGCTGGCCCTTGTTCACGCCGACGTAGACCGGTGAATCCTTGAGCTTGAGTTTCATGGCCGGGATGCGCTTGGGGTTGCGTTCGCTGATGGCGACCATCACCACGTTGCCGCTGGCGATCAGGTCCACCTGGCCTGCCAGATACGCGGCGATGGTCGAGTTGTTGTCTTCGAAGCGTTTGATGGTCACGCCGGCTGGCGCCACGTTGGTCAGTTCGATGTCTTCGATGGCGCCACGGGTCACGCTGATGGTTTTACCCTTGAGGTCATCCAGGGTCTTGATCTGCGCGTCTGGCGGGCCAAATACGCCAAGGTAGAACGGCGCATAAGCGTGGGAAAAATCGATGACTTTTTCACGATCCGGGTTTTTGCCCAAGCTGGAAATCACTACATCGACTTTGCCGGTGGTCAGATAGGGCACACGGTTGGTGCTGTTTACGGGCGTCAGTTCAAGTTTGACCTTGAGCTGATCGGCCAGCAATTTGGCGGTGTCGATATCCAGCCCGCGAGGCTGCATGTCCGGGCCGACCGAGCCGAAGGGCGGAAAATCCTGGGGGACTGCGACCTTGAGGGTGCCGCGTGCCATCACCTCATCGAGGTCACTGGCGTGGGCCGGGGCCTGGCTCAGCATCAGGCTGGCGAACAAGGCGCAAATCAAGGCGCTGTAACGCTGGGTCATGGCAATTCTCCGGAAAGGGCGCGCGGTGGTGTGCGCCGTTGAGCCAGAGCACAGGCCATGCCAACAGGGCTTTTATGACCGCCAGGGCTGATTTCAGAAGGCATCCGGCGGTCTGACTGGTCTGAACAGTTATGACGTTTTTTGCACCTCTATCGGGCGTTTCTCACAGGGCTTGAACCGGCTTGGGGCGTGACTTGCCGAGCGTTGGCAATAGCTTTACAACTACGCCTTTCCTGAGCCGATCAAGCCGAGTTGTGATGAATTCAAGCGCACGGGCCGTACCCGAAGTGGCATTGCTGGCCATTCGTAAATTGATCGCCGAAAACGCTTTTGCGCCGGGAGATGCCTTGCCGTCGCAGCGCGAGCTGGCGGTGCAGTTGGGGGTCAGCCGGGCATCGCTGCGCGAGGCGTTATCTTCGCTCAGTGCCCTGGGCGTGATCAGTGTGCAGCCGGGTAAAGGCGTGTATGTGCAGGCCGCGCAAGCAGATGTCCCGGTTGTTCCGGTTACGGACTGGCCCTATGCAGCCCAGGCCTGCCCGCAGGATATTTTCCAGCTGCGATACGCACTGGAAGGTTTTGCTGCGGGGCTGGCGGCGGTGCGCTTGACCCGCGACGAACTGGATGTGTTGCAGGACAATGTCGAGGCAATGCGCCATGAGTTACGCGCCGGGGATTTTGAGCGTGCCGCGCAGCTGGACTTCGAGTTCCATCAACTGATCCTGCGTGCCAGTGGCAATCAGGCAATGGCCACTATGCTGATCACCCGTGGCGATATTTTTCTGGAAAGCCAGAAGCTGCCGTTTATCCGCCCGGAGCGGGCCATGGAAACCTGGCAGGAGCACCGCAAAATCCTCCGGGCCCTGGCCCGTCATGCCAGCGGCCCTGCACAAAAGGCCATGAGCGAGCACATTCGCCAGGCTGCCTCGCGAACCGGGATCGCCTTCGTCACCCCCGACGGCTCCTGAAACGGGCGATATCTGCACTCATGCACCACTATAGTGAGAGTCAATCGTCCCTCACCTTCCTGAACGCGGTGATGACAGCTATGATGTGCTACGTTTTTGCTTACAACCACGGAGACTTCCATGAGCAGCGATCTTATTAAACACGTCACCGACGCTAGCTTTGAGGCCGATGTTCTCAAGGCTGAAGGCGCTGTACTGGTCGACTACTGGGCTGAATGGTGTGGCCCTTGCAAAATGATCGCGCCGGTTCTGGACGAGATCGCAGAGACTTACAAAGGCAAGCTGACTGTTGCCAAGCTGAACATTGATGAAAACCAGGAAACCCCGGCCAAGCACGGCGTACGCGGTATTCCTACGCTGATGCTGTTCAAGAACGGCAACGTTGAAGCCACCAAGGTCGGTGCGCTGTCGAAGTCGCAGTTGGCTGCATTCCTCGACGCCAATATCTAAGCGTCGATAAAAGCCCCGCTAAATGCGGGGCTTTTTCATGGCTCAAGGACTAGACGCTATGAAACTCAAGTGGTACATTCGGCCCCGCACTGGTTTCTCCATTGCCCCCTGCAAGCCGTCGCCGACGCACTCCTTATCGAATTAGTACGCGATCCTGTCGCCTTCTCTGCGGCGCGGCCTCATTAAGCCCAAAGCTTAATTTCCCTCCCCATAAATGATTACGTCATTCCTATATGAACCTGACTGAACTCAAGCAAAAGCCGATTACCGAACTGCTCGAATTGGCCGAACAGATGGGCATAGAAAATATGGCCCGTTCGCGCAAGCAGGACGTGATTTTCTCCCTGCTCAAAAAGCACGCGAAAAGCGGCGAGGAAATCTCCGGTGATGGCGTGCTGGAGATTCTCCAGGACGGCTTCGGCTTCCTTCGCTCCGCTGACGCCTCGTACCTGGCAGGCCCTGACGATATCTACGTCTCGCCTAGCCAGATTCGACGCTTCAACTTGCGCACCGGCGACACCATCGTCGGTAAAATCCGCCCGCCAAAAGAAGGCGAGCGTTACTTCGCACTGCTGAAAGTCGACACGATCAACTACGATCGTCCCGAGAACGCGAAAAACAAGATTCTCTTCGAGAACTTGACCCCGTTGTTCCCGACCGTACGCATGAAGATGGAAATCGGTAACGGTTCCACCGAAGATCTGACCGGTCGCGTGATCGACCTCTGTGCTCCGATCGGTAAAGGTCAGCGTGGTCTGATCGTTGCTCCGCCAAAAGCGGGCAAGACCATCATGCTGCAGAACATCGCGTCGAACATTTCGCGTAACAATCCTGAAGTGCACTTGATCGTTCTGTTGATCGACGAGCGCCCTGAAGAAGTAACCGAAATGCAGCGTACCGTTCGCGGCGAAGTGGTTGCTTCCACCTTCGACGAGCCACCAACCCGCCACGTGCAGGTTGCCGAAATGGTGATCGAGAAGGCCAAGCGCCTGGTCGAACACAAAAAGGACGTGGTGATCCTGCTCGACTCCATCACCCGTCTGGCCCGTGCCTACAACACCGTTATCCCGAGCTCCGGCAAGGTACTGACCGGTGGTGTCGATGCTCACGCCCTTGAGAAGCCAAAGCGTTTCTTCGGTGCTGCGCGTAACATCGAAGAAGGCGGCTCGCTGACCATCATCGCTACCGCGCTGGTTGAAACCGGCTCGAAGATGGATGAAGTGATCTACGAAGAGTTCAAAGGCACTGGCAACATGGAACTGCCTCTGGACCGCAAGATCGCTGAAAAACGCGTCTTCCCTGCGATCAACATCAACCGCTCCGGTACCCGCCGTGAAGAGTTGCTGACTGCAGACGACGAGTTGCAACGCATGTGGATCCTGCGCAAGCTGTTGCACCCGATGGACGAAGTTGCAGCCATCGAGTTCCTGGTCGACAAGCTTAAGCAGACCAAGACTAACGATGAGTTCTTCTTGTCGATGAAACGCAAGTAACACGGTTTCTCGCACAAAAATCAGGCGCCCCGCGAGGGCGCCTTTTTTTATGCCAAAAAAAAAGGAAGGTTTGTGCTTAACTTCGGTCAATAAAAACAATGTATTAGCGAAATTGAGCGTATATGACTTCTCTTGTTTATCGCAGGGACATTGATGGCCTGCGAGCTGTTGCCGTGATTGCCGTAGTACTGTTCCACTTTGGTGTGCCGGGTTTTTCAGGCGGATTCGTTGGCGTCGATGTGTTCTTCGTCATTTCCGGTTATTTGATTACCTCGATCATCTGGCGCCAGCGTGAGGCGGCACGCTTCAGTTTTGTCGAGTTTTGGGCCCGTCGCGCGCGGCGAATCCTGCCGGCCTTGTTCGTGATGATGGCCGCCGTGCTGGCTGTGGGCTGGTTCCTGATGGCACCCAAGGACTACGAAGAGCTGGGGCGTTCGGTGCGCTACCAGATGATGTTCGTTTCCAACCTGCTGTTTATGCGCCAGGAGGGCTATTTCGATGCGGCCAGCGATCTAAAACCGCTGCTGCATACCTGGTCGCTGGCGGTTGAGGAACAGTTCTATATTGTCTTTCCCTTGCTGCTGACCCTGCTGTCCAGCCGATTCAAGCACTGGCGGCTGGCTTTGTTCAGCCTGTTGCTGGTGTCGTTCGGGCTCAGCGTCTGGGCCGTGGCCCAGCATCCCGAGAAAGCGTTTTTCCTGTTGCCGATGCGGGCATGGGAACTGCTGGCCGGTGCCATGCTGGCGATTGCGCCTGCCAGCCAGAAGCGCCTGACCCCGGCGGCAGCGCAAGCTATCAGCCTGTTGGGCATGGGGCTGATTCTTGTTGCTGTGTTCGGCTATGACAACAGCACACCGTTCCCGGGTGCCGCAGCGTTGCTGCCCGTGCTGGGCGTGGTGGCCCTGATCTGGGCCAATGAGCATCAGAGCACCTGGGTCGGGCGTGTGTTGAGCACGCGGCTAATGGTCGGGCTCGGGCTGATTTCCTATTCCTGGTATTTGTGGCACTGGCCGGTTTTCGTGTTTGGCAGTTATGCCGGCGCGGAGGAGTTTGGTCCCGTGCTGACGGGCGGGTTGATTGCGCTGACGTTGATCCTCGGCTATCTGTCCTGGCGTTTTGTCGAAACGCCGTTTCGTGAGCGTCGAATATTGGCTGGCCGTCGTCAGATTCTCGTCGCGGCGGGCTTGGGCATTCTGGTGTTGGGTATCGCCGGCCAGGCGCTGCGCTGGACCGATGGCCTGCCGTCGCGTTTGTCCGAGCAGGCGTTGCAATATGCGCGGGCCAGCGAATGGCGACCTGAGCTGATGGCCTGCATCACTGATGACAAGAGCCCGGCCGACACGCCGTTCTGCCGTTACGGACAATCGCCCACCGCGCCGGCTCAGTTGCTGGTGTGGGGCGACAGCCACGCCACGGCCCTGATCCCGGCACTGGAAGAAAGCGCCCGCCAGCATGGCGTCAATGTGATGCTGGCCAGTTCGGCCGGTTGCCTGCCGCTTGAGGGGCTGGAGCACGGTACGCGGTGCGCCGATTACAACCGTCGTGTCGAGCGTACCCTGGCGACCGAGCCAGTGCGCGACATCCTGCTGGTGGCCCGCTGGAGCCTGTACTTGTATGGCGATGCCAAGGGCGATCACGGCCATGCGTTGCGCGATGGCAATGGCCACTATGACCGCGCGGTCGCCGAACAACGGTTGGCCGATGGCTTGCGGGCGAAGGTCGAGCAATTGCGCAAGGCCGGGTACCGCGTATGGCTGATGAAGGAGGCGCCGTTGCAACCGTTCAATCCGCCGTACCGCCTGAGCCGCCTGGCGATGCTGCACCAGCCAACCGCCGATGTCGGCATGCCGGTTGAAGACCACCTCAGGCAAAAAGCGTTTATCAACCGGCTGTTTGCCGATATCGCGGCTGCTGATTCCAATGTGCAGGTACTGGACCCGACCCCGCAGCTGTGTGATGCCTCGGGGTTGTGCCGGGCCGAACAGGACGGTCATTCGTTGTATACCGATGACAATCACCTGTCCGAAATCGGCGCTCGCCTGGTTCTCCCGGCATTGGCCCCGCTGTTCGATGATCTGGCGTTGCGTGTCCCGGAGCAGGCCAATACCGCCCGCTGAGCAGCGATAAGCTGCCAGCGGCCGGCATAGCAGGTAGGATGTACGCCTATTTTAGGGGTGCCACCGTCAATGAAATTCAAGGATCTTCGGGATTTCGTGCAGCAGCTAGAGCAGCGCGGAGAATTGAAACGCATCCAGATTCCCGTTTCTCCAGTCCTGGAGATGACTGAAATCTGCGACCGCACGCTGCGTGCCAAAGGCCCGGCTTTGCTGTTCGAAAACCCGACTGGCCACACGATTCCGGTGCTCGGCAATTTGTTCGGCACGCCAGAGCGCGTGGCAATGGGCATGGGCGCCGAGTCTGTCAGCGAGCTGCGGGAAATCGGCAAGCTGCTGGCGTTCCTCAAGGAGCCCGAACCGCCTAAAGGTCTGAAGGATGCGTGGTCCAAGTTGCCGATCTTCCGCAAGATCATTGCCATGGCGCCGAAAGTCGTCAAGGACGCGGTGTGCCAGGAAGTGGTCATTGAGGGAGATGACGTAGACCTCGCCATGCTGCCGGTGCAGCATTGCTGGCCTGGCGACGTGGCGCCCCTGATTACCTGGGGCCTGACCGTGACCAAAGGCCCTAACAAGGACCGGCAGAATCTCGGTATCTATCGTCAGCAGGTGATTGGCCGCAACAAGGTCATCATGCGCTGGTTGAGCCACCGAGGCGGTGCACTGGACTACCGTGACTGGTGCGAAAAACACCCCGGCCAGCCATTCCCGGTATCCGTGGCCCTGGGCGCAGACCCGGCGACCATTCTTGGCGCCGTGACCCCGGTGCCCGACAGCCTGTCGGAATACGCTTTTGCCGGCTTGCTGCGGGGCAATCGTACCGAACTGGTGAAGTGCCGCGGCAACGACCTGCAAGTGCCGGCCACTGCCGAGATCATCCTTGAAGGCGTGATCCACCCTGGCGAGATGGCGCCCGAAGGCCCGTACGGCGACCACACCGGTTACTACAACGAAGTGGACAGCTTCCCGGTGTTTACTGTCGAGCGCATCACTCATCGGGTCAAACCGATCTATCACAGCACCTACACCGGCCGTCCACCGGATGAGCCTGCAATTTTGGGCGTGGCGCTCAACGAAGTGTTTGTACCGATCCTGCAAAAGCAGTTCCCTGAAATCACCGACTTCTACTTGCCGCCCGAAGGCTGCTCGTACCGCATGGCCATCGTGACCATGAAAAAGCAGTATCCGGGGCACGCCAAGCGCGTAATGCTGGGTGTGTGGTCGTTTTTGCGCCAGTTCATGTACACCAAATTCGTTATCGTGACTGACGACGACATCAATGCCCGCGACTGGAACGACGTCATCTGGGCCATTACCACGCGTATGGACCCCAAGCGCGACACGGTAATGATCGACAACACGCCAATCGACTATCTCGACTTTGCCTCACCGGTTTCCGGCCTGGGTTCGAAGATGGGCCTGGATGCAACCAACAAATGGCCGGGTGAAACCACCCGTGAATGGGGTCGGGTCATCGTCAAGGATGAGGCGGTCACTCGCCGGATCGATGACATCTGGAATCAATTAGGAATAGATTGATGCGTGTAACCTTGCAGCCTTCAGGTGCGGTACTGGAAACCTTGCCTGGCGAGCGAATTCTGGATGCGGCGCAGCGTCTGGGCTATGAATGCCCGCAGAGCTGTCGCAATGGTAATTGCCACGTGTGTGCGGCCTTGCTGGTTGAAGGCCAGGTCGAGCAGGCGGGAGACGTGCGTGATCATGGCGAGTTTTATACCTGCCTGGCGGCCCCGCTTGAAGACTGTGTGGTGTTGTGGGATGGCGTGCTTGCGTTGGGAGAATTACCGGTGCGTAGCCTGGCGTGTCAGTTGACCGAGTGTGTCGATATGGGGGGCGATGTGTGGCGGGTGCGCTTGCGCGCACCTGCGGGCAAGCCGCCGCGTTATCACGCCGGGCAATACGTGATGCTGGAGCGTGAAAACGGTGACAAGTCGGCATTCTCGCTGGCCAGCGCACCGCACTCGGGGCGCGACCTGGAGTTGCATGTACTGGTGCGTGAAGACAGCGCCCGCAAGCTGATCGAGCAGTTGCAGCGCAACAGGATGGTTCGCCTGGAGCTGCCGTTTGGTGACACGCACTTGTCTGAATTGCCGGACGGGCCGTTGGTGCTGATCGCGGCGGGCACCGGCATGGCGCAAATGCACAGCCTGATCGAACATTGCCGTGCCAAGGGTTTCAAGCATCCGGTGCATTTGTACTGGGGCGTGCGTCGCCCGGAAGACTTCTACACCCTGGATGAATGGGCTGAATGGGAGAAAACCCCCAACCTGTTCCTGCATAAGGTAGTGAGTGATTTGTGTGGTTGGGAAGGGCGCTGCGGCATGCTGCATGAAGCCGTGTGCGAAGACATCAGCGATCTGGCCAGTGTGCATGTATATGCCAGCGGTTCGCCAGCGATGATCTACGGTACTCTCGACGCGTTGGTAGCTGCCGGCATGGACGCGCACCAGATGCGTGCCGACGTGTTTGCCTACTGCCCACGCCCTTAAAACCGCACGCCAGTGGTAATCATGGCGGCATTGAAGCCGAGCAACACCAGCTCGGCGGCTACCGGGCGGTAGTGGGCGCCGACTGAGGGAATGATCACCGGCGCAATGCCGAAGCGATTGAGGGGAATCTTGTTCTTGTACTCGCCGCGGTAACCTTGCAGCAGGCCGCCCGTCAACTTCAAGTAAACAGGATAAGTGTCGCTATCAAAGCGTTTGCCCGCGTAGGTGTAAAACGATCGCTGGCTGAATGAGTTGCGAAAGGTGGCCACTCCATAGACCAGCCCCGAATCTTCATTGCGTTCAATGCCAATCAAGTCCTGATTGTTGTTGTGCTTGGAGTCAGGTGAAAAGTGCCGGGTATACACGCTGGTTTGCAGATACCAGAACCCTTTGTCGTCCTGTGTTGTATTGTCTTGCGCCAGGGTTGTGCTGGCGTATGCAAGTATCGGTAAACAGTAGCAGAGAACTTTTTTTCGCATTTTGCACCTTCTGGTGGTTATTTGAAGTGTGCGTAGGGTGCACAGCTATCCAGAGGTACCTATCCTGTTTTAATTGGTGTAGGCAGTACCTAAGCAATGTCATATATGCTTGTAGGAATTTTCTTTTTCTTATTGGGTGTTTGTGCTTATTTGGCGCGTAACCGATTCTCGCCTGGTTTGAGTCGCTGGCTTGATTATCCTGTTTCGCGCCTGTCAGCAGCCTGTCCGGTTGGTCAGATCATTGAGTGTGCAGTGATATAAGATTGGTGGATTAGTTTCTGTTACGTCATGTTTGCAGGATCCATTTCCCCGTTATGACTGTTATTGAATCTGCTGGTTTAAACTCGATCTACCCCCCGCAGCTTGATCTCGGGGCACCGTTGACTCCAGAGCAACTGCTCAACTCCGTGCACAGCACCATGGCGCGCCATCAGGGCGGGCCGGTCTGGTTATTTGCTTATGGTTCATTGATCTGGCGCCCTGAGTGCACGGCGGTCGAGCGCGTGCGTGGGCGGGTGCATGGCTACCATCGCGGGCTGTATCTGTGGTCTCACGAGCATCGCGGCACACCGCAGTGGCCAGGTCTGGTTTTTGGTCTGGATCGAGGGGGATCGTGCAGTGGCTTTGCCTATCGCTTGCCAGAAGAAAACCTGGACGCCTCACTGCATGCCTTGTGGCTTCGCGAAATGCCGGTGCCCTCGTATCGCCCGCACTGGCTGACGTGCAGACTGGACGATGGCAGCCAGGTGCAGGCCCTGGGCTTTGTGCTGGAGCGGCATTTGCCCAGCTATGCGGGCAACCTGCCGGATGACGTGTTGAGCCAGGTGTTGGCCAACGCCAGCGGGCGCTACGGCACTACTCGCGATTATGTCGAGCAGACCGTAAGTGCCCTGCGCAGCCACGCCATGCCAGATCGAAACCTGGAGGCGCGGCTCAAGCGCTGCGTACCGATTGCGCCTTAAGCGGGAGCGGTTATCGCACGTTCTTCGCTGGCCTGGTTCTTGTGGCGCAGCGTCGGGATCATGAATGCGATGGCCAGCAGGCACGCGCTGATCAGCAGCACAAAGCCGCCATCCCAACCGAAGTGGTCAACCAGATAGCCCATGGCCGCACTGGCCGCCACCGAGCCACCCAGGTAGCCGAACAGCCCTGTAAAGCCTGCGGCAGTACCTGCGGCTTTCTTCGGTGCCAGTTCCAGTGCCTGCAAACCGATCAGCATTACCGGCCCGTAAATCAGAAAGCCGATTGAAAACAGCGCGATCATGTCCACGGTCGGGTTGCCTGGCGGGTTAAGCCAGTAAACCAGGGTTGCGACGGTCACCAGCGACATAAAGACAATGCCGGTCAGCCCGCGATTGCCGCGGAAAATCTTGTCCGACATCCAGCCGCACAGCAGCGTGCCCGGAATTCCCGCCCACTCGTAGAAGAAGTAAGCCCACGAGGTGGTGTCCACCGTGAAGTGCTTGGCTTCCTTCAGATAGGTCGGCGCCCAGTCCAGCACGCCGTAGCGCAGCAGGTAGACGAACACGTTGGCCAGGGCGATATACCAGAGCATTTTGTTACGCAGCACGTATTTGACGAAGATCTCTTTGGCGCTGAATTCGTCTTCATGGCTGGCGTCGTAACCCGCCGGGTAATCATTCTTGTACTGCTCGATCGGCGGCAAACCAACGGACTGTGGGGTGTCGCGCATGGTGACAAACGCAAACAGCGCCACCAGCAGCGCCACCGTGGCAGGCACATAGAAGGCCGCGTGCCAGTCGTTGAACCAGGCCATACCCAGTAAAAACAGCGGGCCGATCAGACCACCGCCCACGTTGTGGGCCACGTTCCACACCGATACCACACCGCCGCGTTCCTTCTGCGACCACCAGTGCACCATGGTACGGCCACTGGGAGGCCAACCCATGCCCTGCGCCCAGCCGTTGATAAACAGCAAAATGAACATCATGGTCACGCTGGATGTTGCCCAAGGTGCGAAACCGAAAATGAACATCACTCCCGCTGAGATCATCAAGCCAAAGGGTAAAAAGAAGCGCGGGTTAGAGCGGTCGGACACCAGCCCCATGAGGAACTTGGATAAGCCGTAGGCAATGGCAATCGCTGACATTGCTACACCCAGTTGACCTCGGGTGTAGCCCTCATCGATCAAGTAGGGCATGGCCAGAGAGAAGTTTTTGCGCAGCAGGTAGTAACCCGCATAGCCAAAAAAGATACCGGCAAAGATTTGCCAGCGAAGTCGTCGGTAAGTGCTGTCTATTTTTTCTTCAGGCAGAGGCGCCTGGTGTACGGCAGGTCGGAAAAAAGCAAACATTCAAGAGCTCCAAATTTCTTGTTATATCGGCGGTGCCGAACGTTACATTTTCGTTACTGAAAATGACAGGCCTTGCCCTTTAGAGCTGAAGGAAAAATCCCACATGCGATTTTCGCTTATGAACATGTCGCTTGGGTATAAAACCCCATACAGGCTGGCTTCGCTGCTCGGGTCTATCTGAAAACTATCCACAGGCTCGGCGAATACAGCGGCAACAAATGTTTTCGTAGGGTTTAAATGCAAGTTCAATAGGAGCAATCCCACGCTGGAATCGGAGCTCCAGGACTGAGCTATTGGCCTGCACATCAATAGAATTTCCCCTTTGCAGCCCTATGGGGGTGCGCCGCCGGGGGAAGGCTATGAAGCTTGTGCTGGGGTTTGTGGCGTTTACTGCGTGGGCTGGCGAACCTGCGCCAGATATCAACAGTTTCACCTGCCTGAAGTTAAACCGGGAAATCAGGGGCTATATTCGTCGCGGGGTCGACCTGCCTCTGGCTGAGTTGACGCTGTTCAGGCAAACCCGCAACCGGTTGATTGAAGGGTTTGAGGACGGGCTGTATTCACGCGACCAGCTATCGACTGCCATGTACGAGCTATCGAGGGATGTGGAAAAGGTGGTCAAGACCTGCCGGCGCATAGGCAGTCGTCCATTTGTGGACATGTTGCCCGCGAGCGTTCAGAAACTGCTGATGGCAACCACAGGCACAAGTAAGTCACCCGCTGGCCGATAACGCTAGATAGGCCCTCAAGCAGCCCCGTATGCTTGCCTCCACACCGAATGAAGGAGCGAATTGTGAAAGCGTGGATCATGTTGATGCTGGCCCTGGCTTTGCCGATGGCGGCGGTCGGGGAAGAGGCGCAGGAAGGTGGCGACAAGGTCAGCTACATCAGTCTTAGCCCGCCATTTGTGGGTAACTACGGTCTGGATGGCAGTTCCAGGCTCAAGGTGTACAAGGCTGATATTTCCTTGCGCGTGACGGGTGCCGATGCAGCCAGGGCGGTCAAAGCCAATGACCCGTTGATTCGTAATCAACTGGTGGGGTTGTTTACCCAGCAGACCAGCGAAACCCTGGGCAGTGTCGAGGCCAAGGAGAAGCTGCGCCAGGAAGCCTTGAAGCAGATCCGGCAGGTGATGAGCGATGAAACCGGCAAGCCGATGGTGGACGATCTGTTGTTCAACAATTTGATCGTTCAGTAAAGGCGCAGCTACGGGCTTGGCCTTTGTGTGGGAGCAGGCCTGCTCGCGATGCAAGCGCCTCGGTGCTTCAGGTGCGTCGAGGTGAAGCTGTCGCGAGCAAGCCCGCTCCCACATAACCCGTGCCCGTGGTTACGACGCCAGACTCTTGCGAAACCGCGCCAGGGCAATGGCGAAGAACATCAGGCCGATGCCGGCCAGGGCCAGCAAGTCTGGCCACACTACGTTCACACCCGCACCGCGAAACAGTATCGCCGCGCTCAGGCTTACAAAGTGGGTCGACGGCGAGCACTGCATCACCCATTGCAACCACACAGGCATGCTGTCCAGCGGCGTACTGCCGCCCGAGAGCAAGAGCATCGGGATGATCACCGGGATGGCCAGCAAACCGAACTGCGGTGTTGAGCGGGCCAGGGTCGCAAGGAATATCCCCAGTGCGGTACTGGCAAACAGGTACAGCGCGGTAACCAGCAAAAACAGGGTCAGCGACCCCGACAGTGGCACGCCCAGCGCCCATTTCACGATGACTTCCAGCGACACCCAGGTGCACAGCACCACCACCAGCATGTTGCTCCAGATTTTTGCCAGCATGATTTCCAGCGCCGTCAGCGGCAGTACCAGCAAATGGTCGAGGGTGCCGTGTTCGCGCTCGCGCAGCAACGCGGTGCCCGTCAGCACAATGGCCAGGATGGTAATGTTGTTAACGATCTGTATCACCGCCAAAAACCATCCGCCTTCCAGATTGGCGTTGAACAATGCCCGGCTGGAGATCAAGGCCGGGGCTTTCGCCGCTGCGTCACCCTGGCCGGCATAGTTGAGCAGCTCACGCTGGAAAATCTGCCCGATATACCCTGCGCCCATAAAGGCCTGACTCATGGCGGTGGCATCGACGTTGACCTGCAGGCCGGGTTGGCGGCCTGCCAGCAAGTCGGCCTGGAAGTTGGCCGGTACATTGATCACAAAGGTGTATTGGCCGTTATCCATGGCCTGATCGAGCTGGTCATAAGGCAAGGCTTGTGGGGTTTTGAACTCCGGGGGCAGCAGCGACTCACTGAGCTTGCGTGACAGAGGGCTATGGTCTTCATCAATGATGGCAACGCTGGCGTTGTGCACGCCGATGATCGAGCTCGATGCTGGCATATAAATCGCCACGGTAAAGGCATAGAGCAAGAACATCAGCAGCACGCTGTCATGGCGCAGGCTGGTCAGTTCTTTAAGGCCAAGGCGCAGGATGTGCGAGAACTTGTGCATCAAACCTCCTGCTTCTTGAGCATGATCAGGCTCAACCCGGTAAACGCCACAAAAAAGCCGAACAATGCCAGGCATTGCGGCCACAGTTGGCGCAGGTCGAGCGCTTTGGTGAAGGTGCCTACTGCGATATCAAGGAAATGCCCGGCCGGGAACAGCATGCCCATTACCGCCGAGGCTCCTTCGAGTGAGGAGCGCGGCACCAGCAACCCGGAAAACTGAATGGTCGGCAGGCTGGTGATGATCATGGTGCCCAGGATCGCGGCGATCTGGGTGCGGGTGAAGGCGGAAATCAGCAGGCCCATGCTGGTGGTCGACAGTACATACAGCAGCCCGCCCAGCGCCAGGGTCAAGCCGCTGCCCTTGAACGGTACGCCAAACAGCCAGCGGTTCATGGCCACCAGCAACGCCAGGTTGACCAGGCTCACCGCCAGATAAGGCGCCTGTTTGCCCAGCAGGAATTCAAGGCGTGTCAGGGGTGTGGCGTAGAAGTTGGTGATGGAGCCCAGCTCTTTTTCTCGCACAATGCCCAGCGCGGTCAGCATGGCCGGGATAAACGCCAGGATTAGCGCCATCACGCCGGGGCCGATGGCATTGACGCTGATCACATCCTGGTTGTAGCGGAAACGGGTTTCCAGTTTGACTGAGGCTTGCCGGTTTTGTGCCTGGCTACTCAATGTGGCCAATTGTTCCAGGTTGGCCTGATGCACGGCCTGCACATAACTGCGGCTGGTTTCGGCGCGAAATGGCATGCCGCCATCAAGCCATGCGGCAACCGTAGGCTGGCGCCCGGCATACAAATCCCGGCCAAACCCCGGGGGGATTTCCAGGGCAATTTTTATTTCCGAGCGTTGCAGGCGTTTGTGCAACTCATCTGCACTGCGGATCGGCGTGTGTTCTTCGAAATACCGCGAGCCACGGAATGCCTCGAGATAGGCGCGGCTTTGCGGGCTCTGATCCTGGTCGTAGACGGCGAAGGCGAGGTTTTCCACGTCCAGCGAAATGCCGTAGCCAAAAATCACCATCATGAACAGCGCGCCCAGCAAGGCAAAGGCCATGCGCACCTTGTCGCGCAGCAACTCTTTGGATTCGCGACTGGCCACGGCAATCAGCCGGGTCAGGCTGAAACCCCTTTTGCTGACCGGTGGCGGCGAATTGACCGCAGGCGTGGCGACAGGCTCGGGAGAAGAGGCCGCGCTGGCGTCCTGGTCGTTCTGGGCCTGTTCCAGGCAGGTGACAAACGCCGCTTCCAGCGTATCGCCGTGGAACTGGTGTTGTAGCGCATCGGGCGTGTCGCAGGCCAGCACCTTGCCGGCGTGCATCAACGAGATACGGTCGCAGCGCTGGGCTTCGTTCATAAAGTGTGTGGACAGGAAGATGGTCACCCCTTGCTCGCGGGACAACTCGATCAGCAAGCGCCAGAAATCATCGCGGGCGGCCGGGTCCACGCCGGAAGTGGGCTCATCGAGGATCAACACTTCCGGGCGATGCAGCACAGCCACCGCCAGAGACAGGCGCTGGCGCAAACCCAGGGGCAACTCGCCGGACTGTTGTGTGGCCACGTCGCCGAGATCGAAACGCTCGATCAATTCTTCGATACGCGGCTCGCTTTCGGCCTTGGGCAAGTCAAACAGTTGTGCGTGCAGCACCAGGTTTTGGCGCACGCTCAACTCGCCGTACAGCGAGAAGCTTTGCGACATGAAACCCACGCGCTTGCGGGTGGCCAGATCCTTGGCGTTCACCGGGTTGCCCAGCAATTTGGCGCTGCCTTCGGTGGCCGGCATCAACCCGGTGAGGACCTTCATGGTAGTGGTTTTGCCGCAACCGTTAGAGCCCAAAAAGCCAAAAATTTCGCCCCGGCCAATGGCAAAGCTGACGTTGTTCACTGCGGTGAAATCGCCGAATTTCAGGGTCAGGTCGTGGGCTTCAATGGCGATATCACTGTTGTCGCTGGTGCGCGGCGGAATCACCAGTGGCTCGCTGCTGTGGCCGCTGTCACCCTGATAGTGGGTGAAGGCCTCGTCGAGCTTGCCGGTTGTGGTGACTGCCGCCAGTTCCTGGCTCAGACCGGTGGCAATCAACTTGCCGCGATCAAGCATCAGGCAGTGTTCGAACTGCTCGGCCTCTTCCATGTAGGCCGTCGCCACCAGCAGCGTCAGTTGCGGGCGCTGGCGGCGCACATCTTCCACCAGCTCCCAGAAGCGTCGGCGTGACAGCGGGTCGACACCTGTGGTGGGCTCGTCGAGGATCAGCAGGTCGGGCTCGTGAATCAATGCGCAGCACAGCCCAAGTTTTTGTTTCATGCCGCCCGAGAGCTTGCCCGCCGGGCGCTCGGCAAAACGCTCAAGGTCGGTGGCCTTGAGCAGTTCGGCCATGCGTTGCTCGCAGTCGTCTTTCGACAGGCCAAACAGGGTGCCGAAAAAGCGGATGTTTTCGCTGATCGACAGTTCCGGGTAAAGGTTGCCACCCAGGCCCTGGGGCATAAACGCGATCAGCGGGTACAGGGTGTTGCGATGCCGGCGGTTATCAATCGGGCCGCCGAGCACCTCAAGGGTGCCCTCCTGGAGCTTCTTGACCCCGGCAATCAGCCCCAGCAGGCTCGACTTGCCCGCACCATCAGGGCCGATCAACCCGCAGCGCGTGCCTTTGGGCAGGCTGAACGTGATGTCCAGCAGCGCCTGCTGGCTGCCGTACCTGTGGCTGATGCCACTGGCGTTTAGCGCCAGATCATTCATTGCAGATTAGCCGGCCATGGTACATCGGCGGTTCGCACATAACCGGCACCCGGCATGCCCGGTTTGGCCTGGGGCACGGCACCCGGGTCGGTGAGGCGCAGCTTTACCCGGAATACCAGTTTTTGTCGCTCGTCGCGGGTTTCAACTTCTTTGGGGGTGAACTGGGATTTGGCTGCGACAAAAGTGATTTTGGCCGGCAGCGCCCGGTCTGGCAGGGCGTCGAGCACGATGCGTGCCTCAGAACCCACAGTCAATTTGCCGACCACCGAAGCGGGCATGTACAGGTTCATGTACTGGTCGCCGGGGTCGATCATCATAAATACCCGGCCGCCCGAGCCGAGGACTTCGCCAGGTTCGGCCAGGCGCAGCTGGATCACGCCGTTGATCGGTGCGCGCAGGCTGCTGTCGTCAATTTCGCTGGTCAGCTGTGCGACCTGAGCCTGGGATGAGCCAATCGCGGCCTTGGCAGCCGCTACCTGGGCCTGGGCGGCGACTACTGCTGCGTTGCTGGTGTCGAATCGGGCTTGTTGCTGATCCAGTTGCTGACCGCTGGCAAAACCGCGCTGGGACAGTTGGCGAAAGCGCTTGAGTTCCTGGCTGGCCAGCAGTTTTTCGCTCTGGCGCAGTTGCACGTTGGCTTCGTTGGCGGCCAGGGTCTGGCGGGCGCGCAGCACTTCGGCTTCAGCTTGCGCACGACTGGCTTCCAGGGTGCGGGTGTCCATGCGGGCCAGCAGTTGGCCCTGGGTTACCCGGTCGCCTTCGTCAACCAGCACTTCAGCCAGACGCCCGGGGATTTTTGCTGCGATTTGCACTTCTGTGGCTTCGAGGCGGCCGTTGCCCATGCTGATGCCTTCGGGGAGGCGGTCGTGCTGGGATTTCCAATAACCGAACCCGCCTGCTGCGATCAGCAAGACAGCCAAAGGGATAACGAAATAATGGGAAATACGGTGATTGCTAGACATGCCAACATCCTGTGTCACAGAGCGCTCTAGTTTGACGGTTTCAAGCCGATTGCGACTTGATGCCAGTCAAAGGAAGTCCAGAGCGTAGACGCTAAAATCGGATGCTGCTTGTCAGGTGCAGAGCGAGAGTGTTGTAGGAGCGGGCTTGCTCGCGACGGGATCGCTGCGGATCACCTGATAAACCACACCGTCTGAATCGAGAGCAAGCCCGCTCCCACACCAAGCCCTCTCCCACAGCGATTCGCTTTACAGCAACCCCATCACCACAGCCCATTGCTCACCCGTTACGGGCATCACCGAGAGGCGGCTGCCTTTTTGCACCAGCGGCATTTCGGCCAGGGCGCTTTGCTGTTTGAGGTAGTCGAGTTTGATCACCCGGGGAAAGGTCTGCTCATGGGCGACCTGCAGTGCGCTCCACGGGTTTTTCTCGACGCTGGCCTTGGGGTCGAAGTAATGACTTTCAGGGTCCAGGGCCGTCGGGTCCGGATAAGCGGCCTGGACGATTCGGCCTACTCCGGCAATCCCTGGCTCGGGGCAACTGGAGTGGTAGAAAAAGAACAGGTCACCCACCGCCATGGCTCGCATGAAATTGCGCGCCTGATAGTTGCGCACACCGTCCCAGCGAGCTTCGCCGAGCTTTTGCAAATCCTTGATCGAAAATTCGTCAGGCTCGGATTTCATCAGCCAATAAGCCATCTTCTATACTCCAGAAACATGCTGTGATTATTTTGTCCGGCAACATTTTGCTAAACCGACAGTCGGTTGACGTCAGCGTTTGCTTGCGTGTGCGTGTTGCCGCAAAATGCCCGCCTTTTAAGCTTGACGCTGCTGCACGGCCTATAACAAAAACCGTTGCTGTCATCGTGTTGATTTGCCTGAAGGAGGGCAATCGATGAAACGCAAACCGGATTTACTGTGGATGCTGGTTATTTTGTTCGGTTTGGGTGTGGTTACAACAGGCTACGCGCAAAGTCTCTGGTCAAATTCGACAGACGCGCCGATTGAGCTGGCGCAACAGCAAGTACAACCCTTCAAACGCTAAAAACTGATTCCTGGGCATCGCTTTGTCAGTGATGCCTTGATTGTCAGTGGGCGACGTACCACTGTCTGTCCGAGACCGTGCCCTGCAAAGGGACATCCCAACTGGCTTGGTCCAGGCACGCCACTTTCTGACATTCGTGGGCCAGCCCCAACAGTGTCGGCTTGCGCCAGCTTTGGCGTCTTGCCTGATAGGCCAGGCTGCGGTCATAAAAACCGCCGCCCATGCCCAGCCGTCCCCCCGTCGCATCAAACCCCACCAGTGGTAGCAGCACCAGGTCCAGCGCCCAGACCTTGCGTTGGCGTGCGCGGTTGATACGGGGTTCAAGAATGCGGAAACGGTTGGGGATCAGCTTTTCGCCGGGGGCGACCCGCTGAAAGACCATTTTAGTTTTCGGCCAGGCACTGAGAACCGGCAGGTAGGTGATTTTGCCCCGACGCTGAGCTTCGCGCAGCAGCAGGCGCGGATCGATTTCACCGTCAGTGGGCAGGTACAGCGAAATGTGTTTGGCGCGGCGAAACAGCGGGTGTTGCGCCAGTTGCCGGTACAGGCCACGGGCTGCCTGGCGTTGCTCGCAGGACGACAGGTCGCGGCGGGCTTTGCGCAGGATTCGGCGAAGTTGCGGGCGGGAAGGCGGCGCAGGTTCGTTCATATGGCGTGCTGTTCAGGATCGAGACACCGGGTGGTGGCTCGTGCAAGCCAATGCCAGCAGTTGGCTGGCATTGCGCTAGGAAATCAGGCTCCCCGACGTACCGCTGTCGGCTTGGCCCTTGAACCCGAAAGTTCAAGGTGGAAGTTGCAGTAGACCTTAAGGCTTTCCGTCTAGCGGACATGCACACCGGCCCAACGTGCAAGCTCCAGGGTAGTGCGAATCGGCTCAGGGACATCGCTAACTGGCGAATACTCCAGGGAGTGGCGCGAGTATACCCCAAAGTAACGATTTGAATCAGCTTTGGCGTTCGTTCGGATCAGTGGCCAGCACCAGATCAACGCGATCGAGCAGGTCGCGTACCTGTTCTCGGGTAGTGCTGCTGGTCTGAACTTCGGCGACTTCCTGCTTGTGCAGCAGATCATGGGTAATATTCAGTGCAGCCATTACGGCGATACGGTCGGCGCCAATGACTTTGCCGCTGCTGCGAATTTCGCGCATTTTGCCGTCCAGGTAGCGGGCGGCGCTCACCAGGTTGCTGCGTTCTTCCTGGGGGCACATGATCGAATACTCTTTATCGAGGATGTGCACGGTGACGCTACTGCTTGAACTCATGAGTCTTGCTCCAGGGCTTTGAGGCGCGAAATCATCGATTCCACCTTGTTTCTGGCGATTTCGTTTTTTTCAATGAGGTGCGCGCGTTCCTCGCGCCAAGTCTTTTCCTGAGCAGTTAAGAGTGCGTTTTGACGGTTAAGTTGCTCGACTCGGCTAATCAGCAACTCGAGTCTAGCCATCAGTGCATGCAGGTCGGTGTCTTCCATTGTGTCCTACTGTGTATTTTCTGATGGGCGGTGACTGTCAAACGAGTTGACGCCTCGATGGTCTGGCACGGCTGCCGATGCTAGGATACAAGCCCTCCATTCTAGACATAGCGCCGCTTGGCGCCTAGCTGACCATGCCTATTCAGAATTCCCCGTATCAAGCCTTTGTAACCCTGCTGACCGCCAACGGCCACTCCGTCTCGCCTGCCGAACTGCATGGCCACCTGCTGGGTCGCAGCTGTGCCGGTGCCGGTTTCGATGCCGACGCCTGGCTGGTCGAAGCTGCCGAACTGTTGGCTGGTGAGCCACAAGACAACGTACGCAATGCCTTGATCGGATTGCAAGAGATGGTCAAGGGCGAGCTGACCAGTGACGACATGACCGTCGTGCTGTTGCTGCCGACCGACGACGCACCATTGACCGAGCGCGCTGCTGCCCTGGGCCAGTGGTGCCAGGGTTTCCTGTCCGGTTTCGGTCTGACCCGCCGCGCCTATTCGCTGAGCGATGAAGCCAACGAAGTGCTGCGCGACCTGGCCGCCATCGCTCAGGTGCAAGATGCCCTGGAAGAGTCTGAAGACGGCGAAAGCGACTATATGGAAGTGATGGAATACCTGCGCGTCGCGCCGCTGTTGCTGTTCACCGAAACCAAAAAAACTGCTGACGCCGCGCCAGCCAAGCCTTCGCTGCACTGATTGATCGACAAGAGGGAAACCGTCTGCCCATGATCCATATCCCGAAATCGGAATACGCACGTCGCCGCAAGGCACTCATGGCGCAGATGGAGCCCAACAGCATTGCGATCCTGCCCGCTGCGGCGGTGGCCATTCGCAATCGCGATGTCGAACATGTTTACCGCCAGGACAGCAATTTCCAGTACCTGAGCGGCTTTCCCGAGCCTGCGGCCGTGATCGTCCTGATTCCGGGCCGGGCACATGGCGAGTACGTGCTGTTTTGTCGCGAGCGCAACGCCGAGCGTGAATTGTGGGACGGCCTGCGGGCCGGGCAGGAAGGCGCAATTCGCGACTTCGGTGCTGACGACGCGTTCCCGATTACCGATATCGACGACATCCTGCCGGGCCTGATCGAAGGCCGCAGCCGGGTGTATTCGGCGATGGGCGGCAATCCCGAATTCGATCGCAATCTGATGGAGTGGATCAACGCGATCCGCTCCAAGGCCAGCCTCGG
This sequence comes from Pseudomonas bubulae, assembly GCF_900618535.1. GTDB lineage: Bacteria > Pseudomonadota > Gammaproteobacteria > Pseudomonadales > Pseudomonadaceae > Aquipseudomonas > Aquipseudomonas bubulae. Next base: position 504,366 of record NZ_UYJA01000005.1, on the reverse strand, counting down.
TGCCCAGCCGCCCAACGAATTCGTTGCTCTGGATCATCTGCTGCATGACATGCGCCTGTATAAATCGGCGGCAGAGCTCAAGGTCATGCGCCATGCGGCGCAAATTTCGGCTCGCGCCCATGTGCGTGCAATGCAGGCCAGCCGCGCCGGTTTGCATGAGTACAGCCTGGAGGCAGAGCTGGATTACGAATTTCGTAAAAGCGGGGCAAAAATGCCAGCCTATGGCTCGATCGTCGCCTCTGGCGATAACAGCTGCATCCTGCATTACCAGGAGAATGATGCACTGCTCAAAAGCGGCGATCTGGTGTTGATTGATGCTGGCTGCGAGATCGACTGCTACGCCAGCGATATAAGCCGTACGTTCCCGGTCAACGGCCGTTTTTCAGCGGAACAGAAAGCGATCTACGAGCTGGTTCTGGCTGCACAAGAGGCGGCATTTACCGAAATTGCCCCTGATAAACACTGGAATCAGGCCCATGAAGCCACAGTCCGGGTAATTACCGCCGGGCTGGTGGAGTTGGGGCTATTGCAGGGTGACGTTGACGAACTGATCGCCAGCGAGGCCTACAAGCCGTTTTACATGCACCGTGCTGGCCACTGGCTTGGGCTCGATGTGCATGACGTGGGTGAATACAAGGTCGAGGGTGAGTGGCGCGTGCTGGAGGCGGGCATGACCCTGACCGTCGAGCCGGGTATCTATATCAGCCCCGGCAACCTCGATGTCGCGAAAAAATGGCGCGGCATCGGCGTGCGAATCGAGGACGACGTAGTGGTCACCAAACATGGCTGTGAAATCCTGACGGGCGACGTGCCAAAAACTGTCGCCGAGATCGAAGCGTTGATGGCAGGCGCGGCATGAGCCGCGTCAATCTGGCCATCATCGGTGGCGGTCTGGTGGGGGCGAGCCTGGCGCTGGCGTTGCAGGCCGGGGCCAGGGCCCGTGGCTGGAAAATCGTATTGATCGAGCCGTTCGCCCCCGGCAACGCCTATCAGCCAAGCTACGATGCCCGCTCTTCGGCGCTCAGCTATGGTGCCCGGCTGATCTATGAACACTTGGGCCTGTGGCAGGCTATTTCTGAACGCGGTGAGCCGATCAAGGATATTCATGTATCCGACCGCGGGCGCTTCTCGACGGCTCGCTTGTCGGCCAGTGAAGAAGGCGTTCCGGCGCTGGGGTATGTGGTCGAAAACGCCTGGCTGGGCCAGTGCCTGTGGAAAAGCCTGGACCCGGACGTGATCAGCTGGCGTTGCCCGGCTGAAGTTATCCACATGCAACCGCTGGATGATGGCTATCGCCTGACCCTCAACGACGAAACCACGCTGGACTGCGATCTCGCCGTCCTGGCTGATGGTGGGCGTTCGGGGTTGCGCGAGAAACTGGGCATCCATGTGCGTCAGCAGCCCTACAACCAGAGCGCGCTGATAGCCAATATCACGCCGAGCCAGCCCCATGCTGGCATGGCGTTCGAACGTTTTACCGAAGAAGGCCCGATGGCTCTGCTGCCATTGCCTGACAACCGCTGCGCGCTGGTGTGGACGCGTTTGGGGATGGACGCGCAGCGTCTGGCAGCCCTGGATGAGCGCAGCTTTCTCAGCGAGTTGCAGGGCGTATTTGGCTATCGTCTGGGCACCCTCAAACAAGTGGGCGCGCGGCACCTGTATCCTTTGACGCTGATTGAAGCGCAGGAGCAGGTACGTCCTCATCTGGCGGTGCTGGGCAATGCGGCCCACAGCCTGCACCCGATTGCCGGACAGGGTTTCAACCTGTCCCTGCGCGATGCCCGGGCGCTGGCCGATGCCTTGTTGGGCAGTGACAAGCAACCCGGGGATTTCGCCACCCTGCTGAGTTATCAACAGGCGCAGCAACTCGACCAGCAACTGACCATCGGCTTCTCCGACAAGGTGACGCGGGTGTTTGGCAGTGAGCAGCCACTGGTGTCCTTTGGTCGCAACCTGGGCCTTCTAGGCCTTGACCTGTTGCCACCGGCCAAGCGCTGGTTTGCCCGTCAGGCAATGGGCCTGGGCACCCGCGCAGACAGTTGATGACTACCGGGGCGAGCTTGCCCCGTGTCGATCCATTTTTTCAGGTGCGGCGTACGCCGCTAGCGAGACAGGCTTAAAGCATGGAAATGCGCGCAGATCTGCTGATTGTTGGGGCCGGAATGGTCGGAAGCGCACTGGCGCTGGCGCTCAAGGACAGCGGGCTGAAAATCCTGCTGCTCGACGGTGGCCCGCTGAGCGTCAAGCCGTTTGCCAGCGAAGCGCCGTTCGAGCCTCGGGTCAGTGCCCTGTCGGCGGCCAGCCAGCGCATTTTGCAGCGTCTGGGCGCCTGGGACGGCATCATCCACCGCCGTGCCAGCCCGTACTCGCATATGCACGTGTGGGATGGCAGTGGCACCGGGCAGATCCACTTTTCGGCAGCCAGCGTGCATGCGGACGTGCTGGGCCATATCGTCGAGAACCGTGTGGTGCAGGACGCACTGCTGGAGTGCCTGCAGGGCAGTTGTATTGAAATGCTGGCCAATTCACGCCTGGAGCAGATGCGCCGTTCCGGCGACGACTGGCTGCTGACCCTGGCCGATGGCCGCACCTTGCGGGCGCCGCTGGTGATTGCCGCTGATGGCGCCAACTCGGCCGTACGTCGCCTCACCGGCTGTGAAACCCGTGAGTGGGATTACCAGCACCACGCTATCGTCACCAGCGTACGGTGTGCAGAACCGCACCAGCAGACCGCCTGGCAGCGTTTTACCGACCAAGGGCCGCTGGCATTCTTGCCGCTCGAGCGTGACGGTCAGCAGGACTGGTGCTCGATCGTATGGTCGACCACCCCCGAACAAGCCCAATACCTGATGACGCTGGATGACGCAGCGTTCAGTCGTGAGCTGGAGCTGGCTTTTGAAGGTCGTCTTGGCAGTGTGCTGAGTGCCGATCCACGGGTATGCGTGCCACTGCGCCAGCGCCATGCCAAACGCTATGTCGCCGAAGGCCTGGCGTTGATCGGTGATGCGGCGCACACCATCCACCCGCTGGCCGGGCAGGGCGTGAACCTGGGCTTCCTAGATGCAGCAGTGCTGGCCGATGTGCTGATGCACGCGGTGGACCGTGGGGAACGTTTGGCGGATGTGCGTGTGCTGAGCCGTTTCGAGCGGCGGCGCATGCCCCACAACCTGGCGCTGATGGCGGCGATGGAGGGCTTTGAACGCTTGTTCCAGGCCGACTCCCTGACCGCCCGCCTGTTGCGCAACACCGGTTTGAAATGGGTGGATAAAATGCCCGAGGCCAAGGCCTTGTTTGTGCGTCAGGCACTGGGCCTGAGTGGCGACCTGCCGCCGTTGGCCAGGCCGTAACATCTGGTAACTCCTCCGGGGCGAGTTAGGTTGAGATGGCAAATGTGATTCACTACCATTTACGCCCGATTCGCATTAAGAGAGACCGCCCCTCATGTTGGCACGCAAGCGTCTACTGACTGCCCTGGCCCTGACCGTTTTTGCGAGCGGTGTTTCTGCTGCCGATGAGGTGGTGGTTTACTCCTCGCGTATCGACGAACTGATCAAACCGGTATTTGATGCCTACACCGCGAAAACCGGGGTCAAGGTCAAGTTCATCACCGACAAGGAAGCGCCGCTGATGCAGCGCATCAAGGCCGAGGGGCAAAACGCCACCGCCGATCTGTTGCTAACCGTGGATGCCGGTAACCTTTGGCAAGCTGAGCAAATGGGCATCCTGCAACCGTTCACCTCCGAGGTGATCGACAAAAATATCCCGCCGCAATATCGCTCTTCTTCTCACGAGTGGACTGGTCTGAGCCTGCGCGCACGGACTATCGCCTATTCGACGGACCGGGTTAAACCAGAAGAACTGTCGACCTATGAGGCTTTGGCCGACAAGAACTGGGAAGGTCGCTTGTGTCTGCGCACTGCCAAGAAGGTTTACAACCAGTCGCTGACCGCCACCATGATCGAAGTGAATGGCGCCGAGAAAACCGAAGAAATCCTCAAGGGCTGGGTCAACAACCTGTCCACAGACGTGTTCTCGGATGACATCGCCGTGCTTGAAGCCATCAACGCCGGGCAATGTGACGTGGGCATCGTCAACACTTACTACTACGGTCGCCTGCACAAGCAGAAGCCCGATCTGGCGGTGAAGCTGTTCTGGCCCAACCAGGCGGATCGTGGCGTTCACGTCAACTTGTCGGGTATTGGCCTGACCAAGTACGCGCCGCATCCTGAAGCGGCCAAGGCATTGGTGGAGTGGATGACCACCCCTGAAGCCCAATCGATTTTCGCTGGCGTAAACCAGGAATTTCCGGCCAACCCAAGCGTTCCACCTTCGGCGGAAGTGGCGAGCTGGGGTAGCTTCAAGGCCGATGCACTGCCGGTTGAAGTGGCAGGCAAGCGCCAGGCTGAAGCGATCCGCATGATGGACCGTGCTGGCTGGAACTGATCAAAATCTGAAGTAATACCTGTGGGAGCGGGCTTGCTCGCGATAGCATCGCCGGGGTTTCATTGGAAACTGCGGTGTTTGCATCGCGAGCAAGCCCGCTCCCACATTTGTTTTCACGTCGTCCCATCCACCTCCGAGAGTTTTTCGTGGCCCATCCTGCCCAACGTCGCTGGTACCCGCTGGTTTTTGTCATTGCTGCCCTGGTGCTGCTGCCGCTGAGCGTGTTGCTGCTGTCCTGGCAAAGCATTGATGCCCAGATCTGGAGCCACTTGTGGGACACGCAGATGCCGCGCCTGCTGGGCAACACCCTTACACTGATCGTCGGTGTGGGCATCGGCGTCACGCTGTTGGGCGTAAGCCTGGCCTGGTTGACCAGCCTCTGTGAGTTCCCTGGCAGGCGCTGGCTGGACTGGGCGTTGATGCTGCCGTTTGCGATTCCCGCCTATGTGCTGGCGTTTGTGTTTGTGGGCTTGCTGGACTTCGCCGGGCCCATACAGACCCTGCTGCGCGAGTGGTTCGGCATGGGCTTGCGGCTGCCTCGGGTGCGCTCAACCGGGGGGGTGATCACCGTGCTGATTCTGGTGTTCTACCCCTATGTCTACCTGCTGGCGCGCACGGCGTTTCTGGCCCAGGGCAAAGGCCTGATGGAAGCGGCACGGGTGCTGGGGCAAAGCCCGTGGCAGGCATTCTGGCGCGTGGCATTGCCGATGGCGCGCCCGGCAATTGGTGCCGGCGTAGCGCTGGCCTTGATGGAAACCCTGGCTGATTTCGGTGCTGTGTCGGTGTTCAACTTCGACACCTTCACCACGGCTATTTACAAGACCTGGTACGGTTTTTTCAGTCTGTCGACGGCAGCACAACTGGCCAGTTTGCTGTTGCTGGTGGTCATGCTGGTGCTCTACGGCGAGCGCCGCGCCAGGGGGGCCAGCCGTGCCAGCAACGAGCGACCACGGGTCACTGCCCTTTACCACCTGAGCGGGCCCAAGGCATGGCTGGCCAGTGGCTGGTGTCTGCTGGTGTTTGCCTGTGCATTCGTGATCCCGATGTTGCAACTGGTGGTGTGGTTCTGGCAGCGCGGGCGCTTTGATCTGGACGAGCGTTATGTCGGTTTGATCGTGCATACCCTGTATCTGGGGGCAATGGCGGCGCTGATTACCGTCAGCGTGGCGCTGGTGCTGGCCTTTGCCCGACGCCAGGCGCCAACCCCCGCTATCCGTGCCGGGGTCAGCCTGGCGAACCTGGGCTATGCCTTGCCGGGTTCGGTGCTGGCGGTGTCGATCATGCTGGCGTTCAGTTATCTGGACCGCGAACTGGTGATCCCTGTTTCGGGGTGGCTGGGCGGTGCGGGCAAACCGTTGCTGCTGGGCAGCCTGTCGGCCCTGTTGCTGGCGTATCTGGTGCGATTTATTGCCGTGGCCTATGGGCCGCTGGAAAACAGCCTGGCGCGGATTCGTCCCTCTTTGCCCGAAGCCGCCCGCAGTTTGGGCGTCAGTGGCCCGCGACTGTTTTTCAAGGTGTATCTGCCATTACTGCTGCCGGGCACCTTGAGCGCTGCGCTGCTGGTGTTTGTTGATGTGCTCAAGGAGATGCCGGCGACCTTGCTGATGCGCCCGTTTGGCTGGGATACGCTGGCCGTACGCATCTTCGAGATGACCAGCGAGGGTGAGTGGGCGCGGGCTTCGCTGCCGGCCTTGACCCTGGTACTGGTCGGTTTGTTACCGGTCATCGGTTTGATTCGACGCTCGGCCCATCGCATCGGTTAGGTGTCAGTCCTCCTGCATGCGGCTACAATGCGCGGCATTCGGTGCGGTCTGTCTGTCAGGCCAGGTTTCTGCGTGATGTAAAAAAGCCGCTTGTTTGGCTTGAAATGCTCCGCAGCCTGTCCGCACCTTCGCCAAGCCCGGAAGGAGAAACCCATGGGACAGCGTACGCCTCTGTATGACCTGCATCTCGCCCTAGGCGCGAAGATGGTCGATTTTGGCGGTTGGGATATGCCTTTGCATTACGGCTCGCAGGTTGAGGAGCACCATGAGGTGCGCCGCGACTGTGGGGTTTTTGATGTCTCGCATATGACCGTGATCGACATCACCGGGCTTCAGGCCAAGCAATGGTTGCAGTATTTGCTGGCCAACGATGTCGAACGACTGAACACCCCCGGTCGCGCCTTGTACAGCGCCATGCTCAACGAGCAGGGCGGCGTGGTCGACGACATGATCGTCTACCTGATGCCTGGCGGTTATCGGCTTATCGTCAACGCCGCCACTCGCGATCAGGATCTGGCCTGGATGCAGGCTCAGCTTAAGGGCTATGACGTGCAACTGCAGGAGCGTCCAGAGTTGGCCCTGCTGGCCATTCAGGGGCCACAGGCGCGACATAAGGTCGCCGAACTGGTGAGCCAGGCCCGTGCCCAACTGATCCAGCAGCTCAAGCCCTTTGAAGGGCAGAGCTGTGGCGACTGGTTTATTGCCCGCACCGGCTACACCGGCGAAGACGGCCTTGAAATCGTGCTTCCGGCCGATCAGGCCCCGGCTTTTTTCAACGATCTGGTCGGCGCCGGTATTTCACCGATCGGCCTTGGCGCCCGCGACACCTTGCGCCTGGAAGCCGGCATGAACCTCTACGGGCAGGATATCCACCTGTCGGTGTCCCCCCTTTGCGCCAATATGGCCTGGACCATTGCCTGGGAGCCTGCTTCACGCAAGTTCGTGGGGCGCGAAGCGCTGGAGGCCGAAAAGGCCGGTGGCGTGCAGCTCAAACTGGTGGGTTTGGTGCTTGAAGAGCGGGGTGTTTTGCGCGCCCATCAGGTGGTTCGCATCGCCAATGTTGGCGAAGGAGAGATCACCAGTGGTAGTTTCTCTCCCACGCTAAGCAAATCGATCGCTCTGGCGCGAGTTCCGATGGCAACGGCTGACCGTGCCGAGGTTGAGATTCGTGGCAAGTGGTACCCGGTTCGCGTAGTCAAACCGACTTTTGTTCGTCTTGGCAAAGCCTTGATCTAACGTTTACTGGCGGGCGTGCACAGAGTGCATGCCGCTGACATTTATACTTGAGGACACTGAATATGAGCCTGATCCCTGCCGAGTTGCGCTTTGCTGAAAGTCACGAGTGGGCCCGTCTGGAAGCAGATGGCACGGTAACCGTAGGCATCAGCGATCACGCTCAGGAAGCCTTGGGGGATGTGGTGTTTGTTGAGCTGGCTGAAGTTGGCAAAGTGTTCGCTGCTGGCGATACCGCGGGTGTTGTGGAGTCGGTAAAAGCCGCTTCCGACATCTACTCGCCGGTGTCGGGCGAAGTGATTGCCGTCAATGAAGCGCTGGCTGACAGCCCTGAGTCGCTGAACAGCGAGCCGTACACCAGCTGGATTTTCAAGCTCAAGCCAAGCAACACCGCCGAGCTGGAAAAACTGCTGGACGCTGCCGGCTACAAGGCTGCCATCGGCGAGTAACGAGCAAAAGATTCTCAACTGTGGGAGCGAGCCTGCTCGCGAACAAGCTTTGCGAGCAGGCTCGCTCCCACAGGGAGGTCAGGCGTTATGCAGAACTGCTTTCACCGCTGCCACCGAACGCTCTACATCGGCCTTGGTCATCGCCGTAAACATCGGCAATGATACGATCAGGCGCCCGACACGTTCGGCCACCGGGAACATCCCTTCTTTAAAGCCCTGCGCGCGGTACAGGCTGAGCAAGTGAATTGGCGGGTAGTGGTAACCGATGCCCACGCCCAATGCCTGCATTTCTTTCATAAAGGTCGCCCGCGCCGGTTGACCATCCTTGCGCTCAGGCAGCACGAGCTGGAACAGATGCCAGTTGGTGTTGTTGAAATCCGCCACCGGCAGTTGCGCGCCGTATTCCGCTTCAAAATCCGACCCGAAGCACTCAAAGTAATGCTTGGCCAGCGCCCGACGATGGGCGGTGATGGTTTCGATATGGGCGAACTGGCCCAGACCAATCGCAGCCGCAATGTCGGTCATATTGAACTTGCCACCCAGCACGTCGACATCCAGGCCGTCGAAACCGGTACGGGTAACGCCTTGCAGGCGGTATTTTTCGGCCAGCCGCGCTTCTTCTTCATTGTTCAGTACCAGGCAACCACCTTCGGATGAGGTGATGTTCTTGTTGGCCTGAAAACTGAAAGAAACGAAATCGCCGCGTGCGCCAATGCGCTCACCTTGCCAGCTGGAGCCCAGGGCCTGGGCCGCATCTTCAACCACGCGCAGGTTATGCTTTTTGGCAATTGCGTAGAGCGCGTCCATGTCCACTGGCAGGCCCGACAGGTACACCGGAATGATGGCCTTGGTGCGCGGGGTAATGGCTGCTTCGAGCTTGTTAAGATCGATATTGCGGGTTACCGGGTCGATATCGGCAAACACCGGCGTGGCACCGACTTCGATAATCACATTGGCAGTAGCGACCCATGAAATAGGCGTGGTGATGACTTCATCGCCGGCTCCGATTCCGGCAATGCGCAGAGCGATTTCCATGGTGCAAGTGCCGGAGTTGAAAGTGCGCACCGGGCGCCCGCCAAAATACTCGGACAATTGTGCTTCGAATGCCTGCACCTTGGGCCCGCTGGTGATCCAGCCCGAGCGCAACACGTCGCCCACGGCAGCAATGGTGGCTTCATCAATGGTGGGTTTGGAAAACGGCAGGAAAGGCAGCGAGCTCATAGAGGCATGACGTCCGATGTGAGTGAATTTGAGTAACCAAAGAGCAACAGCATAGCGCTCAAGATCATACCCGCAGGATCACTCACAGCTGGTGAAAATTCTGTATGGCGGCTGAATGAGCAAGGGCCGTATTGCGTAGCAGCTGCTTTCGGCAGCTGCTACAGGAAAACTGCAACTGTGGGAGCGAGCCTGCTCGCGAAGGTCGTTCGCGAGCAGGTTCGCTCCCACAATAAGGCTTGACCTGCAACAGAGAATCCACAGATGGAGGTGTTTACTCAGCCGTGGCGTTTTTAACCAGAATCGCGTTAGCCAGGTCCATATCGCTGACTTTCAGGTTCGGGTTATCGGCGCGCACTTGTTGCATGGCCGACTCCAGGTACGGGCCACGAATTGATCCGTTACTGGCGACAAAACTGCCGGCGTCATCTTGAGCTGCGATGACTTTGCGGTCTTTTTTGAAGGTCAGGTAAGTGGACCCGGTGGTTGCGCCGGAAGACAGCACATTACGCCAGAAGCTGTCGGCCATGGCCGAACCAACAGGCAGGGACAGCAAGGCGATAGCGGCAACAGCATATTTGAGACGCATGACGGTGACTCCGGATAGATTAGCTATAGTATTTGATTGCCAATAGTGCGCAGGAGTTCCGTAACCTTACGGCACAATTTCTACGCTCAACACGGCTCCGTTTTGTTCGGTTACGCGTACCGATGTTCCCACCGGAGCGTCAGGCCCTACTGCCATCCATACGCTGTCCCCTACCTTGATTTTGCCCCGCCCTTCGACAATCGCCTGTTGCACGATAAAAGTACGGCCGATCAGCTCATGACCGCGGCGGTTCAGGTTCGGCTGTTCGCCACTCTCCCCAGTGCCACGTTGGCGCCGCCACCAGAATACCGCCGTGAGGATCGCCAGCACGCCAAACAGCGGCAATTGCAGTGTCCAGGGCAGCTCCGGGGCCAGGAACGTCAAGCCGCCCACAATCAGGGCAGCAAGGCCCACCCACAGCAGATAACCACCGGCGCCGAATACCTCCAGAATCAGCAGTACCGTGCCAAGAGCCAGCCAGTCCCAGAAGTTCAGGTCTTGCAGAAACTCCCACATGTATCAGGCCTTCCTGGTATCAAAGGTGGCTTTGACGATTTCGCTGATGCCTCCCACGGCGCCGATCACCTGGCTGGCTTCCAGCGGCATGAGGATGACCTTGCTGTTGTTGGCAGAGGCCAGTTTGCCCAGCGCATCGATATATTTTTGTGCTACAAAATAGTTGATCGCCTGCACGTTGCCTGAGGCAATGGCTTCCGACACCACTTGTGTGGCGCGGGCTTCGGCTTCGGCCTGGCGTTCGCGGGCTTCGGCTTCGAGGAACGCTGCCTGGCGGCCCCCTTCGGCTTCGAGGATCTGTGCCTGTTTTTTGCCTTCGGCGGTGAGGATTGCTGCGGCCCTTAGCCCTTCAGCTTCAAGAATTTGCGCACGCTTGATACGTTCGGCTTTCATTTGCCCGGACATGGCGGCCATCAGGTCGGCCGGCGGGCTGATGTCCTTGATCTCGATACGGGTGATTTTGATGCCCCACGGTGCCGTTGCTTCATCGACTGTGCGCAACAGTTTTTCATTGATGCCGTCACGCTGACTGAGCATGGCATCCAGCTCCATGGAACCCAGCACGGTGCGGATGTTGGTTTGCAGCAGGTTGCGAATGGCATGCTCGAGGTTGTTGACCTCATAGGCGGCTTGCGCCGTGTTGACCACCTGGAAGAAACACACGGCATCGATTTGTACCGTGGCGTTATCGGCGGTAATCACTTCTTGTGGGGGGATATCCAGCACGCTTTCCATGACGTTGATCTTGCGTCCGATACGATCCATCACCGGGATGATGATGTTCAGGCCCGGCTTGAGGGTATTGGTGTATCGCCCGAAGCGTTCCACCGTCCATTGATAACCTTGCGGCACCACCTTGAAGCCCATAAAGAGCACGGCAATGGCCAGGGCGACAAATAACAGGATCACAGTACCCACTTGCATAACCATTCCTTGTTTTTGAGGTGTAAGAAACAAACGAGCGTGAAGCGTAGCGATCTAGAAAATTGTCCAACTCCCTGGATTTTAGTCAAAACAACTCAAGCATGCGGGGTGACTCGCAGTGCTTCTTGCAGTGAGGTCACCCCGTCTGCAACTTTTAGGGCCGCAGCAAGCCTGAGGCTGAGCATTCCTTGTGCGCCCGCCTGGCGACGAATGGCGTTGAGGTCGGTTTCGCGGCCAATCAGCCCCCTGAGTTTTTCGCTTATGACCATGACTTCGTAAACACCGACCCTCCCGGTGTAACCGGTTTCGCGGCACTGCGCACAACCAACGGCCCGGCAGATTGTGTCCGGTGCTGCCCCGGCCCAGGCCGGGGCAAAATCCTGCCATTCGTCGGGAGCCGGCGGATGTTCGGTCTTGCACTCCGGGCACAAGGTTCTGACCAGTCGCTGGGCCATGACACCCAGCAATGTGGCCTTTATCAGATAGGGGGCAACCCCGAGTTCTTGCAGGCGGCTGATGGCGCCGGGAGCGTCGTTGGTATGCAGGGTCGAGAGCACCAGATGCCCGGTGAGTGCAGCCTGAATAGCCACTTCGGCGGTTTCCAGATCACGTATCTCACCGAGCATGATGATATCCGGGTCCTGGCGCAGCAGCGCCCGCACACCGTTGGCGAAGGTCAGGTCAATGTTGGTCTGAACCTGCATTTGATTGAACGCCGGCTCGATCATTTCGATGGGGTCTTCGAGGGTGCACAGGTTGATTTTGGGGGTGGCCAGTTGCTTGAGCGTTGCATACAGGGTGCTGGTTTTACCCGAGCCGGTGGGGCCGGTGATCAAAATAATGCCGTTGGGCCGGGTGGTCATGTGCTGCCAGCGTTGCAAGTCGTTCGGGGAGAGGCCCAACTGGTCGAAATCTTTGAGCAGGACCTGCGGGTCAAAAATACGCATCACCATTTTTTCGCCAAAGGCGGTGGGCAGGGTGGCGAGCCTCAGTTCCACTTCAGCACCCTGGGGCAGGCGGGTTTTTATCCGGCCGTCCTGGGGTTTGCGTTTTTCGGCAACATTCATCCGGCCCAGGCTCTTGAGGCGACTGACAACGGCCATCGTTACCTGTGGCGGGAAGTGGTAAACATCATGCAGCACGCCGTCGATCCGAAAGCGCACGCAACCCTGCTCACGGCGGGGCTCCAGGTGGACATCGCTGGCGCGTTGTTCAAAGGCGTACTGAAACAGCCAGTCGACGATATTGACGATGTGCGCATCGTTGGCATCCGGTTCCCGCTCGCCTGCGCCCAAGGTCAGCAGTTGTTCGAAATTGGCCGGCGGGCTGGTCTTCTGATCGTTGAGTACAGCCCCAGTGACCGATTTGGCCAGCTGGAAAAACTCTATGTTGAGGCGCTGGATTTCCAGGGGGTTGGCAATGACACGTCTGATAGGGCGCTTGAGCGACTGGCGCAAATCGGCCTCCCAACTGCTGACCCAGGGCTGGGTGTTGGCAACTGTGATGGCTGAGGCATCGGCCGCCACCGCGATGATTCCATGCCGCTGGGCGAAGGCAAAGGACATTGCTCCGGTCACGGTGGCGACATCGACCTTGAGCGGATCAAGGCGCAGGTAGGGTTGCCCTGCATGGTTGGCGAGCCAGGCAGTGAGGGTTTCAAGATCGAGAATCCTGCCTCCCCGATCGGGATCGCAGAATTGTTGCTGCGCAAGAAATACCAGGGGGTGGAGGGTGGCACTGGACGCTTCGCGACTGCGTACCATTGCCTGCGTGGCGCAGCTTTGCTGGATACGATTTTGCGCCAACAGCGCGGATAACAGATTGTTGAGGTTCAGCCACCGGTCATGGGACGGGGTGATGCGCATAACGGCTCCTTGAGGCATCGGCGCAGACAGGTCCTTGTCTGGCCATGTACCTGATAAAGCCTAGTTGCGCCGTGTTGGCCCGCCTGCCACCAATGGTTGCGAACTATTACCCGCAAGCTTGCATTGCCGGGTCCTTGGCGGCCTGCACGGGTTGCAGCTGCATGTCGAAGACGCTGATCAGGCTGCGCAGTTTTTCGCCGATGATCCTGGCACGGTGCCAGCTCTGTTCGTGACTGCGGATGTCAATGCTCAAGGTGTCCCCGTCACGTACCACATCCACTTGCTGCGGGATCAGTTGCTGCAGGGCAAACAGATTGAGCACCCGGCACAGCACGTCGGCATCGGCTTCGGCCTGGATACGGAAAAGCACCTGGCAAGGGGCTGCATTGCTGGCCCATACGTCGGGGCGAGGGGCGTGGGTAATGACTTCAAGATGCGGCATGCAATGGCTCCTGTTCAGACTGGAGAAATATTTACACGTCGCGGGAGAATTTTTTTATCTAAGATGTTTTGAATTGACGATAAATAGACTCGAACAAGTCTCAGCTTATTCATTAATGGGTATTTTTATGCAAAGCGAGCTGGATGCTTACGACCGACGCATATTGGCGCTGCTGCAAGAGGACGCTTCGCTGTCCAGCGCGCAGATCGCGGAGAAGGTGGGGCTTTCGCAATCGCCCTGCTGGCGGCGGATCCAGAAGATGAAGGACGAGGGCATCATTCGTGGCCAGGTCACCTTGCTCGATCGCAAGAAAATCGGCCTCAATACGCAAATTTTTGCCGAGATCAAACTCAATGCACACGGTCGCTCAAACTTCACCGAGTTTACTGACGCGATCCGCGGTTTCCCCGAAGTGCTGGAATGCTATGTGCTGATGGGAGCGGTAGATTTTCTGCTGCGTATCGTGACGGCTGATATCGAAGCCTACGAGCGGTTTTTCTTTGAGAAACTGTCGATGGTGCCGGGCATTCAAGAGGTGAATTCGATTGTGGCGTTGTCCGAGATCAAGTCCACCACCTGCCTGCCGGTCTGAATCCCGGAAAACAAAACGGCCTTCTCAAGGAAGGCCGTCGGCTGGGTTTGCGCACTGTTATCAGTGAACAAACAACGCAATCAGAATAATGATCGGAATTGGAATACCGAGGAAAAACAGCAGAAGTGAGCGCATTTTATTCTCCAGTCAACGAATAGCCCGGGTTAAACCAGCGGGGTTGTGATGGTGGGGGTCAGATACGTCACGGCATCGCGGCGACGGCCGCCGAAGGTGGCGCACAGGCTGGCAAAGAAAGCGCCGATCAGCAGTGTGATAAACATCCACAAGGTGGACCAGGCGGCGACCTTGGCAGCGGTATCAGCGGCTTCCTTGGCTTTTACCTTGGCTTCTTCAACAGCCTGATGGGCCTTGGCGTAGACCTGGTCGACCCGTTGTTCGGCTTCAGGTTGGCTGAGGTTGGTGCGCTGGGCGATGATTTGGGCCAGGTAGGTACGGTCTTCACTGCTCAATTGGCCGTCATTGGCCAGGCTGTGGGCGAAGATGCGGGCCACGGTGCCATGGGCTGCGTCTTCGCTGACAGCGGTGCCGCGGTCATCGCGAAACAGGCTGTCGATAAAATAGTCCGAACCTTTGTCGCCATTGTTGGCTGCGGCACTGCCGGCTGCACTGCTGATCGCCGTTGCGGCGCCTGAAGCTACGCTGGCCCCGGCTTGAACGCCGCTGCCGATCACGCTGCTGACCGAGCCTGCAACCAGGGTAGCGGTTACCAGCGTGGCCACGGCCCATGCCAGAAAACCATGGGCGGTGTCGCGAAAGTAGGCTTCATCGCCATGCAGGTTGGTCCATTTGACCCGCAAACGACCGGCCAGATAACCGCCCATGCCGGAAGCAATGATCTGGGTAACGGCCAGCCAGACGATGGCGGTAATACCCAGGCCTTTGGCGCCCACCCCTTCATTGGCCCACGGAGAAACCGCAGAAAACCCAAGCCCCGCCCCTAGCATCAGCAGCAGCAGGGAGAGGACGGCAGCAGTGGCGGCGCCGGCAAAGATGGCGGCCCAGGAAACACCGGATTGACCGGAGGAATCTTGCAGGGCTGCGGGATAGTGTTCAGTTGTCCCGATCATTGTTGTTGTGCTCCTGAATGGTAGGAAGTGCAGCGTTCATTCAGGTAATTGCAGGGGATGTGCCAACCCTGTGTTGCAGGTAATTCCATATCTTTCAATGGCTTGCAAATGGTTGGTTTTTTCGGTGCATGCAGATTGCATGATCAGGGGCAAAACAGGCGGGCGTAATGCATTGAAACAATTTGCCCGGAGCAGGCGCAGGTAAAAAAAACGGGAGCCTTTCGGCTCCCGTTGTACGCATCAGTCGTGACGATGCTTGTTTTTGCGATGGCCATACGCGTGGCCACGGCCGCGATGATCGTCGCGGTAGTAGCGACGGTTATCGCGGTCACGATAGCGGCGATCGTCGCTGTCGCTTTTATTGCCCATATAGTTGCCCAGCGCGCCACCGGCACCACCGCCAGCGGCCGAGCCCACCAGTGCGCCTGTGCTGCCGCCGACACTGCGGCCCAGCACGTTACCGCCTGCAGCACCCAGTGCGCCGCCAATGGCGGCTTCACCACGGCTGCGTTTGTCGGCACCTACGGCACTACCTGCCGCACCACCCACACCTGCACCAATCGCAGAACCGGTCGAGCCGCCGAGCTGTTGGCCAACAACGGCGCCAAGAACCCCGCCTAATGCGCCGCCTACACCGGCTTCGGTGGTGCCACCGGCCGAGGCTACGCCACTGACCAGGCCAAGGGACAACAAGAGAATCGAGGTGAGCTTCATGGATGAGCCTCAAAGAGATGACGGCGCGATCCTGAGGCTGCAAGCGGTTGGTGACAATCGAAATCCGACGAGTAGCACGAGTTGTACACAATTCTATAAGTTGTTGTTTTTACTAGGGAACTTAATCTGTTTTCGAGGGTCTGTTAGCTAGTTCGGTTAGGTCGTTTTCGTAGGAAAACGGCCTTTTTTGTGGCCGCAGTTCAGAGGCGCGCTGCTTGAATGTGGGAGCGGGCTTGCCCGCGATTCAGGCACCGCGGGATGACGGTCAAACCGCGGAGATGCCATCGCGGGCAAGCCCGCTCCCACCACAAACGAACAAAAAGTGCTCAGCTGGCCTTAGCCATGATCAGCGTTGACGGGCTGGCTGCCTCCAGGCAAATCGCCACGAACTTGGACGTAGGCGTATGGCTGCCATCGCCCGTGCTTTCCAGAGGCACCAGCGGGTTGACCTCCGGGTAGTACGCCGCAGCTTGCCCGGCAGGAATATCAAACGCCAGCAGGGTGAAATTTTTCACCCTGCGCTCGTGCCGGTCATCCCAGATCGAAACGATATCGACCTTCTGCCCCGGCTTGAAGCCCAGGCGGATGATGTCGGCTTCGTTGACGAACAGCACATCACGCTGGCCCTTGACCCCGCGATAGCGGTCATCGAGGCCATAGATAGTGGTGTTGTACTGATCGTGAGAGCGCATGGACTGCAAGATCAGGTCGGGCAGCCGGCCTGTGGCGCGGGTGCGGGCATCTACCAGGTCTTGAGGCAGTGCGTTGGGGCGGAAGTTGGCGCGCCCGGACGGCGTGTTCCACTGTCGCGCACCGGCCGAGTTGCCCAAATAGAAGCCGCCCGGGTGTTCGATGCGCGTGTTGAAGTCCTTGAAACCGGGAATGGTGTCGGCAATCAAGTCGCGAATGCGTCGGTAGTCAGCGACGACCCAGTTCCAGTCAATCGGGTGGGTGCCCAGTGTGGCCGCAGCAATGCCGGCAATGATTGCGGGCTCCGAGCGCATCTGCCTGGACAGTGGCTGCAACTGGCCATTGGAGGCGTGGACCATGCTGAACGAGTCTTCCACGGTCACCGCTTGCGGGCCTTCTGCCTGAATGTCGATATCGGTACGGCCCAGGCATGGCAGGATCAGCGCTTGTTTGCCGTGCATCAGGTGGCTGCGGTTGAGCTTGGTGCTGATCTGTACAGTCAGGGCGCAATTGCGCAGGGCCTGTGCGGTGCGCGGGCTGTCCGGAGTGGCCTGGGCGAAGTTGCCGCCCAGGCCGATAAACACCTTGGCTCGGCCTTCAAGCATGGCGTGGATGGCTTCAACCACGTTGTGGCCGTTTTCACGGGGCACCTTGAACTGGAAGCGACGCTCCAACGAATCGAGGAAGGCCACCGGCGGGCGTTCGTTGATGCCCATCGTGCGGTCGCCCTGTACGTTGCTGTGGCCGCGTACCGGGCACAGGCCGGCGCCGGGACGGCCGATATTGCCGCGCAACAGCATCAGGTTGGCGATTTCCTGGATGGTCTGCACCGAATGACGATGCTGGGTGATGCCCATCGCCCAGCACATGATTACGTTCTTGCCCTTGAGGTACATGCGTGCGGCGCGTTCGATATCAACAAGGGTCAGGCCCGATTGCTCCACGATATGGTCCCACGAGGTGTCGTCGAGGCTGGAGATGTAATCGAGAATGCCCGCAGTGTGCTCATTCAAAAATGCATGATCGAACACGGCCGGTTCGCCTGCGGCCTGGGCATCGCGCTCCCACTGCAGGAGGAACTTGGCCATGCCGCGCAACAGCGCCATGTCGCCGCCCAGTGCCGGGCGCAGGTAGGCCGTGTTGGTCGGACGGTCGCCGTTGGTGAGCATTTCCAACGGATGCTGCGGGTGCTGGAAACGTTCCAGCCCGCGCTCCTTGAGCGGGTTGACGCACACTACCTGTGCGCCGCGCTTGACCGCCTCGCGCAGTGGTTCGAGCATGCGCGGGTGGTTGGTGCCGGGGTTTTGCCCCAATACAAAAATCGCATCCGCGTGCTCGAAATCATCAAAGGTCACGGTGCCTTTACCCACGCCGATGCTTTGCGCCAGGGCCACGCCGCTGGCCTCGTGGCACATGTTCGAGCAATCCGGGAAGTTGTTGGTGCCAAACGCGCGCACAAACAGTTGGTACAAATACGCCGCTTCGTTGCTGGCCCGGCCCGAGGTGTAGAACTCGGCTTCGTTGGGGCTGGCCAGGTTGAGCAAGTGCCTGGCGATCAAGGCGAAGGCGGCATCCCAGCTGATGGGGACGTAGCGGTCGGTTTCCGGGTCATAGCTCATGGGCTCGGTCAGGCGGCCCTGATATTCGAGCCAGTAATCACTTTGCTCCAGCAGCGCGCTGACGCTGTGCTTGGCGAAAAACGCCGCATCGACCCGGCGCTTGGTAGCTTCCCAGTTCACTGCCTTGGCGCCGTTCTCGCAAAACTTGACCAGGCCGCTTTCCGGCGAATCACCCCAGGCGCAGCCCGGGCAGTCGAAGCCGCCGTTCTGGTTGGTTTTGAGCATCATGCGCAGGTTTTTCAGTGCGTTGTCGCTGGTCA
This sequence comes from Pseudomonas bubulae, assembly GCF_900618535.1. Taxonomy (GTDB): domain Bacteria; phylum Pseudomonadota; class Gammaproteobacteria; order Pseudomonadales; family Pseudomonadaceae; genus Aquipseudomonas; species Aquipseudomonas bubulae. Next base: position 485,961 of record NZ_UYJA01000005.1, on the reverse strand, counting down.
ACCAGGCTTGCGCCACACTGATCAGCGCGCCCCAGCCACCGGCCGGGCCTTTGTAGGGCTTGTAGCGGGGAGTCGGGGTTTTGTCGGCTTGATGGTGTGTGCTCACGGTTGTTTCTCCTGCGCGGGGCTGTAGACCCTGGGCGCGCTTTTTTGTGGCAGATGAATAAGGTTGAGGTTGTGCCGCCGCGCCCATTGCAGCGCCAGGCCCGTGGGCGAGGACAGGCTGATCAGGGTCTGGATGCCGGCGCGCAGCACTTTTTGAATCAGTTCCAGGCTGCAACGGCTGGTGACGATTGCTGCGCCACCCGTCAGATCGATTTGCTGGCGTACCAGAGCACCGATCAATTTATCGAGGGCGTTGTGCCGGCCGATGTCTTCACGACCCAGCAGCAGCCGGCCCTGGCCGTCCATATAGACTGCAGCGTGTACGGCGCCGCAGTGCTGGCCCAAGGGTTGAAAGTCGCTGATGCGCTGGCGCAGGCCTTCCAGCCACTGCGCCGGTGGCAAAGGCGCGCCGGGCAATACCTGGAGATCCGGCAAGGCCTGTTCCACCGCTTCCACCCCACACAGTCCGCACCCACTGGTGCCGGCCAGTTGGCGGCGTTGCTGCTTGAGGTTCCAGAACGCCCGGCTGGCGATTTCGACCTGAGCGTATTGGGCAGACCCTGCACCGGTCAGTTTGAGGTCGTAGATTTCGCTGGCGTCTTGAATGATGCCGCTGCCCAGGCTGAAGCCGACGATAAAGTCCTCAAGGTCAGTGGGTGTGACCAGCATCACGGCCTGACTGATGCCGTTATAGGCAATCGCCAGGGCGACCTCTTCGGCCAGTGCAGTTTGCGCACCACCACTGTGGTCCAGGTTGACGTAGTCATAGCTCTGGCTGGCAGCAGGCGCGGGCGTGACAGAAGCAGGCGCCGCGCACAGAGGGCGCTTGGCGTTCATAAGGCAGTACCGACAATCAATTGAGCTCTAAGCCTAGGCGCGACACAGTGTCGCGTCTAATCGCTAGTGCTGATCTATTGATAGATGGCGTCGATCAAGAAGAGCTTGGTGATTTCTGATAAAGCGCGAAACAGGCTTCGGCCAGCGCTGAGCGCGGTGCCTCACGACGCATGATCAAACCCAGGCGGGCCAAGGTGCGTGCATCTTCTATGGGGTGCAGGCGCAGGTGGTCGGTCAGGGCTTCCAGCCCACCCTCAAGGGGCATCACCGCGCAACAAAGCCCGCCGTGGACAGCTTGTAACAGTTGATGAACGGCATCGGTTTGCAACAGGGGTTGTGGCGTAAGCCCCCGGCTGTGGAAGTTGTGGTCGATGGACTGGCGAAAGTGCATGCCGCTGCTGAGCAGGCCCAGCGGCAAGCTGGTCAGCGCCTCCCAGCTAAGCGGCTGGTCACCGAAGTTGAAATACCGCTGGTCGTATAGCAGGCCCATGCGGGTTTCGCCCAGGGCCAGGGAGTCAAAACGTTCCTGGTCAAGGCGTTCAAGATAGGAGACACCCACGTCCAGCCGGTTGCTGGCCAGTTGCTCAAGGATTTGTTCCGAGCTCAGTGCTGACAATTCGAAGCGCAGATCGGGATGTTCCTGATGCAGACGCTGCAACAGCGGCAGGGGGTCAAAACTCGACAGCGGCACCACGCCCAGGCGCAGAGTACCGATCAGGTTACCGCGACAGGCAGCGGCTTCGGCCTGCAAACCGTCGTAGGCGGCCAACACGGTACGGGCCCAGGCCAGCACCCGCTCGCCAGGTGCGGTAAAGCTTTCGAAGCGCTGTCCGCGATTGACCAGTTGCAAGTCCAGTTCCTGTTCAAGGCTGCGCAAACGCATGGACAGGGTGGGCTGCGTGATATGGCAACGCGCGGCGGCCTGACCGAAATGTCGGGTTTCGTCGAGGGCAATGAGGAATTTCAGCTGTTTGATGTCCATCGTCGCTCCGGGTGCAATTCAGCGGGCGATTCTAGCGCGCTTGCACATGGCGTAGATGGTCTACGCTCTTGAGTCTGGATCTTCCAACCTAGGAGCGTGATGTATGAGTATTTTCAGCTTTGTGAAAGAAGCCGGCGAAAAATTGATCGACCTGCTGACACCGGGCAACGCCAATGCGGGCGAGGAGCTCAAGAAGCACGTACAGGAAGTGGGCTTGGGCAATCCGAACATCACCGCTACCGTGGAAGGCGACAAAGTGACAGTCAGCGGTGAAGTGGCCACCCAGGAAGAGAAAGAAAAAATCATCCTGGCGGCGGGTAATATCGCAGGCGTGGCCAGTGTTGAAGACAAGATCACCGTGACCGGCCCGGCTGTTGTGGCTTCGCGTTTTGTCGTGGTGAAAAAGGGCGACACCCTGAGCGCAATTTCGCTGCAGGTGTACGGCAACGCCAATCTGTACAACAAGATTTTCGAAGCCAACAAACCGCTGCTCAAGGACCCGAACAAAATCTATCCGGGCCAGACGCTGCGTATTCCTGAGTAAACCGTTTTACCCTGTGGGAGCGAGCCTGCTCGCGAATGCACTTCGCGAGCAGGCTCGCTCCCACGGGTTCAGAGATTCACAGCCCTTCCAGCAACTCGCGATAGTCCCCCAGCGCAGCAAATTCTGCAGTGTCTTTCGGGCCTTTTTGGCTGTCGGGCTGTTTCACTGCCAGCAAGTGAGCCACCCCAAAATCACGGGCACTGCGCAAAATTGGCAGGGTATCGTCGATAAACAGGCTGCGGGCTGGGTCAAAACCGATATCTGCTTGCAGGGCATCCCAGAACGCCGGGCTTTCCTTGGGATAACCGTAGTCGTGGGAGCTGATAAGCCGCTCGAAATACGGGGCCAGCTCAATGCGCTCCATTTTCAACGACAGCGAATCACGGTGCGCGTTGGTGATCATGATCACTCGCTTGCCAGCTTTGTTGATGGCTGCCAGAAAAGTATCGGCATCGGGGCGCAAGGCAATCAGATGAGCGGTTTCGAGTTTGAGTTCGCGCACCGGGATCTTCAGCTCGCGGCTCCAGAAATCCAGGCAGTACCATTTCAACTGGCCCGCGTTGCCTTCAAATAGCGGCGTCAGTTCCAGATCCGCCATCGCCCGGCTGATGCCATGCAGCTCGGCATAGCGTTGGGGCAGGTGCTCCAGCCAGAAATGGTTGTCGTAGTGCAGGTCGAGCAGCGTGCCGTCCATGTCGAGCAGCACGGTATCAATGTCGCGCCAAGGTAAAACGGTCATGCAAAACTTCTCCCACAGGTAAAAATTTCCGACACAGACAATCGGAAAAGCCGGGGTATAGTACCCCGTTCATATTGAGGAGCCGCTATGCGCCAAAAACCCACCGTACTTGCCCGTGAAATTGTTGCCAGTAGCCGATTGTTTCGGGTTGAAGAAGTGCAACTGCGCTTCTCCAATGGAGTAGAGCGCACTTACGAACGGTTGGTGGGGCGCGGCAACGGTTATGGCGCAGTGATGATTGTGGCCATGATCGATGCTGAGCATGCGATTCTGGTTGAAGAATATTGCGGCGGCACTGATGAATACGAAGTTTCGCTGCCCAAGGGCCTGATCGAGCCGGGCGAAGATGTGTTGGCTGCGGCTGAACGAGAGCTCAAGGAGGAGGCCGGTTTCGGTGCTCGCCAGCTCGAGCATTTGACCGAGCTGTCCCTGTCCCCCGGCTATATGAGTCAAAAAATTCAGGTGGTCCTGGCTACCGATCTTTACGAAGAGCATCTGGAAGGCGACGAACCTGAGCCGATGCGCGTTGATCGGGTCAACCTGCGTGAGCTGTCGAGCCTGGTGCTTAACCCGCAGTTCAGCGAAGGTCGTGCCCTGGCCGCGCTGTATCTGGCCCGCGATCTGCTGACCCAGCGTGGAGCATTCCAGCCGTGAGTGTCTTGCCCCATCCTTTGCTTGAAGGCGTGATCAAACTGGCCCATGCCGCTGGCGACGCGATTTTGCCGTTCTGGCGAGCGGGCGTTGAAGTCAGTGCCAAGGCCGATGATTCGCCAGTCACGGCCGCTGATCTGGCCGCCCATCACATCCTGCTTGATGGCCTCACCGCGCTGGCCCCGAGTATTCCGGTACTGTCGGAGGAAGACGCCAATATCGCGCAAGACGTGCGCGCGGGTTGGACGCGCTGGTGGTTGGTTGACCCGCTGGATGGCACCAAGGAATTCATTTGCGGCAGTGAAGAGTTCACCGTCAACATTGCGTTGATCGAGCAGGGTCGTGTGGTGTTTGGCGTGGTATCCATGCCCACCAGCGGTCGTTGCTACTACGGCGGCGCGGGCCTGGGGGCCTGGCGGGCGGAGGGTGATGAACCTGTGCCCATCAGCGTGCGAAACACACCGCCTGCGGGTGAGGCGTTGACCGTAGTCGCCAGCCGCCGCCATTCCAGCCCTGAGCAGGAGCACTTGCTGGCCGGGCTGAGTGAGCATCTGGGCGAATTGAAGTTGGTCAGCGTGGGCAGTTCCTTGAAGTTCTGTTTGCTGGCTGAAGGAGCGGCTGATTGTTATCCACGCCTGGCGCCGACTTCGCAGTGGGATACGGCAGCGGCACAGGGTGTGCTGGAAGGGGCTGGTGGTGTGGTGCTGCAACTGGATGGTGAACCGTTCAGTTATCCGGCCCGTGAGTCGCTGCTCAATCAGTCGTTTCTGGCGTTGCCGGCGCAGGCGCCGTGGCGTGAAAAATTGCTGGATCTGGCACAACGCTAGTCCACCCCTGTGGGAGCGGGCTTGCCCGCGATGCAAACGCTGTGGTCTTTCAGCCAGACCGCGCCGCGGCCATCGCGAGCAAACCCGTTCCCACAAAAATCGAGTTAGCGGTGCAACACGTACTGCCCGCTAAACCTCACCGCATCTTCCCCGCCCTGAACATTGACTACCCGCGTTTCCAGGGTCAGCCGCGCGCGGCCGTGGCGTTTGTACATGGCCAAAAACCTGTTCCATTGCGCATCATCTGGCGCATCACATAACGCAATGGCGTCCTCGGTCACGGGCAGCGGGTAGCTGATATGACCTTCCTGAATCACGATATGCCCGTCTTCGATTCCCGCTTCGCGCAGGCTCAAATGCAGCCAGCCCCAGCCCGCCAGCACTGCGCCGCAGTACAGGCTGCCGCCGAACATGGTGCTCTTGTGATTGATATTGGCTTCAAGCGGCAACTGCAGACGCAACTGCCGGTCTTGCCAGCCCAGTACCTTGAGACCCATTTCCCGGGTCAGCGGGATGTCGTGATGAAGAACTGACTCCAGATAACGACTGTCGCGGTTCATGCTGCGGCCTCTTTAATCAAGTTCATCTGGATGTGGATGGCTGGCGCTGTCGAAGTTCAGCCCGTGCTTGCGCAGCTTGTCGTGCAGGGTCTTGCGCGGCACACCCAGTGCCTCGGCCAGGCTGCGCATGGAGCTGTGGGTGCGTTCAAGCTCGGCGGCGATCAGGCTTTTCTCGAAGTGCTCGACCTGCTCGCTCAAGCCGCCAGCTACTTCATTGCCCGCTGCTGGCTGGCCTTCAGCGGAGTTATCCAGAGCCAATTCAAGGCCCAGGGCAAAGCGCTCGGCGACGTTTTGCAGCTCGCGCACGTTGCCAGGCCAGGTGTGGCGCAACAATAAAGCCCGCTGCGCCGGTTGCAGCACGTTGGGCGTCAGGTCATGGCGCACACTGGCTTCGCCGGCAAAATAATCGAACAACATCAGCACATCTTCACCCCGCTCACGCAGGGGGGCGATGCGCAAGGGCGCTACGTTGAGGCGGTAATACAGGTCGGCGCGGAAGCGGCCCTGATCGGCGGCCTGGCGCAGGTCTTCCTTGGTGGCGGCGATCACCCGTATATCCAGCGGGATCAGCTGGTTCCCACCCAGGCGCTCGACCACGCGCTCTTGCAGCAAACGCAGCAATTTGACCTGCACGTCCAGGCTCATGCTCTCGATTTCGTCGAGGAACAGGGTGCCGCCATTGGCGAACTCGAACTTGCCAATGCGCCGCTTCTGCGCGCCGGTAAAGGCTCCCGGCTCATGCCCGAACAGTTCGCTCTCAACCACGGATTCAGCCAGGGCCCCGGCATTGATCGCCACAAACGGGCCGTTACGCCGCGCCGATAAATCATGCAGCGCCCGTGCAACCACTTCTTTGCCCGAGCCGGTCTCGCCGAGGATCAGCACGTCGGCCTTGGTGGCGGCCAGAGCGCCGATTTGCTCGCGCAAGCGCAACATGGCCGGTGATACCCCCACCAGCCGCGAGCTCAGCAACTGGCGATCGCTCAGAGCCAGGCGCAGGCTGCGGTTGTCCATAACCAGGGCGCGCAAGGCCAGAGCACGACGCACGCTGTCGAGCAGGGCGTCACTGGCAAAGGGCTTTTCGAGAAAGTCATAGGCACCTGCACGCATGGCCTGCACCGCCAGCGGCACATCGCCGTGACCGGTAATCAGCAGCACCGGCAGTTCCGGGTCCTGGCCATGCAGTTGCGCCAGCAGCTCAAGACCGTCCATGCCCGGCATGCGGATATCGCTGACTACCACACCCGGCCAGTCCCGGCCGATACGCTCGGCCAGGCCGTTGGCTTCGGCCAGTGGCAGCACCTTGAGCCCGGCCAGGTCCAGGGTCTGATACAAAGCCTGGCGCAGATGCGGGTCATCATCGATCAGGATGACCTGAACGTGCGGATCGATGGGCTGGCTCATGACCTGGAGTCCTCTGAAGCTTGCAAGCTCACACCTGGCGCACCTGCGCGCAGGCGTAAGGTAATTAAGGCGCCGCCTTCTTTGTGGTTGGCGAACAACAATTCGCCACCAAAGGCGCGGATCAGTGTGTCGCAAATGGCCAGCCCCAGGCCCAGCCCCTGAGTACGGGTCTTGGTGGTATAGAAAGGCTCACCGGCGCGGCCCAGCGCTTCCATGCAAAAACCCGGGCCGTTGTCGCGAATGTACACAGTGACGCCTTCCGGCGTGGATTGGGCACTTAGCCACAAGCGCCGGGGCGGGCCTTTTTCGGTCAAGGCATCGAGGGCGTTGGCCAGCAGGTTACCCAGTACCTGACGCAGGCGTGTTTCACCGGCTTCAACCCAGAGCGTGGCGGCGGGCAAGTCACGGATCAGTTCGACTTCCATGCTGCGTCGACGCTTGGCCAGCAACGCCAGGGCATCGTCCAGCGCCGGTTGCAGGGCGACGCTTTCCGGTGCGTGGCGATCGCGGCGGGCGAAGGCGCGCAGGTGGGCAATGATGGAGGACATGCGGCCGGTCAGTTCGTTGATCAGCTTGAGGTTGCCGCGGGCATCGTCGATACGTTGGTGGTCGAGCAACACTTCGGCGTTTTCGGCATAACTGCGGATAGCCGCCAGCGGCTGGTTGAGTTCGTGGCTGATGCTGGCCGACATGGTGCCCAGCGCCGACAGCTTGCCTGCCTGCACCAGATCGTCCTGGGCGCGCACCAGTTCCTGTTGCGCATGTTCGCGCTCCAGTACCTCTTCACGCAGACGCCGGTTTAGCCCTTCAAGGTCGCTGGTGCGCTCTGCCACACGCATTTCCAGCTCGCGGCGGGCCTTGGCTTCAAATGCAATGCGATCCAGGTAATGACGCCGACGCTGCATCATCAAACCGATCAACAGCATGACCACCAGCAAGGTGGCGCCGCCGATGGCCAGCACGGTGCGCACCGAGCGGTCGATCAATGTGCGAGGGGCAAGAATGTTCGCCTGCCAGCCGGTTTCGTCGATGGTTTGTGTCTGTACCAGCCAGGCACTGGGGTCGAGCGCCAGGGGCTTGGGGTCGCTGGTGGGGTAGGGGAGAATGGCGAAAATGGCCTGACGTTCTTCCTCAGACAGATCACGGGTGGACCTGAAGCGCCATTCAGGGCGCGAAGTGAGAATGACCACCCCATTGCTGTCGGTCAGCAACAGTTGTTCCGGTGTTTTGCCCCAGAGTCGCTCGGTGTGGTCGAGGTCGACCTTGACCACCAGTACGCCAAGCTTTTGGTTGTCTACCTCAACCGGTGCTGCGAAGTAGTAGCCGCGTTTTCCGGAGGTCGTGCCCTGGCCGAAGAAGCGCCCGAGCTTGCCTTGCATTGCTTCGCTGAAATAGGGGCGGAAGGCAAAGTTACGTCCGATAAAACTATCGCTTTTATTCCAGTTCGACGTCGCAATAGTGTCACCATGAGCATCCACCAGGTACATGACTTCAGCGCCGGTCTGGCTGGTGATTTCACTGAGCAACTGATTGGCTTTACTCAGGGCTTGCGGGCTTTCCGGGTCAGCCAGCAGCTCGCGCAGGTCAGGCAACTGGCCCAGAATCTGCGGCAGCACCTCATAGCGATGCAGCGTGCCCAGCAGGTTGGCCACGTACAGGTCGAGCGTCTGGCGGTTTTGCCCGGCCAGTTCGCTGCGGTAATAGCGCTCGGCCAGGTGTTGCAGCGGCCACAGCAAAGGCGCCAGGCACAGCGCCAATAAGGCCAGGCTACGCCAGCGGGGTCTGCGAGGAACTGAGGAAGAGGTGATCATCGTTGAGCTGCGCTGCAAGAATACGTTGCAGTATACCCAACGAACCCTGTGGGAGCGGGCTTGCTCGCGATGCAAACGGCGCGGTTTGTCAGGCAGACCGCAGTGATGTCATCGCGAGCAAGCCCGCTCCCACAAGGGGATTGGCGTTAGCGTGGTTGCTCGGCCACGCAATCGCTCAGCGCGGCGGTCCATTCGGGTTGGGTGACTTGCCATTCGCGGGCCAGCTTGCTGCAATCCAGGCGCGAGTTTTGCGGCCGTGCTGCGGGTGTCGGGTAGGCGCTGGCAGGAATGGGTTCCAGCGTCGCGCAGGCCTTGCCCTGGGCGCTCAGGTGCGCGGCGATGGCCTGGGTAAAGCCAAACCACGAAGTTTCACCCTGAGCAGTCAGGTGGTAGGTGCCCCATGCCCCGGTTTCACCGGCTTGCCAGCGCTCGATCAATGCCCGCGTGCTTCGGGCTATGGTGCCGGCCCAGGTCGGTGCGCCGATCTGGTCAGCCACTACGCGTAATTCCGGGCGTTCTTGCAGCAAGCGCTGCATGGTCAGCAGGAAGTTTTTACCATGGGTCGAGTACACCCAACTGGTGCGCAGGATCAAGTGTCGGGCACCGCTCGCCGCGATGGCCAGTTCTCCCGCCAGCTTGCTTTTGCCGTATACGCCGAGCGGGTTGGTGGCGTCGTCTTCGGTGTAGGGCGCAGGTTTGCTGCCATCAAACACGTAGTCGGTGGAGTAGTGAATCAAGGGGATGCCCAGGGCCGCCGCTTCTTCAGCAAACACACCCGGTGCGGTGGCGTTGATGGCAAAGGCCAGTTCCGGCTCGCTTTCAGCCTGATCCACGGCAGTGTGAGCTGCGGCAATGATGATCAAGTCCGGCTTGTGCGCCCGAACCTGGGCACGGATTTGCTCGGGCTGGCTCAGATCGAGTACATCGCGGCCCAGCACAATCAGGTTGCCCAGACCGGCAAGGTGCTTTTGCAACTCAACGGCAACCTGGCCGGTTTTGCCGCTGATAAGGATGTTCAACGGCGTTTTAAGGTCAGTCACGCGATCAGGTCCCTGGGCTCGGTGAAGCCCAGGCGCTGGCCCTGATAGCTGCCGTCTTGCACGCGCTGGCACCACTCCAGATGGTCCAGGTACCACTGCACGGTTTTGCGCAGGCCGGTTGCGAAAGTTTCTTCGGGCACCCAGCCCAGCTCGCGTTCAATTTTGCCGGCGTCGATCGCGTAGCGCTGGTCGTGGCCCGGGCGGTCCTGGACGAAGGTGATCAGGTCGGCAAACTGCGCGACGCCCGCCGGACGCTCGGGCGCCAGTTCTTCGAGCAGGGCGCAGATGCTGCGCACCACGTCGATGTTCTTTTGCTCGTTATGCCCGCCGATGTTGTAGGTCTCGCCTACGACACCTTCGGTCACGACTTTCAGCAGGGCGCGGGCGTGATCCTCGACGAACAGCCAGTCACGCACTTGCAGGCCATTGCCATACACCGGCAGCGGTTTGCCGGCGAGGGCGTTGAGGATCACCAGCGGGATCAGTTTTTCCGGGAAGTGGAACGGCCCGTAGTTGTTCGAGCAGTTGGTCAGCAACACCGGCAAACCGTAGGTACGGTTCCAGGCGCGGACCAGATGGTCGGACGCCGCCTTGCTGGCCGAGTACGGCGAGCTTGGCGCGTAGGGGGTAGTCTCGGTGAACAGATCGTCGACGCCGTGCAGGTCGCCATACACTTCGTCGGTGGAAATATGGTGGAAGCGAAATGCGCTTTTTTCCGGCTCAGGCAAGGTCAACCAGTAAGCGCGGGTGGCTTCCAGCAGGCTGTAGGTACCGACGATATTGGTCTGGATAAAGTCCGACGGGCCATCGATGGAGCGGTCAACGTGGGACTCGGCCGCCAGGTGCATGATCGCCTGCGGCTGGAAACGCGCAATGATCGCGCTGACCGCTGCCTGATCGACGATATCGGCCTGCACGAATTCGTAGCGGGTATCGGTGGCAATGCTTTGCAGCGATTCCAGGTTACCGGCGTAGGTCAGCTTGTCGAGGTTGAGCACTTCATGCCCGGTATTTTTGATCAGATGACGGATCAACGCTGAACCAATAAAACCGGCGCCGCCGGTGACTAAAATGCGCATGTGGTGATCCCTTATTCCCCGAAGGCACTTAAACGTATGAGGTATAGCTTGTGGGGATGCGCCGGGGGGTGCAAGTGGGAGCTGTCGGGAAAATAGCGGTAGGGATAAAAATGCAGATTAATATCTGTTTATTCACGGTTTAAATACGCGTTAAAACTTATAAAGTGTTTTTGTTGCCGATATTTATCGGCTATAAGTGTGCTCGCCGTTGACGCAAAGCTGAGCTGCGTCCACTGTCCTGTTTGTTTCGCACTCAAAACCCAAGACGTTTTCCAGGAGTCCAGATGACCACTTTGCACAGTTCGCCGCGCGCTGACGGCTTTTACATGCCTGCCGAATGGGCTGCGCAGACCCAGACGTGGATGATCTGGCCTGAACGTCCGGACAACTGGCGCCTGGGCGGCAAGCCGGCACAGGCGGCGCACGCGGCTGTGGCCAAGGCCATTGCGCGTTTTGAACCGGTGACCGTCGGGGTGTCGGCAGCCCAGTACGAAAACGCCCGCGCTCAGCTCGATGTGCCGAATATTCGTGTGGTCGAAATATCCAGCGACGATGCCTGGGTACGCGACAGCGGTCCGACCTTCGTGATCAACCGCAGTGGCGAAGTGCGCGGCGTAAACTGGGATTTCAACGCTTGGGGCGGCTTCGACGGTGGTTTGTACTTCCCGTGGAACCGTGACCAGCAAGTGGGCAGCAAGGTACTGGAAATCGAACGTTGCCCGCGTTACTACACCGAAGGTTTTGTGCTTGAAGGCGGCTCAATCCACGTCGATGGTGAAGGCACGCTGATCACCACGGCCGAATGCCTGATGAACCGCAACCGCAACCCGCATCTGTCACGCGAAGAAATCGAAGACGTGCTGCGCTCGCATCTGGCTGTGGACAAGATCATCTGGCTGCCGGACGGCCTGTTCAACGACGAAACCGACGGCCATGTGGATAACTTCTGCTGCTACGTTGCTCCGGGTGAGGTATTGCTGGCCTGGACTGACGACGAGCGTGACCCTAACTACGTGCGCTGCCATGCGGCGATGAAGGTGTTGGCGACCAGCACTGACGCCAAGGGGCGGCCGTTTGTGGTGCACAAAATGCCGATCCCGGGGCCGATGTATGCGACCCAGGAAGAGTGTGACGGTGTTGATAAAGTGGCTGGCAGCCAGGACCGTAATCCGACTGAGCGTCTGGCCGGTTCCTATGTGAACTTTCTGATCGTCAACGGTGGCATCATCGCACCGAGCTTTAATGACCCTATGGATGCAGAGGCCAAGGCCATCTTGCAAAAGATCTTTCCACAGCACGAAGTGGTGATGGTGCCGGGTCGTGAGTTGCTGCTGGGTGGTGGCAATATCCATTGCCTGACCCAGCAGCAGCCTGCGCCGTACAAAATCTGAGGGATGTGGGAGCGGGCTTGCCCGCGATAAATGCGCTGCGGTCTGTCTGACATACCGCAGTGATTCAATCGCGAGCAAGCCCGCTCCCACAGGGTCAGTACTTATTCAGAACTTGTACGTCCCCGTCATCACCAGGCTGCGCGGCTCGCCCGGCATGATCTGCGCCGCACTGGTAGCCGACGCATAGTAGTAACGGTCGGTCAGGTTGGTCAGCGCACCGCTCACATCCCAGTCTTTTTCGCGATACCCCGCCAACGCATCCCAGCGCCCGTAGCCCGGCAATACCACGGTGTTCTGATTATCGGCATAACGCTGGCCCACCAGGGTCAGGCCCGTTTCGGCGTACCAGCCCATCTCCGGCTTCCAGGTAATAAACAGGCTGCCATTGTGCTTGGCCACGCCATTGATGCGTTTGCCCTCAAGCCCGTTGTTGTCCTTGACCACCGTTGCATCCTGCACACCCACGCCGCCGCGCATGTACCAGTTGCCGCCCAGCTTGCCGCTGGCGGTCAGTTCGATGCCGCGTGAGCGTTGCAGGCCGGAGAGCAGGGTGATGGTCGGGTCGTCCGGGTCCTTGGTGCGGCGGTTGTAGAGTTCCAGCTCATACACCGCCAGGGTGGTGCTCAGACGGTCATCCAGCCAGTCGCTTTTGACGCCTATTTCCTTTTGCTTGGTCAGCTCCGGACTCAGGTCGTTGGTGTTGCCTGCAGCACCGGGGGTGATGCCTATCAGGCCGCCGCCCACCGGTGAGAAGGTCTTGGTCCACGAGGCGTAGAACGAGTGGTTTTGCAGCGGCGTCCAGACCACGCCAAGGCGCGGGCTGGTGCTGTGGCTTTGGCGTTCTTCGGTCGGGATCAAGGGCCTGAGATGGTTGGTGGTCTCGACGTTAAAGCGGTCGTAACGCAAGCCGGCCAGTACCTGCCATTGATCGTTGAGGCGAAGCTGGTCCTGGACATACAGGCCCTGGCTCTCGACTTCGGTGTGGTTGTCGCTGGAAATTACCATCGGCCCGGTCGGGCGCAGGCTACGATCGGGGTTGTACACATCTACTGGCGGTACGCCCCCGGCTTTGTAGAGTTTGGGGTCGCGGCGCTGGCTGCCGAGTTCCAGCCCGGTCAGCAGGCGGTGCTCCAGGCCAAAGGTGTCAAAGCCGCCTTCGATTTCGAGGTTGTTGAAAATATTGCGGGTGGTCATGTCCTGCTGCCAGCTCTGGCGGTTCACCTTGTTGATTTTCGGGTCGTAGCCGGTCAGGTAGGTGTTTTCGAACTGGCTGTCGAGCTTGAACACGCCCAGGGTATGGCGCAGTTGCCAGTTGTCGCTCAGTTCATAGCTCAAGCGCGAGCGCAGGTTCTGGACTTTATCGTCGATAAAATCGTTTTGCCCGCCGTAGGTGGTGCCACGGCTGACATCCGCCGGGCGCCCGTCGATGCTCGGAATGCCGCGATCCGGGGTACGGTTGTAGCGGTTGTATTCGTATTGCACCAGCCAGTTCAGGTCGGGGGTAATTTGCCAGCTTATCGATGGCGCGAACAGCTGACGGTTACCGCTGACGTGATCGCGAAAGCTGTTTTTGTCTTCGTTGCCCATGTTCAGGCGCAGGCTCACGGTGTCACTCGGGTCAGCGCTAAGGTCGGCATACAGGCTGCGCAAATCCTCGCTGCCGCCCTGGGCCTGAATGCTCGACTGGCGGCCGGACTGGGGCATCTTGCTGACGCGGTTGATGATCCCGCCCTGGCTGCCACGGCCATACAGCACGGCCGCCGGGCCCTTGAGCACTTCAATACGCTCGATATTGTGCAGGTCGCGTACGTATTGGCTGTCGTCGCGAATACCGTCCAGATAAAAGTCGTTGCTGGCGTCAAAGCCGCGGATGCGCAGGCTGTCAAAACGGGTGTCGGCAGTGCTGCTGACGTTGGGAATCCCGCTCAGGGCTTCGCCGATGCTGTTGATGCCGTAATCAAGGACGTTGCTGGTTTTTACCGAGTCGATGGCTTGCGGCACATAACGCGCCGGAGTCGAGGTGCGAGTCGCGGTGGTGACATCCTTGACCCGTGGGTCATCGGCCTCAGCTTCGCTGGCGCTGATCGACAGCTCCGGGAGCACAGTGGTGGCGTTACTGAATCCGGCGTACAGCAAGGCACACAGCCCCAGATTCAAGGGTGTTAAACGGCAGGGGGAGAGCATGGTTGAGGAGTGTCCGGGCGGTTGAGAGGGTCGTTATATTTTTAGGGCGTGAATGGTAATGGTTCTTGTTGCCTTATGTTAAGAATTACCAATAGCGTGCCCTGCAAATATGTTTCTGTTTGTTTCTCTGCCCTGCAGCCCTTACAGCACCTGATTCGCCCGGTTCGCGCAACACACTAAAAGGCATACCGATGTTTTTCCCCTGGCCCTGCAAGACTAGGCTGGCGTTCTGTTTTAGTGATGACCCGGAGCCCTACATGACCGCTACACCTGTCCTGCATTACATCTACGACCCCCTGTGCGGCTGGTGCTATGGCGCCAAGCCGCTGATCGACGCCGCGCGCGATATTTTGCCGGTCGTGGCCCACGGTGGCGGGATGATGGCAGGCGCACATCGCCGAGCTGTGTCGGCGCAACTGCGCGATTACGTGATGCCCCATGACCAGCGCATTGCCCAATGCACCGGGCAACCATTTGGCGAGGGGTACTTCGAAGGCTTGCTGCGCGACACCACGGCAGTATTCGATTCGGCGCCGCCGACCACCGCCGTGCTGGTTGCCGAACAATTGGCCGGGCGCGGCCTGGAGCTGTTGGGGCGCCTGCAAACGGCGCATTACGCAGAAGGGCGGCGGATTGCCGATAAAGACGTATTGCTGGCAGTGGCGACCGAAATGGGCCTGGATGTCGATGCATTCCGCGCCGCTTACGCTGCGATGAGCGGCGATGTAACGCAGGCCCACTTCAAGGCCAGCCGGGCATTGTTGTCCCGGGTTGCTGGGCAGGGCTTTCCGACTGTTGTACTGGAGCAGTCCGGCCAGTATCAGGTGATCGACCTTGGGCCGTATTTGGGCAAGCCTGAAGCTTTTGCTGCCTGGTTGCGCCAGTGCGCTGGCGTCACCGGTACAGACACAATCGTTTCAGCGCCAGCCTGTGGCCTGGATGGTTGTCAGTAACAATTTCTGACACTTCGGTCAAAGCTTTGAAAAGCCTTGGCAATTAACAAATTTTTCACGAAATTGACACCTCGCCTTCACGGCAGCTAGGATCCCTGCCAACGCCTGTGGCGATAAGCCATACACCAACTTTTCGAAAGACCTGCACACAGTCTTCGTGCGGGTCTTTTTGTTTATGTGAAGCAACCACCACTCAATGTTTCAGCTTGAACCCCACAGCGCGCTTCTATTCAGAAATAAGGAAAATAATATGTTGAACAAACGGATAGGTCTTCTCGCTCTGGGCGTACTCAGTGCTACCCAGGCTATGGCTAACGATCAAGCTGACGCAAAAGGTTTTGTAGAAGACAGCCACCTCAATGTACTGGCGCGCAACGCCTACATCAGCCGTGACTACAAAAACCACCAACAAGACAAAGCTGAATGGGGCCAGGGTTTCCTCGGCACATTCACTTCGGGCTTCACCCAGGGCACCGTAGGTGTGGGTGTGGATGCTTTCGGCATCTACGCACTGCGTCTGGATGGCGGTCGCGGCAACAGCGGCGCGGGCGGTATCGATTTCTTCAAGCAGGGCGCCAGCGGTAAAGCGGCTGACGACATCGCCAAGGCTGGCGCTGCGGTGAAGGTTCGCGTGTCCAACACTGTGCTCAAGTACGGCGATCAAATGCCTGCGCTGCCGGTGTTGATGTATGACAATTCGCGTCTGATGCCGGAAAGCTTCACCGGTACCCTGTTGACCTCCAAGGAGATCAACGGTCTGGAAATCAACGTCGGTCGTTTCACTGCAGAGTCGCGTAAAAGTGCTGAAGCACGCGACAGCGGTGACTTGAAAAGCATCAACGTGTTCGGCGGTAGCTACAAGTTCACCGACAACCTGTCGGCGTCCCTGTACGGCTCCGAGATGGAAGACGAGCTGAACAAGCAATACGTGGGCGTAACCTACGCAATCCCGCTGCAAGACAAACAGTCCCTGACGTTTGATTTCAACGGCTACCGTACTCACGTAAAAGAAGACTACGCCCGTGACGTGCTGAAGGTTGACGGCCAGGACAACAAGATCTGGAGCCTGGCAAGCACCTACGCTTTCGGCGCGCACACGGTGACCCTGGCGTACCAGAGCAGCACCGGCGAAATCGGCTACCCGTACGGCGGCTATCGCAACGCAGGCGGCGTGGGCGACGGTGGCAACACCATCCTGCTGGCCAACTCCTACTGGTCCGACTTCAATGCCAAGGACGAACGTTCGTGGCAGCTGGGTTATGGCTTCGACTTCGGTGCCGTTGGTATTCCGGGTCTGACCTACAACATCGCCTACGTGCGCGGCACCAACATCGACGACGGTTCCGACCGTGGCCGTGGTACCGAGCGCGAAATCTTCAACCAGGCCAAGTACGTCGTACAAAGCGGCCCGGTCAAAGACCTGAGCGTGCGTCTGCGTGGCTCGTGGTTGCGCGTATCGAACAACGCCAGCGAGTACAACGTGGGCGGCAACGAAGTACGTGTATTTGTTGATTACCCGATCAGCATTTTCTGATGCTACCGACCTGTTGAACAGGTTGGACATCTGAATAAAAACGCCCCGACTGGTTCGGGGCGTTTTTTTTGGCCGCGATTAACCGCGGCGTGAGGAACGCATCCGGATGAAACCATCACTCACACTTGGGTTGGACCGAGAACTAGTTGGCCATTATCGGAAGTGTTTAAGATTATTCCCTTGAGATTATATTCCTTTGGTGGAATATTTTGAGCATGACATGGAACGTTGAGTACACCGACGAATTTGGCCTATGGTGGGAAACGCTCAGTGAAAAGGAACAGGTCAGCGTGGCGGCCAGTGTCAAATTGCTAGAGCTGCTCGGTCCGGCCCTGCGCTTCCCCCATTGCAGCGATATCAAGGGGGCACGCTACGGTAACCTTCGCAAACTACGCGTGCAGCATGGAGGTCGCCCCTACCGGGTGCTTTATGCCTTTGACCCACGCCGCTGTGCCTTGCTGTTAACGGGCGGTCACAAGACCGGTCACGACCGATGGTATGAAGAGAATGTCCCTTTGGCGGAAATTCTCTACGAAGTCCATTTGCAGACACTGATTGAAGAGGGCCAGGAAAATGGCTAAAAAATTTGCCGAGCTTGAAGCGCGCATGTCCCCAGAGGCGCGTGAGCAAACCCAGGCTTTATACCATCAGCATTTGCAGGAAATGCCTTTGCACGAGTTGCGCAAAGCTCAGGCGCTGAGCCAGGAGACACTGGCCAAAGCGCTGAATATCAACCAGGCGGCAGTTTCCAAAATGGAGCGGCGCACTGACATGTATATCAGTACGTTGCGTAATTACATTCAAGCCATGGGTGGCGAGCTGGAAATCATCGCGACTTTCCCGGATGGTCAGGTAAAAATAGAAAACTTCGCGCACAAATAACGCGTTCTAAAATACCCAAACCGCCAATGCCATTGAAGGCCCTGCAACGGCCAGCGGCACGATCAGGCGCGGCCGGTATGTCAGCAATATCACCAGCCCGCCAGCCGCAACGCTGAGCACTGCCGCCCACAAGGCGATACCCACTGACGGGCCCAGTTCGATAACGCCGGGGATCACCGCGCCAACCAGCAGCAGCCAGCCCAGCAGGCGCAATAGCTGGCGCTTGAACGGGCCGCCTTTGTCTGCAAACACCTGTCCATGATGGCGCTCGGTACTCAGGCTGAGTGCGCTGAAACCACTGAAACTCAACGCCAGGCATATCCAGATCATGCTGCGCTCTCTTGTCGGGTGTTGACCGTACGCGGTTGGCGCTGTGGCCGTTGCAGCGGTTGATGGCGGTTGAGTTTCCAGGCCGCGTAGCCAAGCAGCGCTGCACTGGCGAGCAAGGTCAGGTCCATGCCCGCCAGCAACCATTGGCCCTGTGCAAGGCTGGCCAGCAGATGGCTGTGTGCAAGACCGAAACTGAACAGCGGCAAGGCTGCAAATAACCCTGCAGCTACCCAGAGCTGTTCAAGCCAGGCTCGTTTGTGGCTGCGCAGCAGTGGATGAACCAGGCACAGCAACCAGATGATAAAGAAGCTGCGAATTTCCCAGGCGCTGCGCTGGGTCATGCCCACGGGTAATAACCGATTAGCCCAAAAATAGGCGGCAATGGCCAGCGGCAGACCCGCAACAGTGCCGACATTGAGCACCTCGACCAGACGATGGCCGATGGGTGTGCGCCCCAGTTTCTGCCGTTCCGGCAGGCGTTTGACCACCCATAGCACCAGCCCGGTGGCAATCATTGCCGTACCCACGACCCCGCTGATAAAGAAAAACCAGCGCAGCGGAGCACCGGCAAAGCGGATCAGGTGCAGGCTGGAAAACACGTTATAGATCGCGTTGGGCGTGCTGATCGCAGGGGCGGGTGGGCTGTTCAACAAAGCACCACTCACACCGTCAAAACGCAGCCGTTCGCTGTTGCCCCGGTCGATCAGGCTGTCGCCACCGCGTTCACGCAGCTCGATGACGGCATCCGATGTGCCGGGCCGGGTCACGCTGATGCTGCTGACTCCTCGGGGCCAGCGCTGCTCGGCCTGGGCCAGCAGGGGGGCAACGTCCGTCAGTGGCACCTGCTCGCCCAATGGCTGATCGCCTGCACCCATTGCTGGCGCAGTACGGGCACCGCGTCCGCCGCTTTCGTTGAAGAACTTTTGGGTATCACCGCGATAGGCGCTTTCAACGCCCCAGGGCATCAACATAAACATCAGCAGCAACAAACCGCTGTAAGTGATCATCAAGTGAAACGGCAGGGCCAGCACTGCAGTGGCATTGTGCGCGTCCAGCCATGAGCGTTGTCCCTTGCGTGGACGAAAAGTGAAGAACTCCTTAAAGATTTTTTTGTGGGTGATCACCCCGCTGACAATCGCCACCAGCATCACCATGGTCGCAATACCGACGATCCAGCGCGCCAGCACTCGCGGCATGCCGTACAGCTCAAAGTGAAAACGATAAAGAAAACCGCCGCCACGGGTTTCCCGCGGGGTCACCGGTTCGGCCGTGCCCGCATCCAGGGCCACGCTTTGGCCGCCCCTTTTGACGACCGGCTGGCCGATGTCGAACCACTGTGCCTGCGCCCCGGCATTGCGTTCGCCGGGCAGGGTGAGGGTCCATTGCGCCGCGTTGGGCGCCAGGCTTTGCATGGCTTGCGCAAGGCGCTGCGCGGTCTGGTTGTCGGGCGCAGAGGCGTGCAGTTCAGGTTTCATCCAGAACGTGATTTCTTCCTGAAAAAAACTCAGGGTACCGGTCAGGAACACGGCATACAGCAACCAGCCGAGTAACAGCCCGACCCATGTGTGCAGCCAGGCGTTGGCCTGACGAAAACCGAGGGCCTTCATGGCATGACTTCCCGCAGCAGCAGGTGGAGGGCCGGCGGCACGCAGCAAGCCAAGGCAACAAGCCAGGCCCGGATTGCAGATGCGGCGCTAAATGCCCAGATTGCCATCGCGCAATACAGCGCAAAGGCCAGCATGGTGGCGCTCAGCACTGCCTGCGCCCGAGGCCCGGGCAGCAACAGACTGAGGCTCGCCGCCGCCAAGGCGGCAAACAGGTAACTGCCAAAAATGGCCAGTACGGTGCGTGCGGCAATGGCCAGACGGTAGGCCGTCTGCGGCGCAGGATTAAGGGCATCGCTCATATGAATACCTTGGGCGCGCAGCCCGGTTCAGGGTCAGAACGTATAGTTGGCTTTGACCCAAAAGCGTCGGCCGTCTTCGGCATAGGAATAATCGGAGTCCACATCCTGCTCCCTGACCTGATTGGTCAGGTTATAGCCGACCAGGCTCAAGGACAGATCCTGGGTAGCTTGCCAGGTGGCGCCCACATCCACGGTAGTGATGGCTTGCTCGCTTTGTGACACGGCGCCGCCCTGACCCCAGGCAATGCTGGTTTCTTCACCGCGATAGCTGACGGTGGCGAAGCTGGAAACCGAGTCGATGATTTGCCAGTCCAGCGTCGCGCTGCCAGAGTGCTTGGGCGTGGCCACCAGAGGCTGGCCCTCGGCCAGTGGGTAGCCAAAGCCTAGAATGGTTGCCTCGCCGCTCGACACTTTGGAGTGCAGGTAGGTGTACTCGCCCTTGAGCTGCACCCGGTCGTTGAAGCGATAACGGGCAGCGGTCTCGATGCCGCGCACCGTGGCACCGGTGATATTGAAATAGGTGCTGTAGATGCGCCCGGTGATCGGGTCTGCGGGTACCGGGCTGCCGTCCGGGTAGTACAGCTGGCGGGTGCCGGTGTTGGCGATCTTGTTTTCGTAGTCGGTGTCGAACAGCGTGACATTACCGCTGAATTTTCCACCGGCGTCGTAGTAAAGGCCGATTTCGCGGTTTTCGCTTTCTTCCGGTTTCAAATCCGGGTTGCCCCAGGTGTAAGCACCACCGCGTTGCGGCAGGCCGATATTGGGGTTGGTCTGGGTGATGGTCGGCGACTTGAAGCCCTTGGCCACGCCGCCTTTTAGCGTCCAGTCCGGATTGAGGCGCCATACGCCGTAAAAGCGTGGTGTCCAATGGCGACCGAAGAACTCGTTGTCGTCCATGCGAATACCGGTGGTCAGGCTGAAGCTGTCAGTCATGCTCCATTCGTTCTCGGCGAACAGCGATTTTTCTGTCATCGAAGTGCCAATCCCAGCACCCTGCGGGCTGGCGTAATAACCGTCTGCCTCCAGCTCGTCTTTTTTCCACTGGGCGCCGGCAACAAAGACGTTGCGGTCAAACGGCAGGCTGATTTTGCTTTCGAATACCGAGTTGGTGACTTCAGGCGTGACGCTCTGATTGCCGGCCTGGACATCGCTGGCGCGGGTCGCTTCTTCGCGATACAGGCTGATATCGGTAGTACCGAAATCCCAGTTGCCGGTGTGGGCCAAAACATAAGTATCGCGGGTGTACTGGTTGTTGTTTTTCGCGGCTGTAGGCGCCAGGCTTTTGCCCGGGTTGTTCCAGAACTCCTGCTCGGTGCGGCCGGCTTCGAGCATGAACTCCTGTTGCTCATCAGGGGTCAGCCACAGGCGTGCGGTGCCGCTGTGGCGGGTCGATTTGGAGAAGCCGTTGAGGATTTTGTCCTCGTCGCGTTGCTTGTCGTAGCCCCAGAGCTGAATGCCGAGACGGTCTTCGACCAGCGGACCGGACACGTACCCGTCCAGTTGCGTGCTGTCACCTGCTTTGGAGCTGTCCTGGAAGGTGTGGTCCGCGGATACCGACCCTGACCATTGCCGCGCCACTTTGCGAGTGATGACGTTGATCACCCCGCCCAGTGCTTCGGAGCCGTAGAGCGTGGACATCGGGCCGCGCACCACCTCAATACGATCAATCGCTTCGACGGGCGGTATCCAGTTCATGCCCAGGCCTTCGGAGGTGCCGCCCTTGAGCGTGACCTGGCTGGTGTTCTGGCGACGACCGTCAATCAGGATCAGGACGTGGCTGGACTCCATGCCGCGAATGGAAATCTCGCCCTTGTCACCGCCGATGATGCTCACGCCTTCAACATTGCGTACCGCATCGGCGAGCGAGCGGAACTGCTTGTTTTCCAGCTCTTCGCGGGTGATGACCGAGATACTGGCGGGGGCATCGCGCACGTCCTGGCTGAAGCCCGAAGCTGTAACCACCGTTGAGCCGACCTCCAGTGGCGCGGCATTGGCCGTTGCCCCGGAAGGTTGTTCTTCTTCATCGGCGCAAACTGCCGTCAGGGGCAGGCCAAGGCTGACCAGTGCGGTAAAAATAGCCAGAGGCTTGCGGGCAAAAGGAGAGGGGGCAACGGTGCTGCGGCGGTGGCAGTTCATAAACAGCGTTCCTGGGATTCTTGCTATTGCGCAAATGAAAATAATAAGCTGTCTCAGTTGCGTTTCTTGTTTGCGAATGTTGCCAGCTCAACCTGACCGGAACCTGACGAGCCCCTGTTGATTTCCCCCTGCGCCGTTTTTTATCGTCGTGGCTGACCTTTTTGTGGATTGAAGTAAATGAAAGTGCTGGTTGTTGAGGATCACCGGGCACTGCGCGGTTTGCTGATCGAGCATCTGGTGCAGGCCGGATTTGCCGTGGATGGCGCCGAAGATGGGCGCACGGCCCAGGCTTTGCTGGAAGTCGGCAGCTATGACGCGATGATCCTGGATCTTGGCTTGCCGGACATGGACGGCATGTCACTGCTGGCCATGCGTCAGCACAGCGCCAATGCCGATTTGCCGTGCATCATCCTGACTGCGCGGGATGCCCTGCAAAGCCGGGTCAACGGGTTGAATGCAGGCGCGGACGACTACATTCTCAAACCCTTCGACATGCAGGAACTGGAGGCGCGATTGCGCGCAGTCTTGCGTCGCCCCGGCAGTCGTGTGAGTACCCTGTTGCGTTGCAATAACCTGGCATTCGAACCTGAAACCCGGCACTTGAGCGTTGATGGCAACACCCGGATAACGGTGCTGGCCCGGCGCGAAGCCATGTTGCTGGAAGAAATGCTGCGCATTGCACCGCGTATCGTGATCAAGGAGCAACTCGAAGAGCGACTTTATGCTTTCAATGAGCCGGTGACCCTCAACGCCATCGAAGCGCTGGTCTCACGGTTGCGCCGCAAGCTCAGTGAGGCGGGCGCCCATAGCCGCATCGAAACGGTTCGCGGCTTGGGTTATCGCCTGCTCAGCGTCGATAATCGGGCATGATTAAACGCAGCCTGCGCTGGCGCCTGTTGACCGCGTTGCTGTTGGTCTTTGCTCTGGGTTTCGGCAACCTGGCGATTTACCTGTACGGCACCCGCGACGAATTGCGCCGGGGGGTAATGACTATTGAAGCGCAGGTGATTGCCGATGGTTTTCGGGTGGACAGCGACCCTGCCAGCCTGCCGCGCCAGTATGCCGGTGGCGAACTGTCTTATTCGTTGTATTCGGCCGATGGTCGATTGTTGTGGAAGTCCGAAAACCTCAAACATCCCCGTCGGCTCAAGCAGCCAGGTGCGGACCCGGGCTGGATGCGCTGGAGCGCTTTCAGCGGGCGGGTGGTCAGCGTGCCCGTGGAGTTGCCCGAAGGTGCCATATTGATGGTGGCCAAGCAGGATAATCTTGAGCGCGAAGTGATTGGCAACCTGCTGGCGGCCCGCTTGCGCCAGAGCCTGGTGATGATGGTACCCATCGGTTTGCTGTCATTGGGTCTGATCCTTTTATTGCTGCACTGGACCTTGCGTCCGGTGCGGGTGGCGGCCAAGTTGGCGCGCAGTATCGGGCCGGCAAACCCAGAACAACGTATCCCGCTGGACAACCTGCCGAGTGAAATCCAGCCCCTGGCGGCTGCGGCCAATACGGCGCTTGATCGTTTGGCTGCGGCCTACACTGCCGAACGGCGTTTCGTGGCCGACGCAGCCCATGAACTGCGCACGCCGTTGACCGTGCTGGATTTGCGCTTGCAAGCAGCCCGGCGCACAGGGCAGGTCGAGTGGCCTGCGCTGGACATGGAAATGCGCCAGATGCGCCGTTTGGTGACTCAGCTACTGGAACTGGCGCGTCAGGAAGGCGAGGCCGCCCAAGGCCATAACGGGCAGCAGCGCACCCATCTCTCGCGTCTCACTCGCGAAGTCTGTGCCGCGCTGTTACCGCTCTTTGAGGCCAGTGCTCGGGTAATCGAGGTGGATATCACCGCAGGTTGCGAATGCCGGGGCAATCCCGATCAGTTGCGTGAAGCTTTGGGCAACCTGCTGGAAAACGCCCTGGTCCACGGCATGGGCACTGTTCAGGTGACCCTGCGCAAGGTGGCCGGGCACTTGCAGTTGGAGGTCAGCGACCAGGGGCAGGGTATTGCGCCAGAGGAGCGCGAAGCCATGTTCCTGCGCTTTCGCAAGGGCCGGCAAAGCAGCGAAGGTACCGGGTTGGGGCTGGCGATTGTACGTCAGATCGTGCAAAACGCAGGTGGTCATGTAGCGTTCGTACAGGCGCCAAACACCACCATCAGGGTCAGTTTGGCCGTTGCTCAATCGTCTGTTCCTGAGCGCACATGTGCAGCCAGTTCATAAACACCTGCAAGCGCTTGGGCACCACATTGAGCGGTGGGTGCACCAGATAATAATCATAGTGACCGTACTGCCTGAAACCGCCAAAAGGCAGCACCAGTTCGCCGCGATCAACACGTTTTTGCACCAGTTGCTGGCGCCCGATGGCGATCCCCGCGTGGCTCATAGCGGCCGTGACGCACAGGTCCGAACGGTCGAAGGTCAGGGTACGTTTGGGCAGTGCCGCGAGCAGGTTGTGTTGTTCGGCCCACAGGGTCCACTCGGCATCATAGGCGGCATGGTCCCAGGCCAGGGAGTCGTGCAGGGTGGTGCAGTTGCTCAGGTTTTGCGGGTTTTCGTGCAGACGGTGACGCTGCGCATATTCCGGGCTGCACACCGGCGCCATGCATTCGCGCATCAGCCGCTGGCTGGTGAGGCCGGGGAATTCGCCGTTGGCGTAGTACAAGGCCAGATCTATTTTGCGTGTGCGAAAGTCGACATTGTCATTGCCCACCCGCAGGTCCAGTGAGACCAGCGGATAGCGCTCGATAAAGTCGGCCAGCCGGGGCACCAGCCAGCATTGGGCCACCGATGGCCTGGCATAGAGCGCAATGGCTCCGGCAATTTCTGGCTGTGACGAGCGTTCAAGGGCTTCGGACAATTCCCCCATCGCACTTTGCAGTATTTCGAAAATTCGCTCGCCTTCGTCAGTCAGGCTGACCTGGCGGGTAAGACGCTGGAACAGCTTCATATTCAACGCCGTTTCCAGCCGGCTGATGCGGTGGCTTACGGCGCTGGCGGTCAGGCAAAGTTCCTGCGCAGCGCGGGCAAAACTCAGGTGTCGGGCGGCCACCAGAAAGGTATGAAGGTTGGCGAACTGGCTGCTGTTGAGCCGTGAGCTGATGCGGGGAGGAAGATTAAGCACGGTAGTTTGCCCTCAAGCCAAAGGCCGACTTCTTGCAGAATGTGGCAATGAGTCCATCTTGCCACATCCGCTTTACGCCTGAGTCAGCCCAGTAACTCACGACCCTTGGCCAGATAGGCGTCCATCTCGGCCGCAGGCACCATATTTCCTCCCGTTGCCCACACCAGGTGGGTGGCGTTGGCCATGGCCTGCGGGCTCAGGCCAGCGCGGGCCAGATAGCCTTGCTGCTCGCCCAGTACCCGGGCAATACCTGGCACACCTGCCAGTGCGGAAGGCTCAAGGCGCAAGCCTTCACTGCGTTCCATCAGGGCCAGCAGGCTGTACATTTCCTCGTCGCTGACGGTGTAGAAGCCGTCGAGCATGCGCTGCATGGCCTTGCCGACAAAGCCGGAAGCGCGGCCCACGGCGAGGCCGTCTGCGGCGGTGACGTTATCGATGCCGAAATCCTGCACGCTGACTTCGTCGTGCATCCCGGTGTACACACCCAGCAGCATGCAGGGCGAGTGGGTCGGTTCGGCGAAGATGCAATGCACTGCATCACCAAAGGCCAGCTTGAGGCCGAAAGCCACGCCGCCGGGAGCGCCCCCCACACCGCAGGGCAGGTACACAAACAGGGGATGCTGGGCATCCACGGTGATTTGCGCCGCCGCGAACTGCTGTTTCAAACGCTCGCCGGCCACTGCGTAGCCGAGGAACAGATTGACCGAGTTTTCATCGTCGACAAAATGGCAACTCGGGTCGGACTCAGCCTGCTGGCGACCCTGGGCCACGGCCACGCTGTAATCACTTTCGTACTCCACCACAGTAACGCCGTGGGAGCGCAGCTTGTCTTTCTTCCATTGCCGGGCATCGGCTGACATATGCACGGTCACTTGAAAGCCCAGCGCAGCACCCATGATGCCGATCGACATGCCGAGATTGCCGGTGGAGCCGACGGCGATTTTGTACTGGCCAAAAAAGGCCCGGGCCTTGTCGCTGTGCAGCAGCGCGTAGTCGTCGTCGAGCTTAATCAGGCCACCGGCCAGGGCCAGGTCTTCGGCATGCTTGAGCACTTCATAGATCCCGCCGCGGGCCTTGATCGAGCCGGAGATGGGCAGATGGCTGTCGCGCTTGAGCCACAGCGCGCCATTGAGGCTTTGCCCGTAACGTTCGCCGAGCAACGGCTGCAAATGCGTCAGGGGCAGAATGTCCGACTCGATAATGCCAGCACTGCCCTCTGTCTCAGGGAAGGCAACCCGCAGGTAGGCAGCAAACCGCCCAAGGCGTGCGCTGGCATCGGCCACGTCGGCACTGGTCAGGCCTGTATCGCCAAGCGCCTGCGCCACCGGTGCCACCCCGGGGTTGAACCAGGTGGTTTCTTGCAACGCGACCAGTTCGCGGATCAGCGGGAAGCTGGCGCACCAGTTTTCAAGTGTTCTGCCCAAAATCATGGCGGGGTCCTTTAAACGATAAGTCTGAATATACGGTTTGAATCAAACAAAGCGCGACAGCAGCAGGGTCAGCCCCAGCGCGATCGATGAAGCCAGTACGGTGGCGGTGGTAAAGGTTTTCAGGGCGTCGGTCAGGGATACACCCAGGTACTCCTTGACCACCCAGAAGGCCGAATCCGTGACGTGGGTCCAGCCCATGGCTCCGGCACCGATGGCGATGCAGATGATCTCCTTGCTCACGGTCGGGTGAGCTCCCAGCATAGGCAATACCATGCCTGCGGCGCTGATCATGGCCACTGTTGCCGAGCCGACCGCGAAGTGCATCAAACCGGCCACCAGCCAGGCCAGCACGATGGGGTTCATATTCAATTGGGTCAACGAGGCGGACAGCGCGCTACCCACGCCACTGTCGATCAGAATGCCATTGAATGCCCCGCCGGCACCGATGATCAGCAGGATACTGGCCAGCGGCGGAAAACTCTTTTGCGTGTAAGCCAGCAGGTCGGCCATGGTCAAACCGCGGCGCAAGCCCAGTGCCCAATAAGCGAATACCACGGCAATCGACAGTGCGATCAGCGGGGTGCCCATAAACGAAATCACGCTGAATGCGGTGGATTCATGGGGCAGACTGGCAGCGAAACTTTTACCGACCATCAGCAGCAACGGCAGGGCGATGGTCAGCAGGGTGACGCCTAGGCCTGGCAGGTCGCGGGTTTTGCTGTCATCGCAATGCTCGTTCAAAAAAGCTTCCTGAGTGGCTGGTGCTTCGGTCTTGCACACCAGTTTGACCCACAGCGGCCCGGCAATCATCGCGGTCGGCAGCGCGACAATCAGACCGTACATGATTACTTTGCCGACATCGGCGCCCAGCATCCCGGTGATCGCCATCGCAGCAGGGTGTGGCGGCAACATGCAATGCACCGCCATCAGCGACACCGCCAGAGGTACGCCCAAGTACAGCAGGTTGATGCGAGTCTCTTTGGCCACTACATAAATCAGCGGAATTAGAAGCACGAACCCCACCTCGAAAAACACCGGGATGCCTGCGATAAATCCGACGAGCATCATCGCCCACGAAGCGCGGTCCTTGCCCAGGGTGTTCAACAGCGCCTGAGCGATGCGCTCCGCACCGCCGGACTCCTCCAGCATCTTGCCCAGAATCCCGCCCAGGCCAATGATCGTTGCCAGAAACCCGAGGGTTCCGCCGACACCGGCTTCATACGACGAAGCAATTTTTACCAACGGCATGCCTGACCCGATTCCCACCACAAAGCTCGCAGCGGTCAAGGCCAGAAAGGCATGAACGCGGACTTTGACGATAAGGAAAATGATCAGCGCGATGGCGCAAAACAACACCAGCAAAAGAGTGGGACCGCTGTGCATGGGAGGTGCTCCGGGAAGCGCTTTTATTGTTGAAATAAGTGATCGTCGTCACTTTGCTTCCGGCAATTAGAGGTTACATCTCCGTAGGCTGACAAAGGATGGTTTTTCACGGTACAGATGATGTGGGGTCATCTGTCAGGAGGTATCCATGCGCAAAGGCTACCGGAGCCATGATTGGGGATGACATTTTATGAATGCGGTGGTTATAGTAACCACTATTGGAGATGACGAATTTGAATAGCCGACAGCTGATAACCGCAATAGAAGCTGACGGTTGGTATCTGGTACGGAGCAAGGGAAGTCATCACCACTTCAAGCACCCGACGAAGCCGGGGCTGGTAACGATTCCTCATCCGAAGAAAGATTTACTGACCAAAACGATCAACAGTATTTTGAAGCAAGCTCAGCTTTGACTAGCAGGCTGCTTTAACCCGCCCTGTGGAGGTTTTGAACATGCTTTACCCAATAGCGATTCGCCCTGGCGATGAACAACATGCCTGGGGTGTAGACGTGCCGGATATCCCTGGGTGCTTCTCTGCGGGGGAGGATCTTGACGACGCGATGGCCATGGCACGCGAAGCCATTGAAGGGCACCTGGAGATTTTGGCAGAGGATTGCGCCAGAATTCCTGTTGCAACCCCTGTAAGCGCTCATGTTTCCAACCCCGAGTATGAGGGCTGCATCTGGGCATTGGTCGATATCGATATCACCAGATACCTCGGAAAGGCGGAAAAGCTGAATATCACCTTGCCCGCAATCTTGCTGAATCGGATCGATGATTATGTGAAACATCATCCTGAGCAAAAGAGCCGTTCAGGATTTCTGGCTTCGGCAGCATTAAAGGTTCTGCAACAAGCGTAGGCCGGAGTAAAGGCCACCTCGCGAAGCCCCAAAATCGTGGGGGCTACCCTGCTTGCGAAGCTCTGCAGGCCTTCGCGAGCGGGCTCGCTCCCACAATTGGATATGCGTGTCAGAAATCCCAGCGAGTGGTCAGCATAAAGTTGCGCGGCTCGCCATAAATCGCCGAGTTATAGAACCCGATATTGGTGTAGTAATACTTGTCGAACACGTTGTTGACGTTGAGCGTGGTCGACAGGTTTTCCGTGAATTGATAACGGGTCATCAGGTCCACCACCCAGTAGGGCTTTTGCGAGAAGTCTTCGTACCTGTCCTTGGGGCCGTTGAACATCTCTTGCCAGGCCGTGCTCTGCCAGCGTGCGCCACCGCCCACGGAGACTTTGTTGAGGTCGCCCTTCAGTTTGTAGATGGTGTAGAAGCTCAGTTGGTCTTCGGGTTCGAAGGTCGAGATCTTTTTACCGTTGTCATCGCGTACCACCTTGTGCGTGTAACCGGCCTGCAGGCTCCAGCCCGGGCTCAGCTCGCCGGATATCTCCAGCTCGTAGCCCTTGGTTTTAGCCGCAGTGCCCTTGAAGGCATAGTTGGGCGGGGTGGGTTGCAGGTTGTTCCAGGCATCGTCGGGGATGGGACGGTTGCTTTCCTTGACCTCAAAGTACGCCAGGCTGGCGTTCAGGCGGCCATCGAAGAACTCGCTCTTGAGGCCGATCTCGTAGTTTTCACCCTCGTCTGGGTCAAGCATTTTGCTGTTGCGATCCAGGTTGTAGAACTCCTGGGGCATGAATACATCGGTGTAGCTGGCATAGGCCGTCAGGTAATCGGTCAGGTCATAAGTAATGCCCGCATAGGGAATCAAGCGTCCTGTTTCGCGATAGGTATTGGTGGTACCCGTAAGGGTGTAGTCGACCACCCGCCCGCCCAGAAACACTTTCAGCTCATCTGTGACATTCAGACGCGTGGTTGCATACATGCCGGTCTGGCGCACGGTGTCATCGCTGATTTGAGATGCGTTGCCCCAGTCAGGTTTGGCCAGATGGCCGTCCCAGTTGAAGTAATCCACCAGATTGGGGGTGGAGAAGGTCACGTCCCAATAGCCTTTGCCTTTCCAGTTGGCGGTACTGATGGAGCCGCCCAACACCAAATCGTGTTCACGGCCGAGAAACTCGTAGGGGCCGCTGACATAGAGGTCGGCCGCGTCGCTGGTGGTTTCGCCCTTGTAACGTTGAGCATTGATATTGGCGGTGCCATCAGCCGCAGGCTGGTTGAACTGAATCGCCCCCAGCTGGGCATCGTAGCCATTGATCTTGTGGTCCAGTTGCAGCTTGCCCACCCAACCACTGCCCAGGTCCTGTTCCAGGGTCGCGAACACCGTGCGGGTGTATTGCTGCCAGCTGCTCCAGTCGGTGGCGTTGCTGAATGAGCGTTTGGCGCTGTTGATCTCGCCCGCGTAGTTGTACAGCGGGAAGCTCCCCGACCAGGTGGAGCCCTGGGGTTTGTTGTCCTGATAATCGGCGCCCACGGTCAGCAAGGTGTCTGGCGTCAGGTCGACTTCGAGGATGCCGTAGAACACCGAACTCTGGTTGGAGTAGCGGTCGATATACGATTGCCGGTCCTGATAGGCCGCTACCGCACGACCGCGCACATTACCGGTTTCGGTCAATGGGCCGCTGAGGTCTACTTCAGTCCGGTAGTTGTCCCACGAGCCTGCGCCTGCGGTGATATGGCCGTGAAAATCATGGGTGGGTTTTTTACGCACCAGGTTGATGGTGCCGCCCAGGGACCCCGCCCCGCTGAGCAAACCTGAAGCGCCCTTGAGTACCTCGATACGGTCATAAATAGCCATGTCGCTCAGGGTATTACCCGCTGAATAGGCAACGTTGCGTACGGCGGAGGGGATGCCGTCGTACTGGAAGTTGTTGATCGAAAAACCACGCGAGTAGTAGTTGGTGCGGTCCGTGTCGTAGGCCGAGACGGTAATGCCCGGGGTATGGCGCATCACATCGTCAACATTGTCGAGGGCGAAATCATCCATATGCTGGCGGGTGATTACGCTGATCGATTGCGGCGTTTCCCGCGGTGTGAGCACCAGGCGAGTGGCCGTGGCGATAGCGCCCGGCGTGTAGGAACCGGTGCCTTCGGTAACGGTACCCAACTGGTTGGTGACAACTTGAGTGGCCCCCAGCTCCAGCGCGGCTTCACTGTTGCTAGCGACCAGTACATAACCCCCGTTGCTCTGGCGCTCGGCTTGCAACCCGCTATTGGCAAGCAAGCGCTCCAGGCCTTCCTCGACGCTGTATGAACCTTCAAGCCCGCCGGTCTTGAGGTGACGGGCCTGTTCGGTATCAAACGAAATCGTAACCCCAGCCTGCACACCAAACCGGGTCAGGGCGCTGCCCAGAGGGCCAGGGGCAATCTGGTACTGCGCCTGGCTTTGCGCTGCGGCCTGGGCCGGTAGCAGCGCCAGACCGGACAGGCTGGCGAGGGACGCGCCAAATACCGCCAGGCGCACAGCGCGGGCTATTTTGGTGGTGGTATTGAGGGGGAGCGGGGGCATTCGATGATCCTTGCGTGGTCATGGCACAAACGCGCTGTAGTCGCGGCTTATGTCATTGACGGATGAGAATCTAAATCAGCAAGGTTAAAGTTCAAACCATTTGCACCTGAGCTTATGCCGGTTCGATGCTGGCCCAGTAGCGGGTGAAGAAGCGAACGTTGACTGGCAGGGTTTTACCCAGATTCTCCAGCACCGTATCGGTGTCATCGATACGAAAGGCCCCCGAGATGCGTAAGTTCTGAACGGCTGTTGCACAACGCAGCACGCCCGGACGGTAACGGCCCAACTCCTCGATAAAATCGCCCAGGCGCCAGTCGTCCACGCTCAACATGCCCTGTACCCAGGCGGTTGAGGCCGCAGGCAAAGGCTGAACCCTGCCGATTGCATTGCTATCGAAAGTGACTTGTTGTCCGGTCTCCAGACGCAGGGGCTGATGGATCAGCTCAAGCGGGCGAATTTCCACGGCGGATTGCAGCACCCCGACTCGCGTGTGCTCGGGCAATTGGCGCACGCTGAAACGGGTGCCAAGGGCGCGCACGCTGCCGTCCTCGGTCTGCACGATAAAAGGACGCTGCTCAGGATCCTTGGCGGTCTGAATCAAGATTTCACCCTGGTGCAGACGAATCACACGCTGTTTGGCGTCGAAGTGGATATCCAGCGCCGTGTTGGCGTTGAGCTCCAGTTGTGAGCCATCCTCAAGGCGCAGCGAACGCCGCTCACCGACGCCGGTACGCTGCCCCGCAAGCATCGAGCGATAGGGCACCTGCTCGGCCGCCAGCCAGGTACCGCTGCCAACGGCCAGCAGCATGCCAAGGATTTTCAGCACATCACGGCGTTGGGTTTTCGCGGCGTCGAGGCTGGAGAGAGCGGCCTCCTGGGGCATCAATGCCCATTGGCGCTGGAACCTCTCAAGCCGTGCCCAGGCCGCTTCATGTTGTGGGCAGGCTCTCAACCAGGCCTGCCAGTCCCGGGTGCGAGCCTCGTCGGTGGTGCCGTCATTAAGTTGTACATACCAGGTGGCAGCAGCCTCCAGCGCCTTGAGATCCGGGGCAGGGGACATCAATTGTCGACCAGCAACAGGCAGCGGGTCATGGCGCGAATCAAATGATTTTTCACCGTGGTAACCGACACCTCGAAACGCTCGGCGACGGCAACATAACTCAAGCCTTCGAGCTGCACGGCGAGGAAAATTTCCCGCGTTCTGGGGCCCAGCTCATCGAGCAGGCTGTCGATCGAAATCAGCGTTTCGATAATCGACAGGCGTATTTCTGGCGAAATATCCACAGGCTCGGGCTTGAGTGCCAGCGCCTGCAGATAGGCTTGCTCGATGGTGCGGCGGCGCACTTTGTCGATCAACAGCGAGCGGGCAATGGCGCTCAGATAACCACGGGGCTCCCGAATGGGTGTGTCATGGCGTGCAGTCATGACCCGCAGGAACGTGTCCTGGGCCAGGTCGCAGGCATCCGCCGTATTGCCCAGGCGCACGCGCAACCAGCCCTTTAGCCAACTGTTGTGATCGCTGTACAACCGATGAAGAGCTGAAGGGTCGAGCGCCGACATAATGATGCAACCAAAATGTAATTGGTAATCGATCGCATTATTGTGATGGGACAGTATTTATGCAAGGGGGAGGTTCATTGGAGGGGGGGGCGGACAGCGATAATACTGCTGGAGATAGAGTCGTTCGGGTGCACAGGGTGTAACACAACTCTAAGCCGATCGCGTTTTTTGGTGTGTAGTGTGTGTATTTTCCGATTGCACCATTTTTCAATGGTGTGTAGCGTACACACAATGCGTGGTGATCAAGTGCGAAGTCGTGAGCTTATTGAATTATTGGTGGCAGATGGATGGTTTGAGATCGCAATCAAGGGAAGTCACCATCAGTTCAAGCATCCAGCCAAAGCGGGTCGGGTAACGGTTCCACATCCCAAGTCAGAAATTGCCATAGGGACGCTGCACAACATTCTCAAATCCGCAGGTCTCAAGGGAGAGTTACGGTCATGAAATTTCCAGTGGTCATACATAAAGACGCAGATTCCGAATTCAGCGTAACGGTGCCTGATGTGCCAGGCTGTTTTTCTGCCGGGAGCACTTTTTCGCAAGCGCTGGATAACGTGCAGGAAGCATTGGCTTTGCATCTGGAAGGCATTGTTGCGGACGGCGGCGAGCTGCCGCAGGGCAAGGACGTGGATGCCCACCTGGAGAACCCGGATTTTGTCGGTGGAATATGGGCAATCGTTGACTTCGATTTGACGCCTTACCTTGGCAAGTCGGTTCGGTTCAACGCTTCTTTGCCAGAAAACCTGTTGCAGCGCATTGATGAACGAGTGAGCAGGGACCACCGCTATGCATCCCGTTCGGGGTTTCTAGCAACAGCTGCATTGCGCGAGCTGAGCGTTCAGAATTTTTAATCGGCTCAAGACCATCACCATGTGGTGCTCTTGAGTCTTCTCCAAACCCTGAAAACAAAAAAGGCCCACCTTTCGGTGAGCCTCTTCTGGTATTGCGTATGGTGCGGCACCAGGAGTCGAATAATTATGTATTGTCTTGTTTACTGTAGCTTTTTATATGGCGCAAAAAAAATCTATCTCAAAAACTACCCTTTACCCACACGTTTGATCTGGGGTGAGTATGAAGTCCCTGAAGGCTAATTTTTTCGAAACCTATGCGGCTAGTAGCCTTCGCCGGAGGTCGCCGGTGCGGCTATATTTTGTTGAAATTGTTTAAAAGCGACGGCTTTGAAAATAAAAATGTCGCTGATGCTAAAGACATAATTGGTAATTTCTGAAGAGTATGTAATAAAAAGTGATACTTTTCGCAGCAAGATATGTCGTGGGTTCAGCGCTAAATATGGAAATGCATTGCAAGGTTTTATTTGATAATTGAGCAAAGATCTTCTTCTAGCGAAGATAACGGTATGATAGGTTGGCTTTCCAGTGAAAGATCTTTCAGTATTGATTTTATATTGTTGCTCAAACGGCTTCTGAATTGTGGGATATTCACAAGTTCAGTATCGACTTTTGTCCAGGCCAGACATGTAACAACGTAGCACAAAAAATCTATACCGCTAAGTGTAGAAAATGGATATTTATCAATGTGCTTGGAGTTAAAGATGATTGCCTTTAGCTCGTTTTCTTTATCAATGTTGTTCATGGCGATGAGCTTTATGGAATTGGCGGCTACGCTCGGCTCATCGTTCAAAATATTTGGAAACATAACGTCGTATCCTATTGGGTATTTACTTTTTTGACTCAGCCCAAAGCTTACTGCTGATGCCGAAATTATCATAAGGTAATTTTTCTATAAAATCAAGTTTGGCGCCGCCATTTTTAAGAATCCAGTAGTTGTGTAAAATGTCTCTGGTTTTTTGCGATATTATACTGCTGATATCTGAATTTGATATTTTTTCAAATTCATCGATTATGCATTCGGAGATATAAATGGCTGAAGGTGCTCTTTGCCATGATTCTATTTCTTCTTGCGAGTTGGTTTGTATTATTTCATCTGTACGATCGAAATCGCTCTCATATAGATGTAGTGAGTCCGTGAAATGTCGTTGAATGCCTATAGATACGTTGAGTCTCTTAGCAATGTGTCGTTGGAGTATGTTAAAGACAAAAACGTTGTACGGGATCCCTAAGAATATATCGTTGGATCTATTTAGCACTGTTAGATCAAGGCATTTGTTTCTAATTTTTATGCAGATTGAAACGTTGCATGGGATGTCGCGTGATGAATTATTGTCGAGGTCATCAGTGCTGTATAGTGTAATTACGGCCCGTCTTGAATTGGGTTCGCTAGACAGAAGCCTAATGACAGACTCTATTTGATCCTTTTCAAAATATTTTTTTATTCTGTAACCATATGCTCCGTTAAGTGAGTGGCCATCGTCAGAGTATTTGTCGTAACCCTGAATTATTTTATTTAACCCTTCAAGGGTGTTTTCACCGCTGAGTATCCATGCGGCTTCTATAATGGCAAAGTATGGGTTGTAGTTCCTGTTTCTTAAAGTTAGAAATTGATCATGAGCATTTTTGAACTCAAAGTATGCGGGTCCGAGGTCAAATACTTTACCAACCCGAGAGTCGGTTGTTAGGTGGCTTTCTGAACGAATGGTTATGAGTGCGGAAAGATAGACGCTATTTATGTTCTCGCCAGAAAATATATGCATCAAAGAGTCCTCTTGAAACGAAGTTTGTTGTGCTCGATCTTGTTAAGTACTGCTTGTTCAATATCTATGTCTGCTTGATTGGATATTTTGGTTAGATAAATAAAAATGTCTGCGAGCTCTTCACTCAACTCTGCTTTGGCCTGATCCCAAGTAAAGTCACCACGAGTCACTTTCTTCAACACGTTGCAGAATTCGCCAACCTCTCCCGCTAGGCAAACGGCCAAGTGCTCAAGATCTGGGACGTTATTTTCAGTGATTTCAATGTAAAATGGCTGCTTTTCCCCTGTGTGTCCTAGGTCAAATTGCTTTTGAATTTCTTTTAGCTCCGCAAGTGATTTGCTCATTTTTCTAACTCCTCTGCGATAGCAACGATTTTATTCTGAAATTCCTGGTTCAAATTCTCAATTTCAGGATGATGAGAGGACCGCTGTCTTAATTCTAATAGTGCCTCAGCTGCGCTGATTGCTCCACTGGCGTTAAGAGTAATTAATCTTTTATTGAAGCATTTAAAAGTATCTTTCTCGACAGAAAAAACCAAGTTTTTTATCGAGTCAGTCTTTATAACTGTTGACGGTAGGCTTTTTTCTCTGAGCATCGCGGCTACTTTTTTCGGGTTGTCGAGTAAAGTGGTATAAAGATCAATTGGATTGATTCTATCTATTTCTGGAACTGTAAGTGTATTAATGCTCCGGTTTTTATATGCTCTAAATGCAAAGATTGTAATGTTAACTTTATTGAATTCTGGTATTGATTTGTGAATTTCACAGATCTTAAGTCGGAGCTCTTCCAGGTTTATTCTTAAGAATTTAGATACCTCTAATGCCCTGAAGTAAGATGTGCAGTAAAGTACATCCTCGTGGATGTTGCACTGCATTAGCATAAAGGAAGGTATAGGCTTGTCGCCGGTACCTGAAATGTCCGCTTGTGCAATAAGCGAAAACAACGCCCTGTTACTGGTCTTTTTGTATTGGAGTTCAGAGATGATGTGTTCAAGACCATCTTTGATGTGCTCCCCATGATTAATCTGCAGTTCTTCAGGTTTTTCAAGAGCTGCCCAGCGGCTCGCCTCCTCAGTAACATCAGCAAGAGGTTTTTGCTTTAGATCAACTACACTGATAAGGTGCGACGCAATATAATTCAGAGAAAAATTATCGCTTACTTCCTGCTCCGCATTGCCAGCTATCTCTTCAAGCGAGGATATTGGTACTACTTCAATTTTCAATTCTTTGCTCCACGCGCTCTACAATCTTGTTATGAATTTCTTCGACTTTGTCGGTGGCATTCAAAATAAGCAAGTTGCCATTGTACGTTTTAAAGAACAAGTCGTAGTTGTCTTTGGCTTTGACAAGTTTTTTACTGTTTTCGTACTCGTCTTTAAAAACCCGCTCATCTATTCTGGATACCGATACCGAGGCTGGATTATCTAAATAAACTACAAGATCTGGGTTGGGGAACCTTTCATTCAAAGTTTTTACAAACTGTATGTCGCTTTCATTTGTGCAGTGGTAGGCGTATGACGAGAAAAAGTATCTTGTAGAAATTACGGTATATCCTTTATTGATAAGACTATAAACCCCGTCAATAGTGTTAAAAAGGTGGTCGTGGCGATCTGCGGCAAACAGGTAGGCCATTTGCTCATCAAATAAATCGGCAGTTGATATTATGGGATTTTGGCCCTTAGGCATGTTTACGCGACCTTTAAAAATTTGTCTTATCAAGTCTCCAATTGGTCCGTTTGACGGCTCACAGGTTAAGTGGGATTTTTTACCTTTTTTGGATAAATATTTGTATAGCAGTTCTGATTGGGTTGAAGTTCCCGAGCCGTCAATGCCTTCAAATACAATAAATTTACCTTTCACTTAATTACACCTATTGTCAATAATCCAGGAACTTCGTCAGGGGTCAAGATGAACGGCGTCACGGTACCTGATTCGGGATCAAGTAGACTGAATCCGTTGCTGTACCCTCTCCCATGATAGCTCATAGATCTAGCAGATAAAATGCGAATTTTATTATTTCCACATACCAAGTCTAATTTTGAGTGCTGATGCCCGTGTAGGACATAATCGAAGCCTGATTGGTCAAGATGATAAAGGAATGAATAGGCGTTACGAGTGGTTGAAGTGTCGTTGATTTCTTGCCCAATCAAATGGTGGTGCGTAACAGCAATTCTACGTTTCCATTGCTGCAAATTGGCTTTTTCATTATCTAGCATGGTAAATGTTGCATCTGGAATCTGTCCGTAGGTGTGGTCGAGATGTGATGCAGAGTTAACTAGCAAGAAACATAGCTGTTGAATGTTAAGCAATATTGAGTTGTTGTTGGTGAAGGATATTACACTATCCCTTCTTAACGTATAAATAAAACGGTCAAATTCTTTAAATGGTTCTCCTTCTCGAACTATGTCGTGATTCCCTGGGCAGGCAATGACATTGGCTCTAGCAATTCCACAGGATTCTATTAGTTCGCTAAAAAAAACCTCCGCATCTCTGTAACCCTGCTGGCAGGCCTTGAACGTAATATCCCCGCTAATGATAAGTATTTTATCGCCTTCTATACCATTGATCTGCTTGATTAATGCTTTTTTAATTGCTTGCCTGTTAAAGGTTGGGGAGGGATCACCAAAATGGGTGTCGGAAATATGAATTAAATTGGTAGGCATTTTTCTGGGTTCTAATTAGTGATTGTTGAAGTTAAATATTTTGGGTGATTATACGCCGCATTTAATTTCGTAAGCTTTCATGGCGTATCATACCAAAGCTCCCTCGCCAAGCCCACTGTGTAATTTTAATTGATTGGCGCAGTATTAAATGTTTTGAATGTGTAAGTGCTCATGACTATGCCATTACATAATACTCCAATTTTGGGTTTTTATTTATTTCATATTTATCTGCCAAGGTTTTCCTAGGCGAAGTGTGATTAGTCTGGCAGTCAGAAGATAATAATAGCGTGTTGATTGAATCTTTTGATTTAAGTGGTGGTTGAGAATCCACGTTAGATGTTTCTGTTGCCAACTCCATGGATTATTTAGGTGCCAGTGATCATAGATCGCAGCCTGAATGGTTTTAGCTTGGCGTATATGACGTTGCTGTGTGACATGCCCGCCTGTTAAAACGCCTTTTAAGAAAAGCTCCATGTCGAATGGTTTGCTCATGTTCGACCACCAATGTAAGCCGATACTACGTCGATACGACCGTGCCCCAGCTCATAGCTGATTTGTGCTCGCGCCTGCTGATCGAGGTGTCGGTCAAGCTGGTAGCAGCGGCCACCGTTGATGGGCGCGGGATGGTGGGTGATTAGCTCATAGCGTTCGCACGCATAGGCCGCTCGCAACTCGTGAAAGCCTTTGAGGTTGTGCGTATGGAGGATGTCCCGTGCCGGACGAACGATTCTCCGTTGGAAATCGAGGTAGCGTTCATCTGGTGCAAGCAGGTTGCGGCTACCGTCAGGTGAGACTTGAAGGGCGAACTCCAATGCTTCGCGGATGTGATTGTCCACGGTAATCCAGCGAGGGGCCGACGCACCGGATCGTCCACCTTTGGTGCCCTCCTGGATGTTGATCTTGCCGAGTTTTTCGGCCTCACGTTGCAAGCGCGGTAGGTCGGCTAAAATGGTCTCGCGCAAGCGCATGCCGGTGGCTCGCGCTAGCTGCGCGATGGCCGCGGCGTGCGGCATTTGGTGTTCGCAGAGCATGTCGACGATCCGATTCACCTGTTCGCGGTCTTGGCCTTGCGGCACCGAGCGACGAACACTGGTGCGCCGCATTCCCAACGCCTTGCTCGGACTCGGCACTTTCACATACTGATCACCGCGAAGCGCCGCCATGGTTCGGTTGACGCTGGACAACCGGTTTTGCGCGGTGGCGATGCCTATAGAGCCTTGTTCAACGTGCTGACGCAGATGTCCGGCGTAGTCCAGCAAGGTCTGCCGATCAATTTGTCGCGCGTCATTAAATCCCGGGCCATCCTCCGACCGACACCAGCGCACGAATGCTTGCCACCGATCACTGTGCGCTTTGACCGTGCCGTAATGTCCGCCGCCAAACAGATCGCGCAATGCTTGTGGCCCGGCATAACTCAATTGCCGACCCCATCCAAAATTGCGGCCATCCCGTCTACCGACCAATGCCATGATCAAACTCCTCTCGAAGCCAAACCCTTGAAATTTCCCCCACTTCATCCCGCCATGGATGTTGAGTGTTATCAGGGATCAAGGCCCCTGCGACCTGTGAGAGTTGTCCACTAACGCGGGACTGTCGGCTCTTTACGACCGGGAGCTTGGGCATCTCATGATCTGGCCTCCTGAACACTTCCGAAGAAGTGGGCGGGTGGAGGCTGCGCTGGATGACGAGTCCGGTGCCGCGAGATCCTGAGTCGGGTGAAGGCAGTGAGGCGATGGCCGGGGCGTGCCTGACTGTCAGTCAGGTGCAGTCCATTCCCTGGGCTGCGGCACCATCATCTGCATCGCTGTTGCTGGTGACTTCGGTGTTTGTCACGCCGATTGTCACGTGGGGGAATGCCGCAAAGCCTTGTACGAGTTGGGCTGCAGCAGCGGTAGGCGCGTCCGTCTCTTCCGGGAAGTAAGAGACGGACGCAGGTTGGCGCAGTGGAATGGCCAAGCGGATAGGTTGCTGCAGGGCAGCCGGGTAGGGTGGGTTTTACCGCAGTAGGCAAAGCTGAGAAGTAGGCATCCATCACATCGCTGTGACTGTGCGAGCCGCCGGACGCTAATCGCACTTGGGGGGTGAACCACCACAGTGTGGCGTAGCCTCAAAGGTTCTGGCTACCTGGGTTGCTGTCGGCGACAGCGCTTTGCCCGATCTTTTCTACGCCTGTGGATAATTCGGGTCAAGACTCCAATTTTCGGGAGTTCTGCGGCTGTGGATGAAATTATCCACCGGTGGAAATCTGTGGTTTTCCACAGACAGTTGCGTGGGCTTTAGTTTTTTTTAAGTGAGGTCCATCCAAGCAGGGCGGCTTTGCAGCCCTGTTTGGATGGACCCGCGTGGACAAGCGGATCACTGAGATATGAAGACCGAGCGCTTACTCGGTTGCGCCACGTTTTGCTTTTAGGCGAGTGACGTTCGCTCCGGTCTGGTTCGCGAACTCGTGTGGAGTGACATGTTCCTGCCGGTTGGCCTCTAGGTACCGGCTCCACCAGTTCATGATCAGCCTGCGCTCCTCGATGAACTCAGCCTTGTGAATGTAGGCGGCGCGGACGTTGTTGCGTTCCTTGTGGCTCATCTGCCTTTCAATGGCGGTCTCGGACCACAATCCTGACTCGATCAGTGCGCTGCAGGCCATCGAACGAAACCCATGTCCGCAGATATCGGTTTTGGTGTCGTATCCCATCGTCCGAAGCGCGTTGTTCACCGTATTTTCGGACATGGGTTTCCAGGGCTTGGCATCGCCTGCAAACACCAGGTCGAATTTACCGGTGAGTGCGTGGATCTGTTCAAGCAAGGCTAC
The DNA here is from genome assembly GCF_900618535.1 of Pseudomonas bubulae. GTDB lineage: Bacteria > Pseudomonadota > Gammaproteobacteria > Pseudomonadales > Pseudomonadaceae > Aquipseudomonas > Aquipseudomonas bubulae. The sequence continues at coordinate 445,094 of NZ_UYJA01000005.1, read as the reverse complement.
AGCTTGCGGCGATAAGGGTACAAGGTGGATGTCCCCGGCCATCTTCGTACCCCTTGTGGAAAAGGGTACGCCCTCCAGCGCTGGCCGAGTGTCTGGGATTTCCCAGGTACCGCGCTTGAGGTCGAACTCGCTCCAGCGGGCGAAACGCAGCTCGCTGGATCGTACAAACACATGCAGCGACAGCATGACCGTCAGCTGTGTAAGTGTCCGGCCTTTGTAAGTGTCGATCCGTTCCTGTAGTTCAGGCAGTCGCGATAAGGGTAGAGCGGGGCGATGTACCACCCGCGGGGCTTTGATCAAGCCTTCGAGGTCGTAAGCAGGGTTGGCGGTGATAAGCCGGAGGCGTTTTGCCTCGCGCATGATGCTCTACAGGTAGTTTTGTACCCTTAAAGCTACGTCTATCGTTCCGCGCTTCTTGATCGCTTCCAAGGGCTGCATGAGGTCATGGGTGTCGAGGTCGACAATGGCGCGCGCGCCGATCAGCGGGAACACGTGAGTTTCGAGGCGGCTCATCACTGTCTTGGAATGGCCTGGTGCCCACTTGGCCGACATTTCCGTATGCCAGTCGAGCGCAACGCTTTCAAAGGTTCTGCCTTTGATTACGGCTTCCGCCTTGGCTTGGTGCTTGGTCTCTATAGGATCAACGCCATCCGCCAGCATTCGCTTGACTTCCAAGCGCTTGCGGCGCGCATCGGCGAGGCCAATGACGGGGTAGTTGCCGAACGAGGTCAGTCCTTCCCGTCCGTCAGGTTTGACGTAACGGAGCCGCCAGCCTTTGCGGCCATTGGGTTGGACTAGGAGATAGAGGCCATCGCCGTCGAAAAGCTTGTAGGCGCGGTCTGTAGGTTTTGCCAAGCGGCAAGCTGCGTCGGAGAGCGGAGCTGTGGTGCGCGACATAAGGGTACTCCCTTTTATCGAAGTGACCTGTATCCCAAACTCTACCCTTAAAACGGTTGGAATCCACCAGTTTCTGACGGAAACCGATGGAACGCCAAAACGAAAAAACCCGCCTTAAGGCGGGTTTTTCGGGTGCTTCAAAGACTGTATAAGCTGTCTCTGAAGCTTTGTATGGTGCCGGCACCAAGAGTCGAACTCGGGACCTACTGATTACAAGTCAGTTGCTCTACCAACTGAGCTATACCGGCGTTATGGGCGATGAGTATACCCGGATGTTTGGGCTTGTAAACCCCTGATAACAGACTATTTTCACGTTTCTGACCGGCGCTCGGTGAAGGAGGGGGGCAAGCGCTCCGTCGTGACCCGATTTTTCGCCGAATTGGTCAGCGCCGACACTTCGTCGCACCGCCGCGCCCACAGGAAAACTAAAAAGGTTATTGAGCAAACCCCAGTTCAAACAGCGTGCCGCTGGTATCACTGACCACCCGCACCTGGCCGCCATGCAATTGCATGATCGAATGCACAATCGCCAACCCGAGCCCGCCCGAGTCCCCCGGTTGGGCCCGTGAAGGATCGACCCGGTAAAAACGGTCAAACAACTTGCCCAGATGCTGCGCCTCAATCGGCGGGCCAGGGTTGTGCACACCGATCCAGCAAAACCCGGCATCGTCATGGCGCTGCAAGCGTACGGTAGAGCCCGGTTGAGCATGGCGCACGGCATTGGCCAGTAAATTGCCCAGTGCCCGCTGCAGCAGCTGTTGATCGGCCATCAGCGAGCCGCTGAGCTGATTGTCCAACTGCAGCTGCCGGTCCTCAGCGAGTGCTTCGAAGTAATCGCACAGCTCGTCGCCCACCTCACCAAGGTCCAGCACTTGCAACTGCAACGGGCGCTGGCCGTGTTCGGCGCGGGCGAGAAACATCAGGTTTTCGGCCATACGGTTGAGCCGCTCGTACTCTTCGATATTCGACGCAAGTACTTCCTGGTACTCAGTCGGGCTGCGTGACTGGTTCAGTGCCAGGCTGTTGCTGCCCAGCAGGTTGTGCAACGGCGTGCGGATTTCATGGGCCAGGTCGGCGGAGAACTGTGACAGCCGCGCAAAGCTGTCTTCCAGGCGTGTCAGCATGGCGTTGAGAGCCTGTACCGGCTCCTTGAGTTCGGCAGGCACGTCATGTGTGGCCATGCGCTGGTCAAGGCTGCGCGGATCGATGCCAGCCATGGCGTGGGCCAGCTCACGCAAAGGCTCAAGGCCGCGACGCAACAGCAACAGGCCAAGGCCGAAAGCCAGCAGCGCGCCCAGACCCACAGCGCCATACAAGCGCAGGCGATAACTGGCGAGCATTTGCTCACGCTCGTCAAGACGCTTGCCTACGGTCACGCTCAGAGTTTCACCGGCGGGCCCCTGGGCCATCCCGACCAGCAATACTGTCTGGTCCAGCGTTCTGATATCTGCACGCTGCGGTGCGCGTCCCTGGGCAATGGGCTGCATATCCGGCAAGGTTTGCTGATGAGGGTTGATGGCGATCAGAGGGCTGCCATCGGCGCGCTTGACCAGTAGCACACTGTCCAGGTTGCCCAGCATGTTCTGGTACAGGCGCGGGCGCTCCTGCAGGGCTTCGAGGCTATCGCTGTCATGCAGCAGGGCGCGCACTTGTTCAAGGCGCCCGAGCAGCGCCTGGTCATCACGAAACGCCAGTTCCGAGGCCAGCGATCGATACAGAAACACCCCGATCACACTCAGTACCAACGCGCAGGTCATGGCGATCGCCAGCGCCAGACGCCAGGCGATGGATTTACTCATCGGGTGCTTCCAGTTGATAACCAACGCCGCGCACGGTGTGGATCAACTTGGGCATGTAGGGATCGTCGACCTTGGCCCGCAGGCGACGCACGGCGACTTCGACCATATTGGTGTCGCTGTCGAAATTGAGGTTCCACACTTGGGAGGCGATCAGGGTGCGGGACAGCACCTCGCCCTGGCGGCTGGCCAGCAGTTGCAGCAGGGCGAATTCCTTGTTGGTCAGGCTGATGCGCTGGCCACCCCGGCTGACGCGACGGCGCAGCACGTCGATTTCAAGATCGGCGATGGCATACGACTCGGCCTCGCGTAGCGGGCCGCGACGCAGCAGCGTGCGCACCCGGGCGAGCAACTCGGCAAAGGCGAAAGGCTTGAGCAGGTAATCGTCGGCGCCTAGCTCCAGACCGCGCACGCGGTCTTCGATAGCATCCCTGGCGGTCAAGAACAGCACCGGAGTGGCGCCGCGCTGGCGAATCAGTTGCAGCAGTTGCCAGCCATTGAGCCCCGGCAGCATCACATCAAGGATGATCAGGTCGTATTCCTGCTGCTCGATAAAGTAACGCCCGTCCAGGCCGTTGAGTGCCACATCCACGGCAAAGCCGGACTCCTTGAGGCCCTTGGCCAGGAAGTCGGCGGTCTTGGCTTCATCTTCAACCACTAGCAAACGCATCGCACACCTCGATCAATCGTCTGCACAGGCTAGGCGCCTTCGTCGGTGTTGCCTATTACAAACTTGTAATGCAACTGACGGGGTTCTGACGCGGAGCGCTGGTTAAGGTGGGCCCATTCGCACAGGAGCTTGCCCATGATGTTGAAAACCTTGTTGTTGTGGACTGCCGTTGGCGTTGCCGGCGCGGCCCAGGCGGCGCCGAATCTGGCGCGCCATGCCGATCTGGACCTGGCCACCGCCCGCCAGTTGGCCGACGCGACCCTCAAGCACTGCACCGGGGCGCTGAGCGTGCTCGACCGGGGTGGCAACGTGCTGATGGCGCAGCGTCCGGAAGGCGTTGGCCCGCACAACCTGCTGGCGAGCCAGCGCAAAGCGTATACCGCGCTGTCGACCAAAACCCCGACCCGCCTGTTTGCCGAGCGTGCGCGTAACAACCCCGAGGCCGCCAATCTCAACTCCATTTCCGAGCTGTTGCTGCTGGGCGGCGGTGTGCCGTTGTTCGCCGAAGGTGAACTGGTGGGCGCGCTGGGCGTGGCCGGGGCGGGCGGTGCTGAGCAGGACGAAGCCTGCGCGATCAAGGCTGCCGGGCAAGTTGGCCTGACCATTCAACGTTGATCAGATTTTAACCACTGAGGACTTACCATGAAATCGTTGCGAATCACCCTGGCGGCTTTAAGCCTGAGCGCTGTGTCGAGCCTGGCGCTGGCTGCCGGCAATCCGTTGAGTGTGCATGTGCTGAATCTTGAAAACGGTCTGCCGTCCCCGGGGGTCAATGTGACCCTGGAAAAGCATGTGGGCAAGGATTGGCAGCCACTGGCGCAAGGCGTGACCAATGAGCAGGGACGTATTGGCGAGTTGTTCCCGGGCAAGCAGGCGTTCGAGGCGGGGGAGTACCGGGTGGTATTCAAGACCGGCGATTATTTCAAGAAGGCAGGGCGTGACACGTTCTTCCCGGAAATCCCGGTGATTTTTGAAGTGAAGAATGTGGATCAGCATTACCACATTCCGTTGTTGCTCAGCCCTTATGGTTTTTCGACATATCGCGGGTCGTAGTCCTGCGAAACCCTTTGTGGGAGCGGGCTTGCTCGCGATGAGATCGCTGTGGTTTAACTGTCAGACCGCAGCGCCTGAATCGCGAGCAAGCCCGCTCCCACAGGGTTATCCACAGCGCTGCGCAAGCACCATCAAATTGCGCGGCGTCAGCTGGCTGTCGCAGAACTCGCCAACCTGCACTGCATAGCCGTTCTCCTCCAGGTACAAGGCGCGATCCAGCACCAGCCACAGCTCCAGCGGGCGGCGAAACAGCCCGCGCACCAATTCCAGGTTGCGCACCTGCGCCAACCTCTCCCAGCCTGCGGCTTCCAGCGCCGGCCAGTCTTCTTCGCCACTTGTGGATAAGTTCTTCAGCGCCGCCAAGTCCGAGCAGTACTCGGCAAACGGCTTGTTCAGCCAACTGCTGGGCAGCGAGGGTGTGGATAAGTACTCATCACACTGACGGCGCTGGCGCTGCCACAGATCAAAACCCAAGCGCCGTGCCATCGACTGGTCACGCTGAAGGCGCACGCGGGTGCCGGCGGTCACGGTTTCGCTCATGGGCAGGCTCAGGTCTTCCAGCGACAGTTGCAGGGAAGATGCCTTGGCGGCTGTGGATAACGCTTGATAGTGCGACCCGCCGATGCGGTTGTAGCAGCAGGGGGACACGGCAAGTTGTGCACAACCCGCCGCGCTGGCCAGTTGCAGCAGGCGCACATGCAAATCGCCGCAGGCGTGCAGCGCCACGGGTGTCATTTGGGGTGTGAGCTGCCGGGCTGCTGCTTCAGCGAGCACATCTTGCTGAACATGACGGGCCGCCAGTTGATGACGCTGGCTCAGGTGTTGGCCGGATTCGATCAATGCCGGATCATATTCCAGGCACGTCAGTTGTTGCCCGGCACTTAACAGCCGGCGCCCCAAATGCCCCTTGCCCGCACACCAGTCCAGCCAGTGGGTTGGCGCTTGTGCAAAGGTCAGGCTCTGGGCGAAGGCCTCGATCTGTTGCCATTTGCGCCCGGGTACATCCACTTGTAAGCGCGGGTTTGCGGGCGCAAGGGCTTGGGCCGCTAGTCGTGGCACTGCGCTCAGGGCAAGGGAAGTCGCCGCCAGTTCAGGGAACGGCGCAGGGGCGGGCAGGTGTTGGGGGTGGTTGTGGCTGGCTTCGGCTTCTTGCAGCGAACGCTGGCGCAACCACTGCGCCAGTTCCGGGTGTTGCGCTTCCCACGGCACGTTCAACTGAGTGAAGGGCCGTGGGCGCCAGAGGTGCTGGTGGTTTTGCAGAAACCCGTCCAGCGCCTCGAAGCGGGCAAGCAGGTCAGCGCCCTTGGCAGGCATCGACGCGCAACCAGCGCTCCAGCAGTTTGAAGCCCTGGATCAGCACAAACGACATGACCAGGTAAATTGCCCCGGCAGCCAGGAACATGTCCACGGTCTGGTAGTTGCGGGCAATGATGGTGCGAGTCATGCCGGTCAGTTCCAGCAGGGTCACGGTACTCGCCAACGAGCTGGCTTTGAGCATCAGGATCACTTCGTTGCTGTAGGCCGGCAGACCGATGCGTGCAGCGCGTGGCAGGACGATATGCACCAGGGTCTTGAAACGCGACATGCCCAGGGCCCGTGCTGCCTCGATTTCACCTGGCGGGATGGCCTGGATCGCGCCGCGCAGGATCTCGGCAATGTAGGCAGCGGTGTGCAGGGTCATGGTGATGATCGCGCACCAGAACGGGCTGCGCAGGTACGGCCACAACGCGCTGTCACGCACCACATCGAACTGCGCCAGGCCGTAATAGACCAGAAACAGCTGGATCAGCAACGGCGTGCCACGGAAGAAAAAGATGTAGGCGTAGGGCAGTGAGCGCACATACCAGAGCTTGGATGAGCGGGCGATGCCCAACGGGATGGCCACGATCAGACCGGCGATCACCGAGATGGCGGTCAGCTCCAGGGTCAGGGTCGCACCCTGCATCAGCTTGGGCAGCCACTTGAGGATTACTTCCCACTCCATTACGTCCTCCTCACGAAGCCGCGCGCTGCGCGTTTTTCAAGCACGTGCATAGTGCCCATGGCCAGTACGGTAAGGCCCAGGTACATCACGGCTGCCACCATGTAGAAGGTGAACGGGTGTTTGGCGAAGGTCACGGCGTTTTGCGCCTGACGCATGATTTCTTCAAGGCCGATGACCGACACCAGCGCGGTGTCCTTCATCAGGATCATGAACAGGTTACCCAGGCCGGGCAGGGCAATACGCCACATTTGCGGCAGCACCAGCTTGGTGAAAATCCGCGGTTTGGACAGGCCCAGTGCCATGCCCGCTTCGCGGTGGCCCTTGGGAATGGCCAGGATGGCACCGCGGAACACTTCGGTGGCATAGGCACCAAAGCACAGGCCCAGCGCGAGTACACCCGCCGCAAAGGCGCTGAGGGTGAGATCGGGCATGCCGATGTATTCGCCGATGGTGCGCACCAGGTTCACGCTGCCAAAGTAGATCAGCAACACCCAGAGCAGTTCGGGCACGCCGCGAACCAGGGTCGAATAGGCGCCGCCCAACCATCTAAGCGGTTTGAAGGGGGAGGTCTTGGCCAAGGCACCGAGCAATCCGAGCACCAGGCCCAGACACAGCGCGGTAAGTGCCAGTTTGACGGTCATCAGCGCGCCAGCGGCAAGCGCCGGGCCGAATCCGTATAAATCGATAGTCATGGGGTAGGCAGGCTTTGCTAGGGACCGGCGCGCCTACAGGCGCACCGGTCAGGCAGGTCAGTAGATGCTGAACGGGAAGTACTTGTCGTTGATCTTCTTGTACGTGCCGTCTTCAACGATTTGCTTGAGGGCCAGGTTCAGCTTGGCACGCAGTTCGTTGTCGCCTTTGCGCAGGGCGATGCCGACCTTGTCGTCTTCGTTGACCGGTTCACCCTTGAACTCGTATGCCTGGCCAGCCGGGCTTTTCAGCCAGTCGTAGTTGGCGTACTTGTCAGCCAGCAGCGCGTCTACACGGCCCGAAGTCAGGTCGAGGTAGGCGTTTTCCTGAGTGTCGTACAGGGAGATGGTGGCGTCGGTACCCAGGTTGTCATCCAGCCAGGTCGCAGCCTGGGTTGAACGCTGGGTGCCCAGGGCCTTGCCCTTGAGGGACGCGAGGTCGGTTTTGAAGTCGACTTTTTTCGGCGCGATGAACTGCTGCTTGTTGGAGTAGTACGGGTCGGTGAAGTCCACCGCCTGCTTGCGTTCGTCAGTGATCGACAGCGACGACACGATGAAATCGTACTTTTTGGCGTTCAGTGCCGGGATGATGCCGTCCCAGTCGGAGGTGACGATTTCACACTCGGCTTTCATCTTGGCGCACAGGGCCATGGCGATATCCGGGTCGAAGCCCACGACTTCACCACTGGCGTTCTTGTTGTTGAACGGTGGGTAAGCGCCCTCAATGCCGACTTTGTACTTGTCTGCAGCCAAGGCGTTGGCGCTGAAAACCAGTGTGGCGGCAGCGGCCATGAGAAGCTTTTTATAGTTCTGCATTCGTGTTGCTCCGTTAGCGGTTGCTGGACATGAATTGTTTACAGCGCGCCGAAACCGGGTTGTCGAACACCTGTTCTGGCGACCCTTGCTCTTCGATCAGGCCCTGGTGCAAAAACACTACTTCGCTGGACACCTGACGGGCAAAGCCCATTTCGTGGGTGACCAACAGCATAGTGCGACCTTCTTCGGCGAGTGCGCGGATCACACTAAGTACTTCTTGAACCATTTCCGGGTCAAGTGCCGATGTCGGTTCATCGAACAGAATCACTTTGGGCTGCATGGCCAGGGTGCGGGCAATCGCTGCGCGTTGCTGCTGGCCACCGGACAATTCGGACGGATAGGCATGGCGTTTTTCGGCAATGCCGACTTTGGCCAGCAATGCTTCGGCCACTTCGATGGCCTCGGCCTTGCTTTGCCCCAGTACGCGACGTGGCGCCTCGATAATGTTGTCGAGGATGGTCATGTGCGGCCACAGGTTAAAGTTTTGAAACACAAAACCCAGTTCGCTGCGCATGCGGTTGATCTGCTTGCCGTCGGCCGCGATCAGTTCGCCATTTTTGGCTTTCTTGAGTTTGAGCTCTTCCCCGGCGACCACGATCTGGCCTTCGTGGGGGTTTTCCAGAAGGTTGATGCAGCGCAGCAGAGTGGACTTGCCGGAACCGGAAGAACCCAGGATCGAGATCACGTCGCCGTCGCGTGCGGTCAGCGAGATACCCTTGAGTACCTCAAGCTCGCCGTAGCGTTTGTGCAAGTTGCGGATTTCAAGCGCGGGCGTGGCCAAAGCCATGTGCGTTCCTCTTTGTGTTCGGGTGCGATCCTGCTGTTGGGCGGCCTTCCTGGCGCAGGCCAAGCTAGCATAGGGTTGCAGAGGCAACCAGCCGCCCTGAAGACACAAAAGGCGCGAGGGTGGCAGTTTGTCGCATCGCTACAGCAGAGTGTCGCGCCGACAACAACCGACCCTGTAATTCGCCGTTCGGCCAGACAGGTGTCGCTTAAAAAAGGTCGCGATGTTGCCAGCTTTGGCCCGGTGTTGGAAGCGCGAACCTACTAAAGGTTAAAGATGTGCACTGCTTTTGGGCCATATGGGGTGTTTTGGGTATTTTTGGTGCGTCGAGACCCTTGTAGCTGAGTGTTTCGGTAACGACTTGGCGAAATGCCATTGCGCTCAATGGCTTGCAATGTCTGTTGCAAATCGTTGCAGCCCGCGGAAACCGTGCATGTGTCACATTCTGGCTCAGTTATTGCGTCAAGGATTCTAAACGCCCCGTTGGTTACTTTTTACGAAAGTCAACGCGGGTGCTCGGAATGGCTTCAATGAAAGGTAGTCCCAATGAGCAATACGCAATCCTCTAGCGGCCTGGAACAAGGGCTCAAACCACGGCATGTGACCATGCTGTCGATTGCCGGTGTTATCGGCGCCGGTTTGTTTGTCGGTTCCGGACACGCGATTGCCCAAGCGGGCCCTGCCGTGTTGCTGGCTTATGCCGCAGCAGGCACCTTGGTCGTGCTGGTGATGCGCATGCTGGCCGAAATGGCCGTTGCCTCGCCTGATACCGGTTCGTTCTCCACTTACGCCGACCGTGCCATCGGGCATTGGGCTGGTTTTACCATTGGCTGGCTGTACTGGTGGTTCTGGGTCCTGGTGATCCCGCTGGAAGCTGTCGCCGCAGGTACCATCCTGCATGCCTGGTTCCCGGGTACGGCGATCTGGGTGTTTACCCTGGTCATCACCCTGTTGCTGACCGCCACCAACCTGTTCAGCGTCAAGAACTACGGTGAGTTCGAGTTCTGGTTTGCGCTGGTCAAGGTGCTGGCGATTATTGGCTTTATCATTTTGGGTCTGCTGGCCATTTTCGGCTATCTGCCTACCAGTCAGGTCAGTGGTGTCGCGCATCTGTCCGATACCATCGGCTTTATGCCCAATGGCATGGGCGCCGTTCTGGCTGCCATGCTGACCACCATGTTCTCGTTCATGGGCACTGAAATTGTCACCATCGCGGCGGCGGAATCCAAAGATCCGAGCAAGCAGATCACCAAGGCCACCAATTCGGTGATCTGGCGTATTGGCCTGTTCTATCTGGTATCGATTTTCATCGTTGTGGCCCTGGTGCCGTGGAACGACCCGAGCCTGGCGCAGTTGGGTTCCTACCAGACCGTACTTGATCGCATGGGCATCCCGAATGCCAAGCTGATCGTTGATATCGTGGTACTGATCGCCGTAACCAGTTGCCTGAACTCGGCGCTCTACACCTCTTCGCGCATGCTCTACTCCCTGAGCAAGCGTGGTGATGCACCGGCTGCGGCCAAGCGCACCAATGCTGCGGGCACGCCTTACTGGGCGGTGATGATGTCCACGGGTGCAGCTTTTGTAGCGGTATTTGCCAACTATGTGGCGCCGGCTGCCGTGTTCGAGTTCCTGCTGGCCAGCTCTGGCGCGATCGCGCTGCTGGTGTATCTGGTGATTGCCGTGTCGCAACTGCGCATGCGCCAGAAGCGTACGGCCCTGGGCGAGAACATCTCGTTCAAGATGTGGCTGTTCCCGGGCCTGACCTATGCGGTAATCGTCTTTATCGTGGCTATTCTGACGGTCATGCTGTTCCAGGAAGCGCATCGCGTTGAAATCATGGCGACCGGTATGCTGAGCATTCTGGTGGTGGTGGCAGGCCTGCTGGTGGCACGCCGTCGTCGCATTGAGAAGTTGGGGGCACCGGTACTCAACTGAGGCCAGGACGGTTCTCGCGGTTGAATACCCAGAAAAGCCGTCATCCTTCGGGATGGCGGTTTTTTTGTGCCTGTAAGGGGGGCAATTTGCGACCGCTGATCACTATCTGGCGGTTTTTTCCCATTCAGTGGGAATCGAATTTCAGCTAATGGGAAACACCGTGCACCATGCAGGCAAGAGCATGGGGCCGATAATGAACTACAACACGCCAACTGATCGCTTGCTGCAAATCCTCGTCAGCCTGGGGCAATCCGCCGAGGCGATCTCCGCCAAGGCGCTTTCCGAGCAACTGGGGCAACCGCTGAGCAGCACCTATCGCCACCTCAACACCCTGTTGCGTTGGGGCCTGGCCGAAGAGAACGGCCAGGGCCGCTATCTGCCAGGGCCAGCCTGTTTGCAGCTGGCGAAAAAATTTGACCGCGAAGCGGTGCTGGTAACGCTGGCCAAACCTGAACTCAAGCGTCTGGCCGAGCAAAGCCAGGAGAGCGTGGCCTTGATGGTGCCGAGCAACGGTCAGGCGATTTGCATTGAGCTGGTCGACAGCCCGCAGCCGCTGCGCTGCTGTTACCAGAAGGGGCTGGCCCAGCCGCTGCTGGTCGGCGCTTCTGCGCGGGTGCTGCTGGCGTATATGGATGAAGCGCACAGTGTGTCGGCGCTTCTGGCGCAAGGCGTCGAGCCTGAAGAAGTGGCCACCTATCAGCGCAGCTTTGCCCAAATCCGTGCTGCCGGTTATGCCGTGAGTGTGAGTGAGATCGACGACGGTATCTGGGGCATCAGCGCGCCGTTGCTCGACAGCCGCAATCGCCTGCAAGGCGCCATCAGCCTCATGGCCCCGGCTACCAGGGCACACACCCGCAGTGAATGCCTGATCCGCTGGACCCAGGACGTTGCCCTGCGCCTGAGCGCCCGGCTCGACTGAACTTGACTGGAGTTTCAAACATGACGGTTGTACCCGACATGTCCTTGTGGACAGGCCGTATTGATGCCGCTGAAGGGCAGGGCGCGTTGCGCTGGCATCAATGGGTCAAGCCTGTGGCCGATGGCCTGCCAGCGGGGGCTGCATTGATTGGTTTGGCCAGCGATGAAGGGGTCAGGCGCAATCAGGGCCGTACCGGTGCCCGCAAGGGGCCGGTGGCCTTGCGCAAGGCCTTGGCCAATCTGGCATGGCACGGTCATGCGCCGCTGTACGACGCCGGTGATGTGAGCTGCGCGGGCGATGATCTGGAGGGCGCGCAGCAAGGCTATGGCCAACAGGTCAGCCATTTGCTCGACCAGGGGCATTTACCGCTGGGCCTGGGTGGCGGGCACGAAATCGCCTTTGCCAGTTTCAGTGGTCTGGTTGATCACTTGCGCCGCAAGCACCCGCAGCCACGCATCGGCATTCTCAATTTCGATGCGCATTTCGATTTGCGCCACGCCGAACAAAGCAGCTCAGGCACACCCTTCCGGCAGATTGCCGAGGCTTGCCAGCGTTTCGATATGCCGTTCACCTATTGCTGCCTGGGTATCAGCCAGTTGAACAATACCCAGGCCCTGTTTGAACAGGCCGGGCGCCTGAATGTGCGTTACCGCCTCGACCGGCAAATAAACAGCTGGGACATCCCCGCCTGCGAAGCGTTGATCGATGATTTTCTGCAAGACGTCGATCACCTCTACATGACCCTTTGCCTCGATGTCCTGCCCGCCAGCCAGGCCCCCGGCGTCAGTGCGCCGTCTGCCCATGGGGTGGACATGCAGATCGTCGAGCACCTGGTACGCCACGCCAAAGCCAGCGGCAAATTGCGCATGGCCGACATCGCCGAGCTCAACCCGAGCCTGGACATCGACAACCGAACCGCCCGCATTGGCGCGCGTCTGCTCGCCAGCCTGATTGATTAAGTTTTGCGCAAATCCCTGAAACCGCTTGTTGAATCATAAGAAAAAGAGAAATTCGCCATGCTGACATTCGAACTGGATGCGCTGAGCACCCTTGCTCTCGCGTTGCTCCTGCTGGGCCTGGGTGCCCAACTGAAAAAGCGCAGCTACTGGCTGCGTCAATTGTGTGTTCCTGCACCGGTCATCGGTGGTTTTGGGTTTGCCTTGGTGATCTGGTTATTACGGGATCAGCAACTGCTCAACCTGAGCCTCGACACCAGCCTGCAAACCCCGCTGATGGTGGCGTTCTTCACCACCGTGGGTTTGGGTGGCAGCCTGGGGTTGTTGCGCAAGGGCGGCAAGCTGCTGTTTATCTACCTGGGGGCGTGCTGGGGCCTGGGGCTGGTGCAAAACGTGGTGGGAGTGAGTGTGGCCAAGCTGCTGGGCATCGACCCGCTGCTGGGGATCATGGCCGGGGCGGTGTCACTGGAGGGCGGCTTTGGTGCGGCGGCAGCCTTTGGGCCGATTGCTGAAAACCTGGGGGCGGTCGGGGCTACGACTGCCGCGCTCGCCGCTGCAACCTTTGGCATGGTGGCCGGTGGTTTGCTCGGCAGCCCGCTGGCGCGCTGGTTGATCGAGCGCAACAAACTGGTGGTCAAGGCCGAAGCCGCGGGCAGTCTCAAGGCGTTCGAAGACGTGGTCCACACCCCTGTGGCCGCGCTGGATGCCGCAACCCTGCTGCGTTTGCTGACCTGCATTGTGGTGATCATGGTGCTGGGGTTCTGGCTGGGCTCCAGCTTGCAGCAGCATCTGGGTATCGTCTTGCCGAGCTATGTGGGGGCCATGTTCGTCGCGATCATCCTGCGCAACCTCAATGACCGGGCCCAGCTGATCGAGGTGCCCGACCATGCCGTCAGCACTATCGGTGATGTGTGCCTGGGCATGTTCCTGACCATGGCCATGATGAGCTTGAAGTTCTGGGAGCTGGAGAAGCTCGGCTTGCCGTTGCTGGTGATTCTGGTGGTGCAGGTGGTGATCATGATCCTGCTGTGCGTGTTCGTCCTGTTCCGCCTGTTTGGCCGCAACTACGACGCCGCGGTCTTGTGCGCTGGTTTCATGGGGCACGGGCTGGGCGCGACGCCCAATGCCGTGGCCAATATGGGGGCCATCTGCGATCACTACAAAGTCTTCTCGTACAAGGCCTTTATCATCGTGCCGCTGTGTGGGGCGGTGCTGATCGATATCGTGGCGATCCCGATGATCACCTGGTTTATCAACGCCTTCAGCTGACGGGTTGAATGTAAAACGGCCGCTCTCCCGTCAAGGAGGCGGCCGTTTTTATGCATCATTCAGGTGTGATAGCTGCAGGGCATTGTGCTGTTAACCATCAGACCATTCTTGGGACCGTGAAGCGAAACTCGCTGCCTTCTCCCGGTGTACTTTCGGCCAGTAGCTGGCCGCCATGGGCCTTGATGATGCCCTGGGAAATGTACAGCCCCAGGCCCGTGCCCAGCGCGTTGCCTTCTTTAGCCGTCCAGTAGCGGTCGAAGATATGTGGCAGCTGCTCGGGGGCTATGCCCTTGCCCGAATCTCGCACGCTGAACACGATATCGTCCCCGTTGGACATGGCTGCTACGCCGATCTTGCCCTGTGCGGGGGTGAACTTGATCGCATTGCCGATCAGGTTGGAAAGCACCTGGAACAGGCGTTCGGGGTCGGCGCTGATTTTCAGGTCGGGCTCGGCGTGGAAAGTCAGTTCCACGGCCTTGTCCAGCGCCAGCGGCGCGAGCAACGACAGTGCCTCTTCAAAAATCTGGCTGACTTCCAGTGGCTGCGGGCTGATGGTGTAGCGACCGGCTTCGATTTTCGAGGTGTCGAGCAAATCGTCGAGCAGCACGTTCATGCGGCTGCTGGCCTGCTGCATGGTGTCGATGGCCGAGGTGATGCGTCGCGATGTGTGCGGGCCGTCGCTACTGAAGGCCTTTTGCATCATGCCGCAGAGCATCGAGATAATGGTCATGGGGTTGCGCAGGTCGTGGGAGACCACCGCCACCAGCTCGTCGCGTGCGCGCACGGCCTGTTGCTCGCGCAGCACCTGGCGCGACAGGTCGTTTTCCAGGGCCGAGCGGCGCAGGTCATTGGCAGCAAACAGATCGCCGTGGCTCCATTTGCTGGAGATGCCGTCCATCTCGACTTTCCAGATTTCGAACGAGGTGCGCGGGCTCAGGCGCAGGCCGTTGCTGCCGGCTTCCAGGTTCAGCGGTTTATTGGGGTCGCCGCTCCACTGGATGCTTTCTTTGACTTCGCGGCGAAACCACAGCACGGCGTTGTCCACGGGCTTGGGCAGGGTCATGGCCAGCAGGCCGCTGGCGATGTCCTTGTACTGTGCTGCCGGGGCGTGCAGGGTGCTGAGGTTGTGGCTGGAGAAGACTGGCTGGCCGCTGTCCTTGAACCATTGGTACAGCGCGCGAGTGTCTTCCGGGGAGGGGCACTGACCATAACGGTGCAGCACCTTGTCTTCCAGAATCGCCACGCCGCTGGCGCCAGTCAGATCCATCAAGGCTTCGGGCATTTGTGCCAGGCCTTCAAACACGGCTGCGGTGCTTTGCACCATGGCGGCGTTGAGGCGCACCAGGGCATCCATCTTGGCTTCGCGCTGACGGCTGATTTCCAGGGTTTGCAGGGCGCTGATCTGCAGGGACAGCACCTGACCGATGGTCTGGCAGGCCATGCGCAGTTCATGGGGGACATGCAGCGTCTGGCGATGCCCGCAACTGATGAGTCCCCACAGGCGCTCGCCATCCATCAGCGAGATGCTCATGGACGACAGCACGCCCATGTTCTTCATGTACTGGCAGTGAATCGGAGACACGCTGCGCAATACGGCCCCGCTCAGATCCAGTGCCTCGCCGGTGTCCGGGCGCAATGTGGGAATCAGCGGCACAGGTTGGTAATCGGCGTTCGGAATAATGCGCAGCCAGTGGGTGCGGTACAGCTCGCGGGCTTGTTCAGGGATGTCGGAGGCAGGGAAAAACATGCCGTTGAACAATTCCATCGCTGGCGAGGAGGCTTCCGCGATGACCTGGCCGTGGCCTTCATCCTGAAAACGGTAGATCAGAACCCGGTCGTAGCCCGTCAGTGCCTGGATCTCGCGCACGCAGATTTCATACAGTGCGGTGAGGGTCTTGGCCCCTTGCAGGCGTTGCAGCATACGGCTCAGGTTGCGCACCTTGCCCATGGTGCTGTGAATTTCTGAGTCATCGGGCTTGAGTTCCAGCTCCAGAACCAGAATGCCCTGGTCACGGTGCAGCAGGCCTTCGTATTCACGCCCCAGCAGGTTCAGGGCCAAAGGCGGAGCATCGGCCAGGGTGGTGTAGACGACGGCCTGCTGCACTGCGTTGGCGGCTTCGGAGCCGCTGAGGGCGGCCAGTGGCAGGCCCAGCAGTGATTCGGCACTGACGCCGAACAGGGTCAGCACATTGGCACTGACCTGCTGGATCTGCAGCCCCGGCTCCGTCAGTGTCACGAGCAGGCCGTGGGGCTGGATCGCCCCGGGAAAGCGAATGGGTTCATCAGCACAATTGGCCAGCAAGCGTTCAAAGGCTTGAGGGTCCTGTGGGGTCATAATAAAACCTCCTGACGTTCGAGCCAGTGCTCGAAACAGCTAAATGTTGAGCTGGCAGCCTGTACGGCCTGGTCTCGCGCTCGGGCGTCCAGGGGCACGCTGCCCAGAAACTCCAGGAATGCCTTCCATTGCCGCCCGGTGGCCTCGCCGTACACGTAAAGGAAAGCGCAGCCGTTGTGTCCCTCCAGGCCCAGTCGTTGCGACATCTGCTTGCGCAGCACGTTGCCGCCCAGAGTGGCGCCTTCCAGCACATACAACACACCCAGTACGCAGGCGGGGCTGTGCAATGCCGGAAGGGTTTCGCACAGTGCAAGCGACTGGATGCTGACCCCCAGGGCCTGCAGATCCCGACGCAGCGCGGGTGTTTTGAGTCGTGCCTGCAGGTCGAAATCGTGGGTCATCCAGGGGCTGTGTTGCAGTCGCTCCTCCAGCTCGTGATAGAAGCCGTAGTAAGCGCTCAACAGGCGCGTGTAGCGTTCAAGGTCGAGTGTATTGCTGAAGAACGGCAGGCGTTTTTCAAGGGCTACATGGCGTGTATGAGTGCCAGCGCGTAGCTCGTGCAGAACGGGCGATACCGCTGATAAAGGTTGGTCTTCTGACATGCCTTGTAGGACGGCTCTCTGTGTGGCGCGTGAATTAGGCGCTCATAACTGTAGGAGGTCATGGTAATAAAAAAGTGCAATTATTTTGCTACAAAACCCGGCAGAACAGTGGTTGTTTGAGTGCGCACAGGCTCGACTTCTCCCCTTAGCAGGATGCTTATTGGGTAGGCTCAATTCGTGACGCGCTGCGTCACAGCTTCTAAGGTTTGCAATGGCGAGGATGTGTATCGCAGGTCGGATACATTTAGGCCATTCCCGAATTCAGCTCTCTTGGCTTAGATCGGGGTTGGTTTTTCGTAGGAAGCGTCTTAAATGTAAAGATGAAAATTACCGGTTCAATGTGAGGTGCTTATGCTCGAATTACGCCCCAATTGCGAATGCTGTGATTGCGATTTGCCGCCAGATTCAGCACAAGCGCGGATTTGCTCATTCGAGTGCACCTTTTGTGCGACGTGTACGGAGCAGCATCTAGGTGGTCTTTGCCCCAATTGCGGGGGCGAGCTGTTGGTCCGGCCGCGTAGACCGGTGAGCAAGTTGGCGAGCAATCCGCCGTCCAGTGAGCGGGTGTACAAACCTGAAGGCTGTGCTGCGCGTTGATTTTAAAGCCCCTCACCCTGGCTCTCTCCCGAGGGAGAGGGTGCTTTTACAGAGACTGTCTGCCCCGGGACATCCCCGTTCAACTCCCCGCGTTGCAACCACTGCAAGGCAATCGGCCATAGGCTGTCCTGAAAGCGGCTATGGAAAAACGCGAAATGACCTATGGCTGTTTCGCCAATGTCTTGCGGCTGGATACGCAGATGCGTACGCGAGCTGGCACTGAAGTAGTTCAGCAGGCGTTCGATGGCCGCGACAGTACCGAAAGGATCGTCAGTGAAGCTGATGGCGAGGGTTTTGGCCGTAACCGAGCAAAAGGGCAGGGCAGTGAAGCTTCGGGCGCTGGGGAGTTTTTCGTAGCGGGTACTGAAGGCGCCCCAGTCCTTGACCACCCCCGCCGGGGTATCTTCGAGCCAGCCCAGGCGCTTGCCCGGGAAGTAGCCGCACATGCGGGTCAGCAACGGCATGACCCCGTGCCATTTGGCGAGCATCTGCCAGCGCTGTGCGGGTGCGTAGTCGCGCCAGTGGGCATATTGCGCACCGACTGTGACCAAATGGCGAATCGCCAGTCCGGAAGCCGCCAGGCCCGCCGCACAACCGCCAAAGCTATGGCCCACCACGTCGATCGGCTGGCCGGGGTACTCGCGCTGTGCGCGCTTGAGCACCGCTTCTGCGTCCAGCGTGCCCCAGTCCGACCAAGAGGCCGTAAAACCGCGCAACGATCCGCTGCGTGAGGCGCCGATACCGCGGTAGTCGAACAGCATCACGTCCATGCCCTGGCGGAACAGGTATTCGGCAAACCGCGAGTAATACTGGCAACGCACCGAGGTGGCGGCGTTGATGATGATCACTGCTCGCGTGCTGTCCGGTATGCGCTGGCGCCATTCGAAACCGCCCAGCAGGTAACCGTCAGCAGCAGGCTCGGTGAACGCCCGGCTGACAGGTTCGGGCAGGGCTGCTGTCAGTGTGCGCTCCGGGCGTTGCGTTCTGTCAGTAGCCGTGAAGCTTCGACGTAGGCTTTCTGGAATGCCGGGGTTTCGATCCAGGCCACGGCGCTGTCTTCATCATCGCCATGTACGGCAATGCGGTATTCGATCAGCAAGCCCATCAGAAAATCGGTGGCCGGCTCTTCCTCTTCTTCCGAGATCACCAGTTCCAGTACCGGGTACTGCAGGAATACCGCACACAGGGTTTGCAGGTTGATGGCTTCGGCGGCTTTCATGGCCTGGAACAGGTCATCGTAGTCAGCGGGGTCAAAACCGTTGTCTAGGATGTCCTGGAAGTTGAAGGTGCTGAGGTCGATTTTCACGTCATCGAACGGGTTGTCGATCAGGGCGCCAGCCGAGGCTTTGGCCGGTTTGCCCACGCGATTCTGCTTGGCCTTGGTTTTGGCCCGCTGCGCGTTTTTTTGCTGCTTTTTTGGCGATGACATGAAGGTGTGTCCTTTGCAGGCTGATGAGAGGATTGAACCCCATCTCTTTGCAATCGCCAAGAGAGGTGGCGCCGCCGGGTATAAATAACGGCCAAAAAAAAACCCGCACTAGGCGGGTTTTCTTTGTTTTGGCGTGGTGTGAACACCACATCAAAACTGAATGTGGTGCCCAGAGACGGAATCGAACCGCCGACACGGGGATTTTCAATCCCCTGCTCTACCGACTGAGCTATCTGGGCAACGGGGCGCATTAGAAGCCTTTTTCGATAACCCGTCAAACACTTTTTTGAAAAATATTTAATTATTACCGTCGCTTACGGATCAAAGCCTTTAAAACCGGGGTTTATTCGGTTGGCGGAACGTAGCCTTCGGCTTGTGCGTATTCCTCGCCGCTGAAGAACTTGTCCATTTCGCCCTGCAAATATTTACGGTCTTCGGCGTTCATCATGTTCAAGCGCTTTTCGTTGATGAGCAGGGTCTGGTGTTTTTGCCAGTCAGCCCAGGCTTTGGCCGAAACGTGGTCAAAAATGTCCTGGCCTTTGGCGCCCGGAAACGGAGCGCGCTCAAGGGCAGGCAGTTCTTCTTTGTACTTGCGGCAAATGATGGTGCGGGTCATGACGTCTCTCCAGCGTTCAATAGGTCGGCTGCGCGTTTGAGCAGCTTCTTGACCGGGGCGGCAAGGCCCAGGCGCGGCGGGGTGGCGAGGTTATACCAGAGCCAGTCGGCCTCGGCCACGTGATGGCCGGACTCCTTGACGTGGATCAGCCAGGGTTCGATGGCCAGTTGGAAATGGCTAAAGGTATGGGTCAGGCCGGTCAGTTCGTGTTGCGCGCCCAGGGCCAGCGAGTGTTGCAGCGCCAGATGCTCGATGTCCTGCAGGTCATCGAGCTCGGGCAGGCTCCACAGGCCGCCCCACAAGCCGGTCGACGGACGGCGGTAAAGCAGGATTTCGCCCCCGGCATTGGCCAGCATTGGCATCAGCGTGCGCTTTTGCGGGATGACCTTGCGCGGTTTGGGGATCGGATAGCGGGTTTCCAGGCCCAGCAAGTGCGCTTTACAGCCGCTTTCAAGCGGGCACAACAGGCAGCTGGGCTTGCTGCGGGTGCAGAGCGTGGCGCCCATGTCCATCATTGCCTGGGTGTAGGCGTTGACGCGGTCGTGGGGGGTGAAGCGCTCGGCAGTGGCCCACAGCTGTTTGGCCACCTTGGGCTCGCCGGGGTAGCCCTCTTGCGCCGTGTAGCGCGCCAGTACCCGCTTGACGTTGCCGTCCAGAATCGGCGCCCGCAGACCCATGCTCAGGCTGGCAATCGCACCGGCTGTGGATAAACCGATACCGGGTAACTCGACCAGTTTTTCCACATCCCGCGGAAATTGGCCGTCATATTCGGCGACAACGATTTTGGCGGTCTTTTGCAGGTTGCGCGCACGGGTGTAGTAGCCCAGGCCGGTCCACAGGTGCAGTACTTCGTCTTCCGGTGCAGCGGCCAGGGCCTCGACCGTCGGCAGTGAAGCCATAAAACGGTCGAAGTAGTTCAGCACGGTACTGACCTGGGTTTGCTGCAGCATGATTTCCGAGACCCATACCCGATACGGGGTGATGCCCTGTTGCCAGGGCAGGTCGTGGCGACCGTGCTGGTCATACCAGTCCAGCACCGCGGTTGAAAACTGCTCATCTCTCATCGGTTGAAAAGCCCTTTGAGCGCGTTCTTGAGCTCGGGGCTGACCTTGTCACCGAGCTTTTCTTCGAGTTTGTCAGTGAGCTTGTTGCCCGCCACTTTGGCGGCAACCTTGCCCAGCCCTTCCTTGTCCAGACGGCAGGCCTTGGCCCCCAGCTCCAGCGGGCCACGGCAGCGTAATGGCAGCTCGATGCCGACAAAGTTTTTGCCGACCTGGCAGGCCGGGTCCGGCATGGCGCGGGTGTCGCCTTCGATGATGATGCCGATGCGGTAATCCATGCCCAGTACGCGCAGGTCGATGTCGCCATCGCCTTTGACGCTCAGGCCGGGGATGCGCACGATCATGTCCGGGTTGCTGGCCACGCCGTTGCGGAACACCAGGGTGCCCTTGAGCTCCTTGAATGGCGTGTCTTTGCCCAGGGGCGCGCCGCTCAGGGTTTTGCGGTTGAGTACCGAAATACCCTTGCACAGCTGTTGCTCAAGGTTGGCGTTGAGCAGCACACCATCGTTAAGCATAAAGCTGGCGGTGCCGTTGAGGCTGGAAATCAGCTCGCTCTGGCTGTTGCCGCTGCCAGTGACGTTGCTGTTGAGGGTCAGCAGACCGGTCACCGGTGGTTTTTGCCCCTGGCTTTGCAGGATTTTATCCACCGGCACATTGGTAATGCGGGTCTGCAGTTTGACCACCGGTAGCATGGGTTGTACGTCCAGGCTGCCATTGGCGGCAAAGCTGCCTTTGTAAAGGTTACCGCTGAGGTTTTCCAGGGTCAGGACACCGGCTTTGCTGTTGGCCTTGAGCACCGCGTTTTGTATCGGCAGTTTGCTCAGGGTCAGTTGGCCAAAACTGATATCAGCATTCAGGTCGAGCGCCTTGAGGCGGGTGACCGGAATGATCCTGGCGGTGCTCCAGCCGCTTTTGGTCGGAGCCTCCGGCAGCGGCGTATCGCCCGATGCGGCCAGGGCGCCGGCTTCGCTGCTCTGTACTTCAGCCTTGCGCGCAACGCTGGCGCTGCTGGCTTCGGCCGACTTGGGCGGCATGTAGCGATCAGCGTCGAATGTGTCGCCTTTGAGCTGAATACGTACGGCTTGTTTGGCGAAATCGTCAATGGCCACGAGGCCGGTGAAGGTGCTGTCGTCGACTTTCAGGTTCAGCTCGTCAAAGGTCACGCTGCTGGGCGTGCCCGAAAGGCGACTGACCAGTTCGACCTTGCTCAGGCTGTTCGGCGCCATGGCAGGTAGCGGGTGGCCGATGCTGTCGAGGAACCGGGCCAGATCAAGCTGTGCAATCGACAGGCCGCCACTGATTTGCGGAGTGGTATCGAGGCTGTTGGCCTTGAACTCACCCAGGGCGCGCAACTGGTTGGCTGAAATCTTCAGGCTGCTCCATTCGGCGACGTTCGCAGCCAGATCAACCAGAATTTGCCCCTGTGCGGCGAACGTCATGGTCTTGCCCTGCAGCGGCTCACCGGAGGCTTCGCCGGTGACCTTCATGTCTTCAAACTGATAGCGCTTGAGTACACGGTCAAAGCGCAACTTGCCGTCAACTTCGGTCTTGACCCGCATCACCGGCTGGTTGGTGCCCAGGAAGGCGGTCAGCTTGACCGGGATACTGGTAGCTTCGTGAACCGGGCCGGTGCTCAGCTGGATGCTCTCGGCGCTGAACTGCTTGCCGCTTTGCTCGTCGTTATATTCAACCCGGGCGTTGTTCACGGTCAGGCTGTCGATATCGAGCTTGAGGGGCTGGCCGGCGCTTTCAGGCTTGTTGCTCGCAGCGGGCTCGGTGCCGGTGGTTGGCGCGGCGGCGGTGGCCGGCTTGCCGATGTCCTGCCAATTGCCGTGGCCGTCCTTGTCGCGGGTCAGGCGCAGGTTCAGGCCTTCGACGCGCACGTCGCTCATCTGCACTTCTTTGCGCAGCAGCGGCAGTACGCGCACGGACAGACCGAGCATCTGAAGATCGGCGAAAGGCTGGGTCGGCGCTGCGAGAGTGGCAACGCTGGCGTCGTGCAGTTCCAGGCCAAGCCAGGGGAAGAGGCTCCAGCCGATGTCGCCATTGAGGGTCAGCTCAATGTGGGCTTTGTCACGGGCTATCTGGCGGATCTCGTCTTTATAGTCGTTGGGATCGAACAGATGGCTGAGGGCAAAGCCCAGGGCCACGATGATCAGCAACAATCCGAGAAGCACCAGACCCAGGATTTTGCCGAACGCTTTCATGGGCGAGTCCTTGTAAGTCTGTGTGAGAGTAAGTTTTAAATTCAGCCGCAGAGTATAGCGCCACGCGCACGCCGACTGGGGGGTGGATAGTAGCGGATCAGTTGCTCGGCCAAAGACCACATCAGGTTAGGGCCAGGCTGGCGATCAAATGGTAATCTTCGCTTGTTTTTCGGGCCTTCTGCGGCACATTGCCGCGTCTCGATCCAATAAAAACGACTGTGTGCCACAGAGCGCCAAAGTCAGGGAGCGAGCGTGCCGGGGAAATAACTTCATTACCTGGGGGAAACACCTATGAGTATCAGCATTGCTGCGGGCAGTTCTGCTTCGCCGCCTGCGTTCCTGTCCAAGGAGCGCATCATCGCCAAACCCGGCTTCAACCGCTGGCTGGTGCCGCCAGCTGCTCTGGCCATCCATCTGTGCATCGGCATGGCCTATGGCTTTTCGGTGTTCTGGCTGCCGTTGTCCAAAGCCCTGGGCGTGACTGCACCTGTGGCTTGTGCGCCAGACATGAGCTTTATCGCGCAAGTGTTTTCGTCGCAATGCGACTGGCCGATTTCGATGCTCGGCTGGATCTACACCCTGTTCTTTATCTTCCTCGGTTGCTCGGCCGCGGTATGGGGCGGCTGGCTTGAGCATGCCGGGCCACGCAAGGCCGGTGTGGTGTCGGCTTTGTGCTGGTGCGGCGGTTTGCTGATTTCTGCATTGGGTATTTATACCCATCAGATCTGGCTGATGTGGCTGGGTTCTGGGGTTATCGGCGGTATCGGCCTGGGGCTGGGTTATATCTCGCCGGTGTCGACACTGATCAAGTGGTTCCCGGACAAGCGTGGCATGGCTACGGGCATGGCGATCATGGGCTTTGGTGGCGGGGCAATGGTGGGCGCACCGTTGGCTGCCGCATTGATGAACCATTTTGCCGGGCCGGACGGTGTGGGCGTGTGGCAGAGCTTTGTCGCAATGGCGGCGATTTACTTCGTGTTCATGATCGGCGGCGCGTTGTCTTATCGCGTACCACCGACCGGCTGGAAGCCTGAGGGCTGGAAGGCGCCGGCAAAAAAAGCGGCCAACGCGATGATCACCCAGCGCCATGTACACGTAAGTGTGGCGTGGAAAACTCCGCAATTTGCGCTGGTATGGCTGGTTCTATGCCTTAACGTATCGGCCGGTATCGGCATTCTGGGCATGGCCTCGCCATTGCTGCAGGAAGTCTTCGCGGGCAAGTTGCTGGGCAATGATCTGACCTTCAGCCAGCTGGATGCAGCGCAGCTGGCGCAGATCGCCGCGATTGCAGCAGGGTTCACCGGTTTGCTGAGTCTGTTCAATATTGGCGGGCGGTTTTTCTGGGCGTCGTTCTCGGATTACCTGGGCCGCAAAAACACCTACTTTGTGTTCTTCGCCCTGGGTTTTGCGCTGTACGCGATGATTCCGAACCTGGGCCATCTGGGCAACGTATCGCTGTTCGTGGCGGCGTTCTGCATCATTCTGTCGATGTACGGCGGCGGGTTTGCCACAGTGCCAGCGTATCTGGCCGATCTGTTCGGTACGCAGATGGTCGGCGCGATCCACGGTCGCCTGCTGACCGCCTGGGCGGCTGCGGGCGTGCTGGGGCCGGTGCTGGTCAACTACCTGCGCGAGTATCAGTTGAGCATCGGGGTGGAGCGTGCGGCGGCGTATGACATCACCTTGTACATCCTCGCCGGTCTGCTGGTGTTGGGTTTTATCTGCAACCTGCTGGTACGCCCGGTGGCCGACAAATACTTCATGACCGACGCCGAGCTGGCCGCCGAACAGGCGCTGGGGCACGACAAGGGCGCGGACGCCAGTACGTCGCTGGAGTGGAAAGCCGCACCGGGCAGTCAGCCATTGGTGATTGCAGCCTGGCTGGCCGTGGGCATTCCCTTGTTGTGGGGCGTGTGGGTAACGGTGCAGAAGACGGCGGTGTTGTTTCACTGATTGACGTGTTGAGTCAGCGCTGACGCCATCGCGAGCAAGCCCGCTCCCACAGACGGATTGCGTCTCTGTGGGAGCGGGCTTGCTCGCGATTCAGGCGGCGCGGCCTGTGCGTCAACGCGCATTACGTCAGCCACCGCACCC
The DNA here is from genome assembly GCF_900618535.1 of Pseudomonas bubulae. Lineage (GTDB taxonomy): Bacteria > Pseudomonadota > Gammaproteobacteria > Pseudomonadales > Pseudomonadaceae > Aquipseudomonas > Aquipseudomonas bubulae. Next base: position 420,382 of record NZ_UYJA01000005.1, on the reverse strand, counting down.
TTAATGTTTCTGTTTGCCTGACCCGTGCCTATAATGGCCACCTTTTTCGCCCAATGATTTTGCGGAGCTGGTGATGGCCGAACGTAAGGCGTCAGTCGAGCGCGATACTCTGGAAACCCAGATTAAAGCCTCGATCAACTTGGATGGTACCGGTAAGGCCCGATTCGATATCGGTGTTCCTTTTCTTGAGCACATGCTCGACCAGATCGCCCGACATGGGTTGATCGACCTGGACATCGAGTGCAAAGGCGACCTGCATATCGACGATCACCATACCGTCGAAGATGTCGGCATTACCCTGGGTAAAGCCTTCAGCGAAGCAGTCGGCGATAAAAAAGGCATGACCCGCTACGGTCACGCTTACGTCCCGCTGGACGAAGCGCTGTCCCGTGTAGTCATCGACTTTTCCGGTCGTCCTGGTCTGCAAATGCATGTTCCCTACACCCGCGCCACCGTCGGCGGCTTCGATGTTGACCTGTTTCAGGAGTTCTTCCAGGGCTTCGTGAACCACGCCAATGTCAGCCTGCACATCGACAACCTGCGCGGCACCAACACCCACCACCAGATCGAAACCGTGTTCAAGGCTTTCGGCCGCGCCCTGCGCATGGCCGTGGCGCTGGATGAGCGCATGGCCGGGCAAATGCCTTCTACCAAGGGCGTGCTCTGATGCAGACAGTGGCGGTAATCGATTACGGCATGGGTAACCTGCACTCGGTGGCCAAGGCGCTGGAGCACGTTGGCGCCGGTCGGGTGCTGATTACCAGCGATGCCAGCGTGATTCGCGAAGCCGACCGCGTAGTGTTCCCTGGTGTGGGTGCGATCCGCGATTGCATGGCCGAAATCCGTCGCCTGGGTTTTGACTCGCTGGTGCGTGAAGTCAGTCAGGATCGTCCGTTTCTCGGTATTTGTGTCGGCATGCAAGCCTTGCTCGACAGCAGCGAAGAGAACGGCGGTGTTGATTGCATCGGCCTGTTCCCGGGCGCCGTGAAGTTCTTCGGCAAGGACCTGCACGAAGGCGGCGAGCATCTCAAGGTGCCGCACATGGGCTGGAACGAAGTGCAGCAAAAAGTGGATCACCCGCTGTGGCACGGCATCCCCGACCTGGCGCGTTTCTACTTTGTACACAGCTACTACATTGCGGCGGGCAATCCTCGCCAGGTAGTCGGTGGCGGGCATTACGGCGTCGATTTCGCCGCAGCGCTGGCCGAGGGCTCGCGCTTCGCGGTGCAGTTCCACCCGGAAAAAAGCCATACCCACGGCTTGCAGCTGCTGGAAAACTTTGCGGCCTGGGATGGCCGCTGGTAATGGCGCCGCGCAAAAAGCCGCCGATTCTCACGCTCACCCCTGAGCAAGAGAGCGAAGCCAACAGCAAGATCAAACGCTTTATGGAAGACCGCTTCGAACTGGACCTGGGTTCGTTCGAGGCGGCTGAAATCCTTGAGCTGTTCACCCGCGAAATCGCCCCGCATTACTACAATCGGGCGATTTTCGATGTGCAGGCGCACCTCAAAGAGAGGTTCGAGAGCATCGAAAGCGACCTGTGGGCGCTCGAGAAGAACTGATTTCCGAGTCTCAGACTCCCGAATTTGAAGGTTTGCCACATGCTGATTATTCCCGCTATCGATCTTAAAGACGGTGCCTGTGTACGTCTGCGCCAGGGCCGCATGGAAGACTCCACGGTATTTTCCGATGACCCGGTGAGCATGGCTGCCAAATGGGTAGAGGGCGGTTGCCGCCGTCTGCACCTGGTCGACCTCAACGGCGCCTTTGAAGGCCAGCCGGTCAACGGCGAAGTGGTCACTGCCATTGCCAAGCTGTACCCGCACCTGCCGATCCAGATCGGCGGCGGGATTCGCTCCCTGGAAACCATCGAGCATTACGTCAAAGCGGGCGTGAGCTATGTGATCCTGGGCACCAAGGCAGTGAAAAACCCTGAGTTCGTGGCCGAGGCCTGCCGCGCGTTCCCGGGCAAGATCATTGTCGGCATGGATGCAAAAGACGGCTTTGTGGCCACTGACGGCTGGGCTGAAGTGAGCACCGTGCAGGTCATCGACCTGGCCAAACGATTTGAAGCAGACGGCGTGTCGGCCATCGTTTATACCGACATTGCCAAGGACGGCATGATGCAGGGCTGCAACGTGAGCTACACCGCCGCATTGGCCGCTGCCACCAGCATTCCGGTGATCGCTTCGGGCGGCATCCACAACCTGGGTGACATCAAGGCCCTGATGGACGCCAAGGCGCCGGGCATCGTGGGCGCCATTACCGGTCGCGCCATCTATGAAGGCACGCTGGATGTGGCCGAGGCGCAAGCCTTCTGCGACAGCTACAAGGCCTGAGGAGAGACCCATGGCGCTGGCCAAACGCATCATCCCTTGCCTGGACGTGGATAACGGCCGGGTCGTAAAGGGCGTCAAGTTCGAGAACATTCGCGATGCCGGCGACCCGGTAGAGATCGCCCGTCGTTACGATGAGCAGGGTGCTGACGAGATTACCTTTCTCGATATCACTGCCAGCGTCGATGGGCGCGACACCACGCTGCATACAGTCGAACGCATGGCCAGTCAGGTGTTTATCCCGTTGACCGTAGGTGGCGGGGTGCGCTGCATCCAGGACATACGCAACCTGCTCAATGCCGGTGCCGACAAAGTCTCGATCAATACCGCAGCGGTGTTTAACCCGGAGTTTGTGGGCGAAGCGGCGCAACATTTTGGCTCGCAGTGCATTGTGGTCGCCATTGATGCCAAGAAAGTCTCCTTGCCGGGCGAAACCCCGCGCTGGGAAATTTTCACCCACGGCGGACGCAAGCCAACCGGGCTCGACGCGGTCGAGTGGGCCATGAAGATGGAAGGCCTGGGCGCCGGCGAAATCCTGTTGACCAGCATGGATCAGGACGGCATGAAAAATGGCTTCGATCTGGGTGTTACCCGCGCAATCAGTGATGCACTGGGCATTCCGGTGATTGCCTCGGGCGGTGTCGGTAACCTCCAGCATCTGGCTGACGGCATTCTGGAAGGTCACGCCAGTGCAGTGCTGGCGGCGAGTATTTTCCACTTTGGTGAATACACGGTGCCAGAGGCCAAGGCGTACATGGCAGAGCGCGGAATCGTGGTTCGCTAAGGCCAAAGGCTACTGGACAGCATGGCGTGCCCACGGCACTCTTGAGCACGCCATGGATTCAGGTCGCCTGTCATGTTTAAACGCTTTGTGCCTATTCTCGTCAGTTCCACCATGTGGCTGGCGAGTACCGCTTTTGCGGCTGATACGTCGAACTCATCGATCGTGTTACTGACTGAAAACTTCCCGCCGTACAACATGGCCAAAAACGGCAAGAATTTTGCGCAGAACGATAATATTGAAGGTATCGCCGTCGATATCCTGCGTGAAGCCTTCAAACGTGCCGGCATCCCCTACAGCATGACCCTGCGTTTCCCTTGGGAGCGTATCTACCACCTTGCCCTCGAAAAACCCGGATACGGTGTGTTTGTCACCGCCCGCGTGCCCGAGCGTGAAAAGCTGTTCAAGTGGGTCGGCCCTATTGGTCCTGATGACTGGGTGTTGCTGGCCCGAGGGGATAGCCCGATTACCCTGACGTCCCTCGAACAGGCCCGCCAGTATCGGGTGGGCGCTTACAAGGGCGACGCCATTGCCTTGTCCCTAGAGAAGCAGGGGCTGGCGCCGGTGATTGTGCTGCGCGATCAGGACAACGCCCGCAAGTTGCAGGCCGGGCAAATCGACTTGTGGGCCACAGGTGCTCCAGCTGGCCAATTTTTGGCGCGTCAGGTAGGGATTTCAGGGTTCAAGACGGTGTTGCGTTTCAATCAGGCTGAGCTGTTTTTGGCGCTGAACAAAGACGTGCCGGACGAGGTGGTGAGCAAGTTGCAGAAGGCGCTGGATGAGTTAAAGGCAGAAGGCGTGGATGAGAAAATCCGCGCAAAGTACCTGTAACACACAGAGTGTGTAGCCGCTGACGAGGAACGAAGGCTGCGCTCCTCAGCGGCTACAAATGGCACGGGTCTCAGCGATAAACCCCATCCTTCCCATGTCCGGCCATCGCCTTGTTGCTGCGCACGCCGATCATTTGCCTGATATCGATCCAGTCAATGCCCTGGGCCTTGAGCTTGGGCAGCTCCCGTTCAAGCACGGCGAGGGTTTGCGGGTAGGGATGGCCGATCATCACCGCCGAACCTTGCTTGCGCGCCAGATTGATCGCGGTGTGCAGTTGTGTGGTGATCGCCTGCTCGGTACGTACGTCATCGAGAAACACATCCCGCGAAACACTGGCCAGGCCGATTTTTTGCGCCTCGGCCGCCGCGACCGTCTGCGCGCTGGTGCGGCTGTCGACAAAGAATTTGTGACGTTGCTGCAAGTTGCCCATCAGCCAGGCCATCGCTTGTGGCTGGGAGGTCATGCGGCTGCCCATGTGGTTGTTGATACCGCTGGTGTAGGGCACTGCCTTGAACGCGGCGTTGAGGCGCTTTTCAAGTTCGTCGACAGGCAGGTCCGGGTGCCAGGCAAAGGGCCCGGTGGCCGGGTCCATTGGCATGTGCAAAATGACGATCTTGCCGGCCTTGTGGGCTTCGCGGGCAAATTCGGCAGCATGGGGGGTGTCGGGCATCACGGCGGTGGTGACCGGGCCGGGCAGCGCCAGCACGCGGCGGTCCCGGGGCAGGTTTTGCCCAAGGTCATCGATAATCAGGCTCAGGTAAGCCTTGTGCGGTGTGGCGGGCGCGCTGACCGGTGCCGCGTGGGCGGTACCGGTCAGGCAGCAGAGCAGGGTGAGGGCCAGGGAAAGACGCACCTCAGTTGCCGCGTGTGATGCTCAAGCCTTTAAGCAGGCTCAGGGCCTGGCTCAGCTGGAAGTCATCGTCCTGGGGCATCGGCTTGGCTTTGGGGCCGGAGCCGGTCGGCTTGTCGGCACCGCCGTTACCATTGCCGAGGTGACCTTGCAGGTCGGCCTCTTTGTAGTACTCGGTGTCTTGCTCGCGGGTGATCCTGGCGCGGCTGACTTCGATATCCGGAACAATGCCCTGGGCCTGGATCGAGCGCCCGTTCGGAGTGAAGTACAGCGCCGTGGTGATCTTCAGCGCGCGGTCATTGTTCAACGGTAGTACGGTTTGCACCGAGCCTTTGCCGAAGCTGGTGGTGCCCATCACCACACCACGCTTCTGATCCTGCAAGGCACCGGCGACGATCTCTGACGCCGAGGCGCTGCCGCCGTTGATCAGTACCACCAATGGCACGCCTTCGCTCAGATCCTTGCCGGTAGCCGAGAAACGCAGCTCAGAGTTGGCGATACGGCCCTTGGTATAGACGATCAGACCTTTGGTGATGAAATGGTCTACCACTTCAACTGCCGACTGCAGCACGCCGCCCGGGTTGTTGCGCAGGTCAAGGATGATGCCCTTGAGGCGCTTGTTGCCGTTTTCCCTGCGCAGTTTGGACAGCGCAGCGGCCACTTCTTCGCCAGTCTTGACCTGGAACTGGGTTATGCGGATGTAGCCGTAGCCGTCTTCAAGCAGCTGGGCCTTGACGCTCTTGACCTGGATATTGGCCCGGGTCAGGGTTACGTCAAACGGTGCGCCACCGTTGCGTACCAGGGTCAGGGTGATTTTCTGACCGATCTTGCCGCGCATTTTGTCTACGGCCTCGGTCATGCTCAGGCCACGGGTGGGCTGACCATTGATCTTGACGATTAAGTCTCCGGCCTGGATGCCGGCTTTGCTGGCAGGGGTGTCGTCGATCGGCGAGACGATCTTGATGTTGCCGTCTTCAGTGCCGACTTCAATGCCCAACCCGCCAAATTCACCGCTGGTGCTTTCCTGCAGCTCGGCGAAATCTTCCGGCCCCAGGTAGGTAGAATGCGGGTCGAGGTTGCTGAGCATGCCCTTGATGGCATTCTCCAGCAGGGTTTTGTCGTCTACCGGCTCAACATAGGCGGCCTTGATCCGATCCATGACCTCGGCAAATGTGCGCAGCTCTTCCAGAGGCAGCGGTGCCTTGGCGCTGGTAGCAGCCCCGGCTGGCGGAATGCTCGGCTCGGCAGCAAATGCCAATGGCGAGCCGATCAGCAGAGCGATCGTCAGGGCCAGCGAGTTGAGGCGGGACAAATGCGGCATGTTGAGCGAACTCCTACGTATTAAAGGTGATGGACTCATCCCTGAGTGCGACACCATTGTGCAGGGTCGCTTGGGCGTCCCTGCTGACGAATAGCAAAATACAGTGCTGGCGTGGCCTGCCCACCGCTGTTGCCCACGGTGGAAATCACCTCACCGGCTTTTACAACGTCGCCGGCAGACTTGAGCAACGTCTGATTGTGGCCATACAAGCTTAAGAAACCATTACCGTGGTCCAGAATCACCAGTTGGCCAGCGCCGCGCAGCCAGTCGGCAAACACCACGCGCCCGCCGTGTACGGCGTGTACCTGGGTGCCGGCACCGGCGCTGATCATCACGCCGTCCCACTTGGTGCGCGAGTCGTCGCCACGGGTTTCACCGAAACGTGCAAGCAGTCGACCATCAACTGGCCATGGAAGTTTGCCCCGGGCTTGAGAAAAAGCACCGCCGTAAGACGCACCTGCGCTGGAGACCAATGGCCCCGGTGTGGATTGCACCGGTTTTCGCGGGGCATCGGTAACGACCGATGCAGCCTCGCGCTGGCGTTTTTTCTCGGCTTCCTGCAGCGCAATCAGGGCTTTTTGCCGCGCCTGCTCGGCTTCGCGGGCCTGGCGGGCGAGGGTTTCTTCGATGGTCTTGAGGACTTTCGCCAGATCGGCCTGATCCTGCTCGCGGGCCTGCAACTTCTGGTCGCGGTCCTTTACGTCGGTATTGAGCTTGGCCAGCACTTGCTGGCGCTCTGCACGCACCTTGTCGAGCTCGGCGCGCTGGGTGTCCAGGCTGCTTTTCTGGGTCAGCAGTTGCGCTTGCTGCAAGTTGATATCGGCCTCGACATTGGCCAGTTGGCGCAGTGTCTCGTTGAAGCCTTTGAGCTGGGCCAGACGGGCTTCGCTCAAGTAGTCGTAATAAGTGAGGGTTCTGGCGAACTTCTCGGGGTTTTGCTGGTTGAGCAGCATCTTCAGGTATTCCTGACGCCCACCCTGATAGGCGGCGCGGGCCTGAATGGCGATCAGGCGTTGCTGTTCAAGTTTTGCGCTGTGGAGTTTTTTTTTCTCGCTATCTAGGCGCAGCAGCTCGCCTTCACTCTTTTTTAGTTCTTGTTGCAGGGTTTCAACCTGCTTCTCCAGCTTGCCGATTTCGGTTTCGGTACCGCGCAGGTCTTTCTGCACGCCGGACTTTTCTTCCTGCAGCTTGCCCAGGAGCTTTTTCAGCTCGCTGATATCCTGGCGCGTGGCATCCAGCTGCTGTTGGGTTTGCGCGCGCTCGTCGGCAAACGCCGGTTGGAGCATGCATGCGAGGGTCAAGGCTATAAGGGCGCGAAGCATGGGGCGGGCGACACCTGGGGAACGGGACGGCCTAGTATGCCCGCCCTCGTCACCTATAAGAAATGGATGAAGGTGAAATTGTAGCCGTTGATCCTGTGGGAGCGGGCTTGCTCGCGATAGCATCACCACGCAATGCCTGATGCACCGCGTCGCCGGTATCGCGAGCAAGCCCGCTCCCACAGGCATTGCGTTGTTTTAAGCGTCGACCAGAATCGATTTGCCGGTCATCTCTTGCGGCTGTGGCAGCCCCAGCAGTTTGAGCATGGTGGGTGCCACGTCGGCCAGCACGCCGCCTTCGCGAACTTTGAGCGAGCGCTTTCCTACATAGATAAACGGCACGGGCTCACAGGTGTGGGCGGTATGCGCCTGGCCTGTGGACTCGTCTTCCATCTGCTCCACGTTGCCGTGGTCAGCGGTGATCAGGGCTTCGCCGCCGACCTTGTCCAGTGCTTCCACGATACGGCCCACGCAGGCATCCAGGCATTCAACTGCCTTGACGGCTGCGTCGAATACGCCGCTGTGGCCAACCATGTCGCCATTGGCGTAGTTGACCACGATCACGTCATAACGCTGGTTTTCGATGGCATCGACGATATGGTCGGTGACTTCGGGGGCGCTCATTTCCGGTTGCAGGTCGTAGGTGGCGACTTTCGGCGACGGCACCAGAATGCGCTCTTCACCCGGGAACGGCTCTTCACGGCCGCCCGAGAAGAAGAAGGTCACATGGGCATACTTCTCGGTTTCTGCAATGCGCAACTGGGTTTTGCCGTTTTTGGCCAGGTAATCGCCCAGTACGTTTTCCAGGCTGCCGGGCGCGAATGCGCTGGGTGCCGGGATACTGGCAGCGTATTGGGTCAGCATCACGAAACCGGCCAGTTTTGGCTGGCGGGCGCGGGCGAAGGCGTTGAAGTCATCTTCAACGAATACACGGGTCAGCTCGCGGGCGCGGTCGGCGCGGAAGTTCATAAAGACCACGGCGTCGCCGTCTTCCACTTTCACCGGCTCGCCGATGGTCGTGGCTTTGACGAATTCGTCGCTTTCGCCACGTGCGTAGGCAGCTTCCAGGCCTTCCTGGGCGGTAGCGGCGTTGAACTCGCCCTTGCCGTCGACGATCAGGTTGTAGGCCTGCTCTACGCGGTCCCAGCGATTGTCACGGTCCATGGCGAAGTAACGGCCGATCAGGCTGGCGATACGGCCTTTGCCCAGGTCTTTGAACGCTTCGTCCAGCAGTTCAATGGAAGATGAGGCACTTTTTGGCGGGGTGTCGCGGCCATCAAGGAAGGCGTGCAGGTAGATTTTTTCTGCGCCGCGCTTGAATGCCAGCTCGGCCATTGCGATCAGGTGGTCCTGATGGCTGTGAACACCACCATCGGACAGCAGGCCCAGGATGTGCACGGCCTTGCCTGCAGCCACGGCCTTGTCGACCGCGGCGCAAATGGTCGGGTTTTCAAAGAACTCGCCATCGCGGATGGATTTGGTGACACGGGTGAAATCCTGATACACCACGCGGCCGGCGCCCAGGTTCATGTGGCCGACCTCGGAGTTGCCCATCTGGCCGTCAGGCAGCCCGACATCCATGCCCGAACCCGAGATCAGGCCGTTCGGCATGCTCGCGCAAAGACGATCCAGCACCGGCTTCTTGGCCGAATAAACGGCGTTGTATTCGTGACTTTCACTGTGACCGAAGCCATCCAGGATGATCAGGACCAAAGGTTTAGGCGTGGTAGTCATAGATCCCACTCGTGGCTGGTTTATAAGAAGGTATACAGAGGACGCGCAGTTTAAAGCGAAGTTCATGTGGCGTCACCGCCGGGCGGGGTTTGGCCGACCAAGGTGGCTGTGTATACTGGCCCACATTTTACGACCCTGGAACCTTCTGATGGTTGAGCACCTGATTGCATTTGCGACTTCCCACTACCTGCTTGTAGGCGCGTTTGTCATCCTGCTGGCGCTGTTGATCGCCCACGAGATGAGCCGTGGCGGGCGCAGCATCAGCACGGGCGAACTGACCGGCCTGGTCAATCGCGACGAAGGTGTGGTGATTGATATTCGCCCGGCCAAGGATTTTGCCGCCGGCCACATCGTGGGTGCTATTAATATCCCGCAAGACAAACTGATGGCGCGCATTGCCGAGCTGGACAAGCACAAGGGCAAGACCATCATTCTGGTCGACGCTGCCGGCCAGCACTCGGGCGGCCATGCCCGTGAGCTGCTCAAGGCTGGTTACAATGCTGCCAAGCTGTCTGGCGGCATTTCCAGCTGGCGCGCTGACAACCTGCCAGTGGTGAAGTAACTATGTCCAAGGTCATCGTTTACTCCAGCGACTATTGCCCTTATTGCATGCGTGCCAAGGCTCTGCTTGAGAACAAGGGTATTGCCTTCGAAGAGATCAAAGTCGACGGCAAGCCACAGGTACGTGCCGAGATGGCTCAGAAGGCAGGCCGCACGTCGGTTCCGCAAATCTGGATTGGCAACAAGCATGTTGGCGGATGCGATGACCTGTTTGCTCTGGAGCGCGCAGGTAAATTGGATGCGCTGCTGAACGTCTGACTCTCATTCTCTATAAGCCCCAAGATCAACAAGGATCTGTGATGACTGACCAACAGAACACCGCCGCTGTTAGCGATGAAGACACCGCACCACAATTCTCCCTGCAGCGCATCTACGTGCGTGACCTGTCGTTCGAAGCGCCAAAAAGCCCGGCGATCTTCCGTCAGCAGTGGGAGCCGAGCGTTGGCCTGGATCTGAACACCCGTCAAAAGCCGCTGGAAGGCGACTTCCACGAAGTGGTTCTGACCCTGTCGGTTACCGTTAAAAACGGCGACGAAGTGGCTTTTATTGCTGAAGTGCAACAGGCTGGCATCTTCCTGATCAAAAACCTTGATCCAGCGTCGATGAACCACACTCTGGGCGCGTTCTGCCCGAACATCCTGTTCCCGTATGCCCGTGAAACCCTGGACAGCCTGGTGACACGTGGCTCGTTCCCTGCGTTGATGCTGGCTCCGGTGAACTTCGATGCCCTGTACGCGCAAGAACTGCAGCGCATGCAGGAAGAAGGCAGCCCGACTGTTCAATAAACAGCCGATTGCCAAAAAAAAGCGCCTGAGGGCGCTTTTTTTGTGTGTGGGAGCGGGCTTGTTCGCGATTGAATCGCTGCGGTGCAACAGGTACATCGCGTAGCTTTCATCGCGGGCAAGCCCGCTCCCACAGGGTGTGTGTTTACTTGAAGCCTAGCTGGCGCCAGGCCTCATACACGGCGACCGCTACGGTGTTAGACAGATTCAGGCTGCGGCAGCCTTCACGCATAGGCAGGCGCAGGCGGTGCTCGCCGTCCAGGCTGTCGAGCACTTCGGGCGGCAGGCCACGGCTTTCAGGGCCGAAGAGAAAAGCATCGCCCTCGGCAAACTGCACGTCGTGGAACGGCCTGGAGCCTTTGGTGGTAAAGGCGAACAGGCGCGGATGGCCCAGGCTTTCCAGGCAACTGGCCAGGTCGGCATGACGCTTGAGCGGCGCATACTCGTGGTAATCGAGCCCGGCACGGCGCAAGCGCTTGTCGTCCAGCTCAAAACCGATAGGCTCGATCAAATGCAGGTGGCAGCCGCTGTTGGCGCACAGCCTGATAATGTTGCCGGTATTCGGCGGAATTTCTGGTTGAAAAAGGATGACGTGAAACATGCACGGCTCCGAACTTAAAGATGGACAGCATTCTACGCTTGAAGAGGACCCGCGACCGAAACTATGGCCACGGGTTTTAGGTTCTTTGGCGATAATCGGTGTGATGGTGGGGATGATGATCGGTCGATTGACCGCGCCAACCCCTGTGGAGCTGCAGCAGGTGGACGTGCTGCCCGGGGGCCTGGTGGTGTGGTTCAGCGCCGAGCCCAAGCTGCATGGTGAGCTGGTCGACGGCACGCTGGGGTTGCTGTTTGATGCCAGGGGCAAGGTGCAGAGCGGCCAGTTGACGTTTAACGGCAAGAGCGTGAACTGGTGGGTGCGTGATACGGATGGCGGGTTGCTGCTGACCCTGGTGGCGGCCCGTGCCTTGAAGGGCGACTGGGCCGGGGCGTCGCAAGATGGACGCTGGCGGTTGCAGGTGAACCTGCGAGAGTAATAAAAGAGGGAATTCCAGCCTGCCTGTACCGGGTTCCCCAAAAGCGCTGTGCGCGTTGATGCAAAAGGCATCAAGGCTGCGGTGTAAAAGTGGGGAGTCTTGACCTGCCTGTATCAAGGTCCCCTAAAGCGGTGTTGCGTGTAATAGGTATTGCAGGGCGCGTGCCAGTTTTTGATTTTTTGTAAAAATTGCCCCTTGACTACACAAAAGCCCCGGAATCCGGGGCTTTTGTTTGGGGGCTGATTTTGTTCCCGGGTTTGGCGCAAACCCTTGAGCTAGAGCTGTGCACGATATTGGGGCGGGTTGCTTGAGGGTGGTGCGGTCAGATCAAGAGCCCCTAACCCTCTTCCACAGGGAAAGGGGACTAAAGGCAAAAGCAGATTTATGAAACACCACCCATCAGCTCCCTCTCCCTACGGGAGAGGATTGGGGTGAGGGCGCTTTTGAACGGCTTCAAGCCTCGTCGCCCTCATCCTCGTCGCCATCAATCTTCATGCCCAGTTCCTTGATCTTGCGGGTCAAGGTATTGCGGCCCCAGCCCAACAGCACGGCAGCGTCGCGACGGCGGCCTGCGGTGTGCTTGAGCGCCGTCTCGATCATGATCCGCTCAAAGGTCGGCACTGCACTGTCGAGCAGGTTGGACTGGCCACGCCCCAGCGCCTGGTCAGCCCACTGGCGCAGTGCCTGCTCCCAGTTGGTGACAGGGGAGGCGTCCTGTTGCAGGTTGAGCAACTCGGGAGGCAGGTCGCCGATATGCACTTCGCGACCCGAAGCCATCACCGTGATCCAGCGGCAGGTGTTCTCCAGCTGGCGCACGTTGCCTGGCCAGGGCAGGTTTTTCAGGTACTGCTCGGTCTCGGCCTTGAGCAGTTTTGGCTCTACGGACAGTTCTTGCGCGGCGCTGCTGAGAAAGTGCCGGGCCAGGGTCGGGATATCTTCACGGCGGTCTGACAGGCGCGGGATATGGATGCGGATCACGTTCAGACGGTGGAACAGGTCTTCACGAAACTTGCCGGCCTGCACCAGGGTTTCAAGGTTCTGGTGTGTGGCTGCGATGATGCGAACATCGACCTTGACCGGCGTGTGCCCGCCAACCCGGTAGAACTCGCCATCGGCCAGTACCCGCAGCAACCGGGTTTGGGTATCCGCCGGCATGTCGCCGATCTCATCGAGGAACAGGGTGCCGCCATCGGCCTGCTCAAAACGGCCCCGGCGCAGGTTTGCAGCGCCAGTGAAAGCGCCTTTTTCATGGCCAAATAGCTCGGATTCCATGAGGTCCTTGGGGATCGCAGCCATGTTCAATGCGATAAATGGCGACGCGGCCCGCGGGCTGTGGCGGTGCAGGGCGTGGGCCACCAGCTCTTTGCCGGTACCTGATTCACCGTTGATCAGCACCGTGATGTTGGAGTGGCTCAGGCGGCCAATGGCACGAAACACCTCTTGCATCGCCGGGGCTTCGCCGATGATTTCCGGCGTCGGGGCCAGCGTCGGCGCCACGGCCAGGCCTTGCTGTTCCTGGGCGTGCTGGTTGGCGCGCTTGACCAAAGACACGGCGTCATCGACATCAAACGGCTTGGGCAGGTATTCGAATGCGCCGCCCTGATAGGACGCTACCGCGCTGTCCAGATCGGAATGAGCGGTCATGATGATGACCGGCAGGCGCGGGTGCTGTTCGCGGATTTTGGCGAGCAGGTCCAGACCGCTGGAGCCGGGCATGCGGATATCGGAAATGATCACGTCAGGCTGTTGGCGAGCCAGTCGGCTCATGACCCCATCGGCACTGTCGAAACTTTGTGTGGTCATGCCTTCCTGTTGCAAGGCTTTTTCCAGTACCCAGCGGATTGAACGGTCGTCGTCGACGATCCACACGGTTTCACTTCGGCTCATGTCGATGCGGCTCCTTGTTCCAGTGGTAGAAAGATCGAGAAGAGTGTGTGGCCGGGGTGGCTTTCACACTCGATCAACCCCTGGTGCTGACTGATGATGTTTTGCGTGATGGCCAGGCCAAGCCCGGTACCGTCCGGGCGGCCGCTGACCATCGGGAAAAACAGGGTGTCTTGCAGCTCGAACGGTATGCCCGGGCCGTTGTCGATAATTTCGATTTTTGTCACCAGCCGGTGGCGTATGTGGCCAATGGTGAACTGGCGCATGGCGCGGGTGCGCAGGCTGATGCGGCCCAGGCGCAGCTCATTCTGGCTGCCGATGGCCTGCATGGCGTTGCGCACGATATTGAGTACTGCCTGGATCATCTGTTCACGGTCGATCAGCAGGTCAGGCAGGCTGGGGTCATAGTCACGCACCAAAGTGATGCTGCCCTGGGTCTCGGCCTCGACCAGGTTGCACACGCGCTCCAGTACTTCGTGGACGTTGGTCATGGCCAGCGACGGCAGTTTGTTGGAACCCAGCATCCGGTCGACCAGATTACGCAGGCGATCTGCTTCTTCGATGATGACGTTGGTGTAGTCGCGCAGGTTTTCGTCGGGCAATTGCCGGGCCAACAGCTGGGCCGCACCGCGAATGCCTCCCAGAGGGTTCTTTATCTCGTGGGCCAGGCCGCGCACCAGCATCTTGCTGGTTTCTTGCTTGGACAGCTGGGCTTCTTCTTTGGTGATGCGCAGCAGACGGTCGCGGGGGTGTACCTCAAGCAACAGCATGGTGCCGCCATTGCTCAAGATGGGCGTTACGGCATAGTCCACCGTCAGGTTCTGGCCCGTCAGCGAGGTCAGCATGGCTTCGCGTTTGGTAAACGGGTGCGCTTGCTCAACTGCCTGGCGCAGCGAGTGCAGAGCCTCGGTGGACTCCGTAAAGAGCTCGCTGATGAACTGGCCGTGACTGCGTTGACCGCTGATCGCCAACAGCATCTCTGCCGCCGGGTTCATGTACTCAAGGCGCAAATCAGCATTGAGTAAAAGCGTGGCAGTGGTCAGGTTGTCGAGTAACAGTCGGTGCAGGGCGTCACTGATGGTCATGGGCCGATCCCGGATTGCGTGCGCGGTGAAGCGCTGGTGCAAGGAAAATGCAAAAACCAAACCAAGGCTCCGAAAAGAAGCGTCGCTCCCCTGAAATAGGCGTTTACAAGCTGGGCGCATATCGCCGCAGCCCGGCATGCGAGTGTTTATGAACCAAATTGGGCTGGTAAGTGCACTATCAAACTATAGTCGCACCAATATAGTGCAATTTAGATGAATGGATTCAGTTGCCTGAAAATGTGCGCGGGATATTTGCTATGGGTGCAGCCAGAGGTTGTGTGCCGCGTTCGAGCGCACATCGGTCATAAGCCCCGAGTGCGCGATGCGACACAGGCAGCGCCCACTCTGAGGTGACCACCGTTTTGCGTTTCGAACGCAGCTTCCGGTACCTGCTACGGGCCTTGCGTGGTTAATGGGACAGCGGCATGCCGGGCGTGCCTGCATAGAACACGATCAGTTCTACGGGGGCCTTGCCGCTGGTGCCTCGATGGGAAGTATTGACCATCTCGGGCAGTACCTGGCCAGGTTTGAGCGTGGTTTTGTGCATGCCGTCTTCGGTTTCGACCAGCAGTTCACCAGCGACCACGTAGGCGATATTGGGCATGGGGTGCGTGTGCCATTTCAGTGCGGTGTTGGCCGGGAGTGTGATTTTGACCACGGTGAATTCCGGCTTGCCGTCCGGCCAGGTGTAAGGGGTGCCTGTCCAGGATTGGCCTGTCTTGAGCAGTTGTTCGACCGTTACTGCAGTGGGTGAACTGTTGCAGCCCAGCATGAGCAGGCAGGCGCATGCCAGCAGCAGGGTTTTGAGGGCGAGTAAGGGGTGCATGTCAGTCTCCATTGGTTGAGTGGCGACAAACTACCGGTCACTCAGCAGGGTGGCTGTCAGGTGCAGGCACGAATCCAGAAGCTCTGATCCGATGCTTGTGTAAGACGGCGCCCACAAAAAAGCCTCCCGAAGGAGGCTTTTTCAAATCACGCCGCTTGCGCAGGCGTCACCGGATTAGCAGCTGTAGTACAGCTCGTATTCCAGTGGGTGTACGAAGGTACGAACCTGGATTTCTTCTTCGCTTTTCAGGGCGATGTACGCGTCGATGAAGTCGTCGCTGAAAACGCCGCCTTTGGTCAGGAACGCGCGACCTTTGTCCAGTTCCTCCAGGGCCTCTTTCAGGCTGCCGCACACTTGCGGGATCTCTTTGGCTTCTTCAGGCGGCAGGTCATACAGGTTTTTGTCCGCTGCGTCGCCAGGGTGGATCTTGTTCTGGATACCGTCCAGACCAGCCATCATCAGTGCCGCGAAGCACAGGTACGGGTTGGCTGCCGGATCCGGGAAGCGTGCTTCGATACGGCGAGCTTTAGGGCTGGACACGTAAGGAATACGGATCGAAGCCGAACGGTTACGAGCCGAGTAGGCCAGCATTACCGGTGCTTCGAAGCCTGGTACCAGACGCTTGTAGGAGTTGGTAGCCGGGTTGGTGAAGCCGTTCAGGGCCTTACCGTGCTTGATGATACCGCCGATGAAGAACAGGGCAGTGTCGGACAGGCCGGCATAGCCTTCGCCTGCGAAGGTGTTCTTGCCATCTTTGGAGATGGACATGTGAACGTGCATACCCGAGCCGTTGTCGCCGTACAGAGGCTTTGGCATGAAGGTAGCGGTACGGCCGTAGGCATCTGCCACGTTGTGTACGCAGTATTTCAGGGTCTGAACTTCGTCAGCCTTTTTCACCAGGGTGTTGAACTGCACGCCGATTTCGTTCTGGCCAGCAGTTGCCACTTCGTGGTGGTGAACTTCGATAACCAGGCCCATCTCTTCCATGGCGTTGCACATGGAGGTACGGATTTCGTGGTCATGGTCGAACGGCGGAACCGGGAAATAACCGCCTTTGACGCCAGGACGGTGGCCTTTGTTGCCGCCTTCCACGTCCTGGTCGGACATCCACGAACCCTGTTCGGAGTAGATCTTGAACATGGAGCCGGAAATGTCGGACTTGAACTTCACCTGGTCAAAGATGAAGAACTCTGGCTCCGGGCCAACGAAAACGGTGTCGCCGATACCGGTGGACTTCAGGTATTCCTCGGCACGGGTAGCGATGGCGCGTGGGTCGCGGTCATAGCCTTGCATGGTCGACGGTTCGATGATGTCGCACACCAGGATCAGCGTAGGCTGTTCGGTGAACGGGTCCAGAACAGCCGTGCTGTCGTCTGGCAGCAGGATCATGTCGGACGCTTCGATGCCTTTCCAGCCAGCAATGGAGGAGCCGTCGAACATTTTGCCGTCGGTGAAGAAGTTTTCATCCAGCGCATCACGGGCCGGCATGGTCACGTGGTGCTGAGTGCCTTTGGTATCAGTGAAGCGCAGATCAATCCACTTGACGTCATGATCTTTGATGAGTTGAACCGACTTCGACATAGTGTCCTCCGGGGTGGCTTAGGGCTGGTAGTGGAATGCCCTTAATAAGTGGTTGATGCCGGCGCGAATACTCTGCCAAGGCAACCTGCCTCACAAGGGAGCAAATTGCATGCCAGTGCCCCGACTTGGGCGTAATGCGCCAATCTCAAGCAGGTAAGCGGGGCAGACTACCGATTAGCCGCGTTTATCGCACCCAAATGAAGCGAAATCTGGCGTTTATGTTCTATTTTGGTGCGATGAAAACCGTTTGTACGATAACTGGTTAAACCTTGAGCAATTTCCGCTATAATCCGCGCCCCCCTTTTTTGGCAGGCTGCTCGCGCGCTGTTTTCATGAAACTAATCGTTAAAGTCTTCCCCGAAATCACTATCAAGAGCCGTCCGGTTCGGATGCGTTTCGTCCGTCAATTGGCCAAAAACATCCGTACTGTGCTCCGCGATCTGGACCCGGCTGTGGTGGTGACGGGCGTGTGGGACAACATCGAGCTGCAAACGCGCGTAAGTGACCCTAAAGCCTTGAAAGAAATGACCGAACGCCTGAGCTGCATGCCGGGCATCGCGCATTTTCTGCAGGTTGACGAGTACCCGTTGGGCGACTTCGACGACATCGTTGAAAAGTGCAAATTGCACTTCGGCGATGCGCTGGCGGGCAAGATCTTTTCGGTGCGTTGCAAGCGCGCCGGCAAGCACCCGTTTACCTCGATGGAAGTCGAGAAATACGTCGGCAGCAAGCTGCGTCGTGAGTGCGGTGCGGCCGGAATCGAGCTGAAAAAGCCAGAAATCGAAGTTCGCATTGAAATTCGCGACCAACGGTTGTTTGTGATTCACAACCAGCACGACAGTATTGGTGGCTACCCGTTGGGTTCGCTCGAGCAGACCCTGGTGCTGATGTCCGGTGGTTTCGATTCTACCGTGGCGGCCTACCAGATCATGCGTCGCGGCCTCATGAGCCATTTCTGCTTCTTCAACCTGGGCGGACGTGCCCATGAACTGGGCGTGATGGAAGTCGCGCACTATATATGGAAGAAGTACGGCAGCTCCCAGCGCGTGCTGTTTGTGAGCGTTCCGTTCGAAGAAGTTTTGGGCGAAATTCTCGGCAAAGTCGATAACAGTCATATGGGCGTCATTTTGAAGCGTATGATGTTGCGCGCTGCAACGCGTATTGCCGAACGCCTCGATATCGAAGTGCTGGTGACCGGTGAAGCGATTTCCCAGGTGTCGAGCCAGACGCTGCCCAACTTGTCGCTGATTGATTCGGCTACAGACAAGCTGGTGTTGCGCCCGCTGATCGCCAGCCACAAGCAGGACATCATCGATCTGGCAGAAGAAATCGGTACGGCCGACTTCGCCAAGCATATGCCTGAATATTGCGGGGTGATTTCGGTCAACCCCAAGACCCACGCCAAGCGCAACCGCGTGGAGTATGAAGAACAACAGTTTGATATGGCCGTGCTTGAGCGTGCGCTCGAGCGGGCCAAACTGGTGCCGATTGATCGGGTAATCGATGAATTGGGCCAGGACTTGCAAGTCGAAGAAGTCAGCGAAGTGCTGGCGGGCCAGATCGTAATCGACATCCGTCACCCGGATGCTCAGGAAGATCAACCGCTGGAACTGGCTGGCATCGAAGTACAAGCGTTGCCGTTCTATGCTTTGAACAGCCGCTTCAAGGAACTGGATGACACCCGTCAGTACCTGTTGTATTGCGACAAAGGCGTGATGAGTCGCCTGCATGCTCACCATTTGCTCAGTGAGGGACATGCCAATGTGCGCGTTTATCGACCGAGCTAAGAGCCCGGGGCTGTATGCCTGTGGCCTGCGTCACCGGCCCCCCGACGCCGCCGTCAAGCTGTAACGGCTTGCACGGACTCTACTGTTAATCGCTGCCTGGACTCAGTCAGCACACCGAATCCTCTGATCGAGATACACAAGTGATCGAAAATCTACGTAACATCGCCATCATTGCTCACGTTGACCACGGTAAAACCACCCTGGTAGACAAACTCTTGCGTCAATCCGGCACCCTGGAGCGCAACGAGCTTAACGACGAACGCGTAATGGACTCCAACGACCAGGAGAAAGAGCGCGGTATTACCATTCTGGCGAAAAACACCGCCATCAACTGGAACGGCTACCACATCAACATCGTGGATACCCCGGGCCACGCCGACTTCGGCGGCGAAGTTGAACGCGTAATGTCGATGGTTGACTCCGTTCTGCTGCTGGTTGACGCTCAAGACGGCCCTATGCCGCAAACCCGTTTCGTGACCAAGAAGGCTTTCGAAGCCGGCCTGCGTCCAATCGTGGTCATCAACAAGGTTGACCGTCCGGGCGCACGTCCGGACTGGGTTCTGGACCAGATCTTCGATCTGTTCGACAACCTGGGTGCTACCGAAGAACAGCTGGACTTCAAAGTGGTTTACGCCTCTGCCCTGAACGGTATTGCTGGTCTTGACCACACCGACATGGCTGAAGACATGACCCCGCTGTACCAGTCGATCGTCGACAACGTACCAGCACCAGCCGTAGACCGTGACGGTCCGTTCCAGATGCAAATCTCGGCACTGGACTACAACAGCTTCCTGGGCATTATCGGTGTTGGCCGTATCGCTCGTGGTCGCGTCAAACCGAACACCCCGGTTGTTGCCATCGACGCTGACGGCAAGCGCCGCAACGGTCGTATCCTGAAGCTGATGGGTCACCACGGTCTGCACCGTGTAGACGTTGAAGAAGCTTCGGCAGGCGACATCGTTTGCATCAGCGGTATGGATTCGCTGTTCATCTCCGACACCCTGTGTGATCCGATGAACGTTGAAGCGATGAAGCCGTTGACCGTTGACGAGCCAACCGTTTCCATGACCTTCCAGGTAAACGACTCGCCTTTCTGCGGTAAAGAAGGCAAGTTCGTGACTTCCCGTAACATCAAGGAACGTCTGGACAAAGAGCTGCTGTACAACGTTGCTCTGCGCGTTGAAGAAGGCGACTCGGCTGACAAATTCAAAGTATCGGGCCGTGGCGAGCTGCACTTGTCCGTACTGATCGAAACCATGCGTCGTGAAGGCTTCGAAATGGGCGTTGGTCGTCCAGAAGTGATCATCCGCCTGGTTGACGGCGTCAAGCACGAACCGTTCGAAAACGTCACCATCGACCTGCCTGAAGAATCTCAGGGCAAGGTGATGGAAGAGATGGGTCTGCGTAAGGGCGACCTGACCAACATGGTGCCGGATGGCAAAGGCCGTGTGCGTCTGGAATACAACATCCCTGCTCGTGGTCTGATCGGTTTCCGTAACCAGTTCCTGACCCTGACCAACGGTGCTGGCATCCTGACCTCGATCTTCGACCGTTACGACGTGATGAAGTCGGGCCACATGTCCGGCCGTCAGAACGGCGTTCTGGTATCGGTTGAAACTGGCAAGGCGCTGACCTACTCCCTGGAAACCCTGCAGGCGCGTGGCAAGCTGTTCGTTGAGCACGGTCAAGAGATCTACAACGGTCAGATCGTTGGTCTGAACAGCCGTGACACCGACATGGGCGTTAACCCTACCAAGGGCAAGAAGCTCGACAACATGCGTGCTTCGGGTAAAGACGAAACCATCGCTCTGGTTCCACCTGTTCGCTTCACTCTGGAACAGGCTCTGGAATTCATCCAGGACGACGAGCTGTGCGAAGTGACTCCTAAGTCCATCCGTCTTCGTAAGAAGATCCTGGACGAAGGCGAGCGTACCCGCGCTGCTAAAAAGGCCAAAAACTAAGTTACTTAGTTAGCGGTTACAAAAACGCCCCCGACCTTGCGGTCGGGGGCGTTTTTTTATGGTCGGGATTTGACTCGTTCATCGCTGCCCGTGCTGCGGCGAGCGCGGTCTGTCAGGTCATTTGCGTACAGGCCATCGCGGGCAAGCCCGGCTCCCACAGGGGGCTGTGGTAATTGTGGGAGCGGGCTTGCCCGCGAAACGATCTGTCAGTCGATTCTGCGCTGCAGGTTAAAAATCCATCAGCTTGACGCTGCTGTTCTTGCGCTCAACGGCCTTGGGCACATACGCGCAGTAACCTGGGCGCGGGCCAATCCGCGGATGGTTGCGGCAGGTATCCGGGCGAATCTCATAAATCGTGCACATGCGCGATTTGCGGTCCAGGTACAGGCAGTCGTTATTGCTCATGCGCTGCAGGGTGAAAATCCCGGACTTCTGGTTGAAGCGCTCAACGATCCCTTCCTTTTGCAGGCGCTTGGCGATGTTCTTCGGCGGGTCGCCCATCTCGAACTCGTCAACGATGCCGATGCGGATCAGGTCTTTGATTTTGACCTCGACCGGCAAGGTGCAGCAGCTGGAAATGCAGGAGCCGCACATGGGCGCGGAGTATTTGGCCCAGGTATCGAGACGGTCGATTTCCGCGGCGGCGATCAGGTTGGACTTCATCAGACTTGTATTCCAGCGTGCATCAGGGCGCGCGATCATACCGGGGTTGCTGAAGGAGTGAACAACCATTTGCCGGTTTTTCGATCAGAGCCATGTTTTAAAGCGTTCAACTGCGAATGTGCCTCGTTTTGGGGCGGCATTCACTTTGTCAGCTTTTTTTAAATAATCGCCGAAAAAAGCCCGAATCAAAGCACTTGGTTTCTGTTGAAGCGTCTAGGCTGACACCACTCGCTCTTCAAATCGCCCCATCTCGATTGAGGTTGTATCGATGCCCCAGGAACCGCTTGTTCGTGACGCACAGGTGGCGGCTTTCCGTGCCGCTGTAGTAGCCAAGCTGACTTACGCGGTGGGTAAGGACCCGGAACACGCGTTTGACCATGACTGGTTTGAGGCCATAGCCCTGGCCGCCCGCGACCATATGGTCGAGCACTGGATGGACAGCACCCGGCAGATTTATCGCAAGGACCAGAAACGGGTGTACTACCTGTCGCTGGAGTTTCTGATCGGTCGCCTGCTGTACGACAGCCTGAGCAACCTGGGGTTGCTGGAGGTGGCGCGTGAGGCACTGGGCGAGCTAGGCGTGGATCTGGAGCGCATCCGTGTCCTGGAGCCGGACGCGGCCCTTGGTAATGGTGGCCTGGGTCGGCTGGCGGCGTGCTTTATGGAAAGCATGTCGACCCTGGGCATTGCCGCCCACGGCTATGGCATCCGCTATGAGCACGGGCTGTTTCGCCAGAGCATTGTCGATGGCTGGCAGCAGGAACAAACCGAGAACTGGCTGGATTTCGGTAACCCGTGGGAGTTCGAGCGTGCTGAAGTGCTGTACTCGGTGGGTTTTGGCGGTTCGGTTGAAACCAAACAGGATGAACAAGGCCAGCTGCGGCAGATCTGGTGGCCGGGCGAGACGGTGCGGGCTATTGCCTATGACACGCCTGTTGTGGGCTGGCGCGGGGCCAGCGTCAACACCCTGCGTCTGTGGCGGGCGAGGGCCCTGCACGATCTGAACCTGGGCCGCTTCAACGCAGGCGATCATTTGGGGGCGGTGGCCGAAGTGGTACGGGCCGAGAGCATCTCCCGCGTGCTGTACCCGGCTGACAGCAACGAGGCTGGCCAGGAGCTGCGTCTGCGCCAGGAATTCTTCTTTGTCTCGGCCTCGTTGCAAGACCTGCTGCGCCGCCATCTGCACGTCCATGAGACGCTGCTGAACCTGGCCGAGCATGTGTCGATCCAGCTCAACGACACCCACCCCTCGATCGCCGTGGCCGAGCTGATGCGTATCCTGGTTGATGAGCACGGCATTGAATGGCATGCGGCGTGGCAGGTCACCGTCGACACCTTGTCCTATACCAACCACACGTTGCTTCCGGAAGCGCTGGAAACCTGGCCTGTGGGCTTGATGGAGCGGCTGTTGCCGCGCCATATGCAGATCATCTACCTGATTAACGCACACCATATCGATGCGCTGCGGGCCAAGGGCATTCATGATTTTGACGTGTTGCGTGCCGTTTCGCTGATCGAGGAAGACCACGGCCGCCGGGTACGCATGGGCAACCTGGCATTTCTCGGTTCCCACAGCGTCAATGGCGTTTCCGGGCTGCATACGCAATTGATGCGCAGCACCGTGTTCGCCGAGTTGCACAAGCTCTACCCGGAGCGCATCAACAACAAAACCAACGGCGTGACCTTCCGCCGCTGGCTGTTCCAGGCCAACCCGCCATTGACCGCCATGCTGGTGGATGTGCTGGGCCCGGATGTGCTTGATGAAACCGAACACAAACTGATCAGGCTGGAGCCTTTTGCCGAGCGCTCCGATTTTCGCAAACGCTTCGCCGAACAGCGCCTGCAAAGCAAATGCACCCTGGCGGCGCTGATTTATGAGCGCCTGGGGGTCGTGGTCAACCCTGAAGCCCTGTTCGATGTGCAGGTCAAACGGATTCACGAGTACAAGCGCCAACTGCTCAACCTGATGCACACCGTAGCGCTGTATCAGGCCATTCGGGCCGAGCCGGGCAACCAATGGGTGCCACGGGTGAAGATTTTTGCCGGCAAGTCGGCGGCCAGTTATGAACAGGCCAAACTCATCATCAAACTGGCCAATGACATCGCCCGTACCGTCAACAACGATCCCACCGTACGCGGTCTGCTCAAGGTGGTGTTTATCCCCAACTACAACGTCAGCTTGGCCGAAAGCATCATTCCGGCGGCTGACTTGTCCGAACAGATCTCCACGGCAGGCTACGAAGCGTCGGGCACCAGCAACATGAAGTTCGGCCTTAACGGCGCGCTGACCATTGGCACAATGGATGGCGCCAACGTCGAAATGTGCGAGCGGGTGGGTGCCGACAATATGTTTATCTTTGGTCTGAGCTCGCAGCAGGTCGAAGCGCGAAAACGCAATGGCGAGTTCCATGCAGCACCGGATGTCGCGGCCTCACACAGGCTCAATGACGTGTTGCAGGCGATTCGTGGCGGGGTGTTCTCCCACGACGACCCTGCGCGCTACACCGGCCTGGTGGATTCGCTGATCGAATATGACCGGTTCCTGGTGTGTGCCGACTTCGATGCCTACTGGGATGCCCAGATGCGCGTGGAGCACCTGTGGCACGACAGGGAAGAGTGGTGGCGCAAATCCGTGTTGAACACGGCACGCATGGGCTGGTTCTCATCGGACCGGACCATTCGCGAATACGCGACCGAGATCTGGAAAGCGTTGTAGGAAGTTTCACGCGCTGTGGGAGCGGGCTTGCTCGCGATGCAGGCGACGCGGTTGAGCTGAAAACCGCGTGGCCTGCATCGCGAGCAAGCCCGCTCCCACAGGGTCTCTGGTGGCTGTTTTGGAACCCGTTCGGCCAGTTCTGAGTCTGATTAGAAGATTTGCACGGCAACACGCGCTAAACTGCGCGGGTTTTTCGCCCCCTCCCCCTTGTTCGGAGCCTTACATGTCCCGCGTTACCCTGAGTCGCTATTTGATCGAGCAGACCCGCAGCAACAACACGCCTGCTGATTTGCGTTTCCTCATCGAAGTGGTGGCGCGTGCTTGCAAAGAGATCAGCCACGCCGTATCCAAAGGCGCCCTGGGTGGTGTTCTGGGCAGCATGGGCACCGAAAACGTGCAAGGTGAAGTGCAGAAGAAGCTCGATGTGATCTCCAACGAGATCCTGCTTGAAGCCAACGAATGGGGCGGTCACCTGGCCGGCATGGCGTCCGAAGAAATGGACAATGCCTACCAGATCCCGGGCAAATACCCGAAAGGCGCGTACCTGCTGGTATTCGACCCGCTGGACGGCTCGTCGAACATCGACATCAACGCACCAGTTGGCACTATCTTCTCGGTACTGCGTTGCCCGAACGAATACCTGACCCAGAACGAACCTTTGAATGAAAAGGCCTTCCTGCAGCCAGGCACTCAGCAAGTCGCTGCCGGTTACGCCATCTACGGCCCGCAGACCATGCTGGTTCTGACCCTGGGCGACGGCGTCAAAGGCTTTACCCTGGACCGCGAAATGGGCAGCTTCGTACTGACCCACGAAGACATCACCATTCCTGACGCTACCCAGGAATTTGCCATCAACATGTCCAACCAGCGTCACTGGGAAGCCCCGGTACAGCGCTACGTTGACGAACTGCTGGCAGGTGAAGAAGGTCCGTTGAAAAAGAATTTCAACATGCGCTGGATTGCCGCCATGGTTGCCGACGTGCACCGTATCCTGACCCGCGGTGGTCTGTTCATGTACCCGCGCGACAGCCGTGAGCCGTCCAAGCCGGGCAAATTGCGTTTGATGTACGAAGCCAACCCGATGTCGTTCCTGGTGGAACAGGCTGGCGGCGCATCGACTGATGGCCATCAGCGCATTCTCGACATCCAGCCAGAAGGCCTGCACCAGCGTGTAGCCGTGTACCTGGGCTCGAAAGAAGAAGTCGCACGCATCACCGCTTACCACAAAGCGTAAGCCCCTGTGGGAGCGGGCTTGCTCGCGATAGCATCGACCCGGTATGTCAGGCATACCGGGTTGCCTGTATCGCAAGCAAGCCCGTTCCCACTGTTGTTATCCCTCCTGAAATAAATCCCTGCGTCCTGCGGGAACCAGCCTGCGCTTTTCTCTTCTAAGCTTGGATCAAGCGGCACTGCCGACTTTCTTTCTCAGGAGCTTTCCATGAAGTTGCGTTCTCTGGCGTTGTTGTCGTTCTGTGTCTTGCTGGCCGCGTGCAGCAAAATCAATCAGCAAAACTACTCGAAACTGTCGACCGGCATGACCAAGGCCGAAGTCGAGCAGTTGCTGGGCACCCCGACCGATTGCTCCGGCGCGCTGGGCATGTCGAGCTGCACCTGGGGCGATCAGAAGAGCTTTATCAGCGTGCAGTACGCAGGCGACAAAGTGCTGATTTTCTCTGGCCAGGGTTTGAAGTAAGACCGATCAGGAGCGTTTACGATGAAACGTCTTTTAGTCAGTCTCGGGGCTGCGCTGTTATTGGGCGGGTGTGCAAGTTCCAGCAGCGATTCGCTGGCGCCCAACACCGTCTCCAGTGTCGACCTCAAGCGCTATCAGGGCACCTGGTATGAATTGGCGCGGTTGCCGATGTTCTTTCAGCGCAATTGCGCGCAGTCCGAAGCCCATTACAGCTTGAAGCCCGATGGGGACGTGGCGGTGTTGAACCGTTGCCGCACCGCAGAGGGCAAGTGGGAGGAGGCCAGGGGCACGGCAACGCCGCAAGTGGAGGGCAAGACCGACAAGCTGTGGGTCGAGTTCGACAATTGGGTATCGACACTTTTGCCGGGTGTGACCAAGGGCGATTACTGGGTGTTGTACCTGGGCGACAACTACAGCACGGCGCTGGTAGGCAATCCCGACCGTAAATACTTGTGGTTGCTGTCGCGTAAACCGCAGGTTGATCAGCAAACCCGTGATGAGTTGCTCAGCAAGGCCCAGCAGCAGGGCTATGACACCACACGCTTGATCTGGCGCACGCCAGATGCGGACATGCCCAAGGGCACGAAGTAAGGCAGGAATGTCCCTCAGCAGGCGCTGAGGGACACAGGCCGGGCGCTTAAGCGCGCAGCAGGGTCTTCCAGGCGCGGTTCTGGTACACGGCGATGGCTTGCTGCTTGCGGGCGTTGAGCAGTTCGTCGTTGCTCTCGGCGTCTTCAGAAATCGGCAGGTTGGCCAGTTCCTGCAGCTTGTTCATCTCGCCGTACAGACGGTCCAGTTCCGGGATTTCCAGCACGTTACGCGCCAGACGCAGCCAGGCCTGAATACGCTCGATGCGCGGCAGTTGCTCGGCCAGGTCTTCGGGTTGCTGCTGGTAGCGGTTCAGACGCAAGGCAATCGCTTCGTCCGACAACAACCGTGGCAACCAGCTTTGCAGCTGCGCAGCGCCCTGGCGGTTGCCCCGGGTGGTGCCACGGTCCACAGTCCAGCTGCGCTCCATCAACCAGCGCGAAGTGTTCAGGGAGAACTGGCCCCAGCGCGGGTCTTCCAGTTCCTCGAGGAACTGCTCCGGTGCGGCTTTGCGCACATCTTCGTCGTCCTGACCGATCTGCACCAGCGGGCGCCAGTCTTCCAGCAGGGCGTCCAGCGCAGCGCGCAAGGCGCTGGTGGACTGACGTGGTGCGGCTTGACCCAGGCTGCTGACCAGTGCACGCAGGTCGATCAATTGCTGAACCCAGTCTTGCAGCAAACGCCAGTGGCCATTGAAGCGATACTGCTCGGCCAGGCGCTGGCTATTGCCCAGCAAGTGCCAGGCCAGGGCGGCGAAGGCATCGTCCAGGGGTGTTTCTGGCGCCAGCACCGGGGCTGGCAGGGTGACGGCGTAGCTGTTGGCGTCGAACAGGCGATAGCCGCGCTCGGCCTTGCTGATATCACACGGCATCAGGGCCAGCTTCTCGGCCAGTTCGGCGGCCAGTTCCAGCAGGGCAGACGGCTCGCCTTCGCGCAGTTCGAGCTCCAGCTCGCAGATTTCTTCCTTCTGCTTGCCGGCAATCACATGGCCCAGGTCCAGAGCGGCTTCGATGACCACTTTGGCTTTGCCACGGCCCCAGGAAATTTCAGCACGTTCGCGTACGAAATCCGTGGTGAAAATGGGCTTGAGAGTTTTTTTGTCCAGCTCGGCCAGCTCTTGTGGCCAGCATTCGCCGTCGAGCTTCTTGATGTCGAGCTTGGCTTTGGGCAGGTTCCAGTCGTACTCGTTGCGTACGGACAGGCCAGCAACGCTTTCGCCGCGGGTCTTGAGGGTCTGGATCACGTCTTCGCCATCACGGCGCAGGCGCAGGGCAACCTTGGCCTTGGCCAGGTCGCGCTCAGGTGTATCGAAGTACTGGTTCAACAACTCACGGCTTTCCCAGCCACTTTTGTTGCGCTTTTTCAGCAAAGGGTGCTCGCGCAAGGCGGCGAGGGTTTCGCGGCTGACGCGCAGTTTGATTTCGGTTTCTTTTTGCATGGCCGGAAAATCCAGGAACGGTTGCGCAGCCGGGAAAAAGTGTGGCTGCCAAGGCCGTGCAGTGTACAGGACTCGCCGCCCCGGCGGGCCGCGAGGGTTTATTCTGCGGCGCAGATAGCTCTATGATGGGCCTCGCCCCGCCTACAGGAAGTCAGCGCATGCCCTTACCTTCCATGAAAGAGCAGTTCGCTGCCTTGATCGCCGTACCGTCGGTCAGTTGCACCCAGCCGACACTGGATCAGTCCAACCGCGGGGTGATCGATTTGCTGGCCAGCTGGCTTGGCGATTTGGGTTTCAACTGCGATATCCAGCAGGTCAGCCCCGGCAAATTCAATTTGCTCGCCAGTTTTGGCAGTGGCCCCGGCGGGCTGGTGCTGGCCGGGCACAGCGACACCGTGCCCTACGATGAAGCGCTGTGGCAGACCGATCCGCTCAAGCTGACAGAGGTGGATAACCGCTGGGTTGGCCTTGGCAGTTGCGATATGAAGGGCTTTTTTGCGCTGGTGATCGAAGCAGTGCGGCCTTTGCTCGATCAGCCCTTCAAGCAGCCACTGCTGATTCTGGCCACCTGTGACGAAGAAACTTCGATGGCCGGGGCCAGGGCGCTGGTCGAAGCTGGTCGCCCGCTGGGCCGTGCTGCGGTGATTGGTGAACCGACCGGGCTCAAGCCGATCCGCATGCACAAGGGCGTGATGATGGAGCGCATCGAGATCCTCGGGCAGAGCGGTCACTCATCCGACCCAAGCCTGGGCCACAGCGCGCTGGAGGCCATGCACGACGCGATCAGCGAACTTAAGGGGTTGCGTCAGCAGTGGCTCAATGAGTACCGCAATCCGCAGTTCAGCGTGCCGCAACCGACCCTTAACTTTGGCTGTATCCATGGCGGCGACAACCCCAACCGGATTTGCGGGCAGTGTTCCCTGGAATTCGACCTGCGCCCGCTGCCGGGCATGGACCCGAATGCGCTGCGGGCCATTATCCGCAGCAAGCTGCAACCCCTGGCCGAGCGTCACCAGGTGAAGATCGATTTCGCGCCCATTGCCGCCGGAGTGCCGCCCTTCGAGCAGGATGCCGATGCCGAGTTGGTGCGCGTGGCTGAGCGCCTCACCGGGCATCGTGCGCAAGCAGTAGCGTTTGGCACCGAAGCGCCTTATCTTCAGCAGCTTGGTTGCGAAACGCTGGTATTGGGCCCGGGTGACATCGCCTGTGCGCATCAACCAGGGGAATACCTGGAAATGTCACGTTTGCAGCCGACAGTACGTCTACTGACTCAATTGATCGAACACTATTGTCTGAAATAGTGAAGATACCCATACGATTTATCCACAAGGAGAGCCGCGTGTTGCCAACAATGTTTCGACGATAGCCATCAGCCCGTTGTGCGTTTGCTGTTCTAGCCCTTTTTAGGCGATTTATTTTCTACAGGCTCTGGTTATGCACGATTACGTTAACTGGCTGCGTCACGCGTCTCCCTACATCAATGCCCACCGCGATTGCACCTTTGTTGTCATGCTCCCTGGCGACGGTGTGGGACACCCCAACTTTGGCAATATCGTCCACGACCTGGTGCTGTTGCACAGCCTGGGTGTGCGTCTGGTGCTGGTCCACGGTTCGCGCCCGCAGATCGACAGCCGCCTTGAGGCGCGAGGCCTGGTGCCGTATTACCACAAGGGCATGCGTGTCACCGATGCATCAACGCTCGAATGCGTGATCGATGCTGTCGGGCAACTGCGCATTGCGATTGAAGCGCGCTTGTCGATGGACATGGCGTCTTCGCCAATGCAGGGTTCGCGTCTGCGCGTAGCCAGCGGCAACCTGGTCACTGCGCGGCCGATCGGCGTGCTCGACGGTGTGGATTTTCACCATACCGGCGAAGTGCGCCGGGTGGACCGCAAGGGCATCAACCGCCTGCTCGATGAGCGCTCGATTGTGCTGCTGTCGCCCTTGGGTTACTCGCCCACCGGTGAGATTTTCAATTTGGCCTGTGAAGACGTCGCCACCCGTGCCGCCATCGACCTGGCGGCGGACAAACTGCTGCTGTTTGGTGCTGAATCGGGTTTGCTCGATGCCGAAGGGCGGTTGGTGCGTGAGTTGCGTCCGCAACAGGTGCCGGCGCATATGAAACGTCTGGGCAGTGACTACCAGGCCGAATTGCTGGAAGCCGCCGCCGAGGCCTGCAGTGGCGGCGTGGCTCGTAGCCATATCGTCAGTTATGCCGAAGACGGTGCGCTGTTGACCGAGCTGTTCACCCGTAACGGTGGCGGTACGCTGGTGGCGCAAGAACAATTTGAAGTTACGCGGGAGGCGGCGATTGAAGACGTCGGTGGCCTGCTTGAATTGATCAGCCCGCTGGAAGAGCAGGGCATCCTGGTGCGTCGTTCGCGTGAAGTGCTGGAGCGTGAGATCGAACAGTTCAGTGTGGTGGAGCGCGAAGGCATGATCATCGCCTGTGCGGCGCTCTACCAGATTGCCGATTCGGATGCGGGGGAGCTGGCGTGTCTGGCGGTGAACCCGGAGTACCGTCATGGCCGTCGTGGCGATGAGTTGCTCGAACGTATTGAAAACCGCGCCCGTGCCCAGGGGCTGAAAACCTTGTTCGTGTTAACCACGCGCACTGCTCACTGGTTCCGTGAGCGCGGGTTTGAGCCTAGCGGTGTAGAACGCCTGCCGGCGGCGCGGGCGTCGCTGTACAACTACCAGCGTAACTCGAAGATCTTTGAGAAAGCGCTGTAAGGCGCCAGCTGTTCAGGCTCTGGGCTGGAGAAGATTCGTAGCAGCTGACGAGTGGAACGAGGCTGCGTTCGGCGGCGAAGCCGTCGTAAAGTCAAACACCGTGGTGTGCCAGTTAAACTTGGAACTCTGGTTTTACGGTCGCTGCGCAACCGAACGCAGCCTCGTTCCACTCGTCAGCGGCTACGGATAACTGCAACTGCGGTGCTCAACAAGCCCCGTCAAAACTCCCGCAAACACACATCATCTATTACCGCCTTGCCCATGTCGCACAAGTAATGTGAAGCCCAGGCATGGCGCTCGCAGTTCTTGTCCAGCGCGGCATCCAGCGCCAGTTTTTTTGCGCAATAAAGCAACGCCGACACCTGCTCCAGCGCCTGGCGCAGCGGTATGTCGGGGTTGACGCGGAACAGCTCGTGGTTGTCTTGGCCGCAGGGGCCGAAGGTGACAGTGCCGAGAGTTTTGATTGGGGGATGATCAGCCATTTAGCGCGCTCCTAAAGTAATTAAGAGCTGTCACTTTCGTTTCCAGGCGAAGGTGGCAGCTGTACGCAGGCTGGAAACCGGGACAATAGGAACCCGGCAGGTCCGAAGACCTCCCGCGTACAGCCGCCATAGCACATAAAAACAGGGATTGATGGCATTAAGGCGAATATTGTTACCCGGGTTTCCAGGCCCGGTCACTGTTTTTTCAGTGACGGTGCACAGTACGCTTTGCTGTAAAACCCGTAAGCCGTCCCTTGCCTCAGTGGGCGTAGGAACTGACCGCCCGCGCTCGCACGAACACCACCGGTCTGTCCCCTCTCCCTCCGGGAGAGGGCTAGGGTGAGGGGCTTTTGATCTGCCTAGTTACTGATCGCCAAAATACTCGCCTGGTACGAAGCCACAAACAGGTCGAAGTCGCCTTCTTCCGTTTGTTCGGTCTCGGCCTGCTCGAGCAGTGACTTGCGCGCTTTCTCTTCAAACGCAGCCTGATCTTCAGCACTCAACGGTTCACTGCGGAAGAACTCGGCATGGGCCAGGCTCTGGCGCATCGAGAACTGAGCGAAGCTCTCCTTGTGCTCGGCCATGCTGGCCAGCACTTTGGCAGACGGCGTCAGCGACACGTCCTTGATCTTCGCCAGCTGTTCGTCGACTGCCTTGCTGTGGTTATCGCCACCCTGGCTCTGGTCGAGCAAGGCGGCCAGCGGCGCGATTTTTTCCAGCAGCTCGGTAGCCCATTCCTTCATATCAACGGCTGCGCCATCACGCTGCAATTGCAGGCCCGGACGGCGACCTTCCTTGACTACGCTGAGGAAGTTGGAAGAGCAGCTGCCACAGCCTGCGCTGTCGAACTGCGGGCTGTCTTGTAGCGCGCAATACAGCAGGAAGGCGTCCAGAAAACGCGCTTCAGGCAAATCGATGCCCACCGGCAGAAACGGGTTGATATCCAGCAGGCGCACTTCCACGTACTGCACGCCACGGGACACCAGGGCCTGGATCGGCCGCTCGCCGGTGTAGGTCACGCGCTTGGGGCGAATGTTGGAGTAGTACTCGTTTTCGATCTGCAGGATGTTGGTGTTCAACTGCACCCACTCGCCATCCTTGTGCGTACCGATTTCTACATACGGCGGATAAGGTGTGGCCACTGCCTTGCGCAGGCTGTCGGTGTAGCTGTCGAGGTTGTTGTAGCACGGCGTCAGGCCTGCCTGGGCGTTGCTCTGATAGCCCAGGTCGCTCATGCGCAGGCTGGTGGCATAGGGCAGGTAGAGCGTGTCGGCGTCCAGTTGCTCCAACTGGTGCGAACGACCGCGCAAAAAGCCCGCATCCAGCGCAGGCGAAGCACCGAACAGGTACATCAGCAGCCAGCTGTAGCGACGGAAGTTACGAATCAGGGCGATATAGGCGTCGGACTTATAATCGCGCTCGGTTCCGACAAAACCCTCTGCCTGCATCAGCACTGGCCACAGGGCCTCTGGCAGGGAGAAGTTGTAGTGGATGCCGGCAATGCACTGCATGGTCTTGCCGTAGCGCAGGGCCAGGCCCTTGCGGTAAACGTACTTGAGCTGTCCGATATTGGACGTGCCGTAGTAGGCAATCGGAATATCTTCTTCGGCCGGCAACGGGCACGGCATCGAAGGGCTCCACAGGAACTCGTTACCGAGCTTGCTGTAGGCAAAGCGGTGGATCTTGTCGAGGCTGGCCAGCGTCTGCGCCGGATCAGGCAGGGCCGGGGTGATGAACTCCAGCAGCGACTCGGAATAGTCGGTGGTGATTTGATCGTTGGTCAGGGCCGAGCCCAGTTCTTCCGGGTGCGGGGTTTGCGCCAGGCGAGCATCGGCCGTGACGCGCAGGCATTCGCGCTCGATGCCGTGCAGGCACTGCTCCAGAAGAGAGAGGTTGGCGCGCTCGCTGAGCAGAGCCAGGCGGCGGTTGAGAAGTTGGCTCAAGTTGGATTCCTTCACGCGTCAGTCGCCCCAATATGGGGGTGGTCAGGACGGTCTACAAGGGTGAAGTTGAAACTGGCGTGGTCGCCTGGTTTTGTTGGCATCGCTCAGTTCCGTCCCTGATTCGGCGCCGCGGCGCTCCAAGCGCATTTCGGCACTGCATTGGCAGTGCCGAAATTAACTCAAATCAGCCGTTGGCCGCTACAGGACAGCGAACGTGCCTTGTGCTTTTGCGACCAGCTTGTCGCCCTGCATAACATCCGCTTCGACGACCAGCGTGCGTCGCCCGGGGTGGATGACCTTGGCGATACATAGCACTTCGCCTTCAGCCACCGCGCGAATGTAGTTGATTTTGCACTCAATGGTCGCGCTCTGCTGATCGAAGCCATGGGTGCTGGAACAGGCCAGGCCCATGCTGATGTCCACCAGGCTGAACAACACACCACCGTGCAGCTTGCCGGCGCGGTTGCGCAATTGCGGCTCCAGGCTCAGCGCAACATGCGCCACACCGTCTTCCAGCGATTGCACGCGGCAGCCGAGCAACTGGCTGAAGGCGCTCTGGGTCAGGCCGTCCGGGAGGGCCATCAGCGTTTCTTCAACTGTTTGGCGTTGGCGAACAACGAGGCCATGGCGTTATTGGTCGGTGCGGCGGCAACGCTCTCCTTGCGCGGTGCCGAGCTTTGCTGGCGCGGGGCCGAGCCCGGACGTGCGCCGCGAGCACCGTCGATTTTCTCGCCCGGGGTGTCGCTCATGCGCATCGACAGGCCTACGCGTTTGCGCGGGATGTCGACTTCCATGACCTTGACCTTCACCACATCACCGGCTTTCACGGCTTCGCGCGGGTCCTTGATGAATTTCTCGGACAAGGCCGAGATATGCACCAGACCGTCCTGGTGCACGCCGATATCGACGAAAGCCCCGAAGTTGGTCACGTTGGTCACCACGCCTTCCAGGATCATTCCCAGTTGCAGGTCTTTGAGGTCTTCGACACCTTCCTGAAACTCGGCGGTCTTGAACTCCGGGCGCGGGTCGCGGCCTGGTTTCTCCAGCTCCTGGAGAATATCGGTCACCGTCGGCAGGCCGAAGGTCTCGTCGGTGAATTTCTTCGGATCAAGACGCTTGAGGAACCCGGCGTCGCCGATCAGCGAGCGGATGTCCCGCTCGGTGTCCGTAGCGATGCGTTTGACCAGCGGGTAGGCTTCGGGGTGAACCGCCGAGCTGTCCAGCGGATTGTCGCCATTCATCACGCGCAAGAAACCTGCCGCCTGCTCGAAGGTTTTTTCGCCCAGACGGCTGACTTTTTTCAGCGCTGCACGGGTTTTGAATGCACCGTTTTCGTCGCGGTGAGCCACGATATTTTGCGCCAGTGTGGCATTGAGGCCCGAAATTCGCGCGAGCAGTGCTACCGAAGCCGTGTTCACGTCCACGCCCACGGCGTTCACGCAGTCTTCAACCACAGCGTCCAGGCCGCGTGCCAGCTTGAGCTGGGACACGTCGTGCTGGTACTGGCCGACACCGATGGATTTAGGGTCGATTTTCACCAGTTCGGCCAGCGGGTCTTGCAGGCGGCGGGCGATCGATACGGCGCCACGGATCGAAACGTCCAGATCCGGGAATTCCTTGGCTGCCAGTTCCGATGCCGAGTACACCGAAGCACCGGCCTCGGACACCATCACTTTGGTGACTTTCAGGGCCGGGTATTTTTTCATCAGATCGATGACCAGCTTGTCGCTTTCGCGGCTGGCAGTGCCGTTGCCAATGGCAATCAGATCGACCGAATGCTTGGCACACAGGGCGGCCATGACCGAAATGGTCTGGTCCCACTTGTTGTGCGGCACGTGCGGGTACACGGTGGCGTACTCCAGCAGCTTGCCGGTGGCATCGACCACGGCAATCTTGCAACCGGTGCGCAGGCCCGGGTCCAGGCCCAGGGTGGCGCGCGGGCCAGCCGGCGCGGCCAGCAGCAGGTCGTGCAGGTTGTGGGCGAATACATTGATGGCTTCGGTTTCAGCGGCGTCGCGCAATTCACCCAGCAGGTCGGTTTCGAGGTGGGTGTAGAGCTTGACCTTCCAGGTCCAGCGCACCACTTCGCTCAACCATTTATCAGCCGGGCGGTTTTGATTTTCCAGACCGAAGCGCTGGGCAATCATCATTTCGCCGGGGTGCATCGTGCCGGGCAATTCTTCACCGACTTTGAGCGACGAGCTCAGAATGCCTTCGTTGCGACCGCGGAAAATCGCCAGTGCGCGGTGCGATGGCATGCTTTTGAGCGGTTCATCGTGCTCGAAGTAATCGCGGAACTTGGCGCCTTCCTCTTCCTTGCCGGCAATTACGCGGGCGCTGAGGATGGCTTCCTGTTTGAGGAAGCTGCGCAGCTTGTCCAGCAGGCTGGCGTCTTCGGCGAAGCGCTCCATGAGGATGTACTTGGCGCCATCAAGGGCTGCCTTGACGTCAGCCACACCTTTTTCAGTGTCGACAAAACGGGCAGCTTCGGCATCTGGCGTGAGTGTCGGGTCGTTGAACAGGCCGTCTGCCAGCTCGCCGAGGCCAGCTTCCAGGGCGATCTGGCCCTTGGTGCGGCGCTTTTGCTTGTACGGCAGGTACAAGTCTTCAAGGCGGGTCTTGGTGTCGGCGAGTTTGATGTCGCGGGCCAGTTCGGGGGTCAACTTGCCTTGTTCTTCGATGCTGGCGAGGATGCTGACGCGCCGCTCGTCGAGTTCGCGCAGGTAGCGCAGGCGCTCTTCGAGGTGACGCAACTGGGTGTCATCCAGGCTGCCGGTCACTTCCTTACGATACCGAGAGATGAAGGGTACGGTGGAGCCCTCATCCAGAAGAGCGACGGCCGCTTCGACCTGCTGCGGGCGCACGCCGAGTTCTTCGGCGATGCGGCTGTTGATGCTGTCCATAAAACCACCTGACAAAATGTGATGCAGGCTCGCAGGCCCGGGCTTGAAGGCTTGCGAGGCTGGTTGAGCAGCCCGGAAGGGGCCGCTGCCTGGGCCAAAAGGGCAGCCTGTTGACCCGTGAAGTCAGCTGATTACGCCAGATGTTGAAAAAATAAATACTGGCACAACCATTGAAAGTTCGAGATTGCCCGACACAAAAGGCCGCGCATTATAACCAGCGTTCCCGGATTCAGGGGATTGCGCGCGGTGGTCTCATTACCTGGTCTAATGTTTAAGGAAGAAAAATCTGCTAACAATGCACACAATGCGTATCGCAGCGGCTGAGCCATAATGCGCGCCGAGATCACAGGAGCATCCTAATGAGCAGCACTGCACAAACGTCTGAAGGCGAAAAAATCCTTATCGTTGATGATGATCCTGGGCTGAGCAACTTGCTGGTACGTTTCTTTTCCAGCAAGGGTTATCGCGCCACTTCCGTGACCAATGCAGCGGACATGGATCGTCGGCTGGCCCGCGAAATGTACCACCTTGTGGTGCTGGATCTGATGCTGCCCGGCGAAGACGGCCTGTCAGCCTGTCGCCGTTTGCGTGCAGCGGGCAATCGCGTGCCGATCATCATGCTGACAGCCAAAGGTGATGAACTTAGCCGTATCAAGGGCCTGGAACTGGGTGCCGACGATTATCTGGCCAAGCCTTTCAACCCCGATGAGCTGATGGCCCGTGTGCGTGCGGTATTGCGTCGTCAGGCGCCGCCGGTGCCGGGTGCGCCGGGTAGCGAAGACGAAAGCGTGACATTCGGTGATTACGAGTTGTCCCTGGCAACCCGCGAACTCAAACGTGGCGACGAAGTTCACATGCTCACCACGGGTGAGTTTGCGGTACTTAAAGCCCTGGTCATGCATGCCCGCGAGCCATTGACCCGCGACAAGCTGATGAACCTGGCCCGTGGTCGTGAGTGGGATGCGCTGGAGCGTTCAATCGATGTCCAGATTTCCCGTTTGCGCCGCATGATCGAGCCGGATCCGTCCAAGCCCCGCTATATCCAGACCGTCTGGGGCGTGGGTTATGTGTTCGTGCCGGATGGCAACGCAACCAAATGACAGATCATTTGTAGGAGCGAGTCGCACTGGTGCTGTCTGGTACCGTGTGGCTCGCGATTTATCTTTTTTTCGGGCCTCGGGGCTCGCTCCTGCAAAGTATAAAAGCGGCTGTCTATGAAAACCCCTGTCTGGTTCCCCCAAAGTTTCTTCTCGCGCACACTCTGGCTTGTCCTGATTGTTGTGCTGTTTTCCAAGGCCCTGACGCTGGTTTATCTGCTTATGAACGAGGACGTGCTGGTTGACCGCCAGTACAGCCACGGCGTGGCGCTGACCCTGCGTGCCTATTGGGCCGCCGATGAGGAAAACCGCAACAAGATCATCGATGCCGTTGATTTGGTTCGCGTCGTGGGCGGAGGTGTACCCGAGGGTGAACAGCACTGGCCTTACAGCGAGATTTATCAGCGTCAGATGCAGGCCGAGCTTGGCCCCGATACAGAGGTGCGCTTGCGTATGCACACATCCCCTGCGCTGTGGGTGCGTGCCCCGAGCCTGGGGGATGGCTGGTTGAAAGTGCCTTTATATCCGCATCCTCTGCGTGGGCAAAAAATCTGGAATGTACTGGGTTGGTTTTTAGCCATCGGCTTGTTGTCCACTGCTTCGGCGTGGATTTTCGTCAGCCAGCTTAATCAGCCCCTCAAGCGTCTGGTGTATGCAGCTCGCCAGTTGGGGCAGGGGCGCAGCGTGCGCTTGCCTGTCGGCGACACGCCCAGCGAAATGACGGAGGTGTATAGCGCCTTCAATCAGATGGCTGAAGACGTCGAACAGGCGGGCCGCGAGCGAGAACTGATGCTTGCAGGCGTGTCCCATGACCTGCGCACCCCGCTGACCCGCTTGCGTCTGTCTCTGGAGCTGATGGGCAACCACAACGACCTGACCGACGACATGGTGCGTGATATTGAGGACATGGACGCGATTCTCGACCAGTTCCTGGCCTTTATCCGTGACGGCCGTGACGAGCCGGTTGAAGAGGTTGATCTGTGTGAATTGATCCGTGAAGTGGTGGCACCCTATAACCAGAACGGAGAGCAGGTGCGCCTGCGTCTGCAGCCGATTCAGCCGTTTGCGCTACGTCGGGTATCGATGAAGCGTTTGCTCAACAACCTGATCGGCAATGCCTTGCACCATGCTGGCGAAGACGTGGAGGTTGCGGCTTACGTATCGGGTGATGTCAGCGCGCCGTATGTGGTGCTGAGTGTGATGGACCGGGGGGCAGGGATTGATCCTGCGGAGCTGGAAGATATCTTCAACCCGTTTATCCGCGGTGACCGTGCCCGTGGCGGTAAAGGTACGGGGCTGGGGCTGGCGATCGTCAAGCGGATTGCCTCCATGCATGGTGGCAATGTCGAGCTGCGTAACCGCAGCGGCGGAGGGCTTGAAGCCCGTGTACGTTTGCCGCTGGGGCTTATGTTGCCAAGAGGGGCGGTATAGCTTTGACCCTGTGGGAGCGGGCTTGCCCGCTCCCACAACAAGTCTGCTCACCCAAGGGTTGATGCGCTGTCAGCCTTTGCCCTTGGTCCGGGTCATATGCGGGCTGCTGTTTTTTTCCAGGTGCTGGATGATAATCCCGGCCACATCCTTGCCGGTGGTGGTTTCAATGCCTTCCAGGCCTGGCGATGAGTTGACCTCCAGCACCAGCGGGCCGTGGTTGGAGCGCAGGATATCGACACCCGCCACACTCAGCCCCATGACCTTGGCCGCACGAATGGCGGTCATGCGCTCTTCGGGGGTGATCTTGATCAGGCTGGCGCTGCCGCCCCGGTGAAGGTTGGAGCGGAACTCTCCAGGTTTGGCCTGGCGTTTCATGGCCGCGATCACCTTGTCACCGACCACGAAGCAGCGAATATCGGCACCCCCGGCCTCCTTGATGTATTCCTGCACCATGATGTTTTGCTTGAGGCCCATAAAGGCCTCAATCACCGACTCGGCGGCGGTAGCGGTTTCACACAGCACCACGCCGATGCCCTGGGTGCCTTCCAGCACCTTGATGACCAGCGGGGCGCCGTTGACCATTTCGATGAGGTCGGGAATGTCATCCGGCGAGTGGGCAAAACCGGTTACCGGCAAACCCAGGCCACGCCGGGACAACAGCTGCAACGAACGTAATTTGTCCCGCGAGCGAGCAATTGCCACCGATTCGTTGAGCGGAAACACGCCCATCATTTCAAACTGGCGCAGCACTGCGCAGCCATAGAACGTGACTGACGCGCCAATGCGCGGGATCACCGCATCAAAGCCTTCCAGCGGCTTGCCGCGATAGTGAATCTGCGGCTTATGACTGGCTATGTTCATATAGGCGCGCAGGGTATCGATCACTACCATCTCATGGCCTCGTTCGGTACCGGCTTCAACCAGACGACGAGTGGAATACAGACGCGGGTTACGCGACAGCACAGCGATCTTCATGCAACACCTGTGGCAGAGGTAGTAGTGACCGGGAATTCCGGCTTGTCTTGTACATATTTTAGTGCAGGGTTGACGACCAATTGGCCGTCGATCAACGCTTTTGAGCCCAGCAACAAGCGATAACGCATCGATTTGCGGCAGGCGAGGGTGAACTCGACCGGCCAGACCCTATCACCCAGCGCCAGGCCGGTGCGGATCACATAGCGAACCTGGGTGTGGCCATTGGAGCTTTTAATGGTTTTAATTGCCACCAAAGGCGCTTCACAGTGACGGTGACGCAGTTGTACCAGGGTGCCCAGGTGGGCATTGAAACGTACCCACTCGACACCGTCGCGCACAAAAGGCTCGATTTCGGTAGCGTGCAGGCTGGAAGTACTGGCACCGGTGTCGATTTTCGCGCGCAGGCCGGCGACTCCCAAATCGGGAAGCGCCACCCACTCGCGCAGACCGACAACGGTCAAGTGATCAAAAGTCTTCAATATAAGTAACCAGCGATTAACGTATTCAGGCCGCAGGAGGAACCCTGCAGGTAAAGCAATCGGCGATGCCGATTTGGCAATGTACAAAGAGCATTCACGCAGAATATTCAGCAAATGGCGACAGTTATCTGCGTGTCCGCTACTCGGCAGGCAGGCATTCTATCGGGACGAATGCTTCAGTTGTTCATTGCAAGTAGTAGTACAGTTCTGACTATTCAAGTGAAGAGGAATTCCAGTGGCGCAAAAGCAGGAAGAGGACGACAAGGTTCGCCTGGATAAGTGGCTCTGGGCGGCGCGTTTTTACAAGACCCGGGCACTGGCCAAGGCCGCGATTGAAAGCGGCAAGGTGCATTGCCGGGGTGAGCGCTGCAAGCCGAGCAAAGAACCTCGCCTGGGCGATGAACTGCAAATTCGTGTTGGCCTTGAAGAGCGCACTGTCGAAGTCAAAGCGCTGTCTGTGGTCCGCCGTGGCGCCCCTGAAGCCCAATTGCTGTACGCCGAAACCGAACAAAGCATCGCCAAGCGCGAAAACGCGGCTGCCATGCGCAAATCCGGGGCCATGGGCATCACGACTGATGGCAAACCGACCAAGAAGCAGCGGCGCCAACTGCATCAGTTTCATGACGCCAGTGGGGGCGAGTGAGCTGGCCAGGGCCCGCAAGCCGTACGTCGAGTCCGTGGCTGCATAGCTTGTAATCATTCAGGTATGGCGCCATATAGGGTCATCAGACCTGCACGATATTTAATGGCGCTTACACATTTTGTCACCAATTCAGAACTCTATTCTTATGTCCGACTTACACAAAACCGATGCCACACAACGCTTTATGTTCGATACCAGCGACGCCCGCGGCGAACTGGCCTCGTTGGAGCACAGCTACGCTGACGTGTTGGCCAAGCACGCTTATCCACAGCCGGTCCAGCAATTGCTGGGCGAGCTGATGGCTGCGGCTGCGTTGCTGGTGGGCAACCAGAAAATCGATGGCTTGCTGAGCCTGCAGGCCCGTTCCGAAGGCCCGGTGCCGCTGCTGATGATCGAATGCACCAGCGACCGGGAAATACGCGGCCTGGCCCGTTTTGACGCCGACCAAATTGCTGCCGATGCCACGCTGGCTGACCTGCTGCCCAACGGCGTACTGGCCATTACCATCGATCCGGTGGTCGGCAAGCGCTACCAGGGCATCGTGGACCTGAACGGCGAAACCCTGGCTGACTGCTTCACCAATTACTTCGTGATGTCCGAGCAAGTGCCGACCCGCTTCTGGCTGGTTGCTGATGGCCAGCGTGCGCGGGGCATGTTCCTGCAGCAGTTGCCTGCCGATGTGGTCAAGGATGAAGACGAGCGCGTCGACAGCTGGGACCGCCTGCTGATGCTGGGCGATACGCTCAAATCAGAAGAGCTGCTGGGGCTGGATAACGAGACCATCCTGCACCGTTTGTATCACGAAGAAACCGTGCGCCTGTTTGATAATCAGGCCATTGAATTCAAGTGCAGTTGCTCCCGTGAGCGTTCGGGCAATGCCCTGACCAGCCTGGGTCATGCCGATGCGCTCAATCTGGTGACCGAGCATGGCGGTCATATCGAAATCGATTGCCAGTTCTGCAACGAGCGTTACCTGTTTGATGCAGCAGATGTCGATCAATTGTTCGCTGGCGCAGGTGTTGAATCCCCTTCAGGCACTCATCACTAAAACGTTTCAGCTCAGGTAAAACACCTGTCAAAGCCCGTTCTTGCGCGGTTCTGACAGGTGGGGCCTACTCTTTTTGGGGTTTTCTGGCATAATCCGGCCCACTTTTTTCGCGGTAGTAGTGCAAACTTTTCTACTACAAAACGTTTGGCGCACTCGGCCAATGGCCGACGGGGAACCTCATGACGCAAGCTAATAACGCCGTGTACACCGATCTGAGCATCGACGATCTGGTCAAAGAAGCCCTGAACCGTGGTGAAGGCGTGCTTGCCGACAATGGCGCACTGGTTGTCGAAACTGGCCACCGTACAGGCCGTTCGCCGGCTGACCGCTTCATTGTTGAAGAACCGTCCACTCAGGCTGCCATTGCCTGGGGCCCGATCAACCGCAAGTTCCCGGCCGACAAGTTCGATGCCCTGTGGGACCGCGTCGAGGCGTTCAACAACGCGCAAGAGCATTTCGTTTCCCACGTGCATGTAGGTGCTTCCGAAGACCACTACCTGGCCGTGAAAATGACCACCCAGACTGCCTGGCAGAACCTGTTCGGTCGTTGCCTGTTCATCAACCCGGCCAAGTACAACCCTGCCGGTCGTGATGAGTGGCAAGTGCTTAACGTGGCCAACTTCGAGTGCGTGCCTGAGCGTGATGGCACCAACTCTGACGGTTGCGTGATCATCAACTTCGCCCAGAAAAAAGTGCTGATCGCCGGCATGCGTTACGCCGGTGAAATGAAAAAAGCCATGTTCTCGGTACAGAACTTCCTGCTGCCTGCTGCTGACGTACTGCCGATGCACTGCGCTGCCAACATTGGCGAAGAAGGCGACGTGACCCTGTTCTTCGGTCTGTCCGGTACCGGTAAAACCACCCTGTCCGCCGATGAAAGCCGTTACCTGATCGGTGACGACGAACACGGTTGGGGCGAAGGCGTGGTGTTCAACATCGAAGGCGGTTGCTATGCCAAGTGCATCGACCTGTCGGAGAAGAACGAGCCGGTTATCTGGAAAGCCATCAAGCACGGCGCTGTTCTGGAAAACGTTGTGCTCGACGCTGCCGGTCACCCTGACTATGCCGATGTCAGCCTGACCCAGAACAGCCGCGCCGCTTACCCGCTGGAGCACGTTGCCAAGCGTTCCGAGAAGAACCTGGGCGGCGAACCAAACGCTGTGATCTTCCTGACCTGCGACCTGACAGGCGTACTGCCACCTGTGTCGATCCTCAGCGAAGAGCAAGCGGCCTACCACTTCCTGTCTGGCTACACCGCACTGGTGGGCTCGACTGAAATGGGTTCAGGCAGCGGCATCAAGTCGACTTTTTCCACCTGCTTTGGCGCACCGTTCTTCCCGCGTCCGGCCGGTGAATACGCAGAGCTGCTGATCAAGCGCATCCGTGGCTTCGGCTCCAAGGTGTACCTGGTTAACACCGGCTGGACCGGCGGTGGCTACGGCGTTGGCAAGCGCTTCAACATCCCGACCACCCGTGCGGTGATTGCTGCGATCCAGAGCGGTGCTCTGATCGGCGCTGAAACCGAGCACCTGGACATCATCAACCTGGACGTGCCTAAAGCCGTACCGGGCGTTGAGACTGTACTGCTCAACCCGCGCAACACCTGGGCTGACAAAACTGCCTACGACGAAGCTGCCAAAGCATTGGCCGGCCTGTTCGTAGAGAACTTCAAGAAGTTCGACGTCAGCGACGCGATCAAGGCAGCCGGCCCGAAGGCGTAAGTATTCGGTCAGTGTGTTGATCCACAAAAAAGCCGCCTGAAAAGGCGGCTTTTTTGTGCCTGAATTTTTCTGTGGGTATACATCCTGTGGGAGCGGGCTTGCTCGCGATGGCATCGCGGCGGTGAATCAGACAAAACCGCAGCGTCTGCATCGCGAGCAAGCCTGCTCCCACATGCCTAGGCCTCCAGGCCTTGGGTATCCCACTGTCCGCTGCAGATCGCCGCGTAGAGCATACCGATGGTCAGCGGTACTTTGCTTTCCCGACCCTTGGCCTTGCGCTTGAGGTGCGGGTCATTACCGGCGGGCTGGAAATAGCGATAGGCATCGTAGTCCGCCAGTTCCAGGCCAAAACGTTCTTCCAGGGCTTCTATCAAATGCTGGGCATCCGCGCCATTGCAGCCCAAATCAGCATTGATCGCGGTCTTGAGGCTGATGGTCTTGTGTTCCGGCAAGCCGATTTCTTCGTGCAGCAGCTGCAGCAGCTCACGCAGGGTTGGGGTATCCGGGAGGTCTGGGGCGAGGTTCATTATTCATTGTCCCGATTTTCAGTGTGAGCGTTTGTTGGAGTGTCTTTTATGGCGCTGTTAAAAGTGCTATTTTTAGTGCTTGATTGTGTTGGCTCAGCAGCTTACAGATTTAGCAGATGAGTCTTTCCGTATACATAGGCATGAGGCCATATCATGACATTCGCCATGCTCGCTAAAGTCGCTGCGTCAGTAACAGATCTGAAAAAAGACCCTATGGGTACTTATCGTGAAAGCGGTGGTGACCCAATGGTCATTCTCAATCGTAACGAACCTGCGTTTTATATTCTTTCCCCTGAGCGCTACGAGCTGTTGCTGGAGATGATCGACGACGCTGAATTGGCCAGGTTGGTCAAAGAGCGGCGTGGCAATCCTACAATCAAGGTCGAAATTGATGAGCTCATCGCAACTGCCGAGAAAAACTGAGTCGCAGGCAGATGCAATCAAGACTTATACCCTTGAGTTCGAAATTGAAGCAAAAAAGGAGCTGGAAAAGCTGGATAAGGTGCTCCAGATCCAGCTACTAAAGAAGCTCAAGTGCCGTTTGTTGTCCCCAAAGGTTCCAGCCGCCGGGCTCAGGAATATGCCGAACTGTTACAAAATCAAGCTGCGTGCCAGCGGGGTGAGGCTGGTGTATGAAGTGATTGATAACCGTCTGATAGTTCTGGTGCTTGGTGTCGGTCGTCGTGATGACAATGCTGTCTATATCGCCGCGAAGAAGCGTCTGCACTAGTGATATCGGGTAATTTCAAAACACACCTGTATCATCCTCTCTCAATTTGCCCCGACCTTTTCTCGATCGTCTGCAAACTTGGCGTTAAAGTTTTGCGCGTGTGGCGGTCAATGGAGTGACAGTGATGTACAACACCCTGGAACAGGTTTTCGGTTATCCACAATTTCGTGCCGGGCAAGAGGCGGTGGTCAGTGCTGTTTTGGCCGGGCGTTCGGCGGCAGCGATTTTCCCCACGGGCTCGGGCAAGTCGTTGTGTTATCAA
The DNA here is from genome assembly GCF_900618535.1 of Pseudomonas bubulae. Lineage (GTDB taxonomy): Bacteria > Pseudomonadota > Gammaproteobacteria > Pseudomonadales > Pseudomonadaceae > Aquipseudomonas > Aquipseudomonas bubulae. The sequence goes on along the minus strand of NZ_UYJA01000005.1, from coordinate 375,634 downwards.
CTGCCGGCGCTGCTGTTGCCCCACCTGACGCTGGTGGTTTCGCCGCTGTTGGCTCTTATGCAGGACCAACTGGCTTTTTTGCAGCGCCACGGCATTGCCGCCGCCAGTATTGATTCCGCGCAAAGTCGTGAGGACGCCAGTGCCGTGATGGCCCGGGCCAAAGCGGGCGAATTGAAGATCCTGATGATTTCGGTCGAGCGCCTGAAAAACGAGCGCTTCCGTAACTTTTTGCAGCAAGTACCGATTTCACTGCTGGTGGTGGATGAAGCCCACTGTATTTCTGAATGGGGGCATAACTTTCGCCCTGATTATCTGAAACTTCCAGACTACCAGCGCCAGTTCAATATCCCCCAAGCCTTGCTGCTTACAGCGACCGCCACGCCCAATGTGATCGCGGACATGCAGGCCAAGTTCGCGATTGCCGAGACGGATGTGATCACCACCGGCTTCTATCGCGCCAACCTCAACCTGTGGGTTGAGCCGGTCAGCGGCGCGGCAAAGCGCCAGCGCCTGGTGCAGTGGATGAACGGGCGCATCGGCCAGCCGAGCATCGTCTATGTCACATTGCAACGGACCGCCGAGCAGATTGCCGAGCACCTCAGCCAGCACGGTATCAGTGCCAATGCTTATCACGCCGGTTTGCCCCATGAGCAGCGCGAGGGCATTCAGCGCCAGTTCATGGGCGGGCAGCTGAACTGCATCGTCGCCACCATCGCCTTCGGGATGGGTATCGATAAAAGCGATATCCGCAATGTGGTGCATTTCGACCTGCCCAAATCGATTGAAAACTATAGCCAGGAAATCGGTCGCGCCGGGCGTGATGGCCAGCCCTCCGACTGTCTGGTGCTGGCCAACCGCGACAGCCTTAACGTGCTGGAAAACTTTGTGTATGGCGACACGCCCGAGCTTGCGGGTATTCGCTGTGTACTTGAGGAGTTGCGTGGAGCAATACCTGAAGGGCAGTGGGAATTTATGCTGCTGCCGTTGTCCGATCAGAGCAATATTCGTCAGCTACCACTTAAAACCTTGCTGGTGCAGCTGGAGTTGCGCGGCTTGATAGCACCGCGCTATGCCTACTTTGCCGAGTATCGTTTCAAATTCCTGATCGAGCCCGAGGTATTACTGGCCAAATTCGAAGGTGAACGTCAGCAATTTGTCTCGGCCATCATTCAGACCTCCACCCGCGCCAGAACCTGGGCCACGGTAAATTTCGATACCCTGTACGGGCAGCATCAGGCCGATCGCAATCGGGTGGTCAAGGCGCTGGATTATTTTCAGGAGAAGGGTTGGATCGAGCTTGAAAGCAAGCAGATGACCGAGGTCTACAGCCTGCTGGTGAGCGATTTTGATGCCGAGGCATTAAGCCAGGAGCTGCATGCTTACTTCTGTGCCCACGAGAGCGGCGAGATCAAGCGGATTCACGCAATGCTGGCGCTGTTTGCCAGTGATACCTGTCTGAGCTACCGATTGGCCCGGTATTTTGGCGATGACCAGGCACCACGGCAGTGCGGGCATTGCTCGGTATGCGCAGGACAGGTGGCGCGTTTACCGGAGCCCCCCGCGCTGGCGCCGCTTGAGGATAAAAACGTTGAAGCACTGTGTGGCGCTTTTATCCACAGGCATCAGGAAGACGCAGGAAGTTATCCCCCGGCAGAACGCCTGACCCGGTTTTTATGCGGGATCAGTGTGCCGATGTTCACCAAGATGAAAGCGCGGGCCATTCCGGGGTTTGCAGCGTTGGAAAATTATCCCTATGCCGAGGTTCGCGATTGGGCTGCGAAGCATCTGAACGGTCTGTAATCCAACTACCTGTGGGTGTTGTGGGAGCGGGCTTGCTCGCGATTGGATCGCCGTGGTTTGACAGATAGACCGCGTCGTAGCCATCGCGAGCAAGCCCGCTCCCACAAGGTGTTATGCACCTACCCCAACAACTCGCGTAGCACACGGGTGAAGTCGCGGCAGCTGGCCTCTTCATCGGCATGATGCCCGTCGCGAACTACCCATTGGCCGTTAACCATCACGTTGCGTATCTGGCGGTCGCCGCCGGCAAACAACCAGCGGTTTAAAATGGCGTCGTCCTGTGCGGTGGCCAGGTACGGGTCGTTGCCGTCAAGCACCAGCCAGTCGGCGCGTTGACCAACGGCCAAGCCAGCGAGTGGTTGCCCCATCGCTTGTGCACCACCCGCCAGGGCGGCGTCGTACAGCGTACGCCCGACCATCGGCTGATCACTGCGATACATCCGGTTGCGGCGTTGGTCGCGCAAACGTTGGCCGTACTCCAGCCAGCGCAGTTCCTCGACCACGCTCAGTGACACATGGCTGTCCGAACCGATGCCCATGCGCCCGCCTTGAGCGAGGTAATCCACCGCCGGGAAAATACCGTCACCCAGATTGGCTTCAGTGGTCAGGCACAATCCGGCGACGGCCTTGCTCTGCGCCATCAGTTGAACTTCGTCTGCGTTGGCGTGGGTGGCATGCACCAGGCACCAGCGCGAATCGACTTCGACATTGTCATATAGCCACTGGATCGGACGCTTGCCGCTCCAGCTCAGGCAGTCGTCGACTTCCTTTTGTTGCTCGGCAATATGGATATGCACCGGGCAGGTTGTGTCGCTGGCGCCCAGCACTGCGTTTATTTGCCCGGGAGTAACGGCGCGTAACGAGTGAAAACACAGCCCCAGGGTCTGCGCTGGCTGTTGCGCCAGTAGCGGCTTGAGCTGTTGCTGCAATTTGAGGTATTGCTCGGTGCTGTTGATAAAGCGCCGCTGACCGTCGTTGGGTGTCTGACCGCCAAAACCCGAGTGGCTATAAAGTACCGGCAGCAACGTCAGGCCAATGCCGGTGGAGCGTGCAGCTTCGCTAATTCGCAGTGCCAGCTCAGCCGGGTTGGTATAGGGCTGCCCTGACAGATCGTGATGGACATAATGGAATTCCGCCACCGAGGTGTAACCGGCCTTGAGCATCTCGATGTACAACTGACGGGCAATGACGCCGAGTTGTTCAGGGCTGATTTTTCCGACGAGCCGATACATCAAGTCGCGCCACGTCCAGAAGCTGTCATTGGGGTTGCCCGCCACTTCGGCCAAACCGGCCATGGCCCGCTGGAACGCGTGAGAGTGCAGGTTCGGCATGCCCGGCAACAGCGGGCCGCTCAAACGTTCTGCCCCGTGCGCGTCGGCATTGGCTGTAATTTGTGTCAGGCAACCATCGGCACCCACCTCGATTCGGACATTGGCAGACCAGCCAGTCGGTAGCAGGGCGCGCTCGGCAAAGAAGACAGACATCGGTTCGGTACCCCAAAGCTTGTTATTTGTATATACATATACAGATGTTTGCCTGCCCGGTAAACTCCGGCAAGCTACGCCCTTTACTCATGAACAAGGATTGCCTGTGTCGACTCCGCCTGTCGTGTCCCCGCTGGCCGCCCACATGGGCGACAGCCCGGCCCCGCTTTACGCCCGCGTAAAGCAAATGATCACTCAACAGATCCAGAGTGGAAACTGGCCGCCGCATTACCGTGTGCCATCTGAAAGCGAACTGGTGACCCAGTTGGGTTTCAGCCGCATGACCATCAACCGTGCGCTGCGTGAAATGACCGCCGACGGCTTGCTGGTGCGCATGCAGGGTGTCGGTACTTTTGTGGCCGAGCCCAAGACACAGTCCGCGCTGTTTGAAGTCAACAACATCGCTGATGAAATTGCTGCCCGCGGGCACACTCACACCTGCAAGGTCATCAGCCTGGGTGAAGAAATGGCCGGCTCGGAACGCGCCGCCGTGCTCGATATGCGTGAAGGGCAAAAGGTCTTTCATTCCCTGATCGTGCATTACGAAAACGGGATTGCCGTGCAAATTGAAGACCGTTTCGTGAATGCACAGGTGGCGCCGGACTACCTCAAGCAGGATTTCACCCTGCAAACACCGTATGCCTATTTGTCTCAGGTCGCTCCGCTGACCGAAGGCGAGCATGTGGTCGAAGCGATTCTGGCTGACCCCAAAGAGTGCAAGTTGCTGCAAATCGAGCCAGGCGAGCCGTGCCTGCTGATTCGCCGCCGCACCTGGTCGGGCCGTCAGCCTGTGACCGCCGCCCGGCTGATCCACCCCGGTTCCCGTCATCGTCTTGAAGGACGCTTCAATAAATGAGCCAGCCCGTTGTTTTACGTGCCGTCGATTATCCACGCATGCCGTGGAAAAACGGCGGCGGCAGCACTGAAGAAATCACCCGTGACGCAGGTGAAGGCCTTGTCGGTTTTGGCTGGCGCCTGTCGATTGCCGATATTGGCGAATCAGGTGGCTTTTCGCGTTTTGAGGGTTATCAGCGGATTATCAGCGTGCTGCAAGGCGCGGGCATGAACTTGCAAGTTGACGGGGCGAGCACGCGGGCACTGTTACCCTTTGATGCATATGCGTTCAAGGGTGAAAGCACCGTCTCCTGCACCCTGATTGATGGGCCGATCCGTGACTTCAACCTGATCTACGCCCCGCAGCGCTACGCAGCACGTCTGCAATGGCTGGATGCAACCGTCCCGCAACGCCTGTTCAGTTCGGCGCAGACCGTATTGGTGTTCAGTGCGGGCGAGCAGGTGCATGTTGGCCTGGGTAACACCTGCCATGAACACCTGGGCCGCTACGACTGCCTGCAACTAAGCGGCAATCGCGAGTTGCTGGAAATCACGCTAACCGGGCTGTGTTGCGTGATTGAGTTGAGCGCGGTCTGACACAGTCCTGATCAGGTGGGAGCGGGCTTGCTCGCGATGCAGGTGACTCGGTTTATTGGCGGGTCGCAGTGATGCGATCGCGAGCAAGCCCGCTCCCACAGAACACATGCGTTACCAAACGCCCCAAATCAGCGCACACATCTACTTCAGTAACACCCCTCGCTAATTTCTCCCTCTCCACCAAAAAACTTCTCTTGCGGTTGCGCACCTTTATTTCCGTGGCTTGCAGCTTTTTCATCAGGAAAATTTTCAGATTGGCCGCTAACTTGCATATGCTTGTATGTACAAGTACATAAGTGTGCGTCGATCCTCTTCTCACACCCGACGCATCTGCCCAACGCTGAGGAGTTACCCGTGACTTCAACTACCCCAAAATCGCCTGCCGAGTTCACCCGTCACCGTGATGGTGAGATCCGCGCCGCCCGCGGCACCCAGCTCACTGCCAAAAGCTGGATGACCGAAGCACCCCTGCGGATGCTGATGAACAACCTCGACCCGCAAGTGGCCGAGAATCCGACTGAACTGGTGGTGTATGGCGGTATTGGCCGGGCAGCGCGCAACTGGGAGTGCTACGACAAAATCGTCGAAAGCCTGACCAACCTAAACGATGACGAAACCCTGCTGGTGCAATCGGGCAAGCCGGTCGGCGTGTTCAAAACCCACAGCAACGCGCCACGGGTACTGATCGCCAACTCCAACCTGGTACCGCACTGGGCCACCTGGGAGCACTTCAACGAACTCGACGCCAAGGGCCTGGCCATGTACGGCCAGATGACCGCCGGCAGCTGGATCTACATCGGCAGCCAGGGCATCGTCCAGGGCACCTACGAAACCTTCGTCGAGGCCGGTCGCCAGCACTACAACGGCAGCCTGGTCGGCAAGTGGGTACTGACCGCAGGCCTGGGCGGCATGGGCGGCGCCCAACCACTGGCAGCAACTCTGGCCGGTGCCTGCTCGCTGAACATCGAATGCCAGCAAAGCCGTATCGATTTCCGTCTGGCCACCCGTTATGTCGACGAGCAAGCCGCGGACCTGGATGACGCACTGGCGCGTATTGCCAAATACACCGCTGAAGGCAAAGCGATTTCCATTGCCCTGTGCGGCAACGCTGCTGAACTGCTGCCAGAAATGGTTCGCCGTGGTGTGCGCCCGGACATGGTCACCGACCAGACCAGCGCCCACGACCCGCTGAATGGCTACCTGCCAAAAGGCTGGACCTGGGAGCAGTACCGCGACCGCGCCGTGACCGATCCGGCTGCTGTGGTCAAAGCTGCCAAAGCGTCAATGGGTGAGCACGTTGAAGCGATGCTGGCATTCCAGAAAGCTGGCGTGCCGACCTTCGACTACGGCAACAACATCCGTCAGATGGCTAAAGAAGTTGGCGTAGAAAACGCCTTCGACTTCCCGGGTTTTGTCCCTGCTTATATCCGCCCACTGTTCTGCCGTGGTGTAGGGCCGTTCCGCTGGGTCGCACTGTCGGGGGATGCCGAAGATATCTACAAGACCGATGCCAAGGTCAAGGAGCTGATCGCCGACGACGCCCACCTGCACAACTGGCTGGACATGGCGCGCGAGCGCATCAGCTTCCAGGGGCTGCCGGCACGTATCTGCTGGGTCGGCCTGGGCCAGCGTGCCAAGCTGGGCCTGGCGTTCAACGAAATGGTGCGCCGCGGCGAGCTGAAGGCCCCGATCGTGATCGGCCGCGACCACCTGGACTCCGGCTCGGTGTCCAGCCCGAACCGCGAAACCGAAGCCATGCAGGACGGTTCGGATGCTGTGTCCGACTGGCCACTGCTCAATGCCTTGCTCAACACTGCCAGCGGCGCGACCTGGGTGTCGCTGCACCACGGCGGCGGCGTCGGCATGGGCTTCTCCCAGCATTCGGGCATGGTGATCGTGTGTGACGGTACCGATGAAGCGGCTGAGCGCATCGCCCGTGTCCTGCACAACGACCCGGCCACCGGTGTAATGCGTCACGCCGATGCCGGTTACGACATCGCCATCGATTGCGCCAACGAGCAGGGCCTGAACCTGCCGATGATCAACGGCTGACCTCTGGTCTCCCGTGGGAGCGAGCCTGCTCGCGAACGGCCTTCGCGAGCAGGCTCGCTCCCACATGGTTGTTAAAGATTTCTATAATTTTCGGTAACACGCGTGAAGGAGTATTAACGTGCTTGAGTTAAACCTGATCCCCGGCCAACTGAGCCTTGCCCAACTGCGTGACATTTATCAGCAGCCGGTTACCCTCAGCCTGGACGCGAGCGCCTCGGCGCAGATCGATGCCAGCGTGGCGTGCGTTGAGCAGATCCTTGCCGAAAACCGCACCACCTACGGTATCAACACAGGTTTTGGCTTGTTGGCTTCGACCAAAATCGCCAGTGAAGACCTGGAAAACCTCCAGCGTTCGCTGGTGCTGTCCCACGCCGCTGGTATCGGCGAACCGATCAGCGATGACCTGGTGCGCCTGATCATGGTGCTCAAGGTCAACAGCCTGAGCCGTGGTTTCTCCGGGATTCGTCGCGTGGTCATCGATGCATTGATCGCCCTGATCAATGCCGAGGTTTACCCGCATATTCCGCTCAAAGGTTCGGTGGGCGCATCGGGCGATCTGGCGCCGTTGGCGCATATGTCGCTGGTGCTGCTGGGTGAAGGCAAGGCCCGTTACAAAGGCGAGTGGCTGGATGCCGTCACTGCCTTGAAACAAGCCGGTCTTGAGCCGCTGACCCTGGCTGCCAAGGAAGGCCTGGCCCTGCTTAACGGTACTCAAGTATCGACGGCCTACGCTCTGCGCGGTCTGTTTGAAGGCGAAGACCTGTTTGCCGCTGCGATGGCCTGTGGCGGCCTGACCGTTGAAGCCGTTCTGGGTTCGCGCTCGCCGTTCGACCCACGCATTCATGCTGCCCGCGGCCAACGCGGTCAAATCGACGCGGCGGCGATTTATCGCGATCTGCTGGGCACCAGCAGCGCAGTGTCCGAGTCGCACAAAAACTGCGACAAGGTACAAGACCCGTACTCCTTGCGCTGCCAGCCACAAGTCATGGGCGCCTGCCTGACCCAGTTCCGTCAGGCCGCCGAAGTGCTGGGCATTGAAGCCAACGCGGTGTCGGATAACCCGCTGGTATTTGCCGAACAGGGCGACGTGATCTCCGGCGGTAACTTCCACGCCGAGCCGGTTGCCATGGCTGCAGACAATATGGCGTTGGCCATTGCCGAAATCGGTTCGCTGAGTGAGCGTCGCATCTCGTTGATGATGGACAAGCACATGTCGCAACTGCCGCCGTTCCTGGTGGCCAATGGCGGCGTCAACTCCGGTTTCATGATCGCCCAGGTGACGGCTGCGGCCCTGGCCAGCGAGAACAAGGCGTTGTCCCACCCGCATAGCGTGGACAGCATTCCTACCTCGGCCAACCAGGAAGACCACGTATCGATGGCGCCTTCTGCAGGCAAGCGTCTGTGGGAAATGGCCGAAAACGTTCGCGGTGTTCTGGCCATTGAATGGCTGGCCGCGTGCCAGGGCCTGGATCTGCGTGATGGCCTGAAAACGTCCGCCAAGCTGGAAATCGCTCGCACCACCCTGCGCAGCAAAGTCGCGCATTATGAAAAAGACCGTTTCTTCGCACCGGACATCGAAATCGCCATGCAACTGCTGGCGTCCCGTTGCCTGAACGCACTGCTGCCTGCACACGTTCTGCCAAGCCTGTAATCCAAAAAAACGCAGAGGGCCTACGGGCTCTCTGCGTCTCTGTTTTCGCCGACAAAAATAATCAAGGACGCGAAATGCAAAACCAGACTCAAGGTTTGAAACGCGGGCTTTCCGCTCGCCACATCCGTTTCATGGCGCTGGGTTCAGCGATCGGGACGGGTCTTTTCTATGGTTCAGCCGCTGCCATCCAAATGGCTGGACCTGCTGTGCTGCTGGCTTACCTGATTGGTGGCGCGGCGGTCTTCATGGTCATGCGCGCACTGGGCGAAATGGCCGTGCACAATCCGGTGTCCGGTTCCTTCGGTCACTACGCCAGCACCTATCTGGGGCCCATGTCGGGCTTTATTCTCGGCTGGACCTATGCCTTCGAGATGATCATCGTGTGTCTGGCCGATGTCACCGCGTTCGGTATTTACATGGGCTTCTGGTTCCCGGAAGTGGCGCGCTGGATCTGGGTGCTGGGCATCGTGCTGCTGATTGGCGGCCTGAACCTGTGCAGCGTTAAAGTCTTCGGTGAAATGGAGTTCTGGCTGTCGCTGCTCAAGGTTGCCGCCATCGTGGCGATGATCCTGGCCGGTTTCGGCATCATGCTGTTTGGTATCGGCACCTCGGGCAGCTCCGATGCGGTGGCGACCGGCATCAGCAACCTGTGGTCCTTCGGCGGCTTCATGCCCAATGGCGTGGGCGGTTTGATCGCCTCGTTTGCCGTGGTGATGTTTGCCTTTGGCGGCATTGAAATCATTGGTATTACCGCTGGCGAAGCCAAAGACCCGCAGCGTGTGATCCCTAAAGCGATCAACGCGGTGCCGCTGCGCATTCTGCTGTTCTATGTACTGACTCTGTTTGTACTGATGGCCATTTACCCGTGGACTCAGATTGGCAGCCAGGGCAGCCCGTTTGTGCAGATCTTTGACAGTCTGGGTATCAGCTCGGCGGCCACCATCCTCAATATTGTGGTGATCTCGGCGGCAGTGTCGGCGATCAACAGCGACATCTTCGGTGCAGGCCGCATGATGTACGGTCTGGCCCAGCAAGGGCAGGCGCCCAAGGGCTTTGCCAAAATCTCCAGACACGGCGTGCCGTGGATGACCGTGCTGGTAATGGGCGCTACCTTGCTGGTGGGTGTGGTGCTTAACTACCTGATCCCGGAAAACATCTTTTTGGTAATCGCCTCGATTGCGACCTTTGCCACGGTATGGGTATGGCTGATGATTCTGGTCACCCAGGTGGCCATGCGTCGTTCCATGACCCGTGAACAAGTGGCCGAACTCAAGTTCCCGGTGCCGTTCTGGCCGTATGCGCCGATTGCCGCCATTGTGTTCATGGTGTTTATCTTCGGCGTACTGGGTTACTTCCCTGAGACACAAGCCGCGCTAATGGTAGGTGTGGTCTGGATTCTCATGCTGGTTGTGGCTTATCTGCTGTGGGTAAAACCTGCAGCGGGTCGGGCAATTGAAGTGGCTCCCGAGCTTTCCTGAGTTTTTGATCATTGACGGAGTGACGCGATGAAAACCCTTTGGCAGCACTGCAATGTCGCAACAATGGCCAACGGCACGTACTCGATCATCGAGGATGCCGCCCTCGTCACCCGTGACGGCTACATTGAGTGGCTTGGCCCGCGTCAGCAGTTGCCGACGGGCGAATATGGGCAAATCCACGGCCTTGAAGGCTCGTGGGTAACGCCGGGGCTTATCGATTGCCATACGCACACGGTGTTTGGCGGCAACCGCAGCGGTGAGTTCGAGCAGCGCCTGCAAGGCGTGAGCTATGCCGAAATCGCCGCGGCCGGCGGCGGTATTGCCAGCACTGTGCGTGCGACCCGCGCGGCCAGCGAGGACGAGTTGTTCGACAGTGCCCGTCAGCGTTTGCAGTGTTTGCTGCGCGATGGCGTGACCAGTGTCGAGATCAAGTCCGGTTATGGCCTGAGCCTGGAGAGTGAACGCAAAATTTTGCGGGTGATCCGCCGTCTTGGCGAAGCGTTGCCGGTCACGGTGCGCAGCACCTGCCTGGCCGCCCATGCCTTGCCGCCGGAGTTCAAGGATCGCGCCGATGACTATATCGAGCATATCTGCAACGAGATGCTACCCGCGCTGGCGGCCGAAGGGCTGGTGGACGCTGTGGATGCGTTCTGCGAATACCTGGCGTTCTCACCGGCCCAGGTCGAGCGGGTGTTCAAGGTAGCGCAACAATTGGGCCTGCCGGTCAAATTGCACGCCGAGCAACTGTCTTCATTGCATGGCTCCAGCTTGGCGGCGCGCTATCAGGCGCTGTCGGCCGATCATCTGGAATTCATGACCGAAGAAGACGCCATTGCCATGGCCGCCTCCGGCACCGTGGCCGTGCTCTTGCCCGGTGCGTTTTACTTCTTGCGTGAAACCCAGTTGCCGCCGATGGAGGCCCTGCGCAAGCACGGGGTAAAAATCGCCATTGCCAGTGACCTCAACCCGGGAACCTCGCCGGGACTGTCGTTGCGCCTGATGCTGAACATGGCCTGCACCCTGTTCCGTATGACCCCCGAAGAAGCCCTGGCCGGGGTCACCCTGCACGCGGCAACGGCATTGGGCATGGGCGAGACCCACGGCTCGCTTGAGCCCGGCAAGGTGGCCGACTTTGTCGCCTGGAACATTGATCGTCCGGCAGACCTGGCTTATTGGCTGGGCGGTGATCTGGACAAACGCGTCGTGCGTAGCGGCGTTGACGTAACGCTTTAGGAGAAAGCTTGTGGACAAGGTTCTGACATTCAAACAAGGCCGCGTGCCGTTGCTGATCAGCATGCCCCATGCTGGTCTGAAACTGACTCCGGCAGTCAAGGCCGGGCTGATCCCTGAGGCGCAAAGCCTGCCGGACACCGACTGGCATATCCCGCAGCTTTACGACTTTGCCAGCGAGCTGGGTGCCAGCACCCTGGCAGCCGAGTATTCGCGGTTTGTGATTGACCTCAATCGCCCGCAGGACGATGCGCCGATGTATGTGGGCGCTACCACAGGTTTGTTCCCGGCCACGCTGTTTGATGGCGTGCCATTGTTTCGTGAAGGGCTGGTGCCTACGAAAGAGGAGCGTGCGACGTACCTGGAGCAGATCTGGAAACCCTATCACCAGACCTTGCAACAGGAACTCAAACGCATGAAAGACGAGTTTGGCTATGCGCTGCTGTTTGATGCGCATTCCATTCGTTCGCAAATCCCTCATCTGTTTGACGGCCGTCTGCCGGACTTCAATCTGGGCACCTTCAATGGTGCCAGTTGCGATCCGACGCTGGCCCGCGATCTTGAAGCCATTTGTGCCGAGCATCCAGCCTACAGTCATGTACTGAACGGACGCTTCAAGGGTGGCCATATCACCCGTCATTACGGCAGTCCGGTGGACAACATCCATGCTGTGCAACTGGAACTGGCGCAGTGCACCTATATGGAAGAGTTCGAGCCGTTCAACTATCGCGAAGACCTTGCGGCACCGACCCGGGTGGTACTCAAGCAATTGTTGGCGCGGATTATTGAGTGGGGCCGGGAACGTTAAGTCAAAAGCCCCTCACCCTAGCCCTCTCCCGGAGGGAGAGGGGACAGAGTGCGCGCGGCCTCAAGAACACCGACAATCAGCCCCCCTCGCCCTACAGGAGAGGGTTGGAGGCGCGCCACCGATCCAAACCCCATCCTTTTAGTAAGGGCATGCTCAATACCTCCAATCGGGTTTATGATGCCTGACGGCAATCTCTTTCGACCCCTCCCTGGAGTGCGTAATGCAGACCTTGTTCCCGCAGATCAAACCCTACGCCCGGCATGAACTGGCGGTCGATGGCCCGCATGTGCTCTACGTTGACGAGAGCGGTTCGCCAGACGGCCTGCCGGTGGTGTTTGTCCACGGCGGGCCGGGGTCGGGTTGCGATGCCAACAGCCGCTGCTATTTCGATCCGGGCCTGTATCGCATCATCACCTTTGATCAGCGCGGCTGTGGTCGCTCGACACCGCACGCCAGCCTGGACAGCAACACCACGTGGGATCTTGTCGCCGATATGGAGCGGATTCGCCTGTACCTGGGCATCGACAAGTGGGTGTTGTTCGGCGGTTCGTGGGGCTCGACCCTGTCACTGGCGTACGCGCAAAGCCATCCAGCGCAAGTACATGGCCTGATTTTGCGTGGGATCTTTCTGGCGCGGCCGCAGGAAATCGAATGGTTCTATCAGGCAGGGGCCAGCCGGATTTTCCCCGACTACTGGCAGGACTATATCGCGCCGATCCCTGAGGAAGAGCGTGACGACCTGATGAGTGCCTTTCACAAGCGCCTCACGGGCAACGACCAGATTGCCCAGATGCATGTGGCCAAGGCATGGTCGACCTGGGAAGGCCGCGCCGCCACCCTGCGGCCCAACCCGCAGGTGGTCGAGCGCTTCTGCGACCCGCACCGGGCATTGTCCATTGCCCGTATCGAATGCCACTACTTTATGAACAACGCGTTCCTTGAGCCCAATCAACTGCTGCGGGACATGCACAAGATTGCCCACCTGCCGGCCGTGATCGTGCATGGCCGCTACGACATGATCTGCCCGCTGGATAACGCCTGGGAGCTGCACCAGGCCTGGCCGGGCAGTGAGCTGCAAATCATCCGTGAAGCCGGGCACGTCGCTTCCGAGCCCGGCATTACCGACGCCCTGGTGCGCGCCACCGAGCAAATGGCCCGTCGTCTGCTCAACTTGCAGCCTGACGAAGCATGAAGGGGCTGTTGCAGCGCGTCAGTGGCGCGCGGGTGGAGGTAGCGGGGGAGATTGTCGGTTCAATCGATCAGGGCTTGCTGGTGCTGGTTGCCGTCGAGCCCGGGGATACCGAAGCCAGCGCCGCCAAGTTGCTGCATAAGCTGCTCAACTATCGGGTATTCAGCGATGCCGAAGGCAAAATGAACCTGTCACTGGCCGATATCGGCGGCGGCTTGCTGCTGGTTTCGCAATTTACCCTGGCGGCAGACACCAAGAGCGGCCTGCGTCCGAGCTTTTCCACGGCAGCACCACCGGCATTGGCCGAGGCGTTGTTCAATCAGCTGCTTGAAGCGGCAAAACGACTTCACCCCAGCGTCGAATCGGGGCGTTTTGGCGCTGATATGCAGGTGCATTTGATCAATGATGGCCCTGTGACATTTTTGTTACAAACCTAAAACCCTGAAAAACCGTGTTTTCGTCTGAAAACAGGGGGTTTTAGCGAGAAATACTTGCTGACAGTAGATGCGTTGTAACGCGGGCTACTAGATAATCCTGCGCTACACAGAGACTAATCCGACACGTCCGGGGAATCATTTATTCCTTTGACGGTCGGAACAGTGCTCGCCAACCTGGCATTTAGATCGCTGGCCGTTGGTTTCATCATCTGTTTTCGGCGAGGTTTGCTCGTGATTGTTAGTCCATTAAATGCACCAAAAATGTCTGCCAAGCGGTTGCGTAACGCACTGGTGACGGGCTCTGCGCTCTTTTGTTTGTTCGGTGCGGGTCAACTGTGGGCATTCAGTCTGGATGACGTGGCGGCTGAGGCTAAAACCCTCGCCGAGCAGAAGTACCAAGCGCCGCGCAGCAATTTGCCAAAGGAATTCCGCGACATGAAGTTCGCGGACTACCAGAAAATCCAGTTCAACCGTGACAAGGCCCAGTGGGCGGGTGACAAAACCCCGTTCAAACTGTCCTTCTATCACCAGGGCATGCATTTCGACACGCCGGTGAAAATCAACGAAGTGACCGCCACCACGGTTGAAGAGATCAAGTACGACCCGAGCCGTTTCGACTTCGGCGACGTCAAGTTCGATCCTAAAGCCACCGAAAACCTCGGTTGGGCGGGTTTCCGCGTGCTGTATCCGATCAACAAGGCGGACAAACAGGACGAGATCATGACCATGCTCGGCGCGAGTTACTTCCGCGTTGTGGGCAAGGGCCAGATCTATGGTCTGTCGGCCCGTGGTATGGCGATCGACACGGCATTGCCGTCGGGCGAAGAGTTCCCGCGCTTCACCGAATTCTGGATCGAAAAACCCAAGCCTAACGACAAGCATCTGGTGATCTTCGCCCTGCTGGACTCGCCACGGGCTACCGGTGCTTACCGCTTCACCCTGCGCCCGGGCGTGGACACGGTAGTGGACGTCAAGGCGCAAATGTTCCTGCGTGACAAGGTAGGCAAGCTGGGCATCGCTCCGCTGACCAGCATGTACCTGTTTGGCGCCAACCAGCCGTCCAAGGTCCTCAACTACCGTCGCGAACTGCACGATTCGTCGGGCCTGGCCATTCACGCCGGTAACGGCGAGTGGATCTGGCGTCCGCTGAACAACCCGAAACACTTGTCGGTAAGCAACTTCGCCGTTGAAAACCCGCGTGGTTTCGGCTTGCTGCAACGTGGCCGTGATTTCAGCCACTACGAAGACCTGGATGACAACTACCATAAGCGTCCAAGCGCCTGGATCGAACCACAGGGCGACTGGGGCAAAGGCTCGGTTGACCTGGTAGAAATTCCAACCGCTGACGAAACCAACGACAACATTGTTGCTTTCTGGAGCCCGGACACCCTGCCGGAGCCGCTCAAGCCGTTTGATTTCGCTTATCGCCTGCACTGGACCATGGATGAAGCAGCTCTGCACCCGGCCGACAGCGCCTGGGCACAACAGACCCTGCGTTCGACCGGTGACGTCAAGCAATCCAACCTGATCCGCCAACCAGACGGCAGTGTGGCGTATCTGGTGGACTTCGAAGGCCCGTCCCTCAAGGCTCTGCCGGAAAATGCTGCTGTGCGCAGCCAGGTCAGTGTGGGTGACAACGCCGAACTGGTTGAAAACAACGTGCGTTACAACCCTGAAACCAAGGGCTGGCGTTTGACCCTGCGGTTGAAAATCAAAGACCCGAGCAAGGCCACGGAAATGCGTGCAGCGCTGGTCCAGGACGTTGAGCCGGCTGCGGCCGCCAAAGCGGATAAGGCACCTGAGACCAAAGCCGAGAAAGCTGCGGCCAAGGCACAGGACAAGAAAGACCACGCAGCCAAGGACGCCAAGGCGCCTGAAGCGACCCCAGCCACTCCGGAGCCGGTCAAGACTGAAAAAGTGCTGACCGAGACCTGGAGCTACCAGTTGCCAGCCGATGAGTAATGCTCAGCCCCACCCGGCCTCGCTCAGCGAGTACCTGGCGCATTTACCACTGAGCGATGAGCAGCGCGCGGAACTGGCGAACTGCACCTCGTTCGCCGAGTTGCATGCGCGCTTGTCGGCGCAGAGCGACGTGGATGCTGCCGAGGCCGCTCAGGCTTCGGTGGGCACGCGTCTGAACCTGACTTCGGCGGCTGAACTTGAGGAAGCAGAAATGCTTGCCCTCGACGCCAGCGGCCGGGTCATGCTCAAGGCTACGCCGCCGATTCGCCGTACCAAGGTAGTGCCAGAGCCATGGCGCACCAATATCCTGGTGCGTGGCTGGCGGCGCCTGACCGGACGCAGCAACCCGCCCAAGCCGGAAATCGACGAACGCGTCCTGCCCAAGGCCCGCTGGCGTACGGTGGGTTCGATCCGCCGCTACATCCTGCTGGTGTTGATGCTCGGCCAGACCATCGTTGCGGGCTGGTACATGAAAGGCATCATGCCGTACCAGGGCTGGTCGTTCGTTGACCTTGAAGAAGTATTGCACCAGCCGTTGATGCAAACGGCCCAGCAAGTGCTGCCCTATGCCCTGCAAACCAGCATCCTGATCCTGTTCGGGATTCTGTTCTGTTGGGTGTCGGCGGGTTTCTGGACCGCCCTGATGGGCTTTCTGGAACTGCTGACCGGGCACGACAAATACCGTATTTCCGGCGCCAGCGCCGGTAATGAACCGATCCCGGAACAAGCGCGTACCGCGCTGGTGATGCCGATCTGCAACGAAGACGTCACCCGTGTATTCGCGGGTTTGCGCGCGACTTACGAGTCGGTGGCCGCCACCGGCGACCTGGACCGCTTCGACTTCTTCGTCCTCAGTGACAGCAACGACCCCGATATCTGCGTTGCCGAGCAACAGGCGTGGCTGGATGTATGCCGCGAAACCGAAGGCTTCGGGCGGATCTTCTACCGCCGTCGCCGCCGCCGTGTAAAACGTAAAAGCGGCAACCTCGACGACTTCTGCCGTCGCTGGGGCGGTGATTACAAGTACATGGTGGTGCTCGACGCAGACAGCGTGATGAGCGGTGAGTGCCTGACCAGCCTGGTACGCCTGATGGAAGCTACGCCGGACGCCGGTATCATCCAGACCGCGCCACGAGCCTCGGGCATGGACACGCTGTATGCGCGCATGCAGCAGTTCGCCACCCGTGTGTACGGCCCGCTGTTTACTGCCGGCTTGCACTTCTGGCAGTTGGGTGAATCCCACTACTGGGGTCACAACGCAATTATCCGCATGAAGCCGTTTATCGAGCACTGCGCCCTGGCGCCGCTGCCGGGCAAAGGCGCTTTTGCGGGCGCGATCCTGTCCCACGACTTCGTGGAAGCCGCGTTGATGCGCCGTGCCGGTTGGGGGGTGTGGATTGCCTACGACTTGCCGGGCAGCTATGAAGAATTGCCGCCTAACCTGCTGGATGAACTCAAGCGTGACCGTCGCTGGTGCCACGGTAACCTGATGAACTTCCGCCTGTTTCTGGTCAAGGGTATGCACCCGGTGCACCGTGCGGTGTTTCTGACCGGGGTGATGTCGTACCTGTCGGCACCGTTGTGGTTCTTCTTCCTGCTGTTGTCGACGGCCCTGCTGGCGGTCAACACGCTGATGGAGCCACAGTACTTCCTGGAACCACGGCAGTTGTACCCGTTGTGGCCACAGTGGCACCCGGAAAAAGCCGTGGCGCTGTTTTCCACCACCATCGTCTTGTTGTTCCTGCCCAAGCTGCTGAGCATCATTCTGATCTGGGCCAAGGGTGCCAAAGAGTTCGGTGGCAAGTTCAAAGTAACGCTGTCGATGCTGCTTGAGATGCTCTTCTCGGTGCTGCTGGCACCGGTGCGCATGATCTTCCACACCCGCTTTGTACTGGCCGCGTTTCTGGGCTGGGCGGCGACCTGGAACTCGCCACAGCGTGACGACGACTCCACGCCGTGGAGCGAAGCCGTACGCCGTCATGGCCCGCAAACCCTGCTGGGTGCGGCATGGGCTGCATTGGTGCTGTGGTTGAACCCGAGCTTTTTGTGGTGGCTGGTACCGATTGTCGGTTCACTGATGTTGTCGATCCCGGTTTCCGTGATCTCCAGCCGGGTGAAACTGGGCCTCAAGACCCGTGACGAAAGCCTGTTCCTGATTCCTGAGGAATATGCGCCGCCCCGTGAGTTGTCGGCTACCGCCGAATACACCCATGAAAATCGCTACCATGCGCTGCATGACGGTTTTGTCCGGGCCGTGGTTGATCCGCAGCAGAACGCATTGGCCTGTGCTTTGGCGACCTCGCGTCACCGGGAAGCCGAGCCGATTGAGTGGTTGCGTACCGAGCGTGTGCGTCATGCACTCAAAGTCGGTCCAGAGGGCGTTACCAACAACGAGCGCATGCAGTTGTTGAGCGACCCGGTTGCCCTTGCACGCCTGCATGCGCTGGTGTGGAGCGAGGGGCACGAAGGCTGGCTGAACGCCTGGCGTGAGTCGGTTGCTGCCGACCCTCACGCACCGCTGTTGCCGTTGCAGCCTGCAGCTTGATCCTTCGTGAGCAACCCGTTTCCGCTTTAAGTGGGAGCGGGCTTGCTCGCGATTGCATCACCTCGTAATACCTGTTGCACCGCGTCGCTTGTATCGCGAGCAAGCCCGCTCCCACAGTGACTGTATCCCCCGGCCATTGGCCTTTTCTGTTTCAAAACTCGTCTCACAACCCTCAGTGAGTTAGCATCCGTTTTCGAATGGGTGAGCGCCCGGCTTTATTGGCTTTTTGCTTCAAGCCAGCCGCAGGCCAACACCTTAATTGAGTAGGTGAGGGGGAGTTGATGATGAAGAAGTTTGTCTCGAAACTGCTGTGCGGTGTCACTGCACTGCTGGCGATCAGCGCAGCCCATGCAGGCGCAATTGATGATGCGGTCAAGCGTGGCACCTTAAAGGTGGGCATGGACCCTACCTACATGCCCTTTGAAATGACCAACAAGCGTGGCCAGATCATTGGCTTCGAAGTTGACCTGCTCAAAGCGATGGCCAAGTCCATGGGTGTCAAGCTGGAGCTGGTGTCTACCGGTTACGACGGCATCATCCCGGCCCTGATGACCAACAAGTTCGACATGATCGGCAGCGGCATGACCCTGACCCAGGAACGCAACTTGCGCCTGAACTTCAGCGAACCCTTCATTGTTGTGGGCCAAACCCTGCTGGTACGCAAGGAACTGGCTGACAAGATCAAGTCCTACAAAGACCTCAACGACCCGCAATACCGCCTGACCTCGAAAATCGGCACCACCGGCGAAATGATCGCCCGCAAGCTGATGTCCAAAGCCCAGTACCACGGCTACGACAACGAGCCTGAAGGTGTGCTGGACGTGGTTAACGGTAAGGCTGATGCCTTTGTATACGACGCGCCTTACAACGTTGTAGCCGTCAACAAGTTCGGTAACGGCAAACTGGTGTTCCTTGACCAGCCATTCACCTACGAGCCACTGGCCTTCGGTCTGAAGAAGGGTGACTACGACAGCATCAACTTCATCAACAACTTCCTGCACCAGATCCACGAAGACGGCACTTACGATCGCATCCATGACAAGTGGTTCAAAGACACCGCCTGGCTCAAGGACATGGAATAAGGCTGATTGAATCATCGCGGGCTTGCCCGCGATGACGGCCTCCCTAGCGATACAAGACGTGGAACCTGAAAGTGATCAAACAAAAAAAAGCCCAGTGGCCCTGGCACGTATTGACCGTGCTGGTGCTCATCGGCCTGGCGGGGGCTTTGTATTACGCCACCTCGCTGATGTCTTACGAATGGCGCTGGAACCGCGTCCCCCAGTATTTCGCTTATCAGGCCGAAGAAGCCCAGCGGGCTGCTGAGCACTCGACCATCATCGAACTGGTACGCAAGGGCGACACTGCCGAAGTGCTGCTGCGCGGTGATGATGGCAATGAACAACGGGTGAGCGTTGCCGGCAATAGCCTGCAACTGGCCGAAGGTGACGAAGTCGACGAAGGCGATGTGATCGGCGTCAACCGCCACTGGGCTGCGGGGCCGCTGCTGTGGGGCCTGTGGACGACCGTCTGGCTGTCGCTGGTGTCTGGCGTACTGGGCTTGATTATCGGGCTGGTTACGGGCCTGTGCCGGCTATCGAACAACCCGACCCTGCGCGACCTCTCGACACTGTACGTCGAACTGGTCCGTGGCACGCCGTTGCTGGTGCAGATTTTTATCTTCTACTTCTTTATCGGCACCGTACTCAACCTGTCCCGCGAATTTGCCGGTATTGCCGCGCTGTCGCTGTTCACCGGTGCGTATGTGGCTGAAATCATCCGCTCGGGCGTGCAGTCCATTGCTCGCGGGCAAAACGAAGCGGCCCGCTCGCTGGGCCTCAACGGCAGCCAGTCGATGCGCTATGTGGTGTTGCCGCAGGCGTTCAAGCGGGTGCTGCCGCCATTGGCCGGGCAATTTATCAGCCTGGTCAAGGACACTTCGCTGGTGTCGGTGATTGCCATTACCGAACTGCTCAAAAGCGGTCGGGAAGTCATCACTACCTCGTTTTCGCCGTTCGAAATCCTGTTCTGCGTAGCGGGCCTGTACCTGTTGATCAACCTGCCGCTGTCGCATTTCGCCAGCCGGCTTGAGCGGAGGCTCGCGCAAAGTGATTGAAGTTCGCGAACTGGTAAAAGTCTTCGACACCCGCGGCCATATCGTGCGCGCCGTGGACAACGTCAGCACCACCGTCGCCCAGGGCGAAGTGCTGGTGGTGATTGGCCCGTCGGGTTCCGGCAAGTCGACTTTCCTGCGCTGCCTCAACGGCCTGGAAGACTTCGACTCGGGCTCCGTCAGCATCGACGGCCTGGATCTGGCCAACCCCAAGACCGACGTGAACGCCTACCGGCGTGAAGTCGGCATGGTGTTCCAGCATTTCAACCTGTTTCCGCACATGACCGTGCTGGAAAACCTGTGCCTGGCGCAGAAGGTTGTGCGCAAGCGTGGCAAGACCGAGCGCGAAGCCAAGGCCCGGGCATTGCTGGACAAGGTCGGGATCGGGCAAAAAGCCAATGAGTACCCGTCACGTCTCTCGGGTGGCCAGCAACAGCGTGTGGCAATTGCCCGTGCGCTGGCGATGGAACCCAAGGTGATGTTGTTTGACGAGCCGACTTCGGCGCTCGACCCGGAGATGGTCGGCGAAGTGCTGGACGTGATGAAGACCCTGGCCCGCGAAGGCATGACCATGGTCTGCGTGACCCACGAAATGGGCTTTGCCCGTGAAGTGGCGAACCGCGTGCTGTTCTTTGACCACGGCAAGTTGCTGGAAGATTCCGCCCCGGAAGATTTCTTCACCTCGCCCAAAGACCTGCGCGCCCAGGCGTTTTTGCGTCAGGTGCTTTAAGAGCAGGGCCTGCCTGCTTTTGTGGGAGCGGGCTTGCCCGCTCCCACAGGGGCAGAGGTTTCTAAACCTTGAACCGCCCCACCAATGTCTGCAAATGCGTACCCAGGCGCGCCAGTTCAACGCTGGAGGCTGCTGTCTCTTCGCTGGCGGCGGCGGTTTGCTCAGACACATCACGCACATTCAATACACTGCGGTTGATTTCCTCCGCCACCGCGCTCTGCTGCTCGGCGGCTGCGGCAATCTGCTGGTTCATGCCCTGAATCGTAGACACCGTGCGGGTAATATTGCCCAGTGATTCGCCTGCTCGACGGGTCAGCTCAACGCTGTTGTCAGTCAGGGCGCGGCTGCTGTCCATGCTGCTGGAGACCTGCTGGGTGCCGCTTTGCAGCCCGGCAATCAGCTCTTCGATCTCCTCCGTGGATTTTTGCGTGCGCTGCGCCAGGCTGCGTACCTCATCGGCCACCACGGCAAAGCCGCGACCGGCTTCACCCGCCCGTGCCGCTTCAATCGCCGCGTTGAGCGCCAGCAGGTTGGTTTGCTGGGCCACGGACTTGATCACGTCAAGCACACTGCCGATCTTGTCGCTCTCGCGCTTGAGATGGCCCATGGCGTCGGTGGAATGGCCGACTTCGATGGCCAGCTTCTCGATCTGGGCCAGGGCCTGCGCGACCACTGTGTCGCCTTCACGCGCCTGCTGGTCGGCCGCGAGCGCAGCCTCGGAAGCTTCTTCGGCATTACGCGCCACTTCCTGCACGGTTGCCGCCATTTCGTGCATGGCGGTAGCGACCTGATCGGTCTCGACCTTCTGGTTGTTGACCCCGGCGCTGGTTTGCTCGGTGACCGCCGAGAGTTCTTCGGCGGCACTGGCGATTTGCGTTATGCCGTCGCTGATACCGCCAATCAACTCCCGCAGGCCGGCAGTCATGCGCTGTATGGCTTGCTGTAGCTGGCCCAGCTCGTCGCGGCGGTCGGTCGGGTGGTCGTGGGTCAGGTCGCCTGCTGCAATGCGCTCAACGGTTATGAGGGTGCGTTGCAGCGGTATGACTATCTGGCGGGTAATAACCCAGGCAGCAATGATGCCCAGTACCAGTGCCAGCAGTGTGCAGCCGATCAGCAGGTTGGTAGCCTGGCGGCTTTCGTTGTTGCGTTTGGTGGCCTGCAGGGTCGAGAGCTTCTGGCTTTGCTCGATCAGGACATTGCCCTGCTGGTGCATGCGTTCAACGGCTTGATCACTGGCCTGGGTGCCCTGGATAAGGTCGGCGAAGGCACGTTTGTACTCCGCCACGGCGTTGAGCTGCTGCTCAACCAGGGCCAGGTCGTCGGGAGAGGTCAGTTGTTTGCGAGACAACGCCAGTGCGTTGTCCAGTTCGCTCAGTTGGTTGGTAACGCCGGCAAGTGCGCTTTCCCCGGGCTGGCGTTCATATTCGAGGCGGGCAATACGCAGGTCTTTGGTCAGGCTGATGATTTTCGAAATGTTGGCCAGCTTGTCGCCCCGGTCGATCACCGAGACCAGGCCGTTCCAGCCCGTGCCGGCAATCAGCAGGGTCAGCACCAGCACCAGGCCGAAGCCCAGGCAGAGTTTGCGGTTGACGCTGATATTGCCCAGCAGTTGGGCCAGCTGACGGTACATGGTGATACTCCTTGGAGGGGTATCAGGTCATCGGCGTCGTGGCCCGGAACTGAAGGACAGTTGCCGTTAGTGTGACGAAAGTCGCACCGCTCCTGGTCAGACCTTGAAACGGGCCACCAGGGTTTGCAGCTGTGTGCCTAGCCGTGCGAGTTCAATGCTGGAGGCGGCGGTCTGCTTGCTGGCGGTGGCAGTTTGCTCTGACACGTCGCGCACATTCACCACACTGCGGTTGATCTCTTCGGCCACCGCGCTTTGTTGCTCGGCCGCGGCCGCAATCTGCTGATTCATACCTTGAATGGTCGATACGGTACGGGTAATGGTGCTCAAAGACTCACCCGCCCGCCGGGTCAACTCGACACTGCTGTCCGTCAGCAACCGGCTGCTGTCCATGCTGCTGGATACTTGTTGCGTACCGTTTTGCAGGCCCGTGATCAGCACTTCAATCTCTTCCGTGGACTTCTGCGTGCGCTGCGCCAGGCTGCGTACCTCGTCGGCCACCACGGCAAAACCACGACCTGCCTCTCCGGCACGGGCGGCTTCAATTGCGGCGTTGAGGGCCAGCAAGTTGGTTTGTTGCGAAACAGCCTTGATGACATCCAGTACGCTACCGATCTTGTCACTTTCGTGCTTCAGATGTGCCATTGCATCAGTGGATAGCTGCACTTCCGCCACCAGGCGGCCAATCTGCTCAATGGCCTGGGCCACCACGGTGTCACCCTCCTGAGCTTGCAGGTCGGCGGTGATCGCGGCTTTGGACGCTTCCTGGGCATTGCGCGCGACTTCATGCACGGTGGCGGCCATTTCATTCATGGCAGTGGCGACCTGATCGGTTTCGATGCGCTGGCTGTTGACCCCTGCGCTGGTTTGCCCGGTAACGGCAGACAGCTGCTCCGCTGCGCTGGCAATTTGGCTAACGCCTTCGCCGATCCCGCAGATCAGTTCGTGCAAGCCCCCGCGCATGACTTCAATGGCCTGTTGCAGCTGGCCGGGTTCGTCACGGCGGGTTGTCGGGCGGCTCTGGCTGAGGTCACCGGCTGCCACGGCCCGGACAATATTGAGCGTGTCGCGCAAGGGCGTAACGATCTGCCAGGTGATGATCCAGGCCGCGATAATGCCCAGCACCAGTGCCAATGATGCGCAGACCAGCAGCGCGGTTTTGGCGTGTCGGGTATCGATATCCCGTTGGTCAAGTTGTGACAGGGACAGTTTGTTGCTCAGGTCGACCAGTGCATCGCCCAGTACTTGCAGTTGTGATAATTGCTTGTCGCTATTCACTTGGGAATCGCGAAAGTCGATAAAGGCAGCGCGGTAGTTCTTCAGCGAAGCGATGGCCTGCTCGAATTGAGGGGCATAGGTAGCGGGCAGTCGCTTACTGAGGCTGGCCAGTTCTGCCAGCGCTTGATCGATGGCTTCCACGGCAGGCACCGCGGCATCGATGTCGCCGGTGTGGGTGTAGCCGCGCACCTCGAAGCGGGCCTGCAACAGCGACCGGTTGACCTGGTTGACGCTGTTGAACTCGGCCAGGTTTTCACTCTGGAGCACGTCCTTTTCGATCCCGGCAATCTGGCTGAGGGCGGCGACGGATGTTGCACCGAGCTTGGCCCTGCTGACTTCGCGTGCCCGGGTCGCCTCATCGATAGTGGCGAAGATGCTCTTGTACTGCTCGACGGCCCTGATTTCGTCCTTGCTCATGCTCAGGTCATTGGCCTGGACCATCAGCTTGTTGGCGGCGACCAGCTGGTTACCGATCTTGTTGAGCAGGTCATTGACCTCGCCCGGGCCGTTTTCACCGTTGTTCTTGTCGTAGGTGACGCGGGCAATGCGCAAATCCTTGATCAGGGCGATGACCTGGGAAATATTGGCCAGCTTGTCGCCCCGCTCAATCACGCTGGTCAGCCCCTTCCAGCCGGTGATGGTGATGAGCAGGGTCAGCAGCAACACAAGGCCGAAGCCCAGGCCGAGCTTACGATTGACACTGATATTGCCTAGTGTGGCAGTCAACCAATGGTTCATGGACGAGTTCCTTTTTTTGATCGATTGGCATCGATAACAGCCGTCCATGGCTTCTTGAGTGATATTGAAGTGCTACTGCATCGGCTCGAGCGAGCAAATCTTAAGGAGGAAAAGAGGCTACACAAATGTCAGGGGCTGCTGCGGGCCTGGAATGCGCCCGCAGCGCCCTGCAGAGCGGTCTAGAACAGGCGGGCGAGCAGCGCCGTGACGGCGGTTTCGACCCGCAGGATGCGTGCGCCCAGTTGCACTGGCTGCAAGCCCGCCTTGGCCAGCAAGTCGATCTCGTAGGGGATCCAGCCACCCTCAGGGCCGATGGCCAGGGTTACGGCCTCATCCAGCCCGCGCGGGCAGGCCGGGTAATCCCCCGGGTGGCCCACCAGGCCCAGGGTGCCTTCCACCAGCGCCGGCAGGCGGTCTTCGACAAACGGCTTGAAGCGTTTTTCGATGATGACCTCGGGCAACACGCTGTCACGGGACTGCTCCAGCCCCAGGATCAACTGTTCGCGGATGGCTTCGGGCTCCAGAAACGGTGTCTGCCAGAAGCTTTTTTCAACCCGGTAGCTGTTGACCAGAATGATCTTGGGCACACCCATCGAGGCTACGGTTTGCAGCACCCGGCGCAGCATTTTCGGGCGCGGCAGCGCCAGCAGCAGGGTCAGTGGCAGTTTGGCGGGTGGCGGCAGGTCCAGGCTGTGGATAACCAGCTCAGCCTCTTTGGCCTCCAGACGCACCAGTTCGGCGCTGCCCATCAGCCCGCCAATGCGCCCCACGCGCAGGCTGTCGCCCACTGCAGCACGGTGAACTTCCTGCATATGCGTCAGGCGCCGGTCACGCAGGATCACGCGGTCGGCGGCAATGAAATCAGCCTCTTCGAGGAGCAGCAGGTTCACGCTTGTGGTGCTGGCGGTTGGGCGTCGTTATCGGCCGGTTGTTCGTCTGCGTCATCGCCACGCTTGTTTTTGCTGACCAGGCTGCCAAACAGGATGCCGATTTCAAACAGCATCCACATCGGGATCGCCAGCAAGGTTTGCGAGAAAATGTCGGGCGGGGTCAGGATCATGCCGACCACGAAGCAGCCGATAATCACGTAGGGGCGGATCTTGCGCAGGTATTGCACATCGACGATGCCGATCCACACCAGCAGCACTACGGCTACGGGGATTTCAAAGGCCACGCCAAAAGCAAAGAACAGGGTCATGACGAAATCAAGGTAGCTGCTGATATCGGTCATCATCGCAACCCCTTCCGGGGTGGCAGCGGCGAAGAACTTGAACACCAGCGGGAATACCAGGAAGTAGGCAAAGGCCATGCCGGCGTAAAACAGGAAAATGCTCGACACCAGCAGGGGCACGGCGATGCGTTTTTCATGCTTGTACAGGCCCGGTGCAATAAACCCCCAGATCTGATGCAGGATCACCGGAATGGCGATAAACAGCGAGACCATCATGGTCAGCTTGAGGGGGGTCAGGAACGGCGAGGCCACGTCGGTGGCGATCATCGTTGCACCCACCGGCAGGTATTCACGCAGCGGCGTGGAGACCAGGGTGTAGATCTGCTGGGTAAAGGCAAACAGCCCGGCAAAAATGATGAAAATCGCCGCGATGCAGCGCAACAGGCGGGTACGCAACTCGGTCAGGTGCGAAACCAGCGGCATTGGCTGGTCGTGTTCAGGCTTATCGCTCATGCGCTTAAGGGGCTCGCGGTGGCAGGGTGGGGTCGTGTGGCGCTGCCGGTTGCGGCGCAGGGGCGGACGCGGTTTTGCTCAGGGTCACGGGCGCAGCGCTCGCAGACTCTGGGTGTGCGACGGGAGCGGTACTGACAGGTGGCTCGGTGGGCGTTAACGGCTTCACAGCGTCCTGCAGCGGAGCCAGAATTTTCTTGGCTTCCTCTTCCATCGACAGGATATGTTCGTTGTGCAGCTGCCGACGTATTTCGTCCGCGCCGATTTCCCGTTCAACTTCCTGTTTGATCGCATTAAAGCTGCGTTTCAGGCGCCCGATCCACAGGCCCGCCGTGCGTGCAGCACCCGGCAAGCGCTCGGGGCCGAGCACCAGCAGGGCCACCAGGCCGACGAGCAGCAGTTCACTGAAGCTGATACCGAACATTAGTTTTGGCTCACACGTCTTTGCGGGTCGGCTCTTCGACTTTTTGCGCCTGCACGTCGATGGTGTGCGGCTCGTTCAGGGTCGAAGTGGTGTGCGGCTGCGGCGCGGCGGTTGGCTGCGCAGGTGGAACCACGGGCTCGGCAGGCTTTTCGTCGTCGTTCATGGCCTTGCGAAAGCCCTTGATCGATTCGCCGACATCCGTGCCCAGGTTTTTCAGTTTTTTGGTGCCGAAGACAAGGACTACGACTACCAGAATGACGATCCAGTGTTTCCAGTCAAAAATGCCCATGATCTGTTCCTTTGCAAATAAGGGTTAGGTGGACGGCCGCGAGGCTTTTTCCACATGGCCGGAGGTGCCGATACGACGCTCCAGTTCATCCAGTACGGCCTGAGGGTGCTGCCCCAGCTGGGCCAGCATGATCATGCTATGGAACCACAGATCGGCTGTTTCGTAGATGACATCGCTGCAATCACCGCTGATGGCAGCGTCCTTGGCGGCGATGATGGTCTCGATCGACTCTTCGCCGACCTTTTCCAGAATCTTGTTCAGGCCCTTGTGGTACAGACTGGCCACATAGGAGCTGTCCGGGGTTGCGCCTTTGCGCGCTTCGAGCACTTGGGCTACGCGGCTCAGAGTGTCAGTCATGGGAGTGCCCTGCTTGGTAAATGGCGTGCGGATCTTTAAGTACCGGGTCGACGATCTTCCACTCGGCGTTTTCGTACACGCGGTAGAAGCAGCTCTGACGGCCGGTATGGCAGGCGATATCACCGATTTGTTCGACCATCAGGATGATCACGTCGGCGTCGCAGTCCAGGCGCATTTCATGCAGCTTTTGCACATGGCCGGACTCTTCGCCCTTGCGCCACAGCTTGCCACGGGAACGTGACCAGTAGATGGCACGGTTCTCGGTTGCCGTCAGGCTCAGTGCCTCGCGGTTCATCCAGGCCATCATCAGTACGCGCCCGGTTTTGTGGTCCTGGGCAATCGCCGGCACCAGGCCGTCGTTGTCCCATTTGATCTCGTCCAGCCAGTCTTTCATGTTCGACTCCGACAACCTGCCTCAGCCCTGTGGCTGAGGCCTGGTGAATTAACAGTTTGCCAGCCTCGACCGGGGCTGGCTATCGGCGCACGATCAGATACAAGCCCACGGCCAGCATTATGCCGGCAGGCCAATAGCCTGCAGTGTGTAGCGGGCCAATACTGGCCAGTAATGCGCCAGCGGCCAGATGCCCGGCACCGATCAGGCGCAGGAACCAGCTGTCACGGGGTTCGCGCACGACCAATTGTTTGTTATGGGCATGGGGCTGCGACATGCGTTCGAGCAAGTCGCGGGTCATGCCGGCCAGATGCGGGATCTGCTCGACCTGGCTGTGCAGGTTGCGCAGCAGGGTCTTGGGGCTGACGCGCTCACGCATCCAGCGCTCAAGGAACGGCTGGGCGGTACTCCACAAATCCAGGTCGGGGTACAGCTGGCGGCCCAGGCCTTCGATATTGAGCAGGGTTTTTTGCAGCAGCACCAACTGTGGCTGGACTTCCATATTGAAGCGTCGCGCAGTTTGGAACAGGCGCATAAGCACCTGGCCAAAGGAAATCTCCTTCAGCGGCTTTTCGAAGATCGGCTCACAGACGGTGCGGATCGCCGCTTCAAACTCGTTGAGCTTGGTGTGCGCCGGTACCCAGCCTGAATCGATGTGCAACTGCGCCACGCGCCGGTAATCGCGCTTGAAAAAGGCGAACAGGTTGCGCGCCAGATAGTCCTGGTCCTCGGGGGTCAGGCTGCCGACAATGCCGCAGTCGATGGCGATGTATTGCGGGGCCCACGGGTTCACGGTGCTGACAAAAATGTTGCCGGGGTGCATGTCGGCATGAAAGAAGCTGTCGCGGAACACCTGGGTGAAGAAAATCTCCACGCCACGTTCGGCCAGCATTTTCATGTCGGTGCGCTGATCGGCCAGGGCCGCAAGGTCGGTGACCTGGATCCCGTAGATGCGCTCCATCACCAACACTTTCGGGCGGCACCAGTCCCAGTAGACTTGCGGCACATACATCAGCGGCGAGCCTTCGAAGTTGCGCTTGAGCTGGCTGGCATTGGCCGCTTCACGCAACAGATCGAGTTCGTCGTAAATGGTTTTTTCGTAGTCACTGACCACATCCACCGGATGCAGCAGGCGGGCGTCTGCGCTCAAACGCTCGGCAGTGCGGGCGAGGATAAACAGCCAGG
This sequence comes from Pseudomonas bubulae, assembly GCF_900618535.1. Classification (GTDB taxonomy): domain Bacteria; phylum Pseudomonadota; class Gammaproteobacteria; order Pseudomonadales; family Pseudomonadaceae; genus Aquipseudomonas; species Aquipseudomonas bubulae. The sequence continues at coordinate 346,754 of NZ_UYJA01000005.1, read as the reverse complement.
CCAGGTCGGAGCCGATGATCGGCTTGAGGCCCGGGCGTACAACCTTGACCACCACTTCTTCGCCGGTCTTGAGTTTGGCCGAGTGAACCTGGGCCACCGAGGCCGAGGCCAGTGGTTCGATATCAAAACGGCTGAACACTTCACTGATCCGGGCGCCGAGCTGTTCTTCGATCAGCTTGACTGCCAACTGCGGGTCAAACGGCGGTACGCGGTCTTGCAGCAGCATCAGCTCATCGGCGATATCGGCGGGCAGCAGGTCGCGGCGGGTCGAAAGGATCTGGCCGAACTTGATGAAAATCGGCCCCAGATCCTGCAACGCTAGGCGCAGGGCGGCACCGCGGCTCAGCTCCAATTTTTTGCGCGGGAACCAGCGCCACGGCAGTGCATAGCGCAGGGACAACATCCACCACGGCAAGGGCAGGGCGAACAGCAGGTCATCGAGCCGGTAGCGAATGACGACGCGCTGGATGCGGAACAAACGGCGTATGGCAAGCAGCTTCATGCGTTATCGCTGGAATTGAGGGATCGGCAAAGGCGCTCAAAGCGCGCTTCAAGGCGATCCAGGTCGAGTTTGAGTTGGTCCAGCTCGTCAAAGCGCGCTTGCGCCTCACGTTCTCCGACCAAAGTGCGGGCTTCTTCGCTCAGGTATTCGGCCAGGTTCTGGTTGATGCTGGCGAAACCTTGTTGATACCAGTTGGCGCGGCTGCGTACATGGCCACCGATCAATGCCGTTGCCACAGGCCCGATCCAGTTCGAAAGTTCATACTCCCAATCCAGTTCCAGGTCTTGCAGCACCGCCGCCAATTCCATCAACACAGCGCTGTCGCCTTCGAGTTCGACTTCAGGGCTGTGCATGATGGCGCTCTTGTCCTTGCTCAGAGCAAGGCGCAACAGGCTGGAGGCAGGCGCGCGCAGGGTGCAGTCAGGCTCGGCTGCCCATTGGCTCGCCAGCATCAGGCCTTCTTCGCTGGGCAGAATAAACAGGTGCAGCGAAGGGCTGGCGCAATCGACGGCAATCAACTTGCCGGTCAAGGGGCGCAAACGCGCCAGGGCCGTGCTGTCCAGCCGCAATACGCGGTTGACGCCGTGTTCGACGCTGGCGAGAAGGCCGCGCAGCAACATCAGGGCTTGATGCCGCGATGCAGGGCGACGATACCTGAGGTCATGTTGTGATAGGTCACGCGGTCAAAACCGGCCTCGACCATCATCGACTTCAGGGTTTCCTGGTCCGGGTGCATGCGGATCGATTCTGCCAGGTAGCGATAGCTTTCCGGGTCGTTGAGGATCAGCTTGCCCACCATCGGCATGAACGCGAACGAGTAGGTGTCGTAGACCTTGGACATCAGCGCGTTGGTAGGCTTGGAGAACTCCAGTACCAACAGGCGGCCGCCCGGCTTCAGCACGCGCAGCATGGAGCGCAGGGCGTCTTCCTTGTGGGTCACGTTGCGCAGGCCGAAAGCGATGGTCACGCAATCGAAATAGTTGTCCGGGAACGGCAGCTTTTCAGCGTCGGCCTGAACGAACTCGATATTGCCGGCTACGCCCTTGTCCAGCAGGCGGTCACGGCCGACTTTGAGCATGGACGCGTTGATATCAGCCAGCACGACCTGGCCGGTAGGGCCAACCAGATGGGAGAACTTGCGGGCCAGATCGCCGGTACCGCCAGCGATGTCCAGCACCTTGTTGCCCGGGCGTACACCGGACAGCTCGATGGTAAAACGCTTCCACAGACGGTGCATGCCGCCTGACAGAACGTCGTTCATCAGGTCATATTTGCCGGCTACAGAGTGGAAAACCTCGGCGACTTTCTCGGCCTTCTGGCTTTCCGGTACGTTTTTGAAGCCGAAGTGAGTGGTGGGTTCGGCATCGCTGCCTTTGCGCTGATCAGTCATATCGCTGTCACCAAAAGAGAATGCTGGCCATTCTAATCCCGGTGGCCGGCTTTGTCTTGGCGAGGGTGAATGTATAGTGGCGGCTTTATTTATCAGGAGCCACGCCATGGCGCGTATCAGCGTTGAACGTACCCACAGTCTGGGCCTTGAGGCCGCACGGGAAAAAGCCCGGCCTTTGGTCGAGAAACTGGCCAGCCAGTACGGCCTGACCCCTACCTGGGCGGGCGACACGGTAAAACTGAAGCGCTCGGGAGTGAATGGCACCCTGCTAATCAGCGACAACAACGTCAAGGTCGATGTGCAACTGGGCCTGTTGATGTCGGCGATGAGCGGCATGATCCAGTCGGAAATCGAACGCTCGCTGGATAAGGCGCTGGCGTAGTCGTGTTGCCGGTCTAATAGCGGCCGCGCCCTTGATACAAGGCGGTTTAACGTCTAAACCTGATGCAGGTGAGCACCTTTGTTCATCTTGATGATTCGACGATCCTGCTCACCGGCGTCGCGACATGACATTGGGGGGAACACGATGGCTGCGAAAAAACCGACTGCTAAAGACAGCAACACCTGGGTAGGCAAGGTGGAAGAGTACTCACGAAAAATCTGGCTGGCTGGTTTGGGTGTGTACTCGAAAATTGATACCGATGGCAGCAAGCTCTTCGACACCCTGGTCAAGGATGGCGAAAAGGCCGAAAAACTGGCCAAGGATGCCGGGCACAAAGTGGCCGAGGGCGTTAAATCGTCGACATCGTCCGCGCGCTCGCGGGTTGAAGATGTCAAGGATCTGGCCCTGGAAAAGTGGGGCGAGTTCGAAGAGGCTTTCGACAAGCGCCTTAATAGCGCCATTACCCGCTTGGGTGTCCCCAGCCGTGATGAGGTCAAGGCGTTGCATGCCAAGGTCGAGACCCTGACCAAGCATATCGAGAAGCTGACTGCGGCGGCTGCCAAAGTTGCGGCCAGCAAGGCGCCGGTTGCGAGCAAGGCGGCACCGGCCAAGGCTGCGGCAAAACCTGCGGTTGCCAAAGCGGCTGCCAAGCCTGCGGCCAAACCTGCAGCCAAGCCCGCTGCTGTTAAAGCTCCTGCGGCCGCGAGCAAGCCAGCAGCCGCCAAACCGGCCGCCAAAAAACCTGCGGCCAAGAAACCAGTAGCGCCTAAAGCGCCAGCGGTTGATGCCAAGGGAACGACTTCCACTTTGTAGCCGCTGACGAGCCGCGCGAGGCTGCGCCCGGCGGCGAAGCCGTCGTAAATCCGGTAAACGCAGTGCATCTGAATAACCGGAGTGGATGGTTCTACGACGGCTTCGCCGCCGGGCGCAGCCTCGCTACGCGCGCCTCAGCGGCTACAAAAAAGCTGCAGCCGGCTCAGAGCATCAATTTGACCACCGACACCGAAGGGTCGCGGGACTTGCCGGCTTTTTTCAGTTCCTGCAAGTAATCCGCCCACAGCTCTTGCTGGCGCACGCCGAGCTGGTAGAGGTAGTCCCAGGTAAACAGCCCGCTGTCGTGACCGTCATCGAAGGTCAGTTTCAACGCGTACTGGCCTGCGGGTTCGATCTTGCTCAAGCCGACATTGATCTTGCCAAATTGCAGAATCGGATTGCCGTGGCCCTGAACCTCGGCAGACGGCGAGTGCACGCGCAGAAACTCGGCCGGCAGGTGGTGCTCTTCGCCGGACGGGTATTTGAGGGTGAGGGTCTTAGAAGCTTTGTGCAGGTTGATGGCACTGGGGATCATGGTCATAACCTTAGGTCATTGCACAAGCGCTGTAGCCGCTGAGAGCGGCTACAGGTGCAAAGGGCTTACAAGATGTAGCGCGAGAGGTCTTCGTTCTCGGCCAGTTCGCCCAGGTGGCTGTTGACGTATTCGGCGTCGATGCGGATAGGCTCCTCATTCTGCGCACTGGCGATATCACCGGCGCTGAAGGACACCTCTTCGAGCAAACGTTCAAGCAGCGTGTGCAGGCGGCGGGCACCGATATTCTCGGTTTTCTCGTTCACCTGCCAGGCAATTTCGGCCAGGCGCTTGATGCCTTCAGGCATGAACTCGATGTTCAGGCCTTCGGTTTTCAGCAGCTCGCGGTATTGCTCGGTCAACGAAGCGTGCGGCTCGCTGAGGATGCGTTCGAAATCCTGTGGCGACAGCGCCTTGAGTTCAACTCGGATCGGCAGACGGCCTTGCAGCTCGGGCACCAGGTCGCTTGGCTTGCTCAGGTGGAACGCACCGGAAGCGATAAACAGGATGTGGTCGGTCTTGACCATGCCCAGTTTGGTATTGACGGTGCAACCTTCGATCAGCGGCAGCAGGTCGCGCTGCACACCTTCGCGGGACACATCGGCGCCACCGACATTACCGCGCTTGGCCACTTTGTCGATTTCATCGATAAACACGATACCGTGCTGTTCGACCGCTTCCAGGGCCTTGGCCTTGAGTTCTTCGTCATTAACCAGGCGACCGGCTTCTTCGTCACGCACCATTTTCAGGGCTTCTTTGACTTTCAGCTTGCGGCTCTTGCGCTTGCCTTTGCCCATGTTGGCAAACAGGCTTTGCAACTGGTTGGTCATTTCTTCCATGCCAGGCGGCGCGGAGATGTCCACACCAACAGCATCGGCGACTTCGATTTCGATTTCCTTGTCGTCCAGCTGGCCTTCACGCAGACGCTTGCGGAACAGCTGGCGAGTGTTGGAATCCTGCGGTACGGCGGCTTCTTCGCCGAATGTGCGGGCAGGAGGCAGCAGAGCGTCGAGGATGCGCTCTTCGGCGGCGTCTTCGGCACGGTGGCGAACCTTTACGATTTCCTGTTCGCGCAGCAGCTTGATTGCAGCATCAGCCAGATCACGGATGATCGACTCGACGTCGCGGCCTACATAGCCAACTTCGGTGAACTTGGTCGCTTCAACCTTGATGAACGGTGCGTTGGCCAATTTGGCCAGACGACGGGCGATCTCGGTTTTACCGACGCCGGTAGGGCCGATCATCAAGATGTTTTTTGGTGTGACTTCAACGCGCAGTTCTTCCGGCAGTTGCATCCGGCGCCAGCGGTTACGCAGCGCGATGGCAACGGCGCGCTTGGCGTCGTCCTGGCCGATGATGTGGCGATTGAGTTCGTGGACAATTTCGCGGGGAGTCATGGACATAATAATTGGCGTTCCTCTAGCAGAATCAAGGTTCACAAACGGGCCGTTGAAGCGGCCCGGCAGGTGACTTATTCAGCGAGGTCCTGCTCCTCAATAGTGATGTTGTGGTTGGTGAATACGCAGATATCGCCAGCAATACCGAGTGCTGTTTCAGCGATTTCGCGGGCCGACAGTTCGGTCTTCATCAGCAGGGCACGGGCCGCTGCCTGGGCGAATGCACCGCCCGAACCCATTGCGATCAAGCCGTCTTCAGGCTCAACCACGTCACCGTTACCGGTGATGATCAAGGATGCGTCCTTGTTGGCTACGGCCAGCATGGCTTCCAGGCGGCTCAGCGAGCGGTCGGTACGCCATTCTTTGGCCAACTCGACAGCGGCGCGAACCAGATGGCCCTGGTGCTTTTCAAGCTGGCCTTCAAAGCGTTCGAACAGGGTGAATGCATCAGCGGTGGCACCGGCGAAACCGGCGATGACCTGGCCGTGATAGAGGCGACGGACTTTTTTCGCGTTGCCTTTCATCACGGTATTGCCAAGAGAAACCTGGCCGTCGCCAGCCATGACGACTTTGCCGTGGCGGCGTACTGAAACGATGGTGGTCAAGGGAGAGTCTCCACGCAGCGGGGCGAAAATGCCTGATGGAAATACATATGGGGGTTGTCGCGGATTTTTCAACAGCGGGGAGGGAATGGGGATGAACGGGGAGGCAGGATTTGGCGAAGATGTTGTGGGAGCGGGCTTGCTCGAAATGCAGACGACCCGCAGTGTCAGGCTGATCGCGGTGATGCCATCGCGAGCAAGCCCGCTCCCACAGGGTGTAGCGTAATCCCGTGGGAGCGGCTGCTGTCAGCGGCGCTGTTGCAACAACAGGTTGTTGAAACCGCCGCCCGCCAATTGCTTTTGGGCCACCGTCAACTGGTCGCGATTGCTGAACGGGCCAACCAGCACCCGGTACCAGGTTTCGTCTTTCACCGTGCCGGCTTCAACCGTAGCGGTCTGGCCCAGCAGGATGATTTGCGCGCGTACTTTTTCGGCATCGGCCTGTTTGCGGAACGAGCCCGCTTGCAGGAAGAACTTGGTAACCGGTGCCGCCTTGACGACAGGTGGCGCTGGAGGCGGAGTGATTCCGCTCAAGGCTGCCTGGGCGCGGGCGGTGTCGATTTTGGCTGCTTCAGCCGGTGTTACCGGTGCCAGCGGCGCGGTTTGTGGTGTAGGCAGGGTCTTCTCGGGCACGGCTTCTGGCGGCACGAGCACTTCAGACTCGGGCAGCAAGGTATAGAAGTCGTACTTGGGCTTGGCCGGCTGAGTCGGGCTCGGCGCGGTCTTGTTGGCTTCGGCCACTTTCGTGGCTTTCTGCTGCTCCTGCTTGACCCGTTTGACGTCATCACCCTGGCCGGGTTCGAGCTTCATCAGAAACACGATAAAGGCGCCCACGGTCAGGCCGATGGCCATCCATAGCCAGCCCGGGATCGGCTTTTTGGCGGGCGCCTGATACCGGCTGGCACCACGCTTGGGTACTGGTTTCTTCTTGGCGGCCAACTTACATGCGCTCCAGGGTTTCCAGACCCAGCAGTTCCAGGCCTTGCTTGAGGGTACGGCCTGCCAGTGCCGCCAGGCGCAAGCGGCTCTGTTTCTGTGCTTCGTCTTCGGCGCTCAGGATCGGGCAGTTCTCGTAAAAGCTGGAGAACAGGCCGGCCACTTCGTACAGGTAAGTACAGAGGGTATGAGGCGTGCCTTTTTCGGCCACGTTGTTCAGCACCTCGCCGAACTGCGCCAGCTTGGCAGCCAGTTCCTGTTCTTGCGGGGCTTCAAGCACGATCTGGCCCTGCACTTCTTCAAAGCCCTTGCCCAGTTTGCGGAACACGCCCGCAACGCGGGTGTAGGCGTACAGCAGGTAAGGTGCGGTATTGCCTTCAAAGTTCAGCATCAAGTCGAAGTTGAAGCTGTAGTCGCTGGTGCGGTGCTTGGACAGGTCGGCGTATTTCACCGCGCCAATGCCGACCACTTTGGCGATGGCACGCAGTTCGTCTTCAGGCAACTCCGGGTTTTTCTCTTTAACCAACGTGTAGGCACGTTCTTTGGCTTCGTTGAGCAGGTCAATGAGTTTAACCGTACCGCCATCACGGGTCTTGAATGGACGGCCATCGGCGCCGTTCATGGTGCCGAAGCCCATGTGTTCCATTTCCATCGGATGGGTGATGAAACCGGCCTTGCGCGCAACCGCAAACACCTGCTGGAAGTGCAGGGCCTGGCGCTGATCGACGAAGTACAGGGCGCGATCGGCTTTCAATACGCCGCTGCGATAGCGAATGGCTGCCAAGTCAGTGGTGGCGTATAGATAGCCGCCGTCGGCCTTGACGATGATGACGGGCAGCGGCTCGCCTTCGGCATTCTTGAACTCGTCGAGGAACACGCACTGGGCGCCGTTGCTCTCGACCAGCATGCCCTTGGCCTTGAGGTCGTTGACCACGTTGATCAGGTCGTCGTTGTAGGCGCTTTCGCCCATTACGTCAGCCATGGTCAGTTTAACGTTCAACTGCTCGTAGATTTTCTGGCAGTGCGACAGTGAGATGTCTTTGAACTTGGTCCACAGCGCCAGGCAGTCCGGGTCACCGGCTTGCAGCTTGACCACCAGGCTACGGGCACGGTCGGCGAACTCCGGGGACTCGTCAAAGCGTTTTTTCGCGGCGCGGTAGAAGTTTTCCAGATCGGACAGCTCGTCGCTGGTGATCGGGTTTTCTTCCAGATAGGCCATCAGCATGCCGAACTGGGTGCCCCAGTCGCCTACGTGGTTTTGGCGAATCACCTCGTCGCCGAGGAATTCCAGTACACGGGCCACGCCATCGCCAATGATGGTGGAGCGCAAGTGGCCCACATGCATCTCTTTGGCCAGGTTGGGCGCGGACATGTCGATCACGGTACGCATGGCCGGGGTGGCCTTGCGTACACCGATTTTCTCGTCAGCCAGGGCCGCGTCGAGGCGCGAAGCCAGGGCCTGGGTGTTCTGGAAGAAATTCAGGAAGCCAGGGCCGGCGATTTCGGTTTTGCTGATCTGCTCATCGGCGGGCAGTGCCGCGATGATTTTTTCAGCCAGATCACGGGGTTTCATACCCGCAGGCTTGGCCAGCATCATGGCGATGTTGCTGGCGAAGTCGCCGTGGGTTTTGTCACGGGCGTTTTCCACCTGAATCGCTGGCGTCAGGCCTTCAGGCAACACACCTTCTGTGACGAGTTGAGCTAGGGCTTGTTGAATAAGCTGGCGAATGGTGTCTTTCATGGTCTTCTCTTTCGACCGCAAGCGCGGTAGCGCTTCAGTGCGCAGGTGGAAAAACTGGGTATTATCCGTTGCAAGGTCGGCCTTGCCAACCTTAGCAGGCGGGTTATGGATCTGCGGTGTTCGGTTATTACGTCAAAACGGTGGGCGCGAGCTTGCTCGCGATGGCATCGCTGCGGTTTTCAAGTTGTACCGCGTCGTCTGCATCGCGAGCAAGCCCGCTCCCACGGGGTCATGAGGTGACTCAATAAAGGTCTACCGGGTCCACGTCCAGCGACCAGCGCACCTGTCGACCGCTGGGCATTTGCTCAAGGACCAGCAGCCATTGGCTCAGTAAACGATGCAGCGGTGCACGGGCATTGGCCTGTAATAGTAGTTGAGCACGATAGCGTCCGGCCCTGCGCTCCATTGGCGCAGGCACGGGGCCGAGCAACTCGATACCCCCCAGGTTCAGCTCACCCAGCAGGCGTTCAGCCTCGCTGCAGGCTTCATCCAGAAAACCTTCGGCTTGTCCCGGTTTGTGGGCTTCTGCGCGCAGCAGCGCCAGATGGGCGAAAGGCGGCAGCCCTGCCGCCCGGCGTTCGCTCAGGGCCTGTTCGGCGAAGGCGAAGTAACCCTGCTCGGTCAGTTGGATCAGCAGCGGGTGGTCGGCCAGATGGGTCTGGATAATCACCTTGCCCGGCTCTTCAGCCCGGCCGGCCCGGCCCGCGACCTGAACGATCAGCTGGGCCATGCGCTCGCTGGCGCGGAAGTCGCCGGAGAACAGGCCGCCATCGGCATCCAGGATCGATACCAGCGTCACCCGGGGGAAGTGATGGCCTTTGGCGAGCATTTGTGTGCCGATCAGTATGCACGGCTGGCCCTTCTGGATCGTGGCAAACAGTTGGTTCATCGCGTCCTTGCGCGAGGTACTGTCTCGATCTACCCGCAGTACCGGGTAGTCGGGGAACAAAATCCCCAGCCGCTCTTCGGCGCGCTCAGTCCCGGCACCTACAGGCCGCAGGTCGACTTTGCCGCATTGCGGGCAGTTGCGCGGAACGCGCTCGACGTAGCCGCAGTGATGGCAGCGTAGCTCGCCAGAGCGCTGATGAACGGTCATGCGCGCATCGCAGCGCTGGCATTCAGACATCCAGCCACAGTCATGGCACAGCAAAGTCGGCGCGAAGCCTCGACGGTTCAAAAACACCAGTACTTGCTGGCCCGCAGCGAGGGTCTGGCCGATGGCCTGTTGCATCGGCCCGGAAATGCCGCTGTCCAGGGGACGGCTTTTCACATCCAGGCGCAGAAAACGAGGCTGTTTGGCCCCGCCAGCACGTTCGTTCAGGCGCAGCAAGCCGTAACGGCCGGTGTAGGCGTTGTGCAGGCTTTCCAGTGATGGCGTTGCGGAGCCGAGTACGATGGGGATGTTTTCCTGCCGGGCACGCACCAGTGCCAGGTCGCGGGCGTGGTAGCGCAAACCTTCCTGCTGTTTATAAGAGCCGTCGTGCTCTTCGTCGATAATGATCAGCCCCGGGTTTTTCATCGGGGTGAACAGCGCTGAACGCGTGCCAATAATAATGTCGGCTTCGCCATCACGGGCTGCCAGCCAGCTTTCCAGGCGCTCGCGGTCATTGACCGCAGAATGCACCAGCGCAATACGGGCATTGAAGCGTTGTTCGAAGCGGGCCAGGGTTTGCGGCCCCAGGTTGATTTCCGGGATCAGCACCAGCGCCTGCTTGCCGGCCTGGAGGGTTTCACGGATCAATTGCAAATACACTTCGGTCTTGCCGCTGCCAGTGACCCCGGCCAGCAGGAAGGCATGGAAGTGGTCGAAACCTGCGCGAATTGCTTCGTAGGCAGCGCGTTGCTCGTCGTTGAGCGGCAACTCGGGCTGAGCCAGCCAATGTTCATGGCGCTCACTGGGTGCATGGCGGCGGATCTCGACAGTGACCAGCTCCTTGGCCAGCAGCAGGTCGAGGCTGTCCTTGCTCAGCATCAACTTGCTTAACAGTTGATGCGCCACGCCGTGGGGGTGCTGGGCGAGGGTGGCCAGTGCTTCACGCTGGCGTGGAGCGCGGGCAACACGGGGGTCGTCAAGCCGGGCGCCCGGGGCAATCTGCCAGAATCGTTCCTGGCGCGTTTCGGCCAGCTCACCCTGGCGCAGCAATACTGGCAACGCCCAGCTCAGGGTGTCGCCCAGGCTGTGCTGGTAGTACTGCGACGTCCACAGGCACAGCTTGAATAAAGAGGCGGGCAGCGGCGGCGTGGCGTCGAGCAGGGCGATGGCGGGCTTGAGCTTTTCGGCTGGTACTTCGCTGTGGTCGACCACCTCGACCAGTATGCCAATCATCTCCCGTCGTCCGAACGGTACCCGCAGGCGCATGCCGGGCTGTAATTGACTGCGCAGCACGCCAGCAGGCGCCCGGTAATCAAACAGGCGGCGCAAGGGGGAAGGCAGGGCAAGGCGCAAAATGGCGTCGGGCACGCGGGGCTCTCAAGTGATGAACGGCAAAGATGGCCCGGAGCCTAGCAGACAACGCCGCGCGGGACTAAAAGGCAGGTCAATGAACTGTGAAAATTGCAGGCGGATCATGCTTTGCCGCTTGCGTCAATGCAAAGGTCTGGTATTATCGGCGCCCTAATTTTACGTGCGGTATTCAACAATGGTGTTGAGTGGCGGCACGCTAGAGGAATACCCCATGAAAGCCGATATCCATCCAGCGTACGAAACAATCCTGGTAACTTGCAGCTGCGGCAACAAGTTCGAAACTCGTTCGAACCTGTGCAAGCCACTGGGCACCGACGTATGCAACGAGTGCCACCCGTTCTACACCGGTAAGCAGAAAACTCTGGACGTTGGCGGTCGTGTTGATCGCTTCAAAACTCGTTTCGGTGCTTTCGGCGCTACGAAAAAAGCCGCCGAGTAAGGCGCATGACCATGGGCAGGCTTTTGGGTCTGGCCAGGTTATTGAAAAAGGCGTCCCTTGCGGGCGCCTTTTTTGTGCCTGCGATTTGGCTGGCCAGTGTTTCGGCCGCGCCGCTGTGCCCGGCGCCAGGGGCTGTGGCCTACGCCACGGTGGAGCGGGTGACCGATGGCGACACCCTGCGTCTCAAGGATGGCCGCAGCGTGCGCATGATCGGCCTCAATGCCCCGGAGACGGGCAAAAAAGGCCGGCCCGCCGAGCCCTTTGCCGAGGCGGCGCGCAAGCGCCTGCAAACGCTGGTGGCGCAGAGCGATGGCCGTGTCGGGTTGCTGCCAGGTAAACAGGCCCGGGATCGTTATGGTCGCACCCTGGCCCATGTATTTGGTGCCGATGGCAGCAACCTTGAAGCCCGATTGCTGGCTGACGGCCTGGGATTTCAGGTGGCTATCGCGCCGAATGTGGCGCTGCTTGACTGTCAGCAAGCCGCCGAGCGCAGTGCGCGCAAGGCTCGTCTGGGCCTTTGGCGGCAGTCGCCGGTGCTGGCGCCGCAACAAATCCGTCGCTCGGGTTTCGCCCTGGTGAGTGGCACGGTCAGTCAGGTCCGGCGCAATCAGGGCGGGCTCTGGATCGACCTGCAAGGCGGCCTGGTGTTGAACATTGCGCTCAGGCAATTGCCCAATTTCGATCAAAAGCAACTGGCCAGGTTGCAAGGTGCGCAAGTCGAGGCCAGAGGTTGGGTTCTGGATCGTTCGCAGCGTGCAGGCGTGAAGGCCGGGCAGGCACGCTGGATGTTGCCTTTAACTCATCCGGGAATGCTTAAAGTCATTGCCCGCTAAAAATTGTAGACAATTTTAAATACAGATTGTGGACACTCCAGCCCTTATGGGGCGCGGCTCTTGGGCCAAAGTCGTAAGGTAAAGGCCTTGACACTGCTGACTGGTCAGTCTTGTCGGGACTTTGCGACACGCGTATGCTCGGCGATTCGTCTGTCCAACAGCAAAAAAAGCGGAATGCCCACATGTCTGATTTGAAAACTGCCGCTCTCGAATACCATGCCCAGCCACGTCCAGGCAAACTGAGTGTCGAGCTTACCAAACCTACCGCTACTGCCCGCGATCTAGCGCTGGCATACAGCCCGGGTGTAGCCGAACCAGTGCGCGAAATCGCCCGCGACCCTGAACTGGCCTACAAGTACACCGGCAAGGGCAACCTGGTAGCCGTGATCTCTGATGGCACCGCTATCCTGGGCCTGGGTAATCTCGGCCCATTGGCCTCCAAACCTGTTATGGAAGGCAAAGGCGTGTTGTTCAAGCGCTTTGCCGGTATCGATGTTTTCGACATCGAAGTTGATTCCGAGAGCCCACAGGCTTTCATCGACACCGTAAAACGCATCTCCATCACCTTCGGCGGCATCAACCTCGAAGACATCAAGGCACCTGAGTGCTTTGAGATCGAACGTGCTCTGATCGAGCAGTGCGATATCCCTGTATTCCATGATGACCAGCACGGCACCGCTATCGTGACCGCGGCCGGCATGATCAACGCCCTGGAAATCGCTGGCAAAACCCTGGCGCAAGCCAAGATCGTTTGCCTGGGCGCCGGTGCTGCTGCCATCTCCTGCATGAAATTGCTGGTGAGCATGGGCGCAACCATCGAAAACATCTACATGATCGACCGTACCGGTGTGATCCACTCCGGCCGTGACGACCTGAACCAGTACAAGTCGGCATTCGCCCATGCTACCGAGAAGCGCACCCTGGCTGATGCCATGGACGGCGCAGACGTGTTCGTTGGCCTGTCGGGTCCGAACCTGCTGAGCGCTGAAGACTTGCTGCGCATGGCGCCTAACCCGATCGTGTTCGCGTGCTCGAACCCGGATCCGGAAATCTCCCCGGAGCTGGCTCACGCCACCCGTAACGACGTGATCATGGCCACTGGCCGTTCGGACTACCCGAACCAGGTCAACAACGTGCTGGGCTTCCCTTTCATCTTCCGTGGTGCCCTGGACGTTCGCGCCAAGCGCATCAACGAAGAAATGAAAATCGCTGCAGCCAACGCATTGCGTGAACTGGCCAAACTGCCAGTGCCACAAGAAGTGTGTGACGCTTACGGCGGTATCAAGCTGGAATTCGGTCGTGAATACATCATCCCGAAACCAATGGATGCACGCCTGATCACTCTGATCTCCGATGCAGTGGCCAAGGCTGCCATCGAGACCGGTGTTGCAACCCTGCCATACCCGAAAAACTACCCGCTCAAAAGCGTGGATGACGTCTTCAACGGCTAAGGCTGTGTAGCGTCATAAAAAAGCCCCGGCGCTGTAAAGCGTCGGGGCTTTTTTGTTTTCTGCGAAACGGGCACGAAAGGATCTACAAAATAAGCCTAACCCTTCTACAAAATAGGAATTGTCTTACATTAATTTTTTCGAGCCTCCGTTAATTTCATTCCTTTGTTCCGAGGGGAGCCTGTTCTGAATTCTGAAGAATTCTGAAGTGTGCCCTCTGTTTTATAGGACGTTTTATAGGAATCACGGATGTTCACTCGCCTTCGTCAAAGCCGTTACAGTCAGACCCGCTTTCAACTGATTGACGACCAGGGGGTGAGTACCGCCTATGCAGGGCTGGCCTTTGAGCTGGTTGATCAGCGAGGTAGACGGCACGGCGGTCGTCTGGATGCCTCGGGGGTTGGCAGGGTGCGCAAGGGCGTTGAAGGGCCATTTGCGCTTATGTTCAGGCAGTTGCATGACGCCAGCAATGGCCTGTATTCGCGGTTGATGGGTCGAACGCATTACCCTCTCAAGATCACCGAGCTTCAGGTCAGGGCGGAGCGCACCCGCTTCCTCGACAGGAGCGGTGCGCGCCCGCAGAGCAAGCCGCCATGCATTGATCCCGACAGTGACTATTACCAGATTGAAGTGCGGCATCTGGTCGAGCATGTTTCTCATTTGCCGCCTGAGGACGGGAGCCTGTTCCCGGTCGAGCGTGGCCCGCTCGGTGTGCATATTGCAGAGGGGCGTCATACGGTGCTGCAGGTGCGTCCCTTGCGGGCCTTGTGCCCGCTGCTGTCCACGGACCCGCAGTTTTGTGCGCTCAATCTCTATCAATTGGCGTTGATGGCCACCCTGGGCAACTGCTCATTTGATGGGCCGGCCCGCATGTCGCGTGTGCAAGATCCCTTTGGGGAGGCAAGCATGATGGGCTGGCGGGCCAGCCCGGAACAGGCAAAGTCCTATTACCCTTTATATGAAGATGTGCCGTATTCGGCGCGTTTGGAAATTGTGCCTTTCGACCCCGTGCTGTACCCGGCCAATGACCCGCTTTGCGGAATGGCTCAGGAAACTCCGTCTTCAGTGCATTATCGCGGAGATATCCGTTTTGGGGCTCAAGGCGCAGGTGCACAAGTTTTTGTGAGCCATAACGATAAAGTTGTCTTGGTTGCCGTTCATAGCACCTGTACCTGGTCTGATTTGTCACAGGATGCAGAGGCCCCTCAAGTACCCTTTGAAGAGGGTGAGGGCCAGGTACATGGCGGTTTTTACGACGCCGCCAGGCAGGCTTACGAGCTTGTCGACAGGTACATGGACAAGTTCCACTGGGGGCAAGCCGTACTGATTTGCGGACACAGCCAGGGCGGGGCTATCGGTTTGATCCTTGCCCAAATGTTGATCCAGCTGAGGGCCTGTGAGGTGCAGCTCTACACGTACGGAGCCCCTCGCGCAGCGGACGCAACCTTTGTTCGCGCGGCACAGGGGCTGGTGCATCAACGCATGGTTAACCATAACGATCCTGTCCCCGGGGTGCCCGGCAGCTGGATGAGCCGCCCATTGTCGGCCTGTTGTGCAGGCACGGTACTCAGTTTCGTGAATGTACCCGCAGGTTTTGGCGTGTTTGTGGCGGGCCTGAGCCGTTTGCTCGCAGAGCCTTATCAGCATCACGGAACCTTGCGCCACTTTATGCCGCTGGAGTTTGCTCAGGAGATGAGGTCGCATGTCCTGTGGGATCCGCTTAGCAAGACGATCACCCAGCATGCCGTCAGCCATGCGGTACTTGAGCAAAACAGTGCAGCACCCGAATCAGAGGGGGGGCTCAAGCCACGGGTCGATGCAGGCCAGCCGTTTATGATCGACAGTTATATTCCCAGTTGCTGGGCGGTTTTGCGCCGCAGCCAGCAAGCGCTGCAGGCCCGGTGTTCACTGGTGACCGAGCGTGAGGTGTTGTTCGTGGATCAGGCGCTTGAACACGTCGCGCAGCAACTGCGGGTTAAGTACCGTGAGGTAATGACCTGTGCGGGCGGTACGTTTGAAGAGCAGGTAGAAGCCATGAACCTGCTCATGCGCGAAATGAGCAATGTCCATAAAACCCGCAAGCGCTTGTACCTGCTGAGGTTTCGGGTGCCGACCTGGGCAGATGTGTATGGGCAGTATGCGCAACAGCCCGGTGTGCTGGCTGAAAGTCTGGAGCGCTGGGAGTCTCACAGCGAGAGCACGCGTATCGATCAACTGGCGATGGCGCCGATCGATGAGCTGTTTGCAGGGGGTGTGCCTGTGGATCACCTGCTTGCTTGAGCCTGCCAGGCTGCACGTTGCAAGCGCCCAGGCGCTCTGCAACGTGCAGCCCTGTTGATCAGAACAGGTCTATTGGGGCGCCGTCATCTGCCGGCAGCGGGCTGCCCGGTGCTACGTTGTTGCCCAGTTCGCTGTTGGTGGGCGGTGTGTCTTCGCTCTTGAACAGTTCAAAGTAGGCGCCAGGCGTGCCTGGAGACGCGATACGGCCGCTGGACGGATCAATCCGCAAGCTGAGGATGCCTTCGGGTTCTGGCTGCGTATGCGCAGGCTTGTCTTTGAGCGCGCCCCCCATGTACGTCATCCAGATCGGCAGCGCGACGGTGCCGCCGTATTCGCGACGGCCCAGGCTTTCGGGCTGATCGAAACCGGTCCAAACAGTGGTCACATAGTCGGCGTTGTATCCTGAGAACCACGCATCCTTGGACTCGTTGGTCGTACCGGTTTTACCTGCCAGATCGGTGCGGCCCAGCGCCAGGGCGCGGCGGCCGGTGCCGAGCTTGATCACGTCCTGCAGCATGCTGGTGAGGATGTACGTGGTGCGCCCGTCGACAATCCGCTCGGCTACTGCTTGCGTCTCGACAGTGGGCAGGCCCGGTGCGGCATTGATGGTGTCAACGATCAGCGCTGCGGCTTCAGGCGGCACATCCTTGCTGTCGGCTTTAGGCACGCTTGGCGGGTTGGCCACGAACAGGGTCTCGCCATTGCGGCTTTCGATTTTGTCGATCAGATACGGCGTGATCTTGTAGCCGCCGTTGGCGAATGTACTCCAGCCGGTGGCAATCTCCATTGGCGTCAGGGTGGCAGTACCCAGGGCCAGCGACAGGTTGCGCGGCAAGTCCTGTTTGTTGAAACCGAACTTGCTGATGTAGTCGACGGTGCGGTCGACACCCAGGCTTTGCAGCAAGCGGATGGAGACCAGGTTGCGCGACTTGTACAGTGCTTCACGCACGCGGATCGGGCCGAGGAAGGTGTTGGTGTCGTTCTTCGGGCGCCAGACCTTGTCCAGATATTCATCGACAAACACGATGGGTGCGTCGTTGACCAGGGTGGCGGCGGTGTAGCCATTATCCAGTGCGGCGCTGTAGATGAATGGTTTGAAACTGGAGCCCGGTTGGCGCTTGGCCTGCATCGCCCGGTTGTAGTTGCTTTGCTCAAAGGCGAAACCGCCCACCAGCGCGCGAATGGCGCCGTTGTCCGGATCCAGGGATACCAGTGCGCCTTGCACGGTGGGCACCTGGCTGAATTTGTAGCTGCCGTCGGTCTGCGGTTGTACGCGAATCAGATCACCGACCTGGGCGACATCCGAAGGCTGTTTGGGCATCGGCCCCATGCTGTTGGTGTTGAGGAACTTGCGTGCCCATTTCATGGTGTTCCAGGCGACGTGCGCCTCACCGGTGCGAGTCAGTACTTGAATGCCATCCTTGTCGACCTGGGTCACGATGGCCGGTTCAAGACCGCTGATCGGGCGCTGCTTGGCCAGTTCCTGAGTCCATACGGCCAGGGTCTTGCCCGGCAGGCGTGACTCGGGGCCACGGTAGCCGTGACGCTGGTCGTAGGCAATCAGGCCTTCATGAACGGCGGTGTTGGCCAGTTCCTGAAGGTCACTCGGCACCGTGGTAGTCACACGGAAGCCTTCGGTGTACGCCTCGCTGCCATAACGGCCGACCATTTCGGCACGGGCCATTTCGGCGATGTAGGGGGCGCTCACTTCCGGCGTTGGCACGTGATAGCTGGCGTTGACCGGCTCGGCGATCGCCGCTTGATAGCTGGCCTGATCGATTTTACCCAGCTTGTACATACGCCCCAGGATCCAGTCGCGGCGCTCTTTGCTGCGCACCGGGTTGGCCAGCGGGTTAAACCGTGAAGGGGCTTTGGGCAGGCCGGCGATCATCGCCATCTGCGCCAGGCTCAGGTCGCGGATCGATTTGCCGTAGTAAACCTGAGCTGCGGATTCGATACCGTAAGCGCGGTTGCCCAGGTAAATCTTGTTCACGTACAGCTCAAGGATCTCGTCCTTGGTCAGCTCGCGTTCAATTTCGAGAGCCAGCAGGATTTCGTTGGTCTTGCGCGAAAAGCTTCGCTCGCTGGAGAGGAAATAGTTCTTCGCCACCTGCATGGTGATGGTGCTGCCACCTGATTGTATGTGTCCGCTTTTTACCAACTGGGTAGCGGCACGCATCAGGCTGCTGGGGTCGACCCCGTAATGATTGGCGAAATTGTCATCTTCTGCAGAAAGCAGGGCATTGATGAAATTGGGCGGAATGTCGGCGAACTTGATCGGTGAGCGGCGCATTTCGCCAAACTCTGCGATCAACTTTCCGTCGCTGGTGTAGACCCGCAAAGGAATCTGCAACTGGATGCTTCTCAACGACTCTACAGACGGCAAGCCAGGACTAAGATAGAGAAACGCGCCGCTCAACACGAGCAACAGCCCGCAGAACACGGCAACGAAAGACCACCCGAAAAACTTCAGCAGACGAATCAAGGCTTTTGGATTTCCAGATCAAGAAATGGGTTTGCACGTCAGGGTAGTGCGCAGTTGCGCCGGGTCGACGATACGGAAAAAACGCCCGGCATTATAAGCATTTTTCGCTCATGAACGTCATGAGCCGCATGTCAGAACAGGTTTTGAACGGATCTCATTTTTTACCCTCCGTAAGTTACGGATTGCATTAGGGAAAACAAAGGTGCCCGGATTATTTCCTCAAACACGTCAGCGCTGTGTCGGCGTACAAATCGGCCAGCAGTCGATCAAGCTCGTCGAGCTGAGCCGTTCACAGGGCCGGTTCAAGCTACAGTCCTATGCCATGGAACCCCTGCCAGCCGGGCTTGTGAATGATCAGACCGGCGCAGAGGCCAAAAGTGTCGTCCAAGTGCTTCTCAGGGCGCTGGAAAAGGCCCAGGTAATCGCCAGGGACGCCATTATCGCGATGCCCGATGGTCAGGTTATCTGCAAAAGCCTGGAGGTGGAGGCAGGCTTGAGCGAAGTCGAGCTTGAGTTTCATGTGCGGTTTGAGGCTGAGCAGTACATACCTTATGCACTGGATGACATGGCACTGGATTTTGAGCTCCAGGATCACCCGTCGAACCATACCGGGCCGGCCCGCGTGCTGATGGTGGCGTGCCGCCAGGAAGCGCTGGAGTGGCATTGTTCGGTCTTGACCGGTGCGGGATTGGTCCCGCGGGTGGTTGCCGTGCAGGCTCATGCCCTGGTGCGGGGCGTTGAGGCAATGACTGCAGGCCAGGCACTGAACGGGGCCGTGGCAGTGGTCGATTTTGCACCCCATGCAATCCTGCTGAGCATCGTGCAGCAGGGTCAGGTCATTTACGTCCGTGAGCTGCTTTGCGGGCAGGCCACTGCAAGGGCGCAAGCATTCAAAACCACGATTGTCGAAGAGCTGGAGCGAGAGCTTGGGCTGTTTGCCGACTCCGGAGTTGATGGGCGGATCGGCCTGATCGTATTGGCCGGTGAGGCTGCCATGGATCCGCTGCTGGCTCAGCGGGTTGAATCCCGTCTTGGCACGCCGACACGCATCGCCAACCCGTTTGCGCTGATGGACCTCGATCCCTCACTCACCTCTGAAGCCTTGCTTTGCGATGCCCCTGTGTTGTTGACTGCCTGCGGTCTGGCCTTGAGGGGGTTTGATTAATGGCGAGAATCAATTTGTTGCCCTGGCGCGCGTTGTTGCGTGAAAAGCGGCGCAAACGTTTTTTGATGGTGCTGGTGGCCCTGTCTTTGCTGGCGGTGGCCGGCCTGTTTGCTGCTGACCACTTTATCGACACCTTGGTAGAGGAGCAGATGGAGCGCAATGACCTGATCCGCAGTACCACGTTCCAGCTGGATGGGCGTGCGGAGCAGATCGACCAGTTGAAAGTGCGCCGGGAGCAATTGCTTGAACGCATGCAAACCATAGGCATGTTGCAGAGCAGCCGGTCGAGCAGCGGGATCATTTTGGAGCAATTGGCGCGCAGCTTGCCGGAAGGTGTGCATTTCACCGACGTGAAAATGACCGAGGGCACCATTGTCATCACGGGGATTGCCCAGTCCAACAACCTTGTCGCCCAGCTGATGCGAAATCTCGATGCTTCGCACTGGCTGGATACGCCGCAACTCAATGACGTCAAGGCAGACCCTGCCCAGGCAGGCGGGCAGGAGCGCCTGTTTCAGATGACGGTGCGTGAGGCCCGACATACCCCTTCCGGGGGGGCATTGTGATACCTGCGCACTGGCTCTTTAGCCTGCGCAATTTCGACCTGCGCGAACTGGCCCCGGGTAACATGGGCGCCTGGTCGCCAGCCCGCAAAACAACCGTGGCTCTGGTGTGGCTGGGCCTGGTGCTGGTGTCGGGTCATGCGCTGCTGCTTCAACTGCCTTCTTCCCGGCTGCAACAGTTGCACGAGACTCAAACCACGCTGAAGGCGGAGTTTGAATCCAGGGTCGCACAGGTTGCCAATATGGATGCTTATGTGATGCAAGTTCACAGGCTGGAAGCCGGGTTCAGTGCGTTGCTCAAACAACTCCCCGCTCAGGCACAAGTGCCCGAATTGCTGGATGAGATTTCGCGGTTGGGTCTGAGCAATGGTCTGCTGGTCGAGCACATTCAGTGGCTCCCTGAAGTCCTGCAAACGTTCTATGCCGAACTGCCACTGCAGATGACCCTCGTCGGGGGCTATCACGAACTTGGCCTCTTCGTCAGCGCCATGGCCAGCCTGCCGCGCATTGTCACCTTGCATGACCTCAGCCTTGCGCCGAGCAACGGTACCGGTGACGGTCAACTGCGCATGACGCTGCTGGCAAAGGCCTACCGAACCACGATCAAGGACTGATCCCATGGGTGTTTGTTTGCGAGTGTTTGGCGCCGGATTGCTGGCAAGCCTGGCAGGGTGTGACAGCCCGCAGACTACCGCAGACCTGCACAGTTATTTACAGGCTACGCAGGGGCATGCGAGCAACGCCATTGAGCCGCTTCCCGTGATCAGTGTCGGGCCTGTGTTTGCCTATGGGTCGATGGGTTTGCGCAATCCTTTTCAGGCTATAGGGGGGGGAGGGGACGGCAGTTGGCAGGTCAGCCTTGCCGGCGATGAACTTGACGCGGACCGGCCCCGGCAGTTTCTGGAAGGCTTTGATCTGGAGCAGTTCGAGATGGTTGGCATGCTGTCCAGTGAATCGCAGGCAAATGCCTTGCTGCGGGCCAATGGTGTTATTCATCGCTTGAAAGTGGGGGATTACCTGGGGCGCAACAATGGCCAGATTGCTTCGATCCAGGCGCACCAGATTGAAGTATTTGAACTGATTTCCGATGGTCGGGGCGGTTGGTTGGAAAGGTCCCTGACGATTCCTTTAAATCAACAGTCTTAACGGATAAACACCATGAAAAGGATTTCACCGGTCTGCGTACTGGCGCTATGGAGTGCGCTGAATTCGCAGTCAATGCTGGCGGCTGGGCAGGCCGCGCCATCATCCGTCAAGCGCTCGCAGTATGTGGGCGAGCCCATGTCCCTGAGCGTGCAGAATCTTGATGTACGCACGGTACTGCAATCGCTGGCGGATTTTACCGGGTTCAACCTGATGGTCAGCGACACCGTAAAGGGCAGCATAACCCTCAGTTTGCAGGATGTGCCTTGGGATCAGGCGCTGGAGCTGGTGCTTGAGAGCAAGGGGTTGGGCAAGCGTCTTGAAGGTAATGTGTTGTTGATCGCGCCCCTGGAAGAGATCGCAGCCCGCGAGCGCCCTGAGCCTGCGCCTTTGCGTCGGGAGTTGGTGCAAGTCAATTACGCCAGGGCGGCAGATATCGTCATGCTGTTCCAGTCAGTGACCGGCGGGCAGCCCGGCATCGAGGGGCAGGGCACGATCACGGTGGATGAACGCACCAATACCATCATTGCTTATGAATCGAGTGAACGGCTGGAGGAGCTGCGGCGCATCGTGGCTCAACTGGACGTGCCAGTGCGTCAGGTGATGATCGAAGCCTGGATTGTCGAGGCAGGCGTGGACTTCGAAAAAAGCCTGGGTGTGCGTTGGGGGGGGAGCGCTAAACAATGGTGGCCTCTGGAAAGCCGGTGGTATTACCCAGCCTGCGGCGTCCGGGGCTGCCCCGGGCAACGTTAGTGCGCCCTTTGTTGATTTGGGTGTTTCGCGAAATACCTCGGGCTTGGGCATCGCCTTCATCACCAACAATGTGTTGCTGGACCTGGAACTGACGGCCATGGAAAAAACCGGTAATGGGGAAATTATCTCGCAACCCAAAGTGGTTACTGCGGATAAGGAAACCGCCAAAATTCTTAAAGGCACCCAAATTCCTTACCAGCAGGCCAGCAAAACCGGGGCTACATCGGTTTCGTTCAAGGAAGCCTCATTGTCACTGGAGGTGACGCCGCAAATCACTCCGGACAACAGCGTCATCATGGCCGTCGTAGTGACCAAGGATGAGCCCGATTACATGAGCAGGCTGCAGGATGTACCGCCCATCAAGAAGAACGAGGTCAGGGCCAAGGTGCTGGTCAAGGACGGTGAAACCATCGTGATTGGGGGAGTGTTCTCAAAAACTCAAAGCAAAGTGGTAGATAAAGTGCCATTTTTAGGCGATCTGCCGTATGTTGGCCGACTTTTCCGTAGAGACGTTGTCCTGGAAAAAAAATCCGAACTGCTGGTGTTCCTGACTCCGCGTATCATGAACAACCAGGCGATTGCTGTGAGTCATTGATTCTGTGCGAAATTTGATTCTTGTTGGGCCAATGGGGGCTGGAAAAAGCACCATCGGACGTTTGCTGGCCAAAGAGCTGCACCTGCCGTTCAAAGATTCCGATAAGGAAATTGAAGTGCGCACGGGTGCCAATATCCCGTGGATCTTCGATAAAGAAGGCGAGCCGGGCTTTCGCGATCGTGAAACAGCCATGATTGTCGAGCTGTGCCATGAAAATGGCATTGTGCTGGCCACCGGTGGTGGCGCGGTCATGCGCCCGGAAAACCGGCAAGCCCTGCGCAATGGTGGGCGCGTGGTGTATTTGCACGCCTCCATCGAGCAGCAGGTGGCGCGCACCTCCCGTGATCGCAACCGGCCACTGCTGCGCAATGCCAACCCGGAAAAAATCCTGCGCGACCTGCTGGCTGTGCGCGACCCGCTTTATCGTGAAATTGCTGACCTGGTGGTTGAAACCGATGAGCGGCCGCCGCGCATGGTGGTGCTCGATATCCTCGAGCGCCTGGCCCAGCTTCCTCCCCGGTAGTCGCTGCACAGACCATTAAAGTGCGATACGAAATGCGCTATTCTCGGCGCCGAGCATGCCTTTTTACGGCATGCCATCACTTGATAATTGCGAAGCAGGGCGCTGGCGCCGTGCTTCAACGCGGGGTTTCATGCAGACAGTGAAGGTTGATCTAGGCGAGCGTAGCTACCCGATTCATATTGGCGAAGGTTTGTTGGATCAGCCGCAGTTGCTGGCTCCGCATATCGCCGGGCGCCAGGTGGCGATTGTGACCAATACAACGGTCGCGCCACTCTATCTTGAGCGCTTGACGCGTAGCCTCGCGCAGTTCTCGGTGTTGCCGATCATCCTGCCCGATGGCGAGTCGTTCAAGAATTGGGAAACCCTGCAGCTGATTTTCGATGGCCTGCTCACAGCACGTCATGATCGACGCACCACGGTGATAGCGTTGGGTGGCGGTGTTGTCGGTGACATGGCCGGTTTTGCTGCTGCTTGTTACCAGCGCGGAGTCGATTTTATCCAGGTGCCGACCACTTTGTTGTCCCAGGTCGATTCGTCCGTGGGCGGCAAAACCGGGATCAACCACCCTTTGGGCAAGAACATGATCGGTGCCTTCTATCAGCCCAACCTTGTGCTGATCGACACCCAGACCCTCAACACCCTGCCTGCCCGCGAATTGTCCGCGGGGCTGGCTGAAGTCATCAAATATGGCCTGATATGCGATGAGCCGTTCCTGACCTGGCTTGAAGACAACATGGATGCGCTGCGATCCCTGGACCAGGCGGCCCTGACTGCCGCGATCCAGCGTTCGTGCGCGGCCAAGGCTGAAGTGGTCGGCGCCGATGAGCGCGAAGCGGGTGTGCGTGCAACGCTCAACCTGGGGCATACCTTTGGCCATGCCATCGAAACCCATATGGGCTACGGCGTGTGGCTGCATGGCGAGGCCGTCGCTGCGGGCACCGTGATGGCACTGGAAATGTCTGCCCGCCTGGGCTGGATCACCGATGCCGAGCGTGATCGAGGTATCCGGATCTTTCAGCGTGCCGGTTTGCCAGTGGTGCCGCCCGTCGAAATGACCCCGGCCGACTTTATGCAACACATGGCAGTTGATAAAAAAGTGATCGACGGTCGTATGCGTCTGGTGCTGTTGCGCCGCATGGGCGAAGCCACAGTGACTGACGATTATCCACAAGAGGTTCTACAAGCCACGCTGGGTGCGGATTACCGCGCGCTGGCTCAGCTTAAAGGTTAATAAGATCCCGATGACTAGTTTGCATGCCGACGAGGCGTTCCTCGGTCACTTCCAGCTCACCCACGACCCCTTTGCACCGCGGGTTCCGGGCTTCAAGTTTTTCCCGGCCCAGCGCAAGCCGGTTCTGGGGCAGTTGCATCACCTTGCCCGCTACAGCCAGTTGCTGCTGGTGGTCACCGGGCCTGAGGGCAGCGGCAAAACCTTGCTGCGCCAGGCGTTGGTGGCGAGTACCAACAAGCAGTCGGTGCAAAGTGTCGTGGTCTCGGCGCGTGGGGCCGGCAATGCCGCCGGTATCCTGCAGCAAGTGGCGCAAACCCTGAATGTGGCGCGCCCTGACGTGGGCTCCATTCTGGCGCAAGTGGTGCAACTGGCGCTTACGGGGCAAGAGGTCTACCTGCTGGTCGATGATGCCGAACAGCTCGATGAGTCTGCGCTGCAAGCCTTGCTGGCGCTGGCTGCGGGTACGCCAGAGGGGCGTCCGCACGTGTTCTTGTTCGGTGAGCCGTCGATGATTGCCGGTCTTGAGGAGCTGAGCGCTGATGAAGAACGCTTCCATGTGGTCGACCTGCAGCCCTATGACCTCGAAGAAACCCGCGAATATCTGGCCCAGCGCCTTGAAGGTGCCGGGCGCGGGATCGAACTCTTTAGCGCTCAGCAGATCTCAGATATACACGAGAGCTCTGAAGGCTGGCCCGGGATTATCAACCAGGTCGCCCGTGATGCAATGATCGAAGCCATGATTGCCAGCCGCTCAGCGGTCAAGCGTCCAAGTATGGGGTTCAAGATGCCGAAGAAACACGTATTGGCCATTGGTGCAGTAGTGGTAGTGGCTGTCGCTGCTGCCGTTTTGATTCCGGGCCGTGGCAAGGCGCCTGTTGCGCCGGATGCTGAACAGACACAGCTGGGGCAGGCCACACCCAATGGCGGGGCCAAGCCGTCGGTGGATTTCGCCGGTTCTTCGCAGCCGATGCCGTTGCCGTTGGTGGGGCAGTCTCAGCCGGTGATGCGTGGTCCGCTGGCTGAAGCGGCCGGTGGTATCTCCGAGGGCGACGATGGCGGTGTGCCTGCGGTCGACGGCGGCGTTGCTTCGCCACCGACCGTCACCACCACCGCGCCACCGGTTGGCGTGCCAGCGGGCCCTGCGCCCGTAGCCACGCCACGCCCGGCACCAGCACCGGCACCTACCGTGGCCACGGCCAAGCCTGCGCCAGTGGCCAAGCCTGCCCCGGCCCCGGCAGCCAAACCAGTGGTCAAACCGGCCGAGAAGCCGGTTAGCCTGGCCAAGGCCGCACCAGGCGGTAGCTGGTACGCCAGCCAGCCTGCCAATAACTATGTGGTGCAGATCGTCGGCACCAGCTCTGAAGCGTCTGCGCAAAATGTCGCCAAAGAACTGGGCGGTGATGCTCGTTACTTCAAGAAAACCTTGAATGGCAAGCCGCTGTACGTCGTCACCTATGGCAACTTCCCAAGCCATGCTGCAGCAACTGCAGCAATCAAGAACTTGCCAGCGAAGACGCAGGCTGGTAAACCTTGGCCTCGCACTGTCGCCAGCGTCCAAAAAGAGCTGGCTGCAGCTCGCTGATGATCCGGCGACCTTACCCAGGTCGCCGTTCTAGTCCATCAAAAATCCTGCTTGTGCATGCGGCCTTAACAGCCGTGTGCCTTGTGGTGTCTGCGCCGTGTAGCAGTCAACATCAAAAATGTTTTGACTAGCACGAGCAATCGCTTTAAACCTTTCATAAATGCGACATGAATTTACGGTATAACGCCGCTTAATTTGTGGGTCTTTGTGACGGTGTGTAGAATGACCACCCTTTTGCCCCTGCCAAGCTGGCGTACGTTCAGCGCGGGAAGCAAGTGGTTGAATTAAAAGAAATTTGCCCTTTTTAAGGGCAGCCTGGTGAGAAAGTGTCTATGAAAGCAGGTCTGTACCACCCCGATGAATTCAAGGATAACTGTGGTTTCGGCCTGATTGCCCATATGCAGGGCGAACCCAGTCATACCCTTCTGCAAACCGCCATTGAAGCCCTGACCTGCATGACCCACCGCGGTGGGATCAACGCAGACGGCAAGACCGGTGACGGTTGTGGCCTGCTGATTCAAAAGCCTGACCTGTTCCTGCGTGCAACCGCCAAGGAGCAGTTCGGTACCGATTTGCCCAAGCAATACGCGGTCGGCATGGTGTTTTTCAACCAGGATCCGATCAAGGCCGAGGCGGCCCGCGACAACATGAATCGCGAGATCCTTGCCGCTGGCCTGCAACTGGTGGGCTGGCGCAAAGTGCCCATCGATACCAGCGTTCTGGGTCGTCTGGCGCTGGAGCGTCTGCCGCAGATCGAGCAAGTGTTTATTGGTGGGGACGGCCTGAGCGATCAGGATATGGCCATCAAACTGTTCAGTGCCCGTCGCCGTTCCTCGGTGTCCAACGCGGCAGACAGCGATCACTACATCTGCAGCTTTTCCCACAAGACCATCATTTATAAAGGCCTGATGATGCCGGCGGACCTCACCGCCTTCTATCCGGACCTGAGCGATGAGCGCCTGCAAACCGCGATCTGCGTGTTCCATCAGCGCTTCTCCACCAATACCCTGCCGAAATGGCCGCTGGCTCAGCCATTCCGCTTTCTCGCCCACAACGGCGAAATCAACACCATCACCGGTAACCGCAACTGGGCCCAGGCCCGTCGCACCAAGTTTGCCAACGATCTGATCGGTGACCTCGACGAACTCGGCCCGCTGGTCAACCGCGTGGGTTCGGACTCCTCCAGCATGGACAATATGCTGGAGCTGATGGTCACCGGCGGTATCGACCTGTTCCGTGGCGTACGCATGCTGATTCCACCGGCGTGGCAGAACGTTGAAACCATGGACCCCGACCTGCGGGCGTTCTATGAGTACAACTCCATGCACATGGAACCGTGGGACGGCCCCGCCGGCGTGGTAATGACCGACGGTCGCTACGCGGTCTGCCTGCTTGACCGTAACGGCCTGCGCCCTGCGCGCTGGGTGACCACCACCAACGGCTATATCACCATTGCCTCGGAAATCGGCGTATGGGACTACAAGCCTGAGGACGTGATCGCCAAAGGCCGTGTCGGCCCTGGCCAGATCCTGGCCGTGGACACCGAAACCGGTCAGGTGCTGGACACTGACTCGATCGACAACCGCCTCAAGTCGCGCCACCCGTACAAGCAATGGCTGCGCAAGAATGCCCTGCGCATTCAGGCGACCATGGAAGACAACGACCACGGTTCGGCGTTTTACGACGTCGATCAGCTCAAGCAATACATGAAGATGTATCAGGTCACGTTCGAAGAGCGCGACCAGGTGCTGCGTCCGTTGGGCGAGCAAGGCTACGAAGCCGTAGGTTCGATGGGGGACGACACGCCAATGGCCGTGCTGTCCCAGCGTGTGCGAACACCTTACGATTACTTCCGCCAGCAGTTTGCGCAGGTCACCAACCCGCCGATCGACCCGCTGCGTGAAGCCATCGTCATGTCGCTGGAAATCTGCCTCGGTGCCGAGCGCAACATCTTCCAGGAATCCCCTGAGCACGCTTCCCGTGTGATTCTCAGTTCGCCCGTGATCTCGCCTGCAAAATGGCGCTCGCTGATGAACCTCGACCTGCCGGGCTTTGAGCGTCAGATCATTGACCTCAACTACGACGAAAGCGTCGGTCTTGAAGCGGCTGTGCGCAATATCGCCGATCAGGCCGAAGAAGCAGCGCGCGCTGGTCGCACCCAGATCGTTCTGAGCGACCGTCATATCGCGCCGGGCAAGTTGCCGGTTCACGCCTCTTTGGCTGTGGGCGCCGTGCATCACCGCCTGACCGAAAAAGGCCTGCGTTGCGACAGCAACATTCTGGTTGAAACCGCTACTGCCCGTGACCCGCATCACTTTGCGGTGCTGATCGGCTTCGGTGCCTCGGCGGTCTATCCGTTCCTGGCCTACGAAGTGCTGGGCGACCTGATCCGCACCGGTGAAGTACTGGGCGACCTCTATGAGGTGTTCAAGAACTACCGCAAAGGCATCACCAAAGGTCTGCTCAAGATCCTCTCGAAAATGGGCATATCGACCATCGCTTCGTACCGTGGTGCGCAGCTGTTCGAAGCCATCGGCCTGTCCGAAGAAATTTGCGAACTGAGCTTCCGTGGCGTGCCAAGCCGCATCAAGGGCGCACGTTTCGTCGACCTTGAAGCCGAGCAAAAGCTGCTGGCAGCCGAGGCCTGGAGTGCGCGCAAGCCCATCCAGCAAGGCGGCCTGCTCAAGTACGTGCATGGTGGTGAATACCATGCCTACAACCCTGACGTGGTGGCCACCCTGCAAGCCGCCGTGCAGCAGGGCGACTACAGCAAATTCAAGGAATACACCGCACTGGTCGACCAGCGTCCAGTGTCTATGATCCGCGATCTGTTCAAGGTCAAGACCCTCGATACCCCGCTGTCGATCGACGATATCGAACCGCTGGACTCGATCCTCAAGCGTTTCGACTCAGCCGGTATTTCCCTGGGCGCCTTGTCGCCAGAGGCTCACGAAGCCCTGGCTGAAGCCATGAACCGCTTGGGCGCACGCTCCAACTCCGGTGAAGGCGGCGAAGACCCGGCGCGTTACGGCACCATCAAGAGTTCGAAGATCAAGCAAGTGGCCACTGGTCGTTTCGGTGTGACACCGGAATACCTGGTCAACGCTGAAGTGCTGCAAATCAAGGTTGCTCAAGGCGCCAAGCCGGGCGAGGGCGGGCAACTGCCGGGCGGCAAGGTCAACGGCCTGATCGCCAAACTGCGCTACGCCGTACCGGGTGTGACCCTGATTTCGCCACCGCCGCACCACGACATCTACTCCATTGAAGACTTGTCGCAGCTGATCTTTGACTTGAAACAAGTCAACCCGAAAGCACTGGTGTCGGTGAAACTGGTAGCTGAAGCGGGCGTAGGTACCATCGCCGCTGGCGTGGCCAAGGCCTATGCCGACTTGATTACCATCTCCGGTTATGACGGCGGCACCGGCGCTTCACCGCTGACCTCCATCAAGTACGCGGGCGCACCGTGGGAGCTCGGTTTGGCCGAAACCCACCAGACCCTGCGCGGCAATGACCTGCGCGGTAAAGTGCGGGTACAAACCGATGGTGGCCTGAAAACCGGTCTCGACGTGATCAAGGCAGCAATTCTGGGCGCTGAAAGCTTCGGCTTTGGCACCGCACCGATGATCGCCCTGGGCTGTAAATACCTGCGTATTTGCCACCTCAACAACTGCGCGACCGGGGTTGCGACGCAAAACGAATCGCTGCGTAAAAACCATTACATCGGCACCGTCGATATGGTGGTCAACTTCTTCACCTATGTGGCCGAAGAAACCCGCGAGTGGCTGGCCAAGCTGGGTGTGCGCACCCTGGAAGAGCTGATCGGGCGTACCGACCTGCTGGAAATTCTCCAGGGCGAGACTGCCAAACAGCACAACCTGGATCTCACGCCACTGCTGGGCAGTGACCATATCCCGGCCGACAAGCCGCAATTCTGCCAGGTAGACCGCAACCCTCCGTTCGACAAGGGCCTGCTGGCCGAGCAGATGCTCGACATGGCGCGTTCGGCGATCAACGACATGAGCGGCGCCGAGTTCGACCTCGACATCTGCAACTGCGATCGCTCCATCGGTGCGCGTATCTCGGGTGAAATCGCCCGTACCCACGGCAACCAGGGCATGGCCAAGGCACCGATCACCTTCCGCTTCAAAGGCACTGCCGGTCAGAGCTTTGGTGTGTGGAACGCCGGTGGCTTGCACATGTACCTGCAAGGCGATGCCAACGACTACGTAGGTAAAGGCATGACCGGCGGCAAGCTGGTGATAGTCCCGCCTGCAGGCAGCGTCTACAAAACTCAGGACAGCGCGATTGTCGGCAATACCTGCCTGTACGGCGCCACCGGCGGCAAGCTGTTTGCAGCGGGCACGGCGGGCGAGCGTTTCGCGGTGCGCAACTCCGGTGCCCACACCGTGGTGGAAGGCACAGGCGATCACTGCTGCGAATACATGACTGGCGGTTTTGTCTGTGTGCTGGGTAAAACCGGTTACAACTTCGGCTCGGGCATGACCGGCGGTTTCGCCTACGTGCTGGATCAGGACAACACCTTCGTCGACAAGGTTAACCACGAGCTGGTGGAAATCCAGCGGATCAGTGGCGAAGCGATGGAGGCCTACCGTAATCACCTGCAACACGTGCTGGACGAATACGTTGAGGAAACCAACAGCGAGTGGGGTCGCAACCTCTCGGAAAACCTCGATGATTACCTGCGTCGTTTCTGGATGGTCAAGCCCAAGGCTGCCAGCTTGAAATCGTTGCTTTCCAGCATCCGTGCCAACCCGCAGTGATATGCGCCTGAAAAGTTTGATGAGGTTTTAACCATGGCTGAACGTCTGAGTAACGACTTCCAGTTCATCGATGTCGGGCGCAAAGATCCGAAGAAGAAACTGTTACGTCAACGCAAGAAAGAGTTCGTGGAAATCTACGAGCCTTTTAAACCCCAGCAGTCGGCCGAACAGGCCCACCGCTGCCTGGGCTGCGGCAACCCGTACTGTGAATGGAAATGCCCTGTGCATAACTTCATTCCCAACTGGCTCAAGCTGGTGGCCGAGGGCAATATCCTCGCCGCCGCCGAGTTGTCGCACCAGACCAACACCCTGCCCGAAGTGTGCGGGCGGGTGTGCCCGCAAGACCGTCTGTGCGAGGGCGCCTGCACCCTCAACGACGGTTTTGGCGCGGTGACCATTGGTTCGGTGGAGAAATACATCACCGATACGGCATTCGCCATGGGCTGGCGCCCGGACATGTCCAAGGTCGTGCCCACCGGCAAGCGTGTCGCCATTATCGGTGCCGGGCCTGCAGGCCTGGGCTGTGCCGACGTGCTGGTGCGTGGCGGAGTGACCCCGGTGGTGTTCGACAAGAACCCGGAAATCGGTGGTCTGCTGACCTTCGGCATCCCCGAGTTCAAGCTGGAAAAAACCGTACTGAGCCATCGCCGCGAAGTGTTTACCGGTATGGGTATCGAGTTCCGCCTCAATACCGAAATCGGCAAGGACATCAGCATGGAGCAGTTGCTGGCCGAGTACGACGCCGTGTTTATGGGCATGGGCACTTACACCTATATGAAAGGTGGTTTTGCCGGTGAAGACCTGCCGGGCGTGCACGATGCGCTGGACTTCCTGATTGCCAACGTCAACCGCAACCTGGGCTTTGAAAAGTCGCCGGAAGATTTCGTCGACATGAAAGGCAAAAAGATTGTGGTGCTCGGTGGCGGCGATACGGCCATGGACTGCAACCGGACTTCGATTCGCCAGGGCGCCAAATCAGTAACCTGTGCCTATCGTCGTGACGAAGCCAACATGCCGGGCTCGCGCAAAGAGGTGAAGAACGCCAAGGAAGAAGGCGTTAAGTTCCTCTACAACCGTCAGCCGATCGCCATTGTCGGTGAAGGAAAAGTGGAAGGCGTGAAGGTGGTCGAGACCCGTCTCGGCGAGCCGGATGCCCGTGGCCGTCGTAGCCCGGAGCCGATCCCGGGTTCTGAAGAGATCATTCCGGCAGACGCCGTGATTATCGCCTTTGGTTTCCGTCCGAGCCCGGCCTCGTGGTTCGAGCAGTTCGAGATCCAGACCGACAGCCAGGGCCGCGTGATTGCGCCAGAGCAGTCGCAGTTCAAGCATCAGACCAGCCATCCGAAGATTTTTGCCGGTGGTGACATGGTGCGTGGTTCCGACCTGGTAGTGACCGCGATCTTCGAAGGCCGTACTGCGGCTGAAGGGATCATGGATTACCTGGGCGTGTAACCCGATTCCCTGTGGGGGCGGGCTTGCCCGCGATGGGATCAACTCGGTCTGCTGATCAATCGAGTTGTCTGTATCGCGAGCAAGCCGGCTCCCACAGTTGTTTCGCGGTGTTGCCAAATAGCACGTTCCACCGCGGCAAATCGACCCGATAGATAAAAGGCACGGCACTTGCCGTGCCTTTTGCGTCCGTCTCTGAGAAAATGCCCCCACTTTTTTTCCGGATGCTGACATGACTGTTCTCAAGAATGACCGTTTCCTTCGCGCTTTGCTCAAGCAACCTGTAGACGTAACGCCTGTCTGGATGATGCGTCAGGCCGGTCGCTACCTGCCGGAGTACCGCGCCAGCCGCGCCAAGGCCGGCGATTTCATGAGCTTGTGCAAGAACGCCGAATTCGCCTGTGAAGTCACCATGCAGCCTCTGGACCGCTTCCCGCAGCTGGATGCGGCCATCCTGTTTTCTGACATCCTGACCATCCCCGATGCCATGGGCCAAGGCCTGTACTTTGAAACGGGTGAAGGCCCGCGCTTCAAAAAGGTTGTCAGCACCCTGGCCGACATCGAAGCGCTGCCCATCCCGGATCCGCAAAAAGACCTCGGCTACGTGATGAACGCCGTCAGCACCATTCGCAAAGAGCTCAATGGCCGTGTGCCATTGATTGGCTTCTCCGGCAGCCCGTGGACGCTGGCCACTTATATGGTTGAAGGCGGCTCCTCCAAGGACTTCCGTAAAACCAAGGCCATGCTCTACGACACCCCGCAAGCCATGCACTTGCTGCTCGACAAGCTGGCGCAGTCGGTCACGTCTTACCTCAACGGCCAGATCCTGGCGGGCGCGCAGGCGGTGCAGATCTTCGACACCTGGGGCGGTAACCTGTCGGCTGCGGCCTATCAGGAGTTCTCCCTGGCCTATATGCGCAAAATCGTCAGCGGCCTGATCCGCGAACACGAAGGTCGCAAGGTGCCGGTCATTCTGTTCACCAAAAACGGTGGCCTGTGGCTGGAAAGCATCGCCGATGCTGGTGCCGATGCACTGGGCCTGGACTGGACCTGTGACCTGGGCGAAGCCCGCCGTCGTGTCGGCAACAAGGTTGCCCTGCAAGGCAACATGGACCCGACCGTGCTGTACGCCAACCCGGAGGCCATCCGCACCGAAGTCAAGCGCATCCTGGCCAGCTACGGCAACGGCTCGGGCCATGTGTTCAACCTGGGCCATGGTATTACCCCGGAAGTAAAACCCGAGCACGCCGGTGCGTTTATCAGTGCGGTGCATGAGTTCTCCGGTCAATATCACCAGTAAGCTCCAGCAGATTAAAAAATGCCCCGACATGTCGGGGCATTTTCATTTATTGCGTAGTCATCGCTATGACTGCTGACACTAAGTGTAGAGAAGTTAGAGACAAAACCTACAGATTAAAGAGGGCTGGACTTACATTAATAATTGTTCATGCCAGTGAAAATTAGCCTTCGCCTTTGTATAAATAAGGTTGGTGTTATAAAAGGCTGATTAGTGTTATCGGGCTTGCATTCTGCGCACAACGTTCTGTTATTCAGGGTAAGGTTGTTTTTGGGTTTTTTAATAATAAATGTACCAGGGTGAGTTCTTGGTTGTTGCACTTTCAAGCGCTCGCAGTTTGAGGGTGTATTAGTGATAACCGCCCTACATTCGGACTGCTGCTTGCAATACGCTCCGTAGACCACTCATTGTGATCCGGGTGTGGCTCTTGCTGGAAAGTTACCTTGGTCTAGAAACAAGTCGCAATGATAGCTCCTGACTGTTTAAGTAAGGGGGCGCCGGGTTTTGGAGTGAAGTTGTTCGGTACTGTTTAGCTTAAGCCTGTTTTTTAGAGGGGGATTTGCGTGTTGATGTGTGTGCAGGTTGATAGTTATCCACTTGCCATCTGACGCAGCGGTGTTTTTTATCAGGGTAGAGCAATTCAGTCATGAGACAGTCATGAACAGTTCGATTCAAGTACTCAAACACTGCTTTTCATCTGTATGGGCGTCGCTGGCATTGATCTTGGTCTATGGCAGTTATTTGGTGTGGCAAGAACAAGGGTATCGCCACTCTATCCATATGCAATCGGAACTCGCACCCTTGAATGTTTCAGATCCTCCGGCTCCCGGGCTTTTCAAGCCTGAAGCGATCGCCACGTTATTCGGGCTTGTCACTCAAGACCGTCGGGTACCGAGTGCTGAGCCATTGCAGTTGCGTGCGAGCTTTGTTGCGAGCCAGGGCTCCTCTCAAGCCTTGTTGGCCGATGCACAGTCGGCACGTTTCTACTCGGAAGGTGAGCCTTTGCCGGGTGGCAGTGTCCTGCGCCGTATCGAGATGGACCATGTGGTGCTATGGCGCAATGGGCGTGAAGAGTACCTGACCCTTAAACCGCCAAACCAGTATGTATTGCCCTTATCCACTGCTCCAGCTACGACCTCGCAGGAGACCACTTTTTACCTGCGGCCATCGACCGGGAAACTTTAGAAAATGCCCATGACCAAGCCCGGTGCCTTCGTTTTCGGCCCTCTTTTTACCTGTTGTGTGCTGTGCGCAGGGTTGCTGTTGCAATCTCCGGCGTGGGCCCAGAAGCAGTACTGGAAACTGGCGATGAAAGAGGCCGAACTGCGCGACGTCGTGCAGGAAATATCATCGATACTCGGCGCCACCGTGGTTCTTGATCCCAGGGTTCAGGGCCGGGTCACGGTTATTTCCGAAAAAGAGCTGGACCGCGAAGGCGTACGTCGCTTGTTTTACTCTGTGCTCGATGCCCACGGCTTCTCGGTGATTGACCAAGGTGATCGTTTACTGATCATCCCTGCCGCCGAGGCAAAAGCACGGGCTGGCAGCGCTGATGCGAAAGCGGTTGAGGCAGAGGCCTTTGTCACACGGGTCATCGAACTGAATGGCAGCGTCGCGGCCGATCTGGCTGGCCTGTTGCGACCACTGGTGTCTAGCAGTGGTTACGTCGGGCCTTCTGCTTCGGCCAACGCGCTGATCATTACCGACACTGCAGCCAATACGCAGCGCCTTGTCGAAATGGTTCGCCAGCTGGATTCAGGTGCGCGTTCCGGCCATTCGGTGGTTGTGCTCAAACATGGTCTGGCCAGCGACATTGCCAGGATCATGGAGCAAGCGCTGGACAAAAAGGATGCGGGTTCGAACAGTCGAGTGATCGCCGACACATCGACCAATCGCGTGGTAATCATTGGCAACGAAACAGCTCGCAAGCGCTTGAGTGCACTGGCCCGCTCTCTCGATGCTCCGGGCAGCATCAAGCAGGAAAACTCACGGGTGCTGCGTCTTCGCTATGGCGATGCCAAGCAATTGGCCGCAGTACTGGAATCAGTAAGCCCGGGTTTGAAAAAGGACATGGCCCTGGAGAGCAGTACCCAGAAAGCATCAACCCGCGAAGTGATGGTAGCGGCAGATGAAAGCCAGAACGCACTGGTGATCATGGCTGAGCCTGCGCAGGTTCGTACCCTGGAAAATATCGTGCGCGAACTGGATCAGCCGCGCTCACAAGTGTTGATCCATGCCGCTATTGTTGAAGTTTCCGGGGATATTGCGAAAACCCTCGGCGTGCAATGGGGTGTCAACGCAGGCAGAGGCAGAGGCGGTATTACCTTCCCGGGCACCGGAATTCAAATTGGTGCGTTGTCCCAAAGTAATATCAAACTCCCAGAAGGTGCCGTGCTGCAGGTTGGCAACGACCGTTTCAACGTCCTGGTTTCAGCGTTGGCCAGCGATACCAACAACAATGTGTTGTCCACGCCGAGCCTTCTGACCCTGGACAATCAGGAAGCCGAGATCCTGGTGGGCCAAAACGTGCCGCTCAAAACTGGCTCCTATACAGGCTCTGGTGAAAACGCCAAAAACCCCTTTACCACTGTGACGCGTCAGGACATCGGCATCAGCCTAAAGGTCAAGCCGCATATCAATGAAGGCAGCTTGATGCGTCTGGAAGTTGCACAGGAAAACTCCGAGATAGCCCCTTCACTGCAGGGTGTCGAGTCAACCGATCTGATTACCAATAAACGCGCCTTGAAAAGCACCATCCTGGCCGAAGACGGGGAAATCATCGTGATTGGCGGGCTGATCAAGGACAGCGTTCGAACCCAGGTCAGTGGCGTTCCTTTACTTAAAGACATTCCGTACCTGGGCGCCCTGTTTCGCTGGAACAAAGACACCCGTACCAAAACCAACCTGATGGTTTTTTTGCGTCCGACCATTGTGCGCAGCAAGAATGATCTGCGTGAAATCAGCGAAAGCCGTTACAACGCTTTGCGCAAGCTCGATGAGAGCGGTCCCAAGGGCAAAAGCTCGCGGTTGTTGCCCGACAATGCACATCAAATGTTCGATACCCCTACGCAAGATAACCGTCGCCCACCTGAAGCAGGTCGACCATGACATCGCCAGGTGAGCGTTTGCCTTTCGGCTTTGCCCGGCGTTTCGGGGTGCTGCTGGACACCTCATCCACGCCTGCCACCCTGTTGCTTCGTGCCGACACACCATTGACCGCGCTGGCCGAAGCACAGCGCTGGGCAACGGCTGAATTAAAGGTCAGCACACTCACCGATGCACAATTCAGCGAGCGGCTGGCCAGCACCTATAGCGCTGGCCAAAGCGCGGCCGAGCAAGTAGCCCAAGGGCTGGACGACGAACTCGACCTGATGAGCCTGGCCGAGCAAGTACCGCAAACCGCAGATCTGCTGGAGCAGGAGGGCGATGCCCCGATCATTCGCCTGATCAATGCCCTGCTGCGAGAAGCCATGCGTGAGAAGGCTTCGGACGTACACCTCGAAACCTTTGAGCACTACCTGTCCGTGCGCATGCGCATTGATGGCCAACTGCGTGAAGTGCTCAGGCCCAAACGCGAACTGGCCAGTCTGCTGGTATCACGGATCAAGGTGATGGCGCGCCTGGATATTGCCGAGAAACGCGTGCCCCAGGATGGCCGCATCAGTTTGCGTCTGGCCGGGCATGAAGTCGATGTGCGAGTTTCTACCCTGCCTTCTGCACACGGTGAGCGGGTAGTCATGCGTCTGCTGGATAAACAGGCCGGGCGCCTGGATCTCCAGTGCCTGGGCATGCCCGCCGAGACCCTGAGTCGGTTTCAACACATTCTTGCGCGCCCCCATGGGATCTTTCTGGTCACGGGCCCGACCGGCTCGGGCAAAACCACTAGCCTGTATGCTGCGCTTAGCCATTTGAATCACCAGAGCCGTAATATTCTGACTGTCGAAGATCCGGTGGAATATCACCTTCCCGGCATCGGCCAGACCCCGGTCAACACCAAGGCTGACATGACGTTTGCCCGAGGTCTGCGGGCGATTCTGCGTCAGGACCCCGACGTGGTCATGGTCGGTGAGATCCGTGACCATGAAACCGCCGAAATCGCCGTACAAGCTTCGTTGACCGGGCATTTGGTGCTGTCGACCCTGCACACCAACAGCGCCATTGGCGCCGTCACCCGGTTGGTAGACATGGGGGTGGATGCCTATCTGTTGTCGTCTTCTCTGGTGGGCATATTGGCCCAGCGGCTGCTGCGCACGCTGTGTGTGGACTGCAAAACCCCGTACGCCGCCGACCCGGTCGCCAGGGCACGGCTTGGCCTTGACCCTGAGGCCAGGCCGATCCTGTTCCGGGCTCGGGGCTGCACACACTGCCGGCAAGGTTATCGCGGTCGTACCGGTATCTACGAACTGGTCAGTATCACCCCGGCCCTGGCCGGGATGATTCATCAGGGCGCCAGCGAGCCGGAACTGATCCGCGAAGCGCGAAAGTTATCCTGCGGGCTGTTTCAAGATGGCCAACGGCGGGTGCTTGACGGTCAGACCAGCCTCGACGAACTGCTGCGTGTCACTCAGGAGGACTGAGCATGCCTGCTTTTGAGTATCGCGCGCAGGACGCCAACGGGCGCAATTGCCGGGGGCTTCAAGAGGCTGACAGTGCCCGCCATGCTCGCCAGCTTTTACGTGAGCGGGGCCTGCGCCTGAGCCATCTGGGTGAGGCCAGAAAAAATCGGCAGAAGGACAGCCATGCGCAGTCCGGCACCCGTCTGGGGGGCACGGATCTGGCGCTGCTCACCCGTCAATTAGCCACTCTGATCCATGCCGGCCTGCCCCTCGAAGAAGCCTTGAGCGCCGTCACGGCTCAAAGTGAAAAGCGTCGGGTTAGCCATTTACTGGCGGCTGTGCGCAGCCGGGTGCTGGAAGGTCATGCCTTGGACACCACGTTGGCGGTGTTCCCCCGCGCTTTCCCCGAACTGTTCCGGGCCACGGTCGCTGCAGGCGAGCGCAGCGGGCACCTGGGGC
The DNA here is from genome assembly GCF_900618535.1 of Pseudomonas bubulae. Lineage (GTDB taxonomy): Bacteria > Pseudomonadota > Gammaproteobacteria > Pseudomonadales > Pseudomonadaceae > Aquipseudomonas > Aquipseudomonas bubulae. The sequence continues at coordinate 308,413 of NZ_UYJA01000005.1, read as the reverse complement.
TCGTCCTGGAGCAATTGGCCGACTACACCGAAGCCCGTCAGGCCTCGCGCCAGAAAATCCAGCTGGCGTTGGTCTATCCCCTGATCTTGCTGGTTGCTTCGTTCTCGATTGTCGGTTTCCTGCTCGGCTACGTTGTACCCGACGTGGTCAAGATCTTCATCAACAGTGGCCAGCCATTACCTGTTTTGACACAAGCCATGATCGCCATCAGCAATGGTCTGCGCAGTTATGGCGCGTTGCTTTTTATCGTGCTGCTGGTTGCCTGCGGCGCGACCCGTTGGGCACTGCGTCAGCCGCGGCTGAAGCTGCGCTGGCATGTGCTGTTGCTCAACCTTGTGCTGGTGGGCGGGGTGCTGAGGGCAATGGAAGCAGCACGGTTCGCCAGCACCCTGGCGATACTGGGCAAAAGTGCCGTACCACTGGTGGATGCCCTGGAAATTTCGGCCACGGTCATCAGTAACCTGGCCATACGCCAACGCATGCTCGACGTTGCCCGCTCAGTCCGCGAAGGCGGCACTCTGGCTCGAGGGCTGGAGCGCAGTGGTGATATCCCGCCCATGATGCTGCATCTGATTGCCAGTGGCGAACGTGCCGGCGAGCTGGACAGCATGCTGGCGCGGGCCGCCGAGCAACAGGAAAAAAACCTCGCCGCCCGTATCGCCCTGGTAGTGAGCCTGTTTGAACCGATCATGCTGGTGCTGATGGGTGGCGTGGTGCTGCTGATCGTCATGGCCATTCTCTTGCCGATTCTTGGCCTCAATCAACTGGTGAATTGACCTATGAACAGTGCTTCAAAACCCAAGCAACGGGGCTTCACCCTGATTGAAATCATGGTTGTGGTAGTCATCATTGGTGTGCTCGGTGCCATTGTCGTGCCTCAGTTTATGAACCGCCCGGATCAGGCCAAGGTGACCGCTGCGCGCACTGATATTCAGGCCATTGCCACAGCCCTTGAAATGTATCGCCTCGACACCTTCAGCTACCCCTCGACCCAGCAGGGCCTTGAGGCTTTGAGCAAGCACCCGGCCGGCAGCCCGGTGGTAAAAAACTGGAACCCGCAGGGGTACCTCAAGCGGCTGCCACTGGATCCGTGGGGCACGCCTTATCAATACCTCAGCCCGGGTACCCGTTCGACAGATTACGATCTGTTTTCCTTGGGTTCAGACGGCGTACCCGGCGGTGAAGGGAGCGCGGCAGACATCGGCAACTGGAGCTACTGAGCCATGCGCAGGCGGGCGTCGGGCTTTGCCCTGATCGAGTTGCTGGTGGTCATTGTGCTGGTGGGTGTGCTCGCTTCAATGGTGCGTATCAGCCTGGGTGACAACAACAGCCGCAACGCTCGACAGGAAGCCGATGTCCTGTTGGGCGTTATGCACGGTTTACGCGAGAAAGCGGTTCTGGATGGCCGGGAATATGGCCTGCGGCTTGAGCCCGGGGCCTATCAGGTGATGCGCTTTGAACGTGATGCCTGGAAGCCGGCTGATGCCCGGGTGAAGTTGCCTTACGGACTGGCCCTTGCCCTGACTGTGGAGGGGCGCTCGCAGCCCCTTATACCTATGGCAGAAGCACCGCAGTTAATGTGGTTGAGCAGCGATGAAAACACCGCTTTCAGTCTGCACGTCGACAGTCCGCCCCGGCGCTGGCGAAGTATCGTCAGCGACGGCCTTGGCGACGCGCTGGTTGTTGTGGCGCAGGCATCCCATGAAGGCTGATAAAGGTTTCACCCTGCTGGAAGTCATGATTGCGCTCGCCATCTTTGCCATCCTGGCGGCGACGGTCATGTCTGCCTGCCAGTATGTGCTGGGCCAGAGTGCGAGGGTCGAGGCAAGGTTGTTGGGCGCATGGCTGGCGGACAACCACCTCAATGAAATGCAGCTGCAAACTGCTCCTCCGGCCTTGGGGCTACAAACCCTCAATGTGACCTATGCCCGGCGTGACTGGCGCCTGAGTCGACGCATCACGGCCGAGCCCGGTACAGGCCTGCTGCGGGTAGAGTTGAGTGTCAGCCCGGCGGGCAGCGAGCATGCGGTACAGTCTGTGACCCACTGGCTGGCGTTCAGCCATGAATAAGCCCCAGGCCGGCTTTACCCTGCTCGAACTGGTGATTGCCATTGCCATTTTCGCCTTGCTGGGCCTTGGCTGCTGGCGACTCTTTGACGCAGTTGTACGTGTCGAGCGCAGCAGCACGGCACAACAGCAGGCCCTGCGCAGCTTGCAGAGGGCGGTGGCGATGATCGAACGCGATGTTTTGCAGGCCCAGAGTTCAGCCCAAAGCCCGGGTGTCGTGCTGTACCCCGATAAACTCGAAGTGCGCCGCGTCAACTGGCGCAACCCGTTGGGCCTGCCGCGCAGTGAAGTGCAGGATGTCAGTTACCAGCTCAAGGATGGTGTGCTCTGGCGCTTTAGCCGCGGGCTGGAGGAGGGCGCGCAACTGCAACAACAAAAACTGCTTGGCGATGTGCGCGAGGTGCGCTGGCGGTTGTTCAATCGCAAGACGGGTTGGCACAGTGCAGGTGCTTCTGCCCCCAAAACTGCGCAGCACGCCCTGGAGTTAAACCTGTCGGTGGGTCGCTTCGACGGTGTACGCCGTGTGCTGTTATTGACGGGGGGCACGTGATGCGCCGCAACCAGCGAGGGATCGCCCTGATCACCGTGTTGCTGGTGATGAGCCTGGCGTTGTTGATCACCGCCGGCATGTTGCGCAGCCATCGTCTGGCCCTGAACAGCAGTGCCCAGCAGATCCACCAGTTGCAACTGCGCACCCTGGCATTTGCGGGCGAGACCTGGGCCCGTGAACACTTGCGTACCCTGATCCGCGACCCCATGGTCGCCGTTGCTTCTGGCCAGGCCTGGGCCAGCAGCCAGCCACAGTTGCGCATCGACGATGGACAAATCGACGTGGTAATTGAAGACCTCGCCGGGCGATTCAACATCAGCCCCTTATTGGCCAAAGGTCCCGCCAGCGATGTGATGGAGCAACGCTGGATGCGCCTGCAAACCCTGCTTGAATTGACCCCGCTGGATGCCAGCGTACTGCAGGGCCAGAGTTTGAGTGATATCAGCCAGTTGCGTGTGCTGCCCGGTGTCGACAGCCAGTGGTACATGCGTATGCAGCCGTGGATCGTGCTGTTGGGCAAGGATGCCGTACTGAACATAAACACTGCGCCTGCCACTCTCCTTGCGACGCTGGAAGGCGTGACGCCTGAGCTGGCGCGCGCGCTGGTAACTACCCGGCCGCTGCAAGGCTATGCCAGTGTTCAGGATTTCACGTTCACCCCGGCGCTGATCGGGTTGGGTGTTCAGGCTGCGGGTCTGGGCATCAGCAGTCGCTGGTTTCGGATCACCACCGATGTGCGCCTTGGGCAAAGTCGCTTGCGGCTTGAAAGCGATGTGGTCCGCGATCCTCATACCGGCGAATGGCACTTGTTGCAGCGACGCCTTTTAGCTCCCCGACACCGCGAGCCCTTTGTATGAACAGCTGGCTTTACCTCACCGCCAAGGGTTTTGCCCACAGTGTCGAGATTGATTATGACAACGCCCCTGTATTCGTCTGGCACGATGCTCAGTCGCCGACAGAAACCTCATTGAGCGAAGCTGCAGCCGGGCTGAAAGGCCGGAACGTCGCACTGGTCCTGCCCATGGAAATGTGCAGCTGGGTGCTGACCGAACCCTGGCCGGGCAAGCGTAGGCCCACCGCACAGGCCCTGGCTTTTGCCGTCGAAGATCAACTGGCCGATGATCTGGACGAACTGCACTTCGCCGTCGGGCCGGTGGATACGCAGCAGCGTTATCCCTTGCTGATCACTCACAAACAGCGATTTAGAACCTTGCTGTGCCAGCTCCATGAGCGCGGTTTGACTATCGTCAGCGCGCAGGTGGATGCGGATCTGTTGCCACGCGATCAAGCATGTATGCAATGGTGGTGTGGGCGCTGGTTGGTTGGCGGGACGCTTGAATTCCGGCTGGCCGTCTCCCTGGTGGGGCTGGAGTTGGTTAAATCCGGTTTGCCCACCGCATTGACGGCGCGAAAAATTGACTGGGACGCACTCCCGGAAGATGCAATCAACTTGCTCCAAGGTGAGTTTCGGCGTCAGGTGCGGGGTTGGCCGTGGCGGCGACTCAGGGTAATGGCACTGCTGATGTTCACGCTGGCCTTGGGGTTTACCCACCTGCGCAGCAGTTTTCTGGAGGGGGAAGCGGCGCGGATTTATGTCATGAGCGAGGAGCGGTTCAAAACCCTGTACCCGGCGCAAACCCGTATTGTGGACCTGTCCGCACAACTCAAGGCAATGCAGCAGCGCGCCACGGGTGCACAAGGAGGGCATATGGCACGGTTGCTTCAACTGACCGAGCAGGTGATTGGCGCCAGCAGTGTCGAAGTGCAGCATATGGAGTGGCGGGCAAGCATCGGTTGGGTATTGAACCTCACGGTCGGCAGCTTTGCCCAGCTTGAGCAATTACGCGAGCGAGGCGTGCAAAGCGCACTGCCGATTACGCTGGGCAATGCGAGCCAGCAGGGCAGTCGGGTGCAGGCCATGCTGACCCTCAGGGATGAATCATGAAGACGTTTGTGCGTGAGCGCTGGTTGCACCTGCCGCCTCGAGACCGCCAGTTGTGCGGTGTGCTGGCGGTATTTTTACTGATTGTGTTCAGCGTCTACGGGCTGTGGTTACCGGCTCAACAACGTCTGGATGCGGCCCGGGCGCTGTACCTCAAGCAGCTGGCACTCGAAGTTGAAGTCCGGCAGGCACGCCCCGGATCCATTGCCAGGGGTGCTGAACAGCCCTTGGTCTCGCGTTTGAGCGACAGTGCCGCAGACTCCGGGTTGAGCGTTGAGCAGTTTGAAATGGATGGCGGTGTTGTACGCATCTCCCTGAACGGGGATGCGGTTGCGGTGCTGGGCTGGCTCAATCGTATTGAACTGGAAGGTGCAGGCTTCGAAAGCCTGAGTCTGGAAAAACGTGGTACCAGCCTCCAGGCACGGCTACAGATCAACAACCCGAATTGAGGTAGTGCCTGTAGCCGCAGGTGCAGGGAGTTACGTGTTCTTTGCGTTTCCCGGCAGCACTGGCAGCCGGGCCAGATGCAGCGCTACCAGCAGGGCAACCACCAGCATGCTGGAGATAAACAAGCCGATGCCGTTCCAGCCCGCCAGATGCCAGAACACACCACCCAGGGTGCCAGCTACGCTCGACCCGGCGTAGTAACTGAACAGGTACAGCGACGACGCCTGCCCCTTGGCCTTGCTTGCCCGGCGGCCGATCCAGCTGCTGGCCACCGAATGCGCGCCGAAGAAGCCGAAGGTGAACATCAGCATGCCGATAATCACAAACGCAATGGGCGTGAGCAGGGTCAGCGCGATCCCGGCCAGCATCAGCACAATCACCGCCCACAGTACGCGACGACGGCCCAGTTTGTCGGCCAGTGCGCCAATCTGTGCCGAGCTGTAGATACCCGACAGATAGACGATCGACAGCAAGCCTACCAGCGCCTGATTCATATTGTACGGCTCGGCCAGCAGGCGGTAGCCGATGTAGTTGAACAGGGTGACAAAACTCCCCATCAGCAGGAACGCTTCGAGAAACAGCCAGGGCAGCCCGGCATCGCGAAAATGCATGGTGAAACCGTCGAGCAGGCTGCGCGGATTCATCGAGCGCGGGCGGAAGTTGCGCGACTCGGGGAGGATTTTCACGAACACCACCGCGGCCACCAGCGCCAGCGCGCCAATCACCAACATCGCGGTGTGCCAACTGACAAAGTCGATCAATACACCGCTGATCAGACGACCGCTCATGCCGCCAATGGCGTTGCCACCAATATACAGGCCCATGGCCAGGCCGATGTGCTGCGGGTGGATTTCTTCACTCAGATAGGTCATGGCTACCGCAGCCAGCCCGCTAAGTGACAGCCCTACCAGCGCCCGTGTTATCAGTACACCTTCCCAGGTCGGCATCAGGGCACTGAGGAGGGTAAACAGCGCGGCACTAAACAACGCAAACACCATCACGGGCTTGCGCCCGAAGGCATCGGAAATGGGCCCGGTAATCAGCAGGCCAATGGCTAGCATCGCCGTGGCCACGGACAGAATCAGACTGCTTTGAGCGGCATTGATCCCGTACTCATGGGATAGCACCGGCATCATCGGCTGCACGCAATACAACAGGGCAAAGGTTGCGAACCCACCCGAGAACAGGGCCAGCACCGTGCGCATAAACATCGGCGTGCCTTTCTCGATAAATACATCATTCAGTTGGGTAACAACATCATCCAGCGCGGACGGCGGGATTTCGTGGGCCAGGGGTGCAGCGGCAGTTTTCACGGGGACCTCAAATTGGGGTAAAGCCGAACGGCAATGACAAAAGAATATAGGCGGCTAACGATTCTTTCCAATATATAATTCGACCTGTTTAATAGGTTTTACGACTTAATGGGGGTTGTATGGAACTGCGCCATTTGCGCTACTTCATTGCCGTGGCCGAAGAGCTTCACTTTGGTCGGGCGGCGCAGGTGCTGGGCATTTCCCAGCCACCGCTAAGCCAGCAAATTCAGGCGCTTGAGCAGGAATTGGGGGCACGGCTGTTCGAGCGAACCAATCGTCGGGTTGCCCTGAGCGAAGCCGGACGCTTGTTTCTTGAGGAGGCGCGGCGGGTGTTGGCCCAGGTCGACAAAGCCGCCGACGTGGCCCGGCGGGCGCAGTTGGGTGAGCTGGGTGAATTGAAAATTGGCTTTACCTCGTCGGCGCCGTTCAACTCCAGTATCCCCCAGGCCATTTTTGCCTTTCGCCAGGCGTTCCCGGCGGTGCATCTGGACCTCAAGGAAATGAGCAGCCGCGAGGTGGCCGAGGGGCTGGTGGATGAGTCCATCGAAGTCGGGATCATGCGGCCGCTGGCGTTGCCGGATTCGTTGCATGTTGTTGAACTGTTTCGCGAGCCGCTGGTGGCTGTGATTCGCGCCGATCACCCGCTGGCCGAAGGCAGCGAGGATGGTTTGCAACTGGCGGCATTGGCGGACGAACCCTTTGTATTCTTCCCGCGCAGCTATGGCAGCGGCTTGTACGCGCAATTGCTCAGCCTCGCGCGGGTGGCGGGGTTCAGCCCGCATATCTCCCAGGAGGCGGGGGAGGCCATGACCATTATCGGGCTGGTGTCGGCGGGGTTGGGGGTGTCGGTGCTGCCGGCGTCGTTCCAGCATATGCGTATCAAGGGTGTGGTTTATCGGCCGTTGCTGGATACCGATGCCAATACGGCGGTGTGGCTGGTGCAGCGCAAGGGTCACTCATCACCGATGGCGACCGCGTTTGCGCAGTTGCTGACGCGCAAGATGGTGCACCCCTCACCCTAGCCCTCTCCCGGAGGGAGAGGTTTGGGGTGAGGGCAGGGCTGATCAGCGAGCCAGCAACTTATCCACAGACGCTTTGATCTGATGGATCAGATGCACCACCGCCAGCGCCACATCGCGGTTCAGGCCTTGCAGGTTATCGGCCGACGCATAGGCCGTGGCGATGGCGCAGCGTAGCAGTTCATCGGTGTGTTCGAGGGTTTGTTCGTGATCGTGTGTAGTCATGGTGAGTCTCCATCTATACGAATTGGAAGCTGTCACCATTTGCTTGCACACAAAGAGGGTGGCAGCTGTACGCGGGTGTGCAAGACCGGTAGATAGGAGCAAAACCCGGCAGATCCGAAGACCTCCCACGTACAGCCGCCATAAAGCAGAGTTTCTGGCGGTGATACTCAAATCTCAATCGGACTTGCACGCCCGGTCAACCATGGGGGATGACGTACCGGAGGCTAGCGATCGAAAGAGACAGGCGCAAGACCCAAGGATTCTCTAGGAAGCGTCCTGCGAATGAAAGAGATATGACCCTCGGACGTCGCTGCCCGGTAAATGTTGGCGCGCAAGATTCCCTCTTGGCGAAAAATCTCTTAACAAATCGATGCCGGGAGGTGATCGCCTTTTGTGCACGTTTGTCGTTAGGTTATTAACCCCTGACATCGAGATTTGATCATGGCCCATAAAGGTTACGCAGTGCTCGCTGGCTTATGCTTGGCACTCAGCGGTTGTGGAACGACCAATACGGTATTGCGTGGTGATGAAGTAACGCGTCGTAATCTTAAAGAGTGGAAAACCTACTGTGATTCCGTGCCCCGGGTTTACAGTGGCGTGTCATACGGTCTGTGTATTCTGCACGGGCCATCCCCTACTGTTTCACAAGATATTGCAGCGTCTGCCTTGCTACCACTCAGGCTTCTGGATTTCGTGCCTTCCGCCATTGCTGACACGGTGGTGCTGCCCTACACGATTTATCGCCAAAGCACCGAAGGAAGTATCACTCTCGCCCGATAGTTGTAGCTTTGGGAGCGTGTATTACCGGGCCAGTCACTTATCCACAGACGTTTTAGCCTGATGGATCAGATGCACCATCGCCAGCGCTACATCGCGGTTCAGGCTTTGCAGGTTATGTCCTGCGAATGAAAGAGATATGGCCCGCAGGGGCTGCGGTTTGGCCGAGAATTGCGAAACGCGCAGTTATAAAACACGCTTGGAAACTTGAAAGTAATGCTGCGCAAAATCGCTTCTTTAAGCACGGGTCCAGTCAATGTCACTTCAATATCAACCGAAAGAAGGCAGCGTACTTATTTGTGATTTCAGAGGCTATGAAGTGCCGGAATGATCAAGGTCAGGGCCATCGTGGTTATTCGTAAACATCGGCTGTCCGCTGCGCTTTGAGCTTGTAAAAGAGCGGCCAGAAACGATAAGCGGGCGTCATGCTGGTTGCCTAAACGCTTAGCGCGAGTAATAGTCCATTCGTACCCGCAAGGGGCTTGTGAGACTCTGAGAATCCTGGGAAACCAGCCATTACAGAGCCGGACAGACACAGTGCTATGACAAGCCAGTCTGTTTGTGAATAAGGCGCCGAAAGGCGCCTTTGTCGTTTCTGATGGTTACAACGGTTTTACCCGCGCCGCTTCAGACAGCTGTTTGGCCGTGCGTTCGTTCTGATTGTCCTTGAGGTCGCGCACGATATCGCGATCCAGCAGGCGCACCCAGCGAATGTAATTCTTGTGAATCTTGCCGTCCTTGTAGTCCAGGCCGCTGCTGTCGCGGTACTGGATCCGGTAGTGATCGGCGCTGTACGGAATGTCGATTTCAGCGTGGTATTGCCCGCGCACGGTGATCTGCGCCTGCACCAGTTGCGGGGTGATTTTTTGCACTGTCCAGCCGCGCCCGACCAGGGCCTTGACGATGGCCTGTTGCATTTGCGCACGGTCGCTGTTGATCGAGGCATGTAATGTGCGGTCGGGGGTGAACACGGGTTTGCTGGTGCAGGACACGGTGGTCAGCAGGGCCAGGGCAATCAAGGTAATGCGCAGCAGGTAAGTCATTGCATGGGTTCCACAGGTATCAGGCCCAGCGACGGAAGATCAACGATGTGTTGACTCCGCCAAAGGCAAAGTTGTTGTTCATCACGTAGTCGTTGTGCATCACCCGGAACTCGTCACGCAGGTAATCCAGTTCGCCGCAGCGCGGGTCGACTTTATCGAGGTTAAGCGTGGGAACGTAGCGGTCGCGGTTCATCATTTCGATGCTGAACCAGGATTCCAGCGCCCCACAGGCGCCCAGGGTATGGCCAAAAAAGCTCTTCTGCGAACTGATGGGCATGTGTTTGCCGAACAGCTCGCTGGTGGCCAGTGTCTCGGCAATATCACCCTGTTCGGTGGCGGTGCCGTGGCCGTTTACATAGCCGATGGCATCCGCGCCAATACCGGCGTCTTCCAGTGCCAGTTCCATCGCCCGGCGCATGGTGCCGACTTCCGGGCGGGTGGTGTGCTGGCCGTCGGCATTGCTGCCAAAGCCGACGATTTCTGCGTGGATATGGGCGCCACGGGCCAGTGCGTGTTCCAGCTCTTCGAGTACCAGCATGCCGCTGCCTTCGCCGATCACCAGGCCGTCACGACCACTGTCGTAGGGGCGTGGGCTGGTGTGCGGGGCGTCGTTTTTCAGGCTGGTGGCGTACAGCGCGTCAAACACCATCGCTTCGGTGGGGCACAGTTCTTCGGCGCCGCCGGCGAGCATCAGCGGCAGGCGGCCGAACTTGATGGCCTCGTAGGCATAGCCGATCCCCTGGCTGCCGCTGGTGCAGGCACTGGAGGTCGGGATCAGGCGCCCGGTCAGGCCAAAGAAGATGCTGATATTGGCCGCTGTGGTGTGCGGCATCATCCGTACGTAGCTGTTGGCATTGAGGCCGTCTGCCACCGAGTTGAGCAGCATATTGCCGAACGCCATGATCTCGTCGGTGCTGCCGGTGGACGAGCCGCAGGCTACGCCCATGCGCCCGTCGCGAATGATCGGGTTGTCGAGCAGGCCGGCGTCCTGCAGGGCCTGCTCTGCAGCGCCGACGGCCAGCCGCGACACGCGGCCCATGCTGCGCAGTTGCTTGCGGGTCCAGTGGGCGGGCACCACAAAGTCATCAATGGGGCCGGCCAGTCGGGTGTTAAGTTCAGCGAACCGGTCCCACTCGTCCATGCGCCGGATACCGCTGCGCCCGACCACAAAGTTGGCTTCGATACTGGCCCAGTCACTGCCCAGCGAGGTGATACCGGCCATGCCGGTGACAACGACGCGTTTCATCAGCACAACCCTCCGTTGACGGCCAGCACCTGGCGGGTGATATAGCCCGCTTCGGCCGACATCAAAAAGTTGACCGCCCCTGCGACTTCTTCGGGGGTGCCCATGCGTTGGGCGGGGATCATTTTCATCAGTTCGTCTACCGGTACGTTTTCGTCAAGCATGGCGGTGTCGATCAGCCCCGGCGCGACGCAGTTGACGGTGATTTTGCGTTTGCCCAGCTCGATGGCCAGAGCCTTGGCGGCGCCGATCAAACCGGCCTTGGAAGCGCTGTAGTTGACCTGCCCGCGGTTGCCGATCAGGCCCGAGACCGAAGTAATGCAGACGATACGCCCGGCTGCGCGGCGGCGGATCATCGGCATCATCACCGGGTGCAGCACGTTGTAAAAGCCGTCGAGGTTGGTGCGCATCACCACGTCCCAATCGTCTTCGCTCAGCGCTGGAAAGGCGCCGTCGCGAGTCAGGCCGGCATTGAGCACTACGCCGTAGTAGGCGCCGTGGGTTTCAACGTCGGCTTCCAGAATGGCTTTGCATTGGGTGCGATCCGATACGTCGAATTGCAACACCCGGGCACTGCGACCCAAGGCGTGTACTTCGGCCATGACGGCATCGGCTTCGCTGCGGCCGCTACGGCAATGCAGGACCAGATCGAAGCCGGCTTGGGCCAGGCGCAAGGCGATGGCGCGGCCAATGCCACGGCTGGAACCTGTGACCAGAATGGACTCAGTCATGGCGGGTCTCCCGGGGTGTTTGAGCAAGGTAGGTGTCAGCCTGGGGCGGACGGAACACGTTCAGGCGGGCGCTGGCATGGATACCGGGGCCGGTGAGGTGACACTCGAATACGCCCATGCCGTTGTCGTCTTCCAGTGAGCGCAGGGCGTGGATATGCAGCGGGGCGCCGAGCGGGAAATGTTCGACGTTACATTCAAATTTACGTGTGCCCAACAAAAAGCCCAGCGCCACGGGGCGGCCCTGCAAGCGGGCGCGACAACCGGCGTAGGCCGCGACGCTTTGCGCCATCAATTCAATGCCTGTCCAGGCGGGCAGGCTACCGTCTTCGCGGTTGAACAGGCCGCCGGCTTTTACGATCAGGCGGGTTTCAATCTGCTCTTCATCAAACGCCAGGACCTGATCGATCAGGATCATGTCGCCAGCGTGGGGCAGCAGTTCGGCGAGTGGCCAGTCAATCATGGGGCCTCTCCGATAATCAGGCTGACGTTATTGCCGCCGAAGGCAAACGAATTGCTCATCAGGCAGCGCTGTGGGGCGGGTGCGAGGGTCTGGCCGGGGGTAACCCAGTTTAGCGCCGGCAGCGCCGGGTCGCCTTGGCCGTCCCAGACATGGGGCGCCAAAGCACCACCGTGGCTCAGGCTCAGCCAGCAGAAGGCAGCTTCCAGCGCGCCAGCCGCACCCAGGGTATGGCCGGTCATGGGTTTGGTCGACGAACACGGCACACCGTTGGCGAACACCTGCGACACGGCGTGGCTTTCCATCGCATCGTTGTGCTGGGTGGCGGTGCCATGCAGGTTCAGGTAACCGATCTGAGCGGGCTGTAAACCCGCGCGCCCCAAGGCTTTGTGCATGGCTTGTACGGCGCCGCGGCCGCTGGGCTCCGGGGCGGAAATATGGTGCGCGTCACTGCTGGCGCCTGCGCCGAGCAGAGCGATGGTGTGGCCGTTGGCGGGGTGCCTGCTCATCAAGAACAGCGCTGCCGCTTCGCCGATATTGATGCCTCGACGGTTGACCGAAAACGGGTTGCAGCGCTCATCCGCCACCGCCTCCAGCGCCGAAAAACCGTTGAGCGTCAATTTGCATAGCGTGTCGACACCGCCGCACAGCACTACGTCGCACAGGTTCATGTCCAGCAACCGCTGGGCGCTCATCAGCGCCCGGGCGCTGGAGGTACAGGCGGTGGAGATCACATAGGCCGGCCCGCTGATGTTCAGCCAGTCGGCCAGGAACGTGGCCGGTGCACTCAGCTCTTGTTGCTGATAGCTGTAATCAGCGGGGAACTGCTGATGCTGCAGGTAATGGGCAATGCCCTGACTGGCTTCATCAATGCCCGAGGTACTGGTGCCCAGCACGATGGCAATACGATCGCGGCCGAAGGTAGCGATTGCTTGCTCAATATCGCCCTGTATTTGCAATGCGGCTTCGAGCAACAGTCGGTTGTTGCGGCTGTTTTGCTGTTCGAGCCCAGCGGGGATCGCTGCCAGTTCGCCGCTTACCGCGCCGATGGTCGGCGAGCGTTCAGGCACCCAGCCGCTTTGCCGCTGCATGCCCGAGCAGTCACCGGCAAACAGTTTGCTCGCCACTTCGGCGGGGCCTCGGCCCAGAGAGCAGACAACGCCCAGTGCGTTGAGGTAAGCAGTCATGGGGCGGCCTCCAGCGGGCTGATTGTGTAATGCAGATCGCCCTTCATATCGATGCGAAATGCCTCGGGTTGCTGGTAGTGCACTTGCCAGCGCTGTTCAATAACTCGCAAGTCAGCCGCAGTTTTTGCTTGTGGATAATTGTCCGCCAGCTCAGTTGCCGGTGTCAGTGCAAACAATAGCGCGGCGAAGAGTTCGCGGGCCTCGGGGTTGGGCGGCAACAGACCGTCAGCCTGCCAGGTGCCGTCTTGCAGTAATTGGCGCGCCAGCGGAATACCCAGGGGGTCCATCAGCGACCAGCGTAGGGCAGGTCCTTGCTGCTGGATCACCAGCAACCAGTCTTGCCGTTGTTCGGCCTGTTCGCGCTGGATATGCAATTGCATGGGCAGGGCCAGGGTTGGCGTTTTCCTGGGCAGCGGCAAGCTGGTGCAGCTACTGAGCAGCATGCACATCACTAACCACACAAACATTATCCGTGTGGGAGCGGGCTTGCTCGCGATGCAGGCAACTCGGTTCATCTGATTCACAGCAGCGATCCTGTCGCGAGTAAACCCGCTCCCACAGGGGATTGGGGTTTGCGCGCCACCACGTTGACCAGGGTTTCATCACGCTGGCCCACCGGTTTTGGCTTTAGCAAGCCAACCCGCTCCAACAGGCCGAAGTCTTTGGAGCGACTCCACCACAGGTAAGGATAGGAGATATTCTGTGGCTCAAATTCAAAGCCCTGGTCACGGATCATCTCCAGGTATTGCGCTGCGCTTTTTTGCACATGCATGGGGTGACGGAACAGCCAGCGGATCACCCAGGTATCGATATAGGCTTCGGTGGACTCGGCAAACAGCAAGTAACCACCGGGCTTGAGCACCCGGTAGAACTCGGCCAATGCCCGGTCCTGTTGCACCAGGTGATGAAAAGTCTGGTGACAGAACAGGATGTCGATGCTGTCATCGGCCACCTTCAGCTCAGCGCAATCGCTGCCGATCAGCTCAATGTCGATGCCCTGACGCCGGGCTTCTTCGGCGCTCAAGTGCAGGCTCAGGGGATCAGCATCGAGGCCGATCAGGCGCTTCGGTGCGAAGGTTTTGTCCAGGTACTGGAACGATTTGCCCTGGCCGCAACCGGCATCGAGGATCACCGGCGCGGTTGGCAGTTCATCACTGAACAGGCTGCGCAGGTCATTGATGGCCACCCGCAGTACATGGTGCTGCCAGGTGTGGCTGCGCAAGAACCAGAACCCCAGGCGGGTTTCTTCAACGTAGGTATCGCTCAGAGGTTTCATGCGGGCTCCGTGGCGCAGATATCCGACAGCATGCGCAAACGGCGCCTGGACTCGCTGACAAAGGGGTTGCTTTCGTCCCAGGCATAACCGGCCAGGATCGAGCTGATCATGCGGCGAATATGCGGCTGGCTGCCGGGGTGGTAGATCACGTCCTGGAAGGTGCCGGCGTACCAGCCTTCAACATAGCAACGGAAGGTGTCGACCCCGCGCTTGAGCGGTTCGGCAAACTCGCTTTGCCAGTCCACCGCCTCGCCTTGCAACTGACGGTGCAGCACGCCCGCCGCCATGCTCGCTGAACGCATGGCGATGGTTACGCCCGAGGAGAACACCGGGTCGAGGAACTCGGCAGCGTTGCCCAACAGTGCAAAACCTGGGCCGTGCAGGGTTTTGACGTTGGCCGAGTAACCGCCCAGGGTACGGGCCGGAGTGTCCCATACGGCATTGGCCAGCACCCGTTGCAGGCTGGGGGTTTCATCGATAAAACTGCGCAGGCAGGTGTCGAGGTTTTCACTGCGGCCTTCGAAATGCCCGGCTGCCGCCACCACGCCCACCGACGTGCGGCCATTGCTGAACGGGATGCTCCAGAACCAGATGTCGCGCTGGGTCGGGTGGGTGGTAATAAGGATTTTGTTGCGATCAAAACCTTCGTAATCGATACGGTCTTCCACGTGGGTAAACACCGCCTGACGCAGCGGAAAGTTCGACGGTGCTTCAAGGTCGAGCAAGCGCGGCAATACGCGGCCGTAGCCGCTGGCGTCGAGAATGAAGTCAGCTTCAACCTGATAGCGGCTGGTGTCTTCGCGCTCAATGTGCAGGAGCGGTTTGGCACGCTCGATATCCGTGCTGATCACGGTTTCGCCATAACGGATTTCGACACCTTGCAGCGCGGCCTGATCGGCCAGCAGTTTGTCGAAGTCCGCGCGTTGCACCTGAAAGGTGGTGGGTTTGCCGTTACTGAATGTGTCACCAAAATCGAAGGCGCTGTATTGCTCGCCCCAGGCGAAGGCAGCACCGTTTTTCAGCTGGAAGCCGGCGGCCTGCACCGCGTCCAGCATGCCCGCTTCTTCGATGAAGTCGATGCAGTGCGAAAGCAGGCTTTCGCCAATCGAAAAGCGCGGGAAGTGCTGGCGCTCGATAACCAGCACATCGTGGCCCTTGCGTTTAAGTAGGGCCGAGGCAATGGCGCCGGACGGTCCTGCACCGATGACTACAACCTGACGACGTTCCATTTCTATTCCTGACACAGGCGCTCCTTGCCGGGTACCACGGCAGACTTCAAGGGGGGGGTGCTCATACCCGCCAGCGCCGGCAGCAGCGTGGCGATGAGGCTCATCAGTATCAACGCGAAGTACAACGCGGGACTGATCAGCTGTTGTTGCAGCAGCAAGTTGAGGAATACGATCTCACTCAACCCGCGAATGTTCAGCAGCAGGCTTTCACGCCATCGGCTGGCGCCTGCAAACGAGGGCGTGGCCCAGCTCAGTCCGAGCCAGTTGCCCAGCAGTTTGCTGGCCATCGGCAGAAGCAACAGGGCCGCCAGTTGCAGCGGGCTTATCTGGCCCAGGGCGCTGTGTACATCAATCTGCACAATGCCGAACGTCAGAATCAGCGGGATCGCCAGCGTGGTCTGCATGCGCTCAAGCCACACGGCCTTTAACGGCATCACCAGCGGTACCTTGAGCCATGCCATGCAGACCAGATAGCCGACGCCAAATATCAACGCATTGAGGCGGTAATGTTCAGCCACCACCAACAGTGAGAAAAAACTCAGGCTGTAGCACAGCGGCTGACGAATGCGCAGGCCGCGCATCAGCAGCGGCAATAAAGCCCCGGCCAGCGGCAGTAATACACTGCTCAGGTTCAGGCTGCCCTGGGCCAGGCCGAACAGGCTCCAGCAGGTCAGGTCGATCACAATTGCGCTTTGCACCAGGCGACGGGAGGCAGCAGGCGGGTAGTCGATATGGCGCAGGTACAGGTACAGCACCGGGATGGCAGTGATGGCAAACACCAGCCCCACGGCCAGCGAATTCAGCCAGGGTTGCTCGGGCAACAGCCAGACGGCGCAGGCGAGCCCGCTGACGAAGGGCACGGCAAAGCTGGGCAGGGCGATTTTCAGGCTCTGGCGGTCCAGTCGCAGATCAATCACGTCGCTCAAAATGGTCCCCAGCAACAGGGCGAAGCTCAGGCTGTAAAGGCTTTTGAGCCAGACCGGCGCCACCAGTTGCGCACCGTTGAGCTGCCAGTGCGGCTCGATCCAGAACAGCATCAGCAACGGCAAACCGATGGACGCCAGCAACAACTGGCTGACAATCGGGATCATGCGAAAGCGCCGACCCACGTGAGTGGCCAGCGCAAACAGGACTAACGCCAGCAGCCAGAACAGACCCGTCAACACGGCTTATGCTCCTGTTTACCGGCCCAGGGGGCGAGGATAAAGCTGAACGCCAACCCCAGGCTCACCGACAAGCCGAAATTGCTCACCGCCGGTGTACTCGACACCGCCAGCAAGCCAAACGACAGCCATGTGGTCAGGGCGGCCAGCAAGGTGCCCAGCAAGCTGACGGCCGCACCACCGATTTGCTCGCGCATCAGGATCGCGTAGTCGACGCTGATGGCGGTGACCAGCAATAAGCCGAACAGGCTGAACAAGGTCAGCGGCTGGCCCAGCCAGCCAAGGCTGGCAAGGCTGCACAGGGCGGCGAGGAGCGGCAGCGCAACGATGCGCAATGCTCCGCCAAAGCCGAACGGAGCGATCAATAGCACGACGATCAGCGCGCATGACAACAGCTTCAACTCAGCAGCGCTGATTTGTGTGGCCGCAAACACTTTGTTCAAGTCCCCCAGGCGATCCACCAGTTTCACACCGGGCAAGTCCTGCGTTTGCGCACGCAACAGGCTGGCATCATTTAAACCTTGCAGGCTGACCATCGCGGCGACGCCGTCGGTATTTTTGCCCAGCCATAGTGCTCGCCATGGTTCGGCCAACGGGCCTGCCAGCGCATCGTCGATTGACTGATCGGGCAAGGCTTGCAGCTGCGTCAGCTCGGTTTGCAAGGCGCTTTCGGGTACGCCCAGCGCCAGCAGCGGCTGCCAGTGTTGAGGCAGCGCGCTGAGGGCGGCGCGCAATCGTTGTTGCTCGCCGGGCTGGCTGACCAGTTGGTTGAGGGCCAGAAAGCCTTGCAACTTGCCGCTGCCGATCAACTGTTCCAGGCGCTGGCTCAGGCTGCTCTGGCGCTCCAGTAATTGCTGTTCGTTGTCGGCGCGTACCAGAAAGAACTGGCTGGTTGGCTGATAGCCGGTGATGCGCGCAATGGCCTGGGCTTCGTTCATCAACTGTGGCGGGGCGCCGACCCATTGGCGGATGTCGTTTTTGCTGGTGAGCTGCCACAAGCCGGCGGCACAAAAGGTCAGCAGCAGTGCCAGCAGCGCAGCCGTCGGGACTTTTTCCAGCAGTGCTGCGCGTGCATCAAGCAGACTTTGCGCAATGCTCAGTGGCCATTGCGCAGGACGCAACTCGACGCCTTTGAGCAGCGCCGGCAGCAGGCACACCGCACTCAAGTAAGCGCCGATCAACCCGGCCGCGGAAAAAAGGGCGATTTGTGTCAACGCCGGGAAGGGTGTGAAAGCCAGCGCCAGATAACCGATGCAACTGGTGGCCAGGCTCAGGCTCAGACCGGGCAAGGTCAAGCGCAAGGCGGGCCAGCTGCGCCAGGGTCTCAGGCTCCAGCTTTTGGACAGGTAATGCAGGGGGTAATCCACCGCCACGCCGATCAGGCTGGAGCCCAGCACCAGTGTCATCACGTGCATGCTGCCAAACCACGCGACACAGGCCACGGCGCCAAACAGCATGCCCACCAGCACTGGAACGAAGGCCAGCAGCACGCGCCAGCGCCGGAAGGCCAGCAGCAACAGCAGCAAAATACCCACCGTTGCACCACCGCCGACCCAGGTGATTTCCCGGCTGGCTTGTTGTTGCCCGCTGGCGGCATACAGCAGGCCGCTGGCGGCGAGTAATTGCACATCGTTTTTAGCGACCTGCTCACGGCTCTGTTCGAGCAGTTCGGCGACCCGCAGAGGCAGCTTCATATCGAATGCATTGCCTTGCGTACGGGCGCGCAACAGCACCCAGCTTTTGCCGTCGGCATCGGCAATCAGGGCGCCGCTGCCAATGTCCAGTTGCACCGCACCGCGTTGCGGCTGGCTGTTTTGAATGCGACCGGTCAGGCCCAGCCAGTCATCCTGGCTGGGCACCAGGCTAAAGCCGGTAAAGGGGTCGAACAACGCCTGCACCCGCTGCTGGATAAAGGCCTCGGGGTGTTCGATCAACTGGGTACGGTCGGCGTTCGAGAGCATCGCCAGACGCCCGCGCAGTAGTTGCTCGCGCAGGGCCGGGAGGTCGGCTTGCAGGTCCCACTGGACCTTTTCAAACAGGCCGCTGGCTTGCCATTGCTCGCCCAATTGTTGAGCGCTGGCGATCGCCTGCTGACGGTCTGCACTGGCGACCAGCACCAGCATTTCGCGGTTCAGGGGCTCTTGCATGCGCTGTTCGGCGCTGAGCTCCAGCGCATCCGGTGTGTCGCCCGGCACCAGCTCCATCAGGTTGGCCGACAGCGGCGCACCGTGGCGCCACTGCCAGCCAGCCAGTGCCATCACGGCCAGCAACAGAACCAGAAAGGCCCGTGGCAGCCAGCGCTCACTGCGCAAAGTCGTTTTGCTCCGCGTTGCTCAAGGGTTGATTGCCGACGCTGTTTGGCATTTTTAGCAGCGTGCTGTCACCTTGGGCTTCTTGCAGTTCGATACGTTGCACCAGCTCGCCGCCTTCAATATTGATCCGGGTGAACACTTGCTTTAGCAGCAGTGAACGTGGTGTCAGCGTCAGCGCCCAGCGGCTGGGTTCGCCTTGTAATTGCAGGTCGAAATCACGTTGCAGGCCGCTGCTGTCGCCTTGCAAAACAGCGAGGAACAAACGGTTCTGCTCGGCGCCCGCGCTTTTGCCCGGGAGCATCTGCCATTGCGTGCCGTCGCGTCGGGCGATGCCCTGGGCGTTGATGCGGTAATCCTGTTGCAGCGGGGTTTTCAGTTGCCAGAGCAGGCCGTGGTCCTTGGCCAGGACAAATGTGCCGGTGCTGGTGAGTGGCTTGGGCAGCGCGCGCAGGTGTTTTTCCTGGATGAAATCACCGTGGATCACCTGGGGCTTGGCCAGTTGTTCGCTCAGTTGTTGCAGGTCGAAGGCGTGGGCCAGTGGGGTGAACAGCAAGGCGGCGAACAGCAATGAGAGACGGGTGCGGCCTTTGCCCTCTCCCAGAGGGAGAGGGGGCAGAATGGCTGAGTTCTTGAGGGCGCCGCGGTCAATCCCCTCTCCCTTTGGGAGAGGGCTAGGGTGAGGGGCTTTTGATCCATTCATGACAGCACCCGCTCTACAGCCCGCACAAAACACCCAGGCGAGGCCAATTGCATCTCCCGGCTCTCAATTTCAACTGCCACCTGCACTGTAACTGCCCTAGTCAAACGCTCACCCGTGACCGCATCGCTAATTAGATAATTAATCTTCAGGCGGTTCTCCCATTCCACCAGGCTGGCGCGCACGTTGATCCGCTGGCCGAACGTGGCGCCGCGGACATAACGCAACTGCATGTCGATCACCGGCCACGCATAACCCGCTTCGAGCATCTGCGTGTAGTTGTGACCGATATGGTCAAGCAGCGCACAGCGCGCCACTTCGAGGTATTTGACGTAATGCCCGTGCCACACCACGTGCATGGTATCGATGTCGAAAAACGGCACCAACACTTCGGTATCAACGTGAAAAACCCCTTTACTACGCATGCAGCCTCCAGTGTTGTTGGGCGATGCGGCTCAGGCACAAACGCAGTTCGGCTTCCAGGGCGCGGTCTTCAACCACGGGGGCAAAATCTTTGGCCAGTTCGGCATGCATCTGCGCCAGCGCCGGCGGCAACGGGCGAGCGTCTTCGGCACGGCTGCGCAGCCAAACGCCCTGATGGGCAGCCAGCAAGGTGGCCGCTGCCACCTGCTCGGTCAACTCCAGTACGCGGATCGCATCACGAGCGGCGATGGTGCCCATGCTCACCTTGTCCTGGTTATGGCATTCCGTGGAGCGTGAGAAGACGCTGGCCGGCATGGTGTTTTTCAATGCCTCGGCTGTCCAGGCGCTGGTACCTATCTGCACCGCTTTAAAGCCGTGGTTGAGCATTGCCCGTTCTGCGCTGGCGCCCGACAGGTTGCTCGGCAGGCCGTGGTTGTAGCGCACGTCCACCAACAGGGCGAGCTGGCGGTCGAGCAGGTCGGCGACGTTGGCCACCAAGGTCTTGAGGCTGTCCATCGCAAAGGCGATATGGCCGCCGTAGAAGTGCCCGCCGTGCAGTACGCGCTCCTCTTCGGCGTCAATGATCGGGTTGTCGTTGGCGCTGTTGAGTTCGGTCTCGATAAACCCGCGCAGCCAGCTCAGGCTGTCTGCCAGCACGCCCAGCACATGGGGCGCGCAACGCAGCGAGTAGCGGTCTTGCAGGCGATGCAACGGTGCGGTGGGGGCATCGATGGCGAGGTCCTGACGGATCCAGGCAGCGACCTGCATTTGTCCCGGGTGCGGCTTGGTGGCAAACAGGCGTTCGTCAAAGTGCTCGGGGTTGCCTTGCAGCGCCACCACGTTGAGGGCGGTGATGCGCGTGGCCAGTTTGAGCAGGTAGTCGGCGCGGGCATAGGCCAGGCAGGCGAGGCCGGTCATCACGGCGGTACCGTTCATCAGTGCCAGCGCTTCCTTGGGCCGAAGTACCAGCGGTGTCCAGCCCAGTTCCCGGTGCACATCTGCTGCAAGGCGGCGCTCGCCCTTGAACAGGACTTCGCGTTCGCCCGACAGGGTTGCGGCCACGTAAGACAGTGGCGTCAGGTCGCCACTGGCCCCCACCGAGCCTTCTTCGGGGATCAGTGGCAGGATGTCGTGGGCAATAAAAGCCTGCAATCGTTCCAGCAACTCTATGCGCACCCCCGACACGCCGTGGCACAGCGACTGCAAGCGTGCCGCAAGCACCGCGCGGGTGGCTTGCGCATCGAGCAATTTGCCCAGGCCGCAACCGTGGAAGGTATAGAGGTGGCGGGGCAAGGCTTCGACGTGCTCCAGCGGCACCGCAACCACGCAGGAGTCGCCGTAGCCGGTGGTTACGCCATAGATCACGCCTTCCTTGTCCAGCAGCGAGTCGAGAAAGCGCGCGCCCTTGGCGATGCGCTCGCGGTAGTCGGGGTCGTCCTGCAGCCGCGTTGGCGCCTGACGATTGGCCAGGGCCAGCACGTCTTCAATGCGCAACGGGGTTTGGCCGAAGGTTACTGGCTCATGCGGATGCGTCGTCATCGGTCTTCCAGAAAGGGTAAAAGTTGAACCATTGTTGCGGTGCCTGCAGGCAGTAGTAGCCCAGGCGGTCGGCGTAGAGCGTGGCCCAGTCGTCGATCACCTGCTCGCGGTTATTGCGTCGCCACACCACTTCGCGGGCAAAGGGTTCGAGGATGACTCGATAACGGCCTTTGTGTTTCAGGCAGAACATCAGATTGACCGGGCATTTGAGCAGTCCTGCCAGCAACCACGGGCCTTGGGGGAATGCTGCCGTATAGCCGAGGAAACCGACCTCTATATGGCGCCCGCCATTGAGTGGTACGCGGTCACCGGCGATGGCCAGCCATTCGCCGTTTTCCAGGCGCTGGTTGAGTTGCAGCATCACCGCCGGGTTGAGTTCACTGACCTGAATCAACCGTAAATGGCTGGCCCCGGCTTCGCCCAGCAGGCGGTTGAAGTGTTCGGCATGCCGGGTGTGAACCAGCACATTCATGGTCACCTGCTCGCCCAGTTCGGCGAGCGCACGGCAGACTTCAAGGTTCCCCAAGTGGGCGCCTACCAGCATCTGCCCGCGTTCGCCGCGCAGTTGATTGCGCAGCAGCGCGGGGTCAACGATTTCGATGTCTTCGATCTTGAGACGGCCATTCCATACATCGAGCTTGTCGAGCAGGGCGTCGGCAAACGCCATGAACTGCCCGAATACCCGCCAGCGGGTAGGGCGCAACTCGCTTTGCTCGCTCCAGTCGGCCAGGCGCTGCTGGTATTGCCAGATGCTGCGTCGTGCGCGGCCGCCGAACACAAAGAAGTACAGCACAATGGCGTAAAGCACCGGGCTGAGCACACGTCGGCCCAGCAACCTGACGCCCAGGGCGGTGAGCTTCATCAGCCGGAAACTGCCGCGCTCTTTGTGGGCAGCCCAATGCTGTTGAGGTTCATTCATGCTTTGCAGCGCCTCCAGAGGATGCCCGGCAAGCGTATCAACATGCCGAAAAACAGCTTGGTGTGCATGCTCGAAATCAGCGCATTGTCATGGAACAGGCGAAAGTGCGAGAGACCGTCCTGCGGGTAGTGGACCTGGGTCGGCAGCCAGCACATCGGCTGGTTGCGCCACGCCAGGCGAACCAGGATCTCGGGGTCGAAATCCATGCGCTTGCCCAGCGTTACCGAGTTGATCAGTGCGAGGGTCGGCGCCAGCGGGTAGACCCGAAAACCGCACATCGAGTCGGGAATCTGCAATGAAAGGCTGTTGATCCACACCCACACATGGGTCAGGTAACGCGCATACAGGCGGCCCTTGGGCACGCTGGCATCGTACTGTGGGTAACCGCAAACCAGCGCTGCAGGGTTTTGCTGTGAAACCCGCATGAAAGTAGCGACGTTGCGCAGATCGTGCTGGCCATCTGCATCCACTTGCAGGGCATGGGTAAAGCCCAGTTGCATGGCTTCACGAAGACCGGCCATGACTGCGCCGCCTTTGCCCTGATTGACGGCCAGACGAATGAGGAAGATGTTTTCGCCACGGGCAAGCTCACCAAGAACAGCGGCGCAAGCGGGGCTGCTGGCGTCGTCGACCAGCACACAGGGCAAACCGGCGGCGCGCAGGGCCGCGACCACGCCAGGCACGGCGGTTTCGTGGTTGTACACCGGGATCACGGCGCAGGGGTTATGCACGGGACTATTACTGTTATCCACAGGGGGCCTCCAGCACGATGCGACCACTGGAACAGGGTGCAGTGGCGTTGCGGTAGGCGAAGTGCAATTTTGCGCGTTCGCTGTCAAAGCGCAGGGTTAATTCAATGGCGTCCCCGGGGCGCACCAGTTGCTGGAACTTGAGTACTTCCATCCCGGCAAAACGCGGCGGCAGATCGAGCAGTTGCTGGCCCAACACCATTGCCCAGTCCACTTGCACCACACCCGGCAACACCGGTGTTTTGGGGAAATGGCCGCTGAAGAACGCCAGGTCCGGCGGGATCGACAGGTTCAGCGTCCACTGACCGGCGTCTTCGCTTTGGCTCAACACTTCCGGCAGCTTGGGCCGGGGTGCGAGTAACAATGCATCGACTCGGGCCTGTGGCAGCTTGCCCTGGCTGTTGAGTGGTAACTGGCGCAGCAAACGCCAGCGGCGCGGCAAGGCCACGGCTTCGCAGTGCTGACTCAAGTGCTGGCGCAGGGTGTGAGTCAGGGCTCGGCGCCCCTGTTCGCGCAGGGCAAACAGGCCACTGGCGCTGAGCACCAGCAGGGCGCCCAGTGAGGCGCGTTTGTCATGCACCACGCCCAGGCGGGCTTCGGCTACCCAGTCATGGGAGAGCAGCGCCTGCTCCAGCATTGGCAGGGAAATACGTTTCTCTTCGAGTTTGACGATGCGATCCAGTCGCCCGAGCAACTCAAATCGCCCGTCGGCTTCAATACGGGCGGCATCAGCCGTGTGTTCGACATGGCCCTTGGGCAAGTAGCTAGAGGCGATGATCAAGGCGCCGTCACTGCTCTGGCTCAATTGCACATCGGCAAAGGGCTGCCACAGGTGTTGCCCCTGACGCCAGGCGATACCGCCGGTTTCGGAGCTGCCGAGGATCTCGGTCGGCCACTGGCCCAGGCGTTCGAACAGCGTCCGGGCTGCTTCTTCGGGCAGGGCACCGCCAGAAGAAAATACTCGGCGGACCGAGCTTAACGCCGGCCAGTCGAGGTTGTCGGCCATGCGCTTGAGCAAGGCCGGGCTGGCGATCCAGGCAAAAGCAGCGTGCTCACGGCTGGCGCGTTGCATGTCTTCAGGGAAGGCCAGTTGTTTGCGTACAAAGCTGCGGCCTGCGCACAGAGGCCACAACACACGGAACAACAGCCCGTAGATGTGCTGCGCCGCCACACTGGCAATAATGCATGCATCACCCAGATCAGCACCCCACAGTTGCTCCAGTGCCTGAACCTCGTTGGCCATCTGGCGCAGGCTTTTGTCGATCCGTTTGGGTTCGCCGCTGGAGCCCGAGGTGCACAAACTGAGCTGGCACTGGTCCAGATCCAGTTGCGCTGCAGGCAGAGGATCGGCGTACAGGTCCTGCAACTCTTCGCTTTGAGTTATCCACAGGTCAACCTGGCTGTCCCATCGAAGGCGGGTTTGCGCTTGCAGGTCGGCGGGCAAGAGCACGCTGACTCCGGCCTGCCAGGCACCGAGCAAGGCCTGCGCCAGCTCGGCGGCATCTTCAAGGTGTACGGCAACGCGCCGCACGCCGCGCTGTTGCAGGCCGCCCGCCAGGCGCAGGGCCCGTTCACGCAGGGTGTCGTGGTTCAGCTCGGGGTCAACGCTGACCCGGCGATCTGCGTGCCCCTTGAGCAACAGGTGCTCAAGATTTATCCAATTCATGCCCGGCCTCTTACCTTTTGTCGTATCAGCCATTCAATGAAAAACAGCAGCCCCATCAGCGCGTAGGCGATCAGGCCGTTGTACAACGTCCACCAGCTCAGCGGCGCCCACAGCGTCAGGGAGGCTGCGACTAATCCGTTTAGCATGAAGAACAGGCACCAGACCTTGGTCACCTGCCGCGTGTAATCAATTGCAATATCGGGCAGCACGGGCTCGCGCAACCGCGCCAGCCGCTCGATCATTGGCGGCCCGTACTTCAGGCTCAGGCCGAACAGGCAAAGCATGAACGTGCTGACCAGCACCGGGTACCAGCGCAACAGTGCCGGGCTGTTGAACAGCCCCAGCAGGGCGCAGAACATCAATGCAACCACCGCCATCAACAGACTGCCCGGGCGGCGTTCGCCGGTCAGGGCGCGGGCCAGCCACAGGCTGCCCAGCAGCAGCGCGAATTGCCACGGGGCGAAATGGGCCATGCCGAAATACACCGCAAAGGGGTACATCAGTCCGGCCAGCAACAGGCCGAGGCCAATCAGGCGGTTCATGCGTCAGCGTGAACCAGGCGGTAAACCGCCTCGACCACGTCATTGACGGTACGCACCGATTTGAATTCTTCAGCGGCGATTCGTTTGCCGGTTTTACGCTTGATATGGTCAATCAGGTCGACAGCGTCAATGCTGTCGATTTCCAGATCCTGATACAGGTTGGCGTCCAGGGTGATGCGTTCGGGTTCCAGTTCGAAAAGTTCGACCAGAGCGTCGCGCAGGGTGTTGAAAATGTCGTCACGGTTTTGCATGGTTCGGTCTCAGGCTGCCTGTTTGGCGGTGACAAAAGCCGCAAGGCTGGCCACGTTGGAAAAATGATTGCGTGTATCTTTGGCGTCGGCGTCTATTTTGATGCCGTAGGTCTTTTGAATCGCCAGGCCCAGCTCCAGTGCGTCGACCGAGTCCAGCCCCAGGCCGTCGCCAAACAGGGTTTGATCGTCGCCAATGTCGCTGACACTGATGTCTTCGAGGCCCAGGGCATCGATGATCAGCTGTTTAATATCGTTTTTCAGATCGCTCATCTGTGGCGAGCTCCTTAATAAAATAGTCATGCACGAAGTCGTTGAGCAGGCGCGAGGCTTTGGGCGGCGGGCCAAGCGCGGAAAATGTATGTGGATCTATATCGGCACCGACCCGAAAGCTGAAGTGCACGCGACGCTCGGGTATGCGATACCAGGGCTCGGCCTTGGTCAGCGTGGTGGGGCTGACCTTGATCACCACCGGCGTAAGGATCTTCGCACCCCGCAGTGCAATCGCGGCGGCCCCGCGATGAAAGGATGGCGCATGGCCTGGCCGGGTACGCGTGCCTTCCGGGAAAATCACCAGGGTCTGGCCTTGCTGCAACGCCCCCGCAGCGTTATCGAGCATGTCTACGCTGCCATCATTGCTGATGTATTGCGCCGCACGCACAGGGCTACGGGTAAACGGGTTTTGCCAAAGGCTCTGTTTGACCACGCAATTGGCGTTTCTCACCAGGCCGATCAAAAAAACCACATCGATTAGCGACGGGTGGTTGGCGATGATCATCTGCCCGGGGCGGCCTAGCCGCTCGGCACCCTGGACGTCATAGGTCAGCACGCCCATGCGCGCCATGGTGCGAATAAACAGCCAGAACAGGCGGCTGACGGTAAAACGGGCACGCTCGCGCTGACGCGTGGCATCGCCCGGCAGGCAACTCAGCACCGGAAAAATCACCAGACGCAGGCACAGGCAACCGATACCGAACAGTGCAAAGCTGATGGCAGTGGCGATCAAGCGCCAGGCATAAGCATCACGGCGGGCGCTCACAGGCTGTGCTGCCAGTTCCACACGCGGTTTTTCCAGGTGTGCTGGAATGATCTCTGCTGCTTATCGAGCAGTTGGCGCAACAGATTCAGGGCATGGGGCCATTGAGCTTGTTCTATGCCTGCGGTACCACTGGCGAGTGAAACCTGCCATTGCTCGCCCGGGGTCAGCAGCAGGCCCACGGCATAAGGGAAGGGCACGTCATTGATACAGCGTGTGTAGGCCTCGGGTGGCTGCTCTTCGGTGATGATCAGCAACACGGCGGGCGCGCCTTCATTGAGCAGGGCGCAGGCTTCGATCAGGCCGTGCTCCAGGCCGTCTCCGGCGGCAGCAATAGCGGTCATTTCGCTGGTTTCGCCGCGCATGATCGACCACAGGCCAATCACGGCGTTATGCACCGAGAGGCTGAACTGCGTGGGGGACAAGGGCTGATCAGCCGCGAGGTCGCTGAGTATGTCGAATGTGCGCGGGGTTTCACCGTGACGCGAGGCAAAGACCAGCGGTAATGCTTCATGGCCTTCGGCCAATGGCCAGCCGACGCAGAATGCCATGCGAGCCAGGCGGCTGAGGCGGCGCCGTTGCATGGCGGGTAAAAATGAGACATCGGGTGCTGCGCTGTTGGCAGCAAGTACACAGGGGTGCTGGCTCCAGGCTTGCCAATCGGCCACGGTGTCGAGGCCTGGAGCCCAGGCGCGCCACGCGGCGATATTGAAATTGATCACTGGAGTTCATCCCGCCCTTGCAGGCTTCCTTGATGCGAAAGTGGACACCGATCGACGCCGCACTTGATACAGAGGGGCGATATTATCCCGGTGCAGTTGGTTCGTAGCAAATATTGCTTACAGCCCCAGTGTGGTTTTTCTGGGAATTTAGAAAAATAGGATCAATGGATTTTATTTGAGAGATTTATTCGTTTGTTTTTGTGGAGATATTCTTGATTGATGTAGGGCATTTCTTAGCAAGGTAGCTAAGCCGCGCAAAGGGCATCTACACTCGGACACTCATAGGTACACGGAGGTTTTGAAATGCGTCGCGTGGTGTTTAACCAGAAAGGCGGTGTGGGTAAATCCAGCATCGCGTGTAACCTGGCTGCGGTTAGCGCCAGCGAAGGGTATCGCACGTTGTTGGTGGATCTGGATGCCCAGGCCAACTCTACTCAATACCTGACCGGACTGACCGGCGATGATATCCCTATGGGGATTGCCGAGTTCTTTAAACACACCTTGTCAGCGGGCGTGGGCTCGAAGAAAAACCGGGTCGATATTTACGAAACACCCTTTGAAAACTTGCACGTAGTGACGGCTACGGGTGAATTGGCCGATTTGCAACCCAAGCTTGAGGCCAAGCACAAGATCAACAAGTTGCGTAAGTTGCTGGACGAGCTGGCTGAAGACTATGACCGCATTTATGTCGACACTCCACCCGCGCTGAATTTTTACGCGGTATCGGCGTTGATTGCCTGTGATCGTGTGCTGATTCCGTTCGATTGCGACAGTTTTTCACGTCAGGCGCTCTATGGCCTGCTGGCTGAAATCGCTGAGCTAAAGGAAGACCACAATGAAGACCTGCTGGTCGAGGGCATCGTGGTCAACCAGTTTCAGGCCCGGGCCAGCCTGCCCCAGCAAATGCTTGATGAGCTGATTGCCGAGGGGCTGCCGGTGCTGCCCATGTACCTGAGCAGCTCAGTGCGCATGCGTGAGTCGCATCAGGCCTGCCAGCCTTTGATTCACTTCGACCCGAGGCACAAGCTGACCCAGCAGTTTGTGGAGTTGCACGATTACCTGGATCAGAACGCTTAAGCGCTGATGCCTTGGCTGCGCAGCCAGGCGCCAAGTTGCTGCAATGGCAACGCACCGCTCTGGCGTGCGATTTCGCGGCCATTTTTAAACAGGATCAGGCTGGGTATCGAACGGATGCCCAGTTGCCCCGCCAGGTGCTGGTTGGCCTCGCTGTCGAGCTTGGCAAGCCGACACTTGCCCAGCAGTTGGCGGGCGGCCTGCTCAAATACCGGAGCAAAGGCCTTGCAGGGCCCGCACCACTCGGCCCATACATCTATCAGTAGCGGCAGGTCGCCCTTGATCTGGCTGGCGTAATCGGTTTGCTGCAAATCGAAGGGCCTGGCCAGCAATACTTCATTTTTGCAGCGCCCGCATTTGGGGTGCTCACCCAGGCGATCGCCG
This sequence comes from Pseudomonas bubulae, assembly GCF_900618535.1. Lineage (GTDB taxonomy): Bacteria > Pseudomonadota > Gammaproteobacteria > Pseudomonadales > Pseudomonadaceae > Aquipseudomonas > Aquipseudomonas bubulae. The sequence goes on along the minus strand of NZ_UYJA01000005.1, from coordinate 279,433 downwards.
GGGATGCGGTTCAGGCCGTTGCAGTGGGGGCAGGGGATCAGCAGCGGTTCGGTCATGGAGAGCTCCTTGGAAGTGGCCATTGGTGCCGCCTGTCGCAGCGACTCCAGATTGATGGCGTGCAGTTCAGCAGATGAACACCTGGGCCGCCACCCCCCATGACGTATCTGCTCACAATGTGCTCAAGCCGGCCACCAGGTCTCTATCTAGGCTGTAAAAACCCCCCGGGCTTTGCACCGCTGGTCTGGCAATCGTTATCGCAAGTTGCGATTGCCAGGGTTCGGGTTTAGCCTTCATAGCAAGATGCGATAAGGACATTGCATGCGAGTGATTACAGCAAAACGAATTTGGGAAGCCAAAGCACAATGGCCGCAATCGGCGAGCGCACTGGATGAGTGGTATCGCAAGATCAAAGTCCTCAGCCCTGAAGACTTCGCCGCGTTGAGGTCGTTTTTCCCGTCACCGACAAGGTGGGTTCGTTTCATGTTTTCAATATAGGTGGTAACAAACTGCGGTTGATCGCCGTGGTGCGTTACCGGGTACAGCGCCTCTACATCCGTCATGTGCTGGATCACCGTGACTATGACAAGGGCAAATGGAAGGAATCAGCACCATGAACGCATTGGTCGAACAGGCAGCAGAGCATTGGCAATTCGTGGCGCCGCTGCTGCGCAAACCGAAAAACGAAGCCGATTACGACGGGCTGGTCGCCGCCCTTGATACGTTGATCGACTTGATAGGCGATGATGAGACCAACCCCTTGATGAGCCTGGTGGACATCATCGGTGACTGGGTTGAGGCTTACGACCTAGAGCATCGACCGATGCCCAAGGTCAGCGGCGTCGATGTGCTGCGCTCGGTGATGCAGGAACACGGGCTGACGCAAAGCGATTTGCCAGGTGTCGGCACCCAGTCTGTGGTGTCCGAAATCCTCAGCGGTAAACGCCAGCTCAACGTACGGCAGATTCGTTGGCTGGCCGATTACTTCAAAGTGCCTGTGGATATGTTTATCTGAGGCTTACGGCGTGCGCCACGCTGTGGCTGGTTTGTGGGCCGACGACTGGCGACCGGCCTCGGTTCTGTGGGAGCGGGCAAAACCGGCAACAGTATATTTACCGGTTTTGCATCACGACGAGCAGCTGATTTCCAGATGCTTGCCCCACTCCGGCGGGCGTTCGGCGTAGCCTTCCATGCCCGGTTGTTCGGTGAACGGTTGGGTCAGTACCGTGTGCAAGCGTTGCACTTCGCTGTAATCCCCGGCCTCGGCCGCATCGATGGCCTTTTGTGCCAGGTAGTTGCGCAGGATATACAGCGGGTTGACCGCGTGCATGCGCTCACGCCGGACGCTTTCATCGCTTGCGCCGTCTCGGGCAACCCGGGCCACGTACTGCGCGGCCCATTCGTCAAAACCCTTGAGATCGACAAATTCGTCTCGCAGCCGTGCTACCGCCTGTTCTGCCGGGAGGTCCCCCAGGCGCCGGAAAAACAGGTTGTAGTCGACGCTGCTGCCTTGCATCTTTTGCAGCAAGGTTTCGACCAGGTGTTGATCGGTGTCTTCGGCACTGGTCAGACCCAACCGGCGGCGCATCAGGTCGAGGTAGTGGGCCTGGTACAGCGGCAAAAAAAGCCCCAGGGTTTCGCGCAAGGCTTCAACGCTGATAAACGGCGTCAATGCCTGGGCCAGGGCACTCAGATTCCACTGGCCGATCGGCACCTGGTTGCTGAAGGAGTAACGCCCTTCATGGTCGGAATGGTTGCAGATGAAGTTGGCGTCGAAGTCGTCGAGGAAGGCGAACGGACCGAAGTCAAAGGTGATGCCCAGGATCGACATGTTGTCGGTGTTCATTACACCGTGACAAAACCCGTAGGCCTGCCACTTGGCGATCAGTTCAGCGTTGCGTTCGACGATTTCGCGAAACATGGCCAGATAGGGTTCGGGTTGCTCCAGGCACTCGGGGAAGTGCATCGCCAGCACATGCTCACCCAGTAGCTTTTGCTGCTCGGGGCGCTTGGTGTAGTAGAAATACTCGAAGTGCCCGAAGCGTATATGGCTGGGTGCCAGGCGCAGCACCATGGCGGCGCGCTCCTGGGTTTCGCGCCACACCGGGGTGTCGGAGGCGATCACACACAGGGCTCGGCTGCTGGGGATGCCCAGTGCATGCAGTGCCTCGCTGGCGAGAAACTCGCGGATCGAGGAGCGCAGTACGGCGCGGCCATCACCCATGCGCGAATAAGGGGTCATGCCGGCGCCCTTGAGGTGCAGGTCCCAGTGCTCGCCCGCGTCGTTATACACCTCACCCAGCAGTAACCCGCGGCCATCGCCCAGTTGCGGATTGTAAGAACCGAACTGATGACCGGAATAGACCATCGCCCGAGGCTCGGCGTTGGCCCACAGGGTATGGCCACCAAACAGTTGCGCAAATACAGGGTCTTGGGTGACAGCGGGGTCGAGGTCGAGCAGTGCCAGGGCGGCGTCGCTGGCGACCACAACACGCGGTGCGTCGATGGGCTCAGGCAGCACATGGGTCGAGAAGGCATCACCCAGGCGGGCAAAGCGGTTATCAAAAGTCAGTTCGTCGAGGGCTTTCAATGACCGTCTCCAGTGAACAGTGGCGGATCGTGGCAGCGGGCTTGCCCGCGATGGCATCAACGGGCTTGGTTGGTTAAACCGATTCGTTTGCATCGCAGGCAAGCCAGCTCCCACAGAGGTTGCATCGGACTTGCGTCAGTCGAGCTTGCCCAACTGCGGCTTTTGCGGTGGTGGTGTCGGCTCGGGCGGGACTTCCGGCCCAACGGGCACCAGTTTGTATTCTTGCCCCTGCAGGTTCTTGAGGTACACCTCCATCTGCTGGAAGGAGATGTTGATGTGGTGGTTCTTGAACTCGCGGTTGATAAAGCGGTTGACCTCGTCGATCACCGGGTTGCGGTCGCCCAGGTCGCGTACGTGCATGCGCAGTTCGTGGTCGAGGGTGCTTTGGCCGAAGTTGAGGAAGTACACATGGGGCTCCGGGTCTTTGAGCACCCGCGGGTTCTCTTGCGCAGCCTTGAGCAGCAACTGCTTGACCAGGTCGAGGTCGGAGCCGTAATCGACGCCCAGCTTCAGGGTCACACGGGTGATGGTGTCCGTAAGCGACCAGTTGATCAGTTGCCCGGTAATAAAGGTCTTGTTCGGGACGATGATGTCTTTGCGGTCGAAGTCGGTGATGGTGGTGGCCCGGATGCGGATCTTGCTCACGGTGCCTGACAGATTGCCGATGGTGATGGTGTCGCCGATCCGTACCGGGCGTTCGAACAGGATCATGATCCCGGAAATAAAGTTGGCGAAGATTTCCTGCATGCCGAAGCCCAGGCCTACCGACAGTGCCGCAACCAGCCATTGCAACTTGTCCCAGCTCACGCCCAGTGTTGACAGGGTGGAGACAAAGCCTACGCCGATGATCACGTAGGTCAGCAGGGTCGTAGTTGCGTAAGCACTGCCCTGGCCCAGATCAAGGCGCGACAGCACCAGCACCTCCAGCAGGCCGGGCAAGTTACGCGCCAGCGCGATGCTGATGCCGATGATGACCAGCGCACCTATCACGTCGCCGATGCTGATGGGCACCATGCTCATATTGGCGCCGGTACCGCTGGTATATTCGTAGAGGGTGATGTTGTCCAGGTAGGAAAAAACCGAGATCAAGTCAGCCCACACCCAGTACAGAATGCCGATAAAGCCAGCCAGCAGGGCCAGGCGGATCAGGCGCAGGGACTGTTGGTTGACCTGTTCGATGTCCAGGGTCGGCTCTTCGATAATCGTATCGTTGCCTTCGCCTGCTTCCTTGGCGGCCTGGCGTTTGGCCAGTGCACGCTGGTAGGCCAGGCGCCGTGCCGCTACTGCCAGGCCACGGACAAACGCCGCTTCGACAACCAGCCAGAGCATCAGCAGATAGAGGGTATTGATCAGGCGGTCGCTGAGCTTGAGCGCGGTGTAGTAGTAGCCAAAACACACCGCCACAAACAGCGCCAGCGGCAGCAGGGCGAAGGCAAAACCGAGCAACTTGCGCAGGCGATAGGCTTTTGTTGCTGTTTCAAAGTCGTTGAGCAACAGGCGGCAGAGCAGCCAGGCCATGGCCGCATAGCAACTGAGCACCACCAGAATACCCAGGACATCGTCGGCCAGCGCAGCCGGTTGTTGCTCGGCAAAGGCGACGACGGCCACAAGGGCCAGGACCACAAAACCGAGTTTGCGGATCCAGTTCTGCAAGAACGCGACCAACGGTTTTTCCCAGCGAAAATGCAGTTCGGCCACGCCACCCGGCGCCAGAATCCGGTAAGCGGTGTAGAACACCAGCCAGGCCTCGGCCATCTGAATCAACGCCGCGCCCGTATTGGCATTCATGCCCCGGGCATCGGTTTGCAAGGCGTAGCCGCACAAGGCCAGCGCCAATGAAATGGGCATCGCCAGCAAGATGTTGATCAATATTGCCAGCGGCGTGTGCCATTGGCTGTCACGCTTGAAGTGACCGATGTCCTGATGGATCTTGTTCAATTTGCTGTAGAGGTAGCGACGTTTCCACAGCAGCGCCACGACCACCAGCAAAAACGGCAAGAACAGCAGGGGACGTTGCACCAGGCCTTCTGCCAGTTCACTGACGCTGGAACCCCAGGGCAGGGTGGTGATTTGCTGCTCAAGCTGGCGCGGTGCGGTTTCCAGCCATTCCAGATCCAGCGGCTTGTTGCTGGGGATCCAGAACATTTGCTCATCCAGCGTGGCGCGCAGGCTTTGGGCGGTGCTGAGCAGTTGTTTCTGGTTCAGTTGCAGGGTGATCGATTCGTTGAGCAGTGAGCTTAGTTCGCGGTTCAGGCGGTCCAGCAGATCGCTGCGGGTGTTGACCAGTTCGAGCAGGGTTTTGCGCAGTTGCGGTGTGACCTGGTCGGCAGGTTGGGTGGACAGCAGGTTGTCGACGTAAGTCGTGGGGTTGCTGATCAACTCGCGCTGCTGGTTGATTTCAAACTGGTACAGACGGATATCGGCGATTTCGTCTGCCAGATTCTTGTCCATTTTTTGCAGGCGCGGCAGGGCTTGCTTCTGCTTATAAAGTATCTTGGACAGCAACAAACTGCCCTTGAGCACGTTGATCTGCTCATCCAGGGCCTGGTCGCTCTGGGTAACGTTGTCCAGTTGTTGCTTTGTTTGCAGATTCTGCTGGGTCACCTCGTTGAGGCGATCGGTGCTGCGCAACAGGTAGTCGGAGAGCTTGAGGTTGATCGCGCTTTCGGTCGCCAGCAGGCTGCTGCTGCCGGACTTTTTCGCCTCGATGGATTGCTCGGTCACGGTCTGCTGCGACTGGGCCAGGCGCTTTTGATTGATCAGGGTTTGCAGGTCCTGGATTTCCTGGTCCTGGCGCGTGGTTTTTTCCAGCAGCAGGTCGTGCTGGCTGCCGCTCAGATCTTGCAACAGGCTGTTGCCAGCCAGTTCCTGGCGGCGCAGGGCAATCAGTGCGTTAAGCGAGGCGGCTTCGGCGTTGAGCTGGTTGCGCTGATCGGGGGTAAGCAACTTGCCATTGTCGCGTCCTGTTTTCAGGGTGGTGTTGATCTGCTGGATACGGGTCTGGCTGTTGCTGATCTCGGCCTGGGCCCGCTCGGGTCGGGTCTGCGCGGCAATGCTTTGGCTGTTGGCGATAGCCAGGGCTTTTTGCAGCTCGCCCTGTTGCGTGGTGCGTTCCGCCAGCAGTTGTTCCAGCTGCTGCACGGACAGCTCGCTGTAGCGCTGGGCTACGGGTATGGGTTTGCTGGCCTTGATTTTGGCCAGTTCGCGCTGGTTTTCGGCAGTCTGGCGAGGGGCATCGTTGATCTGTTGTTTGACGTCGTTCAGGCGCTGTTCGTAATCGGCTTTGCTGTCGAGCAGGGTCAGGGTCTGCTGGAGCACCGCCTGCAGGGCTTTTTGGTCGGCGTCCGGCAGTTTGCGCTCGGCAATTTTGTCCAGGCTTTGCTGCACCGCTTCGGCGGTAGGCGGGTCGGCAGCCTGAAGCGTGCCGACACAAAGGCTCAGGCCGAGCAGGACGGTGGCGATGAACGTGCGCAGAGTTGGCATAGATACCGGTCAGACAAGGGCGGAAAGTTGGAGTTTAGAGGAACAGCCCCGGGCCCGGTGCACTTCCTTCGGGGAATCTGACGCCCACTTTGGCGATCTTGTTCCCTTCCATCATCGCAACCGTCCAGATGGTGTTGTTCCACTCCACCTGGTCGCCGACCACCGGCGCGCCGCCGACCTTGTGGGCAATGAAGCTGCTCAGTGAGGTGTTCGGGTCGATGCCGTCCAGCTTCAGGCCGTACAAGGCGGCCACAGCGCCCAGCTGGGCGTCGCCTTCGAGCACGAAGTCGCCGAAGAAACGCAGGTCCAGGCCACGGCTCGGGGGCTGGCTGAACAGTTTGCCCAAGGCAGGCAAGTCGTGTTCGTGGCCGATGACGCAGAGCAGGTCACCCACTTCAAGCGTGGTACTACCCGACGGATGGAGCAGTTTTTTATCGCGAAACAGGGCGGCGATACGGGTGCCGTCGGGCATTTTCAGTTCACGCAGGGCCGCACCGATGCACCAGTTTTGTGCGTCGAGGCGATAAACAAAGAGTTCCCACTCGCTGGTGACATGCACTTCAAGGGCTGAACGGGACACGGGGGCCAGATCAGGCGGTACGGTCACCTTGAGCAGCTTGGCGACCCACGGCAGGCTGGTGCCTTGCACCAGAAGAGATACCAGCACGATAAAGAATGCCAGGTTGAAATACAGCTGCGCATTGGGCAGCCCGGCCATCAACGGGAACACCGCCAGAATGATCGGCACCGCACCGCGCAGGCCTACCCATGAGATAAAGGCTTTTTCGCGTCCATGGAAGGCTTTGAAAGGTAGCAGCCCCACTACCACTGACAGCGGGCGGGCAAACAGAATCATCCACAGGGCCAGTGCCAGTGCTGGAATGGCGATGGGCAACAGGTCGTGTGGCGTGACCAGCAAGCCCAGCACCAGGAACATGCCAATCTGGGCCAGCCAGGCCATGCCGTCGAGCATATGCAAAATGCCATGACGGCTGCGGATCGGACTGTTGCCAATCACCAGGCCGCACAGGTAGACCGCGAGAAAGCCGCTGCCGTGCAGGGCGTTGGTCAGGGAAAAGACCACCAGCCCGCCTGCGATCACCAGAATCGGGTACAGGCCGTTGGCCAGGTTGATACGGTTGACCATTTGCAGCATTAGCCAGCCGCCTGCCAGACCGACCGTGCCGCCGATGGCAAATTCACGCACCAGGTTGAGCAACAGGCTCCAGTGCAGGCCTGTTTCACCGCTGGCGAGCATGTCGATCAGGGTGACGGTGAGGAATACCGCCATCGGGTCGTTGCTGCCGGACTCGATTTCGAGGCTGGCTGAAACCCGCTCGTTCAGGCCTTTGCCACCCAGCAGCGAGAACACTGCGGCGGCATCGGTGGAGCCGACAATGGCGCCAACCAGCAGACCCTGGATCAAGTTGAGATTAAACAGCCAGGCGGCCATCAGCCCGGTCAGCCCCGTGGTGATCATCACCCCCACCGTGGCCAGCGATAACGCGGGCCATAACGCCACGCGAAAACTGGAAACCCGGGTGCGCAAGCCGCCGTCGAGCAAAATCACCGCCAGGGCGAGGTTGCCCACCAGATAGGCCGTGGGGTAGTTGTCAAAAATGATGCCGCCGCCATCGACACCTGCGGTCATGCCCACCGCAAGGATGATGACCAGTATCGGGATGCCCAGGCGCGAGGACAGAGAACTTACCAGGATGCTTGCGCCTACCAGCAACGCGCCGATCAAGAACAGGCTGTTGATGGTCGTCGCATTCAAAGGCAGTACTCCAGAAAGCTAAAAAAGACAGGGCGCAGACCTGGCATGCAGCCTGCGTGCCATCGATTCTAACCTGCGCCATTGGCGGGCTGTCAAAAAAGGTTTTGAATGGATTACACCCTGGAGGTGTTTGGGCCTGTCGAGTAGGACTGAAGGCCTTTCTTACAAAAAAATGGGATTTTCACTGCATTTTTATATTAGGTAAATTGTGTGTACTGCGGCCTCCCACTTGCGCACGGACATGACATGAACCCTGCTACTGAGGCTGGCAACAGGCTATCGAAGACAACACCGTGGTGTGACGACAAACGAATCAACCTTTATGTCGTGTCTGTCAGCAAGTTTCTGCTGCTGTATGGGCTTACGGCAGGCGGGTACATGGTCTATTGGTCATATCGCAACTGGGCGTCCTACAAAGCGGAAACCGGGGCGCCGATCGCGCCGTTGCTGCGCGCTGCGCTCTGGCCATTTTTTATCCTGCCGCTGTTTGAAGTGGTTCAGAACGGCCTCGACAGGACAGGGCGCTGCTATTTTTGGCAACCCGAGACCAGAGGCCTGCTCATTATGCTGCTGGTCATGTTCTCGGTGCTGGTGTCCACGCTGTTTACCCGGCCCGCGGATGCGGTCTATGTGTTGTTCACCAATGCAGTACTGATCACCGGTTGTTGTGCAATGCTGGTGGCGGCCCAGCGCGCAATCAATATGCTGGCGGGTGACCCGCAGGGCAGCGTCAACAAGGCCCTGAGCTGCGCTAATTTTGCCTGGATGGTGGCCGGCACGTTGTTGATGGCCATCGTTGGCTATATGGAATTCATGAGCCAACGTTGAGTTCATGGCGTAAAAAAACCGGGCAACCCTTTCGGGTGCCCGGTTTTTTATTGCCCGATCACATCCTCAACCGATGGTCATCAGGCTTGCGTTGCCACCCGCAGCAGCGGTGTTGACGCTCAGTGCGCGCTCGATCACCAGGCGTTCCAGGGCGATATTGGTTTCGCCCTGGGACAGGCCCTGTACGCCAACGATGGCGCCTGCGCGTTGTGCCACTTGCTGGCACACGTCACGCAACTGGTCACAGTCGCCGTGGTGCAGGACGGCGTCGAAGATCACTTCGTCCTTGGTCCAGTCCGCGACCAGTGTGATGCGTGGCTGCACCTCTGCAGGCAGGCGGGCCAGCAGGGCCTTGGCCAGTTCACTTTGCGGCAGTACCGCCGAGCTGCCCACGGCCAGAACGGCAGCCAGTTGGGTCAGCAGGTCGCTTTCAACTTCAGCCAGGCACAGCACATGTTCACGCGGCAGAATGGCGTAGCTGTTGCGTTCGCCGGTCGGGCCGTTGAGCAGGCGCGTGATGCCACTTTGCGAGTGTGCAGCGTACTCGGTGCACAGCTCGGCCAGTGCTGGTTGCTGGTTGCTGGTTGCCCAGGCTTGCAGGGCGCTGAGCGGTTTGCTCATGGCCTCGCGGGCCTGGGTGTCCGGTGCGGTCACGGCATCGACCTTGGCGAACGATTGCTCGATTGCATTGCCCGGGCGGGTCGACAGCAGGCGGTACAGGTACAGCGGGCCACCGGCTTTCGGGCCGGTACCCGACAGGCCTTCACCGCCGAACGGTTGCACGCCGACCACTGCACCAACGATGTTGCGGTTGACGTAGACGTTACCGGCGTTGACGTTGTTGACCACCTTGGCAATGGTTTCGTCGATACGGGTATGCACGCCCAGTGTCAGGCCATAACCCGAAGCGTTGATCTGTGCGATCAACTGGTCGATGTCTTTGCGCTTGTAGCGCACCACGTGCAGCACCGGCCCGAAGATCTCGCGTTCCAGCTCGTCAAAGCTTTCCAGTTCAATCAGGGTCGGCATGACAAAGGTGCCGCGTTTACATTCTTCGCTATCGGCGATGGCCATCTGGTACACAGAGCGGCCCTTGTCGCGCATGCCCTGGATATGCTGCTCGATCCCGGCCTTGGCTTCGGCGTCGATCACCGGGCCGATGTCCACGTTCAAGCGCTCGGGGTTGCCCATGCGCGATTCGGCCATGGCACCTTTGAGCATTTCGATGACGCGATCTGCCGAGTCCTCTTGCAGGCACAGTACCCGCAGTGCCGAGCAACGTTGACCGGCGCTGTCGAAGGCCGAAGACACCACGTCGATAACCACTTGCTCGGTCAGGGCCGAAGAGTCGACGATCATGGCGTTCTGGCCGCCAGTTTCGGCGATCAGCGGGATAGGGCGGCCCTGGGCATCCAGGCGACCGGCAATATTGCGTTGCAGCAGGCGGGCCACTTCGGTGGAGCCGGTGAACATCACGCCTTTGACGCGATCATCACCCACCAGGCGTGCGCCGACGGTTTCGCCGCGGCCAGGCAGCAATTGCAGCACGCCTTGCGGGATGCCGGCTTCGAGCAGGATGCGTACGGCTTGTGCGGCAACCAGCGGGGTTTGCTCGGCAGGCTTGGCCAGTACCGGGTTACCGGCAGCCAATGCTGCAGCCACCTGGCCGCTGAAGATGGCCAGCGGGAAGTTCCACGGGCTGATGCAGACCACCGGGCCCAGCGGGCGGTGGGCATCGTTGGTGAAGTCGTTACGGGCCTGCACCGCGTAGTAGCGCAGGAAGTCCACTGCTTCGCGCACTTCGGCGATAGCGTTGGCGAAGGTCTTGCCAGCTTCACGGGCCAGCAGGCCCATCAGTGGCTGGATCTCGCCTTCCATCAGGTCGGCGGCGCGCTCCAGGATCGCAGCGCGCTCGGCGGGCGGGGTGGCCTGCCAGATCGGTGCGGCGCTCAGGGCACACTGGATAGCGTTATCGGCGTCTTCAACGGTGGCTTCTTGTACATGACCCACCACATCACGCAGGTCGGCCGGGTTGAGCACCGCCGCCGGGGCTTCGTTGCTGGAGTCACAACCGAGCATCGGCGCGGCTTTCCAGTCGTTATGGGCCGTGGCCAGCAAGGCGCAGGACAGCGACGCCAAACGGTGTTCGTTGGACATGTCGATGCCGCTGGAGTTGGCGCGTTCGCTGCCATACAGATCACGCGGCAACGGGATGCGCGGGTGCGGCAAGCCGAAGCCGCCTTCGGTCGTGGCCATTTGTTCAATCTGGCTGACTGGATCGGCCACCAACTCGTGGATTGCGATAGTGTGGTCGGCGATACGGTTAACGAACGAGGTGTTCGCGCCGTTTTCCAGCAGGCGTCGCACCAGGTAAGCCAGCAGTGTTTCGTGGGTACCCACTGGGGCGTACACACGGCACGGACGGTTCAGCTTGCCTTCGGCAACCTTGCCTACAACCTGTTCGTAGAGGGGTTCACCCATGCCGTGCAGGCACTGGAACTCGTACTGACCCGGGTAGTAGTTTTGACCGGCAATGTGATAAATCGCCGACAGCGTCTGGGCGTTGTGGGTGGCGAATTGCGGGTAGATGGCTTCTGGTACGGCCAGCAGCTTTTTCGCACAAGCGAGGTAGGACACGTCGGTGTACACCTTGCGGGTGTAGACCGGATAGCCTTCCAGGCCTTCGACTTGGGCGCGTTTGATTTCGCTGTCCCAGTACGCGCCCTTCACCAGGCGGATCATCAGGCGATGACGACTGCGGCGAGCCAGGTCGATCACGTAGTCGATCACATACGGGCAGCGCTTCTGGTAAGCCTGAATCACGAAGCCGATGCCGTTCCAGCCAGCCAGCTGCGGCTCGAAGCACAGGCGCTCGAGCAGGTCGAGAGAGATTTCCAGGCGGTCTGCTTCTTCGGCGTCGATATTGAGACCGATGTCATACTTCTTGGCCAGCAAGGTCAGCGACAACAGGCGCGGGTACAGTTCGTCCATCACGCGTTCGTACTGGGCGCGGCTGTAGCGCGGGTGCAGGGCCGACAGCTTGATGGAAATGCCCGGGCCTTCATAGATGCCGCGACCGTGGGAGGCTTTGCCAATCGAGTGGATGGCTTGCTCGTAGGACGCGAGGTACTTTTGTGCGTCATGTTCGGTGAGTGCGGCTTCGCCGAGCATGTCGTAGGAATAACGGAAGCCCTTGGCTTCAAAGCGCGTGGCGTTGGCCAGGGCTTCGGCGATGGTTTCGCCGGTGACAAACTGCTCGCCCATCAGGCGCATGGCCATGTCGACGCCCTTGCGGATCATCGGCTCGCCGCTCTTGCCGATAATGCGGCTCAGGGAGGAGGTCAGGCCTGCTTCGTTGTGCGTCGACACCAGCTTGCCGGTCAGCAACAGACCCCAGGTCGCAGCGTTGACGAACAGCGACGGGCTGTTGCCCAGGTGCGGGTGCCAGTTGCCAGTGCTGATCTTGTCGCGAATAAGGGCGTCGCGGGTGCCTTTGTCCGGGATACGCAGCAGCGCCTCAGCCAGGCACATCAGGGCCACGCCCTCCTGGGACGACAGGGAAAACTCCTGCAGCAAGCCCTGCACGATACCGGCACGGCCGCCGGCGCTCTTCTGGTTGCGCAATTTTTCGGCAATCGAGGCTGCCAGGGTTTGCGTGGCTTCGGCCATAGGGGCTGGCAGTCGCGCCTGCTCCAGCAACATGGGCACCACTTCGGGTTCCGGGCGACGGTACGCCGAAGTAATGGCAGCGCGCAGTACGGACTGCGGCAGGATGCTTTCTGCGAACTCCAGGAAGCATTGATGCGCGTGGTCGGTTTGTACTTCGTAGGCGTCATCGCTGGCAGAACCAGGGATACCGCTCAACTCGGTCAGGGTTGCACCACCCTCGAGTTTTTCCAGGTAATTGAAGATTGCCTGCTTGATCAGCCAGTGTGGCGTGCGATCAATCGAGGTCGCGGCGGCCTTGAGGCGCTCGCGGGTCGGGTCATCAAGTTTGACCCCAAGGGTGGTGGTAGCCATTTTTTTATCCTCATGGGTGCCACATTTGCGTGGCAGCAGCTGGCGGCAAGATTAGCGCTGCGCCGAAACGGGTGCAACTAGGTGCAACCCGTTTTTTTGTGGATTGGTCGACGCTTCGTCAGGAATATTCAGGCGGGGTGAAATCAGTGCCCTGGTGTGGTGCTTTCTGTTTGGTTTGGTAGGGTCTTTGCTCCGAAAAGGCGCAAAAACTCCGAATTGAGACGAAAAGGCGACAAGGTGCAACTTGGCTCGCAGAAACTGGTTGCACCCGATTTGCTTTGTTGCATAGCATTCGCGCCCAAGGTGCAACCTCCTACAGAAGATTGGTTCATCGGCTGATGGATTTCCTGGGGAAACATCAGTCATAAATGCGCGGCAGGGTTAATCGTCTCAAACAGGACGTTTGTGAGCGTACGGCCAGACCGCCGCTAAACATAAAAACAATGCCAGGGCTTTATCAATGAGTGTTAGTAACCCAACCCTGATCACGTTCGTGATCTATATTGCGGCAATGGTGCTGATTGGCCTGATGGCTTATCGCTCCACCAACAACCTTTCTGACTATATTCTCGGTGGCCGTAGCCTGGGCAGCGTTGTCACTGCATTGTCCGCCGGTGCCTCCGACATGAGCGGCTGGTTGTTGATGGGTTTGCCGGGTGCGATCTACATGTCCGGCTTGTCGGAAAGCTGGATCGCCATCGGTCTGGTGACCGGCGCTTACCTGAACTGGCTGTTTGTTGCCGGTCGCCTGCGGGTACAGACCGAGCACAACGGTGATGCGCTGACCTTGCCGGATTACTTCTCCAGCCGTTTTGAAGACAAAAGCGGTTTGCTGCGGATCATCTCGGCCATCGTGATTCTGGTGTTCTTCACCATCTACTGCGCTTCCGGCATTGTGGCCGGCGCCCGCCTGTTCGAAAGCACCTTCGGCATGTCTTACGAATCCGCCTTGTGGGCCGGTGCTGCGGCGACCATCGCCTATACCTTTATCGGTGGGTTCCTGGCAGTGAGCTGGACCGACACGGTTCAAGCCACCCTGATGATCTTCGCGCTGATCCTGACGCCTATCATCGTGCTGCTGGCCACGGGTGGCGTAGACACCACGTTCCTGGCCATCGAGGCCAACGACCCAAGCAACTTCGACATGCTCAAGGGCACGTCCTTCATCGGCATCATCTCGCTGATGGGCTGGGGTCTGGGTTACTTCGGTCAACCGCACATTCTGGCGCGTTTCATGGCCGCTGATTCGGTCAAGTCGATCGCCAAGGCGCGTCGCATCTCCATGACCTGGATGATCCTGTGCCTGGCCGGTACGGTCGCTGTAGGCTTTTTCGGTATCGCTTACTTCTCGGCACACCCTGAAGTGGCCGGGCCGGTGACCGAAAACCCAGAGCGCGTATTCATTGAACTGGCCAAGCTGCTGTTCAACCCGTGGATTGCCGGTGTGCTGCTGTCGGCCATTCTGGCTGCGGTCATGAGTACCCTGAGCTGCCAGTTGCTGGTGTGCTCCAGTGCCCTGACCGAAGACTTCTACAAGTCCTTCCTGCGTAAAAATGCCTCCCAGCTGGAACTGGTATGGGTTGGCCGGATCATGGTGCTGGTGGTTGCACTGATCGCCATTGCACTGGCCTCCAACCCGGAGAACCGTGTGCTGGGTCTGGTGAGCTACGCGTGGGCAGGTTTCGGTGCTGCGTTCGGTCCAGTAGTACTGATCTCTGTACTGTGGAAAGGCATGACCCGTAATGGTGCATTGGCCGGTATTCTGGTCGGTGCCATTACCGTGATCGTGTGGAAGCATTTCGCCTTGTTTGGCCTGTACGAAATCATCCCGGGCTTTATCCTGGGCAGCCTGGCCATTGTGCTGGCAAGCCTTGCGGGCAAAGGCCCAAGCAAAGGCATGATCGAGCGTTTCGACGCTGCTGAAAAAGACTTCCAGCAAAACAGCTGATCAGAGAAGCGCTTGCGCTGACCTTGAAGTGTTCAGAAACGGCCCGTCTCCAGGTGAGACGGGCCGTTTTTTTTTGCCTGGGTGTTGCTCACCGTATCTCGGAAAAAACGCCCGCGACCTGACGTCAGGTTGCGTACAAGGTAAACTTCGCCTCCTGCGCAGGAGCAACCATGAACTATCGTCACGCCTTCCACGCCGGCAACCACGCCGACGTCTTCAAACATATCGTCTTGACCCGCCTCATCGCCCTGATGTCGCGCAAAGAGCAGCCTTTTGCCTATCTCGATACCCACGCCGGTATTGGTCTGTACGACCTCAAGGGCGATCAGGCCAACCGCACGGGCGAGTACCTTGAAGGCATTGCACGGTTGTGGGGGCAGAAAGACCTGCCTGCAGTGACTGATGACTACATGCAAGTACTGCACAAGATGAACCCGGATGGCGAGTTGCGCTATTACCCGGGCTCGCCGGAGTGGGCGCGACGCCTGACCCGTTCCCAGGACCGTGTGCTGTTGAACGAGAAACACCCCGAAGACGGCGTATTGCTCAAAGACAACATGAAGGGTGATCGCCGCGTAGCGGTGCATTTGGGCGAAGGCTGGCATGTGCCGCGTGCTTTGCTGCCGGTGGCTGAGAAGCGTGGCTTGATGCTGATCGACCCGCCGTTCGAGAAACTCGACGAAATGAAGCGCTGCGCCGAATCGTTGAAAGACGCGATCAGTCGCATGCGCCAGACCGTTGTAGCGATCTGGTATCCGATCAAGGACAAGCGCCAGTTGCGTCGTTTCTATCAGGACCTGGCAGGTTCAGGTGCACCGAAGTTGCTGCAGGTGGAGTTGTTCGTGCATCCGCTGGATACGCCCAACAGCCTCAATGGTTCGGGCCTGGCGATCGCCAACCCGCCTTGGGGTCTCGAAGAAGAGCTGCGCGAACTGTTGCCGTGGCTGGCCAAAAAACTGGGTCAAACCCAGGGTGGCTGGCAGATGGAATGGTTGATTGCGGAAAATAGCTGAAAACCAATGTGAGAGCGGGCTTGCTCGCGATCGAGGCGATGCGGTGTAACAGAAACACCGAGTCGCTTGCATCGCGAGCAAGCCCGCTCCCACCGTTTTTTGTGCTACATCAAATCGGGCAGGTCACACCGGTGCCGCCGATACCGCAATAACCCTGCGGGTTTTTCGCCAGGTACTGCTGGTGGTATGCCTCGGCGAAGTACACCGTTGGCGCCTGGTCGATTTCAGTGGTGATGGTGCCCAGCCCGGCCTTGTCCAGTTCCGCCTGGAACACCTTCTTGCTTTCCAGTGCCTGCTCAAGCTGTTCAGGGGTGGTGCAGTAGATCACCGAGCGGTACTGGGTGCCGATGTCGTTACCCTGGCGCATGCCCTGGGTGGGGTTGTGCAGTTCCCAGAACATGGCCAGCAATTGCTTGTAGCTGACCACTTCCGGTTCGTAGACCACCAGCACCACTTCGGTATGGCCGGTCAGGCCCGAGCAGACTTCTTCGTAGGTCGGGTTCGGCGTGTAGCCGCCCGCATAGCCCACTACGGTGCTGACTACGCCTTCGCGCTCCCAGAACTTGCGTTCTGCGCCCCAGAAGCAACCCAGGCCAAAAATCGCGAAGTCCACGTTCATCGGGAACGGGCCCAGTAGCGGCTGGCCGGTGACGTAGTGGGTTTCCGGCAGTTGTACGTGAGTGTCACGGCCGGGCAGGGCTTGTTCTTTAGTGGGTAGCACGTTTTTATTCACCAGGATTTCCGAGCGCAAGACCATGTTTCATGTCCTCTCAGTCAGAGTGTAGGAAGTCAGGCTGCTAGTGTGCCCGAGTGTTACGGCGCTGTCAGGCCAGTGGGCCACGCGGGTAGCGTTTGAGTTTTTCTATCAGTTCGCTGCCGGGGATAGGTCGGTCGAACAGATAACCCTGGCCTACATCACAGCGATGGCGGCGCAGGAATGCCAACTGTGCAGCGGTTTCAATGCCCTCGGCAACCACTTTGAGCTTGAGGTTGTGGGCCATGGCAATCACGGCGGAGGTGATTTCCATGTCGTTCTGGTTGTCGGGGATGTCTTTGATAAAGCTGCGGTCGATCTTGATGATGTCGATCGGAAATTTTTTCAAGTAGCTGAGCGATGAGTAGCCGGTGCCGAAATCGTCCATGGCCAGGGTCAGGCCCAGTTTTTTCAGTTGGTCGAGTTGCAGGCGGGTGTCGTCGGTGGCTTCCAGCAGCAAGCCTTCGGTCAGCTCCAGCTCCAGCAGCGCAGCCGGTAACTGTTCTTCCTTGAGGATACTGGCAATCGAGGCAACCAGGTCCGGGTCGGAAAACTGCTTGGGCGACACGTTGATCGCTACTTGCAGACTGCCCAGCCCGGCCAGGCTCAGTTGCCGGCTCATCCGGCAGGCCTGGCGGGCGACCCATTTGCCGATAGGGATGATCAGCCCGGTTTCTTCGGCCACGCTGATGAACTGATCGGGGCGGATCATGCCGTTTTTAGGGTGGTTCCAGCGCAGCAGGGCTTCCATGCCCAGCAGTCGTCCGGTACGCAGGCACAGCTTGGGCTGGTAGAACACCTCAAGTTCGTTCTGGGTCAGGGCGCGGCGCAGGTTGTTTTCGACAAACAGTTTGTAGCTGGCTTCGGCATTCAGGGCTTCGGTAAACACCTGCACCTGGTGCTTGCCGCAGGCCTTGGCCTTGTGCAGCGCCAGGCCTGCGTTGCGCATCAGGGTTTGCGGATCCCGGCCATGCAAGGGCGCACAGGCTACCCCGACCGAGCCGGTGACGCTGATCAGCTGGTTATCGACGAACATCGGCTTGTCGAGGGTCATCAGCAACTGGCTGGCAATTTGCTGTCCGGTCGTCAGGTCAGTATCGTCCAGCAATACCGCGAATTCGTTACTGGCAAAGCGCGCCAGCCCATCGCTGGCGCTCAGGCTGTTGCGCAGGCGCCGGGCCAGGCTGATCAGCAGCTTGTCGCCGGTCTGGTGGCCAAGGCTGTCATTGATGCGCTTGAAGTTGTCGATGTCCACCAGCAACAGGCACACCGGCGTGTTGCTGTTGCGGGCGAAGCGTTCATCGAGGTTGCGGATAAAGGCCGGGCGGTTGCCCAGGTTGGTCAGGTTGTCGGTGTAGGCCAGGCGTTCGATGCGCTGCTGCGCCAGCTTGGCCTCGGTGATGTCTTCATAAATACCGATGTAGTGGGTCAGCTCACGGTTGTCGCCATACACCTTGGAAATCGACATCTGCCCCCAGTAGGGTTCCAGGTTTTTGCGTCGGCTCTTGAATTCACCCTGCCAGCTGTTGCCTTTGCTCAGACTGGAGTGAGCATCGAAGAGCAGTTCGCTGAGGTTTTCCAGAGCGGGCAGCTCGGACAGTTTATGGCCCTGGACTTCCTCGGTGCTGTATTGGGTGATGGCGGTAAAGCTGGGGTTTACGTACTCCACCACGCCATCGCAGTTGACCAGCAAAAAGGCGTTGGCACTTTGTTCGACGGCGCGCTGGAACAGGTGCAGGGCGTTGGTGGCAGCGCGGCGGTTGTGGTTGTTGATGACCTGGGCAAACTGGTCGGCCAGCTCGCCGGCGAAGGCGATTTCGTCCGCTTGCCAGGCGCGGGTTCTGCCGACCTGCTCCAGGCACAGGACGCCCACCACCTGACCGTCGATGCGGATACCTGCGTCGAGCATGGCATTGGCTTCGTGCCGGCCCAGGCTGGCCACCAGTTCGCGGGTGCGCGGGTCGCGGCTGGCGTTCGGCGCGTCGATCGAGCGGCTGGTGTGCAAGGCTTCCAGGTAGTCGGGGAAGTGGCTGGCATCGAAGATGTCTTGCGCGACATGGGCCTGGGTCTCGCGTTCGAACGCCGAAACAGGCAGCAACCGGTTGCCTTCAAGATTCCACAGGCTGGCACCATCGATTTGATAGATATCGCAGGCGCTGCGGGTGATCAGCTCGGCGGCTTCTTGCAGCGAATTGTGCTGGCTGTAGCGATGACGGGCGAGGCGCAGGATCAAGTCCTGCTGGGCACGCACGCGCTCTAGATGCTGAAGTTGATCCGCCTGGGTACGCTGGTTGAGCGCCAGGGCGATCTGCAGGCGGCTGTTTTGTGTTTCAAGTTCGGCCACCGGGGCGGGCGAAGGGCTGGCAGCGCTGTCTTCAATGGCCAGCAGATAGCCGCGCAAAAAATGTCGATTGTGCTGTTTGTAGGCCTCGCCCAGCTCCATCAGGTTCAGTGGGCCCAGGGCGGTGTGCAGGGTGTAATGCACAACGTAGTGGTGGCTGGTCCTGAGCTGATGCTCGATTGCATCGTGCAGGTGATAGCGGGCGCGGGGTTCCATCAGACTGGCGTAAGGCGAGCCAACCAGCGCGCACAAGTCTGCCGCGGGCATGCCGAATTGGCGCTCGCAGTGCGGGTCGAGATAGAGCATGGCCCAGCTGGCTTCATTAAGCCGTTCGAAACGCAGCATGCCGAGCCTGGAAGGTACGGGGAGCTGGGTCACGACCTCGGCTGCCAGGCGCGGGGCAGCATCAGGCTGGCTTTTCATTGGGGCACTCGCTTCACAAATGCGGATTGCGCACGGGCTGTCACCCTGTCTCTGTGGTAGACGGCAAGGTTGCATCATGCTCGGCGTGCTGACAAGTGAACATAAAGGCTAAGTGCTATAAGGGCTTATCGGCCGGTCGGGGATTTCCTGCAGGCCGATCGGCAAGGTTTGCAGCTTATTTAAGCTCAACAGTTGCGGACTCGATAATCCGGCCCTTTTTATTGTGAAAATCAACCTTGAGTTGTTGGCCGCTAATGCTCAGGCAGACGAAGTTGTCTTCGCTGACCACTCGACTGTTGAGCTTGAGTGAGTAAGTGCCAGTGCCCACGCTGGTCAGGGGGGTGTTGACGAGCAGGTCTCTGACGTTCGCGTACGGCAGCAGTCTGGTATTGCACAGGGGTGAGGACACCACGCTGTGTACGATAAAGTCCGGGCTTTTGTCGTGGGTCAGATGACAGCAGAGCGAGCCATGAATATCGCCCGACACGAACACCACGTTCTTGATGGCGTTGCTGCGAATGGATTCGAGGATGCGGTTGCGCTGCGCCGCAAAGGCCTTCCAGCCGTCATTGTCGCGCCGTTGGTCGGGCATAAGCATGACGCTGCTGACGATGAACTTGACCCTGGCGTTGCTGTTGATCAGCCATTTGAGCAGTGCCTGTTCCTGAGTGACGCCGATCATGCGTTTGTCACGCCCCGTAAGGGTGCGCTCGGTGCGGCAATCCATGACGAACCAGTCGATGTCAGCGTTGGCAAACCTGTACCAGTAGCGGGACAGGTTGCGGTTGATGCGCCCGTCGGGCAGCAGGTCGTGGGCCGGGCCATGGCTGCACTGGTAAGCCTCGTAAGCTCTCATGGCGTTGTTGTAGAGCGTTTTATCTCCGGTATCCCGATTGGCTGGCCAGTTATCTTCGATTTCATGGTCGTCGAGGATCATGTAGGTCGCAGTGCCTGCCATTAGCTTGCGGATATGGGGTTGTGTGAAAGCGGCGCGGTATTTTCGGGTGATGCTGGAGTAGTCGCGGTCCGGGGCCACAATATTCAGGTCATCGACATACACCTGATCGCCGGCCATCACCACAGCATCAATGCTTTGCTGGCGGGTCAGTGCATGGATGTTGCCGAAGATTTCGTCCCCTAGGTGCGGGGCAGAAGGGATGCCTGCCGTGAGCCTGAGGTAGCGGCAAGAGCCAACGACATATCGGCGAGTACGGTTGCGTGCAGTTGAGTCGGTCTTGAAACTGTATACCGTGGCAGGCCATTGAAGCGGGATCTGCTTGACGGTTTCAGTCGTGTGCCCGGGGTTTGCGGTGGCGAACCAGCCAGCCTGGTATTCGTAGCGGGTATCACTGTGCAGAGTGTTCAAGACCAGCGTATCGGACATGTCGAACTCAGGGCTCAGTCTTGAAAACACACCGGCAGACCACTGGCTGTCGCCAGCCTTGCGATGCCGGATACCGGCGAAGACGGCGTTGTTTTTGTCGAGTTCGCCGCGGACAAAAATGCGCGCGTGCTGTGAAGTGGTAAAGCCCACTATCGGGCCAACGGTGGGTGGGATCACATCGAAATCCTTTCTGATGTTTGGGCGATGGCAATCGCGTGGTTCAATTCCTTTGGTTAACGGTAGAAGTGGTTGGGTGGTTGACCCATTCATGGATTCAGCGCTGGGTGTAGTGCTTGAAGGGCAGTGAGTGTCAGAAAAGCCCCTCACCCTAGCCCTCTCCCAAAGTGAGAGGGGCCTAAGCGCACGCAACTTCAAAACACCGCCAATCAGCTCCCTCTCCCTCCGGGAGAGGGTTGGGGTGAGGGGCTCTTCAAATCGCAGGCAAAAAAAAGCCCCGCCAAATGGCGGGGTTGAGGTACGAGCGTGGCGCTCGGAAAACAGTGCGCTACCCCGGCCTTCAGTGACGAAGGCCGGGGCGTGGCTTACAACAGGATAGTGCGGATGTCGCCCAGCAACTGGCTCAGACGCTGGGTGAAGCGTGCAGCAGCAGCGCCGTTGATCACGCGGTGATCGTAGGACAGCGACAGTGGCAGCATCAGCTTCGGCTGGAAGGCTTTACCGTCCCAGACTGGCTGGATGGTTGCCTTGGATACGCCGAGGATAGCCACTTCCGGTGCGTTGACGATTGGCGTGAAGCCGGTGCCGCCAATGTGACCGAGGCTGGAAATGGTGAAGCACGCGCCTTGCATGTCGTCTGCGGTGAGCTTCTTGTCACGGGCCTTGGCGGCCAGTGCAGCGGCTTCAGCAGCCAGTTGCAACAGGCTCTTCTGATCAACGTTCTTGATCACAGGCACCAGCAGGCCATCCGGGGTGTCAACGGCGAAGCCGATGTTGACGTACTTCTTGCGGATGATCGCTTTGCCGCTTGGCGCCAGCGAGCTGTTGAAGTCCGGCATTTCCTTGAGCAGGTGCGCGCAGGACTTGAGCAGCAGAGGCAGTACGGTCAGTTTCACGCCGGCTTTTTCTGCGACGGCTTTTTGCGCGACGCGGAAGGCTTCCAGCTCGGTGATGTCAGCCTGGTCGAACTGAGTCACGTGCGGAATGTTCAGCCAGCTGCGGTGCAGGCTCGACGCGCCGATTTGCATCAGGCGGGTCATGGCCACTTCTTCCACTTCACCGAAACGGCTGAAGTCGACAGCAGGGATCGGCGGAATGCCAGCACCACCGGTTGCGCCGGCGGCCGGTGCTTCCTTGGCTTTTTGCATCATGGCTTTGACGTGCGCCTGCACGTCTTCCTTGATGATACGGCCGTGCGGGCCGCTCGGAGTGACTGCACTCAGCTCGACGCCGAATTCGCGGGCCAGTTGACGCACGGCAGGGCCGGCGTGAACCTTGCCACCTTTTGGCGCAGGCGCGGCGGCCGGGGCAGGAGCAGCCTCGGTTTTCGCAGCAGGTGCCGGGGCTGCAGGTGCTTCAGCTTTTGCCGGTGCTGGAGCAGCAGCGGCCTGGGCAGGAGCAGCAGGTGCCGCAGCGCCTTGAACCTTGAGCTTGAGGATAAAGTCGCCAGTGCCGACTTCGTCATCCAGCTTGACCGAAATACTCTCAACCACACCGGCGGCTGGCGATGGAATTTCCATGCTGGCCTTGTCGGACTCGAGAGTGATCAAGGATTGATCAGCCTCAACGGTATCGCCGGCCTTGACCAGGATTTCGATGATTTTAGCTTTGCCCGACGAGCCGATATCCGGGACATGAATGTCCTGGATGGTAGCAGCGGCAGGTGCAGCCGGGGCCGCAGGGGCCTCGGCAGCAGGAGCAGCAGGTTTTTCGGCCGCAGCAGGAGCTGCAGCAGGGGCCGGTGCTTCAGGCGCCGCAGCGGCGCCCTCGGCTTCCAGTTCCAGCAGTTCGTCGCCTTCTTTCAGGCGGTCGCCCAGCTTGATCTTCAGGCTCTTGACGATACCGGCCTTGGGAGCAGGGATTTCCATGCTCGCCTTGTCCGATTCCAGGGTCAGGATGCTCTGATCGGCTTCGATACGGTCGCCGACTTTTACAAACAGCTCGATGACTTCACCGTCGCCGCTGCCGATGTCAGGTACTCGAATGAGTTCGCTCACAAATATTCTCCTCAGCAGTCCAGTGGGTTGCGTTTTTCCGGGTTGATGCCGAACTTGACGATGGCTTCTGCCACCACTTTAGGTTCGATATCGCCACGGTCAGCCAGTGCTTCCAGGGCTGCCAACACCACGAAATGACGGTCTACTTCAAAGAAGTGACGCAGTTTTTTGCGGCTGTCGCTGCGGCCGAAACCGTCAGTGCCCAGCACTTTGAATTCCTTGACCGGTACCCACTGGCGAATCTGTTCGGCGAACAGCTTCATGTAGTCGGTAGAGGCAATCACCGGACCTTTACGGCCAGTCAGGCACTCTTCAACGTAGCTCAGCTGAGGCTTCTGGCCAGGGTGCAGGCGGTTGTGACGCTCTACGGCCAGGCCGTCGCGACGCAGTTCGTTGAAGCTGGTAACGCTCCATACGTCAGCGCCGATGTTGAACTGTTCACGCAGGATGATCGCCGCTTCACGGACTTCACGCAGGATGGTGCCGGAGCCCATCAGCTGAACGTGGTGCGCCGCTTCCTTGGTGTCTTCCTCGAGCAGGTACATGCCCTTGACGATGCCTTCCTCGACACCGGCCGGCATGGCTGGCTGCTGGTAGGACTCGTTCATGACGGTGATGTAGTAGAAGACGTCCTGTTGCTCTTCGGTCATCTTCTTCATGCCGTCCTGAATGATCACCGCCAGCTCATAGCCGTAGGTCGGATCAAAGGTGCGGCAGTTCGGGATGGTACCGGCCAGGATGTGGCTGTGACCGTCTTCGTGCTGCAGGCCTTCACCGTTGAGCGTGGTACGCCCGGCGGTGCCGCCGATCAGGAAGCCACGGGTGCGGCTGTCGCCAGCGGCCCAGGCCAGGTCGCCAATACGCTGGAAGCCGAACATCGAGTAGAAGATGTAGAACGGCAGCATCGGCTGGTTGTGGTTGGAGTACGAAGTACCGGCGGCGATGAAGGAGCTCATGGCGCCTGCTTCGTTGATGCCTTCTTCGAGGATCTGACCTTTTTTGTCTTCGCGGTAGAACATCACCTGGTCTTTATCGACTGGCTCGTAGAGCTGGCCGACAGAGGAGTAGATGCCCAGCTGGCGGAACATGCCTTCCATACCGAAGGTACGGGCTTCGTCCGGGATGATCGGAACGATGCGCGGGCCGATTTCCTTGTCCTTGACCAGCTGCGCGAGGATCCGCACGAAAGCCATGGTGGTGGAAATTTCACGGTCGCCGGAGCCGTCAAGGATGGCCTTGAGGGTTTCCAGTGGCGGGGTCGGAATGCTGATGCTCTGTGCGCGGCGCTGAGGTACGAAACCGCCCAGTGCGGCACGGCGCTCGCTCAGGTAACGGGCTTCGGCGCTGCCTGCTTCCGGTTTGAAGAACGGCAGGTTTTCGATTTCGTCGTCTTTGACCGGGATGTCGAAACGATCGCGGAACAGCTTCAGGCTTTCAACATCAACCTTCTTGGTGTTGTGCGCGGTGTTTTTCGCTTCGCCGGCGCCGGTGCCATAACCCTTGATGGTCTTGGCCAGGATAACGGTTGGCTGGTCTTTGTGGTTGACCGCTTCGTGGTACGCCGCGTAGACCTTGTACGGGTCGTGGCCGCCACGGTTGAGCTTCCAGATCTCGTCATCGGACAGATCGGCAACCATCGCCTTGAGTTCCGGCGTGTTGAAGAAGTGTTCACGTACGAACGCGCCGTCTTTGGCTTTGTAGTTCTGGTACTCGCCGTCGATGACTTCGTCCATGCGACGTTGCAGGATACCGTC
Source organism: Pseudomonas bubulae (assembly GCF_900618535.1). Taxonomy (GTDB): domain Bacteria; phylum Pseudomonadota; class Gammaproteobacteria; order Pseudomonadales; family Pseudomonadaceae; genus Aquipseudomonas; species Aquipseudomonas bubulae. The sequence goes on along the minus strand of NZ_UYJA01000005.1, from coordinate 254,947 downwards.
GACGTCTTTGGCCAGCAGCGGGTCCCAGAAACGGCCCCAGATGACTTTGGTTACGTTCCACTGAGCGCCGCGGAACACGCCTTCGAGTTCCTGGATGATCTTGCCGTTGCCGCGAACCGGACCGTCGAGGCGCTGCAGGTTGCAGTTGATGACGAAGATCAGGTTGTCGAGGTTTTCACGGCCTGCCAGGGAGATTGCGCCCAGGGATTCCGGCTCGTCGCACTCGCCGTCGCCCAGGAAGCACCAGACTTTCTGGCCAGCAGGGATGTAGCCACGGGCTTCCAGGTACTTCATGAAGCGCGCCTGGTAGATCGCCTGGATCGGGCCAAGGCCCATCGACACGGTCGGGAACTGCCAGAAATCAGGCATCAGCCAAGGGTGCGGGTAGGACGACAGGCCCTGACCGTCCACTTCCTGGCGGAAGTTGTTCATTTGTTCTTCGCTGATGCGGCCTTCCATGAACGCACGGGCGTAAACGCCTGGCGAGGTGTGACCCTGGAAGTAGATCAGGTCGCCGCCGTGTGCGTCGGTCGGGGCCTGGAAGAAGTAGTTGAAGCCGATGTCATACAGGGTTGCGCTGGAAGCGAAGCTGGAGATATGACCGCCCAGGTCAGAATCTTTCAAGTTCGTGCGCATCACCATGGCCATGGCGTTCCAGCGTACCAGCGAGCGAATGCGGCGTTCCATGAACAGGTCGCCAGGCATGCGTGCTTCGTGGGTTACGGGAATCGTGTTGCGATAAGGCGTGGTGATGGCATACGGCAGCTGCGAACCGGTGCGGGTAGCGAGCTCACCCATACGGGTCATCAGATAGTGAGCGCGGTCTTCGCCTTCTTTGTCGAGAACCGATTCCAGGGCGTCCAACCATTCCTGGGTTTCGACGGGATCGAGGTCTTGCATGGCTTGCTCCAGGGCGGATAGGCTTCCAGAATCGGTTGCCTGAGTTTGCGACTGGCCTTGTGGGCAGACGACATAAATTCTTGGATGGCCGGAGGTTGATTCCAGCGGCGTGTAGTTTTACTACAAATCGTCGGCCATTTCAGCCTTTCGAGTGTGTCATGCAGTAGTAAAACTACAGGAATGGTCCTGGTGGCCACCTGTTTCGTTGTGCGAAAAATCGATATTGTTGGTGCTTTTATCTGCAATAAGCCGGTGATCTGCTGGCTTGATGCTAAACAAAATGATCTTACAGCTATTTATAACCTTTGTTCGACAGTCGGATTAAACCGCTGTTTCTTCCTGTCACCGTACTCGGCAACACCATAGCCGATCAAGGATAGACCATGAGCCTCCCGTCGCTTGCTCCAATTCCCGGTCTTTTACAGCCACTGGCCAGCCGTGCCGAGCAGTCGTGGCGCACGGCAGTCGCCGGGCTTGAGGACGGGCACGGGCTCGATGACTGGTCGCCAGAGCGCTGGTCGGCGTTCAGCCGGGTCAGTGCAGCCAGCGACTTCTTTATAGAACAGTCTTTGCGTGACCCTTTGATGTTGCTCGAACTGGCGCGCTCGGGTGAGCTGGACCGCACCTTCGCCCCCGGCGAGTTGTGCGGGCAGATTGCTGCTGCCGCGCAGGCCGCAACCAGCGATGACGAACTGGGCCGCGCACTGCGTCGTCAGCGCACCCGCCAGCAAGTGCGGATTATCTGGCGCGATATCAATCGTCAGGCCGACCTGATCGAAACCTGTCGCGATCTGTCGGACATGGCCGATGCCAGCATCGATCAGGCCTATCGCTGGCTGTATCAACGTCATTGCCAGCAGTTCGGCACACCCATTGGCAATCGCAGTGGCGAGCCGCAGGCGATGGTGATCCTGGGCATGGGCAAGCTCGGCGCCGTGGAGCTGAACCTGTCTTCGGACATCGACCTGATCTTTGCCTACCCTGAAGGCGGCGAAACCGTGGGGGCCAAGCGGGCGCTGGACAATCAGGAGTTCTTTATCCGCTTGGGCCAGCGCCTGATCAAGGCGCTGGATCCGATGACGGTCGACGGTTTTGTGTTTCGCGTCGACATGCGCCTGCGTCCTTATGGCTCATCCGGTGCGCTGGTGTTGAGCTTCAACGCGCTGGAGCAGTACTACCAGGATCAGGGCCGTGACTGGGAGCGTTATGCAATGATCAAGGCCCGGGTCGTGGCCGGTGATCAGGTGATGGGCGCGCAGTTGCTCAGTCTGTTACGCCCGTTTGTGTATCGTCGCTACCTCGATTTTTCCGCGATTGAAGCGCTGCGCACCATGAAGCAGTTGATCCAGCAGGAAGTGCGGCGCAAAGGCATGGCTGACAATATCAAGCTGGGGGCGGGCGGTATCCGCGAGGTCGAGTTTATCGCCCAGGCATTCCAGCTGATTCACGGCGGCCGCGATCTGAGCCTGCAACAACGGCCGCTGCTGAAAGTCCTGACCATCCTGGAAGGCCAGGGCTACTTGCCTGCAGAGGTGGTCGGCGAACTGCGCGAAGGTTATGAGTTCCTGCGTTACACCGAGCATGCAATCCAGGCCATTGCCGATCGCCAGACTCAAATGCTGCCCGACAATCAGCAGGATCAGGCCCGCATTGCCTTTATGATGGGTTTTGACAGCTGGACCGCATTCCATGAACAGCTGATGGCGTGGCGTGGTCGTATTGACTGGCACTTCCGTCAGGTTATTGCTGACCCTGATGAAGAAGAGGTCATCGACGAAGGCGAGCTGATTGTCGGTGGTGAGTGGTTGCCGCTGTGGGAAGAGGTCCAGGACGATGCCGCAGCCTGCGCGCAGTTGGAAGAGGCCGGGTTTGTCGATGCGCCCAAAGCCCTGAAACAACTGGCGGCCCTGCGTTCCAGTCCGCAACTGCGCTCTATGCAGCGCTTGGGGCGCGAGCGTCTGGATGCTTTTATCCCGCGCTTGCTGGCGCAAGCCGTTGAGCACGCCAACCCTGATCTGGTGCTGGAGCGGGTGCTGCCGCTGGTCGAGGCGGTGGCCCGGCGTTCTGCTTATTTAGTGTTGCTCACCGAAAACCCAGATGCTTTGCGCCGTTTGCTGACGCTGTGCGCAGCCAGCCCGTGGATCGCCGAGCAGATCACCCGTTTCCCGTTGCTGCTCGACGAGTTGCTCAACGAGCGCCGTTTGTTCAAGCCGCCGCTGGCCCCTGAGCTGGCCGCAGAGTTGCGTGAACGCCTGACGCGTATCCCCGAAGACGACCTTGAGCAGCAGATGGAAGCCTTGCGCAACTTCAAGCTGGCCCACCGTTTGCGGGTCGCGGCATCGGAAATCTCCGGCAGCCTGCCTTTAATGAAGGTCAGCGATTACCTGACCTGGCTGGCCGAGGCCATTCTGGAGCAGGTGCTGGCCCTGGCCTGGCGCCAGACAGTGGCCAAGTACGGCACGCCACAGCGCACCGACGGCAGCCTGTGCGATCCCGGCTTTATTATTGTCGGCTACGGCAAGGTCGGTGGCATCGAGCTGGGGCATGGCTCGGATCTGGACCTGGTATTTATCCACGATGGCGACCCGAATGCTGAAACCGATGGCGCCAAGCCCATCGACGGTGCGCAGTTTTTCACCCGTCTGGGCCAGCGGATCATCCATTTGCTCACGGCGCAGACCAACTCCGGGCAGTTGTATGAGGTCGACATGCGCCTGCGCCCGTCAGGCGCTTCGGGGTTGCTGGTCAGCTCGCTAGGTGCTTTTGAGCGCTATCAGGAAAACGAAGCCTGGACCTGGGAGCATCAGGCACTGGTGCGCGCCCGCGTGCTGGTGGGCTGCAAGCAGGTGGGCGCGGCCTTTGAACAGGTGCGCGCGAGCGTATTGGGCCGCGAGCGGGATTTGCCGACCTTGCGTCAGGAGGTCAGCGAGATGCGGGCCAAGATGCGCGACAACCTGGGCACCCGTATTACCGCTGCCGGAACCGCAGAAAACGCCTTCGAGGCAACGGTGCCGTTCGACCTCAAGCAGGACGCCGGAGGTATCGTCGATATTGAATTTATGGTGCAATACGCGGCCCTGGCGTGGTCCAGGGAACACCCGGCGTTACTGCGCTACACCGACAATATCCGCATTCTGGAAGGGCTGGAGCAGGTCGGGCTGATGCCCGCCACCGATGCCAGCCTGTTGCGCGAGGCTTACAAGGCCTTTCGCGCCGTCGCCCACCGGCAAGCCTTGCAGAAGGAAGCCGGGGTGGTCACGGGGGATCAATTTGTGGTCGAACGCCAACACGTACGGCGCATCTGGTCCGAGCTAGGGTTGAGCTGATTTGCTGGCTCACACACAGAGTTAAAGCTGTAAGAACGTATCCGGCGGGTCCATAAGGCCCGTCCAATTTGCCTGCCGCCTCGTGGTGCGGGTGCTGGATTCTTTGAGGAGCGTAATGATGTCGATGGCTGATCGTGATGGTGTGATCTGGTATGACGGCAAGCTGGTGCCGTGGCGTGATGCCACGACCCATGTGCTGACCCATACATTGCACTACGGCATGGGCGTGTTTGAAGGTGTGCGCGCTTACGAAACCCCGCAAGGCGCGGCGATTTTCCGCTTGCAGGCGCACACTGACCGTCTGTTCGATTCGGCCCACATCATGGGCATGAAGATCCCGTTCAGCAAAGACGAAATCAACGAAGCGACCCGCGTAGCGGTGCGTGAAAACAACCTCGACAGCGCCTATATCCGCCCGATGGTGTTCTACGGTTCCGAAGCCATGGGCCTGCGCGCCACCGGTCTCAAGGTGCACGTGATCATCGCCCCCTGGAGCTGGGGTGCCTACATGGGCGCCGAAGCGCTGGAAGTCGGAATCAAGGTGCGTACCAGCTCCTTTACCCGCCATCATGTGAACATCTCCATGACCCGGGCCAAGGCCAACGGCCATTACATCAACTCGATGCTGGCCCTGCAGGAAGCGATTTCCGGTGGAGCCGACGAAGCGCTGTTGCTCGATCCGGAAGGCTTTGTGGCTGAAGGCTCGGGTGAAAACGTATTCCTGGTCAAGGATGGCGTGATCTACACCCCGGACGTGACCGCGTGCCTGAACGGCATTACCCGCAGCACGATCCTGACCCTGGCCACCGAGCTGGGGTACAAGTTTGTTGAAAAACGCATCACCCGCGACGAGGTGTATATCGCCGACGAAGCGTTCTTTACCGGCACTGCCGCTGAAGTGACGCCGATTCGCGAAGTCGACGGGCGTCAAATCGGGATCGGCCGCCGTGGCCCGATCACCGAAAAACTGCAAAAGGCTTACTTTGACCTGGTGACCGGCAAGACTACGGACCATCCAGAGTGGCGTACACTGGTCAAGTAATGTCGGCATAGCATCACAGCAGGGAGGCGAATGCCTCCCTTGCTTGTTTATGGAAACTTATGAATATTTTGATCGTTGGGCCCAGCTGGGTCGGTGACATGGTGATGGCGCAGACACTGTTCCAGTGCCTCAAGCAGCGCCACCCGCAGTGCGAAATCGATGTGCTGGCTCCCGAGTGGAGCCGGCCCATCCTTGAGCGCATGCCTGAAGTTCGCAAGGCCTTGAGCTTCCCGCTCGGCCACGGCGCGCTTGAACTGGCCACGCGACGCAAGATCGGCAAGTCCCTCAAGGGCCAATACGATCAGGCAATCTTGTTGCCCAACTCGCTTAAATCGGCCCTGGTGCCATTTTTTGCGGGTATTCCCAAACGTACCGGCTGGCGCGGCGAGTTCCGCTACGGCCTGCTTAACGATGTGCGCAAGCTCGACAAAGAGCGCTACCCGCTGATGATCGAGCGCTTTATGGCCCTGGCCTATGAGCCTGGGGCCGACCTGCCCAAGCCGTACCCGCGCCCTGATTTGCAGATTGACCCGCAAAGCCGTGCCGGCGCACTGGCCAAGTTCGGCCTGGAGCTGGATCGTCCGGTGCTGGCGCTGTGTCCGGGTGCCGAATTTGGCGAGTCCAAGCGCTGGCCGTCCGAGCACTACGCCAAAGTTGCCGAACAAAAGATCCGCGAAGGTTGGCAAGTGTGGCTGTTCGGCTCCAAAAACGATCACGGGGTAGGCGAAGATATCCGTTCGCGCCTGATCCCGGGGCTGCGCGAAGAGTCGGTCAACCTCAGCGGCGAGACCTCACTGGCCGAAGCCATCGACCTGTTGTCCTGTGCAGATGCCGTGGTATCCAACGATTCCGGGCTGATGCATGTGGCCGCTGCGCTGAACCGCCCGCTGGTGGCGGTCTACGGCTCCACTTCGCCAGGTTTTACCCCGCCCTTGGCGGACAAGGTCGAAATTGTGCGGCTGGGCCTCGATTGCAGCCCCTGTTTTGACCGTACCTGCCGTTTTGGCCACTACAACTGCCTGCGCGAACTGATGCCGCAGCCGGTGATTGAAGCCTTGCAGCGCCTGCAGGGTTCACCGGTCGAGGTTAACTAGGTGCGCGTTCTGTTGGTCAAAACTTCATCCCTCGGGGATGTGATCCATGCCTTGCCGGCGCTGACCGATGCGGCGCGGGCGATTCCGGGCATCACCTTTGACTGGGTAGTGGAAGAAGGCTTTGCCGAAATCCCGACCTGGCACCCGGCGGTGGGCAAGGTGATTCCGGTGGCGATTCGCCGCTGGCGCAAAAATATCTGGCAGACCCTCAAGAGCGGCGAGTGGAGCCGCTTCAAGCAAAGCCTGCGCGCCGAAAAATACGACCTGGTGATCGACGCTCAGGGACTGGTGAAAAGTGCCTGGTTGACCCGCTACGTGAAAGCCCCGGTTGCCGGGCTGGATAAAGACTCTGCCCGTGAGCCGCTGGCCAGCCGCTTTTACCAGCGCCGCCTGGCGGTAGCCCGCGGGCAGCACGCGGTTGAGCGTCTGCGTCAGTTGTTCGCGGTCGCGCTGGGCTACGACCTGCCCAAAGGGCTGGGCGATTACGGCCTGGATGTCGAAAAACTGGTTGAGCTGCCGCGCAAAAAGCCCTTCGTGCTGTTTTTGCATGGCACCACCTGGGACACCAAGCACTGGCCCGAAGTCTATTGGCGCGATCTGGCCCAGCGCATGGGCCATCTGGGCGTCGAAGTGCGCCTGCCGTGGGGCAATCCGGCTGAAAAAGCCCGGGCCGAACGCATTGCCAATGGCTTGAATAATGCCGTGGTGCTGCCCAAATTGAATCTGGCCGGGGTCGCCAAGGTACTGGCCAGTGCCAGTGCCTGCGTGGCAGTAGACACCGGGTTAGGGCATTTGGCCGCTGCACTGGATGTGCCGACCATTTCTTTGTTCGGGCCTACCAATCCGGGCCTGACCGGGGCCTATGGCAAGGTGCAAATCCACCTGGCCAGCGATTTTCCGTGTGCGCCATGCCTGCAGAAAAAATGCACCTACACTCCGACTGCACAGGACCAGCAGCGGTTTGATCTGAAAAACGAGTGGCCACTGTGCTTCACCCGTTTGAACCCTGAGCGTGTCGCGAGTCGATTAAGCACGTTGTTACTGGCTGAGGAACTGCGCTGATGCAACTGGCTTTTGTGCTGTACAAATACTTTCCGTTTGGTGGGCTGCAACGGGATTTCATGCGCATTGCGCTGGAATGCCAGAAGCGCGGCCATCAAATCCGCGTCTACACCATGATCTGGGAAGGCGATATCCCGCCCGGATTCGAAGTGCTGGTGGCGCCGGTCAAGGCGTTCCACAACCATACCCGCAATGAAAAAATGCTCGCCTGGATGCAGGCCGATCTGGCCAAGCGCCCGGTAGACCGGCTCATCGGCTTCAACAAGATGCCGGGGCTGGACGTGTACTACGCGGCGGACGGCTGCTTTGAAGACAAGGCGCAAAACCTGCGTCATTCGTTTTATCGCTTTTTCAAGCGCTACAAGCACTTTGCCGAGTACGAGCGCGCGGTGTTCGCCAAGGACGCCAAGACTGAAATCCTGATGATTTCCGAAGTCCAGCAGCCGCTGTTCATCAAACACTACGACACCCCGCTGGAGCGTTTCCATCTGCTGCCACCGGGTATCGCCCTGGATCGCCGCGCGCCGGACAATGCCGCCGAGATTCGCGCCGAGTTCCGACGTGAATTCAATCTGGCAGACGACGACTTGCTGCTGGTGCAGATTGGCTCGGGCTTCAAGACCAAGGGTGTGGATCGCAGCCTCAAAGCGCTGGCGGCCTTGCCGGGTGAGCTCAAAAAACGTACGAAATTGTTTGTAATCGGCCAGGACGACCCCAAAGTCTTTCAATTGCAGAGTGCCACTTTGGGTTTGGGCGATCATGTGCAGTTCCTCAAGGGGCGCAGTGATATCCCGCGCTTCCTGCTGGGCGCCGATTTGCTGATTCATCCGGCCTATAACGAAAACACCGGCACTGTATTGCTTGAGGCACTGGTAGCGGGTTTGCCGGTGCTGGTCAGCGCTGTTTGCGGCTACGCCCATTACATCAGCGACGCCGATTGCGGTCGGGTCCTGGACGAGCCGTTCGAGCAGGCGCAACTCAATGAATACCTGACACACATGTTGTCCGACGACACTGCGCGCGCGGCCTGGAGCCGAAACGGCCTGGCCTACGCGCAGACGGCCGACCTCTACAGCATGCCGCAGCACGCTGCGGATGTGATTCTGGCGGAGCAACACTGATGAAACTGATTCTTGCCGAACCGTTCAAGAGCTTGTGGGCAGGGCGCGATGCGTTCACCGAAGTCGAGCGTCTGGAAGGCGAGGTTTACCGCGAACTGGAAGGCCGGCGTACCTTGCGTACCGAAGTCGACGGACGCGGTTTCTTTGTGAAAATCCACCGTGGCATTGGCTGGGGTGAAGTGTTCAAGAACCTGCTGACGGCCAAGCTGCCAGTTCTTGGCGCCGGCCAGGAGTGGCGGGCGATCAAGCGCCTGCACGAAGTGGGTGTGCCGACCATGACGGCCGTGGCTTACGGCGAAAAGGGCAACAACCCGGCAGCCCAGCATTCCTTCATCATCACCGAAGAACTGGCGCCGACGGTCAGCCTCGAAGACTTCAGCCTCAACTGGGTCAAGCAGCCACCGCAGCCCAGGCTCAAGCATGCGCTGATCGCTGAAGTGGCACGCATGACCGGCATGATGCACCGTGCCGGGGTCAACCACCGTGACTGCTATATCTGCCATTTCTTGCTGCACACCGACAAACCGGTGACCGCAGACAACTTCCGCCTGTCGGTGATCGATCTGCACCGCGCCCAGACTCGCGCCGTGATCAGTAAGCGCTGGCGCAACAAGGATCTGGCGGCACTGTATTTCTCGGCCCTGGATATCGGCCTGACCCAGCGGGACAAACTGCGCTTCCTGCGCGGTTACTTCCAGATGCCCCTGCGCCAGATCCTGCGCGAAGAAGCCCGCCTGCTGGCGTGGCTCGAAGGCAAGGCGAACAAACTCTACGAACGCAAACAGCGTTATGGAGATGCACTGTAATGGCGGGTTGGAATCTGGAACCTGCTTACAGTGCGTTGGCGTCTGATTTTGGCAGTCTGGAGGCAGTATTTGCCTTGCAGGGGGAGCATCTGACGCGCGATCCGCTATCGGAAGTCATCCGTGTGCAGCGCGATGGCGTGAATTATTACGTCAAGCGCTACACCGGGGCCGGCAAGGGCCTGCGCCGTTATCTGGGCCGCCCGCGGGTCAAGTCCGAATGGCAGAACCTCAAGCGCTTCGCCAAGTGGGGTATCCCCACGGCCGAGGTGGTGGCCTGGGGCCTTGAACGCAGTGGGTTCGCCTACTCCCGTGGCGCCATGATCACCCGCGAACTGCCCAATACCCGGGATTTGTCAGAGTTGGCGGACAACCATGATCCGCTGCTCAAGGATCGTGCCTGGGTAGATTGTGTCAGCCGTCAGTTGGCGCGTTATACCAAGACCATGCATGACCATCGCTTTACCCATAACGACCTGAAATGGCGCAATTTGCTGATCGATGAGCAGCCCAAGCTGTTTTTGATCGATTGCCCCAACGGCGATTTCTGGCGCGGCTTCTGGCTCAAATACCGCATCACCAAAGACCTGGCGTGCCTCGATAAAGTGGCCAAGTACCATTTGTCCTACACCCAGCGTTTGCGTTTCTATTTTCAATACACCGGGCGCACGACGCTCAATGCGGCGGACAAGGAACGTGTCCGTCATATCGTGCGTTTTTTCGAGGGCCGGGAATGACAGACTTTATGGCAGACGCCGACCGGGCATTGCTTGAGCGCAATGGCCTGGCTGACTTTGATGCCCTGTGGGCCGTGCAGCTGGAAGCGGTAGACGAGCCCAATACCAGTGGTGGCGGCTGGAGTAGCGTGTTTCGCATGGATCTTGAAGGTCAGGGCTATTACCTCAAGCGTCAGAGCAATTACCTTACGCGCACGCTGCACAGTCCGCTGGGCGAGCCGAGTTTTGCCCGCGAATTCCGTAATATTCAGCGCTATAAGCACATAGGTATTCCTGCGCTGGAAGCGGTGTTTTTTGGTGAGCGAAAAGTGCCGGGCGAGCGTCGTGCAGTGCTGATGACCCGTGCGCTGGACGGTTGGAATGACCTCGACTCGCTGCTCGAGCAATGGCCGCAACTGACCACAGAGCAGCAGCAGGCGATTTTGCGCGAATGCGGCCAATTGGCTCGTCGGCTTCACGCTGCGCGGCAGGTGCATGGTTGTTTTTACCCCAAGCATATCTTCCTGCAGGCCGATGGCGCGGGGGGGTATCGCGCTCAATTGATCGATCTGGAAAAAACCCGGCCCTTGTTGCTGGGCCAGCGGGACAGGGTCAAGGACATTGAGCCGTTGTTGCGTCGGGCCGATGTCTGGAGCGAAGCAGAGGTGCGCGCCTTGCTCGCTGCTTATCTGGAACAGCCCGTCGACAGTTCCTTGGTCGATGCCTGGCTGACGCGACTGTATGTGCGGCGCAATCAAAAAGGGGGGCGCTGATGCGTTTGTCCGAACTGCTGAAGGCTGGCCGTGCGCCAGGCTTGCCGCTGAGTATCGAACTGGCCGACGCAGCAGGGCCTGCGCAATTGCAACTGCTGACCTTGCTGCGGGTATTGCCGGGCCAGCGTTATGTCGGTGCCGGGGTGTGGCGCGGGCGTACCGTGCTGGCCAAGATGATGGTCGGCAACAAGGCTGCGCGCAACTTTCAGCGCGAGCTGACCGGGGTGCGTCTGCTGGCTGAACAAGGCTTGACCACGCCGCAACTGCTGGCCGATGGCTTGCAGGAAGGTGAGGGGGGCTGGTTGCTGTTCGAGTACCTGGAGGGCGCTCAGAGCTTGGGCGATGCCTGGGATGCAGTCGCGTCGTTGCCGGTGCTGGCTGATGAACAAGTGGCCGTACTTGCCGAGGCTTTGACTGCCATCGGGCAGATGCACCGCAAGGGTCTGTGGCAGGAAGACCTGCATCTGGACAACCTGTTGCGTCAGGACGGCAAGCTGTATTTGATCGATGGTGCAGGCATCTGTGTCGAAGAGGCAGGCAAACCGCTGTCGCGGCAAAAAGTGCTGGAAAACCTCGGCGTGTTTTTTGCCCAGTTGCCCAAAAGCCTTGAGCCGTTTATCGAAGAATTACTCGTGCACTACCTGCTGAGCAACGGCGAGCATGCCTTGCCGCTTGAAGCGCTGCTCAAGCAGGTCGAGAAAGTCCGTGCCTGGCGCCTGAATGACTTTTTAAACAAGGTTGGCCGTGATTGCTCGTTGTTCAGCGTGCACCGCGGGGCGTTTGCCTTGCGTGCCGTCCTGCGCGAAGAAGAGCCGGCGATGTTGCCCGTTTTGGCCAGGGCTGATGCGTTGCTTGATCAGGGGCATCTGTACAAGACCGGTGGCGCGGCGAGTGTCGGCAAGGTTGAAGTAGCGGGCCGCATGCTGGTGGTCAAGCGCTATAACATCAAGGGCTTTGCCCACTGGCTCAAACGTTTCTGGCGCCCGAGCCGGGCCTGGCATTCATGGCGTGAAGGCAACCGTCTGGCGTTTTTGGGCATTGCCACGCCTAAACCGTTGGCAATGCTGGAGACCCGTTTTATGTGGTTGCGGGGCAAGGCGTATCTGGTGACGGAGTTTTTGCCGGGGCCGGATATCATCGAGCGTTTTGCGCCGTATGTTGAGCACGGAGATGCGCCCGAAGCCGAATTGATGGCTTTGGAGCGGTTGTTTGCCGATTTGATCCGCGAGCGTATCAGCCACGGTGACCTCAAGGGCCATAACGTGTTCTGGGATGACGGGCGCTGGGCGCTGATTGATCTGGATTCGATGTGCCAGCATCGCTCATCGAGCAGCTTCGCTTCAGCGTACGCCCGCGATCGTGCACGCTTTATGCGCAACTGGCCGGTGGGCAGTGCGTTGTATCAGGTGATTGACGGGCGATTGCCGACAAACCCTGACTGAAGCCTAGCCAGGACTTTCTGTGGGAGCGAGCCTGCTCGCGAATGCTCTTCGCGAGCAGGCTCGCTCCCACAGGGATGGTGTTGAGGCTTTAGAAGCTGTACTGCGCCCCGGCTCCGGCATACCACGAGCGGCCCGGCGCAGCTTCGTAGTAGCGACTGTTGGAGTCGCCGACAATCACCGAACCCACATACTGACGGTCCAGCAGGTTGTCCAGACGCAAGGTCTGGTGGAAGGTCCAGTGCTCGATCTTCTGTTCAAACTTCGCCCGCCAGTTGAATACGGTATAAGCAGGTGCTGCCTTGGCGGTGTTGGTGTCTTCCACATATACCTTGCTGCGGTACATGCCTTCAATAGCCGTACTGACCCAGTCGGCCGGCTTCCAGTTCACCTCGGCAAACAGCGTGGTCTGCGGTACGCCCGGCAGGTAGTTGCCTTTGTCTACGGTACCGCTGGTGCTGGCGAAGTCGCTGTCGTAGGTGGCTTGCAGGCGAGTGTAAGCGAGGGTTGAGGTCCAGTGTTCTGCGAGCTGGCTCTCTACACCCAGTTCAAAGCCCCGGCGCAAGGTGCGGCCGGCGTTCTGGTAGGTCGTACGGCCACCGGTATTACTCAGCACCACCAGTTCATCTTCTGTGGTGATCTGGAATATGGCCGCATTGATCCGCGTATTGTTGAGCTGAGCCTTGAGGCCCATTTCATATTGGGTGCTCTCGGAAGGTTTGAGGCCGAAATTGAAGCCCTGGCCGTTGGGCGAGTATGCCAGTTCGGCCTGAGTCGGCGTTTCAAAGCCTTTGCCTGCACTGATATAACCATGCAGCTCGGGGGTAAAGGCATACATCACGCTGACGGATGGCGTGGCCTTTTCGTAACGCTTGGTGCCACTGGCGTCGCCGTTGCTCAAAAATTGATCATCGACGTCCATCTCCATGGTGCTGTAGCGCAAGCCGGCCTGTACCGTCCAGTTGTCCAACGCCCAGTTGGCCTGTACATACGGGTCGAGACTGCGGGCGGTATCTACTTCATCACGCACCAGTGCGCCTTTGACCCCCAGCTCACTGCCGATAAAGTTTTGATAACCGTGGCGGCTGTCCTGGCTCTGATCGAAGTCCAGGCCGCCAATCAGGGTCAGATCGCCCGGTACACCGTAGACCGGTTGCATCCAGCGCAGGCTGCCGCCGTAAAACTTGCGATCGAATTGCACGACACCGCCGCCCTGTTTATTGCTGGCTGCTGTGGGCGGAATCGCCAAATACTGAATAACGCTGCGCGTACCGGTATAGGCATTGACCTGCAGGGTAGCGTCACCGATATAGCGCTCGTAGTTCAGGCCCAGTTGCTGATGGTCGATGCTCTTACGGGTGTTGTAGGTAATGGCATTGGGCGTTACCGAGCGCGGGTCGGCCTTGTAGGCTTCCCAGCTTTGGCCCAGCGGATCCTGTGTGCCGTTTTGCTCAAGGCTGCTGTAGATCAGCGCCAGCTTGCTGTCTTCGTCGGGCTTGAGGTTGAGCTTGGCGAAGGTCTGGTCCCGGCGTGCGGCGCTGTGGTCGCGGTAGCCGTCGGTGTCCATGCGTGAGGCATCAAGCACAAAGCCGACGTCGTCGGTGGCGCCCTCGGCGGTCAGGTGGTTCTTGCTCATGCCGTCGCTGCCGACCAGAGTCTCGGCGCCAATGCGCGGCGGGCCCTCGCCGTCGCGGGAGAACATTTGAATCACGCCACCGGCGTTACTGCCATACAGGGTTGCCGCCGGGCCGCGCAGCACTTCAATGCGCTCGGCGGTATCGAGGTTGAAGGTTGCAGCCTGGCCCTGGCCGTCGGGGGTGCTGGCCGGTATGCCGTCGGCAATCAGCTTGATGCCGCGCACCCCAAACGCCGAGCGGGCACCAAAGCCACGGGAAGATATTTGCAGGTCCTGGGCATAGTTCTGACGGTTTTGCACCACCAGCCCCGGTACACGGGACAGCACCTCGGATGCATTGATGCCCAGTTGGCCATCCTGGATTTGCTCCTGATTGATACTGTCCACCGAGTACGGCAGGTCAAAACTCGGGCTGGCGCTGCGCGAGCCGGTGATGACACTGGGATCCAGCTCCAGGGTTTCGGCGCAGACGACAGGTGCCAGGCACAGGCCTGGCAGTAACAGGGCAAGGTGAGCAGGTGTGAAATATTTCATGGGCAAATCGGGTTCCGTGTGACGCGACCCGTCCAGGGCGACGGGGGGAGGCTAGCAGAGGGCGCGCAGTTTAGCGGCTGAGGTGCGGATATCCAGCAAAACAAGTGACAAGGACGCGCTGAGCCGTCCCTGTCTTGAACGTGATGAGCGTCGGGCGCGGGGTTATTGCACTTGGGTCATGTTGATGTCTTGTAAGCCATGGATCAGGTCTTTGAGGGTGTCGTAGCGTTTTTGGTGGATGGTTGGCCAGCTTTCACGTTCGATAAAAATCTGACCATTGGCGTCGGTTCTCAAAGGGGTATGCACAATTTCGTGGTTATTTGAGCGATGTATCAACTGGGCGCCTTGAGGGGATGCGCTGTCCAGGCGGAAGAACCCCGGAGCCGGTAGCCTGTTATTGGTTTGCGATGGGGAGAGGGCTGGTAAATGGGGCTTTGTGCCTGGAATGTCGATTTGCAGCCAGTAATCGTTTTTCAAAAAGCGGTAGTTAGCATGTTTGTTATCCGCGGGGATGATTTCACCGATGTCCTGACGCAAGCCGCGGCTGGTGCCCGGGGCTGAATCCGATACCCGCACGGATATCGCCCCTTCAAGTTCGGCCAGCCCCGGTATGCCCTCAAAGGTGTTGGCATGTGAGTTGCCCGTCAGGGCTATCCATTTGCCTCCTGGGTTTTGGGCCTGATGAGCGCGAATCGTACGGGAGGCAAAGTAGCTGAACATTTCATAACGGTTTAGCCAGGGCGTTTCGCTCGGTGTGCTTTTCGGGTAGTAACTGGCCGAGCAGTCAACCGCGATAACCCTGATGCCATGCCGTCTGGCCTCGCGCACCAGTTGGCTGAAGGTATGGCGGCTGGAGGGGTTGATCTGATGACCAAAATCCTGATCCTCAAGGTATTTGTTCAACCTGAGGGGCATTTTTCCGCTTTGGAAGTAGTCATCCAGAAGGCTTTGGTGCAGGTCGCTTTGCAGGTGCTCCATGTAGAGGACCTTTACGTCGTGTCTGGCAAACTCGGCCATGTTGTCGATCAGGATCTTTTTACTCGATTGGTGAGAGTGGGTTTCACCCCACACGATGCCATCTGACTGCTCGAACAGGTGGTTGATCAACGCTTGTTCCTGCACGTTGCCAGGTAATTGCGGGCGGGTGGCCCGGGGTTTTGCAGGTTTTGTCAGGAAGTAGGCCTTGGCATCCGCGAGCAGCTTGATCCGCAGCTCCTTGAATGCCCGGTGGGCAAGGCTGCGCTCGGACGCAAAATCCATAAAATCAGTGATGCCATCGAGTACTGAACGATGGTTCTCGGTGATGTCCCGAAGTGCTTCCTGGTACTCGGCGGGCATGTCGTAGTCACTGTATTTGAGGTGGGGTACATCGCCAGTCAACTCGGTGAGATGCCCCGTCAGAGGCACCCAGCGTTTGCTGTTGTCCGCCAGCCTGTGCTTGATTTGCCAGCGGCCTGCGGTGCGCCGGACCTTGAAGCTGGCGCTTGCGCCAGCGCTTGAACTCGATTGCGGTTGCAAGTACCAGTTGCGGCCCAGCCAGCCGCTGTAGACTTCGAACACGTCGCTGTCCTGCTTGATATATCGCATGTTGTCTATGCGATAGATGCCCTGCTCGTCAGGGGTGTAGCGGCTGAGATCGACGCCTCTGACGCGCGCGTTGTCGATTACCCTTTCAATGCCGGGCTTTTGTTTGAGCAAAGGGGTTGTTGGATCGACATCCCATTGCCCGGCCGAGAGTTCGCGCAAGGGGATGCTGTACGGTGCGTTGGGTTTGCGCTCATCCAGTGCGCGCCAGGTGTTGTCCAGGTTGTCGTACTGGCTGCGATAGAACCTGCCGTTTGTGTTTTTGGTGTAGCGGGCGGTCTGACCATTGGCAGTGGGCGCTTCATACACACCTGCACCGTATTCATCCCCCGTGCGCAGCCTGAGCCTGGCACCGGGATAATGGCTGGCAGCAGCGGGACTCAACGAGGGTACGGGCTGTTTTGCGCGTTGACGTATCGAATTGCCGAATACGGCTGAGCCGGTAAAGTCCGAGGCGCCGTCAGTCAGGTAGGTGATGGACTCCATAAAGTGCAGCAGAGCTTCGTGTTTTTCGTCGCGCTGCAGGGCATCAAGGCCTCTGATGATCTGAGCGATAAACCGCGCCAGTACGATGGGCAGCAGCACTCGGGTGGGCAATGCGAAAGACAGGATGTCGATTGCCGTCAGTACGGCCTCTTTGGCAGTGTTTACGTTGCTTTCCCAGGTAGAAGTCGACTGCTCGTCAGCATCGCGGATGGCGTGCAAGGCCTCGGTGTCGTAGGACGCTTCGAACAGGTCATGGCTGATGCCCTGCAGTTGCAGATTGGCCTCGCTCAGTCCCCGCTCCAGCAGCGGCTTGATATACGGCTGTTGCGCCGGTGTGACGTGGCGCATCACATAGGCTCGCCAAATAGGCCGTGACAGGATCTGGCCCAGCTCGTTGCGTGAGTTGGCAACCAGGAACCAGCGGCTCTCAGGCCCGCCGGGGGTGTAGCACAGCAGTTGCCCGGAGCCGGTGGCGCTGAACACCAGCAAACCCGGTAGTGGTTTATAGCGCAACATCAGCAGATGGACTTTGACCTGCTCACCGTTGATTTGTGCACGGTTGTTCTCTACGGGCTGCTCAAGCGCAGCCCTGACCCATGACACCTGTTGGGTGGTCAGCGCACCCGCCAGCGTGGCTTCAAGCAAGTCCAGGTTCAGTTGTGCCTGCTTAAAAGCGACATAGCGCTCCTTGCGCCATTGGGCCTGGCTGGAGTTGACCAGTAGCTCCTTGAGATTTTTTTTGTAGCGCTCGCCAATATCCAGCTGGCGCACCAGCGTTTTCAGATAGCTGCTGGTCAGCACGGCATGTTTCTGGCCCGCTCCATCCTTGACTTGTGCAGTGAGGGCGAAAGTGACGTCCCAGATACCGACATTGGACAGCGCCATCTCACTCAGGCTACGGCGTGTGGTGTGGTAACTGATGATCGGCCCGGTTCTGCCCAGGCTCATGCCTGCAGGAAACCCGGAACCACTGACAGGGTTGATCAAGGGGCCGGTGCGCAGGGCTTCAGTGGTCGAGATGAAGATCTCGTCCGGGTCGACGTCTATGCCGTGGTCTTTTTTGATCTGTTGCTGTAACTGAAGGCGGGCATAACCCAGCAGTGTATGTTTGCGGCCGATTTCGCTGAGGGGTTGGGCGTCGTCGGATTCTGCCGCCAGGCGCTCGTGATTAAGGCGCTCAACGGCCAGCCGCCACTGGGTTTTTTGGCTGTCTGAAGCAGTCTTCAACCAGTCGGGCAATTGGCTTTCCAGCAATCGGGTATAGCGCCCGCGCAGTATGTTGGCGGGATTGAGGGGCAGGCTTGCAGCCAGGGATTGGTCGACGCAGTCGGATAGCTGATCGAGGGATGTGTCTTGCTTGAGATTGCGTGCCACCGACCAGGCATGGTGCATGTCGCTTTTTTGTTTGTTGATCAATTGATCGCTGAAGACGGTAGCTATGGCGCTGTCTGCAACCGGGCTGTAGTCGACTTGCTCATGGGCCAGGGCGCGCTCCCGATCTTCGGTGAGTACGCACGTGAGCAGTGTTTCACGCTGGTAAGGATCGTTGAGCCGGGTCGACAGTTCCTGGCTGAGGGCGGCGAGTGAATCGAACACTTCCAGGCCAGTGTTCGGCAGGTAAAGCACTGAAGGCCGCGGGGTGGGATCCAGGGCAGTGCGCTTGTCCTGCACGCTGGCTGAGATCAGGGGCAGGTGTTTCGTGGTAATCACGAAGGCGCCGTGCAGCACTGCAGTCCTTTGCATGAGACGACTGCTGAGTGCCAGCGTGTAAAAGCCGTAGGGGCCGGGCGTTTTTGGCGCGGGAGATGGGCTGGCATCAGGGAGTACCTGATTGATCATGTCCAGGGCGGTGGGGCTGAAGGTGCTGTCCTCGTGGCGCACGGAGGCTTCTGCGCGGATCAGCCTGTGGGCAAATTGCGACAGCCAGTCTTTGGGCGCTTGCCCATTGAGGTCCTTGTGGGGTGTGCGCCAGAAGTCGTTAAGGGCATCCCTCACACACAACTGCGGGGAGCGGACGACAAACTCAAGGTATTTTTCGAGTTCAGGGGCGGATACCCCGGCCGTTCGATCCTCCTCGTCAAGGCTATAGGCGTAGTTGTAGACGCGGGTGGCACCCTGTACGAAGGTCGGGATCTGGCCGGTCAGGTAGCACTGGTCTATCAGGGCAGTCACCGACTGGCTGGTGATAGTGGGGTTTTGGCCAGGCTGGGCTGCGATCTCTTCATTGATGAAAAGAAAGTCGGTGCAGGTGTCAGCGGGCAACCGCGGAAAAAATACCCGCAGGCAGTGATCCAGCGACAGATCAAGGTTGGGCAAGGCATTGCGCAGCACGAGCAGTTCGCGCTCTGCGTCTTTGAGGTTAGCGAGTGCACTGGGCATGGGGTCGTTCCTGTCTATTGACGCGTACGTCGGTGTATCCACAGGAAATCCCAAAACGTTCGGGTGTTAGGGCTACATATATGTGGCCCGGCGATTTTTTTGCAGATGAGGGCGCGCAATAGGGCGTGGCAAATCGTGCAGGGTCACTGCGGGCGTCTTTACGCTATAATCCCGCTCTTTAGCTGTTTCTCGAACTGCGAGGAACGCATCATTTTTTCAGGCGCCCGCCGCCTGCCTGCATTCAAAAGAGGCTAATCCAGTGGCATTGACGATTCTTGGCCTGTCCGGCGCCCTTAGCCATGATCCCTCCGCAGCCCTCTATATCGACGGCAAGCTGGTAGCGGCGGCTGAAGAAGAGCGCTTCGTACGCGATAAGCATGCAAAGAACCGCATGCCCTACGAGTCCGCAAAATTCTGTCTTGAACAAGCGGGTATCAAACCTTCCGACGTTGACGTGGTGGCGATCCCGTTCGCTCCGATCAGCTTGTTCGGCAAGGCTCGCTGGCACTACGCCAAGCGCTACTGGTACGCCCCGGACCGCGCCCTTGACGCGATCCTGATGGGCAACCGGCGCTACAAGCGCTACCGCAACAAGATCGTGTTCTGTCTTGAGCAACTGGGCTTCGACCCGAAGAAAATCAAGATCGAACCGGTCGAGCACCACCTGGCTCACGCATCCAGCGCCTACCACTGCTCGGGTTTCAAAGAGAAAACCGCGATCCTGGGCATCGATGGCAAGGGCGAGTACGCCACGACCTTCTTCGGCTACGGCGAAAACGGCAAGATCACCAAGATCAAGGAGTTCTTCGACCCGGACTCCCTGGGTGGCCTGTACGGTGCAATCACCGAGTTCCTCGGTTTCGAGATGCTCGATGGCGAATTCAAGGTCATGGGCATGGCGCCGTACGGCGACGCCAGCAAGTACGACTTCTCGCGTCTGGCCTCGTTCGAAAACGGCGAACTGGTGATCAACACCGAATACGCCAACGTGATCGGTCTGCGTCGCTACAAAGAGAACGGAAAGGGCTTCTACTTCTCGCCAAAACTGATCGAGTGGCTGGGGCCCAAGCGCGAAGGCGATATCGCCGACGAGCCGTACATCCACTACGCGGCCAGCATGCAGGCGCTGTTTGAAAAACTGTCGCTGCAGATGATCGACTACTACCTGGGCGACATCCTCAAGGAAACCGGCAAGATTGCCTTTGCGGGCGGCTGCGCGTTGAACGTGAAGCTGAACCAGAAAATCATTGCTCGCCCGGAAGTCAAAGAACTGTTCGTACAGCCTGCGTCCGGTGATGCCGGTACCGCAGTCGGTGCAGCGGCGTATGTATCCCACGCTCGCGGCGTGCCGGTCGAGAAGATGGAACACGTCTACCTCGGCCCTGCGTACAGCAACGAAGACGTGATCGCGGCCTGTGCCCGTCACCCTGGCAAACCTGCCTACCGCCGCATCGAAAACACCCCGGAGCGCATCGCCAAGATCATGGTCGATGGCAACCCGGTAGCGTGGTTCCAGGGGCGCATGGAGTTCGGTCCGCGTGCATTGGGCGGTCGCTCGATCATCGGTTGCCCGAGCAGCGAAGGCGTGGCAGACCGCATCAACGAACAGATCAAGTTCCGCGAGCGCTGGAGGCCTTTCTGCCCGTCGATGCTCGACACCGTAGGCCCGCAGATGATCAAGGTCGATCACCCGGCACCCTTCATGACCTTCACTTTCGAAGTGGCTGAAGAGTGGAAAACCCGCGTGCCGGAGGTTGTCCATGAAGATGGCACTTCCCGCGCCCAGGTGCTCAAGCGCGAATACAACCCGCGTTATTACGACATGATGAAGGCGCTGGAAGTGCTGACCGGTAACGGCGTTTCGCTGAACACTTCGCTTAACCGTCGTGGCGAGCCTATGGTTTGCTCGCCGACTGACGCGCTGAACATGTTCTTCGGTTCCGATCTGCAGTACCTGATCATGGAAGACATCCTGGTGGTTAAAGACGGCGCTGAGACTTATGAATCGCTCGACTGAGCGTCATGTGCTGCAGTTCTGCCACGGCTATGACGGGCCGTTCCTGGACTGTGCGCGCCAGTACGCGAGCCTGTTTGCCGGTACCGGGTACAAGGTCACCACGGTCTTCCTGACCGGAGCAACCGACCCTGAAGTGGCAGCAGGCTGTGCGTCTGATGAAGTGATCTTTATGGAATTCAGCTCCAGGGCCATTCGTGGCCTGAAGCTGGGTGCCATCGCCAGGCTGCGCAAGATCGCAGCCTCGCGCAATTTCAGTTTTTGCATCGCCCACCGCTTCAAGCCGATTTATATCGCCTTGTTGGCCACCGGTTTGCCGGTGATCGGCGTGCATCATGCGTTTGGCGATTATCAGCGTCGCAGCCGCAAACTGTTTGCCCACCTGTTTCGCAAGCGCCTGAGCCTGCTCGGTGTTTCCGACGCGGTGCGTGACGACATGCGCAAGTGCCTGCCCAAGTGGCCAGCAGGGCGTATCAACACGCTCTATAACCGTATCGACATCGATGCGGTCCAGGCCGGGCAATTGTCTGGCACCCCGGCGCGCGAAGCGTTGGGGCTGTCGGTCGATGGCTTTATTGTCGGCAACGTCGGTCGCCTGCATCCGGACAAGGACCAGGCCACGCTGATTCGCGGTTTTGCCCTGGCGTTGCCCAATCTGCCAACTGACAGCCAACTGGTCATTATGGGCAAGGGGCGTCTGGAGGAGGATCTCAAAGAGCTGAGCAATGAGCTGGGGATCGGCGATCAGGTGCTGTTTTTGGGCCAGGTGCCTGATGCACGCCGCTATTTCAGGGCCTTTGACGTGTTTGCGTTGAGCTCTGATCACGAACCGTTTGGCATGGTGCTGCTTGAGGCTATGGCTGCCGGTGTGCCGTTGCTGGCAACGGCCTGTGGCGGTGCCAAAGAAGTGGTCGAGGGCGTGGGGATTTTGTTCCCGCTGGGCGATGCCGAGCATCTGGCCCAGGGCCTGCAGCACCTGGCTCAACTCGATGATGAGCAGCGCATGGCCTGCGCCGAACTGATGCTTGAGCGTTTGCATGAACGCTTTAGTGATCGGGCGGTGCGCAATACCTTCTGGCACTTGGCGCAAGTCACCGACCTGATTGCGGAGTCCTGATGCTCAATCGATTTCAAGGCTGGCGTGAGCGCGGCTGGAGCGTTGTGGATTCCGGCACTTATGCCGATGCCTGGCAGCGTTTTGGCGGCAGCGTCGCTACCCACCCGATGGTCGTTGAACGTCTGGCGCAGTTGGCCGGTATTCCTGTGCGTTATCTTGCCTGGGAGCAGGACGGCAAGCTGAAGGCGGCGATCCCTACTTGGGGGCGCGACCTGGCCTTGTCCAAGGATGTGCTCAAGCGTCATGGCAAAAAAGGCCTGTTCGATCTGGGTAACGCCGAGCTGATCCTGCCCGCAGCTGCGGATGCAGCGGCGCCTTTGCGTCATCGAGCACGCTACCTGTCGCAGCTCAATGAGGGCCGTTTCAGCAATCTGCTGCCGCAAGCCGAGCAGTTGGCGATGGCTCGCACGCCGGAAGAACTGTCGAAAAAATTCCGCTACAACCAGCGCCGCGAACTGCGCCTGCTGGAAGAGGCGGGCGGCGTAGTGCGCCCGGTATCGGAGTTTTCCAGTGCTGAATTGGCGAGCATATACTGCGATCTGTTTTTGCGCCGCTGGGGCTTTGTTGCCACAGGGGCCGAGCGGATGGCCGAGGTCATCGAGCTGTTGCGCGAGCTGTTGATCGGCTCGGTGATTTTCCTCAACGATGCGCCGATAGCGATTCAATTGGTGTACCGCGCTGAATCGCCCGAGTGGATCAGTGTCGAGTACGTCAATGGCGGTGTTGACCCTCAGACCCGTGAATTCAGCCCTGGCAGCGTGTTGAGTTTTCTCAATACCCAATCTGCCTGGGAACAGGCCCGCAATGTCAACAAGCCGTTGCGCTTCTCGTTCGGCCGCGCCGACCGTGAATACAAAGAGCGTTGGTGCAACCCGGTGCCCGTGTTCAAAGTCTGAAACACAAATCTTGTAGGTGCGGACTTGCTCGCGATGGTATCACTGCGTTTTTTAACATCCCGCAGTGCCTGCATCGCGAACAGGTTCGCTCCCACGGGAGATCAATCACAAGAGCCTAGCCATGAGCCAACCCGCCTCGCGCAAACAGCAACTTCTCAAGCGTCATCGGCGCAACAAGCGTATTGGCCTGCTGATCGGCCTGCTGGTGCTGATTGCCAGTGGCGTGTTGCTGGCCTGGTGGTTGCCACCGGTGTTGGCGGTGCTGGGCTGGGTGGCCCATGAAGCATGGTTTGCCGATCATCTGTTCTATTCGCCCAAGGACGATTACCAGTACAGCTTCCCGGCCGGCAGCGAGCAGCCGGCGGTGCGCCTTGAGGGCGACAAGCTGGTAGCGGAGCAGCCGCTGCAACTGGCGGGAGATGAAACCCTGATCCTGGAGGTCAAGGTTAAAAGTGGCTGGCTGGGACGCTTTGTTGACCCGTATGTGCAACTGTCGGGTGGCGAGTCGGCGGACCGGCAAACTTTCGAGCGTGGCGTGAATGGCCAGCGCTACCTGAACGTGAGTGGTTGTGCGCAGGCGCTGGTCGCGGGGCAGTTGCGTGTGCGCGGGCGCTACTGCCGCGTTTTGGGCCAACCTGAACTGCGGATTTTCCGTCAACCCGATTATCGCCAGCAGCGGATCATGGTTGTTGCGCCCCACGCCGATGATGCAGAGCTGGCCGCGTTTGGCCTGTACAGCCAGGCCAAAGAAGCCTGGATCGTGACCCTGACCGCTGGCGAAATCGAAGCCGGGCATTATCAGCAAATGGGCCTGCCACGGGCAGAGGCCGCCCGCCTCAAGGGCCGTTTGCGCGCCTGGGACAGCATGGTCGTACCGCGCTGGGCCGGGGTGCCTGAAGCCCATTGCGCGCAATTGGGTTATTTTTGCCTGCAATTGCCCGCCATGCAGGGCGCTCCCGATCAGCCGATGGCCTCGCGCGAGGCCGATTTGAGCGACATTCGCGTATTCCGCCAATTCAACCCGTTCCCGTTGCCCGCCGATCAGGACGGCGCGCCGACCTGGCATAACCTGCTGGCCGACTTGCGTGCATTGATTCTGCGCGCGCGCCCTGAAGTGATCGTGCTTCCGCACCCGTCAATCGACCCGCACCCGGACCATATCTGTGCCCATGACGCTGTCATCGAGGCCCTTGAAGGCCTGGAGTGGCAGCCGACCACGGTGCTCGGCTACGCCAACCACCTGCATGACAACGATCGCTGGCCGATGGGTAACAGCGGTGACGGCATTGCCTTGCCGCCGGTGTTCGATGCCACGCTCTGCCTGCGCCCTTGCAGCCTGCCGTTGAGCCTTGCACAGCAATGCGACAAGGCCATGGCGCTGGGGATGATGCATGACCTGCAGCCACGGGCTGCGCTCAAGCGCAGGATTAGACGATCGATACAGCAACTCCTGGCAGGCAGAAAGCCATCGCCTTATGGCGAGAATGAGTTTTTCCGCAAGGCCGTCAGGCGTCATGAGCTGTTTTGGCAACTAAAATAATAAGCACATATAAAAAGCGGTCATAGCATTGACCCTAATCTCGACCTTTACATTGAGTTCCCTGTGATAAAACCATCACCGCGTATTTTATTTGTGATCCCGTACTTCGGCCGCTGGCCGTTCTGGATGCCGTTTTTCCTAGAAAGCTGTCGGCACAATCCCGATATTAACTGGCTATTTTTCAGCGACTGTGGGGTACCTGAAAATCTGCCGGCCAATGTGACCGTTGAATCGATCAGCTTTACCGACTATTGCCGTAAGGTTTCTGAGCGCCTGAAGATCAATTTCGCACCCAAAGAGGCTTATAAACTGTGCGATATCAAGCCGGCGTTGGGCTATATCCACGAAGATCGTCTGCAGGGCTATGATTTCTGGGCCTTCGGCGATATTGATCTGGTGTACGGAGACCTGCGCAGTTATTTCACCGCCGAGCGGCTGGCCCGCTATGACCTGTTTTCAACCCACGAACGCCGGGTCGCGGGGCATTTGTGCCTGATGCGCAATACGTCATGCAAGCGCGAGCTGTTCATGCGGATAAAGGACTGGCAGCAGCGCTTTACTGACAATCAGCATCATGCGCTGGATGAAGGTGCCTTCAGCCGGATCTTCCTGTGGCGCAAGAACCTGCCCAAACCGCTGTTCGAGCTGGTGGGCAAGTTCAACCCGCTGCGTCGCACCAGTGAGTTTACCGAGGCCTTCAGTACCCCCGGCGGCTGCATTAAGTGGCATGACGGCACGGAAAATTTCCCGGGCAAGTGGTTCTGGAAAAACGGCATATTGAAAAACGATCGTGACGGCGATCACACCTTTCCTTACTTTCACTTCGTGTGTTGGAAGCGTAACGAGTGGGCCAAGCTGCCTGCTCCCGATCCAGTTGCAATCCAGCGTCTGGCGGCAGAGCCTGCCTGGGTTATTGATGCCACCGGATTTCACCGGGGAGAGTTATGAAGCGTTCCAAGGTTTTGCAATTGCAGCCCGACTACAACGTCAAGTCCTATGACTTTGCCGACCTCGCCGAGCAGATCGTACGCGCATTGCCCCGTGAGCATTACGAGATCACGGCGGCCTTTTTGCGTGGGCGCCCGGGGCCGGGCGAGCCAGTGAGCAAGGCCGACCACTCGGTGTATTTCGAGTTCAGCGACAAGTCGCTCAAGGGCATGCGGTTGCGCGCCATGTGGGCGTTGTACAAGTTCTGCCGCAAAGAGCAGTTTGATGTGGTGATCTGCAACCGCTTCAAGCCGGTGAACATGATGCTGCAGCTCAACCGCTGGCTGAAAATCCCGCTGTGCGTGGGTATTTCCCACGGGTTTGGCGAGTACGACCGTTTTTACCGGCGCAGCCAGGCCAAGCGCCTGATCGACAAGCACTGGCGCTTTGTCGGCGTGTCGCCTGCGGTCAAACAGTACCTGCTGGACTGCCAGTGCGGTTTCACCGACGCCAATACTTACGCGATCACCAACGCCATCGATATCGAGCAGGCCGAAGCCCTGCAGCTGCCACGCCAGCAGGCGCGTGAAAAGCTCGGCCTCGATCAGGATGCGCGGATGATCGGCGCGCTGGGGCGTCTGGTGCCTATCAAGGGCCATCGCTTTTTGCTGCAAGCCTTCGCGGCATTGAAAGACAAATACCCGAACGCGCAATTGGCCATTATTGGTGCCGGCCGCGAGGAGTCGCGTTTGCGCGAGCAGATCGGGCAACTGGGGCTCGATGGTCGTGCGCATTTGTTGGGCTTCCAGGAGAACGCCCTGCAGTACGTGCGTGCTTTTGATATCTGGACCATGCCTTCACTGGCCGAAGGCCTGGGGCTGGCGCTGCTCGAAGGCATGAGTGGGCACTTGCCGGTGATCGCCAGCAATGTACCGGCCATGCTGCCGCTGATTGAAGGGGCGGGCGGCCTGGCGGTGAAGCCCAGCGACGTGGCAACGCTCACCGCAGCGCTGGACGAGTACCTGGCCCTGTCGGACGACGCTTTGCGAGCCAAGGGCGAGCAGGCGTTCCGCTACTTGCAGCAAAACCACGACATTGAGGTATTCCGCCAGGAGTATCTGGACCTGATCGACTCGGGCCTGCGCCAGGCCCGTAAGGAACACCCATGACTGACTCGCAACCCCTGGTGACGGTGATCATCGCCTCCTACAACCACGGGCCCTACATAGAACAAAGCATCCAGAGCGTTCTGGATCAGACTTATCCCAATATCGAATTGCTGGTGATCGATGACGGCTCGCCTGATGACAGCGTGGAGCGTATCCAGCGTTTACAGGCGGTACATGGTTTCGACTTTCGAGTGCAACAGAACCAAGGCCTGACCAATACCCTCAATGGTGCGATTGCTCGGGCCAAGGGCAGCCTGATCGTGCCCTTCGGTTCCGATGACATCATGATGCCGGATCGTATCGCGGTGCAGGTTGCCTACATGGATGGCAAGCCGGAAGTAGGTATTTGCGCGGGCAATATCGAGTTGATCGATGCCAATGGCAACCTGTTCCCGGAAAAACGCCAGCGCCGTGATGTACCGTTCCGGCGCCTGGACTTCGATGACATGTTCCTGGAGCGCAAACCGTATCCGCCTGCGCCGACCCTGATGATCCGCCGTGAAGCACTGGACAAGGTGGGGGGGTTTGACCCGAGCATTCGCCTGGAAGACTTGTATATCGAGCTGAAGATTACCCATGCAGGGTACTTTATCGACGGCCTGAACGTGGTGATGGCGCGCTATCGCAAGCACGCGACCAACTCGTACAAGAACCACCGGTTCATGATCGACAGCATTCTGCGCATTTATGCCCAGTTCAGCGATCACCCGCTGTACGACGAGGTGCGCTACAAGTTCCTCAATTCCATGTTCCTGAAAACGGCCAACCGCAATCGTGCCCTGGCTCGCGAGCTGTTGGCGCAGATTCCGTTCAAGCGCTGGACGGGCAAAACCTGGCGTGGGCTGGGGCGGCTGTATTTCTCACCCCTGGAAAAAGACTGACGGCGTGCGAGGGGTTATTCCGGCTCGACCTGTGAGGTTGTCCGGGTACGCCGGCGCAGTCGGCGCACAACCCTTTTGCCTGCGGCCATGCCCGGCTTCTCGATGTAGAGGAAGCTCAGGCTGCTGAGCACAATCAGCAGGCAGCTGCTCAGGGCCGCCAGCAGCAGGAACACCAGCGGCTCTCTGGTATCCAGTGGCAGCCCCAGTGGCAGGCGTTGCAACATCAGCCAGATCAGGAAGCCGTGTAACAGGTAGGTGCTGTAGCTGATTTCACCCATCCAGCGAATGCTGCGCTTGGCCAATGCGCCAAACAGCGTATGCCCGGAGGCGATGATCGAGAACGCCAGGGTAAGCAACAGCAGCGGGAAGAACGCAAAGCTCTTGCGGAACAGGGTCAGCACGGCCATCAGCACAACCAATGCAATGACCCCTGCAACGGGCGTCCGGCTCCAGGCCAGCAGCCTGGGCGTGCGTACCCAGTACGCCGCGGCCACGCCACCGAGAAAGCTCATCAGAATGTGCTTTTTCAGCGAGTGCTCCCAACCTACCACCTGATACAGCGCATAGATGGCGATCAGGCACAGTGCAGTCTGTCGCCAGTCGCTGCGGTACAGAAACACCATCCCGAACAGCGGCAACGCCATATAGAAGAACACTTCGTAGCTCAGGGTCCAGGTGACGTTGGCAATCAGCCCGCCGGTTTGCGGGAATTGATTGATGTCCGGGCGATCAAAAAACAGCCAGGCCAGTATCTGGCCGGCAATCTCCAGCGGGGTGTCCTTGAGTGTCCAGTCCTGGATGTAGAACACGCTGACAATCACCAGCAGCATCAGCGGCAAATATAGCGGGTACAGGCGGAAAACCCGGGACACGGCGAAGGCCAGCCAGTCGTATTCACGGCCTTTCTCGAGCAAACGCCCCCAGAACAGAAAGGCCGTGATCATGAAAAACAAGGCCACGCTGGCCAGGCCGATCTGGGCGTAGAACCGGGTCGAGGGCATTTCAAATGCCCCGGTATGCAGGAACACCCAGGTAATGGCGGTGTGGTGAATGAACACACCAAAGGCCAAATAGCCGCGCAAGCCATCAACACTGCTATAGCGGCCTTGAGCTGAGTGCTCCAGATTGCGCTGGATGGTCGGCGACCACCGCAGCAGCAATGCTGACGTCATGATCGCCAGGCCATAGGCCAGCACCGCCCACAAGGGGTTACTGCTGTCCAGGCTCAAGGCGCGTTGGTTTGAGCAAGTGCCATAACCTGGTTGCGCAGGCTTGTAACGGCAGGGGCGGGAGCCAGGGTGGCATAACCTTGCAGCAGTTCGGGCAGTTGCTCTTCGAACAGCCAGCGACGGTCTTCGGGGTAGCGTTGCATATGCCGCAAGTTGCGCTGGCGCAGGGCTATGCGCAGTGCCGAAGGATAAAGATGCATGTCGGCGATATCGATCAGGGCGAACTCGCCATCGTCCATCAACAACACATTGCCCAAGTGCAGTGAGCGGAAGTAAACGCCCTTGTCATGCAGGATCGCCAGGAACTTGCCGAAGCGCTCGACCAGGGCCTGGCGCATGGCCGGCGAACCCATCGACTGCATGACCTGGCGCAGGGTCTGGCCGGGCAGTGGTTGGTACAGCACGGCAGTGCTGCCATTGCGCAACTGAAACAGGTCGAGGATTTTCGGCGCGGGAATGCCCATCGCCTGCAAGCGCTCACTGTTGACGGCAAAACGTTCCGAATAAGGGTTGAAGCTGCCCGAGGTATAGCAGCGGCGTGCGCGGAACAACTTGAGGAAGTTGCCGTTTTGCAGGCGCAGCACCTTGGGGCCCAAGCCATCTTCTTCAATCACCTGGGCATGGCTGGCAAGGGTATTGAAGGCGGCATCGGACAGGCGGTGAACCGGCCTGTCGCGCAGGGTCTTGATGCGCAGGCCGATATTCAGTGCGGCGATCAGGGCCAGCGGGATCCACAGCAGATACCAGTGTTCCTTGGGGCGCGAGATGATCCCTCCACCCTCGGTCAGGCCGGCACCGATACCGTATACCAGCCAGGCGGAGGCCAGGATGAACAACGGCTGCACGCGGTGACGCCAGCTGCTGTACAGGCCCCAGGCCTGCATGAACAACCAGGGCAGCAGGCCGAGCAAACCGACGTAGAACAGTACCCCGAGGAAAAAATTATGGGGCTCGCTCAGGGGGTCGTCGGGATATTGTGGCAACGTCAGAGACAAGTGCGCGTCATAGCCATGACCGACCCACGGGCTTTGCGCGATCAGATCCAGCGCCATCTGCCACAGTTCAAAGCGGAACGAGCTGCCGCGGCTGACGAGCATGTCCCAGAACAGCGTGGCCACCACAATGCCCCCTGCAGCGAGCATGCTGATCAGGGCCAGTGAGCGACGGTTCCAGCAGATAAAGCTGAGCCAGACCATGGTCATGACGATGGCCAGCAGCGGGGTTCGGGAGCCGGTGGCGATCACCGCCGCAAACATGATGACAAAGGCGGGAATGGCCACAAACAGGGCTGGCGGGCGCTTGCAGGTCATGCCCAGGGTTAGCCAGTAGATGCAAAAGAACCCGAATGCGTGGGAGCTGAGCAGCGGATTGTCGAAAGCACCGGCTCCGATCATCCGCAGTTGCGGATCATGGTTGGGGTAGAACATGTACAGGTTGTACAGGGTCGCGACCAGGGCAATGACAGCGGCACCAAAAATGACCGGCTGCAGGCTGTCACTGCGGTATTTGACCAGCAATGTACCGCCCGCGAACAGCATGAACAGGTGCAGCGGGGGTTTGAACAGGCCGAGAATGCTCTCCTCGGTGTTGCTCCAGATCAGGCTGACCATGGCCCAGGCAGCAAACAGCAGGAAGCCTGCGATCAACGGTTCACGCAAGATGTCCCGGAGTTCTTTGGGCCGCAAGACAAGGGCAATCAGGGTCGGAATGCTGAACAGCCCGTAATACAGTTTGTGATGCAGGCTTCGTCCAGGTAGAAAATAAAGGTCGGATAAAAGTAATAAAAGGCCGACAGGCAGCAGCCATAGGCAAATGAAATCAAACACCCGTTGTTTTGAATAATTTAAGTAGCTCAATTGCATGCTGAAAGGTTCGTTCCAGATTTTGGACGGCCATACTAGCGCACTGGCCCTGTAGTGTCGTTTTTACTGCCCCACGAGGCCGGGCTACAAGCGGCAGTCAGTACACCAGAGAAGCTGTGATAAAGTCAGCTTCCTTTTTTACTAACCGCCGCGTGATATGACCGAATCCAGCCCCAGCACAAGCGAATCGAGCTTGAAGATATATCTGCGCCTGCTCAGCTATGTCCGGCCTTATGTCGGCCTGTTCCTGCTGAGTATCGTCGGGTTTCTTATTTTCGCTTCGACCCAGCCAATGCTTGGTTACATCCTCAAGTATTTCGTCGATGGCCTGTCCAATCCGGACGCAGTGCTGTTTCCTTCCGTTCCCTATTTGCGTGATCTGCGCCTGTTGCAGGTCGTGCCGATCCTGATTGTGTTGATCGCCGCATGGCAGGGCCTGGGATCCTTCCTGGGCAACTACTTCCTGGCCAAGGTCTCCCTGGGCCTGGTACACGACTTGCGGGTTCAGCTGTTCAACAACCTGCTGGTCTTGCCCAACCGCTATTTCGACAAGCACAACTCGGGCCATCTGATCTCCCGTATTACCTTCAACGTGACCATGGTCACCGGTGCTGCCACCGATGCGATCAAGGTGGTGATCCGTGAAGGTATGACAGTCGTATTCCTGTTTGGCTCGTTGCTGTGGATGAACTGGCGCCTGACGCTGGTTATGGTCGCGATCTTGCCACTGATTGCGGTCATGGTGAGCACAGCCAGCAAAAAATTCCGCAAGCAAAGCAAGAAGATTCAGGTGGCGATGGGTGACGTAACCCACGTTGCCTCGGAAACCATCCAGGGCTACCGCGTTGTGCGCAGCTTTGGCGGTGAGGCGTATGAGCGCAAGCGCTTCCTGCAGGCGAGCCAGAGCAACACCGACAAGCAACTGCGCATGACCCGCACCGGGGCTATCTATACCCCGATGCTGCAACTGGTCATCTATGTAGCTATGGGCATCCTGATGTTCCTGGTGCTTTACCTTCGTGGTGACTCGTCGCCTGGCGACATGATCGCCTACATCACCCTGGCCGGCCTGTTACCCAAGCCGATTCGTCAGCTGTCTGAAGTCAGCTCGACGATCCAGAAGGGTGTAGCGGGTGCCGAAAGCATCTTTGAACAGCTGGATGAGAAACCGGAGGTCGATACCGGCACTGTTGAGCGCGACCACGTCACTGGCCGTCTGGAAGTGCGCAATCTGAGCTTCACCTACCCGGACACCGACCGTCAGGTGCTCAGGGACGTGAGCTTTTCGGCCGAACCGGGGCAAATGGTGGCATTGGTGGGGCGTTCCGGCAGTGGCAAGTCGACATTGGCGAACCTGATTCCGCGTTTCTATCACCACACAGCGGGCGAAATTCTGCTCGATGGTGTTGAAATCGAAGATTACCGTCTGCTCAACCTGCGCCGTCATATTGCCCAGGTAACCCAGCATGTGACCCTGTTCAGCGATACCGTGGCCAACAATATTGCCTACGGTGACCTGGCGGGTGCCCCGCGTGCCGACATCGAAAAAGCCGCGCGTGATGCTTACGCGATGGACTTTATCGAGCAATTGCCACAAGGCCTGGACACCCAGGTCGGTGAGAACGGCGTGCTGCTTTCCGGCGGTCAGCGTCAGCGTCTGGCAATTGCCCGGGCGTTACTCAAAAACGCACCGCTGCTGATCCTGGATGAGGCCACCTCGGCGCTGGATACCGAGTCCGAGCGCCATATCCAGGCGGCACTCGACCACGTCATGAAAGGTCGCACCACGCTGGTGATCGCTCACCGGCTGACCACCATCGAGAAAGCCGATCTGATTCTGGTGATGGATCAGGGCCAGATTGTCGAGCGCGGTACCCATGCCGAGCTGATGGCGCAAAACGGTTACTACGCACGCTTGCACTCGATGGGGCTTGATGCGCCTGAGGTCTCCGGCGATATCGCCTGAGGCCTATACTGATACCTGTGGAGGCAGGCCTGCCTCCACGGGGAATCTTCATCTTGAGTCTTGTAGCTCATGTCTGATTCTCATTCGCTGCGATTAATACCGTGAACTGACCTGCGTTCACCCTGTGTTAATATCGCGCCCCTGTTCATTTTGTATGTGGGTTGTCCATGAAGTTGTCCATGCCGCGATTCGATCAAGCCCCTGTCTTGGTGGTAGGCGATGTCATGCTCGACCGTTATTGGCATGGCGGGACCTCACGGATTTCCCCTGAGGCGCCGGTGCCGGTGGTCAAGGTCGAGCAAATCGAAGACCGCCCGGGCGGCGCTGCCAACGTTGCGCTCAACATCGCTGCACTGGGCGCGCCTGCCTCGCTGGTGGGGGTGACCGGCGACGACGAAGCCGCCGACAGCCTGGCCAACCGGCTCAAGGGTGCGGGTGTTCGTGCACTGTTCCAGCGTATTGCGCACCAGCCGACCATCGTCAAGCTGCGGGTCATGAGCCGTCACCAGCAATTGCTGCGTATCGATTTCGAAGAACCGTTTGCCACCGACGCCCTGGCGTTGGGCGCTGAAGTTGAAAACCTGCTTGAAGGCATCAAGGTGCTGGTGCTGTCCGACTACGGCAAGGGTGCCCTGAAAAACCATCAGGTGCTGATCCAGGCCGCACGTGCCAGGGGCATTCCGGTGCTGGCCGATCCCAAGGGCAAGGATTTTTCGATCTACCGTGGCGCCAGCCTGATTACGCCAAATCTCAGTGAGTTTGAAACCATCGTCGGTGGTTGCACCGACGAGGCCGACCTGGTGGCCAAGGGCGCCAAGCTGATGGCAGATCTGGACCTGGGTGCCTTGCTGGTGACCCGTGGCGAACATGGCATGACCCTGTTGCGTCCGGGCTTTGCCGCCATGCACCTACCGGCCCGTGCCCGAGAAGTGTTTGACGTAACAGGGGCTGGCGATACCGTCATCTCAACCCTGGCCGCAGCCATTGCTGCCGGTGAAGAACTGCCCCACGCCGTGGCCCTGGCCAATCTGGCGGCGGGTATTGTGGTCGGCAAGCTGGGTACGGCAGCCATCAGTGCGCCGGAACTGCGTCGGGCGATCCAGCGCTCAGAAGGGTCGGAGCGTGGTGTGCTGAGCCTCGATCAGCTGTTGCTGGCCATCGAAGATGCGCGGGCGCACAACGAAAAAATCGTCTTCACCAATGGTTGTTTCGATATTTTGCATGCCGGGCATGTGACCTATCTGGAGCAAGCGCGGGCCCAGGGCGATCGTTTGATCGTTGCAGTCAACGATGATGCTTCGGTGAGTCGCCTCAAGGGTCCGGGTCGCCCGATCAATAGTGTGGACCGTCGCATGGCGGTACTGGCCGGTCTGGGCGCCGTGGACTGGGTGATCAGCTTTCCTGAAGCCACGCCGGAAAACCTGCTGGCTCAGGTCAAGCCTGACGTGCTGGTCAAAGGCGGTGATTACGGCATCGATCAGGTGGTTGGCGCCGATATCGTGGCCGCCTATGGCGGTACGGTTAAAGTGTTGGGGCTGGTTGAAAACAGCTCGACCACAGCCATTGTCGAGAAAATTCGCGGTCAGTGATCGACCGCACACCCCCTGTGGGAGCGGGCTTGCTCGCGATCGGGTCGACTCGGTGTAACTGAAAAACCGAGTTGTCTGAATCGCGAGCAAGCCCGCTCCCACATTTGAATCTAAGACTTTTTCACCACCTTCCTGAAAATCTGCCGCGCCTTGCCGGTCAGGCGCTTGAGCCGTGACTCGGGTTTGGGCGGGGTTAAACCCTGTTGCCGAACCCAATCCTTCCAGCGAATCCGCTCGTCATGGACCACCCAGCCGTCCTGCGGTGCAAAGCTCTCGGCCAGCCGCACGCCACGGGTACTGGCAGGTTGCAGGCGGTCTTTGCTCAGGGTGTATAACTCGGCGCAGGGCCGGCCTTCCGTGAGCGGGATCAGGTACAGATCCGGGCGCTTGCGGTCCAGCCGCGCTACCAATTGATCCCCTTCAAGCCGCTCTTCGACATGGAAAAGGCTCAGGGACTTGGCCTCTTTGGGCACTTCCAGACGCAGGTCGTAAATCAGTTGCAGCGATGCTGTCGGCAAGTGCACGTAGGTCCGTGGCCGCTCCAGCAAGGGCTGGCTGCCACAGCTTACAGGCCGTGTCGCACCGGACAGGGGGGTCAGGCGAAAGGGCATGGCCTCGCGGTAATGCAGCGCGGCGGCGTAGGGCGCAGGCAGCCATGTTTCATTGAACCGCCCGCTCAGCCAGCCTTCGGGGGTTTCCAGCAGGCACTCTTCGGCAATCTCCTGGATGGCTGTGTGCAGGGGC
The DNA here is from genome assembly GCF_900618535.1 of Pseudomonas bubulae. GTDB lineage: Bacteria > Pseudomonadota > Gammaproteobacteria > Pseudomonadales > Pseudomonadaceae > Aquipseudomonas > Aquipseudomonas bubulae. The sequence continues at coordinate 220,118 of NZ_UYJA01000005.1, read as the reverse complement.
AGGCTGACCTCGTGGGCTGGCACGTAACCAGAGATCAGCTTGAGCACCACATCGCCCCGATCCTGACGACGCTGACGTACCAGCACCCAGTAGTCGCGACCTTGCCAACTCATGGTCAGTCGCACGGATACGCCAAGGTTGGCCAGCTCCAGCGAAAAACGCTCATTATCGGCAACCTTGACCGGGCGGCGCTTTAGCAGGGTCTGCGCGAAGTTCAACGGCATGCCGATGCTTTGATAGCTCAAGCCCTCTGGCGTGGCTTCGACAAATAACGGCAGGGTTTTGAAGTCGCTGGGGTTCTTGCGGATCAGCATGCGCGGCATGTCGGCTCCTCCTTGCGTCGGGGTCGGCCGCGTCGGCGGCTTCAGGTTTTACGCAGAACCTGCGCAACGGTCGCCACGTTATGGGCCAAGTGCAGCGGATTGATGGTGCCGACAATAGCACTGGCAACCCCGTGATGGCCAAACACCAGTTCGAAGCTGGCGCGCACCGGATCGACCCCAGGGCTCAAGCACACATGCCCGCTGGCCAGCGCCTTTTTAACCAGAATGGCCTTGCCGTGGGCCGCGGCGTAATCGATCACCGGCCGCTCGGCCTGTTCATTGAGGTTGTAGGTGACCATCGCGCAATCACCGGTTTCCAAGGCCTTGAGCCCTCCTTCAACGGTTTTGCCCGACAAGCCGAAACCGCGAATCTTGCCCTCGCGTTTGAGTTCGGCCAGGGTCTCGTAGACCTCGCACTCATTGAGAACCGCAAGGTCATTGCCGTCAGAGTGCACCAGTACCAGATCGATAAAGTCCGTTTCAAGACGTTGCAGGCTGCGCTCAACGGAGTGGCGGGTATGCGCAGCGCTGAAGTCGTGACTCGACTGGCCGTCGACAAACTCTTCGCCGACCTTGCTGACGATCACCCAGTCCTGGCGCTGACCACGCAATAGCGGGCCAAGGCGTTCTTCACTGCGGCCATAGGCGGGGGCGGTGTCGATCAGGTTGATGCCCAGGTCGCGGCTGAGCTTGAGCAGCATCTGCGCTTCGTTATCATCCGGAATCTTGAAGCCGCTGGGGTACTTGACCCCCTGGTCGCGGCCCAGCTTGACGGTGCCCAGCCCCAGTGGCGAAACCAGCAGGCCGGTACTGCCCAGCGGGCGATGGAAGTCGTGCAGGGTTGGCTGGCTCATGGCAAAAGTTGCTCCCACGCGGTTTTTCCCAGGGGTGGACGTGGCAGCGGAGGGAGGGCCGGTGCATTGCCCGGTTTGATTCCGTCGTGCTCCAGCGCTTGCAGCACCCGGTCAGAGAAGTCCGGTGCCAGTGCCAGCTTGGTCGGCCAGCCGACCAGCAGACGGCCCTGGTCCGAGAGAAAAGCGTTGTCCGGGCGTACCAGCCCCGACTGCGCAGGCTCGGCACGGTTGACCCGCAACGTGGCCCACTGCGCCTGGCTCAGGTCAACCCAGGGCAGCAGGTTGCCCAGCTCTTTTTTCGCCACGGCGATTTGCTCGGCAGGTTCGCGGGCCACGCCATCGGCTTCGGCGATATCACCGCCCAGATACCACACCCACTCGCCATTGGCCGCGGGGTGAGTGGTTACCGTAATGCGTGGCTTGGGCCCACCGCCCAGGCAGTGGGCGTACAGCGGCTTGAGGCTGGGCCCCTTGACCAGCACCATATGCAGCGGGCGCAGTTGCTGGGCCGGAACGCTGATGCCGACACTGGCCAGCAGCTCGGCATTGCCGCCACCTGCACTGAACACAATACGCTGGGCGTGAATTTCGAGACCGTCGACCCGCAGGCCAATCAGTTCGTCGTTGTCAAACAGCGGCTCAATCACCTGCCCGGCCAGCAGGCCATCCCCCGCCAACTCCGCCAGACGCTCGATCAGGCTCGGGACGTCGACTACCAGCTCCGCCAGGCGATACACCTTGCCTTTGAAACGTGGATCTTGCAGGGCCGGGGGCAACTGGTCGCCCTTGACCTGATCGACCCGGCCACGCACGGCCTTGCTGGCAAAAAAGCTGGTGAGGTTGCCCGCGAGGGTGCCCGGCGACCACAGGTAATGGGCTTCGGAAAGAAGGCGCACACCACTCAGGTCGAGTTCGCCGTCGCCGGCAAGGGCTTCGCGCCAGCGGCGCGGCATATCGGCGATGGCTTCGGACGCCCCGGTCAGGGCACCGTGCAGTGCATACTTGGCGCCGCCATGAATGATGCCTTGAGATTTCACACTCTGCCCGCCCCCCAGGCTTTCACGCTCGACCACAATCGTGGAGAAGCCCTGGCGACGCAGGCGGGCATTGAGCCAAAGGCCGGCAACCCCAGCGCCGACAATCAGCACGTCGGTGGAAATAACAGATGGCATGGGCGACCTCGGCGTTTAAAGACAAAGACCGCAAGTATACAGCCTGATCCACAACCTGGCCTGAGCCTGTAAACCTGCGTAGCAGCTGCCGAAGGAACGAGGTGTGGTGTTTTCGTTGCTGGATTCAATGCCCCGCTGTTTTCGAGAACAGTTGAATCACCACCACCCCCAGCACAATCAGGCCCATGCCGAGCATGGCCGGGATGTCGAGTTTTTGCCCGTAGATAAACAGCGCTGCGACACTCACCATCACAATGCCCATACCCGCCCACACCGCGTAAGCCACGCCCACGGGAATGGTTCGCACCACCAGGGTCAGCATCCAGAATGCCGTGGCGTAACCGGCAATCACCAGGATCAGCGGCAGCGGTGTGCTGAAACCCTTGATCGCTTTCATGGAGACGGTGGCGATGACTTCGGCGCAAATGGCAATGGCCAGGTAATAGTAGGCGTTCATGGTGGAGTCCTGAGTGTGGAGCGGGGCAATTTAGCAGCAAGGCATTCTAGTAGTTGTGAAAGTGTGTAGTGCGTTCTGGTTGCGACAGGGTAGGGAGTATTCGGTGCCATCATCGTGAATACTTTTTCAAGTAAACTCCGCACCCATGAATAGAACTCTCTACACCTTGCTGTTTCATCTGGGGCTGCCACTGGTGGCGATTCGATTGTGGCTGCGGGCGCGCAAGGCGCCCGCTTATGCCCGGCGTATTGGTGAGCGTTTCGCCTTGAATCTGCCGACCCTGCAGCCGGGGGGGATCTGGGTGCATGCGGTCTCGGTGGGCGAGAGCATCGCTGCCGCGCCGATGATTCGTGAGCTGCTAAAACGTTACCCACAGCTGCCAATCACAGTGACGTGTATGACACCCACCGGGTCCGAGCGGATCCAGGCGCTGTTCGCGAATGAGCCGCGTATTCAGCATTGCTACCTGCCTTACGACTTGCCGTGGGCGGCCGCGCGCTTTTTGAATCGCGTGCAACCCAAACTCGCGGTCATCATGGAAACCGAGTTGTGGCCCAATCATATCCATCAGTGTGCCAAGCGCGGCATACCGGTGGCGCTCGCCAATGCCCGCTTGTCGGCACGCTCGGCCAAGGGCTATGGCCGCTTCGCCCGCCTGACCCGGCCCATGTTGGAAGAAATGAGCCTGATTGCCGTGCAGACCGAAACCGAAGCCGAGCGCTTTCGTCAATTGGGTGCACGATCTGAGTGCGTTGAGGTCACCGGCTCGATCAAGTTTGACCTGACCATTGACCCCCAGCTGCTGGTCGATGCCCGGGAGCTGCGTGAGCAGTGGCAGGCTCTGGCTCGCCCGGTATGGATTGCAGCCAGCACCCACGAGGGGGAGGACGAGATTGTACTCGCGGCCCATCGGCAATTGCTTGGCCATTACCCCAATGCGTTGCTGATGCTGGTGCCTCGGCACCCGGAGCGCTTCAATCAGGTATTCGAGCTGTGCCAGCGCGAAGGGTTTGCCACGGTGCACCGTTCCAGTGGCGAGCCGGTCACCGCGAGTACCCAGGTCATGCTGGGCGATACCATGGGTGAATTGCTGTTTTTGTACGCGCTGGCAGACACCGCTTTTGTGGGGGGCAGTCTGGTTCCCAATGGCGGGCACAACCTGCTGGAACCGGCGGCGCTGGCCAAACCGGTGTTGAGCGGGCCACATCTGTTCAACTTTCTGGAAATCAGCGCGATGCTGCGCGACGCCGGAGCACTGGAAGAAGTGGACGACGTCCAAGGGCTGGCGCTGGCGGTACAGCGCTTGTTCGAGTTGCCGCAAGACGCCCGGCGCATGGGCCAGGCGGGCCTTAAAGTCATGCAGCGCAATCAGGGCGCCTTGCAGCGGTTGCTCGATGGCCTGGGACGGTTGATGTCGCGCTAGTCGGCCAGTGGCAGAAACCAGCGTTCGGCCAGGTCTTTACCAATCTGGCCGCGATGCACGTTTACGATGGCAGGGGCAGTTTTAGCCTTGTCCAGCTGGACGATGTAGCTGAATTTTCGCTGCTCTTTTGTCTTCAAGTGAGCGGCCGTGTAGTTCGCTTTCGGGGTATGGGCCTCGTCATAGTGAAAATGGGCATACCACAGCGGGCTGCCCTGGCGGTCGTTGACGGCGTACTCCTGCATATAGTCCTGCCGCTCACCGGTTAACGGGATGCGCTTGCCTAGCCCCGCTATCTGGACCTGTTTCTCATCAATCAGGTACTGCAGGTTGCCATGGGTCGGCGGCAGTTCGAAGCTCAACTTGATGCGCATCTCCCTGCCTTCCCTGATCATTTTTTGGGCAGCACTGCGCATGCTGTCGATCAGGGTCTGATCGTCCTGGGACCTTGAATCCTCGGCTTGGGTCTGCAGGGCCAAGTGCAGTTCAGTGGCCAGCTTGTCGAGCTTATTGGCTTCGCGAATGAGTTCTTCCTCGACTTCCTGCGGGTAGCGGGTACTCATGCTGTGCACTGTGGCCTTGTGCAGATGCCATTCGGACAAGGCGTAAAGTTTGCGCGCATCACCCTTGATGATATTCAGTGCCCGTGTGCGCGGTGATTCAGTGCGCACGGTTTTAATCTCGATCCATTCGTCCTCGTGCTGCAAATAAGTCGACAGTAATTGCTCGTCATAGTCTGAGCGGATTTCAATGACATCACTCAGCCATTCGTTGTCTGCGGGCCGGAGTTCGCCGATCAATTTGCCCTTGCCACGGACATGAATCACTTTTTTGGAGCGACTGCCAGCGGTAGGTGGAGTGCGCTTTCCAGGTCTTTGTGCGGGGGGCTGCGGGGGCGGCTTGATCTCGGCCGCCAGTTGGCGGGTGACATCCTGATAGAGCTCTGTCAGCAACAGACGAAGCTTTTTGAAGTACTCGGGATCCAGTTCATCGGCATACATCAAGCCAATGCCTTCCAGGGCATCCAGCGCCTGGCCGTAGTTCTCCACCAGGCTGTCCAGTACCTCGAGGCGTTTGTCAGCGTCGATTTCCAGAGTATTGAGCTGGTTATGGGTGTGGGTGTGCTCATTGAGCGGGTCAATGGCGCTATCAAGGCTTTCTTCTGTGAGACTGCTTGCGGAGGGGGTGGAGCTGGCCTGTTTCAGGCAGTCGAGCTGAAAACCCTTGAGAGTCAGGCTGGTATGTCCAGCCGCAGGTATTGAACGGGCCAGTTCGGTAGCGGCAGCGATGCCCGCTTCGCCGAAGTTGTACAACTGCTCCAGATAGCCGTCTCTTTGTTCGATACGTTCTATCGTGATCTCGTTGATTGCCACCTGCTCGCGGTTTGACTGTGCATACCCCTGGGGGTCTGCCTGTACCGCGGCCTCGATATCAGCGTCCTCTGCATTGAACTGCGGCCACTTGTTGATCAGGGCTCTTTGTTCGTTTGCCGAGACAACCAGGGAGATGATCCGGTTGTCGAAGGACTTCTCCAGCATGGAAATCACGATCGTTTCGTGAAAGGGGATATCAAGCTTGCTGCGTTCCTCGGCAGTGGCCAGCAATGCCTGGTAACCGCTCAACTCCGCGTGCAGTGCGGTTTTGAGCCTCTCGCGTAAAGCGGCGAGCTGCTCGGCAGTGAAGCGTGGGTCTGCCATTGCACTTCTCAGGGCGCTGTGGGTGATATCAACGGCCTTCTGCCGCGGAGCTTCAAGGGGGTAAAAGTCAGTCAGCTGTGTTTGCAGTTCACTTTTACGCCGGGCTTTTTGCGCTTGCAGGGACGCTATGCGTCTGGAGAGGCCCCCAGCCTGTAAACGCAGGCGGGTGTCTACAAACCAATTACCTTTACCATCCGTTCTCAGGTTCGGGCCAATGCGATTGATATCGGTGCTTGAAGAGATGGCGACATTATCTTCGCTGTCGATGTGCACGGGGTACAGCCCTTCACCGAGCAAGGCGTGCCACTTCTGATCAATTAAATAAAGCCCCTTGAACAGGCCGTCGGGTATCGGAGGCGGTAAAGTTTCGGGTCGCGCCACCTTGAAACTGGCCAACAGCTCGCGTCTGCTGGCAGTCAGGCGATCGCTGGCGCTGGCGATGCCCAAGTCCAGCTCGGTGCTGCGGGCACCAGGCAACTCGCCGGGCAGGGCCACGATGCCCGTGACAATTTTGGGCGGCTCCGGCTCCGGCCAGATTTCGGCGATACGGGCCGGCGCCTGCGCTCGCAAGGCCTTGCTCATTAACCCTTCTGGAAGTGGTGTGAGTTTCTGCAGAGCCGTCTGGGACTGGTGGAACAGCAACATGCCCAGGTTAAGCAATACATCGGCGGCTGCCAGCTCGCGAGTCGCGGCGTCACTGCTGGCAAGAGCGGGGATGTCCTGGCTGGCCAGTTTCGCGACACTCAGCAAACCGCCGGTCAGCATGATGGGGGGTGGCAAGCCCGGCAGCAGCAACAGGCTGTTGAAAATCAGGCTGCCACCTTCCAGTAGCACCCCCCAGCGGCTTTCCGTATTGGACACCGAATCTGTGTTCGCCTGCTCCACCAGCGCCCTGGCATTACAGCCAAAGAGGTACTGCATCAACTGGCCGTTCTGTAGAAATTGCAGTAACTCGTCGCTGCCGTTGGTGGCCAGCCTGGCAGGACCCGGCCGTTCAATCGGAGCGAACTCACTGCCCAAACCGAAGCGCAGGTAATGTGGCTCCTTGAAGCCGCCGTTGTCGTAGATCGGACGGGCAATGTCACTCAACCAGGTCAGTACGCTGGTTTGCAGAGGCGAGGGCTCGACAATGGCGTCCAGCAGTGCGTCGCGGGTGCTGAACTCCAGCAGTGATGGCGAGTAAAAAGGCCGGTACAGCACATGTGGCCCATACTCGACGTTGGCCGGCTCGATGATAAACATGTTGCCCACAATGTCGGGCAGGGCTTCGGGGTGGCGTAGCAGGGCCAAATGACGAATGACCACTGCCAGTCCTTCGACCTGTTGCTCAGCGGCGCAGGTGTGTACCACTGCGGCCACATGGCGGGCGCCCAGCGGGGTCAGGCCATTTTGTTTTTTCAGGCTCAGTTCCAGCGCTTCCATCGGCAGTTGCACGCTGGTTTGAGTGGCGAAAAACCTTTCGCGCACCAGGGCGTCGGGTGTGTTGCTCAACAGTGCGTTTTCAAGATACTTGGGGTACACCCTGCCGATATCGACCTTTTCGATCAGCCCGCCGCGTCGGGTGATGTAGTCGGGCGTCAACCATCCTGGCAGTGGCTCCCCCAGGCGATGGCGCAGGCTGAGTGCACCTTCGGGCCGACCGATCAGATTTTTCAGGGACAGCTCGGTCAGGCTCATGGTGGTGCTCTCCACGATGCCGATGGTCCCGGGCAGGCCGGTGGCGGACAGAAAAGTCAGCTCGATATCATTGGGTGCAAACTGATCCATGCGCTCTTGCATGGGGATATCTTGCTCGAATTGTCGCTGGTCGGCGCGCATTTGCCAGTGCAACGCGTCGGCGGCATAGGTGTGGATGTCGCTGATGCCATACAGGTAGGTCTTGCCTTCGCTGGCCTGTTTGGCGGCATACAGGGCAAGGCTGTAATGGCGATAGCGTGCGATGCTGGCCGCTGACGCGTTATTCAGCCATTCGGGCAAGTGGTTTTTGACCGTTGTAAGGCTCTGCAAGGTGGCTTTGGGCGCGTCGGCAAAGTATGCCGAGGTATCCGTGATGGACCTGTAAACCCTTTGCAGTGCCTGCCAGCCGATACTGGACGGCACTTTTAGCGTGGCTGTGCGTTCAAGTTGCCGGTTCAGAATGGCGGCGGCGCTGGCATCGAAAAAATTACCCTCCAGCTCAAATTGCTTCATGCGAATTTCTTTTACGGTGTACGAGCTGATGATTTTCCTGGCCCAGGCCTGACCCAGTGTGGCCATGCTTTTAAAGGTGAGGGTGTCGCCGTCAGCTTTGCACATCAGCACCTGGTTTCGGGTGACCAGAGCAATCCTTGTATTGAGCCCGGAGTAAACCACCTCAGGATTCAGCAGGGTGGCTTCGAGCCAATAGGCGCGCACAGCGTTCTCGCCATACAGGCGGATACGCTCTTCGAGGTCAGGCGTGGTGATGATCTGGTTGATGGCAGCAAGGGCGGCCGGGTTCAGACCGGTTTGCCGAATTGCACCAATTGTCAGGGTGTCCCGCATCACATCGCTGAGCCACCGCCAGCGGCTGGTGCCGGTATCGGTTTTTTTTGTCCACCACTGGTGCAGTGCATTCTGCAGTCCGACGGGCAGGCGCCAGGGGAGCTCCTTGACCAGGCTTTCGATAACCTGCATATCCAGCTCACCGTCATCGGGCTTGAGCCAGTCGGGGGCGTTATCGGTCAGGTAGTAGGGTTGTGTGTTGACGGGGCTTAAATCCAGCGTGACACCGCTACCCAGGTAATCCAGCACCCGGGGCATGAACGGCTCCAGCGACCAGCCTCCACCGGGCCTGGGCACGGCCAGGCGGGTGCGTTCGAGGCTGATTCGCAGTGAGGGATAGCGCTGTGCAATGGCCGCTGCGAGCATTTGCCGGGCGACCGTTGTGAGTGGGGGCGGGTTGGCGAACTGTGCCCGTACGGCATTTTCGGGCAGGGCGAGGGAGGGCGAGGGGACTGTAGGCATGAGCGTTCCTGTGTTGCGTTCCAGAAGGTCATACGACCGATGCCGTATTAACTTCTGGAGCGTTCAAGGAACGGTGTTAGCTGGATATGTCAGCCAATCAAATTGCGCGAAAGTCAGTTGCCCGGCGAGCGCAGATTGGCTTCGGCGGCCTTGGCCAGGTCCGGTGGCAGAAAGTCCTTGTCCGGGTTGTAGTCGGCTTTCAAATAATGTGACAGCGCTTCCAGATCCCCCGGGTTCAACGTTCCTGCAGCTTGCTTGAGGCGCAGGTTGTCGAGGATGTAGTCGTAGCGACTGTTGTTGTAATCACGTACCGAGTTGTACAGCTGGCGCTGGGCGTCGAGCACGTCGACGATATTGCGTGTGCCCACCTGGTAGCCGATTTCCGTGGCTTCCAGTGCGCTCTGGTTGGAGATGATCGACTGTTTGCGTGCCTGCACCTGTTCAACGTCGGTATTGACCGCACGGTGCAGGTTGCGGGTGTTTTCCACCACCTGGCGGCGCAAGGCTTCACGCTGTTGTTCGGTCTGGTCCAGGCGCGAGTACGACTCGCGCACCTGGGAGCTGGTCAGCCCGCCGCTATAGATCGGGATATTCAACTGCACGCCGATGCTGCGCTGGGACACGTCGCCGCCGTAACGCTGGTTCAGGGCGTTGGGGTTGCTCAAACCGAAAGCGTCGTTGTCGCCGGTTTTGTACTGTGCCACGGCATCGAGGGTTGGCGCATGGCCAGCCTTGCGCTGCTTGAGGGTTTCTTCGGCGGCGTTTACCGCGTAATTGCTGGCCAGCAGGTTGAGGTTCTGCTGCGCGGCGGTGTCTACCCATGACTTGGCGTCATTGGGCATCGGCGGCAGGATCGGCAAGGTGTGACGCATGCCTTCAATCGCATTGTACTGGCGGTTGGTCAGGGTGATCAGCGATTCAAAAGCGTCTTCGACCTGACGCTGGGCCAGCATCCGGTTGGCCCGCGCCGTATCGTAGCTGGCCTGGGATTGCAGCACGTCAGTCTTGTCCGACAGACCCACGTCAAAACGCTCGCGGGACTGGTCCAGCTGGCGCTTGAACGCGGCCTCTTCGGCCTTGGTCGCCGCCAGTGTGTCCTGGGCGCGCAGTACCGAGAAGTAGGCATTGGCGCTTTGCAGAATCAGGTTTTGCTCGGTGGCCGAAAGTTGCAGTGCAGCCTGTTCGTTGATCGATTCGGCGGCTTTCAACTGGAACCAGCGGTCAATCCGGAAAATCGGCTGTGCCAGCGTGGCCTGATAGACCACGGCGCTGCGGGTGGTGGTCAGCGATGGCTGGTCGATGGCCGTGCGCACGTTGCTCGACTCGGCCCCCCCTGACAGGTTGGGCAGCAAGCCAGCACGGGCCTGGGGCACCACTTCCTTTTGCGCCTCGTAACCGGCGCGGGCCGCCGCCAGGTCGGCGTTGTTGTCGACCGCTTCGTGGTAAACGCTGACCAGACCGTTTTGGCTGGACAATGGGGCGGTGGTTTCCAGCGCCATTGCGCTGGACGCCCAAGACACGGCGATAGCCAGTGATAGTTTGCGCAGCATGAGCGATCCCTAGTTCAAGAATGCGAAAAATGAAAGCCCGAGTCCGACTCGCGGTTTCAAGAAGTAGCGAGTGTAGTAGTGGTGGCACCTTGCAACAATGCCGTTCTTGCGCCTTTTATCACGCCATTGATTGAGGGGTTGGCGTTCTGCCTCACTCTTCTCTAGACTGGGCCCGTTCTTGTCGGGGTGCCTTGCTATGAGGCTGAGATCGAATAATTTCGGATCCCGTTGAACCTGATCAGGTTAACGCCTGCGTAGGGAACAAGATTTCTCGTCTCCCGGCGAGTCCTCTTGAGTGCTGTCCGGGATTGATTGGTCAAAAAATGATCAATCATTCGAGGCCGTCACTCAGCACCCAGTCCTTGGGTGCATCCGTACATTTTTCAGGTTCTCCCTCCGACAATCCGCCTGGATGCAGTCTGGAGAGCCGTGATGAGTACAAAACCAAAAAACGCGATCAATCTCAGTGATTCGGCCAAGGTCGATGAGCAGTCGGTCAAGCCGTTTACCCGCTCGCAAAAAGTCTACGTACAGGGTTCGCGCCCGGACATTCTGGTGCCGATGCGTGAAGTCAGCCTGGATGTCACACCTACCGATTTTGGCGGTGAAGTGAACGCCCCGGTATTGATCTACGACACTTCGGGCCCGTATACCGACCCGTCGGTGCAAATTGATGTGCGCAAAGGTCTGGGCGATGTGCGCTCGGCGTGGATTGACGACCGTGACGACACCGAGCGCCTGCCGGGCCTGAGCTCCAACTTTGGGCAGATGCGCCTTGAAGATGCAGAGTTGACCAAACTGCGCTTCGCCCACGTGAAGAACCCGCGTCGGGCCAAGGCCGGTGCCAACGTCAGCCAGATGCACTATGCGCGTCAGGGCATCATCACCGCCGAGATGGAATACGTCGCCATCCGCGAAAACATGAAGCTGCAGGAAGCCCGCGCCGCCGGTTTGCTTGACCAGCAGCATCCGGGCCACAGCTTTGGCGCCAGCATCCCGAAAGAAATCACCGCCGAATTCGTGCGTGATGAAATCGCCCGCGGCCGCGCCATCATCCCGGCCAACATCAACCACGTTGAGCTGGAACCGATGATCATCGGTCGCAACTTCCTGGTGAAGATCAACGGCAATATCGGCAACAGTGCGCTGGGCTCTTCTATTGAAGAAGAAGTGGCCAAGCTGACCTGGGGCATTCGCTGGGGATCGGACACGGTCATGGACCTGTCCACCGGCAAGCACATTCACGAAACCCGCGAGTGGATCATCCGCAACTCGCCGGTGCCGATCGGTACGGTGCCGATTTACCAGGCGCTGGAAAAGGTCAACGGCGTGGCCGAAGACCTGACCTGGGAGCTGTTCCGCGACACCCTGATCGAGCAGGCCGAGCAGGGCGTGGACTACTTCACCATCCACGCAGGTGTGCTGCTGCGTTATGTGCCGCTGACCGCCAAGCGCGTGACCGGGATTGTGTCCCGTGGTGGTTCGATCATGGCCAAGTGGTGCCTGGCGCACCACAAAGAAAACTTCCTTTACACCCACTTCGACGAAATCTGCGAAATCATGAAAGCCTACGACGTCAGCTTCTCGCTGGGCGATGGCTTGCGTCCGGGATCGATTGCCGACGCCAATGACGCGGCGCAGTTCGGCGAGCTGGAAACCCTTGGCGAGCTGACCAAGATCGCCTGGAAGCACGACGTGCAGTGCATGATCGAAGGCCCTGGCCACGTGCCGATGCAGTTGATCAAGGAGAACATGGACAAGCAGCTGGAGTGCTGTGACGAGGCGCCGTTCTACACCCTCGGCCCGCTGACCACCGACATTGCGCCGGGTTACGACCACATCACCTCGGGCATTGGTGCGGCGATGATCGGCTGGTTCGGTTGCGCCATGCTTTGCTACGTGACGCCCAAGGAACACTTGGGCCTGCCGAACAAGGATGACGTGAAGACCGGGATCATCACCTACAAGATCGCGGCCCATGCTGCCGACCTTGCCAAGGGTCATCCAGGCGCTCAGATCCGCGACAACGCCCTGAGCAAGGCGCGTTTTGAGTTCCGTTGGGAAGATCAGTTCAACCTGGGCCTGGATCCGGACACGGCGCGCTCCTATCACGACGAAACGCTGCCCAAGGATTCGGCCAAGGTCGCGCATTTCTGCTCCATGTGCGGGCCGAAGTTCTGCTCGATGAAAATCACCCAGGAAGTTCGTATCTACGCCGCCAACCAGCGCATAAATGCCATCGACGTGGATGTGGCCAAAGGCCTGGCCGAACAGGCCGAGCGCTTCAAGCAGGAAGGCAGTCAGCTGTACAAAAAAGTGTGATGTAAGCAGTCCCCTTGTGGGTGCGGGCTTGCTCGCGATTGCAGCACCTCGGTGATTCAGCTGCACCGAGTTGATTGCATCGCGAGCAAGCTCGCTCCCACAGGTTTTTTAGGCGGTTTTCTCTTTGTGGGATTCATTCCTTGAACACACCCGGTACTTACTCTCCCGACCTTGCTGTCCCTCTGGATCGGCGTGCATTCGGCGGTCGCGATTTGTTCTCCCTGTGGTTCTCCCTCGGCATTGGCCTGATGGTGTTGCAGACCGGCGCGTTGCTTGCGCCGGGGCTGGGACTGTCGGGTTCATTGCTGGCGATTTTTCTCGGCACGCTGGTAGGCGTGTCGCTATTGGCTTCGGTCGGTGTGATTGGCAGCGATACCGGCCTGTCGTCGATGGCTGCGCTCAAGCTCAGCCTGGGCAGCCGCGGTGCCATGCTCCCGGCCATGCTCAACGTGCTTCAACTGATCGGCTGGGGCTCGTTTGAAATCATCGTGATGCGCGACGCAGCCAGCCTGCTTGGCGCCCGGGCTTTTGGCGAAGGCAGCCTGTTGAGCAACCCCCTGTTGCTGACGCTGTTGTTCGGCGCCTTGGCCACCTTGCTTGCGGTGAGCGGGCCATTGACCTTTGTGCGCAAGATTCTGCGCAAATGGGGTATCTGGTTACTGCTGGCAGCCTGTCTATGGCTGACCTGGAACCTGTTTGCCAAAGCCGATCTGCCAGCGCTGTGGGCGCAAAAAGGCGATGGTTCGCTGCCGTTCGCAGTGGGTTTTGACATTGCCATTGCCATGCCGCTGTCGTGGTTGCCGCTGATTGCGGATTACTCACGCTTCGGCAAGCGTGCACAAAACGTGTTCGGCGGCACGGCCTTGGGCTTCTTTATCGGTAACTTCTGGCTGATGAGCCTGGGCGTGGCTTACACCCTGGCATTCGCCCCGAGTGGTGAAGTGAATGCGCTGCTGTTGGCGCTGGCAGGGGCCGGGCTGGGGATTCCGCTGCTGCTGATTTTGCTCGATGAGTCGGAAAACGCATTTGCCGATATTCACTCGGCGGCGGTGTCAGGCGGGATTCTGTTGCGTTTGAAAGTCGAGCATCTGGCCCTGGCCATCGGCGTGGTCTGCACCTTGATCGCCTGCTTTGCGCCGCTGGCGCAGTACCAGAACTTTCTGTTGCTGATTGGTTCGGTGTTCGCGCCATTGTTCGGCGTGGTGCTGGTGGATCACTTTATCCTGCGCCAGCGCAGTGCCCGGGTTGCGCCTGAGTTGTGGCGCTGGCCGACGCTGCTGGCCTGGCTGGGCGGGGTGCTGACTTATCACCTGCTGGCGAACGTGCTGCCGGATGTAGGCGCAACATTGCCCGCGTTGTTGCTGGCCGGCGGGTTGCAGTGGCTGTTGGGGCGCGGGTCAAAAACGGCCTAGCACACTGTGGGAGCGGGCTTGCTCGCGATGCTGGCGACGCGGTTTTCCAGTGAAACCGTATCGATCCCATCGCGAGCTAGCCCGCTCTCACAGGGGCGGTTGGCGTTACCTGCGACCCGGAAACCACTCTGGCTTTAAAATCCCGTTCAAACGCGAGTACGGAATCTTCAATTCAACATGGCCCTCAGAATACGGCGCAATGCTGTACACGTCGTACTTGAGCACTACGTTGTCTTTGAGCAGCGCTACATGCGGAGTTTTCTCGAACGGCCAGTTTTTCACGAACTCCGGGTCGCTGCCGTAATGGCTGCTGATCAGCCAGTTGTTGTGAGCCACTTTGGCTGCACCCCAGAAAGCCTGTTCCTGACCCGGCAGCAGCATGTCCTGCAGGGTCACGTCCTTTTGCTGTGAGCGCGAGTAGTTGATAAAGCCGCGGCCCGGCATGCCATGGGCGCCCCCGGTATCCAGGTAGCTGGAAAGCTCGACAATCACCAGACCGTCATGCTGCTCGCGTACCTTGGCCTGCAAATAAGTGCTGTTACGGCTGTCGGCCGTACGCAGGAAGTGTTCGCGATAGGCGTTGAGCGAGGGCGCCAGTTTGTCCTCAGGCGAATTGACGGTCATTCGCAACAGGCGATTTTCGATCAGCGCATCGAGCTTGGGGGCGTCGGGAAAATGCAGTGTATCGATGTTCACCAGCGGGCATTCCTGGCCGGTGCAGCCTGCCTTGACTTGCTCGGAAGCGTCATTGGCAAACGCCAACGGCTTTTGCACCGCAGGCTGGAACACGCTTTGGCAAGCGCCCAGGGTCAGGGCGATGCAAGTCATGGAAGCAAACTTTAAAAGCGACATGGTCGTCCTTCATCGTCGGAAGAGTGGGGGAGTGATGGTGGTTCGACTGCCAGCATGGGCATCGGTTCGCCACTAAGCTTATGTAGAGCCAATTAGAGTTGTTTTGCAGGCGATCCGTCTATCCCCGTGTTAGAAAAGAGGCTGCATCAGCAGTCTCTGGCGCGTTAGGATGCGCGATGCCGAGGGTCCGCCCACGGTGAAATTCGCCAGCAAGGGGTTTGTAATGACTGACATCACCAAGGCCAGGCCAAGCACCGTCGAGATCGTAAAGCGCGAGAACGGTTATCAGGGTTTTTACAAGCTTGATCGGGTGCATCTGCGACACGAACTCTTTGCCGGAGGCATGAGTCGCGAGATCAGTCGTGAGGTGTTTGTACGACATGATGCAGTCTGTGTGCTGCCCTACGACCCGCAGCGTGATGAAGTGGTACTGATCGAGCAGTTCCGCGTCGGCGCCCTGGGCAAGACTGACACGCCCTGGCTGATCGAGCTGGTTGCCGGGCTGATCGACAAGGCTGAAGTGCCCGAGGAAGTGGCTCACCGTGAAGGTGAAGAAGAGGCCGGGCTGACGTTCTCGTCGTTGTGGCCGATCACTCGCTACTTCCCGTCGCCGGGGGGCAGCACCGAGTTTGTTCATCTCTATCTCGGGCGTTGCAGCACTGAGGGCGTCGGGGGCTTGCATGGTCTGGAGGAAGAGGCAGAAGATATTCGTGTAACGGTATGGGCGTACGAAGATGCGCTGCAAGCAGTACGTGATGGGCGTATTTCCAATGCAGCGAGCATTATTGCCCTGCAATGGCTGGCGCTTAATCGCGCTGAAGTGAGGGGGTTATGGTCGTAAATGGGGTTCGCGATCGTTATCGGGTCGATCTGATCGGGCTGCAGGCCGCTTGCGAGGCCAACTATGCGCGTCTGATGCGTTTGTTGCCCGAAATGCGCGAGCAACCCGGCCCGCGCCAGATTGCCGTGACCCAGGGCGATCAGATGCTGGGCGTGCTGACGCTGGAGGTGATCCTCGATTGCCCGTACACCAGCACCTTGCGTGTCAGCCAGGAGCACAGCTTGCCGTGGTTGCCGGTGCCTCAATTGCAGGTGCAGGTGTATCACGATGCGCGCATGGCCGAAGTGGTCGCGGCCGAGCATGCGCGGCGTTTTCGCAGCATTTATCCCTACCCCAATATCGCCATGCACCAGCCCGACGAAAAGGCCCAGCTCAATGTGTTTTTGGGTGAGTGGCTAAGTCATTGCCTGGCCTGTGGCCATGAGTACGCAGAGGTGCGCTGAAATCCTGGCAAGCGCACCAAAAAACTGGCCTCTGGATCAAGGCGCTTACTCCCATAATGGCCATACTCAATGGCATAATCGCGCCATTCACTGACCCTCCCCGGGAGAGCCACCTTGCCGAATGTATCCACGCTGACCACCGAAGACCCGGTGCTGCTGGTGCAGCTCTCTGACAGCCACCTGTTTGCAGAAGCGGATGGCTCGCTGCTGGGGCTCAAGACCGCGCAAAGCCTGCAACAAGTGATTGATCTGGTGCAGGCCGAGCAGCCGCATATTGACGGCCTGCTGGCCACTGGTGATCTGACCCAGGACGGCAGTGTCGAGGCTTATCAACGCTTTCGCACACTGACCGCGCCGTTGGCACCCTTTGGCCGCTGGATCCCCGGCAACCACGATCAAGTTGCGCAGATGCGTGAAGCGGCTGTGCAAAGCCGTCTTCTGGAGCCGGTGGTCGATATTGGCAATTGGCGCATTACGCTGCTCAACTCGGCTGTTCCCCACTCCACCCCCGGTTACCTGGAGGACGATCAGTTGCAATTGCTGGCCCAGTCCTTGAGCGAAGCCCCCGATCGCCATCACCTGGTGTGCCTGCATCACCACCCGGTGTCGGTGGGCTGCCCGTGGCTGGAGCCGATCGGTCTGCGCAATGCCAAAGAATTCTGGTCGGTCATGGACCGTTATCCCCAGGCCCGGGCGGTACTGTGGGGGCATGTTCATCAGGCGTTCGACCAGCAGCGCAACGACGTTCGATTGCTGGCCACGCCCTCTACCTGCATCCAGTTCGCGGTGGGCAGCCCAGACTTCAAGGTCAGCGGCGAGGCACCGGGCTATCGCTGGCTGCGCTTGCAACCGGACGGCACTCTGCAAACCGGCGTGTCGCGCCTGGCGGATTTCACCTTTGAGCCGGATTACAGCGCCAACAATTACTGAATTATCTTGAAGCGAGTCATTGCCCCTGAGTCAGGCTAAACTGCGCGCCTTTATTGTTGCTGTGTTCAGCTTAACGGGTCTTCGGGGGTCATCGCATGTCAGGTTCCATCTTGTATATCCACGGGTTCAACAGTGCCCCCGAGTCCAAGAAAGCCATGCAGTTGACGTCGGCTATGCACGGCATGGGCCTTGGCGGGCAACTGCGGGTGCCTGCCCTGCACCATCATCCGCGCCAGGCCATTGCCCAATTGCAGGGCGTAATCAGTGAGCTTGGCAGCCCATTGCTGGTCGGCAGCTCGCTCGGCGGCTACTATGCGACATGGCTGGCCCGCCAATACGGCCTCAAGGCCTTGCTGATCAATCCGGCCGTCAGCCCGCACCGGATGTTCGACGGCTATCTGGGCACGCAAACCAATCACTACAGCGGCGAAACCTGGGAACTGACCCTCGATCACGTGCAGGCGCTGGCAGAACTTGAAGTGCCAGCCCCTCAGGACGCGCAGCGTTGTCAGGTGTGGTTGCAGACAGGCGATGAAACCCTGGACTACCGCTACGCTGAACAGTACTACGCGGCATGTACGTTGCGTATTGAGGCGGGCGGTGATCACAGTTATCAGGGCTTTGCCCAGCAGCTGCCCGACTTGCTGAACTTTGCAGGGATCGGCGCCGAACAGTTTGAAACCATCGACTTCGCGGCCCTTTAAGGCGCCCGTCGAATGGCCCTTTTTTTCACTTACGACTAACGACGAGACCCTATGGCCACTCCCAGCGCTAGCTCTTATAACGCCGACGCCATCGAAGTCCTCTCGGGCCTCGACCCGGTGCGCAAACGCCCCGGCATGTATACCGACACCAGCCGGCCCAACCACCTGGCCCAGGAAGTCATCGACAACAGCGTCGACGAGGCCCTGGCCGGTCACGCCAAGTCGGTCAACGTCATCCTGCACGCCGATCATTCGCTGGAAGTCAGCGATGACGGGCGCGGCATGCCGGTGGACATCCACCCTGAAGAGGGTGTGCCGGGCGTCGAGCTGATCCTCACCAAGCTCCACGCGGGCGGCAAGTTCTCCAACAAGAACTACCAGTTCTCCGGTGGCCTGCACGGTGTGGGCATCTCGGTGGTCAACGCGCTGTCGACGCTGGTGCGGGTCAAGGTCAAGCGTGACGGCAACGAGTACCAGATGACCTTTGCCGATGGCTATAAAGCCACCGATCTGGAAATTATCGGCACCGTGGGCAAACGCAACACCGGCACCAGCGTGTACTTCGCGCCGGACCCGAAATACTTCGATTCACCCAAGTTTTCCGTCAGCCGCCTCAAGCACGTGCTCAAGGCCAAGGCCGTGCTATGCCCGGGGCTGCTGGTTACGTTCGAAGACAAAAACACCAACGAAAAGGTCGAGTGGCATTACGAAGACGGCCTGCGCTCGTATCTGGTCGATGCAGTCAGCGAATTTGAACGCCTGCCCGACGAGCCGTTCTGCGGCAGCCTGGCCGGTAACAAGGAAGCCATCGACTGGGCTTTGCTGTGGCTGCCCGAGGGCGGCGACAGCGTGCAGGAAAGCTACGTCAACCTGATCCCTACGGCCCAGGGCGGTACCCACGTCAACGGCCTGCGCCAGGGCTTGCTCGATGCCATGCGCGAGTTCTGCGAGTTCCGCAGCCTGCTGCCGCGGGGTGTCAAGCTGGCGCCTGAAGATGTGTGGGAGCGCATTGCGTTCGTGCTGTCGATGAAAATGCAGGAACCCCAGTTCTCGGGTCAGACCAAAGAGCGTCTGTCATCCCGTGAGGCGGCGGCATTTGTCTCGGGCGTGATCAAGGACTCCTTCAGCCTGTGGCTCAACGCCAACCCCGAGTTGGGCATGCAACTGGCCGAACTGGCGATCAACAACGCCGGGCGCAGGCTCAAGGCCAGTAAAAAGGTCGAACGCAAGCGCATTACCCAGGGGCCGGCCTTGCCGGGCAAGCTGGCGGACTGCGCCGGGCAAGATCCGATGCGCTCCGAGCTGTTCCTGGTGGAAGGTGATTCTGCAGGCGGCTCGGCCAAGCAGGCGCGGGACAAGGAGTTCCAGGCGATCCTGCCGTTGCGCGGCAAGATCCTCAACACCTGGGAAGTCGACGGCAGCGAAGTGCTGGCGAGCCAGGAAGTGCACAATATCGCTGTGGCCATCGGTGTCGATCCGGGCGCGGCCGATATGAGCCAGTTGCGTTACGGCAAAATCTGCATCCTTGCCGACGCCGACTCCGACGGCCTGCACATTGCTACTTTGCTCTGTGCATTGTTTGTGCAGCACTTCCGCCCGCTGGTGGATGCCGGTCACGTCTATGTGGCGATGCCGCCGCTGTACCGCATCGACCTGGGCAAGGAGATCTTCTACGCCCTGGACGAAGCCGAGCGCGACGGCATTCTTGACCGTCTTGTCGCCGAGAAAAAACGCGGCAAGCCGCAAGTCACACGATTCAAGGGGCTGGGTGAGATGAACCCGCCACAGCTGCGCGAAACCACGATGGATCCGAACACCCGTCGCCTGGTGCAACTCACTCTTGAAGACTTCGCCGCCACGTCAGAAATGATGGACATGCTGCTGGCCAAGAAACGCGCCGGTGACCGCAAGTCCTGGCTCGAATCCAAAGGCAACCTGGCGCAGGTGCTGGCCTGATGCGCAGTGCCTTGCTGGGCTTGTTCTGTTTGGGTGCTGCGCCGGTCATGGCCGATACCTGGCCAGAACTGGCGTTGCAGTCAGAGCATCCGGTTGAAGGCATGCGCGGTGGCAATCTGTCCGGGCTGGCATTATGTTCGGGTGAGCTGTGGGCGGTGTCTGATCGTGATGATGATCAGATTTATCGCCTCGATACCCGCGAGTCTCTGTGGCAGGCCGAAGCCTTGCCTGTCGATGTGCCGCCAGCGCCGGAAAGCGGCTTGCCGTGGGGCGTGCGCATGATGGGCAAGGCCATCAGCCCGTTGCGCGGCGGCGAGCTGGACTTTGAAGGGATCAGTTGCGATGAGGCGGGCAACCGGTTCGTGGTCAGTGAGTCCCATGCAGCGGTACTGCAAATCCCTCAGGCCGGGGCGCCTTCATGGCTTAAAATCGACCCGGCGCTGGTGCGTCAGGCCCGTGCCAGCGGCATGTTGCTGCATTTCAATGCGCTGTTTGAGGGGATTGCCGTCAACCCGCAGGGTAATCAGATATGGCTGGCGGCCGAGCGTGAGCGCCGTGGCTTGCTGACTATTCGCAAAAAACAGAGTGTATGGGACTGCGAAAACGGTTGCGTGCTGATGAGCGAAGGCGGTCTTGAACAGCCGCCGACGCAACTCAACGCCAAGGCCCAGGCAAAGGACTTTGCCGACCTGGCGCTGTTCGAGGACAAGCTGTTTACCCTTGAGCGCATGGCCTATCGTATTTGCCGGCGTACCCCGAATACGGGCGAGATCGAACGCTGTTGGTCGTTTGCCAATGATGCCCTGACCGATGCCCGGCGTTACAACACCGGCTATGGCAACACCGAGGCCCTGAGCCTGGATGCCAAGGGCGCCTGGGTCGGGGTCGACAACGGCAGCCATAGACGCGCCGATGGCGAAAAACGTCCCATCGTCTGGCGCTTTGCTGCACCGCAAGGTGGCTGGAGTGCCAAACAATGAGCCAGCAAGCACCGGGCAAAGGCGTGGGGCGTATCTTCATGATCGTGGCCTGGTGCGCGGGCCTGTACCTGGCCACGCAGTTTTTCGGGCGCTGGGAACAGCGTCAGCAAAACCCCAATACCGAAGTGACCTCGCAGCAAGGCGAGGGTTATATCGAAGTCAAACTGCTCGGCAACGTGCAGGGCCATTTCGTCGCCAGTGGCCGGATCAACAACGTGCCGGTGGAATTTTTACTCGATACCGGTGCCACCGATGTGGCAGTACCGCTGGATCTGGCCAGGCAACTGGCACTGCCCAAGGGCCTCCCGGTGACCCTGAGCACCGCCAATGGCCGCACCCAGGGCTACCAGACCCGCATCGATCGCCTGCAGCTGGGCGCCATTGTGCTGCGCGATGTGCGAGCTGTAGCGGCCCCCGGGCTGGACGGCGAGCAGGTGCTGCTGGGCATGAGTGCGCTGAACAAACTTGAATTTACCCAGCGCGGCGGCACCATGCTGCTGCGCCAGACAACGAACTGAATGAGGTCCGCATGAGCGACTCCCTTGATCTCAGCCTGGACGGCGTAGAACGCCGGTCACTGGCCGACTTCACCGAACAGGCCTACCTCAACTACTCCATGTACGTCATCATGGATCGGGCCTTGCCGCATATCGGCGACGGCCTCAAGCCCGTACAGCGGCGTATTGTTTACGCCATGAGCGAGTTGGGCCTGGACGCTGACTCCAAGCACAAGAAATCGGCGCGTACCGTCGGTGACGTGCTCGGTAAATTCCACCCTCACGGCGACTCGGCCTGCTACGAAGCGATGGTGCTGATGGCACAGCCGTTCAGCTATCGCTACACCTTGGTCGACGGCCAGGGCAACTGGGGTGCGCCGGACGATCCCAAGTCGTTCGCCGCCATGCGTTACACCGAAGCTCGCCTGTCGCGTTACTCCGAGGTCCTGCTCAGCGAATTGGGCCAGGGCACGGCGGACTGGGTACCGAACTTTGACGGTACCCTCGACGAACCTGCGGTTTTACCGGCACGTTTGCCCAATATCCTGCTCAATGGCACCACCGGCATCGCCGTCGGCATGGCCACCGATGTACCGCCGCACAACCTGCGTGAAGTGGCGGCGGCGTGCGTGCGTTTGCTCGACGAGCCGAAAGCCACGGTTGAGCAATTGTGCGAACACATTCAAGGCCCGGACTACCCGACCGAAGCTGAAATCATCACCCCGCGCGCCGACCTGCTGAAGATCTATCAGACCGGCCGTGGTTCGGTGCGCATGCGTGCGGTGTATCACATCGAAGACGGCGACATCGTGGTCACTGCACTGCCGCATCAGGTGTCGGGTGCCAAGGTGTTGGAGCAGATCGCCGCGCTGATGCAGGCCAAGCCGACCAAGCTGGCGATGGTAACCGACCTGCGTGATGAGTCCGACCATGAAAACCCGTGCCGTATCGTCATCATTCCGCGCAACAACAAGGTCGATCTCGACGAACTGATGCAGCACTTGTTCGCCGTCACCGAGCTTGAGTCCACGTTCCGGGTCAACATCAATATCATCGGCCTGGACGGCAAGCCGCAGCTGAAAAACCTGCGTGCCCTGCTGGTTGAATGGCTGGAGTTCCGCGTCAACACCGTGCGCCGCCGCCTGCAGTTCCGCCTCGATAAAGTCGAGCGCCGCCTGCACCTGCTGGACGGTTTGCTCACCGCTTACCTGAACCTCGATGAAGTGATCCATATCATTCGCACCGAGGAACACCCCAAGGCCGAGCTGATTGCACGCTTTGCCCTGAGTGAAACCCAGGCTGATTACATCCTTGATACGCGCCTGCGCCAACTGGCCCGTCTGGAAGAGATGAAGCTGCGCGACGAGCAGGATGCGCTGCGTAAAGAGCAAGCCAAGCTGCAAGCCCTGCTGGGCAGCGAAGCCAAGCTGAAAAAGCTGGTGCGCACTGAACTGCTGGAAGACGCCAAAACCTACGGCGATGATCGTCGTTCGCCAATCGTGGCCCGCGCAGAAGCCAAGGCCCTGTCGGAAAACGAGCTGGTGCCGACTGAAGCGGTCACGGTGGTGCTCTCGGAGAAAGGCTGGGTACGTTGCGGTAAAGGCCACGATCTGGACGCTACCGGCCTGTCCTATAAAGCGGGGGATGGTTACAAAACCGCCGCTGCCGGGCGCTCCAACCAGTTTGCGGTGTTTATCGACTCCACGGGGCGCAGCTACTCAGTGGCTGCGCACACCTTGCCGTCGGCCCGTGGTCAGGGCGAACCGCTGACCGGTCGTCTGACCCCGCCGCCGGGCGCCACATTCGAGTGTGTGTTGTTGCCGGAAGACGATGCGCTGTATGTGATTGCTTCCGACGCCGGTTACGGGTTTGTGGTCAAGGGAGAAGACCTGCAGGCCAAGAACAAGGCAGGTAAGGCATTGCTCAGCCTGCCCAAAGGCGCGCAGGTGATGCAGCCGCGGCCGGTGTCCGATCGCGAGCACAACTGGCTGGCGGCGGTGACCACTGAAGGGCGCCTGCTGATTTTCAAGGTCAGCGACTTGCCGCAGCTGGGCAAGGGCAAGGGCAACAAGATCATCGGCATACCCGGCGATCGCGTGGCCAGCCGCGAAGAGTACGTGACCGACATCGCGGTACTTCCAGACAATGCCGCATTGGTATTGCAGGCGGGCAAGCGTACCTTGACGCTCAAGGCGGATGACCTGGAACACTACAAAGGTGAGCGTGGCCGTCGTGGCAACAAACTGCCTCGTGGGTTCCAGCGTGTGGATGCCTTGTTGGTAGAAACCCCCAATTAAGCCTGTTTAGTGCGCCCGGCCTGCGTTTTTAAGCGCAGATCGGCGCGACAGCGCTGGAGTCATGCCCAATATTCGCGGATGATATGCCGCGTTAGCGGCACGGCTTATGGCAATGTGCTTTGCGAGCCTTTCGAGAATTACACTGCGGCTCGCCCTGAGGCGGCCACCTGGATGGAATGATGAACGTTCTACGCCTTCCTTTAATTGCGTTGCTGACCGGTGTGCTGGGTCTGGCGGGGTGCAGCACGCACCAGCCTGCGGCCCTGTACCAGCTGGACAGCGGCAGCCCCGGCCAGCCCGCGCAAAGCGCCGGCATGGCTGTGGTACTTGGCCCGATCAGCGTGGCCGACTACCTGCAACGTGAAACCCTGCTGCAACGCCAGCCTGATGGCAGTTTGAGCGCTGCGACTGACGGACGATGGGCGGGTAGCCTGTCGGCAGATATCGACCAGCTGCTGGTGCGCCAACTGGCATGGCGCCTGGACAGCCAGCGTGTGGTCCAGGCCCCGGCACCTGCGGGCTTCAGCCCGGATGTGCAAGTGTTGTTGTCGATCACTCGCCTGGACTCGGGCAAGGACCTGCCTGCAGTGCTGGACGCACAATGGCGCTTGATTGACCGTCGCGGGCAAGTGCGTGACAACCGCATCGTGCACCTGGAGCAGCCGCACGGGGGCAGTACGGCGGACCAGGTCAAGGCTCAGGGCAAGTTGTTGCAACAGTTGAGCGAGCAATTGGCGGTGGCACTCAAGCCTCTGGCCAACCAGCCGCCTCTGGTGGAAGCGCCCAAGGCGCCGTCCAAGGCAGCCCCCAAGCAGGGTGCGGATAAACCTCGTATCCCGATGGCCTCACCGATACGCACGGATATGGAAATCTTCCGCTTCTGAGGCTGTAGCCAGAAACAAAAAAATCCCGCACATGTGCGGGATTTTTTATGGCAGGTCAAAAGCCCCTCACCACGCCTCTCCCGGAGGGAGAGGGCCAGGGTGATGGTGCTCTTGGCTTTGGCTACCCGCGACTCTCATGCATCCGCGCCAGCTGGCGCTCCAGCATCGAAGGGTAAGGCTCCATCAGGCGCTCTACGCAGCAGGCGCCTTCCGGGCTGGCAATCGGGCGGATGCGGGCGCGCTGGCGGATCAGCGGGTCATCGCTGATCTTGCGCTCTACCAGCAACAGGTTGCGGCTGTGTTGCGACAAGGCCAGTGCATCCTGCGCCGTTTCGGTCAGCAGCAGGTCAATCTGACTCATGCCGCTCAGGCCTTCACCCAGCACCAGGCCCAACTGCAATTGCAGGGTAATGCCGCTGTCTGCCACTTCGATTTGCAGGGCGTGACCCAATGCACGCAGCAGCTCGCCGCAGCAAATGGCGTTGGTCAGGTAGTCGTCGCCGCTGTCTTCACTGTGGAACAGCATCAGTGTGCTGCCATCGTTCAGCGTATGCAGTTCGCTTTGGTACAGCGAGGCTGCCTGGTTCAGACAATCACGATAGCGTTCCAGCAGTTCCATCAATCGGGCGCGGGGCAGGCGGCGCAATTGCTCTTGTGCCCCCAGTTGCACCGCGAGTACGGCACTCGGTTGCGGCGCCGCAGATGCGACCGGTTTTGGTTTGGCCAGGGCAACCGGCGCGGCACTCGCCGTGCTGGTGTCGCGCAGGTCGGCAAACGGGTCTTCGTCGTCGTTCTCGTCTTCTTCGGTGCTCACCAACTGTCGAGGTGCAGCCTTGGGCGCAGGTGCCGCTGCAGTCTCATCGAACGTCGGGTCACTCAGGTTGCGCACTTCAAAGCTCGGCTCGTTGTCTTCGGCCTCTTCGTAGTCGCTGTCGTCGTAGTCGTCTTCTTCTGGTTCCGGCTCGGGCTCTGGTGCCGGAGGGGCCAGGCGGGTGTGGAGCTGACGAGCCAGGTCGCCGATCTCATCCTGGCGCTGGATGGCCGGGGTGTAAGGATCGGGTTCGCGCAGCCATACCCGCAGTTGCAGCAGGGGCGTGGTGATATGACGGCCCAGACGCAAGCTTAAGGCCAGGGCAAGGGCCAGCAGGATAGCACTCAAAATGCCCATGCTTTGCAGGCTGATGGTCATCGGCTGCTCGAACTGGTGCATGTCCAGGCTGATGCGCAGATGCCCGGCGGTCACATCCTGAAAGGTGATCTTGGTTTGATACACACCCTCGGTTTCGCCCAGCAGGCCATTTTTGGGACGTTGCCCGGCTTCGGCGAGGATACGGTTATCCACGCTATAAATGGCCGCGTGGGCCACCAGCGGGTTTTTGGTCAGGTTGTTGAGCAGCACGTTGAGGCTGAGGATGTCGTTTGACACCAGCAGCTCGGTCGCCGAGGTGGCGGTTTGCGTGGTCAGGCTCTGCCCCAGGGCGTCGGCCTGTTCGTGCATGGCCTGCTTGAATTGCAGGCCCATGACCACGGCATAGATGACCAGTGCCAGGGCGACCAGGATCACGTTATGGCTGGCGATACGCAGAGCAAGCGGAACGCGGCGATCGCGCAGGGCCCGGAAGATCAGCAGGAAGAAGTTATCGGTTTTGACAGGCGATGGCCGGTTCACTGAGCGCGGCTCTTAGTCCGTTAAGTTGGTGCGCAGTATAGCGAGCGGCCTGAGGGCGGCAAAGCCTTGGCGGTGCCCGATGGTCACTGAAAGTGGGTAGAATGCGTTTTTTTTAGCGAATGGGGGTGTGCCTTGCGCGAAATCGTCCTGATAAACATCACAGGTGAGGACCGTCCGGGTCTCACTGCGGCCATTACCGGTGTACTGGCCAGCAATGGTGTGAATATTCTCGACATCGGTCAGGCCGCCATCCATGGCGTTTTGTCATTGGGTTTTCTGGTCGAAATTCCACAAGCCGAGCTGGTTTCGGCAGTGCTCAAGGACCTGCAGCCCTTAATCGCGAAGGAAGGTTTGCAGCTGCGTTTCGACCCGATCAGCGAAGAGCATTACCAGCGCTGGGTCCACGAACAAAGCCAGACCCGGCATGTGGTCACGCTGATGAGCCGCCAGGTGACCGCCCATGAGCTGCAGCGCGTGACATCGGTGATCAGCCAGCACGGTTTGAACATTGAGCAGACGGATCGCCTGTCCGGTCGCGTGCCGCTGGATGCGTCGACCGAGTCGAGCAAAAGCTGCATCGAGCTGCGTGTGTGTGGCGAGCCTGTGGATGTTGACGCGCTGCGTGCCGATTTCTTCAACCTGGCCCAGGAGCTGGGCGTGGATATCGCCCTGCAGGAAGACACCCTGTTCCGTCGCAATCGCCGCCTGGCGGTGTTCGACATGGACTCGACGCTGATCGAAGCTGAAGTGATCGACGAGCTGGCCAAGGCGGCAGGCGTGGGGGATCAAGTGGCGGCCATCACCGAGCGCGCGATGGCTGGCGAACTGGATTTCAAGGCCAGTTTCAAGGAGCGCATGGCGCTGCTCAAGGGCCTGGACGTGGGCGTGCTGGATGCCATCGGTGCTTCGTTGCGCCTGACCGAGGGCGCTGAAGTGCTGTTCGCCGAGCTCAAGCGTCTGGGTTACAAAACTGCGATCCTGTCAGGCGGTTTCACCTACTTTGCCAAACAAGTGCAGGCCAGACTGGGCATCGACTATGTCTTTGCCAACGAGCTGGAAGTGGTGGACGGCAAGGTGACCGGTGTTGCGGTCGAACCGATTGTTGATGCCCAGCGCAAGGCAGATTTGCTGCGCGAACTGGCACAAAAGGAAGGCTTGAGCCTGGAGCAGACCATTGCGGTCGGTGATGGCGCCAATGATTTGCCGATGCTGGCGATTGCCGGGCTGGGTGTGGCATTCCGTGCCAAGCCGCTGGTCAAGAAATCGGCCAAGCACGCAATTTCGACTTTGGGCCTGGATGGCGTGCTGTACCTGCTCGGTCAGCGTGACCGTAACAGCCAGGGCTGAGCCCCCCTGTAAATGACCTGTGGGAGCGGGCTTGCCCGCGATTGCATCACCTCGGTGAATCAGATGCACCGAGTTGCCAGCATCGCGAGCAAGCCCGCTCCCACAGGGTTATGGGTTATTCGGCGTGCGCCGGTGCACCCATTTTCTGACCCATCATCACCGGCGTTCCTGCCCTCAGGCCTTCGGCCCATTTCACCTGATCCGCGCCAAACAGCACGATCGCCGTCGAACCCAGTTTGAAACGACCCAGCTCGGCACCTTTTTCCAGGTGGATCGGCGCACGGGCAGCTTCGTCGTAACGGAAGGTTTTCAGCTCGCGTTTCGGCGGGGTAACCAGACCGGCAAACACGGTTTCAATGGATGCCACGATCATGGCACCGACCAATACCACGGCCATAGGGCCGCGCTCGGTGTCAAAAATGCACACCGCACGCTCGTTGCGGGCAAAAAGCTCCGGCACGTTTTCGGCGGTGGTCTGGTTGACCGAGAACAGGCGCCCCGGCACGTAGATCATTTCACGCAGGGTGCCCGCCAGTGGCATGTGCACGCGGTGGTAGTCCTTGGGCGACAGATAGATGGTGGCAAATTCGCCGCCCATAAACTGGGCTGCTACTGCAGCATCGCCACCCACCAGCTCCAGCACGCTGTAGCTGTGGCCCTTGGCCTGGAACACGCGGCCGTGTTCGATCGGGCCCAGCTGGCTGACCGCGCCATCGGCAGGGCTTAGCACCGCACCCGGAGTTTGATCCAGCGGGCGGGCGCCGTCTTTCAGGGCGCGGGTAAAGAAGGCGTTGAAGTGCTCGTAGGCGGTCACGTCTTCAACCAGGGCCTGGGACATGTCTACCTGATAACGCTTGGCGAACCAGCTGGTGAACGCATTCTTGAACCAGCGTACGCGGCATTCGGCAATACAGCCGGCCAGGCGTGACAGCAGGTGATGCGGCAACAGGTACTGACTGAGGAGGAACAAACGCTTTTTCATTCAAGGTCCTTAATTTTTTACAGGTAGCTCGACGGGGGTGTCGGGGTGGTTGCCCCATTCGCCCCAGGAGCCGGCGTAGCCTTTGACGCGCGGGTAACCGAGCGCCTTGGCGACGAGATAGGTAAAGCCGGAACGGTGGTGGGTCTGGCAGTGGGTAATCACTTCTTTGTCTGGCGTGATGCCCAGATCCTTGAGGATCTGCGCCATGTCCGGGCGGATACGCAGGTTACGGGTTTTATCCATGCCGGTGGTCCACTCAAGATGCTTGGCCCCGGGGATATGCCCGCCCTTGGCCGCCAGCACTTTTTCGCCGCTGTATTCGGCGGCACTGCGTGCATCCCAGATCGCCAGGTCGGCGGCGCCCAGGCGGCTTTGCAGGTACTCGCGGGTGGCAGTGGGTTCATCGTGCAAGGTCAGCGCCACCGGGCCATTGACGGCGGCAGGCACGTCCTGGCTGAGGGCATAGCCTTCGCCAATCCAGGCGTGAATGCCCCCGTCCAGATAGTGGTATGCCTTGTGCCCGATTACATCAAGCAGCCAGATAAACCGCCCGGCCCAGCCGCCGCCTTCGTCGTCATAGACCACATAGACCGCGTCGGGATTGTGCCCCAGCTCGCCGAACAGGGTTTCGAGTGACGCTTGCGACGGCAGCAGGCCGGGTGCCGGTGGCAAGCCCAGTTGCGTGCGTTTCGGGTCGACAAAACGGGCGCCCGGAATATGCCCGGCCTCGTAGCGTGCAACACTGGTCAGGTCAACCAGGATCAGTTCGGGTGCGTCGAGCCGGGCGAGCAGGTCGCCGGGCTCGATCACTAATGGCAAGCCAGAGAAGCCAGGCATAGGAAGCCTCCAGAGCAAAAAGGGGGGATTGTAGCGCTAGCGCCCGCGACTACTAAAGGTATTCAAGGCTTTCTCGATGCATTGGGCCGTTTTGCCAAAGGCTTGCACGCTGGTTTCGGAAAATGGCCCGCCGCCCTGGTCTGCCAGTATGAGCATGACCACGCGACCGTTATTGCTCAGCGAGCGTAGCAGCAGATGCTCGCCGGGGAACAGGCTGCGCAGGCTGTAGGGCAAGACTGCGGAGATCACCGCGTTGTTTTCGGGCGTCAGGCGCACTTGTGCAGGTTGCATCATCAGGCGTTGCAGCGCGGTGCTGTCACTGATGTTGACGGTCAGGTCGAAGGCGGTTCTGCCCAGGCCGGCAATCTGGTTGACGCTCAGGCTGGTCGAGGTCTTGTCGGGGGTGAGTATCATCACCCGGCGCATGCCGCACGCCTGCAAGGCTTCGCGGGCACAGGTGCTCAGATGCATCGGGTTGCTGAATGCGCTGGGTTGCTCCAGCAGCTGCCCGCAATGTTTGCGCCAGGCGACGAGTGCCTCGGCCGAGGGAGGCGGGGCTGCCTGCGAATTGTCCCCGTTGCGGCGTGAGTCCCACGGCCAGAGCAATGCCTGGGCCGGATGCCAAAGGTCGGGGCTGGAGTGATAGCGCGCGCTGCTCGCGGCCTGCTGGTGTGCCTGCTGCTGAACTTCGTCCAGGGGCATTTGCAGGTAAAGGCTGGTGACGTACTGCCAGCGCAGGTTGTGCGGTGTGTCCCAGCCCTGCTGGGCTGACAGCGCCAGGCAGTTGGCCAGCAACACACTGTTGGCAGGCTGGTTGAGCCAGCGCCGCAGGACCGGGTCGGCGTCCAGCAGTTGTTGCTGACGCAGGGGGTGATGGGTGTCGCGGGCGATATGCAGCACCCTGACCAGGGTGCGGCGCTCTTCGGTGATCACCGTATAACCTTGCATCACCCACCCCGGCAGACGCCACAGCTCGGCCAGGCTGCGGCAGATATCAAACAGTGGCACACCAAAAAGCTGGCGCTCGACTTTACTGGCGCACTCATTGTGCCCGACCACCCGCCGTTCCCAGGTTTCGAGCAGCAGTGGGTGGGTCAGTGCCAGGGCCCATAGCGGTGACAGAAACAGCAAGCTGCTCCAGTAGATTTCCTGCCAGAGCCGCGCCAGGCGATTGCCGAACAGGCCAATGGCCTGTTGTGCGGCGTGCTGGCTGATCAGCTGGATTTGTCGGTAGGCCAGCGGGATATCCTCGATCGCCAGCGCCGGCACATGTTCGAGCAGCATCTGGGTGCGTTTGAGGCCCAGGCGGTTGATCGCCACTTCAAGGCTCTCGGCCGGCTCGCTCAGGCTGCTTTGGACTTGCTGGTTGGCCTCGCGGATCAGTCTGAGGGCCAGCGCCGGGCTGTCCTGCATGACCTCGGCAATTTCGCGTAACGAGCGGCGACTGTCGTTGAGGGTCTTGAAGACCCGCGCATGGCTGGTTTGCGGGATCGGCAGATCGACGGCGTCCAGGTGTGCAACCCAGGCATCCAGGGTGGTGGGTGTTGATATCGGTGCGCGGGTTTCGTTGGCCATAATGAGGACGCGATGATCATCCAATCTGGGGGTCGAATGGCTTTTCGGCTCTACCGGCTATAGTCTGGCGCAGATTCGCCGATAAGGAGAAGAAGAGTTTTAGCTACGCTGGAATATGACCTTGAACCGACCCAAGAAGTACTTTTATATCTATGGCTAAAATTATCGGCATCATCGTCGTGTTCGCGAGTGTGCTCGGCGGATACGTACTTTCCCACGGTAAAATCGGGGCGCTGATCCAGCCGTTCGAGGTTTTGATCATCGGCGGTGCGGCCTTCGGTGCGTTCCTGCAAGCCAACCCCGGTTACATGACCATGCATGTGATCAAAAAATCACTGGGCATGTTCGGTTCGCGTTTCTCCCACGCTTTTTATCTCGAAGTGTTGGGCCTGGTTTACGAGATTCTCAACAAAAGTCGTCGCGAAGGCATGATGGCCATCGAGAGCGACATTGAAGACGCGGCCGCCAGCCCTATCTTCGCCAAATACCCCACTGTCCTTAAAGATGAGCGCATGACCGCGTTTATCTGCGATTACCTGCGCATCATGTCCTCGGGCAACATGGCCCCCCACGAGCTTGAGGGGTTGTTTGACATGGAGCTGTATAACCTCAAGGAAGAGCTGGAGCATCCTTCCCACGCCGTTACCGGTATCGCCGACGGCATGCCGGGTTTCGGTATCGTCGCCGCGGTACTGGGTATTGTGGTGACCATGGCCTCGCTGGGCGAAGGTGATCAGGCGGCCATCGGCATGCACGTTGGCGCCGCGCTGGTAGGTACCTTCTTCGGTATTTTGGCGGCCTATGGTTTTTTCGGTCCGTTGGCGACGTCTTTGGCTCACGATGCCAAGGAAGAACTCAACGTGTATGAATCGATCAAGGCCTCGCTGGTGGCTTCGGCCTCAGGCATGCCGCCGTCGCTGGCGGTCGAGTTTGGTCGCAAGGTCCTGTACCCCAAGCACCGGCCCAGTTTTTCCGAGCTGGAACAAGTGGTTCGTGGTCGCTGATTTATGGAAAACAACCAGCCCATAATCATCAAGCGCGTCAAGCGCTACGCCGCAGGCCATCACGGTGGCGCCTGGAAAATCGCCTTTGCCGACTTCGCCACGGCGATGATGGCGTTCTTTCTGGTGATGTGGCTGATGACGGCGGCCACGCCCGAGCAAAAGATCGCCATTGGTGGTTATTTCAAAGATCCGATCGGATTCAGCGAAAGCGGCACGCCCTACGTCATCGACCTGGGCGGCACTCCGGCCTTGGCGCCGGACAACACCCTCAACCCTGAAGAAAAACTGCAGCCCCAGCCCGACAAGATCAAGGTAGATGCCGAGCAGGTTGAAAGCATGGCCGAGCAGGTCGAGAAAGAGCGCCTCGAACTGCTGTTGCAGGAGTTGCAGAACAAGGTCGAAGAAAACCCGCAGCTGCGCAAGTTCAAGGATCAGTTGCTGTTTGAAATAACCCCGGACGGCCTGCGTATCCAGATCATGGATGCCGCAAACCGGCCGATGTTTGATGTGGGCAGTGCAAGGCTCAAACCGTACTTCGAAGATATTTTGCTGGCCATGGCCGACACCATCAAGGCAGTACCCAACAAGGTCAGTATCAGCGGCCACACCGATGCCATGCCTTATGCGGGGGGCGGTGATTACGGCAATTGGGAGTTGTCGGCCAACCGTGCCAATGCTGCGCGGCGTGCACTGGTGGCGGGCAGCTACCCGGAAGGGCAGATTGCGCGGGTGGTGGGTTATGCCTCGTCAGTGCTGTTCGACACGGCTAACCCCAATAATCCGGTCAACCGTCGTATCGACATTGTGGTGCTGAACAAAAAGGCCCAGCAGGCGATTGAAGGCGAGCAGGGTGCGGAGTCAGTCAAGCCCCAGGAACTGCCCAAGGCGCCAGTTGACCCGATCAAGCTGCCCGCCGACAAACAGCCACTGCCGATGCATGAAGAACGGCAGAAGCTGAATCTGTTTGACGACCCGCCGCCCTCACCCTAACCCTCTCCCAGAGGGAGAGGGGACTGAGCGCACGCGGCTTCAAGAACACTGATAATTTGCCCCCTCTCCCTCCGGGAGAGGGCTGGGGTGAGGGGGCTTCTGGCCTGAATCAGTAACTCGACTCAGGCAAGCTGGCAATGATCGAGCGATAGCTGTTCATGCGCTGTTGCTGCACGCGGCCATCTTCCAGGGCCATCAGCAATGCACAGCCCGGCTCGCGGTCATGCTTGCAGTCGCGGAAGCGGCAACGGCCGATCAGGTCGTTGAACTCGATGAACCCCGCCTCGACATCGGCACGGCTGACGTGGCCCAGGCCGAACTCACGAATACCCGGGGAGTCGATCAGATCGCCGCCGCCCGGGAAGTGGAACAAGCGTGCCGTGGTCGTGGTGTGCGTACCCTGGCCGGAAATCTCCGAGAGCGGCCCGACCCGAAGGTTGACCTCAGGCAGCAGGCTGTTGACCAGGGACGACTTGCCAACGCCCGACTGACCCACAAACACACTGATATGGCCGTCCAGTTGCGCTTGCAACTGCTGCATGCCATCGCCGTGATGGGCCGACACTTCCAGCACCGGATAACCCAGTTGACGATAAACCCCCAGCAACGCATTCAGCGCCGGTGCGTTCTGCTCGTCGATCAGGTCAGCCTTGTTGAGCAGCAACAGCGGGCGAATCCCGGCGTGCTCGGCGGCGACGAGATAGCGGTCGATCAGGTTGGCGTGCGGCTCGGGCATGGGCGCGAACACAATCACGATCATGTCGACGTTGGCAGCAACCGGCTTGAGCTGGCCACGGCTGTCAGGGCGGCACAGCTCGGTCTTGCGCGGCAACTGGGCGACGATAACGCCGATGCCCTGATTGCCGGCGCGCCACACAACCGTGTCACCGGTTACCAGAGCGGGCAGGTTGGCGCGCAGGTGGCAACGGAACATCTGGCCTTTGAGCTCACCTTCCTGGGCTTCGACTTCGACCTGCACACCAAAGTGCGCGATCACCAGGCCAAGTTGCTCGGGGCCTAAATCGCCGCCTTCAAGCGCTTCGACGGCACTGGATTCGCGTTTGGCGGCGCGGGCAGCGCGCTCGCCCTGGATCTTTTCGATGCGCCAATTCTGACGACGGTTGAGCTGGCGTTTGGCCATGGGTGTTCCGTGTTGATAAAACGATAAGAAGGGTAAAACGCCGGGGAGTTTAGCACGAGGGCCGCGTGCCTAAGCTAAACTGCGCACCTAAGCACTGGAGGCCATTATGCAAAACGCGCAGAACCTGATCTGGATCGACCTGGAAATGACCGGTCTGGACCCTGACAACGACGTCATTATTGAAATGGCCACCATCGTTACCGACAGCAACCTCAATACCCTGGCCGAAGGCCCGGTCATCGCCATCCACCATAGTGATGCCGTGCTGGCGCGCATGGACGAATGGAACACCCGCACCCACGGCGGCAGCGGCCTGACCCAGCGGGTCAAGGACAGCACCACCACTATGGCCGAAGCCGAAGCGCAGACCATCGCGTTTCTTGAACAGTGGGTACCCAAAGGCAAATCGCCGATCTGCGGCAACAGCATCTGCCAGGATCGTCGTTTCCTGTACACCCATATGAAAGCCCTGGAGAGCTACTTTCACTACCGCAACCTGGACGTTTCAACGCTCAAAGAGCTGGTTGCACGCTGGGCGCCGGAAGTACGCGACAGCCTGGTGAAAAAGGGTACGCATCTGGCGTTGGACGACATTCGCGAGTCGATTGCCGAGCTGCAACACTACCGCAAGCATTTCATCAAATTCTAAGCTGCCGTTGATCCCCCTGTGGCAGCGGGCTTGCTCGCGATGCAAGCGACTCGGTACATCTACCGAACCGCAGCGAAGCCGTCGCGAGCAAGCCCGCTCCCACAAAGAACAGTATTTGTTGCCCGCTTTTGGTGCCAATGCCAACTGAGAGTAGACTGCGCGCCTTCTTGCAAGGATCGCTGCCATGTTGCTGATGCTTTATTTAGTTGCCATTACTGCCGAAGCCATGACCGGCGCGCTGTCTGCCGGGCGTCGGGGCATGGACTGGTTCGGCGTGGTGCTGATTGCCTGCGTCACCGCGCTAGGCGGCGGTTCGGTGCGTGACGTCCTGTTGGGGCACTACCCGCTGACCTGGGTCAAACACCCGGAATACCTGGTACTGACCACGTTCGCTGCATTGGTGACGATCTTTATCGCGCCCTTGATGCGTCATCTGCGCTCGCTGTTTCTGGTGCTTGATGCCCTGGGGCTGGTAGCGTTTACCCTGATCGGCTGCATGACCGCGCTGGAGATGGGCCAGGGCATGCTGGTGGCTTCGGTGAGCGGAGTGATTACCGGGGTCTTTGGCGGCATCCTTCGTGACATCTTCTGCAACGACATTCCGTTGATCTTCCGTCGCGAGCTGTATGCCAGCGTTTCGTTTGCTGCGGCGTGGTGTTTCTTGTTGTGTACTTATCTGGAAATGCCCAACGAACAGGCGATTTTCGTCACCTTGTTCGGCGGGCTGCTGCTGCGTTTGCTGGCGATCCGCTTTAACTGGGAAATGCCCAAGTTCGTTTATAACGACGAGCATTAAGCAACTGTGGCAGCGGGCTTGGCTCAGGCCCGCTTGGCGTGTTGTGTCAGCGCCCACTCCACATGCTCGCGCACCAGCTCCGACGGGTAGTCACGCCGCGCATTCAGGGCTTCCAGCACCGGGATCGTCGACGGCGCATTACCCAGGCCCACAGCCAGGTTGCGCAGCCAGCGCTCGTACCCGGCCCGGCGTAGCGGCGAACCTTCGGTGCTGCTCAGGAATGTGTCTTCATCCCACATAAACAGCTCGGCCAAGCCGGCATTGTCCAGGTTATGCCGTGGCTTGAAGTCCCCTTCTGCGGTGGTGCGGGCAAAACGGTTCCAGGGGCAGACGATCTGGCAGTCATCGCAACCGAATACCCGGTTGCCGATCATCGAGCGCAATTCTTCAGGGATCGCGGTTTTCAGCTCGATGGTCAGGTACGAAATGCATTTGCGCGCATCCAGCACATAAGGCCCGACAAAGGCATTGGTGGGGCAGATGTCCAGGCAGGCGGTGCAGCGCCCGCAGTGTTCGGTTTCGTGGGGGGCGTCGACCGGTAGCGGCAAATCGACAAACAGCTCGCTCAGGAAGAAGTAGCTGCCCGCCTTGCGATTGAGCACCAGGGTGTTCTTGCCGATCCAGCCCAGACCCGCCTGTTGCGCGATGGCCTTTTCCAGTACCGGGGCGCTGTCGACAAAGGCGCGGAAGCCAAACGGGCCAATGTCCTTCTGGATGCGGTCGGCCAGTTGTTGCACGCGCTTGCGGATCAGCTTGTGATAATCGCGGCCCAGGGCATAACGTGAAACGTAGGCTTTTTCCGGTTGGGCCAGCAGCTGCGCCATATGAGTGTCACCGGGCAGGTAGTCCATGCGCAGGGAAATCACGCGCACTGTGCCGGGCACCAGCTCTTGCGGGTGTGAACGCTTGCTGCCGTGGGCGGCCATGTAGTCCATGTCGCCGTGGTAGCCGGCTTCCAGCCAGCGTTGCAGATGGTGTTCGTGTTCTCCCAGGTCGAGGCCGGCAATGGCGACTTGTTGAAAGCCCAACTCGCGGCCCCATTCCTTGATGGATCGGGCGAGAGCGGGGAGGTCGGCAGTAATAGCAGGCATGGGACAAGAGAAACCGGAGCTGAGATGCGTATAATTCTGCCAGACATCGGAGCCAAACACGCATGCCGCAGACCAAACACCTGTTAGCCGACCCCCAAGCCCTTAGCGCAGATAATCTGGCGCCACTACCTCGACGAGCCCCGAGCGCCCATAAAGGCCAGTTCGGGCATGTGCTGCTGGTGGGTGGCGATCGTGGATTTGGCGGCTCGATTACCCTCAGCGCCCAGGCTGCACTACGCTGTGGCGCTGGCCTGGTATCCCTGGCCACGCGCCCCGAGCACGTGCCTGCTGCGCTGGTGCGGGTGCCCGAGGTGATGGTGCTCGGCGTATCGTCGGCCAACCAGTTGATGGGCGTACTGGCGCAGGCTTCGGTGGTCGTGGTGGGGCCGGGTTTGGGGCAGGCGCCCTGGGGGCGCAGTCTGTTGTCGGCCGCGGCACAGGCAAAAATGCCGCAGGTGTGGGATGCCGATGCGCTTAATTTGTTGTCCAACGCAGTCATCACGCTGGCACCAGGGTCGGTGATGACCCCGCACCCGGGTGAAGCCGCACGCTTGCTGGGTATCAGCACCGGGCAGGTACAGGCCGATCGACCGGCTGCGGCCAGGGCGTTGGTTAAAAAATACTCAGCAGTGTGCGTCCTTAAAGGTGCAGGCAGTCTGATTGCAGGGCTCAATGGCGAGTTGGCCATTTGCAGTCACGGCCATCCGGCAATGGCTACGGCCGGTCTTGGGGATGTGCTGGCAGGCGTGATCGGCGCGCTGCTGGCTCAGGGGTTGGGCGCTTATGACGCCGCATGCCTGGCGGTGTGGCTGCATGCCCGCGCCGGTGAGCAACAAGGACAATTGGGTCGTGGGCTGGCGGCCAGTGATTTGATTCCAGCCATTCGTCAGTTGTTGGAGGAACACGCACCGTGCACGAAATAACACTGCAACTGGCCGACGAAGAGGCCATGACCGCATTTGGCGCGCGCCTGGCCACTGTCACTCAAGGTCACGGCCTGATTTTTCTCGACGGCGACCTGGGTATGGGTAAAACCACCCTGTCACGTGGCCTGATTCGCGGCCTTGGTCACACGGGTTCGGTCAAAAGCCCGACCTTCACATTGGTCGAGCCCTACGAGATTGGCGATATTCGGGCCTTCCACTTTGACCTGTATCGGCTGGTCGATCCGGAAGAGCTGGAATATATGGGGATTCGCGATTATTTCGACGAAGACGCCCTATGCTTGATCGAGTGGCCCGATAAAGGTGCAGGCTTTTTGCCAAAGCCTGACCTGACCATTACCATTAGGCCGCATAACACCGGGCGTTTGCTGACGCTGACGCCCCAAGGTTCTCGTGGCGAGTCTTGGTGTGCCGCATTGGCGCCGGAATACAAATAATGATGGGGTTTGGTATGCGCTTTCGCGCGTTAGCAAGTGTGGTGGGTGTGTTGCTCAGTGTCATGGCATTCAATGCTGTGGCCGCAACCCAGGTCAAGAGCGTGCGTCTATGGCGGGCGCCGGACAACACTCGACTGGTTTTTGATCTTACCGGGCCGGTGCAGCACAGTGTGTTTACGCTGACTGCACCTGATCGTCTGGTCATCGACATCAATGGCGCGACCCTGGGCGGGCCGCTGAATGTGCAAACAGCCAATACGCCAATCACCAGCATGCGCTCGGCGCAGCGTACCCCCACCGACCTGCGCGTGGTTATCGACCTGAAAAAGGCCGTGACCCCGAAAAGTTTCGTTCTGGCGCCCAATGCCCAGTACGGCAACCGCCTGGTGGTCGACCTGTATGACCAGGGCGCCGATCTGGCGCCAAGCCTGCCGGCCACCAACGTGGCAACGGTGCCGGTGGTGCCGGTGACGCCCGCGCAACCCGACGTTAAATTGCCGCCGATCCCGAGCGGTAAACGCAGCGTGGTGGTGGTGATCGATGCCGGCCACGGCGGTGAAGACCCGGGGGCCTCGGGCTCGGCTGGCCAGCGTGAAAAAGATGTGGTGTTGGCGATTGCCAAAGAACTGCAGCGCCAGATCAACGGCATGAAAGGCTTCAGGGCCGAGCTGACGCGTACCGGCGACTACTTTATCCCGCTGCGTGGCCGCACCGAAATCGCCCGCAAGAAGGGCGCCGACCTGTTTGTCTCGATCCACGCCGATGCGGCGCCGTCCAAGGCTGCCTTTGGTGCTTCGGTGTTTGCCCTGTCTGAACGCGGCGCGACTTCCGAGACGGCGCGCTGGCTGGCCGACAGCGAAAACCGCTCCGACCTGATCGGTGGCGCAGGCAACGTCAGCCTCGATGACAAGGACCGCATGCTGGCGGGTGTATTGCTTGACCTGTCGATGACCGCGTCGCTGACCTCCAGCCTCAACGTCGGGCAAAAAGTGCTGAGCAACATAGGTCGGGTCACCCCGCTGCACAAGCAGCGCGTGGAGCAGGCCGGGTTTATGGTGCTGAAGTCGCCGGACATTCCGTCGATTCTCGTCGAGACCGGGTTTATCTCGAACTCCAACGAAGCGTCCAAGCTGGCTTCGAGCAGTCACCAGCAAGCGCTGGCCCGTTCGATCAGCAGCGGCGTACGCCAGTTCTTCCAGCAAAATCCGCCGCCGGGCACTTATATCGCCTGGCTGCGTGACACCGGCAAAATCGCCCAGGGTGCCCGCGAACACACGGTTCGTCCCGGCGAAACCCTGGCGATGATCGCTGTACGCTATCAAGTGGGCGTGGCGACATTGCGCTCGAGCAACAGCCTGAAAACCGATGAGTTGAAGGTCGGCCAGAACCTGAATATTCCGGCAACTGCCCTGGCGGCACAGTAATGAGTGATGAAGCATTGAGCAGCAGCGCGCGGATTGAATTGCTCAGCCCGCGCCTGGCCAACCAGATCGCTGCGGGCGAAGTAGTTGAACGCCCGGCTTCGGTGATCAAGGAACTGCTGGAAAACAGCCTCGATTCGGGTGCCAAGCGCATTGATGTGGACGTGGAGCAGGCCGGGATCAAGCTGCTGCGGGTACGTGACGATGGCAGCGGTATTTCCAGCGACGACTTGCCGTTGGCGCTGGCCCGTCACGCCACCAGCAAGATTCGTGATCTGGAAGACCTTGAGCGGGTGATGAGCCTGGGCTTTCGCGGTGAGGCGCTGGCTTCCATCAGCTCCGTGGCGCGCCTGACCCTGACCTCGCGCACCCGTGGTGCCGATCAGGCCTGGCAGGTCGAGACCGAAGGCCGCGACATGGCGCCCCGGGTTCAGCCGGCTGCGCATCCGGTGGGCACCTCGGTTGAAGTGCGCGACCTGTTTTTCAACACCCCGGCACGGCGCAAATTTCTCAAAACCGAAAAGACCGAATTCGATCACCTGCAGGAAGTGATCAAGCGCCTGGCGCTGGCACGTTTTGATGTGGCGTTCAATTTGCGCCACAACGGCAAGTCCATCCTCAACCTGCACGAAGCCCGCGACGATACTGCCCGCGCCCGGCGTGTGGCGGCCGTGTGCGGCTCCGCGTTCCTGGAACAGGCAATGCCCATCGAGGTTGAACGCAATGGTTTGCACCTGTGGGGCT
Source organism: Pseudomonas bubulae (assembly GCF_900618535.1). Classification (GTDB taxonomy): domain Bacteria; phylum Pseudomonadota; class Gammaproteobacteria; order Pseudomonadales; family Pseudomonadaceae; genus Aquipseudomonas; species Aquipseudomonas bubulae. The sequence continues at coordinate 179,915 of NZ_UYJA01000005.1, read as the reverse complement.
GGGTCGGTTTGCCGACTTTTTCCCGCAGTCAGGCGGACTTGCAGTACTTCTATGTCAATGGCCGCGCGGTACGCGACAAACTGGTGGCCCATGCGGTGCGCCAGGCCTATCGCGATGTGCTGTTCAATGGTCGCCACCCGACCTTTGTGCTGTTCTTTGAGGTCGACCCCTCGGTGGTCGACGTCAACGTTCACCCGACCAAGCACGAAGTACGCTTCCGTGACGGGCGCATGGTGCATGATTTCCTCTATGGCACTTTGCACCGTGCTCTGGGTGACGTTCGCCCCGAAGACCAACTGGCCGCACCAGCGCCGGTGCCCGGGGCCGAGCGCCCGACGGGGCTGGATGCTGGCGAATTCGGCCCGCAGGGTGAAATGCGTCTGGCGGCTAATGTGCTGGAGCAGCCGCAGTCGGCCCCGTCACCGCATGTGGCAGGTTCGGGCGCTGGTGCGGGCTATCAGTACCAATACCGTCCGCAGTCCTCCGCGCCCCCGGTGCCCGTCGAAGAAGCGCGCAATGCCTATCGCGAGTTTTTCGCACCATTGCCTGAGGCCAATGCCGCGCCTCTGCCGGACGGGCAAGGTGATATTCCGCCGCTCGGCTTTGCTCTGGCCCAGCTCAAGGGCATTTATATCCTCGCGGAAAACGCCCAGGGGTTGGTGCTGGTGGATATGCACGCGGCCCATGAGCGGATCATGTATGAGCGTCTGAAAATCGCCATGGCCAGTGAAGGCCTGAGTGGTCAGCCGCTGCTGGTGCCGGAATCGATTGCGGTCAGCCAGCGGGAAGCCGATTGCGCCGAAGAACACGCCGAGTGGTTCCAGCGCCTGGGCTTCGAGTTGCAGCGCCTTGGCCCGGAAACCCTGGCCATCCGCCAGATCCCGGCCCTGCTCAAGCAGGCCGAGGCCCAGCGACTGGTTCACGACGTACTGGCCGACCTGATGGAATACGGCACCAGTGACCGGATCCAGGCGCACCTCAACGAGTTGCTCGGCACCATGGCCTGCCACGGTGCGATCCGCGCCAATCGCCGTTTGGCGATCCCGGAAATGAACGGTCTGTTGCGTGACATGGAAAACACCGAGCGCAGCGGTCAGTGCAATCATGGTCGTCCCACCTGGACCCAAATGGGCCTGGACGACTTGGACAAACTCTTTTTGCGCGGTCGCTGATGACAGGTTCCAACGCTTTACCCCCGGCTATTTTCCTGATGGGGCCGACGGCCGCCGGCAAGACCGACCTGGCCATCGAGCTGAGCAAGGTGCTGCCGTGCGAGCTGATCAGTGTCGACTCGGCGCTGGTCTATCGCGGCATGGACATCGGCACTGCCAAGCCGTTGAAAGAAATCCTGGCGGCTCACCCGCATCAGTTGATCGACATTCTCGACCCGGCCGAGAGCTATTCGGCGGCCGATTTTCGTCGCGATGCGCTCAAGGCCATGGCCGAGATCACGGCGCGAGGCAATATCCCGCTGCTGGTGGGCGGCACCATGCTCTATTACAAGGCACTGATTGACGGCCTGGCCGACATGCCTCCGGCGGACCCCGAGGTGCGCGCGCAGCTTGAAGAAGAGGCGCAGCGCCTTGGCTGGCAGGCCCTGCACGACCAGTTGGCAGCCATAGATCCGGAGTCTGCCGCGCGAATTCACCCCAATGATCCGCAGCGTCTGACCCGGGCGCTTGAGGTTTATCGGGTCAGCGGCATGAGCGTGACGGCCCATCGGCAAAAACAATCTGAACAAACGACTAAAGCAGCGGCTTCTGGGCACAGCCAATTGCCCTATACTGTCGCAAATCTGGCCATCGCTCCGGCGAACCGTCAGGTGCTGCATGAGCGAATTGCACTAAGATTCGGGCAGATGCTGGAACAGGGGTTCATTGACGAGGTCATAAACCTGCGCAACAGAAGTGACCTGCATGCCGGGTTGCCGTCTATACGTGCAGTGGGTTACCGCCAAGTCTGGGACTACCTCGACGGCAAGCTGACAGCGGCCGAGATGCAGGAGCGCGGCATCATAGCCACGCGCCAGTTGGCCAAGCGCCAGTTCACCTGGTTGCGCAGCTGGAATGATTTGCATTGGCTTGACAGTCTGGACTGCGACAATCTGCCACGAGCCTTGAAATACCTGGAATCGGTCTCCATATTGAGCTGAGTCTTGGCAAATGCCGTCTATCCTATGGATGTGGCGACAGCGGTCATCTAATTTTTGTTTCTATTTTTTATCCTTACAGGAGTGCGGCATATGTCAAAAGGGCATTCGCTACAAGACCCTTACTTGAATACTTTGCGTAAAGAGAAGGTTGGCGTTTCCATCTATCTGGTCAACGGGATCAAGCTGCAGGGGACCATCGAGTCTTTCGACCAGTTCGTGATCCTGCTGAAAAACACCGTCAGCCAAATGGTTTACAAGCACGCAATTTCGACAGTCGTACCAGTACGTCCAATTCGTCTGCCTAGCGCAACCGAATCGGATCTGGCAGACGCTGAACCAGGTAATGCCTAAATAGGAGCATCCTTTGTTCTTTGAGCGCCACGGTGGTGGTGAGCGAGCGATCCTCGTTCACTTGGAAGGACAGGACCCTGAGGCGCGCGAAGATCCGCAGGAGTTCCAGGAGTTAGCTGTGTCGGCTGGCGCCGATACCGTCGCGTTTTTTAACGTGCCGCGTCATCGGCCATCGGCCAAATACCTGATTGGCAGTGGCAAGGTCGAGGAGTTGCGCGATCTGGTCAAGGCCGAGAAGGTCGACATCGTGATTTTCAATCACGTACTCACGCCCAGTCAGGAACGTAACCTCGAACGTGTTTTCGAGTGTCGCGTGCTTGACCGTACCGGGCTGATTCTCGATATCTTCGCTCAACGCGCCCGTACCCATGAGGGTAAGCTGCAAGTCGAACTGGCTCAGCTTGACCACATGAGCACGCGTCTTGTACGCGGCTGGACTCACCTTGAGCGTCAAGGTGGCGGCATTGGCATGCGCGGGCCGGGTGAAACCCAGCTCGAAACCGACCGCCGACTGTTGCGTGTGCGCATCAGCCAGATCAAAGCCCGTCTGAAAAAAGTCCGCAGTCAACGCGAGCAGTCCCGTAGAGGGCGTCAACGCGCCGATATTCCTACAGTGTCGCTGGTGGGCTATACCAACGCCGGTAAATCCACGCTGTTCAACAAGGTCACCGGCTCTGACGTCTTTGCCGCCGACCAGTTGTTCGCCACGCTAGACCCGACCCTGCGCCGCCTTGATCTGGGCGACCTGGGGCCGATCGTGCTGGCCGACACCGTGGGCTTTATTCGTCATCTTCCGCACAAGCTAGTTGAAGCATTCCGGTCTACGCTCGAAGAGTCGAGCAATTCCGATCTGCTGCTGCATGTGATCGATGCGCACGAGCCTGAGCGCATGGCGCAGATCGAGCAGGTGATGGTGGTACTGGGCGAAATCGGTGCGCAGGACTTGCCGATTCTCGAGGTCTACAACAAAATCGATTTGCTTGAAGGTGTCGAGCCGCAGATCCAGCGTGATGCCGATGGCAAGCCGCAGCGGGTCTGGTTGTCGGCCCGTGATGGTCAAGGGCTGGAGTTGCTTGAGCAGGCCATCGCCGAGTTGCTGGGCAATGATTTGTTCGTGGGCACCTTGCGCTTGCCGCAACGTTTTGCTCGACTGCGTGCACAGTTCTTCGAACTGGGGGTTGTGCAAAAAGAACAGCATGACGATGAGGGCTCCAGTCTGTTGGACGTACGCCTGCCGCGATCCGAGCTCAATCGCTTGGTCAGCCGCGAAGGGATGCAGCCGCTGGAATTCATCGAAGAACACACTTTGCAATAAAAGCCTCGCAAAGCGGTCGTGCCGCTGTGATAGGCATTCTGTAGCATTGGTCGGCGCGCCGTGGGCGCGTCTTTGCTTTATCAGATGGAGAGCGCTATGGCTTGGAATGAGCCGGGTGGCAACTCGAACAATCAAGATCCTTGGGGTGGCAAACGCCCTAAAAATGGCGACCGCAAGGGGCCACCAGATCTCGACGAGGCCTTCCGAAAGCTGCAGGAAAGCCTGAATGGGTTGTTCGGTGGTGGGAAAAAACGTACTGGCGGCAGCGGCAGTGAGGGTGGTTCGAATGGCAAGGGCGCCGGCTACGGTCTGCTCGGCATCGGCCTCGTCGTGCTGGCGGCTGCCTGGCTTTACAGCGCCGTGTATGTAGTCGATGAGCAGGAGCAAGCCGTGGTGCTGCGCCTGGGCAAGTACTACGACACCGTTGGGCCGGGCCTGAATATCTACTTCCCGCCGTTCGACAAAAAGTACATGGAGAACGTGACGCGTGAGCGTGCGTACACCAAGCAGGGTCAAATGCTGACTGAAGACGAAAACATCGTCGAAGTGCCGCTGACCGTGCAGTACAAGATCAGCAACCTGCGCGACTTCGTGCTGAATGTTGATCAACCGGAAGTCAGCTTGCAGCAGGCGACCGACAGCGCCTTGCGTCACGTCGTGGGTTCCACGTCGATGGATCAGGTGCTGACCGAAGGCCGTGAGCAAATGGCCGTGGAAATCAAGGAACGCCTGCAGCGTTTCCTCGATACCTACAAGACCGGTATCACCGTGACCCAGGTCAACGTACAGAACGCAGCCGCACCGCGTGAAGTACAGGAAGCCTTCGATGACGTGATCCGTGCCCGAGAAGACGAGCAGCGTGCCCGCAACCAGGCCGAAAGCTATGCCAACGGCGTTGTACCGGAAGCACGTGGTCAGGCCCAGCGCATCATCGAAGATGCCAACGGCTACCGTGATGAAGTGGTTTCCCGCGCCAAGGGTGAGGCTGACCGCTTTACCAAACTGGTTGCCGAGTACCGCAAAAATCCTGAAGTGACCCGCGACCGTCTGTATCTGGACACCATGCAGGAAGTCTTCAGCAACACCAGCAAGGTACTCGTGACCGGTAACAAAAACGGCCAGAGCAACCTGCTTTACTTGCCGTTGGACAAAATGATCGAAGGCCGTAATGGCAGCACCCCGGCAACGGGTTCGGCAGCCGCAGCGAGCAATACTGATTCCGGCTCGCACGTCAGCACGGATCTGCCGCCACAACCGCGCACTAGGGAGAGCCGCTGATGAGCAATAAATCGCTGGTTGCCCTTATTGTTGCTGTTGTCGTGGGGATCGTTGCCTGGAACAGCTTCTACATCGTCTCGCAAACCGAGCGTGCGGTACTGCTGCGCTTTGGCCGTGTGGTCCAGGCTGACGTTCAGCCGGGCCTGCATGTGAAGATTCCTTACGTCAACCAGGTGCGCAAGTTCGACGCCCGCCTGATGACGCTGGACGCGCCGACTCAGCGTTTCCTGACGCTGGAAAAGAAAGCGGTCATGGTTGATGCCTTCGCCAAGTGGCGTGTGAAAGATGCCGAGCGCTTCTACACCGCAACTTCGGGCATGAAACAGATTGCTGACGAACGTCTGTCGCGTCGTCTGGAATCCGGTCTGCGTGACCAGTTCGGCAAGCGCACCCTGCACGAAGTAGTGTCGGGTGAGCGTGATGCGTTGATGGCTGACATCACTGCATCGTTGAACAAAATGGCTGAAAAAGAGCTGGGCATTGAAGTGGTCGACGTTCGCGTCAAGGCCATCGACCTGCCAAAAGAAGTAAACCGCAGCGTTTTCGAACGTATGAGCACCGAACGTGAGCGTGAAGCACGCGAGCATCGGGCCAAGGGTAACGAACTGGCAGAAGGCATTCGTGCTGACGCCGACCGTCAACGTCGTGTTCTGCTGGCTGAAGCTTATCGTCAGTCCGAAGAAGCACGCGGTGATGGCGATGCCCAGGCAGCTTCGATCTACTCCAAGGCTTATGGCCAGGATCAGGAGTTCTACAAGTTCTATCGCAGCCTGCGCGCTTACCGCGAAAGCTTCGCGAGCAAGAACGATGTGCTGGTTCTGGACCCAAGCAGCGATTTCTTCCGCTACCTGGAAAAATCCAAGCCTTCACAGCAGTAAAAGCGCTTCAAGCCTGTGGGAGCAGGCTTGCTCGCGATGCAAGCAACTCGGTCTGTCTGCTAAATCGAGTTGATGCCATCGCGAGCAAGCCCGCTCCCACACTGTTTTCAGAAGGGTTGGCATGTTCATCACAGGCCCTGATTCACTCCGCTTGGCGGTCAAATGGCCTCGCAGGGTGATCCTTTTAGAAAACGGGTGTATGATGCGGCAGCCGGGAAATTCCCGGCTTTTTTGCGTCTGCATGTTTGATTGTCCGAATGGCTGTTACAGCATCGGCAGAATTTTCGAGGAATGTGCGAGCCTGTCGTTCAGGCTTTTTTGCTGTGCGCGTTCAAGACGCAGCCACGTTCTGCTTTACTCAAGGCTCGCCTGCTGGCTGGCCGCCCGGATCACAGGGGAATGGCGTAATGGCAACGGTAGACCGCTGGCTTTTGCCAGATGGCATCGAAGAAGTACTTCCACCTGAAGCTGCCCGCATTGAAGTGGCGCGCCGTCAGGTGTTGGATCTGTTCCAGAGCTGGGGCTATGAGTTCGTCGTGACCCCGCATATCGAATACCTGGAGTCCCTGCTGACAGGGGCTGGCCAGGACCTCGACTTGCGTACCTTCAAGGTGATTGACCCGCAAACGGGTCGCCAGATGGGTTTTCGTGCCGACATCACGCCGCAAGTGGCGCGTATCGATGCGCATACCCTGCGTCGTGAAGGCCCGAGCCGTCTGTGCTACGCCGGCAGCGTGCTGCATGCTCAACCGCGTGCACTGTCATCCTCGCGCAGCCCGATCCAGCTGGGCGCCGAGTTGTATGGCGATGCAAGCCCGAGCAGCGATGTTGAAGTGATCAGCCTGATGCTGGCCATGCTGCAACTGGCCGATGTGCCGGATGTGCACATGGACCTGGGGCATGTTGGTATTTACCGTGGTCTGGCCCGTGCGGCCAACCTGTCGGTTGAAGTGGAACAACAATTGTTCGACGCCCTGCAACGCAAGGCGATCGACGAAGTAACGGCCTTGACCCAAGGCTTGCCGGCCGATTTGGCGGGCATGCTGCAGGCCTTGGTTGGTTTGTGTGGCGGTCACGAAGTTCTGGCTGCTGCGCGCGAGCGTCTGGCCAAGGCTCCGGCTCAAGTGCTGGCAGCTCTGGACGACCTGGTGGCGATTGCCGAAGGGTTGTCTGTGCGTTTCCCGCAGTTGCCGTTGTACTTTGACCTGGGCGAGTTGCGTGGGTATCACTACCACACAGGTGTAGTGTTTGCGGTATTTGTACCGGGCGTTGGGGACTCCATCGCCCAAGGCGGTCGTTATGACGACATTGGTGCTGTTTTCGGGCGTGCCCGGCCGGCAACCGGCTTTTCGACCGATTTGAAAACCCTGGTGACCCTGGGGCGTGCGGAAGTCAAGTTGCCGTCTGGTGGTATCTGGATGCCAGACAGCACCGATGCGGCACTCTGGCAGCAGGTTTGCCAGCTTCGCAGTGAAGGCCAGCGTGTGGTTCAGGCGTTGCCTGGGCAACAGCAGGCTGGTGCCCTGGAGGCAGACTGCGACCGCCAATTGATTCAGCAGAATGGCCTGTGGCAAGTAGTGCCGCTGGTTTCTTGAGTTTTCCTGCCGGCGGCTGCCGGCACCAAGTTTGCGCGAATGAGGACAAGTGTTATGGGTAAGAATGTCGTAGTCCTGGGCACCCAATGGGGTGATGAGGGCAAAGGCAAGATCGTTGATCTGCTGACCGAACATGCTGCCGCTGTAGTGCGTTACCAAGGTGGCCACAACGCTGGCCACACGCTGGTAATCGACGGCGAAAAAACCGTATTGCACCTGATTCCGTCGGGCGTGTTGCGCGAAGGCGTGCAATGCCTGATCGGCAACGGTGTCGTGGTTGCTCCCGACGCCCTGCTGCGTGAAATCATCAAGCTGGAAGAGAAAGGCGTACCGGTGCGCGAGCGCCTGCGTATCAGCCCGTCCTGCCCGCTGATCCTGTCGTTCCACGTGGCGCTGGACCAGGCCCGTGAAAAAGCCCGTGGCGAGCTGAAGATCGGTACGACCGGTCGCGGTATCGGCCCGGCTTACGAAGACAAAGTTGCCCGTCGTGGCCTGCGTGTTGGCGACCTGCTGAACATGCCGCGCTTTGAAGCCAAACTGCGTGAACTGGTGGATTACCACAACTTCATGCTGGTTGGTTACTACAAAGAGCCGGCTATCGACTTCGACAAGACCCTGGCCGAGTGCAAGGAATACGCCGAGCTGCTCAAGCCGTTGATGCTGGACGTGACAGCCGAGCTGCACGACCTGCGTCGCGCTGGCAAGGACATCATGTTCGAAGGCGCCCAGGGTTCGTTGCTGGACATCGACCACGGTACCTATCCGTACGTGACCAGCTCCAACACCACCGCTGGCGGCGTTGCGACCGGTTCGGGCGTTGGCCCGATGTTCCTGGACTACATCCTGGGCATCACCAAGGCTTACACCACTCGCGTAGGTTCGGGCCCGTTCCCGACTGAGCTGTTCGACGACGTTGGCGCTCACCTGGCCAAGCAAGGTCACGAGTTCGGTGCTACCACCGGCCGTGCCCGTCGTTGCGGCTGGTTCGACGCCGTTATCCTGCGTCGCGCTATCGATGTGAACAGCATCTCGGGCATCTGCCTGACCAAGCTGGACGTACTCGACGGTCTGGAAACCATCAACATTTGCGTTGGCTACAAAGACGCAAACGGTGTTGATGTTGCACCGACCGACGCTGACAGCTACGTAGGCCTGCAGCCTGTGTACGAAGAAGTGCCGGGCTGGACTGAATCGACCGTGGGTGCCAAAACCCTGGAAGAGCTGCCAGCCAACGCTCGCGCTTACATCACGCGCGTAGAAGAGCTGATCGGCGCTCCGATCGACATCATTTCGACTGGCCCGGACCGCAACGAGACCATCGTTCTGCGTCACCCGTTCGCTTAAGTCGCTGTTGATGTAAAACAAAAGGCCCTTCGGGGCCTTTTGTCGTTTCTGCCTGTTGTGCGGCACGACCCTTGCTGTGAAAACCGTCAATAAGCGTGCTATCAAAATAATGGCACCTAAGTGGAGGGTTTTCCGTGTCTGCCGTTCTCTCACTGTTACAAAGCCGTCTGCTGCGGCCTGTATTCGTTACCCTAGGTATCGCTCTTTTGGTGCAGGTTTTGGTGGCTGTTGCACTGACACGGAGCACGGTGACGGCGTTGGAGTCTGATCTGGATGCGCGTCTGGGGGCAGACAGCCAAAAGCTCACCGCGGAACTGGAGCAGGCCGGGCGTGAAGTTAAAAGCAGCCTTGATGCGTTGTCTGCCAGCACCCGGCAGCGTTTGACCGCGGGCCTGGAGCCACGCTTGAAAGACGAGCAAATGCAGCTCAGGCAATCGCTGGAGAAGAACCTGCAGGACTCGGCCAACGACATGGCGCAACTGCTGGCAGCTGTAGCGCCGCGTGCCATATGGGATAGCGACGTGCCCACGCTGTCCGATTTCGCCCGACGCGCTCAACGTAATCCTAATGTGTTATTCGTGGTGTACGACGATGCCACGGGGCAGCATCTGACCCGCTATCTCAATCGTGATAACCCGATCAACCAGGCGCTCTTGGCCAAGGGCAATGGCGAGCGGGCGCTGGATAAAGTGCTCGATGCGGCCCGCCATGATCCGTCTGTGTACTATCTCGAAGCCTCTATCAACCCCAATGGCGTCGAGATCGGCAAAGTGCTGATGGGGGTTTCCACCGCCTCGGTTGAGCAGGACCTGGCGGCCCTCGACCAGCGCTTTTCGACGTTGATAGCCAATAGCGGGCAACTGGTCGGCGAAAGCTTGCAAGGTGCTGCCAGCGACAGTTCGGCAGCACTGGGCGCGCGCCTGGAGTCGGCGCAGGCAGCGGCGGCGCAGATGCAGGCCAATACCGCGCAGACTGTGCGCGAGGCGGCGGACACCTTGCGCTGGCGTATTGGCATGGGGCTGGCGATTGTCGGATTTGGTGTGTTGCTGTTACTGGCGGTGGTGCTGGGGCGGCGGGTGGTCAACAAGTTGCTGCTGCTGATTGCCGCGCTGGATGACCTGGCCGCAGGCGAAGGCGATTTGACCAAGCGTGTAGGCCTGAACAGCAAGGATGAAATCGGCGATATGGCGGCGGCGGTTAACCGCTTTGTCGACAAGCTGCAGCCCATCGTGCGTGAGGCGGGTGATGTGGCGCAGCGCACCGGGGTCGAGATCGGTGTGATGACCCTGCGCAATGCCGGGGCCGATGCTGCCGCGCAGTTACAGCGCGATGAAGTAGCTCAAAGCCTGCATGCACTGTCGACCATGGCAGATGCAGCCCAGTCGGAAAGCCAGGCGATGCAGGCAGCGCTCAGGCAGGTGGTCGATATTCGTCAGGCTACTGATGAAAACACTCGCACCTCGGCCAAGGTCGGGGGGCTGATCGAGGCGCTGGCCGGGCAGGTGGGCGAGGGAGCCAAGGTGATCGAGCGTCTGGCGCAGCAAAGTGAGCAGATCGAAGTGGTGCTGACGGTGATTCACGGCATCGCCGAGCAAACCAATCTGCTGGCTTTGAACGCGGCCATTGAAGCCGCGAGGGCGGGGGAGACTGGGCGTGGTTTTGCTGTGGTAGCCGATGAAGTGCGGGCTCTGGCCAGCAAAACCCAAAGCTCTACCGGTGATATTCAGGCGCATATCGTGGCCTTGCAGCAGGGAGCCAGGGAAGCCGTGGCGGCCATTGGCCTGGCGGGGCGTCAGGCCGATGAGGGCCTGGCGGTGCTGCGCGGCAGCGTGCAGTTGCAAAAGACCATGCAGGTATCGGTCGAGCAGGTGCATAGCGCAATTGGTGATGCGACCAAAGCTGCCGAGCATCAGGCGCAAGGAGCGTATGCGGTGCGTGGGCGGGTGGAAGTGATCCATGCCCAGGCCGAGCGTGCGGCCGAGGCGGTGACCCAGACCACGGCCAGCGGCAAGGTGCTGGACGGGTTGGCGGCGCAGCTCAAGGCGAGTCTTGGGCAGTTCCGGGCGTAGAGAAGCGGGGCTGCCCCTGTGGGAGCGGGCTTGCTCGCGATGCGGGCAGCGCGGTGTATCTGCATGCCCCCGTCGATGCCATCGCGGGCAAGCCCGCTCCCACACGGGGTATGCTGGATCCGCTGTCAGCGGCTCAAATACATCCTGGTGGTGAGCAAGTACACCGGCAGCCCCGACACCAGAATCAACAACGCCGCATAAGGCGCCGCTGCCGCAAACTCGATATTCGAAGTATGCGACCACACTTGTGTTGCCAGGGTGTTCAGCCCGGTCGGACTCAGTAGCAAGGTGGCGGTCAATTCCTTCATCGCATCCAGAAACACCAGGGCAAAGGCCGCCCCCAGCGCGGGGAAGATAATCGGCAGGGTCACCCGGCAAAATGCCGTAAACGAAGTGGCGCCCAGGGTCCGTGCTGCTTCTTCCAGTTGCGGAGCCGCCTTGTTCAGCGCCGTGCGGATGGGTGCCTGTGCCAGTGGCAAAAACAGCAGCGCATAGGCAATCAGCAGCAATGCCGAAGTCTGGTACAGCGCCGGCACATAATGCAGGGCGAAGTAGACCAGCGCCAAGGCAATCACCAGCCCGGGCAGTGCATGTAACAGATATGGCAAACGCTCCGCCCAGATGGCCAGCGGGCCTTTGTAGCGCACCACCAGCAATCCGACCGGCACAGCCAGCACCAGGCACAGCGCCGCACCGCCCAGGGCCAGTGACAGCGACGAGAACAGAGCCTCGCCAATCTCGGCCAGCGGGAATGCTGCCGAGCTGCCCTTGATCAGCCAGTACGCCAGCATGCCCAGCGGGATGCCGCTGCCAATCACCGCCAGCGCCAGGCAATACAGTTGCCCCGGTAGCGACCACTTGCCCAGGTTCACTTGTTCCGCATGCCGTGCAGCGCCCTGGCCGATACGAATATGCCGGCCTTTGCCACGAACCTTAAGTTCCAGCCATAACAGGCTCAGGCACATCACCAGCAGCACCGCAGACAGCATCGCCGCATTGGCATTGCTGAACTCCAGCTCGAACTGCTGATAAATGGCTGTGGTAAAGGTCTGCAGGCCGATGATCGACAGCGCGCCGAATTCCACCAGCATATGCAGGGCAATCAGCAACGAGCCGGCCAGCAGCGAAGGCCAGAGCAGTGGCAGGGTGATCTTGAAAAACACCCCCCAGCGGTTCTGCCCCAGGGTTCGAGCCGACTCTTCAAGGGCTGGGTCGAGGTTGCGCAGGGTCGCCGCCACCGGCAGAAAGATCAGCGGGTACTTGGACAGGCTCATCACCAGAATGGCACCGCCCAGGCCCTCGAAACTGGCGCTGAGCGATACCCAGGTAAAGCTGCTGACAAACGCCGGCACGGCAAATGGCAGGCACAGGATCACGCCCCACAGGCGCCGCCCCGCCAGGTTGCTGCGCTCCAGCAGCCAGGCCAGGCTCAGGCCGACCAGCGCGCAGGTCAGTGTGACGCCGATCATCAGCAGCAAGGTGTTGCGCATCAGGCCAAAGACATAAGGCCGCCACAACAGGTGCAGGGCTTCAGACCACCCGGCTTGCCAGGCCTTTGTGCCGACATACAACAGCGGCAACAGGCTCAGGCCCACCAGTAGCAGTACGGGCAACAACAGCCAGATCGAAGGCTTTTTGCGAGTGGGCGTAAAGCGTGCAGGTTGAGCGGCTGACAACATCAGAGCAGGCCTACATCACGTTCAAGGTCCAGTGCTTCTTCAGCGTTACCCAGGTCGGCAGGCGTCACTTTCGGCGGTTGCAGCTCTTCAAACGGTTTGAGGCCGCGTTCCGAGACCATGCCTTTGCGCATCGGGTATTCAGCGGTGGTGTTGGTGATAACGCGCTGACCTTCTTCACTGGCCATGTAAGCCAGCAGTTGCTGGGCTTCCTTGGGGTGTTTGCTGGCCTTGATCACGCCGGCGCTGGACACGGTGATCAAACCGCCCGCATCACCATCGGTGAAGTAGTGCAGTTTGGAATCCAGCTGGCCTTTTTCGCGTTGCAGGGCAAACCAGTAGTAGTTGTTGACCAGTACTGCGGCGACTTCACCGTTTTCTACGGCTTTGAGTGCCACCATGTTGTTGGTGTAGGTCTTGCCAAACGCACGCAGTCCGGTCAGCCATTCTTCGGCGGCATCGCGCCCGTGCAGCTTGATGATTGCTACGGCCTGTTCCTGGAAGGCACCGCTGGTGGGTACAAAGCCGATCTTGCCTTGCCATTGCGGGTCAGCGAAATCCAGAACCGACTTGGGCAACTGGTCTTCGCTGATCTTTTTCGGATTGAAGGCGACAACGCGGGTACGCGCAGTCACGCCGATCCAGGTGCCATTGGCGGCCACGTACTCTTTGGGCAGCGCTTGCAGGGTGCTGTCATCGGCCTTGGCCAGAAAGCCCTGTTCGCCCAGGCTGTTCAGAGGCGGCGACTCTTCGGCGTAGAACACGTCCGCAGGCGAGCGATCGCCTTCTTCCATGATCTGGCTGGCCAGCTGGTTGCTGCTGCCTTTGCGCACATTGACGTGAATGCCGGTCTTGGCTTCAAAGGCGGCAGCGAGGTTGTCGCCGACCTCTTTGTGCTGGCCGTTGTACAGGGTCAGCGTCACAGGATCGGCAGCGTAGGCGGCGGGAGCAAGCAGGGTCAGGCCAAGTGTTGCGATGGACAAACTGCGCAGTAGAAATGTCGCAAGCTGGGTATTTCGGAGCATCATTCGCTGGTTTCCTCGCTTGGGTACTACAAAACTTGTAACAATAATAAACGATATCGTTTCTCAAGTGCGCTTGACCCAGCGTCCAATTGCACCAGTGCGACGAAATGTGATGCTGCCGGCCTGTTCTGCTTTTGTGGGAGCGGGCTTACCCGCGATGGGTATGCTGCCGTTTTACCGGTACACCGTGTCGCCTGCATCGCGAGCAAGCCCGCTCCCACAAAGTCAGGCGCTGCCTACAGTGTGTCGAGAAAGCTGCGCAAGGCCCGCAGTTCGTCCTTGTCCATGTTCAGCGCCTTGAGCCGGTCGCTGGTGCGTGGGAACAACGGGTCGTTGACCTGTTGCGCGTTGGGGCGCGGGCGGGGCATGCCCATGTTGTAGAACGCCAGCGTGCCTTCCATGTTCACAAACAGGCCGTTGTGCATCCACGGTGCGGTTTTCATCACCAGGCGCAATGACGGCGTACGAAATGCCCCCACGTCTTCTGGTTTGCGCGTTACTTCGTAGCGCCCGAGGTCTTCGTATTTACGCCCGTAGTAACTCAGGCCGACGTTATGAAACTGCTCGTCGCTCAGCGCCGGGCCGAAGTGGCAGTTCATGCAGCGTGCCTTGGTGCGAAACAGATGCAGGCCATAGAGCTGCTCATCGCTCATGCGTTGCGGGCGCCCGCGCAGCAGTTGCTCGAAGGCGGTGTTGCGCGTGGCGCTGACCAGCGTACGCTGAAAGGTGGCCAGGGCCTGGGCGGTTTGCTGTGGGGTGATCGGGCCTGGCCCGAAAACTTGTGCAAACTCCTCCCGGTAAGCGCTATCGGTATTGAGCCGTTGCAGCAGTTGCGGGATATCAAAGGCCATTTCCACCGGGTCGACGATGGGGTGCATGGCTTGCTGTTCCAGAGTGCCACCGCGCCCGTCCCAGAACAGCGCCGGGCTGTAGCCGCTCATTACCAGGCTGGGGGCATTGCGTCGGCCGCTCTGGCGGTCATGCCCGAACGAGACGCGGCGGCCATCGGCAAAGGCCATATCGGCTTCATGGCACGAAGCGCAGGCGATTTGCCCGGAGCGCGAGAGCTTGGGGTCGTTGAACAGTTTTTTGCCCAACTCGGCCTTGGCTTCGCTGAACGGGTTATCCGGCGGTGCGGGGGCGTGGGCGGGCAGGGCGGCCATTTCCTGCCATTGCACATCGGCATCTACCTGGGGTGCGGGCCATTGGGCGACGGGCTGGCGGTATTGTTGGGCGATGCAGGTTTTATAGTCGGCGGCCTGTTCGTCGCAGGCGACTGCGTTCAGGGTCAGGGTGCCCAGGGTCAGGCCGAGGAACAGGGTCTTCAAAATTTATACCCCACTTCCAGCATGAACTGACGGCCGACTTCATAGTTGAGTACGCCGTTGGTGTCGGTGGAGCTGACAATGGTCTTGTCCAGCAGGTTGCTGACGTCGAGATTGACGAATACGGCCTGATCCTTGGCGGTGGGCATCTCCCAGGCCACACGGGTGTCCCATGTCAGTGCCCCGGAGAACGGAGTTTCTTCCCAGACATGGACACTGCTGCCTTCGTGCTCGACCGTTTTGTTGGTGGAGGCAATGCGCCGGTAGCCGTCGCGATAACGCAGGAAGTTGGTCCAGGTCAGGTGCAGGGGCTCGACTTCGGTCACGGTGGTCAGGCGCGCGGTCCAGGGGCGGTTGTAGTTGCTGGCGGGCATGTCGGAATACTTCATGAACTTGCCGTCGTACTGGATCGTCGGGTCTTCTACGTAGATAGCGCCGATGCTGGCACTGTAGCTGGACAGACCGGTGTTGTTGATCTTGCTCCAGTCCATCGCAAACTGCGCAGTGGTGCGGGTGCTGCCCAGATTGAAGGGTTGCAGGGGGGTGATGCTCAGGGTGTAGATGTCGGCGTCGCTTTTGCCGCCGTTGTAGTAGGTGTAGTAGTTGGCAGCCAGGGTCGAGGTGTCTTCGGACGGTTCGCCGATTTGCGCGCCCCAGGCGCGGCTGATCTGGTCGCGCCCCTTACGGTTGACGTACTTGACGGCGAACTCGGTGTTCCATTGCACGTGGCTCAGGCCCAGGGTCAGTTCGTCGTCGTAAGGCACTTTGAGCTGGTTGAATTTGCTGTCATTGGCGATGTGCTTGCTCAGCTCCCAGTCAGACGTCTGCGTCTTGCGGGTGTATTCGGTGCTCATCGAGGCAATACCGTCGCGCAGGCGATAGGCGTAAAGGTTGCGTCCGTAGTAACGGTTGGCGCCGGCAGTGAGGCGGGTCTTGCCATCGCCAAACACGTCCAGCTCGGTGGCCAGGCGCGGGGCGAAGGTGATCTGATTCATATAGTTGTCGCCGTCCACCCGGATGCCGGGCCTGACGGTGAGGCGCTTGTAGTGCATTTCGTCTTGCAGATACAGCGCCCATGAACGCGTGTCGAAGGCAATTTTGCCCTGGGTAACGGTCATCTTGTTCGCATACTGGCCAGGCCAGCCATTGATCGTGGGCGCCATTGAGCACAGCGGGTCATTGCCGGTGCATGACGTGGCCTTGTCCACCGCATAGCTGCTGTAGGGTGTGCCGCGCTCATAGCTGGCCGAGTTCTGCGACAGCTCCAGGCCAGTTTGCAGCGAATGATCCACACCCAGCCATTTGAAGCTGTTCCAGTCGGCCTTGAGTTTGTAGGCCAGGGTTTTTTGGGTTTCTTCGATATCGCCAAAACCGCCTTCGGTGGCGAATGCCGAGGTGCTCCAGTCACGGCTGGCCGAAGTTCGCCAGAGGATCATGTAGTCGCGGTCGGAATAGCGTGAGGTATTCAGCTCGCTCCAGCTCAGGTTCTGCTCAACCCGGGCCAGGGGCGCGTTCCACACCAGGCGCGTACTGATACTGTCGCCACCGGCATCCATATCGCGGCCGGACACCAGCGAGTTGGGGCCGTAGGTGCGGGCGGTTTCCGGCGCGTGGGTCAGGGTGGTATCGAGCTTCCAGTCTTCGTTGATCTGCCAGGTGGCCTTGAGGAAGTAGTTGTCGATGCGCCGCGATTGTTCTTCGGTCTCCATTGCCGTTTCGGTCTGGTTGGCCACGGAAAACAGGCGGGTCGGCATGGTGGATTCTTTACGCGAGAAGGTGCCCAGCAAGCCGAAGTTGTCGGTCAGGTGGCCTTCGAGGGTGGCGCGGGTGATGACTTTTTCGAAGTCGGGCTGGTAGTTGTTGCCAAAGCCGGCCTTGAAGTTCTCCAGGTCCGGGTCGTCTTTGTTCAGGTGATAGCGGGTCCACTCGGAGCGGGTCATTTGTACCGACACCTTGCCGTGCAGTTCCTTGCGGGGGTCGCGGGTATTGGCTTCGACTACACCGCCATTGAAGCCGCCAAATTCTACCGGCACGTTACTGTCGTAGACCTTGATGTTTTCCAGCAGGTCGGTGTCCAGCGCCAGGCCCTGGCTGCGCCCCGGTATCTCATCGAAGTCGTCGTTGCTGTTGCCCGGGTCCAGGTCGTTGTTCATGCTCATGCCGTCAACGATAAACAGGTTCTGCCAGGGCCGTGCGCCGTTGATGCTGATATCGGCGGGGGCGATTTCCCCCGGGTTTTTGCTGCTCAACTGGCTGTTGTCGAACTGCACGTTGGGGTTGGTGCGCAGCAGGCTGGTGATATCACCGTTGCCCGAGGGCAGGTCCTCGATCATCTGCCGGTCGATCACCTGTTCGCCCTGGAACACCGGCTCCATCGCCGTGATGGGGGTACTTTTGATTTGCAGTACATCGCTTTGGGCGGGCGGCAGGATTGAGGCGCTGTCAGACGAGGTCACTTCCCATTGCATGCCCGTGCCGCGCAACAGGTGGGCCAGGGCTTTTTCGGGGCTGGTGCTGGCATCGACTGGCGAGCTGGTCAGGCCGTTGAGCACGGTGCTTTCCGCGCTGACCTGCCAGCCTGACTGCTGGGAAAACGCAATCAGGGCGCTGGCCAAAGGCTGGGCCGGGATCTGGAAGTGCAGTTGTTGACGGCTGATTGACGTGTCGGCTGCCGGGCTGGCAGCGATGGCCAGTGCGGGCAGGCCGAGCAACAGGGCCAGGGACAACGATCGATAGCGAGCAACACTGACACAACGCAAACGCGAAGAAGGCATGAGGTGACCTACGAAATGAAACGCCATAGTCACTAATGCGAATCTTTATCAGTGACGTTCGTAGGTAAAGACTCCCGGGCCTTCAGGATTTCCAGAAATAAGTGAAAATAGTTTCCTTAACGCAAGCCCGCGCCCGCAGGGAGGCTCAGGGCTTGGTCGAGACGATCAGGGTGTAGGGCACGCTGTCCTGCAGGCGTCCGCCCAATGGGGCAATGGCGGTTTGCAGTGCGCGTTTGGGGTCGCGCAGGTTCAGGGCTGCGGTGATGCGTCGTTGCCCCAGCGCCTTGTCCGTCAGCAGAATCAGGCCCGGCTGATAGCGGCGCAACTGTGTGATCACGTCATCGATCGATTGATCGACCGCCACCAGCTGCCAGCGACGCCAGGGCGCGATTTGCTCCTGGGGCAATTGCACGATGCGCGTGCGCTGGCCGTTTGCAGTGAAGTGCAGTTGGTCGCCATGGCCCAGCAGGTGCGTGGCCGAAACCGATGCTTGCGGCGTTTGTACCGCAACCGTGCCGCTCTCGACGCTGACGTCGACGCCGTTGTCGTCCAGGTTGACCGCAAACGCGGTGCCGGTCACCCGAACCCGCACGTCACCGGCGTTGACGTAGAAGGCGCGGTTGGCATCGTGGGTCACCGAGAAAAAGGCCTGGCCACGCAATAGCGTGACTTCTCGCTGATCGGGGTTGAACTGCACATCGGCAAGCGTATTGCTGTCGAGAAGCATCTGGCTGCCATCGCTGAGCGCCACTGTGCGGTGTTCGCCGGTGGGGCTGCGGTGGTCGGCTTGCATCGCCTGCCAGTCGGGGCCCCACATCAGCAGGGCGCTGGCGGCCACGGCGGCGCCGACCAGTGCGCGTTTGCGCCGGCTCAGGCGCTGGGGTGGGCGTGCCATCGGCGGGGCCGGTGCTGTTGTCGCCGGCAGGGTGAGCGCCTCGCCGCTCAGGCTCCAGACCTTGAGCGCCTTGCGATAAGCCGCGTCGTGCTCAGGGGCGCTGGCGCGCCAGTGGTTCAGGCGTTCGGTCAGTTCGGAGTCGTGAGGGTTCTCCTGGATCAGCAGCAGCCAGTCCAGTGCGGTTTCCCAGATCGGGTTCGGGGGCGGTTTTTCAGTCATCACTCAGTTGTTCCGCGCAGTAGGTCAGGGCGTCGCGGACCAATTGGTGGGCCAGGCTCACGGATATGCCAAGTTGCGTGCCGATTTGCTGAAACGTCAGGCCTTGCAGGCGATGCAATACGAATGCCTGGCGCGTGCGCTCCGGCAGGCGGGACAAAGCATGTTGCAATTTGCGCAATTCGTCCACATGCAAGGCTTGCTGCTCGGGCGAAGGCGCGTTGGAAATGTGTTCGTCCAATGATTCGCTATGGGTGGTGTGGCGGTTTTCCAGGGTTGCCCGGCGATTGAGGTCAAAGGCCAGGTTGCGCACGATACGGTAAAGATAGCCCACCGGTTGTGTCAGCGGGGCGAGGTTGTCCGCGCCCTGGCTGAAGCGCAGCCAGGCGTCTTGAACCACATCTTCTGCCTTGGCCCGGCAGCCCACGATGGGGGCGGCATAGTCGACCAGGGCGATACGATGCGTCAGGTAAAGCTGGAGCCTGTCATTGGTGTCGGGCACGGGTATCCAGGAGGATGAGCCAGGGATCTGAAGTTGGCCGGATATTAATGCGGATGAGATAGATTATCAAATACGACCTTTAGGCCGCAGATAAAAGGTATCGAAGAGGGCAGGAAGGAATCCCGGAAACTAAAAAGCCCGCTTTCGCGGGCTTTTTGAGTGGTTACACAGGGTGAACCTGTAAACCTGAATTGGTGCCCAGAAGAAGACTCGAACTTCCACGACCTTGCGGTCACCAGCACCTGAAGCTGGCGTGTCTACCAATTTCACCATCTGGGCAGTATCAGCAACGTTGCCGCTGTTGATGTGGCGCATAATACGTAGAGCTTTTCGATCTGTAAACCCCTGTTTTAATTTTATTAAATCAGGGGCTTAGCTGACCCGGAATGCAAAAACCCGCTTTCGCGGGTTTTTGTGTGAGGCTGAAGAGTGTACTACTCTGCAATCTCGAATTGGTGCCCAGAAGAAGACTCGAACTTCCACGACCTTGCGATCACCAGCACCTGAAGCTGGCGTGTCTACCAATTTCACCATCTGGGCAGTATCTTCAACGCTGTTGCCGTTGTTGATGGCGCGCATCTTACGGACGAACCTTTGACCTGTAAAGCGTTGTGTTTAAAAATAGTGAAAATATTTCGCGAACGGTTGGTCGACAGCAGCAAAGCGCGTCAGAAAGGACTAATAAGGCCCAGTGTGTGCCTGAAATTTCCCGTTTCAATACGCGTATGCCAAACTAACCCGCATATAGACAAGGTGAAAACTATCTAATGGCCGATTGGCAGACCCTCGATCCCGAGGCCGCACGTGAAGCGGAAAAATACGAAAACCCTATCCCTAGCCGCGAACTGATCCTTCAGCACCTGGCCGAGCGTGGCTCGCCTGCTGCTCGTGAACAGTTGGTGGAAGAGTTCGGTCTGACCACAGAAGACCAAATCGAGGCCTTGCGCCGTCGCCTGCGTGCGATGGAGCGCGATGCCCAACTGATTTACACCCGCCGTGGCACTTACGCGCCGGTGGACAAGCTCGACCTGATTCTCGGCCGTATCAGTGGCCACCGCGATGGCTTCGGCTTCCTGGTTCCGGACGACGGCAGCGACGACCTGTTCATGAGCCCTGCGCAAATGCGCCTGGTGTTCGATGGCGACCGTGCGCTGGCCCGTGTTTCGGGGCTGGACCGTCGTGGTCGTCGTGAAGGCGTGATCGTCGAAGTGGTTTCCCGTGCTCACGAAACCATCGTGGGTCGCTACTTTGAAGAAGGTGGTATTGGCTTCGTAGTGGCCGACAACCCGAAGATCCAGCAAGAAGTGCTGGTAACCCCGGGTCGCAACGCTGGCGCAAAAATCGGTCAGTTCGTCGAAGTGAAGATTACTCACTGGCCTACGCCGCGTTTCCAGCCGCAAGGCGATGTACTGGAGGTTGTAGGCAACTACATGGCTCCGGGCATGGAAATCGATATTGCCCTGCGTACTTACGACATTCCTCACGTATGGCCGGAAGCTGTGCTTAAGGAAGCAAGCCGTCTGAAGCCGGAAGTCGAAGAGAAAGACAAAGAGAAGCGCATCGACCTGCGTCATCTGCCGTTCGTCACCATTGACGGCGAAGATGCTCGCGACTTCGATGACGCCGTATTCTGCGAAGCCAAGCCTGGCAAGCTGCGCCTGTTCTCCGGCGGCTGGAAGTTGTACGTGGCAATTGCCGACGTCTCCAGCTACGTGAAAATCGGTTCGGCCCTGGATGCCGAAGCCCAGGTTCGCGGCAACTCGGTGTACTTCCCTGAGCGCGTGATCCCGATGCTGCCTGAGCAGCTGTCCAACGGCCTGTGCTCGCTGAACCCGAAAGTCGACCGTTTGGCCATGGTTTGCGAGATGACCATCTCCAAAACCGGCGAAATGACCGACTATCAGTTCTACGAAGCGGTGATCCATTCCCAGGCACGTCTGACCTACAACAAGGTCAGCACTATTCTGGAGCAGCCGAAAACCAGCGAGGCCAAGCAACTGCGCAGCGAATACGCTGATGTGGTGCCGCACCTCAAGCAGTTGTACTCGTTGTACAAGGTGTTGCTGGCAGCTCGTCATACCCGTGGCGCGATTGATTTTGAAACCCAGGAAACCCGGATCATCTTCGGTTCCGATCGCAAAATTGCCGATATTCGCCCGACCACCCGTAACGATGCGCACAAGCTGATTGAAGAGTGCATGCTGGCGGCCAACGTGGCCACCGCCGAGTTCCTCAAGAAGCACGAGATTCCTGCGCTGTATCGTGTCCACGATGGTCCGCCGCCGGAGCGTCTGGAAAAACTGCGTGCGTTCCTCGGTGAGCTGGGCCTGAGCCTGCACAAAGGTAAAGATGGTCCGTCGCCGAAGGATTACCAGGCATTGCTGGCCAGCATCAAGGACCGTCCGGATTTCCACCTGATCCAGACCGTAATGCTGCGTTCGTTGAGCCAGGCGGTATACAGCTCCGATAACCAGGGCCACTTCGGCCTGAATTATGAAGCCTATACCCACTTCACCTCGCCGATTCGTCGCTACCCTGACCTGTTGACCCACCGTGCGATCCGCAGCGTGATCCATTCCAAGATGGATACCCCGCACGTTCGCCGTGCTGGTGCGATGACCATTCCGAAAGCGCGCATCTATCCGTACGACGAAGCGATCCTGGAGCAGCTCGGCGAGCAGTGCTCCATGAGCGAGCGCCGTGCCGACGAAGCCACCCGCGATGTGACCAACTGGCTCAAGTGCGAGTTCATGAAGGATCGCGTAGGCGAGTCGTTCCCTGGCGTGGTAACGGCAGTGACCGGTTTTGGCCTGTTCGTGGAACTGACCGATATCTATGTTGAAGGTCTGGTTCACGTAACTGCCTTGCCGGGCGACTACTACCACTTCGACCCTGTGCATCACCGCCTGGCGGGCGAGCGCACCGGTCGCAGCTTCCGCTTGGGTGATACCGTTGAAGTGCGGGTCATGCGCGTCGATCTCGACGAGCGCAAGATCGACTTCGAAATGGCGGAAAAAACCCTCAGTGCGCCGATTGGTCGTAAAAATCGTACTGCTGATGCGCCTAAAACCAGGAATGCAGGCAAGGCCGGTACCAAGCCGACTGAAAAGCCGGTTGAGCCAGCCCCGGCTGCACGTCGCAGTGCGCCGGCCAAGCCCGCTAAAAAATCCTCGGATGATGCTTATCGCCCAAGCGATGCTGCGGCAAAAAACGCCGAGCTGCGCAAAAGCCGTGAACTGAAACAGGCGCTGCTGGCCGAATCGAAAAGCGGCGGTCGGACATCGGAGCCGGGAAAGTCGGGTAGGGGGGCGCCTGCAAAAGATGCGGGCAAGCCTTCCAAGCCGAGCAAACATCGTAAAGGCCCGCCAAAATCGGGCACCGCTCCAGCCGCCAAAAGCGGCGGGGCGCGCAAACCTAAGGCCAAGTCATGAGTCTGGAAAAAATCTATGGCGTGCATGCCGTAGAAGCATTGCTGCGTCACCATCCCAAGCGCGTCAAGCAGGTATGGCTGGCAGAAGGTCGCAGTGATCCGCGTGTACAAACGCTGATCGAGCTGGCCAACGAAAACCGTGTGGCTGTCGGCCAGGCCGAGCGTCGTGAAATGGACGTCTGGGTCGAAGGCGTGCACCAGGGTGTGGTGGCGGACGTGAGTCCGAGCCAGGTCTGGGGCGAAGCCATGCTCGACGAGCTGCTCGATCGCACTGAAGGTGCCCCGTTGTTGCTGGTACTGGACGGCGTGACCGATCCCCACAACCTGGGTGCTTGCCTGCGCTCGGCGGATGCTGCCGGTGCGCTGGCTGTTATCGTGCCCAAGGACAAATCTGCAACGCTGACGCCGACGGTACGAAAAGTAGCCTGCGGTGCAGCGGAAGTTATTCCGTTGGTTGCCGTGACCAACCTGGCGCGTACCCTGGAGAAGCTCCAGCAGCGCGGCTTGTGGGTTGTCGGTACGGCCGGTGAGGCTGAAGTCAGTATCTATGACCAGGACCTGACCGGCCCGACCATCCTGATCATGGGTGCAGAAGGCAAGGGCATGCGTCGCCTGACCCGTGAGCACTGTGATTACCTGGTCAAGCTGCCGATGGCCGGCAGCGTCAGCAGCCTGAACGTTTCGGTGGCGACAGGTGTTTGCCTGTTCGAAGCCCAGCGTCAGCGCGGCGCCAAGGCCAAGACTTCTTCTAAGAAGAAGTAAGCTGGCTGGCTGTTAAATGTGGGAGCGGGCTTGCTCGCGATGCGTATCACGCGGTGTCTCTGGATGACCGCAGCGATGCCATCGCGAGCCAGCCCGCTCCCACATTGGTTTGTGGCGTATACAAGTAAAGATTGTTCAAATAATCACCAATTGCCTTGCGCCTCCGTTGTCCCTTCTCTACAATTGCGCCCCTTGCCGTCATGGCGGGCGCATATGTGCCTCTCTAGGCAAGACACACAAGTGTCATTCACTCCTTGTCTGACCGCTTTTTAGTTAGCGGCAGGCTACAACCCGTAAGGAGCATTCATGCGTCATTACGAAATCATCTTTTTGGTCCACCCGGATCAAAGCGAACAAGTCGGCGGCATGGTAGAGCGTTACACCAAGCTGATCGAAGAAGACGGCGGCAAAATCCACCGTCTGGAAGATTGGGGCCGTCGTCAACTGGCCTACGCAATCAACAATGTTCACAAGGCTCACTACGTGATGCTGAACGTTGAGTGCACTGGCAAAGCCCTGGCTGAGCTGGAAGACAACTTCCGTTACAACGATGCTGTGATCCGTAACCTGGTCATCCGTCGCGACGAAGCCGTAACTGGCCAGTCCGAGATGCTCAAGGCTGAAGAGAACCGCAGTGAGCGCCGTGAGCGTCGTGACCGTCCTGAGCATTCTGACAGCGCCGATGGCGATGACAGCGATAACAGCGACGCCAGCGATAACGCTGACGAGTAATCCACGGACCTTTTGAGGAGCCAATTACATGGCACGTTTCTTCCGTCGTCGTAAATTCTGCCGCTTCACCGCAGAAGAAGTGAAAGAGATCGATTACAAGGATCTCAACACTCTGAAAGCTTACGTATCCGAGACCGGCAAAATTGTTCCAAGCCGTATCACCGGTACTAAAGCTCGTTATCAGCGTCAGCTGGCCACCGCTATCAAGCGCGCCCGCTTCCTGGCCCTGCTGGCCTACACCGACAGCCACGGCCGCTGAGACCGGGCAGTCGACAAGTAGTAAAGGATTGAAAGCATGCGCGCCTTAGCTGAGTTCATCATGCGAGGCCGTGTGCAGGCCACGTTAATCGTGGCCGGATGTGCGGCATTGCCGTTCTTGTTCTGGTTGAGTGCTGCTGCAGGTAGCCTGGTGCTTCTGCGGCGCGGTCCGAGAGATGCCTTGAGCATTCTCTCATGGGCGTTACTGCCGGCCTTGGTCTGGTGGTTTATCGGAGAGCCCCGCACCCTTATGGTGCTGCTGGGAACTCTGGGGCTGGCGTTGATGTTACGCGCCGGTCAGTCCTGGAATCGCGTGCTGCTGGTCAGCGTAGCGTTGGGTGTGGTGTATGGCGTGGTCCTGGGTACGGTTTTCCGCGAACCCATTGGTGCAATGGCGCAGGAGTTGGAAAAACTTCTGCCGCAGGTCCTCAATGGTCTCTACGACAAGTTATCTGACGTAGAGCGAGCGCGCCTTGGAGCACTGATTGCACCCGTCCTCACCGGTTTGATTGCAGCTTTGATGCAGGTCGTCAGCGTGCTGAGCCTGATACTTGGGCGTTATTGGCAGGCGTTGTTGTATAACCCGGGTGGTTTTGCCAGCGAATTTCGCAGCATCCGCCTACCGCTGGGACCAGCGCTCGTATTGCTGGCGTGCATGCTTGTAGGGCCGAACTTCGGTCCCGAAATGGCCATGCTTACGCCGTTGTGCAGCGTAGCGTTGTTCTTCGCCGGGCTGGCCCTGATTCATGGGCTGGTGGCGCAAAAGCGACTGGCCAAGTTCTGGCTGGTGGGGTTGTACGTCACGCTGTTGCTGTTTATGCAGCTGATCTATCCGTTGCTCGTGGTCTTGGCCATTGTCGACAGCCTGATTGATTTTCGCGGACGTCTGGCGCCGAAAGGCACCGATAAAGACTCTGCGGACGGTGAAGGTTAAAAGTTAAGAGGATTTTCACATGCAACTGATCCTTCTGGAAAAAGTCGCGAACCTGGGCAACCTGGGCGACAAAGTAAATGTTAAGGCCGGTTACGGTCGTAACTACCTGCTGCCGTACGGCAAAGCTACCGCTGCAACCGCTGCCAACCTGGCTGCGTTTGAAGAGCGTCGTGCTGAGCTGGAACAAGCTGCTGCAGACAAAAAAGCTTCGGCTGAAACACGCGCTGCCCAACTGGCTGAGCTGGAAGTGACTATCACTGCCACCGCTGGCGACGAAGGCAAGCTGTTCGGCTCGATCGGCACTCACGACATCGCTGATGCACTGACCGCCTCCGGCGTTGAAGTTGCAAAAAGCGAAGTTCGTCTGCCGAACGGCACTATCCGCAACGTTGGCGAATTCGACGTGGCTGTGCACCTGCACGCCGAAGTTGAAGCAACCGTACGCGTTGTTGTGGTAGCTGCTTAAGCAGTCTTAACTGACTGGCACCTTGTGTGCCGGACGGTTAACATCGGGCACGATCCTGTTTACAGGTCGTGCCCTTTGTCTTTCTGCAGATCCTGATTTTCAAACTAATTCCAAGTGGCCATGAACGATATCTCCGCTCCTGAGCAATACGATCTACAAACCGCAGCCCTGAAGGTGCCTCCGCATTCCATCGAGGCCGAACAGGCTGTGCTCGGTGGTTTGATGCTGGACAACAACGCCTGGGAACGCGTGCTGGATCAGGTTTCGGACGGTGATTTTTATCGACATGACCACCGCCTGATCTTCCGCGCCATTGCCAAGCTGGCAGACCAGAACTCCCCGATTGACGTCGTGACCCTTGCCGAGCAACTGGACAAGGAAGGTCAGACTTCGCAGGTGGGCGGCCTGGGCTACCTCGGTGAACTGGCAAAAAATACGCCGTCGGTCGCCAACATCAAGGCCTACGCCCAGATCGTGCGTCAGCGTGCGACGTTGCGTCAGCTTATCGGTATCAGCACCGAAATCGCCGACAGTGCATTCAACCCGGAAGGGCGCAGCGCCGAAGAAATCCTCGATGAGGCCGAGCGCCAGATCTTTGCCATTGCCGAGGCCCGGCCAAAAACCGGTGGCCCGGTGAGCGTCAATGATCTGTTGACCAAAGCCATCGACCGTATCGACACGCTGTTCAACACCGACAACGCCATCACCGGCCTGTCCACCGGTTACACCGACCTCGATGGCATGACCAGCGGCTTGCAGCCTGCGGACTTGATTATCGTCGCCGGTCGTCCATCGATGGGTAAAACCACCTTTGCGATGAACCTGGTTGAAAACGCCGTATTGCGCAGCGAGAAAGCGGTACTGGTTTACTCCCTCGAGATGCCAGGTGAATCGCTGATCATGCGTATGCTGTCATCGCTGGGTCGCATCGACCAGACCAAGGTCCGGGCCGGTCGCCTCGAAGACGACGATTGGCCGCGCCTGACTTCGGCGGTCAACCTGCTCAATGACCGTAAACTGTTTATCGACGATACCGCGGGCATCAGCCCCTCGGAAATGCGCGCCCGTACCCGGCGACTGGTGCGTGAGCACGGCGATATCGGCTTGATCATGATCGACTACCTGCAATTGATGCAGATCCCGGGTTCCGGCGGTGACAACCGTACCAACGAAATCTCCGAGATTTCCCGCTCCCTCAAGGCGCTGGCCAAGGAATTCAACTGCCCGGTAGTCGCGCTGTCACAGCTCAACCGTTCCCTGGAGCAGCGGCCCAACAAGCGCCCGATCAACTCCGACTTGCGTGAATCCGGAGCCATCGAGCAGGACGCCGACGTCATCATGTTCGTGTACCGGGACGAGGTGTACCACCCCGAGACCGAGCACAAGGGCATTGCCGAGATCATCATCGGCAAGCAGCGTAACGGCCCGATCGGCACCACGCGCCTGGCGTTTATCGGCAAATACACGCGCTTCGAAAACCTGGCGCCAGGCAGTTACAACTTCGACGACGATTAACCTGTCCGGCTTCTGTGGGAGCTGGCCTGCCAGCGATAGCATCGACGCGGTCAATCAGATAGATCGCGCCGCCTGAATCGCGAGCAAGCTCGCTCCCACAGACAATATGCCTGCGCCAATCAATTCCGACCATTGCCGTCGGAATTGGTCATTTTTTGTGCTATATTCCGCGCCCGCGAATTTCTTAGTAAATGCCGCGCCCCCTTTTTTGCACTCAACACCGGTCATCGACATGCAATCAGCCAAGCCTCTATTTGACTATCCGAAGTACTGGGCCGAATGTTTCGGCCCAGCACCATTCCTGCCCATGAGCAGGGAGGAGATGGATCAGCTTGGCTGGGATTCATGCGACATCATCATCGTGACGGGTGATGCCTATGTCGATCACCCGTCATTTGGCATGGCCATCATTGGTCGCTTGTTGGAGTCCCAGGGTTTCCGTGTGGGCATCATTGCCCAGCCGAACTGGCAGTCCAAAGACGACTTTATGAAGCTGGGCGAGCCGAACCTGTTCTTCGGCGTTGCCGCCGGCAACATGGACTCGATGATCAACCGCTACACCGCTGACAAAAAGATCCGTTCCGATGACGCCTACACCCCCGGTGGCATGGCAGGCAAACGTCCGGATCGCGCCAGTCTGGTGTACAGCCAGCGCTGCAAGGAAGCCTACAAAAACGTACCGATCGTACTCGGCGGTATCGAAGCTTCGTTGCGCCGTATCGCGCATTACGACTACTGGCAGGACCGCGTACGCAATTCGATCCTGATCGACGCCTGTGCCGATATCCTGTTGTACGGCAACGCCGAGCGCGCCATCGTCGAAGTGGCCCAGCGTCTGTCCTACGGCCACAAAGTCGAAGACATCACCGATGTGCGCGGCACCGCGTTCATTCGTCGCGATACGCCAAAAGACTGGTATGAAGTCGACTCCACGCGTATTGACCGTCCGGGCAAGATCGACAAGATCATCAACCCGTACGTCAACACCCAGGACACCCAGGCCTGCGCCATCGAGCAGGAAAAGGGCCCGGTTGAAGACCCGAACGAAGCCAAGGTCGTGCAGATCCTGGCCAGCCCGCGCATGACCCGTGACAAGACGGTCATCCGTCTGCCATCGGTCGAGAAAGTACGTGCTGATGCGGTGCTGTATGCCCACGCCAACCGCGTGCTGCACCTTGAAACCAACCCGGGCAACGCCCGTGCGCTGGTGCAAAAGCACGGCGAAGTGGATGTATGGTTCAACCCGCCACCGATCCCGATGACCACTGAAGAAATGGACTACGTGTTTGGCATGCCTTACGCACGTATTCCCCATCCTGCGTACGGCAAGGAAAAAATCCCGGCCTATGACATGATCCGTTTCTCGGTGAACATCATGCGGGGCTGCTTTGGTGGCTGCACCTTCTGCTCGATCACCGAGCACGAAGGGCGCATCATCCAGAACCGTTCCGAAGAATCGATCATTCGCGAGATCGAAGAGATCCGCGACAAGGTGCCAGGCTTTACCGGGGTTATTTCCGACCTTGGCGGCCCGACCGCGAACATGTACCGCATCGCCTGCAAAACGCCAGAAATCGAATCCGCGTGCCGCAAGCCGTCCTGCGTTTTCCCGGGCATCTGCCCGAACCTGAACACCGACCACTCGTCGCTGATTCAGCTTTACCGCAGCGCCCGTGCCTTGCCGGGCGTGAAGAAAATCCTGATCGCTTCCGGTCTGCGTTACGACCTTGCCGTCGAGTCGCCGGAATACGTGAAGGAACTGGTCACCCACCACGTCGGTGGTTACCTGAAGATCGCCCCGGAACACACCGAGGAAGGTCCGCTCAACCAGATGATGAAGCCGGGCATTGGCAGCTATGACAAGTTCAAGCGCATGTTCGAGAAGTACACCAAGGAAGCAGGCAAAGAGCAGTACCTGATCCCGTACTTCATTGCCGCTCACCCCGGCACTAAAGACGAAGACATGATGAACCTGGCCATCTGGCTCAAGACCAACGGTTTCCGTGCCGACCAGGTGCAGGCGTTCTACCCGTCGCCGATGGCTACCGCCACCGCGATGTACCACTCGGGCAAGAACCCGCTGCGCAAGGTCACGTACAAGAGCGACTCGGTGACCATCGTCAAGAGCGAGGAGCAGCGCCGCCTGCACAAGGCGTTCCTGCGCTATCACGACCCGAAAGGCTGGCCGATGCTGCGTGAGGCGCTGACCCGCATGGGCCGTGCCGACCTGATCGGTTCGGGCAAGGACCAGTTGATCCCGTTGCATCAGCCGGCGACCGACAGTTACCAGAGTGCCCGTCGCAAAAACTCGACGCCTGCCGGTAGCCACAAGGTCGCGGGTGAGAAGACCACCAAGATCCTGACCCAGCACACTGGCCTGCCGCCGCGTGCCAGTGATGGTGGCAACCCGTGGGACAAGCGTGAACAGGCCAAGGCTGCTGCGTTTGCCCGCAACAAGCAGGCCGCCAAGGAGCGCCAGGAAGCAGCCAAGGGCGGCAAGAGCCAGCGCCCGGCCCGCAAGCCGGTAGTGCCGCGCTAAGCCTGCCCTTGTAGATACTCTGTTGCAGGTCAAGCCCTATTGTGGGAGCGAGCCTGCTCGCGAACGACCTTCGCGAGCAGGCTCGCTCCCACAGTTGCAGTGTTCCTTCGGCAGCTGCTACGGTTTTGCGTAAATTGCAGTAAATCAACGCCAGCCTTAGGGCTGGCGTTGTGCTTTCTGCGCGCTGAGAGGCCTGCCACGGGTTTGTAGGCTGTTTGCTGTCGCGGAAGTAAGGGAATGAGGTTGGAAGCGTCTGAGGGCGTTCAGGCTAACTGCGAGGATCAGCAGGCGGGCTGCTGATCCTGATCACAGATCCTGTGGGCCGGGTTGTGGATAACCGGGCCGAGGGGGTCAAGCAGTTGGAGCTTTGTCTTCTGGTGCGCCGGTATCTTCTGCGGCGTCTTCACTTTCGCTGTCGACTTCGTGGTCCAGCTCGGTATCAACAGTACCGCCTTCAGCAGCCGCTTTCTTGCGGGCAGCCTTTTCCTCTTTCTTCTGCTCTTTAGCCAAGTCTCTTTGACGCTTAGCGAAGTTATAGTTTGGTTTGGCCATGGGCGATCCTCTTGGGGTCGAAGGTGAGGTTGAGCGGCGCGTATTCTGCCCTGTATTAGTGCTTAGCCGTTAGCTGGGTTTTTGCAAGGTTGCACATTGCGCTAAAAATACGACTCTACACCCACGCAAAAGCCGGTTGTGGATTAAATCTAGTTACTTATTCCCCCAAAATTCAAAATGATGGCCTAAGGTTATAAGCCTGAAGTCCATTCTGGGATGGATTGTGTCGATTGTGGCGATAGATCATGACGCAGATCATATGAATCGATACAATTTTCAGGCAATCTGTATACAGATTTTTGCTTCCCCATACCCTGCCTTGGAGATACACCATGTTTGCCAAAGTTGTTGCGGTATCCCTTTTGACTCTGGCCAGCGGCCATTTGCTGGCGGCTGAGTGCGCTGTAACTGTCGATTCGACTGACCAAATGTCTTACAACACCAAAGAGATCGTCATCGACAAATCCTGCAAGACCTTCACCGTTAACCTGACGCACTCCGGCAATCTGCCGAAAAACGTCATGGGTCATAACTGGGTCTTGAGCAAAAAGGCAGACATGCAGGCAGTTTCTACCGACGGCATTGCCGCTGGCCTGGACAAAAACTATCTCAAGGACGGTGATGAGCGCATCATCGCCCACACCAAAGTGATTGGCGCCGGTGAGAAAGACTCCGTGACCTTCGATGTGGCCAAGCTGAAAGCGGGCGAAGAATATGAATTCTTCTGCACCTTCCCGGGCCACAACTCGATGATGAAAGGCGCTGTGGTTCTTAAATAACACCACGCAAGCCCTTAACAGCCCTGACGTGCCCTGCGCCGTCAGGGCTGTTTGCGTTCAGGCCCTGGAGTCGGTCATCTTGAAAATGCCCTGGGCGTTGCTGCTGTCGAAGTTCAGATCGATGTGGCCGGTATCAGGGTCGATCTTGCGTTGGATGAACTCCACAAATGACCCCGGCACTGCGTGCTCGCGGTACACCCCGGCAGCATCGACCAGGCCGCGGCTGACCGTGTTGGCGCGATAGGCGGTTTGCATCACCCGCCCCGAGGCGGACACTTCGATGCTGTCTTTCATGGGCCGTTGCAAGTCACGTTGTTGCGCCACACAGGCTTCGAGGTCCGGCACGCGATCGGTCAGATGGTTGAAGCTGTTGCCCTCGGTTGCGATCCAGGCCATCTCGGCGCTTTCAGCGAGGAGGCAGTTGTAGTCCGTTTCCTGTACCACGCCATGCTGCCGGCCGAATGCTTGATACAGCCCTGGCAACAGGGCCTGCGCCTGGCTCAGGCTGCAGTGGCGGGTGAGGCTCAGGGTCTTGAGGATGCTGTGGTGTTGGGCCTGCAGCGGGTCAAGGCTGGAACCGACCACGCGGCTGACGGCCTGTTGAAAAGCCTCGCTGAAGCGGCCGGGGTGCAGTTCCGAGACAAAGAACTGGGCGATGTCTTCGGGCAGATCCATTTGTCGGTATCCCCAGCCGGTCATGTTCAGCTTGGTCAGCGGGTAGGTTCGCACATCGGTAAAGCCCAGTGGCTCCAGCAAACGGGCAAATGCCTGGCGGCCGCGGGGCAGTTCGCCGTTGGCAGGCCAGTCCACCGTACGGAGGGCGCCATGGTCGAACACTACCTTGCGGCCATGCTGTGCCTGTTCCTGTACATAGCGTCGGCCTTCAGGCACGGCTTCCACCAGTTTGTGCAGCAGGCACAGGTTCAGTGCTTCGGCGAGCCACACCCGGTGCAGTGCCTGTTCATGCCAGTTGAAGCGCAGCAGCCCTTCAGGCACTTCGACATGCTCACGCAACCAGGCGGTGGCCGGTTGGCCGAGCACGGAATCGACAAGGGAGAACAAAGCATCGAAAGCAGGCATGGGGCAGGGCTCTGGCGACGAAATAGACGTCTATCAAAGCCTTTGGCCGTTGCGGCCACAAGCGAAAAAAATTGCGGGGTTCATTCCGTTTTTTCCGGGAAGGAAAAAGCCCCTCACCCTAGCCCTCTCCCGGAGGGAGAGGGGACGGATTGATGGTGTTCTTGAAACCGCGTGCGGTCTGCTCCCTCTCCCTCCGGGAGAGGTACGCACGGGCTCAAGGCGCGAACGGCATCTCACGCTTGTGGTGGGTCTTTTCGTACGTCTTGCAGATGATATTGAACGCTTCTTCGCTCACCGGCTCGCCATGCAAAAAGGCATCGATCTCGGCATAGGTCACGCCGTGGGACGCTTCGTCCGGTTTGCCGGGCTCCAGGTCTTCGAGGTCGGCAGTCGGGACTTTCTCCACCAGCGATTCCGGCGCACCAAAATGCCGCGCAATGGCCCGCACCTGATTTTTCACCAGCCCGCTGAGCGGCGCCAGATCACAGGAACCATCACCGAACTTGGTGAAGAAGCCCATTACCGCCTCGGCGGCATGGTCGGTACCGATCACCAGCCCGCCAGTCGCCCCGGCAATAGTGTATTGCGCCACCATGCGCATACGCGCCTTGGTGTTACCCAGTACAAAGTCCACGGTGGCGGCAGGCTTGCCTTCAAACGCGGTCACTTCAGCCGCCAGGGCCTTGACCGCAGGGCCGATGTTCACGGTCTGGCGCTCGTCCGGGTTGATAAAGTCGACCGCAGCCGTGGCGTCTGCTTCGTCATGCTGCACACCGTAAGGCAGGCGCACGGCAATAAAGCGATAGGCCTGGTCACCGGTCTGTTCGCGCAATTGCTGCACCGCACGTTGGGCCATCAGGCCTGCGGTCAGGGAGTCGACCCCGCCGCTGATGCCCAGTACCAGGGTCTTGAGCCGGGCGTTGTGCAGGCAGCACTGAATGAAAGTGATACGCCGGGCAATCTCGGCCTCAAGGGCTGCGGTGTCTTTGAACGGCGGCTGGACCTTGAGGTCTGCAGCAATCTGACGCTGTACGGCCTGCATGATTCACTCCTTGGGAGAATGTTCAGGAACTTGGAAAACGTGGCGTAAATAGGCGGCGAAGTTGGGGTCGGAGCAATGGGTCTTGCCCGGTTCATCGGAAATCTTGGCCACCGGCGAGCCATTGCAGGCGTTCATTTTAAGCACGATGCTCATTGGCTCAACCCCCGGAATGTCGCAGGTCAGGTTAGTCCCGATACCGAAGCTGACGTTGATCCGGCCGCGCAGCGACCGGAAAATCTCCAGCGCCCGGGGCAGGGTCAGGCTGTCGGAGAACACCAGAGTCTTGCTCATGGGGTCGATGCCCAGCTTGTGGTAATGAGCTATGCATTTTTCGGCCCACACCACAGGGTCGCCGGAGTCGTGGCGCAGGCCGTCGAACAGCTTGGCAAAGTACAGATCGAAATCTTTCAGGAAGGCATCGGTAGTAATGCAGTCCGTCAGCGCGATGCCCAACAAGCCGCGGTACTCGCGCACCCAGCAGTCGAGCGCGGCACTCTGGCTGTCGATCAGCCGTGGGCCCAGTTGCTGGTGCGCCATGATCCATTCGTGGGCCATGGTCCCCAGCGGCTTCATGTCCAGCTCGCGGGACAGGTTGACGTTGCTGGTGCCGACAAAGCGCCCGGGGAAGTCGTGCTTGAGCACACTGACGACTTCTTCTTGCACGCGGTACGAAAACCGTCGACGAGTGCCGAAATCGGCGACTTGCAGTTCAGACAACTCTTCTGCGCTGGCATTGGCCTGCAGCCAGTCAAACTTGCGATACAGCTGCTCCCGGGCCTGTGACAGCACGGTATCGGCATAGCGCGAACGGTTGCGTACTTCGCTGACAATCGCCAGTAACGGCACTTCAAACAGGATCACATGCAGCCACGGCCCGCGCAGGCGGATAACCAGTTCGCCGTTTTCGATGCCGGTGTGTACATAGCGCATATTGAAGCGAAACAGCCCCAAAAAGCGGATGAAGTCGGGCTTCATAAAGGTGATGCGTTCCAGAAACCCCAACTGGTCCTGAGTCATGCTCAGTTCGCACAGGCGTTCGATCTGGTGACGAATTTCGTTGAGGTATGGGCGCAGATCCTCACTGTTGCGGCAGCGGAATTCCCATTCGACTTCGACGTTGGGGTAGTTGTGCAGCACCGCCTGCATCATGGTCAATTTGTAGAAGTCGGTGTCGAGCAGGTTCTGCACGATGCGATCGGCAAATACACTCTCGCTCATAGCGGCAATCTCCATGCTGCCCGTGCCTGATAGCCACGGCGTTCAGCTTTTTCAATGAATGGCGCTAGTGGCGCATATCTGCAGGCGGTTTTGCCAGCGGTTTTTGTGGTCGTAGCCTGTTTCTGCCCGCTCCTACAGGTGTTATCGCGCATCCAGCTGCTCCATGAACCAGCTCACGAATGCCTTTACCTTGGGTACGCCTGCCGTATGTTCAGGATAGGCCAGGTAGTAGGCATCGCGGCTCGGCATCAAGTGCTGCCAGGCGATGACCAGTTTGCCGTCGGCCAATTCCTCTTCCACCAGGAACCTCGGCAGCAGTGCCACGCCACAGCCAACCTGGGCTGCGCGGATGCACATGTAGAAGGTGTCGAAGCGCGGCCCATGGTAGCTGTGATCGGTATGAAACCCCTGATGCTCAAACCACTCGTGCCAGGCCTGTGGCCGCGAAGCGTTCTGCAGCAACACCAGACCTGTGAGTTGGGTCGGGTCGGTCAGTGCCGTGCCCGGCAAGCTTGCTGGCGAACATACGGCGACCAGTTCTTCACTGAACAGCTTCAGGCTCTCGGTGCCGGGCCGTGAGCCCTGGCCGAAGTAAAACGCCAGATCGCTGCGCCCTTGCAGCAAATCGTCGCCTTGCTGCTCATTGCACAGATCCAGATGAATATGCGGATGGCGTATGCCCCAACCTTTGAGGCGCGGCACCAGCCAGCGGGCGCCAAAAGTGGAAGGGGTGGAGACCCGTAGCACTTCTGTTTCGCCGCCATAGGAACGCAGGGTATGGGTCGACATCTCGACCTGGGTCAGGATTTTTCGGACTTCTACCAGATACAAATCCCCTGCTGGAGTCAGCTGCAAGCGGCGGCGCACCCGGCGAAACAGCAAGTGCTGCAACAGCTCCTCGAGCTGTGCGACCTGTTTGCTGACTGCGCTCTGGGTCAGATTCAGCTCTTCGGCCGCACGGGTGAAACTCAGATGACGAGTCACCGCTTCAAAACACTGCAACGCCGTGATCGAAGGTAGATGGCGCTTGTTGAGCATAGAAGGCCTCTGATTGTTGTTGTCAGGCAACGTTACCAGTGCAGCATGAATTTTCGGAATGATATCTCGCTTAAAGGTCGTTTGTTGCCGCCATGCCAGCCAGCTACAACTAAAGGCCTGTGAATCATTTTTTAAAGCTCAAGGAGTGCCTTCAATGGTTGCTGCATTACTGGATCGTCTTGGTGTGAACCCCGCGCTGTACCAGCAGGGCAATCAGCCGGTGTATACGCCGATTGACGGTAGCCAGATCGGTGCGGTGCACTGGGAAGGGGCTGCCGAGGCCGAGCAGCACGTGACCCGCGCCGAACACGCATTCGAGGCATGGCGCAAGGTGCCTGCCCCGCGTCGTGGGGAACTGGTGCGCCAGTTCGGCGATTTGCTGCGTGAGTACAAGGCCGATCTGGGCGAGCTGGTGTCATGGGAAGCGGGCAAGATTACCCAGGAAGGGTTGGGCGAAGTGCAGGAAATGATCGACATCTGCGACTTTGCAGTTGGCCTGTCGCGTCAGCTCTACGGCTTGACCATCGCCTCGGAGCGCCCAGGCCACCATATGCGTGAAACCTGGCACCCGCTGGGTGTGGTGGGTGTGATCAGCGCATTCAACTTTCCGGTGGCCGTGTGGGCGTGGAATACCGCGTTGGCGCTGGTATGCGGCAACGCGGTGATCTGGAAACCATCGGAAAAAACCCCGCTGACGGCGCTGGCCTGTCAGGCCTTGTTTGATCGTGTGTTGAGCTCGTTTGAGGGCGCGCCCAAGTACCTGGCCCAGGTGGTGATTGGTGGTCGTGAAGCGGGCGAAGCCCTGGTTGACGATCCGCGAGTCGCGCTGATCAGTGCCACCGGCAGCACGCGCATGGGCCGCGAAGTGGCGCCTAAAATCGCCGCACGCTTTGCCCGCAGTATTCTGGAGCTGGGCGGCAACAATGCGATGATTTTGGCGCCGAGTGCCGACCTGGACATGGCCGTGCGCGCCATTCTGTTCAGTGCTGTCGGTACTGCCGGGCAGCGCTGCACCAGCCTGCGCCGGCTGATTGCCCATGACTCGGTCAAGGAAGAAATTGTCACCCGGCTCAAGGCGGCCTACTCCAAAGTGCGTATCGGTCATCCGCTGGAAGGCAATCTGGTGGGGCCGCTGATCGACAAAAGCAGCTTTGAAAACATGCGTGATGCGCTGGAGCAGGCCCTTAGCGAAGGCGGGCGGGTATTTGGTGGCGAGCGGCAATTGGCAGGCCAGTACCCTGGCGCTTACTACGTGGCCCCGGCGATTGTGGAAATGCCCGAGCAAAGCGACGTGGTGTGCAGCGAGACCTTCGCGCCGATTTTGTATGTGGTCGGTTACAGCGACTTTGCCGAGGCCTTGCGCCTGAACAACGCGGTGCCGCAGGGGCTGTCGTCATGCATCTTCACCACCGATGTGCGCGAGGCCGAGCAATTCATGTCGGCCACTGGCAGTGATTGCGGGATTGCCAACGTCAATATCGGGCCCAGCGGTGCGGAAATCGGGGGTGCCTTTGGTGGTGAGAAAGAAACCGGGGGCGGTCGCGAGTCGGGGTCAGATGCATGGCGTGGATATATGCGCCGGCAGACCAATACCGTCAACTACTCGCTGGAATTGCCGTTGGCGCAAGGGATTACGTTCGATTGAGGTGATGCAAGCCCTCACCCCCAACCCTCTCCCGGAGGGAGAGGGAGCTGATCTGCTTTTGCCTTTAGTCCCCTCTCCCTCCGGGAGAGGGCCAGGGTGAGGGGCTTTGATTTTGGTTGGGTTTCATTTCTGGAGCTTGGCAATGCCTTTACAAGAACAATGTCTGTGGGAAACCCTTACCCCCCAACGCCCCCAAGCGCCAACCTTCAAGGGCGAGTTGAGCGTTGATGTGTGTGTGATCGGTGCCGGCATCACCGGTTTGTCCGCCGCCATCCATTTGCTCGAGCAGGGCAAAAGTGTCTGTGTGCTCGAAGCCTATCGCACCGGTCATGGCGGCTCAGGCCGCAACGTAGGATTGGTTAATGCCGGGATGTGGATACCGCCCGACGATATCGAAGCCGGTTTCGGCGAGGCTGTCGGCAGCCAGCTCAACCGCATGCTCGGTGCCGCCCCGGGACTGGTGTTCAGCCTGATCGACAAATACCGTATCGACTGCCAGTTGCGCCGTGAAGGCACCCTGCACATGGCCCATAATGCCCGTGGCGAAGCCGATTTGCGCAGCCGTGAAGAACAATGGAAGCGCCGTGGCGCCCCGGTTGAACTGCTCACCGGCGCCGCCTGCGAAGCCGCTACCGGCACCACAAAAATCGCCGCCGCCTTGCTCGACCGTCGCGCCGGCACCCTCAACCCTATGGCCTACACCTCGGGCCTGGCCAAGGCAGCCTGTGATCTGGGCGGGCAGCTGTTCGATCATTCCCCGGTCACCGGACTTGAACGCCAAGGCCCACGCTGGTCAGTGCAAACGGCCCACGGTGCGGTAAGTGCAGAGCAGGTGGTGCTGGCGTCCAATGCCTACACCGAAGGCGAGTGGACTGACTTGCGACGTAACTTTTTCCCCGGTTATTACTACCAGGTCGCCTCCAAACCTCTGACCGACGCCAGCGCAGCGCGAATCTTGCCAGGCGGCCAAGGGTCGTGGGACACCCGCCAGGTATTGAGCAGTATCCGTCGCGATGCCGACGGCCGTTTACTGCTCGGCAGCCTAGGCAACGGCAATCAGAAGCCTGCGTGGTTTCTCAAGGCCTGGGCCGACCGCGTGCAGCAGCATTATTTCCCGTACCTCAAGGGCGTGGAATGGGAATGCACCTGGACGGGCTGCATCGCATTTACGCCCGATCATCTGATGCGCTTATTTGAACCGGCGCCCGGTTTGGTGGCAGTCACCGGCTATAACGGTCGCGGTGTAACCACAGGCAGCGTGGTCGGCAAGGCCTTTGCCGACTATTTGTGCAGTGGCGATGCCAAGGCCTTGCCAATCCCCTTTGCACCGATGCGGCCGCTGTCTGGCACGGGGTTGCGCAGTTGTTTATACGAAGCCGGTTTTTCGCTGTATCACGCCGGCCAATGTTTAAGAATTGTGATCTGACGCGGTTTTTTTCTGGGCGCCCCGACGTTTTGCCTGGCAGCGGCTAGCCTTAAGTGGTGCGGCCTGTAGCAGTCCTGCACCGAGAGTGTGCAGTTCGGTGACGCAAGTGGTTACAGGACGTTTGCGCAACCCGGGGCAACCTGGTTGCAATCCCGGCTGCGGCAGGTGGCGCCTGTAGAAACATAGCGGTTTTACCTTCCTCGGTTTAGACGGTTGCACGCCCAATGAAAATGGGCTCGAAACAGTCGATATAACAACAATAGAACGACTTTTTTAAGAATAAAAAGCCAATGGCACGCGGCTTGCTCAGCGCTTTAGGTGAAGTCGAAGTGCCATCTAATAAAACCTCAGGAGCACCACCTCATGTCGCAGACGTTCTACAAGAAAGGTTTTCTGGCCCTCGCCGTAGCAGCTGCATTGGGCGTTTCTTCGTTTGTTCAGGCTGATCTGAAAATTGGTGTTGCGGGCCCGATGACTGGCGCCAACGCAGCTTTTGGCGAACAGTACATGAAGGGTGCCAAGGCAGCGGCAGACAAGATCAACGCCGCCGGTGGGGTCAACGGCGAGAAGATCGTTCTGGTGGCCGGGGACGATGCCTGCGAGCCGAAACAGGCCGTAGCCGTCGCCAACCGTTTGGTCGACCAGGACAAAGTGGCCGGTGTAGTAGGGCACTTCTGTTCTTCATCGACCATTCCGGCGTCTGAGGTGTACGCCGATGCCGGTGTGATTGCGATCACTCCTGGCTCCACCAACCCGGCGGTGACCGAGCGTGGCCTGAGCGCGATGTTCCGCATGTGTGGTCGCGATGACCAGCAGGGCATTGTGGCGGCGGATTACATAGTTGATGTGCTCAAAGGCAAGAAAGTGGCCGTTCTGCACGACAAGGACACCTATGGTCAGGGCCTGGCGGACGCCACCAAGGCGCAACTGATCAAGCGCGGCGTGACCCCTGTGCTGTACGAAGGCCTGACCCGGGGCGAAAAAGACTTCAGTGCCGTGGTGACCAAAATCCGCTCCAACGGAGCTGACGTCGTGTATTTCGGTGGCCTGCACCCGGAAGCCGGCCCGCTGGTACGCCAACTGCGTGAGCAAGGCCTCAAGGATGTGAAGTTCATGTCCGATGATGGTGTGGTCACCGACGAACTGGTTACCACCGCAGGCGGCCCGCAGTACGTTGACGGCGTTTATATGACCTTCGGTGCCGACCCGCGCCTGTTGCCAGACAGCAAGGTGGTAGTTGAAGAGTTCCGTAAGGCTGGCACCGAACCAGAGGGCTACACCCTGTACGCCTATGCTTCGGTCCAGGCCCTGGCTGACGCCTTTGCCGGCGCCAAATCCAACAAGGGTGAAGATGCTGCCAAGTGGCTCAAGGCCAACCCGGTTAAAACCGTGATGGGTGAGAAAGCCTGGGACAGCAAAGGTGACCTTAAAGTCTCCGACTACGTTATGTACCAGTGGGACAAAGACGGTAAATATCACCAACTGGAAAAACAGAAGTGAGATGAGTCACCTACCTGATGCCAGCTTCGGCGGGCATCAGGTAGGGATGGATCTGCACCACCTGTCTTCTTTTCCAGGAGTCGCGCACACCCTGCCAGCCAAGCTGTCCTGTGACGGCGTGGATGGCTTGCGTCTGCGCAAAGGCTCCAGTGCGTGAGATTGCGTTATGGATGGTATTTTCCTACAGCAACTGCTGAACGGCCTGACCCTCGGGTCTGTCTACGGCCTGATCGCCATCGGCTACACAATGGTCTACGGCATCATCGGCATGATCAACTTCGCCCACGGCGAGGTGTACATGATCTCTGCTTACCTCGCGGCGATCAGTCTGGCTCTGTTGGCATACTTCGGTATCGAATCCTTCCCGTTGTTGATGTTGGGCACCCTTATTTTCACGGTGGTGGTCACGGGCGTGTATGGCTGGGTGATCGAGCGCGTGGCCTACAAGCCGCTGCGCAATTCCACACGGTTGGCGCCGCTGATTAGCGCCATTGGTATCTCCCTTATCCTGCAGAACTATGTGCAAATCGCCCAAGGCTCACGTCAGCAGGGCGTGCCGACGTTACTTAGCGGGGCGTGGCGGGTCGATATCGGCTCAGGCTTCGTACAGCTGACCTACACCAAAGTCTTTATTCTGCTCGCCGCCTTTGTGGGCATGGGCCTGCTTACTTACATCATCAAGTACACCAAGCTGGGCCGCATGTGCCGCGCCACCCAGCAGGATCGCAAGATGGCGTCGATCCTGGGGATCAATACCGACCGGGTGATTTCCTACGTGTTCGTGATCGGTGCCGCCATGGCCGCGCTGGCCGGTGTGCTGATTACCATGAACTACGGCACGTTCGACTTCTATGCCGGTTTCATCATCGGGATCAAGGCCTTCACCGCAGCGGTGCTCGGCGGCATCGGTTCACTGCCGGGGGCCATGCTCGGCGGGATCATCCTAGGTATTTCCGAGTCGCTTTTTGCCGGGTTGATTAACTCGGATTACAAGGATGTATTCAGTTTCTCACTGCTGGTGCTGATTCTGATTTTCCGTCCTCAAGGCCTGCTGGGTCGTCCTCTCGTGGCGAAGGTGTAAGTATGTCTGTAGCCATTAATAAACCGATTGATATCAAAAAAAGCGTAGTCGACTCGATCCTGGCCGGGTTGATTTCATTGATTGTGTTCGGGCCCATCGTAGGGGTGGTGCTCGACGGTTACAGCTTCAACCTGCAACCGGCCCGGGTAGGCTGGCTGGTGGCTATCGTGATGGTCGGGCGCTTTGCCCTGAGCCTGTTTTTACAGACTGCCAAAGGGCTGAAAATCCTGCAGGGCTTTGAGTCCACAGGCTCGGGCGTGCATGTGCTGGCACCGGACTACAAGTCGCGGCTGCGCTGGATCGTGCCGTTGCTGATCGTGATTGCCATCGTGTTTCCGTTTTTCGCCAATAAATACATTCTGACCGTGGTCATCCTTGGGCTGATTTACGTGCTGCTGGGCCTGGGGCTGAATATCGTGGTTGGCCTGGCGGGGTTGCTCGACCTGGGGTATGTGGCGTTCTATGCCATCGGCGCTTATGGTCTGGCGCTGGGCTATCAATACCTGGGGCTGGGTTTCTGGACGGTGCTGCCGCTGGCGGCCATTGCGGCGGCGATGGCGGGAT
The DNA here is from genome assembly GCF_900618535.1 of Pseudomonas bubulae. Lineage (GTDB taxonomy): Bacteria > Pseudomonadota > Gammaproteobacteria > Pseudomonadales > Pseudomonadaceae > Aquipseudomonas > Aquipseudomonas bubulae. Next base: position 137,959 of record NZ_UYJA01000005.1, on the reverse strand, counting down.
GCATTCTGGGGTTTCCGGTGTTGCGCATGCACGGTGACTACCTGGCCATCGTGACCCTGGGCTTTGGTGAAATCATCCGTCTGATCCTCAACAACTGGCTGTCGTTTACCGGCGGGCCAAATGGCATGCCGGTGCCATCGCCGACCTTTTTCGGCCTGGAGTTCGGCCGGCGCGCGAAAGATGGCGGGGTGCCATTTCATGAGTTCTTCGGCCTGGAATACAACCCCAATATCAAGTTCCTGTTTATCTATATCGTGCTGTTTCTGGTGGTGCTGCTGGTGTTGTACATCAAGCACCGCCTGACCCGCATGCCGATCGGCCGCGCCTGGGAAGCGCTGCGCGAAGACGAAATTGCCTGCCGTTCCATGGGCCTCAACCATGTGCTGGTCAAGCTGTCGGCGTTCACCATTGGTGCCTCCACGGCTGGCCTGGCCGGGGTGTTCTTTGCCAGCTACCAGGGTTTTGTTAACCCTTCCTCGTTCACCTTCTTCGAGTCGGCGCTGATCCTCGCCATTGTGGTGCTCGGCGGCATGGGCTCGACAGTGGGCGTGGTGATCGCCGCATTCGTGCTGACGGTGGCTCCTGAACTGTTGCGCAGCTTTGCCGAGTACCGGGTGCTGCTGTTTGGTGTGTTGATGGTGTTGATGATGATCTGGCGACCGCGAGGCCTGATCCGCATCAGCCGTGTCGGAGTTGCGCCACGCAAGGGGGTTGCGCCATGAGCGAATTGTCAAAAGACGACGTGGTGCTCTCGGTCGACAAACTGATGATGCACTTTGGCGGGATCAAGGCCCTGAGTGATGTCAGCCTCAAGGTCAAACGCAACTCGATCTTTGCCCTGATCGGCCCCAACGGTGCCGGTAAAACCACAGTGTTCAACTGCTTGACCGGCTTTTACAAAGCCAGCGGCGGCAGGATCGAACTCAATGCCCGCGGTACTCGTACCAACGTGATCAAGCTACTGGGGGAGCCGTTCAGGCTGAGCGACTTTGTATCGCCCAAGGCGTTTGCCAGCCGGCTGTATTACAAAATGTTCGGCGGAACACATCTGGTCAACCGCTCGGGTCTGGCGCGCACGTTCCAGAATATCCGCCTGTTCAAGGAAATGTCGGTACTGGAAAACCTGCTGGTGGCCCAGCATATGTGGGTCAACCGCAACATGCTCGCCGGCATCCTCAATACCAAGGGCTATCGCAAGGCTGAAAGCGATGCGCTGGATCATGCCTTCTACTGGCTGGAGGTGGTTGACCTGGTGGACTGTGCCAATCGCCTGGCCGGTGAGTTGTCCTATGGCCAGCAGCGACGCCTGGAGATTGCCCGGGCCATGTGTACGCGGCCGCAAATCATCTGCCTGGACGAACCGGCGGCAGGCCTCAACCCGCAGGAAACCGAAGCGTTGAGCGGGATGATCCGCCTGCTGCGCGACGAACACGACCTGACGGTGGTGTTGATCGAGCACGACATGGGCATGGTCATGAGCATTTCCGATCACATCGTGGTGCTCGACCACGGCAACGTGATTGCCGAAGGCGGGCCTGAGGCCATCCGCAACGACCCCAAAGTGATTGCGGCCTACCTTGGCGCAGACGAAGAGGAGCTGATATGACGGGCACGATCCTCGAGCTCAAGGAACTGGACGTTCACTACGGGCCGATCCAGGCCCTGAAAAAAGTCTCGATGCATATTGAGGAGGGCGAAACGGTAAGCCTGATCGGCTCCAACGGTGCGGGCAAATCCACGTTGCTGATGTCGATTTTTGGCCAGCCCCGGGCCAGCGGCGGGCAAATTATCTACCAGGGTGTGGACATTACCCACAAGTCCTCGCACTACATCGCCTCCAACGGTATCGCCCAGTCGCCGGAAGGCCGTCGCGTGTTTCCGGACATGTCGGTGGAAGAAAACCTGCTGATGGGCACCATCCCCATTGGCGACAAATATGCCGACGAAGACATGCAGCGCATGTTCGAGTTGTTCCCCCGGCTCCTGGAGCGGCGCAATCAGCGGGCCATGACCATGTCGGGTGGCGAACAGCAAATGCTCGCCATTGCCCGAGCGCTGATGAGCCGGCCCAAGCTGCTGTTGCTGGATGAGCCCAGCCTGGGGTTGGCACCGATTGTGGTGAAGCAGATTTTTGCCACGCTGCGGGAGCTGGCAGGCACTGGCATGACCATCTTTCTGGTGGAGCAGAACGCCAACCATGCCCTGCGGTTGTCGGACCGGGCCTATGTAATGGTCAACGGTGAAATCCGTCTGACCGGCACCGGCAAGGAACTGCTGAGTAACGAGGAGGTGCGTAACGCTTATTTGGGCGGGCATTAACAGGCATTTCACATCTCTCTGTGTGGGAGCGAGCCTGCTCGCGATGGCATCACTGCGGTTTGTTTGAATCACCGCGTCGATCCCATCGCGAGCAGGCTCGCTCCCACATGTCTTTTTGTCAGACAATTCCACCCCGCCCGCCCTCGCCGCAAATTGTGGAAAACAATATTACAACGCTGTGAAAGCGCGACATAAAGCCGCTGCAATTACCTGTTTTGTCATCATTTTGACTTGTCCCCGTTTGCTGTGGAGGTGGCTGTGGGTAACGTGGGAGTAGTTGGCTGTAGCCCTTTATTTACAAGGTGTCCAGCTGGGTGGTTATTTTTCGACCAGCGGCTTTTGCGCAGCCGTTGCGCCGATTTGTCAACAGGTTTGTACGGGTGTAAAGAGCGTCTGGAAATAATGACTAACCTGTGGATAAGTCTGTGGTTAAACTCTGGAAAGAATGCTCCAGGCAGCGTAATTACTGGCCTCTGGCTATCTGGCGGATTTTCCACGGTTGCACCTTTTTGGGGCGTCTGCATGCGGGGTGTGCCCGGGTCAAGTAAAAAAGTCTTACCGATGCTCTCTATCCCTTGTGGATCGGGGCTTTGCGCTTTTTGGAGTTGCCCCCAAAGACTGTGGACGGGCCTGTGGATAAGGTGAGCGCATCTGGCTCCAGCCCTTGTTCGTCGTGGCTTGTCGCGTGCTGGTTGTTTTTTGTACAGACTTGTTGCGAAAACACCGCAGGTTGCCGCTGAACGCTAGCCGGGGCATTCTGCTCAACGTCCAATTCAACGGCGGCCGATGCCCGCCAGCCAAGGAGAACATGATGACTTCCACCCTGTTTATTACGGGCGCGACTTCCGGATTTGGTGAAGCATGTGCACGCAAGTTTGCACAGGCAGGCTGGAAACTGGTGTTGACGGGGCGACGCGAAGACCGTTTGAAAGCATTGTGCGAAGAGTTATCCAAGCAAACCGAAGTACACGGCCTGGTGGTGGATGTGCGCGACCGTGCCGCGATGGAAGCGGCGATTGCCGGTTTGCCACCTTCGTTCAGCAGATTGCGTGGGCTTATCAACAACGCGGGCCTGGCCCTGGGTACCGACCCTGCGCCCAAATGCGACCTCGACGATTGGGAGACCATGGTCGACACCAATATCAAGGGCCTGCTCTACACCACCCGCCTGCTGTTGCCACGACTGATTGCCTACGGCCGTGGTGCCGGGATCGTTAACCTGGGTTCCATCGCGGGTAGTTATCCTTACCCCGGCAGCCATGTGTATGGCGGTACCAAGGCGTTTGTAAAACAGTTCTCCCTGAACCTGCGCTGCGATTTGCAGGGCACGGGCGTGCGGGTCAGCAACGTTGAGCCGGGCCTGTGCGAGAGCGAGTTCTCGATGGTGCGCTTTGGCGGCGACAAGGCTCGCTACGACGCGACCTATCAGGGCGCCGAACCGATTCAGCCAGAAGACATCGCCGAGACCATTTTCTGGGTGCTCAATACTCCGGCCCACGTCAACATCAACCGCCTTGAGCTGATGCCCGTCACGCAGTCCTGGAGCGGTTTTGCCATCGAGCGCCACGCCAAGGAGTAAACTCACCCCTGGCAGCCCACCTGCGACCTCCTGAGGGGGTCGCATTCAATCGGGCTGAAAAGGAGTTTGTGTGAGTAACCGTGGTGAGCAGAAACTGCTCAAGCAATCGACCGTTCTAATGTTCGCGGTGGCCATTGCCGGCATCGTGACGGGTTTTATTTCGGGTTCCGAATCCATCATGTTCGATGGGTTTTTCTCTCTGATCGCGACTTTTATCAAAGTGCTGATGCTGATTACGGCGCAACTGATCGCCAAGGAAAGCAACCAGCGTTTCCAGTTCGGTTTTTGGCACCTTGAGCCCATGGTGCTGCTGATTGAAGGCAGCTTCCTGTTGTTGATTGCGATCTACGCCTTTCTCAATGGCGTGTTCGGCATTATCAATGGCGGGCGTGATATCGAACTGGGGCTGGTGATCGTCTATGCGGCGGTGTTCACCGTTGTTGAATTTGCCTACTACTTCTGGGTAAAGCGCAAAAATCGCAAGCTCAAGTCAACCCTTATCCAGTTCGATAATGTCAGCTGGCTGGTGGATGCCATGTTGTCGGTGGGGCTGTTGATAAGTTTTGTCACGGCGTTGCTGTTGAAGCAGCAGGGTTATGCACAGTGGGCTGCTTATGTTGACCCGGCGATCCTGATTTTGCTGGCGCTGAGCATGCTTGCGCCGGCGTTCAAGATCCTCAAGCCGGCCTTGCGTGATGTGCTCGGGATTGTCCCGGATGCGCTGGATGACAAGGTGCGGGATGTGCTCGAGGAAATGTCGGCGCGGCATGGTTTTGAAGGCTACAAAACCTATGTGCAGAAGCACGGGCGGGCACGGTTTATAGAGATTCATATCGTGTTGCCGGCAGGTTATCCACTGACCAGCGTGAAGACCCTTGATGCACTGCGCGAAGAGATCTCCGGGTTGCTGGGTGCCGCGGACAGTGCGCGCTGGCTGACCATCAGCTTTACCGGTGATCGTAAGTGGATTGCCTGAGCCAGCCTTGAGTGGTGGGAGCGGGCTTGCTCGCGATTCAGGCGGCGCGGTTTGTCAGGACTGTTTCGGTGATGCCATCGCGAGCAAGCCCGCTCCCACAGCTGTTGGTGTTAGCTGAGGTATTGCACCAAACCGCTGTAACAGGTGGCCAGATGATAAGGCGTGGTCGACGGCATATCCTCGCGGCTGACCTTGCCCGCGCCATCGCGGCATTCGTACCAGCCACCGGCATGTAGAAACTTCTGCTGCAGCGCCAGCAATTGACGCTGCACCTGTGCCTGGCTGTTCGGGCGCAAGGTCAGGGCGCGCAGGTACTCGGCCTGTGCCCAGATACGCTGGGTACCATCGCGCAGGCTGCCATCAGGGGCCAGCATGCCGCACACCGCGCCGCTCTGCGGGTCGACCCCCACCTGCTCGGCAAACCCGAACGCCCGCTCCAGCGAACCGTGCAACGGCGTCTGGCGCAGCAGTGGCGAAGACTCCAGCAAAAAGAACCACTCGAATTGATGCCCCGGTTCAAACCAGTTATCCACAGCTCCGAGCGGTTTTTCCAGCATGACGTTATGCACAGGCTCGATAAAGCGCTGTTGCATACCCTCGGCCAGGGCCAGCAAGGCCGTCTGCACTGGCTTATCGTCACGTACCGACAAAGTGGCCAGGAACGCTTCGGCCAAGTGCATCAACGGGTTTTGCAGCGGGCCGCTGCCCAGTGGCGACCAATCCCGCTCCAGGCTGGCTTCATACAGGCCGTTGCCGTCATTGAAACGTTCAGCCACCACTGCCAGTGCGCCATTGAGCGCCGACGCCACTTGTGGTTCGCGCACTTTCGCCCAGTAATGGGCACAGGCAAAGATGATAAAGGCGTGGGTGTAGAGGTCTTTGCGTTGATCCAGCGGCGCGCCATCGGGGCCGATGCTGTAGAACCAGCCACCGTGCTCGGCGTCATGAAAATGCAGGTGCAGCGAGCGGAACAGTTCAGCAGCGCGTTCGGCGGCACCGGGGAACGCCGGGTCGTCGATCAGGCTGGCGAACAGGTACAGCTGCCGTGCGCAAGCCATGGCTCGATAGCGCTGGGGTGGCAGCGGCTGGTGCGTGGGGCTCAAGGCTTCGAAGGGCAGTGCGAGTTCGGCATTCCAGCCGGGGCCTTGCCAGAGCGGCACGATGACCTGGCGAAAATGCTGCTGTACTGCCGCAAATTGGGCGGTCAGTTCAAGCGGGAAGTCGGAGCTGGCTACATCAGGCATCGGTGGGTGTCGTCACGGCTGGGGCGATTGCGCGACATGATACACCGTGATTCCCCGGATGATCTCAACTCTGTGGGGGCGAGCCTGCTCGCGATGGCATCGCTGCGTTTTTCTGATGTACCCCGTCGCGGCCATCGCGAGCAGGCTCGCTCCCACAGATGATTTCACCGCTATTGGATCAACAATCCCTGACGCTCAATAAACGCCACGATGGTGTCCAGGCCATGTCCGGTCTTCTGGTTGCTGAACACAAAGGGTTTTGCACCGCGCATGCGCTTGGTGTCGCTGTCCATCAGTTCCAGCGATGCGCCCACCAGCGGCGCAAGGTCGATTTTGTTGATCACCAGCAGGTCTGATTTGCAGATCCCCGGCCCGCCCTTGCGCGGCAACTTGTCCCCGGCGGACACGTCGATCACGTAAATGGTCAGGTCGGACAGCTCCGGGCTGAAGGTGGCCGACAAGTTATCCCCACCCGATTCCACCAGAATCAGGTCAAGGCCGGGAAAGCGTCGGTTCAACTGATCCACAGCCTCCAGGTTGATCGACGCATCTTCACGAATCGCTGTGTGCGGGCAGCCGCCGGTTTCTACACCGATGATCCGCTCTGGCGCCAGCGCCTCATTGCGCACCAGAAAGTCAGCATCTTCACGGGTGTAGATATCGTTGGTGACGACGGCCAGGTTGTACTTTTCCCGCAGGGCCAGGCACAGGGCCAGGGTGAGCGCAGTTTTGCCGGAGCCTACCGGGCCACCGATGCCAACACGCAAAGGCTGTGTGTTCATTGCTTTCTCCTAGGAACGAAACAGGCGGCTGTACTGGCGCTCGTGGGCCATGCTCGCCAAAGACAGGCCGAAAGCGGCACTGCCAATGTGGGATAAGTGGAGGCTACTGGCGTGTTGCTGGGCCTGCTGCAACGCAGCCGACAGTTCGCTGGTCATGCGCTGGGCCGCTTGCTGGCCCAGGGGCAGGGTTTTCATCAGCACGGCCAACTGGTTTTCCAGCCAGCTCCAGAGCCAGGCGGCCAATGCGTCCTGTGGGTCGATGCCCCAGGCGCGTGCGGCCAATGCCCAGCCCAGCGCCAGATGGGGCTCGGCCTGTTGTGCGAGAAACTCGCGTGCGGGCTCGTCCAGCTCCGGTAAGCCGGTGAGTAACTGTTGCAGGGAATACCCCATTTGCCGGCTTTCCTGATGCAGTTCTCGGGTTTCACGGCTGGCGCGATGCTCGTCACACAAACGCTGCAAAGCGTTCCAGTCTTGATCCGCTGCGGCCTGACAGTGGGCGAGCAACAAGGGCGCCTCGAAGCGGGCGAGGTTGAGCAGCAATTGATCGCGGATCCAGCGCGCTGCCGTGGCCGGGTCAGCCACGCGGCCGTTTTCAACGGCCATTTCCAGCCCCTGGGAATAGCTGTAGCCGCCAATGGGCAGCTGCGGGCTGGCCAGGCGCAAGAGCGCCCAGGCCGGGTTCACAAGCGCACACCAAACTGATGCAACCGCGGGGCGTAGTTGAAGTCCTCTTCGCCCGCACGGGAGTGGTGATGGCCACCGCCATAGGCGCCGTATTCGGGCTGAAACGGAGCTTCGATGGCCTCGATATGGGCACCCAGTTGCTCCAGCATGGCCTTGAGCACGTAGTCGTCAAGCAGGCGTAACCAGCCATCACCCACTTGCAGGGCGACGTGGCGGTTGCCCAGGTGATAAGCGGCGCGGGTCAGTTCAAAAGCATTGCAGCAGGTGACATGCAGGAGCTTTTCGGGGCTGGCACAGACGCGCACGATGCGTCCGTCCTGAGCCTGCAGAAATTCGCCATCGACCAGCGGTGACTGGCCACGGTCAAGGAACAGGCCGACATCTTCGCCGCTGCTGCTGAAACAACGCAGGCGACTTTTGCTGCGGGCTTCGAAGTTCAGGTGTAACTCGGCGCTCCACACGGGGTGGGACTGGACTCTGCGATGAATCACCAGCATCGGAAGGCTTCCTGCAATGGACATTACTCCAACCACAGCAAGGGGCTTGCCAACCCGGTCGGAGGCTGCAAATGCAGGCCCAAAAAGGGTGCAGAAAGATGAAGATGTTCTATATAAGTGCGCAATCTGCGCATCGGCGCACCAATGGGGTGCGCTTGCGATTATTCGGTACTGCCCAGGCCTTTCCAGTGCTTGAGCCCGATAAAAATAAAGCGCAGTTGCTGACTGATCTTGGCCTGGGGCTGCAGGTGATCGGGCAGTGAATCTGCAGGCGGGTCGATCACGTCGGGCAAGGCGGCAAATACGCTTTTGACCACCAGATCGGCGATCACGGTAAGGCCGGCATGATTCAGGTGCGCTAACTTGGGCTTGGAGCCAAGGTCGGCCGCCAGATCCGAAGTGATGTCTTCGCGCAGGGCGCCAATGGCCTGGCGAACCGGTTGCGAGCCGCCGTATTGCTCGCGGGCCAGAAACAGAAACTGCGAGCGGTTGGCTTCTACCACGTCGAGAAAAATTCGTACCGAGGCGTTGATCACACCGCCCATAAACAGTTCGTTGTGACGCACCAGACGAATGGTTTCACGAAAGGTCTGGCCGACTTCACTGACCAGGGCCAGGCCCAGTTGGTCCATGTCGCTGAAGTGGCGATAAAAACCGGTCGGCACGATGCCAGCGGTCTTTGCGACTTCGCGCAGGCTCAGGCTGCCAAAGCCGCGACCCGACTCCATCAAGTGGCGGGCAGCATCCATCAGCGCAAGGCGGGTTTGTTGCTTCTGTTCGGCACGAGGCAGCATCGGGGCTGGTATTCCAGACAAGTACAGCGGCGCACTCTAGCAAATCGGCTTTGATGACGTCGAACGGTGTACTGCACAAAGTGTGGGGGCGGGCTTGCTCGCGATGCAGGTTACGCGGGCTAGCGGATCAGCGGCAGGGATGCATTGGCGAGCAAGCCCGCTCCCACACCTGCGAAAGGCTTAGCTCGCATGCTTGTTGCGTTCTGCCAGACGATCGGCGCCACCTTCGGCGACAAACTGGCTGCCCGGAGTGCGATCGTAGCCATCTTCGGCATAGCTGTTTTGTTGGTCCAGGGTACGTTGTGCGCCGTCTTCGGCAACCGGGTTGAGCGGCTGGCTCAAGGAGCTCGATGCTGGTTGGGCCATTGGGGTCGGCTCTTCATCGGCAGGCATGGCGAAGGCGTTGAAGGCCATCAGTGAAAGGGAAAGACCAAACAGGACTGGGCGTTTCATGGTGTGTGCTCCGTAGCAATGCAACTAAGTAGGTGTGATGGCAATGCTACGCTTGGCTGCCGGATATCAAAGTTCATACGGCCAATGGTGATAATCGACAAAATTGATTGTTCAGGCTGGGAGGCTCTAGCCCGGGGCTTTTGAAATTTTTTATACGAAAGCCGTACCGGGGTTAAACCTTCCGGCGTCTTTGCCAGTCGTACATTTATGGCGTCGTAACTGGGACGTTCTGTGGAATTCAAGGAGCCGTGACATGACGCGCACCCGTAAGACCCTTGCCTGGGCAGGCGGTATTTTCGTTCTGCTGGTGGCCGTGCTGGTGGTGATCCTCGCTACCTTCGACTGGAACCGCATCAAGCCGACCATCAACAGCAAAGTGTCTGAAATCCTCCACCGCCCGTTTGCTATTAACGGTGACCTGGCTGTGCGCTGGCAGCGCGAAGAGGATCAGGGCGGCTGGCGGGCCTGGGTGCCGTGGCCCCATGTGATTGCTCAGGACCTGACCCTGGGCAACCCCGAGTGGGCGAAAACTGCGCAAATGGCCAGCCTGAAAAGAGTCGAGCTGCGCCTGTCGCCGCTGGCGCTGTTGACCCAAACCGTGGATATCCCGCGCATCAATCTGACAGAGCCCAGCGCCAGTCTTGAGCGCCTGGCTGATGGCCGGGCGAACTGGACCTTTACCTTCGACCCCAAGGACCCGGATGCCGAGCCTTCAGCCTGGACGCTGGACATCGGTGCTATCGGCTTCGACAAGGGGCATGTGACCCTCAATGATCAGACCCTGAAAACCCGACTGGACGTGCTGATCGACTCGCTGGGCAAACCCATCCCGTTTAGCGAGATCGTCGGCGAAAAAGACGCGAAAAAGGCCCTGGAGAAGGGCGGCAAACCGCAGGACTATGCGTTCGCCCTCAAGGTCAAAGGCCAGTACCACGGTCAGCAGCTCAACGGCAGCGGTAAAATTGGCGGTCTGCTGGCATTGCAGGACGCGACTCAGCCTTTCCCGTTGCAAGCCCGGGTCAGCATTGCCGACAGCCATGTCGAGCTGGCCGGAACCTTGACCGACCCGCTCAATCTGGGTGCCCTGGACCTGCGCCTGAAATTGGCCGGTACCAGCCTGAGTAACCTCTATCCGTTGACCGGCGTGACCTTGCCGGATTCGCCGCCGTACTCCACCGACGGCCATTTGACCGCCAAACTGCGTGAAGCCAATGGCGCGACCTTCAGCTATGAAAATTTCAACGGCAAAATCGGCAGCAGTGATATCCATGGCGATCTGAAATATGTGGCCAGCCAGCCACGGCCCAAGCTGTCCGGCAAGCTGGTGTCCAACCAGTTGCTGATGGCTGACCTGGGGCCGTTGATCGGTGCCGACTCCAACACCCAGCAAAAAGCCCGGGGCAGCGAGAGCAAGCAGCCTGCGGGCAAGGTGCTGCCGGTGGAAGAGTTTCGCACCGAGCGCTGGCGCGATATGGACGCAGACGTAGAACTCACCGGCAAACGTATCGTGCAAAGCGCCGAGCTGCCGTTTACCGACCTCTACACCCATGTGGTGCTCAATGATGGCGAACTGAGTCTTGAGCCGCTGCGTTTTGGCGTGGCAGGTGGCAAGCTGGATGCGCAAATTCGTCTCAACGGCCGTGCTGCGCCCCTGAAAGGCAGCGCCAGGCTGACCGCGCGCAACTTTAAACTCAAGCAACTGTTTCCCACCTTTGAGCCGATGAAAACCAGCTTCGGCGAACTCAATGGTGATGCCACGATTACCGGTACCGGTAATTCGGTGGCCAAGTTGTTGGGCACCGCCAACGGTGATCTGAAGATGATCATCAATGACGGCGCTATCAGTCGCAGCCTTATGGAAATTGCCGGCCTGAACGTAGGCAACTATGTAGTGGGCAAGATTTTTGGCGACGAGGACGTGAAGATCAACTGCGCGGCAGCGGACCTGGGGATCAAGAACGGGCTGGCCAGTACCCGATTGTTTGTGTTCGATACCGAGAACGCGATTATCTATATCGATGGCACGATCAACCTTGCTACCGAGCAGCTGGACTTGAAGATCACTCCAGAGTCCAAGGGTTTGCGTCTGTTTTCGTTGCGTTCACCGCTGTATGTACGCGGTACCTTTGCCAACCCGTCAGCGGGTGTGCAAGCCGTGCCGCTGCTGTTGCGTGGTGCGGGCATGGTGGCATTGGGTGTGATTGCAGGGCCGGCGGCGGGATTACTGGCGTTGGTCGCCCCAAGCGGTGGCGAACCCAACCAGTGCGCGCCGCTGCTGCAACAAATGCAGCAGGGCAAGGTGCCGAAGACGGTGAAGTAGATCAAAAGTCCCTCACCCTCTCCCGGAGGGAGAGGGTGAGGGGACTAAAGGCAAAAGTGGATCCGGGCAACGCCACCAGTTGACTCCCTCTCTCTGCGAAGGCTTGAGCCGGACATCGAAAGCGGGCATGGAGAGGGCTGGGGTGAGGGCTAAATCACGCCGCCCGCAACGGCGTAGTCCAGCGCTCCGACAGAATCACTCCGCCCAAGGTCAGCGCCCCGCCAATCAGGTGATAGGCATGTAGTTGCTCTTTGAGCACCACCGCTGCGATCAGCGCGGTAATCAACGGCAGCAGGTTGAAGAACAGCGTGGTACGGCTTGGGCCAAGGCTGGCCACGGCTTTCATCCAGGCCAGCGGTGCGATCATCGACGCCAGCACGCAGGCGTAAAGCACCAGCCCCATGTTATGCACCGTTGGCCCGACCTTAGGTGAGGCCAGATACAGCGGAAACAACACCACAATCGCCACCAGCACCTGCATATACAGCATCTGCAGCGGCGGCAGGCGCAGTTGCCATTTTTTCAGCAGGGTGCTGTAAACCGCATAGGCCAGGGTGGCGACCAGCATCATCGCGTCACCCAGGTTGAGGCCATGATCAAGCAAGGCCGCCAGGCTGCCGCTCGACACCACCACCAGTACCCCGACAAACGATACGACCGCGCCCACCAAGGCCCCGGCAGTCAGGCGCTGCCCCAGGCTGATAATCGACATGCTCAGCACCATCAGCGGCATCAATGACAGGATAATGCCCATATTGGTCGCCGACGTACGGGCCGCCGCGTAGTAGGCCAGGCTCTGGTACACCGCCATGCCGAGCACGCCGAGGATGAAAATCTTGCCCAGGTTGGGGCGGATGATCGGCCAGTTGCTCATCACCGGCTTGAGCATAAAGGGGGTAAACAGCAGGCCAGCCAGCAGCCAGCGATAAAAGCCGATCTCGGACGGGAAGATCGCTCCCACCGCAAGCTTGTTGATAACGGTATTGCCGGCCCAGATCAAAATGGCCAGTAGCGGGTAAGCGTATTGCATCGGTGACAACCACAGGGTTAATGAGCGGTGATTATCCGCTTGTCTGTCTGCGAGCCTATACTGCGATCCAGCCAACCTCACCCCGTATCCAGACAGCATGCACAAGAATCTGATCAACGTCCCCGAGTTCGACGGTCTGCCAGCGCCGGTTTACTTTCGCTATGCCGAGATTGAGGCCCACAGCCATGCCGTGCCCCATACCCATGCCTGGGGCTCACTGGATTATGTGGCCCACGGTGTGATGCGCTTTGAAGTCGATGGCCGGCGCTTTATGTCGCCGCCGCAATACGCGGTCTGGGTGCCGCCCAACACCGAGCACAGTGCCTACAACGCCCAGGCGATTGTTTATCGCTCTGTGTATCTGGATGCCGTGCATTGCCAGCACTTGCCGACCACCCCGGTCACCCTGGCTATCAGCGATATTCTCAAGGCCATCCTCAGCGACTTTGCCCGCCGCGATATCAATATCCCGCAAAGCGAAGCCGATGTAAGACTGGCCCGGGTGCTGGTCGATCAATTGCGCCAGGCACCGGTGCATCAGTGCTTCTTGCCTTATGCCAGCCATCCGGGCCTGTTGCTGGTGTTGGAAGCGCTGCAACAGAGCCCAGGCGACAACCGCCCGTTGGGCCAGTGGGCGCAGCAGGTGCATGTCAGCGAACGTACATTGGCGCGGGTGTTTGTGCGGGAACTGGGCATGAGCTTTGGCGAGTGGCGTCAGCGTCTGCGGTTTCTGGCCGCGATTGAGGCGCTGGAGTCTGCGCGCAGCGTGCAGGACGTGGGCTTCGACCTGGGTTACAGCACCTCGTCGGCGTTTATCGCAATGTTCCAGCGCCAGGCCGGATGTACCCCGGAGCAGTATCGACGTCAGGCACGAGTGCTGTAACAGAGTTTGTCTACACTTCAGGAATCGCGCTGCCCGTTGGCGCGCCAACAAGGAGAAAACTCCATGAAGATGCTGCGTGTTCCTTTGCTGATGATAGGTCTGCTCCTGTGTTCCCAGGGCTTTGCGGCCACGGCCCAACAAAACAAAATGACCACCTGTAACGCTGACGCCAGTGCCAAGGCCCTCAAGGGCGATGAGCGCAAAGCCTTTATGAGTACCTGCCTCAAAGCCAAGCCGGCGACGCAGCAGGACAAGATGAAAACCTGCAATGCCACCGCCGGCACCCAGGCCCTCAAGGGCGATGCGCGCAAAGCCTTTATGAGTGATTGCCTGAAGAAAAAATGATCGGCACTGTGGGAGCGGGCTTGCTCGCGATGGCCTCACTGCGGTTTAACTGACATACCGCAGCGCCTGATTCGCGAGCAAGCCCGCTCCCACAGGGTGTATGCCCTCCCGCCAGTCACAAATTCTAGTGCTCGCAGCTGAAGGCTGGCAGACTGCTTGTCCTTTCACGCTGTCAGTTTTGAGGCTGTATGCCATCGTTTTCTCAGCGTCACATCGTCTTGGCCAGCTACATCATTATTGCTGGCGGCCTGCTATTGGTTTTCCCGTTGCGTTTGTTGCCCAGCCTGCTGGCGGGCTTGTTGGTGTTCGAACTGGTCAATATGCTCACCCCGCAATTGCAGCGTCTGATTGCCGGGCGCCGTGCGCGCTGGCTGGCGGTGGCTTTGCTGGGTACGGTGATTGTCAGCGTACTGGCGCTGATCTTTGCCGGTGCCATCAGTTTTCTGTTGCATGAGGCGGAAAACCCCGGCGCTTCACTGAATAAATTCATGGCCGTAGTCGATCGGGCCCGCGGCCAGTTGCCGCCGTTCCTGGACAGCTACCTGCCAGCCAGTGCTGCCGAGTTCCGGATTGCCATCGGGCAATGGATGAACAAGCACCTCAGCGATCTGCAACTGGTGGGCAAAGACGCCGCGCATATGTTCGTGACCCTGCTGATCGGCATGGTGCTGGGGGCCATCATGGCCTTGCAGACCATTCCTGATATCAGCCGCCGCAAGCCGCTGTCGGCTGCGCTGTTCGAGCGTCTGCACCTGCTGGTACAAGCCTTTCGCAATATCGTTTTTGCGCAAATCAAGATCGCGCTGCTCAACACGGTATTTACCGGGATCTTTCTGGCTGTAGTCCTGCCGCTGCTGGGCGTGCATCTGCCGCTGACCAAAACCCTGATCGTGCTGACCTTCCTGCTGGGTTTGCTGCCGGTGATTGGCAACCTGATTTCCAACACCCTGATCACTATCGTCGGTTTATCGCTGTCGATCTGGGTGGCGATCGGGGCGCTGGGTTATCTGATTGTTATCCACAAGCTGGAATACTTCCTCAACGCCAAGATTGTCGGGGGGCAAATCAGTGCCAAGTCGTGGGAATTGCTGCTGGCGATGCTGGTCTTTGAAGCAGCCTTCGGCCTGCCGGGCGTGGTGGCGGGGCCGATCTACTATGCATATTTGAAGAGTGAGCTGAAGCAGGTGGGGTTGGTGTAACGGCTTGCCCCAACCCTCTCCCGGACGGAGAGGGTTGGGGCGAGGGTATTAGCCGTAACGCTTTTTAGCCTCAATCGCCAGACCGCTGCCGATGCTGCCGAAGATGTTGCCTTCAACATGCTGCGCATTCGGCAACATGGCCGCGACGCTCTGGCGCAAGGCCGGAATCCCGCTCGAACCACCGGTGAAGAACACCGTATCCACCTGCTCGACACCCACGCCGGCATTGCCCAGCAATTGCGTCACGCTGTTGCGGATGCGTTCCAGCTGGTTGTCGATGGACTCTTCAAACATCGCCCGGCTCAGGTTTACGCTCAACCCCGCTTCAACCCGGTCCAGCGGCACATGGCGGCTGTCGTTGTGGGTCAGTTCGATCTTGGTCTGCTCGATTTCCATCGCCAGCCAGTGTCCGGCACGCTGCTCGATCAGTTTGAACAGACGGTCGATACCGCCGGTATCCTCAATGTCGTAACGCATGCTGCCCAGCGACAGCTGGGATTTTTGCGAGTACACGGAGTTGATGGTGTGCCAGGTCGCCAGGTTCATGTGATGGCTGGTAGGCATGTAGGCACCGCTTTTCATGCGGCTGCCGTAGCCGAACAATGGCATCACGCCTTGCAGGCTCAGCTGTTTGTCGAAATCGGTACCGCCCACGTGTACGCCGCCGGTGGCCAGAATATCGTCCTGGCGGTTGTCCAGGCCACGGCGCTCGGGCGACAGGCGCACCAGGGAGAAGTCGGACGTACCACCACCGATATCGACAATCAGCACCAGCTCTTCGCGCTCGATGGTGGACTCATAGTCAAATGCCGCGGCGATCGGTTCGTACTGGAAGGACACTTCCTTGAAGCCGATGGCGCGTGCCACGTCGGTCAGGGTGTTTTCGGCTTCCTGGTCGGCCAGGGGGTCGTCGTCGACGAAAAATACCGGGCGACCGAGTACCACTTCTTCGAATTCACGACCGGCGGTCGCTTCGGCGCGCTTTTTCAGCTGGGCGATAAACAGCCCCAGCAAGTCCTTGAACGGCATCGCCGTGCCCAGAACGCTGGTGTCGTGCTTGATCAGCTTGGAACCCAGCAGGCTTTTGAGCGAGCGCATCAGGCGGCCTTCGTAGCCTTCCAGGTACTCATGCAGCGCCAGACGACCATACACCGGGCGGCGTTCTTCCATATTGAAGAACACCACCGAGGGCAGGGTGATCTTGTCGTCCTCCAGCGCAATGAGGGTTTCCACGCCTGGACGCAGCCAGCCGACGGTGGAGTTTGACGTGCCGAAGTCGATACCGCAGGCACGTGCTGGAGAGGCGCTTTTCATGTCTTTCGTGTTCCGGTCAAAAAACGGCCGCGCAGTGTATGTCAGACCGCCGCAGAATCGAAGCACGACTAATCGTTAAATCGCAGGTTTTAATCCACTTGAAAGACTATCCTTGATCCCCAAACTTCCAGTCATTGGCGTGGCAGTCTTTAGGCTGCCGATAAACATTGGCAGCGCTGTTCTTGAGGCCGGTCAAATGACAGGCCGGGCAACCGGAGCATTCTGGTGACCTGAGCTGCGCGATATTGATAACGGATGGTGATCCTTACATGGACTTCAAAGACTATTACAAGATCCTGGGTGTCGAGCCCACGGCGGACGATAAGGCGATCAAGACCGCCTATCGCAAGCTGGCGCGCAAGTATCACCCGGATGTGAGCAAGGAAAAGGACGCCGAGAGCAAGTTCAAGGATGTCAACGAGGCGTATGAAGCGCTTAAAAGCGCCGAAAAACGCGCTGAATACGACGAAATTCGCAAATACGGCCAGCATGGCCAGCCGTTCCAGGGGCCGCCGGGCTGGCAAGGCCGTTCCAGCGGCGGTTTCGAAGACAATGGCGATTTTTCGGACTTCTTCAGCTCGATCTTCGGTTCGCGTGGTGGCGGTTTTGGTGGGCAATCAGGCCGCAGTGCGGGCCGTCGCGGGCAGGATGTTGAAATGGAGTTGCCGATTTTCCTTGAAGAAACCCTGTCGGGTGAGTCCAAGCCCATCAGCTTTCAGATAGGCGGGGTCAGCAAGACCCTGAACGTGAAGATCCCGGCCGGTGTGACCGACGGTGAGCGCATCCGCCTTAAAGGCCAGGGTGGCCCGGGCGTGGGTGGCGGGGCCAACGGTGATCTGTACCTGATCATCCGTTTTGCACCGCATCCGAAGTTCGATGTTGAAGGCCATGACCTGGTTATCACGGTTCCTCTGGCGCCGTGGGAAGCTGCGCTGGGCACCAAGGTGGCGATACCGACCCTGACCAGCAAGGTGATGATGACCATTCGCCCTGACAGCCAGAGCGGTCAGCGCATGCGCATCAAGGGCCACGGCCTGGTGGACAAGCAAGGCCAGCGTGGTGATTTGTATGCGCAACTGAAAGTGGTCATGCCGACCCATGGCGACGAGGCCACCAAGGCCCTGTGGCAAGAACTTGCCGACAAAGCAGCATTTGATCCGAGAGCCCAATGGAGTAACTGATCATGAGCAGCACCCTGATCGTTCAGCTGGACATGGAAAGGTTCTGCGAAGAGGCCAATATCCCGGCCACTTACGTGATAGAGATTGTCGAACACGGAATTATCGAACCTCAGGGCCGCACGCCTGACGTGTGGCGTTTTGAAGACTACGAACTGGTCATCGCCAGACGCGCGGCCAAGCTGCGTGATGATCTGCAGATGGAATGGGAGGGCGTGGCGCTGGCGCTGGACCTGCTCGAGGAAGTGCAGCAATTGCGTGCTGAAAATCAGCGATTGAAGCAGCAGTTGGGGCGGTTTGTGACGCAATAGATGAAGCCTGCCTAAAGGCTCTGTGGGAGCTGGCTTGCCTGCGATGGCCTCGGTGCGGTGTTCCTGATAGACCGCGGCGACTGCATCGCGAGCAAGCCCCTCCCACAGATGGCGTTTGCCCAGGGCTCAGGCGTTTTTGGGCAACACCACCGTAAACGTCGTGCCCTCGGCTTCGGTCGAGGTCACGTCGATGCTGCCCTGGTGGGCGTCCACCACTTCCTTGATGATAAACAACCCCAGGCCCAGGCTGGTGGATGTACCCGGCTGGGTCAGGTCTTCGCTCGGGCTGCGCACCAGCGGGTCGAACAGGGTGCCCAGGGCGTCTTCGGCGATGGGCATGCCCAGGTTGTGCACGCGCAAGGTCACCGCTTCGCTGTCCCCGCTCAGGTGCAATGTCACCTTGCCCCGGCGCGCACCGTGCTGCAGGGCATTGCCGATCAGGTTTTGCAGCAGTTGCCCCAACCGGCGCGGATCCCAGTGCCCTTGCACATCACCTTCGACCTGCAGTGCCGGCGCGCAATCCGGTTGCCCGGCGCAGGCTTCATCCAGCGCCGCCTGGCAGGCCTGGGCAAGGTCCATCGGCTCGGGCTCGATCGGCAGGCTGGTGCCCAGACGGCTGCGCACAAACTCCAGCAGGTCATTGACCATCGCGCCCATATGCCGCGTGCCGTTTCTGATGGCCAGCAGATAAGGCTGCGCCGCAGGGTCAAGGCTGGTTTTGCGCTCCAGCATTTCACTGGACATGCTCACTGCTTGCAACGGTGCGCGCAGGTCATGACCCAGGATGGCAAGGAAGATGTCGCGTGAGCGATTGACCTGTTCGGCATAGGCCGCGGTGGACTCGGCCAGGGCCTGGTCAATGGCTTCGTTGAAGCGGATCATGTCGAGCAGGTGCTCGTGGGCCGGGGCCTGGATGCTGGCGACCCACAGGCGGATGACGCAGGCGCGCAGGTGGCGGAACTCCGAAGTCATCTGCACCAGATCAAAACCCACGGTATGGCGCAGTTCGCCGTGGCTGGCAGCTGCTTCATCCAGCGCAGGGCTCGTTTCGGGGCCTTCACCCTCGGCCTTGGCCTGCTGCTCGCTGGCCGTTTGCGCGGTGTTCATGTCCCGCGAAGCAGCCAGCAGGATTTCCCTGGCATGGTCGCGCAGCGCGACGCTGTTCATGGATTCGGCTGCCGGGGTAATGGTTTCGGCAAACTGCTCCCATTCATCGACGATGCGATCTACATTGAGCACGATGAATTCAGATAGGCCCATGGCCACACGCCTTGCTGCAAGAGCGGTTGTAAAAAATGGAGCCGCATCTTAACGCCAAATGCAGCGTTCCAGTACAACCGCCAATCCCCCTGCAAATACGGGGTGTCAGAACAGGAAGTAGCGCTGTGCCATCGGCAGGACCTCGGCCGGTTCACACCACAGCAATACACCGTCGGCCTTGACCTGATAGGTCTGCGGGTCGACTTCGATCGCGGGCAGATAGCCGTTGTGGATCAGATCCTTTTTCTGCACATCCCGGCAGCCCTTTACCACCGCGATTTGCTTTTGCAAACCCAGCGCTGCGGGGACGCCCGCGTCAAACGCGGCCTGGCTGATAAAGGTCAGGCAGGTGGCGTGGCGCGAGCCGCCGTAGCTGGCGAACATCGGGCGATAGTGAACCGGTTGCGGCGTGGGGATCGAGGCGTTGGCATCGCCCATCAGGCTTGCCGCAATGGCCCCGCCCTTGATGATCAACGTCGGTTTGACGCCGAAAAACGCCGGGCGCCACAGCACCAGGTCGGCCCACTTGCCGACTTCGATCGAGCCCACTTCATGGCTTACGCCATGGGTGATCGCCGGGTTGATGGTGTATTTGGCGATATAGCGCTTGGCGCGGAAGTTATCGTTGCCCGGTGCATCCTCAGGCAGCGGCCCGCGCTGTTTTTTCATCTTGTCGGCGGTTTGCCAGGTGCGCGTGATCACTTCACCCACCCGGCCCATGGCCTGGCTGTCGGAGCTGATCATCGAGAACGCGCCCAGGTCATGGAGGATGTCTTCGGCGGCGATGGTCTCGCGGCGGATCCGGCTTTCGGCGAAAGCCACGTCCTCGGCGATGCTCGGGTCGAGGTGATGGCAGACCATCAGCATGTCGAGGTGTTCGTCGATGGTGTTGCGCGTAAAAGGCCGCGTCGGGTTGGTGGAGCTGGGCAGCACGTTGGTCAGGCCGCAGGCCTTGATGATGTCCGGCGCATGCCCGCCACCGGCACCTTCGGTGTGATAGGTGTGGATGGTGCGGCCCTTGAAGGCGGCGAGGGTGGTTTCGACAAAGCCCGACTCGTTCAGGGTGTCGCTGTGGATCGCCACTTGCACGTCATAGAGGTCGGCAACGGTCAGGCAGTTGTCGATGGACGCCGGGGTGGTGCCCCAGTCTTCGTGCAGCTTGAGGCCGATGGCTCCGGCTTCGACCTGTTCGATCAGCGGTTGCGGCAGGCTGGCGTTGCCCTTACCGGTAAAGCCCATGTTCATCGGGAACGAATCGGCGGCCTGAAGCATGCGCGCCATGTGCCACGGCCCCGAAGTGCAGGTGGTGGCATTGGTGCCGGTGGCCGGGCCGGTACCGCCGCCGATCATGGTGGTCACGCCGCTGTTGAGCGCTTCTTCGATCTGTTGCGGGCAGATAAAGTGGATATGGGTGTCGATGCCGCCTGCGGTGAGGATCATGCCTTCGCCGGCGATCACTTCGGTGCTGGCGCCGATGGCGATGGTGACGTTGGGCTGGATATCCGGGTTGCCGGCCTTGCCGATGGCGTGGATGCGCCCGTTCTTGAGGCCCACATCGGCTTTGACAATGCCCCAGTGATCGATAATCAGCGCATTGGTGATCAGCGTGTCGACCACTTCACTGGCGAGCAGTTGGCTCTGCCCCATGCCGTCACGAATCACCTTGCCACCGCCGAACTTCACTTCTTCGCCGTAGGTGGTGAAGTCGTGCTCGACCTCAATCCACAACTCGGTGTCGGCCAGGCGGATCTTGTCGCCGACGGTGGGGCCGAACATGTCGGCGTAAGCCTGACGGGAGATTTTCATGGTGAGTTCCTAAAAATTGGTCCGGACCCTGTGGGTCAATCCAGATTGCCCATCACCCGCCCGGCGAAGCCGAACACCCGGCGCAGACCGGCCAGCTCCACCAGTTCCACTTCACGGGTTTGCCCCGGCTCGAAGCGCACGGCGGTGCCAGCCGGAATGTTCAGGCGCATGCCGCGACTGTCGCCACGGTCAAACATCAGGGCGTCGTTGGTTTCAAAAAAGTGATAATGCGAGCCGACCTGGATCGGGCGGTCGCCACGATTGGCTACGCTCAGGACCAGGGTGCGGCGGCCGACGTTCAGTTCGATCTCGCCCGACTCAATGCGGTATTCGCCCGGGATCATTGCGGCTCACTCAGGGTCTTGAAGTAGATGGCCGTGGGGCTGTAGTGGCCGTCGGGGCTTTGGCAGTAGTTGGGCAACTCGCCCACGCGGGTGTAGCCCAGGGCACTGTAGAAGTTCTCCGCCGGGGAGCCGGCTTCGGTGTCCAGGTGCAACAGGCCGCGCTTTTGCTCGCGGGCGCCTTGCTCCAGGGCGTGGATCAGTACCTGTCCCAGGCCGCGGCGACGCACTTCATTGAGCACCAGCAGTTTTTGCACCTCGGCACGGTTCAGGCCGTTGGCCTTCTGGCACAGCACCAGTTGCACGCTGGCCAGCACGCGCTGGTCTTCGACCAGTACCCACAGCAGCAGATTGCCTTGTTCCAGTTGCCCGTGAACTTCGTTGAAGTAACGGCTGGCCTGAGGCTGATCCAGATCGTTCATGAAACCCACCGATGCGCCGTGCCCGACCGCATCGAGCAGCAACACAATCAAGTCATCGCGGTATTGAGCAAAGCTCTGCGCCGTCACGCGTACCACCTGTTCGGCGTTCATTGTGCGAGCTCCTTGGGCGGCAGGGCGCCGGGGTTAAGCATCAGTTGCATAAAAGTCAGGTCTAGCCAGCGGCCGAACTTGATCCCCACTTGCGGCATGCGCCCGCTGGTGACAAAGCCCAGTTGCCTGTGGACATGGATCGAGGCCGCGTTGGCGCCTTCGATGGCGGCGACCATCACATGCTTGTCGCAGGCACGGGCGCGCTTGATCAACTCGGCCAGCAACTGTGGCCCGAGTTTTTTGCCGCGCTGCTCGGGGTGGATATACACCGAGTGCTCAACGGTATGGCGAAAGCCCTCGAACGGCCGCCAGTCGCCGAACGAGGCATAGCCCAGGGCGATATTGGTGTCGTCGACGATCACCAGAATCGGGTAACCCTGGGCCTGTCGTGCGTCGAACCACCGCTGGCGGTTGTCCAGGTCTACGGTGTTTTCGTTCCATATGGCCAGGGTGTTGAGCACCGCATCGTTGTAGATATCGCGAATCGCCGGCAGATCCGCCGCGACTGCATCACGAATGACATAAGACATGCTCGGCCTCAGGCGATGGGTTGGTGGACGGTGACCAGCTTGGTGCCATCCGGGAAGGTGGCTTCGACCTGGATATCGGGGATCATTTCCGGAATGCCTTCCATCACCTGGTCGCGGGTCAGCAGGGTGGTGCCATAGTGCATCAGCTCAGCGACGGTGCGGCCATCGCGGGCACCTTCGAGCAGGGCTGCGGAGATATAGGCGATGGTTTCCGGGTAGTTGAGAATCACACCGCGGGCCAGCCGCCGCTCGGCCAGCAGGCCGGCGGTGAAGATCAGCATCTTGTCTTTTTCGCGTGGAGTCAGGTCCATGGTCGGGTCCGTGTTCGGCAGTTAAAAATGAGTCGGGCCTTGGCCCTCACCCTCTCCCAGAGGGAGAGGGGCTCTTCAGGTACTCCAGATGCGTGGCGCCAACGCCTCGCGCCCCAGCAATGCCGGGCGCAGCAAGCGCCATAAATCGATCAGCCAGCTGCGCGCCTGCAAGGCTTCACTGGCCAGGCAGCGCGCTACCAGTAGACCCGGTAATTGAGTCAAATCACCGCGTACCGGGTTGGCCAGCGCGCGGCAGCGTTCCAGCAGCTCGGCACTGACTTCACCCGTTACCAGCAAGGTGGCAAACACCGGGTTGCCATCCAGGCCGATGGGCGAGTCCAGCAGCCCGTCGCCGCCTGCAATGCGCTGGCGTTCATGCCAGAGCAACTGGCCGTCGCGGCGGATATCCAGGCGTGACTGAAAATGCCCGTGCTCAAAACGCTCGCCGCTGGCCAGCCGCCCCAACGCCACCATGTCCCAGTAAAACAGCCGTGCATCGCCAGCAAGTTCGATACGGGTGGTGAGTTCGGCCTGGGCTGCGCTTAACACGATGGTTTCTTGCGGCAGCCATTCCAGGGTCGCGCCGGCAGCCACGTTCAATTCGACTGTCTGGTAAGCCGGGCCCGCCGCGCGATACCACTTGGCCGCGCCGGGGCTGGTCAATTGCGCCCAGGCATCGGGGCCGACGCTGGCGCTGATATTCAGTTGGTCACCCCCGGCAATCCCCCCCGGCGGGTGGACGATGATGTGCTGGCACACCTCGGGGCCTTCGGCGTACAAATGCTTTTGCACCCGCAACGGGCCGAGGTGGCGCCGCAGGGTAGGGCGGGTGCTGTCGCCAAAACGGCCATAGCCCAGCTCCAGCTCGGCGAGCCAGCTGGGGGTGAACAATGCGGTATTGGCCGGCAGGTTCATATGTAGGACTTCTTTGTAAGAAAAGCACCAGGAAAGAGGGACAGATTAAATCGTCACCAGCCCGCGCACACCCTCTGTTTGCATATTTTCGCCACGCCCCTGTTGCACGATTTCACCTCGCGACATCACCAGATACTGATCGGCCAGTTCTTCGGCAAAGTCATAAAACTGCTCCACCAGCAAAATCGCCATATCGCCGCGGGCGGCGAGCATTTTGATCACTGCGCCGATCTCCTTGATCACCGAGGGCTGGATGCCTTCGGTGGGCTCGTCGAGGATCAGCAGACGCGGGCGGCTGGCCAGTGCGCGACCGATGGCCAGCTGTTGCTGCTGGCCGCCGGACAAATCGCCGCCGCGCCGGTGTTTCATTTGCAGCAGCACCGGGAACAGTTCGTAGATAAACGCCGGCACTTCCCTGGCCTCGGCGCCGGGAAAGCGCGACAGGCCCATCAGCAGGTTTTCTTCCACTGTCAGGCGCCCGAAAATCTCCCGGCCCTGGGGCACATAGGCGATCCCGGCGTGGACCCGCTGATGAGGCTTGAGCGTGGTGATGGGCTGGCCCTCCCACTGCACGCTGCCTTCCTTGACCGGCAACAGGCCCATCAGGCATTTGAGCAGGGT
Organism: Pseudomonas bubulae; assembly: GCF_900618535.1. Taxonomy (GTDB): domain Bacteria; phylum Pseudomonadota; class Gammaproteobacteria; order Pseudomonadales; family Pseudomonadaceae; genus Aquipseudomonas; species Aquipseudomonas bubulae. The sequence goes on along the minus strand of NZ_UYJA01000005.1, from coordinate 113,734 downwards.
GGTCTTGCCCACGCCATTACGGCCGAGCAGGCAGGTGACTTCACCGACTTTGACCTCGAAGGACAGGCCGCGAAGGATATGACTGCCGCCGTAGTATTGGTGCAGTTTTTCGACGTTAAGCATGTTCAGTTCTCTCCATGCCCCCTGTGGGAGCGGGCAGTTTTCAGCGACCCAGGTAGACTTCGATCACCCGTTCATCCGCCTGCACCTGCTCCAGCGAGCCTTCGGCCAATACGCTGCCCTGGTGCAGCACGGTGACGTGGTCGGCAATCGAGCCGACAAAGCCCATGTCATGCTCCACCACCATCAGCGAATGTTTGCCCGCCAGGCTCTTGAACAGCTCGGCGGTGAATTCGGTTTCGGCATCGGTCATGCCCGCCACCGGCTCGTCGAGCAACAGCAGTTGCGGGTCCTGCATCAACAACATGCCGATTTCCAGAAACTGTTTCTGCCCGTGGGACAACAGCCCCGCAGGCCGCAGGGCCGAGCCGGTCAGGCGGATGGTATGCAGCACTTCGCCGATACGGTCCTTTTGCTCTCCTGTCAGTTTCGCGCGCAGGCTGGCCCACACCGACTTGTCGGTCTTCTGCGCCAGCTCCAGGTTCTCGAACACGCTCAGGGCCTCGAATACCGTGGGCTTCTGGAACTTTCGGCCAATCCCGGCCTGGGCGATCTGTACTTCGCTCATCTGGCGCAGGTCGAGGGTTTCGCCAAACCAGGCCTGGCCTTCGCTGGGCCGGGTCTTGCCGGTGATCACATCCATCATGGTGGTCTTGCCCGCACCATTGGGGCCGATGATGCAGCGCAGTTCACCGACGCCGATATACAGGTTGAGGTTGTTCAGGGCCTTGAAGCCATCGAAGCTGACGCTGATGTCTTCCAGGGTCAGGAGGGTGCCGTGGCGGGTGTTCAGGCCCGGCCCGGCGGCTTGTCCCAGGCCGATGGCGTCGCGACTGCTGCCAGCGTCCAGCACCGGTTCGAGCATGAATTCGGCGGTCGGTGTGATTCTCATTGTTCGCCCCTTTTCTTCAGCAGGCCGATCACGCCTTTTGGCAGGTACAGGGTCACGACGATAAACAGCGCCCCGAGAAAGAACAGCCAGTATTCGGGGAAGGCCACGGTAAACCAGCTTTTCATGCCATTGACCACGCCTGCCCCCAGCAGCGGGCCGATCAGGGTGCCGCGCCCGCCGAGGGCGACCCATACGGCGGCTTCGATGGAGTTGGTCGGCGACATTTCACCCGGGTTGATAATGCCCACCTGGGGCACATACAAGGCCCCGGCCAGGCCGCACAGCACGGCGCTCAGTACCCAGACGAACAGCTTGAAACCGCGTGGGTCGTAGCCGCAGAACATCAGGCGGTTTTCCGCGTCGCGCAGTGCGGTCAATACCCGGCCGAACTTGCTGCGCGCCAGTCGCCAGCCAAGGAACAGGCTGGTCACCAGCAGCAGCACGGTGGCCAAAAACAGCGCCGCGCGCGTGCCCGGCTCGGTGATGCCAAAGCCCAGAATACTGCGAAAATTGGTGAAGCCGTTGTTGCCGCCAAAGCCGGTTTCGTTGCGGAAAAACAGCAGCATTCCGGCGAAGGTCAGGGCCTGGGTCATGATCGAGAAGTACACGCCCTTGATCCGCGAGCGAAAGGCGAAAAAGCCGAACACCAGGGCCAGCAGGCCGGGGGCCAATACCACCAGACACATTGCCCACCAGAAATGCTCGGTACCGACCCAGTACCATGGCAGCTCGGTCCACGACAAAAAGGTCATAAAGGCCGGCAGCTCGTCGCCCGAGGCCTGGCGCATCAGGTACATACCCATTGCGTAACCGCCCAGGGCGAAGAACAGGCCATGGCCGAGCGACAGCAGCCCGGCGTAGCCCCAGACCAGATCCAGGGCCAGGGCGACAATGGCGTAGCAGAGAATCTTGCCCACCAGCGTCAGCGTGTAGGCCGAGACCTGCAACGGGCTGTCGGCGGGCAACAGCGAGAGCAGCGGCAGGGCCAGCAATACCAGCAGGACCAGAACGCCCACCAGTGTAGTGACCGCAGGTCCGGCCTTTTGTGCAGCAGTGACCATCAGAGGCTGATTCATCAGTCGATCACCCGTCCTTTAAGCGCGAAGAGCCCCTGCGGACGCTTCTGGATAAACAGAATGATCAGTCCCAGGATCAGGATTTTGCCCAGCACGGCACCGATCTGCGGTTCGAGGATCTTGTTGGCGATACCCAGGCCAAAGGCCGCATACACAGTACCGGCCAATTGGCCGACGCCGCCCAGCACCACCACCAGAAACGAGTCGATGATGTAGCCCTGTCCCAGATCCGGGCCCACGTTGCCGACCTGGCTCAAGGCCACGCCGCCAAGTCCGGCAATCCCCGAGCCCAGGCCGAAGGCGAGCATGTCCACGCGCCCGGTGGGTACACCGCAGCAGGCAGCCATGTTGCGGTTCTGGGTAACGGCGCGCACGTTGAGGCCCAAACGGGTCTTGTTCAGCAGCAGCCAGGTCAGTACCACCACGGCCAGGGCGAAGACGATGATCACCAGACGGTTATACGGCAACACCAGGTTGGGCAGCACTTGCAGCCCGCCCGACAGCCAGGCCGGGTTGGCCACTTCGACGTTTTGCGCGCCGAACAGCACACGTACCAGCTGGATCAGGATCAGGCTGATGCCCCAGGTGGCAAGCAATGTCTCCAGCGGGCGGCCGTAGAGGTGACGGATGATGGTGCGCTCCAGCAGCATGCCCACGGCTGCGGTAACGAAGAACGCCACGGGCAGGGCCAGCAGCGGGTAGAACTCGATGGCGCCGGGAGCAAAGCGCTGGAACAGCAACTGCACGCAGTAGGTGGAATAGGCGCCGAGCATCAGCATTTCGCCGTGGGCCATATTGATCACCCCCAGCAGGCCAAAGGTGATGGCCAGGCCGAGTGCAGCCAGCAGCAGGATCGATCCGAGGGACAAACCGCTGAACGCCTGCCCCAGCAGGTCGCCGATCAGCAGCTTGCGTTTGATTTGCACCAGGCTGGTTTCGGCGGCGGTGTGCACGCTGGCATCGGTTTCTACCCCTGGTTGCAGCAGGTTTTCGAGGCGGGTCCGGGCCAGCGGTTCGCCAGTTTCGCCCAGCAGGCGCACGGCGGCCAGACGCACGGCAGGGTTGGGGTCGACCAATTGCAGATTGGCCAGCGCCAGGCTTAATGCGCTGTGCACATCGCTGTCCTTTTCAGCGGCCAGTTGTTGGTCGAGGAAATTGAGTTGCGCCGGTTTGGCGGATTTCTGCAATTGTTGCGCTGCGCTCAAGCGCAGCTTGGGGTCGGCTGCCAGCAGTTGATGGCTGGCCAGTGCGGTATCGATCAAGCCGCGCAAGCGGTTGTTCAGGCGCAGGGTTTTAACCTGGCCGTCTACGCTGATCTGGCCTTGTTGCAGGCTATTGATCAGCTCTACACGGGCGGGTGCCGGTTGTGCCGCCCAGCTTTCGAGTAGCGTGGCTTGCTGTGAGTTAGTGGCTGCGGCGAAGTCGCTGGCGTCGTCGGCGTGGGCGGCCAGGGGCAGCAACAGCAGTAGCGCGACGATAACGCGGTAAAGGGCAGTGGGCATAGTTATGGCCTTGCACAGATAGAAGCAATTCAACACACCTGTGGGAGCGGGCTTGCTCGCGATGCAGGCAACGCGGTCTTTCAGTCAAACCGTGTTGACTGCATCGCGAGCAAGCCCGCTCCCACAAAAGCACAACGATGAGGCTGGCCTCAGTTACTCTTCACCGCGTAATCCGGCTTCTTGTCATTGCCCGGGATGTAAGGGCTCCACGGCTGGGCGCGGATCGGCCCTTCGGTCTGCCATACCACGCTGAACTGCCCGTCCGGCTGGATCTCGCCGATCATTACCGGCTTGTGCAGGTGATGGTTGGTCTTGTCCATCGTCAGGGTGTAGCCCGAAGGCGCGGCAAAGGTCTGGCCCGCCAGGGCTTCGCGCACCTTGTCGACATCGGTGGACTTGGCTTTTTCGGCCGCCTGGGCCCACATGTGAATGCCCACGTAGGTAGCTTCCATCGGGTCGTTGGTCACGGCCTTGTCGGCGCCCGGCAGGTTGTGTTTTTTGGCGTAGGCTTTCCAGTCAGCCACGAATTTGGCGTTGACCGGGTTCTCTACCGACTGGAAGTAGTTCCACGCCGCCAGGTTACCCACCAGCGGTTTGGTGTCGATGCCGCGCAGCTCCTCTTCACCCACCGAGAACGCGATCACCGGCACGTCGGTCGCTTTCAGGCCCTGGTTGGCCAGCTCTTTATAGAAGGGCACGTTGGAGTCACCGTTGACCGTGGAGATCACCGCTGTCTTGCCGCCCGCCGAGAACTTTTTGATATTGGCCACGATGGTCTGGTAGTCGCTGTGGCCAAACGGGGTGTAGACCTCTTCGATGTCCTTGTCGGCCACGCCTTTGGAATGCAGGAATGCGCGCAGGATCTTGTTGGTGGTGCGCGGGTACACGTAGTCGGTGCCCAGCAGCACAAAACGTTTGGCGCTGCCGCCGTCTTCGCTCATCAGGTATTCCACCGCTGGAATCGCTTGCTGGTTCGGCGCCGCGCCGGTGTAGAAGACGTTGGGCGACATCTCTTCGCCTTCGTATTGCACCGGGTAGAACAGCAGGCCGTTGAGTTCTTCAAACACCGGCAGTACCGATTTGCGCGACACCGATGTCCAGCAGCCGAACACCACCGCAACCTTGTCCTGAGTCAGCAACTGGCGGCCCTTTTCGGCAAACAGTGGCCAGTTGGAGGCCGGGTCGACTACTACGGGTTCGAGCATCTTGCCGTTGACACCGCCCTTGGCGTTGATCTCGTCAATGGTCATCAGGGCCATGTCTTTGAGCGAGGTTTCGGAGATCGCCATGGTTCCGGACAACGAATGCAAAATCCCTACTTTGATGGTCTCGGCGGCTTGCACCGTCCAGGTCATGCCCATGGCTGCGATGGAGGCGCTCAGGGTGAAAGCCTTGATCAAGCTACGACGCTTCATGGTGCGATCTCCAGGTCTCTGATTTTTAGTGATGAATTCAATGACTGGAGAGGTCTTTAGCAAAGGCTGTGCCTATACCTGAAAAGGGCTCTGGAACAGTATTTTGCGCGAAGAGTGGGCGCGACGACGCACCCGTTTGGTGCCGCCGGGAAGGGGTGGTGCGGGGTTATGCTTCACCTTGGTGCTTTGCGGGTTTGACTCACTACCGCCCTGTCAGGCGGTGTTAGCGTTTGCGCATCAACCCGATAAAAAACAGCCCGCCAATCGCCGCCGTGGCCACGCCTATGGGCAGGTCTTCGGGGGCGATCAGGGTGCGTGCCGCCACGTCGACCCAGACCAGGAACACACTGCCCAGCAAGGCGGATACCGGCAGCAGACGTCGATGCTCCGCGCCCACCAGGCGGCGGGCGATATGCGGAATCATCAGCCCGACAAAACCAATGGAGCCACTGATGGCCACCAGCACGCCGGTCATCAGCGAGGCGATCAAAAATACCCGCAGGCGCACATTGCGCGCATTCAAGCCCAGGGTCACGGCGGTTTGTTCGCCGGCCATCAGGGCATTCAGCGGGCGTGCCATACCCAGCAGCAACACCAGCCCCAGCAGCACGCTGGCGCTGGGGATGGCCAGCAGCTCCCAGCGCGCCAGTCCCAGCCCGCCGAGCATCCAGAACAGCACCGCGGAACTGGCCCGGTGGTCGCCCAGAAACAGCAGGGTATTGGCCACGGCCATCATCACAAAGGATACGGCCACGCCGCACAACAGCAAACGGTCGCTGTCGAGCCGGCCGTGTCGGCTGGCGATGGCCAGTACCAGAGCCATGCTCAACAGCGCCCCGATAAATGCGGCAATGGGCAGGGTCAGCAGCCCGACGATTTCGCCCACATGCAGCACCACAATCACCGCCCCCAGCGTGGCGCCGCTGGTCACACCCAGCAGGTGCGGGTCGGCCAGGGGGTTGCGGGTCACGGCCTGCAACACCGCGCCGATCAGTGCCAGCCCTGCGCCCACCAGCGCCCCCAGCAACATGCGCGGCACGCGGATCAGCCACACGATATGTTCCTGGCCCGCGCTCCAGTTAACGTCGCCGATGCCAAACAGCTTGTGCAGCAGAATCTGCCACACCACGTCCACTGGCACCCGCGCCGGGCCAAAACCCAGCGAAACCACACACGACACCAGCAGCAATGCGCCAAGACCAGTGAGCAACAGGGCGTAGCGGCTGGCTATCATTGCGGGTGAAAGCCTTTAGCCAGGGTTTCGATGGCGAGCACGTTGTCGATGCCCGGCGTGGCCTGCACATAAGGGATAACGATAAAGCGCTTGTTACGGATCGCGTCTACCGATTGCAGCGCCGGGTTGGTTTCCAGGAAGCGTTGTTTCTGCTCGGCGGTGACCTCGCTGTAATCAACGATCACGATGACTTCGGGGTTGCGCTCGACCACGGTTTCCCAATTGATACGGGTCCAGCTGGCGTCGATATCGCTGAGGATATCGTTGCCACCGGCGGCTTCGATCAATGCGTGGGGGATACCCAGTTTGCCCGAAGTCATGGCCCGGTCTTCACCGCTGTCATACAGGAAAACCCGGGGCTTCGAGGTGGGCAGGGTGTTTTGGACGTCTGCAATTTTTGCCTGCATCTGGGCGATCAACGCACTGGCGCGATCCTGCACGTCGAAGATCCTGCCCAGGTTGCGCAGGTCGTTATAGGTGTCTTCCATGCTGGCGGGCGGGCGCTTCATCACAAATGCGCAGGACTCGGTCAGCTCATACACATTGATGCCCAGCGGGGTCAGGGTTTGCGGCGTGAGGTCGCCGCCCACGCGCATGCCGTAGTCCCAGCCGGCGAAGAAGAAATCGACGTTGGCATTGAGCAGGGTTTCCACTGACGGGTATTTGCTCGCCAGTTCCGGCAGACCATCGAGGATCACTTTCATCTGCGGGGTCACGGCCTTCCACCCGCTGATCCCGCTGTAGCCGGCCATGTGTGGCTTGAGACCGAGGGCGAGCATCATCTGGGTCATGTTGATGTCATGGCTGACCGCGTGTTTGGGGGCCTGGTCGAAGGTCACGTCGCGATTGCAACTCTTGATAGTCAGCGGGTACTGCGTGGCCTCGGCAAAGGCCAGGGGCGAGGCGAGCACTGCGCCCAGGCAGAGGGCGAAACGAATCAGGTTCATGCGTGGGTTATCCAGGTTATGCGCGGGTAGCCGGACAGCGGATGGTCGTCGATCAGGGCCGCCACGCCAAACACGTCGCGCAACAGCTCCACAGTCAAGACTTCACGGGGCGTGCCGCTGGCGATGATCTTGCCGTGGTCAATGACGTACAGCCGGTCACAAAAGGCAGCGGCCAGATTGAGGTCGTGGATGCTGGCCAGGGTGCCGATGTTCAGGCGCTTGACCAGTTGCAGCAACTCCAGCTGATAGCGCGGGTCGAGGTGATTGGTGGGCTCGTCGAGGATCAGCAGTTCGGGTTGCTGGGTCAGGGCACGGGCCAGGATCACCCGTTGTTTTTCGCCGCCCGAGAGGGTGGCGAAAGCGTGGTCTTCAAAACCCTGCAGGCCGACGGATGCGAGGGCGTTTGTGGCCAGTTGGCGATCAGCTTGGGTGTCGCCATCGAACAGGCCTTTGTGCGGGGTACGGCCCATGGCGACCACTTCATCGACGGTCAGGCCGAAAGTGTCGGGGAATTCTTGCAACACCACGGCGATGCGTTGCGCGCACCAGCGGGGTGATTGCTGCCAGAGATTGTGGCGGTCGAGCTGGACAGTGCCCGATTGCGGCTTGCTGAAACGGTAGGCGCAGCGCAACAGGCTGGTCTTGCCGCTGCCGTTGGGCCCGATCAGCCCCACAAACTCACCTGCAGCGACATGCAGGTTGGCATCACGCAGCTGGAACTGGTGATGGCAATGGCCGTGGCCCAGAGGGCTCCAGGCGAGTTGGGTGAGGGTGAGGCGGGTCATAAAAGTCCGGTTGTTCTTTAAAGTCAAAAGCCCCTCACCCTAGCCCTCTCCCTCCGGGAGAGGGTTGGGGTGAGGGCCAGCGGTTAAAAGGTGTAATCAGCCGTCACGAAAAACGAACGCGGTTCGCCCATGATCCATTGCTGGCCGCCATTGTATTGGGTTACGGCGTACTGGCGGTCGAACAAATTGTTCAAACGCAAACCCAGGGTGGTTTTGGGCATCGCTTTCCAGCTCACGCTGGCGTCTACCACGGTGTAGCTCGGCAGCTCGACGTTGTTGGCCATGTCGGCATAACGCGAGTCGACATAGCGCACGCCGGCACCGGCACTTACATCATCGTTGATGGCCTTGCTCAACCACAGATTGGCGGTGCGACGGGGTACGTCGGTGGGGCGGTTGCCTTTGCGCGATACGCCTTCATCGTCGAACTTGTCGTACTGCGCGCGCACCACCGAGGCGTTGGCTTGCAACGCCCAGCGCTGCGGCAGTTGCAGGTCAAGGCTGGCTTCCAGGCCGCTGGAGGACTGCTCGCCCACTTGCAGCGTATTGCCCGGGATATTCGGGTCGGAGGTCAGCAGGTCTTTTTTGACGATGTGATAGGCCGCCAGGGTCCATTCGCCGCGCTGATCCCAGAACATCTGCTTGAAGCCGATTTCGGTCTGGCGCGCATGGGCCAGTTCGAAGTTTTGCTGCTTCTCGCTCAGGCTGATCAAGCCGCCCACGCCATCAACGCTGGTGGCTTGCTGGGCATAGATCGACATGTCCGGTGTCAGTTCGTATACCAACCCGACTTTCCAGCTGTTGGCCGACAGGCTGCGGTCAGTTCGAGTGGCGTCGCCATTGACCGCGAAGTCATCGCGGTCCAGATGCACGATATCGCGGCGCACGCCGGTGACCAGGGACAGTTGATCGGTCAACTCGGTGCGGTTTTCGGCAAACAGCGAAACCTGTTGCGTGGTGGTGGTGTATTGATCGCGGTACGGCGAGTCACTTTCAAATTCGCCACGATCCGGGTGGTACAGGTCAATCGGCTGACCGTTTTCATTCACGTCTTTATACGGCGAGTTGCTGTGCAGGTTGAAGTGGATGCGGTTGTAATCCGCGCCCACCAGGGTTCTGCTTTCAAGGCCGAACAGGTCGTGGTTGAGGGTGAAGGTCTGGCGGTCGCCGACTTGTTCCTGCTCGTGCTTGATGCTGAAGTAGCCCCTGCGCAGCAAGGTCTGCTGGCTTTCATTCCAGGCGTGGTTTTCGGCGTTCTGCCAGCGGCGTTGGGCCTTGAGGTAATACAGCTCGTTGTTGGCACTGAGGGCGTCGTTGATCTGCCATTCAGTATTGAGGCGCGTCCACTGGTCGTTGTAATGCAGTTTTGCATCGCGCACGTTGTAGTTCTTGTCCCGCAGGCTCTGGTGATACCGGCCATTGATCAGCGGTACGCCGAAATCGTTTTGCGGCTCCTGATCGCCATAGTCGTGGCTCAGGGTAAACGCCAGGTCATCGCTGGCCTGCCAGCGCAGAGCGGCGCTGACAAAGGTGTTTTCGGAGTCGCCGTGGTCGATCCAGCCATTGCTCTGGACGTGGTTGATATTCAACCGATAGCTCAGGGTATCGGTCAGCGAGCCACCGCTGTCGAGTGCCTGCTGGCGGGTGTCGTACGAGCCGTAGCCCACACGGACATGGTTTTCTATGGCACCGGAGAAGGGTTTTTTCGGGATTACGTTAATCACTGCGCCGGTAGCGCCTTCGCCATACAGCACCGAGGCCGGGCCGCGCAGCACGTCGATGCGTTCCACCGACCAGTCGTCCACCGGGAAGGTCACGGTACCCGCGCCGCTGTACATGCGTACGCCGTCATAGAGCTGCATCACCGAGCCTTCGCCGACAAAACCCCGGGCCGAATAGGCGGAGCCGCCGTTACCCGGTGTGCCGGTGTTGCTGATGCCGGTGGTGCGGGTCACGGCGTCCTGCACGCTGCGGTCGCCACGGGCGCGGATTTGCGCGCCGGTCAGGCTTTCAACGCTGGCAGGCGTTTCGAGACCGGTAAGGTTCAGGCGTGAGCCGGCGCTGGTGGCGGTCTTGAGGTCGATGCTTTCAATCTCGACTTCAGGCGCGGTAACGCTCGCGGCAGGCAGCATCAGAGAGGGGGCGGCGTCATCGGCCTGGGCGCTGTTCAGCGCCAGCAGGCAGAGACTGGACAAAAAGTACTTGTTCATCAGGGCAGTGAGTCGCTTATTTCAGAGGGTGTCCCCGCTGCCTCCTGGCGGCGGGTGATGGAGCTTAAATGGTTTTGTTATACAGTAACACTTATTTCGCGCATGATATTGGCGTGCCATTATAGGGGTGGCTCTGCAATGCGCCTCTCGGATGGTTCATGCTGGTTATGAAAGGCGCTCATCCGGCCGTAGTTTGCGCACCATCAGCCATAACCGGTCGAGCCCCCACACTGCGATCAACGAGGCGCCCACCAGCGGGAACGCGATAGCCAGAGCGAGCATGATGGCAACGCCGGCCTTCCAGGTCGGCAGGTCGTGACGCAGCGGCGGAACCCCCAAACCGCCTTGCGGGCGACGCTTCCACCAGATCACCAGGCCGCTTACGGAACTGAGCAGGATCATCAGGCACACCAGCAGCATCACGATCTGGTTGAGCGGGCCAAACAACTTGCCTTCGTGCAGCATCACGCCCATTTCGGTGGCGCGGGCGACATTGCTGTAATGCTGCCAACGCACGTCGGCCAGTACCGTGCCGGTGTATTGATCGACATGCAGGGTGGCGTCGTTACGCGGGTCGTCGGCGAATACGGCAATGGTGAATACGCCGGTAGCGGTGGTCGGCAGGGTGATGCTGTAGCCGGCCTCGACCTGGCGGGCCGTGGCGGTGTCGACCACCGCTTGCAGGGTGATGCCGGGGGCGGCGGGGCCTGAGGTGTGCGCGGCGTGGGCCATATGTTCGGCGTGGGCGCCGGAGACCGGCATCGGTGTGTTTTCCATTGCCCAGGGCACGGTCTGGCGGTTGGCGGTATTGAGGCTGCGGGCCTCGATATCAGACTTCGGCACGTCGTTCCACATGGCTACCGGGAAACGGTTCCACAGGTCGGCATATTGCTTGCCCCAGAAGCCGGTCCAGGTCATGCCGCTGATCAACATGAACAGCAGCAAGGCGGCCCCCCAGAACCCTGTGACAACGTGAAGGTCGCGCCATAGCACGCGCCCGCGCCTGCTCAGGCGCGGCCATAGAATTCCGGCAGCCGATTGCCCCCGCGGCCACCACAGGAACAGGCCGGACACCACCAGCACCACGCCCCAGCCAGCGGCCAGTTCCACCAGCCGGTCGCCGAGGGTGCCGATCATCAATTCGCCGTGCAGGGCGCGCGCCACGGCTTGCAGGTTGAGCTTGGCATCCTGCTCGCCCAGCACCTGGCCGGTGTAGGGGTTGATAAACACATTGAGCTCGTGCCCGCCGTTGTGAACCACGAACTGGCCGCTGCGTTGCGGATTGATCGGCGGCAGGTACTGGCTGATATGGCCCTGTGGATAAGTGGCCTGCACACGGCTGAGTTGCTCATCGGCGCTGAGGCTGTGATGGGCCGGGGTGACGTTGAGCAGATGGTCGTACAGCAGTGGATCAAGCTGGGGTTTGAACAGGTAAATGATCCCGGTCAGGGCCAGCAGGATCATAAACGGGGCGACAAACAACCCGGCGTAGAAATGCCAGCGCCAGGCCAGGTTGTAGAAAGACGGTGTTGGTCGGCTCATGTGAGCGGCTCCGCAAGGTTGAAATTGTTGTCGTCAGCAAAGACCCTCACCCTAGCCCTCTCCCAGAGGGAGAGGGGACTGACCGCTGCGGGTTCAAGCACGGCGCAAATCAGCTCCCTCTCCCTCCGGGAGAGGGTTGGGGTGAGGGCTGGCGGTTTGTCAGAAACTCACATCCACCTTGGTCCACAGCGTGCGGCCCGGTTCATTGATGGCGCGCGGGTCATTGGCCGGGTAGCCGTAACCGGCGTTGCCCGCCATGTTCAGGTGCTCGCTGTAGTTTTTGTCCAGCAGGTTGTCGACCCCGGCGCTGACCTTGAGGTTTTTGTTGATGCGGTATGCACCGTTCAACGAGAACACGCCAAAGCCGGCACTTTTGCCAAAATCCTTGCCGACCACATTGCCCGCGTTGCGGTCTATGCGGTCCTGGCGCGCCACGACGCGCCACAGGGCGCCGGCACTCCAGTCGTCCTCGCTGTAGGTCAGGCCCAGGCGGGTGTCCAGCGGCGGCATTTGCGGCAGAGCCTTGCCATCGCTGGTGTTCTTGCCCCAGGCGTAGGCCAGGGTGGCGTCGGCTTTCCAGTTTGACGTCAACTGATACGCCGCGCCCAGCTCGCCGCCCATGACCCGGGCGTTGATGTTTTGCGCTTGGGATGAGCCCTTGGCGTAGTCGAACAGGATGTAGTCGCGAATCTCGCCGGCGTACACCGAGGCCCAGGCCTCCAGGGTGTCGGTCTTGTATTGCAGGCCCGCATCGAGCTGCGTGGTTTTCTCGGGCTTGATGGCGTCGAATGCATTCACCGAACCGGTCGGGCCGGAGCTCGGCGAAAACAGCTCCCAGTAATCGGGGAAGCGCTGAGTGTGGCCCAGCCCGGCGTACAGGGTGGTCGGGCTGTCGCTCAGGTCATGCTCGTAACGCACAAAACCGCTGGGCAGGGTGTCAGCGCGGGTCTTGTCCAGGGTCGGGTTGGGCTTGCTCATCATCCCCGAGCCGAGTCGGGCGCGGTAATCCTTGGCGGATGCGCGGTCAAGACGAGCACCGGTAATCAGCCGGTCACGCTCGGCGGCGTACCAGGTCAACTCGCCAAAGGCGCCGTAGTTGTGGAAATCGGCGTCCTTGCTCCAGTTCTGGTCCTTGTAGGTATCGATGCCCATGCCCATGCGTTTGCGGTGTTCGTTGGTCTGCGCATCGATGCCGCTGATTAGCTGGTAATCGGCCCAACGCCAGGTGGCCTTGATCCGCGCACCGAGGGTGCGGCGGTCGACGTTGGACGCCATCGGCCCTGCCATCATGCCGGTGCCCGACGGGGTACGCAGTGTGTAGTTGTCCATCACATGGTCGGCGTAGTTGTAGTAGACCTGGGCTTCGATCTTGTCGAGAACGTCGCCGATATTGGACTTTTCAAAGCGCAGTCCCAGGCTTTCGCGCTTGTACTGGCTGCCGTCCATGCCGCGTCCGGCCGAGCGCGCTTCACCGTCGCCCTTGCCGGCGGTGAGTTCCAGCAGGGTGTCGGCGTCCGGGGTCCAGCCCAGGGCAATGTCGCCGTTCCATTTGTCGTAACGCGACGGCACGGTGTCGCCGTTGCCGTCCTTGTAGTCATCGGCATGGGCGGTGTTGCCGATGACCCGCACATAGCCCAGCGGGCCACCGGCGGCGGCGTCGATGGTTTTGTCGAAACGGCCGTTGGAACCCGCCAGCAGGCTGGCATTGACCCGTGTGCCCAGTTCGCCGAAGTGCTCGGGCTCGCGTTCGAAGAGGATGGTGCCCGCCGAGGCGCCCGGGCCCCAGAGCACGGTTTGCGGGCCTTTGATCACCGTGAGCTGGTCGTAGGTTTCCGGCGAGATGTAGGAGGTGGGTGCGTCCATGCGCCCGGGACAGGCGCCGAGCATCATGCCGCCGTTGGTAAGGATATTCAGGCGCGAGCCGAACATGCCGCGCAGCACCGGGTCGCCATTGGTGCCGCCGTTGCGGATCAGGGCGAAGCCGGGGATGGTCTTGAGGTAGTCGCCGCCGTCACTGGCAGGCACGGGCTGGCGCGGGTCCTTGGGGTTGGTGACGATGGTCAGCGGTGAGCTGGGGGCGATGGCGGTGATCACCAGCGGGCTCAGCTCATTGCTGTGCCCGGCATGTTCGTCGGCCACAGCGGTGGTTGCCAGAATCGCACAGCAAAGGGTGCTGAGGGTAAAGGGCAAACGGGAGGCAGCAGTAAAGCGGGACATAGACATTCCAATAGTCAGACGAATACAACTCGGCCACGCACCTGCGACTGTCTGAAACAGTGCATGCAGGTCGGCCAGATGATGTGTTGTGGTGTCGGTAGCTAAAGGAATACGGGAGGCGCGCGGGATCGGGAGCCGGGGAAGACCGGTTGCCGGGCATGGCCCAGGCGGGGATTGGCGGCCAGGTAACTACGGGGTTCTGGTGAGTTATAGAGGGTCAGGCCCGGGGTGCCGGGCAAGGCCGGGCAACTGAACAGCAGGGTGCAGTAGCCGCACTTTTCCCAGATGGCATGGTGGTCGGCTGAAGGCTGTTCATGTTCGGCGTGCGCAGACATGTCCATGCTCATATCCATCGACATGGGCATGGAGGCGTGATGATCCATCGGCATCGCCTGGGAAATCAGCGGGCCGATAAAAATCATCAACATGGCAAACAGGCTCAGCCAACTGCCGCGAATATGCGACATGGAGTGCCTGGCGCGAGGTTCGCGCACGGGGATCAGCAACCTTGGCCGTTAGTGGGCGTGCATGTGTTCCATGCTGTCTTCAGGTGCCTGCTTCTGCACATTGACCTCAACCGGCACGGCGCCGGCTTTTTCAAAATGCAGGGTCAGCGGGAAGTGCTTGCCGTCCTGCAGCAGGCTGCGGTCCTTGAGACCGAACATCATCACGTGGTACGCCATGGGTGCAAAGGTGACGGTGCCGCCGGGCGGCACTTCAACGCTGGCCACGGGCAGCATCTTCATCAAGTCGCCTTCCATGATGTGCTGGTGCAGTTCGGCCTTATCGGCAATCGGCGTGTCGACACTGACCAGCCGATCGGCCGTGCTGCCGGTGTTGTGAATGATGAAATACGCGGCCACGGTGGGCGCATTGGGCGGCAGCTCCTGGGACCACGGGTGGGCGATTTCGAGGTCGCCGCTTTTGTATTCGTGGGCGCTGGCAAAACAGGCAGGCAGCAACACAGCCGCCGCAATCACGACGTGCTTGAACAGGGTAAGGTTCAACATGGCAATTCTCCGGAACGATTCAAAACGCAAAGGGGTTGCGAGGAAGAATCAGACCAGGGGCGATGCGCGGGGGTTGAGGCTCGGCCATTGCTGGCGCGGGGTGGGGCGCTTGAGGTGATCCGGGACCAGGCTGTGGCCCCGCTCGATGGCGGCAAAGTAGAGCTTGGGAATATGCGCGGGCAGCGCCACCACCGGCGCGGCGCCCGAGCAGCACCAGCAATGCTGCATGGTGGAATGATCGTCATGCTGGTTGTCGGCGGGCTCGAAAGTGCCCAGCGATACGGCGACCATCTTGGTGCCGGTGGAGGAGCAGAAGCTGCTCCACATGAACTGCTCGGTGGGCCCTCGCTCAACGGATTGGGTCGCCCCGGCCATCGACATGGCGAGCATGTTGAACAGCACTGCAAAGCAGGCGATCCAGGCAAATGCAAACCGTTGTCGGGACATGACGAATTCCGTGAGTGGAGCGATCAAGGGGCTATTTAGCCTGAATGCTCGGCGTAAGTAAAAAGTGCGGGTGTGGCGAAGTGTCGCGATCGGCCAGTACGCGCAAATTTCAGGCTGCTGTGGCATGCAGCTTGAGCCCCAGCGCCTTCATCACTTTGATGATAGTCGCGAACTCGGGGTTGCCCTTGCTGCCCAGGGCCTTGTACAGGCTTTCACGGCCCAGCCCGGCTTCGCGGGCGATTTGAGTCATGCCTTGGGCGCGGGCGATATCGTTGAGCGCCGCTCGGATCAGACTGCCGTCGCCGGGGTCCTCTTCGAAACAGGCGTCCAGGTAAGCCGCCATATCCTCCGGGGACTTCAGGTAGTCAACGGTATCGAAACGGGTAAGTTGCTCGGTCATGCGTCAGTCCTCATTACCCAGTGTGTGTGCCATTTGTTTTGCGCGTTTTATATCTCGTGTCTGGGTGGTTTTATCGCCGCCAACAAGCAGCAGGTAGAACACTTCGCCTTTGCGGGTGTAATAGACTCGATAACCGGGCCCGCAGTGAATCCGCATTTCGTAAACACCGCCACCGACGCACTCGCAGTCGGCGAAGTGACCCAAACCGGCTGCTTTCAGGCGAGCAAGAATGCGGGCTTGCCCGGTTTTGTCTTTAAGTGCGCCCAACCATTTGGCGAATTCGCGTGTTTGTTCGAAAGTGATCATGGGGCATGATCGTATTCTGAAGGATACACCATCGCCAGCTTTTACACATTCACAAATAATTCCCCTGCGCCAACCCTTCCATCAGCTCCTCGACCGTCCGGAACTCCCGATCCACCTGCGCCAGCGTCGGCCGCTTGAGGATCAACACCGGCACTGCGCGCTCGCGGGCAACTTGCAGCTTGGGTTCAGTGGCGCTGCTGCCGCTGTTTTTGCTGATCAATACGTCGATGCGCCGTTGTGCAAACAACAGGCGTTCGTCATCGATGAGGAACGGCCCGCGTGCGCCGATCACGTCGCAGCGTGCAGTGCCGGGGTAAGCGTCGAGGGCGCGCAGGGTCCAGAACTGCTCTGGCGGAATTTCGTGCAGGTGCTCCAGCGGCTCACGGCCCAAGGTGAACAAGGGGCGCTGGAAGGTGGCGAGCGCTTCGATCAATTCGCTCCAATCTGCCACTTCACGCCAGTCATCGCCCGTCTGCGCCACCCAGGCCTGGCGGCGCAGCGCCCAGCACGGGATGCCACTGGCAGCAGCAGCGAGGGCCGCGTTATGGCTGATTTTCGCTGCGTAAGGGTGGGTGGCGTCCAGCAGGATGTCGATGCGCTGTTCGCGGATGTACTGCGCCAAACCTTCAGCGCCGCCATATCCGCCCACCCGTACCTCGCAGGTCAGGTCCGTCGGTACCCGGCCAACCCCGGCCAGGCTGTAGACATGCTGCGGGCCCAGGGTACGGGCAATGGCCAGCGCCTCGGTGACGCCGCCCAATAACAAAATACGTTTCATGCAAAGGCTCCGGCGTGACCGACAATCCCGCCCTGGCGGTCGATGGCAAACACTTCGACCTGTACCTGGGCCGGCACCACGCTGCGGGCAAAGTCCAGAGCGTGCTGGCACACCGCATCGCCCAACGCGATACCGGCCGCACTGGCCATCGCCAGGGCTTGCTGGCTGGTGTTGGCCTGGCGGATGGCCTCCTGGAGTGGATGGTCGGCCCCGATATCCGCTGCCCATTGGGCCAGTTGCGGCAGGTCGATGCTGGAGTGGCGACTGTGCAAGTCCATATGCCCGGCGGCCAGTTTGCTGATCTTGCCGAAACCGCCGCAAATGCTCAGTTTATCCACAGGCACTTTGCGCAGATGCTTGAGCACTGCGCCGACAAAGTCGCCCATTTCGATCAGGGCGATTTCCGGCAAGTTGTAGACCCGGCGCATGGTGTCTTCGCTGGCATTGCCGGTGCAGGCGGCAATGTGCAGGTAACCGTTAGTCTTGGCGACGTCTATGCCCTGGTGGATAGAGGCGATATAAGCCGCGCAGGAAAACGGCCGCACGATGCCGCTGGTGCCCAGGATCGACAGCCCGCCGAGAATCCCCAGGCGCGGGTTCATGGTTTTCAGGGCCAGGGCTTCGCCGTCCTGTACGTTGACAGTCACTTCAAAGCCACCGCCGTAACCCAGTTCGGTTGCCAGTTGCTGCAGGTGCTCGGTGATCATTTTGCGTGGCACAGGGTTGATCGCCGGCTCGCCCACGTTCAATACCAGACCCGGGCGGGTTACGGTGCCGACACCTTGCCCGGCAACAAAGCCAATGCCCGGTTCCGGTCGCAAGCGCACCCGTGAATAGAGCAGTGCGCCGTGGGTCACGTCGGGATCGTCGCCGGCGTCCTTGATGGTGCCCGCTTCGGCGCCGTCTTGCCACAGACGGCAGAACTCCAGGCGCATTTGCACCTGTTTACCCTTGGGCAAAGTGATTTGCACGGCGTCGTTACACACGCCGCCCAGCAGCAGGCGGGCAGCGGCCAGGCTGGTGGCGGTGGCGCAGCTGCCGGTGGTCAGGCCGCTGCGCAGGGGGGCGGGTTGTTCGGCAGTTTCGTCACGCATCGAGAGGCTTGGTCATGTCCAGAAGGGTAATCGGCAACGCCTGACGCCAGGTGTCGAATTCACCCAGGGGCTGGGCCTGGGCAATATGGATGCGGGTCAGTTCGCCGCCGTGGCGCTCGCGCCAGCTCATCAGCAGCATTTCGCTTTGCAGGGTGACGGCATTGGCCACCAGCCGCCCGCCGGGCTTGAGTCGCTGCCAGCAGGTGTCGAGCACGCCTTCGCGGGTTACGCCGCCACCGATAAAAATCGCGTCCGGGGGCTCCAGACCGTCAAGAGCCTGGGGTGCCTTGCCGCGAATCAGTTGCAGGCCGGGCACACCAAGGGTATCGCGGTTACGTTCGATCAGTTGCTGGCGGCCTTCGTCGGCTTCAATCGCCAAGGTGCGGCAACTCGGCCAGGTACGCATCCACTCGATGCCGATCGAACCGCTGCCCGCGCCTACGTCCCACAGCAATTGGCCTGGCAGTGGCGCGAGGCGGGCGAGGGTTACGGCGCGCACATCGCGCTTGGTCAACTGGCCATCATGCTCGAACGCGCTGTCGGGCAGCCCACCGATACGTGACAGCGGCCGGGCGCTGGCGTCGGCCAGGCAATCGATGGCGACCAGGTTAAGCGCCGCGACGGGCGGGTCACTCCAGTCGCAGGCGCGGGTGTCGATCCTGCGTTCAGCCTGGCCGCCCAGGTGTTCCAGCACCGTCATGCGGCTGGGACCAAATCCCTGCGCGCTCAGCAGACGGGCGATGATGGACGGGCTGCTGCCATCGTTGCTCAGTACCAGCAGACGTACACCGCTGTGCAGGTGGGCATTGAGGGCGACGACGGGGCGTGCCACTACCGACAGCGTGACTACGTCCTGCAGGGCCCAGCCCATGCGTGCTGCGGCCAGGGAAAAGGACGATGGCGCTGGCAGCACCTGCATTTCATCCCGCGCTACCCGTCGCGCCAGGCTGGCGCCGACACCAAACAGCATGGGGTCGCCGCTGGCCAGTACGCAGGTCGGCGTGTTGCGCAGGGCCAGCACTGGGGCCAGTGAAAACGGGCTCGGCCAGGTCTGGCGCTCGGCGCGAATGCAGGTGGGCAGCAGGTCGAGCTGGCGCTGGCTGCCGATTACGCGGGTCGCGCCCAACAAGGCGCGGCGCGCATTTTTGCCCAGCCCGGCAAAACCGTCCTCACCGATTCCCACAACTGTTAGCCAGGGCGACATGCCGATCCTCTTGATAAACGCCGGGTTGTTCCTCCGCTACCGGGCGAAGGCCCTGCGGATACAGGTGCGCATGATAACGCGCCTTGCCCTGCACCAGAGTTCATCTTTACAGGTGGTAGCCGGTTAATGCCGTTGTACCGGAGATTCGGGCCAAGATTTGCCTTCCGTGGGTTCTGAGGCAGTCGCCAGTGACAGATGATCAGCTTGAGCCGGATGACTGGCTCGCCGCCATGCAAACAGGGTATCTGGACAACCTGGCGCGGCTCGATGCCGCGGGGCAACTCACGGCGCAAGAGTTTATCTGTCTGCAGCAGGTCATTGCGGTGCAACCGCAGCATGTCTATGCCCTTGAGCTTGGCGCGGACAACGCCCCGGCCGCCGATCTTGCCGGCCATTTCATCGTAACCCGGGCAGACAGCAACCCGCCGGGCGCATTCCTGTATTCCCCTCTCGGTGGATTGGAACGCATCGCCAATTCAACCGCGCTGCGCATAACCCTCAAGCGGCGTCTGGCCGACCCGCTGGTACGTGACACCTTGTTGCGCTTTATGCCGATCGAGGTGCGTGAAGACCTGAAAAAACTGCGCTCCCTGAGGATCAGGCGGTGCTTGATTGAAGGTCGGGTATTTGAGCATCGCACACGCTCGTTGCAGGATCTGCGTTTGCACAACCTTGAGTTGTTGAGGGCGCGCCTGCTCGATCTTCCGTCCCTGCGCGGGGTGCTCAATGCACAGCTCACGCTGGCCCTGGAGCACGAGTTCCAGGGGTTGGGCCTGTCTGCTCAGACGCTGCAGGTCAACAGCTATGCGATGGCGACGGCTGGCAGCCAGCCACCGTTGTCGAGCATGAGCCTTCTGGATCTGGCACTGGCGTACCTGGGCAAAGGCGAGTGGCCGGGTAATCACATCCGCGAGTATCTGAGCCCGACCGTAGCCTTCGATGCAGCTCAAGCACGATCACCCTCGCTGGATGTGCGCATGTACCAGTTGGTCAGGGAAATTGTCGGGGGCATTCAGGCCGTGATGCAGCAGCAACTCGAAGCCTGGTGGTATCTGGACATAAAAGGGTTGAGCCTGAGGGTGCTGGCTGTTCAGTTTATGGGCGACCGGTTTTTCAATGAGTTGTTACAGGCTCGTCACGAGGGGCGGATTGATCCCGTGCAGTTCGATGCACTGCTGGCTGTGGGGCGCTCGCGCCTGAATGATGATCGATATGCCCATGGGCAATGGCGGCCCGCCCGGCTGTCATTGCTGGGGCAGGGGGGCGCCAGGGTAGAACTGGCCGGGCTGTTCAGTGTGTCTGTACCGGTCTCCACTCCCGAGCTGTTTTTGTTCAGCGAACAGGCTGCACTTGAGCGCTTTGACAATGATGAGACGCTCAAGGGCCAGGTGCTCGCACGGCTCAAGGAGCCCCGCGACAGAGACAACCTGCTCGGTCATGTGTCACGCGATCAGCGGCCGGTATTGCGCCTTATGCTTGACCCGGTCCTGAGTGTCGAGACCATCGAGGGTGATCTGTTCGAAAACCGTGTGCGCTCCATCATCGACAAGCAGGCGCGGGATTTTACCTTTCTGCTCGGTGCCATACGTGGCAAGGACTGTAATGTGAATGCCGTGGTGGATCACGGGCTGGATGTGCGTGCGCTGCTCGATCCACGCTTGACGGAGCCCAACCAGCAAGGGCGCTGGAGTACCCGGCTGGCGCTTGATGGCCCGGCGACAGCTGCGGCTACGGCAGGTGACAGCGCTACGTTACCTTTGATCCAAAGCAAACTGCAGGTGCTCAACGGGCAGGTAGCCCTGATGCTGCTGGGCCGGCCCGAGCTCAGGGGCTTTGCCCACCGACGGCTCAAGCAGCATCTGGCGTCGCCTGGTTTGAGCCATTTGATCCCCGGGGATCTGGTGCTGCGTATTTATGGCACCGCGGCTTTGCGCAAGCAGTTGGAGCCGTTGCGGGTTGTCCCGCTGGTCGATGCGTTGCTGGATCGGGTCACAGGCTGGAGTCCGCTCCCGGTCGATGGCGCGCGAATACGTCTTGGCGTGCAAAAAAACAGCCCGGACATCAAGCCGATCCATTACCCCGATGGCGCAGCCGTCCTGGCCTTGCTCGACCGCGCTTCTGTGGGCCTCGTTGCGCAATTCATGCAGCAACTGCACGGGTTTTACTATATGGGGATGGCCGCATTGGCGGGTTCGACCGTGATTAGCCGACTGGCCCGGTTCCGGGGCTCGGCGCTGCGTTACGAGGCATTCGTCAGGCAGATGGACGGACGCCTGGACAGTAACGGGAGTGCCATTGTCAGGGCTGTGCTGGAGCATTCGACTTACCTTGCACGACGGGCGCTCAACGGGTTTATCCCCGATGTCTGCGAGCTGGCGTTAACCCTGCCCGGCAGACGCCCAAGCATCACGCTGCGCAACTGCCTTGTGATGACCGGGCGCGGTGGCACTGACAGCGTCAACTCCGGGCAAGCCGTCTTGTGGACGGCAGCCTGGAGCCTGGAATGTTTCGATTCACTGGCATCATGCCTTGAGACCTTGCAGGCCCGCTTGCGGGATCGTGTTGAACAATGGCATCTGTTGCGCTGTATCAGCTTGCGTGAGCGCGAAAGGGTGCAGGCCGCCGTTGATGTGAAATGGACTGCCAGCGTGATCGACACCGACTGGCTTGAAGCCTGCCAGCGCCGGGAGACAGAAAAACACCTCAGTGATATCGGCTTCCTGCTGGAGCGAGGTGTGGTGCAGCAGGTGTCGGCACCGGAACTGGTCAACCAGGTGGATTGCTACTGGTCGGAGCAGGCGCAGTTCAATGTTGACGCAACGCTCGCCGCCGCCCGCCAATGGCAGTTCCGTGAGGGTTTGCCTGACTGGCTCAAGCACGCGGCGACCAGTGACCAGCAAGCCTACGGTCGGATCCTGCTGCGAATTCAACAGGCCGGGAGCGAGGGGTATTCGCAAGACGTGCCCGAGCTGCTCGACTATGCCCGCGAGCGGTTGTTGGCACGCTTGAAGGCTGACTTTCCGGGCGTGGCAATTGACCCGGACAAGGTCGAAATCAGCGTGGTGCAATACAGCGGACCGGCTGGCGGAGAGATCGCCGGAGGCGCGGCAGTCTCCAGGCTGAGGCGATCGCTGACGTATTTTGCCCTGAGTCATTTTTTCAATGTGCACTCTGGCGTGCGCAGCTATCGCTCACTGGGCGAAGAACCTTTGCCTGCGGGGCTGGATGACCACTATGTGAGTGAGCTGGTGCGTTCGCTGGATCTTGGCGAAAGCTATCAGGCCCTGCTGGTCGAAAAGCTCACCCCGGGCCATGAGGGGGCTGCACGGCGTCAGGGCTTGTTCTGTCAGCAGCTGCCTGCGCAGGTGCTCGAATACGCGCTGCAAGCCCGAATCAAGGGCGCATTGAGCCAGACGGCCCATGATTTCGTTGAGCATGTACTGAACAGCCCGGACGCCAAAGCCCGCGAACGCTTCAAGGGCATCGAGCTGGTTGTGCGGCCACTGGCTTTTTGCGCCGTAACCGGTCGTCATCCCGACCGGGCGCAGGGCATGTACCTGATTGGTCCGGCTGCTCTGGATAGCGGGCCGCAGGTGTTGTATGTGCTCTACGGCAAGGGGCCTGCGCTTCGAGAGTACAGCAGCCAGTCCGATTTTCTGCATCGGTTGCACGGTTCTGGAGCCTTGCAGGACGAGGTGCTGGAGCGGCTGGAACCCCGGGTTCGTAAAATTTATGAATATGGGGGATTTCGCGAGCCGCATATCGGCTATGTCGATCCGACCTTGAGCTCGCCGCAGGTGGCCAATCCTCCCGCCAGCCTCGATCCCGGTCAGTTGACCGGTAACTGCCTGAACAGGTTGTACGTCGATACCCTCAATGTGCGGCTGGCCCTGGCTCGTACCCAGGCCCGCAGCGCAGCGCAGGCGGACTGGGCTTCCCTTGTGTATCTGCTGTCGCTGCTGGCGGACACTGCTTTGCTGATTCTGCCGGGCAAGCTGAGTGTGCCCTTGATGATCTGGCAGGCCCAGACCAGTGCACAGTCAGCTGTTCAGGCCGTGGCAGATGATCGCTGGGGGCAGGCTGTGTTTGATTTTGCCACGGCGTTGTTGATGATCGCGGGTAGCCATGGCGCACTGAGGCGCACAACCGGGGAACCTCACGTCGTTGCTGCCTTCGAGGCCCCTCTGGAGACCATGACCCGTGAGCAGCAGGCCAGCTTGCGGCCCTATGCGGCTAATCATGTGTCGTTGGATAGTCTGCATGAAGACACTGGCTCCGGGTTGTTTACTGACCCCGAGTCAGGCCACCGCTTTATCGTTCTGGACGGGCAGGTGTTTCAAGTCGCAGCCTGGCAGGATCGATGGCGTATTCATATTGGTGAAGACCGCGATGGCCCTCTGGTCAAACGCAGCCCCCATCAGCGCTGGGTACTCGATCTCAAGGAGCCGTTGCCAGGCGGTGGTCAGGCACTGGGCACGCGGTCGGGTACATCGGGGAGCGTTTCGTTTGGCCGGGAGCACACAGTTACGGTCCTGGGCATGCCTGCCATCGAACGTCTGCAGCCACGCAAGGCCCAGGTGATTCGGGAGGCGCACGAACAGGCTATTCGCTATCTGACTGATTGCAGGGAGCATCTGCAATCAGTCGGCTCCGCCAGCCAGCTGAATGCCCAGACCCGGCGCTTTCTTGCCAGGGTGTTCAGTGTGAGCCAAGTCGACGACCCCTTGCTCGACAAGCTCAAACGCATCGTCGACAAACTGCTGACGGCCCTGCAATCCACCGAGTTTTCACCACAGCACTCCAGCCGCTACGGCTTGTACTCACCGCCCAACCCGCGAGAAGTGGCGCGAGTTTCTTCGCTGGGCAGCGTGATCAAACGCAAGACCGTGCTTTTTTCTCAGGGTTACTTCGCCTCGGCCGACGAGATTTTCAGCCTGTCAGTGATGGGGGTGGACGGCCGCGAGTTCGACCGGGTCAAGCATTCGACGGCCACCATTCTGCTCCATGAATTCAGCCACCTGGTCATGGGCACCATTGATATCAATTATCTGGGTGTAAGCCATCCCTTCGAAGAGTTGCTGGTTCCCGAGCGTGACTGGGATGGTCAGATACGTACGCTTAAAAGGCAGATGCAGGATCACCGTTATCGTCAACTGACCACCGAAATTCGCAAGGCAGATCTTTTCAAGGAGAAGTACAGCAACCGGCGCAGTTACCTGCCCCTCCCTTTCAAGCTGGCACACAGCTTGATCCACAAGACTCGCAGCAAAAACATCGAAGAGGTGCGTGACCGGTTTTTCAGTGACCCGGTGTTTCGCGAGAGGGTGATCCTGATGAATGCCGACTCTCAGACGTTGTTGATTACCTGGCTCGGGTACTTCAAACCGGCAACTGTCGCTGTCGTTTGATCCCCCGGAAAGTGCCCGGGTATCTATGTAGTGCCGTTGTCGTCCGGGGGCGCGATAGCGTGTTGTGCATTGTCCGCAAGCGAAGAGAGATCACCCATGAAGGCAATCACTTCCACATTTAATTCCGGCTCTGCATCGAACGAAACCTTCAATGTCCGCCCGATGGCTGCTGGCAACGGCGGGCAGGCCGAGGGGCTGGTGATGCAGTTAATGAACATCGCTTCCCAGGTTGATGAATTGTTGCGGCCATGGCCTGCACCGTTTTCGTATGCGTATTCAAGGCTGGTGAAAGCGCTGGCCCGCGCGGGGCATGACGTGCTGGAGCTCGACCGTATGCGGTTACGGGTCGCTGGCTTGCGTGAGCCGGTGTCGCTGATGGAAGCATTGTTGCAACAGGTCACCGGACTACAGCCGCTGCCGCGTGATCCCGAAAGAATAGAGGCGGGCCTGCACTTGCTGGATACCCCGGATCTCAATCCACCCAAGCCACTTTCAGGCAGTGAACTAATCAACGTCATGGATCAGGCCGCAGCGGGGTTTTTCCAGGGGTATGTCAATCAGCTCCGTGCGTTTTTCTATACCCCGGCCCCACCGCCGAGGGCCGATACGTTGATCGACAGGCTGTGTACCCTGAGGTTGGCGATGCTACGGGCCGAATTGCAGCTGATGCAATCGGGCAACCGGCTTTCAGCGGCGGACCTGGCGGTGCTGGGCGCGGTGCTGAGCCAGCCGGTGAGCGCCCGGCGTCGAGCATTGGCAGGGTTTGTTCCCGATGTGTTTGCCATTGCACTATCAATCAATGGCGCACAGGCCGGGCTGGATATCGTCAACTGTCTGTTGTTCACCGAGCGCGGTGGTCAGCAGCCTGCAACTGCCGGCCGGGCCATATTCTGGAGCGCGGGTTCGGGGTTCGAAGGCTTTGCGTCGGTGGGCGAGTGCACCACCCAACTGCAAGCCCGCCTGGCGGACAAGGCACGGCGCTGGGAACTGCTGAGCCATGTCAGCACGGGCACGCAGCCGCAGGTTACGGCCTGGCTGGACAGCACCGCTAACGGGAAAATTGGCGGGCTTCAATTCGAACGTGTTGAACACGACTTTGTCCGAGAGACCCAGCTACGGGCTATTGCCAAGGTGCTGGCGGACGCCGGCTTTGCCTGCCGTACGGCTCAAGCCATCCCCTTGTCGGCGCAAGCCTTTGAAAATCTTATCCACAGTGAACTGGTACAAGGTCGGGCAGGGCTGGTGTTGGAACCTGTGGTTGAAATGGCGCGCCTGCAAGCGTTTGAGGCGGCAATACCGCAGTGGTTGAAAAACGCCTCGAAGGCAGACAAGTTGGCTTATGCCGGGTTGTTGCAGCGCTATCCAGGGGCAGGGCAGGAACAGCAAAACTACCTGCATGATATCCCGCCGCTTGCCGAGTACGCCCGCGCGTTACTGAAACTGCGTCTGGAGCTCGACTTCGCGGGGCAGGCGCCAGACCCGGATGCGATCGAGGTGGTGATCGACACCTATGTGCCTTCCCCGGTACCGGTTGGTAGCACGCCCTCTTTTATGCCAGCGGCGACGACGCGCACTGTTCAGACCCTCACGCAATTTTCGCTTAACGGTTTTTACCGGCTCAATGCAGGCGCGATTTCCTTGCGAGCCCCTAATGGCAGTGCGTTGCCGACGGCCTTGAATGCGACGTATGTAAAACGACTGACCCGACAACTGGAAATCGGCGCGCATTACCGTGCTTTGTTGCAAGACAAGCTGGCGCCCGGAAAACCGGGGGTGACCTTGCGCCAACAACAATTCTCCGAGCAGATCTCGCTGCAGGTGATGGAACAGGCCCTGCGGGAAAAACTGATCGACCCTGGCCAGGAGATGGCGTATCGGTACATACAGCAGGTCATCAACATGCCAGATGGAGCGGCCCGCCTGACGTTGGACAGAATGCCGATCATCGTCCGGCCATTTGAGCTGGTAGCCGAGCCCGAAGCCGATCCTGATCGGGCCAGGGGGCTCTACATCATTGGGCCTGTGGAGTCAGGCGCCGGGCCGCAGATCCTGTGGGTCAACTACAGCGAGCGCTTTACATTCAAAGCGTACAACAACGAAGCCGCCTTGCTCGACGACCTGCGTATCAACACGGACCTGCAAGCGCTGGTGCTCCAGCGTCTTGAGCCCGAGGCCCGTAAAACCTACAACTATGGCGGTTTTGTGGAGCCCCATATCCCGCAGTATGTGGACGCGTCCCTCGGCAGTTTCATGCTCAGGCCGGCCCCCCCGACCCTGGCGCCAAGGCCCATCGCGGGCAATCTGTTTGAACAGTTGTATGTCGACAACTACCACCTGTTGTTGGACATGGCCGCCGCCCAGTCGAAGACCTCCGCCGAAGCCGACTGGGAGTCATTCAAGTACCTGTTTTCGTTGATTGCATCGACTGCGTTGATGTTTTTGCCTGCCAGGCTGAGTATTCCCATGGTGGTCTGGCAAACGGCGGGTTTTGTGCAGCAGGGTTTCGAGGCCGCGCAAAAAGGCGAGTGGGGCGAAGCCGTGGCTGATTTTGCCTCGTCGCTGGCACAGATAGGCAGTGGTTATCTGACACTGCGCCAACTGAAAACAGTGACTCCGACAGTCTTGCGTCAGCCGCAGTCCGAAGCGGCGGTGCACCTCACGCCTGAGCAGGAGATCGGCCTGCAGCCCTTTCAGGCCAATGATGTGGCCTTGCTGGAGCTCAAGCAGGACAGCCTGACCCGGTTGTACCGTCACCCGGGCACAGGTCTTCACTATGTGCTGCTGGGCGGGCATGTTTTTCAGGTGCAGGCCTGGCGCGAGCGCTGGCGCATTTTTATCGGAGAAGGCCGCGAAGGGCCGCTGGTGAAAATCAACGAGCGTGAGCATTGGGAGCTTGATCTCAAGGAACCGTTACTGGGGGGCGGCCCTGTACTGTCGACCACGGCTTCGATATCCGACCGCCTGACCCATGAGATGCAGGCCATCGGCATGGCCAGCATTGAGCGGCGCTTTCCTGACAAGGCACAGGCCATTCGCGAGGCCCATGCCCAGGCCGTCACCTACCTGCAGCGCAGTCAAAGCGCCCTGCACACCTTGCTCGAACCGGGGACGCAGAATGCCCGGAACCGGGCGTTGATACAGACGTTCTTTGATGTGGAGCACGTTGATCAGCCGTTGCTTGACCGACTCAATGAAACGATCGGGCCCCTGCTTGCGAGGTTTTTGCATCCCGATCTGTCGCCGCTGACTTCCAGTAAATACGTGGTCTGCCGCTCCCGGTTCAACGACAAGGCCGTCGCCTGGATTCACCGCTGGGATTTGCACAAGCGCCTGTACTTGAGTGAGCATTTTTTCAGCACTCTATTTGAAACACCCAACGCCTTGAGCCAGGCATTTGTGAAAGCCACCCAGCCACCTTTCAGGACCAACGTGCATTATCGGGCGGCCTTTATGCTGCATGAGATCAGCCATCAGGCGCTTGATACCGAGGACATCAACTATCTGAATCCCGGCTTTCCTTACGAGGACCTGCTGGATGAATCAACCCCCCTGGGCAGCCAGATCAAGTCGTTTAACCAGATCGTCCAGAGTTGCCATTCACCCTATATCTCGACCGAGCACCTGTTTCAGCAATTTGATCCTGAAGAGCGCACCTGGGCGGATATACCCGCTAACCCGGGCAAGGCCAAAATTAAAGCGCTTAGCGGTGTCAGGACCCTTGAGCAAGCGCGGCCGATCTTTAAACACGATGCTCGTAAACGCATTGACCTCATGCTGGCCAATGCCGATTCCGTGGTGTTGTTGATCACCCGTCTGGGCCGGGATCATCCACAACTGCCCGAGGTTAATACACGGGAGTAGTCATTCCGTCCGGCAGGCTTTTCATGCACTCGCCCAAAGCAGGCATAATGCGCGACCTGCAATAGCGTATTGCCTGCTCTGGATAGCTCCTTGAACTTGCCACCTGAACTTTCTGTCACGACGCCTGTGCGCCCCTCGGCTTGCCCGGGGTTACTGCGTATCGTCCAGGCAATGGATGGCGGTATCTGTCGGGTCAAGCTGGATGGCGGCGCGATTAACGCCGATCAGGCTCGCACGGTGGCAGATGTGGCTCAGCGGTATGCCAGTGGTGTGATCGAAGCGACCAACCGTGGCAATTTGCAAATCCGTGGTGTGGGGCCGCAGCACAGTGCATTGATTGCGCCCTTGCTGGCGGCCGGGCTTGGGCCTGCTACTGCCGCCAGTGACGACGTGCGCAACTTGATGCTCAGCCCGAGTGCCGGCATTGATCTGCAGATGCATATCGATACGTGGCCGCTGGCCCGGCAGATACTGGCCAGCCTGCAAAGCACGCCAAGGTTCACCGAGCTGTCGGCCAAGTTCGCCGTGCAACTGGATGGCGGCGAGGCCCTGGCCATGCTGGAGCATCCGCATGATCTGTGGTTGTCGGCATTTGTGCGTAATGGCCAGACGCTGTTGGCTTTTGGCCTGGCCGGGTGCCCGGCGCACGATTGCGCGTTGGCAGCCGTACCCGTGGAGTACGGGCATGAGCTGGTGTTGGCCGTGCTGATGCAGTTTCTGGATCTGGCGCGACCTGAGCAAACCCGCATGCGTCATCTGCTGGAGGAGGTCACCACTGAGTCATTTGTCGGGCAGCTGGCACAGCGAATCAGCGTGGCACTGTTGCCTGCTGGCGACTGGCAGTGCAGGGCCATCTCGGCGTCCATGCACCTCGGCATTTGGCCACAGCAAGCGCCTGGTCGGGTCTATATCGGCGGGGCGCCGGCACTGGGGCGGCTGGATGCGGCGATGCTCACGGGGTTGGCCGAGCTGGCCGAGCGCTACGGCGATGGCACTTTACGGTTCACGCCATGGCAGAGCGTCTTGTTGCCCAACATAGCGGCCGCTCAGGCCGCTGCGGTGATGAGCCAGTTGATGGTGCTCGGCTTGATCGTAGAGGCTGGCAACCCGCTGGCGCATCTGGTGGCCTGTACCGGCTCCAGTGCCTGTGCCAAAGGGCTGGCCGACACGAAGCATGATGCCCGTCAGTTGGCCGCGTTGCTGCCAAAGCCTTTGAATATTCACCTGACCGGCTGCCAGCGCTCCTGCGCGGCAGCCCACGTCGCGCCGGTCACTTTACTGGCCGTGGCGCCCGGTCATTACGACCTCTATTTACGCACCCCGGAGCACGCCGGTTTCGGTGTTCTGCGCGAGCGCAATCTTACAATTGAAGCGGCGGGCGCCTGGCTTGAGGCCCGCCAATGGAGCAACACCGATGATTGATTACATCCGCGATGGTCAAGAGATCTATCGCAATTCGTTCGCCATTATTCGTGCCGAGGCCAACCTCGACAGCATCCCGGCGGATCTCGAAAAACTGGCCGTGCGTGTGATCCACGCCTGCGGCATGGTCGATGCCATTGAAGACCTGCGTTTTTCGCCGGGTGCCGGCAAGGCCGGGCGTGATGCGCTGGCGGCAGGTGCTGCCATTCTGTGCGATGCGCGGATGGTTTCCGAAGGCGTCACCCGTACCCGTTTGCCGGCCAACAACCCGGTGATCTGCACCCTGCGCGAAGAAGGCGTACCCGAGTTGGCGCTGGAGAAGGGCAACACCCGTTCGGCGGTGGCCCTTGAGCATTGGCGCCCGTACCTGGAAGGCAGTGTGGTGGTGATCGGAAACGCGCCCACCGCGCTGTTTTACCTGCTGGAAATGATCGATGCCGGCGCTCCCAAGCCGGCACTGATCCTGGGCTTCCCGGTGGGCTTTGTCGGCGCCGCGGAATCCAAGGCCATGCTTGCGGCAGACAGCCGTGGTGTGCCGTTTGTGATCATGCAAGGCCGCCGTGGCGGTAGTGCGATGGCGGCTGCGGCCGTCAACGCCCTGGCCACGGAGATCGAATAATGGCGCAACCAGGACGTTTGATCGGTTTGGGCGTAGGCCCCGGCGACCCTGAGCTGATCACGGTTAAAGCCCTGCGCCTGCTGCGCGAATCGCCGGTGGTGGCGTATTTCGTGGCCAAGGGCAAGAAGGGCAATGCGTTCGGCATCATCGAAGCCCATCTGCAAGACGCGCAAACCCAGATGCCGCTGGTGTACCCGGTGACCACCGAGGTGTTGCCGGAGCCGTTGTCCTACGAGCAGGTGATCAGTGATTTCTACGATCAGGCTGCGGTTGAAGTGGCCGTGCATCTGGATGCCGGCCGTGATGTGGCAGTGATCTGCGAAGGTGATCCGTTCTTCTACGGCTCCTATATGTACCTGCACGACCGTCTGGCCCAGCGTTTTGAAGCACAAGTGGTACCGGGCGTGTGCTCGATGCTGGGCGGCGCTTCGGTATTGGGCGTGCCGTTGGTGTATCGCAACCAGAGCCTGTCGGTGCTCTCGGGTGTGCTGCCCCACGAAGAACTCAAGTCGCGGCTGGCGGTTGCCGATGCGGCAGTGATCATGAAGCTGGGGCGCAACTTTCATAAAGTGCGCGAAGTGCTGGGCGAGCTGGGGCTGGCCGAGCGGGCGTTGTATGTCGAGCGCGCCACCATGAGCAATCAGAAGATCGTGCCGCTCAATGAAGTGGAACCGATGTCTTCGCCGTATTTCTCGCTGATTATCGTCCCAGGCGAAAGGTGGCAGGGTTGAGTCGCCCGGCACCGGCCATTGTCATTCTGGGCAATGGCAGCCTGGACACTGCACGCCGTATCCAGCAGTTGCTGCCCGGCGCTTCTGTCCTCGGGCTGGCAGGGCGGGTAGACGGCGGTGATCGCAGTTACAGCGATTTCGGCGACACCCTGCGTCAGCTTTATCAGCAGGACACGCCGATTATTGCGCTATGCGCTGCGGGTATTGTGATCCGCACGCTGGCGCCGTTGCTGCTGGAAAAAGGCGCCGAGCCACCGGTACTGGCGGTTGCCGAAGACGCCAGCGCGGTGGTGCCGTTGCTGGGCGGGCTGGGTGGGGTGAATGATCTGGCGCGGGTCATTGCGGCGGGTCTGGGCATTGCTCCGGCGATCACCACCAGCGGCGAACTGCGCTTTGGCACCTGTCTGCTCAATCCGCCTGCGGGCTATGTGCTGGCCGATCTGGAGCTGGGCAAACGCTTTGTTTCGGACCTGCTGGCCGGCGAATCAGTACGTATCGAAGGCGATGCGCCTTGGCTGGCGCGGGCGCAACTGCCCGAAAGCGGGCAGGCGCGTCTGGCGATCCATGTGGGCAGCGCCGAGCGCCTGCCAGTGGCAGACGAGTTGCTGATTTATTCGCGCAATGTACTGGCGCAGGTGTGTGCCGAGGTTTCGCCACAGTCAATCCTCGAATCGTTGTACCAGGCCGGGCTGGCACGTCAGTCGCTGGCGTGCATCGTCGCACCGGAAACCTTGATGGCCAGTGCAGCGCTGCGTGAAACGGCCCTTGAGCTGGCGGTGCCGTTGCGGTTTGTGGGCAGCGATGCAGCGTTGCTGCCTGTTGCCTGGTGTGAACCGGGCAATGGCGTGGTGCTGGGTGTTGCCGCGGCGCCGCTGGAACCTGAAACGATTGGCCGGGCCCGTGGCCGTCTGGCTGTAATTGGCCTGGGCCCCGGCGCTGCCGAACTGATGGTGCCTGCGGTCAAGGCCGAGCTGGCGCGGGCCAATGATGTGCTGGGTTATGAAACCTATGTGCGTATGGCTGGCCCGTTCCGCGACGATCAGGTGATGCATTGCACCGATAACCGCGAAGAGATGCAGCGCGCCCGCCACGCCTTCGAGCTGGCGGCGCAGGGGCGTTCGGTGGTGGTGGTGTCTTCGGGGGACCCTGGGGTTTTTGCCATGGCTGCGGCCGTGCTCGAAGCCTTGCATGAGTCTGTGGACCCGCAGTGGCACAGCGTCGATCTGGAGATCCTGCCGGGTGTGTCAGCTTCACTGGCAACGGCCGCGCAGGCCGGGGCGCCACTGGGGCATGACTTCTGCGTGATGTCGCTGTCGGACAACCTCAAGCCGTGGAGCATTATTGAGAAGCGTCTGGACCTGGCTTGCGAGGCGGATCTGGCGTTGGCGTTCTATAACCCGATTTCCCGTTCGCGGCCGTGGCAATTGGGCGTTGCGCTGGATATCGTCAGGCGCCATCGCACGGCGCAAACACCGGTGGTGCTGGGTCGTGACATTGGCCGTCCGGGCCAGACCCTGCGCACCTTGACCCTGGGCGAGTTGACCCCGGAGCAGGTGGATATGCGCACCATGGTGCTGGTGGGCTCGTCGACGACGTGCACCTTTGCCCGTGCTGACGGCATGCAATGGGTGTACACGCCGCGCTGGTATGGCGAAAAACCCTGAGCCCTGTGGGGGCGAGCCTGCTCGCGAAGCGGCTGTCAGAGCCTTTCGCGAGCAGGCTCGCTCCCACAGTTCTGTGTGTTTTCAGGGGACCATATAGCCCCTGATCCCGGTAAAGATGATCTGCGCTGCAAGGGCGCAGACAAACAGGCCCATCAGGCGGCTGACGATCTGCAAACCCTGCTCACCGAGAATCCGTTCGATTCGGTTGGACAGGTAAAGCACCACGCCCACCGTCAGGCTGGCCAGGGCAATACTGACAATCGCCATCAGCTTGTCATCCCAGTGGGGCTGGCTGACGCCCATGACCAGCAACGCACCGATCGTGCCGGGCCCGACAGTGAGCGGGATGGTCAAGGGCACAATCGTCACGTCCTGCTGCACATTGTCTGTTTGCACCGCAGACTTGCCTTGGGCCATGCCCAGCGCCGAGATAAACAGCACGCTGCCGGCACCGATGCGGAATGCATCGACGGTGATGCCGAAGACGCTGAAGATCGTGCGCCCGAACAGGTACAGCAATACACTGGAGATCAGCGTGGCCAGGGCCACTTTCCAGGCCAGCCGGCGGCGTTCCTTGTTCGAGTAACCCCGGGTCAGGCTGATAAAGCACGACAGCACGAAAAACGGGCTGTAAAGCACCAGCATCTTCAAGTACACACTGAACAGCACATGGAGCATGGTCTGAGCTCACATCGATAGGGGGCGCCGAAAGTCTATCAGGGGGATTGGCTGTCTGTTAGGACAGTTGCGTACGGGATTGACGCAGCTCACGTTGTTCGACCCAAAACTCCACCAGTTCGCGCAGTTGCGACAGTTCCACGGGTTTGGACATATGCCCGTCCATACCGGCCTGCCGGGCGCGTTCCTTGTGTTCGGTAAGGATGTGGGCGGTCAGGGCGACAACCGGAGTTCGTACCCGCTGGTGGCTGACTTCCCAGGCGCGCAACTGCTCGGTGGCAGAAAACCCGTCGAGTACCGGCATCTCACAGTCCATCAGCACCAGGTCATAGCGCTGGGTCTTCATCGCCTTGAGCGCTTCGGCACCATTGCAGGCCGTGTCCGGGTTCAGGTTGAGCTTGCCCAGCATGCCGCGGATAACCTTGGTCGAGATATTGTTGTCTTCGGCCACCAGAATGCGGAAGTCGCCGGGCACGGAGACCGCAACGGCAGCGGGGCCATTGGCGGTGGTTTGTGCGGCGGCATGGCCTTTGTTGCGCTGGGTCAGTTCGTCCGCCAGGGTGGTCTTGAGGGTGTAGCCGGCCACCGGCTTGGCGAGGATGCGCTTGATCCCGCAGTTACGCGCAATGATCTTGCTAGGGGCATTACTGATACCGGTGAGCATGACCAGCAGGATGTCGTGATTGAGGCTCGGGTCTTCCTTGATCTTGGCGGCCAGTTGCATGCCGGTCATGCCGGGCATGTTCTGGTCCAGCAGGACGATGTCGAAGTAGTCTCGCAAGTGCGCCTTGGTGCGCAGCAAGGCCAGGGCTTCCTTGCCCGAGGCGGCGGCGCTGACATTCAAGCCCCAGGCGGAGCATTGCTGCACCAGCACTTTGCGGCAGGTGTCGTTGTCGTCCACCACCAGTACCCGCGCGCCTTTGAGCGGGCTGTCGAGGTCCGAGGTGGGGTGTTCCAGGTGTTGCGGGTCCAGGGGCAGGGTCAGCCACAGGTTGCTGCCGGTGGTTTGACCGGACTTTATGCCGAATTCGCCGCCCATCAGCATGATCAGCTGGCGGGCGATCACCAGCCCCAGGTGGCCGCCCAGGCGGGTGGCGGCAAGGAAGTTCTTGCTGTGCAGTTCGGCGTGCAACAGGGCGTCACGCTCCTGCTCATCCATCGGCTGGCCGGAGTCCTGGATCGCAATGCGCAAGCGTGGCGGGCCATTGCGCTCCTCAAGGGCCACGACGATCAGGATCTCACCCTCGTCGGTCTTTTTCAGGGAGCTTTCGAGCAGGCTGAGCAGGGTCTGGCGCAAGCGTGTGGGGTCGCCGCTGATCACCCGTGGCACTTGTGGCTGGATAAAGCTGATGAGTTCGACGTTCTGCTGTTCGGCCTTGGTGCGGAAGATGCTCAGGCAATCCTCGATCAGGGCATTGAGGTCGAACTGCACGTCATCCAGTTCGATCTGCCCTGACTCAAGCTTGGAGATGTCGAGGATTTCGTTGATCAGCGTCAGCAGCTCATTACCGGCGCTGTGGATGGTCTGTACGTAGTCGCGCTGCTTGACCGAAAGCGGTGTGCCCAGCAGCAGCTCGGTCATGCCCAGCACGCCGTTCATGGGGGTGCGGATTTCATGGCTGATCTTGGACAGGAACTCGGCCTTGGCATTGACTTCGGCCGTGCTGGCCGCCAGTTCGCGGCTGATGCTGAACTGGGCCTGGGTGATGCTGCGGTTGCGTTCGCTCAGGGCGAAGCTCATCAGCAAGCCGCTGATGCACACCACGCACATCAGCGCCAGCACCAGCTCCTGCGGTGCGATGAGGGTCAGGCCCAGCAGCGCCGGGAGAATCACCAGGGTGCCGATATTGAAAATCACCATCGCCATGGCAAACATGCGTGCCGGTTTGTAGCCCTTTTGCCAGTGGTAAACCGATACGGCCAGAATGCTGACACTTGCCAGTCCGACCAGGGCATAGGTAATGAGGTTTAGCGGCAGGTTGTCGATAAACAGCAGCAACAGGCCACCGAGGGCGATAATAAGAATGTCCAGCAGCAGCAGTTTGAGCAGCCGATGGGCACCGCGACTCGCGAAAAAACTATAGGTGAACATCAGCCCGCACGGGGCGGTCAGCAGCAGTGTCAGGTAGGCGCCCGGGGTTTGCAGGCTGTGCCACTGCCCCAGCCAGGGGTCGAGCAGGTTCAGGAACAACACTGAACTGGCCATGAGCAATGCTTCGCAGATCGCCAGCCACAGGCTGCTGGGTGAGCGGCTGAAGGCAAAGCGCACAATGTTGTGCAGCAACAGCATCGTCATGCAGCCCAGCAACAGGCCATAGAGCAGGGGCTTGCTCTGGCTGGCGGCCAGCATCACGGCAGTGTCGAGAGTAATGTGGGGGCGCAGCTGGTGGTCAGAGACCATGCGCAGGTAAACATCCAGCGGTTCGGCGCTTTGCGGCAGGGGCAGCAGGTAGTCACTGCTGGGCACCGGTTTGCGGTTGGTGGGCAATGCCGAGCCGGTGTTGATTTCGCTGATCAGTTTTTGATCATCGAATACATACATGTCCAGGCGCGCCAGGTCAGGGGCAAACAGCCGCAGGATCTGCTCGTGCTTGTCGGGTTGCAGGCGTACGCGCAGCCACAAGGCTTCGCCGGGTTCAGCAGCACCAATGCGGTCAAGGTCGACAGGGCTGAACTGGCTGGACAGGCGAGGGGAGCGTACATCGCTCAGTTGCAGGCTGGCCTGCGGGTCTGACAGAACAGACCAACCGGTCGCTGTAGCGGCTTGCGCAGGCATCATGCCAAGCACAGTGGCCAGTAGGGCGGCGGTAAAAGCTATGGCGATCCTGAGCCAGCGCACGGCGAAATCCCTTCATGGATTGAAGCTAGACGGTAACTATGCGCGGGCCTGGAACGGTTAGGCAAGGGCGCAGACGCCCCGCCTATCCGTATGGAGTGTTTACTCCTGAGGTTCACCACGTTCGCGAGCAATGGCACGGTAGCCGATATCGTTACGGTATAAGCAACCCTCCCACTCGATGGCCTTGGCCAGCTCGTAAGCCTTGTGCTGTGCCGCTTCTACGGTGTCGCCCATGGCGGTTGCGCACAACACGCGACCCCCCGAGGTCACCACCTCACCGGCTTGATTGAGTGCAGTGCCGGCATGGAACACTTTGCCTTCCAGCTTGGCGGCTGCGTCCAGACCCTGGATGACAGTACCTTTGGCGTAATCGCCAGGGTAGCCGCCGGCGGCAAGCACGATACCCAGGCTCGGGCGCGGATCCCATTGCGCTTCAACCTTGTCCAGCGCTTGAGCCAGAGCCGCTTCAACCAGCAGCACCAGGCTCGATTGCAGGCGCAGCATCACCGGTTGGGTTTCCGGATCGCCGAAGCGGCAGTTGAACTCGATCACTTTCGGGTTACCGGCCTTGTCGATCATCAGCCCTGCGTACAGGAAACCGGTGTAGACGTTGCCTTCTTCGGCCATGCCACGCACGGTTGGCCAGATGACCAGGTCCATGACGCGCTGATGAACGTCAGCGGTGACCACCGGGGCAGGGGAGTAAGCGCCCATGCCTCCGGTGTTCGGGCCGGTGTCGCCGTCGCCGACACGCTTGTGGTCCTGGCTGGTGGCCATCGGCAATACGTTCTTGCCGTCGACCATCACGATAAAGCTGGCTTCTTCGCCGTCGAGGAACTCTTCGATCACCACGCGCGAGCCGGCTTCGCCAAAGGCGTTGCCTGCGAGCATGTCACGCACGGCGTCTTCGGCTTCGGCCAGGGTCATGGCGACGATAACGCCTTTACCTGCGGCCAGGCCGTCAGCCTTGATCACGATCGGCGCGCCGACTTTCTGCAGGTAAGCCAGAGCCGGTTCGATTTCGGTGAAGTTCTGGTAGTCGGCGGTCGGGATCTTGTGACGCGCCAGGAAGTCTTTGGTGAAGGCCTTGGAGCCTTCCAGCTGGGCAGCGCCAGCGGTCGGGCCGAAGCAGTCCAGGCCACGGGAGCGGAACAGGTCAACCACACCGGCAACCAGCGGGACTTCCGGGCCCACGATGGTCAGGGAAACGTTTTTCTCGGCAAAATCTGCCAGTTGCTCAAGGGCCAGCACGTCGATGGCGACGTTCTCGCATTTGGCTTCAATGGCGGTGCCGGCGTTGCCCGGGGCAACGAATACTTTGGCGACACGTGGGTCCTGAGCTACTTTCCAGGCCAGTGCGTGTTCGCGGCCACCGCTGCCAATGATCAAAACATTCATTTCAAAAACCTCGGATGACGCTGAATTCTGATGAGCACCGCTGAGGTGCCTGAAGGCCGGGCTTTTGTGGGAGCCGGGCTTGCCCGCGATACAGGCACCTCGGTGTTTCAGGCACTACCGAGGTGTTGCTGTCGCAGGCAAGCCAGCTCCCACAAAAGCCGGTGCCTACATGGGATCGTGCTGTTAGTGACGGAAGTGGCGCATGCCGGTGAACACCATGGCAATGCCCGCTTCGTCAGCGGCTGCAATCACTTCGTTGTCACGCATCGAGCCGCCTGGCTGGATCACGGCAGTGATACCGGCTTTGGCTGCGTTGTCGATGCCGTCACGGAACGGGAAGAATGCGTCCGATGCCATGACCGCGCCCTGCACTTGCAGGCCGGCGTGTTCAGCCTTGATCGCAGCGATACGGGCCGAGTTTACGCGGCTCATCTGGCCTGCGCCGACACCGATGGTCTGACGACCCTTGGCGTAAACAATGGCGTTGGATTTTACGTACTTGGCCACTTTCCAGGCAAAGATCAGGTCGTTGATCTCTTGCTCGCTCGGGGCGCGCTTGGTCACGACTTTCAGGTCTTCGCTGCCGATCATCTCGATGTCGCGGCTCTGTACCAGCAAACCGCCGTTAACGCGTTTGAAGTCCCAGGCCGGGGCGCGATCTTCGCTCCACTGGCCGCAGGCCAGCAGGCGCACGTTGGCTTTGGCGGCCACGATGGCGCGAGCTTCTTCGCTCACGGACGGGGCGATGATCACTTCAACGAACTGACGCTCGACAATGGCCTTGGCCGTTTCGGCGTCCAGCTCACGGTTGAAAGCGATAATGCCGCCGAAAGCCGACTCGGTATCCGTGGCGTATGCCAGCTCGTAGGCCTGGCGAATGCCGCCTTCGGCGTCCGGGCTGACGGCAACGCCGCACGGGTTGGCGTGCTTGACGATGACGCATGCCGGTTTGACAAAGCTTTTTACACATTCCAGCGCGGCATCGGTATCGGCCACGTTGTTGAACGACAGTTCCTTGCCTTGCAGCTGGGTTGCAGTGGCAATGCTGACTTCGGTCGGCTTGGCTTCAACGTAGAACGCCGCTTTCTGGTGCGGGTTCTCGCCGTAGCGCATTTCCTGGGCCTTGATGAACTGGCTGTTGAAGGTGCGCGGGAACAGGCCGCGGTCTTCGGTGCTCAGTGTTTCAGCGGCCTGGTTCACGGTGCCCAGGTAGTTGGCGATCATGCCGTCGTAGGCGGCAGTGTGTTCGAAGGCCTTGAGCATCAGGTCGAAACGCTGCGCGTAGGTCAGGCCGCCGGCCTTGAGGTTTTCCAGAACATTGGCGTAGTCGCTGGCATTGACCACGATGGCCACGTCTTTGTGGTTTTTCGCTGCCGAGCGAACCATGGTCGGGCCACCGATATCGATGTTCTCGATGGCGGTCGGCAGGTCGCAACCTGGTTTGGAGATGGTGGCTTCGAACGGGTAGAGGTTGACCGCGACCAGGTCGATCGGCTTGATGCCGTGCTCGTTCATGATGTCGTCGTCGATGCCGCGACGGCCCAGGATGCCGCCGTGGATTTTCGGATGCAGGGTTTTCACCCGACCGTCCATCATTTCTGCAAAGCCGGTGTAGTCCGCGACTTCAACAGCGGCCACACCGTTGTCTTGCAGCAGCTTGAAGGTACCGCCAGTGGACAGGATCTCGACGCCGAGGGCTTCCAGTTCACGGGCGAAATCAAGGATTCCGGTTTTGTCGGAAACGCTGATTAGAGCGCGGCGGATCGGCAGGCGGGTAGTCTGATCGGTCATCTCGATTTCCATCAAAAGCAAAGGAGTCAGCAAAAAAGGCGGCCTGTTTTATCAGGACGCCTTTCAGGTTTGATTGAATGCTTACAGCAGATCGTACTGTTTGAGCTTTTTGCGCAAGGTGCCGCGATTGAGGCCCAGCAGCTCGGAGGCCTTGGTCTGGTTGCCCTTGACGTAGTTCATGACGCACTCGAGAAGGGGAGCCTCGACTTCGGAAAGTACCAGGTTGTAGACGTCCGTGACTTCAGCGCCCTCCAGATGGGCGAAATAATTGTGCAGCGCCTTCTCGACACTCCCGCGAAGGGTCTGGCCTTCTTCGCTCGGTGTATTGAGGTGCTGTTTCAAGTTGACGTTGTCGCTCACGGGCGTTGTTCCACTCACTAATGTCTCGGTCATCATCGTCATGCGGCCACCCATCCTTCGTCCCCTGTCACCAGGCTCTTGTGTCGTTCGGCGAAAAACGCCTGAACGTTGGCGCATTGTGCTTCCGTATCTTCCAAACGATTGAAGTGGGCGCGAAACTCCTTGGCGCCCGGCAAGGTTGCCAGATACCACCCGACATGCTTACGGGCGATACGTACGCCCAGCACCTCCCCATAGAAGGTGTGCAATGCAGCCAGGTGCTCTAGCAGAATACGTTCCACTTCGATCATCTCCGGTGCCGGCAGCAGTTGCCCGGTACGCAGAAAGTGATCGACTTCGCGGAAAATCCAGGGCCGCCCCTGGGCCGCCCTGCCAATCAACAGTCCGTCAGCCCCGGTCGCGTTCAGCACGTGCAGGGCCTTTTGGGGTGAATCGATATCGCCGTTGGCAAACACCGGTATCGACACGGCCTGCTTGATCGCGGCAATGGTGTCGTACTCGGCATCACCGGTGTACAGGTCGGCACGGGTTCTGCCGTGCACCGCCAGTGCGCTGATCCCGGCTTGTTCGGCGATCTTTGCCACCGTGATGCCGTTCTTGTTGTCCCGGTCCCAACCGGTGCGGATCTTCAGGGTAACCGGCACATCAACCGCAGCCACGACGGCCTGCAGGATCTCGTTTACCAGTGCTTCGTCTTTCAGCAACGCGGAGCCGGCGGCCTTGTTGCAGACCTTCTTTGCCGGGCAACCCATGTTGATATCAATAATCTGTGCGCCCAGCTCCACATTGGCTCTGGCGGCGTCTGCCAGCATTTGCGCATCACCGCCGGCGATCTGTACCGAGCGTGGCTCGGGATCACCGTCGTGAATCATGCGCAGGCGCGATTTGCGACTGTTCCAGAGACTCATGTCACTGGTGACCATTTCCGAAACAACCAGGCCTGCACCCATGCGTCGGCAAAGCTGACGAAAGGGCTGGTCGGTGACACCCGCCATGGGGGCGAGAATCAAACCGTTGTTCAATGTATATGGGCCGATGCGTACCGCCGACATAGGACTTCCCTGTTGTGGGGCCGGATCTTGGGAGTTCGAAAAAGGGTTGGCATGATACCCGCTCTCGATGACTGGTTAAAGCTGCAATTGAGTGAATTTTGAACAATAAGCAGCAAGTTTCAAGGGTCAAGCGGCAAGCCGGTGCGCTTTAAACGTGTCGGTTACAGCTTAAAGCTAGCAACTTGTGCGAAACCCGCTCATTCGGGCGAGTGAAAACTCAGGCTGTAGTTCACGGCCTTGGGGCCCGGGTCGAGGATGTCCAGAGCAATGTGGATAGGGGTTTGCGGTGGCATTTCGGCTTTGGCCAAGTCACCGCTGAGGTATTCGCCAGGTTTAAACCGACGACTGGCGATCATTTTGCCGTTGAGATCGGCAAATCGCAGTTCCAGCAGCGGGAAGGGCTGAGAGAACGGTGCGCGATTGTAGAGGATTGCATCCACCACCAGCGCACCGGCGAATTCCGGATGACTGCGTACCACCAGATTGCTGCTCTTGATCCGGTCGATATCGACCTTGGAGGGCACCGTACAGCCGATCTGCGGGCACAGCTGCTGGAAGATCGGGCGGTACTGGTCCTGGCGTGCCAGTTCGTCGAAGTGGTTGGCAATGTACTGCCCGGCCAGTGCGGCTGCGGCCAGGAGTACCAGCAAGCTCCAGAGCAGGCGTTTGCCCCAGGGCGTACGGCGTTTTTGCCAGTCCAGCTGCAGCGGATCGTCCACCAGATCCATCAGCGGGTCTTCGCCCATGGCCGGTTCATTGCGTTTGCGTCTGTCCTTGCTGACAGGCGCAGGCTCAGGGCGTGCGTCGTCCTCGTCCTCGGTGGCAGACAGTCGTTCGCCTGTCAGCGGCGGTTCGAGGTCGTCGTCCAGGGAAAGCTGAAGCGGCGGGGTATCGTCGGGTTCATCGAGGTCCAGTGACAATGACGGCTCGGTGCGTCCGGTTTGCGCAATCTCGGCGGCTTGCCCGGCAACCTTGGCGGATTCGGCGCGGTCTGCCGCAGATTCGCTGAACAGGCTGTCTGACCACTCACCTTCTTCTGCGTCAGAGGTTTCGCGACGAGCGCTTAGCGACGTGGTTTTGGGCTTGTGCGGTTGGCCAAAGCTTTTGCTGGGCTGGATTTCACGCTCTTCGAGCTTGGCCAGTTCTTCGTCCAGATCCAGATGGTCGAGATCGATCGTGCTGGTCTGCCACGGTGCCGGGTTGACCGGCACGGTTGGGGCAGGTACTTCGACAGGGGCAGGTTCGATCACTTCGGGCGCGGCGACGACGGGCATCTCCACGGCGGGCGGCTGCCCTGCTTCAGTGCTCTGGTTCAGCAGCTGCTGCGCGGCATTGAACACTTGCAGGCAGGCGCCACAGCGCACCACACCGCGCGCCATGCCCAATTGGGCGTGGCTGACGCGAAAACTGGTCTGGCAATGTGGGCACTGGGTAACGAAGCTATCGCTCATGCGGCCATCCGGATTGGGCATGGTTTCATTCTAGCGCCGACGGCCGCTGATGCGCACCCAGCCATCGCGATTGGCAATCGGGTCCAGATCGAAGTCCTGGGCGTAAGCGGCGGCCACTTCTTCGCCCTGTTCGGCGAGGATGCCCGACAGTGCCAGGCGACCACCCGGTTTGACCAGGCTCGACAGTTGCGGGGCCAAAGCAACCAGTGGGCCGGCGAGGATGTTGGCGACCACGACTTCGGCCTGCACTTGTGGCATGTCTTGCGGCAGGTACAGCGGGAACAGGGCCGGGTCGATGCCGTTGCGGTTGGCGTTGTCGCGTGAGGCTTCCAGCGCCTGCACGTCGATATCGGTGCCGACGGCTTCCTTGGCTCCCAGCAACAGGGCTGCGATGGCGAGGATGCCCGAGCCGCAGCCGAAGTCCAGTACGTTGCAGTCTTTCAGGTCTTGACCGTCCAGCCATTCCAGGCACAGGGCGGTGGTCGGGTGGGTGCCGGTGCCGAAAGCCAGGCCCGGATCGAGCAGCAGGTTGACGGCATCCGGCTCGGGAGCCGCGTGCCAGCTTGGCACGATCCACAGGCGCTGGCCAAAACGCATCGGGTGGAAATTGTCCATCCAGCTGCGTTCCCAGTCCTGGTCTTCGATCACTTCGGCGTGATGCTCAGGCAGTGGCGAACCGGTCAGCAGTTCCAGATGGGAGAGTACGAGTTCGGCTTCGGTGCCGCCTTCGAACAGTGCCAGCAAATGGGTGTGCGACCACAGCGGGGTGGTGTTGAGCTCAGGTTCGAAGATCGGTTGGTCTTCGGCGTCCATGAACGTAACCGAAACGGCACCGACTTCGAGGAACGCGTCTTCGTAGGTTTCGGCTTGTTCCGGGCTGATGGCGAGGCGTACTTGCAGCCAAGGCATGGCGGGCACCTTTGAAAAATTGGAGTGTGCAGCCGGTCGGGCCGCGAGAAGCGCGCAAGTTTACGCGAGCGTAGGCATGGGGGGTAATCAAAAAACGATGAATGCAACGGATCCCTGGTGGGAGCGGGCTTGCTCGCGATACAGGCGACCTGGTCTGGCAGGTTGGCCCGTGTGAGGTCATCGCGAGCAAGCCCGCTCCCACAAGGGCAGTTACCTGCCTTGCAGAAACAACAAAGCCGCTCGAAAGCGGCTTTGTTGATCAGAATACAAACTTACTGGTTAGCCAGTTTGTGTTCCAGGTAGTGAATGTTGACGCCGCCTTTGCAGAAGCCTTCGTCATTCACCAGATCACGGTGCAACGGGATGTTGGTTTTGATCCCGTCGACCACGATTTCGTCCAGGGCATTGCGCATGCGCGCCATGGCTTCGTCACGGGTCGAGCCCCAGGTGATCAGCTTGCCGATCAGGGAGTCGTAGTTGGACGGAACCTTGTAGCCGCTGTACAGGTGCGAATCGACGCGAACGCCGTTGCCGCCCGGAGCGTGGAAGTGCTTGACCATGCCAGGGCTCGGCATGAACGTCGCCGGGTCTTCCGCGTTGATCCGGCACTCCAGCGAGTGACCGTGAATGTTCAC
Organism: Pseudomonas bubulae; assembly: GCF_900618535.1. Classification (GTDB taxonomy): domain Bacteria; phylum Pseudomonadota; class Gammaproteobacteria; order Pseudomonadales; family Pseudomonadaceae; genus Aquipseudomonas; species Aquipseudomonas bubulae. Next base: position 69,737 of record NZ_UYJA01000005.1, on the reverse strand, counting down.
GTCAGCCTGGGTGAAGGACAGCTTGTTGCCGGCTGCGATGCTCAACATCTCTTTGAGGATGTCGATGCCAGTGACCATTTCGGACACCGGGTGCTCTACTTGCACACGAGTGTTCATCTCGATGAAGTAGAAACGACCGTTCTCGTACAGGAACTCGAAAGTACCCGCGCCGCGGTAGTTGATGTCTACACAGGCCTGTACGCAACGTGCCAGAACTTCGGCGCGTGCGGTTTCGTCGATGCCCGGTGCCGGAGCTTCTTCCAGCACTTTCTGGTGACGACGTTGCAGCGAGCAATCGCGGTCGCCCAGGTGGATGGCATTGCCCTGGCCGTCGGAAATGACCTGAACTTCCACGTGACGCGGATTGGTCAGGTATTTCTCGAGATAGACCATCGGGTTGCTGAACCAGGCGCCGGCTTCTTCGCGGGTCTGCTTGGCAGCTTCGATCAGGTCTTCTTCACGGTGCACAACGCGCATGCCGCGACCACCACCGCCGCCAGCGGCCTTGATGATTACCGGATAGCCGACTTCACGGCCAATGCGCAATGCGGTTTCAGGGTCTTCCGGCAGCGGGCCGTCAGAACCTGGAACGGTCGGAACGCCTGCTGCGATCATGGCGTGCTTGGCCGATACCTTGTCGCCCATCAGGCGAATGGTGTCGGCTTTCGGGCCGATGAAGGCAAAACCGGATTTCTCGACCTGTTCGGCGAAGTCGGCGTTTTCAGCCAAAAAGCCGTAGCCCGGGTGAATCGCCGTGGCACCGGTCACTTCCGCGGCCGCGATGATGGCCGGAATGTGCAGGTAAGACAGGTTGGCCGGTGCCGGACCGATGCAGACGGTTTCGTCTGCCAGGCCCAGGTGCATCAGCTCTTTGTCGGCAGTGGAGTACACCGCGACAGTCTTGATCCCCATTTCCTTGCACGCCCGCAGGATGCGCAAAGCAATCTCGCCACGGTTGGCGATCAGGACTTTTTCCAGCTTCTGAGGCTTCAACATCGTTGGCTCCCCGTGGTTCAAACGATGGTGAACAGCGGTTGGTCGAATTCAACCGGCTGACCGTTTTCTACCAGGATGGATTCGATAACACCGGCTTTTTCGGCGGTGATGTGGTTCATCATTTTCATCGCTTCCACGATGCAAATGGTGTCGCCGACCTTGACGGTCTGGCCCACTTCAACGAAAGCAGGCGAGGTAGGCGCCGGGGTGCGGTAGAAGGTACCGACCATTGGCGACTTGACCACAAAACCGTTCAGTTTCGGTGCAGCAGGCGCTTCGGTCACGGTGGCAACCGGGGCAACAGCCACTGGCGCTGCAGCAGGCGCTTGCATTGGGGCTGGCGCGTAGTACTGCTGGGCAGGTGTCTTGCTGTGACGGCTGATACGTACGGACTCTTCGCCTTCTTTGATTTCCAGCTCGTCGATGCCGGACTCTTCCAGCAGCTCGATCAGTTTCTTAACTTTACGGATATCCATGAATCGTCAACTCCCAATGGGTCGGTCAGGGGCGTTTAGCTTGTAGTTCAAGCTGTTCCAGGGCGGCCTCCAAGGCCAGTCGATAACCGCTGGCGCCAAGGCCGCAGATCACACCTACCGCAACGTCGGAGAAGTAGGAGTGATGGCGGAAAGGTTCGCGTTTGTGCACGTTAGACAAATGCACTTCGATGAATGGGATGCTCACCGCCAGCAGCGCGTCACGTAATGCCACGCTGGTGTGGGTAAAAGCCGCCGGGTTGATCAGAATAAAATCCACCCCTTCGTTGCGGGCAGCGTGTACGCGGTCGATCAATTCATACTCGGCGTTGCTTTGCAGGTAGAGCAAATGGTGGCCGGCATCACGGGCCCTTTGTTCCAGATCCTGATTGATTTGCGCCAGGGTGGTAGCGCCGTAGACGCCCGGCTCGCGGGTGCCGAGCAGGTTCAGGTTGGGGCCGTGTAGTACCAGGAAAGTCGCCATCTGCTGTTCCTTATTATCTGTGTGCAGTTGTCAGTGCCGGGCGACTATGCCGAAAAGCGGATTCGCTGTCCAGTTAACTGCAATAGCCAGCACGATGACCGATGTTCGCGAAAAGTTTGTGACTGAGGCTCTAGATCTGGTCATTCGCGATCGCAACACGTTCGGCGAAGTCCGCGGCATTGATCTCGCCGATGACCCGTTGGTCACTTATTTCGGCTCCCTCCTTGCCGAAGAACATCAGTGCCGGAGGGCCGAACAATTTGTAGTGATCGAGCAGGGCGCGTTGTTCGGCATTGCTGGCAGTCATATCGAAACGCACCAGTCGGTAACCCTTGAGCAGATCCAGCACCCTGGGGTTATTCAGCACCTCATGTTCGATCACTTTGCAACTGATGCACCAGTCGGCGTACCAGTCCAGCAACAGTGGTTGCCCAGCGGCTTTGGCCTGGGCCAGTGCGCTGTCCAGTTCGGCCGGGGTGCTGACAGTGAGCCATTGGCCTGCTGGTACTGCAGAACCATTTGCGGCGCTGGCAACCGGTTGGGAATGGCCGATGGGGTTGAGCGGATCGCTCTGACCGCTCAGGGCGCCAAACCAGCAGGCCAGGGCATAGACCAGTAAAAACAGGCCCAGCAGTTGAGCCAGACGCTGGCGCGGGGCTTTGCTGGTGAACTCGAGGGTGCCAAGGAACAAACTGACACCCGCCGCCAGCGCGCCGATCAGCAGCAGCGTGACCGGCCCGGGCAGCACGCGGCTGAGCAGGCCGATTGCCAGGCCGAGCAGCAGTACGCCAATCGCGTTTTTCACACTGACCAGCCACGGTCCGCTTTTTGGCAGCCAGGCCGCACCACCGGTTGCGACCAACAGCAACGGTGCGCCCATCCCCAGGCCCAGAGCGAACAGCTTCAAGCCGCCACCCAGCGCATCGCCACTGGCGCTGATGTACAGCAGCGCCCCGGCCAGCGGCGCCGATACACAAGGAGAAACCAGCAGGCTGGAGACCACGCCCAGCACCGCCGCGCCCCACAGCGAGCCACCCTGGGTGCGATTGGCGACACGGTCGAGGCGATTGCTGATGGCTTGCGGCAGTTTCAGTTCAAATACACCGAACATGGCGAGGGCGAAAATGGCGAAGAACAGCGCGAAAGGCACCAGCACCCACACCGATTGCAAACGTGCCTGCAAATTGAGTTGCGCACCGAACATGCCCATCAAGGCGCCCAGCAGGGCAAAGCAGGCCGCCATCGGCAGCACGTAGGCCAGCGACAGGCTGAAACCGCGCAGCCCGCCCACCTGGCCGCGCAACACCACGCCCGACAGAATCGGCAGCATCGGCAGTACGCAGGGAGTAAATGTCAGGCCCAGGCCGGCCAGGAAAAACAGCGCCAGTTCGCGCCAGTTCCACGCGGTTGCCGGTTCGCCGGTGCTGGTGGCTGTGCCGCCATCGATGCTCAGGCGCTCGGTTTCCGGCGGGTAGCACAGGCCCTTGTCGGCACAGCCCTGGTAGGTGACCACCAGGGTGAAGGGGCGCTGGTCTTTGGCCGGGCGCGGGATATCGACGTCAAGAATGCCGTGATAGACCTCGACATCGCCAAAGTACTCATCGTGTTTGGCTTCGCCGGGGGGCAGTTGCGCGGTGCCCAGGGCGATATCGGCGGGTTCGGTCTTGAAGGCGAACTTGTGCCGGTACAGGTAATAGCCTTCGGTGGGCACGAAGCGCAGCTTGATCGACTCGGGTGTGCTGCTGATGAGGTTGAGCTTGAAGGCTTCGCGTACTGGCAGAAAGTCGCTGCTGTTGTTGATGGCGCCCAGGGTTGCGCTGGGGCGGTTATCCAGCAAGCCCGCGCCCATGGCAGGCACGGCAAACAGCAGACACAGGAGCAAAAGCAGGCGGCGCATAGGAATCTCGCAAATCAAACGTGCGGGCATGATAGCGCGGTTGACCGCGCAAAAAACCCGTAGCAGCTGACGAGGAACGCAGCCTCGTTCCTTCGGCAGCTGTTACAAATCTGGCCGGTGGGGTTACAGCCGGAAGGCCTGTACCGCGGTGTTGAGCTGCGAGCCCAGTTCGAGCAATTGCTGGCTTTGGTCGCGGGCAATGCCGATGCGTTGCAGGTTTTCGTCCCCCAGTACGTGAATCCGTTCACTGTGATCGCGGATCTCGCCGACCGCCCCCGTCTGCTGCGCGGTAACGTCGGCGATGCGCACGGCGGTATCGGAGATGGTGGCAATCGCCCCGACAATTTCATCCAGTGCACCATCTGCGTCCTGGGCTTGCTGGGCGGTGGCCCGGGCGTGGGTCACTTGTGCGCGGATGCCCTCAACCGATTGGCGGGCGGCCAGTTGCAGGCCGCCAATCAGGGTCTGGATTTCGTTGGTCGCGCCTGCGGTGCGCTGTGCCAGCGAGCGCACTTCTTCCGCGACCACGGCAAAGCCGCGGCCCATTTCACCGGCGCGGGCCGCTTCGATAGCGGCATTCAGGGCCAGCAGGTTGGTCTGGTCGGCAATCGATCGAATCACCGTCAACACGCCACCGATGGTGGCCGACTCTTCGGCCAGGCGTTCGATGGTTTGCGCGTTACCTTGTACTTCACCGACCAGGGCATGCAGCCCGGTCAGGCTCTGGCCAATCACCCGTTGCCCCTGGGCCACCGCAAGGCCGGCACTGCGGCTGGCATCGGCAGCCTGGCTGGCGTCGCCCGCCACCTGGGAAATGGTGGCCTCCAGCTCACCCAGCGCGTCGCGGATTTGTGCGCTATCGCCGGCCTGGCGCTCGGCGCCGCTATGCAGTCCGGAGCTCAGCTCGGCCAGGGTCCGGCTGCTGCCGGCCACTTGCTCGGCATTCAGGCGCAAGGTGCCCACCAGGTTCACCAGATAGCTGCGCAGGCGGTTTAGTGACGCCTCGATATCACGCAATTCCCGGTTGGTTTTACCCAATTGAATGTCGCGGCTGAAATCACCTTCGGCCCAGGTCGACAGCAGCGGTGCAAGGTAGGTCAGTACCCGCGCCAGTTTGCGCTGCAAGGTGTCGATCAGGAGTGCGATCAACAGGATAAGGCCAATCATCAGGCCCTGGATCAGCCGCACTTCATTCTGGATTTGCCCGTGTTCGGCGCGCACAACGGGCTCCAGCCCGGCAATGGCCTGCTGTACAGCGTTGAGCTTGAGGTGGGTGGCGGCGCTGAGCTGGCTGCGTTGTTCGATCTGGTCCCGGGTGCGCTTGAGTTCTGCGGGGTAGCGGCTTAGCAGGCTGTTAAGTTCGCGCTTGAGAGCAATTCCTGCATCTTCGGCTTGGGTTGTTTCGGTGGGATCAAGGCCCATCATCGCGGCAAAATCATCGGTGCCCGAGGCACTTTTACTGCTCACGCCCAGCAGGGGCAGGGCGTCGATTTGCCTGGCCTGGAGCTCAATGCTGTCCAGCTCACGTTCCACATCGCCGGCCAGTTCACTGCGTCCGCTACTGACCAGTTTTTCGCGGGCGAGGGACAGCTTGGCCAGGTGTTGCGAGGCAGTAAACAGCAGGGGCAGATAAGCGCGGGCCTCGTTGGAAGTGGCGTCACTGGCATATTGGCCGAGTTGTTCCAGGCCGGCGCTCAGCTCGCGTTCGGCCTGTAGCAGTAAGGCCTGGGGGTCGCCGGCCAGTTTGCCAGCGGCCAGCAGTTCGGAATTGCTGTAGGTGCTGAGGTTTTCCAGGCTGGGGCGCAGTGCATCGGCCAGTGCGGGCGGCAAAGGAGTGAGTTCGCTTTTGAGAGTGTCGAGGGCGCTGTTGGCATCACTAAGGCGCAGGGCGTCACCGCTGGCCAGGTAGTCCTCGATATTGCGTGCCACTGTGTTGTGGAACTGCTGCGAAAGGCTCAAGTAGCGTTCCATCAGCAAAAATGGGCGTTCCAGGGCCTGTTGTGACCACCACAAGGTTGCACCCAGCGCGAGGCACACGGCGACCAGCAATAGCGTGTTGAGGTTGGTTAGCAGCTTGAGGCGCATGTGGGATTTTGCCTACTACACAGTCAGAAGCGGCAAAAGTTATTGCACTTAAGTTACAGCGTTGTGACGAAAACTCGGGATCAGGGACAAATAGTGGCAATTGGCCTTGTCTGGTGAAAGGGTTGTACCTGATTGCGCCCATTGTTCTTGGCGCGGTACAGCGCCTCATCGGCCTGGGAGGCCATTTGCAGGCTGTCGGCTTCGCCCTGCATCTGCACCACGCCTGCGCTGAAGGAGCACGACAGGTCTGCGGGCTGGGCCGGGTAGTGGATTTCGGCAAAGCGCTGGCGAATCTGATTGAGTACCTTATAGGCCGACTCTTGATCGGTGTCAGGCATCACAATCGCGAATTCCTCGCCGCCGTAGCGGCCAATAAAGTCGCTTTTGCGCAGGCGCTGCTTGAGAAACAGCGCCAGGCTCTTGATCACCCGGTCGCCCATGGGGTGGCCGTAGCCATCGTTGACGTGCTTGAAGTGATCGAGGTCGAGCATGGCAAAGCTCAAGGGGCGGTTCTCGCGGCGGGCGCGAAAGGTGCAGTCTTCGAGCAGTTGCAGGATATGGGTGTGGTTGTACAACCCGGTCAGGCTGTCGCGCACCATCCGCGCCTTGAGATGGCGGGCGCGCACGGCACGGTTGCGTACGGTGGTGATCAGATGGCGCGGCTGGATTGGCTTGGTCAGGAAGTCATCGCCGCCCTCGCTCATGGCATCAAGCTGCTTGTCCATATCGTCTTCGGCCGACAGATAAATGATTGGCACGCTGACGTAGCGGTCGTTGTGGCGGATGACCTTGGCCAGCTCGGTGCCGGTACAGGAGGGCATGTACATGTCGAGGATGATCAGGTCTGGCTGGAAGTCTGCCAGCTCGGCCATCGCCTGGATCGGATCGATCAGGGTGCGGGTAACAATGCCTGCGCTGTTGAGCAGGCGCTCGGTGTGCAGCGCCTGGGCCCGGGAGTCGTCAATGATCAGCACTTTGTAGGGCTCATATTGGGCGACACAGGTCAGCACCTCGATTTTCTCCATCAGGCTGGAGGCTTCCAGGGTGCCGGTCAAAAACGCCTGCCCGCCTGCGCGCACCGCTGCAAGGCGGGTCGGGGTGTCGGTTTCATGCAGGCTGAAAAACAGCAGCGGCAATTTTTGCTCAAGACCGGTCTGGGCCTGGGCGGCCAGTTCAAGGCCAAAACCGGGGCTGGCAAAGTCCACGTCCATCACAATGGCGGCCGGATGACGCTCGGCCATGGCCTGACGAAATGCTGCCGGGCTGCTGATCGCCTGGGCGCTGAGCTCGAAAAACTCCAGCTGCCTGGCTAGTCGGTCGGCGCGCGGCAGGTCTTGCAGCAGGATATACACCGGCTTGCGCAGCGGTGGCAGGTTGATATTTCCCATCAAGTCGCCCTGACGCAGGCCGGTGCGTGACAGGCGCTGCATAAGGCGATTGAGTTCGGTGATGATCGAGCTGCTCAGGCGGCTCTGGTTGGCGGCCATGTCCTGCAGCGCCAGGCCGATGGCCCGCGCCAGCGCGGTATGCTCCGGTTGCTCGAAGCGCTCGGCAAAGCGCAGCAGGCGCAAATTGGCGTCGTCGAGCTCGGCCAGGCCGGCAGGCGACCACTCATTGGCCTGCAGACGTTGCCAGATCTCAAGGATCTGGCGGGCCTGGTGGGTGACACGCTGGGCAAAGTGGTTTTTCAGACGCTCGCGACTGGGATCTTCTTGCTCGGTCATAACCTGGCTGCTGGGTAGGGAGGCATGCTGAAATCGAATGATGGCTCTATGCTAGCAGCTCATTGCAAATCTACGAGTTTCTCCTTGAAATTAACTGTCGGGCAGCCATATTGCCCATCACCTGTGCGCTTGTTCTATAGTGCCGGGCGTAGTGGCCCCCTGAGATAAAAAGCGTGCATGCAAGGCACGATGGGTTAGGGTTGTGGTCGAACCGTTGAATCAAGCATATGAAAGGATATAGCCATGCTGGACTGGAAAAAACGTGAGGGCACAGCCCGCGAATCGGTCAAAGAGCCCAAAATACAGTCGCGTGGCTATTTCAAGAGCATCCTGCTGAGCCGTTCCATCGCGGTGCTGGTAGGGATTTTTGTGCTGGTGAACCTGGGTCTGGGCTGGTACTGGAGCCAGGAGCCGGATCTGTTCCCGGTGCAGCAAAACGCGCAATTGGCGGCCGAAAAAGAAGGCAAGCAGATGGTGCCTGGCTTCACCACCGTCGAAACCCTCAAGACCGTGGCCGGCACATTGCTGAGCAAGCCGGGCGGTTACCTGTCCAATGACCGTTTTCCACCGGGCATTTTTCTGGACAACATCCCTAGCTGGGAATACGGCGTTCTGGTGCAGGTGCGCGACCTGACCCGCGCCCTGCGCAAAGACTTCGCCCGTTCACAGTCGCAGTCTGCGGAAGATGCCGATCTGGCCAAGGCCGAGCCGCGTTTCAACTTCGACAACAAAAGCTGGATGCTGCCGTCCAGCGAATCCGAATACCAGGAAGGCATCAATTCCCTGAGCCGTTATCAGGCACGCCTGTCTGACCCGAATCAGAAAAACGCCCTGTTCTATGCCCGCGCCGACAACCTCAACAACTGGTTGGGTGATGTCGGCACCCGTCTGGGCTCCCTGTCGCAACGCCTGTCGGCCAGCGTGGGTCGGGTCAAGCTCAACAGCGCGCTGAAAACCGAAAGCCTGCAACCGGGTCAGGTGCCGGTGGTGGATGAAGAGGTGGTAGAAACCCCGTGGATGCAGATCGACAACGTGTTCTATGAAGCCCGTGGTCAGGCCTGGGCGCTGTCACACTTGCTGCGTGCCATTGAGGTCGACTTTGCCGATGTGCTGGCGAAAAAGAACGCCACGGTCAGCGTGCGCCAGATCATTCGCGAGCTGGAAGCGGCGCAAGAACCGGTCTGGAGCCCGATGATCCTCAATGGCAGTGGCTATGGCGTGCTGGCCAACCATTCGCTGGTCATGGCCAACTATATTTCCCGCGCCAACGCGGCGGTCATGGACTTGCGTCAATTGTTGTCGCAAGGCTAAGCAATGGCCATTTCAGCCTTGGAGGCCGCACACCGTGCGGCCTCTGATGTCGAGCAAGTTGCCTGGGTGGATCGCGATGATCGCCTGCTGGGTGGTCTGCCCCGTCATGAATTGCGCGAGCGCGGCCTGATCGGGCGGGGTACGTTCATTTTGCTGTTCAACTCTGCCGGGGAGCTGTGCGTGCATCAACGCACCCTGAGCAAAGCGCTGTACCCGGGGTTCTGGGATGTGGCAGCGGGCGGCATGGTCGGGGTGAATGAAACCTACGCCGAATCGGCGGCCCGTGAGTTGGCCGAAGAACTGGGTGTGAGTGGTGTGCCGCTGACGGCCCATGAGCGCTTTTACTTCGAGGCTCCGCAAAACCATCTGTGGTGCGCAGTGTTTTCAGCGGTGTGGGACGGCCCGTTGCAGGTGCAGCCCGAGGAAGTGCAGCAAGCGTGCTTTATGCCGGTGGCCGAGGCATTGCGCCTGAGTACGCAACTGGACTACTGCCCTGACTCACTGGATGCGCTCAAGCGTTATATGACCCAGGGCTGACGTTGATTCCCCCTGTGGGAGCGGGCTTGCTCGCGATTCAGTCGACCCGGTTTTTCAGTTGCACCGCTGCGATCCCATCGCGAGCAAGCCCGCTCCCACAAGTTCGTGGCTGGCGCTTTAAAAAATGCCGCCGATTGGCTATTGGGATGCAGCGATTTTGTCGTTACACTGCGCGACCTTTTTCAGGCTCAGGCGGTTTTCCCTCCTGAGTTGCGCTGCCCCTGCCAGAGTGGGGCTTCGCGGTCGGTACACCCTGGCGCAACAGCGCCAGGCACCGGCCAATTATTTGTCCTCCGAATGAGGATTGCCGGTGGCCAAAAAAGCCGCATCCTTCGCCGCCCTGGGTGGCCTGGTATTTTCCACCGACGCAGGTCGTCACTGTCCGGACTGCCGTCAGCCGGTGGACGCCTGTACCTGCAAACAAACCCTGATCCCCGAAGGTGATGGCATCGCCCGTGTGCGCCGCGAAAGCAAAGGCCGTGGCGGCAAGACGGTGACCACCATCACCGGCGTGCCGTTGGCTGAAGACGCACTCAAGGAACTGGCCACGACGTTGAAAAAACGCTGCGGCACCGGTGGCGCGTTGAAAGACGGCATCATCGAGATCCAGGGCGATCACGTCGAACTGCTGCTGGCCGAGCTGGTCAAGCACGGTTTCAAAGCCAAGAAGTCCGGCGGCTAGCAGCCTCTGTGAAAGCCACCGCACAGCCGTTCTGGCGCCCCTCGAAGGCTGGTCAGAGCGTGCTCGCCATGGTTTTCACAGAGCCTGTTATCACCGGTTTCTAAACTCGGCGCTATTGTCAGGGTCTGACTAATCGTCACGTTCACACTTTAGACTGCGCCAGCCTGCTTTCAGGCTGGGCTATTTGACTTATTTATAGGGGACTTCGATGTCCGTACGACGCACACGCAAAGACGATGGCAGCCAATGGACAGTTGCGGACAGCCGCAGTGTTTACGGGATTCGCCATTGGGGGGCCGGGTATTTCGCGATCAATGAAGCCGGTCGCGTAGAAGTCCGTCCGAACGGCCCGAACAGCTCGCCCATCGATTTGTACGAGCAGGTCGACGAGCTGCGCAAGACCAGCGGTTTGTCCTTGCCGTTGCTGGTGCGTTTCCCGGATATCCTGCAAGACCGTGTACGCCAGCTGACCGGCGCATTCGATGCCAACATCGCGCGCCTGGAATACCAGAGCGAATACACCGCGCTGTACCCGATCAAGGTTAACCAGCAGGAAGCGGTGATCGAAAACATCATCGCTACCAAGAACGTGTCGATCGGTCTTGAAGCCGGCTCCAAGCCCGAGCTGCTGGCCGTGCTGGCCCTGGCGCCCAAGGGCGGCACCATCGTCTGCAATGGTTACAAGGACCGTGAGTTCATCCGCCTGGCGCTGATGGGCCAGAAGCTGGGTCACAACGTCTTTATCGTGATCGAGAAAGAATCCGAAGTAGACCTGGTGATCGAAGAAGCGGCCTCGCTCAAGGTCAAGCCACAGGTTGGCCTGCGCGTGCGCCTGTCGTCCCTGGCGTCGAGCAAGTGGGCCGACACCGGCGGTGAAAAATCCAAGTTCGGCCTTTCTGCTGCGCAATTGCTGTCGGTGGTTGAGCGCTTCCGTGCGGCCGGTCTGGACCAAGGCATCCGCCTGCTGCACTTCCATATGGGCTCGCAGATCGCCAACCTGGCGGACTACCAGCACGGTTTCAAGGAAGCGATCCGCTATTACGGCGAACTGCGCAACCTCGGCCTGCCGGTTGACCATATCGACGTGGGCGGCGGCCTGGGTGTGGATTACGACGGTACCCACTCGCGCAATGCCAGTTCGATCAACTACGACATGGACGATTACGCCGGTGTGGTTGTGGGTATGCTCAAAGAGTTCTGCGATGCGCAGAGCCTGCCGCACCCGCACATCTTCTCGGAAAGCGGCCGCTCGCTGACCGCCCACCACGCCATGCTGGTGGTGCAGGTGACCGACGTCGAGAAACACAACGACGACGTGCCGGTGATCGAAAACAAGGAAAGCCTGCCGGAAACCGTGCAATGGCTGGTGGACCTGCTGGGGCCGACCGACATTGAGATGGTCACCGAAACCTACTGGCGCGCCACGCACTACATGAGCGATATCGCTGCCCAGTACGCTGATGGCAAAATCACCCTGGCGGAAAAGGCCCTGGCCGAGCAGTGCTACTTCGCGGTGTGCCGTCGCCTGCACAACTCGCTGAAAGCGCGTCAGCGTTCCCACCGTCAGGTGCTGGACGAGCTCAACGACAAGCTGGCCGACAAGTACATCTGCAACTTCTCGGTGTTCCAGAGCCTGCCGGACACCTGGGCGATTGGCCAGGTACTGCCGATCCTGCCGCTGCATCGTCTCAACGAAGAGCCGCTGCGTCGCGCCGTGCTGCAAGACCTGACCTGTGACTCCGACGGCAAGATCAAGCAATACGTCGACGAGCAGAGCATCGAAACCAGCCTGCCGGCGCACGGGCTGAACGAAGGTGAAGACTACCTGCTGGGGATCTTCCTGGTGGGCGCTTACCAGGAAATCCTCGGTGACATGCACAACCTGTTCGGTGACACCGACTCGGTGAACATCTACCAGAACGAAGACGGCAGCGTGTACCACGCCGGTATCGAGACCCATGACACCATCGAAGACATGCTGCGCTACGTGCACTTGTCGCCTGAAGAGCTGATGAACCACTACCGCGACAAAGTGGCCAGCGCCAGTATCAGTGCCAAGGAGCGTACCCAGTACCTCGACGCATTGCGCCTGGGCCTGACCCGCTCGTCGTACCTGTCGAGCCACTGATCCCCACGGGCTTCAGAGCTGACCGAAAAACGCCGGCCTGTGCTTTGCACGGGCCGGCGTTTTTTTTCGCCTCAGTGTCAGGCGCCGAACCACTGGTTCTTGCGTTGCATTCGCCATGCGTACACGCCCAGGGTCAGGCTGCGCAGCACCATAAACAGCAGGAAACTTATCCACAGCCCGTGGTTGCCATAGCCGTGCAGGACCCAGGCGGCGGGGAAGGCGATGACCACGCTGATCACCATGGCATTGCGCATTTCACGAGCGCGGGTAGCACCGATAAACAGCCCGTCAAGCAGGTAGCTCCATACTGCAATCAGCGGCAGCAGGGCCAGATAGGGCAAGTACTGGAAAGCGGTTTCGCGCACAACGGGAATATCGGTCTGCATTTGCACAAACAGATGCCCGCCGAACATAAACAGCAGCGCAAAACCCAGGCTGGCCAATAGTGACCAGCCGCAGGCCACCACCATCGAGCGGCGCAACGCCTCACGGTCGCGGGCGCCGATAGCGTGTCCGCACAGTGCCTCGACGGCGTGGGCCAGACCGTCCAGGGCATGGGCAGCCAGCAGCAGGCCATTGAGCAATAACGCATTGGCAGCCACGGTGGCATCGCCCAGGCGGGCGCCTTGCAGGGTGATGGAGAAAAACACCAGTTGCAGCATCAGGCTGCGGATAAAAATATCGCGATTGACCCCCAGTAACGGCTTCCAGTTGTGCCACATGCCCAGGGCGGCCCACACTACCTTGCCCGGATATCGACGCAGGGCACCGCGGGTCAGCCACAGGCCGAGCAGGGCGCCGCTCCATTCGGCAATCACCGAAGCCCGGGCCGAGCCTGCCACCCCCCAGTCCAGCCCGAGGACGAACCACAGGTTCAGCGCGATATTCACCAGATTGGTCGTCAGCAGGATCGCCAGCGGTGCGCGGGCGTTTTGCGTGCCCAAAAACCAGCCTACCAGTGCATAACTGGCCAGTGCGGCGGGCAGGCCAAATAGCCGTGTGTGGAAGAACTCCAGAGTCAGCGCGTGCAGTTCGGTGGAGGGCTGCATCAGGCTCAGGGCCACGCCGCTAAAAGGAATCGCAATGGCCCCCAGCAGCATCGACAACAGCACGCTGAGCAACAGGCCCTGCAGCAGGATTTGCCGCAGCGCGGCGCCATCACCGCGTCCGGCGGCCTGCGCGGCGAAGCCGGTGGTGCCCATGCGCAGAAAACCCATCATCCAGGCCAGGAAGATATACAGGCTGGCGCCCACGGCGACGGCGCCCAGTTGATGGGCGTGGGGCAAATGGCCGATGACAGTACTGTCGACCAACGCTACCAGCGGCACGGAGATATTGGACAGGATCATGGGGGCCGCCAGCGCCCACACCCGGCGATGGGTAGGACGGTCGCGCCAGTCGGCTAACAGGGAAGATGACATGCAGGCTCCTTGGGGGAGCGCGATTGTAGCCGCAAAGCCTGTCCTCACCCCAACCCTCTCCCGGAGGGCGAGGGGGCTGATCTGCGCTTTTGTCCCCTCTCCCTTCGGGAGAGGGCTAGGGTGAGGGGCTCTTGATCTTCATCCAGCTGTTATATAGTCAACCCTTAACTGCCCGGTAAACGAGTACACCATGCTGAACAAAGGACTGCTTTTGGCCTGCACGCTGGCGCTGCTGAGCGCTTGTGATTCTTCCAGCGTCGACAAACCCGCCACGCCACAGGTGGCCACGAGCCAGCCGGCTAAACCGGTACAGGACGTCAAAGTGCTGGCCGGGCGTTATGCCGGGCGCGAGTTGAGTGTGGTAGACGTCTCTGAAGTGCAGCTGGACGGGGCCAGTACCTTGTCCGTGAGCTTTTCAGTGCCGCTGGACCCGCAGCAGAACTTTGCCGACAAACTGCATCTGGTGGACGCCAAGGCCGGCAAGGTCGATGGCGCCTGGGAGCTGTCGGACAATCTGATGGAGTTGCGCTTGCGCCACCTTGAGCCGCAGCGCAAGCTGATCCTTACCGTCGACCCCGGCCTGCGCGCCGTCAACGATGCCAAGCTCGCCGCCGAATACGTCAGTCGCCTGGAAACCCGCGACCTGCAACCCACGGTCGGCTTCGCCAGCCGTGGCAACCTGCTGCCCACGCGCCTGGCCGAAGGTCTGCCGGTGATCGCGCTGAACGTCGACAAGGTCGATGTCGAGTTCTTTCGGGTCAAACCCGAGTCGCTGCCGGCGTTTCTCAGCCAGTGGGGGCGCAACAGCAGCCTGCAAAGCTACGAAGCCAGGGATCTGCTGAATATGGCCGATCTGGTTTACAGCGGCCGTTTTGACTTGAACCCGGCGCGCAATACCCGCGAAACCCTGATCCTGCCCACGGCCGGGATCAAGCCCTTGCAGCAGCCGGGAGTTTATCTGGCGGTGATGACCGCCTCCGGCAGTTACAACTATTCGACCCCAGCCACCTTGTTTACCCTCAGCGATATCGGACTTTCGGTGCATCGCTACCAAAAGCGCCTGGATGTGTTCACACAGGCCCTGGAAGGTGGCAGTGCACTGAGCGGCATCGATCTCGAGTTGCTTGATGGCAAGGGCAAGATGCTTGGCCAGGGCAAGACGGGCAAGGACGGGCATGCCGAGCTGGCCTTGCCACCCAAGGCCGAAGTGCTGCTGGCGCGCCAGGGCGACCAGACCAGCCTGTTGCGCTTGAACACGGCGGCGCTGGATCTGGCCGAATTCGATATCGGCGGCCCGCAGGCGCATCCGTTGCAGTTCTTTGTATTTGGCCCCCGTGATCTGTATCGCCCCGGCGAAACCGTGCTGCTCAATGCCTTGCTGCGCGACCGCGACGGCAACCCGGTCAAGCCACAGCCGGTCAGCGTCGAGGTGCGGCGCCCGGACGAGCAGGTGAGCCGCAAGTTCGTCTGGACGCCGGATGCTTCCGGTCTGTATCAGTACCCGCTGCAACTGGCCGCCGAAGCGCCGACCGGGCGCTGGCAGCTGGTGTTCGACTTTGGTGACGGCAAGCCGCAGCTGTACGAGTTTTTGGTCGAGGACTTTTTACCCGAGCGCATGGCACTTGAACTCAAGGGCAGCGATACCCCGCTGAGCCCCGAGCAAACCGCTGAAATCCAGGTTGCGGGGCGTTACCTGTACGGTGCTCCGGCAGCCGGTAACCGCTTGAGCGGGCAGGTCTATGTGCGGCCATTGCGCGAGGCGGTCAGTGCCTTGCCGGGCTATCAGTTCGGTTCGGTGACAGAACCGGAGCTGACCCAGGATCTGGAGCTGGACGAAAGCGTGCTCAACGCCGATGGCAAGCAAACCCTCAGCATCGACAGCCAGTGGAGCGATGCCAAATCGCCGCTGCAACTGATTGTGCAGACCAGTTTGCAGGAGTCGGGCGGGCGCCCGATTACCCGACGCCTGGTGCAGCCGGTATGGCCGGCAGACCGTCTGCCGGGGCTGCGCGGCCTGTTTGACGGCGCTGAAACCGATGGCGACGGCCCGGTTGAGTTCGAACTGCTGGTTGCCGACAGCCAGGGCAACAAGCTGGCAGCCGACAACCTCAAGGTGCGCCTGGTACGCGAACGCCGCGATTACTACTGGAACTACTCGGACAACGACGGCTGGAGTTATCACTACAACGAGAAGTTTCTGAACCTCAACGAAGAGACCCTCAGCCTCAAGGCGGGCGAAACCGCCAAGGTCAGCTTTCCGGTGGAGTGGGGCCCTTACCGCGTAGAGGTTGAAGACCCGCAAACCGGCTTGATCAGCAGCCTGCGTTTCTGGGCCGGTTATCGTGCCCAGGACAACGCCGAAGGCGGTGCCGTGCGCCCCGACCAGGTCAAGCTGGCGCTGGACAAGGCCGCTTATGCCGATGGCGATACGGCCAAGGTCACGGTCACACCACCTGCGGCTGGCAAGGGCTACTTGCTGGTTGAAGGCAGCGATGGCCCGTTGTGGTGGCAGGAAATCGAAGTGCCGGCCGAGGGCAAGGCCTACGAAATCAGACTCGATCCGAGCTGGGCCCGGCATGACCTGTATATCAGTGCACTGGTGATCCGCCCCGGTGAGCGCAAGACCAATATCACTCCCAAGCGTGCTGTAGGGGTGCTGCACCTGCCCATCGATCGCAGCCAGCGCAAGTTGGCTCTTACGCTGGATGCCCCTGAAAAAATGCGTCCCAAGCAACCTCTGACGGTGAAGCTCTCTGCTAAAAATGCCGATGGCAGCATTCCCAAACAGGCCCATGTACTGCTGGCTGCCGTGGATGTGGGCGTGCTCAATATCACTGAGTACCCGACCCCCGACCCGTTCGCCAGCCTGTTCGGGCGCAAGGCCTATGGGGCGGATCAGCTGGATATTTACGGGCAGTTGATTGAGGCCGGGCAGGGCCGTCTGGCCAGCCTGGCGTTCGGTGGCGATGCGGCACTGGCCAAGGGCGGCAAGCGACCTGCCTCCAGTGTCACCATCGTGGCGCTGCAAAGTGCACCGGTGACGCTCAACGAGCAGGGCGAAGGTGAAGTCAGTGTGGATATCCCTGACTTCAACGGCGAGTTGCGCTTGATGGCACAAGCCTGGACCGACGATCGCTACGGCATGGCCGAGGCCAGAACCGTGGTCGCAGCACCATTGGTGGCCGAGCTGGCTGCGCCGCGCTTTCTGGCCGGTGGCGACGAGACGCGGCTGGCGCTGGACCTGTCCAACCTCACCGACAAGCCGCAAACGCTGCACGTGAACCTTAACACCGAGGGGCAACTGAGCCTGTTGGGTGACGCGACACAGAACCTGACACTCAGCCCCGGCCAGCGCAGTACCTTGCAGGTTCCGGTCAAGGCGCTGGGCGGGTATGGCACCGGTGTGGTCAAGGTGACGGTCAATGGTCTGGACCTGCCGGGTGAAACCCTGGCGCCGTTCACCCGCGAATGGACGTTGGGGGTGCGCCCGGCGTATCCAGCATTGCTAAAGCATTACCGTGCTGTGCTCAACGACCAGCCCTGGAGCCTGCCCGAGGGCGAGCTGCAAGCCTTTGAACCGGCCGGGCGTGAAGCCTTGCTCAGCTTGTCGAGCCGCCCGCCGCTGAATCTTGGCGAGCAGATTCGTGCGCTCAAGGCTTACCCGTATGGCTGTTCCGAGCAAACCACCAGCGGCCTGTACCCGGCTCTGTATGCCGATGCAGCCCTGCTCAAACGCCTGGGCCTTGAAGGCGAGCCGGACACCGAGCGCAAACGCAAAATCGAGTTGGGTATCGAGCGCCTGCTGGGCATGCAGCGCTACAACGGCAGTTTTGGCCTGTGGGGCGCGGACGGTCAGGAAGAGTACTGGCTCACAGCCTATATCACCGACTTCCTGCTGCGCGCCCGCGATCAAGGCTACGCGGTACCTCCCGAGGCGCTGAAAAAGGCCAGCGAGCGGTTGCTGCGTTATGTGCAGGAACGCAACCTGATCGAGGCCGACTACAGCGACAACCTCGACCACACCCGCTTTGCCGTACAGGCCTATGCAGCGCTGGTCCTGGCCCGAAGCCAACAGGCGCCGCTGGGTGCGCTGCGCAGCATTTTTGAGCGCCGCAGCGATGCCCGTTCCGGTTTGCCTCTGGTGCAGTTGGCCATTGCCCTGCAGAAAATGGGCGATCAACCGCGCGCCGATCAAGCGTTGGTGGCGGGGTTGGCGGCGAAGCGCAAGGCTGATCAATGGCTGGGCGACTACGGCAGCCCGCTGCGCGATCAGGCGTTGATTCTGGCCTTGCTGGAAGAGAACAACCTGATGAGTGGTCAGCGTGAACAGCGACTGTTCGACCTGTCCGATCAACTGGCGGCGAGTCAGTGGCTGTCGACCCAGGAACGCAATTCACTGTTCCTCGCCGGTCGCGATTTGCTGGGCAAGCCTGAGGCCAGCTGGAGTGCGCAACTCACCAGTGGCGATCAGACCCGCGAGCTGAACAACGCCCGCTCAGGGCTCAAGCTCGACGGGCCGCTGCTAGCTTCGCCCCTGAGCCTGCGTAACGCAGGCAGCGCGCCGATTTATCAACAGCTGACGATTTCGGGTTATCCACAGCACGCCCCGGCGGCGGGCGGCGAAAACATGAGCATTCGCCGCGACTACCTGGGTATGAACGGTGAGCCGCTGGATCTCAAGGCGCTGAAAAGTGGTGATCTGGTGCTGGTGCATCTGGCCGTGACGGCCAAGCAGCAAGTGCCTGATGCGCTGGTGGTGGATTTGCTGCCGGCAGGCCTGGAGCTGGAAAACCAGAACCTGGGGCAGAGCACGGCCAGCCTTGAAAACGCCAGTACTCAAGTGAAGCAATGGCGCGAGTCGATGCAGAACGCCAGCGTGCAGCATCAGGAGTATCGGGATGATCGTTATGTGGCGGCAGTCAAACTGGATGGCTACGGCACTACGCACCTGCTGTACCTGGCCCGTGCAGTGACACCAGGTACCTATCGGGTGCCGCCGCCGCAAGTGGAGTCGATGTACCGGCCCAACTGGCAGGCCGTGGGGGATGCGGTGGGGGAGATGGTGATCAAGGGGCGTTAGGCGTGTGGTCGCTGAGGAGTGCAGCGACCGCCTTTGGGTTTAACTGGTGTATGGGGTACATATCCGGCATTCGCGTTTGACCGGGATATTGGTTTCGCCCTTACGGCGAGTCACTTTTTCCAGACGCCGAAAAAGTAACCAAAAAGGCTTGCCCCTGGCGTCCGGCCTTCGCTGCGCTCAGGTTCCCTCACTCCGGTCCCGCTCCGTGGGCACGCCGCCACGGGCCATCCATGGCCCATCGCGGCTCTCCCGGCATCCATGCCGGGAGGCCCACTGCGCAGAACCTCCACTCGGCCTCCCGATGGGGCGGGTAGATCAACAGCCGTCGAGGCGGCCGACCGGCCGGCCTGTTTGAATGCAGGATCTGCGACCGACATATTTTCTGTGTGGGAGCCGGGCAAGCCCGCTCCCATAACAGTGCCGGAGAGAGGGAACCGGCGAGCCTTGGCGAGTCGGCCGTATGGTAGGGCGAGGACTTTTTGGTTCCTTTTTGGTCCTTCAAAAAGGGACTCGCTGTAAGGGCGAAACCGATATCCCGGTTAAACGCGAATGCCGGATATGTACCCGATGTACCGCTTAAACCGCCACAGCGGCTAAAGCGGCTACAGGTTTGGCGCATCGCTCCCACAGGAGTAAGAGCTCAACTGATGATCCAGCTCAAGAGCCACAGCCCCAGCACCAGCCAGATCACACCGCCGATGATCGAGGCGCGGATAAAGGCGCGCACGGCGTTGTACAAAAACAACAGGCCGATGATCAACACCGCAATGCTGATGATCGAGGTGTCCATGCCCAACGCCCGGGCCATGCCGTCGACAAAGTTGCTGCCTGCCTCAGTGATGGTGCCGAACAGGCCGTTCAGGGTCTCGACGATAAAACGCACCAGCGTGCCCAGCCACAGGCCAAGATTTCCAATAAAACTTTCGACGTGCATGGTCAGGTTCCGATGAGTAAGGTGGCCACTGTGCCAGATATACACATTAGGCATCCATTCATGGTGCAAGTTGCGTAGCGAGTGAGTTTGAGTGGGGCCAGGGATCAAAAAATTACTGGGTTGGACGGCTGGCGGCCTGCTGGCGCTGTGTACGTTGCTGTGGCTGGCTGACAGGATCTGGCCGCTGCCGTTGCCCAAGGATGACCAGGCCCGCGTTGTCCTGGCCGAAGACGGCACGCCACTGTGGCGCTTTGCCGATGCCAACGGTGTGTGGCGCTACCCGGTGCATGTCGAAGACGTGTCGCCGCTGTACCTGGATGCCTTGCTGACCTACGAGGACCGCTGGTTCTTTCAACACCCCGGGGTCAACCCGCTGGCGCTGGGCCGTGCGGCCTGGCAAAACCTTAGCGGCGGGCGGGTGTTATCAGGCGGTAGCACGTTGTCGATGCAGGTTGCACGCCTGCTCGATCCCCATGAGCGGACGTTGCCTGGCAAATTGCGTCAGCTATGGCGCACCGCTCAGCTGGAATGGCATCTGAGCAAGCCGCAGATTCTTGAGCTGTACCTCAATCGCGCGCCATTTGGCGGTACCCTGCAGGGTGTTGCTGCGGCCAGTTGGGCCTATCTGGGCAAAGCGCCGCAACAGCTCACCCGGTCAGAGGCAGCCCTGCTCGCCGTGTTGCCACAAGCGCCGAGCCGCTTGCGCCCCGACCGTCACCCGCAACGCGCACAAGTGGCTCGGGACAAGGTGCTGCGTCGCCTGGCCGAGTACCGGGTGTGGCCACAGCCGGCGGTGGATGAAGCTCTGGAGGAGCCGCTGCTGCTGGCACCGCGCCTTGAACCGAGCCTTGCACCCTTGCTGGCGCGACGCCTTAACCGCCCCGGCAGCCCGCCACTGATCCGTACCATGATCGACGCCAGTTTGCAGCGTCGCCTCGAAGACTTGCTGCTGGGCTGGCGCGCCCGTTTGCCCGATCACACCTCGGCGGCCATTGTGGTGGTCGAAACCGAAAACATGGCCGTACGCGCCTATCTGGGGTCGGTGGACATCAACGATGCACGCCGCTTTGGCCATGTCGACATGATCACCGCCATGCGCTCGCCGGGCTCGACCCTCAAGCCGTTTTTGTACGGCATGGCCATGGATGCTGGGCTGATTCACTCTGAATCGCTGCTGCAGGATGTGCCGCGGCGTTATGGCGACTATCGTCCGGGCAACTTCTCCATGGGATTCAGCGGGCCGGTATCGGCCAGTGCCGCGCTGGTCACTTCGCTCAACTTGCCCGCCGTACAACTGCTTGAAGCCTATGGGCCCAAGCGTTTTGCCGCCGATATGCGCAACGGTGGCGTGCCCTTGAGTTTGCCAGCACTGGCCGAGCCCAATCTGGCGCTGATTCTGGGCGGCGCCGGCAGCCGTCTGGAAGATCTGGTCAGCGGTTACAGCGCCCTGGCACGTGAAGGGCGCAGCGCCAACCTGCGGCTGCAACCCGACGACGAACTGCGCGAGCGGCGCATGCTGTCGCCGGGGGCGGCATGGGTGATACGGCGCATCCTCAGCGGGCAGGCGCGCCCTGACCGCGACCCCCATGCCGACCTGGTGCTGCGCCCGCAACTGGCCTGGAAGACCGGTACCAGTTATGGCTTTCGCGATGCGCTGGCGGTCGGTGTTGGGCCGCGTTACCTGATCGGTGTGTGGATCGGTCGCCCGGATGGAACCCCCGTGCCGGGGCAGTTCGGCCTGGCGTCGGCGGCTCCCTTGATGCTGCAAGTCCACGACGTATTGAGCAACCGCGACAACCAGCGTGGCATTGTCGCGCCAGTACAGGCGGTGCCGGACAGTGTTGGGGTGGCAGCGATTTGCTGGCCATTGGGGCAGCCCATGAACAAGAGCGATGCCAATTGTCGTCGCCAGCGGTTTGCCTGGACCCTGGATCACACCACGCCGCCGACCTTGCTGGCGGCGGATCAACCTCTGGGTGTGGGCCTGCGCGAAATCATCCGGGTCAATCCGCAAGGCTTGCGTGTTGGCCCGCAATGCGCCGACGGGCAACAACACGAGGTGGCATTGTGGCCAGCCCCCCTTGAGCCGTGGCTACCCCGGGTAGAGCGACGTGAAGCGCGGTTGCCTGAGGCTTCCACACAATGCCCGCCACCGGCCTTGAGTGCGCTGACCCCGCTGTCGATTGTCGGTGTACGTGACGGCGACCGACTGCGCCGTCCTGCTGCCAGCCAGGCGATGTTGCGCCTGGCGCTATCGGCCTTGGGCGGTGAAGGTCGGCGCTGGTGGTTTATCAATGGCGCGCCGCTGGGCGACAGTGCACAACCAGAGGTATTCAACACCAGCCTGGAACTACCGGGGCGTTATGAGCTGAGCGTGCTCGATGAAAGCGGGCAGACTGCCCGTGTCGAGTTCAGTGTGGTGGAATAACAGCCCCTCTTTGTGCCTGTTTTACGCACAGAATATCAACTTGAAACCCGTCAATTATGCTTATACCTAAAGTAGAGTCGCTGCTGGCAGTGTTTTTTCGGGGAAGTAATGGCGTTGATATATATGGTTTTTTTTACTGGCGTTTAAACCAAAGTATTAATCATCAAGAAGGGGGCAAGGTGTTTTATATAAGGGGTTAATACCAAGTTGTGAATTGTTTGATAAGGCCCGCGGCGTTGTTATGTACCCAACGGACGAACGTATCCCCGACACAGAGCAGGGAACTTCGAACTCAGGCATAACAGGTGCAAGGGACTTAATCATGAATACTCAACTTTTTCTGAAAACCAGCACAGCGCTCCTCTTGGTCATGACTGTCAGCCTGGCTGGCTGCAGCGGCGGCGGTGGCGGCCACAAGAGCTATGTAGCCAGCAGTGATACCGGTACTGACGCAGGTACTGGCGGTGGCACTGACGGCGGGACTGACGGTGGTACAGGCGGTGGCACAGACGGCGGCACTGGCGGCGGTACCGGTGGTGGTACAGACGGCGGCACTGGCGGTGGAACTGGTGGTGGTACAGACGGCGGTACTGGCGGTGGAACTGGTGGTGGTACAGGCGGCGGTACTGGTGGTGGTACAGGCGGTGGAACTGGCGGTGGAACCGGTGGCGGCACTGGCGGAGGCACAGGCGGCACCGGCGGTACAGGCGGTACAGGCACAACTCCTCTGGTTACAGGTCAGGTCGCAGGTCAGGTCGGCAGCGCCCTTGGCGGCGTGGGCACCACGGTCAGCGGGGTTGGTGGCACCCTGAGCACCGTGCCTGTGGTCGGTACCGTGGCTGGCGGCCTGGTGACCAATACCGGCAATGCCGTGACCTCCGTAACAGATGGCATTACTGGTGGCCTGGGCTCGCTGGGTACCGACAAGAACTCCCTCGGCCTGACTGTCGGTGGTGTTACCAACGCGGTTGGTGATGTAGGCAAAGGCGTTTCGTCAGTGGGTACCGGTCTGAGCACCGTGGTGGACAACACCCCGATCAGCCAGATTCCGCTGGTGGGTGGCGTGGTTGGCAAGGTGACTGATACCACGGGCGGGCTGGTCAACAAAGTGGGCACCACGGTGACCATGATCGGCAATACCCTGACCACCGATGTGAGCAGTGGCAAGCTGGGCGCCTTGACCGGCGGCGTAAATGACAAGGTGCTGGTGCCGGTGATTTCCCTGGTCGAGAACGTCACGGGCAAAGTGGGTACCACCACAGGGCTGGGGGCACCGGTAGACGGTCTGCTGAACAAAGTAGGCGGCACCGTGAGCGGCCTCGGCGACAAGGTGACAGCTACCGGCGGCGACAACCCGGTGACTTCTCTGGTGGGTGGTGTGCTGACCGGTGTAGGCGGTGCGGTTGACAAGGCTGGCGGCTACGTGAATCCGGCAGCGGGCTCCACAGGCAGCGGTACTGGTACTGGTACCGGGACAGGGCTGGGTGGTCTGCTGGGCGGGCTGGGTGTGGGCGCAAGCGCCGGGGCCGGTGTAGGTGCCGGTGCCGGGGTTAGTACAGGTGGTGTGAGCGCAGGTGCGGGGGCCGGTGCAGGCGCTGGTGTAGGCGCCGGGGTTGGCGGTCTGCTGGGCGGTCTGGGTGTGGGGGCAAGCACTGGCGGCAGTGTCGGAGCTGGTGCTGACACTACAGGTGCAAGTGCAGGTGCAGGTGCAGGTGCAGTCGGTGGTGTTGGCGGTGTCGTCGGTGGGGTAGTTGGTGGTCTTGGCGGCTTGCTGGGTGTCAAAGTGGACTCAGTCAACAACACTGCCGATACAACAGCAGGAGCCGCGGGCGCTGGTACAGGCGGTCTGGGCGGGGTACTTGGGGGCGTGGTTGGCGGGCTGGGCAACTTGGGCAAGAAATAACTGAAGAATATTGCACCTGGCCGGTTCGACGGCCTTACCTACAGCGCCTACGCTTGGTTGGGACGAGAGATTCAGATGAGTCTCTCGTCTTTTTTCATGTGCAGATTGTAGGACTGATGCTCGGGCCGCTTTGCAAAGCATTCTAAAAATAAAGCCCCTCGTTATGTCGCCGTAGTTGAACATGGAGTGTCCTATGCGTAATTGCGTTCCCTTTTTGTTGTTGGCTCTGGCCCCGTATGCGGGTGCCGAGACCCTTCCGCGTTTTCTCAACAGCAATGACAGCATGCAAACCCTGCCCACGCCCAACCTGCCGGTGGATGCCTATCGCCCTGCGGCGCCTGCGCTGGAGCTACCCAAGCCGGCGGCTGCACAACCCCGGCCACTGGAAATGGGTACCCGCCTGACCATTCGCAAGTTGCAGATCGAAGGTGGCACGATCTATCCGTTGCCAGAGCTGGGGGCGGTGTACAAACCGCTGCTGGGCCATGAAATCACCCTGGCCGAACTGATCGAGGCCACACGCAAGATCACCAAGCGTTACCAGGACGATGGCTATTTATTGTCCTATGCGTTTTTGCCTCAGCAGAACTTCGACCAGGGCCTGGTGCGTGTGGTGCTGGTTGAAGGCTATATCAGCGAGTACAAGGTTGACGGCGATATCGGGCGGGTCAAAGGGTTTGTGGATGAGCTGGTCGATAAGCTCAAGGGCGAACGCCCGCTGACCCGCAAGACGTTCAACCGCTACAGCACGCTGTTGAGCCGCATCCCCGGCGTCACCCTGGAGGCGCAAGTGCCACCACCCGGCACCACCGATGGTGCATCGACGCTGAGTATCAGTGCCAGCCGCAAGCCCTTCACCACCAGCATGAGCCTGGTCGAAGGCAATCGCAGCAGCACCCAGGCGCTGCTGGCGGCCAGCAGCAATTCGCAAACGGCCATGGCCGAACAATTGACCCTGAGCGGGTTGTTTCCCCCGGGCAATGACAAGGAGCACTACTACCGCCTTGATTACAGCCAGTACCTCAACGCGGAAGGCACGCAGTTGAACCTGTTTGGTTCCAGTTATCGCAGTGATCCAAGTACCAGTATCGTCACCAGCGACGGTTTTGAACTCAAGCCCCATCGCGAGAATGACCGCTTTTCGATCGGTATCAGCCATCCACTGATTGCTGCTCCGGATCAATGGCTCAGCGCCGCCGCGCGTTTCTACGGGGTCAATGACAAGACTGACTACGAGATCGTCGGCTACGGGCAGACCATCAGTGACAAAACCAACGTGCGGGCACTGGCGTTTGAGGGCGACTGGCGCAAGTCCGATGCCAAACAACTGCGCATCGTCAGTGCCGGCTTGTACCAGGGCATAGATGGCATGGGTGCCAAGAGCGAGACCAACCTGACCGGCACGCAGTACGATCTGGACTTCTTCCGTTTGCGTCTGTCGGGCGTGCAGAGTAACGGCTACTTCGACAATTGGCAGGGGGTGATATCGGGCGCTCTTTACTGGAGTGACGACACCCTGCCTGACAGCGAAAGGGCGGTATTTGGCGGGCAGAACTTCGGTCGCGGCTACCCGGACGATCAGGCATCCGGCGACAAGGGCTGGGGGGCAGCATACGAACTTAACTACAGCTTCAATCGCGAGGGTGAATGGGTCAAGTTGCTGCAACCCTATGCCGTCGTGGACAGGGCCAAAGTCTGGTACAACGAGTTGCCGCTAAAAGGTTCGGATATGTCTTCGGCAGCACTGGGCTTGCGTTTTGGTGACAAGCGC
Source organism: Pseudomonas bubulae (assembly GCF_900618535.1). Lineage (GTDB taxonomy): Bacteria > Pseudomonadota > Gammaproteobacteria > Pseudomonadales > Pseudomonadaceae > Aquipseudomonas > Aquipseudomonas bubulae. Next base: position 43,883 of record NZ_UYJA01000005.1, on the reverse strand, counting down.
TATTACAACGTTGCCCTGGAAGTTGCCAAGCCCATGTCGGATATAGCGCTGGACAGTTTTAATCGCCGGCCGCGATATACATTGAGTTTTAGTTATCAGTTGTAGTGTGTGACCGTAAAAGCCCGCCTCCCCAAGTCAGGGGGGCGGGCTTTTATAGTATGGGGGTCAAGTTCTTGCCAGGTGTAAGTGTGTGGGCTGTGGAAAGAGGTTTTCGAGGGTGTCGAGCAGGCGCACGTGGTAGATGGGTTTGCGAAACAGGTCCAGCACCTGCAGGCGCAGAAGGTCGCTTACATCGTCCATATCGGCGTGCCCGGAAATGACAATCACCGGCAAATGCTGGCGCGATGTGTGCTCGCGCAGGCGCTTGATCAGCGCAATACCGCTCTCTTCCGGCATGCGCAGGTCGGTGATGACCAGCGCAATATCCGGATGTTGGGTCAACTGCGAAAGGGCGAGTTTGACTGAAGTTGCCGTATAGCAACAAAAGCCCTCGCCCTCCAGCAGCTCAGCCAACTCCAGCAGTGCGTCCTCTTCGTCATCCACCAGGAGAAGCTGTTGGCGTGGTGGGGAGAGGGGCATGTTAATTACTCTAAAAAACTAATGAATTGAGTTCCTGCCTTAAGCTGTTTTTAATCCGTCTTTGAGTTTTGTGAATATATTAGTTACTGCTAATTGCACGTCAGGCGAAATCACCGCAATCACCACCGCCACCATCGCTGCAATAATTGCATATTCAATACCCGAAGCGCCTTCGGTCCGTTTTGCAAACAACTTGGCTTGGCGCGCTACAAATACCTGGGCAGGTACATACACTTTCAGAACAGTATTTAATATCATCTGACTTCTCCTTAGTGCGCCGGGGCGGGCACTGCGTAACTTGGGTGCAGGGTGATTCCCACCTGCAGTCACAGCATTGGCAATAAATGACTTTCCCACAACTGTGTCATTGGAATAATCACAAAGTATTAATCCAAATGACTATTTAAAAAATGCGTGTCAAATCAAACTATTCACAATTGATTAGAGATTTTTTAGTTCGCTAATGGCATTTTGATTTACCTGAGCTATTTTTAAATAGCGATTGGTTTCAAACGCATTAAAGGTTCGTAGCTGCCTGATTGTGAATGGGTTTTTTAGTCTGCAGTGCGCAGTGATAAAGGGAGTTTGTGCATGAACAATCGACGCAGTCTGATATTGGCCGCCATTTTGTTTGTCGGGGCAATTGCCGCCGGTTACTGGGGGCTGGTATTGAGTCGACAGCAGCCGGTCGCCGAAGTTCCGGTGGCTCAGTCTGTAGAACAAGGTGTGGCGGCCGTTGAAGACAAAACCCGCCAGGCGGTGGTGGTACTGGTTCGCGATGTCCCCCCGAATGTGGCCTTGACGGCAGATGACCTGACCCTGGAAAAACTCCGTACCGCCCCCGCTGGCAGCCTGACTGCCATCGATCAGGCGGTGGGCCGCACCCCGTGGCGCAGCCTGAGTGCAGGCACCTGGCTCAGTGATCAAAGCTTTGACGTGGGCGGGCCGCTGGCTCGCATGATTCGCCCGGATGAGCGCGCACTGGGGGTCATGATTGACGAGGTGTCCGCTGCGGGTGGGCAGCTCAGCCCTGGTGATTACGTCGATATCCTGTTGTTTTTGCGTCAGGACAGTGGCAACCCTCAGCAGTCTGCCCAGGTGGTATTGCCGGCCGTGCGGGTGCTGAGCGTGGGGGGGGAGCTAGGCTTGACCAGCGATGGCAAGTTGGCCAGCCAGCCGAAAAATGCCGAGGAAGCGCTCAAGCAAGAACAAAGCCGCATCAATGCGCGATCCGCAGTCCTGGCGGTTCCCGAGCAGCTTCTCAATCAACTGATGCTGGCGACCCAGGCAGGCACCCTGCGCCTGGCCGTGCGCAGTGCCGACGAGCAACGTTTGAGCAAATATTGGGCGGGCGAGCAGGAATCTGCGACTAATCTTGATAATGCCAAGCGCAGTCTTTATCAATTTAACCAGTTAGCCATGGCCAGTCCGGCAAGAGTGCCAGTCAGCAGCAATCCCGCTGTCGCCCCTCGGGTACGCGGTATTGAAGTGATCCGCGGCAATCAAACGGCTCAGCAGTAGGCCCAATAAAAATCCTTATCTGAAAGGAAAACCAACATGAGCCACCGTTGCCCTCCACTTTATAAACGCGCTTTCTGGACGCTGCTGCTGAGCAGCTTGCCCCTGGAGATGGCCTTGGCCGCAGGCGAAAACTGCGCGGCATTCAACGCATTGCCTTCGGTATTGGAAGTGGCCCAGGGGGCCCAGAAGGCCATGGGCTTTCCGGTGAATATCTCGCGCATTGCCGTGGGCGACCCCACCATTGCCGATATTCGCTCCAATGGGCCAAACGCTTTTTTGCTCACTGGTATTGCCTCGGGCACCACCAGCCTGATGGTCTGGAGTGCCTGCTCGAAAGAGCCGCACCAAACCATGCTTTTCGTCAAGGGCAAGGCCGCCTCGGGGCTGACCGGTACGACGTTGCCGCCCTCCGAAGACCCGACCTTGCCGGTGCAGGTGCAAACCGATATCCGCTTTGTCGAAGTCAGTCGCACCAAACTGCAGGAAGCCAGTACCTCGATCTTCGGTATGGGCAGCAACTTCCTGTTCGGCTCGCCGGGCTCATTCCTCAGCACCGCTGAAGGGATCATCACCGGTGGTCCGGTGGCCAACGCCAAGTATTTCAACATCGGCTTTGGCGGCGGCAAGGTCAGGGCCATGATCAATGCCCTGGAAGGCAGCGGCTTTGCCTACACCCTGGCGCGTCCCAGCCTCGTGGCCATGAGCGGGCAGAGTGCAACCTTTCTGGCCGGTGGTGAAGTGCCAATCCCGGTGCCCAGCAGCGGCAGCGATAACGTGTCGATCGAGTACAAGGAGTTCGGTATCCGCCTCACGCTGACCCCGACCGTGGTGGGGCGTGATCGCATCATGCTCAAGGTGGCCCCCGAAGTCAGTGAGCTGGACTACACCAACGCGGTGAATATCGCCGGCACCCTGGTACCGGGCCTGACGGTTCGACGCACCGATACCAGCATCTCACTGGCCGACGGCGAAAGTTTTGTGATCAGTGGCTTGATCAGTTCGCGCAACAGCTCCCAGGTCAACAAATTCCCGGGGCTGGGCGACATTCCGATTCTTGGCGCTTTTTTCCGCGACTCCAATATCAGTCGTGAAGAGAAAGAACTGCTGATGATCGTCACCCCGCATCTGGTCCAGCCACTGGCTGCCAATGCGGCACTGCCGACGATGCCCGGGGAGCAATTGCGCAATTACGACCCTAACTGGTATCGCCTGTATTTCCTGGAGAACGGCAAATTCAATAGCCGTAGCGGGTTATCTCAATGAGCCAAAGCCTAAGCCAGACATTTCTCGCGCTGACGCGCAACAACACCGATCTTGAGTGGCTGCAGGGAGCATTAGCGCCGTTGGGTCAAGTGGTGGGTGCAGGCACAAGTAGCCTGGATGAACTGCTGGCCCTGGTTGATGTGACGTTTGCCGGCCTGATATTTGTGGGCTTGGATCGGGACAAGGTAGTCAACCAGTGCGCGCTGATTGAAGGTGCTCTGGAAGCCAAGCCCATGTTGGCCATCGTTGCCCTGGGCGACGGTATGGATAACCAGCTGGTACTCAATGCCATGCGCGCCGGGGCGAGGGACTTTGTGGCCTACGGTTCGCGCTCCAGTGAAGTGGCGGGGCTGGTACGGCGCCTGAGCAAGCGCCTGCCACCTGTAGCACCGAATGCCCAGTTGGGTGGTCTGAGCGTGTTGTTCAGTGCGCAATGCAATGCCGATGGTGCATTGCTGGCCAGCCACTTGGGGCTGGTGGTGCAAAAGCACGATCAAAAAACCCTGTTTCTGGACCTGGGCGTGCCCCGTGGTGATGGCCTGGCCGTGCTGGGCCTGGAAAGCTCGTTCTTTTTCGGTGATGCCCTGCGTCATTTGCGGCGCCTGGACAGCACCTTGATTGACAGTGCCTTTACCAAGACTGCCAGTGGCTTGCGGGTGTTGGCCCACAGTGACAGTGACGAACCGCTGGAGCAAACCAGTGCCGCCGAACTGTATATGTTGCTCAGTGCCTTGCGTCAGCACTTCCAGCATATTGTGGTCAACCTCACCGGTCAGCCTGACAGTGAAGCGCTGCGTACCTTTGCCACCCATTGCGACAGCCTGCTGTGGTACACCGACCAAAGCGTGCTCGATTGCCGCCGCAATCTCGACGTACTCAGCCGCTGGCGGGCCAAGGGCATGAAGTTCGAGCATACGGGCTTGTTGATCGACCGCTATATGAGTGGCGTTGCTCCCAATGCCGATGCCCTGGGTAAAAGCTTTGGCCTGCCGGTGCTGACAACACTCCCACCCAGCCCGGAGCTGCGCATCAATGCCAAGAATCAGGCCACCACCCTGTTTGACCTGGCCCCGCGCGAAGCCCTGAGCCAGGCTTTGAAAAAACTCGGTGAACGGTTGGTCTTGCGTTCACAGGTGCCTGAGCAAGCGACTTCCAAATCGGGTACCTGGCTGAACCTGAACCGCCTGTGGGGGGCCAAATGAGCAATGAACAGCTGTTTGGCTCAGGCCTGTACAAGGATGGTCGTGCGGACCATGACGGCCTGAAACTGGTGCTGCACCGCTATATCATCGATGCCATTGAAGAGACCGGAAAAAACCTGCTGGAAGGTTCCCGGGTGTCTTTGGCCCAGTTTGTTACCGAGCGGGTAGCCGAGTATGTGTCGCGCCTGCATCTGGCTATTTCCCGTTATGAGATGGAGCGTCTGGCCGAGGAGATCGTCGACGAACTGACCGGATTCGGCCCCCTCGAAGTGCTGCTGCGCGACCCGGCCGTGACTGAAATTCTGGTCAACGGCCCCCATCGGGTGTTTGTCGAACGCGAGGGTCGACTTAGCCAGAGCGATCTGCGCTTTATCGATGACCATCATGTGGAACGGGTGATGCAGCGCATTCTGGCGCCCCTGGGGCGGCGTCTGGATGAGTCCTCGCCGATGGTCGATGCGCGCCTGCCCGATGGCAGCCGGGTCAACGCCATCATTCCGCCCATTGCCCTGGATGGCCCGTGCCTGTCGATCCGGAAATTTCGCAAGGACATGCTGCAAAGCAGCGACCTGGTGGCCATGCAGACCATCGACCAGGCAATCTTTGAATTCTTCCAGGAGGCGGTGGGCAAGCGCTGCAACATCCTGATCAGCGGCGGTACCGGTACCGGTAAAACCACGCTGCTCAACATCCTCAGCCAGTTGATCAACCCCCATGAGCGCCTGGTCACCATCGAGGACGTGGCTGAATTGCAGTTGGGCCACCCTCATGTGGTGCGCCTTGAAACCCGCCCGCCCAATGCCGAAGGGCATGGTGAGGTGAAATCCAGCGACCTGATCCGCAACGCCCTGCGGATGCGTCCGGACCGCATCATTCTCGGCGAGATCCGCGGTGTGGAAGTGCTCGATGTATTGACCGCGATGAACACCGGTCACGATGGTTCCATGAGCACCGTCCACGCCAACACCGCACAGGATGCCCTGCTGCGACTGGAAACCCTGGTGGGTTTGACCGGGCGTACGGTGGCGGAGAAAACCTTGCGCCAGATGATCTGCGCCGCACTGGACGTGATTATCCAGCTGACGCGCATGCCCGATGGCCGCCGTTGCGTCAGTGAAGTGCTGGAGGTGGTGGGGGTGCGTGACGATGTGTATGTGACCAACACCCTGTTCCGTCTCGACAAGCGCACCGGCTTTGGTTTTATGCGCGAGGCCTTGAACCCGGCAAGCGACAAGTTGCGTCGTGACCCCGTCCTGAACGCCCACGGCTGAGGCACTGCATATGAACCCGGCCTTACTGCTTTTTACCATCAGTTTCCTGATGTTCGCGCTATCGCTGAATCTGGTGTATCGCGCCCTGACCGACCCGACCACGGGCCGTGTGCTGGAGCGTCTGGGTGAAGGCCAGCCGCAGTTGCTGGAGAAAGCCCAGGGCGTGGCCTGGCTGGACCGGGCTTTTTTGCAGGCAGGCCTGGGGCGCCCTTCAGAGCGTCTGGGTTTGTGGCTGTCGCTATGGGCCGCTGCGGTGATTGTGGCGGGCCTGATCGGTGGCTGGGTGTTCTTGCTCGCGTTGCTGGTGTTGCCGCCGGTGCTGCTCAAACTCTTTGTCAGCTGGCGTTACCACCGCCGGGTTCGGCGCATGGTTGAGCAACTGCCATTGCTGCTCGATCACTGCGTGCGCAGCCTCAAGGCCGGACGCACCTTGGCCGATGCGGTGTTGACCGCGATCGAGGCATCCAGCGACCCGCTCAAAAGCAGTATCAGCCGGGTATCGCGCAACGTGCAGATGGGGGTGAGCCTGCCCGAGGCAGTGAACGACTTTGCCGAGCTTTATGAACGTGATGAATTTCGCATGTTTGCCCTGGGGCTTAAGGTCAACCATCGCTACGGTGGTAATGCCAGTGAGTTGCTGGAGAACCTGATCGTGCTGATTCGCGAGCGTGAGCAGGGGGCGCGCAAGTTGCGCGCCATGACCGGTGAAACCCGGATGACGGCGCTGGTATTGGGCTCGTTGCCGGTGTTTGTGGTGGGTTTCTTTATGGTGACCAACCCCAGCTACATGCTCAAGATGTGGCAGGACGGCGGAGGGCAGCAGATGCTCCTTACCGCAATGGCCATGCAGATAATCGGCAGTGTGGCGCTGTGGCGCATGGTACGGAGCGTATGACATGGCCTTTTTGATTTGTGTGGTGTTGCTGCTGGGCGCCATGGCGCTGTTGATCAATAACGTGGTTCAGGATCGCATGAGCCAGCAACGGGTCATGCAGCGCCTGGATGGTGACAAGACCGGCCCCGGCAAGCTCAGCCTGTGGATGCGGGCGGTGGGCAACAGCAAGTTTGGCCAGCGCTCGGTGTCGATGGACAGCGAAACCCAGACCCTGCTCAACCGCATCGGCTGGCGCACCGCCAGTCAGCGCTCGCTGTTTGCCGCTTTTCAGGTTGGCACCCCGATAGCTTTTGCCGGGCTGGTGTTCTTGGGCTATGAGCTGTTTTTTCCGCGTTCGGGCAATCTGCTGGTGGTGATGCTGTTCTCCCTGGCTTTGGGCTATCTGATCCCCAAGCGATTGTTGGCCTATGCTGCAAAAAGGCGCCAGCAGGAAGTGGCGATCGAAGTTTCAACCTTTATTCCGTTGCTGCGCATTCTGTTTGAGTCGGGCATGGCAGTCGAACAGGCGCTGCGGGTGTTGAGCCAGGAAGCGCGGCACCTGCTGCCGGTACTGACCGGTGAGTTGCGGGTGATTCTGGCCCGGGTCGACTCGGGGCTGGAGTTGAATCAGGAACTGAGCAAAACCGCGAGTCTGCTGGATGTAGACGAGTTCAATGACACCTGCGTGATTCTGCAGCAATTGATTCAGCAGGGTGGTGGCGCGATGAAGTCATTGCAGGCACTCAAGGAGCTGCTGGATGACCGTCGTTTGACCCGCATGGAGGAATATATCTCCAAGATGTCCGCCAAAATGTCGGTAGTGATGATGGTGTTTCTGTTCCCCGCTTTGATGATCGTCTTGGCCGGGCCGAGTTTTGTCGCTATCTCGCGAGCCTTTCTCTCTTGACCAGGGGTATGAACATGAAAGCTGTCATCGTCGTGTGCGGGCTGCTGATGCTGGGCGGCTGTGCCACAGGAGGTCAGAGTAATCCGCCGTGGATGGCCATGGGCGGCAGTTGCACCAAGTTGAGTGGTGACCAGGAGCTGTCACTGAACCTGGCCGATGACATGGCCAAGGAAGGCAAGCTGCACGCCAGCCTGGCCAACCTGCAAAACCTGCCGCAGGGGTCGGCGCAGGTACAACTGCGCAAGGCACGGATTTATCGCCAGTTGGGCCGCGATGAGGCCGGGCCGCTGTATCAAGGGTTGCTGGGGTCGTGCCTGGCAGCCGAAGGGGAGCATGGCCTGGGCCAACTGGCAGCCGGGCACGGTGACAACGCCCTGGCGATCACCCATCTGGAGCGTGCGGCACAAATGGCGCCGACCGATGCCAAGATCCGCAATGACCTGGGTGTGGTTTATCTCAATCAACGGCGGGTTGATGAAGCGCGGTTCGAGTTTTTGACCGCTCTGGAGCTCAAGCAGGATGAATCTCCGGCGGCATTGAACCTGGTGACCTTGCTGATTTATCAGGACCAGTGGAAGCAGGCCGCAGAACTGGTAACCCGCGCGGGCCTGACACCCGAACAGGTAAGTGATGCCCAGTACCGGGCACAAGCTTTGAAAGCTCAAGCCAGGACCGCCAGCAACCAGGTGGCTGTCGTCAAATAACGCGTTGGAGGTTTGCCATGACTTTATCTATTCGTGTGGGGGTGCTGCTGGCCCTGATGCCGCTGGGTGCGCTGGCTATCGAGCCTGGCCCCACCCCCAGAACCCAGCAGCAAACCGAGAACTGGCTGCAATTGCAAGTGAGCGGCAGCGTCCAGTCGCCCATCCACCAAACGGCTACGCCGGCGGAGCGTGAGCTCAGCCTGCAGCGCTGGCTGGACAGTTATAAACATGAAATCCCCGAGTACTACGGGCAGAAAGAGGGTGGCAAGGCCAGCCAGGAATAAGTTCTTTCCTGCAATAGCGGGCCCCCACAGGCCTGTGGGAGCGGGCTTGCCCGCGATGGCAGCGGTGCGGCGTCACTCACCCGCCGCGCCAGTTGTATCGCGGGCAACTCGCACCGCTTCAGTGAAGTGATCAGGTCGCTAGTGCGCAGTTTGCCGATGGGCGCCGGCGTTTGGCGACAGGGCCAGGGCCAGTTGGGTGCGGTTGTTCATATGGGTCAGGCGCAGCACTTGCGACACATAGAGCTTGACCGTGTTTTCGGTGATGCCCAGGTCACAGGCGATCTGGTAGTTGGTCTGGCCCTTGCTGACCAGCTTGGCGACGTCCAGCTGGCGTGGTGACAGCTGTTTGAAGATCGTCGGGATTTGTTGCCAGGGGCCTTCACCTGGTTCCTGGCTGTTCAAGGGGTGAGTGGCAGCTTGCGGAGGGCGCCGGGCGGACTCCATGTCCTGATATAGGTCATCGATGGATTCGGCCAGGAACTGCAATTTCTGGTTCAGGTGGCCCAGCTGATCGCTTTTGTGGCGCTCACGCAAAATAGCTTCCTGGCGCTGGATGCCCTCGAGCAGCTCATTGAGGTCGACCGGCTTTTGATAGTAGTCGGCGATGCCGATACGCAGGGCCTTGATCACATCCTGTTTATCGGCGCGACCGGTCAACAGGATGCTTTCAAAGGCGCGGTGTTTGCCGGCCAGTTTTTGCAACTGCTGGGTCAGTTCGATGCCGTTCATGTCGGGCATGTGCAGGTCGCAGAGCACCAGGCCGATTTGCGGGTCGGCCACAAACGCATCAATGGCTTCACGGGTTGTATTGCAAGGCACGCAACGGTAACCGCTGCTTTCCAGAAACTCGCACAGTTCTTCGACAATCAACGACTGATCGTCGACTACGAGCACTTTTATTAGGGGGTTGGGCGTGTTCACGTGGTTCTCCTTCCTGGTAAACCAATCAGGGACATCTTGGTCCACATACTTGCGGTGATTGAATTAAACGTAGACCTACTTTACGACTATGTACAAGGTATTAATCCCTCGTAATGACTAGTGAAGCAGAGCCATTGTCAGGGTAAAACCACCGAACAGGAAGGGTGCAAAGGGAAGCTTTTTTGACACTGTGGCGCCTTTCGCAAGCGAGAGCGTCTTAACTTGTTGATTTATTGACGGCAGTATTTTTGACGCACAAAACCACCAGATGCCACTACAGATGCCAGCACCGATAACGGTGCCAAGAATTGTCGGACGATCGGTTGTCAGCGCCAGGGCGATCAACAGCTTTACGTCGCCGGCACCCAGCTTGTTCAAGGCATAACCGGGCAGTGTCAGCACCAGCGCGATCAGCAGCGCCCAGCCTCCTTCGGTTGCGCTTGCTCCCAGCCAGGTGTGACCGGTCCACAGCAGATACAGCAGCGCCAGCGCTGCGCCACCCAACGTCAGGAAGTTGGAAATATGGCGTTGGAGCAGGTCTTGAATGGAACAGGCCACAAACCACAGCAACACAACAGCTAACTGGATCACGTAAAGAGCCTCCGTTTTTTACCAATGATTCTATGATGATATTACTGTCGACAGTCAGGGTAGACGCAGTCATGAAAACAAGACTTGGCAAAAAGCAGCAGGGCGCGGCGGCGATTGAGTTCGCGCTGGTGTTTGTGATTTTTTTTGCGGTGCTTTATGGCTTGCTCAGCTACAGCTTGCCCCTGCTGTTGGTGCAGTCATTCAACAATGCGACGGCCGAGGCGGTGCGGCGCAGCATGGCGGTGGATCCGACGGCGGCCAACTATGGCGGGCTGGTGGAGACGTTGGCCAAGAGCGTATTGAACGAGAAACTGGCCTGGGTGCCCACTGCGGTTAAAGGCAGCCTGGTTCCGGCCGCGACCTATAACCCGACAACCAAAGTGCTGACTGCCAGTGTGACCCTGCCTGCTACGGCGTTGACCACCATCATGCCGGTGCTCAAATTGGGAACGATCACAGTGCCTAGCCTGCCAACAAATTTGAAAGCCGAATCGAGTGCTCAACTTGTCCCCTAGCGAAGGGCTGTTCGGGCGCTTGTTGGGACGGACCGACGAGCGCTTGCCTGAATCCACCGATCCGCAATCACGCACCCATGCGGGTATCCAGCTGATGCTTGATCCGCTGGGGCACGTCATTGAAATCCACGGCCTGCAGCGCTACGGCCTGGCGCGGGGCAGCGACGATGGTTCACCGCGCCTGCTCCTGAGCTATCTGGTGCCGGGGAGCACGCTGGCGCTTGAAGGCGTACCGGCAGACTGGGTTGGTCACAGTCTTGATCTCGACTTCCAGTGTGCGGGGCTGCGTGTGGTGCATACCCGGGGCTGGGTGCAACCCCAGGGGAGCAGCTGGCTTTTGCAGTTGCTGGATATCAGCGACCTGCGCCTTGGCAGTGAGCAGGCCCGCAGCCGCGAGCGCTGCACGCAACTGATCCTGGGGCTGGCCGGGCAGTTGCGCCAGTGCAGTGCATCGCGTCTGTCCGAGGTCATGCACGAAGCGCTGCGCAGCGTCGCCCAGCATGGGCGTGTGCCCTGTATGGCGCTGGCGCTGCGTGAGGGTCCACAGGCTTCCTGGTATATGCACAGCACGTATCACGCCTTTGATGCGCCGCAACTGTGGCTGCCAGAACAAAACCTGGGCAGCCTGCTCGACCCGCTTGGCGGAACGTCACCCCAGCGTGTCGAGCGCGACGGTAACCCGCGATTAAACGATTTGTTTGGCAATGCCGATGGTGTGCTGGTGCCTTACAGCGACCAGCAAGGCTTGTGTGCCTGGTTGATGCTGGGGTTTTACCCGGCGTCCCTGCACGGCCCGCAAATGAGTGAAAGCGACTGGATGCAGGTGTGCGCTGCCCTGGCCGCACCACTGCTGGACCGTTTACGTGAGCAGCAGCACCTGCAGCAAAGCGAGCGCATGGAAGCCCTGCAAGGCCTGCTGGGCACCGGCTGGTGGGAATGGTCGAGCACCAGCGAACTGCTGGAACTGGCTCCACAACTGGCCATCAACCTGGACGCTGTGGCCGAGCCGCAGGCCATGACCCGCCAGGCATGGCTGGCGTTGTTTCACCCGGCTGACCGTGATGAACTTAGCGGTCGCTTCAATGAACTGCTGGAATATGGCAAAGAATTATTACTGTTTGCCCGGGTACATGAGCCACAGGCCACAGAGCCTGCCCGCTGGTACCGGATTCAGGGCCAGGTGCTGGGCAGCGGCACCCGGCGGCGCATCGTAGGTTTTATGCTGGATGTCAGCGATATCAAAAACCAGCAGCAACAAGTCGCCGCCGCCCATGCGCGGCTGGACAACCTGATCGCCAGTTCCCCGGCGGTGATTTATGTACAGCGTTATGTTGAAGGCGCGCTGGTACCGGCATTTTTCAGTGACAGCCTCAAGCCTTTACTGGGCTGGACGCTGGAGGAATGTACCAGTGAAACCTTGATCGAGTGGGTCCATCCCGATGACCTCGAACAGTTTTTTGGCCGTACCCGGCAGTTGCTGCGCGAAGGCAGCGCCCGCAACCGTTATCGCCTGCGCGATCGGCGCGGCGATTATCACTGGTTGCTGGATGAGGCCAAGCTGTTGCGTAACGACCTTGGTTTGCCGGTAGAAGTGGTTGGCTTGTGGCTGGATATCACCGAAGCCACCGAAGCGGCCGAGCGGGTCAAAAACAGCGAGGAGCGTTATCGGATACTGGTTGAGGACTCACCGGCGATGATCTGCCGTTACCTGCCCGACCTGACCCTGACCTTCGGCAATCAGCCGCTGGCCAGCTACCTGGAATGCACCACTGCGCAACTGCCGGGCATCAACCTGAGCAGTTGGCTATCCACTGAGCAGCGCGAGGCCTTTGTGCAGCGTATAGCCGGCTTGACTCCGCAGGCACCGGTCAGCACGGCGGAAATCAGCCTGCAACTGCCGGGGCGTGAATATGCCTGGTGGGTGTGGTCGGACCGGGGCATTTTTGACGAGCAGGGCAACTTGCTTGAAGTGCAGGCCGTGGGCCGCGACAACACCGAAGTGCGTCGCTCGCAACAGCAACTGACCCACAGCGCGAAAATGGCCACCCTGGGCGAAATGGCCACGGGGCTGGCGCACGAAATCAACCAGCCGCTGAACGTGATGCGCATGGCCGTGGTCAACGTGCTCAAACGCCTGGGTAATGGCGATGCGCAGATCGATTATTTGCAAGACAAACTCACCCGTATTGACGGTCAGATCCAGCGTGCGGCGCGGGTGGTAGACCACTTGCGGGTGTTTGGCCGTCGTTCCGAAATCGAACAGCAAGTGTTCAACCCGGCGCAGGCCATGGAAGGCTCTGTAGCCTTGCTGGGTGAGGGCTTGAGGGGCAAGGGTGTGCAATTGCGCAGTGAGGGCCAGGCTTGCGCTGTGCAGGTGCGCGGCCATGTGGATCAGTTGGAGCAAGTGCTGATCAACCTGATGGTCAATGCCCGTGATGCGCTGATGAGCAAGCGTGAAACTGACCGCGACTTTGAGCCCTGGATTGCCCTGAGCGTTGAGTCCGATGCGCAGAGTGTGCGCCTGCGGGTGGACGACAATGCGGGTGGGATTGATCCGCGGCTTTTGGAACGGATCTTCGAACCGTTTTTCACCACCAAGCCCATCGGCCTGGGTACCGGCCTGGGGTTGTCCGTGAGTTACGGCATTATCGACAATATGGGCGGGCGGCTGAGTGTCAGCAATACCGAGCATGGGGCGCGGTTTTGTGTGGAGTTGCCGGTGGTTGCAGCCTGAATTCAGCGTTCCACCCTTCATGTGGGAGCGGGCTTGCTCGCGATTGCATCACCTCGGTATATCAGATGTACCGAGGTGCCTGAATCGCGAGCAAGCCCGCTCCCACAAGGTATTGCACTCCATTTAGGTCAAAGCACCAGCTGGGCGCGGCCACCCTGGTTGCAGGAGAGGTTGGCATCAACTTCCGTCACCATGAGGTTGACCCCCAACAGCGAGAGCAGGTTGTTGATCACAGGATCAAGCAATGGGCTCAAAACGCCTGTAATCAACCCTCCAGCAATGTTTACCACTGCCAGCAGCGTTGCGGTGACAGCATTCGACAAATTCGTTGCGAGTGCCCCGAGGATGCCGGTGCTATCCACTGGTGCGTACAGTTGAATCGGCAAATTGCTCAGCGTACTTTTCAGGCTGGCCACCACGTTGGTCGTGGGGCTGGCGTTTTTGGCCGCCGGTGGAAGTTTCAAATTGGGCGGCTCCGAGCTTGAGGCTGCAGAAAAAAGCAGGGTGCTGGGAGTTGGAGCAATGGGTAGCTTTGCCATGATCGCAATGCCGCCGCCGCCATAATCCTTTGAAGAACAAATGAGGGCCAAGCAGGTCTTGCTGACGATGTTCACAATGGGCAGTGGTGTAACGGTTACGGAGGCTGAAGAGGAAAAAGCCTTGCTGCCATCAATGTTGCCGACATTCAAATTGGCCAGGGCCGTGTGTGCCAAAACCGTAAGGCTTTTAGTGCCGGTACTTCCCGTAGGGCAGCTATATCCGGTCACCAGTGCATCTGCGCCACCTGCATCCAGATTGACACTGAGGATTAATGGCGGCGGAAGTATTTGAGGGCTGTAGGTCGTACCGATAATGGCCCCGAGCAAGCCTGTAACAAGATCCAGAACTTTACTCACAAGTGAAGCCACGGTATTGAGAACCGGAAGCTCAATGGTGATTAAAGACCTCACTTGCGCCGTGCGCACAAAAAGCCTGTCCGTGGCCGGGTTGCCGATGGCAGAGAACTGCGGGGGCTCGATTACTTTTACCGTGGTCGTTACCTTGGCCAGTCCCAGCACGTTAACCGGTAGGCTGACGGCAGCGGCATTATTCTTGTTGGCAATTTGAATGGCGGCTTGTATCACTGAAAATAAGTTAAGGTTGGTGTCCAGGCCAGCAGTTGAAGTTCCGGTTTGTAGTTGTAATAAGTCACCAACTTTTATGGGTGTGTTTTTAATAGCGGCAACTTGTAGGTTGGTCAGTGCTGTTTGTACATCTGCCGTAGCTCCGTTAAGTTTTGCGACAGTAGCCGCCGCTTTTATAAAGTCAGTCACCGTGGCATTGGTAGTGAGTAGCGTTGTGTAATCTCCTGCCTTGACGTTCAAGTTAACGGCCAATTGATTCAAGTACTGCAGTAAGTTGATGTCTGCTTTGACCAAGCCGTCCCAGCCAACGGCCGAAATGGCTACGTTACCTCCCAGCAGGCCTGTAAACAGGTTGTTGAGCAGCGGCGATTGTGAGGAGTCGACCGTAGCCAGTGTGGTACGAATACTTATTTGCGCCAGCGTCGGCCCCGGTGTTGAGCCCACCGCACTCGCCGTCAAATTGGTATTCAGATTAAACCCGTTTTTGGAAAACATACTCCACAAGCCTCCGGCCACGCTGGTCGGCACAGTGGTGGTGGCGATTACGCGAATGGCATCGGATTTGGTTGCGTCGGCAGTGAATACCCGCAACTGGCTACTGTTGGTGCTCAGGGTGCCGCAAGTGGTGTTTACTTTTTGCACGCTGCCGGGGGTGAAGCTGTTGCGAGTGGCACTCTGGTTGGCGAAACCGGCAGCAGTACTGGCGCCAGCACAGTTACCGCCCCGACTCACTGCCTCCAGCACCGCCATATCCGCCACGCGCTGCAACTTGCGCTGCTCCAGGTACAGGCGCCCGCTGTCGACCACCAGCAGCATAAACAGCAGCACCATGCCCAGCGTCACAGCAGCCATCAGGCCGATTGCGCCATGCTGCTGCCGGGGACCATAAAAACCCATACCGCGTAGTTGGGGAGACATCGAGCACTCCTGATGCTGGAACAGTGCCCAGCGCTAACTCTCCAAAGTTTCAGCGAGTGTAGACAAGAAGTGATCGGTGCGCTGGCCAGTTGCCAGTTTTATAAGCGCGATGTGAACGGTTAATCAAAAGACAACGACAAGTGGTCAGAAAAACAGTGTAAAAACCAACTTGCTCACGAAAGTATTAATACCAACTTACTTATATACATCGTGAGCAAGTTAATGCTGCGTAACTTACTTGGGCGGATACGTACTCAGGATCTTGGTGACTGCTTGCTGGATTGCAGCGCTGCGTTCAGCCGGGGTCGGGCTGCTGTCGACGACTTTCTCTGCACTGCCTCGCCACACCAGCTTGCCGTCTTTGGCATCTATCAGGTCGATCTGCAGCGTACCAACCTGGTAGACCACGTTGCGGGTTTCGTTATACATCGGTGCGCCCCAGTAACCTTCCCACGGGCCGCCCCAGTAACCCCCCCACGGCCCGCCCCAAGGGCCACCGTAGCCGTAGTTGGTCACCACCTGTTCCTGGCGGTTGGCCACGATCAGCCAGGTTTGCACCAGCAAGTCCGGCTTGCTGCCTGCCGCTACCGGGCGCAGGCCGCGCTGGTCCAGCTGGCTGCTGACGGCCTGGACAATGCGTTGCTCGGTCAGGTCGCTTCTAAGCATCGGGTTGTTGGGTTGGTATTGCACGGCAGGGTCTTTCCAGGCCCAGGTACGGAACTGGGCGAAATCGACAGCAGGGTTGTAATCATGGCTGACCTGCATGGTTTCGCAGGCACTGAGCAGCAGGGCCAGGCCCAGTAATGCAATGCGACGAAGCATGATGATTTCTCCACTTCACTATTGAGACTCAATGGGGAGGGTAAGCCTGTACTGCCTTGTTCAGTGATTCGCGCAGGGCGTCACTGCGTTCGCTCAGGCTGCCTTTACTGCTGGTTTCTGCACTGGAACTCCACACCGGCTGGCCAGTTTTACCGTCATACAGGTTGAGTCGAACCACCATGACCTCAACCTCATAAGTACGTATGACGGGGACAGAGTTGTACATGCCGTATTGGCTGCCGTAGCGGCCGTAACCGCTGCCGTAGCCGGCCCCGTAACCATAGTCGTCCTGTACCTGGCGCAAGCGTTTTTCGGTGTGCAAATCAGCACTGACCCAAAGATCCGCCGGACGGTTGGGTTGTGCCGGGCGCAAGCCGCGCTGGTCCAGGGCATTGTTAACCGCTTCGGCGATTTGCGCCGAGTCGGCCCATGCCGTGCCAACCGGCAGCCGACCATTGAGCCAGGCCCAGCTCTGGTAGCGCCCGTAATCCCGTGGCGGGGCCGGGTAGGCACTCAAGTCCAGGGTATTGGCTGCCTGTGCCGGAGCCGGAGGCATGGGCATTGAGGTGGCGGTGTACGGGTTGGGGCTTTGGCAAGCGCCCAGCCCCAGGCTCAAAACGATCAAGGCAACGCGGCGATACATCATGCTCTCCCCCCGCAGGGCGATTTAAACCGGGCGACACACCCAATGAAGATAACGTCCCAGCCCGGCAAACGCAGGGTGGCGACGGTGGGCCAGCTCCATTTCAACCAGGGCTTCAAGCTCGGCGCGGGCCTGGAACTCCACTGGCATGTAATCGTGAAACACCCGCACGCCGCTTTGGGTTTCGACCTGCCACAGCCCTTCGAGTGCTATGGCCAGCTCCCGTGGGTCGAGTGGCTGCTGCGGGGTGAGGCTCTGTTTTTCGCCGGCCATGTCGTTCTTGCGCATCTTGCGAAAGTGCCCCTTGAGCAAGTTGCGATAGATCAGCGCGTCGCGGTTGTAAAACGCCAGCGACAACCAGCCATCCTTGGCGGTCAATTGATGCAGCACCGGCAGGATCGCGTGGGGCTCGGCCAGCCACTCCAGCACGGCGTGGCACAACACCAGATCGTAGGGCTCGGTCAGTTGGCCCAGCAGCTCCTGCCACGGCGCCTGAATAAAGGTGCCAGTCTGGCCAGCTTCGGCAAACCGCTGGCGGGCGCCTTCCAGCATCGGCGCGGCCGGTTCGGCCAGGGTCACATCGTGACCTTGCTGGGCCAGCCACAAGGACATATGGCCCAGCCCGGCACCGATATCCAGCACCCGCAACGGGCGTTTGGGCAGGGTTTCCTGCAGGTCGGCCTGGAGCACGGCCAGACGAATCGCACCCTTGGCGCCACCGTAGATTTTCTCGGCGAAGCGGGTGGCCAGTTGATCGAAGTGACGGTCACTCATTTGTTGAAACGCCTTTCATTGTCGGCCAGTTTATTGCGTACCACTTCATTCATGTCCAGGCCCAGTTCGGCACAAAGCAATACCAGGTACAGCACGATATCGCCCACTTCCTGGCCGGCGTGGGTGAGCTTGTCGGCAGGGAGCTGGCGTGACTGGTCTTCGCTCAGCCACTGAAAGATCTCCACCAGCTCGGCCATTTCGACACTGGCGGCCATGGCCAGGTTTTTCGGGCTGTGGAACTGCTTCCAGTCGTTGTTATCGCGGATGCGATGCATGCGTCGGGTTATTTCGTCGAGGTTCATTGCGGGCGTGCTCTCCAGAAGGCGCAAAGCTTGCGACCGAACGGGGATTGGTGCAAGTGAAAGGCACGGGCAGCCCGGCGGGATTTTCGGCTCGCATGCCATCCTCTGTGGGAACGGGCTTGCTCGCGATGCAGGCGCCGCGGTTTAACAGGTAAAACGCGCGGATGCCATCGCGAGCAAGCCCGCTACCACAGGGGGGTGGTCAGCTAACCGGTCGCCAGTTGCCGATCAAGTGCACCAGGCCGTCATGGCCATTGAGCTGGAAGTCGCCACTGGAACCCGCCTCACTGCTGAGCAAAATCACTTCGCCGGGCAAGCGCACCGGTTTTTTGAAGGCAACAAAAACCTCAACATTGGCCGCCGGCAGGTGCGAATTGAGTGCCGCCAGCGTTCGGGCTTTTATCCACAGGCCGTGGGCAATTGCACTGGGCAGGCCAAACAGCTTGGCGCTGGCGGCACTGAGGTGGATGGGGTTGTAGTCGCCCGAGACTTTGGCATAACGCCGGCCAATATCGGCGGGGGCATACCAGCGGGTCAGTTCGCTCAGGGCCACCGGCGCAGGATCGTTGATTTGGGGCAGGTCGCCCGGCAGTTCCACGCCTTTGCACAGCAGGGTGCTTTCGGCCTCCCATATTGGCCCCAGCAGATCGTCAACCTGGGTGACCACCTCGAAGGTCGCGCCCTTGGGGTGTTTTTGCAGGTTGTGTACATATACCCCGATGCGCAGCTGCGTCACGCTGCCCATCGGGCGCAGCAGACGGATCCGATTGGTCAGATGAATCAGCCCCAGCAGCGGGAAGGGGAAGTCCTTGGCAGTCAGCAACTGCATTTGCAGACCGAAGGCCAGGATGTGTGGATAAGTGGGCGGCAGCAATGGGCTTGGCACCAGGTCGCAAACATCGCGAAACGCCGCCAGGGCCTTGGGCTCCACCTCGACCCAGCAGCGCACACCTTGCTCCGGCAAGGGGCTGGAGGTGATCTTGCGCCGGGCCGCGGCATGGGCGTACAGCGCGGGCAAGTGCGGTGGGCCGCTGAGGTCGAGCCATTTCACGGTCATGGCTTATGCTCCCAGAATACTTTGGCCACACACCCGCAGTGCCTGGCCGCTGAGCGCGCCCGAACCCGGCTGGCCGAGCCAGGCCACAGCCTCGGCGACGTCCTGGGGCTGGCCACCCTGGCCCAGCGAACTCATGCGTCGTCCCGCTTCGCGCAGGGCAAAGGGAATATGCGCGGTCATTTGGGTTTCGATAAAACCCGGGGCCACGGCATTGATACTGATGCCACGCTCGCCCAGCGACGCTGCCCAAGCCTGAGCAAGGCCGATCAGCCCGGCCTTGCTGGCGGCGTAGTTGGTCTGGCCGCGATTGCCGGCGATACCGCTGATGGACGCGAGCAGGATTACCCGGCCGTTATCGCGCAGGGTGCCGCTATCAAGCAGGGCCTTGGTCAGCACTTGCGGGGCGTTGAGGTTAACGGCGAGTACCGAGTCCCAGAATTCCGGGGTCATATTGGCCAGGGTTTTATCACGGGTGATACCGGCGTTGTGCACCAGGATATCGATACCATCGGCCAGTTGCCCGGTCAGTTGTTCTGCGGCATCGGCGGCACAGATGTCCAGGGCGATGCTGTGCCCGCCCAAGCGCGCGGCCAGCGCATCGAGATCGCTCTTGGCGGCCGGCACGTCGAGCAGGATCAGTTCGGCGCCATCCCGGGCCAGGGTTTCGGCAATCGCGGCGCCAATGCCACGGGCCGCACCGGTAACCAGTGCCTTGCGCCCGGCCAGGGGGCGGGTCCAGTCCTGCACCTGGTTGGCGCAGGCCTTGAGGCGCAGCACCTGGCCGCTGATAAAGGCACTTTTTGGCGAGAGAAAAAAGCGCAGTGCGCCTTCAAGCTGATCTTCGGCCCCCTCGCCGATATACAGCAGTTGCAAGGTACTGCCGTTACGCAATTCCTTGGCCAACGAGCGACTGAAACCTTCGAGCGCACGTTGCACGCTGGCGGCAAAAGGGTCGCTTAATGTTTCAGGGGCACGGCCCAGGATCACCATATGGGTACAGTGCTCGAGATTGCGCAGCAGCGGCTGGAAAAATTCGCGCAGTTGCTTGAGCTGCCCGGTGTGCAACAGCTCGCTGGCGTCAAACACCACGGCCTTGAGCTTTGGTCCCTGGCCTGGAATCCACGGTGTGGCATGCAAGGGTTCAGGGCCATAGCTGAACACCGCATCGGTGAGTTTGCCGCCAAAGCGGGCCACCTGTGCGGCAAGCGCACCGCCGCCAATCAGCAGAGGGCCTTCGACGGGGCGCAGGCGCCCGGCCTGCCAGCGCTCCAGTCGTCCCGGTGACGGCAGCCCCAACGCGCCGACCAGCCGCTGGCCGAGGGATGAGTTGACGAAGTCGATATAACGGTCTGACATGGAACACTCTCCGACAGGTGGGGTTCAAAGGGTTGACCACAAACAGACCGTGGTCGTTCGTTATCGGCAATAAGGCCTACGCTGGTAACGATTAATGGATTTAAGAGAATAGGGTGAATCGTATGAGTCTGCGTCGTGTAGCAATTATTGGTGGTAATCGAATCCCGTTTTCTCGCGCCAACGGGCCTTATGCGACTGCCAGTAATCAGGACATGCTGACGGCGGCGCTGGAAGGGCTGATCGAGCGATACAACCTTCACGGGTTGCGCATGGGCGAAGTAGTGGCCGGGGCGGTGCTCAAGGATTCGCGGGATTTCAGCCTGACCCGCGAATGTGTGCTGGGCTCGCGGCTGTCGCCGCAAACTCCGGCCTATGACTTGCAGCAGGCCTGCGGTACAGGGCTTGAGGCGGCATTGCTGGTGGCCAACAAGATTGCCCTGGGGCAGATCGAGTGCGGGATTGCCGGTGGCGTGGACTCTGCCTCCAATGTTCCGATCGGCATCAATGACGGGCTGCGCAAATGGCTGCTGCAGTTCAACCGCCTCAAGGCACCTGTGGACAAGCTCAAGGCGTTGCTGCAATTGCGTCCGGGCTTTTTGAAGCCCGAATTTCCACGCAACGGCGAGCCTCGCACCGGGCTGTCGATGGGCCAGCACTGCGAGTTGATGGCGCAAACCTGGAACATCCCCCGGGTTGAGCAGGACGAGCTGGCGCTGCACAGCCATCAGGCACTGACGGCGGCTTACCACGCCGGCTGGGAAGATGATCTGCTTACGCCATTTATGGGCCTGAGCCGTGATAACAACCTGCGTGCCGACCTGACCCTGGAGAAACTGGCCGCCCTCAAGCCCGTATTCGAGCGCAGCGCCAAGGGCACGTTGACGGCGGGCAACTCCACGCCACTGACCGATGGTGCGTCGACGGTCTTGTTGGGCAGTGAAGAATGGGCCAGGGAGCGCGGCTTGCCGGTCTTGGCGTATTTGCGCGATGGTGAAACAGCTGCTGTAGATTTCGTACACGGTGCAGAAGGGTTATTGATGGCACCGGTATACGCCGTCCCACGGCTGCTGGCGCGTAATGGCCTGACCTTGCAGGACTTTGACTACTACGAGATTCACGAGGCATTTGCCGCGCAGGTGCTGTGCACCTTGAAGGCCTGGGAGGATGGGCCTTACTGCAAAAGCCGGTTGGGTCTTGATGCAGCGCTGGGGGCGATTGATCGCAGCAAACTCAACGTCAAGGGCAGTTCCCTGGCGGTGGGTCATCCGTTTGCGGCGACGGGCGGGCGTATCGTGACCAATATGTCCAAGCTGCTGGCCACCGCCGGGCAGGGTCGAGGTTTGATCTCGATCTGCGCGGCGGGCGGGCAGGGTGTTACTGCAATAATTGAGCGATAGCCGTCTGTGGGAGCGGGCTTGCTCGCGATGGGCGCAATGCGGTGTGCCTGTTACGCCGTGGCGTCGGCATCGCGAGCAAGCCCGCTCCCACCCGAGATGTTGTTGTGTTTGGCTTCTGCGCGACTGCGAGTGGCATAACTCTCGGCCATCACCGAACACACGATCAACTGCAGTGGGTGGTAGATCATGATCGGCAATAAAATCAGGCCCAGCCCCGGGTTGGCCCCGAAAATCAGGGCCGCCATCGGCGCACCCGCTGCGAGGGATTTCTTGCTGGCGCAGAACACTGCAGCGATTTCATCTGCGGTGCTGAATTTCAGGGCGCGGGCGGTGCGGGTGGTCATCCACAGGATAATCGCCAGCAGGACCGCACTGCCGACCAATGCACTGACAATCACCGAACTGCCCTGCTGTTGCCACATGCCCGAGACCATCGAGTTGCAGAACGCGGCGTAAACCAGCAGCAGAATCACCACCTTGTCGCAGATATTGGTGTAGCGCTTGTGCCGGGCAAAAAAGCGTCCGCACAGCGGGCGCACCAACTGGCCCAGCACCAGCGGCAGCAACAGCATGGCGCACAGGTCGAGCAGGGTTGAACCCAGGTCGATGCCCCCTGCGCCGCTGCCCACCACGAAGCTGACCAGCAAGGGTGTCAGGAAAATCCCCAGCACGCTGGACAGGCTGGCGTTAAGAATCGCTGCCGGCACATTGCCTCCAGCACTGCCGGTCAGTGCCACCGACGAGGAGATGGTCGAGGGCAGGGCACACAGGTAGAAAAATCCCAACATCAGCAACGGCGGGATATGGGCGCCCAACAGCTTGTTGGCGACCACCCAGATCAGCGGGAAGACGATAAAGGTAAAGCCCTGCACCATAACGTGCAGGCGAATGTTTTTCAGGCCGTGACTGATCTGCTCACTGGACAGGTTCACCCCGTGCAGGAAAAACACCAGAAACACTCCGATATTGATCACCCATTCCGCGTGCATTGCACCGCCAGTGCTACCGAAATGCGGAAACACATAGGCCAGGAAAGTCGCCAGCAGCATGCCGCACAGAAACCAGTCGGTGAACATTCGTTTGAGATGTTTGAGTACAGGCATTGTCAGCACCGCAACATTGTAAGAATTGATGACTTAGCCTAACGTCGCAGCAATCTGTCGTCTTGCGATATAAGGCCAATCAATGCCGCCAAACGGACAACGTGGGCTGCCGCGTGCCATTCCGGTACTCGATGCCCTGCCACGACCCCTGTATGCCCGGGCCGAAAGCCTGGGCGCGGGTTCGTGGACGCCGCGCCATCGACACGATTGGGTGCAGTTTTCGTACGCTATTAGTGGTGTGCTGGGCGTACATACAGACGAGGGCAGTTTTTTTGCGCCCCCGCAGTGGGGTATCTGGATTCCGGCCGGGCTGGAGCATGAAGTGATCACCTCGATGCGCGCTGAAATGCGCAGCCTCTATGTGCGCCGTGAGGACTGCCAATGGGCGCCGGGGCAGTGCCGGGTACTGGAGGTCACGCCGCTGGCCCGGGAGCTGATCAAAAGCTTTTGTGCGCTGCCCGTCGACTACCCCGAGGACGGGAGCTGCGAGCAACGCTTGGTGGCGGTGCTGCTGGACCAGTTGGCAAGCCTGCCCGAGGTCGGTTTTTCACTGCCGTTGCCCCGTCATGAACGTTTGCTGGTGCTGTGCAATGAGCTGGTCGAAACCCCTGATGCCGAGGCGAACCTGGGCCTGTGGTCGTATCGGCTGGGGATGTCCGAAAAAACCCTGATGCGTTTGTTTCAACGTGAAACAGGCTTGAGTTTCCGCAGTTGGCGGCAGCGGGTGCGTCTTCTGTCATCTTTACGGGTGCTGGAGGAGGGCGGTCATGTCACGCGGGCGGCGCTGTCTTGCGGGTATGAATCAACGTCGGCGTTTATTGCGGCGTTTAAAAAGATGTTCGGCTTTACCCCGGGTGACTTGTTTCGACAGGGTTAAGTCGGTGCTCAAAACGTGTTGCTCGTCTATCATTCAAATCGTTTGCCCTCTCCCCGTGGTGAGTGGATTGCCGTATAACGAATGACATTCGCGTGTTTGGTAATAAAGGACCCACAATAAAAGCTGATGAAGACTCCAAAACGCTTAGAACCCCTGATCGAAGACGGTCTGATCGACGAGGTGCTGCGCCCACTCATGAGTGGCAAGGAAGCAGCTGTATACGTAGTCCGCTGCGGCAATGAGCTGCGATGCGCCAAGGTTTACAAGGAGGCCAACAAACGAAGTTTCCGCCAGGCCGCCGAATATCAGGAGGGTCGCAAGGTTCGCAACAGCCGTCAGGCCCGAGCGATGGCCAAGGGCTCGAAGTTCGGTCGTAAAGAAACCGAAGATGCCTGGCAAAACGCCGAGGTAGCGGCGCTGTTTCGCCTGGCCGGTGCGGGTGTGCGGGTTCCTAAACCGTTCGACTTCCTCGAAGGCGTGCTGTTGATGGAACTGGTGGCGGACGAGTACGGCGATGCGGCTCCGCGTCTCAATGACGTGGTGCTGGAGCCGGATCAGGCCCGCGAGTACCACGAGTTCCTGATTCAGCAAATCGTGCTGATGCTGTGTACGGGGCTGGTTCACGGCGACTTGTCCGAGTTCAACGTTTTGCTGACGCCAACCGGCCCGGTCATCATCGACTTGCCCCAGGCGGTCGATGCGGCGGGTAACAACCACGCCTTCAACATGCTGGAGCGTGACGTGGGCAACATGGCTTCCTATTTCGGGCGTTTTGCGCCGGAACTGAAGAAGACCAAGTACGCCAAGGAAATGTGGGCACTTTACGAAGCTGCCACCCTGCACCCTGGCAGTGTGTTGACGGGCGAGTTTGACGAGCCGGACGAGTTGGCGGATGTCGGCGGGGTGATGCGCGAAATCGAAGCTGCACGTCTGGACGAAGCTTTCCGCCAGGCAGTGCGTGCTGCCGATGATGCGCCACCGAGCAAGGCTGAAGAGCCACCACCCCCGTGGATGCAGTAATTGGCTAACTAAAAAATCCGGCTCAGGCCGGATTTTTTATGCGCCTGGGGCTGCCCGGGTTCTTGTGGGAGCGGGCTTGCTCGCGATGGAATCACCGTGTTTTACCTGTCAGAGCGCGTTGTTTGCATCGCAGGCAAGCCAGCTCCCACGGGTAATGCGCCGCTCATCAAAACCGCTGCTGCCCTGTTCCTGGCAAGTGTTTGGGCGCTCAAAACCGGTTCAGCGGAATCTTCAGGCTGCACAGGCCGCTGTCATCCGCAGGCGGCAGGTTGCCTGCACGAATATTGACCTGAATCGCCGGAATCAGCAGCGCCGGAACCCCCAGAGTGGCATCGCGGGCCGTACGCATGCCGACAAAACCTGCCAGGTCGATGCTGTCATTGACGTGGATGTTTTTTGCCCGCTGTTCACCCACCGTGGTCGACCAGCAGGCTTCGCGCCCGGCTGGCGGGTAGTCATGGCACATAAACAGGCGGGTCGACTCAGGTAATGCCAGCAGGCGCTTGATCGATTGATACAACTGCCGCGCATCGCCACCCGGGAAGTCGCAACGGGCGGTGCCCACATCAGGCATAAACAGGGTATCGCCCACAAACAGGCTGTGGTGTTCTACCTGATAGGCCATATCGGCCGGGGTATGGCCGGGCACATGCAGCGCCCGCACCTCTAGTCGCCCGATATGAAACAGCTCGTCGGGCTCGAACAGGCGATCGAACTGCGAGCCATCAAGCTTGAATTCCGGCTCAAGGTTATAGATATCGCGGAACACCCCCTGGACCTGGGTGATGGCAGCCCCGATGCCGATCTGCCCGCCCAGCTTGCGCTTGAGGTAAGCGCTGGCCGACAGGTGGTCGGCATGGGCGTGGGTCTCCAGCAGCCATTGCACCTTCAGGCCTTCAGCCTGCACGAAAGCGGCGATGGCGTCGGCACTGACGGTGCTGATACGCCCGGCGGCGGCATTGTAGTCCAGCACCGGGTCGATGATTGCGCACTCCACGCTGCCAGCAGCATGGACCACGTAGCTCACGGTCGACGTCGCCGGGTCGAAGAAACCTTGAATTTCGGGATGCATGAGGGGCCTCGTGGCGGTCGTTGAATGATCAATATATTGAAAGATATATTATCGAGTCGTAGACTGTCGACCATCACGCACCGGAGCTTTTCATGACTGCTCAGCTAACCAGCGAAGAAATCGGGCTTCTGCGCGACTCTGCTTCCAAAGCCTGCACCCTTCTCAAAGCGTTGGCCAATGAAGATCGCCTGCTGCTGCTCTGCCAGTTGACTCAAGGTGAGCGCAATGTCGGCGAACTTGAAGCGCTGACCGGCATCAGACAACCCACACTGTCGCAACAACTCGGTGTGTTGCGCGATGAGGGCATGGTCAATACCCGAAGGCTGGGGAAATACATTTTCTACTCACTCGCCAGCTTTGAAGTGGTTTCTGTGATGCAGACCCTGTCGGGGCTGTATTGCGGGCAAGCGCTCAAAAAGTAACGCCCTCCCAATCCATTCATTTTAGTTGTGCCTGGAGTGCTCAATGGAGCAAAGCATCAAGCGAATCGACGCGTCATTTTCCGTGACCGGTCAGATCGAGCAGTCTGATCTCCAATCCTTGGCTGCGCTGGGTTTTGCCAGCGTGATGTGCAACCGCCCCGACCATGAAGGCGGGCCTGAGCAACCCGAACACACTGCGATGCAACAGGCCGCGCAGGCCCTGGGGCTGAGCTTTGCCTATCTGCCAGTAGCGACCAGCGGCGCAACACCCGGGCAGGTGCAGCAATTGCGTGAACTGCTCGACGAGTTGCCCAAACCGGTGCTGGCGTACTGCCGCACGGGCAATCGCTCTGCCAAGCTTTTTGAAGCGGCCACCCAGGGCACGCGTGAGGCCAGGCAGTACGATGTGGTCGTGGTGGGCGGTGGCTCGGCCGGTATTTCGGTGTCGGCCAGCCTGTTGAAGCGTAACCCGGCCTTGCGTATCGCCGTGATCGAGCCCAGCACCGAACACTATTACCAGCCCGCCTGGACGCTGGTCGGGGGAGGGGCCTACGATATCAAAAACACGGTTCGCCCCACCGTTGCGGTCATGCCCAAAGGTGCTGTGTGGGTCAAGGCGTCGCTGTGTGCCTTTGCTCCGCAGCGCAAGGTTGTGCTGCTCAGCGATGGCAGCGAGCTGGGTTACCAGCAACTGATCGTTTGCCCGGGGCTGGAACTGGCCTGGGAAAATATCGAGGGCCTGGAAGAAACCCTGGGCAAGAATGGCGTGACCTCCAACTATCGTCACGATCTGGCGCCCTATACCTGGGAACTGGTGCGCAGCCTGAAGGGCGGCAAGGCACTGTTTACCCAGCCGGGCATGCCGATCAAGTGTGCGGGTGCGCCGCAAAAAGCCATGTATCTGGCCTGCGATCATTGGCGCAAACGCGGTGCTCTGGACGCTATCAAGGTGGAGTTCAACCTGGCGGGGGCGGTGTTGTTTGGCGTGCCGGCTTTTGTCCCGCCGCTGATGAAGTACGTTGAAGCCTACAAGGCTCAATTGGCCTTCCAGTCCAATCTGGTCAAGGTTGACGGTCCCGCCAGAACGGCCTGGTTTGATGTGACTGATGCCAAGGGCGGTGTGACTTGTGTTGCTAAAACCTTCGACCTGCTGCATGTGGTACCACCGCAGCAGGCGCCCGATGTGATCCGCCGCAGTGAACTGGCGGACAAGGCGGGCTGGTTCGAGACCGATCCGGCGACCCTGCAACATCCACGCTACCCCGAAATCTTCGCCCTGGGCGATGTGTGCAATACACCCAATGCCAAGACCGCGGCGGCAACCCGCAAGCAAGTGGTCGTGGTGGCCGAAAATCTGCTCGCACTGCGCAAGGGCGTGACCTTGCCCAAGCGTTATGACGGCTATGGCTCCTGCCCGCTGACCGTGGAAAACGGCAAGGTGATCCTGGCTGAATTCGGCTATGGCGGCAAACTGCTACCCACCTTTCCCCTGGACCCGACCGTACCCCGCAAATCGGCGTGGCTGCTCAAGGCCACATTGCTGCCGTGGTTTTACTGGCAAGGCATGCTCAAAGGCCGCGAGTGGTTCACTGACTGCAAGCCGGATTGACCCTGACCATGTTGATTATTTTATTTGGCATGCTGGTGGGGTTGGTGCTCGGGCTGACCGGTGCCGGTGGCGGCATCCTGGCCATCCCGGCGCTGACTCTGGGGCTGGGCTGGACCCTGGCGCAAGCGACACCGGTGGCGTTGCTGGCCGTAGGCACGGCAGCGGCACTGGGGGCGCTGGATGGCCTGCGCAAGGGGCTGGTGCGCTACAAGGCAGCGGCGTTGATGGCGCTGGTCGGCTCGACCACCTCGCCCATCGGGCTGCACCTTGCCCGGTTGATGCCGGCCAAGGTGCTGGTGTTGATGTTCAGCGCGGTGATGATGTTTGTCTCAGTGCGCATGTTCCTGCAGGCCCGGGCGGATGCCCGCGATGACGGCAGCCTGGGGGTACTGGAAAAAAACTGCATGCTCAACCCTGCAACCGGGCGACTGACCTGGAATGCCCGCTGCAGCATGACCCTGGTATCCATTGGTGCTACCTCGGGGTTGCTGACGGGGTTATTGAGTGTGGGCGGCGGGTTCTTGATCGTGCCGGCATTTCGCAAGTTCAGTGACGTGCGTATCCACGCCGTGGTGTCCACGTCCTTGATGGTCGTGGCGCTGGTATCGCTGGGCACCTTGGGCAATCTGATGAGCCAGGGCGTGAGCCTGTCGAATGAAGGCGTGATATTTATTGGCGCCACCCTGGCCGGAATGATTGCCGGGCGGGTGATTGCCCCGCACGTCTCGGCCCAGTGGCTACAGCAGGGATTCGCGGGGCTGTGTGCGGTGATTGGCGTGCTGATGCTGGCTAAAGTGCTGCTGACAGCTTTCTGATTAACGTTCCTGTGGGAGCGGGGCTTGCTCGCGATGGCATCACCTTGGTCAGCCAGATACACCTTGGCGCCTGAATCGCGAGCAAGCCCGCTCCCACAGGTTTATCAGCAGATCATGCAGATGATCATGTCTTTACGGTGCAGCATGGGCCTGACTCCAGGTCCTTGAGGATCGGGCAGTCAGGGCGGTGGTCGCCCTGACAGCTTTCGACCAGATCCTGCAAGGTGTCGCGCAGGCTGCTCAGCTCGGCGATCTTCTGGTTCAACTCTTCAATATGCTGGCGCGCCAGTGCCTTCACATCGCCGCTGGCGCGCTGGCGATCCTGCCACAGGGTCAGCAGCTTGCCGACCTCTTCCAGCGAAAACCCCAGGTCCCGCGAGCGTTTGATAAACGCAAGGGTATGCAGGTCGTCATCGCTGTAAAGGCGGTAGCCGCTGTCACTGCGTTGCGCGGGTTTGAGCAGACCGATGGATTCGTAATAACGAATCATCTTGGCGCTCAAGCCGCTGTGTCTGGCGGCCTGGCCGATATTCATGACGCCTCCTTATTCAAGATCCCTGGGCTTCCAGAATTTGAGCAGCAACGCATTGCTGACCACGCTGACACTGGAAAAAGCCATGGCCGCGCCTGCCAGCACAGGGTTCAAAAAGCCGAAAGCAGCCAACGGAATGCCGATCACATTGTAGATAAATGCCCAAAACAGGTTTTGCCGGATTTTGGCGTAGGTCTTGCGGCTGATCTCCAGTGCTGCCGGTACCAACCGCGGGTCGCCGCGCATCAGGGTGATGCCCGCTGCGTGCATGGCCACATCGGTGCCACCGCCCATGGCGATACCGATATCGGCCGCGGCCAGTGCCGGGGCGTCGTTGATACCGTCGCCGACCATGGCCACTACACCGGTTTTTTTCAGTTCGGCCACGGTCGCGGCCTTGTCGGCGGGCAACACTTCGGCGTGAACATCGCTGATTCCCAGGGCCTCGGCCACTACTTTGGCACTGCCGCGGTTGTCGCCGGTCAACAGGTGACTGCTGATATGACGGGCATTGAGCTGGGCGATGGCCGACTGGGCACCGGGCTTGAGTGTGTCACCAAAGGCGAACAGGCCCAGCACTTGGGGCTGCGGGCTTTGTTCGATCAGCCAGGACAGCGTGCGACCTTCGGTTTCCCAGGCGCTGGCCGATGCGGCGAGCGAGCCCGGATTGAGACCGGTTTCTTCCAGCAGGCGGCGGTTGCCCAGGGCCAGGCGACGGCCTTCCAGGGTGCCGGCAATACCGCGGCCGGTCAGCGACTGGCTGTCGGTAACGTCCGGCACTTTTAAATCACGCGCCGCGCAAGCATCCAGTACGGCCTTGGCCAGCGGGTGTTCGCTGCCCCGCTGCAGGGCACCGGCGGCTTGCAGCAAGTGCGCTTCATCGCCATCGAGTGCGCTGAAGTGAGCAATTTGCGGCGTGCCTGAAGTCAGGGTGCCGGTTTTGTCGAAAACCACGGCACTGACTTCGTGGGCGCGTTCGAGGGCTTCGGCGTCTTTGATCAGAATCCCGTGGCGGGCTGCAACGCCGGTGCCGGCCATGATTGCAGTGGGGGTCGCCAGGCCCAGGGCACAAGGGCAGGCAATTACCAGTACCGCGACAGCGTTGATCAGAGCGGTTTCAATCGGCGCGCCGTAGAGCCACCAGCCCAGCAGGGTGGCAAGGGCGATCAGCAGCACCACCGGGACAAATACCTGGCTGACCTTGTCCACCAGTTTCTGGATCGGCGCCTTGGCGGACTGCGCGTCCTCTACCAGGCGGATAATGCGCGCCAGTACGGTCTCCGTCCCCAGGGCCATGGTCTTGATAATCAAGCGACCTTCGCCGTTGATGGCGCCGCCGGTGACTTTATCCCCAGGCTGTTTCGGCACCGGCAGGCTTTCGCCACTGATCAGGGCCTCGTCGGCATGGCTTTGGCCTTCGACGACTTCGCCATCCACCGGGAACCGCTCGCCGGGTTTGACCAGCACCAGATCATTGAGACGCAAATCACTGATGGCGACATCCTGTTCCTGGCCGTCGACCATGCGCAAGGCGCGTTCGGGGCGAAGGGCTTCAAGGGCGCGGATGGCGCTGGCGGTCTGGCGCTTGGCACGGCTTTCGAGATATTTGCCCAGCAGCACCAGGGCGATCACAACCGCCGAGGCCTCGAAATACAGATGGGGCATGCTGCCGGGTTCGGCGATGGCCCATTCATACAGGCTCAGGCCATAACCGGCGCTGGTGCCCAGGGCGACCAGCAGGTCCATGTTGCCGGCGCCAGCCTTGACGGCTTTCCACGCGGCCACATAAAAACGTGCGCCCAGAACAAACTGCACCGGGGTCGCCAATACAAACTGGGCCCAGGCGGGCAGCATCCAATGGATGCCAAAAGGTGCAAGCAGCATCGGCAGCACCAGCGGCAGCGCCAGTACGATAGCCAGGGTCAGCGCCCAGCGTTCACGGTGCAGGCGTTTTTGCTGATCGTCTTCGGTGGTTTTTTCGCTCTGGTGCAGGCTGGCACCAGAGCCGGCCTGAGTGACCGCGTTGATCAGCAGGCCCGGATCAACCTGGCCGAGCAATTCGACATGGGCCCGCTCGGTGGCGAGGTTGACGCTGACGCTCTTGACCCCGGGCACCTTGGCCAGGGCTTTTTCTACGCGCCCTGCGCATGAGGCGCAGGTCATGCCGCTGATATCCAGTTCCAGGCTGTGGGCGGGCACGCTATAGCCTGCCTGTTGCACAGCCTCGACCAGTGCCGGCAGGCTCTCGGCAGGCGCTTCGATACGGGCCTGTTCAGTGGCCAGGTTGACGCTGACCGAACGTACACCGGGCACTTTGGCCAGGGATTTTTCCACACGCCCTGCGCAGCTGGCACAGGTCATGCCATCAATCGGCAGATCGAATTGGGTGGGCACGAGCAGTCCTCCTCAAGAAGTTATCTATCCATAGAATCGACCTTGACCCCATGGCAAGGTCAAGGCTTCTTGCTGTTCGTTGTTTGCCGCTCAATATTCCAGTTTGGCGGGCTTGAGGTACATACCCTGTTTACCCAGGGCGATGCGGTATTTGCGCACATCCCCGGCCTTCAGGGTGAACTGCTGCGCGGGCGGCACCAGCATGCCGGGCAGGCAGCCGGGGGCTTGCCCGGGGAGCAGCTTGAGGCGGATATCGACGCTGGCGGGCGGCAGGTTAAAGGCCAGGGCCTGCTCCTGAAACAATCGCCCGGCCAGTTGGTCGTCGATGTACACACCCACTTCGCAGTTGGTCGGCACCTCAAGGCGTTCGCGGGAAATGATCAGCACTCCGTAGTCCTGATCGGCATTTGCCCACAGCGGCACACTGGCAAGACCCAAAAGGCTGACTAGGCTCAAAGCGGTCCAGCGCATGGCTAAGTATCCTGTTATCAAATCGCAAGGCTTGCAGCTTGGCCGAGCACGGGATGGATTGCCAGTCAGCGCGTGAAACAACGGGCTTGACCTTGCCACGATGGCAAGGTCGAAGCTGTAGGCATATCTCAAACAGGAGGCGTAATCATGCAAACGTTCAAGGTAGACGGTATGACCTGTGGTGGCTGTGTGGGCGCGGTGACCCGTGCAGTGCAGACGGTGGATAAAGACGCGAAGGTTGAAGTGGACCTGGCGAGCAAAACCGTCAAGGTGGACAGCAACGTATCACCGTTGCAAATTATCGACGTGATCACCAATGCCGGGTTTGAGGCGCGCACGGCGCACTAAACCTGTATGTAGCAGCTGCCGAGGAACTAGGCTGCGTCCGGCGACGTAGTCGTCGTGAATGCTAAGAGCAAGCTCTGACTGGCGCACCGCAATGTCAGACTTACGACGGCTGCGCCGCCGAACGCAGCCTCGTTCCTCGGCAGCTGCTACGGCGGTGTTGTTTCAGGACGGGTTCAAGGTGATTTATTAGCTAGCTCGCTAACTTAATGTTCAGGGTCGATAACCACAGCTAAACTGTCAGCTTGCGCTAACCGCAGCCTGATCCCTGGATACCTGATGAACCTTCGAACAATCTTGATTCTTGGCGCCCTGAGTGCCTTCGGTCCTTTGGCGATCGACTTTTACCTGCCCGGCTTCCCGGCGATGGCACAAGCCTTTGCAACCGACGAAACCCAGATACAACTGACGCTGGCCGTGTACTTTCTGGGCCTGTCCATCGGTCAGCTGGCCTATGGCCCGGTAGCGGACCGCTTCGGCCGGCGCGTGCCGCTGCTGGTGGGCGTCGGGCTATTCACTGTCGCGTCACTGGCATGCGCCTTTGCGCCGACCCTGGAGTGGCTGATTGGTGCCCGGTTTGTCCAGGCCCTTGGCGGCTGTGCGGGCATGGTCCTTTCGCGGGCAATTGTCAGTGACAAATGCGACGCGGTGCAGTCGGCCAAAGTGTTTTCACAATTGATGCTGGTTATGGGCCTGGCGCCAATCCTGGCGCCGATGTTGGGTGGGTTGCTGGTCAACCTGTATGGCTGGCAATCGATTTTCCTGGTGTTGACGGTGTTCAGCGCATTGGCGGCAACGGCCGTAGCGCTTGGCTTGCCTGAAAGCCTGCCGGCCAACGTGCCACGTCAGCCGCTGTCGGGGGCATTGCGTCAGTACGGGCGGTTGCTCAAGGATCGCGAGTTCCTTGGCCATGCCCTGACGGGGGGGATCGCAATGGCCGGGATGTTTGCCTACATCGCGGGTTCACCTTTCGTATTTATCAAACTCTATGGCGTGCCTGCCGAGCATTACGGCTGGTTGTTCGGCACCAACGCGGCCGGCTTTATCCTGGTGGCGCAGTTGAACGCCCGCCTGCTGGCCAAGCGTGGCCCGGCCTTTTTGCTGTCGCGCATGGTGTGGGTGTATCTGGCGGCGGGTCTGGCCTTGCTGGGCGTCAGCAGTTTGCATACCGAACAACTGTGGCCGCTGCTGGTGCCGCTGTTTATCTGCATTGCCAGCCTGGGCTGCATCATTCCCAATGCCTCGGCCTGCGCCATGAGCGGGCAGGGCGCGCGCGCCGGCAGTGCTTCGGCGATGCTGGGTTGTTTGCAGTTCAGCGTGGCGGCGGGGGCGGCATCACTGGTGGGGGTATTGCACGACGGCAGCGCAATGCCAATGGCGATGGTCATCACCCTGTGCGGGCTTGTGGCAGTGGGCCTGGCAGTGGCGACCCGGCGCCTGTACACCGCACGGATCGCCGCTCAGCAGCCGGTCTGATTCAGCCAGCCAAACGTTCGGGCAGGCGGTGCGGGGCATGCAGGCGCGATTGCAGCTTGTCGACAAAGGCCCGGGCCTCGGCTTCGCTGCGAAAGTTGACGGCTTGCTGGTCGATTTGCACCTGCCATTTGCAGTCGCGGGATCTTGCTAGCGCTTTTATCAGGATTTTCATGACTGGCCTCCTTCGGTTCGCAAAGGAGGCCAGTGTATGCCGAAAAACTTTGATTAAAATGCCCGGAATCAAGTCTCTGACTGACGGTTAAAAAATGACCACATGGGTCCCGTCAGACGTCCTCTCAGAAGCCTTCGAGCACAATCTTGCCCTTGGCCATGCCGCTTTCCAGCAGTGCATGGGCGCGGCGCAGGTTGGTGGCATTGATGCTGCCAAAGTGCTCGCCGACCGTGGTACGCAGGGTGCCCGCATCGATCAGCCCGGCGACACGATTGAGCAGGAGATGTTGCTCGATCATGTCCGGGGTCTGGAACAGCGAGCGGGTGTACATGAACTCCCAGTGCAGTGACAGGCTCTTGCGTTTGAGTTTGGTGATATCCAGCGCCTTGGGATCATCAATCAGCGCCAGTTTGCCCTGTGGTGCCAGTGCTTCTACCAACTGATCGAGATGCTGGTCAGTCTGGGTCAGGCTGGCAACATGGGTGACGGCGTCGATGCCGTGACGCTTGAGTTCTTCGCTCAGCGGCTGGCTGTGGTCGATAACCAGATCGGCGCCCAGCTCACGGACCCAGGCCTGGGTTTCAGGGCGAGATGCGCTACCAATCACCTTGAGCGCAGTCAGTTGGCTGGCCAGTTGCGTCAGGATTGAACCCACACCACCCGCCGCGCCGACGATCAGCAGGCTTTGTTGCTCGTCGGTCTTGCCCTCGTTGACGCCAAGGCGCTCAAACAACAACTCCCAGGCAGTGATGGCGGTCAACGGCAACGCTGCGGCCTGTGCGAAATCGAGGCTTTTGGGCATATGCCCGACGATGCGTTCATCCACTACATGACGTTCACTGTTGGCCCCGGCACGGGCAATGGAGCCTGCATAAAAGACCTTGTCGCCGACCTTGAACAAGCTGACTTCACTGCCGACGGCCTTGACCACACCGGCCACATCCCAGCCCAGTACCTTGGCAGTGTCGGCCTCGGGCTGCACGTTCTGGCGCACTTTGGTGTCCACCGGGTTTACGGAAATGGCTTTGACCTCGACCAGCAAATCCCGGGGGCCGGCCACCGGCTCTGGCAACTCGATATCTTGCAGGGCCAGCGGGTCTTGAATCGGTAACGAGTGGTAGTAGGCGACAGCTTTCATGGGACATGTCCTGAAGATGATTAAGAAACTGGCAGTGATAATTGGCTATTTCACCGCGCGATAAAACCGGCTAAAACAGCAGTCTCTTTCAATTTTTTATTGATAATGGTCGGGTGGATGGTGAATGCTGCGTTTCGATGATCTGCAATTGTTCGTTCACGCGGCTGACTTGGGCAGTTTGTCTGCGGCGGCCCGGGTGATGGATATGTCCCCGGCGGTGGCCAGCGCTGCTCTCAAACGGATAGAAGCTCAACTGGGCGCGCGCCTGCTGGCGCGTTCAACCCGAAGTTTGCGTCTGACGGCCGAAGGCGAAGGCTTTCTTGAATATGCGCGTACGGCACTCGCTAGCCTCGATGAGGGGCGACGCTTGTTGGCGCGTGGGCAAGATCAGGTTAGCGGAGTGTTGCAACTGTCGGCACCTTCAGACTTCGGCCGTAATCTGTTGCTGCCCTGGCTGGATGAGTTCCAGCGTGAGCATCCGCAACTCACCGTGCGCCTGTTATTGGGTGACCGGATTGCCGACCTGTTCCGCCAGCCTGTGGATATCGCCTTGCGTTACGGCGAGCCGGAAGACTCCAGCCTGGTGGCGCTGCCGGTGGCCCCGGATAACCGCCGGGTGCTGTGTGCGTCCCCCGACTACCTGGCGCGCAAGGGCGAGCCGCGTCAGCTTGAGCAGTTGCTGCAACACAATTGCCTGTTGTACATGCTCGGCACGCGGGTTCACGACCATTGGCAATTCAATGACGGCAAGCGCGAACTGGGGCTGACGGTAAGCGGCAATCGTTTCAGCGATGATGCCGACGTGGTGCGCTTGTGGGCGGTTGCCGGGCAGGGCATTGCCTACAAGTCGTGGCTGGATGTGGCGGGAGATGTGCAGAGCGGGCGGCTCAAGGTGTTACTGCCGGGGCTGATGTGCGAGCGGGCGCCGCTGAATCTGCTGTGTGGTCACCGGGCGCAATTGAGTAAACCGGTGCGGCTCTTGCGCGACATGCTCAGTGAGCGCTGTGCGATGTTGAGCAAGTTGTACCCGGGGAAACAGTAAAATTGCTGTGGTAGTGACGGTGTTGCAGTTTCAAATGTCTGTGGGAGCGGGCTTGCTCGCGATGCTGACAATCAGGTGTGTCTGCCTGATCGAGTTGATGCCATCGTGGGCAAGCCCGTTCCCACAGGGGAGACCGCGTGTTACGGCTTGACCAACCGCGCATCCAGACCGTTTTGCGCCAGGCGTTTGGCCTGGTCCTGGGTCATGCCCAGATCGGTGTATAGCGCGTGGAAGTTCTCAGTCATATAACCGCCAAAGTAGGCCGGGTCATCAGAGTTGACGGTCACTTTTACGCCACGCTCAAGCATGTCGAGAATGTTGTGTTGCGACATGTGATCAAACACACAGAGTTTGGTGTTGGACAACGGGCATACGGTCAACGGGATCTGCTCGTCGATGATGCGTTGCATCAGACGTTCGTCTTCAATGGCGCGCACGCCATGGTCGATACGCTGGATCTTGAGCAAGTCCAGGGCTTGCCAGATGTACTCCGGCGGGCCTTCTTCACCCGCGTGGGCAACGGTCAGGAAGCCTTCATCACGGGCGCGGTCGAATACGCGCACAAACTTGCTCGGCGGGTGGCCCATTTCTGAACTGTCGAGGCCAACGGCGACAAAGGCATCGCGAAATGGCAGGGCCATATCGAGGGTCTTTTCTGCTTCTTCTTCGCTCAAATGGCGCAGGAAGCTGAGGATCAGGCCGCTGGTGATACCCAGTTGCTGCTCGCCATCTTTAAGTGCGCTGGCAATGCCATTGAGCACGACTTCAAACGGCACGCCACGATCGGTGTGGGTTTGCGGGTCGAAGAAGGGTTCTGTGTGAATGACGTTCTGTTCTTTACAGCGCAACAGGTAGGCCCAGGTCAGGTCGTAGAAGTCCTGGGAGGTACGCAGTACGTCGGCGCCTTTGTAATAAAGATCGAGGAATTCTTGCAGGTTGTTGAAGGCATACGCCTTGCGCAGGGTTTCAACGTCGTTCCAGGGCAGGGCGATCTTGTTGCGCTCGGCCAGCGAAAACAGCAACTCGGGTTCCAGGGAACCCTCCAGGTGCATGTGCAGTTCAGCTTTTGGCAGGGCGTTCAGCCAGTCATACATAAAAGGTTTTCTCATCAAATCGGGTACAGATGGCGACATTCTACAGGTCGGAGGGGGCACAATTCCCCCGCCATTTGTCGCAGGCTGCCTACCAGGGAATCGTCTGGCCCTTGTAGTCGATAAAGTGATGGCCGCCTTTTCCGGCAAATGCCTTGACCTGTGCCACCAGGCCACGGGTGCTGGTTTCGACATCAATATCGGCGCCTTCGCCGCCCATATCGGTTTTTACCCAGCCCGGGTGCATGGACAGCACAGTCGGGTTATTGTCGCCCAGTTCATACAGTACAAAGGTATTGGTCATCGAGTTGAGAGCCGCTTTGCTGGCCTTGTAGAGGGCCATTTCGGGGGCATCAGGTTGAGTGACACTGCCGAGTACTGAGCTCATAAAGGCCAGTACGCCACTGTCCTTACGGATCCGGCTGACAAACTCCCGGGCCACATTGATCGGTGCCACGCTGTTGGTGAAAAACAGCTGCCCCACCTCGGCCAGCGTTGCATTGCCCGACAGCTGGTCGTCCGGGCCTTTGACCCCGGCATTGATAAACAGCAGATCGAAGACTTCATTGTGCAAGGTATTGCCCAATGCCTTGATCGCCTGTTGATTGTTCATGTCCAGTTGTTCGATGCGCACCGGCCCCAATGCCTTCAGGGCCTCGGCTTTTTGTGGGTGGCGCACAGTGGCGGTTACGTCCCAGCCATCGGCAAGCAACTCCTTGACCAGACCCAGGCCCAGGCCACGTGAAGCTCCGATGATCAGTGCTTTTTTTGCGGTCATGAGTAGCGTCCTCTACAAAGTTGATATGAGTTGGTTAAAAATCGTACAAGTGCTTCAAGCCCCCAGCACACAAGGGCTGTGGCCGCATGTGCTCAGGTTATCCACAGGTGGGTGCACAGTGACTGTGGGCAACTATGGATGTCGGAAAATAGCATTTTTATGGGGCTGGCTCGACAGCGTCACGATGCAGCAGGATCCTGCCGCGGCTAAGGTCCGCTAAAAGCTGTCGCGCGGGAGCAATCTGTTCTTCGACCAGCGCCAGTTGCAGGTCAACGCCATTGGCAGTGAAGGCTTCGCCGGTGATCAGGCCGTTGAGTTCACCCAGGCGCAGTTTGACCAATGCCAGCTCGCTGAAACTGCAAGAGCAACTGAGTGCTATACGGCTGACCAACGGCAGTTTTTCGGCGTTTTGCAGGCATTTGTTAGCGCCACCGCCATAGGCCCGAGCCAGGCCGCCGGTGCCCAGCTGAATGCCGCCATACCAGCGGATAACCAGCACCGCGACCTGATCGCAGTCCTGCGCTTCAATGGCCGAGAGTATCGGGCGGCCCGCGGTGCCGCCAGGTTCGCCATCATCACTGCTGCGGTACTGCCCACCAAGTTTCCACGCCCAGCAATTGTGCGAGGCATTCAGGTCGCTGTGTTGCTCGATAAATTCGAGGGCTTGCTGGGCGCTGGTGATGGGGGCAGCAAAAGTAATAAAGCGGCTTTTACGGATTTCTTCGCGGTACTCGCAAAGCCCCGTGAGGGTCGAAGGCATGTCGGTTCCAGGCTTAGACTGCGGGCGTCAGGCCGCAGCCTTTGAGAATGATACGGATCAGGTTGTCGCAGGCCGCATGCATATCCTGTTTGGTCAGGTGCTTGCGCCCCGTTACGCGGCAAATCTGTGTCGAAAAGTCGGCGTAATGCTGGGTGCTGCCCCATAGCAGGAAAATCAGATGGACCGGGTCGACCGGGTCCATCTTGCCTGCATCTATCCAGGCCTGGAACACAGCTGCACGACCTTGAAACCAAGCTCTGTAGTCTTGTGAGAAATACTCGGTCAGGCAGGTCCCGCC
Source organism: Pseudomonas bubulae (assembly GCF_900618535.1). Classification (GTDB taxonomy): domain Bacteria; phylum Pseudomonadota; class Gammaproteobacteria; order Pseudomonadales; family Pseudomonadaceae; genus Aquipseudomonas; species Aquipseudomonas bubulae. Next base: position 4,709 of record NZ_UYJA01000005.1, on the reverse strand, counting down.
ACTGATGATTTCCATCGCAAACACTCGCGAAGCCTGGGGCTGTCGCCGGGAAAACTCCATTTTTGCGCGGATATACTGAGTCAGGGCCTGGGCCGGGTCATCGTCAGCGGTCAAAACGTTGAAGGTACGGTCCCATAGCTCGATGATATTGCTCAGTACTGCGATATACAGGCTTAGCTTGTTGGTGAAGTAATAATGCAGATTGGCCTTTGGCAGCCCGGCACTCAGGGCGATGGCGTTCATGCTGGTGCCTCTGAAGCCGTGACGGGCAAACTCATCTTCGGCGGCCTTGAGAATGGCCTCTTCGTTTTTCTGCCGGATACGGCTGGGAGGCTTGCCGTCATGGGCAGGAACTTCAAGGGTCATGGGCGCTCCGGGCAACCTGTTTGTGTAGCGAAGTTTTTCACGTTAACGCGTCGCTTCCAGGCTCTCAAGGAAACTTTCCAGGACCAGATGCGGGCGCCGGCCTTTACGTGTCACCGATGCCAGGCTCAAATCGTAGAAACGTGTTTTTGCCTTCAGTGCCCGCAAGCGGCCCTGCTGAACCCACAGGCTGGCGTAATGGTCGGGCAGGTAACCGATATAGCGCCCGGTCAAAATCAAAAAGGCCATGCCTTCGCGATCCGACGCGCTGGCGGTGCAATTGAGCGCCTGGTAGTGGGCCTGGATATCCGAGGGCAGGCGAAAGGTGGGGGCAATGGCATCCTGCGCATTCAACCGTGCATCTTCCAATTGCCTGTCGTCGACATAAAACAGCGGATGGCCTACGGCGCAATACAACAGTGAACGCTCACTGTAGAGCGGCTGGTACTCAAGCCCGGACAATGTGCTGGCCTGGGGCACCACACCCACATGCAGGCGGCCGTCGAGCACACCCTGTTCAACTTCATGGGGCGAGATCATGCGGATATGAATCTGTACATCAGGCCCACGCTCCTTGAGTTGGGCCAGTGCATGGGTGATACGCATATGGGGCAGGGTGACCAGGTTATCGGTCAGGCCAATGGTCAGTTCGCCGCGCAAATGCTGGTGAAGGCCGTTGACCTCGGTACGAAAGCTCTCAAGTGCGCCGAGTAATTGCAGCGCAGAGTGGTAGACCTCACGACCTTCCTCTGTCAGTGAAAAACCCGCTCGCCCACGTTGGCACAGGCGTAAACCCAGGCGCTGTTCAAGATCGCTCATCTGCTGGCTGATGGCAGAACGGCCAATGCCCAGTACCGTCTCTGCTGCCGAAAAGCCGCCGCACTCCACGACGCTGCGAAAAATACGCAGCAGTCGAATATCAAAGTCGCTGACCTGGGCCAGTGCATCGGGGCGACGGCTGCTCATAGTTTAGTGTATGCCTGACTAAAGGTTAGAAGAGTTGGATTTCATGGACTTTATAGCCGTGGCAATTTAGGCGCAACAACGCTTTCAACATCCCACGCCGCTTTTGCCTTGCGAGGTTTTGCTGATGAACATGCCCGAAAATGCCGAATTGAACCTGACCAGCCAGCTCAAGCTGGATGCTCACTGGATGCCTTACACTGCCAACCGTAACTTCCATCGCGATCCGCGCTTTATCGTCGCGGCCAAGGGCAGTTATCTGACGGATGATAAGGGTCGGCAGATTTACGATTCGCTGTCAGGTCTTTGGACCTGCGGCGCAGGGCATACCCGTACTGAAATCCAGGAAGCCGTGGCCAGACAATTGGGCACCCTCGATTACTCGCCGGCGTTCCAGTACGGCCATCCGCTGTCTTTCAAGCTGGCAGAAAAAATCACCGAGTTGACGCCGGGCAACCTCAATCACGTGTTCTTCACCGACTCGGGGTCGGAGTGTGCCGACACGGCGGTGAAGATGGTGCGTGCCTACTGGCGTCTAAAAGGCCAGTCGAGCAAAACCAAAATGATTGGCCGTGCCCGCGGCTACCATGGAGTGAACATTGCAGGCACCAGCCTGGGTGGGGTGAACGGCAACCGCAAACTGTTTGGCCAGGCAATGATGGATGTGGATCATCTGCCGCACACCCTGTTGGCAAGCAACGCATTTTCTCGCGGCATGCCCGAGCAGGGCGGGATTGCCCTGGCCGATGAACTGCTCAAGCTGATCGAATTGCACGATGCGTCGAACATTGCTGCCGTTTTTGTAGAACCGATGGCAGGCTCGGCTGGGGTATTGGTTCCGCCTCAGGGTTATCTGAAACGTCTGCGGGAAATCTGCGACCAGCACAATATCCTGTTGGTGTTCGATGAAGTGATCACTGGCTTTGGTCGTACAGGCTCAATGTTTGGTGCTGACAGCTTCGGCGTGACACCTGACTTGATGTGTATTGCCAAGCAAGTCACCAACGGCGCGATTCCGATGGGGGCTGTTATCGCTACCAGCGAGATTTATCACACGTTCATGAATCAGCCGACGCCTGAGTACGCGGTTGAATTCCCCCACGGCTATACCTACTCGGCTCACCCCGTAGCCTGTGCTGCGGGTATTGCTGCGCTTGATCTATTGCAAAAAGAGAACCTGGTACAGAGCGTGGCTGAAGTTGCACCGCATTTTGAGAATGCATTGCACGGTTTGAAGGGCGTGAAGAACATCATCGACATTCGCAACTATGGCCTGGCGGGTGCAATCCAGATTGCGCCGCGTGATGGCGATGCAATTGTGCGCCCGTTCGATGCAGCGATGAAACTGTGGAAAGCCGGTTTCTACGTGCGCTACGGCGGCGACACCTTGCAGTTCGGGCCAACGTTCAACAGCAAGCCGCAAGACCTGGATCGCTTGTTCGATGCGGTCGGCGAAGCGCTGAATCAGATCGACTGATCCTTCTATATAGAAGCGACACTTAATGCATTCACCCAGGCGCGCAGCGTTCGCGCCTGTGGACAACTTTCTGGAGCATCCATGAGCACTATTCAACACCTGATCAATGGCGAGTTGCTGAACGATTCCGGGCGCACCGCAGATGTGTATAACCCGTCCACCGGTAAAGTGATCCACCAGGTTCCCCTGGCCAGCCGTGAAACAATCCAGCAGGCGATCGATGCAGCCAAGGCCGCCTTCCCGGCATGGCGTAATACCCCACCTGCCAAGCGCGCCCAAGTGATGTTCCGTTTCAAGCAGTTGCTTGAGCAGAACGAAGCGCGGATCTCGCAGTTGATCAGCGAAGAGCATGGCAAGACTCTGGAGGATGCTGCGGGTGAACTGAAGCGCGGGATCGAGAACGTCGAATACGCTTGCTCGGCTCCGGAAATCTTGAAGGGCGAATACAGTCGTAACGTAGGCCCGAATATTGATGCCTGGTCGGACTTCCAGCCACTGGGTGTAGTTGCAGGGATTACACCGTTCAACTTCCCGGCCATGGTTCCGTTGTGGATGTACCCGTTGGCGATCGTGTGCGGCAACTGTTTCATTCTTAAGCCCTCGGAGCGTGATCCAAGCTCGACACTGTTGATTGCTCAACTGCTGCAAGAAGCTGGTTTGCCCAAGGGGGTTATGAACGTGGTGCACGGCGACAAGTCAGCTGTTGATGCACTGATCGAGGCGCCGGAAGTGAAAGCGCTGAGTTTTGTTGGCTCGACCCCGATCGCCGAGTACATCTACGCCGAAGGCACCAAACGCGGTAAGCGCGTGCAGGCACTGGGTGGGGCGAAAAACCACGCAGTGTTGATGCCGGATGCGGATCTCGATAACGCAGTCAGTGCACTGATGGGCGCAGCGTATGGTTCGTGCGGCGAGCGTTGCATGGCCATCTCGGTTGCAGTGTGCGTCGGTGATCAGGTGGCAGATGCCCTGGTGGCCAAACTGGTTCCTCAAATCAAAGCGCTGAAAATTGGTGCGGGGACTTCGTGCGGTCTGGACATGGGCCCCCTGGTTACCGGTCAGGCGCGGGACAAGGTCAGTGGCTATGTCGATGATGGCGTAGCAGCAGGTGCGCAGTTGGTGGTCGATGGTCGCGGGTTGAGTATCAAGGGGCATGAAGAAGGCTTCTTCCTGGGGGGCTGCCTGTTTGATCGCGTGACACCTGAGATGCGTATCTATAAAGAAGAGATCTTCGGGCCGGTATTGTGCATCGTGCGGGTCAAGAGCCTGGAAGAGGCCATGCAACTGATCAATGATCACGAGTACGGTAACGGTACCTGCATTTTCACCCGTGATGGAGAGGCGGCCCGTTTGTTCTGCGACGAGATTGAAGTGGGTATGGTGGGGGTTAACGTACCGTTGCCAGTACCTGTTGCCTACCACAGCTTCGGCGGCTGGAAACGTTCGCTGTTTGGTGACCTGCATGCCTATGGCCCGGATGGCGTGCGCTTTTACACGCGTCGCAAGGCGATCACACAACGTTGGCCGCAACGTGCCAGCCATGAAGCCTCTCAGTTTGCCTTTCCGAGTCTGTAAGGCAGGCGATAGCAGCCTATAGAAGAAAAGAGGCCAGCCGTCAGGCTGGCCTCTGCTTTTAGGCCCCTTTCAAGGCTATATGACAGAAGTGTGAAACTAGTGCTTGACCCGAGGTTCAAACGGCCTATAATTCGCACCTCTTCCGGCGCAGTCGAAACGGATAACTCCTTGAGTTTCAAAGAGTTGGATGGTTTTTGGCAGTGCCAGCTTCAAGTCATCGAAGCAGGAAATGAGGTGTTGACAGCAGCGTGTAACGCTGTAGAATTCGCCTCCCGCTAACGAGAGATCGAAAGCGCAAGTGGTTGATGTTACAGAGGAAACTTTGAAAACA
>NZ_UYJA01000004.1 GCF_900618535.1 Pseudomonas bubulae | reverse complement strand
GTTGGTTACATCTTTGATTTCTCGCGGAGTAACTTGTGATGCTGATAATCTTGTTGACTATCAGTCTGACTCCACAAGCACCCACACGAATTGCTTGATTCAATTGTTAAAGAGCGGTTGGTCAGCTTTCGCTGTACCGAGGCGCGCATTCTACAGCAGCCTCTGTTGCTGTCAAGCGGTTATTTTAAGATGTTTTCAAAGTTTCCTCTGTAACATCAACCACTTGCGCTTTCGATCTCTCGTTAGCGGGAGGCGAATTCTACAGCGTTACACGCTGCTGTCAACACCTCATTTCCTGCTTCGATGACTTGAAGCTGACACCACCGAAAACCATCCAACTCATTGAAACTCAAGGAGTTTTCCGTTTCGACTGCGCCGGAAGTGGGGCGAATTATAGACAGTTACAAAACTGAGTCAAGGACTAATTGAGCGACTCTATCACTTAATCCAGAAACACCCGTAATACAGCTATATAGAGGGGGCTAACGCCCCCTCTATATAGCTACACAACACCCGACCGCCTTAAAGCCTCCACCGTTGCTGCCTTCAACCCCAGTACCTGCTCCAGCACCTGCCGGGTATGCTCACCCAGCAAAGGAGGAGCATTACGATACTCCACCGGGGTTTTGGACAACCGGATAGGGCTCGCCACTTGGGGTACCAGCCCCGCCAGCGCATGGGGCAACTGCATCGCCAACCCTCTGGCCTGAACCTGAGGATCAGCAAACACCTGCGCCAGGTCATTGATGGGCCCACAAGGCACGCCGACAGCCTCCAACTGTGCAACCCACTGAGCGGTGGTTTTAAACACCGTTGCCTGCCTGATGAGCGGTACCAGCTCCGACCGGTTCGCCACACGCAACTTGTTGGTAGCAAAACGCGGATCATCGACCCACTCCGGTCGGCCAGCTACTTCAGCAAACTTGCGGAATTGACTGTCATTTCCCACAGTAAGAATGAAGTCACCATCTGCCGTCGGAAAATCCTGATAAGGCACGATGTTTGGATGGGCATTACCCAGGCGTTGCGGAGCCACACCTGTAGTCAAATAGTTCATCGCCTGATTAGCCAAACAAGCGACCTGCACGTCCAGCAACGCCATATCTATATGCTGCCCGCCACCATCATGCTGACGATGGGCAAGGGCTGCCAGGATCGCAACCGTCGAGTAGAGCCCGGTCAAGATATCTGTCAGCGCAACACCCACCTTCACCGGCCCCGCACCCTCATCACCCTCAGGCCGCCCGGTCAGGCTCATCAACCCACCCAGCCCCTGAACCATAAAGTCATAGCCGGCCCGCTTGGCATAAGGGCCAGTCTGGCCGAACCCCGTAATCGAGCAGTAGATCAAGTCCGGATTCAATACCTTGAGCGACGCGTAGTCCAATCCATACGCCTCTAGACCACCCACCTTGAAGTTCTCGATCAGGATGTCGGATTTGGCTGCCAGCTCGCGAACCAGTTGCTGGCCTTGCGGCTTGGTGAAGTCAATAGTTACCGATTGCTTGTTGCGGTTGGCTGACAAGTAATAGGCAGCCTCCCCCGTACTCTCACCATAAGCATCTTTAAGGAAGGGGGGCCCCCAGGCCCGGGTGTCATCACCATTGCCCGGGCGCTCAACCTTGATTACTTCAGCCCCCAGGTCAGCCAGTATCTGCCCCGCCCACGGCCCCGCCAGCACACGAGACAAATCCAACACCCGCAAATGCGATAAAGCACCCATGAGCCGAGCTCCTGTTAATAGAACGCCTGAAGACCGGTCTGCGCACGCCCAAGGATCAAGGCATGCACATCATGCGTACCTTCATAGGTGTTCACGACTTCCAGGTTGACCAGATGGCGCGCCACGCCGAACTCATCGGAGATTCCGTTGCCACCCAGCATGTCGCGAGCCATGCGTGCGATATCCAGGGATTTGCCACACGAGTTGCGCTTCATGATCGAAGTGATCTCAACCGCCGCGGTACCTTCATCCTTCATCCGCCCCAGACGCAGGCAACCCTGCAGGGCCAGCGTAATCTCGGTCTGCATGTCAGCCAGTTTTTTCTGGATCAGCTGGGTCGCAGCCAAAGGCCGGCCAAACTGATGACGGTCAAGGGTGTACTGGCGCGCGGTGTGCCAGCAGAACTCGGCTGCGCCCAGCGCCCCCCAGGAGATGCCGTAACGAGCCGAATTAAGACAAGTAAAAGGACCTTTCAGGCCGCGCACATCCGGAAAGATGTTCTCTTGCGGCACAAATACGTTGTCCATGACGATTTCGCCGGTAATGGACGCACGCAAACCGACCTTGCCGTGAATCGCAGGTGTAGTCAGACCCTTCCAGCCTTTTTCAAGAACAAAGCCACGAATGTCGCCTTCATCGTCCTTCGCCCACACTACAAACACATCGGCGATAGGGCTATTGGTGATCCACATCTTGCTGCCCGTCAGGCTGTAGCCACCCTCTACCGAACGCGCACGGGTAATCATCGCACCAGGGTCAGAGCCGTGGTTTGGCTCAGTCAGACCGAAGCAGCCAATCCACTCGCCAGATGCCAGCCTGGGTAGGTACTTCTGCTTCTGCGCTTCGGTACCGAACTCATTGATCGGCACCATTACCAGGGAGGACTGCACGCTCATCATTGAACGGTAGCCCGAGTCGACACGCTCCACTTCGCGGGCAATCAGGCCGTAGCTGACGTAGTTAAGGCCACTGCCGCCGTACTGCTCAGGGATCATCGCGCCCAGCAAACCGGTCTCACCCATCTCACGGAAAATTGCAGGGTCGGTCTTCTCATTGCGGAAAGCCTCAAGTACACGCGGCGCCAGCTTGTCCCGAGCAAACTGCTCGGCACTGTCGCGCACCATGCGCTCTTCTTCAGTGAGCTGCTGATCCAGCAACAGTGGATCAATCCAGTTGAAGCTTGCTTTACCCGCCATGAGAGAACCCTCGCGTAATAGATCAAATATCGTGCACTGATCCTAGGCTCCCTCTATATAGAAGGACAAACGAGGATTCGACACGATGCTGTGATAATTTCTCACTCCGTAAACCACATGAAAGCCATTTCTGACTGTATTTAGTGAGGAAGCCGTACATGCGCCGCAAGATCCCCAGCACAACCGCCCTGATCAGCTTCGAAGCGGCTGCGCGCCATGAAAGCTTTACCAAGGCCGCACAAGAGCTTTCCATCACTCAAGGGGCTATTTGCCGACAGATCGCCAGCCTGGAAGAGTTTCTGAGTGTAGAACTGTTCCGACGCTCCAAGCGTGGCGTAAAACTGACAGAAGCCGGCATCTCCTACAGTAGGCGCATTGCAATCCAACTGGATGCTGTAGAACGGGACACGCTGTCCGTCATGGGCCAACAAGGCGCCAACGTGATCGAGCTGGCCGTGGTGCCCACCTTCGGCACGCAATGGCTGCTGCCCCGGCTCAAGGACTTCCAGCAACAGCACCCGGATGTCACGGTCAACCTGACCAACCGCACACGCCCTTTTCTGTTCGCAGATACCGACTTCGATGCTGCCATCTACTTCGGTGATGCTGACTGGTCCGGCACTTCGTCCTACCGCCTGATGGGAGAAAACCCGGTACCCGTGTGTAGTCCTAACCTGCTGGGCCCGCATAAGAGCCTCTCCCCGCACACCCTCGCCGAACTCCCCCTACTGCAGCAAACCACCCGCCCCTACGCCTGGCGCCAATGGTTCAACGCCCAGGACATAAATGTGCCACGCGATATGAGCGGCCCACGTTATGAGCTCTTTTCAATGCTGGCTCAGGCGGCCATGCATGAAATGGGGGTCGCCCTGATTCCGCCCTTTTTGATTCAGCGCGAATTGGCCGAAAAACGCCTGGTGATTGCCAATGACAGCAGTCTGCCCAGCACCAGGGCTTACTACCTGATGATCCCCGAACGCAAAATTGAGTCGGCTTCATTGCAGGCCTTTCGGGACTGGCTGATCAAGCAGGCCGAGGGCTACAGCCTGATTTAAAGGATCGCATCGTCCGCACGAACTATGTAGCGCAGCATAAAAAGTCACTACATATATAAGTAAATGTCGCGTTTTGACACTCGGGACTTTGGTCTAACTGGACAAACCTGCAGGCCAGTAACCACGCGGCCTACAGGGTATTTCTCAAAGTTATGCAGCGATAACCAAAAGAAATCTGAAAAAAACTCAAAAAAACGTCAAATCTTCTGTAAGCCACGTATTTACAGGCATGCAGCCGACCATTGCGACATTCGGTCACTGCATGACTTGTAGTTTGTATCTCGTCATCCTCCATAAGTCCTTGAAGGGCAAAAAAATTGCCAGCAGAATGCCCCGCCCCACCCATACTTTTGGTGGGATCGTGCTGATCGGCCGCCCCAGTCGCACCATCCGTAGTGCGCTGGCTTTCTTATAAAAGATCACGCAGGAGATATGACGTGCACATTGGTGTTCCTCTCGAAACCCATACGGGTGAAACGCGGGTTGCTGCAACCCCGGAAACCATCAAGAAGCTGATCGGCCAAGGCCATAAAGTGACTGTTCAAAGCGGCGCCGGCGTTAATGCCAGCGTTATCGACAGTGCTTATGAAGCCGCCGGCGCAACTATTGGCAACGCTACAGATGCTTTCGGCGCAGAGCTGATTCTCAAGGTTGTCGCCCCCAGCGACAGCGAACTGGCCCTGATCAAAACCGGCACCGTGCTGATTGGCATGCTTAACCCGTTCAGCAATGAAACCATTGCCAAACTGGCCGAGCGCGGGATCACCGCCTTCTCTCTCGAAGCTGCTCCACGAACCTCTCGTGCGCAAAGTCTTGATGTGCTGTCATCCCAAGCCAATATCGCCGGCTATAAAGCCGTCCTGATCGCCGCTCACCACTATCCGCGCTTTATGCCGATGCTGATGACCGCCGCCGGTACCGTCAAAGCCGCTCGCGTGCTTATTTTGGGTGCCGGTGTTGCAGGTTTGCAGGCCATTGCCACCGCCAAGCGCCTGGGTGCCGTAATCGAAGCCAGCGATGTGCGACCTGCGGTTAAAGAGCAGATCGAATCGCTTGGAGCCAAGTTTGTCGACGTGCCTTATGAGACCGACGAAGAACGCGAGTGCGCCGTTGGCGTAGGCGGCTACGCCCGCCCGATGCCTGCCAGCTGGATGCAGCGCCAGGCACTGGCCGTGCATGAGCGCGCCAAGCAGGCTGACATCGTGATCACCACAGCCCTGATCCCGGGCCGTAAAGCCCCGGTGCTGCTAAGCGCAGAAACCGTAGCCCAGATGAAGCCGGGCTCAGTGGTCATCGATCTGGCTGCAGCCCAGGGCGGTAACTGCCCGCTGACCGTCGCCGATCAGGTCGTGGTTGAACACGGCGTAACCATCGTCGGCCACACCAACCTGCCCGCCATGGTTGCTGCGGACGCCTCGGCACTCTACGCCCGCAACCTGCTGGACTTCCTCAAGCTGGTCTTCACCTCCGAAGGGCAGTTCCAGATCAACCTTGAAGACGACATCGTCGCCGCGTGCCTGATGTGCCGCGACGGTCAAGTCGTGCGCAAAAACGGCTGAGGACAATAATAATGGAAGAGCTCATCTCCCCCGGTATCTACAACCTGATCATCTTCGTGCTGGCCATCTATGTGGGCTATCACGTGGTCTGGAACGTTACACCTGCGCTGCACACCCCGCTGATGGCCGTTACCAACGCCATCTCGGCGATCGTGATTGTAGGCGCCATGCTCGCCGCCGCGCTGACCGTTACCCCCCTGGGTAAAACTATGGGCACCTTGGCAGTCGCGCTGGCTGCCGTAAACGTATTCGGTGGATTTTTGGTCACCCGGCGCATGCTGGAAATGTTCAAGAAGAAAGCACCTAAAGCCAAAGAAGAGGTGCGCAAGCCATGAGCATGAACCTGGTTACTGTTCTGTATCTGGTTGCGTCGATCTGCTTCATTCAGGCCCTCAAAGGCCTGTCGCACCCCACCACCTCTCGTCGCGGGAACCTGTTCGGCATGCTCGGCATGGGTCTGGCGATCATTACCACGGTTGGCCTGATCTACAAGCTGGGCGCCGAGATTGCCACCGCTGGTATCGGCTACGTCATTGTTGGCCTGTTGGTCGGCGGTACAGCAGGCTCGATCATGGCCAAGCGGGTCGAGATGACCAAAATGCCTGAGCTGGTTGCCTTCATGCACAGCATGATCGGCCTCGCGGCGGTATTTATTGCCATTGCAGCCGTGGTCGAACCGCAATCGCTGGGCATCGTCAAACACCTGGGCGACGCCATCCCGGCGGGCAACCGTCTGGAGCTGTTCCTGGGCGCGGCCATTGGTGCAATCACCTTCTCCGGTTCGGTGATCGCTTTCGGCAAACTCTCGGGCAAGTACAAGTTCCGCCTGTTCCAGGGTGCACCGGTACAATTCGGCGGCCAGCACAAGCTCAATCTGGTACTGGGCCTGGCCACGCTGGGCCTGGGCATCACGTTTATGCTGACCGGCAACCTCAATGCTTTCGCGCTGATGCTGGCTCTGGCGTTCGTGCTGGGTGTGCTGATCATTATCCCGATTGGCGGCGCCGACATGCCTGTGGTGGTGTCGATGCTTAATAGCTACTCGGGGTGGGCGGCTGCCGGTATCGGTTTCTCGCTGAACAACTCGATGCTGATCATTGCCGGTTCGCTGGTAGGTTCTTCGGGCGCGATCCTGTCGTACATCATGTGCAAGGCGATGAACCGTTCGTTCTTCAACGTGATCCTCGGCGGCTTTGGCGGTGCAACCGACGTCGGTGGCCCGGCCGGTGCGCAAGAAGCCCGTCCGGTGAAATCCGGCTCGGCGGACGACGCCACCTTCCTGTTGACCAACGCCGACACCGTAATCATCGTCCCGGGTTACGGCCTGGCCGTGGCACGGGCACAACACGCACTTAAAGAGCTGACGGAAAAGCTGACTCACCGCGGCGTGACCGTGAAGTACGCGATTCACCCGGTTGCGGGCCGCATGCCAGGCCATATGAACGTACTGCTGGCCGAGGCCGAAGTGCCTTACGACCAGGTGTTCGAGATGGAAGATATCAACTCCGAGTTCGGCCAGGCCGACGTGGTGCTCGTACTGGGCGCCAACGACGTGGTCAACCCGGCGGCCAAGAACGATCCAAAATCGCCGATTGCCGGCATGCCGATCCTCGAAGCCTATAAAGCCAAGACTGTCATCGTGAACAAGCGCTCAATGGCCAGCGGCTATGCCGGTCTGGATAACGAGTTGTTTTACCTGGATAAAACCATGATGGTCTTCGGTGACGCCAAGAAAGTTATTGAAGATATGGTTAAAGCTGTCGAGTAACATCGCGCACCAACGCAACATCGAGAACCCCGGCGCTCTATTGGCCGGGGTTTTTCTTTTTCCAAGGAACCCGACCAAAGGCTCTAAATCGGCCGCTGGCATTCGACCATGGTAGCGGGACGCAAGGCTCTGAAAATGAATAGACTGCGCCTCTTGCTTCCGTTGCCCGAGATAACAATCCATGTACCGTGAACGTATTCGCCTGAACTCCCTGCACGATAAGGTCATGAGCGCCGAAGAAGCCGCCGCCCTTATCCAAGACGGCATGACTGTCGGCATGAGCGGTTTTACCCGTGCCGGCGAAGCCAAAGCCGTCCCCCAGGCCCTGGCCGAGCGGGCCAAGAAGTCGCCGCTGAAAATCACCCTGATGACCGGCGCCAGCCTGGGCAACGACCTCGACAAGCAACTGACGGAAGCCGGCGTATTGGCCCGTCGCATGCCGTTCCAGGTAGACAGCACTCTGCGCAAGGCGATCAACGCCGGTGAAGTGATGTTTATCGACCAGCATTTGTCCGAAACCGTTGAGCAGTTGCGCAACAATCAGCTCAAGCTGCCGGACATTGCAGTTATTGAAGCAGTGGCCATTACCGAACAAGGTCATATTGTTCCGACGACATCCGTGGGCAACTCCGCCAGCTTCGCGATTTTCGCCAAGCAAGTGATCGTCGAGATCAACCTGGCGCATAACCCGAACCTGGAAGGTCTGCACGACATCTATATTCCGACCTACCGTCCGACGCGTACACCGATCCCGCTGGTGAAGGTCGACGATCGTATCGGCAGCACCGCAATCCCGATCCCGGCGGAAAAAATCGTCGCCATCGTGATCACCAACAAGCCGGACTCGCCATCCACCGTGTCCGAGCCGGACAGCGAAACCGACGGTATCGCCTTTCATCTGATCAACTTCCTTAAAGCCGAAGTTGAAGCCGGGCGCATGACCAACAAGCTCGGCCCGCTGCAAGCCGGTATCGGCAACATCGCCAACGCGGTGATGTGCGGCCTGATCGACTCGCCGTTCGAAGACCTGACCATGTACTCCGAAGTACTGCAGGATTCGACCTTCGACCTGATCGACGCGGGCAAGATGAGCTTCGCTTCGGGCAGCTCCATCACCCTGTCGGAGCGTCGCAACTCGGACGTATTTGGCAATCTGGAGCGCTACAAGGACAAACTGGTCCTGCGCCCGCAGGAGATTTCCAACCACCCTGAAGTGGTTCGTCGCCTGGGTATCATAGGCATCAACACCGCCCTGGAGTTCGACATTTACGGCAACGTCAACTCCACTCACGTGTGCGGCACGCGGATGATGAACGGCATTGGCGGTTCGGGTGACTTTGCCCGCAACGCGCACCTGGCGATCTTCGTGACCAAATCCATTGCCAAGGCGGGTGCGATCTCCAGCGTGGTGCCAATGGTCAGCCACGTTGACCACACCGAACATGACGTCGACATCCTGGTTACCGAACAGGGTCTGGCCGACCTGCGTGGCCTGGCGCCGCGTGAGCGCGCACGGGTCATTATCGACAACTGTGTGCACCCGGACTTCCGTGAAGCTCTCAATGACTACTTCGCCAAGGCCTGTGCGATTGGCGGCCACACCCCGCACATCCTGCGCGAAGCCCTGAGCTGGCATATCAACCTGGAAGAAACCGGGAAAATGCTGCCGTAACCCGCGAGCTAGACAGCCGCTGACGTAAATACTGTTACGTCAGCGGCTTTTTTATGCCTTATATTTCAAAAACTGTACTGCTGTACTGGTCATTTCCCATCCGTAACACTCCCTTTGACTCACCTTCGGGCCAATTTCGCACCACTTAGGTGCGGACAGGTACAGTTGAGTCTATTTGTGCCCGTACAGCGTGCATAAACAGTTAACTGGCCCATCGCAATACAGATGAACTGTATCTAGAGACCCTGGACAAAGAGGAGGATCATTGGCATCAGTTAAACCACTAGCCAATGCCGCCACAAGCGGAAGGATGTCACCATGGAACGTACACTCAGTTCCGAACTGTTCAGCGAAAGCAGCACTGTAAACTCCCAGGCTTCCATGCCTTTGCGCGTACTTGCCAACCTGATGTTGTGGCAGCGCCGTATCTCCAGCCGCCATCAACTGGCTCGCCTGGACTCGCGTCTTCTGGCTGATGCCGGGATTAGCGAAGCACAGCGTTACGAAGAGCTGAGCAAGCCGTTCTGGCGCTGATTAGCGCTCGCTGGCCCTGACCACCGGTCCACCGCCAGCAACCTGAATTGAAAAAACAAAGCCCGTCGCGGATTACCGCTGACGGGTTTTGTCGTTTTAGGGCCGAGTTTTGCCCACTTGCAAAGTGACAAGTACAGTTTTAAATTAATTGAAATACCACAGGTACAGTTTGCCTGATACCTGATTCAGAGCACCCTGATACGCGCTTCGGACAAAACAACCTTTGCCTGAAGCAACCCTGAGCCTACTATTCGGCCCATAACCGTCTATTTTCATTAGTTCATGTTCAGGAGTATTACCATGCCCACTCTTCGCCTACTTAGTGCCGCAGTTCTGCTGGCTGTTGCTGCAAGCGCCAACGCCACGAGCTTCATCGCCACCACCGATGGCATCGTGGGTACGCTCAAAGCCACCACCGACCTGACATCGGATGCTACCGGCTCGTTTCGTGACAACAAGATCGTGCGCGCAGCCCGTGACGACGCTGCCAGCTTTGTGGCCAGCGAAGGCGCCATCCGTGGCGTGAAACTGGAAAGCGCCTTCGATGCCATCCGCCAGCAAGCACCACAGCTGCAGGCCACCGATGCACAGCTGGCCCAGGCGATCCTGACGATCTGATCGGGGTCAGCACTCTGTGAGAGCGGGCTGGCTCACGATTCAGGCGCCCTGATTTCTCAGGTAAACCGCGCCGATACAATCGCGAGCAAGCCCGCTCCCACATATACCGTGCAGGCATGAAAAAAATTTCAACAACGCCCCCACGCTGGCCCTGCCCCGGCCATTACGCTAGCCTTGGCGCTCATTCAAACAGCCTCGAGACCATGCGTTTTTCCTTATTAGCTCTGCTTGCACTCTGCTGGACTCAATCAGCCAACGCCTTCGACCTGACCACGCAAAATGTGGTGCTCAGTGGTTATGTCACCAGTAAAGTGACGTCCGCGCCTTTTGATCACAAACTGATACGTGCCGCCCAGGATGATGCCGCCGTCTTTATTGCCAGTGATGGCCAGACGCGAGGCGCACAGCTGGAGTCTGCCCTGCGTTATCTGCGCCAGAACCAGCCAAAATTGAGTGCCAGCGACCTTGAACTGGCACAGACAATTCTCGTCCAATAAATACCCGCTTTTTCTGGAGAAAATTCATGCGTAGCCCTTTGATTGTCGCCACTCTTGGCCTTTTGCTGCTTGCCGATGTGGCACAGGCACAGACCGTCGTGCAGACCAGTAACATCATCGTGCGTGCTTTTGGCCGCACCATCGATTTTACGTCCGATACAACTACCTCCATCCGTGACTCTAAAGTAGTGCGCGAAGCCCACGACGACGCCGCCACTTTCGTTGCCAGCCAAGGCGATATTCGCGGCGTACAACTGGAGGCGGCCTTCAGCACCTTGCGCGACCGCGTGCCTGAAGCCCGTAACGCCAGCGATCACGACCTCGCCGAAGCCATACTCGCACTGTGAGGCCGTTAACGCGCTGGCTCGCCGCCTGTGGCCTGCTGCTGATTGCCAGCAGCGCCCAGGCCGCGCTGCATCTGCAACTCAAGACCGAGGGCCTGAGCCCGGCCGAGCAACAGGCCAGCCAAGCCCTGCTTGATGAAGCCATGCAGAGACTGCCACCGCGTTTTATCGAACAACTGGACCGGCAAGTCCTGGTGGGGTGGACCGATGACATGCCCGCCAACGCTTACGGCCAGGCTTCGCTGACCTCCGAGCTGGACCTTAATCGCAAGCTGCTGGCCGGGCTGACCGATGGTTCCGCTGCCCGCCTGCAGACCAACCGCCCCCACGGCACTGTGCGCCGGGAGATGCTCGCCACCGTCTTGCACGAACTGACACACCTATATGACCGTGCCCGCCTCTGGCCCGCGGACGAGCGCACGCTGATACGCCGCTGCACCCGCCAAAACAGCAACACGGGGCTGATTGGCCTGCCCGACCAATGCCGCGGGCAAGCCGGACGCCGCTTCACCCTCAGCGATGACCCGCGTCTGCTTGATCTGGCCGGCTGGCAGCAATACGTGGGGCGCCGGGGCGAGCGCGAGCAAGACAATCATCAGGTGGTGCGCAGCCCGGACCTGTACGAAGTCAGCAGCCCCAAGGAATTTGTCGCAGTCAACATGGAGTATTTCCTCCTCGACCCGGCTTACGCCTGCCGCCGCCCGGCACTGTATCGCTACTACCAGCAGCATTTCGGCTGGGCGCCTGCCGCCAGAGACGAATGCCCGAAGGGTTTTGCCTTCCTCAATGCCGGCAACGATTTCGCCAAACAGCCACTGGGTACCGTCGATCCCGAGCGGGTCTACGCCGTCGACTACCTGCTGGCTGAGGCCAATCAGGAATGGGCCAGCCGCTGGGGCCATAGCATGTTGCGCCTGGTGATCTGTGCCCCGGGCCGCCCACGCGGGCCGGACTGCCGACTCGACCTGCAAGAACACTTAGTGTTGTCCTACCGGGCATTCGTCAATGACGTACAGCTCTCAAGCTGGGACGGCCTGACAGGCGCTTACCCATCGCGCCTTTTCGTATTGCCGCTGGCCCAGGTAATTGACGAATACACTAAAACCGAACTGCGCAGCCTGGCTTCCGTGCCGCTCAAACTGAGCCGCCCTGAAATCGAAGAAGTGGTTGAACACGCCGCCGAGATGCACTGGAGCTATGACGGCGACTACTACTTCATCTCCAATAACTGTGCGGTTGAAACCCTCAAACTGCTGCGCAGCGGTAGCGACAATGCCCGGCTCAAAGGCCTGGACAGCATTGTGCCCAATGGTTTGCTCGAAGTGCTCAAGGCTCGCGGTCTGGCCGATACCAGCGTGCTGGAGGATCCCAAAGAGGCGTTGCGCCTGGGTTATCGCTTTGACTCCTACCGTGATCGCTACCAGGCGATGTTTGATGTTCTCAAAACCCGCTTGCCGATCAAGCAAACCACAGTCGAAGACTGGCTGGCCCTTGATGCAGCAGAACGCCGCCCATGGCTTGAGCCAGCCGATCTGCGCGCCAGTGCGGCATTGTTGCTGCTGGAACAAGCCAGCTTTCGTCGGCAACTGCTGTTGGCACAGGATGAGGTCAAGCAAAAGTACCTGGGCGCACGCCAGCTCAAGGATGGCGGTATGGACAAAGCCAACAAGACCCTGCAGGAAATTCTTGCCAGCAGCGGTTTTCTCAGCCGCCCGGCAGAATTGCTCGGCAGCGACGGCTACGGCTTGCCGCAAACCAGGGAGTGGGAAAAGCTCGAATCAGAAAGCAGTCAGCGCCAGCAGCAGCTACTGCGTCTGACCACTGATCTGGACAAGGAGGTGCGCAGCCTGCTGGAACCTGCCCGTGCAGCCGAAATTGCAGCCACCGAAGCCAACGTCAAACTGATCGGCGAACATCTACGGACAATCCACAAGGCATCCGGCGGTTTGCAGCTGCCCTGACCGAACTAAAGTTCGGTTGACAAGCCCTATCATTCTGCCACTATTCCGCGATGGAAAGTGGCACCGCGCCATTATTCGGCACTGATCAATGCCGTTGGCCACACCATCGTTTGAGTCACACCCTCTCATTTGTGAAGTGCTTGCCATAACCCCGGCAGGGACTGGCATGCACCGTTTACAGGTATCGGCAGGATTATATGGAGATAGCCAGAAACGACCGCACCTCTGTCTGGACGCTAGGCGACCAGGAGTGGCTGCAAGCAGATGACGGTACATTCTCTCTGCACCAGGTCGCTGGTACCAAGCCCCCGGCCGAGCTGGTTGATCTGGATTATCTGGTCGGGGCAACACCCGCGCCTGATACCTCTCCCGGCAACTACCTGCCTGCTGCATTCGCGTTTTGCCCCAGCACAGGCAAAGAACTGCCGAAGGTCGCCTACCAGACAACTACCCGCTGGCTACCGCCTTATGGCGATGGCAGTGGCTCTCGCGTGATCAATGAGCGCTGCAAACTGTCCTCGGCCGAGGAGATCAGCTCGCGCTTGTACAGCCAGTTGCTCGATACCCGCCAGGGTGACCTGAACAGTCGCAAGCTAATTATTGAGTTGCCTCGCAAGAACGGCCTCAACTTCCTCGCCGCCAACCTCGGCGGGCATCGCGAAGCCCTGTACGCACTAAGCCGCGAAGGCAGCTTGTTCCTGTGGCAAAGAGGCTCGGGCAAGTGGCTTGAGTTACTGCCAAAGAGCGAACCCATCGGTCGCTCTCGCCTGGAAAGCTGGGCCTGGTCAGTCGCCCTTCACGTGGACGAAAACCAGCAGCACCTGTTGCTCTCCAGCGATAGCGGAGCGACGTTAGTCAGTGTCGACCCACTCACACTGCGTTACCAAACCTTGCGCGACGACGGCAGCCCGCTGGCCGGCCCTGGCACGCTGGAAGGCCAGTCTTATTTGCCTCAGCTCAAGAGCGGCCACGTTTGCATCGTCAACCCTGCCAGCCTCTACGGGTGGGACCGTTGCCTGGTTGAAGGCGCTGACCATGAGCGCATGACCCGGCTCTCGGCGCCGATTCTCGACGCAGCCTCCCGCCGCCTGTTGTGGATCGGTGAACACGGCTACCTCAGCCTGACCCAAGGCAGCGAACTCAAGGCCCAATGGCATCCGTGGCCCAACAACGCCACCGCCCATCCCGAGCAAGGGCCACCGTTTCTGGACGGCAGGGGCCTGTGGCAGCTGATCTTCGATGCCGACGGTCAGCATTACCTGCAACTGGATCCGGGTGCTACCGACCTGCCGATGCCCATCAAGGGGTATCGCCTGAGCACCGGGCATTTGAGCTTTAAATACAACATCCGGCTTGAGTTGCCCTGGGGCGAACACGACGAGAATATCGAGCCCACCACCCGTGAAGTGGTGCAGCCCTTCATCGAATTCGCCACGCAAAAGCGACTTCTCTCAATGCGGGCCCAGCAGTCCAGTACGCTGGAAACCTTTTTCGACAGCCGCCAGCCAATGGACGTTGATTATTGCTTCGAGCAGATTGGTGATCAGCGCTTTTCGATCAGTGCCCGCGCCAGCGAACCCTGGAATGCCCAGTGGTTCTTTTTTGATAACGCAATGTGGCTGTATATCGACTCATGCGGAGCGCTTTACCGATGGAATGCTTGACCTTCTGGCTGCGCCGCTGCCTGTTGCTCTCCCTCGTACTTGCCAGCAGCGTGGCCAGCGCAGAGCCTCTGCGCCAGGTATTCCTGGTACAAAATTCAGGTTGGATGGAGCCGTTCTACAGCGACCCGTCATCGCCGTTCAAGTCGATGGTCACCCAACTGGTGGGCACTGCTGCCGGCAGCGCAGAAGTCGTCATTGGCGGGTTCAACCAGGCTGACAGTCAGCACCCTTCGCCCGAGTGGATCTATCGCGGCCCGGCCAACCACGCTGCACTGCCCAACTACGTCAATGGCTTGAAGCTGGAGCGCAAAGCCAGCGGTGCCTATGCCGACACGGACTTCAAAGAGGCTTTGCTGGCCTCAATCACCACCGGGCTGGAAGGTCGCGAGGGTATTGTCTGGATCATCACCAACAATAAAAACAGCCCGAACAACAGCAGCGAAACCCAGGCCAAAAACCGCGAATTCTACGACCTGTTGCATAGCGAAGCAGCTATCACCCGGATTGCCGCCTTCCCGCAGAAAATGCCGGTCAAAGGCCCCAACTACGAAGCCAACGGGTTGATGATCTACGCTCTGGCCTATGGTCAAAAAGCCGGTGTCGCACTGGAGCAGGTGCTCAATCAGCCTGCCCTCGCCAGCTTGCTTAAAGATGACCGGGTACGGTTAAAGCCGTTGACCCAGGCTGCCGTGCGCTTTATTCCTACCGGTGTTGAAGACACTCGGGATGTGAGTGCCGAACTGGCCCCCGACCAGCAAACGGTCATCCTCAATATCAACGTCGACAGCTCACCGAAAACGGCAGTGCTGCTGGGCAAATTCGAAAACCAGTTCAACCCTTACCAGATTCATGACGCGAAAATAGGCATGACCCTGGACATGCCGGGCGAAGCCCTGAACTCGAATATATCGCTGGACCGCCTGACAGACCTCGAGCCAGGCGCCCGCTCCGACGAGCTGAAGATCAGCCTGCAACTGCCGCCCCTGCCATCGCAATGGTCCAGCGATGTGATCTTTTCCAGCGGTTACCAACGCGCCGGCAGCATCAGCATCAATCTCAGCGAGCAACAACTGCGTATCTCCCAGGGGTTCATTGCGCGCATGAATGAACTGTTCCCCGGTGACGCCCTGCCTGACGTATTTATCCCCTCCGGTGAAGCCACTACTTCCGAGACCCGTCTGCCGGTTGTGCTGAAAATCAGCTACCCGCTCGGTCCGGTGCTCATGCTGCTGGGGCTGTTTATTCTGCTCTTGATTGGCGCCCTGCTGGCTGCCTTGCTGATTGCAGGCAAAAAGACCCTGACCGTGATCGTCGAAGGTGTGCCCCAGTCTTATCCGCTCAAGCCCTTCAGCAGTGCCGGCGTATACGATTCAAACCAGAACAGGGTCGCGACCCTCAAGCGCGGCCTGTTTGGTGCCCGCCTGGAAAATATCCAGCCCGATACCGCCGTACGACTCAAGTAACCCCACACGCATAGCAAGGAAGTTTTATACATGGCACAGACCAGCACATTGCCAGCACCTATCGAAAGCGAAAGCCCTGCACCTGCGCCGTCGCCCATGACCACCACTCTGGCCGCGCCGCAACCGCTGGGCCTTGACCTCGGGGCGAAGAAAGTCGACAGCCGCGATGCCCTGATTGGCGTCGCCGTGCTGGTGGTACTGGCCATCCTGTTTTTCGTGATCAAAAACGCCTATGCCAACTGGCGCGTACGTGAGCGTGTCGCACCGAGCCGGGCAAACGCCTCGGGCTGGTTCCTGTTTCTGGGCCTGTTGATGATCGCCATCATGGCCGTGCTCGCCGTACTCAACTCGGGGCAGTTCCTTGCGCCGCTCTACATCGCACCGTTGGGTGGCGTAGCTGCCATCTCGCTGGTGGCATGGCTGATGACGTTTTCGGCCAAACGCTAAACCCTAACGCCGGGGGGAACAACCCGCCCCTGGCCCGCTTTACCTGATTTGTGGATCAACACGCCGAGATCATCGGTTAGCCCCAAGGGCTCATGGAGTTTTAGATGGACAAGAGTGCACAACCTTCCGGCCCGGCAACCCCTCCGGTCAGTGAAAAGATTCACCCCACCTTGTTTATCGCCCTGGGCGGCACCGGCATGAAGGTCAACATCCGCCTGCGCCGGCGCATCCTCAATGCCATTTGGGGAGGAAACAATCAGGTACAGCACATTTCGGATTTTCCGCTGGTGCAGTTCATCAACTTCGACCTCGACTCCGGCGAAGTGACCCAGGATGGCAAATCGGTCAAAACTGACGTACTTGCCGAGCAGGTGGCCTTCACCTCCGAAGAAAAAGTCATTGAACCTCTGCACCTGAGCAAGTACACCCACTCCATTGATGAGCTCAATCGTCACCGTGAGGTGGCCGAGTGGTTCCCGTTGACGCCGGACAAGATCAAATCCCTGGGGATTGACCCTTCCAAAGGGGCCGGACAGATTCGCGCGTTGTCCCGCCTGTATTTTTTCGACAAATACCCCACCATTCGCGACAAATTGCGCGACAAGGTCGGGCGCTTGCTCAACAACATCGGCACTCAGGCTGACAAGCTGAAAAAACTCGGCCTGGAAATTGACCCCGGCAAAATCCGCATCGTCATCACCGGGTCTGCAGCGGGCGGCACAGGTTCAGGGTCATTTCTGGACATGGGCTACCTGGCCAAGGCAATCCTTAAAGAAAACAATATCTCCGGCAAGGTCGACCTGTTTTTTGTTTTGCCAGGCGGCTTCAATGCCTTCAATACCGAGCGGGTACAGGCAAACGGCTACGCCGCCTTGATGGAACTGGAAACCTGCATGCGCGGCAACCCGTTGCTCAAGCACTGGGACGCCACCGACAACCTGTTTATCGAATCACGTCCCTACGATGATGTGTTCATCCTCGACAACGGCAATGTCGCGCAAGCCAGAACCGAAAACCAGGAAGACATCTACGAGATGGTCTCCGATGTGTTGTTCACCGACTTCACCTCGCAAGACTTCGCGAACAAAAAGCGCTCGGTGGCCGTCAACCAGAACCAGTTCAAGATCCGTAGCTTTGACGTCAGCCTGCCGCAAGATTACGGCAGCGACACCAAGCTGCGCTTCCCGCGCGCTTACTCCTCCGTAGGGCAGGCGGTGCTCGACACCCAGATCGATGCCCGCCAGAACGTACGCCTTAACCAGCAAGTGCAACACATGCTCAAGGCATTCTTTGGTGTGGCCAACGCGGAAGTCACGGGCAATCGCCCGACCGATAAAGAGCGCGACGAGTTCCTCAAGGAACAGCTGACAATCACTGCGCGCACGTTCACAGATCTACCCGAGTTTCTGTCTCGCGTAGAGCTGACCCAGGCTACGGGTGAGTTCACTCACTACCAGATTGCCGATGACCTGCTGCAGGTCGAGGGTGACAACAGCGTCATTGCCCAGATCGAACAAAAGGTCGAGGTCTTGTTCGAGCGCCTGCAGAACGGCGGCGCCGATAAGGATCAATGGCTGACACTGGTACGCGAAATTCAGCAGCAACTGGAACGTGATACCAAAGGCAGTTCCATCGACAGCGCCGAGCGCAACCATGAGGTGCGCATCAAGGAAAACCGGCTCAAGCGTTTCGCTCAATGGACACGTGAAGACAGCTTGCCCGAGCAGCTGTTCCGTCGTCTCGACGACGACGAGCGCGGTGGGCTGGATTACACCCTGGCGCTGGTCGAAATGATCAAGGACCGTCTTGAAAACGATAACGGCATCATTCCCGCACTGGAAAAAAACGCCGGGCGTTTCAAGGAACTGTCTGAAAAGCTCGAGTCGTCAGAGCTTGCCCGGGAATTCGAGCGTCTGAAAGAAACCACGGGCAAAGGCCTGCTGGCCCGCCTGAGCGGTAAAGAAAAACAAGCCGACACCGTGATCAGCCAAGTCAAAGACACACTGCGCGACAGCCTGCTGTTCTATGTGCGCTCGGTCGCTGCCCGCGAGGCTGCACAATTGCTGCGCGACATTTCCGAATGGTTGGGGCGCAAGGAATCGGTCGACAACAACGGCCGCCCACTCTGGAGTGGCTTTGTCGGCCGCCTGCAGGATGGCCGCAACGCAGTCGATAACTTGCTCAAAGGTATCGATGCCAATATCGCCAAAATCAAGGCGAGCATCCACACCCAACACGCCACGCTGATCCCGCTGCAACTGGTGAAAAACGACGACGAACAACCCGTCGACAGCCAGCAAGTACGTGAGTGGGCCAAGGATGCATTCAAGGACTTCGGCGGCTCGAAAACCTTGTTTGGCAAACTGCAGACTCAAGAAGGCCAGGAAGAGTTGCTGCTCAAGCTACGCAACAAGGCCGTACAGCAGTTGCCGAAGAATCTGCCGGGCGTCGATCCGCTGATGACGGCCCTGGCTGCGCTGACCCCGGATGAACAGCGCGAGAAATTCCGCCTGCTGCTGCAGCGGGCCATGCCCTGGGTGCCACTGAACCTCAATGGCGACTTTGATATTCACAAAGACCTTTACACCTGTCTGATTGGCGTACAAAACGCCAGTGAGTTCAGCCGCACTTATGGCGCCCAACTGGCCCAGTGTCTGCCGCAAGGCACGGGGATGACCGCCGGGCAAATTCAGTTTGTGGAGTCCGGTATGCCCGGCAAACTGATTTGCTACACCGAGTTAAGCGGTTTCCCGATCCCGGCGTTGACCCAGTTGTCGACTTACCTGGCCAGCTATCGCAAAGAAAGTGCAATCATCCCGTTGCATGTGCACAAACGCATCAGCCAGTTCGTGCAGCCCATCCAGTTCAACCAGGAGCAATACCGCCAGTTTGCCGAAGACTTCAAACTCTTTCTGCACGCTATTGCACTGGGCATCCTGGAGCGTCTGAACAACGGCTTGTACGAGTTCCTCATCGCCAAGGACAACTTCACCATTGGTGATGAGTTCTCCATTCGTCAAAGCGGCTTCCACAGTATTCATCGCACCGACATTACTGCGCAGGTCAAGGAGAAGTCCTTGCGCCTGGATAACGCTCAAGTGGCGGCGCTGGTAGAAGTGTTCGAAGATTTAAGTACCAGCGCCTACAAAGCGCAGAAACGCACGAACGAGAAAGGTGTATCCAGCAATTTTGAAGCATTTCCGTTCAAGATCGCCGAGTTGTTGAAGAACGAATATCTGGCTCGACTGAACCGTCAGGCTCCAGCTGACGCGAAAAAGCTGCGTACGCTTGCCGAGCAATACAAAGGGCAATGGGGCCGTCATATCGAAGGCTCCCTGGCTGATGTGTACAAAGAAGAAGTGGATGCCCTCCACGGCGAAAAACTCACCGTGGTTAAAGAGTTCTTTAACGAAGGCTGGCTGGAAAACCTGTTCAACCAAGCCAGTGCAGCCCCGCCAGCAGGTATGGCTCCACCACCGCCAGCAGCAGGTAACGGCGCACCACCACCGTTCGCCGCACCACAGCACAGCTACCACCTGAGTGTCAGCGGGACCAATTACGGCCCTTACAACACCCAGCAATTGCAGCAATATGTGCAGTCCGGGCAAATCACCCGCGACAGCCTGCTGTGGCGTGAAGGCATGCCTGCCTGGCAGACGGCCGGGCAAATCATGGAGCTTGCGCACCTGTTTGCGCCAGCCGTGGGCGGCCCTCCTTTGACAGCCCCGGCTCCACCGCCAGCACCTTGAGCGCACACGAGAAGACCATGTCCGCATCGTCAGCCAAAGCCTCTGCATTCCCGACCTCATGCGCCAACAGCGCCTGCGGTCAGGGGCTCTGCGGCCCAGTTAAATACTGCCCGTTCTGCGGCGCCCCGCTTCAGCAGGCGCCCGCAGCGGTTACCCCGGTACCGGCAGCTGAACCCAAGGCTCGGCCAGCCACCCCTGCACCCAAAGCAACCGTCACACCTGCCAGTGCTCCACCACCCCGGGACATACCTGCTGCAGCGCCAACACCTGTACCAGGTCCGGCGGCTCCCCCACCTGCGCCGCCTGCCGCAACACCAGCGCCCACCAACAGAAAACCGGCCCTGATAATGGCAGTTGTAACTCTGGCAGTGGTGGTGGGCGGCTACGTTGCAATCAAGATGATGGCCGGGCAAAGCCAGCAAAAGCTCGATGGCTTTTTGCAAACCGGTCAGAGCTGTTTTGACACCAGGGACTTTGCTTGCGCGCTGGACAATGCCGGGCTTGCCTTGCAACAGGACAGCAATGACCCTCGCGCCTTGAGTCTGCTGCAGCGTGCGCAGGCCGCCCAGGCGCGCCAGCAACAATTGCAGGATGCGGCGCAAAAACAGCAGCTGCTCAAAGCCCAGGCCGCCGAGGCGGCGCGACAAGCCGATGCCTTGCGCGAACAGCAAGCTCTTGAGCGCCAGCGCCAGGAAGCGGCCGATCGCCAGGTGCGTGACCAACAGCAGCAACAGGCTGCCAAAGCTGTTAATGCCTCCCTGCAACAAGCGCAAAACGCGCTCAATGCCGGGGAGTACCAGTCTGCAATTGCCGTGGCCAGGGTCGTGCTGGGTATGGACCCAAACAATAGTCGGGCGCGCAACATCATCCGCCAGGCTGAACAACAACTCAAAGAAGCACTGAATCGAACCCGGATCGAATAATCAGGGTGTATGAGTTTTCCCCTCTCTTACTTGGAAGTTACTGATGAAATTGCCCTCCAACTCTTTGGATAAACGCTTGCTGGCCTTGGGCCTGGCTTCGCTACTGGGTCTGCAAGGCTGCGCCAATATCGACTCTGCCAGCATCAACCCGACCAACTGGAGTGGCAGCGACTGGATGAAGTGCGGGCTGGCAATTGCAGCAGGTGCGGCAGCGGGTGCTGCTGTGAGCGGTGCCAACGATAAAGGCGCAGGCGTATTGATTGGCGGGGTTGCCGGCATGGCCGCCTGTTTCGCGATCAATGCCAAGTCGGTACAGACCAAAACCGCTCAAGAAGTTGAACAACAATATAAAACCTCGGGCAAGAAACAACCGGCCCAGCCAGAACTGGTTAGCTACGACACCAGTATCCAGCCCGGTATGACCATCAAACGGGGTCAACCGATTACCGTGGTTTCCAATATTGTTGCGATCAACGGCGCGACCCAGCCGATCAGCGAAATCAAGGAAGAGATCCGCCTGTTTGCGCCCAACGAGGCCAAGCCGTTGAAAGAAGGCAGCAAGATCGCGAACACCAAAGGCGGCAGTGGCGGTTACGAGAACACCTTCACCATCACCCTCGATGAGCGTGCGCCGCAGGGTATCTACCGGATCGAAACATCGGTGGCCGTCAACGGCAAGCCGGCCAACACCCGAATCAACAATGTGCAGTTGGTGATGATTGATCGCGAGACCTATCAGCTGGCATTTCTGGATCGATAGCTGGCGGGTTGCATTCGCCCTGTAGCCGCTGCTGAAGGAACGAGGCCGCGGCTACACAGGCTCCTGTCATCACGCACCCGGCACAAAATGCTTCTGCGCCGTGCCGTGGGCGATCAGCCGCGAGAGATAGTTCATTTTGTCGGCGTCCTGATCGACAAAGCGAAAGGTCAGTTGCAACCACGCACTGTCCGGTTTTGGCTCGAATGCCACGATGGCATGCAGATAACCGTTCAAACGCGCCACCTCGGCGTTCTCGCCCTGCTCAAGGTCGAGTACGGCACTGTCCAGTACCTGAGGCAGCACTTCGCCACGACGCACCACCAGCAGCGCCTCCTTGAGGCTCAACGCCTTGATCACGCAGGTTTGGGTACCGCTGGGCAAACGCAGTTGCCCCTGACCACGGCTGGTCAGCGCCGGTGCCGCGACAGGTGCCGGCCGTGGTGCCGGGGCAACCGGGGCAGATGTCACCGACGTCGGGGTCACGACCTGCGCCTTGCCACCGGTCAATGCATTCAGCGAGTCATTGCCAAAGGCCGAATTAACCCGCGTCGGGGTGCTGGCCATCACGGCGCTCAGCAATCCCGCCTTGGTGAACGCCTTCTTCACCTTCGACAGTAGCTGCTCATTGGTGAAGGGTTTGCTGACGAAATCCGAAACTCCGGCCTGAATGGCCTGGATCACGTTCTCTTTGTCACCACGGCTGGTGACCATGATAAAGGGCAGCGTTTTCAGACGGTCTTGCTCGCGGCACCAGGTCAACAGCTCAAGGCCGGACATCTCCGGCATTTCCCAGTCGCACAGCACCAGATCGAAGGCTTCACGGGACAGCAAGGCCTGGGCTTTGCGGCCGTTGACCGCGTCTTCGATCCTGATGCCCGGGAAGTAGTTACGCAGGCAATTTTTAACCAGATCACGAATAAACGACGCGTCATCTACCACCAGCACACTAACCTTGCTCATCGACTGCTCCTTGGATATGAACGCCCGAAAACCAAAACGCCCGGCATTGAGCCGGGCGTTTTTTAGATCGGGCTGCCTTATTTATCGTCAGGCGACGACGCAACATTAGCGTTATCGGCACCCGTGCCCTGAACTTCTTCGCGCATGCGCTTGAGACCCATGTGCCGCACGTCTGTACCGCGTACCAGATAAATCACCAGCTCCGAGATATTGCGGGCGTGGTCGCCGATACGTTCCAGTGAGCGCAGCACCCAGATGATGCTCAACACACGCGTGATCGAACGCGGATCTTCCATCATGTAAGTGGCCAGCT
This sequence comes from Pseudomonas bubulae, assembly GCF_900618535.1. GTDB lineage: Bacteria > Pseudomonadota > Gammaproteobacteria > Pseudomonadales > Pseudomonadaceae > Aquipseudomonas > Aquipseudomonas bubulae. Next base: position 585,614 of record NZ_UYJA01000004.1, on the reverse strand, counting down.
CACGTAGCGCGGTCTTGTACTCACGGTCGATGATTTTGTCGTACTGCGCCACAGACAGGGCAAGATCGGCGTCAAAGCGGGCAAACGCATCCAGTGCATCACGCACCATATTGCGCACCTGGTCACCGATATGGCGCACTTCAACGTATCCGCGCGGCGCCTCACCTTCTTCGCACAACTGAATGGCCCGACGGGCGATCTTGGTCGCTTCGTCACCAATGCGTTCCAGGTCGATCACCGACTTGGAAATGCTGATGATCAATCGCAAGTCAGACGCCGCAGGCTGACGACGGGCCAGAATACGCAGGCACTCCTCGTCGATATTGCGCTCCATCTGGTTGATCTGTTCATCGATCTCACGCACCTGTTGCGCCAGGCCCGAGTCGGCCTCGATCAGTGCGGTCACCGCATCGTTGACCTGCTTCTCGACCAGGCCGCCCATCGCCAGCAGGTGGCTGCGCACGTCTTCGAGTTCCGCGTTGAACTGCGCGGAAATGTGATGGGTGAGGCCATCCTTTGAAATCATGGTTCTGCTCCGCAAAAGCTGTGAGCTGCACGCGGTTAGCGGCCAGCCGAATTATCGTGACATAGAACGGGCAATGCCGCTCAAACTAGCCATAGCGCCCGGTAATGTAGTCTTCGGTCTGCTTTTTGGCCGGGTTGGTGAACAGCGTGTCAGTGTCACCATATTCAACCATCTTGCCCATGTACATGAACGCTGTGTAATCCGAGACACGGGCTGCCTGTTGCATGTTGTGGGTTACGATCACGATGGTGAACTTGGACTTGAGCTCGTAGATCAGTTCTTCGACTTTCAACGTCGAGATCGGGTCGAGTGCCGAGCATGGCTCATCGAGCAGCAACACTTCGGGCTCTACCGCGATGGTACGGGCAATCACCAGACGCTGTTGCTGGCCACCGGACAAACCCAGTGCCGAGTCGTGCAGGCGGTCTTTGACTTCGTCCCACAACGCCGCGCCCTTGAGCGCCCATTCGACGGCTTCATCGAGCACACGCTTTTTATTGATGCCCTGGATGCGCAGGCCGTAAACCACGTTCTCGTAAATGGTTTTGGGGAACGGATTGGGCTTCTGGAATACCATGCCGACGCGGCGACGCAGTTCGGCTACATCCTCGCCCTTGCGGTAGATGTTGTTGCCGTACAGGTTGATCTCGCCTTCTACGCGGCAACCGTCCACCAGGTCGTTCATGCGATTGAAGGTACGCAGCAGCGTCGACTTGCCACATCCGGACGGACCGATAAATGCCGTTACCCGTTGTTTCGGGATATTCAGGCTGACGTCGTACAGAGCCTGTTTTTCACCGTAGTAAAGATTCAGGCCCGGGACTTCAATAGCGACTTCTTCGTTTGCCAGGTTCAAGCTTTGTTTGGTGCGACCCAAGGCGGACATGTTGATGCCGTGGGTTGAGGATTCATGCTGCATGGGTTGCTCCATACGCTAAAAATTCGTTTCGGTTTTTCAGTAACCGGGTTTCTTCTGGGGGAGCGGGCTTGCTCGCGATTCAGGCACCTCGGTTTCACGCTGAAACCTTACCGATACCATCGCGGGCAAGCCCGCTCCCACAGGTCATGTGTCTATCAGCTATCCAGCGCCTTGTACTTCTCGCGCAGGTGGTTACGAATCCACACGGCGGACAGGTTCAGGGTCGCGATCACCAGCACCAGCAGCAGCGCCGTGGCGTATACCAGCGGTCGGGCGGCTTCGACGTTCGGGCTCTGGAAGCCGACGTCATAAATATGGAAGCCCAAGTGCATGATCTTCTGGTCAAGGTGCAGGTACGGGTAGTTGCCGTCCAGCGGCAGCGACGGCGCCAGTTTGACCACGCCCACCAGCATCAGCGGTGCCACTTCACCGGCGGCACGGGCCACGGCGAGGATCATGCCGGTCATCATGGCCGGGCTGGCCATCGGCAGCACGATTTTCCACAGGGTTTCCGATTTGGTTGCACCCAGCGCCAGCGAGCCTTCGCGCACTGTACGCGGAATCCGCGCCAGCCCTTCTTCGGTGGCCACGATCACTACCGGCACGGCCAGCAGCGCCAGGGTCAGCGAAGCCCACATCAGGCCAGGTGTACCAAAGGTCGGCGCAGGCAATGCTTCTGCGAAGAACAGGCGGTCAACCGAGCCGCCCAGCACGTACACAAAGAAGCCCAGGCCGAATACGCCGTAAACGATGGCCGGTACGCCTGCCAGGTTGTTCACCGCGATACGGATGATCCGGGTCAGGGTGTTTTGCTTGGCATATTCACGCAGGTAAACCGCCGCCAGTACGCCAAACGGCGTCACAATCACCGCCATGATCAGGGTCATCATTACCGTGCCGAAAATGGCCGGGAAGATCCCGCCCTCGGTATTGGCTTCACGTGGATCCTGGCTCAGGAATTCCCAGATATTGCTGAAGTACATGGCCAGTTTCTGCCAGCTGTTCATCGCGTTCGGCTGGTACACCTTGACCACCTTGCCGATACCGATTTCCAGCTCTTTGCCGTTGGCATCCCGGGCCGTGAGGCTGTCGCGGTTGAACTGTGCATGCAACTCGCCCAAGCGGTCCTCGATGGCCTTGTAGCGTGCATTCAGCTCGGCGCGCTCGGTTTCCATGTCAGCCTGCGCCTGCGGTGTCAGCTTGCCTTCCAGCTCCAGCTTGCGACCGTGCAGGCGGATGCGCTCCAGACCGTAGTTGATCGCGCCGATATCTTTCTTCTCAAGCTGGCTCAGTTGCGCGGCCAGGTCATTGACACGCTTGACCCGCGCTTGCAGCTCCGGCCAGGCCGCGGCACCTTCTGCCACCACCTTGCCGTTTTCCTTGACGTTAACCAGGTAGCCGTAGAAGTTGCCCCACTCGCGACGCTCGATGGCCATCAACTCGGGCGGCGTGCTCTGGTTCGTCAACCACTCGCCGACCACCCAGGTAAAATCATTGCCGTTCAGGTCACGGTTGCCGACCTTGATCAGCTCCCGGGTCATGAACTCCGGGCCTTGTTCCGGCACCGGCAGGCCCGCACTTTTCAGGCGCTCGCGGGGCACTTCTTCCTTTTGCACCACTTCGCCGATCACCAGGTGATTGGCATCACCCGGCACGTTGTATTCAGCGTGGATCAGGTCGGCCGGCCAGAAGTGGCCCAGGCCACGAACGGCAATCACCGAGAGCAGGCCGATGGTCATGATGACGGCGATGGACACTGCGCCACCGCTGATCCAGACGCCTGGAGCGCCGCTCTTGAACCAGCCTTTGAGGGAGTTCTGTTTCACAGACTTCTACCTTCCTTAAAGCGACGAATATTTCTTGCGCAGACGCTGACGAATCAGTTCGGCAAGAGTGTTCATGATGAAGGTGAACAACAGCAGCACCAGCGCCGAGAGGAACAGCACGCGGTAATGGCTACCGCCCACTTCCGACTCCGGCATTTCCACCGCCACGTTCGCCGCCAGGGTACGCAGGCCTTCGAACAGGTTCATTTCCATGACCGGGGTGTTACCGGTGGCCATCAACACAATCATCGTCTCGCCGACCGCACGGCCCATACCGATCATCAGTGCCGAGAAGATCCCCGGGCTGGCCGTCAGGATGACCACGCGGGTCATGGTTTGCCACGGTGTGGCACCCAGCGCCAGCGAACCCAGGGTCAGACCGCGAGGCACACTGAACACGGCATCTTCAGCAATCGAGTAGATGTTGGGGATCACCGCGAAGCCCATTGCCAGACCCACAACCAGAGCATTGCGCTGGTCGTAAGTAATGCCCAGGTCGTGGGAGATCCACAGGCGCATATCGCCACCGAAGAACCAGGCTTCCATGAACGGGCTCATATACAGCGACAGGCCGCATACAAACAGAATCACCGGGATCAGGATCAGGCTTTCCCAACCGTCAGGCACACGCAGGCGGATCGACTCGGGCAGGCGGCTCCAGGTGAAGCCCGCCACCAGAATGCCGATCGGCATCAGCACCAGCAGGCTGAAAATCCCCGGCAAGTGGCCTTCCACATACGGCGCCAGGAACAGACCGGCGAAGAAACCCAGAATCACCGTCGGCATCGCTTCCATCAGCTCGATCACCGGCTTGACCTTGCGGCGCAGGCTTGGTGCCATGAAGTAAGCGGTGTAGATGGCTGCGGCAACGGCCAGAGGTGCCGCCAGCAACATCGCGTAGAACGCTGCTTTCAAGGTACCGAAGGTCAATGGCGCCAGGCTCATTTTCGGTTCGAAGTCAGTGTTGGCGGCTGTCGATTGCCAGACGTATTTAGGCTCGTCGTAGTTCTCGTACCAGACCTTGCTCCACAGCGCGCTCCAGGACACTTCCGGGTGCGGGTTCTTCAGGGTCAGTGGCAGCAGCTTGCCGCCCTCTTCCACGATGATGCGGTTGGCACGCGGCGACAACGCCATGACGCCCGGACCTTCTGCCACTTTCTCGACCAGCAGGGTACGATGCGCGGTGCTGTGGAACACACCGATCTCGCCGGCCGCGTCCAGAGCCAGGAAGCCCTTGCGGCGTTGCTCGGCAGTGATTTCAACAATCGGCGACGTGCCCATCTGGAAGCTGCGGATATGTTTGAAGCGCTGCTCGCCATCCGGGTCGCGAGCCATGAACCACTGGCTCAGGCCGCCCTTGGAATCACCAAAAATCAGCGAAATACCGCCCACCAGTTGTGTGCTGGCGGTGATCTCGGTGGTTGCGTCATCCACCAGCTTGTAGCGACCGTTGAGGCTTTTGTCGCGCAGGCTGAAGACATCGGCCTGGGCGCGATCATTGATCACATACAACCACTGCTGACGCGGGTCGATATACAGCGCTTTGACCTTCGCGGTCATCTGCGGCAGGTCGATACGGGTCTCGGTGTTGGTGACCTCGTCGGTCATCATGTTTTCTTCGCGGGCCAGTGACAGCACGTTCAGTTGCGCGCCCGAGGAACCGGCCAGCACCAGCGTTGAATCGTTGACGCTGAGGTTGACGTGATCCAGTGCACCACCCTGCGGGTCGAGGACGATTGGCGTTTCGCCATACGGGTATTCGATTGCCGGGGTGATGGTCTTCTTGCCATCCGGGTAGCTGACTTTATAGCTGTGCCGGAACACCAGCGCCTGACCGTTGGACAGGCCCAGCACCGCCACCGGATTACCCGGCTGGTCTTCACCCAGAGAAGTCACTTGAGTGCCGGCCGGCAACGGCAGGTTGACCCGCGACAGCTCTTCGCCGTTCTTCGCATTGAAGAACAACACCATGCCCTTGTCGGACACCCGCATACCGACCTGATTCTGCTCTTCGATGGAGATCATCAGCGGCTTGCCGGCGTCCTGCATCCACACCGGCGTAATCGCCTGTTTGGCGTTCAGGTCGGCACCCTGGAACAGTGGATAAACCACATAGCCCAGGAAGAAGAAGATCAGAGTGATTGCGCCAAGCACGGCAAGACCGCCGATAAATACATACCAGCGGGTCAGGTGATCTTTAAACGCGCGGATACGGCGCTTGCGTTGCAGTTCAGGCGTATTGAAATCAATGCGCTTGGGAGCGGATGTCGTAGTCATTGGGGAATTGGCCAGATCATTCATGCGCACACCCTAGCGGTCCTGTATGACAGAAAGATGACAAAGCAGTGACGCAAAAAATCCGCCGCCCAACGGTGCTGGCAGCGGAATGGAAAATTTGGTGAAGCGGTTGCGAGGCAGACCTGCAGGAGCGGGCTCGCTCGCGATGGCGTCAACTCAATAGGTCTGATGTACCAAGTTGCCTGCATCGCGAGCAAGCCCGCTCCCACATGGCGTCTGCTTATGCGCCTTCTTTCAGGCCCAGGTCAGCCAATGCTTTGGCAGCGACTTTGGCTGGCAGAGGGATATAGCCATCCTTCACGACCACTTCCTGACCTTGCTTGGACAGGACCAGCTTGATGAACTCGGCTTCCAGCGGGTTCAGCGGCTTGTTCGGCGCCTTGTTCACGTACACGTAGAGGAAACGCGACAGCGGGTATTTGCCGTTCAGTGCGTTTTCTTCGGTGTCTTCGACAAACTCGGTGCTGCCTTTTTTAGCCAAAGGCACGGTCTTCACGCTGGCGGTTTTGTAACCGATGCCCGAGTAACCGACGCCGTTCAGCGAGCTGCTGATCGACTGCACAACCGAAGCCGAGCCCGGCTGTTCGTTCACGTTAGGCTTGTAGTCGCCTTTGCACAGGGCTTCTTCCTTGAAGTAGCCGTAAGTGCCGGATACCGAGTTACGACCGAACAGTTGAACCGGCTTGTTGGCCAGGTCGCCGGTCACACCCAGGTCGCCCCAGGTTTTAACGTCGGCTTTGGCGCCGCACAGGCGGGTCGAAGAGAAGATCGCATCAACCTGTTCCATGGTCAGGTGCTTGATCGGGTTGTCCTTGTGCACGAACACGGCCAGGGCATCCACTGCCACCGGGATGGCGGTAGGCTTGTAGCCGTACTTCTGCTCGAAGGCAGCCAGTTCGTTGTCTTTCATTTTGCGGCTCATCGGGCCCAGGTTAGCGGTGCCTTCAGTAATCGCAGGCGGCGCGGTCGAAGAACCGGCAGCTTGAATCTGGATGTTTACGTTCGGGTATTCTTTTTTGTACGCCTCAGCCCACAAGGTCATCAAGTTCGCCAGGGTGTCGGAACCAACGCTGGACAGGTTGCCCGACACACCAGTGGTCTTCACGTAGGGCTGAATAGCCGGGTCAACACCAGCGGCAACCGCATTGGCAGTTGCAACGCCTGCGGCGACAAAAGTCAGGGCCGCCATCACACGCTTCAGTTTCATGCCTTACTCCTAGCAAACGGGGTTAGATGAATCGGGGGCCAGTATCTGCAGGCCATGTGACTACTCTATGAACCGATTGTGACAATTAGATGAAAGGCCATCATTCGTTACAAATGATGGCCTTCGGGGAGAGGCTAGCGAAGTGTCATGGCCACTGAGCGATGTCTCAGCGGCCCTTTTTCCACAAATAAGCACCGACCACCAGGCCCATCGTGCAGATAATGGCCACGTAATACGCCGGCCCCATCGGGCTTTCCTTGAGCAACAGGGTCACGGCCATTGGGGTCAGACCGCCAAAGATGGCGTAGGCCAGGTTGTAGGAAAACGACAGGCCACTGAAACGCACCACTGGCGGAAAAGCTTTAACCATCACATAAGGGACGGCACCGATGGTGCCGACAAACAGACCGCTCAGGGAATACAGCGGGAACAGCCAGTCCGGATGCTGCAGCAGGCTGTGATAGAAGGTCCACGACGTGATCAGCAACCCGGCGCAACCCACCACAAACACCTTGCCCGCACCAAAGCGGTCAGCCAGGGCGCCCGAAGCGATGCAACCCAAACTCAAAAAGACGATCGCCAGGCTATTGGCTTGCAACGAGGTGGTCGCTGAAAAACCATAAATGGTTTGCAGCACCGTGGGCGTCATCAGAATGACCACGATGATCCCGGCAGACAGTAACCAGGTCAGCAGCATCGAGACCACAATCGCCCCGCGATGGTCGCGCAGCACGGTCTTGAGCGGGACTTCCGCAGCCAGCGCCTTGCGCATCTGCAACTCGGCAAATACCGGTGTCTCGTGCAACCAGCGACGCAGGTACACCGAGAACAGGCCGAACACGCCGCCCATCAGGAATGGAATCCGCCAGGCAAAGTCAGACACTTCAGCCGGCGTATAGATCGTATTGATCGCCGTGGCCATCAGGGAACCCAGCAAGATGCCCGCGGTCAACCCGCAGGTCAGGGTGCCGCAGGCGTAGCCCACATGCCGTGGCGGCACATGCTCGGCCACGAACACCCAGGCCCCGGGCACTTCACCACCAATGGCCGCGCCCTGGATCACGCGCATCAGCAGCAACAGAATCGGTGCCCACATGCCAATCTGCGCATAGGTCGGCAGCAAGCCCATGATCAAAGTCGGTACAGCCATCATGAAGATGCTCAACGTGAACATCTTTTTGCGCCCCAGCAAATCACCAAAGTGCGCCATGACAATGCCGCCCAAAGGACGCGCCAGATAACCCGCAGCGAAAATACCGAAGGTTTGCATCAGACGTAGCCACTCGGGCATGTCCGCCGGAAAGAACAGTTTCCCGACCACGGTGGCAAAAAATACAAAAATAATGAAATCGTAAAACTCCAGCGCACCACCCAAGGCAGACAGCGACAAGGTTTTATAGTCATTACGGGTTAACGGCCGCGAAGGCGGTGCAGCACTGGAAGGCTCTGTGATCATGGGGTATTGCTTCTCTTATTAGGCACGGCAAAAAGCTGCAACTTCGCCGGCAGGGGCTGGGCAGGTTTTGAAAGATAACAAATTGTTTACAAAAGCACAGAGCTAGACGTGCAGCGCACCCAAAAAGCAGAATCAGGAGGTCGTCGGCCAGGCTGTCCCCCGATATACTCATGCTGTAAGAAACACTTGGTAACTTCTGAGGTTGCTGTGCGAAAACGTCCGCTGGCCACTTCAGCCGATTTCGCAGAGTTTCCCCTTGGTGCGGCTTATGAAGAACGTGACGAACGTAGTATGTTCGGGCTGAATCGTTTTTCTAAAGACGCTTTTTCACCCGCAGTACTTATGATGAATCACGGGTCAGAGGCCCTTAGGCATGCTAGAGCTCGAACAAGAAGATCCAATTCCGCAAGGCGATCTGGCCTTGCAAATCACCGCCCTGCCGCGCGAGACCAATGGTTTCGGCGATATTTTTGGCGGCTGGCTGGTCTCTCAAATGGACCTGGCCGGTACCGCAATGGCCAGCAAGGTTGCCGGTGGCCGTGTAGCCACTGTCGCTATTGATCGTATGGCATTTCTGGTACCCGTGGCCGTGGGCGCACAATTGTCGTTCTACACCCAGGCACTTGAGATCGGCCGCAGCTCGATCCAGATGATGGTTGAAGTGTGGAGTGACGACCCGTTGTCCAGCGAATGGCGTAAAGTGACCGAAGCGGTCTTTGTCTTTGTCGCCATCGATGGCAGCGGCCGCACCCGCTCCGTTCCGCCACGTCGTTAAACCTATAAATAGAGAACCTGCCATGCACCACATTGAGTCAGTCACCCTGGATGAACTGGAGTGCTGGCACTTCCAGCATGGCCAGGCCCAACTGCTGGTCGCCAAACAGGGCGCGCAGGTTCTCAGTTATCAGGTAGGTGATGAGCCGCCGATCATCTGGCTCAACGAAAAAGCCCAATTCAAGCAAGGCCATGGCATCCGCACGGGCGTGCCGGTGTGCTGGCCCTGGTTTGGCAACCTGGCACTCAACCCGCAAAGCGTGCAGGCCATGCGCCACAGCGATGAACCCGCCACGGCCCACGGCCTGGTACGTACGCGCGAATGGGAAGTGCTGGAGATCGATGACGCCGGTGAGGCGCTGCATATAGCGCTGGGCTTGCCCCACATCGAAGGCGGCCTGCCCGGCTGGCCCCACGACGTGGCGCTGACCCTGAACATCCGCCTCGACAGCCAACTGCATATCAGCCTCACCAGCCATAACCGCAGCAGCATCCCGGTGAGCATCAGCCAGGCCCTGCACAGCTACTTTGCGGTCAGCGACGTGCGCAAGGTTGAGGTCAAAGGAGTCGACGGCCTGACCTACATCGACACACTCGACGACTGGAAACGTGTTGCGCAAGCGGGCGATTTGACCTTCAGCGGCGAAACCGATCGTATCTACCTCGATACCCCGCAGCAGTTGAGCATCGTCGACCCGGACTGGTCGCGCACGCTCGAGCTGACCAGCCGCGGCTCGCGCTCGGCGGTAATCTGGAATCCCTGGATCGACAAGACCGCCACGCTCGGCGATATGGCCGCAGATGGCTGGCAGCGCATGCTGTGCATCGAAACCGCCAATGTGATGGATGACATCATCACCCTGGAGCCGGGCGCCAGCCATACGCTGAGTGTGAGTATTGGCAGCGAGCGCCTGAAAACCTGATACAACCAAAACCTGCTCGCGAAGTGTGTTTTCGCGAGCAGGCTCGCTCCCACAATTGGTCTGATCCCTACAAATCTTCCTCAACCACTACCCGCACCTTGCTCGCATCCAGCGCATAGGCCGCATCGGCCAGGTCATTGCTGACCTTCTCGACCTTCAGCGAGCCCATCACCCACAGCGGCGTGTAGATATCATCCAGCTTCAAGCCTTTTGGATAGCGCACCAACACCAACTGATTGGGCGGCGGAGGCGGCACATGAATGCAGGCGCCCGGGTACGGCACCAGGAAAAACAGCGTGCTGCGACCCTTGGCGTCTGTTTCCAGAGGCACGGGGTAGCCACCCAAACGGATATTTTTGCCGTTCATGCTGGCCACTGTCTTGCTGGAGTACATCACCGCGGGCAGGCCCTTGCTCTGCTTCAAACCACCCTTGTCGGTAAACGTACCATTGGCCTCGGGCGAGTCATGGTCAATTTCGGGCATTTGCTCAAGGGCTATTTGATCCGACTTGGGCATCAGTTCAAGCCAGTCGGTTTCGGGCAACTCTGCCGCATGTGCCAGGCCTGAACCCAGCAAAAGAAAAGTCAGTAGAAGACGGCGCATGCAAGGCTCGATAAAAGAAGGATTGAACGCGCGCAGTTTAACCCTCTCTGCGGCTGGCGCAGAGAGAGCCAAAGCGTTTAATCAGGACTTTTTCGACACCAGGCCGTAGATCACCAGCAAGATCACGGCACCCACCACGGCACCTATAAAGCCGGCACCCTCGCCTGCCTTGTAGATACCAATCGCCTGACCACCATAGGTAGCCGCCAGCGAGCCGCCGATACCCAGCAGGATGGTCATGATCCAGCCCATGCTGTCGTCACCCGGTTTCAGGAAACGAGCCAGCAGGCCAACGATCAAGCCGATAAAAATGGTTCCGATGATGCCCATGGACGCTCCCTCAAAATTAAATGGCGTTACAACCAAAGCCTAGTCAGCACTTTGGCATCACGCCATCAGAGAGCAGCGACAACCCAATGGTTCCGTACAAAGCGATTTACGCTTCGTCGATCAGGGCTTCAACCTTGAGGATTTGCGCTTGCAACGTTGCCATATCAGCGCAGCGCAGGTTGGCGTGACCGACCTTGCGGCCGACCTTGAACGCCTTGCCATAGTGATGCAGATGGCAATCAGCAATCGCAATCACCTTCTCAACCGGCGGCACGCTGCCGATGAAGTTGAGCATGGCGCTTTCGCCCACTTTGGCTGTCGAACCCAACGGCAGGCCGGCGATGGCGCGCAAGTGGTTTTCGAACTGGCTGCACTCGGCACCTTCGGTGGTCCAATGCCCGGAGTTATGGACACGCGGGGCGATTTCGTTGGCCTTGAGGCCACCGTCGACTTCAAAGAATTCGAATGCCATCACCCCAACGTAATCCAGCTGCTTGAGCACACGGCTGGAGTAGTCTTCAGCCAGGGCTTGCAACGGGTGATCGGTACTGGCAACCGACAGCTTGAGAATGCCGCTGTCGTGAGTGTTGTGTACCAATGGGTAGAACTTCGTTTCGCCATCACGGCCGCGTACGGCAATCAGCGACACTTCGCCGGTGAACGGCACAAACCCTTCCAGCAGGCACGCCACACTGCCCAGTTCAGCAAACGTATCCACGACATCGGCAGGGGTGCGCAGCACTTTCTGGCCCTTGCCGTCATAACCCAGGGTGCGGGTCTTGAGCACGGCAGGCAGGCCAATGGTGGCCACTGCTGCGTCCAGATCAGCCTGGGACTGGATGTCGGCAAAAGCCGGCGTCGGAATGCCCAGATCCTTGAACATGCTCTTTTCGAACCAGCGATCGCGGGCAATGCGCAACGCTTCGGCGCTCGGGTATACCGGGACGAATTGCGACAGGAAAGCCACGGTTTCAGCGGGAACGCTTTCGAACTCGAACGTCACCAGGTCGACTTCGTCAGCCAACTGGCGCAAATGGTCCGGGTCGCTGTAGTCCGCACGCAGGTGTTCACCCAGCGAGGCGGCACAGGCATCAGGAGCCGGATCCAGGAAAGCGAAGTTCATCCCCAGCGGAGTGCCCGCCAGAGCCAGCATGCGGCCCAATTGACCGCCACCGATTACACCGATTTTCATCGTCAGAAACCTCAGGCTACGCGCGGGTCTGGATTGTCCAGCACGCTGTCTGTCTGTTCAGCACGGAATGCTTTCAAAACGGTATGGAACTGCGGATGCTTGGCGCCCAGGATGCTCGCCGACAACAGGGCAGCGTTGATCGCGCCCGCTTTGCCGATGGCCAGGGTTGCAACCGGGATGCCCGCCGGCATTTGCACTATCGACAGCAGCGAGTCTACGCCCGACAGCATGGCCGACTGCACCGGTACACCGAGCACTGGCAAATGGGTTTTGGCTGCACACATGCCTGGCAGGTGGGCTGCGCCACCGGCACCCGCGATGATGACCTCGATCCCGCGGCCTTCGGCCTCTTCGGCATACTGGAACAGCAGATCCGGAGTGCGGTGGGCAGAGACCACTTTCACTTCGTAAGGAATGCCGAGTTTTTCCAGCATATCGGCGGTGTGGCTGAGGGTGGACCAATCGGACTTGGAGCCCATGATCACGCCTACCAGTGCACTCATCGTCGCGCCTCTTCTCTTGGGCGCCCGCAGGCGCGTCAAAAAACAACAAGCCACGTGGAGGATCCGACGTGGCTTGTTATAGGAATTAAGGCCGGTCAAGCCAGCCGAAGGCCGCGCAGTATACCCCAAACATGTGCCTTGAAAGCACCTTTGACGACCATCTGTCATGCACATCGGATAATCCTGAATCCCCCGGTTTTATTGACCTGCAGGTCAACGCACTCCTCCTCGGCTACGGCCTCTGATCATCGGGTGCCACGCCTACATCGCACAGAGATAGAAACGACATAACTCGACGAATTCCAGCCACGGCGAAACCTGGAATTAACGTCTTCACTTAAATTCAAACCGGTAACAGCAAAAACGTAAACAGTCCTGCAAGGATTGCAGGCTCCTTATTAAAAGGATATTTCCCATGCAACCGATCACACTTTATATTTTTATCCACAACGATGTCCCGCACCGCGCCATCAACACATTGGGGCGTGCATACTTCAAAGAGTTTACCGACGAAATCACGGCAATTACAAAACGATCTTTTATATTCAAGGACATACGTAACGTGCAGGGCATGACTGACTTCAACTATAAAAGTCAGTCCATAGACGATGTTCTTCATCGATGGGAATTGGCGGCCATCCGATACAAAAACCAACACGGGCTAAAGTGGGGTAAAACCGAACGCTACATTCTGGTTACGCACTCCCCGCTCAACGAAACCACCCTGGGCTGCGCTTACCCCGGACAACCCGCCGTCATTGCCAGCCTTAAACACTATCAAGTGATCGCCCACGAAGTAGGCCACAGTTTCAATGCATCCCACAACAATGCAGCACTCGGCCACAATCCATGGGGCAGCGTATGTGAAACGTTCATGTTTCCCAACGCTTCAACTTTTCGAAGTAATTGTTACCGTTTCACGCCAGAAAACAGAGATAACATAAGAGCGTTCTTAAGTGATGCCCTTTGAGGCTTAAACTGTTAACAATCTTGTCGACCATCATCTTGATAATGGCTAAAAATCACAATCCATAAACGCATCTACACTTGCCATGACGCTGCTACTTAGAAAACGATCACCGATTAAACTTATTTATTACTCGACAGGTTTACGCCCGAGCAATAAATGAAGACCGTCCGCATATTGGTGCCGTTATTGAAACATTGCGCATGTCTATTCAAACCGTTTCTGCTGCACCCATGGCCGAATATCGGCGGGCCGAAAAGCCTGCCGATATTTGCATGATCCTGATTGATGACTCCTCATGAATTAATGAGGGTGGAGGCCGGGTTCACTCCGGTTGAGTTCCACTTTCCAGCTTGCGCCACAACAACCGTACGTTGGCCTTGCGTACCAGGGCACACCGGTACAGGCGAATCTCCAGCGGCACATGCCATTGCGGGCCACCGCACACCACCAGCTCGCCCCGCGCCAGCTCGGCACGCACGCTCAAATGCGGCACCCAGGCGATGCCCAACCCTTCGAGCGCCATGCTTTTAAGGCTGTCGGCCATCGCGGTCTCATAAATAGTGGTAAAGCGCAGGCTGCGCTGGCGTAGCAGCAAATTCACCGAGCGGCCCAAAAATGCGCCAGCGCTATAGGCCAGCAGTGGCACGCTGACATCGCCTTCCAGATCGAAAAGCGGCTTGCCGTCGGCATCGGCAGCACATACCGGCAGCATTTCGGTATTACCCAGGTGCAGGGACGGGAAAATTTCCGGATCCATCTGCAAGGCCGCATCCGGATCGTAAAAAGCCAGCATCAAATCGCAGCCACCTTCGCGCAAAGCATGCACCGCGTCTCCGACGTTAGTCGCAACCAGTCGTGTCGCGATGTTCAGCCCTTCATTGCGCAACTGGGCGATCCAGCGCGGGAAAAAACCCAGGGCCAGGGAGTGAGCGGCAGCCACTTGCATGACCTCACCCTGCCCGCCTTCGAGGTGATGAAGGTGACGCAGCACCTCACCCAACTGTTCGACGACCGTACGTGCGGTAACCAAAAACAGCTGACCGGCCGCAGTCAACTCCACCGGGGTGCGGGAACGATTCACCAAGGTCAGCCCAAGCGCCGCTTCAAGGCTGCGAATTCGCCGACTAAAGGCCGGCTGAGTGACGAAACGGCGCTCTGCTGCCTGGGAAAAACTGCGGGTAGCAGCCAGGGCACTGAAGTCCTCTAACCATTTACTTTCGAGATTCATCGAGTCCTCCCGGACGCGCACCAAAATGGGTCACACGCTCGACGCGCCTGCCGCGTCACGTCGCTATTATGCCGTTTATGCATAGGTTAGTGTTTAAAGGCATTGGCCCAAAATAGTCTGCAGGCCTAGGATTCGCAGCGTTCCGGCCCAGACCGGGTTCATATCGAGATGATTTCTATCATGTCCTCCGCTGCATCTTTCCGTACCGAAAAAGACCTGCTTGGCGTACTCGAAGTACCCGCTCAAGCGTATTACGGCATCCAGACCCTGCGAGCGGTGAACAACTTCCGTCTCTCCGGCGTTCCGATCTCGCATTACCCGAAGCTGGTTGTGGGCCTGGCCATGGTTAAACAAGCCGCTGCTGACGCCAACTGCGAGTTGGGTCATCTGAGCGACGCCAAGCACGCTGCCATCAGCGAAGCGTGTGCACGTCTGATCCGCGGCGATTTCCACGAAGAGTTCGTGGTGGACATGATTCAAGGCGGCGCTGGCACTTCAACCAACATGAATGCCAACGAAGTGATCACCAACATCGCGCTGGAGGCCATGGGCCATCAGAAAGGCGAATACCAATACCTGCACCCGAACAACGACGTCAACATGGCGCAGTCGACCAACGACGCCTACCCGACGGCCATTCGTCTGGGCCTGTTGTTGGGTCACGACGCGCTACTGGCCAGCCTCGACAGCCTGATCCAGTCGTTTGCAGCCAAAGGCGCCGAGTTCAGTCACGTCCTGAAAATGGGCCGTACCCAACTGCAAGACGCCGTGCCAATGACCCTGGGTCAAGAGTTCCGCGCTTTCGCCACTACATTGAGTGAAGACCTGGCTCGCCTGAAAACCCTGGCGCCAGAGCTGCTGACTGAAGTGAACCTGGGTGGCACCGCCATCGGTACCGGCATCAACGCCGACCCGCGTTACCAGATGCTGGCCGTGAACCGCCTGGCCACCATCAGCGGTCACCCGCTGGTACCGGCGGCCGACCTGATCGAAGCCACCTCCGACATGGGCGCCTTCGTACTGTTCTCCGGCATGCTCAAGCGTACCGCGGTCAAGCTGTCGAAGATCTGCAACGACTTGCGCCTGCTGTCCAGCGGCCCACGTACCGGCATCAACGAAATCAACCTGCCAGCACGTCAGCCAGGCAGTTCGATCATGCCAGGCAAGGTCAACCCGGTTATCCCGGAAGCCGTGAACCAGGTGGCATTCCAGATCATCGGTAACGACCTGGCCCTGACCATCGCTGCCGAAGGTGGCCAGCTGCAACTGAACGTTATGGAGCCGCTGATCGCGTTCAAGATCTTCGACTCGATTCGTCTGCTGCAACGCGCCATGGACATGCTGCGCGAACACTGCATCACCGGCATCACGGCCAACGAAGCGCGCTGCCGTGAACTGGTCGAGCACTCGATTGGTCTGGTGACGGCACTTAACCCGTACATCGGTTATGAAAACGCCACCCGTATCGCCCGTATCGCTCTTGAAAGCGGCCGCGGCGTACTGGAACTGGTGCGCGAAGAAGGCTTGCTCGACGACGCCATGCTCGACGACATCCTGCGCCCGGAAAACATGATTGCTCCGCGTCTGGTGCCACTCAAGGCCTGATGCTGTAACACGCTCAACGCTCACCAGGTCGAGGGACTAGACACCTCTCACCTTTTGAGGGCTTGCAGATACGTCTGCAGGCCCTTTTTTTTGGCCCTGGAATTTTGAAACCCCTCCCCCCTCTCCCAGAGGGAGAGAAGACTAAAGGCAAAAGCAGATCTGATTAACGCCACAAATCGAGCCCTTTCACCCTCAGGGAGAGGGCTGGGGTGAGGGCAATTTGACAATAAACAAAGCCATATCGGACAACTCACACATGAAAATTCAGTCACTTATGCAGACGCTTCCTGCGCTCCTAGGTATAGTGCCGCCCCTCTTCCTGTGCCCGGCCCCAGCACCAGCGGCCATCGTCAGCACGGAAACAGCATCGTAAACCAAGCAGCAACATGGCCAGGGTCACACTGATCGCCTACGTTAATGCCTTGCTCAAGCAGGTGTAACGCGATATTTCGATCCGGCCGTGTTGCCATCAGATAAAAACAGCGAGGAATAATCCATGCTTGAAGTCATCAATGACTTCCTCTCAGGGAAAGTGCTAATCGTGCTCATGGTCGGGCTCGGTGGCTACTTCACGATCCGCTCGCGTTTCGTTCAGTTTCGTTACTTTCTGCACATGTTTTCGGTTTTCAAGGACAGCCTGCGCAGCAGCGCCGGTGAGCTGAGCTCATTTCAGGCATTGATGCTGAGCCTGGCCGGCCGTGTCGGCGCGGGCAACATTGCCGGCGTCGGTATTGCCGTTACCCTGGGTGGCCCCGGTGCCGTGTTCTGGATGTGGGTGACCGCCCTGGTCGGCATGTCCAGCAGCCTGATCGAATGCTCCCTGGGCCAGCTGTACAAGCGTCGTGATTCGGAAGGCCAACTGCGCGGCGGCCCGTCCTTCTATATGAAGTACGGCCTGGGCAAAGTGTGGATGGGCAAACTGATGGCCGTGCTGTTGCTGATCACCTTCGGTTTTGCCTTCATGGGCCTGCAAGCCCATGCCGTGACCCACTCGCTGCAAGACGCCTTCGGCTTCAAGGTCAACTACTCGGGGCTGGCCATCGCCATCCTGCTGGGCTTGGTGTTTATCGGCGGGATCAAGCGTATCGCTTCGGTAGCCGACCTGCTGGTACCGGTCAAGACCCTG
This sequence comes from Pseudomonas bubulae, assembly GCF_900618535.1. GTDB lineage: Bacteria > Pseudomonadota > Gammaproteobacteria > Pseudomonadales > Pseudomonadaceae > Aquipseudomonas > Aquipseudomonas bubulae. The sequence continues at coordinate 568,127 of NZ_UYJA01000004.1, read as the reverse complement.
GCCTATATTGCGGTCACCCTGTATGTGATCGTACTGCAGTTCGACCACGTACCCGCCATGCTGGGCCATATCGTCAAGAGCGCCTTCGGCCTGGACCCTGTGTTCGGTGGCCTGATCGGCAGTGCAATCGTGATGGGCGTCAAACGTGGCGTCTTCGCCAACGAAGCCGGTCTGGGCAGCGCCCCGAACGTGGCTGCCGTGGCCGATGTTGAGCACCCGATCGCCCAAGGCGTGGTGCAGGCATTCAGCGTATTCCTCGACACCTTTGTGATCTGCACCTGTACGGCTTTGCTGATTCTGTTGTCGGGCTTCTACACCCCAGGTTTTGAAGGCGACGGCATTGCCCTGACCCAGAACTCCCTGGCAGCCGTGGTCGGCGAATGGGGTCGTGTCTTTATAAGCGTGGCCCTGGCGCTGTTCGTATTCACCTCGATGCTCTACAACTACTACCTGGGCGAGAACAACCTGCGCTTTTTGGTTGGAGAGAGCCGCAAAGCACTGATGGGTTATCGCGCACTGGTACTGGTGCTGATCTTTTGGGGGTCGATCGAAAACCTGCAAACGGTTTTCGCTTTCGCCGACATTGCCATGACCATGCTCGCCTTCGTTAACCTGGTTGCGCTGGCGATGCTGTTCAAGATCTGCATGCGCGTGCTCAAGGACTACGATGACCAGCGCCGCGCGGGGATCAAGACACCTGTCTTCGATTCCAGTAAATTCCCGGATCTGGATCTCGATCTAAAGGCCTGGCCGCCAAAGCCGGCCGCCCAGGTCGACGAAACAAAACGCTGATACTTGACGCGGCGGTTCTCCAGAACCGCCGCGTTTTTGCTTATGGAGACTCAATAATGACCGCAGCCACTCATCACACCTGCCAACACGTCATGGTGCTCTACACCGGCGGCACCATCGGCATGCAGGCCAGCGCCAGCGGTCTGGCACCAGCCTCGGGTTTTGAGGCACGCATGCGCGAGCACCTGGCCAGCCAACCGCAGCTGCAAGTACCGCAATGGGCCTTTCGCGAAATGAGCCCGCTGATCGACAGCGCCAACATGACGCCTGCCTACTGGCTACGCCTGCGCAGCGCGATCATCGAAGCCGTCGAGCAGGATGGCTGCGATGCTGTACTGGTCCTGCATGGCACTGACACGCTGGCCTACAGCGCTGCGGCGATGTGCTTTCAACTGCTGGGCTTGCCTGCACCGGTACTCTTCACCGGCTCCATGCTGCCAGCGGGCGTACCTGACAGCGATGCCTGGGAAAACATCAGCGGTGCCTTGCAGGCGCTGGGCCAGGGCCAGCCTAACGGCGTACAGCTGTACTTCCACGGCAAGCTGATGGCTCCAACTCGCTGCGCCAAAGTGCGCAGCTTTGGCCGTAACCCGTTTGTGACGCTGACACGCAACGGCGGCGGAGCCAAAGCCAGCACCCTCCCGGCAGAACTGGCCTACAGCTACCCCAAACACCAGGCCAGCGTAGGCGTGCTGCCACTGGTGCCAGGGATTGGCGCCGCCCAGCTCGATGCCTTGCTCAACAGCGGGATCGAAGCCCTGGTACTGGAGTGCTTCGGCAGTGGCACCGGCCCTGGCGACAACCCGGACTTTCTCGCCAGTCTGCAACGGGCACAGGAAAATGGCATTGTGATCGTGGCCATTACCCAATGCCATGAAGGCGGTGTAGAACTGGACGTGTACGAAGCTGGCAGCCGCTTGCGTGAGGCGGGTGTGCTGTCAGGTGGCGGAATGACCCGCGAGGCCGTGTTCGGCAAACTGCATGCCTTGCTTGGCGCTGACCTGCCGCTGGCCGAGGTGCGCCGCCTGATCGAACTGGATGTGTGCGGGGAGCTGGCCTAAAAGCCCATAACCCAGCCTATGTAGCCGCTGTAGCAGGCTGTGATGGACTGTGCACCAGACCCGCCTTGATTGAAGGTCCTGCGGCTCTTATCGCAGCCTGCGGCAGCGGCTACAGGTTCGGTGTACATCCCCCGGCACGCAACTTGCTCGTTTCCTGCACTTCCCAGGCAGGAAACGAGCATGCTCCACTCCCATCTCACAACGCTCAACGCCGTATCCCTGGTGCTCAGCACCTTCAACGCAGAAGGCTTGCCCAGCGAGATGCTGCTGGCCGGCAGCGGCATTCGGGCGGCGGACCTGAGCCGTGCAGACACTCGCATCACCACCAATCAGGAAATGCGCGTGTGCGCCAATGCCGTGGCTCTGCGCCGCGAAATCGGCCTTGAACTAGGGCGACGCATGCATGTGTCGTCCTACGGCATACTCGGTTACGCCCTACTCACCAGTGCCACCTTAGGTGACGCATTGCGTCTAGCTTTACGCTACCCGGCGCTGCTGGGAACACTTTTTGAGCTGAGCCTGGAGGTCGAGGGCGAACAGGTCCGGTTCTGTGCCAATGGCTATGCCGAGAGCCCGCAAATGGCGGTGTTCAATACCGAGCTATGCCTGGTTTCGCTCAAGGTTATATGCGAAGACTTGCTAGGCCAATCGCTGCCGCTATTGGGTGCACGCTTTATCCACAGCGCACCCGACTACCACGCCAGCTACGGGCAAAGCTTCGATTGCCCGCGTCAGTTCGATGCCGACAGCAATGCTTTCGCCTTCGCCAAGCGATGGCTCGACCAGCCTTTGCCACTGGCCGATGCGGTGACCCATCAAGCGATGGCCGAGCGTTGCCGCAAACAGAATCTGGAGTTCACCGGGAGACAAACCTGGCTGGAACGCATCCGCCAGTTGCTGGCCGCACAACTGCATGCAGCCCCCGGCCTCGAAGGGCTGGCCGAGCACATGAACTGCTCGCCGCGCACCCTGCGCCGCCACTTGCACGATATGGGTTGCAGCTACCAGACGCTGCTCGATGACCTGCGTTTTGAGCGCGCCAAGCTGCTGCTCAACGAAACCGAATGGCCCATTTACAAGATTGCCGAGACCCTGGGTTTCAGTGAAACCGCGAGCTTCCGCCATGCCTTCGTGCGCTGGAGCGGGGTTGCACCCAGCCAGTTCCGGGCCTGATTCAGAGGGGATGGGCAGGGGCCAATTACGGTCAACCATTTTGGCCACATACATCTCCTTTTGGCCGCTCCTGCCGTTCTCTCAAACCCCCGGCGCCGCAAGACTGTAGCCAACCGCTCATGCCCTGGGAGAACAAGACAATGCTGACGATCTATTCGGACGATCACCACCTGCATCATGGCCGTTGTGAGTTGATGGACGGGCAACTGTTGCCCTGCTTTGAAATGCCATCACGGGCCGACCATATTTTGCAACGTGTACAAACCCGTGAACTCGGCCCAGTGAGCGCCCCGCAAGACTTCGGCCGCGGGCCTATCGAGCGGATTCACAGTGCGGCCTACCTGGACTTTTTCCAGGGTGCCTGGGACCGCTGGGCCCAACATGGCCGCGACGGTGACTTGCTGCCTTATACCTGGCCTGCCCGTACTTTACGTGCCGTTCTGCCCACCAGCCTGCATGGCCAGCTTGGGTATTACAGCTTCGACGGCGGAGCGCCGATTACTGCGGGCACATGGCAAGCGGCTTACAGTGCAGCGCAAGTAGCCCTGACTGCCCAAGCCGAAATTCAAAACGGCGCCCACAGTGCTTTCGCACTTTGCCGGCCACCGGGGCATCACGCCGCCAGCGACTTGATGGGCGGTTACTGCTACCTGAATAACGCCGCCATAGCAGCCCAGGCCTTTCTCGATCAAGGCTACAGCAAGGTGGCTATCCTCGACGTTGATTACCATCACGGTAATGGTACGCAGTCGATTTTCTATGAACGTAACGACGTGCTGTTTACCTCGATTCACGGCCATCCTGAGGCCGAGTTTCCGTTCTTTTTAGGGTATGAAGATGAACTGGGCGAAGGGCCCGGGGAAGGCTTTAACTTCAACTACCCGCTGGCTGCGGGTTCGGCCTGGGATCGCTGGAGCGCGGCGCTGGAATTGGCCTGCGCTGAAATCGAGCGCTATGACGCTGACGTAATCGTGGTTTCGCTGGGTGTGGATACATTCAAGAACGACCCGATTTCCCAATTCAAACTCGACAGCCCGGACTACCTGCGCATGGGTGAGCGTATTGCGCGGCTGGGCAAACCGACACTGTTCGTGATGGAAGGTGGCTATGCGGTTGAAGAAATCGGCGTGAATGCGGTGAATGTGCTTGAAGGGTTTGAAAGCGCGCAATGATCAAGCCCTTCCTGTGGGAGCGGGCTTGCTCGTGATTCAGCCGGTGCGGTCTGTCTGAATTAATGCGGTGCCCCCCTCGCGAGCAAGCCCGCTCCCACAGGTTCAACGGCTGCCATTCCACACCTTGCCCAGCCGCTCCAGCGCCGCCTTGATCTCCACTTCGGGTACCGCTGCAAACCCCAACACCAATCCCGCGCGGTTATCCACAGGCTCACTCGAATCCTGTAACCAATAACTGCTCAGCCCGTTGATCTCCACGTCCACTGCCCGGGCCTGCGCCAGCAGTTGCTGCTCACGAGCCAAACTCGCCACCGGCACCGCCACATGCAAGCCCGCCGCGATACCCGGCATGGCCCCAACCTCCGCCAACCTCTGTGGCCAGTTGGCCAGCAACACATCACGGCGACTCAAAGCCGCGCGACGCATCCGCCGTATATGCCGCTGAAAATGCCCCGCCGCCATAAACTCGGCCATCACTGCCTGAGTGCCGACCTCCGAATGGCGCATATCCAGCGAGCGCCGGCGGGCAAACGGCTCGATCAGCCCCTTGGGCAGCACCAGATACCCCAGGCGCAACGCCGGAAACGCCACCTTGCCGAAGGTACCGACATAAATCACCCGCCCGCTGCGGTCCAATGCCGCCAGCGGGGCCAGCGGCGCACCGCTATAGCGGTACTCGCCATCGTAGTCGTCTTCGACAATCCAGCCCTCTGTACGCTCGGCCCAGGCCAGCAGTTCCAGGCGCCGGGCCAGGCTCATGGTGACCCCGCTGGGGTATTGATGGGAGGGCGTGACATAGGCCAGCCGACAGTTGTTCAAATGCGCCAGCGCCGAACAGTCCATACCGTCCTGATCCACCGCCACGCCCTGCACATTCGCCCCGGCAATCGCAAAGGCATAGGCAGCTGCGCGATAGCCGGGGTTTTCCACAGCCACCCCTTCGCCCGGCTCCACCAGCAGCTGTGCACAAAGGCTAATTCCTTGCTGCGCGCCACTGGTGATCAAAATTTGCTCAGCCGTACACGATAAACCTCGTGAAGTACGCAAATAAGCCGCAATCAATGCACGCAGACGCTCATCACCTGCAGGATCGCCGTAGCACAGATGCTGCAACTCCGGCTTACGCCAAAAAGCCGCCTGCAGCTTGCTCCATACCTCGAAAGGGAATAAGTCGAACGCCGGAACACCCACCCGAAATGCGCGGGGAACACCACTGGGTGGCAGGTCCAATGCATGGGTTGCAACCCTGCTCAGAGCCGTGCTGTGGATAACTTTACTGGATGTAATTACAGGTATTCCAGACTGTTTTGTGGATAACCCTGGGGATAAGCCTGTTGAAAAGCCTGTGGATAAGTTGGTGGACAACTTTTTTAGCGGCAGGGCTTTTTCTGGCAATTGGGCCACATAGGTACCGTCCCCAACTCTCCCCTCAATAAATCCTTCGGCATACAACTGGTCATAGGCCCGCATCACACTATTGCGGGAAATCCCCAAGGCACCGGCCATGTCACGGCTGGCGGGCAAACGCGAGCCGCCATTCAAACGACCATCCAGCACACGTTGGCGCAATGCCAGATACAGCTGGCGGCTCAGACCCTTTTTGGGATCAAGCTCGATCCCGGCGGGGTTGAAGGCGATGGAAAGAACTGAATCCTTCATGGATTGGACCTATGAAATTGACCATTAATGGCTCTTACAACCAACCAATAGCCTGCCTAGGATAAAGCCAATCGCCAAGGATAATTTCCATGTACGTACCCCGCGCCTTCGCCGTAGACGACATTAAAATCCTGCACCAGCAGATGCAGGCCTCCCCCCTGCCCGTACTGGTCACACATGCCAGCCAGGGCCTGCTCGCCAGTCATGTGCCTATGCTGTTGAACCCCGACGAAGGCCCGTGCGGCACATTGTACGGGCACCTGGCCCGGGCCAATCCACACTGGCAGGACCTGGCCCAAGGCACGGAAGCACTGGTGATCTTTGCCGGCGAACAGGCCTATATCAGCCCGACCTTTTACCCAGGCAAGGCCGACCACGGAAAAGCCGTACCCACCTGGAATTACCTGGCCGTACACGCTTATGGCATGGCCGAGGTGTTCGATGATGCCGAACGTTTGCTGGCACTGGTCAGCCGCCTGAGCGACAGGCATGAAGCCAATCGCCCCGCGCCCTGGGCTGTCAGCGACGCCCCCGCCGACTATGTCGACAGCATGCTCAAGGCCATTGTGGGCTTTCGCCTGCCTATCACCCGCCTGCAAGGCAAACGCAAACTCAGCCAGAACCGCGACGCCCGCGACCAGGCTGGTGTGCGCCAGGGCCTGCTGGCCAACCCCAACCCGCAAGACCACGCACTCGCTCATTTAATGGTTAAGGAATAACTGAAAATGGCTCAAATCCAGATCAAAACTGCCACCGCCACCGATCGCGAACAGTGGCTACCACTTTGGCAAGCTTACTTGCGCTTCTACAAAACCGAGCTGTCCGACGAAATCAGCCAATCCACCTGGGCGCGTTTTCTCGACCCGGCAGAACCGACCACCCTGGCCCTGGCCTGGCAAGACGACAAAGCGGTGGGCATGGTGCAGTGCGTTTATCACCGCACCAACTGGAGCATCAAAGACGCCTGCTATCTTCAAGACCTGTTTGTCAGTCCCGATGTGCGCGGCAAGGGGGTGGGTCGTCAGTTAATCGAGCATGTATACGCAGCCGCCCGCGCCAAGGACTGCTGCAAAGTGCATTGGCTCACCCAGGAAACCAACGCCACGGCTATTCAGTTGTATGAGCGCATTGGCGAGCGCCCCGGCTTTATTCAGTTTCGCAAAACCTTGTCATAAATAAGGAACGCGCAATGCCCGACTCTCTAGAACGTTGGCTGGCGGCTAAAACCCCGGATACCCGCACCCTCGAAGGGCGATTCATTCGTCTGGAAAAGCTCGACCCCGAACGTCATGGCGATGAACTATGGCTAGCCTTACAAGGGCCGCAGGCCGATCCCAAGCTGTGGGACTACTTGCCCTACGGTCCATTTAACGAGCGTCCGACCTTTGACGCTTGGCTGCAAAAGCATGCCGATAGCCGTGATCCACATTTCTATGCCGTTATCGACAAGCCCAGCGGTGAGGCACAAGGCTTGCTTAGCCTGATGTGCATCGTCCCGGAGCACGGGCGTATCGAGATCGGCCACGTCGCCTTTGGCACACCCATGCAACGCTCACCGAAAAGCACGGAGGCGGTCTACCTGCTCGCCAAGGAAGCCTTCGCCCTGGGCAACCGGCGTCTGGAATGGAAGTGCAACAACGATAACGCAAGATCAAAGCGTACTGCAGTACGATTGGGGTACACATACGAAGGCGTTTTCCGCCAGCATATGGTGGCTAAAGGTAAAAACCGTGATACCACGTGGTACAGCATTATTAGTACGGAATGGCCCCCACTAGCGGCAGGGTTCGAAAAATGGCTGGCATTGGATAACCAACCAGAAAGCGGCCAAATAAAGACCCTGGAAGAATGCAGAGCCACAGTTGTATAAAATTTGATCAATACGCCCAGCAAGGACTGCTGGGCGTTTTTGTGCTTGGAATAAACACATTTGCGCTACGCGACCGCTTGATACCCCTGTTGCACAGGGAGAAGCGCAAACACTCGTAGCAGCGCGATGCACCTGAAACACCATGGCTCAGCGACCTATGTCTAACGCCTCGTACGGGCACACCACACCTCGCCCTACTTGCTAGGCGCTACAGGCGCTTTTCCAGCCTTGTCGTCGCCAGACTCCTTGAATCGAACCTGCGAAAAAGCCTCAATTCAAGAGCAAAAAAAAGGGGAGCACATGCCCCCCCGAGGTTTAAAGCGTTTACATCAAAGACAGTATCAGGCTTCGATTTCGATCAGAATTTCGCCCGGATTAACGCGATCGCCCTTGATTACATGGATGGTGACGATTTTGCCTGCGATGCCGGCCTGGACTTCAGTTTCCATTTTCATCGCTTCGGTGATCAGTACCGACTGACCCGCCTTGACCACATCGCCTACAGCGACCAGTACATCAACGATATTGCCCGGCATTGCCGTGCTCACATGGCCTGGCTCGCTGGCCTGCTTGCGCTTGCTTGAGGTGCCACCAACAAATTCGTTGAGGGGTTCGAACACCACCTCTTCCGGCATGCCATCGATGGACAGGTAGAAGTGACGCTTGCCTTCAGCCTTGACGCCCACACCGGTTATGTCAACGCGATAGCTCTCACCGTGCACGTCGATCACGAACTCGGTCGGCACGCCCTCACCGCTCGCCTTGGTGACACCGCCAGCCTCAGGGATAGGCAGCAGCACTTCTGGGGTCAGAGTGCCTGCAGCGCGCTCCTCAAGGAACTTGCGACCGATATCCGGGAACATGGCGAAGGTCAGTACGTCTTCTTCCGACTGGGCCAGGGCACCAATTTCAGCACGCAGCTTGACCATTTCGGGCTTTAGCAGGTCCGCAGGGCGTACGTCGATCAGCTCTTCGTTGCCAATGGCCTGACGACGCAGTTGCTCGTTGACCACGCCCGGCGCCTTGCCGTAGCCGCCTTGCAGGTAGAGCTTCACTTCGTTGGTGATGGTTTTGTAACGCTCACCCGCCAATACGTTGAAGAATGCCTGAGTACCCACAATTTGCGACGTTGGTGTCACCAGCGGCGGGTAACCGAGGTCTTCACGCACACGCGGGATTTCGGCCAGCACTTCGCTCATGCGGTTCAGCGCACCCTGCTCTTTGAGCTGGTTGGCAAGGTTGGAAATCATCCCGCCCGGGACCTGGTTAACCTGAACACGGGTATCTACAGCGGTGAATTCGCTTTCAAACTGGTGATACTTCTTACGCACTGCGTAGAAGTACATGCCGATTTCCTGCAACAGCGACAGATCGAGACCGGTGTCGTATTCACTGCCTTTGAGCGCGGCAACCATCGACTCGGTGCCCGGGTGGCTGGTGCCCCACGCGAAGCTGGAGATCGCGGTATCAATGTGGTCTGCGCCATTCTCGATAGCCTTGAGCTGGCACATGGCAGCCAGACCGGCGGTGTCATGGGAGTGAATAAAGATCGGCAGAGTGATTTCGGCTTTCAGCGCCTTGACCAGTTCACCCGTGGCGTACGGCGTCAGCAGGCCAGCCATGTCTTTGATGGCGACCGAGTCGCAGCCCATGGCTTCCATCTGCTTGGCCTGCGCCACAAACGCCTCGGTGGTATGTACCGGACTGGTGGTATAGGCGATGGTGCCTTGGGCATGCTTGCCGGCAGCTTTGACCGCCTCGATGGCCACACGCAGGTTACGCACGTCGTTCATGGCGTCGAAGATGCGGAACACGTCGATGCCGTTGACTGCTGCTTTGGCGACGAAGGCTTTGACCACGTCGTCGCTGTAATGGCGATAGCCCAGCAGGTTCTGGCCGCGCAGCAACATTTGCAGACGCGTGTTGGGCAAGGCGGCACGCAGTTGGCGCAGACGCTCCCACGGATCTTCCTTGAGGAAACGCACGCAGGCATCAAAGGTCGCGCCGCCCCAGACTTCCAGGGACCAGTAGCCGACTTTGTCGAGCTTGTCGCAGATCGGCAGCATGTCTTCAGTGCGCATGCGGGTGGCCAGCAGCGACTGGTGGGCGTCACGCAGGATGGTGTCAGTTACGAAAATCTTCTTGCTCATTATTCTTTTCCTCACAGGCCTGCGTGGGCGGCGATGGCGGCAGCGATGGCCAGGGCCAACTCTTCGGGTTTGCGCTTGATCGAGTAGTTGGTCAGCTCAGGGTGGCTTTCTACGAAGCTGGTGTTGAACTGGCCACTACGGAATTCCGGGTTACGCAGGATTTCCTGGTAATACGCGGCGGTGGTTTTGACCCCTTGCAGACGCATGTCGTCGAGGGCGCGCAAACCACGGTCCATCGCTTCTTCCCAGGTCAGGGCCCACACCACCAGTTTCAGACACATGGAGTCGTAATACGGCGGGATGGTATAGCCGGTGTAGATCGCCGTGTCGGTACGTACACCGGGGCCGCCGGGCGCGTAGTAACGGGTGATCTTGCCGAAACTGGGCAGGAAGTTGTTTTTCGGGTCTTCGGCGTTGATCCGGAACTGCAGGGCAAAGCCGCGATGCTGCACGTCTTCCTGCTTGATCGAGAGCGGCAGGCCAGAGGCGATACGAATCTGTTCACGAACAATGTCGATGCCGGTAATTTCTTCGGTGATGGTGTGCTCCACCTGCACCCGAGTGTTCATCTCCATGAAGTACACCTCGCCCTCGGCGAGCAGGAACTCCACGGTACCGGCGTTCTCGTAACCCACGGCCTTGGCTGCGCGCACAGACAGGTCGCCGATATAGGCGCGCTGTTCCGGGGTCAGCTGCGGGCTTGGGGCGATTTCGATCAGCTTTTGGTTGCGACGCTGGATCGAGCAGTCGCGCTCAAACAGATGCACCACGTTGCCAAAGCTGTCGCCGAGAATTTGCGCTTCGATATGCTTGGGGTTGACGATGCATTTTTCGAGGAACACTTCGGCCGAACCAAAGGCCTTGGTCGCTTCCGAGATCACCCGCGGGAAGGCTTGCTCGAGTTCTTCACGGCTGTTGCAGCGACGAATGCCGCGACCGCCACCACCCGAGGTGGCCTTGAGCATCACCGGGTAGCCAATGCGTTCGCCTTCAATCAAGGCTTCGTGGATGTCGGCAACGTTGCCTTCAGTGCCCGGTGTGACCGGCACACCGGCCTTGATCATGCTGCGACGCGCTTCAGTCTTGTCGCCCATACGGCGAATGACTTCAGCGGCCGGACCGATGAACTTGATCCCGCGCTCGGCGCAGATATCAGCCAACTCAGCGTTTTCTGACAAAAAACCGTAACCGGGATGCAGAGCATCACAACCGGTTTCAACCGCCAGATTCACCAGCTTGCGCGGATTCAAATAACCGGCCAGCGGGTCTTCGCCGATATTGTGTGCTTCGTCGGCGCGCTTGACGTGCAAGGCATGCCGATCAGCTTCGGAATAGACCGCTACAGAGCGAATCCCCATCTCGGCGCAGGCACGCACGATGCGGACGGCGATTTCTCCGCGGTTGGCGATCAGGATCTTTTTTATCACTTGGATTTTCCCTAAAGCCCATGGAACAAACGACCTGCTAGACCAGGTCGGCACGTGTCCAAATGTGTCTGAACCGTTGTGTCGTCACACTAGACCCACGCAGTGATAAACAAAAATCAATAATTCTTGGGTCGTGCATAAGTAATAACTTATAGTCAGATCACTTGTCGCTTCGGATAATTTTATAAAAATGCGTAAGTCATTGATGCGTATCACTTTTCGCCAATTACAGGTGTTTAACGAAGTCTGTGATTTGCGTTCTTACAGCCGCGCAGCAGAAGAAATGTCGCTGACGCAACCCGCCGTAAGTCTACAAATTCGTCAGCTTGAAGAGCTGGTTGGCCAACCATTGTTCGAGTACGTCGGCAAAAAGCTGTACATGACCGAAGCCGCTGAAGCGCTTCAGTTGGCCAGTCGGGATATTTTCGGCCGGCTGGAAAACCTCGACATGCAACTTTCCGACATGCTCGGGTCATTGCAAGGCCAGTTGAAACTGGCCGTAGAGTCGAGCGCGAAATATTTTGTGCCGCATCTGTTTGCGGCCTTCAAGCGCCAGCATCCGGAAGTCAATTTGCAACTGACGGTGGTCAACCGGGCGCAGGCCGTTCGTCGGCTGTCAGATAACCGCGATGATCTGGTGATCATGTCGATGGTGCCCCAGGACATGGGCCTGGAATTCTTGCCGTTTCTGAACAACCCGATTGTGGCCGTGGCTCCCGCTGATCATCCGTTGTGCAACCGGGGTCCGCTGCATTTGCAGGATCTGGAGCCTTATACCTTGCTGATGCGCGAGCAGGGTTCGGGCACGCGCATGGCGTGTGAGGAGTATTTCAAGGAAAAGCGCGTTCACTTCAATCAGACGCTGGAAGTGTCGTCCAACGAGTCGCAGCGCGAGTGCGCGGTAGCCGGGTTGGGCGTGGCGTTATTGACCCGCCACGCCGTCAACCTGGAGCTGGCGACCGGCCTGCTGTGCGAACTGCCGGTCGAGGAGTTGCCGCTGTATCGCAGCTGGTGCGTGGTGCAGGCCAAGGCCAAGCGCCTGTCACCGGTGGCGCATGCATTTCTGGGGTTTATTCGCAGTGAGCGCCTGCAAATCAGCGCGTTGGTTGAGCGCTTCGACGGTCACTTGCCGACGCAGACTGCCAGTAGTTGATCGACCCCAGGTCAGGGTAATCAGAGGTTTCCAGACGCAGTTGGCGCTGGCTCGTATGGTCTTCAATCGCGCGACGGAAGGCCATGCGGCGCTGGTCTTCTTGCTGACGGCGGGTTTTGACGGCGCTATTGCGTTCTTCGTAAGGCTGAGCCATTTCGAGTCTCCCAAGGCGTGTACGGGAGCTTTACGATGCACCTTGTTTATGACGACTTGGCGAAGGTGGGATGACAGGGGGATGAACGCTGAATGTGAGCTCTGCGTGGGAGCGGGCCTGCTCGCGATTCAGGCGCTGCGGTGTGTCTGTCACACGGCGGCATTCCCTATCGCGAGCAAGCCCGCTCCCACAGAAGATGTTGTGCGCTTTTAATCTTCGTGGCTTTTCAGTGATTTAGGCGACAGACGCAAGCTGCGCAGGCTGCGCTTGACGCTCTTGAGGTGGTTGACCAGGCTCGGGCCTCGGGCCATGGCAACACCCATTGCCAACACGTCAATCACTACCAGGTGGGCAATACGCGAGGTCAGCGGGGTATAGATTTCGGTGTCTTCATGCACATCGATCGCCAGATTGACGGTTGCCAGCTCCGCCAGCGGCGTCTGGCTCGGGCACAAGGTAATCAGGGTCGCGCCGCTTTCACGCACCAGGTTGGCGGTGATCAGCAAGTCTTTGGAACGGCCCGACTGGGAAATGCAGATCGCCACGTCGGTAGGCTTCAAGGTCACGGCCGACATCGCTTGCATATGCGGGTCGGAATAGGCCGCCGCGGTCAGCAACAGACGGAAAAACTTGTGCTGGGCATCCGCCGCAACCGCGCCCGAGGCACCAAACCCATAAAACTCGACACGCTGCGCTTGCGACATGGCTGTCACGGCACGCTGCAGCGCTATCGGATCGAGCTTCTCGCGCACGTCCATCAAGGTATGCAGCGTGGTGTCGAAAATTTTCAGGCTGTAGTCCGCTACCGAATCGTCTTCATGGATCGCGAACTGACCAAAACTGGCACCGGCCGCCAGGCTTTGCGCCAGCTTGAGTTTCAGGTCCTGAAACCCGGAACAGCCTATCGCCCGGCAAAAACGCACGATGGTCGGCTCGCTGATTCCGACACTGTGGGCAAGGTCGGCCATGGAACTGTGCATTACAGCCGCAGGATCAAGCAGCACGTGATCGGCGACCTTGAGTTCCGATTTACGTAACAGGTGGCGTGACTGGGCAATATGTTGCAGCAGGTTCAAAGGGCAGGACTCGGTCTGTAAGCGGCGGGCGCCGGGGATGTAGCAATCTTGTAGTTATACTACAAGAATTCGTTTTCTGCCCAGCCAATACGCCATCAACTATCCAGTTATCTCCCTTGATTCAAGCCGCTTGAGGGCCATGTAGCCCTTTTTGGCACTACAAGACCACTACACCGTTACGCAGTAAATCGCTGAATTGCACTGCGTTTATCGGACGACTGATCAAATAGCCCTGCACTTCGTCGCACTGGCGAGTCTTGAGAAATGCCAGCTGCGCCTCGTTTTCAACGCCTTCTGCCACCACTTTAAGGCCCAGACTGTGGGCCATGGCAATAATTGCGAGGGTGATGGCCTCGTCTTCGCTGCAACGACCCACGCCGTGAATAAACGTTTTATCGATTTTTACGTAATCCACCGCAAATCGCTTGAGGTAACTGAGCGATGAATAGCCGGTGCCAAAATCATCGATTGCCAGCTTCACCCCCAGTTCATGCAATTGCTGGAAGGTAGCGATGACGTATTCAACATTGTCGAGCAACTGGCTTTCTGTCAGTTCCAGTTCCAGGCAGTGCGGCGCCAGCCCGGTTTCTTCAAGTACCTGGCGCACCAGGCTGACCAGCTTGCCCTGGCGCAACTGATGCCCCGACAAGTTCACCGATACCCGTATTGGCGCCAGCCCTGCTCGTTGCCATTCACACGCTTGCCGGCAGGCTTCGCGCAGTACAAATTCACCGATGGCGCTGATCAGGCCGGTCTCTTCGGCAAGGACAATAAAGTTGCCTGGCGGCACATTACCCAGTTGCGGGTGATCCCAGCGCACCAACGCTTCGGCGGCGTGCAGACGCCCTGTGGCCAGGCACAGCTTGGGTTGATAGAACACGTTGAGCTGGCGTTCGCTAATGGCTTTGCGCAGTTGGTTTTCCAGCTGCAGCCGTTCAAGGGAGCTGCCATGCAGGCTGTCACTGTAGAACTGAAACCTGCCACCGCCCAGGTGCTTGGCCTGCTGCATGGCCTTGTTGCCCTGATGGACCAGGCTGGCAATATCGCGCGCGCTGTCGGGCAACATGCTGATGCCCATTGACACACTGATGACCAGCTCATGGCCATCCACCACCAGCGGCCGACCGAGCTTGTCCAGCAGCCGGGTCGCGACCCGCGCCAGGCTGGTCAGGCTGTTATAGGCATCAAACAGCACTGCAAATTCATCACCCGACAGGCGCGCAATGGTGTCGGCCTCAGGCAAGGCCTTGGTGATGCGTTCGGCCATTTTTTGCAGCACATGGTCCGCCAGCTCATGCCCGAAATTGTCATTGAGCAATTTGAAACGATCGAGATTGATGTGCAGCAACGTCAGGTTGCACGAGCCCTGGCGTACACGCTGGCTAGCCTCCTCCAGGCGTTCCTTGAACAGAAGGCGGTTGGCCAGCCCGGTCAGCTCATCAAAACGGGTCAGGTGGCGCACCCGCGCTTCGCTCAAACGGCGTTGCTCGACCTCATAGGCAAGCTCGGTATTGAGTTGCTCACTACGGACATTCGCTTGCTGCAAATCTTCGCGCAAACCTTGATGCCGCAAGCGGCGCACCATGCGCCGTTGCCTGATCCGCTTGACCTGCCATCCCAGACCGCCCGCCAGCAGGAAAAAACCGATGCCTATGCCGAAAAAAATACCCGGCGAATTTAAACTCTGAACCATCGGCGAAATTCTTATCAGTAGATGAGCCAAAAAGTCGCCCGAGCATACACAAGCAATGCCCGTGACCAAACGCACAGGCGCTATTAAATGGATGAAATCAGCTAGGCACGTTTATTGTCCGGCTTTTTGACCGCTCGGCCCAAGGCGGCCACGCAGCTAGCAATGAAACACCAACAGCCCCTAAAATGCTCCGATGCGCGATGATCTCTCTCTCTTGTTAAATTCTCTCAACGATGCCCAACGTCAGGCCGTCACGGCCAGTGTCGGGCGTCAGTTGGTCCTGGCCGGCGCTGGTTCCGGCAAAACCCGTGTGCTGGTGCACCGTATCGCCTGGCTGATCCAGGTCGAAAACGCGTCCCCGCACTCTGTGCTGTCGGTGACGTTCACCAACAAGGCCGCTGCCGAGATGCGCCACCGCATCGAGCAGTTGATGGGTATCAACCCGGCAGGCATGTGGGTCGGCACCTTCCACGGCCTGGCTCACCGTCTGCTGCGGGCTCACTGGCAAGAAGCCGGCCTTAGCCAGACATTCCAGATCCTCGACAGCGACGACCAGCAACGCCTGGTCAAGCGTGTGATCCGTGAGCTGGGGCTGGATGAACAGCGCTGGCCCGTACGTCAGGCCCAGTGGTTTATCAACGGTCAAAAAGACGAAGGCCTTCGCCCCAAACATATCCAGGCCAGCGGCGACTTGTTCCTGGCCACCATGCGCAATATTTACGAGGCCTATGAGGTCGCGTGCCAACGCGCCGGTGTGATCGATTTTTCCGAGCTGCTGCTGCGTGCCCTTGATTTGTGGCGCGACAACCCGGGCTTGCTGGCGCATTACCAGAAACGCTTCCGGCACATCCTGGTAGACGAATTCCAGGATACCAACGCCGTGCAATATGCCTGGCTGCGGTTGCTGGCCCAGGGCGGCGACAGCCTGATGGTGGTCGGTGATGACGACCAGTCGATCTACGGCTGGCGCGGCGCAAAAATCGAAAACATCTATCAGTACTCAACCGACTTCCCGGATGCCGAGACCATTCGTCTGGAGCAAAATTACCGCTCCACGGCGGGCATCCTCAAAGCGGCCAATGCCCTGATTGCCAACAACACCGGGCGCATGGGCAAAGAGCTGTGGACTGACGGCGGCGAAGGCGAAGCCATCAATCTGTACGCCGCGTTCAACGAACATGACGAAGCGCGCTACGTGGTTGAAACCATCGAAAGCGCTCTGAAAACCGGCATCGCCCATAGCGATATCGCCATCTTGTACCGTTCCAACGCCCAGTCGCGGGTGCTTGAAGAAGCCTTGCTGCGCGAGCGCATCCCTTACCGCATCTATGGTGGCCAGCGCTTCTTCGAACGCGCGGAAATCAAAAATGCCATGGCCTATATGCGCCTGCTCGAAGGTCGCGGCAATGATGCGGCGCTGGAGCGGGTGATTAACGTACCTGCCCGCGGCATTGGCGAAAAAACCGTCGAAGCCATTCGCGAACACGCACGTCACAGCGACGTGTCGATGTGGGAAGCAATGCGCCAGCTGATCGCCAATAAAGCCCTGCCGGGCCGTGCTTCGGGTGCCATTGCCGGCTTTATGGAACTGATCGAAAACCTCGCGGCAAAAGTCATGGACATGCCTCTGCATCTGATGACGCAAACCGTGATCGAGCAAAGCGGGCTGATTGCCTACCATCAGGCGGAAAAAGGCGAAAAAGGCCAGGCCCGGGTAGAAAACCTTGAGGAGCTGGTCAGCGCAGCACGCAACTTTGAGAACAATGACGAAGACGAAGAGCTGTCGCCATTGGCCGCCTTCCTCGGGCATGCCTCACTGGAGGCTGGCGATACCCAGGCCGAAGAGCATGAAGACGGTATTCAGCTGATGACGCTGCACAGCGCCAAAGGCCTGGAGTTCCCGTACGTGTTCCTGGTAGGCATGGAAGAAGGCCTGTTCCCGCACAAAATGAGCCTGGAAGAGCCCGGTCGCCTCGAAGAGGAACGACGCCTGGCCTACGTAGGCATTACCCGCGCCATGCAAAACCTGGTGATGACCTACGCAGAAACCCGACGCCTGTACGGCAGCGAAACCTACAATAAGGTTTCACGCTTCGTACGCGAAGTACCAAAGGGTCTGATCCAGGAAGTCCGACTATCCAACAGTGTCAGTCGTCCTTTCGGCGGCGGTCAAAAGCAGAGCGCCAGCACCCTGTTTGGTGGTTCGGAGATTCCCGAAACCGAATTCAAACTCGGCCAGATGGTCAAGCATGCGGTCTTCGGCGAAGGCGTCATCCTCAATTTCGAGGGTGCAGGTGCCCAGGCACGGGTACAGGTCAACTTCAGCGAAGGCAGCAAATGGCTGATGATGGGCTACGCCAAACTTGAGGCGGTCTGACAGCAACCCGACAGCTTGGCGGGAATAAGGTAAGGCAAACCGCTGTGGGAGCGAGCCTGCTCGCGAAGAGAGCGCATCAGTCAATATTATTGTTGGCTGATACACCGCTTTCGCGAGCAGGCTCGCTCCCACATGTTCTCCTACGCAAAATAAATCCTAGCCCTACAAACAAATAAGCAAAAGCCCGAAACACTTCACCGCTAGCCAGTCACAACTCATCTGTGCAACATGGCGCGCGTGATATCCACAAATGGGAACCCCTTATGAAACGTTTTCTTAGCATCGCCATGGCGTTGTGCATCGGCTTGACGATGAGCATCGACGCGAACGCCAAGCGCTTCGGTGGCGGCAAAAGCGCGGGTGCAGCGCCTAGCCACCAAACGCGTCAAGCTGCTCCAGCTGCAGCCCCGGCGGCTGCCGGTGCCGCAGGCGCCGCAGCCAAGGCCGGCGGTGCTTCGCGCTGGCTCGGCCCTCTGGCCGGCCTCGCTGCCGGTGGCCTGCTGGCGTCCATGTTCATGGGCGGCGGCTTCCAGGGCATGCAGTTCTTCGACATCCTGATCATGGCGGTTATCGCCTTCCTGATCTTCCGCTTTATCGCGGCCCGTCGTCGCAAACAAGCTGACATGATGGCCCCTGCTGGCCACGCACCCATGCAACGCGAAGCGTTCGACGCCAAGCCTGCTGCTTCGATCTTCGGTGGTTCGGCTGCCCCTGCAGCACGTCCGGTGATCAACGCTCCAGCCTGGTTTAACGAGCAAAACTTCCTGGAAGCCGCGCGCAACCATTTCCAGTCCCTGCAACAGCACTGGGATGCCAACGAAATGGACAAGATCGCCGAGTTCGTGACCCCGCAGATGCTCGACTTCCTCAAGCGTGAACGCGCTGAGCTGGGTGATGGCTTCCAGTCCACCTACATCGACAACCTGACCGTGCAACTGGACGGCCTGGACGATCGCGCAGACAAAACCATTGCAACCCTGACCTTCAGCGGCGTGTCGAAAAACTCGCGCTTTGACCAGGGCGAAGCCTTCAGCGAAAGCTGGAACATGGAACGTCAGCAAGGCGAAAACCAGCCTTGGCTGGTGGCAGGTATCCGCCAGAACGGCTAACCCTGCGAGTTACACATGCGTTTACCAAAGCCCCGGACTTGTCCGGGGCTTTGCATTTCACGATTGCACTTATAACGAGCTACTGTATAAAGCGCGTCATATAAACCGCGCCATAGAGCATGAGGATGAGGTCGTGGAAGAGATTATTGAAGAGCTACGCGAAAAAAACGAGCCTGTACCGGTTCCCCTGGAACTGCCTGAAGAAGACCAGTTGGTGGAAATCGAAGAGCAGCTGTTCATCGATATTCCATTTGTCTTCAGAGAATTTCTGCTGACCGTCAGTGACGTGGTGTATGGCAGCCTGGAGCCGGTCACAGTGACCGACCCACAATCACACACCTACCTGCCGGAAGTGGCGGCAAATGCCTGGGATGCTGGCGTTGATCGCAGCCTGATCCCTATTTGCCAGGACGGCGACGACTACTACTGCGTGGAAGAAGACGGCACCGTGGTGCTGTGGTCCGGCGAAGAAGAACTCGTCACTGAAGAAACCTGGGAATCGGTCTGGCACTGGGCGCGCGACGTCTGGCTGGAAAGCTGATACCTCCAGGGTTGGTTGACGTTTCGTTGTGAGCCACAACGAAACATCAACAGCCCCCGGGCATCCCCGCTTTCCAGCCATTGGTCAGCGGGCTGTCAGTGCCCCCCCTCCTTGTGGTTATCCAGCGTTTCCAGCAGTGCAACCTGCATGCGCGTGTGAATCCGGATAAACCAGCGCCACAACAGCGCCGCAACCCCCGCCGCCACCACCGCAATCACCATCAGCAACTCGTTGGTGGGCAGGATGCTTGCCGACAAGGCCGACAGCAGCAGAAAAATCACCAGCAACGACAGAATCGGGATGACTTCCGAGATCACCCGGCGCACGCGCTGCGTATGGCGCCCTGCCATTTCCGGCTTGACCCCCATCTCGGCCAGTAGCATCGAAAGCGCCTTGAGCTTGCGATACGCCGCAATCAGGAACGGCAACGACAGCAGCAAAGCAGCCCCCCAGATCATCCCTTTTTGCCAGCTCGGCTCCAGAATCCAGCCCTGCAAATAACGGCCGATGCGCGGTGCGAAATAACCGCCGGCAAAGAAAATAGCGATGACCAGGGCCAGATTGACCCCAACTTGCAGCAAGATCTTGCGAATCATGGCCGCCAACAACGCCCCTTCGCCCTGTGGCTGAATACTGCGCAGCCATTCGCCATATAACCCCAACACCCGTGACAAGCGACCAGGCACCACCTGTGCCAGCTTGAGCGAGAGCGGGTCTGCGGCGCGAATCAGGTAAGGGGTCATCAGGGTGGTCAATACGGAGACGGCCACTGCTACGGGGTACAGGAAGCTGCTGGTGACCTGCAATGTCATACCCAGCGCCGCGATAATGAAAGAAAACTCCCCAATCTGCGAAAGCCCCATTCCAACTCGCAGCGAGGTACGTCCATCATTGCCTGCGATAAACGCCCCCAGCCCGCAGGAGAGCATCTTGCCCAGCACCACGGCGATAGTGATCACCACAATTGGCAGCGCGTACTCCAGCAGGATGGCCGGGTCGAGCATCAACCCGATGGCGACAAAGAATATTGCACTGAACAAATCACGCACCGGTTCAATCAGGCGCTCGATTTTCAGTAACTGACGCGACTCGGCCATGATTGCACCGATCAAAAACGCCCCGAGCACCATGCTGTATTCCAGCTTGACCACCAGCAGGCAAAAGCCAAAACACAGGCCCAGCACAGTGATCAGCAGCATTTCATTGCTTTCGAATCGGGCTACATACGCCAGCACACGCGGCACCAGCAAAATGCCGATAACCAACGCCACGATCATAAACAATGACAATTTACCGACGGTCGAAAAAACCTCTTCGGGGCTGACGCTGCCGCTGACCGCAATGCTCGACAGCAGCGCAATAATCCCGATACCCAAAATATCTTCAACGATCAGCACGCCAAAAATCAGCTGGGCAAAGCGCTCGTTTTTCATCTTGAGGTCGTTGAGGGCCTTGACGATGATGGTGGTAGATGAAATGGCCAGGATGGCGCCCAGAAACAGCGAATCCATGGTGTTCCAGTCGAACCAGCGGCCAATTTCATAACCAATCCAGATCATCAGCGTGATTTCCATAAACGCTGCGATAAAGGCTGTGGCCCCGACCTTGAACAACTTGCGCAGGCTGAACTCCAGCCCCAGACAGAACATCAAAAAGATCACCCCCAGCTCAGCCAGGGTTTTGATCGTTTCTTCATCGTGAATCAGGCCAAACGGCGGGGTGTGCGGGCCGATAATAAAACCTGCAACGATATAGCCCAGTACCACCGGCTGTTTGAACCTGTGGAAAAGAATCGTCACCACACCTGCGACCAGCATGATGACTGCCAGATCCTGAATAAAACTGATGGCATGCATGGCGTGGCACTCCTTGTTTGATATTCACCAGGCAACATGACGACAGACACAGCCTGTCAGGCCGCGCGTATCGACTGTTTAAAATGTAGGAAGTATCCGACTAACGGACTTTTGCAGGTTAACACCGCGACTTGCGACAGAAAGGCGGTGCAATATATGGAAACAGATAGAGATAAGCGTGACGGCAGCCAACACGGCAGCGTCCCGTTAATCACTGTTTCAAAAATCGACAAGTATCCACAGAGATACCCATTTCACTGCTGCAACACAACCACGAGCCTGCTGCTATGGAACCCGGAAACTCCCAACTGTCGATGACGGTCTTGATGACCCCGGACATGGCCAATTTTTCTGGCAATGTTCACGGCGGAACCCTGCTCAAGTACCTCGATGAAGTCGCCTATGCCTGCGCCAGCCGCTATGCGGGGCGGTATGTGGTCACCTTGTCGGTGGATCAGGTGATTTTTCGCGAGCCGATTCATGTCGGTGAACTGGTGACCTTCCTCGCCTCGGTCAACTACACCGGCAACACCTCGATGGAAGTTGGCATCAAGGTCGTTACCGAAAATATCCGCGAGCGCTCGGTGCGCCACACCAACAGCTGCTTCTTCACCATGGTAGCCGTGGACGACGACCGTAAGCCGGCCGCTGTTCCTCCGTTGCAGCCAGTGAACAGCGAAGACAAGCGCCGCTTTATCCAGGGCAAGCAACGCCGCCAGATCCGTCAGGAGCTGGAGCAGCGCTACCGCGAGCTAAAAGACGAAACACTGTAAGCCCGCTCCCACAGGTTTTGTTCAGTTTGCTTACAAACTGATCGGCACTGCCTCAAACCGCACACGCGGATGGGCAATGCGGTCCTGGGCCCGTACCAGCTGCAATTCATAGCTGGTGCAGGCCTGGGTTTCCAGCAACACCTCATGCACCGCCGCAGCGGTAAATTCAAACGCAGCCACCAGGCTGTCGCCCAGCAGCACTCTCGCCAGGAACAAACCTGAGGTCAGGTCGCCTACGCCCACTGGCTGGCGCGGGAAGGCAAGCAGCGGCCGACGCAAGTGCCAGTTGCCCTCTGCCGTGACCAGCAGCATCTCGAAACTTTCAGGCGGTTTGCCCGGATACGACAAATGCTTCACCAGCACCGCTTTCGGGCCGCGGGCCAGCAAGCTGCGGGCCATGGCCAGGCAGTCAAACAACGATTGCGGATGACGGCCGCAAAAACTGTCCAGTTCGAGCTGGTTGGGGCACAAAAAATCGGCCATAGCGGCAGCTTCTTCAAGCAGAAAGTCACTGACTTCCTGAGGCACGATACAACCTTTCTCCGGGTGCCCCATTACCGGGTCGCACAGGTACAGTGCATGGGGATTAACAGCCTTGATACGCGCCACCCCGCTTAAAATGGCCCGCCCCTGCGCCGCACTGCCCAGGTAACCGGACAAGACCGCATCACAGCTGCCCAGCTCGCCGATGGCGGCGATTCCGTCGACCAGCGAAGGAATTTGCTCGGGAGCCAACACTTCCCCCGTCCACTGGCCATACTGAGTGTGATTGGAGAATTGCACCGTGTTCAGAGGCCAGACATTCACCCCGACGCGCTGCATGGGAAAAACCGCTGCGCTGTTGCCGGCATGGCCGAAAACCACGTGGGATTGGATGGCGAGTAAATGAGGTGTACGTTTCATGCCGGATTCCAGACTACGGGTGGATTCAAGCCACGCAGTATGCGACCAAACGCGGCCTGTACGACAGGTTGAAGACGCAGTTAAGCTGAGCACAATCTGTTGGAGCACATGTAATGCTGACCCTGGGAAATATGTTCGTCCTCATGCTGCTGGCTGCAGGCGCTGCCTGGCTGTGGCACAACCACGGGCTGCGCGAGCGGGCGCTGGAGCGGGTCAAGCAACACTGCAAAAACCTCGATATCGAACTGCTCGATGAAAACGTGGCGCTTAAAAAAATCGGTCTGATCCCCGACGCCAACGGCCATAAACGCCTGGCCCGTGTGTATAACTTTGAATTCACGGTGACCGGTGATCAGCGTCATACCGGAACCATCACCCAGTTCGGCGCCCACAGCGTAAAAATCGAGCTGCCGCCCTACCCGTTCCAGACCGAAGCCGAGCCAAGTGTCATTCCCAGCGCTCAGGTGATCGAACTCAGCCAGTGGCGTCAGGAACACAGCAAGACCCGCCACTGAGCCCTGCCTTTCAGCGCCTGCATGCCGGGCGCCTGTGGATAACTTTCCGCGCAACCTCGCTAAAACCATTGAGATAGAAACCTCCGTGAGGTTTTAACGGTGCAAATCTCCTGCGCACACTTCAAGTTGTAGGACAATTTTACCAGCACAGAACCCGCTAAAACCCTGGGTTTTGTGCCTCGCAACACGGGCCTGCTACCTAAAAAACCTCCTTGAGTAGACAACTTTCCAGCCCCGAGCAAAGCAAATCCAGATCCTGGGGCTGAGCAAAAATCAATTCGAGGCGTGAATCCTTGCGCCACTCACTCGATCTCCATTGCGCGATCGAGTTATCCACAGAATTGTTCGAAAACCAGCCCGCCGAACCATGAATAACCAGCTTTGCACGCTGCCAATCCAGGCTTTCGAGCCACTGTTGCAACAGATCCAGGTCAAATTGCCGAGAGGGGTGCCAGCGCCAACCTGCGCTCCATCCTTCGGGCTGATGCTGAGTCATCACCAACGGCGTACGTGGGTCGGAAAACACACTGCCAATATGATTAAAATCCTTATAAATCAATGAGTTATCCACAGCATGAGCGATATTCATATGGGCTACAGGCAGCGTATTAAAAGGGATGCGGCCATGCTCGACCCATAAAACAGGGCACTTTGGCAGGCTGCATGCAATCTGCTCACGTTGCTCATTTGGGACACTATTAGATTTATTCATGACCAGTAAACCGGCACTTTTCAGGGCCTCTTGCTGGGTTTTTGGCAAAGGTTTGCCCTGAGCCATCGCTTGCGCATCGAGCACCATGACGCACGGCTGGAGGACCAAAACCCCCAGCCAGGGCGCTTCACCGAGCTGCTTTAGAATCTGTGCGGGATGGCCTAAACCGGAAGGCTCGATAAACAGGCGATCGGGCATAGACTTGCGCAAAAGGCGACTCAAACCGATCTGAAAAGGCGCGCCATTGACGCAGCACACACAGCCACCCGCCACTTCGGTGATAGCAATGTCATCGCTTCCCTGGCTCATCAGGGCCGCATCCAGGCCGATCTGACCGAACTCATTGACCAGCACCGCCCAGCGTTCGTGTGGCGGTTTGTGTGCCATCAGATGCTGAATCAGACTGGTTTTGCCGGCGCCAAGCGGCCCGGCAATCACGTGGGTAGGTATGTTTTGCAACATGAGGCCAGCTTCTGTACGGATTGAAGCAAGCAATATGCCTCAGGCCAGCCAATCGAGGGTCAAAATCAGCCTGCGCTCGCCCGGTGCCAGTGCCGGCGAACGATGGATCAACCCCGCTCCCTCGTTACCCTGCCACTTCTCCCCCTTGAGCAAGGCAACTTCACCGGCGTTTATTTGCTGAATCAACTCTGCACGGGCGGGTTCGGCCTGCACCTGCCCTAACTGACGACGCTCCATTACGCCTTCCTGCAGCCACTGGCTACCAATCCCTGCATAAGTGGTAATAAGACGTACAGGTACATGGTCCACATGAAACCGGGGGCACATGGCTTTATCCAGGGCCCTGAGACGCAGCCCAATGCGTTTTGCGCCCAACAGGCACGCGTAGGCACTCACCAGCCAGGAAACGTCTGCAATAAAGCCTGCATAGCCTTCCAGATCATTAAACCTGGCAGCCAGGCCTGTCAGGATGGGGTGAGCCTTTTCGTTGGGCATATCTATCACGATGGCGTCAGCCAATGGCTCGTCCAGCGAAAGCAATAAAGCCCCGAAATCGACGATATGCACAGGTAACTGACGCTGCCAGATCGCCAGGTTGACGTCTTCATCCAGAATTCGGGTCATGATTTCAGGCGTCTGCCCACGAACCTGATCGATCAACGGCTGAGCGGTAAAGGCAAATGCATTCTTCATGCAGCCACCTCTTCACACCAGTCGCCAAAAGGATCGCTCAGCAATTTCCAGCTCGCTTCGCCCAAGGCCATTTCAGCATCGTTGAGCAAACAGGCATCGAGTTCAGCCGTCAGCCGGGCGAAGTCGATGTGCTGACCGATAAACACCAATTCCTGGCGGCAATCTCCTGTATCCGGCAGCCATTTTTGCAATATTTCTGCCTTGGCTTGCGGCTCCTGCGGCCATTGGTCGCGGGGCACAAAGCGCCACCAGCGACCGGCAAACCCATAGCGCATCAGACCGCCAGCCTGAGACCAACTGCCCGCCTCCTGAAATTTACTGGCCAGCCAGAAAAAACCTTTGGAGCGCAGCAGTTTGCCATTGGTCCAGGGCCGCTCGATAAAATTGAAAAAACGTTCGGGATGAAAAGGCCGGCGCGCACGATAGGCACTGGAGGCGATGCCGTACTCTTCGGTTTCGGGCACATGCTCACCGCGTAACTCTTGCAACCAGCCCGGTGCCTGCGCCGCACGGTCAAAGTCAAACCGGCCGGTATCGAGAATTTTATGCAGCGCAATTTCACCCATGACCATAGGCATTATTTCGGCCTGAGCGTTGAGGCGTTGCAGAATGGCCATTAATTCTTGCCGTTCGTCGGAACTTATTAAATCAATTTTGCTGATTAAAATGACGTCAGCGAACTCAACTTGTTCGATCAATAAATCAGTAATTGACCGTTCGTCTGATTCTCCAAGGGTTTCACCCCGTGAATCCAGGCTCTCTGCGGCTTGATAATCCTGAAGAAAATTCAGCCCGTCGACCACTGTAACCATCGTATCCAGGCGGGCAATATCGGCCAGGCTTTGTCCTGATTCATCACGAAACGTAAAAGTTTCTGCCACAGGCAGCGGTTCTGAAATACCGGTCGACTCGATCAATAAATAATCAAATCGACCCTCCCTGGCCAGTGCGCTGACCTCTTCAAGCAAGTCTTCACGCAGGGTGCAACAGATGCAGCCGTTGCTCATTTCGACCAGTTTTTCTTCAGCCCGGTTCAAGGTCACATCGCGCTGTACTTCACCGCCATCAATATTTATTTCGCTCATATCGTTAACGATCACGGCCACGCGCAAGTTGTCGCGGTTGCGCAAAATATAATTGAGCAGCGTGCTTTTACCTGCACCTAAAAAGCCTGAGAGAACAGTTACAGGAAGACGATTCGACATCTGGATATTTCCTCATCAGGGCTGCAGGTCAAAACGCCCGCTTGGCAGTCAATCCGATACCGGATCAACAAATGATACATTATAACAATACATTTAAGACAACCCTGAAGTGACGAACGTACTGTTTTTCTGTTCGTTAACCCACGCCATATGGCTGCTGGCGGGCGGATTTTTCTGAAAATAAGCGATTAATCCGTTAAATAAACCCTCGGCTACCGCCTGTTGATGACGCGCGGTGATCAAGCGCTCGCTGTCGCGGGGGTTGGACATAAAGCCCGTCTCTACCAGAATCGACGGAATATCCGGCGACTTGAGCACGGCAAAACCTGCCTGTTCCACGCGTTTTTGATGCAGTGAGGTGATGCCCGAAAGGCTACCCAGAATGGTATTGCCCAACTGCAAACTGGCCGCGATGGTGGCATTCATGGACATATCGAGGATCACACCTGCGAGCATCGGATCTTTGTCTTTGAGGTTCAAAAGGCGGGTGGCACCGAGCAAATCCACACCATTTTCACGCTGTGCCATATACCGCGCCGTGGCCGATGTGGCACCACCCTCCGAGAGCGCGTACACCGACGCTCCAGACGCCGTAAGGCGCGGCGCGGCGTCTGCATGCACCGAAATAAAAAGGTCTGCATTGTGCTTGTGGGCGACTTCTACCCGCTTGCGCAGGGGGACAAAGAAATCATCATTGCGCACCAGCCGTGCATCAAAGCCTTTTTCACGCTTGAGCCGCCTGGCCAACAGCTGGGCGATGGACAAAACAACATCCTTTTCACGATGGCCTTTGGCGCTCGTCGCACCCGGATCCTTACCCCCGTGCCCGGGGTCAATCACCACAATAATGTCGCGTTTGGGGTGTGCGTTGCTTGGCGTTGCCGCTGCCACACTCAGTTGGGGGACCGCACTTTTGGCCAGGTCTAGCACCAGTCTGTGACCTTGCCCGCCCTGGGGTGACAGCAGAAAACTGCTGAGCTGAACCGGCTCATCCAGGTCCAGCACGATGCGCGTATCACCCTGGCCGTAATGCCCGGAGCGAATCGAACGCAGGCCCGTATTGGCCAGTACCAACTCACTGAAATCCCCCTTCAGGCTGGCACCACTCACATCAATAATCAGCCGATCGGGAGCCGTTAATGAGAAGGTTTTGTACTGCACCGGCCCACTCAGATCCAGAACCAGACGCAGGGTATTCCCGGTGCGCCATAGCCTGGCGTGCTGAATTTGGGCAGCTGAAATTCCCAGCGGCAATGTGAATACGGAACTGGCAAGCAGCCAGTTGAGCAGTTGACGTCTGTGCATGGCCTGTACCGCAGATAAGGGAGCATCCGTACTCAAGATTGCTGTGTGTATGCCCCAGCAAAAAAGCATCGTCGACTTTATAGTTATAATATAACATGTCAAAACACTCTGCGACGGATCTCACTTTATGAATGCGCTGACTTTGCCAGATATCGCCGCGCAGTCATCCCAGCAAGCAATAGCGCTTGAATGGGTCGGTATGTGCGGCATTGCTTCCCCGGTATTAATCAACGGCCAACGCCTCAGCGCGAAAATAGATGCCGGCGTCAATCTCGTAGACGCAACTGCACGGGGCATACACATGTCTCGCCTGTATCTGGCGTTGGATCAGCTGGAAACGGAAAACCTTACGCCGGCCCTGCTCAGGCAACTATTGCAGTGCTTTCTCGACAGCCACGAAGGTTTATCGAACAAAGCCTATGTGCGAATTCACAGCGATGTACTGCTCAAACGCCCGGCCTTAGTCAGCCCATTGGCAGGCTGGAAAAGCTATCCAACAAGCATTGAAGCGAGTTTGAAAAACGGAATGTTCCACGTGGAACTAAAAATTCTCGTGAGCTACTCCTCCACATGCCCCTGCTCAGCGGCGCTCGCACGGCAATTAATACAGCGACAATTCATCGATGATTTCGCCAACACATCACTGCAACACGCAGATGTTCTTGCTTGGCTCGGTAGTTCAAAAGGTATCGTAGCCACACCACACAGCCAGCGAAGCACTGCACATCTAACGATTCGTTTGGGACATCAGTTCCCACAACTGCCTCTGGAAACAATCATCAATAACGCCGAAGGCGCATTAGGGACTGCCGTTCAAACAGCGGTAAAACGCGCCGACGAACAAGCCTTCGCACTGGCCAACGGTCAAAACTTGATGTTCTGCGAAGACGCTGCCCGAAGGCTCAACACGGTGTTGCAGAAAACTTCTGGCGTGGAGGCGTTCAAACTTAAAGTTGTTCACGCAGAAAGTTTGCACAGCCATGACGCCGTGGCCGAAAGCTTTTGGAATTGGGAGGCGTGATGATCGGTTGTCAGCATCTGACTTGGGGCGTTCCAGGTCAGCCCCTCACCCCAGCACTAAATATGAACTTGGTCAAAGGCAGCCTCACAGCCGTAATAGGTGCCAATGGTTGCGGCAAAAGCAGTTTGCTCAAAGTGATTGCGGGGCTGCAAAAGCCGCTCTCGGGAAAAGTTGTGCTGGATGTTCCACGCCAAGGCAACGTGGCCTTTATGCCTCAACAACAATTTATGGATCGGCAATTCCCCATCAGTTTGCAAGAGTTGGTGGCTGCGGGATTTTGGGGCAAGAAGCAAACGGCCCAACAACGAAACGACCGGTTGAACGCTGTCTTGGCAGACTGGCATTTAGACGGCCTGGAACACCGACCGCTTATGGCCCTGTCGGGCGGCGAATTGCAACGCTCGCTTCTGGCCCGCTTATGCCTTGCCGATGCCTCGGTGTTGCTACTGGATGAACCCCATGCAGCTCTCGATGAACTGGGGCAAGAACTGCTCTGGCAACATATCCAGAGATGGCAAACCGAAGGCCGAACGTTGCTGGTTGTGTGCCATGACCTTAACGCCGTTCGCAAACATATCCCCCAAACATTATTGATTAAAAGCAGCGGCAACTTACTGGCGCCGACCGAGCAACTGATCAACCCGCCGCAGGTCGCCTGATGGTTATCGTCAGCCAGTTATGGCAACCGTTCCAGGAATTTGTCTTTATGCGCCGTGCCTTATTTGGCGGTCTGGTACTGGCATGTAGCACGGCACCCCTGGGCGTTTTTTTGATCTTGCGGCGCATGAGTTTGATTGGTGATGCAGTCGCACACGGCATTCTCCCCGGAGCTGCGCTGGGGTTTTGGTTTGCCGGGCTGAGCCTGCCTGCTTTGACATTGGGGGGGTTGGGGGCGGGTTTGAGCATGGCCGGAGTGTCAGCCTGGATCACTCGGCGCACCGGCTTGCGTGAAGATGCCAGCCTCGCGGCGATTTACCCGATCTCATTGGCCAGCGGCATATTGATCCTTGGCATCGCCGGTAAACGTCTTGATCTGCTCCATCTGTTGTTTGGTTCAGCCTTGGCCGTCGACAGCCAGACGCTCACAGGCATGCTCTGGGTAACCGGCTTCAGCATGCTGCTGATGGCAGCCATCTACCGCCCATTGTTGCTCGACACCCTGGATCCTCTATTCCTTCGCAGTGTCAGTCGGCTGGGGCCATTGGCTCACGGGCTATTCCTGACATTGGTGGTGTTGAATCTGGTGATCGGCTTTCAGGCTATCGGCGCACTGATGGTGGTTGGCCTGATGATGTTGCCGGCTATTGCCTCGCGCTTCTGGAGCCGTCGACTGCCTGTGCTGATCCTGATCTCGGCTGCGATTGGCTGCGTTTCGGTTTGGCTGGGCCTTTTACTGTCGTTTTATTACTCACTGCCCAGCGGCCCGGCCATCGTACTGATAGCGGGTTGCAGCTATGCGTTGTCTGTCATTTTTGGTCCGGTACACGGTTTGCTGCGCCGACCGCCTTTGCTGTCATCCCGATGAGGTGCAACACGATGCGTGCTCTAACCATGATATTCAGTATGTGCGTGGCGATGGGCTTGTCCCTTGGCGTCGCGGCTCAGACACCGAAAATACCTGTCGTTGCCAGCTTCAGCATTCTCGGCGACATGACCCGGGCAATCGGCGGCCAACATGTGCACGTCAGCGCGCTGGTCGGCCCTGATGAGGATGCACATACCTATGAGCCCACCCCGGACGATGCCAAGGCACTGCTCAATGCCAAGATCATTATCAAAAATGGCCTGGGGTTCGAGCCCTGGCTTGATCGCCTGGTGAGCAGTACCGAAACCCCGGGGGCTATCGTGACTGCCAGCAAAGGAGTGGCTGCTCACACGATGGAGGAAGACGGCGAAACCATCCCCGACCCTCACGCCTGGCACAACCTGACAAACGCAAAACTGTATGTGAACAACATCACTCAAGCGCTGATCAAGGCCGACCCGGCCGATGAGGCGTACTACAACCGCAACCTTGCGGCTTATCTGAAAAAGCTGGATCGACTGCAAGCCGAGGCCATAACAGAGCTGGGCAACCTGCCCGCCGGCAATCGCCGTATCGTGACCTCCCATGATGCCTTCGGCTATCTGGGCCAGGCCTATGGCATCGACTTTATGGCACCACAGGGTTTGTCCACTGAGCGCGAACCTTCGGCCGCTGAAGTCGCTTCGCTGATTCGTCAGATACGGGCCGACAAGGTGAGGGCCGTATTTATGGAGAACATTAAAGACTCGCGTCTGTTGCAGCAGATTGCCGATGAAAGTGGCGCACAGATTGGTGGCACGCTGTACTCCGATGCCCTGGCCAGTGAAGGTCCGGCCAGCACTTTTCTTGGCCTTTTCGAATACAACCTCACCACCCTGCACAACGCATTGAGCACACCATGATCCGAAAAAATCCATCAGGCGACTTGCCACAAATCGCCGAGTCCGCCTATGTCGACAGAACGGCCATCA
This sequence comes from Pseudomonas bubulae, assembly GCF_900618535.1. GTDB lineage: Bacteria > Pseudomonadota > Gammaproteobacteria > Pseudomonadales > Pseudomonadaceae > Aquipseudomonas > Aquipseudomonas bubulae. The sequence goes on along the minus strand of NZ_UYJA01000004.1, from coordinate 536,779 downwards.
TTTGCGGCAAAGTAGTGATCGGCGAAAACGTATTTGTCGGACCGTACGCCGTGATCCGCGCCGATGAAGTCGACAAGGACGGCGGCATGCAACCGATCAGCATCGGCGCTAATTCAAATATTCAGGACGGCGTGGTCATTCACTCAAAGTCCGGCGCGGCGGTCATCATTGGTGAAAACACTTCGATAGCACATCGTTCCATCGTTCACGGGCCATGCCGTGTTGGCGATAGGGTATTTATCGGTTTCAACAGTGTGCTGTTCAATTGCGAGTTGGGTGATGGCTGTGTGGTGCGGCATAACTCGGTCGTGGATGGCCGCGACCTGCCGGATAACTTCTATGTGCCGTCCACGACCCGAATCGGACCAAACACGGACCTGAGCCAATTTGCGCCAGTGAGTGTTAGCGCATCGGAGTTTTCAGAAGATGTAGCGCGCACCAATGTGGATTTGGTGCGCGGCTATAAAGCGCTGCAAAACGAGTTCTGATCAAGTACGTGGTTTGACGGTTCCACAGTTTTTTCCCAACCAGACAGCACGGGTATCCATGCTGCCCTTCTGCTGTATCCCGGTCGCATTGAAGGTGCCATTTACTTGGGTGGTGAACTCTCGATCACTGGCAAACGTTGCCACACCTGCGCCCTGGGCTTTTGGACAACTAAAGCGAAACTTCCACTGATTTCCACTACGCTCAGTGATCTGCTGGTTACACCCAGACTTGGGGTCAGTCAGCGGAATATTGTCTGACTTCACTTGCTCGGGCGTCAGGCACACCCGCACACCTTTGCCCGCCATGGTCAGCCCCTGGCTTTCCAGTTGGGCTTTTTGTTCCGGGGTCAGCATATTCTGTAATTGGCCTAACATTACCTGCAGTTCAGGCAGCTGTTGGCCATCTACCTGCATATTGCTGGAGCTGAGTTCCCAAAGCCCCGGTTGCAGCATCTGGGCCTGAGCCACAGGAATCGACAAACCACAGGCCATGAACAGCCCAAGCAGACGAACATTCATCAAGCAACTCCTACGCGATTGTCAGCGTTAGACGTCAAAAAAGGGCAAGTGTTGCGCCCGCAAACAAATAGGACATTCATAACAGATCATGGTCTGTTAGTACTGGCATTAGACATTTTGGAGTAAGGATACGCATGGATTATCTAGGCCCGCACGTACTTGGTTATCTGATTTTATTAATCCACAGCTTAGGCCTGATTGCCGCCGTGCATGCAGTGCTGACGGTCAGGACTGCGCAGGGCTCGATTGCCTGGGCTATGTCGCTGTTCTTTATTCCTTACTTCACCCTGATCCCGTATCTGATCTTTGGCCGTAGTACTTTTGACGATTACATTCGAGCCCGTCGCGATGCCAACCAGGAAATGCGTGAAGCCATCACCCATCTGAGCTGGCGCCCATGGGTCGAAGAAGCACTGGCCGCACGCAGCTCAAAAGCCTACGCCTCGCTGCGCGCAATGCCCAGACTGGGTCGCATGCCATGCCTGGCCAACAACAGCGTGCGCCTGTTGATCAATGGCACGGCGACATTTGACGCCATTTTCGATGCCATTCGCTCAGCCAGAGAAGTGGTGCTGGTGCAGTTTTTTATCATCCACGACGATGACCTGGGCATGAAACTGCATGCACTGCTGCTCGAAAAAGCCGCGCAAGGGGTCGCGGTGCATCTGCTGTATGACAGTATTGGCAGCCATGCCTTGCCAAAAGTTTATGCCGAGACCCTGCGCGCAGGTGGCGTGCAAACTTATGCGTTTGCCACTCGTGGCGGCTGGATCAGTCGTTTCCAGGTCAACTTCCGTAACCATCGCAAAGTGGTGGTCGTGGATGGCGTGCGCGGTTTTGTCGGCGGCCATAACGTTGGCGATGAGTATCTGGGTGCCAAGCCCCCGCTGTCGCCGTGGCGCGATACCCATGTGGAAGTCACCGGCCCTGTTGTGGCCTGCCTGCAGGAGTCGTTTGCCGAGGACTGGTTCTGGGCCGCACGCAAACTGCCGCCCCTGATCCTGCCACAAAGCTACCCGGACGGTGGCGTGCTCTGCCAGTTCCTGGCCAGCGGCCCGGCAGATCCATACGAAACCTGTTCGCTGTTTTTCGTTGAAGCTATCCATGCCGCCAATCAACGGGTGTGGATTACCAGCCCTTACTTTGTACCTGACGAAGCGGTGTTTTCCGCGCTCAGGCTCGCCGTGCTGCGCGGCGTGGATGTACGCATCCTGATACCTTCACGCCCGGACCACAAAGTCGTGTACGCCGCATCCAGCCTGTATGCCTTCGAGGCAGTACGCGCAGGCGTACGGATCTTCCGTTACCAGCCCGGTTTTGTGCATCAAAAAGTAGTACTGGTCGATGACGAGATCAGCGCCATTGGCAGCGCCAATATGGACAACCGCTCGTTCCGTCTCAACTTTGAAGTCATGCTGCTGACCGTCGACCAAGACTTCGCCAGGCAAGTCGAGCATATGCTGCTTGATGACTTCGCACTGGCCCGTGAAATCACTGATGCCGATATCAAAGCCACACACCGTTTGCAGCAACTGGGCATGCGAATAGCCAGACTGGTTTCACCGGTTTTATAGCTGTGTAGGACGGATCTGAATTACTCAGGGCAGGCAAAAGCGTCAAGCAGGATTCCATAAACTGAATGGCCCGGAATAACCCGGGCCGTTCAGTTTAAGGAATAAAAATAATGAGATTCTCGTTAATGGGTGTGCTCTTCACTATCAGCACGCTTGCTTCAGCTCAGACCAAAGACACCCCTCACACCCCGCCGCTTATCAACGTAGAAGTGGGCCAGCCAACGTTTATCCACCGGCTGCACTACAAGAAGATGTATAGCGAAAAGCCCTTTGAAGAAGCAGTGCTGTACTACTACGACAATGGCCTCTACAAAATCATCTCCCCGGGAGAGAACCATTACGGCGTGTATGTAGTGGAGGGAGATTTTACTGACGACCAATACCGCATCAGTTATATCTCCCTCCCCTCACCGGACTGGGGCGGCAATGTTGCCCGCCACGACCTTGTTTTCAACAAAAGCTCACTGACGTTTGAGCAAAAAGCCCTGGCCAAGGTTGATCAAAATATCGGGCTCCAGAATGGGCGCTTCGTCCTGGACAGAAACCTGATACAAGACCCGCAACCCATCACCTGGGAAACCCACGCTCAGCGGTAAATATCCGCCCTGGTCGGTGGTAACTCCAACGAGCCATCGGCATGGGGTTTGGTCGCCAGAATCTGGTCGATGTTGATCCAGCCATGGGCAAAGGCGTAGGCACAACCGGCCAGATACAAACGCCAGATCCGCAGGGCCTGCTCCGGTACCTGCTTGGCGGCAGCATCCAGTTTTTGCTCCAGGCGCTGGCTCCAATGCTCCAGCGTACGCGCGTAGTGCAGGCGCAAACTTTCAACATCGACCACTTCCAACCCGGCCTCGCTGATTTCGGCAGTCATCATCGACAGATGCGGCAACTCGCCATTGGGGAACACATAACGATCGATAAAATCCCCTGCACCCCGACCAACCTGGCGGCCATCGGTGTGCTTGGAAGTGATCCCGTGGTTCATCACCAACCCGCCTTCGCGCACCGCTCTGGAGAGAATTTCGCAGTATTCGCGCAGGTTGGCGTGCCCGACGTGTTCAAACATCCCGACGCTGACGATTTTGTCGAACCGGCCATCCTGCGGCAGATCGCGATAATCGAGCAGTTGCAGATCAACCTTGTCTTGCAGACCTTCAGCGTTGACGCGCTCACGGGCAAGTTTGAGTTGTTCCTTGCTGAGGGTAATCCCGAATACCTTGACCCCATATTCGCGTGCGGCAAACCGCGCCAGCCCGCCCCAACCGCAGCCAACATCCAGCAAGTATTCGCCGGGCTTGAGTCGCAGCTTGCGGCATAACAGACGAAACTTGGCTTGCTGGGCTTCGTCCAGACTCTCTTCCCCGGTTTCAAAATAACCACAGGAATACGCCATGTCGCGATCAAGCCACAGCTGGTAGAAGTCATTGGACAGGTCGTAGTGATAAGAGATGGACTCGGCGTCAGTCGCCTTGTCGTGATAAACCCGGGGTGGCGGGGCGTAGTCATCATCATCTACCAGCGCCTGGCTCAACTCATCGCATACCCGAATCGCTTCGCTGATAGAGCCTTCCAGTTCAAGCCGACCCTCAACGAAGGCACTGCCCAGCAAGTCGAGGCTGGGGTGGGTAAATTGAGCCACCAGGGTCGGGTCCTTGACCACGATCGTGACGCTGGGCGTCGGGCCGAAATTGAACTCGTGCCCGTCCCACAGCCTCAGGCGTAATGGAAGTTGAAGTTTCTGTAAGGCCGGTGGAAGTTGCGCGAGCATCTGTAATCCTCCTTCATTTCAGATATCAAAACTATAGGTTAGACGAATAACGAAAACTGTCAGCTTCGCGGACAGGAGGTCGACGCTAGAGCGGGCGCGACCGTTTATCCGAATCACTTTCAAGCCAACTTCAACGGCTGCAGGGGTTCATGAAACCGCAGCAAACGCCCGGCATTGCCCAGCACCAGCAATGTGCTGAGGTTATGCAACACCGCGGCGATCATCGCGCCGGCGGCCCCCAGCCAGCCAAACGCCGCCGCCGCGACAATCGCCAGGGTCCAGCCCAGGCCGATGATCACATTGACCTGCAAAGTATGCCGGCACTCACGGCTCAGGCGCACGCAGGTGCCCAGCCGACGCAAATCGCTGCCGATCAACACGATATCCGATGACGCCAGCGCGATATCCGCGCCACCGGCGCCCATGGCAACCCCCACCACACCGGCCTTGAGCGCCAGCGAATCGTTGATACCATCGCCCACCACCATAGGCCGAAAGCCGTTGCCGATTTCACTCAGCACACGTTCGAGCTTGTCTTCGGGCAGTGCCTGCGCCTGAACTTCGTTGATGCCCACAGTGTGCGCCAAATGCTCGGCCACGCTCTGGCGGTCGCCGGTCAGCAGCACCTGGCGCCCAAGCCCCAGTTCACGTAATTCACTTAACGCCTGTCGGGCTTCGGGTTTTACGCTATCTGCCAGCAACATCCAGCCCAGGAAATTGCCATTGAGGGAAAGCCCGGCAATGGGGCCATCGTGGTCAGGCACGGCACTGGTGGTGATGTTCAATTGACTGAACAATTCAGGACGGCCCAACGCTGCTTCACCCTGCCCGGTGCTGGCCACAATGCCCAACCCTTGTCGCTCGCGCACATCATTGAGGGTGAGCATCTGCTCGTGGCTCACCAACCCGGCCAGCGCCCGGCTCACCGGGTGGCTGCTGGCGGCGCCCAAACTGGCGGCCAGTTGCAGCAGCGGTTGCTCGTGCAGCACATCGGTTTCGATCGCTTGCAGGCGCAAAGTGCCGTAGGTCAGGGTGCCGGTTTTATCCACAACCAATGAGCTGAGGTCTGCCAGCTCTTCCAGAAACGCCGAACTACGGATCAAGATCCCGTGGCGCGCCGCCACGGCAATCCCGGCAATCGCCGTCGCCGGTGCCGACAACACCAGCGCACAAGGGCACGCAGCCACGAGCACTGCCAGCATGGCCTGGGCATCGTTGGTGATAAACCAGGTCACTGCTGCAATCATCAACACCAACACCATATAACTGCCAGCATAGCGTTCAAGCAAACGGGTGATCGGCGGCTTGGCGCGCTCGGCGCTTTGCATCAGGGCGATGACTTTACCTAATGTCGATTCTTCACCGGTGCGGGTAACCTGTACCCGCAGTAAACCATCGAGGTTGATGGCCCCACCAAAGACCGGCATGCCGCTACCGACTTCCAGCGGCACTGACTCACCGGTAATAGAGGCCGTATCCAGGCTGGCCTGCCCTGCCAGTACCAGACCATCGGCGGGCACCCGATCTCCAGCGCGCACCTCTACCTGATCGCCGCTTTTAAGGGTGGCGTTGTCGACTTCCAGCAAACTGCCGTCAGCCTGAAATAAACGCGCCTGGCTGCGGGTCAGTTTGCCCAGGGCATGGATCGCTTCCTGGGAGCCAATCACACTGCGCTCTTCCAGCACATGGCCAAAAATCATGATGATCGGCAGCAAAGCCGCCGTCAGCAAATCGCCGGTGGCCCAGGCGCCGAGCATGGCCAAGGCAATTAACTGGTCGGTGATCCCGTGCAAGCTCGGGTAGCGCAGGCTGTACCAGGCCGAACGCATGACCGGCACGGCCACCAATATTGAAGCAAAACCCAGCAGCAACTGACTGACGCCGATTTGCGCGGGCATCAGCCAGCGCCATACCAGCCCTAAACCCAACAAGCCCAGCGCCAGCATGGCCAGTGTCAGTTGGCGCGCTGCGCGACGTTGTTCGGGACCCGTCAACAGGCTCACGGCGGGTTGAGTGGCAGACGCATTCATTGTTCGGCTCCCTGAATAATCAGGCGGGAATCATCGTTGGGATCGACGCTGGTGACAGAACCGGCCTGCCCCAGAATCCTGGGCATGCGTTCGCGGTACAGGCGCAACATCAAGCCAGAGTCATTGCCGGCCTGCTGTACCTTGGCCAGGTTGATGATGGTAGACGTATCTGCCTGAGCCTTGGCCAGACGCTCGCTGGCCTGGGCCTGGGCCTGCTCGACACTGCGATCAGCCTGCTGGGTGGCCGATTGGGTGACTTTGGCCGCTTCATTGCGCGCTGCAGCCACCGCTTGCTCCGCATGCTGGCTGGCCGTCAGTACCGCATTGAAGGCATTCACCGCAGGGCCCGGCAAACTCGATTGCACATCCACCCGTACCACTTGCAAACCAATACCCTGCCCGGTGGCACTCAGGGATGCGAGTTGTTGGTTGATGCCTTGCACCAGATCACCGCGCAGGCGCTCACGGCGTTCAGCTGCCTGGCTGTCGCTGCCGATCAGTTCCGGGCGCGCCACCAGAATCGTGTCCAGATCGCGGGCGGCGCTCAGCGCAACGGCGCTACGTGTCACCAACCGGTCCAGCGCAGGCAGTACATGCTCACCTTGCAGCACAAACGCATAGGGCTCGGTGACGTTGTAAAACACCCGTACATCCAGTTGCACCACGCCAGCATCACCGGTCAGCAAATACCCGGAACCGGCCAGCGCATCGCTGACCGGCGTGGCGAACGAAGCTTTTCGATCGGCCTGCAACGCCACATCCGAGCGCAGCAGATTTTCAATCCGGCGTTCACTCACGCGGTCTGCTGCGGGGACGATCACCACTTGCTCGAAAGGCTTTGGCCACGCCCACAACAAGCCGGCATTCTGGATACGGTCCAACGCGCCCATGCGCAATACCACGGCACGATTTTGCGGATCGATCTGACGCACATTGGAAAACCCCCAGGCAACCGCCGCGAATACAGTCACCGCGTACAGGCCCAAAAATGCCAGTCGCCCCGCCTGTTGCCATGGGCTGCTGACACCTTTGATTTCATCAGGTGCCTGGCTCATGGCTGCGATCCAGCCTTGGCATCCAGCTTCGGCGGGCCATCGACCAGTACCCGGAAGGGTGCGGCATCGGTGCGCAAAATAATTTTTGTGCCGGGATTAACCATTGTTCCCAGCGTATCGAGCGCGCGCAGTTCGTTGTACAGCGCGGGCGAACTGGCATAGGCACGACCATAAATCTGCGCGGCTTCTACCCGCGACTGCGCTTCGATATCCGCGGCCTTGATGCTCGCATCGGCCTGCAGGATGCGCGCATCGCGTTCGGCAGCGGAGCGGATTTGCGCCGCTTCGCGCTTGCCTGCGGCGGTGCGCTCCGTGGCGATGGTTTCGCGCTCGGCACGCATGCGGTCAACCGTCGCCGTGAGCGTGACCGATGGCAAAGTCAGGCGCTCCACGCCCACTTGCAGCACACGCACACCATAGGTGTTGAGCAATTGCTGTTCGATCTGCTGACGCAATTGCGCTTCAAAGTCGGCAATTTTGACCTGGCTGGCATCGGTGTTCACCAGGCTTGAAAGATCAAAACTGGCAGCCGTCGTTTCCAGTGCCGACCCCACAAATGTACGGATCTGCCGCGCCGCTTCGTCAGGCTGATTTTGTACGGCGCGCATAAAGCGCTGCACATTCTCGGCATCGGGCTGCACCTGCCAGGCCACATAGGCCTGCACAATAATCCGCAGACCATCGCGAGTGCCCACGTCCTGCAGGCCGCTGGAGGTGGTGCGCAAACGCAGATCCACCGGCACGCTGACTTCAAATGGCGCCGGCCAGCGCCAGCCCAGACCGGGCTCCAGCAGCACCCGGGCCGGGTTGCCAAAGCGGGTAATTACCGTGGCTTCGCCGGAACGTACTTGCACCAGGCTCGCCGCGGCGATGGCAAACAGCACCAGCAATGCCGCCCAGCCCATGCGTCGCCACGGGAAGGGGCTTGGCTCAAGGGTATCGTCATGATGGTGATGGCCGTGGTGGGAACAGCCATGATGATGGCTGCTGTGATCGTGGGATTGAGACAAGAGAAGACTCCTTACTGAGCAGCTTTACGCGGCGCGACAGGATCGGCCGGCAGTGTGAAAGAACGCAGGTCGAGGGTCGGCGCACTGCTGCCCCCAAGGCGATGGTCGAGGATCAGCAATCGGGCATTGTTCAGCCCCTGGCTTAACTGGCTCAGGTACTGTTCCAAAAGGAACGCATGACCGGCACTGGCGTAGGCTTTTTGCTCGGCGCCAAAGCGCAGATCAGCTGTCAGTGCGGTGGCATTTATTTCACGCGCCAGCGCATGGGCTTGATCCAGGGCGACGCTGGCCTGCAATTGCGCCACATTGGCTTGTTCACTGGCCGCGCCCCGTTCGCGGGCAATCAGGGCCTGCGCGCTGATCTGTGCTGCCTGCACACCGTGATAGGCATTGGCGGCCCCGGCAGGTGGGTGGATGGCTTCAACCACGGTGGCAAGAATTTCCACCCCGCTGTCCAGGCCATCCAGATCAGCCTGCACGGCGTGGCCTATATCATCGGCCAGCGCACTGCGCTGCTCACCGAGCACACCATCAAGCGTCCGAGAGGCAAAGTCGTGTACCAGAATGCGGCTGGCGGTAGTGCGAATCAGCGTCGGTACATCAGCACTGTGATAAGTGGCGGCAATGGCGGCGTGGTCGCTCAGGCCAATGCGATAGACAAAACGCACGTCCATATTGACGATCTGAAAGCCCTGTTTGTCGCCACTGTCGCTGGCAATCACCTGGGACTTGTCATTCACATGGGTGGCATCCCACAGGCGATTGGCGGTAAGCGGTGGTAAACCATCGGCAGGCGTGAGTAGCGGATCGACAGTCGATTCCGTGCTAGTGGCCAACTCATGTACCACACCGTTTTCCACCGCCAGGACTCGCCCAAAAGGCCATGGCAGGCCCACGTGCAAACCCGGGCCCAACACTTCAACCGGCTCACCAAAGCGCTCATAAATCCCTCGACCTTGCAGCGGGATTTCACTCACACCGCTCAGCACCCAGCCGACAGCAGCAACCACCGCCAGCACCGGGAAAAACGCTTTGCGCATAAAGGTAAAAGCCCAGATTTGGCGCAGGTCGATGCCGAACCGGTTATGCAATTCGCTCTGCAGCGTCAGCAATGGCTGAGGCGGCCAACGCAACATACCAGCGACAAAGCTTTGCCCGATCATGCGCGGTTCTAGTTTGTCGCGGCGCGGGATGAACAGTGCAGCCAGCGCCCTCAGAATCAGCTCAATAGCCACGGCAGCAGGTAGCAACCCGGTCAGCACCGCGAGGCGGGCAGGCCACACCGCATCGTCGCTGCTGAAAATCAGGCACACGGCGCTCAGGAGCAAAGTGAGGATGGGCACGCGAACCAACGGTGCCAGCAAACGCGCCTCCGGCCATTGGCCAGGGTGTTGCTGCGCCAGGAAACGTTCGAACACTAACAGTGCAAACGCGCACAGCACCGCAATGCCAGCCGCGACACTGCCCCAGGTTCCCAGAGCCAAACCGGGTAAAGCCAGGTTCCAGGTGTGCTGGACGCTCCACCAGGCGACACCGCTCACGCCTGCCAGCCACAAAACGGGCGCGCCGATGGTGGCCAGCACCTGTTTTGCCCCGGCATCAATCCGCTGGTTAAAACGTTCAATGCCACGCAACTGTTCGTCGGGCGCGACCTCAGCCACCTGTGGTGCGGGGTTGAGTGCGTCATTGCGCCAATCCGCCACCCAGTAAGCCGATTGAACGCCTGCGGCCAGCACCAGCATGGCTGCTGCGTTATTGCCCAGCAGCACCGGCCACAGCGATTCCGATGAAAACAGACCTATAAAAAATGCCAGCACCCACGCCAGCAACGCCAGGACTGCCAGCACTACCCCCAGTAGATAGAGCTGACGAGCCTGTGCGCTGGCGCTTTGGAAACGAGGCAAAGACTCGAGCCGGCCCTCCTCTGCCTCTAAATCGACACGCATGGAAACACTCACTTATGAAATATCTAGTTACGATATCGCAGAAATGATGAAACTTTTGTCGAGCTTACGGATTCTTCATCTTGGTTTAAAAACGGCGAAACGCCGCTATGGGAGCCGGTCAAGCACGACTCCCAGCGTTTTTTGGCGCTATCAGTCCGGGTGAGTCATCAACTGTTTGGCCAGGGCTTCAAATGCAGGAATAGTCACCGGATCGTTAGCCGAGTTGCTGGCAACCGGGTTGGAGGCATAACGCACAATAACCATTTCGGCTTTCGGGTCAATGTAGGTGCGCTGACCGTAAACACCGCGCGCCATAAAGGCACCATCCGCGTTGTGCGTCACCCACCACATGTCGCGATAGCTGGCGCCCTTAAGCAAGTCATAACCGGCTTTGGCAAAGGCCGCTTTATCGCCGCCACCACGAATGTCATCGACAACCGCCTTGGGTACGATTTGCTTGCCGAGATACTGACCATTGTTACGGATCATTTCTCCAAAGCGGGCCATGTCCCGTAGCCCTGTATTCAAACCACCCCCCGCAAACGGGGTACCGATTGAATCCACGGTGAAATAGGCCGATTGTTCAGCGCCAATGCGCTGCCAGATTTTTTCCGAGAGCAATTGCGCAACGTTACGCCCTGTCACTCGTGCAATGACCCAGCCCAGCACATCGGTGTTCACGGTTTTATAAGCGAAGGCCTCGCCGTGCTCCCCCTCCGGCTCGACCGTCTGCAAATATTCCATATAGCTTTGCGGGCCGGTGTAGTCCTTGGGTTTGGGTAGCGGGTTACCGGCCTGTGCATGCTTCCAGACTTCAGCATTGGGGTCGGCATAATCTTCGCTGTATTTAAGCCCCGTGGTCATGTCCAGCACCTGGCGCAGGGTGGCGTTGCCAAAGGCCGACTTGGCCAGCTCGGGGACATACTCAGCAATTTTTTTATTGGCATCCAACGTGCCATCAGCCACCAGCATCGCGCCCATAGTACCCACCACGGACTTGGTCATCGACATGGCGCCGTGCTGGCCTTCGGGGGTCAGCACACCAAAGTAACGCTCATAAACAATTTTGCCGCGGTGCAGCACCACAATGCCGTCGGTGTAGTTCGCCGCCAGCGACTGTTCCCAGGTCATCGGCTCCTTGCTGCCCAGTGGCACGAAGGTCAAGGCGTCGATATCCGTGCGCAAGGCTCTGGCCAGCAGCACGGGCGCACCCAGGCCACGGGAGACATTGGTGGTAGGCATCAATTGACGGAAGTTGGAAACACTCCAGCGCATGGCGGGAAACTGGAAATAACTGCCGTCGGCAAAGCGCACGATGCGATCCGGCGGGGGCGGTGCACCGACCATCCAGCCCAGCTTCGCCGGGTCGCTGGCAGCGGCGTCCGGGTAACTGGTTTTATCGCTGGCACAGGCGATGGAAGCCGCCAGGCAAGTCACTAGAAAAACCGCACCGGTGCGGGCGGGTTTGATAAATTGCTTGATCATCGAAAATTCCTTTTCAGTTCATGGCCGTGCCCTACCCTGCGGGATAAGCAGTGGGAATGTATAGCGCACACCAGCACCCGCAGGCGATTTTGCGCACCTGAAATTTATTTTTTTATTTTTTCGATCAACCCTTCCAGCTCATGAAAGTCGCTGTGGATGGTTCGTTCACGGCTCCAGATCATGTCCAGAGTGAAAGTCGGAAAACCGGGCGGCGGTTGGAGAACTTTAATGTTTGGCGGCACATTCAACGTCGCCACTATTTTTTTCGGGATCACGATCAGTGCCGGCACCGCCAATAAAACATTGACCCCGGCGTGATAGGAGTTGGCCCGGGTAAAAATACTTCTACGCCGCGACTGTTTTTCCAGCCAGCCATCCACCATGTTTTTTTCCGACAGCCACGGCGTTGGAAATATGTGCGGCGCGTCACAAAACTCATCAATATCCAAAAAAGATTTAGCCTGATGTTTTGCCACGCTGGACAGGCACACAAAAGAATCTTCAGTAAGGCTGCGATAGCCCAGCAACGGATGCCGTTGGTGATAGCCCGGGCCGAAGCCAAAGCAAACGTCGGTGTCAGAAGCCAATAACTCACTGATGGGCAAATCCTGGCCCAGGCGGCTCACACTCAACGCCCAGTTGCGCCCGGTTGAACGCACCTGCTGCAACACTGCAGGCAACATGAGAATTTCAAAATATTCCGGGGCAGTGATATTCCACTGACGCAGCGCGGTGCCCTGCCCTGCTCCTTCCTTGGCGCACTGATTGATGCACTGCAGGATGTTTTGCAGATAGGGCTTGATCGCCAGCACCCGTGCCGTGGGTTGCATGGCGCCGTCGGTGTTCTCGAAGAGTTTGTCGTCGAAACAGTGGCGGAGTTTTTTCAGGCTGTAACTGATGCTTGATTGGCTGAGATTCAACATTTCTGCCACACGCTTGGCGCTGCGATTTTCGATCAACAGCAAGACGATCGAAATATCCTGCATATCCAATTGTTTCAGCGCATTGGTGTAAAGCATGCCAGCTCCTTGCTGAAGTTATCCACAACCCTGAAACCACAAGACATACACGTACATTTGCTGGCGCTGCTTGCGGCGAGGCTCTGGGTCGGATCAAAGGGTAAAACGAAGATATCCCCGAACTCTCCCGACCATTCGGCATTACTTGCGTTATGTCTTAAAATAGCCGGTTGCCGAAAGAACCGTCATGGCCGTAGCCATGAAGGGCTTTCATCCCTTGAAAATAAGTGTGGTGAAGATGAACAAGCCTTTCATTTCGCTGTGCCCGGAAGTTACTCGGGCGCATGCGTTGACGTTGATGGATTGGTTGGAAGATGAGCGCGTCACCTGTTATCTGAGCGATTCACGTCATGTCTCCCGCTCCATCGAGCAAGCCATTGATAGAACCCAATTGCCAATCCTGACCCATCTGTTCAACCAGGGTGGCCGATTCTTCATGGCTTATGACCGGCATGACGCCCCGGTAGGCTTTGTCCGTCTGATCAAGACCGGCTCAAATTGCGAGATAGTCCTGGTCATTGGAGACAGCGACAAATGGGGCCGAAACCTTGGCGCCCGCACGATCCGCGAAGGCATGAAACTGGCCTTCCTCGACATGCGGGCCAAGAAGCTCATCGCCAAGATCCACCCGGACAACACGCGCTCGGTAAAAGCCTTTCTGCGCAGCGGCTTTGTGCTTGAAAGCGAAACGCCCACATTGAAGTCATTTTCCATGGCAGCGGGGCGCTATCTCCAGCTCTTGCGCGAAGGTACCGTTGGCGACTCCACCAGGATCTACATCACTGAAATCGACAAGGCCAGGCTCGAGAGTCTAATCGCTCTGGAGCAAGGTCCGACGGTTGTTGAGCTCGAACATGAGCTTGAACGAGCCATTGTCGTCAAGCCGCAGCAGGTGGCGGGCAATGTCGTCACGATGAACTCCAGGGCTTTAGTGCAACTGGACGACGAAGAGATCGAAGTGGCCCTGGTCTACCCGGAAGACGCGGACAGCAACGCAGGGAAGCATTCCGTGTATTCCGACATTGGCGCCGCCATTTTGGGCTATCAGGAGGGGGACGCCATTGACTGGCGAATTTCTGATCGGACCCGCCGAATTGAGATCAGGAAAGTGCTTTACCAGCCAGAGGCTGCGGGCCATTTCCACCTGTAATTGAGTGTTTCCCTCAGTGTTGGTCAAGCAACCTGGAAGAAGGGGATCTGTCGAAGAAGGGAGCCCGTAAGTGGCTCCCTTCATTCGCGACAGTTTTAATTCTCTAAAACCACCACTGAGTAGTGCCGCAGCTGTGATTTATTCCACAGTCACGGATTTAGCCAGGTTACGCGGCTGGTCCACGTCAGTGCCTTTGAGCACGGCAACGTAGTACGACAGCAATTGCAGCGGGATGGTGTAGAGGATCGGCGCCAGCACATCGTGGATATGCGGCATGTTGATCACATGGGTGCCTTCGCCGTTGCTCATACCGGCTTGTTCATCAGCAAACACAATCAGCTCGCCACCGCGGGCACGAACTTCTTGCAGGTTGGATTTAAGTTTCTCCAACAGCTCATTGTTCGGAGCAACGGTCACTACCGGCATATCGTTATCCACAAGTGCCAGAGGGCCGTGCTTCAACTCGCCCGCCGGGTACGCTTCAGCGTGGATGTACGAAATTTCCTTGAGCTTGAGTGCGCCTTCCATTGCCACCGGGAACTGAGCGCCACGGCCCAGGAACAGGGTGTGATGTTTATCGGCAAACAATTCAGCCACTTTTTCAACCACCGAATCCATCGCCAGGGCTTCGCCCAGACGCGCTGGTAAACGACGCAGTTCTTCTACCAGCTGTGCTTCAACGCCCTCTTCCAGGGTGCCGCGCACCTGGCCCAGAGACAGGGTCAGCAGCAACAGGCCTACCAGCTGGGTGGTAAATGCCTTGGTGGAAGCCACACCGATTTCGCGACCTGCTTGGGTTAGCAGCGTCAGATCAGACTCACGAACCAGCGAGCTGATACCTACGTTGCAAATCGCCAGGCTACCGAGGAAGCCCAATTCTTTTGCATTGCGCAGTGCTGCCAGGGTGTCAGCGGTTTCGCCCGATTGCGAGATCGAAACAAACAGGGTGTCCGGTTGCACCACAACTTTTCGGTAGCGGAACTCGCTGGCCACTTCAACCTGGCACGGAATGCCTGCCAGGCTTTCGAGCCAGTAACGGGCAACCATGCCGGCGTGGTAGCTGGTACCACAGGCGACGATCTGAACATTGCGAACCTTGGCGAACAATTCCTTCGCTTGTGGACCGAAAGCTTGAACCAGTACATGGTCAGCACCCAGGCGATTTTCCAGGGTGCGTTGAACTACTGCTGGTTGCTCGTGGATTTCCTTGAGCATGTAGTGGCGATACTCGCCCTTGTCGGCCGCTTCGGCGCCATCGCTGTATTGCACGGCTTCGCGTTGAACGCTCTGACCGTTTACGTCCCAGATCTGCACGCTGTCACGACGGATTTCAGCGATATCGCCTTCTTCCAGGTACATGAAACGGTCAGTGACCTGACGCAGTGCCAATTGGTCGGAGGCCAGGAAGTTTTCACCCAGGCCCAGGCCAATCACCAGCGGGCTGCCGCTGCGGGCTGCAACCAGACGATCCGGTTGCTTGGCGCTGATCACAGCCAGGCCGTAGGCACCGTGCAACTCTTTAACGGTGGCCTTGAGGGCCTCGGTCAGGTCGCTGTGATCTTTGAGTTTGTGGTTTAGCAGGTGGGCAATGACTTCGGTGTCAGTGTCCGAGGTAAACACATAGCCCAAGCCTTTGAGCTGCTCACGCAGGGCTTCATGGTTTTCGATGATGCCGTTATGTACAACAGCCAGATCGGAACCGGAGAAATGCGGGTGAGCGTTACGCTCGCACGGCGCACCGTGGGTGGCCCAACGGGTATGGGCAATGCCCAGACGACCGGCCAATGGCTCACCGGCCAGAGCTTGTTCCAGCTCGGCCACTTTGCCGTTGCGGCGCATGCGTTCCAGGGTGCCGTTGTTGGTGAAAACAGCCACACCTGCGCTGTCGTAACCACGGTATTCAAGACGTTTCAGGCCTTCCAGCAGAATGGCCGTGATATTACGTTCAGCGACTGCGCCAACGATTCCACACATAAAGTTCTCCTAGCTTAGGGCCGCGCATAACAATGTTATGCCCCGGGCCTGAATCTGTTCGCGTGCCTCAAGGGGCAGGCGATCATCGGTAATAAGGGTATGGACGCTGCTCCAGGGCAGTTCCAGGTTGGGTATTTTTCGACCAATCTTGTCCGACTCGACCATCACGATCACTTCACGCGCGACGTCAGCCATGACCCGGCTCAGACCCAACAACTCGTTAAAAGTTGTCGTGCCGCGCTGCAGGTCTATGCCGTCAGCACCGATGAACAGTTGATCGAAGTCGTATGAGCGCAACACCTGTTCGGCAACCTGTCCCTGAAAGGACTCGGAGTGCGGATCCCAGGTGCCCCCGGTCATCAGCAATACAGGCTCATGTTCCAGTTCACTGAGTGCATTGGCGACGTGCAGGGAGTTGGTCATCACTACCAGGCCAGGTTGCAGGCCCAGTTGTGGAATCATCGAGGCCGTGGTGCTGCCGCTGTCGATGATGATGCGCGCATGCTCTTTAATCAGACCAACCGCTGCACGGGCAATGGCTTGCTTATAAAGAGAAACTGGCTGAGGGACATCACTGACCAGTTCTTGCGGCATGGTGATCGCGCCGCCATAACGACGCAATAAAAGCCCGTTACTTTCGAGTGCAGCCAGATCCTTGCGAATCGTAACCTCAGAGGTTTCGAAGCGCTTGGCCAGTTCATCCACACTGACTTCGCCCTGCTCGGCAAGCATGGCCAGGATGTTGTGTCTGCGTTGTGGCGTATTACGTTTGGACATAACGGCTTAAGTTTCGTTTCGAAAGATAACGAAAGCAATGAAACCGTATCTCGAAACCTTCGTCAAGAAAATGTTGTGGGCTATTTTCTGTGAATAAGTCGATATGGGCCTGTGTTCATTGGCCAAAACGCTTATTTAGGCCCGCAAAAAACAAAGCCTTATCCACAGGGCGTGAATAAGGCTTTAGGTAACTCATTGATTTAAAACAGTTATAGGATGACTTGTTAATAACCTTAAATCATCATCGCCTTTCTGTGGATAACTTTAAATCAAGGCTTTGGCTGTTTGACCGGACGCTTCCAGCCATCAATATTGCGCTGGCGCGCACGACCAACGGCCAGTTGCTCCGCGGCAACATCCTGATTGATGGTCGAGCCTGCAGCAGTGGTAGCACCGTTGGAGATATCCACAGGTGCAACCAACGAGTTGTTCGAACCAATAAATACATCAGCGCCCAACACGGTCTTCCACTTGTTGGCGCCATCGTAGTTGCAGGTGATGGTGCCAGCACCGATATTGGTGCGCGGGCCGACCTCGGCATCGCCCAGATAAGTCAGGTGACCGCATTTGGCGTCTTCACCCAAGTGGGCGTTTTTCAATTCGACAAAGTTACCCACATGGGCACGGGCATCCAGCACACTGCCCGGGCGCAGACGAGCGAACGGACCGGCATCACTGTTCTCGCCCATCACGGCACCGTCGAGATGGCTATTGGCCTTGATCACAACACCTTTGCGCAAGGTGCTGTCCTTGATTACGCAATTCGGGCCGATGACCACGTCGTCCTCAATAACCACGCGACCTTCAAGAATCACGTTGATATCGATCAGCACATCACGACCCACGGTGACTTCACCGCGCACATCGAAACGCGCCGGGTCACGCAAGGTCACACCCAAGGCCATCAGGCGACGGGCTTCGCGCAACTGGTAATGACGTTCCAGCTCACTGAGTTGTTTACGATCGTTGGCGCCCTGCACTTCCATCGGGTCAAGGGCATGCTCGGTGGCCACGACCAAACCATCGCTAACCGCCATGGCGATAACGTCGGTCAGATAGTATTCGCCCTGTGCGTTGTTGTTCGACAGACGGCTCATCCAGTCAGCCAGGCGACGGGTCGGCAAGGCGAGGATCCCGGTGTTGCCTTCGGTAATTGTACGTTCGGCTTCGGTTGCGTCCTTGTGCTCAACAATCGCACACACCTTGCCATCCGCATCACGCACGATACGACCATAACCAGTCGGGTCGGCCAGGTTGACGGTCAGCAGGCCCAGTTGCTCGGGGCCAACTTGCTTGAGCAGACGTTGCAGGGTCTCGACCTCGATCAGCGGTACATCGCCGTACAGGATCAACACGTTTTCTGCGGTCAGAAATGGTAGTGCCTGAGCCACGGCATGGCCGGTACCCAGTTGCTTGTCTTGCAGCACAAAGTTCAGGTCATCAGCAGCCAGGCGTTCACGCACCAGTTCGGCTCCGTGACCAATGACGACGTGGATGCGGGTCGGTTCAAGCTGACGAGCGCTGTGGATAACATGGCCAAGCATGGAGTTGCCTGCCACGGGGTGCAGAACCTTGGGCAGGGCAGAACGCATGCGGGTGCCCTGACCTGCGGCGAGAATAACGATATCGAGAGACATGACTGGCTACCAATCCTGGGTGGTCAGCGGTTGCGACCAAAAAGTATTTCGCGGAAAAAGAAAAAGGGTAGCCGAGGCTACCCTTTTTAATCAATCACACAATAAGACAGGAGGCTTAGCCGCCAAACTTCTTGCGGATTTGCTGGACGGTGCGCAGCTGAGCTGCGGCTTCGGCCAGACGTGCAGCAGCAGACCCGTAATCGAAATCTGCGCCTTTTTCGTTCAGTGCCTTCTCGGCAGCCTTTACGGCTTCCTGAGCGGAGGCTTCATCCAGGTCGGCAGCACGTTGCACGGTGTCGGCAAGAACCTTGACCATGTTCGGCTGAACCTCGAGGTAACCACCGGAGATGTAAAACACCTCCGATTCCCCGCCCAGCTTGATCAGGCGGATCGGACCCGGCTTGAGTTCAGTGATCAGCGGAGCGTGACCCAGAGCGATACCAAGATCACCCAGGCTGCCGTGCGCAATCACCATCTCGACCTGACCGGAAAAGATTTCTCCTTCCGCACTGACGATATCGCAATGGACTGTCATCATATTAGCCATCTGATTGCCTCAACCTGATTAGCGCCCGTTGCCGGGCGCTGGAATTACAGTTTCTTGGCTTTCTCGATCGCTTCTTCGATGCCGCCGACCATGTAGAACGCTTGTTCTGGCAGGTGGTCGTAGTCACCGTTGAGGATGCCTTTGAAGCCAGCAATGGTGTCTTTCAGGGAAACGTATTTACCCGAAGCGCCAGTGAAGACTTCAGCCACGAAGAACGGCTGAGACAAGAAACGCTGGATCTTACGAGCGCGGGATACCAACTGCTTGTCGGTTTCCGACAGCTCGTCCATACCCAGGATCGCAATGATGTCCTTCAGTTCTTTGTAACGCTGCAACACGTACTGAACGCCGCGAGCGGTGTCGTAGTGTTCCTGGCCGATTACGTTCGGGTCCAGCTGGCGCGAAGTCGAATCCAGTGGATCTACTGCTGGGTAGATACCCAGGGAAGCGATGTCACGGGACAGAACGACGGTAGCGTCCAAGTGGGCAAACGTGGTCGCAGGCGACGGGTCAGTCAAGTCATCCGCAGGTACGTATACCGCTTGGATCGAAGTGATCGAACCGTTTTTGGTCGAAGTGATGCGCTCTTGCAGAGTACCCATCTCTTCAGCCAGAGTCGGCTGGTAACCTACTGCCGAAGGCATACGGCCCAGCAGTGCGGATACTTCAGTACCGGCCAAGGTGTAACGGTAGATGTTGTCAACGAACAACAGTACGTCGTTACCTTCGTCACGGAACTTCTCGGCCATGGTCAGGCCGGTCAGTGCTACGCGCAGACGGTTACCCGGCGGCTCGTTCATCTGACCGTAAACCAGTGCCACTTTGTCCAGTACGCTGGAATCCTTCATCTCGTGGTAGAAGTCGTTACCCTCACGGGTACGCTCGCCCACACCAGCAAACACAGAGTAACCGCTGTGTTCCATGGCGATGTTACGGATCAGTTCCATCATGTTTACGGTTTTGCCTACACCGGCACCACCGAACAGACCAACCTTACCGCCTTTTGCAAACGGGCAGATCAGGTCGATAACCTTGATACCGGTTTCCAGCAGGTCGTTGCCGCCAGCTTGCTCAGCGAAGGACGGTGCTGGGCGGTGAATGCCCCAACGCTCTTCGGTGTCAATCGGGCCAGCTTCGTCGATCGGGTTGCCCAGAACGTCCATGATCCGGCCCAGGGTAGCTTTACCTACTGGAACGGAGATGGCTGCGCCAGAGTCGGTGACTTCCAGACCGCGCTTCAAGCCCTCGGTGGAACCCATCGCAATGGTACGAACCACGCCGTCGCCCAGCTGTTGCTGAACTTCCAGAGTGGTTCCGGCCGCGCTTTGTACTTTCAGCGCGTTGTAGATGCTCGGTACGTTTTCGCGTGGAAATTCCACGTCGATCACGGCGCCGATGATTTGAACGATACGTCCGCTACTCATAGCTGGATCCTCTGAATATTTGAACCGTTAAACCGCGGCAGCGCCGCCGACGATTTCCGAGATCTCTTGGGTGATCGCAGCCTGACGCGCCTTGTTGTAGATCAGCTGCAAATCGCTGATCAAGTCACCGGCGTTATCAGTGGCGTTCTTCATTGCGATCATCCGCGCAGCTTGTTCAGCTGCACTGTTCTCGACCACCGCCTGGTACACCTGCGACTCCACGTAACGCACCATCAAGCCGTCTAGCAGCTCTTTGGCATCCGGTTCGTAGAGATAGTCCCAGTGGTGCTTGAGTTCTTGATCCGGGGTCGCCACCAGTGGAATCAATTGCTCCACAGTAGGCTGTTGCGTCATGGTGTTGATGAACTTGTTGGATACCACGGACAGGCGGTCAATACGGCCTTCCAGGTAAGCATCCAGCATCACCTTAACGCTGCCGATCAAATCATTGATCGACGGTTCTTCACCCAGATGGCTGATAGCAGCGACGACGTTACCGCCGAAGTTACGGAAAAATGCCGCACCTTTGCTGCCGACCACGCACAGATCAATCTCGACGCCGTTTTCACGGTTTACCGCCATGTCCTTGACCAAAGCCTTGAACAGGTTGGTATTCAAACCACCGCACAAACCACGGTCACTGCTCACAACCACATAACCCACACGCTTAACTTCGCGGTCGATCATGAACGGGTGGCGGTATTCCGGGTTGGCGTTGGCCAAATGCCCAATAACCTGGCGGATACGCTCCGCATAAGGACGGCTAGCAGCCATGCGCATTTGTGCCTTGCGCATTTTGCTGACCGCCACTTTTTCCATGGCGCTGGTAATCTTTTGCGTGCTTTTGATGCTCGCAATCTTACTGCGAATCTCTTTTGCGCCTGCCATGTAACACCTATCAGGTTAGCAAGCGGGAGCCTTGCGGCTCCCGCTGCGGCTTACCAGGTTTGGGTGGCCTTGAACTTCTCGATACCGGCTTTGATGCCAGCGTCGATTTCGTCATTGAAGTCACCTTTAACGTTGATCTTCGCCATAAGCTCGGCGTGATCGCGGTTGAAGTAAGCAATCAGCGCTTGTTCAAAGCTACCGACCTTGGTGATTTCGACGTCAGTCAGGAACCCACGCTCAGCGGCATACAGCGACAGCGCCATGTCAGCGATCGACATTGGTGCGTATTGCTTCTGCTTCATCAGCTCGGTAACGCGCTGACCATGCTCAAGTTGCTTACGGGTCGCTTCGTCCAGGTCAGAAGCGAACTGGGCAAATGCTGCCAGTTCACGGTACTGAGCCAGAGCGGTACGGATACCACCGGACAGCTTCTTGATGATCTTGGTCTGAGCGGCACCACCCACACGGGATACCGAAACACCGGCGTTCACTGCAGGACGGATCCCGGAGTTGAACATGGCCGATTCCAGGAAGATCTGACCGTCGGTGATGGAAATCACGTTGGTCGGAACGAACGCGGAAACGTCGCCAGCCTGGGTTTCGATGATCGGCAGTGCGGTCAGGGAACCGGTTTTGCCGGTCACTGCGCCGTTGGTGAACTTCTCTACGTATTCTTCGGATACGCGGGATGCGCGCTCCAGAAGACGGGAGTGGAGATAGAACACGTCGCCTGGGTAAGCTTCACGGCCTGGTGGACGGCGCAGCAGCAGGGAAATCTGGCGGTAAGCCACTGCTTGCTTGGACAGATCGTCATAAACGATCAGCGCGTCTTCACCGCGGTCGCGGAAGTATTCGCCCATGGTGCAACCGGAGTACGGTGCCAGGAACTGCAGCGCTGCGGATTCGGAAGCACTGGCAGCAACGACGATGGTGTTAGCCAGCGCGCCGTTTTCTTCCAGCTTGCGAACCACGTTGGCGATGGTCGATTGCTTCTGACCGATCGCTACGTATACACAGAAAATGCCGCTGTTCTTCTGGTTGATGATCGCGTCGATCGCCAGAGCGGTTTTACCGATCTGACGGTCACCGATGATCAGCTCACGCTGGCCACGGCCGACAGGGATCATGGCATCGACAGCCTTGTAGCCAGTCTGTACAGGCTGGTCTACCGACTTACGCCAGATCACGCCTGGAGCAACTTTCTCGACTGCATCAGTCTCGGTGTTGCCCAGTGGACCTTTGCCATCAACTGGGTTACCCAGTGCGTCGACAACGCGACCCAGCAGTTCCTTACCAACCGGAACTTCCAGGATACGGCCAGTGCACTTGGCGCTCATGCCTTCAGCCAGAGTCGTGTATGCGCCCAGTACTACGGCACCTACAGAGTCTTGCTCGAGGTTGAGAGCCATACCGAAGACGCTGCCCGGAAACTCGATCATCTCGCCGTACATTACGTCGGCCAGACCGTGAATCCGCACAATACCGTCAGATACGCTGACGACAGTGCCTTCGTTACGGGCTTGGGAGGTCACATCGAGTTTTTCGATGCGGCCCTTGATAATTTCACTTATTTCGGAAGGATTGAGTTGCTGCATTGCTCTGCTGCCCCTTCAAACTCAAGATTTCAATGCTTCGGCAAGGCTTGCGAGTTTCCCGCGAACCGAGCCATCGATAACCAGGTCGCCGGCGCGGATGATGACACCACCTATAAGGCTGGCATCCTCCGCAACTTGCAGGCGCACTTCCCGGTCGAGTCGTGCACTGAGAACCTTGGCGAGTTTGTCTTGCTGTTCTTGGTTCAATGCAAAAGCACTGGTGACTTCAACGTCTACCGACTTCTCTTGTTCGGCCTTGTACAGGTCAAACAGAGCGGCGATCTCCGGCAACAGCGGGAGACGGTCGTTTTCGGCAACGACGTTGATGAAGTTCTGTGCTTCTACAGTGAACTTGTCGCCGCACACGTCAATAAACGTGGCGGCCTTTTCTGCGCTCGTCAGTCGCGGGGCCTTGAGCACGCGCTGCATAGTGTCGTCTTGCGACACTGCTGCAGCCAGGCCGAGCATGGCTGACCAAGAGGCCAGTTGCTGGTGGGCCTGGGCGTGCTCGAAGGCTGCCTTAGCGTAAGGTCGGGCCAACGTGGTCAATTCTGCCATGATCGCCCTCGCTTAAATTTCAGCAGCCAGTTTAGTAACCAGCTCCGCGTGCGCGTTTTGATCGATTGTGGCACCCAGGATCTTCTCTGCGCCTTCAACAGCCAGGGTACCCAGTTGGGCACGCAGGGCGTCTTTGACGCTGTTCAGTTCCTGTTCGATCTCGGCCTGAGCCTGAGCCTTCACACGGTCAGCTTCAACGCGAGCCTGTTCACGGGCTTCGTCTACGATCTGAGTACCGCGTTTCTTGGCTTGCTCAATGATTTCAGCTGCTTGAGCCTTAGCTTCGCGCAGTTGTTGACCCGCTTTATCTTGGGCCAACTCCAGGTCGCGAGCTGCTCGGTTAGCAGCGTCCAGTCCAGCCGCAATCTTCTTCTGACGTTCTTGCAATGCCGCGATGACCGGAGGCCACACGAACTTCATGCAAAACAGTACAAAAATGAAGAACGCAACGGACTGGCCAATCAGGGTTGCATTAATGTTCACGCCAACACCTCGCTCGTTCGTTGTCCATCACTCTAATCAACTCGAAAATTCGAGTGATTAGCCAGCGAGTTGACCAACGAAAGGATTAGCGAAGGTGAAGAACAGTGCGATACCAACACCGATCATGGTTACGGCGTCGAGCAGACCGGCAACGATGAACATTTTAACTTGCAGCATTGGAACCATTTCTGGTTGACGCGCTGCGCCTTCCAGGAACTTGCCACCCAACAGGCCGAAACCAATTGCGGTACCCAGTGCGCCCAGGCCGATCAACAGTGCAACAGCGATAGCGGTTAGACCAACTACAGTTTCCATCTTTCCTCCCGACTTTTACGTCGTATGGTTTAGGTTTTTAGATTAAAGCGGTAAAACAAAATCATTTTGCGACGCCCTCTCACCCGAAGGTGAGAGGAGCACCAGATTCGCCGAAGCGGATCTTAGTGATTATCTTCGTGTGCCATCGACAGGTAGACGATGGTCAACATCATGAAGATGAACGCTTGCAAGGTGATGATCAGGATGTGGAATACAGCCCACGCCCATTGCAGCACCACGCCCAGACCGCTAAGCCAAAGCAGGCCGCTGCCGAACATCACGGCGATCAGGATAAACACCAGCTCGCCAGCGTACATGTTGCCGAACAGACGCAGAGCCAACGAAATAGGCTTGGCAATCAACGTCACGAATTCGAGCAGGAAGTTCACCGGAATCAGCAGCGCCTGAACAAAAATGTTCTTGCTGCCGAATGGGTGCAGGGTCAGTTCACCGATAAAGCCACCGATGCCCTTGATCTTGATGCTGTAGAAGATGATCAGTGCAAACACCGACAGGGCCATGCCCATGGTCGCGTTTGGATCAGTCGTCGGTACGGCACGGAACGGGAAGTGTTCATCGCCAGTGATCAAGATGGCCAACTGAGGAATCCAGTCAACCGGGATCAAGTCGATGGCGTTCATCAGGAACACCCACACGAAAATGGTCAGCGCCAGCGGTGCGATTACTGCACTGCGACCGTGGAAACTGTCTTTTACGCTGCCATCAACGAATTCCACCAGTACTTCAACGAAGTTCTGCAGTGCGCCTGGCTGACCGGAAGTTGCCTTCTTGGCCGCCATGCGGAATACGAGGATGAAAATCAGACCAACAAACAGCGACCAGCCGAGGGTATCGACGTGGAACGCCCAAAAGCCCATTGCTTTAGCTTCTGCAACGGTGTGGGCAAAGCCCCAGCCGCCATCAGGTAGCTGCCCAAAGGTCAGGTTCTGTAAGTGGTGCTGGATATAGCCCGAAGCGGTTGTTTCTGCCATGGTTGCCTCAAACGCCCTAAGGTCTCGAAAGTGTTGTTCTCATTAGCAGGGGAGCGAACCAACTGACCAGTTGGGTCAGCACGAAGACACCGAATACTGCTAACGGCGCCAATGGCTTCACACCTGCAAACGTCAGCGCGAACAGCACTGCCGTCAAAATTAACTTGCCTGCCTCGCCGGCGTAAAACGACCGGACGATGGCTTGCGCTGCTCGGGCGCCGGAAAACCGAAAAGCCCTGTGAGCAAAATACACATTGGGTAGCAAAGCTATCAGGCCTCCGCAGAGTCCTGAATATCCGGCGACGACTCCATGCCATTGCCAGAGCCCCAGAGCAGCCAGCAATAAAACGACAAATTGAGCCAGCAAAACCGGAAAAACCGCCAAGCGATGGAACGGCAAGCGGTTTGGCGTGCGGGTTTCCATCACAACTGCTCCTCAAAGGTCGGCTACCAAAAACAGAAAACTTGGCATAATTTGTGCCGACAAAATGCGCGCAGAGTATAGGGGCGACGAAGCCCCTATTCAACTGTCAGGTAGTGATTTCCGACTGCGCGCTACATGAGGAATTGTTTCAGCGGATGTGAGCAAGCACTCCTTGCAGCTCATCCAGGGAATTGTAACCAATCACTAACTGGCCTTTTCCCTTCTTTCCGTGGCGGATCTGCACCGCAGAGCCCAGCCGCTCAGCCAGACGCTGTTCGAGTCTGGCAATGTCCGGATCGGTTTTAACCGGTTCCGCGGGTTCCTGTTTACCACTCAACCACTGGCGAACCAGGGCTTCAGTCTGACGTACCGTCAGGCCTCGTGCGACAACGTGTCGCGCCCCTTCAACCTGCTGAGCATCAGGCAAACCGAGCAATGCCCGCGCATGACCCATTTCCAGGTCACCGTGGGACAGCATGGTCTTGATCACTTCCGGTAACGAAATCAATCGCAACAAGTTAGCCACAGACACCCGGGACTTACCCACAGCGTCGGCGACTTGCTGTTGAGTCAGCTGGAACTCTTGCTGCAAACGCTGCAAGGCGACAGCTTCCTCGATCGGATTGAGGTCTTCACGCTGAATGTTCTCGATCAACGCCATCGCAATGGCGGTTTCGTCCGGCACGTCTTTGACCATCGCCGGGATCGTGTCCTTGCCAGCCTGTTGGCTGGCGCGCCAGCGACGTTCACCGGCGATGATCTCAAAGCGGTTACCTTCGATCGGGCGCACCACGATCGGTTGCATCACGCCCTGGGTGCGGATCGAGCTGGCCAGTTCTTCAAGCGCCTGCGGATCCATGTCGCGACGAGGCTGGTACTTGCCGCGCTGGATCAGGTCCAGGGGCAGGTGCTGCAGTTCGCTTTGATCAACCTTGACCGCTTGCTCTTCCAGCGAGCTGACCGTAGGACCACTCAGGAGTGCATCCAGTCCGCGTCCGAGACCTCGTTTCTTGACGGCCATGGAAATTCCTTAAGTTGGCTGAGGCGTGCGGGTAGAACGACGTTGACGACGAACCAGCTCGCCCGCCAGGGCAAGGTAAGCAATCGCGCCACGGGAATTTTTGTCATACGCCAGCGCTGGCATGCCATAGCTTGGCGCTTCGGCCAGGCGGATGTTGCGCGGAATCACGGTGTCGTAGAGCTGCTCGCCGAAGTGTTCCTTGAGCTGCGCCGAAACATCGTTCATCAGGCTCAGGCGCGGGTCGTACATGGTGCGCAGCAGGCCTTCGATCTTCAGGTTCGGATTGAGCAGCTCGGCGATGCGCTTGATGTTATCCACAAGGTCGCTCAGGCCTTCGAGTGCAAAGTACTCGCACTGCATGGGGATAATCACCCCATCGGCCGCCACCAGGGCATTCAAGGTCAGCATCGACAACGACGGCGGGCAATCGATCAGGATGTAATCGTAGCTTTCGCGAACCGGGGCCAGCGCTGTACGCAGACGGCTTTCCTTCATCTGCATTTCGAGCAGCACGACTTCAGCCGCGGTCAAATCGCGGTTGGCGGGAAGCAACTGGTAACCACCGTGCTCGGAGATGTGCATGGCCTGGGCCAGGTCGCATTCACCGATCAACAGGTCGTAGACCGAATTCTCAAGACCGTGTTTATCCACACCGCTACCCATGGTGGCGTTGCCCTGTGGATCAAGGTCAATGAGCAGCACGCGGCGCTTGGTCGCGACCAGCGATGCTGCGAGGTTGATACAGGTGGTGGTTTTACCCACACCACCTTTTTGGTTCGCTATTGCGAATACCTTAGCCATTCTTGCTTGCGTTCCCAATCATGCCGTGCGGCGCAGTATCAGCAGATGGCGTTGGCCTTGGCAACCCGGAACGGTCAAGGCGTGTTCGCCATCGAGACGAAAATCAGACGGCAATGCTACCAGCTCATCGGCCGGATGAACGCCCTTCATTGCCAACCAGCGGGTTTCGCTGTTGCCAAGGTGGCGCGTCCAGTTGCTGAAGTTCTCCATGCTGCTGAAAGCCCTGGAAACAATTCCGTTGAAAGGCTGCTCAGGCTGGAATTCTTCGACGCGACTGTGGATAACTTGCAGGTTATCCAGCTTCAGCTCGAGTTTTACCTGGGTCAGGAAACGGGTTTTCTTGCCGTTGCTGTCCAGGCAGGTCACTTGCGACTCGGGAAACAGGATCGCCAGGGGAATACCCGGCATGCCGCCGCCACTGCCCACATCCAGCCAACGGCCATTTTCGATGAAGGGCATCACGCTCAGACTGTCGAGCAAATGACGCGACACCATCTCGTCCGGGTTACGCACAGCCGTGAGGTTGTAGGCCTTGTTCCATTTGATCAACAGGGCCAGATAACCCAGCAATTGCTGATGCTGATGCTCGGTCAGTGCGACGCCCAGCTGGCGTGCACCTGTGGATAACTCTTCGGCGTGTTGTGCGGTTACCAGCGAACTCAAGCGTTTTGCTCCAACGTGCGGCCAGCGCCGCGCTTTTTCAGGTGAATCATCAACAGGGAAATTGCCGCAGGGGTCACACCCGGGATACGCGAAGCCTGGCCCAGGGTCTCGGGACGTGTTGCGCCCAACTTGCTCTGAATCTCTTTCGACAGACCGGAGATGGTCGTGTAATCGATATCCACAGGCAGCTTGGTATTTTCACTGGCACGCAGACGGGCAATTTCGTCTTGTTGACGATCGATATAACCGGCGTACTTGGTTTTGATCTCAACCTGCTCGGCAACCAGCGGGTCTTCTGCCCCCTGCCCGGTCACTTCAACCAGGCCGGCGTAATCAATTTCGGGGCGGGTCAGCAGGTTGAGCAAATTGTATTCATGGGTCAGCGGTGTGCCGAACTTGGCAGCAATGGCATCACCCTGCTCGGTACCCGGACGAACCCAGGTACTTTTGAGGCGTTGTTCTTCCTGCGCGATGCTTTCGCGCTTGGTGCAGAAAGCCGCCCAACGAGCGTCGTCGACCAGGCCCAGTTCGCGGCCTTTTTCAGTCAAGCGCATGTCGGCGTTGTCTTCGCGCAGGATCAGGCGGTATTCGGCGCGGGAAGTGAACATCCGGTACGGTTCTTGAGTACCCAGGGTAATCAGGTCGTCGACCAATACGCCGATGTACGCCTCATCCCGGCGCGGGCACCAGCTTTCCTTGCCCTGTGCGAGCAATGCCGCGTTGGCGCCAGCCAGCAAACCCTGGGCGCCGGCTTCTTCGTAACCGGTGGTGCCGTTGATTTGCCCGGCAAAGAACAAGCCGCCAATCACCTTGGTTTCGAGGCTGTACTTCAGGTCGCGTGGATCGAAGTAATCGTACTCGATGGCATAGCCCGGGCGCACGATATGGGCGTTTTCCATACCGCGAATCGATTGCACGATCTGGATTTGCACGTCGAACGGCAAGGAGGTGGAAATCCCGTTCGGGTACAGCTCGTGTGTGGTCAAACCTTCCGGCTCGATAAAGACCTGATGGCTTTCCTTGTCGGCAAAGCGATGGATCTTGTCTTCGATCGACGGGCAGTAACGCGGGCCAATACCTTCGATCACGCCTGAATACATCGGCGAACGATCAAGGTTGGAGGCAATGATTTCGTGAGTGCGGGCGTTGGTATGGGTAATCCAGCAGCTGACCTGGGCCGGGTGCTGTTCCTTGTTGCCCATGAACGACATGACAGGAATCGGTGTATCACCCGGTTGCTCGGTCATTACCGAGAAATCCACAGAACGGCCATCGATACGCGGTGGCGTCCCGGTTTTCAGGCGACCGACTCGCAGGGGCAGTTCACGCAGACGGTGTGCCAGGGCAATCGAAGGTGGATCACCGGCCCGACCGCCCGAGTAATTCTGCATGCCGATGTGGATAAGTCCACCGAGGAAAGTGCCTGTGGTCAGAACCACGGCATCAGCCATAAAACGCAGGCCCATCTGGGTCACTACGCCACGGACTTGATCCTGTTCAACGATCAGGTCATCAGCGGCCTGTTGAAATATCCACAGGTTGGGCTGGTTTTCCAGGATTTCGCGTACGGCGGCCTTGTACAGGATGCGGTCGGCCTGTGCACGGGTCGCCCGTACTGCCGGGCCTTTGCGTCCGTTGAGTACGCGGAACTGAATACCGCCTTTATCGGTGGCTATCGCCATCGCGCCGCCAAGGGCATCGATTTCTTTAACCAGATGGCTTTTACCAATCCCGCCAATTGCAGGATTGCAGCTCATTTGCCCGAGGGTTTCCACGTTGTGGGTCAACAGCAGGGTTTTCACACCCATACGTGCTGAAGCAAGTGCAGCCTCGGTTCCGGCGTGACCGCCGCCGATGACGATCACTGCAAAACGGGAAGGGAAATTCACCACGCACCTCGTGCCTGTTACTAGGGGTTTTTTGGATAGACCGCGAAGTATAGGGACTTCGCCCTTCTTAAAGAACCCTTTGCACAAAATTTAACCAGCTGTGGATAAGGGCAAGATAGATAAATAAATAGAGAAGAAATTTATAAAGCTTTGTTTTTATGTCTATTTCTACTGAGGCACCTTTCTGTGGATAGATTGCTACAGGCTATATTTTACGTACTGTACAGAGGATCAAAAGTCTGTGGTTATGCACTAATGAGGGGTTGGGATAAGTGCTTTAAGCCTGTGGGTAAAACAGGTGCTTATCCACAGGGGTGGTTATCTTCAGTTTTCAGACCTACTTACCCACTGACCTGAGGGCCAGTTATGCACAGGG
Organism: Pseudomonas bubulae; assembly: GCF_900618535.1. Lineage (GTDB taxonomy): Bacteria > Pseudomonadota > Gammaproteobacteria > Pseudomonadales > Pseudomonadaceae > Aquipseudomonas > Aquipseudomonas bubulae. The sequence continues at coordinate 506,368 of NZ_UYJA01000004.1, read as the reverse complement.
CTTATTCCCGTGTTTGGGTGCTTTCGAGCCAATAAACAGGCAGCCGAAAAACGCTTGAAGGTGCAATCCGGCAAGCGGTCGGACGTTCGGTCAATGATTAATGTGATAAACGGTAGCCAACAGCCCCGTTAGACGGGGCAAAGCAGCCAGCCTGTGGGTGAGGCCATGAGCCTGTGGGTAATTCCGATTGCGGCCAGAAACACATCATCGTGTGAGGTAACGATCAGAGTGCCCGGGTAATGCTTGAGCATGCTTTCCAGGGCTTGAACGGAAGGCAGATCCAGGTGATTGGCCGGTTCATCGAGCAGTAACAGCTGTGGTGGGGATTGTGTATAAAACACGCAGGCCATCGCCGCTTTCAAGCGTTCACCGCCACTGAGCCGATGGGATGGCAGGTTGATACGATCGGCATTGAGGCCCAATTGCGCCAGCCGGGTACGTAATTCTCCTTCACTCAGTTGCCGGTTAAGTGACTGCAACTGCTCAAGAACTGACCGAGCCGGTTCCAAAACGCCCAGGTGCTGGTCGAGGTAAGTGCTGGTGACCTGGGTCCTGGCCTGACCGGAAACAACCGTTAGTTGCCCGGCCAATACCTTGAGCAAGGTCGACTTGCCGCAGCCGTTCGGGCCGGTCAAGGCAATGCGCTGGCCTCGCGTAACGGCAAGATTGATCCTGCGCAGTTGTTGCGCCCCATAAGGCAGGCGGGCCTCTATCAACTCGGCAATTTGAGCCGGCGAGCCAGAGCAAGGCTGCGGCGCAGAGATAAAGATGGCCTGCTGCTCTTCTACCTGATTCGCAGCCTGACGGACCTGCACAGATAATTGCTCGCGAGCCGCATCCTGCTGTACCCGCAACTTACCGCTGCTGGCCTGGCTGCGCTCCTTTTGCCGGCCCAGCAAAATCTTCGCCTGATTGGCGTCAGCGGCCTGTTTCCGGCCACGGGATTGTTTGCGCTCAAGACTTTCCCTTTGCTCACGCAGGGTCTGTTCCTGACGCTTGCGCTCCAGCCGGTATGCCGCCAGCTGTTGTTGCGCCGCTTGCAGTTGCCCGGTTTTGGCCTGTGCATAAAACGAGTAACCGCCGCCGTAACTGGTGAGGCCCTGTGGTGACAGCTCAACGATGCGCTCCATATTTTCCAGCAAGGCGCGATCATGGCTGATAACAAGTAATCCTTCTGGCCACTGCTGCAACTGTTCATGCAGGGCAAGTCGATGCTGGTGATCCAAATGATTGGTGGGCTCATCCAGGATCAACAGATCGGCTTTCGACAAAAAGGCGCCCAGCAGAGCCACGCGCATGGCTTCGCCACCGCTGAGCGCTGATGCAGGAGTCGAAAGGGTCAGGTGTGCAAGCTTGTTGCGGCTTAGCTGATCGAGCAGTTGCTGGCGGAAATTCCAGCGTTCGCCCACACAGTCAAAGTCCGCTTGGGCGCTGCTGCCCCGCTCTATTCGCTCAAGGGCGCTAATGACTGGTTGCACGCCAGCAAGCTCGGCAAGGGTGTGATTGGGGTCATGGCTGACGTGCTGCGTCAGGTAATACACCGTGCCATTACGGATGCAGTGGCCGGTTGAGGGCAAGAGATCCCCTGCCATGATGCGCGCCAATATGCTCTTGCCCACACCATTGCGCCCTACCAGGCCGGTGCGGCGCTGGTCGAGATGCAGATCAATATCTGAAAACAGGGAACTGCCATCGGGCAGATGATAAGAAACGCCTTGCAGCGTTACAGAGGTAACGTGAGCCATACGCACTCCAGAGATGCACAGATCTACCCCCTGTTGCAGGGGAATCAAGAACTGGCCGCAAGCATCGCGGCGGCATCAATGGCGCATCGGACTAATACCTCGTGTGAATGTGGATAACTGTAGCAGCTGCCGTAGGAACGAGGCTGCGTTCCTACGGCAGCTGCTACGAGGGTCATTTACCGATACAGAAGCTGGAGAAGATCCGTCCCAGCAGGTCATCCGAACTGAATGCCCCGGTAATTTCGCCAAGGGAATGCTGTGCCTGGCGCAAATCCTCGGCCAATAGCTCCCCGGCGCCCGCCAGAGTCAGTTGTGCCCTGCCATGCTCAAGTGCCTTGCTGGCGTGCTGCAATGCCTCCAGATGGCGGCGGCGTGCGCTGAAGCTGCTCTCCGAGGTCTGCTCATAGCCCATGCAGGCCTTGAGGTGTTCCCGCAGCAGGTCCAGGCCCTCTGTAGATCTGGCACTCAGGCTGATGGTGACATGGCCATCTTCACTGACTTCAAGGGCTACATTCTCACCGCTTAGATCCGCCTTGTTGCGGATCAAGGTCACCTTCGCCGGATCCGGGCGTTGTTCAAGAAACTCTGGCCACAGGGCAAACGGGTCATCAGCTTCCGGTGCCGTGGCATCAACCACCAGCAATACCCTATCAGCTTCACCAATGGCCTTGAGTGCGCGCTGCACGCCAATTTTCTCAACCTGGTCATCGGTGTCGCGCAGACCTGCGGTGTCGACAACGTGCAATGGCATGCCATCGATGTGGATATGTTCGCGTAACACATCACGGGTAGTACCCGCGATTTCGGTCACGATCGCCGCTTCACGCCCGGCGAGGGCATTGAGCAGGCTCGATTTTCCAGCATTGGGCCGCCCGGCAATCACCACGGTCATGCCGTCGCGCAGCAAAGCACCCTGGCCGGCTTCGCGCTGTACGGTGGATAACTCTTCACGAACCTTGTCGAGCATACCGAGCACATGGCCATCGGCGAGGAAGTCGATTTCTTCTTCCGGGAAATCAATCGCTGCTTCGACATAGATACGCAAACCGATCAATTGCTCGGTCAAGTTATGCACACGTTGAGAGAAAGCACCCTGCAAGGAACGTAATGCGTTACGCGCAGCCTGTGCAGAACTTGCCTCGATCAGGTCGGCAATCGCCTCGGCCTGGGCCAGGTCGAGCTTGTCATTCAAAAAGGCCCGCTCGCTGAACTCCCCCGGACGGGCCAAACGGCAGCCCAACTGGATGCAGCGCTGCAGCAGCATATCCAGAACAATCGGACCGCCGTGGCCCTGCAGTTCAAGGACATCTTCGCCGGTAAAGGAGTTGGGCCCGGGGAAGTAGAGTGCTATGCCTTCATCCAGCACTTCGCGGTTGTCGCCGTAAAAAGGGCCGTAATGGGCATAGCGCGGTTTTAGTTCGCGTTCGCTGAACGCTTTGGCCGCAACACGGGCGAGTGGGCCGGAAATACGTACGATCCCCACACCACCTCGGCCTTGGGCGGTCGCTACTGCAGCAATAGTCTCTGCCGGAACACTCATAAAACAGGCCTCAAAACAAAAGTGACGGATAGCAAAACGCCCCACTAGGGGGCGTTTTGAGTGGTGCGTATCAGAGTAAGTTACTCAGCGACTTTTTTGGTAGCCGCTTCGACTTTACGCGTGATGTACCACTGTTGAGCGATGGACAGGCAGTTGTTCACAACCCAGTACAGCACCAGACCAGCCGGGAACCACAGGAAGAAGAAGGTGAAGATGATTGGCATCAGCTTCATCACCTTGGCCTGCATCGGATCCGGCGGAGTCGGGTTCAGACGCTGCTGGATGAACATGGTTGCGCCCATGATGATCGGCAGAATGAAGAACGGGTCTTTGATCGACAGGTCGGTAATCCAGAGCATGAACGGCGCCTGGCGCATTTCAACACTTTCCAGAAGTACCCAGTACAAGGACAGGAAGACCGGCATCTGCACCAGAATCGGCAAGCAGCCGCCCAGTGGATTGATCTTCTCTTTCTTGTACAGCTCCATCATCGCTTGCGACATTTTCTGGCGGTCATCACCGAACTGCTCTTTCAGAGCGGCCAGTTTTGGTGCCACAGCGCGCATGCGGGCCATCGACTTGTAGCTGGCGGCCGACAGAGGGAAGAAGATCCCTTTGATCAGCATGGTCAGGAAGATGATCGACCAGCCCCAGTTACCGACCAGGCTGTGGATATGTTGCAGCAGCCAGAAGATAGGCTGGGCAATGAACCACAGGATGCCGTAGTCAACCGTCAGTTCCAGGCCTGGGGACAACTCTTTGAGTACACCCTGGCTTTTCGGACCGGCATACAACGTAGCGCTGGTTTCAGCGGTTTTGCCCGGCTCAACAGTCAATGTTGGGCCAGTGAAACCGATGATGTAGTTGCCTTGGTTGTCTTTGCGGGTCTGAACGACGTTGTTATCGCCTTTCTGAGGGATCCACGCGGTCACAAAGTAGTGCTGCAACCAGGCAACCCAGCCGCCTTGTACGGTTTCTTTCAGCTGAGCCTTGTCGATATCTTTCATCGACACTTTTTTGTACGGCTCTGCACTTGTCCACAGGGCAGCGCCCAGGTAAGTCGCAGTACCGGTGGCGGTGCTGGAAGAAGGATCGGAGCTGGCATCACGCTTCAATTGCGCGAACAGGTTGCCGTTCCACGGCTTGCCGCTCTCGTTATCAATCAGATAGCTGACTTGTACATCGTACAAACCACGCTTGAGCGTGAAGCGTTTGATGTAGTTGATGCCGTTTTCGCTGAATTTCAGATCAACAACCAGTTGATCCTGACCTGGGGCCAGTTCGTAGGTCTTTTTCTCGGTGCTGAAAACAGGACGACCTGACGGACGGGCGTCCGGGCCATCAACGCCTGTCAGGCCACTTTGGGCCAGATAGGTGCGTTCGTTGCCGTTATCGAACAACTGGAAAGGAACATCCGGGTGATCCTGGCGACGTGGATAAAGCGGCAGACGCAGCTGGGCAATATCACCACCCTGTGGATCAATCGCGATATCCAGAACATCCGTTTTTACGTGGATGAGGTCTTTGCTTGCAGCCACCGGGGTTTCAGTCGGTGTGCTGGTATCGGTATTGGCGCTGGGTACATCGGCACTGTTTGCAACGTTGTTACCTGAAACCGTATCGGGCAAAGCCGGTGCGGTGGTGCTGGCGGCAACATTCTGAGTCGGCAGGGCAGCTTGGCCGTAGTCCTGGTTCCATTTCAGAACCATAACGTAGGACACGACTGCGAGAGCGACGATCAGGATCGTGCGTTTAATATCCATGATTACTCGGCCATCAAGAAGAACGGGAGGTAGGGATAGGTGGAACCGGGTCGTAACCACCGGGATTCCACGGGTGACAGCGACCTAAACGACGAAAGGTCAGCCAGCCGCCGCGCAGAAGGCCATGATTTTCGATGGCTTCCAACGCGTAGCAGGAACAACTGGGGTAGAAACGGCAGTGGCTGGCCATCAAAGGACTAATGGCATAACGATAAAACTGGATCGGAACGAGTGCCAGTTTACGCATCAGGACTGCCTACCCCTACAGTTTCGGTTTTAACCGCTGGAACTGGCGTGTTACGGGCCAGACGCTTCCAGAGTTTGCCGAAATGCTGAATCAATTCGGGGTTCTCTACGTCACCCAAACCTTTGCGCGCGACGATAACGATATCCCAACCAACCAGTAAATCCTGGTGGAGACGAAACGATTCACGCATCAAACGCTTAAGGCGATTGCGCTCAACGGAGAGCTTTACGCTCTTTTTCCCGATCACTAACCCCAGGCGGGGGTGATCAAGATCGTTGCTACGCGCAAGGAGCAGGAGATTTTTCCCCGGAACCTTGCCGGTGGGGGAGTCAAAGACTGCCTTGAAATGTCGGGGAGTGAGTAACCGCTTTTCCCGACTGAAGTCCTGACTCACCACCATTGTCTGATTATCAAACTGCCAGACGTGCACGGCCTTTGGCGCGGCGACGCGACAGGACTGCACGGCCGTTTTTAGTAGCCATGCGAGCACGGAAACCGTGAGTGCGGGCGCGTTTGATAGTGCTTGGTTGGAAAGTACGTTTCATGTCGTGCTACCTGGTTCGTCCACAACGGGCCGGAATGGCCCCCGTTTTAAGAGACCGGCGATTCTAGAGAATGCAAGCCGATAGGTCAATTTCCAACCAACGTTTACTGCTAAATAGATGTTTGCCGTTTTGCACCAGTCTTGTGCCTGCCAACTATAGAAATAAAAAAACGAAGTATTTAAAGCTCTTTTAAAGAACTTACTACTCTTATAGAGCCGTTCTGCTGTGGATAACTCTATGCAGCCCTTGTAGAGCAAGGTTTTCAGAGAACAGAAAGGTTGTCCACAAGCGGTGCTTTGCCTGTGCTGCACCCTCGGAAAAGCTGTGCATGAAAGGGCTACTTATCCACAGCCGTGTTATGCACAGAGTTTTACCCCCACTTGTGCAACGAGCTCAGGCCCGCTTATCCACAGACCTTATGCACATACCATTTGTCGCTTTGTTCACAGTAAAAAGCCTGTCAACGCCTTATATGCAGGTCAGCTACATGTGGATAAGTGGGGCGGCGGTCGCTACAATGGCGCCTGTTTTTGCCTCACCGGCTTTCAACTTAGGGGATATCCGTGTCAGTGGAACTTTGGCAGCAGTGCGTGGAGCTTTTGCGCGATGAGCTGCCTGCCCAGCAATTCAACACCTGGATCCGTCCACTACAGGTCGAAGCCGAAGGCGACGAGTTGCGTGTGTATGCACCCAACCGATTCGTTCTCGACTGGGTTAACGAAAAATACCTGAGCCGTTTGCTTGAACTGTTGAATGAGCACAGCAATGGCATGGCGCCAGCGTTGTCCTTGTTAATAGGCAGCAAACGCAGCTCGGCGCCTCGTGCTGCCCCCAATGCGCCCTTGGCTGCATCGGCTTCTCAACAAGCCCCGGCGCCGAGCGCGCCTGCGCCTGCAGTCTCTGCACCCGCGCCCAAGCAGTCCGAGCCCGCCAGCGAAGAGCCTTCGCGTGCCAGCTTCGACCCGATGGCTGGCGCCAGCTCGCAGCAAGCACCCGTGCGCGCCGAACAGCGCACCGTTCAGGTTGAAGGTGCCCTGAAGCACACCAGCTACCTGAACCGCACCTTTACCTTTGAAAACTTCGTCGAGGGCAAGTCCAACCAACTGGCCCGCGCTGCGGCGTGGCAAGTGGCGGATAACCCCAAGCATGGTTACAACCCGCTCTTCCTTTATGGCGGCGTAGGTCTGGGTAAAACTCACTTGATGCACGCGGTGGGTAACCACCTGTTAAAGAAGAACCCGAATGCCAAGGTCGTATACCTGCATTCCGAGCGTTTTGTAGCTGATATGGTTAAAGCCCTGCAGCTCAATGCCATCAACGAGTTCAAGCGCTTCTACCGATCGGTCGATGCCTTGCTTATCGATGACATTCAATTCTTTGCGCGCAAGGAACGGTCCCAGGAAGAGTTCTTCCACACCTTCAACGCCCTGCTTGAAGGCGGTCAGCAAGTGATTCTGACCAGTGACCGTTACCCGAAAGAAATCGAAGGCCTCGAAGAGCGTCTGAAGTCGCGCTTTGGCTGGGGACTGACGGTTGCCGTCGAGCCGCCGGAGCTAGAGACCCGCGTAGCGATCCTGATGAAGAAGGCCGATCAGGCCAAGGTTGATCTGCCCCATGATGCAGCCTTCTTTATTGCCCAGCGTATTCGCTCCAACGTGCGTGAGCTCGAAGGCGCGCTCAAGCGCGTTATCGCTCACTCGCACTTTATGGGCCGCGACATCACCATCGAGCTGATTCGCGAATCCCTAAAAGACTTGCTGGCGCTGCAAGACAAACTCGTCTCTGTGGATAACATCCAGCGTACCGTGGCCGAGTACTACAAGATCAAGATCTCGGACTTGTTGTCCAAGCGCCGTTCGCGCTCGGTAGCGCGACCACGCCAGGTCGCCATGGCACTGTCCAAGGAACTGACCAACCACAGCCTGCCGGAAATCGGCGATGTGTTTGGCGGTCGCGATCACACCACGGTTTTGCACGCATGCCGCAAGATCAACGAACTCAAGGAATCCGACGCGGACATCCGCGAGGACTACAAGAACCTGCTGCGAACTCTGACAACCTGATGACACCAGCGCAGCTTATTAAGGCAAGGGACTAGACCATGCATTTCACCATTCAACGCGAAGCCCTGTTGAAACCCCTGCAACTGGTCGCCGGCGTAGTAGAACGCCGCCAGACCTTGCCGGTATTGTCCAACGTGCTGTTGGTTGTCGAAGGCCAGCAACTGTCGCTGACCGGTACTGACCTTGAAGTCGAGCTGGTCGGTCGGGTGCAACTTGAAGAGCCGGCCGAGCCAGGCGAAATCACCGTGCCTGCGCGCAAGCTGATGGATATCTGCAAAAGCCTGCCCAACGATGCACTGATCGACATCAAACTTGATGACAACAAACTGGTGGTCAAGGCAGGCCGTAGCCGCTTTACCCTGTCCACCCTGCCAGCCAACGATTTCCCGACGGTTGAAGAAGGTCCGGGTTCGCTGACCTGCAGCCTGCAGCAGAGCAAGTTGCGTCGTCTGATCGAGCGCACCAGCTTTGCCATGGCCCAGCAGGACGTTCGTTACTACCTCAACGGTATGCTGCTGGAAGTGTCGGCCGGGATCATCCGTGCCGTAGCTACCGACGGTCACCGTTTGGCCATGTGCTCGATGAAAGCCGATATCGGCCAACCAGACCGTCACCAGGTGATCGTACCGCGCAAGGGTATCCTCGAGCTGGCGCGCCTGCTGACCGAGCCAGACGGCGAAGTGAGCATCGTTCTGGGTGCACACCATATCCGTGCGACCACCGGCGAGTTCACCTTTACCTCCAAGCTGGTAGACGGCAAGTTCCCGGACTACGAGCGCGTTCTGCCTAAAGGCGGTGACAAGGTGGTGATCGGTGACCGTCAGGCACTGCGTGAAGCGTTCAGTCGTACCGCGATCCTGTCCAACGAAAAGTACCGCGGTATTCGCCTTCAACTGGCCAATGGCCAGCTGAAGATCCAGGCCAATAACCCGGAGCAGGAAGAAGCGGAAGAAGAAGTTGGCGTTGATTACAACGGCGGCTCCCTGGAGATCGGCTTCAACGTGAGCTACCTGCTGGACGTACTGGGCGTCATGACCACTGAACAAGTGCGTCTGATCCTGTCGGATTCCAACAGCAGCGCCCTGGTCCAGGAGTCTGACAACGACGACTCGGCCTACGTTGTCATGCCGATGCGCCTGTAACTTATGCACAGCCCACGCTAGATGTCCCTCAGTCGTGTCACAGTCACCGCGGTGCGTAACCTGCACCCGGTGACCTTCTCCCCCTCCCCCCGCATCAATATTCTGTACGGCGCCAACGGCAGCGGCAAAACCAGCGTGCTGGAAGCTATCCACCTGCTAGGGTTGGCGCGGTCGTTTCGCAGTGTGCGGCTGAACCCCGTTATCCAGCATGAGCAGCAGAGCTGTACAGTTTTTGGTCAGGTAGAACTGGCAGAAGGCGGACACAGTGCACTGGGTGTCTCGCGGGATCGTCAGGGGGAGTTCCAGATTCGTATCGACGGCCAGAATGCGCGCAGTGCTGCGCAATTGGCCGAGATACTTCCGCTGCAATTGATCAACCCGGACAGCTTCCGACTTCTTGAAGGGGCCCCAAAGATCCGCAGGCAATTTCTCGACTGGGGCGTGTTCCATGTTGAACCGCGGTTCATGTCGACCTGGCAGCGGCTACAGAAGGCCCTGCGGCAGCGGAACTCATGGCTGCGGCATGGTACACTCGACGCCGTTTCACAAGCGGCCTGGGACCGGGAACTGTGCCTGGCCAGTGCTGAAATTGATGAATACCGCCGCGCCTACATCAAAGCCTTGAAACCAGTCTTTGAGCAGACCCTGAGCGAGCTGCTGGATCTCCAGGGGTTAACGCTGAGCTATTACCGTGGTTGGGATAAAGACCGTGAGCTGAGTGCTGTACTCGCCGCGTCTGTCCACCGGGACCAGCAAATGGGGCATACCCAGGCGGGGCCACAACGTGCTGATTTGCGCCTTAAGCTGGGTGCAAATAACGCCGCAGATATTTTGTCGCGGGGGCAGCAGAAGTTGGTGGTCTGCGCGCTGCGCATCGCTCAGGGGCACTTGGTCAGCCAGGCCCGGCGAGGCCAATGTATTTATCTGGTGGATGACTTGCCGTCCGAACTGGACGAGCAGCATCGCAACGCACTGTGTCGCTTGTTGGAAGACTTACGCTGCCAGGTATTCATTACCTGTGTAGACCACGAATTATTGAGGGAAGGCTGGCAGACGGAAACGCCAGTTGCCCTGTTCCACGTGGAACAGGGCTGTATCACCCAGACCCACGACCATCGGGAGTGAAGGCATTGAGCGAAGAAAACACGTACGACTCAACGAGCATTAAAGTGCTGAAAGGCCTTGATGCCGTACGCAAACGTCCCGGTATGTACATTGGTGATACTGACGATGGCAGCGGTCTGCACCACATGGTGTTCGAAGTAGTCGACAACTCCATCGACGAAGCGCTGGCTGGCCATTGCGACGACATCACCATCACGATCCACCCGGACGAGTCCATCACCGTGCGCGATAACGGCCGCGGTATTCCGGTTGACGTGCATAAAGAAGAAGGCGTATCTGCAGCCGAGGTCATCATGACCGTGCTGCACGCCGGCGGTAAGTTCGATGACAACTCCTACAAAGTATCCGGCGGCTTGCACGGTGTAGGTGTTTCGGTGGTAAACGCCCTGTCCGAACTGCTGGTCCTGACTGTACGCCGCAGCGGCAAGATCTGGGAACAGACCTACGTCCACGGTGTTCCTCAGGCGCCTATGGCTATTGTGGGTGAAAGCGAAACCACGGGTACGCAGATCCACTTCAAGCCTTCGGCTGAAACCTTCAAGAATATCCACTTTAGCTGGGACATCCTGGCCAAGCGGATTCGTGAACTGTCCTTCCTGAACTCCGGTGTGGGTATCGTCCTCAAGGACGAGCGCAGCGGCAAGGAGGAGCTGTTCAAGTACGAAGGTGGCCTGCGTGCATTCGTTGATTACCTGAACACCAACAAGAACCCTGTGAACCAGGTGTTCCACTTCAATGTTCAGCGTGAAGACGGCATCGGCGTAGAAATCGCCCTGCAGTGGAACGACAGCTTCAACGAGAACCTGTTGTGCTTCACCAACAACATTCCACAGCGCGATGGTGGCACGCACTTGGTGGGCTTCCGCTCTGCCCTGACGCGTAACCTCAACACGTACATCGAAGCTGAAGGCCTGGCCAAGAAGCACAAGGTCGCCACCACCGGTGATGACGCCCGTGAAGGCTTGACTGCGATCATCTCGGTGAAAGTGCCGGATCCAAAGTTCAGCTCGCAGACTAAAGACAAGCTGGTGTCTTCCGAAGTGAAGACCGCTGTTGAACAGGAAATGGGCAAGTTCTTCTCCGACTTCCTGCTGGAACACCCGAACGAAGCCAAGTTGATTGTCGGCAAGATGATCGACGCAGCCCGTGCTCGTGAAGCTGCACGTAAAGCCCGTGAGATGACCCGTCGTAAAGGCGCGTTGGACATCGCGGGCTTGCCGGGCAAGCTGGCTGACTGCCAGGAAAAAGACCCTGCTCTGTCCGAACTGTACCTGGTGGAAGGTGACTCTGCTGGCGGCTCCGCCAAGCAGGGTCGCAACCGTCGTACCCAAGCCATCCTGCCGTTGAAAGGTAAAATCCTCAACGTCGAGAAAGCCCGTTTTGACAAGATGATCTCTTCGCAAGAAGTCGGCACCTTGATCACTGCGCTGGGCTGTGGCATCGGCCGCGAAGAGTACAACATCGACAAACTGCGCTATCACAACATCATCATCATGACCGATGCTGACGTTGACGGTTCGCACATCCGTACCCTGCTGCTGACCTTCTTCTTCCGTCAGTTGCCGGAGCTGATCGAGCGTGGCTACATCTACATCGCCCAGCCACCGTTGTACAAAGTGAAAAAGGGCAAGCAAGAGCAGTACATTAAAGACGACGAGGCCATGGAAGAGTACATGACCCAGTCGGCTCTTGAAGATGCCAGCCTGCACCTGAACGAAGATGCTCCTGGCATCTCCGGTGAGGCACTGGAGCGTCTGGTGTACGACTTCCGCATGGTGATGAAGACCCTCAAGCGTTTGTCGCGCCTGTACCCTCAGGAGCTGACCGAGCACTTCATCTACCTGCCGGCTGTAAGCCTTGAGCAGTTGGGTGACCACGCTGCCATGCAGGACTGGATGGCCAAGTTTGAAGAGCGTCTGCGTCTGGTCGAGAAATCGGGCCTGGTCTACAAAGCCAGCCTGCGTGAAGACCGTGAGCGTAATGTCTGGTTGCCAGAGGTCGAACTTATCTCCCACGGCCACTCGACGTTCATCACCTTCAACCGCGACTTCTTCGGCAGCAACGATTACAAAACCGTTGTGACCCTGGGCGCTCAACTGAGCACCCTGCTGGATGAAGGTGCCTATATTCAGCGTGGCGAACGTCGCAAGCAAGTGACCGAGTTCAAGGAAGCACTGGACTGGTTGATGGCTGAAAGCACCAAGCGTCACACCATCCAGCGCTACAAAGGTCTGGGTGAAATGAACCCGGATCAGCTCTGGGAAACCACGATGGACCCAAGCGTGCGTCGCATGCTGAAAGTCACCATCGAAGACGCGATCGGCGCCGATCAGATCTTCAACACCTTGATGGGCGATGCTGTAGAACCACGTCGTGAATTCATCGAGAGCAACGCACTGGCAGTGTCCAACCTGGATTTCTGATCCTGTTTTGACCCGCAGTACCCAAAAAGGCCAACGCTCAGCGTTGGCCTTTTTTAATGGCTAAAAAATGACTATGGCGCCAACAGCACCGCCCTCTCCTCGCGGCACAACTCCAGTAAAAAATCCCACACCACCCTCAACCTTACGGATTTGTGCAGTTCACGGCGGGTGCTGATCCAGTAACTGCGTTGCACAGACTCGCCCGGCAATACACGCACCAGGTCGGGGTCGTCAGCGGCCATGTAGTTGGGCAATACGGCGATACCCAGCCCGGCACGAGCGGCTTGTTGCTGGGCAATGACGCTGGTGCTGCGAAAGGTCACGGTCGGGGTGCGGCAGAAGGTATTGAGGAACAGCAGCTCCTGACTGAACAACAGGTCGTCGACGTAGCCGATCCAGTAGTGGTTGGCCAGATCGTCGCGGCTGTTCAGGGGCGGCGCCTTGTCCAGATAAAGGCGGCTGGCATAGAGCGCGAGCCGGTAGTCAGTGAGTTTTCGAGTTATCAACAGGTCGGCGTTGGGACGCTCCAGATGAATACTGATTTCTGCTTCGCGGTTGAGGATGCTGACGAAGCGCGGTACTGCGACCAGTTCCACCTCCAGACCTGGATAACGCTCAAATAAACCCCGCAGTCGCGAGGTGATAAACATGATGCCAATGCCCTCGGTGACACCCAGACGGATTTTGCCCAAGGGGGTGAGGGACTGATTGATTTCTTCCTGGGCCAGCAGTGCGACGTTTTCCATCGCTTCGGCATGTTTGAGCAAGGCTTGCCCGGCCGGGGTCAGTTCGTACCCCTGAGCATATTGCACAAATAAAGCCGCGCCCAAGTGTTGCTCGATGCTCTCAATATGCCGGGCAACGGTGCTATGGGTGGTGTTCAGGCGCTTGGCGGCGGTGAGTAAACGTCCGCTGCGCTGCAACTCCAGGAAGTACCGCATGTCATTCCAGTCGAACATGATCAACCCCCAGAGCGCTACATCAGATGTGGCTTACGGATGACTGTGCAAAAACGCACAAGCCATGGGTGAAATCTCGCGTTTGCAACACGAAAATAATCAATAGGATGGTGTAGGACAAGAACAATAAATAAAAGGCGCGAGGTGATACATGCCATCAGCCAACAAGGTGTACGACTACATCATCGTGGGTGCCGGGCCTGCAGGTTCAGTGCTGGCCAATCGGCTGTCTGCCGATCCTCGCCACAACGTGTTGCTGCTCGAAGCGGGCGGGCAAGATAACTACCCGTGGATCCATATTCCTGTGGGTTACCTGTATTGCATCGGTAACCCGCGCACCGACTGGTGTTTCAAGACCGAAACCCAGGCCGGTTTGCAAGGTCGCAGCCTGAGCTACCCACGGGGTAAGGTCTTGGGCGGCAGCTCGTCCATCAACGGCATGATTTATATGCGCGGCCAGGCGGGTGATTACAACCGCTGGGCCGAGTTGGGCAATTCGGGCTGGGGCTGGGATGACGTATTGCCATTGTTCAAACGCAGCGAAAAGCACTTTGCCGGCAATTCTGAGCTGCATGGCAGTGAAGGTGAGTGGCGGGTTGAGCAGCAGCGCTATTCATGGCCGATTCTGGACGCGTTTCGTGACGCTGCCGCGCAAAGCGGAATTGCCAGCGTCAGCGATTTCAACGGTGGCGATAACCAGGGCTGTGGATACTTTCAAGTCAACCAGCGCTCCGGTGTGCGCTGGAATGCCTCAAAGGCTTTTCTGCGGCCGATACTCAAGCGCCCCAACCTGACGGTTTTGACCGACGTGCAAGTCGACAAAGTGCTGCTTGAAAACGGCCGGGCCACCCAGGTCAGTGCGCGCTGGCAAGGCGCACAGCATACCTTCACGACCGGTTGCGAGATTATCCTTTGCGCCGGTTCGATTGGCTCTCCTGGCATCTTGCAGCGCTCGGGTATTGGCCCGCGGCCTTTGCTCGAAAGCCTGGGGATAACTGTGCTGCATGAGCTGCCCGGGGTGGGGGGGAATTTGCAGGACCACTTGCAGTTACGCTTGATCTTCAAACTGACCAAGGCCCGAACCCTCAACCAGGTCGCCAATAGCGTGTGGGGTAAAGTCGGCATGGGCCTGCGATATGCCTACGACCGCAGTGGTCCTTTGGCGATGGCCCCCAGTCAGCTGGGGGCGTTCGTCAAATCCGACCCTGATCAGTTATCTGCCAACTTGCAATACCACGTCCAGCCGCTGTCCCTTGAGCGTTTTGGCGAGCCGCTGCACACCTTCCCGGCCTTTACCGCCTCGGTGTGCAACTTGCGACCAAAAAGCCGGGGGCGCGTGGATATCCGTTCGGCAAACCCGGATGACGCACCGCTGATCGACCCCAATTACCTGAGCCACCCTGATGATCTGAAGGTAGCAGCCGATGCCATACGCCTGACTCGGCGTATCGTGGCCAGCGCAGCTCTGCAGGCCTTTACCCCTGAGGAATATCTGCCAGGCAAGGACTTGCAGACCGAACAAGAGCTGTACGACGCAGCTGCCCGTATTGGTACGACGATTTTTCACCCCGTGGGCACTTGCCGCATGGGCCAGGACGCCGAGGCAGTGGTCGATGCCCAATTGCGCGTTCATGGGGTACCGGGTTTGAGGGTGGCAGACGCTTCGATCATGCCCAGCATCGTGTCGGGTAATACCTGTTCTCCGACCCTGATGATTGGCGAAAAAGCCGCGCAGCTGATTTTGCAGGCTTCGCTTGAAACACCGCAGTACACAGCAGGCGTTAACCGCACGGCAGCTATACCGGTCGCCTGAAGGCGATCGTGGTTTCGGGCGCAGTCATCCGGAACCGGCAGTGGACAACAACAATAATCACTGTGGCCCATAGGGCCGAGGACTTTGCACATGTCAGACGCACTTGCACAACAGGCGGCTACCGTCAAAGGAACGACCGGGCGCGAAGAGCGCAAGATCATTTTTGCGTCATCCCTCGGGACCGTTTTCGAGTGGTATGACTTTTTCTTGTATGGCGCTTTGGCCACCGTGCTCAGCAAGCAGTTCTTTGCTGGGGTCAACGACACCACGGCGTTTATTTTTGCCTTGATGGCCTTCGCCGCAGGCTTTTTGGTGAGACCCTTCGGGGCACTGGTGTTCGGTCGATTGGGTGACATGATCGGGCGTAAATACACCTTCCTCATGACCATCATCTTGATGGGTTTATCGACCTTCGCTGTCGGCCTGTTGCCGACCTACGCCAGCATCGGTATCGCTGCCCCGATCATGCTCGTGGTATTGCGCATGCTCCAGGGGCTGGCGCTGGGCGGTGAATACGGCGGTGCAGCCACTTACGTGGCTGAACACGCCGCACCGGGCAAGCGTGGCTTCAACACCAGCTGGATTCAATCGACTGCCACCTTGGGTTTGTTGTTGTCGCTGCTGGTGGTGCTGAGTTGCCGGTACCTGACCGGTGACCAGTTTGAAGTCTGGGGCTGGCGCCTGCCGTTTCTGCTGTCCATCGTGCTGCTGGGCATCTCGACCTGGATTCGCATGAGCATGCACGAGTCGCCAGCGTTCGTGAAAATGAAAGCCGAAGGTAAAACCAGCAAGTCGCCGATCCGCGAATCGTTCGGTAAATGGGAAAACCTCAAGATCGTGCTGATTGCCCTGTTCGGTATCAACGCTGGCCAGGCGGTAACCTTCTATACCGCGCAGTTCTATGTGCTGTTTTTCCTGACACAGATGCTCAAGATGGACCCGGCCCAGGCCAATCTCTTACTGATTATCAGCGTAGTAATCGGGGCACCGTTCTTTATATTCTTCGGCTGGCTGTCTGACCGTGTGGGGCGCAAGCCGATCCTGATGCTTGGCCTGTTATTGGCCACAGTCCTGTACTTTCCGCTGTTCAAAGCATTGAGCCATTACGCCAACCCGCAGATTGATACCGCCAGCCGTCAATCACCGATTGTGGTCATGGCCGACCCGGGCACCTGCACCTTCCAGTTTGACCCGGTAGGCAAGGCACGTTTTGACAGCCCGTGCGACAAGGTTAAAACCTTCCTGGTGAAGCAGGGCTTGCCGTATACCTCACAGTCGGCTGCACCGGGCGCTGAAGTTCAAGTGTCGGTAGGTGAACAGAAAATCAGCGGTTTTGACGAAGCGGCCATGCGCGCAGCGATAACCGAAGCGGGTTACCCGGCCAAGGCTGATCCAGGCGCGGTCAACCAGCCAATGGTTGTACTGGTGATGGTACTACTGACACTCATTGCCACCATGACCTACGGCCCACTGGCAGCCGTGATGGTAGAGCTGTTCCCGACTCGCATCCGCTACACCTCAATGTCCCTGCCCTACCATATCGGCAACGGCTGGTTCGGTGGTTTTCTGCCCACCGTGTCGTTTGCACTGGTGGTCTACACCGGGGATATCTTCTATGGCCTGTGGTACCCGGTGGTGATCACCGGGGTCAGCCTGGTGGTGGGCATGCTGTGCCTCAAGGAAACGAGGAATGTGAATATCGACAAGGTCTAAGTAACCCGCCTTCCCTTTGAGCGAGCGGTGGAGCGAAGAGCCCCACCGCCTTCCACATTCCCGAACTTGAACGTGGCAATAAAGCCCCATTCAATAACCTGCCCCTCTGTTGTTGTGGTCGGGTCGTCCAAAGCTTTGGACAAGGGCTCATACAAAGTCTCTGGAACCCGCTTTGCTGATAATCCTACTTATAGCCTAGAACGATCATCAGCGAATAAGGAACTCTGTATGTTGCAACTTATCTCACTCTCTCCTAGGGCATTCGACGGTCCATTGGAAAGCTTCGAACCTGTCCAACATCGACTGGACTCAAAGAGTAATTACTTTATCCATGACTATTTAAAGTTGCACGGCGAGAATATTGGCCGACATGCTGATCTTTCCAAAGTACTGACCTATCACTGCGACTCGGATTCTTTTTCAATCAGCAATGAGTACAAGGAACGCTTGATTGCCGATATGATGGGCCTCGCCAAGGACGTTTCACGAAAGCTTCCCAACGCCGTTTTTATAGAAAAACTGTGCGATTGGTATAGAAACGCGACAACGATCAATAAACAATCCGTTGCGACTGATGTCACTGCTCACCTCAGCAGAAAGGGTAATGACATCGCCACTATGATCATGGAGGTGAATCCAGATTTGGGCCGCGGTTCGAACAAGCTCAAGGTTTTGGATATCGGCGGAAATGACGGCAAGCTGACGTCCTATGTATCCGCCAGTCTGGCCGAGGCCAGCGGCATATATGTCGAGCCCTATGTCCTGGAAGTCGATACTGAAACAGGATGGGACGAAAACAGCAAAACGGTGCAACTCGAGAGTCGCAAGAATTGTGCATCCGTTAAAAAGATCATTTATGACGGCACTAGCATGAGCAGCGGCAAAGTGGCAGGGAGCGATTGTGCAAACCCATTAGTGGAAGGTGGAAAGTTTGATTGCGTCATGTATCAGCATTCACTGCATCACTTTCCCTCCGACGGGGTGCAACAATACAGTATCAAACAAGCCGCCGATCTGCTCAAGGAGGGGGGCGTACTGAGCATCACCGAGCACTCCAGTCGCCTGAGCGGAGATGATATCGACCTGATGCATGTGGTCATTGAGTTGTATAAGAAGCTCCATGAAAACCCGGATATATCGCCCGCACAACTGGAGCGAACCTACAATCAATATATGGAAGCTGAAACACCTGCCAATTATATGTCCCAAGAAAGACTGATCGCCATGGCCACCAATGCTGGATTTACCCCGGTGACGGTCACCCCTACGAGTCCGGGCCCAGACAATGCGTATTCGATAAACTTCGTCAAAGGTGATCAAAAGATGATCGAAAAAACCAGACAGCTGGAAAATCTGGTGTATCCGGCGTCAACCCTCAAGGCCGATCAGTTGAAGTACCAGACCACGTTCATCCCGCATCTGACACGCAGCAATAGCTTTTCCTGACAGCAATGTTGGTTAGGTTGCGATGAATCCAGATATCTTGAATTTACCAAGGTGCAGGATGGCCGCGCGGTAGAAGCAATGAATCGACAGGCACAAAAAACCGGCTGATATAAGCCGGTTTTTTTTGCGCTTAGAAAAACTTATGCACGTATTTAGGTGAAAACTTACAGTCTGAAATAAGCATGAAAATCATAGGCTTACGTCTGTTTTTTCACAAAAAAAGAAAACTTGTGCACAAGTTATCCACAATTTGCTTAGTTCACAATCGTTTCAGAAGGTTTAGCTATAGGAGGCAACGAACCCATGTCGCGCTGAGCCTGCTCGTTCCAGGCCTGTACCCGGTCGTTCAGCTCGGCAATGGCCCGTGGACCGCTGCCGTTGGCGTACATCGGTTCACCGATGACCAGCTCGATGGTGCCAGCCTTTTTCGCCCAGCCCGTCTTGGGCCAGAACTTGCCCGCGTTGTGGGCAATCGGTAGTACCGGTAGTTCGGCGTTGACCGCCAGAGCCGTGCCCCCCCGGGAAAATTTTCCCACCTGGCCAAACGGCACGCGGGTGCCTTCCGGGAAGATCAGCACCCAAATGTTGTCCTTGAGCAGCTCATCACCCTTTTTTGCAATGTGCTTGAGTGCAGCCTTGGGGTTGTCACGGTCGATGGCAATCGGGCGCAGCATCGCCATCGCCCAGCCAAAAAACGGCACATACAGCAATTCGCGTTTGAGTACCTGGCTCAACGGCTGAAAGTAGGCCGAGAGAAAAAACGTCTCCCAGGTACTTTGGTGGTTGGCCAGAATCACGCACGGTCGTTGCGGGATGTTTTCTGCGCCCGTAACCCGAACGTCAATTTTCAAGAACACCCGTGTCAGCCACAGCGCGCAGCGGCACCAGTAAACATTGATAAACCGATAGCGCGCACGGAACGGCAAAAACGGAGCGACAAAAAAGCTCAGCGAGCACCACAGCAGAGAGCTGGTGCCCAGCAGCAGGTAAAAGAAGAAGGTTCTGATGGCCTGCAGTATCGACATAGCGGCTTTTACCGTTGCGGATAAAGCATAAGGGAACAGGCCAGCGCATAACGTGCAGGCCAGTGTTCGAACATGCTTTATTTGTGGATAAGTTCTGCGGCGACTGCCGCCAGATCGTCAAATACTAGAGTATTAACCGGTAACTCTTTGGCCAATGTCTGTAGGCCCTTTCCGGTTTTTACCAAAACTGGCTGAGAATCGACGGCTTGCGCAGCCTGCAAGTCACCCAAACTGTCACCGACGAACCAACATTGGGCCAAATCAACGCCGTAATGGTTGGCAATCGTTTGCAACATGCCAGGTTTGGGCTTACGGCAAGCGCAACCCGCGTCAGGTCCGTGTGGGCAATAGACAATCAATCCGACCTCGCCACCCTGCTCTGCCACCAGCGCCCGCAAGCGGGCGTGCATGGCGTCCAGCGTGGCAACATCATAGTAGCCGCGGGCAATGCCGGACTGGTTGGTCGCGATGGCGACTGTCCAGCCGGCCTTGCTCAACTGCGCAATGGCCTCGATCGCGCCGGGCAGTGGTTGCCACTCCTCGACTGACTTGATGTAAGCGTCGGAGTCGTAATTGATTACTCCGTCCCGATCGAGAATCAGCAGTTTCAACGGCAACCCCTCAGCCCAGCAGTGAAATATCGGCAACACCCAGGAACAGGCCACGCAGACGGGCCAGCAAGGCGTAGCGGTTAGCCCGCACGCTCGGGTCTTCTGCGTTGATCATCACCGCTTCGAAGAACGCATCCACCGGCTCGCGCAACGAGGCCAGACGGGTCAGGGCTTCGTTGTACTGACGGGCAGCAGCCATTGGCTGTACGGCCTCGTCGGCCTTCTGGATGGCCGAGAACAGCGAGAACTCACAAGCATTGTCGAAATAGCGGGCTTCAACGTGGGTCGAAACCGTGCCTTCAACCTTGCTCAGCAGGTTCGAAACGCGTTTGTTCACGGCGGCCAGTGCAGCGGCTTCCGGCAACTGGCGGAACGCTTGTACGGCTTGCACGCGCTGATCGAAGTCCAGCGCCGACGTTGGGTTGAGGGCACGTACCGACAGGTAAGTGGCCACGTCCACGCCTTCGTCTTCGTAACGCGCACGCAGGCGGTCGAAGATGAATTCCAGAACCTGATCTGCCAGACCGGCCGACTTGATCTTGGCCCCGAAAGCGCTGACAGCGAATTTCACTGCTTCAGTCAGGTCGAGGTCGAGTTTCTTGTCGATCAGGATGCGCAGGATACCCAGCGCTGCACGACGCAGTGCGTACGGGTCTTTGCTGCCTGTAGGCAACATGCCAATGCCGAAAATACCCACCAGGGTGTCGAGCTTGTCGGCGATGGCCACTGCAGCACCGGTCAGGGTGCTCGGCAACTCGGCGCCCGCGCCACGCGGCATGTACTGCTCGTTCAACGCCAGGGCGACGTCTTCAGGCTCGCCGTCATTCAGCGCGTAGTAGTAACCGGCAATGCCTTGCATCTCCGGGAACTCGCCGACCATTTCCGTGGCCAGGTCGCACTTGGACAGCAAACCGGCACGGGCGGCACGCGGTGCGTCACCGCCAATGCGCGGGGCAATGAATGCCGCCAGTTTCGAAACACGCTCAGCCTTGTCGTAAACACTGCCCAGTTGGGCCTGGAATACCACGTTTTGCAGACGCAGGTTGAAGCTCTCGAGTTTTTGCTTCTTGTCTTGCTTGAAGAAGAACTCGGCATCGGTCAGGCGCGGGCGAACCACTTTCTCGTTACCCGAGATGATCTGCTGCGGGTCTTTGCTCTCGATGTTGGCCACGGTAATAAAGCGCGGGAGCAATTTGCCATCGACGTCCAGCAGGCAGAAGTACTTCTGGTTGTCCTGCATGGTGGTGATCAGGGCTTCTTGCGGGACGTCCAGGAAGCGCTCTTCAAACGAGCACACCAGCGGCACCGGCCATTCAACCAGCGCGGTCACTTCGTCGAGCAGGGCCGGCGGCACGATAGCGCTGCCTTCCTGCATCGTCGCCAGCTCGGCCACACGCTTGGAAATCAGCTCGCGACGCTCAAAGAAATCGGCCAGCACGTAGGCTTTGCGCAGGTCTTCGGCGTAGTTGGCCGGGGCGCTGATGCGCACGTTTTCCGGGTGATGGAAGCGGTGGCCACGGGACTCACGACCGGCTTTTTGCGCAAGGATCGTGCAATCGATGACCTCGTCGCCCAGCAGCATGACCAGCCACTGGGTTGGACGTACGAACTCGACCTTGCGCGCGCCCCAGCGCATACGCTTGGGGATCGGCAAGTCATTGAGCGAGTCTTCAACGATGGTCGGCAGCAGGCTGGCGGTCGGCTTGCCGACGATCACCTGGCTGAAACGCAGTTTTGGGCCGCTCTGGTCGATTTCGCTCAGCTCAACGCCGCATTTTTTGGCAAAGC
The DNA here is from genome assembly GCF_900618535.1 of Pseudomonas bubulae. Lineage (GTDB taxonomy): Bacteria > Pseudomonadota > Gammaproteobacteria > Pseudomonadales > Pseudomonadaceae > Aquipseudomonas > Aquipseudomonas bubulae. Next base: position 484,420 of record NZ_UYJA01000004.1, on the reverse strand, counting down.
CAAGGGCTGCCTGGGTCGGGTTGCCTTCGGCATCGAAAGCAGCTTGACGTGGCGGGCCGTCGATATTGATGCTGCGGTCAGGCTGCTGGGTTTCCAGCTGGGTCAGCAGAACGGCCAGGCGGCGCGGTGCGGCGTAGACTTTTTTCGCGCTGAATTTCAGACCGGCTGTTTGCAGGCCTTTTTCAATCCCGGCGAGAAATGCATCAGCCAGGGTATTGAGGGCTTTTGGTGGCAGTTCTTCAGTGCCCAGTTCAACCAGAAAATCTTGAGCACTCATTGTGCTGCCTCCAACTTAGCCAACACTTCATCACGTAAATCCGGCGGAGCCATCGGGAAGCCCAGCTTGGCGCGAGCTTCAAGGTAGGCCTGAGCCACCGAACGCGCCAGGGTACGCACACGCAGGATGTATTGCTGACGCGCGGTCACGGAAATGGCGCGGCGGGCATCCAGCAGGTTGAACGTGTGGGATGCCTTGAGCACCATTTCGTAGCTTGGCAACGGCAAAGGCTGGTCGAGTTCGATCAGGCGCTTGGCTTCGCTTTCATAGAAATCGAACAGTTCGAACAGTTTGTCGACGTTGGCGTGTTCGAAGTTGTAAGTCGACTGCTCGACTTCGTTCTGATGGAACACGTCGCCGTAGGTCACTTTGCCGAACGGGCCGTCAGTCCATACCAGGTCGTAGACAGAATCCACGCCCTGCAGGTACATAGCCAAACGCTCAAGGCCGTAGGTGATTTCGCCGGTAACCGGGTAGCACTCAATGCCGCCTACTTGCTGGAAGTAGGTGAACTGGGTGACTTCCATACCGTTGAGCCAGATTTCCCAGCCCAGACCCCAGGCGCCCAGTGTTGGCGATTCCCAGTTGTCTTCTACGAAACGGATATCGTGGACCAGTGGGTCCAGGCCGATATGTTTCAGCGAACCCAGGTACAGCTCCTGGAAGTTTGGCGGGTTTGGCTTCAAAACCACCTGGAACTGGTAGTAGTGCTGCAAACGGTTCGGGTTTTCGCCGTAGCGGCCGTCAGTCGGACGACGACTGGGCTGCACATAAGCGGCGTTCCAGGTTTCCGGGCCCAGAGAGCGCAAAAACGTGGCGGTATGGAATGTGCCGGCGCCCACTTCCATATCGTAGGGCTGAAGCACCACACAACCTTGCTCGGCCCAGTATTGCTGGAGGGCGAGGATCAAGTCTTGGAAGGTACGCACTGCTGGCGTAGGCTGGCTCACAAATTCACCTGTTTCTTGGGCTGCGATTTAAAGAGCGGGAGTATACCCGATTCGGTCGCCCCTCCACCCCCTGGAGCCTATATGCCACGTTGCTTCTGGTGTTCAGAAGATCCGCTGTATGCCGCTTATCACGATCAAGAGTGGGGCGTGCCGTTGCGCGATGCGCATGGGCTGTTCGAGTTGTTATTGCTCGAAGGGTTCCAGGCAGGTTTGTCATGGATCACGGTTTTGAAGAAGCGCGAGCACTATCGCAAGGTCATGTTTGGCTTTGATGTGCAGCGTTTGGCAGTTATGACGGACACTGAAATCGAGGTTTTGTTGCAGGATCCGGGGATTATCCGCAACCGTCTCAAGGTGGCCGGAGCACGACGCAATGCCCGGGCCTGGCTGGCTCTGGACAACCCGGTGGAGTTTTTATGGTCGTTTGTTGGGGGTAAACCGAAGATCAACCACTTTACTGAACGCCATGAATTCCCTGCGGTGACGCCAGAGGCCGAAGCCATGAGCAAAGGCCTGAAAAAAGCCGGTTTTACGTTCGTCGGCCCGACCATTTGCTACGCCTTTATGCAGGCCAGCGGCATGGTTATGGACCATGCCACGTATTGCGACCGTTACGCGGAACTGGCCAACGGCGGTTAGAATGTCTTTTTTCGCCACACGCATAACCCGTAGCAGCTGCCGAAGGCTGCGTCCGGCGGCGCAGCCGTCGTGAAGTCAGGCCCTGCGATGTGTCAGTAAAATCAAGCACTCAGCATTTACGATTGCTTCGCAATCGGACGCAGCCTTCGGCAGCTGCTACGAGTGCTTTCGAGAGATTATTCTGTGGAAAAGTTTAAAGGCGCCTTGCTGGTCGGGGCTTTGCGATTGTTTGCCATGCTCCCGTGGAGCGCGGTGCAACGCGTGGGCTCGGCCATTGGCTGGTTGATGTGGAAACTGCCTAATCGTTCGCGCGATGTGGTGCGGATCAACCTGGCCAAATGCTTCCCCGAAATGGACCCGGTCGCCCGTGAGCAACTCGTGGGCCAGAGCCTCAAGGACATCGGTAAAAGCCTGACCGAGAGCGCGTGCGCCTGGATCTGGCCGGCCCAGCGTTCGATTGACCTGGTGCGTGAAGTCGAAGGTCTGGACGTGCTCAAGGACGCCCTGGCCTCAGGCAAGGGCGTGGTAGGCATCACCAGCCATCTGGGCAACTGGGAAGTGCTCAACCACTTCTATTGCAGCCAGTGCAAGCCGATCATTTTTTACCGCCCGCCCAAGCTCAAGGCTGTGGATGAATTGCTGCAAAAGCAACGCGTTCAGCTGGGCAACCGCGTGGCGGCATCGACCAAAGAAGGCATCCTGAGCGTGATCAAGGAGGTGCGCAAAGGTGGTCAGGTGGGCATTCCGGCAGATCCGGAGCCCGCTGAGTCGGCCGGTATTTTTGTGCCGTTCCTCGGCACGATGGCCCTGACCAGCAAGTTTGTGCCCAATATGCTGGCGGGCGGCAAAGCGGTGGGCGTGTTCCTCCACGCATTGCGCTTGCCCGACGGTTCGGGTTTCAAAGTGATTCTGGAAGCGGCGCCCGAAGAGATGTACAGCACCGATACGGCGACCTCGTGCGCGGCCATGAGCAAGGTGGTCGAGAAGTATGTGCGGGCGTACCCGAGCCAGTACATGTGGAGCATGAAGCGCTTCAAGAAGCGTCCGCCGGGTGAGGCGCGCTGGTACTGACCAAACATGCATCCCGTGGGAGCGAGCCTGCTCGCGAAGGTTTCACAAGCGCCGCGATTATCTAACGATCTTCGCGAGCAGGCTCGCTCCCGCATCAAGTTCCCAATATGAAGCTGGATGAATTACTGCGACTTATCCAGCTTCTTCAAAAACACCGTCATTTCTTTCTCGGCCTGCTTGTCGCCATGGGCCTGAGCCGCTGCAATCCCCTGCTCCCATGCCGCCCGCGCTGCCGCACGATCCCCCGCCGCCAGCTGCGCCTTGCCCAGCAGCTTCCAGGCCGCCGAATACTTGGGGTCAAAGCCGACGCAACGCTGCAGATGCTCCGCCGCTTTCAAGTTATCCCCAAGGTCCAGATAGCCCTTGCCCAGGCCAAAGCGCAGCAATGAGTTATCCACACCCTTGGCGAGCATCTTTTCCAGTGATTCCAGCATCCCTGACTCCTTAGAAAAAACTCAAGCCCACATGAAACAGCTTCTCTACGTCGCGAATATGCTTTTTATCCACAAGGAACAGGATCACATGGTCGCCGGCATTGATGACGGTAGAGTCGTGGGCGATCAGCACTTCTTCGTCGCGAATGATCGCGCCAATCGTGGTCCCCGGTGGCAAGTTGATTTCACCGATGCTGCGGCCAATCACCTTGCTCGACTTGGAGTCACCGTGGGCGATGGCTTCGATGGCCTCCGCCGCACCGCGGCGCAGTGAGTGCACACTGACGATATCGCCTCGGCGTACGTGGGCCAGCAAGGTGCCGATGGTGGCCAGCTGCGGACTGATGGCGATATCGATTTCGCCACCCTGGATCAGGTCCACATAGGCCGGGTTGTTGATGATGGTCATCACCTTCTTCGCGCCCAGGCGCTTGGCCAGCAGCGAGGACATGATATTGGCCTCGTCATCGTTGGTCAGGGCCAGGAACACGTCGGCATCGGCGATGTTCTCTTCGAGCATCAAGTCGCGGTCCGAGGCGCTACCTTGCAGCACAACTGTACTGTCGAGCGTGTCGGACAAATAGCGGCAACGTGCAGGATTCATCTCTATGATTTTGACCTGGTAACGGCTTTCAATGGCCTCGGCCAGGCGCTCGCCGATCTGTCCGCCGCCAGCAATGACAATACGCTTGTAGCTTTCGTCAAGGCGGCGCATTTCGCTCATTACTGCGCGAATATTGGCTCTGGCGGCGATGAAAAATACTTCGTCGTCAGCCTCGATGATGGTATCGCCACGGGGTGTAATTGGCCGATCGCGTCGGAAAATCGCCGCGACTCGTGTATCCACATTCGGCATGTGCTCGCGTAGCTGGCGCAATTGCTGACCAATCAGCGGGCCACCGTAATACGCCTTGACCGCGACCAACTGCGCCTTGCCCTCGGCAAAGTCGATCACCTGCAAAGCACCGGGGTGTTCGATCAGGCGCTTGATGTAGTTGGTGACCACCTGCTCGGGGCTGATCAGCACGTCGACCGGGATGGCGTCGTTATCAAACAACTCCTCGCCGCGTGTCAGATAAGCCGCTTCTCGAACACGGGCGATTTTGGTCGGGGTGTGAAACAGCGTGTAGGCCACCTGGCACGCGACCATATTGGTCTCGTCGCTGTTGGTCACGGCCACCAGCATGTCGGCGTCATCTGCACCCGCCTGGCGCAGCACATTGGGCAGCGAGGCGCGGCCCTGCACGGTGCGGATGTCGAGGCGGTCACCCAGGTCGCGCAGGCGTTCGCCATCGGTGTCGACCACGGTGATGTCGTTGGCTTCGCTGGCCAGATGTTCTGCCAGCGTACCGCCGACCTGGCCTGCGCCGAGGATGATGATTTTCATGCCGTCATTTCCTGGAACCGTTAGCTGCGTGCGGCAGCGATCTTGATCAGTTTGGCGTAATAGAAACCGTCATGCCCACCTTCTTGCGCCAGCAACTGGCGGCCGTGGGGTTGTTTGATACCGAACTGACCGGCGATATCCAGCTCGCGGGCACCCGGTGTCCGGGCCAGAAACGCTTCGATCACCTCGGTGTTTTCGGTCGGCAGCGTCGAACAGGTGGCGTAAAGCAAGATGCCACCGACTTCCAGGGTTGGCCACATCGCGTCCAGCAGTTCGCCTTGCAGGGTGGCGAGTGCGGCGATGTCGTCCGGTTGGCGGGTCAGCTTGATGTCTGGATGACGGCGGATAACACCCGTTGCTGAGCAAGGCGCATCCAGCAAAATGCGCTGGAAAGGTTTGCCGTCCCACCAGGTTGCGGTATCGCGGCCGTCAGCCGCAATCAACTCGGCACTCAGGCCCAGACGTTCAAGGTTCTCGCGAACGCGCACCAGGCGCTTGGCTTCCAGGTCCACGGCTACCACGCCGGCGAGCTTGGGCTCGACTTCCAGGATGTGGCAGGTCTTGCCGCCGGGGGCGCAGCAGGCGTCGAGTACACGCTGGCCCGGGGCCAGATCGAGCAAATCGGCAGCCAGCTGGGCGGCTTCGTCCTGGACACTGATCCAGCCTTCGGCAAAGCCTGGCAGATTGCGTACATCGCAGGCCGCAGCCAGCACGATGCCGTCCTGGCTAAAGGTGCAAGGTTGAGCTTCGATCCCTGCCTCGACCAGCAACTGCAGATACGCATCACGACTGTGATGGCGACGGTTGACCCGCAAGATCATCGGCGGGTGCGCATTGTTGGCTGCACAGATGGCTTCCCATTGCTCAGGCCAAAAAGCCTTCAGGGATTTTTGCAGCCAGCGTGGGTGCGCAGTACGCACCACCGGGTCACGCTCCAGCTCAGCCAGTAAGGCTTCGCTTTCTCGCTGTGCATTGCGCAATACGGCGTTAAGCAGGGCTTTGGCCCACGGCTTTTTCAGTTTGTCGGCGCAACCTACGGTTTCGCCGATGGCGGCGTGGGCCGGAATGCGGGTGTAGAGCAGTTGATACAAACCGACCAGCAGCAATGCCTCGACGTCAGCGTCGGCGGCCTTGAACGGTTTTTGCAGCAGCTTGTTGGCCAGCGCCGACAGGCGTGGCTGCCAGCGCGCGGTGCCGAAGGCCAGATCCTGGGTCAGACCGCGGTCACGTACCTCAACCTTGTCCAGTTGCAGCGGCAACGAACTGTTGAGCGATGCCTTGCCGTTGAGCACGGCAGTCAGGGCTTTGGCGGCGGCCAGACGAGGATTCATTGTGCGGCACCCAAAACTGTACCGACGGCGAATTTCTCACGGCGGCTGTTGAAAAAATCACTGAAGTTCAGCGCTTTGCCACCAGGCAATTGCAGGCGTGTGAGGCACAAGGCGCCTTCACCGCAACCCACGATCAGGCCGTCCTTGCTGGCGGCGAGAATCTGTCCCGGTGCACCTTGAGCGTCAGCCAGGTTTGCGGCCAGTACTTTGAGGGCTTCGCCATTGAGCGTGCTGTGGCAGATCGGCCACGGGTTGAAGGCGCGGATCAGGCGCTCCAGCTCAACGGCCGGGCGGCTCCAGTCGATGCGCGCTTCGTCCTTGTTCAACTTGTGGGCGTAGGTCGCCAGGCTGTCATCCTGGACTTCACCTTGCAGCGTCCCCGCCGCCAGACCGGCAATGGCCTGGATCACGGCCGGTGGGCCCAGTTCGGCCAGGCGGTCGTGCAGGCTGCCGCCGGTGTCATCGGCGGTGATTGCGGTCACGGACTTGAGCAGCATGGGGCCGGTGTCCAGACCCGCCTCCATACGCATTACGGTCACTCCGCTTTCACTGTCGCCGGCTTCGATGGCGCGCTGGATCGGCGCTGCTCCGCGCCAGCGTGGCAGCAAGGAGGCGTGGCTGTTGATGCAGCCCAGGCGCGGAATATCCAGCACCACTTGCGGCAGGATCAGGCCGTAGGCCACCACCACCAGCAGGTCCGGCTTGAGTGCAGCCAGTTCGGCCTGGGCCTCAGGGGCACGCAGGGTGGGTGGCTGCATCACTGTGATGTTGTGCTCCAGCGCCAGCTGTTTGACCGGGCTTGGCATCAGCTTTTGCCCGCGCCCTGCCGGACGGTCCGGCTGGGTGTAGACCGCGACGATCTCGTAAGGCGTGTCTAGCAGTGCCTTGAGGTGTTCGGCGGCGAATTCTGGGGTGCCGGCAAAGACGATGCGCAGTGGCTCAGTCATGGAATACTCACTTGGAATAGGGGGGCGCGGGAACTGACGGCAATGAGCCAGCGAACGGACCGGCTGGCTCATTTTCATGTGGGAGCGGGCTTGCTCGCGATGAGGGCTACCCGGTGTATCAGCAGAACCGTGTTGGCCCGATCGCGAGCAAGCCCGCTCCCACATCGGGTCCCTGCCAGTTCGGGAGTGTTGTGCGTTTTATGCCGATCAAGCGTTCTGGCGGTGCAGTTTTTCCAGTTTCTTCTTGATCCGGTCGCGCTTGAGCGTAGACAGGTAATCGACGAAGAGCTTGCCGTTGAGGTGGTCGCACTCATGCTGAATGCACACCGCCAACAGGCCTTCGGCGATCATTTCGAAAGGTTTGCCGTCACGGTCCAGCGCCTTGATCTTGACGCGCTGCGGGCGATCAACGTTCTCGTAGTAACCCGGTACCGACAGGCAGCCTTCCTGGTATTGGCCCATCTCGTCGGACAGGATCTCGAACTCGGGGTTGATAAACACCATCGGTTCGCTGCGATCTTCGCTCAGATCCATGACCACGATGCGTTTGTGCACGTTGACCTGGGTCGCGGCCAGGCCGATACCTGGCGCCTCGTACATGGTTTCAAACATGTCATCGATCAACTGACGGACTTCGTCGTCCACAACCGCCACGGGTTTGGCGATGGTACGCAGACGCGAGTCTGGGAATTCGAGGATGTTCAAAATAGCCATAAGTTTGTTTGGTGCACTGTGTGAAAGATTCAAAAACGGTTGTCAGGTGGGTCCTGGGGACTCGAGCAACCTGTGCAAAACGTCTCCTTCAGAGAGAGCCCGCTCGGGCTCAGGCGTTTCACGCGAGAGCACATAATAAAGGGATTCACCCACGGATGAAACGACTAGCTGCCGGGCTGCACCTGTGCATGTCTCAATTTGAAACCAACCTGCCCGGCCTCCAGGCGACGTTCAACTAATGTTGGGTTTCCCATTGGCGTTTCAAGTTCTGCCAAGGGGCTCAACCCGGTACTTTTCATCGTTAGCCAAACAACTTGTCAACAGAGTTATCCACAGCTTGTTCCTTACAGCCAGATGGAATAACCGATCAAGGATGATCCTATGCCACCCTCAGAAATATCCCCAGCAGAGTTGGAGGCCCGCTTGCGTTTGCACCGTTTGCCCGACGTTGGGCCACGGCGTTATTACAGCCTGTTCAGAGCCTTTGGTTCGGCCAGTTCAGCGCTCAGCGCACCTGCCAGCGCCTGGCGTGCCCTGGGGCTGCCCGAGGGGTGTGCCCAGGCGCGGCGCAGCCCTGAAGTCCGTGAGGGTGCCAGCGCTGCATTGCGCTGGCTTGAGCGCTCCAGACACCATGTGCTGCTGCATGATCAGGCCGATTACCCGGCGCTGTTAAGCGAATTGAGCGATGCCCCGCCGCTGTTATTCGTGGCGGGAGAGCCGTCAACTCTGGAAAAACCGCAGTTGGCGATGGTCGGTAGCCGACGCGCTTCGAGGCCTGGGCTGGACACCGCGACCGCCTTTTCCCGCAGCCTGGCTGGCGCCGGTTTTGTGATTACCAGCGGGCTGGCGCTGGGGATTGATGGCGCAGCGCATCAGGCTGCTCTGGACGTTGGCGGGCAGACAGTGGGGGTTTTGGGGACGGGCCTGGAAAAACTTTATCCACAGCGCCATCGGGCATTGGCAGACGCAATGATTTGCAACGGTAGCGCCGTGGTATCGGAGTTTCCTCTGGACGCCGGGCCCCAAGCCGCCAACTTCCCGCGGCGTAACCGCATTATCAGCGGTTTGTCCCTTGGCGTGCTGGTGGTCGAGGCCAGCGTGTCCAGCGGCTCGCTGATTACTGCCCGTCTCGCCGCAGAGCAGGGGCGCGAGGTGTACGCCATGCCCGGTTCCATCCACCACCCTGGGGCGCGTGGCTGCCATCAGTTGATCCGTGATGGCGCTACGCTTGTCGAGACCGTTGAGCACATTCTCGAAGGCCTGCGTGGCTGGCGCTCGATGCCGTTGCCCACAACAGAAATGTTTACTCCAAGCTGTCATCCATTAGTGCAATTGTTGCAGGCAGCGCCCTATACCAGCGAAGCATTGGCCAATATCAGCGGTTGGGATTTGCCCCGATTGCTGGCTACTCTGACCGAGCTTGAACTGGCGGGGCATGTTGTACTCGAGGGTGGGCGTTGGTTTGCTCGCGCCAGCTAAGTACACTGCGCGCAGCACATATCTGGAGACATTCAATGATCAGCACCTGGCGCGTCCAACAAGCTGCAAGAGCCATTCGCGCAGGCGCGGTGATTGCCTATCCGACCGAGGCGGTCTGGGGCCTGGGCTGCGACCCATGGGATGAAGACGCGGTCGAGCGGCTGCTGGCGATCAAATCGCGGCCTGTGGATAAAGGTCTGATTGTGGTGGCAGACAACATTCACCAGTTCGACTTCCTGTTTGAAGACTTCCCCCAGGAGTGGATCGACCGCATGGCCAGTACCTGGCCAGGGCCGAACACCTGGCTGGTGCCGCATCAGGGCTTGCTGCCCGAGTGGATCACCGGGGTACACGATACGGTGGCGCTGCGCGTGAGCGATCACCCGCTGGTGCGCGAACTGTGCGCGCTGGTGGGGCCGATTGTCTCGACTTCAGCCAACCCGGCAGGTTTGCCGGCAGCGCGTACTCGCTTGAAAGTGGAGCAGTATTTCCGTGGGCAAATCGACCATGTGTTGGGTGGCAACTTGGGTGGACGTAAAAACCCGAGCCTGATCCGCGACCTGGCTAGCGGCAAAATCGTACGCCCGGCGTAATGAGTTGCAGCCCAACCGATCTTGTAGCAGCTGCCGAAGGAACGAGGCTGCGTCCGGTTGCGAAGCAATCGTAAAACCTGAGTCCGAGATTTTTCTGAACGACCACAGTGTCTGGTTTTACGACGGCTGCGCCGCCGAACGCAGCCTCGTTCCTACGGCAGCTGCTACGAATTTGTTTTAAGGCAACAAAATCGTCGATCCCGTGGTTCGGCGCGCCGACAGTTCCGTCTGCGCCTTGGCCGCATCAGCCAACGCAAAACGCTGGCTGATATCAACCTTGATTGCACCGCTGCGGATCATCGCAAACAGCTCATCGGCCATCGCTTGCAGGTTTTCGGCGCTATTGGCGTAGGACGCCAACGTCGGTCGAGTGACATACAGCGAGCCCTTCTGCGACAAGATCCCCAGGTTGACTCCCGTTACCGCGCCTGAAGCATTACCAAAGCTGACCATCAGCCCACGTGGTGCTACGCAGTCCAGTGACGTTAGCCAGGTGTCCTTGCCTACACCGTCGTAAACCACCGGGCACTTCTTGCCGTCGGTTAATTCCAGTACACGCTTGGCAACATCCTCGTGGCTGTAGTCGATGGTTTCCCACGCGCCCAGAGCTTTGGCGTGGGCGGCTTTTTCGGCTGAGCTGACCGTGCCGATCAATTTCACGCCCAAGGCTTTCGCCCATTGGCAGGCAATCGAACCTACCCCGCCTGCAGCAGCGTGGAACAGGATGGTTTCACCCCCTTTGAGTTCGTAGGTCTGACGCAGCAGGTACTGGGTTGTCAGGCCCTTGAGCATCACTGCGGCGGCTTGCTCAAAGGAAATATCCTCGGGCAGTTTCACCACATTGGCTGCAGGCAAAACGTGCAGTTCACTGTATGCCCCCAGCGGCCCGGTGCCGTAAGCGACGCGATCGCCGACGTTCACGTTGCGCACGTCACTGCCCACCGCATCAACGATCCCCGCACCTTCATTGCCCAGCCCGGACGGCAGTTCAGCCAGCGGGTACAAGCCACCCCGGTAATAGGTATCGATGAAATTCAGACCGATGGCCTGATTGCGCACCCGAACTTGCTGTGGGCCCGGCTCGGCGGGTTGGTAATCGACATACTCAAGCACTTCAGGGCCGCCGTGGGCCCGAAACTGGATACGCTTTGCCATCTGCACTGTCCTCGCTCATTTCACGAAGCCACCATCCAACGCTGAAGCGTGATCTTCGTCAACTGCGGTGAGCCGGAGTGCGGTGTTATGCTAGCCCCCCTTTGCCGCCGGCCCCGCACGCCGCGTCGCTTTGCCCGATTTAAGGTGATGTCATGACTACTCGCACCGAGGCTGTAAAAGCCTACCTGCTCGACCTTCAAGACCGCATTTGCAACGCATTGCAAACGGAAGACGGCGGCACCCAGTTCGTTGAAGACGCCTGGGAGCGCCCGGCGGGTGGTGGCGGTCGTACCCGTGTAATCGAAAACGGCCACGTCATCGAGAAAGGCGGGGTCAACTTTTCCCATGTGTTCGGCAGCGGCCTGCCACCGTCGGCCAGTGCTCATCGCCCTGAACTTGCGGGCCGTGGCTTTGAAGCCCTCGGTGTGTCGCTGGTGATCCACCCGCACAACCCGCATGTACCAACGTCCCACGCCAACGTGCGTTTTTTTATCGCTGAGAAAGAAGGCGAAGAACCGGTCTGGTGGTTCGGTGGCGGCTTTGACCTCACCCCTTACTATGGCGTTGAAGAAGACTGCGTGCACTGGCACCGCGTGGCCGAGCAGGCCTGTGCGCCATTTGGTGCCGATGTGTACCCGCGCTACAAGGCGTGGTGCGACACCTACTTCCATATCAAGCATCGCAATGAGCCCCGTGGTATTGGCGGCCTGTTTTTTGATGACCTGAACGAGTGGGATTTCGACACCTGTTTCGCTTTTATTCGCGCCATTGGTGATGCCTATATCGACGCCTACCTGCCGATCGTTCAGCGCCGCAAAAACGACGAATACACTGCCCAGCAGCGTGAGTTCCAGGAATTCCGCCGTGGACGCTATGTGGAATTCAACCTGGTCTATGACCGTGGCACCCTGTTTGGCCTGCAATCGGGCGGTCGCACCGAGTCGATCCTGATGTCCCTGCCACCGCAAGTGCGCTGGGCTTATGACTGGAAAGCGGAACCGGAAAGCCCGGAAGCGCGCCTGACGGATTACTTCCTGCAAGACCGCGACTGGTTGGCCAACGCCTGACACTGCCCGAGGAGCTTGCCTGATGGACCGTTACGTTGTTTTTGGTAACCCGATTGCCCACAGCAAATCCCCGGTGCTGCATCGCCTGTTTGCCGAGCAAACTGGCCAGGCCATGCAGTACGACACCTTGCTGGCACCACTGGATGATTTTGCTGGCTGCGCAACGCAGTTTTTCCTGCAGGGGCGTGGCGCCAATGTGACAGTGCCCTTCAAAGAAGACGCCTACCGCCTGGCGGATCAACTGACAGCTCGGGCCCAGCGAGCAGGAGCGGTCAACACCCTGAGCAAATTGGCCGATGGCGTTTTGCTGGGGGACAACACCGATGGTGCAGGGCTAGTGCGCGACCTGACGGTCAATGCCGGTTTCAGCCTCAAGGGTAAGCGCATCCTGATCCTGGGCGCGGGCGGTGCGGTGCGGGGTGCGCTGGAGCCGCTGCTGGCTGAAGGGCCGGCCTCGGTCACCATCGCCAACCGCACCGTTGAAAAAGCCGAGTTGCTGGCCGAGTTGTTCAGCGACCTGGGCCCGGTGGCTGCAAGCGGTTTTGACTGGCTGCACGAGCCGGTCGACCTTATCATCAATGCCACCTCGGCCAGCCTGAGCGGCGAACTGCCCCCCATTGCCAGCAGCCTGATCGAGCCGGGTAAAACCCTGTGCTACGACATGATGTATGGCAAGGAGCCGACGCCGTTTTGCGTGTGGGCCAGCGGGCATGGCGCGGGTCAGGTGATGGATGGTTTGGGCATGCTGGCCGAACAGGCCGCCGAGGCGTTTTATCTGTGGCGCGGGGTGCGTCCGGATACTGCACCGGCGCTGGCTGAATTGCGCCGGTTGCTGGCGCTTTAAAGCAGCCCTCTCCCTCCGGGAGAGGGCGGGGTGAGGGCAAGAGGTACTTATGCAGCGAATCAAGGGCTACCACGCCCATGTCTACTTCGACGCTTCGACCATCGATCAGGCGCGCGCCTTGTGCGAAGAGGCCAGGCGACTGTTTGGCGTCACCATGGGCCGCGTCCACGAGCGCCCGGTGGGGCCGCACCCGGACTGGAGCTGCCAACTGGCTTTCGGCCCTGAACTGATCGGCATCGTCCTGCCGTGGCTGGCGCTCTACCGGCACGGGCTGGTGGTATTTATGCATCCCGATACCGGCAATGACCTGCTGGACCACACCGACCATGCAATCTGGATGGGCGCGATTCGGCCGCTGGATTTGTCTGTTTTTTAAACGGGGGCGCGCAATTTTGCGCCCGGTTTAACCCTCCCCTACATAAAATTATTAGTTACGGAAATATCCGAGATTAAGTACGGCGGCTTCGCTGTGGTTATATTTTGATACCGGGTCTAACGTTTGAATATGCACGATATATAAGATTTTTAATATCGCATGTTCGGGGCTGACGGTGCGAGAAGATTAAGCCATGTTTATTGTTATGCCGTTTTTAGCACTTATTTATCTCTATGTATGGTCGGCACTGGTTAAGTCGTAGCTGGTAGTTATTGCTTCCAGTTTTCACTGGTTCTGGATTATAGACGGCAAGCAACCTCATGAACGAACCTATGCCCTGGCGTGTGGAAAATTATCGGGAACAGTATTTGAAATTTCCAGAGCTTATATGTTTTTTTGGCCAGAGTATGAAGGGAAAAGCTCTTGGGAAAAGGGGTTTATAAATAATAAAAAGGGGTGTGATGCAAATTTAGTTAGTTTGGGGTTCGAGTTGTTATGGCCTAGCATGGAGCCTGCTTACAGTATGGAGATCCGCCCTGGATTTATCAGTGTGTCTCTGTACCCAAGTCCAACTCGTGAGGTCAATGCAGCCTCTATGATCGATTTCATAATTAGGCAGCGTAAAGTTTCCGATGATCAGCGAGACAACTTTGATGAAGCGTTAGGGTTGTTTTATGAATTAAATGCAACCGACTCAGGCTATATAGGCCAAGGCAGAGTCTCGCTCTATTGGACTGATGCCAAGGCTGCGGAGCAGGTCATTATAGAGTGCAAGTTCATGCGTGAAGATGAACCCTATACCTGTGATCAAAAGTGGATTAACGATGGTATCGGCTCGACGGTGAGTATTTATTATCAAGCTTACATGGTCTCAAATTGGAAAATTATAAAAAGAGATATTGATCAATTTATTGATGTTCACAAAAAATAATGAAGGTTGATTTATGTTGGGAAACTAGACTCAGGAAATTTAAAGTTCGCTGAAGGTTATTTGCGTGAAACAAATCCAGGTTTTCTGTATCACTATCTGAGTGGGAAAGGATATACCTATGCGACTTTGGCGTTAGGTGTTGCAGAGCAAAACACAGTTGCCGGGATAGTGGCGATGAACTATATGAAGGAGGTTGCTGCCGCTCAAGGTATGCCTGTTGATGAAAGTAAAACTCAAGAAATACTCCGCGAAATGGCGAGTGAGTATTTGAAGGTGTTGAAAAGTCAAATTGAAGACGAACAGCTGGAAGTAGTTCGAGATATTAATTATCAAGAAGTTTGGAAGTTTCATAGTGATGTATTTATCTCTGCTGGCTACACAGCAGATGCATGGACGCTTAACTCCGTATTTACTATTTTACCGGAGGGTAAACGCGAAGAATATTGGCAGCGGGTGCTGGACTCGGCCGGTAATACTCAGGCCGAGTTGGAGCTTGCGGCAGAGACTTATATTTTTATGCATATTGCGTCTATTTCAGCTTCCAGTGAGGGCCGACAAATGGCTGCTCGTTGGATCAGACGCATTGAGTCTATTGAAAACTCTGGCGCCATCGTTAAGTTAGGATCAGCCAAACTGGTTAAGATTTTTGGCGGCTCGATAACACAAGTTAAGGCGTATATTTTTGGCAAGCCAGTGGTTCCCTATTACCCCGCACCTGCCCCCACCTCTCCTCCTCCAAAGATTGTAATGCCATTACCTCCTGTCCAGATGCCAACACAACCACCTGCCCGCCGTCGAAGACGCCGCGGAGGTGGCGGACGGCCACCAACTACAGCCGCCGGGTACGACAATGGCGGACATTACAGTGGCGGTGGGGGGCGACTGAGGATTGATCCTTGAGCCCTGAAAATATGAAATGAGCATGCGTGAGTTGGGGCGGCGGTTTTGCTGATGTTTTGCTTGATGTCATCCGGCATTTGCCTGGATTTGAAATTTTTTTCACGGCCATAAAATCTTTCTCCTTCAACCACCCCCGCCTCCCCTGATAGCCCCACGCTATAACGGCTGAACGATGATCATGGCCATGTGTCATACCTTGCCATGAGCTAACGTATCAGGCGTGCAGCTGCGGGCAGCGATTAGTGCTGAAAGGCCATCCATGTTTAACTTGAATGCTTGTTCAAGTTAAACCGGTGGTCCGCTGCCCGCTCACAACAGGAGGCTAACCCTTGCCGAATCCGCTCTTTTTGATCCCGTTTTACCTCTATAAGGTGCACATCCAATGAGTGTACCGATCACGTCCGAGACGTCCTCGATCCGCATGAACCCGCCGGTGTTCTACTTTGCCGCCGCGTTTATCCTGATCTTCGGTGTGGTGGTCATCGCCATGCCTGCCGCTGCCGGCGAATGGCTGCTGGCCGCACAAAACTGGGCGGCCAACACGGTCGGCTGGTACTACATGTTAGCGATGACCCTGTATCTGATCTTCGTGGTCGTCACCGCCTTGTCCGGCTACGGCAAGATCAAGCTCGGTGCCGACCACGACGAACCCGAGTTCAGTTACCTGTCCTGGGCGGGCATGTTGTTCGCCGCCGGGATCAGCATCACGCTATTTTTCTTCTGTGTGTCCGAACCCCTCACCCATATGCTCAACCCGCCGCAGGGCCCGGCCGGCAATGCCGAGGCTGCGCGCCAGGGCATGCAGCTGCTGTTCCTGCACTGGGGCCTGCACGGCTGGGGTGTGTTCGCGTTCGTCGGCATGGCACTGGCCTACTTCGCCTACCGGCATAACCTGCCGCTGGCGCTGCGCTCGGCGCTCTACCCGCTGATCGGCAAGCGCATCAACGGCCCCATCGGTTATGCGGTGGATGGTTTCGGTATCATTGCCACGGTATTCGGTCTGGGCGCCGACATGGGCTTTGGGGTGCTGCATCTCAATTCCGGCCTCGACTACCTGTTCGGCATGCCCCATACCCAATGGGTGCAAGTGGGCCTGATCACGTTGATGATGGGCGCCGCGATTCTGGTGGCCATTGCCGGTGTCGACAAGGGCGTGCGGGTGATGTCCGACATCAACATGCTGCTGGCCTGTGCCCTGCTGCTGTTTGTGTTGTTCGCCGGCCCCACCCAGCACTTGCTCAACACTCTGGTGCAGAACATCGGTGACTACCTGGGTGCACTGCCCACCAAGAGTTTCGATGTGTATGCCTACGACAAGCCAAGTGACTGGCTGGGCGGCTGGACCGTGTTCTATTGGGCCTGGTGGATCGCATGGTCGCCCTTTGTAGGCCTGTTTATTGCGCGTATTTCCCGTGGCCGGACCATCCGCGAGTTCGTGTTCGGCGTGCTGCTGATTCCGCTGGGCTTTACCCTGGCGTGGATGTCTATTTTCGGCAACAGCGCCATCGACCAGGTGCTCAACCACGGCATGGTAGCCCTTGGCCAGTCGGCTATCGATGACCCGTCGCGTACGCTGTACCTGCTGCTTGAGACCTACCCGTGGAGCAAGACCGTTATCGCGGTGACGGTGTTTATCAGCTTCGTGTTCTTCGTGACCTCGGCTGACTCCGGTACTGTGGTGCTGTCCACCCTCTCGGCCCGTGGCAATAACGCGGACGAAGACGGCCCGAAATGGCTGCGGGTGTTCTGGGGCGCGATGACTGCGCTGGTCACCAGTGCGCTGCTGTTCTCGGGCAGTATCGATGCGCTCAAGTCAGCGGTAGTGCTGACCTCGTTGCCGTTCTCGCTGATTTTGCTGCTGATGATGTGGGGCCTGCACAAGGCGTTCTACCTTGAGTCGCAGAAGAAGATTGCGCAGACCCACTCCCTGGCGCCGGTTTCTCACTCGCGTCGTGGTGGCTGGCGCCAGCGTTTGAGCCAGGCCGTGCACTTCCCGTCGCGGGACGAGGTGTACCGCTTTATGGACACCACCGTGCGCCCGGCGATTGAAGAAGTGAGTGCGGTGTTCCGGGAGAAAGGCCTTAACGTTGTCACCCAGCCAGACCCGGCCAACGACAACGTGAGCCTGGAAATCGGTCATGGGGATGAACATCCGTTTATCTATCAGGTGCAGATGCGTGGCTACTTCACGCCGTCCTTCGCCCGGGGTGGCTTTGGCAAAAAGGAGCAACTGCGTAATCGCCGTTACTACCGTGCTGAAGTGCATCTGGCCGAAGGCAGCCAGGACTACGACCTGACGGGCTACACCAAAGAGCAGATCATCAACGATATCCTCGACCAGTACGAACGCCATCTGCAGTTTTTGCATTTGGTGCGCTGATTGGTTTGGTGGTGATTCAGGCTGCTGTGATGGCCTGAGTCACCGGGCTGATGCCATCGCGAGCAAGCCCGCTCCCACAGGTTTTGGGTGTTCTCACAATGTGTGGATGCTCGTCAAACCTGTGGGAGCGGGCTTGCTCGCGATGCAGGCGCTGCGATTTCTACAGACCTTTCGCGCACTTATGTGGGATCGGGCTTTCACCCGCGTTACCCCATTGTGATGCCCCAGGCGGGCTGCCTATAGTCCGCTCCATCGCTGAACATCAGCGATCAGGCGTGCAAGCCTAATTATTGGATTTCAACTTTCCATATCGCTTGGTAGGCTCAGCGCCTGCAATCGGCGTTATGGCGGTTGTGCGCGGGAGATCTTCGGGTCTGCCGGGTTATCTGGGACCGGTCTTGCACACCCGCGCTCAATTGCTACCCTCTTTCTGCGTGCAAGCTGATTGAGGTGGCTCCTTTTCTTAGGAGTTAAAGCATGTCCCAGTACGTTCCCCAAACCGACAATCCCGTCGCTTCCCACGTTTTATTGATCGATCCCCGCGCCTCTGTATCTGCCCTGCTGGCCTGTGCCGAGCAGCGCATTCAGGCGGCCAAGAATTTGTTGCGCTGTTTATCGCTGATGAGCGGCCACAGCCATGACCCCCAAGATTTGAGGGCGATTTTCAGGCACAAAAAACCCCGAAGGGCTTACGCCGTTCGGGGCTGTGAATCACCCATGATTTACAACTTGGCGATGGACACTTCAGTGGATTTTACGAACGCGATCACTTCGCTACCGACCACCAGCTCCAGCTCCTTCACCGAGCGGGTGGTGATCACCGAAGTCACGATGCCCGACGCCGTTTGTACGTCGATTTCCGACAGCACGTCGCCCAGTACGATTTCCTTGATGTGGCCTTTGAACTGGTTGCGAACGTTGATGGCTTTAATGGTCATGGTGTCGATTCCTGTCTTGGGATAGAAAGTGGGTTTATTGCGCCCAGCGCAGTTGCGTAGGCAGCGGTGCAACGGGTTCCGGCTCAGGTGGCGAGCCAGGCAGTGCAAGAACACGGTTCAGTACTTCGGTTTCCAGTGCCGCCAGGCGATGCGAGCCGCGTAGCCGCGGGCGTTGCAGGTCGACCGTGAGGTCCAGCCCTACCTGGCCTTCTTCAATCAAAATGACACGGTCGGCAATCGCGACGGCTTCGCTCACGTCATGGGTCACCAGCAATACGGTAAAACCATGCTGGCGCCACAGGCGTTCAATCAGTTGCTGCATTTCGATGCGGGTCAGGGCATCCAGCGCGCCCAGCGGCTCGTCAAGCAGCAGCAGGCGCGGTTGGTGGATCAGGGCGCGGGCCAGGGCCACGCGCTGCTTCTGACCGCCCGAGAGTGCTGCCGGCCATTCATTGGCGCGCTCGGCCAGGCCGACTTCTTCCAGTGCCTTGAGCGCCTTTGGCCGCCAGTCGCCTTTAAGGCCCAGGCCCACGTTGTCGATGACTTTTTTCCAGGGCAGTAAACGCGCTTCCTGAAACATCAGGCGCGTGTCTTCACGGGCCTCTTGCAGGGGCGCACTACCGGCCAGCAACTGGCCTGCAGTGGGCTGATCCAGGCCGGCCAGCAAACGCATCAGGGTGCTTTTACCGCACCCGCTGCGGCCTACGATGGCGACAAACTGACCTGCCGGGATATGCAGGTTGATATCACGTAGCACCAGGCGCTCACCGAAGGCCTTCTGCAAGCCGTTGATGGCCAGCGGTATGCCCTGGCGCAAACGTGGAGGTTGTTGAGCTGTCATGCTGCACCGCCTTTAACCACTTGATACGCCGGGTGCCAGCGCAACCAGATGCGCTCCAGCCCCCGGGCTGCGGTGTCGGCCAGTTTGCCGAGCACTGCGTACAAAACAATCGCCAGCACCACCACGTCGGTTTGCAGGAACTCCCGGGCGTTCATCGCCAGGTAGCCAATGCCGGAGCTGGCGGAGATGGTTTCGGCCACGATCAAGGTCAGCCACATAAAGCCCAGGGCAAAGCGCACAACCACCAGGATCGACGGCAGCGCGCCCGGCAAGATCACCTGCCAGAACAGGCTGAAACCGGACAGGCCATAGTTGCGCGCCATTTCCACCAGCGCCGGGTCAACGTTGCGGATGCCGTGGTAAGTGTTGAGGTAGATCGGGAATAAAGTCCCCAGCGCCACCAGAAAAATCTTCGCTGACTCGTCGATGCCGAACCACAGGATGACCAGCGGAATCAGCGCCAGATGCGGCACGTTGCGGATCATTTGCACCGAGCTGTCGAGCAGGCGTTCACCCCATTTCGACAGGCCGGTGATAAAGCCCAGCGCCAGACCGATGCTGCCACCGATCACAAAGCCGAGCCCGGCGCGCCAGCCGCTGATGGCCAGGTGTTTCCAGATTTCGCCACTGCGCACCAGCTCGACGCCGGCCGTGATCACGGCACTGGGGGCGGGCAGGATGCGTGTCGACAGCCAGCCCGCTGACACGGACAGCTGCCACACTGCCAGCAGCAAGACCGGCAAGGCCCAGGGCGCCAGGGTGTGACCGATATTTTTGAGGCCCGAGGCCTTGCCTGAACTCATGGCGACCTCAGCTCTGCGACGCGGCTTTAGGGAGGATGTCATTGGCGACCATTTCGCCAAACGGGCTCACGTAGCCTGCACTTTTTGGCAGTTCCGGGCGTTCGATATCCAGGTGCGGGAACAACAACTCGGCCACACGGTAGGACTCTTCCAGGTGCGGGTAACCGGAGAAAATAAAGGTGTCGATGCCCAGGTCGGCGTATTCCTGAACCCGTGCGGCCACGGTCGGACCATCCCCGACCAGCGCCGTACCAGCGCCGCCCCGTACTAGGCCCACGCCTGCCCACAGGTTAGGGCTGACTTCGAGGTTGTCGCGGCTGCCGCCGTGCAGGGCGGCCATACGCTGCTGGCCCACCGAGTCAAAGCGCGACAGCGAGGCCTGGGCACGGGCGATGGTGTCGTCGTCCAGATGCGAGATCAGTTTGTCGGCGGCCTTCCAAGCCTCCTCGTTGGTTTCACGCACAATTACGTGCAAACGAATGCCGAAACGTACTGTGCGGCCCAATTTGGCGGCCTTGGCGCGCACCTGTTCGATTTTTTCTGCAACGGCAGCCGGTGGCTCGCCCCAGGTCAGAACCATTTCCACTTGTTCGGCGGCCAGATCCTGTGCGGCTTCCGAAGACCCG
Source organism: Pseudomonas bubulae (assembly GCF_900618535.1). Lineage (GTDB taxonomy): Bacteria > Pseudomonadota > Gammaproteobacteria > Pseudomonadales > Pseudomonadaceae > Aquipseudomonas > Aquipseudomonas bubulae. The sequence continues at coordinate 463,737 of NZ_UYJA01000004.1, read as the reverse complement.
CCGAAATACAGCGGTGGCCGCGGTTGCTGAATCGGCGGGTAAAGCAGCTTGGCGCCTTTGACGGTGATGTGTTCACCATCGTAGTCCACGGTTTCGCCTTCAAGCACACGGCGCCAGATGCGGGTGAACTCTACCGAGGCCTGATAACGCTCTTCGTGGCTGAGGAACAAACCATCACCGGCCAGCTCTTCCGGGTCGCCGCCGGTGACCAGGTTGAACAGGGCGCGGCCACCGGACAAGCGGTCCAGGGTCGCGGCCTGACGCGCTGCAACGGTGGGCGACACAATGCCCGGGCGCAGGGCTACGAGAAATTTCAGGCGCTGGGTTACCGGAATCAGCGATGCCGCCACCAGCCATGAGTCTTCGCACGAACGACCTGTAGGAATCAGTACCCCGCCAAAGCCCAGGCGGTCAGCAGCCTGCGCGACTTGTTGCAGGTAACCGTAGTCAACGGCGCGGGCGCCTTCGGAGGTGCCAAGGTAATGGCCATCACCGTGGGTAGGCAGGAACCAGAAAATATTGAGGCTCATGGAGTGGTCTCCTAATTAGGGGCAGCAAGCGTTAGTTGGCTTTGGCCAGATTGGCCGGGGGCGTCCAGATCACGTCTTTCACAACCAGCGGCTTGGGGATCAGCTTGAGCTGGTAAAAACTGTCGGCGATTTTTTGCTGCGCGTTGACCACTTCCGGGGTCAGAAACTGTGCGCCGTAGCCCTGGCGCTTGACCGCCGTGAGGGTGATCTCAGGAGACAGGCCCAGCAGTGGTGCGACTTGTTTTGTCACGTCCTCGGGGTGGGCCTTGGCCCATTCGCCAATAGTGCGTACTTCATCGACCAGGGTTTCGATCACCTTGGGGTGCTGTTCGGCATAAGGCTTGGTAGCCAGATAGAACTGATGATTATCAGCGATGCCACTGGCGTCACGCAGGGTGCGCGCTTGCAGCTGTTGTTCGGCGGCTGCCTGGTACGGGTCCCAGATTACCCAGGCATCGACACTGCCGCGTTCAAAGGCAGCACGGGCATCGGCGGGGGGCAGGAACACGGTCTGGATATCGGTGTATTTAAGGCCGGCGTCTTCAAGGGCGCGCACCAGCAGGTAGTGCACGTTGGAGCCTTTGTTGAGGACGACTTTTTTGCCTTTGAGGTCTTTGACCGAGGTGATGGTCGAATCCTTGGGCACCAGAATCGCTTCGCTGGTGGGGGCTGGTGGCTCGTAGGCGACGTAGAGCAAGTCGGCGCCAGCGGCCTGGGCGAACACGGGCGGGGTTTCGCCGGTCACGCCGAAGTCGATGGAGCCCACGTTCAGGCCTTCAAGCAATTGCGGGCCACGGGGGAATTCGGTCCATTGCACGTCAACGCCCTGCTCGGCCAGGCGCTTGTCCAGCGTGCCTTTGGCCTTGAGCAGCATCAGCGTGCCGTATTTCTGATAACCGATGCGCAGGGTATCGGCTTGAGCCTGGGTAACAGCACCGAAGGACACAGCCGCAGCTAAGAGTGCGACCAGACCACGACGCAAAATGACAGGGCGCATGGCGCTCTCCTTTTTTGTTGTTCGGGATTCGGGTAGCACCTGCTGGGCCGTTAGCGGATCAGTAAGGTGGTGGAGCTTTTATCGGTGGGAAAAATGCTGTTTCAGATACTCCAGCGAGCCGTCACCAGACGCTCGTTGAGGATGCTCGGGTCCAGAGGCTTGGGGCGTCGCGCCAGGGCGCTGTAGAACTGTTCGAGTGACTCTTGCAGGCGCTGTTCCAGAATCGGCACCAGTTGCGCTTGTGCGCCGCCTTCTCCGTAAGCAATCTGGCTGTCTTCGGCAAAAATGCCCTGAAGCATTTCCTGGGCCTTGAGTGCCGACAGTACTGGCTTGAGGGCGTAGTCCACGGCCAGCATGTGGGCGATGCTGCCACCGGTGGCGATAGGCAGTACCACTTTGTGGCTCAGGGCGCGTTCGGGCAGCAGGTCGAGCACGGTTTTCAGCGCGCCGCTGAACGAGGCTTTGTACACCGGGGTGGCAATCACCAGGCCATCGGCGTTTTCGATCTGTTGCAGCAGGTCGATGATTTTCGGGCTGTCGAAGCGTGCGTGCAGCAAGTCCTCGGCCGGAAAGTCGCGTACCTGATAGCTCACCACTTCAACGCCTTGCTGGTTGAGCCAGCGTTTGGCGTGGTCCAGCAACACTCCTGAGCGGGAACGTTGGCTTGGGCTTCCTCCGAGTGTCACGACCAGCATCTAGACGTTTCCTTGAATGAATATGTGCAATTCGCTGTCAGCGTTTTCGCTTGAGTGAACAGACCATAACAGGTGATTTATATATCTATAAATCATATTTATTCATTTGTTTATTCTTAAAATGCATATGCCTTTTTGTTAAATCGAAAGCAAAAAAAAGGCCGTCGAAACGGCCAAAAACCCTGTTGAAGACACGGTTGCATGTTTGTGGGAGCAGGCTTGCTCGCGATGGGATCGGCGCGGTGTATCAGAAAAAAACGCGGCGCCATCATCGCGAGCAAGCCCGCTCCCACAGGGTATGAGGTTGGTTTTACTTGTTCGGCTGCGGCGTCAGGCGCAGGTAGGGCTTCACGGCGCGGTAGCCCTTGGGGAAGCGACGCTTGATTTCGTCTTCGTCCTTGAGCGACGGCACGATCACGACCTCGTCACCGTCCTGCCAGTTGGCCGGGGTGGCCACTTTGTGGCTGTCGGTCAGTTGCAACGAGTCGATCACCCGCAAAATTTCGTTGAAGTTGCGACCGGTGCTGGCCGGGTAGGTAATGGTCAGGCGGATTTTTTTGTTCGGATCAATCACGAACAACGAGCGCACGGTCAGGGTGTCGCTGGCATTGGGGTGAATCAGGTCGTAGAGGTCAGACACCTTGCGATCGGCATCGGCCAGGATCGGGAAGTTGACCACGGTATTCTGGGTTTCGTTGATGTCTTCGATCCACTTGTGGTGCGAATCCACCGGGTCTACCGACAGTGCGATGGCTTTGACGCCGCGCTTGGCAAACTCGTCCTTGAGCTTGGCGGTGAAGCCCAGTTCGGTGGTGCACACCGGGGTGAAGTCCGCCGGGTGCGAAAACAACACGCCCCAGCTGTCGCCCAGCCATTCATGGAAACGGATCTTGCCGGCGCTGGAATCCTGTTCGAAATCGGGGGCGATGTCGCCGAGTCTGAGGCTCATGGTGCAGCTCCTTTTTATTGGCAATGGCGGGGCGTGATGGAGCCACTCTGCCTGCCTCTGGAGCTAATTAAAAAGAATAAATATCGATTTGATTAGAACAAAAAGAGATATTAAAAACTGTTTCATTGGACGCAGCCCAGGCGTGGGGCCACTGTGGGTTCTGGTTTAGGCAAGGGGAGCGGCAGGGAGCTGCGACTATTAATGTGTTGCGAATTGACCGTTGAGGTCTTCGGTAAACACCCTGCCCGGCATTGCGCCGGGCAGGATTTTTCTTACTTTGTACTAAATCACGCTTACAGCAACGGGATCGAGTAGCTCACGATCAGACGGTTTTCGTCCTGGTCGCGCTGGCCAGCAATATCGTTGCGCCACATGGCGTTTTTCCACATGAAGCCCAGATTTTTCAGCGTGCCTTCCTGGATCACGTAAGCCACGGTGATATCGCGTTCCCACTCGGAAGAGCCATTGCTGGTTTGCACATTTTTGCTGTTGTAGGTGTCGATATTGTCGCCACGCAGGTAAACCGCGCCCGCCGTCAGGCCAGGTACGCCGACTTTGGCGAAGTCATACGAGTAACGCGCCTGCCAGGTACGCTCGCCAGCACGGGCGAACTTCGAGATCTGCATATCGGTAGGGATGTACGCCGATGCACCGTCGCCCTGGTTCAGGAACGGGAAGTCGCTGCTGCCGTTACTCACCTGATAACCGCCACCAAAGGTGTGACCTTCAACGGTGTACAGGAACAGGCCGCTGATCAGGTTGTTGTCGACCTTGCCCTTGCCGCTACCTGCAGAGCTGTTGGCGTAATCACCGGTGGTGTAATACGCAGAGTCGTGGCCGTTCTTGCCGTCGTCGGTGCTGTTGAAGTAGCGCAGGTCAGATTTCAACACGCCCGGACCGATGGACCAGTTGTGAACCAGGCCCAGGAAGTTTTGTTTGTAGAAATCTTCCAGGTTGCCGTAGTAGTACTGCAACAACAGGTCTTTGTTGACCTTGTAGTCCACACCGCCGTAGTAGAACTTGTTAACGAACTTGCCCGTAATGGAATTGTTCGCGCCGGCAATCGACAGGCCTTCGTTGTTGCTCGAGTTACGGCCCTTGGCGTGCTCGATCTGGCCGCCGGTGAAGGTCAGGTCCTTGAACTCGCTGGAAGTGATCTGGCCACCCTGGAAGGTTTGCGGCAGCATGCGACCGTCGTTGCTAACGATAACCGGCAGTTTAGGCTGCAGGGTACCGATGCGCAGTTCGGTCTGGGACACTTTGGCTTTTGCGGTCAGGCCCAGGCTGGAGAAATCGTCTACAGCGTGGTTGCCATCGCTTGGGAACACCGAACCGCCATAGTTTGCGCCGGTAGGGTTGCCGTGTTTGCCAGCGCTGGAGTCGAGCTTGACGCCCAACAGGCCAATGGCATCAATACCGAAACCGACTGTGCCCTGGGTGAAGCCCGAAGTGAAGTCCAGCTGGAAGCCCTGGCCCCATTCTTCAGTCTTGCTTTGCGCACCGGCAGCTTTGGTGCCCGAGTCACGGTTATCGTTATTGATATAGAAGTTACGCAGCTTCAGCGTGGCCTTGCTGTCTTCGATAAAGCCGGCAGCGCTGGCTTGTTGTGCCAACAATCCTACGGCCACAGCGATGGCCAAGGTGGACTTGTGCATTGTGTTGCTCCTTTGCGTTTCTAATTTTTGTAGTTCCTCAGCCCCGGATCTGATGCCTGGGTGCTGCAGATGCGCGATTAGCGCCAGACGGTGACCGGCAAGTCAATCGCAACCCATCATGGCTACGACCTTTGTCTAATCATTCGTCGTTTGTGCGCAGGTTAATGACTATTTAATAAACCTAAAAAGAATTGTTTCTGATCTTTTCAGATCAAATAGGCATATAGCAGGGTTTCTCCTACACGCGCGCGTGGGAATGCTATCGGTCTTTTGTCTAATTTCTAAACATAATTTCATGAATCTTTTAATAGCCTTTGGTTATTAAACACTCGACCTAATCACCCGCTGGCTAAAACGCCCTGGCAGTTAGGGCGCGGGTGCGCGCCTGTATGTTGCGTAACTACATAAGCTAATGCTTAAAAGTTATTTATTTACTGATTCTTAGATCATTTAACCTCGCATCCAGCCGATATCCGGCCACCTGCCGAGGAGCTACCTGATGAAACTGCACTCTCCCCTACGCCTTTTGGCTGCTTTGTCTCTGGCGGGTGCCAGCTTCTTCGCGCAGGCTGCCAGCTCGGATGTCACCGTGGCTTACCAAACCACCGTTGACCCGGCCAAAGTCGCCCAGGCCGACGGTGCTTACGAAAAAGCCACCGACGCCAAGATCAACTGGCGCAAATTCGATAACGGCGCAGACATCATTGCGGCCATTGCCTCGGGTGATGTGCAGATTGCCTACCTGGGTTCGAGCCCGCTCACCGCCGCCGTGACCCGTAACGTACCGGTCGAAACCTTTTTGATCGCCACTCAGTTGGGCGGTTCTGAAGCCCTGGTCGCCCGCAACGGCTCCGGTATCAACGGCCCGCAGGACCTGGTCGGCAAAAAAGTAGCCGTGCCGTTTGTGTCCACCGGTCACTACAGCCTGCTGGCTGCATTGAAGCACTGGAACATCGACCCTTCGAAAGTACAGATTCTGAATCTCGCACCGCCTGCCATTGTCGCGGCCTGGAAGCGTGGCGATATTGACGCCACCTATGTATGGGACCCGGCTTTGGGCACTGCCAAAGAGAACGGCAAAGTGCTGATCACTTCCGGTGAGCTGGGCAAGCTCGGTGCGCCGACTTTTGATGCCTGGATCGTGCGCAAGGACTACGCCGCCAAGCACCCGGAAGTCGTTAAGCAGTTCGCCAAAGTGACTCTGGATGCCTACGCCGACTACCACAAGGACCCAAAAGCCTGGCTGGCCAATCAGGGCAATATCGACAAGGTTGTGAAGCTCTCGGGCGCCAAGGCGGCCGATATCCCGCTGCTGCTGCAAGGCAACGTCTACCCGTTGGCGGCTGATCAGGTGGTATTGCTGGGCGCACCGACTACCAAAGCCCTGGCCGACACTGCTGCCTTCCTGAAAGAGCAGAAAAAAGTCGACGCTGTACTGCCGGACTACGCGCCGTCGGTCAACGCCACTTTTGTTACTCAATAATCAACGCCGCTGAGGAGTCGACCGTCATGGCCTTGTTAACACTGGAGCGCATCAGCGCACAGTACCCGGGCGCCGCTGAGCCGGTGCTGTCGGATATTTCCGTCAGCCTCGGGCCACAGCAACTGCTGGTCGCACTTGGCCCGTCGGGCAGCGGCAAGACCTCCTTGTTGAACCTGATCGCTGGCTTCGTCGAGCCCAGCGCTGGTCGAATTACCCTCGACAACGTACCCGTCCACGGCCCGAGTGCCGAGCGCGGTGTGGTGTTTCAGGATGATGTGTTGCTGCCCTGGCAAGACGTACTGGCCAACGTGGCTTTCGGCCTTGAACTGGCCGGTGTGCCACGGGACAAGCGCGAAGCCCGTGCCCGTGAAATGCTTTCGCTGGTGGATTTGTCCGGCTTTGAAAAGCGCCGCGTATGGGAGCTGTCTGGCGGTCAAAAACAGCGGGTGGGCCTGGCCCGCGCGCTGGCTGCCGACCCTCGCGTATTGCTGATGGATGAGCCCTTCGGTGCCCTCGATGCGTTCACCCGTGAGCAGATGCAGGAACTGTTGCTGCAAGTGTGCCGACGTACCGACAAGCCGGTATTTCTGATTACCCACGACATTGAAGAAGCGGTGTTTCTGGCCACTGACCTGATTTTGCTGGCGCCCAACCCCGGCCGCATTGTTGAGCGTCTGAGCCTGGATTTTGGCCAGCGCTACAACGCCGGCGAATCGGCACGTTCGATCAAGTCCGACCCTCGCTTTATTGAAACCCGTGAGCACGTGCTTGATCGCGTGTTTTCACAACGCGGTGCCGCCCAGCGGCAGGAGCGCGCATGAGCAGTTATGAAGCAGTCGCCGCCAACCCGGTTGCCGCGCCCCACACCCCACGCCCGGTCAAGCGCAGCCTGAGCACACGCTGGATCAGCGTGCTGACCCTCGTCACCCTGATCGCCGTATGGTGGGCCGTTACCGCTGCCGGGCTGATTGAACCCCTGTTTCTGCCGCCGCCCTCTGCCGTGTTGCAAAAAGGTTGGCTGCTGGCGACCACGGGCTATATGGATTCCACCCTGTGGCAGCACCTGGGCGCGAGCTTGAGCCGTATCGGCCTGGGTCTGGGCTTTGCGATTCTGACAGCAGTGCCGGTGGGCATCGCCATTGGCCACAACCGCATTGCGCGGGGGATTTTCGATCCGCTGATCGAGTTCTATCGCCCAATCCCGCCATTGGCCTATTTGCCACTGATCGTGATCTGGTGCGGTATTGGCGAGCTGTCGAAAGTGCTGCTGATTTACCTGGCGATTTTCGCCCCGATCGCGATTGCCACCGCCACCGGCGTGCGTACCGTTGACCCGGCCAAGGTCCGTGCTGCGCAGTCGTTGGGTGCGACGCGCTGGCAGTTGATTCGCCATGTGATTTTGCCGAGCGCCTTGCCGGATATCTTGACCGGTGTGCGTATCGGTCTGGGCGTGGGCTGGTCGACGCTGGTGGCCGCCGAACTGATCGCCGCCACCAGTGGCCTGGGTTTTATGGTGCAGTCCGCCGCGCAGTTCCTGGTGACCGATGTGGTGGTACTGGGGATTCTGGTGATAGCCATCATCGCCTTTGCCATGGAAATGGGCCTGCGCGCCCTGCAACGCAAGCTGGTGCCGTGGCACGGCCAGGCTCACTAACAACAGAACTCGACGCTGATTAATCGGCGCGCTGATTAAGAGAGAGATCATGAGCCTGACCATTACCCCGATTAGCTCTGCCCTGGGCGCCCAGATTGAGGGTGTCGACCTGACTCAACCGCTGAGCCTTGAGCACCGTGATGCCATCGAGCAAGCCTTGCTTGAACATCATGTGGTGTTTTTCAAGAACCAGTCGATTACACCGCAGCAGCAGGCCCGTTTTGCCGCCAATTTTGGCGACCTGCATATTCACCCGATCTACCCCAACGTGCCTGGCCAGCCGGAAGTGCTGGTGCTGGACACCGCCGTGACTGACGTGCGTGACAACGCGGTATGGCACACCGACGTGACCTTTTTGCCAACCCCGGCCATGGGCGCGGTATTGAGTGCCAAGCAACTGCCGGCTTTTGGTGGTGACACGTTGTGGGCAGCCGGTATTGCCGCTTTTGAAGGGTTGTCGAAACCGTTGCAGGTGCTGCTCGATGGGCTGACCGCAACCCACGATTTCACCAAGTCATTCCCGCTGGAGCGCTTTGGTTCGACCCCGGAAGATTTGGCACGCTGGGAACAGACCCGCAAAAATAACCCGCCGCTGTCGCACCCGGTTATCCGCACCCACCCGGTAAGCGGGCGCAAGTCGTTGTTCGTCAACGAAGGTTTCACCACGCGCATCAATGAACTGTCTGAAGCAGAGAGCGAAGCGATCCTGAAGTTGCTGTTTGCCCATGCCACCCGCCCGGAATACACCATTCGCTGGCGCTGGCAGGAGAACGATGTGGCGTTTTGGGATAACCGCGTAACCCAGCATTACGCCGTGGACGATTACCGTCCGAACCGCCGTGTGATGCACCGTGCAACGATTTTGGGTGATGCTCCGTTCTGATGAGCGCGGGATGACGTGTAGCCGCTGACGAGCGCAGCGGCATGAACACTGCAACTGTGGGAGCGAGCCTGCTCGCTCCCACAATAGGGCTTGACCTGCAACAGAGTATCTACAGGTTTACCGTCGGGCTCTTGCGTTTCGGCAAAAACGGCGGCAAATACAACCCCAGATAAGCATCCACCACGCGCATGCCTTCTTCGGCCATACGCGGGGTGATGCTGTCGTGCAGCTGGATGGAGCGTGCATACACGCGGTCGCCCAGCTCCATCGCCAGGGCAAACACGTCCACGTCCTGTGGCAGTGCTGGCAATTCAAAGTGGCGCATAAACAGCGCGTGCATCAATTGCCCCAGCTCAAGGTCGTGCTGGCGGTCGGCTTGTGTGACTTCGGTAAGGCCATGCTGGGCGAGAATTAACTGCCGGGCGGCTGCATCTTCGTTGTAGATCGTCAGCATTCGGTGTTCAACAATGTGCGAAAGATCGCGCCAGTCTTTCAACGCATCATGCTCGATCGGCGCCTGCAGACAGGCGCGGAAGGCTGCGTGAATATCACCGGTCAGCGCCTCAAGGAGCGCGGGTACGCCCGCGAAAAAGTGATAGACCGACGATGGCGGGATTTGTGCGTGCTCTGCCACGTTGTAAATCGACAGGCTGGATACGCCCTGCGCCGTCAGCAGCGTGCGGGCAGCGTCAAGTATCGTGTCGATGCGGCCCTGGCTGCGAGCGCGTGGCTTTCGGGGTGTGGCGCGGCTGGACATCAGCGTCTCCTCAAGGGCAGCCGGCATTGTAGACCTGTGAGCATGAAAAAACGCCGCGGGCTGTAAGGCCGGCGGCGTTTTTCGTGGACTGCAATCGCTTACACGGTATGCAAGTACCAGTTGTATTCGAGATCGGAGATGGAGTGTTCAAACTCTTCCAGCTCGCTCTCTTTACAGGCGACAAAAATATCGATGTATTTCGGGTCGATATATTTGGCCATCACTTCGCTGTCATCCAGCTCACGCAATGCATCGCGCAGGTTGTTCGGCAGGCTTTGCTCGTTTTGCTCGTAGCTGTTGCCTTCGACGGGTGCGCCCGGTTCGATCTTGTTGGTCAGACCGTGGTGAACACCGGCCAGCACAGAGGCCATCAACAGATACGGGTTGGCATCGGCACCGGCAACCCGGTGTTCGATCCGTACCGAGTCGGCCGAGCCGGTCGGAACGCGAATGGCCACGGTACGGTTGTCCAGGCCCCAGCACGGCGAGTTGGGCACATAGAACTGTGCGCCGAAACGACGGTAGGAGTTCACGTTGGGGCAAAGGAACGCCATCTGTGCCGGTAGGGTCTCGAGCACACCGCCGATCGCGTGACGCAATGCGGCGTTCTGCTCGGGATCCTCGCTGGCAAAAATATTTTTGCCGTCTTTGTCCAGAATCGAAATATGAACGTGTAGCCCGTTGCCCGCCTGGCCCGGATAAGGCTTGGCCATGAATGTGGTGTCCATCTCATGGTCGTAGGCGATGTTTTTGATCAGACGCTTGAGCAGTACCGCGTAGTCGCAGGCCTTGATGGGGTCGGCAACGTGGTGCAGGTTCACTTCGAACTGCGCCGGGGCACTTTCTTTAACGATGGCGTCAGCCGGGATGCCTTGCTCTTTGGCACCTTCCAGAATGTCCTGGAGGCAGTCGACGTATTCATCGAGGTCGTCGATCAGGTAAACCTGAGTCGAATGCGGGCGTTTGCCGGAGATCGGCGAACGGGGTGGCTGCGGGCGACCGTTAACGTTCTCCTGGTCGATCAGGTAGAACTCCAGCTCGAAAGCGGCGCAAATGGTCAGGCCCAGTTCGTCAAATTTGGTAACAACTTGACGCAGTACTTCGCGAGGGTCGGCGAAGAAAGGTTCACCTTCAAGTTCGTGCATCGTCATCAGCAATTGCGCGGTAGGGCGCTTTTGCCAGGGTTCGTTGCACAGGGTGTCGGGGATGGGATAACAGATTCTGTCTGCGTCACCGATATCCAGACCCAGGCCGGTGCTTTCCACCGTTGAGCCATTGATATCCAGTGCAAACAGAGAGGCAGGCAGGTTGATGCCTTTCTCGTAAACCTTGTGCAGGCTGGTGCGTTCGATGCGCTTGCCGCGCACCACACCATTCATATCCGCAATGAGAAGGTCTACGTACAGAACCTCAGGATGATCCTTAAGGAACGCGTTCGCTTCGTTAAGCTGAACGGCACGCGGGGGTACCGACATGATGCAACACCTTTGTTGTTAAAAATATCAATCATTGAGCGCTACGGGATTCAGTCAACCCGAACGGCATACCGAAGTCAAGCAGCCTCTTTTTTGCCCTGAAAAAGCGCCGGAAGGCCATTTTTGACGCTTTTTGGGGCGTATTTGTTCTGTTTTGACGGGTGGCGCCCGCAGGCTTGAGCGGGCCGTGTTGTATTTTTTACGGGGGTGTTGTGTAAAAAAATGAACAAGGCTAAGCTCGATTCAAACCCATAACAGCAATAATACCGGGGTGTTACATGTCACGCCTGCCGTTAATCGGCGTCACCGCCTGCACCAAGCAGATCGGTTTGCATCCTTATCACATCACTGGCGATAAGTACGTGCGAGCAGTTGCAGTGGCCGCCAAAGGCTTGCCCCTGATCATTCCGTCACTGGCGGAACTGATTGATCCAACCGATATTATTGACGGTCTGGACGGCCTGCTCTTTACCGGGTCGCCTTCCAATATTGAACCCCACTTGTATCACGGCCCCGCCAGCGCACCAGACACGCTGCATGATCCCGAGCGTGATCGCACCACCCTTCCCCTGATTCGTGCTGCATTGGCAGCGGGCGTTCCGGTGCTCGGCATTTGCCGCGGCTTTCAGGAGTTGAATGTAGCTCTGGGTGGCTCACTTCACCAGAAATTGCATGAAGTCGAAGGTTTTATCGAACATCGCGAAGACCCCAGTGCCCCTGTTGAGGTGCAATATGCACCGAGCCACGCCATGCACGTCCAGCCGGGCGGAGTGTTGGCAGCTTTGGGCTTGCCCACTGAGTTCGAGGTCAACTCGATTCATACCCAGGGTATCGATCGCCTGGCCCCCGGTTTACGCGCAGAAGCCCTTGCACCGGACGGTCTGGTCGAAGCCGTGTCGGTCAAAGACGGCAAGGCTTTTGCTTTGGCGGTTCAGTGGCACCCCGAATGGCAGATAAGCTCCAACCCGATTTACCTCGCCATCTTCCAGGCATTTGGAGATGCCTGCAGACGGCGCGCAACACAACGCGACGCAGATGCGTCAGTAAACGCCTGACTTATTCAAGTCAGGACACTCAGCCCAGAGGCATTTATGAGTAACAACCTCGACCAGCTCACCGATTGGTTGAAAGACCACAAGATCACAGAAGTCGAATGCATGATCGCCGACCTTACCGGGATTACTCGCGGCAAGATCTCGCCGACCAACAAGTTCATTGCCGAAAAGGGCATGCGCCTGCCCGAGAGCGTATTGCTGCAAACCGTAACGGGCGACTATGTCGAAGACGACATCTATTACGAACTCCTCGATCCGGCCGACATCGACATGGTCTGCCGTCCCGATCAGAACGCAGTCTTTGTGGTGCCGTGGGCAATTGAGCCAACTGCTCAGGTGATTCACGACACCTACGACAAGCAGGGCAACCCGATCGAGCTGTCGCCGCGCAACGTGCTTAAAAAGGTCCTCAAACTCTACGCCGACCATGGCTGGCAGCCGATCGTGGCGCCGGAGATGGAGTTTTACCTGACCAAGCGCAGTGACGACCCGGATTACCCGTTGCAGCCGCCTGTGGGCCGCTCCGGCCGCCCGGAAACCGGTCGTCAGTCCTTCTCCATTGAAGCGGCCAACGAATTCGACCCGTTGTTCGAAGACGTATACGACTGGTGCGAACTGCAAAAGCTGGATCTGGACACGTTGATCCACGAAGACGGCACGGCGCAGATGGAAATCAACTTCCGTCACGGCGACGCACTGTCCCTGGCCGACCAGATTCTGGTGTTCAAGCGCACCATGCGCGAAGCCGCGCTCAAGCACGATGTCGCCGCCACGTTCATGGCCAAACCCATGACCGGCGAGCCTGGCAGTGCCATGCATTTGCACCAGAGCATCATCGATATCAACACCGGCAAAAACATCTTCTCCAATGAAGATGGAACCATGAGCGACCTGTTCCTGAACCACATCGGCGGGCTGCAGAAGTTCATTCCAGAGCTGTTGCCGCTGTTTGCTCCGAATGTGAACTCGTTCCGCCGTTTCTTGCCTGATACCTCGGCGCCGGTAAACGTGGAGTGGGGCGAGGAGAACCGTACCGTGGGTTTGCGCGTACCGGATGCCGGGCCGCAGAACCGTCGTGTCGAAAACCGCCTGCCGGGCGCCGATGCCAACCCGTACCTGGCCATTGCCGCCAGCCTGCTGTGTGGCTACATCGGCATGGTCGAAGGCATCAACCCGAGTGCGCCGGTAGTGGGCCGTGGGTACGAGCGCCGCAACCTGCGCTTGCCGTTGACCATTGAAGACGCCCTGGAGCGTATGGAAAACAGCAAGACGGTCGAGAAGTACCTGGGCACCAAGTTCATCACCGGCTACGTGGCAGTCAAACGTGCCGAACATGAAAACTTCAAGCGCGTCATCAGTTCGTGGGAGCGGGAATTCCTGCTGTTCGCCGTCTGACACGCTGGAGGGGCGAGCCAGGAAGGCGCCGCCCCTCCTCTACTGACTAAAGGAGAGCCGTATGACCAACAAGAACCCGCAAACCCTCGAATGGCAACAACTGAGCAACGATCACCACCTGGCACCGTTCAGTGACTTCAAACAGTTGAAAGAAGTCGGCCCACGCATCATCACTCACGCCAAGGGCGTGTACCTGTGGGACAGCGAAGGCCACAAGATTCTCGACGGCATGGCCGGCCTGTGGTGTGTTGCCATCGGCTATGGCCGTGACGAGCTGGCTGAAGCGGCCAGCAAGCAAATGCGTGAACTGCCGTACTACAACCTGTTTTTCATGACCGCCCACCCGCCGGTCCTTGAACTGTCAAAAGCCATCGCCGAGATCGCACCTGAAGGCATGAACCATGTGTTCTTCACCGGCTCAGGCTCTGAGGGCAACGACACGATGCTGCGCATGGTTCGCCATTACTGGGCGATCAAGGGCCAGCCGAATAAAAAGACCATCATCAGCCGCAAAAACGGCTACCACGGTTCTACCGTGGCCGGTGCCAGCCTGGGCGGCATGACCTACATGCACGAACAGGGCGATTTGCCGATTCCGGGCATTACCCACATCCCGCAGCCGTACTGGTTCGGAGAAGGGGGCGATATGTCCCCGGAAGAGTTCGGCATCTGGGCGGCCAATCAGCTCGAAGAAAAAATCCTCGAACTGGGCGTCGACACTGTCGGTGCCTTTATTGCCGAGCCGATCCAGGGCGCGGGCGGTGTGATTGTGCCGCCAGCCACCTACTGGCCACGCATCAAGGAAATTCTGGCCAAGTACGACATCCTGTTCGTGGCCGATGAAGTGATTTGTGGTTTTGGTCGCACCGGCGAGTGGTTCGGCAGTGATTTCTACGACCTCAAGCCGGACATGATGACCATCGCCAAGGGCCTGACCTCGGGCTACATCCCGATGGGCGGCCTGATCGTGCGCGACGAAGTGGTGGCGGTGCTGAATGAGGGCGGCGATTTCAACCACGGCTTCACCTACTCGGGTCACCCGGTAGCCGCCGCCGTGGCACTGGAAAACATCCGCATCCTGCGCGAAGAAAAAATTGTCGAGAAGGTGCATGCCGAAACGGCACCGTATTTGCAAAAGCGTCTGCGTGAACTGAACGATCACCCGTTGGTGGGCGAAGTGCGTGGTGTGGGCATGCTGGGTGCCATTGAGCTGGTACAGGACAAAGCCACACGCAAGCGTTACGAAGGCCGTGGTGTCGGCATGATCTGCCGGCAGTTCTGTTTTGATAACGGTCTGATCATGCGTGCCGTGGGTGACACCATGATCATCTCGCCGCCATTGGTGATCAGCAAGGACGAGATCGACGAGCTGGTGACCAAGGCGCGTAAGTGCCTGGATCTGACCTTGGAAACTTTGCAAGGTTAACTGCTAGGCTTTGAGCGCAGGAGAACTGCTGTTTTAAAGCAGGCAATTGCGCTCAGAGCCTTAAGAATCAAGGCTCTTCCCTTGAAAGCCTGCCCCGGATCTTGCCAGACTAGCCGCCGGCTTTAGTCACCTTGAGATCAGGTCGCTGAATCGGTGGTTTAAAAGAACAATTGGAGCATTACAGATGAAGGCATCAGGTTTTAAAAAAGCTGGCAAGACCCTTCTCGCCCTCTCCTTGATGGGTGTGATGGCCGGGGCAGCTCAAGCAGCAGACAAGGTTCTGCACATCTACAACTGGTCCGATTACATCGCACCGGACACGGTTAAAAAATTCGAAGACCAGACCGGTATCAAGGTGGTCTACGACGTGTTCGACAGCAACGAGACCCTTGAGGCCAAGCTGCTGGCGGGCAAGTCCGGCTACGACATCGTCGTGCCTTCCAACAATTTCCTGGCCAAGCAGATCAAGGCCGGGGTTTACCAGGAGCTGGACAAGTCCAAGCTGCCCAACTGGAAAAACCTCGACCCGGCGTTGCTCAAGGCCGTTGGCGATGCCAGCGACAAAGACAACAAACATGCGTTCCCGTACATGTGGGGCACCATCGGCATCGGCTACAACCCGGAGAAGGTCAAGGCCGCGCTGGGCGTGGACACCATCGATTCCTGGGACGTGCTGTTCAAGCCGGAGAACGCTGCCAAGCTTAAAAGCTGCGGCTTAAGCTTCCTCGACTCGCCGACCGAAATGATCCCGGCCGCCCTGCACTACCTGGGCTACCCGACCGATTCGCAAGACAAGAAACAACTGGCTGAAGCCGAAGCGCTGTTCCTGAAGATTCGCCCTTCGGTCGGCTACTTCCATTCCTCCAAGTACATCTCCGACCTGGCCAACGGCAACATCTGCGTGGCCGTGGGTTACTCGGGTGACCTTGAACAGTCCATTTCCCGCGCCAAAGAGGCCGGTGACAAGGTCAAGCTCAAGTACGCGATCCCTAAAGAAGGTGCCGGCAGTTTCTATGACATGGTCGCCATTCCCAAGGATGCCGAGAACGTCGACGCCGCCTATGCCTGGATGAATTATCTGATGCAGCCTGAAGTGATGGCCGAAATCACCAACAGCGTGCGTTTCCCCAACGGTAACAAGGCTGCAACGCCGCTGGTGAATAAAGATATCTCGGGCGACCCGAGCATTTACCCGTCCGATGAAGTGAAGGCCAAGCTCTACGCCATCAGCGATTTGCCGCCGACCACCCTGCGGTTGCTGACGCGCAGCTGGACCAAAATCAAGTCCGGTAAATAACGCCTCGCCCCTTGTAGCCGCTGCCGAAGGCTGCGATTGAGACCGGAGGGCTGAGGCCTTCCGGTTTCACAAAAACCGGCGCAATGGTCGGAAAAACAAGGTGTTAGGGCAATTATTCGCGGAAAACTTTGCTGTGCAGGTTTATCGAGGGTAAGTTGCGCGCCGGTTTTGTCTTTGGCGGTTCGACTGCCGTATGACGCGGGCAACTCAGGCCCAACTATTTAGAGGACCATCACGTGTCTATATCTCTGTTTCGCAAGACCTTGCTGGTCGGAGCTGGTTTGACGCTTGCCGTCAGCGTACAAGCGGCACCCACGGTGCACATTTACAACTGGTCGGACTATATCGCGCCGAACACGCTGGCTGATTTTGAAGCCGCGACCGGCATCAAGCCGATTTATGATGTCTTTGATTCCAACGAAACCCTGGAAGGCAAACTGCTGGCCGGGCGTACCGGTTATGACGTGGTCGTTCCGTCTAACCACTTCCTGGGCAAGCAGATCAAGGCGGGTGCGTTCCAGAAGCTCGACCTTGCGCAGTTGCCGAATTATTCCAACCTCGACCCGGCCCTGCTCAAGCGCCTGCAGGCCAATGACCCGGGCAATCAATATGCCGTGCCTTACCTGTGGGGCACCAACGGCATTGGCTACAACGTCGATAAAGTCAAAGAAGTGCTGGGCGTCGACAGTATCGACTCCTGGGATGCGGTGTTCAAACCCGAGAACATGAAGAAGCTCACCAAGTGCGGCGTGGCTTTCCTGGATTCGGCAGATGAAATGCTGCCTACCGTACTCAACTACCTGGGCCTGGATGCCAACAGCACCAACCCCAAGGACTACAAGAAAGCTGAAGAAGTCCTGATGTCGGTGCGTCCATACGTCACCTACTTCCACTCTTCCAAATACATCTCCGACCTGGCCAACGGCAACATCTGCGTTGCGATTGGTTTTTCCGGTGATGTATTCCAGGCCAAGGCGCGTGCCGAGGATGCAAAAAAAGGCGTGAACATCGCCTATATCGTGCCCAAGGAAGGCGGCGCCCTGTGGTTTGACATGCTGGCCATCCCCAAGGATTCCAGCAACGTCAAGGAGGCCCACACATTCATCAACTACCTGCTCAAGCCTGAAGTGATCGCTCAGGTCAGTGACTATGTCGGTTATGCCAACCCTAACCCGGCGGCCGACAAGGTGATGGATGAGTCCATTCGTACCGACGAAGCGGTTTACCCAACCCAGGCGGTGCTGGACAAGACATACGTCTCAACCGAGCTGCCCCCGAAAATACAGCGTCTGATGACGCGTACGTGGACCAAGGTCAAGACGGGCAAGTAATCTCGCCAGACCACCTATCCAAGGCCCGGCCATCAAGGCCGGGCTGCTAAATTTGTTGGGAGTTACGTAATGGCTGTTGCCTCCGGCGCCTATAAGAAAGCCCTCGAGGGCGACCAGACACCTAAGCAGGTGCTGGTCAAAATCGACCGGGTCACGAAGAAATTCGACGAGACGATTGCCGTGGACGATGTGTCCCTGGAAATCAACAAGGGCGAAATCTTCGCCCTGCTCGGCGGATCGGGATCGGGCAAATCCACTTTGCTGCGCATGCTCGCCGGTTTCGAGCGCCCAACAGAGGGTCGTATCTTCCTTGACGGTGTTGATATCACCGACCTGCCGCCCTATGAGCGGCCGATCAATATGATGTTCCAGTCCTATGCCCTGTTCCCGCATATGACCGTGGCGCAGAACATCGCCTTCGGCCTCAAGCAGGACAAGATGTCGACCGCCGAGATCGATGCCCGCGTGGGCGAGATGCTCAAGCTGGTCCACATGAGCCAGTACGCCAAGCGCAAGCCCCATCAGTTGTCCGGTGGCCAGCGCCAGCGTGTTGCCCTGGCCCGTTCGCTGGCCAAGCGCCCGAAGTTGCTGCTGCTGGATGAGCCAATGGGCGCATTGGACAAAAAACTGCGTTCGCAGATGCAGCTGGAACTGGTTGAGATCATCGAGCGCGTGGGCGTGACCTGCGTGATGGTGACCCACGACCAGGAAGAGGCCATGACCATGGCCCAGCGTATTGCGATCATGCATTTGGGCTGGATTGCCCAGATCGGCAGCCCTATCGACATTTACGAAACCCCGGTCAGCCGCCTGGTGTGTGAATTTATCGGCAACGTCAACCTGTTCGACGGTGAAGTGGTCGATGACGCCGAAGGCTATGCGCGGATCAAGTGCCCGGAGCTGGAGAACGACATCTACGTCGGTCACGGCGTCAGCACCTCGGTGGAAGACAAGCACACCACCTACGCGATTCGCCCGGAAAAAATGCTCGTCACCACCGAAAAGCCGACCTGCGAATACAACTGGTCGCGCGGCAAGGTGCATGACATCGCTTACCTGGGCGGGCACTCGGTGTTCTACGTCGAGCTGCCGAGCGGCAAGCTGGTGCAGTCGTTTGTGGCCAACGCCGAACGCCGTGGCGCCCGCCCGACTTGGGACGACGAAGTCTACGTGTGGTGGGAAGACGACAGCGGCGTGGTATTGCGCTCATGAACATGCGAAAACTCAAACGCCGACTGCAACGAATAACCCCCGGTGGCCGCCATATGGTCATCGGGATTCCATTCCTGTGGCTGTTTTTGTTCTTCATGCTGCCGTTCTTCATCGTCCTGAAGATCAGCTTTGCCGAAGCGGACGTCGCGATTCCGCCGTATACCGAGATCTATAGCTACGTTGACCAGAAAATCCAGGTACTGCTGAACCTGGGCAACTACGCCATGCTCGGCGACGATGAACTGTATATCGCCGCGTATCTGGGCTCCCTGAAGATGGCTTTCTTCAGCACCCTGCTGTGCCTGCTGATCGGTTATCCGATGGCCTATGCCATCGCCAATGCCCGTAAAGAGATGCAGACCGTGCTGGTACTGCTGATCATGATGCCGACCTGGACCGCGATCCTGATCCGCGTCTACGCGTGGATGGGCATTCTCAGCAACAACGGCCTGCTCAATGGCTTCTTGATGTCGATGGGCTGGATCAGTGAACCCCTGCAGATCCTCAACACCAATATCGCGGTGTATATCGGCATTGTGTATTCGTACCTGCCATTCATGATCCTGCCGCTGTATGCCAACCTGGTGAAACACGACACCAGCTTGCTGGAAGCCGCGTCAGACCTGGGGTCGAGCACCTTCAACAGCTTCTGGAAGATCACCGTGCCGCTGTCCAAAAACGGCATTATCGCCGGCTGCATGCTGGTGTTTATCCCGGTGGTGGGCGAGTTCGTGATCCCGGAACTGCTGGGCGGCCCGGAAACCCTGATGATCGGTAAAGTGCTGTGGCAAGAGTTCTTCAACAACCGTGACTGGCCGGTGGCGTCTGCGCTTGCCGTGGTCATGCTGGCGATCCTGATCGTGCCCATCATTCTGTTCAACCGCAGCCAGGCTAAAGAGCTGGAGGGCAAGATATGAATCGCTTCCGTTTTTCTAGCTTTATGTTGGTCGCGGGGTTGTTGTTCATCTACCTGCCGATGCTGATTCTGGTGATCTACTCGTTCAACGCCTCCAAGCTGGTGACGGTGTGGGGCGGCTGGTCGTTGAAGTGGTACGTGGGCCTGCTGGACAACACGCAACTGATGGGTTCGGTGATGCGCTCGCTGGAAATCGCCCTGTACACGGCGATTGCAGCGGTGGCACTGGGTACGTTGGCGGCATTTGTGCTGACGCGTATCAGCCGCTTCAAGGGTCGCACGCTGTTTGGCGGCCTGGTGACGGCGCCGCTGGTCATGCCAGAGGTGATTACCGGTCTGTCGCTGTTGCTGCTGTTCGTGGCGATGGCGCAGATGATTGGCTGGCCGCAAGAACGTGGCCTGGTGACCATCTGGATCGCGCACACGACGTTCTGCTCGGCCTATGTGGCGGTGGTGGTGTCGTCGCGCTTGCGTGAGCTGGATCTGTCGATCGAAGAAGCGGCCATGGACCTGGGCGCCAAGCCGTGGAAGGTGTTCTTTTTGATCACCATTCCCATGATTGCGCCCTCCCTGGCGGCCGGCGCAATGATGTCCTTTGCCCTGTCGCTGGATGACCTGGTACTGGCCAGTTTTGTGTCGGGGCCGGGGTCGACGACCTTGCCGATGGAAGTGTTTTCGGCGGTGCGCCTGGGGGTCAAACCTGAGATCAACGCCGTGGCCAGCCTGATTTTGCTGGCAGTGTCACTGGTTACCTTCATGGTGTGGTTCTTCAGCCGCCGTGCCGAAGAGCATCGCAAAAAGGCGATTCAGCAGGCTATCGATGAGTCTGCGGCGGAATCGTGGAAGCAGCCGGACGTGCGTCGTCCGCAGTCGACCAGCGCGGTTTAAGACAGCGTCATAAAAAACCTCGCCCCCTGTGACAGGGAAGCGAGGTTTTTTTTGCCTGAGATCAAGACCCCTCACCCCAGCCCTCTCCCGGAGGGAGAGGGAGCCGATCTTCAGTGAGGCGGACATCTGCTTTTGCTTTTAGTCCCCTCTCCCATTGGGAGAGGGTCAGGGTGAGGGTTTTTTTGATCTTCCTATGGCTTGGCCACCTTCCACGCCCCGTCCATTTTACCGTCACCGGTCATGTCACCGGCTTTCTTGTCCATCACGAAGGTGTACAGCGGTTTGCCGTCATAGGCCCATTGCATGTGGCCGTCATCGCGCTTGATGGCCGTCCACTTGCCCATGTCCATGGCTGTGCTCTCGGCTGCCAGCGGCGGCCAGTTGGCGGCGCACTTGTCATTGCACATCGATTTGCCGCCCGCATCCTTGGCGAAGGTGTAGAGGGTCATGCCTTTGTGGTCGACCAGCATGCCGTCCTTGGTCATCGCCGGTTCAGCCGCATACGCCAACCCGGGCAAGGTGAAGGCTACGGCCAGCAGCAATGTCTTTAGGGAAAACGAGCTAGATGTCATTGGAATCGTCCTTTTTGTGGTTGTACGATTTGAGACTAAAGCGTAGTTCACGAACCGTTAGCGCGCGCCCATCCCCAAAGCTGTCACACGACTGCAATAATTGCGTTATCTAATGCGCCACAAGACAGTTTAATGACGAGAGGATTACGGCATGGTTGGCAGGAGCATTTTGATCGTTGATGACGAGGCGCCGATCCGCGAGATGATCGCCGTGGCCCTGGAAATGGCGGGCTACGATTGCCTTGAAGCCGATAATGCCCAGGATGCCCATGCCATTATCGTGGACCGTAAACCGGACCTGATCCTGCTCGACTGGATGCTGCCCGGCGGTACGTCGGGCATTGAGCTGGCCCGACGCCTCAAGCGCGAAGAGCTGACCGGCGATATTCCCATCATCATGCTCACGGCCAAGGGTGAAGAGGACAACAAGATCCAGGGCCTGGAAGTGGGCGCGGATGACTACATCACCAAACCATTCTCCCCCCGTGAGCTGGTCGCCCGCCTCAAGGCCGTGCTGCGCCGCGCCGGCCCGGCCGATGCCGAATCGCCCATCGAGATCGGCGGCCTGCTGCTCGACCCCATCAGCCACCGCGTGACCATCGACGGCACCCCTGCCGAAATGGGCCCCACTGAATACCGCCTGCTGCAATTTTTCATGACCCACCAGGAGCGCGCCTACACCCGGGGCCAGTTGCTGGACCAGGTCTGGGGCGGCAACGTGTATGTGGAGGAGCGCACTGTGGACGTGCATATCCGCCGCTTGCGCAAAGCGCTCGGTGAGGCTTACGAAAATCTGGTACAAACCGTGCGTGGTACCGGTTACCGGTTTTCCACCAAGGCCTGATACCGGCTCTCACTGATCCAGCGGCAAGCAAGGACTCGCGCGACGTGAATCAAAACTGGCATGGCACTCTGATCCGTCATTTGTTGCTTTTGGTCACTGGCTGCCTGCTGGTCGGGCTGATCAGTGGCTATTACGGCTGGAGCCTGGCCATTGGCCTAGCGTTCTATCTGGGCTGGACCCTCAAGCAGTTGCTGCGCCTGCACGAGTGGCTGCGCCAGCACAAACCCGACGAAGCACCGCCCGATGGCTACGGTTTGTGGGGCGAGGTGTTCGACAGCATCTACCACCTGCAGCGCCGTGACCAGCGCGTACGCGGGCGACTGCAAGCGGTGATCGATCGCGTGCAAGAGTCTACGGCGGCGCTCAAGGACGCGGTGATCATGCTCGACAGTGACGGCAACCTGGAGTGGTGGAACCTCGCCGCAGAGACCCTGCTGGGTCTCAAGACGCCACAGGACAGCGGCCAGCCAGTGACCAACCTGGTACGCCACCCGCGCTTCAAGGAATACTTCGAGCAAGGTAATTATGGCGAACCGCTGGATATCCCCTCGCCGGTCAACGATCACTTGCGCATCCAGCTCTATATCACCCGCTACGGCAACAACGAACACCTGATGCTGGTGCGCGACGTGACGCGCATTCATCAACTGGAGCAGATGCGCAAAGACTTTATCGCCAACGTGTCCCATGAACTGCGTACGCCGTTGACGGTGATCTGTGGCTATCTTGAAACCCTGCTCGATAACGTCGACGACGTAAACCCGCGCTGGAAGCGCCCCCTGTCGCAAATGCAGCAACAGGGTGAACGCATGCAGACCCTGCTCAACGACCTGCTGTTGCTGGCCAAGCTGGAGGCCACGGATTACCCCTCGGATAACCAGCCGGTGGCCATCGACAGCTTGCTGCGTTCGATCAAGAGCGACGCCCAGGCGTTGTCCGGTCAGCGCAACCAGACGATCACCCTGGACGTGGAAGCCGATTGCGCGCTCAAGGGCAGCGAAGCCGAATTGCGCAGCGCGTTCTCCAACCTGGTGTTCAACGCCGTCAAATACACCCCCGATGGCGGCAGCGTACGCATTCGCTGGTGGGCAGACAGCGCGGGCGCCCACTTGAGCGTGCAGGACTCGGGCGTGGGTATCGACAACAAGCATTTGCCGCGCCTGACGGAACGCTTCTACCGTGTCGACTCCAGCCGCAACGCCAGCACCGGCGGCACCGGGCTGGGCCTGGCGATCGTCAAGCATGTGTTGCTGCGCCACCGCGCGCGGCTGGAGATCAGCAGCGTATTGGGACACGGCAGCACCTTCACCTGCCATTTCGCACCGGGCCAGGTGACAAAACCCCAGCCAAAGACACTTATTGACTAGGCCCTGTAGCCCTTTCCCACTAGGCAAGGGCTACATCAGCCGTTACATTGTTTGGCCATACCTCCCTATCTGTAACGACGGAACCCGTAAAACTCCATCATGGACCCTTCCCCTGGCTTGACCCTCGCGACACTCTTCGCCGACTTCGGCATGATTCTTTTTGCTTTGATCCTGGTTTTGCTCAACGGTTTTTTCGTTGCGGCCGAATTTGCCATGGTCAAATTGCGCTCCACCCGGGTTGAGGCGATAGCCGAAGACAACGGCTGGCGCGGGCAGATCCTGCGCACCGTGCATAACCAGCTCGACGCCTACCTGTCTGCCTGCCAGCTGGGTATCACCCTGGCCTCGCTGGGCCTGGGCTGGGTCGGCGAGCCGGCGTTCGCCCATATCCTGGAGCCGCTGCTGGGCGCCATCGGCGTCTCGTCGCCTGAAGTGATCAAGGGCGTATCGTTCTTTACCGCCTTCTTTATCATTTCCTACCTGCACATCGTGGTCGGTGAGCTGGCGCCCAAGTCCTGGGCCATCCGCAAGCCAGAGACCCTGTCGCTGTGGACCGCCGTGCCGCTGTACCTGTTCTACTGGGCCATGTACCCGGCGATTTACCTGCTCAACGCCAGTGCCAACGCGATTTTGCGTATTGCCGGCCAGGGTGAGCCCGGTGCCCATCACGATCACGCTTACAGCCGTGAAGAACTCAAGCTGATCCTGCACTCCAGCCGTGGCCAGGATCCGAGCGACCAGGGCATGCGCGTGCTGGCTTCTGCCGTGGAAATGGGCGAGCTGGAAGTGGTCGACTGGGCCAACTCCCGCGAAGACCTGGTGACCCTGGATTCCAAGGCGCCGCTCAAGGACATCCTGGCGCTGTTCCGTCGCCACAAATTCAGCCGCTACCCGGTCTATGATGCCGACACCAACACCTTCGTCGGTTTGCTGCACATCAAGGATCTGCTGCTGGAACTGGCCGACCTGGACCACTTGCCCGAAACCTTCAACCTTGAAGAACTGACCCGACCGCTGGAGCGGGTGTCGCGGCATATGCCGCTGAGTCAGTTGCTTGAGCAGTTCCGCAAGGGCGGCGCGCACTTTGCCCTGGTTGAAGAAGCTGACGGCAAGGTGGTGGGCTACCTGACCATGGAGGACGTGCTGGAAGTGCTGGTGGGTGATATCCAGGACGAACACCGCAAGGCCGAGCGCGGCATTCTGTCGTATCAGCCTGGCAAGCTGCTGGTGCGCGGCGACACGCCGTTGTTCAAGATTGAACGCTTGCTGGGTGTGGACCTTGACCACGTTGAAGCCGAAACCGTCGCGGGCCTGATCTACGACACCCTCAAGCGGGTTCCGGCCGAAGAAGAACAACTGGAAGTCGAAGGCCTGCGCATCATCATCAAAAAGATGAAAGGTCCGAAAATCGTCCTGGCCAAAGTCCTCAAGCTGGATTAAATCCCGCTCTTTGTAGCAGCTGCCTCGTTCCTTCGGCAGCTGCTGCAAGGATTTATGCAACTCTCCCTTCTGTAAGAACTTTTGCCAGCGAAAGCTGGCTGAAAGCTTCCCTCTCTAGCATCGAGTCATTACCGGCAACAGACCGGTTGGCCTGCCACGCGTACAACCCGCGGTCAGCGCCTTACTACAACAATAAGGGTGACTTTCATGCTGACCTTCCTTGGCTTTGCCATGGTCATTACATTCATGTACCTGATCATGACCAAGCGTCTTTCCGCCCTGATCGCCCTGATTCTGGTGCCCATCCTGTTTGCCGTTTTCGGCGGTTTTGCCCCGAAAATCGGCCCGATGATGCTCGAAGGCATCACCAAGCTGGCCCCTACCGGGGTGATGCTGATGTTCGCCATCCTCTACTTTGCCCTGATGATCGACTCCGGTCTGTTTGACCCGGCAGTGCGCAAGATCCTCAAGCTGGTCAAGGGTGATCCGCTGAAAATCTCGGTGGGCACGGCGGTGCTGGCGCTGGTGGTGTCCCTGGATGGCGACGGCGCGACCACCTACATGATTTGCGTGGCGGCCATGCTGCCGCTCTACAGCCGTATCGGGATGAGCCCGCGGATCATGGCCGGCCTGATCATCCTGGCCGGCGGCGTGATGAACATGACGCCCTGGGGCGGCCCGACAGCACGGGCGGCCAGTGCGCTGCACGTCGATCCTTCGGATATTTTTGTACCGATGATCCCGGCAATGCTCGCCGGCTGCGCAGCGATCCTGGTCATCGCCTGGTTCTACGGCAAGCGCGAGCGTGCGCGTCTGGGCGAATTGCACCTGCACGGCGATGAAGTCGACCACAGCGAAATCAGCGTGTCGCAGTATCCGGATGCACGTCGACCTAAACTGATCTGGTTCAACGGTGCATTGACCCTGGCGCTGATGATCGCGCTGATTGCCGGCCTGCTGCCTCTGCCCGTGTTGTTTATGGTCGCGTTCAGTATCGCGATGATCGTCAACTATCCTTGCCTGCAACAGCAAAAAGACCGCGTAGCGGCCCATGCTGGCAGTGTCCTGGCAGTGGTTGGGCTGATTTTTGCCGCGGGTATCTTCACTGGCATCCTGTCGGGCACCGGGATGGTCGATGCCATGTCCAAAAGCCTGTTGGCCGTGATTCCGCCTGCGCTCGGGCCGTATCTGGCGGTGATCACCGCGCTGGTGAGCATGCCCTTCACCTTCTTCATGTCCAACGATGCGTTCTACTACGGGGTACTGCCTGTATTGGCCGAAGCGGCCAGCCACTACGGCATCACTGCCGCCGAAATGGCCCGTGCCTCAATTGTCGGCCAGCCAGTGCATTTGCTCAGCCCACTGGTGCCCTCGACCTACCTGCTGGTAGCCCTGGCCGGTATCGAGTTTGGCGATCACCAGCGTTTCACCCTCAAGTGGGCGATTCTGGTGTGCCTGTGCATCATGGTCGCCGCGCTGCTGCTGGGCACATTCCCGCTGTTCAGTACGCTGTAACACAGCAATCGCGTAGCAGCTGCCGAGGAACGTAGGCTGCGTTCGAGCGCGAAGCGGTCGTAAAGTCTGAGCCTATGGTGTGCCTGACACACCGCAATCGCCGATTTTACGACTGCTGCGCAGCCGGACGCAGCCTTCGTTCCTCGGCAGTTGCTACGAGGTATTAATCTTTCAACCCTGCCCCTGCTATGCGATGCTGGCGCTCTGCTCAATTGCCGACTACATCTTAAGAAACATCTGTAGGAACGGCCCGCAGCTATCTGATCCTTAGACACATCTACCACAGGGAGCCAGCATGCTGACCCTGCTCAATCTGCTTTCCGCCGTGGCCTTGCTCATCTGGGGCACGCATATCGTCCGAACCGGCATCTTGCGGGTCTACGGTACCAACCTGCGCCATGTCATCGGGCAAAACGTCTCCAGGCGCATGTTTGCCTTTGTCGCGGGGATCGTGGTTACCGCCATGGTGCAAAGCAGCAACGCCACGGCCATGCTGGTCACCTCCTTTGTCGGCCAGGGGCTGATGGCGCTCACTCCCGCGCTGGCCACCATGCTCGGTGCCGATGTCGGTACGGCCTTGATGGCGCGGGTGCTGACCTTCGACCTGTCGTGGCTGTCGCCGCTGTTGATTTTTCTGGGTGTGATTTTCTTTTTGACCCGCAAGCAAACCCGTGCCGGGCAACTGGGGCGGGTGGGCATTGGCCTGGGCTTGATCATCCTGGCGTTGCAATTGATTGTCGAAGCCGCCACACCCATCACCCATGCTCAAGGCGTGAAGGTGATTTTTGCTTCTTTGACCGGCGATATTCTGCTCGATGCCCTGGTTGGCGCCCTGTTCGCCATGGTGTCTTACTCAAGCCTGGCGGCCGTGCTGCTGACCGCCACATTGGCGGGCGCGGGGGTTATCAGCCTGCATGTGGCCATCGGCCTGGTGATTGGCGCCAATATCGGCAGCGGCATACTGGCGTTTCTCAGTACCAATATGCAGAACGCAGCGGGCCGGCAGGTGGCATTGGGCAGCCTGCTGTACAAGCTGATCGGCCTGTTGTTGATCATGCCCGTGCTCGACCCGCTGGTGGCCTGGATGGACAGCCTGAGCTATAGCGCCCAGGAGTTGGTGATCGGCTTCCATCTGCTCTACAACACCGCCCGCTGTTTCTTGATGTTGCCGACAGTAGGCCTGATGGCGCGCATTTGCGCCTGGCTGCTGCCTGAGCGCGAGCAAACCAACGGTGTCGCCAAACCGCGCCACCTGGACCCCGCCGCCCTCGATACACCGAGCCTGGCGCTAGCCAATGCGGTGCGCGAAACCCTGCGTATTGGCGACCTGATCGACACCATGTTGGTCAATATGTTCGACGTTCTACGCGGCAAGCAAACGGCTATCACCGCGGAAATGCGCACGTTGAGCGATGAAGTCGAAGTGCTCTACAGCGCGGTAAAACTCTATCTGGCACAAATGCCTCGGGAGGATTTAAGCGAGCAGGACAGTCGGCGCTGGGCTGAAATCATCGAACTGGCGATCAACCTCAAACTTGCCAGTGATGTAATCGAACGCATGCTGCGCAAAGTCCAGCAGCAGAAAACCTCCCAGCGCCGGTCATTTTCAGAAACAGGGCTGGAGGAGCTGGTGGGCCTGCAAACCCAGTTGATCGATAATTTGCGTCTTGGGCTGACGGTGTTTCTCAATTCCGACCCGCAGAACGCCCGCCAATTGCTGCGTGAAAAACGCCGCTTTCGCGCCCAGGAGCGGCGTTTGGCCCACGCTCACGTAAGTCGCTTGCAGCGTAAAGTCACACAAAGTATCGAGACCAGTTCTATGCATCTGGAGCTGATCGCGGACATGAAACGCCTTAACTCGTTGTTTTGCGGCAGCGCCTACGTGGTGCTGGAGACCTCTGAAACCGGGGCCCTGGAGCTGGATGACGCAGCCGACACGCAACATTCGCCTTGAACGTTGTACGTCGGGCTGTTGTCAGCCGTTATGCAGCGACTAAGCTGCACGGGCTCAAGGATTCGAGAATTCAGGGATTTTTTATGCGTTGCCTGCTGTTTATCTGCTTGCTGCTTGGCGCTGCCCAAGGCTTTGCCCTGGATCGCTACAGCGTTGAGGGCTATCAACTGCCCAATGGTCTGCAACTGATCCTCAAACCCAACAACGATCGCGATCATGTGGCTATTCGGCTGGTGGTGGGGGTGGGTATGGATGACTTTTCCTGCGCCGATCAGCAATTGCCCCATCTGCTGGAACATTTGCTCTTCAGCGGCATCGACGACACCGGTGAAGGGGGGCTGGAGGAGCGCATGCAAGCGTTGGGGGGCGAATGGAACGCTTTTACCAGCAGCGCCGATACCACCTTTGTGATCGAGGCCCCGGCAAAAAATCAGCGCAAGATTCTCGACCTGCTGCTGGGGTTGCTGACCCGCACCCAGCTGACCGAACAACGTATCAGCGACGCCAAACAGGTGGTCGAGCGCGAAGACGGCGGCCATTATTCGCACTTGCAGCGCTGGCTGGACCGTCAGGATCTGGGCCACAGCGCCAGCAACCAGCTGGCTGTCGAATTGGGCCTGAAGTGCGCCGAGCGGGCCGAAGTGCATGACCTTACCCGCCAGCAACTAGAGGCTGTACGCCAGAAGTGGTACGCGCCCAACAACATGACGCTGATTATCGTCGGCGACCTTGACCGTTTCTTGCCAGCTTATCTCGAGCGAGCCTACGGTGCCCTCGAGCCGGTTGACCCCAGCGAGCACCGTCCCCTGGCCGCCATCGATGCCAAGGCCGACGCAGAGCGCGAGCTGGTGCGCGGTGTGGTGGGCGATACGGCAACCCTGCACTGGTTGCTGCCCGAACCGGTTATCGAAGGGCAATCCGATGAAACCTGGACCCTGCTGCGCGATTATCTGGAGTGGGCGCTGTACAGCGAACTGCGGCTCAACCACGGCTTGTCTTACGGCCCCTGGGCTGAGCGCGAGGTGTTTGGCGGCGTGAGTTTTCTGAGTCTGAATGCGGATCTTGAACGCGAGAACGTGCCCAGGGCCCGTGAGGTGATGCAGCAACTCACGTCACGGCTGCTCAAGGACGGGCTGGATCCGCAGGTGTTTGCCCGACTCAAGCAAACGGCCATTTCCCGTCAGGCGTGGACGGTGCAAGGCAGCAGTGCGCTGGCTGATTACTACTGGGCCTCGCTGGGAGACTACGATGAAGGCCGTTTTGCCGACCCTGCCCGGCAGTTGCAGGCCATTAACCTGGAGCAGGCAAATGCCGCACTGCGCGAGTTATTTGCCGAGCCCGGGTACATTCGCATCGAAAAGCCGCTATTCAGCTATCACGGCTTGAGCATGGCCATTTTGGGCGGGTTGCTACTGTTGATCAGCGCCGCGGTGGGTTGGCGCCTCTGGCGCCGGCGTTAAGGCTTGATTGCCGGAGTCGCAAACGTTTTGATACCGTAAAATCATTGCCTATTCGCGGCTGGTTGATCCAGCCGCCAGCGTGCGGAGTATTCATCGTGAGTGATCGTTCCAATCCTTGGCAATTGCAGGCCATCGTCTGCCAACTGCGCGCGGCGCGAAACCAGTGGCGTACGCAAAACGGCCGCGTCAGTGGCGAACAGGGCGGTCGCGAGCTGCCGTCGCGTGCTGCAATGGCCGATATTCTTGAAGCTCTTTGCGGTGCTTTGTTTCCGATGCGTTTGGGCCCGGTGGACCTGCGTGAAGAGAGCGAAGATTTCTACGTGGGCCACACCCTGGACGTAGCCCTCAATGCGTTGCTGACCCAGGCCCGGCTGGAGTTGCGTTATGTCGCGCGTCAGGGCGGGTTGCCGGATGAGGGAGTGGATGCGACGGCGACCTTGCTGATTCAGGACTTCGCCCTGGCATTGCCGGGTTTGCGCAGCATTCTCGATACTGACGTGCTGGCCGCTTACCACGGTGACCCGGCGGCGCGCAGCGTCGATGAAGTGCTGCTGTGCTACCCGGGAATTCTGGCGGTGATTCATCACCGGTTGGCGCACCACCTGTACCGTGCCGGGCTACCGTTGCTGGCGCGGATCAGCGCAGAAATCGCCCATTCGGCCACGGGGATCGACATTCACCCCGGCGCGCAGATTGGCCGCAGTTTCTTTATCGATCACGGTACGGGTGTGGTGATTGGTGAAACCGCGATTATCGGCGAGCGTGTGCGGATTTATCAGGCGGTGACGTTGGGGGCCAAGCGGTTCCCGGCGGATGAGTCGGGCCAGCTGCAAAAAGGCCATCCACGCCATCCGATCGTTGAGGATGATGTGGTGATTTATGCGGGAGCGACGATTTTGGGGCGTATCACCATTGGTCAGGGTTCGACCATTGGTGGCAACGTATGGTTGACCCGCAGCGTACCGGCAGGCAGCAACTTGACCCAGGCCAACCTGCTGCATGATGACGGGACGCAGAAGTAATACTGTGTAAGCCTCTTGCCCTCACCCCAGCCCTCTCCCGGGGGAGAGGGAGCCGATGTGTGGTGACATCCCCCAATCAGTCCCCTCTCCCTCCGGGAGAGGGGCTCTTGATCTAGCGGGCGCTACGTACACCTTCAGCCAGCGCAGCACACAAACTCAGCACACCATCCACCGCCTGTTCAGGCGTCGCTGCATTCTCGATCTTGTCGATCAGGGCCGAGCCCACCACCACGCCATCGGCCAGGCGGGCAATTGCCGCAGCCTGTTCAGGGGTACGGATACCAAAGCCCACGCTGATCGGCAAATCAGTATGCCGACGCAGACGCTCGATAGCCGCGCTCACCTGTTCCGTGGTGGCCGAACCGGCACCGGTCACGCCCGCCACCGAAACGTAGTACACAAAGCCCGAGCTGCCGGCCAATACGGTCGGCAGGCGCACGTCGTCTGTGGTTGGCGTGGTCAGGCGGATAAAGTCCAGGCCAGCAGCCTGTGCCGGGTCGCACAGCTCGCTGTTGTGCTCGGGTGGCATGTCGACCACGATCAGGCCGTCTACGCCCGCCTCTTTGGCTTCGGCGATAAAACGCGCCACGCCATAGTGGTGGATCGGGTTGAAATAGCCCATCAGCACCAGCGGAGTGTCGTTGTTACCGGTACGAAATTCACGAACCATCTGCAGGGTTTTTGCCAGGTTCTGCTTGGCGCCCAATGCACGGATGTTGGCCAGCTGGATCGCCGGGCCGTCGGCCATCGGATCGGTGAAGGGCATGCCCAGTTCGATCACATCGGCGCCTGCTGCCGGCAAGCCTTTGAGGATGGCCAGCGAGGTGTCGTAATCCGGGTCACCGGCGGTGACAAAGGTCACCAGCGCCGCGCGGTTTTGTTCCTTGAGAGCGGTAAAGCGCGTTTGCAGGCGGCTCATCAGTGTTGCTCCTGTTGAGACTGTTCCATGTGGTGCATCACGGTTTGCATGTCTTTGTCGCCGCGACCCGAAAGGTTGACCACCATCAGGTGATCGGCCGGCAGGGTCGGTGCTCGCTTGAACACTTCGGCCAGCGCGTGGGCGCTTTCCAGGGCCGGGATGATGCCTTCAAGGCGGCAGCATTTGTGGAAGGCATCCAGCGCCTCAGCGTCGGTCACCGAGGTGTACTGGACACGACCGATATCGTGCAACCAGGCGTGTTCAGGGCCGATGCCCGGGTAGTCCAGGCCTGCGGAAATCGAATGGGCGTCGATGATCTGGCCATCGTCGTCCTGCAACAGGAAGGTACGGTTGCCGTGCAGCACGCCCGGTTCGCCGCCATTGAGGCTGGCTGCGTGCTTGCCGGTTTCGATACCGTAGCCGGCGGCTTCTACGCCGATGATTTCAACGCTGGTGTCATCCAGGAACGGGTGGAACAGGCCCATGGCGTTGGAGCCACCGCCGATGCATGCCACCAGGCTGTCCGGCAGGCGGCCTTCCTGGGCTTGCATCTGGTCGCGGGTTTCCTTGCCGATCACGGCCTGGAAGTCGCGCACCATCGCCGGGTAAGGATGCGGGCCAGCCACGGTGCCGATCAGGTAAAAGGTGCTGTCAACGTTGGTCACCCAGTCACGCAAGGCTTCGTTCATTGCATCTTTGAGGGTGCCAGTGCCGGCCACCACCGGGATCACTTCGGCGCCCAGCAGCTTCATGCGGAACACGTTGGCCTGCTGGCGCTCGATGTCGGTGGTGCCCATGTAGATCACGCACTGCAGGCCAAAGCGCGCAGCCACGGTGGCAGTGGCCACGCCGTGCATGCCGGCGCCGGTCTCGGCGATGATGCGTTTTTTGCCCATGCGCCGTGCCAGCAGGATCTGGCCGATGCAGTTGTTGATCTTGTGGGCGCCGGTGTGGTTCAGCTCTTCGCGCTTGAGGTAGATCTTGGCGCCGCCACAGAACTCGGTCAGCCGCTCGGCGAAGTACAGCGGGCTTGGGCGGCCCACGTAGTCGCGTTGGAAGTAAGCCAGCTCCTTGATGAACTCAGGGTCTTTTTTCGCCAGCTCGTACTCGCGATCCAGGTCAAGGATCAGCGGCATCAGGGTTTCAGCCACATAACGGCCGCCAAATGAGCCAAACAGGCCATTGGCATCAGGGCCGGTACGCAAAGTGGATTGAGTCATGTGACGCTCCAGATAAAAAATGGCGAAGGTCTATGGGCCTGACTGTACCCGTGACAGCCCGGGATGAAAACCGATAAGATCGCCGTAACCTGTCAGGAAAACTCACAGATACCATGAGCCGCGATCTCCCCCCTCTTAATGCCCTGCGTGCCTTTGAAGCCACCGCCCGCCTGAGCAGCGTCAGCCAGGCGGCTGAGCAGCTACACGTCACCCACGGTGCCGTCAGTCGGCAATTGAAAGTGCTGGAAGAGCACCTGGGGGTGAGCCTGTTCGTCAAGGAAGGGCGCGGGCTAAAGCTGACCGAAGCCGGTATCCGCTTGCGGGATGCCAGTAGCGAAGCCTTTGAGCGCTTGATAAATGTATGCGCTGAACTCACGCAAAGCCAGGTTGACGCTCCGTTCGTGCTCGGCTGTTCAGGCAGTTTGCTGGCGCGCTGGTTTATTCCGCGCCTGGGCCGATTGAATGCCGACTTGCCTGACTTGCGCCTGCACCTGTCGGCCGGTGAAGGCGATCTGGACCCGCGTCGCCCCGGGCTGGATGCATTGCTGGTGTTTGCCGAGCCACCCTGGCCAGCAGACATGCAGGTTTACGAATTAGCCAGCGAGCGCATTGGCCCGGTGGTCAGTCCCCGTTATGCGCGGTACGAACAACTGCGCCATGCCCCGGCCAGCGCCTTGCTCGACGAACCGTTGCTGCACACCACTTCGCGGCCGCAGGCATGGCCGAGCTGGGCGCAAAAAAACGCAATTGAGACGAAGGATTTGCAATACGGGCAGGGGTTTGAACACTTGTATTACTTGCTGGAAGCCGCCGTTGCGGGGCTGGGTGTAGCGATTGCTCCCGAGCCGCTGGTGGCCCAGGACCTGCAAGCAGGACGGCTGGCTGCGCCCTGGGGCTTCAATGAAACCCCGGGGCAACTGACGTTATGGTTGCCCAAGCGCGCCGCAGACGGGCGCGCCAGGCAACTTGCGCAATGGCTCAAGGCAGAGCTTGCGCGCAGCGCAGATTAATTGCCGCGCTTGCACAACAGGAAGGCTGCCAGCAGACCCAGTGCGCCGATGGCAACGCCAGCGGTGGCATACGGATGCTCTTGGGCGTATTCACGGGTAGCGATCGCGGTTTCGCGGGTTTTGTCCTTCACTTCTTCCAGCGCATCGCTGAGCAGATGACGTGAATGCTTGAGCGCGTTCTCGGCGTTGTTTTTGAGGATGCCAAGGGTCTTTTTGGACTCGTCCGAAGCGTCGTGCTTGAGGCTTTCAAGAGACTTGAGCAGGCTCTCGATCTCTGCTTCCATGCTTTGCAATGAGGCTTTACGTAAAGAGTTGCTAGCCATTAGGGCTCTCCTGCATTGATGAGTGAGGTGCTTGTTAAGTCGGACTACAGGGGCGTGAGAAAGTGCAGTTAACCTGAACTTTTCCTTTTAGATTGCCTACAAAGTATTTAGCACATTCGCTGCTAGGCTTTGATTTACGACAAAGGAGAACGTTATGTCTGACCATCACACCTACAAGAAAGTCGAATTGGTAGGCTCGTCCCCGACCAGCATAGAAGACGCCATCGGTAATGCACTGGCCGAAGCCAACAAAAGCATCAAGCACCTTGAATGGTTCGAGGTGATCGACACCCGCGGCCATATCAAGGACGGCAAGGTGGCGCACTATCAGGTAACGCTCAAAATCGGCTTCAGGATTGCCAGCAGTTGATTTGAGGCAAGGTTTTGCCCCGTGGACTGGCCGTTTGCCATAAAGTCCGCTACACAGTCTGGGTGCAATGCGGCATGTTCGCATTGCACCCTTTTTGTTTTGACCGGGGAATGTGACCGATGAAAAAGCTTTTATTGGCTGTAGGTTTGCTGAGTCTGGCAGGAACGGCGTTCGCGGCGGGCAAGCCGTGCGAAGAACTGAAAAGCGAAATCGCGGCGAAGATTGAAGCTAACGGCGCCAGACATTATTCGCTGACGGTTGTGGAAAAAGGTGCTGCCGCTGACGGCAAGGTAGTGGGCTCTTGCGAAGCCGGCACCAAAGAAATTGTCTACAAGCGCGGGTAAGTCCAGCGCAGTAGTAGATCTTGTGGGAGCGGGCTTGCTCGCGATGCGCACGCTGCGGTGTTTCAGATCAGTCGCGTCGATACCATCGCGAGCAAGCCCGCTCCCACACTTCCCTTTGCGTCAGGCCCCTTTCATCACCTGCGACAGCAATTCATACGAGTGAATGCGGTCTGCGTGTTCGTACAGATCACAGGTAAAAATCAACTCATCGGCCTGGGTCTGCTCGACCAGCACGTCCAGCTTGGCCTTGATCTTCTGCGGGCTGCCGACCATCGCCAGGCCCAGGAAACTCATCACCGCCTCTTTTTCGTGGGGCAGCCACAAACCGTCCATCGTCGCCACCGGCGCGCGCTGCACCAGACTCTGCCCGCGCATCAGCGCCAGGATTCGCTGGTACACCGAGGTGGCCAGGTACTCGGCCTGCTCGTCGGTATCAGCAGCCACCAGCGGCACGCCCAACATCACGTAGGGCTTGTCCAGCACGGCAGAAGGCTTGAAGTGGTTGCGATAAACGCGAATCGCTTCATGCATCAACCGTGGTGCGAAATGTGATGCAAAGGCGTAAGGCAAACCCAGTTCACCGGCCAATTGTGCACTGAACAGACTGGAGCCCAGCAGCCAGACCGGCACATTGGTGCCAGTGCCCGGCATGGCGATGATCCGTTGGTCGGGAGTACGTGGGCCCAGATAGCGCATCAGCTCGGCCACATCCTGCGGGAAATCATCGGCACTGCCCGAACGCTCACGACGCAGGGCGCGGGCGGTCATCTGATCCGAGCCGGGCGCGCGGCCAAGGCCCAGGTCAATGCGTCCCGGGTACAGGCTTTCGAGGGTGCCGAACTGCTCGGCGATAACCAGCGGCGCATGGTTGGGCAGCATCACGCCGCCCGAGCCGACACGGATGGTTGACGTACCGCCGGCGAGATAACCGATCAACACCGAGGTCGCCGAACTGGCAATCCCATCCATGTTGTGGTGTTCCGCTACCCAGAAACGGTTGTAGCCGAATTTTTCCACATGCTGTGCCAGATCCAGCGAATTACGCAACGACTGGGCTGCACTGCCGTTTTCGCGGACAGGGACCAGGTCGAGGGTCGAGAATTTGATGTCAGACAGTCGTTTCATCAGCCGGCTACTCCAGGTGGGATGCAGGTCAGGGTGCTCGCATAACCTGCCAGTACTTACAGCAATATGGGCATATACCCGAGTTTCAATGGTCGACTGGGAATTGAGCTACTAAAAATGAAGATTGGTCCGACAGGGTGAACTTTGTGGGGCGAACTACCCTCACTAGTTCATTCAAGGCGTGAAACCTTCGCGCCGTTCTTCAGGAGGCACGCATGAGTATTAAAAAGAAAGCATCGGCTCATTGGGCAGGCGACCTTAAAACCGGCATTGGCTCCATCTCCACAGAAACCGGCGTGCTGCGCGAAGCGCCTTATGGCTTCAAGGCGAGGTTCGAAGGCGGTAAGGGCACCAACCCCGAAGAGCTGATCGGCGCAGCCCATGCAGGCTGTTTCTCGATGGCCTTGTCGATGATTCTCGGTGATGCCGGCCTCAAGGCCGACAGTATCGATACCACTGCTGAAGTAACCCTGGATCAAGTGGACGGCGGCTTTGCAATTACGGCCGTGCATCTGGTGCTCAAGGCCAAGGTGCCCGGCGCCACCCAGGCGCAATTCGACGAACTGACCACCAAAGCCAAAGAGGGCTGCCCGGTGTCCAAGGTACTGAACGCCAAAATCACCCTCGACGCGACGTTGGTGAGCTGACACCACCTGTGTGCCCCGCTAACCGCTAGCGGGGCACAATCGATACCCGGCTGCGACAGATCAGTCCTGCGCTGTGCGATATGTGATCGAATGGTCGTTACTCGCGTCAGATCATGACTTTGCGTTCTGCCTCAAGGGAGTCTCACCATGAAACGTTTTGCTCTAGCTGTAGTTTGCTGCGCCTTGGCCACCTCGGCTCTGGCGGCGCCCAAGCCGTGCGAAGAACTGAAAGCCGAAATCGAAGCCAAGATCCAGGCGAACAATGTGTCGTCCTACACCCTCGAAATCGTGAGCAATGAAGAAGTTCATGACGAGAACATGGTGGTTGGTTCGTGTGAAAGCGGCACCAAGAAAATCATCTACCAGAACAACGACCGTCAGCCTTCAAGGTAAGCAGTTGACCAGCCGCTCCTCGGCGACCACCTTGCCCGTTGCGTCGTACAGCCGGGCGTAGGCGTTGAAGCCCAGTGAGCGGGCCTGTAGCCGGTAACGCTGGCCGGGCTGGAAGTTGTCGTAATCGACGGTGACGTAACACAGGCGTTCCTGTGGGTCACTGAACATACCCATGCCGCCGACAAACACCTCGAAATCGAAGCGCACCATCAACTCGTGGCTACCTGGCGTTACTTGAAAATAGCGGCCATCGGCCTGTCGCTTGTTATCCAGACGCTCGGCCATTACCAGCTTGCCGGTTTGGGTTTCAAGGTCGACCCAGGCCATGGCGGGATCAGCCGGGGGGATTGGCGTGCTGGTACAGGCGCTGAGCAGACAAGCAGCCAGCAACCACAAAAGCGTGGGCATGATGATGTCCAAAAAAAGTGTTACGCAAGCATAGCGTGCATTATGGTCACATCACTCGCCTACTGGATCGCTTTATGACCTCGCGTGTTCGCGGCTTGTTGGTCCTTGCCTTGCCGCTTCTTCTCAGCGGTTGCTCCAGTGCGGGCTACTACTCGCAATTGGCCACCGGCCAATGGAATTTATTGCAGGCCCGTGAACCCGTGAGCAAGGTGATTGTTGATCCCCGGCGCCCGACAGCGTTGCGTGAGCAATTGGCAAAAGCCCAGGCTGCGCGCTCCTTCGCCAGCGAGCATTTACACCTGCCGGACAACCAGAGCTATCGTCTGTATGCCGACCTGAAACGGCAGTACGTGGTGTGGAATGTCTTTGCCACCCCGGCGTATTCCCTCGACCCCGTCACCCATTGCTTTCCCATAGCCGGGTGCGTGGCCTACCGGGGTTATTACAGCCAGGGAGCGGCGCGAGGCGAGGCGGCCCTGCAACACCAGCAGGGCATGGACGTGTTTGTCAGCGGCGTTGAAGCCTATTCCACCCTGGGATGGTTTGATGACCCGATCCTCAATGGCATGCTCAATTGGGGTGATGAGCGCTTGGCCACACTGATCTTTCACGAGCTGGCCCATCAGCAGTTTTATGTGAAGGACGACACTGAATTCAATGAGTCTTTTGCCAGTTTCGTGGAACAGGAAGGCACCCGCCAATGGCGCGTCGAACAAGGCTTGCCACCCTCCGACGGCAGCCATGTGCAGCAACGTGAACAATTTATCACCCTGGTGCTCGACACTCGCCAGCGCTTGAAGACCCTTTATGCACAGCCGTTGCCTGCAGCCGAAATGCAGCAGCGTAAAACCGCTGCATTCGAACGAATGCGCCGTGATTATCGTCAGTTACGGGATGAGCAATGGGCGGGAAATCCGCGCTATGACGCGTGGGTCAATGGCCCTCTCAATAACGCCAAATTGTTGCCCTTCGGTCTTTACGATCAATGGGTGCCTGCCTTCTCAGCCCTGTTCAAGCACGTGGGCGGCGACTGGCCGAGTTTTTATGCCGAAGTTGAACAGCTGGGTAAATTGCCCCCCGAACAGCGCAAGGCTGCCTTGTATAAATGGGCAGAACGCTGAGCTTTTTGAGGCTGCACTACATAGATAGCCCCCCTGAAATCCCTGTCTCAATAGGCTGAGAACCCACCGATACTCAGCCCGAAATGAAGCAGAACTTTCAAGGAATGCTGCCATGGAGCCAACCAACCCGCTGTTGAGCGCGACCCTTCTGCCCCTTTACAGCAAGGTACGTCTAGAACATCTCAAGCCGGCAATCGAACACATTGTTGCCGACAACCTGCAGTCAATCAGCCGAATCGTCAGTGCCCAGTCCCAACCCACATGGTCGGGCCTGGTGTTGCCGATGGAAGCCCTGACGGCGCGGCTGGATGAAGCCATTGCCGTCATCACGACACTGGGGCAGGTACCAAGAGAAGTGTCATGGGAAACAGACATCGGCCAATGCTTTCTGGCTGCCTACAATTACAAGGCGCAAGTCTTGCAAAATCGCGAGCTTTATCTGGCCTGCAAGGCTTTGGCAGAAAGCCCTGAAGCCATGCAATTTGATCGCTCGCAGCAGGCTCTATTGGGCAAGATACTGCGCGACTACCGGTTGGCTGGGAGTGAGCTGTCAGCCTCTGGCAGAGGCGAACTCATCGAGCTCAACCACGAGATATCCCGACAGGAATGGGTTTTTTACGAAAACGCACGACAATCCAGAAAGTCCTGGAGCAAGCTGGTTACCGATGAGTCCTTGCTTGCGGGGCTTGCGAGTGAACTCAAGGGGCAGTTGGCAGACATTGCCACGGACGCCGACCTGCAAGGCTGGCTGATAACTCTTCAGGAGCGCGCTACCTACACCGCGATCATGCGCTCATGCGAAAACAGGGCGCTGCGCGAGGAGTTGTTCACGGCCTACAACACGCGGGCTTCCGAGCAGGGCCCCGCAGGCGGGCAATATGGCAATGGCCCGGTGCTCCATGATCTGCTCAGGCTGCGTCAGCAGAAGGCGCGCCTGCTGGGGTATGACAGCCATGCCGAGCTGAGCCTGCAGGGCAAGACGGCAACCTCGGTTGATGAGGTGCTGAGTTTTCTGCGCACTCGAATTGAACGCAAGTCGGCATTTTTTTCAACTCAAACCGCAGAGCTGCATGCCCTGGCGTCGGCTATGCAATACGACGGACTCAAACCATGGGATCTGTTGTTTCTGGCGCAAAAACGCGCTCTGCAACTAAGCCCGCTGGCGGGCGATCAATTGAAATCATATTTTGCGTTCACACGTGTTTTTGAAGGCATCGTGTTACTCGTCAAGCGCCTCTTCGCGGTCGATCTGGTCGAACAGGTATCGTTTGATACCTGGCACCCGGACGTTCGTTTGTTTGAGGTGGTCGAGTCAGGTGTTCGGGTGGGGCATCTTTATCTCGACCCTTACCTTCGTGAATCCAAGCCGAATATGTGCTGGATGCAGTCGGCACGTAACCGCAGAATCAATCAGCAAGGGGGCCTGACCACCCCGGTGGCCATTCTCTATGGCAACTTCTCACCCGAATCCCCTGGCTCCCCATCACTGCTGACGCCGCAGCAGTTAACCCTGCTTTTCCATGAGTTGGGTTGTTGCATGAAGCAACTGCTGACCCGCAGTCCCTACGGTGCATTTTCCCGCGTGGATGTACTGAATGCTGAGGCGTCCGGGTTTTCAGGCAAATGCGCTGAAAAGTGGTGCTGGTCACGGGACGGTCTGCGCTGGTTGGCCAGGCATGCCCAGCATGACAGTGAGCTGACCTATGAGCAGATAGACCAAGTACTTGAAGCGCGCAGTGCCGAGCGTTGGCTTGAAACGGCCCGCGAGCTTGGGCTTGCGCTGTTTGATTTTGAACTGCACCGCACCTGGGGCGATGGCCGCAGCGTGGAAGAGATCTGGCGCAGTGCACACAATGAACTCCAGCCGTTACCGTTGGCGCAGAACGACCGATCTGCCAACACTTTCGATGCGATCGTCTCGGGCCATGATGGCGCTTATTTCGTCAATGAATGGGCCGAAGCGATGGCTGAGCAGGTTTTTGCAAGGTTTGAACAGCAAGGTGTGTTTAACCCGCAAACGGGCTTGGCCTATCGCGAAGCCTTCCATGCACCGGGCATCGAACGCCCGCTGCATGAGTCTTTCGAGGAGTTTATGGGCCAGCCGCCCGCGAGCGTGTAGGTATCTTCAGGACTTGAGCCAGTTCTTCACCACGCATGAAGCAAAAGGGCTGGTACTGCATGCGCCGCTGCTTAGGGCTGCGCGCAACTGTGGGATATCCGCCTTCATCATGTAGCTCTCGCCATCTTTGTGGTGCGAGTTTTCGCCAAAGCCGCCCTGGGTCATTTCTTTCAGGGCGTCTTCCTTGCTCCAGTCCTGCACGACCACGCGGTACATCGCCGCCATCAGCCCGGTACGGTCCGAACCGTGCTTGCAGTGCATCAATACAGGGCCCTGTGCTTGTGCCGTCTGGATGGCACGCAGCGCGGCCAGCACATCGGTGTCATCTACATGGTTGGTGCGATAAGGCAGTTGGACTTGAGCGACGCCTGGAGTCTTGAGCCAGGAACTGTCGGCATCAGGCAAGAAGTTGATGACGGTGGTTATCTGTAATTTTTCCAGCAGCGGCTGCGCGGCACTGTCAGGCAGTGCGCTGCGGTACAGGGTCGGGGACATTTGATAGAGGTTGTATTGCGTGGCAATGGGCTGTGCCCACTGTACAGGCCGGGCCTGGACTGTTTCGTCGGCCAGGGCCTGAGGCACAGAAAACGCTGCCAGCAAGGTCAGGCACAGAGCAGGAAAAAACCGGGCTTTGGGCATATCAGTTCGACCATTAACAAAGAATTTGGAAGTTGAAACGCTAGATTGAGGGATGACTTATCAAAACTGTGTCAGGCATTTGTCAAAAAAGCGTGAGGGCGCAGCCAGTGATGGCCTGATGCTATTGGTGCGGCAAATTTACGCATGAAACGATTCATCTGGTCGCCTGGCCTGTTAGTATTTGTAACCAAACTTTGCCTGCGTTTTTTTTCTCAGGTCGATTTCGACCCGTATCGCTGCCAAAACGAAAAGCTGCCCATGAGCGGCTGTAATCCGTGAATGCCTGATGAGGTGCCCCGCATGTCTGAGCAAGACAACCCCCGGCGTGAGTTTTTGCGCAAAACCCTGACCCTGATTCCAGTGGTCACTGTTGCGAGCACGGGCCTGGGTGGTTCCGTTCTGATGGCTACGCCAGACGCTCAAGCCGCACCGGTCGCTGCGCCGCCCGTTGCCGCATCAGGCCCGGCCTATGAACCAACGTACTTCACGGCTGAAGAGTGGGCGTTCGTTAACGCCGCCGTCGCGCGTCTGATCCCGGCTGACGAGCAAGGCCCGGGGGCGCTCGAAGCTGGCGTTCCGGAATATATCGACCGTCAGATGAACACGCCTTACGCCAGCGGCGCGCTGTGGTTTATGCAGGGGCCGTTCAATGCCGACGCTGCGCCGGAAATGGGCTGGCAGAGCAAACTGGTGCCAAAACAGATCTATCGCCTGGGCATTGCTGCCACGGAGGAGCTCTGCAAAAAAGCCTATAACTCAACATTTGCTGGGCTAGACAGCGCTACCCGAGACGAAGTGCTCAAACAGCTGGAAGCCGGCACGCCTAAATTCGATAGCGTCCCGGCCAAGATGTTTTTCAGCTTTTTGCTGCAAAACACCAAGGAAGGCTTCTTTTGCGACCCTATTCACGGTGGCAACAAAGGCATGATCGGCTGGACCATGATCGGCTTCCCCGGCGCGCGCGCTGATTTCATGGACTGGGTAG
The DNA here is from genome assembly GCF_900618535.1 of Pseudomonas bubulae. GTDB lineage: Bacteria > Pseudomonadota > Gammaproteobacteria > Pseudomonadales > Pseudomonadaceae > Aquipseudomonas > Aquipseudomonas bubulae. Next base: position 421,342 of record NZ_UYJA01000004.1, on the reverse strand, counting down.
AACGCAACGAGCAATACCCCTTCCCGGCAGTTTCCATTCGCGGCGAGAGGGCTTGAGCATGTCGACCGTTATGAAAAAAGTTGATGCAGTAATCGTTGGTTTCGGTTGGACCGGCGCGATCATGGCCAAAGAGCTGACCGAAGCCGGCCTGAATGTTGTGGCCCTGGAGCGCGGTCCGATGCAGGACACCTATCCAGACGGCAACTATCCACAGGTCATCGACGAACTTACCTACAGCGTGCGCAAAAAGCTGTTCCAGGACGTCTCCAAAGAAACCGTCACCATTCGCCATAGCGTCAATGACGTGGCCCTGCCCAACCGCCAGTTGGGTGCTTTCCTGCCGGGTAACGGTGTGGGCGGTGCAGGCTTGCACTGGTCGGGGGTGCACTTTCGGGTCGACCCGATCGAACTGCGCATGCGCAGCCATTACGAAGAGCGTTACGGCAAGAACTTTATCCCCAAGGACATGACCATTCAGGACTTCGGCGTCAGCTACGAAGAGCTGGAGCCGTTCTTCGACTATGCCGAAAAGGTTTTTGGTACGTCGGGTCAGGCCTGGACCGTCAATGGCCAACGGGTCGGTGAAGGCAAGGGCGGCAACCCTTATGCGCCGGACCGTTCGGACCACTTTCCGTTGGTGTCGCAGAAGAACACCTACTCCGCACAGCTGTTTCAGAAAGCGGCCAATGAGGTTGGCTACAAGCCTTATAACCTGCCGTCGGCAAACACCTCCGGGCCATACACCAACCCCTATGGCGCGCAGATGGGGCCGTGCAACTTCTGCGGTTTTTGCAGCGGTTATGTCTGCTACATGTATTCCAAGGCATCGCCCAACGTAAACATTCTTCCTGCCCTGAAGCCGTTGCCGAACTTCGAGCTGCGCCCGAATGCCCATGTGATCCGGGTCAACCTGGACAGCAGCAAAACCAAGGCTACCGGCGTGACCTATATCGATGCCCTGGGCCGAGAAATCGAGCAGCAGGCCGATCTGGTGATCCTGGGCGCGTTCCAGTTCCACAATGTGCGTCTGATGTTGTTGTCGGGCATTGGCAAGCCGTATGACCCGAAAACCGGCGAAGGTGTTGTCGGTAAAAACTTTGCTTACCAGAACATGGGCACCATCAAGGCCTACTTCGACAAAGACGTGCACACCAATAACTTTATCGGTGCAGGCGGCAATGGCGTGGCAATTGATGATTTCAACGCCGACAACTTCGACCACGGGCCGCACGGTTTTGTCGGTGGCTCGCCGATGTGGGTCAACCAGGCCGGTAGCCGGCCGATTGCAGGCACGTCCAACCCGCCGGGTACGCCGGCCTGGGGCAGCGCGTGGAAGCGTGCAACCGCCGATTACTACACTCACCAAGTGTCCATGGACGCCCACGGTGCGCATCAGTCCTACCGTGGCAACTACCTCGATCTGGACCCGGTGTATCGCGATGCCTACGGCCAGCCGTTGCTACGCATGACGTTCGACTGGCAAGAAAACGACATCAAGATGAACCGTTTCATGATGGAAAAAATGGGCAAGATCGCCGAAGCGATGAACCCCAAGGCCATTGCGCGTATCGGCAAACAAGTGGGTGACCACTTCAATACGTCGTCGTACCAGACCACCCACCTTAACGGTGGAGCGATCATGGGGACCAACCCGAAAACCAGTGCACTGAACCGTTACCTGCAAAGCTGGGACGTGCACAACGTGTTTGTGCCGGGTGCATCGGCTTTCCCACAAGGTTTGGGCTACAACCCTACGGGGCTGGTGGCTGCATTGACCTATTGGTCGGCGCGGGCGATCCGCGAGCAGTATCTGAAGAACCCCGGCCCACTGGTTCAGGCATAAGGAGCGATGACCATGAAAGCACTTGTTATCGCGACCCTGAGCCTGCTCGCCAGCTTTTCGGCGGTGGCCGCTGAAAGCGACCCGCAGGCGTTGATCAAACAAGGTGAATATCTCGCCCGTGCCGGTGACTGCGTGGCGTGCCATACGGCCAAGGGCGGCAAGCCGTTCGCCGGTGGCCTGGCGATGGAGACGCCGATCGGCACCATTTATTCGACTAACATCACGCCAGACAAAAACGGCATTGGCACTTACAGCTTTGAAGATTTCGACAAAGCCGTGCGTCACGGTGTTGCGCAGAACGGCAGCACGTTGTACCCGGCCATGCCGTATCCGTCCTATGCACGGGTCAACGAGGCCGATATGCGGGCGTTGTATGCCTACTTCATGAAGGGCGTTAAACCTGTCGAGCAAGCGAACCAGGAAGCCGATATCCCGTGGCCGTTGAGCATGCGCTGGCCGCTGGCGATCTGGCGCTGGCTGTTTGCCCCTGCGGTTGAAGATTTCAAGCCGCAAGCCGGGCAGGACGCGGTAGTCAGCCGTGGGGCGTATCTGGTGGAAGGCTTGGGCCATTGCGGTGCATGCCATACACCACGTGCCTTGACCATGCAGGAAAAAGCCTTGAGTGCCAGTGATAGCCCGGCATTTCTGTCAGGCAGTGCCCCGCTGGAAGGCTGGATCGCGAAGAACCTGCGCGGTGATCACAAGGACGGTCTGGGCAGCTGGAGCGAAGACCAGCTGGTGCAGTTCCTCAAGACCGGTCGCAGTGATCGCAGTGCGGTATTTGGCGGCATGAGCGATGTGATCGTGCACAGCATGCAGTACATGTCCGACGCTGATCTGACGGCCATTGCCCGTTACCTGAAGTCGTTGCCAGCGGTGAATCCGGCTGACAAACCGCATCAGTACAACCCGGCAGTGGCGGATGCCCTGTGGAACGGTGATGACAGCAAGCGTGGCGCTGCGGTGTACATCGACAACTGTGCGGCTTGCCATCGTACCGACGGTCACGGCTATACCCGTGTGTTCCCTGCCCTGGCGGGCAATCCGGTATTGCAGTCGGCCGACCCGACGTCGTTGATACATATCGTGCTTAAGGGAGGGACGTTGCCTGCAACGCATACAGCGCCATCGACGTTCACCATGCCCGCTTTCGACTGGCGTTTGTCGGATCAGGAAGTGGCCGATGTGGTCAATTTCATCCGCACCAGTTGGGGCAACCAGGCGGCTGAGGTGAAGGCCGGGGATGTGAAGGCGATTCGTTAACCCTGAGTATTCGGTGGGAGCGGGCTTGCTCGCGATGCAGACAACTCGGTATGCCTGACTTACCGAGTCGCTCCCATCGCGGGCAAGCCTGCTCCCACATTGGGTCTTCAGGGCTGTCTTGCAGACATCCCGAACCACTTCTGCGACAACGCCTCCAGCCTCCCGTCTGCCTTGATCCGCTGCAAGGCCTTGTCCAGGCTGGCCTGGAACGCCGGGTTGCCTTTCTGGAAGGGGATTACCAGGGCAACTTCCTCATCTGTGACCGGCGTTTTCTGCGCCACCGTGACCAATGGCCCACGTTCGACAAACCCATTGCCCTGAGCTACGCCTAAAGTCTGGCCTTGAAACATTGCAAGGCTGTTGAGTGAGCGCGGCTGCTCTTGCCGGGCAATCGTCTGCGCTGGCAGATGGCTGTAAGGTTCGCTGAAATCGAACCGATCCTGGAGTTCCTGGGTCAAAGCCACATGATTGATCGCGACATCGTATTTGCCGCTCTCAACCCCTGACAGCAAGTCAGCGTTATCGGTGACCAGAATGGAGGAATGTACTTCCAGTTCCTGAGCCAGCAACTCGGCCAGTTCAACGTCAAAGCCGGTCAGACGCCCGTCCTGCTTGAAGCTGAACGGTGCCATGTCGGCTTCCAGGGCTATGCGCAGTTCACCACGGTCGTTGATGTCGTCGATCAGTTCGGCCTGAGCAAAAGGGCTCGCCAGTGGCAGTAAAAGCATCAGGCCCGGCAATAAACGCATGGTCACTCCTTTGGTTGGGATGCAAGCGAATCGCATTTAACGTTCGCTTTGCTTTATGTTGGTCACTTGCGGGGTTGGACAACGGTTTGGCTCTAAGTTGTCAGGCACCGAAGAATTTTGCAAAAAACCGGAGAAAAAAATGAAAGCTCTACTGTCTCGTGTTGCGCTGGCTTCTGTATTGATGGGCGCTTCGGTCATGGCCACAGCGGCTGGCCTGGAATCGGAGCCTGCACCAAAAGGCGCCAAAGTGTTTATCGTCGAACCTAAAGACGGTGCCACAGTTGATCAAACTTTCACCGTTAAATTCGGTATTGAAGGCATGCCTCTGGCGCCTATCACCGAGGCCACGCCGCATGCGGGCCATCACCACCTGCTGATCGATGTCGACCAGTTGCCGGCCGAGAACGCACCGATCCCGGCCGATGCCAACCATATCCATTTCGGCAAGGCCCAGACCGAAACCCAGGTCACCCTGCCACCTGGCAAGCACACCCTGCAACTGGTGCTGGGTAACCAGGTTCATGTGCCGTTCAAGCCAAGCATCGTGTCGGAAAAAATCACGGTTAATGTGAAATAAGCTTTTTCGACGCATAAAAAAGGGAGACCCGAGGGTCTCCCTTTTTAGTGAGAGGCGTTTAGAACAACACGCGGCAGCGAATAGTGCCGTTGATGGTCTGCAGCTTCTCTTGCGCCAGGTCCGAAGACTCGGCGTCGACGTCGATCACTACATAGCCAACTTTCTCGTTGGTTTGCAGGAATTGGCCGGAGATGTTGATCCCGTTTTCGGCGAAGATCTTGTTGATCTCGCTCATCACGCCCGGGATGTTCTGGTGGATGTGCAGCAGACGGTGCTTGCCAGGGTGGGCCGGCAGGGCCACTTCCGGGAAGTTCACGGACGATACCGAGGTACCGTTGTCGCTGTACTTGACCAGTTTTTCTGCCACTTCCAGACCGATGTTGGCTTGCGCTTCAGCGGTAGAACCGCCGATGTGCGGGGTCAGGATCACGTTGTCCAGGCCACGCAGCGGGCTTTCGAACACGTCGTCGTTGGAGCGCGGCTCAACCGGGAACACGTCGATGGCGGCGCCGATCAGGTGCTTGTCCTTGATTGCGTCAGCCAGGGCGTCCAGCTCAACCACGGTGCCGCGAGCGGCGTTGATCAGAATGCCGCCCTTTTTAATGGCACGGATTTCTTTCTCGCCGATCATCCACTGGGTGGCTGCGGTTTCCGGTACGTGCAAGGTGACGATGTCGGACATGCCCAACAGTTCGTGCAGATTGCCGACCTGGGTGGCGTTGCCCAATGGCAGCTTGGTCACGGTGTCGTAGAAGAACACCTGCATGCCCAGACCTTCAGCCAGAACCGACAGCTGAGTACCGATCGAGCCGTAACCCACGATACCCAGCTTTTTGCCGCGGATTTCGAAGGAGTTGGCTGCGCTTTTGATCCAGCCGCCACGGTGGCAGGAAGCGTTTTTCTCAGGGATGCCACGCAACAACAGGATCGCTTCAGCCAGCACCAACTCGGCCACCGAACGGGTGTTGGAGTAAGGGGCGTTGAAAACAGCGATACCGCGTTCGCGAGCAGCGTTGAGGTCGACCTGGTTGGTGCCGATGCAGAAACAACCAACGGCGACCAGTTTCTTGGCGCAATCGAACACTTCTTCGGTCAGCTGGGTACGAGAACGGATGCCGATAAAGTGGGCATCAGCGATCTTTTCCTTCAGCTGGGCTTCAGGCAAGGAACTGGTGATGTACTCAATGCTGGTGTACCCGGCGGATTTGAGCACTTCAACAGCGGATTGGTGGACGCCTTCCAAAAGAAGGAACTTGATCTTGCTCTTATCGAGAGAAGTCTTGCTCATCTGCGTAAACCTGTGTCCCAGAGAAAAAATGGCAGGGAATGGACAGCGCGAGCTGACCTGGCCGGCGTGAAAACCGGCCCCGAGAATCGTCCTGTGGCTCGATTCTGCGGGGGGGTCGTATGCTAGCATAAGCGCCCCGCTAAACACCCATTCCTGCGACGTGAAGCGTTCTCAGGATGACCATGAATTGTTCGAGAGTTCTGTTGATGACCCATCCTGCCTTGATTGATGAGCTGAAGACCCTGGTAGAGCCTGGCAAGGTTTTGACCGACGCTGACTCCCTTAATGCTTACGGCAAGGACTGGACCAAGCATTTCGCTCCCGCCCCGTTGGCCATTGTGTTCCCGAAAACCACCGAGCAGGTGCAGGCCATCGTGCTGTGGGCCAACGCCCATGACGTGGCACTGGTACCGTCGGGTGGCCGTACCGGCCTGTCCGCTGCTGCCGTGGCCGCCAATGGCGAAGTAGTGGTGTCGTTCGACTACATGAATCAGGTGCTGGACATCAACCTGACCGACCGTACTGTGGTCTGCCAGCCTGGGGTGGTCACCGAGCATCTGCAGAACCTGGCCGAAGAAAACGGCCTGTACTATCCGGTGGACTTCGCTTCGGCTGGCTCCAGCCAGATTGGCGGCAATATCGGCACCAATGCCGGCGGCATCAAGGTGATTCGCTACGGCATGACCCGTAACTGGGTGGCCGGCATGAAAGTGGTCACCGGCAAGGGCGATGTGCTGGAGCTCAACAAGGACCTGATCAAGAACGCCACCGGCTATGACATGCGCCAGCTGTTTATCGGTGCCGAAGGCACCCTGGGCTTTGTGGTGGAAGCCACCATGCGCCTGGACCGTGCGCCGAAAAATCTGACGGCGATGGTGTTGGGCACGGCAGATTTCGATTCGATCATGCCGGTGCTGCACGCCTTCCAGAACAAGCTCGATCTGACGGCTTTCGAGTTCTTCTCCGACAAGGCGCTGGCCAAGGTCATGGGGCGTGGCGACGTGCCTTCCCCGTTTGAAACCGACTGTCCGTTCTATGCGCTGCTGGAATTCGAGGCGACCACTGAAGAGGTTGCCAATGCGGCCCTGGAAACCTTCGAGCACTGCATGGAAGAAGGCTGGGTACTTGATGGCGTGATGAGCCAGAGCGAAACCCAACTGCAGAACCTGTGGAAACTGCGCGAGTACATCTCGGAGACCATTTCCCACTGGACGCCATACAAAAACGACATTTCGGTCACCGTGTCAAAAGTCCCGGCCTTTTTGAAAGAAATTGACGCGATCGTCGGCGAACACTACCCGGATTTCGAAATTGTCTGGTTCGGCCACATTGGCGACGGCAACCTGCATCTAAACATCCTCAAGCCCGAAAACCTGAGCAAGGATGAGTTCTTCGCCAAGTGCGCGACGGTGAACAAGTGGGTGTTTGAAACCGTTGAGAAATACAACGGCTCGATCTCTGCCGAGCATGGCGTGGGCATGACCAAGCGTGACTACCTGACCTACAGCCGTTCGCCGGTTGAGATCGAGTACATGAAAGCGCTCAAGGCCGTGTTCGACCCTAAAGGCATCATGAACCCCGGCAAGATTTTTGCGGTTTAAAGTTAACGGTATTCAATAGCGGAGTCTGTCCATGAGCTATCAGCACCAGTATGTCGACGGTACCCGGATCCACTTTCCCATCGGTAAAGTGGTGTGCATCGGCCGCAACTATGCCGAGCACGCCAAAGAGCTGGACAACCCGATCCCGACCGAGCCCCTGCTCTTCATCAAACCGGGCAGTTGTGTCGTGCCACTGGAAGGCGGCTTTGCGATCCCCACCGAGCGCGGTTCGGTGCATTACGAAGCCGAAATTTCGGTACTGATCGGCAAGCCCCTGTCGAACAACCCGAGCGCCGAAGAAGTGCTGGATGCGATCTCCGGTTTTGCCCCTGGCCTGGACCTGACCCTGCGCGACAAACAGGCCGAGCTCAAAGGCAAAGGCCTGCCGTGGGAAATTGCCAAGTCGTTCGATGGCGCCTGTGTGCTGGCTCCTTTCGTACAGAGCAGCACTTTTGCTGACCTGGCCGATATCGGCATTCGTTTGACCATCAATGGCGAAGTGCGTCAGGACGGTAATAGCGCCCTGATGCTCAACCCGATCGTACCGATGATCCAGCACATGGCTGCGTGCTTCTCGCTACAAGCCGGTGATGTGATCATGACTGGCACACCGGTGGGCGTCGGCCCACTGAATGTGGGCGATGAGCTGGTGCTGGAGCTGACGGGCGTTAGCCGCTTCGAGAGCCGCGTTCGTTAGTCCGGGCCTGGCAATTGAAACAGCCTGTGGCAACGGCCACAGGCTTTGGCATTACACCGCCATTGGCGCGGTCATTGGCGCGTGGTGCTGGTAGCCTTCGAGGCTGAAGTCGCCCGGCTCGATCATGCCCAGCCACTCCGGCTGGTACACGCCGGTCTTGGCGAATTCCGGTACGCGGTCCGAGATTACCAGTTTGGGCATCGGGAACGGTTCGCGGGTGAGCTGCTCGTTAAGCATGTCCAAGTGGTTTTCGTACACGTGGGCATCGCCGATAAAGTAGGTGAACCAGCGTGGTGTATAGCCGGTCAGGCGGCCGATCAGGCTCAGCAGCGCAGCGCCTTCGGTCAGGTTGAACGGTGTCCCCAGGCCCAGATCGTTGGAGCGGATGTAGAGGGTCAGGGAAATCTCCCTGGTCTCGACATTCGGGTGGAACTGGTACAGCAGGTGGCACGGTGGCAGGGCCATTTCGTCGAGCTGGGCGCAGTTCCAGCCGTGGAACAGGATACGGCGGCTGCCCGGGTCATTGATGATGGTGTCGACGCACTGGCGTACCTGGTCGATGGCCTTGTACAGCACCACATAGGCCTGGCCGTCTTCTTCGCCTTCGGCAATCTGGCGATAACCCTGGCTCAGGCACAACTCGATAGCGGCCACATTGCTGCGATCAACTTGCTTGTAGGCCGGCCATTTGCGCCATTGCACACCGTAGATCTCGCCAAGGTCGTCTTCGCCCTGACGGAACGGGTTGGCCAGCCACTGGGCGTTTTCGTTGGCGTTCTGGTCCCACACCTTGCAACCCAGTGCGCGGAAGTCTGCAGCGCTATTGACCGGGCGCAAGAAACCGCACATCTCGCCAATAGCCGATTTGAACGCCATGCGCCGGGTGGTGATGGCCGGGAAGCCTTCCTTGAGGTCATAGCGCAGCATGGCGCCGGGCAGGCTGATGGTTTTTACGCCGGTACGGTTGGCTTGCAGGGTGCCGTTTTTAATGACGTTGGCAACGAGGTCGAGATATTGCTTCATGGTTTTCCTACCGTTTGAATGCGGGGCTTTATAAGCCCCGCCATCCGAATGTATTACGCAGCTTTTTGAGCCGCTGGATCGCGGTGGTAAGCCCACCAGATCAGGAACAGGCCGCCCGCGATCATCGGGATACAGAGAATTTGCCCCATCGTCACCCAGCCGAACGCGAGATAACCCAATTGGGCATCCGGCACACGGACGAATTCGACGATAAAGCGGAAGATGCCGTAGAACAGGGCGAACATCCCGGAAACCGCCATGGTTGGACGGGGTTTGCGCGAGTACAGCCAAAGAATCAGGAAGAGTGCCACACCTTCGAGGGCGAACTGGTAAAGCTGCGACGGATGACGCGCCAGTTGTTGTGGGTCGGTAGGGAAGATCATCGCCCACGGCACATCGCTGGCCTTGCCCCACAGTTCGGCGTTGATAAAGTTGCCGATGCGCCCTGCACCCAGGCCAATGGGCACTACAGGGGCGATAAAGTCCATGATCTGGAAGAATGACTTGCCGTTGCGCTTGCCAAAACCCCACACCGCCAGCATCACGCCGATCAAGCCGCCATGAAATGCCATGCCGCCTTTCCACACTTCAAAAATCAGCAGCGGGTTGGCGATATAGGCGCTCAGGTCGTAAAACAGCACATAGCCCAGGCGCCCGCCGACAATCACGCCCATGGCCACCCAGAACACCAGGTCGGAGAGTTTCTCCTTGGTCCAGGTCGGGTCGAAGCGGTTGAGGCGGCGTGACAGGATCAGCCAGGCAGCGCCAATGCCGATCAGGTACATCAAGCCGTACCAATGGATTTTCAGCGGGCCGATGGCCAGTGCCACCGGATCAATCTGCGGGTAAGGCAGCATTGCGACTCCTTGTTAGATCAGGAAACTCAAGCCGACACAGAACAACAGTGCGGCAAACAGCCGTTTCAGCAGGCGTGGCGAGAGCTTGTGGGCCAGTCGCGCACCGAAACGGGCGAAAAACATGCTGGTCAGGGCGATCCCGAGCAGCGCGGGCAGGTAGACAAAACCGAGACTATGCGCGGGCAGGTCGGGGTTGTGCCAGCCAATGATCATGAAACTTGCTGCACCTGCCAGTGCAATCGGCAGCCCGCAGGCTGACGACGTGGCCACGGCCTGCTGCATCGGCACGCTACGCCAGCTCAGAAATGGCACGGTCAGCGAGCCGCCGCCGATGCCGAAAATCGCCGAAGCCCAGCCAATCACCGTACCGGCCAGGGTCAGCCCGACCTTGCCAGGTACCGTGCCAGTGGCCTTGGGTTGCAAGCCCAGGGCCATCTGAATGGCGATCACCACGGCGAACACACCGATGATTTTCTGCAAGTGGGGGCCGGCAATGGCTTCTGCGGTTAACGCACCGATGCCCGCACCGATCAGGATGCCCAGCGTCATCCAGAGCACCAGAGGCCAGCGCACGGCGCCTTTTCGATGGTGCTCGCGAATCGAGTTGATCGAGGTAAAAATGATCGTGGCCAGTGACGTGCCAACGGCCAGATGGGTCAGCACCTCGCTGTCAAAACCCTGCAAGGTGAAGCTGAACACCAGCACCGGCACGATGATCAACCCGCCGCCGACCCCGAACAGCCCGGCCAGCACCCCCGCAAAACCTCCCAGTACCAGATAGAGCAGAAATTCCATGACGCCCCCCCCAAATTTGATCCGCATGGTAACGGAGCAAGGGCTTTGGCTCCACTGCGCTGCACGGTATGGCGCGAGCCGCCCGAGCAATCTATAAGTAGTGTGGTTAAAAAAACATTAAGGACTGCCCATGTGTCTGATTGTCTTCGCCTGGCGCCCCGGCCATGCACAGCCTTTGGTCGTTGCGGCCAACCGCGATGAATTCTATGCCCGCCCCGCCAAACCCCTGGCGCAGTGGGCCAATGCGCCACAGGTATATGCCGGGCGCGACCTTGAAGCGGGAGGAACCTGGCTGGGCATCGGCGCCGATGGACGCTTTGCGGCCCTGACCAATATCCGCGAACCGCACAAGCCGCCTTCACGGCGCTCACGGGGCGAGCTGGTGGCAGACTTTCTCACCGGCCACCAGTCAATTGCCGAGTATTTCACCCAGGTAGGCCGACGTTCTGTCGACTATGCCGGTTTTAATCTGCTGTTGGGCACCGCAGATCAGCTCTGGCATTTCAATTCCGGGGAACTGGCGCCGCAACCGCTGAGCGCGGGGATTTATGGTTTGTCCAACGGCGGGCTGGATACGCCGTGGCCCAAACTGCTCAAAGCCAAGGCCGCGCTGGCCGAGGTGCTGGACAACCCGCAGCCACAAGCGCTGCTGGCGTTGCTCAAGGACCCGCAGACGGCCCCGTTCAGCGAACTGCCGGACACCGGCGTAGGTCTGGCCACGGAGAGTCTGCTGTCGAGTGTGTTTATCACCAGCCCCAGCTATGGCACCCGTGCCAGCACCGCGCTTATTGTGAATGCAGACGGGTCAAGGGTGATGGTGGAGCACAGCTTCGGGCCGCATGGGGGGCGGTTGGGAGAGGTAAGGCTGGCGGTGTGACGCTAGCCCTCACCCCAACCCTCTCCCTCCGGGAGAGGGTTAGGGTGAGGACGCTTTTCAGTAAGGCTTGATCGCCGCCGGGTTCATCATGCGGGTCAGGCCCATGTTTTTCAGCGCCAGTTGAATGGTGCTGCGAATGACCTGCGGGTTGTCGATGGTCATCACTTCGGCCAGCAGTTCCTTGGCGCGACTCAGGCTGACCTGACGCAGCATCCATTTCACTTTCGGCAAGTTGGTGGCGTTCATCGACAGGCTGTCAAAGCCCATCGCCATCAACAAGATCGCCGCCGCCGGGTCACCGGCCATTTCTCCACAGATGCTCGCCGGCTTGCCTTCGGCATGGGCGTCACGCACCACCGACTGCAGGGCCTGCAGCACCGCCGGGTGCAGATAGTCGTACAAGTCCGCCACGCGTGGGTTGTTGCGGTCCACAGCGAGCAGATACTGGGTCAAATCGTTGGAACCCACCGACAGAAAGTCGACCTGACGGGCCAGCTCCTTGGTCTGATAAACCGCAGCCGGGATTTCGATCATCACCCCAATAGGCGGCATCGGCACGTCGGTGCCTTCGTCGCGCACTTCACCCCAGGCGCGGTGCAGCAGGTGCAGGGCTTCTTCGAGTTCGTGGGTGCCCGAGATCATCGGCAGCAAGATACGCAGGTTGTTCAGGCCTTCACTGGCCTTGAGCATGGCCCGGGCCTGCACCAGAAAGATTTCAGGGTGGTCGAGGGTCACGCGAATCCCGCGCCAGCCCAGGAACGGGTTTTCTTCCTTGATCGGGAAGTAAGACAGTGACTTGTCGCCGCCGATGTCCAGGCTGCGCATGGTCACCGGTTGCGGATGGAAGGCAGATAATTGCTCGCGATAAATCGCCAGCTGCTCCTTTTCGCTGGGAAAGCGCTGGTTGATCATGAACGGCACTTCGGTGCGGTACAGACCTACGCCTTCAGCGCCACGCTGTTGTGCTCGCGCCACATCGGCCAGCAGGCCGGTATTGACCCACAGCGGCATGCGATGCCCGTCAGGGGTGATGCAGGGTAGCTCGCGCAGGGCATCAAGCCCCAGGGACAGCTGGCGCTCTTCCTCGACCACCTCGGCGTATTGCTTGCGCAGCACTTCGCTGGGGTTGGTATAGACCTCGCCGTGGTAGCCGTCGACGATCATCTGGATGCCGTCGACCCTGGAGTACGGCAGGTCGACCACGCCCATCGCCGTCGGGATACCCATGGCGCGGGCCAGGATGGCAACGTGGGAGTTGCCCGAACCCAGTACCGACACCAGGCCTGCCAGCTTGCCTTCGGGCACTTCACCGAGCATGGTGGCCGTCAGCTCTTCGCTGACCAGAATGGTGTTGTCCGGGTAGACCATGGTTTGCTGGCGATCATGCTGCAAATAGGCCAGCAGACGACGGCCAAGGTCACGCACATCCGACGCCCGCTCACGCAGGTAGTCGTCGTCCATCAGTTCGAAACGGTTGACGTGATCGGTCACGACCTGGCGCAGCGCGCCCTGGGCCCATTGACCGGTCTTGATGACATTTTTGACTTCGCTGCCCAGCGACGCATCGTCGAGCATCATCAGGTACACGTCGAACAATGCCTGTTCTTCGGGGCGCAACTGGGTGGCGAGTTTCTTGGACACCGCGCGCATATCGTTGCGCACGCCTTCCAGGGCGGTCTTGAACAACGCAATTTCGGCGGGGATATCGGTGATGGTCTTGTCGGGCACCACATCCAGATCCGCGGGTGGCAGCATCACCACGGCGGTACCCACGGCAGCGCCCGGCGAACCCGGTACGCCGACGAACTTGGCTTCCTGGATGCCCTTGCCCTGACGGCCCAGGCCACGAATCGAACCCGTGGCTTCGGCGTGGGCAATAACCCCGGCCAACTGGGCGCTCATGGTCACCAGGAAGGCTTCTTCACCTTCGTCGAACTGACGGCGCTCCTTTTGCTGAATGACCAGGACCCCGACCACGCGCCGGTGGTGGATGATCGGCGCGCCCAGGAAAGAGGCATAACGCTCCTCTCCGGTTTCGGCAAAGTAGCGATAGCGCGGGTGATCGGCGGCGTTTTCGAGGTTCAGAGGCTCTTCACGGGTGCCCACAAGGCCGACAAGGCCTTCGTTGGGCGCCATGCTGACTTTGCCGATCGAGCGCTTGTTCAAGCCCTCGGTGGCCATCAGGACAAAGCGGTTGGTCTCTGGATCAAGCAAATAGACCGAGCAGACCTGGCTGCTCATGGCCTCTTTGACGCGCAACACAATAATCCCCAACGCCGCCTTGAGATCCTTGGCGGAGTTAACTTCCTGGACGATCTTGCGCAGCGTATTGAGCATGGCTCGGGGTCGAACTCCGTGTCAGGCGCGCGTTAAAAGGCGCGGGGCAAGCTCTTTGAGAGCGCGACGGTAGACCTCGCGCTTGAATGTCACCACCTGGCCCAACGGGTACCAATAACTGACCCAACGCCAGCCATCGAACTCCGGTTTACCGGTCAAATCCATCCGCACCCGTTGCTCGTTGGAGACCAGGCGCAGCAAAAACCACTTTTGCTTCTGGCCGATGCACAGCGGTTGGCTGTGGGTACGTACCAGGCGTTGCGGCAAACGATAACGCAACCAGCCTCGCGTGCAGGCGAGTATTTCTACATCTTCGCGTTCAAGGCCAACTTCTTCGTTCAGCTCACGGTACAAGGCGTCTTCCGGCGTTTCGTCAGGGTTGATGCCACCCTGTGGAAACTGCCAGGCGTCTTGATTGATACGGCGAGCCCAAAGTACCTGACCAGCGTCATTTGTCAGAATAATCCCGACATTAGGGCGGAAACCATCGGGGTCGATCACGGCAACAACCTCGCAAACGCATGTCGCCGCATTGTTCCACAAAGGTTGTGAAAGCAGCAACGCGCCTTCCTGCCTTATGTGCACTCTTGTTAAAAGACCGTATTCTTGTGGCCATTTCTCAGGCAACTCAACGGGTAACCTCAATGCGTCTGGCTTTATTCGACTTGGACAACACCCTCCTGGGCGGTGACAGCGATCACGCCTGGGGCGATTACCTGTGCCGCCGGGGCATTCTCGACGGCGACGCCTACAAGGCGCGCAACGACGCGTTCTATCAGGACTACCTGGCCGGCAAGCTGGACAACGCCGCCTACCTTAATTTCAGCATGGAAATCTTTGGCCGCCATGACATGGCGCAACTGGATCAATGGCACCGCGAATTCATGCGCGACTGCATTGATGGCCTGATGCTGCCCAAGGCCCATGCCCTGCTGGCCAAACACCGTGAAGCCGGCGACACCCTGGTGATCATCACTGCCACCAACCGCGTGATCACGGCCCCCATTGCCGAAAAACTCGGCGTGGAACATTTGATTGCCACCGAATGCGAAATCATCGATGGCCGTTACACCGGTCGCAGCACAGACGTACCGTGCTTCCGTGAAGGCAAGGTGACACGCCTGAACCGCTGGATCGAAGAAAACGGCTACAGCCTGGAAGACAGCTACTTCTACAGCGACTCGATGAACGACTTGCCGCTGCTGGAGCAGGTTGATCATCCGGTGGCGGTAGACCCGGATCCGAACTTGCGGGCGGAGGCCATCAAGCGTGGCTGGGAAGTCATCTCGCTGCGCGACTGACACACAACCTGTGGGAGCGGGCTTGCTCGCGATAAGATCGCCGCGGTTTTTCTGCAAGACCGCAGTGATGCCATCGCGAGCAAGCCCGCTCCCACACAAGCACGTGTGCTTAAACCGGCTTGGCGCCCATCAATCCCGCGATGGCGATAAAGCAGACTGCACAAAAAATGGCCAGCACCAGGGTAAACCACGGGTATCTGGCCATTCGCCCCAAGCGCAGACGGTTAAGGCGCACCACCAGCCACAGCCAGCTCAGGCTGCCCAGCAGATACAGGCAGCTGCCCGCCAGCAGCCATATCTGGCTCAACGGCCAACCGGCCAGATGCACCAGAAACCAGCCACTGACGGGCAACGCCAGCAGACACAGGCCCATCAGCGCCCAAACATAACTCCAGGGCCGCTGCACCACTCCGCCTGACAGGTTTTTATCCCCTGCCCGCCAGCGGCGAATTACCACAACCAGCAAGGCAATGGCGCTGACAAACAGCAGCAGTGTCGACACGCCATGCAGCAGTTTTAACGCTGTGAACGTTTCCATTTGATTAATCCCTTGAGCCGTTCAATCAGCGTAGCGCCTATCAGCCAAGAAACAGCTGGTAGGCAGGGTTATCGCTCTCATCCCAGTACGGGTAGCCGATTTCTTCCAGCGCCGCCGGCACCAGGTGGCGCTCGTCCGCCGGTACCTGCAGGCCGGCCATGACCCGGCCATCCGCCGCGCCGTGGTTGCGGTAATGGAACATCGAGATGTTCCAGCGCCCGCCCAGCTTGTTGAGGAAGTTGAACAGCGCCCCCGGCCGCTCCGGGAACTCGAAACGGAACAGCAACTCATCGCTGACCTTCGCAGCATGGCCGCCAACCATATGACGGATATGCAACTTGGCCAGCTCGTTCTCGGTCAGGTCGACCACCGGGAAGCCCTGCTCAGTCAGACTGGCCAGCAGCGCGCTGCGGGGATCGTTCTCGGGGTGGGTCTGCACGCCAACGAAAATGTGCGCTTCGCTGCCAGTGTGGTAGCGGTAGTTGAACTCGGTGATCTGACGCTTGCCCACGGCCTGACAGAACGCCTTGAAGCTACCCGGCACCTCAGGAATGGTCACCGCAATGATGGCTTCACGGCCTTCACCCAGCTCGGCCCGCTCGGCCACATGACGCAGTCGGTCAAAGTTGACGTTGGCACCGGAGTCGATTGCCACCAGGGTCTGGCCGCGCACGCCGCGCTGCTCGACGTACTTCTTGATTCCGGCCACGCCCAGCGCACCGGCAGGTTCGGTGATCGAGCGGGTATCGTCGAAGATATCCTTGATGGCTGCGCAGATCTCGTCAGTGCTGACGGTGATCACTTCATCCACATAGTCCTTGCAGATATCGAACGTGTGCTGGCCAATCTGCGCCACGGCCACGCCGTCGGCGAAAATCCCCACGGTTGGCAGCACCACGCGCTCACCCGCCGCCATCGCGGCTTGCAGGCAGTTGGAGTCATCGGGCTCGACACCAATGATCTTGATGTCCGGGCGCAGGTACTTCACATACGCCGCAATACCGGCAATCAGCCCGCCGCCGCCCACAGGTACGAAGATCGCATCCAGCGGCGCCGGGTGCTGGCGCAGAATTTCCATCGCCACGGTGCCCTGCCCGGCAATGGTGTGCGGGTCATCGTAGGGGTGAACGTAGACGTAGCCTTCTTTTTCGACCAGTTGCAGCGAGTAGGCCAGCGCCTCGGGGAACGTGTCGCCATGCAGCACCACAATGCCACCACGGGAGCGCACGCCTTCGACCTTGATCTCGGGGGTGGTCTTGGGCATCACGATGGTCGCTTTGACCCCCAGCACCTTGGCCGCCAGGGCCAGGCCCTGGGCGTGATTGCCCGCTGACGCCGTCACCACGCCGCACGCGCGCTCGGCGTCGGTCAGGTGCATCAGTTTGTTGTAAGCGCCACGAATCTTGAACGAGTACACCGGCTGCAAATCTTCGCGTTTGAGCAAAATCTGGTTGCCCAACCGCTGGGTAAGCTGGTTGGCAGCTTGCAGTGGGGTTTCTACGGCAACGTCATAAACGCGCGAGGTGAGGATCTTCTTAACGTACTGTTCGAGCATCGGAAAGCTTCACTGGGCGGGTTGGCAGGGACCAAGGAGTCTACCCCAGCGTTTGCGCAGGCGACCATACGAATCCAAAGGTTTTAAAGCCTTGGGTTATACTCAGCTCCTTTCTTTTTCCCCCTTCCCGCCCCGGAGCCCGCATGACCCAGGATCAACTCAAACAGGCCGTAGCCCAGGCTGCTGTCGACTTCATCCTTCCAAAACTGGATGACAAGAGCATCGTCGGGGTCGGTACCGGCTCCACTGCCAACTGCTTTATCGATGCCCTGGCCCAGCACAAGGGCGCATTCGACGGCGCGGTTGCGAGCTCCGAAGCCACCGCCGCGCGTCTCAAGGGCCACGGCATTCCGGTGTACGAACTGAACACGGTCAGTGATCTTGAGTTCTACGTTGATGGCGCCGATGAAAGTGACGAAAACCTCAACCTGATCAAGGGCGGTGGCGCAGCCCTGACCCGCGAAAAAATCGTCGCTGCCGTGGCCAAGACCTTTATCTGCATCGCCGATGCCAGCAAGCTGGTTCCGGTGCTGGGCGCGTTCCCGCTGCCAGTTGAAGTTATTCCGATGGCCCGCAGCCACGTGGCCCGCGAGCTGGTAAAACTGGGCGGCGATCCGGTGTACCGCGAAGGTGTGGTTACGGACAACGGCAATATCATCATTGACGTGTTCAACATGCAGATCACCAACCCGGTTGAGCTGGAGCGTCAGATCAACGCCATCGTCGGTGTTGTGACCAACGGTCTGTTCGCCGCCCGCCCGGCCGACCTGCTGTTGCTGGGCACGCCTGAGGGCGTGAAAACCCTGAGCAAGTAACTGCGCCAGCAGGAAAATTTCAACTGTGGGAGCGAGCCTGCTCGCGAACGAACTTCGCGAGCAGGCTCGCTCCCACAAGAGAAAATGATCGGCCATTTCTCATCTACAAAGCCGGTTTTTTGAACACGTAAAACAGATTCGGCTCGCTCACCACATAGACAGTCCCTTCATCGTCCATCGCGACGCCTTCTGCCTGTGGCACTGAGCGGGTCAGACCGTGCTTGCCCTTCTTCAGCGACAGTGTGCTGATCGGTTGCCCGTCCAGACCCAGTTCAAGCAGCAATTTCGACTCATCTGACAGTGCCAGCAAATGCCCGGTGCGTTCGTCAAACTGCAAGCTCGACAAGTCCCTTACAAACAACCGTGCATCCCGTCGCGGATTGCTCACAACATGGGTGGCATAAGGTTGCTGGGGGTTGGCTTGAGGGAAGCCGCGCACTTCATAAATCAGCATGGGGTCGCGCTCCTTGGCTACAAACAGGCGCTTGCCCACCGAGTCATAGGCCAAACCTTCAAAGCCCTTGTTGCCCGACTGATTGATCCCCAGCGTCAATTGCTCAGCATCCCGGGCATCCAGAACCCGGGTGTTGTCATCGACCTTGACCTTGATCAGGCGCTGTTGACGTTCATCGGTAATGACGTAGGTATTCTCGCCAATAAATTCGACTGCCTCGGCATCGCCGAACCCGACCAGTGCAATGCGGCGCAAGACCCGGCCATCTAGGGACAGCTCGATCAGCTCGGCTTTCTTGTTGGTCACGGTAAACAGACTCTTACGCAATGGATCGAAGGTCAGTGCCGAGACATCATCCTCAAGCCCTTCGATGACCTTGCCCTGCATTACGGCGCGGTAGTCTCCCAGGTTGATTGCATCAGGATTGGCGGGGTGCCACATCTGGCTGATCTGGAACCAGGTCCGTTCAAACAGGCGAAAATGTTGCGCGGCAAAGCCGGCGGCCAGCAAGGCCACCAGCGTTATACAGAGAGTAAAAACGGTAGTGCGGTTGACACGGCGCATGGGTCGAACTCTAAACAGATCAGGCCAATGAAATACCACGGCTGTCTGAATTGAACCTTAAACCTCAACGGGCAACATGTCTTGCGCGAGCGCGGGATTTATTTGGCCACCTTCTCGAAGCGATAAAACAGGTTCGGTTCGCTCACCATATACAGCGTGCCGTGTTCATCAATCGCGACACCTTCGGCCCGGGGAATGGTGTTCTTCAGGTCATTGAAGCCACCGAGCAAGGTGATGAAGCTGACCTGCTCACCCAGCTCATCGAGCTCCAGCAGCATATGCGAATCGGCCGACAGTACGAGTGTATGGCCTGTACGCGGATCGATGCTCAGGGCCGACAGGTTACGTAGATCCAGCTCATCGCTTGGCACTTTCTGCTTGCTGCCGGTTAGCACCTGGCTACCGTCGCTCTTCCATACAAACAACTGCGGCGGACGCTCTTCACCCAGCAGCAGTTGTTGGCGACGAGGGTCCCAGGCAATGGCTTCGAAGGCCTTGTTCTGGTTTTTCGAAGGCCCCAGGTCGTACTTGGGGAAGTCGGCAATATTCAGGGACTTGGTGTCCGCGTCGATGTTGATGATGCTCAGCATATGCTCACGCTCATCGACAATGGCCAGCAGGCCGTTCTCCATGACTGTCAGGCCCTCCGGGTTGCTCCAGCCCACCAGCGGAATTTTGCGCAGTACGTCGCCATCCAGAGTCAGTTCCACGAGAAAAGGGTTTTTACCCATCACCGAGAACAGTGTTTTGGTCAGCGGGTTATAGGCCAGGTCCGATGCCTCGTCCTTTTCCATTCCTGGCAACACCTTGGCATCAATCACCGCCCTGTAGTCAGGTAGCCATATGCTTTCGTTCTGCTCGGACGGGCTCTCAAACCGCTCCAGTACCCACAACGCACCGCGGTCATCCCAATGCATGATCCACGCGAGCCCGTAGACCAATACCCCCACCAGTAATACCCAGGAATACCAGCGCATGCTGAAACGTGAGGACCGGGGAACAGGCGGTATCAACTGTGGGTTTGTTGCCATTTGAGTGGGCTTCCGAAATGTTGGGCCAGATCTAAATATCACAAAGCGGGCTAACCAGCTGCCTCGTGCATGGCGATTATGCAGACGGAGTGTGAAATAAATGGCAAAAACGCAAAAAAATCATGCTGGCTGAGGTCCCGAGTGATTGGGCGTGTGCAAAGGCCTGGTGAGAGAGGACCATTAAACAGCCTGTAAACTTAGACTGATGACTCATCGCTCATCGCCAGAACTACTTGTCATGCAACTTTAAAGTACTCTTTCAGTAGGAACATTCTGAATAATTCAGGGACATTTATATTACTTCTGTTCGCCCTTGACACTCATACCCACAGACTCTTATCTAATAAAAATAATCGAGCCCAGCCACTTGTCAAAAAGCAAATATTTATCGCGTTAACCATGTGCGGCCAGTACTCGGTGCTGAAAGCGAGGGCCGGTCTGCGCAGACGTGTACCGTTCCCTTACATACTGAAAAGGAATCTTTAAATATGCCCTTTACCTCATGTTTCAACAAACTCCCTCCGCCCGTACTTTCAAACCCCGCAAGGCATACTGTGTGCGCGCGCGCGGCCGAGCACTTGCTTATTACAATAAACCCTTACAAGAACATGGAAGAAGGTGACCTTGTCGAGTTGTACTGGGATGGGTGCTATGTCGCCTCGCGGCAGATTTTCAAAGCCGGTATTGGCCAGCCTGTCATGTTAAGAGTGCCAGAGAGTTTTATTCAAAATGGTACGGCGCGCCTTTACTACCGGGTGATGCATATCGGCAGCAGCCCGGTTCTTTCTGCGCAACTTAAAATATTGGTCAAACTTGACTGCCCTGGCGGCGAAGCCATTGGCGACGAAAACCAGGGCCTGGCCCCGCTTGTAATTCCGCAGCCCATCCAGCGCTACGGGGTTAACCCAAGCCAGATGAAACGCGGTGTCCCGGTGAGTATCGAACCCTATCGCAACATGGCCAACAATGACGCCATCACCCTGCTCTGGGGGGATGTACGCCTGGATTTGCCCAAACTGCGCAAAGTGGATATCGACAAACCCGTCAGCGTGTTCGTGCCCCCCCACATCATCCAGGAGGCTGGCGAAGACGCCAAGCTGGAAGTCACCTACTGCGTGATCGACCGCGTGGGCAACAATTCGCGCTGGGCACCGGCGCGAGTGCTCAAGGTAGGTGCTCCCAAGCTCTATCTCAACCCTGCCCCGAGGGAGGTACTGCACGCCGCAGAGCCCCGTTCCAACTGGCGTAACCAGGAGCAGGGAGCCAGGGAATCGTCTATCCATATTCCTAAAAGTTAGTTCTTAAAATTTTTATACTCGATTAGGGTATATGAACCGGACCACCGGACTCTCAGCTTTTATCCGCGCCGCACGAGCGGCGCTCCCATGAAACGTGAGGTAGGTATGGTCCGTAACACAATCACCCTTGTGCATAACGCCAGGGCATTGAGTGCAGCCAAGGAGCGCAACTAATGTCCAGCTTGGCCAATGCACACCTGCAAAGCGACCAGGATGTCGCGCCTCTGTTGCTGGCAGCGCAGGTTCTGCGCACCGACAACGAAGCCCTTGAAGCCGCACACACACTGGCAGCCAGTGCACGCGAACACGCGGGCAAACGCGACCAGCAACGCAAGCTGCCGTGGTCGCTCATAGAAGCCTTCACCCGCAGCGGCCTGGGCAGTATTTCCATTGCCCGCGAATTTGGCGGCCCCCAGGTGTCATTTGTGACCCTGGCTGAAGTGTTCGCGATCATCTCGGCTGCCGATCCGGCGCTGGGGCAAATCCCGCAAAATCAGGTTGGCATTCTCAGCCTGATCGCTGCCACGGCCACCCAGGCGCAAAAAGAACAACTGTTCTCCAGCGTGCTGCAAGGCTGGCGCATCGGCAATGCGGGCCCGGAACGCGGCAGCAAAAACACCTTGGACATTAAGGCCCGGATCATCGCCGATGGCGACGACTTCGCCATTAACGGTCAGAAGTTTTACTCCACCGGCGCCCTGTTCGCCCACTGGATTGCGGTAAAAGCCGTCAACGATGAAGGCAGACAGGTCATGGCCTTCGTTCGTCGCGGTACACCAGGCTTGCGCGTCGTGGATGACTGGTCCGGTTTTGGTCAGCGCACCACCGCCAGTGGCACCGTATTACTTAACAACGTGCGGGTGGAAGCCGAACAGGTGGTCGACAGTTCGCGCCTCAACGATGCTCCGAACATTCAAGGCGCCGTGTCGCAATTGATCCAGGCCGCCATTGACCTGGGCATTGCCCGCGGTGCCATTGCCGACACCCTGAGTTTTGTCCGCGAGCGCTCACGCCCGTGGATCGACGCCAAGGTCGAACGCAACAGCGATGATCCTTATGTGATTGCCGATATCGGCAAACTGCACATTGAACTGCACGCAGCCGAAGCCTTGTTGCGCAAAGCCGGACGCGTCCTGGACGAAGTCAGCGCGGCAGCGATCGACGCCCCTGGCGCTGCCCGCGCATCGATTGCGGTGGCCGAAGCCAAGGTGCTGAGCACCGAGCTGTCGCTGCTGGCCAGCGAAAAATTGTTCGAACTGGCCGGCAGCCGCGCCAGCCTTGCCGAGTTCAACCTCGACCGCCACTGGCGCAACGCCCGGGTGCACACCCTGCACGACCCGGTGCGCTGGAAATACCACGCCATCGGCGCGTATCGCCTCAACGGCACCCTGCCTGCCCGGCATTCCTGGATCTGACCCTGGAGACACCCATGTCACTGATATCCAAACAGGTCCCGGTTATCCACAGCGATGCCGAGGCCCTGAGCGTAGCCCGTGAACTGGCGGCGTTTTTCAAACGCGACAGTGCCCTGCGCGACCGTGAGCGGCGTTTGCCGTTTGATGAGCTTGAGCTGTTTTCCCATACCGGCCTGTGGGGCATCACCGTGCCCAAGGCCTACGGCGGCGCAGGCGTGTCCAGCGTCACCCTGGCGCAAGTGATCGCGCTGATCGCTGCGGCCGATGCCTCTCTGGGGCAAATCCCGCAAAACCACTTTTATGCACTCGAAGTTTTACGGGTCAATGGCACACACGAGCAAAAGCAGCGGCTCTATGCCGAGGTGCTGGCCGGAGAGCGCTTCGGCAATGCCCTGGCTGAAATCGGCACCAAGACTGCACACGATCGCACCACCCATCTGGCCCAGGCCGAACACGGCTACCGCATCACCGGCCGCAAGTTCTACGCCACTGGCGCACTGTATGCACAGCGGATACCTACCTCGGTTGTGGACGATAACGGCATCCAGCATCTCGCATTCGTGCGCCGCGACAGCGATGGCCTAAGCGTGATCGACGACTGGAGCGGTTTTGGCCAGCGCACTACGGGCAGCGGTTCGGTGGTTTTCGACAACGTACTGGTCGCAGCACAAGACGTGATCCCGTTTCAAAGCGCCTTCGAGCGTCCGACCCCGGTTGGCCCGCTGGCGCAGATCCTTCACGCGGCCATCGATACCGGTATCGCCCGCGCCGCCTTTGAAGACGCCCTGCATTTTGTGCGCAGCAAAACCCGGCCCTGGATCGATGCCACTACGGATATCGCCAGCGAAGACCCGCTGACCCTCAAAAGCTTCGGCCATTTGAGCGTACGTCTGCATGCCGCCGAAGCCCTGCTGGAACGTGCCGGAGCGTTTCTGGATATTGCTCAGAGCAACACCAGCGCCAGCACCGTCGCCGCAGCCTCGATTGCCATCGCAGAAGCCCGGGCCCTGAGTACAGAAATTTCCCTGGCCGCCGGCAGCACCCTGTTCGAGCTCGCCGGCAGCCAGGCCACGCTGGCCGAGCACGGCCTTGACCGTCACTGGCGCAACGCCCGCGTGCACACCCTGCATGACCCGGTGCGCTGGAAGTACCACGCGGTAGGCAATTACTACCTAAATGATGCCAACCCGCCATTGCGGGGGACCATCTGATGAGCAAAAAGAAGATTCTGATCAATGCCTTCAACATGAACTGCATTGGTCATATCAACCACGGTCTGTGGACCCACCCACGGGACAACTCGACCACCTTCAACACCCTTGAATACTGGACTGAGTTGGCGCAGCTGCTGGAACGCGGGCTGTTCGACGGGCTGTTTATCGCCGATATCGTGGGCGTGTATGACGTTTATCAACAATCGGTTGATATGCCGCTCAAAGAGGCGATCCAGCTACCGGTCAATGATCCACTGCTGCTGGTTTCGGCGATGGCTGCCGTCACCAAGAACCTCGGTTTTGGCCTGACCGCCAACCTGACCTACGAAACGCCGTATTTATTCGCGCGTCGCATGTCGACCCTGGACCACCTGACCCGCGGTCGCGTGGGCTGGAATATTGTTACCGGCTACCTCGACAGTGCAGCCAAAGCCATGGGCCTGACCGAACAGGTCGAGCATGACCGGCGCTACGATCAGGCCGATGAGTACCTGCAAGTGCTCTACAAGCTATGGGAAGGCAGCTGGGAAAACGACGCCGTGCTCAATGACCCGGCCCGGCGCATCTATGCCCGGCCCGACAAGGTGCACAAGATCAAACACGAAGGTGAGTTCTATCAGGTGGAGGGTTATCACCTTTGCGCACCGTCGCCGCAACGCACCCCGGTGCTGTTTCAGGCGGGCAGCTCGGATCGCGGCCTGGTGTTTGCCGGTCGCCATGCCGAGTGCGTGTTTATCAGCGGGCAGACCAAGGCAGCGACCAGAGCCCAGGTCGACAAGGTGCGCGCCAGCGCTGTGGCTGCGGGCCGCAACCCGGACGACATCAAGCTGTTTATGGGGATCAACGTGATCGTGGCGCCGACCGAGGCCCAGGCCCTGGCCAAGCGTGACGAGTACCTGAGCTATGCCAGTGCCGAAGCCGGCGTGGCGCACTTTTCCAGCTCCACGGGTATCGACTTTGCCGATTACGAACTGGACGAGCCGATCCAGTACGTGAAGAGCAACGCGATCCAGTCCGCGACCAAAGTGCTGCAAAACAACGACTGGACCCGGCGCAAGCTGCTTGAACAGCACGCCCTGGGCGGGCGTTACATCACGCTGGTGGGTTCGCCTGCGCAAGTGGCCGACGAGCTGGAATCCTGGATTGCAGAAACCGGCCTGGACGGGTTCAACCTGACCCGCATCGTCACCCCTGAAAGCTACGTCGATTTTATCGACCTGGTGGTCCCCGAACTGCAGCGCCGGGGCTCTTATAAAACCGCTTATGACACTGGCAGCCTGCGTCAGAAGCTGTTTGTGGAAGGCGATGCGCACTTGCCGCAACGCCATACAGGTGCGGCCTTCAGGCACAGCGCATAACTGTTCTTTTGTGGGAGCGAGCCTGCTCGCGAAGCTTGCAGGACTGCCAAACTTTCGCGAGCAGGCTCGCTCCCACAGGGTTCGAATTCCGACTCTTTGACTGGGCAATTATCATGAACAAAAAACACGCACTGGTTCTGGCCCTCGGGCTGTTTAGCGGTTTGCTCCACGCGGCCGACAAGCCGCTCAAGGTCGGTACCACCGCCGCGTTCGCCATTCCCCTGGAAACCGCAGTGGCCGAGGCCGACAAGCAAGGGCTCAAGGTCGAGCTGGTGGAGTTCACCGACTGGATCGCACCCAACGTCAGCCTGGCCAGCGGCGATATCGATGTGAATTACTTCCAGCACATCCCGTTCCTGGAAAACGCCAAGGCCGCCGCCGGGTTCGATTTGGCACCCTACGCCAAAGGCATCATCAACAACGTGGGCCTGTACTCGAAAAAATACAAAAGCCTCGACGCCCTGCCTGAAGGCGCAACTGTTGCCATTGCCAATGACCCGATCAATAGCGGGCGTGGCCTGCAACTGCTGGCCAAGGCCGGGCTGATTACACTCAAGCCGGGCGTTGGTTACAAGGCGACGGAAGAGGACATCATCGCCAACCCGAAAAAGATCAAGATCCTGCAGGTTGAGGCCGTGCAACTGGTACGCGCCTACGACGATGCCGACCTGGTGCAGGGTTATCCAGCCTACATTCGCCTGTCGAAAACCTTCGATGCCGAGTCGGCCTTGCTGTTCGACGGCATCGACCACCCCGAGTATGTGATTCAGTTCGTGATCCAGCCCAAGAACAAAGACGACCCGCGTCTGGCCAAATTTATCGATATCTATCAGCACTCGCCAGTAGTCAAAGCTGCGCTGGATAAGACCTACGGCACTCTGTACCAGCCCGGCTGGGGAGGCTGACCATGAATGTGGCCATTGCTCGCGAGCGGCTCGATCAGCCGCAGCCCGGCGCCAACCACACCGAGCTGCACCCTGAGTTGAGCCACGCCCATGTGCGTTTTATCGGTATCGGCAAAACCTATGACGGCCGCCAGGGCCCTGTGGATGCCCTCACGGGTATTGATCTGGCAATCCAGCGCGGGGAGATCTTCGGCATCATCGGGCGCAGCGGTGCTGGCAAGTCGTCGTTGATTCGCACCATCAACCGCCTCGAACAGCCTACCCGCGGCCGCGTGCTGATCGATCAGGTCGATATCGCCAGCTTTGACGAAGACAAGCTGGTGGCGCTGCGGCGCAAGATCGGCATGATCTTCCAGCACTTCAACCTGATGTCGGCCAAAACCGTATGGCAGAACGTCGAGTTGCCACTCAAGGTGGCGGGCGTGCCCAAGCTGCAACGGGAGCAGAAGGTGCGTGAGCTGCTGGAGCTGGTTGGCCTGCAAGGCAAGCACACGGCTTACCCGGCGCAACTGTCGGGCGGGCAAAAACAGCGTGTGGGCATTGCCCGTGCGCTGGTGCACGATCCGGCGATTTTGCTGTGCGACGAAGCCACCTCGGCCCTGGACCCCGAAACCACTCAGTCGATCCTCGGTCTGCTGCGCGAAATCAACCAGCGCCTGGGCCTGACCATCATCCTCATTACCCATGAAATGGCCGTGATTCGTGATATCTGTCACCGCGTAGTGGTACTGGAGCAAGGTCGCGTGGTCGAGCAAGGCCCTGTGTGGCAGGTCTTCGGCGATCCTCAGCATGACGTCAGCAAGACCCTGCTGGCGCCCTTGCAGGCGACCCTGCCTGAAGCGCTGCGTAACCGTATTTCGGCGCAGGCACAGTCCGCACAAGCCAGCGTGATCTTGCGCCTGCGTTTTACCGGCCGGCTGGCCCAAGAGCCCGACCTGGGAGCGCTGTTCAGCGCGCTGGGAGGGCAAGTGCGGCTGCTCCACGGCGGCGTCGAACACATCCAGGGGCATGCCCTGGGGCAACTGCTGCTCAGCGTAACCAGCACTTCGCTGGGCGCCGAAGAGCTGCGCAAACGGGCCGGGCAATGGGCACAACAGGTCGAGGTAGTGGGCTATGGGATTTGATCGTTTGTGGCAGGGGGTGATCGACACCTTCCTGATGGTCGGTGTGTCGTCGCTGATCGCGCTGGTTCTGGGCATACCGCTGGCGGTGATCCTTGTCACCAGCGGCAAAGGCGGGATTTATCAAGCCCCCACACTGAACAAGGCTCTGGGTGCGTTCGTCAATCTGTTCCGTTCAATCCCGTTTCTGATTTTGATGGTGGCATTGATCCCGTTCACCCGCCTGATTGTGGGCACTACCTACGGCGTATGGGCGGCGGTCGTACCGCTGACCATCGCCGCCACACCGTTTTTTGCACGCATAGCTGAAGTCAGCCTGCGTGAGGTGGATCACGGTTTGATTGAAGCCGCCCAAGCCATGGGCTGTAAGCGCCATCACATTATCTGGCACGTACTGCTGCCCGAAGCCTTACCCGGCATCGTCGGCGGTTTTACCATCACCCTGGTGACGATGATCAATTCGTCGGCCATGGCCGGTGCGATTGGTGCCGGCGGGCTGGGTGACATCGCGTACCGCTATGGTTACCAGCGCTTCGACTCGCAGGTGATGCTGACCGTGATCGTATTGCTGGTGATTCTGGTGGCCGTGATTCAGCTGGGTGGTGACCGCCTGGCCCTGGCACTGAACAAACGCTGAGGTATAGTCGGCGGCCAGCCCTGCCGCCGACCGAGCCTGCGATGACCCTCGATGCAAAAACTCTCGAACAGATTGCCGCCACGACCCTGAGCCACTATCAACAGAGCGCCGAGGGCTTCCGTGAAGGCACCCGCGACCATGACGTGAGCCAGAACATCGACGCCCTGTTGCGTCATATTCAAGGTTCGGCGCCCTTCACTGTCCTGGATTTCGGCTGCGGGCCGGGTCGCGACCTGCAGGCTTTCACCCGCCTCGGGCATGTGGCAATCGGGCTGGACGGCACCGAACGCTTCACCCAAATGGCCCGCGAAGACAGCGGCTGTGAAGTGTGGCACCAGGACTTCCTCAAGCTCGACTTGCCCGCTGAACGCTTCGACGGCATCTTCGCCAATGCTTCGTTGTTCCATGTGCCGACCCAGGAACTGGGTCAGGTGCTGGGCAAGCTGCATGCAGCCCTGAAATCCGGCGGCGTACTGCTCAGTTCCAACCCGCGCGGCGACAACCGCGAAGGCTGGAACGGTGAGCGTTACGGGGCTTATCACGATCTGCAGAACTGGCGGACGATGCTGACGGCTGCAGGGTTTGCCGAGCTGGAGCACTACTACCGCCCGGCGGGCTTGCCCCGTGACCAGCAACCGTGGCTGGTGAGTGTGTGGCGTAAAACCCTGTAAACCTGTGGGAGCGGGCTTGCTCGCGATGCAGGCAACACGGTTTACCTGCGTGGCCGCGGTGATGCCATCGCGAGCAAGCCCGCTCCCACAAGGTGGCCTGGGTTAGCCGAAGAACCAGTAGCACACCGCAATCGCCGCCACCACGCCGGCAAACTCGGCCAGCAGGGCGCAACCCACCGCATGCCGGGCACGCTGGATGCCCACGGCGCCGAAGTACACCGCCAGCACATAGAACGTGGTTTCCGTGCTGCCCTGCACCGTGGCCGCCACCAGCGCCGGGAAGCTGTCCACACCCTGGGTCTGCATGGTCTCGATCAGCAAGGCCCGCGCCGCACTGCCCGAAAAGGGTTTGACCATGGCCGTTGGCAGCGCATCGACAAAGCGCGTATCCCAACCCAGCCACTCAACCACATGGCGAATACCGTCCAGGCCAAAATCCAGTGCCCCGGAAGCACGCAGCACACCCACCGCGCACAGCATCGCCACCAGATACGGCAACAGGTTTTTCGCGACGTCGAAGCCTTCCTTGGCCCCTTCCACAAACGCTTCGTAGACCTTGACCTTGCGCAGCGCCCCGATCACCAGAAACAGCATGATCAGGCCGAACAGCGTGAGGTTGCCCAGGATCGACGACAAGCTGGCCAGCGCCGTGGCTGACAGGGTCGCCAGCAATGCCATGAAACCGCCCAGGATCAGCGCGCCAGGCACCAGGTACGCCAGCACCACCGGGTCCCACAGACGCAGGCGCTGGACAATGGCCACCGACAGCAAGCCGACCAGGGTCGAGGCGCTGGTGGCCAGCAGGATCGGCAGGAATACCAGTGTCGGGTCCGGCGCCCCTTGCTGGGCACGGTACATGAAGATAGTGACCGGCAGCAGGGTCAGGGACGAGGCGTTGAGCACCAGAAACAGGATCTGTGCATTACTCGCACTGGTCGGGCTCGGGTTGAGCTCTTGCAGGGCACGCATGGCCTTGAGGCCGATGGGCGTGGCCGCGTTATCCAGCCCCAGGCCGTTGGCGGCGAAGTTCAGGGTGATAAAGCCCAGCGCCGGATGCCCAGGCGGGACTTCCGGCATCAGGCGCTTGAACAGAGGTCCCAGGGCCCTGCCCAGCCAATCGACGATGCCGGCTTTTTCGGCAATGCGCAGGAAGCCGAGCCATAACGTCAGGGTGCCGAAGAGCAAGATCATCACTTCGACGGACAACTTGGCCATGGCGAAGATGCTTTCCACGATCGCCGAGAAGATCCCCGCGTTGCCCCCCACCAGCCATTGGGCGAGCGCCGACACCGTAGCGACGACGAAAAAGCTGAGCCATAGGCCGTTGAGCATCAAGAAAACTCCTGGAAGATGATGCGAATGATAGCGGCCTACCCCCAGAAACAACAAACCCCGGCCAGGGCCGGGGTTTGTGGGAGTTGCGCTACCAGGCGAGGTTACTCACCTTTTGGCAGGGCTTCCTTGCTGCGCCAGTGCGGCAGCGAGTTCCAGTAGCGCTCGCCCTTGGCGTTGTCGTACATGCCTTCCCAACGGGAGATTACCAGTACCGCCAGGGCGTTACCGATCACGTTCAGGGCCGTACGGGCCATGTCCATCACACGGTCAACACCGGCGATAAAGGCCAGGCCTTCCAGCGGGATACCCACGCTGCCCAGGGTCGCCAGCAGTACCACGAAGGATACGCCTGGTACACCGGCGATGCCTTTGGAGGTCACCATCAGGGTCAGTACCAGCAGCAGTTGCTGGCTGATCGACAAGTCGATGCCATACAGCTGGGCGATAAAGATTGCCGCGATGCTCTGGTACAGGGTCGAGCCGTCAAGGTTGAACGAGTAGCCGGTCGGTACCACAAAGCTGCAGATCGCTTTCGGGCAGCCGTAGGCTTCCATCTTCTCGATCACGCGTGGCAGCACGGTTTCGGAGCTGGCGGTGGAGTAAGCCAGAACCAGTTCATCCTTGAAGATACGGATCAGCTTGAACACCGAGAAGCCGAACAGCTTGGCAATCAGGCCCAGCACCGCAACGGCGAAGAACAGGATGGCGCCGTAAACCAGCAGCACCAGCTTGGCCAGAGGCACCAGCGAGGCGAAACCGAAGTTGGCGACGGTCACGGCGATCAGGGCGAACACACCGATTGGCGCGTAGTTCATGATCATGTGAGTGACTTTGAACATCGACTCGGACACGCCCTGGAAGGTTTTCACCAGCGGGTCGCGCAGTTCGGCGTTCAGGCTCGACAAACCGAGACCGAAGAGCACCGAGAAGAAGATGATCGGCAACATCTCACCGCGAGCCATGGCCGCGAAGATGTTCGATGGAATCAGGTTGAGGATGGTCTCGATAAACGCATGTTCATGCGTGACTTCAGCTGCCGTGGCTGCGTACTTGGAAATATCGACCGTGCCCAGGGTGCTCATGTCGATACCGGCACCGGGTTGGAACACGTTGGCCAGCACCAGGCCGACCAGGATCGCGATGGTGGTGACCACCTCGAAGTAAATGATGGTTTTAAAACCGATACGACCGAGTTTCTTCGCATCTCCCACGCCTGCAATCCCGACAACCAGTGAAGAAATCACGATTGGGATTACGATCATCTTGATCAGACGGATAAAGATATCGCCGGCAGGTTGCAGAACGTTACTGATCCACCAGGTCTTTTCAGCACTGAAATGGTTAAGCAGCGCGCCGATTGCAATCCCGAGGACCAGACCAATCAGGATCTGCCAGGCGAGGCTAAGTTTTGCCTTCTTCATGTCATTACCCTTACTTCAAGTGGACTCGGGCAGAGGCTCTGAATAGAGCGCTTGAAAGCGCAAAAAGCAGAAACCGCCACCCCCGTAGAAGGTCGCCCAAACCGAGCCAGAAAGGCTCTTTGGCAGGCGAAAAAAGGCGCAACTATTCCCATGCATGAGGTGGCCGTCTAATGCCGTAAACGCCTACCCTATGCCGAATCGGCATGGGTTTTGTCCGACAAGACCTCAAATCGCCCCTCCTGAGAATCCACAGAATAGACGACATAAGTGCCGTAGACCGGCTGTTTCAAGGTCTTTTTGGCTAAGGAGGGGGTGGCATTAAGCCGCTTATATCCAAGAAATATCCGACAACACAAATCAGATATAAGTCCGGGCTATTTTTCTACAAGTCGATATACGGTCGACGTTTCGAAGTGCTGTTCAGGCCACATTTGTTTTCAAAAAAATGAACCCTGATAAGGCATTACAGCCGCCGAAAGATTTTCTCCGGGCACAAAAAAACCAAGGTAGAACCTTGGCTGCCTGCATCCATGTAACCGGTTTCATGCCCCTCGGCCGCCGCCCGTTACCAGGACAGCGACCGTAGCCTTAAAGGAGGGGGCGGTCATCTCTAGCCTCGACCGCGGCGACCAAAGATAAAGGACACCACAAACATCACCAGGAACACGACAAAGAGAATCTTGGCGATGCCGGTAGCGGTGCCCGCAATACCACCGAAGCCCAGGACAGCAGCGATGATGGCGATAATCAGGAAGGTAATGGCCCAACTCAACATGGTGATTCTCCTTATTACTGTGCGAAACAGGGTGATGAGGGTGTGTCTCGACGCCCGATCAGGGCCTCAAGGTTGTGAACACTTAAAACACCCAACGTTCAGGTGCTGGTTGCGAGCGGGCGATTTGGGTTTCGTCCGAGGCTGCGAGTTCGTAACGGCCAGTGGTATCAGACACTGGGCCAAATGCCTTGAAGTGCTGCTGGGGAGCGATGTAGTGCTGTGCAGCGGCAACCGGCTGCGGTGCTTGCTCCAACCGGCCCAACTGCTGACCACCGATCAGGGTCACCGACAACGCAAGGCTGGCGAACAGACCTTGTTGCAGATGCAATGACGAAACACGCAAGTTGGAGAATTCGTGAATATTCATGTTCAAACTCCTGCCACCCGGTGGTCAATGTGAGGTTGAGCCGCTCTGTGCGACGCTCTGTACAAGGGTAATTGCAGGGGCCGTGCCAGCTTTTGGCAAAATAAAAAACCGTTATAAATCAATATGTTATCTATTTTTTCGGATGGATTTGACGCGCAACCTGCACGATGCCCGGCCTGCGGGTCGGGCGTTCTGCACGATCAGGGGATACCACACGTCGCGTAGCAGCTGACTCGCGGAGCGAGGCTGCGTGCGGCGGCACAGCCGTCGCAAATCAGACACCACGGTGTGCCAGTAAAATCCGGTTTTCAGGGTTTACGACGGCTTCGCCGTCGGACGCAGCCTTGCTCCGCGAGTCAGCTGCTGCGAGAGGGATTAATTTCGACCTGCGACTCAACGCAAAAAGCCGCAAAATCAGCCAGTTACCTTATGCAGGCCAGAGCCTTCGGTGCTAGCCTCGGAATCAATCAGAAAAATCATGCAACTTGCCCGATTATTCCGACACTAACCAAGACCACATATAAAGGAACGTAGGAAATGGATTCAGCCAAAGAGCAACAGGGCCGCATTCTGCTGGTCGACGATGAGTCCGCCATCCTGCGTACATTCCGCTATTGCCTCGAAGACGAGGGCTACACTGTCGCCACCGCCAACAGCGCAGCGCAGGCCGACGCACTGCTGCAACGACAGGTGTTTGATCTGTGTTTTCTCGATCTGCGCCTGGGCGAAGACAACGGTCTGGATGTGCTGGCTCAAATGCGTATCCAGGCGCCGTGGATGCGTGTTGTGATAGTCACTGCCCACTCGGCCGTCGATACAGCCGTTGATGCGATCCAGGCAGGTGCCGCCGATTATCTGGTCAAGCCGTGCAGCCCCGACCAGCTAAGGCTGGCCACGGCCAAGCAACTGGAAGTGCGCCAGTTGGCGGCCCGGCTTGAAGCCCTGGAGGGTGAAGTACGCAAGCCCAAAGAAGGCCTCGACTCCCATAGCCCGGCCATGATGGCGGTGCTCGAAACCGCCCGCCAGGTGGCCGGTACGGATGCCAATATTCTTATTCTGGGCGAGTCGGGTACCGGTAAGGGGGAACTGGCACGCGCAATCCACGGCTGGAGCAAACGGGCGAAAAAGTCCTGTGTCACGATCAATTGTCCGTCACTGACGGCCGAGCTGATGGAAAGCGAACTGTTTGGCCATACCCGTGGAGCCTTTACCGGTGCCAGCGAAAGCACCCTGGGCCGGGTGAATCAGGCCGATGGCGGTACCTTGTTCCTCGATGAAATCGGCGATTTCCCGCTGGCCCTACAGCCAAAACTGCTGCGCTTTATTCAGGACAAAGAATACGAGCGCGTCGGCGACCCCGTTACCCGCCGCGCCGATGTACGGATTCTGGCCGCCACCAACCTCCACCTTGAGGACATGGTGCGCGATGGCCGCTTCCGTGAAGACCTGCTCTACCGTCTCAACGTGATCACCCTGCATTTGCCGCCGCTGCGCGAGCGCAGTGAGGATATCCTGACCCTGGCCGACCGTTTCCTGGCCCGTTTCGTCAAGGAATATGCTCGCCCTGCCCGCGGCTTCAGTGAGGAAGCCCGCCGGGCCCTGGCCAATTACCGTTGGCCGGGCAATATCCGCGAGTTGCGCAATGTGGTTGAGCGCGCGAGTATTATTTGCCCGCAGGAAGTGGTTGAAGTCAGCCATCTGGGCATGGCGGAACAAACGGTACCCAACGCCCCGCGCATTGGTGCTGCTCTGAGCCTCGATCAACTGGAGAAAGCCCATATCGGCGCCGTCCTGGCCACCAGTGAAACCCTGGATCAGGCAGCAAAAACCCTGGGTATCGATGCCTCGACGCTGTACCGCAAACGTAAGCAGTACAACCTGTGAGCCCGCGATGAAACTTGCGATCAAGCTGCGCACCCGCCTGTTCCTGAGCATTTCCGCGTTAATCACGGTGGCGCTGCTTGGCCTGTTGCTTGGCGTCGTCAGCGTGATGCAAATGGCGAAAACCCAGGAAGCGCTGATTCGTAACAACTTCATTACCCTCGATCTGGGCCTGAAACTGCGTCAGTCGCTGGGCGATCAGTTGGTGATGATGCTGCACAACCAGCCAGATCCTGAAGCGCTGAAGTCATCAGCCCGGGAGTATTTGAAGCTGCTCGACGAGGGCATCGAGCATGAGCGTAAAAACAATCTGCATAGCGGTTTTGCCCAGGCCCGGGAGGATTACAGCAGTTTTTTGCTGGCCTTCAACAAGGCCAGCGACGCGCAACTGAACCTGAGCAATGACAAGGATCTGACCAGCCGCTTCAATCAACTGCGCAACGGTCTGATTACCGAACACCGTCGTGCGCTCGACACCATATATGCTGCCCAGGCCGCAGCCCGGGATCGCGCCTTGGTTGTCGCCGCCTTGCTCGGCCTGGTCGGCATTGCCGTGCTGATCATCGGCTTTATCACTGCCCACGGTATTGCCAGGCGTTTTGGTGCCCCGATCGAGGCACTGGCCAAGGCCGCGGATAACATTGGCAAAGGCAATTTCGAAGTGGTGTTGCCGCTCTCCTCGGCCACAGAGATGAACCTGCTGACGCGGCGCTTTGGGATTATGGCCGAGGCATTGCGCCAGCATCAGGCAACCAACATCGACGAGCTGCTGGCGGGCCAGCAGCGGCTGCAAGCGGTACTCGACAGTATCGATGACGGGTTGTTGATGATCGATCAGCAAGGCCGGCTGGAGCACTTGAACCCCGTCGCACAGCGCCAGCTGGGTTGGGATGAAGGGCGATTGGGGCAGTCGCTGGGTGAGGCCTTGCAACGTCCGGAACTCGACCAGCAACTGCAAACAGTACTGCGCGGAGGCAGTCTTGAGCGCTTGCCGGAAGACTTGAGCGTCGACATTGAAGGCGAAACCCGACTCCTGACCTACAGCTTGACCCCGGTGAGCCAGCCCAAGGGGCCTATCCTCGGCGCCGTCATGGTGCTGCACGACGTCACCGAGCAGCGTGCCTTTGAGCGGGTACGCAGCGAGTTCGTGTTGCGGGCCTCCCATGAGTTGCGCACCCCCGTCACCGGCATGCATATGGCGTTCGGGTTGTTTCTGGAGCGTTCACGCTTTGATCCCCAGTCACGGGAAACCGACCTGCTCAACACCGTCAACGAAGAAATGCAGCGCCTGATGCAGTTGATCAATGACCTGCTGAACTTCTCCCGCTATCAAAACGGCATGCAGAAGCTGACGCTGGCCCCCTGCAGTGTCGAACACATGCTCGAGGACGCCCGTGTCCGTTTCGCCGACCGTGCGCGGGTAAAAAATGTCGAGCTGCTGGTGCAGCTGCAACAACCGCTACCTGAGTTGCGGGCCGATCAGGCCCAGTTGGAGCGGGTGCTGGACAACCTGCTGGACAACGCCTTGCGCCACACCGCCAGTGGCGGGCAGATCTGCCTGCAGGCCAGGCGCCATGGGGAACGGGTGATTATCAGCATCGAAGACAATGGCGAAGGCATTGCCTATAGCCAACAAGGGCGGATTTTTGAGCCCTTTGTGCAAGTGGGGCGCAAAAAGGGTGGCGCCGGCCTTGGGCTGGCACTGTGCAAAGAGATTGTGCAACTGCATGGCGGGCGCATTGGGGTGTATTCGCGTCCAGGGCAAGGCACACAATTTTACATGGCCCTGCCATTGCTCTAGCTCATCAGTCCTTTTGCGTGTTCAGCACTTTCAAAATGGCCGCACTTTCAGCATCCGGAGTGCCATCGTATCGCGAAGGCCTAAAATGCATCTGGAAGGCGGCCAGAACGTGACGAGTGGCGACATCCAGCTCTCCAGTTTGCGGGGTTTCGTAGCCCAGAAGCGCCAGTTGCTGCTGGAACCAGGTGATGCTTGGCAAGTTGCTGGCGTACAGTGCTTGCTCCCGGGCTACGGCCCGGGCGTTTGGCCAGATGCCAAAGCCAGCGTCGGCCAGGCGCTTCCAGGGAAACAGCGGGCCCGGATCCAGCTTGCGCAAGGGCGCGATATCGCTGTGGCCAATGATGTTGCGCGGGTCGATCTGATAGCGGGTTGAAATATCTTTGAGCAGTGCGATAACCGACTGGACCTGACCCTCTGTATAGGGGTACCAGACTCGACCTTCGGGCGTATCGCGAAAACCCTTGTTGACGATTTCAATGCCGATGGAGCTGGAGTTCAGCCAGGTGCGGCCCTTCCACTGGCTTTCACCGGCGTGCCAGGCGCGCTGGTTTTCATCCACCAGTTTGTAAATGGTCGGCGGAGTATCCCCGACCAGGTAATGGCTGCTGACCGGACCGCGGGTTAACAGCTCCAGGGAGCGCTCCAGCGAGGTTGAGGTGTAGTGAAGCACCACAAACTGCACGCGGCTGTCGTGGTTGATCGAAGGATGACTGGTGTCCATGCGCAGACCGTTGCTGCAACCGGCCAGCAGGGCAAGGGACAAGATCA
This sequence comes from Pseudomonas bubulae, assembly GCF_900618535.1. Taxonomy (GTDB): domain Bacteria; phylum Pseudomonadota; class Gammaproteobacteria; order Pseudomonadales; family Pseudomonadaceae; genus Aquipseudomonas; species Aquipseudomonas bubulae. The sequence goes on along the minus strand of NZ_UYJA01000004.1, from coordinate 384,210 downwards.
GGGCGGAGAATTTCATGGGCGAGAACAACACGACTGAGCAATTAATAGGCAAGCATACCTTACCGCCCGTGTCGTGCAGCTGTACCGGATGAAGACAAGGGCTGCGACCTTGTAAACACCAACAGGGTCGCAGCCTTCGTAAGGTGATTTATTTGCCGCACACCAGGTAAAAACTCATCGATGAATCCCCGGATGGCCCGTTGGCACCTAGCATCAAGCCTATAACATTCACTTCGGATCGGGTCGGTTTGCTCGACAATTTGGCGATGCCATAAAGGGTATGTTCATAGCTTGAATTGTCGTAAGTCGATGCCACACAAAATTTTGGCTCCTTTTGAAAGGCATCGGGCATCAGATTAACTTTATAACTGGCTGCATAATCGGGTTGGCTGGAGTATTCAATACTTTCAATCCAGTGCGGCGATTGTGCGGCCAGTGTTCCATCCTTGTTAATGGAGGCCGAATAGATCGGGGTTTTAGTGGCTGCACTTACCGAAACAGAGTCCGTGATCAAAAAGAACACAGATAACAAGTAAATCAATATTTTCATACACTACCTTTTACGGCCGTACACCGTACTGGCTTTATACCACCGGGCTAGAGCCTGCAGTGCCCGGCGGCATTGTCGATGGGGGTTTGATAATGAGATGTCTACAGTGCCGTCGTTACTTGTCGGGTAACCAAGCCGGTCTGTTATTTTATATAAGTCGCCCACTCACAACCCGTCAAGAAAGCCGCGAGGAAATCCGTTAATTAATTTTAAATACCGACAGGGACTACTTGCTGTCTAGAAAGTAACTACATAAAGCGACAAATAAATATCAAGTTTCAATAGTCGCTGCTTGAGGCTCCACGCAGTTACGTCCACGCCGTTTGGCCCGATACAGTGCTTCATCAGCCCGTTTAAGCACATGGTCACTGCGATCACCCGGCCTGAACGCGGATACACCGATAGACGTGGTGATGGTCACGGGTTCGCCCTTGAAGTGGAACGGGCAGGCCTGGATTGCTGCCCGCAGCTTCTCGATCAGATGCAAACCTGCGCTCAACGGAGTATCGGGCATCAGTAGCACAAACTCTTCGCCACCAAAGCGGGCAATAAAGTCGATCGGCCGCAGATGCTTGCGCAACTGGGTGGCAATGATCTTGAGCACCTTGTCGCCCGCCAGGTGGCCGTAACCATCATTGATACGCTTGAAATGATCGAGGTCGAGCATGGCAATCAGTAGAGGATTACCGTTTTTTTGCCACTGATCGACTTCATATTGCAGGCGTTCGCCCCATGCCGCCCGGTTAGGCAGATCGGTCAGGGGGTCTATCAGTGCTTTTTGGCGCTGTTCTTCAAGATGCTCGCGATAGCCCTGGGCCTGCTGTTCCATGCTCGCGATACGCTCGGCCAGCCCCTGGAGGTGGGCCGAGACCTCCTGTTCACGGGCGATGCGCTGCTGCTGGTGCTGGTCCATCGTGCCCAGCAGTCCTTCGAGACGATTTTCCAGCAGGTGCTTGAGGCTGTTAAGGTCAACGGCGTCCTGCACGCTGTTTTGCAAACCGTCCACATGTTCGCGCAGCTGGCTGTGCAAGTCGTCGGCGGCGGATCGACCCTCGGCATGACCCTCGCTGGCCGCCTGGAGGTTGTTCTGAAATGACTCCAGGCGTTCATTGAGCTGTTTGAGGTAAGCCTCGAACTCATGCTGGCCGCTGTCAGTGATGGCCAGCATCAAAACCGCAAGATCGTCGAGGATCGGCAGTAATTCGTACCAGTTGAGCCCTTTTTCCAGACGCCGGCACATGGCCTCGGCCTGTGGCCTGTGGTGTTCAGGCAGCGACAGGCCGCTCAACAACCCGAGCAGTGTGGACTCAATGTGCTCGGCCACGCTGCTGTAGGTTGGCTCGGGGGCATCAGGCAAGGCATAGACAGCATCGACTTCGGCCAGCTCAGTCTGTTCGTCGAGCGGCGACTGCTCAACGAAATCCCGGGCTTGATCATTTTCGGCCTCAACCATCGCGACCACTGACTCAAGTGCACCGCTGGATGCATGCTCTTGAGCCTCTAGAGGTACCGAAGGGGGCGGCTCGGCAAGCGCCTGGGCGTCATCGTCAGCCGTAGCAACGGGCGGCAAGGGCTGTGGTTCGGCTTCAACAATTACCGGTTCAGGCTGAGGCGTGGGTACTGCCGGCGGCTCGGCAACATGCGCTGGGACCACGCTGTTCGGCGCAGCCGGTCGCGGCGCCTGAGTCTCAACCGGAATCGGAACCACAGTCGCTTCGCCAAGTGCCTTTTCAGCGTCTTGTGCACCAAATAATCGCTGTAACAAGCCCGGCTTGGGCGGCTGGGCGTCATTGAGTTGCGGCGCCAGTGCCTGCCCTTGCAAGTGACTCAGCTCACCAAGCAGCAGCGGTATTTCTCGGGCGTGCGTCACCCGGTTTTCGAGCTGTTTGGCATAGGCCTTGAGCGGCTTGCTGACCTCACGGGGCAGTGGCAGGGCCTGCAGTTGGGTGACCAGCGTATTGAGCGCTGCGCTGACTTGCTCAACCCGGGTTTCACGTCGCTGCTCGGAGTCGAGCACGGCTTTTTCAAGGCGCGGGAGCAAGGCGGCAAGGGCGGCGTCCATCTCATTGGTGCGCACCGCTTCGCGCATTTCTTTCATGCATTGGTCGACCGTGCGGTCCGTGCCCTCAGCGGCCAGGGTGCTACGCACCAGGCCACGGCGCAGCAAGTCGAGGCGGGCATTCCAGCGGCGCTCAAGCTTGTCTTGCAGCTCCACGCTTTTAAGGTATTTCTCTTTCCAGCGCGCGGCCTCGTCCCTCATGCCTTCGCCCCGTTGTCAGGCGGGCGCAGCGCGATCTGGGAGTCGACGCCGACAGAGCCTGGCAGACGGATATCGACGGCTACCGGCAGATGGTCCGAGATAGGCTGATCCAGTACCTGGACGCGCTCAAGGGTCAGGCTTGGGCTGAGCAAAATATGATCCAGGCAACGTTGCGGGCGCCAACTGGGGAAGGTGGCCTCCATTTGCGGCGCCAGCAGCCCGAGGTCCCGCAGTGGCGAGGTGTGCAGCAGGTCGTTGGCATGGGTGTTCATGTCGCCCATCAACACCTGGTGCTGATAGTCGCCAATCAACTCGCGAATATAGGCCAGCTGCCGGGTACGGGTTTTGGTTCCCAGCGCCAGGTGCATGACCACGACCACCAAAGCGTCGGGGCCTTCACCAAAGCGCACCAGAATCGCACCACGCCCCTCAGGGCCGGGCAAGGGATGATCTTCAATCGCGGCAGGGCGCAACCGGCTGAGCACACCATTACTGTGCTGGGCCAGACGCCCGAGATTGCGATTGAGTTGTTGATACCAGTAGGGAAATTCGCCCTGCTGGGCAAGATACTTGACCTGATTGATGTAGCCAGAACGATGGCTACCACCGTCGGCCTCTTGCAGGGCGACCAGGTCGAAGTCGCCGAGCAGGTCACCAATACGCTCCAGGTTACCGGCCCGCCCCTTATGGGGGAGCACATGCTGCCAACTGCGGGTCAGGTAATGCCGGTAACCCTGGGTGCTGTTACCCACCTGAATATTGAAACTGAGCAGTCGTAAACGTCGATCATCCGGCATCCCGCAGGACGCCAGATGATCTTCGTTGATCTGCGGCTCATGCAGACCAACACTTCGCTCGCCTTTCCAGCGGAGCATGGGCGAGGGCGCCGCTTAGTTTTTTGCGCCCGCTGCGCGCTCTTTGGCGATCAGCTGGTCAGCCACGCTCAAAGCGCCTTCAGGGCCACCGGCAGTGCCCAGGTCGAAGCGGTACTTGCCGTTGACGACCATGGTCGGTACGCCGGAGATTTGATAGGCCTGTGCCTTCTTCTTGGCGTCTTCAACTTTGCCTTTGACGGCGAACGAGTTGTAAGTGCTCAGGAACTTGTCTTTATCGATGCCTTCACCGGCCAGGAAATCAGCCATTTCTTCTGGGGTTGCCAGCTTCTTGCCGTCGTGGATGGCCTGGAACACGGCTTTGTGAACCTTGTTTTCAACGCCCATGGCTTCAAGGGTGATGAACAATTGGCCATGAACATTCCAGATCCCGCCAAACATGGCAGGGATACGCACGAAGCTCACGTCGGCGGGCAGTTTTTCTACCCAGGGATTGATGGTTGGCTCGAATGCAAAGCAATGCGGGCAGCCATACCAGAACAGCTCGACCACTTCGATCTTGCCAGGCACGGCAACCGGAACGGCGCTGCTCAGCTCTACATATTGTTTGCCCGCTTCAAGCGGCTCGGCAGCTTGAGCGGTCATGCCAAACAGGCTGGCACTGACGAGAGCGGCGCTGAGAATCAGATTACGCATGCTTTACTCCTGGACAGATAAGGTCATATCAACGTGACCTGTATTCAGACAGGTCCATGCTGGCTTGAGTTCGATAGTGTAACTGTAGACGCGATGCAAAAGGGCAGCCGAAGCTGCCCTTTGAGGTTCACATTCAAGGATTAAACGATCGTTAACGTGACCTCTGGTTTCAAGACCTGGCCCCGCCGACCGTACAGACCTTAGTGCAGGCCTTGAATATAGCTGGCCAGCGCCTTGATGTCCTTGTTGCTCATTTTGGCCGCGATGCCGCGCATGATCATCGAGTCACCATCGTTGGTGCGGTCGCCTTCACGGAAGTCTGTCAGCTGTTTCTCGATATAGCTGGCGTGCTGGCCGCCCAGGTGCGGGAAACCGGCAGCGGCAAGGCCCTGGCCGTCTGGCGAGTGGCAGCCGATGCACGCTGGCATGCCTTTCTCAAGGTTGCCACCACGGAACAGGGCCTCACCCTGGGCTACCAGGGCCGGGTCAGCAGCGCCAACCGAACCTTTCTGGCTTGAGTAGTAGGCCGCGATGTCGGCAAGGTCCTGATCGTTCAGGTTCGCCAGCAGGCCGGTCATTTCCAGCACCTGACGCTTGCCGTCCTTGATTTCATGCAACTGCTTGAGCAGGTAGCGATCACCTTGCCCGGCCAGCTTGGGGAAGTTTGGGGCCATGCTATTGCCGTCCGGACCGTGACAAGCGCCACATACAGCGGTTTTTGCCTGACCTGCAGCAGCATCACCTACCACAGCGGTGCTAGCAGCCTGGGCAATACCGCTGACGCCCAAGGTCAACAGCAGACTCACGAGTAATTTGTTCATCAGCTAATCCAACTACGGCTAAGGGTTAAAGAGTTATGGGCCGGGCTCACTCGCTTATCCACTGTAGGACAGTTCGGTAATCCTCGACACTGCAGTCCATGCACAAACCACGCGGCGGCATCGCCTTGAAACCCTGGGTCACATGTCGTACCAGCGCCTACATACCTTGCTCTTACCTTGGCCTATTAGCTGACCAGCATGGCAGACAATACAAACGCGGTTGTACACGGCTTCCGGATCCTGTGTAGCCTGAATGCTGTAACGTGGCATCAAGACACCGTCACCAGCAGTCATAAAACGACCTTTTCAGGGTTGGGAGCCTGCTGCGTTCTAATGCGCAACCTGGGTTTTTTGCTCCCGTGTTCTTCATCCTACGCTGGGACAAAGCGCACACAAAATCTGCGGCATTATATACTGGCGTCACTGAAACGGAAACGACACGCTCGCCGCGTCCATTCCTGACGCCGCTCACATCGGAAATCCCATGCAACTCAAGAACCCCATTCTCGGTCTGTGCCAACAGGCCACCTTCATGCTCAGCGCTGCCAAAGTCGATCAATGCCCCGATGACGAAGGCTACGAAGTCGCGTTTGCCGGGCGCTCCAACGCCGGCAAGTCCAGTGCACTCAACACTTTGACCCACGCCAGCCTGGCGCGCACGTCGAAAACTCCGGGCCGCACTCAGTTGCTGAACTTCTTCCAACTGGACGAAGAACGTCGCCTGGTCGACTTGCCAGGTTACGGTTATGCCAAGGTGCCGATCCCGCTGAAATTGCACTGGCAGCGCCACCTTGAAGCATATTTCGGCAGCCGTGAAAGCCTCAAGGGTGTGATCTTGATGATGGATATCCGTCATCCAATGACCGATTTCGACCTTTTGATGCTTGATTGGACCGTGTCCAGCGGCATGCCTATGCACATTTTGCTGACCAAAGCCGACAAACTGACGTACGGCGCTGCAAAAAATACGCTGCTTAAAATCCAGTCGGACATTCGCAAGCAATGGGGCGATGCCGTCACCATCCAGTTGTTCTCCACGCCAAAGCGCATGGGCCTGGAAGAGGCGTACACCGTGCTGGCACGCTGGATGGAATTGCCGAACAAAGGCGAAGAACTGGTTGAAGCTGACGAGTAACAAATCGCAGGCAAAAAAAAACCCGGACTTCGCATGGGGGGAAGGAGGTCCGGGGTTCAAGTACTGAACCGCTAGGGCGGGGTTCAGGTATCTGCCAACACTTAACACAACATTAGGAGCTTTGAAGGGCTTCACCACCCATTCAATAAATCTGAGTGGTGTTGGCAGATTTAGTTCCGGGAGCTTAAAAACTCTTTGGAATAAGCCCGGTCTCTGCAGCAGCAATAAATTTTTAGTGTGGGAGCGGGCTTGCTCGCGATGGCATCAACGCGGTCATTGCGACAGACCGCGTCGCCTGCATCGCGAGCAAGCCCGCTCCCACATTCCCTCATTAATGCGCTTCATCCCAGTTGTTGCCCACGCCTACTTCAACCACTAGCGGCACATCCAGCTTCGCCGCTTCGCTCATGTGTATCCGCACTTCATCACGCACCTGGTCCACCAGGTCTTCGCGCACTTCTAGCACCAGTTCATCGTGTACCTGCAGGATGACGCGGGCATCGAGGCCTGAGGCGCTGAGCCAGTTATCCACAGACACCATGGCTTTTTTGATGATATCGGCTGCCGTGCCCTGCATCGGTGCGTTGATTGCCGTGCGTTCGGCGCCTTTGCGCAGCGCCGGGTTTTTCGCGTTGATTTCCGGCAGGTACAAGCGACGACCGAAAATGGTCTCGACATAGCCTTGCTCGGCAGCCTGGGTGCGCGTGCGCTCCATGTAGTCCAGCACGCCCGGGTAACGTGCGAAATAACGGTCGATATAGGCTTGCGACTGTTTGCGGTCGACGCCGATCTGTTTGGCCAGGCCAAAGGCGCTCATGCCGTAGATCAGGCCGAAGTTGATGGCCTTGGCACTGCGGCGCTGGTCGGTGGTGACGTCCGCCAGATCAACCCCGAACACCTCGGCAGCGGTGGCGCTGTGCACGTCCAGATTGTTGCGGAAGGCATGCAGCAAACCTTCGTCCTTGGCCAGGTGGGCCATGATCCGCAGCTCGATTTGCGAGTAGTCGGCCGCCAGCAGTTTGTAGCCTTTAGGGGCCACAAAGGCCTGACGGATCCGACGACCTTCGGCGGTACGGATCGGAATGTTCTGCAAGTTTGGATCACTTGAAGACAAACGACCGGTCGCCGTGACGGCCTGGTGGTAGGAGGTGTGGATACGGCCCGTACGCGGGTTGATCTGCTCAGGCAGGCGATCGGTGTAGGTGCTTTTCAGCTTGCTCATGGAGCGGTACTGCATCAGCACCTTGGGTAGCGGGAAGTCCTGCTCGGCCAGTTCCGCCAGCACGGCTTCGGCAGTCGAAGGCTGGCCTTTGGCCGTTTTGCTGATGATTGGCAGACCGAGTTTTTCATACAGGATCACACCCAGTTGCTTGGGTGAGCTCAGGTTGAACTCCTCACCGGCAATGGCAAAAGCCTCACGCTCAAGCGCAACCAGCTTGTCACCCAGCTCAACACTCTGGATACCCAGCAGGTTGGCATCCACCAGCGCGCCCTGACGTTCAATACGCGCCAGTACCGGCACCAGCGGCATCTCGATGTCCGTCAATACGCTGTTGAGGCTAGGGATCGCTGCGAGTTTTTCGTGCAGTACATGGTGCAAACGCAAGGTCACGTCGGCATCTTCGGCCGCATACGGGCCGGCCTGCTCCAGGGAAATCTGGTCGAAGGTCAGTTGCTTGACGCCCTTGCCGGCAATGTCCTGGAAGCTGGTGGTGGTGTGGCCCAGGTACTTGAGGGCCAGGCTGTCCATATCGTGGCGGCTGCCCGTGGAGTCGAGCACATAGGACTCAAGCATGGTGTCGAAGGCAACGCCCTGAACCATGATCCCGCAGGATTGATCGCCACCGATGGCGCAGTTGGCCAGAATATTCATGTCGTACTTGGCGTGTTGTCCGACCTTGGCTTTGCTCGGGTCTTCCAGCAGCGGCTTGAGGGCACGCAATACCGTGTCGCGATCCAGTTGCTCGGGTACGCCCATGTAGGAATGGGTCAATGGAATGTAAGCCGCTTCGCCAGGCTTGACCGCGAACGACAGGCCCACCAGCTGCGCTTGCTGCGCGTCCAGGCCGGTGGTTTCGGTATCAAAGGCAATCAATTTGGCGTCGTTGAGTTTTTTTAGCCATACATCAAAGCGAGCCTGATCGAGGATGGTCTCGTACTGTTGCTCCGCTTCGGCGGGCGCTTCAGGAGCCTCATGCACAATCACCTGCCCGGCACGCTTGGCCTCGCGCTCAACTTCGGCAATCCAGCTTTTGAACTCAAGTTCGGTGTACAGCTCAATCAACTTTTCGCAGTCAGGCGCCTTGAGGTGCAAGTCTTCCAGGCCGATATCCAGCGGCACATCGATCTTGATCGTCGCCAATTGATAGGACAAAAACGCCATTTCGCGATGTTCTTCGAGTTTGGCAGGCAAGTTTTTGGCGCCGCGAATGGGCAGGGTCGGCACGATATCGAGCTTTTCGTACAGATCGACCAAACCACCGCCTACACCCACCAGCAAGCCGGACGCTGTCTTGGGACCAATACCAGGTACGCCTGGAATGTTGTCAGACGAATCGCCCATCAGCGCGAGGTAGTCGATGATCTGCTCGGGCGATACGCCAAATTTCTCTTTAACGCCCTCAATGTCCATCACGCTGCCGGTCATGGTGTTAACCAGCGTGATGTGGCCATCAACCAGCTGGGCCATGTCCTTGTCACCGGTGGAGATGACCACTGGTCGGTCTGCCGCGGCGCTGCTGCGGGCCAGCGTGCCGATGACATCATCGGCCTCCACGCCTTCAACGCACAGCAAGGGGAAACCCAGCGCAATCACACTGGCGTGCAATGGCTCGATTTGCACCCGCATGTCATCGGGCATGCTCGGGCGGTTGGCCTTGTACTCGGCGTACATGTCATCGCGAAATGTCCCGCCCTTGGCATCGAAAACCACCGCGAACGGGCTGTCCGGATACTGCTTGCGCAGGCTTTTGAGCATGTTCAATACGCCCTTCACGGCGCCTGTCGGCAGCCCTTTGGACGTAGTCAGCGGCGGCAGCGCGTGGAAGGCGCGGTACAGATATGAAGAACCGTCCACCAGGACGAGGGGAGCTTGGCTCATGAGCAGGATCAACCTTTTCGGCGAGTCCGGCGCTAGAATGTCCGGACCAATGACGACAAAGGGACAAGGTTATCATGCGCACACTCAATCGCCTGTTGCTGACCGGTTTGTTTGCATTCACTCCGCTGGTAACCTTCGCAGCAGATGAAGCAGTCACCGCCGATCCAGATGTAACCATTCGCACGGAAGGCGATAAAACCATTCAGGAGTACCGTCAAAACGGTTTCCTGTACGCCATCAAGGTCACCCCAAAAGGGGGCAAACCGTACTTCCTGGTACGGGCTGATGGTACTGATGCCAATTACATCCGTTCCGACCAGCCGGATATGCTGATTCCTTCGTGGAAAATCTTCGAATGGAAGTAGCGTCTTAACTTTAATTGGCGCCGCCTTGCGCGGCGCCCGTACTGGCAATTTAAATCATGTCTGTATTCACCCCACTGACTCGCAGCGAGTTGGAAACCTTCCTTGCGCCTTATGAACTCGGCCGTTTGCTCGATTTCCAGGGGATTGCTGCGGGCAGCGAAAATACCAACTACTTCATCAGCCTGGAGCGCGGTGAATTTGTCCTGACCCTGGTTGAGCGTGGGCCGGTCAAAGAGATGCCGTTCTTTATCGAGCTGCTGGATGTGCTGCATGACGCCGACCTGCCGGTGCCATTCGCCTTGCGCACCGTTGACGGCCAGGCCCTGCGCGAACTCAAGGGCAAGCCGGCGCTGCTGCAGCCGCGCCTGGCGGGCAAGCATATTCGTGAGGCCAACGCCCAGCATTGCGCCCAGGTTGGGGAACTGCTCGGCCACTTGCATACCGCGACCCGCAACAACGTACTGGAACGCAAGACAGACCGCGGCCTGGACTGGATGCTGGCTGAAGGTCCTGCCTTGATGGCTGGTTTGTCGCCTGATTCAGCAGATTTGCTGCAAAAGGCGCTGCAGGAAATTACTGAGCGCAAGGCGCAGATTCTGGCACTGCCCCGGGCGAACCTGCATGGCGACCTGTTTCGTGATAACGCGATGTTTGAAGGCACTCATCTGACCGGGCTGATCGATTTTTACAACGCCTGCTCGGGCCCGATGCTGTACGACGTGGCCATTGCCCTGAATGACTGGTGTGCAGACGAAGACGGTCAGATCGATGCTCCCCGCGCCCGTGCGCTGCTGGGCGCCTATGCCGCCCTGCGTCCGTTCACTGCCGCCGAGGCCGAGTTGTGGCCAACCCTGTTGCGCGTTGCTTGCGTGCGGTTCTGGCTGTCGCGCCTGATCGCAGCCCAGACCTTTGCCGGTCAGGACGTGCTGATTCATGATCCGGGCGAGTTTGAAAAACGCCTGGCTTTGCGTCAGACGGTGACCGTACAGCTGCCGTTCGCGTTGTAACAAACACTGAAATCAATTGTGGGAGCGGGCTTGTTCGCGATTGTAGCGACGCGGTGTATCTGAACAACCGCGTCGATCCAATCGCGAGCAAGCCCGCTCCCACAGAGGTTCTGGCAAGCCGCAACTTTTGTGAATGTCACACAATCTGTGGGAGTCGGCTTACAAGCTTTCCAGACACCCCGCCAGGTCATTGCCGAGTTTTTCCAGCAACTGCTCATACCCCTGCGCCGTCGCAGGGGTGTAGCCGCCCAGGGCATCCAGCTCCGCCAACTTGACCGGCAACCCGGCTGTCAGGGTGTCCGCCAGGCGCGGACGCAGCGGCGGATCGCTGAATACACAGGTCTTGCCCACTTCCTGCAGACGCTTACGCATGGCGGCTACGTGCTGGGCGCCCGGCTGAACTTCCGAAGCCACACTGAAGGTTCCCGTGTGCTTGATGCCGTAAGCGCTTTCAAAATAGTCGTAGCCTTCGTGGAAGACGAAGAACGGTTTGTCGGCAATCCCGGCCAGTCGCGTTTTGAGGCGCGCATTCAACGCATCCAGGCGTTCATTGAAGGCCTTGAGATTGCTTTGATACCTGGTCGCATTGGCAGGGTCTTTTTCACTCAGGTCCGCCGCCATTTTCGCGGCGATCACCCGCGCATTGTCCGGAGCCAGCCACAAGTGTGCATCCAGGGTGCCGGGACGATGATCGTGATCATGTTCGGCGGCATCTTCTTCGTGCGAATGGCTATCTTCGGCGAAATGACGCAATTTCAAGCCCGGCAGGGTTTGTACCGTAACCGATGGCAGGGTGCGGCCCTTGATCACTCGTGGCAGAAACCCTTCCATGTCCGGACCGATCCAGTAGAGAAGGTCTGCTGACTGCACGCGCCGTACGTCGGATGGGCGCAGCGCATAGTTATGCGGTGAGGCATTGGGCGGTAAAAGCACCTCCGGATGCCCCACGCCGTCCTGCACGGCAGCGGCAATCAGTTGCAGGGGCTTGATGCTGGTCAGCACGTTGACCTCGGCCCGGGCCGGGCTGATCACAAGCAAACTGGCGCTTAGAGCAAGAAAAAGGGAAAAAAGACGGGGCACGATAAGCACTCATGATGGCTGAAACAGGTAACATAATAACGTCTCTCTCAATAATCGTCGCCGCCCATGCCTATAACACCGCTTGCCAGCCGTCCCCACGACCACTCTCATTGTGTCCATAGCGCCCTGACCGAGGCCGATGCCTTGTGTGCGCAAAAGGGCCTGCGCCTGACCGCCTTGCGTCGACGGGTGCTTGAGCTGGTGTGGCAAAGCCACAAGCCGCTGGGTGCCTACGACATTCTTGCAGTACTGAGCGAGCAGGATGGCCGTCGCGCTGCGCCGCCTACCGTTTATCGGGCTTTGGACTTCCTGCTCGACAATGGCCTGGTGCACCGCATTTCCTCACTCAACGCTTTTGTTGGCTGCAGCCACCCCGAGCACCCGCACCAGGGCCAGTTCCTGATTTGCCGCAACTGCCACGCCGCCATCGAGCTTGAGCAAAAGTCCATCAGCGACGCAATTATCAATAGCGCCCGGGATGTCGGCTTTACTGTCGAAGGCCAGACTGTCGAAGTGGTCGGTTTGTGTTCGGGTTGCCGGGAGGCCTGATGAGCGCTGCACTGATACGCCTGCAACATGTCACTGTGACCTATGCCGGACAAAACGTACTCGACAATATCGAGCTGAGCGTTGAACCGGGCCAGATCGTGACCCTGATCGGTCCCAACGGCGCCGGCAAGACCACGCTGGTCAAAGCCGTGCTCGGCCTGCTCAAGCCCACCAGCGGCAGCGTATGGCGCAAGCCCAAGCTGCGCGTGGGCTATATGCCGCAAAAGCTTCACGTTGACCCGACACTGCCATTGTCCGTGTTGCGCTTTTTGCGCCTGGTGCCCGGTGTAGACCGTGCCCAGGCCCTTGAGGCGCTAAAGGAAGTCGGTGCTGAAAAGGTCATCGATAGCCCGGTGCAAAGCGTGTCCGGTGGTGAAATGCAGCGCGTGCTGCTGGCCCGCGCCCTGCTGCGCAAGCCCGAATTGCTGGTGCTCGACGAGCCGGTGCAAGGCGTGGACGTGGCCGGTCAATCGGAGCTGTATGCCCTCATCACCCGCCTGCGCGACCGCCACGGCTGCGGCGTGCTGATGGTCTCCCACGATTTGCATCTGGTGATGAGCACCACCGATCAGGTGGTATGCCTCAACCGCCACGTCTGTTGTTCGGGCCATCCCGAGCAGGTGAGTGGTGACCCGGCTTTCGTTGAGCTATTTGGCAAAAACGCACAAAGCCTGGCGATTTATCACCACCATCACGACCATGCTCATGACTTGCATGGCTCAGTGGTTAGCGAAAATAACCCGGCGGCATCCGCCCACGTTCATGGAGAAGGCTGCAAGCATGGCTGATTTTCTGCTTTACGCCCTGCTGGCAGGTCTGGCTTTGGCAATAGTTGCAGGCCCTTTGGGGTCATTCGTGGTGTGGCGGCGCATGGCCTACTTCGGCGACACGTTATCGCACGCAGCCCTGTTGGGCGTAGCCCTGGGGTTCCTGCTGGATATCAGCCCGACCATTGCCGTGACCGTGGGCTGCCTGTTGCTGGCGGTGCTGTTGGTCACGCTGCAGCAGCGACAGTCGCTGGCATCCGACACACTGCTCGGAATTCTCGCCCCCAGCACCTTGTCCCTCGGGCTGGTCGTACTAAGCTTCATGCATGAAGTGCGGATCGACCTGATGGCGTATTTGTTTGGTGACCTGCTGGCCATCAGCCCAACCGACCTGATGTGGATCCTGGGTGGCAGCGCGACGGTTTTGGCCTTGCTGGTTGCACTGTGGCGACCATTGCTGGCGATCACCGTGCATGAAGAGCTGGCCATGGTTGAAGGCCTGCCCGTGGCGGCGTTACGATTGGCCCTGATGCTGTTGATTGCGGTGGTGATTGCCGTAGCGATGAAAATCGTCGGCGTGTTGCTGATTACCTCCTTGCTGATTATTCCGGCGGCCGCGGCCCAGCGTCATGCTCGCTCGCCGGAGCAAATGGCACTGGGCGCCAGCGCACTGGGCATACTGGCCGTAGTGGGTGGCCTTGCGCTGTCATGGTTTAAGGACACGCCAGCAGGCCCGTCGATTGTGGTGTGTGCCGCAGCACTGTTTTTGTTGAGTTTTGTTCTACCCCGTCGAGGGGTGTAGACTTGCTTGTTTTTTGCGCACTTAGAGAGCCGCAGGAATGAAGCTGTTCAACTCCCGTTACTTGCTCCTGGCCGCATTTTCCCTGCTGCTGGGCGCCTGCCAAAGCACGCCGTCGGCCGACACTACTGCCGCCGCCGCACGCGCTACGGCCATCGCACAGCTGGAGCAAAACCTGGCCAGCAGTGAACTCGCGACCGCTGAAGATCAATTGAGCGCCTTGCAGGCGCAAACCCCGGATGATCCGCAATTGGTGCAATACCAGCGCCAACTGGCCGAGGCCTACCTGCAACGCAGCCAGATCGTCCTGCAAAAGGGTGATGTCAACGCGGCAGCTACCGCCCTGAGCCGTGCCCGCGCCCTGATGCCCAAGGCCCCTGCACTGACCGGTGGGGTCAATAGCGCCATTGCCCAGGCCCGCAAGGCCGAGCTGGACAAGGCTGAAGCCGCCCTCAAGGCTGCCGAGGCCCGACCACCGGCCAAGGTGATCGACCCGGCGGCCGAAAGCACCACCGTTGCACTGAACATCAACGATATTGCCAAACTTCGCCATCAACTGGATTTGATCGCGCAAGATATCGTCAATTACCAGTGCGCCGTCAGCCTGCAGGTTCCGCGTACGGCGGATTATCCATGGCTGGCCACACTGATCAGCAAGCGGGTTAAAAAGATCGACCCCGGGTTTGACCTCAAGCTGAACCGTCAAGTCATTCGCCACGTACCCGCACAAATGGTGCTGATCCCCAGCAAACCGGAATAAAACATCCGGGCATGAAAAACCCGTAGCAGCCAAAGGCTGCTACGGGTTTTTTGTTTTCGGCTAGGCCGGTATTGCCTTGGCCCTGGCCTCCCGTGACCACACGCGGTGTTGCCCGATGGCTGCAAAAAAGGCTTTTAGATCCTGGGCATCCTTGATCGCCAGCAACCCTTCATCTGCCTGTAGGTGCAGCACGTCCAGCAGTTGTCTGGCATCACCCTGCAAGGCGATGGCCTTGAGGTGCTTGTACGCTTCCAGCAGGTAGTGCAAGGCCACTCCGTCGCCGCTCAGTGCCTTGATCGACGACGCGCCACCCGGTACGTACACCGCGTCGAACGCCACCGAAGGCAAGCCTTCCATCGACGCATCCACAGCCAGCAATGTGCCGTCAGCGGTTTTCACCGGGGCTGACGTCGGCCCCAGCAATTTGGCGTGGGCACCCTCTGCTGCAAGCGCCTGTTTCAGCGCATCGATCGCTTTGCCATCCACCCCGTTGGCCGCCAGGATCGCCACTTTTCGGGTTTTGATATTCCCCGCCAGCAGATTGGCCTGGCTCAGGGCCGGCGACTGGGTAAAGCGAGTCTTGCGCTCAGCTACCGTACCGGCCTTGGGTGCGGGCAAGCCCAGATTTTCGGCGACGCGCCTGGCCAGGCCCAAATCAATATTGGCCAGAATCTCATTCACCTGCCGCGCACGGATAGACTCGCGCTCAACTTTACCCAGCTCAAAGCTGTAGGCAGCAATGATGTGCTCTTGCTCATGGTTGCTCATGCTGTTGAAGAACAGCCGCGCCTGGGAGAAATGGTCACCGAATGATTCGCTGCGCTGACGGATTTTGTTGGCGTCGATGCGTTCCGGGTAACTCTCAAAACCGCCGTCACTGGCCGCCGGTGGGGTTTCTTTTGGCCAGCCGCCATCGATCGAGTTGGGTTCGTAGGCTGCACGCCCCTTGTGGAGGGTGCTGCGGTGCTGGGCATCACGCTGGTTGTTGTGGAATGGCGCCACCGGACGGTTGATCGGGATCTCATGAAAATTCGGCCCGCCAAGGCGACTGATCTGCGTATCCGTATAGGAAAACAGGCGCCCTTGCAGCAACGGGTCATTGGAAAAGTCGATCCCTGGAACAATGTGGCCAGGGCAGAAGGCGACTTGTTCGGTTTCTGCGAAAAAATTGTCCGGGTTGCGGTTGAGGACCATTTTTCCCAATGGCGTAATCGGTATCAGTTCTTCCGGGATCAGCTTGGTCGGGTCAAGGATATCGAAATCAAACTTATGCTCATCTTCCTCCGGGATGATCTGGACACCGAACTCCCACTCCGGGTAATCGCCCGTCTCAATGGCGTCCCACAGGTCACGGCGATGGAAGTCCGTGTCTTTGCCTGCGAGCTTCTGCGCTTCGTCCCACACCAACGAGCAAGTGCCTACACTTGGGCGCCAGTGAAATTTGACGAAGTTAGACTGGCCTTGCGCGTTGATGAAACGAAAGGTGTGCACGCCAAAGCCCTGCATGCTTCTCAGGCTTTTCGGAATGGCCCGGTCGGACATGGCCCAAATGACCATGTGAGCGGATTCCGGAACCAGCGAGACAAAGTCCCAGAAGGTGTCATGGGCCGAGCCGCCAGTAGGGATTTCATTGTGTGGCTCAGGTTTTACAGCATGTACAAAGTCTGGAAACTTCACCGCATCCTGTATGAAAAATACCGGCATATTGTTCCCGACCAGATCGAAGTTACCTTCGTCGGTGAAAAACTTGACCGCGAAACCGCGAACATCACGCACCGTATCCCCGGAGCCCCGCGGGCCTTGCACGGTGGAGAAACGCACGAATACGGGGGTTTGCTTGCCGGGGTCCTGCAAGAATCCTGCTTTGGTCAGTGCGCTGTGGGACTTGTACGCCTGAAAATAACCATGAGCACCAGTGCCTCGCGCATGCACGATGCGCTCGGGAATACGCTCATGGTCAAAATGCGTGATCTTCTCGCGCATGATGAAGTCTTCGAGCAGCGACGGCCCGCGCGAACCGGCCTTGAGGGTGTTCTGATTGTCAGCAATCTTCACCCCTTGGTTGGTTCGTAAGGCCTGATCGGTGGCGTCGTCGCGAAAGGTTTCAAGGCTTTCCAGTTTGACGTTGGTGTTACCACGATCCAGGGTGTCGGTGCCGGCCATCTGGCTCTTGTTGGAAGACGGTTTTTTGCTGCTCATCAGACTAAACTCCTTGTATGCGAAAGCCCTGTGATAAGGGCTTTGTAGACAAATACCGCCCAAGCGGATGCGAGTTGCCTAAGTACTGACGTCTGGCCGTTACCGTCGTTCCTTTTTTCTGACCTTTAGTCGTCTTATTGCCAAATCAAAGGTTTGTGCGCAAATAAATGCTAAGTGCATCTATACGGACAGGCTAAAATGCGCGCCCGGCTTACCGCTGAACTTCTATTTACGCGCCCACAAGGTTCGCTACGTGATTGAGTTTCATAACGTTCATAAAACTTACCGGGTTGCCGGTAAGGACATCCCCGCGCTGCACTCCACCACTTTGCGTGTTGAGAGCGGCCAGGTGTTCGGCCTGATAGGCCACTCCGGTGCGGGTAAAAGTACATTGCTGCGCCTGATCAACCGCCTCGAAACGCCGAGCGGCGGCAAAATCATCGTCGATAACGAAGACGTGACCGCGATGGACGCCAACGGCCTGCGCCGTTTCCGTCAGCAAGTCGGCATGATTTTCCAGCACTTCAACCTGCTGGCTTCCAAGACCGTGGCTGATAACGTCGCGATGCCTCTGACACTGGCCGGTGAATTGTCCCGCAGTGCCATTGATAAGCGCGTTGCTGAGTTGCTCGAGCGCGTGGGCCTGTCTGATCACGCCAAAAAATACCCGGCCCAACTTTCAGGCGGCCAGAAACAGCGTGTGGGCATTGCCCGTGCGCTGGCCACCAAGCCAAAAGTGTTGCTGTGCGACGAAGCCACCAGCGCCCTCGACCCGCAAACCACCGCCTCGGTGCTGCAATTGCTGGCCGAGATCAACCGTGAGCTGAAGTTGACCATCGTGCTGATCACCCACGAGATGGATGTTATCCGTCGCGTGTGTGACGAAGTGGCAGTGATGGACGCGGGGGTGATCGTTGAGCAAGGCCCGGTGGCCGATGTATTCCTGCACCCCAAGCACCCGACCACCAAGCGTTTTGTGCAGGAAGACGAGCAGATCGACGAGAGTGAGCAGCGCGACGATTTCGCTCATGTACCTGGTCGCATCGTACGCCTGACCTTCCAGGGCGAAGCTACCTACGCACCGCTGCTGGGCACCATCGCCCGCGAAACAGGTGTGGACTACAGCATCCTGGCCGGTCGTATTGACCGCATCAAAGACACCCCTTATGGGCAATTGACCCTCGCCATCACCGGTGGCGATATGAAAGCGGCGTTCGCCCGCTTCGTTGCCGCTGACGTTCATATGGAGGTGCTGCGCTAATGGACGCTTTCTTGAGTTTTTTCTCCAATATCGACTGGCTGGAAATCTGGCTGGCTACCGGCGACACCCTGATGATGCTCGGCGGTTCGCTGCTGTTTACCATCGTGTTGGGCCTGCCGCTGGGCGTGCTGCTGTTTTTGTGCAGCCCGCGCCAACTGTTTGAACAAAAGGCGGTGTATGCCTTTCTTTCGCTGGCGGTGAACATTTTGCGGTCGCTGCCGTTCATCATCCTGCTGATTGTGATGATCCCCTTCACGGTACTGATTACCGGCACCTCGCTGGGCGTTGCCGGCGCCATCCCACCACTGGTGGTCGGCGCCACGCCGTTCTTCGCCCGTCTGGTGGAGACTGCCTTGCGTGAAGTGGACCGCGGCATCATCGAGGCGACCCAGGCCATGGGCGCCAGCACGCGGCAGATCATCACCAGCGCCCTGTTGCCTGAGGCGCGCCCTGGTATCTTTGCGGCGATCACCGTGACCGCCATTACCCTGGTGAGCTACACCGCGATGGCCGGTGTGGTGGGCGCAGGTGGTCTGGGCGATCTGGCGATCCGCTTCGGTTATCAGCGCTTCCAGACCGACGTGATGATCGTCACGGTGGTGCTGCTGCTGATTCTGGTGCAGATTCTGCAAACCGTTGGCGACAGGCTGGTGGTGCATTTTTCGCGCAAGTAAGTACGCCCCGGATTAATAAACGTAACCGCCAGCCTGTGGCTGGCAGATACCTGATTTCAGGTATTCCCAAGGAGTTGCTGCATGAAGAAGTTATTTGCTGCTGTGGCCGCTGTTGCGGCGTTCTCGGCCCACGCGGGCGATCTGTCGGTTGCGGCCACCCCAGTGCCTCACGCCGAAATCCTGGAGTTCGTGAAACCTGCACTGGCCAAAGAGGGTGTAAACCTCAAGGTCAAGGTGTTCACCGACTACATCCAGCCAAACGTGCAGGTGGCCGAAAAGCGCCTGGACGCCAACTTCTTCCAGCACCAACCGTACCTGGATGAGTTCAACAAGGCCAAGGGCACCCACCTGATCAACGTTGCAGCCGTTCACCTGGAGCCGCTGGGCGCTTACTCGAGCAAGTACAAAAAGCTGGATGAAATCAAAGACGGTTCTACCGTGGTGATCCCGAATGACGCCACCAACGGCGGCCGTGCGCTGTTGTTGCTGGATAAGGCCGGGCTGATTACGCTCAAGGACAAGACCAACATCCTGTCGACACCCAAAGACATTACCGCCAACCCCAAGAAGCTGAAGTTCCGCGAGTTGGAAGCAGCCACCATTCCACGGGTGCTGACCCAGGTTGATCTGGCGCTGATCAACACCAACTACGCGCTGGAAGCCAAGCTGAACCCGGAAACAGACGCACTGGTCATCGAAGGCAGCGACTCGCCTTACGTGAATATTCTGGTGGCTCGCCCGGATGACAAGGACTCGGCTGACATGCAAAAGCTGGTTGCAGCCCTGCACAGCCCGGAAGTGAAAGCGTTCATTCTTGAGAAGTACAAAGGCGCCATCGTTCCGGCGTTCTGACACCCACTGTCGGAGCAATCCCGCCCCTCTGTGGGAGCGGGCTTGCTCGCGATGGCATCATTGCGGTTTGTCTGAAAGACCGTGTCGCCTGCATCGCAGGCAAGCCAGCGCCCACCCAGTAACCTGCAGCCCCCCTCCTTACTTGCGTTCAACCAATCCCGGCAACTGGGCAACCATCTTCTGGTTGTTGAACGGTGCGCGGATAAACCCTCGCTGAGTGCCGTCCGGCCCGATCAGCGCAAGATTGCCACTGTGATCCACCGTGTAGTTCGCCTTGCTGGTATCGGCGGGAATAAACGGGATGCTCACCGCGTTGGCGAGTGTCTGCAGCTCTTCAATGGAGCCCGGCGTCAGCCCCACAAACTGCGGGTCAAAGTAGCCCAGGTATTGCTTGAGCTGCTGCGGCGTGTCGCGATGGGGATCAACGCTGACCAGCACGATCTGCAGCTTGTCCTGTACCTCTTTGGGCAGCTCGCTTTTGATCTGGCGCAGTTGGGCGAGGGTGGTCGGGCAAATGTCCGGGCAGAAGGTGTAGCCAAAAAACAGCATGCTCCATTTGTCTTTCAGCGCGTTCATCACCACCGGCTGACCGTCCTGGTTGGTCATCGTCACGTCCGGCAGTTGGCGGCTTTGCGGCAGCAAAATGATCCCGGCATCGATCAGCGACGTGTTATCGCCCTGGTTTTTACCCGACATCATTTTGTTAAACGTCAGGCCCATGACCAAGGCCACCAGCGCAACGAGAATAAAGACGGTCTTTTGAATTTTAGTCATAGGTTCAACATCAGATAGTGGTCGACAAGCAGCGCGATAAACAGCAGGAACAGGTAGTAGATAGAGTACTTGAACGTGTTGATCGCCGCGTGCGGCTGGGTGCCACGGTACAGCACCCACGCCCAATGCAGAAAGCGTGCGCCCAACCCTAGCGCACAGCCCAGATAGAGCAAGCCGCTCATATGGATCACAAACGGCAGCAGACTCACTGCCAGCAGGGCACAGGTGTACAGCAGGATATGCACCTTGGTGTAGTGTTCGCCGTGAGTGACCGGCAGCATCGGGATATCGGCCTTGGCGTATTCTTCCTTGCGATGAATGGCCAGGGCCCAGAAATGCGGCGGGGTCCAGGCGAAGATGATCAACACCAGCAGCAACGGCTCGGCGGTGACCTGCCCGGTAACCGCCACCCAGCCCAGCAGCGGTGGGGCAGCCCCGGCGAGCCCCCCGATAACGATATTTTGCGGTGTGGCCCGTTTCAAAAAACCGGTGTAGATCACCGCATAGCCGAGCAACGACGCCAGCGTCAGCCAGGCTGTCAGCGGATTGGTAAACACCAGCAGCAATCCCATGCCCGCCAGCGCCAGCAACA
The DNA here is from genome assembly GCF_900618535.1 of Pseudomonas bubulae. Classification (GTDB taxonomy): domain Bacteria; phylum Pseudomonadota; class Gammaproteobacteria; order Pseudomonadales; family Pseudomonadaceae; genus Aquipseudomonas; species Aquipseudomonas bubulae. The sequence goes on along the minus strand of NZ_UYJA01000004.1, from coordinate 363,136 downwards.
GAGCGAAGGTCAGCGCAGCAACCGGCGACACTCGCCCCTGTGCCAGCGGGCGCTTGTGGGTGCGGGCCATGACGGCGTCAATGCGCCGGTCCACTACATGATTGACTGCGGCCGCAGCACCGGCACACAGGCTGATGCCCAGATTGCCGAAGATCAGCACCGGCCAGGGCACGCCGGCGCGGGTCGCCAGGAACATGCCCACCAGCGACGTAATCAGCATCAAGACCAGCACCTTGGGCTTGGTCAGCTCCAGATAATCGCGCCACAACGCCCGCTGTGCCTGCTCGCCCATCAAGGTCGCCACGGTTGTTCTCCTTTGAGGCTGTAGGTCCAGCGGGAAAATCGTGGCGCCCGAGCCCGTACCAGCACTGCGCGTGCGTGGTAATTGACCAGCACCAGGGTCAGCAGCAAAGCCGCACCCCCGGCGTTGTGGGCCACCGCCACTGCCAGCGGCAAGCCAAACAGCACATTGCTCAGGCCCAGGCCGATCTGTGCCGCCAGCGCCACCAGCAGTAACCCCGCAAGACGGCTCATGCCGACCTTGCGCAATTGCCAGGCCAGACCCAGCAGCACGCCGGTCAGCAGCATGGCGCCCAAACGATGGGTGAGGTGAATCGCCGTACGGGCTTCGCTGTCCAGTTGCCCACCCAGATAGTTGGGGCCAATGTGCTGAGTCAGATGAAAACCATTGGCGAAATCGGCTTCAGGCCACCATTGGCCATGGCAGGTCGGCACATCAACACACGCCACGGCGGCATAGTTGGAGCTGACCCATCCCCCCAATGCGATCTGCAGGATTGCCAGCATCAGCCCGGCGCTGGCCCAACGTTGCAAACGCCGCGGTACCGCCAGCGCGGGCAATACGCCAGAGAGGCGCAAGGTCAGCAAAAACAGCAAACTCAAGGTGGCAAAGCCGCCGAGCAGATGCCCGGTGACAACCTGCGGCCATAGTTTGAGCGTCACCGTCCACATGCCAAAGGCCGCCTGGGCGATCACCACCAGCAGGATAAACAGCGGCAGCTTGAGCGGCTGATCGGGCAAGTGCCGCTGCCGCCATGCACGGGCTGCCAGGAGTACGATCATCAGGCCCAGGGTGCCAGCGAAGTAACGATGGGTCATCTCGCTCCACCCTTTATCGGCCTCCACCGGGGCATCGGGAAAATGCAGCTCGGCATGGGCCAGTTGCGCCTCGGTCTTGGGCACGCTGATAAAACCGTAGCAGCCCGGCCAGTCAGGGCAGCCCAGCCCTGCATGGGTCAGGCGGGTGTAGGCGCCGAGCAGCACCACCACCAGCGCCAGCAAGGTGGCAAGCAAGGCGAGACGAAATCCGGCTTTGGCCATGGCGTAGCCCTCTATCCGATATTGGACAGCTTCAGCAGCAGGCGCAGGTCGTTGAGCACGTCCTTGCCGATCACCCCGTAGGCGTAGCGCAGCACCAGATTGCCGTGGGGGTCGATGATCCACAGTTGCGCTGCACCGTTGCCCTCGGCACCCTGCGTATAAGTTGGCAGGTCCAGGGCGTAGCGCTGCAGTTGCGGGTATTCGAGTTGCAGCTTGGCCGCGTAGGCCGCATCTACGGGGTGTGCGGCTGCCAGTGCGTGGGTTGCGCGGGAGGCATCGCGACCGAGGCCGATCTGCAGCTGGCGGGCCAGGTACACCAGTTGCTGGCAATCCGTAGCGCAACCCTGAGGCGCGGTCACCAGCAGCTGCCAGCGTTGTTCATCGGCCGTCACCCCAAGGGCAGCGCGGCTTTGCCCGTTGCCGATTAGCTCGCCGTGGTAGCTGCGGCTTTCGGGCAGCCAGAATTTGAGTTGGTACATGCACGTGGCCAGCACCATCGGGCCGACGGTGAGCAGCAAAATAAGGATCAGTTGCAAGCGCCCGCGCCGTCGTGTGGTCGGGGGCAGGCTGCGTGTGCTTTCAGGCGGATTGATGGCCGTTCCCATGGCGTTTCTCCTGAGCAGTGTGCCAACCGAGATACAGATAAAGACCGAGTAACGCCAGTGCCATGGCGAACCATTGCACGGCATAGGCGGTGTGTTTTTCCGGGCCCATGCCCGTGGAGATCAGTGGCCAGTCGGCCAGATACGCTGCGGGCCCGGGGGCGATGCGCACCTCGTCGGCAAAGCCTTCACGGCCCAGTTCGGCCCACAGTTTGGCTGGCATCACGGCCGTTACCAGCCGTGGCCAGGGTGCGTTCAGCGGATCGGCGTGCAGCTGGAAGGGAGTGCCCGGTGATTGGTAAACCCAGGCCTGAATATCCAGTATCTGCTCCGGGGTGCTGAACTCGGGTGGCTTAAGGCGGCTCGGCCATGGCAACCAGCCGCGATTAAGCCACAGCCACTGGCCGCTGGCCTGATCCTGAAAGGGTTGCAGCAGCTCCACACCGACCTTGCCGTCGCGCATGCGGTTGTCCAGGAGCAGGCTGTGTTGACCGTCGAAATGGCCGCGCAGCTGCACGCGGCGAAAGGCCGGATCATCGAAGGTGAGCAATTGCTCGACGGTCACCGGTGCGGCCACCTGACGCTCGGCGTAGTGGTTGAGCAACTCACGCTTTTGCTCGCCCCGGTCAAGCTGCCAGAAGCCCAGAAACACCAGAAGCGGCAGCACCGCCAACACCACCAGCGTGGGGGCAAAACCAGGGCGAAAGCGCGTCATAGCACGTAAACAAACAAGAACAGGCCGAGCCACACAACATCAACAAAATGCCAGTACCAGGTTGCGGCCTGGAATCCGAACTGGTGCTCGGCATTGAAGTGGCCGCGCACAATACGGATCAGCATGATCAGCAAAATCAGCGCGCCGATGGTCACGTGGGCACCGTGAAAACCGGTGAGCATAAAGAAGGTCGCACCATAGATGCCTGAGCCCAGAGTCAACCCCAGCTCTTTGTAGGCGTGAACATATTCCTCGGCCTGGAACCCCAGGAAGCCTGCACCCAGCAACACCGTCAGCCCCAGCCAGAACTTCAGCGCGCCGCGATGGCCCTTGTTCAGTGCATGGTGGGCGATGGTCAGGGTGACGCTGGAACTGACCAGCAATACGGTATTAAGCAGCGGCAAGCCCCACGGGCTGATGGTCCCTTTGGGGGGCGGGTACAGGGCAGGGTCGGGGGTGTGCAGCAGTGGCCAGGTGAACTGAAAGTCGGGCCACAGCATATGTGCCACTGCCTTGCTGCCTTCGCCCCCCAGCCACGGGCCGGCAAAGTGGCGTACATAAAACAGCGCACCAAAAAAGGCGAGAAAGAACATTACCTCGGAAAAAATAAACCAGGTCATGCCCCAGCGAAAGGAGCGGTCGAGCTGCGAGCTGTAAAGCCCGGCGCGACTCTCTTTGATCACTGCGCCAAACCAGCCGAACATCATGTAGGCAACGATCAGACCGCCGACGAAAAAGATCAGCGGCCCGTGGGATTCAGGCCGCGCCGCCTTCAGATCGTTGAACCATGTCCCCAGTCCATACACCGTGACCAGCAAGCCAATGGTGGCAATGATCGGCCACTTGCTTTGCGCCGGTACGTAGTACTGATCGTGAGTTGCCATGGGGCGTTCTCCTTATCGGGAAGGCTGGTCAGCGGCCTTGCCGGCGATGGCGGCGACGGGCGGATGGCGAGCGGTGATATCGAACAGCGTGTAAGCCAGCGTCAGGTGTTTCACATCCTTGGGCATGGCCTGATCGACGATAAAGCGCATGGGCATTTCGATCCGTTCACCCGGTTGCAGCACCTGTTGGGTAAAGCAAAAGCACTCGGTCTTGTGGAAGTACCGGGCCGCTTCGGCGGGCGAAATGCTCGGCACTGCCTGCGCTGACATCGGTTGACCGGTAGGGTTGTAGGCAACAAAGACCATCTCGTTGACCGCGCCCGGATTGACCACCAGTTGATCGCCCTTGGGGTAGAACTCCCACACCATGTCGATGGCATTGGTAGACAGGAATTGCACCCGTACCTGACGGCTCGGGTCGACCACTTGCTCCCCTTCGTACTGCCCGGCGGTCTTGCCATTGATGCCGAAGGCCTTGCACATCACGTCGTAAATCGGCACCAGGGCAAAGCCGAAGGCAAACATCACCACCACCAGCAGCGACAGGCGCAGGACCAGGCGTTTGATGGGGGTTGAGTTGTTCACGCTTGATCTCCTTGGAGCAAAAGCCCCTCTCCCAAAGGGAGAGGGGACTTTGACCTTTCACTTGATTTCCGGCGGCGTGGTAAAGGTGTGGTACGGCGCGGGCGAAGGCACGCTCCATTCCAGACCTTCGGCGCCGTCCCACGGCTTGGCCGGTGCTGGCGGCCCACCGCGGATGCATTTGATGACAATAAACAGGAACAAAAACTGCGTCGCTCCAAACATGAACCCACCAATCGACGACACCATGTTGAAATCGGCAAATTGCAGGTTGTAGTCCGGAATCCGCCGCGGCATACCCGCCAGTCCGACAAAGTGCATCGGGAAGAACGTCAGGTTCATGCCCACAAAGGACAGCCAGAAGTGCAGCTTGCCCAGGGTTTCGTCGTACATGTGACCGGTCCATTTCGGCAGCCAGTAGTAGGTCGAAGCGAAGATGCCAAAGATTGCCCCCGGCACCAGCACATAGTGGAAATGCGCCACCACAAAATAGGTGTCGTGGTACTGAAAGTCCGCCGGGGCAATGGCCAGCATCAACCCGGAAAACCCGCCGATGGTGAACAGAATCACAAAGGCCACGGCAAACAGCATCGGCGTTTCAAAGGTCAGTGAGCCTTGCCACATGGTGCTGGCCCAGTTGAACACCTTGACCCCGGTGGGCACCGCGATCAGCAGCGTGGCGTACATGAAGAACAGCTCGCCCACCAGCGGAATGCCCACCACAAACATATGGTGCGCCCATACGATAAACGACAGGAAGGCGATGCTGGCCGTGGCGTAGACCATCGAGGTGTAGCCAAACAGCGGCTTGCGCGAGAAGGTTGGAATGATCGCGCTGACGGCACCGAAGGCCGGCAGGATCATGATGTACACCTCGGGATGGCCGAAAAACCAGAACACATGCTGGAACAGCACAGGGTCACCGCCACCTGCGGCGCTGAAAAAGCTGGTGCCGAAGTGGATATCCATCAGCATCATCGTCACCACACCCGCGAGCACCGGCATTACCGCAATCAGCAGAAAGGCGGTGATTAACCAGGTCCAGACAAACAGGGGCATTTTCATCAGGGTCATGCCGGGGGCGCGCAGGTTGAGGATGGTGGCGATCACGTTTATCGCGCCCATGATCGAGCTGATGCCCATCAAATGGATTGCAAAAATGAAAAAGGTCACGCTTTCGGGTGCGTAGGTCGTGGACAGCGGCGCGTAGAACGTCCAGCCGAAGTTGGGCCCACCCCCGGCGATGAATAGCGTCGAAATCAGCAGTAAAAATGCGGCGGGCAACAGCCAGAAGCTGAAGTTGTTCATCCGTGGCAAGGCCATGTCCGGTGCGCCGATCATCAGCGGGATCATCCAGTTGGCCAGGCCGACAAACGCCGGCATCACCGCGCCGAAGACCATGATCAGACCGTGCATGGTGGTCATCTGGTTGAAAAAGGCCGGGGCCACGATCTGCAGGCCGGGCTGGAACAGCTCGGCGCGAATCACCATGGCAAACGAGCCGCCAAGCAGAAACATGCAGAAGCTGAACCACAGGTACAAGGTGCCGATGTCCTTGTGGTTGGTGGTCAGCACCCAGCGCATCAGGCCTTTGGCCGGGCCATGGGCCTGACCGTCTGCATGGCCGTGGTCATCGATAACAGCACTCATGTCCTGACTCCTGCAAACAGCTGGACCAAGAAGCCAGTGGCAGATTGCCCCCGACCGTTACGTGCACACATCCCCGGGCGGCTCATTTGCCTTGTTCCTGCTTGAGTGCCAGCACGTCTTTTGGTGTCACCATGTCGCCCTTGTTGTTGCCCCAGGCGTTGCGTTCGTAAGTCACCACCGCAGCGATGTCGACTTCCGACAATTGCTTGCCGAAAGCGGCCATGGCGGTCCCCGGTTTGCCGAAGAACACGCGGTGCAGGTGGTCGGCGGCAGGGCCGGTGGCAACAGGAGAACCCTTGAGTGCCGGGAACATCGGCGGCAGGCCCTGGCCCTGAGCCTGGTGACAGGCCACGCAGGCGGTGTGATAGACCTTGTCGCCACGCGCCACCAACTCGTCGAGGGTCCACTCTTTACTGGTCAATTCCTTGAGTTGCGCGGCCTGGGCCTTGCGTTCGGTCAACCAGGCGTCGTAATCGGCCCTAGTTTTGACATCAACCACAATCGGCATAAAGCCGTGGTCCTTGCCACACAGTTCGGCGCACTGGCCGCGGTAAAGGCCAGGCTTCTCGACGCGGGTCCAGGCCTCGTTGATAAACCCCGGAATAGCGTCACGTTTGACTGCAAAAGCCGGCACCCACCAGGAATGGATGACATCGGCCGAGGTCACCAAAAACCGCACCTTGGCGCCTATGGGCAAAACCAGCGGTTCATCGACCTCGAGCAGGTAATGCTCGCCCTTGGGGGCCTGGTTGTGGATCTGGTCGGCGGGGGTGGCCAGGTTGCTGAAAAACTCGACGTCCTGGCCCAGGTATTTGTAATGCCATTTCCACTGATAGCCAGTGACCTGGATATCCACATCCGATTCACTGCTGTCATAGATATGGATCAGGGTGCGGGTCGCTGGCACCGCCATGGCGATCAGGATCAGCAGGGGGATGACTGTCCACAGGATTTCGACTCTGGTGCTCTCATGAAACTTGGCCGGTTCCTGGCCGGTGGAGCGACGGTGAACGATCATCGACCAGAACATGGCCCCGAAGACGATGATGCCGATCACCACACAGATCCAGAAGATGGTCATGTGTAGGTCGAAGACCGCATGACTGACTTCGGTTGCACCTGGCGTCATATTCACGGTCCAGGCCGCTTGTGCCTGGCTGAACACTGACCACAACAGCAGGCCCATCCATAACTGTGGATGTCGCATCGCGGTGTTCCCCTTTATTTTTCTTGTTATTGCGCCGGTCTGCATCTGTACACGGGCAGCGCTACAAGGGGGCGGTGTTCCAACCAGCTGTTCCTTACCGCCGAGCCTCGTCTGCTCAAGCAGTCGGGCGTCATCGAATAACGGTTACAAAAACGAGTATAGACACAGGGCCCGGCCCCGCAATATGAGGGGCCAAAACAATGAAATAAGGGGCCATCGACAAATGGCACTCACTGCCCGGTCACAAAATGAATGACAATACTCCCCCTGAAAAACCCCTCTCCTTGACCTGAGAGGGCTACTTTTTTAAAAGTACCCCCCTGTCTAGCACCCCCCTGGAGTTCCCATGAACACCGCCGCCATCCGCGTGCAGATCTCGCGTGCCCAAGACCATGAGGCTGAAACGGGCCTGCTCGCCAAGCATCTGGCCGCTCAATTGCCACACCTTCACACCGCCATCCAATTGCCTGAAGTCGACCGTAATGTGGTGATGACGCGTTTCGTCAGCGCCTATATCGACCAGGTGCCCGACTTGCTCGATGCGGCCAATGAAGTCGCTCGCGAGGCCGGTATCGAGTCGCAGATCAAGCCGATCCTGAAAATCGCCGAGCAATTCTTTGCCCAGCCATTGCCGCTGCTCGTTGGCCACGAAGGGCTGGAGGGTTTGCTGGACGAAGCGTACCTGGCGCACCGCCTGGTCGAAGAGGTCAACGACCTCTATATCAAGCACTTCCAGCAGCCGTTGATTCCGCTGGACATGACCGTGGCCAACCTGATCGCCCACCAGTTGATTGGCGAAGACTTTGCCAACCAGCTGGATGCCGCCGTGCATCATGCGGTTGACCTGATGCTCAACGAAGAGAGCTTTGCCCTGGAGTCGGTCGAAGCCTATCGCGAGCGCCTGACCAGCCCTGAAACGGGCGCAGCCTGGAAGCGCTGGCCGTGCCTGTCCAAGCAATTGGGCGTTGGCCTGGCGTTGTAAGATTTTTGCAGGCTTTTTGTGGGAGCTGGCTTGCCTGCGATGCAGACGCTGCGGTTTAACTGACATACCGCGCTGATGCAATCGCGAGCAAGCCCGCTCCCACCGCTCATGCGCGTTTAAAACCGCGCTTTGGGCGTCGCGCTCGGGATCGGGCTGGTGCCGTCCAGTGGCAGGAATTCGCCCTTGTCGGCGTCGTAGGCCTTGATTGCGCTGGTTTCGATGTCGTAGACCCAGCCATGGATAAACAGATGCCCATTGGCCATACGCGACGCTACCGACGGGTGCGTGCGCAAGTGCTGCAGTTGGGCAATCACGTTCTCTTCCGTCAGCACGTGCATGCTTTCAGATTCATTGGCGCAGTTGCAGTTGTCCTGCACCATGGTCTTGGCCACTTCCACGTGGTGCAACCAGGCCTTTACCGTCGGCATTTTTTTCAGGCTGGCGGGGTTGAGCACGGCGCGCATCGCGCCACAATCGGAATGCCCGCAAATGATGATGTGCTGCACGCCCAGTGCCAGTACCGCGTACTCGATCGCCGTGGAAACACCACCGTTCATCTGACCGTAAGGCGGTACAACGTTGCCGACGTTACGGGTCACGAACAGATCGCCCGGTGCGCTCTGGGTGATCAGCTCCGGCACGATGCGCGAATCGGCACAGGCAATAAACATCGCACGGGGGTTTTGCGCCGTGGCCAGCTTTTTGAAAAAGGCTTCTTGTTCAGGGAAGATTTCGTGATGAAAGTGCAAAAAACCATCAACGATATGGTGCAGTGCTGAATCGGCACTTTCAGCTGCGGCCGAGGGCTGCGATTTAGGCTTGTCAGTCATCGTTGTATCCCTGGGCAATGTGATGGCGGATATTACCTGAACTCATTTCTGCGTCAAAACACCCAGTGCTTTGGCCGCTTCTTCGAGCTCCAGCTCACTGAATACCTGCACCCCTGCACGGGTCAGCAAGGCTGCAGTCACGCCCTGCCCCTCGACTTTGACACCCCTAAAGCTGCCGTCATAGGTCAGTCGATTGCCGCAGGACGGGCTGTTGGCCTTGAGAATGGCAATGCGGATGCCGTGGCGCTCAACCAGCGCCAGTGCCTGACGCGCGCCGGACACAAACGCCTCGGTTACGTCTTCGCCTTCAGTGGTAATGACTGCAGCCTTGCCCGCGAGCACCTCGACCCCTTGGCCGCCGGGGATCTCTGCTGCAGCGCGTGGCGTGGGCAAGCCGCCCGCCACTTCCGGGCACAAGGCAATCACCCGGCCTTCGGCCTGCCATTGCGCCAGTAGTGCATAGGGGCCGCTGGCGCCGCCGTCGTAGCGTACGCGATGCCCCAGCAGGCAGCGACTGACCAGTACTTTGGGGCTCATACAAACACCTCGGTGGCACGACGGCGAAACCAACCGGTCAACGACAGACGGTCACGGGTCGCAGGCATGACTTCATGGGGGATTTCGCCCGAGAGAAAGACCACCAGACACCCGCCGGTCGGCAACACGTCATAGTCGATATCGCCGTCCAGGTACATGCGCAAATGCCCACCATGCTCGGGCAGCCAGCCCTGGTTGAGATAGACCACGGCCGAAACCATGCGCCGGTCATCATCCCGAAAGCGGTCCAGATGCTTGAGGTAAAACGCACCGGGCGGGTAGAGCGCAAAGTGGCTTTCAAAGTCCTCCAGGCCCAAAAAAAGCCTGCGATTCATGGCGATTCGCAGGCTTTCCATTAACCCCAGGTAACTGTCGCAAGCCAGCGCCTCTCCCGGCTCCAGCCATTGGATATGGTCACCGCGTATTCCCTCGCGTACCTCCTGAGTCACACCGCGGCCGACCGCTGCCGGGGTCAGTTCGCCTTCAGCTGAACGTTTATGGCACTCAGCCGCCAGTTCGAGGGTCAGAGCCTCGGGCAGGAAAATATTTTGCTGTGACCATCCCTGCGTATACAGGTCGTCGACGATGCGTAGCAACAGCGGGTGATCAGAGGGTATTTGCATGGCGCGCATAGTATCGAGCCGCCTCAAAATCTGACAGCTCCGTCTAGCTGGCAATGTCGAAATAAATCACCTGCACGCTTTAATGCCCATATGAGCAAGACGAATTCTCGACAAGTCCTACGCCACACCCGGACAATAGCGCCCTGCAGACAGGAGCCCCTCATGCGCCGCTTGTTTTTACTGTTAATGATGTTTTGTACGTTACCCGCATGGGCAGACAACCTTGATGATCTGTTTACGGTCGCCGGCTGGCCGCAACAACGTGAGCACTTCAATGATGCGCTGGGCGCTGCTCAGGAGCGTTATCGCAACAATTTGCCGCCAGCGGTCTACCAGGCGTTGGTCAACAACAGTAGCCAGCGTTTTGCACCTGCGGCGATGGATAAGCGGGCCAAGGAACAGATGCGTAGCAACTTGCCTGATCCGAAGCCGGCGCTGGTGTTTTTCCGCTCGCCATTGGGCGGCAAAATTGTCGCCGCCGAGCTGTTGGCCACGCGCCGCGATCAATTGGCCATGCATGCGCAGGGCCTGCCGCGCATGGACGCCGACGCTACCCGCCAGTTGCTGATCAATCATTTGTCTCGCGCACTGCCTGCCCGTGAAGCCGGGGCCGAAGTCAGCCTGGCGATTGCCGGTGTTGCCGCGGACAGCTTGAGTTCGATGATCCCGGGGCTATTGGGTGGCGGGCAAGCGCAGAGCATGTTGAACGGGCAGCGCCAGCGGTTGATGGATCAGATCGGCGGCGAGCTGGATAACACCTTGCTCTACGTGTATCGCGATCTGTCTGACCCGGAGCTGGAAGAGTTCGTTACCTTTGCGCAATCGCCTGAAGGCAAGACCTATTATCAAGCAGCCCTGGCAGCGGTTCGCGCCGGGCTGGCAGTGGGGCAAAGCACTGCCAACCTGAACCCATAGGACAGCGCCCTTCAGGGTCTCAGAAATACTTGTCCAGAAAAGCGAAATATCGCTCACGTATCTCGGGCGTTTCATTCGCCAGATGGTGCCGGGCTTCAGGCAACAGCAGTGTCTGCGGCTGATTGAACTTGGCCTTGAGCACCTCAAGGTTATGCTGCCAATCCACCGTTTTATCGTCCTGGCCCTGAATCACCAGCGGCTGCCGCGCACTCGGTGCCGCGCCTTCAATTCGCGGGATCCAGCGCGCCAGGGCACCCACCCAGGCCGTCGGCAAGCGCACCGGTTGCAGAGGGTCGGCTTGCAGAAACGGCAAAAAATCCGGGTCGTTGGAGTTTTCGCTAAAACGCCGGGCAATGCCTTTGACGAACGGGCGCAGCAGGTAGTAGCTGAGTTTCGACCAGCTCCAGCCCTTGGGTCGCACCAGGGGCGAAAGCAGTATTGCCTGGCCCTGTGCCGGGCTTTGCGCACCGCAGCGCAACAGGTGATCGAGCACAATCGCTCCCCCCGTGCTTTGCCCGCACAGATGCCAGGGCTGCGGCAACTGCAATGATTGCGCTTCGATAAACAGGCCTTGCAGCACCGCCTGGTACCGCGCGAAATCGTCGATACTGGCCCGCTCGCCACTGGACAGCCCGTGCCCCGGCAGATCACAGGCGATCACTACAAATCCGTGGTCCAGCCCCCATTCGATCACATGCCGGTAAAGCCCCATATGATCGTAAAACCCGTGAATCACAAACAAGGTCGCCACGGGTGACGAGGCTGGCCACCACACCTGACTGACGATCTCGTAACCCCCCGCAGTGAAGCGCCCCAACTGACGTTTGACTGGCGCCTGACGATGGGGAAAATCCAGACCGTAATAACGCTGATACGCCAGGGCTTCACTCGATAACGGCTGGCCCGCCGCCAGCGGCTGCAGGCTGGCGCGCAAGGAATCGGGAGAAAACAGGGCAGGCATAGAGGCTTCCAGGCAGGGCGCAGGCGCGCAAAACAGGCTTTATAGACCTTCAATATTCATCTGTCAGGTCAAGCATGGCAAGCTACGCGGCCTTCAAGGAGCTTTCCAATGCCGGTGCCCCCGTTCAAAACCCTGTTGGCCTGCCTGCTGACGCTGATCTGCGCGGTGGGGTTGTGGACGGCCTACGACTGGTTCCAGGGCCGCTATATCCGTGCCTTCAGTGATCAGGCCGCTTTGTTCTCCGGGGATGTACTGAGCCTGCCCGCCGAACTGTCGGGTCCGGGTGCCATTCGCGTGGTGCACTTCTGGGACCCGGCGTGCCCCTGCAACGTCGGCAACCAGCAGCACCTCAGCGAGCTGCTGGCTCATTACGCGCCCCAAGGCGTCGAATTCTACTCACTGCAAAAGCCCGGCACTCACGGTCAATTACCCGCCACCCTGGGCGCGATCAAGGCGCTGGCCAGCCTGCCCGGCGCCGAGCATCTGAGTGCCAGCCCGGCCGTGGCCATCTGGGACCGCAGTGGCCAACTGGCCTACTTTGGCCCCTACAGCGAAGGGGCCACCTGCAACGCCAGCAACAGTTTCATAGAACCCATCCTGCAAGCCCTGAGCGAAGGTCGCCCGGTCAAGGCCACCCATACCATGGCGGTGGGCTGTTACTGCTCCTGGCAAGATAAAAGCGCCGCCCACTGATATCGCCCCGGCGCGTACGACCAGAACAAGGAGTTGCTTCATGAATCGCAGCCTGACCGTTATCGCCGTTGCCATTGTCGTCCTTGCAGGCGGCGGGGCCTGGTACGTGCAGAGCAAACTGCCCGTACGCCAGGGGCAGGTGGCGCTTGCAGCGTTGCAGGGGCCGGTCACGGTGCGTTATGACGAGCGCGGTGTGCCGCATATTCGTGCAGGCAACCAGGCGGATATGTACCGGGCCCTGGGCTACGTTCAGGCACAAGACCGGCTGTTTCAGATGGAGATCATGCGCCGCCTCGCCCGAGGCGAACTGGCCGAGGTGCTGGGCCCCAAGCTGGTCGATACCGACAAGCTGTTTCGCAGCCTGCGCATCCGTGAGCGGGCTGCGAGTTACTTGACTGAGCTGGATCACCAGTCCCCGTCATTTCTGGCCTTGCAGGCGTACCTGGACGGGATCAATCAATACCAGGCCAACAACCCCAAACCCGTGGAGTTCGACCTGCTGGGCATCGCCCCCCGGCCCTTTACCGGCGAAGATACCATCAGTGTCGCCGGCTACATGGCTTACAGCTTTGCCGCCGGCTTTCGTACCGAACCGCTGCTGACCTATATACGTGACCAACTGGGCAGCGATTACCTGAAAATCTTCGACCTCGACTGGCAGCCCCAGGGCGTATTGTCTCCTGCACTGGCGGCCAGCGACTGGGAAACCCTGGGGGCGCTGGCCCAACTGAGCGATCAGGCCCTGAGCCAGGCGGGCTTGCCGCAGTTTGAAGGCAGCAACGCCTGGGTGGTGTCAGGCAAACGCACACAAAGTGGCAAGCCACTGCTGGCGGGTGACCCGCATATCCGTTTTGCGGCACCGTCTGTGTGGTACGAAGCGCAGCTGTCGGCACCGGATTTCGACCTGTATGGCTACCATCAGGCGCTGGTGCCGTTCGCTTTTCTGGGCAATAACCCCGATTTTGGCTGGAGCCTGACCATGTTCCAGAACGACGATCTGGACCTGATCGCCGAGAAGACCAACCCCGATAACCCCAATCAGGTCTGGTATCACGGTCAATGGGTCGACATGACCCGCAGCGAACAGCAGATTGCCGTCAAGGGCGAGGCGCCGGTGATCCTTACTCTGCGCCAGTCGCCCCACGGGCCGATTATCAATGACGTGTTGGGCGCTACCGCGGGCAACACGCCGATTTCCATGTGGTGGGGCTTCCTGGAGAGCAAGAACCCGATCCTCGAAGGCTTCTACCATCTCAACCGTGCTGACAGCCTGAGCAAGGCGCGTACGGCTGCGACCTATATTCAGGCGCCCGGTCTGAATCTGGTGTGGGCAAACGCCAAAGGTGATATCGGCTGGTGGGCAGCGGCGCAACTGCCCAAGCGCCCGGCCGGAGTCAATCCGGCGTTTATCCTCGACGGCGGCACAGCACAGGCCGACAAAGACGGTTTTTACCCGTTCAGCGCCAACCCCCAGGAAGAAAATCCGGCGCGGGGTTATATCGTGTCAGCCAACTTCCAGCCATTGTCGCCTGTCGGCATCGAGATCCCCGGTTATTACAACCTGGCTGATCGCGGCCAGCAGCTTGATCGTCAGCTCCGCGATGACAGCGTCAAGTGGAACCTGAAAAACAGCCAGGCCCTGCAGCTGGGTACTGCCACGGGCTACGGTGAGCGTGTGCTCAAGCCTCTGTTGCCGGTGCTGCGCGAAGTGGTCACGGACCCGGGCGAACGCAAACTGGTGGAGCAACTGGCACAGTGGAAGGGCGATTATCCGCTGGACTCAACTGCGGCGACCTTGTTCAACCAGTTTTTGTACAGCCTCACAGAGGCCACCATGCGCGACAAACTGGGCGACAGTTTTTTTGATGCCATGCTGACTACGCGTGTGATCGATGCTGCCTTGCCGCGCCTTGCGGCCAGCCCGGATTCACTGTGGTGGGACAACCGCAGCACCGCGCGCACAGAAACCCGCGCCGATACGGTCAAGGTGGCGTGGCAGGCCAGCATCGCCCATTTGAAGGCCACCCTGGGTGACGACCCCGGGCAATGGCGCTGGGGCGTGGCCCACACCCTGACCCATGAACACCCGCTGGGGCGGCAAAAGCCCCTGGACTGGCTGCTCAACGTCGGCCCCTTCGCCGCCCCCGGCGGCCACGAAGTGCCCAACAACCTCAGCGCCAAACTGGGCAATGCCCCGTGGCCAGTGAGCTACGGCCCGTCTACCCGGCGCCTGATCGACTTTGCCGAGCCGTCCCACGGGCTGACCATCAACCCGGTCGGGCAAAGTGGCGTGCCGTTCGACAAGCACTACCGCGACCAGGCCGAGTCCTACATCGAGGGTGATTACGACAAACCGCATATGGACGAAAACGAAATCCAGCTCAATACCCGCAGCACCTTGCGGCTGGTGCCAGCGGGGTAAGGCCGATGTGGGAGCGGGCTTGCTCGCGACTGGATCGTCGCGGTCTTGCAGCGCCACCGCGCTGTCCGCATCGCGAGCAAGCCCGCTCCCACAGGGGTTGGGTCAGCGTTGAAAAAACTCGCGGGGCAGGGGCTCAAGCCACCGCATAATTGAGCACGATCCCCACAAAAATCGCCAACCCTGCCCAGTGGTTGTGCAGGAAGGCCTTGAAGCAGCGCTGCGGATCACGGTCGCGGGTGTACCAGAATTCCCACACAAAACAGCCCGCCGCCGCCAGCAGGCCAAGGTGGAACCAGCCGCCCAGCTCAAAGTGCGACCCTGCCAGCAGCAGGCAACCCAGGGCCAGACCCTGCAGGCTGAGGATGATCACGCGGTCGGCATCGCCAAACAGGATGGCGGTGGATTTAACCCCGATCTTGAGATCATCTTCGCGGTCGGTCATGGCGTAGTAGGTGTCGTAGGCCACTGTCCACAGCAGGTTGGCGATGTACAGCAGCCAGGCCGCAGCCGGCAGGCTGCCGGTCTCGGCCGTAAAGGCCATCGGTATGCCCCACGAGAACGCTGCGCCCAGCACCACTTGCGGGTAGTAGGTGTAGCGCTTCATGAACGGGTAAGTGGCCGCCAGTGCCAGCGCGCCAAATGAAAGCCAGATGGTCGGAGCATTGGTGCACAGCACCAGCAGGAAGCTGACCCCCATCAACAGCGCAAAGAACACCAGGGCTTCTTTGCTGCTGATTTTGCCACTGGCCATAGGCCGTTGTTCTGTTCGTTTGACATGACCATCCACCTTGCGGTCGGCAAAGTCATTGATCACGCAGCCGGCAGCACGGGTCAACACCACGCCTAAGACAAAAATCAGCAGGTTACCCAGCGAGGGTACGCCTTTGGCGGCCACCCACAATGCCCACAAGGTCGGCCACAGCAGCAGGTAGATGCCGATGGGCTTGTCCATGCGGGTCAGCTGGATAAAGTCCCAGGCACGGGGGTTGAAACGGTTGAGTGATTTGAGCAGGCGCGTGTACATCAATTGTTCTCCGACCGGGCACCGAGGGCGGCCCACAGTTTGGGTAAAAACACTTCGGCCACCAGCACGCTCAGTTTGCCACGCACAAAGCGCGAGCGGCGTGCCCACAGGTGATCGACCTGATCAGCCTGCGGCAACCAGTTACGCGGGTAGTGGCACACCTGCAGGGCTCCGCGCTCAAAGGCCTGGTCGCTGAACAGCAACTCCCCCAGCGAGCGGTTGCCCAGTTCGTCCATGTTCAGGCCACCCTCTTGCAGTGAGCTTTTACCCGCGACACTGCGTGCAAACACCCAAGGCTCAGCGTGCCCGCGCAAATACACTTCGCGCACCCAGCCCTGAACGCCTTCAGGCAGGTCCAACGCAGCGCATTCATCCGGGCGCAGTACTTGCCAACCTTCATAAAGTGGAAGCACGCTGAAGGCATTATCTGAAATTGCAGTGAGACGCCGAGTCAGAGAGCCCTCGTCAAATAGCCAGTCCAGGGTCTGTGAGTCAGGCAGCGCAGGAAGTTGGCCTTGTTCAAGCCAGACAGGGGGGATAAGCGGAGAAGTTATGTGCGGCACGGTGGGTCATAATTGGCAGCCATTGAGGTCGGCGAGCTTATCACGCGGATCCTCGAATGAGCGTCCAAGGGACTTTTGCCCGTATTGGTGCTTGCATCTGCGGGTGGTCATCAGTACAAAACGCCCTGAATTTGACGAGTAACACGGCGCCTGTTGATAAGTCCGTGGCCTTGTCCAAGCCTGAACCTTTAGGAAATACCCAGATGAAGAAGTGGCAATGCATTGTATGTGGACTGATTTATAACGAAGCCGACGGCTGGCCGGATGATGGCATCGCCCCCGGTACCCTGTGGCAGGACGTACCTGAAGACTGGCTGTGCCCGGATTGTGGCGTCGGTAAAATGGATTTCGAGATGATTGAAATCAACTGATCAACCCTTTTAAAACCTGATTCAACCTCTGGAGATTGGCATGAACGCACCTGTCGTGATCGTTGGCACCGGGCTGGCCGGCTATAACCTGGCCCGTGAGTTTCGCAAGCTGGACAGCGAAACCCCGCTGCTGTTGATCACCTCCGATGACGGGCGCTCTTACTCCAAGCCAATGCTGTCTACCGGCTTTGGCAAAAACAAAGAGGCTGACGGCCTGAGCATGGCCACGCCCGAGGCGATGGCCGAGCAGCTCAAGGCCCAGGTGCGTATCCATACCCGCATCAGCGGTATCGACCCGGGCCACAAGCAATTGTGGATCGGTGAAGAGGCGGTGCCCTATCGTGACCTGGTGCTGGCCTGGGGTGCGCAAACGGTGCAGGTCCCGGTGGAGGGCGACGCCCAGGATGCGATCTTCCCGATCAATGACCTGGAAGACTACGCGCGTTTTCGCGCAGCTGCCGCAGGTAAACGCCGCGTCCTGATCCTGGGCGCCGGGCTGATCGGCTGCGAATTTGCCAACGATCTGATCGCAGGCGGTTATGAGGTCGATCTGGTCGCGCCCTGCGAGCAAGTGATGCCAACCCTTTTACACCCCGCTGCTGCAGCGGCGGTGCAGGCTGGCCTCGAAAGCCTGGGCGCACGCTTTCATCTGGGCCCGGTGTTGACCCGCCTGCAACGTACCGACAGCGGCCTCGAGGCGCATTTGTCGGATGGCAGTGTCGTTCCGTGCGATGTGGTGGTGTCCGCCATCGGTTTGCGCCCTCGCATTGATATGGCCGCCGCTGCGGGGATCAAGGTCAATCGCGGGGTTGAGGTGGATCGTCAGCTTAAAACCTCTCACTCTCATATCTACGCGCTGGGCGATTGTGCCGAGGTCGACGGCCTTAACCTGCTGTATGTGATGCCGTTGATGAGTTGCGCCCGGGCGCTGGCGCAAACCCTGGCAGGCAACCCGACCGCGGTCAGTTACGGAGCCATGCCCATTACGGTGAAAACCCCGGTTTGCCCGCTGGTGGTGTCACCTGTGCCGCGTGGCTACGAGGGTGTGTGGACCGTGGAAGGTCAGGGCGCCGATATCAAGGCGCTGTGCCGCGACGCAGACGGCAAGTTGCTCGGTTATGCGCTGACGGGTGAGGCTGTTCGAGAAAAACTCGCGCTAAACAAAGAGCTGCCTGCACTTTTGGCGTAAAAGCGGCTCATTCTGTCGCATATGCCATTGCCTTGACTCAACAAAGCCTGTGCAGAGGCTGGCGCCGACCTTGGTCGCGTGCCATTCTCACACGGGTCTGCCGCAGTTTAGAGCCTGCGGCGCCTTGGGCGCTGTTCCGTAGAGAGCAGCACGGACATAACAACAAAAAACCGTCAATGAGGCTTCATCATGCGTAAACCCGATCTCGCCGCAGCTATCGCTGAAAAGGCTGACCTAACCAAAGAACAAGCCAACCGCGTTCTCAATGCGGTGCTGGAAGAAATCACCCAGGCCCTGCATCGCAAGGACAGCGTCACGCTGGTCGGCTTTGGCACCTTTATCCAGCGCCACCGCGGTGCCCGTACGGGGCAAAACCCGCAAACCGGCCAGCCGGTCACCATCAAGGCCAGCAACACGGTGGCGTTCAAACCGGGCAAATTCCTCAAGGACAGCGTGAATCCTTAAGGCACGGGCTACATGAAGAATGGGCAAGCTGGCCTTGCCAGCGGCCCGTTCTTGAGAAAACACGGGCCGATTGTGCGGCCATAAGTGGCAAAACCTAGCCCATCTACGCCTAACTCTGCAGAAATATGGCGTTCTTCGCTCAAATCGTTACACTGCGCCGGCCATTTTTTATTTCCCCGAGGCCGCGTACATGAAATTTCGTTTTCTGCTCTGGATGCTGGGCTTTTTGATGGGCAAAGCCAGCCGCAACAATCCTGCTTTCCAGCAACAATTGGTGGACAAGGATCTGGTGTTCCAGCTGCAAACCCTCGACGGCAAAGTGGCCCGTCATTTCAAGGTCAAAGACCAGCGCATCACCAGCCACGGCGGCCTGTACCCCGAGCCGGCGTTTGCCATCGCCTTTAAAGATGCCGCCTACGGCTTCGCTACGCTGCAGGCGAAGAACAAGCAACTGGCGTTCATGACAGGGATTCAGGACAAGTCGATTCAGATCAAGGGCAACCCGGCGCTGGTGATCTGGTTCCAGGGCCTGACCAAGTACCTCAAGCCGCGTAAAAAGGCCAAGGCTTAAGATCAAGAGCCCCTCACCCTAGCCCTCTCCGAGAGGGAGAGGGATGGGGCTTGTGCTTTTAGCTATTCAAGCCTGACCGAACTGCGCTGCCATCTCGCGCAGCAACACTTCAGCCTCCAATACTTTGCCCACCACCGCCTCAGCCTTTTCTCGTGGCACGCCAAGACGCTCGAACAACGCATCCGGCAACGGCGCACACGCACCGTGACCGACTCCGCGGCTGCGCAGCAAGCCCAGCGCCACACACACCAGGTTCGGATACTGCGCATCCACCCCCACATAAGCCGGGTCGTGTTGATAGCGTACGGCAATCGCCAACTCATCCGGCATCCCCCAAAAGCGCATCAGCCAGGCGCCCATCTGTTCACGGCTGATACCCAACAGGTGCTGCTCGATCAGGCTGTGGCTGACGTGGGGGTTTACCTCAAGATGCCGGCAGATCAGCGAAAAATGCGGCGGAAATACATGGGCCAGCAGCAGGTAACCAAAATTGTGCAGCAACCCGCCCAGGTAAGTCATGCCGACTTCGGGGCGCTGCTCCCGAGGCATGGCCCGGGTCAGCCCTTCAATCACCGCCGCGGTGTAGATCGACTGCTGCCAGTAAGGAGTGCTCGATTGCGGATGGTCCTTGGGCAGGCTCAGGGTTTTGCCCAGCGACAGGCTGAGTGCCAGGTTGATCACCAGATCAACCCCCAGCACGCGCACAATGGCGTCTTCGACCGAGCGAATCTTGCTCTGCGAGGCGTAAAACGATGACGAGGCCCAGCTCATGACCTGCGCCGCCAGCGCCGGGTCAGTTTCCACCACGCTGGTGATTTCATCGATGGTCACGTCAGGGTCGGAGCGCAGCCGCATGATTCTGCGCACGCTCTCGGACAGCGGTGGCAGTTCGATGGTGGCCTCCAGCCGCTGCTGGATGCGCCGCGCCGTGAAGGCCTGCACTGCCCGGGTGATGGCCTCGCCATCGTCCCCGCCGAGATCAGGTGTGATGGCGCCCAAAGGCTCGCCAAAACGGCCGGCGCTGGCGTTTTTGAGCAGGGGTTTGAAGTCTTGCTGGGCAATCTCCAGCCACAGGCCCGGTTCACCCGTGCTGATTAGCAGCGAGGGTTGTTGCAGCAAGTGTTCTTCGTACAGGCAGGGCGAGTTGACCAGCGCTGGCAAGCCCGGCAGCTGGCTCAGGCCATGCTTGTCCAGCAAGACCTGCAGGCGCTCCGGCGCAACGGCGGTCATGCGCCGCCCGGTCAAGTCGGCCAGACGGTTCAGATCAAGTAAATGATTCTGGGTGAACAGCACCAGCAGGGGACCGATCGAATCGTCGAGCAGTACGGCGTGCACCTTGCGCGCAGGGTCGAGCTCCGGGTGATCCGGGACTTTGCGATAGGCAACAGCCAGGTCACCGAGCAAGCGCCCGATAACGGACGGCGTGCTCGCAGCAACAAGGGCACTGGCAACTTCAGTCATGGTCTGCATCCGTTCTGTACAACTTGATTTTGATTAGCTCTTGATCGGCCGCCGGGCCATTTACTGAATGGTCTTTTACACCTGACCATATTGCTGACCGTGGCGCAGCCAGCGATCAAGCAGGGGGCTGACATGGCTCGGCCAGCGTTCGATCAACGCCTGGGCGGCCTCGCGCACGGCGGGCAGCAGGTCGGCATCGCGCATCAGGTCGGCGACCTTGAATTGCAGAAGACCGGTCTGGCGGGTGCCGAGCATTTCGCCGGGGCCGCGCAGTTCGAGGTCTTTTTCGGCGATCACAAAGCCATCGTTGGTCTCGCGCATGATGCCCAGGCGCTGACGGCCGATTTGTGACAGCGGCGGGTGATACAGCAGCACGCAATGGCTGACGGCGCTGCCCCGGCCCACGCGACCGCGCAACTGGTGCAGCTGGGACAGGCCGAGGCGCTCGGGGTTTTCGATGATCATCAAGCTTGAGTTGGGCACGTCGACGCCCACCTCAATCACCGTGGTGGCCACGAGCAATTGCAGCTCGCCAGCCTTGAAGCGCGCCATGACTTCAGCTTTTTCAGCGGGCTTCATTCGCCCGTGAATCAACCCGACGCGCAGCTCACCCAAGGCGCTGGAGAGGTCTTCAAAGGTGGTTTCGGCAGCCTGGCAGGTCATTTCTTCAGACTCTTCGATCAGGGTGCACACCCAATACGCCTGGCGCCCTTCAGCGCAGGCGGCGCGCACCCGCTCGATCACTTCGAGACGCCGCGTATCGACCACCAGTACCGTATTAACCGGAGTACGGCCCGGCGGCAGCTCGTCGAGGATCGAGGTGTCGAGGTCGGCATAGGCGCTCATGGCCAGGGTGCGCGGGATCGGCGTGGCAGTCATGATCAACTGGTGCGGGCACATCACCCCGCCCACGCCCTTGTTGCGCAGGGCCAGACGTTGCTGCACGCCAAAGCGGTGCTGTTCGTCGATGATCACCAGCGCCAGGTTTTTGAACTGCACGTTGTCCTGGAACAGAGCATGGGTACCGACCACCATCGGTACGCCGCTGGCGATTTGCTCCAGCGCACTGACCCGGGCCTTGCCCTTGAGCTTGCCGGCCAGCCACGCCACTTCAAGGCCCAAAGGCTCGAGCCAGCGCTTGAAGTTGATGAAGTGCTGCTCGGCGAGGATTTCCGTGGGGGCCATCAGGGCAACCTGATAACCCGCCTCAAGTGCTTGTAACGCTGCCATCGCCGCAACCACGGTCTTGCCGGAGCCCACGTCGCCCTGAATCAGGCGCAACATGGGTTCGGGCTGACTGAGGTCGTAGGCAATCTCGTTGCCAACCCGGGTCTGCGCGCCCGTCGGCGGGAAACCCAGATTGGCGAGGAACTGCACTGGCAGTTTTTTCGCCTTGGGCAACGCCGGGGCTTGTTGTGAACGCAGGCTCTCGCGCAGTCGCTGTTGCGACAGCTGGTGAGTCAGCAGCTCCTCAAAGGCCAGGCGGTGCTGGGCCCAGTGATGGCCCAGGGCGAGTTCTTCAACATCAGCATTGGCAGGCGGCTGATGCAGATAGCGAATGGCTTCATCCAGCGGGGCCAGTTGATAGTCCTTGGCCAGCTCCGGCGGCAACCAGTCGGGCAGGCTGCGCGGGCCGAGCATGGCCAGGCTTTGCTGGCTGAGCTGACGCAGGCGCTGTTGGGTCAGGCCTTCGGTGGTGGGGTAGATGGGCGTCAGCGTGGTGTCGACAGGTGGCGGTTCGTCGCCGGTAATGGCGCGGTATTCGGGATGGTAGATCTCCAGTCCCGAAGCGCCGGGGCGGGCTTCGCCATAGCAGCGCACTTCGGTGCCACGTTTGAGGCTTTCCTTCTGCGCATTGCTGAAGTGGTAGAAGCGCAGACTCAGGCCGCCGGTGCCATCGTTGATGCGCACCAGCAAGCTGCGGCGCTTGCCCATGACCACGTCGGCGCCAATGACCCGGCCCTCGACAACGGCATCCTGACCGGGGCGCAAAGCGCCAATCGGGACAACGCGGGTGCGGTCCTGATAGCGCAACGGCAAATGGAACAGCACGTCCTGGACGTTTTCCAGTCCGACCTTGGCCAATTTTTCGGCCATGGCCTCACCGACGCCCTTGAGCGCGGTGACCGACACTTTCGACAACTCGGTCATTGCTGTGGCACTTAGGTCGCGGCAGGCGGCTTGGCCACCGAGCACAGGCGGATCGAGTCGGCGAGGATTTCAATCGCCTTTGGCCGCGGGAAGCTGGCGCGCCAGGCGATGGCAACGGTGCGGAACGGTACCGGCGGGGTCAGCGGACGCACGGCCAGGATGCCCGGGGCATAGTGATGACTGTCGACAGCCGACAACGGCAGAATCGAGATACCCAGGCCGGAAGCGACCATGTGGCGGATGGTTTCCAGCGAGCTGGATTCGACCGTGGTGTGCATGGCGCCATCATTGCCTTTGGCCACAGTCGGGCAGGCTTCCAGCACCTGATCGCGGAAGCAGTGACCTTCGCCCAGCAACAGCAGGCTCTTGTCGTTGAGCAGGCTGGCGTCGATGGTGTCTTTTTTGGTCCACGGGTGCTCGCTGGGCATGAGCACGTAAAACGGCTCGTCATACAGCGGCATGGTCAGCACGTCGGCTTCCTGGAACGGCAGGGCGATGATGATTGCATCCAGCTCGCCGTTGCGCAGTTTGTCGCGCAGCACATGGGTGAAGTTTTCTTCGATATACAACGGCATCTGCGGGGCAACCCGGTGCAGTTGCGGGATCAGATGCGGGAACAGATACGGACCCACGGTATAGATCGCGCCTACTTTAAGCGGAGCGGTCAGCTGGTTCTTGCCGGCCTGAGCCAGTTCGCGAATGCCCTGGGCCTGCTCCAGCACCTTTTGCGCCTGGGCCACGATGGCTTCGCCCACGGGGGTTACACGCACGGCACTTTTGCTGCGCTCGAAAATCAGCACACCGAGTTCGTCTTCCAGTTTTTTCACACCCACCGACAGGGTCGGCTGGCTGACATGGCAGCGCTCGGCGGCGTGGCCGAAGTGCTGCTCTTGGGCGAGGGTAACGATGTAGCGTAATTCTGTAAGCGTCATAGCGTGCGTCCCTGTGGTTGCGGGCCAAGCATAGCGGCTGCAATCGATAGACGCACGTTATCAGACATTACCCTCAGAGCTACAGTAGCCAATCAAGGTATGACTGGTTTTTTATCCAGACCGCAGATGCACAAAGGGCACCCTGAGGTGCCCTTTGTGGTGTTAGCGCCGACGTTTATCGATGGAATAAACGAAGGGTGCCACGATCTCGATGCTGCCATTGGTCAGCATTTCAGGCGGCGGTTTGGGCAAGGGTTGTGCCCGGCGAATCATTTCCAGGGTGGCCCGGTCCAGATCGGCGTTGCCAGAGCGCCCTACCAGTTCGTAGGACAGTACCTTGCCTTCGGCGTCTACCACGAAGCGCAGACGGTTCAAGCCTTCCTTGCCACGGGATTGCGCAGCAGGCGGGTACTTTTTGTACTTGCCCAGGTGACTGAGCAAAGTGCCTTCCCAACTGGCCTTGGCCGCCAGTTGTTGCGCCGACGGCCCCGGTGCCGGTGCAGCGGATTTCTCGCTGGTATTTTTGGTCGGCGTTGCGTCGCTCGGTTTCTCTTCTGAAGGTTTCTCTTTGACCGGGTCCGGTTTTTCCACAGGCTTGGGCGGTTGAGGCTTTTGCTTGGGCTTGACCGGTTTGGGTACAGAAATCTTCGGCTTGGGCGCTTCGGCCAGCTTGGGTATCGGCAACTCTTCCACTGGCGCCGGGGGTTGTGGCGGTGTCACCACTTTGGGCGGCGCAGGCGGCGGTGGTGCTGGCAGCGGTGCCAGGTCAACCATCATCGCTTGCGGCGGAAGTTCGATAGCGCGCGGGTTGGACCATTGCAGGGCCAGAATCACGGCCACTGCATGGATGGCCAACACCGCGGCCAGGCTGATTGCGTAACGCGTCATCTTTTGGCGCGCTATGGTCATTTCTTGGCTGCCGTCTCAAGTCCGACCAGACCCACCTTCAAATAACCCGCTGCGCGCAAAGCATCCATCACGCTCATCAGGTCACCGTAGTCCACGCCCTTGTCGGCCTGGAAGAAGATCGTCGTGTCTTTGTTGTTGTGGGTCCTGGCATCCAGGGTCGGGCCCAGGGCTTCAACCGTGACCGGCTCTTCGCCCAGGTACAGGCGCTGATCAGCCTTGACGCTGAGGAATACCGGTTTCTCAGGGCGAGGCGCCGGTTTGGCGCTGGAAGCAGGCAAGTCAACCTTGATATCCACAGTGGCCAGCGGTGCTGCCACCATAAAGATGATCAGCAGTACCAGCATCACGTCAATAAAGGGGGTGACGTTGATTTCATGGTTTTCGGCGAGATCGTCATCGCCTTCTTTTAAATGCAGGCCCATGGCCGATTACCCCACTTTCACCATGTGCGGTTGCGAGCTGCGCTCGGGCGGCAGGTGATCGAGGTCACGGCTAACCAACAGCAACACTTCCGCAGACGCATCCGCCACCTGGGCCTTGTAGCCGGTGATGGAGCGGGCGAAGACGTTGTAAATCACTACCGCAGGGATCGCTGCGACCAGACCCAGTGCCGTGGCCAGCAGGGCTTCGGCAATACCCGGCGCAACAACTGCCAGGTTGGTGGTCTGGGTTTTGGCGATGCCGATAAAGCTGTTCATGATGCCCCATACGGTACCGAACAGACCGACGAACGGTGCTGTGGAACCGATGGTGGCGAGTACGCCAGTGCCGCTGCTCATGTTGCGACCGCACGCTGCAACCAGACGCTCAAGACGGAAGCTTACACGCTCCTTGATGCCTTCTTTTTCACGGCTGTTGGCCGACAGGCGCATTTCTTCAAGGGCGTCCTGCACCAGCAAGTGGGCCAGGGTGCCTTCTTTGCCAGCCGTCTCGCTGGCTTCTTTCAAGGTGCGAGCTTTTTTCAGTTGGGCAATTTCACTGCGCAGACGACGCTTGGCACCCAGGACTTCAAAGCCCTTGGCAATCCAGATCGTCCAGGTGATGATCGAAGCAATAGCCAGGCCGATCATTACGATTTTGACGATGATGTCTGCGTTTTTGTACATGCCCCAAGGCGACAGGTCATGGGCCATGCCCAGGCTGTTGTCTTCTTCTGCGACTATTTGCGGCGCGTTATCGGCTGGCGCAGCAGCGCCTTCAACCAGTGTAGGATCAGTCGTACCCGGTGCAGCAACAGGTGCCGGGGCAGCTGCTTCAGTGGCCGCGTGCACGGCCGGGGCAGCAGGCTCGTCGGCAAATGCCGCAACAGGTGCCAACATCAAGCTGAACATCAGCGCCGCAACCCCACGCCAGACGCGTGCAGGGCTCGAAGGCTGGGTTGGCGAAGCGGTGGGATGATTGCGTGTCATGCTAGCCGGACCTGAGAAAAGTAATGAGGTAATGCCCTACAACGCGTTGTAAGACCAAGGGCAAAATGATGGGTTATTATTGCAAGTAATTCTTGTTAACAAAAGCAATAGCATCTGTTTTTTTCGGAAGTCACGACTTTGGTCGTGCCAAATTACGTCTTTTTGTAACTTTTCATTAGGATTTTTGCGATGCCCAAAGCCTCTGTATTGATCGTCGGATGCGGTGATGTCGGCAGCCGTCTGGCGACTCAACTGCTCGACCAGGATTGGCAGGTCTACGGCCTGCGCCGCTCCATTGACCGTTTACCCACGGGCGTTATCGGTGTGGAGGGCGATTTGTTCAGCGAGCAATGCCCGACGCAATGGCCAACCGGGCAAATTGACTACGTGGTGTACAGCGCGGCGGCGACCGAGCATGACGAAGCGGGCTATCAGGCGGCATATGTAGACGGCCTGAAAAACACCCTGAGTTGGCTGGAGCAGCATGGTCAGCGACCCAAGCGTCTGCTGTTTGTATCCAGCAGTGGCGTTTACGCCCAGAAAGACGGGGAATGGATCGACGAAACATCGCCCGCCCTGAGCACCAACTACTCTGGCCGGATCATCCTGGATGCCGAGCGAGTGGCGCTGGAGAGTGGCATCGCTGCCAGCGCGGTACGCCTGACCGGGATCTACGGGCCGGGTCGTGAATGGCTGCTGGGGCAAGTGCGCAAAGGTTATCGCGTGGCGGTTGAGCCGCCGCTGTATGGCAACCGTATCCATGCCGATGATGCTGCGGGGCTGCTGGCCTTTCTGCTGGAGGCTGATCGTCAGGGCAAGGCGCTGGATGACTGCTATATAGGTGTGGATAACGCACCGGCGCCACTGGCAGAAGTGGTGGACTGGTTGCGCGAGCGGTTGGGCATTACCGAATGGGCCGCCGAAGCGAGCGTGCGCCGCGCAGGCAGCAAGCGCTGCAGCAATGCCCGCGCCAAGGCGCTGGGCTGGGAGCCGCGCTATTCGAATTATCGCGAGGGCTATGCTGCGATTTTGGGGGAGCAGGCCTGAGAGTTATCTTGTGGGAGCGGGCGTTTGGTTGGCTTACAGCTTCTCCAGCGCCCACTCACGCTTGCCCGGGTAGAACTGGGGCATTTCGTCGGGCGCTGAGACGTCCACCGCCTCGAAGATTTCAAGTGTGCGGCCTTTGCGCACAAAAATATGCGCTGCGCCCATTTCCCCCTGCTGAAGCCAGAGGCTGTCCAAACCGCCGCTCATAGTGGCGCAGTCACCTCCCAGGCACAGCTCATAGCCATTGATGCCAGGCAATCCACTGACTTGCCCCTTGGGCGAGAATGTCACCTTGGCACCCTGACCTGCACCACTCAGTACGCGCCATTCGCCCCCAAGATAGGCTGACTTGAGTGCCTGCTCAAAATGCACCGATTTGAACAAATCTGCATTTGTGCCCCGGGAAACTTCACCGACATCACTTTGAGCTGGACGTACGAACGCCTGCCGCGGAAAGGATTCAGTCGCTGCCTGTATTAATTCAGAGCCTTCGAGCTTCAGGTCAGTATTTTCACCGCCATAGAAATTGACCTTCCACGACGCGCTGCCATCAGGCACCAGCGTACCCTCGTCCCGCTCAAAGCTGCTTCGCCAGGTGGCCTTGGCGTTTTTGGCGTCGATGCTCCATTCCAGGGTTGGCCCTGACGACGACAAGGCGTCAAGCAGGCCGCCACCCTTGGCCGCTTCATCTATTGCTGCCTGATTGATCCAGATGCCACTGATATCACGGGGGGCGGGTTCGCTGGCACAACCACCCAAAACAATGGAGAGCAGTGACAACACTAGCGCTTTGCGCATGGTGGAATCCTTTTGAAGCCGGGAAGAGCGGGGGGTGGCGCAGCATGAAGACGCTGCGCCGAGGGCGTTACTCAATAACCAGAATAGCGTCCATTTCTACCTGCGAGCCCTTTGGCAGTGCAGCAACGCCAATGGCGGCGCGAGCCGGATAGGGTTGTTCGAAGTAGGTGCCCATGATCTCGTTGACCTTGGCGAAGTGGCTCAGGTCAGTCAGGAAGATGTTCAGCTTGACGATGTCCTTGAACGAACCGCCTGCGGCTTCAGCGACCGACTTCAGGTTTTCGAAAACCTGGATGGTCTGGGCTTCAAAGCCTTCAACCAGTTCCATGGTTTTTGGGTCCAGCGGGATTTGACCGGACATGTAGACAGTATTGCCAGCTTTGATCGCCTGAGAATAAGT
Organism: Pseudomonas bubulae; assembly: GCF_900618535.1. Lineage (GTDB taxonomy): Bacteria > Pseudomonadota > Gammaproteobacteria > Pseudomonadales > Pseudomonadaceae > Aquipseudomonas > Aquipseudomonas bubulae. The sequence goes on along the minus strand of NZ_UYJA01000004.1, from coordinate 334,902 downwards.
ACCGATTGCAGCAGGTGCCTTGTCGCTGGTGATAACAGTCTTGGACATGGGTGACTCCTTGTAATTAGATGGCTACGCACGCATGCGAGTGATGCGGATAACCCCGGTAAGGGCGCGCAGTTTTTTGATCACGCGGGCCAGGTGTACACGGTCGTGTACGCTGACCACCAGTTGGACCACGCTGATGCGACCATCGCGTTCGTCCATGCTGATCTTTTCGATATTGCCGTCGGCAGCGTTGACGCTGCTGGCCAGCAGCGCAATCAGGCCGCGCTGGTGTTCCAGTTCGACGCGCAATTCAACGTTGAACTCGCCGGTAACGTCCTTGGCCCACGACAGCTGAATGCACTTTTCGGGGTTGTGGCGGATTTCACTGATATTGCGGCAGTTGTCCAGGTGCACGACCATGCCTTTGCCTGCGGACAAATGGCCAACGATCGGATCCCCCGGGATCGGCGTACAGCATTTGGCGTAGCTGAGCACCAGGCCTTCGGTGCCGCGAATCGCCAGCGGGCCTTCCGGGCTCGGCAATGCTTCGCCTTCGCCCAGCAGGCGTCGGGCCACTACATAGGCCATGCGATTGCCGAGGCCGATATCTTCGAGCAGGTCTTCGATATGCTCCAGGCGGTATTCCTGGAGCATGGCCTGAACGCGCTCGGCCGGGATCTTGTCCAGCGCGCTGTTGAAGCCGTTAAGCACCTTGTTGAGCAGGCGTTCGCCCAGGTTGACCGACTCGGAACGACGTTGCAGCTTGAGCGCATGGCGAATATGGGTACGCGCCTTGCCGGTGACCACAAAGTTAAGCCAGGCCGGGTTGGGTCGGGCGCCGGGAGCGCTGACGATCTCGACCGTGGAGCCGCTTTGCAGCGGCTCGGACAGCGGTGCGAGACGCCGGTTGATGCGACAGGCGATGCAGCTGTTGCCCACATCGGTGTGCACCGCGTAGGCAAAGTCGACGGCCGTGGAGCCTTTGGGCAGCTCCATGATCCGTCCTTTGGGCGTAAACACGTAGACCTCGTCCGGGAACAGGTCGATCTTCACGCTTTCGATGAATTCGAGGGAGTTGCCGGCGCGTTGCTGCATTTCCAGCACGCCCTTGACCCATTGCCGCGCCCGGGCGTGGGTGCCCGTGTGCTGCTCGTCGCCACTGGACTTGTAAAGCCAGTGGGCGGCGATGCCGTTGTTGGCCATTTCTTCCATTTCACGGGTACGGATCTGGATCTCGATCGGTACGCCATGCATGCCAAACAGCGTGGTATGCAACGACTGGTAGCCGTTGGCCTTGGGAATGGCGATGTAGTCCTTGAACCGGCCCGGCAGGGGCTTGTACAAATTATGTACAGCGCCCAGCACGCGGTAGCAGGTGTCGACCTTGTCGACGATGATCCGGAATGCGTAAACATCCATGATCTCGTTAAAAGCCCGGCGTTTGCCGCGCATCTTCTTGTAGATGCCGTAGATATGCTTTTGACGACCGCTGACTTCGCCCTGAATGCCATCGATGGCCAGGCAGTGGCTGAGCGATTCTTCAATTTTGTTGACGATTTCCTTGCGATTGCCCCGGGCGCGTTTGACCGCCTGATAAATGCGCGCGGAGCGCATCGGGTACATCGCCTTGAAACCGAGGTCTTCGAATTCGATACGAATGCTGTGCATGCCCAGCCGATTGGCGATGGGTGCGTAGATTTCCAGGGTTTCCTTGGCAATCCGTCGGCGTTTTTCGCCGGACAGCACTTCGAGGGTGCGCATGTTGTGCAGACGGTCAGCCAGCTTCACCAGGATCACGCGGATATCGCGTGCCATGGCCATGGCCATCTTCTGGAAGTTTTCAGCCTGGGCTTCGGCCTTGGTTTCGAAGTTCATCTGAGTCAGCTTGCTGACTCCATCGACCAGGTCGGCCACGGTTTCGCCGAACTGCGCTACCAGCGCTTCCTTGGCAATACCGGTGTCTTCAATCACGTCATGCAGCATGGCCGCCATCAGGCTCTGATGGTCCATATGCATGTCGGCAAGGATATTTGCCACTGCCAGCGGGTGCGTGACATAAGGCTCGCCGCTGCGTCGGCGTTGGCCGTCGTGGGCTTGTTCTGCGTAGAAGTACGCCCGGCGGACCAGATTGACCTGGTCCGGGCCGAGGTACGCCGACAAGCGATCGGCGAGGGCGTCTATGCTCGGCATGAGGAAACCTCCTGCCAAAACTTTTTACCCTTCGCCGTGCTGCGTCGACCGGGCATAGGCTTAGTTCGCCTCGTTGGACTCGTCCTCGAACGCTGCGAACAGCGGTTCGTCTTCGACGATTTCAGCGTTGGCGATAAACTCGTAGCTCATCAGGCCTTCTGCGATTTCGCGCAGGGCAACAACGGTAGGCTTGTCGTTTTCCCACTGCACCAGAGGCTCTTTACCGCCGGTGGCCAGTTGACGGGCACGCTTGGTAGAGAGCATGACCAGCTCAAAGCGGTTATCCACGTGTTCTAGACAGTCTTCAACGGTTACGCGGGCCATGGTCTTCCTCGTAGCAAATGCAATATGCGCGCTGCCCGGATGGGCGAGCGGACTGAACAGTTTAAAAAATCACCAGCCATTAGGGAAGCGCTGATTTTTCCGTCACTGCTCCTAAAACCTCTGTAAGCGCCAATGTAAAGCCCTTACAGGGGGTTTGGGAAGTGTTCATTAACCGAGCAGTTCGGCCAGTAATTTGCCAAAACGCTGTTGCTGGCGTTTTTGCTGAAGGCGATTGGCACGGAAAATGGCCTTCAAGTCTTCAAGTGCCAGGGCAAAATCGTCGTTGATGATCAGGTAGTCATAGTCCACATAGTGGCTCATTTCACTCACGGCTTCGCGCATGCGTGCGTCAATGATTTCGTCGCTGTCCTGGCCGCGGTTGTCCAGACGCTGACGCAAGGCTTCCTGGCTTGGCGGCAGGATAAAGATCGAGCGCGCCTGCGGCATCAGCTTGCGCACTTGCTCTGCACCTTGCCAGTCGATTTCCAGAATCAGGTCGTGGCCTTCATCCAGGGTCTGCTGCAGGTGGCTTTGCGAAGTGCCGTAAAGGTTGCCGAACACTTCGGCACGTTCCAGGAAGTCACCGTGCTCGATCATTTTCACGAACTCTTCGCGCTCGACAAAATGATAGTTCACGCCATTCACTTCACCTGGGCGCATGGCACGGGTGGTGTGCGAGACCGATACCCGGATCTGCGGCTCAACGTCGATCAATGCCTTGACCAGGCTGGTCTTGCCTGCGCCCGAAGGAGCAGAAACGATATAAAGGGTGCCAGTGCTGTGGGTCATGTCAGGGTGTGCCTTACTCAATATTCTGTACTTGTTCACGCATCTGCTCGATCAACACCTTGAGGTTGACCGCCGCTTGGGTGCTGCGTGGATCGAATGCCTTGGAGCCCAGGGTATTGGCCTCGCGATTCAGTTCTTGCATCAGGAAGTCCAGGCGTCGCCCGGCAGCACCCCCCGACTTGAGTACGCGGCGTACTTCAAGAATATGGGTGCTCAGGCGGTCCAGCTCTTCGGCCACGTCGCTTTTTTGCGCGAGCAGAACCATTTCCTGTTCAAGGCGCTGGGGGTCAAGCTCGGCCTTCATGTCGGCAAAGCGATCGAGGACCTTTTGACGCTGGGTGGCGAGCATTTGCGGTACCAGCTCGCGCAGGGTTTCGACATCGCTTTCGATGGCGGTCAAGCGATCGCTGATCAGTCGGGCCAGTTCCGCGCCTTCGCGCTCACGGCCGTTTTTCAGTTCTTGCAGGCCTTGCTTGAACAGCGCCAGGGCCTGGGTGTTCAAGGCTTGCGGGTCGCTGGCATCGGCTACCAGAACACCGGGCCAGGCCAGGACTTCCAGCGGGTTGAGCGCGGCAGGCTGCTTGATCAGGCTGGCGATGGTCTCGGCGGCGGCCACCAGCTGGGCGGCACGCTCGCGGTCAACCTGCAGCGGCTTGCCGGTGGTTTCTTCAGTGAAACGCAAAGTGCATTCCAGCTTGCCCCGGGAGATGCCCTGGCGCAGCGCTTCACGCACCGCGCCCTCGAGGTCACGGAAAGATTCAGGCAGACGCAGGTGCGGCTCCAGGTAGCGGCTGTTGACCGAACGCAGCTCCCAACTCAGGGTGCCCTGAGTGCCGGCGCTTTCGACGCGGGCAAAGGCGGTCATGCTGTGCACCATGGACGGTACCTCGCGATTGGATGAGTTAAGCCTGGCGGCAGGTTAGACGACAGATTGTAACGCAGTGCGGGCAACTGCCCCAAATGGCGTCGGTCGTAAATACATCCAATCTTCGTTCCCCGCCAGGGTTCACAGACGCGCCCTGCGCAGCCATGGCCTTTCCTTTATAATGCTCGGCAGTTTTCCGTCCCGTACAGGTATCCCACATGAAACGTCCAAGTGGTCGCGTTGCCGATCAGCTCCGCCCGATCCGCATCACCCGCAACTACACCAAACACGCAGAGGGTTCTGTACTGGTCGAGTTCGGTGACACCAAAGTCATCTGCACCGTCAGCGTCGAGAATGGCGTACCGCGGTTCCTCAAAGGCCAGGGCCAGGGCTGGCTGACTGCCGAATACGGCATGCTGCCACGCGCCACCGGCGACCGTAACCAGCGCGAAGCCAGCCGCGGCAAGCAAGGCGGGCGCACCCTGGAAATCCAGCGCCTGATCGGCCGCTCCCTGCGTGCTGCACTGGATATGTCCAAACTGGGCGATATCACTTTGTACGTCGACTGCGACGTAATCCAGGCTGACGGCGGCACCCGCACTGCCTCGATCACCGGCGCCATGGTTGCTCTGGTCGACGCCCTGAAGATCATCAAGAAGCGTGGCGGCCTCAAAGGCGGTGACCCGATCAAGCAGATGATCGCGGCGGTATCGGTGGGCATGTACCAGGGCGTACCGGTACTTGACCTGGACTATCCTGAAGATTCGGCAGCCGAAACCGACCTCAACGTGGTGATGACCAGCAGCGGCGGTTTCATCGAAGTTCAGGGCACCGCCGAAGGCGCACCGTTCCAGCCTGAAGAGCTGAACGCCATGCTGGCACTGGCACAAAAAGGCATGAACGAAATTTTTGCCCTGCAACAAGCGGCATTGGCCGACTAAATTGCCGGATTGACTGTCAAAGCCTTCAAACGACCAACCGGAGAACGTGATGAGTGAGCTGGATCTTTCAACACCCAAACCGGGCCGCGACGCCCGGAAATGGGCGATGTTCTGTCATTTTTCGGCGTTCCTCGGGATGTGGTTTCCGTTTGGCAGCCTGATCGGCCCGCTGATCCTGTGGCAGGTAAAGCGCGAGAGCGACCCGTTTATTGACGACCAGGGCAAGGAAGCACTGAACTTCCAGATCACCGTGGCGATTGCTTCGGCCATTTGCTATGTGCTGATGTTCGTGCTGATCGGCTTTGCGCTGCTGGGCCTGGTACTGATTGGCGCGGTAGTGCTGGTGGTGATTGCAGGGGTCAAGGCCAATGACGGGGTGGTGTACCGTTATCCCTTCACCTGGCGGCCGATCAAGTAAGGTTTCAGTCAGCAACTCAGGCACCTTGTAGAAAAGCCCACGTCGGTGGGCTTTTCTACGCTTGCTGATTGCGGGAGCCAAAACAACAGGTGAGTGGACGTCAGTACGATGCTTTGTTTATCCAGGCATTCGTTTAACGACAACTACTTACTTATGCGCGCTAAATAAACCATGCCTTTAAGAGAGCCTCATTTTAAAGCGCACCGTTATTTATCGCGCCATGTTAGTGCAATGGCCATCTGTGAATACCGAATTTAAAGAAAGGCCAAGTGGCACTTGAAAATATGCTGTTGACTATTTGTTTTTACTCGTCTAGTTTTTATGTCGACTGCTTGATCAGTCTTCGCCACTATCTTTAAGGATAAAGATATTATGAAAACTGCCGTGATGAATTCTCAAAAAGGTGCTGCACCCCATTGCTCTGCCGGCAGTGGACACCGATAGAAGCTGAGATAGCGATCCAGTATTATAAAAACTTTTGTTTCTCAATAAAAATACCAGGCAATGTATCCCGTCCTGCCACCCGCGCTGGAAGTGGATGAAATCTGGCATCATCTTATCTTGGATATGCGAACTTATAGGGATGCCTGTTAGCCTATATTTGGGCATTACATGATAACCCTATGGAAACGTCGAACGTGAAGTTGACCTATGAGCAAAATCTAAAGGAAAACTTATGGAATTTTATTGTCAGTCGACTCTTTCCATTTTTTGGCATTTCCATCGCTGCGGCGCTGCTCGCGCACAAGAATATTGCCGATCTTCCTGTGTTCGCCTATGTCCTGGCGATCTTTTCAGTTATATCTACCCTTTTCTACATGCCGCTGGCGGCCATTGGCAATATCGTTCATCATCAAAAAAATGCGCTCACTCCCCAGGCAATCTTTGAGAGCGGACTGTCGATAGCGGTTTTATTCGCTGCCATTGCGTTTGCCGCAGCCCTTGCCGTATTCGCTTACCTCCCCTCCATCCGTTTTCTGGACAGCCTTGACAGGGATAAACTTTTTTACCTGTCTCTTATTTATATTCCGGCCATCCCTTTGCTGGTAATCAATACCTTCACCCATCTTTTCCACGAAGCCTCTGGACACTCCTTGCCGTGTGCAACCGTAAAGAAGTGGTGCACGTGTGCAGGCTGCGCATTCCTGATGTTTTGTTTTGTTTTTTGCAGCAAGCACGACTTTGTTTTCTTGGCTGTTGGCTACTTCTTGATTGTCGAAACAGCCCTCTTCATCTCCCTGGCCTGCCTCTCTATGCGGCTCGGATACCGGCACATCCTCGTCAAGCCAAAAATACTGGCAGACGTCGTTTCAATGGGCTTTCCTATTGCCGCCGGGGTAGCGGGGCAAAAATTGTACTTTTACCTGCTTAACGGAAAACTGCTGTCGCTGAATGAAAGCCTGGTTGCCGATCTTTCGATCTGTATGTCTATTATCGGATTTCTCAGCATTCCGGTCATAGCGTTCGCTCAGCTTCATAGCGTCTATACCAGCCAGCATATCGTGGATGCGGACAAGATCTACCCGCGCGGACAACTAGCCGCCGCCGTGCTCATGGCCGTGATTGCAGGGGGTTTTTATGCGCTGGGAAGCGGTTTGTTTTTTATCTTTGGCGACCGCTCGCTGACGTTTACCAGTGAAGGATTTGTGGCGATATGCATGTCGGTATTGAGCTCGCTTTACTTCTCGCTCACGGCAAGCCACTTGCGGGCAATGCGAGACACCCTGATCCCTCAAGTACTGATCAATACCTTTATGCTTGCAGGGTTTATCCCGGTCATTTACCTGTATGACTTTAATAGCCCTTCAATCTATCTATTCATCGTACTGCAGGCTGTTGTCACTTTTATTGCCGCTGTGCTTTTGCAGTACCGGATACGCACCTTGCATAAACGAACGCCCAGTTTCGCCTGAAAGTGCCTCGGATACAAAAAAGGCCCCCGCCCTTGATAACAGAGCGGGAGCCTTTTTCTGGATCTGCGATCAACACTTAGATAGTCAGTGTCCAGTCGTAGTCCACGATCAATGGCGCGTGCTGCGAGAAGCGTGGCTGACGCGGCATGCGAGCGCTTCGTACAAAGCGGCGCAAGCCCGGTGTCAGCAGCTGGTAGTCAAAACGCCAGCCCAGATTCAGCATCTCGGCCTGTTCGTTATCCGGCCACCAGCTGTACTGGTCACCTTCCCGACTGACTTCACGCAGGGCATCGACATATCCCATGTTGCCGACAATCTCATCCATCCAGGCCCGTTCAGGCGCCAGGAAGCCGGGCGATTGCTGGCTGTCGCGCCAGTTTTTAATGTCGAGTTTCTGCTGCGCCACATACAGCGAGCCGCAGTAGATGTACTCACGACGCTTGCGACGCTGCTTATCAAGGTAGCGGGCAAAGTCGTCCATTAGCTTGAATTTTTGATTCAAGTCTTCATCGCCGTTCTGCCCCGAAGGGAGCAGCAAGGTCGCGATGCTGACCTTATCGAAATCGGCTTGCAGGTAGCGCCCGTAGCGATCGGCCGTCTCGAAGCCAAGCCCGGTGATGACTGCTTTCGGCTGTAACCGCGAGTACAAAGCCACGCCACCTTGGGCGGGGACTTCGGCGTCACAGGCATAAAGAAAGTAGCCATCGAGCTGGTAGGCTGGATCGTCCAGTTCAAAGGCGGAGGCACGGGTGTCCTGCAGGCAGATAACGTCGGCATTCTGAGCTTGCAGCCAACTGAGCAAACCGCGCTCGACTGCCGTCTGAATACCATTGACGTTCACACTGATGATCCGCATAAATGGCCCCAAAAATCACGTGCGTGTATGATACACGCCGTCTTACTAATTAGCTAAATCCGTGGTATCTGGGGACTTTTTTCATGCAAGCGTATCAGCGCGATTTCATCCGCTTTGCCATCGATCGTGGCGTTTTGCGCTTCGGTGAGTTCACCCTGAAGTCGGGCCGTACCAGCCCTTACTTCTTCAATGCCGGGCTGTTCAACACCGGCTCTGCACTGGCCCAGCTGGGGCGCTTCTATGCTGCCGCCATCGTTGACAGCGGTATTTCCTTCGACGTGCTGTTTGGTCCGGCCTATAAGGGCATCCCCCTGGCGGCGACCACTGCCGTAGCGCTTGCCGAGCACCACGACCGTGATCTGCCGTGGTGCTTCAACCGCAAGGAAGCCAAGGCTCATGGCGAAGGCGGTAGCCTGGTTGGCTCGCCGCTTGAAGGCGATATCCTGATCATCGACGACGTGATCACGGCCGGTACCGCTATCCGTGAAGTGATGCAAATCATCCAGGCCCAGGGCGCCAAGGCGGCCGGCGTGATGATTGCCCTCAACCGTCAGGAGCGCGGCAATGGCGAGCTGTCGGCGATCCAGGAAGTCGAGCGCGACTTCGGTATTCCGGTGATCAGCATCGTTTCGTTGAACCAGGTTTTGCAGTTCCTGGCCGAAGACGAAACCCTCAAGCAATACCTGCCAGCCGTTGAAGCGTACCGGGCGCAGTACGGGATTTAATCCCCTCGCCCATCAAAAAGCCCCGCCCGGATCACTCCGGGCGGGGCTTTTTTTGGTTCTGCTTAAGCCGGTTTGCTGTTGGTAATCAGCGTACCCACACCGGTATCGGTGAAGATTTCCAGCAGTACGGCATTCGGCACGCGACCGTCGACGATATGCGCCGTGGTCACGCCACCTTGCACGGCTTCCAGCGCGCAGCGGATTTTTGGCAGCATGCCACCATAAATGGTGCCGTCGGCGATCAGGTCATCCACCTGAGCGGTAGTCAGGCCGGTCAGCACCTTGCCTTCCTTGTCCATCAAGCCGGCGATGTTGGTCAGCAGCATCAGTTTCTCGGCCTTGAGGGCTTCGGCAACCTTGCCCGCCACCAGGTCGGCGTTGATGTTGTAGGACTCGCCATTGGCGCCCACACCGATTGGCGCGATAACCGGGATGAAGTCACCCTTGGTCAGCATGTGCAGCAGGTCGGTATTGATGTCGATGACCTCGCCCACATGACCGAAGTCGATGATTTCCGGCTTGGTCATTTCCGGCGTCTGACGGGTCACGACCATCTTTTTGGCGCGAATCAGCGTCGCGTCCTTACCGGTCAGACCGATGGCACTGCCGCCGTGGCGGTTGATCAGGTTGACGATTTCCTTGTTCACATGGCCGCCCAGCACCATTTCCACCACATCCATGGTTTGCGAGTCGGTCACGCGCATGCCGTCGATAAAATGGCTCTCGATGGATAAACGCTTGAGCAGATCACCGATTTGCGGGCCGCCACCGTGGACCACGACCGGGTTGATACCCACGGCCTTCATCAGCACGATGTCACGGGCAAAGCCGGTTTTCAGGTCATCGTTCTCCATAGCGTTGCCGCCGTACTTGATCACCAGCGTCTTGCCGACGTAACGGCGAATGTAGGGCAGCGCTTCGGACAAAACCTTGGCGACGTTGGAGGCGGCATCACGTTCGAGGGTCATTCAGGGCTCCGGTAGAACAAGTCGATCAAAACGGTAGTTGGAGATCAGGTGCCACACGCTTCAATTGAGCGTGAAAGACATCCTTGATGCGTTGCAGTTCGGCCTCTGTTTCGGCCTCGAATCGCAGCACCAGCACCGGCGTGGTGTTGGAGGCGCGAACCAGGCCCCAGCCATGAGGGTAGTCAACCCGCACACCATCAATGGACGTCAACTCGGCGGCCTCGCCCCATTGAGCATCGTGCAGAGCCTCAATGATGCTGAATTTGCTCTCGTCCGTCACATCGATATTGATTTCAGGCGTAGAAATATCGTTCGGGAAGGTCTCAAACAGCTCTTCAGCGGTTGCCTGACGCTTGCTGAGGATCTCCAGCAGGCGCGCAGCGCTGTAGATACCGTCGTCAAAACCGAACCAGCGCTCTTTGAAAAAGATATGCCCGCTCATTTCGCCAGCCAGCAGGGCGCCGGTTTCTTTCATTTTCTTTTTCATCAGCGAATGACCGGTCTTCCACATCAATGGTCGGCCACCGAATTCCTTGATGAGCGGGATCAGGCGACGGGTGCATTTCACATCGAAGATGATCTCGGCACCCGGGTTGCGCTCCATTACATCCTGTGCGAACAGCATCAGTAAGTGGTCTGCAAAGATCATGGTGCCAGTGTTGGTCACGACACCCACGCGATCAGCATCGCCATCAAAGGCAAGCCCTATGTCGGCATTGGTTTCTTTGACCTTGGCGATCAAATCCACGAGGTTTTCCGGCTTGCTCGGGTCGGGGTGATGGTTGGGGAAATTGCCGTTGACCTCGCAAAAAATGCCGGTCACATCACAGCCCAAAGCTTCAATCAACTGAGGCGCGATGACTCCGGCCACGCCGTTTCCGCAGTCCACAACTACCTTCAAGCGCTTGGCCAGCTTGATATCGCGGGTAATCACTTCGGCATAGAGGGGCAAAATATCTACACGTTCTATATGCCCTTCGCCCCAGGTCAGGTCATTGACCTTGAGCCGCGTATGCAGAGCCTTGATCTGCTCATCAGCCAGCGTATCGCCCGCGATCACGATCTTGAAACCGTTGTAGTCCGGCGGGTTATGGCTGCCCGTGAGCATTACCCCCGACTTGCCTGCAAGCACATGCGTGGCGTAATACAGCGCAGGGGTCGGCACCAGCCCTACATCGCTAACCTGGCAGCCACTGTCAGCCACGCCCTGAATCAGCCGTTCGACCAACTCAGGGCCCGACAGACGCCCGTCCCGACCTACCGACACATGGGGCTCACCCTTGGCCAAGCTCTCGGCACCGACGGCACGGCCGATCCAGTACGCGGTTTCAGCGTTCAGGGTTTGTGGCACCACACCGCGAATGTCATAGGCGCGGAAAATGCTGTCAGACAGTATCGGCGGAACCGAAGCGGGGTTACTCATTGCAGGGGGCTCCACGCTCAGAGGATTCAGGAGGGGGCTAAAGGCCAGGCAGGACGCCTGGCCTTGAAATACAAATCAGAGCTTGCCGGAGTGGCCAAAACCGCCAGCGCCACGCTGGCTTTCGTCGAACTCTTCGACCAGCTCAAAGTGCGCCTGCACTACCGGCACCAGCACCAGTTGAGCGATACGCTCGCCGATGGTGATGTTGAAGGCGGTCTGGCCACGGTTCCAGCACGACACCATCAGTTCGCCTTGATAGTCAGAGTCGATAAGGCCGACCAGGTTCCCCAGTACGATACCGTGCTTATGGCCCAGGCCCGAGCGCGGCAGGATCAGGGCGGCAAGGCCCGGGTCGCCGATGTACACCGACAGGCCGGTGGGGATCAGCAGGGTCTGGCCCGGCTCCAGAACGGTGTCTTCTTTAAGCATGGCGCGCAGGTCCAGGCCGGCAGAGCCAGGAGTGGCGTACTGCGGCAGCGGGAATTCGTTACCAATGCGAGGGTCGAGGATTTTGGCTTGCAAAGCGTGCATACGAGTTAAACCTGGTTCAGACGTTCGGCGATAAAAGTGACCAGCTGGCGGGCAATCTTGCCCTTGCTGGTCTGGGCAAATACGGTGGCGTGCAGTTCGCGATCGATCACGCTGCAGGCGTTCTCTTCGCTGTTGAAGCCGATGCTGGGGTTGGCCACATCATTGGCGACAATCAGGTCGAGGTTTTTGTCTTTGAGCTTGCGCGCAGCGTAATCGAGCAAGTTCTCGGTTTCTGCGGCAAAGCCGACACTGAAAGGGCGATCAGGGCGTGAAGCGATAGTGGCCAGAATGTCTGGATTGCGCACCATTTGCAGCAACAGGCCGTCACCCTTGGTAGGGTCTTTCTTTAGTTTTTGCGGGGCAATGACTTCCGGGCGGTAGTCTGCAACAGCAGCAGACGCTATAAACACGTCGCAGGGGATCGCCGCCTCACAGGCTGCGAGCATGTCACGGGCACTGACCACGTCGATACGGGTCACGCGATCCGGGGTCGGCAGGTGTACCGGGCCGGTAATCAGGGTCACACGGGCGCCGGCTTCCACTGCTGCTTCAGCCAGGGCGAAGCCCATTTTTCCGGAGCTGTGGTTGGTGATGTAGCGCACCGGGTCGATGTTTTCCTGGGTAGGGCCTGCGGTGATCAGCACGTGCTTGCCGGTTAGCACCTGACGCTGAAAACACTCGGCGGCGCAGCTCACCAGATCATCCGCCTCGAGCATGCGGCCAAAGCCCACGTCGCCACAGGCCTGGCTTCCGGAGGCCGGGCCAAACACGCGCAGGCCGCGGCTTTCGAGCAACCGGGTATTGGCCTGGGTGGCCGGGTCGCGCCACATGGCCTGGTTCATCGCCGGAGCGATGGCAACCGTGGCATCCGTGGCGAGCACCAGGGTGGTCAGCAGGTCATTGGCCAGGCCTTGGGCAAGGCGGGCAATCAGGTCAGCGGTTGCAGGTGCAATCAGTACCAGGTCGGCCCACTTGGCCAGCTCGATATGCCCCATGGCCGCTTCAGCCGCAGGGTCGAGCAAATCCAGATGAACGGGGTGCCCGGACAACGCCTGCATGGTCAGAGGCGTGATGAATTCGCTGCCGCCACGGGTCATGACAACCCTTACTTCCGCGCCTTGGTCCAGTAGACGGCGAACCAGCTCTGCACTCTTGTAAGCCGCGATGCCGCCGCCGACGCCCAAAACAATGCGTTTTCGATACAGCCGCTGCATAGGCCTGCCTTTTAGTTCGATGATGACTGCGCAGAAAATGGCCAAATGCCGCGCAAAAATGATGGGCTAAGATAACACAGCGCCTGCCAGGGAACAGCGGCGCCCATTTACAAGGAGGTGTTATGAGCATTCGAGATTGGCCTGCGGCGGAGCGCCCGCGGGAGAAGCTTTTGCAACACGGATCAGGCAGTCTTTCAGACGCCGAACTGCTGGCAATCTTCTTGCGCACCGGGGTTTCGGGCAAAAGTGCAGTCGATCTGGCGCGCCATCTGCTCAGCGAGTTTGGCAGCCTGCGGGCCTTGCTCGAAGCCGATCTGCGCGCATTCTGTCTCCCGCTCGGGCTGGGCCCGGCCAAGTTCAGCCAGTTGCAGGCCGTACTCGAAATGAGCCGCCGCCACCTGGCCGAACGCTTGCGCCGCGACAGCGCGCTGGAGAGCCCGCAAGTCGTTCGGGATTATCTCAAGTCATTGCTGCGCCATGAGCCACACGAAGCCTTCGGCTGCCTGTTTCTGGACTCCAGGCACCGCATGCTGGCCTTCGAGGTGCTGTTCAGGGGCTCGATAGACAGCGTCAGTGTCTACCCGCGCCAGGTGGTCAAGCGTGCCCTGGCGCACAATGCGGCAGCGGTGATTTTCTGCCACAACCATCCCTCGGGCATCAGCGACCCCAGCCAGGCTGACCGCACGTTGACCAAGCGCCTGATCCAGGCGCTGGATCTGATCGAAGTGCGGGTGCTGGATCATTTTATAGTCGGTGACGGCCAGCCGCTTTCAATGGTCGAGCGCGGCTGGATGTAAGGCTCAGGGCTTAACGCTGACTGTTGAAAAGTCTTGGCGCCCAAACGGACTCACCTGATATCCCTGTACGTCTTTACGGGTCAGTGCGTAGGCCGTTGGATGGGCCAGCGGTAGCCACAGCGCCTGTTGCTGGATCTGCGCTTGCGCCTTTTGATACAAAGCACTGCGTTTGTCCTGATCGGTCAGGGTTTTGCCCTGGCTGATCAAACCGTCCAGCGCCTTGTCGCAATAACGCGCAAAGTTGGTTCCGGATTTCACTGCCGCACAGGAAAACTGCGGCGTGAGGAAGTTGTCCGGGTCACCGTTATCGCCTGCCCAGCCCATAAACAGCAGGTCATGCTCGCCAGCCTTGGCGCGACGGATCAGCTCGCCCCATTCGATCACCCGGATATCGGCCTGCACACCCACCTTGGCCAGGTCGGCTTGCAGCAACTGCGCGCCCAGGCTCGGGTTGGGATTGAGCACGCTGCCTGTCGGGCGCGTCCAGATCGTGGTTTTGAAGCCGTTTTTCAGACCCGCCCTGGCCAGCAATTCACGGGCTTTTTGCGGATTGTGGGCATAGCCCGGCAAGTCTTTGGCATAACTCCAGGTGGTCGCCGGGTAAATACCGTTGGCCGCTTGGGCGCTGTTTTCAAACACGGCCTTGAGATAAGTGTCCTTGTCGAAAGCCAGATTGATGGCCTGACGTACCTCGGGTTTATCCAGCGGTGGATGCTGGCTATTGATGGCCACAAACGCGGTCATGAAGGCCGGGGTCTGCGCTACAGCCAGCGCTGGATCCTTGGCGGCAGCTGCGACGTCCAGCGGCTTGGGCGAGAGAGCAATCTGGCATTCATTGCGACGCAATTTTTGCAGCCGCACGTTGGCGTCCGGGGTGATGGCAAAAATCAGCCCGTCAACGGCTGGCTTGCCGGCAAAGTAGTCCGGGTTGGCCTTGTAGCGCACCACCGCGTCTTTCTGGAAACGGTTGAATACAAAAGGCCCGGTACCTATCGGCTGGCTGTTCATCAGCTCCGGTGTGCCTGCTTTCATCAGCTTGTCGGCATATTCGGCCGAGTAGATCGAGGCAAAGCCCATGCTCAGCGCTGGCAAAAAGGTCGAATCAGGGCGACTCAGGGTGAAGCGCACGGTCAGCGGATCCGGAGTTTCAATTTTTTTGATCAGCTCAGGCAACTGCAAGGATTGTGCGTGGGGAAAACCGCTTTGCGCCACCTTGTGCCATGGGTTGGCAGGGTCAAGCATGCGTTCGAAGCTGAAACGTACGTCATCGGCATTCAACTCACGGCTTGGGGAAAAATAAGGCGTGCTGTGGAACTTGATCCCGGGGCGCAGCTTGAAATCGTACACAAGACCTTCAGGGGACACTGACCAGCTTTGCGCCAGTGAAGGCACCAGCTTCGCGGCTTTAGCGTCAAAGTCCAGCAGGCGGTTCATCAGCACGTCTGCCGAGGCATTGGTGGTACTGAGCGAGTTGTACTGCACAACGTCGAACCCTTCAGGGCTGGCCTCGGTGCAAACGCTCAAGGTGGCCGCGTGTACGAGCGGGCTCAGGCAAAAGGTGAGCAAAAAGGGGACGGCAGCGAGGCGCATGATCTGTTTCCTGTACAAGTCGATAAGGCCCATCTGCAAGTGCAGTCTGGAAAAGTCTTACCCTAGTGTTCTGGTACTCAAATGACCACTTTTTAATGGCATTCGACATCCTGTAGTCGCTGTCGCAGGCCGGGAAAGGGCTTCCAGGGCCTTGAGCAAGCGTGAAAAGGCGACCACTACGTGCTCGATCGCAGCCTTCGGCAGCGGCTACGAGCGGGCACCAGCCCCCGATACCTTTCACCCAGCGACGAGCGGTAAAACGCCACAAGGCATAGACGCCGCGCGGATTGGCGTTAAAATGGCGGCTTCATTAATTACACCAAATCACACTGCTTGTTGTTGCTCTTTAGTCTTTCTGGTATAAAGCAGCGCTCTTTTCTAGGGGCCCGGTTCCTGCGTTTGTAGGTGTAGCCGGTAAGACCCTTAAAGAAACGCGGCGCCTGGCGCCATGACTGAGAGATTAAGCGGCCAACCCATGCCGGGTTGGGCATGTGGTTTTAGAGGGCTGAGGCATGTCGAGAGTCTGTCAAGTTACCGGTAAGGGTCCGGTGACTGGGAATAACATTTCCCACGCAAATAACAAAACCCGTCGTCGTTTCCTGCCGAACCTGCAGCATCACCGCTTCTGGGTTGAAGAAGAGAAACGTTTCGTACGTCTGCGCGTATCTGCTAAAGGCATGCGTATCATCGACAAGCGTGGCATCACTGTCGTGCTGGCCGAAATCCGCCGTGCTGGCAAGATCTAAGGGAGCTAATCATGCGTGAATTGATCCGTTTGGTGTCGAGCGCTGGTACAGGCCATTTCTACACCACTGATAAGAACAAGCGCACCACTCCGGACAAAATCGAAATCAAAAAATTCGATCCGCGGGTTCGCAAGCACGTGATCTACAAAGAAGCCAAAATCAAGTAATTGGTTTTTCTTCTTACGAAAAAGGCCCATATCTCACGATACGGGCCTTTTTTGTGCGCGTTTGTCAGCCTTAGCCGCACATATAGCTCTGCATAAGGTTGTTTTCGTCGACGACCACGCGAAGGCGGTCTGCGTTGTGCTCTCGGGTGTAGCCTATGCCCGGCCTCTCGACACGCAACTCGGTTGCCCCGGACTCCCGGCGCAGCATCTCCAGCAAAGCAGGCGTCGCCTCAGGCGCAACCAGAAAATTGATCGCAACCGTTTTGCACTTGCCGTCCTCCTCAGCCATCGCGGGCATGGAGCAAAACCCCAGCAGGACGCTGGTGGTCAACAACAGGCGTTTCAAAGTATTCAGACTGGACATGGGTCTTCCCTGTTTTCAGATAAATGAAATAACGCTGCGGGCCTGCTCATTCCTTAAGTGCCCGGCGTTCTCTCAAGACTGGCTCACATTGACGCGAAGGGCGCTGGCGACGTATTTCTGAATTTGTAGCCTGTAGCCCTGGAGGGCAGGCATAAAAAAGCCCCGCCATCAAAGCGTGGCAGGGCTTGTTGAAGGCTCTGGATCAGCTGTCTCAGGCCTTGCTCTCAAAGACTACGTAAATTTTCCGACAGGGCTCCAGCACTTCCCATGTCCCTTTGAATCCCGCGGGGATGACAAAGCGATCGCCGGCGCGCAGGGTCTTGGCGTTACCTTCATGGTCACGCAAAACGGAAACGCCCTGCACGATCTCGCAGTATTCGTGCTCGGTGTAATTGACGGTCCACTGGCCCACAGCTCCTTCCCACACCCCGGCGTTCATTTGCCCACAGGGGCTGTCGTAGTGGTTGTGGATAACTTGCTCAGGGTTGCCTTTAAGCACCTTTTCCGGGGCCGGGCTAAAACGTTCAGCCTGGGTATTGGCAGTGCTGAAGTCGACTACGCTTGCGATGCTCATCTTTGTTATCCCCCCGAAATTGCGGCATGTGTGGTCAGCAAAATTAAAGTCTATGTTTATTAAAACGAACAAGCCATGGTGTTTACGCCACCTGTGTCAAATATATTGAAAGTTCCAGGGCCACTGGTTTAGGGTGGCGCTTCCATTTCAACAAGAGGAGGACACTCGAATGACCACCCTGACGCGTGCTGACTGGGAACAGCGGGCCCAACAGCTGAAAATCGAAGGTCGCGCCTTCATCAACGGTGAATACACCGATGCGGTCTCCAATGAAACGTTCGAGTGTCTGAGCCCGGTCGATGGCCGTTTGCTGGGTAAGGTTGCCAGCTGCGACAGCGCTGACGCCCAGCGCGGCGTGGAAGTGGCCCGCAAGACGTTCGAGTCCGGCGTCTGGTCCCGCCTGGCTCCGGCCAAGCGCAAAGCCGCAATGATCCGCTTTGCCGGCCTGCTCAAGCAAAACGCCGAAGAACTGGCCCTGCTTGAAACCCTGGACATGGGCAAGCCGATCAGTGACTCCCTGCACATCGATGTGCCCGGTGCTGCCGGCGCGCTGAGCTGGAGCGGCGAGGCCATCGACAAGATCTACGACGAAGTCGCCGCCACCCCGCACGACCAACTGGGCTTGGTAACCCGCGAGCCGGTGGGCGTTGTCGCTGCCATTGTGCCGTGGAACTTCCCGCTGATGATGGCATGCTGGAAACTGGGCCCAGCCCTGTCGACCGGTAACTCGGTCATCCTCAAGCCGTCCGAAAAGTCCCCTCTGACGGCTATCCGTATCGCTGCGCTGGCCGTTGAAGCCGGCATTCCAGCGGGCGTCTTCAACGTGCTGCCAGGCTACGGCCACACGGTCGGCAAGGCGCTGGCCCTGCATATGGACGTCGATACGCTGGTGTTTACCGGTTCGACCAAAATCGCCAAGCAGCTGATGATCTACGCTGGCGAGTCCAACATGAAGCGCATCTGGCTTGAAGCCGGTGGCAAGAGCCCGAACATCGTTTTCGCTGATGCGCCGGATCTGCAAGCGGCTGCCGAAGCCGCTGCCAGCGCCATTGCCTTTAACCAGGGTGAAGTTTGCACCGCGGGTTCGCGCCTGCTGGTGGAGCGCTCGATCAAGGACAAGTTCCTGCCGCTGGTGATCGACGCCCTCAAGGGCTGGAAGCCCGGCAACCCGCTGGACCCGGAAACCACCGTGGGCGCGCTGGTGGATACCCAGCAAATGAACACCGTGCTGTCGTACATCAAGTCCGGCCATAGCGAAGGCGCAAAACTGGTAGCAGGCGGTAATCAAATTCTGCAAGAAACCGGCGGCACCTACGTTGAACCGACCATTTTCGACGGCGTCAGCAATGCGATGAAAATCGCCCAGGAAGAAATCTTCGGCCCGGTATTGTCGGTTATCACCTTCGACAGTGCCGAAGAGGCCATCAAGATTGCCAACGACACGCCATACGGCCTGGCGGCGGCCGTCTGGACGGCCGATATCTCCAAGGCTCACCTGACCGCCAAGGCCCTGCGCGCCGGTAGCGTATGGGTCAACCAATACGATGGCGGCGACATGACCGCGCCGTTTGGTGGCTTCAAGCAGTCGGGCAACGGCCGTGACAAGTCTCTGCACGCGTTTGATAAATACACCGAGCTGAAGTCCACCTGGATCAAGCTGTAATCCTCTAAACGCAACACCCTGTGGGAGCGGGCTTGCCCGCGATGACAGCACCGGGTCTGATTGACAGACCGCGGTGCCTTCATCGCGAGCAAGCCCGCTCCCACAATGGTTTTTACACCACATAATGGGAACGCAGACATGCGTCTATAGAATCGCCGTCGATCAGCGCCCTCACCCGCAGGGGGAGGGTACTGACCGAGTTGATGCTGGATTCAACTTAAAACTGTCAGGTTGCCGAAACTCTAAAATATCCCCCAATCAGCTCCCTCTCCCTCCGGGAGAGGGTTGGGGAGAGGGCAGCCGCCAATCAGAGCATTTTTTCCAGCCCCACACTTTTGCTGAACCAGGCATTGAGCCGGCGCCACCAGTTGCCCGGTTCATGATGCAAAGTGTGCAACTGGCCATTGTCTTCGGTCACCCAGACCATCTTGCCCTGCTCCAGTTTCGGCTCATAACTCAAGGCCGGGGCCATGCCCTGCAACGCCAGTTTGCGGGCCTCGGCGGCCAGCTCGGGGCTGTCCACCAGCACGCCGACTTCGGTGTTCCACAAGCCTGAACGCGGATCGAAATTGAATGAACCGATAAAGGATTTTTGCCGATCAAAGATCATCGCCTTGCTGTGCAGGCTCGAATCCGAACTCATCCCGGGCTTGAACCAGTGCGGCCCACTGCCACCGCTGCTGCCCGGCTGGCGGCGCAATTCGAAGAGTTTGACCCCATGCTCCAGCAGCGCCTTGCGATAGGGTGCATAACCGCCATGCACCACGGGCACGTCAGTAGCCTCCAGGGAGTTGGTCAATAAACGTACATCGACCCCGGCATCGGCGCGGCCCGTGAGGTACACCAGCCCGGTTTCACCCGGCACAAAGTAGGCTGAAACCAGAATCAGCTCCTGATTAACGCCTACCAGCTCCGGCGCCAGTTGTGTGGTCAGCAGTAGATGCGGGTCAGGCTCATCCCGGGCCAGCACCTTGCTCGGGGCATCCCACAGCGCCTGATTCCAGGCCCAGATCAGCTCCTTGCGCCACACGTCGAGCTGCGGGCGGGTTTCGTATGAGGCCAGCTCCTGATAGAGCGCCGGGTTGCGTTGCTGCGCACGCTTGAGCGAGGTCTCCAGTTGTTTGCGCGCCTTGCCCAGCTCCTGCTCAGAGAGTTGCGAGGAGACAAAATCACCAATCGGCTGGCTCAGGGCACTGTTCCAGTACTGATCGAAGCTGTGCCCCAACTGCTCGGCCACCGGGCCTACGCCAAGCAGGTCGATATCGGTAAAATTCAGCTCCGGCTTGGCATCGAAGTACTCATCGCCCAGATTGCGCCCGCCCACGATCGCCGCACTGTTATCGGCCAGCCAGAGTTTGTTGTGCATGCGCCGGTGCTGGCGCGAGAGGTTGAACAGCCTTCCCATCGCCCGGGTTACACCCGTTCCACGGCCCAGTTGCAGGGGGTTGAACAGGCGAATCTGGATATTGGGATGAGCGGCGAGGGTGGCCAGGATATCGTCCAGGCCATCACTGGCGGTGTCATCGAGCAGGATGCGCACACGCACGCCGCGATCTGCGGCCTTGAGCAATTCGTCAATCAGCATGCGCGTACTCAAGCCGTCGTGGACGATGTAGTACTGCAGGTCGAGGCTGGTTTGCGCGTTGCGAATCAACTCGGCCCGGGCCCTGAAGGCTTCGCCGCTGTTGGGCAGCAGCCTGAACCCCGAGCGACCTTGATACGGCGCGGCCTGGGCCTGGATCGAGCGGCCAAAGGCCGAGTCTGCGGCGGGTAACGCCTGGGTGGGTTCACGGGGTACGTCCAACGTGGCACAGCCTCCCAGCAAGACGACTAAAAACAATGCGCAAAGTGATTTCAACGGGTAAAGCCTCGGGCCAGACGTCACTGGAGTTAAACGGTATCTGCCAGCAGTTTACTGGCTGCCATACCCACTTTGCGCACCGCTTCTTCGATCTGCGGCGTAGGCTTTGCAGCGTAGTTCATGCGCAAGCAATTACGGTACTTGCCCGAAGCCGAAAAAATACTGCCCACCGCGATCTGCACGCCCTGGTCCAGCAACATGCGGTTGAGGCGCAGGCTGTCGAAGCCGTCAGGCAGCTCAAGCCACAGCATAAAGCTGCCCTGGGGCCTGCTGGCACGGGTGCCGGGCGGAAAGTAGCGGCTGATCCAGCCCAGCATCAGGTCGCGATTGCGCTGGTATTGGCTGCGCATTTTGCGCAGGTGCGGCTCGAAATGACCGTTTTTCAGGAAGTCGGCAACCGCCAGTTGCGGCTGCGGTGCGCAAGAGCCGGTGCTGATGTATTTCATGTGCAGCACCCGCTCCAGATAACGCCCCGGCGCCACCCAGCCAACGCGCAAGCCGGGGGCCAGGGTTTTGGAGAATGAACTGCACAGCAGGACACGACCGTCATCGTCGAAGGACTTGATGGTTCGCGGGCGAGGGTAGGTGTAGGCCAGTTCGCCGTACACATCGTCTTCAATGATCGCCACATCAAAACGTTGGGCCAGGGTCACCAGCGCCCGCTTGCGGGCTTCGGGCATGATGTAGCCCAGTGGGTTGTTGCAACTGGGGGTGAGCTGGATAGCCTTGATCGGCCACTGTTCCAGGGCCAGTTCCAGGGCTTCGAGGCTGATGCCGGTCAGCGGATCGGTAGGGATCTCCAGGGCCTTCATCCCCAGGCCCTTGAGGGTTTGCATGGCGCCATGAAAGCTTGGCGAGTCGACCGCGACGATATCCCCCGGTTCGCACACGGCTCGAATACTGCACGACAAGGCCTCATGGCAGCCCGTGGTGATTACCAGATCTTCTGCGCCCAACTGGCAGCCTGAATCGAGCAACAACCGCGCCACCTGCTCGCGCAGGCCGAGTACCCCGTAGACGTTGTCGTAATACAGACCGGGCAAGTCCAGGCGCCGGCTGATTTGCGCCAGGCTGCGCAACAGCGGCTTGATGGTTGGCGTGGTGACGTCCGGCATGCCGCGCCCCAACTGGATCACGTCCTTTTGCGGCACTGAGCGAACCA
The DNA here is from genome assembly GCF_900618535.1 of Pseudomonas bubulae. Lineage (GTDB taxonomy): Bacteria > Pseudomonadota > Gammaproteobacteria > Pseudomonadales > Pseudomonadaceae > Aquipseudomonas > Aquipseudomonas bubulae. Next base: position 312,833 of record NZ_UYJA01000004.1, on the reverse strand, counting down.
GTTCCAGCACTTGCTCCCACTGTGAAATTTCCACGGGTCGCTGGGCAGGTTTACCCATGCCCGGCAGGGCGGGCAGCTCACGCTCCATCGGCACGAAGTACCCGGACTTGGGCCGCGGCGACGCCAGGCCATTGTCCTCCAGCAAGCGATACGCCTGCTGCACCGTACTCAGGCTCACACCATGCTCGGCGCTTAGCGCCCGCACCGACGGCAAACGGTCGCCAGGGCGATAAAAGCCCTGCTCGATGCGCGTACCGAGCAGGTCGGCGAGGTTGACATAAAGGGTCATGGCAGAACTCCCGAAGGGTGGACCAGTACAGATGGGGCGTAAACCAAGGATTCAGCGCCTGAAATGGCAGATCTGTATGTATTTAAAAAGACTTTGCTGAATCTGTCATGGTTTCCAGCGCACGGCCATCATGCTGACTCATGGCAATCGAGTCAAAAGGAGCTGTCTGATGAATGGTTTGAGCGATGTGCGCCTGACGCTGCACAGCCAACAATTACTGGCTGAGCATGAAGCCCGTCAAGTCACCAGCACCCCGGCCGGTCTTGGGGTGTGGGGGCTGTTCTGCCACCGTGCTCGCAGCCGCCGGATGCTGCTGAACCTGGACGAACAGCAGCTGCGCGATGTGGGGTTGACCCGCGAAATGGCCCGGCAGGAAGGCTGCAAGCCATTTTGGCGTTCGTAACCAAACCTGCGGCAGCGGCTACAGGTTTGAATCAGCGCAGCTCTTTTAACCGGTGCCATAGCATCCCCAGCGCCAGCAATGGCGAACGCAGGTATTTGCCACCCGGGAAGGTGATATGCGGGACCTTGGCAAACAGATCAAAACCGTCACTGTGCTGGCCACTGATAGCTTCGGCCAGCAACTTGCCCGCCAGGTGGGTTGCGTTAACCCCGTGCCCTGAATACGCCTGGGCGTAATACACATTGGGATGCTCTTGCAGGCGGCCGATCTGCGGCAGGCGGTTGGCACCAATGCCGATCATGCCGCCCCACTGGTAGTCGATTTTCACGTCTTTAAGATGCGGGAACACCTCGAGCATTTTAGGACGCATGTACGCGGCAATATCCTGCGGATCCCGCCCAGAATAATGACAGGCCCCACCGAATAACAGACGCCGATCTGCCGAAAGACGGTAGTAGTCCAGCGCCACGCGCTGGTCGCACACGGCCATGTTCTGTGGCAGCAAGGCGTGAGCCCGGGCTTCGCTCAACGGCTCGGTGGCAATGATGTAGCTGCCCGCAGGCAGCACTTTGCCGCTTAGTTGCGGGTTGAGGTCCTTGAGATAGGCGTTGCAGCCCAGTACCAGACTTTTGGCCCGCACTGAGCCCTGGGCCGTGTGCACCCGTACTTCAGGGCCATAATCGATGCGGGTTACTGCGGAGTTTTCAAACAGCTTTACACCCAGTTGCGCAGCGGCCGCTGCTTCGCCCAGCGCCAGATTCAGCGGGTGCAAATGACCCGAGCCCATATCGACAAAGCCGCCGACATACCGGTCCGAACCCACCACGCTGTGCACTTCGTTGGCCTGCAACAGACGGGTTTCATGGCGATAACCCAGATCGCGCAGCTCCTGGGCCTCTTCAGCAAAACCTTCAAGGTCACGGGGTTTGTTGGCCAGGTCGCAATAGCCCCAGGTCAGGTCACAGGCAATATTGAAACGCTCGACGCGCTGGCGCACGATTTCCACCGCCTCCAGCCCCATCAGCTTCATTTGCCGCACACCGTCCTTGCCGATGACGCCTTCAAACTGCTCAACACCATGGCCGACCCCGCGAATCAGTTGCCCGCCATTGCGCCCGCTGGCGCCCCAACCGATCTTGTGCGCTTCCAGCAAGACCACGCTCATGCCGCGCTCGGCCAGCTCCAGCGCCGTATTCAGGCCGGAAAAGCCACCGCCCACCACACACACATCCGCTACCAGCTCGCCCTGCAAAACCGGATGATCGGGTTGTGGCAGGCTGCTGGCGGCGTAATAAGAAGCGGTGTGCTGGCTGCGCTGAACAGGGGCGTTCATGTGCGTAATCCTGATTATTGATGTTTGGAAAATTTGACGGAGCATAAGCCGTGCCATTCCCGTGGGGCAAGAACAGCCGAATGGCCCTGTCTAGGGCAGGGGTTTTCAGGCAGACTCTGCGGCCTTTTCTCAATCGGTACGTTCTGGATGAGCTGTAACAGTCACAAGATCCGCTTTCTCAGGCAGCAAATCCCCTCGTTCGAATGCGTGCCGGGTTGCCATGACTGCTGCGGGCCTGTGACCACTTCATCCGAAGAAATGGCCCGCTTGCCGCGCAAGACGGCTGCCGAACAAGAAGCAGCAATAGATGAGCTGAACTGTGTGCATCTGGGGCCCAATGGCTGCACGGTGTATGAAGAGCGGCCATTGATCTGTCGGTTGTTTGGCACTACCCCCACCTTGCCGTGCCCCAACGGCCGACGCCCGGTAGAGATGATTCACCCCAGCGCAGAGAAGCTGGTGCATGAATACATCGCCAGTACGCGGCAGGTGCTGGTCTAGATCAAGAGCCCCCTCACCCTGACCCTCTCCCGGAGGGAGAGGGGACTAAAGGCAAAAGCCGGTCTGCGCAGCCCCTCTAAGGGAAAGCCGTCAATCTGCAATCGGCAGATTCAGGCTCTCTTTGACTTCTTCCATCACGATATAGCTTTTGGACTCACGCACGTGGGGCAGCTTGAGCAAGATGTCACCCAGCAGCTTGCGGTAAGAAGCCATCTCGCTGATCCGCGCCTTCACCAGATAGTCGAAGTCCCCCGACACCAGATGACACTCCAGCACATGGGGCAACTTCAACACGGCGCGTCGGAATTCATCAAAGGTATCGCCTGATTTGTAGTCCAGGCTGATTTCCACAAATACCAGCAGGCTGCCCTGTAAATGTTGCGGGTTCAGCCGGGCGTTGTAGCCCATGATGATCCCTTCACGTTCCAGCCTGCGCACTCGTTCTGTACAGGGAGTGGTCGACAACCCAACCTTCTCTCCCAGCTCGGTAAACGAGATGCGGCCATCGACCTGGAGGATGCGCAAAATGTTGCGATCTATCTTGTCCAATTCACGCTTTGTTTGATGATTTGTACGCATAGGAGATTCTCCTCCGTGAAAAGGGTTATGCCCGAGAATTGTCGCCAAATATAGCTTCTTATACAGTGAATACCACTGCTCAATGCTTCATATACTGCGCTCATCTTTGCATCGAACAATAAACGTCTGCGGCTGGCCGCGATGAGGGAATGAATATGCGAGTTATGGTATTGGGTGGCGGCGTTATTGGTACTGCCAGCGCCTATTATCTGGCCCGAGCCGGTTTTGATGTGGTTGTCGTGGACCGTCAGCCAGCCGTTGCAATGGAAACCAGCTTTGCCAACGCGGGCCAGGTGTCCCCGGGCTACGCTTCGCCGTGGGCCGCACCGGGCGTGCCGCTCAAGGCGATCAAGTGGTTGCTCGAACGCCACGCACCTCTGGCAATCAAGGCCACGACCAGCGTTGATCAGTACCTGTGGATGGCACAGATGCTGCGCAACTGCACCGCCAGCCGCTATGCCGTGAACAAGGAGCGCATGGTTCGCCTGTCCGAGTACAGCCGTGACTGCCTCGACGAACTGCGCGCCGAAACGGGTATTGCCTACGAAGCCCGTAACCTCGGCACCACACAACTGTTCCGCACTCAGGCCCAGCTCGATGGCGCCGCCAAGGACATCGCGGTCCTGAAAGAATCCGGTGTACCGTTCGAACTGCTCGACCGTGCCGGTATTGCCCGGGTTGAGCCCGCACTGGCCAGCGTGACCGACATTTTGGCCGGCGCCCTGCGCCTGCCCAATGACCAGACTGGCGACTGTCAGATGTTTACCACCCGCTTGGCTGAAATGGCCAAAAACCTGGGTGTTGAGTTCCGCTTCGGCCAGGATATCCAGCGTCTGGACTACGCAGGTGATCGCATCAATGGCGTGATGATCGACGGCAAACTCGAAACCGCCGACCGTTACGTTCTGGCACTGGGCAGCTACTCGCCGCAAATGCTCAAGCCACTGGGCATCAAGGCGCCGGTTTACCCGCTCAAGGGCTACTCGCTGACCATTCCGATTACCAATTCGGACATGGCACCGACCTCGACCATTCTCGATGAGACCTACAAGGTCGCGATCACCCGTTTCGACAACCGCATTCGCGTTGGCGGCATGGCTGAAATCGCCGGTTTTGACCTGTCGCTAAACCCGCGCCGACGCGAAACCCTGGAGATGATCGTCAACGACCTTTATCCTCAGGGCGGTGATCTGAGCCAGGCCAGTTTCTGGACCGGACTGCGCCCGACCACCCCGGACGGCACGCCGATTGTGGGCGCAACCCCGTTCAAAAACCTGTTCCTGAACACCGGGCATGGCACACTGGGTTGGACCATGGCCTGCGGTTCCGGTCGTTTCCTCGCGGACGTAATGGCCAAAAAGACCCCGCAAATCAGCGCCGAAGGCCTTGATATTTCCCGCTACGGCAACCACCAGGAGACTGCAAAACATGGCAATCCAGCGCCAGCTCACCAATGAACGCATGAGCCAGATCGTTACCCATAACGGCACTGTCTACCTGTCCGGGCAAGTCGGCGACGACATGAACGCCGGGGTCGAGCAACAGACCCGTGAAACACTGGCCAATATCGAGCATTTGCTGGACCTGGCGGGCTCCGATAAAAGCCGTATCCTGTCGGTCACTATCTACCTCAAAGACATCGATGCCGACTTTACCGGCATGAACAGCGTCTGGGACCAATGGCTGCCCAAGGGTGTAGCGCCGGCCCGCGCAACTGTCGAGGCCAAGCTGTGCGAGCCCGAAATCCTGGTTGAACTGTCTGTTGTGGCAGCATTGCCGTAAGTTTTTTGATCACGTAACAGTCCCTCTTGCGGTGCAGCACGCAGTTCACGCTGCGGGTGTGCACCGTTTTTTATTCTTTTGCCGTTAGAAGCCCGCCGCCATGCGCCCAGCCCGTGCCCTGATCGACCTCCAAGCCCTGCGTCACAATTACCAACTGGCCCGTGAAGTCACGGGGGCCAAGGCCCTTGCTGTGATCAAGGCCGATGCCTACGGCCACGGTGCCGTGCGCTGCGCCCAGGCTCTTGAGGCCGAGGCTGACGGTTTTGCCGTGGCCTGTATTGAAGAAGCACTGGAACTGCGCGCCGCCGGTATTCGCGCGCCAATCCTGCTGCTGGAAGGTTTTTTTGAAGCGGATGAACTACCACTGATCGTCGAACATGACTTCTGGTGTGTGGTGCATTCGCTGTGGCAGCTTGATGCCATCGAGCAGGCCCGGCTCGCCAAACCCATCAATGTGTGGCTGAAACTGGACAGTGGCATGCACCGCGTTGGCTTGCACCCCAACGATTACAAGGCCGCTTACCAGCGTCTGCAGGCCAGTGCCAATGTGGCGAAAATCGTGCTGATGAGCCATTTTGCCCGCGCCGATGAGCTCGATTGCACTCGAAGCGTAGAGCAGGTTGCTGTGTTCCTCGGCGCTCGCGCCGATTTGACGGCAGAAATCAGCTTGCGCAACTCGCCGGCCGTACTCGGCTGGCCACGCGTGCCAAGTGACTGGGTACGCCCGGGCTTGATGTTGTATGGCAGCTCGCCATTTGACGAGCCACAGGCCACGGCCTCTCGCTTGCAACCGGTGATGACCCTGGAGTCCAAAGTGATCTGCGTACGCGAACTGCCCGCCGGTGAGCCAGTGGGCTACGGTGCCAGGTTCATCACCCCAAAACCCATGCGAATCGGCGTGGTGGCCATGGGTTATGCCGACGGCTACCCGCGCCAGGCACCCACCGGTACCCCCGTATTTGTGGACGGTGTGCGCAGCCAGTTGCTGGGTCGTGTATCGATGGACATGCTGTGCATCGACCTCACCGATGTGCCGCAAGCGGGCCTGGGTTCGACGGTCGAGTTGTGGGGTAAAAACATTCTCGCCAGCGAAGTGGCCACTGCAGCAGATACCATTCCTTACCAGATTTTCTGCAACCCCAAACGCGTTCCACGGCTCTATTCCGGTAACTGATGGGTTGTATCCAATATGCAGGGGCGAATGGGCGTCCGGGTTTGAAGTCGAAGTGTTGTAAATACTGAACGCTATCGCCATGATGGCGGCTTCTCGACCCGAATCTGACCCCCAGGAGGCTCCCGCATTGGACGTCGGTGAACGACTGCAATCCATCCGCAAACTCAAAGGCCTGTCGCAGCGTGAACTCGCCAAGCGCGCGGGCGTCACCAACAGCACCATTTCGATGATCGAAAAGAACAGCGTGAGCCCGTCCATAAGCTCCCTGCGAAAAGTGCTGAGTGGCATCCCCATGTCCATGGTCGAGTTTTTTTCCGAAGAAATCCTTCAAGAAAACCCAACTCAAATTGTCTACAAAGCCAATGAGCTGATCGACATTTCCGACGGTGCGGTGACCATGAAACTGGTGGGCAAGGCACATCCGAGCCGGGCCATTGCCTTTCTCAACGAGATTTATCCACCGGGCGCCGATACCGGGGACGAAATGCTGACCCATGAAGGCGAAGAAACCGGGATTTTGGTGGAAGGTCGCCTAGAGTTAACCGTGGGTCTTGAGACCTTCGTGCTGGAAGCCGGTGACAGCTATTATTTCGAAAGCTCCAAACCACACCGCTTTCGTAATCCGTTCGACGTCGCGGCGCGACTAATCAGCGCAGCCACCCCGGCGAATTTCTAAGAACAGAGGCGCCCTGTCTGCTTGCAGAGGCACCCGTAGATGCATTTCGCCAGCTCTATTCCCCCTTTGTCTTTAGGGTTGTTTCAGAGAGGCGGGCTAACCGTTATACTTTCGCCGCCCGCGAAACCGTGGTTGTGGGCGTGAATAGCCACCATTGAGGGTGAACGCGTGAACCTAATTATGAAAATGCTGGCCGTACCAGCAGCAGTAGTGGCCCTATGGGCAGTCAACGCTCAGGCAGCAACGAACGATGACATCGCAAAACGTCTTGAGCCAGTGGGTAAGGTCTGTGTTCAAGGGCAAGAATGCAAAGGGATGGACGTAGCAGCCTCGGTGGGCGGCGGCGGTGGCATGACCCCCGACGACATTATTGCCAAGCATTGCAGTGCATGCCACGGCACCGGCCTGTTGGGCGCACCGAAAATCGGTGACACCGCGGCCTGGAAAGAGCGCGCCGATCATCAGGGCGGCCTTGATGGCATCCTGGCCAAAGCCATCACCGGTATCAACGCCATGCCGCCAAAAGGCACTTGCATGACCTGTACCGATGAAGAGCTAAAAGGCGCCATCGAGAAAATGTCCGGTTTGAAATAACCCGACCTTCTCTGAAAAAGCCGCTGATGGGCGGCTTTTTTGTGCCCGAAATTTGAGCTCGTCCGCGTCCTCTGCGCTATCACGTCTATATTCAAGACTGGATAAGGAGGATCAGATGGTGCAGTCCTGTTCGATCGAACGCGCAGTCGATGATGTGCTGGCGCGATTACCGATGCATATTCACCTTGGCCTGCCGCTGGGCTTGGGCAAGGCCAACCGCTTCGTCAATGCGCTGTATCAGCGGATCAGGCAGCTGCCCGAACGCCAACTGACGATCTATACCGCTTTGAGTCTGGGCCGCCCCCCACTTGGGGACGGACTGCAACGGTTGTTTCTGGAGCCTTTTGTCGAGCGGGTATTTGGCGATTACATTGAGCTGGATTACCTGGCCGACCTGCTTCACAACAGCATGCCCACCAACATCCACGTCGAGCAGTTCTTTTTGCAGCCGGGCAGTTTGCTCAACAGCCCGCCTGCTCAGCAGGATTACGTCAGCAGCAATTACAGTCACGCGGCCCGCGACATCAATGCCAGCGGCCTGAACCTGGTGGCCCAACTGGTTGCTCGACACCCCGAGGATGCCGCGCGTCTGAGCTTGAGCTGCAACCCGGATATTACCCTCGATTTGTTGCCCATGATTGCCAAGCGGCGTGCGGCGGGCGAGACCATTCTGATACTGGGCCAGGTACATGGTGACCTGCCTTATATGCCCGGCGACTCGGAGCTGAGTATCGACGATTTTGATCTGTTGATTGACGAAGATGAGCACACTACGTTGTTTTCAACGCCCAGCATGCCGGTCAATCTGCAAGACCATATGATCGGCCTGCATGCCAGCACCCTGATACGCGACGGCGGCACCCTGCAGATCGGCATTGGCTCGATGGGTGATGCCCTGAGTGCAGCCCTGCTCGCACGCCAGGGTGACAACGAGGGCTACCGCGACCTGCTCGACGCTATCGATATCACCCCGTGGCGCAAGCTGATCGAGCAACAAGGTGGCGTCGAGCCATTTGCCCGGGGCCTGTATGGTTGCAGCGAGATGTTTGTCCACGGCCTGATGGTGCTGGCCGATGCCGGGATTGTGCGACGCAAGGTCTACCCCGATGCCGACAGGCAAGCCCAGGCCAATGCGGGCACCCTGGATGAAAGCTTGCAGGGTGACGGGGTCAGCATCCACGGCGGTTTTATCCTAGGCCCCCGCGATTTTTACCAGCGGCTAAGGGAGTTGCCCCACAGCAAGCGCCTTGAATTCAATATGACCGCCATCAGCTATATCAACGAATTATACGGCCAGGAAGAGTTGAAACGCCTGCAACGGCGTGATGCGCGCTTCGTCAACAGCGCATTCACCGTGACCTTGCTCGGTGCCGCCGTGGCTGATCAGCTCGAAGACGGCCGGGTGCTGAGCGGGGTCGGCGGGCAATACAACTTTGTTGCCCAGGGCCATGCCCTGCATGACGCACGCTCGGTAATCATGTTGCGCAGCTGGCGAGAGTCGGGCGGTGATGTAAGTTCCAATATTGTCTGGGAATACGGTCACTGCACCATCCCGCGGCATTTGCGCGACATTGTGGTCACCGAATACGGGATTGCTGATTTGCGCGGCAAAACCGACAGCAAAGTCATCGAGGCGCTGCTCAACATCACCGACTCGCGCTTCCAGACCGAACTGACCACCCAGGCACAACTGATGGGCAAGCTGCCCAAGGACTTTCGCCTTGATCCACGTTTTGCCGACAACAGCCCGCAGCGTTTGCAGGAGATCGCCGATCGGCACCCGCATTTGTTCCCGGAATACCCGCTGGGCAGTGATTTCAGCGCGCAGGAGCAAGACCTGCTGCGAGCGTTGAACTGGCTTAAAAGCAAATTCAAGCTCACGCAGATGTACCAACTGGGCAAGGCTACGCTGGACGCGCCTTCGCCCCAGGCATTACCCGAACACCTGGAGCGCATGCAGCTCGCACAACCCGACGGGTTGCGCGATGAGCTGTACCAGCGTTTGCTGCTGGCAGGGCTGCAGGCAACCGCGAAAAGCAATTGACGCGCCTTTCGTAGCAGCTGCCGCCAGGCTGCGTTCGGCGGCTCAGCCTTCGTGCCTCGGCAGCTGCTACGGACTGAAAGGGTTACTCGATAAAGGTCACTTTACCGCCCGCCAGGGATTTGACCCGGGCCAGGGATTCAACGCGGTAGCCCTGTGCATCCAGCTCGGCACGGCCGCCCTGGAACGACTTCTCGATCACGATGCCCAGACCGGCCACGGTGGCGCCAGCTTGCTTGATGATCGAAATCAGCGCTTGCGAGGCCTTGCCATTGGCCAGGAAGTCGTCGATCACCAGCACACGGTCGCTGCTTTGCAGGTGGCGCGGGGAAATCGCAACGGTGCTTTCAGTCTGCTTGGTGAACGAATACACCGTGGCCGACAGCAGGTTTTCAGTCAGGGTCAGGGACTGGTGCTTACGCGCAAAAATCACAGGTACACCCAAGTTCAAGCCAGTCATCACAGCAGGGGCGATACCCGATGCTTCGATAGTGACGATCTTGGTGATGCCCGAATCCTTGAACAAACGCGCGAACTCGTCGCCGATTTCCTTCATCAGCTGAGGATCGATCTGATGGTTCAAAAAGGCGTCGACTTTCAAAACCTGATCGGAAAGCACGATGCCTTCTTCGCGAATTTTCTTGTGCAGTGCTTCCAACGTAACGTCCTCAAATAGCGCTTTTGCGCTGAAGGTAGAGTAAAAAATAGTCGATTTTAGCGTTTTAGCATCGCGCGTATATCAGCCAGTGCTGTATTGCCGCGAACCGCTTTAACTTCGGTGGGGGTGTCATCGTTGCCTTCCCAGGCCAGATCGTCCGGGGGTAACTCATCGAGGAAACGGCTCGGCGCACAGTCAATGATCTCGCCGTACTGTTTACGCTTGGCGGCAAAGGTGAATGCCAGCGTCTCACGGGCACGGGTAATGCCCACATAGGCCAGGCGCCGTTCTTCTTCAATGGTGTCTGCTTCAATGCTGGAGCGGTGCGGGAGGATTTCTTCTTCCATGCCCATGATGAACACGTAAGGAAATTCCAGACCCTTGGAGGCGTGCAAGGTCATCATCTGCACGCCTTCGGCACCGTCTTCCTCTTCCTGCTGGCGCTCGAGCATGTCGCGCAGCACCAGTTTGCCGATGGCTTCCTCGATGGTCATGGCGCCGTCTTCGTCTTTTTCGAGGGTGTTTTTCAACGCCTCGACCAAAAACCAGACATTGGACATGCGGTAGTCCGCCGCCTTGTCGCTGGAGCTGTTGGTGCGCAGCCAGTTTTCGTAGTCGATGTCCATGATCATGCTGCGCAGCGCTGCAATCGGGTCTTCGCCCGAGCAATGCTCACGCACACGGTCCATAAAGCGCTTGAAACGTACCAGGCGGTCAGTGAAGCGTGCGTCCAGATGTTCGCCCAGGCCGATTTCATCGGTGGCGGCATACATCGAGATCTTTCGCTCGGTCGCGTAGTTACCCAGCTTTTCCAGGGTAGTCGAACCGATCTCGCGACGTGGGACGTTGATTACGCGCAGGAAGGCGTTATCGTCATCCGGGTTTACGATCAGGCGGAAGTAAGCCATCAGGTCTTTAACTTCCTGACGTCCGAAGAAGCTGTTGCCGCCCGACAAACGGTACGGGATCTGATGGTGCTGCAGCTTCAATTCGATCAGTTTGGCTTGATAGTTCCCGCGGTACAGGATCGCGAAGTCGCTGTACGGTCGATCGGTGCGCAGGTGCAGGGTGAGGATTTCGACGGCCACTCGCTCGGCTTCGGCGTCTTCGTTGCGGCAGCGGATCACCCGCACTTCGTCGCCGTGGCCCATCTCGCTCCACAACTGCTTTTCAAACTCGTGGGGGTTGTTGGCAATCAGGATATTGGCGCAGCGCAGAATACGGCTGGTGGAGCGGTAGTTTTGCTCCAGCATCACCACTTTCAAGGACGGGTAATCATCCTTGAGCAGCATCAGGTTTTCCGGGCGAGCGCCGCGCCAGGCGTAGATCGACTGGTCGTCGTCACCTACCACGGTGAACTGGTTGCGCTTGCCGATCAGGTATTTAACCAGCAGATACTGACTGGCGTTGGTGTCCTGATATTCGTCCACCAGCAGGTAACGCACCTTGTTCTGCCACTTTTCCAGAATGTCGGCATGTTCTTCGAACAGCTTGACCGGCAGCAGGATCAGGTCGTCAAAGTCCACCGCGTTGTAGGCCTTGAGCGTGCGCTGGTAGTGGGTGTAGACGATGGCTGCGGTCTGCTCCTTGGGGTTGCGCGCGTTTTCCAGAGCCTGGGGCGGCAGGATCAGGTCGTTTTTCCACGAGCCGATCATGTTCTTGATTTCGTCGACCCCGTCGTCGCCCGAATATTCCTTTTGCATGATGTCGGCCATCAGCGCCTTGACGTCAGCCTCGTCAAAGATCGAGAAGCCGGGCTTATAGCCCAGCCGCGCGTGCTCCTTGCGGATGATGTTGAGGCCCAGGTTGTGGAACGTGCACACCGTCAAGCCGCGGCCTTCACCCTTTTTAAGCAGGGTGCCGACACGCTCTTTCATCTCGCGGGCGGCTTTGTTGGTAAAGGTCATGGCGACGATGTATTGGGCACGGATGCCACAGTTCTGGATCAGGTGCGCGATTTTGCGGGTAATCACGCTGGTTTTGCCGGAGCCTGCGCCGGCGAGCACCAATAGAGGGCCGCCGACGTAGCTCACGGCTTCTTGCTGCCGGGGATTGAGTCGGGACATGACGAGATCAGGGGTCGTTTGTAAAAAGGGCGGGCATTTTAACAGGCTGAGCAAATATTGCTGCCTCTGTGCGACGGTGTGACATGCCACATCCTTTAAATTTACTGCTTTTGTTACTTTCGCACAGGATGTAAAGAGTATTTCCAGCTACCGTAGGGTTAATGCAGCAAATAAGTATTTGATAACCAGTGTCATTGCCATTGGTTGCCGGCACGTCATAATGCCCACTGCCCGAATTTTTGCAGAGTCTAGGGAGCTAGCTTGTCTACGCCTGTCGAACCCTTGCGTTTGCTGCTATTGGCCGAAGAGCCATCTTGGGCAGCGTTGTTGCGCGAGTGTCTGGCGCCAATGGGAAGTGCGGCCGTCCTGATATGCGCGCCGAGCTGGGAGTCTGTCAGCCATCTGTTCGAAAACGATCGCAATGCGCTGCTCCTGACGACCCCGGCCCTGCAGCCCCCAGCGGGCCGCTGCCGCCTGCCCACGGTTTTGCTGCTCGACAGCGAGCCTGATAGCGCTCCAGCGGGCGTCAGCGACTGGCTGGTCGGCGCCAGCCTGACGGGCGATGTACTGCGCCGCTGTCTGCGCCATGTGCGTGAACGCGGCCTGCTGGAACACACCTTGCAGCGCCTCGCCGAAGAGGATCCACTGACCGGCATTGCCAACAGGCAAGGCTTCCAGACCCTGCTGGCCGTGCGTCTGGCCGAAAGTGACGGCCGTGGCATTGCCTTGGGCCATCTGGACCTGGACAACTTTCGTCACGCCAACGATGCATTGGGCCATCAGGCTGGCGACCGCGTGATCCTGCAAGTAGTGGCGCGCCTCAAAAGCCAGCTTGAAGCGGGTGACCAGCTGGCCCGTCTTGGCAGTGATGAATTCGCCCTGTTGATCAATACCCATCGCGCGCCCGAGCGTGCCGAATGGATGGCCGAGCGCATTACCGAGGTGATGGCCGAGCCCTACTGGGTCGACGGCGAAAGCCTGTTGATCGGCTGCAGCCTGGGTATTGCCCATGCCCGCGCCAGCGCCGGGGCCGACCCGTTGATGTGGCACGCGCACATTGCCATGCAACAGGCCAAAAGCACCCAGGGTTGTACCTTCCACGTATTCAACGAGCGTATCAATCGCAATGCCCGCAGCCTGGCCGACCTCGAAAGCGAGTTGCGCCGGGCGTTGCGCCGTGACGAACTGGAACTGCATTACCAGCCGCGCCTGGATCTTGGCACGGGGCAGATCGTCGGGCTGGAAGCGCTGGTGCGCTGGCGCCATGCCGAGCGTGGCCTGTTGGCTCCGAGTGAGTTCGTGCCTTTGGCCGAGCAAAGCGGGCTGATTGTACCGCTGGGGTACTGGGTTATCTCCCGTGCCCTGCGGGATATGCAGGCGTTGCGCGAACGCGGGCTTGAGCCGCTGCACATGGCGGTCAACCTGTCGTTTCGCCAGTTTCAGGACAGCCAGTTGCTTTCGACCCTCAGCCGCCTGATCAGCGAACGCGGCGTAGAAGCACAGTGGCTGGAGTTCGAGCTGACCGAAACGGCCGTGATGCGGCGCAGTGATCTGGTCAAACAGACCATGGATGCCCTGGGCCGACTGGGTGTGCGTTTTTCGCTGGATGATTTCGGTACGGGTTTTTCATCGTTTGTGCACCTCAATAGCCTGCCGATTACGCTGCTCAAGATCGACAAGAGCTTTGTGGGCGGCATGGAAAGCCGCGAAGAGAACCGCAAACTGGTCCACGCCATGATCAACCTGGCCCACAACCTGAAACTGGAAGTGGTTGCCGAAGGCGTCGAAACTCCCGAACAGCTTGCTCTTTTGCGTGATTTTGGCTGCGATCAGGTGCAGGGCTACTTCATCAGCAAGCCGCTGCCGCTGGCCGAACTGGTGGAGTATTTGACGTTTGGGGCCGGGCAGCAGGTGCCAATTGCGCTCTAGGGCTTAAGAAAAACTTCCGTAGCAGCCTCGTTCCTTCGGCAGCTGCTACACAGCTACGCCCGCCACTTTGGCCGCCTTGCGCTCCAGCTTGATCATGCGCCGTACCTTCCACTCGAACGCCAGGGTCAAGCTGATCGCTGCACAGGCCAGGCCCGTCGCCAGCCCCCACCAGACACCTGCCGGGCCCCAACCGAAGGTAAAGGCCAGCATCCAGGCCATTGGCGCGCCAATCACCCAATAGCAGAACAGCCCCACCAGAAAGGTGGTCTTGGCATCCTTGAGCCCGCGAATCGCGCCCATGGCGATGGTTTGTGCGCCATCAAACAGCTCAAACCATGCCGCTACCGCCAGCAGGCTGACGGCCAGCTCAAATACCGGACGGAATGCAGGGTCATTGTAATCGAGGAACAACCCCACCAGATCCCTTGGCCAAAACCAGAACACCACGGAAAACCCGAGCATCACACATGCACCAAAACCGATACCGACCCGTCCTGCCAGCCGCGCCCGCTGCAAGTCACCACCACCATAGTGCTGGCCAATACGCATGGTGATCGCATACGACATGCCTGCAGGTACCATAAATGCCACCGATACGATTTGCAGTGCGATCTGGTGCGCTGCCAGCTGTGTACTGCCCATGGTGCCCATGCACAGTGCTGCGAAGGCAAACAAACCGACTTCCACGGCATAGGTCCCGCCAATCGGCAGGCCGAGCCGCCACAGTTCCCGCAGATAAGTCAGATTGATCCGCGACAGGCCCTTGCTGATCGGGTACGCGTTGTAGGCCGGATGCCGATGGATATGCCAGGCCAACCCCAGCGCCATGCAGGTCGCCACAATCGCCGTGACCAGGCCGATACCCATCAAGCCCAGTTTTGGCAGGCCGAACATGCCGGTAATCAGCGCGTAATTGAGCACAAAGTTGGCCACGGTACCGATCAGGCTGATCACCATCACCGGTGTGGCCCGGCCCATTGCACTGGTAAAGCCGCGCAGGGCCATAAAAGTCATATAGCCGGGCAGGGCAAACGGTAGCAGCAGCAGAAACTGGCCAGCCGCCTCAACGTTGGTGGGCGTCTGGCCAAACAGCAACAACAGCGGTTTGATATTCCACAGCATTACCGCGCCGCCCAACGCCAGTGCCCAGGCGAGCCACAACCCGGCCTGAGTCAGGCGGGTCGCCCCTTCGATATCCCCTGCACCTTGGCGAATCGACACCAGCGTGCCCACGGCAGCGATGACGCCAATGCAGAAAATCGACACGAACGAGTAGCTGGCCGCTCCCAGGCTCCCGCCAGCCAGAGCCTCCGGGCTCAAGCGCGCCATCATCAGGGTATCGGTGAGTACCATCAGCATGTGAGCCAGCTGCGAAGCGATCAGCGGCCCGGCCAACCTCATAATGGCCGAGAGTTCGATACGTGCAGGATGCTGTTTGGTCATTGTAGAAATTTCTATAGGTGCGTTGAAAGGCTTGATTCTCGGCGCGTTGAGTGTTTTAAGCAAAGGGATAAAAACGATCACTGGCATGATTTAAACTCATGGTTGATCTTGCCTTCTGTGCCATCACCTTTTGAGCTATAGGAATATGAGTAATGGCTCGTAGCCTTCCTCCGCTTTACGCCTTGCGCGCCTTTGAGGCTGCAGCTCGCCATAGTTCATTCACCCGGGCGGGCGAAGAGCTGTCCATTACCCAGAGCGCTGTCAGTCGCCATATCAAAACCCTGGAAGCGCATTTCGCCTGCCGGTTATTTCAGCGCAGCGGGCGCAGCCTGCAACTCACCGAAGCCGCGCGCTTGCTGCTGCCGGGAGTGCGCGAAGGCTTTGCCGCCCTGGAACGCGCCTGTACTACCTTGCGCGCCGAAGATGACATCTTGCGCATGAAAGCCCCCTCGACCCTGACCATGCGCTGGTTATTGGCCCGCCTGAGCCGCTTTCGCCACTTGCAGAGCGGCAATGAGGTGCAACTGACCAGTGCCTGGATGGACATTGACCACGTGGATTTCAATCACGAGCCATTCGACTGTGCAGTGCTGTTGAGCAACGGCCACTTTCCGCCTGACTGGGAGGCCACGCTGCTGTTCCCGGAGATGCTGATCCCGGTCGGTGCGCCCGCCATTCAGGGCGACGCGCCATGGGACGTCACACGCCTGGCGAGCACTGAGCTGCTGCACCCTACGCCTGACCGACGCGACTGGCGGCGTTGGCTCGACTGCATGGGCCTGGGCGGGCAAGTGTCACTCAAGGGCGGGCAAGTTTTCGACACCCTGGAGCTGGGCATGATTGCCGCCGCCCGGGGCTACGGCATTTCCATGGGGGATTTGTTGATGGTGGCCGAAGACGTTGCCCAGGGGCGCCTGAGCCTGCCGTTCCCTGCTGCCGTGGCCAGCGGCGATAATTACTATCTGGTTTGGCCCAAGACCCGTCCCGGGGGCGAGCGTTTGCGTCGGCTCAGCGACTTTTTGCAGCAGGAAGTCGCCGCCATGGTGTTGCCAACCGTTGAGCAGTTGCACTGACCGCCATAATCAGCCACTGAATGGCCGATATTGCAACGCCTCTGCGAGATGCTTGCGCTCTATATTGTGTACCTGCTCCAGGTCCGCCAGGGTCCTTGCCACTTTCAGCAGTCGGTGCGCCGCTCGCAGTGACAAGGTCATGCGCTCGCAAGCCGCCTCCAGCCAGCTGTTATCCATATCGCTCAAGCGGCATTGGGTTCGCACGCCCGGCAGATCGAGAAAGGCATTGGCGCAGCCCTGACGTTGCAGTTGGCGCTCACGCGCCGCAGCCACAAGCCCGGCGGCGTTGGCCGTGGTGTCACCTGAGGCAAGCGGCGGGTTGAGAGTGGTGGTCTCGCGGGCTACGGTCAGGTGCAGGTCGATGCGATCGAGCAACGGGCCGGAAAGTTTGTTGCGATAGCGCTGGATTTGCTCCGGTGTACAGCGGCAGCGGCCAGTGGGTTCGCCAAGATATCCACAGGGGCAGGGATTCATCGCCGCAACCAGTTGGAAGCGCGCCGGAAAACAAGCTCATCCAGAAACAATACGCCGTGATGGGCCAGGGTTATTTCCCCGGGCCGCGGTTTGGAGCCGCCGCCCACCAGCGCCGGCCCCGAGGCCGAATGATGAGGTTGGCGAAACGGTCGCTGTGGCCAGCAGTTCAATGGCACCTGGCTGGCCACTGACTGAATGGCGGCCACTTCCAGCGCCTCTTGCTCATTGAGCGGTGGTAACAAGCCGGGCAGGCGGCTGGCCAGCAAGGTTTTACCCGTGCCCGGCGGCCCGGTAAACAGCAGGTTGTGACTGCCAGCAGCAGCGACCAGCAATGCCCGTTTGGCCGAAAGCTGCCCTTGGACATCGCTCAGGTCGGGGTAGGGTTTGCTGATATGCAGCAAGCCGCTGGGGATATAGGGCTCTATCACCTCCCGACCTGCGAAATGGGCCACCAACTGCAACAAGTGCTCGGCCGCAATTACTGTCAGCCCGCAGGCCAGGCAGGCTTCTTCGGCATTGGCCTGCGGTACCACCAGCGCCCGGCCTGCGGCCCTTGCTGCCAGGGCGGCAGGCAATATGCCCTGCACTGGCCTGATTGCGCCCGATAGCGCCAGTTCGCCCAAACACTCCACCTGCTCCAGCGCCACAGCCGGCAGTTGCCCGCTGGCCGCCAAAATGCCCAGGGCAATGGCCACATCAAAACGCCCGCCGTCCTTGGGCAGGTCGGCGGGCGCGAGGTTGAGGGTGATACGCCGGGCCGGGAAATCCAGGGTGGAGTTGATGATTGCGCTGCGTACCCGGTCTTTACTTTCCTTGACCGCTGTTTCGGGCAAACCGACCAGCGTCAACGCTGGCAACCCATTGGCCAGATGCGCTTCCACCGTAACGGCAGGCGCCTCGACGCCCACCTGGGCGCGGCTGTAAACAATCGCCAGAGCCATGACTCATTCCTTGAGTTCGCAAAAAAACCATGGTGCGCGAATCTCAAGCCAGGGGCAGGCATGGAATGGATACGGGATGTTAACGGGTATGGGAGCACGGCCAACGAACTGCCAAAGTGCGGTGGCGAAAAAATTATAAGACCCTATGATTAATCAATAACGTTATTCATTAATCATGATTGTAAGTTTTAAATGCAACAGAACTGAAAGTCTGTATCGAAATGGCAAGACGCGCTTATGGTCAGACATTCTCAATGTCATTGAACGAAAATTAACCATGCTGGACGCTGCAAGCGTGCTGACAGATCTAGCGTCACCACCTGGCAACCGGCTCGAGGCTCTCAGCGGTACACGCAAGGGCCAGCACAGCATCCGCATCAACGCACAATGGCGAATCTGCTTCGTCTGGGGCGCCAATGGCCCTGAAGCAGTAGAAATAGCTGATTACCAATGAGGTCATCATGATCAAAAATGGCATGCGCCCGGTTCACCCGGGTGAAGTTCTCAAGGAAGAATACCTTGAGCCCCTGAGCCTCTCGTCTGCTGCTTTGGCCAGGGCGCTGGGGGTGTCCGCGCCGACGGTCAACGATATCGTGCTGCAGCGCCGTGGCGTCAGTGCCGATATGGCACTGCGCCTGTCAATTTGCCTGGCAACCACCCCGGAGTTCTGGCTTAACCTGCAAACCACTTACGACCTGCGCACGGCAGAAATCGACCGCGGTGCAGCGATTCGCGAACAGGTGCAACCCATTCACCACTGCGCCTGACTCACTGCTCCAGCGCTCGGGTCCCCAGATCCTCGGCAAAGCGCAACAAATAGCCATCGGGGTCGAGCACCAAAAAGTTGCACTCGCCAAACAGCACTTCATTGCTGCGGTACCAGCGTTCTTCCAGGGGTTTGCGCAGGGTGTGGCCAGCGGCTTGCAGGCGCTCGATCAGGCAATCGGCATCCGGGCATTTGATCGACAGGTTCATGCCCCGGCCGAACGGCTGCTCCAGCGGGCCGACCCGCCAGGAAGACTCTTCGAGGTCGTCCTGTTCCAGCATCAACTGGCTGCCATGGAATGACAGAAACGCAAAAAGATGCTCGGGCCGTTGGTACTCGATCTTGAAACCGAGCACTTCACAGTAAAAATGCAGACTGCGCGAAAGGTCCGAGACGATCATCTCGGGCACTAGCGGGTTCATCACCAGCATATAAAAACATCCTTGTTAATACAGGCGAATGCACCGCCTTTGAGCGTTATTCGCTCGGCGGCAACAGCCTTGCTTCCATTTCGGCCACTTTGGCCTCCAGGCTTTCGAGGCGAGCACGGGTGCGCGCCAAAACCACCATCTGGCTGTCGAACTCTTCGCGGCTCACCAGATCAAGCTTGCTGAAACCGCTTTGCAGCAAGGCTTTGAACTGGCTTTCGATTTCATTGCGCGGCAGCGCGGTTTCGCCACTGAACAAGCGGGAGGCGTGGCCGCCAAGGGCGTCGAGAAAATCTTTGGGCGCGAGCATGGATAAGGTCCTTAAAACTGATGGTGACGAGTGTATCACGGGGTGTAGGCCCCCATTGGCGGGGGCTTTCTGCACATTTTTCGCGCACCACCCCCGCAAGCTTCGCACCATCTTCGAGCACAAATACCCCGAGAAATCAGGCAAAAAGCCATCAACTTCCTCTAAATCGCTGTAATTATTGATTTTTCCAGACATGGCAAGGTTTCTGCTAAGACCAACATGACTCATGCACTGATGCAGTAGCTGTGACGAAGGCAGTGCGGCAGGTGGTTCAAGGAGTGTTTTCGTCACCAGCGATTTACACACGTTGTACAGCCTGAAGAAGGCTGACGATGCGTTACAAAGCCAGACACTGCGCTTAGACTTGAGCCGGGTTTGTTTTCCTGGGGCAAGTTCACCAATTCGGGAGAAGTTTCATGAAGCTAGTCACCGCCATTATCAAGCCGTTCAAGTTGGATGACGTGCGCGAGTCGCTGTCTGAGATCGGCGTACAAGGCATTACCGTTACTGAGGTCAAAGGCTTCGGCCGTCAGAAGGGCCATACCGAGCTGTATCGCGGTGCGGAATATGTGGTCGATTTTCTGCCAAAGGTGAAGATTGATGTCGCCATTGACGACAAGGATCTTGATCGGGTTATCGAGGCGATCACCAAGGCTGCCAACACCGGCAAGATTGGTGACGGCAAGATTTTCGTAGTCAATCTGGAACAGGCTATTCGCATCCGTACCGGCGAAACCGATACCGACGCAATCTAAGCCGCCAAACCCAACGCCCCAGGAGAAAACACTATGACTCTGCGTAAAATCGCAGGGCTCGGAGCCCTGTTGTCCGTCGTAATGCCTGGCCTGGCCATGGCGGCAGACGGAGTGGCTGCTCCAGTCCTCAACTCCGGCGACACCGCCTGGATGCTGACTGCTACAGCCTTGGTGCTGTTTATGACCATTCCCGGCCTGGCGCTGTTCTACGGCGGCATGGTGCGCTCCAAAAACATTCTTTCCGTGATGATGCAGTGCTTCGCCATTACCGGTCTGATCAGCATTCTGTGGGTCATTTACGGCTACAGCATCACGTTCGACACCACGGGCATGGAGCAGGGCGTCACCAACTTCAATTCCTTTATCGGCGGGTTTGGCAAAGCATTCCTGGCGGGTGTAACGCCTGAAAGCCTGACCTCATCCACCGCGCTGTTCCCGGAAGCCGTGTTCATCACCTTCCAGATGACCTTCGCCATCATCACCCCGGCGCTGATCGTCGGTGCCTTTGCAGAGCGCATGAAATTCTCCGCCATGCTGATCTTCATGGGCGTGTGGTTCACCCTGGTGTACGCACCGATTGCGCACATGGTGTGGAGCGGCAACGGCGGCCTGCTGTGGGACTGGGGCGTACTCGACTTTGCGGGCGGCACTGTGGTGCATATCAACGCCGGTATCGCCGGCCTGGTAGCGTGCATCGTGCTCGGCAAGCGCAAAGGCTACCCAAGCACCCCGATGGCGCCACACAACCTGGGTTACACCCTGGTGGGCGCTGCCATGCTGTGGATCGGCTGGTTCGGCTTCAACGCAGGCTCTGCAGCGGCCGCCAACGGTACTGCCGGCATGGCCATGCTGGTGACCCAGATCGCCACCGCAGCCGCAGCCCTGGGCTGGATGTTTGCCGAGTGGATTACCCATGGCAAACCTAGCGCACTGGGCATCGCCTCGGGCGTGGTAGCAGGCCTGGTGGCAATCACCCCGGCTGCCGGCACCGTAGGCCCGATGGGCTCGGTGGTGATCGGCTTGTCGGCTGGCGTGATCTGCTTCTTCTGCGCCACCAGCCTCAAGCGCAAGCTGGGCTACGATGACTCGCTGGATGCGTTCGGTGTGCACGGTATCGGCGGTATCGTCGGTGCAATCCTCACCGGCGTGTTTGCAGCCCCGGCACTGGGCGGCTTCGGCACCGTGACCGACATCGCAGCGCAAGTCTGGATCCAGTTCAAGGGCGTAGCCTTCACTGTGGTCTACACCGCGATCGTCACCTTCATCATCCTCAAGGTACTGGATGCCGTGATGGGGCTGCGCGTGACAGAAGAGGAAGAGGCTGTGGGCCTCGACCTGGCTCAGCACAACGAGCGTGGTTACAACCTGTAAGGTTCCCTCTATAAAAAAACCCGGCGTGCCGGGTTTTTTTTTGCCGGTAATAAGGCGATATTCGGTGCTATGAAATGATTTCCCCTACAGGTTATTGGGGTTGCGAAGTTCTACGCTTGTTTATGCGACCCGTGCTTGCGACACAACTCGACTATTAGCCGCTTTGCTTTTTTCTTCAGCACGCTAGAATGCGCGCCGAGGGCAGAAAACAATGCTCGAGTACGACGAAGGCGAGGATGATCTCCCGACGCTTTCAAGGCCCGTGATCCGTGTGCTGGAGCATTCGGCACAGGGCGCCTGGCGAGGTGTTAATTCAGGCGGATGCCGTAATGATGGTGGTATTCGCCAAACCCTCTTCACCTTACAACGATGAAGAGGCGTAAGCCGCGGTTTGCCCAAGGCTACTTTTTCACCAGCGGTGGTCGACAGTCGCCACAGCTGGTCTATAACTAATCTGCTATACGTATGTCATGGGGTAGAACATGAGCGACGACGATCTGGAAAACGATGACCTCGAAGTAGGCGAAGACGACGATACCGAAGAGGGCCTGGAAACGGCCGCCGAGGATGTTGCAGACGACGATGGTGGCGATGATGCGCCGGCCCCTGCGGCCAAAGGCAAGTCAAAGGCCGCTGTGTCGGTTGATGACCTGCCGAGCGTAGAAGCCAAAAACAAGGAGCGTGATGCTCTGGCCCGCGCCATGGAAGAGTTTTTGTCCAAGGGCGGCAAGGTGCAGGAAGTTGAGGCCAATGTGGTGGCTGACCCGCCCAAAAAGCCTGACAACAAGTACGGCAGCCGTCCTATCTAAGGATAAGGACCGCTTGCATGCTTGAAGAAAAAACCCGCCGTCGCTGCGGGTTTTTTTGTGGGCGTTGGAAAACTTCACATCCCTGTGGCGCGGGCTTATCGTGATTGCAACATTCCGGTTTGTCTGGCGACCGCGGTGCCTGCATCGCGAGCAAGCCCGCTCCCACAGTTACAAGTGCTTCAACACCAGCGGCAACTCGCTCAAACAGCCAATTTCCGCATCGGGAGCCTTGTCCCCGTCCCAGTGCTTGCCGCCGGGGTTGAACCACACTGCACGCAGGCCTGCCAATTGCGCTCCGGCAATATCGTCACCGGGGTGATCGCCCACATGCACCGCCGCCCCTGCTGCCACGCCACCGCGCGCCAGCGCTTCGTGAAACAGGCGCGCGTCCGGTTTGGCAATGCCAATGTCTTCAGCGCACAACACAAACTTGAAGTGATGGCCCAAACCTATTCTTCGCACATCGGCGTTACCGTTGGTCACCACACCCAGGGCGTAATCCCGCGCCAGCACCATCAGGGTCGGCTCGGCCTGGGGGAACACGTCCAGGGCGTGACGCGCCTCAATAAACACCTCAAAGGCATCATCGGCCAAAGACGCAGCGTTGGCGTAACCCGCACCGTGCAGCGCATGAAACAGAATGCGCCGACGCAGGGCACTGATCCGGTGCTTGAGCTGCGGCTCCTCACTCAATACCCGCTCGCGAATCGCCTGGAAATGCCCGGCCTCAACAGCGCCCAATTTTGGTGCGTTATCCGTCAGCCAGTTACGCAACACGGCTTCAGCGCTGACGATCACCGGGGCGGTGTCCCACAGAGTGTCGTCGAGGTCGAAGGTAATCAGCTCAATCGTCATTCACTGTCCTTACTGCGTTTGGCCCTTGGATGGGCGCTGTCGTAGACCGATGCCAGATGCTGGAAATCCAGATGAGTATAAATTTGCGTGGTTTTGATGTCCGCATGCCCGAGCAACTCTTGCACGGCACGCAAGTCCTGGGAGGACTCCAGCAGATGGCTGGCAAATGAATGGCGCAGCATGTGCGGGTGCAGATTCTGTCCCAGCTCACGCTCACCGGCAGCCTTGACCCGCATTTGAATTGCCCTTGGCCCAAGGCGCGTACCACGCTGGCTGACGAATACGGCGTCGTCCTTGGGGTTGGCCAGCAACCGCACTGCCAGCCAGGCCTGAAGCGCCTCCCGGGCCTTCTTGCCGACGGGCAGCACGCGGGTCTTGCTGCCTTTGCCGAGCACTTCGACCAGCCCGTCAGCCAGATCCAGCTGTTCCAGATTTAGCCCGGTCAGCTCCGACAAGCGCAGGCCCGACGAGTAAAACAGCTCCAGAATGGCCTGATCGCGTTGGGCCAGAAAATCGTCCTCGACACCACCCTCCAGCAATTGCAGGGCGCGATCGGTATCCAGGGTCTTGGGCAGGCGACGTTCGCCTTTTGGCGGGGCCAGGCCGTTTGCCGGATCGTGGTCGCACAGGCCTTCTCGATTGAGGTAGTGATAAAGCCCGCGTACCGCCGACAGCAGACGGGCAATACTGCGCGAGGACTGCCCTTGCTGATGCAGACGCGACACCAGTTGGCGCATGCGCTGGATATCCAGTGCCGCCCAGCTGGGGATTGATTCCTTGGCGCAAAACGCCAGCACCTTGTTCAGGTCGCGGCGGTAGGCCTCAAGCGTATGCGGGGACACCTGGCGCTCACTGCGCAGGTGAATGCAGTAAGCGTCCAGTTGCCGTTCCATCTAGCGCACCGAGCGCAGCGCGTTGGTAAAGCGCGGCAGCACCCGGCCCAGCACTTCGGCGATATAGCCGAGGAACAGCGTGCCCACCGAGCTTTTGTAGTGCTGCGGATCGCGACTGGCAATCGCCAGTACACCGTGCAACCCCAGATGATTAAGGGCTACCACGGCCGTGGAACCGATTTGCTTGCGCTGCTCTTCGCCAAACAGGAAGTCCAGCTCGTGCTCGCGCAAGCTGCCGCTGACGGTCTTGCCTTCAGTCAACAAGCCACCCAGCGCCCGTTGCGCATCGGCGCTGCTGACCCAACGGCCGACCGGCATCGGGTTGTCACCAAACAGCACCAGGCTGACAAAGGGCACCTGGAAGTCCTGGCGCAGGCTGTCTTCGACGGCAATCACCAGCTCTTCGAGGCTGGTGGCGTCCATCAGGGCCAGGTTCAGGCGACGGGTTTTTTCGAACAGACGGTCGTTGTCACGGGCCACGTCCATCAGTTGCGACAAGCGATGGCGCATCTCGATATTGCGACTGCGCAGCAGCTCCAGTTGACGTTCCACCAGCGAAATGGTGTCGCCACGCTGATGCGGAATGCGCAGCGACAGCAACAGCTCTTCGCGCTGGCTGAAGAAATCCGGATGCTCCTGCAGATACGCTGCAACCGTTGCGGCTTGCGAGTTATCCACAGGGACGTCGAGTGCTGCTGGCTGCGTCTTGTCGGTCATCGGTTGCGCTCGCTCATAAACGGACTTGTCCTTCGTAAACACGCATGGCCGGGCCGGTCATGATCACAGAGTGGCCAGGGCCTGCCCATTCGATGGACAACCGGCCACCAGGCAGATCGAGGATCAGCGGTGAGTCCATCCAGCCCTGGCTGATGGCTGCCACGGCCGCTGCACAGGCACCGGTGCCGCAGGCCTGGGTTTCCCCGGCGCCGCGTTCCCAGACCCGCAGTTGCCCGCGCTGACGATCTATCACGTGCAGAAAACCGACATTGACCCGTGCGGGAAAGCGCGGATGGTGTTCAATTTTGGGGCCCAGTTCATGCACCGGTGCAGCGTTGATATCGTCTACGCGCAGCACCGCATGGGGGTTGCCCATCGAAACGGCAGCCAACTCGACGGTCTGGCCATCGACATCCAGCTCATAGCTCAACGCCTGGGCGTCGGCCACAAACGGGATATCTGCCGGAACCAGGCGCGGTGGCCCCATGTCGACGCTGATTTGCCCATCGCTGCGCACGTTCAGTTCGATAATGCCGCTCTTGGTTTCGACCTTGATCTGGCGCTTGGTGGTCAGGCGCTTGTCGAGCACGAAGCGCGCAAAGCAGCGCGCCCCGTTGCCGCATTGCTCCACTTCGGAACCGTCGGAGTTGAAGATCCGGTAACGGAAGTCCACCTCCGGGTTACTTGGTGCTTCAACGATCAATAGCTGATCAAAGCCGACACCCGTGTGCCTGTCACCCCATTGCTTGGCATGCTTGGGCAGGATGTGCGCGTGCTGGCTGACCAGGTCGAGAACCATGAAATCATTGCCCAGGCCGTGCATTTTGGTAAAACGCAGCAACATGGGTTTACTCCGGCAGCAGGCTTTCGCCAGCAAACAACTCGGCAACAGTCTCGCGACGACGCACTTCAAACGCCTGATCGCCATCCACCAGTACTTCGGCGGCGCGGCCACGGGTGTTGTAGTTCGAGCTCATGACAAAACCATAGGCACCGGCCGAATGCACGGCCAGCAAATCACCTTCGGCCAGCGCCAGCTGGCGGTCTTTGGCCAGGAAGTCACCGGTTTCGCAGATCGGGCCGACGATGTCGTAGGCGCGGGCTTCGCTGTCACGCGGGCGAACTGCAGTCACGTCCATCCAGGCCTGGTACAGGGCCGGGCGGATCAGATCGTTCATCGCCGCATCGACGATGGCGAAATCCTTGTGCTCGGTGTGCTTGAGGTACTCGACCTGAGTCAGCAGCACGCCAGCATTGGCCACGATGTAACGACCCGGCTCGAACACCAGCGCCAGGTCACGCCCGTCGAGGCGCTCACGCACGGCCTTGATGTAATCACCGGCCAGTGGCGGCTCTTCATCGCGGTAACGCACGCCCAGGCCGCCACCGAGGTCGATATGGCGCAGGTAGATGCCGCAATCGCCCAGTCGGTCGATCAGTGCCAGCAGGCGGTCGAGAGCGTCGATGAACGGTTCGAGGGTGGTCAGTTGGGAGCCGATATGGCAATCGACGCCGACCACTTCCAGGTTCGGCAATTGAGCGGCACGGATGTAGACATCTTCGGCGTCAGCGATGGCGATGCCGAACTTGTTTTCTTTCAGACCGGTGGAGATGTACGGGTGGGTTCCCGCATCGACGTCCGGGTTGACCCGCAGCGAAATCGGGGCGCGAACGCCCATTTCGGCGGCCACCACCTGCAAGCGCTCAAGCTCTTCGGTGGACTCGACGTTGAAACAGTGCACGCCCACTTCCAGAGCGCGACGCATGTCATCGCGGGTTTTGCCGACACCGGAAAACACGATCTTGTCAGCCGTGCCGCCAGCGGCCAGAACACGCTCCAGCTCGCCACGGGACACGATGTCAAAACCGGCGCCCAGACGCGCCAGGACATTGAGCACGCCCAGGTTGGAGTTGGCCTTGACCGCGAAGCACACCAGGTGCGGCATGCCGTTCAGGGCATCGGCGAAAGCGTTGTACTGCGCCTCGATGTGTGCCCGGGAATAAACATACGTCGGCGTGCCAAAACGCTCGGCAATGGCCGTCAGCGCAACACCTTCGGCGAACAGCTCGCCGTCCCGGTAATTAAAAGCGTCCATGGTGTTCCCTTATTGGTGCTTGTGCGATTGCGATTGCGACGACTTCGCTTGGTCTTCAGGGGATTTGCTGTCATCGGGAAGATACAGCGGTCCTTTTTGACCACAGGCAGAAACAAGGCAGGCGACCGCGACGAGCGCAGCAATAGAAGAGATCAGGCGCTTCATGGCGAAATCCTTTGAAAAGCATTAATTGCGCCCGAGTATACCGAGCACCCACCAGCTTGCCTATGCAGCAGAGCGGCCGAGCGTTACGTCCTGTGTGGATGATCAGTGGTCGCGGGCAGATGGCTGTTATGGGGTTTGCAATCGGCCTGGAGCGCCCGTATCTTGCGAGCTCCGAGCATGACTAGATATTACGAGGTTCCACCATGAGTTTGACTGAAGCCCGTTTTCACGATCTGGTCGATGCCACCCAGGAAAATCTGGAAGACATCTTTGATGACTCTGATCTGGATGTAGATGTAGAGAATTCCGCCGGCATCCTGACAATCAAGTTCGAGAATGGCAAAGCCCTGATCTTCAGCCGTCAGGCGCCGCTGCTGCAGCTCTGGCTGGCGGCCCCCAGCGGCGGTTTTCACTTCGACTACGATGAAAAACGCAGTTCGTGGAAGTGCGATAAAAGCGACGAGCTGCTCAGCGAAATGGTTCAGCGCCTGACACTGGAACACGCAGGCGCCGAGCTGGAATTTGAAGAGATCTGACAGTGACCGCTTCTGCTAAACCTGCAAAACCGCTCTACAGTAACGTCAGTCCGGCAGTGCCGTCCCCCTGCATCAGCACCTGCCGGCTGGATGAGCACAAAGTCTGCCTGGGCTGTTTTCGCCACGTTGAAGATATTCGCGAGTGGCGCTCGGCAGACGACCAGCGGCGCCGGGTGATTTGTGAACAGGCCCAATTGCGGCAGCGGCTCCCGTAGCAGCTGCCGCAGGCTGCGTTCGATTGCGTAGCAATCGCAAAACCTGAGCCCTTTGTTCAACTGACACACCGCAGAGCCTGACTTTACGACGACTGCGTCGCCGAACGCAGCCTGCGGCAGCTGCTACGGATAATCGTCGTACGCAATCAGGGGGCAGTGTCCCCCCTGCTTGTGTATTTATTTTGCTGTGGTAGTGTCCGGGTTCGCCTCGCACTAACGAGGTTCGTCAAAACCCCGCCATATTCCGGCGGGGTTTTGCTTTTTCGTGCAGAAAAAAGGAGTCTGCCAGGTCATGAGCACACCAACCCCACTCATCCTCACCCGCCTGGACGTACAGCGTCTGGAGCAATTGATCGACAGCTTGCCAGAAACGACTCCTGGCATTGAGGCACTGCAAGCCGAGCTCGATCGCGCCGAAACCATCGTTGGCCACGAAGAAGTGCCTGCCGGCGTCGTGACCATGAATTCCCGTGTGCATTGTCGCGAAGAAAGCAGTGGCAAGGACTACCGCCTGACGCTGGTATACCCAAAAGACGCCAACGCCGACGAAGGCAAGATTTCGATTCTGGCCCCTGTGGGCAGCGCGTTGCTGGGGCTGCAAGTTGGCCAGCACATCAACTGGCCTGCTCCCGGTGGCAAGACCCTCAAGCTGGAACTGCTTGAAGTGGAATACCAGCCAAAAGCAGCAAGCGATTTCAGCGCTTAAGACCTTCCGGATCAGTCATGTCACAGCGCAGGCGTTTGCTCGTCACGGGCAAACTGACGCAAAGACCGGTAGCTGACGCTCAGCTCCCGGGCCAGGGCCCGACGCTCATGACTGACCTGCTGCGCCTGCCATTGCGAGCGATTGTCGAGCATTGCCAGGTGCTGCTCATCCCAGCCCCATTCGCGGGTCAGGCGCTTGAGTAACCGCCGCTGCC
This sequence comes from Pseudomonas bubulae, assembly GCF_900618535.1. GTDB lineage: Bacteria > Pseudomonadota > Gammaproteobacteria > Pseudomonadales > Pseudomonadaceae > Aquipseudomonas > Aquipseudomonas bubulae. The sequence continues at coordinate 284,041 of NZ_UYJA01000004.1, read as the reverse complement.
ACAACATGCCTGCCTCGCCATTGCTCAACTCGTGGCCGACCTTCAGGTAGAGGCTGCGGCGAACCAGTTCCAGCCGCTGCAACTCACCCCGGCCCTCCAGGTAACGCTCAATACGTCGGTAAACCACCACGTAGGGGTCCATCTCATCCAGGTCCAGTTGATTGGCGTACACCCTCTGTTTGAACCCCAGGCTCAGGCAGCTCACCTGCGGGTGCTCGCTGGCGTACACCTCAATCAGCAGCAGCTTGAGCAGCGACTTGTAGGGCGCCTCAATGCCCTTGAGCAATTGCCACAGCCCGGCGCCCAGAAACTCGCCGGGGGCAATATGGGCTAGGTGGCCAAGATCAATGGTTTCGTCACGGTCGATTACCCCTGTTTCCAGTAGCCCACAGGCGAATTCAGCGTACCGCGCTTCCTCATGCACCGGCACCCACCACCACATCGGTGTGCGCCCGGCGAGCCAGATGGCGGTGCGATAAAACTCATCGAGCAGCAACCTCTGTCGTGGCTCGTCGCCCTCGTCGTTGCGCAATTGTGCATCGATCAAAAAGAAGTGTGCTTCACAGCCCTGGCTCGTCGCCCAGGCTTCCAGGCGTCGGCATTTTTTGCGCAAGGCCGACACGGCGGCATCATTCAAGTCCGGAGCGAGGCAAACCCACACGTCCATATCGCTTTGCGCGGTCTGGGCCAATGTGCCGAGGCTGCCCATCAAAAAAAGCCCATGGATCGGTTGTGACTGGCAAGCGTTGCCCATGCTGCAAGAAAAGTCGTGAACCAGATGTCGGGCAGAGGCGAGGGCGAGTGCGTCAGACACATAACCGGGCAAGAGCGGGTGATTGATATGAAAGAGCAGCGCCAACAGGTTCAGTAGCGCTTGTTGGCGAGGGGCCAACCCCTCTACCGCTCGGGCCAGGCGACCCTGATTGACGCGCAAAAAGCGCCCACGCAACTGCTGGAGAACCTGTCGCTCAGTTCTCTGGTTCAGTGCGGGCGGAGATAAGTGTGCCCGCGGAATCATTAATCGTTCAGATCCCGAGGGCGGGGCGTGGCGTCAGGCAACTTCTTTGGATTCAACAAGAATCGACAGCAGTACTTGGACACTTTCGGCAGCATCACGTCCCAGGCTTGTCAGATAGCCACCATCGGGTTGATCGATCAGTTTTTTCTCGAACAGGCGCTGCGCCGCGGCGACTTTTTCTGGCGCGGCATGTTGATGAATCTTCAGGCCCTCAAGGGTACTTTCCAAGTCAAACAGTGCAAGGACTTCCAGTTCGGCAACCAACTCAGGGGTAAACGACATAAAGACTCCAGACTATGCAGGAAAAGACGACAGCCGCTCTAAGGTGATCCCACTTGTGCTGACTGTCCAGCAACAGTTCCCACCTTTGCAAAACATCCTGTCGTTATAAGGCAGTTGGAGTGTAGTCGCGTCCCACTTTGCCGCTGGGAAATTCGTAGCAGCTGCCGAAGGAACGAGGCTGCGTCCGGCCGCGCCGCGGTCGTAAAACCGAACCCTGGGCTGTGTCAGAAAAACATCGCGCGCAGTATTTACGGTCGCTTCGCAACCGGACGCAGCCCTCGGCAGCTGCTACACATGGTGCTCAAGCGCCTATTTTGAGCTTTCAGTTATATAAACATTCTTAAATAGTATTTTTAAGAATATCTACACCTCACTACTATTGCCCCTACGCCAGCAACCCTGTCGGCACCCCATTTTTCAGGAGCAGCACCATGAGCGCATCTCTGCGTAGCGTTGACGGCCAGGACGAAGCAACCATCCTGCGGGAAATCCAGAGCGCGCTGCGAGACCTGCGCTTTGGTGCTGTGGAAATCACTGTGCATAACGCGCAAGTGGTGCAGATCGAACGCAAAGAGAAATTCCGCCTGCAAAACCCGAGTCAGAAAAACGCCTGAATCGTTCAAGCGCATTCACCTGAGTGCGCTCAATAAAAATTAAAAAATGCTTTGGAGCCTCACCTATGTCCCTACGCCGTTACGCTTTGGCCGCGCTGGCCAGTGCCATTTTTGCTGGCTCCGCTGTAGCCAAAGATTACGAGTTGTTGAACGTTTCCTACGATCCAACCCGCGAGCTGTACCAGGATTACAACACTGAGTTCACCCAGTTCTGGAAAGCCAGCCACCCGGGTGACAACGTCAAAATCCAGCAATCCCACGGCGGCTCGGGCAAACAGGCCCGCGGCGTGGTCGACGGCCTGCGCGCTGACGTGGTAACCCTGGCCCTGGCCGGTGACATCGACGAAATCGCCAGGCTGAACAAGGGCTCGCTGCCGGAAAACTGGCAAACCCGCCTGCCGGACGCCAGCACCCCGTACACCTCGACCATCGTGTTCCTGGTGCGCAAGGGCAACCCTAAAGGCATCAAGGACTGGGGCGACCTGACCAAGGACGGCGTATCGGTCATTACCCCGAACCCTAAAACCAGCGGCGGCGCGCGCTGGAACTTCCTTGCCGCCTACGCTTACGGCCTGAAAGCCAACGGCGGCAACGAAGAAAAAGCCAAAGAATATGTAAAAACCCTGTTCAAACACGTGCCAGTGCTGGACACCGGTGCACGCGGTTCGACCATCACCTTCGTCAACAACGGTCAGGGTGATGTGTTGCTGGCCTGGGAAAACGAAGCATTCCTGGCACTCAAGGAAGATGGCGGTACCGATAAATTCGACATCGTCGTACCTTCCCTGTCGATCCTGGCTGAGCCGCCAGTGGCTGTAGTCGACAAAAACGCCGATAAAAAGGGCAATGCCGAAATCGCCAAAGCCTACCTCGAACACCTGTACAGCCCGGCCGGCCAGGAAATTGCTGCAAAAAATTTCTACCGCCCGCGTGACGCAGCAATCGCTGCCAAGTACGCACAGCAGTTTCCGAAACTGGAACTTGTGACTATCGACAAAGACTTCGGTGGCTGGAAAACTGCGCAGCCGAAATTTTTCAATGACGGTGGTGTGTTCGACCAGATCTACCAGGCGCAGTAACCTGTGGGGTGGGGCCTTTGGCCTCGCTGAAAGCTAGAACATAGAGCCCGCGACCGAGTTGCGGGCTTCGTGCGTTAACCAAGGACTCTTATGTCTCGTCGTATCTCCCCCGTCATACCCGGCTTCGGGCTGACACTGGGCTACACCTTGGTGTACCTCAGTCTGATTGTGCTGATCCCGCTGGCTGCGATGTTCGTGCATGCCGCCCAACTGACCTGGGACCAGTTCTGGGCCATTATCACTGCCCCCCGGGTGCTGGCCGCCCTGCAACTGAGCTTTGGCACCGCCTTTGTCGCCGCCATTATCAACGGCGTGATCGGCACCGTGCTGGCCTGGGTGCTGGTGCGCTATACCTTCCCCGGACGCAAGGTCATCGATGCCATGATCGACCTGCCGTTTGCCCTGCCGACTGCCGTGGCCGGTATCGCCCTGACAGCCCTGTACGCCCCCAACGGCTGGATCGGCCAGTTCGCCAACGACCTGGGTTTCAAGATTGCCTACACCCCGATGGGCATCACCCTGGCACTGACGTTCGTCACGCTGCCGTTTGTGGTGCGCACCGTGCAGCCAGTGCTGGCCGATATCCCCCGTGAAATCGAAGAAGCCGCTGCCTGCCTGGGCGCCAAGCCCCTGCAAGTGTTCCGCTACATCCTGGTGCCAGCCTTGCTGCCCGCCTGGTTGACCGGTTTTGCCCTGGCCTTTGCCCGCGGTGTGGGCGAGTACGGCTCGGTGATTTTTATCGCGGGTAACATGCCGTTCAAAACCGAAATCCTGCCGCTGCTGATCATGGTCAAGCTGGACCAGTACGACTACACCGGCGCCACGGCCATTGGCGTGATGATGCTGGTGGTTTCCTTCATTTTGCTGCTGATCATCAATTTGATTCAGCGTCGCATCGAAAAACCGTGAAGGAGGCCTGACCATGTCCAGCTCAACACAGAGCGCTTCATCCGTGGCCAATGCCGCCCGCCGTGGCAGCCCGCTGTCGCGGCGCCTGCTGATCGGCTTCGGCTGGTTGTTTTTCACCCTGTTCCTGCTGCTGCCGCTGCTGATCGTGGTGTCCCAGGGTTTGAAAATGGGGGTCGGTACTTTTTTCGACGCCATCCTCGAACCCGACGCCCTGTCGGCCCTCAAGCTGACCATTATCGCCGTGGTGATTTCGGTGCCACTGAACGTGGTCTTCGGCGTCAGCGCGGCCTGGTGCGTGAGCAAGTACAGCTTTCGCGGCAAGAGCATCCTGGTCACCCTGATCGACCTGCCGTTTTCGGTCTCACCGGTGATCGCCGGTCTGGTCTACGTGCTGATGTTTGGCGCGCAGGGCTTTCTCGGTCCGTGGTTGCAGGACCACGACATCCAGATCGTATTCGCCTTGCCGGGTATCGTGCTGGCCACCATCTTCGTGACCGTGCCCTTTGTGGCCCGGGAACTGATCCCGCTGATGCAGGAGCAGGGCACTCAGGAAGAGGAGGCCGCACGCCTGCTGGGCGCCAATGGCTGGCAAATGTTCTGGCACGTGACCGTACCCAATATCAAATGGGGCCTGATCTACGGCGTGGTGCTGTGTACTGCGCGGGCGATGGGTGAGTTCGGTGCGGTGTCGGTGGTTTCCGGGCACATTCGCGGGGTGACCAACACCCTGCCGCTGCACGTCGAGATTCTCTACAACGAATACAACCACGTTGCCGCCTTCGCCGTGGCCACCCTGTTGCTGATCCTGGCGCTCTTCATCCTGCTGCTCAAGCAGTGGAGCGAATCCCGTATTAACCGCCTGCGCGCCAGCGCCGCGGAGGAATAAACCATGTCGATCGAAGTCCGTAACGTCAGCAAGAACTTCAATGCCTTCAAGGCCCTGAACAGCATCAATCTGGACATTCATAGCGGTGAGCTGGTGGCCCTGCTCGGCCCGTCGGGCTGCGGCAAGACCACTTTGCTGCGCATTATCGCCGGCCTCGAAACCCCGGACCAAGGCAACATCGTGTTCCACGGTGAAGACGTTTCGGGTCACGACGTGCGTGATCGCAACGTCGGTTTTGTATTCCAGCATTACGCCTTGTTCCGCCATATGACGGTGTTCGACAACGTGGCGTTCGGCCTGCGCATGAAGCCGAAAAAAGAGCGCCCGAGCGAAACCCGCATTGCCGAAAAAGTCCATGAACTGCTGAACATGGTGCAACTGGACTGGTTATCGGATCGCTACCCTGAGCAGCTGTCAGGCGGTCAGCGTCAGCGTATCGCCCTGGCCCGAGCATTGGCCGTCGAACCCAAGGTACTGCTGCTGGACGAGCCGTTTGGTGCGTTGGACGCCAAGGTGCGTAAAGAACTGCGCCGCTGGCTGGCGCGCCTGCACGAAGATATCAACCTGACCTCCGTGTTCGTGACCCATGACCAGGAAGAAGCGATGGAAGTCGCCGACCGTATCGTGGTGATGAACAAGGGTGTAATCGAGCAGATCGGCTCACCGGGCGAAGTTTATGAAAACCCGGCCAGCGACTTTGTGTATCACTTCCTGGGTGACTCCAACCGCCTGCATATCGGTGAGGACCAGCATGTGCTGTTCCGTCCGCATGAAGTGTCACTGTCGCGTCACGAGATCGAAGACCATCATGCTGCAGAGGTGCGTGACATTCGCCCATTGGGTGCAACCACCCGGGTGACATTGAAGGTTGAAGGGCAGAGCGAGTTGATCGAAGTGGAAGTGGTCAAGGACCATGACAGCCTGACCGATCTGGCGCGGGGCGAGACGTTGTTCTTCAAGCCCAAGGTGTGGCAGAAGGCTTAAAAGCACGAGCGCCCTCACCCCAACCCTCTCCCGGAGGGAGAGGGGGCTTGATCTATGGCGTTGCGTGAATCTGCTTTTGACTTCAGTCCCCTCTCCCTCCGGGAGAGGGTGAGGGGCTGTTGATCTTCAGGGCTTTTTCAGTTTCGGATTAGGAAAAAACTGCACCGCCTGCACCTTGGGATCCGGTGCTTTTTTCAGCGCTGACGTATTGACCCGCGTACCCAACTCCTTGGGCACCGACAAACCCTGTTCATTCAACGTATCCGAATAACCGCAGGCCACGCATTCGCGGTGCGGCACTTCGTCTTCGTTCCACATCATCAACTTGTCAGGTTCGCTGCACGCCGGGCAGACAGCCCCGGCGATAAAGCGTTTTTTGCTCACGTTCACCGGTGCATCACTCATGCTGCCGAGTCCTCGGTCAGGCCGCTGTGACGCAACAGGGCGTCAATCGACGGCTCACGGCCACGGAAGTCCTTGAACAGCTCCATCGGGGCCTTCGAGCCGCCACGGGCCAGGATCGCCTGGCGGAACGCTTTGCCGGTGTGCGGGTTGAACACGCCTTCTTCTTCAAAACGCGAGAACGCATCGGCCGACAGCACTTCTGCCCACTTGTAGCTGTAGTAACCCGCGGCGTAACCGCCGGCGAAAATATGCGCAAAGCTGTTCGGGAAGCGATTGTAGGCAGGCGGACGCATCACCGAAACTTCGTCGCGGATGCCGTCAAGCACCTGCGCAACGCTGCGACCGTCACCGTGGGTGGCGTGCAGTTCGAAGTCAAACAACGAGAACTCCAGCTGACGAATCATCATCAGCCCGGACTGGAAGTTCTTGGCTGCGAGCATTTTATCCAGCAGGTCTTTTGGCAGTGCTTCGCCGGTTTCGTAGTGGCTGGAAATCAGCGCCAGGCCTTCAGGTTCCCAGCACCAGTTCTCCATGAACTGGCTCGGCAGTTCGACCGCATCCCAGGCTACGCCGTTGATGCCCGACACACCCGCGTGTTCGATCTCGGTCAGCATATGGTGCAAGCCGTGGCCGAATTCGTGGAACAGGGTGGTCACTTCGTCGTGGGTCAGCAGTGCAGGCTTGCCCGCAACGGCTGGAGTGAAGTTGCACACCAGGTTGGCCACCGGGCTTTGCAGCTTGCCGGCTGCGGTGCGGCGACGGTCGCGAGCACCGTCCATCCAGGCACCGCCACGCTTGTTGGCGCGGGCATAGAGGTCGAAGAAGAAGCGCCCGACGTGCTGGCCGTTTTCCTTGATTTCGAACAGGCGAACATCCGGGTGCCAGGTATCGAAACCTTTGATTTCGGCAATTTCGATGCCGTACAGGCGCTGGACAATGGCGAACAGCCCGCCCAGTACCTTGTCGATCGGGAAGTAGGCGCGCAGGGCTTCTTGCGACACGCTGTAGCGCTGCTCACGCAGTTTTTCGCCAAAGAAGCCGGTGTCCCAGCTTTTCAGCTCAGGGGTACCTTGCTCGCTGGCGTAGGCTTGCAGTTGCTCAAGGTCGCGGGCAGCGAACGGCTTGCTGCGCTTGGCCAGGTCACGCAGGAAGGTCAGCACCTGATCCGGTGTCTCGGCCATTTTGGTGGCCAGGCTCAGTTCGGCGAAGCTGGCAAAACCCAGCAGCTTGGCCAGCTCCTGGCGCAGGTCGAGAATTTCTTCCATCACCGGGCCGTTGTCGAACTTGCCGGCATTCGGGCCCTGGTCCGAGGCGCGGGTGCAGTAAGCCGCGTAGACTTCTTCGCGCAGGGCGCGGTCTTCGGCGTAGGTCATCACCGGGAAGTAGCTGGGGAACTCGAGGCTGATCAGCCAGCCGTCCAGGCCCTTGGCCTGTGCGGCAGCCGCCATTTGCGCCTTGGCCGAGTCGGTCAGGCCCGCCAGTGCTGTTTCGTCGGTGATGTGCTTGGTCCAGGCCTGGGTGGCGTCCAGCAACTGGTTGGAGAACTTGCTGCCCAACTCGGAAAGCTTGCTTTGTACCTCGGCGTAACGCTTTTGCTCGGCCTCCGGCAGGTCGATACCCGACAGGCGGAAGTCGCGCAGCGAATGCTCAAGAATGGTTTTCTGGGCCTGGTCGAAGTCGCCGACTTGCGGGCTGTGGGCCAGGGCTTCAAAGGCCTGGAACAGTTCGCGGTTCTGGCCCATCTCGGTGGAGTAAGCGCTCAATGCCGGCAGGCAGGCCTCATAGGCTTCACGCAGCTCTGCGCTGTTGCACACCGCGTTAAGGTGGCTGACCGGGCTCCAGGCCGCGCCCAGCCGGTCGTTCAACTCATCCATCGCCAATACCAGGCCTGCCCATGTCGGGTTCTGGCCCTGATCCTTGAGGATGGCTTTAATGCCGGCACGGTTGTCGGCGAGGATCTGCTCGATGGCCGGCTGTACGTGCTCAGGACGGATCGCCGAGAACGGCGGCAGGTCATAGGGCTGCAATAGAGGGTTGTTCTCGCTCACGTTTGGCACCTTGGCTGGAAGAAACATTGGCTCATCTTAATTACAATCGACGCTGACCGCAGCATTGCAACGCCCTATTACGGCTAAAGAAGGAAGCTATTTGTGTCCATTCGTCCATTCCAGCAGCACACACCGACCTTGGGCGAGCGTGCCTTTGTCGATCGCTCGGCGGTGGTGATCGGTGACGTCGAAATCGGCGCCGACAGTTCCATCTGGCCACTGACCGTGATTCGCGGCGATATGCACCGCATCCGCATCGGTGCGCGCACCAGCGTGCAGGACGGTTGCGTACTCCACATCACCCACGCCGGGCCCTTCAACCCTGAAGGCTTCCCGCTGCTGATCGGTGATGACGTGACCATCGCCCACAAAGTCATGTTGCACGGCTGTAACGTGGGCAGCCGCATCCTGATCGGCATGGGTAGCATCGTGATGGACGGCGCCGTGATTGAAGACGACGTGATCGTCGGTGCGGGCAGTCTGGTGCCGCCGGGCAAACGCCTGGCCAGCGGCTTTCTGTATGTGGGCAGCCCGGTGAAGCAAGTGCGCGAATTGACCGAAAAAGAAAAGGCCTTCTTTACCTACAGTGCCGGCAATTACGTCAAGCTCAAGGACCAGCACTTGGCCGAAGGCTACGACCAGCCCGTTTAAGCCCCCTTTTTGGAGCCCTGCATGCATTACCAGAACGTATTGTTCGACCTCGATGGCACCCTGACCGACCCACGGGAAGGGATCACCCGCTCGATCCAGTTCGGTTTGAGCAAACTGGGCATTGATGAGCCAGACCTGAGCAAGCTCGAGCACTTTATCGGCCCGCCGCTGCTGCAACAGTTCATGGCCAGTTATGGCTTCGACGAGGCGAAGGCGTGGGAAGCGATGGGCTTTTACCGCGAGCGTTTTGCCGTGACCGGGCTGTACGAAAACGAAGTGTTCGAGGGTGTCACTCCCTTGCTGGAAGAGCTGGTTGCACAGGGCCGCCAACTGTTTATCGCTACCTCAAAGCCGCATATCTATGCCCGCGAAATTGCCCGCCACTTTGATTTCGCCAGGCACTTCAAGGTGATCTACGGTAGCGAGCTGGACGGTACCCGCACCAACAAGGTTGAGCTGATTGCCCATCTGGTCAACGAACAAGGACTGGACCCGGCGCAAACCCTGATGATCGGTGATCGCAAGCACGACCTGATCGGTGCCCGCGACAACGGCATGGACGCAGCGGCGGTGGGCTATGGCTTTGGCAGCTTTGAAGAGCTGAACTCGTTTGCACCCAAGTACCACTTCGAAACCCTGGCGCAGTTGCATCAGGCGTTCAAACACTGACCTGCCCTTGTGGGAGCGGGCTTGCCCGCGATGGCCACGACGCGGTGACTCTTTCACCCTGCGGTGGCTTAATCGCGAGCAAGCCCGCTCCCACAATGCGCTAACCGGCGCGCAGTTCGATCTCCCGACGCAAATCCTCGCGCCAGCCCAGCAAAAAACCCAATTCCACCACCACAAACAGCGGCCCGACGATCAGCCCGGTGACGTCATCGATAAACGCCGGCTTGCGCCCCTCGTAGTAGTGCCCGACAAACTGGAACACCCAGCCCACCACAAACAGCCCAATGCCCCAGCCCAGCCAGGCAGCGGTGCCCAAACCTGCCAGCGCGTGCCCCAGCCACACCGTCAAAGCCAGCAGCAGCGTCATCAACAACCCCAGGCGCAATTCAAGGCGCAGGTAAAACACGGCACTGGCCAGCATCACCAGCACTGCCGGTGAAATACCCATCCATTGCGGGCGCGACAGCAGCGTTGCAACGGCAATCACGATCAGCGGGATGCCCACGAAATGCGTGGCGATATTGTGCGGGTCGCGGTGATAGGCAGCATATTGGCTCAAATGGTCGACCAGGCTTTTCATGGTGCAGAACCCTCAAGTTTTTATTTTTAGTTATAAACAAATAGCTTCTTATTCCTTAGCGAATCTAAAAACCGTCCCTATACTGACTCGGTAACACACATACCGCTGGAGGCGCACACCCATGGGCAACGATTCGATTCGCTATTTGATAGTGCCGGGCTGGCAAGGTTCGTCCGACGATCATTGGCAAACCCACTGGCAAAACAGCTTGCCGAACAGTGCTCGGGTGGAGCAGGCCGACTGGCTGACGCCCCGCCGCGAAGACTGGATCGCCGCCCTGGCCGAAGCCATTGCTGCCGACAGCACCCCCGTGATCCTGATCGCCCACAGCCTGGGTTGCATTACCGTAGCCCATTGGGCCGAGCGTGCGCCAGAAAGCCTGTTAAACCAAGTGCGCGGCGCGTTGCTGGTGGCCCCGGCAGACGTCGAGCGCCCGGCCTGTGCGCCGGCCTTGCGCAACTTTGCCCCGATCCCGACCCGGTCGTTGCCTTTTCCAAGCCACATCGTCAGCTCGGATAACGATGGTGCTGTCAGCGCGCCACGGGCTATGGAATTTGCCCGTCAATGGGGCGCCGAGATCGGCATCATCAGCGGCGCCGGGCATATCAACGTTAAATCCGGACACCAGCGCTGGGAGCAAGGCTTCGCCTTTTTATACCGCCTGCAAACCCGTATCGAGCACGGCGCCCTGCGTCGCGCGTGAATTCCTGTAACGCCCGCGCCCACCCTCCGGCGGCGGGCGGGAGCCTGCCATGAGCCTGCATGAAACCTTCGGTCAGCCGCTGCTGACCTTTCCTGACGCGGAAAAAAGCCCGCTGAGCATTCGCGCCAAAGCGCTGGTGTTTGTCGACCCCCGCTCGCGCCAATTACGCAACGATCTGGAGCTGCTCGCGCCGCGCGCCTTGCCCGTGCTGATTCGTGGTGAAACCGGCAGCGGCAAAGAGCTGCTCGCTCGACATATCCACCGCGCCAGTGACCGCACCGGCCTGTTTGTGTCAGTCAATTGCGGTGCCATCAGCCCCACTTACGCTGACGCCGAGCTGTTTGGCTATGCCGCCGGAACACACAGCAGTTCGGCCAGCAGCCGCGCCGGGTGGTTTGGTTCGGCCAATGGCGGGACTCTTTATCTGGACGAAATCGGCGACTTGCCGTGGGCAATCCAGACCAAGCTGCTGGCGGCCCTGGAAACCCACGAAGTCACCCGTGTGGGCGCCCATCAACCGAGCCCGGTGGACGTGCGCCTGGTGGCGGCCACCAGTATCGATCTGGCGCAGGCGGTGGCTGCCGGAAAATTCCACGAGCGGCTGTATCACTACCTCAGCGAAGGGCGGCTGGACTTGCCCGCGTTGCGCGAGCGGCCGGGGGACATCCTTTCGCTGGCCGAATATTTCCTGGGCATTTACAGCCAGCGCCTGAACCTGCCCGTGCCGTTTATCAGCGACAGAGCCCAGCGGGTACTTGAGCGCCACAGCTGGCCGGGCAATACCCGTGAGCTGGAAAACGTGATTCATTTTGCATTACTGGTGAGCACCGGCGAGGAGATCCAGCCCGAGCACTTGAACCTGCCTGACGCTCTGAGCCAGATCGAGCTGTTTATAAAAGGCGCCACGGCACAGGAGTTGGCGGCGATCAGGCAGTTGTTGCCTTGACCCTGTGGGAGCGGGCTTGCCCGCGATGGCAGCGACGCGGTGTATCTGTCACACCACGGCGTTCCTATCGCGGGCAAGCCCGCTCCCAAAAAAACTCAAGTGAACAAAATGGCATAAGAAGCTGAATAAATATTATTGTTCTGGAATAAAGAAACTCGGTATTGTCCGCTTCGTCTTCCAGGAAAACCGTCATACGAACGGTCACACACATAAGGGTATCGCATGAAAAAGGTTCTGTTGTTTACCGCATTGGCGGCTGCTTTGACTGCAGGCCTGGCACAGGCTGGCGAAAAACTGGTGGTTGCCGCTACGCCGGTGCCTCACGCCGAAATCCTTGAGCTGATCAAACCAACCCTCGCCAAAGAAGGCGTGGATCTGGAAATCAAAGTGTTCACCGACTACGTGCAACCTAACGTGCAAGTGGCCGAAAAACACCTGGACGCCAACTACTTCCAGACCCTTCCATACCTGGAAAGCTTCAATAAAGGCAAAGGCACCAACCTGACCACCGTGATCGGTGTTCACGTTGAACCCTTCGGTGGCTACTCGAAGAAAGTCAAAAACCTGTCCGAGCTTAAAGACGGCGCAACCATCGCTATCCCTAACGAAGGCAGCAACAGCGGCCGTGCCCTGATTCTGCTGCAAAAGGCCGGTCTGATCGAACTCAAAGACCCGACCAACGCTGTGTCGACCCCGAAGGACATCGCCAAGAACCCGCACAACTTCAAGTTCAAGGAACTTGAGTCCGCACTGCTGCCACGGGTGCTGGACCAGGTTGACCTGGACATGATCAACACCAACTACGCGCTGGAAGCAGGCCTGAACCCGGCCACTGACGCGCTGATCATCGAAGGTGCTGATTCGCCATACGTGAACTTCCTGGTTGCCCGCCCTGACAACAAGGACAGCGTCGCAATCCAGAAGCTGGCCAAGGCCCTGACCAGCCCTGAAGTAAAAGCCTTTATTGCTGAAAAATACAAAGGTGCGGTACTGCCAGCGTTCTGATTACACGCCAGGCTACTGAAAACGCCGACGGCTTTTATAGCGTCGGCGTTTTTATTTGTCGGGCCAATACCAGGCGGGCTGGTCCAGCATGCGTTGGCCGACCACTTCTGTCTGGCCAAGGTTTTTTTCCAGCACGATGCAGTTGCACTCAGGGTCTTGTTGCAGGGCGGCGATCAGACGCCGGGCATGGGATACCACCCACACCTGCGAGTGCTGCGAAGCACTGATGATCAGCCGCGCCAGCGCGGGCAACAAGTCGGGGTGCAGGCTGGTTTCCGGTTCGTTGAGCACCATCATGCTCGGCGGACGCGGGGTCAGCAAAGCCGCAACCAGCAGCAGATAGCGCAAGGTACCGTCCGAGAGCTCGGCGGCAGACAACGGGCGCAGCAGCCCCTCTTGATAAAACTCGATATAAAAATGCCCGCCGGGCACACATTCGATTTCCAGCCGTGCGCCAGGGAATGCATCGCTGATCGCGGCATGCAAGGCTTCAGGGTTGCCGACCTCAAGGATTGTTTGCAACGCAGCGGCCAGATCACGGCCATCATGATGCAGCACCGGCGTGCGCGTGCCCAGTTGTGGTTGGCGCACAGGCGCGTCGGGGTCAGTGCGAAAGTGATCGTAAAAACGCCAGCCACGGATGGACTCGCGCAACTGCAACACTTCAGGGGATGCCTGCAAGCTGCCGACCTGATCGAACAGGCTGTCGAAAAGCGGCGTGTGCTGTGCCAACACCTGCCAGTTGCGGCCGTCACGGGCGCGGATCATGGGGCCTTTACGTTCAACCAGCTCGCTGGCCGGGCGGTAAAAAGGCCCTGCCCAGAGGCTCTCATGCTTGATCTGCGGGTCGAGGTTGAACTGCGTGCGTCCGGGTATCGGCAAGCCCAGGGCGATGGCGTAGCTGAAGTCTTCTCCGGCAAAACCAAGGCGCAGGCGCTTGGCTTCCTGGCGCACGCTGGCGTTGACATCAACCTCGCCCAGCTTCATGCGGCGGGAGATCACCTCAGGCCCGGCCCAGAACGTCGAGCTCAGGCCGCCTTCACGGGCCAGGGCATTGACCACACCCCCCTGGGCGGTTTCGGCCAACAAGCGCAGGGCGCGATAAAGGTTGGATTTGCCACTGCCATTGGGGCCGGTGATCAGATTCAGCCGGGCCAGGGGCACCACCAACTGATTGATGGAACGGTAGTTGGCCACGGCCAGGGTGGTGAGCATGGGGTGACCTCATTTCGTGAAACTGATAGGCGGTAATAGAGTCCCACAGACGCTGAACACTGTTCTACGCTATCAACCGTATCCGCATGTTAAACGGCATCACGCAAAGGAGCTTGCATGGCTGGTCCACTGAACACGGGCATTTTGGGCTTGAGCCTGTTGGCGCTTCTCACCGCGTGCGGCAAGGAGGGCCCCAAAGAGCCTCTGTCCCCCCGGGTGTATGTGCAACAGGTGAGTACCCGTGAGTTCGCCCCACCGATCCAGCTCAGCGGTGATATTCAGGCCCGGGTCGAAACCCAGCTGTCATTCCGGGTGGGTGGCAAGATTATCGAGCGCAAGGTGGATGTAGGTGACCATATCCAGGCCCATCAGGTGCTGGCCCGTCTCGACCCCAAAGACCTGAAGATCCAGGTCGAGACCACCCAGGCCAGCGTTAACGCGCAACAGGCGCAAGTGGTGCAAACCCGCGCAGCGTTTGTGCGTCAGCAAAAGCTGCTGCCAAAGGGCTACACCAGCCAAAGCGAATACGATGCTGCCAATGCCGCCCAACTGAGCGCCAAAAGTGCCCTGGCAGCGGCCCAGGCGCAATTGGCCAACGCCCGCGAACAACTGAGTTACAGCAACCTGGAGGCCGAGGCACCGGGCATCATCACCGCGCGCCAGGCCGAAGTCGGGCAGGTGGTACAAGCCACCATGCCGATTTTTACCCTGGCCCGCGATGGCGCACGGGATGCCGTGTTCAACGTGTATGAATCGCTGTTTATCGAACCGCCCAAAGACCCCACGGTACAGGTCACGCTGCTGAGCGATCCGACAATCAAGGTCAACGGCCAGATCCGTGAAATCACTCCCACGGTTGCGGCACAAAGCGGTACGTTGCAGATCAAGGTGCAGCTCGACGCCTTGCCCAAGGGCATGGACCTGGGCTCGATTGTCAGTGTCAACCTGACCCCGCCGCCCAGCGCCAGCATTGAACTGCCATGGTCGGCCCTGACCAAGGACATCAGCGAGCCCGCCGTATGGATCGCCGACGAGCAAAGCAATGTACGCCTGCAACGGGTCAAGGTCGGGCGCTACCTGACCGGCAGCGTGATTGTCAGCGAAGGCCTCAAGGATGGAGAAAAAGTCGTGGTTGCAGGGGGGCAGTTGTTACACCCGGGCATGAAAGTTGAAATCGTCCCCGCACCGGCCGAAGGGGTGCAGCTATGAGGCGTTTATGGATGATGCCGCTGGCTGCTGCAATGCTGATGGGCTGCTCGGAGAAACAGCCGCCGGAACCCGTTCGCCCGGCGCTGTATGTGATTGCCCGGCCCGAGCTGGTTCAGGATCTGGGCCGCTTTGCTGGGAGTATCGAAGCTCGTTATGAAAGCACCCTGGGCTTTCGTGTTCCGGGGCGCATCGTGCGCCGTTATTACGATGTGGGTGCGGTGGTGAAACAGGGTGACATTCTGGCCAACCTCGACCCCACCGATCAGCAAAACCAGCTGCGTGCGGCCCAGGGTGATCTGGCCAAGGTACAGGCACAATTGATCAACGCCAGGGCCAATGCCCGTCGTCAGCAAGAGCTGTTCGACCGTGGTGTGGGCGCCCAGGCCCAACTGGACACCGCGCAAGCCGACCTCAAGACCACACAGGCTTCGATGCAGCAGGCGCAGGCTGCGGTCAATCAGGCTCAGGACCAGCTCAGCTACTGCAACCTGCGCGCCGACCATGATGCCGTGATTACCCAATGGCATGCCGAGGCCGGGCAAGTGGTGAGCATTGGCCAGGAAGTGGTCACACTGGCCCGCCCTGAAATCAAGGAGGCGGTCATCGACCTCCCGGGTCCGTTGGCCGAAGCACTGCCCAAAGGTATCGAATTCCTCGTCGCCGGCCAGCTCGACCCGACTATCAACACCCGCGCCCATGTCCGCGAAATCGCCCCGCAAGCCGACAGCGCCACCCGCACCCGGCGCACCCGCCTGACACTGGACCAGACGCCGGCGGCATTCCGTCTTGGCAGCTCGGTGAGCGTGACCGTCAGCAGCCCGACGGCCGAGCACTTCCAGCTGCCGCTCACTGCCCTGCAGGAAGTCGACGGCCACAGCCGCGTATGGATCATTGACAGCGCCACTCAAACCGTCAGCCCGCGTGACGTCAGCGTACTGCGTCGCGACGCCCGCAACGTGCTGTTGTCGGGTGGTATCAAAACCGGCGACAGGGTGGTCAGTGCAGGTGTGTACAGCCTCACCCCCGGGCAGAAAGTCAGACTCGATAAGGAAAGCTCGCAATGAATGGGAAGTTCAACCTGTCCGAGTGGGCCCTGAAGCATCAGTCATTTGTGTGGTATTTGATGTTTGTCGCGGTGGTCGCCGGGATTTTTTCATACATCAATCTGGGGCGCGCTGAAGACCCGTCCTTCGCCATCAAAACCATGGTCATCCAGTCCAAATGGCCCGGTGCTACGGTCGACGAAACCCGCCTGCAAATCACCGATCGCATCGAGAAAAAGCTTGAGGAGCTGGATTCTCTCGACTACGTGCAAAGTTACACCCGGCCCGGTGAGTCGACGGTGTTTGTGTTCCTCAAGGACACCACCAAAGCCGATGCCATCCCGCATATCTGGTATGAGGTGCGCAAAAAGATCGGCGACATTCGCGGCGACTTTCCCCAGGGCATTCAAGGCCCGGGGTTCGACGATGAGTTCGGTGATGTCTATGGCACCATTTTCGCCTTCACCGGCGACGGCTTCACCATGCGTCAGCTGCGCGACTATGTAGAGCAAGTGCGCACCGGCATTCGCGATGTACCCAATCGCGGCAAGGTGATGACCATCGGTGAACAGGACGAAACTTTCTACCTGGATTTCTCGACTCGCAAACTGGCAGCTTTGGGCCTCGACCAACAGCACATTCTGGAAAGCCTGCAAGAGCAGAACGCCGTCACTCCCGCCGGGGTAATCGAGGCCGGGCCGGAGCGCATGTCGGTACGCACCTCGGGGCAGTTCCACAGCGTTGAGGATCTGGCCGCCGTGAATCTGCGGGTCAACGACCGTTTTTACCGCCTGGCCGACATTGCCGAAATCACCCGTGGCTATGTCGACCCCGCGGCCCCCATGTTCCATTACAACGGCAAGCCGGCCATTGGT
Organism: Pseudomonas bubulae; assembly: GCF_900618535.1. GTDB lineage: Bacteria > Pseudomonadota > Gammaproteobacteria > Pseudomonadales > Pseudomonadaceae > Aquipseudomonas > Aquipseudomonas bubulae. The sequence goes on along the minus strand of NZ_UYJA01000004.1, from coordinate 266,920 downwards.
CTGGCAATCGCCATGATTGATGGTGGCAACATTCAGGAGTTCGGCAAGCAACTACAGCAGCGCATCGACGACCTGACCGCGCAGTTACCGGTAGGTGTTGGCGTGCATATGGTGTCCGATCAGGCGCAAGTGGTCGAGGAGGCTGTCAGCGGCTTCACCAGCGCCCTGTTTGAGGCGGTGGTGATTGTACTGGCGGTGAGTTTCATCAGCCTGGGCCTGCGCGCCGGTCTGGTGGTGGCGATCTCGATCCCGTTGGTGCTGGCGCTGGTGTTCGTGTTTATGGAATTTACCGGCATCGCCATGCAGCGCGTGTCGCTGGGTGCGCTGATCATCGCCCTGGGCCTGCTGGTGGACGATGCGATGATCACGGTGGAGATGATGATCACCCGGCTGGAACTTGGGGAAACCAAGGAGCAGGCGGCGACCTTTGCCTATCATTCCACGGCGTTCCCGATGCTCACCGGGACACTGGTGACCGTGGCAGGCTTTGTGCCCATCGGCCTTAACAACAGCTCGGCGGGGGAGTACACCTTCACCCTGTTCGCGGTGATTGCCGTGGCAATGCTGGTGTCGTGGGTGGTGGCCGTGCTGTTCGCGCCGGTGCTGGGCGTGCATATCCTCAGCGCCAAGGTCAAACCCAAGCCCGAGAAACCCGGGCGCCTGGCCCAGGCCTTCGACACCGCGCTGCTGTGGTGCATGCGTTATCGCTGGACGACCATTGGCGCGACAGTGCTGATGTTTGTACTGGCGGTGTTCGGCATGGGCCTGGTGCAGAACCAGTTTTTCCCGGCCTCTGACCGCCCCGAGATTCTGGTGGACCTGAACCTGCCGCAAAACGCCTCGATCCAGGAGACGCTCAAGGTCACCCAGCGTTTTGAAGAGTCGCTCAAGGGCGATGACGATATCGTGCGCTGGAGCTCGTACATCGGTGAAGGCGCGATCCGTTTCTACCTGCCGCTCGATCAGCAACTGCAAAACCCTTTCTATGCCCAGTTGGTGATTGTCAGCAAAGGCCTGGAAAGCCGTGATGCCCTGATCGAACGGCTCAACAAACGCTTGCGCGAGGACTTTGTGGGGGTGGGCAGCTTCGTGCACACCCTGGAACTGGGGCCGCCGGTGGGCCAGCCGCTGCAATATCGGGTCAGCGGGCCGAATATCGACCTGGTGCGCAAGTACTCGATCGACCTGGCCTCGGTGCTCGACGCCAACCCCAATGTCGGTGAAACCATCTTCAACTGGAACGAGCCCGGCAAGGTGCTGCGTATCGACATTGCCCAGGACAAGGCCCGCCAGTTCGGGCTGTCATCCGAAGACGTGGCCCATGTGATGAACAGCATCGTCAGCGGTGCCGCCGTCAGCCAGGTCAAGGACAACATTTACCTGATCAATATCGTCGGGCGGGCCAACAGCAACGAGCGCGGTACCCCGGAAACCCTGCTCAACCTGCAGATCACCACCCCCAGCGGCACCTCGATCCCGCTATTGGCCTTTGCCACGGTGCGCTACGAGCTGGAGCAGCCGCTGATCTGGAGCCGTGACCGGATCCCCACCCTGACCCTCAAGGCCTCGGTGCGCGGCTCGATGCAACCGACCGATCTGGTCAAGGTGCTCAAGCCCGAAGTCGACAAGTTTGCCGCCAACCTGCCTGAAGGCTACAACGTGCAAACCGGCGGCACGGTAGAACAAAGCGCCAAGGCCCAGGGCCCGATCGCCAAAGTCGTGCCGTTGATGCTGTTCTTGATGGCAACCTTCCTGATGATCCAGCTGCAAAGCGTGCACAAGATGTTCCTGGTGGTGAGTGTCGCGCCGCTGGGGCTGATCGGTGTGGTGCTGGCGCTGGTGCCCACCGGCACGCCGATGGGCTTTGTGGCGATCCTGGGGATTCTGGCGCTGGTGGGCATCATCGTGCGTAACTCGGTGATCCTGGTGACCCAGATCGACCAGTACGAACGCGACGGCTTCGATCCGTGGCACGCGGTGATGCAAGCCACCCAGCATCGTCGTCGGCCAATTCTGCTGACCGCGGCAGCGGCCAGCCTGGGCATGATTCCGATTGCCCGGGACGTGTTCTGGGGGCCGATGGCCTACGCCATGATCGGCGGCATTCTATCGGCCACCTTGCTCACGCTGTTGTTTTTGCCAGCGCTGTATGTGGCTTCGTACAAGATCAAGGAGAACAAGAACCCGCCGCCAGAACATGCGTAACCCAGTGGGAGCGGGCTTGCTCGTGATTCGGACGACGTGGTCTGACAGACACACCGCGTCGATCCCATCGCGAGCAAGCCCGCTCCTACAGCAGGGTGATTAGTGTGAATTTACGAATGCCGGTATCAAGACAGCGGTCTTTAATTGAAGGGAGGTGTGAACCTGGTTTCAACCCTCTCCGCAGGGAGAGGGTTGGGGGGAGGGGCTTTGGGCTCTTGCTTCGGGCGTTTTTAACGCTGCGCCTGCCCCTGCTGCATCACCCACTGCACCACTTGTGGCATCAGCACATCACTGGCCTGGCCAAAACCTGCGACCACGCCTGGTACCATCGGGTTGCTCAGCGGCTGGCGCGTCTCAAAGCGTTTGGAAGCAATCACCCGCTGATCGCTGCTGCGTACCAGGCGGGCGTTGTACTGGATCAGCACTTCCGGGCTTTTGCCGTTGTAGTGGGTCTGAAACGCCAACAATTCGCCCCCCAGTTCGTAATCGGACTGCAAGTTGCTGTCATCGGTGCTCAAGCCCTGGATCCTGCCATCCTGCAAGAAGGCCTCAAGCAGACGGTTGCGCAACAGCACCGGGGCCGTATCGCTCCAGCGGGCACCTTTGTAGTTACTGATCAGGTTGCCCTCAGGCACCACCACGATGTTCTGGCTGTTCAACGCGCCAGTGGTCATCGGCTTTTCCAGACGCAATGACCACTTCACTGGCGTACTCTGGCTGACGGCCATGGGTGCTTGCGCCGCCGGCAGCCGATACACGTCGACTATCTCGGGTTTGGGCAAAATCGAGCAGGCGCTGAGCAGGCTCAGGCCAGTAGCAAGGGCGATGGAACCTGCCAGGCGATAGGTGCGCTTCATGGGGTGAATTCCTTGTTCTGCTCGCGGCCCAGCAAGTAACCGCTTGGATTGGATTCCAGGCGCCGTGAGATCGAGCGCAATGTGCCAAGGGTTTCGCGCAGTTCATTGACTGCAGGGCCGAGCTGATTCAGCCCCTGCAGGCCGCTGTTGAGCGAGTCCTCATTGTTGTTGATCAGTTTGTTGATCGTCGCCGTGCTCTGCTGCAGCGAGTTCATGGCCTGCTCGGCGCTGTTGAACATCTGTTTGCCTTCGGTGCTCAACAGGCCGTTGGCGTTGCGCATCAGCACGTTGGTTTGCTCAAGCGTGACGCTGGCCTGTTTGCCGACCTGGGCCAGCTGTTTCAATGTTTGGCTGATATCGCCGCGCTGACCGGCAATGGCCGTAGTGGTTTGCTCAAGGTTGTCCAGGGTCTTGCTGACACGGTTGACGTTGTCTTCGGAGAACAACGCATTGGCGTTATGCAGCAGCATATTGACGTTGGCCATCACGTCAGAGCCGTCGGTGAGCAGGCGGGCAATGGGCGAGGGCGAAGCCACGATTTCCGGCAGCTTGCCGTCCTTGCCCTTGAGGGGCGGGCTGTTGGGGTCACCGCCACTGAGCTGGATGATCGAAGTCCCGGTCACGCCGGTCAGCGCCAGCTTGGCCTTGGTGTCGACCTTGACCGGGGTGTTGGCCGCCAGACGAATGCGCGCCAGTACCCGGCGCGGGTCCTTGTCGTCCAGGCGCAGTTCGATCACGTCGCCGACCTTGATCCCGTTGTATTGCACCGAGCTGCCTTTGGACAGGCCGCTGACGGCTTCGTTGAACACCACTTCGTAATCCTTGAACGTGCTGTCCATGCTCGCCTTGGCCAGCCACAGGCCAAACAGCATGGCCCCGACGACAATCAGGACGCTGAACAGGCCGATCAATACATGATGGGCACGGGTTTCCATGTCATTGCTCCTTGAGGTGGGTTGCCGCTTCGTACGCGGCGCGGCCACGGGGGCCATGGAAATAGTCATGAATCCACGGGTCGTCGTAGTCTTCGACCTCAGTGATGGGTGCCGCCACCAGCACCCGTTTTTGCGACAGCACCGCCACCCGGTCAGTGATGGTGTACAGCGTGTCGAGATCGTGGGTGACCAGGAACACGCTTAACCCCAGCGCATCGCGCAGTGTCAGGATAAGTTGGTCAAAGGCCGCCGCGCCGATCGGATCCAGCCCAGCGGTGGGTTCGTCCAGAAACAGGATGTCCGGGTCCAGCGCCAGCGCCCGGGCCAGCGCTGCGCGCTTGACCATGCCACCGGACAGTGAAGACGGGTACTTGTCTGCTGCCGACAGGGGCAATCCCGACAGCGCCAGCTTGACGCACGCCAGGTGCTCGGCATCAGGCCGGCTCAGGCCGGCGTGCTCGATCAGGGGCAGGGCGATGTTCTCTTTTACCGTCAGTGAAGAAAACAGCGCGCCCATCTGAAACAGCACACCAAAGCGCCGCTCGATCATCGAGCGCGCCTGTTCATCAAGGCTCATCAAGTCCTGGCCAAACACCCGGACCTGCCCTTCAGTGGGCCGACGCAAACCGACAATACTGCGCAGCAGCACGGATTTGCCGGTGCCGGAGCCGCCGACCACGCCGAGAATCTCACCTTTGTACACATCTAGGTCGAGGTGTTCATGCACGGTCTGGCTACCAAAGCGGTTGCACAGGTCACGCACCTCGATCACGGTCTCGCCGGGTTTGCGCAGGGACGTACTCACCAGCCCATCTCCATAAAGAACAACGCGGCCACGGCGTCGAGGACGATCACGATAAAGATCGACTGGACCACGCTGGACGTGGTGTGGGCGCCCACCGACTCGGCGCTGCCGCTGACTTTAAAGCCTTCAAGGCAGCCCACCGCGGCAATCAGGAAGGCAAAGAACGGCGCTTTGACCATGCCCACCAAAAAGTGCTGCACGCCGATATCCGAGTGCAGCAGCGAAATAAACATGTCCGGCGAGATACCCAGGGACACCACGCAGACCACGGCACCGCCGAGGATGCCCGCCATCATGGCCATGAATGTCAGCAGCGGCAGGGAAATCAACAGCGCCAGCACCCGTGGCAACACCAGCAAGTCCATCGGATCGAGGCCCAGGGTGCGGATCGCGTCAATTTCTTCGTTGGCCTTCATCGAGCCGATTTGCGCGGTAAAGGCACTGGCCGTGCGCCCGGCCAGAAGGATGGCGGTGAGCAACACGCCAAATTCACGCAGGAAGGAAAACGCCACCAGGTCAACGGTAAAAATCCCCGCACCAAAGTTGGCCAGTACCGTGGCACCGAGAAACGCCACTACGGCGCCCACCATAAAGGTCAGCAACACCACGATCGGCGCGGCGTTAAGACCGATCTGCTCGATATGCGCCACCACCGGGGTGATGCGCCATTGTTTGGGTCGAAACAGGTTGCGCGCCAGGGTCTGCAGGATCAGGCCGATAAACCCCAGCAGTTGCAGGGAGTCTTGCCACAGCTTGTAGACCGCGCTGCCGATGCGGCTGAGCAAGAGGATGCCGACGTTCTGTTCCTGGGCTGCGACCGGCACGCAAAAATCACGCATCGAGGAATAGACCGTTTGCAGCAAGGCGCGGTCGGCGGCGGGGAGTTTTTGGGCGGTGTCGGTCAACTGGCTGACGCGCTCTGCCCCCAGCAGCTCCACCAGCAGCGAAGCCCCGGCCGTATCGATGCTGGACACGTCGTCCAGGTTGATGGCGGTCTGGGCATCGTACTTGCCGACCAGTTGTTCGGTCTGCTGCTTGAGGCGTGTGTAATGGGCAAGCGTCCAGTCGCCGCTGATCAGCAGTCGCGCCGGATTACCGGAAGTGTCTAGTTGGGCATTGCCCGCCATGGCCGTAATAGTCTTAAGCTCCCAGCTCGGTACGTTTGAACGCAGACCTTATGTAATAGCACAATCCGGCAAAAGTGCTTCAGTTTGCCTTAACAACCGCAGGCGCAGATTGATCCAGGTTAACCCTGAAGCGCAAAACGCCGATCAGTTGCCCATCCTCGGTCAACACCCGGACTTGCCAGCGACCCACCGGGTCCGGTGGGAAATTCTGCTTGTGGGTCCAGGCGCGATAACCCTCTTTGCGCCCGCCATGAATATCCAGGGCGATGCGGTCGACCTCCTGGCCGTTGAGTTGCCACACATGGTAAATCCGCTCATTCAAACCCCGGGGCGCATTGATCGAGGTATAGGCGTACAGGCCACGACTGCGCAGCTCGCTGACGCTGATGTGCTTGATGCTCTCGCCCGGCGTGCGGTCCTGCAACTGGGTGGTGACGGCCACTTCGGTCATCCACAGCGTAGCTGGTGGCACCCAGGATCGCAGCAGCCAGCCGGTGCCGCCCAGGGCCAGGACTATCAAGGGCAATACCAGCCAGCCACGCCAGGTTTTCAGCGGCAGGCTCACGGCCAGGCTGGGAATTGACAGCAGCACGGCGGTGCCCAGCGCCAGTTTGTAGCTCTCGGAGGTGGTGAGGTTGAGGATGATCGGCAACGCCGTCAGCATGGCCGCGAACAGGGCCAGGGTGTGCAGGGCCAGAAACAGCCAGCGCCGGGGGGCCAGCCATTTGTAATACAGCGGGTCAGTGATGGCGATCAGTGCGCACACGCCCAGAAGTCCGGTAAAGACCAGTTGGCCACTGTTCCAGGTGGTGGTGATAAAGAAAAATGGCAGGACGAAAAAAAAACTTTCCTGGTGGATCATCTGGGTGGCATAGCGCAGCAGCGGTTCAGGTATTTCGCGCTTGAACACCCGGCTGAACAGCCGGGTGAAGGTGTTTTCCAGCATCAACCAGACCCAGCTCACCAGCAGGATCACCGCAATCCAGCGGGCCATGCCTTGCTGGCGGTCCACCAGAATGAAACTGCCCACCCCCGAGCAAAAGCCAAACGCCGCGATCAGCCCTGGATAGCGCTTCATCAACTCAAGGATGCGCTGTAGGTAGTGGTTCCAGTCTGGCATTTGGCAGTTCACATTCTGTAAGGGGAAAACCTGGACAGAATAGCGTTTTAGGCGCTCCGCGTCCGGCACGATTGAAGGGCCAAGGCCTGCATCGGCGCCCTGCAATCAATGCCCGTGGCTTCTGCCCACATGGCTGGGCTCGCCTTCCGGCGGGCTGACCGAGCCGCTGACTTCCAGCTGCTGCAAAATCCCGCAATGCTCCCCGTCCGGCCCCTCGCCACACTTTTGCCGCAGGTCGAGCAATTGCGCCTGCAGGGCCAGCAAACTGTCGACCCGCGCCTTGACGTGATGAATATGTTCGTCGATCAGCGCATTCACGCTTTCGCACTGGTCCTGGGGGCTGTCACGCAGGTTGAGCAGGCTGCGGATTTCTTCCAGGGTCATGTCCAGGCTGCGGCAATTGCGGATAAACGTCAGCCGCTCAACATGGGCCTGGGTGTACAAACGGTAGTTGCCTTCACTGCGCGCAGGCTCTGGCAGCAGCCCTTCGCGTTCGTAATAACGGATGGTTTCGACCTGACAGTCGGTCAATTTCGCCAGTTCGCCAATTTTCATCAAGCAGATCTCCAAAAGGATGCTTGACCCTATAGTGGCTACAGGGTCTTTACTTGGCAACAGGCACCTTTCCCGGACGCAATCTGATGAGCGATTCCATTCACGCACCGAACAAGCATGATCACGATCACGATCACGATCACGATCACGATCACGATCACGAACATGGGCATGGCGACACGCACGCTCACGCCCATAGCTGCTGCCCTGGCGCAGCGGGACCGAGCGTCGTCAAGCTGGCCGCCGCGGCCACTGCGGGCGCGCGCCTGAGCAGCTTTCGCATTGAAGCGATGGACTGCCCCACCGAGCAGACCCTGATCCAGAACAAGCTGGGCAAGCTGGCGGGTGTGCAGCAACTGGAATTCAACCTCATCAACCGGGTATTGGGCGTGACCCACGACCTGCCGTCCGTCGGGCCGATTGTCGACGCAATCAAATCCCTCGGCATGCACGCCGAGCCCATCAATTCCGGTGCGGATGCGGCCCCGCCTGCACTGCCTGCGAAAAAACACTGGTGGCCTCTGGCCGTTGCCGGTGCGGGCGCGTTGGCGGCTGAAGTGCTGCACTTTACCGATGCTGCACCCACCTGGGTGATTGCGCTGGTGGCGCTGGTGTCGATCCTCAGCGGCGGCCTGACCACCTATAAAAAGGGCTGGATCGCCCTGAAAAACCTCAACCTGAACATCAATGCACTGATGAGCATCGCCGTGACGGGGGCCGTGCTGATCGGCCAATGGCCGGAAGCGGCGATGGTGATGTTCCTGTTTACTGTGGCCGAGCTGATCGAAGCCAAATCCCTCGATCGTGCGCGCAATGCCATCAGTGGCTTGATGCAAATGGCGCCGGACAAGGCCACCGTGCAGCAGGCGGATGGCAGCTGGATTGAGCTTGAGGTCAAAGACATCGCCCTGGGCAGCCTGGTCAGGGTACGGCCGGGCGAGCGTATCGGCCTGGACGGTGAAGTGGTAGCGGGCAACTCCACAGTCGATCAGGCGCCGATCACCGGTGAAAGCCTGCCTGTCGAGAAAGCGCTGGGCGACAAAGTCTTCGCGGGCACCATCAACCAGTCCGGCGCCCTGGAATACCGGGTGACGGCAGCGGCCAACAACTCGACCCTGGCGCGGATCATTCACGCTGTAGAGCAGGCCCAGGGCGCCCGGGCACCGACCCAGCGTTTCGTCGACAGCTTCGCGAAAATCTATACCCCGCTGGTGTTTGCCTTTGCCCTGGCAGTGGCGGTGATCCCGCCGTTGTTTATGGGCGGCGTATGGTTTGACTGGATCTACCGTGCGCTGGTGTTACTGGTGGTGGCGTGCCCTTGTGCGCTGGTGATTTCGACGCCGGTAACCATCGTCAGCGGCCTGGCGGCTGCGGCCCGCAAGGGGATTTTGGTCAAGGGCGGGGTGTACCTGGAAGGCGGCCACAAGCTCGACTTCCTGGCCCTGGACAAGACCGGCACCATCACCCACGGCAAACCGGTGCAAACCGATTACCTGCCCCTTGATCCGCTGGTCACTGACAGCGCGGTGCTGTTGGCCGCCAGCCTTGCAAGCCGTTCCGATCATCCGGTGTCGCTGGCTGTGGCTAATGCTGCTGTGGATAAGAATCTGCCTTTGAGTGCTGTGGATAACTTCACCGCGCTGGCGGGACGCGGAGTGCGTGGCGAAATCGACGGCAAGCTCTACCACCTGGGCAATCACCGCCTGGTTGAAGAATTGGGCCTGTGCTCTCCTGAACTCGAGACAGAGCTGTTTGCGCTGGAAGAACAGGGCAAAACCGTGATCTTGCTGTGCGACAGCGCAGGCCCGCTGGCGCTGTTCGCCGTGGCAGACACAGTCAAGCAAACCAGCCGTGAAGCGATCCGCGAGTTGCATGAGTTGGGCATCAAGACCCTGATGCTGACCGGCGATAATCCTCACACGGCCAACGCCATTGCCGCCCAGGTCGGTATCGACGAAGCCCAGGGCAACCTGCTCCCGGAAGACAAGCTCAAGGCGATCGAAGCGCTGTATGCCAAGGGCCATCATGTAGGCATGGTGGGCGACGGCATTAATGACGCTCCGGCCCTGGCCCGTGCCGAGATCGGTTTTGCCATGGCCGCGGCAGGTACGGATACCGCGATCGAGACCGCCGATGTTGCCCTGATGGACGACGATCTGCGCAAGATACCGGCTTTTATTCGCCTGTCACGGCAGACCTCCAGCATCCTGAAACAGAACATTGCCTTGGCATTGGTCATCAAGGCGATCTTTCTTGCGGTAACCTTCCTCGGTTTGGCCACCATGTGGATGGCCGTGTTTGCCGACATGGGCGTCAGCCTGTTGGTGGTGTTCAACGGTTTGCGCCTGTTGCGCAAATAGATCAAGAGGGGCTGTTGTGCTGAGTGCCGAGCTGAAAGCGTTTTACCGGGTGGCCCAACTGGGCAGCATTACTCAGGCCGCCAAAAAGCTCGGGCTGAGCCAGCCGACTGTGACCACGCAAATCCGCAACCTCGAAAGCCAGTACGGTGTAGAGCTGTTTTACCGTGGCGGCCGGCGCCTGACCCTCAGCGATGACGGCGTACGCCTGCTGCCGATGGTCAAGGCGTTGCTGCAGCAAGAAGCCGATATCGAATTCTTTTTGCGCAACAGCGGCCAGGGCACCGGCATGCTGCGCATTGCCGCGACCGCGCCGTATTACATCCTGGATCTGGTCAAAGCCTTTCGCGAACGCTTGCCGCAGATCGAGGTGGCGGTGGATATCGGCAACTCCCAGCAGGTGCTGGAGGCACTGGACGAATACCGGGTCGATATCGCGGCTTCCTCACAACTGGTGGAAGACCCGCGCCTGATCCGCCGCGTCCTGGGTGCCGATCCGCTGGTGCTGGCGGTGCATCGCAATCACCCATTGGCCAAGCTAGAGCATGTACCGCTCAGTGCGCTGGCCGGGCATTGCTTGTTGATGCGTGAGCAAGGTTCGACCACGCGCCAGTTGACCGAAGACCTGCTGGCCAATGCCGGGGTGAGTTTTGGTCCGCTGCTGGAAATTGGCAGCCGGGAGTCGATCCGCGAAGCGGTGCTGCGCAATATCGGCATCAGCATCATCGCTCGCCAGGAAGTACCTCATGACCCGCAGTTACGGGTACTGACCCTTGAGAATGCGCCAGTGATCCATGAGTACCTGTACTGCCTCAAAGAGCGAAAAGCCGCGCGTTTGCCGGCGGCGTTTCTGGGGCTGGCGCAGGAAATGGCCCCGGCCTGACCACAACCACTGTGGGAGCGGGCTTGCTCGCGATGCAGACGATGCGGTTTGTCAGGCAAAACGCGGTAAGGCCATCGCGAGCAAGCCCGCTCCCACAATGACCCTGCACCCATACCCAAATCCACCAATACCACTATCGGGTGCTTTGGCCTTGCTGCCACATCTTGTACGCATTGCATCTCTAGGATGGCCCTTATCTGCTTGATGAGGTGCATCCATGAACAGCTCGAACACAACCGCTTTTACCCAGCCCGGCGTGCCGATGAAGGTGCGCAATGTGAGCAAGCGCTTTGGCGCCTTTACCGCGCTGGATAACGTCTCGCTGGAGGTGGCTGCAGGCGAGCTGGTGTGTCTGCTCGGCCCGTCCGGTTGCGGCAAGACCACGCTGTTGCGTTGTATCGCAGGCCTGGAGCATCAGGACAACGGCGCACTGTACCTGGGTGATCGCGATGTCTCCGAGCTGGCGCCGCAGGCCCGTGATTACGGGATTCTGTTTCAGTCCTATGCTTTGTTCCCAAATCTGACTGTTGAGGCCAACATTGCCTACGGCCTGGCTGGCAGCAATCGTGAGGTGGTGCGCAAGCGCGTCGGCGACATGCTGGAGTTGGTGGGCCTGACCGGCAGCGAAAAGAAATTCCCGGGTCAGCTTTCCGGTGGCCAGCAGCAGCGGGTCGCCCTGGCCCGTGCCCTGGCGCCATCGCCGTCTCTGCTATTGCTCGACGAGCCAATGTCGGCCCTGGATGCCCGCGTCCGTGAGCATTTATGTACCGAACTGCGCCAATTGCAGCGCAGCCTGGGCATCACCACGCTGATGGTCACCCACAATCAGGACGAAGCCATGCTGATGGCCGACCGTATTGCTGTGATGAACAACGGCAAGGTCGAGCAGTACGCCACCCCGCAAGAAATCTACGACAAGCCGGCCACGCCGTTTGTCGCCGAATTTGTGGGGCAGGGCAACTGGCTACCGTTTTTGCGCAACAGTGCCACCCACGCTCAGGTCGGCGGCATGAACATGCGCCTGGCAGATGACGCTGGCCGCGCCGCCTCGGGGCGTTTGTTCTGCCGTCCCGAAGCCATCAGCGTCAATCCGGTGCTGCATCAGGAAAACCTGTTCCCGGCCCGGGTTCGGGAAATTAGCTTTCTTGGCAATCGCTGCCGCATGAGCTTCGAACTCAACCACCTGCCGGGTCATGCCCTGACGGCCGAAGTCGGCAGTCAGGACCTGCCGCGCCTCGGCACACCGGATATTTTTGTCGCCCTGCCACCCGGCAGCCTGCAGGTGTTTGCCTGACATGGCCGCTGAAATGGCCCTGCCATTGCCCGGCAAAATGTCCCGCCAAGCCAGCAGAGCGGAACTCGGTGACCGTATCTTCGTGGTCGGCGGCAAGCTGCTGTTACTGCTGTTGTTGAGCGTGGCGGTGCTGATGCCGTTGCTGGCAATCTTCTGGCGCGGCTTCAGTGCCGAAGACGGCCAGGGCGGCGGCTGGGTCGCGGCGCGAGAACTGGTCACCAGCGCCAACTTTCACTGGCTACTGGGTAATAGCCTTAAGGTTTCCCTCAGCGTGGCGGCCATCGTCGTACCGCTGGCGTATCTGTTTGCCTACGCCCTGCAAAGGACCATGATCCCCGGCAAACGCATCTGGCGCGGGTTGTCGTTGCTGCCACTGATGGCACCTTCAATGCTGCCGGGCATCGCGCTGGTGTATCTGTTTGGTAACCAGGGCATGTTACGTGGGCTGGTTAGCGACAATATCTACGGCTTCTGGGGCATCGTTCTCGGTGAGGCCATCTACACCTTCCCGCACGCCTTGATGATTTTGCTGTCGGCTTTGTCTCTGGCCGATGCACGTTTGTTTGACGCTGCATCGAGCATGGGGGCCGGGCCTTTCAAGGCCTTTCGCAGCATTACCTGGCCGGGCACCAAACAGGCCGTGTTTGCCGCGTTCTGCCTGGTCTTCACCCTGACCATCACCGACTTCGGTGTGCCCGTGGTGGTGGGTGGCGACTATCAGGTGCTGGCGCTTGAAGCCTACAAGGCCGTGGTCGGCCAGCAGCAATTCGGTCGCGGCGCCTTGATCGGCATGGTCCTGCTGTTGCCTGCGCTGTTCAGTTTCGGCGTTGATGCCTGGCTGCGCCGCCAGCATGGCGATTCGATGAGTGGCCGCGCCCAGGTGTTCAAACCCGTGCCGTCGAAGGGCCGTGACCGCTGTTATCTGGCCATTGTGCTGCTGATTTGCGCCACCCTGCTGCTGGTCTTCGGGATGGCGGTGTACTCGTCGCTGGTCAAGTTCTGGCCATATAACCTGTCGCTATCGCTCAACCACTACCAGTTCAACGACACCGCAGGCGGCGGCTGGCTGGCCTATCGCAACAGTGTAACGATGGCGCTGTGTACGGCGGTGATTGGCAGCCTGGTGATCTTCACCGGCGCCTATCTGATGGAGAAAACCAGAAGCCAGAAAGGCCTCAACCTGGCCCTGCGCATGCTCAGCTTTGTGCCGATGGCCGTGCCGGGGCTGGTGCTGGGACTGGGCTACGTGTTCTTTTTCAACCTGCCGGGCAACCCGCTGCATGTGCTCTACGGCACCATGACCCTGCTGGTGGCCTGCACCATTGCGCATTATTTGACCACTGCACAAATGACTGCGACCACGGCCCTGCGCCAGCTCGACGGCGAATTCGAAGCCGCCGCACTGTCGCTCAAGGCGCCGCTCTATCGCCATTACTGGCGCGTCACCGTGCCGATCTGCCTGCCCGCACTGCTGGACATCATGCGCTACCTGTTTGTCTCGGCGATGACCACCGTGTCGGCGGCGATCTTCCTTTACAGCCCCGACACCATCCTCGCGGCGGTGGCGGTGCTGAACATGGACGACGCCGGCAACGTTGGCGGCGCGGCGGCGATGTCGACCCTGATCCTGTTCACTTCGGCGGGTATGTCCTTGCTGCTGGCATGGGCTTCGCGCGGTTTGCTGCGCCGCTCCCAGGCCTGGCGCCAGGGTGCGCCCGCGCAATAACAACAACCCTGCCCCTACACCCCAAAAGGAACCGCACCATGTTCAAGCCTCTTGCTCTTGCCGCTGCTGTCCTCACTGCTTTTAGCTTCAATGCGTTCGCTGCCAAAACTGAACTGACCGTGTACACGGCCCTGGAAGCCGAACAGCTCAAGACCTACAAGCAGGCCTTTGAAAAGGCCAACCCGGACATCGAGATCAAGTGGGTGCGCGATTCCACGGGCATCATCACCGCCAAGCTGCTGGCGGAAAAAGCCCGTCCGCAAGCAGATGCGGTGTGGGGCCTGGCGGCATCCAGCCTGGCGATCCTCGACCAGCAGGGCATGCTGCAAAGCTACGCCCCCAGGGACCTGGCCAAGATCGGCGGCAACTACCGCGATGCGGCCAACCCGCCGGCCTGGGTGGGCATGGACGTGTGGGCCGCGACCATTTGCTTCAACACCATCGAGGCGGAAAAACAGGGCCTGAGCAAGCCGGTGAGCTGGCAGGACCTGACCAAGCCTGAATACAAGGGCAAAATCGTGATGCCCAACCCGGCCTCGTCCGGCACCGGCTTTCTGGATGTGAGCGCCTGGCTGCAGACCTTCGGCGAGAAACAGGGCTGGCAATTTATGGACGACCTGCACCAGAACATCGGCCAGTACGTTCATTCAGGTTCCAAGCCTTGCAAGCTGGCAGCTGCGGGGGAATTCCCGATCGGTATCTCCTTTGAATACCCGGCCGTACAGCTCAAGCGTCAGGGGGCACCGCTGGATATCGTGTTGCCTAAAGAAGGCCTGGGTTGGGAAATCGAAGCGACGGCTGTAATCAAGGGGACGCCGCACGAAGAGGCAGCAAAAAAGCTGGCTGACTTCTCCGCAAGCCCCGCGGCGATGGAGCTTTATAAAGAGAACTTCGCGGTACTCGCCCAGCCCGGCATCGCCAAGCCACAGACCGAGCTGCCAGCCGACTACGAGCAGCGCCTGATCAAGAACGACTTCGCCTGGGCCTCGCAGAATCGCGACAGCATCCTGGCCGAGTGGCGCAAACGCTATGACGGCAAGTCCGAGAAAGCGGCGCAGTAGTTTTGTAGCCACAAAAGACCTGTGGGAGCGGGCTTGCCCGCGATTGGATCGCTGTGGTTGGACAGCCGCACCGCGGCGCTTGTATCGCGAGCAAGCCCGCTCCCACAAGGGAAGTGAAGTTGCCCTTCAGGACATCGTGATGACTCAACCAATCCTTATCGTCGGCGCCGGCATTCTGGGCTTGTCCCACGCCTACGCCGCTGCAAGACGCGGTCTCAAGGTACGCGTCTTCGAACGCACCGCCACGCCACTGGGCGCCTCGGTGCGCAATTTCGGCCAGGCGCTGGTCACCGGCCAACCACCGGGCGTGATGCTCGATCTGGCCCGTGCCAGCCGCGACATTTGGGCAGTCTGGGCGCAGCGCGCAGGCTTTGAGCTCAAGCGCAACGGCTCGTACCTGTTCGCCCGCACCGAAGCCGAAGAGCACTTGCTTGAGGCGTTCTGCCAAGGTCGTGCACGCGAGTTCGGCTACCGCGCCGAATTATTGCGCGGTGCAGAAATGGATGCGCTGTACGGTGGCCAGTTCAGCCATCATCGCGCCGCTTTGCATGGCCTTGACGACCAGCAGGTGTATTCGCGCGAAGCCATCCCGGCCCTTATCAACTATTTGCAGTGTGAGCTGGGCGTCGAATTTCATTTTTCGACCCTGGTGCGCGAAGTCGAACCCGGTCAGGTCCATACCACGGCGGGGAGTTTCAAGGGTTCGCAGGTGATTGTGTGCTCGGGGCACGATTACCTGACCCTGCTGGCCGAGCCACTGGCCCGGCTCAACCCGAAGATCTGTCGCCTGCAAATGCTGCGCGTGCGGCCCAAGGTCAACTTGAGGCTGCAACACGCCCTGCTGACCGGCCTGAGCTGTGTGCATTACGGCGCTTTTGCCGACTTGCCCGAAGCGGCGCCAGTGCAGGCCGAAATCCTGCGTGACAGCCCGCATCTGGAGCAGCACGGCATTCACCTGCTGATCAGCCCGACACCTTATGGTGATTTGATCGTCGGCGATTCTCATGATTACAGTGAGGATCCCTCACCCTTCAACGGCGAACAGGTGGATAACTGGATGCTGCAACTGTGCGAAGACACACTGGGCTGTGAAGTGCAGGTGGTCGAGCGCTGGCAGGGCGTCTATGGTGCCAAAGGGGCCAGGCCTTTTACCTGGCTGCAGGTGGCGCCCGGTCTGAATGCGGCGCTGATGCACACGGGCGTGGGCATGAGCGTGGGCCCGGCGATGGCCGAGGGCAATATCGCCCGGATGCTGGAGGAGATGTGATGACACACGCACAGCAAGTGGTTGAAGACATTTTTGGTTTGTACCGGCAATACGGTACCGATGATTACATCGGCGAGCCGGTGTCACAGATCGAGCATATGTCCCAGGCCGCGCAGCTTGCGCTGGATGAAGGTTATGACGATGAAGTGGTGTTGGCCGCGTTCTTTCACGATATCGGGCACTTTTGCGTCAATGATGCGAAGAACATGGATGGATACGGTGTAGTCAGCCATGAGCGGGTGGGCGCCGATTATCTGCGCCGTGCCGGGTTTAGCGAGCGGCTGGCCAAACTGGTGGAATACCACGTACAGGCCAAGCGTTACCTGACTTTGCGTCAGCCGGGGTATTTCGATTTGTTGAGTGAGGCGAGCATTCGCACCCTGGGTTATCAGGGCGGGGTGATGAGCGAGGCCGAGGCGGATGCCTTCGAGCAGGACCCGTTGTGCGGGTTGAGCCTGCGCATGCGGGTATGGGATGAACAGGCCAAGCAGATGCATGTGCCAGTTATCGACCTGCAAATCCTCAAGGCCAAAGCCGTCCGCCTGTTAGAGGGTTAAGTACCCATTCTTGTGGGAGCGAGCCTGCTCGCGAAACAAACGACGCGGTGTATCAGTGATGATCCAATCGCGAGCAGGCTCGCTCCCACGGGGGGTAAGCCGGTACTTAGATCTGCCCGGCCAACAACTCAATCTGCTCCTGACGCTCAGCCTGGCTCAACTTCGGATGCGGGTTGAGCGACGACCATTGCGGGTGCGCCCGCGCCTTGTTCAGGGCTTCGGGCAGTTTGCCTTCGCGCCAGGTCTTGTCCTGCGGGGTGGCGACCTTGATGCTGTCCACCGCCGCATGCCCGCGAGCATTGAGAGCGTGCAGCAATTGCCGTTGGCGCAACGCCAGCAGGCGTAACACGCTGTCGTCCACGGTCAACTCGCGCTGGCCCTTGAACTTGCCCAGCAAGCGGCTGCCGTAGCTGCGCGCGGTTTGCAGCGCACCGCCGGCAATGGCCCCGGCCAGCGCCGCCGCGCCCAGCGTCAGGCCGCCCACCATCAAGTCCACGCCAGCCCCGGCCGCAGCCCCTGCGGCAATCCCGCTACCGACCCGCACGCCCAGATGCTTGAGCGTCTCGGGGTTGAACAAGTCATCGCCCCAGCGCCCGTCGAGCAGCGGCAAGTCGCTGGCCGCCGCATCGCTGGTGCGAAAACCGTACAGCTTGAGCATGGCTTCTACGCAGCGTTGCTCGCGTTGGCGAATCGTTTCGCGCAACTGCTGGGTAGCTTGTTGTTCGGCGGTTTTTTCGCTGGCCACGCTGCGTCGGCAAGCGGCGCAGTCGATCAGCAGTTCGGCAATCAGGCGCAGGGCGCTGTGCTTGCGGGCTTCACGCTGGGCCTCCTGGTCGGTAATCAGTCGTTGCAGCGCGCCCCGCGAATGCTCCAGCAGCAGCGCCAGGCTTTCATATAAACGGCGTTCGCCATCTTCGGGCGGGGCCACGCTGTCGAAGCGTACCAGTGCATGCAGGCCCAGACGGGCCAGGGCTTCGCGCCACTCGGGCTCGCGATGTTGCGGGCTGCTGACAAAGTTGAGCACCGGCAGCAGCGGTTTGCCACAACTGGCCAGTACGCTGAGTTCGTCGCGGTACTTGGCCAGCACCGGCTCGCGGGCGTCGATCACATACAGCCCGGCGTCCGAGGCCAGCAGTTGGCGCAACACCTTGGCTTCCTGCTCAAAGCGCTGGCGCGCCTCGCTGCCTTCGAGAAAGCGCGCGACCCGCGCCGGGCCATCCAGGCGTTCACCGGGGTGGTCGAGGCGCTCAAGGTAGTCGAGCAGGGCGATGGCATCTTCCAGCCCCGGCGTGTCGTACAGCTCCAGCAACGGCTCGCCGTCGACCGACAGCCGTGCGCCTTCGACATGGCGCGTGGTGCTGGGACGATGGGACACTTCACCAAAACCGACATCTCGGGTCAGGGTCCGCAGCAACGAGGTTTTGCCGACATTGGTATGGCCCACCACGGCCAGCGTCAGTGGCTTAGTCATGGCCTGTCTCCAGCCAGTTCAGGGGGGCGCTGGCGGCGAACGGTAAACCCAGTTTCTCCAGCGCCGTGTGCCAGTCGCCCAGGCGATCAGCGTCCAGTGCCTGGCCGGGGGGCGCTTGCAGTAGCCATATGCGGGTTTCGCGGGCACTGCGGGCCAGTTCGCCGATCAGCGCCAGGCTGCCACGGTCCGGCGAGCGTCGCGGGTCGCAGGCAATGGCCAGGCGCGCCGGGGGGAAACGGGTCATTTGTTCGAGCAGTTTTTGCCTGGATTCGCGGCTGTCGAGAATGCCCGCATCCTTGACCGTAGCCGGCAACGTGGGTGGCCAAGGGTGTTGATCGTCCAGCTCGATGGCCACGATCAAGGCGCCATCGGTGTGCAGGTCGCTGTGCCCGGCCTGCACGTTATGCAACTGCTCGGGGGCTATGTCATTTACGCCCAGGCGCTCGCTGCTGGGCATCAGACGCTCGCGCAGCTGGCTGTAACCGGGCAGATTAAGGTCAAGTTGCAGTGCGTTGCGCCCGGCATTCCAGCGCCACAGGCAGAATGCCGCCAGTAGCAGACGCGGAATCACCCCGTAAATAAGGACCACGCCCACCAGCCAGACTGCCCATGCCTGACGCACCAGTTCATTGTCATAGAGGTTGGTGTCGTTGCTGATGCGGATCATCTCCACGGTGGGTACGCTCATGCCCAGCCAGTTGGGCAGGGCGCCAAGGGCGCGGGTGGCGGCGACAAACACATCGGCACCAAGAATCGTGGTTTCCCAGATAAACCCGTAACGGCGGGTGGCCATTAGCAGCAGCATCATCACCAACGCGCTGAGCATCGCCAGCAACCACAGGCCGTTGACCAGCGTGCCGAGTGCCCAGCGATTGAGCTTGCGCCGTTGCAGCAACAGCAATAAGGCGGGGGCCAGTTGTGCGGCCTTGGCGTCGCGGGCGAGTTTTTCGCTGAGCCACAGCCACAGGCGGCCGAGGCTGGCGCCGTGTTCACCGGCAAATAGCAGGCCCAGCGCCCAGCTCAACAGCAGGATCAGATTGAGGCCAAGCAGGCTGCCCAGCGCCCAGAACACATTGACCGGGGTTTGCCCGTCGCCCAGGGCGGCAAAGGCCAGCCCGGCGCCGCTGAGCACCGCCAGTACGGCCAGTACCAGCAGCGCCAGCCGCGCACCTTGCAGCCAGTGCTGCATGGCGGCGAGCAAGCCATCCCGTTCCGCCAGCCAGAGGGCGCGGTTTTGCAGGCGTGTGGACAGGTCGCCGGCGCTGGTGCGGGCGCGCCGATTGGCTTCAAGATCGTCCAGCGGGCCGGCGTGTTCTTCGCGCAGGCGCACGGTCTCGGTCAGCCAGAGGCGTTGTAATGGGGAAAGTTGATTCACAGGCCAGTCCATTCAAGTGAGCCATGAGCATAACCGCTGTTAGTCAGGCGGGGTACTGTCGGCGCGGGTGGCTCTGGTATCCTCGGCGCCATGAAAAACACACTCCCCCTTAGCCTGATCGCGGCACTCGCTGAAAACCGCGTGATTGGCGTCGACAACAGCATGCCGTGGCATTTGCCAGCGGATTTCAAATATTTCAAGGCCACCACCCTGGGCAAGCCGATCATCATGGGGCGCAAGACCTGGGATTCGCTGGGCCGCCCGTTGCCGGGCCGGCTTAATCTGGTGGTCAGTCGTCAGGCCGGCTTGCAGCTTGAAGGTGCCGAGGTATTTGCATCCCTTGAGGCGGCTGTGGAGCGTGCCGAGGCGTGGGCAATCGAGCAAGGCGTCAGTGAAGTGATGCTGATTGGCGGCGCGCAGTTGTACACCCAGGGATTGGTGGATGCCGACCGGTTGTACCTGACGCGAGTGGGCCTGAGCCCGGAAGGCGATGCGTGGTTCCCTGAGTTCGATCAGGCGCAGTGGAAACGGGTATCAGAGGAATTGCACGAGGCTGCAGAGGGCAAGCCGGCGTTCAGTTTTGAGGTGTGGGAAAGGGCTTAGTTACAAAAAGCCCCTCACCCCAACCCTCTCCCGGAGGGAGAGGGGGCTGATCTGTGGTGTTACGCAAATCTGCTTTTGCCTTTAATCCCCTCTCCCTCCGGGAGAGGGTTAGGGCAAGCTTTTAGGCGTGCGCCAGATCACCATGATCGTCTTCAGCCAGGATGGCCTTGTCGGTCTGGTGCAGGATCTGGCTGGTGACGGTGCCTGCCACCATCGAACCGCTGACGTTCAGTGCCGTACGGCCCATGTCGATCAGGGGCTCGACCGAAATCAGCAATGCCACCAGCGACACCGGCAATCCCATGGCCGGCAACACGATCAGTGCAGCGAAGGTTGCACCACCGCCCACACCGGCCACGCCTACCGAACTCAAGGTCACGATGGCCACCAGCGATGCGATCCACACAGGGTCCAGCGGGTTGATGCCCACGGTCGGGGCAACCATCACCGCCAGCATGGCCGGGTACAGACCGGCACAGCCGTTCTGGCCAATGGTCGCGCCAAACGAAGCGGCAAAGCTGGCGATCGAAGACGGAATGCCCAGGCGTCGGGTTTGCGCTTCGATGCTCAACGGGATGCTGGCCGCGCTCGAACGGCTGGTGAAAGCAAAGGTCAGAACCGGCCATACCTTGCGGAAGAAGCGCAGCGGGTTAACCCCGGAAAACGACACGATCACGCCGTGAATCACAAACATCAGCGCCAGGGCGATGTAGGACACCACCACAAAGCTGCCGAGTTTGATGATGTCCTGCACGTTGGACATGGCGACCACTTTGGTCATCAAGGCCAGTACGCCGTAGGGGGTCAGTTTCATCACCAGGCGCACCAGGCGCATCACCCAGGCTTGCAGGGTATCGATGGCGCTGAGGATCTTGCCGCCTTTTTCCGGCTCGTCCTTGAACAGCTGCAACGCGGCGATGCCCAGGAATGCCGCGAAAATCACCACGCTGATGATCGAGGTCGGCTTGGCACGGGCCAGGTCGGCAAACGGGTTTTGCGGGATAAACGACAGCAGCAGTTGTGGCACGTTCAGGTCCGACACCTTGCCCGCGTAGTCGCTCTGGATCACTTGCAGGCGGCTCATTTCTGCAGCACCGGCCACCAGGCCATCGGCGGTGAGGCCGAACAGGTTGGTCAGGCCGATACCGATCAGTGCCGCGATCATGGTGGTAAACAGCAATGTGCCGATGGTCAGGAAGCTGATCTTGCCGAGGGACGAAGCGTTATGCAGACGGGCTACGGCGCTGAGGATCGAGGCGAATACCAGCGGTATCACGATCATTTGCAGCAATTGCACGTAGCCACTGCCGACCAGGTCGAACCAGCCAATGGAGGCTTTCAGTGTCGGGCTGTCTGTACCGTAGGTCAGGTGCAGGCACAGGCCGAAGACCACGCCTATAACCAGTGCCAGCAAGACTTTTTTCGCCAGGCTCCACGCAGTGTGGCGGGTCAGCGACAAGCCGAACAGCAACGCGAGGAACACCAGCAGATTGAGGATCAGCGGGAAATTCATGAAAGCTCCGAGGGGACGACTTGTACCAGTCTTGGATGTAACTATTGCGAACCGGAAATCGTAACAGGTTGATATATCTACAAATATACCGATGTGGAATGACAACCAAGGTTTTTGGAATAAGCAGGTGGCGCAGACAGGACGATGATAGTCGTGCCCAAGCCAAAAACTGTCATACAGGTTTGTTAGCGTCTGTGCTTTTGACTAGGAGCATAGCTGATGAACCTGACCGCCAAGCTGACAGCGTTAACTCTGTGTATGGGGCTTGCGGGCCAGGTGTTGGCCACAGAACTCAAACACTGGCCCGCCGATCAGGCCAGGCAACTGGACGCCATGATTGCTGCCAACGCGAACAAGGGTAATTTCGCGGTCTTTGACATGGATAACACCAGCTACCGCAACGATCTGGAAGAAGCGCTGCTGCCGTTTATGGAAAACAAGGGCCTGATCACCCGTGACAGTCTCGACCCGTCGCTCAAACTGATCCCGTTCAAAGACACTGCCGAACATAAAGAAAGCCTGTTCAGTTACTACTATCGCTTGTGCGAAGTGGACGACATGGTGTGTTACCCGTGGGTGGCCCAGGTGTTTTCCGGCTTTACCCTGCAACAGCTCAAGGGTTACGTGGATGAGCTGATGGCCTCGGGCAAACCGGTGCCAGTGACTTACTTCGAGGGGGATGTGGTCAAGACCTCCGAGGTTCAGCCGCCCAAGGTGTTTACCGGACAGGTCGAACTGTTCAACAAACTGATGGAAAACGGCATTGAGGTCTATGTCATGACCGCGGCTTCGGAAGAGCTGGTGCGCATGGTCGCGGCCGATCCCAAGTACGGTTACAACGTCAAACCGCAAAACGTGATTGGCGTGAGTACGCTGCTCAAGGACCGCAAAACTGGTGAGCTGACCACTGCCCGCAAACAGATCAGCGCCGGTACATACAACGAGAAAGCCAACCTGGGGCTGGAGTTGACCCCTTATCTGTGGACTCCGGCGACATGGATGGCGGGCAAGCAGGCGGCGATCCTGACCTATATCGACCAGTGGAAAAAGCCGGTGCTGGTGGGCGGCGATACGCCGTCCAGTGATGGCTATATGCTATTTCACGGCGTGGACGTGGCCAAGGGCGGGGTGCACTTGTGGATCAACCGCAAAGACAAATACATGGCGCAACTGGAAGGCATGATGGCCAAGAATGCGGCGGCGCAAGCCAAAGAGGGGTTGCCGGTAACGGCGGATAAAAACTGGGTAATCGTCAAGCCGGATCAGATCCAGTAGTGACGTAGCAGCTGCCGAGGGACGAAGGCTGCGTTCGGCGACGTAGTCGTCGTAAACCTGAGTCTTCAATATTTCTGATGTACCGAAGTGTCTGATTTCACGACGGCTTTGCCGCCGAACGCAGCCTCGTTCCTACGGCAACTGCTACAGAGTTGGTGTATGAACCAAAAATCCCGGCACATGGCCGGGATTTTTGTTCAACGTATTGGCTTATGGCACCAATTTGTCCAACAGCGCTTTATCACGCACCGCGCCCTTGTCGGCGCTGGTGGCCAGCAACGCATAGGCCTTGAGGGCCGTGGTGACTTTGCGCGGACGCACTTCCACCGGCTTCCAGCCTTTCTTGTCTTGCTCGGCACGACGGGCTGCTATCTCTTCGTCGCTGATCAACAGGTTGATCGAACGGTTCGGGATGTCGATCAGCACTTTGTCGCCGTCCTGCACCAGGCCAATCGCGCCACCAGCGGCTGCTTCCGGTGAAGCATGACCGATGGACAGGCCCGAAGTACCGCCCGAGAAACGACCGTCGGTGAGCAGCGCACAGGCTTTGCCCAGGCCTTTGGATTTCAGGTACGACGTCGGGTAGAGCATCTCTTGCATGCCCGGGCCGCCTTTAGGGCCTTCGTAACGGATGATCACGATGTCGCCGGCCTGTACTTCGTCCGCCAGAATGCCGCGCACGGCGCTGTCCTGGCTTTCGAAGATCTTGGCGTTGCCTTCGAACACGTGGATCGACTCGTCGACGCCCGCGGTTTTAACCACGCAACCATCCAGAGCGATGTTGCCGTACAGCACGGCCAGGCCGCCTTCTTGCGAGTAGGCGTGCTCGACACTGCGGATGCAGCCGTTTTCACGGTCGTCGTCGAGGGTGTCCCAGCGGGTCGACTGGCTGAACGCGGTTTGCGTCGGGATACCGGCCGGGCCTGCACGGAAGAACGTGTGCACGGCTTCGTCGTCAGTCTGGGTGATGTCCCATTTGGCGATGCCTTCGGCCATGGTCTTGCTGTGTACGGTCGGCAAATCGGTGTGCAGCAGGCCGCCGCGGGCCAACGAGCCAAGGATGGAAAAAATACCACCGGCGCGGTGAACGTCTTCCATATGGTACTTCTGAATGTTCGGCGCCACTTTGCACAGCTGCGGCACATGACGTGACAGGCGGTCGATGTCTTTAAGGTCGAAGTCGATTTCGGCTTCTTGGGCCGCAGCCAGCAAGTGCAGGATGGTGTTGGTCGAACCGCCCATGGCGATGTCCAGCGTCATGGCGTTTTCGAACGCCTTGAAGTTGGCGATATTGCGCGGCAATACCGACTCGTCGTTCTCGACGTAGTACTGGCGGCACAGATCAACGATGGTGCGTCCGGCTTGCAGGAACAATTGTTCGCGGTCGCTGTGGGTAGCCAGTGCCGAGCCGTTGCCCGGCAAGGCCAGACCCAGGGCTTCGGTCAGGCAGTTCATAGAGTTGGCAGTGAACATGCCGGAGCACGAACCGCACGTCGGGCAAGCGCTGCGCTCGTACTCGGCAACTTTCTCGTCAGAAGCGCTGGAGTCGGCGGCGATCACCATGGCGTCTACCAGATCCAGACCGTGGCTGGCGAGCTTGGTCTTGCCTGCTTCCATCGGCCCGCCGGAAACGAAAATCACTGGGATGTTGAGGCGCAAGGAGGCCATCAGCATGCCAGGGGTGATCTTGTCGCAGTTGGAGATGCACACAATGGCGTCGGCGCAGTGGGCGTTGACCATGTATTCCACGGAGTCGGCGATGATCTCGCGGCTAGGCAGCGAGTACAGCATGCCGTCATGGCCCATGGCGATGCCGTCGTCGACGGCAATGGTGTTGAATTCTTTGGCAACGCCGCCTGCGCGCTCGATCTCGCGGGCTACCAGCTGGCCCATGTCCTTGAGGTGGACGTGGCCGGGTACGAACTGGGTGAAGGAGTTGGCAATGGCGATGATCGGCTTTTTAAAGTCGGCATCTTTCATCCCCGTGGCGCGCCACAAAGCGCGGGCACCGGCCATGTTGCGGCCATGGGTGGAGGTTTTCGAACGATAGTCAGGCATGGAGCAACTCCGGGCGGCTAATCAGGTAACAAACAGGGAAGTGAGCTTCTAATGACAGGCGGATCACACAGAAAATGACCACGTATCCGCGAGTTGCCGTAAACGCTGCGGGATCGCCGCGCGTCTGGGCTTGAGCTCATAAACCCGCCGGGGATGATTGGCGATGAATGCGTCGATTCTACACGGCTGGCGGCGGGAGGGAATGGGCCCGAGGGTTGCGCCAGGGTACAAATGAACGACTTGGGATACTGCATGAGGCAATCAGCTCTAGTAAGGCCTGGCCTGCTTTTGTGTGGGAAAGAACTATTTTTAATAAGTGGCACGACCATTTAACGGCAATCAAGTAATAGTGTGCGATTGGTTTTGTAGTGAGGGTTCCAAATGCTGACGCTTGAGCGATCTGTCAAAACGTATCTGGTGATCGGCCTGGTGCAAGGGCTGTTGCTGTGGCTGAGCACCGCCATAGACGAGCCGGGAGTCCGTTATGGCCTGATGACGGCAGTGCTGGTGGGTGGCATCAACCTGTTGCTGCTGGATGAGAATATCCGCCAGCGTGGCACGGTATGGCGGGTGCTCGGACTCACGGCAGTCATGACGTCAATCAGTGCCTGGGTATTTTGGGACGGCGATGAGTATTGGCGCTCAGGCAGTTGGCTGGTGGGCAGCTGGACCTTCTTTGCCGTAGTCGTTACCTATGTGTGTACGGTTTTTATTCTGAGCTGGCCGACCCGTGAAGGGCGCTACCCACGCTACCAGGACCTGTTTCGCCATGCTTGGGACACGGTGTTTATCGTGCTTCTGGGGTTGCTGTTGAATGGCGTGTTCTGGGCATTGCTGCTGTTGTGGGGCGGGCTGTTCAAGATGCTCGGCATCGTGGCGCTCAACAAGCTGTTCTCAACTGACGGGTTTATGTATGTCAGTTCGGCGATGGTGTTTGCCCTGGGCGTTCATATGGGGCGTGAAAAGGACCGGGTGATCGGGCTGCTGCGCGGGATTCTGCTGGCGCTATGCCGCTTTTTGCTGCCGTTGAGTGCGTTGATTGTCATTGTGTTCACCTTCGCTTTGCCCTTTACCGGGCTGGAGCCGATCTGGGATACCGGTTATTCGACGCCGATCATGCTGTGGCTGGTGGCGGTCAGTTTGTTTTTGCTCAATGGCGTGTTTCAGGATGGCACCCAGGGCAGCGGGTACCCGGTCTGGCTGGTGCGGGTGATCGACCTGTGCCTGCTGTGTTTACCGGTGCTGGTGGTGTTGGCAGGGTATTCGACCTGGCTGCGTATCGAGCAGTACGGCCTGACCCCGTCACGGATCCTCGCCATGGTGCTGGTGCTGGTTATTTTTGTTCACAGCCTGGCGGCGGTTTGGGCCGTGTTTGCTTCAAGGGCCGTCTGGCTGGGCAGCTTGCGCGCCAGCAATCCGCTAATTGCGCTGCTGTGCGTGGTGGTGCTGCTGGGGTTGCATACGCCGTGGTTCAGCCCGCTCAAGTTGAGTGCGAACAATCAGGTGCAGCGCTTGCTCAGCGGCAAGACTGCGGTGGATACCTTTGATGCAGATACCTTGCGCAATCGTCTGGGGCCTCAGGGCAAGCAGGCGTATGACGCGTTGTTGGTGCAAGTCGAGCAAGGGCTGGTACTGACCGGGCCGCAGCGGCAAGTCTTGCTGAAACGCCTCAAGGAAGCAGGTTCGGGCAATGGCCCCAGAGGGTCGGAGCGGTTGCTGGAATGGATCGGGCCCAAGGTCGAGGGCAGTGAGCAGTTTGAGGACAAGGGGTTTGACGGGCAGTTGTGCCTGGCGCCAGGTTGCGCCCTGTGGGCCGTGGATCTGGATCAGGACGGGCAGCCGGAGGTCCTGCAATTACCCAAGAACAAGTGGTCCGAACCGTTGCACTTCTTCAAGCGTGATGCTCAGGGCAAATGGCGGCGAGCCGGGACTTACCTGGGGGATGAGAGTGCGCTGGAGCTGATCGAGAAGATCCGCCAGGGCAATGTGAAGGTGGTGAAGCCGACTTATCAATCGTTGCAGATTGGCGAGGTTGAGCTGACGCCGAAGCTGGAGAAGCTTCGCAAGCCTTGAGCCCCCCGTAGCAGCTGCCGAGGAACGAAGGCTGCGTTCGGCGGCGCAGCCGTCGTAAAACCTGAGCCCGCGGTTTAACTAACAGACCGGGAGTTCAGGTTTTACGATTGCTTTGCAATCGAACGCAGCCTCGTTCATTCGGCAGCTGCTACGAGGTGATGTGCGTCTTAGCTGTTAGGCAGCAAACGGCAGGTGATGCTCTTGATGTAGCGTGTTTCCGGGATGGCCGGGTGCACCGGGTGGTCCGGGCCCTGGCCGCCGCGCTCCAGCAGCTGCATGTTGCGGTCCAGATGGCGGGCGCTGGTCAGCAGGATGTTTTGCAGGTCGTCTTCGGGCAGGTGCATCGAGCACGATGCGCTGACCAGAATGCCGTCCTTGTTGAGCAGGCGCATGGCTTGCTCGTTCAGGCGGCGGTAAGCGCCTTCGCCATTTTTCAGGTCTTTTTTGCGTTTGATGAACGCCGGCGGGTCGGCCACGATCACGTCGAAACGCTCTTCGTTGGCTTTAAGCTCCTTGAGAGCTTCAAACACGTCGCCTTCCATGCAGGTGACTTTCTCGGCAAAGCCGTTCAGCGCAGCGTTGCGCTCAACACCGTCAAGGGCGAAGGACGAGGCGTCAACGCAGAACACTTCGCTGGCGCCAAACGCACCGGCTTGAATACCCCAGCCGCCGATGTAGCTGTACAGATCCAGTACGCGTTTACCTTTGACGTACGGGGCCAGACGCGCACGGTTCATGCGGTGGTCATAGAACCAGCCGGTTTTTTGCCCGGCGATCACCGGTGCTTCGAACTTCACGCCGTTTTCTTCCAGGGCAACCCACTCCGGTACCAGGCCGAAGACGGTTTCAACGTAGCGTTCAAGGCCTTCGGCATCACGGGCAGCCGAGTCGTTCTTGAACAGGATGCCGCTTGGCTTGATGACTTGCACCAGGGCTGCGATCACGTCTTCTTTGTGGTGTTCCATTGTGGCCGAGGCCAGTTGAACCACCAGAATGTCGCCGAAACGGTCAACCACCAGGCCCGGCAACAAATCGGAGTCGCCGTAGACCAGGCGGTAGTAAGGCTTGTCGAACAGACGCTCACG
This sequence comes from Pseudomonas bubulae, assembly GCF_900618535.1. Classification (GTDB taxonomy): domain Bacteria; phylum Pseudomonadota; class Gammaproteobacteria; order Pseudomonadales; family Pseudomonadaceae; genus Aquipseudomonas; species Aquipseudomonas bubulae. The sequence continues at coordinate 238,718 of NZ_UYJA01000004.1, read as the reverse complement.
CAGGGACAGGGCCACGTTCAGGCGGTGTACCAGCAGCGACTTGTCCAGTGGCAGCTTGATGTCGCGCGACAGCAGGCGTGCACAGATCAGGTTGTTGGGGCTCATGGCAACGATGCCCAGCGGCTTGCCGCCGGCGGTTTCGAGTACCGCTTGGTCGCCGGCCTTAAAACCGTTCAGTGGTGTGGCAGCTACATCGATTTCGTTGCTGTAGACCCACAGGTGGCCGGCGCGCAGGCGTCGATCGGCATTGGCTTTAAGGCGCAGGCTTGGCAGGGACATGACGTCGCTCCGGGTATTGAAAAGGGCGCGATTATAGCCTTAGACGCAACCCTGAGGCTTGGCTGATTCACCGCATTGCGTCGGATCACGGGCTCAGTGGCGCTGAAATTTCCGCTAGAATCGCCAGCTATTCCAGAGTGCGGAGCCCCCATGCCTGAATTACCTGAAGTCGAAACCACCCGCCGCGGCATAGCCCCGCACCTTGAAGGGCAGCGGGTCAGTCGGGTGATTGTGCGCGATCGTCGTTTGCGCTGGCCGATCCCTGAGGATCTCGATGTGCGGTTGTCGGGGCAGCGTATTGTGCTGGTCGAGCGCCGGGCCAAGTATTTGCTGATCAATGCCGAGGTTGGGACATTGATCAGCCACTTGGGCATGTCGGGCAACCTGCGGCTGGTGGAGGCCGGGTTACCTGCGGCCAGGCATGAGCATGTGGATATCGAGCTGGAGTCCGGGCTGGCCCTGCGTTATACCGACCCGCGCCGGTTCGGGGCGATGCTCTGGAGCCTTGACCCGCTGAACCATGAGCTGCTGGTGCGCCTGGGGCCGGAGCCGCTGACCGACCTGTTTGATGGTGAGCGGCTGTTTCAGCTGTCGCGCAAGCGTTCGATGGCGGTCAAACCCTTCATCATGGACAACGCGGTGGTGGTGGGCGTGGGTAATATTTATGCGACCGAAGCGCTGTTTGCCGCAGGTATTGACCCGCGTCGCGCCGCCGGGAGTATTTCCCGGGCACGCTATTTGAAGCTGGCGATTGAGATCAAGCGGATTCTGGCGGCCGCTATCGAGCGGGGCGGCACCACATTGCGCGACTTTATTGGTGGCGATGGCCAGCCCGGTTATTTTCAGCAGGAGCTGTTTGTATACGGGCGTGGTTATGAACCGTGCAAGGTTTGCGGCACGGAACTGCGTGACGTCAAACTGGGCCAGCGTGCGAGCGTGTTTTGCCCGCGTTGCCAGACGTAGCCACCAGTCCTGCGCTGAACTCTTGTGGGAGCGGGCTTGCTCGCGATGCAACCACCTCGGTCGAACGGGTCGATCGCAGTGAATCTATCGCGAGCAGCCCGCTCCCACATACATCGCATAGACGATGAATCAGGCCTTCCCGGTAATTGCCCGGTACTTTTCCATCAGCTGTTCTTCGGTTTCCGGGTGGGCTTCATCCAGCGGGATGCAGTCAACCGGGCACACCTGCTGGCATTGCGGCTCATCGTAATGGCCAACGCACTGGGTGCACAGGTTGGGGTCGATCACGTAGATCTCTTCACCCTGGGAAATGGCGGCGTTCGGACACTCGGGTTCGCAGACGTCGCAGTTAATGCAATCGTCGGTGATGATCAGGGACATGGGTACTCCGGCCGGGGCGCTCGGCCCGGGCAACTGAAATCGAATGCGGCAATTGTGCCGCATTGGCGCCCGCAGTGCACGCGGACGCCGCTTCAGTGGTTATTTCTTGCGAAAACGCTCGGTCAGGGCATCAGCCACGGCCGGGTGTACGAATTTGTTGATATCACCGCCTAATGCTGCGATTTCGCGCACCAACGTCGAGGATATAAACGAATAACGTTCTGACGGCGTGAGGAACAGGCTCTCGACATCGGGGGCCAGTTGGCGATTCATGTTCGCCAGCTGGAACTCGTATTCGAAGTCCGACACGGCACGCAGGCCACGCAGGAACACATTGGCATTCTGTTCTTTGGCAAAGTGCGCGAGCAGCGTCGAGAAACCGACCACCTCAACATTGGGCAGGTGTTTGGTGACTTCACGAGCCAGCTCCACCCGCTGTTCCAGAGGGAATAGCGGGTTTTTCTTGGTGCTGGCAGCGACAGCAATGATCACGTGGTCAAACAGGCGCGAAGCGCGTTCGACCAGATCGCCATGGCCCTTGGTAATAGGGTCGAATGTACCTGGGTACAACACTCGGTTCATCGCGTCGTCCTGGCGGGAATCCGTTGGGGAGTCGGATGGTATCGCAGCATTCCCGGTCGGCCAAGTCGCCATTCGCAGAAGAAAGCACTATAGACGCGACGAATTTACTGCTTTTTCATGATTTTTTCAGGCGTTGGCCCAGTAGGCTCGCCAGTTTTTCGATAAAGCCCGTTAGCGGATAAACAGCTTCTGGATCATGCGTACCAGTTGCCGGTCATAAGGCGGATAGATCATCGGCGAGCTGTTCAGGCGCTGTTTGCACAGCACGCCCTTGGCTTTGCTGAAGGTCAGGAAACCTTCGTGGCCGTGGTAATGCCCCATGCCTGAATGCCCGACGCCGCCAAAAGGCAGGTCGTCGATAGCCACATGCAACAACGTTTCGTTGATGCTGACCCCGCCCGAGTGAGTGGTGTGGATAACCCTCTGTTGCTCGGCTTTGTTGTAGCCGAAGTAATACAGTGCCAGAGGGCGGGGTCTACGGTTGATGTAGGCCATTGCCTGATCCAGATTGGAGTAGGGCACAACGGGTAGTAGAGGGCCGAAGATTTCGTCCTGCATGACGTGCATCTCGTCGTTTACATCCAGCACCAGCGTATGGGGCATGCGCCGCCCCTGGCCCTGTTCATACAGCGGGATCAACCGTGCGCCCTTGAGGGTGGCGTCGGTTTGCAGCCGTTCAAGGCGCGCCAGCTGCCGGTCATTGATAATTGCGGTGTAGTCCGGGTTATCGATGAGGGTCGGATAAAAGCTGTGAACGGCCTGGCGGTAGGCATCGACGAAGCCGTCTACCCGATCCTGGGGTACCAGCACATAATCCGGAGCGATACAGGTTTGCCCGGCGTTGAGTGTTTTGCCCCAGGCGATGCGCTGGGCAGCGTCTTTGAGCGGTACATCGGCCGACACGATAGCGGGAGATTTACCACCCAGCTCCAGTGTTACGGGCGTCAGGTTTTCAGAAGCTGCACGCATCACCCGTTTGCCCACATGGGTGGAACCGGTGAACAGCAAGTGATCGAACGCCAGCCCGGAGAACGCCACCGCCACATCTGCCTCGCCCAGTACCACCGCAACCATGTCTTCGGGGAAGATCCGCCCCAGCAAATCCTTGAGCCAGTGCCCGGTGACCGGGGTGAACTCGCTGAGCTTGAGCATGACCCGGTTGCCGGCAGCCAATGCGCCAACCAACGGGCCGATGGCCAGATACAGCGGGTAGTTCCACGGCACAATAATTCCCACAACCCCCAGCGGCTGATACATCACTTTGGCACTGGCGGGCGCGAACATCATGCCTACGCTGCGTGAGGAAGGTTTCATCCAGCGCTTAAGGTGTTTGAGGGCATAATCAATGCTGTGCAAGCACGGCATCAATTCGGCAAACAGGGTCTCGTCCGGGCTGCGATGGGTGAAATCCTGGCTGATGGCATCGATCAGCACCTCGCGCTCGCGGCTCAACAGCTGGCGCAGGCTTTTGAGCCATTGCTGGCGCTGCGCAAGTGGCGGGAATGGATGAGCGGCATAGGCCTGGCGCTGCTTGTCGAGCAAGGACTGGAGAGCGTCCGGTTGAACCGGGGCGTCGTGAGTGTGAGTGCTGTCGACAGGCATGATGGCTCCAGGCAGTTTTTATCGGTATTTATCGTAGAAGAGCACTATGTTTTTAGAGCTTGTGCTCTAACCTGTCAATTGAAGGTCTGCCCCGTGTTGTTTATCGATTCAAGGTTAGGCCGTAAGATGCCTTTCGTTTTTAATTTAAGCGCAAGCCCATGGCCATACGACTAAAAACCAGTCAGCGCATCGCCAACAGCAGCCTGGAGCTTTTCAACCAGTTGGGCGAACGCAGTGTGAGCACTAATCACATTGCGGCCCATATGGAAATTTCGCCCGGTAATCTGTACTACCACTTCCCCAACAAGCAGGCGATTATCGCGGTCTTGTTCAGCGAGTACGAAGCGCTGGTATTGAGCTTTTTGCACCCTCCCCACGGGCGTTTGCCAACCGTTGCCGACAAGCACCACTACCTGCAGCAACTGCTGGATGCCATGTGGCGCTACCGTTTTTTGTATCGAGATATCGAGCATTTATTGCACAGCGACACGGAACTGGCCATCCGCTATCGACGTTTTTCCCAGCACTGCCTCACACAGGCCCAGGCCATATACGCTGGCTTTGTCGAGGCCGAAATCTTGTGCATGAGCCCCCGGCAAATTGAATCCCTGAGCCTGAATGCATGGATTATTCTCACCTCCTGGGTAGGTTTTTTATGCGCCACCCGTGAAAACAGTGACCAGCTCAGCGAGCAGGCCATCAAGCGCGGTGTGTACCAACTGCTGGTGCTGGAATCAGGTTTTGTTACCGACCAGGCACGTGAAGCCATCGATGAGTTGATCAAGGAATACTACGTCCCTCTGGAACACGCGTTGTACGTTCAATAACTGCATTTCACCCCCTCACAGGAGTTCACTATGCCCGTTGCGCAACTGATCAGCCCTCATGCCCTGAATGAACGTCAGGCGCAGCCCGGCCTGGTTATCCTGGATTGCCGCTTTGCCCTCGAAGACCCGGACTACGGCCGTTGCAGTTATGCCGAGGGGCATATTGCCGGCGCGCAATTTGCCGATCTCGAACGCGACCTGAGCGGGCCTGTAATCAAAGGTGTGACCGGTCGTCATCCATTGCCCGATCCACGTACTCTGGTTGAGCGTCTGCAGGCCTGGGGCATCAATGCCGACAGCGATGTGGTGTTGTATGACGACGGCCCGGGTGCTTTTGCGGCCCGGGCATGGTGGTTGCTGACCTGGCTGGGCAAGCGCGAGGGTGTATTTATCCTTGATGGTGGTCTCAAGGCCTGGCATGCCGCGGGCTTCCCACTGAGCCTGGATGCGTCACCGACCTTGCGTGGCACTTTCGAAGGCAAACCCGACAGCCATATGCTGCTGAGCGCCGAACAATTGCAAAAGCGCCTGACCAAGCCGGGACTGACCCTGATCGATGCCCGTGCCCAGCCGCGTTTTCGAGGTGAGGTCGAGCCGATTGACCCGATCGCCGGGCATATTCCGGGCGCGCAATGTGCCGCCTTCAGCGAAAACCTGGATCCTACGGGGCGCTTTTTGCCTGCGGCGCAGCTCAAGCAGCGCTTTGCCGAAAAACTTGCCGGCCGCTCTCCCGAGGAGCTGGTTGCCTATTGCGGCTCCGGGGTGACGGCGTGTCACAACCTTTTTGCATTGGGCTTGGCGGGTTATCCGCTAGGCAAGCTTTATGCGGGTTCGTGGAGCGAGTGGATCAATGATCCTGCGCGGGGCATTGCTACTGGCGATTGAGCCAGTTGGCTTAAGGGGTGCCGACACTGGCCAACCGGTATGCACCGGGGCCAACACCATAGACTTTCTTGAATTGCCGGTTCAGGTGGCTCTGGTCGGCAAAGCCCAGTTGCGTCGCCACCTGGAGTGGCAAACAGCCTTGTTGCAGCAAGGCTCTGGCATGGGCGATACGCTGTTGCATCAACCAGGTGTGCGGTGGCATGCCGGTGGCGCGCTGAAATACGCGGGCAAAGTGGAATGGCGACAGATTGACTGCGGCGGCGAGTTCTTCCAGTGAGGGTGGCTCTGCCAGCCGGGCTTGCAGTACTTCCTTGGCACGGCTTACAGCGCGGTGTTCGACCCCGGGCTTGGCTGGTAGTGGCAGGCGGGCATGGCGGTTGAGCAGGGCAAGCATCATCTGACGCCATGCGGTTTGCTGCTGCAGCGCAGTCTCCGGCCCTTCGAGCAATTGATGTAGCTGGAATAACCCGCGAAACAGGTCGCAGTCGTACAGCAATGTGTCATTGAAGGTCGGCAAGTGGGTGGCGGGCAGTTCCAGTTCTTCCAGCAACTGCTGAATTTGCACGTTGTCCGGGTAAAAAGCCCGGTAACGCCAGCCCGCATCATGACCTTTGTGACCGTTATGGACTTCGTCCGGGTTGATCAGCACCAGCGTACCGGTGGCAGCCAGATGCTCGGCGCCGCGATAGCGATAGCGCTGGGCGCCTTCGAGGATCATGCCGATCACAAAACCATCATGCACATGGGGCACAAAGCGATGTTCGATATAACGTGCCGTCAGCAGTTCGACACCCGTCAGGGGGGGTGTTTGCCAGAAACGGATCGACTCACCCTGTTCTACGTCCATTACGCAGATTCAAGCCGCAGTGCGGCCAGCCATTGCGGAATTCTTCGTTCAAGGTAATAGCCCGGTTTTCTTGGGGAGCCCTCCAGAAATCCGACATGCCCGCCCCTGGTGTGCAACTCCAGTTGCGTGCAGGCTGACAGCTCGCTGGTGTCGGGGATGCTGTGCTTGAACACGAACGGATCGTCCATGGCCTGGATAATCAGCGTCGGCGTGTGGATGGCGCCGAGGAAGTAGCGGCTGGAGGCGCGACGGTAGTAGTCATCGACATTCAGATAGCCGTTAAGAGGTGCCGTTACGCGGTCATCGAACTCCCAGAAGGTGCGCATTTTGCTCAGGGCTTCGACCGAGCCAAGCCTGGTCAGGCTGGCCAGACCTTCGTGTTGGGCATCGAGCTGGAATCGATGTTTTTTGTCTTTGACGTAAGCCAGCATCTCGCGCATGAAGTGAGCTTGATAGACCCTGGAAAATCCCATACCGATCCGGTCGGCACACTGGTCAAGCCGGAACGGCACCGATACCGCGACAGCGCCTTGCAACCCGCTGTCGCTGCCGCTTTCGCCCAGATACTTGAGCAGCACATTGCCCCCCAGCGAATAGCCTACGGCATACAAGGGGGCCAGCGGATGTGCGGCACGTAAATGGGCCACTGCCTCGGCCAGGTCTTCGCTGGCCCCTGAGTGATAACTGCGGGCCAGTAAATTGGGTTCGCCCGAGCACCCTCGCCAGTTCAGTGCGGCGCTGGTCCAGCCGCGTGCGGCGAGGGCGGTTTGCAGCCCCAGTACATAGTGAGAGCCCGACGAGCCGGTCAGGCCGTGCAGCACCAGTACCACCGGCGCATGGTCTGAGGGTGTGCCGTGCCAGTCCAGATCGAGAAAATCGCCATCCTTTAGCCAGATACGTTCACGTCGATGTTCAATGACCGGCTTGGTACGCCACAACGGCCCCCATAGCGTCTGGACATGGGGGTTGCCCAGACCCGTAGCCGGAGTAAAAGGCTTGAGGGGTGAAGCATGACTGGCTGGAAAAGGCACGGAGGTTCTCATCGAGTAACAGGTACGGCGGATGTCTAAATTGCCACATCAGGGCCCGACACCCAAGTGTTGCGTGCGGGTGCCGGGGTTATCTGATGGCAGGCATACAACTTTGTGCCATCGTCGTTTCTGGCACCATCACCTTGGGCAGGGGCAGTTGAGCAACACTGGGGCCGACGGTTACGCCGACCCAGCCGTCAGTCGTGAAGTGACGGTTCATCGCCGCTTTGATCTGCTCACTGGTCAAGGCTTGAATCTGTTGGATCTTGTAGTTGAAGGCCAGGGGCTGGTTAAAGCGGTTGATGATGGACAGTTCGTTGCGCATATCCAGGTTGCTGGCCGTGAGCTGTGGCAGCGCCCGCAGCAGGAACTGCTTGATGTCGTCCAGTTCGGTTTCGCTGGGTCCGTCCTGCAGGTACTGGGCAAACAGGGCTTTGATATGAACCAGGGCGCTTTGGCTGTAGCGCGAGGGGGTATTGAGGCTGATGATCCAGGGGGTTGGTCCCTGCGCATGGGGAATTTGCGATAGCACGCCATAGGTGATGCTGCGCTCCTCCCTTAACTGCCTGTTGAGGATATGGCTGAAAATAATATGCCCGGCCCGGATCGCTACCCCGTCAGGGTGCTGATTGGGCAAGGCATTCTGTGCCAGCATCAGTACGGTATGGGTTGCTTCATCTTCGATATGCAGGGTTTTGCCATGGGGCAGCGGGGCAGGCACCGAGTGTCTTTCAGCGAGTGCTGGTCCGGCGGGCAAGGCATTGGCCAGTGAGCGGCTGAGGCTCTGCGCCTGTTGCAGGGTCAGGTCGCCGACGATCACGATCTGTGCGTTGGCAGCAGTGTAGGCGCGACGGTAAAAGGCCCTTAGGTGTGATTCATCTATGCGCTCCAGGCTCTCGACCGAGCCGAAGTCGGAGCGGGTGTAAGGTTGCCCCGGATAGAGTTCGTTGTAGATCTGCATCCGTGCAAGAGCGTGTGGGTCTTCGTGGTTTATTTTGAGTTTGGTGAACAGTTCGTTTTTGACCCGTCGCTGGCCTTCGACGGTAAAGCCCGGTTGGGCGAGCATCTCGGTGAACAACTGCATGGCGGGTTCGCGGATGTGCGGGGCGCTCAAGCTGCGCAGGGTGAAGAAACTCCGCTCTTTATCGATACCGTTACCCAGATCCACGCCCAGGCTATCAAACCCTTTGGCCAGTGCGTTGGCGTCCTTGAGCGTCGAGCCTTCGTTAAACAGGCTCAGTACAGTCGCTGCCAGGCCGGGTGTATCGCCATCCTGATTGCTGCCCGCGGCAAAGGTGATTTGCACATCGATCATAGGCAAAGTGTGGCTTTCGACAAACAGGACTTTGGTGTTTTGGCTCAGTTTCCAGGCCTTGATTGTCGGCAGGCGGGTGGCAGGCACGGCAGTGCTCAACTCAAGCAGCGATTGCAGTCGTGCTTGTGGTTCTTGTGCTCTGGCTTGCACGCAGACACAGGCAAGGGTGAACAGCAGCGTAGCGACGCGCAAGGCGCGGCTGGCTGCGATTGCGTGAGGCTTATTCATGGCGCGCCTCCTTGGGCAGTACATAGCTGAGGGTCAAGCGGTCGTGGGTCAGGAACGTTTGAGCGGCGAGCTGGATATCTTCAGGGGTGATTTTCGCCAATATCTGCATGCGCTTTTCGTCGTCCTCTGGCGACAAGCCCGCAATGTCCAGTTCACCGAGATACAGAGCCAGGCTTTGCAGGTCATCACGGCTGAAAACATGCCGTGCAATGATCCGCGTACGGGCGCGTTCAAGGTCACTGCCGGAGGGGGGTGTTTTTTTCACTGAGTCGATCACGGCCCAAATCCGTTCTTGAACCTCGCTCAGCGGTTTCATCTTTTTAAGGTTGAGGGTGGCGTCGATGCTGAACAGCTCATCACCGCGGCTGATGCTGCTGTAATGTGAGCCGACGCTGATCAGCAATTCCTCGCCGCGCCACAATCTGCTTTTGAGTTCTGAACTGTCGCCGCCACCGAGCAACTCGCTGAGCAGCTCCAGTGCTGGAGCTGAACGTGGGTCGGTCTGGGTGTGCAGGCTTGGCACGTTGAACGTCATGCTCAGGTTCGGGATTTGATGATCGATGTACTGAGTCATGGTGCGCTCACCGGGAGCTGCCAGTTCGAGCGGGGCCTTGATCACAGGTAGCTCGCGTGAGGCAATCGGGCCGAAGTAGCGTGTGGCCAGGGCCTTGACCTGCTCGGTGTCGATATCGCCGACGATGATCAGGGTGGCGTTATTGGGCGCATACCAGCTTCTATACCAGTGCTTGAGTTCATCGATGTGCATGCGTTCGAGGTCGTGCATCCAGCCGATGACCGGGCTGCCGGAAGCGCTGGTCAGGAATGCCAGGCGACGTGGCAGTTCAAGTGCGCGCTGATGGGGGTCGTTGTCGACGCTTTCGCTGCGTTCGCTTTTGATGACTTCGCGCTCACCGGCCCAATGAGCAGCGGACAGGTGTGCAGTGCTCATCTGGTCTGCCATCACTTCAAGTGCGACTGCCAGGGCATGGGGGGGCAGGGTTTGAAAGAAAATGGTGGCGTCATTTTGCGTCGCCGCATTGTCCGTTGCGCCCAGGCTTTGAAAGATGTGGTCTGACTCGGCCGGACAAAGTTTGCTGCTGCCTTTGAAAATCATGTGTTCAAGGGCGTGGGACAACCCGGATTGGCCTGGGGGCTCATAGCTTGAGCCGACCCGATACCAGAGCTGTGAGTGAACCACGGCTGCACGGTGGTCTTCGTGAACGATAACCTTGAGGCCGTTATCCAGGGTGAAATGTTGAGTGGAGGGTTGGCTGCTGGCCAGGGCCATCAGCGGTTGCAACATAAAGCCGAGAGCCAGCCCGGCAAGGGGGTGTTTCATGGTGGGTGTCCTGACTGTTTATCGTCAGAACAGATTGGGCTTGAGAGGGGAGAGGCGGGCGGTACATAGATACCTTGTACCGCAAAAATCTGTAGCCGCTGCCGCAGGCTGCGATAAGGACCGAAGGGCCTTCGCTTTTGAAAAAGCGACCCCTCCGGGCTTGATCGCAGCCTGCGGCAGCGACTACAGGTTCATCAGGCTTGAGTGGCTTCGCGTTGCCACAGGGCGTAGTTCACGCCGCCGGCTTTTTGCTCGCGATGCAGGCGCCAGTTGGCAGGCAAGCCCAGCTCTGACGGGCGCAACTCGCTTTCGGTGTAAACCCAGGCGTCTTCAGCCAGCCAGCCGCGTTGCTCGAGCAGATCACAAGCAGGTTTGAGCAGGTCCTTGTTGAACGGCGGGTCGAGGAATACCACGTCAAAGGTTGTGCTTGGCGTGGTGTCCAGATAACGCAGGGCGTCAGTCTGCTGAACTTCGCCGACAGTGCAGCGCAGAATGCCCATGTTCTCGCGGATGTTGGAGATCGCATCGCGGTTGCTGTCCAGTGCCACGCCCTTGGCTGCGCCGCGGGACATGGCTTCAAGGAACAGTGCGCCGCTGCCGGCGAAAACGTCCAGTACCCTGGCGCCGCCGATATAGGGGGCCAACCAGTTGAACAGGGTTTCACGCACGCGATCTGGCGTCGGGCGCAGGCCCTCTACATGGGGGAAGTCCAGCTTGCGGCTGCGCCATTCCCCGCCAATGATGCGTAACTGACCAGCACCTGAGTGCGATGTGTTTTTTGGCTTTGCCATTAATGCTCCGGAACCCCAAGAGGTTGCTCTGAAGGTTTGTCGGTAGGAGGTGGCAGTGGTTTTTGCGGCACGGTCGGGCCGGCGGTCACTACGACCATTTTGTCGGCGCTCAGGTGCTTGTTCATGGCGTCCTTGACCTGTTCGGTGGTCAGGTCCTGGGACTTCTGCATGAAGGTTTCCAGGTAATCCAGGGGCAAATCATAAAAGCCCATTGCGCCAAGTTGGCCGACGATGGCGGCGTTGCTGGCCGTGGACAGCGGGAAGCTGCCAGCCAGTTCACGCTTGGCATCGTCGAGTTCTTTTTGCGTCGGACCATTTTTCAGGTAGTCGGCCAAAATGTCTTGCACCAGTTTGAGCGTACCTTCGCTCAGTTCGGCGCGGGTTTGCAGGTTGATCATGAACGGGCCGCGAGCCTGCATCGGGCTGAAGCCGGAGTACACGCCGTAGGTCAGGCCGCGCTTTTCACGCACTTCGGTCATCAGGCGCGTACCGAAACCGCCACCGCCCAGAATGCTGTTGCCCAATGCCAGTGCGGCATAGTCGGGATCGTCACGGTCAATGCCCAGCTGCGACAGCAGCAGGTGGGTTTGTTTGGACGGGAACTCGATATGGGTTTGACCAGCCTTGGGCTCGCTTGGTTGCACGGTCTTGGCCACTGCCGGGCCTTTGGGCAGTGCGGCAGATACCTGGGCTGCAATGGCTTCGGCTTCGGCACGCGACAGGTCGCCAACAATCGCAATCACGGCGTTGCCTGCGGTGTAGGCCTTGTTGTGAAAGGCCTTGAGCTGGTCAATGGTGATCGCGGCGATGCTTTGGGCATTGCCATCACTGGCGTGGGCATACGGGTGGTTACCGTACAGGCGCTTGAACAGTTCGTCGCTGGCCAGTTTGCCGGGGTTTTGTTTCTGAAACTCGAAGCTGGCGAGCAACTGGTTCTTGATCCGCGCCAGGGAGTCGGCCGGGAAGGTGGGTTTGCCCACCACCTCGGCGAACAGGTTGAGCGCAGGTGTGCGTTTATCTACATCGCTCAGGCTGCGCAGCGAGGCCACGGCCATGTCGCGATATGCGCCATTGCCGAAGTCCGCGCCCAGGCCTTCAAAGCCCTGGGCGATGGCGCCCACATCTTTACCCGCTACACCTTCGTTGAGCATGGCGTTGGTCAGCAGGGCCAGGCCCGGGGTGTTTTCGTCCTGGCTGCTGCCAGCGGCGAAGGTCAGGCGCAGGTCGAACATCGGCAATTGCCGTGCTTCGACGAACAGCACTTTGGAGCCTTCGGCGGTTTTCCAGGTTTGCACGTTCAGCGCACGGTGGCTGGGCGCCTTGCCGTCCAGCTCGGCCAGGGATTCGAGCTTGTGCTCGCTCTTGGCCTGGTCCAGTGCCTGGCTGGCGACCGATTGCTGCGGGTTGGTAAAAAAGTAGCCGAGTGCACCCACCAGTATGGCGGCGCTCAGACCAAGCAGGGCGTAGCGGGGGCCTTTACGCTCACTCATGGGTTTTCTCCTCGGGCAGTACATGGGCAACGCTGAGACGGTCGCGAGTGAAATAGGTGCGGGCAGCCTGCTGGATATCGGCCGGGGTGACCTTCTGCAGGTCGGCCAGTTCTGAGTCCATCAGCTTCCACGACAGGCCGACGGTTTCCAGCTGGCCGATCGAAGTGGCCTGGCTGGTGATCGAGTCGCGCTCGTAGACCAGTCCGGCAATTACCTGGGCACGCACACGTTCAAGCTCTTCAGTGGTCGGCGGGGTCTTTTTCAGGTCATCGAGCAAGCGCCACAAGCCTGCCTCGGCCTGGGCCATGGTGACTTTCTTCTGGCTGTTGGGCATCGCCGAAAGCATGAACAGGCTGTCACCACGGGTGAAGGCGTTGTAGCTGGACGATGCACCGGAGACCAGTTCTTCGCCCCGCTCCAGCTGCGTCGGCATGCGTGCGCTGTAGCCGCCGTCCAGCAGCGCGGAAATCAGGCGCAGGGCATTGGCGGTGATCGGGTCCTTGGCCGTGGCAACGCTGGGCACGTTAAAGCCCAGCATCAAGCTTGGCAGTTGGGTCTGGACGTGGATCTTGAGCAGGCGTTCGCCAGGGGTCGGCAGTTCCAGCGGGATTTTGGCGACAGGTATCTCGCGTTTTTGCACCTTGCCAAAGTAACGCTGGGCCAGGGCTTTGACTTCATCCGGGGTGACGTCACCGACCACCACCAAAGTGGCGTTGTTGGGGGCATACCACTCTTCATACCATGCGCGCAGTTCGCCAACGCTCATGCGCTCCAGGTCGACCATCCAGCCGATGGTCGGGGTGTGGTAGCCGCTGGAAGGGAAGGCCATGGCGCTGAACAGCTCGTAGGCTTTGCTCATGGGCTGGTCGTCGGTGCGCAGGCGGCGCTCTTCCTTGATGACTTCGATCTCGCGCTTGAATTCTTCGGGCGGCAAGCGAAGGCTGGCCATGCGGTCGGCCTCAAGCTCAAAGGCCACGCCCAGGCGGTCACGGGCCAGTACCTGGTAGTAGGCGGTGTAGTCGTCGCTGGTGAAGGCGTTTTCCTGGGCGCCAAGGTCGCGCAGGATCAACGAGGCTTCGCCGGGACCGACCTTGTTGCTGCCCTTGAACATCATGTGCTCAAGCGCGTGGGACAGGCCGGTCTTGCCAGGGGTTTCGTAGCTGGAACCCACTTTGTACCAGACCTGGGAGACCACCACCGGGGCGCGATGGTCTTCGCGCACGATGACCTTGAGGCCGTTGTCCAGGCGGAACTCGTGGGTGGGCTGCGGTTCGGCCGCCAGGGCCGAAAGCGGTAATAAAACTGTGCTGAGCAACAGGCCAGCAGCGCGGCGGGCTAGATTCATTCGTTTTTTAACCTGTTGGGCTACCCGCTCGGCCTTAGCGTCTGCGGGTGAGGAGGTGCTAGGATACTGATCCGTTTTACTGGCGGCCACGCCTATCAGGCCTTTGACGATCAGACGACGTTTGATCGGGCAGTATAGGAGCCCGCTTGGAAGTGTGGATGTATACCGGTAAATTTCGCATTTTTGCCGACTTTCCCGTGACAGACCCGAGTTAAGACGAAGTTTACGAGGTGTGTTTTACCCTCTGAATACAGTTGCGTGCGAACAAGCTGACAAAATTACAGTCTGTTTCACACCGAATATTATTTGCCGGGGCGCCACAGTGGCGCGTCGCTACGATGAGATAGCCGTCCTCCATGTTTGGTTCCAACGACGACAAGAAGACCCCAGCTGCGGCTGGCGAGAAAAAAGGCCTGTTCGGATGGCTGCGCAGAAAGCCGCAGGAAACTGTCGTGGAACAACCCGCGCCTGCGCCCGAAATCATCCCTGAGACGCTGGTTGAGGCCACTCCGGTGGAGGTCGAGGCCGCGCCCGAAGTGGTCGTGGTTGCCGCCGAGCCTGCGGTTGAATTGGCCGCCGAGCCGGCACCGTGGCCGCACTTGCCTGTCGCCGAAGAACCGGTGGCGCTTGTCGAGGATGTGCAGGCACCGCATATCGTGCCGCCGATCCCCGAGCCCGAGCCTGTTGTTGAAGCGCTTGCGGTGGTCGAGACTGTTGTTGAGCCAGAGCCAGAGCCAGAGCCAGAGCCAGAGCCAGAGCCAGAGCCAGTTGCCGTCGTCGCACCTGCACCTGCACCTGCGCCTGTGGTGGCTGCCCCAGCCCCGTTGGTCGAGGCCCCGGCCCCCGCGCCAGTTGCGCCCCCCGAGCAAAAAACAGGCTTTTTCGCTCGTCTCAAGCAAGGCTTGTCCAAGACCAGCGCCAGCATTGGCGAAGGCATGGCCAGCCTGTTTCTGGGCAAAAAAGCCATTGATGACGATCTGCTCGAAGAGATCGAAACCCGACTGTTGACCGCCGACGTGGGTGTTGAAGCAACCTCGGTGATCATCAAGAACCTGACGCAGAAGGTCGCGCGCAAGCAACTGACCGATGCCGATGCACTCTACAAGTCGCTGCAGGACGAGCTGGCGGCCATGCTCAAGCCGGTGGAGCAACCGCTGAAAATCGAATCGCAAAACAAGCCATTCGTGATTCTGGTGGTAGGCGTCAACGGCGCGGGTAAAACCACCACCATCGGCAAACTGGCGAAAAAACTGCAGCTTGAAGGCAAGAAAGTCATGCTGGCTGCCGGTGATACCTTCCGTGCGGCCGCCGTCGAGCAGCTGCAAGTGTGGGGCGAGCGCAACCATATCCCGGTCATTGCCCAGCACACTGGCGCGGATTCGGCGTCGGTGATTTTTGACGCTGTGCAAGCTGCCAAGGCCCGTGGCATCGACGTATTGATCGCCGATACCGCCGGTCGCCTGCATACCAAAGACAACCTGATGGAAGAACTCAAGAAAGTTCGCCGGGTCATGGGCAAGCTTGACGAAGACGCTCCCCACGAAGTGCTGTTGGTGCTCGATGCCGGTACCGGGCAGAACGCTATCAACCAGACCAAGCAGTTTGATCAGACCGTTGCCCTCACGGGTCTGGCGCTGACCAAGCTCGATGGCACGGCCAAAGGCGGGGTGATTTTCGCCCTGGCCAAGCAATTCAATATTCCTATCCGCTTTATCGGTGTGGGTGAAGGCATCGATGATTTGCGTGATTTTGAGTCCGAACCCTTTGTCCAGGCTCTGTTTGCGGAGCGGGAGCGTCCATGATTCGTTTCGAGCAGGTCGGTAAGCGCTATCCAAATGGACACGTGGGCCTGCACGAGCTGAGCTTTCGGGTCCGTCGAGGCGAATTCCTTTTTGTGACCGGCCACTCCGGCGCAGGTAAAAGCACGCTGTTGCGCCTGTTGCTGGCGATGGAACGCCCGACCAGCGGCAAATTGCTACTGGCGGGGCAGGACTTGGGGCAAATCAGCAACGCGCAGATCCCTTTTTTACGTCGCCAGATCGGTGTGGTTTTCCAGAACCACCAGTTGCTGTTTGACCGCACAGTGTTCAACAACGTCGCCCTGCCGCTGCAAATTCTCGGCCTGTCCAAGGCTGAAGTCGCCAAGCGTGTCGACTCGGCGCTGGAGCGCGTAGCGCTGTCGGACAAGACCGACCTGTACCCGGGTGACTTATCCACGGGTCAGCAACAGCGTGTAGGCATTGCCCGCGCCATCGTGCATCGCCCGGCCTTGCTGCTGGCCGATGAACCCACCGGTAACCTCGACCCGCGTCTGGCGGCGGAAATCATGGGCGTATTTGAAGACATCAACCGCTTGGGCACCAGCGTACTGATTGCCAGTCATGACCTGGCGCTGATCGCACGCATGCGCCATCGCATGCTGACCTTGCAGCGCGGACGTCTGATCGGTGACGGGGAGGCCGCGCAATGAGTGCCACCCGCAGTTCCAAAGTATCCGAGCGCGTAGCTCCAAAGGCTGCCGACCCGCAGCCGCCGAAGAAAAAACACGATGATGACGATGGCCCGACCTTCGCCATGTTGTTTCACGCCTGGGTTGAGGCTCACCGGGCCAGTCTGCTCGACAGCCTGAAGCGCCTTGGCAAGCAGCCGATTGGCAGCTTTTTTACCTGCCTGGTGATGGCGGTTGCCTTGAGTCTGCCGATGGGCCTGTCGTTGTTGCTTAACAACGTCGAGCGCCTGGGTGGTTCCTGGCAGCGTGCAGCACAGATTTCGCTGTATCTGCAGATGGATGCCAGCAGCCAGCAGGGTGAAAATCTCAGCGATCAGATAAAAGGTATGGCAGGGGTGGCTGACGCGGAATTTATCAGCCGCGAAAAGGCACTCGAAGAGTTCCAGCAGCAGTCAGGGCTGGGCGAAGCGCTTAAAGAGTTGCCCGATAACCCGTTGCCCGGTGTGGTCCTGGTAACCCCGGCAGAAGTCGATAAAGCGACGCTTGAAGCCCTTCGCGAACGCCTTGCGCAGTTGCCGAAGGTGCAACAGGCGCAACTTGATCTAGTCTGGGTCGAACGTCTGGCGGCAATCCTGAAATTGGGTGACCGTTTTGTGTTTGGCTTGACGGTGTTGCTGGTTTCAGCTTTGCTGCTGGTTATCGGTAATACGATTCGTTTGCATATCGAGAATCGTCGCATCGAAATCGAAGTCATCAAGCTGGTCGGCGGTACTGACAGCTATGTGCGCAGGCCCTTTCTTTATATGGGTGCGCTCTATGGCTTTGGTGCGGGAGTTTTATCCTGGGGCGTTTTGGCATTCGGCCTGAACTGGCTTAACGACGCGGTGGTGGGGCTGGCTGGCTTGTACGGCAGCAATTTTGCCTTGGCGGGTGTGCCGGTAGCCGATGGTCTGTCTCTCTTGCTTGGCGCGGTGCTGTTAGGGTATATCGGTGCATGGATTGCAGTTGCGCGTCACTTACGTGAGCTTTCGCCTAAATAGTTTTCTTTTTGCCTGTTGACCTTTTCAGCTTTTTTTGGGAACTTTTTTCCAGGTTTCCGGTCAACTTTCGCAGTGCTGAACTGCACGAGTTATGTGAGACGGAGGTTTTTTCGTATGACCACTTCTTTGCAACCTGCGTATGCGTTGGTCCCTGGTGCGAACCTCGAGGCCTATGTCAATACGGTGAACAGCATTCCATTGCTGACACCGGAGCAGGAGCGTGAACTGGCCGAGAGTCTCTATTATGAGCAGGATTTGGGGGCGGCTCGGCAGATGGTGCTCGCCCACCTGCGTTTTGTTGTACACATTGCCCGTAGTTATTCGGGCTATGGCCTGGCTCAGGCTGACCTGATCCAGGAAGGCAACGTCGGCCTGATGAAGGCGGTCAAACGCTTCAACCCTGAAATGGGTGTGCGTCTGGTATCTTTTGCGGTGCACTGGATCAAGGCAGAGATCCACGAATTTATCCTGCGCAACTGGCGGATCGTGAAAGTTGCGACCACCAAGGCTCAGCGCAAATTGTTCTTCAACCTGCGCAGCCAGAAAAAACGTCTGGCCTGGTTGAACAACGATGAAGTGCATCGTGTGGCTGAAAGCCTCGGCGTAGAGCCTCGCGAAGTGCGCGAGATGGAAAGCCGCCTGACCGGTCATGATATGGCGTTCGACCCGGCAGCCGAAGCTGACGACGACAGTGCGTTCCAGTCGCCAGCCAACTACCTGGAAGACCACCGGTATGACCCGGCGCGCCAACTGGAAGATGCTGACTGGACCGACAACTCCACCAGCAACCTTCACGAAGCGCTGGAAGTGCTGGACGACCGCAGCCGTGACATTCTGTATCAGCGCTGGCTGGCTGAAGAAAAAGCCACGCTGCACGACCTGGCGCAGAAGTACAACGTGTCAGCCGAGCGGATTCGTCAGCTGGAAAAAAGCGCGATGAACAAGCTCAAACTGTCGATTGCCGCCTGACCGGCCCGACCAAAAAACGCCTCGATCTGATCGGGGCGTTTTTTTTTGGAGGAATTAAAGCCCCCCCTTGCCAGCCTGCTTCGCGCAGGGCCAGGTTGACGGTTGTGCCTTTAGCAACTCTGGATCAACACCATTGGCCCTGAGCAGTGAGTCCACCAGTGATCGGGACATCTCCACCGAATGCACCAGCGACCACACCAGCCCACGCTCTATGCCGCTGGCGTATGCGGTGATTTCATCCGAGACCTCTTCTGCGCTTTTGAGCATCAGCGACACATGGGACAGCGCTTCGATTGCACGGATATCAGGCAGCACGGCAAAGGGTGATTGCTTGCCTGCCCTTAGTGCACGGGTGGGTTTGAGGTTTTCCAGGCAAACGGGCGGGGCCTGAAGCAGGGCGTCGAGAATAAGCCGGGTGGTTTCATCGTGCTGATGATCATCCCGGGGAGTGTGAATGGCTTTGGGATCGTCGGGCGTCGGCTTTTTCATGTTTCTTCCACGGGGGAGCATCGGCGACTGGTGAAGATAGCCCTGTGAGTTTGCGGGTCGCAAGCAGCGCTTGTGTGCATCGTGTTTTCTCGGAAGCGTCTGCCTTTTGGCAGCGTAAAAGTCTGACGTGGGCGCCCGGGGATCGAATTCGCTACACTGGCGCACTTTTACGCTGTGCGTTGGCGCCCCATGACTGTGCTCAAATACCTCCAGGCTTACCCCCAGACCTTGCAAGAGCAGGTGCGCCAATTGATCGAGCGCAACCAGCTGGGCAGTTACCTGAGCGAGCGTTATCCACAGCGTCATGCCGTGCAAAGCGACAAGGCCCTGTATGCCTACGCTCAGGAGCTCAAACAGGAATACCTGCGCAATGCGCCATCCTTTGACAAGGTGCTGTTTGATAACAGGCTCGACCTGACCCACCGTGCGCTGGGTTTGCATACTGCTATTTCACGGGTTCAGGGCGGCAAGCTCAAGGCTAAAAAGGAACTGCGCGTGGCCTCGCTGTTCAAGGAAGCGGCGCCCGAGTTTTTGAAGATGATCGTGGTCCACGAGCTGGCCCACTTGAAAGAGTCAGACCACAACAAGGCGTTCTACAAACTGTGTGAGCACATGCTGCCGGGTTATCACCAACTGGAGTTCGACCTGCGGGTGTACCTCACGTGGCGGGATATGCAGGGCAAAACCTGACACTTACTTTATGTGTGGGAGCGGACCCGTATAGACGGGCAGGAGTTCTGAATGGAAGTCAGCAAAACCAAAAGCAGCTTTTACCGGCGCTTGTATGTGGCCTGGTTGATCGATAGCCAGATCGCCAGCAGCGTGCCTGCCTTGACCGAAGTCACCGGCATGCCGCGTCGTACCGCCCAGGACACCATTGCTGCCCTGGCCGATCTGGACATCATCTGCGAATTTGAACAGCAGGATGGCGCCCGCAACCATGCCGGACGCTACCTGATCCGCAACTGGGGGCCGGTGGACAAAAACTGGGTCGCTGGGCATCTGGTGCAGATCAAGCAGGTGCTGGGTTACCCCTGAGATGTCAGGCGCATGCCGATGTGCGGGATGTTGTCTTCTAGGTAGATCTCGCCCTGGGTGTTGAACCCGTGTTGCTCGTAAAAGGGTTGCAGGTGCGCTTGGGCGGACAGGAATACGGGCTGCCCCGCCCAGTACTCTTCGATATTTTTCAGGGCCTGTTCAAGCAGGGTATGCCCAAGCTTTTGCCCGCGGCCTTCGACGGCAACGATTACGCGGCCGATCACTACGTCACCGCCCTGGGACTCGGGGTCGAGGATGCGGGCGTAGGCCACCAGCTGGTCGTCTTGCCAGCCCATCACATGCAGCGTATCGCCCGTCAGGTCTTGCCCGTCGACGTCCTGATAGGCGCATTTCTGCTCGGCGACAAATACTTTTGAGCGCAATTCGAGGATTGCGTAGAGCTGTTCCTTGCCCAGGTCGTTGTGGTGTTTGCAGAGCCAGTCGGTGGTCACGATCTTGTCCTTGTTGGCGAGTTCATGTCTCGATAGTAGGCGTGATGCCGACTGGCGCCAAGGCCTAAGGTGCCTTGACCAAATGCGCGGCCAGGGTGCGCAGTGGCCCGAGCTGGCGGCAAATCAGCGCCAGTTGGGTTTGTACCAGCCTCTGGTTTTCATCTATTTCATCGGGCATTTGTTCAAGTTCGCCGGCCAGGGCCTCTTCCTCATCACTTTGCACTGCAACCGCCTGCTTGGTGGCCAGGCCCTGGGCAATCTGGTCGATGCTGTCGGCAATCTTGCCCCCGGCCCCTTCAATCAACTGCTCGCGCACTTCGGCAGGCAATTGGGTGTCGCGGTGGGCGCCCAGGCCAGAGAGGTAACTGAGCAAAGTGTGGGACAGCACCAAAAAGCGGAAGCCCATGTCTGCATCCTTACGGAAATGCCCGGGTTCCATCAGCATATTGGCCAGGGTGGTCGACAGCGCCGCATCGGCGTTATGTGCGTTACGCCGTGCCAACCGATAGGCCAGGCTGTCGCTTTTACCCTGGGCATATTGCTGCATGATCTGGCGCAGGTACTGGCTGTTGCAGCTCAGGGTATTGGCCAGCACCTGGTTCAGACGACGACCCTGCCAGTCAGGCAAGAACAGGAACACCGCCGCTGCCGCGATCACGCTACCCACCAGGGTGTCGAACAGGCGCGGCAGGAACAGTCCGTAACCATCGCCCACCTGATTGAAGCAGAACAGAATCATCAGGGTGATGGCCGCCGTGCTCAGGGTGTAGCGCGTGGTGCGGTTGATAAAGAACACCACCCCGGCCACGACGGCAAACATCGACTGTACCAGCGGGTTGGGGAACAGATCGAACAACGCCCAGCCCACGGCCAGGCCGATGGCCGTGCCGATAATCCGCTGGCTGAACTTGCGCCGCGTGGCGCCGTAGCTTGGCTGGCACACGAACAGCGTGGTGAGGATGATCCAGTAGCCCTGGCTTGGGTGAATCCAGTGCACCATCGCAAAACCGATACTCAGAGCCAGGGGCAGGCGCAAGGCGTGGCGGAAGATCAGCGAAGTGGGTGTCAGATGCTGGCGCAGGCGTGACCAGACATCCTTGAGGTTACGTGGCGAACGGTCGAGCAGGCTGCTATCGGTGGCATCGGCCAGGGTGTCGGGGTTGCTTGCATCGCTCAGCAGGCGGTCGAGGGTGCCAAGGTTGGCGGCCAGTGCCCGCAATGAACGCAACAGTCCGCGCCAGGCCGGGTTGCTCTGGATGCGCAAGTGTTCGAGGGAGGCATGCAGGTCTCCAAGAGCCTCGGCAAAGCTGTCGTCATAGACAAATGGCTGGCGCAGCTTGATCGACTCCGACAGGCGCTGGCAGGCCACGCCTTGCTGACGCAGCAGGCGCTGGCAGCGGAACATCACATCACTGTGGAAGAAGGCATCGGCCAGGGCGTTGTACGGGTAGTGCGATGAGCTGGCTCGCTCGTGGATGTCCTGCGCGAGGAAATACAGCTTGAGGTAGCGGCTGAGTTTGGAGCCTGGCCGAGTATTGCCGACCCGGTGCAGGATGATTTCCTTGGCGGTGTTCAGCGCCGCCACCACCCTGCCGTTTTGCCGGGCCAGTTCCAGCCGGCCCGCTTCCACGTCCAGTTTGCGGATGGGCTCGAACAGCGCCGACTTGATTTTCAGGTACAGGCCAAGTTCCCAGAACAACCGGGCCAGGCTCTGTTGCACCGGCTGATTGGAAAACAGCGCCTGCCACAGCACCGACAGTATCCCGTACCAGGCGGCACCGGCCACCAGCAGCAAGGGTTCATGCCAGAAGTTGGTGACTTCGCCGCCGCGCTGATCCACGCCGATCATGGTGTACACGGCCAGAATCAGTGTGGCTGAAGCAATCGCCCCGTAGCGCTCGCCCAGCGCGCCGAGCATGGTCAGGCCGAAACTGGCCAGGGCCAGCGCGCAGACCATCAGCCAGGGGTAGGGGAAAAGCAGCTCGACACTCAGGGCCGAGGCGGTGAAACACACCAGCGTCACCAGCAAGGCGTTGAGACGGCCTTGCCAGCTGTCATCGGTTTCAGACAGCGCACTGGCGATAACCCCCAGAAACAACGGGATCAGCAGTGACATCTCATCCTGATACCAGCAAAAAGCCATGCTGCCGGTCAGGGCGACAAATACCCGCACGCTGTAACTGAACTTGTCCAGTGCCCACAGGCGGCGCAGGGAATGCTGAAAGCTTTTCGATGACATGAAGTGGCGGTGCCTGGCTCGTGATTCGCTAACTTGAGCCAGATAAGACGACAGTGCAATGGGGCTGTCACATCGAACCAAAAATATTTTTCATGCGCCCCTGCAGTCGCTGCTGCAGGTTGCAGCAGCGACTGCAGGGGGGCAGGTCAGACGTACTGCGCCGCTGCATACCCCGAAGCCCACGCCCACTGGAAGTTGAAGCCGCCAAGATGGCCGCTTACATCCAGCACTTCGCCGACAAAATACAGGCCGGGGCTTTTCAGCGATTCCATGGTCTTGGACGACACTTCGCGGGTATCGACCCCACCCAGGGTCACTTCAGCGGTGCGATAACCTTCGGTTCCCGCGGGGACCACCTTCCAGCACGCCAGTTTGTCCGCCACCTGCGCCAGCTCCGCCGGGGTGTACTGCTTCATTGGCTTGGACTCGAACCAGTGCTCGGCCAGCAGATTGGCCATCTTCTTGGTGAAGATTTCACCCAGCAGGGTTTTCAACTCGCTGTTGGGGCGCTCAACCTGCTGTGTTTGCAGCCAGCTCAGGGCGTCGAGGTCGGGCAGCAGATTGATCTCAACCGTATCGCCGGGGTTCCAGAACGAGGAAATCTGCAAGATCGCCGGCCCGCTCAAACCACGGTGGGTGAACAGGATATTTTCGCGAAAGCTCTGGTCGTTGCAGCTCACCAGGCAATCCACCGACGTGCCCGACAGCTCGGTGCAGATCTCTTTGAGCTGATCGGTGATGGTAAACGGCACCAGGCCTGCGCGGGTTGGCAGCAAGGTGTGGCCGAACTGTTTGGCGATTTGATAGCCGAAGCCTGTGGCGCCCAGGGTCGGGATCGACAGCCCGCCGGTGGCGACCACCAGAGACTGGCAGTCAACCGGCCCCAGCGTTGTATTGAGGCTGTAGCCGTTGTCGGTTTTTTCGATCTGTTCGACTGAAGTGTCCAGGTGCAGGCTGACGCCGGCCTGTTTGCACTCGTCGAGGAGCATTTCGAGGATGTCGCTGGATTTGTTGTCGCAAAACAGCTGGCCGAGTTTTTTCTCGTGGTAGGGCACCCCGTGTTTGGCGACCATCTCGATAAAGTCCCACTGGGTGTAGCGGGCCAGGGCCGACTTGCAAAAGTGCGGGTTCTGCGACAGGAAATTGTTGGGCTCGGTGTACATGTTGGTGAAGTTGCAGCGGCCACCGCCCGACATCAGGATCTTTTTGCCTGCCTTGTTGGCGTGGTCGATCAGCATCACCTTGCGCCCCCGGTTGGCGGCGGTCAGTGCGCACATCAGGCCTGCGGCGCCAGCGCCAATAATCACAACGTCGGTAGAGCGCAAAGCGGTGTCCTCGGTAAAAGCAGCCCTCACCCCAGCCCTCTCCCTGAGGGAGAGGGAGCTTGACCAGGGTGATTTCGAATTCTATGCAAATCTGCCCCCTCTTCCTCCGGGAGAGGGTTGGGGTGAGGGGGCTCTTGAAGCGTCTTACAAAACCCGCACGCGCAATACGCGGCCTTTGATTTTGCCTTCGCTCAGGCGCTGTGCAGCCTGCTTGGCAATGGTGCGGTCAACCGCCACATAGGCCTGGAAGTCAAAGATGGCGATCTTGCCAACCTGGGCCCCCGGAATGCCTGCGTCGCCGGTCAGTGCGCCAAGGATATCGCCTGGGCGAACCTTGTCTTTACGACCTGCGCCGATCACCAGTGTGCTCATGGCCGGCAGCAACGGTGCGCCGCCCTGAGAGGTGAGGGTGTCCAGGGTTTCCCAGTTCAGCGGAGCTTTCTGCAACTGCTCGATGGCCTGGGCGCGGTGCGCTTCGGACGGGGCAACCAGGCTGATGGCCACGCCTTTTTCGCCCGCACGGCCGGTACGGCCAACACGGTGAATATGGATTTCCGAATCGCGGGCCAGCTCAACGTTGAGCACCATGTCCAGCGCGTCGATGTCCAGACCACGGGCGGCTACGTCGGTGGCAACCAGTACCGAAGTCGAACGGTTGGCAAACATGGCCAGTACCTGGTCACGGTCGCGCTGCTCCAGGTCGCCGTGCAGGCCGACGGCCGAAATGCCCTTGGAGGTCAGGTGATCAACGGTTTCCTGCACCTGCTGCTTGGTGAAGCAGAACGCCACGCAAGACTGCGGGCGGAAGTGGCCCAGTACCTTGGTCACGGCGCTCATGCGCTCTTCAGGCGAGATTTCGTAGAAACGCTGCTCGATTTGGCTGTCAGTGTGCAGTGCCTCTGCTTTTACCTGCTGAGGGTTGCGCATGAACTTGGACGACAGCTGCTTGATACCGGCCGGGTAAGTGGCCGAGAACAGCAAGGTCTGGCGACGCTCCGGGGTCTTGACAATGATGTCTTCGATGGCGTCATAGAAGCCCATGTCCAGCATGCGGTCAGCTTCGTCCAGTACCAGGGTGTTCAGACCGTCCAGTACCAGCGAGCCTTTGCGCAAGTGTTGCTGGATACGCCCCGGAGTGCCGACGATGATGTGCGCGCCGTGCTCCAGCGAACCGATCTGCGGGCCGAACGACACGCCACCACACAGGGTCAGCACCTTGATGTTGTCTTCGGCGCGGGCCAGGCGGCGGATTTCCTTGGCGACCTGGTCAGCCAGTTCGCGGGTCGGGCAGATCACAAGGGCCTGGCAGCCGAAGAAGCGCGGGTTGATCGGGTTCAGCAGGCCGATGCCGAAGGCGGCAGTTTTGCCACTACCGGTCTTGGCCTGGGCGATCAGGTCCATGCCTTTGAGGATCACCGGCAAGCTCTGCGCCTGAATCGGCGTCATCTGGGCATAACCGAGGGAGTCGAGGTTAGCCAGCATGGCGGCGGACAGAGGCAGAGTGTTAAAAGCGGTGGCAATGGTGGTCACGGGACTGGCCTGCAAAACAAAATGTCGCGCAGTGTACCAGTCCCATGCCCTTTGCCTGAACATTCTGGACGAGATGTCATCCAGTTCTTGGCGAAAAGTAGCTTAATGTTCCAGCTCATGTTCCGAGTTGGCCTTGGGTTTGCGGCCATCCTGGGGTGACAGTTGCAGGAATATCGCCGCTGCCAGCATCGCCATGATCCCTACTGTGAGGAAGGTCAGCTGGAACGCGCCCAGCACCGTGTCCACCCCATCGTTGCCGCCATCCCCGGTAAAGCCGCCAAGCAATGCCCCGGCGCAAGCCACGCCCAGGCTCAGGGACAGCTGCGCCACCACCGACAGCAAACTGTTGCCGCTGCTGGCACTGGCGTCGTCGAGATCGATCAGGGTCACGGTGTTCATGGCGGTGAACTGCAATGAGTTGATCGCTCCCAAAACGGCCAGCATTGACAGCAACAACGGGTATGGCGTGTGTTCGGTAACCAGCCCCATGCTGGCCAGCATCAGGCCCAGGGCGAAGGTGTTGGCCGTCAGCACGGTGCGATAGCCCACGCGCTCGATCAACGGCCTGGCCACCCATTTGGCCAGCATGGCGGCCGCGGCCAGTGGCAGCATGCTCATCCCGGCCTGTGACGGGGAATAGCCCAGCGCGACCTGCAACAGCAAGGGCACCAGAAACGGCAGGGCGCCGCTGCCCAGGCGGGCGAACAGGTTACCGAGGATGCCCACTGCGAAGGTCTTGGTTTTAAACAGCACCGGGGAGAACAGCGGGTTGCTGATATTGCCCGCGCGTAACCAGTACGCTGCCAGACAGGCCATGCCCGCAAACAGCAGCAACATCACCCGCAGGTGCGGCATATGCAGCTCGCCCAGGCCTTCCATGGCGATGGTGATAAACACCATCGCCGCGCCAAACAGCACAAAGCCCAGCCCGTCGAAACGGGTACGTTCGCTGCCGCGCAAATCCGGAATGAAGTGCCACACCGCCCAGCAGCCGAGAATGCCCACGGGCAGGTTGATCAGAAAGATCCAGTGCCAGCTCAGGTACTGCACCATCCAGCCGCCCATCGTGGGGCCGATCAGCGGGCCGAGCAGGCCGGGAATGGTGATAAAACCCATGATCCGCACCAGCTCCGAGCGCGGATAGGCCTTGAGCACCACCAGCCGGCCGATGGGCAGCATCAGGGCACCACCCAGGCCCTGGACGATCCGTGCGCCGATCAGCTCGTTGAGAGTGCCGGACAGGGCGCAGAGCAACGAGCCGAAACTGAACAGCAGGATGGCGCTGAAAAAGATTTTTTTGGTGCCGAAGCGGTCGGCGATCCACCCCGAGGCCGGGATCAGCAAGGCGACGGTGAGCATGTAGGCAACGATCACACCCTGCATGCGCAGCGGGTTTTCGTCGAGGTCGCGGGCCATGTCGGGCAGGGCGGTGTTGAGGATGGTGCCGTCGAGTGACTGCATGAAAAACGCGATGGCCACCACCCACGGCAACCAGCGCAGGGTTTCAGGGCTTAGAACCGGGCGTACGGGCATAGGACCTCTTTTTATGGATTGTCGATAATCCTCTGTGGGAGCGGGCTTGCTCGCGATGCAGAGGCCCGGGTTTTTTCAGGTAAACCGCGGCGACGCAATCGCGAGCAAGCCCGCTCCCACAGGTGTTACAGCGTCAGCGTGAGCTTTTTGACCAATGCCCCCGGCAGCAGATTCGACGCCGTCTGGCGTTGGTCGTAGGTGCTGGCCGACAGCAACAACTCACGCTCGGCTGTCAGCGCTTCCAGTTGTGAACCCAGCAGACTATAGACGCTGTCATCAAAGCGCATGGTGTTGACCGGGGCCTTTATCTCGCCGTTTTCCACCCAGAAAGTGGCAAAGCGGGTCATGCCGGTCAGGCGGGCGGCCGGTTGGTCCGAGTAGTTCAGGTACCACAGGTTGCTGATATACAACCCGGTGCCCAACTGCTTGAGGATGTCGGCCTGCACCAGGCTCCCTGCCGCCATCGCCAGTGCGCTCGGGGCTTCGCCCTCCGGTGCACCGTTGACCTCAAGGCCATATTCAGCAGCACTGCGCGAGCTCACCAGTTGCTGCTCGGCCTTGCCGTGTTTGACCAGCGACAAGTCCTGACGCGGATACCCCTCGCCGGAAAACGCCGGGCTCAGGGACTGGCTGACCTGCTCGTCAAACGACACCAGCGGGCTCAGTTGCGCATCGCCCGCGTAGAGCTTTTGCAGCGGGCTGGATTTGCTGGCCAGTGCCTGGGCCGAAAAACCGCCCCAGCACAGCATGCTCATCACTTCTTCCAGCGCCGCCGGCGCCAGGTAGGCTCGGTACTCACCGGGCGCCAGGGCATGCAGCGGGCGATCGAGGAAACTCAGTTGCTCGCGGGCCAGTTGCATGCGCCGGGCGAAACGTTCGCTGTCCCAGTCGGCGCCGGCGTAGCTGGCCTTGACCGCCTGACCGTTGCTGTGGAACAAACTCCAGTCGAAATTGAAGCTATTGGCCTGATGCCAGCCAAACGCGCCCTCGGAGCTGGCATAGCCGTAGCTGATCGGGCCGCTGGCATAAAATCCGACCAGATCTACGCCTTTGGATGCACTGCGGATTTCTTCCAGAACCCGGGCCGTGTCCGGCAGGGGCTGGTTCTGCACGTTATGGCTGTTCCACGGCTGCGGGTTGAGCAGTAAATACGGATCGGCGGGCAACAATGGCAAGGTGTCGCGCAGTTGCCGCAGGGCATCGGCCAGGCGCTGTTTGTCGACATTAGGCTCGCCAGCCAGGGTGAGGTTCACATCGGCGTGGCGGCCGTCGTGGATCAGCTTCAGGCTCAGGCTGGCCTGTTGCACCTGTCCGGCCTGACGCACCTTGCCCTTGTTGAAACGGATAAATTCCGATGCTTCGCCGTTATAGCCCAGGGTGAACTGCTCAGGCGCAAGGATCGCTTTGCCCAACCACTCGACCAACCCCTTGAACTGCTCGGCCTGACTCAATGGGGTACTCATCAGGCATCACCTCCAAACACATCGATTTGACTGAACACGCAGGCGGGGGACGCATGGCCCACGCGGATCACCTGGTTGGGTTCGCCCTTGCCGCAGTTCGGGGTGCCCAGCACCTTGAAGGTGCTGGCGTCGCCCACGGCGCTGAGGTTGCGCCAGAACTGATCGGAAATGCCCCGGTAGTTGGGGTTTTTGACCACGCCCTTGAGTTCACCTTCCTCGATCAACTGGCCCCACTCGCAACCGAACTGGAACTTGTTGCGCGCGTCGTCGATCGACCAGGACCGGTTGGTGGCCATCAGAATACCGCTTTCGATACCGCCGATCATTTGCTCAAGCGACTGATCGCCTGGCTCGATATTGAGGTTGGCCATACGGTCAATCGGTGGCCGGTTCCAGCCGCAGGCGCGGCTGTTGGCCACGCCTTCGAGGCCCGAGCGGAACTGTGACAGTGCGCCACCCAGCGGGCGTAGCAGCAAGCCTTCGCGGATCAGGAACTCCTTGTAGGCCGGGGTGCCGTCGTCGTCGAAGCGGTAGCTGGCGAGCTCCTCGGGGATGGTTGGGTCGAAGGTCACGTTCAGCAGCTTTGAGCCATATTGCAGGCTGCCGAAGTCGCTGGCCTTGACGAAGCTGGTACCGGCGTAATTGCGCTCGTCACCGAGAATGCGGTCCAGTTCCAGCGGGTGTCCGATGGACTCATGGATTTGCAGGATCATCTGGTCGGGCATCAGCAGCAGATCGCGTTTGCCGACCGGAGCATTGGGTGCCAGCAGCAATTGCAGGGCCTGATCGGCGACCTGGGGTGCGGCACCGATCAGCCCGCAGCGGCTGATCACATCGGCGCCACCTTGCTGGCCGAAGTTTTCGCGGCCCAGGCTGCGGCTCTGGCTATCGTTGCCGTCATAGGCGGTGACGCCCATGCCCGGGTAAACGAAGCGCTGCGCCCGGCGCAACTCGGCGCCAGCGCTGTTCAGGTAGATTTGCTCGACGTGATTGAGGCCCAGCGAAACCACCCAGCTCACCAGCCGCTCGTCTTTGGGTACGGCGGCTGATTCGGCGCCCAGCAGGGCAAAGCACTCGCTGAGTGAGGGGAAAGCCTGGTCAAGATCGGGTGAGAAAAAGTCGGCGCGCTCATGGCACACCGGTTCCTGGCTCAGGTTGAGCAGCGCATGCCCGGCGATCAGCTGGGCCTGGGCTTCGGCGCGGTCGAGGGCCGCCTGCAGGCCGGCCTGGAACAGGTCGTTGGTGGCGGCGTAGGCTTCGATACCGCGCAACCGCACGGTGAGCATGGCGCCTTGGTCGTGACTGAATGAGGGAGGCTCTGCGACGTTCTTGCGTACCGACAGGTATTGCCCGGACTCGCGTACATAGCGTAACGAAAAGAACTCGGCCCGGGTGCGCAGTGCGGCAAAGCGCTGCTTGAGCTGAGGGTAGAAATCGAACATGCACAGACCTCCTTGGACTTGGTGGGTCTGTGGGAGCGGGCTTGCTCACGATGCAGGCAGTGCGGTTAACCCGCTGGACCGCGGTGATGCCATCGCGAGCAAGCCCGCTCCCACAGGGGCGCGCGTAGCGTGTTAAACCGGGCAACCCTTGGCGCGCAGGATGGCGTCAAAACGGTCCGGGTCCAGGGTGCCTTCTTTGATTGCCTTGAGCGTTGCCTGTTCACGGGCCAGCAGATCGTGGCAACGGATCAGCAATTCCGGCAGTTCACTGCGCGAAGCCGCAACCACGCCGTCACCGTCGCCGATCATCAGGTCGCCTGGCATTACCAGCATACCGGCGCATGAGATGGGGACGTTGATTTCGCCGCCGCCGTCAGTGCTCGGGCCGCGATGTACGCCGCCGATGGCATAGGCGGGCAGTTCACCGGTCTGCCACTCGTCGAGGTCGCGCAAGGCGCCGTTGATCACCACGCCGACAATCCCGGCCTTGAGGGCCATGGCACGCATGATGCCGCCGAACACGGCACGGGTCAGGTCGGCACTGCCGTCGATCACCAGCACATCGCCGGGGCGGGCCATTTGCATGGCTTTGAGGATCATCAGGTTGTCGCCCGGGCGTACACGGACGGTCAGCGCGCTGCCCAGCATCGGGCGGGTACCGTGGAACGGCTTGAGGCCCAGGCCACCCACGTTGCGGCCCAGACAGTCACTGACTGCGGCTGCGGGGATCTTGCTGAATTCGGTGAGCCATTTTGGATCGAGAGGTTCTGCGTTTGGATTAATCAGGAAGCCGGTCGGCCATTTGCTCGAAGAGACAACATCAAACATAGAAAACCTCTTGGCCAGGCAAGGCTGGCATGTCGGGTGGGGCGGGGGGGTGTGGCGCGAAGCGAGGCACTAGATTAGGCCTGCGCTGAAGCGGGGGCAAGCGGGGCAAGATGAAACTCAAGAGTTACACAAAATTCGTAGCAGCTGCCGAAGGAACGAGGCTGCGTCCGGTTGCGAAGCGACCGTGAAACCAGATGACGCGATTCATCAGAAGAACCGCATCACCTGAATTTACGACGGCTGTGCCGCCGGACGTAGCCTCGCTCCGCTCGTCAACTGCTACGGATAGTGCTTACTGCGCAGTACGGCTCACTTCACGCAGCGGCTTGCCGCGTACCGGCGCGTCGCCTGCGACGTAGTAGTCGGCAGTGCTGCGCGGCTCCGGCTGGCGGCCACGGATCTTGTCGGCAATTTTCTCGGCGATCATGATCGTCGGTGCATTGAGGTTACCGGTGGTGATCAGCGGCATGATCGAGGCATCGACCACACGCAGGCCCTGCATGCCATGCACACGGCCTTCGCCGTCGACTACAGCCATTTCGTCGGTGCCCATTTTGCACGAGCAGGACGGGTGGAACGCGGTCTCGGCGTGTTCGCGGATAAAGGTATCCAGCTCTTCGTCGGTCTGCTTGTCGATGCCCGGGCTGATTTCACGGCCACGGAATGCATCCAGTGCTGGCTGCTGCATGATTTCACGGGTCAGGCGGATGCCGTCGCGGAATTCCTGCCAGTCCTGCTCGCTGGCCATGTAGTTGAACAGGATGCTCGGATACTCGCGCGGGTCCTTGGACTTCACATTGATCCGGCCACGGCTCGGCGAACGCATGGAGCCCATGTGCGCCTGGAAACCGTGTTCTTTCACCCCGTTGCTGCCGTTGTAGTTAATCGCTACCGGCAGGAAGTGGTACTGGATGTTCGGCCATTCGAATTCTTCGCGGGTGCGAATAAAACCACCGGCTTCAAACTGGTTGCTGGCACCGATGCCTTTGCCCAGGAACAGCCACTCGGCACCAATGGCCGGCTGGTTGTACCAAAGCAGCGACGGGTACAGCGACACCGGCTGGGTGCAGGCGTATTGCAGGTACAACTCAAGGTGATCCTGCAGGTTCTGGCCAACGCCCGGGAGGTCGTGCACCACCGGGATATCGAGGCTGTTGAGCAGTTCGGCCGGGCCGACGCCGGAGCGTTGCAGCACGGTTGGCGAGCCGATTGCGCCGCTGCACAGCAGTACTTCCTTGCGGGCCTTGGCCTGGATGCGGGTGTCGCTGTCGCCGACCATATAGGAAACGCCAACGGCGCGTTTACCTTCAAACAGGATCTTGTCGGTCAGGGCGTGGGTGACGATTTTCAGGGTCGAACGCTGCTTGGCCGTGTCCAGGTAGCCGCGGGCGGTACTGGCGCGACGGCCGTTCGGCGTCACGGTACGGTCCATCGGGCCGAAACCTTCCTGCTGATAGCCGTTCAGGTCTTCGGTGCGCGGGTAACCGGCCTGTACACCGGCTTCAACCATGGCGTGGAACAACACGTTGTTCCCGGCTTTGGGCGTGGTCACGCTGACCGGACCATCGCCACCGTGGTAGTCGTTGGGGCCGATATCGCGGGTTTCGGCTTTGCGGAAGTACGGCAGGCAGTCCAGGTACGACCAGTCTTCGAGGCCCGGGTATTTCGCCCAGCCGTCGTAGTCCATCGCGTTACCGCGGATGTAGCACATGCCGTTGATCAGGGACGAACCGCCCAGGCCCTTGCCGCGGCCACATTCCATGCGACGGTTATCCATGTGTGGCTCTGGATCGGTCTCGAAGGCCCAGTTGTAGCGACGCCCTTGCAGCGGGAATGCCAGCGCCGCAGGCATCTGCGTGCGGAAGTCGAAACGGTAGTCCGGGCCGCCTGCTTCAAGCAGCAGCACGGTGACGCCTTGGTCTTCAGTCAGACGGGTCGCCAGGGTGTTACCGGCAGAGCCGGCACCAATGATGATGTAATCGAATTCTTGGGACATAAATGCACCCTCTTTGAAGTTGTGGCAGAGCTTGTGGGAGCGAGCCTGCTCGCGATTGCATCAGCGCGGTGCAACTGATGCACCGCGTCGCCTGTATCACGAGCAAGCCCGCTCCCACAGGGTTTATGCGGGCCTGTCGGTTTAGAACACCGAAACGTAGTCGCCCAGCTCTACCTGTACCGATTTGATCTGGGTGTACTGAGCCAGCGAGCTGATACCGTTTTCACGGCCAATGCCCGATTGCTTGTAGCCGCCCACCGGCATTTTTGCGTCGGACTCACCCCAGGCGTTGATCCAGCAAATGCCCGCTTCCAGCTGATGAATCACGCGGTGAGCGCGGTTCAGGTCCTTGGTCACGACGCCGGCAGCCAGGCCGAACTCGGTGTCGTTGGCGCGGCGGATCACTTCTTCTTCGCTGTCGTAGGTGAGGATGCTCATGACCGGGCCGAAGATTTCTTCTTTGACGATGGTCATGTCATCGGTGCAGTCGGTGAACACGGTCGGTGCCACGAATGCGCCTTTGGCCAGATCACCTTCGGTCAGGCGTTCACCGCCGCACAGCAGGCGGGCGCCTTCTTCTTTGCCCTTGGCAATGTAGCCCAGCACGCTTTCCATGTGAGCAAAGCTGACCAGCGGGCCGAAGTTGGTGTTTTCGTCTTGCGGGTTGCCGATACGGATGCGCGCTACGCGCTCCAGAATCTTGGCTTCAAACGCCGCTTTCATGGCCGTCGGGATAAATACGC
Organism: Pseudomonas bubulae; assembly: GCF_900618535.1. Classification (GTDB taxonomy): domain Bacteria; phylum Pseudomonadota; class Gammaproteobacteria; order Pseudomonadales; family Pseudomonadaceae; genus Aquipseudomonas; species Aquipseudomonas bubulae. The sequence goes on along the minus strand of NZ_UYJA01000004.1, from coordinate 205,277 downwards.
GGGTGCCGTTGGTGCACACCTGGCCCGAGCTGTAGAAGTTGGCCATCATCGCGGTATCCGCGGCGCGATCCAGGTCGGCGTCGTCGAAAATGATCAGCGGTGATTTGCCGCCCAGTTCCATGGTCACGTCTTTGAGCGACGACTGGGTAGCACTGGCGGTGACTTTCTTGCCGGTATCGGTGCCGCCGGTGAACGAGATTTTCGCGATGCGCGGGTGCTCGGTCAGCCAGGTGCCCACTTCACGGCCGCTGCCAGTCAGAACGTTGAACACGCCGTCCGGCAGGCCCGCTGCGGTGAAGACTTCGGCGAGCTTCAGGGTAGTCAGGGAAGTGACTTCACTTGGCTTGAAGATCATCGCGTTGCCGGCAGCCAGGGCCGGTGCGGATTTCCACAGGGCGATCTGGATCGGGTAGTTCCACGCGCCGATACCGGCCACAACGCCCAACGGCTCGCGACGGGTGTACACGAACGAAGTGTCGCGCAGCGGGATTTGCTCGCCTTCGATGGCGGGCGCCAGACCTGCGTAGTACTCCAGTACGTCGGCGCCGGTGACGATGTCGACATAACGGGTTTCGGAGTACGACTTGCCGGTGTCCAGGGTTTCCAGGGCGGCCAGTTCATCGTTGCGCTCGCGCAGGATTTCCACGGCGCGACGCAGGATGCGTGAACGCTCCATGGACGTCATGGCGGCCCAGATTTTCTGGCCTTTTTCGGCGCTGACTACAGCGCGCTCGACGTCTTCTTTGGTAGCGCGTTGCACTTGCGCGAGGACTTCGCCGTTAGCCGGGTTGATGGCATCGAAAGTAGCGTCGCTACCGGCGTCGGTGTAGCCGCCGTCGATGTAGAGTTTTTGCAGTTCGAAACGGGCCATAAAATCCTCGCAAGTGCAGACAAGTGGTGGGCGTTAATCGTGAGTCGGGTGCCCTCTAGCTGTGGCACCGCAGATTCACGACAGTTCAGGGGTTAAGCGTTAATTGGGCCTAACTCACCTGTTTCGCCAGTTGTAGATCCATATATTCGTAGCAGATGCGTTGTGCCTGGTCGGTGTCGAAGCCGTCACCGGAAAGGGCACCCCGCAACCATAGACCATCGATGAGCGCTGCCAGGCCTCGTGCTGCATTGCGGGCCTGGGCCTGGGGCAACACCCGGCGGAACTGGCAGCACAGATTGGAGTACAAGCGGTGGTCGTTGATCCGCTGCAATCTGTGCAACGAAGGTTGGTGCATGCTGGCCGCCCAAAAGGCCAGCCAGGTTTTCATTGCCGGGCCATTGACCTGGCTGGCGTCGAAGTTGCCCTCGACGATGACCTGTAAATGAGCCCGCGGGCTGTCGTCGCCCAACGCCTGGCGGCGCTCGGTGACGTTGTCGATCAAGACGTTCATCAAGTACCGCATGGTGGCGGCAATCAGACCGTTCTTGTCTTTGAAGTAGTGACTGATGATGCCGTTGGACACACCGGCCAGACGGGCAATCAGCGCAATGCTGGCATCTGCCATCCCGACCTGATCGACAGCCGTCAATGTGGCTTCGATCAACTGCTGGCGGCGTATGGGTTGCATACCGACCTTGGGCATTTCGCAAATCTCCTTGGGCCGGCGGTCAGTGCAAAAACATCACTGAACGGCAGCCAGTCTATTTTGTTTTGATTGAACGTTCAATCAACAAAGAATAAGCTCTGCGACAAATCGTCGCGATTTATGTCGTTTTCCTACGCATGAATGGCGCAAATCGACACGGTAAATTCCCATGGAACCCAAGCAGAAGCAGGCTTTCGCAGGCGCTGACGGGAGATCCAAACAGGCACAACGCATCAGACCACGCGGGGCAGCCCTTGATTTCAAGGGGACGCACACAGGTTTTGAACGCGGTCTGGGCGGGTCCGGTTTTTTAGCGGTGTCTTTATATCACTCGACCGTTGGTCGCTATCTAGGCGAATGGTCGTGTGGTGCGTTGCCTTAAGTCCTTGTCTCGCACTCCCTGGAGCATCCGTGCAATGAGTTCTGCCTCTCTTATAAAGACCCCACCGCAAAAGGTGACGGTCAACGGTTGGGTGTTTTACACCTCCACTGCCTTGATACTTTTGCTGACTGCCATCCTGATCATTGCTCCCGAAGAAGCGGGCCGTATCCTGGGTGTGGCCCAGGAATGGCTGTCGCGCAGCTTCGGCTGGTACTACATGGTAGTCATCGCTGCTTATCTGATCTTTGTGGTCGGGTTGGCGTTTTCGTCCTACGGAAAATTGAAACTGGGAACGAAACAGGACACCCCGGATTTCAGCTATGGCGCCTGGGCCGGGATGCTGTTCTCGTCCGGTATCGGTATTTCGCTGCTGTACTTCGGCGCATCCGAGCCGCTGGATCACTACTTCAACCCGCCTGAAGGCGTGTCGGGCAGCCATGAAGCAGCGCGCCAGGCGTTGCAACTGACTTTCCTGCACTGGGGTCTGCATGGCTGGGCGATTTACGCGCTGGTCGGTCTGGCCGTGGCCTATTTTGCCTACCGTCACAACCAGCCGCTGGCGTTGCGTTCGGCGCTGTATCCGTTGATGGGCGAGCGCTGGGTCAAAGGTGCTGCGGGCCATGCGGTGGATGGCTTCGGTATGTTCGTGACACTGCTGGGTCTGGTGACCAACCTGGGCATTGGTTCGATGCAGGTGTCGTCGGGGCTTGAGAACCTGTTCGGCATGGAACACAGCAACACCAACCTGTTGATCGTGATCATCGTGATGAGCACCGTGGCGACCATTGCTGCAGTCTCGGGTGTTGAGAACGGCATCCGCCGACTGTCCAACCTGAACATTATCCTGTTCAGTGGCCTGCTGATTTTCGTGCTGCTGTTCGGTCCGACCCTGCACCTGCTCAACGGTTTTGTGCAAAACACCGGCGACTACCTCAACGGTATCGTGATGAAAACCTTTGACCTGTACGTGTACGAAGGCGACAGCAGGAAAACCGAAGGCTGGCTGGGCCTGTGGACTCTGTTCTACTGGGCCTGGTGGATTTCCTGGGCCCCATTTGTCGGGATGTTTATCGCGCGTATTTCCCGTGGTCGCACGGTGCGTGAACTGGTGGCGGGCGTGCTGTTGATTCCGCTGGGCTTCACCTTGGCCTGGTTGTCGATCTTCGGTAACTCGGCGCTGGACCTGGTGGTTAACCACGGTGCCGTGGAACTGGGTAAAACGGCGCTTGAGCAGCCGTCGATGGCGATTTATCAACTGCTTGAGCATTACCCTGCGTCGAAAGTTGTTATCGGTGTCTCGATCTTTGTCGGCTTTGTGCTGTTCCTGACCCCGGCCGACTCCGGCGCGGTGATGATGGCCAACCTGTCGTGCAAAGGCGGTGATGTGGACGAAGATGCGCCGCACTGGCTGCGGATCTTCTGGTCGGCGGTAATCACGCTGGTGACTATCGGTCTGCTGTTTGCCGGTAACTTTGCGGCGATGCAAACCATGGTGGTACTGGCCGGTTTGCCGTTTTCGGTGGTATTGATCCTGTTTATGTTTGGCCTGCACAAGGCGATGCGCCAGGACACTCTGGTTGAACAGGAACAAGCCGAGCTGGCTGCCCGTGGCCGTCGTGGTTTCAGCGAGCGGCTGACTGCACAGGACCTGCAACCGACTCAAGCCGTGGTGCAGCGTTTTATGGACAAACACGTGACCCCGGCACTGGAAGATGCGGCGGTACAATTGCGTAGTCAGGGGCTTGATGTGCAGACCCTGCTGGGCAGCGCCAAGCGTTGCATGGGCGTGCGGGTTGAAATGGAAGAAGGCAACCCGTTTGTCTACGAAGTCAGCCTGGATGGCTACCTGGCCGCACCGAGCGAGTCGGGTGAAGACGAAGTGCGCAGCCGTTATTACCGCGCTGAGGTGTACTTGCACAACGGTAACCAGGAGTACGACTTGATGGGCTTCACCCAGGAGCAGATCAGCCGTGACGTGCTCGATCAGTTTGAAAGCCATCGCCAACTCCTTGGCCGCGTATATAGCTAAGAACTGCAAAAGCCCCTCACCCTAACCCTCTCCCGGAGGGAGAGGGGACTGACTGCATGCTGACTCACTATCTCCACAAGTCAGCTCCCTCTCCCTCCGGGAGAGGGTTGGGGTGAGGGTAATGCCTACCCCAGATTCTTGCCCAGCAGCGCGTGATACAGCTCTGTATCCCCCAGTATCCCTACCACTTTGTGATCGTCGTGCAGCACCAGTTTGTTGCCGGTCTGGTAACGGATCTGTAGTGCATCGCGCATGCCGATGCCACTGTCCACCAGGGTTGGCCCACGCCCCAGGCCTTCTACTGCCTGACCGCTTTTCCAGTGTTGCAGGTCCACCACAGCAGCACCCTGGCGCACGCCTTTTATGGTGTTGCCCTCCGCCAGATCAATCCACGAGTCATCCCCCGGGTCGATGCACACCGAGCCATTGATGCGTTTGCAGTTGTCCAGTGTGCGCATCAGGCTGCGTCCGCACAGCACGTTGAGCGGGTTGGTATGGGCAACAAAGGTGCGTACATAGTCATCGGCGGGGTTGAGCACGATTTCTTCAGGCTTGCTGTACTGCACGATCTTGCCGTCTTTCATGATCGCAATGCGGCTGCCCAGCTTGAGTGCTTCGTCCAGGTCATGGCTGACAAACACAATGGTCTTGTTCAGCTTGTGTTGCAGTTCCAGCAACTCATCCTGCAAGCCCTGGCGGATCAACGGGTCAAGTGCCGAAAAGGGTTCGTCCATCAGCAGGATATCGGCGTCCATCGCCAGTGCCCGCGCCAGGCCAACCCGCTGCTGCATGCCGCCGCTCAACTCATCGGGCTTTTTATTGCGCCATTGGGTCAGACCCACCAGCTCAAGTTTTTCATCCACCAGGGTGCGGCGTTCCTTTTCGGGACGGCCCTGCATCTCCAGCCCGAAGCTGATGTTTTCGCGCACCGTCAGCCAGGGCATCAGGGCGAATTTCTGAAACACCATGGCGATGCGCTTGGTGCGCATCATCTTCAGTTCGGCAGGGGTGCACGAGGCAATGTCTATCTGTTTGCCTTCGTGCTCTACATACAACTGGCCGCGACTGACCGTATTGAGCCCGTTGATGCAGCGCAGCAAGCTGGATTTCCCCGAGCCTGACAAACCCATCAGTACGCAGATTTCACCTTTTTCGATGTCCAGGCTGGACTTTTCCACGCCAACAATCTGCCCGGTTTTTTTCAGGATCTGATCCCGCGACAAGCCCTGGTCCAGAAGGCCGAGTGCTGCCCGGGGGTCTTTGGCGAAGATCACGTCAACATTATCGAAACGGATAATACTCATGCGTCGGCTCCTGCTTTGGCGTCCGGCTGCTTGCAGATACGGTCGAGCATGATGGCCAGCAGCACGATCGCCAGCCCGGCTTCAAAGCCCAAGGCGATATCGGCAGTGTTGAGGGCATTGACCACCGGTTTGCCCAGACCATCGGCACCCACCAGGGCGGCGATCACCACCATCGACAATGACAGCATGATGCATTGGGTAATCCCGGCGGCGATGCTCGGCATGGCGTGGGGAAGCTCGATACGGGTGAGCAACTGGCGACGGGAGCAGCCAAAGGCCTTACCCGCATCAAGCAACTCATGGGGGACATCGCGGATGCCCAGGTAAGTCAGGCGGATCGGCGCGGCAATGGCAAATACCACTGTGGAAATCAGCCCCGGCACCACGCCCAGCCCGAACAGGGTCAGGGTCGGGATCAGGTAAACGAAGGTAGGAACGGTCTGCATCAGGTCGAGAACAGGACGCATAAAGGTGTAGAACATGGGTTTGTGCGCCGCGAGAATTCCTAGCGGCACGCCGATGATCACGCATACAAATGTAGCGAACAGCACCTGGGCCAGGGTTTCCATGGTTTCTTGCCAATACCCCAGGTTAAGGATCAGCAGAAACGACAGCGCCACAAAAACCGTGAGCCCCCACTTGCGCTGGATAAAGTGGGCAAACAGTGCAATCAGCCCGATAAACACAAAGGGATTGAACCAGGTGAGGGCAAAGGTCACAGCGTGGATCATGGCTTCCAGCGTGCTGGCGATGGCATCGAAGGTGCTGGCGCCGTGCTGGGTCAGCCAGTCGACGAAGTTTGCAATGTAATCGCCCAGAGGGATTTTTTGATCAATCAGCATGGTAGTGAACGTCCGCATGCAGGGGAATTGAAACGGAGCCGGGCGCAGTTGCCGCCCGACGCCCGCGATTACTTCGCAAGGCTGGCTTTAACGGCCTCAAGCCCGGGCTTGCCATCCACCGTGGTAACACCCGCGAGCCAGCTTTCAAGCACTTGCGGGTTTTGTTTGAGCCAGGCTTTGGCGGCCGCGTCGGGTTTGATCTTGTCGTCCAGCACCTTGCCCATCAGGGTGCTTTCCATGTCCAGGGTAAACACCAGATTCTTCAGTAACTGACCCACGTTGCTGCATTCTTCGGTGTAGCCCTTGCGGGTGTTGGTGTAGATGGTCGCCTGACCATAGTTGGGGCCGAAGAACTCATCGCCACCGGTGAGGTATTTCATTTTGAAGCGAGTGTTCATCGGGTGGGGTTCCCAGCCCAGGAACACCACCTCGGTGCCACGACGCTGGGCGCGGTCAACCTGCGACAGCATCCCCGCTTCGCTGGATTCCACCACCTTGAAGCCGGCGTCCTTCAGGCCGAAGGCGTTTTTGTCGATCATGGTCTGGATCATGCGGTTGCCGTCGTTGCCCGGCTCGATGCCGTAGATCTTGCCGTCCAGTTCCTTGCTGAATTTGGGCAGGTCGGAGAAGTCCTTGAGGCCCTTCTCATAGAGGGCTTCGGGTACGGCAAGGGTGTATTTGGCGTTCTCCAGGTTGGCGCGCACTGTCTCGACGGTGCCCGCGTCGCGGTAGGCCTTGATGTCGTTTTCCATGGTCGGCATCCAGTTGCCGAGAAACACGTCCATGTTCTTGCCATCGGCCAGCGACTTGTAGGTAACCGGCACGGAAATCATGGTGGTTTTGGTTTTGTAGCCCAGGCCCTTGAGCACTTCGCTGGTAACGGCGGTGGTGACGGTGATGTCGGTCCAGCCGACATCCGAAAAATTGACGGTACTGCATTGCGCCGGTTCTGCTGCCTGGGCGATGACGGGCAGACTCAGCAATGCAGCCAGCAACAACGATGAGGAATGTGTCATGGAGCGACTCCTGTGTGTCCGGGTTGCGGTTTTCGATCGAAAAGCCGCACATATCAGTTGCGGTCGGGCGATGCCCGGCAGGCGTGTTGCCAGCGCATCTTGCAATCGAGTCAGAACCGATCATGTAACAGCGAAAATCAAACGCCTACAGGGGGCGTCGCATCCAGTACAGGCAGGGTCGTATCTAGTACCTGCGAGGTCGTATCTGGACGAATGAGGCTTGAAAACTGTCTTTTTCATACCTCTGCGCCCTATAAAACGTCGGGGGCGCTGGCAGGCAAAGGCGGGTCGTAGCTGGACGTTTTTGCCGACTGCAAACACCCCATGATGCAAGGCATTCACCCCCGAGGTTCGTGCTCATGGCTATCAGCGTGTTTGACCTGTTCAAGATCGGTATCGGCCCTTCCAGTTCCCACACCGTGGGCCCGATGCGGGCCGCGGCGCTGTTTGTGCAGGGCTTGCGTGAACGCGATCAACTGCAACAGGTAAGCCGTATCGAAGTGCAGCTCTATGGCTCGCTGTCGGCCACCGGTATCGGTCATGGCAGTGACAACGCGGTCATCATGGGTTTGATGGGGGAATGGCCGGATGCGATTGATCCGTCCTGCATTGGTTCGCGTATCGCGCAGCTGCGCGAAAGCCGCACCCTGTTACTCGACGGCCATGTACCGATTCCGTTCGACTGGGCGCAGGATATGCGCCTGATAGACGAGAACCTGGCATTTCATCCCAATGCCATGACCCTGGTAGCGCACAGCGGGCACGGCATATTGCATGGCGATACTTATTACTCGGTTGGCGGTGGCTTTGTAGTGGATGCGGCGCAAGCGGCCAGTGGCGTATTGGACATGGATCGCACCGAGCTGCCTTACGATTTTAATAGTGCCGTCGAACTGCTGGACCTGTGCCGCACACATCACCTGAGCGTGGCGGCATTGATGATGGCCAACGAACGCATCTGGCGCAGCGAAGATGAAATCCGCTGCGGTCTGATCAAACTTTGGCGCGCCATGCAGGACTGCGTGGAGCAAGGCCTGAAACATGAAGGCATCCTGCCCGGCGGCCTCAATGTACGTCGGCGTGCTGCGCGCCTGCACCGCAGCCTGCTGGAACTGGGCAAGCCCAATGTGATCGGCTCGACCCTGAGCGCGATGGAATGGGTCAACCTGTTCGCCCTGGCGGTCAACGAAGAAAACGCAGCCGGCGGGCGCATGGTCACGGCGCCCACCAATGGTGCGGCAGGGATCATCCCGGCAGTGTTGCACTATTTTATGAAATTCAGCGATGAAGTCAGCGAAGCGCATGTGGTCGACTACCTGCTGAGCGCCGCGGCGATCGGCATTTTGTGCAAAAAGAATGCGTCGATTTCCGGGGCTGAAGTGGGCTGCCAGGGCGAAGTCGGCTCGGCCTGCGCGATGGCGGCTGCCGGGCTGGCGCAAATCCTCGGCGCCACCCCGGAGCAACTGTGCAACGCCGCTGAAATTGGTCTGGAGCATAACCTGGGCCTGACCTGTGACCCGGTGGGCGGGTTGGTTCAAGTACCCTGCATCGAGCGCAATGCCATTGCCGCAGTCAAGGCGATCAATGCGGCGCAGATGGCCTTGCGCGGTGACGGCCAGCACTTTATTTCCCTGGACCGGGTGATCCGCACCATGCGCGACACCGGTGCCGACATGCACGACAAATACAAGGAAACCTCGCGCGGCGGCCTGGCGGTCAGTGCGGTGGAATGTTGAGCCCCCAAACACCTCTGGGAGCGGGCTTGCTCCTACAGCCTCGGCGCTTTTTCAGCGCACACCGACCCGTTTTGGCGCACTCGTACTTTCGGTGACATTCTGTAACCGAGCAGCTCCTACACCCTTCCCACAAGTGCTACCGATGTGCTCAACAGCCTCGGTCAGCACCTGTGTATCCGTGTTTAACCGTCATTTCCCATCACCCTGCCAGACACATTGCGACGTCGTTTTCAGACTTTGTTGAATAGCCATTCAAGTTTAGGCATGGCATTTGCGTTGTCATTTCAAAGCCCCGTGAAACGAGGGTAATAACAAGAGCCTGTGCCTGAGGCCATCACCCGCTTTGTGTGAGGAGATACCGCGATGACGTCGTTCAACTCCGGGGTCCAACCCCAGAACCGTACGCCTCAATCCATCGGCTTTCTGCTGCTGGACAATTTCACGCTCATTTCCCTGGCTTCCGCGATAGAACCTTTGCGCATGGCCAACCAGTTGTCGGGCCGTGAGTTGTATCGCTGGAGCACCCTCAGCGCCGATGGCAGTCAGGTCTGGGCCAGTGACGGTCTGCAGGTGACCCCCGACGCCAGCATGCACAAGGCTCCGGCGCTGGACATGGTCATCGTGTGTGGTGGTATCGGCATTCAGCGCACCGTGACCCGTGAGCATGTGTCCTGGTTGCAGAGTCAGGCGCGCCAGTCCCGTCGCCTGGGTGCCGTGTGCACCGGCAGCTGGGCACTGGCCTATGCCGGCTTGCTCGACGGTTTTGATTGCAGTGTGCACTGGGAATGCCTGGCCTCGATGCAGGAAGCCTTCCCGCGCGTGGCCATGAGCACGCGGCTGTTTACCCTCGACCGCAGCCGTTTTACCAGCTCGGGCGGCACGGCACCGCTGGACATGATGCTGCACCTGATCAGCCGCGATCATGGCCGTGAACTGTCGGCGGCGATTTCGGAAATGTTTGTGTATGAACGTATCCGCAACGAGCAGGACCACCAGCGGGTGCCGCTCAAGCACATGCTTGGCACCAACCAGCCCAAGCTGCAGGAAATCGTCGCGTTGATGGAAGCCAACCTCGAAGAGCCCATCGACCTTGATGAGCTGGCGGTGTATGTGACTGTGTCGCGGCGCCAGCTCGAGCGCTTGTTCCAGAAGTACCTGCATTGTTCGCCGTCGCGCTATTACCTGAAGTTGCGGCTGGTGCGGGCGCGGCAGTTGCTCAAGCAAACACCGATGTCGATTATTGAAGTGGCGGCGGTGTGCGGCTTTGTGTCCACGCCGCATTTTTCCAAGTGCTACCGCGAATACTTCGGCATTCCGCCACGGGATGAGCGGGTGGGTTCCAACACTGCGCAGCAGACCACCCTGGTGCAGATCCCGCAGTCCCTGTTGCTGGCGCCGCTGGCCGGGCCGATGTCGGCGTTGAATCAGGCGCGCAATGAGTCGACGTTTGCCAGTGTGAGGATTTAACAATCAAAAGCGCCCTCACCCGGGGTGGGGAGGGCGCTTGATCTGTATCGAGGCGCAAAACTGCTTTTGCTTTTAGTCCCCCTCCCTTCGGGAGAGGGCTAGGGTGAGGGCGCTTTTGCCTTACCCGACCTTGCTCTGCTTGAACTGCGCCAAGCCCGGCAGCAACTGCCGGTCAATGGCCTCGCGCACTGCAGGCAAAATGGTTGCGCTGCCGGTGTAGAGCTTTTCGACCAACCCCTTGAGGGCGCGGGCATTGGTCTCGTTCAGCCCACAGACTGCCGTTGTGCAGGCCTGCTCCGCCGTACCTGACACTTCAAAGCCCAGCGAGCGCAGTTGGCCAACCAGATCCTGCTCATCAATCAAATCCGCGTGCATCATGACTTTTTATCCTTCTACAAAGCGCGATCGAAGTCTGATTCTGGTAGGGCTTTAGCCAGTGGGCAAGGGCGGTTTGATGATATGTCTGATATGCCTAAGAACAGGTCGTTTTAAGGCACAGGCAAGGCAATCACCCGACTCACATACTCGGGTCTCGGCAGATCACGCTGTTGCTCCCCGATGGCCTGCAATACGGCCAGCGTGTGCTCGCCAAAGGGTGCGGAACGCGGGCCTGCCAAGTCAACGTGCAGCAGCATTTGCTCATTGCCCGCGAGGGCTCGCCCATCACCTGTCAGGTGCAGGCTGTGATAGACATGCAGGCGTTTTTTGTCGTGGCCGATGAGCTGGGTACGCACTTCAACGTGGGCGCCGAGCTTCACCTCGTGCAGGTAATTAAGATGCACCTCCAGGGTGAACAGTGAATGACCGCTGGCTTCGCGGCCCTGGCTGTCCAGCCCCAGGCGGTCCATCAGGGCATCCGTGGCGTAGCTGAAAATCAGCAGATAAAAGGCGTCGCGCAAGTGGCCGTTGTAATCGACCCATTCTTCAAGAATGGGCGTGGTGTAGGTGGTGAGGGTGGGCATGCTGTACCTCGCGGTTCGATCAGTCGTTGATGGTCATGCCATGTTTGAGTCTGGTTGCGTTCACCGCTTCCATCACCGCCAGCAGGCAGTCATCCCGATAGCTTTCCAGCGCGGCAATGCTGTGCTGGCCGAGTTGTTCAGTGGTGCCTTCCACCACATCGTCGATCAGTTTTTCGCTCAGTTCCGGAGCGGGCAAATACGTCCACGGCAGTTGCAGCGCCGGGCCGAACTGGTTCATGAAATGTCGCATTCCGGCATCGCCACCGGCCAGGGTGTAGGTCAAAAAGGTACCCATGAACGACCAGCGCAACCCTGCGCCAAAGCGAATGGCGTCGTCAATTTCACCGGTGCTGGCCACCCCGTCATTGACCAGGTGCAGCGCCTCGCGCCACAAGGCTTCGAGCAGACGGTCGGCAATAAACCCGGGCACTTCCTTGCGCACATGCAGGGGGCGCATGCCCAGGGATTGATAAACCTTGATTGCCGCCTGAATGGCTTCGGGAGCGGTTTTTTGCCCGCCCACCACCTCGACCAATGGCAACAGGTAAACCGGGTTGAACGGGTGCCCGACAATGCAGCGCTCGGGGTGTGTGGAGGTTTTATAAAATTCGCTGGGCAGCAGGCCCGAGGTGCTGGAGCCGATCAATGCATCGGGTTTGGCGGCGGCGCTGATTTTGCTGTGCAGTTCAAGCTTCAGGTCGAGCCGCTCCGGGGCGCTTTCCTGAATAAAATCGGCATCGCGCACGCATTCATCAATGGTGCTGACAAACCGCAACCGGTGTTGGGATGCGCCTTCCGCAAGGCCGCTTTTTTCCAGTGCGGGCCAGGCTTTGGCGACGCGTTTGCGCAGGGCCGCTTCGGCACCGGGGGCCGGATCCCAGGCCACCACGTCCAGGCCGTGGGCGAGGGCGCGAGCAACCCAGCCGCTGCCAATGACACCGCTGCCCAGGGCGGCGAAGGTTTTAATCTCGGTGATAAAGGTCATGGCGTGCTCCTGGATAAAAATAATGAGATTGCGTGGGAGCGAGCCTGCTCGCGAAGGCCCCAAGGGCACCGCGATAACTCAGTCAACAGGCGTTATCGTTGACGACCTTCGCGAGCAGGCTCGCTCCCACAGGCAATGCTGCTGCGTAGTTGCTTAGCGGCGTTCTTTAAGGCCCATCTTCACCCGGCCTTCTGCCGGGCTCAGCACCCGTGCGCCCAGGCGGCTGAGGATCTCTGTGGCGCGCTCCACCAGTTGCCCGTTGGTGGCCAGCACTCCTCGGTCCAGCCATAAATTGTCCTCAAGCCCGACCCGCACGTTGCCGCCCAGCAGCACCGCCTGCGCGGCCATCGGCATTTGCATGCGACCAATGCCGAAACCGGCCCACACCGCATCAGGCGGCAAATTGTCGACCATGGCTTTCATGCTGGTGGTGTCTGCCGGAGCGCCCCACGGGATACCCAGGCATAGTTGAAACAGCGGGTCATCCAGCAGGCCTTCCTTGATCATCTGTTTGGCGAACCACAAATGGCCGGTGTCGAAAATTTCCAGTTCGGCTTTAACGCCAAGTTCCTGGATGCGCTTGGCGCCCGCTCGCAGCTGTGCCGGGGTGGACACGTAAATCGTGTCGCCGTCGCCAAAGTTCAGGGTGCCGCAGTCCAGGGTGCAAATTTCCGGCAACAGCTCCTCGACGTGAGCCAGACGGGTCAGCGGGCCGACCAGGTCGGTGTTGGGACCAAACTCCATCGGGTTCTCGCCCGGGCCGATATGCAAGTCCCCCCCCATCCCGGCGGTGAGGTTGACGATGATGTCGATGTCCGCCTCGCGGATGCGCTCCATCAGTTCGCGGTACAGCGCTACATCGCGGCTGAACTGTCCGGTCTTTGGATCACGTACATGGCAATGCACCACTGTGGCTCCGGCCTTGGCCGCTTCCACGGCAGCTTCGGCAATTTGCTTGGGGGTGACCGGTACCAAAGGGCTGCGGCCGCTGGTGTCGCCGGCACCGGTGAGTGCGCAGGTGATGATGACGTCGTGGTTCATGGGGCATTTCCTTGGGGCGTAGAGCGGCACACCGCAGCCATTGCAGGCTGCGCAGGGCGGGCTCGGTGTTGAATTATTTAGCGCTGAGTTTCAGGTTCCCGGCAGCGGGTTTACCGTCTACCGTGGTCACCCCTTCAAGCCAGCGCTGCTGGTCTTGCGGGTGGTCCTTGAGCCACTGTCGGGCGGAGGCTTGAGCATCCTTGTGATCAAGCAGCGGCTGCATCATGCGGCTCTCGTCTTCGGCGCTGAAGGTCAGGTTGCTGAGCAAACGGCTGACGTTCGGGCAGCGGCTGGCGTAGTCCGGGGCAGTGACCGTCCACACTGTGGCCCGGCCTTCATCGGGGCCAAGGGCATCTTCACTGCCCGTCAGGTAGGTCATGTCCTGATTAATATTCATCGGGTGCGGGGTCCAGCCGAAGAACACAATCGGCTCATTGCGTTTTACTGCGCGGGTCACCGCCGAGAGCATGCCGGCTTCACTGGACTCCACCAACTGGAACTTGCCCAGGCCAAACTGGTTTTTCTCGATCATGGCCTTGATCTGGGTATTGGCGCCGGAGCCCGGTTCGATCCCGTAAATCCTGCCGCCCAGTTCTTTCTCGAATGTGGCAATGTCAGCAAAGCTTTTGAGCCCCTTGTCAGCCATATAGGTTGGAACGGCAAGCATGGCCTTGGCGTCTTTAAGGCTCGGTTCGGCCAGTACCGTGACCTGTTTGGCGTCCACAAACGGGGTAATGCTCTGGTTCATGATCGGGTTCCAGTAACCCAGAAACATGTCCAGCCGCTTGTCACGCAGGCCGGCGAAAATAATTTGCTGTGAGGCACTGGTCTGTTTGGTTTTATAGCCCAGACCGTCGAGCAGGGTTTGCGCCATGGCGCTGGTGGCGATTACATCGGTCCAATTGACCACGCCCATGCGTACGTTCTTGCACGAAGCATCTTCAGCCGCCAACGCGTAGGGGCTCAGTACCAGCAGGCAACAGCTGATCAGTCGTTTCATGGGGAGGGCCTCGGCAGGTTGTTATTGGGGGATCGGCGTCTTTGTGCACCGTGATACCAAGGTACGCAGGCGGCGTGCTGCGCAACCGCACTGGGGCGACGTGGATTTGCACTGCAGCGACCTGACTGTGGTTCAATCCGCTGAACCGACGTGAGAGCGCCCCCTATGGCCCAGGATTTCTACTTCCTTCTGCTGCCCGGCTTTTCCTCAATGGGCTTTATTTCGGCCATCGAGCCGCTGCGGGTGGCCAACCGTTTTCGCGGTGAGCTGTACCGCTGGCATGTGCTCAGTTGCGGGGGTGGCGCCGTGTTGGCGAGCAACGGTATGTCGGTCAATGCCGAAGGCGGGTTTGAGGCACTTGAAGCCGGGGCGACGTTGTTGGTGGTGGCCGGCTTTGATCCGCTGACCCACGTGACCCCGGCGCTGATTCAGTGGCTGCGTCGGCTGGACAACGACGGCGTCACCTTGGGTGGCATCGATACGGGTAGCGTGGTACTGGCGCAGGCAGGTTTGCTCGACGGCTATCGCCTGACCTTGCATTGGGAGGCGCTGGAAGCGTTCAAGGAGTCATACCCCAGGCTGCATGTGACTCAAGAGCTGTTTGAGATTGACCGCCAGCGCATCACCTGTGCGGGCGGTACAGCCTCCATCGACCTGATGCTCGACCTGATAGCCCAGGCTTATGGGCCTGAGTTGGCGATTCAGGTGTCCGAGCAATTCGTGCTTGGCCGTATCCGTCAGCGCAAAGACCACCAGCGCATGCAGGTCGCCAGCCGTTATGGCATTCATAACAAGAAATTGGTGCAGGTGATTGGCGAGATGGAACAGCACAGCGAGCCGCCACTGAGCACTGCGCAACTGGCGCTTGGCATCAACGTTACGCGGCGCCAGCTGGAGCGTCTGTTCCGTTTGCACCTGAACGACACCCCGCGCAACTTCTATCTGGGCCTGCGCCTGGAAAAGGCCCGGCAACTGCTGCGTCAGACCGACATGAGCGTGCTGGACATCAGCATTGCCTGCGGCTTTGAGTCACCGTCGTATTTCACCCGCAGCTACCGGGCGCGGTTTACCTGTGCGCCGAGGCAGGATCGGGTTGCCGCTACTAACCCTTGAGCAACGCCGCACACGCCGCCTTGTAGGCCTCATGCTGATACTTGTTCAGCGAGGCGGGCAAGTCGAAGGCGTGTTTCTTGTATTGCGCATTGAGGGTCTGTGGCGACAGCAACTGCACCTCGCAGTCGTCCAGCAACTGGATGATGCCCTCGATCTTGAAGGTAGTCGGGCCACCGGCAAATTCACCCTTTTTGCTGCGCTTCTTGATTGCAATGCGGGTGATGCCGTTGGCTTTCACAAAGGCCGCTATTTGCATGGCGAAGGCTTTGACGTTGACGCTCTCGTCATCGTCGTCCAGGGCGATTTTCTTGGTGGCATTGGCCCTGTGTTCAAGGCCATTGGTGCCTTGGGCTGCCATTGCAAAAATGGCTTCGCTGCCTTTGATCTCGATACCGCAAATAGTCATAAAAACCCTGGTTTATTCAATATGAAGATCAGTCCTGCCCGATCGATTCCAGAAACTCTGAACGGTCATCGCTGATACGCGCCATGCAATCGTTCTGGGCGATGTTGAACGCTTCGGTGCCGGCGGTGGCGGGGAACACGGCAATTGCGCAATCGGCGTCGCGCTGGTGCAACCACAGGGCCTGGGCGGTCTTTATCTTGCTCAGGATGTTATTGAGTTGCGTCGCGTTACTGCCGTACAGCGAAGTCATGCGTTCCTGCAGGGCTTCGTAGTTTTCGCTCAGCAATTGTTCGGCAGCATTCTTGCTGAACACCGAGCACGCCAGGGTTTGCCGGTCGTTTTCTACCGCGTCGCACGGGTTGTAGTCGGCATTTTCAGCTGCATGAGCGCCGCCGGTGAACAATGCCAAGGCCAGGAGAATCGATTTCATTGCCGCTTCCTAATCCATAGTTGGGGCCGATTCTGGCTTATGCGTGAGCCAAAGAACAGATAGCTCATGACATTGCTGTCGGCGGCTTTGTCGCGTGTTGACGCTTTCGGCAATTGCGCTGTCGCTTTTGCACCCGGCTGGTTTTGACCCCGGGCCTATGCTGGCCCCAATAGCGCCGGCAGACGATTCGGCGCAGCAAACGCCAATAAGGGGACGCCTGATGAGCCCAACCGAGTTGCACGCAGACAGTATCGTTATCGACGGGCTGATCATTGCCAAATGGAACCGCGAACTGTTTGAAGACATGCGCAAGGGCGGCCTCACCGCTGCCAACTGCACTGTGTCGGTATGGGAGGGCTTCCAGGCCACGATCAACAACATCGTCGCCAGCCAGACCCTGATCCGCGACAACAGCGACCTGGTGCTTGCGGTCAAGACCACTGCCGATATCCGTCGCGCCAAGGAACAGGGCAAGACCGGGATCATCTTCGGCTTCCAGAATGCCCATGCCTTTGAAGACCAGCTGGGCTATATCGAGATCTTCAAGCAGCTCGGCGTTGGCGTGGTGCAGATGTGCTACAACACCCAGAACCTGGTGGGCACCGGCTGCTATGAACGCGATGGCGGGCTCTCGGGGTTTGGCCGTGAAGTAGTGGCTGAAATGAACCGTGTCGGGATCATGTGCGACCTGTCCCACGTGGGTTCGAAAACCTCGGAAGAGGTGATTCTGGAATCGAAAAAACCGGTCTGCTATTCCCACTGCCTGCCGTCCGGCCTCAAGGAACATCCACGCAACAAATCCGACGCCGAGCTCAAGTTCATTGCCGACCATGGCGGTTTTGTCGGGGTGACCATGTTCGCGCCGTTTCTGGCCAAGGGTATTGATTCGACCATCGACGACTACGCCGAAGCGATCGAATACACCATGAATATTGTCGGCGAGGATTCGATCGGTATCGGCACTGACTTTACCCAGGGCCACGGTCAGGACTTTTTCGAAATGCTGACCCACGACAAGGGCTACGCCCGCCGCCTGACCAGCTTCGGCAAGATCATCAACCCGCTGGGCATCCGCACCGTGGGCGAGTTCCCCAACCTGACCGAAACCCTGCTCAAGCGCGGCCACAACGAGCGCGTGGTGCGCAAGATCATGGGCGAGAACTGGGTCAACGTGCTCAAGGATGTCTGGGGCGAGTAACCGCACCGTATTTGTTGCGTAGCAGCTGCCGAAGGCTGCGTCCGGCTGCGAAGCAGTCGTAAACCCATATTGCACATTTTTCCTGTCAGGGCGCAGTGAGCGGTTTTGCGACCGCTTCGCGCTCGAACGCAGCCTTCGACAGCTGCACGGGACTTCATCATCTTTTGGAGCGCTACCCATGGCCAAAATCGCCCCGCAATTACCCATCGAAGTCGACAGCGAAACCGGCGTCTGGACTTCCGACGCTTTGCCGATGCTCTATGTGCCGCGCCACTTTTTCGTCAACAACCACATGGGCATTGAAGAAGTCCTTGGCGCTGATACCTACGCCGACATTCTTTACAAGGCCGGCTACAAATCCGCCTGGCACTGGTGCGAAAAAGAAGCCGAATGCCACGGCATCGAAGGCGTCGCGGTGTTCGAACACTACATGAAACGCCTGTCCCAGCGCGGCTGGGGCCTGTTCAAGATCCAGGACATCGATCTCGACAAAGGCACTGCCACCATCAAGCTGGAACACTCCTGCTTTGTGTACGTGTACGGCAAGGTCGGGCGCAAGGTCGACTACATGTTCACCGGCTGGTTTGCCGGCGCCATGGACCAGATTCTGCACGCCCGTGGCAGCAACATCCGCACCGTGGCAGAACAGGTTTATAGCGGATCGGAAGAAGGCCACGACCACGGCCTGTTTATCGTCAAGCCGTTGTAAGTCGAGGATCGGGATATGGCGTTCGAAGCAATGTTTGAGCCGATTCAAATCGGCAAGCTGACCATCCGCAACCGTGTGCTGAGCACCGCCCATGCCGAGGTGTATGCCACCGATGGCGGCATGACCACCGAGCGTTATGTGCAGTACTACGAAGAAAAGGCCAAGGGCGGTATCGGCCTGGCGATTTGCGGCGGCTCTTCGGTGGTGGCCATCGACAGTCCACAAGAGTGGTGGAGTTCGGTCAACCTGAGCACCGACCGCATTATCCCACACTTCCAGAACCTGGCCGATGCCATGCACAAGCATGGCGCCAAGATCATGATCCAGATTACCCACATGGGCCGCCGCTCGCGCTGGGACGGCTTCAACTGGCCGACCCTGATGTCACCTTCCGGTGTACGTGAGCCGGTGCACC
Source organism: Pseudomonas bubulae (assembly GCF_900618535.1). Taxonomy (GTDB): domain Bacteria; phylum Pseudomonadota; class Gammaproteobacteria; order Pseudomonadales; family Pseudomonadaceae; genus Aquipseudomonas; species Aquipseudomonas bubulae. Next base: position 186,665 of record NZ_UYJA01000004.1, on the reverse strand, counting down.
GGGCCACATGCAAAACCATCGAGCCTGAAGAAATCTGGCGGATCATCGGTAACTACGCCAGTGCCGCAGGCCGGGCCAAAGCCGGTGGACTGGACGGGGTTGAGCTGTCGGCGGTGCACCAGCACATGATTGACCAGTTCTGGAGCCCGCGTGTCAACAAACGCACGGATGAATGGGGCGGCAGTTTTGAAAACCGCATGCGTTTCGGCCTCGAAGTGCTCAAGGCCGTGCGCGCTGAAGTCGGCCCGGATTTCTGCGTGGGCATCCGCCTGTGCGGGGATGAATTTCACCCTGATGGCCTGAGCCATGAGGACATGAAACAAATTGCCAAGTACTACGACGACACCGGCATGCTCGACTTTATCGGCGTGGTCGGCTCGGGCTGTGACACCCATAACACCCTGGCCAACGTAATCCCCAATATGAGCTTTCCGCCGGAGCCGTTTTTGCACCTGGCCGCCGGGATCAAGGAAGTGGTCAAGGCCCCGGTGCTGCATGCGCAGAACATCAAGGATCCGAACCAGGCCACGCGGATTCTGGAAGGGGGTTATGTCGACATGGTGGGCATGACCCGTGCCCATATCGCCGACCCGCACCTGATCGCCAAGATCAAGATGGGCCAGGTCGACCAGATTAAACAATGCGTGGGTGCCAACTACTGCATTGACCGTCAGTACCAGGGGCTGGACGTGCTGTGCATCCAGAACGCGGCCACCTCCCGGGAATATATGGGCGTGCCGCATATCATCGAAAAATCCACCGGGGCCAAACGCAAGGTGGTGATTGTCGGCGCCGGGCCAGCAGGGATGGAGGCGGCACGTGTAGCTGCCGAGCGCGGTCATGACGTGACCCTGTTCGAGAAAAAGGACGCCATCGGCGGGCAGATCACCACCGCCTCCAAAGCGCCCCAGCGTGACCAGATGGCAGGCATCACCCGCTGGTTTCAACTGGAACTGGCGCGCCTGAAAGTTGACCTGCGCCTGGGCACCGCAGCGGATGCGGCGACGATCATGGACTTGCGGCCGGACATTGTGGTGCTGGCGGTGGGCGGGCACCCGTTTGTGGAGCAGAACGAACACTGGGGCGCGGCCGAAGGGCTGGTGGTCAGCAGCTGGGATGTACTCGACGGCAAAGTGGCGCCCGGCAAAAACGTGCTGGTGTACGACACCATTTGCGAATTTACCGGTATGTCGGTGGCCGATTTTGCGGCGGACAAGGGAGCGCAGGTCGAGATCGTGACCGACGACACCAAGCCCGGTGTGGCCATTGGCGGCACGTCATTCCCCACGTATTACCGCAGCCTGTATCCCAAGGAAGTGGTCATGACCGGCGACATGATGCTGGAGAAGGTCTACCGCGAGGGTGACAAGGTGATTGCTGTGCTGGAGAACGAATACACCGGTGTCAAAGAGGAGCGGGTGGTCGATCAGGTAATCATCGAAAACGGTGTGCGACCGGATGAAGAGCTGTATTACGGGCTCAAGCCGGATTCGCGCAACAAGGGCCAGATCGACGTCGAAGCGCTGTTCGCGATCAAGCCGCAACCGTGCTTGAGCGAGGCGGGGGACGGCTACCTGCTGTTTCGTATCGGTGACTGTGTGGCCCAGCGCAACGTGCATGCAGCGATCTATGACGCGCTGCGGTTGTGCAAGGATTTTTGACCCGACACCGAACCAATGTGGGAGCGAGCTTGCTCGCGATAAACGATCACGCGGTGTTGCTGATGCACCGCGTCGCCTGAATCGCGAGCAAGCCCGCTCTCACATCAGACCTGCGTGGTCTTTGGGAGCTTCACCATGCTCAATATCGTTCTTCCCATCCTGCTGTTCGCCGCCCTCGTGCTGGCGATTGCGGGCGCCATTCGGCGCATGAACATGTGGCGCCGTGGTCGCCCGGCCAAGGTCGATCTGCTTGGCGGGCTGCTGGCCATGCCCCGGCGCTACATGGTCGATCTGCACCACGTGGTCGCCCGCGACAAATACATGGCCAACACCCACGTCGCCACTGCTGGCGGCTTTGTGCTGGCGGCCGTGCTGGCGATCCTGGTGCATGGCCTGGGCCTGCATAACCGCATCCTCGGCTATGCCTTGCTGTTCGCCACCGCGTTGATGTTTATCGGTGCTGTGTTCGTGTTCAAGCGTCGCCTGAACCCACCCTCGCGCCTGTCCAAAGGCCCGTGGATGCGCCTGCCGAAAAGCTTGCTGGTGTTTTCCGCCAGTTTTTTCATCCTCACCTTGCCGGTTGCAGGGCTGTTGCCCGAAGGCTTCGGCGGTTGGATGCTGGCGGCGGTTTTAAGCGTGGGCGTGGCGTGGGGTGTGTCGGAATTATTTTTCGGCATGACCTGGGGCGGGCCGATGAAGCACGCCTTCGCGGGCGCATTGCATCTGGCCTGGCACCGCCGCGCCGAGCGCTTTGGCGGCGGCCGTTCAACAGGGCTAAAACCGCTGGATTTAAACGATCGCAGTGCGCCCCTGGGCGTGGAAAAACCCAATGATTTCACCTGGAACCAATTGCTGGGGTTTGACGCCTGCGTGCAATGCGGCAAATGCGAAGCCGCCTGCCCGGCTTTCGCCGCCGGCCAGCCGCTCAATCCAAAGAAACTGATTCAGGACATGGTGGTCGGCCTCGCGGGCGGCACCGATGCTCACTTTGCTGGCAGTCCCTATCCCGGTAAACCTATTGGTGAGCATGGCGGCAACCCGCATCAGCCGATCGTCAACGGGCTGGTCGATGCCGACACGCTGTGGTCCTGCACCACTTGCCGCGCCTGCGTTGAAGAGTGCCCGATGATGATCGAGCATGTGGACGCCATCGTCGATATGCGCCGTTTCCTGACCCTGGAAAAAGGTGCGACACCGAACAATGGCGCGCAGGTGCTGGACAACCTGATCGCCACCGATAACCCCGGCGGTTTTGCCCCCGGCGGGCGGATGAACTGGGCTGCGGACCTGAACCTCGACCTGATGCGCGACAAGCCCGCCGTGGACGTGTTGTTCTGGGTCGGTGACGGGGCTTTCGACATGCGTAACCAGCGCACCTTGCGTGCCTTTGTCAAAGTGCTCAAGGCCGCCCGGGTCAACTTTGCCGTGCTGGGCCTGGAAGAGCGCGACAGTGGCGACGTGGCCCGGCGTCTGGGGGATGAAGCGACCTTTCAGGCGCTGGCTAAGCGCAATATCCAGACCCTGGCGCAGTACAGCTTCCAGCGCATCGTCACCTGCGATCCGCACAGTTTTCATGTGCTGAAAAACGAATACGGCGCCTTTGGCGGCGACTACCTTGTGCAACATCACAGCACTTATATGGCCGAGTTGATCGATGCCGGCCTGCTCAATCTTGCCGCGGATGCGGGCGGCAGCGTGACCTATCACGACCCCTGCTACCTGGGCCGCTATAACGGCGAATACGAGGCGCCGCGTGCGGTACTGCGCGCCTTGGGTATCGAGGTCAAGGAGATGCAGCGTTCGGGCTTTCGTTCCCGTTGCTGTGGTGGCGGTGGCGGCGCGCCGATTACCGACATCCCCGGCAAGCAGAGGATCCCCGACATGCGCATGGACGATATCCGTGAGACGGGCGCCGAGCGTGTGGCGGTGGGTTGCCCGCAATGCACGGCGATGCTCGAAGGGGTGGTCGAACCCCGTCCGCAAATCAAGGACATTGCCGAACTGGTGGCCGATGCGCTGATTGAAGACGTCGTGGCCAAACCTGTCCGACGGCCAGAATCGGAGGTGATCGCATGAGTGACATTATCCGCCGCGACCCACGGGCCGAGTGGATCGCCCGTAACCGTCTGCATCCGTTGCACGCGGCCATGCAACCCGTGCAGCAGAGCTGGATGGGGCCCAATGGCGTAGTGCGCAAAAATGTCCATGGTGCAGGTTTTATCGGGCCCAACGGCATCAAGCGCATAGACCGCAGCGGCGCGCAGCAGGGCGGGACCAGCAGGCGCGCGGCCAGCGTCGAGGTGCAATTACCGCTGCATCAGATCGCGGCCCCGGCGTTTTATATCGCCGTGGTGCCGGATATGGTCGGGGGCCGCCTGAGCAGCCACGACCGCGATCTGCTGGGGCTGGCCCACCAATTGGCGGGCAGCGACGGAGCGGTGCTGGCGGTGGTATTCGGCGAGTCCAGGGAGACCGCCTTTGCCACGGCCGGGGTTGATCGGCTGTTGATGCTCGACAGTGAAGGTTATGCACCGGAGCACCAGGTGCTGGGTTTACGGGCTGTGGATAACCAGTTCACGCCACGCCACTGGCTATTGCCTGACAGCCGCAGTGGTGGCGGTGAATTGGGCCGGCGCTTTGCCGCCAGCCTGGGAGAACGCCCGGCCACGCGGGTGTGGCAACTCAAGGATGGCGTTTGCATCGGCCGTGCCGGGGCAGGTCAGCAAGATGTCGTCCAGCCGTTGCGGCGGTTGATTCTGGCAGCGGCCGAGTGTGCCGAGCCGGTCAGTGAAACCCGGCATGAAGCGCTGGAGGTGCAGTTATCCACAGCAGCTGCCAGCTGTTTGCCGCGTATTGAGGATCTGGGCGCGGTTGAAGTTGACCCTGCTGCGATTCCCATGGCTGAAGCCGAATTTATCCTCAGCGGTGGTAACGGGATCAAGGACTGGGGACTTTTCCACAGGGCTGCCACTGCCCTTGGCGCCACCGAAGGTGCATCACGGGTGGCGGTGGACGATGGCTTTATGGGTCGCGAGCGTCAGGTGGGGGCCAGCGGGGTATGGGTCACGGCGCGGGTGTATGTGGCGGTCGGGATCAGCGGGGCGATCCAGCATCTGCAAGGGATTGGTGCCTGTGACAAGGTGGTGGCGATCAACCTTGACCCTGGCTGCGACATGGTCAAACGCGCGGATGTGTCGGTGATTGGTGACGGTGCGGCGGTGCTTGAGGCACTGATCGAGGCTGTGGATAACTGGCGCAGCGCAACCTCTGTGGGAGCGGGCTTGCCCGCGATTCGGGCGACCCGGTCAGCCTGATACACCGCAGTGATTCCATCGCGAGCAAGCCCGCTCCCACAGGATTGAGTTCAGTCTGGAGATTTGCAAATGACCATCGCCACCGTTGCACTGGTTTCAATCGGCGCCCATCCTGCTTCAGGCCGCGCCCGTCGCGCCGAACAGGACGCCCGTGCCGTCGAACTGGGCCTGGAGCTGGCCGGTGACAGCCTGCATGTGCTGCACGCGGGCAACCCCCATGAACCGGCCTTGCGCGCCTATCTGGGCATGGGACTGGAGGAGCTTCATGTGCTGGAGCAACCCGACGGCGCCGATGCCGTGCCAGCGTTGCGCGATTACATCCGTGAAGCGGGCGTGCAACTGGTACTCACCGGCAGCCAGGCCGAAACCGGTGAGGGTTCGGGCATGCTGCCGTACCTGTTGGCCGAAGAGCTGGGCTGGCCGCTGCTGGTAGGCGTGGCGCAGATTGAATCTATCCACAATGGCGTGGCCCAGGTGCTGCAAGCCTTGCCCCGGGGGCAGCGGCGCAGGCTGCAAGTGCGACTGCCATTTATGGTTACTGTGGATAACGCTGCTCCCAAGGCGCGTCAAAGCGCCTACGGCCCCGCCACGCGGGGTGTGGTTAACGCCGAAGTAGTTGAAATCGTTGCCGATGAGTTATCCACAACCGGCGTATTGCAACCTGCCCGACCACGGCCCAAGCGCTTGAAGGTGATAAGGGCCAAAAGTGGTGCAGATCGCATGAAAGCAGCTACCGCCAAGGCGGCTGGGGGTTCCGGGCAAGTTCACAAAGGGCTCAGTGCTCAAGCGGGAGCCGAGGTGATTCTCAAGCTCCTGATCGAAGAAGGCGTTGTGCGCTAGCGTTTGCGGCCGGAACCTGAGCCAGCGACATCATTTGTATTTGCGCTCGCCGCCAGATGCAAATATGGCCTGAGATTTACGGGCGTCAGCCTGGAGTCTTTGCTCGCGCTGGCTGACTAACTGCCCGTAGTACCCCTTGACGCGAAGGGCGTAGCGATTGCGCAGATGTTCACGATTTGGCTTTGTTCCGGCGTTATAGGCGCCCACGGCGTCCCAGCTGTAACCCAGTTGTTTGACAAATTTGGCGAGGATCCAGGCACCGGCCATGACACTGGTGCAGGGTTGAGTCTGTAGTTGATATTCACTAATGCCAAAAGTGGCAAGGTGTTTCAAATGGCGACTGTTGACTTGCATCAAACCTATATCGTAAGTCCCGTCTTTATTGACGTTGCGTGCGGCCGGATTCATTTTCGATTCAACTTGGGCAATGGCATGTAACAGCAACGGATCAATGTCATAGCGGTTGCCTGCATCCTGCCAGCAATTGGCATGAGCGAAGGTCGGTGTTAGTCCGGCACATATGACAAGTATAATCAAAAAAGAATGTTTCATATCAAGACCTCGCCGTTTCAGATAACGGATAAAGCAGGGGTGCCAATCTAATCGATAGATTGTTTTATCCTGTTGAATCTGCACGGTTTTATTGATAATTAATAAGGGATCCGCAGTGTTAAGTGTGGCGCGCAAGATCACAAAATTTTCACGTTTAAACTATAAGTATTGGCGGGTTTTAGGGGCGTGTTACCTGCAGTTTTTGTAGGTGGTTGAGTGCCTGTATAAACAGGGTGGCGAACAGGCTGCATAAAAATAAATATAGGACTTATTCGATTGATGGCAATTATCCTTCAATCAAAATTGGATCCATTGAAATGAACCAGCTAATAGTGAGTTGGTTATCTTTTTGTTGGATTGTTCATTTTGTGAGTGTTTAGAGTTGTTTAATAAGGGGGAGGGGCCTTGCAGGCTGAAATTGATATAATGTATGGCGTGATGCCAAATCTCTAAAAAGTCTAAGAAACGTGGCAGATGATGGTGATCGATCCATTGTTTTTAACGTCTGATATCACTGCCTTCGCGAGCGAGTTTGCGGACAGCTTTTTAGTAGGCAAGGTACTGCCAGACATCTGCGCAAAGTTACCCCGGGTTTCTGTGTGCCTGCCTGTGGGTAACCTGTCTGTATTTGCTTGCAGGGCCCGGCTGACGTGGCTCCTGCAGGTTTGTACAAAAAATGATCGCTGCCAGGAAATCACACTTGCACAGCGCTTGCTCTGTTTACCCACAAACTCTGTTGGTGAAGGTGTGGATAAGTTGTTCGCTCTATCCTGCAGGCCTTTATATTAAAGGGCTCCAAGGTGCTGATCAAAAAATGTTCAATCCACGTTGCCATCGTCTTTTGATGGGATAAAACCAGCCAATACAAGGGCTAAGGGAGTTTTCAACAGGGTGGATAAAGTTGCGCACATATTCAGTTGGTCAAACTGTGGATAAGGTGGGTGTGGTTATCTGCAGGCCTTTAAAACCGTGGCTTGTGCAGGTTTGCACAAAAAATGTACAGATGTGTGCCCCGGTAGTGATCCATGACTTCCCCACAGTTGCTGTGGGTGTGCCTGTGGACAAGATGTTGGTGAAGGGCTGTAGCCCTTTGATTGCATGGGCTAGAGGGGAGTGGTTAAAAAACGATCATTAGCATGCAATACATGGACATAAATGAGGCCGGGGTTGTGTGTTGTTGACTTGAATCGGTTTGAGCTAAAAAGAGTCCTGTGCCCCCGTGGAGTAAAACGAATGAGCGTTTCATTTCGTCCAGCAGTGCGTGCCGATGCACGCGAAATTGCACGTCTTTTTCAGATATCGTCCGAAGGCTGCGCCGATTACATCTGGAGTCAGATGGCGCAGCCGGGTCAGCAACTACTGGACGTCGGGGAGATGCGTTATGCCCGTGCGGGGGTCATATTTTCGTATGAAAACTGCTGGATTGCCGAGGCCGAGGGCCTGGTGATCGGCATGATGCACAGCTTTGTGATGCGCGACGACCCGGATGCCCAGCCTGAGACTGACCCGGTGCTGGCACCTTATGCGGATATGGAAATCCCGGACACGCTGTATATCTCAAGCTTGGCTTTGCATAAGGGCTGGCGAAACCTCGGGTTGGGCGCCAGGTTCTTGCTGCATGCCAAGGCGCGTTGCGGCGAACTGGGGCTGACCGGTTTGAGCCTGATCGACTATGCGGCGAACACAGGTGCCCGTCGATTTTATGAGCGCCATGGTTTTGAGATCGTCAAAACCTGCCAGATAACGCCCCACCCGCTGATCCGCGTAACGGGTGAGGCGTATTTGATGCATTGTCCACTTCCCAGTTAATCGCCCCCTGCGCAGATGCAGGTTTACTGGGCAACCACACCCTTGAGATACGCCGCAGGCGCCGCCCCCAGGTTGTTCAGCAGCCGCTCGCTGTACCAGTCGACAAAGTTGACCACGCCAAACTCGTAGGTTTGCGAGTACGGCCCTGGCTGGTAGGCGACCGAGTTGATGCCGCGCTGGTTTTCTTCAGCCAGCCGGCGATCCTGGTCGTTGGTGGCGTCCCAGACCTTGCGCATGCGCTCCACGTCGTAGTCCACGCCTTCTACCGCATCCTTGTGCACCAGCCATTTGGTGCTGACCACGGTTTCCTGCGCGCTGATCGGCCATACGGTAAATACGATGATATGGTCGCCCATGCAGTGGTTCCACGAATGCGGCAAGTGCAGGATGCGCATTGAGCCCAGGTCCGGGTTTTTGATGCGCCCCATCAGTTTTGCACAGCCTTGCTTGCCGTCCAGGGTCATCGAGACCGTGCCCTTGAGCAGTGGCATGCGCACGATGCGGTTACGCAGGCCGAAGCTGGCGTGGGCATAAGGAATTTTCTCGGCGTCCCAGGCGGCTGCTGAGGCGGCGACGTGATCCTTGAATGCTTGGTCGGCGCGCGGGTCGGTGACGTCGTCCCATTCAAGCAGGGTCTTGAGCAACTCGGGGTGCGACGCGTTGCAGTGGTAGCACTCGCGGTTGTTTTCCAGCACCAGTTTCCAGTTGGCCTTTTCCACCAGGGTGGTTTGAATCGCCACCTTGGTGTTTTCCATGTCGTAAGGTTCCATATAGTGGTTCAGCGTGGCGAGGAACTCATCGATGGCGGGAGGGTTCTCGGCCAGGCTGATAAAGATATAGCCGCCCGCGGTTTTGACGTTCACCGGCTTGAGGCCGTATTGCTTCATGTCGAAGTCCGCACCCATCTCGGTGCCGGCAAACAGCAAGCGCCCGTCCAGCTCATAGGTCCACTGGTGGTAATGACACACCAGTTTGGCGACCTTGCCTTTTTCGCTGGTGCACAGTCGTGAACCACGATGGCGGCACACGTTATGAAAGGCATGCACCTGACCTTCTGCGCCGCGAATCACGATAATCGGGTTCTTGCCCACCTGCAGGGTCAGGAAGTTGCCCTTGGCCGGTATCTCGCAAGTCATGCCTGCAATCAGCCACTCCTTCTGGAAGATCTCCTGCATATCGATTTCGAACAGGCGCTCGTCGTTATAAAACGGCTGTGGCAGCGAAAATGTCCGCTCGCGGTTCTGCAGCATCTCGGCGGTGGCCTTGCGTGCGGGTTCCAGTGGATCGCCCAGGCTCAAGTTTGCGGTGACGTCCATCGTTGTAGTCCTCATGGCCATCGGATGTGGCCTAAAAATGGCTGATCAGGGGTTCGACGCAAGGCAAAGCAATACAAGTGGTAGTGGCGCTGAGTGTGCGTTCGAAGTGCGCCGCAGCCATATCTACGGGCGACATGGCCCAATCTGTTCCCGACGCTGAAGGTGCTGTTTTCAGGGGCTGGTCGCGATAAGTATGTGGATGTCGCGAATGGATAAATGGCCGCTTCGGGGCATGCGCAGAATCGCCAGCAAGAGGCCGGCTGTCGGCCGTGGAGAAGCGCATGTCCAATAGCTTTCTGAACCCGGTAACCACCCAGACCTGGGCCAATGGCCGACACATCGTGCGATGCGTCAAAGTGATTCAGGAAACCTGGGATGTGCGCACCTTCTGTTTTATGGCCGACCAGCCGATCCTGTTCTTTTTCAAACCGGGGCAATTCGTGACCCTGGAGCTGGAAATCGACGGTGACCCGGTGATGCGCTCGTACACTATTTCCAGCTCACCCTCGGTGCCGTACAGCTTTTCGGTGACCATCAAGCGGGTGCCCGGTGGCCGGGTTTCCAACTGGCTGCACGACACCTTGAGCGAAGGCCAGGAGCTGGCCGTGCACGGGCCGGTGGGACTGTTTAACGCCATCGACGCGCCGAGCCCCAAAGTGCTCTATCTGAGCGGCGGTGTCGGTATAACCCCGGTAATGTCGATGGCACGCTGGTTTTACGACACCAACGCCAATGTCGACATGGTGTTTATCCACAGCGCCCGCTCGCCCAAGGACATCATTTATCACCGCGAGCTGGAGCATATGGCCTCGCGTATCGACAACTTCAGCCTGCACCTGATCTGCGAGAAGCACGGGCTGGGTGAACCCTGGGCCGGGTATCGCGGTTATCTGAACCATAAGATGCTCGACCTGATGGCCCCCGACTTCATGGAGCGCGAGGTGTTTTGCTGCGGGCCGACGCCTTACATGAACGCGGTCAAGCGCCTGCTGGAAAGCAACGGTTTTGACATGAGCCGTTACCACGAAGAATCCTTTGGCGCGACGCCGCCTGAAGTGCGGGCTGAAGCGGTAGAACAGGCCGAGCAGGCGGCAGATGCACCGGAGCCGGACCTGGCGGATTTGAACCAGGTGGAATTCACCGCGTCCGGCAAGAGCATTCGTGTGGGACCGGCCGAGACCGTGCATGCGGCAGCGGCCAAACTCGGACTGATGATCCCCAAGGCTTGCGGCATGGGCATTTGCGGGACATGCAAGGTGTTGAAACTGGGGGGGGAGGTGGACATGGAGCACAACGGCGGCATTACCGACGAAGATGTGGCCGAGGGTTATATCCTGTCGTGCTGCAGCGTACCGAAAGGGGATGTGCGGATTGAGTTTTGACGGGCTTTCGTGGCTCCAGAACCCTGGCAGGGAACAAAGGTTGCAAACCACAGTCTTTAGGGGTCTGAAAGCAAGGTTGCCGCTAGCTTAGCCGCTGACTTTTCTTTATCGTACGCGCCCTTCGAAACTGCTTGAGAAAATCACCATGATTGAGTCATCCCTTAGCAAACTGGAACAACTGGTCAGCGACCTGGTACAGCAAAAACAAGAACTGCTGGATGCCAACGAGCAACTGAACACCGAACTGGCCCAGGCCCGTGACGAGAACGAAAGCCTGCAACTGACCCTGATGGAACAGGAAGAAAAGCAAGGCGCGACCGCAGCCCGCATCCAGGCACTGGTTGAGCGCGCGAGCCCTGTCAGCGCATGAGCCTTGACAGAGACGGAGTAAATGTCGTCTCGATTTTGGGTAACGACTACACGATCAAGGCGCCGGAGGGGGAGCAGAAAACCCTGATGGCGGCCACGGTCATGTTGAAAGCCGCCCTGGCCGAAACGAAAAGAAAGTACCCGAGCCTGATCGGGGACAAGCTGCTGGTGCTGGCAGCACTGAATCTGTGTTCAAAGCAGATTGAGTTGCAACTGAGCCACAAACAGGAACTCGACCGTTATCAAGAGCAAGTCAGCGCCACGGTCGATGTGATTGAGCGAACCCTGGGGCAATCCTGACGGTTCGCAAACCAATCACCCCCTGTGGGAGCGGGCTTGCTCGCGATTCAGGCAACGCGGTTTGTCTGCACGACCGCGCTGATGCCATCGCGAGCAAGCCCGCTCCCACAGTGTTATTGATGTTACGTGCGCTTTAAGCGGACATCACTTCGCGAATATCCGCCGCAAGTTCCCGCACCCGTGCTTCCTCGGTATCCCACGAGCACATGAAGCGTGCCCCGCCCTTGCCGATAAAGGTATAGAAGCGCCAGCCTCTGGCGGTCAGTGCCGCTACGGCCGGTTCCGACAGTTGCAGGAACACGCCATTGGCTTCCACCGGAAACATCAGCTCGACCCCCGGGATGTCACTCACCAGCTGACTCAACAACTGCGCGCAGTGGTTGGCATGGCGCGAGTGTTTGAGCCAGGCGTCGTTTTCCAGCAGGCCGACCCAGGGCGCAGACAGAAAGCGCATTTTCGAAGCCAGTTGCCCGGCCTGCTTGCAGCGATAGTCAAAATCCACTGACAAGGCGTGGTCGAAAAACAGAATCGCCTCGCCCACTGCCATGCCATTTTTGGTGCCGCCAAAGCACAGTACATCCACCCCGGCTTTCCAGCTCAGCTCTGCCGGGGTGCAGCCCAGGAATGCGCAGGCATTGGAGAAACGGGCGCCGTCCATGTGCAACAACAGGCCCAACTCCTTGCAGGTGTCGCTGATCGCGCGGATTTCTTCAGGGCGGTACACGCTGCCGACTTCAGTGGCCTGGGTGATGGTGACCACCCGCGGTTTTGGATAGTGGATATCTTTGCGCTTGAGGGCGATCTCGCGGATTGACTCGGGGGTGATCTTGCCGTTTTCAGTGCGGGCGATCAGCAGCTTGGAGCCGTTGGAAAAAAATTCCGGAGCGCCACATTCGTCCGTCTCGACGTGGGCGGTCTCGGAGCAGATCACGCTGTGAAAGCTCTGGCACAGGGACGACAGCGCCAGGGAGTTGGCCGCCGTGCCGTTAAAGGCGAAATACACTTCGCAGTCGGTTTCGAACAGTTTGCGAAAATCGTTCGAGGCGCGCAGCGTCCATTCGTCGTCGCCGTAAGAGCGCTGGTGGCCGTGGTTGGCTTTTTCCATGGCGGACCAGACTTCAGGGCAGATACCGGAGTAGTTGTCGCTGGCGAATTGTTGGCTCTTGTCAGTCATTTCCCGGTTCCATGGTCGAATAGTGTTGTGCACTTTATCCAAGAATCTGGCAGGTGCACAGGCGCGACTTAAAGTGCGGAAATGCCCTACAAAAGAATAACCCAAAGGCCTGTAACAAAATGTGGGAGCGGGCTTGCCCGCGATGGCATCTCCCGGTTTCGCCAGACAAACCTCGCAGCCAGTATCGCGAGCAAGCCCGCTCCCACAGGGTTACGGGAAACCATGTCGTAAACGCACCATTGCGTGGCGTCCATGGGCATTTGGTCTGCCTGCGCCAGCTCTACCATCTGGCTCAAAGGGCATTAGCCCCACCGAGACCAAAAGGCGCGCTGGCGCTGGGAGAACGCGATGTTCAGCAAGCAGGATCAGATCCAGGGTTACGATGACGCCTTGTTGGCGGCCATGAATGCTGAAGATCAGCGCCAGGAAGATCACATCGAACTGATCGCCTCCGAAAACTACACCAGCCAGCGGGTGATGGAAGCCCAGGGCAGCGGTCTGACCAACAAGTACGCCGAAGGCTACCCAGGCAAACGCTATTACGGCGGCTGCGAACATGTGGATAAAGTTGAGCAGTTGGCCATCGACCGCGCCAAACAGTTGTTCGGCGCCGATTACGCCAACGTGCAGCCGCATTCCGGCAGCCAGGCCAACGCAGCCGTCTACCTGGCATTGCTCAACGCCGGTGACACCGTGCTGGGCATGAGTCTGGCCCATGGCGGTCACTTGACCCATGGGGCCAGCGTCAGTTTTTCGGGCAAGCTGTACAACGCCGTGCAGTACGGCATCGACACCAGCACCGGCTTGATCGACTACGACGAAGTCGAGCGTCTGGCTGTTGAACATCAACCCAAAATGATCATTGCCGGGTTCTCGGCCTACTCAAAATTCCTCGACTTCCCACGCTTTCGTCAGATTGCAGACAAGGTGGGAGCCTACCTGTTTGTCGACATGGCCCACGTTGCCGGTCTGGTCGCTGCCGGGTTGTACCCCAACCCGCTGCCGTATGCCGATGTGGTGACCACCACCACCCACAAAACCCTGCGCGGCCCCCGTGGCGGCCTGATTCTGGCCAAGGCCAACGAAGCCCTGGAAAAGAAACTCAATTCGGCGGTGTTCCCCGGCGGTCAGGGCGGGCCCTTGATGCACGTGATCGCGGCCAAGGCAGTGTGCTTCAAGGAAGCGCTGGAACCGGGTTTCAAAACCTATCAAAAGCAGGTCATCGACAACGCCCAGGCCATGGCCGAGGTGTTTATCAAGCGTGGCTATGACGTGGTCTCGGGTGGTACCGACAATCATCTGTTCCTGCTCAGCCTGATCCGCCAGGGATTGACCGGCAAGGACGCCGACGCCGCCCTGGGCCGCGCCCATATCACGGTCAACAAGAATGCCGTGCCTAACGACCCGCAATCACCGTTTGTGACCTCGGGCCTGCGTATCGGCACCCCGGCGGTGACCACCCGTGGTTTCAAAGTGGCGCAATGCACGGAGCTGGCAGGCTGGATCTGCGACGTTCTCGATCACCTCGGCGATGCCGATATCGAGGCCGATGTGGCCCGCCAGGTGACTTCGCTGTGCCAAGACTTCCCGGTTTATCGCTGAGCGCGTTTTTGGAGTAGATCCTATGCAACGGTATTCAGGCTTCGGCCTCTTCAAGCACTCCCTCAGCCACCACGAAAACTGGCAGAAGATGTGGCGCACGCCGACCCCGAAAAAGGTCTATGACGTGGTCATCGTCGGCGGCGGCGGCCATGGTCTGGCAACTGCTTACTATCTGGCCAAGGAACACGGCATCACCAACGTGGCCGTGGTTGAAAAAGGCTGGTTGGGTGGCGGCAACACGGCACGCAACACCACCATCGTGCGCTCCAACTATTTGTGGGACGAGTCGGCGCACCTGTACGAACACGCGATGAAGCTATGGGAAGGTTTGTCCCAGGACTTGAACTACAACGTGATGTTCTCCCAGCGCGGCGTCTATAACCTGTGCCACACCCTGCAGGACATGCGTGACTCCGAGCGTCGGGTCAGCGCCAACCGCCTCAATGGTGTGGACGGTGAACTGCTCAACGGCAAACAAGTAGCGGACGAGATTCCCTACCTCGATTGCTCGAAGAACACCCGCTACCCGATCATCGGCGCCACCGTACAACGGCGTGGCGGCGTGGCCCGCCATGATGCCGTGGCCTGGGGCTTTGCCCGTGCCGCCGATGCTCTGGGCGTAGACCTGATCCAGCAAACCGAAGTGCTCGGCTTTCGCAAGGAAAACGGCGTGTGCATCGGCGTCGAAACCAGCAAGGGCTTTATCGGCGCCAAGCGCGTCGGTGTGGTCACGGCTGGCAACTCGGGGCATATGGCGCGTCAGGCCGGCTTTCGCCTGCCGATCGAATCCCACCCGCTGCAAGCGCTGGTGTCGGAGCCGATCAAGCCGATTATCGACAGCGTGATCATGTCCAACGCCGTACACGGCTATATCAGCCAGTCCGACAAGGGCGACCTGGTGATCGGCGCGGGTATCGACGGCTGGGTCGGCTACGGCCAGCGCGGTTCGTACCCGGTAATCGAGCACACGATCCAGGCGATTGTGGAAATGTTCCCTGTGTTGTCCCGCGTGCGTATGAACCGTCAGTGGGGCGGCATCGTCGACACCACACCCGACGCCTGCCCGATCATCTCGAAAACCCCGGTGCCCAATCTGTTCTTTAACTGCGGCTGGGGCACGGGTGGATTCAAGGCCACGCCAGGTTCGGGCAACGTGTTTGCTGCCAGCCTGGCCAAGGGCGAGATGCACCCGCTGGCCGCGCCGTTTTCCATTGACCGGTTCCACACCGGTGCCCTGATCGACGAACACGGCGCTGCCGCTGTCGCCCACTAACAGGAGAAATACCCATGTTGCATATCTTCTGTCCCCATTGCGGCGAGCTTCGCTCCGAAGAGGAATTCCACGCCAGCGGCCAGGCGCATATCCCGCGCCCGCTCGACCCTGGCAGTTGCACCGACGCAGAATGGGGCGACTACCTGTTCTTTCGCGACAACCCCCGTGGCCTGCACCACGAACTGTGGAACCACGTCGCCGGTTGCCGGCAGTTTTTCAATGCCACGCGCAATACCGTGACCTACGAAATTCTTGAAACCTACCTGATCGGCAGCAAGCCGCAGTTCACTGAGCAGGCAGTACCTGCGGCCACCACGGCCACCCGCGAGCTGGGAGAAAAAGTATGAGCCAGACCCATCGCTTGCCCAATGGCGGCCGCGTTGACCGCACCAAGGTGCTGAGCTTCACATTCAACGGTCAACAATACAAAGGCTACGAGGGCGACAGCCTGGCGGCCGCTTTGCTGGCCAACGGCGTTGACGTGATTGGCCGCAGTTTCAAATATTCCCGGCCCCGAGGCATCTACGCTGCCGGTGCTGAAGAGCCCAACGCGGTGTTGCAGATCGGTGCCACCGAGGCCACGCAAATCCCCAACGTGCGCGCCACGCAGCAGGCTTTGTACCAGGGCCTGGTGGCCACCAGCACCAACGGCTGGCCCAACGTCAACAATGATGTGATGGGCATCCTCGGCAAGGTCGGCGGCAAGCTGATGCCGCCGGGCTTTTACTACAAAACTTTTATGTACCCGCAGTCGTTCTGGATGACTTACGAGAAGTACATCCGCAAAGCCGCAGGCCTGGGTCGCTCGCCGACCCAGAACGATCCCGACACCTACGACTATATGAACCACCACTGCGACGTGCTGATTGTCGGCGCAGGCCCTGCAGGTCTGGCCGCAGCACTGGCAGCAGCGCGCAGCGGTGCGCGGGTGATCATCGCCGATGAACAGGAAGAATTCGGCGGCAGCCTGCTCGACAGCCGCGAAAGCCTGGACGGCAAACCGGCCATGGAGTGGGTGGCCAAGGTGATCGCCGAACTCAAGACGCTACCCGACGTGATCCTGTTGCCCCGCGCGACGGTGAACGGCTATCACGACCACAACTTCCTGACTATTCACGAACGTATCACCGACCACCTCGGCGATCGCGCCCCTATCGGTCAGGTACGCCAGCGTATTCACCGGGTCCGGGCCAAGCGCGTGGTATTGGCCACCGGTGCCTGCGAGCGGCCGTTGGTGTACGGCAACAACGACGTACCGGGCAATATGCTCGCCGGAGCCGTGTCCACCTATGTGCGCCGCTATGGCGTGGCACCGGGCAAAAAACTGGTGCTCAGTACCAACAACGATCATGCCTACCGCGTAGCCCTGGACTGGCTCGACGCCGGCCAGCAAGTGGTTGCTGTTGCCGATGCACGCAGCAACCCCCGTGGTGCGCTGGTCGAAGAAGCTCGGGCCAAAGGCATTCGCATCCTCACCGGGAGTGCGGTGATCGAAGCCCGTGGCAGCAAGCATGTAACGGGTGCACGAGTGGCGGCGATCGACGTCAAGGCTCTCAGCGTTGCCAGCCCCGGCGAGTGGCTGGAGTGCGATTTGCTGGCCACTTCGGGCGGCTACAGCCCGGTGGTTCACTTGGCCTCGCACCTGGGCGGCAAGCCGACCTGGCGTGAAGATATTCTCGGTTTCGTCCCCGGCGAAGCACCGCAAAAGCGCGTATGTGTGGGCGGTATCAATGGTGTCTACCCGCTGGGCGACAGCCTGGCCGATGGTTTTGAGGGCGGCGCACGTGCGGCCAGCGAAGCCGGTTTCAAGGCCGTGGAAGGGGTGTTGCCCAAAGCCCTGAATCAGCTGCAGGAACCGACCCTGGCGCTGTTCCATGTGCCCCACGAAAAAGGTACGGCGCGGGCACCGAAGCAATTTGTCGACCTGCAAAACGACGTCACTGCTGCGGCCATCGAACTGGCGACCCGTGAAGGGTTCGAGTCGGTTGAGCACGTCAAACGCTATACCGCGCTGGGCTTCGGCACGGATCAAGGCAAGCTGGGCAACGTCAACGGCCTGGCCATTGCCGCCCGCTCGCTGAACGTGACCATCCCGCAGATGGGCACCACCATGTTCCGCCCCAACTACACGCCGGTGACCTTCGGCGCGGTGGCGGGGCGCCATTGCGGGCATATTTTCGAGCCGGTGCGCTACACCGCGCTGCAAGCCTGGCACGTCAAGCAAGGCGCTGAATTTGAAGACGTCGGCCAGTGGAAACGGCCGTGGTACTTCCCGCGTAACGGCGAAGACATGCATGCGGCGGTCAAGCGCGAATGCAAAGCGGTGCGTGACAGCGTCGGCATTCTCGATGCCTCTACCCTGGGCAAGATCGACATTCAGGGCCCGGATGCCCGCGAGTTTCTCAACCGTATCTACACCAATGCCTGGACCAAACTTGATGTGGGCAAGGCCCGCTACGGGCTGATGTGCAAGGAAGACGGCATGGTCTTCGACGACGGCGTGACGGCCTGCCTGGCCGACAATCATTTCGTCATGACCACCACTACCGGCGGCGCGGCCCGTGTGTTGCAGTGGCTGGAAATTTACCAGCAGACCGAATGGCCCGAGCTGAAGGTCTACTTCACCTCGGTCACCGACCACTACGCGACCCTGACCTTGTCCGGCCCCAATAGCCGCAAGTTGCTGAGCGAAGTGACCGACATTGATCTGGATCGCGAGGCGTTCCCGTTCATGACCTGGAAAGAAGGCCTGGTGGGCGGTGTGCCGGCGCGGGTGTTCCGTATCTCGTTTACCGGCGAGCTGTCCTACGAGGTCAATATCCAGGCTGACTACGCCATGGGCGTGCTGGAAAAAATCGTCGAGGCGGGCAAGCAGTACAACCTCACCCCTTATGGCACCGAGACCATGCACGTGTTGCGGGCCGAGAAGGGCTTCATCATCGTTGGTCAGGATACTGACGGTTCCATGACCCCCGACGACCTGAACATGGGCTGGTGCGTGGGCCGCACCAAACCATTCTCGTGGATCGGCTGGCGCGGCATGAACCGTGAAGACTGCGTACGTGACCAGCGCAAGCAGCTGGTGGGGCTCAAGCCCATCAACCCGACCCAATGGCTGCCCGAAGGCGCGCAACTGGTGTTCGATGCCAAGCAGTCGATCCCGATGACCATGGTCGGCCACGTGACGTCGAGTTATGCCCACAACTCACTGGGTTATTCATTTGCCATGGGTGTGGTCAAGGGCGGCTTGAAGCGTATCGGCGAGCGGGTGTTCTCGCCCCAGGTCGACGGCAGCGTGATCGAAGCTGAAATTGTGTCTTCGGTGTTCTTCGACCCGAAAGGCGACCGGCAGAATATTTGAATGGGTGATCTCATGACCACAGCCAACGTATACCAACAGCGCCCGGAGTCGGGCGCCAAAGCCGAATCCTCGCTGCACCATGCCAGCCTGGCCGGCCTGATCGGCAAGAGCCGGAAAAACCCTGGCGTGACCGTACGCGAGAAAAAACTGCTGGGCCACCTGACCCTGCGCGGTGACGCCAAAGACCCGGCCTTTGCCGAAGGCGTGCACAAGGCCCTGGGCCTGGAACTGCCCGTGGCCCTGAGCCTGGTAGCCAACGCTGATACCTCGCTGCAATGGATGGGGCCGGATGAGTGGCTGCTGATCGTCCCCGGTGGCCAGGAGTTCGCCGTGGAGCAAGCTCTGCGGGCGGCGCTGGCGGGGCTGCATATTTCGGTGGTCAACGTCAGTGGCGGGCAACAGCTGCTGGAACTGAGCGGGCCGAAGGTGCGCGAGGTGCTGATGAAGTCCACCAGTTATGACGTACACCCCGACAATTTCCCGGTGGGCAAGGCGGTGGGCACGGTATTCGCCAAGTCGCAGTTGGTGATTCGTCATACCGGCGAAGACACCTGGGAACTGCTGATCCGCCGCAGTTTTTCGGATTACTGGTGGTTATGGTTGCAGGATGCGGCGGCTGAATACGGGTTGAGCGTGGAGGCGTAAACCCGCCTGCTGTCCCCTGTGGGAGCGGGCTTGCTCGCGATGGCAGCCCCTCGGTCAACCGGATGCACCGAGTTGTTTGCATCGCGGGCAAGCCCGCTCCCACACCTGTAAGTGCGCTTTCCAACAACAACCAAGGACTCCCGCCATGAGCCGCGCCCCCGACACCTGGATCCTGACCGCCGACTGTCCGAGCCTGCTGGGCACCGTCGACGCGGTGACGCGTTATCTGTTTGAGCACCGCTGCTACGTCACCGAACACCATTCCTTCGACGATCAGCGTTCGGCGCGTTTTTTTATCCGCGTTGAGTTCCGCCAGCCCGACGGCTTCGATGAACACGAATTTCGCGCCGGCCTGGCCGAGCGCGGCCAGGCCTTTGGCATGACGTTCGAACTGACGCCGCCACACCATCGGCCCAAAGTGCTGATTATGGTGTCCAAGGCTGACCACTGCCTCAACGACCTGCTCTATCGCCAGCGCATTGGCCAGTTGTCGATGGACGTGGTGGCCGTGGTCTCCAATCACCCCGATCTGGAGCCTCTGGCGCAGTGGCACGGCATCCCCTACCACCACTTCGCCCTCGACCCGGCCAACAAGCCCGCGCAGGAGGCCAAGGTTTGGCAGGTGATCGAAGACACCGGCGCCGAGCTGGTGATCCTCGCCCGCTACATGCAAGTGCTGTCCCCCGAGCTGTGTCGCAAGCTCGACGGCAAGGCGATCAATATTCACCACTCCCTGCTGCCCGGCTTCAAGGGCGCCAAGCCCTATCATCAGGCCTACGAGAAGGGCGTCAAACTGGTCGGTGCTACCGCCCATTACATCAACAACGACCTCGACGAAGGCCCGATCATTGCCCAGGGCGTCGAGGTGGTAGACCACAGCCACTACCCCGAAGACCTGATCGCCAAGGGCCGTGATATCGAAGCGCAAACCCTGGCGCGAGGCGTGGGCTATCACATTGAGCGGCGCGTTTTCCTAAATGGAGGTCGTACCGTGGTGCTGTGACCCCGCGCCACCTTCTAAGCTGCAAGCAGCAAGTTAATCCCGCCAATAACAACTAAGGGTGAATACGATGGCTGACAATCGCGGTGTGGTGTACCTGGGCAACGGCCAGGTTGAAGTGCAAAGCATTCCTTTCCCCAAGATGCAGAACCCTCAGGGCAAGCCCATCCACCACGGC
This sequence comes from Pseudomonas bubulae, assembly GCF_900618535.1. Lineage (GTDB taxonomy): Bacteria > Pseudomonadota > Gammaproteobacteria > Pseudomonadales > Pseudomonadaceae > Aquipseudomonas > Aquipseudomonas bubulae. The sequence goes on along the minus strand of NZ_UYJA01000004.1, from coordinate 165,889 downwards.
GTAATCCTGCGGGTAGTGTCGACCAATATCTGCGGCTCCGACCAGCATATGGTGCGTGGCCGCACCACGGCGCAAACCGGGCTGGTGCTGGGTCATGAGATCACCGGCGAGGTGATCGAGGCCGGGCGTGATGTGGAACACCTGAAAGTCGGCGACCTGGTTTCGGTGCCGTTCAACGTGGCGTGCGGCCGCTGCCGCAGCTGCAAGGAACAGAACACCGGCGTGTGCCTGACCGTCAACCCGGCCCGTCCCGGCGGCGCATATGGTTACGTGGACATGGGCGACTGGGTTGGCGGTCAGGCTGAATATGTATTGGTGCCTTACGCCGATTTCAACCTGCTCAAGCTGCCGAATCGCGATGCGGCGATGGAAAAAATCCGCGACCTGACCTGCCTCTCCGACATCCTGCCCACCGGCTATCACGGCGCCGTCACTGCTGGCGTTGGCCCTGGCAGCACGGTGTATATCGCCGGTGCTGGCCCGGTGGGTCTGGCGGCTGCGGCTTCGGCGCGCTTGCTGGGTGCGGCGGTGGTGATTGTCGGTGACGTTAATCCGATTCGTCTGGCCCACGCCAAGGCGCAGGGTTTTGAAATTGCCGACCTGTCCAAAGATACGCCCCTGCACGAACAGATCGCCGAACTGCTGGGCGAGCCGGAAGTGGATTGTGCGGTGGATGCAGTGGGTTTTGAAGCTCGCGGGCACGGCCATGACGGGGTCAAGCATGAAGCACCGGCCACGGTGCTCAACTCGCTGATGGGCGTGGTGCGGGTGGCGGGCAAGATCGGCATTCCGGGCCTGTATGTGACCGAAGACCCGGGTGCGGTAGACGCGGCGGCGAAGAAGGGCAGCCTGAGCATCCGCTTCGGGTTGGGCTGGGCCAAGTCCCACAGCTTCCACACCGGGCAGACGCCAGTGATGAAATACAACCGCCAGCTGATGCAGGCGATCATGTGGGACCGAATCAAGATCGCTGACATCGTAGGTGTTGAAGTGATCAGCCTGGACGACGCGCCGCGGGGCTATGGCGAGTTCGATGCCGGTGTGCCGAAGAAGTTCGTGATCGACCCGCACCGGATGTTCAGCAAGGCATAAACACCAGCGCCAACCCTGTGGGAGCGGGCTTGCCCGCGATTGCAGCACCTCGGTTATTGAGATGTACCGAGTTGTCTGCATCGCGAGCAAGCCCGCTGCCACAAGTGCGTGGATTGTTTTTACAGGCTGGCCAGCGGCCCCTGATACAGCACGGGGCCCGTCGGCTGACCGGTTGGCGAGCCGCCTTGCGGTTCCAGGCTCACGGCGAGCACCACCGGCACCCTGATGAGTTGCTGCTGACTTTGGCTAAGGGTTATGCGGCCATCGCCATCGCGGGGGATCAGTCCAAGGGACACCGGTTTGCCTTCAACCGGTATCGCCCACAGTTCCAGGCTGCTGCCCCCATCCACCGCCGACAGCTCCAGCGGTTTTACTTTCAGATAATCGCTGTGGGCCTCGATGCTCAGGCCGGGCTGCGCAGTGCCGCTGAGCAGGGTGGCTTTGTATTGCACGCTGTCGCGATTGTAGAGCAGGCCGGCAGTCACGACGATCAGCAATGAGCAGGCAAGTGCACTCAAACGCAGCCAGTTCCAGAACGGACGCTTTGCCGGCACATGCAGGGTTTGCGGCTCGATACGGGCCACGATGGCCCGCCACACGCGATCCGGTACGGGTTGCTCGATCAGTGGCTCGGTCAGCAGGTTGAGGTGTTCCAGCCAGCGGGCCAGTTCGGCGCGCAGGAGCGCGTCGCCCTGCAGCAGTTGCTCAAAACGCCTGCGGGCCGTGGGCGGCATCAGCCCGATGACGTAATCGGCGGTCAGCGCACGGCGTAACTCGGGTGTTTGATAGTTCATGATTCGAGGCACCTGCGCAGTCGCTGCATACCCCGGCGAATCCAGGATTTGACCGAACCGAGGGGTGCAGCCAGTTGCTGTGCCAGCTCGCTGGCGCTCAGCCCATGGAAGTAAGCGCTGGTGATGCTCTGGAGTTGCATGCCTTCGAGTTGTTCCAGGCACTGGTTGAGGGCGCAGGCTTCACGGGCGCTGCCCAGTTGGTCGAGGGCGCTGGGACTGTCATCGGCCACGTTGTCTTGCTGCTGGTCACTCAAGGGCAATTCACGGTGTTTGCGCAACTGGTCGATGGCCTGGTTGCGGGTGATGGTGATCATCCAGGTCAGGGGTGCCGACAAATGGGCTTCGTAACGTGAGGCGCTGTGCCAGATACGCACAAAACTTTCCTGCACCACATCCTCTGCCAGGTCGCGTCGGCCCATGCAGCGCAAGGCCACGCTGTACAAGCGCGGGGCCACGCTGCGGTAGAGGGTTTCAAAGGCGCGTCGATTACCCAATGAACATTGGGCCAACAGCTTTTCAAGGTAATCGGTATTGGCGGTTAAAATAGCTGTTCTCCCCTCAAAAAAAGCCAGGACTTCAGACCAGTTGTCGGTTGAGGGTAGTTCAGGGTATAGGGTTGTTCCAATCATGTGAGTTACCTCGCTGCTCTGTATACGCAGGCAAGGGCTCAGCGGATGCACTCGTTTTCAATTAAGATTACAGACCGTTTGACCCGATAGTGGCACTTGGGAACATCTGCCCGGTTTTTGGGTCTTACCCATAGTTTTACCGCTCCCTGGCGGGCGGCTTTTTGGTTCTAGAGGTTGAAGCGATGAAAAAGTTGAGCGGCGTGGCACTGGCAACATTGATGACCGTGGCAGCGAGCCCGGTGTTCGCAGGTTTCAGCCTGAGCGACGTAGCCAACGTGGCCGCGCAGGTTCAGGGTGGCAACGGTAATGGCGCCACCACGGACAAGTCGGCCCAGGCCGTGCAAATGCTGACCAAGGTCAACGAACTGGGCGTCAAGCCTGAGCAGGCAGCGGGCGGTATTGGCGCGATGTTGAGCCTGGCGAAAAACCAGCTGACCTCCAGCGACTACTCCGAACTGACCCAGCAAGTGCCGGGCGTGAACAAGCTGGCTGGCGCCGGTGCCCTGGGTCAGTTGAGCCAGTTGGGCGGCCTGCTGGGCAAATCCAGCGGTGTTTCCGAGACCGCGACCAGCGCTGTCAGCAACGTGGCCAACACTGACCAGCTGAACGCCGCATTCACGGCGCTGGGCATGCAGGACGGTATGGTTGCCAAGTTTGCTCCGGTACTGCTGGACTACTTCAAGGGCCAGAACGTCAGCACTTCGCTGCTGAGCAAGCTGGGCAGCGCCTGGGGCGTTTAAAGGCTAGCCGCGCTCGGCACGCAAGGTGCTGATACGCTGGTCTTTCAGGGTCCAGAGCTGGTTGACCCAGCTCTGGACCTGCTCACGAAACACCGGGTCGTTTTCGTAATCCCCCTGCCACAATGCCGGATCCAGTTCGCGGGTCTGTATATCGACAATCACCTTGGGCACCTGCCCGCTGATCAACTGCCAAAAGCCCGGAATCTTTGCCTGTGGATACACCACAGTCACGTCGAGTACGGCATCCAGCTGTTCGCCCATCGCCGCCAGCACAAACGCCACCCCGCCTGCCTTGGGCTTGAGCAGCCAGGTATAGGGTGAATGTTGTTGCGCGTGTTTGGCCGGGGTAAAGCGCGTGCCCTCGAGGTAATTGACGATCGTCACCGGCTGGCGCTTGAACAGTTCGCAGGCAGCCCGGGTGATCTTCAGGTCTTCGCCTTTGAGCTGCGGATGTTTGGCCAGAAAGGCCTTGGAATAGCGCTTCATGAACGGGTAGTCGAGCGCCCACCAGGCCAGGCCCAGAAAGGGGACCCAGATCAGTTCTTTTTTCAGGAAGAATTTGAAGAATGGCGTGCGCCGGTTCAGGCCCTGCATTAACGCGGGGATATCGACCCACGACTGGTGGTTGCTGATCACCAGATACGAGGTATCGCGGCTCAGACCTTCGGCGCCGCGAATATCCCATTGGGTGGGCAGGCACAGGGCAAAAATGCGTTTGTCGATTTCGGACCAGGTTTCGGCAATCCACATCACCGCCCGCGAATTGTAATCGCGCAGGCGCCCCGATGATGCCAGTTTGAGCAGGGCAAACAGCATCAACGGCCCGAACAGGATCAGGGTGTTGCACAGCAACAGCAGGGTAACCAGACAGCCGGTGAGCAGGCGGCGCATAAGCAACTCTTGAACGTTTAAGGACTGGCCATGATAAGCAGACTGGCGTAGAACGCCAAATCCATGGACCTTGTGGGAGCGAGCCTGCTCGCTCCCACACACCTAGTGTGAACCTACTGTGGATAAGTGGTCTAACTCTTACTTTTTCAAAGGAAATGCCTGCATGAAGTCTGTTCTTGCGTTGCTGTCTGTATTGGCGCTGCCGGTGATGGCCGCCGAGCCGACCCTTTACGGGCGTTACGAGTACATCAAATTGCCGGAAATCGGCGAGACCCTTAAAGCCAAGATGGACACGGGTGCCTTGACCGCGTCGCTGTCGGCCAAAAATATCCAGACCTTTACCCGTGACGGTGAAGAGTGGGTGCGCTTCCAGCTGGCCACCGAAGGTGCCAGCAGCAAAGTGTATGAACATAAGGTGGCGCGCATCAGCAAGATCAAAAGCCGCGCCGATGAAGATGAAGACCGGGAAACCCCCGAAAGCGCCAAGCGCCCGGTGGTCGATCTGGAAATGTGCCTGGGTGATGTCAAACGCACGGTGGAGGTCAACCTCACCGACCGGAGCAGCTTCAACTACCCGCTGTTGATTGGCGCCAAGGCACTGCGTGAGTTTGGTGCGGCGGTAAACCCGGCGCGGCGCTATACAGCGGACAAACCGGATTGCTGAGTGAGTGCTTGGCCCTCACCCCAGCCGCTTGATCGGGGTTGACATGGATTTTGAATTCGCTGGAGATCGGCCCCCTCGCCCTTTGGGAGAGGGCTGGGGTGAGGGGCTTGCAGATTTTCAGGTTAGCCCGCCCAAGGCGCCTTGCGTGAGTTGTTCAGTGTGGTGAGATAGCTGTCGCCCCCCAACTGGCTCATCTGCTGACGAATCCACCCGGCGCGGCGGCTGACATAGGTGCTGGGGTGGCTTGCACTCCAGTTCAGCGGGCTGGGCAGCACGGCCGCCAGATAACTGGCCTGCTGGCGCGTAAGGTTTTTGGCACTCACGCCAAAGTGATGCTGCGCTGCGGCCTCGGCGCCGAACACGCCTTCATCCCACTCCGCACTATTGAGGTACACCTCAAGAATCCGCTGCTTGGGCCACAACACCTCGATCAACGCGGTAAACCAGGCTTCCAGGCCTTTGCGCAGCCAGCTGCGACCGGACCACAAAAACAGGTTCTTCGACACTTGCTGGCTCAGCGTACTGGCACCGCGCAGCGTTCCGCCTTGTTCGTTGTGGATCAGCGCAGCCCTGATCGCCCCGAAGTCAAAACCCCAGTGCTCGGGGAATTTCTGATCCTCACCTGCCATGACCGCAACTTTCAGTTCGTCGGATATTTCATCCCACGGCCGCCAACTGCGCTGCAGGTCAATCGGCTGGCCGTCAAGCCATGACTCGACCTTGCGTTCGACCATCAGCGCCGTGCCGGGAAGCGGTACCCAGCGAAAAACCAGCACCAGCAATGCGCTGCCCACTGCGAACCAGAGCAGGACCTTGAGAAAGCGATGAACAAGAAAACGCAGCATGGATGACTTGGCCGAACCCGTTGAGCGGGCCATTATACAGACCCTGCGCCATTCCATGATCCTGACTGGAGTAACCCCATGCTGCGCGTTTTTTTGATGCTGGCCGCATTCTTCGGCTTTACCGGTGTTGCTTTGGGTGCTTTCGCGGCCCATGGCCTTAAAGGCCGCCTGACTGAACAGTATCTGGCTATTTTTCATACAGGCGTGACCTACCAGTTGGTCCACACCCTGGCCCTGTTTGGCGTGGCCTTGCTGGCCACTCATCTGCCCGGGCGCCTGGTGACCTGGGCAGGTGTCTGTTTTGCTGTCGGCATTGTGCTGTTTTCCGGCAGCCTGTATGTGCTGACCATGACCGGCATCAGCAAGCTGGGGATCATCACGCCCTTCGGCGGCCTGGCATTTCTGGCCGGCTGGCTGTGTTTAGGGCTGGCCGCCTGGCGCCTGAGCTGAGCCTGCAAGATGAATGGCTTGGGTCGGCCTGACTGATCGGGCTAGAATGCTGGCCCCTTAAAATGAAGGCAGCGTCGCGCATGCTCATTCAGTTGAACGGTGAATCCTTTGAACTACCCGACGGTGAGACCGTCGCCGACTTGCTGGCCCGTCAGGAACTGACCGGCCGCAGGGTTGCGGTCGAGCTGAACCTGGACATTGTCCCGCGCAGCCAGCATGCCGAGACGGTACTCAAAGCCGGTGACCAGGTCGAAGTGGTGCATGCCATCGGTGGCGGCTAGGTTTTTGCCCTGCCCATCATGCTCGACCCGCAAGTGCACATAATTAAAGAGGATTCCCGATGAGCAACGTTCGCAGCGACAAGCCTTTTACCCTGGCCGGCCGTACCTACCAGTCGCGCCTGCTGGTGGGCACCGGCAAGTACCGTGACCTTGAAGAAACCCGCCTGGCCATTGAAGCCTCGGGTGCCGAGATCGTCACCGTCGCCGTACGCCGCACCAACATCGGTCAGAACCCGGGCGAGCCGAACCTGCTCGATGTGTTGCCGCCGGATCGCTACACCATCCTGCCCAACACTGCAGGCTGCTATGACGCGGTTGAAGCCGTACGTACCTGCCGCCTGGCCCGTGAACTGCTCGATGGCCACAAGCTGGTCAAGCTTGAAGTGCTGGCCGACCAGAAAACCCTGTTCCCCAACGTGATCGAAACCCTCAAGGCCGCCGAGATTCTGGTCAAGGACGGTTTCGACGTAATGGTGTACACCAGCGATGATCCGATCATTGCCCGCGAGCTGGAAGCCATGGGCTGCATTGCCGTGATGCCGCTGGCGGGCCTGATTGGCACCGGTCTGGGGATCTGCAATCCCTATAACCTGCGCATCATTCTTGAAGAAGCGAAAATTCCGGTACTGGTCGATGCGGGTGTGGGCACTGCCTCCGACGCGACCATCGCCATGGAAATGGGCTGCGAAGCGGTGCTGATGAACTCGGCCATCGCCAATGCCCAGCATCCGATCATCATGGCCGAAGCCATGAAACACGCCATTGTGGCGGGCCGCCTGGCGTACCTGGCCGGGCGCATGCCGAAAAAACTTTATGCCAGCGCCTCTTCGCCGCTGGATGGTCTGATCAAGTAAGAGCCACTGATGACTGAATCACTAGACACCCCAATCCCGGAAGAAGGCGACGATCGCCAACACCGTCGCATCAAGAGTTTTGTGATGCGCGCCGGGCGCATGACCGAAGGCCAGCAACGCGGCCTCGATCAAGGCACGCCGCTGTATGTACTGCCACTGGCTGACGCGCCGGTCGATTTCGACCAGGTGTTTGGTCGCTCTGCGCCGCGCACCCTGGAGATCGGTTTTGGCATGGGCCATTCCCTGCTGGAAATGGCAGCGGCTTCGCCTGAACAGGACTTTATCGGCGTAGAGGTTCACCGTCCGGGTGTGGGCGCGCTGCTTAACGGCGTGTTGACCCAGGGCCTGACCAACTTGCGGGTATACGATTGCGATGCAATCGAAGTCCTGACCCGTTGCGTGGCAGACAACAGCCTTGATCGCCTGCTGCTGTTCTTCCCGGACCCTTGGCACAAGAGCCGTCACCACAAGCGCCGGATCGTGCAAGCGTCCTTCGCCGAACTAGTGCGCTCCAAGCTCAAGGTTGGCGGCGTGTTGCACATGGCTACCGACTGGGAACCGTATGCTGAATACATGCTGGAAGTGATGAACGTCGCGCCGGGTTACCGCAATCTGGCTGAAGACGGCAAGTGCGTGCCACGTCCGCCTGAGCGCCCGGTGACCAAGTTCGAACGCCGCGGCGAACGTCTTGGGCACGGTGTGTGGGATTTGAAGTTCGAAAAACTGGCTTAAGCGGTTTTTCAATCACCGGCCCCACCCTGCTTTGGGGTCGGTGAAGTTCGTACGAAATCTGTGGGAGCGGGCTTGCTCGCGATGGCATCACAGCGGTGAATCAGATGCACCGCGTAGCCTGTATCGCGAGCAAGCCCGCTCCCACACGATATACTGGGTGTTCTTCAGCGCCGATCCGCCACCACCCCGATCAATACCAGCACCACCAACAGCACCGGTGCCAGGCTGTAGTTGTTGAACTGGCTCAACCCGCGTTCGACCCAGGGCGTGGCGTAGATCAGGGCCGCACCGCTGCCGATCAGGCAAAGCAGGGCCATCAGCGGCACGCGCAGGGCGCCCGCAATGCTGCCCAGACGTTGTTCGACCCAGCCCTTGAAGTCGGCACCGAACAGCACCAGTACACAGCCAATCAAGGCCAGAGCGATCTCCGAGAGGTGACTGCGGCTCCAGCGCGATACGTTGGCAAGCAGGTCGAGTACCAAGTCCATTCGATTTCCTTAGGTCAAAAAGTGCTGCAACAGGTCATTGAGAAACAGCTGGCCCCGGGCAGTTGCCGCCAGGCGTGACGGTTCGACCTGCAATAAGCCACTTTGTTCGGCTGCTTTGCGTCCAGTGCTCAAGCTGTCCAGTGGTAACCCCGTGCGTTGAGGGTAGAGCGCCGAGTCAACGCCGTCGGTCAGGCGCAAGGCGTTCATTAGAAACTCAAATGGCAGCTCTTCTGCTGTAAGAGCTTTCTCTCCTGCTTGAAAGGATTTCGCTGGATTCAGGTAGTCCTTTGGCAGACGAGTTTTCCAGGTGCGCACGATACGGCCATCAGGATGGCTCAGTTTGCCGTGGGCGCCAGCGCCGATGCCGATAAAGTCGCCGAAACTCCAGTAATTGAGATTGTGCCGCGCCGGCCGGCCGGGCTGGGCGTAGGCCGACACTTCGTACTGGGTGTAGCCGTGCTCGGCGAGCAGCGCTTGACCGGCTTCCTGAATGTCCCACAGGGTGTCGTCTTCCGGCAGCACGGGGGGCTGGTTCCAGAACACCGTGTTGGGCTCCAGGGTCAGCTGATACCACGACAGATGCGTCGGCTTGAGCGCAATAGCCTGGCGCAGGTCGCTCAGGGCGTCCTCCAGGGACTGATCGGGCAAGCCGTGCATCAGGTCCAGGTTGAAGTTGTCAAAGCCCGCCAGTCGCGCCATTGAGGCTGCACGCACAGCTTCATCGCCGTTGTGGATGCGACCCAGGGCCTGCAGCTTCTCTTGCTGGAAGCTCTGGATACCGATCGACAGGCGATTGATGCCCAGCTTGCGGTAAGCCACGAACTTTTCCTGCTCGAATGTGCCCGGGTTGGCTTCCAGGGTGATTTCGATATCACTGGCAAACGGGATGCGCGCTTCAACGCCCTTTAGCAGGCGCCCCAGAGCGTGTGCGCTGAACAGGCTCGGTGTACCGCCGCCGAAGAAGATCGAGCTGAGCTCGCGACCATAAACAGCGTGCAGGTCCTGATCGAGGTCGGCCAGCAGCGCGTCGACGTATTCGTCTTCGGGCAGCACCGGGCTGGCGGTGTGGGAGTTGAAGTCGCAATACGGGCATTTGCGCACGCACCACGGAATATGGATATACAGCGACAGAGGGGGCAATTGGCTCAGCGGCGCGCGCGGCGCCTGCTGGGTAAAGCCAGCCGCGCCCAGATAGAGCGGCTGTGGAGGTGTGTCGTGGGTCATTTCAGGCCCAAACGCTGACGCAGCAAAACCATGGCGCGCGCACGGTGGCTCAGCTGGTTTTTCTCCGTGGGGCTGAGTTCGGCGCTGGAGCAGTTGCGCTCCGGTACCCAGAACAGCGGGTCATAGCCGAAACCGTGTTCGCCGCTGGCTGCAGGCAGGATGCGCCCGTGCCACAGGCCTTCACAGATGATCGGCAGCGGGTCGTCGGCGTGGCGTACCAGTGCCAGCACGCAGACAAACTGTGCACCGCGCTCTGCCTCGGGCACGTCTTTGAGGGCGTCGAGCAGCTTGGCGTTGTTGGCCGCGTCGCCTTTGCCGTCTGCATAACGTGCCGAATAAATGCCCGGCGCGCCGCCGAGAAAGTCCACGGCCAGCCCCGAGTCGTCGGCCAGTGCCGGCAAGCCCGAGAGGCGTGCGGCATTGCGGGCTTTAAGAATTGCGTTCTCAACAAACGACAAGCCGGTTTCTTCCGGCTCAACGCTGCTGAATTCTCCAATCGAGCGCAACTGCACCGACTCGCCGAGCATGGCCTGAAGTTCTTTGAGTTTGCCGGCGTTGTGGCTAGCCAGTACCAGTTGCGTGAGGTTCATCATTCGATTGGAGCGACCATTTGAGAAAATTGGATGGTTTCAGAGGTAGCGCCGCCTGCCTTCACATCCACTTTGAAGGTGAAGGTCTGCGGCCCGGCCACCGGGAACTGGGCCAGATAATTGATTTCGCCGTTCTTGCCCACCTGACGGAAGGTCAAGGGTATCGGCTTGGCATCGCCCGTCCGGACCGTGCCTTGAACGTTGGCGGCAATGTTCTTGCCGCCCTTGTTCAGGGTGATGTTGAGCACCGCATTGGTTTTGCTGCGGGTGACTTCAAATTCGTTGGCGATTTCCGGCGTCAGGAAAGTCGACGGGAACGCGTTGTAATACACCGTTGTGTCGCCAAACGTCTGTTGACGCTGGGCAGATGTGCCGTCACCGGCAAAAGCCTGCATGCCAAAACACATCGAAAGCAGTAGTAATCCAATACGACCCATTGTCACTCTCCTTAGAACTTGCTGGTTTAGACCGCGACCTGATGATCCTGAAGGCCGGGACTGCTGACACGATAAATGCCAATCTCGCCCAACAGGTTAGGCCATATCTTGCTCGCCCACCCGTGTCGGTGTTGTTGATCTACGGCAAGGCGGTTGATCACTTGTGCTTCGCGCTCGCGGCACAGCGCCTCGAAGTCTTCGAAAGTGCAGAAGTGAATGTTCGGCGTGTTGTACCAGGTGTAAGGCAGGAATTCGGAGACCGGCATCCGCCCCTTGCTGGCAAGGTACCAGCGGCAACGCCAGTGGCCGAAGTTCGGAAAGGTGATGATGCACTGGCGACCGACGCGCAGCATTTCATCGAGGATCCGGTCGGGGTAGTGCACGGCTTGCAGCGCCTGGGTCATGACCACGATATCAAAGCTGTTGCTGGCGAAGTTGCCCAGGCCCTTGTCGAGGTCCTGCTCGATGACGTTGATGCCCTTGGCCACACATTCGGCAATGTTGTCCGGGTCGTTTTCCAGGCCGTAACCGGTGACTTGCTTGTTGTCGCGCAGCCAGCTCAGCAGTTCGCCATCACCACAACCAAGGTCGAGCACGCGGCTGCCGGCGGGGATCCAGTCTTGGATGATTTCCAGGTCGGCTCTCATGGCGTTCTCACAGTTCTATGCGGTTCATGTAATTGCTGAAGGCTTGCAGGTAGCGCGGAATCGGGATCAGAAAGGCGTCATGGCCTTGCGGAGCGTCGATTTCCAGGTAGCAGACGTCTTTTTTCGCGGCCATCAATGCATCCACCAGCTCCCGCGAGCGGGCCGGCGAGAAGCGCCAGTCGGTGGTGAACGACATCACGCAGAAGCGTGCCTTGGCCCCGGCAAAAGTTTTGGCCAGGTCGTCGTCAAAGTTGGCCGCCGGGTCGAAGTAGTCCAGCGCCTTGGTCATCAACAGGTAAGTGTTGGCGTCGAAACGCCCGGAGAACTCTTCGCCCTGATAACGCAGGTAGCTCTCGACCTGGAACTCGACGCTGTGGAAGTCGTAGTTGAGGTTTTCGTTCTTCAGGCCACGGCCGAATTTTTCGCCCATCGAGTCATCGGACAGGTAGGTGATATGCCCGACCATGCGTGCCAGCATCAGGCCGCGCTTGGGAATCACGCCTTTTTCCTGGAACGAACCGCCGTGGAACTCGGGGTCGGTAAGGATGGCCTGACGAGCGACTTCGTTGAACGCGATATTTTGCGCGGACAATTTGGGCGCCGAGGCAATCGCCAGGCAATGGCGCAGGCGATCAGGGTAACTGATGCTCCACTGCAGCGCCTGCATGCCACCCAGGCTGCCGCCGATCACGGCGGCCCATTGGCTGATGCCCAGCCTGTCCGCCAGGCGAGCCTGACTGTGGACCCAATCTTCAACGGTCAACACCGGGAACTCGGCGCCAAACGGACGGCCGGTTTCAGGGTTCATGCTGCTTGGGCCGGTAGAACCGTTGCAGCCGCCCAGGTTGTTGAGGCTGACGACGAAGAACTTGTTGGTGTCGATTGGCTTGCCGGGACCGATGCAACTGTCCCACCAGCCGGGCTTGCGATCATCGGCGCTGTGGTAGCCCGCCGCGTGATGGTGCCCTGACAGTGCGTGACAGATGAGTACGGCGTTGCTGGCCGAGGCATTGAGGTGGCCGTAGGTTTCGTAGATCAGATCATAGGCAGGCAGTGAGCGACCGCAGGCTAGCGCCAGGGGCTCGTTGAAGTGCGCTGTTTGCGGCACGACCAGACCAACGGAATCGGGGGGAAAGGCAGCTGGCATCGACCCTGCTCTCATTTAAATGAGGCGTAAGTCTAATGAGCGGGGGGCGTAGCAGCAAGCAATGGTCTGGGCTGATTTTATGACCTGTAGCCAAACTCTGTGGGAGCGGGCTTGCTCACGATTGCATCACCGCAGTTTGTCGACCGAGCGCGGTGCCAGTATCGCGAGCAAGCCCGCTCCCACAGGTTCAGGGCCTGGCCAGCCCCGGCAAGTCCGGCAGTTTTTTGGGTGCATGCAAGCGCACGCGTTTCTGCCGGTTAAGCTCGCCGCTCACCAGGCTGACCTGACTTTTGGCTATGCCGAACGCCTTGGCCAGAAAGGCCATCAGGTGGGCGTTGGCCTTGCCCTCTACCGGTGGGGCGGTGAGACGGATTTTCAGGCGGTCACCGTGCAGGCCGGCGAACTCGTCGTTGCTGGCCTTGGGTTGCAGGTGACAGTCGAGAATCAGGTCCTCGCCGTCCCAACGGTAGTAGCTCATCAGATCAGGCCGAACAAGATGACCGGCATGCCGACGTACATGGCCAATGGCGGGATCACGAAGCTCTGGATCAGCTGGATCACCATAAACGCCAGGATGGGCGAGATATCCAGGCCGCCCATGCTTGGCAGGAAGCGGCGGAACGGGGCCAGGGCAGGTTCGGTGATCTGGTTGACCAGTTCAGCACCAGGGCTGGTGCTGCCGGGTGCCACCCACGACAGGATCACGCTGATGATCATGGCGAAGAAGAACACTTTCAAAAACAGCGCAGTCACGCCAATGATCGCCCAGAGCAGCAGGCCAAAGACGTTGAACGACATGTAGCTGAGCGTCAGGACCACGGCGAAGATCACCATCTGCACGATGATCGCCAGTACCAGCGATGACATGTCCAGGCCGAACAGGCTCGGGATCACCCGGCGCAGCGGCTTGAGCAGCGGCTGGGTGGCCTTGACGATGAACTGGCACAGCGGGTTGTAGAAGTTCGCCCGCACCAGTTGCAGGATAAACCGCAGCAGTACGATCAGCAGGTAGAGGCTACCCAGGGTTTGAATCACGAAAATGGCAGCGCCATTAAGTCCGGACATCATGTGCTCCTTTATTGACCTAGTTGTTCGGCCATTTCGGCCGAGCGGTGCGCGGCGGCACTCAATGCTTTTTCGACCGTGGCGGCAAAGCCGTCGGCCTGGAATGACTTGATCGCTGCTTCAGTAGTACCGGCAGGCGAGGTCACGCGGCGGCGCAGCTCGGCAGCATCGACATCGCTGGCCACGGCCATGTGCGCGGCACCCAGTGCAGTCTGCTCGGCAAGCTGCTTGGCCACGTCACGGGGCAGGCCGAGCTTGACGCCGGCATCGGTCATGGCTTCGATCAACAGGAAGAAGTACGCCGGGCCGCTGCCGGACACGGCAGTCACGGCATCGATCTGCGCTTCGCTGTCCACCCACACCACAATGCCCACGGCGCTTAGCAGTTGTTCAGCCTGCTGGCGTTGCTCGGCGGTAACATCGGCGGTGGCAAACAGGCCACTTACGCCCTTGCCCAGCAGGGCCGGGGTGTTGGGCATGCAGCGTACCAGCGGCTGGTTGCCCAGCCAGTCAAGCAGGCTGGCGCAGGTAATGCCGGCGGCAATGGATACCAGCAATTGATGGGGCTTGAGGTGCGGGCGCAGGTCCTGGCACACGGCTTTCATGGCCTGTGGCTTGACCGCGATCACGATCACATCGGCGTCCTGAATGGCTTGCGCGTTATCGGCAAACAGTTCGATGCCATGCTCGGCGGCCACTTTGGCCCGCGTCTCGGCACCCGGATCGCTGGCGCGGATCTGTGCTGCATCCAGGCCTTTGGCCAACAGGCCGCCGATCAAGCTGGAAGCCATGTTGCCGGCGCCGATAAAGGCAATACGCATTTTGCTCATAACCGATCCTTATAAAAAATGAGACAGGCCGTTTCAGGCCTGGCCGTAGTCGCGGGCGCCAAATAATGCAGTGCCGATGCGTACCCAGGTGGCGCCTTGGGCAATCGCAGACTCCAGGTCATGGCTCATGCCCATTGAAAGCGTATCAAGGCCCATGTTCAGGCTTTCTTGCAATGTGCGTACTGTCGCAAAGGCTGCGTCCTGCTCGGCGCGGTCCTCCGTGGGCTCGGGTATCGCCATCAGGCCGCGCAGTTTCAAGCGTGGCAGGGCGCTGATGGCGGCCGCCAGCGCAGGAAGGTCTGCCGGGGTACAGCCCGACTTGCTGGCCTCACCGCTGACATTGACCTGAATGCAGATATTGAGCGGCGGCAGGTTTGCCGGGCGCTGTTCAGACAGGCGCTGGGCAATTTTGAGCCGGTCAACGGAATGCACCCACGCAAAATGCTCGGCGATGTCGCGCGTCTTGTTCGATTGAATGGGGCCGATGAAGTGCCAACACAAGGGCAGGTCGGCTAATTCGAGCTGTTTGGCGCGGGCTTCCTGCAGGTAGTTTTCGCCAAAGTCGCGAATGCCCGCGGCATGGGCTTCACGCAGCGCGCCAGCAGGTTTGGTCTTGCTGACAGCGAGTAGATGAATGCTCGTTACATCACGTTGCACAGCCAGTGCGGCTGCACGGATGCGCGCCTCAACCCGGGCAATGTTGCCTGCTATCGTGGACATTCGTGTAAGCCCGCTGTTGTGAAAGTCAGCGGCATTCTACTGGAATTGGGAGGGGGGATGGATATCGCTGACCTGGTTGGCATGCAGCCGCTGGAAGCGGCTGCATGATTTGCCTGCGCTTAGCGTTGCACAACCTGCAGCGCGCCTTTCTCTTTAGGCAGCACACGCTTGGCAACCACATAGTGGTTCTGCCAGTAAGGCTTTTGCAGCGTGTCGATAGTCACCGACTTGCCGCGACGCGGAGCGTGGATAAAGCGGTCGTTGCCCAGGTAGATGGCAACGTGGTTGACCTTGCGGCTCTTGATGTTGAAAAACAGCAAGTCGCCAGGCTTCAAGTCCTTGCGCTCGACCTTTTGGCCATGGCCGCTGGCCATTTCGCTGGAGGTGCGTGGCAAATCAACGGCGGCCACGTCATTAAAGGCGTATTTGACCAGCCCGCTGCAGTCGAACCCTTTACTTGGGCTGCTGCCGCCCCAACGATAAGGGGTGCCCAGCACGTTGACGGCGCGGCTCAGCACCGTGCTGCTCTGCTTGTTGGCGGCGGCCAGGGAAGCGGCCGCAATTTTGCCCGGGGCCTTGCGGTGGGCTTTACTGGAGGCAGGACGTGCTACGGTCTTGCTGGTAGAGGCAACATAAGGCGCACTCGCAGATGACTTTGCGGTGTAGCCGGTGAAGCCCGAAGGAAGGTGTTGCTCACGATTGGTGGCGTGGGCGGCCAGTGGCAATAATAGGCAAATGGTTAGCCATGTCTTGAATATAGGACGCATTCGGCAGGGCTCAATGGTTATAAACGCGAAACTTTATAACAGCTTTTTTGTCCTTTCTCAGGCCATTTGTCAGGTGGACTGTAGGGTCAATTTCCGTAACGATGATGGCAAATTGTCGCATGGCGAGGGTGCAGGTCAGGTAACACAAGGCTTTGCGCCAATTTCTGTAAGACACTTTTACCTTTTGCACGACAGTAAAAAAGTCACAAAAAACTTCACAATATTTTTCTATCAGCAGCAAAGAGGGCATTTATGAGCGGCTATCGAGACGATGTTCAGCGCGATACTCACAGCAAAGTGCTGGGCTATTTGCTGTGGATTTTTGGTTTCCTGGGCGCGCACCGCTTTTATTACGGCAAGCCGGTAACCGGGACGATCTGGTTTTTCACCCTGGGCTTGTTGGGTATTGGCTGGTTGATCGACTTGTTCCTGATCCCGAGCATGGACCGTGAAGCCGACTTGCGGTTTACCGCAGGTAATACTGACTACAGCGTGGCCTGGATTCTGCTGACGTTTCTGGGCGTCTTGGGCGTACATCGGATGTACATGGGCAAATGGATCACAGGCATCATTTACCTGTTCACCGGCGGTTTTTTCCTGATCGGCGTCCTGTATGACTTCTGGACTCTGAACGATCAGATTTCGATCAAGAACGCAGAGCGTCGTTAAGACACAAATCCTGCCTCTGTGGGAGCGAGCCTGCTCGCGAATGATCTTCGCGAGCAGGCTCGCTCCCACGACTACAGGTTATTGGTAGCGCGTTAGCCTTCGTAACTGATCCGCCCATCCACCAGCGTGTAACGCACGGCACTCGGCAGGCAATGGCCGAGGAACGGGCAGTTGTCGCCTTTGGAGTGCCATTGTTCACCGACCAGGGTCGAGGCCGCGGGGTCAAACAGCACCAGGTCCGCCGCCGAACCCACTGCCAGTTTGCCGGCTGGCAGGCGCAAGGCGTCAGCCGGGCCAGCGCTCAGGCGGTTGAGCAGCGTCGGCAGGTCGAGCAAACCGTCTTCTACCAGTGTCATCGCCAGCGGCAGAAGCACTTCAACGCTGCTCATGCCCGGTTCGGTCGCGCCGAACGGTGCCAGTTTGGCATCGCGTTCGTGGGGCTGGTGATGGCTGGAGATGGCTTGCACCACGCCCGACTTCACAGCTTCGCGCAGGCCGTCACGGTCGGCGCGGGTGCGCAGTGGCGGTTGCACATGGTAAACGCTGGAAAAATCCACCAGTGCTTCGTCAGTCAGAATCAGCTGATACAACGCCACATCCGCAGTGACTTTCAGGCCACGAGCCTGGGCCTGAGCGATCAGGGCCACGCCACGGGCGCTGGTCAGCTGGCTGAAGTGTGCGCGCACGCCACTTTGTTCAACCAGCAGCAGGTCGCGGGCCAGGGCTACGGTTTCGGCGGTTTCCGGAATGCCCGGCAAGCCTCGGAACGCAGCCATTGCACCGTCGTGGGCAATCCCGCCTTCGGCCAGATCACGATCCTGGGAGTGGAAGATCACCGTCAGGTCGAACGTGGCGGCGTACTCCAGTGCCCGGCACAGGGTGCGGGTGTTGCTGAAACTGTTGAGGCCGTTGCCAAATGCCACACAGCCCGCGTCGCGCAGGGCGATCAGTTCGGCCAGTTGCTCGCCGTCCAGGCCTTTGCTCAATGCACCGATCGGGAACACCTTGCAGTTACCGGCTTCGCGGGCGCGGTCAAGGATCAGCTCGGCAACGGCCGAGGTGTCCAGCACCGGCTTGGTGTGCGGTGGGCAGCACAGGCTGGTGACGCCACCGGCCGCAGCCGCGCGGGTCTCGCTGGCGATGGTGCCTTTGCGGCTGTAGCCCGGTTCACGCAGGGCAACGTTGAGGTCAACCAGCCCGGGGGCGGCCACCAGGCCTTTGGCTTCGATGGTTTGCGTCGGGGTGAAACCGGCTGGCGCTGCGCCAATGGCAACGATCTTGCCGGCCTCCAGGTGCAGGTCAGTCACTTGATCCAGCTGGCTGGTCGGATCAATTACACGGGCGCCGAGAATGCTGAGCTTCACTGGGCGTTCTCCTGTTCGAATTGGCGCTGGGCGGTTTGCCCGCTCATGGTCATGGACAACACCGCCATGCGCACGGCAATGCCGTAGGTCACCTGGTTGAGGATCACCGAGTGCGGGCCATCGGCCACCGCGGATTCAATCTCGACCCCCCGGTTGATCGGCCCCGGATGCATCACGATGCAATCAGGCTTGGCCCCGGCCAGGCGGGCAGTGGTCAGGCCGAACAGGCGGTAGAACTCGCCTTCGCTCGGCAGCAGGCCACCGGACATGCGCTCGCGCTGCAGGCGCAGCATGATCACCACATCCACGTCTTTCAGGCCTTCGGTCATGTCGGTGTAGACCTTCACGCCGTACTGCTCGATGCCGATCGGCAACAGGGTCTTCGGCGCGATAACGCGAATGTCCTTACAACCCAGGGTCTTGAGGGCGATCATGTTCGAACGTGCCACCCGCGAGTGCAGGATGTCACCGACGATGGCCACCGACAGGTTTTCGAAGCCGCCCTTGTGCCGACGGATGGTCAGCATGTCGAGCATGCCCTGGGTCGGGTGGGCATGGCGGCCGTCGCCGCCGTTGATGATTGCCACCTGCGGGCACACGTGCTCGGCAATGAAGTGCGCGGCGCCGGAGTCACCGTGGCGCACCACAAACATGTCGGCGGCCATGGCTTCTAGGTTGCGCAGGGTGTCGAGCAGGGTTTCGCCCTTGCTCGCCGACGAGGTCGACACGTTCAGCGTGATCACGTCGGCCGACAGGCGCTGGGCGGCCATTTCAAAGGTGGTGCGGGTGCGGGTGGAGTTTTCGAAGAACACGTTGCACACGGTCTTGCCGCGCAACAACGGGACTTTTTTCACGGCTCGGGCGCCGACTTCAAGGAACGAGTCGGCGGTGTCGAGGATTTCTGTCAGCAGTTCACGGGGCAAACCGTCGAGCGACAGAAAGTGGCGCAGCTGGCCCTGATCATTGAGCTGCAGCGGGCGCTTGGCGTCTGTAGGCGTCATCGCAATGGTCTCTTAGAGGGCTAGGTCTTGAAGTTCGAGTGTCAGTGGCGCGGGGCCGGACAATTTTACCCGCTCGCTCGGCTTGAGCGACAAGGTCGCGCCCACCACATCCGGACGGATCGGCAGCTCGGCGGCGTCCAGGTCCAGCAGGCTGACCAGGGTCACGCTGGCCGGACGACCATAGTCGAACAGCTCGTTCAGCGCTGCGCGAATGGTCCGACCGCTCATCAGCACATCGTCGATCAGCACCAGGTGCTGGCCTTCAATTTCGAATGGCAATTCGGAAGGCCGCACTTGCGGGTGCAGGCCGTTCTGGCTGAAATCATCGCGGTAGAACGACACGTCCAGCGTGCCCAGCGGGGCCTCGCTGTTCAGCGCCTTGAGCAGCGCCTGGGCAACCCAGATGCCGCCGGTGCGGATACCGATGTAACGTGGTTCGGTGATACCGCGACGGGCCAGGTGGGCCTTGAGATCAAGGGCCATCTGGGAGATCAGTTCAGCGGGAACAGGCAGGATCATGGTGGCTCCTTAAAAGGCCCGCGCAGCAGAACGTGCGGCGGCGGGCGCAAACAATGAGGCGGGTCAATTGTACAAGCGCCGGGTCAGTCTTGAGAGTGCGCCGGGTTTTCGTCGAGCCAGCCTTGCAGCACCAGTTTGGCGGCGATGGCATCAACGGGGTTGTCGCGGTAGCTGCCGCGCTGGCCGCCCTGGGCCCGGCGCTCGCCCTTGGCCTCGAAGGTGGTCAGGCGTTCATCATGGGTAAAAACCGGCAAATTGAAGCGGCCATTCAGACGATTGGCAAATTTCTGCGCCCGGGCGCAGAAGTCGCTCGGGGTGCCGTCCATGTTCAGGGGCATGCCGACCACCATTGCGTCGGGCTGCCACTCCTTGATCAGCTTTTCGATTTCTTCCCACTTGGGGATGCCATTCTCGGCTTTCAGGTTGCACAGTTCGCGGGCCTGGCCAGTAATCATCTGGCCCACAGCCACGCCGATGGAGCGGGTGCCGTAGTCGAAGCCCAGCAGTAAACGAAGGCTGGCCATCAGCAATGGCCTGCTTGGGTGCTTAACAAATTGAGGTTCACTCCGAGGTGTTTGGCGGCTGCGTCGAGGCGCAGCTCGCTTGGGGTATCAAACAGGATATGAGCGGAATAGGGGCAGGTCAGCCAGGCGTTGTCGGCCAATTCGGCCTCCAGCTGGCCAGCATCCCAGCCGGCATAGCCCAGGCAGATCAGGCTGCGGTTCGGGCCGCGGCCGTCGGCAATGCTGAACAACACATCGGCAGAGGTACTCAGGGCCAGCCCGTCGTCGAGTTCGACTGTAGCGTCAAAGTTCATGCTGGCCGGATGCAGGACAAAGCCACGGTCGATCATGACAGGCCCGCCACCGAAGACCGGCACGTGCTGGCACAGGGGTGAAGAAAGTTTTTCCGGGCGCAACTGCTCAAGAACATCCGCCAGGTTCAGTTCCAGCGGACGGTTGATCATCAACCCCATGGCACCATTGGCCGTGTGCTCGACGATGTAGGTCAAGGAGTGGGCAAAGTTCGGGTCGGCCATATGGGGCATGGCGATCAGGAATTGATGCTTGAGGTAAGTCGGCGCGTGTTTTTTCATGAGTCTTAGTGTGGCGCTGGCAGCGTGAACTGACAAGTTTGCAGCTCAAGATTCCTGGGTCTTTGTGGGAGCGGGCTTGCTCGCGATACAGGCGGCGCGGTTTAACGTTAAAACGCAGCGATCCAATCGCGAGCAAGCCCGCTCCCACAGTAGTTCAGTTGCTGGACAGGCGGTCGCCTTCGGCGAATTTCCAGGTGCGGATGATCTCCAGCCGGTCGATGTCCGCCAGATCACCGGTAAAGGGGGCAAAAGGTGCCGCCAGGCGCACGATGCGTTGTGCCGCCTGGTCCAGCAGCGGCTGGCCCGACGATTCAAGCACCAGCACTTCATGCAGCGAACCGTCGCGGTTGATCGACACCAGCAGGCGCAGTTTGCCGTAGATCTTTTCCCGGCGTGCCTGCTCGGGGTAGTTGAGGTTGCCGATGCGTTCAATCTTCTTGCGCCAGTCTTCTTTATACCAGGCGCCCTTGTCGCGCATGGTCGAAGCCGCGCTCATGCGGTAGATCTTCGGGCGCTTGGCGTACAGCTGCTGCTCGTTGGCCAGTTCGGCTTCGAGGCTGGAAATCTCGCTGGACAGCTGGGAACTGTCGAACGTTGGAATGCTGGCCTTGGGTGCCGCTTCGGTCTTGACCTTCTGCGGCTGGCTCGGGGCTTTTTTTGCCGTGGGCGCCACGGTAGTCACGGCGGCCTTGGGTGCGGCCTGGGTCTGTTCGGGTTTGGCGGCAGGCGGCGGGGTGACCTTCTTGACGCTGTTGTCCTGGAAAGGGGCGATTTCCGTCGTCTTGGGCACCGCTTTCTTGTCCAGCGTGCCGCTGCCCTGCTGGTTGTCCTGGGCTAAAAAGTCGGCTTTTTCCGGCGCTTTTTCGCTTTTGAACGTGGACAGGGTGATTTCCAGGGTTTTGCTGATCTGTTTGGGCGCTTCCATGTTGAACCCCACGCCGACGATCACTGCAATATGCAGCAGTGCCGCGACAAACAGGGTAAATCCGAGGCGATCGGCCGCACGCACGCCTTTATGGCCGAGTTCGGGGGGCAGGTCGTTGGGAGGTGTCATGGCAAAAAGACCAACATCGCGGGTTTCACGGGGTGCCCATGATAGCGCAATGTTGGTCTTTTATAGGGCTTGCAGATCAGCGTGCAGCGAGCTTGCGCTCTATCGCATCCATCAACAGGGCGCCGATATTGGTGCCGAACGCATTATCGATCTCGCGGATGCAGGTCGGGCTGGTAACGTTGATTTCAGTCAGGTGCTCACCGATTACGTCCAGACCTACAAATAGCAGACCCTTTTCACGCAGCGTCGGGCCGACCTGAGCTGCAATCCAGCGGTCCTTTTCGCTCAACGGGCGGGCTTCGCCACGACCGCCTGCGGCGAGGTTGCCGCGGGTCTCACCTTGCGCCGGAATACGCGCCAGGCAGTAATCTACCGGCTCGCCGTCAATCATCAGGATGCGTTTGTCGCCATCCTTGATCGCCGGCAAATAGCCCTGCGCCATGATCTGCTGAGTGCCGTTGTTGGTCAGGGTTTCGAGAATCACCGACAGGTTCGGGTCGCCCACTCGGTGGCGGAAAATCGAGGTGCCGCCCATGCCGTCCAGCGGTTTGAGGATCACGTCACCGTGCAAGGCAGCAAATTCACGCAGCACGTCGGCGCGGCGGCTGACCACGGTTGGCGGCGTGCATTGGGTGAACTGGGTGGCGAACAGTTTTTCGTTACAGTCGCGCAGGCTCTGCGGTTTGTTGACGATCAGTACGCCATCGCGCTCGGCCTGTTCCAGCAGGTAGGTGGAGTACACAAACTCCATGTCGAAGGGCGGGTCCTTGCGCATCAGGATCACGTCCAGATCGCTCAGGGCCGTGTCGGTCTCGGCGTCCAGCTCAAACCACTTTTGCGGGTTGGCGAACACCTTCAGCGGCTTCATGCGGGCCCGGGCCTTGCCTTCATTCAGGTAAAGGTCTTGCTGCTCCATGTAGAACAGGGTCCAGCCACGGTCCTGGGCTGCCAGCAACATGGCCAGCGAGCTGTCCTTTTTATAGGAGATGCCCGCAATGGGGTCCATGACAATCCCGACTCGAACGCTCATGGCAAATTCCTCAAATAAATAGTGGGCGCAAAGGCTTTGAAAAGTGGCGCCAGAGTGGCGCTGAGTGTGGCCCCGGTCAAGGAAAAACCGCCTGCTCCAGTCAGCCCGCAGCCCTTCGATAGATTGAAGGTCGTGACTGTGCTAAAAAGGCTCGCACAGTGCTTGCAGCCCTTGTCCATCAAGGAGTTGGGGTTTCAGGCCGTACAGTTGTAACAAAACGGGTCGCCTTGGCGATGGTAGAGCAGATATGGAAAAGCATTCCAGCGCCTTGAAGGTGATGGTGATCGACGATTCGAAAACCATTCGCCGCACCGCCGAAACACTGTTGAAAAACGTGGGCTGCGAGGTGATTACCGCCATCGATGGCTTTGATGCGCTGGCCAAGATTGTCGACCACCACCCGCATATTATCTTTGTCGACATCATGATGCCGCGCCTGGATGGCTATCAGACCTGCGCCCTGATCAAGAGCAACCGGGCTTTCAAGTCGATCCCGGTGATCATGTTGTCGTCCAAGGACGGTCTGTTCGACAAGGCCAAGGGGCGGATTGTTGGCTCTGATCAATTTTTGACCAAGCCCTTCAGTCGCGACGAACTGCTGAGCGCAATCAAGGCACATGTGCCAGCCTTCACTATCACCCAAAGTGCCCAATAACACCGGCCAGCCGGCCAACCACCTGATAAATGGGGAACACCATGGCTCGCATTCTGATCGTCGATGATTCGCCGACTGAAATGTACAAATTGACCGGCATGCTCGAAAAGCACGGCCATGTAGTGCTCAAGGCCGAAAACGGCGCAGACGGTGTTGCCCTGGCGCGTCAGGAAAAGCCCGATGTGGTCTTGATGGACATTGTGATGCCGGGCCTCAACGGCTTTCAGGCGACGCGTCAGCTCACAAAAGATCCGGAAACCGGCAACATCCCGGTGATCGTCGTGACGACCAAGGATCAGGAAACCGACATGGTCTGGGCCCAGCGCCAGGGTGCCAAGGGCTACCTGACCAAACCGGTGGATGAAGAGCAACTGATCCTCAAGGTGAAACAAATCCTGGAAGAAAACCCTCCTAAATGACGGTCATCCTATGCCCGGCGCACTGACAGCCTTCGAACTGCTGCTTGAGATCGACCAGCGTTGTCGCTCGCTGGCGGCGGGTCTGGCGCCTGCACAGGCGCAGCTCGACACCTGGAGCGGTATTGGTTTTCGCATCGGCGAGCATTGTTTTGTGGCGCCGATGGGCGAAATTGCCGAGATCCTGCATGAACCACGGTTCACCCTGCTGCCCGGGGTAAAACCCTGGGTCAAGGGCGTGGCCAATTTGCGTGGGCAACTGCTGCCGATCATGGATTTGTGCGGTTTTTTCGGGGTCGAGCTGTCACCCTTGCGTAAACAGCGCCGTGTATTGGTGCTGGAATACAAAGACGTGTTTGTCGGCTTGCAGGTCGATGAAGTGCAGGGCATGCAGCACTTCGCCCATGCCGACCTCAATACGGATACGCAAACCTTGCCCCACCCGGTATTTGCACCTTATGTGCAAGGGCACTTTGCCGCTGAGCACCTGTGGTGGGTGTTCAGCCCGTTTGCCCTGGCCCGGGCGCCACAGTTCTGGGCGGTGGCCGTATGAGCAGGCTTTCAGCTTTAAAACGGGATTTCGGGACCTGATCGATGACCACAGCCAATACCGCTAAACCACTGGAAGGGTCGCGCAGTCGTTCGCAGATCATCGTGCTTTTTATCGCCCTGATCGTGTTCATCATGCTGTTATTCGCCAACTTTGCTTACCTCAATACCCAGTCCAACTACGACAAGCAGTACATCAGCCACGCAGGTGAGTTGCGGGTGCTGTCCCAGCGTATCGCCAAAAACGCCACCGAGGCCGCTGCCGGCAAAGCCGCCGCATTCAAGTTGCTGATTGATGCGCGCAATGATTTCAGCCAGCGCTGGGGTTATCTGAGAAAAGGCGACCCGGCCACCGGCCTGCCTCCTGCTCCTGCAGCCGTACATAAAGAAATGCAGGCGGTGCAACGTGACTGGGAGCTGCTGCTCAACAACGTCAACGCCATTCTGGCCAGCGAACAAACCGTGCTGTCGCTGCATCAGGTGGCTGCAACCCTGGCCGAGACCGTGCCGCAGTTGCAGGTTGAATACGAAAAAGTCGTCGAAATTCTCTTGCAGCGAGGCGCCCCTGCCAGCCAGGTAGCTCTGGCCCAGCGCCAGTCCTTGTTGGCCGAGCGTATTCTGGGTGCGGTCAATACCGTGCTGGCCGGTGACGAAAACGCTGCCCAGGCCGCCGGTGCCTTTGGCCGTGATGCCAACCGCTTCGGGCTGGTGCTCAACGGCATGCTCGAAGGCAATGAAGGGATGAGAATTACCCAGGTTGAAGACAAGGATGCCCGCGCCCGCTTGCAGGAGATTTCCGAGCTGTTCCAGTTTGTGTCCGGTACGGTGGATGAAATCCTTGAAACCTCGCCGCAACTGTTCCATGTGCGCGAAGCGGCAAACAACATTTTCAGCCTGTCGCAAACCCTCCTCGATGAAGCCTCGACCCTGGCCAATGGTTTTGAAAACCTCGCCAGCGGGCGCTCGCTGGATATCATCGGCGGTTATGTTCTGGGCTTGCTGGCACTGGCATCGATTATCTTGATCGGCCTGGTGATGGTGCGCGAAACCAATCGCCAATTGCGCGAGACGGCGGAAAAGAACGAGCGAAACCAGAACGCGATCATGCGCTTGCTTGACGAGATTGCCGATCTGGCGGACGGCGACCTGACGGTGACCGCCTCGGTGACCGAAGATTTCACCGGTGCCATCGCCGACTCGATCAATTACTCCATCGACCAGCTGCGTGAACTGGTGGCCACCATCAACCTGACAGCAGGCCAGGTCGCGGCAGCGGTACAGGAAACCCAGGCCACCGCCATGCAGCTTGCCGAAGCTTCCGAGCATCAGGCCCAGCAGATTGCCGAGGCCTCCGGGGCGATCCAGGAAATGGCCCATTCGATCGACGAGGTATCGGCCAACGCTTCCGAATCTTCGGCGGTTGCCGAGCGTTCCGTAGCGATTGCCAACAAGGGCAATGAAGTGGTTCATAACACCATTCGCGGCATGGACAATATTCGCGATCAGATCCAGGACACCGCCAAGCGAATCAAGCGTCTTGGCGAGTCCTCACAGGAAATCGGCGATATCGTCAGCCTGATTGATGATATTGCCGATCAGACCAATATTTTGGCGCTCAACGCTGCCATTCAGGCCTCGATGGCCGGTGATGCCGGGCGCGGCTTTGCCGTGGTGGCCGACGAAGTGCAGCGCCTGGCCGAGCGCTCATCGGCGGCGACGCGGCAAATCGAAACCCTGGTGCGGGCCATTCAGGCCGATACCAACGAGGCCGTGATTTCGATGGAGCAAACCACTACCGAAGTGGTGCGCGGTGCCCGTCTGGCCCATGACGCTGGCGTGGCGCTGGAAGAGATCGAAGGGGTGTCGCAAAACCTAGCAGACCTGATTCAAAGTATCTCCAATGCCGCACAAAAGCAGACCACTTCGGCGGCGCAGATTTCCCTGACCATGAGTGTCATTCAGCAAATCACCAATCAGACCTCGTCCGGCTCCACGGCGACCGCCGAAAGCATCGGCAATCTGGCCAAAATGGCCAGCCAGCTGCGGCGCTCGGTGTCCGGTTTTACTTTGCCTGCTCCGTCCAAAGACCATGAGCCACAGTAATGCGCTGCAATTCTGACTGGAGTCGTTATGGTTGACCGGCACGACTATGTGGCCCTTGAATGGGTCAAAGGCGAAATTGCCCATACCCTGAAACAGGCCCGAGTGGCGCTGGACGCCTATGCCCAGCGGCCAGCCGCCGACGTGCTGGAACAGTGCCTGGATTGCATTCATCAGGTGCATGGCAGTTTGCTGATGGTGGAATTCTATGGCGCGGCTTTGCTGGCCGAAGAGATGGAGCAACTGGTGATTGCCCTGCAGGAGGGCCGCGTCAGCCAGCTCGATGAAGCCCTGCGCCTGCTGCAGCAAGCGTTCAGCCAATTGCCGTTGTATCTGGACCGCGTCCACAGTGCCCGGCGCGACTGGCCCCTGGTGGTGTTGCCGTTGCTCAACGATTTGCGCAGCGCCCGTGGCCAGGCCCTGCTCTCGGAAACCAGCCTGTTCAGCCCGCCCTTGCAGGTGTTGCCCGCCCTGGATGAGGCCGCCCTGGCCCGGCTGGCACCTGCTGACTTGCCGAGCCAGCTGCGCGTGATGCGCCACACCCTGCAGGCCGCGTTCCTGGCTTTGCGCCGCGGTGAAGCGGTGCAGGCCAACCTGGAAAAAATGGCCGCGGTTTTCGCGCAACTGCAAGGCATTTGCCAGGGAGCACCGCTCAACGCCTTGTGGAAAATTGCCGCTGCACTGATCGACGGCATGCTTAAAGGTCGGGTACCCAACAGCCCGGCCCTGCGCAGCCTGCTGAAAAAATCCGACAAGGAACTCAAGCGCCTGCTGGCACAGGGCATCGAGGCCATCAACCATCCTGCCCCCGAAGACCTGCTGACCAGCCTGCTGTTTTATATTGCCAAGGCCGAGCATCCGACCACGAAAATGCTCGCGCTGAAAAACCACTACGAACTGGATCAGGCCATGCCCGATGCGGCGATGGTCGACGAGGAGCGGGCGCGGTTGGCCGGCCCTGACCGGGATGCCATGCGCTCGGTGGTGGCGGCGTTGTGCGAAGAACTGGTGCGGGTCAAGGAACGCCTCGACCTGTTTGTACGCAGTGATCGCCTGCATGTCTCGGAACTGAGCAGCCTGATGGCGCCACTGCGTCAGATCGCTGACACCCTGGCCGTACTGGGGTTCGGGCAACCGCGTAAAGTCATCATTGATCAACTGGCGGTGTTGCAAAGCCTGGCCCAGGGCCAGCGCGAACCCACCGATGCGGTGTTGATGGATGTGGCCTCGGCCCTGCTTTATGTCGAGGCCACCCTGGCCGGTATGGTCGGCAGCGTCGAGCCCTCGCTGCGTGAAGAAAGCCGGTTGCCCACCACTGACCTGATGCAGATTCACCAGTTGGTAATCAAGGAAGCCCGCATCGGCCTTGAAGAAGTCAAAGACCTGATCGGCGATTATCTGGCGGCCGAGTACGACCGCCAGCACTTGCAGTCCGTGCCTGCGCTGTTGACGCAAATCCGCGGGGCGCTGGCGATGATTCCCCTGAATCGCGCGGCCAGCTTGCTGCAAGCCTGCAATGAATATTTGCGTGAGCGCGTGCTGCAAGGGTCTGATCACCCCGCGCACGAGCAACTTGATCACTTGGCCGATGCGTTGATCAGCATTGAGTATTACCTGGAACGCCTGGCCCAGGACCCTGGTGCTTCGAGCGAGCAGGTGCTGGATCGGGCCGAAAACAGCCTGGCTGCACTGGGTTACGCGCCGGCGACGCATCCCGTGCCATTGTCCGATGATAGGCCTGGCGGCCAAGAGCAATCGCTGATGCCGGACCTGCAGGCGCCTGGCCTGGCCGATGCACTGGCCAGCCCGCTGTCGGCGCTCAATCCTCCGGCGCAACACATGCCTGCCAGTTTGCTACCGCCACCCGTGGATGAAGCGCCGCTGGACGAAGAACTGCTGGAAGTCTTTCTCGAAGAAACGGACGAAGTCCTGATCAGCCTGCACGACAGCCTGCCGCAATGGGTCGCCAACCCGGCGGACAGTGTTGCGCTGGCCGAGTTGCGGCGCGGCTTCCATACCCTCAAGGGCAGCGGGCGCATGGTGCGTGCGCTGGTGCTGGCAGAGCTGGCGTGGGCGGTCGAAAACCTGCTCAACCGGGTGATTGAGCGTAGCGTGGCGCCGTCTGCGCAGATCTTCCAACTGCTTGAAGACGTTATGGCCATGCTGCCCGAACTGATTCAGGCCTTTGCCGAACAAAGCCAGCGTCAACGCGAAGACGTCGACCAACTGGCCGCACGCGCGCAGCACCTGGCCCAAGGCGAGCCGCAACCACTGTTGATTGCCCAGGACGCCGGCAATTTCGATCCACAGTTGCTGGATATCTTCCGTCAGGAAGCACAAGCCCACCTTGAGCGCCTTGACCGTTTTCTGGACCAGGCCCGTGCACACATGCCGCTGCAGGCCAGTGACGATTTGCAACTGGCCGTGCACACCCTCAAAGGCAGCGCACATATGGCAGGCGTGATGCCCATGGCTGAACTGGCCGCGCCGTTGGACCATCTGGTGCGTGAATACAAGGCGCACACGCTTGCCCTGGGGGAGGATGAAATCGACCTGCTGCTGGAAGCTGACACCCTGCTGCATGCGGGGCTCAAGCAACTGGATAGCGACCCGCTGGCCGAGATCCAGGGTGCGCGCTCACTGATCGAGCGCACCGAGCAACTGATCGCCAGCCGCCTGGATACCCTGCTCAATAGCCCTGCAAGCAGTTGGGTGGCCAGGCGTGACCCGCAGCGCATTGCCGAGTTTCTGGCCGAGAGCATGGACATTCTGTTCGATGCCCAGGAGCTGCTTAAAACCTGGCACCAGAACCCCCATGAACGCGATGGCCTGGACAGCCTGCTGGATCAGTTGACCACCCTGGGCGAGTCTGCCCACCTGCTGGACTTGCAGCCCATGGATGCGCTGTGCGAAGCCCTGCTTGACCTCTATGGCGCGGTCGAAGAAAGCAGCCTGGCACCCAGCGAGCGTTTTTTCGAAGCGGCCGATGATGCCCAGGAAGCCCTGATCAACATGCTCGACCAGTTGGCGGCAGGGCAGGAAATCACCCCGCAGCCGCAGTTGGTCCAGACCCTGCACGCGCTGCTGCACGAAGGGCTCGCGCCTGACGCCACAGGGCTGATTCGCGGTGATGGCGGGCGGGTTACCGAGCTGGGGGCCGCCACCAGGCAATTGGGTGGAGGCCAGGACGAGGACATCGATGATGAAATCGTCGAGATTTTTCTCGAAGAGGCGGTGGACATCCTCGAGAGTGCCGCGCAGGCCTTGCAGCGCTGGCTCAGTGCACCCGACAGCCTGGCGCCGCTGTCGTCCTTGCAGCGCGATTTGCACACCCTCAAGGGTGGGGCGCGCATGGCCGGTATTGAACCGATCGCTGAACTGGCCCATGAGCTTGAACACTTGTATGAAGGCTTGCTGGACCGGCGCCTGAGTGACAGTCCGGCACTGGCTCGCCTGCTGGAGCGCAGCCACGAGCAACTGGCGCTGATGCTTGAGAAATTGCTGCACAAGCAAACGTTGAGCGAGCCTTATGAACTGATCGAGGCGATTCGCGGCTTTCGTCTTTACAGTGCAGCCCTGCCTGATGCTGGCAGCGTTGCCCCGCAAGCGCCACCGAGCAATGAAGATCCGCAGTTACAGGAAATCTTCCTCGAAGAAGCCTTCGATATTCTCGAAAGCTCGGGTGCGGCCCTGGCGCGTTGGCAAGCCGAGCCGCAAAGCCACCTTGAAGTGGAAAACCTGCTGCGCGACCTGCATACCCTCAAGGGTGGGGCGCGGATGGTGGAGGTCGCCGCGATTGGCGATTTTTCCCATGAGCTTGAAACCCTTTTCGAGGATATTTCGGTAGGTGCCATCACGCCCAGTGATGGGCTCTTTGTGTTGCTGCAGCGTTGCCACGACCAGCTTGCGCAAATGCTTGACGCGCTGCGCAGTGGTCAGGCGCTGCCTTCGCCCCAGGTGCTGATCGAGAAAATCCGCCAGATTGAGCGTAACGCCCGGCCGACACCTGCCACCCCGGTCAAGCCCGAGCCTGCGCCTGCACCGGTGCCCGAAGGTGAGCGCACCGGGCTGGACACCCTCAAGGTTCCGGCCGAGCTGCTCGAAGACCTGGTCAACCTGGCGGGTGAAGCCTCGATCATTCGGGGGCGTGTGGAGCAGCAGGTCAACGACGGTCAGGTCGCCCTCAACGAGATGCAGACCACCCTTGAGCGGATGCAGGATCAACTGCGGCGCCTCGACATCGAAACCCAGGGTCGCCTGCACAACCGCGCGCACACCGAAGCCGATGGCGTGGCCTACGACGAATTCGACCCGCTGGAAATGGACCGCCATTCCCTGCTGCAGCAGCTGTCCCGAGCCCTGTTCGAATCAGCTTCCGATCTGCTCGACCTCAAGGCGACCCTGACGGCCCGCTACCAGGACGCCCACGGGCTGCTGCAAAAGCAGGCGCGGGTGAACACGCAATTGCAAGAAGGCCTGATGGGCACGCGCATGGTGCCGTTCGAGCGCGTATTGCCGCGCCTCAAGCGGGTGGTGCGCCAGGTTGCCAGCGAGCTGGGCAAGCAGGTTGAATTCAGCGTGATCAATGCCGAAGCCGAGATCGATCGCAACGTTCTGGAACGCATGGTTGCGCCCCTGGAGCATATGCTGCGCAATGCCGTCGACCATGGCCTGGAACCGGCCGACGTGCGCCATGCCAGCGGCAAGCCGGAGCAGGGGCTGATCAGCCTGGAACTGTCCTATGAAGGCGGCGACGTAGTATTCGACATGCACGACGATGGCGCGGGAGTGCCGCTGGAAGCCGTGCGCCGCAAAGCCATCCTGCGTGGCTTGCTGAACCCTGAAGCAAGCATCAGCGACCGTGAGGTGCTGCAGTTCATCCTGCAGCCCGGGTTTTCCACGGCCGAAAAAATCACCCAGATCTCTGGGCGTGGCGTCGGCATGGACGTGGTACATGAAGAGGTGCGCCAGTTGGGCGGCAGCATGACCATCGATTCGGTGGCGGGCCAGGGCGTGCATTTTCAGATTCGCCTGCCCTTCAGCGTGTCGCTCAACCGGGCTCTGATGGTGCAGTGCGCAGACGAACAATACGCCATTGCCCTCGACACCGTTGAAGGTGTGGTGCGCGTCATGCCCAACGAGCTGGAAGGCTACTACCAGCTCAACCCGCCGCTTTATCACTACGGTGGGCAAACCTACGAGCTGCGTTACCTGGGCGAGTTGCTGCAAACCGTGGGCAAACCCAAGCTGGTGGGCGAAAGCCATTCGCTGCCGGTGCTGCTGGTGCATTGCCAGGACCAGCGCGTGGCGTTGCAGGTGGATGCGCTGTTGGGTTCGCGGGAGATTGTGGTCAAGAGCCTCGGCCCGCAATTTACCGGGGTACAGGGCCTGTCGGGCGCGACCATTCTGGGGGACGGGCGGGTGGTGCTGATCCTCGACCTGCCGGCCTATATCCGTGCCCATCAGGCGCGTCAGCCGTTGCAGCGGGCGCAGCACGAGGCGGTGGGCGCCCTGGAATTCACCCCGGCCGTGCGCCCGCCGCTGGTACTGGTGGTGGACGACTCGGTCACCGTGCGCAAAGTCACCAGCCGCCTGCTGGAGCGCAACGGCATGAACGTCATCACGGCCAAGGACGGGGTCGACGCCATGAGCGTACTGGAAGAACACACCCCCGACCTGATGCTGCTGGACATAGAAATGCCGCGCATGGACGGCTTCGAAGTGGCTACCCGGGTGCGGAACGACCCGCGCCTCAAGGACCTGCCGATCATCATGATCACCTCGCGCACCGGGCAAAAACACCAGAACCGGGCGATGGCCATTGGCGTCAACGACTACCTGGGCAAACCTTATCAAGAGTCCGTGCTGCTGGAGCGCATTGCCTACTGGAGCAACTTCCATGCTTGACCATCGCGTGGGCAGCTTGACCGGCTTGCTGCTGCCGCTAGCAGATCGCTATCTGTTGCTGCCCAATGTGGCCATTGCCGAGCTTATCGGCTGGCAGCGCGGCGAGCCCAGCAGCGACTCCCCGCCCTGGCACCTGCGCCAGATTACCTGGCGCGACCACCAACTGCCGTTGATCAGCTTTGAAGCGGCATGCGGCGGGCCACTGGTGATCGGTGAGCGGGCGCGGATCGTCATCCTCAACACGCTGGGTGGTGACCCGGATTTCAAATTCATGGCCATGGTGATTCAGGGCATCCCGCGCTCCTACAAGGTCGACAGCCAGTTGAGCTTTGTCGACGTGCCGCTGTGCCCGCTGGAGCGCGCGGCGGTACAGGTGGGCGATCATGTGGCGAAAATCCCGGACTTGCTGGCGCTGGAACGGTTGGTGCGGGGCAGCGCGGATTAAGCAGCACTTGTGGGAGCTGGCTTGCTCGCGAGCAGGCGATGCGCTCAGTCATTTAAACCACGGTGCTGCTATCGCGAGCAAGCCCGCTCCCACAGAGTTTCGTGGCAGGCCCCGAATTCTGGGAACACTGCAAAACCTGTGGGAGCTGGCTTGCCTGCGATGCAGGCGATGCGGTCAGTCAGATAAACCGCGGTGCTGCTATCGCGAGCAAGCCCGCTCCCACAGAGCTCAGTGGCAGGCCCCGAATTCTGGGAACACTGCAAAACCTGTGGGAGCTGGGTTGCCTGCGATGCAGGCGCCGCGGTCTGACGGGCACACCGCAGGGATTACATCGCGAGCAAGCCCGCTCCCACAGCGGGGGTGCAGGTTGCCCTGCTCGACGAACGCCGCATTGCCCTTTAACCTCGCAACCCTGACCCTTATCTCATAACCAGGTGACACAGTCGCACTATCGGCTCTTGAGGATCTTGCACATGTATCACGGGGAAAAACTCAACGCCTGGACCCATCTGGTGGGTGCTGTGGCGGCAGCAATAGGCAGTATCTGGTTGTTGGTAATGGCCTGCCTGGACGGTAGCCCGCAGAAGATTGTCAGTGTGGCCATTTATGGTGTCACGCTGGTGCTGTTGTACAGCGTATCCACCGTGTACCACAGCGTGCGCGGGCGCTCCAAGGTGATCATGCAGAAGTTCGATCATCTCTCCATTTACCTGCTGATCGCCGGCAGTTACACGCCGTTTTGCCTGGTCACGCTGCACGGCCCCTGGGGCTGGTCGTTGTTTGGCATCGTGTGGGGAATGGCGGTGATCGGCATGCTGCAAGAGATCAAACCGCGCTCCGAAGCCCGCATCCTGTCCATCGTTATCTACGCGGTCATGGGCTGGATTGTACTGGTGGCCGTCAAGCCCTTGCTGGCAGCGCTGGGTAACGCAGGCTTTGTATGGCTGGCCACTGGCGGGGTGATGTACACCGTGGGGATCATCTTTTTTGCCCTCGACCACCGTCTGCGCCATGCCCACGGCATCTGGCACCTGTTTGTGATCGCCGGCAGCCTGCTGCACTTTGTGGCCATCGCCCATTATGTGATCTGACTCGGGGCTACTGAACCTCCTGCTTGGGCTTCTGGGTGTCGCTGCGGATCTGCGCGTGGCTGATCAGGGCGAAGATAAAACTGCCACCAATGATATTGCCGGCCAGGGTGGGGCCGGCAAAGATCAGCCAGAAGTCCTTCCAGGGCAACTCGCCAGCAAACACCAGATACGACACCTCGGCCGTACCGACCACGATATGGGTGAAGTCACCCAGGGCCATCAGGTAGGTGATGAGGATGATGATCCACATCTTGGCGCTTTCCATGGACGGGATCATCCACACCATGGTGGCAATCATCCAGCCCGAGATAATGCCTTTGGCGAACATCTGGCTGGCGTCGTTTTCCATGACCTTGCGGCCGATTTCCAGAAAGGCCTTGTCGGTCTGCGTGTCGAAAATCGGCAAATGCAGCATCACATAGGCCACCAGCAGGGTGCCCATCAGGTTGCCCACCAGCACCACCGCCCACAGCCGCAGCAGCCGCCCGAAATTGTTGAGTGTGGGTTTGCTCATGATCGGCAGAACGGCAGTCAGGGTGTTTTCGGTGAACAGTTGCTGGCGGGAGAGAATGACCGCCAGAAAGCCTGCGCAATAACCGAAGCTGGCGATGACCTTGAACCCGTCGCCGTCGGGCAGGCGTGAGTTGAGCAGGCCCATGGCCATAAGGGACAGGCCCATGGTCAGCCCGGCGGCCAGTGCCGACCAGAACAGGGCGGCGATGCTGCGCTCCAGTTCCAGATCGCCCTGCTGGCGGATGATTTCGTGCAGCACCGCGGCGCGCGGTGGCTGGTTTTTGCTGACCTCGTGCTTTTCTTCAGCCGTCAGGTTGGGGGTTTTGCCTGAATTTTGAGTGTCCATAAGGCTCCAGAACCGAAGGCGTGTGAAGGTACGACACGCATGGACTGTAGCTGTTCACTCTTGACCTGTAGAT
Organism: Pseudomonas bubulae; assembly: GCF_900618535.1. Taxonomy (GTDB): domain Bacteria; phylum Pseudomonadota; class Gammaproteobacteria; order Pseudomonadales; family Pseudomonadaceae; genus Aquipseudomonas; species Aquipseudomonas bubulae. The sequence goes on along the minus strand of NZ_UYJA01000004.1, from coordinate 131,174 downwards.
ACTCTGTTGCCGGTCAACCCTCCCTGTGGGAGCGAGCCTGCTCGCGAAAGTCGTTCGCGAGCAGGCTCGCTCCCACAGTTAAAATTCCCTTCAGACCTTCGGCAGCTGCTACAGGTACCGTGCAACAACGCGGCTAATCAAGCCTGGCTGTCATCCTGGAACTGGTCCTTGACGTATTTGATCTCGGTACGCCCGTGCGGCGCCGGCAGGCCGTCTTCACCCAGGTTGACGAAAACCATCTTGTCCACAGTCAGGATGCTTTTGCGGGTGATCTTGTTGCGCACTTCGCAGGTCAGGGTGATCGAGGTGCGACCAAACTCGGTGGCGGTGATGCCCAGTTCGATGATGTCGCCCTGGCGCGAGGCACTGACGAAGTTGATTTCGGAGATGTACTTGGTCACCACACGCTGGTTGCCCAGCTGGACGATGGCGTAAATCGCGGCTTCTTCGTCGATCCAGCGCAGCAGGCTGCCACCGAACAGGGTGCCGTTGGGGTTGAGGTCTTCGGGTTTAACCCATTTGCGGGTGTGAAAATTCATATTCGCTCCTGACCGTCTTGCCTTAGATGCCGACCATGATGTCAGACCACGGCACTCAGCTCTATTAAGCTTCGACTATGGTCTCGATTAGGCAAATCAAAATGCCGTGGATAAATCCTTGGGAACATCGACGCGGATGGCTATAATGCCCCTCGCTTCAAAACGGTCATTTTTACCCGGTACCGTTCCCGCCACCTGTCCGAGGGGCGCTGCAGCAGGTTCAACCTGTCAGGCTCGGATGGGGCGTTGTTTGTTCAGGGCTCCCTGGGCAGGCACTAAACGCACAACGGCGCCCATTCGCGATTAAACGAATGGAGGCTCTTGATGAGCGCTGTAAACACGCCTGCAGGTTTTAACGACTTTAAAGTCGCCGATATGTCCCTCGCCCAATGGGGCCGCCGCGAAACCTTTATCGCCGAGTCCGAAATGCCTGCCCTGATGGGCCTGCGTCGCCGTTATGCAGCAGAACAACCGCTCAAGGGCGCGAAGATTCTGGGTTGCATCCACATGACTATCCAGACTGCCGTACTGATCGAAACCCTGGTTGCCCTGGGTGCCGAAGTGCGTTGGTCGTCGTGCAACATCTTCTCGACTCAGGATCAGGCTGCTGCCGCTATCGCTGCTGCCGGTATCCCGGTTTTCGCCTGGAAAGGCGAAACCGAAGAAGAGTACGAGTGGTGCCTGGAGCAAACCATCCTTAAAGATGGCGAGCCATGGGATGCCAACATGATCCTCGACGACGGCGGCGACCTGACCGAGCTGCTGCACAAGAAATACCCGGCCATGCTGAAAAAGATCCACGGCGTGACTGAAGAAACCACCACCGGTGTTCACCGTCTGCTGGACATGCTGGCCAAAGGCGAGCTGATGATCCCTGCGATCAACGTGAACGACTCGGTCACCAAAAGCAAAAACGACAACAAGTACGGCTGCCGTCACAGCCTGAACGATGCCATCAAGCGTGGTACTGACCACCTGCTGTCCGGCAAGCAGGCACTGGTTATCGGCTACGGTGACGTGGGCAAGGGTTCGTCCCAGTCCCTGCGTCAGGAAGGCATGATCGTTAAAGTGTCCGAAGTTGACCCGATCTGCGCCATGCAAGCCTGCATGGACGGTTTTGAAGTGGTTTCGCCGTTCATCAACGGCCAGAACGATGGCACCGCTGCCAGCATCGACGCTGCGCTGCTGGGCAAGATCGACCTGATCGTGACCACCACCGGTAACGTCAACGTGTGCGACAAGAACATGCTGGCCGCGCTGAAAAAACGCGCTGTGGTGTGCAACATCGGTCACTTCGACAACGAAATCGACACCGCTTTCATGCGCAAAAACTGGGCATGGGAAGAAGTGAAGCCACAGGTTCACAAGGTTCACCGTACTGGTCTGGGCGAATTCGACCCACAGAACGATGACTACCTGATCCTGCTGGCTGAAGGCCGTCTGGTTAACCTGGGCAACGCCACAGGTCACCCAAGCCGCATCATGGACGGTTCGTTCGCCAACCAGGTGCTGGCGCAGATCTTCCTGTTCGCCCAGAAGTACGCTGACCTGCCAGCCGAACTGCAAGCCGAGCGTCTGACCGTAGAAGTGCTGCCGAAGAAGCTGGACGAAGAAGTGGCCCTGGAAATGGTTCGTGGTTTCGGTGGCGTTGTAACGCAACTGACCAAGCAACAGGCTGACTACATCGGCGTCACCGTCGAAGGCCCGTTCAAGCCAGAAACCTACCGTTACTGATTAAAGAAAGGCGGTCAGGCTTGCACTGACCGCCTTTTTTTTGTGTGAAAGTTCAGCGTCAGGGGTTGTCCATGCCCCCCTCGCGCACGCCAGGGTATTCCCATGTCTCAAGACCGTCGTTACAGCTTCGAGTTCTTCCCGACCAAGACCGATGCTGGACATGAAAAACTGATGAACACGGCTCGCCAGCTGGCGACCTACAACCCGGATTTCTTCTCCTGCACCTACGGTGCCGGTGGCTCGACCCGTGACCGCACGATCAATACCGTGCTGCAACTGGAGAGCGAAGTAAAAGTACCTGCTGCTCCGCACCTGTCGTGCGTGGGTGACAGCAAGGCTGATTTGCGCGGCTTGCTGGCCCAGTACAAGGCCGCGGGGATCAAGCGCATCGTTGCGCTGCGTGGCGACCTGCCTTCGGGCATGGGCATGGCCAGCGGCGAACTGCGCTATGCCAATGACCTGGTGAGCTTCATTCGTGAAGAAACCGGTGACCACTTCCATATCGAAGTGGCGGCTTACCCGGAAATGCACCCGCAAGCGCGCAACTTTGAAGACGATATCAACAACTTCGTGCGCAAGGCCCATGCTGGCGCTGACAGTGCCATCACCCAGTACTTCTTCAACGCCGACAGTTACTTCCGTTTTGTCGAGCGCGTACAAGCAGCGGGAGTGATGATTCCTGTGGTGCCGGGCATCATGCCGATCACCAATTACAGCAAGCTGGCGCGGTTCTCTGACGCCTGTGGCGCTGAAATCCCGCGCTGGATCCGCAAGCAACTTGAAGCCTACGGCGACGACACGCAGAGCATCCAGGCATTTGGTGAGCAGGTCATCAGCGAAATGTGCGAACGCCTGCTCGACGGCGGCGCCCCGGGGTTGCACTTCTACACCCTGAACCAGGCTGATCCGAGCCTGGCGATCTGGAACAACCTCAAGCTGCCGCGCTGATCTGCCTTTGTGGGAGCGGGCTTGCCCGCGATGGCATCGCTGCGGTCCGTCAAGGGATGCGCGTCGTATGCATCGCGAGCAAGCCCGCTCCCACATGGGTTTAAAGCCGTTGGGCAGCATGAAATCGGCGCGTCGTGATTGCTCTGTTATACTCCGGTTTTTCCGCCAGGCTTACGCCCGGCCGCTCGTCCTTGTACAAGGCATTCAACCTCCCGTTACGGCGCAGCTCTCAGCCAGCGCGAGCGGCATGAATGGGCCTTCAGGACTGGAGCAGGACCGGACGGGATTGCGTCATCTTAAACGCCATTCACGCCAGGCAAGACTATCCCTTTGGGCCAAGCCCTAACTAGAACAGGATTTCTCATGTCCTTTGCTTCCCTCGGTCTCTCCGAGGCTTTAGTCCGCGCCATTGAAGCTGCGGGCTATACCGAGCCTACTCCGGTGCAACAGCGGGCCATTCCCGCCGTGTTGCAAGGTCGCGACCTGATGGTTGCGGCACAGACAGGTACTGGTAAAACCGGTGGCTTCGCTCTTCCGATTCTGGAAAAGCTGTTTCCCAATGGCCACCCGGACAAATCCCAGCGCCACGGCCCACGCCAACCACGCGTGCTGGTCCTGACGCCTACCCGCGAACTCGCCGCCCAGGTGCATGAGAGCTTCAAGCTCTATGCCCGCGACCTGAAGTTCGTGAGCGCCTGTGTTTTTGGCGGTGTGGGTACCAACCCGCAGGTTCAGGCCCTGGCCCGTGGTGTTGACGTACTGGTTGCCTGCCCCGGTCGTTTGCTCGACCTGGCCGGCCAAGGCAGTGTTGACCTGTCCCACGTTGAAATCCTGGTACTCGACGAAGCCGACCGTATGCTCGACATGGGCTTTGTCCATGACGTGAAAAAAGTCCTCGCTCGTCTGCCGGCCAAGCGCCAAAACCTGCTTTTTTCGGCGACGTTCTCCAAGGACATCACCGATCTGGCCGGCAAGCTGCTGCGCAACCCGGAACGCATCGAAGTAACGCCACCGAACACCACGGTCGAGCGTATCGAGCAACGCGTGTTCCGTCTGCCTGCCACGCACAAGCGTGCCTTGCTGGCGCACCTGATCACCGCTGGCGCCTGGGAACAGGTTCTGGTCTTCACCCGTACCAAGCACGGTGCAAACCGCCTGGCCGAGTACCTGGACAAGCACGGCCTCAGCGCTGTGGCCATCCACGGTAACAAGAGCCAGAACGCGCGCACCAAAGCCCTGGCCGACTTCAAGGCCGGTACCGTACGCATTCTGGTAGCGACCGACATTGCCGCTCGTGGCCTGGACATCGACCAGCTGCCGCATGTGGTCAACTTCGAGCTGCCAAACGTCGACGAAGATTACGTTCACCGTATCGGCCGTACTGGCCGTGCCGGTCGTTCGGGCGAGGCGATCTCGCTGGTAGCGCCGGACGAAGAAAAACTGCTGAAAAGCATCGAGCGCATGACCAAACAGAAAATCGCCGATGGCGACCTGATGGGTTTTGACTCGAGCACGGTTGAAGCTGAAAAGCCTGAAGTACGCGAGCGTCCGGATGTGCGTAACCCGCGCAACCCGCCGCGCGGCCCGCGTGGCGACGGTCCGGGTAACCCGGGCGGTGGCGGCGGTCGTAAAGACAAGGGCAAGGAAAAGAGCAAAGAAAAGCCGGCAGCTGCTCGCAGCGAGCGTCCAGCTCGTGAGCAAAAGCCGCGCGAAGCTCAGCCTGCCCGCGAACAGCGTCAGCCAACCCCGCGTGCCGACGCCAATCGTGCGCCGGACGAGTTCCGTGATGACGATGTGGATAACTTTGGTAACCGCGCTGATTACGTCAGCCCGTACCAGAACAAGAACAACCAGAGCCGTGGCCGTCGTCCGGGGGCTCCGGCCCAGGGCGCAGGCACTGGCGCTGCGCCAGCGGGTCGTACCGGTGGCCGTCAGAACGGTCCGCGTACCGGCAGCGGCGCCAGCACTGGCACTCCGCCTGCCAAGCGCAGCGGTCCACGCAGTGGCGCTCCGCGTGACGGCCAGGCCCGTCGCGAAAACCGCCCGGCCCGTGACGATGCCCGTCAAGAGCCAGCGGTTAAAGGCCCACGCGAGAACCAGCCGAAGATCATGCACAAAGAGTCGAAAAGCGATCGCTTCCCGACGCCTGAGCAGCTCGATCAACTGCCGAACCGCCCGCGTGGCGAGAAGCCAGCGCTGCTGACGCGTAACCGCTAAAAATTGTGGGAGCGGGCTTGCTCGCGATTCAGGTACTTCGGGTTAACGGCTGCACCGAGGCAATCCAATCGCGAGCAAGCCCGCTCCTACGACAGCACACAAAAAAACGCCCCGGCTCTCACAAGCCGGGGCGTTTTTTTTAGCCGTTTAAAAGCGCTATTACTTGGCCTTTACGCCTTCCAGCGAGATATCCAGGCTCAGGGTCTGGTCCTTGCTTGGGGACTTGATGCCGAAATCCTGCAGGTTGATGGTGGTGGTCGCGTTGAAGCCAGCACGTTCGCCGCCCCACGGATCCTTGCCTTCGCCGTTGAACGTTGCCTTGAAGGTTACAGGCTTGGTCACACCGTGCAGGGTCAGGTCACCGGTTACGTCAGCTGTGTTGTCGCCAGTCGGCACAACCTTGGTCGACTTGAAGGTCGCTTCCGGGTACTTGCTCACGTCCAGGAAATCTTTGCTGGCGATATGCTTGTCACGTTCGGCGTGGTTGGAAAACAGGCTGGCGGTTTTCAGGGTCACGTCAATCTTGCTGTCGGCAGGTTTGGCTGCGTCCCACGAGAACGTACCGCTCCAGTCCTTGAAAGTACCGTGAATGAAGCTGAAGCCCAGGTGGCTGACTTTCCAGTCGATAAAGGCGTGCTGGCCTTCTTTGTCGATGGTGTAGTCAGCCGCCATGGCCTGACCTGCGGTCAGCATTGCGGTTCCGAGAGCCAGCGCAGCGAGGGTCTTTTTCAACATGCGTTCTATTCCTTTTGAGTTGAGGTTGAGCATCAGGCTTTGCGCCCCAGCATACGGTTCAGGGTCGCATCACGATCGATAAAGTGGTGTTTCAAAGCAACCAGACCATGAAGCCCTGCAAAAATGACCACGGCCCATGCCAGGTAAAGATGCACGACACCCGCTACATCAGCCTGGTCAGGCAGGTTGGAAATCAGTGCAGGGACTTCAAACAGGCCGAAAACCGGAATACCCACGCCTTCAGAGGTGGAAATCAGGTAGCCGGCGATCATCACGGCAAACAAACCCAGATACAAAAAACCATGCCCGAGTTTGGCACCGATTCGTGTTGCACGGCTGTAACTGGCCAGTGCCGCTGGTGCCGGGCTGAACCAGATCCATACAACGCGTAGCAGCATTACAGCGAATAGCGTCAGACCAATGCTTTTATGCAGGTCAGGCGCCTCTTTGCGCCAAGGGCTGTAATAGTCCAGACCGACCATCCACAACCCCAGTGCGAACAACCCGAACACCGCCAACGCAACAGACCAGTGCATGAAGATGCTGACGGCACCATAGCGAGAAGAAGAGTTACGTAGCTGCATGACCAACATCCTGTAGGAACTTGGGTCTAAGACTAATGGTTTACCTATCGATTGAAAGCGCATTTTATTGCTGCAAGCTATCGATAAATACGATCTGAAGCCTGAGAGTCAAACGTTAAGCAAACGTTAACAATATTTGTGTTGCCTGTGGGTGTCCAAGGCCGTCTTTGAATACGGAGTAAACGTAATAGGTTGTTACACGCCTGCGCATTGCATAGGCTTGCACTCTTGTTTGCCCGCACACGCCGGGAGCCAGCGCCAGGAGAGTGAAAATGGGCCTGAATAACCAGTGGATGCAACGCGACCTTGCCGTGTTGTGGCATCCCTGCACCCAAATGAAAGACCATGAACAACTGCCCTTGATCCCTATCAAGCGCGGCGAAGGCGTGTGGCTGGAAGACTTTGAAGGCAAGCGCTACCTCGATGCCGTGAGTTCCTGGTGGGTCAATGTGTTTGGCCACTGCAACCCGCGAATCAACCAGCGCATCAAGGATCAGGTCGATCAGTTGGAGCACGTGATCCTTGCAGGCTTCAGCCATCAGCCGGTGATCGAACTGTCCGAGCGGCTGGTCAAGATGACACCTGAAGGCCTGACCCGTTGCTTCTATGCCGATAACGGTTCGTCGTGCATCGAAGTTGCGCTGAAGATGAGCTTCCACTACTGGCTCAACCGTGAACAGCCAGACAAAAAACGCTTCGTTACCCTGACCAACAGCTATCACGGTGAAACCATGGCCGCGATGGCCGTGGGCGATGTGCCGTTGTTCACTGAAACCTACAAGGCGTTGCTGCTCGACACCATCAAGGTGCCGAGCCCCGACTGCTACCTGCGCCCTGAAGGCGTGAGCTGGGAAGCGCATTCGCGCACGATGTTTTTGGCGATGGAGCAGACTCTCGCCGAAAATCATCAAACCGTGGCTGCGGTTATCGTTGAGCCGCTGATTCAGGGCGCGGGTGGCATGCGCATGTACCACCCGGTGTACCTCACACTGCTGCGCGAGGCCTGTGACCGTTACGGCGTGCACTTGATCCTTGATGAAATTGCCGTGGGCTTTGGCCGCACCGGCACCATGTTCGCCTGCGAACAGGCGGGTATCACGCCGGACTTCCTGTGTCTGTCCAAAGCGTTGACCGGTGGCTATTTGCCGTTGGCGGCCTGCATGACCACGGATGAGGTGTACAGCGCGTTCTACGACGATTACCCGACCCTGCGCGCCTTCCTGCATTCCCACAGCTATACGGGTAATCCGCTGGCCTGTGCCGCAGCGTTGGCGACGCTGGATATCTTCGAAGAAGACAACGTTATTGAGAACAACAAGGCCCTGGCTCAACGTATGGCCCTGGCGACTGCCCATCTGGTTGATCATCCTCATGTTTCGGAAGTACGTCAGACCGGTATGGTGCTGGCCATTGAAATGGTTCAGGACAAGGCCAGCAAAACCGCTTACCCGTGGCAGGAGCGTCGGGGGCTTAAAGTCTTCCAGCACGCCCTGGAGCGGGGTGCGTTGTTGCGCCCACTGGGTAGCGTGGTGTATTTCTTGCCGCCTTACGTAATCACCCCCGAGCAGATCGACTTTTTGGCTGAAGTGGCCAGTGAAGGGATCGATATCGCGACCCGCAGCGACATCAGCGTGGCCGTGCCATCGAATTTTCACCCGGACTTCCGTGACCCGGGTTAAACCGGGCCGTACTGTATCTCCTGTGGGAGCGGGCCTGCTCCCACATTAGCACCCGAATTTTCAGAGAATTTAAATGAGATTGTCCCGCTTTTTTATCGACGCTCCTTTGAGCCTTGGTGAGCATGAATTGCCTGAGGCTCAGGCGCATTACATTGGCCGCGTGCTGCGTATGGCCGAGGGCGATGCCTTGCAAGTGTTCGACGGCTCGGGCCAGGAGTTTCTGGGACGCTTGCTGGAAGTCGGCAAAAAGCGCGTACGCGTGCTGCTGGACGAAACCTTCGCAGGGCAAGTTGAATCGCCATTGGCCATTCACCTCGGTCAGGGCCTGTCCCGTGGCGAGCGTATGGACTGGGCTATTCAAAAGGCCACCGAGCTGGGCGTGACTGAAATCACCCCGATCATGAGCGAGCGCTGCGAAGTGCGGCTCAAGGACGAACGCGCCGACAAACGTCTGGCCCACTGGCGGCAGGTGGCGATCAGCGCCTGTGAGCAATGCGGCCGTTCGCGGGTGCCCGTTATCCATCCGCCGGTGTTGCTCAGCGACTGGATCAAAACCACTGAAGCCGACCTCAAGCTGGTGCTGCACCCGGTGTCAGAACCCTTGGCCAGCCACGCGAAACCTTCGCGCCTGGCGTTTTTGATCGGCCCCGAAGGCGGCCTGACCGATAACGAAATCGACCTGGCCCAGGCCGCCGGCTACCAGCCTGCACGCCTTGGCCCACGGGTGCTGCGTACCGAAACTGCGCCGGTTGTAGCCCTGGCCGTGGCGCAGCAGTTGTGGGGTGATTTCTAAGTCAGGCCCTGCTTTTTTGCTTTTGTGGGAGCTGGCTTGCTCGCGATGGGATCGACGCGATTATCTAGACCTACCGCGGCGCCTGTATCGCGAGCAAGCCCGCTCCCACAAAGGTGTGGCCTTCAATTTCAGTCGTTTCGTACGACGTTTCGCTTTCATTCTCGTGAATCATCCGAGAAGATTCCGCTCGCTTGCGCCTGTTCAAATCGGGGAATAGTCTCGGCCCATCGCTGCAAATCAGCGGTCGGGTTTAGTCGCCTGGTAGATGAGCAAGGCGCAAGGCGCCACCTTAGTGAGGCGTTTTTTTTGGCCCCGCTTTATGGTGGCCGTGCGCAGGGCGCCCTCGGGCGCGCCGGTTTCCGAGCTCACCGGTCGACTAACCTGCGTACGGCTGCCACCCGTTCGTTTTGGTGTTGTCGGTCATGCACTTGGTGGAGCTGGCCAAGGATTATGTCGACAAGTCGCTGGATACGCTGGCAACGCACTGAAGCAGCACGCGCCTGAGTGCAGCAGGCGCGTTTTGGGGCAGCTGGTTTGAAGGTGAGGGTGTAACGGAAGACTTTTTTTGACGCCCTTACTCCACCGGATCACTCACCGGCTTGGCGATGATCTGTTTTAGCTCGGCAGTCATCGGGAACTCCAGGTTCAGGCCGTTGGGCGGGATCGGTTGCTCGAACCAGCGCTGGTAAATGCTGGTGATTTCCCCGGACTGATACAGGTCGGCCAGGGTCTTGTTCACCACCGCCAGGAACTGCGGGTCGTCCTTGCGCACCATGCAGCTGTAGATTTCACGGGATTGCTCATCCCCTACAACCACCCATTTGTGCGGATCACGAGCTTTGGCACGTTCGCCGTAGAGCAGCGCATCGTCCATATAAAACGCAACGGCGCGGCCGGTTTCGAGCATCTTGAAGGCTTCACCATGATCTTTGGCACTGATCACGTTCATGCCCATGTTGTGGTCGGCGCTGTAGCTTTTGATAAAGCGTTCGTTGGTGGTGCCTGCCGTTGTCACCACGTTTTTGTCGCGCAAATCATCAAAGCCCTTGATGCCGCTGTCCTTGGCGGTCAGCAGTTGGCCTTTGACGTAAATAAACCCATAGGAAAATGCCACCTGTTTTTGCCGTTCGGCGGTCACGCCGGTTTAGCCGCATTCCAGGTCTACGGTGCCGTTCTGCACCAGCGGGATGCGGGTTTGCGAGGTCACCAGGTTGTATTTGACCTTCAGCGGTTTGCTGCCCACTTGCTGCTGGATGCGCTCGACGATTTTATTGGCCAGCTCCACCGAATAGCCCATGGGCTTGCCGCTGTTATCGCCGACATAGGAGAACGGCACCGATGCATCGCGATAACCCAGGGTAATACTTCCCGAGTCGGCGATTTTTTTCAGTGTGCCCTGCAACGGGGCTTCGTTGGCTTGTACGGCATGGCTGATTAACAGGCCCAGCGTGCAACTGATCAAGGCAAATTTTTTCATTGTTGTTTTCCCTTCACACAGATTAATGACGAACTGCAATCACGCTGATTTCCACCAATACCTCAGGCCGTGCCAGCTCCGCCTGCAGGGTGGTGCGGGTGGGCGCCTTGCCTGCCGACAGCCAGGCTGACCACACGGCATTCATGGCCGCAAAGTCGCGCTGGATGTTTTGCAGGTAAAGGGTGGCGTTAACGATGTGGTCTTTATCGCTGCCAGCTTCGGCCAACAGGGCGTCGATCTTGCTCAACACTTCTTGCGTCTGCGCGGTAATGTCCTCGCTTTGCGTAGGCACCTGTCCCGACAGAAACACCAGGGCTTCAAACGTCGCGGCGGCGCTCAAGCGGTCATTGCTGTTGATGCGTTGAATGGTCATAGGGCTTTCCTTCTGGACGGGATGGCGCACTCAGGCGGCCAGGCCTTGCATGTCAATGGAGGTTTTGCGTTGTGCAATCAGTTCGCTGAGCAAGCGCCCGCTGCCGCAGGCCAGGGTGAAGCCCAGGGCGCCGTGGCCCAGGTTGAGCCACAGGTTGCGATAACCGCTGGCACCCAGGATGGGTACGCCGCTGGGGGTTGCAGGGCGCATGCCAGCCCATTCGATGGCGGTTTGATAGTTGCCCGCATCCGGGAAAGTGCTGCTGGCCAGTTGACGCATTTGCGCCAGGCGCTTGGGGTCCGGGGCAGGGTCGAAGCCGACGATATCGACCATCGCGGCGATGCGCAGTTGCTCGCCGATACGCGCGTAGACAATTTTGCGGTCGTAGTCGGTAATGCTCACTTGTGGTGCCTTTTGCGGGTCGGTCAGGGCCAGCGTAAGGCTGTAACCCTTGAGCGGGTACAACGGCAGGTGTAGCCCCGGCAGGCGCAGGGCCGGGCTGTTGTGCCCGGCGGCGAGCACCAGTTGGTCCACGGCCAGAACCTCGTCGCCCATTTCCACTGCCTGTACCGCCCCGTTGGCGTGGCGAAGCCGGGTGACGGTCTTGCCCAGCATAAAGGTGCAACGGCCACTGGCCTGCAAGCGGGCGGCCAGTTGCTGACAGAACCCGTGGCAATCCCCGACCTCTTCGCTTGGGGTATAAATACCGCCGACGAATGCCGAGCCTTGCAGCCCGGGTTCCAGGCTGGCGCATTCGCCGGCAGTCAGTGCTTGTTGAAATGAGCTGTGGATAACTTTTTTCCGGGCCTTTTCAAAGTTGCCGCGCTCACGGAACGCCACCAGCTTGCCGTTGCGCTGCCAGGCGAAGCCGTCGAGCTGATCTTCTTCGCGCCACTGCTGCAGCGTGGCCTGGCTGAGCAATGCCAGGCGCAGCAAATGCGCGCCATTGCGCTGGTTCACCGAGCCACGGCAGGCAGCCACAAACGAGGCCAGCCAGCGCCATTGGGCCGGGTCCATGCGCGGGCGCAGCTTGAGGGGCGAGTCGCCGCGCAACATCCAGCCCATCGCTTGCCACGGCACGCCGGCATCGGCCAGCGGTGCTACATAGCGGTAGGAGAGCTGGCCACCATTGGCAAAGCTGGTCTGGCTGCCCAAGGTCGGGCGGGCCTCGATCACCGTCACTTCAAAGCCGTCGCGCACCAGGGCATACGCTGTAGCCAGCCCGATTACGCCCCCGCCGATGATGCAAACTCGCTGTGCCATGTCAGTCCTCACCCTTGTTGTTCGGGCTTCAGATTAGGGGCAGGTGACAGGCGGCGAACAATGAATAAAGATGGTCATCCCATAAACAAAGGTTATGGACTACTGCCATGCGCTTGCGTCATATCGAAGTGTTTCAGGCGATTCGCCAAACCGGTTCTGTCAGTGCGGCGGCGCAGTTGCTGCATGTGTCGCAGCCTGCGGTGAGCAAGGTGCTGCAACACGCTGAGCAGCGGCTGGGGTTCCCGTTGTTTCTGCGGGTACGCGGCAAATTGCAGCCCACCCCGGAAGCGCTATTGCTCGAGCGCGAAGTCGACAAGGTGACCGAGAGCCTGCAAGGGGTGCAGCGTCTGGCGCAAAGCCTGCGGCGTACGCCGGGGCATCGTTTGCGCATTGGCAGTACGCCAGCCTTGGCATTGGCACTACTGCCGCCCGTGATCAGCGAGTGGAAGCACCGATATCCGGACATCAACTGTGAACTGGTCAGTGCTCATACACGTGAATTGATCCATAACCTGTTGATGCGCGAACTGGACGTAGCCCTGACCTTCAAACTGCCCGATCACCCGGGCCTCAAGGCCCAGGCGTTGGCCCACGGCGTATTGGTGGCACTGGCTCCGCGGGGGTTCTGGCCTGATGCAAGTGAAGGTGTGCCACTGGCGCTGGATGAACTGGCGGATGCGCCTTTGATCGGCCTGAGCAGTGCCGATCCGTTGTTTGCACGGCTGGACAGCTACCTGCAATCGGTTGAGCCGCCGCCACGTATCAGCATTGCGGTACAAACCTATTCACTGGCGCGGGCGATGGTGGAGGCGGGGGCGGGGTTGGCGGTGATCGATCCATTTACGGCGCTGGGGGCGTCGCGGGCGAGTACCGTGATCCGGCCTCTGAGCCCCGCACTACCGATTACGCTGTATGCGCTGACCCGGGCCGATGAGGCCCCGGTACATACGCTGGAAGGGTTGCTGCAACTGTTCGCAGAGCGTGCCAGCGAACAGTTGCAGCGGTTGGCGGGTTGATAACGCGATTTAACAGTGTGGGAGCGGGCTTGCTCGCGATAATGGCCGCGCGATTTGTCTGAGTGACCACGGCGCTACCATCGCGAGCAAGCCCGCTCCCACAGGGTGGGGGGTTACTTCGGCAAGGCGTACACCACCACCTGATCACCTACCTGATCTTTCAAGATCGAGTTGCCGCCCGCTACAAACGCCACATACTGACGGCCCTTGTATTCATAGATCGCGGGGTTGGCCACGGCAGGGGCCATGACGATATCCGACCACAATTCCTTGCCGTCATCCAGGGAGTAGGCGCGCACCTTGGCATCCATCGAGGCACCGATAAACACCACGCCACCGGCCGTTACTGCCGGGCCACCAATGGTCGGTGAGCCCATGCTTTCAGGCATGTACCAGCCCCACTGCTGCACGGCACCCATCGGCCGACGCCATTTTACGTCACCGGTGTTCATGTTGATTGCCACGATTTCACCGAAAGGCGGTGCCCAGCACGGCATGCCTGCCCAGTTTTGCGCGTTCAGCAAACTCATGCCGTAAGGCGCGCCGATCTGTGGGTAGAAGCCGTTTTCGTTGCCGGAGTCTTTAGGCTGTTTGTCGTAGGAAGCGCGATCCCACAGCTTGATCATCTGCACGATGTGCGAGGTGTTGACGATCGCCACCTGACTCACCGGGTCAAACGCGACACCGCCCCATTGCACGCCACCGGCACTGTCCGGGTAAGCCAGGACGCCGTTGCCTTTGGTCGAAGGCGGTGAGTACATGCCGTTGTATTCCAGGCCGTCCCACATTTTGCTGCACTGGCCGAAACCGACGATATCGGCGATTTTCCAGATGGCTGGTTTTTTCGACTGATCCAGCAGCGGCGCAGGTTTGGTCGGGAACGGTTGGGTCGGTGAGTAGACTTCGCCATCGGCGTCGCCTTTGGGTACGGGGCGCTCTTCGATCGGCCACACGTCTTCACCGGTACGGCGGTCAACAGTGAACAGGAAACCCATCTTGGTCGCTTGCACCAGCGCGGCGACAGGCTTGCCGTCGACGGTGATATCCATCAGCGTTGGCGCCGAGTTGATGTCGTAGTCCCACAAGTCATGGTGAACCCACTGACGAGACCAGACGACCTTGCCGGTATTGATATCCAGCGCAGTGGTGGAGGTTCCCAGAGGAATCGGTTTGGTCCGGTTGCCGCCCCAGTAGTTGGGTGACGGTGAGGACACGGGGATGTACAGCAAGCCCAGAGCCGGGTCATAAGACATCGCGGTCCAGATGTTGGCGGTACCGGTTTTGCCAGCTTCTTCATCCGGGATCGGCTTGAATTCCCATTCCAACTCACCGGTGCGAGCATTGAGGGCAAACAGCGAGCCCGGTGATTCAACTTCGTATTCCCAGTCTTTGCCGGCCCAGCCCACGATCAGCTTGTCGCCAATAACGGTGGGGGGTTGCAGCTGGGAAAGTGGCCACTTGGCGTTGACCTTGTTCCACTGGTTGACGTCCACCACGCCATTTTTACCGAAGCCTTCGCAGGGTTTGCCGGTATCGGCATCCACCGCGTACAGCTGTGCGGTCATATTGCCCAGGTACACGACCTTCTGGCAGGCCACGCCCGCTTGCGGGTTTTTTTCCTGCCAGTAGGCCACACCGCGTGATTTAAGCGCGGGCTGGGTTTCGGCCACCAGGGGCGATTTAGTGTCGTAGGTCCACTTCTCTTTGCCGGTCTCGGGCTCAAGGGCAATGATCCGGTAGAACGGCGTGCCGACGTAGAGTGTGTCATTGGCGAAAATGGGCGTGGCGGACCACACCGACGGCGGAATTTTGCCGGTGCCGGTGGACATGTCGCCGGTGAAGTACTGCCAGACTTTGGTCAGTTTACCGACGTTGTCCTTGTTGATCTGGGTGAGGGGCGAGTACTTCTGCGAGCTGAGCTGGCCGTGGAAGCTGTCCCATTCCTTGCCGCTGGGGATCGGGATTCTGGCGTCTTCGGCAGAGATGCTCGACGGTGCCAGCAACGGTGGCGGTACGGTGTAGGTGTCCTGGGCGTAAGCGTTGGATACCCCGGCGAGCAGGCACAGCGCCGGTGCTGTCAAAATGTGCTTCTTGATCCCGTTCATATCGCGCTCCTTGCTGGCTTGGGGCCAAAGGTTTCAATGACAACACCCACGGCGTAGACCAGCAGGGCAATCACTGTCCACCAACCATGCAGCAGGCTGGCGGCAAAAATGGTGCCTATCGCACCGGCCCAGCCCAGAAACAGGACGAAGTTGCGCAAGCCTCCTGCCCCGGTCTTGAGCAGCAGTACGCCCAGGACAAACAGCACCAGTTCGGCAAACATAGTGGTCATTGCCCCGCCGGAACCCGTCACACCGGACAATGGCATAAAGAACCGCCCTGCCGTAATGGCCAGGGCAGCCAGAGCCGCGATGATCATGATATGGGCACCCAGTTGGCGCCTGGGCGGTGCGTAGGCTGCAGAAGTACTCATCCCTTTCTCCTTAGCGATTCATGCCCGAGGGCATCACGGAAAGTGAGTGTAGCCAAGGCGGAGGAAATCGCCGGGAGGATGCAAGCGGCAGCAATCTTTGTGGGAGCGGGCTTGCTCGCTATACAGGCGGCTCGGTCTCTTTGACAGACCGAGTAGATGCCATCGCGGGCAAGCCCGCTCCCACAGGAAATGTGAGTGTCAGTGCGCCTGCTCAGCCTCTATCGGCGCATCCTTGGTCACATGCTTGACCAGTTTGCCGATGGTCAGGCCCTGGAACAGGATCGAGGACAGCACCACGATATAAGTGATACTCAGGATCAGGTCGCGCTCCGGGCCCAGCGGCAAGGCCAGGGCCAGCGCCACCGAAACACCACCGCGCAAGCCGCCCCAGGTGAGGATGCGGATAGTGCCGCGCGGCACGGTGCGCCAGCGGCGCAGCAAGACAATGGCCGGGGCCACAGTCAGCAGGCGCGACAGCAAAATGGCCACGGCCAAACCACTGGCAGCCAGCAAATGCAGCCACGAGAACGGCAGCAGCAACAGTTCCATGCCGATCAGCGCAAACAGCAGCGCATTGAGCATGTCATCAAGCAGCTCCCAAAAGCCGTCCATGTAGCGACGGGTCATCTCGTTCATGGCCTTGTTGCGGCCCAGGTTGCCGATGATCAAACCGGCGACCACCATCGCAATCGGCGCCGATACATGCAGCTCACTGGCCATGGCCGAGCCGCCAATCACCAGGGCCAGGGTCAGCATCACTTCGATCTGGTATTGCTCGATGCTCTTGATCATGCGGTACACCAGGTAACCGATCAGGCCGCCGAACACCACGCCGCCAATGGCTTCGTGGGCGAACAGCATGGCCGTGGCGCTCAGGCTAGGTGTTTCGCCCAGTTGCACGATGCCCAACAGCACGGTGAACACCACAACGGCGGTGCCGTCATTGAACAGCGACTCCCCGACGATGGTGGTTTTCAGTGGCTTGGAGGCATTGGCTGTACGCAGCACGCCGAGCACGGCAATCGGATCGGTGGGGGAGATCAGTGCACCAAACAGCAGGCAGTACAGGAAGCTGATATGCCAGCCGAACAGGCCGAAAATCCAGTACGCGAGGCTGCCGATCACCGTAGTGGCGATCAATACGCCGACCGTGGCCAGCAAACCAATGGGCCAGCGATAGCTGCGCACGTCGTTGAAATTCACATGCAGGGCGCCGGCAAACAGCAGGAACGACAGCATCCAGTTCATCAGCAGGTCGCCGAAGTCGATCTGGCCGATCAGCTCTTGCACGCGCTCTTCCAGCCCGGGGTAACCGAGAAAGCTCAAGCCTTGCAACAGCAGGGAAAACATCAGGGCGGTGACCATCACGCCAATCGTCGGCGGCAGGCCGATAAAGCGGAAGTTCACATAAGTCAGTAGTGAGGTCAGGCAGATAAACGCAGCAACAAGCTCAAGCATCCGGGATCCTGTGGTGGCGAGAGTGAATGGAAATCCGATGGGTTCGGGTCATGTTTGGATGCAAAAACGGGCGTCAGGGGCACATCCCGGGGGTGTGGCAAACGGACGCGAAGTGCGAGGTCATTGACCACAATGCTGCACTGAGGTTGCATGGTGGCGCTTGCGGCAGTCGCAGGTTGATAACAATAAGGAGTCTGCGGTGCTGGCAACGGTGTTGGTGTTGGTCGCGGCGGTATTGCACGCGATCTGGAACACCCTGATCAAGTTCAGCGGTGAGCGCTTGCTGGTGATCGCCTGCATGGACACGGTGGCGCTGGTGGTGGTGGCGGTGCTGGTGGGGTTTGCGCAATGGCCACCGGCGGATATCTGGCCGTGGATCCTGGCGTCGGTATTTTTCGAGCTGGTGTACCGGGTGCTGCTGATCCGCGCGTATCGGGTGGGGGATCTGGGTCTGGTGTACCCGCTGATGCGCGGGCTGTCGCCATTGGTGGTGCTGGCGCTGACCCTGACCTTTGCCGGAGAAGTGCTGACCGGGCAGCAGATTATCGGTATTTTGCTGATCCCGTGCGGCATGGCCTGCCTGTTGTGGCAGGGCGGTGGCGGTGATCGCCTGCCCTGGTCGATGCTGCCGGTCGTGGCGCTGATCGGCCTGTGCATTGGTTGCTATACCTTCCTGGATGGCCAGGCTATCCGCCGCTGGTCGCACCCGCTGGATTACCTGGTGTGGGTCACGCTGCTCAGCGCCTGGCCGTTTCCGTTGCTGGCGGTTACCCGCAAGCGTGCCGCGTTTGCGCTGTTCTGGCGTACACAATGGCGATTGGGCGTGGCGGTGGGGGTTTGCGTGCTGGCCAGCTATGCGCTGGTGCTGTGGGCCATGCAACTGGGCTCGATTGCCGAGGCGGCGGCGCTGCGTGAAGTCAGTGTGATTCTGGTGGTGCTGTTCGGTATGCGTTACCTCAAAGAACCTTTCGGCGGACCGAGGCTCTTAGCCTGTGGGCTGGTGCTGATCGGCATGCTCGTGATGAAACTCTAAAAAGGAAATTCCAATGACGGTTGCTTTCTGGTGTGTGCTGATTGCCTTCTGTTTGACCTATGTGTGTACCGCCTTTGCCAAGTTCAGTGACGGCAAGTTCGGGCCCAGGCAAAACCATGATCCGCGTACGTTTCTTGACGGCCTGCAAGGGTTTGCCAAGCGTGCCCACAGTGCCCAGCTCAACAGCTTTGAAGTGACCCCGGCGTTTGCCGCGGCGGTGATCATTGCCGATATCGTCGGCAACGCCCAGCCGGTGACCATTGACGTGCTGGCGGTGCTGTTTATTACCAGTCGCATGCTCTACATCATCTGCTACCTGGCTGACTGGGCGATGCTGCGTTCCATCGTGTGGTTTATCGGCATGGGGCTGGTGGTCAGCTTCTTTTTTGTGTCGATGTAACGCAATCACCACACTGCCTGTGGGAACGGGCTTGCTCGCGATGTCGGCGATGCGGTTTACCTGATGCGCCGCAGTGATGCCATCGCGAGCAGGCTCGCTCCCACAAGGGCAGTTACAACGGCAACGCCGCCCCTTTAGGCCACAGCAGCCAGATATTGCCCTTCTGTTTCATGTCGCCTGCAATTTGCCCTGCCTCGGGGCCCGTACCGACAAAGAAGTCGGCCCGCACTTCGCCGGCAATGGCGCCGCCGGTGTCCTGGGCGGCAACCGGGCGCACGATGGGCTGGCCGTCGGCCTGGGTGGTCGATAACCACAACAGGCTGCCCAGCGGGATTACCTTGCGGTCCACTGCCACGCTGTAACCGGCCGTCAGCGGCACGTTCAGCGAGCCGCGCGGGCCTTCGTTGCTGTCGGCGTTCTGGGTGAAAAATACATAGCTCGGGTTGCTGGCAAGCATCTCGTGGACACGCTGCGGGTTGGCCATGGCCCAGGCGTGAATGGTGCCCATGGTCACGTCTTCTTTTTTCAGCTCGCCTTGCTCGACCAGCCAGCGGCCAATCGGTTTGTACGGGTGGCCGTTCTGGTCGGCATAGCCAATGCGCAGTTGACGGCCATTGTCGAGCTGGACCCGGCCAGAGCCCTGGATCTGCAGGAATTGCAGATCCATCGGATCGGTCAGCCACGCCAGTACCGGAGCATTCAGGCCGTTGCTGTTGATGGTTTCGGCTGTGTCATAAGGCTTGAGTACACGGCCTTCGAGGCGACCGCGCAGGCGTTTGCCTTTGAGCTCGGGGTAAATGCTGTCCAGGTTGACCACGATCAGATCAGACGGTACGCCGTAGATCGGCACATTGGCCGCCTGGGTGGGCTTGAGGCTGCCCGGGTAAACGGGTTCGTAGTAACCGGTGATCAGGCCGTCGCTGCTGCCTTCGGCCGAACGCAAGCTGTAGACGTCGAGGTGGGTTTGCAGGAAATTGCTGATTTCAGCCACGCTGGGGCTGGCAGGCAGGGCCGCAGCGTCGCTGCATACCGGCCCCCAGTTGGCGTCGGCCTTGAGACGGGTGCAGGCGCTGCGCCATGAAGCGAAGCCGCTTTGCAGGTCATTGCCTGTCACTTCCGGCAGCGCACTCCAGTCGGCTTTGCTGTAGGTCGTGTGAGGTTCAGGTTTTGCGGCATTTTTGTCCGCGTCCTTGTCGGTGCCGTTGCACCCGGCCAGGAGCATGACAACGGGCAGCGCCCAGGCCAGTGGTTTGAAAAATATGTTCATTGACGCTGTTCCTTAACGGCTGCCGAGGTCTGATGGCCTTCAAGGCAACCCGTATATTTAATAAGGGTATTGGTCTTTACGGGTGACACGAGGATACTGGCGGCCGATTTCCGTGACCTGAAGCCACCATGATTCTTAAACGATTGACTGTTGTAGTGCTGGCCTGCCTGACGCTGACGGCGTGTGGCGGGGTTGATCCCGATTCGCCGCTGGGCCAGCGTAAAGCGATTTTCAAGCAAATGCTAAAGACCAGTGAAGATCTGGGCGGCATGTTGCGGGGTCGAATTCCGTTCGATGGTCCGCGCTTTACCGCAGGCGCTATCAAGTTGGATGCGTTGGCTTACGAGCCGTGGAAGCATTTCCCTCAAGTAAAGGAGAGCGATCAAACCAGCGCTACTGATGACGTCTGGCAAAAGCAGGCACGTTTTCAGGAGTTGGCGCGGCAGTTGGAGGCTGCTACGGGTGAGCTGGTTATCGCCAGCCAGGTGCAACCCTACAAGGCCAGTAACCTGATGCCTGCGGTGCAGAAGGTCGAAGACACCTGCAGTGCGTGCCACAAGGCATTCAGGAATCACTGAGTAAAGTTGAGCCGGTACCCACCTGCTGTGGGAGCGGGCTTGCTCGCGATGCAGGCGACGCGATCTGTCAGGCAGACCGCAGCGATCCCATCGCGAGCAAGCCCGCTCCCACAGGGCGAATTACTTGTCCAGCTGATCCAGCGCTTCCTGCAACTCTTTGCGCGATTCGGCCAGCTTGTTTTTGCGCTTGTCGATTTTTTCCGGATCGCCTTTCTTCATGGCCTTGTCCAGATCTGCCTGGCGCTTGCTGACTTCGTGCTTGGCTTCCAGCACCTTGTTTTCGCGTTCCTTGCGCAGGCCCGCGTCGGTGCAATGGGCTTCAACTTCGCTCAGGGCTTTTTCCAGGCCTGCTACCTGGTTGCTGTTGCCGTGGGCACGCGCTTGCTCAAGTTGCAGGGTGATGGCCTGCTTCTTGGCAGCACAGCCGGTCAGTTCAGGCGCTGTGTCGGCGGCCATCAGCGGGGCAGCCAACAGGCCGCAGACAGTAAACAGGGCGAGCGGTGAAAGTAATTTCATAAATAGCTCCATGACCAAAGATGACAATTAAATAAGGTCGAAAGAACGCTGCACAAGCGTCGTTCGGCGGTTCGAAACCGTGGATGTTAGCAGCATCCGTACGCAAGCAATCCGTTGCGCGATGCCCGCCAGCAGCAAAAAGCCCCGAACAGTCGCCTGTCCGGGGCTTTTGGTGCAGCAGGCTTACTTACAAACCAGCGGCAGTACGCAGTTCTTCAGCGCGGTCGGTACGCTCCCACGTGAACGTGGTGAAGGTATCGTCGCCAACCGTTTTGGTCTGCGGGATACGGCCGAAGTGACCGTATGCTGCAGTTTCCTGGTACATCGGGTGCAGCAGATCAAGCATCTTGGTGATGGCGTATGGACGCAAGTCGAACACCTCACGGACCAGCTTGATGATCTTGTCGTCGGAAATTTTGCCAGTGCCGAAAGTATTCAACGAAATCGAAGTCGGTTGAGCGACGCCGATTGCGTAGGAAACCTGGATCTCGCAACGCTCAGCCAGGCCGGCAGCCACGATGTTCTTGGCCACGTAACGACCGGCGTAGGCCGCCGAACGGTCAACCTTGGATGGATCTTTACCCGAGAACGCGCCGCCGCCGTGACGGGCCATGCCGCCGTAGGTGTCAACGATGATCTTGCGACCGGTCAGGCCGCAGTCGCCAACCGGGCCACCGATGATGAACTGGCCAGTAGGGTTGATGTGGAACTGGGTGTCTTTGTGCAACAGATCAGCAGGCAGCACGTGCTTGACGATCAGCTCCATGACGCCTTCGCGCAGGTCTTTGTTCGACACTTCCGGGTTGTGCTGGGTCGACAGCACGATGGCGTCGATGGCCACAACCTTTCCGCCTTCGTAACGGCAAGTGACCTGGGACTTGGCGTCCGGGCGCAGCCACGGCAGCAGGCCGGATTTGCGGGCTTCTGCCTGGCGCTGTACCAACTGGTGAGAGAAGGTGATCGGTGCCGGCATCAGCACGTCGGTTTCGTTGCTGGCGTAGCCGAACATCAGGCCCTGGTCGCCGGCGCCCTGATCTTCAGGCTTGGCGCGGTCTACACCCTGGTTGATGTCAGGAGACTGCTTGCCGATGATGTTCATCACGCCGCAGGTAGCACCGTCGAAGCCGACGTCGGAGCTGGTGTAACCGATGTCGGTGATCACGTCACGAACGATCTGCTCCAGGTCAACCCAGGCCGAAGTGGTGACTTCGCCGGCGATGATTGCTACGCCGGTTTTCACCAGAGTCTCGCACGCCACACGGGCGAACTTGTCTTCAGCAATGATGGCGTCCAGCACCGCGTCAGAAATCTGGTCGGCGATTTTGTCCGGATGCCCTTCAGACACGGACTCGGAGGTGAAAAGGGAGTATTCGCTCATCTCGACGGTTTCCTAATATTTACCGATGGTGAGTGTCGCCAGCTGGCCGCTGAAAGTGGCGGACCTGAAGCTGGAAACCATTACGTAAGCCTACATAGAGGCTTTCCCCGGGAACGAGTCCCGCAGCGGTGGCCCAACGGGCCAGATCATCTTGTTCAAAACCCAGCCATAAATCACCGCAGGCCTCGCGGGCCCACGCCTGATTATGGCTGCACAACTCTGTTACCAGCAGGCTACCGCCCGGTTGCAGCAAGGTCGCCAGTTGCCTGAGTGCTTCGGCCGGTGCAGCGAAATGGTGCAAGACCATGTTCACGACCACGCAATCGACCTGGATCGGTGCTTCATGCAGCGCGTCGGCCAGGATCAGGCTGACGTTGTTCAGTGACTCGCGTTCACACAACTGGCGGGCCAGCTCCAGCATCACCGGGCTGTTGTCCAGCGCCGTGACCTGATGGAAACGACGGGCCAGGTCGGGCAAGAAGCTGCCATCGCCGGGGCCGACTTCCAGGGCTGTGGCCCCCGGGCCGAAGCTCAGTTTGTCGAGCAGGGTTAAAACACTGTCACGGTATTGCGGCAAGCCGGCGATCAAATCCTGTTGAGCGCGAAATTTCTCGGCTATGCGTGAGAAAAAGTCCTGACTGGCGGCTGCACGTTGGCCGTGTACGGCGCTGATGCGCGCCTGTACATCGGCGGGCAAGGCCAGGTTATCGACCTCTTCCAGCAGTGCTGCATGCAATTTGCCGCCCAGTTGTTCGGTATGGGGCAGGGCGCGGCGATAAAAAATCGCGTTGCCTTCGCGCCGGGTTGCAACCAGCCGTGCCTGGGACAGCACCTTGAGGTGGTGGCTCATGCCGGACTGCCCGGTGGCGAAGATCTGTGTCAGTTCCAGCACACCAAACGAATCATTGGCCAACGCGCGCAGCACATTGAGTCGCAGCGGATCGCCTCCAGCCTTGCACAGGGCGGAGAGCTCGTCGCAATCGTCATGGCGGATTGAAGGCACGCGTAAGTTCATGGGGCCGCAGTCTAGTTACCCGCTCAAGCCCCCGCAAGTTCAATATCAAAACTTTTTGATATTGGTCGATAAATGGCACGTTTGTCGGGTGGAATGTGCTTATTAACGAAATGAAATGTCCGATCCTTAACAGATTGCCTGCCTGAACAAAGGAAAAACGTTTCAGCTGACTATCTGTCATTGCCCCGAGGGGGTGGGTGAGGGAAAATGCTCGCCTTTTTTCCGTTTCGATTTAACTTCCAATACCCAGGAGAACAGCGATGCCCAGCCGTCGTGAGCGTGCCAACGCCATTCGTGCACTCAGCATGGATGCCGTGCAAAAAGCCAACAGCGGTCATCCAGGTGCCCCTATGGGTATGGCGGATATCGCCGAAGTACTGTGGCGCGATTATCTGAAGCACAACCCGAGCAATCCTTCGTTCGCTGACCGTGACCGCTTCGTGCTGTCCAACGGCCACGGTTCGATGCTGATCTACTCGTTGTTGCACCTGACCGGCTATGACCTGTCGATCGACGACCTGAAAAACTTCCGCCAGCTGCACAGCCGCACCCCGGGCCACCCGGAGCTGGGCTACACGCCGGGCGTTGAAACCACCACTGGCCCGTTGGGTCAGGGCCTGGCCAACGCTGTGGGCTTTGCCCTGGCCGAAAAAGTCATGGGCGCGCAGTTCAACCGTCCTGGCCATAACGTTGTCGATCACCACACCTACGTGTTCCTGGGTGATGGCTGCATAATGGAAGGCATTTCCCACGAAGTTGGCTCGCTGGCCGGCACCCTGGGCCTGAGCAAACTGATCGCTTTCTACGATGACAACGGCATCTCCATCGATGGCGAAGTTGAAGGCTGGTTTACCGACGACACGCCAAAGCGTTTCGAAGCCTACAACTGGCAAGTGATCCGTAACGTTGACGGTCACGACCCGGAAGAAATCAAGACCGCGATCGAAACCGCACGCAAAAGCGACCAGCCAACGCTGATCTGCTGCAAGACCACCATCGGTTTCGGTTCGCCGAACAAGCAGGGCAAGGAAGACTGCCACGGTGCTCCACTGGGCAACGATGAAATCGCCCTGACCCGCAAGGCCCTGAACTGGAACCACGGTCCATTTGAAATCCCGGCTGATATCTACGCCGAATGGGATGCCAAGGAAGTCGGTGCTGCGGTTGAGTCCGAGTGGGACAAGCGCTTCGCTGCCTACGCTGCCGAGTTCCCTGAGCTGGCCGCCGAGCTGTCCCGTCGCCTGAGCGGCAAGCTGCCAGCTGACTTCGATGCCAAGGCCAACGCCTACATCGCTGAAGTCGCGGCCAAAGGCGAAACCATCGCCAGCCGTAAAGCCAGCCAGAACGCGCTGAATGCCTTCGGCCCGTTGCTGCCTGAACTGCTGGGCGGCTCCGCTGACCTGGCCGGCTCCAACCTGACCCTGTGGAAAGGTTGCAAAGGTGTTTCGGCTGAAGACGCCAGCGGCAACTACGTGTACTACGGTGTACGTGAGTTCGGCATGAGCGCCATCATGAACGGCGTTGCCCTGCACGGCGGCCTGGTGCCTTACGGTGCAACCTTCCTGATGTTCATGGAATACGCCCGCAACGCCATCCGCATGTCGGCCCTGATGAAACAGCGCGTGATCTATGTGTTCACCCACGACTCCATCGGTCTGGGCGAAGACGGCCCGACTCACCAGCCGATCGAACAGCTGACCAGCCTGCGTACTACGCCGAACCTGGACACCTGGCGCCCGGCCGATGCGGTGGAATCCGCAGCTGCCTGGAAATACGCCCTGGAGCGCAACGACGGCCCGTCCGCGTTGATCTTCTCGCGTCAGAACCTCAACCACCAGAACCGTGATGCCGGCCAGATTGCCGATATCAACCGTGGTGGCTACGTGCTCAAGGACTGCGCAGGCGAGCCTGAGCTGATCCTGATCTCGGCCGGTTCCGAAGTGGGCCTGGCTGTTCAGGCCTGGGAAAAACTGACCGAACAGGGCCGCAAGGTTCGTGTGGTGTCGATGCCATGCACCAGCGTGTACGAAGCTCAAGATGCGGGCTACAAGCAGTCGGTTCTGCCGCTGCAGGTGAGCGCCCGTATCGCCATCGAAGCCTCCCACGCTGACTACTGGTACAAGTACGTGGGCCTGGAAGGCCGCGTGATCGGCATGACCACCTACGGCGAGTCGGCGCCTGCGCCTGCCTTGTTCGAGGAGTTCGGCTTCACCCTGGAAAACATCCTGGGTCAGGCTGACGAGCTGCTGGAAGACTAAGTAACAAAGTGGCTGCCTTATTCGCGAGCAGGCTCGCTCCCACATGGGCTATGTAGATCCCTGTGGCAGCGAGCCTGCTCGCGAAATAGTAGTGGTGAAGGATTCACCTTGGTAATCGAGAACCCCATGCCTCAACCGCGTCCCTACAAAGTTGCACTCAACGGCTACGGCCGGATTGGTCGTTGTGTCTTGCGTGCGTTGTTCGAGCGAGGGGCTTCTGCCGGGTTTGAAATTGTTGCACTCAATGATTTGGCCGATATGGCCAGTCTCGAATATTTGACGCGCTTCGACTCCACCCATGGCCGGTTTCCCGGCGAGATACGGATCGAAGGCGACTGCCTGCATATCAATGGCGACTGCGTGAAAGTGTTCCGCAGTGCCACCCCCGAAGGGATCGACTGGGCCGCGCTGGGCATTGACCTGGTGCTGGAATGCTCCGGTGTCTACAACACCCGTGCCGACGGCCAGCGCTTTCTGGATGCCGGGGCTCCCGGCGTACTTTTTTCGC
Organism: Pseudomonas bubulae; assembly: GCF_900618535.1. Taxonomy (GTDB): domain Bacteria; phylum Pseudomonadota; class Gammaproteobacteria; order Pseudomonadales; family Pseudomonadaceae; genus Aquipseudomonas; species Aquipseudomonas bubulae. The sequence continues at coordinate 104,929 of NZ_UYJA01000004.1, read as the reverse complement.
AACCGATGGCCAGCGACGCCGATGTCGACGCCACCATTGTCTACGGCGTCAACCAGCACAGCCTGACGGGCGAAGAGCGCCTGGTGTCCAACGCTTCCTGCACCACCAATTGCGGCGTACCGCTGTTGCGTCTGCTGGATCAGGCGCTGGGCCTGGAGTACGTGTCGATCACCACGATTCACTCGGCGATGAACGATCAGCCGGTCATCGATGCCTACCATCATGAAGACCTGCGACGTACTCGCTCGGCCTTTCAGTCGGTGATTCCGGTATCGACCGGCCTGGCCAAAGGCATTGAGCGCCTGTTGCCGGAACTTGCCGGCCGAATTCAGGCCAAAGCAGTACGGGTGCCGACCTTGAACGTGTCGTGCCTGGACATCACCCTGACCACGGCCCGGGATACCGATGCCGCAGAAGTGAACCGCCTGCTGCGCGAGGCTGCCACCAGCGGCCCGCTCAAAGGCTTGCTGGCCTACACCGAGCTGCCGCACGCCAGCTGTGATTTCAATCATGACCCTCATTCGGCCATTGTCGATGCCAGCCAAACCCGTGTTTCCGGCCCCCGGCTGGTGAACCTGCTGGCCTGGTTCGACAACGAATGGGGTTTTGCCAATCGAATGATCGATGTGGCAGAGCACTACTTGCACGTTACCCACCCAAAATCCGTTCTCTAACATTAGAAACTCAGGAATTGCGACCCATGACCGTGTTGAAGATGACCGACCTCGATCTGCAAGGTAAACGCGTACTGATCCGCGAAGACCTCAACGTCCCAGTCAAGGACGGTGTAGTCACCAGCGATGCGCGTATCCTCGCTTCGCTGCCGACCATCAAGCTGGCGTTGGAAAAAGGCGCGGCGGTTATGGTCTGCTCGCACCTGGGACGTCCGACTGAAGGCGAGTTCTCGGCTGAAAACAGCCTCAAGCCTGTAGCCGAGTACCTGAGCAAGGCCCTGGGCCGTGAAGTGCCGCTGGTCAGCGATTACCTCAATGGTGTCGACGTCAAAGCCGGCGACATCGTGCTGTTCGAGAACGTGCGTTTCAACAAGGGCGAAAAGAAAAACGCCGACGAACTGGCCAAGCAATACGCCGCCCTGTGCGACGTGTTTGTGATGGACGCTTTCGGCACCGCTCACCGCGCCGAAGGTTCGACCCACGGCGTGGCCAAGTTTGCCAAGGTTGCTGCGGCAGGCCCTCTGCTGGCTGCTGAACTGGAAGCACTGGGCAAGGCCCTGGGCGCCCCGGCCAAGCCAATGGCGGCCATTGTTGCTGGCTCCAAGGTGTCGACCAAGCTTGAAGTGCTCAACAGCCTGAGCCAGATCTGCGATCTGCTGATCGTGGGTGGCGGTATCGCCAACACTTTCCTGGCCGCTGCCGGTCACCCGGTGGGCAAGTCGCTGTACGAGCCCGACCTGCTGGAAACCGCTCGCGCCATCGCTGCCAAGGTCAACGTGCCCCTGCCTACCGACGTAGTCGTGGCCAAGGAGTTCGCTGAAAGTGCCGCTGCCACCGTCAAGCTGATTGCCGACGTGGCTGCTGACGACATGATTCTGGATATCGGCCCGCAAACTGCTGCGCATTTCGCCGAGCTGCTCAAGTCTTCGAAGACTATCCTGTGGAACGGTCCGGTTGGCGTGTTCGAGTTCGACCAGTTCGGCAACGGCACCAAGGTTCTGGCCCGGGCCATTGCCGACAGCGCAGCGTTCTCGATTGCGGGTGGCGGCGACACTCTGGCGGCGATCGACAAATACGGCATTGCTGATCAAATCTCCTACATCTCCACCGGCGGTGGTGCATTCCTGGAGTTCGTCGAAGGCAAGGTACTGCCTGCCGTTGAAATCCTGGAAAGCCGCGCCAAAGCCTGAAGGTGTTTCAGGCCCTGAAAGGAAGCATGGACATGGTCAAGTTGTTACCGCTGTTGATGATCGCGGGCTTTTTGGCCGGTTGCGCCGGCTCGAGCGAGTCGGTGCCCGAGGCTGCAACCCCTGAAGAGAGTGGTTGTTACCAGGCTGACTGGCAGGCGCAAAGCGTGCCGCTGGTCAATAAACGCTCAGGGCCCGAGGCGCTGGAAAAATACGAGTCGCCCAAGCCTTCACAAGAGCGCGGGTGCCCATGATTTGAAATGCGGCCCACCCAATGGGCCGCATAGCTATAGCTGAAGCTGTAACGTTTCAGCTAAATCGCATTGGCCATATCGGGGCAAACCCCCGATCTGCAATAACTTGAATAGCAGCCGCCGCTACGGCAGGCTTGCACGATTAACGACCCTTGTCCGGGAGAGACACACACAATGGCACTTATCAGCATGCGCCAGATGTTGGACCACGCCGCCGAATTCGGCTACGGCGTTCCAGCCTTCAACGTAAACAACCTTGAGCAGATGCGCGCCATTATGGAAGCCGCTGACAAGACCGACTCCCCGGTGATCGTTCAGGCCTCGGCCGGTGCGCGCAAGTACGCGGGTGCTCCTTTCCTGCGTCACCTGATCCTGGCTGCAATCGAAGAATTTCCGCATATCCCGGTGTGCATGCACCAGGACCACGGCACCAGCCCTGACGTGTGCCAGCGCTCGATCCAGCTGGGCTTCAGCTCGGTGATGATGGACGGCTCGCTGGGTGAAGACGGCAAGACCCCGACCGACTACGACTACAACGTTCGCGTGACTCAGCAAACCGTTGCCCTGGCGCACGCTTGCGGCGTATCGGTTGAAGGCGAGCTGGGCTGCCTGGGTTCGCTGGAAACCGGTATGGCTGGCGAAGAAGACGGCATCGGTGCAGAAGGCGTTCTGGATCACAGCCAGATGCTGACCGACCCGGAAGAAGCGGCTGACTTCGTCAAGCGCACCCAGGTAGATGCCCTGGCAATTGCCATCGGTACTTCCCACGGCGCTTACAAGTTCACCAAGCCACCGACTGGCGACGTACTGGCAATCGACCGTATCAAAGAGATCCACAAGCGCATTCCGAACACTCACCTGGTGATGCACGGTTCGTCCTCTGTTCCACAAGAGTGGCTGGCGATCATCAACGAGTTCGGCGGCGACATCAAAGAAACCTACGGTGTGCCGGTAGAAGAAATCGTTGAAGGCATCAAGCACGGCGTGCGCAAGGTCAACATCGACACCGACCTGCGTCTGGCATCGACTGGCGCGATGCGTCGCCTGATGGCAACCAACCCGAGCGAGTTTGACCCGCGCAAGTTCTTCGGCGCCACTGTAACGGCCATGCGTGACGTGTGTATTGCCCGTTACGAAGCCTTCGGTACTGCCGGTAATGCTTCGAAGATCAAGCCGATCTCCCTCGAAGCCATGTACCAGCGTTACCTCAAAGGTGAGCTGAACGCCAAGGTCAACTAAGACCGGCGCGTACTAAAAAGCCCGCAGCGATGCGGGCTTTTTTGTGGAGGTCAGTTGCAGCCCTCTCCCTCCGGGAGAGGGCTAGGGTGAGGGTCACTTGAGCAACCCGCGCACACTGATCCACACAGGAATACCCAAGCCAATCCAGCTCAATACATCCCACGCCTCGTCACCCAATAGCGCACTGAACAAGCCCATCACGCTGACCAGGCCAATCGCCAGCGGGATGGAAAACACTTTCCAGAAGTTCGACTGACGGGGCCTCATCGTGCGCTCTCCCTGGCCGCTCGGCGGCGCACCCACCACAGGTAGAGTCCGCTGCCGAGCACCACAATGGTCAGCACGTCGAGAGCCGCCCAGAGAATTTTCATTGGCATGCCGCCGTAATCGCCGAAGTGCAGCGGTTGTGACATGCCCATAGCGTCCATGTACCACGGGCGCCCGGCCACTGCGGTGACCTCCAGGGTACTGGCATCGATCAATACCGGGGTCAGCAGGTGAGAAGTCAGGTGCGTGCTGCCTTTCATAAAGACCGCGTAATGGTGCTCGCTGGAGAACCGTGTACCGGGGAAGGCGATAAAGTCCGGGCGCATGCCGGGCGCGGCTTTGGCTGCGATCTCCAGCAACTGGCTGGCCGGGGCAAGACGGGTCAGTGGCGGAGCATCGCGGTAGGGTTCGATCATGGCGCTGAGGCTGTCATTGCGCCATGCGGCAATGATCAGGTCAGCACAGGCGCTGATAACGCCGGTCACCCCTACCACCAGGGCCCAGGTCAGGGTCACGGCGCCAATCAGGTTGTGCAGGTCGAGCCAGCGCAGGCGTTTGGATTTGTCGGTGCGCACGGTAGCGAATTCATGGCGGCGCATAAAAGGCAGGTACAGCACTGTGCCGGAGATGATGGCCAATACAAACAGCAGGCCCATAAAGGCCAGTAACAGCTTGCCGGGCAGCCCGGCGAACATGTCCACATGCAGGCGCAGCATGACCATCATGAGTCCGCCATTGGCTGACGGCACCTCTATGGCTTCGCCCGTGCGCGCATCGAGCATAAAGGTGTGGGAGGAGTTGGGCTCGGTGCCGGCGGTGGGTGCCATGATGGTCAGGACGGCATTGGGTTCGTCTTCGTCCCAGCCGAAATACTGCATGACCTCGCCCGGGCGATGAGCTTCGGCGGCGCGCACCAGTTGTTGCAGGTCGAGGGTTGGGGTATCGGCAGGCAGGGTTTTGACCTGCGGCGCATCGCCTAGCAGATGGTCGATTTCATGATGAAAAATCAACGGCAGGCCGGTCAGTGCCAGCATCAGCAAGAACGCAGTGCAAATCAGGCTGGTCCAGGTGTGGATAAAGGACCAGCGGCGGATGGTTTTGCTTTTCATGAAAATCCTGAATGCGTAAACCCCCTGTGGGAGCGGGCTTGCTCGCGATGGCATCAACTCGTTTTTGCAGTTGCACCGAGTTGTCTGCATCGCGGGCAAGCCCGCTCCCACAGGGGGAAGGTGGTGCAGCCCTTAGCGGGTTACCACTTGTAGTTGACGCTGGCCATGACGTTACGCCGGTCGCCGTAGTAGCAATAGAAACCGTCGCAGGTCGACAGGTATTCCTTGTCGAATACGTTGTTGGCGTTCACAGAAACCGTGGCGCCCTTGAGCGTTTTGCTGACCTTGCCCAAGTCGTAATGCACCGCGGCGTCGTAGACGGTATAAGCGTCGGTGTGGCCATAAGAAGCGTCGGGCACATAAGCCATGCTGCCGATTGCGATGTTGTCGGTCTCACCAATGTAGCGGGCACCAAAGCCGACGCCGAAGCCATCCAGCGCGCCTTTGTGCCAGGTGTAGTCAGCCCAGATCGAGGCTTGATGTTCAGGCGTCAGGGGCAGTGGACGGTTCTTGTCCAGCGGGTCGGAGACCTTGGTCATCTTGGTGTTGGCATAGGTGTAGGCAGCGGTCAGTTTAAGGTTCTCGTTGACGTTACCCACGGCCTCCAGCTCCACGCCGCGCACGTTGGCTTCACCCAGTGGCCGGCTTACACCCAGGGTGTCGCTGAGCACGATGTTTTTACGGGTCAGGTCATACACGGCAGCGGTGAACAGCATCTCGGTGCCGGGTGGCTGGTACTTGAGGCCCACTTCGTATTGCTTGCCAGTACCGGGCTTGAACGCCTTGCCGCCAAAACCACCCGGCTCGGCCTGGAACGATTCGGCATAGGACACATAAGGCGTGAAGCCGGAATCGAACACATAGCTCAGCGCGGCATTGCCGGTGAAGGCGCTGTCGTCACGTTTGTCGCGCGCATTGTTCTCGTTGTAGAACGTGGTGTCGGTGTGCAGCCAGTCCTGGCGTCCGCCCAAGGTCAAATGCCAGTTATCCAGCGCCATCTGGTCTTGCAGGTAGAGGCCGGTGTCACGGGTTTTCTGGTTGTAGTCGTTGTAAGCGGTGTATTTGACGTTGCTGAAATCCTGCCCGTAGATCGGGTTGATGATGTTGCTGGCCGGGGCCGCGCCGTATTGCCACTTATAGTTGGTATTGACGCGCTGGTGATCGAGGCCGATCAGTACCGTGTGCTTGAGGGCGCCGGTATTGAAGTCTGCCTGGAAGTTGTTATCCACGGCGAACTGGCTGATGTCTTCGTTCACGATATTGGCGCCGCGCTGCACGGTACCGTCGTCGGCAACGGAGCCGTAGTAACCGCCTGCAGTGATGCCCTGAAATGACAGGTCGCTTTTGGTGTAGCGCAAGTTCTGACGGAACTGCCACACATCGTCAAAGCGGTGTTCGAAGGCGTAGCCGAGTGCGTAGTAGGTCTTGTCGTAGAACTCCCACTTCGGATCACCCAGGTTCTCGTGATACTTCACACTGCCCGCCGGTGAGTCAACCTTAGTGCCCTGGATCGGCAAGAACTGACTTGTGATACCGGTGTCGTCACGATTGAACTGGCTGAGGAACGTCAGTTTTGTGTCCGGGTCGATGTTCCAGGTCAGACTGGGCGCGAGGTTATAGCGCTTGTCTTCGTTGTGATCGATGGCGGTGTTGCTGTCGCGTACCAGGCCGCTGATACGGTACAGAAAGCGGCCTTCATCATCGATCGGGCCAGTGCTGTCGAAGCTGATCTGCTTGCGCTGGTAGCTGCCGACCTGGACCTGCACTTCATGGGTGGGGGTGTCCTGCGGGCGACGGCTGACCATGTCCAGCAAACCCCCGGCAGGTGTCTGGCCGTAGACCGATGACGCTGGGCCACGCAGCAGGGCTACGCGCTCCAGGTCCCAGGTTTCCAGCTTGGGCATGGTGTAGGAGCCCTTGGGCAGCGGTAGGCCGTCGAGAAACTGGGTGGGTTCGAAGCCGCGTACCTTCAGCCACTCCGAGCGGCTGTCGCTGCCATAGCTGCTGGCCGTAACGCCGGGCATGTAACGTACTGCATCATCCAGGTTCTGCACCGCCCGGTCCTGCATTTGGCTACGGGTGGCCACGGAGATGGAGCGCGGGGCTTCAGCCAAAGAGGTATCGGTTTTGGTACCCGACGCCGTGCGCTGGGCGAGGTAGCCGTCCACCGGGCCCCAAGCGCTTTCGTAGCTGCCCTGGGCGGAGATGGTCGTTGCTCCTAGAGCCAATGCGCCCTGGGGAATCTCGATCAGAGTAAAGCTGCCAGCCGAGCCGGGCACCAGCTGCAAGCCGCTCCCCTGCAACGCCTCACGCAACGCAGTCGTGGCTTCAAATGTGCCGTTGACCGGCGCCGAGGTTTTGCCTGCCAGCAAGGACGAGTCGATGGCCAGGGTGATGCCAGCCTGGCTGGCGATCTGGTTCAGGGTGGCCGCCAATGGGCCGGCGGGCAGGTTGTAGCTGCGCGCAGAGGATGCCTGTTCGGCGGCGATCAGCGTGGTGCTGGCCAGCGGAGCGCCAAGGGAAATGGCAACAGCCAGCAGGCTGGGGCGCAAAAACGTGTCGAGGGTGCGGGACATTCGGCGGGTTCCTGAATGGAAATGTTTCTCAATGCCTATCTGCCGCACGAGATTTGAAAAGTGATAGGGCTTATTGAAAATAATTTAGATTCAGTTCGCCGCAGGCCTGGCGCTGACAGTGACCCACCACGGGGTGCGCTGTTCGATTTGCACCGGCAAGGTCGGCAACAGGGCGTTGAGCGCCAGTTCGACGTTGTTCAGCGGGAAGCTGCCAGTGATGCGCAGGTCGGCCACTTCGGGGGCTACACCCAGGTGGCCACGGTGATAGCGGTTGAGTTCGCCAACCATGTCGCCCAGGCGCACGTTGTCCAGTACCAGCATGCCCCGTGTCCAGGCGTCGGCCCCGGGGCTCACTGCATACATCTGGCCCAGACGGTCGCGGTGCATCAGCACTTGCTGCCCTTCGCTGTAGATGGTCTGTTCGACGCTATCTTCTGGATGGGCCTGGACACGCGATTGCAGCACGCTCAGGCGCGTGCCGTCGGCTTCGCGTTTGACCATGAACCGGGTGCCAAGGGCCAGCAAGCTGCCATCGCGGGTTTGTACGATAAACGGGCGAGGGTCGCCGTGGCCGGTTTCGACCATGATCTCGCCTTCTTGCAGGATGATGCGCCGGGTGCTGTTGTCAAAACGTACATCAACTGCACTGTGGGTATTGAGGTTGAGCAACGTGCCGTCGGCCAGGCGCATCTGGCGCTGTTCACCGGTGGCAGTGCGCTGGTCGGCCATCCAGTAATCGATGGGCAAGTAGTTCTTGCCGGCAAACAGGGCCAGCCCGCACACCAGGGCGATACTCGCCAGGCCGCTGCCGATCTTGCGCGCCTGCTGCTGCACGCCATTGCGCGCCGGGATGCCGGTATTGCTGAAGCGCTGGTCGAGCATGCCCAGTTGTAACCAGGCCCGGGCGTGTTCTTCGCTGGCGCTGTACCACTTGGCGAACTCGGCCTGTTCCACGGCGCTGCCGTTGCCGCAATCCAGGCACAGTTGCCAGGCGATGGCGGCGTCCAGCACCTGGGCCGAGACAGGTTTGCCGTTGGCCTGGCTCATGTCGGCTCACCATACAGGGCGATGTAGCACTGGCGGATGCCCTGGGCCAGGTATTGACGTACACGGGGCACCGACACGCCCAGGCGTTCGGCGATTTCGCCGTGGGTCATGCCGTCGAGCCGACTGTGCAGGAAGGCCGCACGCGACTTGCTCGACAGTTTGGCCAACATGCGGTCGATGGCTCGCAGGTCTTCGAGGATCAACTGCTGGGCCTCGGGCGAGGGGTGCTCGGCTTCGGGGATCAGCATCAACTCGTTGAGCCAGGCCTGCTCCAGGGCGGCGCGGCGAAAATAGTCGAACAGCAGGCCTTTGGCGATGGCCGCCAGAAAGGCCCGGGGTTCGCGCGGGGCTTGCAGTTCGGTACGGCCAAGCAGGCGTACAAAAGTGTCCTGGCTGAGGTCCTCTGCCCGCTGCGGGCAGGCCACGTTGCGCCGTAACCACGCCAGCAGCCAGCCGCGATGGTCGCGATAAAGCGCTCCAACCAGCTCACTGTGGGGGGTTTGGACTGACGACAAGAGCATCACCGACTGCAAGTTTTAACTAACGATAATTATTCGCGATTGTGGCAGAGGGAGTGATCCTACGCAATTGACGCTCATCGGATGACATATAAGCGGGGGAGGGTCGTTATTGTGGGAGCGGGCTTGCACGCGATGGGATCGCCGCGTTTCGCCTGATGAGCCGCGTCGCATGAATCGCGAGCAAGACCCCTCCCACAGATTAAAAGCCGTGAATCTGCTTGCGTCGCTGCCACTGGTTAAGCCGCTGTTGCAAGGCCAGGGGGCTGTCGATGCCCTGGACGCTGGCACGGCTGAACAGGATCAGTGCCAGCTCGGCCGTGGCCAGCGCGTCTGCACTGGCGTTGTGACGGTCTTCAACCTGCAGGTTGAAGTGGTTGATCCAGTGATCCAGCCCTGCCTGGCGCGGGTTGAACTGCGGGCAGAGCATCGGTGCCAGTGCGGCCACATCCATAAACGGATGCTGCAACCGATAGCCCAGGCTGTCCTTGAGGGCTCGGGTGAGCATGTGCTGGTCAAATGGTGCATGGAAGGCCAGTACCGGGCTATCGCCGACAAAGTCCATGAAATCCAGCAGCGCATCCACCGGGTCGCTGCCGGCGGCAATGGCGGCAGGTCCCAGTTCATGCAGCAGCATGCTGGGGCTCAGGGGGTGGTCGGGGCGCAGCAGGGTGCGCTCAAAGGCCTGGCTCAAGTCAATGGCGCCGTCTTCAATCACTACTGCGCCAATCGACAACACTTGATCGCGGTTGAGATTAAGACCGCTGGTTTCCAGGTCTACCACCACCCAACGCTGACTGCGCAATGGCACATTGCTCAAGGCGGTGGCGGACGGCAATTGCAGCAGGCGTTGCTGTTGCTCAAGGCTTAGCAGCGGTTTTTTGCGGGGTAACAGCCAGGACAACAGGCTCATAGCTGATACCGCAGGGCCAGGCTGCTTTGCAGGCGCTGGGCCTGGCGCAGGGCTTCACGCAGGATACGGCGATCCAGCTGGTTGAGGTTGTCCGGGTCGACGCGATTGGAGTACGGGCGATTTTCCCGGGTTTGCAACTGGTGCTGCTGCATGCGGGTTTGCTGGATAAAGTGGTAAGCCTCTTCGTAGGCACCGCCGTCCAGCGGTTCGATCACGTCGAGAGCAACCAGTTGGCGCAAGCGCTCAAGGGTATTGTTGGCTTCTACACCGTTGGCCAGTGCCAGCAAGCGAGCCCCGTCGACAAAGGGCGTAAGGCCCTGCACCTTGAGGTCGAGGGTGGCCTTGTCACTGCCTTTGCGCTCCAGCACAAACTCGCGAAAGCGCCCCACCGGTGGCCGGTGACGCAGGGCGTTGTCGGCCATCATGCGCTGGAACAGGCGGTTGTCGGCCACTTGCTCAAGGATGCCGCGACGTAGTTGCGCGCAGCCCTGTTCATCGCCCCAGACCACGCGCAGGTCGAAGTAGATGGTGGAGGCCAGCAGGTTTTCCGGGGTGGCTTCACGAATAAACGCCGCAAAGCGCCGCGCCCATTCGGTACGGGACAAGCACAGGTCGGGGTTGCCGGCCATGATATTGCCCTTGCACAGGGTAAAGCCGCAGGCCGCCAGGTGCTGGTTGATCTGCTGGGCGATGGGCAGCAGGCGCTGGCGAATGTCGGCGGCCTCGGCAGCGTCCCTGGCCTCGAACAGGATGCCGTTGTCCTGGTCGGTGTGCAGGGTTTGTTCGCTCCGTCCTTCGCTGCCAAAACACAGCCAGGTAAACGGCACGCCGGGGTCACCCTTGTCGGCCAGCACCAGCTCAATCACCCGGCAGACGGTGTGATCGTTCAGTTGGGTGATGATATGGGTGATTTGCGTGGAAGATGCGCCGTGGGCCAGCATGCGCTCAACCAGCTGGCCGATTTCGCCGCGCAGGCTGATCAGGGTTTCCAGCCGTGGAGCATGGCGAATGGTACGTGCCAGATGCACCAGGTCGACCCGTTGCAGCGAAAACAGGTCACGCTCGGAAACAACCCCACACAGGCGTTGATCTTTAACCAGGCACACGTGGGCAATATGCCGCTGGGTCATGGCGATTGCAGCGTCGAAAGCGCTGTGATCGGGGCTCAGGTAGAACGGCCCGGGGGTCATGTGCAGGTCGATGGCCTGGTCGAAATCCTCAATGCCATTGGCAACGACCTGACGCAGGTCGCGCAGGGTGAAAATCCCCAGCGGGGCCTTGAGCTCGTCGACCACCACAATGCTGCCCACCTGCTGTTCGTGCATCAGACGCACGGCTTCACGCAGTGCAACCTGAGGCGCGCAGGTCACGGGATGACGCATGGCCAGTTCACCCAGGCGGGTGTTGAGCGAGTACTGGGTGCCGAGGGTTTCAGCGGCTTTTTGCTGCACCTGCTGATTGACCTTGTCCAGCAGGCTGCTGACGCCGCGCAAGGCAAAGTCGCGAAATTCGTCGGACAGGCCAAACAGTTTGATAAACGCGGTTTTGTTCAGTTGCAGGCAGAACGTATCTTCGGCGGCCCGGTGTTCGGTGCGGGTGGCGCGCTCGCCCAGCAGCGCGGCCAGGGGGAAGCATTCGCCGGCGGTGATCTCGAAGGTGGTCTGGGCTTCTTCGCGACCGGCGTGGGTGCGCTCGCCCACCACTCGGCCCTGCTTGACGATATAGAAGTGCTCCACCGGCCCGTCGGTGGGTCGGATGATGCTTTCGCCCGGGGCATAGAAGCGCAGTTGGCACTGCTCGACCAGGTACGCCAGGTGAGTGTTTTCCATTTGGTTGAAGGGCGGGAATCGTTGCAAGAATTGCATGGTGCCGTGAATGTTCTGCAACACCGCGGTTTTCCCTGCCTGGAGAAACGCATCCGATTTACTCATTACTGATACCGCGTCGTTGGTTGTGAGCCGTTGTTGTTATGACCGGACAGGGCATCGCCCCAAGGTGTATTTCTATCCCTCATGCTCGGTGGTCTGCGCGCGGGTGCCCATTGGACGTAAGTCTATGGGGCAGCGTTGTGCTGCTGTTTTAAAAACATCGCACATTGGTTTCAGATATTTCTTGTGCTGTCAGGCTTGGAAATACCGGAATGTGAGCGCACATTTACACCCAGTAATGGATAACCGACTACGCTATTAGGATATTTCGCCTGCAAGTCAGCTTCCGAGAAGCCTATGACCGAACACGATATTTTGACTGACGCCGAAAGAGAGGCCTTACAAGAGGTCATGCAGACACCTGCTTCGGTCTCGTCATGTGTGTTGATTGTCGAAGATGATGTTTTGGCTCGGGAGTTGTTGGCGGAGTTTCTTGAACTCAATGCCATTGAGTGCCTCCAGGCCAGCAATGAAGAAGAAGCGCTGGCGCTATTGGCATCGGGCCAGCCGATCAACCTGATGCTCACCGATTTGCGCATGCTGCCCCATGATGGCTTGCATCTGATCCGCAAAGTGCGTGAATCCGAGCGGGCGGCCTTGCCGGTTATCATCATGTCGGGGGATGCGAATGTACGGGATGCCATCGATGCCATGCATTTGAGCGTGGTGGACTTTTTGCTCAAGCCGATTGATACCGACAGGTTGCTCAAGCTGATCCGTGAGGAGTTGGGGATGTAAGGTTGGTCTGCCACCGTGTCAAAAAAAAGCCCCGAATGTTCGGGGCTTTATTTATTGCTGCGGGTTACAGGCCGTTTCTGGCCTTGAACTCGCGCCGACGACGGTGCAGTACCGGCTCGGTGTAGCCGTTAGGCTGTTTGGTGCCTTCGATGACCAGTTCGACCGCCGCCTGGAAGGCGATATTGCTGTCGAAGTCCGGCGCCAGCGGACGGTACAGCGCGTCGTTGGCGTTCTGGCGGTCAACCACCGGTGCCATGCGCTTGAGGCTTGCCATGACCTGCTCTTCGTTGACGATGCCGTGACGCAGCCAGTTGGCGATGTGCTGGCTGGAGATACGCAGCGTGGCACGGTCTTCCATCAGGCCGATGTCGTTGATGTCCGGCACCTTGGAGCACCCCACGCCCTGGTCGATCCAGCGCACAACGTAGCCCAGGATGCCCTGGGAGTTGTTGTCCAGTTCGTTCTGGATCTGTTCCGGGGTCCACTGCGGGTTCACCGCCAGCGGGATGGTCAGGATGTCGTCCACCGAAGCCGGAGCGCGCTTGGCCAGTTCGGCCTGACGGGCGAACACGTCAACCTTGTGGTAATGCAGCGCGTGCAGGGCGGCGGCGGTCGGTGACGGCACCCAGGCAGTGTTGGCACCGGCCAGCGGGTGAGCGATTTTCTGCTCCAGCATGGCGGCCATCAGATCGGGCATGGCCCACATGCCTTTACCGATTTGTGCACGACCTTGCAGGCCAGTGCTCAAGCCGACATCGACGTTGTTGTTTTCGTAGGCCGAAATCCACTTCTGGGCTTTCATGTCGGCCTTGCGTACGACCGGGCCGGCTTCCATCGACGTGTGAATCTCGTCGCCGGTACGGTCCAGGAAGCCGGTGTTGATAAACACCACTCGCTCGCTGGCGGCCTTGATGCAGGCCTTGAGGTTGATCGTGGTACGGCGCTCTTCGTCCATGATTCCGACCTTGAGCGTGTTGCGTGGCAGCTTGAGCACGTCTTCGATGCGGCCGAACAGCTCGTTGGTGAACGCGGCTTCTTCAGCCCCGTGCATCTTCGGCTTGACGATATACACCGAGCCGGTGCGGCTGTTGCTGCGCGTGGTCTGGCCATTGAGGCTGTGGATAGCCGCCAGGCTGGTGAGCAGGCCGTCGAGGATGCCTTCGGGCACTTCGTTGCCGTCTTTGTCGAGGATCGCATCGATGGTCATCAGGTGGCCGACGTTGCGCACGAACAACAGCGAGCGGCCGTGGAGGCTGACGGTGCCGCCGTTTGGCGCGGTGTACTCGCGATCCGGGTTCATGGTGCGGGTAAAGGTCTGGCCGCCCTTGGATACTTGCTCGCTGAGGTCACCCTTCATCAGGCCGAGCCAGTTGCGGTAGATCACCACCTTGTCATCGGCATCGACCGCAGCGACCGAGTCTTCGCAGTCCATGATGGTGGTCAGGGCGGCTTCCATCAGCACGTCTTTGACGCCTGCAGCATCGGTCTGGCCGACGGGGCTGGCCGCGTCGACCTGGATTTCGAAATGCAGGCCGTTGTGCTTGAGCAGCACGGCCGTCGGCGCTGCGGCCGTGCCGTGGTAACCGATCAACTGCGCGGTGTCGCGCAGGCCGGTGCTGGCGCCGCCCTTGAGGGTGACCTGCAAGGCGCCGTCAACAATGGCGTAGCCGCTGGAATCAACGTGGGAGCCGCTGGCCAGAGGTGCAGCTTCGTCGAGGAAGGCGCGGGCGAAGGCGATGACCTTGTCGCCGCGAACCTTGTTGTAGCCTTTGCCCTTTTCGGCGCCGTCGGCTTCGCTGATGGCGTCGGTGCCGTAAAGCGCGTCGTACAGCGAGCCCCAACGGGCGTTAGAGGCGTTGAGGGCAAAGCGCGCATTCATCACCGGCACCACCAATTGCGGGCCGGCCATGCGGGCGATTTCGTCATCGACGTTTTGCGTCGTTGCCTGGAAATCCGCAGCTTCTGGCTGCAGATACCCGATATCCTGGAGGAAGGCCTTATAAGCCACGGCGTCATGGGCCTTGCCGGCCTGCGCCTGGTGCCAGGCGTCGATGCGCGCCTGCAAATCATCGCGTTTGGCGAGCAGTGCTTTGTTCTTGGGTGCCAGGTCGTTGATGACCTTGTCGGCACCGGCCCAGAACTGATCGGCGGTGAGGCCGGTACCGGGGATAGCTTCGTTGTTGACGAAGTCGAACAGGACTTTGGCGACCTGCAGGCCACCGACGTGAACGTGTTCAGTCATTGCTTGCCTCACTCATTTTTATTTAAAGCCTGGAGCGCTTCTCAAAACACCGCCAGAGCGGGTTTGTACGGGGATTGCAGACGCTTTGGCAGACCATGTTGCAAGTTATGTAGTGGTCGCCGAGGCATACTACATGATCAATTGCAGATGTGAAAATCAGACTGATCACGTCGTTCTGCGACCATTTTTACGCGAACGGTCACTCAGAAGAACGGGATGTTCTCAAGAAACAGGCAGGTTGTTCCAGATAATTCTAAAAACAGTACACAATTTGTGATTTTGAAGGCATCTGTGGAGCAGGCTTGCTCGTGATTCGGGCGACGCGGTCTGTCAGGCAAACCGTGGCGAGACCATCGCGAGCAAGCCCGCTCCCACAGGGAAGGGTGTTGCCTATACTCAATCGACCCCCTAATAAGAGAGTCCCGCCATGAATCATCTTGTTATCACTGTCTTTGCCCAGGACAAGGCCGGGCAGGTCGAGCGTATTGCCCAGTGCATCGCCGAGCATGGAGGTAACTGGCTGGAGAGTCGCATGTCGCGTATGGCCGGGCAATTTGCCGGGATCCTGCGTGTCGGCGTGCCTGCCGAAGCCCACGATGAGCTGGTCGATGCGCTGCAGCGGTTGGGCAAGGAAGGGATTCGGGTATTGATCGCTGAAAGCGGGATCGAGCAGTCCTGCACCTGGAAGCCCATCGCCATGGAGCTGGTGGGCAACGACCGCCCCGGCATTGTGCGCGATATCACCCGGGTGCTGACGGAGCAGGGGGTGAGCCTGGAGCGGCTGGTGACCGATGTGCGGCCCGCGCCCATGAGCAACGAGCCGCTGTTTCATGCCGAGGCCATTCTGGCTGTGCCCCTGACCTTATCGCTCGACGTGCTGCAAAAGCGTCTGGAAACCCTGGCCGATGAACTGCTGGTAGACCTCAAGTTCAGCACCGAAGAGTAACTACGCCGGTTCAGCTGCGCTGGCGCAGGCTGAACCAGGCATCGAGGCTGTACACCACCAGCCCGGCCCAGATAAACGCAAAGGCGATCAAGGTGCTTTCGGACAGGTGTTCGCCATACACCCAGACCGCCAGGATCAGCACCAGCGTCGGCGCGATGTACTGCATAAAGCCCAGGGTCGTGTAGGGCAGATGTCGTGCGGCGGCGTTGAAACTGACCAAGGGTATCAGCGTGGCCGGGCCGGCAAATACCAGCAGCCAGGCCTCTGAGGTACTCCAGAAGTCAACGTGGGCGCTGTTGGCTTCCGGATGCAGCAACAGCCAGCCGATGGCAACCGGGACCAGGATCCAGGTTTCTACCACCAGCCCCGGCAGCGCCTTGACCGGTGCTTGCTTGCGAATCAGCCCGTAAAAGCCAAACGTCAGCGCCAGCACCAGCGATACCCACGGCAGGCTCCCCACTTGCCACACTTGTTGTGCCACGCCCGCAGCTGCCAGGCCTACGGCAATCCACTGCAAGCGGCGCAGGCGTTCGCCCAGCAGCAACATGCCGAGCAATACGTTTACCAGCGGGTTGATGTAATAGCCCAGGCTGGCTTCGACCATGCGGTCGTTATTTACGGCCCATACATAGGTCAGCCAGTTGGCGGCAATCAGCAGGCCGCTGATGGTCAGCACGCCCAGGCGTTTGGGGTTGTCGCGCAGTTCCTGCCACCAGCCGGGGTGCTTCCACACCAGCAGCAGCAACGAGCCGAACAAGGCCGACCAAAGCACCCGGTTGACGATGATTTCGGCCGCCGGAACGCTGGCCAGCAGTTTGAAGTAGAGCGGGAAGATGCCCCAGATGACATAGGCCGTGAGGCCTAAAATATACCCGCGGCGCGGGTTGGCGGCTTGCATGCAGAATCCTTGCTTAGGCAACTAACAGACACGGAAGAAGTCAGGATTGTAAGCAGGTTTTGCAGGCGTGTCGTGCAGGAGATTTGCAAGGCAGACAGTTGTTTTTGCACCAGCAGCGGTCCCGGATTTTCTGTGGGAGCGGGCTTGCTCGCGATGCGGGCGCTGCGGTCTGACAGTTAAACCGCATCGAGCCAATCGCGAGCAAGCCCGCTCCTGCAAGAGCCACATACATGGCGTCAGAACAGTTTCAGCGGCTCCTCATTGAGTGCTGAAAGCTGTTCACGCAATGCCAGGATCTGGTCGCCCCAGTAGCGTTCGGTACCAAACCACGGGAAGCTGTGGGGGAAGGCCGGGTCGTCCCAGCGTCGCGCCAGCCAGGCACTGTAGTGCATCAGGCGCAAGGCGCGCAGCGGCTCGATCAACGCTAGTTCGCGGGGGTTGAAGTCATGAAATTCGCTGTAGCCGTCCATCAACTCTGACAGCTGGCCCAGGCATTCCTGGCGATCACCGGCCAGCATCATCCACAAATCCTGCACCGCAGGGCCCATGCGGCAGTCATCGAGGTCGACGATATGGAACACTTCGTCGCGGCACATCATGTTGCCGGGGTGGCAATCACCATGCATGCGGATGTTGGTGTGCGGGGTGGCGGCGTAGACGTCTTCAACGCGCTTGAGCAGGTCGCGGGCGACGGACTCGTAGGCCGGGAGCAAGCTGCGCGGTATGAAGTTGCCTTCGAGCAGGGTGGTCAGCGAGTCGTGACCGAAGTTTTTCACGCCCAGTGCTTCGCGGTGTTCGAACGGCTTGGTTGCGCCTACGGCATGCAGGCGGCCGAGCAGTTGCCCGAGACGATACAGCTGGTCGAGGTTTCCCGGCTCTGGCGCACGGCCACCACGGCGTGGGAACAAGGTAAAGCGAAAGCCCTGGTGCTCGAACAGGCTTTGGCCGTTGTGAATCATCGGGGCCACGACCGGGACTTCGCAGTCGGCCAGTTCGAAGGTGAAGCGGTGCTCTTCGAGGATCGCTTCGTTGGTCCAGCGCTGAGGGCGATAGAACTTGGCGATCAGCGGCTGCGAGTCTTCGATGCCGACCTGATACACGCGGTTTTCGTAGCTGTTGAGCGCCAACACGCGGGCATCGCTCAGGAAACCGATGCTCTCGACGGCGTCGAGCACCAGATCAGGGGTAAGTGTTGCAAACGGATGAGACATGCTGACTCCTGCGCGCAGCAGGCTGCCGCGTCCGGCCATGCATGTTAGCGCAGACCGGGGCCCGGAAGGCGACTTAATCCGCTGTGGGAGCGGGCTTGCTCACGATGCAGGCGCTGCGGTCTGTCAGTTAAATCGCACCAACCCGATCGCGAGCAAGCCCGCTCCCACACCGAAAGGGTCAGGCGCCGACGATACCGCCGTCTTCACGGCTGATGGCCATGACCGAAGAACGCGGTTTGCCGTTGGGCAGATGCTCGGGGAAGGTGGATCCGCCGTTTTCGCCGGGGTGCTGAATACCAACGAACAGGGTTTTGTGGTCGGGCGAGAAGCTGATACCGGTGACTTCACAGCCAATCGGTCCGACCATGAAGCGGCGGATTTCACCGCTGGCCGGGTCGGCGCAGAGCATCTGGTTATTGCCCATGCCGGCAAAGTCGCCGCTGTTGCTGGCGTCGCCGTCGGTGAGGATCCACAAGCGCCCTGCGTCGTCGAAGCCCAGGCCATCGGGGCTGTTGAACATGTTTTGCGGGGTGATGTTGGCTGAGCCACCTTTGGCCGTTTTGCCGTGCACTGCCGGGTTGCCGGCCACCACGAACAGGTCCCAGTCAAAGGTGTCCGAGCCGTGATCACCCTTATGGGCGTTCCAGCGCAGGATTTGTCCGTAGACGTTTTTCTCACGCGGGTTGGGTCCGCCAGCCGGTTGTCCATCCTCGCCACGTTTGACGTTGTTGGTCAGGGTGCAATAAACCTGGCCGTCTTTGGGGCTGACCACTATCCATTCCGGGCGGTCCATGCGCGTGGCGCCGACTGTGCTGCCTGCCAGGCGGGCATGGATCAGGGTATCGGCCTGGCTGGCGAAACCATGGTCGGCATCAATGCCGTTTTTGCCGTGACTCAGTTCAAGCCACTGGCCCTGGCCCTTGGGGCGATCAGGGTTGCTGTCGCCATTGTCAAAGCGCGCCACATAAAGCGTGCCGTGGTCGAGCAGGTCGCGATTGGCCTTGGGGTTCTGGTGGTCGATCTTGTCGCGGCTGATAAATTTGTAGATGAACTCGCCGCGTTCATCGTCGCCCATATAGACCACGGCACGACCGTCGCCGGTTTCGGCCAGGGCGGCGTTTTCGTGTTTGAAACGGCCCAGGGCGGTGCGTTTGACCGGTGTTGAAAGCGGGTCGAACGGGTCGATTTCCACTACCCAGCCGTGACGGTTGAGTTCGTTGGGGTTGAGTGCCAGGTCGAAGCGCGGGTCGTGTTGGTGCCAGTTGATATCCTTGCTGGCCGCCACGGCACCATAGCGCTTTTGCGCGGTGTCGAAGGTTTGCTTGGCATCAGAGCTGCCGAAACAATCAGTGAAGTTTTCTTCGCACGTCAGATAAGTGCCCCACGGGGTTTTGCCGTTGGCGCAGTTCTGGAACGTGCCCAGGGCACGGCTGCCGGTGGCATCGGCCCGGGTGCGCAGCAGTTCGTGGCCCGCCGCGGGACCGCTGAGGCGGATCGGCGTGTTGCCGTGGATGCGCCGGTTAAAGGGTGAGCCCTGAACAAACTGCCAGCTGTCGCCCTTGCGCTGGATTTCGATCACCGACACGCCTTCACTGGCCAGGGCCTTGCGCACTTCTTCAAGGGAAGTGGGCGAGCCACCGTGAGGGTAGAGGTAGCGGTAGTTGGTGTATTCGTTGTTGATCGCCATGAGGGCCCGGTTCGGGTCATCGGGGAAGGCGAACAGGCTCATGCCGTCATTGTTGTCGCCAAATTGCACTTCCTGCTCGCTGGCGGTGCCTTTACCGGAAGGGTCAAACGCCGGGCCTTTGGCCTGCAACGGCTGACCCCAGCTGATGAGCACCGAGGAACGGTAGCCGGGCGGCAGGCTGATGGTGTCGGTGGTGGCTGCGTTGATGCTGTCGAACCCCAGCAGGTTGCTGTTGGCGGCGCTGACCCCGGCCGCCAGGGCGCTGCGACCAAGCAGGCCGCCGCCGAGGAACATCGCCGCACCACACAAGGCGCCCGCACTGATAAAGCCCCGACGGCTCAGGCCGATGATCTGCTCAAGGTCGGTGGATTGGTTTTCTTCTAATAGGCTCATGGCTGGCTCGTCTGGCAACGGTTTTGGCAGACACCATAAGCAGCGGGTATGACAGGGATGTTTCAGTTTTTGTTTGAAAAGCCCCTCTCCCTCCTGGAGAAGATTGGGGTGAGGGCAGCGGTTTAGAGCGCTGTGCCCAGCAACACCAGGGTCGGCGCAAACTGCACCTGTGCCGTACTGCCCACGGCCAGTCCAAGTGTTTCAAGGTGTTGCGGTTCGGTCAGCGCACACAGCGTCTGGCCGCCAGGCAGGCTGATGCGCACTTCACTGGGGCCGTCGGCGATGTGCAGAATCTGTTGGATCTGCCCGTGCAGGTGATTGTGTTCGGGGCTGGGCACTTGTGCGACGTCGATCAACTGCAGCCAGCCCGCTTTGATCAGTGCCACCGCCGGGCTATTGATCGCCAGTTCCAGGTGCTGGGTGCTGTCGTGGGTGATTTGCGCCTGCAAGGTCAGGCCACCGGGCAACTCAAGGTCAATCAGATCGTTGTGACCATGCCTGTGGATGGCAATCACGGTACCGTGCAACTGGTTACGGGCGCTGGTACGCAACATCAGGCGGCCGAGCAGATCGAGATCCCGGGCGTCTTCGGCGGCGTCCAGCACCTGAGCCTGTAACGCCTGCAAGCGCTGATAAAGGCGCAGCACCCGCTCACCGGCCACGGACAACCGGGCGCCGCCTCCGCCCTTGCCGCCAATGCTGCGCTGCACCAAGGGGGTTTGCGCCAGGTTGTTCAGCTCATCGATGGCATCCCACGCAGCCTTGTAGCTGATGCCCGCACTTTTGGCGGCAGCCGTGATCGAGCCCTGCTCGGCGATGTGTTGCAACAGGGCAATACGTTGCGGGCGGTGGACAATATGCTGGGCAAGCAGGGCAGGCAGGTGCATGAAGACAGGTTCGCAAGACGGGGAGTGCCCGAAAAGTGCCTGCTCCACGGGGAGACGTCAAGCAAGCCCATCAGGTTTTGGCGTGCGCGCCAGGCAATACACATCGACCCGCCGCGCCCCACCCTTGAGCAACAGGCGCGCCAGGCTTTCTGCCGTGGCGCCGGTGGTCAGCACGTCATCGATCAGGGCCAGATGCAAGCCATTCACCTGCACCCCTGGCGCGAGGCTGAATGCGTGGCGCAGGTTGCGTTTGCGGGTTTTGGCGTCCAGATCCTGTTGCGCAGCGGTGTTCCGCGAACGCAGCAGCCAGTGCGGCTGGCAGGGGATGCACAACTGCTTGCCGAGCCAATCCCCCAGCATCCCGGCCTGGTTATAGCCACGCTCACGCAGGCGTTTGGTGGACAGGGGTACCGGCAGCAGGGCGTCAGGTCGAGGTTCACCCATGTTGAAGCTATCAAGCAGTGATTGCCCAAGAATTTCGGCCAAAAGGCGGCCGTAGGGCCATTTGCTGTGGTGCTTGAAGCGCACGATCAGGCTGTCGATCGGAAAGCCATACACCCAAGGTGCATGAACTCGTTCGAAGGCGGGTGGCTGTCTGATGCAATGGCCGCAAACCAGTCCCGCCATGGGCAGCGGCAAAGCGCAGCGCTGGCAGCGGTCACCCAGCCAGGGCAGTTCCAGTTCGCAGGCGACGCACAGGGCCTGCTCTGTACGGGCGCGCTCGTCACACAACAAACATGACTGGTTGTTTATTAACCAATTGTAAACCAATCGAATCCATAGTGGTTGACAGTTCATGTCACATCCTTAAACATGCCGATATCCGTGCCGTGCCTGGGTTTTTTGCCTCGGGTTCTAGTCAAAGCATAAACAAGAGAAACGCCGATGAGCGCCAGCAGCCTTGCCAACTTGCGACATGATTGGTCATTAGCCGAAGTCCGGGCGATGTTCACCCAGCCTTTCAACGACCTGCTTTTCGAGGCGCAGACCGTTCACCGCAAGCATTTCAATGCCAACCGGGTTCAAGTTTCGACGCTGTTATCGATCAAGACCGGGGCCTGCCCGGAAGATTGCAAATATTGTCCGCAGTCGGGCCACTACAACACCGGCCTGGCCAAAGAGAAGCTGATGCAGGTGCAGAAGGTGCTTGAAGAAGCACAGCGGGCCAAGGACATCGGTGCCACCCGTTTTTGCATGGGCGCAGCCTGGAAGCACCCTTCGGCCAAAGACATGCCCTACGTGCTGGAAATGGTCAAAGGGGTGAAGGCCATGGGCCTGGAAACCTGCATGACCCTGGGCAAGCTTGATCAGGAGCAGACCGCTGCACTGGCCCATGCCGGTCTCGACTACTACAACCACAACCTCGACACCTCGCCCGAGTTCTACACCAGCATCATCACCACGCGGACCTACAGCGAACGCCTGCAAACCCTGAGTTACGTGCGCGACAGCGGGATGAAAATCTGCTCCGGTGGCATCCTGGGCATGGGCGAGTCGCTGGACGACCGCGCCAACCTGCTGATCCAGCTGGCCAATCTGCCTGAGCACCCGGAATCGGTGCCCATCAACATGCTGGTGAAAGTGGCCGGCACGCCGATGGAGAACGCCGAAGACATCGACCCCTTTGATTTCATCCGCATGCTGGCAGTAGCGCGAATCATGATGCCTCTGAGCCATGTACGCCTGTCCGCAGGTCGTGAGGCAATGAACGAGCAAATGCAGGCGCTGGCGTTCTTTGCCGGGGCCAACTCTATCTTTTACGGCGACAAACTGCTGACCACGGCCAACCCGCAGGCAGACAAGGACATGCGGCTGTTCAGCCGTTTGGGCATTCTGCCGGAGGAGGGTAAAGATCACGCCGACGAGGTGCATCAGGCGGCGATAGAGCACGCGCTTAGGGATCAGAAGTCCAGCGAGCAGTTCTATAACGCTGTGGTTTAACCACCGTGCTGGCCTGTAGTCGTTGCCGCAGGCTGCGATAAGGTCCGCAGGACCTTCGCTTTCAATACCGAAGCCGGGGCCGCTTCGCTGCCCATCGCAGCCTGCGCCAGCGGCTACAAGGGAGTATAGTCAGCATGTCATTCGATCTACGCTCCCGGCTGGCCGCACGCCGCGCCGATAACCTGTATCGCCAGCGCCCGCTGCTAGAAAGCCCGCAAGGGCCGCAGGTGGTGGTCGATGGCAAGCCTCTGCTCGCCTTCTGCAATAACGACTACCTGGGCCTGGCCAGTCACCCGCAAGTGATTGAAGCCTGGCAAGCGGGAGCATCGCGCTGGGGCGTAGGCGGCGGTGCGTCGCATCTGGTCATCGGTCACAGCACCCCGCACCACGCACTGGAGGAGACCCTGGCCGAGTTCACCGGTCGCCCGCGTGCGCTGCTGTTCAGTAACGGATACATGGCCAACATGGGTGCCGTCACCGCGTTGGTCGGGCAAGGCGATACGGTGCTGGAAGACCGCCTCAACCATGCCTCCCTGCTGGATGCCGGTTTGTTGAGCGGGGCGCGCTTCAACCGCTACCTGCATAACGATGCAAGTAGCCTTGCCAAGCGTCTGGAAAAAGCCAGCGGCAGTACGCTGGTGGTCACCGATGGCGTATTCAGCATGGACGGCGATCTGGCCGACCTCCCCGCTCTGGCCCGTGAAACCAGGGCCAAGGGTGCCTGGTTGATGGTAGACGATGCCCACGGTTTTGGTCCATTGGGCGCCAATGGCGGCGGGATTGCCGAACATTTTGGCCTGAGTGCTGACGATGTGCCGGTACTGGTCGGAACGCTGGGCAAGGCATTTGGCACCAGCGGTGCATTTGTCGCAGGTAGCGAAGAACTGATCGAAAGCCTGATCCAGTTCGCCCGACCTTACATCTACACCACCAGCCAGCCTCCGGCGCTGGCCTGTGCGACGCTCAAAAGCCTTGAGCTGCTGCGCACCGAGCATTGGCGCCGTGAGCATCTGAACAAGTTGATAGCTCAGTTTCGCCTTGGTGCCGAGCAAATTGGCCTGCAGTTGATGGACAGCTTTACGCCGATCCAGCCGATCATGATCGGTGACAGTGGCCAAGCCCTTCGCCTGTCGCAGAGGCTGCGCGAGCGCGGCTTGCTGGTGACTGCAATCCGCCCGCCCACTGTCCCCGCAGGCAGCGCCCGTTTGCGCGTGACACTGTCGGCCGCCCACACAGAAGCACAGGTACAGCTATTGTTAACGGCACTCGACGACTGTTGGCGTACGTTGGAGCCTGCTCATGCGTGATCGTTTGATTCTGCTGCCGGGCTGGGGCCTGGGGGTTTCACCTCTGGAGCCTCTGGCCGAGGCCTTGCGCGGGCTGGACGAGCACTTGCGGGTCGAAATCGAACCGTTACCGGTGCTGCTGTCCACCGCTCTTGACGACTGGCTCGATGAACTCGACGCGACCCTGCCCGACAACGTCTGGCTGGGTGGATGGTCGCTGGGCGGGATGCTTGCCAGCGAGCTGGCTGCGCGTCGCGGCGATCGCTGCTGCGGGCTGGTTACCTTGGCCAGCAACCCGAGCTTTGTCAGTCGCGCGGATTGGCCAGGCGCCATGCCTGTCTCCACGTTCGAGCCGTTCCTGAGCGGTTTTGGTGATGCGCCGAATACCACGCTCAAACGTTTTTGCCTGCTGTGCAGCCAGGGCTCGGAGGAGCCGCGGGCGCTTGCCAGCCTGCTGCTGGCCGGCGCACCCAATGCTCAGCCCGATGCCTTGTCGGCCGGCCTTGAATTGCTCGGCAGGCTGGATACGCGGGCAGCCTTGCAGCGTTTCAACGGGCCGCAATTGCACCTGTTCGCGGGGCTTGATGCGCTGGTTCCGGAGCAGGCGGCAAGTGATGTGCTGGCGCTGTTACCCGATGTCGAAGTGGGTCTGATTGAACAGGCCTGTCATGCATTTTTACTGGAAGCCCCGCACGAACTGGCGGCGGCGATTCAGGCTTTTTTACACGAGTCGGGCGATGAATGATTTGAGTATTGCGATGCTTGCGGCCAGCTTGCCGAACAAGCGTCAAGTGGCTGTCTCGTTTTCCCGTGCGGCCGCCAGTTACGACAGCGTCGCCCAATTGCAGCGTGACGTTGGCCATGAGCTGATGGCCCGTTTACCGCAGGATTTGAGCCCGCAGCGCTGGCTGGATCTGGGCAGTGGCACAGGTTATTTCAGCCGCGTGCTGGGTCAGCGCTTTACCCATAGTCAGGGGGTGGCACTGGATATCGCCCAAGGCATGCTGGCGTATGCCCGGCCTTTGGGCGGGGCACAGCATTTTATCGCTGGCGATGCCGAAAGCCTGCCGCTGCAAGCAAACAGTTGTGATCTGATTTTCTCCAGCCTGGCGCTGCAATGGTGTGCTGATTTTCGCGCGGTGCTGAATGAGGCCCAGCGTGTGCTCAAACCCGGTGGGGTCCTGGCCTTCACCAGTTTGTGCGTGGGCACCTTGAATGAGCTGCGTGATAGCTGGCGGGCAGTCGACGGCCAGGCTCACGTCAATCGTTTTCGTGAGTTCACGGCCTATCAGCAGCTTTGCGCCGACAGCGGTCTGCAGGTGCTCGGCTTGCAGAATCAGCCGCATGTGCTGCACTACCCGCAAGTACGCCAGCTGACCCATGAGCTAAAAGCGCTCGGTGCACATAATCTCAACCCGGGACGTCCTGAGGGGCTGACCGGCAGGGCGCGGGTTCAGGGGCTGGTTGGCGCCTACGAGCAGTTTCGTCAGCCGCTGGGGTTACCGGCGACTTATCAGGTGGTCTACGGCATTCTGGAGAAAGCGCGATGAGCCCAGCGTACTTCATCACCGGTACGGACACAGATGTAGGCAAAACCACGGTGGCGGCAGGTTTTCTGTATGCCGCGCGCACGGCCGGGCTGAGTACGGCCGCGGGCAAGCCGGTTGCCTCGGGTTGTGAAGTCACTCCCCAGGGATTGCGCAATGCTGACGCACTGGCATTGATGGCCGAGAGCTCGATCAAGTTGAGTTATGACGAGGTCAACCCGGTGGCGTTCGAGCCGGCCATCGCCCCGCATATCGCAGCGCGTGAAGCCGGGGTGGTACTGACGGTGCGCTCGCTGCTGGAGCCGATGCAGCACATTCTGGGTCAAAAGGCCGACTTCACCCTGATTGAAGGCGCCGGCGGCTGGCGCGTGCCGTTATCCGGTCAGGACAGTTTGTCGGAGTTGGCACAGGCGCTGGACCTGCCGGTAATCCTGGTGGTGGGCGTGCGTCTGGGCTGTATCAGCCATGCACTGTTGACCGCCGAGGCGATTGCCCGTGATGGCCTGCAGCTGGCTGGCTGGGTCGCCAATATCATTGGCCCGAAAACCTCACGCCTGGAAGAAAACCTCGCCACCCTGGCGGAGCGATTGCCCGCGCCTTGCCTTGGGCGTGTGCCTAAACTCAAATCAGCGTCGGCGCAGTCCGTGGCTGAATACCTGCAACTGGATTTGCTGGACTGATACACCGCTTGAATCTGTGGGAGCGGGCTTGCTCGCGATGGCCTCGCCTCGGTCTGCCTGACTGTCCGAACCGGCTGTATCGCGAGCAAGCCCACCCCAAAAATATCCCCTCCCTTGATCAGACAAATCCGACCCAAGACGAACGGCGGCTTCGCGCTGCTTGACAATAAATAGGCGTAAACGTATGTTTCAAACACCTGTTTGACCGCCATAACAAATCCACGCGGTTGTTCATCCCCGGTTTCATCAGCAGAGGTTTATCGCTATGCCTGACTACAAGGCCCCCTTGCGTGATATTCGCTTCGTTCGTGACGAACTGCTCGGTTACGAAGCGCACTATCAGAGCCTGCCGGCTTGCCAGGACGCCACTCCAGATATGGTTGACGCCATTCTTGAAGAAGGCGCCAAGTTTTGTGAGCAGGTGCTGGCACCTCTGAACCGCGTGGGTGACATCGAAGGCTGCACCTGGAGCGAAACCGGGGTTAAAACCCCTACAGGCTTCAAAGAAGCCTACAAACAATTCGTTGAAGGCGGCTGGCCGAGCCTGGCTCACGACGTAGAGCACGGTGGTCAAGGCCTGCCGGAATCGCTGGGCCTGGCCGTGAGCGAAATGGTCGGTGCAGCCAACTGGTCGTGGGGCATGTACCCTGGCCTGTCCCATGGTGCGATGAACACCATCTCCGAGCACGGCACCCCCGAGCAGCAAGAGACCTACCTGACCAAGCTGGTGACCGGCGAATGGACCGGCACCATGTGCCTGACCGAATCGCACTGCGGTACTGACCTGGGCCTGCTGCGCACCAAGGCTGAACCTCAGGCTGACGGTTCCTACAAGATTTCCGGCACCAAGATCTTTATCTCGGCCGGTGAACACGATATGGCCGATAACATCGTGCACATCGTACTGGCTCGCCTGCCGGATGCACCGGCTGGCACCAAAGGCATTTCGCTGTTTATCGTGCCCAAGTTCAACGCCAACGCCGATGGCAGCATCGGTGAGCGCAACGCCGTGTCCTGTGGCTCGCTTGAGCACAAAATGGGCATTCACGGTAACGCCACCTGCGTGATGAACTTCGACGGCGCCACCGGCTACCTGATCGGCCCGCCGAACAAAGGCCTGAACTGCATGTTCACCTTTATGAACACCGCACGTCTGGGCACCGCGCTGCAAGGCCTGTCCCACGCTGAAATCGCCTTCCAGGGCGGCCTGAAATACGCTCGTGACCGTCTGCAGATGCGTTCGTTGACCGGCCCGAAGGCGCCTGAAAAGGCGGCTGACCCGATCATCGTTCACCCGGACGTACGTCGCATGCTGTTGACCACCAAGGCATTCGCCGAAGGCAACCGTGCGATGGTGTACTTCACCGCCAAGCAAGTCGACATCGTCAAATACGGCGTTGATGAAGAAGAGAAGAAGAAAGCTGACGCACTGCTGGCCTTCATGACACCGATCGCCAAAGCCTTTATGACTGAAGTCGGTTTTGAGTCCGCCAACCACGGCGTGCAAATCTACGGCGGCCACGGCTTTATCGCCGAGTGGGGCATGGAGCAGAACGTTCGCGACAGCCGCATTTCGATGCTGTACGAAGGCACCACCGGCATCCAGGCACTCGACCTGCTGGGCCGTAAAGTGCTGATGACCCAGGGCGAGGCGCTCAAGGGCTTCACCAAGATCGTGCACAAGTTCTGCCAGAGCAACGAAGGCAACGACGTACTCAACGAGTTCGTCACGCCACTGGCTGCGCTGAACAAGGAATGGGGCGAGCTGACCATGAAGGTCGGTATGGCCGCGATGAAAGACCGTGAAGAAGTGGGTGCGGCCTCGGTCGACTACCTGATGTACTCCGGTTATGCCTGCCTGGCTTACTTCTGGGCTGACATGGCGCGCCTGGCAGCTGAAAAGCTGGCGGCCGGCACGTCCGAAGAAGCGTTCTATAAAGCCAAGCTGCAAACGGCCCGCTTCTACTTCCAGCGCATCCTGCCGCGTACCCGCGCGCACGTTGCCACCATGCTGTCGGGCGCTGCCAACCTGATGGACATGAAAGAAGAAGACTTCGACCTGGGCTACTAAGCCTCGGCGGGTCATCTTGCAAAGCCGCTTCTCCTTTTGGGGAGGCGGCTTTTTTAGTTTTGGTGCGCCTTAACTTTCTGTGGGAGCGAGCCTGCTCGCGAAAGCCCTCGCGAGCAGGCTCGCTCCCACATCAGATATGCTCTCGACCAAAACATATACATTAGTCACAGCATGACCCTATGTATCGCTATCGTCGTTAAGCTAGACTGGGTCCTACATTAATAATCGCCGTTTACAGATTACGAGGTTTGCCATGGCTGACTACAAAGCGCCCCTGCGCGATATGCGCTTCGTCCTCAATGAAGTCTTTGAGGTCGCCAAGCTCTGGGCGCAATTGCCTGCGTTGGCAGAGACCGTAGATGCTGAAACGGTTGAAGCCATTCTCGAAGAAGCGGGTAAGGTCACCGCGAAAAGCATCGCGCCGCTGAGCCGCAGTGGTGATGAGGAAGGCTGCCACTGGGACAATGGTGCAGTGACCACCCCGGCCGGTTTTGTCGATGCCTATCGCACCTGCGCCGAAGGCGGTTGGGTGGGTGTGGGCGGCGACCCGCAGTTCGGCGGCATGGGCATGCCCAAGGCTGTGTCGGCCCAGGTCGAAGAGATGATCAACTCCTCCAGCCTGTCGTTCGGCCTGTACCCGATGTTGACCGCCGGCGCCTGTGTGTCGATCAACGCGCACGCCAGCGAAGCATTGAAAACGACCTATTTGCCGAATATGTACTCGGGTGTGTGGGCGGGTTCCATGTGTTTGACCGAGCCCCATGCGGGTACTGATCTGGGGATTATTCGGACAAAAGCCGAGCCTCAGGTGGATGGTTCCTACAAAGTCAGCGGCACCAAGATTTTCATCACCGGTGGTGAGCACGACCTGACCGAAAACATTATCCATCTGGTACTGGCCAAATTGCCGGACGCGCCTGCGGGGCCTAAAGGCATCTCGCTGTTTCTGGTGCCCAAGTTCATGGTCAATGCCGATGGCAGCCTGGGTGAGCGCAACCCGGTGACCTGCGGCTCTATCGAGCACAAGATGGGTATTCAGGCTTCGGCCACCTGTGTGATGAACTTCGATGAAGCTGTCGGCTACCTGGTGGGAGAGCCCAACCGTGGCTTGGCCGCCATGTTCACCATGATGAACTATGAGCGTCTGGGCGTTGGCATCCAGGGCCTGGCTTCGGGTGAGCGTTCGTATCAGAACGCCGTGGAATATGCCCGCGATCGCTTGCAGGGACGCGCTGCAACAGGCGCAGTGGCCAAGGATAAAGTGGCGGACCCGATCATCGTTCACGCCGACGTCCGACGCATGCTGCTGACCATGAAGGCCTCGAACGAAGGCGGTCGGGCCTTCTCTACTTATGTTGCCAACCAGCTGGATATCGCCAAGTTCAGTGAAGACCCGGCAGCGCGTGAGCGCGCCGATGGCCTGGTGGCTTTGCTGACCCCGGTGGCCAAGGCCTTCCTGACTGATCTGGGCCTGGAAACCACCGTGCATGGCCAACAGGTGTTCGGCGGCCACGGCTATATTCGCGAGTGGGGCCAGGAGCAGTTGGTGCGTGATGTGCGCATCACGCAAATCTACGAAGGCACCAACGGTATCCAGGCGCTGGATCTGGTGGGGCGCAAGATCGTTGGCAACCACGGGGCTTACTACCGCCAGTTTGCTGATGAAATCCGTCAGTTCATCGCCACCGCCAACAGCGACCTGAACGAGTTTACCCAGCCACTGGCGGCGGCTTTGGACACACTTGACCAGTTGACAGCCTGGGTACTGGACCGTTCGCAAAACAACCCGAACGAGATCGGCGCAGCCTCCGTTGAGTACCTGCAGGTTTTTGGTTACACAACGTATGCGTACATGTGGGCGTTGATGGCCAGGGCCGCGTTGGGTAAAGAGGCCGATGAAGCCTTCTATGCCAGCAAGCTGGGCACGGCACGCTTCTATTTCGCCCGTTTGCTGCCGCGTATCCACTCGCTGAGCGCGTCGGTCAAGGCGGGTAGCGAGTCGCTTTACCTGCTGGACGAAGCACACTTTTAACCTGTTTAGTGTTTTGTAAGCATTTGCTTACATTACATGCTGACAATCTCCCATATCGGCAGATTGGATCCAGGGGTAATCTACTTTCCATGGACGTAGAGCAGGAAGCTCAAAGCAACAACACGGACACGTAGGATTCTGCCAGGATGGCGGAGTGAAAAGGATGTCAGGGAAACAGTCTGCAAAACCCCGCCTCGGCGGGGTTTTCTTTTTTGTGCGTCAGAATTTTCTCGATTTCCCAGTTCCTGTGGGAGCGGGCTCGCTCGCGATCGCATCACCACGGTCTTCCTGGAGCACCGAGTCGCCTGAATCGCGAGCAAGCCCGCTCCCACAAGGTGGCCAGCTACAGCGCCCCTTCATCGCCCTGCATCACATCTTCAAGCAACGTGCGCAGCAGTCCCAAAGTGGCTTGCTGGCGTTGCACATCGCGACACACCAGCCCCACTTGCAGCGGTACCCGTGGCTCGCTCAGCGGCTTCCACAGCAGCGCCTTGTCGTCGTGTTGATGACGCGAGCGCCCTGGCAAGACAGTGGCCAGCTTGCTATGGGGCAGGCTGTCGAGGATCCCCGCCATGGTGTTGAGCTCGGCCTGCACCTGCGGGCGACGGCCCAGATTGGCAAGCTGGGCTTGCCAGATCTGGCGCACCTGAAACTCTTCCCCCAGCAGCAACATCGGCAGCTCTGCCGCCTGGCTCAAGGACACTTTCTTGAATTCGCGCAACGGATGATCCGCCGGGATCACCAGTTGCAGTTCGTCTTCGTAAAGCATCATGGCGTGCAGCCCAGGCTGGCGTGGCGGCAGGTAACTGATGCCAATGTCGAGTGAACCATTCAGCAGGCGCCGTTCGATCTCTATGCCCGTGAGCTCGTAGATCTGTACCACCAAATGGGGTTGGGCCTGACGTACACGCTCCAGCATCTGCGGCACCAGGCTGGTATGCACAGTTTGCAATACACCGATGGCAATGGTGCGCAGGGCCTGGCCCTGAAAGTTGTGCAGAGCCTCTTTGGCTCGCTGCAATCCGTCGAGCAAGGGCAGCGCGTGGTTGTACAGCGTGTGTGCTGCCAAAGTAGGCAGCAGGCGCTTGCTGCTGCGCTCGAACAGGCTCACATCAAGGTTGTGTTCGAGCTGACGGATCTGCTGGGAGAGGGCTGGCTGCGAGATGCAAAGCCGCTCGGCGGCACGGCCCACATG
Organism: Pseudomonas bubulae; assembly: GCF_900618535.1. GTDB lineage: Bacteria > Pseudomonadota > Gammaproteobacteria > Pseudomonadales > Pseudomonadaceae > Aquipseudomonas > Aquipseudomonas bubulae. The sequence goes on along the minus strand of NZ_UYJA01000004.1, from coordinate 73,463 downwards.
GCCTTCTTCATAGACCGCGACGAAATAACGCAGTTGCTTGAAATCCATAAGTAATACTTATCGAAAATGCTTAAAAAACGAAATGGCTCAACGGCCTGCCGGCGCCTAGTCTACGCCCATTCCACAAGGCTCATCGAGCCAGAGATGCTGATAGGCAACGGCGTTTTACATAGGCAGGACAATAAACCCGAGCAGAGGTTTACCTTTCCCATGAAGCGTCGGCGGTTGCAAATCGAATCTGTTTATGGTCACAAGGTCCGCGTGCATGAACCTGTTTAACCTGCGTCGCCATTCCCCCAGCCTCGAAGAAATGGCCGCGCACTCTGCGCCATCCAAAGCTGGCAACCACCCGTCCCGAGACTGCCTGATGCCCTGCGTTGAGCGTGAAGCCCAAGTGTTTGTGCGCGGCCAGGGCTCATGGATGTGGGACAGCGACAGCCGTGCGTATCTGGATTTTACCCAGGGCAGTGCGGCCAACAGCCTGGGCCACAGCCCGGCGGTGCTGGTCAAGGCAATGACCGAGCAGGCGCAATCATTGCTAAACCCGGGTGCAGGTTTTTTAAACCGCGGGATGTTGAACCTGGCGCAGCGCTTGTGTGAAAGCACCGGTAGTGATCAGGTGCATTTGCTCAACACCGGCGCTGAGGCCAATGAAGGTGCGATCAAGCTGGCACGCAAATGGGGCCAGCTGCATCGCGGTGGCGCCCATCGGATCATCACGGCCAGCCGCAGCTGCCACGGTCGCAGCTTTGGCGCGATGTCGGCTTCGGGCGGCGCTTCTGTGGATAACCGCTTCGAGCCACAGTTGCCGGGCTTTATCAATGTACCGTTCAACGATTTGCCGGCGCTGCATGCGGCAGTCGATGCGCAGACCGTGGCCATCATGCTGGAGCCGGTACAAAGCGAAGCCGGGGTGATTCCTGCGACTGAGCACTACCTCAAGGGTGTTGAGCGCTTGTGTCGCGAGCTGGGCATTTTGCTGATCCTGGATGAAGTGCAGACCGGCGTGGGGCGTTGCGGCACCTTGCTGGCAGAACAGAATTACGCCATTCGCGCCGACATCATTACGTTAGGCAAGGGCCTGGGCGGCGGTGTACCAGTGGCCGCATTGCTGGCTCGGGGCAAGGCCTGTTGCCTGGAGCCCGGCGAGCTGGGCGGTACCCATCATGGCAATGCCTTGATGAGCGCAGCGGGGTTGGCGGTGCTGGATACCGTGCTGGACAAGGGCTTTCTGCAGCAGGTTCGCGACGCGGGGCAACACCTGCGCGAGGGTTTGGGCCGGTTGGCGAATAGTTATGCACAGGGCGAATTGCGCGGCCAGGGTCTGCTTTGGGGTCTGACCTTGTCGGATAACTCGGCAGACGCTGTGGTCAAGGCGGCGTTGTATGAGGGCTTGCTGATCAGCGCCCCGCAGCCCGACTGCCTGCGTTTTACCCCGGCCCTGTGTGTGAGCAAGGGCAATATCGATGAAATGCTGCTGCGTCTGGCCCGGGCGTTTTCCCGGGTTCGAACGGCGCAATTGCAGTGCCGTCGCGGGGTTGCCGTCTGATTGCAGCCGTTACACAGAATTTAAAGAACCGTCTCGCGGTATAACGCATCGCCCCGTGCCTGATTTCTTCGGTACGGGGCGTTTTTTTTTGTCTGTGGATAAGTTCAGTCTGAACCTTTGGCTTGCGCCTGGAGTCGATTAGAAGCAGCGCCATTTCTGGCCCGCCACTATCAGGGAGCTGCGCATATGGATCTTATTAAAATCATCTTTGCCATTCTGCTTCCACCGCTGGGTGTGTTTATGCAGGTGGGTTTTGCCGGTGCGTTCTGGCTGAATATTCTGCTGACCCTGTGCGGCTATATCCCGGGCATCGTGCATGCGGTGTGGATTATCGCCAAGCGGTAAACAGGCAGCGACTACAGTTATGTATCGGCCTGCATCACCTGGCTATAAAACAACCATTCCTGTTCCAGTGCATGGGCCTGGTTACTGGCCTTGCGAAAGCCGTGGCGTTCGTCCGGGTAGTAATGAGCCTGGGCCGGGATGCCGTTGTATTGCAGGGCCTGGAGCATGTCGCGGGTTTGTTGCGGCACCACTACAGCGTCCAGCTCACCCTGGAAGAAAATAACCGGCACGCTGATCTGGTTGGCGTACAGCAACGGAGTGCGCGCTGCATAGCGTTCAGCGTCGCGCTCCGGATCGCCAATCAGCCAGTCAAGGTAGTCACCTTCAAACTTGTGGGTGGACCGCGTCAGCGCAATCGGGTCGCTGACCCCGTACAGGCTGGCACCCGCCCGGAACACTTTATGGAATGCCAGCGCGCACAAGGTGGTGTAACCCCCCGCGCTGCCGCCACGAATAAACGCACGGCGGGGAGCAATCAGATCTTGTTCGGTGAGATAACTGACCACCGCGCAGGCATCTTCGACATCCACCACGCCCCAATTCAAATGCAAGGCTTGACGATACTCACGGCCATAGCCGGTGCTGCCGCGATAGTTGAGGTCAGCCACGGCAAAGCCGCGCTGGGTCCAGTATTGAATGCGCGGGTCGAGCATCGGGTAACAGGCCGAAGTCGGACCGCCGTGGATAAATACCAGCAGGGGCGGTTTTTTTTCGCCGTTCATAGCCGGGTAGAAAAAACCGTGGGCATGGCCCGTTCCAGAGGGATAACGCAGAGTTCTCGGGCGGCTGATACGTTCGGGGGGCAGCGGTGCAATGCCACCTGCCAGTACCTCCACCTTATGCTCGGCACGGCAGATACGGATCACGGCTGAAGGGCGTATCGGCGATGCTGCGATGCAGTAGATAAATGCCTCATCCAATGCCAGGCTGCGAAAATGGCTGTAGTCACCGGTGAAGTCTTCGAGGTTGCCGTCAGCTGTGCGGATGCCCAGTCGCCCGAAGCCGTCCTCGGTCCAACTGGCCAGATAGGCCTGCTCTCCCAGCGGCACAAAGGTGCTGGTGCCCAGTTGCCAAGGGGCCGGGGCGTGATCGGCGCGCGCGCTGGGCGCGGGTACCAGGCCTTCGCCAGACTCGGCCCAGGGCTGCCAGAAACCTGCGCGGTCGGTCAGGCAATGGAGCCGGTTATGTTCGTCGAAACGCGGCTGTTGCAGCGATTCCTCATCAAGATCACCGGCCAGGCACTGCGCGGTGTTCCAGCGCCCGGCGGTTTGGCCATCGGCCAGCATCAAACGGGTAGAGGTCCACGGTTGGTGTGGGCGGCTCCATTCGACCCAGGCCAGGCGCTGGCCGTCAGGGCTCAGCGCCGGTGCGCCGTAGAAGTCGGCACCTTCAGCCAGGATCTGACGTTCAAGGGTGCCCAGGTCGATGCTGACCAGTCGGTGTTGGTCGCCGGTTTCTTCGACTGCCAGCACCTGCCCGCCGGCAAACTGCACGCCGCCGTAGCGGCATTCACCCTGGGTCAGTGCCTGCGGGGCGCTACCTTCCAGAGGTTGCAGATACAGCTGCTGATCGGTTTCGTTGACGAACACCACGGCGTTATCGCTCAGGCAAAACCCGCCACCGCCGTACTCATAGACCCGGCTGCGTGCGCTGAAACCGGCGGGCGTCAGGCAGTGGGCCTGGCCATCGCGCCAGTGCCAGATGCGCGAGGCCGCATCCTGTGGACGATATTCGTTCCAGAACAGGCCTTGAGGGCCGACTCGCAATTCTGCGAAATCAACCCCGGCGGCTACGGCGAGTGCGGCGCTGAAGGGCTCAGCTTTTGGCGATAAGACGTGAGTTTCGTTCATTTCGGAAGGCCAATTGTTCGATGGTCTGGGTGGCGTGCTCGGCTTCTTCGCGCGCCTTGAGAATCAGGTTGTGTTGGGGCGATTTGCTGCACACCGGGTCCGCATTGCTGGCGTCCCCGGTGAGCATAAAGGCCTGGCAACGGCAGCCGCCGAAGTCCTTTTCTTTCTCGTCGCACGAGCGGCAGGGCTCGGGCATCCAGTCATAACCACGAAAACGGTTGAAGCCAAACGAGTCGTACCAGATGTGCTGCATGCTGTGGTCACGCACATTGGGGAACTCGACCGGCATTTGTCGGGCACCATGACACGGCAGGGCCGTGCCGTCAGGTGTAACGGTCAAAAAGATGCTGCCCCAGCCGTTCATGCAGGCTTTTGGGCGTTCTTCGTAATAGTCCGGCGTCACGAAGATCAGCTTGCAGGGGTGACCCTCTGCTTCCAGTTTGGCCCGGTATTCGTTGGTGATGCGCTCAGCCCGTACCAGTTGCTCCTTGGTCGGTAGCAGGCCGACACGGTTGAGCTGGGCCCAGCCGTAGAACTGACAGGTGGCCAGCTCAACAAAGTCGGCTTCAAGGGCGATGCACAGCTCGATGATGCGGTCGATTTTGTCGATGTTGTGCCGATGGGTGACGAAGTTCAGCACCATCGGATAGCCGTGGGCCTTGACTGCCCTGGCCATTTCGAGCTTTTGCGCGAAGGCCTTTTTCGAGCCGGCCAGCAGGTTGTTGACCTGCTCGTCGCTGGCCTGGAAGCTGATCTGGATATGGTCCAGCCCGGCTTTTTTGAAGTCGCTGATCTTTTGCTCGGTCAGGCCGATGCCCGAGGTGATCAAGTTGGTATAGAAACCCAGCTTGCGCGCTTCGCCAATCAACTCGGCCAGATCCTGGCGCACCAATGGCTCGCCACCGGAGAACCCCAGTTGCGCTGCACCCATCTCCCGCGCCTCGCGAAACACCTTGATCCACTGTTCGGTGCTCAGTTCTTTGCCCTGCTGGGCGAAGTCCAGCGGGTTGGAGCAATACGGACATTGTAACGGGCAGCGGTAGGTCAATTCAGCCAGCAGCCACAGCGGCAGGCCGACTTCAGGCTTGGGCGGGATACGGCTGTCAGGCAAGTTCGATCCAGTGCTCTGCACGAGCGACCTCCATAAATTGCTCGATATCTGCGCCGAGCTCGGGTACGCCGGGGAACTGTTTGTCCAGTTCGCCAATAATGGCCGCGACGTCGCGCTGGCCGTCGATCAGGCCGCCGATCAGGGCCGCGCTGTCATTGAGCTTGATCATGCCTTCGGGGTACAGCAACACATGGCCTTTTTGCGCGGGCTCGTACTGGTAACGATAGCCGGTGCGCCAGGTCGGGATTTTGCTGCGATCAAAGCTCATAGGGTGATTCCTTTGTGCCAGACACGTTGGCTGGTCACGCTGTGATAGGGCGGGCGGTCCAGCTCGTAGGCCATGGTCATGGCATCGAGCATGCTCCACAGGATATCGAGTTTGAACTGCAGGATTTCCAGCATGCGCTGCTGGCCTTCATAAGTAGTGTAGTGCTGCAGGGTGATTGCCAGCCCGTGCTCCACGTCGCGTCGGGCCTGGCCCAACCGGGTGCGGAAGTATTCGTAGCCGGCGGGGTCGATCCACGGGTAATGCTGGGGCCAGCTGTCGAGGCGCGACTGATGGATTTGCGGCGCAAACATTTCGGTCAGCGAGCTGCTGGCGGCTTCTTCCCATGTAGCGCGGCGGGCGAAGTTGACGTAGGCATCCACGGCAAAACGAACGCCGGGCAGGACCAGCTCTTGAGAGCGCAGTTGATCCGGGTCCAGGCCAACCGCTTGACCGAGGCGCAGCCAGGCTTCGATGCCGCCGTCTTCACCGGGCGCGCCGTCGTGGTCGATCATGCGTTGAATCCACTCGCGGCGCACTTCACGGTCAGGGCAGTTGGCCAGGATCGCGGCATCCTTAAGCGGGATATTGACCTGGTAGTAGTAACGGTTGGCGACCCAGCCCTGGATCTGCTCGCGGGTCGCGCGGCCTTCGTACATTGCCACCTGATAGGGGTGGTAGATGTGGTAATACGCGCCTTTGGCCCGCAGGGCGGCCTCGAATTCGGCGGTAGAGAGTGGGGCTTGGGTCATCTGGTGCCTCCAAAAAAATGTGATGCCTTTTTAGCAGCTGCCGAAGGCAGCCTCGTTCCTTCGGCAGCGGCTACAGATTCAGCTTTTACAATTCGATGCTCATGCCATCAAAGGCCACTTCAACCCCCCGGCGTACCAGTTCGGCACGCTCGGCGGAGTCTTCGTCGAGAATCGGGTTGGTGTTGTTGATGTGGATAAGCACTTTGCGCTGCTCGGGCAGTTGCTCAAGCACTTCGAGCATGCCACCGGGGCCGTTTTGCGCCAGATGGCCCATTTCCCGGCCGGTACGGGTGCCTACGCCGCGGCGCTGCATTTCGTCGTCGTCCCACATGGTGCCATCCACCAGCAGGCAGTCACTGCCCGCCATGATTTCCAGCAACGGCGCGTCAACCTTGCCCAGGCCTGGGGCATAGAACAATTTACCGCCCGTGCGCAGGTCTTCAACGATCAGGCCGATATTGTCGCCCGGGTGCGGGTCGAAGCGATGCGGCGAATACGGCGGCGCGGCACTGCGCAGGGGCAGCGGGCTGAAACGCAGGTTGGGGCAGGCCGGGATGGTGAACGAACCTTCCAGCTCGATGCGGTTCCAGTTCAGGCCACCATTCCAGTGCTTGAGCATGGTGAACAGCGGGAAACCGGTGCTCAGGTCTTCGTGGACCATGTCAGTGCACCAGACTTCGTGGGGGCAGCCTTCGCGCAGGCTCAGCAGGCCGGTGGTGTGGTCGATCTGGCTGTCCATCAGAATGATGGCGCTGATCCCGGTATCACGCAGGGCACGGCCCGGTTGCATCGGGGCGAAGTCCTGGAGTTGCGCGCGAATGTCGGGCGAGGTGTTGCACAGCACCCAGTTCACGCCGTCGTCGGAGATCGCAATCGACGATTGGGTACGTGCCTTGGCGTTTAACGAACCATCACGAAAACCCGCGCAGTTGACGCAGTTGCAGTTCCACTGCGGGAAACCACCGCCAGCGGCGGAACCTAGAATCTGGACAAACATGGCGTGTTCTCTTGCAAATCTGGAAATAAAAACGCCCCGGCGAACCGAGGCGTTGGGTTGCTCTGCTCAGTGAAGAAGCAGATCAACGGCTAGCGAAGTACATGGTGACTTCAAAGCCAATACGCAGGTCGGTGTAAGCAGGTTTAGTCCAAGCCATAACATGACTCCTTCAGCGGGTGGGTGAGTAGTGTCTCTTGATTAGTCCAGCTCCCGAAGGAGATGTTCAAAAGCTTAGGTGGCTATGTTACTAAATTTGACGCTTTTTGAACGCCCAATGTCGAAGAAAGCCCTTTGCAGGGTTGGTAATTATCAGCTTCTTCCGGGATAAAACGTTTCAGTTACAGGACCGGTAGCCACACATAACCAGCGGCTGTCAGGTTGTGTGGTTTGCTGTGCAGCCTTGAGTGTAGTGTTTTGATCCAGCGCCATAAGCGCAGTGTAGAGGGCTGCCAGGTAATCCGACGGGTGGCCTGCCAGCTTGCTTTGCCATAGCAATTCGCTGGCCTGGGACACGCCCAGGGCCTCGCTTGAGAATTGCTGTGCCAGGGCGGCGCGGGCCTGGGTGAAAGATGTTTCATCCAGTGCCGAGACCAGATTTGGCAAATCTACGAGGAAGTTACGGATGTGCTCAAAGATTTGTGCCGTGCTCGCGTGGGGCGATTGCACACCAAACAGCAGGCCGGTTTGGCCATTGATTTGGCGCAAGCCACTGAACACCGCGTATCCCAATTGCAGTTCAACCCGCAGGCGTTGATAGAAAGGGGTTTGCGCCACTTGGGCAAGCAGACGCCAGGCAGCTTCGCCCGCCACTGTGGCCTCGGCGGCCGGGCAAAACAGCAGCAGTGCGTGTTCGCTGGAATCACAGGGTACTGTGTGCCAATGGCGCTCGACAGGATGCCCGGACTGAAGCGTCAGTTGCGCATCCGGGGTACCAGGCACCTTGTTCAGCACGGGGCCAATCAAGGCCTGTGTGGCAGATGGCAGGCCGACTGCCAGCCCGTCCCAGCGTGTTTCTGACCAATTGTGGGCCCCGTCACTTTCGCCAGCGGGCGGGCACAGTTCGGGCAGGCGCTTGAGCAGTTGGCGAATGGGCATCAACGTCGCCTCAGGGGGCGTGCCGGCTGATTGCCCGGTGCACGGGCTGGCGAGCGTACGCAGGGCGCTTTCCAGAATGGCGGGCATCGGCTCGTGGTAACCGTACATCTTCAGCAGCCAGTCATTGCCCAAAGCGTTGAGCGAAAGTTCGACACCAGCGTCACGAGCATCCTGGATCAACGGGCGCAGGCTGTTCTGCAGCGCAGGCATCGGGTTGTCGGCAGGTGTAGCGGGCAAACGCCAGCGCAGGTAAATCGCTGCTTCGCCGCTGAGGTTGGGTATTGCCGTGCTGAAACTCATGGCAGACACGTCGCGGCGACTGCGCAAACGATCCTGGGCAAAGGTGCGCAAACCACGGTGAGCGCTGGTTTGCCCGCGAATCAGGCCGGCACTCACCGGCTCCTTCGCTGCTTGCAGAAATGGATTGGGCGCTGGCAGTTGCCAGGCATGGTGCGATAACTGCATTGCCCCTGGCTGCAGCTGCCCCAGCACGACCTTGAGGGTTGTTACGCCTTGATCCGATAAGCCGGGCACATGTTGCTTGCAGTCACTTCGAGCAAGCTCCAGTGCGCCACTGATGTCTTGCTGGCGTTGTTGCAGCAGACAGAACTCTTCACGTAACGCAGGCCAGTCCTGTTGTGCGCGGAAGAACCCCAGCCAGTCATGGAAGGTGTCACTGATTAGCGTGGCATGTTGGGCAATGGCGTTGGTTGCAGTGAACTCAATCTGTAGCAGTGCCTGGTCTTTGAAACAGTAGAGCGACGTGGCCTTAAGGGTGTCGATCAGTTGCTGCTGGCGTAACTGTGCGAACAGACCGCCGGCTTTGTCGGCATTGATCCAGTTGCACAGGAACTCCAGCGCCTTGTCAGACTCCGGCGGCAGCTGTTCCAGGGCAAACATCAGGCTCAGGCGCGAGCCGTCAATGTGTTGATAATGTCGCTGCTGACCGGTCATCAAGGCGGGTGCATCGGCCTGTTGCACGGCTTTGCCGGGGCGCAACACAGTGCTGCAGCGCTCGGCCAGGGTGCTCAGTTCACGGATTGCCGACGGGCCGCTCAGGCTCAAGGTCATTTGTCCGGCCTGATAAAAGGTCTGGTAGAAACCTTTCAGGGCTTGCTGAAAACCCGCGCGAGGTACTGGCAGGCTATAACGGTTACCGGCATGGAATGCGCGCAGTGGATGGGCCGGGTTCAATGGCTGGAACAGTTTGATCTCACGCTGTGCCGAAGGCTCACGGGCCCAGGCAATAAATTCGGCATGTAGCACTTCACGCTCACGCAGTTGGTCAGGCAGAGTCATGCGCGGATGGGCGAGCATGTCGCACAAGCGTTCAAGACCACCTTCGAAAGCACCCATGGGCAGTTCGAAAAAAAAGTCGGTATGTCGCTCGCAGGTTCTGGCATTGACCTGACCGCCGTGGCGCTGTACCCAGGCCATCAGGTTGTCTGCCGCCGGGAAGCGTGCGGTGCCCAGAAACAGCAAGTGTTCAAGGAAGTGCGCCAGGCCCGGCCAGGCCGCAGGCACATCATGGCTGCCTGCGGCGACCCTTAAAACGGCCGCGCAGCGCTTGAGGCGCGGCTCGTGGCGCACGCAGAGGGTCAGGCCGTTTTCAAGGGTCAGACGTTGGGTGTGAGGGTGGTTCAGCGCAGGCATGGGCACTTCCGGAACAGAGAAGCGCTCATGCTAGCGGATTTAGCCCTTGCTCAGCTCGCCATATAGCTCGGGCCGACGGTCTGCGAGGTAAAAGTTGCCGGTTTTTGCATCAGTCAGCTGTTGGCGTTGCAACGTTGCCACCAGCAGGGTCTCATCCTGTTCGGCCAGGGCAATCTGCTTGCCGTTGGGTGCGGCGATGCTGCTTTGGCCGCAGTAATGGATCTCGCCTTCATGGCCACAGTAGTTGGCGTAGGCTACATAGCAGTGGTTTTCGAAAGCGCGGCAACGCACGGTGACATCGGCGATGAACTCGAAGGGCACCATATTCGCGGTGGGTACCACAATCACTTCAGCTCCGGCCAAGGCCAGCCTGCGGGTGTTTTCCGGAAATTCGAGGTCGTAGCAGATCAGCAGGCCGAGCTTCCAGCCGTTGAGTTCAATGACCGGGAATGAGTCGGGGCCCTGGCTGAACATCGAGTGATCGAGTTCGCCGAACAGGTGAGTTTTGCGGTAGTTGCACAGACTTTTGCCGTGTGCGTCGATCAACTGTGCACTGTTGTAGATATGTCCGTCTGCACCGCGCTCGGGGTAGCCGTACACAATGGCCATGCCCGTGGCTTTGGCCAGTTTGGCAATTTGCTGTGCGGCGTCGCCGTCGTGGGCTTGTGCGAGTTCGGCTACGGCTTGCGCGCCGATGTTGTAGCCGGTGAGGAACATTTCGGGCAACACCAGCAGGTCAATGTTATCGGCTTGCTGGGCTGTTTCACGCAAACGCTGCAGATTGCCCGCAACATCCAAGGGCAGAGGCGGGCATTGGTAAAGGGCAATGCGCATGGGGTTCTCCTGGTGTTGACTGTTGGTGTGGGAGCGGGCTTGCTCGCGATGGCATCCACCCGATATGCCTGATGCACCGCGTTGCCTGAATCGCGAGCAAGCGCGCTCCCACTGGAATCAATTCACCCTGCGGGGTCAATCCGGCAGCGCAATCGGGCCAATGTCGTGGAACACATCTCCCGGCCCCGGGTTGGCCGCATGGGTGCTGCCGCCAAAGTGATGCATGATGCCCCAGACCGCGTTCAATGAAGTCTGCACCGCGCCCTCAACCCAGGCCGGGGTCCACGACACGTCATCGCCGGCAATAAAGATCCCGCGTTGTTCTGCGGGCATGTCCTGTTGCATGAAGTGCGCATACATCCGCTGGTTGTAGCGGTAATGCCCCGGCAGTGCACCCTTGAAGGCGCCCAGGAAATGCGGGTCTGCCTCCCATGAAATGGTGATCGGGTCGCCGATGATGCGGCTGGCGATATCCACCTTCGGATAAATCTTTTTCAGCGAGTCGAGGGCCAGCTTCACGCGCTTTTCCACAGGGTGCGGGAGCATTTTCAGCGCATCGCTCATCCACGAGTACGACAGGCATATCACCCCCGGCTTGTCGTCGCCGTTGTCGAACAGGTAGGTGCCACGGGTCAGGCGGTCGGTGAGGGTCATGCTCATCAGGTCGCGGCCGGTTTCCGGGTCTTTGTCCTTCCAGAACGGGCGGTCGACCATGACAAAGGTTTTCGATGATTGCATGTAGCGCGTACGGTCAAGGGCCATCCACAGCTTCTGTGAGAACAGCGACTCTTCGCATTCGATCTGGGTGGTCAGTAGCCAGCTTTGACATGTGACCAGCACGGCTTCGTAGGGGCGTGTGACACCGAGAATGTCAGTGACGGAAAACATCCCATCCTGTGTGCGTGAGATCGCCTTGACCCCGGTGCGAGGCGCGCCGTTGTGCAGCGAACTCAGGCTGGTGCCTGCAGGCCAATGGGCACAGCGTTCGGGGGCGTGGCGCCAGATTCCCAGTGGCACTTGCTCGACACCGCCAACGACCAGATGCTGATGGTCGTCGCAGTTGGTCATCACCACCCGGAAGATTTCCAGCATCGAGTTGGGGAAGTCCGAATCCCATCCGCCAGTACCAAAACCCACCTGGCCAAACACTTCGCGGTGCTGGAATGACAGTTTGGCAAAGGCCTTGGAGGTCGCGACGAAGTCGTAGAACGTGCGGTCGTCCCACAGAGGAACCAGCGTGTTCCACAGCTCTTTGAGGCGAGGGACGTCGCGGTCACGGATGGCTTGCTGAATATCGCCAAAGCGCGAACCTTCCTCCAGCGCATCGGCCCAGGCGTCGGCCACTTCCTGAAACAGGGCAGGCAGATCCGCCAGTTTTTGTGCGTAGAAGGTTTGGCCTTCGAGGTCGATAACCGTACTGCCGGAAGCTGGGGTCAGCGGGTTGGGGAAGGGTTTGGTCTCCAGCCCCAGCTTGTCGACATAGTGGTAAAACGCTGTTGAAGACACCGGAAAGCGCATGCCGCCGAGCTCGGCAATCACCCCTTCACTGCCCTCAAAGGCTTGCGAGCGCAGGCGCCCACCCATTTTCGAGGCTTCATATACCACGGGTTTGAGGCCCAGCTTCATCAACTCGTAGGCCGCCACCATCCCGGCCATGCCAGCACCGACAATCGCTACCTCAGCGCCAAGTTTATGTGTGGGAATACTGCCCAGGCCAGCGGGGTGTTCGATCCAGTCATCGAAGGCAAACGGGAAGTCCGGGCCGAAGATGGTGACGGGTTTTTTACCGTCGACAGGGTGACGATTATTCTTGTTCATGGCTGACCTTGCTGGCGACCCAAGCTTTACCTTGAGTATAGAAAAAGACAGGCACCATGATAGGCAGCGCAGAACACGTAAATAAGACGCAAACTGTCGTCGTTATGACTTTTATTTAGTCAATATGACGAAGCGGCTAGTCGATGTGACTTATCCGCGATCAACTTTGCTGCTGAGGATGATTGAGGTGGTGGTTTTCTCGACGCCTTCGACACTGCCGATCTGATCGAGCAACTGGTCCAGCTGCTCGGGTGAATCGCTGCGCAGCCAAGCCACGTAATCGAATTCGCCACTGACTGCGCACAGTTGCTGCACCTGGGCCATCGCACTCAAGCGTCGCACCACGTCCTTGCCGGAGCGTGGCTGCACGGTAATCCCGACATAGGCCTGCAGGCCGCCATCAATCAGGCGCTGGCCCAAGCGAACCCCGTAGCCGGTAATCACCCCGGTTTTCTCCAGCCGCGCCAGGCGTGATGTCACGGTGGTGCGGGCAATCCCCAATTGGCGTGCCAGCATTGCCACGCTTTCCCGGGCATTGAGCTGCAAGGCCGCGATCAATTGACGGTCGATTTCATCCAGTGCAGGGGGGCGGGTGTCAGGCAAGGGTGGCTCCAGGGGCTGCGTGATTGTTGGTCTTAGTCGAGTTTGCTACTCAGTGTCTGGTCACCTTGGAGGCTGACGCCGTACTGAATTTGGTAGCGTGTGCTGCGCCCACTGCCAGGCAGGCGAGTGATGCAGCCTTTCGCAAGCAGGTCACCCAGGTGGCGGGTCGCGGTAGCCTTGGAGACTTTGGTCACGGCTTGGTATTGAGCGGCGTTTATACCGTTCTCGAAGCCGCGTTCGCCACCGTCGAGCAGGTGGTTCAGCACCTTGAGCTGTTCGGCTAGCAGGGCCTGGTTGCGGTGTAGTTGCCAGAAACGGGCCTTGCTCAATACTCGTTCAATCCGGGCAAGGGCCTGCTCCAGGCTTTTAAGCAGCGTGGCTAGAAACCACTGCAACCATGGAGTGATATCCAGTGTGCCTTTCTGGCTGGACTCCAGAATTCGGTAATAACCGGTGCGGTCATCAAGAATGCTGGCTGACATGGCATAGAAGCGGATGGATTGCTGCTCACTCTGGGCCAATGCCAAATCGGTGAGCGTGCGAGTGAGGCGGCCGTTGCCGTCATCGAACGGATGCAAGGTAACGAACCAAAAGTGGGCAATGCCAGCACGTAGTAAAGGATCAAGGCTGACATCGATTCTGCTGCTCTCGAACCAAGTGAGGAAGTCGCCCAGTTGCTCTTCCAGCCCGGCACGTGGTGGTGCTTCAAAATGCACGGTGGGGTGGTGGAGGGGCCCGGATACTACCTGCATGGGTTCTTCGCCGCGCAGCGTGCCAGTGTGCAGTGGGCGGGCCAACAGCTTGTCCTCGCCGGGGAACAGCCAGCAGTGCCACTTATAGAGGCGTTCAAGATCCAGCAAGCGTTGATGCGCACTTGTGGCATCGAACAACAATTGTGCCAAGCCTTCGGAGCGTGCAGTTGTGCGACCTGTTCCGGTCAGCCCCATGCGGCGAGCCAGGGATGAACGTACAGAGCCTGCATTCAGCTGTTCGCCCTCAATGGCTGATGAGGTAACGATGTTTTGCAGCATGGTGTCCAGGCTGTTGAGCGCTTCATTATCACTTCCGACAGCGCCAATCATCCCCAGCAAACGGCCCTGAGCCTGGGTACAGGCACGCAATAGCGGGTTAAGCATCTCAGCTTGCCAGCTAAAGTTTGGCCAGCCGGGCTGTTGCCAGATCCAGGGGGAATCGTTCATGGGCTTTACTCGTCTATGAGCCGATTAATGAATATATTCGGCTCATATAGTGAGCCGATAATGCCGGCTAATCGGCTCACTGTCTAACCTGGGATGCAGGGTAAGCCGACGAAAGGACTATAGAGCTGGCCTGTGGACGTTTTGTGGACGCAAACCGGTTTTCTGGGCGTTTTGAAAAGCAAAATCCCAAACCCCGGAAACACAAAAGCCGCGCAGTGCGCGGCTTTGAGTTTGGTGGGCCCAGTAGGACTCGAACCTACGACCAAGGGATTATGAGTCACAAGATTAGTGATCTGGAGCTACCTCGTGAAATATGAAAGTCCCTATTTATAGGGCTAATAGCTTGATTTTACGTTTCTCGTTGTTTCCTGAAATCCTCTAGAGTTGCTATGATTCGTTGAGCAATTCGTTAAGAAAGGAATAGGGCTGAAAATGGCGCAGAAACTGGTTCACAGCAAGATAACAGCATTGAAAACCACGCTTTCTGAGGCCTTAGAAGGGAAAGGGACGGGTTCTCTTCTCTTTGAGCGCCGAGCTACTGGCGTGTTGGTCTATCTGAGTCTGCGCCGAGAGAAAAAGCAGGAGCGGCTAAAGCTGGGGAACTATTCCGAAAAAACGCTGGTTGAGTGGCGAGCCTATGCCGCTGCGAAGTCGTTGGAGATTCGAGCCTTCCCGACTATTGATGACTATCAGAAAGCGGAAGATGAGCGTCAACGCCTAACCCAACGTGCTGCGGATGTTGAGGCAAGGCAGGGAACGTTGGCTCAAATGCTGAATGCCTACGTTGACGATATGGAGCGTAGGGGCAAGTCCAGCGCCAGGGCTGTGCGCGGAGCGCTAAAGCTGGATGTTCTCGATCCATTCCTGGAATTGTCGCAATGCAAGGCCAAGGAAGTCGAACCCAGCGATGTTGCGAACATCCTGCGTCGCTGCCTGACTCGATCAGTCGCCAGTAAAGGGCGGGGGACGCGCTTGACCAAGGCTTCAGCAACCAACGGTAAGAAGCGGCAGGCTGATAAGTTGCGCTCTTACCTTCAAGCTGCGTTTTCGTTCGGGCTTGCGAGCGACCTAAACCCGCTTCGTGCTGGTGACGCTGTTCAATACGGACTCAAAACAAATCCTGCGCGTGATGTGCCGACTATTGAAGGCGCCAATCAGGCGAACACTTGGGCGCTGACTAAGGAAGAATTGAAAGCGGTTGTTCTAGCCGTTGAGGATTTGCCTGAGCGCCGCCGTGCAATCGCAAGGGCAATGCTTTATCTAGCTGGGCAACGGGTAGAGATGCTTTGCCGTGTCACTTGGGATGACCTTTACGACGATGGTGAACATGGTGAGGTGATGCGCTTGATCGACCTCAAGGGCGGTAAAGGGACTCCACCGCGTGAGCATCTGTTGCCGATGACTCAGCGACTCTGTGAAATCCTGTCGCCGCTATTAGCGCTTCAAGAGGCAGGCAAAGCACCTGGGCCGTTCTCTCTGCGTGGAAAAGTCAGCATTACACCCGGTACTGCACTAGATATTTTCTCAGCGCTTGGCGATCAGCTTTCGACAAAGGGGGAGACCCGCCGTTTCACTTGGCGCACGTTGCGCGCAACCATCGAAACGCACCTAGCCGCGCTGGGGGTGAATCAGGAGCGCCGTGCATGGTTACTGTCGCATGGTCGGTCAGGTGTGCAAGCAAAGCACTATGACCGGTGGAACTATCTACCGGAAAAACGTGTGGATTTAGACAGGTGGGCGCGCTATCTGGATGAGTTGGCGGGAGTGCCGCAGAGTGCGGAAGTGGTGCAGTTATCGACACGTAGCGTGGTACGTCAATGAGCTGGCGATTTGAGGAAATGGCGCGCCTGCAAGAGCGCCAGAAGCTGCTAGAGCAACCGTTTGACCCAGTAGCAGTTACCGCCCGAGTCCTGGCGATGTTCTCCCGTGTTCTTCCTAGTAAACCCGTGGACTGGGACGGTTATCCGATGCACGTCCGGTCTATCTCGTGGCGTAAAGTTGAGGGTGTCACGCGTGCATACGTCGATGGCGTGGATTTGATCGAGGCCGCTAAGACCGACCAGAACGCATGGGATGAGGCAACGCGGTTCGCAGCTCCATACGTGGAGAGGGGGGAGCCGGTACCGGAGTATTTCCGCGTATTTATCGCTGAAGTGCTGCGCGGTGGACGACCACGACCAACTCGACAAGGCAAGCCGCCCGACCTTAAGCGGAACTTTACGATTTGCCTAGCGCTGGAGGCACTGAGGCGCGCCGGTATAAAGCCCACTCGCAACGATGCTACTGAAGGTGTGCAGTCAGGAAGCGACATTCTAGCCGCACAACTGAATATGGAGGCAAAGTCGGTAGCTGATATTTGGAAGCTAAGGAAGAAGCACCTACATGCACATCCGCGTTGGGAGCTTCATTTGGAGCGTCTGCTTGTGGGGGATTAGTCGCCGATTTATCCCTTTCGCCAAGACTTCTTGCGTCCCATAAGATCTCCCCATGTTCATAGCGCGCTGATGGGTGTAGGGAGGTGATAGTTCAGAGGCTTACTGCTAATGCGACACGACAAAGTCAAAAATGCGACATATGGCGCACGCAATAAATTGACCGAGTGATCGTTAGATTAAGTAAATCAAGGAGTTACGAGTAAGCGCGACTGAGTAGTCGTTGAGTGACTTTAAACTGAAATTTGGCTGTTTTTACCCATGTTACAATGAGTGTGTTCCAGAAACACGAAACCCAAGAGGTCTAGTCTTGGGGAGTCGTATTTTGGGAAAAACGAAACATAACTTTAGTTTTACCCGGTAAAGCATGTATCCACATGACGCAGGTTAGGCAATCAACGGCCCCCCGTCAACAGGTTTTCCGGGCTTCGCGATCAAAGGAGATCCGATGCTTGATTTTAACATTCCGCATCACCCCGCAGAGTTTTACTGCAAGCTTTATGCTGTGAGTCGCACCACTTGGTGGCGGGTATCTAGTCGGTCTGACTTTCCGCAACCGCTTCGCATTGGCAGAGCCGTTCGATGGTCACGCGAACAAGTAGCCCAGTATTTCGCCAAGCAACAAAAGGCGGCTTAATCATGGAGATTAAACAACCCTGCGATATGGGGGCGCCCTTGGATTGCCCTGAAAAAACGATGGATCTTCAGGCTACCAGTGCCTATGCCCAACGGCAGCGTGTCCTAGCCGTGCTGATTGATCATCCCGCAAGCACCTTTGAGTTGCGAGATCGCTATAGCGTCATGATGCCAGCCGCTCGTGTGATTGAGTTGCGAGAGCAAGGGCACGAGATTTTGACCCAGCGTCGAAACCTCTCTGATCGCTTCGGCCGTATTCATCCGCGTGTTGCTGTTTACGTGTTGGTTCGATTGGCTCAACAAAAGGAGCTTGTGGCATGAATGCTCAGCAAATCACGCAAGTGAAAGCCCTTGCAGGCCTGTATCAAATGATCGGTAACGCCTCGTTGATCAGTGCTAACGATAACGACGATGCGCTCGCAATTAGCGTCTTCGTGGACGCTTTTGATCTTCTTAAGTCCGCCCCACTTGATGTGGTTGAGGTCAATCGACGTTATGTGGCTGCCTTCAATTCAGGCAAAGCGCTTGCCGGTCTGATTGAGGCTGAACGTGTGCAAATAATCGCCAGCTACCATGGGGGTTTGCAATGACTATCACTGCACAAAAGCTGTTGCCGGACGTTGATGAGGCTTTGCGATTCTTGGCGCTGTTAGACCCCGATTCGCAACCGCAAGATTGGCACTATCGAGCTATCCACCCGATGCAAGGGGCACGCAAGGCAAACTCTTTGTATGACTTGCAGGCGAAAAATATTGCTGGGTGGGGCGCATACGCTGTTGTGAATGCGGGAGGGCATGACGCCGCTAGCATTACCCGCGTCCGAGCCTTGTATGTGGACTTCGACATCATCGACGACCACCTCGATAGGTTGGCGGCTGTCCCATTTTCCCCGTCGATCATTGTCGAGTCGTCACCCGGTAAGCATCATGCCTATTGGTGCGTTGATGGCGTGCCGCTGAATGAGTTTGACGCCGCACAGCGCAAGTTGATTGCGCTAGTAGACAGTGACAAGAGCATTCACGACTTGCCGCGTGTAATGCGTCTGCCTGGGTTCAACCACACAAAAGCTCAGCCGGTAAGATCGAGCATTGTTCATGAGGGCGGTCAGCGTTACACGTGGGCTGAGTTCTCGGCATGGCTGGGCACGTTCAAGGAGCCACAACGAAGCGCCGCTAACGAATCTGGAGAGCGTGGCAGCAGTGATCACACAGAGCTGTTAGCTGAGTTATTGCAGGGTGAGAGCGTTCACGAAAATGCTTTGCGTATTGTTGGGCGATTGGTGGCAAAGGGTGCCGACGATCAACTGATTCATCTGGTTTTTTCTGCCGTAGCTCCTGAAGTGGCAAAACAACGAGGCGCAGAGCGTGCGTCGGCGCTATTGGGTGTAGAGCTGGCGGGAATGATTGAGGGGGCGCGCCGCAAAGGATATGCACCAGTCCCGTTACGGCTATATTCAGAAATCAGCGCGGACGTGAAATTACTCAGTGAAGAGAGCGAGTCGTCCGATATTGAAAGGCTCGTGGCAGAGGCTTCGTCCCGGAGCCCTATCGAGCGTGAACGACTGCTCAGAGTGATCAAGCAGCAAACGGGAATCGCCCTGGGCGCTTTGCGCGAGTTAAAGCCTGCTGCGAATGATGACGATCACGAGGATCATCTTGAGTTGGCTCAGCGTGTTTTGGCCTCTGTCGGGTCAGATAACATCCTGGCAACTGGGCCCTTGGTCTATGAGTGGCTGGAGCGTGGTGTCTGGAGGGTTGCTGAGGATCGAGCGGTAAAGCAGTTGGTTCAATCGGCGCTCGCACCGCATACCGCGATTACAGCAAACGTGGTTAATAACGTGGCGGATGTTTTCAAAACCGATATTTATACCAAAGACCACGACTTCAACTTGGGTGACCCGGAGTCTGTGAATTGCCTGTCTGGGGCTCTGGTGCGGCATGATTTGACGGGTGAATGGGAGCTTGAGCCTCATAACAAGCTGGAGTATCGAACCACTCAAGTTCCAATTGAGTACCAGCCTGAAGCCGCTGCACCTCGCTTCTCTCAGTTTCTGGGTGAGATTTTCGAGCCTGACAGCGATGGTAAGGACAAGGCGCGGGCGCTGTTGGAAATGCTTGGGTATACGCTGATGACGCATTGCAGGCATGAGCGATTCATTATGCTCATCGGTGGTGGCAGCAACGGTAAATCCGTCCTGTTGTCGGTGCTGGAGGCGTTGCTAGGGTCTGAGAATGTATCCGGTGTGCAGCCTTCGCAGTTCGACCGTGCTTTTTCTCGTGCGCATCTGCATATGAAGCTAGCCAACATCGTTACCGAGATCCGGGAAGGTGAGATAATCGCTGACGCGGCGTTGAAGGGCATTGTGTCGGGCGAGCCTGCGACGGTTGAGCATAAGTTCCAGGACCCGTTTGTGATGCGCCCATATGCCACTTGCTGGTTTGGTACGAACCACATGCCGCACACGCGGGACTTTTCCGATGCCTTGTTCCGGCGTGCTCTGGTCATTCGCTTCAACAGGAAGTTCGACGCCAGCTTGGGCCAGACAGACCCGATGCTCAAAGAGAAGCTGCTAGCTGAGCTTCCCGGCATTCTCAACATGTCTTTGGCTGCTTATAGCGAGGCACTGGGGCGCGGGTTTACTGATCCTGAGAGTAGTCGCCAAGCTAAAGAGGAATGGCGCCTAGAGGCTGATCAGGTGGCCCAGTTCGTCGATGATGTGTGTGAGCGGAGCGCATTAGGGAAGGTCGGATCTCAAAAGCTGTATGACACGTTCACGAGTTGGGCGTCTGATCAGGGTATCGGTCAGAAGGTTAAGCAGAAATCTTTTGTAGATAGGTTGGAGCGGCTAGGCTTCGGGCGTACACGTGATCGACATGGGAAGTATGTAAGTGGCCTGGAGATTCGTCCAGGTTGGAGCATTCAACAGCAATAACAAGAAGGGGCCATCGCGGCCCCTTTTCTTTTGTGCAATGTGTGCCGCTTGTGCCGGGTTATCTGAGATACCCCAAACTTTCAAAAAAATATAAGTAGTGAAATATCAATATTTATTTTTCAGAAAGATAATGAATGTCGAAAAACCCGGCACACGCGGCACGCCATACATTCTTATCTAAATCCTGGCCGATATATCGCCACATAGATAGCTAGCTAAGCATATTTGGTGTTATTCCAGAGATGAATAGGCGTGTTTTTACTTGCGATATAATAAGCGGACTTAATTAATTATATGTAGGTAAATCAACATGGCTCGACAGCTTGTAAACGCTTCAGCTTCGCTTAGTCCTCGCGACTTGGAAACATTGGTTGGACTTCTTGAAGGTTTGACAAAAGACATTGCGTCTATCAAGTCGGACCTGGCTTTCCTTAAATCAGAAAATATTGAGGCTAATCGAAAGATTGTTAGCGATAAGTTTGGAGAAACAGTAGCTAAAGGGATGGGAAGCAATGCTCAGGCATTAGCAAAACTTGCGGCCCAACCTGCGCCAATCATTGAAAAGCTCACCCCTGACTTTAACGAGTACTTTTCCGGGAGAGCTTTCTAATGGCTGATGAAATCCGTAAGCCTGGGCGTCCTGTGGGCACCAGTAACCGCAATCTGCTGCAAAGCCTGCTGCACCGTATGGCTCTGATCGAGGCCAGCCTAGGGGTCATCATGGTTCGCCTGGAGGCCCGCGCATGAGCGCTGTCGAATTGATCGCCCAGCATGAACAGCAACTAATCGACGCCGAACTGTTGCTAGCGTCCCTCAATGAACAATGGGAGTCAGCTTGCCGAGCTGGTGAAGACGTGGCGGCGCTAGAGGATCAAATTGATACCACCGCCCGGCTAACCAAACGCCTAAACCTTCGCCTGGAAGCCCTGCACTTACAGGCCGAAGTCGAGGCGCAACAAGCGAAAGTGGATACCGCCACCGCGCAAGTCGCTGATGCAATCGCAGCTATCGAACGGCTAGTAAATCATCGCAAGGCTATTTCCGCTTTGGTCGCTAAGTTGAAGCCGTTGATCGAGGCTCATACCGATGAGTTCACCCAAGCTTTCAATTCAGCTCAGGAAGCCGGGCGCTATGTCACGCTTGCTGGTGTTCGTTCTGCGCTGGAGCAAATCACGGATCTGGACTTAGGTAATGTCAGCTCGCTGAACAATCTGATTGGCACTCGCCAGAACCTGGGCATGGGGCTGGCAACCGCTGGGCATATCTGATCTAGACGCCCGATCCTAATCCGGTCGGGCAATACCAGGAGTGCAGGACAATATGGTTCCTGAGGATGCAGTCGAGTTTGAAGATGACGATCAACCCAGCGACGAACAGCTACTTCTATGGGCAATCGAGGCCGCTGAATCTATGCCGCCCAGGCGCTGGCTAGCGAAACACGGAGGTTGGCTGACTTCGCACATGGGACACTGCAAGAGTGGACCGAAGAGCCGCTATAACGCGCTGGTGCGCGGCATTGCGCAGACTACTAAGCCGGTGCCAAACAGGGATGCCTCACCTTATCCAGGCGTGATGTGGGCCTAATATCTATAAAAAGGTGGCGTAGATGCCTGTTAGATTTCTAAATTTAACAATTTCCATGATTGTTCTTTAGGAATATATTCAAGTGTTGCTTGATATGGTGTCCTTGTTGTGGCTCCAAAACCATTTTGAGCATCTACGTAGGCTCTCACCTGAAACTTGCAGTTTCCTAGTGAGACTGATTGTATGGCACTGAATGACGGGAACTCAGCGGTACTTGGAGATTTTAAACGGCGCTCTACGAAGTCTCTAGATGTTAGGTATGCCAAGATAGAGTTGTTGCACATGTTGTGAGCGGTTTCAGCATCTTTTTCTTTCTTTTCTTGTGCGCGAACTTCTGCTCTATTTGAAATATTTTCAGGGCTGTTGTATATGAGCTTGACCCATCCTATCGATACTGCGAATAAGACTGCTAGGGCGCATAGGGTGATTATTACTTTGCGGCCATTATTTTGGTTTAATTGGTGCTGGAGATATATGAGAAGTGCGAAGCCAATGATCGCCAATGATATGGTCGTAGGGTTTAGCATATTCGACTCCAGTTACTAAAGTGGTCGTGACTGCTGCGTAGAAGACATTCCTGTCGAGCAAGAGTGCTAGGCAAGGCAGGAAACAGGAGTAATGGAGGAGGTGTCATTTTCGTCCCTGATTTTGCGTTTTTTCCCATTATAGCTCCGAGAATGGCTACGTGCCATCAATGAGGTCCCTCAAATTGTCAGGGAATAGGCACAGGCTGCATTCGTTGAGCAATTCGTTAAGAATTTTCGTCAAAAAACAAAAAAGGCCTACGCCGTTAAGCGTAAGCCTTTGTTTTGTATGGTGGGCCCAGTAGGACTCGAACCTACGACCAAGGGATTATGAGTCCCCTGCTCTAACCAACTGAGCTATAGGCCCTCAGTAGGTGGCGGATTATAACGATGGTTTCTAAGTAGTGCTATCCGAAAGATCTGAAATTGCCAGGTGAAGGAAAGTTGCTGCAAATTTTTCGGGAAGTAACGGCGGGCTGACGATCTCGCCCTGGATCAGTTCGCAACCTGCCTGCGCCAGGAAAATCTGTTGTTCCCGGTTTTGAACACCGTCGGCAATGATGGTGAAGTGCATGCTGTGCCCCAGCGCGATGATGGCATGCACGATGGCAGCATCATGGGGGTCGTCGGGCAAGCCATGTACAAATGACGGGTCGATTTTCAACGTGTCCAACGGCAAGCGCTTCAGGTAACTGAGGGACGAGTTGCCAGTACCAAAATTGTCGATGGACAGTTTTACTCCCAGTTGTTTGAGCCGATGCAGGGCATCAAATGCCGCTTCGGTCTGGCCGGTGAGAAAAGTTTCGGTGATTTTCAGTTTCAGGCTCTCGGGTTTGAGCTTGCAGGTTTCGAGCAGTTGCTGAATGTGCGCCATCAGCCCCGGCTGGTGTAATTGGGCGCTGGCAAGGTTGACCGAGATGGGTCCAAAGGGCTTGTACAGTTGATTCCATGAGCACAGTTGCTGGCACGCACGCTCGAGCATCCAGTCACCAATTTGAATGATCATGCCGTTTTCTTCTGCCAGATGAATCAAGCGCTCATGTGAGATTCCTCCGAGTAGAGGGTGGTTCCAATGCAACAGTGCTTCGGCGCCAGCCAGCGTATGGTCGCGCAACCGGACTTTGGGCTGATACAGCAGTGAGACCTGGCCTCGCTCCAGGGCGCGGCGCAGTTCCTGGCCCAGAAGGATGCGGGCACTGGTCTGGGAGTTAAGGTCGTGGCTGTAACGTTCGACGCGATTGCGCCCTTTGAGTTTGGAGTGGTACATCGCGATATCGGCATTTTTGATCAGTGTGGCCACGTCGTCGCCATCATCCGGGTAGATGCTGATACCGACGCTGGCGCTGATAAACAGTTCGCTTTCGTCGGTCAGAAAGGGTTCGTTGAAGCTGTTCAGCAGCTTTTCGGCAATCTTCTGTGCATCTTCCGGGTGTTTGAGCCCAGGCAGCAGGACGATAAATTCATCGCCGCCAAGACGGGCGACCGTGTCGATGTCGCGCAATTGTTCGGTGAGGCGGGCTGCGATGCCCCTCAGCAACTGATCGCCCACAGGGTGCCCGAGGCTGTCATTGATGTTCTTGAAGCGATCAAGGTCCAGAAACAGCACCGCGCTCTGTTGATCATTGCGCCGCTGATCGGAGAGTACCTGGCGCACCCGGCTTTCAAACAGCAAACGGTTGGGAAGGTTGGTCAGCGGGTCGTGGTGGGCCTGGTGATCAAGGCGTTCCTGGGCCAGTTTGAGGGTGGAAATATCAGAAAATACGGCGACGAAATGTGTCACCACATCATTGTTGTTGCGCACGGCGCTGATGGTCATCCAGCTAGGGTAGATTTCACCGTTTTTGCGTCTGTTGAAGATTTCGCCCTGCCAGTTGTCAGCGGTCGATAGCTGGTACCACATGGTTGCAAAGAACAGTTTGTCGTGTCGGCCAGACCCCAGCATGCGCGGCGTCTGGCCCAGGACTTCACTTTCGGAGTAACCGGTGATTTCGCCGAAGGCCCGGTTGACCGCGGTAATTTTTTGCTCGGGATCGGTAAAGATGATGCCTTCGGCCGTGCTCTCGAACACGGTGGCTGTTTGCAGAAGTTTTTCCTGCATCTGATGCCGTTCGGTAATGTCGTGGACGATGGTCAAAATGCAGTCGTCGGCGCCGATCAGCAACGGGTAGCTGGAGATTTCACAGAGGCGAACTTGCCCGTCCTTATGTCGGATATGGCAGGTGAAGTCGCGCACAAAGCCGTTTTTTTCCAGGACCGCAAGCAATTCACGGCGCTCATGGGGGTCGACCCACAATTGCAGTTCCAGGGTTGAGTGGTACAAGGCACTGGCACTGTCATAGCCGATGACCCGGCTGAAACCTTCGTTGATCTCGAGTATCAGGCCATCGCTTTGACGGCTCAGTAAAAGGCCGTCCAGCGATGCATGAAAAGCTTTGGCAAACTTTTCTTCGGAAAGAAGCAAGGCTTCTTCAGTCTGCTTGGTTTCGCTGATATTGATCAGCAAGCCGCGAACCACGGCTTGCTGATTGTGGGTCGTGATACTGGCAATGTCCCGTAGCCAGAGGATGTTGCCCTCTGCGGTGATCACACGATAGTCCAAGCTGTGATCGTGGCCTGCGCTGATCTCTTTTTTACGCCAGGCCTGGATTCTGGGCAGGTCATCGGGGTGAACAACCCGTTTCCAGAACCCCGGGCTTAGCCAGTCAGAGACTGGATAGCCGAGCAAGGCTTCGGCCTGGGGGGATACATAGGTATAGGTGTCGTTGTCCAGCTGTGCTTCCCAGGCAATAGCCGAAAGGCTTTCAATCAACCCCTTGTAGTGATCCTCGCTGCTGCGCAGTTCCTGTTCGAGGGTGGTTCGCCGGGAAATCTCGGAGCTCAGGCGTCGGTTGATGCGGATGACTACGAACAAAATGATGATCAGCAGCAGTATGCCAGGCAGAACATAGAGCAGCAGGGTGCGCCACAGGGGTCGGTAATCGTTGATATCGCCTACCCAGTGCTGCTGAATGCGCTGGGTTTCACTCGGGCTTATATTGGCCAGCACCTTGTCCAGCAGTCCTAGCAGAACGGTCTGGTTTTTAGGAACGGCCATGGCCAATTGAAAGCGATACGGGGTTTCCCCGCTGACGTACAGGCCATCGAGCTTGAGCTGGCGCAAGCTCCATACGCTGGAAGCCAGATCACCCACCATGGCATCTACCTGGTCCGTGGCCAGAGCCTGCAACGCCGAGCTGACGTTGGGCAGGGCGACGATGTTGAGATCAGGGTGTTGAGCGCGCAGCAATTCGTGGGGGGCGTAGTTTTCAATTACACCCACTCTGAGGCCGTAGAGTTCCTGGATATTTTTAGGCGCCGCGCCGCCCTTGTGGGCGAGGATGACAATGGGGAAGTCCAGATAGGGCCGGGTAAATGCCAGGCGTTTTTGGCGCTCGGGGGTCGACATGACGCCGGGTAACCAGTCGAGTTTGCCTTCCTTGGTTTGCTCCAGGACTTCGCTCCAGCTTGACGCAGCGACTTGCTTGACGCTTACGCCCAACTGGTTGGTGATCAGGTTTACATAGTCGGCAGCGAGGCCTGTATAGGTGCCCTGTGCGTTGAGGAACTCAAAAGGCGGCCATGTGGTATCGATGCCGAGGAGCAGTTCGGGGTGCTCCTTGAGCCATTGCTGTTCTTCATCGGTGAACGTCAGGGCTTGGGCGCCAGAGGTCCAAACGAGAAGTGACAGAAGCAGGGTAGCCAGCAAGCGTGACATACGCATCCCTTCAATACACCTGGATGCATCCAGTGTAGTCGGGCTGTGGCAGAGGGGAGGGAGCAGGAGGTTTTTAGCTGTAAAGCAAAACCCCCGGCAGGGCCGGGGGTTTTGTTGTCACTCGTCGAGGAAGGAGCGCAAATGCTCGCTTCTCGTCGGGTGGCGCAGCTTGCGCAGCGCCTTGGCTTCGATCTGACGAATCCGCTCACGGGTAACGTCGAACTGTTTACCAACCTCCTCAAGGGTGTGGTCGGTATTCATGTCGATACCGAAACGCATGCGCAGTACCTTGGCTTCACGGGCTGTGAGGCCGCCGAGTACGTCGCGTGTCGCTTCTTTAAGGCTCTCAACGGTAGCAACATCGATTGGCGACTGCATGGTCGAGTCTTCGATGAAGTCACCCAGATGGGAGTCTTCGTCATCACCGATCGGGGTTTCCATGGAGATCGGCTCTTTAGCGATCTTCAATACCTTGCGGATTTTATCCTCAGGCATTTCCATGCGTTCGCCCAGCTCTTCCGGGGTCGGTTCACGGCCCATTTCCTGCAACATCTGACGGGAAATACGGTTGAGCTTGTTGATCGTCTCGATCATGTGCACCGGAATACGGATGGTGCGGGCCTGGTCGGCGATCGAGCGAGTGATCGCCTGACGGATCCACCAGGTGGCATAAGTCGAGAATTTGTAGCCGCGGCGGTATTCAAACTTGTCTACCGCTTTCATCAAGCCGATGTTGCCTTCCTGGATCAGATCGAGGAACTGCAGGCCACGGTTGGTGTACTTCTTGGCGATGGAGATCACCAGACGCAAGTTGGCTTCAACCATTTCTTTCTTCGCGCGGCGGGCCTTGGCCTCGCCGATCGACATACGACGGTTGATGTCCTTGATCTCGGCAATCTTCAAGCCGGTTTCTGCTTCCAGAGCAGAGAGCTTTTGCTGGCAACGGATGATGTCCGGTTGCAGGCGACCAATGGCTTCAGCATATTTGCTTTTGCCTTTGGCCAGCGCATCGCTCCAGCTTTCGTCGACTTCGTTGCCCGGGAACAGGCGCAGGAAATCGGTGCGCGGCATGCGTGCATCACGTACACACAGCTGCATGATTGCGCGCTCTTGTGCACGCAGACGCTCCAGGGCGCTGCGAACACGCTCAACCAGGCCTTCGAATTGCTTCGGAACCAGTTTGATCGGCATGAACAGCTCAGCCAGTGCAACCAGCTCGGCAATTGCCTGCTTGCTGCCGCGACCGTGCTTTTTCAGGGCCTTGCGAGCGATTTCCATCTGATCGGAAACAGCGCCAAAGCGCTGGGCCGCGATGATCGGATCAGGGCCGCTTTCGACCTCTTCCTCGTCTTCGCCGGAATCTTCCTTGTCGTCCTCTTCGTCATCACCTTCGGCTTTCACCTTGGTGTCGACAGGAGGAGGTACTTCGGCTGCTGGCGGCGCAATACCGTCGTCCGGGTCGATATAACCGCTCAGGACGTCAGACAGGCGGCCACCTTCGGTGGTGACGCGAGTGTACTCGGAGAGAATATGGTCAACCGTGCCAGGGAAGTGCGCGATTGCGCCCATCACTTCACGGATGCCTTCTTCGATACGCTTGGCGATTTCGATTTCGCCTTCACGTGTCAGCAGTTCTACCGTGCCCATTTCACGCATATACATGCGCACAGGGTCGGTAGTACGACCAATGTCGGTCTCTACTGCCGCCAACGCTGCAGCCGCTTCTTCAGCTGCTGCTTCGTCGGTGTCGGCATCGGCCAACATAAGGGCGTCCGCATCCGGAGCACTCTCGTGTACGGGGATCCCCATGTCATTAATCATGCGGATGATGTCTTCCACTTGCTCCGGATCTGAAATATCTTCGGGCAGGTGGTCGTTGACCTCTGCGTAAGTCAGATACTTCTGCTCACGGCCGAGGGTGATCAACTCTTTGATACGAGACTGCTGTTGCGCTTTTCCGGACATAACACCCTATCCACTGAAGGTCTTGGCGGGCAAAAAACAAGCCGAGGATTATACCTTAGCTATGACCTCACGCGCCAGTTGAGGTCGGGTTTGATGCAGGATTATTGCGACTTAAAAGGTCGCGTAACTGATTTTTTTCCTCGCTACTTAGCTCGCCTTGACGTGCTTTTCGAAGAAGTTGCTCTAGATTTCGCTCGCGTTGGCGAGCTGACAGGCTAGTTATGGTGTCGAAAAACTGTTGTTCAAGGTTATCGGCATCAATTAGCCATTCCTTTTCCAGCAGTCTTTGCAGCAAACGGCCCTGTTCAGTGCCGTGCCAGCGGGACAGTAGCTGAATAGAGCTTAGCTTAGGATTTTTCTGTACAGCCTCGACCAGAGCAATCAGTAGTTGATTATTAGTCTGGTCTTCTGCAGCAAAGTGCCCGGCGTCCTCAACTTTTTTGGCCAGTTGCGGGTGATGCAGCAGGGTGCGCAGGGCTGTCAGGGTCGGGGGTTCAACACCTACCGGGATCCAGGCCTGCTCGCGTTCGGCGCCGCGCTTGCCTTTTTTGTCCCAGGGTTTGTTTTCCCACTTTTTGCCGCCAGCGCCAGTCTTTTTCGGGGTCCATTCCTGTTGGGGGATGTACATGTCCGGTTGCTGGAAGTCGCTGTAGTCGGGCATTGCATCGTAATCAATGCCCGGGTCATAGGTTGGCTGTGCCTGGATTTTTGCGGGCGTATTTTGTGCCAACTGGCTGACGGTTTCGCTGGTAAGGCCGGTTATTTCGCTCAGGCGCTGACGCATCAGGGTCCGCAGGTTGGCGCCCGGGACTTTGTCGATCAGCGGTGCTGCCAGCGTGGCCATATGGGCCTTGCCTTCGAGCGAGCGAGGGTCGGCTTCTTCGGTCAATTGCTGGAAGAAGTAGTCTGCCAGCGGCTGGGCATGCTGGTTGATACGGGCCTTGAAAGCATCGGTGCCTTCAGAGCGCACCAGGGTGTCCGGGTCTTCACCCTCGGGCAAAAACAGGAAGCGTGCGCGGCGCCCGTCCTGCAGGCAGGGCAGCGTGGCTTCAAGTGCGCGCCATGCCGCATTGCGGCCGGCCTGGTCGCCGTCAAAACAGAACAATACGCTGGGTACCACGCGAAACAGGCGCTTCATGTGCTCTTCGCTGGTAGCGGTGCCCAGTGTCGCGACAGCATTGCGCAGGCCTTGCTGGGCCAGGGCAATGACGTCCATATAGCCTTCAACCACGATGATTTCGTCGAGGCTGCGATTGAACTTGCGTGCTTCGAACAGCCCGTACAGTTCCTGGCCTTTGTGAAAGACCGGGGTTTCCGGGGAGTTCAGGTATTTGGGCTTGTCGTCGCCGAGCACCCGGCCACCAAAAGCGATGATGCGGCCACGGCTGTCGCGGATCGGAAACATTACCCGGTCGCGAAAGCGGTCGTAACGCTTGCCGGTCTCGGCGTTTTCGACCAGCAGGCCAGCGTCGATCATGGCTTTTTGTTGCAGCGTGTCACTGCTCAGGTGTTTGTAGAGGTTGTCCCAGCCTGGTGGCGCAAAGCCCAAGCCGAAGTCGCGAGCGATTTCGCCGGTCAGGCCTCGGCCTTTCAGGTAGTCCACCGCTGCTTTTCGTGCCGGATGGCTTTTCAAGGCCTGGCGATAAAAGTCAGCAGCTGCAGTAAGAAGCGGGTACAGCGGGGAGTCAGTCGGTTGCCGAGGTTTGTGCGCCCGGCCGCTTTCTTCCCGTGGGATTTCCATCCCGGCAGCTTTGGCCAGTTCTTCGACAGCCTGGGGGAAGTCCAGGTTGTCATGATCCATGATGAAGCCGAGGGCGTTACCGCCAGCGCCGCAGCCAAAGCAGTAATAGAACTGCTTGTCCGGGCTGACGCTGAACGACGGGGTTTTTTCTTTGTGGAAGGGGCAGCAGGCGGTGTAGTTCTTGCCAGCTTTCTTCATTTGCACGCGCGAGCTGACGACATCGACGATATCGGTACGGTTCAGAAGGTCGTCAATAAAGCTCTGGGGGATTAACCCGGCCATGGCGTTCTCGTCATCACTGCGCAGAATTGGGTCCGAATAAAGAGCTTGGTCATCGTGCGTGCAGGCAAAAGCTCTGCTCGATCGTGGGGCGTCTGCTCAATTATCTCGGGGAAGTGTATCTGTCGAAATCCGCTCTACTCATATTAATCAGAGTCGACGGGATCGATAAATGTCACGCTCTGAGTCCGGCACTGACCAATGGCTGGTCTCGGATAGCTCATAAGCAGGCACTGGAGAGGTGCCTTGGGCTGATCGTCTTTAAGGATAATCAGAGAGGTGTGCTCGTCGGTAGCCTTGGAAGGCTCGTCAGTAAAGACGTGCACCGCTGGCTATTAGGCCAGGTCTGACGTGTTGTAACGCTTGTCGCGGTCGCATCTGCGGCCTTGACGATAAAGCATGTAACTTGCAACAACTGCCTACGGCCCGGCTTTAGGCCGGGCTTGGCAGAAGCGTGCAACGAACGTCTGTGTATTAGTACAGACGAACGGCGCGGCGCTGCTCGCGCTGAACTTTCTTCGCGTGACGCTTAACAGCAGCTGCTGCTTTACGCTTACGCTCAGAAGTCGGCTTCTCGTAAAATTCGCGGCTGCGAACTTCAGCCAGAACACCGGCTTTTTCGCAGGAGCGCTTGAAACGACGCAGAGCTACGTCGAAGGGTTCGTTCTCTTTTACTTTGACGGCTGGCATCCAGAGCTACCTTCATTCATTACCGGGGTCAACGTCTCAAGGCAAAATCGCGTTGGAAGACGTCGGTTTTTAAGGGTTGCGGATGTTAACCCCTCATCGCCCGGAATGCAAAGCCTCTGATCGAAAACCGCTGGCCGGGGGCGGGAGTGGCGACTATTATGCGCGCCTTCGAATTTAGCCTCTACAAGGCGTAAACCCATGCTAGTACTGGGATTAGAAACCTCCTGCGACGAAACCGGCGTCGCGCTATACGACAGTGAACGCGGGCTTTTGGCCGATGCACTGTTCAGCCAGATCGACCTTCACCGCGCCTATGGCGGTGTGGTACCGGAGCTGGCTTCCAGAGATCACGTCAAGCGAATGCTGCCGTTGATTCGTCAGGTGCTGGCCGAGGCCGACTGTGTGCCTACCGAGATCGACGCAATTGCCTATACGGCGGGCCCGGGATTGGTTGGAGCCCTGCTGGTTGGGGCTTCTTGCGCCCAGGCGCTGGCGTTTGCCTGGGGCATTCCGGCCCTTGGCGTGCATCACATGGAAGGCCATTTACTGGCCCCTATGCTGGAAGAGCAACCTCCGGAATTTCCGTTCGTCGCTTTGTTGGTCTCGGGCGGTCATACGCAGCTGGTTCGCGTTGATGGCATCGGCCAATACGAGTTGCTGGGCGAGACACTGGATGACGCCGCGGGTGAAGCGTTCGACAAGACCGCGAAGATGATGGGGCTTAACTATCCGGGTGGCCCTGAGATCGCGCGCTTGGCCGCCCAGGGCGTTGCAGGACGCTTTGTCTTCCCCAGGCCCATGACAGACCGTCCGGGCCTGCAATTCAGCTTCAGCGGCCTCAAGACGTTTGCCTTGAACACCTGGCAGCGTTGTGTGGCAGAGGGCGACGACACTGAGCAGACCCGTTGCGATATCTCCCTGGCGTTCCAGCAGGCCGTGGTTGAAACGCTGACCATCAAGTGCAAGCGTGCCTTGAAGCATGCAGGCATGAAGCGCCTGGTGATTGCAGGCGGGGTGAGTGCCAACAAGGCGCTGCGCGTTTCCCTTGAGAAAATGCTCGGTGAGATGAAGGGCAATGTGTATTACGCCCGTCCGGAATTTTGTACGGATAATGGCGCGATGATTGCGTTTGCGGGTTGTCAGCGCTTGCAGGCCGGTCAGCACGAATCATTGGCGATCAGCGTGCAGGCACGCTGGCCGATGGAGCAACTGCAGCCCCTGTGAGAATGGGGGCTGGAGCCGGCGTGAAGATTTTTCACGGGCAAGATTCAGAAATGCCGTTCGCGCCCGGCCATCAGGTCGCGTAAATTGCCGCGATGGCGCCATACAATCAGCGCCGTCAAGGCGCTCATTGGCAGTAGCGCGGCAGGCTCTTGCCAGGCCAGCAATGGCAGGGTCAGGGGAGTGGCGATCAACGCCGCCAGTGAGCTGGTACGGGTCAGCTGGAAGGTCAGCAGCCATGCGGCGACTGCCAACAGTGCAGCAGGGGGATACAGTCCCAGCAGCATGCCGGCCGCCGTGGCGACACCCTTGCCGCCGCGAAAGCGGAAGTAGGCAGGGTACATGTGACCTACAACGGCGCAGCCGCCGATCCAGGCCTGGTCCTGGAGCGAGAGATCCAGTTGGTTGGCCAGCAGGACGGGCAAAAGCCCCTTGCACAGGTCGCCGAGCAAGGTCAGGACGGCAAGTTTTTTGCCGGCCAGACGCAACATGTTGGTTGCGCCGGCATTGCCGGAGCCACTCATTCGCGGGTCGGGGGTTCCCGTCAGGCGGCTGAGCAAAATGGCAAAGGACAGAGAGCCGAGCAGGTAGGCGAGGATCGCCAGTAACCAAAACATGCTAACTATTCCGGGCGAGGACGCCCTGATTCTAACGGCGCTTTGCGCCCTTGTCGTGCTGCGGAGAAGAGTGCTTGGACAGAGTGTTTATCGAAGGCCTGGAAGTTGACACCGTAATCGGTGCTTATGACTGGGAACGTGGCATCCGTCAGTGTCTGCGCCTTGATCTGAGTTTTGCGTGGGATAACCGTCCAGCTGCGGCTGGCGATGATCTGACGTTGGCGCTGGATTATGCGAGCGTTTCTTCGCGAATTCAGGCGTTCGCCGAGCAGGCTCAATTCCAGTTGGTGGAGACCTTTGCAGAGCGACTGGCCGAAGTGTTGATGAGTGAGTTCACTATCCCCTGGCTGCACCTCAAGCTGACCAAGCCCGGCGCAGTTGCGGCGGCCACTGGGGTGGGCGTGGAGATTGAGCGCGGATGTCGCTAACTCAGGTTTATCTCGGGCTGGGCAGTAATGTCGAGCGTGAAAAGCACTTGCTGGCAGGGCTGGAAGCGCTGAGCGGATTCTTGCAGGAGATGCGCTGTTCGGCGGTGTTTGAAAGCCAGCCGGTGGGTATCAAGAGCGGGCCGTTTTTCAACCTCGTGGTGTCGGCAAAAACCGATTTTCCACTGGTTGAGTTAAGTCGTCGTTTGAAGCTGATCGAAGCTGATAACGGGCGTTACGCTCAAGATCGCAAAGGTTTGCCGCTGGATATCGACGTGTTGTTCTTTGGCGATCTGGTGGGCAACTTTGACGGTTTGACCTTGCCCCGTGCCGAAATCCTCAAGAACGCTTTTGTGTTGTGGCCGCTGTCTTTGATTGCCCCAGACAAAGTTCATCCCGGTGTGGGCAAGACGCTTGCGCAGATTTGGGCCGAGGCGCAGATCGAGCAGGTGCTTGCGCCTGCAGCCTTCGAGTGGCGGGGGGAGTCCTTGACGCCGCTGGAGATGCTGGCGGGCTGAGAGTCGATTGAATGGGCTGCAGGTTACTGCTTTTTTGTGGGAGCGGGCTTGCTCGCGATGGCGTCGATGCGGTCTGAGTGAAAGACCGTGGTGCCCTAATCACGAGCAAGCCCGCTCCCACAAGGTTTGCACTACGCCGCATCCTTGTAAGCTTGTAGTGCCTTGAGCCGTTCGCGCTTGAGTGCTTCGCCCAGTTCGGGGCCCTTGTAACCCTGCTCCAGTAACGGCTGCACCGCTACCGAAAGGGCGGCCCGCGCCGCGCCGCGCAGGTAGTCGGCCTGCGGGTAGGGTCGGTCTTCCAGGCCCAGGCGGCCTTTGGCGTCCATCTCGCACGCTACGATAAACTCCTCGAACCGCTGTGGCCGACGGTATACGTCGAAGCGCTGCAGCAATTCCAGTAGCGTCGAAGCCTTGAGCTCAAGGGCGCGATGGCCGTGGGTGTGGTATTCGCCTACCAGCAATGCCAGCTCCTGACAGTCCCTCGGCACCTTATAGCGTTCATTGACCGCCTTGATCAGGCGCAGTCCCTTGTGTTCGTGGGCAATATGCCTTGGCCAGTCTTTCTCTGGCGTAAGCCCCTTGCCCAGATCGTGCAGTAAACAAGCCCAGCGAACCGTCAGCGGTTGCTTGTGCAGCGCCGATTGCTCCAGCACGCTGAGGGTATGTACACCACTGTCGATTTCCGGGTGATGGGCGGGGGGCTGAGGGACGCCGAACAGGGCGTTCACTTCGGGTAGCAGTACTTCAAGAGCGTCGCAGCTGCGCAGCACTTCGATAAAAACCTGAGGCTGATCTTCCATCAGGGCGCGGGAAATTTCCTTCCAGCAGCGTTCCGGGGTCAAGGCTTGCAGTTCGCCGGACCGGGACAGTTGGCGCATCAGCTCCAGAGTCTCGGGAGCGATGCTGAAGCCCAGGCTGGCGTAGCGCGCAGCGAATCGGGCTACGCGCAGTACTCTTAGGGGATCTTCGGCGAATGCGGGGGAAACGTGGCGCAAAATGCGGGCTTCAAGGTCGCGCTGGCCATGGTAAGGGTCGGTTACGTTGCCAGCCTCGTCCTCTGCCATCGCATTGATGGTCAGGTCGCGACGGATCAGGTCTTCTTCGAGGGTGACGTCGGGGCTGGCGTGAAAAACAAAGCCCCCATAACCATGCCCGCTTTTGCGTTCGGTGCGGGCCAGTGCATATTCGTCACCCGTCTTGGGGTGAAGAAATACCGGGAAGTCAGAGCCAACAGGGCGATAGCCCAAGGCCTGCATTTGTTCGGCTGTTGCGCCCACCACCACCCAGTCAATATCGGTGACAGGCTTGCCCAGCAGGCGATCGCGCACTGCGCCGCCAACTTTATAGATCTTCATAAAAAACCTCCGTTAGCGCGACAGGATAGCGCGTGTGCCGTGCTAACGGAGGCCTGCTTTACAGGTGAATGGCTCCCATATCCAGGCGACCGCGGTCAATCTCGCCGTGGTCGCCTTTTGGCGGGACATGGTGGACCTTCATGACCTGGTCGCCTTGCAGTGTTTCCAGGTGGATGTCGAAGCCCCACAAGCGGTGTAAGTGCTTGAGAACTTCTTCGGTGGAGTCGCCCAGGGGTTTGCGGTCATGTTGCTGGTGACGCAGGGTCAGTGAACGGTCGCCCCGGCGGTCGATGCTCCAGATCTGGATATTGGGTTCGCGATTGCCCAGGTTGTATTGCGCGGCCAGGGTTTCGCGAATGATGCGGTAGCCATTTTCGTCGTGGATGGCTGGCACCAGCAGGTCGTCTTTTTGATCGTCGTCCATGATGCTGAACAGCTTCAGGTCACGGATCACTTTGGGTGAGAGGTATTGCAGGATAAAACTCTCGTCCTTGAAGCTGCTCATGGCGAATTTGATGCTCGACAGCCAGTCGCTGCCCGCAAGATCCGGGAACCAGTAACGATCCTCCTCGGTCGGGTGTTCGCATATGCGCCGGATATCGCAATACATCGCAAACCCAAGCGCGTAGGGGTTGATACCGCTGTAGTAAGGGCTGTCAAAGCCAGGCTGGAACACCACGCTGGTGTGGGAAATGAGGAACTCCATCATAAAGCCCTCGGTCACCAGGCCTTCGTCGTACAGGTCGTTCATCAAGGTGTAATGCCAGAAAGTCGCCCACCCCTCGTTCATCACTTGTGTTTGCCGCTGCGGATAAAAGTACTGGGCTATTTTGCGCACGATACGTACAACTTCGCGCTGCCAGGGCTCCAGCAGCGGGGCGTGTTTTTCCAGGAAGTAGAGGATGTTTTCCTGAGGCTCTTCGGGGAAACGGGCGTTGTCCTTCTCGCTGAGCTTGTCTGCGCTTTTGGGGATGGTGCGCCACAGGTCGTTGATCTGTTTTTGCAGGTGCTCTTCGCGTTCCTTTTGTCGACGGCGCTCCTCCTCGGCAGAGATCGGGTCAGGCCTTTTGTAGCGGTCCACACCGTAGTTCATCAAGGCATGGCAGGAATCGAGCAGGTCTTCCACCGCATCGATGCCGTGGCGTTCCTCACATTGCATGATGTATTGCTTGGCGAATACCAGGTAATCGATGATCGAACTGGCGTCAGTCCAGGTGCGGAACAGGTAGTTGCCCTTGAAGAAGCTGTTGTGGCCATAGCAGGCGTGGGCTACTACCAGTGCCTGCATGCAGATGGTGTTTTCTTCCATCAGATAGGCAATGCAGGGGTCTGAGTTGATAACGATTTCGTAGGCCAGACCCATCTGGCCCCGAGTGTAGGATTTTTCAGTACTAAGGAAGTGTTTGCCATAGGACCAGTGGTGATAACCCAGCGGCATGCCCACTGATGCGTAGGCATCCATCATTTGTTCGGCGGTGATGACTTCGATCTGGTTAGGGTAAGTGTCCAGCGCATAGCGGCCAGCCAGGCGGCCGATTTCGCGGTCATACGCCTGGATCAGGTCAAAGGTCCACTCTGAGCCGGTGGAGATGGGTTGGCGCTTATTCTCTTTGGCGGTCATGTCACTAACCTGCGCTGGAAGAGTTCACGGAAGACCGGATAAATATCGCCGGCCGAGACCAGTTGCTGTTGAGCGAAGGTGTCGGAAAACGCCTCGCTGATGCGTTCGTACTCATACCAGAGCGCCTGGTGTTCGCGCGGGGTGATCTCTACATAAGTGTAGTACTGCACAAATGGCATGATCTGGTTGATCAGAATGTCGCGGCAGATGGGTGAGTCGTCGTTCCAGTTGTCTCCGTCAGAGGCTTGGGCTGCGTAGATGTTCCATTCGTTGGTGGGGTAGCGTTCGGCCATGATCTCCTGCATCAGTTTGAGTGCGCTGGAGACGATAGTGCCGCCGGTTTCCCGGGAATAGAAAAACTCCTCTTCGTCCACCTCTCGTGCGCTGGTGTGATGGCGAATAAACACTACGTCAATCTTGTCGTAGTTACGCTTCAGGAACAGGTACAGAAGGATGAAAAAGCGTTTGGCAATGTCTTTGGTGGCTTGGGTCATGGAGCCTGAAACGTCCATGAGGCAGAACATGACGGCTTTGGAGCTGGGGTTGGGCTGTTTGATCAACAGGTTGTACTTGAGGTCAAAGGTGTCGAGAAATGGCACGCGATGAATGCGGGCGCTGAGTTTCTCGATTTCGGCCTCGATGGTCTTGATATCGCCGAAGTTATCGGGCTCCTCGCGTTTTAATCGCTCCAGTTCGGCCTTGGCTTCCCGCAGTTTCGCCCGGCTGCTGCCGGACAGCGCGATGCGTCGAGCGTGAGCTGAGCGCAAGGTACGAATGATGTTGATACGAGACGGGTTGCCCTCGTTGCTGATACCGGCACGTACGGTTTTGAACGTGTCGGTGCCGGTCAGGTTGCGTTTGACCAGATTGGGCAGTTCGAGGTCTTCGAACATGAATTCGAGGAACTCTTCCTGAGTGATCTGGAACACGAATTCGTCCATGCCTTCGCCGGAATTCCCCGCTTTGCCAGGGCCGCCGCCACCTCCCGATCCACCTTGGGGCCGGGGGATATGTTCGCCGCTGGTAAACTCCTTGTTGCCGGGGTGAACCACGGTTTGCTTGCCACCACGCCCGTGATGCATTACCGGCTCATCGATATCGCGGCCAGGGATGCTGATTTGCTCGCCATGTTCCATATCCGTAATGGAGCGGCGGCCCACGGCCTCTTCTACGGCCTTTTTAATGTGGTCACGGTAGCGACGCAGAAAACGCTGACGGTTAACCGTGCTCTTGTTCTTGCCATTGAGGCGTCGGTCGATCACATAGCTCATTAGGCCCTCCGGGCAGCTTCAAGTTGTGAGCTGCAAGCTGCAAGTCCAGGCATTTACCCATGCCTTTTCCTGCAGCTTGAGGCTTGAGGCTTACAACTGCCTCACTGCGACTTGCGGACCCGCAGGTACCACTCGGAGAGCAGCCGCACTTGTTTGTCGGTATAGCCACGTTCGACCATTCGAGTAACAAAGTCGTTGTGTTTTTGCTGGTCCTCTTTGCTTGCCTTGGCGTTGAAACTGATAACCGGCAGCAGGTCTTCGGTGTTGGAGAACATTTTTTTCTCGATCACCACCCGCAGTTTCTCGTAACTGAGCCAGGTTGGATTCTTACCGTTGTTGTTCGCCCGGGCACGCAGTACGAAGTTGACGATTTCGTTGCGGAAATCTTTCGGATTGCTGATGCCGGCCGGTTTCTCGATTTTTTCCAACTCTTCGTTGAGGGCCACGCGGTTGAGGATTTCGCCGGTTTCCGGATCCCGGTATTCCTGGTCCTGAATCCAGAAGTCGGCGTAGAGCACATAACGGTCGAAGATGTTTTGCCCGTATTCGCTGTAGGACTCCAGGTAAGCGGTCTGGATTTCCTTGCCGATAAATTCGATGTAGCGCGGCGCCAGGTATTCCTTGAGGAAACGCAGGTAGCGCTCGCGGGTTTCGGCCTGGAATTGTTCCTGTTCGATCTGCTGTTCGAGCACATAAAGCAGGTGCACCGGGTTGGCGGCAATTTCGTGGGGGTCGAAGTTGAATACCTTGGACAGGATCTTGAACGCAAAACGGGTCGACAGGCCATTCATGCCTTCGTCCACACCCGCGTTGTCACGGTACTCCTGGATGGACTTGGCTTTCGGGTCGGTGTCCTTGAGGTTCTCGCCGTCATAAACCCGCATCTTGGAATAGATGTTGGAGTTTTCCGGTTCTTTGAGGCGCGACAGTACGGTGAACTGGGCCAGCATCTTCAGGGTGTCGGGTGCGCAATGGGCTTTGGCCAGTGAGCTGTTGAACAGCAGTTTGTCGTAGATTTTCACTTCGTCACTGACACGCAGGCAGTACGGTACTTTGACGATGTAGATCCGGTCGATAAACGCTTCGTTGTTCTTGTTGTTGCGGAAGGTATGCCATTCCGATTCGTTGGAGTGGGCAAGCAGGATGCCGGTAAACGGAATCGCGCCCAAGCCTTCGGTACTGTTGTAGTTACCTTCCTGGGTAGCCGTCAGCAGTGGGTGCAGCACCTTGATGGGTGCCTTGAACATCTCGACGAACTCCATCAGGCCCTGGTTGGACCGGCACAGAGCGCCCGAGTAGCTGTAGGCGTCGGCATCGTTCTGCGGGAATTCTTCCAGTTTGCGGATATCGACCTTACCTACAAGGGCCGAAATGTCCTGGTTGTTTTCGTCACCGGGTTCGGTTTTGGCTACACCGATCTGGTTGAGGATCGACGGGTACAGTTTTACAACGCGGAACTGGCTGATATCACCGCCAAACTCGGCAAGGCGCTTGGTGGCCCACGGCGACATGATGGTGCTCAGGTAGCGTTTGGGAATGCCGAAGTCTTCCTCGAGGATCGCGCCATCTTCGGTGGCGTTGAACAGGCCCAAAGGCGACTCGAAAACCGGTGAGCCCTTGATTGCATAGAAGGGGACTTTTTCAATCAGCTGTTTGAGCTTTTCGGCAAGGGATGACTTGCCGCCCCCTACCGGGCCCAGCAGGTAAAGGATTTGTTTTTTCTCTTCCAGGCCCTGTGCGGCATGGCGGAAGTAGGAAACTATCTGGTCGATGCATTCTTCCATTCCGTGGAAGTCTTCAAAGGCCGGGTAGCGGCGAATCACCTTGTTGGAGAAAATCCTCGACAGCCGGGAGTCGGTTGAGGTGTCCAGCAGTTCCGGCTCGCCAATGGCCAGCAGTAGCCGTTCCGCGGCTGAGGCGTAAGTGCTTTTGTCCTGTTTGCACAGCTCAAGATATTCCTGGAGCGTAAGCTCTTCCTGGCGTGTGGACTCGAAGCGTTGTTGGAAGTGGCTAAAAATACTCATGACGTCACCTCGCTCGATACGTGGAGTCGGCGATAGATCGGTCAGTTCGAGTGCTGGCATGCAGCAGCATTTCAGCTGCTGTGTACCCCCCAGGACACCATCAAGGTGGCTAACCCCTTGAAGTTACTACCGATGATCCATTCGCCGGTGTACCGGCTCTCCCCAGATTTGGATGGCCTGAGGTAAAGGATAGTTGGTAATACGGGAGGTCAAGGTCAGATGCGTGAATTGTTGCCTTAGACCGTTGGTCAGGCAGGCCCCAAGCCCTCTGATCACGGGGGCTGGGGCTGATAAAAATATTATTCGCCCGGGCTTTGGGCGGTTTCGTCCGGGTAAGTGGTACGCCACAATTCGAAGCCGCCATCCAGGCTGTAGACCTCGCTAAAGCCCTGGCCGACAAGATACGCCGCAGCGCTCTGGCTGGAGTTGCCGTGGTAGCAGGCCACGATCAGAGGGGCGTCGAGGTCGGCGTTGGCGATGAAATCGTGCAGCGAGTGGTTGTCCAGATGTTTTGAACCGCTGATGTGATTGGCGGCGAAAGCTTGCGGGTCACGCACGTCGACGACTACGGCGCCTTGTTCGCGCAGGGCCTGAGCCTGTTCTGGCGGGATGCGTTTGAATTCGGTCATGGGAAATTCCTGTGGCCTGAAAGCGGGCGCGGCTGGCTGGCGCCCAAGGGTTGGGAAGTTGGTGCGGAGTGTGGGGCAATGCCGGGTACGGCAAGTGTTGGATCGTCGCAATCGCAGAGCAGGCGTTGGCCGGTGTCGACA
Source organism: Pseudomonas bubulae (assembly GCF_900618535.1). Classification (GTDB taxonomy): domain Bacteria; phylum Pseudomonadota; class Gammaproteobacteria; order Pseudomonadales; family Pseudomonadaceae; genus Aquipseudomonas; species Aquipseudomonas bubulae. The sequence continues at coordinate 33,033 of NZ_UYJA01000004.1, read as the reverse complement.
TTGAGCAGGGTCATGGCGCCGCCCCAGACACAGCCGGTATCGAGTGCGAAGATGCCGGGTTCCTTGCAGTTGCCTTCCAGTGCTGCCCAATGCCCGAAGATGATCTTGAGGCCTTGGGTTTTGCGTTCTTTGTAGCTGAACCATGGAGCGAAGCCGGGCGGTGCAGTACCTACGCCTTCTTTGCTTTTCAGGTCGAGCTTGCCGTCCCGGGTGCAGAACCGCATACGGGTGAAATAGTTGGTAATAACCCGCAACCGGGTAACGCCGGTCAGTCCGTTATCCCATTTGGCCGGGTCGTTGCCGTACATGCCGTCGAGATAGGGGCCGACAAGGTTGTCATCGCGCAGCGCCTGTTCGACTTCGCTGGCGCATTTGAGGGCTTTTTTCAGCGTCCACTGGGGCGGTATTCCGGCATGCACCAGTGCAACCTCACGCTCGGCATCGTAATGCAGCAGCGGTTGCTGACGCAGCCAGTTCAACAACTCATCGCAATCGGGGGCCTGGAGAATTTCGCGCAAAGTGTCGCCTTTTTTCAGGCGTTCGATATTGCGCCCCACGGCCAGCAGGTGCAGGTCATGGTTGCCCAGTACACACACCAGCGACTCGCGCATGCGATACAGAAAGCGCAGGGTTTCCAGTGATTCGGGACCGCGGTTGACCAGGTCGCCCACCAGCCAGAGCTTGTCTTTGGTGGGGTCGAAGGCCACGCGTTCGAGCAGGCGCTTGAGCGGTTTCAGGCAGCCTTGCAAGTCGCCAACGGCATACACCGCCATCAGTGCAGGGCTCCGGGTACCGCCAGGCGAAAGGGCGCAATAATGGCTTTGAACTCATGACCGTCATCGGCATGCATCAGGTAGCTGCCCTGCATGGTGCCGACTTTGGTTGTGATGACCGACCCACTGCTGTAGGTGTGCTCGCTGCCGGGATCAATCTTGGGTTGCAGTCCTACAACACCGGCGCCACGGACTTCTTCTACATGACCATCGCCGTCGGTGATTACCCAGTGCCGTGACAACAGCTTGGCAGGTATTGAACCGTTGTTGCGTACCGTGATGGTGTACGCAAAGGCAAAGCGCTGATGCTCGGGCTGTGATTGTTCTGGCAGGTAACGTGTGACGACGCTGACGTCGACCAGATAGCGGGGATCGTGCATGCGAGAGGCCTTACTTGAAAGCGAAGACACAGTTCGGGATAAAACTGATGCCTGAGTCTAGGCCAAACAGCGGGTACCCGGCTAGACGTGGCGTCTGGCCGGGTACCCGTTTTTTCTCGGCGATCAGTCGGCGGCGGGCGCCACGACCGGTTGCTCGCTGAGCTTGTCGGCCAGGCGCACGAAGGCGGCCAGGTCGAGTTGCTCCGGGCGTTTGCTGCCATCGACGCCTGCGGCTTCGATTTCAGCGTTGCTGAGCAAGGCTTTGAGGGTGTTGCGCAGGGTCTTGCGGCGCTGGTTGAAGGCTTCGCGAACCACGCGCTCAAGCAGGCGGTGGTCTTTGGCCGGATGCGGCAGCACTTCGTGGGGCACCAGACGGACAATCGCTGAATCAACTTTCGGCGGCGGGTTGAATGCACCCGGGCCTACGTTGAACAGGTGTTCGACGCGGCAGTGGTACTGAACCATGATCGACAGACGACCCCAATCACCACCGCCAGGCCCGGCGGCCATGCGCTCAACCACTTCTTTTTGCAGCATGAAGTGCATGTCGCGGATCAGCTCGGCGTTTTTCAGCAGGTGAAAAATCAGCGGCGTGGAGATGTTGTACGGCAGGTTACCAACCACGCGCAGGGTGCGAGGGGCAGCATTGAGGCTCTTGAAGTCGAACTTCAGCGCATCACCCTGGTGCAGGGTGAAGTTGCTCATGCCGGCAAACTGACGGTTGAGGATCGGCACCAGATCCTTGTCGAGCTCCACAACGTCGAGCTGGCCACCGCTGTTGAGAATGCCTTCGGTGAGGGCACCCTGGCCCGGGCCGATTTCCAGCAGGCGTTCGCCAGCCTTGGCGTTGATGGCGCGCAGGATGCGGTCGATAACCCCGGCATCGTGCAGGAAGTTCTGACCAAAGCGCTTGCGCGCCTTGTGTTGGTATTGCTCGTTCATATACGGGTCTCGGCCATCTGGTAGGCGGTTTCCAGGGCGACTTGCAGGCTGCCGGTATCGATCTTGCCACTACCCGCCAGATCCAGGGCGGTGCCGTGGTCGACAGAGGTGCGGATAATCGGCAAGCCCAGGGTGATGTTGACTGCGGCACCAAACCCTTTGTACTTGAGTACGGGCAGGCCTTGGTCGTGGTACATCGCCAGCACTGCGTCGCAGTGTTCCAGATATTTGGGGGTAAACAGAGTGTCGGCAGGCAGCGGGCCACGCAGGTCCATGCCCTCGCTGCGCAGGCGCTCCAGGGTTGGTTCGATGATGTCTGTTTCTTCGTGGCCCAAATGGCCGCCTTCACCTGCATGGGGGTTGAGCCCGCAAACCAGGATGCGCGGCCGGGCGATGCCAAATTTTTGTTTTAAGTCGGCGTGCAGAATGCGGGTGACCCGCATCAGTCGCTCGGGGGTGATTGCATCGCTGACCTGACGCAGGGGCAGGTGAGTGGTGACCAATGCCACGCGCAGTCCGCGGGTGGCAAGCATCATCACGACTTGCGGTGTATGGGTCAGGTCGGCGAGGAATTCGGTATGCCCGGAGAACGGGATGCCCGCTTCGTTGATCACGCCCTTGTGCACCGGGGCGGTGATCATGCCGGCAAAGTCGCCATCCACGCAGCCCTGGGCGGCGCGTGTGAGGGTTTGCAGCACAAAGGCTGCGTTGGCCTTGTCCAGCTTGCCGGCGGTAACCGTGGCGTTCAACGGGGTGTCCCACACGTACAGGCTGCCTGCCGGAGCCGGCTGATCGGGCCAGTTGCCCGGCTCGACCGGTAGCAGGCTGACAGCCACACCGAGCTGCGCGGCCCGCTCAAGGAGCAGGTCGCAGCTGGTGATGGCGATCAGGGGGTGTGGCTGGTGCTGCGAGGCGAGAAGCAGGCACAGGTCGGGACCTATGCCTGCCGGTTCGCCGGGTGTCAGGGCAAAACGCTGTGTGTTCACTGCGCGGCCTGGCCTGCGCTGTCAGTACCGGTTGCGCCTGGCAGCTTGATTTCAACATAGGCTTCGTCGCGGATCTGACGCAGCCAGGATTGCAGCTCTTCATCGTATTTGCGGTTACGTAGAGCGTTCATAGCCTGTTGCTCGCGCGCTTGGGTGGTGCTGTCAGTGGCACGACGGCCAAGGACTTCCAGAACATGCCAGCCGTATTGGGTCTTGAACGGCTTGGACAGCACACCTTGCGGAGTGTCGGCCATGGCTTCGCGGAACTCGGGCACCAGCGAATTCGGGTCAACCCAGTTCAGGTCGCCGCCGTTGAGGGCGGAGCCCGGGTCTTCCGAGTAAGTCTTGGCCAGGGTGGCAAAGTCTTCGCCCGACGTAATGCGGTCGTAGATTTTGGCTGCCAGTTCTTTGGTTTGCGCTTCAGTACGAATTTCGCTTGGCTTGATCAGGATATGACGGACATGGACTTCGTCCACCACCACTGATCCACCGCCGCGTTTCGCGTTCAGCTTGAGGATGATGAAGCCGCCTGGCGTGCGTACTGGAGGTGTAACGTCGCCTACAGGCATCTCACTGAGCATGCGGTCGAAAGGGGGAGGCAGTTGAGCAGCTTTACGCCAGCCCATGTCGCCACCTTCCAGTGCCGTGTCGCTGCCGGAGCGGGCGATGGCCATTTGGGCAAAGTCAGCGCCCTGCTTGAGCTTGTTGTAGACCTCTTCAGCTTGCTTTGCCGCGTTCTGGATGGCTTCCGAGCTCGCGCTTTCAGGCGTCGGGATCAGGATATTGGCCAGGTGGAATTCTTCGGACATCTGCATTTTGCCAAGGTCCGAGGCCAGGAAGTTTTTCACTTCCTGATCCGTGACCTGAATGCGCTCAGCCACGCGGCGTTGACGCACACGGCTGATGATCATCTCGCGACGCACCTGTTCACGGGCATCTTCATACGACAGACCGTCGTGGGCCAGGGCCTGACGGAATTGCTCGATGGTCATGTTGTTGCGCTGGGCAATGGTGCCGATAGCCTGGTTCAGTTCTTCGTCCGTGATGCGAATGCCTGAACGCTCGCCGATCTGCAGTTGCAGGTTTTCGACGATCAGGCGCTCAAGCACTTGCTGATCCAGAACACTGGCAGGCGGTACGCCCTGGCCACGCTTGGCGATGGTTTGCTGAACTTCGTGGACACGCTGGTCCAGTTGGCTCTGCATGATCACGTCGTTGTCGACGATGGCCACCACTTTATCCAGGGGCTGTACTGCAGCGCTGGCTGCAGTACCCAGGAACAACGCGCCCAGCATTAGCGGGCGCAGACACTCAGAAAGCTTGATCTTCACGTTCACGATAACCTTGGATGCCTTTGTCGAGGAAGCTCTCTACTTTGGTGCCAACAACGCCACCGAGACCTTTCAGCACAACTTGGAGGAAGAGACCATGGTCGCCCTTCTCGTTTTGAGGGGCTTCCTGGGTGTACTCGTCGTTGGATACCCAGTAACGGCTGATCAGACGAAGCTTCCAGCAACAGTTGTCGTACTCGAAGCCACCGAAGGCTTCCAGGGTACGGTTGCGGTTGTAGTCGTACTGCCAGCGGCTGATGGCGTTCCATTGCGGCACGATCGGCCAGATAACCGAGAAGTCGTGCTGCTTGATCTTGTAGTAATCCTTGATGTAGCCAGGATCACCCGGGGACAGATAGTCGCCACCGCCCACAGTCCACTTGCCGGTGTACTGGTCGTAGCGCACCTGGTCGTTGCGGTAGCGGAAGCCTGCGTTGACCACCTTGTTCGGGTTGTCTTCAGGCTGGTAGTGCATCATCGCACTGCCTGAGCGCGGGCTGCGGGTTTCCGGATCCCAGTTGTAGTCAGCAGTCGCACGCCAGTCGCGGTTGAAGCGATAGGCGTATTCAAGGGCATAAGGGGACACGCTGGATGTAGCATCCTTGCGGTCTGCGTCAATGCCCGGTAACTGAACTTTGCGGTCCTTGAAGTAGTAGGCCTGGCCCACGCTGATGCGTTGACGCTCAAAGCCGTTGTCTTCGATCAGGCGGCTGGTCAGACCCAGCGACAGCTTGTTCTCGTCGCCTACACGGTCAGTACCGGTAAAGCGGTTGTCACGCCACAGCGAGGAATAGCTGAAGGTGGTTTCGCTGGTGTCGAAGATCGGGATGTCATCCTGATTTTTCTCTGGGACATACAGATAAAACGCACGCGGCTCGAGGGTCTGGCGGTAGTTGGTACCGAACCAGTTGGTGTTGCGGTCGAAGTACAGGCCGCTGTCGACGCTGGCGATTGGCACGCTGCGGTTGACCGAGCTATCGAATTTCTGGCCAGTGGGCAGCTCAGACTTTCCGGTGCCATCCAAGTCCAGGTCGTACTGGGTGTACATGTACTTCAGGGACGGCGTCAGGAAGCCATAGCTCCAGTTCAGCGGCAGGCTGACACTAGGTGCAAGATTCATGCGCGTACCGTTGGCACGGGCCAGGCCTTTCACGTTGGTGTCCAGACGATCTGCTGTGGTGCCGTCTTCGTTGGTGTACTTACCGGTTTCCAAGTCGCGATCGAATCGCACCAGTTCGGTGTTGTAGGCGAAGTTCAGGCCACCTGGGTGAGTTGGCAGCATCCCGTTGAGGGTGAGCTGCGGCAACATGTCGTAAGGCGTGATCTGGGTAACGGTAGCCAGTTGATAGGCCTGCACGTTCAGCTTGGCGGTGTAGTCATCGCCACGGTAGCTGACGGCGCCCTGCTGGTTCAGGTAGTCACGGCTTTCAACGCCGATCTGGTCACTTTCCAGGTCCTGGAAGTAATACGGATCGCTGATTTTGGTGTAGTCGACTTCGGTCAGTACACGGGAGTCGAGACCACCCTTGTGCTGCCAGTTAAGCATGTAGCGCTTGTCGGTGTAGTCGGTCTGGCGCTTGCGGTCGTCGTTGTCGTCGTTGAGGTACGCGGCACCGAACTGGCCTTCGCTCGATTCGGTCAGGTAGCGGAACTCGCCTTCCATCAACAGGCCGCGCTTGGTCATGTAGCGTGGGTACAACGTGGCATCGTAGTTGGGTGCCAGGTTGAAGTAGTACGGGGTCACGAGCATAAAGCCGGTGTCGGTGCTGCTGCTGAAGGACGGCGGCAGGAAACCGGACTGGCGGCGATCGTCGATCGGGAAATAGATGTACGGGGTGTAGAACACCGGAATGTCCTTGACCCGCAGCGTCACGTTGGTGGCCGTACCGAAACCGGTGGCCGGGTTCAACGTGATGTTATTGCCCTTGAGCTGCCAGGCGTTGCTGTTTGGCTCGCAGGTGGTGTAGGTACCATCCTTGAGGCGGATGATCGAGTCTTCGGCACGCTTGGCATACAGCGCACTGCCGCGGATGCGCGACTTGTGCAGCACATATTCGGCGTTGTCGACCTTGGCCGCACCCGTGTCCAGTTGCACATCGGCGTGGTCGCCGACGATCAGTGCGCCGTTGTCACGCAGGCGCACCTTGCCGTTGAGCTCGCCACGGCTTTCAGCCTGGTACAGGCTGGCTTCGTCGGCTTCGATCTGCATGCTGCCCTGGCGCATGACTACGTCACCGGCCAGGGTCGCAACCTGCTCTTCCTGCTCATAGCGGGAGGCTTTGGCGCCGATAAAGGTCGGGGCGTCGCTTTTGCTGGTGGGGTCGTTCATGCCCGGACGGATGGGCTCTACGTACGAACCGGAGCAGTACGGGCCGGTTTCGGCCAACTGGGCAGCGGTCAGCTTGTCCCGGGGCACCCAGTCGAGGTGACTGTAATCGTCACTGCGCGCCTTGAGCCCACGGCCTTTGGCCTCGGTGACCAGCGGGGCCTGTTTGGCCTGCTCGCTGGTTTCACCGCTGGCACCCACAGACCCGTCACCGTGCGCAGGACGCGGTGGCAGTTGCGCCACGTTGGTTTTTGGTGCGCAATCCCAGCCCCCCGTAGCCGACACGGAACAGTCATACTGCTCCTCGGCAAACGCGAACGGCGTGGCGAGAGGTTGCATGGCCAGCAAACTGCCGGTTACCAGCAACGGAAATTTTTTACGAAACGCGGGGGATTTCAATGCCATCTTATTAGTCCGGGCTTCCTGCGTGCCATCAGCCCGCGGTGGGGGACCGCACGCCTATCGATGGTCTGGAAAAGATTCTGGATAATAAAGCATGACCCGCTTGACGGCTAGCGCCGTCGGAGACCCTTGTAATGCCTGACCAAGATGTACGCCTGCAACACCTGAAAGTTTGGCTGGATGAGCAGATGGCAACCGTGTTCGAGAATGAGGGTTGGGGAGCTGTGCCCCCGGCCACGTTGACTGCTGCCAGTAGCGATGCGAGCTTCAGACGCTATTTTCGCTGGGAGGGCGAGGGCCGCAGTTTTGTTGTCATGGACGCGCCGCCGCCCCAGGAAAACTGCAAACCTTTCGTCGATATTGCTGATTTTTTGCGAACTTGCCTGATTAACGTACCGAAAATTTACGCTCAGGATCTTGATCGCGGCTTTCTATTGCTCAACGATCTGGGCAACAAGACCTTCCTGGACGTGATCAACAGCAGCAACGCCGACGAGTTGTTCAAGGATGCCATTGAAGCCTTGCTGGCCTTTCAGCAATTGCCGATGACCGAGCCTTTGCCCAGCTATGACGTGGCCTTGTTGCGCCGCGAGCTGGAGCTGTTTCCCGAGTGGTACGTGCGAGCTCACCTGGGGGTGGATTTCAATGAGCAGCAACAGGCCGTCTGGCAACGAGTCAGTACGCTGCTGATCGACAGTGCCCTGGCGCAGCCCAAAGTGCTGGTGCACCGCGACTTTATGCCGCGCAACCTGATGCTCAGCATTCCCAATCCTGGGGTGCTGGATTTCCAGGACGCAGTGTATGGCCCGGTGACGTACGACATTACGTGCCTGTTCAAGGACGCCTTCTTGAGCTGGCCTGAAGAGCGTGTGCGCAACTGGCTGCAGGATTACTGGAAGCTGGCGCTGCCGTTGGGCATCCCGGTGCAGCGCGATTTTGAAGAATTCTTGCGCGCCAGCGACCTGATGGGTGTGCAGCGGCATTTGAAAGTGATCGGCATTTTTGCCCGCATTTGTCATCGCGATGGTAAACCACGCTATCTGGCCGATGTACCACGCTTCTTCTCTTATATAGAAGCTGTGCTGGCGCGACGTCCCGAGCTGGCAGAGCTGGGTGAGTTGTTCAGCAGCCTGGGGCTGGTCAGCGAGGTCGATGCATGAAGGCGATGATTCTGGCCGCCGGTAAGGGCGAGCGCTTGCGGCCACTGACCCTGCATACACCAAAGCCCTTGGTGCGTGTGGGTGGCGTGCCGTTGATCGAGTACCACTTGCGGGCGCTGGCCGCGGCAGGTTTTACCGACATTGTGATCAACCATGCCTGGCTGGGTCAGCAAATTGAAGATCATCTGGGCGACGGTTCGCAGTTTGGTGTCAGCATCCAGTACTCCCCGGAAGGCGAACCGCTAGAGACCGGTGGCGGAATTTTCCAGGCGCTGGCGTTGCTTGGCGATGACCCCTTTGCCGTGGTGAACGGTGATATCTGGACCGATTACGAGTTTGCTGCCTTGCGTCAGCCGTTGACCGGGCTGGCTCATCTGGTTCTTGTGGATAACCCGGCACACCACACGAGCGGTGATTTCAGCTTGAGCGGCGGACAGGTTCAAGATGGCATGTCGGGTGCCGATACGCTGACCTACAGCGGTATCGCCGTGCTTCACCCCGATCTGTTCAGGGGCTGTACGGCGGGTGCATTCAAACTGGCACCGCTATTACGTAACGCCATGGCGGCAGGGCAAGTGACAGGTGAGCGATTGCAAGGGCATTGGGTGGATGTAGGGACGCACGAGCGCCTGGCCGAGGTCGAGTCGTTGATCAAGGACGCGCGCTAGCATGTTGTGGCCAGGGACTCTGATCGGAGCCGGAGCAGGCTTTTTCATAGCCAGTATTCCGGGGGCCATGCTCGGTGCTTTACTGGGGCAGGCGCTCGACCGGCGCTTGCAACTGCACAGTTGGGCCGATCTGCTTGAGCGTTTTGGTGCCCGGCCGGTGCTGCGCAACGATGAGTTGTTGTTTGTGTTGCTCGGTCGTCTGGCCAAAAGCGGCGGGCAGGTGGTGGGCAAGCATATCGAGCAGGCGCGGCTGGAAATGCGTCAGCTCGATATGGAGCCTGCAGCGCAAAAGCGTGCCATTGCCGCGTTCAACCGTGGCAAATCCGCTACTGATTCGCTGCGCGGTTACCTGAAACGGCTCAAGGCTCAGCCTCATGCGGCAGAAGGTGTATTGCGTGCCTGCTGGCGAATGATCCTGGCCGATGGCCGGGTGGCTCCCCAGGAACGTGAGCTGATAGTGCTTTGGGGGGGCTGGCTGGGCTGGACCCGCCAACAGGTTCTGGTGTTGGGTGGCGAACATGAGCCTCAGCCCAAACCGCTGGCGACCCGTGGCGGTACCTACCGGCAAGCGCTGCTTCTGCTGGGGGTGACCGAGGCCAGTGATCCTGAGCAAATCAAGCGAGCCTATCGGCGCCTGCTCAGTCGTCATCACCCGGACAAGGTTGCCGGCAGCGGTGCGGGCCCGGCGCAGGTGCGCGAGGCCACGGAAAAAACCCGTGAACTGCACCAGGCCTACGCCTCGATCCGTGAGCGGCGTGGTTTTTAGCGCAGTTTACTTATCCACAGGTTGCGGGCTGAGCCAGCCGCGTACACGGCGAAACAACTGCTCCTGTTCACCATCCCGGTTGCCCGGAGTGGCGAACAATCCGACCTGCTTGAAATTCGACCCGTTGGCTCGCTTGCTGGCCTGCAATCTTTGCAGGGCGGCTTCGCGGGCCAGGGGTTGGTCTTTATAGAAGATATCCAGCAGCGCCACGTTGAGGGCCGGGGTCAACTGGCTCAGGTCCGGCTCTGCCAACACAGGCTTGCGGGCAGACACCATGATCAGTTTCTGGATCTGGGCAGGATGCTTGGTACTGATATAACGCGACGCCCAGTAGGCCCCGGAACCATGGCCGAGCAGAACGATAGTGCGCATGTTCTGGTGCTGGGCAAAGGCAATCGCTGCATCAATACGGGCGAAGATGCGCTCGGCATCGGCCTTGTCCAGGTCTTGCCCGGTTTGAGCCGCTTCGGATTCCGTGCTTTCGGTGCCGTCACTGGCGGCCTGCTCGATGGGTTTGGCCGTGGTGGTGGCTGCCTTGCTGCTACTGTCTGTCGCAATTGCAGCAGGAGGTTTCTCTGGTTCGGCTTCGCGCGGCTGGCTGGCTTCGCTTTGCATGTCCGGCAGACTCAGGCTCAGGCTGGCCCAGTTGGCGTCCGGCAGCTTGTTGCGCAGAGGGCTGACGGTCAGTGGCCAGTCAGCGGTTTCACCGGCTCCGGGGATGATGATGACCGCACCCTCGGGGGCGCTGCTGTTTGCGGGCTTCCACAGGGCGAGAAAACTGTCATTGGGTGCTTGCAGTTGTTGTTGCTCATGTTGCGGCAATTGCCGCTCAAGGGCCGCCGCATCTTCCTGACTGCGCTCGGGCAGGGGCGCGCGAACTGCGGGTTCTGGCTCGACTTGGGGCTTGGTATCGGCTGCAAGCACTGGCAGGGCGAACGGCAATATCAGCGACAGGCACAAAGCCGGTAGTGCCAGACGATAAGAAAACATCGGTTATTCCAGGCCAGAAGTAGTACCGGCAGCGTAATGGGTTGATCAGTATTTGTCAGGGTATGACGGTTGAGATGAAATGTTTTTGCTCTCTGTGAGTTATCGGCTCCTGCTGTGGTTGCGTGGGCGTAGCGAGAAAATGCGTACGGCTCGGGTCTAGATCCAGCAGGCATCCCATAGGGGGTAATCACCGATCCGCGAGGTCAGTTGAGAGCGGATCGGGTTTTTGATGATGTAGCGGGCGATGTTTTTAATGTCCTCTTCCTGTCTGACAGCCCTGTCGTGATAGCCCCTTTGCCAGATTCGCTCACTGGATCGGCATGCTTTATTGACCGTAATGCTGCTGCGTGACTTGAATCGGCACATCAACTCGCCCAGGGTTTTGGTACGTAACTCTACGAGCCAGTGGCAGTGGTCAGGCATGACCACCCAGGCGATGGACCTGACGATGCCGTCGTCGTGAGCATGCCGGAGTTGGTTCACCACAAGACGGCCTAGATGGAAGTCGGTAAATACGGGTCGCCGTAGCTCGGTGACGGCGGTGAGCAGGTAAATGTGGCCGGGTTCGGAGTAGCGCCCTGTGCGCAGGTGACAAGCGTTGTTTGAAATTGGCAATCCTTTGCCCTCGGTCTGTTTTTTTCTAACGCTAGATCAGCCATCGGCAAGTATCAAAGTAAACACTTAACCGGATATTGCACTTTGCGTAGCAGCTGCCGAAGGAACGAGGCTGCGTTCGGCGGCGAAGCCGTCGTAAAAACAGGCAACACGGTGTGTCATCTAAAACCGGGGTTGAGGGTTTACGGTCGCTGCGCAACCGAACGCAGCCTCGTTCCTTCGGCAGCTGCTACAAATGGCCAATCATCGCTGCTACGGTGTGCGGCACATAGCCAGCGGTATACAATGCGCGCCACCGTGTTTAGCCCACTAAAAGGTGCGTCATGCAGCCCTTCGCTATTGCCCCATCGATTCTTTCCGCCGATTTCGCCCGTCTCGGCGAAGAAGTGGACAACGTACTCGCCGCGGGTGCTGATATCGTTCACTTCGATGTCATGGACAACCATTACGTACCCAACCTGACCATCGGCCCGATGGTCTGCGCCGCCCTGCGCAAGTACGGCGTCACCGCACCGATCGATGCGCATCTGATGGTCAGCCCGGTCGATCGCATCATCGGCGACTTTATCGAAGCCGGCGCCACCTATATCACCTTCCACCCCGAAGCGACCCAGCACATCGATCGCTCCCTGCAACTGATCCGCGAAGGCGGCTGCAAGGCAGGTCTGGTGTTCAACCCGGCCACCCCGCTGGATGTGCTCAAGTACGTGATGGACAAGGTCGACATGATCTTGCTGATGAGCGTGAACCCGGGCTTTGGCGGGCAAAAATTCATTCCCGGCACGCTCAACAAACTGCGCGAAGCCCGTGCCCTGATCGATGCCAGCGGTCGCGAGATTCGCCTGGAAATCGACGGCGGCGTAAACGTTGGCAATATCCGTGAAATCGCTGAAGCCGGTGCCGATACCTTTGTCGCCGGCTCCGCCATTTTCAACACGCCAAACTATGAAGAAGTGATTCAGAAAATGCGTGCCGAGCTTGCGTTGGCCCGCCCATGAGCCGCTTTGAGCAGCTACTCCAGGGGCAGCTGCCAAAATTGGTGATGTTCGATCTGGATGGCACCCTGATTGATTCGGTACCGGATTTGGCCGTTGCCGTGGAGGCCATGCTGCTCAAGCTCGGTCGTCCGCCCGCCGGGATTGAAAACGTACGGCTGTGGATCGGTAACGGCGCGCCCATGCTGGTGCGCCGTGCCCTGGCCGGGAATATGGACGGCAGTGGTGTTGATGACACAGAGGCCGAACAGGCACTGGAAATTTTCATGGAAGCCTACGACGGTGGCCATGCACACACCAAGGTCTACCCCGGTGTGCGTGAAAGCCTCAAGTGGCTGCAAAAGCAGGGTGTTGAAATGGCCCTGATCACCAACAAGCCCGAACGCTTTGTGGCGCCATTACTGGATGAGTTGAAACTGGGGCGGTTTTTTCGCTGGATTATCGGTGGCGACACCCTGCCACAGACAAAACCCGACCCTGCCGCCTTACTGTTTGTAATGAAAATGGCTGGCGCTACTCCCGCGCAATCGATATTTGTCGGCGATTCGCGAAATGACGTGCTGGCCGCCAAGGCTGCCGGTGTTCGTTGCGTAGCGCTGAGTTACGGCTACAACCACGGTCGCCCGATTGAAGAAGAGTCACCGGATATGGTGATTGGTAACCTGCAAGAGCTGATAGCCGGTTGCTTAGAATCTGCGCCTGAGATAACGTTGGGCAATTCTGTTTCCCCCTCTCGAAGAGATTCCATCGTGGTGGTCACCCGCAAACTCTGGATGAAAGTCATCAAGGCCCTGGCCCGCTGGCGTTGGCGCGCCTGACTTGAATCTGGCCGCGCAGTCGGCACGTTTGCATACCTGACCGTTTTACCCTCAGACCACGAGGCACCTCATGATCCGCGAAGAATTCCTGCGTTTGGCCGCTGCCGGCTATAACCGTATCCCCCTTGCACGCGAAACCCTGGCTGACTTCGACACGCCGTTGTCGATCTACCTGAAGCTGGCCGATCAGCCCAACTCCTATTTGCTGGAGTCGGTGCAGGGCGGCGAGAAGTGGGGGCGTTATTCGATTATTGGCTTGCCATGCCGCACTGTGTTGCGTGTGCATGATCATCAGGTCAGCGTGACCCATGACGGTGTCGAGATCGAAGCCTGTGAGGTTGAGGATCCACTGACCTTCGTCGAGCAGTTCAAGGCCCGTTACAACGTGCCGACCATCGCCGGCTTACCGCGTTTCAACGGCGGCCTGGTGGGCTATTTCGGCTATGACTGCGTACGTTATGTGGAGAAACGCCTGGGCAAGTGCCCGAACCCCGATCCTCTGGGTGTGCCGGATATTTTGCTGATGGTATCGGACGCCGTGGTGGTGTTCGACAACCTGGCGGGCAAGATGCACGCGATTGTGCTGGTCGACCCGGCTCAGCCTGAGGCTTATGAAGAAGGCCAGGCCCGGCTTGAGGCGCTGCTTGAACAACTGCGTCAACCGATCACCCCGCGTCGCGGCCTGGACTTTACAGCGCAGCAGTCGGCTGACCCGGTGTTTCGCTCCAGCTTCACCCAGGGCGATTACGAGAAAGCCGTCGATACCATCAAGGACTACATCCTTGCGGGCGATTGCATGCAGGTAGTGCCCTCGCAGCGAATGTCCATCGACTTCAAGGCTGCGCCCATCGACCTGTATCGCGCTCTGCGCTGCTTCAACCCTACGCCGTATATGTACTTCTTCAACTTTGGCGACTTCCATGTTGTGGGCAGCTCGCCGGAAGTGCTGGTACGGGTTGAAGACAATCTGATTACCGTACGCCCGATTGCCGGCACGCGTCCGCGTGGCGCAACCGAAGAGGCTGATCTGGCGCTTGAAGAAGACCTGCTCAGTGATGACAAGGAAATCGCCGAGCACCTGATGCTGATCGACCTGGGCCGTAATGACACGGGTCGTGTATCTGAAGTCGGTTCGGTCAAGCTCACCGAGAAAATGGTGATCGAGCGTTATTCCAACGTCATGCACATTGTGTCCAACGTCACCGGCCAGCTTAAAAGCGGGCTGACAGCGATGGATGCACTGCGGGCGATTCTGCCGGCGGGTACGTTGTCTGGCGCACCGAAAATTCGTGCGATGGAAATCATCGACGAACTGGAACCGGTCAAGCGCGGTGTGTATGGCGGGGCTGTGGGTTACTTCGCCTGGAACGGCAATATGGATACAGCGATTGCGATCCGTACTGCAGTGATCAAGGACGGAGAGCTGCATGTGCAGGCCGGTGGCGGCATTGTTGCTGACTCGGTCCCGGCCCTGGAATGGGAAGAAACGCTGAACAAGCGCCGAGCAATGTTCCGTGCCGTGGCCCTGGCCGAGCACACCCCGCGGGATTAAAAACCTGCAACCGGCTTGTGGGAGCGAGCGTGCCCGCTCCCTTCCACAGGCTTTAGTAATTCAGACTTAGCCCGATATTGGCGCCCTGTTGCGTCACGCCATCACTTTTCCTTACGTTATAAGTCGCCTGCAGCCTGAGGTCGGCGGTCAGCCTGTGGCTAGCCCCCAGGCTGATACGCCCGAGGTTGCTTGGCGGCGTATAGCCTTCGAGTTTGAAGCGATTGTTGGGCAGGCTGTTGAGCGCGGTATTCAGGCGCTGGGTATCGCTCTGGAACTCATGCTCATGGGCGGCTTCGCCGAACAGCAGAGTCTGTGGGGTGGCCTGGTAACTGGCGAGCAAACCCGCGCCCAGGCGCTTTGAAACCAGTGTCTGCTCTTCGTAGTTCAATGCAGTCGAACGTCGGCCCTTTTCTTCATAGCGGTTAACTTCCACCCGCGAGTAGTCGGCGCTGATAAAAGGCGACAGCTGCCACAGGTCTGCAGCCTGTGCGATTTCATACCCCAGGCGTGTACTTAATGCCCGCAGATGTCCGTCGGCCTGGCCTTGCTCCATGCCTTCACCCACACCAAGCGCGAATTTACGCTTTAGGCTGTCGTAATCCATCCTGCCCAAAGTCAGTGCGGCATCACCCCACCAGTGACTGTGCTGGTATTGGGCAAACACGCTGCCCATATAGCTGTTGAGCTTGTAGTCCGATTCATTGGCTCCGGTCTCCAGGCGTTGCCGGTAAAACCCGCCTGCAACGCCAAATCGCCAGGTTTCATCCAGCCTGTAGCTGGTGCCGATGTTCAGGTTGTAGCCTTTGCCATCGGCACTCACGGACGTGGCCTGCTTGTCGATTTCCAGGCGTTGCCCGCCACCGGCGAGCAGGGGTCTCCATTGGCCAACGGCTTGCCAATGGCCGTTATCGCCAGCCCATTGGTGACGCAGTTGGTCTTGATGGGCGTTTAGCGAGCCTTGGGCCATGACGGGTAACAAGGTCAGCTCCCATGGGGTGGCCAGCAATGAGTAGGCATAGTCGGCAATCAGCTGTTGCCCTGTCTCGGTGGGGTGTACCGAGTCGTTGAACAGCAGTTTGGCCGGGTTGGGGGTTGCGCTGTTGAGGCCGTACTGCGGGTTTTCCGTACACTCTTCGCCGTTGAAACAGGTCGCGACAAAGTCCTGCCCCAGTGCCAGGCCATAACGGGCGGGGTCTGCGGTGGCTTCACGCAGCAGCAGCGGGATATTGAGGGGGATCACCTCGGCGTCAATCTGCGCCAGTTGCTGGGTTAGCTCATGATTGAACAGAGCGCTCAGGGCGCTGGTGCCAGCCTGTGTAGGTGTACCGTAAACGGCTGGCGTCAGGCCCAGATCGGGCAGCAGCCAGACCATGATGTAGCGTGCCCCTGCCTGTTGCAGGGTGTGGGCGCTTGCCGCCAGCCTTTGTGCGGCTTGGCCTGCTTCGGCGGGGTTGGTGACCTTGCCTTGGAGAAAGTCATTGCCGCCACCTGAAATGAAATACAACGCCTTGGGGTCAGCCGTGAAGCTGTTCTGCACAAGGTAACCAGGCTTGCTGCGCAGGACGTAGCCGCCTACGAAGGCCCAGTCATCCGGGAAGGCGACCTTTGACTCGGTCTTGATGGAATTGAGTATCTGGTCTGTGCGATAGCCGCCCACCGCCCAGTTGTTGCCGTCGGGTTCCCCGGTGAGAAAGTTACCCGGCGATGTGGACGGGCGCAGATCTGCGGGTGCGATACCCAGTTTTATGCCCAGCCGAGTGGGCGCAACGCCAGCATATTCCTCACCCCGATATTCCTTGTACGTCGGTCCGGTGAGATTGGTGAAACGCATGCCACTGCCTACCCCTGGATAATGCCCCGAGTCGCTCAGGCTGTCGCCGAACACAATCATGGTGGAGTACGGGGAGGGTGCTGCAACTGCTCGTTCACTGACGACGGACAAGATACATCCCGCCAGGGGGATAAGTAGGGAAAACCTGCGCATGTGACGACCTGTTTTTATTATTTGGGTTACAGACCTTAGCAAGACAATCTGTATTAAATGTTTCATGAAAAACAAAGTCACAAAGTACTTAGCAGGTGTTTTTCCCCGTATGTGCTGCCCCGTGTTGCACCTGTTGCAAGGCTACGTTACTGTGCCATGACGTAGAAATGAGACCCTTCCTGTGTTGATCATCAGCAAACTCTTTATGCGAGTTCTCAAGGCCCATGGCCGTTGGCGTTGGCGCGCCTAATATTTCTCTGCCGGCCTCGCCGGACCTGCCCCCTGCGTTTTCCTGAATGGCTACCCCTCGGTTGGTGTGTTCAATCCAGCAATCGAAACTGCGGGTAATGCATTCTGAAAACAGTTTTGAATGTCAGTGAATTCAGAGGTTTAGCAACATGTTGCTGATGATCGATAATTACGACTCTTTTACTTACAACGTTGTGCAGTACCTCGGCGAGTTGGGTGCCGAGGTCAAGGTGGTGCGCAACGATGAGTTGACCGTGGCCCAGATCGAAGCGCTCCAGCCCGAGCGCATTGTGGTCTCGCCCGGTCCATGCACGCCGAATGAGGCGGGCATCTCTCTTGAAGCCATCAAGCACTTTGCGGGCAAACTACCGATCCTGGGCGTGTGCCTGGGCCATCAGTCCATCGGCCAGGCCTTTGGCGGCGATGTGGTACGCGCGCGCCAGGTGATGCACGGCAAGACCAGTCCGGTTTATCACCTCGATACCGGAGTGTTCCAGGGTCTGAACAATCCGCTGACCGTGACCCGTTACCACTCGTTGGTGGTCAAGCGCGACACCCTGCCGGATTGCCTGGAGCTGACGGCCTGGACCCAGCTTGAAGATGGCTCGGTCGACGAGATCATGGGCCTGCGCCACAAGACGCTGAACATCGAAGGGGTGCAGTTTCACCCTGAGTCGATCCTGACCGAACAGGGTCATGAACTGTTTGCCAACTTTCTTAAACAAACCGGCGGCACGCGCTAAGGACTTCAAATGGATATCAAGACAGCCCTGAACCGTATCGTCGGTCACCTCGACCTGACCACCGATGAAATGCGTGATGTGATGCGCGACATCATGACCGGTCAATGCACCGAGGCGCAGATTGGCGCGTTCATGATGGGCATGCGCATGAAGAGCGAAAGCATCGACGAAATCGTCGGTGCCGTGACCGTGATGCGCGAGCTGGCAGACAAGGTTGAACTCAAGACCCTGGACGGCGTGGTCGATATCGTTGGTACCGGCGGCGACGGCGCGAATATTTTCAACGTGTCCACCGCTTCGGCGTTGGTGATTTCGGCCGCTGGCTGCACGGTGGCCAAGCATGGCAACCGCGCGGTGTCCGGTAAAAGCGGCAGTGCCGACCTGCTGGAAGCGGCCGGTGTGTACCTGAACCTGACCCCGGTTCAAGTTGCCCGCTGCATTGACAGCGTGGGCATCGGTTTTATGTTCGCACAATGCCATCATGGCGCCATGAAACATGCGGCCATCCCTCGTCGCGATCTTGGCCTGCGTACCCTGTTCAATATGCTTGGCCCGCTTACGAATCCGGCTGGTGTATTGCATCAAGTGGTCGGCGTGTTCAATCAGGCGCTGTGCCGGCCCCTGGCTGAAGTGTTGCAGCGTCTGGGCAGCAAGCACGTGCTGGTGGTGCACTCGCAGGATGGCCTGGATGAGTTCAGCCTGGCAGCACCGACCTTTGTAGCGGAATTGCATAAAGGTGAAATCAAGGAGTATTGGGTTCAGCCTGAAGACCTTGGCATCAAGAGCCAAAGCCTGTTTGGCCTGGTGGTCGACAGCCCGGAGCAATCGCTGGAGCTGATCCGTGATGCCTTGGGGCGGCGCAAAACCGAAGCAGGCCAGAAAGCGGCTGAAATGATTGTACTCAATGCAGGTGCTGCTCTGTACGCCGCGGACCTTGCCTACACACTCAAAGAAGGTGTGGAATTGGCCCACGACGCGCTGCATACCGGGCTGGCCCGGGAAAAGCTCGAAGAGCTCGGCGCCTTTACCGCGATTTTCAAGCAGGAGAATGAAGCATGAGTGTGCCAACCGTTCTGGAAAATATTCTGGCGCGTAAAGTTCAGGAGGTTGCCGAGCGCAGTGCGCGGGTAAGCCTGGCTGAACTTGAGCGTTTGGCCGCTCAGGCTGATCCTGTTCGTGGTTTTGCCAGTGCCTTGCTGGCGCAGGCCAGGAAAAAACAGCCCGCGGTGATTGCTGAAATCAAAAAGGCATCGCCGAGCAAGGGTGTGATTCGCGAGCACTTCGTGCCTGCCGAGATTGCTAAAAGCTATCAGGCAGGTGGCGCTACCTGCCTGTCAGTGCTGACCGATATCGACTACTTCCAGGGTGCCGATGCGTACCTGCAGCAGGCACGTGCCGCGAGTACTTTGCCGGTTATCCGCAAGGACTTCATGATCGACCCTTACCAGATCGTCGAAGCCCGGGCGTTGGGCGCCGACTGTGTGCTGTTGATCGTCTCCGCCCTGGACGACGTAAAAATGGCCGAGCTGGCGGCTGTTGCCAAAAGCGTCGGGCTGGATGTGCTGGTTGAAGTGCATGATGGCGATGAGCTTGAACGTGCGCTTAAAACCCTCGACACACCGCTGGTGGGTATCAACAACCGCAACCTGCACACCTTTGAAGTCAGCCTGGAAACCACGCTGGACCTGTTGCCGCGCGTTCCCCGTGACCGCTTGGTGATTACCGAAAGCGGCATTCTCAACCGGGCGGATGTGGAGTTGATGGAAATCAGCGAAGTGTATTCGTTCCTGGTGGGCGAAGCCTTTATGCGTGCCGAAAACCCGGGCAATGAACTGCAGCGCTTGTTCTTCCCTGAGCGTGCTGTGGCGGTAACCGGTTCGACTCTGGACTGACCCAATCCCCCCCTGTGGGAGCGGGCTTGCTCGCGATAGCATCAGTGCGATTTGCCTGTCAGGCCACGGCGCCTGAATCGCGGGCAAGCTCGCTCCCACAAGGGCTCAGTGTCTGATAAGGAATCCCATGACACCCATTCAGCAACTCACCGTCGAAGCCGGCCTCAAGGCCGAACAGGATTTATTGGCATCTGTGTGTGCCGGTGAGTGCGAGGCGGGTGTGCTGTTCTGGCAGCCCACCGACCGGGCGCTGGTCATGCCACGGCGCTTGAGTCGCCTGCCCGGTTTTGAGCAGGCCAGTGTCGAACTGGCTGCCAGTGGCTGGCCAATCCTGCTGCGTGAAACCGGTGGCGAACCCGTTCCGCAATCGGCATCGACCGTCAATATTGCCCTGGTTTACGCACCTTTACCCAGTGAAGGCGATCATGGGCGTATCGAAACGGCTTATCGCCGTTTGTGCGAGCCCATCTGTGATTTGTTGACGCAATTGGGTGGGGAGGCGTCTTTGGGGGAGGTTGAAGGCGCGTTTTGTGATGGTCGCTTCAACGTCAATCTCAATGCCCGAAAACTGGTAGGCACCGCCCAGCGCTGGCGCCAGAGCAAAGGCGGGCAGCGCCCTGTCGGTCTTGTGCACGGTGCCTTGCTGGTGGATAACGAACGTGAGTCGATGGTGGCTGCAGTCAATCGATTCAATCGGTTATGCGATCTGGAGCAACATTGCATGGCCGACAGCCATATTGCGCTGCACGAGGCCTTTGCCGCTCCGGATTTCTTTGAGCGCCTGAGTGCCAGTTATCAACAGCTCCTGGCGCCCTTGCTCAAGGTTTAGCGCGTACCGAACACCACCATGGTCTTGCCTTTGACGCTTACCAGGTTCTGTTCTTCCAGGCTTTTGAGTACGCGTCCTACCATCTCTCGCGAACAGCCGACAATCCTGCCGATTTCCTGCCGAGTGATCTTGATTTGCATGCCATCGGGATGGGTCATGGCGTCCGGTTGCTTGCACAGTTCCAGCAGGCAGCGAGCCACTCTTCCGGTGACATCAAAGAACGCAAGATCACCGACCTTGCGTGTGGTGTTGCGCAGGCGCTGTGCGATTTGGCCACTCATCGCGTAAAGAATTTCTGGTTCTTGCTGGGTGTACTCTCGGAATTTTGGGTAGCTGATTTCAGCAACTTCGCACTCGGTCTTGGCTCGAACCCATGCACTGCGCGTCTGCTCCTGGCCTGCCTGTTCAAACAGACCCAGCTCGCCGATAAAGTCGCCGCTATTGAGGTAGGCAATGATCATTTCACGACCTTCCTCGTCTTCAATCAAAACCGTTACCGAGCCTTTGATGATGAAAAACAGGGTGTGTGAAGATTCGCCAGCGCAGATGATATTGCTCTTGGCGGGGTAGCGTTTGCGCTGGCAAAAAGTCAAAAACTTGTCGAGGTTTTTGATCTTGGGTATGGGAGTAAGAGCAACCATGGTTGTTTCCCGAAAAGCTGGCACAGTAAGGGTCAGATCTATTTTTATATAGAGTGCTAGCTGGCTGGCGCCGGCTATTTGGCGCCAGCTTACCAGACAGGTTCTGTGTGGTTAGTAGAATTTTCAGAGTGGCTTATCGGAGAAACGCTTCAGTGCGGCGAGTTATGAGTTTCTGGCCCTGTGCTAAGCTGGCGCCCCTTTTAAAACAGTGGAGTCTGGGCGATGAAGGCACGCATTCAATGGGCTGGCGAAGCCATGTTTTTGGGCGAATCCGGTAGTGGCCACGTTGTTGTAATGGATGGCCCGCCTGAGAGTGGCGGTCGCAACCTGGGCGTGCGTCCGATGGAAATGCTGCTGTTGGGCCTCGGCGGCTGCAGCAACTTTGACGTGGTCAGCATTCTCAAGAAGTCGCGTCAGGCGGTTGAGAGCTGTGAAGCGTTTCTGGAGGCTGAGCGCGCCACCGAAGATCCAAAGGTGTTCACCAAAATACACCTGCACTTTGTGGTCAAGGGTCGTGGTTTGAAAGAAGCCCAGGTCAAGCGCGCCATCGAGCTGTCGGCCGAGAAGTATTGTTCGGCTTCGATCATGCTCGGCGCTGCGGGTGTTGCCATCAGCCATGACTATGAAATTATTGAACTGGCCTGAGCGGACATTCAATTTTCATAAAAGCGATGCAGACTCTGGCGATCAGTCGCTGACGTCTGCATAATGCGCCACTTTTTTCAGGGTAGTGGCGGGGTTGATTCCCGGCCGCATGTCCGAACAGATAACCAAAATCGCCATCGCGAAGAGGTGTTAACCGTCCTACGCAGGTGCGTCCCACGCACTTGACGGGCATGCTGGATCACGCGGCCGAGCCGCATCGACATAGAGAGTTTTATAACGGTGAAAAGCAAACTCAAGCTCCACGGGTTCAATAACCTGACAAAGACCTTGAGCTTCAACATCTATGACATCTGTTATGCGGAAACCCCGCAAGACCAGCAGGCATATGTTGAGTACATCAATCAAGAGTACGACGCAGAGCGCCTGACGCAGATCCTTACAGATGTGGTTGATATCATTGGTGCCAACATCCTGAACATTGCCCGTCAGGATTACGACCCCCAAGGCGCCAGCGTGACTATTCTGATCTCCGAGCAGCCGGTAATACCTACCGAAAGCCAGATCGAAGAGTCCCCAGGCCCGCTGCCCGAGACCATCCTGGCTCACCTCGACAAAAGCCATATCACGGTGCATACCTACCCGGAAATTCATCCGGTTGATGGGATTGCAACATTCCGTGTGGATATTGACGTGTCGACGTGCGGCGTTATTTCACCGCTTAAAGCTCTCAACTATCTGATCCATCAGTTTGATTCGGATATCGTGACTGTCGATTACCGTGTACGGGGTTTCACCCGTGACGTGGAAGGCAAAAAGCACTTTATCGATCACGAGATCAACTCGATCCAGAACTACCTCTCCGAAGACACCCGCGACGGTTACCAGATGACCGACGTAAATGTGTACCAGGAAAACCTGTTCCACACCAAGATGCTGCTCAAGGAGTTCGAACTGGATAACTACCTGTTCGGCGATGCCACCAGCAATCTGTCGGTTGAACAGCGCGCCCAGGTCACTGAACGGGTGAAACACGAAATGCTCGAGATTTTCTACGCGCGCAACATGGCGTAAATTCTCGGCATATAAAAAGGCGGCTACCTCACGGTAGCCGCCTTTTTTTGTGCTTCGCAGAACCCCTGTGGGAGCGGGCTTGCTCGCGATGGCCTGACCACGGTTAGACAGAAAGGCCGCGGCGCGTGAATCGCAAACTGGCCTGCTTGCACAAAGACTGTGCTGTCAGATCCGGTAGGTGCTTTTGGTCATGACCTTGGCCATCAGGCTCATGCCGAACTTCACTGGGGCAGGGAAGCGAAAACCGCCGGCATTGAGCGCGGACTCTGCGTGCTGTTCTTCGTCGATACGCATTTGCTCAAGAATTGCCCGGGACTTTTCATCCTCAGGCGGCAGTTGCTCAAGATGCTCGTTCAGATGCTTGCACACCTGATCTTCAGTCGCTGCCACGAACCCCAGGCTGACCTTGTCACTAATCAAGCCGGCAGCGGCGCCTATCCCAAAGGACATGCCGTAAAATAACGGGTTCAGCACGCTGGGGTGGCTATCCAGTTGACGGATGCGTTGTTCACACCAGGCCAGATGATCGATTTCTTCTTCCGCGGCATGTTCCATCGCCTCACGCACATGGGGAAGCTTGGCTGTCAGCGCCTGGCCTTGATACAAGGCTTGAGCACAGACTTCGCCGGTATGGTTGATACGCATCAGACCGGCAACATGACGCTTGGCCTGTGGGTCCAA
Source organism: Pseudomonas bubulae (assembly GCF_900618535.1). Lineage (GTDB taxonomy): Bacteria > Pseudomonadota > Gammaproteobacteria > Pseudomonadales > Pseudomonadaceae > Aquipseudomonas > Aquipseudomonas bubulae. The sequence continues at coordinate 9,633 of NZ_UYJA01000004.1, read as the reverse complement.
AGGGTGTTCAGGTTTGACGATGGCAGGCGACGGCCGATGCGGCTGACCGCTGAACGGCAGAAGTGTTCGCAAGGCGGTATCGGCTTGTAACAGAAGACGGTCAATCGGCGAGTAGTGACGTTGGGTAGTCATGCTTACCTCCGGAAAAAATCACGGCGGTCAGTTTACCCCAATCCCGCAGCCGGGGTTTGCGTTGGATCACGGGTGAACGCGAGAGCCATCGGGCTCACGCGTCATAGTTATTGATCAATCAACCCGGCGGCCAGTTCATCTGGCGCTGACCCAGAACATGCATATGAATGTGGTAGACGGTCTGACCGCCCTTTTCATTGCAGTTCATCACCACGCGAAAGCCGTCTTCGCAGCCCAGCTCTTTGGCCAGACGCTGTGCCGTGAACAGGATATGGCCTGCCAGCGGCTTGTCTTCTTCGGTCAGGTCGTTGAGCGTGCGGATCGGTTTTTTCGGGATAACCAGAAAGTGGACCGGTGCTTGTGGGGCGATATCGTGAAAAGCCAACACTTGATCGTCTTCATAGATGATCTTGGCGGGTATTTCGCGGTTGATGATCTTGGTGAACAGAGTATCCAAAGCTGTGTCTCCGTGAGTGAAGTCCGGTCTGAGTGTACTCAGGGCAGTCAGTTACGCCCAGCCTCGTTAACGAGGGCAGTAGGATTTGTTGACTGAGGCGGCTATTTTTCGCGTCATCCAGCGTGAGAGCAGGCGTGGCAAGCGAGTTATCCAGCGATTGCGCCGCCCGGGAATGATGATCGCCCTGTTTTTGTCGAGTGCGCGCACAGTGTAGAGCGCAACCTCTTCTGGGGTCATGGCGCTGGTACTTTGCTTGATGGCGTCGGTATTCATGTTGGCCGCATCAAAAAAACGGGTGCGGGTGATGCCGGGGCAAAGGACTGAAACCTTGATGCCGGTTTTTTTCACTTCCTCGCGCAAACCTTCGGAAAAATGCAGCACATAGGCCTTGCTCGCAAAGTAGGTGCTGAGCCAGGGCCCGGGCTGGAAGGCGGCGATCGAAGCTACATTGAGAATTTGCCCACCGCCCTGGACGGCCATCATATTGCCGACGGCGTGGCACAAGCGGGTGAGCGCCAGCACATTGAGCTCGATCAGATCTTGTTCGGCACTCCAGTCGTGGGCCAGGAACGGCCCGCAGGTGCCTATGCCCGCGCAGTTGACCAGCAGGTCGATCTGACGATCGCCTTCTTCGAGTTCGAGCAAAAAACCGGACAGGCGCAGGGGCTCGCCAAGATCACAGGCGCGGAACAACACCTCGATACCGAAACGCTGGGTCAGCTCAAGGGCAATGGTTTCCAGCGCATCCCGTTGGCGGGCCACCAAAATCAGGCTGCGCCCACGTCGGGCAAGGGCTTCAGCCAGGGCCAGGCCAATGCCGCTTGTGGCGCCAGTGATTAAAGCGTAACGGGTCATGCTGTTCTCCATTGCAACGGTACAGTCCGGTGACAATGATGTCCCTGGCGTTAACGCGTTCATTAAGGCACGCAGTCTACAGGCTGTTGCTGTTCACTGCGTTGATCACCGCAGTCATCAGGCCCAAAGCCAGCACGGCAACCATCGCGCAAATGCCCAATCCAATCAAAAAGATCGTGATTGCCGCCAGCACGTTGACGGCCCGGCTGTTGGGCGGTGGCGGCGGGCCATATTTATTTGGGCCGGGCGTGCCGGGCATCAGCAGCATCATGAGGGACAGAACCAGATTGGCCACTGGCACCAGATGCAGCAACAGCATCCAGGCAGACCAGTTTATGTCGTGTAAACGCTGGGCGCTGATTCTCAGGCTGATGATGAAGTAGGCCAATGTGAGCGTTGCACCACAGGTAATGCCAAGCGTGGGGGAAACCTTGACGGCAAGCAGCACCAGCAGTGACGTGATCATGGCGATGATGCTGATGATCATGCTCCAGGCCAGTAGCCGTAAACGCCCGATCCGGCCGCTGAATCCCAAAGGGTCAAGCGGTGCGTAGTGTTCTTGAGGGGTTTTGTCCAGGCTCAGCTCGGGCATGGTGGCTTCCTTGTCCGGATGTGTTTAACAAAAGCCCGCCGGGATTGGCGGGCTTGGTGCTGTCAGTGATGCGGCCAATGTCGGGCCAGCGTCGAAGTGAGGTTATGCGCCTTGCGGTATTCCTCATCGAGGCGTGCAATCAATTGATCGGTGGTGGGTAGATCGTGGATTTCTCCTACGCCTTGGCCCGCAGACCAGACCGTTTTCCATGCTTTGGCTTCATCGGTCAGCGGTTTGAGCCTGGCTTCGCTTTTGCCCTGGAGTGCCGCAAGGTCGAAACCTGCATTTTCAAGGCTTTGGCGCATAAAGCTGGCGGGTACCCCTGACACTGCCGGGGTGTGGATGATATCGGCAGCGCGGGATGCCAGCAGCATCTCTTTGTAGGCATCAGGCGCTTGGCTCTCTTGTGTAGCGATAAAGCGCGTGCCGAGGTAGGCAAGGTCTGCGCCCATAATCTGCGCGGCCAGGATCTCGTGGCCGTGGTTCAGGCAACCCGAGAGCAATACGGTTTTGTCGAAGAACTGGCGAATTTCGGCCAGCAATGCAAACGGGCTCCAGGTGCCCGCATGGCCACCGGCTCCGGCGGCGACGGCAATCAGCCCGTCGACCCCGGCTTCTGCGGCTTTTTCGGCATGACGACGGGTGGTGACATCGTGGAACACCAGCCCGCCATAACTGTGGACGGCATCCACCACCTCTTTGACTGCGCCCAGGCTGGTAATGACGATGGGCACCTTGTGCTCGATGCAGATCGCCAGGTCGGCCTGTAGCCGTGGGTTGCTGTTGTGCACGATCAGGTTCACGGCGTAGGGCGCAGGGTTATCCAATGTGGCGAGCCCGGCTTCGATCTCTTCCAGCCAGGCCTTGAACCCGCTGCTTTCACGCTGGTTGAGTGCAGGGAAGCTGCCCACTACCCCGTTGCGACAGCAGGCCAGCACCAGTTGCGGGTTGGAAATCAGAAACATGGGCGCAGCAACTACCGGCAGGCGCAAGCGTTGTTCAAGCAGGGCGGGCAGCGACATTGGATAACCTCGGCTAGTCAGGATGTGAGTTTAAAACGGTTTGACCACCACCAGAATTACGATAGCCAGCAAGAACACCACCGGCACTTCGTTGAACCAACGGTAGAACACGTGAGTGCGTTTGTTTTCACCACGGGCAAAACGCTTTACCTGTGCGCCGCACATATGGTGATAACCAATCAGCAGAAACACCAGTGTCAACTTGGCGTGCATCCAGCCTTGGCTGAGAAAGCCTGGGCTTAGCCACAATAGCCAGCCGCCGAAGATCAGGGTCGCAATCATTGCAGGCCCCATGATGCCGCGATACAGCTTGCGTTCCATGATGCTGAAGCGTTCTTTGCTGACGGAATCTTCGCTTTGTGCGTGGTAAACAAAGAGGCGGGGCAAGTAAAAAAGGCCTGCAAACCAGCAGACAATGCTGATGATGTGGAAGGCTTTTAGCCATAGATAAAGCATTTTTAGTTATTCCCAGGTTCACGGTAGATCAAATAGTAGTAGTAGAGCGTCTGTGAGTCACCTTGGCGGTTGTCGCAGGGGCGCGCTGACCCTATTATCAAAGGCTTTCCAGTGGTTTCGTTGAGGGCAGGTTATGGTCAAGGTCGGTATTGTCGGCGGCACGGGTTACACCGGGGTCGAATTGCTGCGTTTGCTGGCACAGCATCCGCAGGCAGAAGTGGTAGTCATCACTTCTCGATCCGAGGCGGGCCTGCCGGTTGCCGATATGTATCCCAACCTGCGCGGCCACTATGACGGCCTGGCCTTCAGCGTGCCGGACACGCAAACCCTGGGCGCGTGCGATGTGGTGTTCTTCGCTACACCTCACGGCGTAGCCCATGCCCTGGCGGGTGAACTGCTGGCCGCAGGCACCAAAGTTATCGACCTCTCTGCTGACTTCCGTCTGCAGGATGCCGAAGAGTGGGCCAAGTGGTACGGTCAGCCCCACGGTGCGCCAGAATTACTGGACGAAGCCGTATACGGCCTGCCGGAAGTAAACCGCGAGCAAATCAAAAAGGCCCGCTTGATCGCTGTGCCAGGTTGCTATCCGACCTCGGCGCAGTTGGGTTTCCTGCCGCTTCTGGAGGCCGGTCTTGCAGAGACGACGCAGTTGATTGCTGACTGCAAGTCAGGTGTGAGCGGTGCCGGTCGGGGTGCCAGTGTGGGCGCGCTGTATGCCGAAACGTCAGAAAGCATGAAGGCGTATGCCGTTAAAGGTCATCGTCATTTGCCAGAAATTCGTCAGGGTCTGCGCCGCGCAGCGGGCAAGGATGTGGGGCTGACCTTCGTTCCGCATTTGACGCCGATGATCCGTGGTATCCATTCCACGCTGTACGCAACCGTGGTTGATCGCTCCGTTGATCTGCAGGCCTTGTACGAGAAGCGCTATGCCAACGAACCTTTCGTCGATGTGATGCCGGCTGGCAGCCACCCGGAAACCCGTAGCGTTCGCGGTGCCAACGTATGCCGTATTGCGGTGCATCGTCCGCAGGATGGCGACCTGGTGGTGGTGTTGTCGGTGATCGACAACCTGGTCAAGGGCGCGTCTGGCCAGGCCGTGCAGAACATGAACATCATGTTCGGTCTGGATGAGCGTCTGGGCTTGTCCCATGCTGGGATGTTGCCTTGATTGCAGCGTAGATTTGCGGCTTCAAACGGCAAGCGGGCAGTGCTTCGCTTGCCGTTGCTACTTATGAATAGTTGACCGCTTTTCTAGGAGAAGCGGATAATGCGCGTCATCACGCATTATGGCGGCATAACGCCGGGAGATAGTCAGCATGAGCGTCGAATCCTTCACCCCCATGGCTTTGCAATTCACCGAAGGTGCTGCGCACAAGGTGAAGAGCCTGGTCGATGAAGAGGGTAATGATCGTTTGAAGTTGCGCGTATTCGTTACGGGCGGCGGTTGTTCCGGTTTTCAGTATGGCTTCACCTTCGATGAAGAAGTGGCCGATGACGACACCCTGGTTGAGCGCGAAGGCGTTAGCCTGGTGGTCGATCCCATGAGCTTCCAGTACCTGGCGGGTGCCGAGGTGGATTATCAGGAAGGTCTGGAAGGCTCGCGCTTTGTAATCAAGAACCCGAATGCCACCACCACCTGTGGTTGCGGCTCGTCGTTCTCGATCTGATTGCATTAACAGGCTTTAAACTCAACGCCGCGTCGATTCGCGGCGTTTTGCTGTCTGGCGTTTGGCGGAGGAGTCAGGCGGGGTAGATGGCGCCCAGCACGCGAAGGCCGCGTGCGCCGGTAACGCTGGGGCGGTTGGTGGGGATGCCTTCCAGGCAGCAGTGGGCAAGCCAGGCAAAGGCCATGGCTTCAACCCAGTCAGGGTCAACCCCCTTGGCCTGGGTGCTGCTCACTCGAGCGGGTGCAAGCAAATCGCCAAGGCGGGCCATCAAGGCTGCGTTATGGGCGCCACCACCGCATACCAGCAGCTCGTCCGTGTGTGGCTGGGCTGTTTGCAGCGACTGCACGATGGTCTGTGCGGTGAGTTCCAGCAAGGTTGCTTGAACGTCTTCGGCAGGAAAGGTCGGCAGATTGAACAGGTGCTGCTTCAGCCATGCGAGGTTGAATACCTCACGGCCTGTGCTTTTTGGGCCCTGGGTCTGGAAGAACGGGTCGCTGAGCAGGGCGTTGAGCAGCAGCGGTTCAACCTTGCCGCTGGCTGCCCAGTCGCCGTTGCGGTCATAGAGTTCGCCACGTTTTTCCTGTATCCAGGCATCCAGCAAGACGTTTCCGGGGCCGCAGTCGAATCCTGCAACGGGAAGGGCGGGGGCTATCAGGCTCAGATTACTGAAGCCGCCTACGTTCAGTACCGCGCGGTTGCCGCCTTCACCTGTGAACAAGGCCTCGTGGAACGCAGGAACCAAGGGCGCGCCCTGGCCCCCGGCAGCCACATCGCGACGACGGAAATCACCGACGACGCAGATGTCAGTCAGTTCGGCCAGCAGTGCCGGATTGCCGATCTGCACGGTAAAGCCCCGGGCGGGCTCGTGGCGAATGGTCTGACCATGACTGCCGATTGCGCGGATATCAGCAGGGGAGAGTTGTTGCTGTGCGAGAAGGGTGTTGACGCCCTGAGCCGCCAGCTCGACCCAGTGGTTTTCGGCAATTGCACAGCGGGCCACTTCATCTGCGCCGCTGGCGCACAAGCCAAGCAACTCGCTGCGCAAGGCCTTCGGCATGGGGGTGTAATGGGTGGCGAGCAACCTGATGCCTGCCTCCAGCTCTATAAGGGCAATGTCCATACCGTCCAGGCTGGTTCCGGACATCACGCCTATATAGAGGGCCATGGCTTAGCGCTTGCTCGAGGCCAGAAGAGTGGCCTTTTCCTGGTTCATGCGCGCCATCAACGGCTGGCTCTGCTGCAGGAAGCGGGTGCGTTCGGCCTTGGCGATCGGGTCGGCCATCGGCAGTTTCTGGCCCAGCGGGTCAACGTGTACGCCGTTAACCTGGAATTCGTAGTGCAAGTGCGGGCCGGTCGAAAGGCCGGTAGTGCCGATATAGCCAATCACCTGGCCCTGCTTGACCGAACCGCCGGTTTTCACGCCCTTGGCGAAGCCTTGCATGTGCCCGTAAAGGGTACGGTAGGTGTTGCCGTGTTGAATGATCACGGTGTTGCCATAGCCTCCCCGACGGCCGGCTAGAAGCACTTTGCCGTCACCGGTAGCCTTGATTGGAGTACCGCGTGGCGCTGCGTAATCCACACCTTTGTGGGCGCGGATCTTGTTCAGGATCGGGTGCTTGCGGCCTGAGGAAAAGCGCGAGCTGATACGGGCAAAGTCCACCGGTGTGCGGATGAATGCCTTGCGCATGCTGCTGCCATCAGCGGTGTAGTAATTGCTGATCCCCTGTTTATTGGTATAGCGCACTGCGGTGAAGGTTTTGCCGCGGTTGGTAAAGCGTGCAGAGAGGATATTGCCGGTGCCAACGGTTTTGCCGTTGATCACTTTCTGCTCATAGATCACTTCAAACTGGTCGCCAGGGCGAATGTCCTGGGCGAAGTCGATGTCGTAACCGAATACTTTGGCCATATCCATCGTGGTGCTGTGTGGCAAGCCAGCGCGCTGACCCGAAACAGACAGGGAGCTGCTGATCACGCCGTGTGCATACGCCGAGCGCATGGTCGGCTGGGTGGTCACGCGGCGAAAGGTATAGCCTTTGGCGGTTTTGTTGAGGGTGATGGTCTCCAGGTCGCTGACCTGGCTGTGCAGCTTGTTCAGTTGCTGACCGTCGGGGCTCATTTCAAATTCGAGTTTCTGGCCGTGCTTGAGCTGGCTGAACTGCTTGGCTTGCTTGTCGCTTGCCAGTACTTCATGCACGGAGGTCGCAGGCAGGCCGACCTTCTGGAACAGGGTTGAAAGCGTATCGCCCTTGCTGACGATCACTTCGCGGTGGCTTGGGGCAGGGGCAACTTCTGGCTCGACTTTGGCGGTCGCTACCGGGGCGCTGTCCTGCTGTTCAATCTGGGCAAATGGCGATGGATTCGCTTCATTTGTGGCTTGAACGAGATCTGCAGCGTCTTGATCTTGTGTCAGTTGTTCTGCCGGGCTTTCCAGCTCCAGATTCAGGGTCGTTCTTTTGGCTTCTACTTCGCTGGAGGGAAATACCAGCAAGGCCAGACTTAAGAGGGCGGCGATACCACTTGCGGCAAGCAGGTGGGTCTTCGGATAAAGCGGTGGCGCTTTAGGCGGTTGACTGGTCATAGATGATTTTGACTTTGAGATAAGGATGAATTGGAAAAGATGACTGACACAATGAATATGAAATAACTGTATAAAATATAACCAAATCGCCCTTGAAGCAAGTCTGCGAACCATTCGCGCGCGGATAGTCGGCCGTATGCCTGCCGGAACTTGTAATTAGTCCCTGATCTTGTATCGTTGGTTCCCTTTGAATTTGAGCCTTACGGGTCTGATATGAAGTCGGTAGAAGAGCAGCTAGCGCTAATCAAGCGGGGTGCCGAAGAGGTACTGGTCGAGTCTGAATTGGTCGAGAAACTCAAGCGCGGTCAGCCGTTGCGTATCAAGGCCGGCTTCGACCCTACGGCGCCCGATCTGCACTTGGGTCATACCGTGCTTATTAATAAGCTGCGCCAGTTCCAGGAACTGGGTCATCAGGTGATCTTCCTGATTGGTGATTTCACCGGGATGATCGGTGATCCAAGTGGCAAAAGCGCAACCCGTCCACCGCTGACGCGTGAGCAGGTGCTCGAGAACGCCGAGACCTACAAGACTCAGGTGTTCAAGATCCTTGATCCGGCAAAAACCGAGGTGGCATTCAACTCCACCTGGATGGATCAAATGGGGCCTGCCGACTTCATTCGGCTTACCTCTCAATACACCGTTGCTCGCATGCTTGAGCGCGATGACTTCGACAAGCGCTACACCACCAATCAGCCTATCGCGATTCACGAGTTCCTTTATCCGCTTGTGCAGGGTTATGACTCGGTTGCGCTCAAGGCAGACGTTGAGTTGGGCGGTACTGATCAGAAGTTCAACTTGCTGATGGGTCGTGAGTTGCAGCGCGGCTACGGTCAGGAAGCTCAGTGTATTGTGACCATGCCTTTGCTCGAAGGTCTGGATGGCGTCAAGAAGATGTCAAAGTCCCTGGGTAACTATGTCGGTATCCAGGAAGCGCCAGGCGTGATGTACAGCAAGCTGGTTTCCATTCCTGATGCTCTGATGTGGCGTTACTTTGAATTGCTGAGCTTTCGTTCCATGGACGAAATCAATGCATTCAAGGCTGAAGTCGAAGCCGGTGCCAATCCTCGAGACATCAAGATCAAGCTGGCTGAAGAGATTGTTGCCCGCTTCCACGGTGAGGAGGCTGCTGCCAATGCGCATCGTGGCGCCGGTAACCGGATGAAGGATGGCGAGCTGCCTGATGATCTGCCGGAGGTTGAACTGACTGCTACTGAGGATATGCCTATTGCTGCTGTCCTTAATAAAGCGGGCCTGGTGAAGAACTCTGCAGTGGCGCGCGACCTGCTGGGGTCGGGTGGTGTGCGTATAGATGGTGAAGTGGTTGATCGCACCTATATATATGCATTGGGTTCCACCCATGTGTGTCAGGCAGGTAAGAAGGCTTTCGCGCGAATCACCCTGAAAGCCGAGTAATGCTGGGGTTTAGGGTTAATTGATAGGTTTGTTCAATTAACCCTTGACTCGGAATTGTAACTGTCTATAATTCGCCCCACTTCCGGCGCAGTCGAAACGGAAAACTCCTTGAGTTTCAATGAGTTGGATGGTTTTCGGTGGTGTCAGCTTCAAGTCATCGAAGCAGGAAATGAGGTGTTGACAGCAGCGTGTAACGCTGTAGAATTCGCCTCCCGCTAACGAGAGATCGAAAGCGCAAGTGGTTGATGTTACAGAGGAAACTTTGAAAACATCTTAAAATAACCGCTTGACAGCAACAGAGGCTGCTGTAGAATGCGCGCCTCGGTACAGCGAAAGCTGACCAACCGCTCTTTAACAATTGAATCAAGCAATTCGTGTGGGTGCTTGTGGAGTCAGACTGATAGTCAACAAGATTATCAGCATCACAAGTTACTCCGCGAGAAATCAAAGATGTAACCAAC
>NZ_UYJA01000003.1 GCF_900618535.1 Pseudomonas bubulae | reverse complement strand
GTTGGTTACATCTTTGATTTCTCGCGGAGTAACTTGTGATGCTGATAATCTTGTTGACTATCAGTCTGACTCCACAAGCACCCACACGAATTGCTTGATTCAATTGTTAAAGAGCGGTTGGTCAGCTTTCGCTGTACCGAGGCGCGCATTATACAGCAGCCTCTGCATCTGTCAAGCGGTTATTTTAAGATGTTTTCAAAGTTTCCTCTGTAACATCAACCACTTGCGCTTTCGATCTCTCGTTAGCGGGAGGCGAATTCTACAGCGTTACACGCTGCTGTCAACACCTCATTCCCTGCTTCGATGACTTGAAGCTGACACCGCCGAAAACCGTCCAACTCATTGAAACTCAAGGAGTTTTCCGTTTCGACTGCGCCGGAAGTGGGGCGAATTATAGACAGTTACAATTTCGAGTCAAGCATTAATCGAAACTATTGATCTGTAAGCGCCTATAGCGTGGAAAACGCCAGAAGCTGCGCACTATATTGCACATTCTCAATCAGTTAAGCATCATGCCTGCCTTTAAGCCCCTCAAACCCAGGCACACTCCGTAATGACAAAGCTCCCCCGCAACCTGATGGCGACGCTTTTCCCTGTTGGCTTGCTGCTTATTGCCATGGCTTCGATCCAATCGGGTGCATCGCTGGCTAAAAGCATGTTCCCCATCATTGGCGCCCAAGGAACAACCAGTCTGCGCCTGGCATTCGCCAGCATTATCATGTTTCTGATACTGCGCCCCTGGAGAGCCAGGCTCAGCGCAAAATCCTTAAAAACCGTGATTGTTTACGGGATAGCGCTGGGGGGGATGAATTTCCTCTTCTATATGTCATTGCGCAGCGTTCCGCTGGGTATTGCTGTGGCCCTTGAGTTCACGGGACCTTTGGCCGTGGCTATTTACACCTCCCGCCGGCCGATCGACTTCATATGGATAGGTCTGGCAATCACCGGACTGCTGCTACTCATACCCTTTGGTGAAAGCACGCAAGGAATCGACCCTGTCGGCGCGGGTTACGCGTTGAGCGCCGGGGTCTGCTGGGCACTGTACATTCTTTATGGGCAACGGGCCGGAGCGGATAATGGCGTGCAGACCGCTGCTTTAGGCGTAATTATTGCAGCACTTTTTTTCGCACCTATAGGTGTGTACCACGCTGGCGCCGCATTATTGACTCCAGGCCTGATTCCCATAGCCATTGGCGTAGCCCTTATGTCCACAGCTCTGCCCTACACACTTGAGATGATTGCCCTGACACGCATGCCAACTCGAACATTTGGCACACTGATGAGCATAGAACCCGCCTTCGGAGCACTGTCGGGCCTGTTGTTTCTGAATGAGATCTTGTCATTTACGCAATGGATGGCCATTTCCTGCATCATCATGGCTTCGATCGGGGCGACTTTAACCATGCGCAACCATTCCACACCTGTTGCTACTGACAAAAAAGACGCCAGTTGACACAGTTATTGTAATTGACTCTCATTTAAGGGATGTTTGTCACTCCAGATTCATCAGGCCGATTCAGGATACGGACATCTACAGGGGCCACGGACAGGCAGCCTCACACATGCGTATCCCGTAAACCCGATGCAAACGCTTAAGGACAGGAATGAAACGTATTTTGGTAGCTTTAGCCGTACTTGCTTTAACCGGCTGCGCTGCAACCTCCGAAACCTCCGTCAAGCATGGCAAGCGAGGCCTGCATATCAATTGTTCGGGATTGTCCTCCTCGTGGAACAAATGCTATGCCGAAGCCGACAAGTCTTGCGGAACCAAGGGATACCGGGTGATTGCCAAATCGGGTGATGCGGCCGAAGAGCCAGGGGACTACCCGTTCGGCCTTAACCCCGCGGGTTATACCAGTCGCAGCATGATTGTCATCTGCAGGTAGTAACACCTGTTGCCATGCTGTCGACCCGACCGGCAGCATGGCATCAAGATCAGCGCTTGATCGCGACGGGTGCCGTACGAACCTGCAACCACTCCAGAGCGGCGCCTGCAAGCAGCGGACTCAAACGCTCGAGAACCTGGGCGTGGTAGCCATCAAGCCACTCGACCTCCTCACGCGTCAGCAATGATGGTTCCAGACAGCGAGTGTCAATCGGACATAGCGTCAGGGTTTCAAACTTCAGAAACACTCCAAACTCCGAATCACCCGCTTCCCGGTTCAACACCAGGTTTTCGATGCGCACCCCCCAACGACCCGGACGGTATGTCCCCGGCTCGATCGAGGTAATCATCCCCGGCTGCATTGCCGTGTGCGGCGCCGGTGCAGCCTGATAGGCGATAACCTGTGGCCCTTCGTGCACGTTCAGGAAGTAACCGACGCCATGCCCAGTGCCGTGCCCGTAATCGACGTTTTCAGCCCAGATCGGGGCCCTGGCAATCGAGTCCAGCAAAGGCGAGAGGATGCCCTTTGGAAAGCGAGCACGAGACAAAGCGATCACGCCTTTTAGTACACGGGTGCAGTCACGTTTTTGCTCATCGGTCGGCGTGCCGACGGGAACCATGCGCGTGATATCGGTCGTGCCCCCCAGGTACTGCCCGCCCGAGTCAATCAACAGCAAGCCGTCACCTTCAATGACTGCATGTTCTTGTTCGGTGGCATGGTAATGGGGCATTGCGCCATTGGCATTAAACGCAGCAATGGTGTTGAAGCTCAGTGATACAAACCCGGGACGACGGGCACGGGCCGCGGTCAGCTGTTCATCAATCGTCAGTTCGGTAATGCGCTCACGCCCAAAAGCCGTTTCCAGCCAGGCAAAAAACTCACACAGTGCAGCACCATCCTGCTCCATGGCCTGGCGAATATGAACGGCGTCATCAAGACTCTTTTGCGACTTGGACAGGGTCGTAGGGTTCAAACCCTCAACCAGCTTCACTTCAGGCTTCAGGTGGCCGATCAGCCCGCAGGTCACGCGGACAGGGTCTACCAGCAACCGGGTAGTGGCCGGCAAGGACGCCAGCGCCGCATTGATCCCGGTGTAATCGCACAGCTCTATGCCTTCGCGGGCCAGGGTGCCACGCAGTTCGGCACTGACCTTGTGCAGATCGACAAACAAGGTAGCCCGGGCCTCCTCGATTAATGCAAACGACACGAATACAGGGTTGAAAGAGACATCCGAGCCACGCAAGTTGAACAACCAGGCAATGTCATCCAGGGTTGCAATGAAATGCGCGTCTGCTTTGCGCTGCTTGAGTGTTTCGCGCAACTGCTGGAGCTTGTCGACCCGACTGACCGTCGCTTGTGGTGGCAAGTGCTCATACACCGGCTGCACCGGCAGTGTTGGCCGATCCTGCCAGACAAGGCCAAGCAAATCGATATCCGTGCGCAAGGTCGCACCGCGCTCCTTGAGCCGGCTTTCAAGGGTTCGTGCTGAAGCCAGGGCAAGAACGGCGCCATCAACGGTAACCGTTGCACCTTCTGGCGTTTGTTCAGCCAGCCACTCCAGAGGACCCGGCTGCCCGGGCAACAGTTTGACCAGTTCAATGGTGCTGCCACTGAGCTCTTTGCCCGCTTGCTCCCAGTAACGGCTGTCAGCCCACACGCCGGCGAAGGTCGGCGTGACAATCAATGTGCCCACTGAACCGTAAAAGCCTGACAGCCACTGACGGCCCTGCCAGTAGGCAGGCAAGTACTCCGAAAGATGGGGATCGGCCGAAGGCACGAGAAGCGCATGGATCCCGTGCTGGCTCATCACTGCCCGGGTGCGTTTCAAACGCTCCACAACAGACCCCGAATTCAACACCTGAGTACTCATTTATTCTCCTGCCAGTCACTGGTAATTATTATTCGTCGCTGATGATGGATCAGCCATCAAGGTTGGGCAACCGCCCAAAAAGGTGCGGGCGCTGCTACGCAAGCCTTGATTGCCTTTGCAGCTACATCGATGTCCTGCTCGCGGGTGAAGCGGCCAAGGCTCAGGCGGATGGTACGCCCGGCCTGGCGTGCATCATGCCCCAGCGCCAGCAGCACATGGGAAGGCGCATTGCTGGCCGAGTTGCATGCCGACGTTGCCGAGTACGCCAGCTCGCTACTCAAGACAGCGCTGTTAAAGTGTCCTTCGCTGAAGGTCAGGCTCAAGGTATGAGGAATACGTTGGGTCAGACAACCATTGCATTGCAGGCCCGGCACATCGGCCAGTTGTGCAAGCAAACGCTGACGCAATTCACGAATATGCTCCAGCTCTTCGGCAAACGACTGATTGGCCAATGCAAAAGCTGCGCCCATACCGGCAATTTGATGCGTCGCCAGCGTTCCAGAGCGCAAACCGGACTCATGCCCACCACCGTGAATCTGCGCCTGCAAGCGATCCTGTGCCCGCGAGCCCACATACAACGCGCCGATACCTTTGGGGCCATAAATCTTGTGCCCCGAAAACGACATCAGATCGACGGCCCACTCATTCAGGTCGATGGCTACTTTGCCTGCACCTTGCGCAGCATCTACGTGAAACAACGCACCATGCTCGCGCACGCGACGGCCAATCTCCGGGATGTCATTCACCGTCCCCAGTTCGTTGTTGACCAGCATCAGCGACACCAGCAGCGTATCTGCCCGCAGGGCGGCGCTGACCTGATCGGCGCTGACAAGCCCGTTGGCATCAGGTGCCAGGTAGGTCACGTCAAAGCCTGCATCCTGTAAAAAACGCGCGGTATCCAGCACCGCTTTGTGCTCGATCTGGCTGGTGATGATATGCCCGCGCAACTGGCCACCGGCCTGTGCCACACCTTTCAGGGCCAGGTTGTTGGACTCGGTAGCGCCCGAGGTCCAGATGATCTGCTCCGGCCTGGCATTGATCAGTTGCGCGACCTGCTCTCGGGCCAGTTCTACCGAATGCCGGGCTTGCTGACCAAAGACGTGGGAGCCGGAAGCTGGATTGCCAAAGTTGCCTTCAAAGCCCAGGCATTCGACCATCACCTGGATGACACGAGCGTCCACGGGAGTGGTGGCCGCGTAATCGAAATAAAGAGGTCGCTTGTTCATTGTTCAAATCCACTGAGCGCTTTCCTGAATCAGGGCGTCCCTGATTGAGGATTAATGAGACCACTTGAAAATGCGGCCGTTAGAAATAACTGATTGAGCCGGGTGAAAACAGGTAAATAAGAGAAAACCCTCCCAGGCTCAATCCTAAATTAAGGAGGCCTGGAAAGCAGTGTCTTATAAAGCGCTAAAAACAGGTCGCGATGCAAGTCCGATATGCAATATCGATATATAAATATGGAATTAGGTTAGTTTACGGAATAACAAAATAACTTTATAAAGCTGCCTCCGGCTTTCCTTTTGTGGGCAGAGCCCCTGTTAAAAGGAGCTGTCAATGCAGCTTTTAACATTACCTGCCACCCCGGCACTGGCCACGTCCATACGCGCCACGGCCCAAGTATTTGAAGACCCAGCGTCCAAAGCGCTGTTGACGCACTTGCAACAAATTGCCCCCAGTGATGCCAGTGTGCTGATCATTGGAGAAACCGGCACCGGCAAGGAACTCGTTGCACGCCATATCCATCAGCTCAGCCACCGGCACCAGCAGCCATTCGTGGCGGTCAACTGCGGGGCGTTTGCCGAGTCACTGGTTGAGGCTGAGTTGTTCGGCCATGAAAAAGGTGCTTTCACGGGCGCCCTGAGTGCAAAATCCGGCTGGTTTGAAGAGGCCGATGGCGGCACGTTGTTTCTGGATGAAATCGGCGACTTGCCGCTGGCCATCCAGGTCAAGCTGTTGCGCGTCCTGCAAGAACAAGAGGTTGTGCGGCTGGGTTCGCGCAAAAGCACCCCGATCAACGTTCGGGTGCTGGCTGCCACCAACGTCAACCTGGAGCAGGCCATCGATGCCGGACATTTCCGCGAGGATCTCTATTACCGCCTGAATGTTGTCAGCCTTGCGTTGCTGCCCTTGCGCGAGCGACCTGGAGATATTCTGCCGCTGGCCCGCCACTTCCTGAAAACCTATCGCCAACGCCTGCCCCACGGGCCAACGGCCCTGAGCGAGTGCGCCGAGCAAGTCCTGGTGCATCACCCCTGGCAGGGCAATATTCGCGAGCTGGAAAACGTCGTGCACCACAGCCTGCTGCTGTGCCGCAACCAGACCATCACGGTGCAGGACCTGCGCCTGTCCCAGTCACGCAGCAGGCGCCAGGACTTGCCGACGCAACAACCGGTTCAACACACTACCCGGGATCTGTTGCAGCGCGCATTTCGCAAGCTTTTCGAAGAAGAACCGGGAGCCCTGCATGAAACCGTCGAAGACGCCCTGCTGCGCAGCGCTTATGAATTTTGCCATCACAACCAGGTGCACACGGCCAAATTGCTGGGCTTGAGTCGCAACGTCACCCGCACCCGGCTGATCAAGCTCGGTGCACTATCAGTCAACGTCCGCCGGATGGATGCCGACGCTCTCGTCTATTAATAGAACACCCGCTGACGCAATTGCCTGACCGTAGCGCCAAACGATCCCCATGATCGTTCATGGCGCCGTCGGGCAATCACAAAAGCCCTATCGCCGCTGTTCTCGCTTATCGGTAAGATGACGTCCTTCCCGCGCGCCTGCGCTGTACGTCCCGCCGAATTAAGTCGATCCCATGCCTTTTGAACTCAGCGTAGATTTGACCACCCTCGCCATTCTGGCCGCCGTTGCTTTTGTTGCCGGTTTTATCGATGCCATCGCAGGTGGTGGCGGCTTGCTCACCACCCCTGCCCTGCTCACCGCAGGCTTGCCGCCACATCTTGTGCTGGGGACCAACAAACTCAGTTCGACCTTCGGCGCAGCCACGGCGAGCCTTACCTTCTACCGTCGCAAACTGTTCCATCCCCGCGAGTGGAAACTGGCCATTTTCGGCACCCTGGTCGGCAGCCTGATTGGCGCAACTGCCGCCCATTACATGCCCGCAGAGTGGCTCAACAAGATGCTGCCGGTGATTGTCTTCGGTTGCGGGATTTACCTGTTGTTTGGCGGCACCCCAAAAACACCCGTCGACAACGACGCGCCGATCAAAAAGAAATGGCAATTGCCGCAGGGTCTGGGCCTGGGGTTCTATGATGGCGTGGCCGGCCCGGGCACCGGTGCGTTCTGGACTGTCAGCAGCATGCTGATGTACCCCATCGATCTGGTGAAGGCCAGCGGTGTGGCCCGCAGCATGAACTTCGTCAGCAACATTGCAGCGCTGTCGGTGTTTATCTTTTCCGGGCATGTGGACTGGATAATCGGCCTGACCATGGGCTTTGCAGTGATGGTCGGCGCTTACTTTGGCGCCCGCAGCGCGATCAGCGGCGGCGCCAAGTTTATTCGTCCGGTATTTATTACCGTGGTCCTGGGCCTGACCGTGCGCCTAGCCTGGCAGCACTGGTTCGGCATGGCCTAAGCGACGCGCCACATACAGGTCGATAAGATAGCGCGCAATCGAGCGCGACGCCGGCAACGGCGGTAATTGATGCACATTGAACCACTGCGCATCTTCTATCTCATCGGCCTGGGGCACAATCTCGCCCCCGGCATATTCCGCGTGAAACCCCAGCATCATCGAGTGCGGGAACGGCCAGCACTGGCTGCCCACATACTGGATGTTCCTGACCTCCAGCTGCACTTCTTCGCGCACTTCACGAATCAGGCAATCCTCGGCCGACTCGCCTGGCTCGGCGAAGCCCGCCAGGGTGCTGTAAACCCCCGGCACAAAGCGCGGCGAACGGGCCAGCAGCACTTCATCACCACGGGTAATCAACACGATCATGCTCGGCGATATGCGCGGGTAACTGCGCAAGTCACAGGTAGCGCAGTACATCGCCCGCTCCCTTGACACCTGCGTCATGGCCTGCCCGCAACTGCCGCAAAAACGATGTTCACGAGCCCAGGTGCCGATTTGCGCGGCATAACCCAGCACTTTATAAAGCGTGTGGTCGTCGCCCAGCATAAAGGCGCGCAAGCCCTGCCAATGGCAGCCCTCTACCTGAGCGGCGCCCTTGAGCTCCAGCAAATATACCGGCTCGCCGTCGAGGTGGCCGATGCCATGCTCGGCCAGTACCGGCAAGTTCTGGCGTTTGAGCCATTCGCGAGGGAACAGCGGGCCATTGTCATCATTCAGAAAACCGTCGGGGCCGCGCGCCACGGCCCAGCCGCCAGTCAGGTCTGTATCCAGTACTGCCGTGATCCAACGCGGTGTCATCAAGTGATCCTTGTTCAGGTTACAAAGCCTTCAATCGAGAAATTCGGGTTTCTGCTTGGTCATATGCGCGGTCATTGCCAGGCGCAGATCGCTGGATTGCAGCATCGCAGCATTCCACGTCGCAACATATTCCAGGCCATCCTCCACTCGGTGATCGCGCATATAGCCGATCATCTGCTTGGTGCCAGCAATGGCAATCGGCGATTTACTGGCGATTTCCTGGGCAATCGCCATAACGCCCTCAAGCAACGCCTGTTGATCACTGTAGACCCGGTTTACCAGGCCGATGGCGCGAGCTTCATCTGCCGCGACCATTCGCCCGGTATAGGCCAGCTCGCGGAGCATGCCATCACCGATGATACGCGGCAGGCGTTGCAGTGTCCCGACATCGGCGGCCATGCCCATATCGATTTCCTTGATCGAGAACTGTGCATCTTCAGCGGCGTAGCGCATGTCGCAGGCGGCAATCAGGTCTATCGCCCCGCCAATGCAGTAACCCTGAACCGCCGCCAGAACTGGCTTGCGGCACTGGTCGACGGCAGTGAACGAGGCCTGCATTTGCAGGATTTTTCGTCGCAGCATGCGGGCGTTGCGCCCCACATCCTTGCCCATTTCATTGGCCACCGACGCCAGCAGCATCAGGTCGATGCCGGCCGAGAAATGCTTGCCCGCCCCACTGAGCACCACCACACGCACCGCGTCAGTTTCATCAATCCACTGGAAGATATCGATGATTTCGGACCAGAACGCAGCATTCATCGCATTGACCTTTTCAGGTCGATTGATCTGTACATGGGCGATATTGCCGTTCAACTCAACCTGAAAAGCCTGGTAATCGGACATAACCTGAATCCTTTGCGGGGCGCCGTCGCCGGCCGATAAGCGGCGGACTATAACAAGGCTTGCAGGCTGCAGGCAGGCCGCGATCACGCCAAAATACGGACAAAACGACCTGTCACAGCCCCCTTCAGCGCGTCAGGATAAACCGCTCGATCGCCTGGGCAACGCCATCTTCAGTATTGCTGCCGGTGACATGCATCGCCTGCTCGCGAATAGGCGCATCGGCCTGGCCCATGGCAATCGACAGCCCGGCACGCTGGAACATGGCCGGATCATTGCCGCCATCACCAATCGCCACCGTGCGCTCAAGAGGCACACCCAGGTGTTCGGCCAGCGTGGCAAGGGCATCGCCTTTATTGGCCCTGAGCGCGGTGATATCAAGATAACGGGCCTGGGAGCGGCTGGCAGAGGCCTCCCCATGCAGTAACTGCTGCAAACGCTGCTCCAGCTCGACCAACAAGGGTGCATTGCCGGTAGTGGCCACGATCTTGTCCACCCGGTGCAGGTAGGGTTCAAAACTCTCGACTACCAGCGGGGCATAACCCAGGCCCTGCTGCTCGTGGGCAACCATCGGCCCCGTCGGGTCGCGCAACAGCCACTCATCGTCGGCAAACACCCAGACCTCAACGTCATGCCCGGCCAAAAACTCGAGTGTCTTGAGTACGGCCTGGTACGGCACATGGTGGGACTGCAGCACGCTGCCATCGGCGTTGACCAGCACCCCGCCATTGAACCCGGCAGTCGGCAGCTCAACCCCCAACTGCCGGATATAATCGCGCATGGCCCGTGGCGGGCGGCCGGTAGCCAGGGTGAAATGAATGCCGGCGGCCTGCAGCGCCTTGACTGCCGCCAGGTTGCGCGGGCTGATACTGTGATCAGGTAAAAGCAGGGTGCCATCCATGTCACACAACACCAGCTCAATCGGGTTTTGCTTCACGTCACTCATCCTATGTTGAGCCAGACACGCCCATCGCGACCCAGCAATTCTTTAGCGGCCTCAGGACCGTCTTCACCGGCCTTGTACGGTTGCACGTCCGTTTGTTCCTGCCACGCATCCAGAAAAGGTTGCACACCCCGCCAGCCGTTTTCAATGTTGTCCGCACGTTGAAACAAGGTCTGGTCGCCAGTAAGGCAGTCGTAGATCAAGGTCTCGTAGCCTGTTGAAGGCTGCATTTGGAAAAAGTCCTTGTACGCAAAACCCAACTCGATATTGGCCATTTTCAGCCCCGGCCCGGGTTGCTTGGCCTGCAGGTCAAACCACATGCCTTCATTGGGCTGGATCTGGATCCGCAAATAGTTGGGCTGCAACCGTTCAACGTCGGTGTCACGGAATTGCGCATAAGGCGCAGGCTTGAAGCAGATGGCGATTTCAGTGTCCCGCGCACTCATGCGCTTGCCGGTGCGCAGATAAAACGGCACGCCCACCCAGCGCCAGTTGTCGATCATCACCTTGAGCGCAACGAAGGTTTCGGTGCTGCTGTCGGCCGCCACATTGTTTTCCTGGCGATAACCCACCACCGGCTTGCCGCCGGACTCACCCTGAGTGTACTGCCCGCGCACCGAGTTCTTCAGCGCATCCTCTTTGGACCAGGGGCGGATTGCGCCAATCACCTTGGCCTTTTCACCGCGCACCGCATCGGCACCAAAGGCCGCAGGGGGCTCCATCGCGACCATCGCCAGCAGTTGAAACAGATGGTTGGGCAGCATGTCGCGCAAGGCGCCGGTGTGTTCGTAAAAACTGCCACGTGTCTCAACCCCGACGGTTTCTGCCGCCGTGATCTGCACATGGTCAATGTAATGATTGTTCCAGAAAGCTTCGAAAAGCCCGTTGGAGAAACGGCTGACCAAAATGTTCTGGACGGTTTCCTTGCCCAGGTAATGGTCAATCCGGTAGATCTGCTTCTCGCTCATGACGCTCAGCAGGCATTCGTTCAATGCCTGGGCTGTTTGCACGTCAGAGCCAAAAGGTTTTTCAATGACTACCCGGCGAAAAGCCTCCGGGGTTTCCTTGAGCAACCCGCTGGCGCCCAGCCGCTGCACGACTTCGCTGAAAAAGCGCGGTGCAGTAGCCAGATAGAACACCGCATTGGCGGTGCCACTGGCGAAAATCTTCTGTTCCAGCGCCGCGTAGGTACTGTCATCGAGAAAATCGCCCTGCACATAGCTGATGTTCTTCGCCAGCGAGGCCCATAGAGCGGCATTCAAGCCCTCGCCGTCAGGATGATCCACTTTGCTGGACGCTTCATTGCGAATGAAGTCTTCCAGCTTTTTGGCAAATCCCTCATCACTGATCGCATTGTGGTCGACGCCCACAATGCGCAGGCCACCGTCCAGTAAACCATCACGACTCAAGTTGTACAGCGCCGGCATCAGCAAGCGCTTGACCAGATCACCGTGGGCACCAAACAAAAACAGAGTGGTGGGCGGCGCAGGCTTGGCATCAGGTTTACTGGACAGATCGGTCATTTTTTAGGCGTCTCCACGTGGCCGCCGAAACCAAAGCGCATGGCTGACAACAATTTGTCGCCATAGAGGCTTTGCTGGCGTGAACTGTAGCGGGCAAACAGGGCTTGCGACAACACTGGCACCGGGGTCGACTGCTCCATTGCGGCCTCGATGGTCCAGCGGCCTTCGCCACTGTCTGCGACGGCGCCCGAGTAGCCATCCAGCGGCTCATCAGTGGCCAGAGCATCGGCGGTCAAATCCAGCAACCAGGAAGACACCACGCTGCCACGACGCCAGACTTCAGCGATATCACCCAGGTTCAGGTCAAAACGCTGCTCTTCAGGCAGGTTTTCACCACCTTTCATCTTCATCAGGTTGAAACCTTCGGCGTACGCCTGCATCAAGCCGTACTCGATACCGTTGTGCACCATTTTGACGAAATGGCCAGCGCCAGCCGGGCCAGCATGGATGTAACCACGCTCGGCACGGTCATCGTCAGAGGTGCGATCTTTGGTCCGCGCAATATCGCCCATGCCTGGCGCCAGCGCTGCAAACAGCGGGTCCAGATGTTTCACGACAGCGCTGTCTCCGCCGATCATCATGCAATAACCGCGCTCCAGGCCCCACACGCCGCCCGATGTACCCACGTCAACGTACTGGATGCCTTTCTCGGCCAGCGACTGAGAACGACGAATGTCATCCTTGTAGAAGGTGTTGCCGCCATCAATGATGATGTCATCGGCGTCCAGCAACTCGCTCAAAGTCTCGATGGTGTCTTCGGTCGGCGCACCGGAAGGCAGCATGACCCAGACAGCACGGGGTTTGGCCAGGCCTGCGACCAGCGCTGGCAAATCGGCAACGGCGGTGGCGCCTTCCTGTTCCAGAGCGCTGACAAAGTCGGTATTGCGGTCAAAAACCACGGTTGTATGCCCATTGAGCATCAGACGCCGCGCGATATTCCCGCCCATACGGCCCAATCCAATAATTCCCAACTGCATGTACTGTTGCTCCCAACGACAAATAAATAGGTGTACAGCACCTCGGTGCAGCATTGCCCAAGGTGCCCGATCAGGATCAGCCCTGACACATGCTGCATAGTTTCGCACAAGCTGGAGGGCAGATTCCCGATTCAATACACTCAACAGACGGACGAAGCAGTAAAGACTGCAAAAAACGTAACATTTTCAAGGTGCGACAAGACCGATCCATGTCTACCAGCCCGATCATGGGTGACAAAGTTTTCACATCCCCTTGGCGATACTTAAACACTTTGTGACTGCCCACTCTTGAGGCAGTACTCATGTGCTGTGCCTGGCTACATGGCACTGACCATTCAAGTAGTTATCAGCTGGAGCGCTGTATGGGGATGTTCAAACGCAGTAATACATCTGCGAAGGGATTCGATTGGGCAGGCCTTGGCTGGCTGTTCCTGTTCTTTTGGTATTTTTCCGGCATTACCCAACTGCTTATCCAGCTGACTGGCACTTCCGGGTTCTCAGGCTTTCGCCAAGCCTTTGTGATGAGTGCCATCTGGCTGGCCCCGATGCTGATGTTTCCCAGGCACACCCGGGCAATGGCGGCGGTCATTGGTGTCGTGCTGTGGGCCTGTTCGATGGCCAGCCTGGGCTACTTCTTTATCTATCAACAGGAATTCTCGCAAAGCGTCATCTTCATCATGTTCGAGTCGAACATCTCTGAAGCTGGCGAATACATGACCCAGTACTTTGCCTGGTGGATGGTGCTGGCATTCCTGGCACATACCGCCTTTGCGGTGTTTCTGTGGACCCGCCTGCGCCCGGTGTATTTGCCGCGCATGCAGGCCTGGGCTGCAGCGGTGGCCATATTGGTGGCGGTTATCGGCTACCCGCTGGTCAAACAGACGATCAAGCACGACAACCTGGCCACGGCCATGGAAAGCTTCGAAAGCCGTGTTGAACCTGCAGTACCGTGGCAGATGTTAGTAGCTTATCGCCGCTACCTGGAGCAACTGGACAACATGCAGGGCATGCTCGCCAGCGTCAGCAAGATCCCGCCGCTGACCAACCTCAAGGACAACGAGGCCGGCAAGCCGACTACCCTGGTACTGGTCATTGGCGAGTCCACCAACCGCCAGCGCATGAGCCTGTATGGTTATCAGCGCGAAACCACGCCAAACCTCGACAAGTTGCGCGATCAACTGGCCATTTTCGACAACGTGGTGACACCGCGGCCCTACACCATTGAAGCGCTGCAACAAGTGCTGACCTTTGCCGACGAAGAAAACCCCGACCTGTACCTGAGCACCCCGTCACTGGTCAGCGTGATGAAGCAAGCCGGTTACAAAACCTTCTGGGTCACCAACCAGCAAACCATGACCAAGCGCAACACCATGCTCACGACCTTCTCCGAGCAGGCTGACCAGCAGGTTTACCTCAACAACAACCGCAACCAGAACGCCCGCCAGTATGATGGCGACGTGATTGAGCCCTTCAACAAGATCCTGGCCGACAGCGCCCCGCGCAAGCTGATCGTGATTCACCTGCTCGGTACGCATATGAGCTACCAGTACCGTTATCCACCGACCTTCGACAAATTTGTCGACCGTAGTGGCGTACCCGCCGGTTTGAGCGATGCACAAGTACCCACCTACAACAGCTACGACAATGCCGTTCTGTACAACGATTTTGTTGTATCGAGCCTGATCAAGGACTTTGCCAAGACCGACCCCAATGGTTTCCTGCTGTACCTGTCGGACCACGGTGAAGACGTGTTCGACTCGGTCGGCCACGCGACGCTGGGCCGCAACGAGGCCAAGCCGACAGCCCCGATGTACACCATTCCGTTTATGGCCTGGGCCTCGCCCAAGTGGCGTGAAAACCATGCCTGGAATTTTGCTGCCGACCTCGGGCGACCTTACAGCAGCTCGCAGTTTATCCACACCTGGGCAGACCTGGCGGGCCTCAGTGCCGACGAACTGGACGACAAGAAAAGCCTGGTCAGCGACACGTTTGTCGCCCGCCCGCAGCTGATTGGCGACCCCTACTCGCGCCCACAAAAGGCCTTGATCGACTTCAG
The DNA here is from genome assembly GCF_900618535.1 of Pseudomonas bubulae. Lineage (GTDB taxonomy): Bacteria > Pseudomonadota > Gammaproteobacteria > Pseudomonadales > Pseudomonadaceae > Aquipseudomonas > Aquipseudomonas bubulae. The sequence continues at coordinate 735,652 of NZ_UYJA01000003.1, read as the reverse complement.
CCTGATCAAGCCAAAACAGCCCGCCCCTGCCAACGTGGTCCAGCAATAATCAACGTGCGGGGCGCACGGCGCGCCCCGCAGGTTTCCGACACTTCTTTACAAATAATTCTCTTTTCGCCTAACTCCGCGCCTTGTCATTCGTTTGAAGCACTGAACAACTTCATAACAACGACAAGGAGTCGGCAGCGATGTTCGCGCCAATCACCCGTTCCATGACCCTCACCCTCGGCCTCATCAGCAGCGCCGCATGCCCGCAATTACTGGCGGATACCGAGCAGGAAGAGGTCAAGAAAACGACCCGCTCACTGGAGCTGGGCACCACCAGCGTCACAGCCCAGGGCCTGGGTGCCACCACAGAAAATACCGGTTCCTACACCACGGGCTCGACCAGTACCGCGACCAAACTCAACTTGAGCATTCGCGAAACTCCGCAGTCGATCTCGGTCGTCACCCGTCAGGAAATGGACGACTTCGACCTCAACACCCTGACCGAAGCCATGCGCCATACCACAGGCATTGTGGTACAGCACAACGACTCGGACCGGGTCAGCTACTCGTCCCGCGGCTACACCATCAATAACTTCCAGATTGACGGCATGCTCAACACCTTCAGTTTTATGAAGACCGATGCCGACACCATTATCTACGACCGTATTGAAGTAGTGCGCGGCGCCACCGGCCTGACCACCGGCGCGGGCGACCCGTCGGGCACCATCAACATGATCCGCAAACGCCCTACCCACCAGTTGCAGGCCAAGGCCGGTGCTTCAGGCGGCAGCTACGACAACTATTACAGCTATGTCGATGTGGGCGGCCCGCTGGCCTTCGACGGCCGCCTGCGCGGGCGCACGGTGCTGGCCTATCGCGACAGCAAATCGTTTCGCGATATCTACGCCCTCAAGCGCGAAGTGGCTTACGGCATTCTGGAAGCCGACCTGAGCGACAGCACTGTTCTGGCCGTGGGTTACGACTACCAGGACAAGCAGGTAAAGGGTTCTTCCTGGGGCACCACACCTTACTGGACCGGCTCGGGCGACAAAGCCAATTTCGGGCGCTCGACCAACCTGGCGACTTCCTGGAGTTCATGGCCGATGAAGGACAAAACCGCCTTCGCCACCCTCGACCAGCAATTGGTCAATGACTGGCGCCTCAAAGCAGCCTACACCCATCGCACCAGCGACGCTGAAGGTAAGGTTTATTACGCCGGCGGCGGCTTCCCCAACCCCGATGGTACGGGCATGTCGGCCTATGCCAGCCACTTTATCGGCGAAGAGAAGATGAGCGCCGTTGACGTCAATATCTCGGGCACCTACCCCTTGTTCGGGCGTGATCACGAGTTGATGGTGGGTTATGGCCAGGCCAAGAACGACAACACCTCGCCCCTGATGGTTGACCTCAACCCGGACGACTACTACAACATCCCCAATTGGCAAGACATGAGCGCGATTCCCAAATATCAGGATTTCAATACCGGTATTGAAGGGACTCACGACGTCATCAAGCAGAAATCCGGCTACCTGGCCACGCGTTTTAACCTGACCGATCAATGGCATGCCGTACTGGGCACCCGGTATGGCAGCTGGCAAAGCTCCAGCACCAACTTCCCTGCCCCGAAAGTCAGCCAGACCCAAAACGATGTGATTACGCCTTACGCCGGCGTGCTGTACGACTTCACCGACGAGTTGACGGCCTACGCGAGTTATACCGACATCTTCAAGCCAACCACCAGCAAGGACGCCAGCAACTCCTACCTTGAGCCGGTGGTGGGCAGCAACTATGAGCTGGGGCTGAAGGGTAGCTTCTTGCAGGAGCGCCTCAACCTGTCGACGGCGGTGTTCTGGAGCAAGCAGGACAATGTGCCGGAAATCGATGACTCAGTACCACGCGGCCCCAAGGGCGAGGAATATTACAAATCCGGCGGCAAGGGCAACAAGATCAACGGTTTCGAAGTCGAGCTGGCCGGTGAAGTGATGCGCGACTGGAATATGCTTGCAGGCTACACCTACACCCATTCGCGCAACGCCGCAGGCCAGCGCATGAATACTGCAGCGCCTTTGAACATGCTCAAGATTTCGAGCACCTACCGCCTGCCTGGGGACTGGAATGCAATGACCGTGGGGGCGGCCGTCAACTGGCAAAGCGATATCTATCGTGCCGCCAATCGCCCGACCGGCGAGAAAAATGACAAAGGCAACCCGATTACCTTCAAGGAAGACATCACTCAGAAGTCCTACACCCTGGTCGACCTGATGGCCCGCTACAAGTTTGACGAACACGTCTCGGCATCCCTGAACGTCAAAAACCTGTTCGATGAAAAGTACTACGAAAACGTAGGTTTCTATAACGGCGTGTTCTGGGGTGATCCGCGGACGGTGAGCATTGGCCTGGAGTGGACACTGTAGGCAGAGGAGGCAAACCTTGTAGCTCGTCAACTGCTACAAGGTTTTTCTACAGTTACAAATATTTGTTCCAGAACAGCATGCGCCCGTGCGCCGGGTCGAGCTGGCCATCGCTGAAGCCGAATTTGCGATAGGAACCTTGCGCCACAGGGTTGCCCTCGAGTACTTCGAGGGTGATCTTGCAGCAGCCGCGTTCGCGGGCGATGTCTTCCACCTTGAGCAACATCTTCTGGCTCAGGCCCAGACCGCGAAACGTATCGACCACCGACACATCATGCACATTGACCAGGGGTTTGCCGGCAAAGGTGGAAAAGCCTTCAAAGCAGTTAACCAGACCCGCCGCCTCACCATTGACGAACGCCAGTACGCTGAAGGCATGAGGGCGCCTGGCAAGCTCTGCCGGCAAGTGCGCCAATACCGTTTGCGACAACGCTTCACCTCCGCCCATCGGGTCCCGGGCGTAGTGATTCAACACGTCCCTTAACGCCTGGGCATGAACCGGGTTGGTATAGTCTGCTTGCACTACGACGACATCCGACATTACGGGTTTTCCTTGACGAGTCCGGGCATTGGTTTGTTGGAACAACGCCAGACCTTATCGCGGCCCCGGCAATGCAGACAAGTGCCTGTTTCAGGGGTTGGCAGAAACATCCAGCATCGGCATCACACTGGCAAGCTGATTCACAAAACTGTCGGCATCCGTGTAAATCAGTACATGCCGAAACTGCGAGTTGTCCTTGCGATATTCGACCTCATCCGCAATAACCTCACCTGCCATTTTCTGACTGATCAACAACACATCATATTCATTGGTGGGTGCTGCCTTCAGGCTTACCAGCGCCTCGCCATGGTACAAAGGCGCGATCCGGTAATAGCCCAGAATATTAAGAGCCCTTTCTATTTTCAGAGCCTCGTTCGGGTCTGCATCGGCAATCAGTATTCGTAAAGATTTTGTTGGCATTGCAGCCTCGTCATCCATGTGATTGATTAGCTTGAGCATAATGTTCAAGTTCGTCAGCCAACTGCTCCATACTGCTGTGAAGTGCATCGACCGCGACGGTGAGTTCTTCTGATTTTCCGGACTGGCAAACCGCTTCCAGTTGTTCGCAACACTCAATCAGCTTCCTGGCCTGAATAAGTCTGCCCCCTCCTTTGATGCCATGGGCCAGGGCAGCCAGGCCTGCGTAATCATCTTTCAAAAAGAGTTCGATCAGGGCAGTGAGATCGAGACGATTTCTTGTAGAAAGCTCTGCAAGAAGTGTATGAATCATCTGCTCATCACCCTGACTCAACTGTTTAAGATACGTCAGATCAATCTTATCGCCTTGATCAGATTCATCGGCATCGGTATATATCAGGTTCTGCGCCTGACCAGTTGCCAGGCAGGCGCTCAAGTCTTTCAGGCTGATGGGCTTGAACAGGCATTGATCCATTCCCGCATCGAGACAACGCTCAACTTCGCCGGGCTGTGCGTTCGCAGTAAAACCAAAAATCTGGCAAGGGGCCTTTCCCAGCTGCGCCTCTTCGGCTCGTATTGCCTGGGCCAACTGATAGCCATTGATGACCGGCATCGAGCAATCAGTAATTACTAGGTCGAAAGCCCCCTGCCGCCACGCCTTGAGGCCCAGCTCGCCATTCTCGGCGTCTGACACACGGTGCCCCAGATAGCTGAGTTGCTGGGCCAGCAGCATCCGGTTAGCCGGATAATCATCCACGACCAGAATGTTCAGCGACCGGGTAATGGCCGGGGCTTGCTCGAGGGCGTCTGCAGCTTGCTCTTCATGTTCAAGCAGAGGCACTACCATCATGATCTCAACTTGGGTGCCCAGCCCCTCAACACTGCTGAGGTGCAACTGACCTCCCATCATTTCGCAGAGCTCACGGCAAATCACCAGGCCCAGGCCTGAGCCCTGACGCGCAGATTGCGTGTTGTTACTGGACTGAACAAAAGGGTTGAACAGCAGGCTCTGGTCTTCCTCAGAAATACCCACACCGGTGTCCTTCACGCGCAAACAGATCGCTGTATGCTGCGCATCTGCAGCCAGCCCCAATGTCAATATCAGCCGGACCTCCCCCGTGTCCGTGAACTTGATGGCATTACTCAGCAAATTGGAAACGATTTGCTTGAAGCGTATCGGATCAATCAGCACATCCACATCCGCTGCCGGGCTCGATTCACAGACCAGGCTCAATTGCTTCTGCCGCGCCAGCCCATCAAACATTCGTGCCACGGCTTCTACCAGCGACTTGATATTTGAGCGTTTGGGGTGCAATGAAAGATGACCGGACTCAATGCGCGCGATATCCAGAATATCGCCAATCAAATCGAGCAACTCGTGGGCCGAGACTGAGGCCACTTCGATTGCGAAACGATCAATAACGCCTTGGTCGGCCTTTTTCATGGCCAATTCGAGCATGCCAATGACCGCATTCATGGGGGTGCGGATCTCATGACTCATGGTTGCGAGAAAGGTGGTCTTTGCGCGGTTTGCCGCATCGGCACTTTGCTTGGCAGCATTCAACTCATTCACCAGCTGCTGGCGCCTGCCTATGACTCTCTGCAAATAGGTAATCCATACAATGGCAACCAATAGCAACGCCGCGGCAATGGCAAACCCTCTTACAATCGCAGGACGGTTGCGCAGCCAGTAGCTCTCAACCTCTGGTGTGTCAGTGAACCAACGACCGGTCAGCTCACTCAAGTCTCCTGGAGTGATATTGAGCAAGGCCTTGTCCAGAATGGCGCTTAACTGCTGATCATTGCCGGCAGTGGCAAAACCGATCTGCTCGGGTTGAGTACCTACGGTGCTGGTGATTTTCAGCTGATTGTCAAAGCGTCGCGAAACCAGATAACGCGCATTGACCAACACGCTGATCGCGGCATCAGCGCTTCCCTCTGCCACCATGGCCAGGGCCGCAGGCGGGTTGTCTGCTTCCTGAATCTGAACCTGCGGATAGTTCTGCGCAATAAAGTCGCGCAGTACATTGCCGCGAACCATCACGACACGCCCGCCAGCCATTTCATCCAGGGTTTGAGGTCCCTCTGAGCCGATACGGGAAATAAGCACAAAAGGGGTTGTGAGGTAGGGCCGGGTAAAGCTCAGTTGATTTTCTCGGGCGGTACTGCTCGTGATAGCCCCCAACACATCTGCCTTGCCCGACTTGACCAGTTCAATCCCCTGCGCCAGCGTATACACACGCACAGCCTCGAAATTAAGCCCTGTGCGTGTACTGATGCTGGATAAAAGATCGGCAATCAAGCCTTTGAACCTGCCTTGCTCATCAAAAAAGGACAGTGGCTGGAACGCATCATAAATTGCCACTTTTAACCGCGGATGCTCAGCTATCCAGCGCTGCTCGCTGGCTGCAGGGGTAAACTGCCATGGGGCATACGTTTTTGGCCCGTCGAAGCTCCAGCGGCGCAGAATTGTCATGCGGTCACTGGCTGGGATCGCCGCCAGCGCTGTATTGACGATACGCAGTAACCCCGGATTTTTACGATTCACCGCAAAGGCGAAGGGGTTGTCTTCCAGTCGCGAGAAATCGGCCAATTGCACATTGTTCAGGTAGTTCTTGTGAATCAGGTAACTGGCACTAATAAAATCCCCAAGATATACATCCGCTTGGCCAAACGCCACGGCGCCAATGGCCGTCAGGGTTGACGGATACAACTGCAAGGTAGCTTTGGGGTAGAAGTCCTGGACCTTCTGCGGCGGCAGGTAGTGATCCAGCATGGCCACACGCAGCCCCGCCAGATCAACTGGCGGACGCTCCTGGTTACTGCTGCGGGTCACCAGAGAAGGCGAATCGTCTGCGTACGCACGGCTTAACACCAGCTCAGGATATTGCGCTTCGAAACCATTGGAACTGCTCAACAAATCCAGCTCACCACCCTTGAGCGCTTCTATCGCCTGCGGCCTTGAAGGGTAACGCTTGACCACAATGTCAGTGCGTAGCAACTGCGACAGCAGTTGCGCGTAGTCGGCCGTCAACCCTTCAAAGTCCTGACCGTTTACCGTCATTTCAAAAGGACCGTAGTCAGGTGCGGAGATACCCAGACGCAAAGGTCCGTGTTGCTTGAGCCACTGCCTGTCTGATGGTTCAAGTGCCACGCTGTACGCCTCGACATTGGAGCGCCCCATCAATTGCAAGGTCTGTACTTTTGGGTCAGCGGCTGCAACGGGCTGTCCAAGAACCAGGAGCAGCCCTGCAAGCCCCAGACATTGAAGGATGTTCAATTAAATCAAATCATTGCGCTTGGCAAATTCAGCCAAGTAGACGACCGATTTTATATTCAACTTTTCGATCAGGCGCGCCTTGTAAGTACTGATGGTTTTGCTGCTAAGAATCATATCTTCAGCAATCTTCTTATTACTCAGGCCCCGGGCAAGCTGTTGCAGTATGTACAATTCTCGCGCCGACAAATTCTGTATCAATTCTATGTCGCTCATACTTGTATCACTGTTTCGCACTGAGCTGGCCGCCAAAAATGGAAAAAAGGTATAGCCGTCCATGATTACTTTTACCGCTCTCATCAACTCAGTGAGATCCTGGCCTTTGGTAATAAAACCTGCCGCCCCTGCTTTCATGCTCCGCTGCGAATAAAACAGGGGGGATTGGGACGTGACCACCAAAATGCGACTTTTAACCTCCGAAGCCCTGATTCTGTTGATCACCTCCAGACCATCCAGGCCTGGCATGGTGATATCAAGGATGATCAAGTCAACATTATGCTTGCGAGCCAATTGAACAGCATCGGCGCCATTGTCTGCTTCAGCCACGACTTCATGACCATCACTCTCCAGCAACAACTTCATCGCCGATCGAATAAGTGGATGATCATCAGCAATCAACACTCTCATACATTTAACCCTCTAGTAGTAAGCCGGGCATCAGCGTATGTCAGGCGTGAATGTATCGTTTTGAATAGGTTCAATTGGTTATTCTCAAAAAAACAACCGAATGAGTGATACTGAAATTATAGGATAAATCCTGCAATCAGCGTCCACCATTGCGACAATATTCGCGCATAACACACATAGCCCGTTCGCAATCGCGCCGCGCATAATCACTAATCGAATACGATTTACGAGAAGGGAAATAGCTACACGTCATGTGCGAATTTTCTTAATCTTCCAAATGGTTGTGGGTAAATCACTGCAGTCTGTTGATCCATCACACCGGCCCTTTAAGACCAGGGCCCACGCAAAGACAAAAGACTGCAGTTTTTCGGCCAACTGCCCCGGCCAGGCCTTATTGCCAGCCAAACCTGCGAATATAAAAGCTTTTCACGGCCTGGGTCAGCGCCATGTAAGCCAGTAAAATCACGGGCAAGAACACAAAATACAGCGGCGGCAGCGCCTGCAATTTGAAGTAGCCCGCCAGTGGCCCCATCGGCAGGAAGATGCCCACTGCCATGATCACCCCTGTCATCACCATCAGCGGCATCGCTGCGCGGCTCTGCAGAAACGGGATTTTAGGCGTGCGAATCATGTGCACGATCAGGGTTTGAGTCAGCAACCCGACCACGAACCAGCCCGACTGGAAAAGGGTCTGGTGTTCAGGTGTGTTGGCCTTGAACACGTACCACATCAAGCCAAACGTCAGGATGTCGAAAATCGAACTGATCGGCCCAAAAAACAGCATGAAACGGCCTACATCCGCAGGCTGCCAGCGCTGTGGCTTTTTCAGCATTTCCTCATCGACGTTATCGAACGGGATGGCAATTTGTGACACGTCATACAGCAAGTTCTGAACCAGCAAATGCATTGGCAACATCGGCAAAAAAGGAATGAATGCACTGGCCACCAGCACCGAGAACACATTGCCGAAGTTCGAACTGGCTGTCATTTTGATGTACTTGAGCATATTGGCGAAGGTTCTACGCCCTTCCAGCACGCCCTCCTCCAGCACCATCAGGCTTTTCTCCAGCAGGATGATGTCAGCTGCTTCCTTGGCAATATCCACGGCACTGTCCACCGATATGCCGATATCCGCCGTGCGCAGTGCCGGAGCGTCGTTGATGCCATCACCCATAAAACCCACAACATGGCCATTAGCCTTGAGTAAACGCACGATGCGTTCCTTGTGCGTGGGTGTCAGTTTGGCAAATACGTTGGTGGTCTCCACAGCCACGGCCAGTTGGGCATCCGTCATCCGTTCAATATCATTGCCCATCAGCAAGCCTTGCTGCTCCAGGCCCACCTCACGACAGATCTTGGCCGTAACCAGCTCGTTGTCACCTGTCAGAACCTTTACCGCTACCCCGTGCTCGGCCAGGGCTTTAAGCGCCGGTGCGGTGCTCTCCTTGGGCGGATCGAGGAACGCCACATAGCCAATCAACGTCAACTCCTGCTCATCACTCAGGCTGTAAGCGTCACGCCCATCAGCCATGGACCGCGCAGCCACGGCCACAACGCGCAAGCCCTCTTCGTTGAATGCCGCAGTCACTTGGCGAATGCGCACCAAGAGTTCATCGCCAAGAGTTTCTTCCTTCTCCCCATGACGAACTGTCTTACATACGGAGAGTACTTCCTCGACAGCTCCCTTACAGATCAGCAAGTGCGGCCGGTCCTGCTCGACCACTACCACCGACATGCGCCGACGGGTAAAGTCGAACGGAATTTCATCGACCTTGCTGAAGGCCGTCCCCACGTTCAATTCGCGGTGGACCTCGACGTGCTCCAGTACTGCCACGTCCAGCAGATTTTTCAACCCGGTCTGGTAATAGCTGTTGAGGTAGGCCATTTCCAGTACGTCGTCAGACTCCTGCCCCCAGACATCCACATGCCGGGCCAGAAAAATCTTGTCCTGTGTCAGGGTCCCCGTTTTATCGGTGCACAGTACATCCATCGCACCAAAGTTCTGGATGGCATCCAGGCGTTTGACGATGACTTTTTTACGCGACAGGAAGACGGCTCCCTTGGCCAACGTCGAGGTCACAATCATTGGCAGCATTTCCGGAGTCAGCCCCACCGCAACGGAAAGTGCGAACAGCAAGGCTTCAGTCCAGTCGCCCTTGGTGAAGCCGTTGATAAACAGCACCAGCGGCGCCATCACAAACATGAACCGGATCAGCAACCAGCTGACTTTGTTGACCCCGGCCTGGAATGAGGTCGCACCGCGCTCAGTGGTCCCGACGCGCTGCGCCAGAGCACCGAAATAGGTGTTATTACCGGTCGTCAGCACGACCGCAGTGGCGGCCCCGGACACCACGTTGGTGCCCATGAACAAAATAGTGTCCAGTTCCAGCGGGTTGCTGGTCTGGCTGTCGAGCTGACGCGCAAACTTTTCCACGGGCATGGATTCGCCCGTCATCGCGGCCTGGCTGACGAACAAATCCTTGGCGCTGAGCACCCGGCAATCTGCCGGGATCATGTCGCCAGCAGACAATACGATCAGATCGCCCGGCACCAACTGCTTGATCGGCAGCTCGATACGCTGCGCCCCCCTGATCTGGCGTGAGGCGCCGGAAAACTTGCCGAACACGGGCGAAGCGTCTGCACTGAAATCGCGACGCATCACCGTCGCGGTGTTGCTCACCATGTCTTTGAGCGCATCGGCGGCTTTGTTGGACTTGGCCTCTTGCCAAAAACGCAGCACGGTCGACAGCACCACCATGGTGCCGATCACCACCGCCGCCTGAATGTCATCAGTGGCCAGGGAAACTGCGGCGAGCAAGGTCAGCAGCAAGTTGAACGGGTTTTTGTAGCAATGCCACGCGTGTATCCAGGGGCTTAGCGGCTGCTCGTGTTCGATCTCATTGAGGCCGTGGCGATCGCGCAGCACATCGACCTCGGCGTCGCTCAAACCGTCGGTGTGGGTGCCCAGGTTGTCGATCAGTACCGCGCTGTCACTGTTGGCCGCGACCACCAGCATCTGTGCCAGCGTGGGTGGTACTTCGCGGTTGACCGTGGTGTTGGTCAGGCTGTCGAGCAGGACCAGACGCCGGAAATGCCGGCCAATATGGCGAGTCCGCAAAAAGCCGGCGAAAAATTCTTTCAGGGAGAGTTTCATGGTGCTGCTCCTGCGCCGCCTGCGCTCACGCCATGCAGAGTACCTGCGCAGCCGGCATTGATCTGAGGCCTTCGTTCATGGGGTCAAACTCGTGAGCGAGCCAAAAGGCACGCGCATGCAACGTGCTGCGACCTGCCACTGGAGGGGCGTAATCACATACGTTTCTGTGTCGATAAGTGGACTTGGGCAATCAGGCCAGAACAGCCCAACCAAGACGCCAACTGCTTATGCGCGACGTTTTCGAGATTAAACCTTGGTGGGGTTTGTGGTGTGCATATAAGAAAGTTCTTCAGGCGCAGTTCAGTTTCATCTCTGAAATGTCATGCAATCTGATTTTTTAGCGCCACTCAGGCGTTGTCCCACTGCCTGATACGGATTCGGCAATGCTTCATGGCGTTAACGATATGCTTCTCGACCACACTGCGCGATACCCCGAGGCGTTCGGCGATTTCAGGGTGCGACAGTCCTTCGATCTTGCGCAGCAGAAAACACTCGCGACACGCCGCAGGCAGCTCAGCCAGGGCTTTCTGGATCATGGCCAGGCGCTGGTCGTGGTCCATTAATAGTTGAGGCGAGGGGCTGTAAAAACGCTCTTCGCTATCCAGCACTTCCAGCGGTTCGGCCTGGCGCAGGCTGCTGCGGCGATGGCCGTCGATCACCAGATTAAGTGCAGTGCGATACAAAAAAGCACGTGGCTGCGCGATCGGCTCGTCGCCTGAACGCTCCAGCACTCGCACATAAGCGTCATGCACCACGTCTTCGGCCGCCTGGGCATTACCCAGCCTGGCACTCAAAAAGCCCACCAGTTCGCGATAGTAGTTTTCCAACAGGACTCCTGGCCGCAACAGCAGCGGCAACACTCCATGAGCGCAGAAACAGATCTAATGGGATAACGGCGTGATGATGGCACTTTTGTAGATGTAATTTATAGTAATTCTCATATAGATTTAAACCCCACCTCCTCAAACAACTGCGAAACATTCAGCAGCATCCCAATCGGCAAACCGCTAATGGGGTGGCAGTCGGGGGGGGGGGTCAGCTGAAGATTCATGATCTGTGGTCAAGAGTGCTTTGCTTGGCCAGCGGTTTTTCCGCCGGTGAAGGGCGAGGATACTCAACCTCATTCTTACGTCCACCAAGGAGATATCCATGACAGTTCCAGCATTTGGCCTCGGTACATTTCGCCTTAAAGGCCAGGTAGTCATAGACTCGGTCAGCAATGCCCTGGACCTGGGCTACCGCGCCATCGACACCGCACAGATTTACGAAAATGAAGCTGAAGTCGGCCAGGCCATTGCCGAAAGCGGCGTGGCGCGTGACGAACTGTTTATCACCAGCAAAATTTGGGTCAGTAATTTCGCCAGGGAGCAACTGATCCCCAGCCTTGAAGAGAGCCTGAAAAAACTGCGCACCGACCATCTGGACCTGACCCTGATTCACTGGCCGAGCCCTGACAATGCAGTGCCGGTAGCCGAGTTTATGGGCGCATTGCTTGAAGCCAAAGAAAAGGGCCTGACCCGGCAGATTGGCGTCTCGAACTTCACCATCGCCCTGATGAAAGAAGCCATTGCCGCGGTGGGCGCGGAAAATATCGCGACCAACCAGATCGAATTGCACCCCTACCTGCAAAACCGCAAAGTGGTGGAATTCGCACAAAGCCAGGGCATCCATATAACCTCGTACATGACCCTCGCTTACGGCGAAGTGCTTAAAGATCCAGTGATCATGGCCATTGCCGACCGCAATAACGCCACTGCGGCACAAGTGACCCTGGCCTGGGCCATGCAATTGGGCTATTCGGTGATTCCGTCTTCGACCAGGCGCAGCAACCTTGAGAGCAACCTCAAGGCCTGCTCACTGAAACTGAGCGATGACGACATGGCCCGGATTGCAGCCCTGGACCGCGGCCATCGCCTGACCAACCCGCAGAGCGTTGCGCCAGCGTGGGATTGACCTTGAATCCTTCAAGCCCCTTGTAGTCGCTGACGAGGAACGAAGGCTGCGAGCGGCTGGACACGTTCAGAAGGGGCACCCTCCCATTGCTTTCAAGCCCCCCTCGCAGCCTCGCTCCGCGAGTCAGCGACTACACGGCCCACGCAATCACGGGTTATTGGAGGCCAAACCGCTGCAACTGCATTTCCTGCAGCCGGCTCAAGGTGCGGCGAAAGGCAAACTCCAGGTACCCCTGGGTATACAAATGATCCATCGGCACCTGCGCTTCAATACACACCGGTACCTTGCGGTCATAGCACTCGTCGATCAGGGCAATAAAACGCCGCACACTGTCATCGTATTTTGACAGTTGCGGCAGCTCACGATCCCCCGCCTCGACCTTCACCGCCCCGTCTTCCGTACCACGGGCTATTTTGCCTTCGCGCTGCTCGGCACTCAGGCAGGGCACTTCGCTGAGCAACATGACCTTGTAACGATCACAAATCTGCATGAACTCAGTGGCCGCCAGCGGCTGCTCGCACAGCTCATGAAAATTGCACCACAGCACCCCATCACTGGCCTGCACCACGTTCAGCGAGCGATGGCCCACATCAATGGGTTGGTCAGACACCGCCTGGCCCTCGGTCAAGGATCTGAACACCGGCTCTATGGCACTCGGCCGGCCCGGCCCGGTCACCCAGTAACGCTGATGTGCAATGCCGGGATGCAGGCGGTGGTCTTCAATACCGTTTACCGCCACCACCTCCATATGCTTGAGAATCGCCGTAATACCGGGAGCAAAACGATCACGGTTAAAACCGTGACCATAAAGGTCGTTCGGTGGCTGGTTTGAGGTACAAACCAGCACCACGCCTTCATCGAACATCACCTGAAACAGACGCCCAAGAATAATCGCATCGGCAATGTCATTGACGAACAGTTCGTCAAAGCACAGCACCTTCACTTCCGCGCCCAAGCCTTTAGCCAGTGTCTTCAGCGGGTCCGCCGTACCGGTCAGCTGAAACAGGCGCTGATGTACCCATTGCATAAAATGATGAAAATGCTGACGCCGTGCGGGCACCCGCAGGCTTTGATAGAACTGATCCATCAACCAGGTTTTGCCCCGCCCCACCGGCCCCCACAAATACACGCCATTGACCGGCTGCGCACCCGAGTGCAGGGCCTCATGGCAGCGCTGCAAGGCCTGGACTGCAACCCATTGGGCGGGGTCGTGGACAAAGCCCTGGTGTTCGACAGCTTGTTGATAGGCATTAAGGGGGGACACGACATTCATATCGATAAATGGCTCCTGAACCAGAGAGGCCAGTATGCCAGCCAGGAGACGACCCAGGCACTTGAAAAATAACGCAGGGCCCTCACATTGTTACCCATGTGGTAACAGAGCATTTTGCCATCAGCTATTTTTACTTTTGCAAATCAGCGTAACCTTACTCACATGACTCAACTATCAGTTGCACTTGAAACTCCGGTACTTCGTACGCACCCGGCGACCTTGCCGGGTGTCGTAACTTCTTCCCGCCTTATCGGCAAATGAAGTCAGTCAGCTTTAAATCTTGATTACTTTAGAGGCCAATCACATGAAAAATCTTATTGCACTGTTTCTCGCCGGTTTTGCCACATTGGCTGTTGCAGGTGAAACTTCCACTGTTCAGCCTGCGACTGTAGAACACTACCACTACGGTACCCAACTGGATATTGCGCGGGTGGTCAGCCTGTCCAACATACCCAAGGTGTGTGAAGTGGTACCGGCCACCATGGTCTATGAAGACTCCCAGGGCCAGCGCCACACCCTTGAATACCAGGTGATGGGCGACGGCTGCAGCACCCACTAAAGTTCAATGGTTGCACGCACGGATGCGACCCCAGCCCCCTCTTTGAGGGGGCTTTTTCGTGGCGCAGCGGAAAAAGCGTCGATTGTTACTGATCCGGAAAGACTCCATGACGATCTTTTGACTTTAATCAATACGCAGCGCGCGTATTCTATGTACATCCCTCAACGCAACACTGAAACAGGGCACGGTACTTCGTGTTACGCCACTTACTCCACGGCGTAACAACTTCGACCGCCACCATGGCAACTGAAGTCAGTGATTCGTGATTGTTTTAAGGTCTTATAAATGAAACGTTTGATCGCTCTTGCACTTATTGGCTTTTCTACCCTGGCGGCTGCTGACGAACTTCAAGTTACGCAACTACAACCGGTGGTCGAGCATTACACTTATGCCACCGACCTGGATATTGCCAAAGTTATCAGCGTGTCACCGACTGCCGACGTCTGTGAAGTAGTGCCCGCACAAATGACCTACGAAGACCACCAGGGTCAGCGTCATATTCTTGAGTATCGCGTGATGGGCAATGGTTGCAGTAACGGCTGATATTATCGCCAGGCGCAACTATCCCCATACAGCCCCCGTTTAACGGGGGCTTTTTTATGGATGGCATTGCGCGGTACTCTCGACGCAAACCAATGGCAAGGAGCCACCCATGATGCAGCCCCTACCTACCCTCCAGACCTCGCGACTGGTACTGCAACCCCTGCAACTAAGCGACGCGCCCGCCATCCAGAGGCGCTTTGCCCACTGGCAAGTCGTGCGCTACCTGAATGCAGTCGTGCCATGGCCCTACCCGGACGATGGCGCACTGAGCTATGTGCGTGACGTGGCGCTGCCAGCCATGGCCCGCAGCGAAGAGTGGCACTGGACGATTCGCCTGTTAGCAGAGCCAGATGAGCTGATTGGCAGCATCAGCCTGATGGATGCCGTGGACAACAACCGGGGGTTCTGGCTGGCGCCGCAATGGCAGGGTCAGGGGTTGATGAGCGAAGCCTGCGAGGTGGTCGATGCCTACTGGTTCAAGACCTTGCACCGCGCGTGCATGCACGTGCCCAAAGCGGCGCCCAATACGGCTTCACGACTTATTTCCGAGCGAGGCGGAATGCGCTTGATAGGCAGGGAAGAGAAAGACTTTGTCAGCGGCAGGCTGCCATGCGAGCTGTGGGGAATAACTCGCGAACAATGGTTGGCCCGGCAGAAAACCTGAGGCGTAAAAACACCCGACCCTGTCAAAACAAACGATCAGGGCCGGGTAGAAACGCTCAGTGCACGATTCGTTTCAGGTACCGGGAATCAGTCTTTCTTCTCGGAAATTACCTTACCGGTCGAATCGAAAATAATTTCGTATTCCAGGCCATCGACCTTCTTGATGCCTTCGGCCTTCCAGATACCGGCAGCCGGGTCCTGGGCTTCAATTTTCTTGATCACGGTGTAGCCGTTCTTGTTCTTGAGAACTTCGACCAACTCCTTGGAGAATGCCCAGTTCGGATCAACAGGCTGAGCCATCGCTGCACCGGCACCCAACAAAGCAGCAGTAGTGATCACAGCAGCAAAGGTTTTCTTCAACATTGTCTTAACTCCATTAATTGATGTTGCGTCTGGTACTCAATGTGACTGGAACAACCGTAGCAGAGAAAAACCCGGCCATAGGGCTAAATGACATGCTTTTGACATGGCTCATGTTCTCGTTAGCTCTGGCACGGGGTTAGAATGCGCAAAACCGGGAAATATCAATGAGTGAAACACGCCACACAGACGCTGAAAACGAGGCCATCACCGAAGCTGCGGCTCAGTGGTGCCTGCGTTTGCATGAGCCCGACTGCACCTGCCAGGAACGTGAAGCTTTCGCTGTGTGGCTAAATGCCAACCCCCTCCACGCGCTGGAATATGAAGCGATGCTGGATGTCTGGGACATCAGTGCGCACCTGACACGCCCGGCCCCCGCTCCAGCCCGGGTGGTTGCAATGCCTCCCGCACCGCGCCGCAGCACCTGGCAGCGCTTTGCCGTGGCCGCCGCCATTACCCTGCTCGCCCTTCCCGTGGCGGCCTACAGCGGCTGGCAACTGGGCTGGGTGCCCAATGCCCATGAGCGCTACAGCGCCGATGCCAGTGCCAGGACGGTGACACTGCCCGATGGCAGCCAGGTCGAACTCAACCTGGGCAGCCAACTGACCTTCAGTAACTACAAGGATCAGCGCCAGGTGACCCTGAGCAAGGGCGAGGCCTTTTTCAAGGTCAGTCACGACGCATCCCACCCGTTTCTGGTGCAGGCGGCAGAAGGCCAGGTGCGTGTCACAGGCACCCAGTTCAATGTGTGGATGTACGAAGACCAGGTGCGGATCACCCTGCTCGAAGGTTCGGTGCTGGTCACCAGCAACAAGCGCCTGAGTGGCGATGGCCTGCGGTTGGAGCCGGGCATGCAGGCGCGTTACAAGGCAGGCGACCATGCCGCGCAAATTGGCCCGGTCGCGGCCGTCACCTCCGAGCTGGCCTGGCGCAACGGCCAGCTGGTGCTGGACAACCTGTCACTGGCTGACGCCTTGCCCCTGATCAACCGCTACCTCGACACTCCCCTCGCCCTGGCCGACAGCGCCACCGGCAAACTGCGCATTGGGGGTGTATTCAATACCCGGGAAATCGATCATCTGGTGACCTCCCTGCCCAAAGTGTTGCCGGTATACCTGAGCCGCAACACCGAGGGTCGGCCGGTGCTGACTGCCCGCCAGGCCCTGTAGAGGGCCAGAGCATGCCCTTCACGATTAAAAAAATTTAATAATCGCTCCAAACCCCCGCCTACACTGGTCGCAAACGCGATTGAGACGAATTCACGACAAAATTTCTACATTTGAATGTTCATGATTTCTGTCGCTCATTCGTCTAGTTAAGTAAGAGCATTTTTTTCTTTTCCTGATCAGGCTCTGAAAAGGAGTTTTTTGCATGCATAACCAGCAAATACCAACGGATGGTAGAAACCCGCATCGCGAAGTCGCTTTTCAGCCCGATACCGGGCTGCTGGAAGCGCTCGCGCCCTTGCAAGGCAACGAACGGATCCGCCACCTGCTCAAGTGTTTCGGGCTGCGTACCAGCCTGGTGCGGCTCAAGGTCATTGACGCGCTGTTAACGGCTGCAGGCAATGATCGCAGGCTGGGGGTGCGCGGCATGCACAGCCACTTGCAGGCGCTGGATATCCCGCTGTCATTCTTGAGTGTGCGCGAGGTACTCAAGCGCCTGTGCAGCGAAGGGGTGGTGGTACTCAACAGCGACAAGAGCTACAGCCTGCATCCACAGGCTGAAGCCGTTTTGACCGGCAAGATCGAAGCTTAGATCTTGGTCTTGCGGCGCATGACGCCGTTGATGACAACCACGACCACGGCCACACCGATGGCGATGTACTGGAACATCTTCTCGGTGATCATGCCGGCGTTTTGCAAGTAAGAAAGGCCGAACATGATGCCCAGAACCACCAGTGATATTAAAATCGAGTATTTCAAGCGCTGCGAAGGGGTCATGACCTGTTCCTGACAGTAAGTCCGTATACGAAAGCCGCCAACCGGGTCGGTTTTCATGGAGAAATTGAAAAAATCGGGCCCCATCTTACAGCCAAGCCAGCTTTTTGGCTGCCACCAACGAACATCCCGGGCCTGCCCTGCAGGCCCGGACTAACGTTTGAAGGCACTCCCCGGCCGGGCACACAGGTCCACCAGCCAGTCCACAAAGACACGTACCCGCGGCGACAATTGCCGATGGTGTGGATATAAGGCTGTTAACGCCAGCCGCGGTGGCAAACAGTCTCTGAGCACTTCTTGCAGGCGCCCTTCGCGCACCAGCTGCGCAACATGGTAATGGGGGGTTTGCACCAGCCCGTACCCCGCCACACACGCCGCCAGATACCCCTCGGCACTGTTGACCGCAAGCCGCTTGGGCAAGTCGACGAGGCGCACTTCATCATCGACCTGGAATTCCAGCCCGTAACGCTTGCCCGAGGCGCTGGAGAAATATTCCACCACCTGATGCCCGCTCAGGTCTTCGAGCGATTGCGGTACACCGCGAGCTTGCAAATAGGCGGGGCTGGCGCATGTCACCTGATCCATCTGCACCAGGGGCCGCGCCACCAGGGAGTCGTCCATGGTCAGTCCACCGCGGATCACACAATCCACACCTTCCCGAATCAGGTCCACCGGGCGGTCGTTGAGGCCGATTTCCAGTTCGATCTGCGGGTAACGGTCCGTGAACTCCGGCAAGGCCGGCAACACCACCAGACGCCCCACCGAAGCGGGCATCTCGACCCGCAGCGTGCCTTTGGGCTGGCTGCCGCGAAACAGCCCTTCGGCATCTTCAAGATCATCCAGCAGGTTGACGCAGCGCTGGTAGTACGCCGCGCCGTCCAGGGTCGGACTGACCTGGCGAGTGGTGCGATGCAGCAGCTGCACGCCCAAATGCGCTTCCAGTTGCTTGATCAACACCGTCACCGATGCACGAGGTAATTGCAGACTGTCGGCAGCCTTGGTAAAGCCGCCCAGTTCAACGATGCGAGTGAAGACCCGCATCGCGTTGAAACGGTCCATAACCCCTCCATTGTTTAGAAATTACGAACAGTGATGGTGTATTTACCCTGTTTATCTTGCCACTGTCGAGGTGAAGAATAGCCCTACCCCACTCATTCAGGAGCACCTCGCATGCACACTCGCCAACTGGGTAAAGACGGACCTCAGGTCAGCGCTATTGGCCTGGGCTGCATGGGCATGACCGACTTCTACACCACCGGTAGCGACACCCGCGAAGCCGTGGCCACCCTGCACCACGCTCTGGAACTGGGCATCAACCTGCTCGATACCGCCGACATTTATGGGCCACACACCAACGAAGAACTGATTGGCCAGGCCATTCGCGGGAAACGCGAGCAAGTGTTTCTGGCCAGTAAATTCGGCATCGTCCGCGACCCGGCCAATCCGGCCTTTCGCGACATAAATGGTCGCCCCGAGTACATCCGCCAGGCCGTCGAAGGCAGCCTCAAGCGCCTTGGGGTTGAGACGCTCGATCTGTACTACCAGCACCGCATGGACCCGAACGTACCGGTTGAAGAAACCGTCGGCGCGCTGTCAGCTCTGGTCAAGGCAGGCAAGGTGCGTTACCTGGGCCTGAGCGAGGCTTCGGTGGCGACCCTTGAGCGAGCGCACAAAGTGCATCCGATCAGCACATTGCAAAGTGAGTACTCGCTGTGGAGCCGCGACCAGGAAGGCAACGGTTGCCTTGAAGCCTGTCAGCGCCTGGGCATTGCCTTTGTGCCCTACAGCCCGCTGGGTCGGGGGTTTTTGACCGGTGCGCTAAGAACCGTGGACGATTTTGCCGCAGACGATTTCCGCCGTTTCAATCCCCGTTTCCAAGGTGAGAACTTCGGCAAAAACCTGCTGTTGGTCGAACAAGTGCAAACCCTGGCTGCCGAAAAAGGCGTGACGGCCGGGCAACTGGCGTTGGCCTGGGTACTGGCACAGGGCGATTACCTGATCCCGATTCCGGGCACCAAGCAACGCAAGTATCTGCAGGAGAATGTGGGAGCGCTGGAGGTCAAGCTGAGCGCCAGCGAGCTGGCCGCACTGGAAAGCATATTCCCGGCCAGCGCCGTGGCCGGGTTGCGCTATGCCGAAGCAACGATGAAGCAGCTCACGCTCTGAGGCTGCACTACCTTTACCCTATCCTGTGGGAGCGAGCCTGCTCGCGATACAGGCAAACCGCGTCGCCTGTTTCGCGAGCAGGCTCGCTCCCACACCATCAGGTCATATCACAGCACGTCAGAAATCCCGTTTGTAGAAGATATCCAGCGAGCTGGCAAAACCGCTGGCTACTTCGACATACACACGCTTGCTCAGTTTGTAGCGCAGGGCAATGGTACTGGCAGGTTCAAACACACCCACACCATAGCGTACGCTCAGCCGCTCGTTGATCTTGCCACTGGCCACCACTGCAGTGCTGTTGCCGGTGCCTTCGGTATCAAGCTCAAAATCCTTGATCCCCAGGTGGTTGGCCAGGCTGGTGGTAATCCCCGAACTGCCCATCAGGCCCAGGCCCAGCGCCGCCTGCGCCAGCAGGTTTTCATCTTCCCCGGTACCCGTCAGCGGACGCCCAAGGATCAGGTAAGACAACGCCTGTTCCTGGCTCATGGCCGGTTCCGAGAAGATTTGCGTAGTGGGCTGTTCCGCACTGCCTGTCAGGCGAATCCCGGCAATCACGTCGTCGGTCTGGCGGACCGCTTCGATATCCAGATAAGGCTGGTCAATCGGCCCGGCGAACAGCAAACGCGCACGGCGTATGGTCAGCTTCTGGCCATAGGCACGGTAGCGACCGTTATTGAGGCGCAGCTCGCCACGGGTGTCCATGTCGTTGCCAATATGCACCTGCCCCGCCAGATCGGCGTTCAGGCCAAAGCCGGAGAATGTCAGCAACTCCTGCCCCACCACCACGGTGATATCCATGTCGACCTGCATCGGCGCGGCTTCACCCGTCGTCTGCTGGCCCACAATCACCGTGTCATCTGACACCTTGACCGTCGAGGGTGGCAATTCCCGTACCACGATTTCACCCTTGGGCACGTTCACCCTACCGGCGATCAACAGGGTGTTGTCGGGGTTGAGGGAGATTTTCAGGTCCGGGGCGACTTCCAGCTTGGCATAAGGCTCGACCGTCACCGGCAGGTTGTTGCCCTTGACCAGCACATTGACCGCCACTGCCTGACCCCAGGCCACATTGCCGCTGACGCTGCCCTGGCCCTTTTCGCCGCTGGTCCAGCCGCCATTGATCTGCGCCGTTTCGCCGTTGATGGCCAGCGAAAGCTGCACATTCTCGAAGTTGGTCGGCAGCTCCGGCCCCGAGATTTCACCGCCGGTCAGGGCCACATTGCCGTTGACATGGGGCGACAGCAAAGCACCCGATATCGTGCCAGAGCCGTTGAGCTGGCCGGTGAGTTTTTCCACCATCGGCGCAAACGGACGAATCATCGACACATCCAGCCCGGTGAGACGGAATTCACCGGTAACAGGTTTGCTTTTGGGCAGCGGATTGATCCGCGCTGCCAGCATCAACTGCCCCAGCTTGCCACCATCGAAATCAAGCCGCGATTCAACCCGGTTAGGGGTCAGGTTGCTGGTCAGCTTGAACGCCTGGTATGGGAAGTCCAGCCACTGGCCCTTGTCTTTGAAGCGCAACGTGCCACCACTGGCATCCACCACCACCTGGCCTTTAGGCCCGCTGGCAGGCAAGTCCAGCATCAAGTCGGCATTGAGCTGGCCCTGCCACTGGAAGTCCTTGGGCAACCACTCAGCCAGGCTGTCGAGGGGGAACTGCTTGAGGTGCAGACGCAGTTTCGGGTCCGGCACCAGGCGCTGCTCTTCGCTGCACAAGCTCGCCGGGCCGGAGAGCCAGCACTGCGCGCCCAGATTGAGCCGGCCATCGGCCAGGCGCTCCAGCCGTGCCGGGTTTTGCAGCACCCAGGCCTGGCCGCCGGCCTTGACGTCGCCACTGGCCAGTCGCCCGCGCCAGTTGCCTTTGTCCAGGCCGCCATCCACGGCCAGGCCCAGTTGCACCAACGGTCCTTGCAAATCCAGCTTGAGCTGCTGACGCTTGATATCGCCACTGCCGTTGGCGGTGAGCACGCCCAGTTGGGTGTCACCGGCGCGGATGCCGCTGCCCTTGAGGTCGATGCGGCCACGCTGGTTGCGATCGAGGCTGGCATCCAGGGTCAAGCTTTGCAGATGATTGTCGGCAAACGCAAGTTGCTGCCCATTGAGCGCCACTTTGCCTTGCGGTGCCTTGAGGGTTCCGCCTACATCGACACGGCCCTTGAGCTGACCGCGCAGTTCGGGCCACAGCTGGCCCAGACGCGGCATATTGAGATCAAGCTGGGCCTTGATTTGCTCCTGCAAACTGGCGCTACCATTGATGCGATTATCGCCCAGGCGAATATCCAGCGCACTGACGGTCCAGGCCTCACCGGCGCCCTGGGCCTTGGCTTGCAGCACCGCAGGCAGGCCGCGCAAACGGCCCTTGAGGTCGAGATTGGCATCCAGCTCCAGACGCTCGTTTTTAAATGAACCCTTGCTGCGCAACGGGCCTGCCAGCGTACCCGGCAACTCGGCCACCCAATACGCAGGGTTGAGCGCACTCAGGTCCAGCGCCGTGTCCCACACCACGCCATCGGCAAACTGCACATTGACGTGGCCCTCGGCTTTGCCCTGCCCGGCCACCAGTTTGAGCTGCGGCAGGAAGACCTTGCCCAGATCGCCACTGAACGGGCTGCTGAGGCTGAACTTGCCCGCCGGGCCATCAAGGTCCGCCTTGAAGTTGCCCAGATAATTACCGTCGCGATAGGACACTTCACCCACAAACGTGCGCAAATCCACATCAGGCTTGTCGATCAGCGGATACAGGTTGTGCCAGGGAAACTCCAGCCAGTCGATTTTGGCCTCGGCGCTCAAGCCTTCATGCCAGTCCACTTGCCCCGACAGTTTCAGGCGCTGCTGCGGGTTGGCGGTCAGGTCCAGCGCAGCGATCTGCGCACCCTTGGCATCCACGCGGCCTTTGAGCTGCAGGTTCACTGGCTGTTTTTCGGCAGGCAACAGGGCGCTGCCATTCAATTCATAGCCGTCCTTGAGGTCGCCCTTGGCCGTCAGCAACAACTGATTGAGCACCAGGGTGTCCGGCAGATCGGGGCTGGCCTTGAACGGTTCGGCGGTGATTTTCAATTGCGCCGGCAAGTTGTCGGCCAAAGGCTGCAGCTCGCCCGTCAGGTGCGCATTGATATAACCGGTGGTGTCGGCCTTGAGGTTCAAGCTAGTACGCAGATTGCCATCAACCTTGAGCGCGATCGCCAGGGGTTTGCCATCCGGAGCTGGCAGGCTGACGTTACCTTGCAAGGTCAACGGCCAGTCGCCATTGGGTTGCAGCAGGCCGGACAGTTCAACGTTGAGGTCTTCGCGCTCGACCTGCACCGAGTCGAGCTGCAAGCCCTTGGCCGTCCACTGCGCCGACATCTGCATGCCCTTGAGCTGCTCGATGCCGTTGAACAGTACATTGCCGACCTTGACCACACCCACTTCAATCGCCAGCGGCAATTTCAGCTCCGGCAGGCTGATCGGCCCGCTGCTGCTGTCTTCACTGGGCGGAAATTGCAGGCTGATGGCGTCAGCCTGCAATTGATCGATACATAGCGTCATGCGGGTCAGACAGCCCGGCGACCAGGCAAAGATCGGCCGGCTTACCTCCACCCGGCTGGTGCCTTGCTCCCACAAGAGATGATCGGCACCCCACTGGCCGCCCAGGCGCCCGGCAAAATTCTCCACCTGCAAACCCGGTACCTGCCCCAGCACCCAGCGGCTGCCTGCTTGCGTACCCAGAATCACGCCCACACTGACAACGGCCAGCAGCACCAACGCCACCAGCACCAGCCCGGCTATTTTCAAACCACGAATCACAGTTCTGGCCCCATCGAAAAGTGCAAACGGACACCGCCATCGTCATCCAGCGCATGGGCCAGATCCAGACGTATGGGGCCTACCGGCGAGATCCAGCGAATACCAACGCCGACCCCGGTTTTCAGGCTCGGAAAGTCCAGTGTGTTGAACGCATTGCCCTGGTCGACAAAGGTCGCCCAGCGCCACTTTTCGGCGAACTGATATTGATATTCCAGGCTACCCGCGAGCATGTAGCGCCCGCCAATACGATCACCTTCGGAGTTTTTCGGCGACAGACTCTGGTAATCATAACCGCGCACGCTCTGGTCGCCACCGGCGAAGAAGCGCAGGGACGGTGGAATCGATTTGTAGCCGTTGGTGGCACTGCCACCAAACTGGATCCGGCCCAAAAAGCGGTGTTTTTCCCACAGGGTGGTCAACGCCTTGAACTGCACATCGCCATGCAGCAGGTTGGTATCGGACATCAACCCTTGCTTGGCCACCTGCATATCCGTGGTCACACTGTAGCCGTGACTGGGGTCGATGCGGTTGTCGCTGCGCAATACCGAATAGCTGACGCCCGGCATCAGCAAGGTACTCAGGCCCGAGTCATCGCCCAGGCGGTACTCTTCATGCTGCCATTTGAGCGAGATGACGCGCGTCCAGCCGTTATCCAGTTTGCTGTGCCACTCCGGGCCGACCGTGAGCAGCTTGCTCAAGGTGTCGGTGTTGGCGATTTCTTCGTTTTGATAACCCGCAGCAAGACGCAGTTTATCGGTCAGCGGTGGATCCAGCGGGATGTCATACCAGGCACCGACGTTTTGCTTGGGCTGGGATATTTCGGATTCAAAGCCGTAGCTGTCACCGCGCGGGTTGCCCCAGTGGCGCATCCAGCTGGCCTTGCCACGGGCTCCGGTATCGGTCGAGTAACCCAGGCCCAGGGTCATGGTGCGCGGCTTGCGGGTTTCCAGGTCGACGTCGACCGGGATCACCTGCCCCACCGCAGTACTGGGTGCGGCATCGACGCGCACCACTTCAAAGTAGCCACTGCTTTGCAGGTTCTGGTTAAGTTCGGCAACCAGTTCCGAGTCGTACGGGGTATCCGGGGTAAACGGCACCATGCGTTGCAGCAAGGTCTGGTCAAAGGGTGCATCGCCGGCAAAACTGACTTTACCGAGAAAAAAACGCGGGCCGCTTTCGTAGACCAGATTGATATCGGCAAAACCGCCCTTGGGGTCGACCAGCAGTTCATGCTGAGTGAATTTACCATTGAAAAAACCGTAACGCAGGGCACGGTTCTGGATCAGGCGTTTGGCGTCTTCGTAGTTGCCCTGATTGAGCACCGCGCCGGGTTTGAGATCATCGCTGGCCGGTATCTGAAAGGCCTTCAGCGAAGCGGCCGGGCCTTCGACGCGCACGTTGACGTTGCGCAGATGCACCGGCTCGCCGGGATCGATGCTCAACACCAGACGCGGCGGATCGCCGGGCTTGACCTCGGCGTCGATGGAGGGCTGGTAGTAACCCAAGGCCTGGGAGGCTTTCAGGGCCTGCTCCTGCGCGCCACGTTGAAAACGCAAAAGCGCTTTCTCGTCACGATCGCCGAGGCTGCCAATATAGCCTTCCACGTTGGCCTTGAGGGCGTCGTTTGCCGGTTTGACCTTGACCACCAACTCGCTTTGGGCACACGCCGCAAAACTGCTGAGCAGCAGGACAACACCACTGGTAAATCTTCCTGGGAACGTCATAGGCGCGGATGCTATCACGGGCTGGGGTGCTCATAGAGCGCGTCAACGGGCAAAAAGTTCGTGTTCAAACCGTTGCGGTATGTGACACCTGCGGATTGGCATGGAAGAACACATGTTCTATCACCGGCCCCACCGCAACTTCCCCGATCTCCACATAGCCCTGGCGCTTGTAGAATTCAAGGTAATGCGGGTTTCCGGTGTCGAGCACCACACCTTCGGAGTGCTCGTCCTCGGCGCACCAGTTATGCACTGCTTCAAGCAACTGCTCACCGTAATGCAAACCCTGGAATTCGGGATGAATACCCAGCAACGGCAGCATATGCACGGCATCTCCCGGCACGCAGGCCTGCACTGCCTGGTGATAGTCCAGATACCGCCGCGTGCAGTTCAGCCCGGCACTGAGCACCATGCGCAACTGCCAGGCCCAGCTTTCGGTAATCCCCAGGCGCCGCTGCGGCGGGGCAATCAGGGCAATGCCCACCAGACGGTCATTGACCAGCAACCCCAGCGCCGGCAAGTCCTGAAAAAAATGTTGCCTGACCAGCTCCCGCACTGTCGCGCGAACCCGTTGTTCGTAACCGCTGCGCTCGGCGTTGAACAGAAAACGGAATGTCGGCTCATGGCGATAGGCCTGATACAGCAAGGAGCGCGCTTCTCTTGAATAGCCACTGTCAAGCAACTGGATCTGACTGGTGGCGTTCGGCGTTTGCGTCATGCGATCAACTCCCCGGCGCGGCCTGGATAGCGGCGCTTCTAATGCGTACGAACCCCCGAGGGCCACAACAGTTCCATCATGGCCAAGTGCATCCTACGTTAGCAGTGCATTTGCCCCACTGCACGCTGGCAGCCAGAGCGTCAGTCCGCTAGCATCGCAGTTTTGTTCAGGACTGCCCGCCCATGAAAATCGTTTCATTCAACATCAACGGCCTGCGCGCTCGGCCACATCAGCTGGCAGCGCTGATCGAGAAACACCAGCCTGACGTGATCGGCCTGCAGGAAACCAAGGTCCATGACGATCAGTTCCCCATCGCCGACATCGAAGCGCTGGGGTATCACGTGCACTTCCATGGTCAAAAAGGCCATTACGGGGTCGCCCTGCTCTCGCGCCAGGCACCTCTGGAGCTGCACAAGGGTTTTGCCGGTGATGAAGATGACGCCCAGCGGCGTTTTATCTGGGGCACTTTCGCTGACGAAAACGGCCAGCCGGTGACCATCATGAATGGTTACTTCCCACAGGGCGAAAACCGCGATCACCCCACCAAATTCCCGGCCAAGCAGCGTTTCTACAGCGACCTGCAGCAGCTGCTTGAAAGCCAGTTCAGCAATGAACAACCACTGGTGGTAATGGGCGATATCAATATCTCGCCGCAGGACTGCGATATCGGTATCGGCCCGGACAACGCCAAGCGCTGGCTGAAAACCGGCAAGTGCAGCTTTTTGCCGGAAGAACGCGAGTGGCTGGAACGTCTCAAGGGCTGGGGCCTGGTGGACAGCTTTCGCTACCTGCACCCGGACGTGGCCGACCGTTTCAGCTGGTTCGATTACCGCAGCCGTGGTTTTGAGGATGAGCCCAAGCGTGGCCTGCGCATTGACGTGATCCTTGCTTCCCAGGGGCTGGTGCCACGAATCAAGGCAGCGGGTGTGGACTACGACCTGCGTGGCATGGAAAAACCATCGGATCATGCGCCGATCTGGCTGGAATTGAGCTAAGAACAATCCCGTAGCAGCTGCCGAAGGAACGAGGCTGCTGCTACAGAGGGGCCTGTCATCGGCTTGAAACCTTTCTGACTTAAATTGCAGGCCTTTCTATGGCTCCAGGAAGGTGCCTGCCGATGCTGCGTTTTATGTCCTTGACCCTGTTATGCGCGCTGACCGGCCTGGTCTGCGCTGCCGACCTGCGCATCCAGGGCTCCAACACCATCGGCGCCAACCTTGGCCCTGCACTGGTCAGCGCCATGCTCGCCGAGCAAGGCCTGCATGACATCCACAGTGTCCCGGTCATCCCGCCCAACGAGCACACTATTGTCGGCACCACGGCGCAGGGCCGGCAGATCCGGGTGGATGTCGCCGCCCATGGCTCGGGTACCGGCTTTACTGCCCTGGCCGCCGGGCATGCGGATCTGGTGGCGTCCTCGCGCCCCATCAAGGACCGCGAACTGGTAGACCTTGAGCGCCTGGGAGACCTGAAAAGCCCGAGCGCCGAACAAGTGATTGCCATCGATGGCCTGGCGATCATTCTCCACCCGCGCAACCCGCTCAATCAGCTTGATACCGAGCAACTGGCACAGGTTTTCAGTGGCCAGATCAGCCGCTGGGAACAGCTGGGCGGGGTCGGTGGTGCCATTCATTTATATGCCCGCGATGGCCAGTCCGGCACCTGGGAGACCTTTAAAGAGCTGGTCTTGAACCGCAACGGGCAGTCCTTGAGCAGTACGGCACAGCGTTTCGAATCCAGCGAAGAGCTATCCGATACCGTCAGCCGTGACCCACAAGCCATCGGCTTTATCGGCCTGCCGTATATCCGTGAGGCCAAGGCCCTGGCTATCGTTGATGGCGCATCGCAGCCCATGCTGCCGCTCACCAGCCTGATTGCCAGCGAAGACTACCCCTTGTCGCGGCGTCTGTTCTTTTACCTGCCTCCCTCGACGATAAATCCCTGGGCAAAAGCACTGGTTGCC
The DNA here is from genome assembly GCF_900618535.1 of Pseudomonas bubulae. GTDB lineage: Bacteria > Pseudomonadota > Gammaproteobacteria > Pseudomonadales > Pseudomonadaceae > Aquipseudomonas > Aquipseudomonas bubulae. The sequence goes on along the minus strand of NZ_UYJA01000003.1, from coordinate 707,586 downwards.
TTCACCCAAAGCCCGCAAGGTCAGGCCATTGTCGGGCAAAACGGCTTTGTCGCCCAAAGCGTACAAGCTGGCAGCGTGCTACCGGGCGCGCACATGCCCCAGGCGTATCAGGCGCTGACGCGGGAGGCACAGCGCCTGTCAGTCAACTTCCGTTTTGAAGAAGGCAGTGCCTCACTGGATAACAAGGCGCGTCAGGACTTGCTGCGTGTGGCCGACTACCTGAGCGCCCATGGCAAACTCGACAAACAGATCACACTGGTGGGTTTCGGCGATGCCAAGGATGATCCGCAGCGTGCACAATTGCTGTCAACGTTGCGGGCGATGGCCGTACGCCGCGAGCTGGTGAAAAGCGGCGTGGTGCCCAGGGAAATTCGGGGCTATGGCGCACAAATGCCGGTGGCAGCCAATATCGAAGATGAAGGGCGCCAGAAGAATCGTCGGGTTGAGGTGTGGGTTTATTGAGTGTGCAAGGTCAAATGCCCCCTCTCCCTAGAGTGCATATTTATCCAGCTCAAACTTGCCCACTGCCGCCCGGTGTACTTCGTCCGGGCCATCCGCCAGGCGCAGCGTGCGCTGCATGGCGTACATATAAGCCAGCGGAAAATCCGCCGAAACCCCTGCCCCGCCATGCATCTGAATGGCCCGGTCAATCACCTTCAAGGCAACGTTGGGCGCGACAACCTTGATCTGGGCGATTTCACTTCTGGCCACCTTGTTGCCTACCGTGTCCATCATATACGCAGCCTTGAGGGTCAACAGGCGCGCCATGTCGATCTCCATGCGCGAGTCGGCGATCTTGTCGATATTGGCCCCCAGACGTGCCAGCGGCTTGCCGAACGCGGTACGTGCCAGCGAACGCTTGCACATTAAAGCCAGTGCCCGCTCGGCCATGCCAATCGAGCGCATGCAGTGGTGAATCCGGCCCGGCCCAAGACGCCCCTGGGCAATTTCAAAGCCCCGGCCTTCACCCAACAAAACGTTTTCATACGGCACTCGTACGTTGTCGAACAGCACTTCGGCATGACCATGAGGAGCATCGTCGTAGCCGAATACCGGCAGTGGCCGTACGATTTTCACCCCTGGGGTGTCTACCGGCACCAGGATCATTGAGTGCTGCTGATGCCGCGGATTTTCAGGGTTGCTCAAGCCCATGAAAATCATGATCTTGCAGCGAGGGTCACAAGCTCCCGACGTCCACCATTTGCGGCCATTGATCAGCCACTCGTCACCGTCACGCACGGCGCATGCAGTCATATTAGTAGCATCCGACGAGGCGACGTCCGGTTCGGTCATGGCAAACGCCGAGCGAATGTCACCCCGCAACAGCGGCTCCAACCACTGCTTTTTTTGTGCCTCGCTGGCGTAGCGCACCAGTACTTCCATATTGCCGGTATCCGGTGCCGAGCAGTTGAAGGGCTCGGAACCCAGCATCGAGCGCCCCATGATTTCTGCCAGCGGTGCGTATTCAAGGTTGGTCAGCCCGGCGCCCAGTTCGGACTCTGGCAAAAACAGATTCCACAGCCCTTCAGCCCTGGCCTTGAGTTTCAACTCTTCCATGATCGCTGTGGGCTGCCAGCGATCACCTTCAGCCACCTGCTGATCAAAAATCGCCTCCGCCGGGTAAACATGGGCGTCCATAAACGCTGTCACACGCTCACGCAGTGCCTGAACTTTCGGAGAGTAAGCGAAATCCATAAGTGACTACCTTCTACCGGGCTGCTGAAAAGTGATACCCGATGCTAGATTAGCCACCCTTTATTTGCGCCATCTATTAACGACGTGTATTACCATTCATAAGCAATATATGATCGGGGCGCGTTTTCCTTTCCAATAACAAGAGCCAGCGCGTCATGAACCTGAACAAGGTCGATCTCAATCTGTTTATCGTCTTCGACGCCATCTATACCGAAGCCAACCTGACCCGCGCCGGGCAGATTATCGGCATCACCCAGCCAGCCGTGTCCAATGCCCTGGCGCGATTGCGCGAGAGCTTCAATGACCCGCTGTTCGTGCGCACCGCCCAGGGCATGGTGCCCACCCCCATGGCACAGAACATCATCAGCCCGGTGCGCAGTGCCCTGGCGCTGTTGCGTGTTTCGGTGCAGGAAAGCCGCACCTTCAACCCCCTGCAAGCCAACAAGACCTACCGCATCAGCATGACAGACCTGTCAGAAGCGGTGATTTTGCCGCCGCTATTCCAGCGGCTACGGCGTCAGGCGCCTTCGGTGGTGGTCGAGAGTTTTCTCTCTCATCGGCGTGAGACCACCAGTGATCTGGCTGCCGGGCGTCTGGATTTTGCGGTGGATGCGCCACTTAACAGCGACCCGCAGGTGCGCCACGTCAAATTGATGGAGGACCGCTACGTTTGCGCCATGCGCCAGGGCCATCCATTGGCCGCCAAGGCAGGCCTTAGCCTGGATGAATACCTGGCGCTGACCCACATTCATATCTCGACCCGGCGCAATGGTCTGGGCGAAGTGGACCTGGCCCTGGGCAAGATGGGCCTGCAGCGCAAGATCACCCTGCGCTCGCAGCATTACCTGATGGCCTCCAATGTGCTGCAGCAAACCGACATGGCAATGACCGTGCCCGAGCGTTTTGCCCGCCGCCATGGCCTGCACTTTGTAGCCTTGCCCGTCAATGAACTGCCCAATGTGGAAACCCATTTGTACTGGCACGAAAGTACCGAGCAAGACCCGGCCAATCGCTGGATGCGCGAGCAACTGATCGAGCTGTGCCAGCAACAACAGAAATTCGAAGCCGAAAGCCTGCTTGACGTATACGTCAACCAACCTTTAGTTTAGCAACACGATTTCTCCAGAGCCCGCCCATGAGCAGCCAGACGTACAGTATTTCCGACCTTGCCCGTGAACTTGACATCACCACCCGTGCCATTCGCTTTTATGAAGAGCAAGGCCTGCTCGCCCCTGAACGACGCGGTCAGGAGCGGGTGTATTCGGCGCGGGACAAAGTCAGCCTGAAACTGATTCTGCGCGGCAAGCGCATCGGCTTTTCGCTGGCCGAATGCCGCGAACTGATCGAGCTTTATGACCCCACCAGCGGCAACCAGAAACAGCTCAACAGCATGCTGGCCAAAATCGCCGAACGCCGCGAGCAGCTTGAGCAGCAGTTGCTGGATATCCAGCAGATGCAGCTGGAGCTCGATACCGCTGAAGAGCGGTGTCTCCAGGCGCTGGAACAGACCATAAAAAAACAGACGACTAACAGTCCCTCGCTCTGACTGACCGCCTGCGAACTCCAGCACACCCCCATCTGCCCCCTCTCCCTCCGGGAGAGGGCTGGGGTGAGGGTTGGGCAAGACCCCATTTCAACGGACACGGTGATCCCCATGACACTTCCAACCCATGTGCGGCTGATCGAAGTAGGCCCGCGCGACGGTCTGCAAAACGAGGCCCAACCCATCAGTGTCGCGGACAAGGTGCAACTGGTTGACGCCCTGACCGACGCCGGATTGGGCTATATCGAAGCCGGCAGCTTTGTCTCCCCCAAGTGGGTGCCGCAAATGGCCGGTTCGGCTGAAGTCTTCGCACAAATCCGCCGCAAGCCGGGCGTGGTCTACGGTGCGCTGGCACCGAACCTGCGTGGTTTTGAAGATGCCGTGGCCGCCGGGGTAAAGGAAGTCGCGGTATTTGCCGCCGCATCCGAAGCGTTCTCGCAACGCAATATCAATTGCTCGATCAGCGAAAGCCTGGCGCGCTTTGTGCCCATTATTGAAGCGGCCAGGCAGCACGGCATCAGCGTACGCGGCTATGTGTCCTGTGTGCTGGGCTGCCCTTATGAAGGCCAGGTCAGTGCGCAGCAGGTGGCACAGGTAGCGCAGGAGCTGTACGCCATGGGCTGTTACGAGGTGTCACTGGGCGACACCATCGGCACCGGTACACCGACAGCCACACGCACCCTGTTTGAGACGGTAGCGGCTTGCGTCCCGCGGGAAAAACTCGCCGGGCATTTCCACGATACCTACGGTCAGGCGCTGGTAAATATCTACGCCAGCCTGCAGGAAGGCATCGCGGTATTCGACAGCTCCATCGCCGGCCTCGGCGGTTGCCCCTATGCCAAGGGTGCCAGCGGTAACGTGGCCACGGAAGACGTGCTGTACATGCTCAACGGCATGGGCATCGATACCGGGGTCGACATGGACAAGCTGTTACTGGCCGGCGCGCACATCTGCAAGGTGCTGGGTCGTGTTACCGGATCACGGGTGGCAAAGGCCCGCCAGGGCTAAAAAGTGTTCCGGGGTGTTACCTCGCCGCCACACAAACGAGTAACACGGAAACAAACCGGCCATGCCCAAGGCCGGTTTTTTATTGTCTTATTTTTCAAGTAGTTGATTTATAAGGGTTTTTAAAAGTTGGCACGGCTCCTGCTATCTCTATGGCATAACAAGAATAAAAACCGCAGCAACATAATAAAAACAATACGAAACGACTCTGACATAACAAAAACAACACGGCAGAGACGCAGCTAACAGATTTTTTTGGAGAAGGTTTACTTTTCCGAGGCGCCTAAAAACCACCTCGCAACCGGGCAGAGAAGAATAAAACTACCTTCAGGTAGCACCCGCACAGGTTGGATCACGGGTTTGATAGCCGGTGATAAAAGTGGATCAGCGCTCAAAAAAATACGTTTGCTCTTGACCCCGGATGGGGGTCGCACAAAAACGCAGCAAAAGGGCGAGTTCCAAAAACAACAATAGACCGCCCTTCAATAATAAAAAAAGAGCACGCAACGACATATTAAAGGGGAGCCTCGGCTCCCCTTTGTGCTGTCTGTGGTTTGATAATTTGCTTAACTGCATACCCCCGTGGGAGCGAGCCTGCTCGCGATTCAGGCGCCGCGGTCTGTCTGGCAAATCGCGGTGATGCCATCGCGAGCAAGCCCGTTCCCACGGGCTTGGTCATTTCTGTTGGCACTCCTGAATACTGATCTCGCGCATTTTGAATTTCTGGATCTTGCCGGTCACGGTCATCGGGAATGCATCGACAAACTTGAAAAAACGCGGCGCTTTAAAGTGCGCAATCCGCGACTTGCACCAGGTTTGCAGCTCAAGCTCATTGGCCGTATGACCGGGATGAAACTTGATCCAGGCAACGATCTCTTCGCCATATTTGGCGTCAGGGATACCCACAACCTGCACGTCAGCCACTGCCGGGTGGGTAAAAAAGAACTCCTCCAGCTCCCGCGGGTAAATATTTTCTCCACCGCGAATAATCATGTCCTTGTTGCGCCCCACAATGCGTACATAGCCCTGCTCATCCATCTGCGCCAGGTCACCGGTATGCATCCAGCCGTCGCCGTCGATGGCATCAGCGGTGGCCTGCGGGTTGTTCCAGTAACCGAGCATCACGCTGTAGCCACGGGTACACAACTCGCCAATCTCACCCCGGGCAACGGTGTTGCCCGCAGCATCGATCAACTTGCTCTCAAGTTGTGGCTGGGTACGCCCCACCGTGGTAACCCGCAATTCCAGTTCATCCGCAGGCCCCGTCTGTATCGATACCGGGCTGGTTTCGGTCATGCCATAGGCGATTTGTACTTCGCCCATATGCATTTCACTGATGACGCGGCGCATGATCTCGATCGGGCATGTGGCCCCGGCCATAATCCCCGTGCGCAGGCTCGACAGATCAAACGAGGCACGCTGCGGGTGGTCGAGCATGGCGATAAACATGGTCGGCACACCGTACAGCCCGGTGGCGCGCTCTTGCGCAACCGCTTGCAGCGTAAGGCCCGGGTCAAAGGCCTCCGCAGGGTAGATCATGGTAGTGCCATGGGTCACGCAACCCAGATTGCCCATCACCATGCCAAAGCAGTGATAAAGCGGCACGGGGATTACCAGACGGTCGCTGGCCGTCAGCCCCAGGCTTTCGCCTACCATATAGCCATTATTGAGAATGTTCTGATGGCTGAGGGTCGCACCCTTGGGGAAGCCCGTAGTGCCCGAGGTGTACTGGATATTGACCGGCTGGTCGACGTGCAGGCTGGCTTCGCGGCAGCGTAACTGCTCCGGTTCGACCTCGTCAGCCAACATGGCAAGGTGCGACCACGGCAAAAAACCTGCCGGCGGCTCAGCCGCGAGGCTGATGACCCCACGCAAATCGGCAAAGCGCACACAATCCAGCGCCCCGACCGATTGCTCCGCCAGCTCAGGGATCAACTCCTGGAGCATGGCGTGATAGTTGGACGTCTTGAACGCGCCCGCACACACCAACCATTGACACGCCGATTGCTTGAGTACGTATTCGAGTTCCGAGAGCCGGTATGCCGGGTTGATATTGACCAGAATCACGCCAATCTTGGCGCTGGCAAACTGGCTGATAAACCACTCGGCGCCATTAGGCGCCCACACCCCCAGCCGGTCCCCTGCCTGCAAACCCAAAGCCAGCAGTGCCCTGGCATGCAGGTCGACCTCCTCGGCCAATTGTGCCCATGTATAACGTCGCTGCTGATGGCGTACCACCAACGCCTCCCCCTGCGGGTAACGCGCAGCAGTCTGATCAAAAGCCTGGCCTATCGTCATCGCCAGCAGCGGCTTGTCCAGCGCACCCTGGCTGTAACTGGGGACGGATTGCAACTACATGGCAACTCCTCTTGTGATTGTTTTGGGAGCATGAGCAAGGCGCGTACTGCACCGGCTCATTTGAAGAACAACAAATACTCTGGCCTAAGTTGACGTTAACGTAAAGGTCGTTGACAGTTAAAGGCGCCAAGTTTACGTTAACGTAAAGGTTATCAATGGCGACGCAGTAACCGCCTCCACAAGAACAATGAATATAGGTGCCCCATGAGCTACCCCACCCTGAACTTCGCCCTGGGCGAAACCATCGATATGCTGCGCGATCAGGTCCAGGCATTCGTCGCTGCCGAACTGGCGCCACGGGCGGCGCAAATCGACAAGGACAACCTGTTCCCGGCCGACATGTGGCGCAAGTTCGGTGACATGGGGTTGCTCGGCATCACCGTCTCAGAAGAGTACGGCGGCACCGGCCTGAGCTATCTGGCCCATGTGGTGGCCATGGAAGAAATCAGCCGCGGCTCGGCATCGGTGGCCCTGTCCTACGGCGCCCACTCCAATCTGTGCGTCAACCAGATCAACCGCAACGGCACCCACGAACAGAAACTCAAATACCTGCCCAAGCTGATCAGCGGCGAACACGTCGGTGCCCTGGCCATGAGCGAACCGAACGCCGGTTCCGATGTGGTTTCGATGAAACTGCGCGCCGACAGACGCGGCGACCACTTTGTTCTCAACGGCAGCAAAACCTGGATCACCAATGGCCCGGACGCCAGCACCTATGTGATCTATGCCAAGACCGACCTGGAGAAAGGCCCGCACGGAATCAGCGCATTTATCGTTGAGCGTGACTGGAAAGGCTTCAGCCGCAGTAGCCATTTCGACAAGCTTGGCATGCGCGGTTCCAACACCAGCGAGCTGTTTTTCGACGACGTCGAAGTGCCTGAAGAGAACCTGCTGGGCACCCTCAACGCCGGCGTAAAGGTCCTGATGAGCGGCCTGGACTACGAGCGTGTGGTGCTCTCGGGCGGCCCCACCGGGATCATGCAGGCGTGCATGGACCTGATCGTGCCGTACATTCACGACCGCAAGCAATTCGGCCAGAGCATCGGCGAATTTCAGTTGATCCAGGGCAAGGTGGCTGACATGTACACCCAGCTCAATGCCAGCCGTGCCTATCTGTATGCCGTGGCTGCCGCGTGCGAACGTGGCGAAACAACGCGCAAGGATGCCGCCGGCGTGATTTTGTACAGCGCCGAACGCGCCACGCAAATGGCCCTCGATGCCATTCAGATTCTCGGCGGCAACGGCTACATCAATGAATTCCCCGCTGGGCGCCTCCTGCGCGACGCCAAGCTGTATGAAATCGGCGCTGGCACCAGCGAAATCCGACGCATGCTGATTGGTCGCGAACTCTTCAACGAAACCCGCTAAGGAGCGCAGGCATGTCCATCTTGCAGACGACAATCAACCCGCGCTCGGCCGAGTTCGGGCTTAACCGCGACGCCATGCTCAAACAGGTCGACGCCTTGCATGCCCTGCTAGCGCAGGTGCAACAAGGCGGTGGCGCCAAGGCGCAGGAGCGGCATACCTCGCGGGGCAAGTTGCTGCCTCGCGAACGGATTGACCGCCTTTTGGACAGCGGTTCGCCCTTCCTTGAATTGAGTCAGTTAGCGGCTTACAACGTGTACGGCGAAGACGTTCCGGCAGCCGGGATCATTGCCGGCATTGGTCGGGTCGAGGGCGTGGAGTGCATGATTGTCGCCAACGACGCGACGGTCAAAGGCGGTTCGTACTACCCCCTAACGGTCAAAAAACACCTGCGGGCGCAAACCATCGCCGAGCAGAACCGCTTGCCGTGCATTTATCTGGTGGACTCGGGGGGTGCCAACTTGCCGCGCCAGGACGAGGTGTTCCCGGACCGCGAGCACTTTGGACGGATCTTCTTCAACCAGGCCAACATGAGCGCAGCGGGCATCCCGCAAATTGCCGTGGTCATGGGCTCCTGTACCGCAGGCGGTGCCTATGTACCCGCCATGGCCGACGAAGCCATTATGGTGCGTCAACAGGCAACGATTTTTCTCGCTGGCCCGCCGCTGGTAAAGGCCGCCACGGGCGAAGTGGTCAGCGCCGAAGACCTCGGCGGGGCCGATGTGCACTGCAAGATTTCCGGGGTGGCCGACCACTATGCCGACAGCGACGAACACGCCCTGGCGCTGGCCCGGCGCAGCGTTGCCAACCTCAACTGGCGCAAGCTGGGCCAGTTGCAGCAGCGCACACCACAGGTACCGCTGTACGACCGTGATGAGCTGTACGGCATAGTCCCGGCTGATGCCAAGCAGCCTTTTGATGTACGCGAAGTGATTGCGCGGCTGGTGGATGGCTCGGTATTCGATGAGTTCAAGGCCCTGTTCGGTACCACGCTGGTGTGCGGCTTTGCCCATTTGCAGGGTTACCCGGTGGCGATTCTGGCCAACAACGGGATCCTGTTTGCCGAGGCCGCGCAAAAGGGCGCGCACTTTATCGAGCTGGCCTGTCAGCGCGGCATCCCCCTGGTTTTTTTGCAAAATATCACCGGCTTTATGGTCGGGCAGAAATACGAAGCCGGTGGGATTGCCAAACACGGTGCCAAATTGGTCACCGCCGTTGCGTGCGCCAGGGTGCCCAAATTCACCGTGATCATTGGCGGCAGCTTTGGCGCCGGCAACTACGGAATGTGCGGCCGCGCCTACGATCCACGCTTCTTGTGGATGTGGCCAAATGCCCGAATCGGCGTGATGGGTGCGGAGCAAGCCGCGGGTGTGCTGGTGCAGGTCAAGCGCGAACAGGCCGAGCGCAATGGCGTCGGGTTTACAGCCCGGGAAGAGGCCGAGATCAAGCAGCCGATCCTCGACCAGTACGAGCATCAAGGCCACCCCTACTACTCCAGCGCGCGCTTGTGGGATGACGGCGTGATCGATCCGGCGCAAACCCGAGAGGTTTTGGCCCTTGGCCTGTCGGCGGCCTTGAACGCCCCTGTCGAAGCCACCCGTTTCGGTGTGTTCCGGATGTAACCCCACAGCCTTTCAGGACTGACAAACATGATGGATTTCAACACCCTCGAACTGCACACCGATCCCCGGGGCTTTGCCACCCTGTGGTTGAGCCGCGAGCAGAAGAACAATGCATTCAATGCCGAGATGATTCGTGAGCTGATTCTGGCGCTGGAGGCCGTACAAGCCGACCCTGCCCTGCGTTTTCTGGTGCTGCGCGGGCGCGGCAAGCATTTCAGCGCCGGTGCCGATCTGGCCTGGATGCAGCAATCGGCCGAACTGGACTACCACACCAACCTTGACGACGCCCGCCACCTGGCCGAGCTGATGTACAACCTGGCCAAGCTGAAAATGCCCACCCTGGCCGTGGTCCAGGGCGCGGCCTATGGTGGTGCGCTGGGCCTGATCAGTGCCTGCGACATGGCTATCGGCGCCGAAGACGCGCAGTTCTGTCTGTCGGAAGTGCGTATCGGCCTGGCACCTGCGGTGATCAGCCCCTTCGTGGTGCAGGCCATCGGTGAGCGCGCTGCCCGGCGCTACGCCTTGACGGCTGAACGCTTCAGCGGCGAACGTGCCCGGGAACTGGGCTTGCTATCGGAGTGCTACCCGCTCGCCGAGCTTGAACAGCACATCGACCTCTGGATTGACAACCTGCTGCTCAACAGCCCCCAGGCCATGCGCTCATGCAAGGACCTGTTGCGGGAAGTCAGCCACGGAGCACCGACCCTGGCTATTCGCCGTTACTGCGAAAACGCCATAGCTCGCATCCGCGTCAGCCCCGAAGGCCAGGAGGGCTTGCGCGCCTTTCTGCAAAAACGTGCCCCCAGCTGGCAAGCCGATCCATCGACCCTGGAGCCGCGTTCATGAGCGCCCCTATTCTGACATCCGTACTGGTTGCCAACCGTGGCGAAATCGCCTGCCGGGTAATGCGCACAGCCAGGGCCCTGGGCCTCACCACAGTAGCCGTCCACAGCGCGACCGATCGCGATGCGCGGCATTGCCGCGAAGCCGATATCTGCGTAGACCTGGGGGGCAGCAAAGCGGCCGACAGCTACCTGAAAATCGACAAGATCATTGCAGCCGCCAAGGCCAGTGGGGCCCAGGCCATTCATCCCGGTTATGGCTTTTTGTCGGAGAACGCAGGCTTTGCCCGTGCCATTGAAGCTGCCGGGCTGATATTTCTCGGCCCGCCCGCCAGTGCCATTGATGCCATGGGCAGCAAGTCCGCCGCCAAGACCTTGATGGAAGTGGCGGGCGTACCGCTGGTGCCGGGTTACCACGGCGAAGCCCAGGATCTGGAAACCTTTCGCCTCGCCGCAGAACGCATCGGCTATCCGGTGCTGCTCAAAGCCACGGCAGGAGGTGGCGGCAAGGGCATGAAGGTGGTCGAGGACGTCGCCCAGCTGGCAGAGGCGCTGGCCTCGGCACAGCGCGAAGCCCTGTCGTCCTTTGGCGATGCGCGCATGCTGGTGGAAAAGTACGTACTCAAGCCACGACACGTGGAAATCCAGATTTTTGCCGACCAGCACGGCAACTGCCTGTACCTCAATGAGCGCGACTGCTCGATTCAGCGCCGCCACCAGAAAGTCGTAGAGGAAGCGCCAGCACCGGGCCTGAGTGTCGAACAGCGTCAGGCAATGGGCGAGTCCGCCGTGCGTGCGGCCCAGGCCATCGGTTATGTGGGCGCGGGCACTGTAGAGTTCCTGCTGGATGCGCGAGGCGAATTCTTCTTTATGGAGATGAATACGCGCCTGCAGGTTGAGCACCCGGTCACTGAAGCCATCACCGGCCTCGACCTGGTGGCCTGGCAAATCCGCGTGGCACGAGGTGAAACCCTGCCCATCAGCCAGGCTCAGGTCCCGTTGAACGGCCATGCCATAGAAGTGCGACTGTATGCAGAAGACCCGGGCCATGATTTCCTTCCGCAAACCGGCCGTCTTGAGGTGTATCGCGAGTCGGCCGCTGGCCCGGGCCGTCGCGTGGACAGCGGTGTCAGCGAGGGCGACGAAGTTTCACCGTTCTACGACCCGATGCTGGGCAAGCTGATTGCTTGGGGTGAAGACCGCGAACAGGCACGTTTGCGCCTGATGGCCATGCTCGATGAATTCGCTATTGGCGGGCTGAAAACCAACCTGAATTTCTTGCGCCGCATTATCGGCCACCCTGCCTTCGCCGCAGCCGAACTCGATACCGGATTTATCCCACGCTACGAAGAAGAATTACTGCCTGCTGCCGAACCTTTGCCTACGGCATTCTGGTCTGCCGCTGCCCAGGCATTCAGCCAAAGCCAACCGCTACGGGTGCGCAACGATGACCCGGCATCGCCCTGGTCGGCAGCCAATGGCTTTCGTAGCGGCCTGCCGGCAAACACCTTGCTGGTTCTGGCCTGCAAGGGTGAACAGCAGGTTATCCACCTCAGTGGCAACACCACCACTTTGCGCGATGAACACTTGCTCATCGAGCAGGACGGTGTACGCCGTCAGCACCTGGCCATCCGTCGGGGCGATGCGCTGTACCTGCGCTGGGACGGTGAACTGCACTGCGTGCGTCTGCACGATCCGATCAGCGCCGTGGACGCCAGTCACACGGCCCAGGGCGGCCTGACTGCACCGATGAACGGCAGCATCGTACGTGTGCTGGTCGAGGTCGGGCAAACCGTCGAGGCCGGTGCTCAGTTGGTGGTACTGGAAGCCATGAAAATGGAACACAGCCTGCGAGCCCCCCATGCAGGCGTGATCAAGGCGCTGTTTTTCCAGGAAGGTGAAATGGTCAGTGAGGGCTCGGCACTGGTCGAGCTGGAATGAGAAAAGGCGGGTACCGTGACCGGTATCCGCCTTTTCACTTGCAGTATGGACACACCGCTTCTAAAACTTGGCAGTGGCCTGTACCACCACGCCGATAATCCGGCAGTTTTCATCAAACAGGGTTTTCGGGTAGGTCGGATTGAGTGGCTTGAGGTAACGTTGCCCGCTTTCTTCGATCAACTGCCGGAAAGTCGTGGCATCGGATTCCGGCGTAAGAGCGATGACCATTTTGCCTGGCGTGGCCTCGATGTCCGGATCAACCAGAATCATCATCCCCTGCGCAATGCTGACCCCCACCGGGGCAGTCATTGCGTCTCCCGTGACCAGCAGCCAGAACGCAGCGCCCTTGGCGTAGTGATCACTCACTTCAAACAGCGTACCGGGCGGTGCATAACCGGGCAGCAGCTTTTCGCTGACGTGACCCGCCGCTACCCAGTCGCGCACCGGGTAGCGGAATGCCGATGTGATCTCGTAGGTGTATTCGTCAACCCCGGGCTTGTCGCCCGCCTCGTTGCGCTCACGAATCACCAGGGCGACCTCAAGGTGCTCCAGCCCAAGGGCGTGAAGTACGTTGTTCATCGTCGGCAAGTCGGGTTGACGGCGTTTATTGAGCCAATGGCCGACTCCGCCCTGGGAAGCCCCGACGCGTTCGGCTAGTTTTTCTTGCGTGAGTTTCAGCTCGCGCAATTTGGTTCTGACTAAAGCGATCCATTTATCCATCTGCCGAACAATACGGATTGAATTCGACGCAACAATACACGAATTGTATTATTTACTTATAAGACAAAAATACTTAATGTACTAATCTGCTTTAGCTGACTCGATCAACTCCTGAGACGCAGGTAAATCATGACTCCAATAACAAAAATCCCTTTCGAAACCGAGTCCGATGCCGGGCTTGAATCCATCAAGGACAGCATCGCGACCCAGCGTGCCCTCGACTATTATTTGAAACCTCCTGTTTCTCAACACGCTACGGGTAAGAAAATTTTCCAGGTCAGCGATGACGTGAGCCAGGAAGAAGCTCTGGTGCTGGCCTCGGATTACTTGCGCTGCGCAATTGCCAATGCGCAAAGCGCCAGCGAGCATCAGCAGGGCTCTCAACGGGATCTGCTGCTGAGCCTGCTGCTGCTTATGGAGCCATCCCGGCAATTGCTGGACAAGGCTATCGACATGCAACAACTGACTGCCCGCTGAAGTGAAAAGGCGCTGATTGCCTGCTGCGGGCACCAGCGCCCTGGCTATCACGCGTTCAGACGCTCCTGGGCGAGGCTGTCGGCAATGCGCGTGGTGTTCATGTCCTGCGCTTTAGCCCTTAGAAAGATCTGACGCAACGTCTCGCCAATGCCTTCAACGTGCTGGCGAACCTGCTCAGGCGTGCCACCGTTGTACTCGTAAGACACGTCAATAATGCCGCCCGCATTGATTGCGTAATCCGGTGCGTGCAAGCAACCCCGACGCCACAGTTCATCGGCATGGGAAGCCTTGGCCAATTGATTGTTGGCCGCACCGGCAATCACCGGTGCACGCAGTACCTGCAAGGTTTCATCGTTGATGATGGCACCCATGGCACAGGGCGAGAACACGTCGACATCAAGCCCGTAAATATCCAGTGCACTGACCGCATGGGCACCGAGTTCGTCGACAGCACGGCGCACATTGGCCTCCTGGATATCGTGAACCCACAGCTCGGCGCCCGCCTCCTTCAGGTGCCGGGCCAGGTTGTATCCCACCTGACCCAGCCCTTGAACGGCCACCCGCAGGCCCGTCAGGTCGTGGCGCCCCAAACGCTGCAACACTGCCTCACGCAGGCCAATAAAGACCCCGAGGGCGGTAGCCGGAGACGGGTCACCACTGCGCGTGCCACCGCCCAGTTGTTCGCGGGTGCCAGCACCCACCACGTGGCGGGTGCGCTGGCCCATGAGGGCCATTTCAGCAACCCCGGTGCCGGAGTCCGCCGCCGTGATGTAGCGTCCGCCCATGCTCTCGACAAAACCGCCCATTGCCTGAAACAGCGCCTCGCTCTTGTCTTTGCGCGGGTCACCAATGATCACCGCCTTGCCGCCACCCAATGGCAACCCGGCCAGCGCCGACTTGTACGTCATGCCACGGGACAGGCGCAGCACATCGTTCAAGGCTTGCTGCTCGTCGGCATAGGGCCACATGCGGCAACCGCCCAGGGCTGGCCCCAGGCGCGTGTTGTGCACCGCAATAATGGCCTTGAGGCCCGTGGCCTTGTCATGACAGAACTGGACGTGTTCGTGGTGATCGAATTCGGGGTGAGCAAAAATCGGCATTGCGTTCTCTCTCTTGTTTTTAACCAGAATGCGAGCCAGACCTTAAAGTCAGTCTGTGACCCGTGGCAAAAGAGTGAGGGTTTTACCTAGGATTTTTCTTTCTAAATTGCAGGAATTGTTCTGCTAATCTGCATGTATCATTCAAAAACAATAAGAAAACAGATCAATTCATGCAGATAAAGTTAAGCGCCATCGACCGCAAGATCCTTCGCCTGCTTCAGCACAATGCCGACCTGTCTGCCGCCGAGGTGGCGGAACGCGTGGAATTGTCACAGTCACCCTGCTGGCGGCGTATCCACCGTCTGCAAGAGGAAGGGCTGATCGAGCGCAAGGTCGCCCTGCTCAACCCGAAAAAACTCGGCCTCAATGTAGTGGTGTTCGTCAATGTGCGGCTGTCGGGCCACGGCCGTCGCCATCTGACCGAGTTTGAAGAGGCGATTACCGATTACCCCGAAGTGATCGAGTGCTACACCATGGCCGGGGACATGGACTACCTGCTCAAGGTGGTCACCCACGATATCGACAGCTACGAACGTTTTTTGCGCGATCACTTGCTGCAGAAACCACACGTACAGGAAGCCCACTCCAATATCGCCATGAGTGAGGTCAAACGCACCACGGAACTGTTACTCGATTAGGTCTGCAGGCCGCTGGATAGAGCATTGGGCCGGGGAGCGAAAAATTAATTTCGGAAAAGCGCGGGAAATAGCTTGATTTGCAAATGATAATGATTATTATTGCATGCAGCTGGTCGCGAGATCAGTCGATAATTCAAGGGACCTTAGGTCGGTCTTTTGAATTACCTCCTCATCAGGCTAATCACGGTTATTTGACCCGGCTTCTGGCCGGGTCTTTTTTTTGCGGCCAGTTATCTGGCTCTGCGTGCTTCAGGCTAATGAAGTCTGGTGTGCAGCCATTTTCTTGGGTGGCCGTCACGATAGGGTGATGATAGCAAAAGAACATCGAGAAACGGAAGCCTGAAGTCTAGGACTATAGCCGTAATGGCAATCTAGCACTTGAGAATCAATCGCAAAAACCCTACAATTGCGATGCGTCAAGGATGACGCCCCCCTTCGCTATTTCCTTCTTCCTCCCGCCTAAAATTCTGTATTGGCCTATCGCCATAGCACGGTACAGTAACGTCCACAATTATCAGATTTCGGGATTTGGACGATGACCGTGGCGCCCTCTTCACTTCATATCAGCAGCGACTTCGACAGCGGCAATATCCAGGTGCTGGATACCAGCAACCCGTTGCAGGTAAAACTTGCCATCAAGCCGGACACCAAGAGCCCGCATTTTCAGTGGTTCCATTTCAAGGTCGATGGCCTGACACCCGGTCACACCCACCATTTCCAATTGAGCAACGCCAGCCAGTCTTCCTACAATAAAGCGTGGGATGGCTACCAGGCAGTGGCGTCTTACGATCAAGAAAACTGGTTCAGGGTACCGAGCGATTTCGACGGCACATCCCTGAATATTCATTTTGCAGCCGAGCAACCTCAGGCCTGGTTTGCCTACTTCGAACCCTACAGCCGCGCACGTCATGATCAGTTGATCAAAAATGCCCTGCAGTGGTCAGGTTGCGAGCTGCTGGCCACCGGCAAGAGCGTTGAAGGTCGCGACATCCAGTTGTTGCGCAAAGGTAGCGGCGCCAGCCACAAGCGCAAGATCTGGATCATCGCCCAGCAACATCCCGGCGAACATATGGCCGAATGGTTTATGGAAGGCCTGTTGGAGCGTCTGGAGCAAGGCAGCGACCCGCAAATGCGCAAGCTGCTGGACTACGCCGATCTTTACCTGATTCCCAACATGAACCCTGATGGCGCCTTCCACGGGCACCTGCGGACCAATGCCAACGGTCAGGACCTGAACCGCGCCTGGCAAAACACCAGCCCGCAGGTCAGCCCCGAAGTGTTTTTTGCCCTGGAGCAGATGAGCCAGTACGGCGTCGATCTCTTCCTGGATATCCACGGCGACGAAGAAATCCCCTACGTGTTTACCGCAGGCTGCGAAGGTAACCCGGGCTACACCCAGCGCCTGGCAACTCTGGAAGAACGCTTTCGCACGCACCTCAGCGCCCTGACCAAAGATTTCCAGACCACCCACGGCTACACCCGCGACGAACCCGGGCAAGCCAATATGACCCTGGCCTGCAACAGCGTTGGCCAACGCTTCGACTGCCTGTCGCTGACCCTGGAGATGCCGTTCAAGGACAACAACGATGCGCCGGACCCGCAGACCGGCTGGGATGGCAAGCGTTCTAAGCAATTGGCCAAGGACGTGCTGACCACCCTTTCGACGATGGTCAGAGAGCTGCGTTAAAAGCTGCATAAGCAGTACCGGGCCCGACCAAGGGCCCTTTACCGCTGACTGGCCAGAGCCCAGGTGCATCACGTTTTGCGCTCATAACCCGCCGACAAATCCTCGGCCCCAAGCCGATAAATCGCTATCATGCGCGACACTTTTTGTCCTGCTTACGAGTCCCGACCCTGCATATGGATACCCTCGCTAAACTGCGCGCTGGCCAACTGGCGGGCCTCAAACGTCTTGATCTGTCGTGCGGGCTGACCGAGTTTCCGGCCGAGATATTCCAGTTGGCCGACACCCTGGAAATCCTCAACCTCAGCGGCAACGCCCTGAGCAGCCTGCCCGCTGACCTGCATCGCCTGACCCGGTTACGCATCCTGTTTTGCTCGGACAATCAATTCACCGAGCTGCCGGTTTGTCTTGGGCAGTGTGCGCAATTGAGCATGATTGGTTTCAAGGCCAACCGGATCGCCAACGTACCCGGTGCGGCACTGCCTCCTTTACTGCGCTGGCTGATCCTGACCGACAATTGCATCGAGCAACTGCCCGAAGAGCTGGGCCAGCGGCCACTGCTGCAAAAGCTGATGCTGGCAGGTAACCGCTTGCAGCAACTGCCCGCCAGTCTGGCCAAGTGCGAGCGTCTGGAGCTGATCCGCCTGGCTGCCAACCAGTTCAGCGAACTGCCCGACACCCTGCTGGCCTTGCCGGGACTGAGCTGGCTGGCGTATGCCGGCAACCCGCTGCTTGAAGATGCCAGCACCCGGCACCAGCCCGACACCACGCCAAATATTGACTGGTCGCAGCTCGAGCTTGAGCAAAAGCTGGGCGAAGGCGCCTCCGGGATCATTTATCAGGCGCAGTGGCGCGCACCGGAGCAATCCCTGCAACCGGTGGCGGTCAAACTGTACAAGGGCAGCATCACCAGTGATGGCTCGCCGCTCAATGAAATGAATGCCTGCATCGCGGCAGGCCAGCATCCAAACCTGATCAAGGTACTGGGCCGCGTCATGGGTCATCCCGACGATCAGGCCGCATTGGTGATGGAACTGATCGACCCGTCCTTTATCAATCTCGCGGCCCTGCCCAGCTTCGACACCTGTAGCCGCGACCTGTATGCCGACAGCACCCGTTTCACCCGCGACAGCGCCTTGCGCATTGCCCGCGGTATTGCCTCGGCGGCCGGCCACCTGCACGCGCAGGGCATCTGCCATGGCGACTTGTACGCACACAATATTTTATTCAATGCCCGGGGTGACTGCCTGCTGGGCGATTTCGGTGCAGCGTGCTTCCATGCCCTGGACGACAGCCCGCAAAGCCGGGCGCTGCAACGCATCGAAGTGCGAGCGTTCGGGATTTTACTGGGCGAGTTGCTGGAGCGGATCGACTCGGGCTTGAGCGATCAACAGCGCATTGAGCTGCAAGGGTTGCAACAGCGCTGTATTCAGCCAGAGGTACTGGCACGGCCGGGATTTGCCGAGGTTATACGGGCATTACAGTAAGTCCTGTAGCAGCTGCCTTCGTTCCTCGGCAGCTGCTACGGGATAGGCTCGATGGCTTACGCCAACGCTACAAACATGTCCTGCACGTCGTCCTGCTCATCCAGCTTGGCCAGAAACTCTTGTACTTCGGCCATTTGCTCATCCGTCAAACCGCTTACCGGGTTCTTCGGCTGGTAGCCCAGCTTGGCTGAAACCACGGTAAAACCTTGCTCGGGCAATGCTTTCTGTACAGCGTCGAGGTCAGTCGGCTCGGTGATGAACAAGGTCGTGCCTTCTTCTTCGCCTTCTTCGAAATCCTGGGCACCGGCTTCAATCGCGGCCATTTCAGGGTCTGCGTCCGGGGTATCAGGCTTGGCCTCGATCATGCCGACATGATTGAAGTCCCACGCCACCGAACCCGAAGCGCCCAGTTGGCCCTTGCGGAAGGCCACGCGGATTTCAGCGACGGTACGGTTGATGTTGTCCGTCAGGCACTCAATGATCAGCGGCACCTGGTGGGGAGCGAAACCCTCGTAGGTAACGCGGTGGTATTGCACGGCCTCGGTGCCGATACCGGCGCCCTTGTTGATCGCGCGCTTGATGGTGTCAGCCGGCATCGAGGCTTTTTTGGCCTGCTCATAGACCAGACGCAAGTGCGAGTTCATGTCCGGGTCGGCGCCGTTGCGCGCAGCAACCGTCAATTCCTTGGCCAGCTTGCCAAAAATCTTGCCGCGGCTGTTGGCGGCGTCCGCTTTATGTTTAACCTTCCACTGTGCGCCCATTACTCACTCTCTCAATCTGGTGTGTCGCAGCCTGTCGGCCGTCGAATGGGCGCAAGTTTATACGGCAAGAAGTCGGCAATCGACCAAAAAATCCAATTGATACCTGCTTAACCCTTGTCAGCCTTGCCCGCCGCCGCGGCAAATCTGGCCAGGCGCACATCCAGATGCCGAGGCCGGCGACCATGATCTTCGGCCCGTTCCTTGCGCCGAATGGCGTTGCGCACCATCAGCGACCCCAGGTAACGAATGGGTTCGGGCGGGAAATACCCCAACGGTCCGTTGACCAGCGGCGAGCGGGTCCAGTCATTGGCCAGCCCCAACACCAGCGAGGCGAGAATCTGCCCGCCCATATGGCAAGGCCCCACGCCGCTGCCCGAATAACCAAAGCCATAAAACACATTGCCGTGGCTGCTCATCTGACCAAAAAACGGCAAACCGGTGACAGAGCGGTCTGAAGGACCATTCCATGTCGCCTCGATCCCAACCCCGGCAAACGCCGGAAAGAACTGCTCCAGGCTTTTGCCCAGCAGCCCGGCGTAGGGCGACGGCTGATCGAACACAGGCAGCATGCGCCCACCGTAGGCAAAGGTATTGCCACCCTTGCCCAACATGATTCGTCCGTCCGGGGTGTTGTGGTAGTAGTGCACGAATATTCTCGAATCGAGCACGGTGACACCACTGGTCAGGCCGATGTCCTGCAGCAGGTCCGGGCGCGGTTCCGTGATCAGCATATCGCTGGAGACAATCGCCACACTGCGCTCGAACTGCGGGAATGCCCGGGCCATCCAGGCATTCATCGCGAGCACCACGCGGTCAGCACGAATGCTTCCGCCAGGCGTGCGGATAAGCGCCGGCGCGCCCTCTTCCAGCCCGGTCATTGGCGTGTTTTCGTGGATTTTAACCCCCAGCTGCAAGGCCACCCGACGCAAACCACGCACCAGTTTGCCAGGCTGTACGCTGGCAGCAGCGGGAGAAAACCAGCCCTCCAGATGCTGGGCAGAACCGGCCCGGCGCTGCACTTCATCAACCGCCAGCTTGCTGAACGAGTTGATGGCCTGGCGCTCCAGCGCAGCAATCACGCCATCCGTCGATCCGATCTGGGCCTGATTGGTCGCGGTGTATAACGTGCCATCGAGGCGGTAATCAGCCTCCACACCATAGCGCTCACAAAATGCACCGATTGCGTAAATGCTCTGCTCCGAGGCTTTGACCAGCCGCACGGCCTCCGCCACCCCGAACAACCGCTCAAGGGTGAAATACTTGGCCGACCATGACAGCGCACAGCCACCGTTGCGCCCGCTGGCACCTGCGCCGCATATATCGGCTTCAATCAGCACCACATCCAGTTCAGGGCTTTGCTCCTTGAGCATGATCGCCGTCCATAACCCGGTATAACCGCCCCCCACAATGCACACCTGGGCACGGGTTTCACCCGCCAGCGCCTCGCAGGGTGCTTCATTTTCCAGGGCCAGTGCCTGTTCCAGCCAAAAAGGTCGCATGGGTCATTCTCCTGCTCAGGTGCGTAAAGGCTTGATCAGCAATGGATGATTGGGCACAAACGGGCACGCGGCTTTGAGCCCCGCAGGTCGGCTGTTCCAGTGCGGAATCAGCACCAGCGAGGAAAACAGCGCGCAGCAGGCAAATACGATAAACACCGTGACCGTGTCGAAATAACCGGGCAGCAGGCCGCCCAGAATCGCCCCGACCGAGCCGCAGCCATTGACGAACCCCGCCGCCGTGGCTCCGGCCTTGGCGGTGCCGAAATCAATGGCTGCAGCGCCGCTGATCATGGAGTCAGGCCCATACAGAGTCAGGCCCATGACAAACAGCAAGGCCACCACCAGCACCACACTGCCGGAATGCAGTGCACCCATGAAAAACGCCAGGGAAACGGTCAGCGCCAACAGGCTCAAAATGCAGGCGGGCATGCGCCGGGCACCGAACAGCTTGTCGGAGGCCAGGCCGATCATGATCGGCCCCAGCAAACCCGCCAACTCAAAGGCCGTAGGAATAATCGCGGCGCCGACCTTGCCCACTTGCGGCATTTGCTCGAACACAATCACCGGCCCCCACAGCAGAATCGCGTAGCGTGCCGGCTTGAGCATGAAGTACGCCAGCCCCAGGGTCAGCACCGTGCGATTGCGCATGATCTCGCGCAAGGGTGCCCAAACGCTGATGCGCTTTTCGGCAGCGATTTCATCGGCGCTCATTGGCGGCTCGGGCTCAACCGCCGGCAGGCCGACATCTTGCGGCGTATTGCGCTGGAAGAAAAAGAACAGTACCGCCACCAGCGCCACCACCGCCGCGCTGGAAATAAATGCCGCGTGCCAACTGCCGATCAGCGTATAGGCCCACCACCCGGCAAAGGGTGAAGCTACCAACCCGCCAAAGGCATAACACGAACTCCACAGCCCCAGCACCCGCCCACGTTGCTGGGCGGGGAAAAAGCTGCCGATGTTTTTGCACAGCCCCGACCAGCCGGTGGATTGCGCCAGGCCCTGAACCAGCATGCAGGTGGCAAAGATCGGCAAGGTGGCGTAAGTGCCCATCACCAACGCCGCCAGTGCAGAGATGATCAAGCCGCCCAGCACCACAACCCGTGGGCCGAAGCGATCGGCGAGGATGCCCCAGGTAAATTGCCCTACGGCGTAGGCTGCCAGATAGATGGCATCGAGGTTGGCCATTGCCATCTTGTCCAGAAGAAAGCTGGGGTCATCAGCAATCCCCAGTTTGGCCACGGAAAAGGCTTTGCGAGTGAAGTAAAAGGCCGCGTAGGCCAGCCAGGTGATGGCAAAAATCTGCACGCGCCAGCGCTTGATGGTGGCAAAGGAGTTGTTCATGTCGGGTCTGACCTCAGAGGTGGAATGTGCCGGCAGAATCAGAAGAGAACGCCTGTTTTTTTATTGTGTTGAGCACTTCAATACCGCCCTTCAGACAAGAGCCGTATTTGACAGACACACCCTGAACGGCCCGTTTTTTGTTGGAGTTAGGGGCTGCACATCAGTGTGTCGCGACCCACCGTTATCGAGGACATAACGCCGGGCTGAGGTCGATCAAAGCAATTACTGACTAATAGGTAAAATCGATTTATCGTATTTCACTCATAAGCTCAGCTTGTAAGAGGTTTTTCAATGTCAGTTTCCCATGCGCAGTTGAAGGCCTTTCATGCCGTCGCCGTTCACGGCAGTTTCACGCGGGCTGCCGAACGTCTGTTTTTAAGCCAGCCGGCCATCTCCGATCAGGTCAGAAAACTTGAAGAACGCTTCGGGGTGTTGCTGTTCCACCGCAACAAGCGCTCGGTGCGCCTTACCGACCTGGGTGAGCGGTTGCTGAGCATCACCCAACGCCTGTTCGGGGTACAGGCCGAGGCCCAGGAGTTACTGCAGGACTCCCAGGCCCTGCAAACCGGCAGCCTGATCCTGGCGGTGGACGCCCCTGTTCATGTGTTGCCGCAAATCGCCCGCTTTTGCCAGCGCTACCCCGGGATCACGGTAAAAATCGAAACAGGCAACACCGACGAATGTCTGGCGCGGCTGTTCAACTACCAGGCAGACCTGGCCCTGCTGGGGCGCGATGTGAATGATGACCGGCTGCTGAGCGTGCCCTTGCGCAGCGACCCGATGGTGGCGTTTGTAGCACGCACGCACCCTTGGGCAAGCCGCCGTTCGATCTGCCTGGCCGACCTGGATGACACACCGCTGGTATTGCGCGAAGTCGGTTCGGTAACCCGGCAAACCCTGGAAGAAGAAATGAGCCAGGCCGGCCTGCGTATCCGCGCCGCGATCCAGGTAGAGGGTCGTGAAGCGGCGCGTGAAGCAGTGGTGGTCGGGATTGGCGTGGGGGTGGTGTCGGCGGCGGAGTTTGGCTCGGACTCCCGGGTGTGCGCCCTGCCCATCATCGACTGCAAAAGGCGCCTGACCGAAACCCTGGTGTGCCTGCAGGAGCAGAGCTCACGGCGGGTAGTGGCAACGTTTCTGGAGATTGTGCGGGCAGACCTGTAACACACCATTCGTAGCAGCTGCTACGCGTGTTATTCCCGCACAAATCACACCGCCAGCTCCATAAACGCCTTGATCAACCGCAACTCGGCCCGCCGTTCCATGCAGCCGAGCATATGCAGATTGACCAGCCCCGCGCCGTTGATCGGTACCGCACGCACGCGGGGGTCATGACTGACTTCCACCGACGACACAATGCCCACACCCAACTGCGCAGCGACGGCTTCGGTCACCGCCTCCCGGCTGTCCAGTTCCAGTAATACCCGTGGATTGACTCCAGCCTGCTCACAGGCATTGTCGAAAGTGCGACGGGTAATCGAGGTTGGTTCACGCAGCACCATGATCACCTGATCCAGTTGCCCGATCGCGATGCCATCAGGCAAGGCCAGCCACGGGTGGTTGGCGGGAACCAGCGCACAAATCCGTGACTCGTTAAGCGCACGCAAGGTCAGGCCCTTGCGCGGCTCCACTTCGGTCAGCACCGCCACATCGGCATGCTCCGACAGCAACGCCGCCAGGGTTTCCTGAGCGTTGCCCAGGCGCAAATTCACGGTAACCCCCGGATAACGTGCGCGCAGGCTTGCCAGCATCGGCATCACCAGATGCGGACCATCGGCCGCCACCTCAAGTCGCCCGGTGAGCAACTGGCGGTTGGCCTCCAGCATGACCTGCGCTTCATCCACCAAACCGAACATGGCCCGGGTGATGGCCGCCAGCTTGGTGCCTTCTTCAGTCAACTCCACCCGCCGCGCCGTACGCCGCAGCAAGGTGATCTGGTAGTGCTCCTCAAGCGCCTTGATATGCCCGGTCACCGCCGGCTGGCTGATAAACAGCCGGGCCGCAGCCCGGGTAAAACTGCCCTCGCGGGCCACGGCATCAAACGCACGGAGCTGGAATAAATTCATTTATAAGCCTCACTGATGGCAGGCATAACAACAAACAATTTGATTGATATCAACACAAACTGCAATTTATGTCCTGTACCAAGTAGCCATCCCATGCTTGTGAGGAATTCAGAATGAGTACTGCCGCGCCGATCCTGCTGACCCCTGGCCCACTGACCACCTCGGCGCGTACCCGCCAGGCGATGATGGTTGACTGGGGCTCATGGGATGACAGCTTCAACCAGCTGACTGCCAGCCTGTGCCAGCAACTGCTGGCCATTATCAACGGCGCCGACAGCCATCACTGCGTGCCCCTGCAAGGCAGCGGCACCTTTGCCGTCGAAGCCGCCATCGGCACCCTGGTACCACGGGATGGCAATGTACTGGTGCTGATCAACGGTGCGTACGGCAAACGCCTGGCGAAAATCTGCGAAGTGCTGGACCGTCGCTACAGCACCTTTGAAACCGCTGAAGACGAGCCCACCACGGCGGCAGACGTCGACCGCCTGCTGCATGCAGACCCGAGCATCACCCACGTGGCGTTGATCCACTGCGAAACCAGCACCGGCATCCTTAACCCGCTGCCCGACATTGCCGCAGTGATCGCTCAGCACGGCAAACGCCTGATCATCGATGCCATGAGTTCCTTCGGTGCCCTGCCGATCGATGCCCGGCAAGTCCCTTTTGATGCATTGATCGCTGCCTCCGGCAAATGCCTCGAAGGTGTGCCCGGCATGGGCTTTGTATTCGCCCGCAAAGAAGCCCTGGGCAATGCCGCCGGTAACAGCCATTCACTGGCAATGGACCTGCACGATCAGCACGTTTACATGAGCAAAACCGGACAATGGCGCTTTACCCCGCCGACCCATGTGGTAGCCGCCCTGCACGAGGCACTGCTGCAATACAACGAAGAAGGCGGCTTGCCTGCCCGCCATCAGCGTTACGCCAACAACTGCCAGGCCCTGCTCGACGGCATGGCCAAACTGGGCATTAGCAGTTTTCTGCCCGAGGCTATCCAGGCGCCGATTATCGTCACCTTCCATGCGCCAAAAGACCCCCGCTATCAGTTCAAGGAGTTCTACGAGCGGGTCAAGGCCAAGGGTTTCATCCTGTATCCGGGCAAATTGACCCAGGTTGAGACTTTTCGTGTGGGCTGCATCGGCCACGTCAATCAGGCCGAGATGCAGGCAGCCGTAGACGCCATAGGCCAGGTGCTGCAGGAAATGGAAGTCTTCGATATTTGATGGTGCAGGAACAGGCTAGAACAACCCTATTTACTTCGTGCGGCACAGCCCGCTCTTACAGGATTAACAGACATGAACTACACCAACCCGAGCAAGCTGCAAGCCGCCATCCTCGACTGGGCCGGCACCGTGGTCGATTTCGGCTCGTTCGCCCCAACCCAGATTTTTGTCGAAGCCTTTGCCGAGTTTGACGTGCAGGTGTCCATCGAAGAAGCTCGCGGGCCGATGGGCATGGGCAAGTGGGACCACATTCGTACCCTGTGTGATCAGCCGCAGATAACCGAGCGCTATAAAAAAGTGTTTGGCCGTGCACCGACCGACGATGACGTCACCGCGATTTATGAGCGCTTTATGCCGCTGCAGATCGAAAAGATCGCCGAGCATTCGGCCCTGATTCCCGGCGCACTGGACACCATTGCCCAACTGCGTGAGCAAGGTATCAAGATCGGTTCCTGCTCGGGCTACCCCGCGCAGGTCATGGCCAAAGTGGTTGAACTGGCCGCCACCAATGGCTATGTGGCCGACCACGTCGTGGCCACCGATGAAGTCCCTAACGGTCGCCCCTGGCCGGCCCAGGCACTGGCCAACGTGATCGCGCTGGGTATTGATGATGTGGGTGCCTGCGTCAAGATCGACGACACCGTACCGGGCATTCTTGAAGGTCGCCGCGCCGGCATGTGGACCGTGGCGCTGGTGTGCTCGGGCAACGCCCTGGGCCTGACCTGGGAACAATACAAGGCACTGGCCCCGGCAACCCTGGACAGCGAACGCAACCGCATTCACGCCCTGTTCGCCGGCTCTCGCCCCCACTATCTGATCGACACCATCAGCGACCTGCCCGCAGTGATTAGCGATATCAACCAGCGCCTGGCCAAGGGCGAGATGCCACAGAGCAGCTGATAGCTGCAGGTTGATAGCTGCAAGCTGCAAGCTGCAAGCTGCAAGTTTCTGACTTGCGGCTTGCGACTGCTGTAGTCCTAGCGCTCTACCCACCCGGCAAACTGATCGATAAATTTCTGCAAAAACGGTCGGGTTTTATCCGACAGTTTACCGGATGCATCAAACGCATCACCGGCTCCTCCCAGATAAGCCTCAGGCTGCTGCATGCACGGCACATCGAGAAACACCAGCGACTGGCGCAAGTGATGGTTAGCCCCAAAGCCACCAATGGCCCCAGGCGAAACGCTGATCACCGCGCCCGGCTTGCCACTGAACACACTCTGCCCATAGGGCCGCGAACCGACATCAATGGCGTTTTTCAACACCCCTGGCACCGAGCGATTGTACTCGGGGGTCACAAACAGGATGGCATCGGCCGGGCGGATCTGATCGCGAAAAACCGTGTATGGCGCAGGTGGCGACGCACCATCAATGTCTTCGTTGTAAAGCGCCAGCTCACCGATTTCGACAATAAACAGTTTCAGGCTTGGCGGAGCCAGCTCTGCCAGAGCCTGAGCCACTTTTCGATTGAGGGAATCCTTCCTCAAACTGCCAACCAACACTGCAACGCTGTAGACCTTGCTCATGGAAAACCCCGAGTCAGTAGCTGTAGGAAGAGTAGTTATAGATGATCGGACGGCTTTCTTGCACCCCAGTTCACCCTATCGGCCTGCAAGCCTGTAAAGTAGGGGGACTATTTTTTTCACATGGTTAAACTTCCCCTGCTGAACAACGGTCTACAGAACCGCAAATTGGGTGTTTATCTCCAGAGGTTCTCTACAAATGGCGGCAGTTCTCGTTGGACAATTTCATGCAAGAGATGCGGAAGGTCGCGTCTATTCCGTGCATGAGTTTGAAGATTCACAAGCAACCGGCGATCAACCCGTAATGACCTACAAACTGGCCATTGGCGATCGTGTCAAAAAGAACGATGACAACAACTTCGAGCTGGTGCAGTCGGGTGTCATCCTGGTTCGCGACCCGTCGCCCGTCGTCGCAGCCTGACCTGCCACTCAGGGCGTACAGGTTGAAGTCAAAGGATGAGAGACGGATCAGGCTTCGCAACGCTGAAACCTCATCTGCCGGGCACTGGTGTCCGGCCTCATGATTACGATCCTTTTTGACGACAACAGACGCCGTCAAAAAGGATCAGTATTTGCGAGACAGGACACCAGTATGCGTCTACGCCACATCGAAGTGATTCAAGCAATCTTGCAAACCGGCAACCTCGGCCATGCTGCCGAATTGCTGCAATTGCCCACGGCCACCCTCAACGCAACGCTGCAGGAAGCCGAACAGCAATTGGGCTTTATGCTGTTTGCCAGTATTCGCGGGAGGCTGCAAGCCACCCGCGACACCCTTGTGCTGCAACCCCTTATCAATCAGCTGTACCAGGCACTTGAGCCTCTGCGCCAGCTGGGCAACGAGCTGCGCCAGCATCAGGAACCGGCCTTGCGCATAGCCTGCAGCGAAACCCTGGCCCAACCGCTGCTGCCTCATTGCATAGGCGCTCTCAGACGGCGCTTTCCCGATACCCCGACAACCTTGAGCAGCCAGCCTTGCGCCGAAATTGTGCGCCGTCTGTTAATGGACGAATGCGATCTGGGCTTGAGTCTGCAGCAATCGGAGCAATCCGGGATCGAATCTCAGCCACTGGTTCAAGGCAAGGTGCAGTTTCTGGCGCCTCATGGCTGGTTGTCACCCAAGCACAAATACATCGCACTGCAAGAGCTGGCGGGACAGGCAATGATCGGCCTGCATCAGCACGACCCGTTGAGCCGCCTGCTCGACAGCAAGCTGCAAGCCTTGCGTCCGGCACCGGTGGTGCAGATTCAGGTGCAGAGTTACCAGATGATGCGCAGCATGGTCGAAGCGGGAGAAGGACTGGCGCTGGTCGACCCGTTCACGGCAGTGGGTGCCAGGGCAAGCGGGCTGGATGTGTGCCCGATCTCACCGGCGATCCCGGTGACGCTCTATGCGCTTACACGCAAAGGCACCCGGCACGGGCTGGCACTGGATGCCTTGCTGGAGATCGTGCGGCAAAAGGCCGAGGCATTGCTGGCGGATCAGGGCTTGGTGGTGCTTTAAAACACGAGCCCTGTAGCAGCCGCCGAACGCAGCCTCGCAGAGCTCGACAACTGCTACAGATCCCTGCGCTCAAATATCAAATACCAGAAAATAGCCACTTCACGGGTCTGTGGGTCAATACCGCGATAGCGCAAATCATCGATGCCCCCTACCTGATACCCGCAACGCTCATACAACCGGCAGGCGCCCAGGTTGTTGTTCTGGGTCTCGAGCATGATCCCCGGCAGGTTTTTTTTATGGCTCCAGAACCTCACCACTTCCAGCAATGACCTGGCCACACCGTGGCGACGGGCGCCCGCGATAACGGCCAGTTCATCGACATGGGCAAAGCCGTTCCAGTGGGTGCTTA
The DNA here is from genome assembly GCF_900618535.1 of Pseudomonas bubulae. Lineage (GTDB taxonomy): Bacteria > Pseudomonadota > Gammaproteobacteria > Pseudomonadales > Pseudomonadaceae > Aquipseudomonas > Aquipseudomonas bubulae. The sequence continues at coordinate 678,846 of NZ_UYJA01000003.1, read as the reverse complement.
CAACCACATGCCCCACGGGCTGGTTGTCCAGGTACGCCATAAAGATGTCGCTGCCCTTGCCACCGCGGTAGCTGGCGAACTCATCCGGGTCGATGCCGTAGCACTTGCGATAGGGCGTAATCAGCTCCAGCGGCCAGTGCTCGACCTTTTTATGCCGGTCGGCACGGGCATAGGCACGAACTTCAAAGCTGAAATCGTTGCACCAGACATAGGGCGCAAAACCCTCGTCGGCCAGGCGTACCGAGACTTGAGGGTCTTGGGGGTTGATAACCAGATGCATGAAAAATCCTTCTTTCCTGTCGTCGACGCTGACAATAAGCGGCAGCGGCAGTCAGGTAGGCGCCAGGTTACTGCAGCGTCTGCCCTTTCGCGTCGAGGAGTTGCGCCCACAACGACGGGCCGCCAGCCGATTTGGCAATGGCTTCAAGTCGAGCCGCATGCTCGGTCAAGTCGCTTTCACTTGCACGAATAATCCGGCCCGGTTGACGGTCCGCCGACAGGCGGCGAATTTCGCTGGCCTGATTGCCCGACCCCTCACCCGAGCCATTACCGTCAGAAGCATTCCCGGCCAACGACAGGCTGGTCTGGCCACCGGTCATGGTCAGGTAAACGTCGGCCAGGATCTCGGAGTCGAGCAAGGCGCCGTGCAGCTCACGGCCCGAGTTGTCGACACCATAGCGTTTGCACAGCGCATCGAGGCTGTTGCGCTGGCCCGGGTGACGGGCCCGTGCCATGGCCAGGGTATCGAGGATGGTGCAGTGCTGAGTCAGGTCGGCGCGATCGGTCTGGCCGATCAGGGCAAACTCGTTGTTGAGGAAGCCCACGTCAAACGCAGCGTTATGAATAATCAGCTGTGCGCCCTTGATGAATTCGAAAAACTCATCGGCGACTTCAGCAAAACGCGGCTTGCCCACCAGGAATTCATTGGTAATGCCGTGGACGCCAATGGCGCCTTCGTCACTTTCACGGTCGGGTTGCAGATACACGTGAAAATGGCGACCGGTCAAACGGCGCCCCATCAACTCGACGCAACCGATCTCGATCACCCGGTGGCCGTCGGTGACCGGCATACCGGTGGTTTCGGTATCGAGTACAACACTACGCATGCTTGATTCCCCGTACCTGATCGACCCCACGATTGGCCAACTGGTCGGCGCGCTCGTTGCCGGGATGGCCGATGTGACCGCGTACCCACTGCCATTTCACGGTGTGACGACTGACCTGCTCATCGAGCAGCTTCCACAGGTCGGCATTTTTTACCGGCTCCTTGGAGGCGGTTTTCCAGCCGCGTTTTTTCCAGTTGACCATCCAATCGGTGATGCCTTTCATCACATACTGCGAGTCAGTCACCAGCAGCACCTCACACGGACGCTTGAGCTCTTCAAGCCCGCGAATGGCGGCCATCAGTTCCATGCGGTTGTTGGTGGTATTGGCCTCGCCACCCCAGAGCTCTTTCTCGACACCCTGGCAGATCAGCAAGGCACCCCAGCCACCCGGGCCAGGATTGCCCTTGCAGGCACCATCGGTGAACATTTCAACGCTATCAATCATTGCAAACTATCCAGGTAAGGCTGCTTATGGCCTGACCATCAGCAATGGCCAGCACCTGAGCCGGGCAAACCCGGCCCAACATAAATTTAGGAGTCTGTGTGGCGCCGATTGACCTTGGCCATCTGCAAGGGAATCAGCTTGCCCATCGGTTCCCGGCGCATCGGGTTGACAGGGCGCAAGCCCACCACCATTTTGCGAGCAACCAATACATAGAAGCCGCCACCTGCCAATTGCCAGCTACCGGCCTTGCGTTCCCAGCCGGACAAGCGGCTTTGCCACACTTTGGAAGCGAGCGGCGGACGATAGCACCCGAAGCGGCGTTTCTCCAGCGCAAAGCCCAGCAGGTTCAGCCAGTCGGCGACCCGTGAAGGTGAGATACAGCGTGCCTTGCGCAGGGCATCCTTGGCGAAGACATGGCGCAAGCCCCAACTGCTCCAGGGGTTGATCCCGACAATCAGCAGGTGCCCGCCAGGGCGTACGCTGCTGGCCGCTTCGCGCAACAGACCGTGGGGCGACAGACAGAAATCCAGCCCGTGCTGCAGCACCACCACGTCGGCAGCGTGCTCGCACAATGGCCAGGCCTGTTCTTCGCAGATGATTTCAACACCCGGTAATGGCGCGCCCAGGCGTACGTTGCGCTGAACCTGCGGGGCCTTGGGCGGGGTGTCGGCAGCAGGGCCGTAATGCACCAGATAGCCGCCGAAAAAGCGCCCCAGCTCGACCTCAAGCACGCGTTGCTCATCTTCGAGCAACAACTGCCCATGGGGGCCAGACAGCCACTCACGCGCCGAACTGATCAGTGCCAGCCACTCAGGATCAGCCTGAGCCAATGCTTTATCGGTCATTGCTCCTCCAACTCGCCCTTTATCTGTCGCAAGCCCTGACGACGCGACTCGCAATAAAACGTCAACAGCCCCTAAGATGCGCCATTGTTTCACACTTGGGAATTGCACCATGTTACAGATCGACGCCCTGCCCGCCTTCAACGACAACTACATCTGGTTGTTACAGGACACTACCCAAAAGCGCTGCGCCGTGGTCGACCCGGGTGATGCCGCGCCTGTTCTGGAGTGGCTGGCCAGGCGCCCGGACTGGGTCCTCAGCGACATTCTGATCACCCATCACCATTTCGATCATGTGGGCGGTGTCGCGCAACTTCACGCACACACTAACGCGAAGGTCTGGGGGCCGGCGCTTGAGACCATACCGGCCCGACAAGTGGCACTCAACGACGGCGACCGCATCGAGGTACTGGGCCTGGAGTTCCAGATCCTGCTGGTACCCGGCCATACGCTTGGGCATATCGCCTACTATCACCAAGACCCGACAGCGCCCCTGCTGTTCTGTGGCGACACCCTGTTCGCCGCGGGTTGCGGCCGACTGTTCGAGGGCACCCCGGAACAGATGCATCACTCCCTGACTCGCCTGGCCGCGCTGCCCGCCCACACCGGCGTGTACTGCACCCACGAATACACCTTGAGCAACCTGCGCTTCGCCCAGGCCGTGGAACCGAACAACCCGGATATTGCCGCGCGTGTAGCGCAAGTCACGCAGTGGCGGGCTGAAGGTCGTATCAGCTTGCCATCATCTATGGCACTGGAACTACGCACAAATCCCTTTCTGCGAGTCCACGAAACATCTGTTAAAGAAAAAGCTGACGAGTGGAACTCCCGCGACAACGACTCGCCCAGTGCGGTCTTTGCCAGCCTGCGCAGCTGGAAAGACAGGTTCTAAAACCGGCCGCGGTCAGAACAAAAATTCTCAACAGTTGACCGCGCCCCCCCTGCTTTCTAGAATCCCCCGACATTTTTTCCTGACTTTTTTCAAAACAATGTCGTCATTTAAAGGTAACTCCATCAATTCAGACGCATTGACGCGCATGGTCAAAGCCATTGCGGTGGCTGTCTGCGCCACGCTCGCGGGCTGCCAGTCCATGGATCATTCGGCGCAGACCACGGAGCGGGCCAGCCTTAAAATCGCCAAACGCATTCCCCAGGATCCACTCTGGCTCAGCCAGAAGCCCAGCCCCCTCCCCCCTCAAGATGTGTGGGAGCGCATGCGCCAGGGTTTCAAGTTGCAGGACGGCCAGAACGTCAACCCCCGAATTGAACAACAGCGCCTGTGGTTTGCGAGCAACCCGTCGTTTCTCGAGAATGCGGGCGAGCGCGGCAGCCTTTATATCCACTACATTGTAGAGCGCCTCGAAGAACGCAATATGCCGCTGGAACTGGCCCTGCTGCCAGCCATTGAAAGCGCCTACAACCCAATGGCGTATTCACATGCAAATGCGGTCGGGCTCTGGCAGTTCATTCCGTCGACAGGCCGCTACTTCAACCTGCGTCAAACCCGTGCCTACGATGGTCGCCGTGACATTACCGCCTCGACGCTGGCAGCCCTGAACTACCTGAACCGTCTGCATGACATGTTCAACGGCGACTGGCTGCTGGCCCTGGCGGCCTACAACGCTGGCGAAGGTACCGTCAGCCGGGCCATCGAGCGCAACGAAAAGCTCGGCCTGCCGACCGACTACTGGAACCTGCCACTGCCGCAGGAAACCAAAGACTACGTGCCAAAACTGCTGGCCCTGTCACAAGTGGTTCTGGCCCCTGAAGCCTACGGCATCAACCTGAACCCGATCGCCAACGAACCCTACTTCGAAATGGTCGAGATCAAACAGTCCATGGACCTGTCCCGCGTGGCAGCCCTGGCCGAAATCGACGAAGACGAAATGTTCCAGCTCAATCCGGCCTACAAACAGCGCGCCACCACCGATGGCCCCCAGCATCTGCTGGTACCTACGGCCAAAGCCCAGCTGTTGACTGCCAGCCTGTCCAATCTCAGCTCCGACCAACTGGTCAGTCTGCGCCCCAACAAGCCGGTATTTGACAAGGTTGCAAGCACATCCCCAGCTCGCCTGAACCGCAAGTACCGGGTCAAGAGCGGCGACAACCTGACCCTGATTGCCAAGGCCAACAAGGTCAATGTCAAAGACTTGCAACACTGGAACAAACTCAGCGGCAACAACCTCAAGGCCGGCCAGGTCCTGGTGATGCAGGACACACGCAAGCCCTCGGGCAAAAAGCCGACCCAATACAAGGTCCAGAAAGGCGACTCGCTGTATATGGTGGCCAAGCGTTTCAACGTTGAAATGCAGCATCTCAAGCGCTGGAATCCAAACAGCGCAAAAGCCCTCAAGCCGGGGCAAATGCTGACCGTTTCCAAACCCCGATAAGCACAGCGCTGACATCCCCCGCGGGCAAGCTGATTCCTACACAAAAGTAGGCCGCAGCTTGCCCGTCGTGCTTACCAGCGTGGCCTTTTTCCTACAGATACAAGCTGTTACTGTACGGAAACCTTAAGCCCAATGCCTGGATCGGATCTCTGACTTGACGCGTCCCCTCCTTACGCTATTTATCTGCCTGGCCTTGAGCTTCACCGCCAGCGCAAACCTGAGCGAAAGCCACGGTTATGCGCAGTTCGGCACACTCAAGTACCCCGCCACCTTTACCCATTTCGACTGGGTAAACCCTGACGCCCCCAAGGGCGGCACCTTGAAGGTCATGGCGTTCGGCACGTTCGACACGCTCAACCCCTACACCTTCAAAGGCACCAGCCCGGTTTCGACTCCCAACTTCCTGCAGTACGGGGTCAATGAACTCAATGAAACCCTGATGGCCGGTACGGGCCAATATGCCCCCTCCGGCGATGAGCCAACATCCAGCTATGGTTTGATCGCTCAATCAGTGGAGTACAACGAGGACCGCAGCTGGGTCGTCTTTAACCTGCGACCCGAAGCCCGCTTTCATGATGGGACGCCGATCACTGCCTACGATGTTGCCTTCTCCTACGACCTGTTACTAAAAGAAGGTCATCCGCAGTACCGCACCAATCTTCAGGAAGTCCAGCGGGTCGATATCCTGGGCCCCAAACGAATTCGTTTTGTCTTCAAGCGCTCAGGCAACCCGTTGCTGATTTTGCGCCTGGGCGAACTGCCCGTGTTGCCCCAGCAATACTGGGTAAAGCGCGACTTCAAAGCCACCACCTTCGAGCCACCGCTGGGTAGCGGCCCCTATCGCATTACCCGGGTTACCCCCGGGCGCCAACTGGTCTTTGAGCGCGTCAAGAACTGGTGGGGCGCCAACCTGCCGGTCAACCGCGGCAAATACAACTTCGACCGGGTTGAAGTGGAGTTCTACCGCGACAGCGATGTCGCCTTCGAGGCGTTCAAGGCCCGCGAGTTCGACATTTACATCGAGCACCAGGCCAAGAACTGGGCCAATGGCTATAACTTCCCGGCGGTACGCCGCGGCGATGTGATCAAGGCCGAAATTACCCACCAGATCCCGACACAAACCCAGGGGCTGTTTATGAACAGTCGCCGCGCCACCTTTGCGCAAAACAAAACCCGTGAGGCCCTGGGCCTTATGTTTGATTTTGAATGGACCAACCGCACCCTGTTCAACGGCGCCTACCAGCGCGCCGTGAGCCATTACCCCAACAGCGAATTCTCGGCCAGCGGCATTCCCCAGGGGCATGAGTGGCTGATGCTGTCACCCTGGCGCAGCCAACTACCGCCCGAACTGTTCAACCAGGCCTTTACCTTGCCGCAAACCGACGGCCGCGGCATCCCCCGCGCAACTCTGCGCCAGGCACTGGCACTGCTGGATGAAAGCGGCTGGAAACTGTCGGGCCAGCGCCTGGTCAATAGTGAAGGCAAACCCCTGCGTTTCGAAATATTACTGGTAAACCCGAACCTTGAGCGCATCCTGCAACCCTATGTGGAGAACCTGGCCAGCATTGGCGTCGATGCCCGGCTGCGCACCGTGGATCGCGCGCAATACAAGCAGCGCCTGGACCAGTTCGACTTTGACATGATCCTGATGACCCTTGACCAGACCCTGAGCCCCGGCCTTGAACAGTGGCAGTACTTCCACTCCAGCCAGGCCAACGTCAAGGGCAGCAAAAATTATGCAGGGGTAGCCAGCCCGGTGGTGGACCAACTGCTCGAGCGCCTGCTGGCCGCACGGACCCGCGACGAGCAATTGTCTGCCGGCCAGGCCCTGGACCGCGTGTTGCTTTGGCAGCACTACATCATTCCCAACTGGTATCTGAACTATCACCGCCTGGCGTACCGCAACCGGTTCGCCTTTGTGACTACGCCGCCCTACACCCTGGGCCTCAGCGCGTGGTGGCTTAAGCCTACGGAGAAAAAACAATGATGCCTTTGCGTACATGGCTAAAGCCCCTTGCCAGCTTGTTGTTTGCCGGTTTTGCCTGCACGGCCATGGCCGCTCCCCAGCATGCCTTGACCCTCTATGACGAGCCGCCGAAATATCCTGCCGACTTCAAGCATGTCGACTACGTCAACCCGCAAGCCCCCAAGGGCGGTACCTTTCGCAAGTCTGCGCTGGGCAGCTTTGACAGCCTCAACCCGTTTATCAATAAAGGCGTGCCAGCCGACGACATTGATCTGACCTTCGATACCCTGGCCCGGCAAACCCTCGACGAGCCTTTTACGTCCTACGGCCTGATTGCCGGGAAAATCGAGAAAGCCCCGGATAACAGCTGGGTGCGGTTTTACCTGCGCCCGGAAGCGAAGTTCAGCGATGGCCATCCGATTCGCGCCGAAGATGTCGTGTTCAGCTTCGATACCCTGATGAAAAGTGGCTCGCCGCTGTACAAGGGTTATTACAGCGATGTCGACCAGGCCATCGCGGAAAACCCGCTGCAAGTGAAATTCACCTTCAAGCACAACAAAAACCGTGAACTGCCGCTGATTCTTGGCCAGCTTCCGGTTCTGCCCAAGCACTGGTGGGAAACCCGCGACTTCAACAAGGGCAACCTGGAAATCCCGCCCGGCAGCGGCCCCTACACCATCGCCGAGATCAAGCCCGGGCGCTCGATCCGCTACGAGCGCAACAAGGACTATTGGGGCAAGGACCTGCCCATCAACAAGGGCCTGTACAATTTTGATGCCATCACGGTCGATTACTTTCGCGACAACAGCGTTGCCTTCGAAGCCCTCAAGGCCGGTCAGTTTGATTACTGGCTGGAGATCAGCGCCAAAAACTGGGCCGGAGCCTACAACTCTCCGGCATTTACTCAGGGCCGCCTGAAAAAAGAAGAAATCCGCAACCACAATCCAACAGGCATGCAGGGATTTGTCTTCAACCTGCGCAGGCCAATGTTCCAGGATGTGCGTGTACGCGAGGCGCTAAGCCTGCTGTTCGACTTTGAATGGGCCAACAAGCAACTGTTCAACGGTGCCTATGCGCGCACTGGCAGCTACTTCGAAAACTCGGAAATGGCCGCCAAGGCGCCGCCGACCGAAGCTGAACTGGCCATTCTGGAGCCCTTGCGCGGCCAGATTCCCGAGCAGGCGTTCAGCCAGGTGTTCAAACCCAGCGTCACCGACGCCAGCGGTATGATTCGCGAGCAACAGCGCCGCGCCTACCAACTGCTGCAAGACGCCGGCTGGCGCATCGTCGATGACAAGATGGTCGACGCCCAGGGCAAGCCGGTGAAGATCGAATTCCTGCTGGCACAAACCGAATTCGAGCGCATCCTTCTGCCGTTCAAGCGCAACCTCAGCGACCTGGGCATCGATTTGCAGATTCGCCGGGTCGACACCTCCCAATACCTCAACCGCCTGCGCTCAAGGGATTACGACATGATTGTCGGCAGCTTCCCGCAGTCCAGCTCACCCGGCAGCGAGCAGCGCGAGTACTGGGAATCACAAAGTATCGACAAACCCGGCAGCCGAAACTTTATCGGCCTCAAGGACCCGGCCATCGACCAGTTGACCGAGGGCCTGATCAACGCCGAGTCACGGCAAAGCCTGATCAACCATGCCAGGGCGCTGGACCGTGTGTTGCAGTGGGGCTTCTACGTGATCCCCAACTGGCATATCAAAACCTGGCGCGTGGCCTACTCGAACCATATCGGCCATCCCGAAGTTACGCCCAAATACGATATCGGCACCAACACCTGGTGGGCCAAACCTGACGCAAAACCTGCACCCTCTACCAAACCTTCAAGCGCGAGCCAGGAGCCTTAAATGCTGGCTTATATTTTCAGGCGACTGCTGCTGATCATTCCGACACTGTTCGGGATTCTGTTGATTAACTTCATCATTATCCAGGCGGCCCCCGGCGGCCCGGTTGAACAGATGATCGCCAAGCTCGAAGGCTTTGACGGCGCCACCAGCCGCATCGCCGGTGGTGGTTCGGAAGTGTCGGTGGCGGGCTCCAACTACCGTGGCGCCCAAGGGCTGGATCCGGAACTGATCAAGGAAATCGAAAAGATGTACGGTTTCGACAAGTCGGCGCCGGAACGCCTGTGGATCATGATTAAAAACTACGCCCGACTGGACTTCGGCGAAAGCTTCTTCCGCGACGCCAAGGTCATCGACCTGATCAAGGAGAAAATGCCGGTCTCCATCTCGCTGGGGTTGTGGAGCACCCTGATCATGTACCTGGTGTCGATCCCCCTGGGGATCGCCAAGGCCACGCGCCACGGCAGCCACTTTGATGTCTGGACCAGTTCACTGATCATCATCGGCTACGCCATCCCGGCCTTTCTGTTTGCCATCCTGCTGATCGTACTGTTTGCCGGGGGCAGTTACCTGGACTGGTTCCCCCTGCGCGGCCTGACGTCCAACAACTTTGACGAACTGAGCCTGGGCGGCAAGATTCTCGATTACTTCTGGCATCTGGCATTGCCCGTTACGGCACTGGTTATCGGCAACTTCGCCACCATGACCCTGCTGACCAAAAACAGCTTTCTCGACGAGATCAACAAACAGTATGTCGTCACTGCCAAAGCCAAGGGCCTGACCAACCACCGGGTGCTCTATGGCCATGTGTTCCGCAATGCCATGCTGCTGGTTATTGCCGGTTTCCCGTCGGCCTTTATCGGAATTTTCTTTACCGGCTCACTGCTGGTCGAAGTGATTTTCTCCCTCGATGGCCTGGGCCTGATGAGTTTCGAGGCCGCGATCAATCGCGACTACCCGGTTGTATTCGGCACCCTGTTTATCTTTACGCTGGTCGGGCTGGTGGTGAAGCTGATCGGTGACCTCTCATACACCCTGGTCGATCCGCGTATCGACTTTGAAAGCAGGGAGCATTGAGATGAAGCTATCCCCCCTCAATCGACGCCGTTTTGCCCGTTTCAAAGCCAACAAGCGTGGCTGGTGGTCGCTGTGGATCTTCCTGGTGCTGTTCGGGCTCAGCCTGAACGCCGAGTTCATCGCCAACGACAAACCGCTGGTGATCAATTACGACGGGGAGTGGTATTTCCCGGCGCTCAAGCGCTATCCAGAGACCGACTTCGGTGGAGAGTTCCCCCTCGAAGCCAACTACAAAAGCCCGTATATCCGTGAACTGCTGGCCAAGAAAGATGCCTGGGTTGTGTGGCCACCCATCCCCTACAGCTATCAAAGCATCAACTACGACCTGAAAGTCCCTGCCCCTGCACCGCCCTCCGCCGAGAACTGGCTGGGCACCGACGACCAGGGCCGCGACGTGCTGGCCCGAGTGATTTATGGCTTTCGCATATCGGTGCTGTTCGCCCTGACCCTGACGGTACTGAGCTCCATCATCGGCGTGATCGCCGGGGCCTTGCAGGGCTTTTATGGTGGCTGGGTCGACCTGGCCGGTCAGCGCTTTCTGGAAATCTGGTCAGGCTTGCCCGTGTTGTACCTGCTGATCATTCTCGCCAGTTTTGTGCAGCCCAATTTCTGGTGGCTGCTGGGCATCATGCTGCTGTTCTCGTGGATGAGCCTGGTGGACGTCGTGCGCGCCGAATTCCTGCGTGGGCGCAATCTGGAGTATGTGCGCGCCGCCCGCGCCCTGGGCATGCAGGACATGGCCATCATGTACCGCCACATCCTGCCCAACGCCATGGTCTCCACCATGACCTTTATGCCGTTTATCCTCACTGGCGCCATCGGCACCCTCACTGCCCTGGACTTCCTGGGCTTCGGCCTGCCCCCGGGCGCGCCGTCGCTGGGCGAACTGGTGGCCCAGGGCAAGTCCAACCTGCAAGCGCCCTGGCTGGGCATCAGTGCATTCGCAGTGCTGGCCATCATGCTCAGCCTGCTGGTGTTTATCGGTGAGTCCGCTCGCGATGCCTTCGACCCGAGGAAATAAGATGACGCAGGACAATCTGATCGAAGTGCGCGACCTCAGCGTCGAGTTTGTAGCGGGTGACACACCGCAGCGGGTGGTGCAAGGCGTCAGTTTTGATATCAGGCGCGGCGAAACCCTGGCCCTGGTGGGCGAAAGCGGTTCGGGCAAATCGGTGACCGCGCACTCGATCCTCAGGTTGCTGTCCTACCCCCTTGCACGCCACCCCAGCGGCAGCATCGCCTACGGCGGCCAGGATTTGCTCAGCGTGGACGAGAAAAAGCTGCGCAACATTCGCGGCAACCGCATTGCGATGATTTTTCAGGAGCCCATGACCTCCCTGAACCCGCTGCACAGCATTGAAAAACAAATCAATGAGGTGCTCGGCATTCACAAGGGGATCACCGGCAAGGCCGCTACCCTGCGCACCCTGGAGCTTCTGGAGCTGGTAGGCATACCCGAGCCTCACAAACGCCTCAAGGCGCTGCCACACGAGCTCTCAGGGGGTCAGAGACAGCGCGTGATGATCGCCATGGCCCTGGTCAATGAACCCGAACTGCTGATTGCCGACGAACCTACCACCGCCCTGGACGTGACCGTTCAGCTTAAAATCCTCGACTTGCTCAAGGATCTGCAAGCCCGCCTGGGCATGTCGTTGTTACTGATCAGTCACGATTTGAACCTTGTACGAAGAATTGCGCATCGCGTATGTGTCATGCAGCGCGGTTTAATCGTCGAACAAGCATCGTGCGAGCAGCTGTTCCGTTCGCCGCAGCATCCTTACACCCGGGAACTGCTCAGCGCAGAGCCCAGCGGAGGCCCGGCCAGCACCATTGCCGGTCCGCCATTGCTGCAAGTCGAGGACCTGAAGGTATGGTTCCCGATCAAGAAAGGCCTGCTGCGCAAGACCGTCGATTACGTGAAAGCGGTGGACGGTATCAATTTCAGCTTGCCCCAGGGGCAGACCCTGGGAATTGTGGGTGAAAGCGGATCGGGCAAATCAACGCTGGGCCTGGCGATTTTGCGTCTGATTGCCAGCAAGGGCCTGATCAGCTTTGAAGGCAAACGGCTAGACTGTCTGTCACAGAAAGAAGTCAGGCCATTGCGACGGGAAATGCAGGTGGTATTCCAGGACCCGTTTGGCAGTCTCAGCCCGCGCATGAGCGTCAGCGAGATTGTCGGTGAAGGGTTGCGCATTCACCGTATGGGCACCGAAGCGGAACAGGAAAGTGCAATTATTGAAGCCTTGCGAGAAGTAGGTCTGGATCCGGAAACCCGGCACCGTTACCCTCACGAGTTTTCAGGCGGACAACGGCAAAGAATCGCCATTGCCCGCGCACTGGTGTTAAAGCCGGAGTTGATATTGCTGGACGAGCCAACCTCTGCGCTGGACCGCACAGTACAACGCCAGGTTGTTGAACTGCTGCGCTCACTGCAAGCCAGGCACAACCTGACGTATTTGTTTATCAGCCATGACCTGGCTGTCGTCAAAGCGCTGAGCCACCAATTGATGGTGGTCAAGCATGGCCAAGTGGTCGAACAGGGTGATGCGCAAAGTATCTTTGCCTCACCGCAACATCCATATACACAACAGCTGCTGGAAGCCGCCTTTTTGGCACCAGTGGCTGTCGATTAACCTGATAGAGGAACAACACATGGGTTTTCTCACCGGTAAGCGCGTACTGATCGTTGGTGTCGCTAGCAAATTGTCCATCGCTTCTGGCATTGCTGCCGCCATGCACCGTGAAGGCGCCGAGCTGGCTTTCACTTATCAGAACGAAAAGCTGAAAGGTCGTGTTGAAGAATTCGCCGCAGGCTGGGGTTCGAACCCTGAGCTGTGCTTCCCTTGCGACGTTGCCAGCGATGAAGAAATCGCCAAGGTCTTCGAAGACCTGAGCAAGAAGTGGGACGGTCTGGACTGCATCGTTCACTCCGTAGGTTTCGCTCCTGGCGACCAGCTGGATGGCGATTTCACCGACGCCACCACCCGTGAAGGCTTCCGCATCGCTCACGACATCAGCGCCTACAGCTTCGTGGCCCTGGCCAAGGCTGGTCGCCCGATGATGAAAGGTCGCAACGGCAGCCTGCTGACCCTGTCCTACCTGGGCGCCGAGCGCACCATGCCTAACTACAACGTGATGGGCATGGCCAAGGCCAGCCTGGAAGCCGGTGTACGTTACCTGGCAGGCAGCCTGGGCCCTGAGGGTACTCGCGTTAACTGCGTATCGGCAGGCCCGATCCGTACCCTGGCAGCGTCGGGCATCAAGAACTTCCGCAAAATGCTGGCGGCCAACGAAGCGCAGACTCCACTGCGTCGCAACGTGACCATCGACGAAGTCGGCAATGCCGGCGCCTTCCTGTGCTCGGATCTGGCATCGGGCATCAGCGGCGAAATCATGTACGTAGACGGTGGCTTCAACACTACCGCCATGGGCAGCCTCGAAGAGTAAACCCTTCGTTACAAGCGCTACTCAAAAACGCCCGGTGCAGAGATTGCATCGGGCGTTTTTTTGCCTCGCGACAATCTCTGGGAGATGATCTGTGGGGGCGGGCTTGCCCGCGAAACAAACGACGCGATACGTCAGACAGAGCGCATGGATGCCATCGCGAGCAAGCCCGCTCCCACAAAAAAACCAGCGCAAAAAAATGGCCGCTCAATGAGCGGCCATTTTTAGCGAAGCAGGCTGAACTTAGTAGCGCTCAACCTTGGCTTCGTTTTCCAACTGCTTGCGGTAGGCAGCAAAGTCTTGCTGGCCAACACGCGAAGCGAGGAAGCGGCGATACGACGCTTTCTCTTCTTCAGTCGGCGCTACTGCATCGTTGACGCCGTTCAAACGCAATACAACCACAGTGCCATCTGCCAGGGTGACACTGCTGAATGTCGGCTTGTCCTTGGCTGCAGGTTTCGGCATGCGGAATACCGCTTGCAGGACGGCAGGATCAATACCTTCCTGACCACGGGCAACCGCTTCCTGGACCTTCCACGCCTGACCATCAACCGGCTGGTTCAACGGCAGTTTGCCATCGCGCAGCTCCTTGATGATTTCTTCAGCACGGGTTTTGGCCGCAGCACTGGCGTGCTCCTTGACCAGTTGCGCACGAATGCTCGAGGCAACAGCCTCCAGCGGCAACTGCTCAGGCTTGCGGTGCTCCTTGACGCGCAACACCACTACGGTCTCAGGGTCCAGCTCCAGGGCTGTACTGTTCGCGCCCTCATCCATCACTTCGGTGCTGAATGCGGCCTGAATCACAGCGCGATTGGCGGTGACACCCTCGCCCCCCTCACGACCAAATGGCGCAGAGGTATGCACAGTCAGCTTAAGCTCTTGAGCTGGCTGAGCCAGATCGGACGCTTCAAATGCCGAGTCTTCCAATTGCTTGGTTGCATCGACAAACAGGCGTTCAACCTGCTGGGTTTTCAGGTCATGGGTCAGCTTGTCTTTCAGGCTGGCAAAGCTCGGCACTTCAGGTGCTTCAACACCCAGCAGCTTGATCAGGTGATAACCGAAGCTGGTGCGTACCGGCTCCGAAACCTGGTCCTGCTTCAACCCGTAAACAGCCGTTTCGAACACAGGATCGTAAACACCAGGGCCTGCGAAGCCCAGGTCACCGCCATTGGCAGCCGAACCCGGATCCTGGGAGAACTCCTTGGCCAGAGCTTCGAAGCTTTCACCTTTGGCCAGACGCTGCTGAATCTCGGCGATCTTGGCTTTGGCCTGCTCGTCGCTGACCTTGTCGTTCACTTCGATCAGGATATGCGCAGCGCGGCGCTGTTCGGCCAGGTTGGCGATTTCCTTTTGATACAACGCTTGAAGCTCATCATCCTTCACGGCTACCTGGTCAAAGAAAGAAGATTTCTTCAACTCGATATAGTCGATCACGACCTGATCAGGGGTCATGAATTCCTTGGCGTGCTCGTCGTAGTAAGCCTTGATTTCGTCATCGCTCAGTTTCACCGCAGCCGGGTCGGCCTTGATGTTCAGCGAAGCGAAATCACGAGTTTGTTTCTCAAGACGGGCGAACGCATTCACCTGTTCGTCGGTCACGAAACCACTGCCCGCCAGACCGGCACGCAGCTGACCAATCAGCATTTCTTCGCCCAGCATGTTACGGAACTGCAAGCGACCGTAACCCAGTTGACGGATCACCTGGTCGAAACGCTCAGGGCTGAATTTGCCGTCTTCCTGAAATTCAGGAGTCAACAGAATGACTTGGTCCAAAGCGGCTTCAGAAAACGAAAACTTCGCGTCTTTGGCGCCTTGCAGCAACAGCTTGCGATCGATCAACCCTTTGAGGGCCGCTTCACGCAGCATTTTTTCATCCAGCAACGACGAGTCGAAATCCTTGCCCAACTGCTGCAGCAGCTGCCGGCGTTGCATATCGACGGCCTGGCTCAGTTCAACCTGGGTGATTTCTTCACCGTTAACCTTGGCAGCATCCTGGCTGGTAGAGGTGGCTTGAAAAATGGCATCGAAACCGGTCAACGCCATTAACGCGACGATGACACCGATGATGGTCTTGGCAATCCAGCCTTGTGAATTGTCCCTGATATTTTGCAGCATGCTTCCCCCAGAAACGGTCTTGCATAATGAGCAACCGTGGAGCGTGGGTAGAGTCCGGATAGAAGAAAGGCGCATCCGAGGATGCGCCTTCTCGTAACTGGCGGAGCGGACCGGGCTCGAACCCGCGACCCCCGGCGTGACACATCGATGTTGCCACCGATTGCACTACCGCTCCGCTGCCAAGCCTGGCGTGCGCCTGACCCGGTTGGGTAAAAGGTGTTACAGAAACTTAGTTAACCGCTTCTTTCAGTGCTTTACCGGCTTTGAAGCCTGGCTTTTTGGCAGCAGGAATTTCCAGCGTTTTACCGGTCTGTGGGTTACGACCAATACGGGCAGGACGATCGGTTACAGAGAAAGTACCAAAACCAACCAGTACCACAGAGTCGCCAGCCTTAAGAGCGCCAGTGACGGATTCGATTACTGCGTCCAGCGCACGGCCAGCTGCAGCTTTCGGGATATCAGCAGATGCAGCGATAGCATCAATCAGTTCCGACTTGTTCACTCTAAGTCCCCTTATATCTGTCTGAGTATGTTTCTAAAGTTTTTTGGTAAAAGCAAAACGACTGCTGAAGCACTTACGGACACTTATAGAGCCGCTTTATAACAAGGGCTCTAAAAAGCGTCAAGAAAGCCCGTCAGGCGAATCCGTATTAATGCGTGCTAATTCTTTCCTTAGAGTCAGATTCTCGTTTGTCGTCCTTGGCAACAATCTCGGGAGCCACATCCGGCAAGGGCTCCGGGGCGTATTGCAGCGCAATTTGCAGGACTTCGTCAATCCATTTAACCGGTTTAATCTGAAGATCCTGTTTGATGTTGTCAGGAATTTCCTTCAGGTCACGAACGTTCTCTTCGGGAATAATTACAGTTTTGATGCCACCACGGTGAGCAGCAAGTAATTTTTCCTTCAGGCCACCAATCGCCAACACCTGACCACGAAGGGTAATTTCACCGGTCATGGCAACATCGGCGCGTACCGGAATCAGGGTCAATGCAGAGACCAGGGCAGTACACATTCCCACGCCAGCACTAGGGCCATCTTTAGGCGTAGCGCCTTCGGGCATGTGAATGTGAATATCGCGTTTTTCGTGGAAATCCAACGGGATACCCAGGCTCTTGGCGCGGCTGCGCACCACCGTCAATGCAGCGGTGATGGACTCTACCATCACGTCGCCCAGTGAACCGGTCTTGATCAACTGGCCTTTGCCAGGAACAACGGCCGCTTCAATGGTCAACAACTCGCCACCCACCTGGGTCCAGGCCAGGCCGGTCACTTGACCGATCTGGTCCTGAACTTCAGCCAAACCGTAGCTGAATTTTCTTACGCCCAAAAAGTGCTCAAGTAGCTCCGGCGTGACGGTGACCGCAAAGCGTTTTTCCAGCGCATGCTCTTTGACCGCCTTGCGGCAGATCTTCGCAATCTGGCGCTCAAGGCCCCGCACACCGGCTTCCCGGGTGTAGTAGCGGATCATGTCGCGGATGGCTTCGTTATCAAATGCCAGCTCGCCCTTCTTCAAGCCATTGGCTTCAATTTGTTTCGGGGCCAGGTATTTGACAGCAATGTTGATTTTTTCGTCTTCGGTGTAGCCAGGCAGACGAATGACTTCCATCCGGTCCAGCAAGGCTGGCGGGATGTTCATCGAGTTGGACGTACACAGGAACATCACATCGGACAGGTCGTAATCAACCTCGAGGTAATGGTCGTTGAAATTGTGGTTCTGCTCGGGATCGAGCACTTCAAGCAGTGCAGACGCCGGATCGCCGCGCATGTCACTGCCCATCTTGTCGATTTCATCAAGCAGGAACAGCGGGTTGCGCACACCAACCTTGGTCATCTTTTGAATCAATCTTCCTGGCATCGAACCGATGTACGTACGGCGATGGCCACGAATTTCCGCTTCGTCACGCACGCCACCCAAGGCCATACGCACAAATTTGCGGTTTGTTGCGTGGGCAATGGACTCAGCAAGCGAGGTTTTGCCTACACCCGGTGGACCGACCAGGCAAAGAACCGGGCCACGAATTTTCTTCACACGCTTTTGCACGGCAAGATATTCGAGAATCCGCTCTTTGACTTCGTCCAGACCGTAGTGATCTGCGTCCAGAATGTCTTCAGCACGCTTGAGATCCAGGCGCACCTTGCTCTGAGCCTTCCACGGCACCTGCACCAGCCAGTCGATGTAGGAGCGCACCACGGTGGCTTCTGCGGACATTGGCGACATTTGCTTGAGCTTGTTCAGCTCCGCCTGGGCCTTGGCCATTGCATCTTTCGGCAAACCGGCAGCATCGATGCGTTTTTTCAGCTCTTCGATTTCATTGTGACCTTCGTCACCATCACCCAGCTCTTTCTGAATGGCCTTCATCTGCTCATTCAGGTAGTACTCGCGCTGGCTGCGCTCCATTTGCTTTTTGACGCGGCCACGGATGCGCTTTTCGACTTGCAGCAAGTCGATCTCGGCATCCAGCAGGGCCAGAACGTGCTCGACACGGGCCTGCAGATCGATGATTTCGAGGATTTCCTGCTTCTGCTCGATCTTGAGTGCCATATGGGCAGCCATGGTATCGACCAGACGGCTTGGCTCGTCAATGCTGTTAAGCGATGACAGAACCTCGGCCGGGACTTTTTTGCCCAGTTGCACGTATTGCTCGAACTGCGAAAGCAGGCTGCGCACAAAGACCTCGGATTCGCGATCCGGGGCAGCCACTTCGTCAATCAGGGAGACTTCGGCACTCAGATAACCATCTGCCTGACCAAAATGCTCAACCGCACCGCGTTGCTCACCCTCAACCAGCACTTTGACCGTGCCGTCCGGGAGCTTGAGCAGTTGCAGTACAGTTGCAATGGTACCGACGCGATACAGGGCGTCTTCGCCCGGATCGTCGTCAGCCGGATTCTTTTGAGCCAACAGCAAAATTTGCTTGTCGCCCGTCATCGCAGCCTCAAGGGCCTCGATCGACTTCTCGCGTCCCACGAACAGTGGGATCACCATGTGCGGATACACAACAACATCACGCAACGGCAGGAGAGGCAATTCGATGGTTGTCTTCATGATTTCGCCTCTACGGCGGCCATAAGGCCGTAATCAGATGGATGTAAGCTTGAAGCCAAGATGGGGGCAGTCTTGAAAAAAAACAAGCGTTGAACGACAGGAAAAACAAAGGGGCCCGAAGGCCCCTTCTTTAACACGCAATGTGGAATGCCAGCATTACATTTACGCGTCAGGTGCAACCTTGGCAGTCGCTTCGTTGTTTTCATAGATCAACAACGGCTTGGACTTGCCTTCTATAACGCTTTCGTCGATCACAACTTTACTCACCTCGGATTGCGAGGGGATTTCATACATTGTGTCGAGCAGCACGCCTTCAAGAATCGAACGCAGGCCACGAGCGCCCGTTTTGCGCTCCAGAGCACGCTTGGCCACGGCCTTCAAGGCGTCGGCACGGAACTCAAGATCTACACCTTCCATCTCGAACAGCTTGCCGTACTGCTTGGTCAAGGCGTTCTTCGGTTCGGTGAGGATCTGCATCAAGGCAGCCTCGTCCAGCTCGTCCAGGGTTGCCAGCACAGGCAGACGACCCACGAATTCCGGGATCAGGCCAAACTTGACCAGATCGTCAGGCTCGACTTCACGCAGGGATTCGCCAACCTTCTTGCCCTCTTCCTTGCTGCGCACTTCGGCACTGAAGCCGATGCCGCCGCGAGTCGAGCGAGCCTGTACAACCTTCTCAAGGCCCGAGAACGCACCACCGCAGATAAACAGGATGTTGCGGGTATCAACCTGCAAGAACTCCTGCTGCGGGTGCTTGCGGCCGCCTTGAGGCGGTACGGAAGCCACGGTACCTTCGATCAGCTTGAGCAATGCCTGCTGCACACCTTCACCGGAAACATCACGGGTAATCGAAGGGTTGTCAGACTTGCGCGAAATCTTGTCGATTTCATCGATGTAGACAATGCCCATCTGGGCTTTTTCTACGTCGTAATCGCATTTCTGCAGCAGCTTCTGAATGATGTTTTCAACATCTTCGCCTACGTAACCGGCTTCAGTCAGCGTGGTTGCGTCAGCGATGGTGAAAGGTACATTCAACAGGCGTGCAAGGGTTTCTGCCAGCAGGGTCTTACCCGAACCGGTAGGGCCGATCAGCAGGATGTTGCTCTTGCCGAGTTCGACGTCGTCGTTTTTCTTGTCACGCTGGTTGAGGCGCTTGTAGTGGTTGTACACCGCTACAGCCAAAACCTTTTTGGCACGCTCCTGACCAATGACGTATTGATCAAGGATGCCGCTGATTTCTTTTGGCGATGGTAATTTATGCGCGCTGCTCTCGGCCTGGGCTTCCTGCACCTCCTCACGGATGATGTCATTGCACAGGTCAACGCATTCGTCGCAGATAAAGACCGAGGGGCCGGCAATCAATTTGCGCACTTCATGCTGGCTTTTGCCACAGAAGGAGCAATAGAGCAATTTGCCGTTGTCCTCGCCGTTGCGGGTGTCAGTCATTCGATCGATCCAAATCCGATAGGCTTGCAACACAAGATGAAGGCAACTGCGGGCTTTTTCAAGCCCGCAGGTGGTCGGTTAACCCAACCACCCACATTTGAGCTGCTTAAGCGGGCATTTGACGCTTGCTGAACACAGAGTCGATCAAACCGTATTCGGCTGCACGCTCGGCGCTCATGAAGTTGTCACGCTCGGTGTCGCGCTCGATGGTTTCGAGAGTCTGGCCCGTGTGGTGAGCCAGCAGCGAGTTCAAACGGTGACGGATGTTGAGGATTTCCTTGGCATGAATGTCGATATCCGACGCCTGGCCCTGGAAACCGCCCAGTGGCTGGTGAATCATCATGCGCGAGTTCGGCAGGCAGTGACGCTTGCCCGGTGCGCCACCAGCCAACAGGAAGGCACCCATGCTGCAGGCCTGGCCGATGCAGATGGTCGACACGTCAGGCTTGATGAATTGCATGGTGTCGTAGATCGACATGCCTGCAGTCACCGAACCGCCCGGCGAGTTGATGTACAGGTGGATGTCCTTGTCCGGGTTCTCGGCTTCAAGGAACAGCAGCTGCGCAGCCACCAGGTTGGCCATGTAGTCTTCTACGGGGCCGACCAGGAAGATGATTCGCTCCTTCAGGAGGCGCGAGTAGATGTCGTAAGCGCGTTCGCCACGAGCGGACTGCTCGACAACCATCGGGACCAGGCCGCCAGCGGCGTGGATATCAGAGTTCTGCTGAATATAAGAATTGCGGGACATGTCCGGCAGTCACTCCCAAATAGTCTTGTCTGGATACGCATAAGCCAGCTCGAGGCTGGCTTATGGTTGTGTTTTCTAACGAGTCAGAAATCAGTCGGCTTGTGGAGCTTCCACCGGCTTGACAGCTTCTTCGTAAGAGACCGCTTTATCGGTCACCTTGGCCTTCTGCAGAACAGTATCCACAACTTGCTCTTCCAGCACAACCGAACGAACCTCGTTCAATTGCGCGTCGTTTTTGTAGTACCAGGCTACAACCTGCTCTGGCTCCTGGTAAGCGGAAGCCATTTCCTGAATCATTTCGCGAACGCGATCTTCGTCAGGCTTGAGGTCGAACTGCTTGACCACTTCAGCCACGATCAGACCCAGCACTACACGGCGGTTGGCTTGCTCTTCGAACAGCTCTGCCGGCAGTTGATCAGGCTTGATGTTACCACCGAACTGCTGAACAGCCTGCACGCGCAGACGGTCAACTTCGTTGGCCAGCAGCGACTTCGGCACTTCGATCGGGTTGGCAGCCAGCAGGCCGTCCATTACCTGGTTCTTGACCTTGGACTTGATGGCCTGACGCAGTTCACGCTCCATGTTCTTGCGAACTTCGGCGCGGAAGCCTTCCAGACCGGTTTCCTTGATACCGAACTGGGCGAAGAACTCTTCGTTCAGCTCTGGCAGCTTAGGCTCGGAAACAGTGTTCACGGTTACGGTGAACTCGGCTTCTTTGCCAGCCAGGTCCAGATTCTGGTAGTCAGCAGGGAAAGTCAGTTTCAGAACGCGCTCTTCACCGGCTTTGGCGCCTACCAGGCCTTCTTCAAAGCCAGGAATCATGCGGCCCGAACCCAGCACCAGCTGAGTACCGGTGGCGGAGCCGCCAGCGAACACTTCGCCGTCTACCTTGCCAACGAAATCGATGTTCAGCTGATCATCGTTCTGGGCAGCACGGTCAGTCACTTCAAAGCGGGTGTTCTGCTTGCGCAGCACGTCCAGCATCTTGTCCAGGTCGGCATCAGCCACTTCGGCGCTCAGGCGCTCGATAGCGATGGTGTCCAGACCGGTCACTTCGAATTCAGGGAATACTTCGAAAGTAGCAACGTATTCCAGATCTTTGCCTTTTTCGAAAACCTTAGGCTCGATCGAAGGAGCACCAGCCGGGTTCAGCTTCTGCTCAACCACAGCTTCGTAGAACGAAGACTGGACTACATTGCCCAGCGCTTCCTGGCGCGCATCAGCTTCGTAACGCTGACGGATTACGCTCATTGGCACCTTGCCTGGACGGAAGCCCGGGATCTTGGCCTTTTGGGCAGTCTGTTGCAGACGCTTGTTGACTTCAGCCTCAATACGCTCAGCTGGCACGCCAATGGTCATGCGACGCTCAAGAGCGGAAGTATTTTCAACAGAAACTTGCATGGATATTCCTCGTTGCACAGACATTAGCCGGCCGTTTCCGACCCCATAATCAAGGGCAAGCATTCTAGTGGGTCAAACTCAAGAAGTCACCCTACCGCAAACACCCTAAGAAACGGCCGACAGAAATTAAGTAAAAGCAGCCATCCGCCTCGCCTTCTATATAGATAGAAGACTGCACTGATCAATTGGCGATAACGGGCAGCCTTTGGAGCTACCCCGATCTGCGCGCATTGTCACACAAATCACAGAGGACGCTAAGCATGCGGGAAACAAGGCGCCGAACGACACCCCTATATGCGATTCTCAAACCGCAGATACAAAAAAACGCCAGAGGGTTAGTCTGGCGTTTTCTTTTAATATGGGGTGGACGAAGGGGATCGAACCCTCGACAACGGGAGTCACAATCCCGTGCTCTACCAACTGAGCTACGCCCACCATAGTGCGCTTACAACGCTGCCTGCTCCTGGAAGCCGACAGTTACAACCAAAGAAAAAGCCGCTACAAGCGGCTCTATCAAAATTTGGTGCGGACGGAGAGACTCGAACTCTCACACCTTGCGGCGCTGGAACCTAAATCCAGTGTGTCTACCAATTCCACCACATCCGCATTTCAAACTCTTGAAGCAAAGACGCCAGACTTTTAATCTGGCGGCTTTCTAAATATGGGGTGGACGAAGGGGATCGAACCCTCGACAACGGGAGTCACAATCCCGTGCTCTACCAACTGAGCTACGCCCACCATATTGCCTGTACTGCTTTACTTGTGCCAAAGCTGCCTAATGGCGCACCCGGCAGGACTCGAACCTGCGACCATCCGCTTAGAAGGCGGATGCTCTATCCAGCTGAGCTACGGGCGCATTGTTAGCCTGTATTCTTTGACGACTACAAACCAAGTGCTTTCAGTATCACCAAGCTGGACAACAACTTCGCTCTACCTTCTTAACCAGTGCTAGGCTGTGCCCGACAAGTGCGACGAATGTTATAGGTGAGCCCGTAAGTCGTCAACTGTTTTTTAAAAAAAGTTTAGAAATATAAAGGAGTTAGGGCAATAAACAGACCAGGCGCCTTTGCCCTCGCGCCGCGGCATGCGAGAATGCACGTCCTTTTTCCACCCTTTACGATGGTTAATCACGCGTAATGACTGCACAACTAATCGACGGCAAAGCGATCGCCG
This sequence comes from Pseudomonas bubulae, assembly GCF_900618535.1. GTDB lineage: Bacteria > Pseudomonadota > Gammaproteobacteria > Pseudomonadales > Pseudomonadaceae > Aquipseudomonas > Aquipseudomonas bubulae. Next base: position 655,790 of record NZ_UYJA01000003.1, on the reverse strand, counting down.
CCAGCCTGCGCCAGCAGATTGCCAAACGTGTCGCCGAGCGCCACGAGCAAGGCCTGCGCACCCCTGGTCTGGCAGTGATTCTGGTCGGCAGCGATCCTGCTTCCCAGGTTTATGTTTCGCACAAGCGTAAAGACTGCGAAGAGGTAGGCTTTATTTCCCAAGCCTATGACCTGCCCTCCGACACGACCCAACAGGACCTCACCGACCTGATCGACCGTCTCAATGACGACGCGAACATCGACGGCATCCTGCTGCAACTGCCTCTGCCTGCCCATCTGGATGCCTCCAAACTGCTGGAGCGTATCCGCCCGGACAAAGATGTCGACGGTTTCCACCCCTATAACGTCGGTCGTCTGGCCCAACGCATCCCGCTGCTGCGCCCATGCACCCCCAAAGGCATCATGGCCCTGCTGGAAAGCACCGGCCAGGACCTGTACGGAATGGACGCGGTCATTGTCGGCGCCTCCAATATCGTTGGACGCCCGATGGCCATGGAATTGCTGCTGGCTGGCTGCACCGTGACCGTAACCCACCGTTTCACCAAGGACCTGGCCGGCCACGTTGGCCGCGCCGACCTGGTGGTGGTAGCTGCCGGCAAGCCTGGCCTGGTCAAAGGCGAATGGATCAAGGAAGGCGCCATCGTCATCGACGTGGGCATCAACCGCCAGGCTGATGGCAAGCTGGTGGGCGACGTGGTGTACGAGACTGCCCTGCCCCGCGCGGGCTGGATCACCCCGGTACCGGGCGGCGTAGGCCCGATGACTCGTGCCTGCCTGCTGGAAAACACCTTGTACGCAGCCGAAGAATTGCACGGCAACTAGTGCAAAGCGCTGCAAAAAAACGGCACCTTCGGGTGCCGTTTTTATTGGCGCCGCTAAAATCCGGGCAAACAAAAGCCCGCACTTGGCGCAATGCCATGACCTCGTTCCCACAAAATCATCAGCATCACGCCCCGTACGGGCTTTTGTTCACACAACGGGCAATCTAGTCAGCCAAGCGCCAGGTTGTCCCGCCTTTACTGTCTTCCAGCACCACACCCATTGCGGCGAACTGATCACGGATACGGTCAGACTCCGCCCAGTCCTTGGCAGCGCGGGCAGCCAGACGCGCATCGATCAAGGCCTGCACCTGAGCGGCATCGATCTTGCCTTCAGCACCGGCCTGCAGAAAGTCATCCGCTTCAAGCTGCAACACACCCAGCACATCGGCCAATTGCTTGAGACGTGCCGCCAGACCGGCAGCCGCCTGCAGATCGGTTTCGCGCAACCGGTTGATCTCGCGAACCATCTCGAACAGCACCGCACAGGCTTCCGGCGTACCGAAGTCGTCGTTCATGACTTGGGTAAAGCGCTCAACAAAGGCTTCACCACCGGCCGGAGCAACCTTGGGCAACCCTTTCAGTGCGTTATAGAAGCGATCAAGGGCTGCCTTGGCATCCTTGAGATTGTCTTCCGAATAGTTGATCGAACTACGGTAGTGGCTCGACACCAACAGATAACGCACAACCTCCGGGTGATACTTCGCCAGAACGTCGCGAATGGTGAAGAAGTTGTTCAAGGACTTGGACATCTTCTCGCCATTGATGCGAATCATCCCGCAATGCATCCAGGCATTGGCGTAGGTTTTACCCGTAGCCGCCTCGCTTTGGGCGATTTCGTTCTCATGGTGCGGAAACTCCAGGTCGCTGCCGCCGCCATGAATATCGAAGGTCTCACCCAGGCAGCAGGTAGACATCACCGAGCATTCAATGTGCCAGCCCGGACGACCCGGGCCCCACGGCGACTCCCAGCTCGGCTCGCCAGGCTTGACGCCTTTCCACAACACGAAGTCCAGCGGATCGTCCTTGGCCTCGTCGACCTCGATGCGCGCGCCGATGCGCAGATCTTCGATCTTTTTGCGCGACAGCTTGCCGTAGCCCATGAACTTGGCAACGCGGTAGTACACGTCACCATTGCCCGGGGCATAGGCGTAACCCTTGTCGATCAGGGTCTGGATCATCGCGTGCATGCCAGGGATATGATCCGTGGCACGAGGCTCCATATCCGGCTTGAGGATATTGAGCCGCGCTTCATCTTCATGCATGGCCGCGATCATGCGCTCGGTCAGCACCTCGAAAGGCTCGCCGTTTTCACGCGCACGATTGATGATCTTGTCTTCAATGTCCGTAATGTTGCGCACGTAGGTCAGGTTGTAGCCGCTGAAACGCAACCAGCGGGTCACCAGATCGAAGGCAATCATGCTGCGACCATGGCCGATGTGGCAGTAGTCGTACACGGTCATGCCGCACACGTACATGCGCACATTGTTGCCGTCCAGCGGCTTGAAAACTTCTTTGCTCTTGGTGAGCGTGTTGTAGATCGTAAGCACGGCTTGTTCCTTCAAAACTTGATCACTGGCCCCACGAATCACGCAGGGTCACGGTACGGTTGAATACCGGGTGACCGGGTTTCGAGTCCTTGATATCTGCGCAGAAGTAGCCTTCGCGCTCGAACTGGAAACGGTCTTCCGGCTGTGCATTGCCCAGCGAGGGTTCAGCACGACAACCGGTCAGTACCTGCAGCGAGTCAGGGTTGATGTTTTCCAGGAAGCCCGCGCCGTCTTCGGCCTTTTCAGGGTTCGGCGAGCGGAACAGACGATCATACAAACGCACTTCGCATTCGACGCTGGCAGCCGCCGGCACCCAATGCACAACACCCTTGACCTTGCGACCTTCAGGGTTTTTACCCAGGGTCAGCGGATCGTACGAGCAATGCAGTTCAACGATGTTGCCATCGGCATCCTTGATCGCTTCGTCGGCACGGATCACATAGCTGCCGCGCAAACGCACTTCGCCCGCAGGCTCAAGACGCTTGTAGCCTTTTGGCGGCTCTTCCATGAAGTCTTCATGGTCGATGTAGATTTCACGGGCAAACGGCAACACCCGCACACCCATGTCTTCCTTAGGGTGGCAAGGCAGCTCGAGGTTTTCGACCTGACCTTCCGGGTAGTTGGTGATGATCACTTTCAATGGACGCAGCACGCACATGGCGCGCGGCGCGCTGTGGTCCAGATCGTCACGAATGCTGAATTCCAGCATGCCGAAGTCAACAACACCGTCAGAACGGTTGGTGCCGACCATGTCACAGAAATTACGAATCGATTTAGGCGTGTAACCGCGACGGCGGAAACCCGACAGCGTCGACATGCGCGGGTCATCCCAGCCGTTGACGTGCTTTTCATCGACCAGCTGCTTGAGCTTGCGCTTGCTGGTGATGGTGTAGTTGAGGTTCAGACGGCTGAACTCGTACTGACGCGGGCGCGCCGGTACTGGCAGGCTGTCCAGGAACCATTCGTACAGCGGACGATGGCTTTCGAACTCCAGGGTGCAGATCGAATGGGTGATGCCTTCAATGGCATCCGACTGACCGTGGGTGAAGTCATAGTTGGGGTAGATGCACCACTTGTCACCGGTCTGGTGGTGATGGGCATGACGGATGCGGTACATGATCGGGTCGCGCAAGTTCATGTTCGGCGAGGTCATGTCGATCTTGGCGCGCAGCACACGCTTGCCGTCTTCAAACTCACCGGCGGTCATGCGGGCGAACAGATCCAGGTTCTCTTCAACGCTACGGTCGCGGAACGGGCTGTTCTTGCCGGGCTCGGTCAGGCTGCCGCGGTATTCCTTGGCTTGCTCGGGCGTCAGGTCGCAGACGTAGGCCTTGCCTTCTTTGATCAGGTAAATCGCCCACTCGTGCAGTTGATCGAAGTATTGCGACGCGTAACGCACTTCACCGGCCCACTCGAAGCCCAGCCACTTGACGTCGCTTTCGATGGCGTCGATGTATTCCTGGTCTTCTTTTGCCGGGTTGGTGTCGTCAAAACGCAAATGCGTCACGCCGCCAAACTCTTGAGCCAGCCCAAAGTTCACACAAATGGATTTGGCATGACCGATGTGCAGATAGCCGTTTGGCTCCGGCGGAAAGCGGGTCACGATCTGTGTGTATTTACCCGAGTCTAGGTCCGCCTGAACGATTGGACGCAGGAAGTTAGCCGGGACAGCAGGGCCAGCCTTTGGATTCAGAGTGGGGTCGACAGTGGGCTTGCTCATAGGATCCTTGAACGTAACAGGGTGCGCGGCCTGGGTCGGCCGACTAAATCAAAGCGCCTATCATAGCCGATGCCGCCAAGTCACTGACAGAGCAGGTGCTCAATCAAAGCGATTGAAATGCCGGCTTTTAGTCCCCATATGGGAAAAACACCATCGAAATGCCGTGCGAGCACGCTAAACTCCGCCCGCGGCTGTATCTACCCAGCCAGCCCGGGAGATTGAGGTGTGTTCACCCCGCTCCCCGGCCCGACGAATTCCCTGATAGAGCGATACGACCATGACCCAAGTAAAACTGAGCACCAACCACGGCGACATCGTGATCGAACTGAACGCTGAAAAAGCACCGATCACCGTAGCCAACTTCATCGAATACGTAAAAGCCGGCCACTACGAAAACACCGTTTTCCACCGTGTAATCGGCAACTTCATGATCCAGGGCGGCGGTTTTGAGCCAGGCATGAAAGAAAAGAAAGACAAGCGTCCAAGCATCCAGAACGAAGCCGACAACGGCCTGCCGAACGAGAAGTACACCGTGGCCATGGCTCGCACCATGGAACCGCATTCGGCTTCCGCCCAGTTCTTCATCAACGTGGCTGACAACAGCTTCCTCAACCACAGCGGCAAAACCGCTCAGGGCTGGGGCTACGCCGTATTCGGTAAAGTCGTTGCAGGCCAGGACGTAGTAGACAAGATCAAAGGCGTTGCCACCACATCCAAAGCCGGCCACCAGGACGTGCCTAAAGATGACGTGATCGTCGAGAAAGCAGAGATCATTGAGTGATACTGCTGATTTCAGATTTGCATCTGGAAGAGGAGCGCCCGGACATTACCCGGGCGTTTCTGGATTTCCTGACCGGGCGTGCGCGCTCGGCTCAGGCGCTCTACATCCTGGGCGACTTTTTCGAAGCCTGGATTGGCGACGATGCCATGACCCCCTATCAGCGCTCGATCTGTGCAGCGCTGCGCACCCTGAGCGAGACCGGCACGCAGATCTTTCTGATGCACGGCAACCGCGACTTTTTACTGGGCCAGGCCTTTTGTAAAGCGGCTGGCTGCACCCTGATCAAAGACCCCAGCGTGGTCGACTTCTATGGCGAACCGGTTTTGTTGATGCACGGCGACAGCCTGTGCACGCGCGACGAAGCCTATATGCGCCTGCGACGCATCCTGCGCAACCCCGTCACTTTGTGGGTCCTGCGCCACCTGCCGCTGAGCACCCGGCATAAACTGGCGCGCAAGCTGCGCAGCGAAAGCCGCGCCCAGACCCGCATGAAAGCCAACGACATCGTTGACGTGACTCCCGAGGAAGTACCCCGGATCATGGCGCACTTTGGTGTGCACACCCTGATTCACGGCCACACCCACCGCCCGGCGATACACAAACTGCAGATCGGCGAACAGACCGCCCGGCGCATTGTGCTGGGTGACTGGGACCGCCAGGGCTGGGTACTGCAAGTGGATGAGCAAGGCATGCAGCTGACGCCGTTTGATTTTGCTCCGCCTGGCGCACAGTAAACTCGTGGGAGCGAGCCTGCTCGCGAAGGTTTCTGCACAACATCACAGATAAACCGCATGCCGACTTTCGCGAGCAGGCTCGCTCCCACAAGGGACTTGCAGGGCTCCAGCCCCTCTACCTCTAATGCCCGCTGGTCGCCGGCCCCGCCTTGGCTATAAACGGTGGTTTCGCCAGCCACACCAGCAGAATCAAGCCCATAAACAGCCAACCCATCATGGTGAAGTAATCCACGGTGGAGAACATATAGGCCTGACTGGTCAGAATCTTGTCCATCTGTGCATAGGCGGGCGTGCTGGCGCCCCCCAGGCTTTCGAGCGTATGCCGGGTCACAGGGTCATAGGCGCTGATGCTTTCGCTCAAGTAGGCATGATGCTGATCCGCCCGGCGAATCCAGATCCAGGTGGTCAAGGACGCCGCAAAGCTGCCGCCCAGTGTGCGCAGGAAGGTCGCTAGCCCCGCGCCATCAGCAATCTGATGCGGCGGCAAATCCGACATCAAAATGGTCAAGGTCGGCATAAAGAACAGGGCCACGCCAATCCCCATGAACAGCTGCACCATCGCGATATGCTGGAAATCCACCTCATTGGTGAACTCGGCACGCATAAAGCAGCTCAGGCCAATAGCCAAAAAGGCCAGCCCGGCCAACAGGCGCAAGTCGAATTTATTCGCGTACTTGCCCACAAAGGGCGACATCAAAACCGGCAAGATCCCGATCGGTGCCACCGCCAGACCGGCCCAGGTAGCGGTATAGCCCATCTGCGTCTGCAGCCATTGCGGCAAAATCAGGTTGATACCAAAGAACCCGGCATAACCCAACACCAGCACAATGGTGCCAATCCGGAAGTTACGGTGAGCAAACAGGCGCAAGTTGACGATCGGATGCTTGTCTGTCATTTCCCAAATGATAAAGGCCGCCAGTGCCACTACCGATAACGCCGTGCCCGAGAGGATGAAACTGGACTCGAACCAGTCCAGATCATTGCCCTTGTCGAGCACGATCTGCAACGCACCCACACCGATGATCAAGGTGATTAGTCCCACGTAATCCATCGGTTGACGGGTAATCACCACCGGGCGCGCCTTGAGTTGCTGGCGAACCACCATCACGGCAAAAATACCGATCGGGATATTGATAAAGAAGATCCACGGCCAACTGTAACTGTCGGTGATCCAGCCGCCCAAAATAGGCCCGGCAATCGGTGCAACCACCGTGACCATTGCCAGCAATGCCAATGCCATCCCCCGTTTTGCCGGGGGATACACCGCAATCAGCAAAGTCTGGGTCATGGGATAAAGCGGCCCGGCCACCAACCCCTGGAGCACGCGAAACCCGACCAGCTCTGGCATCGAGGTGGAAATACCGCACAAAAACGAGGCCAGAACGAACAGCATCGTGGCCCACAGAAACAACTTAACCTCACCAAACCGCCGGCTGAGCCAGCCGGTTAACGGCAAGGCAATCGCGTTACTGACCGCAAATGACGTAATGACCCAGGTACCCTGCTCCGAACTCACTCCAAGATTACCGGAGATGGTGGGCAAGGCGACGTTGGCGATGGTGGTGTCCAGCACCTGCATAAAGGTCGCCAGCGACAGGCCGATCGTGGCCATTACCAGGCTGGGAGGGGAAAATGACGCGTTTGTACTCATCGCAAATCCTTTAAAACCGGGGATGCAGCCCCACCCTTGCGGCGGGGCTCATGGATTGGCGAATCAGCGTTGGGCGGCCATGTCGCCAGTGCCAGCGCTGTTGCTGTCAATCAAACGCGTAATCAGGGCTTCGGCATCGACCAATTGCTGCGCATACACCGTGGTGGAGAACGAAGCTTTTTGCGGCGGTTGCTGAGCCAGTACCGGACCACTTTGGTCACGCAGGTTGACATCCACAGTCGTCGACAAGCCGACCCGCAACGGGTGCTCGGCCAGCTCATCGGCATTGATATGAATACGCACCGGCACACGCTGGACAATCTTGATCCAGTTGCCCGTGGCATTTTGCGCGGGCAACAGAGCAAATGCACTGCCGGTACCGGCACCGATACTGTCGATGGTGCCGCTGTATTTCACGCCGCTGCCGTAGATATCAGACTCAATATCCACCGCCTGCCCGATACGCATCTTGTGCAACTGGGTTTCCTTGAAGTTGGCATCGATCCACAGCTGGTTAAGCGGAATGACCGCCATCAACGCCGTGCCCGGCTGAACCCGCTGGCCCAGCTGCACGGTGCGCTTGGCCACATAACCGGTGACCGGCGCAATCAGGGTGGAACGGGCATTGGCCAGGTACGCCTGGCGCAGTTGCGCCGCTGCAGCCTTCACATCCGGGTGGTTGGCCACCGTGGTGTTATCGACCAGCGCCAGGGTGGTGTCGAGTTTTTGCTCGGCATTGCGCAAGGCGCTTTGCGCCGAAGACAGATCATCCCGGGCATGGGACAACTCTTCCTGAGAGATCGCCCCGCCTGCTGCCAGGCTTTTACGGCGGCTGTAGTTATCCTGGTTTTTCTGCACTTCAACTTTCTGCGCAGCCACCTGGGCTTTCATGCCCTTCACATCACTGAACAGGCCGCGTACCTGGCGCACGGTACGGGCCAGATTGGCTTCAGCGCTCTGCAGGCCGACCTGGGCATCGCTCGGATCGAAGTCAATCAGCACCTGCCCTTCATGCACCAGATCGCCATCATCGGCGCCGATACTCACCACCGTACCGGTGACCAACGGGGTGATTTCAACCACGTTGCCATTTACATAGGCATCGTCGGTGCTTTCATTCCAGCGACCATAGAGCTCTTCCCAGGCCCAGACACCCAGCCCGAGCAGGATGACCAAAATTGCCAGGCCGCTCAGCCAGAGCTTGCGTTTGCGCTGGCTGGCAGCGTCCTGGGGTTGTTGCGTTTCATTCGGTGTTTGCACAGTGGCCATGACGGGTACCTAAATTATTCTGCCAGCGAGGGCTTCAGCGGGAGCGGCCGCAGCCGGATTGCCGGGCTCAAGTCCGCCGCCCAGGGCTTGCATCAGTTGAATCGAAAGGTCGATCTGCTCGGCATTCAGGCCCGCCAGCTGGCGCTGCGCCTGCAACAATTGCTGCTCGATGCTGAGCACGTCGAGGTAGTTGCCGACACCCGAGCCGTAGCGCTGCAAGACGGTATCGAACGACTCCTGAGCGATCTGGGTGGCCCGTTGCTGGGCGCTTATCTGCTGGCCCACGGCACTTAACTGCGCCAGGGTGTCACTGACATCGCCCAGGGCGCCGACCAGGATCTTGTTGTATTGCGCCACCGCCAGATCGTAATTGGCGTCCTCTGCATCCAGCCCGGCACGCAAACGCCCGCCATCAAAGATCGGCAGCGAAATCGCCGGGGCAATATTGAGGAAGCGACTGGCAGAACCGAACAGCGCATCACCCAGCAACGACTGGGTTCCCGCCGCTGCACTCAAATTGAGATTGGGATAAAAACGCGTCCGGGCGGCGGCAATATTCTTGCTCGCTGCCTCTACCCGCCAGCGCGCAGCCACCAGATCGGGGCGACGCCCCAGCAGTTCAGCTGGCAAGCTGCTCGGTAACGCCACGGCGCCCGGGGCGAGGGTTTTCGGGCGAGCGATATCCATCCCGCGGTCCGGCCCCTTGCCCAACAACACCGCCAGCGCGATGCGTGCACTTTTGAGTTGTTTTTCAGCATTGATCAACTGCTCCTGGGAGCTGGCCTCAAGGCTTTCGGTTTGCTGGTACTGGTAATGGCTGTCGATACCGGCTTGCAGGCGGCGCTTGCTCAGGTCCAGCATTTTACCGGTGCGTTCCAGGTCATCCCTGGCCAGGTCGCGCACGATAAAGGCATGTCCCAGGCTGCTATACCCCCGCGCTACATCGGCAGCCAGGGTCAGGCTCGCGGCCTGAGTGTCGACTTCGGCAGCGCGGGCCTGGCCCAACGCCGCTTCCCAGGCCGCACGCTGGCCGCCCCATAGGTCGAAGGTGTAATTAAATGTCAGGCTGGCGTTGCGTAGCGTGTCGTAACGGCCACCCTGGCCGGTCGGATCCTGGGAGCGCGACAGGCGCGAACGCGAAACATCGGCCTCGGCATCCAGGGTCGGCATGCGTGCGGCATCTGCAGCCCCGGCTGCAGCCGTTGCTTGATGGGCGCGGGCACTCGCTATTTGCATATCAGGGCTGTCGCGCAACGCTTGTTCGATCAAGCCATCCAGCTGAGTGTCGCCCAGGCGCTTCCACCAGTCCTTTTCAGGCCATGCCGCCGGGCTGACGGCAATGCCTGCAAGGGTCCTGGCCGCTTCCAGGTTTTTCCCGTCCTGGCTCACGCCCTCGGTGTTCAGCCCGCTGTAGCTGGCACAACCGGCCAGCAGCATCGACGTAAAAACCAGGCTCAGGCCTGTACGCAGTGTCTTGTGGCTCATTTTTCACCTAAACGCATGACAGTGATGGGATCACCCGCTGCCAACAGTATTTTCTTGAGGATCTGTTCCAGGCTTTGCAGTTCTTGCGGGCTGATGGCGCCGGCCAGCTGGTTCATCGCATCGGCACCGACCTTCGGCAGAAGGCCTGCCAGGGCCTTGCCGTCTTCGCTCAGTACCAGCCGCACCTGGCGACGGTCAGCCTCGGAACGCTGGCGCACCAGCAGGTTTTTCTGCTCAAGACGATCGAGCATGCGCGTCATCGAGCCGCTGTCCAGGCACAGATGGCGGCAAAGCTCAGCCGGAGTGTCGACGTCGAACTGGGCCATGATGATCAGCACCTTGAACTGCGCCGCGGTGATGCCGTAAGGCTCCATATGGCGGTCAATGATCTTGTCTTTGAGCATGGCCGTGCGCCCCAGGAGCAAACCCAGGGTGCAGTTTTGAAAGTTATCGGGGTGAAAATGCTTCATCAGGGCACCAGGAAGCTGCCTAGGCAGTAATGTTTCTAAATATTACTGTCTAGGCAGCTAATGTCAAGCCGATTATTAGGTGGCTATCTATCTGGTTTTTCAGCGGGCACGCAAACCGGTGCCTAAGAGAGCAACTATCTAGATGATGGCGGGATTGTTGTGGGAGCGGGCTTGCTCGCGAGGGCATCGCCCTGCCTGCATGACAGACCGCAGCGTCTGCATCGCGAGCAAGCCCGCTCCCACAGTAGATCTACAGAAGACTCAAGAAACTGCCGGCACACCACTATGAAAGCGGAATTCAACATCCGGCGACTCAATCAGCTCCTGCTCCGCCGCCCTCACCCGCTCGATCACCTGGGCGATATCCTTGGCGTCGCCATACTGGTAGGCCAGCTTCAGATAACCCTGGAAATGTCGGGCCTCGCTCTTGAGCAGACCGAAGTAGAACTTGCCGAGCTCTTCGTCCAGATGCGGCACCAGCGCCTCGAAACGCTCGCAGCTGCGGGCCTCGATAAACGCCCCCACCACCAGGGTATCCACCAGTTTGACCGGCTCATGGTTGCGCACCACCTTGCGCAGCGCCGAGGCATAGCGCCCGGCCGATAGCTGGCGCAGCTCGATCTTGCGCTTTTTCATCAGACGCATGACTTGCTCGTGGTGCACCAGCTCTTCACGAGCCAGACGCGACATCATATTGATCAGGTCAACATGGGAGTGATATTTGGCGATCAGGCTCAGCGCCGTGCTGGCGGCCTTGAACTCGCAGTTTTTGTGATCGATCAGCAGGGTTTCCTGATCAGCCAGTGCCGCTGCAATCCAGCCGTCAGGCGTTCGGCAACCCAGGAACTCATGAATTTCAGGAAGATTCACGCGCACACTCCCAGGCATTGGGAATTGCACGGCAGACCGGCAGTGATTTGAACAATTGCTGACATGGGACTCACAAAGACTGAATTGAGGCGAGCCGGTGATTATACGGCCCCCGGCGCGCAGCACCAACGACACAACTTGATATGCATCAACGCAGGTTCAACTGCCGACCAACTATAGTGAATGCACGCCGTTTCTATTACATGTGGAGTCACCGGTCATGCACAGCATTAACAGCCTGTTGGTCGTCATCGAGCCTCACCTGATGGAAAGCCTCGCACTCAAGCGGGCCAAGCACATTGCCAGTCACACCAAGGCGCATCTGCATCTATTGATCTGCGATAAAAAAAATGACCACTCAGCCCTGCTGAGCGTGCTTGAAAGCAGCCTCAAAAGCGAAGCCTACAGTGTGAGCAGCGAGCAGGCCTGGCACGAAAGCCAGCACGCCACCATTATCAAAGTGCAGCAGGCGCACAACTGCGGGCTGGTGATCAAACAGCATGTGCCCGACAACCCGCTAAAAAAAGTCCTGCTGACCCCTGAGGACTGGAAACTGCTGCGCTATTGCCCTAGCCCGGTGCTGCTGGCCAAAACAGCACAGAGTTGGGAGCACGGCGTGATACTGGCAGCCGTCGACGTGGGCAATAACGACCCGGAGCATATGGCCCTGCATACCAGCATTGTCGACCACGGCTTTCGCATCGCCAGCATGGCCCATGCCGAACTGCATGTGGTCAGCGCCCACCCGGCGCCAATGCTCGCAACAGTCGACGCGGTCTACCCGCTGGATACCGAGCTGGAACAGACCTACCGCACAGAATGTAAAGTCTTCCAGCAACAATGCGAAATTGACGACAGCCGCCTGCATATTGAAGAAGGCCCGGCGGACGTGATCATTCCGCGGGTAGCCAAAAACCTGGACGCCGTGGTCACTGTGATGGGCACCGTCGCCCGTACCGGCTTTTCCGGGGCCCTGATCGGCAATACCGCCGAAGTGGTGATCGACAAGCTGGAAAGCGACATTCTGGTGCTCAAGCCCGATGACATCGTCGAGCATCTGGAGCAACTGGCGAGCAAGCTCTGAGCGCTTACTCGCCAAACGCATCCTTCAGAAAGCCCGGGGCGATATAGCGCTGATAATGCGCTTCGGACAGGAGGAAAAATTCCCGATCAATGGCATCGCGCAGATCGGTCAGCGGCCAGCCGCGAAACTCCGGCAACAGCACCATGCCGTACAGCTCCAGCTGGTTGATCACCCGCGCCCCGCGGGCAATCAGCTGGTAGGCCCAGCAATACTCGGACTGGGCAGGCACAAAGCGGATTTTGCGCGCCACCAGCTGGTCACGCAGCGTGGCCCGGTCGAACACTTCGACCTTGCCGGCCATCACCTGCACCAACAACTGCTCGAGCCGACGCCACACGGCACGCTTTTCTTCCTCGTTGTAACCGTTCCAGTTGATCACTTCATGATGGAAACGCTTGCAACCACGGCACACAAGGTCGCCGTAAACCGTTGAGCAAAGGCCTATGCAGGGGGTCTTGATGGTTTGATTGGACATGGCGAAATAGAGCACTGCAGAACGAAACAGGTGGCCATGTTAGCCCTTTGTCTAACGCAGATCACCCCTCAACCTTCAGGGCCTAACTTACCTTTAACAAGTTTTTACCGTAGAATCGGCCTGCCTTTTAAGGCGCCAATGTCCGTTAGAAGCTGTTTTCAAAGCGTCACGAGCACAGTTGATCCCGAAGAACGGTGTTGGTGAAGGGTGTTTGCACTGCAGATACCCCCACCGACATTCATCATCTCCCCCGTTCGGAAGGCGTAAAACTTTGAAAACAGCTTCTGTTGGGAATCCTTGAAACTCTGGCCAAGCGGCTCATAAAGCCGCGCAGCGCATGAGTGCTCGGCATTCCTGGATGAGCGTCCCGGACACCCATTTGGGACCAATGATGAGGGTAATAACTGTGCTTGAAGCCTACCGCAAACATATCGAAGAGCGCGCAGCACTGGGTATCGTTCCCCAGCCGCTTAACGCCGAACAAACCGCAGGCCTGGTTGAGCTGCTGAAAAACCCGCCTGCCGGCGAAGAAGAATTCCTCGTTGACCTGATCACCAACCGCATTCCGCCGGGTGTTGACGAAGCTGCTTACGTAAAAGCCGGCTTCCTGGCCGCGATTGCCAAAGGCGAAGCGACCTCTCCGCTGATCAGCAAAAAACGCGCTGTTGAACTGCTTGGCACCATGCAGGGCGGCTACAACATCGTGACCCTGGTTGACCTGCTGGACGACGCGGAGCTGGCTCCAGTTGCCGCCGAGCAACTCAAGCACACCCTGCTGATGTTTGACGCCTTCCACGACGTTGCAGAAAAAGCCAAGAACGGCAATGCCCACGCCAAAGCCGTGGTGCAGTCCTGGGCTGACGGCGAGTGGTTCAAGAACCGCCCTACCCTGGCTGACAAAATCAGCCTGCGCGTGTTCAAGGTAACCGGCGAAACCAACACCGACGACCTGTCGCCGGCACCGGACGCCTGGTCGCGCCCTGACATCCCGCTGCACGCCCTGGCCATGCTGAAAATGGCCCGTGACGGTATCGTGCCGGACGTGCAAGGCTCCATCGGCCCGATGAAGCAAATCGAAGAAATGCGCGGCCAGGGCTTCCCTATCGCTTACGTCGGTGACGTAGTCGGTACCGGTTCGTCGCGCAAGTCGGCAACCAACTCCGTACTGTGGTTCTTCGGCGACGACGTTCCTTATGTACCGAACAAGCGTGCCGGCGGTTTCTGCTTCGGCAGCAAAATCGCTCCGATCTTCTACAACACCATGGAAGATGCTGGCGCACTGCCAATCGAATTTGATGTTTCCAACATCAACATGGGCGACGTGATCGACCTGTACCCGCACGCAGGCAAAGTCTGCAAGCACGGTACTGACGAAGTCATCACCACTTTCGAACTGAAAACCCCGGTTCTGTTGGACGAAGTACGCGCTGGCGGCCGTATTCCGCTGATCATCGGCCGCGGCCTCACCGAGAAGGCTCGCGCCGAGCTGGGTCTGGGCCCTACCGACCTGTTCAAGAAGCCTGAAGCACCGGTTGAAAGCACCAAGGGTTTCACCCTGGCGCAGAAAATGGTCGGCAAGGCTTGCGGCGTGACTGGCGTTCGTCCAGGCACTTACTGCGAACCGAAGATGACCACCGTAGGTTCTCAGGACACCACCGGTCCTATGACCCGTGACGAACTGAAGGACCTGGCGTGCCTGGGCTTCTCCGCTGATCTGGTGATGCAGTCGTTCTGCCACACCGCGGCTTATCCAAAGCCGATCGACGTGACCACCCACCACACCCTGCCTGACTTCATCATGACCCGCGGCGGTGTTTCCCTGCGTCCGGGCGACGGCATCATCCACAGCTGGCTGAACCGCATGCTGCTGCCGGATACCGTCGGTACCGGTGGTGACTCCCACACCCGTTTCCCGATGGGCATTTCGTTCCCGGCCGGTTCGGGTCTGGTGGCGTTCGCCGCAGCTACTGGCGTAATGCCATTGGATATGCCGGAATCGGTTCTGGTTCGCTTCAAGGGCGAAATGCAACCGGGCATCACCCTGCGTGACCTGGTTCACGCCATTCCTTACGTCGCTATCCAGAAAGGCCTGCTGACGGTAGAGAAGAAAGGCAAGATCAACGAATTCTCGGGTCGTATCCTGGAAATCGAAGGTCTGGACAACCTGAGCATCGAGCAAGCCTTCGAACTGTCCGACGCTTCGGCAGAACGTTCGGCCGCCGGTTGCACCATCAAGTTGTCCAAAGAGTCGATCACCGAATACCTGAATTCCAACATCACCCTGCTGCGCTGGATGATCGGTGAAGGTTACGGCGACGCACGTACCCTCGAGCGTCGTGCTCAAGCGATGGAAGCCTGGGTAGCCAACCCTGAGCTGATGGAAGCCGATGCTGACGCCGAATACGCGCACATTATCGAAATCGATCTGGCTGACATCAAAGAGCCTGTGCTCTGCGCGCCAAACGACCCGGATGACGCCCGTCTGCTGTCCAGCGTTGCTGGCGAGAAAATCGACGAAGTGTTTATCGGTTCGTGCATGACCAACATCGGCCACTTCCGCGCTGCGGGCAAGTTGCTGGACAAGGTCAAAGGCCAGCTGCCAACCCGTCTGTGGCTGTCGCCGCCGACCAAGATGGACGCTCACCAACTGACCGAAGAAGGCTACTACGGTATTTACGGCAAAGCTGGCGCGCGCATGGAAATGCCGGGCTGCTCGCTGTGCATGGGTAACCAGGCACGTGTAGAGCCGAACTCGACTGTTGTGTCGACTTCGACCCGTAACTTCCCGAACCGTCTGGGTGACGGCGCGAACGTTTACCTGGCTTCGGCCGAGTTGGCGTCGGTTGCCTCGATCCTGGGTCGCCTGCCTTCCGTTGAGGAATACATGGCCTACGCGGCAGAGATCAACACCATGGCTGCGGACGTGTACCGCTACCTGAGCTTTGATCAGATCGCCGAATTCCGTGAAGCGGCCGCCAATGCCAATATCCCGGTTATTCAAGCGTAAGCTGATGCAGTAACGAAAAAGCCCCGACTCTTACGAGCCGGGGCTTTTTCATCTCTGGCGTTCAGTGATTTACAACAGCGGTGATACGACTTGCTGCTCGCGCGGCCAGGCATCGAGCACGGCCTTGAACAAGGTCGCCAGCGGGATCGCAAAGAATATCCCCCAGAACCCCCATAAACCGCCAAACAACAGCACCGCACAAATGATCGCCACCGGGTGCAGGCTCACCGCCTCGGAGAACAGCAGCGGTACCAGCACATTGCCGTCCAGGGTCTGAATGATCCCGTAGACCGCCATCAGGTAGATAAACTGATCGCTCCAGCCCCACTGGAACAGCGCAATCAGCAGCACCGGCACCGTCACCACCACCGCCCCGACATAGGGCACCACTACCGAAACCCCCACTAGCAGCGCCAGCAAGGCCGCATAGTTGAGGCCCATGGTGACAAAGGCGATATAGGTCACGCCGCCACAAATGATGATCTCGATCACCTTGCCGCGAATGTAATTAGCAATCTGGCGGTTCATTTCTTCGGCCACGCGGGTAATCAATGCCCGTTCACGGGGCAAATAACCCCGCACCCAACGGCCAATCACCGCGCGGTCCTTGAGGAAGAAAAACACCAGGATCGGTACCAGCACCAGATAAATCATGATGTTGACCAGCAGCGGCAAACTGGACAGCGAAAAGGTCAGTGCCAGTTGCCCGAACTTGCCGATTTCACCCCGTGCAACTTCGATGGCCTGTAACACCTGCTCATCCGATACGAGGTGAGGGTAGCGCTCAGGCAGCAACAGCAACAACGATTGCCACTTGGCAAGCATGCCCGGCAGTTCGTTGAACAGGGTGATCAACTGATGCCAGAGCAAAGGCACTACCACCACCAGAAACACCAGCAACAGCCCCATAAACAGCGCAAACACCAGCCCGACTGCCGCCGCGGCCGGCACCCGCATGCGTTCCAGTGCAACCACCAGGCCCTGCATCAAATACGCCAGCACCATGCCCGCCAGCACCGGCGCCAGCATGCCGCCCAATGTCAGTACGGCGGTGAAAGCCAACACCAGCAACACCGCCAGCACCACCGCTTCTTCATCAGAGAAATAGCGCTGCACCCAACCACGTAAAACCTTGAACATCGATATTCCTTAAAAGAAAGTGCAGCGCTTCTGCGGGAGCGATTCATTCGCGAGCAGGCTCGCTCCCACAGCGAGGTCAAGCAAGGGTCAGGCCTTGCGTAACCAGTAGCGATAAGTGCCAGCATCTACTTCTTCACGCAGCAACTCATGGCCTGCCAGGCGCGCGAAGGTACGAATGTCCCGTTGTGAGCCGGCATCGGTGGCAATCACCTTGAGGGTCTGGCCACTGCCCATTTTGTTAAGCGCCATCTTGGCCTTGAGCAGTGGCAGCGGGCAATTGAGCCCGGCAGCATCCAGTTCGGCATCATGGGCCAGCACATCAGTCATTGCATACGTCTCCACAGAGGGCTTTTTTTATGCGGGCTAGAATACCCCAAGCAACCCCGCCACTGGTCGCCAGCCAAGTGTCCAGCTACAGTAAGCGCTTTACCGACCAGAGCCTTGTGCATGACTTTTCTGCGCCCTACCCTGTTGACGCTCGCTTGCCTGCTCGCATCACCGAGTTTCGCCGACGATTTACCGTCTCTGGGTGACGCCAGTTCGTCCATTGTCTCGCCACAGCAAGAGTACCAACTGGGCCGCGCCTGGCTGGGCATGTTGCGCGGCCAGGTGTCACAACTCAACGACCCGCAGCTCAAGGACTACGTCGAGACCAGTGTCTACAAACTGGTCGAAACCAGCCAGGTGCAGGACCGCCGCCTGGAATTCATCCTGATCAACAGCCCGCAACTCAACGCCTTCGCCGCACCCGGCGGCATCATCGGGGTTAACGGCGGCCTGTTCCTCAATGCCCAGACCGAAGGTGAATATGCCTCGGTAATGGCCCACGAACTGGCCCACTTGTCCCAACGCCACTTTGCCCGTGGCGTGGAAGCCCAGCAGCGCATGCAACTGCCGATGATGGCAGCGCTACTCGCCGGGATCATCGTTGCAGCCTCTGGCGCAGGAGATGCCGGCATCGCTGCGATTGCCGGCACCCAGGCTGCGGCCCTGCAAGAGCAGCGACGCTTCTCGCGTCAGAACGAGCAGGAAGCTGACCGCATCGGCATTCTTAACCTGGAGAAAGCCGGTTACGACCCGCGCTCCATGCCCACCATGTTTGAGCGCCTGATGCGCCAGTACCGTTTTGATGGCAGGCCGCCGGAATTTTTGCTGACTCACCCGGTCACCGAGTCGCGTATCGCCGATACCCGCAACCGCGCGGAACAGGCCCGGCCAGGCGGCACTGAAGACAGCCTGCGCTATCAGTTGATCCGCGCCCGGGTGCAACTCAATTACGAAGAAACCCCGGGGCTGGCCGCCAAACGCTTTCGCCAGCAACTGGATGAAAACCCGAAAAATAACGTAGCCCGTTATGGCCTGGCGATTGCCTATATAAAAGGCAGCCAGTTCAACGAAGCCCGCGAGACCCTCAAGCCACTGCTGGAAAAGGCGCCCAACGACATCACCTATAACCTGGCACAGATCGAGCTGGACATGGACAGCAACCGCCTGAGCGAAGCCCAGCAACGTATCGACCGGATGCGCACCCTGTACCCGGGCAATTACCCGCTCAATCAGGCCCGGGTTGATTTGCTGCTCAAGCAGAATAATCCCAAGGAAGCCGACAAGGCCCTTGAGGCGCTGCTCAAGAGCCGCCCCGACGACCCGGATGTCTGGTATTCGGTTGCCGAGACCCGAGGTTTGTCAGGCAATATCATCGGCCTGCACCAGGCCCGTGCGGAGTACTTCGCATTGGTGGGGGATTACCGCCAGGCCATCCAGCAGCTGGATTTCGCCCAGAAGCTGACCAACAACTTTCAGCTGTCGGCACGCCTGGATGCGCGCAAGCGGGAATTGATGGATCAGGAACGGGCGCTCAAGGAAATGATGAACTGAGCCTGACTGGCTCAGTTCCTGTGGGAGCGGGTTTGCTAATCAGGCATTCCCCGCCAGCTTCAACCGCGCCGCCTGGGTGAAATCCAGCATGCGCTTGAGCGGGCGAATGGCATGGGGCACCAGTGCCGGGTCGACAAAGATTTCGTTGCTGCCCTGCTGCAAGCATTCCAGCGTGCGCTCCAGGGTATTCATCGCCATCCACGGACAGTGTGCGCAACTGCGGCACGCCGCACCGTTACCCGCGGTCGGGGCTTCGATAAACACCTTGTCCGGGCACAACTGCTGCATCTTGTAGAAAATGCCGCGATCGGTGGCCACGATAAAGGTCTTGTTGGGCAGGTTCTGCGCCGCAGCAATCAACTGACTGGTAGAGCCCACGGCATCGGCCAGATCGATCACCGACTCTGGCGACTCCGGGTGCACCAGAATCGCTGCATCCGGGTACAGCGCCTTCATGTCTTCCAGCTGCTTGGACTTGAACTCTTCGTGAACGATGCAGGCACCGTCCCACAGCAGCATGTCGGCACCGGTCTGGCGCTGGATATAACGGCCCAGATGCTTGTCCGGCCCCCAGATAATGGTTTCGCCGTTATCCATCAGGCTTTCGACGATTTCCAGCGCGCAGCTTGAGGTCACCACCCAGTCCGCCCGGGCCTTGACCGCCGCCGACGTGTTGGCATACACCACCACCGTGCGCTCGGGGTGCTTGTCGCAAAACGCGGAGAACTCTTCCACCGGGCAGCCCAGGTCCAGCGAGCAGGTGGCCTCCAGCGTCGGCATCAGCACGCGTTTTTCAGGGGTGAGGATTTTTGCGGTTTCGCCCATAAAGCGCACACCGGCCACCAGAATGGTCTTGGCCGGGTGAGCCGCACCAAAGCGGGCCATCTCCAGGGAGTCAGAGACACAGCCGCCAGTTTCTTCGGCCAGGGCCTGAATCACCGGATCACAATAAAAGTGCGCCACCAGCACCGCGTCGCGGGCTTTAAGTTCAGCCGCGATTTGCGCCCGCAGGCTGAGGGCTTGAGCCTCAGTCAACGGCTTGGGCTGCTTGGCATCAAGGTGGGCTTGAACCAGAAGTCGTTCAGAAATTTGCGTCATGTTCGCAAGACCTGCAAGCGCTGTTGCGCGAAAGTCGAGTGTACCACCAGCTCCGGGCCGGCAAGCCCCGCTGGGAGAATGTATGTATCAGGCACGGACAAGCACTGAAGCGCGACAAGGCTACAGAATATCCTTGGGATTCAAAAGTTTAATGTGGGTATCAGGCAGGTAGATGCAGGCTGAGGGGCCTGCATCGGCTTTAGAACGGGGGATTTTACTGAATCGCCGCCAGTACCAGCTCGGCCACCGGCCCGCCCGATGCCGGGTTTTGCCCGGTAATCAGCCGTCCGTCTGCGATGGCAAACGGTGCCCATGGGGTGCCGGCCTTTTGATACAAGGCACCGCGCTTCACCAGCTCGGTTTCGGTCAGGTACGGCACATGCTGGCTTAATCCGGCCAGGTCTTCCTCTTCATTGGAAAAACCAGTGACTTTCTTGCCCTTGACCAGCAGTTCACCATTACTCAGCTTGATATTCAGTAAACCCACAGCGCCATGACACACCGACGAAACCACCCCGCCGTGCTCATAGATATGACGGCTGAGCGCTTGCAGTTTCTCGTTGTCAGGAAAATCCCAGATCACACCATGGCCGCCCGCGTAATAAATGGCGATATAGTCATCCGGGTTGACCTGATCCGGCGTCAGCGTCGCCCCAAGCCGGTTCATAAACGCCTTGTTGTGGTACCACTGCCAGTCAATCGGCGACGCCATGTCGGCGGCAAGGCTGTGGGGGTCGATCGGCGTGTACCCACCTTGCGGGCTGACGTAGTCGACGGCATAGCCTGCGGCCTCGACCTTGTGCACAAAATGCACGGCTTCGCCCAGCCATAAGCCTGTGGCGCGATCAAGGTTCGGGTATTTCTCGACGCTGGTCAGTACCACCAAAATCTTCTTGCTCATGGTCAACCTCCTGTTTGTGCGAACACCGGCAAACCGGTGGGAACAAGAGCATAGACCACAGCAACACGCATTCGTCCTGTGCACTCAAATCTTGCCGAACACCTTGAACACACTGATGATCGCAGGCCCGATGGCCACCAGGAAAAAGCTCGGCCACAGGCAGAAGATCAGTGGAAACACCAGCTTGGTACCGACTTTGGCGGCCTTTTCTTCAGCCAACTGGGTGCGCCGATCGCGAAACTCTTCAGCATAAATCCGCAGGGTCGTACCCACACTGGTACCAAAGCGAATGCTTTGTGCCAGCAAGCTCACCAGCCCGCGAATATCTTCCAGCCCGGTACGCTCGGCCAGGTGCTTGAGCGCCTCAGTACTGGGCACCCCGGCACGCACCTCGGCGTTGACCAGCGCCAGTTCCATGGCCAGGTCAGGCTGGCTGACGGCCATTTCCTCGGCCACCCGTTCAATAGCCTGGGGCAAGGCCAGGCCCGATTCCACACACACCACCATAAGGTCGAGGGCATCCGGGAAGGCAATGAGCAACCGCGACATGCGCGACTTCTTGCGTGAGCTGACATAGATCGCCGGTATCAACCAGCCCACCCCGAGCGCTACTGCCAGGATGCCGCCCCCCAGCAGCAGCGACATGTTGGGAATAAACGGCAATGCCAGAAGCGCAATACCCATCAGCAGCAGTGGCAGCAGCAGACGAATCGCCCAGTACACCTGCACCGCAGACGGCGAGCGATAACCGGCATGGATCAGCAGGGTCCGGGTGGCCGATGCCCCCCGGGTCTCACCGGAGCTGAAACGCTGCCCGACCTGCTCCAGCATCATTTGCAGATTGCTCGGCGGCGCCCGGTGGTCGACACCATGCCCGCGCTTGATCAACATCAAGCGCCGCTGTACCGGGCTTTGCAGGCCCTTGACCAGCACCGCCAGGGTGACCACCACCAACACCACACTCAGGCCGATAAGCCCGGCAAACAGCATGCGGGTCAGTTGCTCGTTACCCACCATCCGGTTGATCAGTTCGAGTAAATAGTTCATGTCACCCTCCAGGGCGAGCCGTGTTCAAACCTGAATCCGGATGATTTTGCGAATCCAGAAAATCCCGATGATCATGGCCACAAAAGCCCCCATGATCAGCTTCTGGCCCATGGGCTCCTTGAACAGCAGGGGCATATAAGTCGGGCTGGAAATCAGGATGGCCAACGCCAGCACAAAGGGCATCGACACCAGAATCCAGCCGGACATCCGCCCTTCAGCCGAGAGCGTCTTGACCTTGCGATGGAAGCGAAAGCGCCCGCGGATCAGGCTGCTCAAGCGGGTCAACACCTCGGTCAGGTTGCCGCCGGTTTCGCGGTGGATCAGCACCGTGGTCACCAGCATCATCACCGTCATGCTGGGCACCCGTTCCAGCAGGCCGAGCATGGCCCGGCGCACATCATTGCCATAGTTGATATCGGCAAAGGCCAGGCCGAACTCGTAAGCCACCGGCCCGTGATGCTCTTCGGCAACCAGTTGCAGGGTTTCGTTAAACGGATGCCCGGCGCGCAAAGCCCGGCACATGGCATCCAGCGCATCGGGCAAACCCTCTTCAAACTGGGCAAAACGCTTGATGCGATCGTGGGAAATCTTCCAGATGGGTAGCCAGAAGCAGACAAACGCCGCCGGCAACGCCACCCACCACAGCTGCAACAACGACCACAGCACCAGCCCCACCGCCGTAGCCAGCACCAGCCCCAGCAGCAACACGCGGTAGGCCCTGTATTCATGGCCGGCCTGCTCGATCATCTGCGCCAGGGTTTCCATCATCGGCAACTGCTCAAGGCGGGCCTCAAGGGGTGGCAGACGCCGCAGGTATTTCTGGCGCAGGATCGACTGCATATTGGGCAGGTTACTCGCCCGCTCCAGCAGGTTCAGGCGCCCGCGAATGCGCTTGCGCACCTGGTTGGCCTCACCGAACACCGGAATGGTCAAACCCTGACTGAGCAGGAACATGGCAGTGAACACCATGCCCAGGAACGCCAGGATAAATTCGCCAGGAACCTGATTCATGACTGCCCCTCCATCCATTCCGGCCGGAACAGGCTGAGCGGCAGCTCAATACCCCGTTTGGCCAGCACATCACGAAATGCCGGCACCATGCCGGTTGAGCGGAACTCGCCCAGCACTTCCCCTTTTTCGCCCATGCCGCTGCGTACAAAGGCGAAGATCTCGGTCATGGTAATGATGTCGCCTTCCATGCCGTTGATTTCCTGCACGCTGACCAGGCGCCGGGTACCATCCTCCTGACGCTCCAGCTGGATGACCACGCCGATGGCCGAGGCAATTTGCTGACGCATGGCCTTGATCGGAAAGGTGGCGCCGCTCATCGACACCATGTTTTCGATCCGCCCCAGCGCGTCGCGGGCCGTATTGGCGTGAATAGTGGTCAGCGACCCGTCGTGGCCGGTGTTCATGGCCGTCAACATATCCAGCGCCTCGGCGCCACGCACCTCACCGATCACGATCCGGTCAGGGCGCATACGCAGGCTGTTGCGCACCAGTTCACGCTGACCCACCTCGCCACGCCCCTCGATATTCGAGGGCCGGGTTTCCAGGCGCACCACATGGGGCTGCTGCAATTGCAGCTCGGCGGAGTCTTCAATGGTGACGATGCGCTCGTTGTGCGGGATAAAGCTGGAGAGCACATTGAGCATGGTGGTCTTGCCGCTGCCGGTGCCGCCGGAGATCAGCACATTGAGCCGCCCGCGCACGATGGCCTTGAGCATCAGGGCAATGGCCGGGGTCAGGGTGCCCATCTGCACCAGGCTCTGGGTATTGAGCAGGTCTACGGCGAAGCGGCGGATCGACATGCTCGGCCCGTCGATGGCCAGCGGCGGGATGATCGCGTTGACCCGCGAGCCGTCCTTGAGCCGTGCATCCACCAGGGGCGAGGACTCATCGATACGCCGCCCGAGGCTGGAGACAATACGGTCGATGATATTGAGCAGATGATGATCGTCGCGAAAGCGCACATCGGTTCTCTGCAATTTACCGAAGCGCTCGACGTACACCGAGTCAAAACCATTGACCAGAATGTCCGATACGCTGCTGTCACCCAGCAGCGGCTCCAGCGGCCCGAGGCCCAGCACCTCGTCGGTAATCTGCTTGATGATCAACTGACGGCTGCTGGCACTGACCGGTGCCGAGTATTCATCCAGCAGGCGCTGACTGATCTCGCGAATCTGGCGCCCTGCATCGGCCAGCTCCAGGGTGTCGAGCAAGGACAGGTCCATGACCTTGAGCAACTGCTGGTAAATCTTCTCCCGCCACTCGGCCTCCATGGAGCTGAGCTTGGTGCGGGTTTCATACACCACATCCGGCACGCTGGCTTCCCAGGCCATCAATACACTGGTGCAATCGGCGCCCTCGACAGGCAGTGCCACCACTTCTGCGGAGGCCAGCTTGCCGGCTTGCTGACGCAGACGATTACGAAAGTCGCTGAGCATGGCTTATCCTCCGAACAGACGGCTGAAAGTACGTTTGAGCAAACCTGCTTCAGTGGCCTCGATGCCGATCAGGCTCTGGCTCAGCTCACGCAGGCTCAAGGTGATGCTGGCACGGGGAGCATGCAGCTCCAGGGGCACCCCGGTATTCTGGCTTTCACTGACCACCGCATAGTCATTGGGCAACTTTTGCAGTTCCGCGCAGCGCAATGCTTCGCTGATGTCCTTGGGTTTAAAGGGCGACGCCTTGTCAAAGCGGTTAAGCACCACATGCAGACGATTGCCCTGCACGCCCAGGTCGTCGCGCAGAATGCGCACCAGGCGGTTGGCGTCCTGCAGATGGCTCAAGCTTTGCTGCAGCACGATATAGACCCGGTCCGACTGTTCCAGGGTGATGCCGGTGAGGTGATCAATATGCCGCGGCAAATCCACCACGACCCAGTCATAGGTGCTGCGCGCCAGTTTCAGCAAACTGTCCAGTTGCTCCAGACGAATTTCCTGCGACAGGCACAGCTCATCGGTGCGGCCGCCCAGCACATGCAGACTGGGGCTGAAATGACTGCAGAAACCCCGCAGCGCCACGCTGTCCAGGGTATCGATCTGTTGCAGCACATCGGTATGGCTGTGGGTGGGCAACACATCCAGACTGTGAGCCAGGCTGCCGAATTGCAGGTCCAGATCCAGCAGCAGGGTTCTGCCGCCCTGCACACTTAATTGATGAGCCAGATTGCAAGCCAGCATCGAGGCACCCGAACCGCCCTTGGCATTCATCACCGACACCAGTTTGCCCTTGCTCCCATACTCGCTGTGCTGCTCCAGCTGCATGCGCTCCAGCGCCGACTGCAAGTCCTCGGCCGACACTGGCTCCGGCAAAAAGTCACGGGCCCCGGCCTGCATGGCCATACGCATGCCTTCATGCTCATCCAGCGACCCGCACACCAGCAGTGGCGGACGCTCCTTGAGCGGATGCTGCAACAACGCCGCCAGTTCCTCGCGCCATAAATGACTGACGCGCAACAGCAGAAAATCAGGCTGCTGTTCCAGGCCGTAGAGCGGGTCAGTGTGGCCATTGCTCACCAGCCGCGTACTCACCTGCAAGTGGGCTATGCCCTGGCTCAAGGCCTTGAGATGATTCAAGGCCGCGGCATCACGACCGCTGATCAACAGGCGCATTCCCTGGCGGTCTGATGACGTAGCCGCCGTCACTTCTCGGACACTTAACATGGCGTAATCCCCGGTGTAACCGCCGGATCAGGCTGGCGACCAAGACTCTCACGAGGCACGGTCGACCTGAACGTGGGCAGAATGAAGACCCCCCTGAAGCCGGGGATCAACAGATTGAAACTGAAGTTGGTCACCTGCAGTTGCACATAACGAATGGCGGCAAAACCGCCGGCCCCCACCAGATCATTGGGGCTGGAGACCACTGCACCGTTGGCGTCCAGATAGATCAGGTTCAGATTGGCACTGGTCAGGCTGGCGATCAGGCTGCTTGGCCCGGCATTGCCCGCCGTGTTGAACATGGCACGACGCAGGATGACCGGGTCCTGGATATTGCACACCGCTGCCAGCCGCGCGCCGCGACGCACCGACTCGCTCAGCACATTGACGGTGAAGTACAGCCGGCCCATTTCCAGTGCGCCAAACAGCAGGGTGAAGAGCACCAGAGCGGTGATGGCGAACTCGACGATATACACGCCACCCATGCGTTTGCGGTTCATCACAAGGCCCTCATTACGACCGTTGAAGTCAACAGCAGGCCCAGTGGCACGCTGCTGCCATACAGCGCAGGAATGGCGCTGCCGAGCGCCGGGACAAAGGTGTAGGCAATGCTGACCCGTACATGGTTGGTGCCCACCGCACTCACCGTGACATCACCGGTGGTCAGGCCTGGTGCCGCCGCCGGGTAACCGTTGGGGTTGGCCGGCAGGCCATAAACGGCAACGTTCTTGGTCTTGGTGACCAGCGCCGCGTTCAGGTCCAGCGTGCCCAGGGTGGCGTTCCACGCCTGGCTGGCCACATAACGCCCGGCATCACGGCTGGCCTGCTGCAGGCTGTTGTACTGGAACAGCATGCGGCCGAACTCGGCGAAGGCCAGCATCAGCAACACCAGCAGCGGCAGGGTCAGCGCCAGTTCGACCATCGCCAGGCCCCGCTGGGCGCGGGACGACCTGAATCCACAGCGTCTCATGAGACCTCCTAGGAGTCGGTGCTCGGCGTCTGGTTGTTGTCGATATAGGTTTTGTACAGCTGGATCACCTGTGGCCCGGCGTTGGCCGCAGGGTTGGGACCCGGTACGTTGTCGCCTTCGCACACGCTGACGAACTGGCCGAAGATTTGCGCTTCATTACCCTGCTGAGCGGCTGGCTGCATCACGAAATAGCAGCCAAAGCCCAGCACCGGAATCGCCGAGGCTCCGTCGTTCTTGCCCGAGCAATCGCCGATCACGATTTTCAGGATCCGTCGTTCAAATACACCATTGCCCTGGCAACCGGCGCCGCCGCCCACACAAGCTGCCTCGTCCTGCTTCCAGTTGTTGTAGTCGTACAGGGCACCGCTGCTGGTGGACAGGTTGCCGCTGCTGGACGTGACCGTATTGCCGTCATACAGAATCGGCGCAGGCGACCCGGCGTAGGTAAATGACTTGGGATTGACGGTAACCACCAGGTCCGGCGGATAGTCAGAAGCACTGAGGCCACCCTTGTATTCGTTAAAGCGCGTATTGAGGCCCTGGGAAGCCGGGCCCACGGTGTTGCCCGGCTTGGTCTGGGCAGTTGCACCGACGATATTGCACTGGTCGATCCCCCCCGCCAACGCTTCCCTGACCGTCTTGCCGCCCGAACCGAAATCCAGCAGCTGAAAATTGCCCGGACCGATGGGCGAATTGTTGTTGGCGGCAGTTTTCAGTACCTGCAGATCACCGAACGTGAAACCCCAGAACATCCCCGCAGCCGGATTGTTCTGCGCAGGGTTGCCGCACACCAGCAGCGGCGTCAGATCACAGGGGCCGCTGCTCGGGCTGGGCCCGGCAGTGGCCACCGCCGCGACGGCCTTGCCGGTGGCGTTACCGTTGTCCAGCGCCTGGAATACGCCCCAGAAAAAACTGCTCAGGGGATAGTTGTTCACCGTGACCCGAACAAAGGTCGCATTGGTCGGCCCCGGGAAAGAAAACGGCCCGTAGACACTGGTGGCCAGTTCCACCGAGGCAAAGCCTGACGGGTTGGCCGTGATGGCCCTGCCCAATTCCTCGTTGCCCGTCGCATTGGCATTGAGGCTCAGGGTATTGAGGGCCGCTGTTTGCGTCAGGCTGGCCGAGCCGGTCGCCCCCACTACCATGCTGAGCGTCTTGGCCCCGCTCAACGCCGCCGCATCCACGGCGTTTTGCAACCGGGTCTTGTTCAGCAGCATATGGCTGCCGTCCAGGGCCAGGGCGCCCATCAACAGGAGCGAAGCCATGGCAATCACCACCAGGACCAGCATGGCGCCGCGCTGTTGCCGGGGAAGCGCGGTGTGGGGCTGTTGGATACGCGCGTTCATGATGGTTCACCTTGATAGTGTTGCGCTGCCGCTGCCCGACCCTCTACATCGCTTTTTCTACCGTGGCCGCGACACCGCGGATGACAATCACGCCACCGTCATTGGCCGGTGCACGACGGCGAGCCACCGGCTTGGCCATCACGGTCGGCAGTACCGGCGCCGCCATGGCAACGGGCTCAGCCGCAATGGGTGTCTTGTTGTTATCCAGAGGGTTGCGCAAGGCCAGTTGCACCTTGCCAGCGCTCATGCCCTTGACCAGCACTTCGGCCTGGGCGGGGGTCATCTCCAGGGTTACCGCACGCACCACCACCGGTTGGGTCTTGTCAGTGCTGGCGGTCTGGTCAACAGCCAGTACCCGCAGGTCCTGGAGAATGGTCTTCGACTCGGCATTACCTTCGCTACCAACCTGCCGGGTTGCCAGCACGTCGACCCGATTACCCGGCAGCAGGAAGCCGCCGACGCCAACCACGTCATCCACCCGCACCGAGATGGCCCGTTTGCTGGGTTCGATCAGCGAGGCCAGGGTGCTGCCACCCATATGCTCGGCCAACCGTGCCCCCCGCAGAATGTCGCCGCGCAGCAGGGAGAAGGTGGCGATCTTGCCGACCACTTTTTCAGTGGTGTCGAAGGCGTCTTCGGGGGCTGCATCCCTGGGCATGCGCACCACCGTCACTTGCTGGGGCTCGATCATCTGCCCGAAAGCGATTTCCACCGTGGCAATCACCACGTTTTGCTGGTTATCGTCAGGGCTGGTGTTCAGCCGTGCCGTGAGCCAGTTATTGGCCATCCATGTAGCCCCCAGCCCGAGGATCACGGACAGGACAATCAAAGTCAGCGTGCGCGAGTTCATGACGGTAACTCCTTAGCCAAGAAAATCGAGTTGGACGAAATAGTTGCGCCACGCCCACTCAAGCTCCTGAGTAGTCAGTGGCCCCGCCCCCTCCAGATAACGCTGGCGATCGCACGCCATATTCAACAGATCCCGGGGATGACATGGCACCAGGGGCATGTTTTCGGCGCCATACAGGTCGTGCAGCACGAAACTGAGCAACAGCGGGTCATAGGGGATACCCAGGCGCTGCGTCTCTTGAATCCAGATGCGTTCGTATTCGCCAGGCTTGAGGTAGCCAAATTGCAGCTTGTAGCCAATGCGCCGCAAAAATGCTTCGTCAGCCAGCTCCAGCGGATTGAGGTTGGTGGAGAACACCAGGATCAGGTCAAACGGCAGTTCGCAGTGGCGCCCGCCCCCCAGGTTGAGGAAGTCTCGCCTCTCTTCCATGGGCACAATCCAGCGGTTCAACAACTCGCCCGGGGTCATGCGCTGACGCCCCAGATCGTCGATGATCAGCAGGCCGTTACTGGCCTTGAGTTGCAACGGTGCCTGGTACTGACGGGCATAAGGGTCATAACGCACATCCAGTTGTTCCATCGTCAACTCACCACCGGTGATCACGATCGGCCGTTCGCAGCACAGCAAGCGGCGGTCTATGCCCTCGTTGAGCATCAAGCCGTTTTGATGTTCGTCATCGCCCAGGCGCTTGTGTACCTGAGGGTCAAAGATCTCGATCACCGATTCATTGATGGCGATGGCATGAGGCACCCAGATCGCTTCGGCAAACAAGCGGATCAGCCGACTGCTGACATAGGTCTTGCCGGTACCCGCAGGCCCGTAAATCATGATGGCGCGCCCGGAATTCAAGGCAACACCCAGTTGATCGAGCATGCTTTGCGCCAGCACCATCGAACCGAAACAGTGGTGCATGTCATGGGCGCTGATACGCCCGTGGTGAATGGTCTGCAACTTCAGCAGCGAGCGGTAGGCACTCACCGGGTAAGGCGCTGCACCTATGTAGCCACTGCGGGCCAGGGCATCGCGGGCACTGTTGCGGCCGCGCTCGGTCAAGCCGTAGCGCATGGCCTGCCCCCCTGCCTGGCCCAGTACTTCGACGCGACGGTCCTTGCGCAGGAACGTGAGGATTTCTTCCATTACCGCACCGGTAAGCGCCAGTCGCGCCACCAGCTGCACCATGTCCAGCACACCCGCATCGTATAAATGCTTGCACACCAGATCACCGAGAAAATTGTCTGCCAATCCGGTTTCAAGGATGGTCCGTGGTTGTGGAGCCAGTAGTTGTACCGCTTCGCGCTCATCGAGAGAAACACGGTTGCTGCTGATGGCGTACATGGTGTTCTCCTGAACTAGTGGCCCAAGGTCAGCCAAAAGACGCTGGCCAAGGTGCCGAGCAAAACGGCGACCGAATAAGGGAAAGGTTTGCCGGCCACTTCAGCAGCGTGGGGGGGGAAGTAGGCGCGTGCCCTGAGCATCAACCAGTAGCGGCCCAGGGTTTGCAGGGCCTGGCCCTGCACCAGGACGATCAATAACCCGCATACCCCACCTGCAATCAGGCTGAAAAACGCAGCCCAGAGGGCGTCATGGGGGGTTAAAAATGCGCCGGCCATGGCCATTAGCTTGACGTCTCCGGCGGCCATCCCGCCAACGGCGTACATGGGCAGGAAAATTCCGAAACCGATCAGCATGCCCAGCAGTGAATGCCCCAACCCGATAAAGCCTGCGGCCCAGGTCTGGCCGACCAGGCCCAGTACCAGCCCCAGCAAAACAAGAAGGTTGGGAATGCGGTGACTGCGAAGATCGCTCACCACCGCAACTCCCAGCAGCCCTAAAAGCAATACGACAGGAGCAATCAGTAACTCGCTCATGGCTGCACCCTCAACAGGAGACATCGTGTTAGCAGACAGTGCCCTTGACAGCACATCCCAGACTGGTGATTGCTGTTTTCACATTGCCGCCCAGGGTGATAAACGCGGCGACAGCGCCCAGAGTTATCAGCCCGCCTGCCACTGCATATTCCACAATGGTCAGGCCATCTTCGTCGTTGATAAACTTCACTACGGAAGTCTTGATTGATTGCAGGCTCATTTCGTCCACCTCACTCAATGTTTGATATCAAGAAGCAGGGCTATTTGCGCTGCTTGATTGGATCTTAGCCAGAGGGTTATTTGAGGGTTAGGAGATTTTTGCTGACTGCTAGGACTTTATTGACATTACCCAGAAACAGTTAAACCCCACCTATTCAAGAGCAGGTAACTGCCACTAACAGACTCTTTATATGCAATCCGTACTACAACTAATCAGGCACAAAAAAACCGGCTTAAGGGTGCTGGGCTAGAGGGGACGTATAGCGCAACAGACTAAGCCGGGGGTTTCATAGCAGGATTTAATCTTCACAACCTCACAGCAACAGCGATACTTATGTACGGGTTGGTATCATTGGCGCTGCAAACCGGCAGCCAGCAACTGCAAAGGAGCCATGCCCCAGTGATCATTGCCCGTGCATCAGCAGGTAGTACCCTTGACCGCACACCCCAGGCTGGTAATGGCGTCCTTGACGTTGCCACCCAGGGTGACGAATGCCGCAACCGCCCCCAGGGTTATCAAGCCACCGGCCACGGCGTATTCAACAATGGTCAGGCCGTTCTCATCCTTAATAAAGGCCTGGACGGAAGTTTTAATGGTTTGCAAGTTCATTTTGTTCACCTCACTCGAGTGGCTTGCCCAAAGCGATTACTAAATGCACCGCCTGATTGAAGGCTAGCCATCGGTGGAAGGAGCGGTTAGGAGTTTATTGTCGAACAGCAGGATTTTTTTGCACTAATTAGATAGGCAAACACCCTGATCGGATCCAATTAAAAACCAACTTGAAAGTGCGCGTACATATTGATTCGACCTATCAACCCGACAGCGCTCTGCACAAGAAAGGATTAGGTGAATGAAATCTGAAGCTGTCAAACAACCTCATCTCCTATGGTTCGACCTTACCCGCAATCAATCCACTGAAGCCCTCATGCTGCCCTTTCGTTCCGCCTGCCACTGCCTGCTGGACACCCCCCGGGCCTGGGCCAACAAACACCGCGAACCGGTGCCAGACATGATCTGCATGCATTTTGACTGCCCCGACCTGGCGGGGCTCAGCCTGTTGCAGGAAATCAAACTCAAGTCGCCCTCTATCCCGATCACCATGTTTACCGTGCAGCACTCCGAAGAGCTTGCGATCTGGGCCATGCGTTCGCGAGTCTGGGAATACGTGGTGCTGCCCTTGAGTGCGGCCGAGATCAACCGTTACCTCAACGCCCTTGAGCAACTGTGTACATTGAGAAGCGCCGCCGGGAACAACAAGGCATTGCCGATCGAACATGGTCCTGCTCTGCCCGACAGCATCCGCCTGACCACCGACCATCAAAAGCACAACGCACTGCACAATGTGCTGCAGTACATCGATCAGCATTACTGCGAAAGCATTGACCAGAAAGACCTGGCCAAGCGCTGCGGGATGACCACCTTTCGCTTTAGCCGCCTGTTCAAGGAAGTCTACGGGCTGGGCTTTATGGACTACATACTGGGCAAGCGCATGGACAGCGCCAAGGACCTGCTCGACAACAGCCAGATGCCCATTACCAGTATCGGCTATGAAGTCGGCTTCAAGGACCCCTCCTACTTCGCCCGCGCATTCAAGCAATACGCGGGCAGTACCCCCAGCGAGTATCGCCAGGCGCGACGCAGTGATGTGCCATTATCGGATGAAATCCTCACCCAGGTCATCCAGAGCCTGGCGCGCAGTGCCGAGGGCTGAAGACCTCAGCGTTGCAGCGGTGCATAGGGCGTGAAAAAGTCCGAGCCCAGCCACTGCGGGGTTTTTTCATCCACCGCGTTTGGGCTGCGCACATAACTGTCGGCCGATTTAACATCGCCCTTGCCGTCATACACCGCCACATCCGGGTACGGAAACACCAGGCGTGTACGCCCGTCGTTGGCAGGGTCCTGGGCGACAGACCGGGGCGCCATCATTGACGGTTTTTGGTCCGCAGCAGCCCGGCCCGGAAGATTGGTCGGTGCGCCAAACTCGCTGGCAGCGGCCTGTTTGCTGCTGGCCTGCAAGGTCACAATGGCAGCGGGGGCCTGACCCTTTTCGACCCATGACATCATGGGTGTCAGCAGGTCCAGCAGGCTCGGGCCTTCACCGCCACCACAGTGGTAAACCCCTGGCAGCAGGTAAAGCCGCTCGAAGGACTCGGCCTTCGACTTGCCCATCTGCACCTGCACCGCCTGGTGGTAGGCGATGGTGTTCAGGGGCGAGATATGCTGATCGGCCCAACCGTGCCACAGGATCAGCTTGCCGCCGCGGTCTGCGAATGCCGACAGATCCGGGTTGGTGGCGTCATACAGTGGGTGCAGGGCGCGCAATTGATCCAGGGTGCTGCGATCAAACTTCACGTCCGCCAGGCTGTAATCTGCTCCCGGATTGCGCTCGAAGGCCAGATTGCGCAAGACATCCAGGGCCATCTTTTCACTGTTGATCGGCTGATCGACGCTGTCCGGCACAAACACCCCGGCCCAGGCCAGTTCGGAACCCGGCTGTGGCCCGGCAATGGTCAGGCGTTCACCGGTAGCCGGGTCACGCGGGCCGTCATAAAGGCTTCGGGCCGCATCCACCTCCCTGGCGCTCAGACAGTCCGATGTGTCCGTCGCAGAGGCCTTGCACTGCACGGTTGCTGGATCAAAGCGGCAGGCTCGCGGGTCGCTGATCAGACCATCGACCTGCCCGTCCAGCGCGTCGCACTGCTGCAGCACAGCCTGGTGCAGGATCGGCAGGCGCGAGGCGACAAGAATCGCCTTGCCCTCCCCGTCCTGATTGGCGCGGGCCTGCCAGGCATGATAAATCGAATTCTGCACCAGAAAATTCAATGCCGGCGCCCCGGCAATGATGCCGTTGAAATCGTCGGGATAGCGCTGGGCTTCGATCAGGGCTTCGCGCCCGCCATCGGAGCAGCCGGTAAAATAAGCGTACGCAGGTTGCTGGCCGTAATAGGCGCCAATCAGTTGCTTGGCGGCCAATGCCGTCAGGTGGACGCCGCGATGGGCGAAATCAGCACGTTTTTGTGCATCGTTGCCCCAACTGTTGTCCATGCCCTCGTGACCCATATCGGTTGCTGCCAGCACAAAGCCGCCGCTGTTCAGGGGGGCACAGCCTTCGGCCGCGCCCACCTGCAATGAAATCCGCCCGCACAGGCCGCCGCAACCCACTTGCAGATAACGCTGGGTCCAGGTGTGGGTTGGCAGCATGACCTTGAAACCGATGCTCGGCGCCAGCGTGCCTTGCACTTCACAGGCGGTAACCCCATTGCTGGTGGTTTCGCTGGCCGACACCACCTGGCTGCCCTTGCCGCCGATTGCCTGCAGATCAACCCGGGTCAGGGCCGCGCAGCTGATGGCGGGTTTGACCACGGGCAGCGCGGCGATGGGCGTTTCGGCATGGGCCAGGTTCGGCAGTTGCAGGAGAAGCACTGTGCTGCCGAGAAATAGCCGGCGCAGGGTTTGGAGGGCGATCATGACAGCTCCTTTTCAATGAAAAATCCGGGGTAAACCTGCGCTCAGTTCCAGCCACCGCCCAGCACTTTGTATAACGTCACGCGGTTGCTTTGTTCGGCCAGTCGCAGGGTGATCAGGTCTTGTTCGGCGCTGTACAGCGAACGCTGGGAAACCAGTGCTTCAAGAAAGCTTTGCGAACCACTGCGGTACAGTGCATCCGACAACTCGTAGCTTTTGCGACTGGCCTCGGTCAGCGCTTGCTGGGCGCTCAGGCGCTGGTCCAGGGTGCTGCGCACCGCCAGTGCATCGGCCACTTCCTTGAACGCAGTCTGCAAGGTCAGCTGGTAGGTCTGCGCCTGTATCTCGCGCTCCACTTTGGCTGAGTCCAGCGTAGCCCGATTACTGCCGGCGTCGAAGATCGGCAGGCTGATACTCGGCGCAAAGCTCCACGCGCCGCTGCCGGCCTTGAACAGGCTCGACAGGCTGGTGCTGGCTGACCCGGCACCGGCGGTCAGGGTGATGCTGGGGAAGAACGCCGCCCGCGCCGCGCCAATGTCGATGTTGGCGGACATCAAGGTATGTTCAGCGGCCAGTACGTCCGGGCGACGCTGCAACAAGGTGGACGGCAACTCGGCTGGCACTTGCACCAGCATCGCCGCCGATTCCAGGCTGTCGCCCGGCAGCAGGCTGGCCGGGATGTCGCTGCCCACCAGCAGACGCAACGCATTCTGATCTTGCAGCACCTGACTGGCGTATTCGGCCACATCGACCCGCGCCGATTCCACGGTGGTTTGCGCCTCAGAGACTGCCAGCCCCGATGAACCACCCAAACCATGGCTGCGCTGGGTCAGTTCGTAGGTGGACTGCTGGCTGGTCAGCGTCTCTTGTGCCAATTTCAGGCGCTCGTTGTCCGCCGCCAACGTCAGCCACGCGGTGCCCACTTCGGCGACCATGCTGATCTGAGTGCTGCGCCGGGTTTCGGTCAGCGCCAGATAGGATTGCAGCGCTTCGTCCTGAAGGTTTTTGACTCGCCCGAACACGTCCACTTCGTAGCTGCTCAACCCCAGTTCGGCACTGTAGCTGTGGCTGGTGCTGCTGTTGGCCCGACTGGAACTGCCACTGACGCTGGCGTCGATCCCCGGAAACGAGGCGGCACGCTGAATACGGTATTGCGCCTGCGCTTTTTCGATATTCAGGCTGGCCACCCGCAGGTCGCGGTTATTGGCCAAGGCCAGGGTCTGCAACTGCGCCAGACGCGGATCGGTGAAAAACTGCTGCCATTGAATGTCCGCCGCCACCTGCCCTTTGGGCGTAGCGGTGCCCGGCAGCCATTGTTCGGCCACCGGGGCTTGCGGGCGCTCGTACTCAGGCGCCAGATTGATGCAGCCGCCCAGCAGTGCGAAAACGGCCAGCAGCGGCCAACGAAAGCGACTCATGCTTCACCTGTACGGTCAGTGGTGGGGGTCGACACGCGGCTGAAACGGCGGCGAATCAACACGAAGAACAGCGGCACAAAGAAGATCCCCAGCACCGTGGCGCTGAACATGCCGCCCAGCACGCCGGTGCCGATGGCTTGACGCCCGGCCGAACCTGCACCGGAACTCATGGCCAGCGGCAACACGCCAAACATAAAGGCCAGCGAGGTCATCAAAATCGGCCGCAGACGTTGCCGTACCGCGATCAGCGTGGCGTCGATCAAACTGTTGCCCTGCTCTTGCAGATGCTTGGCGAACTCGACGATCAGAATGGCGTTTTTCGCCGCCAGCCCCACGGTGGTCAACAGCCCCACCTGAAAGTACACGTCATTGCTCAAGCCGCTGAAGCGAGTGGCGAGCACCGCGCCCACCACGCCCAATGGCACCACCAGCATCACCGAAAACGGCACCGACCAGCTCTCGTACAGCGCCGCCAGGCACAGGAACACAAACAGCACCGAAATCGCATACAGCAACGGCGCTTGCGAGCCGGACAGGCGCAGTTGATAGGACTGCCCCGTCCATTCGTAGCTGATGCCTTCAGGCAGTTGCTTGATGATCGACTCCACAGCGTCCATCGCCACCCCGGAACTCACGCCCGGTGCCGGATCACCCACCACTTCCAGCGACGAACTGCCGTTGTAGCGCTCCAGCAGCGGCGAACCCGAGGTCCATGAGCTGCTGGCGAACGAGGAGAACGGCACCATTTCGTCATTGCTGTTGCGCACAAACCAGTGATCAAGGTCGTCAGCCTGCATCCGCGACGACGCCTGCCCCTGCACATAGACCTTTTTCACCCGGCCCTGATTGAGGAAGTCATTGACGTAACTGCCGCCCAACGCCGTGGATAACGTGGTGTTGATATCGCTGGTGGTCAGGCTCAGCGCCCCGGCTTTGCGGTCATCAATCGTCACCTTGAGCTGCGGCGTGTCGTCCAGACCGTTGCTGCGTACGCCTTGCAGGCGCGGGTCCTGTCTGGCCAGCTCGATCAGTTGCTCACGCGCCGCCACCAGCGCTTCATGGCCCAGCCCGGCGACGTCCTTGAGTTGCAAATCAAACCCCGAGCTTTGCCCCAATCCGCGCACGGCTGGCGGCTGCATGACAAACACATCGGCATCGCCGATGCTCGACAGCGCCTGCGTGGCGCGCTGCGCGATCGACGCTGAATCCTGCCCGGCGCCGGTGCGCTCGCTCCAGTCCTTGAGACGGATAAACGCCCGCGCCGAGTTCTGACTGTTGCCGCCCATACCCATGCCGGAAATACTGATCATGGCCTCGACTTCCGGCTGTTGCAGAATGTAGCTCTCGAACTGTTTGAGCACCGCCTGGGTGCGGTCATCGGTGGCGCCTACCGGCAATTGCATCTGCGCCATGAGGATGCCCTGATCTTCATCGGGCAGGAACGAGGTGGGCAGTTTGGTGTAACCCACCGCCATCGCGGCAACTACCAACACGTACACTATCAGGCTGCGGCCACTGCGTTGCAAAATCTTGCCGACTACCCGTTGATACGCCTGGGCGCCGCGCTCAAAGGTACGGTTGAACCAGCCGAAGAATCCGCTCTGCGGGCCGTGGCCCTTACCGTCAACCGGCTTGAGCAAGGTCGCACACAGGGCCGGGGTCAAGGTCATGGCCACCAGCACCGAGAGCACCATCGCCGACACAATCGTCACCGAAAACTGGCGGTAGATAATCCCGGTCGAACCGCTGAAAAACGCCATAGGAATAAACACCGCGCTCAGCACCAGAGCGATGCCGATCAAGGCGCTGGTGATTTCATCCATCGACTGGCGCGTCGCTTCCAGCGGCGACAAACCCTTCTCGCTCATCACCCGCTCGACGTTTTCCACCACCACAATGGCGTCATCCACTAGCAAGCCAATGGCCAATACCATGGCAAACATGGTCAGGGTGTTGATCGAGTAACCAAACATCGCCAGCACGCCAAAGGTGCCCAGCAGCACCACCGGCACGGTGATGGCGGGGATCAGCGTGGCGCGAAAATTCTGCAGGAACAGGAACATGATCAGCACCACCAGCACGATGGCCTCGCCCAGGGACTTGACCACTTCTTCGATGGACAGGCTGACAAACGGCGTGGTGTCGTAGGCGATCACGTTT
This sequence comes from Pseudomonas bubulae, assembly GCF_900618535.1. GTDB lineage: Bacteria > Pseudomonadota > Gammaproteobacteria > Pseudomonadales > Pseudomonadaceae > Aquipseudomonas > Aquipseudomonas bubulae. The sequence continues at coordinate 617,851 of NZ_UYJA01000003.1, read as the reverse complement.
TTGAGCTGCATTTCGCTCGGGTAGTACGGTTCCAGTTCGGCGAGCTTGGCCTTGACCGCCTCACCGACTTCCAGCGCATTGGCGCCGGTGGCCAGTTGCACGCCCATGGCGGCGGACGGTTTGCCATTAAGGGCCGAGTTGACGTCATAGCTGTCACTGCCCAGCTCCACCGTGGCCACTTCGCCGAGCAACACCACGGCACCGGCGCTGTTGGACTTGACCACCACATTGCGAAATTCTTCGGCGGTTTGCAGCTTGCTGCGCGCGGTGATGGTGGCATTGAGTTGCTGGCTGGCCACGGCGGGCAAGGCGCCCAATTGCCCGGCCGACACTTCGGTGTTTTGCGCCTCCAGGGCGGTGGTCACGTCAGAAGGCATAAGGGAATATTTTTGCAGCAGCGCCGGGTCCAGCCAGATGCGCATGGCGTAGCCCGAGCCCATGGCTTTGACTTCACCGACGCCGTCGATGCGGCTGATGGAGTCGAGCAAGGTGCTGGAGATGTAATCGCCAATCTGCGTGCCGGTCACGCTCGGGTTATCCGAGGCCAGCGCGGCAATCATCAAGAAATCCGAGCCGCCCTTGGTCACGGTCAGGCCTTCGCTCTGCACCGAGCTGGGCAGGCGCGATTCCACTTGCTGGAGCTTGTTTTGCACCTGCATCTGCGCCACGTCGGGATCCGTGCCGGCCTCAAAGGTGAGGTTGATACTGGCGCTGCCCGCCGAACTGCTGGAGGCCGACATATAGGTCAGCTTGTCGATACCGGTCATTTGCTGCTCGATCACCTGTGTCACCGAGTCCTCGACCGTTTTGGCCGATGCGCCGGTGTAGGTGGCGGCGATTTTCACGGTGGGCGGTGCAATGTCCGGGTACTGTTCAAGGGGCAATTGGGTGATCGACAGCGCGCCCGCGAGCATGATCACAATGGCAATCACCCAGGCAAAAATCGGCCGATCAATAAAGAAACGCGCCATGCTCAACCCTCCTTGGCAATTGCAGTGGGTGCGGCACGGGTTGGCAGCGCACGGGTTTCGCTGTTTTGTGCCAATACCTCGTTGCCCACCCGGACTTTCTGCCCGCCCTCGACAATCACCTGATCACCGGCATTCAACCCGGAGGTGACCCACCATTGATTGCCCTCGGCACGGTCAATGGTCAGCACGCGCTGTTCGACCTTGCCCTCGACCACCACCAGCACCGAGGTCACGCCGCTGGCGCTGCGGGTGACGGCTTTTTGCGGGATCAAAATCGCCCTGTCGTCGGTGGCCTGATCCAGCACGGCGCGTACATACATACCCGGCAATAACAGGTGATCGGGGTTGGGGAAGACAGCGCGCAGGGTCACGGTGCCGGTGCCTTCAGTGACGGTGACGCCACTGAACTTGAGGCTGCCGGCGTGGTTGTAGGTGCTGCCGTCATCGAGTTTGAGCAACACCGGGGTTTCGCCCTGGCCATTGTTTTGCAGGGTGCCGCTGGCCAGGTCGCGTTTCAGGCGCAGCAACTCGCTGGTCGACTGGGTGACGTCGACATAGATCGGGTCCAGTTGCTGCACGGTGGTCAGCGCAGTGTCCTGGCTGGCCACCACCAAGGCGCCGGGGGTCACGGTGGAGGTTTCGATGCGGCCACTGAGCGGCGAACTGATGCGCGTGTAAGCCAGATTGATGCGCGCGGTTTCGACGTCGGCCAAGGCCACTTGCAGGTCGGCCTCGGCCGTTTGCAGGCTGACCTGCGCGTCTTCATTATCTTGCTGGCTGATGGCGTCTATTTTCGCCAGTTGCGCGTCGCGCCGGGCCGTGGCCTGAGCCGATTTGACGGTGGCGCGGGCCTTGGCGGCGGTGGCCTGCATCTGGGCAAAGGCGGCCTTGTATGGCGCTGCATCAATTTGATACAGCGCCTCGCCGGCCTTGACCTCGGCCCCTTCGACGAACAGGCGCTGCTGCACAATGCCGCTGACCTGAGGACGGATCTGCGCAACCATAAATGCCTGGGTGCGACCGGCCAGCTCGGTGGTCAATGCCTGACGCTGCGGTTGCACAGTGAGCACCGAAACCTTGGGTTTTTCGGCAACGGGCGCGGAATCACCGGCCGAGCATCCGCTCAACACAACGAGAACCAGCAAAGACACAATAACAGCGGCGGTTACCAGGGATTTGGTAAACAGTTTGATCGACATGGCGGCCTCTACAAGACAGTTGGCTGATGTCATGGTGCGAGGCAAATGTGCAGGAAAATTGAAGATTGCCCGCAAGCCTTGAATCTTCCCCGGCGCAGGGCCTAAATGAGCAGGCCATTTCGCCAGTAAGCCGAGCCGATGAAACTGAGTATCTCCACCAAGCTGTTTATCGCCGTCCTGGCCAGCGTGCTGTTCGTGATTCTGAGCATGGGCCTGGCCACCAGCTGGAGTTTCACCCGGGGCTTTCTCGGCTACCTCAATGAACAGGCGCTGGAGCGCATGGAATCCGTGCAGCCGCGTATGGTTAGCGCCTGGCAGCGCGAAGGCAGTTGGGATTTTTTGCGACACAATCCAGAGCGCTGGTTTCAACTTATGCGGCCAGACGCAGGGGATGAACCCAAACGCGGCGACCTTAAAAACCCGTTGCCCTCGGACCTGACCGGCGCGCTGTTTCGTATTGCCCTGCTCGACCAGGATAAAAAGCGCGTCACCGGCTACCCCTCCATCGGCGACGATGCTCTGCTGCGGCCAATTGAAGTCAATGGCAAAACCGTCGGCTGGCTGGCCGTGACCCCGTTCCAGAGCGTGACCGAGGCCGGTGGCGAGCGTTTCCAGCAATACCAGTTGCAAACCAGTCTGGGCATGGGCGTGCTCTCGCTGCTGCTGGCCATGCTGATTGCCTGGTGGATCGCCCGCACCCTGCTCGACCCGGTCAAGCGCGTGGCTGCGGCCACCCACAAACTGGCCACCGGGGAATACAGCAACCGGGTAGCCGTATCGTCCAATGACGAAGTCGGCCAGCTGGCCCGCGACTTCAATCAACTGGCCTACACCCTTGAGCGCAACGAAAAAATGCGCCGTGAATTTATGGCCGATGTCTCCCACGAACTGCGCACGCCGTTGTCGATCCTGCGCGGCGAACTGGAGGCCATCGAGGACGGTGTACGCACCCTCGACCACAGTTCGATGAAGTCACTGCAAGGCGAAGTCGGCATGCTCAGCAAACTGGTGGACGACCTGTATGAGCTGTCACTGGCCGATGTCGGTGCCCTGACCTACCGCAAAAGCCAATGCGACCTCAACGACCTGCTGCAGACCTCGGTGGCCATGTATCAGGAACGCTGCAATGCGGCCGGCCTGCGGGTTGAGCTGCGCCTGCCATCCTGCCCCCTGCTGCTGGAAGCCGATGCCAAGCGCCTGCAACAGCTGTTTGGCAACCTGCTGGAAAACGCCGTGCGCTACACCGATGCCGGCGGCATGCTGCTGATCAGCGCCTCCATTGAAGATGAGCACATACTGGTCAGCTTTATGGACTCCGGCCCCGGCGTAGACCCGCAGCAACTGCCGCGGCTGTTCGAGCGCTTCTACCGCGGTGAAGCTTCGCGCAATCGCGCCAGTGGCGGCGCCGGCCTGGGACTGGCGATCTGTCACAGCATCGTACTGGCCCATGGCGGCAGCCTCACGGCCGACCACTCACCCCTGGGCGGCCTCTGGCTCAGCCTGCGCTTGCCACGCAAGGTGTAAAGCATGGACACGATTCTGATCGTTGAAGATGAGCCTAAACTGGCCGCATTGATGCATGACTACCTGACCCTCGCCGGTTACGCCGTGCATTGCCTGGACAACGGCCTGGACGTGGTGCCGTGGGTACGCAGCCATGCGCCACGGCTAATCCTGCTGGACCTGATGCTGCCCGGTAGCGACGGCCTGGAAATCTGCAAGGAGCTGCGGGATTTCAGCGCAATCCCGGTCATCATGATCACCGCTCGGGTAGAAGAAGTGGACCGCCTGCTGGGGCTGGATCTGGGCGCTGACGACTATATCTGCAAGCCGTTCAGCCCGCGTGAAGTGGTGGCCCGGGTCAAGGCCATCCTGCGCCGCAGCCCGCAGTTCGAGCAGGTGGCCCGGGCCCGCCTGCAGATCGACGAAGCGCAGTATCGCGCCTCGTTCGATGGCGTGGCGCTGGACCTGACCCCGGTTGAACTGCGCCTGCTCAACACCTTCGCCCGCGCCCCGGGGCGGGTATTTTCCCGTGACCAGTTGCTGGACAAACTCTACTCCGACCATCGCGTGGTCACTGACCGCACGGTGGACAGCCATATCCGCAACCTGCGGCGCAAACTGGCCCAGGCCAGCCCCGGGCAAGACCCGATCCAGTCGTTGTATGGCGTGGGCTACAAGCTGGAATTGTAATGCCAGCGCCCACAATAGAGCGACTCACCCGATCAGCGCTGACCACCGTGCTGACCACCGCCACCATGACCGCCACCACCGCCACCGCCACCTGGCGGCATAAACATCCAGCAGCCTGACAAGGCCGATACCGCCACCGCTACAACCATCGCTTTAACAACAGACTTCAATTTCATGACCGAACGCTCATTTTCAACAGGGACAAAACGCCGCCCTTATACCTGTGCGAGCAAGGCTCGAAGCCAAGATTTACCCAACTTTACAGTCCTTGCACAACTGCCAAGCACCTGTAGCCGCTGTCGAGCGGAGCGAGGCTGCGACGAGCATCGGGTGATTGTCAGCTACCCATTGAATATTCTGTAAAGGAACCGGCCTCAGGGGCTATCGAGCAATCCGTCATTGGCGAGGGGTTCAGGAGTGAACCCTTCGCACTCCGGTTTCAATTGAAACTTTTCAACCCCAGATGCCCACGCAAGGTCGGATGCTCATAGGCGCTGCGCAGGTAACCGCGGCGTTGCAGGATCGGCACCACCGATTCGGTGAACTCGGTGAAAGTGCCGGGCAGGTAGGCAGGCGACACCACATAACCGTCGCAGGCCCCCAACTCCAGCCAGTCGATCAATTGCTGCGCCACGCTCTCTGCGGTCCCCGCCAATTGCGGCACGCGGATACTGGCGGCCATGATCGCACCGTACTCGCCAAGGGTGATGTCACGTTCCAGACGCAGTTTTTGCGCAATCACGTCGGGGGTGGCCGAGTGCCGGGCGATATCCAGCAGGCGGGTGTCCAGCGGGAATTGGGTAAAGTCGAAATTGGACTGGGTCGACAGGGTGATAACCCCCAGTTCAGGGTTGGCCAATGCATTGTGCTCATCGCGCTTTTTGATCGCTTCAGCTTCAGTGCCGCCAATAAATGGCATGACCGCCGTGAGGATTTTGCAGTCATCCGGGTTGCGGCCAATGGCGCGCATTTGCTGGTGGATGTCCTGGCGGAATTCGAGCATGCGCTCTACCCGGCTGTTGATGCTGAAAATCACTTCAGCCCAGCGTGAACCAAACTGGCGACCCCGCCCCGAGGCTCCGGCCTGGATCAGCACCGGCTGGCCCTGTGGCACTCGCGGAATATTGAGCGGGCCTTCGCAGTCGAAGTAGGTGCCGCTGTGCTTGAAGGCATCGATCTTGCTCGGGTCGGCGAGGATGCCGCGCACCTTGTCCAGCACCAGCGCATCCGGCTGCCAGCTGTTCCACAGTTTGAGCACCAGTTCGACAAACTCATCGGCGCGGGCGTAGCGCTGATCGTGGGCCAGGTGCTGGGCATGGCCGAACAGACGCGCTTCGCTGTCGTTCATCGAGGTCACGATATTCCAGGCGCTGCGACCTCTGGAGATATGGTCCAGGGAGGCGATGGCCCGCGCCACATGGGGCGGTTGGTAGTAGGTGGTAGAGCGTGTCAGCCCCAGGCCAATATGCTTGGTGTGACCGGCCAGCAAGCTGAGAATCGGTAGCGGATCGAGCCGCGCCGCATCCTGCGCACCCAACTCGAAGGAACGCGCCCGGGATTGCCCGGCCTGATCGCCGACCGCCAGGCGATCAGCGAAAAACAACAGGTCAAAACAACCCTCTTCCAGGGTCTTGGCGATTTCGATGTAGTAGTCGGGGTCGAGAAAGTGGCTATGGGTTTGCGGGTGACGCCACACCGCGTGGCTATGTACCACGGGGCCCGAAAGCATAAACCCCGCCAGTGCCATTTGCTTGGCCATAAGGTTTTCCTTGGTTGTCAGAGTGCGCGGTCAAACATGGGAGTGACGTCGTACGGCTTTTTCAGCAGTTTGGCGTCGTATAGAAAGTCAGAAGTGGCCTGGGCTTCGCTGACAATGGTGGGCGAGATCGGCAACACGGTAATGGCGTCACGCTTGAACCAGGCCTTGGCGATTTCCGGGGAGGACTGGTTGGCCTTGGACCAGGCGGCAGCGTATTCATCAACATGGCTTTGGCTCCACTCCCGGGCGCGGGTCAGGCGCGCAACAAAGTCCTTGATGATCTCGCCCTTTTGCGCCAGCACCGGCTCATAGGCAACCACATAAGTCGGTGCGCTCATCAGCCCCTTGGCGTTGCGGATCAGGGTGCTGCCTTCTTTTTCCTGCAGCGACACATAGGGTTCCCACGTGCCGAAGGCATCGATATCGCCCTGGCTCAAGGCCATGCTCGCCTCCGCCGGCAACAGGAACTTGTAGTTCACGCTGTCCCGTGGCACGCCTGCTTCGTCAAGGGCCTTGAACATCATCTGCTGACTCCAGGAGCCGTTCCAGATCGCCACGGTCTTGCCTTTGAGATCCGCCACCGAATGGATGCCCGGGCGGGCCACAATGCCGACACCGTTAAGGCTGGTCTGGGTGCTGGCCACGACTTTGACCGGGGCACCGTTGGCCGCCAGGCTGATCACCGGGGTATCGCCTACCACGCCAATATCCAGGGCGCCGCTGGCGACGGCCGAGGCTACCGGCGAACCGGTATTGAAGCGCTTGAAATCGATGGTATAGGGCAAATCTTTAAGCTCACCCGAGAGTTCGAGAACAATGCGGTTGGAGAAGAACTGATCGCCCACCACCAGGGTCTGCGGGGTAGCGGCGCAGGCGGGAGTGCCATGCAGCACCAGAGAGGCCAGACCCAACAGGCCGAGCAATTTTTGACGTGTTGTCATTAAGAATTCCTACAGAGTTAACAGCTGAATCAACCATCTGTAGGCATGCAGTCTGGCTTTGAGAAAAGAGGCTTTTTGAGTCGCCAAGCGTGGCGTTTTTAGAAGCTAGCGCAATAAAGACATAAGCAACCAATACTTTTAAGGCATATCCATAGAACCCTGTCCGGGTATTTGGTTAGCTGTTTTTGGTATTAAGCATTTGACCAATCTAGTATTAGGGTGGCTTCACCAGACCACTGGGCCTAACCGTATTTACTTCACTCATTTCAGCGCCAGCGCGCCTTTGAGCGCAGGCCCGGCAAGGTCAGACTGCATGCCTAATCCACAACTTGATATCTGGGGCAGCGCCCCAAGCGCCCGTTACGAACAACTGGCCGCTCCCTTTCGCCCGCTGTTTGCCCAAATCGGCGCACAAGCCGCCGAAGCTGATGGTTCGCGCAGCCACCTGGGCAAGGTGATCCAGCAACTGAACGCCCTGGGCTTGCCGCGCTGGCGTCTGCCGACCAGCTATGGCGGTCAGGACGCCACGCTGGTTGAGTTGCTCGCCCTGTTGACCGAATTGTCCGCAGCCGACTCCAACATCACCCAGGCCTTGCGCGGGCATTTTGGGTTCTGCGAAGAAGTGCTGGTGTCGAAAAATCTCGACTGGCAGGCCCGCTGGCTGGACACACTCAGCCAGGGCGTTTTGCTGTCGCCGGGCAGTACCGAGGTGGGCACCCAGACCCGTGGCGAATTCGAAACCCGCATCCACCGGGCTGAAGACGGCTCGCTGCGTATCAGCGGGAAAAAGTTCTACACCACCGGCGCCCTTTACAGTGACCTGATCAACACCATCGGCACCGGTGACGATGGCACGTTGTACAGCGTAGTGGTCGATCTCAAGGCCCCCGGCGTGCAAATCATTGATGACTGGAACGGCTTTGGTCAGCGCCTGACGGCCAGCGGTACCTGCATTTTCGACAACGTGCGGGTGAACGATGAACCCCGCGCCACCGACCAGCGTTTTGCCTATGGCCAATCGTTCTTCCAGATCTACCACCTGAGCACCCTGGCCGGCATCGCCCGCCGCGCCGCCTTGAGTGGTGCCGACGAACTGCACAGCCGCTCCAGAACCTTCTCTACGGGCAATGCCGACAGCGCCGCGCAGGACGTGCAATTGCTGCAAGTGATTGGCGAGGTGGCCAGCCAGGCCTATGCGGCACAGGCCATTGCCCGGTACGCGGCGCAGCGCCTGGAAAGCACCGCGCAATACACCATTGCCAGTGAGCAGCCGCTGACCCATGAAGACCCGCAGGTGGCACTGGCCGAACTGGAAGTGTGCCTGGCGGTCAACCCCGTGGTAGACGCCACCCTGGCCGCGACTACGGCGCTGTTCGATGCCCTGGGCGCCAGCGCCACCGCCAGCAACAAGGCGCTGGACCGCCTGTGGCGCAACGCCCGCACCCTGGCCAACCACAACCCCCGGGTCTACAAGTCACGCATTGTCGGCAACTACCTGGTCAACGGCCTGGTGCCCCCTTCGCAGTGGCGGGTGGGGGTGGCCAAGTGCTGATTATTGCGCAGGCGCGGCTTTCAGCTCATTGCCACCCTTAACGGTAATGAGTTGGCCTGCACTCGCCAGATAAAACCCGGGCAACTTGTAAACGCTCATCAAACAACTGTCGTGAAAAACAAATACAGAATGAGCCGCTGGTTTTTCCGACTACAAATCCTCTAACAGTCTGGAAGTTGACGCTTTCAGCCAGCTTGAGCATAACTTCGTCGCCCATTTAGGCAATTGCGATGTACACCCGTACGTGTACGCTCAACCCACTGCGATGAAGATAAAAACATGAGCACTCTTGTTAAAATCCTGGCGGGGTCAATCCTCGCTGTATCTATAGGCAGCGCGTTCGCAGCAACTGACACCGGTATTGAACACAACACCCGGAACTTCCTTAATGCATTGAATTCCAGTGGCGGCACACCCATCGAGAAGCTCTCGCCTGAAAATGCGCGTGCGGTGCTGGCGAGTGCCCAGTCGGGGGTAGAGCTGACTCTGCCCAAAGCCGATATCAGCCAAAAGACCATTTCCGTCGAGGGTCAGGATATCAACCTGACCATCGTGCGCCCGGCAGGCGTGAAAGGCATCTTGCCCGTGTTCATGTACTTCCACGGTGGCGGCTGGGTGCTGGGAGACTACCCGACCCACGAGCGCCTGATACGCGACCTGGTCGCGGGTTCCGGGGCAGTGGCGGTGTATGTTGACTACACCCCCTCCCCCGAAGCCAGGTACCCGACAGCCATCAACCAGGCCTACGCGGCAACCCAGTGGGTGGCCGAGCACGGCAGCGAAATCAATGTAGACGGCAAACGCCTGGCCGTTGCAGGCAACAGCGTGGGCGGCAATATGGCCGCTGTGGTCAGCCTGATGGCCAAAGACAAAGGCACACCGGCGATCAAATACCAGGTGCTGCTATGGCCAGTGACTGATGCCAACTTTGATACCGGATCCTACAAGCAATTTGCCGAGGGCCACTTTCTCACCCGCAACATGATGAAGTGGTTCTGGGACAACTACACCACCGACCCCAAGCAACGTGCCGACCTCTACGCCTCGCCACTTCGCGCATCGGTGGATCAGTTGAAGGGGCTGCCACCTGCACTGGTACAAACCGCCAGTGCCGATGTACTGCGTGACGAAGGCGAAGCCTACGCCCGCAAGCTGGATCAGGCAGGAGTACCGGTCACTGCGGTTCGCTATAACGGCATGATTCACGACTTTGGTCTTTTGAACGTGGTCAGCCAGGTGCCTGCAGTGCGCTCTGCCATGTTGCAAGCCTCGCAAGAACTCAAGGCACATTTGCAGTAACGCTGAATGCTGGCAATGGCATGAGCGGGCAACCAACCCCATCAGCGCTCACCAAAAGTCCGTCTCGATCAGCCGGGCTTTTATAACCCATAAACAAATTGTTAATTGTCCAGAGCCGCTCCCCCGCAGAACATGGCTGCCTGTCACGTCAATTCAGCACAAGGGAACCCTGCTCCATGCATAAGCACACTCGCGCACCGCAGCGCACTGCAATCCACCGCCTGGGCCTGCGCACGGCAGCGGCTGTCGCCATTACCCTGGCTGGCCTGAGCGGTGCCCAGGCCGCCACCTCCACTACCGACACCATCAAGGCCTACAAATTGTGTACGGGTGCGGACAACGCCTCCCATGTTCTGCAAGGCCGTATCGACCAGAACATGCGCAACGACGTGACCGCCATCCATTTCAAGCAAAGCCCGGCGCATGCTTCCTATGACTGGCACAACGACCCGGAGCCGCAGTACGTCATCACGTTGTCGGGCACGCTGGCATTCGCGACCCGCAATGGCGAAAAATTCACCCTGCATCCGGGCGAAGTGCTGATCGCCGAAGACAACACCGGTACGGGGCATCGCTGGAGCATGGTCGATGACCAGCCTTGGCGCCGCGGCTACGTGGTGCTTAAACCCTCAGCCAAGGACTCGTTTATCCCCGACGACCCGGTTGCTGCCAAGGTGTGTAGCGGTTCGTAGCAGCGAGCGAAAGACTATTTGAAAAAATGGCTGGGAGTTTTGCCGAACTGCTTTTTGAACATGTTGGTGAACGCACTCGGACTTTCATACCCCAGTGAAAACGCCACATCGATAATCTTCTCCCCCACCGCCATGCGCTCAACCGCCAGCAGCAAACGTGCCTGCTGGCGCCACTGGCCGAAGGTCATGCCGGTCTCCTTGCGAAACAGGCGCTGGATGGTTTTTTCGTCGAGGCCCAGATGGGTACTCCAGTCAGCCAGCGTCGAACTGTCGGCGGGATTTTTTTGCAACCTGAGGCAAATATCGTTGATGCGATGATCGGCTGGCCGGGGCAGATGCAAGGGTAATGCGGGCAGTAGAGCCAACTCGTCCAGAATCAGCTGCATCACCCGACCTTCGCGGGTGTGCGCGGTATATGGCAGCTTCAGGCCCACGGCAACCTTGATCAACTCGCTCAACAGCGGCGAGATGCTCACGGCCCTTATCTCGGCAGGCAGGTCCACAAGTGCATCGGGTCGCACAAACACACTGCGCATTTTCAGCGGCCCCACACAGCGGATCGAATGAACCCTGCCGCTGGGCATCCACACCCCCCGATTGGAGGGAACGGTCCACTGGCTCGACTCGCTGTAAACCACCATGACACCTGCAATGGCATACAGCAGTTGATGCTTCTCATGAGTATGGCCCGGGATGATCCAGTCCTGAGGATAATCGGTCGCGCTGCCGATCACCGTCCAGTTGCTCCGATCGATCTCCAGCAAAAAATCATTGAGTGGTTTGATCGCGACGCCCCTTTTGCGATGGTTTGCTCCCTTATACAGCGAGACAGGCATGCAGGCGAATTCTAGGATAGCGTCGAGCATTGAGCTCGCACCCCTATCGCCCCGGAAGATTTGCCATGTCTACAACAACCGCATCCCCGGCCTCTGCGTCTGCGTCTGCGTCTGCGTCTGCGTCAGCCTCAGTGGCCCAACAAGCGAGCCCGCTGGTCATGAAGGTGATCGGCGCCTGCGCGCTGGCACATTTGATCAACGACCTGATCCAGGCCGTGCTTCCCTCGATCTATCCCATGCTCAAGGCCAACTATGGGCTCAGCTTTACCCAGGTGGGGCTGATTACCTTGACCTTCCAGCTGACAGCCTCCCTGCTGCAGCCCTGGGTGGGTTATCACACCGATCGCCACCCCAAACCCTGGCTGCTGCCGGCGGGCATGGTGTGCACCTTGATCGGCATCCTGCTGCTGGCCTTTGCCGCCAGCTTTGCGTCGATCCTGGTGGCCTCCGCCCTTGTCGGCATCGGCTCATCGACCTTCCACCCCGAGGCCTCCCGTGTAGCGCGACTGGCGTCAGGCGGGCGCTATGGCCTGGCCCAGTCAACCTTCCAGGTCGGCGGCAACGCCGGTAGCGCATTCGGCCCGCTGCTGGCTGCGGCCATCGTGATCCCTTATGGCCAGGGGCATGTCGCCTGGTTTGGCCTGTTTGCCGCCTTCGCCATCTTCGTGCTGTACGGCTTGAGCCGCTGGTATCGCAACCACCTGGCCCTGTTCAAGCTTAAACAGGGCAGCCAGGCGAGCCACGGCCTGTCCAAGGGACGAGTAACGTTTGCACTGGTGGTGCTCGCAATGCTGGTGTTCTCCAAATACTTCTACATGACCAGCTTTACCAGTTATTTCACGTTCTACCTTATCGAGAAATTTCACCTGTCAGTGGCCAGCTCTCAACTTTACCTGTTCTTGTTCCTCGGCTCAGTGGCAGCAGGTACCTTCTTTGGTGGCCCGATTGGCGACAGGATCGGGCGCAAAAAAGTCATCTGGTTCTCGATCCTGGGGGCAGCCCCTTTTACACTGGCCTTGCCTTATGTGGACCTGTTCTGGACAGGCGTATTGAGCATGGTTATTGGATTTATTCTGGCGTCGGCGTTCTCTGCCATCGTCGTCTATGCCCAGGAACTGGTACCCGGTAACGTCGGCATGATTGCCGGTGTGTTCTTCGGCTTGATGTTCGGTTTTGGCGGGATTGGCGCCGCGTTGCTGGGGCATCTGGCGGACATCCAGGGCATCGAGTATGTGTATGGACTCTGTTCCTACCTGCCGCTGCTGGGGGTATTGACCATCTTGCTGCCGAATACCAAAGGGGTTTAAGGGAGGGCCGCGCTGGGAAATCACTACCAGCCTGACGCAACGCATGCAATTAATGGGAGTCACGCAAGAGCTCGGGTTGGGCTCTTGGTGTTCCCTAAGTTAACTCTCAAAGGCTAAGAACCTGCCTTGGCTGAAAGCTTTGTGCTGGGTCTCGTAGTCAGCACTATTAAAATAGATAGTCTTGAATAGCTGTCGCACGAGAAAAAACGCCTTTCAATACCGCTCCGCTGAGGGCAGCACAAACGAAGTTAACAGTTATTAGATAGGCCCCAGTTACTTTCACACCATTTGAGTTTTAATCAGCACAAACTAGGAGGACATCTCCACCTCCCAAACCACCAATTATATGCTGACCATACCCTAACCCCATGGTTCTGCTATGCGCTCCACTTCTTCCAGGAATCGCAGTACTTCCACTGGGTCCCGTTCAACAACCCCTATATAATGCTCATACTCATTAACCAGTAGCGGATAGCCTATAACATGGCTAATTTTAAAAGCTTCAAAAAGACACTTATAATCAGGGCGCGTTTGCGTAATACAAAGCTGCCAGCCGGCTGGAATTCTAGCATCAACCAACTGAAACAGACTGCTCGGAGCCCAGAAAGGTGGTTGCTCAGGCGCTCGAACTAAAAAATCCACTCGTTCAAAAACACACAGCAGACCATACACCACATAACTCCCACCAATACTTAAAGGGGAGTAGTCAGTTTGATCAACCTCACCCAAATAGCGCTCCTTGGCTGGAATAGCACTACCGAGATTAGCCTGACATAAGGCAAGCATAGTTTTACTCACTTAAATTTGAAATCATCAATGGCTCCAGTTATGGAGTTTCTTACATAGTGAATTTCGATTCCATTTATATTTTGGGCCGATTTCACCCAACCATCATTTGCCGGCCATCGGGGATCAGTCATTGGGACAGTCAGTGGGCGACCAGCAGCAGGGTTCGAAATAGCCTGCTCCATTGCAAGCTTTTCACTCAAGTTAGCAGGTGCAGACCTACCCGTCGAACCAAGACCTAAAGGTTTGTTCGCTAGCGTAGTTATTTCAGCGCCTTTTACCCCCCAAGACCCGAGGCGCCACAATATACCCGCGAGAGCCGCCCCTGTGAGCTCGCCGGCCATAAACATGCCCCAAGCCTCAACTAACTCACTAGCCGGTTGGACACCATCAAACCCTTGCCCTCGGGCCAACTCCAGTTGCGCCTGAGCTATTTCATCACCCGTAGCGCCCTTGCTTTGCATATCTGCTGCGAGGGTAGTTGCCGCTTGTCCATACTCAACCAAGCCAGGCGGCAGATGGTTAAGGAAGTTGTACTGCGTCAGGTTCTGCGCAATCCATTTGCCTTTCTCCAGCTTGCTGGCGTCCACATCATGTTGAGCGGCAGCCGCCAGCACACCAACGATCTGCGAACTCATGGTCAGCAGTTTTTCATCACCATTGACCAAGTCATTCAAGTGACCAACCAACACCTCGTTGGCACCTGCTGCCAAGGCACCGGTTTTAAAGTCTCCGCCCGTGGCTTCTGCCAGCAAACCTCCGACCATGGCCTGAATTGCGACCTTTGGCCCTGAGCCATCGGCAAACACACCCTGGGTGTAATCGCCAACAGCGTTGAAACTGGCCGCCGCCAAGGTGTTGAATAGCGCACTTTTCAAGGCATCGCTGACGTTGCCACCCTGCCCCAAGGCCTTGCTCAAGGCCAGGGAGGTGCCATTTTGCAGCGTCTGGTTGGCTGCAAATTGCCCAGCGCCTTTCCAGGTGTTGAGGGGGACATTGACCTTGCCTGTGCCCGTATTGGTTTTGCTTGCCGTCAAGTCGTCAAAATAGCCAGCCGTCACACCAGCGGTAACACCTGATATCGCATAGCCCTTCATCGCATCGGATGACGTGACGTCCTTGATCACCGCACCAAGATTTCCGCGATTATTGACGGTACTAACGGTGGCATTCGTTGCCGCGCCTGCGGTCACTGCTCCTGCAGCCGCTGACAGCCCAGCCGCGGTGCCCGCCGTCATTGTTCCGGCGGCAACCGCAGCCCCTGTCGCACCGGCCATGGCTCCCATCGCCATAGGCCCAATCACGGCCGCCATCACAATAGCGATAATGATCTGCGAAGCCGGACCCAGCCCCGAGTGGCTGTATTTGAAGCTGTCGTGGATTTCCTTGACCTGACGCCAATCCACATCGCCACGTTTTTCTGCATCCTTGAGCCAGGCCAGTTGAGGGTCAGCCTCGACCATCGCGTCGATGGACTGGCTGACCGATTGTTGGTCAACCTGTCTGATATCGATCTTCAGGCCATCAACAGCTTTGATCGCAATGCTGCCTTCGGCAATCATCTGGGTCTGACGTAAGGTTTCGTCGGTGTTGCCCTGGCCTTTGGATGAAACCCAAAATGCATTGTTGTTACTCTTTTCGTGACTCTCCTGATGCAAGTCTTTAACCGCCTCAAAAGTAACCGTCCCATCGCTATCGATCGCGATATCGTTACCGCTGTTGAGCCTGGCCCCTTGATAAAGCTGATCACCGCCACTGCTTAGGGTCAGGTCACCACCGGTCTTGATTTCGCTACCGATGTTTTTGATGTCGGTAACTTCATCTCGCTTGGTTTTCTTACTCCCCCAACCGCCCTTCTTTTTCATGTCATAAAACGAGTAGTTGCTGTCCTGCGCAGCCAACAGGCTCAACTCGTTATCAGCATGAAGATAGGCCTCGTTGCCTGCACTGATCTTGCTCGCCATCAGCGTCAGGTCTGTTCCCGCAATAGCTAGCAGGTCGCCACCGGCGCTCAGTTCGGCAGACTGCTGGGTCACCTGGTCCGACTGGGTGTTGGTCTTGGTTTTGCCTTTTTTCTCTTTGGCGTAATCATGGTTTTCGTTGGCAGCAGCGGCCAGGGTCAAGCTTTCCCCGGCTGTGACGCTCAAGTCTTTAGCAGCACTGACGGTGCTGGCGATTACGGCGATATCCCGCCGAGCATCGATGCTCAAGTCACCACCGATATCCACTGCCGAGGCGTGTTGTTGGATAGTTTGTTCGGTGCCGCTGCTGCGCCGGCGCTGGTAGTCGTAGCTGTCTTCTTCAGCCCTGCTGGCAATTACCACGTCGCGCCCGGCGACAATGGACGCATCGGCACCGGTTTTGAGGGTGCTGCCGATGCTCGCGATATCGCGCCCAGCGTTGAGTTTGAGGGTGTCCGTGGCTTCAAAGCGGGAGGCGTTGCTCACCACGTCATTGCGCAACTGATAGCCATCGCCTTCACGCTTGAAGGTGGTGACGGTGCGTTCGTTGAGAATGTCGCCGGTCAGCGCGGTTGCATCGATTTCGCGCCCCGCAATTACCCCGCCACGGCTGTTGCTGATGGAGTCGGTGGCGAGCATGTCCAGACGGTTGCCGGCCTGCATCAGGCCGCTGTTGTCGAGGGTGTTGGCCACCATGTTCAAGTTGTGCGTGGCCCGCAATGTGCCGCTGTTGTGCAGGTCAGTACCGGAGATCAGGCTGACATCCTGGCCCTGGATCAGCGCGCCGTTAGGGGCCAGGCGGTTGTTGGCCTGGGCCAGGTAAAGCACCGGGGTCAGGACTTTTTGGCCGTTAACCTGAGCCTCTTCCATCCACACAATATCGTGGGTCAGTGCCGCCACTTGTTCGGCGGTCAGGGAAACGCCAAGTTGAAGCTTCAGCGTGTCCTTGTATGAAATGGCGTTGTCCATCAGGTAGCGGAACAGCGCATCGTCGCTGGTAATCCCCTCGATGTAACGCTGACCGGTGCGGGCAACTACCGCTTCACGAATCAGCCGTTGCTCATAAAGCCCATCGCCCAGACGACGATGGGTTGCGTCCGGAGTCATACCCAGCTTGTCGAGCAGGTAGTCGGAACTCATGAACTGCTTGAGGTCGGTAAGTGCCGGGTTGGTTTCGATCAGATACTTGTGGCTATTATCCGCCGCAGGGGTTTCTGGCAGGCCTTGCACCCGAGTGACGCTGTGCGTATTGGTCTCCAGAACCAACGGCCCCTGACCATTCACCGTGGCTGTTACCGGCGGTGTATCGAGGGTAAAACCCCGTTCCTGGGCAGCGTTGTAGCCCAGTGTTTTTTCGCGGTCTTGCGCGGCAATTTGGCGGCCTGTGACGCTGAAATCGCCGCCACCTTTGGGAGCATTGTTCGCAGCGTCATCAGTGGCTTGCTGACCACTTAGCCGAAACAAGCCGTTTTGCCCGGTGGGGAGGCTAAATCCCGGCAAGGTCACCGGATTGACTTGCTGTTGTGCCAGATCGGGTGGCAGTTGCGCGGTGATCGCTGGCTTCACAGTCGAGGCAAATACATCGGAACTGGTGTTGTGGTTTCGCTCGGGATTGTTGATATCCGTGGCGTTCGGGCGGATGACGCTGTTGTTGAGTTGTTGCGCGGCATTGACCGCGACGGAGCCTGCCGCCTGGATAACCGCCTGGGCAATAACACTCCCCGAGGTCGGTACGACATAGGTGCTGGTCTCGATAAAGTTGCCGATACCGGCCATGACCTGAGCTACGGTCATGTCACCCGGGCGGTAGTTTGCCGAAGTTGGGTTGTTGTACTGGTTGAATTGGTCACGGCGGCTGATGAAGGTGTTGTAGAAACCACGATCACGGGTATACATCGCCGAATTCAGATGGCGTACCTCCCCTCCCGCAGCACCGGTGTTGTTCAGGACATCAGTGTTGATAAGGATGTTTTTTGCCGCCGATACCGAGCTGTAGAGGTTGTCGAAGGTTTGACTGCCCACTGTCAGATCCCCCCCTGCGTTAATAAACGCCGAGGCCGAACTGCCGGTTATCACATCTTCATAGCGCTCTACCGAGGTGAAACTGAGCGAGCAGCCTTTACCCTTGCAGAAATCGTTGGAGTAGACGTTGATGTTGCCCGATACCAGTTTCTTTTCTGTACTGAATTGATCGCGGCGGTTACTCAGGCTGCCCGCCAGCAGACGCATATCGCCGATGCTTTCCAGGGTGCCGGAAATATTTTCGATCAGGGCACTGCGGCCGTTCGCGTCATCACGTGCGATGTCCAGGCCACCCAGGCTGTAGACATCGCCGAAGCGGTTGCTGAAGTCATTGACCCGCACCGTCATGTCGTTGCCGCTGAAAATCAGGCCTTGGTCGTTGCCCAGGTGAACAGCGTTCAACCGCACCTTTTCGGCACCACCCAGGGTGCCGTAGTTGTTCAATTTACTGGCGTTGACCGTCAGGTCGCCTGCCGATGTCAGGCGGCCATGGTTGTTCAAGGTCGTGCTGTTGATGTGGGTAGTGGCGCCACTGGCAATGCGGGCGGTGTCGCCCAGGTTCATGCTGGAGCTGGCAAGGTGCATGTCGCCCAGACTGCTGATGCGACCGTTGCCGCTGTAGTCACCGGTAAGGGTCAGCTCAAGGCTACCGTCACTGGCCAGGAGACCTTCGTTGATCCAGGTGTCACCTTTGCCGCTCAAACGTTGCGAGCCCAGCAACTGACCGCTGGCTGTCTGAGTGAACTGACCGATATCAAGGTTCAGGCGACCGGCCTGGATGACACTGCTGTTGGTCCAGCTCGCCGCCTTGATATCCAGCTGGCCATTGGTCACGAAGCTGCCGCCCGCGCGGGTGACTTGATCTGAAGCCAGGTCAAATTTACCGCTGCCGCTGTGCAGGACGCGACCACCGTTGTTGTCCAGCGCTGATGCTTGCAGGTTGAGGTATGGGTTGGTGCTTTCGAGCACACCAAAACGATTATCCAGCTGGCCCGAAGCGCTGATGTACGAGGTGCCCGTGCGCCCCATGGCCCGCAAGGTGCCGTTTACGTTGCTGATATCACGCGCGGCTAGACGCAGCGTTTCATCGCTTTCGATCAAGCCGAAACTATTGCTCAAAGATCCCGCAAGACTGAACTCGATGTCCTTCGCACCGACTTTTCCTCCGTTTCCTTCAGTTGTCCCTTGGTTGTCGAAGTGCTCAGCCGTGACTTTGAGCCGGGTATCGGCATAGATACCACCGCCCTGATTATTGAACGTACTGGTAACAATGCGGTTTTCGCCGCCCAGTGCAGATAAGTGCCCCATCTGATTGAGCAGTCCGCCTGTGGCGTCGATATCCAGGGATTGCGCCTGGGTGATCCCACCGCTGTTGTCGAACAAGCCGGTGACCAGTTTTATCCAGCCCTTGTTGCTGTTGAGCACACCGCCTGCATCGTTGGCGATACTGGCCGCTTCAAGGTTCACATTGGCGCTCAGGCTGTCGACCTTGCCGCCCTGGTTATTCAAGGCATCACCAAGGTGCAGACTATTATCGGCCTGGCTTTGCAGCGTGCCTTGCTGGTTGTTGAGGGCGCGGGCAGCCAGGTCGAGTCGACCTTTTTGACTGAAGATCAAACCGGCCTGCTGGTTGTGTACATCACCAGCCAACAGTTTGATAACCAGGTCTTTCTGGCTGGCCAGGGTGCCTTGGTCGCGGTTGTCCAGATCACCGTTGGTGAGAGTCAGATCAAGCTGATCCTGGCTGGCCAGTTGACCGCCACGGTTATCCAGACTGGCCGCAATGAGCAGCAGGGCCGCACCACTGGCCAAGCGCGCGTTATTGGCGTTGATCAATGCACCGCTCAAGGTGCCTTTGAGGGTTCCCTGGCTGATCAGTTGCCCAGCGCTGTTGTCCACGCTCCGACCTGTGAGGGTGATATTGGCAGCGTTGACTTTGCCGTTACGGTTGCTCAGCTCAGTCCGCACGTGGTTGAAATCCAGATCTCTTGCGGACGAAATCAAACCGTCATTACTGTTGTCCAGACCACCCGCGATGCTGAGCGTTAGGTCATCCTGGCCCGAAATAATGCCCTGGTTGTTATTCAGGCTCGCGGCACTGACATGTTGCTTGCCCTGGCTGACCAGCGCGCCCGCGTCGTGGTTATCCAAAGCATCTGTGAGGACAACCTGCAGGGTGCCGTCCTTGCTCGACAGGGTGCCTTGGACGCTGTTGTCCAAGCTGTCGCCAATCACCTTCAGGCCATTCCAGCCGGAGATCAAGCCGTGGTCGGAGTTGACCACATGCCCAGCCTCAAGGCGCAATTGGTCGGTGCTGAGGATGACGCCGCGATCACCGTTATCGATGTGTTTCGCCCCCAGGGTGAATGCGTTCTGACTGGAGATTTCCCCGTGTTCACGGTTGGTCAGGGCGACCAGACGTGCAAAGGTCAGCGGGCCGTTGGCCCTGATCAAACCACCCCTGTTGTCCAGATCCCCGCCTTGCAGGTCAATGGCCACGGCACGCTCGCCGACCAGGCGACCCTGGCGCTGAATCAACTGTTGAACGGTGAGTTCCAGGTCGCCCTTGGCCGAGATTTCCCCGCCCTGGCTTGAGGTCACGTGTTGACCCGCTAAAGCAAGATCGCCTTGGCTGTTGATCAGGCCTGCGCTGTTTTCAAGGTCAGCGGTGGTCAGATTCAACGCCCGCTGGCTGCCGATTACCCCTTCACGGTTATCCACGTTGCCAGCCGTGACAATCATGGAGCCATCGCTGGCTAAACTGCCGCCCTGGCGATTGTCCAGCGCTCCCGTGTTGAGGGTCAGGTGGGCACCGGCGAAGAGTCGCCCCTTGTCGCTGTTGTTCAATGACCCGGAGGCCACTTCAAGTGTGGTCGCGGCCGTGATCATGCCTTGGTTGCGATTGTCCAGAACCCCCTCAACCTTGAGGTTGAGGTCGCCATGACTGGCGAGCGCCCCACCGGACCGGTTGTCCAGGCTGGCGGTCGCCACTTGTAATACGTTCTGCGCCGACAGCACCCCTTTGACACTGTTATCCAGTGCATGGGCCACGTGCAGTTGAAGGCTATCGGCACTGATGACCTTGCCGCCTCGGTTGTTCAGCGAATCTGCCGCCAGCACAAATGACTGCGTGCTGGAAATCTCGCCGCCCTGGCTGTTGTCGACCACGCCCAAGTTGCTTAGCAGCAACTGCCCTGGTGTCGCAATCAATCCTCGGTTGCGGTTGATCAAAACCCCATGATTGAGGTTCAGATTGATGCCCGTGTTGCTGACCAGTTCGCCCCGATCGTGTTGATCCAGTCCGGTCAGCGTTGCGTTAACCGTGGACTTGGCGAAGATCGAACCTTGCTGGCTGTTGTTCAGTTGACCGCCATCAAGGGTGATCCCGGCGTCACTTTTAATACTGCCTTGCTGACTGTTGTCCAGGTTCGCGCTGAGGATATCAATGCTGTTTCTGGCACTGATGACACCGCCCTGGCTGTTGTTAAGGTCGCCGCTGTACAGGCTGGCCGTACCATCCGCCAGCAGTTTGCCGGCCTGATTATTCAATAGGCCCCGAGTGGTGACCGACAACGCCTTGGCTGCGGAGAGAATACCGCCCTGGCCATTATCCAGACTGGCAGCGTTTACTCTCAGGTTTCCCTCGCTGACAAGTTCGCCCTGGAAATGGTTAAGCAGATCCTCAGTCAAATTGACTTGAATATTTTTTTGGCTGGTGAGGCGTCCACCCGAGCTGTTATCCAGCTGGCCACCGTTCAATACCAGCCCTTCGCGACCTGCCAGCAGCCCTTTGTTCTGATTGAGAAGCCGTTGCACCGTCAGGTTCAGGCCGCTGTCGGCAATCACTTTACCGCCACTGTTATTCAGAAAATCAGCAGCCAGCAGTACCTTGGCCTGGCTGGAAATCTCGCCTCGCTGATTGAGCAGAGTTTGGCCGTGCAGGGCCACGCCTTTATCAGCGGCGATCAGGCCGCCGTTGCGGTTGTCCAGCGTGGTGGTTTTGAGTGCCAGTGCACCTTCGCTGACCAGCTCACCACCTTGTTGATTCAGGACACCAACCGTGACCTGCAGACCGCCCTTGGCACTGATCCGCCCGGCGCCGTTTTCGATCTGGTTGGCATTGAGGGCCAAAAGACCCTCGCTGCTCAGTTTGCCGCCGGTGTTATCCAGACGGTCCAACTCAACACGGGCACCTGCCTTGCTGCTGATAACGCCTTTTTGGCTGTTATCAACGCGGCCACCCCTCAGGGTCAGTGCTCCATCAGCGATCACCAGGCCTGCGTGATTGACCAGGGCATCGCTGTGCAACGTCAGGCCTGTTTTGCTGGAGATCAGTCCTGCCTGGGAGTTGTACAACTGACCAGTCGTGATCTGCTGAGCCCCCTGACTGACCAGATTGCCTTTGTTGCGGTTGTCGAGCAGACCGGTGATGGATGCGGTCAAGCCGACCTGGCTGGACAAAGAACCTTGGCCACTGTTATCCAGGCTGGCGGCCTGAACTGTCAGCCAGTCAACAGCAGAAAAAATGCCGAGACGATTATCGATTGCGCCGCTGGCCGTCACGTTAAGGTTGCTGCCCAACAACGTGCCTGAGCGGTTGTCCAGGGTCGTGGTAGTGATAAGGGTTTGGCTGGCCGATAGTTCACCCGACCGGTTGCTCAGGTGTCCGGCCGTCACGCTGGCCCGCTCGGTGCTGGCGATCAGGCCCTTGTCGTTGGTCAGTTGACCAGCGTTGAGTTTCAAGTCGTTGAGGCCAATCACTCGGCCATTTTGGTTTTCCAGAGCCGCCAGTACCGTGACGTCTGCGCTGTTAGTGCTGTGCAGCAAGCCATCGGCTCGGTTGTCCAGGCGGGTAGCGTTGACGTTGAGTGTGTCAGTGCCGAGGATGCGGCCCCCACGGTTATCGAGGTGACCGGCAGTGACCGATGTTTTCGGGCCGCTTAACGTACCCGTTTGGTTGTCCAGCGTTTGTGTGGCGGCCACCGTCAAGGCACGACTGGCAACTATGCTATTGGTATTGCTTAGATTGGCTGCTGAAAGGCTGATATCACCTGTGGTATTGCGGGTGTTGTCTGCGTTGACCCCGGCTTCGATGATGCCGTTATTGGTCAACTGGCCACCACTGCTGAGGGTAATGCTGTCCCGTGCGGCGAGGCTTTTTTGGTTGTTCAGTGCCGTTGTGGTTTGTACATCAAGCCGAGTGCCAGCATCGACCGGGCCCTGGGCATCGAGGCTCGCCGCTTTGACATTGATAGCCCCACTTGCCGAGGCTTGGGCCATGCGCAAATGCCCATTGGCGTCGAGCACAATATCGCCACCACTGGCCGCCAGGGTGCCGTCCAGCTTCACGCCGACACCCGCTTGCGTACCTACCAGCTTGATAGCACCTGCATACATGCCGCCCAGTACAGATGAATCGATGGCCAATTCAGGTTTTGCACTGCCGTCGTCGACCCGAGCGGTGATGGCAAGAGTCTGGGCACTGACGTCATTACGCCCGGCAATGACGGTCAAATTGCGTGCATTGATCTGCGCATTGATTCTGGCTGTGCGGGTGATGATTTCGAAGCTGTCAACGTTGCTCGCGTTCAAGCCCTGACCGTCGATGGTCACGGCGCCGCCATCCACCTGATAACGATCCAGGTGGCCGTTATCCAGGACGGGCTTGCCGGTGCTCAGGGTGACGCTAGGAGTGTTGATAAAACCGCAGCCATTACAGGTAATGCCGTAGGGGTTGGCCACGATCACCTTGGCCGACTGCCCCGCCACTTCGGTATAGCCGCGCAGCTGGCTAGGGCTGCCGCCGCTGACTTCGTTGAGGATGATGTTGGCAGCATTGCCATGCAGGTTCGGGTTGCCGAGGATGATGCCGCCCAGTTGTGTCGACTGGGTGCGGTCGGTGGCGTTGTTGAGGATCAGGCCATTGGCACCGACGTTGTAATCATTGAACTGGTTATGCGACAGCCCGCTGCCATTGGGTGCTGCAATATTGATGATCGGGACGCCATTACCCGCTGTTTGCAGACTGGTGCCTGGCCCGCTGACGACGATACCTTCGGCCTGCACCAGCAGTGGCTGCCAGAACATCGCGTTGGCCAGAATAAAGGCCAGGCCACGCTTGGGCATGCCCAGGAAGGATTCTCGGGGTTGCAGGGCCGCGGAGGGCTGGCGAGCCAAAAAGGCCAGGTGACGGTCGTCCATGTCAGTTTCTCGATACAACGAAGCGTTGAATTAAAGAAAGAAATCCATACGGAAGTAGATCGGCGCTTCACGCTCGGTGAGCACATCCGGTCGTTCCAGGGAATGAGCAAAGGTCACGCTGGTGCTGAGGTTGCGGCCCCGGGCAAACAACTCCAGCGAATTGCTGGAGACCCGGCCATGTACCTCGCGGTTGTAACGCCCGTGGCGAATCACGCCCTGGTCGTAGCCAAGGCTGGTGCCGTAATCGGTAAATACCGGGCGCAGCCACCCCCACGTCACCGGACGCCACCAGCGCAGGTCATTGCGCCAGTAACCTCCGCTGTCGCCGGACAGTTGCTGGTCCTTGTAGCCCCGTACCGAGGCTGTACCGCCCAGGCTTAAGCGTTGTGGACTAAACAGCACATCCTCACTGCGTTGACCGGTGGCCATACTGGTAAAGCTGAAGGACTCACCCCACAGCTTGAAAGGCTGTAAATAGCTGATGGTCGCGGTGTATTTGCGGTAGCGGGCCTCTGGCATGCCCCGCTCGGGGCTGTGCTCCCCCTGGGCATCGAAGGCGCCGATACCGTTTTGCATACCGACATCGAGGTTGACGAAGGAACTCGCGATACGTCGACCGTGGTTGATGCCAACCTGGAATTCGCTAAGACGGTGGCTGCTGTTGCGCAGTCGTGAATCGCTTACGTAGTTATTGGAACGCATATGCGCCAGACCGGTGTTGAGGGAGGTTTTACTCATCGCGTCGCGATGGACCACCCGTTCGGCACGCAGTTGATGGTTTGCACTGTCCCCGGTTTGTTTGAAATCAAACGTATTGGCCTGGCCGACCGAGCGATAATCGCTTTGGCTGTAGGTATAAGCGAAGTTCCACCAGCCCCACGGCAGGTTGTAGTAGAAGCTCGCATTTTTCGACGTTTTCCGGTGGTCGCTGATTGCATCGTGGCCCCCACGCAGCACCAATTGATCGGCCAGACCCAGCGGGCTGTCCCACTCAAACCCCGTGCCCCACTGCTGTTCACCGGTACTTTTCTGACCGTCGTTAGTACGCGACAAGCCGACACGCCAGGGCTTTTGCGGCGCGTTTTTGACCACTACCGCACTCCCCCCCACCTCACTGCCCGGTGCCAGTTCCATTTGTGCCTGGTTGGATGGCAAGCGGTTGAGCTGATCAATCGCCTGCTCGATTTCCCGCAAATCCAGCTGATTACCAGGCTGACCGGGAAAGCTCATGGCCAATTCGCGGCTGGATAGCTTGCTGTTGTCGTCGCCCTTGAAACTTTCAAGCTTGCCTTCAACCACCAGGACTTGCAGATGCCCTTGGGAAAGGTCCTGCTGCGGCAAGTAAGCACGACTGGTCACCAAACCCCTGTCGATATATCGGTTGGTGATGACCTTGAGTAGTTCATTGAGCTGAGACACGCCCAGACACTGGCCGATATAGGACTGGAACACCGATTCGCGCTCACTGGCGGACAGGCTGTCGGCGCCCTTGAGCTCGATTTCTTCTATGGGGAAACAGCGACTGTCGGCTGGCTGAGCTGGAGCCGTAAGAGAAATCTGTTTGCCGGGAAGCTCCTGAAGCTCCTCAAGCCGGCGCCGTTGCTCTTCGAGCAGACGTTCTTGACGATCGCGAATCAGATCCTGATCACCCGGCGTCGGGCCCGATTCAGCCACAGCGGAACTCACCCCGGCCAAACCAACCAGCAGAGACGAAAAGTAAAACCTTACAGCGAGGTGACATGCCGACATGCTTGCTCCATCCGTGGTTCGCAAACCTTGCTGTGTGAGCCAAAGCCTTTTGACAGGGGCAACTCGTAGAAAAATGCCTAGGAGCGCCCGTGGATGGCGTAAGTTTTAAGTTTCTCAGAAGGAAATGATTTAGGACGTTTCCTATACCAACGACGAAACCTCTCGCCAGGGAACTAGATTTTTCGAAGCAGGTAGATCTGGTAGTTGAGGGGTCCGCTTGCCCCCATGTGCAAAGCCAAATTGTCAGAGCGCCCAAGAGCACTGCGTTGGCCTTATCGATGAGTGCCGATCCGTGGTTGATATCAACGGCCAACGGGGTGAACAGATTAAAAATCCGCCGCTCTTTGAATATTTACTGCCGATCGCATACCGATAAACCACTCACGGACACCATGATTAAAATCAGTCACCCAATCATCTGCCGGGTAAAAAAGGGACTGCCCCGCCTGACCTCTATGCTTGGTGAATGCTAAAAATGGGGGGATTACCCGCCCTTCTGAACGAACGTTGGCCGCTCATCCTGAAATAAGCACTCAGACGCGCCGTCGCGATGCCCTCACGATGCCCTCACGATGCATCGGCGAATATTTCGCTCAACCAGTCGACAAATACCCGAACCCGTGGCGACATGTGCCGGTTCTGCGGGTAAAGCACAGAAACCGGCATCGGTGGCGGTGGCGTTTCGGCGAGAATTTTCTGCACCAGGCCTTGGGATATCTGCGTTTTCATCCGGTAATGCGGGCACTGGATGATGCCGAGCCCGGCAATTGCCGACGCCGCATAAACTTCTGCACCAAACACCGACAACGCCCCCTCAATGACCACTTCCTTGACTTGGCCATCGACCATGAACTCAAACGGAAACTGCCTAGCGGTGGTGCGCGAGACGTAATTCACGGCGCGGTGATGGCCCAGGTCGTCGAGGCTTTTCGGTACACCGTATTGGCGCAGATACCCCGGACTTGCACAGGTGATCTGTTCAAGGTTGGCCACACGCTTGCCAATCAATGCCGAATCACCAAGGGTTCCGGCACGCAGGACACAGTCCACACCTTCGGTAATCAGGTCGACAAAGCGATCGGCCTCGCTGATGGACAACTCTATCTCCGGATACCGGGCCATAAACTGCGGCAACGCCGGGATAACGAAGTGTTTGGCCAAAGTGCCATGCAAATCTACGCGCAACTGGCCTTTGGGGGCCACGCCGCGAAATGCCAGCTCGGCCTCCTCCAGTTCCGCCAATAACTGCACGCAACGCTGGTAGTACGCCTCGCCATCAAGCGTAGGGCGCACTTTTCGCGTACTGCGTTCCAGCAGACGCGTACCAAGCCAGGCCTCGAATTGATTCAGGGTATGGGTCAGCGTCGCCCGCGGCAGGTTCAAGTCATCGGCGGCTTTCGTGAAGCTGCTGCGCTCATAAATCCGCACAAAGGCTTTCATCGCCTTGACTTGATCCACGCTGAACGCCCTCTTTTTGATTGTTGGTATTTATTGAACAGTTAAGCCAACTTTCATGCATTTAACACCAAGAGTAAACATGTGAAATTAGCCTCGTCCCCAGCAAACACCCCCCACTGACACAAGGAATGACAGCCATGACGACTCACAATTTGAAAGTTGCCATTATCACTGGCGCCTCCCGCGGCATCGGCGCTGTTATTGCCAAACAACTGGCCACCGAAGGTTTCGCCGTCGCAATCAATTATGCCAACAGCGCCAACGAAGCCACGGCTCTGGTTGCCCAATTGCGTCAGGCCGGACACCAGGCCATCGCGATAAAGGCAGATGTTGCCAGTGCCGAAGATGTACGCCGCCTGTTTGATGAAACCGAAGCGCAACTGGGTAAAGTCGACGTGCTGGTCAACAATGCGGGCATCCTCAAAGTCATGCCGCTGGCACAACACAGCGACGAGCTGTTCGATCAGAATTTCAATATCCACGCCCGCGGCACCTTCAACACGCTGCGTGAAGCCGCTACCCGCCTGAACAATGGCGGCCGGATCATCAACTTTTCCAGCAGTACCGTCGGCATGAACCTGCCGGGTTACGCCGTGTACATCGCCAGCAAAGCAGCGGTGGAATCCCTGACCCAAGTGTTCGCCAAGGAAATGCGCGGTCGCAACATCACCGTCAACGCCGTGGCACCTGGCCCGGTCGCCACCGATCTGTTCCTGCATGGCAAGAGCGAAGAGCAAATCCAGACCTTCGCCAAAATGCCTCCGCTGGAACGCCTGGCTCAGCCAGAAGATATCTCTCGCGTGGTGTCCTTCCTCGTGGGCCCTGATTCGGCCTGGGTGAATGGACAAATCCTGCGCGTCAACGGTGGCCTCGTCTGAGCCGAGCCGTTTGAAACACAGGGTTAGTGATCATGCTGCGAGCAATCGCAGCGGATGTTCACATTGCTCAGCGCAGTGACGGCAGGTTTTATCTGCTGATTTTGGAGAGGTCTTTATCTTGAAATCCGTCATTCTGATTACCGGTGCCTCCAGCGGGTTTGGCGCGCTCACCGCACGCGCCCTGGCCGACGCTGGCCATACCGTCTACGCCAGCATGCGTGAAACCCTGGGCCGCAACGCAGCGCAAGTACTCGAAGCACAGCGCTACGCGGACGAACACCGGGTTGACTTGCGCAGCGTTGAACTGGACGTCGCCTCAACCGAGTCGGTCCAGGCGGGCGTCGCGAAAATCATCGGCGATTGCGGCCAACTGGACGTGATCATCCACAATGCCGGGCACATGTCCTTTGGCCCCGCCGAAGCCTTTACGCCCGAGCAGTTCGCCCAGCTCTACGACGTCAACGTATTGAGCACTCAACGCGTTAACCGAGCGGCCTTGCCGCAACTGCGCAAACAGGGACGGGGGCTGGTGCTGTGGGTTTCCTCCAGCAGTGCGCGCGGTGGCACCCCGCCGTATTTGGCTCCGTACTTTGCGGCCAAGGCGGCCATGGACTCGCTGGCAGTGTCCTACGCCAGCGAACTGACGCGTTGGGGGGTGGAGACGTCAATCATCGTGCCGGGTGCGTTCACCAAGGGCACCAACCACTTCACCCATTCCGGTTCCCCTGCAGACCAGGTTCGAGCCGCCGAATACAACGAAGGCCCTTACTCCGGTGTGCCAGATCAGGCACTCAAAGGTCTGGCAGCCCTGGAACCGGCTGACGCGGATGTCGGTGAAGTGGCCAAAGCCATCGTCGAAATCGTCGGAATGCCATTGGGTACCCGTCCATTTCGGTGTCATATCGATCCATCCCAGGACGGTGCCCAGGTCGTCAATGCCATGGCCGACCGGGTACGCGCTGAAATGTTTCGCCGCATAGGCCTTGAAGACCTGCTCAAGGTCGCTGCTCGCTGAGTCTGCCCTCGCGGCCCGAGGGGTACTTCGGCGACTAAGTGGAATACACACACTCCAGGTTTTACGCAAAGGCCAAAGCCCCCCGGCGGCCTCCCACAAGACCGCCAATCACATAGGGCATGACAATGATGAACATCAACTTGAGCCACGGTACGGCGACCCTGCGCAGGCGCTTTCGGAATGCGGGCCTGACCGTTTTGACCACCATGGGGTTTGCAGCGTGCGGCGATCATCGTACGCCCGATGCCATGCAGGAAATGACCATGAAACCTTCAATCACGTATCTGCATTTGCTACGCCACACGCCGTTTTTCACGTCGTTGACGACCGAACAACTGCGGTGGGTCATCGACCACTCAAACGAATGGGAAACCGAAGCCGGAGCGGTCATCGCCAAGAAGGACCAGGGAGGAGCATCGGCACCGGACACCTGGATCCTGCTCGATGGTGGATGGCAGGTTCATTACAACGGCCATACCTTCGCAAGCGGGCATGGTGATGCGGGCAAATGGTTCAATATGGGCGAAACACAAGGTGCGGACTGTGCGCTGATCACGACCGGGCACAGCTACATCATGCGCATTACCGAGGCCGACATGAACACAATGCTGGAACAAGGTTTTACGTTCGGGCCTCATCTTGAAGCCGGGCGAAGGTACTACCAGTCGATATTCACTACGACGCAAGGGCTGAACTGCCCCTGCGAAGTTGGGGATTTTGCAGCTGGTTTGGATTGAGGCTTTGACTGAGGACGATGCTGGCAATCGAAGCTACGGGATGGCCCCACTCTTGAATGACCTGGGCTTTGAAAGATCTGGAATACGAACGTCATTTTGGCTGCATTAAATACCCGTTTAAAAGGCTAAAACTGCTGCCCACTTAAATCAAAGTGCACACCATGTCACAGCTTTGGGAGTTGGGTAGATGACGTGGATAGACGCATACGTTAAATTGAGTGTTGACGTATATTTTTACACCTTATATTCAGACTGATATATAAATCCGAACCAGTCATTTGAGCGTAGATCTTTTGAAGACTCCCCCCTTTATTTCGCTTGAATCCCCTGATCAACCGGAAGTGATTGCCCTCATTGAGGAGCTTGATGCTTACCAAGCCCCGCTTTACCCCGCAGAAAGTCATCACGGCATAAACATCGAAGCTCTTTCTTCGAAAAATGTGCTGTTCGCTGTTGGGCGTTCCAGTAACGGAGAGGCCGTGGCATGTGGAGCCTTGGTAGTGCACCCGACGCACGGCGAGCTGAAGCGGATGTTTACAAAACCAACATTCCGGGGACAAGGGCTGGCCAGTCGGCTTCTTACAACCCTAGAAAACGAAGCTCGAAAGGAGGGCTGCTTTCATTTAATGCTTGAAACCGGCTATCGACAACTGGAAGCAATTTCATTTTATGAGCGCAACGGATATCAGCGTCGAGGGCCATTCGGCGGGTATGAATATGATCCCAATAGTATATTTTTGGAAAAGCATCTCGAATCATAGCGTCCATATGCAGCTGTGCTGGCCGGACAGATATTGCTATAAGCGCAGCATTGAATTACTGCGGTGAAATCCTCAGCAATCATCGCCTGGGTTCGCGGAGGTGTCTTTACATACTTTGTGCCGAAAGCAGGCTCTCAAGCTATTTTTATTAGCTTCAACATGCACCTGGCGGCCCATTGGCCCTGGCGAACCAAACCACGGACAGACCGAGCAGCGCCAGTATCAGCCGTGTTGGGGAAAAAGAGCTCGGCCCCGCCTGTTCCAGCAACAAGTCACCAGCAATGCCACCTCCGGCCACTGCCAGATTGAAGATGGCGACCAGCATCGACTGCGCTACATCGGCCCCGTCACCGGCGGTATCGGCAATGGCCGTCTGTAGTAACGAGGGAGCGCCACCAAACGTCAGCCCCAAGGTGCAACGCTGAGGAGCACAAGAACCAAACTACAGATTTTACTTAAAGTATTAACTATTACATATACATACGAGCCTACCTCTTTGAAATAGGTTATTCCCTATAGTACCCCGCGCAATGCGGTGCTCTCGCACTACTGACCTATTTCATGGATTACACAAATGCAGTTCCGAAAGAATATAAATTCGCTGCGAGCGCTCGCGGTCATTTCCGTTGTGTTGTTTCACTTCAAAATCGGAGGGTTCGGCGGGGGCTTTGCTGGAGTCGACATCTTCTTTGTTATCTCCGGTTTTCTGATGACCGGAATCATCGTCAATGGCCTGCACAATCAAAACTTCTCACTCTTGGGCTTTTACGCCTCCAGGGCACGGCGAATCATTCCGGCTTTGCTGACTCTGTGTGCAGCGTTGCTGATCTTCGGGTTTGTCTATTTTCCCCTCGATGACTACCGCGAGTTGATCAGAGCAATCAAGAGCAGCTTGTTGTTCAGCTCCAATTTCATGTTCGCCAAAAGCGGGGGCTATTTCGACGCACCACACCGATACGAGGAGAGGCAACAGTTACCGCGTGTACTTCCCGGGTAAGGAGCACCTCACGGGGCAGTCATTTGCCGATACATACGCCGCTGAGTACACCAAGGTTGTGTGTGCCATCTCAGATAATCGTCCGGTGTATATCGTCAAACCGATCCCGGAAATGCCGTTCAACATCTACAAAGGCTTGAACCTGCATAAACGCATTTTCCAGTACTCATCGGACATCACCGTTTCACTGCAGGACTATGAGAGACGTAATCGCGTAGCCAACCACGCCATTGAAGTCGCGGCAAAGCAGTGCAATGCCAAGGTTATTGACCCAACCCCATACCTTTGCCCAAACGGGCAATGCATGGGCTCAAGGAACGGTGTGCCGCTGTACTACGACGACAACCACCTGGTGGATGCTGGTAACGAGCAATTGAAAGGGTTGTTCAATGGAATCATTGAACAGATTTAACGCCCCCAATTCCATGGTTGCCCTACTGGTGGACAACAACTCGCCTGGACGTTTCCGAGCATGCTTTTTTGGACATGGTAGATGCCCCCCATAAAAGAAATAAAAGGCCAGCCAACGTGGGTTGATTACGGGCTCCCTGATTTGAGAACCCTTGAGCGTGAAATGCGTTCATCTGCGGTGGATGAGGTGGAGGCAGCCGATAGCCATGAAGCGGCCATAGCGCTGGTCGCTCAATATTTGGGTTTTGTTAACCCGGCCATTTTGTCCCTCACTATCGAGACACCCATGGGGTTAGTAACCGTCGACCGAAAAAGCTTCTATCACATAGTAGAAAAGCGTGCCGATGCTCGCGAACGCTATGTGAAAATGGCCATGGACACGCTTACTGGGCCTTTTGAGGTTTGGAAGGTCGAATACGATGATGGCTCGTACCGCTTGGCCTTTATAGGAGCCTACGAAGCAAAGCGCCAGATGCTGGTCATTGTCGCTGTGCGAGACGGGCTTTTGTTCTGGAATTTCATGCAAACGGATGCCAAGTCACTGAACAAGCATCGACATGGCGAGCTGCAGCACCAGCGCTATAAGCCTTTAATCACGGACAAAGAAAAAGGGCAGTCCTGAGAACTGCCCTTTAGGGAGTGTGCTTGATATTCATATACACACCCTCAAGCAGGGGTGTGGAGGTCTCACCCTACGCTGATGTGCCAGCCATCGACGGGGTTCCTACGCCAGTTATAGCCGCTGGAGGCAACTGGTTTCGCGCTCCAAAACATTATTTATGATCCATCAAAAAAGATCAACTGCCTGCTCAGCATTAAGACCGCCGGCCTATAGGCCAAGGTGTTAATGCTCGATTGATGACCTCCACGACCTTTAAAACAACGGCGTGCGAAAAACCTATTTCCTGCTGCGCTCCACAACCCGGATTGACAGGATGTCCTCGTTCTCACGCGAGGCCGCTCATGAAACTTCCACGTCCCACCCGCACCACATTGATCTTCAGCCTCTGCCTGATCGCCCTGGCCAGTGTATTGGCCTACGAGAATCACCAGCTCTCCCTTGTGAGCAATGACTTGGCAGCCACCGCTGACAAGGACTCACTGAACGCGCTGCTAACACGACTGACCAAGGTTGATGAGCGACTGGATGCCGTTTACGGCAAGCACCTGGTTACCAACGACGACTTCCGCTCGGGCCAACAGGCGCTTTCCAATCGCATCGATGCCGTTCAAGCGTATGCCAAACAAGCGACTGAAACCACCCAAGACCTTTCCCTGCGCGTAACAGCTGCCGAAGAGCAGGTGATGGTGGTCAAAGCCAGTATCGAGATGATCGATATCCGGCTGCAGGAACTGAGCAAGCCTCAAGCCTCAGAGCCACCAGTGGTTGCCCCTCCCCCAAAACCGGTTATTCGCAAGAAACCTCCACCTGCGCCCCAACCTCCTCCGTTCACCGTAATCGGCATCGAATATCGAGGTGGCGAGCGCTTTCTGTCCGTGGCGCCACCCGGTAGTACGCAACTGAGCCAGATCAACCTGATCCGGCCCGGCGACGGGGTCACGGGAACTGGACTGCCCCAGCCGCCATGGATGAAGGTACGGAGCCCTCTCTGCTGCTCACCTTGATGATCAGTCAGGTCGGTGGCATGAAGATCCACAATTGGGGTTAGGAAATGCGGAACCAGGATCGTAGCAATCGCACTGAAGGCAACAAACCCCGGAGAGATCCGAGCAGGCTTGTAAGCTCAAGGTAGCAATCATCTGAAACGCTTTGCAGATCAAAAAGAATGTTCCTGCAACAGCAAAATCCACCTTCCGACAGACATTGCTTAAATCGCTAAAAACAGCCAATAACTCGACCGCTCCATATTGACATCACCTGAAGTCGAAATTAGTGTTCGATTCAGACGGCTGCATGTCTACGAAGAAATCTGTGCAGTGCACACATTCAGACCCGCGCCCCACCAAATCCCGGACACAAAAAAGCCGGTTAATCCTGAGGACTAGACCGGCTGTTTTGGTGTAGCTATATGGTGGGTCGTGTGGGATTCGAACCTACGACCAATTGGTTAAAAGCCAACTGCTCTACCAACTGAGCTAACGACCCGCTTCGTTGTGGGGCGTATAATACTGATTTCTAACGAGAATTCAATACCCGCTCAGAAATAAATCCGAAATAATTCAAAAATAACGGGTTGGGTCGCTAATTCCGGCAGCTGCAAAGCCTTCTGCACGCAAACGGCAACTGTCGCATTTGCCACAGGCACGCCCTTGATTGTCAGCCTGGTAGCAGGAAACTGTCAGCGAATAGTCCACGCCCAGCTTTATACCAGCCTGTACGATTTGTGCCTTGCTCAGGTTTTGCAGAGGCGCCTTGATACTGAAGCCCTGCCCCTCTACTC
Organism: Pseudomonas bubulae; assembly: GCF_900618535.1. Taxonomy (GTDB): domain Bacteria; phylum Pseudomonadota; class Gammaproteobacteria; order Pseudomonadales; family Pseudomonadaceae; genus Aquipseudomonas; species Aquipseudomonas bubulae. Next base: position 583,724 of record NZ_UYJA01000003.1, on the reverse strand, counting down.
CGGCCTTGGTCGCCAGGTTGGCCATGACCTCAAAGGCCTCGATAAACTCTGGACGGCAGTCCGGGTAACCCGAGTAGTCCACCGCATTGACACCGATAAAAATATCTCGCGCCTGCAGCACTTCTGCCCAACCCAGCGCCAAGGACAGGAACACGGTATTGCGTGCCGGAACATAAGTAACCGGAATGCCTTCACTCGGGGCCTCGGGCACATCTATGGAGCTGTCGGTCAATGCCGAGCCACCCATGCCGTCCAGGTTCAGGCCGATAACTTTATGCTCAACAGCACCCAGATCCCGTGCAACACGTGCAGCAGCGTCCAGTTCAGCACGATGGCGCTGACCGTAGTCAAAGCTCATGGTGTAGCAGCTGTAGCCCTCGGCACGAGCCATGGCCACGACGGTTGCCGAGTCAAGGCCGCCAGACAGCAGGATCACGGCCCGTTTTTCAGTGACAACAGTTTGTTCAGTCATTTCAGCGCCCCGGCTCGTCATTCCACAGATATTTGTGCAGCTGCATTTGCAAACGTACTGGCAGGTTATCCGCCACGATCCAGTCGGCCAGGTCACGGGCTGACAGGTCATGGTGGCTCGGCGAAAACAGTACTTCGCCTGCACGTCGCTCCAGCCCGTATTCAATCAACTTGGACACTGCCCAGTCATAGTCTTCCCGCGAGCAGATCACAAACTTGACCTGGTCGTTGGGCGTCAACAGGGCGATGTTTTCGTAGAGGTTGCGGTGGGACTCCTTGGAGCCCGGCGTTTTCAAATCCAGCACGCGACTGACGCGCGGATCTACCGCCGAGATATCCAGCGCACCACTGGTCTCGATCGAGACTTCATAGCCCGCATCGCAGAGCTGCTTAAGTAGAGGAATGGCATTGGGCTGGGCCAGCGGCTCGCCGCCTGTCACGCACACATAACGCGGGCGAAAGCCGGCAACCTGCTCAAGGATGTCGTCCAGAGGGCGCACAGTCCCGCCACTGAAGGCATAAGCGCTGTCACAGTAACCGCAGCGCAAAGGGCAGCCAGTCAGGCGCACAAAAACGGTGGGCAGGCCAGCCGTCCGCGTTTCACCCTGCAACGAGTAAAAAACTTCGGTAATTCTCAATGTGTCTTGCATATTCGCCACGGGCGTAACAGCTAAACAGGCTGTCCGCCTCCGTCAGGCACTCCAAAAAATCTGCTCGCGCAGGATCCAGAAGAGCGTATTTCATAAAAGGGCGTGGATTCTAACGAAAAAACCCGCGACAGGCGCGGGTTTCTCGATTAAAGCCGGTTATTGCTTACATACGCTGCAAGTCGCGTTGCGCCAACTGTGCAGCGGAAGTGCCTGGATACTGGGCCACAACCTGCTGCAGAATGCCTTTTACCTTGTCGGTATGGCCCAGGCGGCGCTCTACGTCAGCAAGCTTGTAGAGCGAGTCCGGCACTTTGGCATGCTTGGGGTACAACTGGCTGACCTTGGCAAAGGCCTGGCCTGCCGCTTGCAAATCACCTTTGGCCAGGTTCACTTCTCCCAACCAGTACTGGGCGTTACCCGCGTACTGACTGTTGGGGTATTTGCGCAGAAAGGCAGTAAATGCCTGGCTGGCCTTGTCGAAATCCTTGGCTTTGATCAGGTCGAAAGCAGCATCGTAATAGAGCTTCTCTTTCGCCGGATCGCCAGGCTCGGCACTGGCAGCGGCCTGGGAAGCAGGCGCTGCTGTATTACCGGCGGCATTAGCGCCACCAGCAGAAGAATTATCAGGGGCGGCAGCAGGAGCAATGCCAGCACCAATACGCCGATCAAGTTCCTGGTATCGCTCCAGGCTTTCTTGTTTCATGCGCGAAATGTCGTTCTGCAGAACTTCAATCACACCCTGTTGGCGTGCAATCTGTTCCTGCATTTGTTGCAGCTGGTTGAACAGCTCGCCCTGTGCCGAGACAGGGGTCGAAACCCCTCCCCCGGCATAGGCGCCGCTCGCACCATAACCCGGTGACGGATAACTCCCCCCGCTATTGTTATAGCCAGAGTTGTCATCGACCACAGGAACCGCAGCCCATGCCGATAGCGGCAGGAGGCTGAGAGTCAGAATAGTTACAGCACGGCGGCACGTTCGCATGACGAATTACTTACGCAGTTCGACGCGACGGTTTTGAGCCCACGACTGTTCGTCGTTGCCAGTAGCGATTGGACGCTCTTTACCGTAGGACACCAGCTCCAGCTGTGCTGGAGAAACGCCTTGCAGTACCAGGTAGCGTTGAACGGCTTTCGCACGACGCTCGCCCAGTGCCATGTTGTACTCACGAGTACCACGGGCGTCAGTGTTACCTTCCAGAACAACGCGAGCGCCGTTAGCTTTCAGGTCTTTGGCGTGAACGTCCAGAGCGCGCATTGCTTCTGGTTTCAGGTCCGAAGAATCGTATTCGAAGTAGAAAACAGTGATAGCGCGCAGAGCAGCTTCTTCGCTCAGGGAACCATCAACAGCGCCAGTGTTTGCGCCGTAACCAGCGTTTGGATCAACAGCAGCGCCTTCACCGGCATTGTCGCCGCCTTTGGACGAGCAACCTACAGCTACAGCCATGGCCAGTGCCAGCGCAGCAAATTTACCAAACTTCAGCATTTCCATCGTAAAACTCCTAATGAACCCCAAGTGTTATGTGCAACGTAAAGCTATCACCACGTCAGTTCAGGTAAGGGGACCAGGAAGGTTCTCTGACTTCGCCTTGAGCGGTAGGAAGAGGGAGCCTTACGCGTCCATTAATGGACACGAGCATCAAGACTCCCCGGCCCTGCTGGCGGGTGGCGTAGATTACCATGGTGCCGTTGGGCGCAACAGTAGCAGACTCATCAAGGTTGGTATCTGTGAGGATTTTCACGCTTCCACGCTGCAAATCTTGCGCCGCAACACGGAAATTGGTGAAGCCGTCCTGACGATGGATCATTACCAGGGTCTTTTCGTCAGCCGAAAGCTTAGGACTGGCGTTGTAGTTGCCGATAAAGGTCACGCGCTCTGCGTTACCGCTGCCAACGTTGGTCTTGTAGATCTGTGGTTTGCCGCCACGGTCGGAGGTGAAATAGATGGTAGAACCATCTTTACCCCAGAAAGGTTCTGTATCAATTGCAGGGTTGTTGGTAACACGAGTCAACCCTCGGGAAGCCAGATCCATCACATAGATCTCGGCATTACCGTCCTTGGACAATACGAACGCCAGTTTCGAGCCGTCCGGCGACCATGCTGGCGCACCGTTCAGACCTTCGAAATTGGTGATTTGCTCACGGCGGCCGGTATCAATGTTCTGCACGAAGATGCGAGGACGTTTCTGCTCGAACGACACATAAGCGATGCGTTTGCCATCGGGCGCAAAACGCGGCGACAGGATCGGCTCACGGGATTGCAGCAGGGTCACGGCACGGGCACCGTCGTAGTCCGAACGTTGCAGGGTGTAACGGGTGTTGGTGGCACTGGCACGCTCGGCCGTCACGTAAAGAAGACGGGTGGAGAATGCACCTTTGATACCGGTCAGTTTTTCAAACGACTGATCGGAGATGTAATGCGCCATGTCCCGCAGCTGTTCAGCCGTGCCCGACACACTGCCAGTCAGTACTGGCTGCTCGGTTGCAACGTTGAACAAGGCGTATTGCACCTGCAGGCGACCGCCTGCCGGCACGATATTGCCTACCATTACGTACTGGGCACCCAGGGCTTTCCAGTCGCGGAAAATGACTTCGCTGGCCTGGGTAGGCAAGCCGATCATGTTCTGCTTTGGAATCGGCGCGTAGTAACCCGAGTTGCGCAGGTCATTGCCGATAATTTCAGCCATGTCGTCCGGCAGCACTGTACCGCCCTGCCAACCAAAAGGGACTACGGCAATTGGCGTTGCCCGATCGCTGCCACTGGTGACCAGGATGTTCTTTTCATCTGCTACAGCCATCCCTGCCAGGCAGCAGACGACGACCAGCAGTCCTCGAAAAAGTTTAATCACAAGGCTAGATCCTCAGGTGTGAATGTCATCTTGAACGATCGATAAGGATTAAAATCGCTGGGCTTCATACCCTGCATTTCCGTTAAACGGCCAATATTCTTGACCGCTGCCACTGCGGAGCTGTCGAACGGTCCGTCACCGCTGGATTTGGCAACCGTCACAGAGGTTACCGTACCATCTGGCAACATGCCGATCTGCAGCACCACTGTCATGTTTTTGCGCGCCGATGGCGGACGGGCCCACCCTTCTGCTGCACGAGCACGAATCAAGTCATCGAAACTGCCGGCGACCTCATCCCCTTGCTCATCTGCCAGCGCCTGCTGGCGTTGCGGCGTATCGGAAAGCAAATCAGCCAAGGCTTGCGCCTTTTTCTCTTCGGTCGATTTACGAGCTGCTTCCACGGCCTTTTTCTTGGCGGCATCGGCAGCGGCCTTTTTCTTCGCATCTTCGGCGGATTTCTTTTTCGCCTCGTCTGCTACGGCCTTTTTCTTGGCGTCTTCAGCTGCTTTTTTCTTCGCATCTTCAGCCGCTTTTTTCTTGGCGTCTTCCGCGGCCTTTTTCTTGGCCTCTTCTTCCGCAGCCTTCTTGGCCTCTTCCTCGGATTTTTTCTTGGCTATGTCAGCCAGTTTTTTCTCTTCGGCTTTTTTGGCTTCAGTGGCCTTTTTGGCATCATCGGCTTTCTTGGCTTCATCAGCCTTCTTCGCCTCGTCTGCCTTTTTGGCCTCGCTCGCTTTGGCTTCGTCAGCCTTCTTGGCTTCTGCAGCTTTTTCGGCAGCCTCTTCTTTCTTTTGTTCCGCAGCTTTTACAGCTTCCTGCTCAACCTTCTTTTGTTCCATCTGCTCGACTTCGGTCTGGCGCGCGGCGGATTTCTTCGCCTCACCCGCAATCTTTTGATTGGTCTGGGTGGTCGCCTGACTTTTGGACTTGAGCTGGTACAAGGTCGCCTGAACAATCGGTTTGGAAGGCGGCAGTTCCGGAGTCATGGCAAAGCTGACAAACAGCAGGCCAAAAATCAGGACGTGCAACCCTACCGCCCAGACTGCAGGCCAAAAATAGTTTTCAGAGGCGGACGGCTCCCGCTGTTCGCGCATCAGGGAGCCTCGGTTATCAAGCCAACGTTACCGACCCCGGCCTTCTGCAGACCACCCATAGCCCCCATTACCGCCCCGTAATCCACGGTCTTGTCACCGCGAATAAACACCTGGGTGTGCTTGCCGCCTTCATTGCCTGCGCGGATGATCTTGGTCACGGCGTCAGTCATCTGGGGCAAGGTCATTGCCTTGTCCATCTGCTTGTCGGTGTCGACTTCGCTGCCAAGGTTCCAGAAATAGGTCTTGTCAGCCTTGATCGAAATGGTCAGAACCTGGGTATTGTTGTCTTGCGGCAAAGCCTCGCTGGAGACCTTGGGCAAATCAACCTTCACACCCTGGTTGAGCATCGGTGCGGTCACCATGAAAATGACCAGCAGCACCAGCATCACGTCGATGTAAGGCACTACGTTCATCTCGGCGACCGGCTTGCGCTTTTTACGCGCTCGAGCGATTAAAGCCATTGGAAATTACCTGCTTATTCTTCGCTGGTGTGCACTTTGCGGTGCAGGATCGCCTGGAATTCATCGGCGAAGGTGTAGTAGCGGCCGATCAGCGTTTCGCTACGGGCAGCAAAACGGTTGTAAGCAATAACTGCCGGGATGGCCGCGAACAAGCCGATGGCCGTTGCGATCAGTGCTTCGGCAATGCCTGGCGCTACAGTCGCCAGTGTCGCCTGCTGGGCAGTGGCCAGGCCACGGAAGGAGTTCATGATGCCCCATACGGTACCAAACAGGCCGATATACGGGCTTACGGAACCAACGGTGGCCAGGAACGGCAAGCTTTGTTCAAGCTTTTCTTCTTCACGGGAGATGGCCACGCGCATGGCACGCGCCACACCTTCCATAACCGCTTCAGGATCAACGCCCGGCTGCTGACGCAGACGCGAGAACTCTTTGAAACCGGCACGAAAGATTTGTTCCACGCCCGAGTCCGGATCCGGATTGCTACCTGCCTGACGATACAGTTTCGACAGGTCGATACCCGACCAAAAACGCTCTTCAAAGCTTTCAAGGGCACGTCGACCGGCGCGCAACATGGTGCTGCGCTGAAAAATCATGACCCACGAGGTAACCGATGCGGCCAGCAGGGTCAACATTACCAACTGCACAACAATGCTGGCATTGCTGACCAAGCTCCACATGGAGGAATGGTCGACGACGTTAGCTTCCACGCTTTATCTCCTGCTCTAAATGTTTACCCGCGCCGCTCACGTCGGCAAAGGCCGTACGTAGAGCTTCGGGAATGGCTCGGGGTTTAAAACTATCGGCGCGCACACAGGCCACCAAAAACTGCCCTTCACAGAGCAGCGTTGCATCTGCAGCCCGCCAGACCTGCTGCTTGAAACGCAGGCTGGCACGGTTGAGTTCCATCACTTGCGCACTTACCAACAGTTCGTCGTCCAGTCGCGCCGGTGCGTGGTAGCGCGCCTCGCTGGAATGCACGACAAATAACAGGTTCTCGCCTGCCAGCGCGGACTGGGCAAACCCCAATTCCCGCAGCCTTTCGGTTCGAGCCCGCTCCATAAACTTTAGATAATTTACGTAATACACGACGCCACCCGCATCGGTGTCCTCGTAATAAACGCGACAGCGATGTGCGAACGGCTCAAGCCTGTTTTGCGCGCGCATACTCTAGTGCTTACTCCTCAGGTTGCCAATCCGCCAAACCACTGTTTTTTACGCTTCTTGGCCTTTATGACCGAAGATTTTCAGCGCCAGTCCTTGAGACAGCAAAAACCTTAAAAAAATCGACCGCTAACGGCTTATTAATCATCCAAAGCATTCAGAAATTCGTCTACCACAGGCATATCGCCTAATCGTGACGGAATGTTTAAACCAAAGTGCAAATACGCATGCCGGGTCACAACGCGACCACGCGGCGTACGCATGATGTAACCCTGCTGAATCAGATACGGCTCCAGCACATCTTCAATCGTATGACGCTCTTCGCTGATTGCTGCGGCAAGGCTATCGACTCCCACAGGCCCGCCATCGAACTTCTCGATCATGGTCAGCAGCAATCGCCGGTCCTGATGATCAAAACCATGCTCATCTACGTCCAGCAGGTTCAACGCCAGGTCAGCGACCGGCTTGGTGATATGCCCCTTGGCACGCACCTCGGCAAAATCCCGCACACGACGCAGCAAACGGTTGGCGATACGCGGTGTCCCGCGAGCCCGCCGGGCAATTTCATACGCACCTTCAGGGTCGAGCGGCAAACCGAAGATACCCGCCGAGCGACTGACAATCGTCGCCAGGTCGTCAGTACTATAGAACTCCAGTCGCTGAACAATCCCGAAACGATCACGCAACGGGTTGGTCAGCATCCCGGCGCGCGTGGTCGCCCCCACCAGGGTAAAAGGCGGCAGATCGAGTTTGATGGAACGCGCAGCCGGCCCTTCGCCAATCATGATATCGAGCTGGAAGTCCTCCATGGCCGGGTAAAGCACTTCCTCGACAATGGGTGAAAGGCGATGGATTTCATCGATAAAGAGCACATCATGGGGCTCAAGGTTGGTCAGCAGCGCAGCCAGATCACCCGGGCGCTCCAGAACAGGCCCGGAAGTGCTCTTGATCGATACGCCCATTTCCTGGGCGATGATGTTGGCCAGCGTCGTCTTGCCCAGCCCGGGCGGCCCAAAGATCAATGTGTGATCCAGCGATTCGGCACGCCCGCGCGCAGCCTGGATAAACAGCTCCATCTGCTCGCGAACGGTGGGCTGGCCAATATAGTCGGCCAGGCTCAGAGGCCGAATCGCCCGATCCTGAACTTCTTCCCGGTCCCGCCCGCTTGAGGCTGTAATCAGTCGATCAGCTTCAATCACTTAAATCATCCCCTTGAGGGCTCGGCGAATCATGTCTTCACTGCTCAACGTTTTATCCTTGATCGCAGAAACCGCCTTGCTCGCTTCCTGAGGCTTATAGCCCAGGGAGATCAAGGCACTCACCGCATCACTTTCAGCGCTGGCGACCGGCACCGGAGCATCCGGCTGATTAGGGACCAGGGCGAACATGCTGGGTACTTGCTCCCACGCCTTGAAACGATCCTTCAACTCTACCAGCAGTCGTTCCGCGGTCTTTTTGCCCACCCCCGGAACCTTGGTCAAGGCCGATGTGTCCTGAGCCTGCACACAGCGCACAAGCTCATCGACTTCCAGGCTGGACATCAACGCCAGCGCCAGCTTGGGGCCGACGCCGTTGAGCCGGATCAGCTCACGAAAAAAGTCACGCTCGCGCTTGCCTATGAAACCATAGAGCAACTGGGCGTCTTCGCGAACCACAAGATGGGTATGCAGGGTCAGTGGCTCGCCGACAGACGGTAATCGATAAAGCGTGGTCATCGGTACTTCCAGCTCATAACCCAAGCCGTTTACATCGAGAATCAGGTGCGGCGGCTGTTTTTCAGCCAGAGTGCCGCGCAAGCGTCCAATCACGTTTCAGATCCTTTCACTGGCCAGATCAATGGCTGACAAATACAAAGACAGAGCCGCATCATTACAGATGAAGCCCTGTCAGGAAGCCCAATCCAGTTAAAAATTGCGTTTCACAGCCGCAAACGCCCGCCACGGCTACGGGCCGCACCCAGCCCGTGGGGCAGCAAGCTGGAGCGAGTGTGGGCATGGCACAAGGCAATCGCAAGGGCATCCGACGCATCGATTTGCGGCTTGCTGGTCAGCTTGAGCAGGTGCATGACCATCATCATCACCTGTTCTTTATTGGCGCCACCTGTACCCGCCACCGCCTGCTTGACCTGGGTTGCCGAATACTCGGCGATCTCCAGGTTTTCTTCGGCTCCCGCAACAATGGCCGCGCCCCTGGCCTGCCCCAGCTTGAGAGCCGAATCGGCATTGCGGGCCATAAACACCTTTTCGATGCCCATGGTGACAGGACCGTACGTCTGAATAACCTCACGCACCCCACGATAGACGATCTGCAACCGCTCATGCAGTTCGCCGCTCCCCGTACGAATACATCCCGAAGCCACGTACACACAGCCACGCCCAGTGTCTCGCACGACGCCATAACCGGTGATTCGCGAACCCGGATCGATACCAAGAATAAGAGTCATAACGCCTACAGCTTATGAAGTGATGCCCACCGGCACATACCCGGACAGCTTAAAGGCAGAAGCCGGAGGTGCCCAGCGCCGCGATTGTCGCGACGGAGCACCTCCGGCCTCTTGATTGACGCAATCGCTCAGGCAAGCTGTTCCAGGACGGCGTCAGGGATTTCAGCATTGGAGTAGACGTTTTGGACGTCATCCAGGTCTTCAAGCATGTCGATCAACTTGAGAACCTTTTCTGCGCCCTCCAGATCAAGCTCGGCACTGGTGGTCGGCAACATGACGATTTCAGCATCCGTCGGCTTGAACCCTGCCGCTTCCAGGGCGTTACGCACGGCATAGAAGCTGGAGAACGACGTGAACACATCGATGGAGCCATCTTCGTTGGTCACCACGTCGTCGGCATCGGCCTCCATCGCGGCTTCCATCAAGGCATCCTCATCAACGCCGGCTGCATAGGAGATCTGGCCCTTGCGCTCGAACAGATAGGCAACAGAACCGTCAGTACCCAGGTTGCCGCCACACTTGCTGAACGCATGGCGTACAGCCGCGGCAGTACGGTTACGGTTGTCGGTCATGCACTCGACCATTACGGCTACGCCACCCGGGCCATAGCCTTCGTAGCTCAATTCGACCATGTCATCGGTATCAGCCGCACCGGCACCACGGGCCACGGCGCGATCAATGATATCGCGACTCATGTTCGCCCCAAGGGCCTTGTCCAGCGCCAGACGCAGGCGCGGATTGGAACTCGGATCGCCGCCACCTTGACGGGCAGCAACGGTCAGTTCACGGATCCACTTGGTGAAAATCTTGCCTTTTTTGGCATCCTGACGCTCTTTGCGGTGCTTGATGTTCGCCCACTTAGAATGACCTGCCATAACGCACTCCGAATCCCTTTAAAAACCTTGCCAGGCCAAGGCCTGACAATAAAAATTCTCGACCCCAAATGCAAAGGCGCACCCGAAGATGCGCCTTTGAAGGTCAGACTTACTCTGCCTTGGCTTGTTCGCGCAAACGAATATGCAGCTCGCGCAACGCTTTGGCGTCAACCACGCCAGGTGCTTGTGTCATGACACAGGCAGCACTCTGGGTTTTCGGGAAGGCAATCACTTCACGAATCGATTGTGCACCGGTCATCAGCATGACCAGACGATCCAGACCGAAGGCCAGGCCACCATGGGGCGGCGCGCCGTACTTCAGGGCGTCCAGCAGGAAGCCGAATTTCTCTTCCTGCTCGGCTTCTTCGATACCCAGCAGGCGGAATACCGCTTGCTGCATTTCCTTGCGGTGGATACGGATCGAACCGCCACCCAGCTCGGTACCGTTCAAGACCATATCGTAGGCACGGGAGATCGCGGTTGCCGGGTTGGCTTCCAGCTCTTCAGGCGAGCACTTCGGAGCAGTGAACGGGTGGTGCAAGGCGCTGAAGCTGCCGTCGTCGTTCTCTTCGAACATCGGGAAGTCGACCACCCACATAGGGGCCCACTCGCAGGTCAGCAGGTTCAGGTCGTTACCCACCTTGATACGCAGCGCGCCCAGGGCCTCGCTGACGATCTTGGCCTTGTCGGCACCGAAGAACACGATATCGCCATCGACGGCACCGACGCGATCCAGGATCACGTTCAGGTTGGCCTCAGGGATGTTTTTAACGATCGGCGACTGCAGACCTTCCACGCCTTTGGCGCGCTCGTTGACCTTGATGTACGCCAGGCCTTTGGCACCGTAGATGCCGACAAACTTGGTGTAGTCGTCGATCTGCTTGCGCGGCATGCTTGCAGCACCCGGAACCCGCAGGGCCGCAATACGGCATTTAGGGTCGTTGGCCGGGCCGCTGAACACCTTGAAATCCACGTCTTTGAGCTGATCGGCAACGTCAACCAGTTCCAGCGGGTTACGCAGGTCAGGCTTGTCGGAGCCGTAGCGGCGCATGGCCTCTTCGAAGGTCATGTGCGGGAATTCGCCGAATTCCAGATCCAGCACTTCCTTGAACAGGTTGCGGATCATGCCTTCGGTAAGGCCCATGATGTCTTTTTCATCGAGAAAGCTGGTTTCGATGTCGATCTGAGTGAACTCAGGCTGACGGTCGGCACGCAGGTCTTCGTCGCGGAAGCACTTGGCGATCTGGTAGTAACGGTCAAAACCGGCAACCATCAGCAACTGCTTGAACAGTTGCGGCGATTGCGGCAAAGCAAAGAACGAACCGACGTGAGTACGGCTAGGCACCAGATAGTCACGGGCGCCTTCCGGGGTGGCACGGGTCAGGATCGGAGTTTCAACGTCCAGGAAACCGTTCTCGTCCAGGTAACGACGAATGCTGGTAGTCATGCGCGAACGCAGGCGCAGCTTCTCGAGCATTTCCGGGCGACGCAAGTCGATAAAGCGGTAGCGCAAACGGGTTTCTTCGCCGACATCCGAGAATTCGTTAAGCGGGAATGGCGGGGTTTCTGCTTCGTTCAGAACTTCCAGCTCATAGCCCAGCACTTCGATCATGCCCGACGCCATGTTGGTATTGCCTGCACCGGCAGGACGCAGACGTACCTTGCCGGTGATCTTGACAACATACTCGCTGCGCACACGGTCGGCAGCGGCGAAGGTCTCAGCGCGATCCGGGTCGAAAACCACCTGGGCCAGACCATCACGATCACGGATATCGAGGAAAATCACCCCACCGTGGTCACGGCGACGGTGAACCCATCCGCAAAGGGTAATTTCCTGGCCGTCCAGGCTTTCGTTCAGTTGGCCGCAATAATGGCTGCGCATCATGGTAGTGGTTTCACTTCTCGTAATTCGAAATTCGGTGGAGGTCTTGCGCACCGTCGGTGCTGGTAACCTTGCAAGAGCCCGCTTGTGTTCTGACTGCTTTCGCTAGACCTCAGTCGGATTTATCGCCGCCTGCCAGATTCTTTTTCGAGCCTGTCTTGAAGTCTGTTTCATACCAGCCTGTACCGCTAAGGCGGAAACCCGGCATGGACAGCATTTTCTTCAGCTCGGGGGCCTGACAGGCTGGACAATCAACCAGCGGTGCAGCGCTGATCTTTTGAATGGCTTCCAGCTGATGACCACAGGAAGCGCACTGGTAATCGTACATGGGCATTGGCGTGTCTCGACAATCCGTTAGCGGCAACCCTTAAGCAGGGCCGCACAGCAAAGAGCGAGATTATATCTGGTAAATCGAGCCATTGCAGCCGCATGAACAGCCAGAAGCACCTAAATGCATCATAAATAGTGGGCGATTACAAGCCGTCGAGCATGCACCTCCAGCCGGCTGCGGCCTTCAACCCGCAAACACCTGCTACTGTTTTACCTCCTGAAGGCCGCGACCCATTTTCAACAAATGCATGACGCAGACGACCCGAATGAACCCACTGAAGTTCTTCACCCCGCCATGGCGCAAGTGAACCTCCAGGTCGATATAGGACAGCAGCGTATTTATTGAGCACTTGTTGATACGTGATATATCGGACAACACCTCCCAATACACTTCCTCAAGCCGCAAACAGGTGGCAAAGCCATTCAACCGTACTGAACGTGATAATGGCCGGGCCAGCGTGATGCCAAAGTCCAGAATGGCAGGGTCAATCCTGACCCTCTGCATTGATCTGCACCCGGCATTTTCTTGCCGCATCAATCGCCCCATCGCAAAAGCACTCCATTGCGCATCATTGGATTTGATTACTCTTTTTTCAAAGAACTTGCCTCATAAAACGACATGTAAAAATTCTTATCCAGCGGATCAAACCCGCAAATCTGTAGGAGCGCTCTCGCTACGTGCGGCGAATATGGTCATGGACGGAGCAGGCAGCACCCCCATCAGATCACACCACCCCCCAATCCCCAGACCAGAGGCCTACATGCGTCTAAGACAAGGCTTTCGTAATAAGCTGATTTTGCCTATGCCTCATCGAACAGTCTCACTCACAGATAGACCCATACGCTTAATTTGAGTAGACCCAAGCTTTGCTGTTAAATAGGCAGCGTGTTGCCCAATTTTCGCCTCCGGCGAGGGCGCATAGGCTGATGAACTCACGTGTCCAGCGCCTCCATTTTTTCTGAAGCGAACCGTGCGCAATCAGCTCTTCCTTGCGATCTATCTTAATGTGAGTCATTGAAATGTTGAAAATCGTCCACCTGATAACGGGTGCAGCGGCTTTGCTGCTGTCCTTTATTCCCAGCCTGCAATCTGAAGCTTTACCTTACCTACAACATCCTGATGCCCTTTACCTGGCGTTTTTTGGCCTGCTGAACCTGACACTGGCCCCAGTCATTCCATTCTGGAATAAAGGCCCGCGCCATCAACTGCAGAATCTGGTCAGTGCGCTGCTGGTACTGTCCGTTGTCCTGCAGACCCTGACCCTGTTCGGCCTGCTGCTGCCGATTGGTGATCAGCCCGCTGTTCTCCTGGGCCTGACACCTGCTGTTATTGCCGTACTGCTTCATCTTGCTGTCAGCTTCTATAAATCGTCACCTTCGTCGTCCTCGCAAAGCTATGACATGACCAACCGCGATACAGGGACTGTCAAATGGTTCAACACCTCAAAGGGTTTCGGCTTTATCTCCCGAGATTCCGGTGATGATATTTTTGTACACTTCCGCGCCATTCGTGGCGAGGGCCACCGTGTTTTGGTGGAAGGGCAACGTGTCGAGTTCTCGGTCATGAACCGCGACAAGGGCCTGCAGGCCGAAGACGTGATCGCAGCATTGCCGCGCCGCTGATTCAAGCCTGAAAAAAAACCGCGATCAGCCAGGCTGAATCGCGGTTTTTTTATGCCTGCACAAAACAATCAATAGTGCGGTGGCGGAGCCTCTTCTTCAAACGACTCGAACTGCCCGCCCATTTCCTCCTGGCGCTTGAGCAAGGCGGCCATCTGCATCTGCAGACGATCCACGGTGTTCTGCTGGGCCACCAGTACATCATTCAATGCCTGAATGGTGTCATCCTGAAAAGCCACGCGGCTTTCAAGGTCCATCACTCGCGCTTCAAGCGTCACGATCAACCCTCCGAAATAGTAAAACTTGCATCAAGAGCCGATGCCAGCCTGTCCCGGACAGCACGCACCTCCGCCGGCGCATAGGGTTTTGCAGGATGCTTGCCCCAGACAGGCCCTGGCCATGCCACATCAGCCCGGTAACGAACAATCACATGCATGTGCAACTGACTGACGACATTACCCAGGGTGGCAACATTGATTTTATCCGCACCGTACGACTCTTTCAGCACTCGCGCCAAAGCCGTGGTCTCAGCCCACATCCGCTGTTGGTCGGCGTCATCCAATTGAAACAGTTCAGTTATACCCTCGCGTCGCGGCACCAGGATAAACCAGGGGTAATTCGAATCATTGGAAAGCAGCAAGCGGCACAAGGGGAAGTCCCCTATCAGCCAGGTATCCTCTTGAAGACGTGTATCCAAAGCGAACACTGGGAGCTCTCCTGTTTGACCGTTCATTTCAGCACAACCCGGCACCCGGTGACATTCACCGCAGGCCAGACGACAGGAATCAAGGATACCCTTGATTGCGACTGGCATCACGCCTCCAGCCCTGCACGCACCGCAAATGCGACGCTGCACGCCCAAGCAACAGTGCTCGAACACTTATGCACCAAAACTGCACAAAGCGCATGTTTCAAGCGCGCCAAAACGTCACCTGCCACCCCAGCGGGTGTTAACCGGTAACGCTTAAGGCGTAAATCCGGGACAGCCACCACTCCTTGCAACAAAAAACAACACCCTGAAGGCAGCTTTATCGCCGTTTGACCCAAGCAAGATCAGGCCTCATAGCTCAAAAACGCAGAATATTATTTATTTTTCATCCAGGCAGGAATTTGAGCACGCTTGTTGCATAGATCATTGACACAGTCGCCAGGCCTGAGCAGGAGCACAGCAACCCGACGATAAATAACAATAGCTAAACAGTAGGAATTTTGAGTTTTCATTGTAGGCAACATGAAATCAATCATATGCCCAACACTGGAAACAGTACTGAATCGATGCTCAAACAAGGCTCTAAGCGGCGCGCTTGCGACATGTGGGGTGCCATTTGCGACATGGCTGTAAAGAAGCTGAAAGGTTATGAGAGCAAGTATCGCCAATATTGCCGGCGTGATATAAGTTTGCGCCGACACAAAAAGAAAGAGCCGCCCAGATAATAATTCAGGTGGGACGGCAGTACTCTTCCTAAAACCAAAGGAGCAAATCACGATGCGCGTGATGAAGTGGAGCATGATCGCCCTGGCTGTTTCAGCCGGCACTACTCAGTTCGCAATGGCTTCGTCCCAGGACGACGCAAAAGGTTTCGTTGACGACAGCACGCTGACTTCCAAAACCCGCATGCTGTACATGAACCGCGACTTCCGTAACGGTGCTGGCAACAAGCAGCAGGCCGATGGTTCGTTCAAAAGCGGCTACCGTGAAGATTGGGGCCTGAGCGAGCTGCTTAACTACCAGTCCGGCTTCACCCAAGGCACCATTGGTGTCGGTGTTGATGCTTTCGCCATGGGTACTGCACGCCTGGATGGCGGTGCCGGTCGCCAGGGCAACGGCCTGTTCGCCAGCAAAAGCGATGGCTCCCCTGAAGATACCCAAGGGAAAATCGGCGGCGCGGTCAAATTCCGCCTGTCCGACACCGAGCTGAAATACGGCAACCAGTTCGTCGCCAGCCCGGTTTTCTCCACTGACGACAGCCGCCTGCTGCCTGAGGTTGCTACCGGCACCCTGATCACCAGCAAGGAAATCAAAGGCCTGGAGCTGACCGCAGGTCGCTTCACCGCACTGAGCTCCCAGACTGGCATGGCCCGTGACAGCATCAACGGCAAAGGCGAGCCAGGCCTGACCGCCGCCAATATTGCCGGCGCAACCTACCAGTTCACTGACAACTTCGTCGGCGGCATTGCCGCATCCGATGTTGATGACTACTTCAAGAAGCAGTACATCAACCTGAACTACACCCTGCCAATCGCAGAGTCTCAAGCCCTGAACTTCGACTTCAACGGCTACAGAACCTCGAGCCAGGGTCAGGAACGCGCCGGCGACGTTGACAACAAAATCTGGAGCCTGGCAGCCGCCTATAGCCTGGGCGCCCACAAGTTCACCATCGCTCACCAGCGCTCCACCGGTGACAGCGCTTACTACTACGGCGTAGATGGCGGCGGTACTATTTTCCTCGCCAACTCCGTGCAATATTCCGACTTCAACCAGCGTGACGAACGCTCCTGGCAGGGTCGCTACGACCTGAACATGGCCAGCTACGGCGTGCCAGGCCTGAGCTTCATGGCTCGCTACGTGAAAGGTGACAACATCTCCACCAGCACGGGCGAAGGCAAAGAGCACGAGTTCGACTTCGAGACCAAATACGTATTGCAGGAAGGCCCGGCCAAAGACCTGTCCTTGCGTCTGCGTAGCGCGGTTTACCGCACCAACGGCAACAACAGCGTGAACGGCACAGACAACAACGACGTACGTATCATTGCCGAGTACCCACTGAACATCTTGTAACCGAGGCCTAAGGGCTCTAGTTGCAAACACACTGTTTAGTGAAAGCCACGCACCTGTCTCAGGGCGTGGCTTTTTATTGGCCGACATAAGACCAAGTTATATAGCAAGCTAACTAACAGAGCCGAATGCAACTAATTATCAGTTATACATATATGTCCGATCATGCATTCGCAGCGGCGACCACAAGCGACAAAAACAATTAAAGGGGCCTTAGCCCCTTTAATTGTTTATCCAGACCTGACTCAATAATCAGGTGCAGTTCCCGGCCTTATTCCGCAGCCACTTCCTGAACCACACGTACTACACGCTGCGGAAAAGGAATATCAATACCTTCAGCCTTTAAGCGGTCACGCGAATGCTCGTTGAGCATAAAGAGTACATCCCAGTAATCCGGGGTGTTGACCCAAACCCGCAGCGACATGGTGATAGCACTGTCGCCCAAGGCAGTCACCACAACGACCGGAGCAGGCTGCTTCAGCACGCGCGGGTCATCGGCCAGCGCCAACAACACTTCACGCACCTTCTGCAGATCAGCTTCGTAGTCCACACCCACATCAAACACCACCTTGCGCGTCGGCTGACGGTTGTAGTTGGTGATGATGCCGTTGGACAGGTTACCGTTTGGCACGATGACGGTTTTGTTGTCACCGGTACGCAGCACCGTGTGGAAAATCTGAATGCTGTCGACAGTCCCGCTTACACCTTGAGCTTCGATCCAGTCACCGATCTTGAACGGGCGGAACAACAGAATCAGTACCCCACCTGCAAAGTTGGCCAAGCTGCCCTGCAATGCCAGGCCAATGGCCAGACCTGCCGCACCGATGGCTGCCACAAACGAGGTGGTCTGAATACCGATCATCGATGCAACACTGACAATCAGCAATATCTTGAGAATGATATTGGCCAGGCTGCTGATAAAGCCCTGCAGCGCAAGATCCGCCTTTCTCAACGCCAGCAACTGACCGATCTTGGTCGTCAGGCGGTTAATCAGCCACCAGCCGACAGCCAGGGTAACCAGTGCCAGCAGCACGCGACTGCCGTACTCCATGATCATCGGAACCCAGGCCTGGGAGGCCTTGATCAATTGATCAACTTCAGTGTTCAAATCCATTTTTATCTCCTCACGCCATTACCAGCCAGCGTCATTTATTCAGCAAAACGATCGAGCCACCCTGGCAGCTCAATCGTTTCTGCAGCGCCCAGGAAAATCGGACGTCAATGATCGCCAGAGGTTCCCCGGGTGGTGATCAGTCGCGGAAGTTGTTGAACTGCAGCGGCATGTCGAACGTTTTGGCACGCAACGCAGCGATGGCTTCTTGCAGGTCATCACGTTTTTTACCCGTGATACGCACTTGCTCGCCCTGAATGGCGGCCTGAACCTTGAGCTTGGCGTCCTTGACGTGAGCGACGATCTTTTTCGCCAGCTCTTTATCAATGCCTTCCTTGAGCACCGCTTCCTGCTTCATCAACTTGCCCGAAGCGTAAGCGTCCTTGACCTCAAGGCACTGAACGTCGATCTTGCGCTTGACCAGTGCCAGCTTGAGGATCTCGATCATGGCTTCGAGCTGGAAGTCGGCTTCAGCGGTCAAGTTGACCGTCAAATCCTTTTCCTTGAACTCGAAAGTACCTTTACCCTTGAGGTCATAACGACGGTCCAGCTCCTTGACGGCGTTCTCGACGGCGTTGGTGACTTCGTGCTTGTCCAGTTCGGATACCACGTCGAACGACGGCATGTAATTTCTCCAATAATAAACGGCGCGCTCAACACAGATGGAGCACGCCTGACCTGACAGTTAAAATGCGCGGGCATTATAGCGGTTCTTCGACTTCATTCACTTGCGAGCTCACATGCCAGATTCGGCCATCCCACAAAATCCCCCAAACGCACCGGCACGGGCTAGCACCACCTGGCACATTCTCGGTGCAGGCAGCATGGGGATGCTGTGGGCAACACGACTGGCACGCGCCGGCCTGCCCGTCACCCTCATTCTGCGCAACGACGACCGCCTGCAAGCCTATAAAGCCGTGCAAAAGTTGACCCTGATTAAAGGCGAAGATTCGCAACACTGGCCCATCAGCGCACAAACCCCTGAAACCGACGAGCCTATCCAGCGCTTGCTGGTCACCTGCAAGGCATACGACGCCGAGCAGGCGGTCAAGCAAATCGCCGGGCGCCTGAGCCCGGGTGCCGAACTGATCCTGTTGCAAAATGGCCTCGGCAGCCAGCAGGCCGTCGCTGCGCAGGTACCCCACGCGCGTTGCATCTTCGCGTCCAGCACTGAAGGCGCCTATCGCGATGGCGACTGGCGCGTAGTGTTTGCCGGGCGTGGCCATACCTGGCTGGGCGACCCACGTCATGGCCCTGCCCCTCAATGGCTGGAAGAGCTTCAACTCAGCGGCATTGCCCATGAATGGAGCCCGAATATTCTGAGCAGGTTGTGGCGCAAACTGGCACTAAACTGTGCGATTAACCCACTGACGGTGCTCCATGATTGCCGCAACGGCGGCTTGCAAGCCCATGATGCCGAAGTGAACACCCTGTGCGCCGAACTCAGCGCCTTGCTGGAACACTGCGGCCAGGCAGAAGCCGCCATCGACCTGGCCACCGAGGTGCACCGGGTCATCCAGGCGACAGCCAACAATTATTCATCGATGCACCAAGATGTCAGCCAGGGCCGGCGCACCGAAATCAGTTACTTGCTGGGCTACGCTTGCACTGCCGCCCGCAACCGACAGTTCGCCGTCCCCTGTCTGCAAGGTCTGCACCAACGCTTGAGCGAACACCTGCGCCAGCGCGGATTGCCCTGCAACTGAGGGCCGCGCTACCCTGCCCTTCTGTTCTTTTATCAAATGGCCATCTCATGCCCTTGCGCCAGCGCCTTGAAAACCTCCCGGTAGGCCAGAAGCTGCTGACCGCCCTGCTCGCCTTGCTGGCCACCGTATTGCTGGTGGCCAACTTGACGTTTATCAGCGTCGCGTACTGGATCTCCCACGAGAGCACGGCTCCGCAAGCCCTGCAAACCCTGGGCAAGCTGACCGCAAACCCCGACCTGATCACCCACGCACTGGACTCGCCGCAAAGCGCCAAAGCCCTGCTCAACGAGATCGGCAGCTACGCCCCCCTGCGTGCTGCCGCCATTTATGACAGCGCGGGCAACCTGCTGGGACAACTGCAACACGGCGAACACCTGCCACTTCCGGAGCACTATCGTCAACTTGAGGCCTGGAGCCTCACCGAACTGCGCAGCCATCAAATCACCCGCCTGCATAACGGCGACCAGCCCCCCGGGCATTTGTTGCTGATCGCCAGCAGCGAACTGCCAATGGCGTTCTATACCGGCACGCTAACGGCCAGCCTGGGCATTCTGATCATCAGCGCTTTGCTCTGGTTCGTGGTGGCGCGGCAGATCAAGCGCCTGATTACCCAGCCTATTCACCGCCTTGAAGAACTGTCCCGCCAGGTCACTCGCGAGGAGAACTACGCATTGCGCGCGGCGCCCGGCAACAACGACGAAATCGGTAGCCTGGCTGAGGCATTCAACACCATGCTGTCGCGCATTGAAGTACGCGATCAAGCGCTCAAGCGCGCACGGGACGAGGCCCGCCAGGCGTACGATCAAGCGCAGTCGCTGGCCGAAGAAACCCGCAACACCAATCGCAAGCTGGAACTGGAAGTCCAGGTACGCAGCAAAATCGAGAAAAAACTTACCGGTTTTCAGAACTACCTCAACTGCATCATCGACTCCATGCCTTCGGCGCTGATTGCACTGGACGAACAGCTCTATGTCACCCAATGGAACCAGGAAGCCAGCGCCCTCTCCGGCACGCAGCTGGATGAAGCCCTGAACAAGCCCATCGAGCTGGCATTTGAACCTCTCAAGCCCTTCCTGCCGCAACTCAAAGACACCATTGAGCACCACCAGGTCGCAAAAATTGAACGCGTTACCTGGAATCAGGGCGAGGAAGCCCGCCACTATGCCCTGACCTTTTACCCCCTGATGGGCGGTGGTGGACGCGGCGTGGTGATCCGCATCGATGACATCACCCAGCGCCTGTCGCTGGAAGACATGATGGTGCAATCGGAAAAAATGCTTTCCGTAGGCGGGCTGGCTGCCGGTATGGCTCACGAAATCAACAATCCGCTGGGAGCGATCCTGCATAACGTACAGAACATTCGCAGGCGCCTGTCGAGCGAGTTGCCCAAGAACATCGAACAAGCCGAGCAGACCGGCATCGACCTGGAGGTGGTCAACCACTACCTGCAGGCCCGGGAAATCCCGCAACTACTGGATGGCATTCAACAGGCCGGTGCACGCGCGGCGAAAATTGTCACCCATATGCTCAGCTTCAGCCGCCGCAGCAACCGGCAGATGAGCCCCTGTGATCTGTCGGCCCTGATTGACCAGGCTCTGGACATCGCCAGCAATGATTTCGACCTGGCCATTGGTTTTGACTTTATGGGACAAGCCATCACTCGCCAGTTCGACCCGCAACTGGGACCGGTGCCCGGCATCCCCAACGAACTGGAGCAGGTGCTGCTCAATTTGCTGAAGAACGCCGCCCAGGCCATTCATCAACGTGCCGATCAGAGCGAGCCGGGACGCATAACCCTGCGCACCAGGCTCAACCCGCCCTGGGCGGAAATACAGGTCGAAGACAACGGTGCCGGTATGCCCGAGGCGGTGCGCAAACGAATTTTCGAGCCCTTCTTCACCACCAAGGAAGTTGGCCAGGGCACAGGGCTTGGCCTGTCCGTGTCGTACTTCATCATTACCAACAACCACAAGGGCCAAATGGAAGTGCACTCAACCCAGGGCCAAGGCACCTGTTTTACCCTGCGCCTGCCCTTGGCCGGCAACCAGCCGGCCTCCCCCGAACCAACCAACGTGGAAATGTAACCATGGGCTTTCGCTTATCGAAAATTTATACCCGCACCGGCGACAAGGGCGAAACAGGGCTTGGCGACGGTCGCCGTGTGCCCAAGGATCACCCGCGCATAGAAGCCATCGGCGAAGTCGATACGCTTAACAGCCAGGTCGGCCTGCTCCTGGCCGGGCTCATCGAGCACAGTGCCAGCCAGCCGGGGCTCAACGAGCTGATCGAGGTGCTTGAGCCGTGTCAGCACCGTTTGTTTGACCTGGGGGGTGAGTTGGCGATGCCGGAATATCAGGCACTTAACGCTGCCGAGATCGAACGGCTTGAAACTGCGATCGATCGCTGGAATGAGGAGCTGGGGCCACTGGAGAACTTCATTCTGCCCGGCGGCTCGAGCCTGATAGCCCAGGCCCATGTTTGCCGCAGCCTGGCACGTAGTGCCGAACGCCGCTGCCAGCAGCTCAATGCATTGGAGCCACTGGCAGGTGTGGGGCTGGCGTATATCAATCGCTTGTCTGACTTGCTGTTTGTCGCCGCGCGCCTGATTGCCAAGCGCCAGGGGGTTGCAGAGATCCTGTGGCAGGCGGCTGCCAAACCAAAGGCTTGATGTCGTTCATTTGTAGTCGCTCTACTCGTCAGCGACTACAGGAAAAACTGAATCTGTGGGAGCGAGCCTGCTCGCGAAGGTCGTTCGCGAGCAGGCTCGCTCCCACAACCAACAGAACGTGCATGCCGTCGCGGGACCCGCAACAGCCTCCGAATCACATCAAACCTGCGGCCAGAACGCCCGAATACCCGCCACGCCCTGGGCACCGATCTGCCACGCCTGCTGGCGATCATCCGGGCCGAGCCCACCCAGCAAAAATACCGGCCTGCTGAAATTGGCGATCAATTGCTGCGCCTGCTCCCAGCCCAGTGGCTGTGCATCAGGGTGGGTCTGCGTCGCCAGCACCGGCGACAGGGTCACGAAGTCCACATCCATCTGTTCAGCCAGCGCCAGCTCCTCGGCGTTATGGCATGAAGCAGCCAGCCAGCGGTCTTTTGGCAATGGCCGACCCTTGGCGGCGTACTTGCGCAATTGCGCGGCCGTCAGATGCCAGCCGGCCGAAGGAAAATCCCCCAACCACTCCAACGGCCCCTTGAGCATCAACTGCGCCTTGCCGGCACACAAGCCGGTCGCGTCCACCGCCAGGTCGCGGTACTTGGGGTCGTACCCATTGGGGGCACGCAACGAAATCAGCCTGATCCCGCCAGCAATCGCCTTCTGGATACCGCGCAACAGCTCAGGGGTCTCCAGTTCATCCGGCGTAATCAGGTACTGATCGGGCAAGCGGGCAGCGGCCACAATGGGCTGATTGGCGTCAGGGAACCTGTAGTCCACCAACTCGCGCTGACTGACCCAAGCCAGTGGCTGACCTTCTACGCCATGAGGTTCGCCGGAAAACGCCGAAACTTCCCATACATCCAGCAGAACCTGCTTATCCGGATAGTCATGCTGAACCTTGATCAGAGGCCGGGCCACCTCGACCGTAATGCCCAACTCTTCTTTCAGCTCGCGCGCCAGTGCAGCTTCGACCGATTCCCCGGCCTCGACCTTGCCGCCGGGAAATTCCCACAGACCGCCCTGATGCTGAGTGTCAGCGCGACGAGCGATCAGAATGCTGCCGTCTGTGCCTCGGATAACGGCCGCAGCCACATGAACTCGTTTCACCCTTGTACTTCCTCTAATCCGGCCTGTTGCCAGGCTTTGAACGCAGGCCATTGATAAATGGCGTCGATATACGCTTGATCTTCTGCTGACAGCTCCACGCGATAAGTGCGAAGGCGCACAGCCACCGGCGCGAAAAACGCATCAGCCACACTCAACCGCCCGAACAGGTACGGCCCGCGTTCGCTGGCCACAGCACGGCACTCTGCCCACAAGGCAATGATGCGCTCGATGTCGGCCTGAGTCTCGGCCGGCATGGGTACCAGCGCCTGATCATGGCTCAAATCAAATGGCAGATTGCCCCGCAACGCAAAAAAGCCGCTGTGCATTTGCGCGCAAGCCGATCGGGCCTGGGCCCGTGCCTTGATATCTGCAGGCCATAACTGGGCCGCAGGGAAACGCTCATTCAGATATTCGGCAATCGCCAGCGAGTCAGCGATGGTGCCATGTTCGGTCTTGAGCAACGGTACTTTACCCGTTGCCGAGTGTTGCAGAATCAGTGCCCGGGTATCCGGCTGACCCAGTTTTATCAGTGTCTCGGTGTAGGCAGCACCCGCCAGATCCAGCGCCAGCGCGCCACGCAGGGACCACGAAGAGTGCAACTTGTCGCCAATGATCAGGTGGAAGCTCATACACAGACACCTTGAGAATTAGGGGGTAAATCTGATGCCCTCAAGGCATCACGGTGCTGCCCGCGCAGGATCGGCTGACAACCCCGTGATGTCGAGACGACTTAGGTACGGTACTCGGCGTTGATTTTCACGTATTCGTGGGACAGGTCAGTGGTCCAGATAGTCTCGCTGCAGGTACCACGACCCAATTCGATGCGGATGGTGATTTCTTCGCGAGCCATCACTGCCGAGCCCTGCTCTTCGGTGTAAGTGGCCGAACGGGCGCCGCCGCTGGCAATGCACACTTCACCCAGGAACACGTCAATCTTGCTGACGTCCAGATCCGGCACGCCTGCGCGGCCCACTGCAGCCAGAATGCGGCCCCAGTTCGGGTCCGAGGCAAACAGCGCGGTCTTGATCAGCGGCGAGTGTGCAACGGTGTACCCCACGTCCAGGCACTCCTGGTGATTGGCGCCGCCATTTACTTCAACGGTGACAAACTTGGTCGCACCCTCACCGTCACGCACGATGGCCTGCGCCACCTCCATGCAGACTTCCAGCACCGCCCGTTTCAACGCGGCAAACAGCGGGCCGCTGGCTTCTGTAATTTCAGGCAGGGCAGCCTTGCCGGTGGCAATCAGCATGCAGCAGTCGTTGGTCGAAGTATCGCCATCGATAGTGATGCGGTTGAACGACTTGTTCGCACCGTCGAGCAGCAGGTTTTGCAACACGTCGCGGGCAACTTTGGCGTCGGTGGCGATGTAGCCCAGCATGGTGGCCATATTTGGACGAATCATGCCCGCACCCTTGCTGATACCGGTCACGGTGATGGTTACGCCTTCATGCTCGAACTGACGGCTGGCACCCTTTGGCAGGGTGTCGGTGGTCATGATGCCGGTTGCAGCCTCGGCCCAGTTGTTCTCGGACAAATCGTCCAGCGCGGCTTGCAATGCGCCTTCGATCTTCTCGACAGGCAGCGGCTCGCCGATCACCCCGGTGGAATACGGCAGCACGGCACTGGCATCAACGCCGGTCAGTTCAGCCAGCCTGGCGCAGGTCCGGGTTGCAGCGATCAGCCCCGGCTCACCGGTACCGGCGTTGGCATTGCCCGTGTTGGTCAGCAAATAGCGAACCGGGCCTTGCACACGTTGTTTGGCCAGAATCACAGGGGCCGCGCAAAACGCATTCAGGGTGAAAACACCCGCCACGCTGGAGCCTTCGGCGCAGCGCATAATCACCACGTCCTTGCGCCCTGCGCGCTTGATACCGGCAGAAGCGATACCCAGTTCAAAACCGGCCACCGGGTGCAAAACAGGCAAAGGACCAAGACCAACAGCCATGACGCGCTCCTAAAAAGTTCTGTGCGCCGCCGCAAAAGGACGGGAATTCAATGGTAAAACGCCGCGACGGCTAATGCCGGTCGCGGCGCAGGTGTTTCAGCAGGTGAAGCGGGCTTTAGTTGATTTGCCCGTGACAGTGCTTGTATTTCTTGCCCGAGCCGCAGTGGCACAGCTCGTTGCGACCCAGCTTCTGCTCGCTACGAACAGGCTCGGTTGCCGCCACAACATCTTCGACGTCAGCACCTTGCAGCACCTGGGCCATTGCCTCCGGCTGGTCAAGGCCCGGCGCTTCAGCATGCTGGAACTGCATGCGCGAAGCCAGGTCTTCAGCTTCCTGGCGCAGGCGCGCCTCCTCTTCGACCGGGTCTTCACGACGAACCTGTACGTGGGACAACACACGGATCGAGTCGCGTTTGATCGAATCAAGCAGCTCGGAGAACAGGTTGAACGACTCGCGCTTGTACTCCTGCTTCGGGTTCTTCTGCGCATAACCGCGCAAGTGGATACCGTGGCGCAGGTGGTCCATGGTCGACAGGTGGTCTTTCCACAGGTCATCCAGAACGCGCAGCACAATCTGCTTCTCGAACGTGCGCAGTGCTTCAGCACCGGCCTGCTCTTCTTTCTCGTTGTAAGCTGCAATCAATTCAGCCAGCAGCTTCTCACGCAGGGTTTCTTCGTACAGGTGATCATCTTCGTCGAGCCATTGCTGGATCGGCAGTTTCACCCCGAAGCCGCTTTCGATGGCCGCTTCCAGACCTTTGACGTCCCACTGTTCCGGCAACGATTGTGGCGGAATATGAGCGCTTACGGTGCTGTCCAGTACATCCTTGCGGAAGTCGGCGATGGTCTCACCGATGTTGTCGGCTGCCAGCAACGTGTTACGCATGTGATAAATCACTTTACGCTGTTCGTTGTTGACGTCATCGAACTCCAGCAATTGCTTGCGGATATCGAAGTTGCGACCTTCAACCTTGCGCTGGGCCTTCTCGATCGCGTTGGTCACCATGCGGTGCTCAATCGCTTCGCCGGACTGCATGCCCAAGGCCTTCATGAAGTTCTTCACCCGATCAGAGGCGAAGATACGCATCAGGCTGTCTTCCAGCGACAGGTAGAAACGGCTGGAACCGGTGTCACCCTGACGGCCGGCACGGCCACGCAGCTGGTTGTCGATACGGCGCGATTCGTGACGCTCGGAAGCGATCACATGCAGGCCACCCGACTCCAGCACCTGCTGGTGACGTTTTTGCCAGTCGGCCTTGATCTGCGCGATCTGCTCAGGTGTCGGGTTTTCCAGGGAGGCTACTTCCACTTCCCAGTTGCCGCCCAACAGGATGTCGGTACCACGACCGGCCATGTTGGTTGCAATGGTCAACGCGCCCGGACGACCGGCCTGTGCAATGATTTCTGCTTCTTTTTCGTGGAACTTGGCGTTCAGAACCTTGTGCTCGATGCCTTCCTTCTTCAGAAGGTTGGACATGTGCTCGGAGGTTTCGATGGTTGCCGTACCCACCAGCACCGGACGACCCTTGGCCATGCAGTCCTTGATGTCGGCCACGATTGCTGCGTACTTCTCGTCCGCGGTGAGGAACACCAGGTCGTTGTAGTCTTTACGCGCCAGCGGCTTGTTCGGCGGGATGACCATTACCGACAGACCGTAGATCTGGTGGAATTCAAACGCTTCGGTGTCTGCTGTACCGGTCATGCCCGACAGCTTGTTGTACAGGCGGAAGTAGTTCTGGAAGGTGGTCGAGGCCAGGGTCTGGCTCTCTGCCTGGATATTCAGGCCTTCCTTCGCTTCGATCGCCTGGTGCAGGCCTTCGGACAGACGACGACCCGGCATGGTACGCCCAGTGTGTTCGTCGACCAGCAATACCTGACCGTCTTCAACGATGTATTCAACGTTGCGATGGAACAGCTTGTGGGCGCGCAGTGCAGCGTACACGTGGGTCAACAGGCCCAGGTTGTGCGCCGAGTACAGGCTTTCGCCTTCGGCGAGCAGGCCGATCTGGGTCAGCATGTCTTCAACGAACTGGTGACCGGCTTCGTTCAGCTCAACCTGGCGGGTCTTTTCATCGATGGTGAAATGGCCAGCCTTGGTGACTTCGCCTTCCACTTCCTCGATGTGTTGCTCAAGGCGAGGGATCAGCTTGTTGATTTCAATGTACAGCTTGGAGCTGTCTTCAGCCTGACCGGAGATGATCAGCGGAGTACGGGCTTCATCGATAAGGATGGAGTCGACTTCGTCGATTACGGCGAAATTAAGCTCGCGCTGGAATTTTTCTTCCATGCTGAAAGCCATGTTGTCACGCAGGTAATCGAAACCGAACTCGTTGTTGGTGCCGTAAGTGATATCGGCAGCATAGGCTTCGCGCTTTTCCTGAGGTGGCTGGAACGGTGTCACGACACCGACCGTAAGGCCCAGGAACTCGTAGAGCGGGCGCATCCAGTTGGCATCCCGGCGAGCCAGGTAGTCGTTCACGGTTACCACGTGAACGCCCTTGCCCGACAATGCGTTGAGGTAAACGCCCAGGGTTGCTACCAAGGTCTTGCCTTCACCCGTACGCATTTCTGCGATCATGCCTTCATGCAAGGTCATGCCGCCGATCAGCTGTACATCGAAGTGACGCATGCCCATGACACGCTTGCCGGCTTCACGGCAGACCGCAAAGGCTTCTGGCAGCAGTTGGTCGAGGGTCTCACCTTTGGCTATGCGGGCCTTGAACTCTTCGGTCTTGGCGCGCAATTGCTCATCGGTCAGGGCAACCATCTGCTCTTCGAAGGAATTGACGACCTGTACTGTCTTGAGCATGCGTTTAACTTCGCGCTCGTTCTTGCTTCCAAAAAGTTTCTTTAACAAAGGCGCAAACATATCGGCAGGATCTTCCACACATAGGGATGGAGGGCGGCCCCGAGAGTCGCCCGAGCAGCCCTGATGGCCGCATGCGAACGAGCATTCTACCCGGAAACGGCGGTGAGGAAAGTGGCGTTATTCCACGATACTGGTACTGCGTTGTGAAGGGGCCTCCCTAAAATAAGGGCTTTTTGCTGAACTTCAACCCGTTTGCACAAGAAGTTACTCATTGATTTCATAAATAAATTCAGATTTACCTTAGCCCGGACCAGTGAGAGGCAGGCATCTGCTAAGATTGCAGCTCTGTTTTATCAGGTGTTTGAACATGGCATTTCGCCCACATCCAGCACGGGCACCCTCCGTCCTGCTCCGCGAGGCCAAGCCCCTAAAAGCTATTTTCGGCCATGCCAAGCGCCTGGCACACCTGCAACGCCTGCTTGAAAGCCAGCTTCAGCCCGCTGCACGGGAGCATTGTCACGTTGCCTCATGGCGTGAAGGGAGTTTG
Organism: Pseudomonas bubulae; assembly: GCF_900618535.1. Lineage (GTDB taxonomy): Bacteria > Pseudomonadota > Gammaproteobacteria > Pseudomonadales > Pseudomonadaceae > Aquipseudomonas > Aquipseudomonas bubulae. The sequence goes on along the minus strand of NZ_UYJA01000003.1, from coordinate 555,222 downwards.
TTGCTGATCGTGACCGACGGCCATTGGGCCACTCGCCTGCGCTATCAGCAAAAGCGCCTGCTGCGCCAACTGCAGGCATTCGACGAGTTCGCCAGCCTGACCCGCATTTTGTTCAAGGTGCAGCCGCCCACGGTACAGGCCAAGGTCGCGGGGCATACGCTGGATTTGTCCGTCGATGCCGCCCAGACCATCCAGGCAACGGCCGATGGCATTACCGACCCGGCCTTGCGCGCGGCCCTTGAACGCCTGGCCAGCCACGCGCGGCCAAAACCCGACTGATCCTCCTGATCAAGCCCCATTGTGGGAGCGAGCCTGCTCGCTCCCACAGTTGCAGTCTTGTTATTTATTTGCGCTTGCTGTTACCCAGTAACGACCCCAACAGCCCGCGCACCAGCTGACGGCCCATCTGACCCGCCGCCTGACGCGCCATCGACTGCAAGGCCTTGCCTGCTGTCGTGCCCAAAAAGTCTCCCGCCTGATCAAGAAACCCCGGCTCGTGCTGTGCAGCCTGTGTCTGCGCCTGATCTTGCGGCGCCACGCCTTTGCGGGCCATGAGGATTTCATAAGCCGACTCTCGATCAACGGGCTTGTCATAACGCCCCTGCAGCGCTGAACGGCTGATCAATGCAGCCCTTTCGGCCTCCGTCAGCGGGCCTATACGCGATTGCGGTGGCGCAATCAGCACCCGCTGAACCATCGCCGGCGTGCCTTTTTCCTCAAGCATGCCCACCAGAGCCTCCCCCGTGCCCAGCTCCGTCAGTACGGCCAGCGCGCTGAATGCCGGATTGGGGCGAAAGCCGTCTGCCACAGCTTTCAGGGATTTCTGCTCTTTGGCCGTAAAGGCCCGCAGCCCGTGCTGGATACGCAACCCCAACTGTGCCAGCACCGTATCGGGCAAGTCCGCCGGTGATTGAGTGACGAAATACACCCCTACACCCTTGGAACGAATCAACCTGACCACTTGTTCCAGCCGGTCCTGCAATGCTTTTGGCGTACCGGCAAACAACAGATGCGCTTCGTCGAAAAACAGCGCCAGTAAAGGCTTGTCTGCATCGCCGCGCTCGGGCAACTGTTCGAAAAGCTCCGCCAGCAACCACAACAGAAACGTTGCGTAGACCTTGGGCGCTTCATGCACCAGGCGGCTGGCATCGAGCAGATGGATCTGCCCGCGCCCGTCGCTGGCGGGCTGCAAAATATCGTCGAGCTGCAGTGCCGGCTCACCAAACAGGGCTTCTGCACCCTGCTGCTCAAGGGTTGCCAGACGGCGCAACAACGCCTGGCTGGAGCCCGTGGTCATCAGGGCCGCGTCATCGCCAAGCACTTGTGGGTTGTCACGCAGGTGATTGAGCAGTGCCTTGAGGTCTTTAAGGTCAAGCAGCAACAACCCTTCCCGATCCGCCACCTTGAAGGCGGCATAGAGGGCCGACTGCTGGCTGTCGGTCAGCTCCAGCAGGCTGCCCAGCAGCAACGGCCCCATGTCACTCAGGGTCGTGCGCAATGGGTGACCCATCTTGCCCTGGATATCCCACAAAGTAACCGGATAGGCCTTGGGCTGGTAATTGAGCCAGGGCATTCCCGCGATCCGTTCGGCAATCTTGCCCTGGGGATTGCCGGCCGCACCCAGGCCGCACAAGTCACCCTTGATGTCGGCGGCGAAGACGGCCACCCCGGCATCACTGAACTGTTCAGCCAGCCGCTGAAGCGTAACGGTTTTACCCGTGCCCGTGGCTCCCGCCACTAAACCGTGGCGATTGGCCAGGCGCAAGGACTGCGCGATGGGCTGAGCCGAAAGGTCAGCGCCGATTACTAGAGCAGAAGAGTCAGGCATTTTGCCACCTTTGATTAATCTTTAGCGATCGCGGGTCGATACACACTGAATGCTAGACCACATAAAACCGGATTTAGCGTGGTAAAGCGGCTTGATCAACAGCCAACTTGCCCTGTTCAGGCAGTGCTGTGTAGAGCGCGCGTTTTACCAGAGTGTATGTCGCACACTTTTAGACCTTAGCGGACCCTTCAAGCCATGAATAAAAACCTGCGTTTCAGTCATAAAATCCTGCTTGCCGCGTCCCTGATCGTAATAGCCGCCTTTTCGCTATTTACGCTGTATAACGACTACTTGCAACGCAACGCCATCCGCAACAACCTGGACAACTACCTGCACGAGATGGGCAGTGTCACGGCCAATAACATTCAGACCTGGCTCGGTGGCCGGATCCTGCTGGCGCAAAACCTCGCTGAATCCATCGCCCTGACTCCAGAGCCCGCCCAGGTGGCCAGCCTGCTGGAACAAAAAACCCTGAGCAGTACCTTTATGTCGGTTTATTTTGGTGACAGCCAAGGCGGATTTACCATTCGCCCTGACAGCAAGATGCCTGACGGCTACGACCCGCGCACCCGGCCCTGGTACAAGGATGCGTTCAACAGCAGCAGCTCCAGCCTGACCAAACCCTATATAGATGCTGCCACCGGACAGATGGTCATTACCATCGCGGCCCCGGTAAAAAAGGGCTCTCAAACCCTGGGTGTGGTCGGCGCCGACATGACCCTGCAAGCCATCACCGACAGCATCAACGCGCTGAATTTCAACGGCATGGGTTACGCCTTTCTGATCAATGCCGACGGCGAAATCCTGGTGCACCCGGACAAGAGCCTGGCCACCAGGAACCTGAAGGACATCTATCCGCAGGACACTCCCGCGATCACCACTGCGTTCAGCGAGATCCAGGCCAATGGCAAAACCCGGATCGTAAGCTTCACCCCGATCAAAGGGCTGGGCTCAGCCAACTGGTACATCGGCCTGTCGGTTGACAAGCAGCAGGCTTTCGCAGCGCTCAGTGAGTTCCGTACGTCGGCAATCATTGCCACGGTTATCGCCGTGGCTTCGATCATCGCCCTGCTCGGCCTGTTGATTCGCCTGCTGATGCAACCGCTGCACGTGATGACCCGCGCCATGCAGAATATTGCCGAAGGCGAAGGCGACCTGACGCGCCGCCTGGTGGTGGAGTCCCAGGATGAATTCGGTACCCTGGGCAGCGCATTCAACCGTTTTGTCGAGCGCATTCACGCTTCCATCAGCGAAGTGGCCTCGGCCACCGGCCAGGTCAACGAGGTGGTCCTGCGGGTTGTCAGCGCTTCCAACTCATCGATGCTCAACTCTGACGAACAGGCCAGCCGCACCAGTAGCGTCGCCGCTGCTATCAACGAACTGGGCGCCGCCGCACAGGAGATCGCCCGCAACGCCGCCCAGGCCTCGCACCAGGCCAGCGATGCACGCAGCCTTGCCGAGGAAGGCCAGGAAGTGGTCGAACGCAGTATCAGCTCGATGCAGAAGCTGTCGCAAATGCTTGGCACTTCCAGCGGTCATATCGAGTCGCTTAACGACAAGACGGTGAATATCGGTCAAATCCTGGAGGTGATTACCAGCATTTCCCAGCAAACCAACCTGCTGGCCCTTAACGCCGCCATTGAAGCAGCTCGTGCTGGCGAAGCCGGGCGTGGCTTTGCCGTGGTCGCCGATGAAGTGCGCAACCTGGCACACCGCACCCAGGAATCGGCGCAGCAAGTGCAGAAAATGATCGAAGAATTGCAGATCAGTGCCCGAGGCTCAGTGAGCACCATGGAAGAAAGCCAGCGTCACAGCCAGGACAGCGTGGAAATCGCCAACCGCGCGGGCGAGCGCCTGATCAGCGTGACCGAACGCATTGGTGAAATCGACGGCATGAACCAGTCTGTCGCCACGGCAACCGAGGAACAAACCTCGGTGGTCGAGTCGATCAATATGGACATTACCGAGATCAATACGCTGAATCAGGAAGGCGTCGAAAACCTTCAATCAACCCTTCGCGCGTGTTCCGATCTGGAACAGCAGGCTGCCCGCCTGAAGCATCTGGTGGGCAGTTTCAGGATTTAGGCTTCAGACACACGCTGCATGCCTGCAGCGTCTAGCTCCTGCGCCCAAAGCTCGGCGGCACCGGGGAAGTCGGTGCCGTCCTCGGGGCTGAGGGCATCCGGGTCATAGCGACTCAGACAGCCCTCACCCAAGGTCGGTGGAGCACTGGATGTCGCCTTGTCGAGTGGATCGCTCATCACATCCTCCGCCGGCAATCCTTCGCGAGCAGGCTCGCTCCCACGGTGTCGATCAGAACACTACAGTCTTGTTGCCATGCACCAGCACGCGATCTTCAAGGTGATAACGCAAGCCACGGGCCAGTACCATTTTCTCGACATCACGGCCGAAACGCACCATATCCTCAATGCTGTCACTGTGGCTGACACGTACCACGTCCTGCTCGATGATAGGACCGGCATCCAGCTCTTCAGTCACATAATGGCAGGTTGCACCGATCAGCTTCACGCCCCGCATCGAGGCCTGGTGATAAGGCTTGGCGCCGACAAACGACGGCAGGAAGCTGTGGTGGATATTGATGACCTGGCCGGCATATTCGCTGCACAGGTCAGGTGGCAGGATTTGCATGTAACGGGCCAGTACCACCACTTCGGCAGCATGGTGCTTGACCAGACGCGAGACTTCGGCGAAAGCCGGCTCCTTGTTCTTCGGGTCAACCGGTACGTGATAGAACGGGATGCCATGCCACTCGACCATGCTGCGCAGGTCGTCGTGATTGGAGATCACGCAGGAAATATCGCAGTCCAGTTCATCGCTGTGCCAGCGGTGCAGCAGATCTGCCAGGCAGTGGGATTCGCGGCTCGCCATCAATACCACGCGTTTTTTCTGCGCCGTATCGGTAATGCGCCACTCCATCGAGAACTCTTCGGCGATCGGGGCAAATGCCTCACGAAACGCCTCCAGCCCGAACGGCAGGGAATCGGCACGAATCTCGTGACGCATAAAGAACCAACCGCTCTGGTCGTCCGAGTGGTGGCTTGCTTCAGTGATCCAGCCATTGTGGGAGGCAAGGAAATTGCTGACCTTGGCGACAATGCCGACGCCGTCGGGGCACGCAATCACCAACCGAAAAGTGCGCATGAGGGGAAAACTCCAAAAACTTTACTAAGGCCGCCATTCTAGCGAGTGCGCAGCAAAACTGCAGTATTCGTTACTGCTCGGCACCTGCGCCATCGGGTCGCGCACCAAAGGTGCCACACCAGCATCGACGTGGCCTGCACTGCAATGGACGGACACTTGCCGATGTTATTGATCGTCCATATTAACCTCACTGTAGCGCGGTGTATTTAATAGCGCGCATATTCTCGAGGGCAAAGTTAATGAATAAAATTTTAAATTAAATAGCCCTTTCATGTTTACTTGCAGTAACTGTCTGACTACTATTGCGCCACTGTCTCCCTGACATCCTTTTCAACATAAGGTTATCCTCATGTCCTTGATCAACGAATATCGTGCAACCGAAGAAGCCATCAAAGAACTGCAAGCCCGCCTGAAGAACCTGTCCGAAGACGACAAACTTCAAACCGAGCTGGAATTTGAAGGCAAACTGCGCACGCTGATGGGCGAATACCAAAAATCGCTACGCGATATCATCGCTCTGCTGGATCCGGAATCCAAAGTTAGCAAAGCACCTCGCGGCGTTGTTAAAACCACCGGCACCAAACGTGCCCGTAAGGTTAAACAATACAAAAACCCACACAATGGTGAAGTGATTGAAACCAAAGGTGGCAACCACAAAACTCTGAAAGAGTGGAAAGCCAAGTGGGGCGGCGACGTGGTTGAAGGCTGGGCTACTTTGCTCGACTAAGTGACACCGGGCCCGCAACTATTTTGCGATGCCACTAAAAAACGCCAGCATGCTGGCGTTTTTTATTGCCTGTGTTTTAGTCCGCACTCTCGGCGGGCGGGCTCAGCCCGACACGCCGGCTCAATGCCTGGGCATAGCGCTGCCATTCGCCCAAAAGCTTTAGCTGGGCCGGCGTGGCACTGCGCGACAGCTCATCTGCTGCCTGCATAAAGCTGTCCAGGGTCAAAGGCGCACCCATGGCCGGATCCGACAAACGCTGCTGGCAGAAGATATGCCAACGCTGCTGTTCTTGTTCACTCAGGGTATGAGGAAAGTTTCGGGCGCGGTATCGAAACAATAATTCGGGCAAGCGCTCATCATCAAATGGCCATGTATCTTTGGCCAATTGCTCCGGGTCACTGTGCCTGACCTGCTCACACAGGCGACGGTCTCGATCGCCAATAAACCCGTCATACAATTGCTGCTCCGGATCTTCACTGGGGGTAAAGTCTTCGCGGGCATAAATGGCCGACAACTTTTCCTGCCAAACTTGCTGAGCCTCAACAAGGCTCCGGGCTCGCGCGTGATAGAGGTCCATGTCCAGTTGCAATCGCTGTTGGTCCTGGGCACGCACTACATTCAAGGGGGCGACCACCGGGCAACGATTAACTTGAATCAGCTTTAGCCCAATGGGTAATTGACCGTCGGGTAAATCTCCACGCCGGGTATAGAGCATCTTGCGCAACGCTGCGGCGTCCATCTCCAGTAAAGGCTGAGGGTCTAAGTGCAGGTCGTAGACAATCAGAGCATTACGATTCTTTGGGTGCCAACCCAGCGGCAAGACCACACCGGCATAATGTCTGGCCGCGGAAAAACGCCCCGAGATATGCAGCATGGGCTGCAATAGCCGAATTTGATCAAGCACACGTTGTTTGCTGCGCAACTGGAATAACCAGTCATATAACTTGGGTTGTTTGTCACGAATCAGCCGGGCCAGCGCAATGGTTGCCCGTACATCGGACAACGCATCGTGGGCCTGGCCATGATCAATCCCGTTAGCCGCCGTCAACCGTTCAAGCTTGAGCGTCACCCGCCCCTCTTCCTCTGGCCAGACGATGCCTTCAGGCCGCAGGGCATAGGCTGTTCGCACCACATCAATGAGGTCCCAGCGACTGTTGCCACCCTGCCATTCACGCGCATAAGGGTCGAAGAAGTTTCGGTAGAGACTGTAGCGCGTTACCTCATCATCAAAGCGCAACGAGTTGTAGCCCGCCCCGCAAGTGCCGGGCAGGGCCAGCTGGGCATGGGTGCGAGTCATGAACTCGGCTTCGCCCAGGCCTTTGTCTTCGAGACGAGCGGGCGTGATGCCGGTGATCAGGCAGGCCATGGGATGAGGGAGGATATCGTCGCTTGGCTGACAATAGAGGTTGACCGGCTGATCAATCTCGTTGAGTTCAAGGTCGGTGCGGATGCCGGCCACTTGCACCGCCCGGTCGCAGCGCGGGTTGATACCGGTGGTTTCGTAGTCGTACCAGAAGATAGAGGTCACGGGGTGTTCCTGAGCAGTAGACCCGGACAGTCTAGGCGCTCAAACCCGGGCAAGACCAGCCCCGGGGCTATGCAGAGGCTTGCAGGGGCTGGAAGCTGAAGTAGCGCTGCAAGGCACTGATCAAACCGCTGTACTCGGCGGGTGGCTGATACAGGATAAACCCGGAATCGTAATAATGCGGCGTTAGATCCTCACGGCACCACAGGCAACGCGCTGTCAGGTCGATAAACTGCACCTCCCCATCGGCACCGGGAAGCTTGATCCGAAACTCGAAATTGGCGTCGACCAACATCGGTAACTGGCTGATCAGCATCAACCCGCCATCAGACACATTGCCCAGATAGCCAATAGGCTTGTCCGTGAACCGATTGAACACTTTCAGGAAAAACGTCAGTTGGTGCCGCTGGATAAGCCGTTCGATAACCATGTTCAACTTCACTATAGAGAGGCCATTCAGCATGGCCGCGCTGGCGTCTCGAAACGCCCTGTCCCCCACATCCGGGCCAACAGTCACGTGTAGATCTGCCCGCCATCTTCACCTGAAGCTCGACATATCAAGCAGCGACAGAGCGAGTAATCCGTTTGTGTACCAAGAGAAACAAAAAACACTCGAACGAATTTGATATTAGCCAACCGGGCACAAATGACCAGTTTAAATTTCGCCCATCATGGAATGCTTACAGGCACTGCCTGGGCAGTAGTGCCGGGGCCCGGGATGAACCTGAGAATGCGCAATGTCTCGATCCGAGCCTTGGCCCGGTAGGCGTACTCGCTCTTGGGAAATTCGTTGATGATGTACTGGTAGGTCTGGGACGCATCCAAGTAAAACTTCGTACGCTCAAGACACAGTCCACGGAGCATAGCTGTTTGTGGCCAAATGTACGGGCGACTACGACTGTCGCGATCAACCTCGGACAACTCAAGCATTACCGTTTCACAATTGCCCCGGTCGTAAGCACGATAGGCATTGTTCAAATGATGGTTCATCGACCAACGGGTACAGCCGGTCGCACTGGCGACCAAGATTAAAACGAGCACGATTCGCATGGGGCATCTCCTGTTCATAACAGTGTATCGACCCCACGGCCAGATTCTTCAGACAACAGACCCGATGCACCACAACTTAAGCAGAAAGTAGTGCAGAGGAACAATGACTACAGCCAAAGACCATAGTAGCCTTTGGCAGCGCTTGAACTCAGGAGTCTTTGCATGTCTGTTCGTCGAACCAAAATTGTTGCCACACTTGGCCCTGCCAGCAATTCACCGGAAATGCTGGAACAGCTGATCCTCGCTGGCCTGGACGTTGCCCGTCTGAACTTTTCCCACGGCACCCCCGACGAGCACAAGGCTCGCGCCAAGCTGGTACGTGACATCGCTGCCAAGCACGGTCGTTTCGTAGCCCTGCTGGGTGACCTGCAAGGCCCGAAAATTCGTATCGCCAAATTTGCCAACAAAAAGATCGAGCTGAAGATCGGTGATCAATTCACCTTCTCCACCAGCCATCCGTTGACCGAAGGCAACCAGCAAGTGGTCGGCATCGACTACCCGGACCTGGTTAAAGACTGCGGCGTCGGCGACGAGCTGCTGCTCGATGACGGCCGTGTGGTGATGCGTGTAGACACTGCCACCGACGACGCCCTGCACTGCACCGTGCTGATCGGCGGCCCACTGTCCGACCACAAAGGCATCAACCGTCGCGGTGGTGGCCTGACCGCACCGGCGCTGACGGAAAAAGACAAGGCCGACATCAAGCTGGCTGCCGAAATGCAAGTCGACTACCTGGCCGTGTCGTTCCCGCGTGACGCTGCCGACATGGAATACGCCCGCCAACTGCGCGACGAAGCCGGCGGTACTGCCTGGCTGGTAGCGAAGATTGAACGCGCCGAAGCCGTAGCCGATGACGAAACCCTCGACGGCCTGATCAAGGCCAGCGATGCGGTCATGGTTGCCCGTGGCGACCTGGGCGTTGAAATCGGCGATGCCGAGCTGGTGGGCATCCAGAAAAAAATCATCCTGCACGCACGTCGCCACAACAAGGCAGTGATCGTGGCAACCCAGATGATGGAGTCGATGATCCAGAACCCGATGCCAACTCGTGCCGAAGTGTCCGACGTTGCCAACGCCGTTCTCGACTACACCGACGCCGTGATGCTCTCGGCTGAAAGTGCTGCCGGTGCCTACCCGCTGGAAGCCGTGCAGGCTATGGCGCGCATCTGTGTCGGCGCTGAAAAGCACCCGACCAGCAAAACGTCCAGCCACCGTATCGGTAAAACCTTCGAAAGCTGCGACCAGAGCATTGCGCTGGCGGCCATGTACACCGCCAACCACTTCCCGGGTGTCAAAGCGATCATCGCCCTGACTGAAAGCGGCTACACCCCGCTGATCATGTCGCGCATCCGCTCCTCGGTGCCGATCTACGCCTACTCCCCGCACCGTGAAACCCAGGCGCGCGCGGCAATGTTCCGTGGCGTCTACACCGTACCGTTCGACCCGGCATCGCTGCCGCCAGAACAGGTCAGCCAGGCTGCCATCGACGAGTTGCTCAAGCGTGGCGTTGTGGAAAAAGGCGACTGGGTCATCCTGACCAAGGGCGACAGCTACCACACCATCGGCGGCACTAACGGCATGAAGATCCTGCATGTCGGCGACAAAATGGTTTAAGCCTGCAAGGTTTGAATCCCAAGCCCCGCCTGAGTGATCAGGCGGGGCTTTTTTGTGCGCCTAGCTGCGGGTCAAAAAGGCATCGGCCAACAGCTGATTACGCGGCAAGCCCGCCAGAAACAAACGTTTGGCAAAGGCATCGACCGTATCCGGATGACCGCAGACCAAGGCACGGGTCTGGCGCGAGACAACCCCCATCTGTAACAGGTAGTCGGGCAACTGAGGGCGTTCAAGGTACTCGATCACAAACCCTGGACAAGCCGCCGACAGGGCCAGCAGTTCGCTCTGGAGGTAATGCTCAGCCTTGTCGCGGGCCACATGCACCAGCCGTATCGGGCCTTGATGATCCTGACGCAAGGCCTCGCGCAATACGCCATACAAAGGCCCCAGGCCGGTACCGGATGCCAGCAGCCAGAGCGGTTGCTCCTGCCAGTCCGGATCATAACGCAGTGCGCCGCCGCGCAACTCGCCCAGCCGTACAACGTCACCGACCTTGAACTGGCGGGCCGCATCGACAAACTCACCGGGGTGCGCACAATCGAGGTGAAACTCCAGAAAGCGGTCTTCTTCGGGCAGGCTGGCCAATGAATACGGCCGCGCCACATCGCCGGCCCACAGCACCAGATGCTGGCCTGCGCGATAACGCAAAGCCCGCTGCGGCGTGAGGCACAAGCGCAACACCGTCGGACTGAGCCAGTCGAGCCCTGCCACTTGGGCCGGCACACCGTCGCGCAGCGGGTCAAAGGCTTCAATCTGCAGGTCTTCGACAATTTGACACTGACAGGCCAGGCGCCAGCCCTGCTCATGCTGGTCCCGACTCAATGCCTCGGGCTTGAGATCGGCGGGCTCACCACGCACGCAGCGCACCAGGCAGGCATGGCAACTGCCCGCCCGGCAACTGTAGGGCACCGACACGCCAACCTGATTCAAGGCATCGAGCAGGTTAGTGTTCGGGGCAACTGACCAGTGCTGGTCAGCGACGTGTAACTGGGGCACTGCTGGCCTCCGCAGGGTAAGCCTGTGGGAGCTGGATTGCTCTCGATGCAGGCGACGCGGTTTTTTTGAATGACCGCGGTGATGCAATCGCGAGCAAGCCCGCTCCCACAGTTGATCTTCATATATTTCGTGGTTTTACAGTTTAACTTATCACCCCTCGTCCACCCCCTACTTTCGTTTGCACCTCTACGGGTGTATCAGTGAGAGTACCGGGTTATACTGCCGCGCCGTTTTTGTACCGGTCATGCGTGTCCGGTATGCCAAGCAAAGATGTTTTCGACAGACCGATGCACCAAGGTCGCAAACACCTTATTGATTGTATGTTCCCGTCTTATAGAGGAGCGCGACCCATGACCGTGATCAAGCAAGACGACCTGATTCAGAGCGTTGCTGACGCCCTGCAATTCATTTCCTACTACCACCCCGTGGACTTCATCCAGGCCATGCACGAAGCCTACCTGCGCGAAGAATCGCCAGCGGCCCGTGACTCGATGGCGCAAATCCTGATCAACTCGCGCATGTGTGCCACCGGCCACCGTCCGATCTGCCAGGACACCGGCATCGTCACCGTATTCGTACGCGTCGGCATGGACGTGCGCTGGGATGGTGCCACCATGGGCCTGGACGACATGATCAACGAAGGCGTGCGTCGCGCTTACAACCTGCCGGAAAACGTCCTGCGTGCTTCGATCCTGGCCGACCCGGCCGGTGCCCGTCGCAACACCAAGGACAACACCCCTGCAGTGATCCACTACTCCATCGTTCCGGGCAACACCGTGGAAGTGGACGTGGCAGCCAAGGGCGGCGGTTCCGAGAACAAGTCGAAAATGGCCATGCTCAACCCGTCCGACTCGATCGTTGACTGGGTGCTCAAGACCGTTCCGACCATGGGCGCGGGCTGGTGCCCACCGGGCATGCTGGGTATCGGCATCGGCGGCACCGCGGAAAAAGCCGCAGTGATGGCCAAGGAAGTGTTGATGGAATCCATCGACATTCACGACCTGATCAAGCGTGGCCCGAGCAACCGTATCGAAGAGATGCGCATCGAGCTGTTCGAGAAGGTCAACCAGCTGGGCATCGGCGCCCAGGGCCTGGGCGGCCTGACTACCGTGCTCGACGTAAAAATCATGGACTACCCGACCCACGCAGCGTCCCTGCCGGTGTGCATGATCCCGAACTGCGCGGCCACCCGTCACGCCCACTTCGTGCTGGACGGCTCCGGCCCGGCAGCCCTCGAAGCGCCACCGCTGGATGCCTACCCGGAAATCGTCTGGGAAGCCGGCCCGTCGGCCCGCCGTGTCAACCTTGACACCCTGACCCCGGAAGACGTGCAGAGCTGGAAGCCGGGCGAGACCGTCCTGCTCAACGGCAAAATGCTCACCGGTCGCGACGCGGCGCACAAGCGCATGGTCGAAATGCTGAACAAGGGTGAAACCTTGCCGGTAGACCTCAAGGGTCGCTTTATCTACTACGTTGGCCCGGTTGATCCGGTGCGTGACGAAGTGGTTGGCCCTGCAGGCCCGACCACCGCTACGCGAATGGACAAGTTCACTCGTCAGATCCTTGATCAGACCGGCTTGCTGGGCATGATCGGCAAGTCCGAGCGCGGCCCTACCGCCATTGAAGCGATCAAGGAACACAAAGCCGTGTATCTGATGGCTGTGGGCGGTGCTGCTTACCTGGTCGCCCAGGCGATCAAAAAGTCCCGTGTAGTGGCCTTTGCCGAACTGGGCATGGAAGCGATCTACGAGTTCGATGTCAAAGACATGCCGGTTACGGTGGCAGTCGACAGTAAAGGCGAGTCGGTGCACATCACCGGCCCGGCGATCTGGCAGAAGAAAATCAGCGACAGCCTGGCTGTAGAAGTGCAATAAGCGCTTTTTAGCCAGAAATAAAAAGGCCGGGTTATTAACCCGGCCTTTTTTATGCCTGTCCAAAAGCCCCCTCACCCTGGCCCTCTCCCGGAGGGAGAGGGTTGGGGTGAGGGCAAGCCGTTAAAACGCGTTACGGAAGATCTCTTCAATCTGCCCCTGATCGGCTTTGCGCGGGTTGGTAAAACCACAGGCATCTTTCAAGGCGTTGGTGGCCAGAATCGGGATGTCATCCAGCTTGGCGCCCAAATCCCGCAGCCCGGCAGGAATCTCGACATCCTTGGCCAGAGTACGAATCGCCGCAATGGCCGCTTGCGCGCCCTCTTCCGGGCTCAAACCGCGCACATCGGCACCCAGTGCATGGGCCACATCGGTCAGGCGGGCTGCACACACACTGGCATTGAACGTCTGCACATGGGGCAACAACACCGCGTTGCATACACCGTGGGGCAAATCATAGAAGCCGCCCAACTGGTGCGCCATCGCATGCACAAAGCCCAGCGAGGCATTGTTGAAGGCCATGCCCGCGAGGAACTGTGCGTAAGCCATATTCTCCCGCGCCGTCAGATTCTTGCCGTCGCTTACCGCCTGACGCAGGTTCTGGCTGATCAGTTCCATCGCCTTGATCGCGCAGGCATCGGTAATGGGGTTGGCCGCCGTGGACACATATGCCTCGATGGCGTGGGTCAACGCGTCCATGCCCGTGGCGGCAGTCAGGCCCTTGGGCATCGCCACCATCAACTCAGGGTCGTTAACCGACAGCAGCGGCGTCACGTTGCGGTCAACAATGGCCATTTTCACATGGCGCTCTTCGTCGGTGATGATACAAAACCGCGTCATCTCACTGGCCGTGCCGGCCGTGGTATTGATCGACACCAGCGGTAACTGCGGCTTGGCCGAGCGATCGACGCCTTCGTAATCACGGATATGCCCGCCATTGGTGGCACACAGCGCTATACCCTTGGCGCAGTCATGGGGCGAGCCGCCACCCAGCGACACAATAAAGTCGCACTGATGCTCCTTGAGCACCTTCAAGCCCGCCTCGACGTTGGCAATGCTCGGGTTCGGCTTGGCGCCGTCGAAAATCACCGAATCAATATCCTGCAACGCGAGCTTCTCGGCGATCAACGTCGCAACCCCCGCCTTGGCCAACCCCGCGTCGGTCACAATCAAGGCCTTGCGAAAACCATAATTGCGAATCGCAGTCATGGCTTCATCCAGGCAACCGTTACCCATAATGTTTACAGCAGGAATAAAGAAAGTGCTGGTCATGTCGAGTCCTCTTCGCGGGTCATTGGCTAATTCGGTCTCCACAGCTTCCTCCAATCACAAAGCAGCAATGTTGATCTGGCTCAACACTTGAGCGTGATAAAGTCCGCTACCGCCCACGCCTTGAGACGATATTTGCGATGACCCCCTTCCAGGAATTTGATGCCCAACTAGAAGACTGGAACCAGTTACGCACCAGCACCCCGTGCAGCGGACTGCTGATCGGCAACGGCGCCAGCATGGCCGTGTGGCATGATTTCTATTACGACTCGCTGTTTGAAAAAGCCAAAAGCGTGGCCGAAAAGCCGCTGAGCCAGACCGAACTCAGCGTGTTCGAGGCCCTCGGCACGCGCAATTTCGAACATGTACTCAGCGCCCTGAAAACCGCAAGTAAGGTCAACAAGGCACTGGCCATCAACTCGGCCTCGCCGCGCAAACGCTACTACGCAATCAAGGAAGCCCTGATCAACTGTACCCAGGACGTGCACATCCCCTGGCGCCTGATGCAGCCCGAAACCCTGGCCTGCTGGAACGAAGAACTGGCGCGCTACGCCACGGTGTACTGCGCCAACTATGACCTGCTGGCACCCTGGGCCGTGATGCACGCACCCAAAGGTTTCAACGACCTGTTCGGTACCCCGCAGGCAACCTTTGAGCCTGCCGCGGCACTGGCCAAAAGCAGGACTACACGTGTGCTGTACCTGCACGGCGCCCTGCACCTGGTGAAAAACCAGGAAGGCAAGGCGCGCAAGCTGGCAGCCAACCAACCCACATTGCTAAGCAACTTTGCGATCAACCACTCCATCAGCGCCCTGGACGACGTACCGCTGTTTGTCAGCGAAACCGGCAGCGAAGACAAGCGAAAATCCATTCGCCAGTCCGATTACCTGTCTTTTTGTCATGAGCAGTTGCTGACCCAGAAAGACGCGCTGTGCATCTTCGGCCACAGCCTGGGTGAGCAGGACCAGCACCTGATCGATGCCTTGCGCCAGGCACCGCTGAAGACCCTGTGCGTCTCGATTTACCCGCGCAGCGAAGCCTTTATTCGCTTTCAGAAAAACCACTACACAGCGTTGTTTGCCGACAAGAAGCTTGAGCTGCGCTTCTTTGATTCAAAAACCCATCCGTTGGGCGATACCAGGCACTCAGTACCTGTGGAACGGTAAACCTGTAGCCGCTGACGAGCAGCGGCAACAGGAAAAACTGCAACTGTGGGAGCGAGCCTGCTCGCGAAGGTCGTTCGCGAGCAGGCTCGCTCCCACAATAGGGTTTGATCTACAACAGAGTATCTACAGGGTTACAAGAGCACACATTCAGGTATCAAAATTTCTCTTTGATCACCGTGGTCGGGCCATTGTGCTTGACGCTGGCAATGCCCTTGTCCCGCGCGGCCTCCGAGGAGTACAGCTCGCTGGTGCCGATGATCTGGTGATTGGCCGCCTTCAGGTTGAAGTATGGCTTGCCGTCCTTGGCCACTTTCTTCTCGTAGCGCTCATCCAGCGGGCTGTTGACCTGCACCGAGGCGATCCCGCCCTTGGCCGCCGCCAGCGTGGTGTATTGCTCGCTGACCAGAATGGTTTCGGCATTCGCCGCCTTCAGTACAAAACGGAACTGCCCGCTGCTGGTCTTGCTCAACTCATACCAACCCGACATAGCCTTTCTCCCGAAATTAAAGGTTCCTGCACTTATTCAGTAAAGACCCCATGGGCTATTTATCCATTTATCGACCGGAATGAAGGAAACAGGAAATTTCAACGAGACAAATAGCAATGGTTATCGATACCATTCGCAGCTTATTTGCATCGCTGTGTCTATAAGGATCTTCATGTCTGGCCTTAAACCCGATCCGCCCGCGGCCGATCACTTTCGCGAGTTCTATACGCAAATTTTGCACTTTCTGCGCAAGCGTACCGACAACACCAGCGATGCAGCCGACATGACCCAGGATGTTTTCACCCAATGGCTGGGCTATCAGGACCGAGGCAAAATCGAACAGCCCCGGGCGTTTTTGTTCCAGATGGCGCGCAATCTGTTGCGCGATCACTGGCGTCGACAGCAAGTGCGACACGCCGCTCACGGCGAGCACAGTGAAAGTGAGGTCGAGCCCTTGAGCGATGACAGGGATGATCCGATGGTCGCAGCCCTGCGCCTGCAACGCCTTGAACAACTTAAAAGGGTAGTTGCAGAACTCTCGCCCAGGCGTCGAGAAGCCCTTATGCTGCACCGTTTTGAAGGCTTGAGTCAGGCACAGATTGCCGAACGCATGGGGATATCCGTGAGCATGGTTGAAAAGCACATTGCCCAGGCCTTGCTGCACTGCAAGCAACATCTACAGCGGGACAGCGGCAAGGAGCAGACACAATGAGCCCTTTTCACACGGCCGGTGACGACAGCATCGATGAACAGGCCGCCAATTGGTTTGCACGCAACCGCAATACCCGCAACCAAGGCAGTTGCGAACAATTCAACGCCTGGCATGCCAACCCGAGTCATGCCCGGGCCTATACCGAATTTGAATCGTTGTGGGCTGACCTGGGAGAACTTGAACAGATCAACTCGCCGGTACCCCTCCCTGCCAAGCCCCGGCGCGCACACTTTGCGCTGGCCACTGCTGCCGCCGTGCTCTGCGCCGTCTTTGCGCTGAACCTGGGCGCCCCGGTGGCGCTGCATCAACAGCAGGTCAGCACACTGGCCCAAGGCGCCCGCACGATATTGCTACCCGACGGCAGCACCCTGAACGTGAATGCCAACACGCGCCTGAGCCTGGACTTCAGCGCCCACCAGCGTGACATCTATCTGGACCAGGGCCAGCTTTACATCGAGGTCGCGGCCAACAAGGAGCAGCCGTTGGTGGTGCATGCCGGGGAGGCGCGCATACGGGTGGTCGGCACGGGGTTCGATGTACGCCGCAGTTCGCGCCAATTGGTGGTCAGCGTGGCCCACGGCGAGGTTGCGTTCATCCCAGACCCCAGGTCAGCAATGCTGCTGGGTGCACAACAACGCGCCACCTGGGACTACAACAGGGGAGCACTCATAGAACAGACGTTGAGTGCGGGCGAAGTGGCGGGCTGGCGCAGCGGCCATCTGTCCTTTCGCAATCGCGAACTGGCCAGCCTGGTGGATGAACTGGACCTCTACCGCCCGGGCCTGATTCAGTTGGCCGACGGCCCGCTGACTGGCTACAAGGTTTCAGGCAACCTGGATGTCAGCGATCCACTGGCACTGGTCAAAGCCCTGCCCGCCCTGATCCCGGTAAAAACCGTGCTGCTGGACAGCGGTAAAATCCGTATCGAACCACGCTAAAAAACATATGCGAATATTTTACATTCGCATATGTGGTTTTTTCATTTTGCTGCGTCTTCCTCCGGTCTGCGTTGCTAACGCATGTCTTTTTGGCCTTTGTTGCCACACCGGGGGATTTCATGTTTCGCGCACCACATTGCTTCTCGCATTTGTACACCCGCCCGACACTGCTGGCGGCTTGCCTGGCGATCAGCCTGCAAGCCCACGCGGAGTCGATCCAACTGCAACTGCCAGCACAATCGCTGGCCAGTTCGCTGAGCGAGGTGGCACAGCAGGCAAAAATCCAGCTGCTGTTCGACGAAGCCCTGTTACGCAACGTGAAAGCCCCGGCACTCAGTGGCACCTTCGAGCCACAGGAAGCTATCCAGCGCCTGCTCAAAGACACCGACTTCAGCCTTGTGCAGATCGATCGCACCTACGTCGTGCGGCCCCGGGAGTCCGGCACCACCACCAGCAACAGCCTGGAGCTGGGCGCAGTCAGCGTGGTCGGCAACGGTAGCGAGGTCGACTCCAGCAACGTCGGCAAGTCGACCATGACCCAGGAGCAAATCAACCGCTATCAGGCCAATAACATCCCCAGCCTGCTCGCCACCCTGCCAGGCATCAACCTCGGCGGCTCGCTCAAGCCCGGTGGCCAGACCATCAATATCTGGGGCATGGGAGAAGCCGAAGACGTACAAATGACCGTCGATGGCGCGACCAAAAGCGGCTTTGAACGCTACAAACAGGGCACGATTTTTATCGAACCCGAGCTGATCAAACGCCTGGAAGTCGAAAAAGGCCCCCACGATATCCACACCGGCAATGGCGGCTTCGCCGGTGTAGTGCACATGGAAACCAAGGACGCGACCGACTTGCTCGAAGAGGGCAAGAACACCGGCGCCATGCTCAAATACGGCTACAGCAGCAACGACCATCAACAGGTCTACAGCGGCGCTGTTTACGGTCGCACCGAAGATGGTCGCGCCGACGCTCTGTTTTACTACACCAAGCGCGACGGCGACGATATGAAGCTGGCCGGTAAAATGCCCAACCCCGGCAATGTCTACCCGGTTAACCCGCAGCGTCTGCCCAATACGGCCCAGGACCTGGACGGACAACTGCTCAAGCTCAACTTGCACCTCAATGACGAACACAGTGTGGGCATGTCTTACTCGCGCTCGAACAACTATTTGTGGGTGCCCTTCTCGGCCGTGAGTTACCCGGCGCCACCCAGCCAGGCCAACATCGACAAATTTGGTTACGACATTGCAGCGCGGCGCTACCTGTCCAACCGCTCGACGATCGACACCACCTGGTCGGCCAAATACAAGTACGAACCCCTGGACAACCCGCTGGTGGACCTGGAGGTCAAGTACTCGCACTCCAACACCGAGCAAACCGACAAGCGTGACGCCCAGGCTTACACCCAGCCCACCAGCGGCGGGCGCAAAATGGAGACCGGCTATACCGATGACATGCTCCAGGTCGAGAACATCAGCCTGTTTGCCAGCGGCCCGCTGGACCATGCAGTGACCACCGGCGTGCAATTTCGCAAGCACCAGCGTGATGTGGACATGTGGATGCCGGGCGGTATCTACGACGTCGAAAAGTACAACTACGGCCACTACCAGCCCAACTTCATGCCCCGGGGCAAGGTCGACACCAACAGCTTCTATATTCAGGACGCCATCACTTGGGGTGACTTCACCCTCACGCCGTCCATGCGCTACGACCACGTACGCAATCGCGGCCAGGAAAACGACGCGCCGTACTATAACCACCCGGAGTTGGGTCACGACTACAGCGACAAAACCTACACCGGCTGGTCGCCTCGCCTGTCGGCCTTCTGGAAAATCACCCCGAAAACCGCCCTGTTCCTGGACTACAGCAAAACCTGGCGTGCCCCGGTGATTGACGAGCAGTACGAAGTACAAGGCGTCGGCAGCCGCACCTCCAGCAGCCTGGGCCTTGATCCGGAGCGCATCACCGGCTGGCGCGGCGGCAACATCACCACCTTCGACCAGATTTTTGGCGACAACGACCACGCCCTGGTGCGCACCACCCTGTTCCGCAACACCGTCGACGACGAGATTTTCAAGGCCACGGGCGTCGGCTGCGCCGCGCAAACCCCTACGGTCAGCATGAGCGATGCGTGCGGGCCCAACATGCCCAACTACCGCAACATTGGCAGCGTGACCATCAAGGGCTTCGAAATTGAGAGCTTCTACGAATCCACCTACGTGTTCGGATCCCTGTCCTACGCATGGATGACCGGCAAACACCAAGGCGCCTATACCAACCCTTGGGGTCCCAACGTCTGGGCGCGTGACATACCCGCGCCCAAGTGGATTGCCGTACTGGGTACCAAGATCCCGAGCCTGGATGCCCGGATTGGCTGGAAGGGAGAATTCGTACGCAAGACCGACCGCTTGCCAAGCGATAACTACTACAGCAGCCCGATCAGTGCGCTGGGTGACCGCTACTGGGACCAGTTCCCCAACGACAGCTACAACGTGCAGGGCCTGTTTGCCAACTGGAAGCCGCAGCAGCCGTACCTCAAGGGCACCGAAGTCAACTTCACCCTGGACAACATGTTCAATAAAAACTATCAGCCGATGCTCAGTGGCGAAAACGCCTACAGCCAGGGCCGCAATGCCAAGATCAGCGTGACGCGGTTCTTCTGAGTTGGCTGATCCGGCAAAACCCTCTGTGGGAGCGGGCTTGCTCGCGATTCCGCCGGCACGGTGTATCTGGCCGACCGCGCCGATGCCATCGCGGGCAAGCCCGGCTCCCACAGGTGTGTACCGCTCACACCCGCAAGCGCTATTGCGGGAGAGCGCGGCTACTGTGACGTGCTACCACACTCAACTCCGGCGCCTGCACCCGGCGCTGGCTCAAGTAGCGGGTGCAGCTCACGCGCAGGAACGAGGCAAAGTTGACTACTTCGCCGCGATAATCCATCACCTCTTCATAGAGCTTGGCCACCAACTGGTTGGTGGTCATGCCATCTGTTTCGGCGATTTCGCTGAGGATGTCCCAGAACTGGTTTTCCAGGCGCAAAGTGGTGACCACGCCGCAAATACGCAATGAGCGCGAACGTGACTCGTAAAGAATCGGGTCGGCTTTTACATACAGTTCACACATGGTCACGCCCTCTGCCTACAAAGTGATTTTGGTACCCAGCAAACCCAGGAATGCCGCCAGCCACGCCGGATGTGCCGGCCACGCAGGGGCTGTGGCCAGGTTGCCTTGCACATGGGCCTTGGTCACATCGATATCGATATAAGTCCCCCCCGCCAGCCGCACTTCCGGTGCACACGCCGGGTAAGCACTGCACTCACGGCCTTCCAGCGTGCCCGCAGCGGCCAGCAGTTGCGCACCATGGCACACTGCTGCAATTGGCTTGGCCGCCTTGTCGAAGTCACGCACTAGCTCCAGCACCTTTTCGTTCAGACGCAGGTATTCCGGCGCACGACCGCCCGGCACCAGCAGTGCGTCGTAATCGCTGGCTTTCACCTTGTCAAAGTCGAAATTCAGGGCAAACAAGTGCCCGGGCTTTTCGCTGTAAGTCTGGTCGCCTTCGAAGTCGTGGATGGCAGTGCGTACGGTCTGGCCTGCGGTTTTTCCCGGGCATACCGCATGAACCTGATGGCCGACCATCAACAGTGCCTGAAACGGCACCATCACTTCATAGTCTTCGACGTAATCGCCAACCAGCATCAGAATTTTTTTCGCTGCCATGGTGCGTGCTCCTGTGGGGTAAGACCTTGGGCCAGTAAGAGTAGCCAAGGTAACCCCTGAGCGCGCGGGCGGGTAATAGCCATGTACTACGTTCCCGCCGGAGCTGCTTACAGGCTTACTTCAGCAAACCGTCTGCTTGAAGCAGGGTTTCGAGGCAGTGTTCCTGAATGTTGTAGAACGCCTTGAGTTCCTGGATTTTCACCAACAACTGCGCCGGATCGGAAGGTTCGGCACGTTTGACCGCGAGGATCATCTTGTTTTTATTGGTATGTTCCAGCGAGATAAACTCGAACACCTTGGTGTCATAGCCGCAGGCTTCGAGGTACAGCGCGCGCAGGCTGTCGGTGACCATTTCGGCCTGCTGGCCCAGGTGCAGGCCGTATTGCAGCATCGGCTTGAGCAGCGCCGGGCTCTGGATTTGCAGGCGGATCTGTTTGTGGCAGCACGGCGAGCACATGATGATTGCCGCCCCGGAGCGAATGCCCATATGAATCGCATAGTCGGTGGCAATATCACAGGCATGCAGGGCGATCATCACATCGATCGGGGTGGGTGCAAAACTGCGCACATCGCCGTGCTGGAAGGTCAGGCCCGGGTGCTCCAGACGCTGGGCGGCGTTATTGCACAGCGTGACCATGTCTTCACGCAGCTCAACCCCGGTCACCAGGCCTTCGGCTTGCAGGCTGTGACGCAGGTAATCGTGAATGGCAAACGTCAGGTAACCCTTGCCCGAACCGAAATCCACCACCTTGACCGGCTGATCGAGCTTGAGCGGTGAGCTGCTCAGGGCGTGGGAAAACACCTCGATAAACTTGTTGATCTGCTTCCACTTGCGCGACATTGCCGGGATCAGTTCTTGCTGCTTATTGGTCACACCCAGGTCCGCCAGAAACGGCCGGGTCAGATCCAGAAAGCGATTTTTCTCACGATTGTGCTCAGCCGACGGCACTTCGCGCTCTTGCTGGCTTTTGCCTTTGAACAGCGAGCTTTTACCCTTTTTGCTGTATTCAAGCTGCACTTCGTCGGTCAGGGTCAGCAGGTGGGCATTTTTGAACGCTTCGGGCAGCAGACCGGCAATGATCGCCACGCCTTCGTCCAGCGGGAAATTCTTGGTGATATCGCGGGTTTTATAGCGATATACAAAGGACAGGCAAGGCTGCTCCTTGACTGTTACCTGCTTGATGATCACCCGCTGCAATTCAGCCTCGGGGCCCACGTATTTGGCCAGCACCAGCTTGATAAAGGAATTCTGGGCCAGACCGGTTTCCAGCAGGTTCAAAAATTGCGCACGATGATCCGGCACAGACGCGGCGGTGGTAGCAGTCACTGACATTGAAAAAGGTGCCTCGGGGGTGCAGGAGGGAAAATCAGAAAACGAATGGCAGGTATTTTAGGCGTGTTGGGCGCTCAGGGCACGGGGTAATTTCATACGGGCACGGACAGTGGCGGGTATGCAGACCTTGCCAACAATTATAAATGGTTTGTGATGTGAAAAATAATTGCAGCTCATATGAGTAGAACAGTAAGAATGCCGGCCGGCGCTCATTACAAAACACACCAATCGTTAAACCGGGATATACTATATTGTCTCGATGAATGATCGTATCTTGACCGAACATCTGTCCGCCCGCACAAGCGTCTAACACAGCAATTTTAAAATCATGCAATACCAGAATTCGCTCCAACACACGGGTTAAAAAACTCCAAGGCTTATTCCCCCTCAACTCCTCAAGTCGTGACTGAACTAGCGAGCGACCCTTACCTGCAATAATACCGATTCCAAATACCACACCTGAACATGAAAAAACCGCAATAACTTAAAGCCAGGCACGACAACACAATCGCAAGGTAATTACCACCATTGTTATATCGCACCCACCACTCAATCTGCTTACGACTCACCATCAATCGAAGTTCATCATCATACACAGCCCATACAAATTCGCTCTCTCCACTAGCATCTACAGCCACCCACAACTTTTTATGCTTCTGAACATCCAACAACCTTGCATCCTCACTGGAGAACTCAACCCTGTACTTATAACTCCCTTCATCTTGCCCCACAGTAAAATACAAAAAAGCTGACGACTTCGACCGATCCAAAGGATGGGTAACATATGCGCTGCGCAGCACCAACTTTTTCGGTTCCAGCGGCACTTCCACCCTCGCATCCCACATCATCACACCAAGCCCCAGCATAAACAGGCAACTCAACGCCATCACAACCAAATCCACACGGGTCGCCACATAATCAAGCGGTATATACAAAGACAGCTTTTTCATCCTCACCTCTTGCGCACTTGATCTAAAAATAAACTTCAACACCTGACATAGCAACCCTACCGATGTAGGGGGTCCGCAAGCCCATATTAACCTTCACCCATACGGCCAATCTCCACTACTAACTCCATACGACTTCCGACACTGTACTTGCGCAGCAATGAAGACACATGATCCCGTAGCGTAAAACCACTAATACGCAACTGTTGCGCTATCTTCTTGTTCGTGCGCCCCTGCAAAAGCAAATCAAGCACTTCTTTCTCCCTGTGCGTAAGCTTCAATCCTTTTCTCCCAAACCATTTAATTTCTCACGGAAAAGCACCCTACAAAAACGCTCAAACACAACCTAGCCATCATTCAAAAAAATGACAACACAGCTTTTCACAACAATGAAAATTATAATCAGAAGAAATTTATATCGCGACCCAGCAAGAACTTACTTACGGACAGACAAGAATAAAACCATAAAGATAACTTTACAAAAGCCCGACACTTCTCATCAAAGTGTCGGAAACATCAAAGCCACTAAGAAAATGATTACAACATCACCAACCGATTCGGCAGTTGGTTGCGCGCTTGGGTTTTGGGTATGTGCTGTGCGAGCACTTCAGCGCAGGCATCGATGCAAGTGATAAAACCTTCTGCCGTATGCCCCAACGCCACGCGGCGTACGAAATCGCTGACGATAGTGCCCCAGTCACTGTCGTCCAGATGGCGGGATATCCCTTCATCCACCAGTATTTCGACATAACGTTCAGCTTCACTGACAAAAATCAGTACACCCGTGCGCCCAGCAGTGTGGTGCAGTTTTTGTTCGAGAAACTGACGCCGGGCCAGGTTACTGGCACGCCAATGCCGCACGCGGGGCGGAATCAGGCGCGTGGTTATGGCCGGGATGCGAAAGATCAGGCTAAGAAAGACAAAGCTGGCCCATTGCAGCATCAGCAGAGTGTAAGTCGCCAGGCCGCTGTTCAAGAAGTGCACCACGGCGGGCAGCACCAAGGCAATCAGGCTGGCCCATAGCAAGGGGATGTAGCTGTAGTCATCGGCACGGGGAGCCAGCACGGTGACGATTTCGGCGTCGGTGTGCTGTTCGGCACGGGTAACCGCGTCTTCGACCTGCCGTTGTTGCTCGGGGGTTAATAAAGCCATAAGTCTCGTACTCGTTAAAAAGTGAATTACCAGCCACCAGAGGCTCCGCCGCCGCCGAAGCTGCCACCACCGCCGCGAAAACCGCCACCACCGCCTCCGCCGAACCCGCCACCGCCAAAACCACCGGAGCGCGAACCGCCACCGCCACCCGAATTGCAGATGCCATAGAACTGACAGGCGGCAACCACCAGTACAAACAGGATAAATAGCAGCATCACCCCCCCGGGGTGCTCGGCCATAAAGTCGCTGCCGTCACCCTGGCTGCTGGCGTAGGCCGGTTCGGCCAGGGCCGTGCCGCCCAATACTTGCAGGATGGCACCCACACCGTCGCTGATACCTTGGTTGTAGTCCCCGGTTTTAAAGGCCGGGGTGATGATCTGGTTGATAATCACCGAGGCCTGGGCATCGGTGAGGCGATCCTCAAGGCCATAGCCGACCTCGATGCGCAACTTGCGGTCGTCGCGGGCCACGATCAGCAAGGCGCCGTTATTTTTGTCCTTTTGCCCGATACCCCAGGCACGGCCCAGTTGGTAGCCGTAGTCTTCGATGGGCATGCCCTGCAGGTCAGGCACGGTGACCACCACCACTTGCTCGCCGGTGGCCTTTTCGTGAGCCTGCAGGCTTTGCGTCAATTGCTCGCGGGTGGCGGGCGTGAGCATTTGCCCCTCGTCCACTACCCGCCCGCTGAGCGCGGGAAAGGTCAGCGCCTGGGCCGTGGCTATAAATAGCCACAGCAACAGGCCCAACCCCAGTCTTGATACGCGCATCGCTACCTCGAACGTTTGTTATCCATTGTAGGAGCGGGCTTGCTCGCGATACATGCGGCGCGGTCTGTCAGGCAAATCGCGTTGATTCCATCGCGAGCAAGCCCGCTCCCACAACAAGCTCGCTCCCACAGGGGGGGGAACGGTATAAGGCCGTTAAAACTTCACTTCCGGCGCTTTGTCGGCGTCCGGGGTGGTGGCTTCGAATGTGGAGCGCACCGGCAGGTCGCTGTACATCACCGCATGCCACAAACGCCCCGGGAAGGTGCGGATCTCGGTGTTGTAGCGTTCAACCGCGAGGATAAAGTCGCGCCGCGCCACGCTGATGCGGTTTTCCGTACCTTCTAGCTGTGATTGCAACGCCAGAAAGTTCTGGTTGGATTTAAGGTCAGGGTAGCGCTCGGACACCACCATCAACCGGCTCAAAGCTCCGGTCAGCTGGTTCTGCGCGTCCTGGAACTGCTTGAGTTTTTCCGGGTTGTTCAGCGTGCTGGCATCAACCTGGATCGAGGTGGCCTTGGCCCGCGCTTCAATCACCGCGGTCAGGGTGGCCTGCTCCTGCTTGGCTGCACCCTTGACCGTTTCGACCAGATTGGGGATCAAGTCAGAACGACGCTGATACTGGTTCTGCACCTGGGACCAGGCCGCCTTGACCTGCTCGTCGAGGGTGGGAATGGTGTTGATCCCGCACCCCGCCAGCAGACTGCTCAAGGCCAGAAGGGCGAGGGCTTTCCAGCCCGCTGCTTTAAAACTTTGTATGCCCATGCTTGCAACGCTCCGAAATAACAACATTGGGTTTATTGACCACACACCACGCCTAATATCTCCCGGCAATACTGGATTGCTCGCGGCGAATCAGCTAAAAGACTGCCTGCCATGCAGGAATACTCCGTTCTAAAGGTAGGTCAAATCTTTGATTCGAGTACTCCTGATACCTCCCCAGAACAATATCGCTGCACGAGCGTGGGTCTCCCTCGCTTCAAGTGAGCGGCTGCGCAGAAGAATCCAATGAGAAATATGTGTTTGCTGGGCATCGTCATCAGCCTGGCCAGTCACACCGCCTGGGCTCAAACCCCGGCCGCCCCGCTCCCCCCCAAAGACGTGTTCGTCGCTGAGCTGCTGAAAAAGATGAGCGTCGATGAAAAGATCGGCCAACTGCGCCTCATCAGTATCGGCCCGGAAATGCCCCGCGAGATGATCCGCAAGGAAATTGCTGCGGGCCGCATCGGCGGTACGTTCAACTCCATCAGCCGCGACGAAAACCGCCCGATGCAAGACGCCGCCATGCGCAGTCGCCTGCAGATTCCGATGTTTTTCGCGTACGACGTGATCCACGGCCACCGAACGATTTTCCCGATCAGCCTGGCCCTGGCCTCCAGCTGGGACATGGACGCCATCGGCCTGAGCGGCCGCATCGCCGCCAGGGAAGCCAGCGCCGACAGTATCGACCTGACCTTCGCGCCGATGGTCGACATCGCCCGTGACCCGCGCTGGGGCCGTACCTCCGAGGGCTTTGGCGAAGACACCTACCTGGTCTCGCGCATCGCCAAGGTGATGGTGCAGGCCTATCAGGGCGCATCCCCGGCCCTGCCCGGCAATATCATGGCCAGCGTCAAGCACTTCGCCCTGTATGGCGCGGTGGAAGGCGGCCGGGACTACAACACTGTGGACATGAGCCCGACACGCATGTTTCAGGACTATCTGCCGCCTTACCACGCCGCTATTGAGGCAGGCGCGGGCAGCGTGATGGTGGCCCTTAACTCGATCAATGGCGTGCCGGCCACTTCGAACATGTGGCTGATGCAGGATTTGCTGCGCAAGGACTGGGGCTTCAAAGGCGTGGCAGTCAGCGACCACGGCGCGATTAACGAGCTGATCAAACACGGCGTGGCCAAGGACAGCCGCGAGGCCGCCAAGCTGGCGATCAAGGCCGGTATCGACATGAGCATGAACGACAAGGCCTACGGTGAAGAGCTGCCCGGCCTGCTCAAGTCCGGCGAAGTGCCGCAGAGCGATCTGGACAATGCCGTACGTGAAGTGCTCGGAGCCAAATACGACATGGGCCTGTTTGCCGACCCGTACCTGCGTATCGGCAAGGCCGAAGATGACCCGGCCGACACCAAGGCCGACAGCCGCCTGCATCGTGCCGAAGCCCGTGAAGTGGCACGCAAGAGCCTGGTATTGCTGAAAAACCAGAACGATACCCTGCCCCTCAACAAGCAGGCGCGCATTGCCCTGGTTGGCCCGCTGGCCAAAGCCCCGATCGATATTATGGGCAGCTGGGCCGCAGCCGGTCAGCCTGCGCAATCGGTGACCGTATTTGACGGCATGCGCAATGCCATCGCCCAACAGGACAACCTGATCTACGCCCGTGGTGCCAATATCACGGACGATCAAAGCGTCGTCGACTACCTCAACTTCCTCAACTTTGATGCACCCGAAGTGGTCAACGACCCGCGCCCGGCGCAGGTCATGATCGACGAAGCCGTCAAGGCTGCGCAGCAGGCCGACGTGGTGGTTGCTGTGGTAGGTGAGTCGCGGGGCATGTCCCACGAGTCGTCGAGCCGCACCAATCTGGACATTCCTGCCAGCCAGCGCGCCCTGATTACGGCCCTCAAAGCCACCGGCAAGCCGTTGGTGCTGGTATTGATGAACGGCCGCCCGTTGTCGATCGATGTGCAACAGCAGCAGGCCGATGCCGTGCTGGAAACCTGGTTCAGCGGCACTGAAGGCGGCAACGCCATTGCCGACGTGCTATTTGGCGACTACAACCCCTCCGGCAAGTTGCCGATCACTTTCCCACGCTCCGTTGGCCAGATCCCGACCTACTACAGCCATCTGAGCATTGGCCGTCCCTTCACGCCGGGCAAACCGGGCAACTACACCTCGCAGTACTTTGATGAGGGCAACAGCCCGCTGTACCCGTTTGGCTATGGTTTGAGCTACACCGACTTCAGCCTTTCAGATGTCCGCCTGTCGGCCAAAACCCTGAAGCCGGGCGCAACCCTGACGGCCAGCGTCACCGTAACAAACACCGGCAAGCGTGCTGGCGAAACGGTGGTTCAGCTGTATATCCAGGACGTTACTGCGTCCATGAGCCGAGCGGTTAAAGAGCTGAAGAACTTCGAGAAGGTCATGCTCAACCCCGGCGAGCAGAAAGTCGTGCAGTTCACCCTCAGCGAGAACGACCTGAAGTTCTACAACGCGCAGTTACAGCATGTCGCCGAACCTGGCGAATTCAACGTACAAATTGGCCTGGACTCGCAAAACGTCCAGCAAAACAGCTTCCAGTTGCAGTAATTTCGCGTAATTGCCGGGAAGGCTCCACGCCGCCTTCCCGGCCCTTCCCCGCAACAATCCGTGCTTGACCTTTCCTATCTTTGCACCCGCCTGAAAATGCGTTCGGACAGCGCTGTTTTTTGTGGTAGGGTTCGCGCCCTCAAAATCCGGCACACAGGATTTGTCCCGGCTAAATCCGGTGACAAACGGCTAAATGCCGGTGCAGTGCGGCCTACGTGGATCTCCAAGCTTTCACACACAATTTACACACAGGGTTATCCACAGGCAGTACGTTGCACAACCCCTATAAAACGCATATCTTGTATCAGCTTCGCCAAAAAACCCCATATGTAGGGTTTTAGGCCAAAAACCCAACACAACTCAGACGAGAATTTCAAGCCCTTTTCTCGCGCCTGTCGGGTTAAATCAAACGCAGCTTTCAAAGTCCAAACCGCTTATGCGGATGGCAACCGTTTTCCAGCCCAAAGGTCGGAAAGCGGCCCGGGTGTTGCAGTAAAAATACTGTCATCCAACAGGAATACGGTTTCACGCGGTCTGCGTGAATCAAGACTTCGGCACGGAAGCGGCTTAACCCCCCCTTCTGTACGTCCCGAAGTTGTTATGCCCGGTTCATTACCGGTTGTAGTGCTTCAGGACGGAACGGTGGGCACCCAAAAGGCGCCCAAACAAACATAGAGAATGTGGAGACACCCCCATGCAAACCGATACAACTCGCGAGAACTCGCAGGGTACCGATTCAAATCTGGATCTGTCTGCGACCGCGCCAGGCCAGCTGCGCGTGATCAAACGTAACGGGGCTGTGGTTCCTTACACCGATGACAAGATCACCGTTGCCATCACCAAGGCGTTTCTCGCAGTTGAAGGCGGCAATGCTGCCGCTTCGTCGCGCATTCACGACACCGTTGCGCGCCTGACCGAACAGGTCACCGCAACTTTCAAGCGTCGCATGCCATCGGGTGGCACCATCCACATCGAAGAAATCCAGGACCAGGTAGAACTGGCCCTGATGCGCGCCGGCGAGCAAAAAGTGGCCCGCGACTATGTGATCTACCGTGACGCACGCTCCAAGGAACGCGCCAACCGCGCACCGGCCGAAGACGCCGTGCAGGCTCACCCGTCGATCCGCATCACCCGTGCCGACGGCACCTTCGCCCCTCTGGACATGGGTCGCCTGAACACCATCGTTTCCGAGGCCTGCGAAGGTCTGGAAGAAGTGGACGGCGAGCTGATCCAGCGCGAAACCCTGAAAAACCTCTACGACGGCGTAGCGCTGAGCGACGTCAACACCGCCCTGGTGATGACCGCCCGCACCCTGGTAGAGCGTGAGCCGAACTACTCGTTCGTGACCGCCCGCCTGCTGATGGACACCCTGCGTGCCGAAGGCCTGAGCTTCCTGAAAGTAGCTGACAGCGCCACCCACCACGAGATGGCTGACCTGTACGCCAAGGCCCTGCCTGCCTACATCGCCAAGGGTATCGAGTTCGACCTGCTGAACCCGGTGCTGGCCACCTTCGACCTGGAAAAACTGGGCAAGGCGATCAACCACGAGCGCGATCAGCAGTTCACCTACCTGGGCCTGCAAACCCTGTACGACCGTTACTTCATCCACCACGATGGCGTGCGTTTCGAACTGCCGCAGATCTTCTTCATGCGCGTGGCCATGGGCCTGGCGATCGAAGAGAAGCAGAAAGAAGACCGTGCCATCGAGTTCTACAACCTGTTGTCGTCTTTCGACTACATGGCCTCGACACCGACCCTGTTCAACGCCGGTACCCAGCGTCCGCAGCTGTCCAGCTGCTACCTGACTACCGTGCCGGACGACCTGTCGGGCATCTACCACGCGATCCACGACAACGCCATGTTGTCGAAATTCGCCGGTGGCCTGGGCAACGACTGGACTCCGGTACGTGCATTGGGTTCGTGGATCAAGGGCACCAACGGCAAATCCCAGGGCGTTGTACCGTTCCTGAAAGTGGTGAACGACACCGCCGTAGCCGTTAACCAGGGTGGCAAGCGCAAAGGCGCTGTATGTGCCTACCTGGAAACCTGGCACATGGACATCGAAGAGTTCATCGAGCTGCGCAAGAACACCGGTGATGACCGTCGTCGTACCCACGACATGAACACCGCCAACTGGATCCCTGACCTGTTCATGAAGCGCGTCTTCGATGACGGCCCGTGGACCCTGTTCTCGCCGTCCGAAGTACCGGACCTGCACGACCTGACCGGCAAGGCCTTCGAAGAACGCTACGAGTACTACGAAGCACTGTGCCAGTACCCGGGCAAGATCAAGCTGTTCAAGACCATCCAGGCCAAAGACCTGTGGCGCAAAATGCTGTCCATGCTGTTTGAAACCGGCCACCCTTGGCTGACCTTCAAAGACCCGTGCAACCTGCGCAGCCCGCAGCAGCACGTTGGCGTGGTTCACAGCTCGAACCTGTGCACCGAAATCACCTTGAACACCAACAAGGACGAAATCGCCGTTTGCAACCTGGGCTCGATCAACCTGCCGAACCACATCGTCAACGGCAAGCTGGACACCGACAAGCTCAAGCGCACCATCGACGTCGCCGTTCGCATGCTCGATAACGTGATCGACATCAACTACTACTCGGTACCGCAAGCGCGCAACTCGAACTTCAAGCACCGTCCGGTTGGTCTGGGGATCATGGGCTTCCAGGACGCCCTGTACCTGCAGCACATTCCTTACGCTTCGCAAGCAGCCGTGGAATTTGCCGACAAGTCGATGGAAGCGGTCAGCTACTACGCGATCCAGGCGTCCTGCGACCTGGCTGACGAGCGTGGCGCTTACGAGACATTCCAGGGTTCGCTGTGGTCCAAAGGCATCCTGCCGCTGGATTCGCAACAGATTCTGATCGAGCAGCGCGGCCAGAAGTACATTGACGTTGACCTGAACGAATCCCTGGACTGGGCACCGGTTCGCGCCCGTGTACAAAAAGGCATTCGCAACTCCAACATCATGGCCATCGCACCGACCGCCACCATCGCCAACATCACCGGCGTATCGCAGTCGATCGAACCGACCTACCAGAACCTGTATGTGAAATCGAACCTGTCGGGCGAATTCACCGTGATCAACCCGTACCTGGTTCGCGATCTCAAGGCTCGCGATCTGTGGGACTCGGTCATGATCAACGACCTGAAGTACTACGACGGTTCCGTGCAGCAGATCGAACGCATCCCGCAAGAGCTCAAAGAGCTGTATGCCACTGCGTTCGAAGTGGACACCAAGTGGATTGTTGACGCCGCCAGCCGTCGTCAGAAGTGGATCGACCAGGCGCAGTCGCTGAACCTGTACATCGCTGGCGCTTCGGGCAAGAAGCTGGACGTGACCTACCGCATGGCCTGGTACCGTGGTCTGAAAACCACCTACTACCTCCGTGCCCTGGCTGCGACCAGCACCGAGAAGTCCACCGTCAACACCGGCAAGCTCAACGCAGTATCGAGCGGCAAAAACAGTGAAGACGTTGCTGCGGCCCCAGCCGGCCCGGCACCGGTGCCAAAGGCTTGCGCCATTGACGAGCCGGATTGCGAAGCTTGCCAATAAGCTGAGCAGGCAGGCGGGTCAAACCGCCTGACCCAAAACCCCCGTTAAACCCTGGCAACAGTTGGGTTTGGCGGGGTTTTTTGTTTTTTGGGGGGAGCGAACCAACCCGACTGTGCCTTACCAGTCATTCAGCATGTGAAAACAAGCAGATTCATAAATAAATTTTATTCCGAAGCCTTTGTGTTGAACCAGACAAGTAATTTGTAGGATTTATCCTTCGCAACAAGCAGAACGTTGATAGACCTCGTGGGAAAACACCTATTAACTCCTCAAAGCAGATGGCAAATACTCACCTTATCGCGAAATAGTTAAAGCGCTAAGGGGATCGCCATGAACAATAAAGTGCAACTCAAGTCACTAACAAGCTACCTGAGCAAAACATTTTCTGCGTGCAAAACGCTCGATGATTTATGGACTGCCTGCATCAGCACAACAAAACAAGTTAACTTCGAACACTTTTCCTTCCGCATTCAATACCCAACACCTTTTACAAATCCAAAAAACCACACCTATGGAAATTACCCATTCAATCCAGACCCGCTACTTAGCACAAAGCGTGCAAACATCACATCAGGTTTCTTTAGAATTTGTACAGAACACTTAGACACATTAAGTCATCTCGAGGCACACAACACTGCCCCCTTATTCAACTTGGATGACAATATTTATTACATAACGCAATCAATACCAAAGCAGGATGGCGTGTTCGAGCACTTACTACTGGCACGAGCCCATCAAAAAATCGAACATAGAGAGATGAAAATACTGCACTTTGTGATAGAACAAATGACAGCGGAAATTCATAACTGGATGAGTAAAACAAATAGCCCTACTTCTTTGGCTGTAACACTGTCGACACGAGAGAAAGAGATTTTACGTTGGGGCGCAGACGGGAAAACGTCTGAAGAAATCGCAATAATACTTGGGCTCTCGCAAGACGCCATAAACTTTCACTACAAAACAATACAAAATAAAATAGGCACTACCAATAGAGCACAAGCCATTGCCTATGCAATTATCAAAGACTATATATAACATATTAAATAATGCCAATTGGAATACGCCCACAAGGCAAAGCAACTACAATATTTGGACCCTCTATTGACTTCAGCATTCTCGCAGGCGTACCCATGAGTACTGAAAAGCCTTCGACTCACTTTGATGCTTTCGCCTCCTGTAACTACCCCATTCATCCCCACTACTATAAGTGCATATCCCCGCCACCTCAACTTGCATACGGCCCACCCCCAAATCCTCTAGCAAATAAAGGCCATAAAGAGTGAGATCAACCCACGCTTCGTTATGACTGACAGGTGCACGACGGAGAGTAACGCCAAACTCTGATTCTGTACGAACTCTAGACCATGGCGCCTGGCGCCCCCGCCAAAGATGTCCATGCGCCTGTTCAATTGTATCAACAAGCTCCTTTCCAACCTCATAGCAACATGAATGTATGGCAGGACCTATTGCAACTTGCAAATGTTCTAACGAGATATTTTCTCGTATGAACGCAAGAAAGGAATTTTCGATTATACCTGCCGCTAATCCTTGCCAGCCGCCATGAATGGCTGCAACGAACTTATCTTTTTTTGAACCTACAAGAATAGGTAGACAGTCTGCTGTCACGATTCCTATGGGACGGGTTGTACGTGTGAAAATCGCGTCCCCAGCGATGGCACCAGACTCATCTGCATCGCCCACTTGAATGACGTTTTCACCATGCTTCTGAGCACAACAAAATAAGTTTGTGGGTTTATGGAAATTGCTGGCCGAGCCGAATGCGTGTTCCAGCCCGGGTAGAGCATTCAAATTATCAGCAAAAAAAGACATTTGAACCTCACTTAAAAGTAATAGCACGCACCTTTATGGCAACACAGGGTCTATGTATTCAATAGTAGGTGCATGGCTAGCTACCTAGACAAAGCAAAGTTAACAATTTGATTTAGTTGAGATTTCAACCTAAAGCACAACCCGTGCCACTCACAACTACCAAATCTTGTAGATGTAAATCTATCAGCCAACGTCTATAAAAACAAATATCGCCCCTACAAATCTCTACCGGGCCAATACTCGACGATGATTAGGATAGGATATGAAACGGCTAATCGAAGACTTTATGGTGCGCTGCGGAACGGCACACTTACGAGGACAACGCTGGCACTGCAACTCCCCTAAGAGAACAGTCTTGCTTATGCACGGTGCTGGCACATCCAGCTGCAAAGGTTTTTACAGTCTTCAAACATACTTAAACTCTCATAGCGTCGAAACGATTGCATTTGATTTTCTTGGGCATGGGCACACCGGCGGAAACTTGCAACATTCCAGCTTGGAAAGAAGAACCGAGCAAGCATTAGCTGTGATCCACAAACTCGACCTACAGGAAGGTCTTAATATAATGGGCTTCAGCATGGGGGCGCATAATGCACTCCATATAGCTTCACAGATCTCGGTTGCTCGCCTAGGGCTGGCGATACCCGCGATTTATTCAGAAAAGGCTGAAACCTTAAAATTTGGCCCCTCATTTTCATCCTGCATACGCCAATACCGAAGTTGGGAACACAGCAAATGCTTTTCCATCATCCAACACTTCAAGGGGAAACTGCTTATTATTTCTGCAGAAAAAGACATGATCATTCCCGCTGAAATCCCTTGCAAACTGATTGAATACGCACAAAATTGCCTCGCTGCTGAGCACCATTGTATTCGTCAAGCTGGCCACGATCTAGAAACACACTTCAGTGAATACCCACACAGTAGACATCTGGCTTTGAACAGCATTTTAAGATGGATTACATAAGACGTTGACTGGAATTCATAATGAAAAATACGTTTGATTATCTTTATATTTATTTTTCAGAAAATTATCTTACCCATGAGAGGACGAAGAAAGAATGCACTCTTATTGAACATCTTTGCAGCCTTGAAAAAGGTGACCACGTACTGGATATCGGCTGCGGCCATGGTCGAATTTCCAATGAGCTTGCTCACAGGGGCTATCGTGTAACGGGCATTGACTGGAGCCAGAACGCACTTGACTTGGCTATCCTTAACGCTCGTAAAAGCAACCTTGATATTTGATACAAAAACAAAAACTTCCTTGACACGCTCTGGAGGGAAAAATTCGACTGTGCGCTTAGTTGGTACACATCTTTTGGATACTCTAATGACGAAATTTGCAAATTGCAATTAAGCAAAATTTACGATTCATTGAAGAAAGGAGGCCGTTTTTTGATTGATCATATTAATCGTGATCGCTGCCTTAAATACCTTCCCACCTCAAGTGTTCTAGAAAGAGAAGGGAACTTTATGATCGACCACTTCGACTACAACCCTGCTCAAGGAATACTTCATGTTAGACGCCAATTTATTAAAGATGGAGAACTGAGTGAAACACCTTACAACATCCGACTATTGACATTCACAGAAATCAAGGAGTGGATGCTACACGCAGGATTTAAAAATATAGAGGGCTATAATAATAAGGGACAACCTTTTAGCGTTGACAGCGAAAGAATGATCCTAACAGGCGTGAAATAACTTATGAGAATTATATTTTCGGAGTCAAACCCTGACTACAAAAACTATACTTTTCCTTACGCTGTTTGGGCCATACCTGAATCACAGGAAGAAATCGTTGAACTCTATGACCGCGGCTTTTTACCTTCACGCAAACCGAGATTCTATTTAACCCGAAGCACAAGAATTACCCTGAAAAGATTTGAACTTACCTATAGAGCTCGACGAACGCTCAAAGCCTGTCAAGATATAGAAATGACGCTTATTAATATCAGCGATTTCGTTATCGACAAGAGCATCCGTGAATTATGCCTACAGTGTGCGGAACAGCGATTTGGGGAAGGAGTGATTAATGAACAGCGACTTAACCGAATCATCAATCCGGAAAATGCGACGCACATCATGCACTTCACCAGGAAAGAGAAAACTGTCGGCCTAGTAACAATTAACACAGCTCCTAAAATAGCACACTATAACTTTGCCTTCTATGACATTACCGAACCAAAAAAATCGCTAGGCACGTTCATGCTGACCGCAACAATTAATTACTTTCACAACCGTGACTGCAACTACCTTTACATGGGCACATGTTACGGGAAAAAATTCTTGTATAAAGCACACTTTGAAGGGTTCGAGTTTTTTAACGGCGCTCAATGGTCATCTGACATGAACGAACTGAGCTTTTTGATGGAGCGCCCTCACCAACCGAATCACTTATTTGAGTCATCCGATTATCTGAATACATTCCATCCAATAACGCTGGATATTGACGTACACGAGACAGGCTTCCGTTACATTACTCAGGCGCATAGCGCCTGACGATTAAAGGCGCACTGAGTAATGAGTCGAATATCAGTCCCCGCATATGCCACTGTTATATTTTTCTCGAGGGCTGGAACCGGTATATTTTTTTTTATAAATACTTGGATTGTGATTGACTTAACAGGGTACGCCACAAGTGCGGCAATAAGCTTGTTGATTGCAACACTGCCCAGCCTATTTCTTTCAATGATAATCGGAAGTATGGCTGACAAATATCCAGCTATAAAGCTTGTGCTATATTCTGAATGCACGCGCTGCCTGACACTACTGGTATATGCATCGTTATTTGTCATGGATCGAGCATCCCCTGCATTCGCTTACTCCGTCAGCTTCTTAATGTCCATTTGCGCAGAAATACAACTATTGTCTTGGCGTGTCATTTTGGCAACGTTCGCAACTCATGAAAAAAACTTCAAACTCAATGCACTTTCTGTTACCAGTGGGCAGGCAGGTGTCATAATTGGAGCAACAGGCTCCGGCATGTTATTCGTAACTCTTGGGCCGACCTTTACTATCGCTATCGCCAGTACTATTTTCTGGGCATCCAGCTGCTGCATTGCTTATATGGCAAAGGCGCTTCACTCGCCGTGTGCGAGTGCGATCACCAAGATAAGCACGCTAAACCATTTGGTCGCTCACCTGAGATCCATACTTGAAGGCTTTCAATATATCACCCAGCAACCCCGCCTCATCGGATACTATCTGCTGATACTGCTAAACACAAACATACTATATATGTCAAATGCATTACTTGCCCCCTTCGTAAAAGGACCTCTCAATCTGAATGCAAATGCATATGGACAGATTGACGCCGCCTATTCTATTGGAGCAATCATTGGCGGACTGATTATAGTAAAACTCACCCAACGACTCGGCACTTTGAAAATCACCCTATTGGGCCTGACCACCCTAGCGTTATCACTATTCATCTTCGCTCAATCTGAAGCTTTCCTTCTGGCCTTTTTTTCATATATTGGAATTGGCCTGGGATGCCAAACATCCATTGTAAGTCTCAGCCATGCACAAAGAATTACTGATCCGACACTACACGGGAGAGCCTACGCAACCTTAAACACTTTAACCGGATGTTTCGGCGTACTTATTTTCATATTAAGTACACAGTTCACTTCACATGAAGAGCTACGAAACATGTTCGAATACCAAGCTATTGCAGTGACGACTGTTCTATTAATTATCGGTGCTAGCAAAAAAATTAAAGACTCTCTATAAACCGGATACCACATATGAGTCCAAAAGCACGCGCCGGATTGCGAAGCTTGCCAATAAGCTGAGCTGGCAGGCGGGTCAAACCGCCTGACCCAAAACCCCCGTTAAACCCTGGCAACAGGTGGGTTTGACGGGGGTTTTGTTTTTTGGAGGGGTGGGGAGTTACGCGGTCATTTGCGCCAATCGGCTATCTGCTGCGCAGTGGCGTAGAAATCAACGCCAGCACCCAAGGCTTGCTGCCCATCCGGCTGATTGTGACGTAACCCCTCAAGCACTTGAGCATGACTGCGACGGAATTGCCCAAGCTGTTTTGCACCTTGCGGGCTGGCCGTTTGCGCTGCTGTCTCGATGCGTTGATACAAGTCCATCTGATTGGTAGCCGCCAGGTTGGTGGGGACATAGGGGCGATTAGCCGCAACGGCCTCTGCAATCGGGAATGTTTCGGCAAAGGTATGGTAGCCGCCAAAGTTCATGAAGGCGGCAATACCCAGCCCGGCCGCCAGCACCATGTGTTCATTGCCATAGATTCTATCCGGGTTCAACGTGTTGAGCGCCAGCAGCACGTCACAGGTACTGCCGGATTGCGCCCCCGCAGATGGCAGACCCTTGAGGTTGGACTCCATTGCGAATGTGCCAAAGGGCTGCCAGCGATTGATACCCACGCCATGCAGCATTGAAAAATGCTCCAGCATGCCGGTCAGGCCTTGCTGGGAATAGGCTGGCGGCACGTTCTCCATTTCAGCCTCTGACATGGTGAAAGGCCGGGTCAGGTCTGCAATCGGCGCACCTTGACGGGGAATTGCATTGAGATTCTGATTGCGATCACCCAGCGCTTTGCGCAAGGCGGCCTGCTCAGTGCTGTGCGGGTCGACCGTGTTCTGTACCACCAGCCCAAACCCCATCTTGAGCTTGGCCGCATCTTCATAAACTCCCTTCACCGGCCGCAACTTCCCGCCGACTTCCACCATAGGCATCCGTTCACTGCGGGCACGACTGAGCGGATTGTCAAAGGCCGGCGTACGCGTCTTGCTTGAAAACTCCTTGAAACGATCAGCGAACTGATCTGCCTGCGCATCAAGACCAGCCTCACGCAGCAAGGCCACCCAAGCCGCGGTATTGGCTTGTTTGTGCTGCGCATAGAGCCCGGGTTGACTCTCGTCTTCTACGGGGGCCATCAACTGGCACATCGTGCTGCCAAAAGCGCTCGACGCACGGATTTTAGTCAGCAGGTCAACATGGTTTTGCTTGTCGAACCCTTCTGTACATCCGGCCAGAGGAGTCTGCAGCGTGTTGATCAACCACGGTTGCAGCGCCTGCCCGGGTTTCATCTGCCGACCAATCTGGTCGGACTGTGCTGCCAAAGGCTCGATGGTGGCCTGCAGAACATCGCGCAACGGCTGCTCCCGTCCCTTGTAATGGACGGCAAGCCCACCCGCCACGCTTTGCTCGCTCAACCCCTGACGCAACACCGTTGCCAGTTGTGCGGCGTGCTGGTCGAACACTTCACCTATCCTGCCTGGCTGGTTCAACAAGGCCATGCTGGCGCCCGCTTCAAAAAACTTGCTGTTGGTGATCATCTGTCTTTGTACATCCGTCAGGGCAACACCATGGGGACTGCTTTGAGCAACGGCATCTGGCTTACCTTGACTGTCGATGCCATATACCGCATCGAGCGATGTACCTGACCTGGAAATAAACATGATGCTCACCTCATTAATAGTGCACTTGGATAGATGGGGCATGGAGAAGGCACGCACAGGCTCGCAAACCAGTAGCAAACCTGGCGACGCAACAGGCCATTGGGCCGCAAACTTTGCCCTTGAACTAAAAACAAAACAAATATCAAAGTGTAAGAAAATAACAAGGAAAGACGAACAGCCCTCTTAATTATTAGCGTACTGAACCGAATACATACTCACATCCAATAAACACTTTCACGGCAATAAAGACATGATGCCTTATCAATAACACTTGCGATCTTTGTACCTGTTAACCCCCGGTAACAGTTCGCTTGCACGTTGTGGAACCCGCCCTGCAGCCCGGGCCACAGACTGCGAGACATGTAATGGACTGCACGGTCGCCGATACCCTCCCTGCTCCCGGAGTGTGTTGCTTGACCGTTCACATGTTGTTTCCCACGAAGGATGACCACCATTCGATCGAACGAACGAAAACACATGAAAGATCTCAGCTCGATTTCCCCCTTCAGGTTTACCCCCACGGACAGCGTTGCCCGGGGGACTTCACACATCAGCGCCGGCGCCATTCCCGCCGCCCCACCTTGCTGTACACCCAAAGAAATATACGATCGTGTCCACCAGGAAATATCCCGGCGCTATCTGTCATTCGATCAAGGTAAGGAAATGGGATTTGCCGGCAAGGCCGGAGTAACCGGTGATATCGACTTCATTACCAAAAAAGATTTGATTGGCATACTGCGACACTTGAAAGAGGATGAAAGCGCACTGCAGGAGAGCAAAAAAGACTCTGCTCGGACTCAACTTTTCGACAAGATTTATTTGATGTCCGGGGACAAGGAGACAGGCAGAAACTGGAATTTAAGACTCCACAATTACAGTGTGCGCGGCACAGGGCTTGGAGGCGAAGACATCCCCCACCGTCATCGCTGGACGCTGGACGCTGGCCAGCAATGTGCTTACTGGTGGTTACAACAACGTCAATTACGA
This sequence comes from Pseudomonas bubulae, assembly GCF_900618535.1. Lineage (GTDB taxonomy): Bacteria > Pseudomonadota > Gammaproteobacteria > Pseudomonadales > Pseudomonadaceae > Aquipseudomonas > Aquipseudomonas bubulae. Next base: position 514,838 of record NZ_UYJA01000003.1, on the reverse strand, counting down.
AGAACGCAGTGTCTCGCAGCCCCATGACCCCAAAGACAAATTCAACAAATACGTGCTTGGCGCATCGAGTGCGCAAACAACCCAGGGCGCCAGGGGGGCAACGCTTGTAAACGAAGCCGTGATGGTTCCCTTCAAAAATGAAATTTATGCCAAGGGTGACATCAATCATTTCCCGATTGCCCTGCCGCACAGTGTTGATACAGCCCCTGCCTATATGGGGACTACATTGACCCTGGCCCACACGGGCGTGCCGACGACAGATACGTCCATTGCTTATTACAAAGAAGCGTTCACCAGCTTGCCTTCACTGCACTTTGAAAGTGTCGAGGCCTTCAAGGCGTCCATTGACCTGCGCATCGCGCAACTTCAGGTGCTGGACTTGCAGGACAACCTGAGTACGTTCCTCAACGCCAGGCAACAGAAGAACCAGCCGTTAACCCCCGACGAAACCCGGCACCTGAGGGATACCCACGAGTACAACTATGTAGAAACATCGTTGCTGCCGGCCCTGGCCATTTACAACATGGAAAAAATCAATGGCATCGAGCACCGGGAGTTCTCGGCCGACACGGCGAAATTTCTCGATAGCCAACTTTCACAGATCAATCAACGTGTACTTAACACCCTGATCGAAGGTAACCAGACGGACCTGATGGACCAGCGCCTTTCCCTGGTACTGGAGCCCGGCGCTTTCGCCCAGGCCATGGCTGAAAGACAGGGGCAATAAACCTCGATTCGCGGATCCGCAGCGATAGCATTGCGTTCTAACTGTTGGGCACTGTGGGAGCGGGCTTGCCCGCGATTGTCCTGTTACACCGCAGCGATCCCGTCGCGAGCAAGCCCGCTCCCACAGAACGTGTAACCATCACCCCGAAACAGTGCGCCCGCGCCACAAAATGAATCACTCTGCACATTCTTCAGCCTGATATTCGCTCGCCAATAGGCACTCTGCACACCCGCCCATATGCCGTGTGCCCGCTTTTCTCCGGTTTACCCGCCCTGACAAAACAGGCCCGCTTATTGCTCTGGCTCCTGTGTGCTACCGATATCGGCGCACCCATTCGAGGCGGAGAAATAGACCATGAGTTCACCCGGCGATTTTCCTTTGAGCGAAGCCCCGCGTTCAGCGCGCAAGGGGTTGTTGTCGATTTCGATGGTGCTGTTCAGCTTTACCTTCTTTACCGGCACCATGTTCGCCGGTGGCAAGCTGGGCATGGCCTTCAACTTTGTCGATATGCTGTGGATTGCGGCCATCGGCAATACCCTGCTGGCGCTGTATGCTGCCGCCCTGGCCCTGATCGCTTCGCGCAGCGGCCTGAACACGGTGCTGATGGGACGCTTGTGCTTTGGTGAGGCCGGTAGCCGCCTCTCGGACTTCCTGCTCGGTTTTGCCGAACTCGGCTGGTACGCCTGGGGCACGGCAACCGTGGCCATCGTGCTGGTGAAGATGCTCGGCCTGGCCGAAGGCTTCACCCTGCCCTTGATGGTGTTTTTCGGCATGGGCTTCAGCATCACGGCGATCATCGGCTACAAAGGCCTGGATGTGCTGTCGCGGGTTTCGGTGCCGCTGATGTTTGTCCTGCTGATCGTCTCCATGTATATCGCCACGCAGCATGTCGGCGGGTTTTCCGGGCTGGCAGCGGTGATCCCGCAGCAGACCATGACCGTCTCGGCAGCCATTACCATGGTCTTTGGCACCTTCGCCAGCGGTGCCACCCAGGCCACCAACTGGACGCGGCTGTCGCGCAGCGGACGCATCGCCGTGACCGCCAGCGTGGTCAGCTTTCTGCTGGGCAATGGCCTGATGATCGTGGCCGGCGCCTGGTGCGCCATGGTTTATCAACAGGCCGACATCGTCGAAGTGATGATGCTGCAAGGCCTGTCGTTTGCCGCCGTAGTCATGCTGTGCCTGAACCTGTGGACGATCCAGGGCCCGACCATCTACAACGTGGCCGCTGCCACCTGCCATCTGGTGCGCAGCGAACGCCGGCGCACCATGACCCTGCTCGCCGCCGCCGTGGGCGTGCTGCTGGCGATGGGCGGCATGTATGAAATGCTGATTCCGTTTCTGGTGCTGCTGGGTTCGGTCATCCCGCCCATTGGCGGCGTGATCATGGCCGACTTCTGGTTTCGTCATCGCGGCAAATACCCGGCCCTGGCCAGCGTCCAGTTACCTCGCTACAACCTGGCAGGGCTGACCGCCTATGCCGTGGGCGCCTTGCTGGCCTATTTGTCGCCATGGATTGCGCCTCTGGTAGGCATTGGCGCATCGGCCATCGTCTATATCGTGCTGCTGAAACTCAGCCGTCAACCGGCGGTGCTGCCCACCGTCCAGGAGCCCCTTTGAGCCTGACCGTTGAAGAGATCCTGGCCCTGCCCGGCCTCGAAGAGATGACCCTGCGGGCCGGCGCACGCAACCGCCAGCGCAGCGTGCGCTGGTCCTATGTGGCCGAGAACGAAGGCATCGCCGGCTGGGTCATGGGCGGTGAGCTGGTGTTTGTCACCGGGATCAACCACCCCCGTGACGAGGCCAACTTGCTGCGCCTGATCGACGAAGGCAGTGACTGTGCGATTGCCGGACTGGTGGTCCTGACCGGCGAGACCTTCATCCACAGCATTCCCCCATCGGTGATTGCACTGGCCGAAGCCCGCGGCGTGCCCCTGATCGAGCAACCGTACTTGCTGAGAATGGTCATCGTCACCCATTTGATTGGTACTGCACTGGTACAAATGGCCCAGACCAAACGCTCGCGCCACGACATTCTGGCGCAACTGCTCAGTGGCGATTACCCCAGCCTGGCCACCCTCCGCCAGCGCGCAACGCACTTGCAGCTGGCGCTGGACCAACCGTGCCGCCTGGTTGCGCTACGCTTGTCAGCAGTCAGTGTACTGTTTGCCAGTCACGCACCCGAGGAGGCAGAACGCCTGTTGCAACACACCCGCCAGACCGTACAGGATCACCTCGACGTGTGGAGCCGTGCCCTGCCCCGCGCGTTGCCGGTGATCGTGCAGGGTGATCTGTTCATCCTGTTGCTCGCTGAAGACAACAACCTGCGCACAGAACTGGCGAGCCTGTATCGAGACTTGCAGGCCATCATCGGTAATCTGGCGCTGTTTATGGGGCTGGCAGGCAAGGTCGAGGATTGCGCCCATTATCACCGGGCCCTCAACGAGGCACGCCAGGCGCTGGATGTTGCAGAAAACCTGCGCCCGGCCACCGGCCTCTGCGATTTCAGCGAACTGGGCGTGTTGCGTCTGCTGCAGGCCGTGGGCGAACGCTCGGTGATCGAGGCTTTCGTACAGCAAACCCTGGGGCCGCTGATCGAACCCAACCGCAAGCAACCCCATACCTTGATCGATACCCTGGATGCCCTGCTCCAGGAGAACGGTAACGCACTCAAGGCCGCGCAACGCCTGAGCATCCATCGAAATACCATCAATCAACGCATGCAACGCATCGAGCAAAACAGCGCCCAGTCGATCGATGACCCCCTATTCAGAATGAATGCTTCGGTGGCCCTGCTGGTGTGGCGCATGTCCGAAGCTCAACGACAGGAACGACCATGAAGATCATCAATGCCACACTGCGTAAAACCTCGGGTCTGCACACGGTCACCTGTGAAGGTGCGCTGATCAGTGCCATCACCCTGCAGGCAGGCAGCGTGCCGGCGCAGGCCGGCGATATCGACGCCCGCGGTCAGTTGCTGATTGCGCCTTTTGTAGAACCGCATATCCATCTGGACGCGGCCCTGACCGCCGGCCAGCCCGAGTGGAACCTCAGCGGCACCCTGTTCGAAGGCATCGAACGCTGGGCGCAGCGCAAGGAAACCATCACCCATGAAGACACCAAGCAGCGTGCCCACGCCACTGTCCGCATGCTGGCCGAACACGGCATCCAGCATGTGCGCACCCATGTCGACGTCACCGATCCAACCCTAGCTGCCTTGCGGGCGATGATTGAAGTGCGCGATGAAACCCGCCACCTGATCGACCTGCAAATCGTGGCATTCCCCCAGGAAGGCATCGAGTCCTATGCCGGTGGCCGTGAGCTGATGACCCTGGCCGTGGAGCTGGGCGCCGATGTGGTGGGTGGCATCCCGCACTTTGAAAACACCCGCGAGCAGGGAGTCAGTTCGATCAAGTTCCTGATGGATCTGGCCGAGCGCACGGGGTGCCTGGTGGACGTGCATTGCGACGAAACCGACGATCCCCACTCGCGCTTTCTTGAAGTGCTGGCCGAAGAGGCCCGGGTACGCGGCATGGGCAGCCGGGTGACCGCCAGTCACACCACAGCGATGGGTTCGTATGACAATGCCTACTGCTCCAAACTGTTCCGCTTGCTCAAGGCATCAAAGATCAACTTTGTCTCGTGCCCGACCGAAAGCATCCATTTGCAGGGTCGTTTTGATACCTTCCCGAAACGCCGTGGCGTGACCCGGGTGGCCGAAATCGACCGTGCCGGCATGAACGTGTGCTTTGGTCAGGACTCAATCAAGGACCCGTGGTATCCGCTGGGTAATGGCAATATTTTGCGGGTGCTGGATGCAGGGCTGCATATCTGCCACATGATGGGTTTTGAAGACCTGGCGCGCAGCCTGGACCTGGTCACCGACAACAGTGCACGGACGCTGAATCTGGGCGAGGGTTATGGCATTGAAGTGGGTCGCCCGGCGAACCTGGTGGTGCTGGATGCCGAGAGCGATTACGAAGCGGTACGTCGCCAGGCCAAGGCGCGGGTATCGATCCGCGCCGGCAAGGTTTTGCTGACGCGGGTGCCGGAACAGGTGGAGTTCAGCTGAGACCCGTGACGAACATGGTGGGAGCGGGCTTGCTCGCGATGGCATCGACGCGGTTGAACTGAAACACCGCAGCGTCTGCATCGCAGGCAAGCCAGCTCCCACAGGTTATGTATTGCTCACCCACCCGATGCCCGCCGGATCATGGTCGCAGCGCTATCACGTCATCTGAATGATGGTCTGCATGATGGTGCTTTGGGTCGAGATGGTTTTGGCGTTGGCCTGGTAGTTGCTCTGGGCCTTGATCAGGTCCACCAGCTCACTGGTCAGGTTAACGTTGGAGTCTTCCAGCGAGTTGGACTGGATGGCGCCCAGGCTGCCGACCTTCGGTGCGTCGTAGCCCGCCACGCCCGAGGCGTAGGTCTCCTTCCAGGCCGTGCCGCCCACTGGTTGCAGACCCTGCTCATTGGTAAAGCTGGCCAGGGAAATCTGGCCAATGGCACGGCTCTGGTTGTTGCTGAAGTTGGCGAACATCACACCCGAACCGTCGATGGTCAGGTTGTTGATCTGGCCGGTAGCGTAGCCGTCCTGGGTCGGCGGGTTGCGCGAGGTGTCGGTGTTGTACTGAGTGGTTTTGGCCATGTCGATGGCAATCCCGGTGTCCTTGGCTGCCGCGCCGTTGGACGCCCACTTGCCATTGACCATGGCGCCCGGCATCCAGGTGCTGACGGTCAGGGTGTTGCTGACGATATCGGGTTCGCCGGCCACCGGGTTGGGCGTCGTCACACTGGTCAGCCCGCCGGCTGAGTCGAATTGCATGATCGAAGCCACCGGCGCCTTCGCGCCGTCTCCGCTCACTGCGCTGCCATCGGGGTTGCGACCGTCAATCAGGGTGTAGGCCTTCCAGGTATTGGCACCGGTCTTGACCATGTACTGGTCCATCGGGTGTGGATTGCCCTGGGTATCGTAGACCGTAGTACTGAAGCTTTTCGTATAGGATTCGGCTTTGCTCGGGTCGAACGGGTTGGCGGTCTGATCAATCACCGCAGCGTTGGAATTGAGGTTGATCGTCGAGTCCACCGAGCCCGTCGCCTTGGGCGCCAGGTTGGAAGTATCGATGCGCAGGTCGGTCAATACGCCATTAACGATATTGCCATTGGCATCCACGCCATAGCCCTGCAAGCGCGCAGTGCCATCAGAGCTGGTGACAAAGCCGTCTTTGTCGGCCTTGAACGTACCGGCGCGGGTATAGCTCAGGGAGCCGTTGTCACTGAGCACGAAAAAGCCGCTGCCCTGGATGCCCATATCCAGCAGGTTGCCGGTGTTGTTAACCGCACCTTGACCAAAATTTTGCGAGACCGCTGCCAGGTTCACGCCACTGCCGATGGTCTTGCTGCCGGTACCCAGCTTGCTGGCCGAGTAGATATCGGCGAATTCCGCACGCGAGGCCTTGAAGCCGGTGGTCGCAGAGTTGGCGATGTTGTTGCCGGTCACGTCCAGCTGCTTGTTCGCCGCATAGAGGCCGCTAAGGCCGATATTGAATGACATGTTTCTCTCCTTGAGGCGTATGAGTCGGCTTACAAGCCAATGGTCTGGACTTTGGACATGCCAATGCTGCCCAGGCCTGCGAGGTTGAGCATGATTTCACCGCCGGTCTTGCTCAGGGTCACGCTGTTGACCGTGGCTGGCAGATAGGTGGTGAGCGCCGTGGTACCGGCGTCGGTTTTGCTGGATGCGGTGAAGGTGTAGGAGCCCTTTTCCAGCAGCACACCCTCGTCGTCCTTGCCATCCCAGGTGAACTCCGCGTTGCCGGCTTTCTGGGTGCCCATGTCGATGGTGCGAACCACCTCACCGTCGGCATTGGTGATGGTGATAACGGGTTTGGAGTCAGCATCCTTGACCACCACGGTGCCGTTGAAGGGCTTGTCGCTGGCCGGATCCACATAGGCTTCGCCGGTCTGCACGATCACCGAACGCCCCACCAGCGACGAGGCCTGCAACGCCTGCGAAGACTGGAAGTTGCCGGAGATCGAATTGACCGTATCGTTGAGCGTGGTGATGCCTTCCAGGCTGCTGAACTGCGCCAGTTGCGCAACGAACGCCGTGTTGTCCTGCGGGTCCAGCGGGTTCTGGTTTTTCAGCTGGGTGACCAGCAGTTGCAGGAACGCATCCTTGCCCAGCGCCGTGTTGCCGGATACCGCCTTGGAGGCCGCCGCCAGGCTGGTGTCAGTGGTCTTGGCCTGGGCGGAGTTGGCGAGTACCTGGTTAAGGGTCAAGCCGCTGGTGGAATCGGTCACACTCATTTGCGTCGCCCCTTATCACTGACCGAGGGTCAGGACCTTCTGCATCATGGTTTTGGCGGTATTCATCAGCTCGGCGTTGGTCTGGAACGAACGACTGGCGGAAATCATGTCGGCCATTTCTTCAACCACATTGACGTTGGGGTAATACACATAGCCCTTGGCGTCGGCAGAAGGATGGTTGGGCTCGTAGCGGGCCTGCAACTCGCTCTGGTCTTCAACCACACCCAACACCTGCACGCCCTGGCCGGCGGCGTCCTGGTTCTGGAACAGCGAGTCGCCGCCGCTGCTGCCTTGCGCACCTTGAAACATAGTGGCAAACACCGGGTGGCGGGCGCGGTAGGTCTGGTCGATGCTCGACGACACCGTATCGGCGTTGGCGATGTTGCTGGCCACGGTGTTCAGGCGCGTGGTCTGGGCGCTCATGCCGCTACCGGCAATATTGAAGACACTGGATAGAGACATGGATCACTCCCCGCGCAGGGCCGACATCAGCCCTTTGAATTTGCTGTTGAGCAGGGTGAAGCTGGCCTGGAAGTTGACCGCATTCTCTGCATAGTTCGACTGCTCAAGCTGAGCGTCCACGGTGTTCTGATCGATCGACGGCTGCATCGGCGTGCGGTACAGCAGCGACTCGTCGCCGCTGCTCAGGCCCTGGGCTTCGATATGGCGGGTGTTGGTCTTGTTCAACGCAAATGTGCCGTTCTGGTTTTTGTCGTTCTGGGCGGCGAGCACAGAGGCGAAATCCAGATCCCGAGCCTTGTAGTTCGGGGTATCGGCGTTGGCGATGTTGTTGGCCAGTACTTCAGCGCGCTGGGCACGAAAGCCCAGGGCCTGTTCATGGATACCAAGCGCTTTATCGAAGCTGATGCTCATCTCGAAAAACCTTTGTGGGCTGACCTGAGAATGTGGTTCAGGTTTTACATGACAGGGATAGAGCAAACCCCGTGCCAGTTTTTACAGCCCCGTAACACAAGGGTTTGCCGGGAGGCGGGAGATGGCAATGGCAAAAAAGCGGCAATGCTTGACCGCTGACTGCCGGTTTTCTGCCGCTTTGCTTTGGATTCGTCGTAGCAGTTGCCGAAGGAACGAGGCTGCGTTCGGCGACGAAGTCGTCGTAAAAACCCTGGTAGCCGGGTTTGACTGTTACACCGCAGCCCCTGATTTTGCGACTGCTTCGCAGCCGAACGCAGCCTCGTTCCTACGGCAGCTACAGGAACACTGCAACTGTGGGAGCGAGCCTGCTCGCGAAGGTCGTTCGCGAGCAGGCTCGCTCCCACAATAGGGCTTGACCGGCAACAGAGTATCTACGGGGTTTTCCCAGCCTATTTCGCCTGGTAAATGATCCCCGGACTGCATTGGACCATCTGGTAATGGTCCGGCAACCCGTTGAGCGCTTCAGAAGCGCCCAGGAACAAATACCCGCCCGGCTTCAAGGTGCTGTGAATGCGCAGCAGGATGTCTTTTTTCACTTCGGCCGAGAAGTAGATCAGCACGTTGCGGCAAAACACGATGTCGAACTTGCCGAAGCTGGCGTAGCTGTCCAGCAGGTTGAACGGGCGAAACTCCACGCGGTTTTTGATCGGCGCCTTGATCACCCAACGCCCCGGTCCCTTGGGATCGAAATAACGTTGCAGGCGCTCCGGTGACAGGCCCCGGCCAATGGCCAGGTTGTCGTATTCGCCGGTGCGGCAGGTGTTGAGCATCTGCGCTGACAGATCGGTGGCAAAAATCTGCACGCCGGCTTTGAGCTGCCCAAGGTTGCTGCGCTCGAATTCGTCAATCGCCATCGACAGCGAGAACGGCTCCTGCCCCGAAGAGCAAGCCGCCGACCAGATACGCAGGCGCTGGCCGGGGCTGGCCTTGATTTGCTCCGGCAACACCTTGTTTTTCAGCACTTCAAAGGGATAGGTATCGCGAAACCACAGGGTTTCGTTGGTGGTCATGGCATCGACCACCTGCTCGCGCAACCCGCTGCGCGGCTGAGCCTGGATGCGTTGAATCAGCTCGCCCAACGACTTGATGCCCTGCTGCTCCATCAATTTGTTGAGGCGGCTGGAGACGAGGTACTGCTTGTTCTCACCCAGCAAAATGCCACAGGCTTTTTCCAGGAATACCCGGAACTGTTCAAAATCCAAATTAGCCGTCGACAAATGATCCTGCCTCTTAAATCGTTTTGACCGCCAAGGGCTGCGCCCTTAGCTGTGGTCTGCTGCTTTGATCCGGTCAACTACCCGGGTTGCCAGGTCATCAGGGCGGAACTTGGCCAAAAAGTCATCGGCACCGACTTTTTTGACCATCGCCTGATTGAATACCCCGGACAACGAAGTATGCAGAATGATGTGCAAGTTTTGCATCCGCGGGTCGTTGCGGATTTCAGCTGTCAGGGTGTAGCCGTCCATTTCCGGCATCTCGATATCCGAGATCATCATCAGAAACTCTTCAGACGGGTTCTTGCCCTCGTCCACCAGCTTGCGCAGGTAATCGAGCGCCTGGCGCCCGTCGTTCAACGACACCACTTCAACACCCACCGATTGCAGGCAACGGGCAACCTGCTTGCGCGCCACCGACGAATCGTCAACGGTCAGCACCCGCAATGACAGCGCCTTGCTTTGGATTTCAACATCCACCACGCCCTGGCTGATGGTTTCAGACGATGGCGAGACTTCTGCCAGCACCTTTTCCACGTCGATGATTTCGACCAGTTGCTCGTCCATACGGGTCACGGCCGTCAGGTAATGGTCGTGACCGGTGCCCTTGGGCGGCGGATGAATGTCTTCCCAGTTCATATTGACGATACGCTCCACTGAACGCACCAGAAAGCCCTGGGTCTTGGTGTTGTACTCGGTGATGATCACAAACGGGTTACTTTGATCCTTCAAGGCTCCCGCGCCGGTGGCCATCGCCAGGTCGAGAATCGGTATGGTCGCGCCGCGAATGCTCGCCACACCGCATACCACGGGGTGGGACTTGGGGATCAGGGTCAGCTTGGGGCATTGCAGCACCTCGCGGACCTTGAACACATTGATCCCGTAAAGCTGTGGCCCATCCAGGCGAAACAGCAACAGCTCCAGGCGGTTTTGCCCCACCAGTTGAGTGCGCTGGTTAACCGCATCCATCACTCCGGCCATACTCAGCTCCTCTTAAAAACTTCAAGTTTCAACCCGCATATTCCGAAAACGGCACGGGGCTTGCTTTTTATCGGTCATGAACGCAAAAACGACAAAATCCTGCCACCGACCTTTCCTGCCGAGTCTGCGCCGCTGTGGTCTGAGCGCGCTGGCGGCGGGCACCTTGCTTGCACTCAGCACTTATAGCAGGGCTGACGCGTTTACATCGCCTGAACAGCTTATCGGCGTGACCCAGGGCTTTCTTGAATTCACGGTTGAAGACTACCTGGCCACCAGCCAGACCGAGGGTCGATATCAGATCCAGGTCAACAATCTTGACCCGCGCCTGCGCCTGGCCCAGTGCGACAAGGATTTGACAGCTTCCCTCGAAAGCCCGGCGCAACCCATGGGCCGGGTAATCGTGCGCGTACGCTGCGAAGGGCTGTCGCCGTGGACCATCTTTGTGCCGGCCCAGGTCAAACTGTTCCGCGACGTAGTCACCGTCAATCACCCGCTCAAGCGCGGCATGGTTATCGACTACCCCGACGTGACCCTGCGCGAGCGCGATGTCAGCCTGATCAGCCAGGGCTACCTGACCGCCACCGAGCTGGCCGTGGGGCAAAAATTGCTCAGGCCCATGGTCACCGACCAGGTGCTGACCCTCACCCACCTGGAGCAGGCCGCAGCCGTGCGCAAGGGCGATCATGTGGTGATCAGCGCGCGCAGCGGCACATTAAGTGTCAAGATGCCCGGCGAAGCCCTGTCAGACGGTGGCCTTAGCGAGCAAATACGGGTAAAAAACCTGAACTCCAAGCGTGTTATCCGCGCCAGGGTGACAGCACCCGGGCAAGTAGAAGTGGCATTATAGGAAAGTTGGCATCAGTCTCGCGACTTTCCTACACTGTCATTTGACGCAGATCAGTACAGCTCTGTGTGAAGCCATGATTAATCGAGCCTAAAGTTTTTCCGGGTATGGCCGAAAACATGGCAAGCGTCCAAATACCCCGAGGTTTAACGTTATGGTCATCGACTTCAGTCGTCTCAACAGCGCCCCGCCCCTGACCGGCAGTACACGCAGTAACGCCAACCAGGAAACCGGCAGCGCCACGCAAGCGGCCCCGGCAATAAACCCTGAGCAAAACGGCGTCAGCGCCCCAAGCGGGGAATCTGTTCACCTCAGCCAAGAGGCTCAACAGTTGCAGAAGATCAGCGACTCGTTGCGTGACCAACCTGTAGTCGACAAAAATCGGGTGGCAGAGCTTAAACAAGCCATCGCGGACGGCAGCTACAAAGTCGACAGCGACCGGATCGCCAGCAAACTGCTTGACATGGAAGCCCAGCGCTAGGCCAACGGCCAGTGCCGCGCTTTTGGACGCTTAACTCCCAGAGCCCGCCATGCACGACGAAAATTTACTGCAACTGATCAACGATGACCTCGCTCCTGCCGAGCAATTGCTCGGCCTGTTACAGGACGAATCCATCGCCCTCAAAGGCCGCGACATGCAGGTGCTGGAAAACATTCTGGCGCGCAAACAGTCGCTGATCATTTTGCTTGAGCAACATGGCCGCAGACGCAGCGAAATTCTCGCCAGCCTTGGCCTGGCCACCAACCGCAGCGGCCTCGAAAGCCTGGCCAGCCATTCCAGCGTGGGAACACAACTGCTCGCCCAGAGCGATGCACTGAACCAGCTGCTAGCGAAATGCCAGGCCGCCAACCTGCTCAATGGTCAGTCGATCCAGACCCAGCAGGCGATCACCGCCAACCAGTTGCGCATCCTCCATGGCGGCGAAGCCCCGTCTCTGTATGACGCACGCGGCACCACCTCGATGCTCAACAAGCACCGCGCCTACAGCCAGGCTTGAGCCCGCGCAACCACCGCATGTAGCGAGACACACAACATGATGGCAGAATGCCCATCTTTTGCGTGTCGCTGTATTTTGTCTGGAGATTGATCAAACGTGTTCGACGCCCAAGATGCTCCGCAACCGCCAAAGGTGCTCACCACGCCGTTGGAAATTGCCTCCAACTTGCGGATGCTGCAAGAGAGCCATGACCCGCTGATCATTACTTTCCAGGACCGCACCCAGCGCTTCCAGAGCTATGTGGTGGATGTTAATCGCGAGAGCAACACCATGGCCCTGGACGAAATGATCCCCCGTGACGGTGAGCGTTTTCTTGAAGCGGGGGTGCCGTTCAAGGTTGAGGGCTTCCATGATGGCGTGCGTATCGCCTGGGAGTGCACCACGGCGCTGACCATTGATGACCGTCATGAGCACCGCTGTTATCGCGGCGCGATGCCCCACGAAGTGGTGTACCACCAGCGCCGCAATGCATTCCGTGCGGCCCTGCGGCTGGCCAATCTGGTCAATGTGCAAGTGGCGGGTGACAAGCTCAAGGCGCCGATCAAGGGCAAGTTGCTGGACGTTTCGGCAACCGGCTGCAAATTGCGTTTTGAGGGGGATATCAGCCAGGGCATGCAACTGGGCCAGGTGTATGAGCGCTTCAGCGCCGACCTGCCGTTTGGCCTGATGTCTACACCGGTGGAGTTGCGCTACCTGCATTTTGAAGAGCGGCTGAATATCACCTTTGCCGGGATGCGCTTTCACAACATCAGCGGCGCAGTGCAGCGCCAGGTCGAGCGATTTGTCTATCAACTGCAGCGCGAGGCGCGCCAGTTTGATAAAGACGATGATTATTGAAACAGTGGTCGCTGGCTTGCCTGCGATGCAGAGGGCGCGATCTGGCTGAAAAACCGCGCTGATGCCATCGCGAGCAAGCCCGCTCCCACAGGGGTATTGCCTATGTCTTGGACTCTGGTTCCGGTTCTGGCTCCTGCTCCTCCACCACCGGCTCCTGCACCATCTGTTCCTGCACCACCTGCTCATCCACCCGCGGGTCAAGGGCGGCGACCAGCGGCGAGCTGGACATGCTGTCGGGCATGGCCACGTGATGCAGCGGCGCATCATCGACCTGGTGCAGGTTGGTCACCGCATTCGGGCGAATCCGCCATACCAGGATCAACCCCGCCACGCTGAAAAACCCATAGAGCATCTGGCTGCCAAACAGCTTCATCAGCACCCCCGCCACCAACGGCCCCACGCTTGCGCCCACGCCATAAGTCACCAGCAGCATGGCCGTCAGCGACACACGACGCTCCGGCTCGATATGGTCGTTGGCAAAGGCCACGGCCAGCGGATAGATGCAAAATTGCAGCAAAGCCGCCAGGCAACCGGCAATAAACAGTACCTGCATGGGCACCGCCGGCAAGATCGCCAATGGCAACGCAGCCACCGCCAGCAAGCCGGCGAAAATACGGATCAGCAACGGCCGGTCATAACGGTCGGACAACCAGCCCAACGGCCACTGCACCAGCAAGCCGGCAAAAATGCAGCTACCCATATACAAGCCGACCAGTTCGGTAGACAGCCCTTGCTGCGATGCGTAGAGCGGTGCCAGACCGTAAAACGAGCCCACCAGCAAACCCGCGCCCATCACCGCAATCAACGACTGCGGCACACGCTTGATAAAAAATTTCGGGTCCATCGGCGCCGGGTGCAAAGGCGCCGGGTGAATACGCCGGGTCATGGCTACAGGCACCAGGCACAAGGCAAAACACAAGGCCACCACCATCAACAACTCGAGACCGAGCTGCGGGTGAACCGCCAGGATCAATTGCCCAAGCACCAGCCCCAGATAGGAGGCGATCATGTAGAGGCTGAACACCACGCCGCGCTGCCTGGCCTCGGCCTGCTCGTTAAGCCAGCTTTCGATGACCATGTACTGGCACATCATGCCCAGACCGACAATCACCCGCAGCAACAGCCAGATCGGCAGCCAGTCCGTCAGCCCGTGGCACAGCACCGCCGCACCGACAATACCGGCGCATGTGGCGTAGGCACGAATATGCCCGACCCTGGCAATCAGCCGGTGGCCGATCTTGCCACCCAGCACCAGGCCAAAATAGTTGGCCGCCATCAGCGCGCCGATCCACAGGCCGTCGACATTGTCCGCTGCCAGGCGCAGCGCCAGATAAGTACTCAACAGGCCGGAACCGATCAACATCATCAGCGAGGCAAAATACAACGCTCTAAAGGACTTCCAGATCTGGTGCATTGGCTTTCCCTACGGCTCCTTGTGTCTGCCACCGGGAACAGGCCCGGCGCCACAGATTTAAACGGTCAAGCCTGAGCCGCCAGAACGCGACGTTCCCAGGGCGTGATTTCGTCATGGAAGCTGGTCAGTTCCAGCGTCTTGGACGCAACGTAACCTTCGATGAACTCAGTGCCGAACAGTTCAATCGCCATTTCACTACGGGCCAGGCGTGCCAGTGCCGCGTGCAAGGTGCAGGGCAATGTCAGCGCCTCGGGCACCTGGAACTCACCCTGGATCGCAGCACTCGGTTCAAGCCCACGCTCGATGCCATATAACCCTGCCGCGAGGCTGGCGGCAATTGCCAGGTAGGGGTTGGCGTCCGCCCCCGGCAAACGGTTTTCAACCCGCCGCGCCGCAGGTGAGCTGGCTGGAATGCGTAAACCCGCACTCCGGTTGTCATGGGACCAGCACGCGTTGTTCGGCGACGCATAGGGGTGGAACAAGCGCTGATAGGAATTTACGTTCGGCGCAAACAACGCGGTAAAGTCCGCCATGCCCGCCTGCTGCCCGCCGATAAAATGGCGGAAGGTGGCTGTCGGCTGCCCCGCTTCGTCGCTGAACACGTTTCGCCCGCTGGCCGCCTCGACCACGCTCTGGTGAATATGCATCGAACTGCCGGCCGTGTGCGCCAGCGGCTTGGCCATGCACACCACGTTAAGGCCATGCTTGAGGGCAACTTCCTTGAGCAGGTGCTTGAACAGAAAAGTCTGGTCGGCCAGCAGCATCGGATCACCGTGCAGCAGGTTGATCTCGAACTGGCTGACGCCCATCTCGTGCATAAAGGTGTCACGGGGCAAGCCCAGTGCCGCCATGCACAGGTACACCTCATTGAAAAAAGGCCGCAAGCCGTTGTTGGAGCTGATGCTGAACGCCGAAAATCCGTCTTCACGGCGCCCGTCCAGGCCCACGGGCGGGCGGAACGGCTGGGCCGGATCGGGGTTGTGCGCAAACACAAAGAACTCCAGCTCGGTCGCTACCACCGGCGCCAGTCCCCGCGCCGCGTAGCGGGCGATCACCGCTTTCAACTGGCCACGGGTCGACAGACGCGAGCTTTCACCGCTGAGCTCATCGGCATCGCAAATGGCCAGGGCACGGGTTGGCTGGCTCCAGGGCAGGCGATGAAGCTGGGTGAGGTCTGGCACCAAGGCAAGATCACCGTCCTCGCCGCCATAAAAGCGTGACTCCGGGTAGCCACCCATGATGCATTGCAGCAGCACGCCACGGGCCATCTGCAAGCGCCGCCCTTCTATAAACCCCGCAGCAGTCATCACCTTGCCACGGGGCACGCCATTGAGGTCGGGGGTGACGCATTCAATCTCATCAATACCCGCCAATCGCTGTGCGAGCAAACCCTGGCCATCGCTATTCATGCCACTATCCTTGTTGTTAAGCAGGCCGCGCAGGGCAATGGCTACAAAATACGCACTGCCTGTTCGGAATTTCAAGCGAGCACCGCACAAATCTCGCGAAAACAGTGATCCTTCCTTCGGCAGCCGCTACGGAGCTCGGCATTTGTCTTATTTGCCGACTAGACTCTTCGCCCACTGTGTCAGGAAGACCCAAAGGAAGATCGATGAAGACGCTGCCCCCGCTTTATACCGGCCTGTTGCTGGCCAGCCTGTTCAGCCCCGCAGCCTTGGCCCAGATACCCAGCAGCGATGGCTATGTGCTGGATAAAGTCGTGCAGGTCAGCCGCCACGGAGTGCGCCCGCCTACCGAATCCAATGAAAAGCTGCTGACCTCGGTCACCCAGCGCAAATGGCCAACCTGGCTGGTGCCCTTCGGTAACCTGACCGGCCACGGCTATACCGGCGCGGTGGAAATGGGCCGTTACCGTGGTGAAGTGCTGCGGGCCGCCGGGCTGATCCCCCGGGGCTGCCCGGATGCCAGCCAGTTGCTGGTACACGCCAGCCCCCTGCAACGCACCAAGGCCACGGCCCAGGCCTTGCTCGATGGCATGTTCCCCGGCTGCGGCCTGCAACCGGGCTATGTCCACGGCAAGCAGGATGCCCTGTTCCAGGCCAATGAAATGCCCTTTGCCGCGCTCGATCCGGCCAAGGCCAAAGCCGAAATCCTCAAGGCTCTGGGCGGCAGCGTCGAAGCCGCACAGGCACGCTACAAACCCTTTGAAGAAAAACTCAGGGAGGTCGTCTGCCTGCCTGCCACCGATTGCCCGTATGGCAAACAGGACTGGACACTGGAACAAAACGCCAAGGGCCGTTTCGCGATCAAGGGCCTGAGCGCAGGTGCCAATATGGGCGAAGTGTTCCGTCTGGAATATAGCCAGGGCCTGCCACTGGACAAGGTCGCCTTCGGCAACGGCCGCACCGCCGCCGAGGTATCCAGCCTGATGGTGCTGACCAAGGCCAAGTACGACTACCTCAACGACATCCCCTATATCGCCAGCCGCGGCGCTTCCGAGCTGATGAACCAGATTGCCCTGGAACTCAAGCAGGGCACCCCGCTGGAGCAGAAAGACGCGCCGGATAGCCCGCCCGATGTACCGCTGATGCTGCTGGTGGCTCACGACACCAATATCTCTTACCTGCGCACCATGCTCGGCTTCGGCTGGAAGCAGGGAGATTACATCGCCAACAACATCCCGCCCGTGGGTACGTTGCAGTTCGAACGTTACAAGGAAGTCAAAACCGGCGAGTACTTTTTGCGCATCGCCTTTGAGGCCCAGTCAATGGACCAGATTCGTAACCTGACCCAACTGACCGCCACGCAAAAACCCCTCAGGAGCGATTTCCAAAGCGCCGGGGACTGCCGCAAAACCAGCGCAGGCCTGCTCTGCCCGCTCAAGGATGCGATGGTCCAAGTCGAGCAGAACATCGACCCCACCGCGCTGACGCCCTATACCTTCAACTAGCGGTGGTTAAGGCAGGGCTTGCTTCACGTTGCTGCAACCAGCACAGCAAGTCCTGCCCGCTCATGGGCCGCGCAAACCAGTAACCCTGCCCTTCAACACAGCCCATGGCCAGCAAACGCTGGGACTGTGCCTCGGTTTCAATCCCTTCAATAACCACCGACATACCCAAGGCTTTACCCAGGGCCAGGGTGCTGGCGATCACGGCGGCGCAACGCGGTTCATGCTCCAGGTTGCCCACAAATTCACCGTCCAGCTTGATTTCGGTGAATGGCAACTGGCACAGCCGCTGCAATGACGAAAAACCGGCACCAAAATCGTCAATTGATAACCGGCAGCCCATCATGCGCAGGCGCACCAGATTCTCCAGGCTAGCGACCGGAGCTTGCAGCAAACCGGTTTCAGTCAATTCGAAGGTCAACCTGGAGCCCGGCGTGACATGACGGGTCAGAACCCCCTTGAGGGTATAAGTCAGCTGACTGTTAGCCAGTTGCGACGCTTGCAGGTTGAACGCCATGTTCAAGGGATAACCCCGTGTCCGTGCTTGCTCTTGCAGGCTCAACGCCTGATCGAGTTGGGCAAACAGCAACTCGTCCATCAAGCCGCAGCGCTCCAGCACCGGGATAAATACCGCCGGTGGTAGCACGCCCTTATCGGGGTGCAGCCAACGGCAAAGCACTTCGACTCCGGTCACCTCGCCGGTTTGCAGATTGAACTTGGGTTGATACCAGGCCTGCAATTGCTGCAGGGCCAGAGCCTGACGCACTTCGTCCTCGCAAGCCAGTGACAGCGTGCTGCCCGGTACAGGTCCGAGCGTGCAGATACTGCTTTGATACTTGAGTAACAGAGGTTGCAGCACAGCGGCATACAACGGTTTGCCGGCATCGCCAAGCAACTCGAGCCCCAACAGGGCAATGAGCTGATGCGCAGCACAACGCAAATCGGCCGACAGCGCACTGCTGACAATAATCGACCGGACTTGCCCCGTCCTGCCCACGCGACGCAAAAACGCCAGGCCGTCCATGCCATCCATCTGCAAATCGCACACGGCGATATCCACCGGCCCCACTTGCTGAAGAACCGTCAACGCCTGGCTGCCGTCACTGGCCTCAAACACGTCATGGCAACCCAGGGAGCGAAACATGCTTACCGCAACAGCACGCTGGAAACTGTCATCTTCCAGGATCAGGACACGCAGGGGATTTCCAGGCATTAAGATGAACCATCGAGAAACGGTGTAGGTCAATCATCTCGAATGCTGAAAGATTTTTACCTAGGAAAAGTCCCAATAAATGTAGGACTAATGCCAACCCTCCCGACTGGCGATTGAATGTCAGCGCGCGCTGCGACTGAATATACGGATCACTTCATCCAGGTGCTCGGCCATTGCCTGCCGTGCGGCGGGCGCATCGTGCTGCTCGAGCGCCAGCAGGATACGGCGGTGCTCATCTTCCGAGCGATGGGTCATATCCTGTGGGGTGTAGTGGTTTTGCAGGCGCTGGAACATGCTGCCGTAACGATGGCCCAATAGATGCTGGATCATCAGGGCATAGGCCGGGTTGTCCGAGGCCTGGGCAATGCGGATATGGAACAGACGATCGCCGGGGTGGGTGTGGGACCCTTCGCGGTTGTCCTGAACGTTGCGTTCAAAAGCTTCGCGGATGCCCGCCAACTCCTCGTCACTGGCATTGATCGCCGCCAGCGCCGCCGCTTCGGGCTCAATCAGGCGACGGGCCTGCAACAGCGCGAACGGTGGAATTTCGGCATTGAAGTCGATTTCAAGGTTCAGCTCGGGGTCCAGTTCTTTCCACTGGTTGCGCGTAGCCTGGGCCATAACCGGTTCATCTGACACCGCCTGCACCGGCGGCTCACAGACCAGTACCCCGTTACCGACGCGTACATCCACCAGACCTATCACTTCAAGCGCAATCATCGCCTCACGTACCGAGGCACGACTTACACCCAGCAACTTGGCCAGTTCACGCTCGGCTGGCAAACGGCTGCCCGGCGGAAATTCACCGCTGTCGATCAAGGCGCGTAGCTGATCAGCGATTTGCCGATAAAGCCGTTGGTTATCAATAACTTGAAATGGCATCAGGAAATAAGCTCTGGTTTGGACAGCATTCGACAAGCACTTGGAGCTGAAAAAGACGCTTGTTGAAGCTTGAGGTGCATGCTACAAAAGGCCCAATGGCCTGACCATTGGATGGATATCGTAAAGCGATCATAGCAAACCTTATCCTTGTACTTGTGTCGTTTTGCCATTTGCTACGCCCCCAATGGCCTGACCATTGGGCCAACTATAAAAACAATGACATCGTAACGGAGCACCCATGGATCTTTCCGGCAAACGTGTGCTGATCACTGCCGCTGCGCAGGGGATTGGCCAGGCCACCGTCCAGGCATACCTCGCCGCCGGTGCCGAAGTCTTCGCCGCCGATATCAATGCCGGCGCCCTCGACGCCCTTGAGGGCGCGCACAAACATGTTCTGGACGTCACCGATGCTGCTGCCATCGAGCGCCTGGCCAAACAGCTGGGCCCACTGGATGTGCTGTTCAACTGCGCGGGCGTGGTGCACAGCGGCACTATCCTGGAATGCGAAGAAAAGGACTGGAACTTCGCCCTGGACCTCAACGTGACAGCCATGTACCGCATGATCCGCGCTTTTTTGCCGGGCATGCTGGGCAGCGGCGGCGGCTCGATCATCAACATGGCCTCGGTCGCCTCCAGCGTCAAAGGCGTGCCCAACCGTTTTGCCTACTGCGCCAGCAAAGGCGCGGTGATTGGCCTGACCCGTTCTGTAGCGGCTGACTTTGTGAGCCAGAACATCCGCTGCAACGCCATCTGCCCCGGCACCGTCGACTCCCCTTCCCTGCGCCAGCGTATTCGCGAACAGGCCGAGCGCGAAGGCCGCAGCGTGGACGAGGTGTATGCCGCCTTTGCCGCGCGCCAGCCCATGGGCCGCATTGGCACCGCCGAGGAAATCGCCCAGTTGGCGCTGTACCTGGGCTCAAGTGCCAGCGGCTTTACCACCGGCACGGCACAAATCATTGATGGCGGCTGGAGTAACTAGCCGCAAGCTTTTGACCTTGTGGGAGCGGGCTTGCTCGCGATTGGATCGCTGCGCTGTATCAGGCAAATCGCGCTGATGCCATCGCCAGCAAGCCCGCTCCCGCAACAAGCCTGCTCCCACTGGGCCCTGCCCCTCCCCCAAAAAGGATTGTTTATGAAACTGCTGCGTTACGGTGAAAAAGGCCAGGAGCGTCCCGCCCTGCTCGACAACGACGGCCAACTGCGCGATTTGTCGGCAGTGGTCGCGGATATCGCAGGCCAGACCCTGAGCTCCGAAAGCATTGTCCGCCTGCAAGATATCGACCCGTCCACCCTACCACTGGTTGAGGGCTCCCCCCGTATCGGCGCCTGCGTCGGCCAGGTCGGAAAATTTATCTGCATCGGCCTGAACTACGCCGACCATGCTGCCGAAACCGGTGCCGCAATCCCCGCCGAACCGGTGGTGTTCAGCAAATGGACCAGCGCCATCGTCGGCCCCAACGACAACGTCGAAATCCCGCGCAATTCGCGCAAAACCGACTGGGAAGTCGAGCTGGGTGTGGTGATCGGTAAAGGCGGACGCTATATCAGCGAAAACCAGGCCATGGAACACGTGGCCGGTTACTGCGTGATCAACGACGTCTCCGAGCGCGAGTTCCAGCTGGAGCTGGGCGGTACCTGGGACAAAGGCAAAGGCTGCGACACTTTCGGCCCGCTGGGCCCGTGGCTGGTGACCCGCGACGAAATCGCCGATCCGCACCAGCTCGACCTGTGGCTGGAAGTGGATGGCCACCGCTACCAGAACGGCAACACCCGCACGATGATCTTCCAGATCCCGAAAATCATCAGCTACCTCAGCCAGTTCATGAGCCTGCAACCGGGGGATGTGATTTCCACCGGCACCCCGCCAGGCGTCGGCCTGGGTATCAAACCCGAGCCTGTCTACCTGCGTGCCGGCCAGACCATGCGCCTGGGCATCAGCGGGCTGGGCGAACAACAGCAACGCACCGTGAACGCCGACTGACAGGGAGCCATACCATGACCACAATTACTGCCGTACGGGTTGAAGACATCCGCTTCCCCACCTCGCAATCCCTCGACGGTTCTGACGCGATGAACCCGGACCCTGACTACTCGGCGGCCTATGTCATCCTCGAAACCGACACCCCCGGCCTTGAAGGCCATGGCCTGACCTTCACCATCGGCCGCGGCAACGAAATCTGCTGTGCCTCGATCAAGGCCCTGGCCAGCCTGCTGGTGGGTTTGAAGCTGGAGTGGATCGCCGAAGACATGGGCCGTTTCTGGCACCACGTGACCAGCGACAGCCAGTTGCGCTGGATCGGCCCGGACAAGGGCGCCATCCACCTGGCCACCGGTGCGGTGGTCAACGCCGCCTGGGACCTGTGGGCCAAGGCCGAAGGCAAGCCGGTGTGGCGTCTGGTGGCAGACATGAGCCCCGAAGAACTGGTGCGCTGTATCGACTTTCGTTATATCACCGACTGCATCACCCCGGCAGAAGCTCTGACCCTGCTGCGCGAGCGCGCCAATGGCAAGGCCGAGCGACTGGCCTTGCTCGAGGCTGAGGGCTACCCCTGCTACACCACCTCCGCCGGCTGGCTGGGCTATGCCGACGACAAGCTGCGCAGACTGTGTCAGGAAGCGGTGGATGCGGGCTTCTCTCACGTCAAATTGAAGGTCGGCCACGACCTGCAGGACGATATCCGCCGCGTGCGTATCGCCCGGGAAGTACTGGGCCCGGATCGCAAGCTGATGATCGATGCCAATCAGGTATGGGAAGTGGACGCGGCCATCGATTGGGTGCGCGAACTGTCATTCGCCAACCCGTGGTTTATCGAAGAGCCAACCAGCCCGGACGACGTCGAAGGTCATCGAAAAATCCGCCTGGGTGTCAGCCCGGTCAAGGTAGCGACCGGCGAAATGTGCCAGAACCGTATCGTGTTCAAGCAACTGATCATGCGTGAAGCCATTGACGTGGTGCAGATCGACGCCTGCCGCCTGGGCGGGGTCAATGAAGTGCTGGCGGTGATGCTGATGGCCGCCAAGTACAACCTGCCGGTATGTCCGCACGCAGGCGGCGTTGGTCTGTGCGAGTACGTGCAGCACCTGTCGATGATCGACTACCTGTGCATCGCCGGGACTCACGAAGGCCGGGTGGTGGAGTTTGTCGACCATCTGCACGAGCACTTCGAAGACCCCTGCGTGATCCGCAACGCGGCCTATATGCCACCACAGGCTCCGGGCTTCTCGATCCAGATGAAGGCCGCCTCCCGCGAGCAGTACCGCTACCGGGGCTAAGCAAACGGACGGAGTACAACAATAATGTCGTCCCCGCACTCACTACGACTGGATGCACACCAGCACTTCTGGCGCTATGACGCCGCGGCCTATCCGTGGATAGGTCGCGACATGAGCGGTTTGCGCCAGGACTTTACCCCCGATGATCTGCGGCCCTTGCTCGATGCTGGCGGATTCGACGGTTGCATCGCCGTGCAGGCCCGCGCCTGTGCCAGTGAAACCGATCAACTGTTGCGACTGGCGCAGCGCTACCCGTGGATTCGCGCCGTGGTGGGCTGGGTCGACCTGTGTGCCCGCGACCTTGAGCAATCGCTTGAACGCTGGGCGCAAGCGCCGGTTTTGCGTGGCTTTCGTCATCAGTTGCAGGACGAACCCTCGCTCGCCCAGTTTATCCAAAATCCGGGGTTCAGCCGTGGCTTGCATACCTTGCAACGCCAGGGACTGGTCTACGAAGTGCTGGTCAAGGCCCGGGATCTGCGCACGGTTACCGAACTGTGCCAGCAGCATGACCAGCACCATCTGGTACTCGACCACCTGGGCAAACCCGATATCCAGGCCGGGGACTTGAAAACCTGGGCCAGCCAACTGGCACCGTTGGCGGCCCTGCCCCACGTCAGCTGCAAGCTGTCAGGGCTGATCACCGAAGCCCATTGGCAGGACTGGTCCAGCGCACAACTGACGCCCTATTTGCACATGGCACTGGAACTGTTTGGCCCCGAGCGCCTGATGTTCGGTTCCGACTGGCCGGTGTGCCTGTTGGCCAGCGACTACGAGGCCACTCACACCCTGGTCGCCAGCGTGTCAGAGCACGCGGCCATCTGGGGTGGTACGGCGTGCCGCGTCTACAACATAGAGGGAGTGACGCAATGAATCTGCATCTGCAAGACAAGGTGTTTATCGTGACCGGCGGCGGCTCGGGGATCGGCGCAGCCATCACCCTGGGGCTGGCTGACGAAGGTGCGATCCCGGTGATTTTCGGCCACAGCCCGCTGTCCGATGAGCTGGCCCGGCAATTGGATCAGCGCGGGGCGCAGAGCCTGTTTGTGCAGGTCGAACTGCGCGACGAAGACGCCTGCCGCGCGGCAGTCGCCAGCGTGCTGCAACGCTTCGGGCGCATTGACGGGCTGGTCAATAACGCCGGGGTCAACGATGGCGTTGGCCTTGAAGCCGGGCGCTCGGCCTTTGTCGAGTCACTGGAAAAAAACCTCATCCATTATTATCTCATGACCCATCTGTGCGTCGATGCGCTCAAGGCCAGCCGCGGTGCCATCGTCAATATCAGCTCCAAGACGGCCCTCACCGGGCAAGGCGGGACCAGCGGCTACACCGCCGCCAAGGGCGCGCAACTGTCGTTGACCCGCGAATGGGCCACTTCATTGCTGGCTGACGGGATCCGGGTCAATGCGGTGATCCCGGCCGAAGTCATGACCCCCTTGTACGAGCGCTGGATCGACACCTTCGCCGACCCGCAAGCCAAGCTGGCGAGCATTGTTGAAAAAATTCCCCTGGGCCGGCGCATGACCACGGCCGCAGAAATCGCCGACAGCGTGCTGTTTTTGCTCTCCCCGCGCGCCTCCCACACCACCGGGCAATGGCTGGTGGTGGACGGTGGCTACACCCACCTGGACCGGGCGCTGACATGAACCGCCAATGCCTGGCGCTGGACCTTAAGGACGACCCGGCGCTGATTGCCGAGTATGAGCGCTTGCACCAGAACATCTGGCCGCAGATCAGCGCCCATTTGCGCGGGTATGGCGTGCTCGACATGCAGATATGGCGCCTGGGCACGCGGCTGTTCATGGTCATGGACACAGCCCCGGGGTTTAGCGCCGAGGCCTTTGCCCGGGCTGGCGCCAGCGACCCCAAGGTGCAGGAATGGGAAGCGCTGATGTGGCGTTTTCAGCAGCCTACACCCTGGACAAAGCCCGGTGAAAAATGGGCGCCAATGGCACAGATTTTCAGCCTGAAAGATTCTCCCTGACCCTGTGGGAGCGAGCCTGCTCGCGATGGCATCACCGCGGTGGTCAGGCAAACCGAGCCGCCTGCATCGCGAGCAGGCTCGCTCCCACAGGGTGTAGATCCACGCAAACCACAACGCCGAACTCACAACAATAAGAAGGAGATGCGTCATGTCACTCAAGCACCCGAACGTCGCAGCGCCGTCCTTTACCCGGGCGGTCACGTCCTATCGCCGGGCACTGATCCTGGTCACCTGCCTGTTCTTTCTCTGGGGCCTGTCCTATGGCTTGCTCGATGTGCTCAACAAGCACTTCCAGGAAACCCTGCACGTCAGCAAGGCGCAGTCGGGCCTGCTGCAAAGCGCCTACTTTGGCGCGTATTTTCTGATAGCCCTGCCCGCCGGTTTGCTGATGGACAGGTACGGCTACAAGGCCGGCATCCTGCTGGGCCTGTGCCTCTACGCCACCGGCGCCCTGCTGTTTATGCCCGCCGCTGCGGCGCAGAGTTTTCAGTTTTTCCTGTTCGCCCTGTTTGTGATTGCCTGCGGCCTGGGCTGCCTGGAAACCGCCGCCAACCCCTACGCCACGGTGCTGGGTGAACCCGCCGGAGCCGAGCGCCGCCTGAACCTGGCGCAGTCGTTCAACGGCCTGGGGCAGTTTTTCGGCCCCTTGATTGGCGGCGCACTGTTCTTCAGCGGTGCCAACAGCACCGACACCACACAATCGCTGCAAATGACCTATCTGGTGATTGCCGCACTGGTGTTGCTGGTGGCCATCCTTATCGCCCGCACTGCGCTGCCCGACCTGCGCGAGCAGGAAGTGCAAGTTGCGCAGCACGACCACAAAGGCCTGTGGCAACACCGCGAATTCGTCACGGGGGTTATCACCCAGTTCTTTTATGTGGGAGCACAAGTTGGCGTGGGGGCGTTTTTTATCAACTACGTCACCGAGCACTGGGCGCAGATGAGCAGCCAGCAAGCCGCGTATCTGCTTTCGGTGGCCATGCTCAGCTTTATGTTCGGACGCTTTTTCAGCACCTGGCTGATGGGCAGGGTCAATGCCCAGCGCCTGCTGCTGATCTATGCGCTGATCAACGTGGCGCTGTGTGCGGTGGTGGTGCTGGGGTTTGAAGGTGTATCGGTGGTCGCGCTGGTGGCGACGTTCTTCTTTATGTCGATCATGTTCCCCACCCTGTTTGCCATGGGCGTGAAAAACCTCGGCCCACATACCAAGCGCGGCAGCTCGTTCATGATCATGGCCATTGTTGGCGGCGCGCTGCTGCCCTATGTGATGGGTCTGGTGGCCGACCACTCCTCCACGGCCGTGGCCTATCTGTTGCCAATGGGCTGTTTTGTAATCGTCGCTGCCTATGCCCGTGCTGCCCTGAAAAAAATCTGATTGCTGTACTCCACAAAAACAATAACGGAGCACCCCATGACCAACCCCGCACTGCAACAGGCGCTGAGCAAGATCCGCTGGCGCATCCTGCCCTTTGTCGCCCTGATGTTCGCCATGGCGATCATCGATCGTTCCAATATCGGCTTTGCCAAACACGCCCTGCAGGCGGACACCGGCCTGAGCAACGCGGCATTTGCCCTGGGTGCGGGGATTTTCTTTATCGGCTATGCCGTGTTCGAAGTACCGAGCAACCTGATGCTGCACAAGATCGGCGCACGCATCTGGCTGAGCCGGATCATGGTGACCTGGGGCCTGGTCTCAGCGGCGATGATGTTTGCCCACGACGAAACCAGCTTCTATATCCTGCGGTTTCTGCTGGGCGTAGCCGAAGCCGGGCTATCGCCGGGGGTGGTGTTGTACCTGACCTACTGGTTCCCGCAGAACCAGCGTGGCTCGGCCTATGGCATTTACTATTTTGGCGTGCCGGTGTCGTTGATGGTGGGCGGCCCGGTATCGGGCTGGTTGCTGGAAAGCGCGCAGTTCGGCCTTACCGGCTGGCAATGGATGTTTGTCACCGAAGGCCTGGCGGCCTCGATCATCGGCGTATTCGCGTTCTTCTACCTGACCGACAAACCCCGGGATGCCAAGTGGCTGAACACCGAAGAAAAGGCCGCGATCGAACACGAGCTGGAAAAAGAGCAACTGCAAAAAGCCAACAAAGGCCCGTCGTCGTGGCGTGCAGCAATGTTCAACCCGGTGGTGCTGTACTTCACCCTGATCTACTTCACCATTCAGGTCAGCGTGTATGGCGTGCTGTTCTACCTGCCAACGCGGATCGCCGAGTTGCTGGGTACCGGCATTGGCCTTAAGGTCGGCGCCCTGACCTCCATTCCGTGGATTGCCACCGTATGCATGCTGTACCTGGTGACACGCCATGCTGACCGCAAGGGCCAACAAACCCGCTATGCCGCATTGATGCTGGCA
Organism: Pseudomonas bubulae; assembly: GCF_900618535.1. Classification (GTDB taxonomy): domain Bacteria; phylum Pseudomonadota; class Gammaproteobacteria; order Pseudomonadales; family Pseudomonadaceae; genus Aquipseudomonas; species Aquipseudomonas bubulae. The sequence goes on along the minus strand of NZ_UYJA01000003.1, from coordinate 487,962 downwards.
ATGGCCGCAGTGGGCATGATCGGCTCGACCTTGAGTGGCAACCTGGTGCTGGTGATTATGGCGTTCTGCGTGGCTGCCGCCGGTTTTATCACCGTGCAACCGTTGTTCTGGACACTGCCTACCCGCTTTCTGGGTGGTGCAGCGGCGGCCAGCGGGATTGCCGTGATCGGTGCCCTGGGCAACCTGGGCGGTTTTCTTGCACCCACGGTCAAAACCTGGGCCGAGGGCTACTTCAACAACCCGCACGCGGGCATGTACTTTCTGGCCGGCACGGCGCTGCTGGGCGCATTGATGCTGATTCGCTCAGCGAGGGCGAGCGGCAATCCGGGCAAACTCCCGGCCCCGGCAGCCACACCACACTGAGGGGCACTGCGGGTATTAACACGGGTCACATGTGAGCTACATTGGGTAACAAACAACAGCCCGTAAACTCACAAAGGGTGACCCGTGAATACCAATCAAAAACTGCGCACCTTCGACCTGATCCGTGAAGCGGTACTGCCCGAGTACCGCGACCGCGTAAACGAATACCTGAGCCTCTACGAAGAGACGCTGCACAGCGCAAACACTCCGACTGCCGACATCCAGGCCAGTGCCCAACAGCTGCGCGGCTACCTGCGCGGCCTCAACACCACCCGGGTGCTGGGCATGGCTGACTGGGAAGAACTGGACCGGCGCATTACCGAGTCGTGGTTGTAACGGTAAACACCTATCCCCCCTGTGGGATCAAACCCAGATTGCGTACCACAAGGGGTAGTCCCCCACCCGCTGGACCAGCCCGGCGCGCAGCGGGTTGGCAATCACATAACGGGCCATCTGCTTGATATCTTCATCACGCCGCAAGGCATGGTCGTGGTAGCCCTGCTGCCAACGGCGGCCTGTTTGCCCAGTGGACTGCTTGATTGCGCGGGTGCTCAACGATTTTGTGCGACACATCAACTCATCCAGCGAGCCTTTATCAAGGCTGATCAGCCAATGAAAGTGATCCGGCATCACCACCCATGCCAGCGAAGTGGCCAGCCCCTGCTCTTGTGCCCGCTTGAACTGTTCGACCACCCGTCGGCCTACACGCCAGTTCAGGAAAATCGGTTGGCGTTCAAGCGTATTGGCGGTCAGAAGATAAATGCGATTTTGCTCGCTGTAACGACCACGGCGCAGGCGGTGGGAGGCAGAAAAAGAAGGCATGGCCTGACTCTATGAGTTGATGAATTTCAAAGGCTAGTCAGTAGCGGGCCAGCCACAACGGGCATCGTTTGACGGGATATGTCGTGGGACTTTTTTGTGATCACCGCAAACCTGTGAGAGCTGGATTGCCTGCGATGCACACAACGCGGTCTGGCTGGCGCACCCCGGGGATGCCATCGCGAGCAAGCCCGCTCCCACAGAGGTACGCGGCTGACCCCGGATTTTGTGAGCACCGCAAAACCTGTGGGAGCTGGATTGCCTGCGATGCACACAACGCGGTCTGGCTGGCGCACTCCGGGGATGCCATCGCGAGCAAGCCCGCTCCCACAGAGGTACGCGGTTGGCCCCGGATTTTGTGAGCACCGCAAAAACTGTGGGAGCTGGCTTGCCTGCGATGCAAACAACGCGGTCTGGCTGGCGCACCCCGGGGATGCCATCGCGAGCAAGCCCGCTCCCACAGAGGTACGCGGCTGACCCCGGATTTTTGTGAGCACCGCAAAACCTGTGGGAGCTGGCTTGCCTGCGATGCACACAACGCGGTCTGGCTGGCGCACCCCGGGGATGCCATCGCGAGCAAGCCCGCTCCCACAAGGGCTCAGTCAGGCGGGTACAAGGGTGACCAAGGGCGCTTCCGGTGCCTGCGGTTCCTTGAGCAACGCAAAGTAGGCAAAGGCCGAACACGCCGCCACCACCGCACTGATCACAAATGCCGAGGAAAACGAACCGCTCTGCTGCACGCTGAATCCAGTCAGAATCGGCGCTATGGAACCTGCCAGGTAACCGCCAAAGTTCTGGATCGAGCCAAACGAAGCCACACGCTCCGACGGCACAATGGTGTTGACGATCATCCACGCCGTGGCACTGGAGATGTTGATAAAGAACATGGTCAGGCACAGCAGGATCACGCACGCCACCACGTTGGTGGTAAAGGCCACAATCAGGGTAAACAGCGCCCCGCCCAGCAGCCCCAGAATCACCATCAGCTTGCGGCTGGCCAACACCCGCATGCCTCGTGCCACCAGTCGATCACAGCATTTACCGGCCACAATGGTGCCCAACGCGCCAAACAAATAAGCCAGCGATACCACCCAGGCCGTGCGATACAGATCCAGACCGTGCTCACGCTCAAAATAACCGGGCAACCAGGTGAGATTGAGCCAGATCATGTAAATCACACCCATAAACCCGAGGAACGCCCCCCAGGTGTTGCGATCCCTGAACAACGAGGTCCAGCGCACTTTCGCCGCCTTGACCTGTTGCACCGGCACCGGTTCCGCACGACCTGTCTCGGCCATGTATTGCGCCTTGCTCTTGTAGAACTTGAACCAGCACAGTGCCAATACCAGTCCCATGACGCCGGTAAGGATAAACATCCCGCGCCAGCCCAGATGCACCATGAAAACAGTCAACAACGGCGGGGCCAGGCACGGGCCGATACAAGTCGAAGACCACACCCAGCCGGTCGCCGTGCCGCGCTCCTGGGTATCGAACCACTCCGACAATGCCTTGGCCGCCGAAGGAAACACCGGCGCCTCACCTATCCCCAGCAACACCCGCAAGCCGACCAGATGGCCATAGCTGCTGAACAGGCCGAAGGCCGCCTGCGCAACCGACCACACCACCAGCGATCCACCCAGTGCCAGCTTGCTGCCCAACTTGTCGATCAAGGCACCAAGAGGCAGTTGTGAAAAGGCGTAGGCAATGGAGAACGCCGAGAGCATCACCCCCATTTGCATCGGGCTGATGGCCAGGTCTTTCTGGATGGTGGTGTTGGCGATGGATAAGGCGCTGCGGTCAAGGTAGTTGACCACGCCAATCAGGAACAGGAAGAAGATCGTCAGCGTCTTGTAGCTTTTTATTGTTCTCATACGCGCCTCTCATGAGCGGTTGCGCCCCTACCCGACAGGTGGGGCGACGCTCACTTTAGAGGGCGGTTTGGCCTGTGCCCAATTACATCATTCCATCAGTTAATAACCGCGCGTTATCAAGGTGTCTGGCGAGCACCGCGCAGGGCATCGGGACCACTTAACAAGGCGTCGATAAAGGCTTTTGCCGACCACTGCGGGACATCGTTGCGCCGGGTAATCACCCCGTAGTCAGCCAGCACCAGCGGAAACGGCAAGGCCAGGCGGGTCAGGCGACCGGCCTGGATTTCCGGTTCGACCATCGACTCGGCCAGCATCGCCACCGACGGGGTGGTTTGCAGCAGTTGCATGGTGGTCTGCAAGGACACGGTTTCGACGGTGTTTTCCGGGGTCTGCATGCCTGCTTCGACGAAGGCTTTTTCCACCCGCGCGCGCATCGGCGTGCCCGTCGGGTAAATCACCCACGGCCAACTGCCCAAATCCGCCAGTGGCACTTCACTGGCCCCGGCCAGCGGGTGCTGGCTGCCCGTAACCAGGCACAACGGCTCCGGCGCCAGCGCCTGGAATTCAAACAACTCACGATGACGATCGAGGGTAAAACGGGCCACCACCAGGTCCAGTTCCTTGTGCTCGAGCAAGGTCAGCATATTGGCACTGGTGCCCTCAAGCACTTGCACGGTGAGCAACGGCCAGTCCTGCTTGACCCGCACAATGGCAGCAGGCACGGCCAGGGCTGTGGCCGCATAAATGGTGCCGACCTTGATCAGGCCATGCCCACCCTGGCGCAGATGGTTGATCTGGCTGACAAACTGACCGGTGTCGTTCAACGCGATCTGGGCAAAACGGGCCACATGGCTGCCCAGATCGGTAAGGGTCATGCTGCGCGGCAAACGGGCAAATACTTCGAAGCCAAGCTGGTGCTCGATTTCGCGCAACATCTTGCTCACGGCTGGCTGGCTGATGCTCATTTCCTGCGCAGTCGCATGCATGTTTTGCGTGCGCGCCAGGGTGTCGATCAGCACCAAATGGCGAAACCGCAGCCAGTTGCACAACTGGTTAAATCCGACATCCGCCATCCGATAACCCCCGGTTATTAAGACCTGAGAATATCTCATTGGCGATTATCGCAAAGCAATATTAGTGTGCAGCTGTTGGGCCAAATAATAACAACGGACTTTCGTCATGAACCTAGCCAACAAACGTGTGCTGATAACTGCTGCGGCGCAAGGCATAGGCCGCGCTTCGGTACTGGCCTTTCGCGATGCGGGCGCGCAGGTCATCGCCACCGACCTGCATGTCGAAGCCCTGCAAGATATCCCCGGTATTCAAGTCCTTCCCCTGGACGTGACCCAAGCTTGCGCCATCGATGCCATCTGCCAGCAACTGGGCGCTATCGACGTACTGTTCAACTGCGCAGGCTATGTGCACAGCGGTGCCCTGCTGGAGTGCGACGAGCAGGCCTGGCAATTTTCTTTCGACCTCAATGTCACCGCCATGTACCGCATGATCCGCGGCTTCCTCCCCGGCATGCTGGAAAACGGCGGCGGCTCGATCATCAACATGGCTTCGGTGGCCTCCAGCGTCAAAGGCGTGCCCAACCGGTTTGCCTACACCGCCAGCAAGGCTGCGGTGATCGGCCTGACCAAATCGGTCGCCGCCGACTACGTGCGCCAGGGCATTCGCTGCAACGCCATTTGCCCCGGCACGGTGGACTCCCCTTCGCTACGCCAGCGCATCGCTGAACAGGCCCTTGAGCAAGGGCGCTCCGAAGCTGAGGTCTATCAGGCCTTTGTTGACCGCCAGCCCATGGGCCGCATCGGCAGCGCTAAAGAAATCGCACAACTGGCGCTGTACCTGGCCAGCGATGCCAGCAGCTACACCACCGGCACAGTCCAGGTGATCGATGGCGGGATGAGTAATTAAGCATTTTGTGGGAAACCCTGTGGGAGCGAGCCTGCTCGCGATGCAGGCACCTCGGTGTTTAAGTGGCACCGCATTGATGCATTCGCGAGCAGGCTCGCTCCCACACTAGATTTATTTCCATGCACCAAAGGAGCTTTTATGAAACTGCTGCGCTACGGCGATAAAGGTCAGGAAAAACCCGGCCTGCTCGATGCCCAAGGCAATATCCGCGATTTGTCGGCGCATATCACCGACGTTGCAGGCGCTGCGCTGTCAGCCGCAAGCCTGGAAACACTGAGCAAAATCGACCCCGCCAGTTTGCCGCTGGTCAGCGGTTCGCCACGTATCGGCGCCTGCGTCGGCCAGGTCGGCAAATTTATCTGCATCGGCCTGAACTATGCCGACCACGCTGCCGAATCGGGCCTGGCGGTGCCGTCGGAACCGGTGGTATTCAGCAAATGGACCAGCGCCATCTGCGGTCCCAACGACAACGTGGAAATCCCCCGCGACTCGACCAAAACCGACTGGGAAGTCGAGCTGGGCGTGGTGATCGGCAAGGGTGGACGCAATATCGATGAACATAACGCCCTGGAGCACGTGGCCGGATACTGCGTGATCAACGATGTGTCGGAGCGCGAATGGCAGATCGAACGTGGCGGCACCTGGGACAAGGGCAAGGGCTTTGACACCTTTGGCCCCCTCGGACCATGGCTGGTGACCCGCGATGAGATCAGCGACCCGCACCAGCTCGACCTTTGGCTTGAAGTCGACGGACAGCGCTACCAGAACGGCAACACCCGCACCATGGTCTTTCAGATCCCGGCCCTGATTGCTTACCTGAGCCGCTGCATGTCGCTGCAACCGGGCGACGTGATTTCCACCGGCACACCGCCGGGTGTGGGCCTGGGGATCAAGCCAACCCCGGTGTACCTGCGCGCAGGCCAGGTCATGCACCTGGGCATCAGCGGCCTTGGCGAACAGCGCCAGCTCACCGTACAGGCCGACTGACTTCACGCTCACACAACTATAAGAAAGGGTTTTACACATGCGCATTCTGATTACTGGCGGCACCGGCTTTATCGGCAAACAACTGGCCCAGCGCCTGCTCGACATGAACAGCCTGACCTTTGAAGGCCAGGCGCCTCGCACCATTGAGCGCATCGTGTTGTTCGACGCCTTTGCCGGCGAAGATGTGCCGAGCGACCCGCGTATCGAACTGGTGACCGGCGATATAGCCGACCCCGATGTCATCGCCCGCGTCACCGATGGCGTGGATCTGGTATGGCATCTGGCAGCCGTGGTCAGCTCGGCGGCCGAAGCGGATTTCGACCTGGGCATGCAGGTCAACCTGCACGGCCTGATGCTGCTGCTCGAAACCCTGCGCAAGCAAGGCAACGCGCCGCGCTTCGTCTACGCCAGCGGTTTTGCAGTATTCGGCGGCGCCCTGCCGCCAGTAGTCGATGACAACACCGTGCTTACCCCGCAATCGTCCTACGGCATGCAAAAAGCCGTAGGCGAATTGCTGGTCGCCGACTATGCGCGCAAAGGCTTTGTCGACGGCCGGGTGCTGCGCCTGCCAACCGTGGCTGTACGCCCCGGCAAGCCGAACAAGGCGGCCTCGACCTTCTTCAGTTCGATCATCCGCGAGCCACTGGTGGGCCTGCCTGCCGTATGCCCGGTACGCCCGGATACCCAGGTTTACCTCACCTCGCCGCGGCGCATTATTGAGTCGATGCTGCTGGGCATGACCCTGTCGCCAGAAACCCTGGGCAACCAGCGCATTATCCCGCTGCCGGGCGTGACCACCACCGTGGCCGACATGGTCGCGGCGCTGCAACGGGTGGCCGGTGATGACGTGGCCAAACTGATTCGCTGGGAGCCCGACGCGACTATCCAGCGTATCGTCGAAAGCTGGCCGAGCAAGGTAGAAGCCCCCCGCGCCCGTGCCCTGGGCTTTACCGCCGACGCGGACTTCGATGCCATCGTGCGCGCACATATCGAGGATACGGCCGACAAATAACCCACCACCCCCTTGTGGGAGCGGGCTTGCTCGCGATCAAGGCGACGCGGTGCAACTGAAGCCCCGCAGCGATCCCATCGCGAGCAAGCCCGCTCCCACAAAAAGCCCTGTCTCACCCAAATGCTGCAACGCTCACGCTACTCACAACAATAAAAACTGAGGTCGTGCCACATGACTACTCCACTCACCGATGTCTCGGACATCGAACAACAGACAATCAAGCGCGTGACCAGGCGCATGATTCCTTTTCTTGTACTGCTGTTTGTGGTCGCCTTTCTGGACCGCAACAACGTCGGTTTCGCCGCACTGCGCATGAACGAAGATATCGGCATCAGCCAGACCATTTATGGCCTGGGCGCAGGTATTTTCTTCCTCGGCTATTTCATGTTCGAAGTGCCGAGCAACATTTTGCTGCACCGCTACGGCGCCCGTGTATGGATCGCGCGGATCATGGTGACCTGGGGCATCATCGCCGGCGCCATGGGCTTCCTGCAGACACCCATCCACTTCATTTCCCTGCGCGTGCTGCTGGGTATTGCCGAAGCCGGGTTCTTCCCTGGCGTGATCTATCTGCTGTCGCTGTGGTTCCCGAGCCGCTATCGCGCACGCATGATCGCCTCGTTTTATCTGGGCGTACCCATCGCGCAAATCATCGGCGCACCGCTGTCGGTGGGCCTGATGGAGATGGGCGATGCCTGGGGCTTTGTCGGCTGGCGCCTGATGTATATCGTCGAAGCCGTACCGGCGGTGATCCTCGGTGTGGTGTGCTACTTCTACCTCACCGACCACCCGGCCGATGCCCACTGGCTGACCGACAAACAGCGCACCTGGCTGATCAACACCCTGGCCCAGGAAGAGCGCAACAAACCGCTGGTGGTGGGAGTACAACCGTCCAAGGGCCAGATGATCCGCAAGGCCCTGTGCAACCGCCAGGTATGGCTGCTGGCACTGGTGTATTTCGGCATCACCTCGGGCTCCAACGCGATGAACTTCTTCATGCCAACGGTTCTGGCATCGTTCCGCGGTACCTTCGGCCTGGAAATCGGCCTGATGCAGAACGGCCTGATCACCGCCATTCCCTATGCCGTTGCTGCTGTGGCGATGATCTGGTGGAGCCGGCGCTCTGACCGCCTGCAAGAACGTCACTGGCATGCCGGCGGTGCCGCCATGCTCGCGGCAGTGTCGATTGCCGTGGCGCTGTGGCTCAACCAGCCGTGGATCATTGTCATCGGTTTCATTCTGCTGGCGATGGGCGTGTACAGCGCGATCAACGTGTTCTGGGCAGTCCCCGGGCAAGTGCTGACCGGTGTCGGCGCGGCCGTGGGCATTGGCCTGATCAACTCCATCGGCAACCTCAGCGGTTTTATCGGCCCTTACCTGACCGGGTACCTGTTCACCGTGACCGGCAGCTACACCCCGGGGTTTCTGGTGATCGCCGCACTGGTTGGCCTGGGTGGCCTGGGCATGGTGCTGATGCCGCGCAATAAAGAATCGCAAATTGGCGCCGCACTGGCCCCTGCCACTGGAGGAAAAGCATGAACCTGCCAAGCGTAGCCTTTATCGGTACCGGGATCATGGGCCTGCCCATGGCCCGCAACCTGCTGCACGCCGGCTTCCCGGTGCGGGCCTGGAACCGCTCCCCGGGCAAGTTGCAGGCGCTGGCAACACTGGGGGCGGCGGTTGCGCCGACCCCGGCAGGCGCGGCAGACGGTGCTCAGGTGCTGATCTGCATGCTCAGCGATGGCCCAACCTGTGACGAGGTGCTGTTTGGTGAAAACGGTGCCGCCCTGGCACTGGCACCGGGGGCGCTGGTGATCGTGATGAGTTCGATCCCGGTCGACACCGCCGTTGAACAGGCGCGGTTATGTGCCGAACGCCGCCTGCGTTACCTCGACGCCCCGGTGTCGGGGGGCGAGCGCGGGGCGCGGGAAGCCAGCCTGGCAATCATGGTTGGCGGCGAAGTGGCCGCCTTTGAGCAGGGCCGCGAAGTACTGGCCGCCATGGGCCGCCCGGTGCATGTCGGCCCGGCGGGCACCGGCGAGTTGTCCAAGCTGGTCAACCAGTTGATCGTCGCCAGCACCATCGCCACCGTCGCCGAAGGCCTGCTGCTGGCCGAGCGCGGTGGCGCCGACCCGGCGAAAGTCCACGAGGCGCTGATGGGCGGTTTTGTCGACTCGCCGATCTGGCGCCAGCACGGCCAACGCATGCTGAACAACGATTTCACTCCCGGTGGCCCGGCCAAATGGCAGCTCAAGGACACCCGCACCGCCCTCGCCCAGGCGCAGAAGCTGGGCCTGGACCTGCCCGTCGGCAGCCTGGTAGACAGCCTGTTTGCCGCCATGGTCGAGGCCGGTGACGGCGAACTCGACCACGCCGGACTGATCCGCCAGTTGCGCCGCAACAACCCATTGCCTGAATAAAATAATCAGCCGGAGCCTGCCATGACCGATTCAACCCCACGCCGCCTGCGCAGCCAGCTGTGGTTCGACGACCCAAGCCACGCCGACCTGACCGCACTGTATGTGGAACGCTACATGAACCAGGGCCTGACCCGCGCCGAACTGCAATCGGGGCGGCCGATTATCGGCATCGCCCAGACCGGCAGCGACCTGACACCCTGCAACCGCCATCACATCGAACTGGCCAAGCGGGTCAAGGACGGCATTCGCGATGCAGGTGGCATCCCGATGGAGTTTCCGGTACACCCGATTGCCGAACAGTCGCGCCGCCCCACCGCGGCCCTCGACCGCAACCTCGCCTACCTGGGCCTGGTCGAGGTGCTGCATGGTTACCCGCTGGACGGCGTAGTGCTGACCACCGGTTGCGACAAAACCACCCCGGCCTGCCTGATGGCAGCGGCCACCACCGACCTGCCTTCCATCGTGCTGTCCGGCGGGCCGATGCTCGACGGCTGGCACAAAGGCCAGCGCATTGGTTCGGGCACCGTACTGTGGCATGCGCGCAATCTGCTCAGCGCCGGCGAAATCGATTACGAAGGTTTTATGACCCTGACCACCGCATCATCGCCGTCGGTGGGTCACTGCAACACCATGGGCACTGCGCTGTCGATGAACGCCCTGGCCGAGGCACTGGGTATGTCCCTGCCCGGCTGCGCGAGCATCCCGGCACCGTACCGCGAGCGCGGGCAAATGGCCTATGCCACCGGGATGCGCATCGTCGACCTGGTGCGCGAAGACGTACGCCCCTCCCAGATCATGACCCACGCGGCCTTCGAAAACGCCATTGCCGTGGCCTCGGCGCTGGGCGCATCCACCAACTGCCCGCCGCACCTGATTGCCATCGCCCGCCACAGCGGTATCGAGCTGTCACTGGAAGACTGGCAGCGCGTCGGCGAAGACGTGCCCTTGCTGGTCAACTGCATGCCCGCCGGCGAGTACCTGGGTGAAAGTTTCCACCGCGCAGGCGGTGTACCGGCGGTGATGCATGAACTGGACAAGGTCGGCCGCCTGCACCGCGACTGCCTCACGGTCAGTGGCCGCAGCATGGGTGAAGTGGTTGCCGACTGCGTCACCGGCGACCGTGACGTGATCCGTTCCTACGAAGACCCGCTGATGCACCGAGCCGGTTTTATCGTACTCAGCGGCAACTTCTTCGACAGTGCCATCATGAAAATGTCAGTGGTGGGCGAAGCATTTCGCAAGACCTACCTCAGCGACCCGTTGCAACCCAACAGCTTCGAAGCGCGGGCTATTGTGTTCGAGGGCCCGGAAGACTACACGGCGCGGATCAACGACCCTTCGCTGGACATCGACGAGCGCTGCATTCTGGTGATTCGAGGCTGCGGCACCGTGGGCTTCCCCGGCAGCGGCGAGGTCGTGAACATGGCGCCACCTTCCAACCTGATCAAGGCCGGGATCGACTCCCTGCCCTGCATGGGTGATGGCCGCCAAAGCGGCACCTCGGCCAGCCCGTCAATTCTCAACATGTCCCCGGAATCTGCGGTGGGTGGCGGTCTGTCGTTACTGCGCACCGGCGATCGCCTGCGCGTCGACCTCAACGCGCGCAGCGTCAACCTGCTGGTGGACGAAAGCGTGCTCAACGAACGCCGCCAGGAACCGCTGCCACCGCTGGCCCCGTCACAAACTCCGTGGCAGGAACTCTACCGCCAACTGGTCGGCCAGCTCTCCACCGGCGGCTGCCTCGAACCGGCCACCCTGTACTGGCGCGTGATCCCGGAAAACGGCCCGCCCCGTCACTCCCACTAGACACGACAAACACATGACTTGTGGGAGCGAGCCTGCTCGCGAAGCAGACACTGCAGATGGTCAGCCAACCCGTGGTGACTTGATCGCGACCAAGCTCGCTCCCACCAAGCACTCTTTTCAAGGATCACGTATATGCAAACGCTGCAATTGACCATAGAAAACACCCTGCCCGATGACTGGCAGCGCGCCACCCTGGTCGGTCGCGTGTGGTTGCCCGGCGAACGTGGCGGCCCGGCCGTGGTGGTGATTCGTGACGGTGAAGTAATTGATTGCACGGCCCACTTCCCCACCCTGAGCCTGCTGCTCGATAGCGACAACCCGCTGCATGCCGTGCGTGAAATCCGCGGCACCGTATTGGGCACGATCCAGGCCTTGCTGGCCAACAGCGGCGAGCAGCGCGACATGGCCAAACCCTACCTGCTGGCCCCGGCAGATCTGCAAGTGATCAAGGCGGCGGGTGTCACCTTTGCTGCCAGCATGATCGAACGGGTGATCGAGGAAAAAGCCGGAGGCGATGCCCTCCGTGCCGAAGAGGTTCGTGCCCTGGTGCACGAAGTGATTGGTAATAACCTGCGCGACCTGCGCCCCGGCTCGCCAGAAGCCATGCGCCTCAAACAAGTGCTGATCGAACAGAACATGTGGTCGCAGTACCTGGAAGTGGGCATCGGCCCCGACGCCGAAATTTTCACCAAGGCACCGATCCTCGCTGCTGTGGGCAGCGGCAGCGCCATTGGTATCCACCCCGGTTCAAGCTGGAACAACCCGGAGCCGGAAGTGGTGCTGGCGGTAGACAGCCAGGGCCGAATCCACGGCGCGACCCTGGGCAACGACGTCAACCTGCGCGACTTCGAAGGTCGCAGCGCGTTACTGCTGAGCAAGGCCAAGGACAACAACGCCTCCTGTGCACTGGGGCCCTTTATTCGCCTGTTTGACGAACACTTCAACCTCGACGACGTGCGCCATTGTGAAGTGACCTTGCGTGTTGAAGGTGTCGATGGCTACGTGCTGAACGGTAAAAGCTCAATGAACCAGATCAGCCGCGATCCGGCGGACCTGGCCGAACAGACGCTCAACGCCAACCACCAGTACCCGGACGGTTTTGTCCTGTTCCTGGGTACCCTGTTCGCTCCTACCGAAGACCGCGACCAGCCGGGCCAGGGGTTTACCCATAAGGCCGATGATGTTGTAAGCATCTCGTCACCGACACTGGGAGCGTTGCACAACCGCGTGACCGGCAGCGACCAGGCGCCACAATGGGCGTTCGGGGTCAGTGCACTGATGAAGAACCTGGCGGGCCGCGGGCTGCTCGGCCAGGCCTGACTGGCTGATTGAAAGCCACAAAAAAGGCCCCGCCTGTTCAACAGTGCGGGGCCTTTGCGTATCTGGTGTCCCAGGCGGGGTTCGAACCTGCAACCTTCCCCTTAGGAGGGGGATGCTCTATCCAATTGAGCTACTGAGACAAATAACGGCGTGCATGGTAACGGGCATGCCTGGGTTTGTCATGTCGTGAGTGGTCTTTTTAACTGTAAGACAGCGGCCTAAATAGATTTTTTTGCCTCCGATGAGCGGTACGAGGTTGCGATCGACTGCACAGCACAGGCAAGGCTCAGGCGACCATCGTGCAATTTGCACTACATCAAAAAGCCATCATTGCAAAATGCAATTAAACACTCTTGAATATACGGCTCAACTCGCTGTTTTATAAGGTTTTTTAGCCTTGTTACAGTTGGCACGAAGACTGCTCTATTAACAGTATCCCGTCCATGCTCTCAGAGATGACCGCCATGAACAGCACGCTACTACTGTTAAACACCCTCGCGCTGGCCGTATTGCTGGTTTTTCATTTTCTGCCCGAGCCCGTTTCGGCCGAGCAGCCTGTTGAAATGACGGCTACCTTCAACAAACCGCGGCCACAGGTTGCGGTGATGAAAGAGACCAGCCGCGTGACACCTCGTCTGGCTGCCAACCAGCCCGTCGCCGACCAGGCACCTGCGGGTGAACGCTGGGTCTTTTGAAAGCACATTGAGAGATGGGTAAGAAATCATGTCCAAAATCGCTTTGGCTCTGTTAATGCTGGCACTGTCGAGCCTTGCCCTGGATGTATTCACCAGTAACGAATTTGGCAATCTGCCCTTGATCGCCGCCGCGGTATTTTTCGCTTGCTGGCTGGTGGCGCTGATGCTTGGTCGCAGGTTCAAGTTTGACCCGCAATTGCGCTGAAACTGCCCATAGGCAAGGGGGAAAACCCATTAATTTGCTGGGTTAATCGCTAAGCCACCCATTCGAGTGTATATTTTTAACAAGACCTACTGGCATAACGCCTTTATCCGGTTCAATATTTGTCACAGAATTGACGCCAGGGAAGTGGCAGATTTGAGGCATGATGCGCGCCTCTTAGCAATTCAGGTTGAACATTTGGCTATAAGGACGGTCTTAAACACATCCTGCGGCCAATTCCCGAGAACCGCTCCCCTGAACTAACCGGTTAACTAAAATGCGCCCATTGAAACAGGCAATTTACTCCAGCCGCACGGCTGACAAGTTCGTCGTTCGCCTGCCAGACGGAATGCGCGAGCGCATCGCCGAAGTGGCTCGCAACCATCACCGCAGCATGAACTCTGAAATCATTGCTCGTCTCGAGCAAAGCCTTATCCAGGAAGGCGTTCTGGGTGATGAGCTCAGCATGCGCCTCGACAGCCCCGAGCTTTCCCTGCATGAGCGTGAGCTGCTGCAACGCTTCCGCCAGTTGTCACACCGCCAGCAAAACGCCCTGGTATCACTGATTGCTCACGATGCTGAAGCAGCCTCTGAAGAATCCTGATTTAACCCAGGCATAAAAAAAGCCAGCAAATGCTGGCTTTTTTTATGGGCGCTGTTCGCGCCCTGTACAGAATGATCAAAGCAGGAAGATAGTCGCCAGCCCCAGAAAGATGAAGAACCCACCACTGTCGGTCATGGCGGTGATCATCACGCTTGCGCCCATGGCCGGATCACGCCCCAGCCGGGCCAGCGTCATGGGTATCAATACCCCCATCAGTGCTGCCAGCAGCAGGTTGAGGGTCATCGCTGCGGTCATCACCACGCCGAGCGACCAGCTGCCATACAGCAGGTAGGCCACAACACCAATCACCCCACCCCACACCAGACCATTGATCAGGCCCACGGCGAGCTCCTTGCGCATCAACCGCGAAGTGCTGCCGGTGTTAACCTGATCCAGGGCCATAGCGCGCACGATCATGGTAATGGTCTGGTTGCCGGAGTTACCGCCAATACCGGCCACGATGGGCATCAGTGCTGCCAGAGCCACCAGCTTTTCAATCGAGCCTTCGAACAGGCCAATCACCCGCGAAGCAATAAATGCCGTGACCAGGTTGACTGCCAGCCAGGCCCAACGGTTACGCAGGGACTTCCACACCGAGGCGAAGATGTCTTCTTCTTCTCGCAGACCGGCCATGTTGAGAACTTCGTTTTCGCTCTCTTCACGAATCAGGTCGACCATTTCATCGATGGTCAGACGGCCGATCAGCTTGCCGTTCTTGTCGACTACGGGGGCCGAAATCAAGTCATAACGCTCAAATGCCTGAGCAGCATCGTAGGCATCTTCGTCCGGGTGAAAACTCACCGGGTCGTTGGCCATCACTTCTGACACTTGCTTTTCAGGGTCGTTGACCAGCAAACGCTTGATCGGCAACACGCCTTTGAGGGCGCCGTCATAATCGACCACAAACAGTTTGTCGGTATGGCCCGGCAACTCCTTGAGGCGACGCAGGTAACGCAGCACGACTTCAAGGCTGACATCCTCACGGATGGTCACCATCTCAAAGTCCATCAAGGCACCGACCTGGTCCTCGTTATAGGACAGTGCGGAGCGCACGCGCTCACGCTGCTGGCCATCCAGGGTCTCCATCAGCTCATGGACGACGTCTCGCGGCAGCTCGGGAGCCAGGTCAGCAAGTTCGTCGGCGTCCATCTCCTTGGCGGCTGCCAGGAGCTCGTGATCGTCCATGTCGGCGATCAGGGTTTCACGCACCGAGTCGGATACTTCGAGCAGGATGTCGCCATCGCGATCAGCCTTGACCAGCTGCCAGACCGTCAGGCGGTCGTCCAGAGGCAATGCTTCGAGGATATAGGCAACGTCTGCGGAGTGCAGGTCTTCCAGCTTGCGCTGGAGTTCAACAAGGTTTTGCCGATGGACCAGGTTCTCGACCCGGTCATGGTGATGGCCTTCCTGACGATGAGTCAGATCTTCGACCACACGCTGGCGATTAAGCAGCTCAATAACTTGAGCAAGGCGGCTTTGCAGGCTTTCTTGGGTTTTCTTTACTTCAACTTCGGTCATAGGCGAACTCCACTCCCAGCAGCAGGGCACGCCGGAAGGATCAATCAGTCAATTCATGATTGGTAAAGCGGGATGCTGAGTTACTACTGGGTAAGTCCATGGAGGTATTCCACAAGCCCCGGCGGGGCTGACGGGCGCAATCATACACGGCTTGAAAATTAATGACGCAAAAATCTTGGAGATAACAAAAGCTTGCGAAAAACCGCCAGACGGCGCCTGCGCACTGCTTGTGCGACGAAGGATGAGTTGCACAGGGCACAACTCAAAGCTGAAATTCAACCTTGTAGCCGTTGACGAGCAGGGACAAGAACCAGAATAAACACAAGACAAGTCGCGAGGATGACAGCAATAGCCAAATCGCAGATAACAAAAAGCCCGCACAATGTGCGGGCTTTTTGATGTTTGGTGCACTCGACAGGATTCGAACCTGTGACCGCTCGGTTCGTAGCCGAGTACTCTATCCAGCTGAGCTACGAGTGCAGGTTGTGTTTGTTAAACCAGACCACCGCTGGCTGAAGCAAAGCCAACTGCCGGGGCAATTGACTCTTAAATGGTGCACTCGACAGGATTCGAACCTGTGACCGCTCGGTTCGTAGCCGAGTACTCTATCCAGCTGAGCTACGAGTGCAAGTTGTGTTTGATAAACCAGACCACCGCTGGTTGAAGCAAAGCCAACCGCCTGGGCGATTGACTCTTAAATGGTGCACTCGACAGGATTCGAACCTGTGACCGCTCGGTTCGTAGCCGAGTACTCTATCCAGCTGAGCTACGAGTGCAAGTTGTGTTTGATAGACCAGACCACCGCTGGTTGAAGCAAAACCAATCGCCTTGGCAATTGACTCTTAAATGGTGCACTCGACAGGATTCGAACCTGTGACCGCTCGGTTCGTAGCCGAGTACTCTATCCAGCTGAGCTACGAGTGCATTTGAAGCGGCGCATTATAGACCGTTGAATCTCTCTGGCAAGATTTTTTTTCAGTATTTTCAACAACTTACTGAACTGCCTAGATTACAACGTGCTACATGAATAATGGCGGAGAAGGGGGGATTCGAACCCCCGACACCCTTTTGAGATGTACTCCCTTAGCAGGGGAGCGCCTTCGGCCACTCGGCCACCTCTCCGCAACACGGGGCGTATAATAACCAGCCTTTTCCCCGCATGCAACTAAAAACTTAAATAAAATTAAAGACTTGGTTCTTCATCCTTTTCATTCTTGATCCGCAGGTAGATCTCTTCACGGTGTACGGCCACTTCCTTGGGAGCATTGACGCCAATGCGCACCTGGTTGCCTTTGACGCCCAATACGGTCACGGTAATTTCGCCATCGCCTATGATCAGGCTTTCCGTACAACGGCGAGTCAGAATCAGCATACGTTTCTCCTCACACTTATCTTTTCAGGGACAACAGTCTGCAAAAAAAAAGAGCCCGAGCCTACTAGCGACTAGTAGCACTCTGCGCTCCTTAGTATTGACCAACATGACAAAACGGGTGGGCTTCGTGCATGCCTGCCAAAAAACAAAGGGCGCGGATTAACCGCGCCCTTCTGCCAACGCCTTACTCGCCCTGTCGGGCTGGCGCATCCAGATCAAAAGCGGTGTGCAGGGAACGCACGGCCAGCTCCAGGTACTTTTCTTCGATCACAACAGACACTTTGATCTCGGAAGTCGAGATCATCAGGATGTTGATGTTCTCCTTGGCCAGCGATTCAAACATGCGGCTGGCAACGCCTGCATGAGAGCGCATGCCCACACCCACGATCGAAACCTTGGCAATGTTGGTGTCGCCCACCACTTCACGGGCACCGATCTCGCGAGCGGTATTTTCCAGCACGCTTTGCGCCGCATTGTAGTCATTGCGGTGTACGGTGAAGGTAAAATCGGTGGTGTTATCGTGCGCAACGTTCTGCACGATCATGTCGACTTCGATGTTGGCCGCGCTGATCGGGCCCAGAATCTTGAACGCCACGCCCGGGGTGTCCGGCACGCCACGGATGGTCAGCTTGGCTTCGTCACGATTGAACGCGATACCAGAAATGATCGGCTGTTCCATGGATTCCTCTTCATCAATAGTAATGAGGGTACCTGGACCCTCCTTGAAGCTGTGCAAAACGCGCAGCGGAACGTTGTACTTGCCGGCGAACTCGACTGCGCGGATCTGCAACACCTTGGAACCCAGGCTGGCCATTTCCAGCATTTCTTCGAAGGTGATCTTTTCCAGACGCTGCGCCTTGGCCACAACCCGCGGGTCAGTGGTGTAGACGCCGTCAACATCGGTGTAGATCTGGCATTCATCAGCCTTGAGGGCCGCTGCCAGCGCCACACCCGTGGTGTCGGAACCGCCACGGCCCAGCGTGGTGATATTGCCGAGCTCATCAACGCCCTGGAAACCGGCAACCACAACCACACGACCGGCCTTGAGATCAGCGCGAATCTTCTGATCGTCAATTTTCAGGATACGGGCCTTGGTGTGCGAGCTGTCCGTGAGGATGCGCACCTGGCTGCCGGTGTAGGACACGGCCGGCACACCACGCTTGTTCAGCGCCATGGACAGCAGACCAATAGTCACCTGCTCGCCCGTGGATACAATCATATCCAGCTCACGCGGCAACGGCTGATCGCTGATTTGCTTGGCCAGGTCGATCAGGCGATTGGTTTCGCCGCTCATGGCCGATAGCACGATCACCAGATCATTGCCGGCTTCGCGGAACTTCTTAACTTTATCGGCGACCTGCTCGATTCTCTCGACAGTGCCGACCGAGGTGCCTCCGAATTTCTGTACGATCAAAGCCATTTCAAAGCAGCCTCAGCCCATAAAGGGCGCCCATTTATCATTCAAACGACGCGCCGTTACTAGACAACGGCGCGTTCTGGACCTCAGATACCCTGCTCGACAAATGGCACGGTCAGACCCAGCGCGGCGTCCAGGGCTGCAGCATCAACACCGCCACCTTGCGCCATGTCCGGACGACCACCGCCCTTCCCGCCCACTGCCGCAGCAGCCTGCTTCATCAAATCACCGGCTTTGAGTTGGCCAGTCAGGTCTTTGGTTACGCCTGCAACCAGTACAACCTTGTCTTCATGGACACTGCCGAGCAGGATCACCGCACGGCCGAGCTTGTTCTTCAGCTGATCTACCAGCGCCAGAAGCGCTTTGCCGTCTTGACCGTCCAGGCGGGCGGTCAACACTTTCACGCCTTTTACGTCCACTGCCGACGATGACAGATCATCACCCGCTGCGCTTGCGGCCTTGGCCTGCAACTGCTCAAGCTGTTTTTCCAGCTGACGGTTGCGCTCAAGTACCGCCGACAATTTGTCGACCAGGTTCTCGCGCGAGCCCTTGACCAGGCTGGCGGCTTCCTTGAGCTGCTCTTCGGCAGCATTGAGGTAAGCCAGTGCAGCTGCGCCGGTCACCGCTTCAATACGACGGATACCGGAGGCTACACCGCCTTCGCTGATGATTTTCATCAGGCCGATATCACCGGTGCGCTTGGCGTGGATACCACCACACAGCTCAACCGAGAAATCACCACCCATGCTCAGCACGCGCACGCTGTCGCCGTACTTCTCGCCAAACAGCGCCATGGCGCCTTTTTCCTTGGCGGTTTCGATGTCGGTTTCTTCAGTCTCGACCGGGGTATTCTTGCGAATCTCGGCGTTGACAATATCTTCCAGCGCCTTGATCTGCTCAGGCTTGATCGCTTCGAAGTGGCTGAAGTCAAAACGCATGCGCTGGCTGTCAACCAAAGAGCCTTTCTGCTGAACGTGCTCGCCCAGAACCTGGCGCAAGGCGGCGTGCAGCAAGTGGGTGGCCGAGTGGTTCAGCGCCGTGGCGTGACGCACATCGGCGTCCACCTGGGCTTCAACGGTTTCGCCCACTTTCAGGCCGCCCGCAGCAACCACGCCGTGGTGCAGGAACGCGCCACCGGTCTTGGTGGTGTCGCGCACGTCAAAGCGGGCAGCACCCGCCTGCAGGTAACCGCAATCGCCGACCTGGCCGCCCGATTCGGCATAGAACGGGGTCTGGTCGAGAATCACCACACCCTCGTCGCCTTCGTTCAGGCTGGCAACCGACTGCCCTTCTTTATACAGCGCAACCACCTTGGCCGAGGCCTGGGTAGCGTTGTAACCGACAAACTCGGTCGGCACGTCGACTTTGACCAGGGTGTTGTAGTCCAGGCCAAACGAGCTGGCCGAACGGGCACGCACACGCTGGGCTTCCATCTCGCGTTCGAAGCCTTCTTCGTCCACGGTCAGGTTGCGCTCGCGGGCGATATCGGCCGTCAGGTCCATCGGGAAGCCGTAGGTGTCGTAGAGCTTGAACACTACGTCGCCAGGCACCACGGTACCCTTGAGCTCAGCCAGATCCAGCTCGAGGATTTTCAGACCCTGCTCCAGGGTCTTGGAGAACTGCTCTTCTTCAGCCTTGAGCACGCGCTCGATATTGGCCTGCTCGCGCACCAGCTCCGGGAAGCTGGCACCCATCTCGGCCACCAGGGCCGCGACGATCTTGTAGAAGAAATTGCCGGTAGCACCCAGCTTGTTGCCATGACGGCAGGCGCGACGAATGATGCGGCGCAGCACGTAGCCGCGACCTTCGTTCGATGGCAGTACACCGTCGGCGATCAGGAAGCTGCATGAACGGATATGGTCCGCTACCACCTTGAGCGATGCCTGGCCTTCGTTGGCGCAGCCGATCGCGTCCGCCGCTGCGGTCAGCAGGCTCTGGAACAGGTCGATATCGTAGTTGGAGTTGACGTGCTGCATCACCGCACTGATCCGCTCCAGGCCCATGCCGGTGTCTACCGACGGCGCTGGCAACGGATGCAACACGCCATCGGCGGTGCGGTTGAACTGCATGAAAACGTTGTTCCAGATTTCGATGTAACGGTCGCCGTCTTCGTCTGGCGAGCCCGGCGGGCCACCCCAGATTTCCGGGCCGTGATCGTAGAAAATCTCGGTGCACGGGCCGCACGGGCCGGTATCGCCCATGGTCCAGAAGTTGTCCGATGCATACGGCGCGCCCTTGTTGTCGCCGATACGGATCATGCGCTCGGCAGGCACGCCGACGTCCTGGGTCCAGATGTCGTAGGCTTCGTCATCGCTGGCGTAGACGGTCACCCACAGCTTGTCTTTGGGCAGCTTGAGAACACCGGTCAGGAAGGTCCAGGCGAAATTGATCGCATCTTTCTTGAAGTAATCGCCAAAGCTGAAATTGCCGAGCATTTCAAAGAAGGTGTGGTGACGGGCGGTGTAACCGACGTTTTCCAGGTCGCTGTTCTTGCCGCCGGCACGCACGCACTTCTGGCTGCTGGTCGCTCGGGTGTAGGCACGTTTTTCTTGACCCAGGAAACAGTCCTTGAACTGGTTCATCCCCGCGTTGGTGAACAGCAGGGTCGGGTCGTTATTAGGGACCAAGGAGCTGGAAGGGACACGGGTGTGACCTTGCTCCTCGAAGAAGCGAAGGAAGGCTTCACGGATTTCTGCGCTTTTCATAGGTTCTTCCACGGAGGCTGCGGCCAGAGGCAAGTAAATCACGTCAATCGACAGTGCGACTCGCAAAGGGCCGCATTATATCGGCCCTTCGCCCCGGGTACAGCGTGTTTATACGATAGCGACAAGCAATTGGACGGATTGAACGCTTATTGAAGGGAAAACTCGGCAAAAACCGCTATCACCTGCTCAATCTGGCTGCGACTGACATCCATGTGCGTCACCATTCGCAAGCGCGGCGCGGCACTGAGCCTGATCCCCTGGCCGGCCGCAAAGGCCTTGAGTGCCTCGGCACGCTCACCGATCTGGACGTAGACCATATTGGTCTGCACCGGCTCAACCTCATAACCGGCAGCACGCAGGCCCTCGGCCAGCAACTGGGCATTGGCATGGTCATCGGCCAGACGCGCCACCTGATGATCCAGTGCATACAGCCCGGCAGCCGCCAGTTGACCGGCCTGGCGCATGCCGCCCCCGACCATCTTGCGCAGGCGTCGAGCGCGGGAGACAAGCTCGGCGGTGCCGCACAGCACCGACCCCACGGGCGCGCCCAGGCCTTTGGACAGGCAGACCGATACCGAATCGAAATGGCGGGTGATATCACCGGCGTCAACGCCCAGTTTGACCGCCGCGTTGTACAACCGCGCGCCATCAAGATGCAGCGCCAGGCCGTGCTCGCGGGTCAGGCGGCCGGCCGCTGCCAGGTACTCGGTGGGCAGCACCTTGCCTTGCATGGTGTTTTCCAGCGCCAGCAGGCGGGTGCGGGCAAAGTGGAAGTCATCCGGTTTGATCGCGGCAGCCACCTGTTTCAGATCAAGCGAGCCATCGGCCTGCACCTCCAGCGGCTGCGGCTGAATGGACCCCAGGACCGCCGCCCCGCCACCTTCATACTTATAGGTGTGAGCCTGCTGACCGACGATGTATTCATCACCGCGCTCGCAATGCGCCATCAAGGCCAGCAGGTTGCTCATGGTGCCCGTGGGCACAAACAGCCCCCTGGCAAAGCCCAGGCGCAATGCCAGCTCGGATTCCAGTTTATTCACCGAAGGATCTTCGCCATACACATCATCGCCCATAGGCGCATTTGCCATGGCTTCACGCATGCCTGGGGTGGGTTGGGTCACGGTGTCACTACGAAGATCGATAACAGACATGGCATTGGCCTCGGCAAGGTTTGATCAGTGTTGAATGCTAAACGTGCGATTCCCGCCAGAACAAGCCTACTCTGCAGCGATCGACAATATTCGGATGCTCACGTAGGAATTACCTTATTAATGAAATGGAAAAACTGATAGCTATTAGCAAAAAGCATCAATGCATACTCGAAAAATATGTGATACAAAATGTCCGCCGCCAGAAAGGCTGGTGGCAACGTTCTCAGGGCGGGGTGCGACTCCCCACCGGCGGTAATTGCGCGCAAAGCGCATAGCCCGCGAGCGCTTGGCACATTCTTGAGCTTCGGCCAGGAATAAACCAAGGTCAGCAGACCCGGTGTGATCCCGGGGCCGACGGTCATAGTCCGGATGAAGAGAGAACGGGATTGGCGCCAAAGGGCCGTCAACCAGGCGGGATAGTGGCGATGCCGTATGGCCGTGCGCTGCCCTCCTGAACGTACCCTTTAATCCCATTCGATTCATATGCCCTGTTTTTCACACAAACAGGAATCTGAACATGCAACCTACAGCTATTCACCACAACGAACGTGTCGCATTTATCCAGGCTTCCTGGCACAAAGAGATTGTCGACCAGAGCCGCAAGGGCTTCCTGGCCGAAATGCTGGTGCTGGGCTATCAGGAAAGCGACATCGATTTCTTCGAAGTCGGCGGCGCATTCGAGATCCCGCTGCACGCCAAACTGCTGGCCAAGACCGGTCGTTACGCCGGAATTGTCGGCGCCGCACTGGTCGTGGATGGCGGCATCTACCGTCACGACTTTGTTGCCCAGACGGTCGTCAGCGGCCTGATGCAAGTACAACTGGAAACCGAAGTGCCGGTGTTCTCCGTCAGCCTCACGCCGCACCACTTCCACGCCGGTGAGGAGCATCAGAAGTTTTTCTTTGAGCACTTCGTGCACAAAGGCCAGGAAGCCGCCCGGACGTGCGTAGACACACTGCAGAAAATCCGCACCATCAAGCGCATGGATACCCAGCAAAAACGCGCGGTGTAATGCCTGATTCCCCGGCCAGCCCTGAAACCAGGCTCGCCGGGGAGCACACCATAAACATGTAACGCACACATAAGCCATCCAGGCGTTTCAATTGTCGATACAGGTGCCCGGTCACCGATGACATTTGAACTTGACGCCCAGGAGCATCTCTTATGTGCCCAACCCCGCCCCCAGTAACAACTACCCCTCTGCCAGCCCCTCATCATTTCGAGTTTGACGGCGGTGCCCAGGCCCCGCTCGAAAGAACCGAAACAACGGTTTCACACCCCCTGCCCCATGTGACAGAGAGCACCACACAAAGCATTCTTCATATTGGCGATAACGCCACCCTCGTGCGCTACGTCACTGAAGGCGTCCTGTACCCCCGCCCCATTGACCGCCTGGTCTTCCGTGCCTCGGTGGCGCGGGCATCCATTTGCGTCACCAAGGGCGACAACGACTCTCTGCTGATCGACCTGAACCATGAGCGCTATCGGATAAAGCCTGCAAGTGCAAAGCAGATCATCGAAATTCATACCTTGAACGGCAACGATACGGTTTACATCGCCGACACCCTGAAAAACACCTTTCATATCGAAACCGGCCCCGGCAATGACACCGTCGTGACCAGCAGCGGCAAGTCCACGGTGCTGACCGGTACTGGCGATGACATGGTGATGACCCGTGGGGGCACCAGCTACGTAGACACTGGAGATGGCAATGACATCGTCAACGCCAATGGCACGGGCACAACCGTTGCCTACACGGGCAAAGGGGCAGACTTTTTTCGTGGCGGGGCCGGCATGGCCTTTATCGACGCAGGAGAAGGTGACGATGTAGCCGTCGGAGGCCAGGGCCACAGCATTCTATGCGGGGGCGACGGCGATGACCTTATTACAGCCGGAGCGGGCTCCAATGTGATCTATACCGGCCAGGGCCAGGACATCCTCAATCAAATAAAAGACAGGGACAAAGTATTCACCGACAGCGAGCCCACCTATATCGCCGAAGGCAGAATCACCCCGCACAAAAAGGTCGCCAATACATTTATTGGCAGCCCAATCCCCCTGCCGGAATCAGGGCTGATTATTCAAGGCAGCGAAGAGTTTATCGTAAGGGTTCAGGATGACTTGAAACTGTTGCTGAGCTCCGGCAACGGGAGCCAGCTACTGCGCGAACTGACAAAAAGTATTCGTAAAAGCCAGAAACCCATCACCATCGCCGAACTCAAGCAGGTAAATAACGGCCTATACATACCCAATCTGGGTGATGGCCGGTCTTTTATTCAGGTCGGGATGGCAGGTCTGCCTGATTTCGGAGGAACGGTGTACTACAACCCGGCATTTTCTACACCCGGCGCGATACCGCTTACCTCTCTGTACCACGAGCTATGCCACGCCTACAACTTTGTCACGGGCACACGATTTTTAGGCGCAAGCCCCGACGGGCATCAGGGAACCAAGCAAGCTGCGCTGGTGAAAAATGATGAACTGCAGGCCGTGGGCTTACCTTGCAACACAGAGCCCTTTGACTTCGATAAAGACCCTGCAACCCCTGCCCTCCCCACGAACCCGGCACAGTTCAGCGAAAACGGCATACGCGAAGAACTGGGGCTACCCCTGCGCAAAACCTATATCCATTACTCGGATGATTAACCCTGTGGGGCCAGGGTTGTCGGTTCGATAATGATACCGGCGCGCAGGCCATTTTTGACTTTAGGGTTGGGAAAGATGATCCGCGCACCCTCTTCTTCAATAATCCAGCGGGTTTTGCCGGCGTCTTGCGCCAGTAGATAGCCCTTGGGCAACTCGCTGAAATTTTCGATATCGGCAGGCAAGTGCAGGATAAAGGCATCACTGTGCTTGATGACTTCACGCGCCACACTGAACAACTGCAAACCCTCGAGCGAAGCATCGGCCAGTGCTGGCTCGCTACCCTCGATCATCTGCTGCAAACGCTGCTCCAGACGTTCGACATTGACTCCGCCGTTCTGCCCGAAAGGCCGGGCCTTGCCCAACTCAAGGGTAAACGCCTCGGCGCCCAAGCGATCGTAGGTATAGGCACTGAACACAATGGAGGGCTTGTTTTGCAACAGCACCGCTTCCATCCCGGCCGCACGCAAGCGCGACAGCTCTTCGCGAGAGTGGCTACGGCCCTCCTTGAAGGGATACAACGCAAACTGCTCGATCTTCGACCCTCGAATGGCCGTGTGCAAGTCGTAGTGCAGACGAGTACGCCCGGGAGGGCTGAAAAAGGTTTCAGCCAGGTGTTCAAGCTCGCAAGCACGCAGGGCTTCGGGGCCACTGCTGCTTTCGTGACGGCCGTTGAACAGCCGGTTGAGGTCTTCCTCGACAAAACGTGCGCCAGTACGCATGGCGCCGGGGTTGCCGAACAGGAACAGAATTCGCGCACGGGGCTTGATAGTACCCCGTGCAATGGCCTGCAACAGGCGATCAAGCAACTCGATCGGCGCTGTTTCATTGCCATGGATGCCGGCTGACAACAACAGATCCATACCGTTGTCACGAGCCTCGGGCGGGCGCACTTCAAGCGCGCCTTCGGTCAGCCAGCGCATCCGCACGCCGTCGACAGTCAGTTGAGTTTTCTCGGCCGGTTCACGTCCGGCCAAGGTCAGTTCAAGCAGTTTGCCGAGAGCGAGCATAGAACTTCCTTATCAGTGGTTGCAGTCCGGACCGTGTACGTGACCGTCTTCATCATCGCCCAGATCAGCCGGTTCCATTTCCAGTTGCAGGCTCACAAGGTTAGTCGCCAATGGGCGCAGCAGCAGGTTGGCGTATTCGGCATCGCCTTCTTCAACGTCTACACCGATCAGCAACTGGCCACGGCCGTCCTGCTGGATCCACAATTCCTTGCCCTGCCACATGACAGCAACGCGCGTGCAGGACGTTTCCAGCTGGGTACCGTCGGTGTCTTCAAGGATCAGCTTCAGGGTATCAGTCATTTCATCGCTCTCATTGGGGTGTGAAGGTGCGTGCCCGGCGTCAACTATCGCCCAGGCACAGCGCCTTTCAATTGATCTGGAAGGGGTAAACCGCGCCCAGTTTAAGGATTTGCGTCAGTTCATCCAATGCCGTGCGGCATTCAAGCAGCAATTGTGGATCAGCCAGGTCACTTTCGCGCAAAGCATCACGATAATGTTTGTTCACCCAGACCGTCAGGGTGTCGTACAGCGCCGGGGTCATGATCACGCCGGGGTTGACGGCCGCCAGCTCGGTTTCGTTGAGCGCGACCCGCAGGCGCAGGCACGCCGGACCACCGCCATTCTGCATGCTCTGCTTGAGGTCGAACACCTTGACCTCACGGATCGGCCCGCCAGCGGCCGTCAGCCCTTGCAGGTACTGCCACACGCGCGGGTTGGCACGACACTCTTCAGGCACGATCAATAGCATCGAGCCATCGGCGCGGCTCAGCAGCTGGCTGTTGAACAGATAAGAGCGCACGGCATCTTCCACGGCCACCTGATCACGGGGCACGCTGATCGACTGGAAGTTGGCGCCGCGGGTCGCCAGCTTGGCCTGCAACTCGGCCAGCATCTGCTCGGTATTGAGGAAAGCATCCTGGTGATGGAACAACAGTTCACCATTACCCACGGCGATCACGTCGTTATGAAACACACCCTGGTCAATGACCGCAGGATTTTGCTGGGCAAACACCACACCCTCCTCGCTCAGGCCATGCAGGCGAGCCACTGCCTGCGAAGCCTCGAGGGTCTGGCGCGCCGGGTATTTTTGCGGTGCCGGGTAACGACTGTCGAACGCACTGCGGCCGAACACAAAAAACTCGACACCGGCCTCACCATAATCGCGGCAAAAACGCGTGTGGTTGGCTGCACCTTCATCGCCAAATTGCGCCACTGCCGGCAAAGCCGCGTGGTGGGCAAAATGCTCCTGATCGGCAAACATCGCGCCCAGCACGCGACTGGTGGTCGGGTGCTCGATACTGCGATGGTATTTGCAATTGAGGTTGGCAGCGGTGAAGTGCACGCGACCGTCAGCGGTGTCGGCACTGGGGCTGACTGTGGCCGCATTGGCTACCCACATGCTCGAGGCCGAGCAGCTGGCGACCAGCAATGGCATGGCCTCTTTGGCGGCGCGCTCGATCACCTGAGCATCAGTCCCGGCAAAACCCAGGCTGCGCAAGGCAGCAACGTCCGGACGCTCTTGCGGGGCCAGCACGCCCTGGACAAAGCCCATGTCCATCAACGCTTTCATTTTTTCCAGGCCTTGCAGCGCAGCTTCCTTAGGGTTGGAAGCCTGCTGGCTGTTGCTCTGGGAAGCGACGTTGCCAAACGACAAACCGCCATAGTTATGGGTCGGCCCCACTAAACCGTCAAAATTGACTTCAAAGGACTTCATCAGCGAGGCTCCGGAAAACGGTTATAAGTCATACAGCACCTGTGGGAGCGAGCCTGCTCGCGAATGGCCTTTAAGGCTTTCGCGAGCAAGCTCGCTCCCACAGGGTTGAGATAAGCGTTACGACATCCGCACGCCCGGGGTCAGCGCTGCTGGCAAAGCCAGGGTCGGCGTTTCAAGGGAAGCCACCGGGTATGCGCAATAATCCGCCGCGTAGTAGGCACTGGCGCGATGATTGCCCGACGCCCCGATACCACCAAATGGCGCACTGCTCGCCGCGCCGGTCAATTGTTTGTTCCAGTTGACGATACCGGCGCGGCTTTCGAGCCAGAACTGCTGGTAACGCGCTTCGGAATCCGACAGCAACCCGGCCGCCAGACCAAACGCCGTGTTGTTGGCTTCAGCAATCGCCGCATCAAAGTCAGCGTAGCGAATCACTTGCAGCAATGGCCCGAACAGTTCTTCGTCCGAACGATCGCCAACCTCTGTCACATCGATAATGCCCGGCGTCAGCAAGGCGGCATTGCTGTCTGGCTGGTGCATTTCCAGCAAGGCCACAGCCCCCGACCCCAGCAACACTTCCTGGGCATCCATCAAGGCGCGCGCTGCGCCAAGGGAAATCACCGACCCCATGAATGGCGCCGGCTGCTGATCGAAAGCACCCACTTCGATGCTCTGACTCACTTCAACCAGGCGCGTCAGCAGGCTGTCGCCCCATGCGCCTTGCGGCACCAGCAAGCGGCGGGCACAGGTGCAACGCTGCCCGGCGGAGATAAAGGCCGACTGGATGATGGTGTACACCGCTGCGTCCAGGTCCTCTACCTGATCGACCACCAGCGGGTTGTTGCCACCCATTTCCAGAGCCAGGATTTTGTCCGGGCGCCCGGCAAATTGCTGGTGCAGGGCATTGCCGGTGCGGCTCGAACCGGTGAAGAACAACCCGTCGATACCCGTGTGCGCCGCCAGGGCGATACCGGTGTCGCGTGCGCCCTGCAGCAGGTTGAGCACGCCCGCAGGCAGACCCGCTTCGATCCAGCACTTGACCGTCAGTTCGGCGACTTTAGGGGTCAATTCGCTCGGTTTGAATACCACGCTGTTACCCGCCAGCAACGCCGGAACAATGTGCCCGTTGGGCAAATGACCGGGGAAGTTGTACGGACCGAAAACAGCCACTACACCATGAGGCTTGTGACGCAAAACGGCCGTGGCATCCCCCAGCGGTCCACTTTTTTCACCCGTGCGCTCGCGGTAGCTCTGTACCGAAATCGCCACTTTATTGATCATGCTGGTGACTTCGGTGGCCGACTCCCAGAGGGGTTTGCCGGTTTCTTCACCGATGCAGCGCGACAGTTCGTCGGCGTGGTTTTTAAGGCTTGCGGCAAACGCTTCGAGCACGCTCAGGCGCTGCTCGAAAGTCTGTTTGGCCCACTGCGGGAAAGCCTGGCGCGCAGCCTTCACGGCGGCATCCACTTGCCCGGCATCGGCACCCTTGCCAGCCCAAAGCACGTGCTGGGTAACCGGGTTCAGCGACTCCAAAGCCTCGCCCTGCCCGCTCTGCCAGGTACCTGCGATATACAACGTACTCATTATTTTGACTCCCGTGGGGCCATTGACTGGGCGGACAAGGCAACGGCGCGCACCTGGTCGCCCGCGCTCAGTTGCAGGCGTTTGGCGGTCAGCGGGTCGACCACCAGGGTGCCAGCAGCCAGCCGCGCAGGGGCGGCCGTGATGCGGCAATCTTCGCGTTTGCGGTTGTGCATCAGGTAAGGCGTTGCGTCGTCACCCGGTGTGCCAATAGCCAGTACCAGCGCTTCGCTGTCGCGCACTGCGCGGATCTTGCTGGTTTCACACTCAACCGCCGGGCCTGCGTCAAAAATATCGACGTAGCCCTGATAACTGAAGCCTTCGCTTTTAAGCATGTTCAAGGCCGGTTCGGTGTGGGTATGCACCTTGCCGATCACCGCTCGGGCATCTTCGGACAGGAAACAGGTGTACACCGGGAACTTGGGCATCAACTCGGCGATAAAGGCTTTGTTGCCCACGCCGGTCAGGTAGTCGGCCTGGCTGAACTCCATTTTGAAAAAGTGCCGGCCCAGGCTTTCCCAAAATGGCGAGCGGCCACTTTCATCGGACATGCCACGCATTTCGGCAATGATCTTGCTGCCAAACAGCTCCGGGAACTCGGCGATAAACAGCATCCGCGCCTTGGCCAGCAGGCGGCCATTGAGCCCGGTACGGTAATCGGCACTGAGGAACAATGAGCACAGCTCGGAGTTGCCGGTCAGGTCATTGGCCAGAAACAGGGTCGGGATTTCGCGGTAAATATTCAGCTCTTGAGAGGCGCTGACCGTCAGGCCCACACGGAAGTTGTACCAGGGCTCACGCAGACCGACGGCACCGGCAATGGCAGAAATACCCACCACTTTGCCATCGTCGTTTTCGAGCACAAACAGATAGTCCGCATCGCCACGCTCGGCTTCGCCACGGAAGGTTTTCTCAGCCCAGGTGACCCGATGCAGCAAGCGCTCTTCGTTGGCCGGCAAGGTGGTCAGGCCGGTGCCGGTGCTGCGTGCCAGCTCAATCAGGGCCGGTAAATCGCTGTTGCGTACAGGACGAACGATCATGCTATCTCCTTGGACGGGGCTCGCTGACGACCCCCGCGAAACTCGCTCAAACGCGTTATACCGCTACCACTCGTACGCTGGCACCTTCGCCAACACCAAGTGCTTCGGCCGCTTCCAGATCCAGCGTGACCGGTTTGCCCGGCGCCCAATCCAGCTCCAGCAATACGGCGCGGTAATCCTGTAGCTGGGCATTGGCCACCAGATACTGACGTCCACCGCCTGTGCTCAGTGCGCCGATCTTGACCGGAACCACGCGGCTCTGGGCGATTGAGCGGATGCCCGAAACCCGGGCATGCAAGGTCGGGCCACCGTCGAAAATATCGATGTAGTGATCGGTCTCGAAACCTTCGCGCATCAGGATGTCAAAGGTGATCTGCGCACGCGGGTGGACTTGCCCCATGGCCTCTTGGGCGGTGTCAGGCAGCAGCGGCACGTAAATCGGGTAATGCGGCATCAGCTCGGCAAGGAAGGTGCGGCTTTTAAGCCCGCACAGACGCTCGGCGGCGGCATAGTTCAAGTCGAAGAAGTTGCGGCCAATGGCATCCCAGAACGGCGAGTCGCCATTTTCATCGCTGTAGCCAACGATCTCGGTGACCACGGAGTCGGCAAAACGCTCCGGGTGGTTGGCCACAAACAGCAGGCGGCCACGGGAGTTGAGTTCGGACCAGGCCGACCCCACCAGTTCCGGGACCACATAAAAACTGGTCAGCAGGCTGTTACCGGTCAGATCATGGCACTGCGACAGGACGTGAATCTTGTTGTGAATCTTAAGTTCGCGGGAGGCGTGCACGAACGTCTCGTTACGGAAGCTGTAAAACGGCTCCGAATAACCGGCCGAGGCCACGATCGCCGAGCACCCCACCAACTTGCCGGCAGCGGTGTCTTCAAGGACGAAAAAATAGCTTTCTTCGCCATTGAAGCTCACTTCGGCAGCGAACGAGGTTTCAGACGCGGCGATCTTGTCGCGCAGGCGTTCGATATCGTCCGGCAATGAAGTGACACCAATCGGGCTGTCCGCAGCCAGACGCTGTACCTCGCCCAGATCAGCCATTTGCGCAGGGCGCATCACCAGCATGGTGTCACTCCTTAATCCTTGAATTGCATAGAGGGGTATAGGCCGAACAGTCGAGTGCACCCGGGATTTCAACTGTGGGAGCGGGCTTGCTCGCGATGACGTCACTGCGGCGTGACTGACACACCGCGCTGCCTGTATCGCGAGCAAGCCCGCTCCCACATTGAAAGCCCTGTGCATTGAGCCTGGCCCGGCACATTAAATTCGGTTCGACGCCCGGCAAGCCGGGCGTCGAGGTCACACTCAGGCTTGCGTCAGATTCTTTACGGCACGTTCGAAGCGGTTCAGACCTTCTTCTATATCGGCCTCGTCAACCACCAGGCTTGGCGCGAAACGCACAACGTCGGGGCCGGCCTGCAGAATCATCAGGTTTTCTTTTTCAGCGGCATTGAAGATGTCCTTGGCGCGGCCCTTCCAGGCATCGTTCAGCACACAACCCAGCAGCAGGCCCATGCCACGCACTTGAGTGAACAGGCCGTATTGCTGGCCGATTTGCTCAAGGCGGGTCTTGAACAGGTCATGCCTGGCCTTGACGCCTTGCAGTACCTCTGGCGTGTTGATCACATCGATTACCGCATTGCCGACTGCACACGCCAGCGGGTTACCCCCGTAGGTGGTGCCGTGGGTGCCGACAACCAGATGCTTGGCCAGCGCTTCGGTGGTCAGCATGGCTGCGATCGGGAAACCGCCGCCCAGGCTCTTGGCGCTGGTCAAAATATCCGGGGTCACGCCGTAATGCATGTAGGCAAACAGCTCGCCGGTACGACCCATGCCGGTTTGAACTTCGTCAAACACCAGCAACGCATTATGCTGGTCGCACAGTTCGCGGGCGCCTTGCAGGTAAGCCTGCTCGGCCGGCAGCACGCCGCCTTCGCCCTGGATCGGCTCCAGCACCACTGCGCAGGTCTTGTCCGAAATCGCCGCTTTCAGCGCGTCAAGGTCGTTGAACGGAACATGGGTAATGCCGGTGATTTTCGGACCAAAACCGTCGGAGTACTTCGACTGCCCGCCCACGTTCACGGTGAACAGCGTGCGGCCGTGAAAGCTGTTGAGCGCAGCGATGATTTCGTACTTCTCGCTGCCGAAACGGTCATGGGCGACACGACGGGCCAGCTTGAAAGCGGCTTCGTTGGCTTCAGCGCCCGAGTTGCAGAAGAACACACGCTCGGCAAAGGTCGAGTCCACCAGTTTTTTCGCCAGGCGCAACGCCGGCTCGTTGGTGAACACGTTGGACACATGCCAAAGAGTATTCGCCTGCTCAGTCAAGGCACCGACCAATGCCGGATGCGCATGGCCAAGAACGTTAACGGCAATGCCGCCCGCGAAGTCGATCAGCTCCCGACCGGCCTGATCCCATACTCGGGAACCGGCACCACGCACAGGAATAAAGGCTGCAGGCGCGTAGTTGGGAACCATGACCTGGTCGAAATCGGCGCGTTGCACCGGGGCTTGCTCAACGGACATCGGAGTCTCCTGAAGAGGAACGCCTGCCTAAACTGGCGAGCGATGGGGGGATTGTAGGGACACATCGGGAGCACGCCTTGTCGCCAAGCGACAACTTCTTATAGCGCCAAACCACGATTTACAAAGGCATTACGACAATGCGACATATTCCGTCACAAAGGCGCAGTTTAAACGCTGGGGCGTCTTTGCGGCAGCACTCTGGCGCGCTGATTTGCCCGGAAAACGCGAGTTTTTGCCGATCACCGCCGGATCTGTACGTATGGGTGCTAAATATGTATGGATTGATCGCTGATTGTTGATGCAAAGCCTCCGCCAGCCAGCAAATATTTGCGCTTTTTAACGGGCTCGTACTGGCGGATCTTGAAGGTACTCCATCAGGACATACGAGTACCGGACATGCCCGATCCAACACCTCTTGCGCCCCTGAAACCGCCCCCTGAAAAAGGGTTAACAGCGGCGAACCGACTCCAGACCATCCCCCACTTCACGACCATTGCCGAGGCCATGCCGCCCTGGGCCACGTCCCTGGGCCGACCGACCCTGAACGCATTGAAAGGGACGTCCCCCAGCCTTCACCCAACCTTGAGGACCCTCACGCCCGCTCAGGGCGACACCTTGCGCAAAACGTTTGCAGCGCGATGGGCCGCCCGCAACGATGTTGAAAAAGACCTGGCAAGGGTCGTAGATGTTCACGGGTTTGCGGCGCCCTTGCTGAACAACCTTATTAAACGCCAATATCAGCTGGACCTGGATGTACACAACA
Organism: Pseudomonas bubulae; assembly: GCF_900618535.1. Classification (GTDB taxonomy): domain Bacteria; phylum Pseudomonadota; class Gammaproteobacteria; order Pseudomonadales; family Pseudomonadaceae; genus Aquipseudomonas; species Aquipseudomonas bubulae. The sequence continues at coordinate 454,493 of NZ_UYJA01000003.1, read as the reverse complement.
CCTTTATCAATCTGTATATCCCGAACTACCTGCCTGTCATCGGCCTGCGCGAAAGCGGTACCACGACCTGGCGCGTGTCCCTGCTAGACGCGGCCCTGCACAACTTTGAACTGCATGAAACCCTGCCCTATGCCTACCTCTCAGGCTCGGGGTATATCAGCCGCCCCGATGCCCAGGGGCATTTCAAGCAGCTCAATCACATCACCGAGCACATGCCCGTCCAGGCGTTCACGGCCTTGTGCCGAACACTGAATCTGGGCGCCCGCTACAAGGACCATCTCACGCGCCATCTGGGTCTTGACGATCATGGCAGGCAGTTAAGGCTGAAAAACAAAATACTGGACAGTCAACGCGCCGACCTGAAGGCCGATCTGACCTACGCCGTGATGACCAGACAGATCGGCCTGCCCCTGTATGAGTCACTGGATGCCTTTCTCATAGGCCTGGACAACCGTTGGCTGACCTATCGCCTGACAGTGCTCTCCCTCGACATCGAAAGCCCGCTGATCTTCATGCCGGTACATCAACGATCGGTAGTTGCGTACATACCCCACGACCCCCTGCATCCGGTCAAGGAATACTCATCGATCGGCGAGTGCATGGCGCATCTGACCGAACGCCTGAAAAGCACTTCCTACCAGCATTTCTTCAGCCGCTTCGTCGCCCACGACCGATTGGGGGCTTTTCTGGAGGGTCTTAAAAGAACCTACTGGCAGGTCATCCCCGACACCCCCATCGCACCGGGCGCAACGCTACCAGACGCACTGGTTGCGCAAACCCTGATACCGATCGAAAAACCCGCGATTGAATACCTGCTGGTGCCGATACCTGATGACCTCTGGGAAACGCTTTACAGCAGGCAACTGGCAAAAATTTTCAACGATGCCAAAAGCCTCGCCGTGTCGACCGATGCCGAAGACCGCAAAACCCGTGAGGCACGCCTTGAACGCCTGAAAGGCATTGGCATGGCACTGCTGAATGCCGCAGCCTTTGTCATCGCGCCTTTTGTACCTGTCGTCGGCGAACTGATGCTGCTGCAAATGGCCTGGCAACTGCTGGACGACACCTATGAGGGTATCCACGACTGGGTGCAAGGCAAGACCACTGAAGCATTCGAACACCTGTTCGGGGTGCTGGAGAGCGGTATCCAGGCAGGTTTTTTTGCGGCTGGCACAAAGGTGCTGGGAGGCTTGCTGCCCAAGCCATCCGCCTTTGTACAAGGCATGAAACCTGTCACCTGCAACGATGGCGCCACTCGATTGTGGAACCCTGACATCAGCGCCTACCACCACGACCTGGCCCTGCCCGAACACCTCGCGTCCGACGAACTGGGCCTGCAGTACCACCAGGACAAAACACTGCTGACCCTCAGTTCCGGGCAGCAAGCCCGACACACGCTGGTACTGGACAAGACCGAAAGCGCCGGCCCTTATACCTTGCGTCACCCGACACGGCCCCACGCCTACGGCCCCCGGATGCAGCACAACGGTGAAGGCGCCTGGCTGATGGAGGGTGAGCGCCCGCAAACCTGGCAAGGCTCGATCCTTATGCGTCGGCTCGGCCCTGTCGCCGAGGGCTTCAGCGATGCCGAGCTGGAAAAGCTGCGAATTATCAGCGGCACCGATGAAGGCGTGTTGCGAAGGGTTCACCTGCATAACGAACCGACTCCGCCTCTGCTCAAAGACTGTATGGCACGACTGAGGATCCAAAAACAAAATATCGAGGACATCACCCGTATTCGCCAAGGGCGAGCCCTTTCAACCAGGGGGAACTGGCTGGAAAGCCTGCCCACCGAGTTACCCGGCTGGCCGCCAGACAAAGCCCTGAATGTCTTTGTCGATGAAACCCTCAGTGGCATGGCCCATGTCTACGGTGCCCCCGAGGCACTCCCCGAGGACTCTCTCAGGATTTCTCAGCAGGACATCAAGAACGGCAAACTGTGGCCCCTGATTGTCGACAACTTCAACACGCCTCAACTCGATGCCCTGCTGGGCCCGCGCGCAACAAAGACAGAAGCCGTCAACACCCTGCAGGCCAAGGTGTCCGACTACGCCCGGCAACGACGGGAAGACATCTTCGACCATCAGTACGCCAGGGAGCGCCAGACAAAAAACCCGGCAGCGCGATTGATAGAAAGCACCTTTGCGCACCTGCCCGCCCCTGTCACCCAAGCGCTGCTTGAGACCACCAGCACGCTCGAGAAAACCACCCTCCTCGAGAATGGCAGAATCCCCCTGAGGGTAAAAAATCTGGCCACCGAGCTGGAACACCAAACCCGCATAGCTCACGCCCAGGAGGGACTGCTTGAAGATGACCTGCTGACTCCAGACGGCGAAAAACTGGCCATAAACATCCTGAAAACCTACACCGATGCGATCCACGACCTTCATCTCGAGGTGCGCGATCTGGTCGTTGACGGCACCTTGCGCTGCAGCCATGCCCCCAAGGACGCCAGGCACACCCGAATACTGGTTCGTAAAGGTCCGGACGCCTATGAGACCTACGATGGCGAGCATGCCCTGCTGCATCCAGCCTCGCGCTTTCACGGTGCGCTGATGAAGGCGCTCCCCGAACGCAACAGCGAGCACCTGAAATCCAGGTTCGCCATTGGCCAGAACTTCAAACAATGGCTGGCAGATAAGTACAGCGCCCCCGGTGAAATCCGAACGGCACTTGATCTGCCATCCCCGGCAGCTTGCGTGGCAACCGAAAGCGAAACCCTGTTGCGCGGCGCCGCCAGCAGCCGGGTCAATACCACGCCTGCAGCCAATCCCTTGCAGGAACGGGTCAAGGCCCTCTACCCCTATCGAAATAGCGACGAGATAGCGTTGATCACGGCGCGAATCGACAGCGAGCAGGCCCTTGAACACCTGCGCGCCACCGAGGAGGAAAAAGACCAGCTTTTCGAGACACTGGACAACTGGATCAGCGCTGCGATCGGCGTCACCACCGACAACGCATTGCCACCCAACCTTCATGGTTTAAGGCGCCTGATAGGCTCCAGAATAAAGAACTCCTGGCTATCGGCCGACAAGGTCCATATCAACAAAACAGGACAGGCTGCCATAGTGGCCGAACTGGACTTCAGCAGCACCCTGTTCGGCCATGCCGGCACCGACAGCCTGGTTTTAAGCCGCCCCCTGAGCCATGTAGGCCTGCTGAGGCTCGACGATTGCAGCTTTTCCCCAAACCAGGGCGACTTCCTGACCTACTTTCCCAATCTGAAGGTACTTTCGCTCAACGCCAACGACCTTGAAACCCTGCCCGAGACACTCGATACACTGCCGCACCTCAGGTCGCTGCACCTTGCCCATAACCGCCTGACCCTGAACGCCGGGATGCAGAGTCAGCTCAAGCACCTTACCCGTCTTCAACACCTTGATCTGGGTCACAACCCTCTTGGCAGCCCTTTGGCCGTGGGGCATATGCCCGAACTCAGGACACTCGTACTGGAGAACACCCGCATCACTCAATGGCCCCCGGGGTTGTTCGACCAGCCACGACCGAAGGCTTTCAAATTGAACCTGCTGGGCAATGAGATCCATACCGTGCCCGACTACCCCGATCAATCGGCCGAATCCTGGTTGATTGCCAATGCCCGCCTTGAACGCCAGAAGCTCGACCTGGAGAGTCAGGACCGTGTCACTCAGTATCGCCGCGCCCTTGGCCTAGACCCTCATCGCACTTATCCGCCACGAGGGTCAGAGCAAAGCTCATTCTGGTTGTTCGCCCCCCCCGGGTCACAGGTATCCATGCAGGAACTCTGGGAGACTCTAGAGCACGAGCATGGCTCACAGGGATTTTTTGAAGTCATCGCCCGAATGGAAATCCCCCCGGACGTATTTGAAACACCCTCTGACCAAATTGCCTATCAGGAAGGCCTGGGAGATTTGAAGCAGAAAGTCTGGCGCTTGATCGATGCTGCCAGTAACGACACCCGCATGCGCGAGCTACTGTTCACCATGGCCAGTTCGCCCACCAATTGCGCCGACGCCGGCGCCCAGATATTCAATGCCATGGGCCTGGAAACCATGGCCCATGAGTTCTATAACGCCCGAAGCACACCACTGGAACTGGAAAAAAACCTGATAACGCTGGCACGCGGCAAGGCCCGGCTGGCCAAGATCGGTGACATTGCCCGGGCTGATGTGGCGCAACGTGTCAGGCCTGTGAGTGAGGGCGGCCAGGGCTTGAGGTTTACCAGCGAAGTGATCGATGGTGCGCCCGGAACGGTCGACGAAGTCGAAGTCCACACCGGCTACCAGACCCGGCTGAGCACAAGCCTCGAACTGCCCTGGGTACCCAACTACATGGTCTACAGGATGACTGCCCAGGTGGGCGATACGGAGTTTGTCAGGGCCTATCGCCTGATTCATGAGGGCGAAGCCGGTGACGGGCTGGTCAATCAGATCCTTGATGTGCCCTTCTGGGAGACCTACCTGAACAAAACTTACGCCTCGGAACTGGACGCCAACGCCAGCCTCTTCGAACAGAAGGCCGAGTGGCCCGAGCAGCTCAGGGAGCTGCAGGATAATTGGGTTCGCTCGGATACGCGCCTGGAGCAGCGCCATGCAGGGCAGCGTGTCGAGCTGCAGGAACTCGCCCTAAAACTGGCAGTGCCTGAGCCTCAGGTATTCACCTCCGAGCCCATGAATGACAAGCTCTACTACCGGATCTACAGCCAGATCGCCGATGAACGCAAAGAGCTCAGCCGGCAGTTGACCCGTCAGGCTCTGACCAAAGCCAGGCTGACCTGACCTCAGCCGCGCTCGGCCGGGGCCGAAGACAACTCGAAAGGGCTGCTGCTACGGCGCTGATTGCGATCTTCACGGGGAGTCGCACCAAAGAAGTTGCGATAGGCGCTGGAGAAATGCGGCCCCGACGAGAAACCGCAGGACAAGCCGATCTGGATGATCGACTTGCTGGTTTGCATCAACATCTGCCGGGCTTTATTCAGGCGCAGTTCGAGGTAGTACTGACTCGGCACGCGATTGAGGTACTGCTTGAAGATACGCTCCAACTGACGACGGGAAACGCACACATGCTGGGCGATTTCGTCGGTGGTCAGGGGCTCTTCAATATTGGCCTCCATCAGCAACACAGCCTGGGTCAGCTTGGGATGGCTGGAGCCAAGACGGTTCTGCAGCGGGATACGCTGACGCTCACCGCCTTCACGGATGCGCTCGACCACCAGCTCCTCGGACACCGCACCGGCCAGTTCGGCACCATGATCGCGAGCCAGCACCGCCAGCAACAAATCGAGTACCGACAGCCCGCCGCAAGCGCTCAGGCGATCACGATCCCAGTCGAACAAATGACTGGTGGCGATTACTTTGGGGAAGCGCTCGGCGAAATCGTCCTGCCAGCGCCAGTGCACGGCCGCACGGTAGCCATCCAGCAAACCCAATTGCGCCAGCGGGTAGACACCCGCCGACAGCCCGCCAATCACGCACCCTGCCCGCACCAGTTGCTTGAGCGCACTGCTCAGGGCCGAGGTCAGGGCGGCAGGCGGCTCATCCGCCAGCAAAAACAGCTTTTGGCAACCTTCAAGCTTGCCGTTCCAGGGCTCACCCGGCAATTGCCAGGCTCCTTCAAGCGGTGCCTCGGCCTGCAAGAACAACAACTCGTAGACGACTTCAGGATGCACGCGCTGGGCAACACGCAACGCTTCCTCGGCCAGCGCCAGAGTCAAGGCTTTGGTGCTGGGCCAAATGAGGAAACCAATTCGATGGGCGGTCATGGCGTGCTATCCGGAACGAAAACGGGAATAAAACCTGTGCACCCAGCCTGGGCCAGCTACGCAGGATGCGGAGCATGACCTATTTTGGTGCACAGCGGCAGTCTTAAAATTGCAGTTATTTCAAGCTGCCCGACAGAAACTGCTGCAACCGCTCGCACTGCGGGTTAACCAGCACTTCACGCGGGTCACCGCTTTCTTCGACAATACCTTTATGCAGAAACACCAACTGGTTCGACACTTCACGGGCAAAACCCATTTCGTGGGTCACCACCACCATGGTGCGGCCTTCCTGGGCCAGATCCTGCATCACCTTGAGCACATCACCCACCAGCTCAGGGTCAAGGGCCGAGGTCGGCTCGTCAAACAGCATGACCTCAGGCTCCATCGCCAGCGCACGGGCAATTGCCACACGCTGCTGCTCGCCACCGGACATATGCCCCGGGTAAGCATCCTTGCGGTGCGACACGCCTACTTTCTGCAGGTAATGCTCAGCCTTGTCACGGGCTTCGGCCTTGGACATGCCCAGTACATGCACCGGCGCTTCCATGATGTTTTCCAGCGCGGTCATGTGCGACCACAGGTTGAAATGCTGGAACACCATCGACAGGCGCGAGCGCATGCGCTGCAACTGCTTGGGATCGGCGGCCTTGAGCGCGCCGTCCTTGTTGGCAATCAGCTTGAGCTCTTCACCATTGAGCAGGATCTTGCCTGCATGGGGTTGCTCGAGCAGGTTGATGCAACGCAAAAAGGTACTTTTGCCGGAGCCACTGGAACCGATGATGCTGATCACATCACCTGCCTTGGCGGCCAGCGAAACGCCTTTGAGCACTTCATGACTGCCATAGCGTTTATGCAGGTCTTGGACTTCAAGTTTGTACATGCTGTCGGTTCTCACAAAAACAGTCAGTCGTTGAGCAAGCGCCCGTGACGCAAAGGCTTGCGCCCCGCCACTTTAGCCAGCCAGAAACCGGGTTGGGCATAGCGCAGTCGCTCAACGGCAAATAACACACCGGCGGTGCCCGCGCATACCGTACTGACCCGGTCAGATAAAGGATCAATCACTTCAAACAGCGGCTCGCCGGGCTCAACCCAAGCGCCCACCGGACGTAAAAAACTCACCACACCGGGGTGCGGTGCAAACAACAACTCAGTGCCTTCAAATGGCATGCCTTCACATGCCTCATGCTGCGCTGCAGGCCAGTCACCTGTGATCAGGCCCTGTTCGGCCAGAAACGCCAGAATGCCCTCGGCATAAGCCTCGGCCTGCGGGCGGCCGGTGTCCGCCTGCCCGCCCAGCTCCAGGGTGGTCGACATGCAGGCCAAAGGGATCTGCGCATCGGCAAACTGGCGCTGCAAACGCAGCCAGGGCACTGAGCAGGCTTCATCGAAGGAGCTGCCACCCGAGTCTTCAGCCAACAGCCCAACCCGCACACCCAGATGCGCAGCCAGCGAACGCCACTGCGGCCAATGCTGGGGCAAGGCGTACAGATGCAGTGCGGCATCGGTCTCGCAGTGCAGATCCAGGACAATGTCTGCATCACAGGCATGACTCAACAAAACACGCTGCATACCTTGCAACTGACTGACCGGATCTGGCAACTCGGACAATATATCAAGCATTGTCTGACGGATCAGTCGGGTGTTGGCGTGAGGATCATCCCCCAGGCGACCTGCCAGCCTCTGCGCTACCGGCTCACTCAACTCGACGAAATCGCGGTTGAAGTTTTTGCCGCTGCCAAACTCGAAACGTCCCTGATGACTGCCTTGCAGCAACTGGCCGAGCCCCAGGGGGTTGGCCACGGGCACCAGTTCGATCACGCCATTCAAAGCACCCCGGGCTTCAAGTTCGCTCAGGCGCTTTTTCAGTTCCCAGGCACAACGCATGCCCGGCAGTTCGTCTGCATGCAGGCTGGCCTGGATATAGGCTTTGCGCTCACCTTCACCGAAACGGAACACCGTCAAGTGACGCTCGGAACCCAGGCTGCTCCAGGGCAGCAGGTGATCGATACGCTCCATGACTCAGGCCTTGCGCGGGGCCATATAGCCCAGCCAGCGGCGCTCGGCCAGTTTGAACAGGCGCACCAGAATGAAGGTCAGGCACAGGTAGAAAGCACCGGCCGTGATGTAGGCCTCAAACGGCAGGTAGTACTGGGCATTGACGGTACGCGCAGCGCCCGTAATGTCGATCAGGGTCACGATGGAGGCCAGACTGGTGGTCTGCAACATCATGATCACTTCATTGCTGTATTGCGGCAGAGCCCGGCGCATGGCCGACGGCAGCAAAATGCGGCGATACATCTTGGAACGGGACATGCCCATTGCCTTGGCCGCTTCAATCTCACCATTGGGCGTGGCCCGCAGGCTGCCGGCTATGATTTCGGCGGTATAGGCGCTGGTATTGATGGCAAACGCCAGGCAGGCACAGAAGGTGGCACTGGACAACAGCGGCCACATAAAGCTGTCACGAATCACTTCGAACTGGGCCAAACCGTAGTAGATCAAGAACAGCTGCACCAGCATCGGCGTGCCGCGAATCACGTAGGTGAACAGCCAGGCCGGAAAGTTGACCCAGGCCTGCTTGGAGACCCGCATCAACCCCAGCGGCACGGCTGCCAGCAGGCCGAAAAACAGCGAAATACCCAGCAGTTTCACGGTTTCCAGCATGCCGCTCAAGTACAGCGGCATGCTGGCCCAGATGACGTTGTAGTCAAAGATCATAGATCAGCCGCCCTTACGCCTACCGAGTAGCGCTTCTCAAGTTGTCGCAATGCCAGCAGCGAAACACTGGTCAGTACTAGGTACATCGCCGCAACGGCCAGGAAGAAGGTGAACGGCTCGCGGGTGGCATCAGCCGCCTGCTTGGCCTTGAACATCATGTCTTGCAGGCCCACCACCGAAATCAGTGCAGTCGCCTTGGTCAACACCAGCCAGTTATTGGTAAAGCCAGGAATCGCCAGGCGAATCATCTGTGGCACCAATACCCGGAAAAACACCTGAAACGGGCTCATGCCATAAGCCATGCCGGCTTCAGCCTGCCCCTTGGGAATGGCCATGAAGGCCCCACGAAAGGTCTCGGACAGGTAGGCACCAAAAATGAAGCCCAGGGTGCCGATACCGGCCGCCAACGGATTCAAGTCAATGTAATCGTCGTAGCCCAGCATCGGCGCAACGCGATTGAGCAGGTCCTGACCGCCGTAGAAAATCAGCAAAATCAGCACAAGGTCGGGAATCCCGCGGATTACCGTTGAATACAGATCGCCCATCCAAGCCAGCCAACGTACCGGCGACAAGCGCAACGAAACACCGATCAGACCTAGAACAATGGCCAGGGCCATGGACGACAAGGCGAGCTGAAGCGTCAGCCAAGCGCCATCGAGGATGACAGCCCCGTAGCCTTTCAACATGATTCCGGCCCTCTAAAAAATAGCTCGAAAATGGGGGAATAAAAAATGGCGCAAACTTCAGAGATTCTGTCGCTTGCGCCATTTCGGACGTACTGCTGCGATGTATTACTGACCGTAAATATCGAAGTTGAAGTACTTGTCCTGGATTTGCTTGTACTTGCCGTTTTCACGCAGAGCCGTGATAGCAGCGTTGATCTTGTCTTTCAGGGCGTCGCCCTTGCGTACGGCGATACCCACGCCATCACCAAAGTACTTGACGTCGGTGAATGCCGGGCCTGCGAATGCGTAGCCTTTGCCAGCCGGGGTCTTCAGGAAACCGTCTTCCAGCAGGGTGGCGTCTGCAACGGTGCCGTCGAGACGACCCGCTTCCACGTCCAGGTAGATTTCGTTCTGCGAGCCGTAAGGAACGACAACGGCACCTTTAGGCGCCAGAACTTCCTTGGCGAAACGGTCGTGAATCGAGCCGCGCTGTACGCCGATTTTCTTGCCTTTGAGTTCATCAAGGCTGTCGCTGACCACAGTACCTTCCTTCATCACCAGGCGCGCTGGCGTCAGGTAGTACTTGTTGGTGAAATCAACGGACTTCTTGCGGTCTTCGGTGATGGACATCGAGGACAGGATTGCGTCGATTTTGCGCACTTTAAGTGCCGGGATCAGGCCATCGAATTCTTGCTCGACCCACACGCACTTGACCTGCATCTGCTCGCACAGTGCATTACCGATGTCGTAGTCAAAACCCACGATACTGCCATCCGGGGCTTTGGAAGCGAACGGAGGGTAAGCCGCTTCAATACCAATTTTCAGAGGTTTGTCAGCAGCAAAAGCCTGCAGGGACAGCACGGACAGTGCCAGGGCGCCAAGAAGCACGAGTTTCTTCATCTTAGGACTCCATCGGTAAAGGCAATAAAAGCAGAGTGAGCCTGAGCCCAATATGCGGAGGTTAAACCGGGAATGCGGCGCCACGTCCTACTGGCGTTGCACTGTGACCAGCACAACAACGACGAGCGGGTGATCGGCATTCTAACGACAGGCTTCAAGCCGTTATTTCTTCAATGCGACAACTAGTTACAGATGCACCGAAAAAAGCGACTCCAGGCATTGACAGCTCTTCATGTTTATGCAAGAGCAAAAGACATAGAACCTATGTGAGTTGCAAATAGCGGGCCTATTATTCGCAAAGCCTTCTATTCCGGCAAGTGCAGCGTTTCATCTTATTTATTCAGGAGCCGAAAAGGGCTCTAAAACGGTGCTTTGAGTATCAGAAGGCCCCGCTAACGGGCAACCGGTTACATCTGCGGTAACACATAGTCGGCTCCCACAGGATCTGCAGTTGCCCAATAAAAAGCCCCGCCAGGTTATGCCGGACGGGGCTTGGTGACCTTCAGGCCGTGTTAGGCGACCTTCATGCCTTTATGGGTATCGATCAAGTGCTGCACCACACCCGGGTCAGCCAGAGTAGAAATATCACCCAGACCGTCGTATTCGCCGGTAGCTATCTTGCGAAGGATACGACGCATGATTTTGCCCGAACGGGTTTTCGGCAGGCCGGGCGCCCACTGGATGACATCCGGCGAAGCGATCGGACCGATCTCTTTGCGCACCCAGTTTTTCAATTCAAGGCGCAACGCCTCACTTGGCTCTTCGCCACCATTGAGGGTGACATAGACATAAATCCCCTGCCCTTTGATGTCATGGGGCACGCCAACCACTGCAGCCTCTGCCACTTTAGGGTGGGCCACCATTGCGCTTTCGATTTCAGCAGTCCCCATCCGGTGGCCGGACACGTTGAGCACGTCATCTACACGACCGGTGATCCAGTAGTAACCGTCTTCGTCACGACGCGCGCCGTCGCCGGTGAAGTACATGCCACGGAAGGTCTTGAAGTAGGTATCGACGAACCGGTCGTGATCGCCATACAAGGTGCGCGCCTGTCCAGGCCAGGAGTCCAGAATCACCAGGTTACCTTCAGCGGCCCCTTCTATAAGGTTGCCAAGGTTATCCACCAGCCCCGGCACCACACCAAAGAACGGACGCGCTGCAGAGCCTGGCTTGAGTGCATGCGCCCCAGGCAGCGGGCTCATCATGCAAGCGCCGGTTTCGGTCTGCCACCAGGTATCCACAATCGGGCAACGCTCTTTGCCGACCGTTGTGTAGTACCAGTTCCAGGCCTCAGGGTTGATCGGCTCACCCACCGAGCCCAGCAAGCGCAAGCTGGAGCCATCGGCATCCTTAACCGCCGCCTGACCTTCGGCCATCATCGCGCGAATGGCTGTAGGCGCGGTGTAGAGAATATTGACCTTGTGCTTGTCGACAATTTTCGAAACGCGGGTAATGTCCGGGTAGTTCGGCACACCTTCGAACAGCACGGTGGTTGCGCCGTTGGCCAATGGCCCGTAGACGATATAAGTGTGACCGGTCACCCAGCCGACGTCCGCCGTGCACCAGTACACCTCGCCCGGGCGGTAGTCGAACACGCGTTCGTGGGTCAACGCCGCATAGAGCAGATAGCCACCCGTGGTGTGCTGCACACCTTTGGGCTTGCCGGTGGAGCCGGAGGTATAAAGGATAAACAAGGCTTCTTCTGCGCCCATTTCTTTCGGGGCGCAGTGAGTCGAGGCCACGGCCATCAGGTCGTGGTACCAGATATCACGATGCTTGTACCAGGCGATGTCCCCGCCGGTACGCTTGAACACGATGATCTTCTGAACGCTGGAGGTATCCGGGTTGGTCAGTGCCACATCGACATTGGCCTTGAGCGCGGTACGCTTGCCGCCACGCAGGCCTTCGTCAGCGGTGATCACTACCTTGGATTTGCAGTCGATGATCCGGCCGGCCAGCGCCTCTGGCGAGAACCCACCAAATACAACCGAGTGGATTGCACCGATCCGGGTACACGCCAGCATGGCGACCACAGCCTCAGGCACCATCGGCATATAGATGGTGACTACGTCACCCCGGTGCACATCCTGACCGCGCAAGGCGTTGGCCAGCTTGCACACCTCTTCGTGCAGCTCACGGTAGGTAATGTTGCGCTGCTCGGAAGGATCATCCCCTTCCCAAATGATGGCCACTTGATCGCCGCGCTCGGCAAGGTGACGGTCCAGGCAGTTGTAGGAAACGTTGAGAGTGCCGTCCGCGAACCATTTGATATCGACATGATGATCGTCGAAAGAGGTCTGTTTGACGGTGGTAAAAGGCTTGATCCAGTCGAGGCGCTTTGCTTGTTCGCGCCAGAAGCCATCCGGGTTGACGACGGACTGCTGGTACATCGCCTTGTAGGTCGCCTCGTCAGTCAGCGTATTGGCAGCGACTTCAGGACGTACGGGATACAGGGAAGCGGCACTCATGTTTCATACCTCAATGCTTGTAGTTGTTGTTTTATGACCCTGTTTTAGCCGGGCCAGGCCGTGAGATCCATTCGACGTTGGTAGTAAGAAACACGCAGAAAAGTCATGGTTTTTCTGCGCAAGGCTCAAGCACAGTACTTACAGCGATTTCCTGCTCGTCACGCGCCTTGTAAACGTCAGAAATGAGCGCTGTTTTCGACGATTGTTGCAGAAACTGTCAACAGTCTTTATCAAAACTCCCTCTATATGCCCGCACGGCACAGGCCTAAAATTCATCTCGCCAACCAAGGCACCGCGATTAACCCAAGTTACAGCCCCCACGAAGGCAAGTTAAGTCGCTCTTCAATACTCAGTTTCACGCACAGCCTCACAAGGGCTGTGTGACCCCACTCGACCTAAAACAGGTAACTCTGAAATGAAAGCGTTGTTAGTTCTGGCCCTGAGCAGTGTGTGTCTGACCGCCATGGCTGAGGAAGTGAACACACAAGCTGCGCACCCGCAACCTGCCGTCGAACAGTATTCCTACTCATCCGAACTGGACATCGCCAAAGTGATTTCCATGAGCGAAATCCCCAGCGTTTGCGAAGTTGTGCCGGCCCAGATGGTCTACGAAGACTCGCAGGGCAAGCAGCACACCCTTGAATACCGTGTAATGGGCAACGGCTGCTCCAACGGCTGATTAATAACCTGCGATTTATTCCAGCGTTAATCAACTCACTTATTCACGCGAACCAACGCGGTGTTTAATTGCAACTTTCAACCTGGCTTATATAACTTTGAAACGTTGCCCGCCGCGCATGTATCGCCCGGGAATTATCTAATGAAACGTTCTTTGATAGTGGCTTTCAGTTTGTCTGTTCTGGCCAGTTCAGCTTTTGCCGCTGACGGTTATGACCGTACCCACGCAGCCACTTTTACTGAAGATGGCTACAACAGCACCCGCTCGGCCAATTTTGCCGAAGACGGCTATGACAGCACCCGCTCGGCCAGCTTTGCCGAAGACGGCTATGACAGCACCCGCTCGGCCAGCTTTGCTGAAGACGGCTATGACCGTACCAACGGCCATCGTCTCAGCTAACACCGCTTCGACCTGACGCCCGGTAGCTGCCGGGCGTGGTCTGCCTTGCAACAAATCTCCCTTCCCTCCCGCTCATGCCACAGGTCATTTGGTCGCCCAGACCCATGACAAAAAAACTTCTGCCCCGGCAAACCCTCGCCCAGCCGCAGCCTTGCTTAAGCCCTGGACAAATTTAGGGCGTTTCGTCGCATCTCCAGCAAAAAAACTGGCTGAAATACCTTGTGCAAAAGCCTTATACTGCGGCCATCAAAAAGGCTTGGCATCTCCCCTTCGCGGGCTAAAAAACCACGCTGCTACGGCCTCAAGGCCCAGGGCAAGTGCAGGCACGACCTCCTTCCCTGAACGACAGCGGTACAAGCCAACGTACACATTCATGTTTTTGCGTGAGCACAACGCTACTGCAAGCAACATTTCTTAGATCCAAGTGGCCTATGGCCGCGTAAAAACCAAACCATAAGTGTTTTCACGCAGCTATCAGGCCCTCACGCAGGAGACGACACGTCATGCTGAGCTGGGACGAATTCGACAAAGAAGACGAAGGCGAAGTCGCTGTTAAAGGCGCCAACGCAGGCCACGCAACCGAAGCCAACATGGACCGCCTCGACGCCGCTGGCGGCGTAGCTGCCCAGGAAGCCCGCGCAGTCACGGCTACCGACTCGGCCGCGATCATTCGTGCCAAAGCCGCGCTGGACAACCTCGACATTGCTGAAGGTCTGGCCGAACTCGAAGGCGCTTCCGCCCGTGTAGCGGTTGACGAAAAAATGATGATCAACTGCCGCGCCGACCTGAACCAGCTCGTACCGTTCAAGTACGACTGGGCGTGGCAGAAATACCTGGACGGTTGCGCAAACCACTGGATGCCGCAAGAAGTCAACATGACCGCCGACATCGCCCTCTGGAAAAACCCGGAAGGCCTGACCGACGACGAGCGCCGCATCGTGATGCGCAACCTGGGCTTCTTCTCGACTGCCGACTCCCTGGTAGCCAACAACCTGGTACTGGCCGTATACCGCCTGATCACCAACCCGGAGTGCCGCCAGTACATCCTGCGCCAGGCTTTCGAAGAGGCGATCCATACCCACGCCTACCAGTACTGCATCGAATCGCTGGCCATGGATGAAGGCGAGATCTTCAACATGTACCACGAGATCCCGTCGGTTGCTAAAAAAGCTACCTGGGGCCTGAAATACACCCGTTCGATCTCTGATCCGAAGTTCGAAACCGGTACTGTCGAAACCGACAAAGAGCTGCTGCGCAACCTGATCGCCTACTACTGCGTTCTGGAAGGCATCTTCTTCTACTGCGGCTTTACGCAGATCCTGTCGATGGGTCGTCGCAACAAAATGACCGGGGTTGCCGAGCAGTTCCAGTACATCCTGCGCGACGAATCCATGCACCTGAACTTCGGCATCGACGTGATCAACCAGATCAAAATCGAAAACCCGCACTTGTGGGACGCTGAAATGAAGGAAGAAGCTTCGCAGATGATTCTGCAAGGCACCCAGCTGGAAATCGAATACGCACGTGACACCATGCCACGCGGCGTATTGGGCATGAACGCAGCGATGATGGAAGACTACCTCAAGTTCATCGCCAACCGCCGCCTGTCGCAAATCGGCCTGAAAGAAGAATACCCGGGCACGACTAACCCGTTCCCATGGATGAGCGAAATCATGGATTTGAAGAAAGAGAAAAACTTCTTCGAAACACGGGTCATCGAATACCAAACCGGCGGTGCATTGAGCTGGGATTGATACACCGGGTTGGTTAAAGCCACACCGGGTAAATAAAAAGGGCCAACCATGTTGGCCCTTTTTATTGGCATCGAAATTTTCAATTACCCTTTATTAAACTCAAAAAGCCGGAATCCGCCTGCCATAGTGCGGCGAGTTTCGTGTGAGACTTCCCAGCAGCTTCCAGATTTCTCAGCTCCTCAACGGCTACAGCCCACCAAAGAGGCTTACACGCCTCAAGATAGGGTAATTGGCTACCCGCCTTACCCAGCAGATAGAGTTTGGCAATTTTTTCGAGAGGTACTGCATTGCCCCCTCAATTTCCACCTCAGCTGTAAACGATGACGCAGCGAGACCCTGGGAAGACGGTCAGGAACGGCAAATGATGCTTGCGGTAAACCCTCACGATAGCCCTCACCCTGCTTATTAAAAAAAACCCGGTACATTGCATGGTGATAGTGCTTCACCGAGAAGTAATGATTAATGCAGTCATTGGCCGCAATCACTTTTCGACCATGCAGCATAAACGATATAGCAATTTGCTCAATCGTAAGAAGTGTTGCTCCATGATGAGCCCATTGATCAATCAAACTAATTACGCCTTCAAAAATATGACCGTTGGTTTTGGTCATCCCGCAAACCCCACTATTGAACAGTTTCAACCACGGTGCGGGGGCTTTATTTTCAGCGTCGAGCTGTGTAACCAGTTTACGAAACCCCAGACGCCGGGAAGCATCTGCCCAACTCAACTCAAACTTATCCATCAAAAAATGATTGTCAGAGACCCGTTTAAACAACTGGGCCGGATCTTTGAAAAAAACCGTATCGGTATCAACGAAAATGGTTTTGCCAGACAGCGCAACGCCCGCCTGGATAGCGCAAGCCTTACGCCGGTGATAATAACCGCCTGCCCCTTGCCAGGCGTCCAGCACCTCAACGCTCAGAGGCAACACGCTCACAGGCCAGCCATCAAATGCCTCAGGCTGATCAGTCATCAGTGTGATCGTAAAGTCAGCCGGATCTTTTCTGTAGCGCAACGCCGACAAAATACTGAATTTTGCTTCAAACCGATAAACTTCTTTGCCGCCATACAGCAAATACAGGAGTTGATTGATACTGTTAGTGGGCTCACCTATGGCTTCCATCATCTTTTTTATACCGTTCTTGCAGATAAGGGTAAACGTTTAAACAGTCATCATCCGACCACTGAAAAACTGTTTAAAAGTTTTCTTTTACATTAACCGCACACACCCAGCGACAGAGAAAACCCCAGATACCTTTTGCAACTGACTTATTGCTGATTTTCGCCGCAAGGCTCCCACCCTGAACACAACGTGGGTGTCTTCGTAGAAGGTGATGGCTGCTTCAACAGATACAAGTGTGCAAACTTTATGGGCATTATATTTTGATAGCGTCAATGTGCAGGCTAAGCACTGGGACATCCCTGATATGGGAACCAGTCTTAAGCTTATTTAAAATAAAAGAGTTAGGACTTTTCTGATTTCAACGAAGAAAGCTCTGCTAACCGTGTCCCCGCGATGACGTGAGCAACATGGGCGTTTTCCGCGAAAAGATTACACACACCCCACTATCGAAATTTTCGACCCATGCTCTTCGCGCAAAAGCTCATAAAAATGCAGCCAGACAACAGATTTCGCCCCTCGGCACTTATCAAAAAATGAGTTTGTTCCGGCACCAAGATAGCTGTATAAAAACACAGTACATTTTCAAGCACTGACTCAGCCCTGGAGAAACCCATGCCTCATTCAGCCACGCGCAGTACGTTTGAACGTATCGTCATCAATCAATTTACCCCGCTGCACTGCTCGCAGGCCCGCGAAATGCTGGGCTGGAATCGCGAGTACCTGAGTGAGCAGTCCGGGGTTTCAGTCTCGGCCATTGAACGCTTCGAGTCACAAGCCCCCGTTCGCGACGTAACCCGGCTGGCCCTGGCCTATAGCCTTGAGGCGCAGGGCCTGGTGTTCTTTCCCGGCTTTACCCCCGGTCGCGGGGGAAATGTTCGCGGCACAACACCAGACCCGATGGGGCGCGAAGATTTTGCTCTGATCGAGTGAAATACGGCCCTATTGCCCTGGAGTTTCTACCTCAAGCCACCAGGCATGGCCCCGGTGAGGGGTTAGCAGATTGAAAGCCTCACCCATTTGTGGCGTTGTAATCAGCACTTTGCGTTGCTCTGCCAACGCCACAATGCGCTCAAACGGCTCGAACCAGGCATGAAAAGCCAGATCAAAGGTGCCGTTGTGAATAGGTAACAACCAACGCCCGTTGAGGTCGTTGTGCGCTTGCAGGCTGTGTTCGGGCTGCATATGCACATCGGGCCAGTCGGTGTTGTAGGCACCCGTCTCCATCAGGGTCAGATCAAATGGCCCAAACTGCTCGCCGATCAGCTTGAAACCGTCGAAGTAACCTGAGTCTCCACTGAAGAAGATTCGCACGTCATCAATGATCATCACCCAGGATGCCCAAAGCGTCTGGTTATGATCAAACAGGCCGCGGCCTGAAAAGTGCTGGGAAGGAGTCGCGACAAAGCGGATACCTGCAAGTTGGGTGCCCTGCCACCAATTTAGTTGCTGAACCTTGCTGGCTGGTACTCCCCATTTGACCAGCAAGTCGCCCACACCCAGCGGCGCCAAAAACTGCTGTGTTTTGGCGGCCAGTTGCAATACGGTTTTTTGGTCCAGGTGATCGTAATGATTGTGGGAAAGAATCACTGCTTCCAGTGGCGGGAGCTCATCAAGGCTGATGGGCGGCGCATGGAAGCGCTTGGGGCCAGCCCACTGGAACGGCGATGCACGCTCAGCATAGACCGGGTCGGTCAACCAGTACTTTCCCTTGAGCTTGAGCAGCAGAGTCGAGTGACCCAACCGGTACACACTGAAATCCGCAGCCTCGTCCAATTGCTCACGGGTCAGCGGTTTGACCGGGATCACACCTGCAGGGCGAGTGCTCGCAGGCTTTTGGAATATCATTCTCCAAAAAATGCCCAAGGTTTTGCCGATACTGGAAGGCGGCCTGACGCCAGCATTTTGAAATGCACCTTTATGACGCTCAGCGGGCTTAGGCCCCTCTGCACTGCTTGAGTCGAGTGCCATGGCTTGAAGGCTCCAGTCAAAAGTGATTAATACTCTGTTTACAGGCCTGTTAGAGGATGATCGACATTCTACTGGCATCCTTCTGCGCCGCAGCTTGCCCTCGACTTAATAAGCTAATCTAGTCCCCATAACTGTTTCAGAATTTTCGGAACAGATGGGGTGTATTCTCGACAAGGCTGACCGACCAGCCAACAATCGATAATGCAGTACCCGGCAGTTGCCAGAAACTCCGCCCGCACATCTTGCGCAGATAGACATGGACAATAAAAGAGGCAAAGGGTTGTCGTTCGCCAAGCGTATTTATGCGCCGCGAGTGATTGGCTCAGGGTTTGGCAGTATCGGGCTAATGGCCGCCCTCTACCCCCTCGACAGATCCATATGGGTTTGGCCACTACTGCTGCTAAACGCGTTCGTATGGCCTCACCTGGCCTATCAATTGTCATCGCGTGCAACCTATCCCTACCGGGCTGAACGTCGAAATATTTTGATTGATTCCCTGTGCGGAGGGTTTTGGGCGGCGGCTATCGAGTTCAATCCGCTGCCTACGGTGATCATCGTGTCGATGATGACCATGCACAACGTTGCTGCCGGAGGGCCAAAACTGCTGGTTCGCGGAGCGCTGGCGCAGCTGGCAGGCGCCCTGGTTGCGTTGCTGCTGTTCGGCTTTGCGTTTACACCCCATACCACCAGCCTGCAGGTCTATGCCTGCGTACCCGTGCTGATTCTTTACCCTTTTGCTGTAGGCATGGTCAGCTATGGTCTGGCAATCACCCTGGCCGAGCATAAACGCACCCTCAGTACCCTCAGCCGCACCGATAGCCTGACCGGGCTGCTTAATCACGGCTCATGGAAAGACCTGCTGCAACTCAGTTTCCAGCAAAGTCTGGAGCGCAATTCTCCGGCGACTCTGGCGCTGATTGATATCGATCACTTCAAACAGATCAACGACACCTACGGGCATATTGTCGGCGACAGTGTATTGCGCCAGCTCAGCAAGGAGCTCAAGGACAATTTGCGCACTGAAGACCTTGCAGGCCGCTACGGCGGTGATGAATTCTGCGTCATCCTGCCTAATCGCACCCTGGACCAGGCCCGGGAAATCATGGAACGGCTGCGCCACGTGATTGACAACTATCAACACGCCGACGAGCCCGGCCTGTGCGTTAGCCTGAGTATCGGGCTTGCCACTTGCCGCCCCGAACTCCTCCAGGCCAGCACGTGGCTGAACGAGGCAGACAAAGCGCTGTATATCGCAAAGAATACGGGGCGCAACAAAATCAGTGTTGGCGCAGCAGACACCCTTGCTGAATCACAGCTGAGCAATGATCCGGTATAGAAACAGGGCCCGGGCAGCGCTATTCAACTGATGCAGCGACGCAAGGCCGAGATCTCGGGCACATCCTGGCGCTGCATATACACCCTCAAGGGCTCGGTGATGTTCAGGCGGTCATCGATATTCTGATCCAGCAACAACTGAATCAACTCGCGCTTGAGAGTCATGGTGCCAGCACCATCGGCCTGCCAGACAAACTCGCTGGTGGGCGTGATGTTGTCGTCGGCGACATCCATTCCAAATGAATCTTCACTGAAACGGACAATGTGCTGGCCTGTCTTACGATTGAAACCAACAAAGCCGCTAAGTAGGTCGGCGGCCTGACAGATGAGTTGCGAAGTGATACGCATGGTAAACCTCACTGATGAGCCTGAAAGGCTCCGGGACGGTGGTTTACACGCAAGTTCGATTGCCTGCCCCTCTGCCGGGGACGTTGATGTGGCCAAGAATACTGCACATCTTCACGAAAAACCGCTAAAAAACACCCTCTGCTTTTATGATTGAAAGGAACTCAACCAATGCCTGACACTTTTGGCAAAAACGCCCTGCTGCTGAGCCTGCTCCTGGGCTTGGGTGGCGTACAGAATGCTGGCGCGTCCAATGCGACCGAGGCGGCACTGGCCAACGCTCACGGCATACCGCGCCCGGCGGTGATCGCCCATCGCGGTGCGTCCTTCGATGCTCCGGAATCAACCGCTGCCGCCTACACCCTTGCCAGGGATCTGGGGGCTGACTATCTGGAAATGGACCTGCAACGCAGCAAGGACGGCGTTCTGTTTGCGCTGCATGACAACAGCCTGTTGCGCACCACTGACGTCGCCAAAAAGTTTCCGCAACGCAAGGACAGCCCGGCCAGCGCCTTTACCCTGGCCGAGCTTAAAACCCTGGATGCTGGCAGTTGGTTCAACCAGGCTTATCCGGATCGCGCGCGCCCGTCCTATGTCGGGCTGCCGATCCTGACCCTGGACGAAATTATCGATATCGCCCAGGGCAATCCACAGTACAAACCGGGCCTCTACATCGAAACCAAAGAGCCCAGGCAGTTCCCGGGCCTTGAACACGATCTGAAAAACAAGTTGAGCGAACGCGGCTGGCTTGAGCCCGTTGCCTCGGCAGAGGCGGAAGGCAAACCACTGGTCGGCCAGGGCAAAGGCCGGGTCATGTTGCAAACCTTCGACAAAAACAGCCTTGAGCTGCTGCAAAAAGAAATGCCCGACACGCCGAAGATCCTGCTGTTATGGGTAGGTGAAGGCGGCATGAAGCCCAACACCTCAGTCAGTTTCGCCGACTCCGGCGAAAAGGATAAAGCCGCGTACTACGCCAAACAGCAACCCAAGGACAAAGCCGAATTCATCCAGTGGCTCGACTTTGCCAAGGCCAACGGTGCCATCGGTACAGGCCCTTCGGCAGCCTTGACCCACGGGGGTGACCAGAGCTTCTTCGACCTGATCCAGCCCTGGATGAACAGCGCCGCCCATGACCGGGGCATGCTGGTACATGTTTACACCCTCGATGCCCCCGTTGACTTCAAAAAGGCAATGGACGCAGGTGTCGACGGCATCTTCACCAACCGCGCCAGCGAGTTGCTCACGTATTACCAGCGCCCGGTGCCACAAAGCGTCAATCAGTTGCTGGAGAAAAATGGCTTTTAACCTGCAAGCCGGCAAGGGGCGAAAATTAAGGGTGAGTTAAGTTGCGCCGGTTAATCTGATCCCACTTGAACAGATCAACCCAAAGGGACTCAACATGAAAAAACTTAATCTGGTATTTGCAACTGTTGCCCTGGCTCTGACTGCCGGTATTGCTCAGGCCGATGTACGCCCGGACCATATCCCGGGCCTGATCAAATCGGGTGAAATCACCTCGTTTGAAAAGTTGAATCAAGCAGCACTGGACAAACACCCTGGCGCGACCATTCTCGATACCGAGCTTGATCACTCCTACGGCAAGCTGGTGTATGAAGTTGAATTGCGCGATACCAAAGGCATCAAATGGGACGTAGATCTCGACGCAAAAACCGGCGAAGTGCTGCAAGACAAACAAGACACCTGAGTTGATTTGAATAAAAGGCTGCGCCACTCTTCATGGGTGGCGCGGCCTTTTTATTTAGCGCTTGCTTAGGAATAAGTGCCGCGCTCAAGTGTTCTGGCTAGAATCATCTTTTTGAGCTCGAGCTTTTACCATGACGCACGGCACGGCTGACGATATCGCGACAATTAACCGGATCAGTGCCGTACCTGCAATGTTGCAGGTGATTACGGAAATGACCGGTATGCGCTTTGCTGCCGTTGCCCGTGTCACCCAGACCACCTGGACCGCCTGCGCGGTACTCGACAAGCTGGGTTTCGGTTTGCAGTCCGGTGGCGAGCTGGACCTGGTCAGCACCCTGTGCTTTGAAAGCATGAACTCGCACCTGCCGATCATCATTGATAAAGCCAGCGCCGATCCGCTGTACCAACACCATCACACGCCGCGGATTTATCGCTTCGAAAGCTACATCACGATTCCGGTATGGCGCACTGACGGTAGTTTTTTCGGCACCCTGTGCGCACTCGACCCCGAGCCTGCAAGCCTCAGGAACAGTACGATCCAGTCCACAATGGAGTCATTCGCACGCCTGCTGTCGCTGCAAATTGACGCCGAAGAAAACCTGCAACGTACAGAAACCGCGTTGGAGCAGGAGCGTGAAACCGCAGAGCTGCGCGAGCAATTTATCGCTGTTATAGGCCATGACCTGCGCAACCCGTTATTCGCCATCACCACAGCCGCAGAGCGCTTGCTACGGGTGCGCCCAGACCCCTCCACCGATGTCCTGGTCAAGCATATCCTGAGCTGCGGAAACCGTGCCTCGCAGCTGGTTGAGGACGTTATGGACTTTGCCCGCGGACGGCTCGGTAGCGGCATCCCGCTGACGCTGCGCGAGTGCCCCGATCTCGACTAGGTCTTCATCCATGTCATCTCGGAACTGCAAAACGTTCATGCGCAACGTTCCATCCGCTCAGACATAGGGCCACTTGAGGGCATCCGCTGTGACAGCGGCCGCCTGGCCCAACTGCTCTCCAACCTGTTGACCAATGCCATCACCCATGGCTGCCCCGACGGGCCCGTTGACATCTCGGCACTGGTACTCAATGGGGTATTCACCCTGAGGATCTGCAACCAGGGCGAGCCCATCCCGGCCGAACAACTGCCGCATTTGTTCAAACCCTACTCACGCCCGGCCACCGACACTCCCCAGGCCGGACTTGGCCTTGGGCTGTATATTGCCAGCCAGATCGCCCTGTCCCACGGCGGCCATATGGAAGTCACCTCGGACCAGGACCAAGGCACAGTCTTCACCTTCAGCATGGCGCTGCCCTGATGCTCTGACGCCCTCGACTGGTATGTGAGACGACATCTTATGACCGCCCGGCCGCGACGCTAGCCATTTGCCATATAGGGGCTAAGGTACTGGCTGTAGACGTTTTAATTGAAATTTCGCCATGTTCGAAAGGAGTCGTTCATGCACACCAAAATTGAGCTGAAACCGCGTTCAACCAGCCGTACTGAAAAACTCGCAGCGCTGCTCTATAGCCTGTTCAGCTATCTGTTTTTTCTACTGACATTTGTTTATCTGATAGGTTTTCTGGGGAATGTCGTCGTCCCGAAAAGTATCGATTCGGGATCTGGCCTGGCATGGCCCTGGGCGCTTGTGGTCGATGTGCTGCTGATCACCGTATTTGCCCTGCAACACAGCATCATGGCGCGCAAAAGCTTCAAGCGCAGGTGGTGTCATGTCATACCGCCAGTTATTGAACGGGCCACTTATGTCCTGGCCTCCAGTGCGGTGCTGGCGCTTATATGCTGGCTGTGGCAGCCGATCGATATCAGTGTCTGGAGTGTACAGTCGCCCTTGTTTGCGGGGTTACTTGTCACGCTGTACTGGTTCGGATGGGGGTTGGTGCTGCTGGCCTCTTTCATGATCAGCCACTTCGAATTGTTTGGCGTCAAACAGCCCTTTGACACCCTGCGCCAACCAAAACCCGTAAACAACGCATTCAGAACCCCCGCGCTCTACAAGCTCGTGCGTCACCCGTTGTATCTGGGATTCCTGATCGCTTTCTGGGTAACGCCCGAGATGAGTGTCGGGCACCTGGTGTTTGCACTGACAAGTACCCTTTACATTCTGATCGGCACCCAACTGGAAGAGAAAGATCTGGTTGAGCTGTTTGGAGACAAGTACCGGGTTTATCAAAAAAACGTCGGCATGTTGCTGCCCTCTCTACGCCGCAAGTCCGGCACCGGGCGCTGATCCACGAATAAATCTGTATTTAGAACCGTGATGGGTAGAAACTGACGCGCTGTTCAGCGGCTACTGACACTGCCTGTCAGATGCCTCCTATTGCGCCTCGACAGAAACCCGACATGAACACCCGCCTATGCGCTTATGAAGACCTGACACCCCGCCAGCGCGAGCAACTGCGCGAGATAGAAGTTCGCCCTGAGCAGATTGCTTTTTGCGGCACCATCGAGTCTGCCCTGCACTCGTTGCCGGTCCAGCCGCAGGCGGGCATCAAAGGGCTGGTGCTGCTCAACGACGAGTTGCCAGTGGCATTTTTGCTTCTCAAGCGCGAGCCGCTTCTGGCCCACTGGGCCGAGCCGGGCTGCGCCACCTTGCACGCACTACAGGTCGACAGCCGTGCTCAGGGCCAGGGATTGGGCAAGGCCTGTTTGCGCGAGCTGGCCAGGGCCATTGAACAGATATGGCCCGAGATTCGCCAATTGATGCTCTCGGTCAGCCCGTTCAATACCAGCGCCATGGCTTTTTATCTGAGCCAGGGCTGGGTCGAGCAAGGCGAGGCCTATCGTGGTGAGCGACGGTTGGTGCTGTCGCTGGCCCCCATGCTGCCCCTGCAGTTGCAGGCAAGCTAAGCAGGCTTTTTGATCGGCAGCCAGATTTCCAGCAGCCCCGTACCGGTGTCCGCATTGAAGTCTGCGCTGTAGCGCTCGAACTCGGGCGCATCAGCGGCTTGGTAGCCCGAATTTGGCAACCAGTCTTTCCAGATCGCCTGAAAGGTCTGACCAAGCGTGTCCAATGCCCCGTGATGCTCAAAGACCGCGTAAGACTGCTCCTGCAGTTCAATCCAGCGATACCGCTCAGGCAGATCATCAAGCTTGCTGATAGCCACGCCAGCAATGTATTCAAAACCACCCTCGCCATCAGGATTACAACAAACACCGTAGGTTTCATCGCCAATTTGGCTTGGTACTTTGCCGATTTCGGGAATGAATTTTTCCCATAACAGCGGGATTCGATCAACGCTCTCCTCAGTGAAACGGCCACCCAAACCCGCGATCAATTGAAACTGGCCTTTGGCAAATCGCGGCGCTGACAGCTCGAACTTTTTTAGTTGGTCCATGGGGCATGCTCGATGGAGGAAGTAGGAAACCTAGCATCTGAGTATAGGAACAAAACCACATACAGGTCGGATCAGCGAAAAATAGACGCTGACAGCACCTAGACAAAAGGTCATCAGCGCCCGTATTGTTTCGTCCAGACCACCGCAGTGGTCAACGTCGCTCGGACGGTTCCGGGCGCTTACGTATCAGAGGCACACATGGCAGACCAAGGTTCGCCGCGACGCTTTGCGCGCATAGATCGACTCCCCCCCTATGTTTTCAATATCACTGCCGAGCTGAAGATGGCCGCCCGTCGTCGTGGCGAAGACATCATCGACTTCAGCATGGGTAACCCTGACGGCCCGACACCTCCCCACATCGTCGAAAAACTCTGCACCGTCGCGCAGCGTGAAGACACTCACGGCTACTCGACTTCGCGGGGAATTCCACGCCTGCGCCGGGCCATTTCGCGCTGGTATGCCGACCGTTATAACGTTGAGATCGATCCCGAGCACGAAGCCATTGTCACCATCGGCTCCAAGGAAGGCCTGGCGCACTTGATGCTTGCCACCCTGGATCAGGGCGACACCGTGCTGGTGCCCAACCCCAGCTACCCGATTCATATCTACGGTGCCGTGATTGCCGGTGCCCAGGTGCGTTCGGTACCGCTGATCCCCGGCGTGGACTTTTTTGCCGAGCTGGAAAAAGCTATCCGCGGCTCCATCCCCAAACCGAAAATGATGATCCTGGGCTTCCCGTCCAACCCGACGGCGCAGTGTGTCGAACTGGATTTCTTCGAGCGCGTGGTGGCCCTGGCCAAGCAATATGATGTGCTGGTTGTGCACGATCTGGCCTACGCCGATATCGTCTATGACGGCTGGAAAGCGCCTTCGATCATGCAAGTACCGGGCGCCAAGGACATCGCCGTGGAGTTCTTCACGCTGTCCAAAAGCTACAACATGGCAGGCTGGCGTATCGGTTTTATGGTGGGCAATCCTGAGCTGGTCAATGCTCTGGCGCGAATCAAGAGTTACCACGACTACGGCACCTTTACCCCGCTGCAAGTGGCGGCAATTGCTGCACTTGAGGGTGACCAGCAATGTGTGAAGGATATTGCCGAACAGTATCGTCAGCGCCGTAACGTGATCGTCAAAGGGCTGCACGAACTGGGCTGGATGGTCGAAAACCCGAAGGCTTCGATGTATATCTGGGCCAAGATTCCCGAACACTACGCCCACCTGGGCTCACTGGAATTCGCCAAGAAGCTGTTGGCGGATGCCAAGGTCTGTGTTTCACCGGGGGTAGGCTTTGGTGAATATGGTGACGACCATGTGCGCTTTGCCCTGATTGAAAATCAGGATCGCATTCGTCAGGCGCTGCGTGGGATTCGCGCTATGTTCCGCGCTGATGGCTTTAACGCTGGCTAAAACGACTGTGGGAGCTGGTAAACCAGCTCCCACAGGTTTATTGGTGCTTTAAACCACCAACGACAGCAGCAGAATAAAGATCAAACCTACAACCGAGAGGATGGTTTCCATCGCGGTCCAGGTCTTGAAGGTTTCAGCCACGGTCATGTTGAAGTACTGCTTCACCAGCCAGAAACCTGCGTCGTTGACGTGAGACAGGATCAACGAGCCTGCGCCGGTTGCCAGTACCAGCAGCTCACGGTTCACACCTGGAATCATGTCCACCACCGGCAACACAATCCCCGCCCCGGTAATGGTCGCTACGGTCGCAGAACCCGTCGCGATACGAATCACCGCAGCCACCAGCCAGGCCAGCAAAATCGGCGAGATTTGCGCGTTTACCGCCATATGGCCGATCACGTCACCCACACCGCTGGCTACCAGCATCTGCTTGAAACCGCCGCCCGCACCAATGATCAGAATGATCGCTGCGGTAGGAGCCAGGCTCGCGTCCAGCAGCTTGAGGATGCGTTTGGAGTCGATACCCTGGCGGGCGCCAAAGGTGTACAGCGCCAGCAGCAATGCCAGCAACAGCGCACTGATCGGGTGGCCGATCATGTCCATCCACACACGGAAGAAGTTGCCATCGGGCAGCGCCACGTCGGCGAACGTCTTGAGCAGCATCAGGAATACCGGCAACAGCACGGTGATCAGGGTGATGGAAAAACTCGGCAAGGTGCTGGATTCCGGCTCACTGGCCAGTTGATCCATGAGGTCCTGGGATGCATGGCCCGGGATGTACTTGGCGATAAACGTACCGTAAATCGGTCCGGCAATGATCGCGGTAGGCAGAGCAACAATCAGGCCGTACAGAATGGTCTTGCCGATGTCGGCACCAAACACGCCAATGGCCAGCAGCGGGCCCGGGTGCGGCGGTACCAGCCCGTGAACAGCCGACAAGCCGGCGAGCAGCGGGATACCGATCTTGATGATCGACACGCCAGTACGTCGCGCAACGATAAACACCAGCGGAATCAGCAGTACAAAGCCGATTTCGAAGAACAATGGAATACCGACCAGAAAGGCGGCAAACATCATTGCCCACTGCACCTTGTCCTTGCCGAAGGCACGGATCAGGGTACGGGCGATCTGGTCAGCACCACCGGAATCGGCCATCATTTTGCCAAGCATGGTGCCCAGCGCCAGGATGATCCCGACAAAGCCCAACACGCCGCCAAAACCGTCCTGGAACGACTTGATGATCAGGTTGGCAGGCATGCCGGCCGTCAGCCCCAGAAACGCAGAGGCGATGATCAAGGCAATAAAGGGGTGCAGTTTGAATCGGGTGATCAGTACGATCAGGCCGATAATGGTCACCACTGCATCAAGCAGCAGAAACGTATTATGGGACATGCCTAGCATGGGGCGTCTCCTGCCTTTTTGTTGTTATCAAGTACGGGGGTGCCGCTACAGCCGAGGCAGATAGCGCTATCTGTTTGAAACAACATCATGAAGTTGCCATTACCGTCTGCTCGCACCACCAGTCTCGGGCGGCGCTTGCTAATTGCTTAACGTTCATCTGGGCTGCATTCAGAGTCAGCACCAAGGATTCATTGGTCGGTGATTCAAGCGCAGCGAACTGGCTGTCGATCAGGGTCTTGGGCATAAAGTGCCCCGGACGATCGGCCACCCGGGCAGCCGCCACCTCAGGGGTCAGCTCCAGAAACACAAAACCCAGACCATCTACCGCACTGCGTAAACGCTCGCGATAACGCAGCTTGAGTGCCGAACAGGTCAGCACCGGGCGCTGACCACTGGCAACCGCACGACGCAATTCGTCGCACAGGCTGTCAAGCCAGCCGGCACGGTCTTCATCGGTCAAGGGAATACCGGCACTCATCTTGGCAATGTTGGCCGCCGGGTGAAACGCATCGCCTTCAATCGGGGTCGCGCCATTGAGCTGGCACAATGCCTGGCTAACGCTGGATTTGCCGCAGCCGGCAACACCCATGATGACCAGAGCAGTGATAGGTTGACTCATGAAACACCTCAGTCCGTAGACAGCGCTGTCTTTGTTCATGCGTTCAATACTTGAAAGCAAAGCACAAAGCTTAGGCTACCGACGTCTATTTCTCATTTTTATGGGGAGACGCGGAGACGCTCTCGACATACAAAGCTGGGGTAACTGATTTACACGCAATCAGGCAATTGCGGGTCCGCCAGGACAGCGCTACCTTAGTGACTTGTTTTTTGTTTGGCAAGCCGCCCTGATGACCACCTCCAAAAACGATAAAAACACCCGGACCACGGGTCGCCCCACCCTTAACGAAGTTGCCCGCCTTGCGGGGGTCAGCCCCATCACCGCCTCGCGAGCCCTGCGCGGTATCAGCAGCGTTGCCACGAAGCTGGCCGAAAAGGTCCGTGTTGCCGCCGACGAGCTGAACTATGTGGTCAATCCCGCCGCCCGCGCGCTAGCTTCGGCGCAGAGTCATTCTGTCGTGGTGCTGGTACCTTCGCTGTCCAACCTGCTTTTTATAGACACCCTCGAAGCCATCCATGACGTGTTGCGCCCCCGTGGCTTTGAAGTATTGATCGGCAACTTCCACTATTCCCGTGACGAAGAAGAAAATTTGCTGCGCAACTATATGGCCTACCAGCCCCGAGGGCTGCTGCTGACCGGTTTTGATCGTTCGGAAAGCTCACGGCGGATGATCGAGACCAGCAATGTACCCTGCGTGTACATGATGGAGCTGGATGCCGCCGAGGGCTTGAACTGCGTCGGCTTTTCACAGCTGCAGGCCGGTGAAACAGCTGCCCGGCACTTGATCTCCCGTGGCCGCAGACATCTGGCCTATATCGGCGCCCAGCTCGATCAACGCACGTTGCTGCGCGGTGAGGGTTATCGCCGCACTTTGCAGGAAGCCGGACTGTACAACCCTGATCTTGAAGTACTGACGCCACGTCCGTCTTCGGTTGGCCTGGGGGGCGAATTGTTCCTGCAATTGCTCGCCAGCCATCCACAAGTGGATGCGATCTTTTTCGGCAACGACGACCTGGCCCAGGGCGCCTTGCTTGAGGCTGCACGCATCGGCATCAAAATCCCGGAGCAAATCGCCGTACTGGGCTTTAACGACTTGCCGTCTTCAGAGTTTATGGTGCCTCGCCTGAGCAGTATTCGTACGCCCCGGGAAGCCATTGGCCGTCGCGCAGCCGAGCAGATGCTGACACTGATGGCAGGCAATAAAGTTGCCAACCCTGTGCAGGACATGGGCTTTGAACTGATGGTGCGTGAAAGCAGTTAAAGCCCCTCACCCTCATCATGTACACAGTACAGCTTTAATGCAGTTGCAACGTCGAGTTGAACTGGCTGATGGCATCGACCACATGCCGGGAGCCTTGCTGGATTTCCAGAATCGCTTCCCCGGCCTCATTTGCCAGCTCAACACCAAGCCCTGTGCGGCTAAGGCTCGACTGCATGCTGGTCACAGCGCTCAGCGACAGATCATGATTTCGACGCACCACTTCGACAATTTCCAGGGTGGCCGCACTGGTGCGCGCCGCAAGGCTTCTGACCTCATCGGCCACCACGGCAAAGCCGCGCCCGTGCTCCCCCGCCCGCGCTGCCTCGATCGCGGCATTGAGCGCCAGTAAATTGGTTTGATCCGCAATACCACGAATGGTCTGCACGATCTTGCCGATACTGTCCGACTGCTTGCTTACCGCATCAATGCTCTGCGCCGCTTCATTAAGGTCTTTGGAAATGGCCTCGATGATTTGCACGGTTTGCTGAACCACCTGCGAGCCCTTCTGCGCACAGGCATCGTTTTGCACTGAAGTGCTGTGGGCCGATTCGGCGGCAGTCTGCAGGTTGGTGACCTGAGCAGTGATATCACTGGCGAATTTCACCACTTTGTACAGGCGCCCCCTGGCATCGAAGATCGGGTTGTAGGAGGCCTCGAGAAACACCGTATGACCGTGTTTGTCGACCCGCTCAAATCGCCTGGAATGGTACTCGCCGCGATTGAGCGAGGCCCAGAAAGCCTTGTAGCCGGCTGACTCGGCCTCGCTTCGACGACAGAACATGCTGTGATGCTGGCCGACAATTTCGCTCAGCGAGTAATGCATGGTGTCGAGGAAGTTCTGGTTGGCATTGATTACCCGCCCATCCGGTGAAAACTCGATCACCGCCATCGACCGGCTCAGGGCGTTTACGATGCTCTGGGTTTCATGTTCTTTATTGATTCGATCTGTGACATCCGAAGCCACCTTGATGACACGCACAACGTGCTGGTCAGCGCCGACGATGGGCATGTAGCTGGCTTCCAGCCACACCTCACGCCCCGCCTTGTCGAGCCGTGAAAAGGTGCCGCTCAAAGGTTCGCCTCGGGCCAGGTCCCGCCAGAAATTGTTGTACTCACTGGATTTTACGTAAGCCGCTTCGCAAAATAGCCGATGGTGCTTGCCCCGAATCTCGTCAGCGGAATAACCCACAACCCGACAAAAATTCTCGTTGGCATCCAGAATGGTGCCGTCAGGGGCGAACTCAATAATTGCCATGGAACGGCTGATAGCCTGCACTTTGGCGGCCATGTCATTTAATAAGCCGCTAAGACGTTGATTTTCGAGCAGATCGGCTTTGCGATGCGAATTAAACATGGCTCAATCCCTGGAGGTGCTGTCTATTGATAATTCAAAAGTTTCAAGACGCAGCCAATCAGCTGGGTATCTCACTCTTAACGTTAGAGCTGTACGCACTTCGAGGGTTTGAGCACTTATGGCTACGACCCCGTAAACATGGAGCATAGCTAGCCAAATGACGCGCGCAAGCAAATGGCCATCAACCTGCGACGGAACGCTCACGCTTTAAAAATTTACCAAATGGATGATGCAGTATTAAAAGTGACAGGGCCCCGAGGAGCGAGCCCCGGTAAATCCACTTAATGACCAAACAATCCGGTGTCAGTTTTTTTGGCTTTCTTGTCAGCGCGTTTTTCATCGGCTGTTTTAGCCGGCTTTTTCTTCGCTGCTTTCTTTGAATCCATACCTTTGGACATGTTATGCACTCCAGTAACCAGGGTTGTTCACTGAGGTATAGCACTGATCCATGGTGAACTTTCATTTAAAGTCGGTTATTTCGAAATGAATGCGTATGTGTACCCTTTAATTCCGAATATAGATCACCCACACTATTCAGATAACCCGCAGAAATCTGCCTTTTAGTTATTTATACTGCGCGCCCCTCCCCTGAGCCTGTGGACTTATGACTGCCATTGTTTACGCCCCGCTTGAAGCGGCTTTATGGCCACTGATGAACAAGTTTTATCGCACACATCAATCATCGATGAAGGCGGTCAGGGAAGCGCAGTTATGGGTCGCCCGCAAAGAGGGGATTATTGCCGGTTTATGTTTGCGACCAATGGCTCACGGCCACTGGTTGACCGGGCTTTTTGTCGCGCCAGCGCTACGCGGCCAAGGGGTGGCTGGCGATCTGGTCAGCCAGGCAATAGCTGCCGTCGATGGCCCGATCTGGTTGTTCTGCGACCCGCAGTTGCAGGGGTTTTATGAAAAGCTGGGGTTTAGCCTGGACGTGGAATTGCCCCATGCCCTGCATGAGCGGCTGGTTCGCTATCAACGCAACAAAGCGATGATAGCGATGGGCCTTACTCCTTGGTGTGCGGATCCAGATCAGGAAACAGCACCTCAATAAAACCGAACTTGCTGAAGTCCTTGATCCGTGACGGATACAGACGACCGATCAAGTGATCGCACTCATGCTGCACGACCCGCGCATGAAACCCCTCTGCAATCCGTACGATTGGCTCACCCTTGGGGGTAAATCCTTCGTAGCGGATCTTGTGAAAGCGCTCCACGACCCCACGCAGACCCGGCACGGACAGGCAACCCTCCCAGTCCTCTTCAACTGCCGGGCTCAGCGGCGTGATCAGCGGGTTGATCAGAATGGTCTGCGGCACGGCTTCGGCATCCGGGTAACGCTCGCTGTGCTCGAAACCGAACACCACCAGTTGCAGGTCAACGCCAATCTGCGGCGCTGCCAGGCCCACGCCGCCAGCGTGTTCCATGGTCTGCAACATGTCGTCGAGCAGTTGCCAGAGTTCTGGCGTGTCGAACATCTCATCCGGCACCGGTTGGGCCACACGTAATAAACGCTCATCACCCATTTTCAGGATTTCACGAATCATGGTCAGGTTTCATCAGAAGTGGATTTAAGGGAGTGGTCGCGGCCAAGGCCGGAGACATGCTGCTTTGGATCAGGGTCGGCAGACTCATCGAATGTCTTCTCGCCCGGATTTTTGCCTTCAGCCGACATATGTTCGATCACAGCATTCATTTCAGCGCCCAGCAACAGCACCGCGGCCGAAATGTAGAAGTAAAGCAACAGCACGATGATTGCACCGATACTGCCATACATGGCGTTGTAGTCCGCGAAGGTTTTGACATAAAAGGCAAACCCCAAGGAAGCCACAATCCAGACCACTACCGCCAGTACCGAGCCCGGGGTAATAAAACGGAATTTCTGCTCAACATCGGGCATCACGTAATACATCAACGCAACTGCCACCATCATCAGCAAAATAATCGCCGGCCAGCGCAGGATGGTCCACAGCGTGACCACAAAGTCTTCAAGCCCCACCTGCCCCGCCAGCCAGCTCATCACCTGCGGTCCGAGCACCATCAGTGCGGCGGCGACCAGCAGCATGCCGGCAATGCCGATCGTGTAGAAAATCGACAGCGGAAAACGTTTCCAGACGGGGCGCCCTTCAACCACGTCGTAGGCAGCATTCATTGCACTCATCATCAGGCGCACACCCGCAGAAGCCGTCCATAGCGCAATGACGATACCTACCGAAAGCAATCCGCCCTTGGATTGCTGCAACTGGTCGATCACCGGGTTGACCTGCTCCAGCGCTTGCGGCGGCAGTACCAGTTCGGACTGCAGGCGCAA
This sequence comes from Pseudomonas bubulae, assembly GCF_900618535.1. Taxonomy (GTDB): domain Bacteria; phylum Pseudomonadota; class Gammaproteobacteria; order Pseudomonadales; family Pseudomonadaceae; genus Aquipseudomonas; species Aquipseudomonas bubulae. The sequence continues at coordinate 420,996 of NZ_UYJA01000003.1, read as the reverse complement.
CCAGGTAAAGAAGTCTGGCAGATGCAAAAAACCGATCAATGCAATCAGGAACAGAATGAAAGGGAATAACGAAAACAGCATTTGATAGGCCAGCGCCGAGGCGTAGGTCGACATTTCATCGTCGATAAATTCCTTGACCGTTCGGATCAAGACTTTGCCCAAAGGCAGGCCGTTCAAGCCTGGGAATAACATAGCGTCTCCTTTCGCCGCACCGTTAATGAGGTCAACACGCCTCCAAGCGAAGGGTTTTACCTAAAAGTAGCCCAATTGGCGACTTTGAAAATACCGGATCGCCAAACCCGTAAAAAGGCCAACCCAACATTGACCTTGTGGTCCGGCATCGAGTTTCATTTATTTTCTGCCCATCATTTCGTCGATCAGCGCAGGTTGGGCTTTATGTTTGCCCGCTAACCCCCGAGAATACGCGACGTATTCAGGCTATGGCGCTGAAGATCCGCAATTGTAGGAAGGTTATGAAACTCGATAAAAAGCTGGCTATTGCCCGCAGGAACCAGGAACTCGGCGGCGCGGTACTCGGCGTCAACAACTGCCATTTCGCCGCACTGAACACCAACAAGAACATCTGGTGGTTCGATATTCCGCTGGCGCGCCTGGCCGTCGGCCAGTACGAATGGGTGCATCTGCTCCTGCACACCCCAAGCACCGACGAACTGCTGCACCTGAAGGTAACGACTGCATTCCTGCGTGAAAAACGCGAAGGCATGGTAGTACGTGCAACGCACAAGCGTACGCCGACCATGAGCCTGGAGTTGAGTGCAGACAAGGACTCCTATCTGCAGGACGTGCGTCCTACAGGTACTGGCGTCAACTTCGCACAGTTTTTACAGAAATAAACCCAAAGGCCAAAACCTGTGGCCGACCTGTAGATACTCTGTTGCAGGTCAAGCCCTATTGTGGGAGCGAGCCTGCTCGCGAACGACCTTCGCGAGCAGGCTCGCTCCCACAGTTGCAGTGTTCCTTCGGCAGCTGCTACAACAGACCTTCACCGTATCAAAACGAAAAATCCCCGCATTGCGGGGATTTTTCGTATCCAGGCCTGTTACTTCTTGAGGCCCAGCTTTTTCAGTTCTTCGTCTCGCAACTCACGACGCAGGATCTTGCCCACGTTGGTGGTCGGCAAGCTGTCGCGGAACTCGACGAACTTGGGCGCCTTGTAAGCCGTCAGGTTGGCACGCATATGCGTCATGACCTGTTCCTTGGTCAGCGTCATACCCGGCTTGACCACGATAAACACCTTGATCAGCTCACCGGTCTTCTCGTCCGGAATACCGATTGCAGCGCACTGCAATACGCCCGGCAAGGAGGCCATCACGTCTTCCAGCTCGTTGGGGTAAACATTGAAGCCCGACACCAGAATCATGTCTTTTTTGCGATCAACGATACGCATGTAGCCATCAGGCTGAATCACTGCGATATCACCGGATTTCAACCAGCCTTCGCTGTCCATGATCTCGGCGGTGGCGTCAGGACGCTCCCAGTAGCCTTTCATGACCTGCGGGCCCTTGATGCACAGCTCGCCGACTTCACCCAGCGGCAGCTCTTCGCCGGCATCGTTAATCACTTTGCACAGGGTCGAAGGCACCGGAATGCCAATGGTACCGATCTGAATGCTCTGGGCCGGGTTGACCGTGGCTACCGGACTGGTCTCGGTCATGCCATAACCTTCGCAGATCGGGCAACCGGTCACGGTCTTCCAGCGCTCGGCCACCGACAGTTGCAAGGCCATGCCACCCGAGAGCGTCACTTTGAGGGCCGAGAAATCCAGCTTGCGGAACGCCTCGCTGTTGCACAGCGCCACAAACAGGGTATTGAGGCCGACAAAACCGGTGAATTTCCACTTGGACAGCTCTTTGACCATCGCCGGTAAATCACGGGGGTTACTGATCAATACGTTGTGATTGCCCAGTAGCATCATCGCCATGCAGTGAAAGGTAAAGGCGTAGATGTGATACAGCGGCAAAGGCGTAATCAGGATTTCACAACCTTCATCGAGGTTGGAGGCCATCAATGCCTTGCACTGCAACATGTTGGCGATCAGGTTGCGATGGGTCAGCATCGCGCCCTTGGCCACACCGGTAGTGCCGCCCGTGTATTGCAGCACGGCAACATCACTGCTCACCGGGCTGGCTTCCTTGACCGGCTGGCCCTGGCCTTTGCTCAGCACGTCGTTGAACTTGACGGCCTGTGGCAAATGATAAGCAGGGACCATCTTTTTCACGTACTTGATGACGCTATTGATCAGCACCCGCTTGAAAGGCGACAGCATGTCAGCCACTTCGGTGACGATCACATACTTGACCGACGTCTGGGGCACGACTTTTTCAGCCAGATGCGCCATGTTCGCCAGGCACACCAGTGCCTTGGCACCGGAATCCTTGAACTGGTGTTCCATTTCCCGCGCGGTGTACAGCGGGTTGGTGTTGACCACAATCAAACCGGCGCGGATGGCTCCGAACACAGCAATCGGGTATTGCAACAGGTTGGGCAGCTGCACGGCGATGCGATCGCCCGGCTGCAAGTCGGTGTGCTGCTGCAACCAGGCTGCAAAAGCGCCCGACTGCTCATAGAGCTCACCGTAGGTAATGGTTTTGCCGAGGTTACTGAACGCCGGTTTATCGGCGAAACGCTGGCAAGATTCCCGCAGTACCGTCTGAATATTTGGATATTCATCTGGATTGATTTCAGCAGCAATCCCAGCTGGGTACTTATCCTTCCAAAAGCCTTCAATCATGGAAGCCCACTCCTCAGCGTCGCGAATTCTTCACCGCATCGGGTGCGGTTCTTATTTATTTGATTTTTATAATGGACAGCTCTGACTTTCACTTACCCTGAAGTCACAAAGCGCGCCGAGAGTAGCAGCTTTGCCAAAGGCCGCCTAGAGCCAAAAACCGGGTTTAGAGTCACCAACCTGACTGTAGGACAATCCAAAGTCATCATTAGTATAAACACTCTATTAACCGATAAACCCCTCTATCTCAGGTATTACAGCCCCTTATCATAGGCATAAAAAAACGCCCGCGGCCTTTCAGCCTGCGAGCGTCTGTCGCCATGATGAACGAATCAGGCGGTATCCCGTAACTCCCGTCGCAGGATTTTTCCCACCGGCGTCATGGGCAAAGCATCACGCAACACTATTTGCTTGGGCACCTTGTAACCGGTGAAATTTTCCTTGCAGTAGGCCTTGAGCTCCTCAACGGTCACCCCGCCTGCACGCGGCACCACAAACAGTTTGACTGCCTCGCCCGTGCGCTCATCAGGTACGCCGATAACTGCGCAATTGGCCACTTTAGGGTGTGCCATCACGATATCTTCGATTTCGTTGGGGTAGACATTAAAGCCTGAGACGATAATCAGATCTTTCTTGCGATCGACGATGCGGACAAAACCGTCCGGATCAATCACGGCGACATCGCCGGTCTTGAACCAGCCCTCGGCGTCCAGCACCTCGGCCGTAGCCTCGGGGTTTTGCCAGTAACCCTTCATCACTTGCGGGCCTTTGATGCATAGCTCGCCGCGCTCACCCAGCCCAACCTCATTGCCATCATCGCTGATCACCTTCATCAGCGTTCCCGGTACCGGCATGCCCACAGTGCCCAGACGCGCCTGCGGGCCGTAAGGGTTGGCACTGGCCACCGGTGAGGTTTCAGTCAAGCCATAGCCTTCGACGATGCGACAGCCGGTGAGCCTTTCCCAACGCTCAGCTGTGGTCTTGACCAGCGCAGTACCGCCTGAGTTGGTGAGCTTGAGGTGGGAGAAATCCAGGTCTTTAAAGTCAGGATGGTCCATCAGAGCCACAAACAGGGTGTTCAAGCCCAGCAACCCGGAGAACTTCCAGTTTTTCAGCTCCTTGATAAAACCCTTGATATCGCGCGGATTGGTAATCAACAGGTTGTGATTGCCCGTAACCATCATGCACATGCAATTGGCCGTGAATGCGTAGATATGGTAAAGCGGCAACGGTGCCACCATGATCTCTTGACCGTCCTTGAACATCGGCAGGCCATCTTCGGCATGCTGGGACAGGCACGCACGAATCTGCTGCATATTGGCGACCAGATTGCCATGGGTGAGCATCGCGCCCTTGGGCAGGCCGGTGGTGCCGCCGGTGTACTGCAGGACGGCGATATCATCCAGCGTTACCGCCAACGGGCGGATCACCTGCCCCGCGCCCCGGCGCAAGACGCTCTTGAAGGAAATGGCCTGGGGCAACTGATAGGCAGGCACCAGTTTTTTCACCTTGTCGACCACCAGGTTGGTGATCCAGCCTTTGGCGGCCGGCATCATGTCGCCCATTCTGGCTTCGATCAGGTAGTCGATTTCGGTGTCTTGCAGCACTTCCTGTACCCGCTTGCCGAACATGTTCAGGTACACCAGCGCCCGAATCCCGGCGCTCTTGAACTGATGGCGCATCTCGCGCGAGGTGTAGAGCGGGTTGGTATTGACCACAATCAGGCCTGCACGCATGGCTCCGAACACGGCAATCGGATATTGCAGGGTGTTGGGCATTTGTACGGCAATACGGTCGCCCGGCTTGAGATCGGTGTACTCCTGCAGATAACCGGCAAACGCGGCACTGTGGCGCTCAAGCTCGGCATAGGTGATGGTCACTCCCAGATTGCTGAAGGCCGGGCGATCCGCAAACTTTTTGCAGGAGCGCTCAAACACGTCAACAACCGATTTAAAAGCCGTCATGTCGATATCCAGCGGTACACCGGCGGGACGTTTGTCATTCCAGAAATCAGGTTGCATTGTTTTTATCCTCGTACCTGAGTGTGCCTGGCCGCGTCTCGTGTCGAATGAAAAGCGGAGCTTGCGGACGTTAACAGTTATAAAGTTGTAGGCAAATACAGCGATCTTCGCCATTTACATCTTGAATCTTATTGCCGGGTAAACGCCCGTTAACTGGCCCCCTCGCAAATGCGCGATACACTGCTACGACAACAAATAAAGGAAATGCCATGACCCCTGAGACTTTCTGGCTGGAAGCGAATGACCGCAGCGGTCTTTTCGTTAACCAGTGGCTGCCGGACAGTACACCCAGGGCTGTTGTCCTGCTGGCTCATGGCATGGCTGAACACAGTGGCCGTTATACGCACCTGGGCCAGGCCCTGTGTGCTGCCGGCTTTGCCCTGTATGCCCATGATCAGCGCGGTCACGGTAAAACAGCCGAGCGCGGCACCCTGGGCTATTTTGCCGACAATGATGGCTGGTGCGCGGTGGTCAGCGACGTGGCCAGCCTGAGCCGGCATATCGGCCAGGCCCACCCTGGCATACCGGTTTTTTTGCTCGGGCACAGCATGGGCAGCTATATCGCGCAGGCGTATGTGATGCATCACAGTGCCAGCCTGCAAGGGGTGATTCTGAGTGCTTCGAATTTCCAGCCGGTGGCGCTCTATCGTGCAGCCAGCCTGATCGCCCGACTAGAGCGTTGGCGCCAGGGAGCCAAGGGCCGCAGTGCGCTGATCGAATGGTTGTCGTTCGGCTCGTTCAACAAGGCCTTCAAACCCAATCGCACGCCGTATGACTGGCTCAGCCGCGATCCGGCCCAGGTCGATGCCTACGCCAGCGACCCCCTGTGCGGCTTTCGGTGCACCAACCAACTGTGGATCGACCTGCTCGGCGGGTTGCAGCAAATCAGCAAAGCGTCCAATCTCGCTCAGATCGATCCGGGCCTGCCGCTGCTGATAATCGGCGGCGAATGTGATCCGGTGAGTGAAGGCAAGCGTCTCACTGATCTGGCCAGGGCATTGCGAAATGCCGGCAATCGTCAGTTGCAACTGAATCTGTATCCGCAAGCGCGGCATGAACTCTTCAACGAAACCAACCGCGATGAAGTCATGGCTGATGTAATTAAGTGGCTAAATCAGGCATTGAGCCACTCCCGCCCGTCGCGAAGCGAATGAGCGAAAAACAGATTTACACCTAAAAAGCTTTTAAAATCATAGCTTTAAAACCAAACACTCGTCACAGGACATGCGCTAGATGACTCAGGTTACCAACACCCCGTACGAAGCCCTCGAAGTCGGCCAGACAGCCAGCTACAGCAAAACCGTCGGAGAGCGTGACATTCAGCTTTTTGCGGCCATGTCCGGCGACCACAATCCGGTGCACCTCGACCCCGAGTTCGCCGCCGCCACCATGTTCAAGGAGCGTATTGCCCATGGCATGTTCAGTGGTGCGCTGATAAGTGCTGCCGTAGCCTGCGAGCTGCCTGGCCCGGGCACCATCTATGTCGGCCAGCAAATGAGCTTTCAGAAACCGGTGAAAATCGGTGACACCCTCACCGTGCGCCTGGAAATCCTGGAAAAACTGCCCAAGTTCCGCGTGCGTATTGCTACTCGCGTGTTCAACCAGCGCGATGAAATCGTTGTTGATGGCGAGGCCGAAATCATTGCGCCACGCAAGCAACAAACCGTGACCCTGCCGGTACTGCCTGCGATCAGCATTGGCTAAAACGCAATGTGGGAGCGGGCTCGCTCGCGATAGCATCAACTCGATCATTCTGATCAATCGAGTTTTTGCATCACGAGCAAGCCCGCTCCCACATTTTTGGAACTACAGCTTCAAGCTAATCATGCACGGGCACGGGCCTGATTGCGCAGCGCCTTAACCTGATCGTGGTTGCGTTGCACGCCGTGGTACTGGCGCTCTACCAGATCACGAATGCCGACCAGGTTGTGCTTGCTGATTTTTTCCAGCGCTTCTTTATAAGCCTTCAGCGCATGATCTTCGCCGCGCTCGGCTTCGTTGAGCTCCGCTTCTTCGTCTTTGCCGGTAAACACGGACTTCACATCCACCCAACGGCGATGCAAGTCACCGGCCACGCTGGTGCTGGTTTCCGGGTCACCACCCAGAGCTCGAACTTGAGCCTGAAGTTCGGCAGCTGCGGCAGCGCAATCGGCTGAACGCTTGGCAAACAGAGCCTTCAGCTCCGGGTGCTTGATATCTTCGGCACAGCTTTTAAACCCTTCCTGGCCGTCTTTGCTGGTTTCGATCAGATCGTTCAGGATGCTAATGGCTTCTTTATTAAGGTCAGTCATTGTTCAATTCCTTACAAGGTTGAGGATCGTGCAATAGAGGTTGCAGGGCTCGTGCCAGTTTTATAATTAAATAAAATCCTTAAATATCAATGACTTAATAAATATCAAAAAATCTGTATCCGGTTTATATGCATGATCTGTCAATTGGCCTTCATGCAAATTGCCTGTATTTTGATTTCCACAGCTTTACCCATCTAAGGGCCGCTGCATGAACCCCGAAAAACTCGAACTGCTGGTCACTCGTGAAATGCCCTTCGGCAAATACAAGGGCCGAATCATCGCCGACCTGCCCGGCCAGTACCTCAACTGGTTCGCCCGTGAAGGTTTCCCCCACGGAGAACTGGGCGGCTTGCTGGCCCTGATGCAAGAGATTGATCATAACGGCCTGTCGGACCTGCTCGACCCGTTACGCGCCAAACACGGAAAACCCAAACCCCGCCATTGATAGAGCTGCCCCATGCCAAGGATTGAAGACAACGCCCGCGACGAACACTTCTGGCAAGCAATTGCCGAGCGCTACGACCTTGCGCCCGGCCCGATCAATCTGGAGAACGGCTACTTCGGGCGTATGACCCGCGACGTGGCACAGGACTACCAGCGTAATATCGACTTTATTAACCGCAACAACTCGGTGCCTGTGCGCCAGCACTTCGATACCACTCAGGGCCTGGAAATTCGCGACTCGCTGGCGGGGTTGCTTGGTGTAGCCCCTGCCGGCGTGGCGCTGACCTTTTGCGCGTCTGACGGCCTGCAATCATTGATCCGCAACTACAATGGCCTGCAAACGGGCGATCAATTGCTGATCAGCGATCTGGAATACCACAGCGTCGAATACGCCATGCGTGGAGTGGCACGCCAACGCGGCCTGGAAATTATCGAAATCTCCCACACGCACCCAGCCACGTTTGAAAGCCTGGTGGCCAGCTATCGCCAGGCATTTGAACGTAACCCGCGGATCAAGCTGATGGCGCTCACTCACGTTACCCATCGCACTGGCCTGGTCATGCCCGTGGAGGCCATTGTTGCGGCGGCAAAAGAGCATGGGGTTGACGTGATTCTGGACGGTGCCCATGCCCTGGGGCAGATCGAACTGGACCTGCCGGCACTGGGTGTGGCCTTTGCCGGTTTCAACCTGCATAAATGGATTGGCGCGCCGCTGACCCTGGGCCTGATGTATATAGATCCCCAGCGCCTGGGCGACATTGACCCCGATATGGGCAATGAGCGCTACCCCGAGCCGGATGTGCGCAACCGCGCCGTTTATGGCACGGTCAACATCCCCGCCTGGCTAACCCTGACCAAGGTGCTGCAGGAACACCATGAGATGGGTGGCGCCCGAGGCAAGGGTGCCCGACTCAACTACCTGCGCAACCTGTGGGTCAGCGAGGCGCGCAAGATCGAGGGCATTGAAGTGCTGGTCAACGATGATCCGCGCTTGTATTGCGCAATCACTTCGCTGCGCTTTACCCATGTGCAGGATCAACAACCGATGGTTGATCGCCTGCTCAAGGACTACAACCTGTTCACCGTAGCCCGCAACGGTTCGGCGTGTGGCAGTTGTATCCGGGTAACAGTGGGCTTTGCCACCACGCTGGATGACATCAACCAACTGGTGCGGGCGCTGCGCGAGCTTTCGCAAGCTCACACATAACCTTGTGGGAGCGGGTATTTTTCAGGCAAAAAAAAGGTGCGCCGACCAAGCGCACCAAAAACCGTAGAACACACAACACATTCGTAACTAAAACATCAATCCAGCAGGGCAAGCGCCTCAGCGGTGCATTCCTGGATTCGGGCCCAGTCGCCGTTCTTGATCCATTCGCTGTCCAGCATCCAGCTACCGCCCACGCACATCACGTTTTTCAAGGCCATGTAGTTGCGGATATTGGCCGGACCAACACCGCCGGTCGGGCAGAATTTCACTTCGCCAAAAGGACCGCCCAGGGCCTTGATCGCCGCTACACCGCCGCTGACTTCTGCAGGGAACAGTTTGAAACGGCGGTAACCCAAGCCATAGCCTTCCATGATCCCGGAAGCATTGCTGATGCCCGGCAGCAGCGGAATGTCGCTGGCAACACTGGCCTCGAGCAAGTCACGGGTAATGCCCGGAGTAACAATAAATTGCGAACCGGCGTCTTCCGCCGCCGCCAGCATATGGCGATCCAGTACGGTACCCGCACCTGTCACCAGCTCAGGGCGCTGGTCACGCAGGATACGAATGGCCTTGAGGCCGAACGCCGAACGCAGGGTCACTTCCAGCGCCGTCAGACCACCGGCCGCCAGCGCATCCGCCAAAGGCAGGATGTCTTGTTCGCGGGCAATGGTAATCACCGGCAGAATTCGTGCTCGCTCACACAGGCTGTCGATCAGGGCGACTTTATCCGCCATCGATACGTTCGCAATTGTTGTTGTCATGGCAGCTGATCCTTGGCTCATGGGCACCAGTAAATCTCTAACGTAGGTTGCAGGAAGGCACGAATCGGCAAGGCGGCAACATCTGTGCCCCCCAGCGCTTCGTTGAGGGTGTTCAATTTGGACTGGCCCTGGATCGACAGCACCTTGTGCTTCGCGCTCGCCAACAGGCTGCGACTCATGCTCAGACGCTGGTGCGGCACCGTAGGCGCCAGCATCGCCCAGCAACGGCGCGGGTTGTCCAGTTGCAGGGCTTCACTCAGATTCGGGCTATTGGGGAACAGCGACGCGGTATGCCCGTCATCGCCCATACCCAGGATCAGCACATCGATCGGCGGCAACTCGGCCAGCCCCTGATCGGCCTCCAGCGCAGCCTTTTCTACCGTGGCTGCAGCGTTATACAAGCCGACAAAACGGGCTTTGGCCGCCGGGCCTTGGAGCAGATGCTTTTTAAGCAGGCCCGCGTTGCTGTCGGCATGCTCGACCGGCACCCAGCGTTCATCCGCCAGGCTGACAACCACTTTCGACCAATCGACCGGCTGCTTGATCAAGCTTTGGAAAAACGCCACCGGGCTGCGGCCGCCGGACACCACCAGAGTGGCAACGCCCTGCTCGGCGATAGCCTGGTTCAATTGCCCGGCAACTTTTGTTGCCAGCCCTTCGGCCAACAACGCCGGGTTCTTGAAGGTGTGCGTGCTCACACCTTCAGGCAGTTTCAAATCAGATATCGCCATACCAAGACCTCCCGTCCCGCGTAATCAGTGCAATGGAACTCATCGGCCCCCAGGACCCCGCCGCGTACGGCTTGGGCGCATCACCGGACTTTTTCCAGCCAGCGATCAACTGGTCGCACCATTTCCATGCCGCTTCAATTTCATCTTTGCGTACAAACAGGTTCTGGTTGCCGCGCATGACTTCGAGCAACAGCCGCTCGTATGCATCCGGAATCCGTGTGCTGCGATAAGTGTCAGAAAAATTCAATTGCAACGGGCCGCTGCGCAGTTGCATGCCTTTATCCAGGCCCTGGTCCTTGGTCATTACCCGCAAGGAAATACCTTCGTCCGGTTGCAGGCGAATAATCAGCTTGTTGCCGATTTGCAGGCGCTGCTCGGGAGCAAAGATGTAGTGCGACGGCTCCTTGAAGTGGATAACGATTTGCGAGAGCTTTTGTGGCATGCGTTTGCCGGTGCGCAGGTAGAACGGCACCCCTGCCCAACGCCAGTTACGAATATCGGCGCGCAGTGCCACAAAGGTCTCGGTGTCACTCTGGGTGTTGGAGTTTTCTTCCTCCAGATAACCCGGCACCGACTGACCTTCGCTGTAACCGGCAATGTACTGGCCGCGTACCACCTGGGTGGTCAGGCCTTCGGCGCTGATCGGGGCCAGGGCCTTGAGCACTTTGACCTTTTCGTCGCGAATGCTGTCGGCCGACAGGTCCGCAGGCGGGTCCATGGCAATCAGGCACAGCAACTGCAGCAGGTGGTTCTGGATCATGTCGCGCAGTTGGCCAGCCTTGTCGAAATAGCCCCAGCGGCCCTCGATGCCGACTTTCTCGGCCACGGTGATTTCAACGTGGGAGATGTAGCGCTGGTTCCACTGGGTCTCGAACAGGCTGTTGGCAAAACGCAGCGCGATCAGGTTTTGTACGGTCTCTTTGCCCAGGTAGTGGTCGATGCGGTAAGTGCGGTTCTCGGGGAAGAACTGCGCCACGGAATCGTTGACCTTGCGCGAAGACTCAAGATCCGAACCGATGGGCTTTTCCAGCACCACACGGGTGTTTTCAGCCAGGCCGACCGCGGACAGGTTCTCGCAAATGGCACCGTACACAGCCGCCGGAGTGGCGAAGTAAGCGATCAGGCGCTGCTCTGTGCCGGCCATTTCAGCCAGCGCCAGGTAATCTTCAGTCTTGAAAAAATCCACATGCAGGTAGCTCAAGCGAGCCAGGAAGCGGTTCAATGCTTCAACTTCGATTTCCTTCTCGCCCAGATACTGGCGCAACTGGCTGTCGATATGCGCCAGGTGCGTGGAGGCCTCGCCCGACTCTCGGGCCAGCGCGAGAATGCGTGTGTCGGCATGCAGCAGACCGGCGCGATCCAGTTGGTACAAGGCAGGAAACAGCTTGCGCAGGGCCAGATCGCCAAGGGCGCCGAACAAGGCAAAGGTGCACGGTTCAACCGTAATCGAAGGCATGATGTTTGTTCTTTTATCAAGTTAAGCTACAAATACCTTTTTTCAAGGTATCACTCAAGGAAAAATGTAGTAATAAACACAACATTTTCTCAAAATACAGATTCCTGCTAGTGGTCGTCACAGGCCACCAGTAGGATAGGCCACCTTCCAGAACCGCTTTAGTCCGGTTCTTGCATCGCTGACCCAAGGACCATAAATGGACCGCGTGCGAAATTTACTCGAACAGATCAAGGGCCGCCTCGAAGACCTGAACAAGGCCGAGCGCAAAGTGGCCGAAATCATTTTGCAGAACCCGCAGCAGGCGACCCGATTCAGCATCGCCGCCCTGGCGCAGGCAGCTTCTGTCAGCGAACCCACGGTTAACCGTTTCTGCCGTTCATTTGGTGTCAGCGGCTACCCCGAGTTAAAGCTGCAACTGGCACAAAGCCTGGCCAGCGGCGCAGCTTACGTGAGCCGCGCGGTAGAGGCAGACGATAATCCGGCCGCGTATACACAAAAAATCTTCGGCAGCGCCATCGCCTCGCTGGACAGTGCCTGCCAGGCACTGGACCCCAACCTTATCAGCCGCGCCGTCGACTTGCTGATCCAGGCCCGGCAGATCCACTTTTTTGGCTTGGGCGCTTCTGCACCGGTGGCACTGGATGCGCAACACAAGTTCTTCCGCTTCAACCTGGCCGTCACCGCCCACGCCGACGTGCTGATGCAGCGCATGATCGCCTCGGTGGCGCACACGGGTGAATTGTTCGTGATTATTTCCTACACCGGTCGCACCCGTGAACTGGTGGAAGTGGCTCGCATTGCGCGCGCCAACGGTGCCTCGGTACTGGGGCTAACTGCGGAAAACTCGCCACTGGCCAAGGCCAGCACCCTGAGCCTGAACATCCCGCTGCCCGAAGACACCGACATCTATATGCCGATGACCTCGCGCATCATCCAGCTGACCGTACTGGATGTACTGGCAACCGGCATGACCCTGCGCCGCGGCGTGGACTTCCAGCCACACCTGCGCAAAATCAAGGAAAGCCTCAACGCCAGCCGCTATCCGGTGGGCGATGAGTTCAACTAGGCAAGCGCTTGGTAATGCCCCATCAGACGCTGCAAAGCCCCGCCCTCGCCTGCAAGCTCAAATGAGCCTGCTCGCCCGGGGCAAGGGCCTGGTTATGGGTACCGCCACTCGTGGACTCCACACACACAAAGCCCATCACTTCGTTCCAGCTCACCCCCAGCAACGGCCGCTTGCCGGGATGCCAGACCACCGTGCTGCCCTGATCACCCGTGTCGATGCTCAAAGCCCGTTGCCAGGCATGGTCATTGAGCTGCATTTCGCCGTCATGCTGGAACACCCGCTGACAACCACCTCCCACCCGTAACTCGCCTTTCTGCTGGCATACCTCACGGTTCAACTGGTCGTAGCCGTGCGCTCCGTCCAGACCGGACAGCGCTACCTCAGCAACATCACCAATTCGCCAGTAAGCGCGCAACGCCTGGCTCACCTGGCAAGGCTCGTCGTCCTGATGTTCGGTGCTCAGGCGCAGCTCCATTTCTTCGCCCAATCGCGCATGCAAATCCACCTGCCAATCGCACAGCTGCAAGCGCCAGTGCAAGGTCACCCCTTCTTCGTCGCTGCTGCTGTCGAGCAGCTTCCAGTCGATCAGCCGCGCCCAGCCATGGGATGGCCAGGCGTTTTCACTGGGGTGACGGCCATACCAGGGCCAGAAGATCGGTACCCCACCACGTATCGCACCCACTTGCGGCCACTTGGCAGCGCACCACAGCCAGGGTTTTTGCCCGGTCGGCTGGAAGTGCAGCAACTGCGCGCCCTGACGGCTGAACACCGCCTGGCAATGCGGATGATCGATCACCAGTACGTCGCGCTGCTGAAAGCGCTCCCACTGGAAAACCGGCTGCTCGCGTCTGGATTTGAAAAAACGGTGAAGCGGATGCTCATGCATGTGCCGCAGTCCTGAAAATCATGCGCCGGGGGGTGCAGCCCCGAAAAAAAGCGGATAGCCAAGGCTATCCGCTGGAAAAACAAGGAGCTTAGCGCATTTAGAACGTCGACTGAATTTTCAGTCCGGCCACCAATGCGTTGTCTACCTGGTCCACACCACCCGGGTGAGTGATGTACTGCAGGTTTGGACGCACCGTCAGCCAGTTGGTCACGTGGAAGCCGTAGTTGAGTTCGTAGTTGTACTCGGTATTGCGCAGCGGCGTGTACAAGGGGTCGCTGTAGTCGGTGGCACCGATGGACGCATTGATCAGCTCGGCGCTTTTCTTCACGTCATCGTTGACATGAATACGGGCGGCGCCAATGCCGATGTCATCCTTGGGCCGGGCATCGAACGGCCCTTTGTACACAAACATCAGCGACTGATAGTTGTCGACGATGTTGGTCTGCTTGTCATGGAAAGTGGCGTTGGCCGCGATATGCAGGCCGCGCGAAGCGTCACCGTTGTGGCTAGTGAGCTGCTGCTGCACGACAAACCAGTAGCCGTGTTTGCTGTCACGTACGCGATAGTCCTGACCATCATTGGTGATATTGACCTTCACGTCATCGGCAGGCGCCGTGCTCTTGTAGTAACCCACACGGTATTCGCCCGGCAGGTCGTTGACCTTGGGCGACCACACCAACTCAACCGGCAACACAGTGCCCTTGGTACCGCTGCCGCTGAGCTTGAAGCCGTTGCCGTGCTCCAGTTGCGACGGGTTCTGGTTGTACGCACCGATTTGCGCGTACAACTCAGGCGTGATGTTGTACTTCACGCGCAGCGCCGCCTGGCTGACCGGCCAGTTGTACCAGAGGTTGGTGGCCCAGTTACCCACCTGCGAGCCACAGAACGCCAGGTTCTGGAATTCGCACGGGAAGGTGTTGAAGTCCTCGCCTTCACCGAAATAACCGGCCTTGACGTCCAGCTTGCCATCGAGGAACTGGTGCTGGATCCACAATTGGGTCAGACGCACCATATGGCCACGGCCATAGACTTCCTGGGAGGAACTCAAGGTCCCTGCACGCGGATCACCGACACGGTCATTGGAGATATTCTGACCATTACGGTTGGTCAGCTGGATCTTCGCCTGGGTGTTGTCCCAGCCCCACAGCTTTTGCAGGTCCAGCGCCACACCCAGACCAAACTGGTCGCTGTAGCGTGCGGTCTTGTCGTCGTTGTAGCCACCGTGCAGGTTGGCGCCCACTTCACCGACATAATCGGCCTTGATGTCGATACCCTGCTCGATCAGTCTGGTGCGCTCGCCGCCCCAGTCGCCCGTCATCCATTTCGAATCGGCACTGAAGGCTTCGTCGGCGTAGACACTGCTTGCACCCAGACCTAGCGCGACAATTGCCGATAGCTGGCAGGCCAGACGGGTGCGGGTCATTCTGTTAGTCATCCCTTTAATCCTCGTTGTCTTCTTATTGGCTTTGTTTAACGCGGCACAACTGCAAGGAGGCCCGGTAACAGGCTCCCTGTTGACTTAACGACCCTTGAATTGCGCCACGTTATCAGCCCGGCCTTGAGCCTGAGGCGAACTCATCGCCCCCAGACGCTCCCCCGTATTCGCATCAAACAGTAGCACTTTGGCAGGATCGAACTGCAAATTGAGGCTCTGACCGACCGCAGGGGCATCATCCGGAGCCATGCGGCAGCACACTTTGATGCCGTTGAGGCTGACAAAAACCAGAGTATCGGGGCCGGTGGGTTCGACAACCTGCACCTCGGCGCGAATAACCGGCAGGCCATTGGGTTCGGCTGGCGCCAGCACAATTTGCTCGGCGCGGATGCCCACGATCACATCGCGGTCTTCCAGCCCGGCGTCCTGCATACCCAGCGGCAGCTCGCAACGCGCCTGGCCGCTGTCGAGCAAGGCCAGCAAGCGGCCGTCGCGACGCTGCAAACGCAGGGGGATAAAGTTCATCGGCGGCGAGCCAATAAAACTGGCGACAAACAGGTTGGCCGGGTCGTTGTAGATCTGTTTCGGCGTACCGAACTGCTGAATGATGCCGTCCTTCATCACCGCCACTTTGTCGCCCAGGGTCATGGCTTCGATCTGGTCGTGGGTAACGTAGACGGTGGTGGTTTTCAGGCGCTGGTGCATCAGCTTCATTTCGGTGCGCATCTCGACCCGCAGCTTGGCATCGAGGTTGGACAGCGGCTCGTCGAACAGGTAGATCTTCGGCCGCCGCGCCAGCGCCCGGCCCATGGCCACGCGCTGCTGCTGGCCACCGGACAGCTGGCCGGGCTTGCGCGTCAGCAGGTGCTCGATCTGCAGCAGTTTGGACACCCGCGCCACTTCTTCGTCAATGGCTGCCGCACTCATCTTGCGGATCTTCAGGCCGAAGGCAATGTTGTCGCGGACATTCATGGTCGGGTACAGCGCGTAGGACTGAAACACCATGGCGATGTCACGGTCCTTGGGGCTCATGCCGCTGATATCGGCATCGTCCACCAGAATCGCCCCGCCACTGATGCTCTCAAGACCGGCGATGCAGTTCATCAGGGTTGATTTGCCGCAGCCCGAAGGGCCCACCAGAATCAGGAACTCGCCGTCATCGATTTTCAGCTCGATGTTTTTCAGCGTGTCGGGCAAACCCTTGCCGTAGGATTTATTTACGTTGCGTAATTCTAGAGTCGCCATGCCTTACCCCTTGACCGCGCCGGACGTCAGCCCGCGCAGAAAATACTTGCCCGCAAAGATGTAGACCAGCAGCGTCGGCAGCCCCGCGATCATGGCCGCAGCCATGTCCACGTTGTATTCCTTGGCGCCGGTGCTGGTATTGACCAGGTTGTTGAGCGCCACCGTAATCGGCTGCGCATCGCCACTGGCAAACACCACACCAAACAGAAAGTCGTTCCAGATTTGAGTGAACTGCCAGATCAGGCAGACCATGACGATGGGCACCGACATCGGCAGCAGGATGCGCCCGAAAATAGTGAAAAAGCCCGCACCGTCCAGACGCGCAGCCTTGACCAGCGCATCCGGGATACTCACGTAGTAGTTGCGGAAAAACAGCGTGGTAAAGGCCAGACCGTAGACCACATGCACCAGCACCAGGCCGGTGGTGGTGTTGGCCAGCCCCAGTTTGCCGATGGTGAACGAGGCCGGCAGCAACACCGTCTGAAACGGCAGGAAGCAGCCAAACAACAGCAGGCCGAAAAACAGCTGCGAGCCGCGAAAACGCCACATCGACAGGACATAACCGTTCATGGCGCCGATAAAGGTCGAAATCAGGACCGCTGGCACGGTGATTTTCACCGAGTTCCAGAAATACCCGCCCACCGTGTCCCAGGCCTTGATCCAGCCGATACCGTCGATCACTTGCGGCCAGCTCAGCAGGTTGCCGGTGCGGATGTCTTCCGGGGTTTTGAAACTGGTAAGCAGCATCACCACCAGCGGCACCAGATACACCGCCGCCGCAAGGATCAGGGTGGCGTAGATCGCCATACGGCTGAAGGTAAAACGCTGAGCATTAATCATGGCGTTTGTTCCTCAGCTCGGAATACAGATACGGCACGAGAATGGCCAGAATCGCGCCCAGCATCATGATCGCGCTGGCAGAACCGATGCCCATTTGCCCACGGCTGAAAGTAAAGGAGTACATGAACATCGCAGGCAGATCCGAGGAGTAGCCAGGGCCTCCAGCAGTCATCGCTGACACCAGGTCGAAGCTCTTGATGGCAATGTGCGCCAGGATCATGAAAGCGCTGAAAAACACCGGTCGCAGGCTCGGCAGGACAATGCGCAAGTAGATGGTCGGCAAGTTTGCGCCGTCGACCTGAGCGGCACGAATGATCGACTGATCAACCCCGCGCAACCCGGCCAGAAACATCGCCATGACAAATCCGGAGGCCTGCCATACCGCCGCGATCACCAGGCAGTACACCACCCGGTCCTGATCCAGCAGCCAGTCAAAGCGAAAGCCTTCCCAGCCCCAGTCACGAAGCATTTTATCCAGCCCCAGGCCCGGGTTGAGCAGCCATTTCCAGGCCGTACCGGTGACGATCATGGAGAGCGCCATCGGGTACAGGTAGATGGTGCGGATAAAACCTTCCTTGCGAATCCGCTGGTCGAGCAGAATCGCCAGGAACACGCCAATCACCAGGCTGATGACGATAAACATGCCACCAAACACCGCCAGGTTCTTGCTCGCAACCCACCAGCGGTCATTGGCCATCAAGCGCGCATATTGCTGCAGGCCGACCCACTGGTAGCTGGGCATAAAACTGGAGTTGGTGAACGACAGCAGGAACGTCCAAAAAATGTAGCCATAAAAGCCCACCAATACGATCAGCATGCTCGGCGCCAAAACCAGCTTGGGCAACCAGCGCTGCAGCGCATCAAAGGGCGAGGCCTTGCTGAACACAGCCACGGAACTCATCGAAATACTCCCGGCAGGGTATGCCGGCATCCGCCAATGCAGATGCCGCACAACCAGGGACAAGGGGGGGGAGCCACGCACAAGGCGTGGCGGGTCAGCTCAACGAATTACTGTGCCGACTTGATGGCCGAATAGAGCTTTTTCCCGGCAGTGGCCGGATCAGCACTCTTGTCGCTCATAAAGTTGCTTACCGTGTCGAAAATAGCGCCCTGTACCGCCAGCGAGGTGGCCATGTTATGCGCCATGCTCGGCAACTGATCGTGGGTTTTGCCCGCTTCGGCAAAATCCTTGGCCGAGGCCTGGGCACAGCTGTCGAACTTGCTCATGTCCAGGTCACTGCGTACCGGGATCGAGCCTTTGTTCTGGTTGAACACGTACTGGAATTCGGGTTCAAGGGCGACTTTGGCCACGTCGTTTTGCGCGGCGATATTGCCCGGCGTGTTGTTTTTCGCCGAGAGCTTGAACATTGCCAGTGAGTCGATGTTGTAGGTAAAGCTGCCCTGGGTGCCTGGAAACGGCACGCATTCGAAATCAGTACCGGCCTTTTTGCCCGCAGCAGCCCATTCGCTTTTCGCCCAGTCACCCATGATCTGCATGCCGGCCTTGCCGTTGATCACCTTGGCCGCTTCCAGGTTCCAGTCCTGGCCGGTGCCATCAGGGTCCATATAGCCCTGGAGTTTTTTCAGTTTGCTGAACACTTCAGCCATCTGCGGGCCGGTGAGGGTTTTCTCATCAAGATCGACGAACGCTTTTTTATAGCCTTGCGGGCCCATGACGCTCAGCACCAGGTCTTCAAAGACCGTGCTGTCCTGCCACGGCTGGCCGCCGTGGGCCAGGGGAATAAAGCCCGCTGCCTTGAGCTTGTCGCCCGCAGCAAAGAGTTCGTCAAGGGTAGTGGGCGCCTTGTCGATACCGGCCTTTTTGAAGACTTCAGGGTTGATCCACAACCAGTTCACCCGGTGAATATTCACCGGTACCGCCACGTAATGGCCGTCGTACTTCATGGTGTCGGATACAGTCTTGGACAGCATGCCATCCCAGTTGTTGGCCTTGGACACCTCATCGAGGTTGGTCAACAAACCCAGTGCGCCCCACTCCTGCAAGTCCGGGCCCTTGATCTGCGCCGCTGATGGTGGGTTGCCGGAGACGGCGCGGGTTTTCAGCACGGTCATGGCCGCAGCACCGCCACCGCCTGCTACAGCGCTGTCCTGCCAGGTATAACCGTCTTTTTCGATCAGTTTTTTCAGCACATCAACCGCTTTGGCTTCACCGCCGGAGGTCCACCAATGCACCACTTCAACCGTGCCTTTGGAATCGGCAGGGGCGGCAGCATAAGCACCCAGGGGGAACAGTGTTGCAAGCGAAATGACAACGGCGAGGCGATTGAATGAATTCATGTCGAGACCTTTCTTGTTGTTATAGCTGTGCAAGTCTTTTGCTTGCGCTGCTAGAGAGTGTATCCATCGCAAACTGCCTGCACGTAACGAACAGACGCCGAAATGTCACAACCTGGTGACATGGCGGCCGAGGTGATTGTTCTGTTCCAAAGATCTTTCAACAGCGCTAAACCCCGTATTCCTCTGGGCACTTAAGCTGCGCCTATCGATACATAAGGTATTTTCTGCGTTGCATGTAGGACGGATCCCGAAGTCGTTTTCCCACGTTGAACCTGCAAAAAACTTCAGCGAGGCTGCAACACTTCGCCACAATTCAAGAACGGATGCCGGCCCCCCCATCAGGAGATGAGTTTCATGCCAAAACAGCGCGCAACGCCCCAGAATCACTGTTTTATCAGCCAGCTACTGGATCCGGACGGCACCCCCTGCGCCTGGAAGCTGGACATTCGGCGCTCGGGGAAAGTACATGTCCACTGTTTCAATTTCACCGACTACGCGGATCAGGCTGCTGCCCTGGAGGCCGCTGAGACCATGCGTAACCAATTGGTTCTCAAAATGCCCCTGGCGTTTTCTTATGAAAACCGTCAGCGCCTTATGCCGCACAACACCAGCGGTCATCCAGGGGTGTACCGGGTCCGCTCCAACCAGATCGACTACTGGCGTGCGACAACCCGCATTCACGGCTACAACCTGAGCAAGAGCTTTCGCGTTGACCGGCATGGCGATGACGAGGCCAAACGTCTGGCGCTACAAGAGCGTCAGAGGCAACTGACTCTGTGCAATGAGCCCTACGACGTGGCCATGGAAAAACTGCAACAGCACTTCGGCCAGACCAGCAGGCGCGTGCGTGAGAACCGTATCAACGCCGCCATGAACAGCGACCACCCGCCCAGCCCCACCCTTGCAAAGCCTTCGGACAGCAACCTGGAACCCCTGTTGCCCATCAGCCCCGAGCAGGCGACCCTGTCGATCAATCGCCATTTCGCGGCAAGTGCAAAGTAACCCGCAGGCCGCCGGCCCGCAGGTTCTGCAAACTGACTTCACCGCCATGGCTATGGGCGATGCTGCGTGCAATCCCCAATCCGAGCCCGTAGCCCTGCTGCTGCCCGGCCAGGCGAAAGTGCGGTTCGAATACCTGCTCAAGACGCTGCTCGGGTACGCCCGGCCCCTCATCGTCAACCGTGAGGACAAAGGCCTGCTCATTGTCATCAATACGCAAATGCGCGTAGTGGCCGTACTTGAGCGCGTTATCGATCAGGTTGCCCATGCAGCGCCGCAGCGCCAGGGGTTTACCATAGTAAGGTCTGACAGCCCGGCCCTGCAGCGTTACGCGGCCGTTACCCTGGGGCAGCAGGTAAGGCTCGATCAGGCAGTCAAGCAACTGGTTCAAGTCCACGGCTTCGATGTTTTCGTGAATATCGGTGTCTTTCACACATTGCAGCGCCCCTTTGACCAGCATTTCCAGCTCGTCCAGATCACGGCCGAATTTGTATTGCAGTTGTTCGTCTTCGAGGAGCTCGACCCGCAGGCGCAAGCGGGTAATGGGCGTGCGCAAATCATGGGAGATGGCACTGAACAACTGGCCGCGCTCGGTCAGATAACGACTGATGCGGGCACGCATGGTATTGAGGGCGCGCGCCACCTCGACCACTTCACTGCCGCCGCCCACCTCGACCGGCTTGACCTCGTCCTCACCCAGCGACATGTCCCGGGCCGCTCGCGCCAGACGCTTGAGCGGACGGCTTTGCCAGTGCATCAACAGGCCGATGAACAACAACAGAAAAATACTGCTGAGCACGATAAACCACACCTGCAGGGCCGGCAGCCCCTCCTCTTCGAGACTGGTGTAGGGCTGGGGCAACAAGGAGGCGATATACAGCCATTCACCGGGCACCATCTGGATTTGTGTGACCAGGATCGGCGGATCGACCGGCTCCAGCGTCAGTGCAAAATGCGCCCAGGAGCGCGGTAGCTCGTCGAGTTTGAGACCGGCATTGAAAATACGCAGATCTTGGGGGCTGACAAACTGCACCGACATCTCGACATTGGGCCCCACGGCCTCGCGCAATACCTGATCCACGGCATCCAGTACCGCCTGCTTGCGCTGGGTGGGCGGCAACACCTGCATATCCAGTGGTTTGTCGTTGAGGCTCACGACAAAACGCGTACCGCCCATGCTGCGCAGTTGATCCAGTACCAATGGGCGATAGGCCAGCGGCAGGGAACGCAGGTAGGCGACGGTGGCGTTCATCGAGTGGGCCAGGCTACGCGCGCTGTTGACCAGGCCTTCGAGTTGCGTGGTACGCAACTGCGACAACCAGATAGCACTGGACAGGGTTTGCGCCAGCAGGATCGCGAGCAAGGTCAGCAACAACATGCGTCCCAGCAGCGAACGGGGCATATGCCATTTGCGCAGGCGCTTAAAGGTCATTGCCGGACATGACCTGAGCCGCCAGCTGATAACCGCTGCCGCGGATGGTGCGGATCAGCCGTGGCGGCTTGTCAGTGTCACGCAGGCGCTGGCGCAGGCGGCTGACCGCCATGTCGACAATGCGATCAAGCGGCATCAGCTCACGCCCGCGGGTTGCATTGCCAATAGTGTCGCGGTCGAGAATCTGCTGCGGGTTATCGAGAAACAATTTGAGCAAGGCAAAATCTGCCCCCGACAAAATCACCTCTTCTCCATCGGTATGAAACAGCCGATGAGTCACGGTGTTCAGCCGCCACTCTTCAAATGCCAGCACCTCGTTGCCCGAGGTGGTAGCGACAAATTGTGCCCTGCGTAACAACGCCTTGATCCGCGCCAGCAGCTCACGGGGGCTGAAGGGTTTACCCAGGTAATCGTCGGCGCCCAGCTCAAGGCCAATGATGCGATCGGCCTCGTCGGAACTGGCAGTGAGCATGATGATCGGGATCTGGGCAAAGCGCGGATGCTGACGCACCCAGCGGCACAGGCTGAAGCCGTCTTCATCGGGCAACATGACATCGAGGATCAACAGATCACTCGCCGCGCTGTCCAGCGTTTCGCGAAAACCGGCGCCATCTCCCACGGCACGCACCTGGAAACCGGCGCGGGTGAGATACAGATCAAGCAGGTCGCGAATTTCCTGGTCGTCATCGACCAGCAAAATGGATTTGCCGGGTGTGCTCACAGTGGTGTTCCTTATTGTTTTTATACGGCGATCCAAACTCTGTGGGAGCGGGCTTGCTCGCTCCCACAACAAGCCCACTCACGGAGCTTTCAGCCAAACGCCTGCTGCAACGCCACCCCGGCACCGATCAAACCCGGGTACGGCGCCGTCACCAGCCACACCGGGATATCCTTGAGGTAGTCGCTCATGCAGCCTTTGTCGGCAAAGCTGCGGGCAAAGCCGCTGGCCAGGAAGATATCGGCAAAGCGAGGAATCACCCCGCCGACGATATACACCCCGCCACGGCCACCGATGGTCAGCACATTGTTGCCCGCCACACGGCCCAGCCAGCAACTGAAATGCTCCAGCACTTGCAGCGCCACAGGGTCGCCCGCCAAAGCAGCCGCGGTAATGGCCCGGTCGCTGTCCAGTACCGGTGCATGGCCATCCACCGCACAAATCGCCCGATAGACCCGCGGCAAACCGCTGCCGCTCAAAATGCTCTCGGCGCTCACATGGCCGATTTCATTGTAGATGTGCTGCCACAACTGCACTTCACGCGGGTTGCTCATGGGCAGGTCGACATGCCCGCCCTCCCCCGGCAAGGCCATGAATTGACCCTCGCCGAGATTGAGCAAAGTGCCCACACCCAGCCCGGTGCCCGGCCCGATAACCACCGCCGGGCGCGTCGGGTCAACAACCCCCGGACAAACCTGGCGCACATCTTCGGGTTGCAGCCGGGTCATGCCCAAGGCCATCGCGCTGAAGTCGTTGATCAGCAGCAGATTGTCGACCTGCAGCGCACGGCAGAAGGCCGAGCGGCTCAACCGCCAATGGTTGTTGGTAAAACGAAATTCATCGCCACTCACCGGCCCGGCCACTGACAGACATACCGAGCCTACAGAGCCCGGAGCCAGTTCCAGCGTATCCAGGTAAAGCTTGATGGCATCTTCCGGGCAGGCGAAGTCTGCTGTGGGCAATACGCTGACCGAACGCAACTGGTCGTTTTCCCACAACGCAAAACGTGCGTTGGTACCGCCTATATCACCGACCAGTGCGAGCTTCATTTCAGATTTTCCAGAGACGAGGTAAAGGTGCTCGCGCCCTGCTCGGCCGAACTGAAGGCCTGACGCATAAACGCAAACAACTCACGCCCGGTGCCGACGGCATTATCCAGAGTGCCGACAGCCGGGGTGCGCGCGGCAAATTCTGCCTCATCCACCAGCAGTTGCAACGTACCTTTTACCCCATCGACGCGAATTATGTCGCCGTCCTGCACCCGCGCCAGGGCGCCGCCAATCGAAGCCTCGGGGCTCACATGAATCGCTGCCGGGATCTTCCCCGACGCGCCTGACATCCGCCCGTCGGTAATCAGCGCCACCTTGAAGCCCCGATCCTGCAACACACCCAGAAACGGCGTCATCTTGTGCAGCTCGGGCATACCGTTGGAGCGCGGCCCCTGAAAACGCATCACGGCCACGAAGTCGTGTTCCAGCTCACCGGCCTTGAACGCATCGGCCAGTTGTTGCTGGTCCTGGAACACCCGCGCCGGGGCTTCGACGATCTGATGTTCCGGGGCTACCGCCGAGACCTTCATCACGCCACGGCCCAGGTTGCCTTCCATCACCCGCAGGCCACCCTCGCCGGAGAATGCACGGGCAACCGGGCGCAGGATCGACTCGTCGAGGCTTTCAATCGGACCTTCACGCCATACCAGCTCGCCATCCACCAGGAACGGTTCGCGGGTGTAGCGGCTCAGGCCATAGCCCGCCACGGTGTTGACGTTTTCGTGAAGCAGACCGGCTTCCAGCAGCTCCCGAATCAGGAACGCCATACCACCGGCGGCCTGGAAGTGGTTGATATCGGCCTTGCCGTTTGGATACACGTGGGACAGGGTCGGTACCACCTCGGAGAGGTCGGCCATGTCTTGCCAGGTCAGCTGGATACCCGCCGACATGGCAATCGCCGGCATGTGCAAGGTGTGGTTGGTCGAACCGCCGGTGGCGTGCAGCGCAACGATGGAGTTGACCAGCGAACGCTCGTCAACGATCTCGCCCAGCGGCATGAAATCGCCGTTTTGCTTGGTCAGACGAGTGACTTGATGAGCCGCTTCGCGAGTCAGGGCATCGCGCAAAGGCGTGTAGGGGTTAACGAAAGAGGCGCCTGGCAAATGCAGGCCCATCACTTCCATCAGCAACTGGTTGGTGTTCGCGGTGCCGTAGAACGTGCAGGTGCCAGGGCTGTGGTAGGACTTCATCTCCGATTCCAGCAACTCTTCGCGGCTGGCCTTGCCTTCGGCGTAGCGCTGGCGCACATCGGCTTTTTCCTTGTTGGAAATGCCCGACGGCATCGGCCCACCCGGTACAAAGATGGTCGGCAAGTGACCAAAACGCAGCGCCCCCATCAGCAGGCCCGGCACGATCTTGTCGCAAATGCCCAGCATCAGCGCCGCGTCGAACATATTGTGGGACAGCGCCACGGCTGTGGACAAGGCAATCACTTCGCGGCTCAGCAAACTGAGTTCCATGCCCGGCTCGCCCTGGGTCACGCCGTCACACATGGCCGGGGTGCCGCCTGCGAACTGGCCCACCGAGCCAATTTCACGCAGGGCTTTTTTGATTTGCTCAGGAAAGTGCTCGTACGGCTGGTGCGCCGAGAGCATGTCGTTATATGACGAAACAATTGCCACGTTGGCCGCGTTCATCATCCGCAGGCTGTTTTTATCTTCAGTGCCACACCCTGCCACGCCGTGGGCGAAGTTCGCGCATTGCAGCTTGCCGCGTTGCGGGCCGTCGCCGGCAGCGCCACGAATAAGCGTCAGATACGCCTCGCGGGTTGCACGACTGCGGGCAATAAGACGCTCGGTGACTTCAAGAACGCGGGGATGCATGTGTTGAACTCCAGGCTAACGGATGTGGCGACCTGTGCGTGTCCTATGCTGACCGAAGGGCTCCGGGGAGCGACTTCAATCATTCGGACCCGTTGATTCAGGTCACTCGTTGTAGATAAAACAAAATATTGCCACTTAAATGGCTTGTTTTCTATTTTTATGCGAATAATCTTGTAATTCCAACAACAAATCGATGGCAGGCGCTTTCCATGACTCTACGAATCGCAATCAATGGTTTTGGCCGTATCGGCCGTAACGTCCTGCGCGCACTGTATACCCAAGGCTACCGTCAGGACCTGCAGATCGTCGCCATCAACGATCTGGGTGACAGTTCGATCAATGCCCATCTGCTCAAGTACGACACGGTTCACGGCACGTTCGACGCCAATGTCGAACACGATCAGGAAAGCCTGACCGTCAATGGTGACCGCATCAGCGTGACCGCCATTCGCAATCCGGCCGAACTGCCGTGGGCGGCACTGAACATCGATGTGGTGTTTGAATGCACAGGTTTGTTCACCGAGCGCAGCAAGGCACAAGCACATATTACTGCTGGCGCCCGCAAGGTGATTATCTCTGCTCCCGGCAAAAATGCCGATGCGACGGTGGTCTACGGTGTCAACCACGACATTTTGCGTCAATCCCACCACATTATTTCCAATGCTTCCTGCACCACCAACTGCCTGGCACCCGTGGCGCAAATCCTGCACCGCGAATTCGGCATTGAAAACGGCCTGATGACCACCATTCACGCCTACACCAATGACCAGAACCTGACCGACGTTTATCACTCGGACCCCTACCGCGCACGTTCGGCCACCCAGAACATGATCCCGAGCAAAACCGGCGCCGCCGAAGCCGTGGGCCTGGTATTGCCGGAACTCGCCGGCAAGCTCACCGGCATGGCCGTGCGGGTACCGGTGATCAACGTATCGCTGGTTGACCTGACCATTGAACTCAAGCGCGAAACCACCGCAGCTGAAGTCAACGCGCTGTTCAAGGAAGCCAGCCAGCACTCCAAAGTACTGGGTTACAACACCCTGCCGCTGGTATCGAGCGACTTCAACCACAACCCGCTTTCGTCGATCTTCGATGCCAATCACACCAAAGTCAGCGGCAAACTGCTAAAAGTGCTGGCCTGGTACGACAACGAGTGGGGCTTCTCCAACCGCATGCTCGATAACTGCCTGGCGCTGCACAACGCGGAGTAACGCGATGATCGGTATCAGCTTCACCACGGCCACCCTGGCGGCGCGCAAGCGTATCGCTCTGGTGGCCCACGATCATTGCAAGGGCTTTTTGCTGGACTGGGCCGAACGCCACAAGGCAGCCCTCAGCCAGCATGACCTGTGCGCCACCGGCACCACCGGGCTGCTGCTGAGCCAGCGCCTGGGCCTGCCGATCGAAAGCATGATCAGCGGGCCGTTGGGCGGCGATCAACAGGTGGGGGCACGGATCGCCGAGCAACGGGTCGACATGCTGGTGTTCTTCTGGGACCCGTTCGAGCCCCAGCCCCACGACCCGGACATCAAGGCACTGCTGCGGGTTGCGGCAGTATGGAACATCCCCGTGGCGTGCAATGAATGCAGCGCCGACTACCTGCTCAGCAGCCCGCTGATGAGCCAGCCCCATGAACACCGCATTCCTGATTACAGTGCGTATTTGAAGGGTCGGGTTTAGGTTTATGGTGGGAGCGAGCCTGCTCGCGAAGACGCACTATCGTCTACGACCTTCGCGAGCAGGCTCACTCCCACCAGAACAATTCAAACCATTTCAAAACAGCACTTGACCAATAGCACAGATGATAAGCATTATCATTCGCTCAAAATCGGTCGGGTAGCACTGTGAGTCAGTCCCACTTCAATCAAGTCTTCCTTACCCAACGGGTAACCCTGCTGCGCACCCTGGAGCGGATGGTCAACAACCACAGCACCGCCGAAGACCTGCTGCAGGAGACCTACCTGCGCGTAACCCGCGCCTTGAGCGAACGCAGCGTCGAGCACCTTGAGCCCTTTGTGTTCCAGACCGCACGCAATCTGGCGCTTGACCACCTGCGCGCCCGGCGGATCCAGTCACGCACCGTGGTCGAAGATGTGCCCACTGAAGTGATCGAAGGCGTTGCCTCCCCTCTCAGCACCCCTGAAGAAGCCCATCAAGCCGCGCAACTACTGGAGCGTCTGAGTGTGAGCCTGAGCCAGTTAAGTGCCCGTCAACAACGGATTTTCATCCTCAGCCGCCTGCATGGCTGCAGTTATCAGGAGATTGCCGAAGAGCTTGACGTTTCCTTGAGCACCGTTCAAAAGGAACTCAAATTGATCATGGCAATCTGCATCGGGGTAGCCGACAGACTCAATCGCCCTTAACCTTGACCGGCGATGCCTGCTAGAACGCTCTGAAACTGCCAAGGAACATCCGTGACGGACACTCACAAATCTGCCGTGCCAGAACTGGCGCAAGACGTGCTGCAGGACAGCGCCATGGATCAGGCACTGGAATGGCTGATTACTCTTGAGTGTGCGAGCGACGAACAAAAAGCCGCTTTCGAAAACTGGCTCAATGCCGACCCCGCCCATGCCCAGGCCTTTGCCAAGGCCAATGCGATCTGGAACGGCGAACCGCTGCTGGCCGCCGCGCAAACCCTGCAAGCCCGCCGTACCCCCGGCCTGTTGCGGCGCATAGGACGACACTGGAAACACCTGGCAACTGCGGCGGTGGTGATAATCAGCGTCGGCAGCTACAGCAATGTACCGTTACGCCTGCAAGCCGATCACCTGACCGTGGTGGGCGAGCGCCAGCGCCTGCAACTCGAGGACGGCTCAAAAGTGCTGCTTAACACCAACTCGGCGTTTTCCAGCAAGGTGGTCAATGCCCAAAGCAGCGCCCGCCTGTATCAGGGCGAAGCGTATTTCGAAATTCCCGCCGACCTGGAGTTCCCGCTGGTGCTTGATGCTGGCCCTGTGCGCGTCAGCGTGCGCGACACCGCCTTCGCCGTGAGCTACCTCAATGGTGAAACACAGGTGCGGGTGCAGCGCGGCGACGTCGACTTGCGGGTCAACAGTGCCGGTGCGCAAATGCGCCTGTCGGCTGGCAACAGCGTGCGCATTGGCCCTGACGGCTTCAGCAAGACCGCCCGGCTCAACCCCCAGACCGACCTGGCCTGGGTGCAGGGGCGCCTGGTGTTCGAAAACTGCCCGATGGGCAAGGTGCTGGATGAAGTACGCCGCTACTACCCAGGCTGGATCGTCAACAACAACGACAAACTCGCCAACGTGGCAGTGACCGGCAACTACCGGCTGGATCAGCCTCTGGATATCGTCCGCTCACTGGCCCATATCACCTCAAGTAGCCTTTCAGAATTCCCGGCATTGGTAATTCTCAATTAAAAGTAGGTTTTTTTACTCGATAGCCTAAGGTCATACGTCTCGTTGTAGTCAATGCAACTGATTCGCATTTTGAGTCAGCTTCGCAACTATAAGATTCGTTCACCACGGAGCGCTATCAATGCCCACTCGTTTCAACAGCCGGTCCTCATCCAACGCCCGCAAGGGTGGTTTGCAGCAGTGCACGTTGTCGTTGTTGACCGCCGCCATGCTTTTGGCCGGCGTGCAGGCGGCTCCAGCCCTGGCGGCGACCGATGAGCAGCCGGCGACCCGCTCCGTGGGCAATTACAAGTTTGCGATCTCCCAGCAGCCATTGGCCTCCGCGCTTAACGATTTCAGCACGGTGACCGGCTGGCAGGTCGGCCTGCCGGCAGAGCTGGCGCAGAATGTGTCCTCGCCCGGCGTGCGCGGTTCACTCACCCCGGAAAAAGCCCTGGAGCGCCTGTTGATCGGCACCAACCTGGGCTACCGCAAGCTGGCCAGCAACAATATCGTGCTGGAAAAGCGCAGCAGCTCCACCGGCACCCTGGCCCTGCAACAAGTCACCATCAGCGCCACTCGCCAGGAGCAGGACGTGAACTCGGTGCCCAGCACCATTACCGTCCATGACCGCCAGGATATGGACCGCGATAACGTCAATACCATCAAGGACCTGGTGCGCTATGAGCCGGGTGTCTCGGTAGGCGGCGCCGGCCAGCGTGGCGGTATCAGCAACTACAACATCCGCGGCATCGACGGCGACCGGATCCTGACCCAGGTGGACGGCGTCGAGATCCCCAACTCGTTCTTCAACGGCCCGTACGCCAAGACCCAGCGCAACTACGTCGACCCGGAAATCATCAAGCGCGTCGAAATCCTCCGTGGCCCGGCGTCGGTACTTTATGGCAGCAACGCCATTGGCGGTGCCGTCAGCTACTTCACCCTCGACCCCAATGACATCATCAAGCCGGGCCAGGATGTTGGCGCCCGCCTCAAGGCCGGCTACAGCTCGGCCGATCGCAGTTGGTTGAAATCCGGCACCGTCGCCGGCCGCTCGGGCGACTTCGACGGCTTGTTGCACCTGAGCCAGCGCGACGGTCACGAAACCGAATCCTACGGTGACCACGGCGGCACCGGGCTGTCACGTACCGCGGCCAACCCTGAAGATACCAAAACCACCAACGTACTGGCCAAGCTGGGCTGGAACTACAACGATGACGACCGTCTTGGCTTCACTTATGAGAAGTACAAGGACCGCCTCGACATCAATGAAAAAAGCGCGGTCGGCGGACCGTTCAACAACGGCCAGCCGCTGGGCATGTACCTGTCGCGTAACGGCAAGGACACCATCAGCCGCGAGCGTTTCGGCCTGGAAAACAGCATGGCGCTGGATACCGCCGTGGCTGACCACTTCAAGTGGAGCCTGAACTACCAGATCGCCAAAACCGACCAGAACACCCTGGAAGACTACTTCCCCTACAGCCGTCATGTGATGCGTTCGCGCAACACCACCTACGAAGAAAAAACCTGGGTACTGGACGCCCAGGCAGACAAAGCCTTCCATATTGCTGACACCGATCACCTGCTGACCTACGGTGCCACTATCAAGCACCAGAAAGTCACCGGTTCGCGCAGTGGCTCGGGCACCTGCCTGGCAGTAGGCAATGGTTGCACCGCCGTGGGCGCCGATAGCCCGAAAGATTACCTGGTCAAATCCAGCGACTTCCCGGACCCGACCATCAACACCTACAGCCTGTTCGCCCAGGACCAGATCAGCTGGAATGACTGGACCTTCATGCCCGGCCTGCGCTACGACTACACCAAGCTGACGCCGCATATCACCCAGGAATTCCTCAACACCGTCAACAGCGACCAGAAAGGCACCGTAAGCGATGCAGACAAGGTCTGGCACCGCCTGTCGCCAAAACTGGGCGTCACTTACGCATTCAACGACAACTACACCTGGTACGGCCAGTACGCCGAAGGCTTCCGCACCCCGACCGCCAAAGCGTTGTACGGTCGATTTGACAACCTGCAGGCAGGCTACTCGGTAGAGCCGAACCCGGATCTGGAACCGGAAAAAAGCAAAAGCTACGAGACCGGCCTGCGCGGCAATTTCGATGCTGGCTCATTCGATGTGGCGGTGTTCTATAACAAGTACCGCGACTTCATTAACGAAGATGCCATCACCCCCGGCTACGACGACCTCAAGTTCCAGGCCAACAACATCAAGCACGCCACCATCAAGGGTGCCGAGGTCAAAGGCCGCCTGAACCTGGACGCTTTCGGCGCGCCACAGGGCCTCTATACCCGTGGTTCCGTGGCATATGCCCACGGTCGCAACGAAGACACCGGCCAGCCGATCAACAGCGTCAACCCGCTGACCGCCGTGATGGGCCTGGGCTACGAGCAGCAGAACTATGGCGCCCTGGTGAGCTGGACCCTGGTCAAGAGCAAGGATCAGGTCGACGACACCAGCTACTTCGCCCCCGATGGCACCAGCAAGCAGTTCAAGTCGCCTGGCTATGGTGTGCTCGACCTGACCGGTTTCTACAAGGTCACCAAGGACGTCACCGTCAATGCCGGCCTGTACAACCTGACCGACAAGAAATACTGGAACTGGGATGACGTGCGCGGCTACGACAGCGTGGGTGAGGCCGGCGTGCTGAACCCGGCCAATATGGAGCGACTGACCGCGCCGGGCCGCAACTTCTCGATCAATCTGGTCTGGGATATCTGATCAGCCACGCTCACTGCGCAGAATTTTGCTCTGCGCAGTGAGGATTTTTTACTGTGATGCGTCTTCCTGATCGTCTAGTTACAAAGCGCATCTCATTCTCAAGGATTTTTTCATGACCACTGCTGATTCCGCATCACGTCCGGCCTTGCGTTCCCAACGTCTGAACCAGATCACCAACGAGCCGCATCAAAAGCTCGACGCTTTGGTCAAGGCGCACAAGC
Organism: Pseudomonas bubulae; assembly: GCF_900618535.1. Taxonomy (GTDB): domain Bacteria; phylum Pseudomonadota; class Gammaproteobacteria; order Pseudomonadales; family Pseudomonadaceae; genus Aquipseudomonas; species Aquipseudomonas bubulae. The sequence continues at coordinate 389,225 of NZ_UYJA01000003.1, read as the reverse complement.
CATTTGATGACGTGGCCAGTTTCGCCCGCTTTGTCGTCGCCCAGTACCTGTTCCAGTCGGAGCTCAAGGCGCTGTACACCGACCCGGCCCTGAAAGAAATCGTCCCTGACCTGCCAGAGCGCTGCCGCGCCGAGCAAGCCAAGGCCGACCTGGCCGACCTCAACACCGAAGTGCCTGCCCCGGTTGCCGGCGCGGTCAATTCGCCAAGCAAAGCTGAAGCACTGGGCTGGATCTTCGTTTCCGAAGGCTCCAAGCTGGGCGCTGCATTCCTGATCAAGCGTGCTGTGGGCCTGGGCCTGAGCGACAGCTTCGGCGCCCGCCACCTGGGCGAGCCTGCCGGTGGCCGTGCCGAAGGCTGGAAAAGCTTTATCCGCACCCTCGACGGCCTGGAACTGACGGCTGAAGAAGAAGCCGACCTCGACAAAGGTGCAGTAGCGGCCTTTGAGCGTTTTACCGTATTACTGGAACACGCCTACGCTGCTCAGCCAGAACTGGCTTAAGCTGACAGGCCCGACCAGCGCACGCTGGTCGGGTGTCCTTTTATGCGTCCTGAGCTTATGACCCGCCAAACCCGATCCACGTCGAAAATCGCCCGAATCCTGTTCGGCTTGCTGGCCTATGTGAGCCTGGGCATTGGCCTGATTGCGATTGTGATTCCTGGCCTGCCGACCACCGAATTTATTTTGCTCGCCGCCTGGGCCGCGACCAAAAGCTCCCCGCGCTTGAGTGCCTGGCTGGAAAACCACCGGTTGTTTGGTCCGATCCTGAGCAACTGGCGCAACGGCAAGATCATCAAGCGCAACGCCAAAATCAGCGCCACTGTCAGCATGTTGTTGTGCGCAGGGCTGATGCTGTATGTGCTGGATCACAACTGGCCGGTGTTTCTGGCGATAGCCGGCATGAGCATGGGCAATCTGTGGATCTGGTCGCGACCGGAGCGCTTGCCAAGCCCTTCGTAGCAGCTGACGAGCGGAGCACTCATAAGGCTTTTTACAGGAACTGGCCCCCCTCGGAATTTATGAGCGCCGCACACCTGTGGGAGCTGGCTTGCCTGCGATACTGACACCCCGGTGTATCAGGCAAACGGCGGCGATGCCATCGCGAGCAAGCCCGCTCCCACAAATCGCCACTTACAACGCCAACGCCCCGCTATACAGCGCATAAGCTGCCGCCAGTGCCGTTATCACCACCATCGCGAATATCACCTTCTCCCAGGGCTTGAACAGCAGCTCACCCTGCTCGCGCTTGGCCTTGGCGAAAAAGAACACCCCCGGTGCATACAGCAACGCCGAGAGCAGCAGGTATTTGGGCCCCGCCGCATATAACAGCCACATCGCATAAATCAGCGCCACCGCCCCTACCAGCAGGTCCTTGACCCTCCGCCGCCCCGCCCGCTCGTAAGTCTCGCCCCTCACGCACAGCAGCACCGCGTAAGCTGCCGACCACAGGTAAGGCACCAGGATCATCGATGACGCCAGATAGATAAGACTGGTGTAAGTACCGGCGGACACCAGGGTGATCACCAGGAAAATCTGGATCATCGAGTTGGTCAGCCACAGGGCATTGACCGGCACATGGTTGGCGTTTTCCTTTTTCAGGAACGCCGGCATGGTGTTGTCCCGGGCTGTGGCATAGAGGATCTCGGCGCACAGCAACGCCCACGACAGCAGCGCCCCCAGCAGCGAGATCGCCAGCCCGATACTGATCAGTATCGCACCCCACTCTCCCACCACATGCTTGAGCACCCCGGCCATCGACGGGTTTTGCAGACTGGCCAGTTCCGGCTGGCTCATGATCCCCAGCGACAGCACGTTCACTAGCACCAGCAGGGCCAGCACGCCGAGAAAGCCAATAACCGTAGCCTTGCCCACATCCGAACGTTTCTCGGCACGGCCCGAGTAGACACTGGCACCTTCAATACCGATAAACACGAAAACCGTCACCAGCATCATGTTGCGCACCTGATCCATCACGCTGCCCAGGCTGGGTGTTTGTGTGCCCCAAAAATCCCGGGTGAAAATATCGGCCTTGAACGCCACGGCGGTGAGCACGATAAACATCACAATGGGGACGATTTTGGCCACGGTGGTCAGCTGGTTGATAAACGCCGCTTCCTTGATCCCGCGCAGCACCAGAAAATGCACCCCCCACAGCAGCAACGATGCGCAACCTATGGCGATCGGCGTGTTGCCCTGGCCAAACACCGGGAAAAAATAGCCCAGGGTGCTGAACAGCAATACGAAGTAACCGACGTTGCCCATCCAGGCGCTGATCCAGTAGCCCCAGGCTGACGAGAAACCCATGTAGTCGCCAAACCCGGCCTTGGCGTAGGCATACACCCCCGAATCCAGCTGCGGCTTGCGATTGGCCAGGGTCTGGAACACAAAGGCCAGCGCCAGCATGCCCACTGCCGTGATTGCCCAGCCGATCAACACGGCACCACCGGCAGCATGCTCGGCGATATTTTGTGGCAACGAAAAAATCCCGCCTCCAATCATCGAGCCGACAACCAACGCGATCAGGGCGTTGAGCCTAAGCTTTTGCGTCTGTTGCGACATCGTCACCTCGCTGTACTACTTGGTTAAAACTTATGAATATCAGGCTACAGACGTTCACTGACTAAATATATGCAGCGCCCAAACGTTTAATAGATCCCCGCAATAAGCCGTGCTTCCCTGATAACCATTGCGCCTATTGAAACCTAAAAAACCGTTCATATATAGATGACGATTTAATTTCATGGAGGGGTTCATGAAACTTGAAGATGACATTTGCAAATCTGGAAATACTGGCTAGCTTCAATCCCCACGACACCGTGGGTAACGAACGTATTAATACCTGAAAACATCTCTGGAGTAAGGCTTTCAGGAAGCGTCATAAAAATGCGTGATCGCGACCTTCCCCGCTCTATCAACAATGGAATGTAGTAATGCCCTGATCTATGTCAAACGGCTTGAATATCAATGGACTTAACTTTGAAGCCTCACTTCTCCTAGATTGGAGTCACTACAAATGTCTGATACTCCTGGAAAACTGCGACTGGGTGCGTTGGTTGCTCTGGTAGTCGGCTCAATGATTGGCGGCGGGATTTTTTCGCTGCCTCAAAACATGGCCGCCAGCGCTGATGTCGGCGCAATCCTGATCGGTTGGGCAATTACCGCTGTCGGTATGTTGACCCTCGCTTTTGTGTTCCAGACCCTCGCCAATCGCAAACCTGACCTTGACGGCGGCGTGTATGCCTACGCCAAGGCAGGCTTCGGCGATTACATGGGTTTCTCGTCAGCCTGGGGCTACTGGATCAGCGCCTGGCTGGGTAACGTCGGCTACTTCGTGTTGCTGTTCAGCACCCTAGGTTACTTCTTCCCGATCTTCGGCGAAGGCAATACCCCCGCCGCCATCATCGGCGCCTCGATCCTGCTCTGGGCCGTGCATTTCCTGGTACTGCGCGGCATCAAGGAAGCAGCGTTCATCAACCTGGTAACCACCGTTGCCAAGGTCGTACCGCTGGTTCTGTTTATCCTGATTGCCCTCTTCGCGTTCAAACTGGACATCTTTACCAGTGACATCTGGGGCGTAAAAAACCCGGACCTGGGCAGCGTGATGGATCAGGTGCGCAACATGATGCTGGTCACCGTTTGGGTGTTCATCGGTATCGAAGGCGCAAGCATCTTCTCTTCCCGTGCCGAAAAACGTTCGGACGTGGGTCGGGCCACCGTGATCGGCTTTATCACCGTGCTGCTGTTGCTGGTACTGGTGAACGTGCTGTCGCTGGGCATCATGACTCAGCCTGAACTGGCAAAACTGCAAAACCCTTCGATGGCGGCCGTGCTTGAGCATGTGGTCGGTCACTGGGGTGCAGTACTGATCAGCGTCGGCTTGATCATCTCCCTGCTGGGTGCCCTGCTCTCCTGGGTACTGCTGTGCGCAGAGATCATGTTCTCGGCGGCCAAGGACCACACCATGCCGGCCTTCCTGAAAAAGGAAAACGCCAACCATGTACCGGTCAACGCCCTGTGGCTGACCAACGCCATGGTGCAGCTGTTCCTGATCATCACCCTGTTCTCGGCCAGTACTTATCTGTCGCTGATCTACCTGGCGACCTCGATGATCCTGGTGCCTTACCTCTGGTCTGCAGCCTACGGCTTCCTGCTGGCGGTACGTGCCGAGACTTACGAGAACGCCCTGGCAGAACGCAAGAAAGATCTGATCATCGGCGGTATCGCGCTGATCTACGCGATCTGGCTGATCTATGCCGGCGGCCTCAAGTACCTGCTGTTGTCGGCCCTGCTCTATGCACCTGGCGCGATTCTGTTCGCCAAGGCCAAGCGTGAAAGCGGCCAGCCCGTGTTCACCAACATCGAGAAAGTGATTTTTGCCGCAGTAGTGATCGGCGCCCTGGTGGCTGCCTATGGTCTCTACGACGGTTTCCTGACCCTGTAACAACCTGTTTGTGTACTTTGGAGGATGACTGTAATGACCACGGAAAAAGTGAAATACGGCGTGCATTCCGAAGCCGGTAAGCTGCATAAGGTTATGGTGTGTTCCCCAGGCCTGGCTCACCAGCGCCTGACCCCAAGCAACTGCGATGAATTGCTGTTCGATGACGTACTGTGGGTCAACCAGGCCAAGCGTGACCACTTCGACTTCGTCACCAAAATGCGCGACCGCGGCATTGATGTGCTGGAAATGCACAACCTGCTGACCGATATCGTTGCCATCCCGGAAGCCCTGGACTGGATTCTGGACCACAAAGTGACCCCCAATCAGGTGGGTGTGGGCCTGGTCAACGAAGTCAAATCCTGGCTTAAAAGCCTTGAGCCACGCCAAATTGCCGAGTACCTGATCGGCGGCGTGTCGGCAGACGATCTGCCAGACAGCTTTGGTGGCAAGACCATCCAGATGTTCCGTGACTTCCTCGGTCACACCAGCTTTATCCTGCCACCGCTGCCCAACACCCAGTTCACCCGTGACACCACTTGCTGGATCTACGGTGGCGTGACGCTGAACCCTATGTACTGGCCGGCGCGTCGTCAGGAAACCCTGCTGACCACCGCGATCTACAAGTTCCACCCTGAGTTCACCAACGCCGACTTCCAGATCTGGTACGGCGACCCGACAGTCGACCATGGCAACGCCAGCCTTGAAGGCGGCGACGTGATGCCAATCGGCAACGGCGTAGTCCTGATCGGTATGGGCGAGCGCACGTCACGTCAGGCCATTGGCCAACTGGCACAAAACCTGTTCAAGAACGGCGCTGTAGAACGAGTGATCGTTGCCGGTATGCCCAAGTCCCGCGCGGCAATGCACCTGGACACCGTGTTCAGCTTCTGCGACCGCGACCTGGTAACCATCTTCCCTGAAGTCGTGAACCAGATCGTTGCGTTCTCGGTGTACCCGGACGACAAGAAACAAGGCGGCGTGGACGTACGACGCGAAGAAGGCCACTTCCTCGACGTAGTGGCCAAGGCCCTGGGCGTGAAAAAACTGCGTGTGGTCGAAACCGGCGGCAACTCGTTCGCAGCAGAACGCGAGCAGTGGGATGACGGTAACAACGTGGTGGCCCTGGAGCCTGGCGTGGTGATCGGTTACGACCGCAACACCTACACCAACACCCTGCTGCGCAAGGCTGGCGTTGAAGTCATCACCATCAGCGCCTCCGAACTGGGCCGCGGCCGTGGCGGCGGTCACTGCATGACCTGCCCGATCGTGCGTGACCCTGTCGACTATTAATCTACCCATTTGATTGCTTGCCCCGGCCCCAACACGGGGCCGGTGCAAGCCGGTTAACCCGAAACCAAGGAGATCACCATGGCTTTTAACATGAAAAACCGCAGCCTTCTGAGCCTGATGCACCACACTCCACGTGAGTTGCATTTCCTGCTCGATCTGTCCCGCGATCTCAAGCGCGCCAAGTACACCGGTACTGAAGAGCCGCACTTGAAAGGCAAAAACATCGCCCTGATCTTCGAAAAAACGTCGACCCGCACCCGTTGCGCATTTGAAGTAGCAGCCCACGACCAGGGCGCGCACGTTACCTACATCGACCCGGTTTCTTCACAGATCGGTCACAAAGAAAGCATGAAAGACACCGCCCGCGTTCTGGGCCGCATGTTTGACGCCATCGAATACCGTGGCTTTGAACAGGCTGTTGTCGAAGAGCTGGCCAAGTACGCAGGCGTGCCGGTGTTCAACGGCCTGACCGCTGAGTTCCACCCGACGCAAATGATCGCCGACGTGCTGACCATGCGCGAACACAGCGACAAGCCGCTGCACAACATCAGCTACGCGTACCTGGGCGACGCCCGCAACAACATGGGTAACTCGCTGCTGCTGATCGGTGCCAAACTGGGCATGGACGTGCGTATTGCCGCACCAAAAAGCCTGTGGCCGGAAGAGTCGTTCGTTAAACAGTGCCAGGAATTCGCCAAGGAAAGCGGTGCCAAAATCACCCTGACCGAAGACCCTAAAGCTGCCGTCAAAGGCGTGGACTTTATCCACACCGACGTCTGGGTATCGATGGGCGAACCGGTTGAAGCCTGGAACGACCGTATCAAGCTGCTGCTGCCTTACCAGGTCAACAGCGACATGATCAAGGCGGCAGAAAACCCACGCGTGAAGTTCATGCACTGTCTGCCTGCGTTCCACAACTGTGAAACCAAGGTCGGCAAAGACGTGGCCGAGCACCATCCAAACCTGAAAAACGGTATTGAAGTGACCGAGGAAGTGTTCGAGTCCCCTGTCAACATCGCCTTTGAGCAAGCTGAAAACCGCATGCACACCATCAAGGCGATTTTGGTCGCGGCATTGGCTGATATCTAAGCCTGGCTCACAGTCGTTATGTGAATGCATAACGACTGTGGGAGCGAGCCTGCTCGCGAACGAGCTTCGCGGGCAAGCCCGCTCCCACATAGGCTGCTCCCACACTTTTAAAAGGACATCTTCTATGCGTATCGTCGTTGCACTGGGCGGTAACGCCCTCTTGCGTCGCGGCCAGCCCATGACCGCCGAGAACCAGCGCGAAAACATCCAGACCGCTACCGCCCAAATCGCCCGCATTGCCCATGGCAACGAGCTGGTAGTGGCCCACGGTAACGGTCCGCAAGTCGGCCTGCTGTCCCTGCAAGCCGCCGCCTACACTGCAGTCGCCCCTTACCCGCTGGACGTGCTCGGTGCTGAAACCGAAGGCATGATCGGCTACATGATCGAGCAGGAACTGGGCAACCTGCTGCCACAGGAGGCCGCGTTTGCCACCCTGCTGACTCAGGTTGAAGTCGACCCCAAGGACCCCGCGTTCCAGAAGCCGACCAAGCCGATCGGCCCGGTCTACACCGAAAGCGAAGCCAAGAGCCTGGCCGCCGAAAAAGGCTGGAGCATTGCTCCGGACGGCGACAAGTTCCGTCGCGTAGTGCCTAGCCCGAAACCCAAACGCATCTTCGAAATTCGCCCGATCAAGTGGCTGCTGGAAAAAGGCACCATCGTGATCTGTGCGGGCGGCGGCGGCATTCCCACCATGTACGGCGAAGACGGCAAGCTGCGCGGCATCGAAGCGGTGATCGACAAGGACCTGGCGTCCTCGCTGCTGGCCCAGCAACTGGACAGCGACCTGCTGGTGATCGCCACTGACGTGAATGCGGCCTTTATCGACTGGGGCAAGCCAACCCAGAAGGGCATTGCTCAGGCCCACCCGGACGAGCTGGAAAAACTCGGCTTTGCCTCGGGCTCCATGGGCCCTAAAGTGGAAGCGGCTTGCGAGTTTGCCCGCAAAACCGGCAAGACTGCCGTGATCGGCGCACTGGCGGATATCGAAGCAATCGTTCAAGGTAAGGCCGGTACTCGGGTCAGCACCGAAAAACCGGGTATCACCTACTTCTGAACCTCGGGGCAGGCCCCGGGGCCTGCCCTTTCCCATAGCCTCAAGGAGTACCCTATGGCCTCGTTCGAACCCGGTCACCTGCATATCCACCGCGAACCGCTGCAACCGAGCGACTTTGGGTATGACATCAAGATCGATTACCAGGTCGTTCAGGATCCCAAGGAAGGCAAGTCGATGCAGTTCGACATGCACGGCCAGATCAACCAGAAGGAGTTCAAGGAGTCCTTCACACTGCCCAAGGACATGGCCTACAACTTTGCCCATGACGCTTTCCAGATTGCCGTGAAGCACGGCATTCCCAAAACCGCCGACATCCGCTCGATGCACGGTTACTACGACAAGATGTTCGCCGACGTGATGGCCCAGCTCAACCACAAGCCGGGCGACCCGATCAAGCTCGACCATCTGGACTGATTCAGCCACTGGCTGAGGGCTGCATTTTTGTGGGAGCGGGCTTGCTCGCGATGCAGGCAACACGGTTTAACGACTAGACCGCGCTGATGCCATCGCGAGCAAGCCCGCTCCCACGGAATTTCACCTATCCCCCCCGCCAAGGCATACTGGCCGTCCCTGCTGGCCAGAAGTGTTTGCCGTTCCCATGCGTATCCATGTCAGTTTTATCGACCGAGTTGGCATCACCCAGGAAGTCCTGGCATTGCTGGGCGGGCGCAACCTCAATCTGGATGCGGTGGAAATGGTTCCGCCCAACGTTTACATCGACGCCCCGACCCTCAGCCCGCAAGTGCTCGACGAGCTGCGCGAGGCCCTGTTTGGTGTCCGCGGTGTGCAAACGGTAACGGTCGTCGATATCCTTCCCGGCCAGCGCCGTCACCTGCAACTGGACGCCTTGCTCGCCGCCATGACCGACCCGGTACTGGCGCTCGACAGCGAAGGCCATGTGCTGCTGGCCAACCCGGCGCTGGTTGCACTGTACGGCCACGAGCCGACCGGCGAAAGTATCGGCCAACTGTTCAGCGACCCCGGGCTGCTCGACGTGCTGCTGGAAAACGGCTTTCGCCTGCCACTGCGCGAAGTCACGCTCAACGGCCATCCGCTGATGCTCGACGCTACGCCGATCACCGATGCCGGCGCCCTGCTCACCCTGTACCAGCCAAGCCGCATCGGCGAGCGCCTGGCAGCCCTGCATCACGATCACGCAGAAGGCTTTGACGCCCTGCTCGGCGACTCACCTGCCATCCGCACGCTGAAAGCCCGGGCGCAGCGCGTAGCGGCCCTGGACGCGCCCTTGCTGATCCAGGGGGAGACCGGCACCGGCAAAGAACTGGTGGCCCGCGCCTGCCATGCCATCAGCGATCGGTTTGGCGCACCGTTCCTGGCCCTGAACTGCGCTGCGCTCCCGGAGAACCTGGCTGAAAGCGAACTGTTCGGCTATGCCCCCGGCGCTTTTACCGGCGCCCAGCGTGGCGGCAAACCGGGGCTGATGGAACTGGCCAACAACGGCACGGTATTTCTCGACGAAATCGCCGAAATGTCACCCTACCTGCAAGCCAAGCTGCTGCGCTTTCTCAACGACGGCAGCTTTCGCCGGGTGGGCGGCGAACGCGAGGTTAAGGTCAATGTGCGCATCCTCAGCGCCACGCACCGCAACCTCGAAAAAATGGTCAACGAAGGCAGCTTTCGCGAAGACCTGTTCTACCGTCTGAACGTGCTCAATATCGAAGTGCCGCCCCTGCGTGAACGTGGCCAGGATATTTTGTTGCTGGCACGCGCGTTCATGCAGCAGGCCTGTACCCAGATCCAGCGTCCGGCGTGTCGCCTGGCACCCGGTACCTACCCGGCCCTGCTGGGCAACCGCTGGCCCGGCAACGTACGCCAGTTGCAGAACGTGATTTTTCGCGCAGCGGCCATCTGCGAGGGTTCGCTGGTGGACATTGGCGACCTGGATATCGCCGGCACCTCGGTGGCACGCCAAAACGACAGCGAGATCGAGACCCTCGAGCACGCTGTCGAAACATTCGAGAAGGCGCTGCTGGAGAAGCTCTACGTCAGCTACCCCTCCACCCGCCAACTGGCCAGCCGCCTGCAAACCAGTCACACCGCCATCGCCCATCGACTGCGCAAATACGGCATCCCGGGCAAGGCCTGACGGACACAGAGCCCTGTAGATACTCTGTTGCCTGTCAACCCTCCCTGTGGGAGCGAGCCTGCTCGCGAAAGTCGTTCGCGAGCAGGCTCGCTCCCACAGTTAAAATTCCCTTCAGACCTTGCAGCTGCCGAAGGCTGAGTTCGGCAGCCGCCACAGAGTTTGTGCTCCCGCTCATTGGCAACCCAAGCCTTGTATCGAATTCAATCCACCGGAACGAATTCGATACACACCCTCTCTACCCATGCCACGCAAGGCTTTGATCCCCTTGGATTTTTTTATGGCCTTCAGGCTGTATCGAATTCGCTACAGTCTTGCTCTTCGAATACCTCTTTTAAAATCTTAACTCATTGATAAATAAGGATATTTTTAAACTGGCAACCATCTTGCAGAGAACTCCTCATAAGCTCGACCTGCACGAGCATTTACCTGTGACCACCAGACCTGTCTGGCCTTGAGGAGTTTCCATGAGCGAATTGCGTTTTACTGAAGACCACGAATGGCTGCGCGCCGAAGCTGACGGCAGCGTAACCGTGGGGATTACCGCGTTTGCGCAAAACGCTCTGGGTGACGTGGTGTTTGTGCAATTGCCCGAGCTGCAGGCCTACGACAAGGGCGCCGAAGCCGCGACTGTCGAGTCGGTCAAGGCGGCCAGCGGCGTGTATATGCCCCTGGACGGCGAAGTGATCGCAGTCAACCCGGCGCTCGACAGCAGCCCGGAACTGGTCAACGAAGACCCGCTGGGCGAAGGCTGGTTCTTCCGCTTCAAGCCCGCCGACGCCAACGCTGTTGGCCAACTGCTCGATCAGGACGCCTATGACCGCCTGATCAAAGCCCAAGACGACAACTGAGAGCCCAGCCATGACCATCAATCTCAGCACCGCCAATGAATTTATCGCGCGCCATATCGGCCCGCGTCAGGCCGATGAACAGGCCATGCTCGCCACCCTGGGCTTTGATTCCCTTGAAGGTCTCAGCGCCAGCGTGATCCCGGAAAGCATCAAGGGCACCAGCGTGCTCAACTTGCCGGCCGGGCAAAGTGAAGCCGACGCCCTGGCCTCGATCAAGGCCATCGCAGCCAGGAACCAGCTGTGCAAAACCTATATCGGCCAAGGCTATTACAACTGCCACACGCCTTCGCCGATCCTGCGCAATCTGCTGGAAAACCCGGCCTGGTACACCGCCTACACACCGTACCAGCCAGAAATTTCCCAGGGCCGTCTCGAAGCGCTGCTCAACTTCCAGACCCTGATCAGCGACCTTAGCGGCCTGCCGATTGCCAACGCTTCGCTGCTCGACGAAGCCACCGCTGCTGCAGAAGCCATGACCTTCTGCAAACGCCTGAGCAAGAACAAAACCAGCCACCGCTTTTTCGCCTCCAGCCACTGCCACCCGCAAACCCTCGACGTGCTGCGCACCCGTGCCGAGCCGCTGGGCATTGAAGTGTTTGTGGCCGACGAGCGCGAACTGACTGACGTGACAGCCTTCTTCGGCGCGTTGCTGCAATACCCGGCCAGCAACGGCGATGTATTCGACTATCGCGAACTGGTCGAGCGTTTCCACGCCGCCAACGCCCTGGTGGCTGTTGCCGCCGACCTGCTGGCGCTGACCCTGCTGACCCCGCCGGGCGAGTTCGGCGCGGACGTCGCCATCGGCAGCGCCCAGCGCTTTGGCGTACCACTGGGCTTCGGCGGCCCGCACGCGGCCTACTTCGCCACCCGCGATGCGTTCAAGCGCGACATGCCGGGCCGCTTGGTCGGTGTTTCGGTTGACCGTCACGGTAAACCGGCGCTGCGCTTGGCCATGCAAACCCGCGAGCAGCATATCCGCCGCGAGAAGGCCACGAGCAACATCTGTACCGCTCAGGTGCTGCTGGCCAACATCGCCAGCATGTATGCCGTTTACCACGGCCCTAAAGGCCTGACGCAAATCGCCCAACGCACTCACCAGTTGACCGCGATCCTGGCCCGTGGCCTCAGCGATCTGGGGCTGAAGGTCGAGCAGGAACAGTTCTTCGACACCCTGACCCTCAACACCGGCACCCACACCGCCGCGCTGCACGCCAAGGCCCATGCGCAGAACATCAATCTGCGCGTGATCGACGACCAGCGCCTGGGCCTGTCGCTGGATGAAACCAGCAGCCAGTCCGACGTCACTGCACTGTGGGCATTGCTCGCCACAGACGGCCAGGCCCTGCCTGACTTCGACGCACTGGCCACCAGCGTAACGGGCACCCTGCCCGCCGCCCTGCTGCGCCAGTCGCCGATCCTCAGCCACCCGGTGTTCAACCGCTACCACTCTGAAACCGAGCTGATGCGCTACCTGCGTCGCCTGGCCGACAAGGACCTGGCGCTGGACCGCACCATGATCCCGCTGGGCTCGTGCACCATGAAGCTCAACGCCGCCAGCGAAATGATCCCGGTTACCTGGGCCGAGTTCGGCAACCTGCACCCGTTTGCACCTGCCGAACAAAGCCTGGGCTACCAGCAATTGACCACCGAACTGGAAGCCATGCTCTGCGCGGCTACCGGCTACGATGCTATTTCCCTTCAACCAAACGCCGGTTCCCAGGGCGAATACGCCGGCTTGCTGGCCATTCGTGCCTACCACCAGAGCCGTGGCGACGAGCGCCGCGATATCTGCCTGATCCCGTCCTCGGCCCACGGCACCAACCCGGCCACCGCCAACATGGCCGGCATGCGCGTGGTGGTCACCGCCTGTGACGCCCGCGGCAACGTTGATATCGAAGACCTGCGTGCCAAGGCCATCGAGCACCGCGACCACCTCGCCGCGCTGATGATCACCTACCCCTCCACCCACGGCGTGTTCGAAGAAGGCATCCGCGAAATCTGCGGCATCATTCATGACAACGGCGGCCAGGTGTACATCGACGGCGCCAACATGAACGCGATGGTGGGCCTGTGCGCTCCGGGCAAGTTCGGCGGCGACGTGTCCCACCTCAACCTGCACAAAACCTTCTGCATCCCTCACGGCGGTGGCGGCCCGGGTGTAGGCCCGATTGGCGTCAAATCGCACCTGACGCCGTTCCTGCCGGGTCACGCGGCCATGGAACGCAAGGAAGGCGCGGTCTGCGCGGCGCCGTTTGGCAGCGCCAGCATCCTGCCGATCACCTGGATGTACATCCGCATGATGGGCGGTGAAGGCCTCAAGCGTGCATCGCAACTGGCCATCCTCAACGCCAACTACATCGCCCGCCGTCTCGAAGAGCACTACCCGGTGCTGTACTCGGGCAGCAACGGCCTGGTCGCCCACGAATGCATCCTCGACCTGCGCCCGCTCAAGGAAACCAGCGGTATCAGCGTCGATGACGTGGCCAAGCGCCTGATCGATTTTGGCTTCCACGCCCCGACCATGTCGTTCCCGGTGGCCGGCACGTTGATGATCGAACCGACCGAAAGCGAGTCCAAGGAAGAGCTGGATCGCTTCTGTGACGCGATGATCTGCATCCGCGAAGAAATCCGCGAAGTCGAGAGCGGTGGTCTGGACAAGGAAGACAACCCGCTGAAAAACGCCCCGCACACCGCCGCTGAAATGGTCGGCGAATGGACTCACCCCTACAGCCGCGAACAGGCGGTGTACCCGGTTGCGTCCTTGATCGAAGGCAAGTACTGGCCACCGGTCGGTCGTGTCGACAACGTATTTGGCGACCGCAACCTGGTGTGTGCGTGCCCGTCGATCGAGAACTATCAGGAGGCATAAGTCAAAAACTGTAGCCGCTGCCGAAGGCTGCGATGGGCTGCGAGGCGGCCCCGCTTTCGGGCACAACGGCGAAGGCCCTGCGGGCTTTATCGCAGCCTGCGGCAGCGGCTACAGATGATTTGCCTACCCACACAATAAGAAACCGGAGAACCCCATGTCGTTAAGCGTGTTCGACCTGTTCAAGATTGGCATCGGCCCCTCCAGTTCCCATACCGTCGGCCCCATGCGTGCTGCTGCGCGTTTTGTCGAAGGTCTGCGCCGTGATGAGCTGTTGCAACAAACAGCCTGCGTAAAAGTTGAACTCTACGGTTCCCTCGGCGCCACCGGCAAAGGCCACGGCAGCGACAAAGCCGTGCTGCTGGGGCTGGAAGGTGAACATCCGGATACCGTCAACACCGAAACCGTGGCCGAACGACTGGCCGCGATTCGCAGCAGCGGGCGCCTGAACCTGCTGGGCGAACACCCCATCGAATTCATCGAAAAATCACACCTGGCGATGATTCGCAAACCCCTGCCCTATCACCCCAACGGCATGATTTTTCGGGCACTGGATGCCGCCGGCATTCAGATCCGCAGCCGCGAGTATTACTCGATCGGCGGTGGTTTTGTGGTGGACGAAGGCGCGGCAGGTGCCGACCGAATTGTCGAAGACAGTACTGTGCTGCAATACCCCTTCAAAACCGCCAAGGACCTGTTGCGCCAATGCGTAACCCATCACCTGTCGATCAGTGAAGTGATGATGGCCAATGAAAGCGCCTGGCGCCCGGAAGCCGAGACCCGCAGCGGCCTGTTGAAAATCTGGCAGGTCATGCAGGACTGCGTAAGTGCCGGCTGTCGCAATGAAGGGATTTTACCCGGCGGTTTGAAGGTCAAGCGCCGTGCCCCGGCCTTGCACCGTCAGCTCTGTGCCAACCCGGAAGCCGCGCTGCGCGATGCCTTGTCAGTACTGGACTGGGTGAACCTGTACGCCCTGGCCGTCAATGAAGAAAACGCCAACGGCGGGCGCGTGGTCACAGCGCCTACCAACGGTGCGGCGGGAATTATCCCGGCCGTTTTGCATTACTACATGCGCTTTATCGGCGGCGCCAATGAAGACGGCGTGGTGCGGTTTCTGCTCACTGCCGCCGCCATCGGCATTCTTTACAAGGAAAACGCTTCGATTTCGGGGGCCGAAGTCGGCTGCCAGGGTGAAGTCGGCGTGGCCTGTTCAATGGCGGCCGGCGCGTTGTGTGAAGTGCTGGGCGGCAGCGTGCAGCAAGTCGAGAACGCCGCCGAGATCGGCATGGAGCACAACCTCGGCCTGACCTGCGATCCGATTGGCGGGCTGGTGCAAGTGCCGTGCATCGAACGTAACGCGATGGGCTCGGTCAAGGCCATCAACGCAGTGCGCATGGCCCTGCGAGGTGATGGTCAGCACTTTGTCTCGCTCGACAAGGTGATCCGCACCATGCGCCAGACCGGCGCCGACATGAAAAGCAAATACAAGGAGACCGCCCGCGGCGGTCTCGCCGTCAACATTATTGAGTGCTGATTTTCAAGGAGTCTCGAATGTCCACCGAACAACTGCTTAAAACCCCGCTGCATGCACTGCACCTTGAACTCGGCGCCCGCATGGTGCCGTTTGCCGGCTACGACATGCCCGTGCAGTACCCGCTAGGGGTGATGAAAGAACACCAGCACACCCGTGAACAGGCCGGGTTATTCGATGTATCGCACATGGGCCAGATCCGTCTGACCGGTGCTGACGCGGCCAAAGCCCTGGAAGCACTGGTGCCGGTGGATATCATCGACCTGCCGGTGGGTATGCAGCGCTATGCCATGTTCACCAACGAACAGGGCGGCATCCTCGATGACCTGATGGTCGCCAACCTGGGCAATGACGAGCTGTTCCTGGTGGTCAACGCCGCCTGCAAGGATCAGGACCTGGCCCACCTGCGCAAGCATTTGAGCGCCCACTGCCAGATCCAGCCGCTGTTTGAAGAGCGCGCCCTGCTTGCCCTGCAAGGCCCGGCTGCAGTCAGCGTACTGCAACGCCTGGCACCGCAAGTGGCGAACATGACCTTTATGCAATTTGCCCCGGTGACCTTACTGGGCGCGGATTGCTACGTCAGCCGCTCGGGTTATACCGGCGAAGACGGTTTTGAGATTTCAGTGCCGGCCGAGCACGCCGAAGCACTGGCCCGCCGCCTGCTGGCCGAGCCAGAGGTTCAGGCCATCGGCCTGGGCGCACGGGATTCGCTGCGCCTGGAAGCGGGCCTGTGCCTGTACGGCCACGACATGAACGACACCACGACGCCTATCGAAGCCAGCCTGCTCTGGGCCATCTCCAAGGCCCGTCGCGCTGACGGCCCGCGGGCCGGTGGTTTCCCGGGTGCCGAGAGCATCTTTGCCCAGCAGCAAAACGGCGTAGCGCGTAAACGAGTGGGCTTGCTGCCCCAGGAACGTACCCCGGTGCGTGAAGGCGCACAAATCGTCGATGCCGACGGCACCGAGATCGGCACCGTATGCAGCGGCGGCTTTGGGCCAACGTTGGGCGCACCCTTGGCAATGGGTTATCTGGATATCGCATTCACGCCTGTGGACACTGAAGTCTGGGCCATCGTGCGGGGCAAGCGCGTGCCGATGAAAGTGTCGAAAATGCCGTTTGTAGCGCAACGTTATTACAGGGGTTAAACAGTAAGTTATACAGTTGCATGTTCACGGTGCGTACGTGTCATGCAACTGCTACATAACAGTGCAAACTTTCGATAGCGAAAACAGTCTTTATTACACGAAAATAATTGAACACCTCTATAACGATCCGCTCTTTGACTCTGCGTTTAGAGTATTAAAAACAGCGGCCCTGCGGCGTATTTAAAGGGGCTTGTTTTTTCAATTACAGTTTCGTAGAGTTTGCCCACTGTGTTTGCATGGGTCGCTGGAATCGTGACCTGGGCAGTAGCTCAATGCTTGCTACATCCCGTTCTGCGTCTCTTACTTTCCTGCAACCCAGCACCAGTACTCTTTCATGTGAAAGAGGCTGTCATTAATTGTTAGCGTCAAGGAATTAAGAAATGTCTCAACGTCAGAGCGGTACGGTCAAGTGGTTCAACGACGAGAAGGGGTTTGGTTTCATCACCCCTGAAAGCGGCCCGGACCTGTTTGTGCACTTCCGTGCCATCCAGGGCAACGGCTTCAAAAGCCTGAAGGAAGGCCAGAAAGTGACCTTCATCTCGGTACAGGGCCAAAAAGGCCTGCAGGCTGACGAAGTTCAAGCAGAAGCTTAAATCTCGTGCACAAAAGCCTCTGATGGTGACATCAGAGGCTTTTTTATGGCCGTTATTCCGTAAGATGGCTGTTTTCCTTCACGAGACCCTGCCATGTCGAAACAACCGCTTAGCCCTCAAGGCGACTTTCCCGCCGTTGGCCTGGGGCGCCGCTTGGCAGCCATGTTCTACGACTTTCTGCTGTGTACCGCCCTGCTGATCGTCACGACCTTTATCTACAAGCTGATCATGATGAGCTTTATTGGCGAAGCCAAAATGCGCGAACTGTCAGAAGCAGGCGCCCTGGATGGTGACCCGCTGCTGTCGACCCTCCTGTTTTTCGTCCTGTTCGGTTTCTTTGCCAAGTTCTGGACCCACTCCGGGCAAACCCTGGGCATGCAGGTCTGGGGAGTTCGCGTACAGAACGCCGACGGCACGGCAATCAGCCTGTGGCAGGCCCTTCTGCGTTTTATCGTGTCCATAGGCTCGTGGTTGTGCCTGGGGCTGGGGTTTGTCTGGTCGATCTTCGACAAGCAAAAACGCACCTGGCATGACATGTATTCCAATACGCAGTTGGTACGCGTCCCCAAGCAGAAGAAATAAAAAAAAGCCCGTATCTCGCGATACGGGCTTTTTTATTGCCCTTGTGGGAGCGGGCTTGCTCTCGATGAAGGCAACGCGGTTTCGCCGTTGAACCGCGCCGATGCTATCGCAAGCAAGCCCGCTCCCTCACGGCTGTGCGGCTTACTCCGCCAGCTTGAACGTGATAAAGCTGGCACGCCCCTGACGCAGAACCCGCATCGACACCGAACGGTTCTTCGGCAATGCCTTGGCGATCTCGGTGAACTCCTTGCCATTGGTGATGGCCTGATTGTTCAAGTGCGTAATCACGTCGCCAGGCTGCAGGCCGATCAAGGCCGCAGGACCGTCCTGAACGTCAGTAATGATCACACCGCCCTTGATGTCGTTGGCTTTCTTCTGCTCTTCACTCAAGTCCGCTACGGACACGCCCAGGCGGTTGCTGCTTTGTTCAGCGCCGCCACCCGAAGCGATGTCTTTTGCATCATCAGGGATAGCGCCCACAGTCAGCTCCAGATTCTGACGCTTGCCGTTACGAATAACTTCAAGGTTGGCCTTGCTGCCGGCCTTGAGTGCGCCAACCAGGTGCGGCAAATCTGCCGACATGACGATCGGCTGACCATTCATGCTCAGAATCACGTCGCCCACTTGCAGACCGCCTTTGGCAGCCGGGCCGTCATCCAGTACCTGCGCCACCAGTGCACCGGCAGGTTTTTCCAGACCGAAAGACTCGGCCAGGTCCTTGTTGACCTCCTGGATCACCACACCCAACCAGCCACGGCTGACTTTGCCGCCAGCCTTGAGCTGATTGGCAACGTCCATCGCCACATCGATCGGGATTGCAAAGGACACACCCATGAAACCGCCCGAACGGGTATAGATTTGCGAGTTGATGCCCACGACTTCGCCCGCCAGGTTGAACAGCGGACCACCCGAGTTGCCCGGGTTGATCGGCACGTCAGTCTGGATAAATGGCACATAGCTTTCATTCGGCAGGCTGCGGCCCATGGCGCTGATGATGCCCTGGGTCACGGTGTGGTCGAAACCAAATGGCGAACCGATCGCAACCACCCACTGGCCGGCCTTGAGGTCCTGGGACTTGCCCAGTTTGAGCACCGGCAGGTTCTTGCCATCGATTTTCAGCAAGGCCACGTCAGAGCGCGGGTCAGTGCCCACCAGCTTGGCTTTCATTTCACTGCGATCGGACAGCCGCACAATGATTTCATCGGCATCTGCAACCACGTGGTTGTTGGTCAGGATGTAGCCATCGGGCGAGATGATAAAGCCCGAGCCCAGGGACTGGGCCTCGCGCTGACGCCCGCCTTTGCCACCGGGTGCAGGTGGCAGGCTGCGCTCAAAAAAGTCGCGCAGGCCAGGCGGCAGGCCTTCCAGGTCGGGCATTTGGCCCATGCTGGAAACCCGACGCTCAGGCAGCTTTTGCGTGGTACTGATATTCACTACGGCTGGCGAAGCCTGTTCAACCAGTTGGGTGAAATCAGGCAACTGCGCTTCAGCCATCACCGGCACTGCCTGCCCGAGCATCAGCACGGCTGCAAAAATGGGTAGATAAGATTTCAATCGCGGCATCGACATACAGCTCCCGTTAATAACAGCAGAGTTAAGCGACAGGCACCTAAAAACAAGTCAAAAGCATAGACCGTTTTTCAGACCCCGGAAAACAAACAAGGCCAAAGCCCTTTGGGGCTCTGACCTTTATAAAAAGAGATAAAAATGGCAAATCGAAAATTGTCACCCGCCATGTCGATGCAACCCTATGGTTTGGCCTGAGCATCGTTTTCACCGACACGCATCGACAGGGCAATTCGTTCAGCAGTGCCCATGGGAATTTCACCCACCACCGTGGCCATCATGTCTCCCTGAGGCGTGCTCAGGTGGCGCGTGACCGCAGCTGTGGGCCCGAGCTGGACGCGGGCATCTGGAACAGCAGCGCCCTTGACCGGCTCGATAAACACCGAAAAACGGGCAAGGCCATCGTCATACAGAAGGCTGGTGACTTCGGATTTGCTCCGCGGATCACGGCGCACCGTACTGCTGACCTGCTCAAAACCGGAGGGCAGCCAGTCAGAGTGCCAGGCCTGAACCGAATTGACCTGCCCGGCCCCTTTGTCGGCAGGGGCAACAGCACGGCACTGCCCCGCAGGCGTGAGCTGGCTGTCATCAGGAGGCGTGGTTGCAAAGGTCGTAAACTGGTAGCGCTCAAGCAACTGCCCCTTGTCATTGAGCAACAAGGACTTGAGAGGCAAACCGGTTTCACGGTCCAGATACAGCTCAAAACCGTAGCGATGCTGATCACGCGGAGCAAACGATATGACCACTACCGGGCGACCGGCGACCCTGGAGTTGCCCTCGATTGCCACGGCATACAGGTCATTGAACTTCTGGACATCGAATTGACGCGCCGCGACAGCCGTGACATCGCCCAACCCGGAGGCCTGTTTGCCAGTGACACATTCAGTGCGCCCATCCGAGCGGATCACCTCTTGCGCAGTGCCATCAAGCTGCATCAACCGCTCACGAACCTTGCCATCCTGCACGCGGTGCCAGATGCTGTGGGTAGAAAAACTACCGTTACGCTCGTAAACGAAAGTACCCTGATAGCTATGCTGTTGCTCGGCCTGCCCAAGACGTTTTAACCAGTCCTGGGCTTCATCGGCGTGGGCCGGTACTGCAAACCAGCCACTGAGCAGAAGAGGTAGCAAAGGTAGGACGCGCATGATGGTCCTTAACGGTTTTCGAGGCTCGCAGCACGAGCATAAGGCAGAGGGCTTTCAGCCCCTTTCAGCGCTGCTTGCTCTGCGTGCTGGCGCAGGTAGCCAGGCAAACGCTGATCTTGCCAGCCCGGCTGACCTTGCAGGACACCGTTGGCCATCGGGCCGGTGGCCTGATCGGCACTCTCGCTGTAGTTGGCCAGTACTGCCGGACCTTTGGCCATCGGTGCACTCAGGCTCTGCGCAGGGTTCTGCTGGGCGAGCTGGTTGCCAACGATGTCATCCTGGTTGTACAGCCGCACACCCGCCAGAACAGCGACGGTAACCGACGCGGCTACGGCCAGGCGACCAATGCTGCGCCACGGCCCACGGACAACCTTGGCCGGGGTTTGCTCTTCAGCCAGCGCGGCCGAAACGGCAGATGCGATGTCCAGGCGCGGAATCAACAGGTCCTTGTGCATCACAGCACGGGCCACCTGATAACGGGACCAGGTGTCACGGGTTTGTGTGTCGTCGAAGGCATTCAATACCCGACGTAGTTCCAGTTCGTCCGCTTCGTTATCCATCACTGCGGACAGCGATTCCTGCAGGGCTTCACGACTCATGGCGGTTCCTCTCTTGGCTGTCGCCGCTGTCTCAGTTTTCCTGCAACAACGGCTGCAGGGCTTTATCTATGGCTTCCCGGGCGCGGAAAATCCGGGAGCGCACGGTACCCACCGGGCATTGCATGACGCTCGCAATGTCCTCGTAACTCAGACCATCAAATTCACGTAAAGTTAAAGCCGTACGCAAATCTTCTGGCAGTAGCTGAATAGTGCGATGAACGGTGCCTTCGATCTCGTCTCGGAGCAAAGCGCGCTCCGGCGACTCGAGGTCCTTGAGACCGTGATCACCATCATAAAACTCGGCATCTTCCGAACTCACATCGCTGTCAGGCGGACGTCGACCGCGTGACACCAGATAGTTTTTCGCCGTGTTAATGGCGATGCGATATAGCCATGTGTAAAAGGCACTGTCGCCGCGAAAATTACCAAGTGCCCGGTACGCCTTGATAAAGGCCTCCTGGGCAACGTCCTGGGCTTCATGGGTGTCGTGCACGAAACGCACGATCAACCCGAGAATTTTGTGTTGATACTTCAACACCAGCAGATCGAACGCGCGCTTGTCGCCACGCTGTACGCGCTCGACCAGCTGCTGATCCTCTTCCTGGGCTAGCATGAATACTCCTCATAAGACCGGGAGGAAGATTGCTGTGCTAATTGATCAGGCTTGCAAACATAGACTCGGGCTTTTCGCAAAAGTTCTCTCCCCCCTGGCAAGTTTCCTGCGTGCCCGGATTTGGCACACACGAAAACGCAGCTCGGGCCTGGCCGGCTGCGTCAATAATCTTGTCGTCAAATTCAGCTGTCGAGTCGAAAAAACAAACCCCGCATCAATCTGGACGCCGTTCCCCTGCATCAAGGGCAGCCCACTATGGAACCCCTGGCTATACGAAAAGTTCAAAAACTTCGTATAAAACAAGCCCTGCAGTACCTTGGAAGCGTATCAGAACCCGCGCCATTCCAGAGCACTGCCCCAGCATGCAGATTAATTGTGCAAATCAACATGCAGACCCTTCGTGTCTGAGGCACACTTTGCGCCCGCTGTAATTTCACAATGCCATAAAGGCCCGGCCATTGTGCCGATCCCCCCCTCTATATACTAGAGATACCAGAGGGCGTTTTTTTGCGGATGTGAGAAGAATGAGCCAACATTTTCAACATGATGTGCTGGTGATTGGCAGCGGCGCTGCCGGCTTGAGCCTTGCGCTCACGTTACCCAGCCATATGCGTATTGCAGTGCTGAGCAAAGGCGATCTGGCCAATGGTTCGACGTTCTGGGCCCAGGGCGGTGTCGCCGCTGTCCTGGATGACACCGACACGGTGCAGTCCCACGTCGAAGACACCCTCAATGCCGGTGGCGGGCTGTGCCACGAAGACGCGGTACGCTTTACCGTCGAGCACAGCCGCGAAGCCATCCAGTGGCTGATCGATCAGGGCGTACCCTTCACCCGCGATGACAGCATCGACCCGGAGCAACAGGGCTTTGAGTTCCACCTCACCCGAGAAGGCGGGCACAGCCACCGGCGCATCATCCATGCGGCCGACGCCACCGGCGCGGCGATTTTCAAGACATTGCTCGAACAGGCCCGCCAGCGCCCCAATATCGAACTGCTCGAACAGCGCGTTGCCGTCGATCTGATTACCGAACGCCGCCTGGGCCTGGAAGGTGATCGCTGCCTCGGTGCCTATGTGCTGGATCGTGCCACGGGTGAAGTCGACACCTTTGGCTCGCGCTTCACCATTCTGGCAACCGGTGGCGCAGCCAAGGTGTACCTCTATACCAGCAACCCGGACGGTGCCTGCGGTGATGGCATTGCCATGGCCTGGCGCTCGGGTTGCCGGGTGGCCAACCTGGAGTTCAACCAGTTCCACCCCACCTGCCTTTATCACCCGCAAGCCAAGAGCTTTTTGATCACTGAAGCCCTGCGGGGCGAAGGCGCGCACCTCAAGCTGCCCAACGGCGAGCGTTTCATGCATCGCTTCGACCCGCGGGGCGAACTGGCCCCGCGGGATATCGTCGCCCGGGCCATCGACCATGAAATGAAGCGTCTGGGCATCGATTGTGTGTACCTGGATATCAGCCATGAGCCCGATAGCTTTATCAAGGCCCACTTCCCGACTGTATATGAGCGCTGCCTGGCATTTGGTATCGACATCACTCAACAGGCCATCCCGGTAGTACCTGCGGCGCATTACACCTGCGGCGGCGTGATGGTCGACGAACATGGCCACACCGATGTGCCGGGCCTGTACGCCATCGGCGAAACCAGCTTCACCGGCCTGCATGGTGCCAACCGCATGGCCAGCAACTCGCTGCTCGAGTGCTTTGTGTACGCCAAGTCGGCAGCGGCAGACATCCTTGCCCAGTCGCCCGAAATCGCCGCCCCCGTCGCACTGCCGAGCTGGGATGCCAGCCAGGTGACCGACTCCGATGAAGACGTAATCATCGCCCACAACTGGGATGAGCTACGGCGCTTTATGTGGGACTACGTGGGCATCGTGCGCACCAACAAGCGCCTGCAGCGGGCCCAGCACCGGGTGCGCCTGCTGCTGGATGAAATTGACGAGTTCTACAGCAACTACAAGGTCAGCCGTGACCTGATCGAGTTGCGCAACCTGGCGCAAGTGGCCGAGTTGATGATCCGCAGTGCCATGACCCGCAAGGAGTCGCGCGGCCTGCACTACACCCTCGACTACCCGCACATGCTCCCCGAAGCGCTGGACACTATTCTGGTGCCAGCCACCTACGCCGACTGAACTTCAGTCGCACGCGCAGGCGCCGGTGCTGATCCGGTGCCAGCGCGGCGGCCGGAATGCACACCGCACGCACCCGCCGCTCACCCGGCAAGCGAAAGCGCACCACTACCACCAGGGGTAGCGCCAGGCTGTCACGGCGCAGTTGCACGGCCTGCCAGCCTTGGTCACGACTCCACAACTGCCAGCCATCAACATCATGACGCAACCGGGTAATGGCACTGCCATGGGTCAGGCGGATATGCCTTGGCAACACCCAGGCCCCGTGAGCCAGACACAGCAATGCGCCGAGCAGGTGTGCCCAGGCAGGGATTGAAAGAAGGCAAATAGATATCAGCGCCAGCGACTGGGCTGCAAGATACGCCGCCAGCAATTGCCCCGAGGCATGCCAGCGGCATTCAAAATAATTACTTGGGCTGGACACGATCCAGAATCATCCGGACCATGCGCTGCAGCTCAGGGTCCTCGGACTCGCTGCGCTCCATAAACCAGCCAAACATGTCCTGGTCTTCGCACTCCAGCAGCTTGCGATAGCATTCGCGGTCTACGTCATTAAGGGTGGCGTACACCTCCTTGACGAAAGGCACCAGCAACACGTCAAGTTCAAGCATGCCGCGGCGGCTGTGCCAGTAGAGACGATTGAGTTCAACATCTTCGACCATGGAGCGCTCCTCAAATAGAACGCAAGTATACAGGCCGATCCGTCATAGAACAGTCGGCTTTGGTCGGCCCCGTCCATCCTTTGCGAACTACCCATTTGCAGGGCGCACCTCTATGATGTGTTCCAGACTTATTCAACTGCGATGACCCATGGCCGACTCTGCTTTTTTTTGCACCCTGAACCACGAAGGCATCCTTGCTGTGATCGGCAACGACGCCAGCAAGTTTCTGCAAGGGCAGCTGACCTGCAACCTCAACTATTTGAGTGAAACCCGCTCAAGCCTTGGCGCCCGCTGCACGCAAAAAGGCCGTATGCAGTCGAGCTTTCGCATCGTGCTGCAAGACAACGGCTGCCTGCTGGCAATGGCGCGCGAACTGGTTGAACCGCAGTTGGCGGACCTGAAAAAGTACGCGGTGTTCTCCAAGTCCAAACTGACCGATGACAGTGCCAACTGGGTACGCTTTGGCCTGGTAAATGCCGACTCGGTGCTGCAAAGCCTGGGCCTGGACCTGCCAGCTGAAACTGACAGCGTTGCCCGCGCCAGCGACCTGATCGCCATTCGCGCTTCTGAAGGCCGCGCGGAACTCTGGGCCCCTGTCGAACAGACTGAAAGCCTCGTTCAGCACCTCAAGGCACAGCTGCCCGAGGCCGACCTCAACCAATGGCTGCTGGGCCAGGTTCGCGCCGGTATTGGCCAGGTCATGGCCCAAACCCGTGAGTTGTTCATTCCGCAAATGATCAACCTGCAGGCCGTAGGCGGTGTCAGCTTCAAAAAAGGCTGCTACACCGGCCAGGAAATCGTTGCGCGCATGCAATACCTGGGCAAACTCAAACGCCACCTCTACCGCCTGTCCCTTGAGGCGGGGCATGCTGCGCCCGCCCCCGGCACGCCGCTGTTTACCCCGTCCCACGCCAGTTCCGTGGGCGAAGTGGTACTGGCCGCTAACGCCGAAAACGGGGTTGAGCTGCTAGCCGTGCTGACCAGCGATGCTGCGCAAGCCGGAGATATTCACTTGGGTGACCTGCAAGGCCCTGGCCTTTCACTGCTTGAGCTGCCGTATCAACTGGACCGCGATCGCGAAATCCAGCGTTGATTGCCACACATTGAAATGCAGTACCTAGAGAAATGAGCATGCTGGCGCACAGAGTCCAAATGGACTTGCTTAAGGCCATTGATAGAGATGACCTGGTTCTACCCACACTACCGGAAGTAGCGTTAAACATTCGCAAGGCCGCGGAAAACCCTGAAATCAGCGTCAGTAACTTGAGCAAGGTCATAGGTCGTGACACCGCGCTGTCAGCCCGACTGATCAAAGTGGTCAACAGCCCGATGTTGCGTGCCACCCGTGAGGTGACTGACCTGCACACGGCCATCACCCGCCTGGGGGTTAACTACAGCAGCAATCTGGCGATCGGGCTGGTGATGGAGCAGATTTTCCATGCCCGCTCCGAGGTGGTCGAGCAGAAAATGCGCGATGTATGGCGCCAGAGCCTGGAAGTGGCCGGCATCTGCTACACCCTGTGCCGCCGTCATACCTTGCTCAAGCCTGACCAGGCGGCACTGGGCGGCCTGGTGCACCAGATCGGCGTCTTGCCCATCCTGACCTACGCCGAAGAGCACAACGAACTGCTTTCCGATCCGGTTTCGCTTAACCACGTCATCGACAGCATTCACCCGCTGATTGGTGACAAGCTGCTGGCAGGCTGGGAGTTTCCGGAAATGCTGCTAAAGATTCCCGGGCAGTATCAGGATTTTTCCCGACAAACCAAAGCCATCGACTACATCGATCTGGTGCAAATCGCTACCGTATTTATGGGGCAAGACATGGAAGCACTGGTCGCCCTGCCCGCGCTCAAGAAGTTGAAGGTGCAAGCTGATGACCTGAAGTTTCAGGAGCAACTGCACGAAGCGCGCTGGATGCTTATCTGAGCCTCTGAATCTGTGGGAGCGGGCTTGCTCGCGATGCAGACGACGCGGTCTGTCAGTTACACCGAATCGATTCAATCGCGGGCAAGCCCGCTCCCACAGGGGATTTGACGCCGGGTCGACTGGCCAGGGTATTTATCCATCCATGTCACAGGGCTAGCGCCCATTGGCCGGCACAAAACTCACCCGCACTTTCAACCCGCCCTGCACGCCATCATGCAAACTGATATGGGCAAGGTGGGCGCGACAGATTTCACCCACAATCGCCAGCCCCAGCCCCGACCCGGCCACCTGCTGATTACGTCGATAGAAGCGTTCAAATACCCGTTCGCGATCTTCATGGGGAATGCCCGGACCATCATCTTCGACTTCCAGCACGGCAGGCGCTGTCACGCGCAAAATCACATTGCCACCCACCGGTGTGTGAGCCATGGCGTTGTCCACCAGATTGCTCAGCAGTTCATGCAGCAACGTAGGCTCACCGTATAGCCAGACCGGCTGGTCGGCCTCAAGCGCCAGGGCAAACCCGCGGGCATGGGCCAGTGGCGCCATGGCCATGCCCAGCTCACGGGCCAACTGACTCAGGTCGAGCAACTGCGCACCGCCTTCGGCAATAGCCCGGGCGCCGTTTTCGATGCGCGCCAGCGACAGCAACTGATTGGCCAAATGGGTCAACCGGTCCGTACCCTGGGCCGCTTGCTCAAGGGTATGGCGCAAGGTCTGCGGTTCCTTTGCACGCAAGCCCAATTCAAGCTGGGCCTTGAGGACTGCCAGAGGTGTGCGCAACTCATGGGCAGCGTCAGCAATAAACTGCGCCTGACGAGCGAACTGCCCACGCAAACGCTCGGTAAAATGATTGAGTGCCTGCACCAATGGCCGCAACTCTCTTTGCACGGACACCAGCGGCAAAGGGCGCAGGTCATCCATCTCGCGCTCCTCCACGGCGCTGCGCAAACGCTCCAGCGGGCGCAGTGCGGCGCTTACGGCAAACCACACCACCAGTAATGCCCCCAACCCCAACATGCCCAGGCGCAGCAAGGTGTCCGCCATCAAGCTACGGGCCATGGCCACCCGTGCTTCGTCGGTCTCGGCCACACGAATTTCCGCCATGCCGTTCATGCTCGGTTCGCTCACAGCCTTGAGCAAACTCACAACGCGCACGTTCTGGCCGAGATAAGTGCCATCATAAAAACGCGCCAACGCCGGATAATCATCGGTCCGCGGCGTGCCAGCTGGCGGCGCGGGCAGATTTTCATAACCGGAAATCAGCTTCTGATGAATATCATTGACCTGGTAGTAGATTCGCCCGGCGCTGTCGTAGGCAAAGGTATCAAGGGCAACGTAGGGCACATCCGCACTCAGGCTGCCATCACGCTGCGAGAGCCCGGCGGCAATGGTTCGTGCCGATGCCAGCAGGGTTCGGTCATACGCCGTATCGGCGGCCTCGCGACCGTTGAAGTAAGCGCTCAAGCTGCTCGCCAGCATCAACACAACCAGCAACAGCGTAAGGTGCCACAACAGGCTCCAGCGCAAGCTGTCGAGCTTAAACATCGCGGCCTTCCAGCAAATACCCCAGGCCCCTGAACGTCACGATCGCCACTGCCTGGCCGTCGAGTTTTTTACGCAGTCGGTGAATGTAAATCTCGATGGCGTCCGGGCTTGCCTCCTCATCCAGGCCAAACACCTGAGCGGCCAGTTGCTCCTTGCTCATGACCCTGCCAGGGCGCGCTATCAGCGCTTCCAGTACCGCCTGCTCGCGGGAGGTCAGCACCAGCAGCTCATCACCAAGGGTGAAGCGCCGGGTTCCGAGGTCGTACACCAGGGCGCCGCATTGCTGCAGCCGCTCACCACCCAGCACACTGCGCCGCAGCAGCGCCTTGACCCGGGCTTCCAGCTCCGTCAGCTCAAATGGCTTGGCCAGGTAATCATCGGCCCCCAGGTTAAGCCCGTGAACCCGGTCCTTGACGTCACTGCGCGCAGTCAACATCAACACCGGCAAGGTTTTGCCACGGCCTCGCAAACGCGCCAGCACTTCAAAACCATCCATGCGCGGCAAGCCTACATCCAGAATTGCCACGGCATACTCTTCACTGCTCAAGGCCAGGTCGGCGGCTACGCCATCATGCAATACATCCACGGTCAGGCCTGTGCCTTTCAGGGCTTGGGCAACACTCTCGGCCAGCTGTAGCTGATCCTCGACCAAAAGCACACGCATCGGTTTTACCTCGATTTTTTGTCCTGGCCGCAGCCTTTTGTGCGCGGAGTTTACAGACGGCAGGAGTGCTGTGAAGCGCAAAAACAGTGAATCTGTTTTGAAAGGTTAGCGAAAGGTTGGCCGGTTAGCATCGCGAGACTGACAGTAATGCCTGTCGCCGTCATGCGCTGCATAACGGCCCGAAAAACGCCTCGAAGCGTTTTCGCCAATAAGAACAATAATGGAGCACCTGCATGCTGACTTATCAGCCAAAAGCCCGCCATCTCTATATTTTTTCCGTACTAGCCCCATGCGCCTCTGCGCCTGCGAGCCGCTTTGTGCTGCCTGCACACTGCCCTCACTACGGCCGAGGATCGGCTCTGCAGCGATGAATTTGCACAATCAAAAACTGCTCTATAAAAACAAAAATTCCTGAGGAGACACTATGAAACTGCCCCTGCGCACTCTGGCTATTGCGGCCGGCTGCATGCTCTTCACTGGCCAACTGCTGGCTGAACCCAAACGCCCCGAATGCATTGCCCCGGCGTCCCCTGGCGGTGGCTTTGACCTGACCTGCAAACTGGCGCAAAGCGCACTGGTCAACGAGAAGCTGCTGAGCAAACCCATGCGTGTGACCTACATGCCGGGTGGCGTGGGGGCTGTTGCCTACAACGCCGTGGTCGCCCAGCGCCCGGCCGATGCTGGCACCCTGGTAGCCTGGTCCAGTGGCTCATTGCTTAACCTGGCCCAGGGCAAGTTCGGCCGCTTCGATGAAAGCGCCGTACGCTGGCTGGCAGCGGTCGGCACCAGCTACGGGGCCATTGCGGTGAAGAAGGACTCGCCCTACAAAAATCTCGATGATCTGGTTCAGGCCCTGAAAAAAGACCCGAGCAAAGTGGTCATTGGCTCAGGCGGCACCGTGGGCAGCCAGGACTGGATGCAGACCGCCCTGATCGCCAAGGCCGCCGGGATCAACCCCCGTGACCTGCGTTATGTGGCCCTGGAGGGTGGCGGTGAAATCGCTACCGCGCTGCTGGGTGGCCATATTCAGGTAGGCAGTACAGATATTTCCGACTCCATGCCCCATATCCAGAGCGGTGATATGCGCCTGCTCGCCGTATTCGCCAACGAGCGCCTCGATGAGCCGGAGATGAAGGACATCCCGACGGCCAAGGAACAGGGCTACGACATTGTCTGGCCTGTCGTACGCGGCTTCTACCTGGGGCCAAAAGTCAGCGATGCAGAGTACGCCTGGTGGAAAGAGGCTTTTGACAAGCTGCTGGCCTCCGAAGATTTCGCCACTTTGCGTGATCAGCGCGAACTGTTCCCCTTCGCCATGACCGGCCCGGAGCTGGACACCTATGTGAAAAAGCAGGTGGCTGACTACAAAGTACTGGCCCAGGAATTCGGCCTGATCCAGTAACCGCCGCCGACCACTGGCTGTGCCCTTGCACCCAGGGGCACAGCCCAGGAGTGAACCATGCTTGCACAACGCGTATTTGCTTCGGCCCTGCTGCTTGTCTGCGCCGGTTTGGCGGCGATGGCCTGGCCTTATCAGGCAGCCTTTTCCTACGAACCCGTTGGTCCTCGCGCTTTCCCTTTGCTGATGCTGGCATTAATGGGATTGGGGCTGGCCTACATGATCTTTCGCCCCTCCCCCGTGGTGCACAGCGAAGATGACCCCAAACTGGATCGTGAAACCCTGACCAAGATCGGCCTGTGTATCGTGCTGTTGCTGATCTTCGCCGGCACCTTCGAACCTCTCGGTTTTATCCTCAGCAGCATCCTGGTCGGCATCCCGCTGGCGCGTCTGTATGGCGGTCGCTGGCTGCCCAGCAGCGTGATCATCAGCTTGGTGAGCGTTGGCCTTTATTTACTCTTTGATAAAGCCATGGACGTTCCGCTGCCGCTTGGCCTGCTCGACGTTCTGGAGGACTGATATGGATACTTTCGGCTATTTGGGCCAGGGCTTCGGCGTCGCGCTCAGCCCGTACAATCTGGTCACAGCCCTGTGCGGCACCTTGATCGGCACCGTGGTCGGCCTGCTGCCGGGGCTTGGCCCAATCAACGGGGTCGCCCTGCTGATCCCCATCGCATTTGCCTTGGGCCTGCCACCGGAATCGGCGCTGATCCTGCTGGCGGCGGTGTATCTGGGCTGTGAATACGGCGGGCGTATCAGCTCGATCCTGCTGAACATCCCTGGCGAAGCTTCGACCGTGATGACCACCTTCGACGGCTACCCGATGGCGCGTAAAGGCCTGGCTGGCGTGGCGTTGTCGCTGTCGGCCTGGAGCTCATTTATTGGCGCCTTTATCGCCACCTGCGGCATGGTGCTGTTTGCTCCGCTACTGGCCAAGTGGGCGATAGCCTTCGGCCCGGCGGAGTATTTCGTGCTCATGGTGTTTGCCATTGTCTGCCTCGGCGGCATGGCCGGGGACCGTCCGCTCAAAACCTTTATCGCTGCGCTTATCGGCCTGTTTCTGGCCTGCGTGGGGATTGATGCCAACAGTGGCGTATACCGCTTCACCGGCGACAACATCCACCTGACTGACGGCATTCAATTTGTCGTGCTGGTACTGGGGTTGTTCTCCATCAGCGAAATCCTGTTGCTGCTGGAAAAAACCCATCGCGGCCAGGAAGCGGTTAAGGCCACCGGGCGCATGATGTTCAATTTCAAGGAAGCGTCTGCGGTATTCGCGGTGAATATCCGTTGCGGGCTGCTCGGTTTTATCATGGGCGTCCTGCCGGGTGCAGGTGCCACACTGGCCAGCGCCGTGTCCTATATGACGGAAAAACGCCTGGCGGGTACTTCCGGCAAATTCGGCGAGGGTGACATGCGCGGTCTGGCGGCCCCCGAAACCGCAATCGGTGCTTCCGCTTGTGGGGCGCTGGTACCCATGCTGACCCTGGGCGTGCCGGGTTCGGGCACCACGGCAGTGATGATCGGCGCCCTCTCGCTGTACAACATCACCCCCGGCCCGCTGTTGTTTCAGCAGCAGCCGGATATCGTCTGGGGTCTGATCGCGTCATTGTTTATCGCCAACGTCATGCTGGTGATCCTCAACATCCCGATGATCCGTATCTTCACCCGGATTCTGTCGGTGCCTAACTGGGCGCTGGTGCCCGCAATCGCCATCATCACGGCCATTGGTGTATACGCCGTGCACGCGACCACCTTCGATCTGTTCCTGATGATCGGTATCGGCATCTTCGGCTATATCCTGCGCAAGCTCGACTTCCCGCTGTCTCCGGTATTGTTGGGGTTCATTCTGGGCGGGCTGATGGAGCAGAACCTGCGTCGCGCACTGTCGATATCCAACGGTGCGCTGGATATCCTGTGGGCGAGCCCGATCACCCTGGGTGTCTGGGTACTGACGACAATCATGTTGTTGCTGCCTGTCATACGTATCTGGCGCAAACGCAGCGCCCAACGTCGCGCCCTGGCCAATGCCTGATTCAGGACTCAAGCACTGGTGGGGCACGCCGCTGATCGGCCTGGCTGGCGGCTACCTCGCCAGCCAGATCGGCTGGCCGTTACCGTGGATGGTCGGCTCTCTGCTGGCGATCATCCTGGTGCGTTGCCTGACACCCTGGCAACTGGCCGAGATTCCCGGCGGGCGTAAATGCGGGCAGTGGATTGTGGGCATCGGTATCGGCCTGCATTTCACACCTGTGGTGATGGAGCAGGTGCTGGCGCATTTCTGGCTGATCCTGGCGGGCGCCCTGCTCACCAGTGTGTCGAGTGTGATCGGTGTATGGCTGATGCGCCGCAGCGGTGAGGATCGCGCCACTGCGTTCTTCTCCAGCATGCCCGGCGGTTCGGGGGAGATGGTCAACCTCGGCGCACGCAATGGCGCCGTATTGAGCCGCGTCGCTGCTGGGCAGAGCCTGCGCGTACTGACCGTTGTGCTGTGCGTTCCGGCAGCCTTCAAGTACCTGCTGGGCGAAGGTGCTCCTGCCGTACACCCTGCCTCAATTAACTTCTATTGGCTGGCGGTGCTGTTTCCGGCAGGTGCCTTGCTGGCCTGGATCTGGCAACGCCTGCGCCAGCCAAACCCGTGGTTGTTCGGGCCGCTGCTGGTCAGTGCCGGCGTGAGTATTTTATGGGATTTGCATATAGGCCTGCCAGACGGCAGCAGTCAGATGGGGCAGTGGCTGATTGGCAGCGGGCTGGGCTGTCATTTCAATCGGGCATTCTTTCGGCGGGCGCCGTCTTTTATCGGTAAAACCCTGCTGGGCACAGCCCTGACCATGTTGATAGCCAGCCTGTGCGCACTGGGCTTGAGTGCCCTTACCCAACTCGATCTGCGCTCGATGACCCTGGGGATGATGCCGGGCGGCATTGCAGAAATGAGCCTCACCGCAGAAACATTGCAACTGTCAGTGCCCTTGGTTACCGCGTTGCAGGTGATGCGCCTGATCTTCGTGCTGTTTTTGGCTGAACCCCTGTTCCGCTATTGGGCTCGCCAGGATGAAGCCAACCCTTCCTGACAACAAGTGCTGGCACACCGGCTATTGCGCTGAGTGTGCCTTGTACCGCTGAGTCATGACTTAAACCGGTGGCAGTTTCCAGTCGATCGCAGCCAGGCCGTTTTGCTCAAGGAACTTGTTGGTTCGGCTGAAGTGGCCGTTGCCTATAAAGCCCCGATACGCCGATAGCGGCGATGGATGCACCGACGTCAGCACCAGGTGTTTGGTCGCATCGATCAGTTTTTGCTTGCTCTGGGCATGGGCGCCCCACAGCAGGAACACCAGCTTGGGTTGCTGCTCGCTGACCACCTGGATAATCCGGTCAGTAAAATGCTCCCAGCCCTTCTTGGCATGGGAGGCGGCATTGGCGCGCTCCACCGTCATCGTCGTATTGAGCAGCAAAACGCCCTGCTCTGCCCAGTGTTGCAAGCAGCCGTGAGGGGCGATATCAATATTCAGGTCACGCTTGAGCTCTTTATAGATATTGACCAGCGACGGCGGTGTCGGGATACCGGGCTGTACTGAAAAACACAAACCATGGGCCTGACCGGGGCCGTGATAAGGGTCCTGACCAAGAATGACCACCTTGATCTTGTCCAGCGGCGTCAGGTTAAGGGCATTGAAAATAAGCGGACCCGGTGGGTAAATCTCTTTTCCGGCCGCATGTTCCTGGCGCAGGAACTCGCGCAGCTCGGCCATGTAAGGTTTATCGAACTCCTCACGCAATGCCTGTTTCCAGACAGGTTCAAGTTTTATACGGTCATCCGGGGTCATGGGTAAGTCCTGAGAAACAATGGGGCGGACACTAGAAAACCCCGTCCCTGTTGTCAACATCCCCATCCGTCGCGTCCGGCGCCATGCAAGCGGGTCAGGTGCTTGTGCCGGGGTCATTGCCGGTTCGACCGTGAACGCTGATCTTGCTGAACCTTTAATACTGAATGAGGGGTGCCTGAACCTCTTGCACAAGCACAGGGCTATTAATCCCTTGATGATTCAGCTGTTCGCGCTGAATCAGCGGCGCCTGAACCTCTCGCACAAGCACAGGACTATTGATCCCTTGCTGATTCAGCTGTTCGCGCTGAATAAGCGGCGCCTGAACCTCTCGCACAAGCACAGGACTATTGACCCCTTGCTGATTCAGCTGTTCGCGCTGAATCAGCGGCGCCTGAACCTCTCGCACAAGCACAGGGCTATTGATCCTTTGCTGATTCAGCTTTTCGCGCCGAATAAGCGGCGCCTTAACTTTTTGCCTGACCACAGGGCTATTTACGCCCTGATTTAACAGTGGGGCGGAACGCACGTCGGCTCGCTGATGGTGCCTGGGATACACAGGATAATTTATACAAGCAGACAAGGATGCACTTATTAAAACAACAGTTATAACGCGAATATACATAAAAACCTCTCAAACCAAAGACAGTGCTCCCGCCCCATCGGAAGATATAAAAAACCGCGCACACTTCATTCAATATCTAAGAAACCAACCAAACACTCTCGAATTCACACCCCACAGCCATGCAGAGTAGTCAGCCAGACTCCCTGCCTGGCCGCATCAGCTGGATAAGGCATTACCGGACACGCAAATCAATTCCGTACCGAAAACGAGCACCCATTGGTGTCAGATGAGTTGCACTCATAAAAAGCCAGCCCAAACCCGCTGGTATACATCTTCCAGTTTCTAGCCTCCACCAGAGTCATGGCGTCACCGGAAGCATCCGGATTATTATAATGCAAGTTCAGAAGTGACCTGTCCGCCGCCCTGTACTCGCAATACCCGATCCGCCCCGTAGACCCTGCCTCGTTATTGGCTGGATAAAAAACAGCGGCTTCGAATGTTTGCAACGGTGACGCTGTCGGGGCGCTTGCCACAGCGATCCATTCAGCTGCGGAAGCATTGGCTGGCGCCGTATAGATACCATTTCTGAGCGTCACGGTTTCAGCACGCGGACAACTTTCAACCACACTGGCTAAAGAAACCGAAGAATAAAACAACATCACACACAACAAGTACACGTATTTCATATACGCCCCCAATCAAATACTGAAAATTGTTCACGACAAGCAACTTGCCGCCCCCCCAATCCTAAACGGACATTATTATTTAACAACAGGTTATTATGTAGGGAATTTCCTGAGGATACGTGCGATCTTCTTTATCCTCAGCACCTAATCAAAAAGAGCCAACCTCCACACTGATTATAAATAACGATCGTTTTCCTACCCTTGTAAGGATTATTATCAAGCCATCAACAAATTCCATGGACATGCTGAAATGACCACCCCTGACCTGTGCCCAGCATGCGGCGCTCGAAACGACTGCGCCATGGCCAGCCCGGATATCGCGGCTCAATCCTGCTGGTGCCATACCGTCAATATTGATCCCAAGGTCATACAGGCATTACCACTTGAGCTACGTGACCTCGCCTGCCTGTGCCCACGTTGCGCGAACGTTGCAAGTCAATTGCCGCCTGCAAGGGCGCAGAGCCTCACGTAAGATACGCGCATGAATTCCTTGTGATTGATCGCTATGCGTTTAGACCGTTTTCTGAGCAACCGCCCCCAGTTCAACCGCCAGCAAGTACGTTTGCTCCTGATAGAGAAGCGTATCCAGGTTGATGGGCAGGTTATCTGCGATCCACGTCACGAAATCCGGGCATTCAGCCAGGTTGAGTTCGACGGGCAAATCTTGCAGGCAGGCAAACCGGCGCGTTACTTCATGCTGCACAAGCCACCCGGATGTGTAAGCGCCACCCAGGATGCGGAACATCCTACGGTGATCGACTTGCTGGATGAGCCGGACAAACACGACCTGCATATCGCAGGTCGGCTGGACTTCAACACCAGCGGGTTGATGCTGATTACCAATGACGGCCAATGGTCGCGTCATGTCACTCAGCCCGAGACCAAGATGCCCAAGGTGTATTACGTCGAGACCGAGCAGGAAATTACCGACGCGTATATCAGCAAATTTCGTGAGGGCGTCTATTTCGCTTTTGAAGACCTGACCACGCAGCCCGCCGGGCTGGAACTGCTTGGCCCTTGTAGTGCCCGCCTGAGCATCGTTGAGGGCCGTTATCATCAGGTCAAACGCATGTTTGGCTTCTTCAACAACAAGGTCGTGCGCCTGCACCGCGAAAGCATCGGCCCCTTGGTGCTCGACAGCCTGCTGGCCCCCGGCGAGTACCGGGCGCTGAGCGAGCAGGAAGTTGTGCAATTCCAACCCTCTCCAGCAAATTAGCCGGCAACGAGGCCCACCCCTTTCTGTAACAATCACAGAGCACCATCAGTCAGACCGACGCTCGATTCACTGGAGTCTGACGCCATGATGAAGCCCGAAATTGCCGTGCTCGACATTCAAGGCCAATACCGTATCCATACCGAGCTTTATCGTTGCGATACGGCGCTAAACACCATCATCCTGGTGAATGGTTCGATGGCCACCACTGCGTCCTTTGGCCAGACCCTGAAAAACCTCCACCCGCATTTAAACGTTGTTCTCTATGACCAGCCCTACGCGGGCAACTCCAGGCCTCATAACCCTCATCAGAAGATGCTGACGAGGGAAATAGAAGCTCAAATTTTGCTGGAGCTGATAGAGCATTTTGACGCGAACTACC
The DNA here is from genome assembly GCF_900618535.1 of Pseudomonas bubulae. Classification (GTDB taxonomy): domain Bacteria; phylum Pseudomonadota; class Gammaproteobacteria; order Pseudomonadales; family Pseudomonadaceae; genus Aquipseudomonas; species Aquipseudomonas bubulae. The sequence goes on along the minus strand of NZ_UYJA01000003.1, from coordinate 352,750 downwards.
TGCTGTCATTTTCATGGGGCGGGACAGCGGCACTTACCGCCCTGGCGTGTGCGCCGCGACGCATCGAAAAGGCCGTGATCAGTTCGTTTTCGCCGCTGATCAACGACGCCATGCGCGATTACCTGGAGCGTGGCCGTCATTGCCTGGCAGCTTGCAACCGCACTCAGGTGGGCAATCTGGTCAACGACACACTGGGCAAGCATTTGCCGCCATTGTTCAAGCGTTTCAACTTCAGGCACGTCAGCAGCCTGGCCGAGCATGAATACGCGCAAATGCACTTTCATATAGACCAGGTCCTGAACAACGATCAGCAAGGCTTTCTCAGTGCCACGCAGGGTATCGATATACCGGTGCTGTTTATCAATGGCCAATGGGACGAATACACCGTGGCCAGCGACGCCCGGCACTTTGCCCAGCCGATTGCCAACAGCCGGTTCATCAGCCTGGAAAACACCGGGCATTTTCTCGATATGGAAAACAGGAGCGCCAGCCACAGCAGTAAAAACGCCCTGCTCGAGTTTTTAAAGCCAACCCGACCTCACCCACCCTCACTGTCGTTGTGAGGGTGCTCGAGGCAATCAGCAGAACGAAAAAGCTGCTAAAACAACACATTTCAAGAATAAAACTTCTCATCGCTGCCATCTTCTGGTACAAAGTCAGCCGCTCTGAGCGGGTGTCGTATAATGGTATTACTCCAGCTTCCCAAGCTGATCACGCGGGTTCGATTCCCGCCACCCGCTCCACTTCTTCCTGGCTTTCAATCCACTTGAAAGCTTCGCTACACAGCAAAATCCTGCAACTGCATTGCCATCCAAGCCCTACCCCACCCTTTTTCATCCCCGATGACATTGTCCACACTGCATCCCCCCTGCCCGTTATTTCAAACGATCGCTTGTAACAATCCGGGCAGCGCATGCATCAGCGCACTGATGGCAAAGCCGATAAACATCACCCCGCACAGCCGGGTAATCAGTAACTCATGGCGCTGATAGAGCGCCCTGACATGGCCGGCGCCAACAACACCCACCAGAATCATGTAGGCCAGCGCCCCACCCACAAAGCTCAACGCGATCAACCAGGGCAACATGGCCCAGGTCAGTAACTCTGCGCGGCTGGACAACAGCGCAGTGAACGTCGCCACTGCCACCGGATACGCTTTGGGGTTGGTCAATCCGAAGAAAATCCCGTGGGCAAACGGCTGTCGCGCCGGGCCTTGTTGAGCACTGCTGCTGCCCTGGGCGCGAACGGCACGCAGGCCCAGCCAGAAAAGGTACAAGCCGCTAATCAAGCCCAGCACGTTGAAGGCAGTGCTGCCAAATTCACGTGCGCCGACAATGGCAATCAGCGCCGTGCTGCACCAGATCACATCGCCGAGCAAATGCCCGCACAGAAAACCGGCGCCGGCACGTCGCCCACGGGCAGCGCCAATGCCGAAAACAGCCAGCACGCCCGGGCCCGGCGTGATCCCATAGATAAAGCCTGAGGCCAGAACGGCCAATAACAACGAAGGTGTCATGCAAAACGCTCCAGATAATCATGCCTCACGTTCGTCCGCTGCCGTGAAGTGGCTCGATTTTGCACGTTATCAACGCTTAAGTAACCGCGTGCAGGGCGAAATTCAGTGGCGCCGCCCCAAAATATTCACCACCAGCCGGTCAACCCAGCCCCAGATGCGCTGCTTCACCCGTCGCCAGAGGGGGCGTGATTGCCAGTCTTGCAGGCTGACGGGCTGACTTTGGGCGAAGTCGGCGATAAAGCTGGCCGCCACCGCCTGGGTAAGCGCCGGATCCAGCGCCTCAAGGTTGGCTTCAAGGTTGAAACGCAGGTTCCAGTGGTCGAAATTGCATGAGCCAACGCTGACCCAATCGTCGATCAGGACCATTTTCAAATGCAGAAAACAGGGCTGATATTCCAGTATCTGCACTCCGGATTTGAGCAGCCGCGGGTAATAACGGTGCCCGGCGTAGCGCACCGAAGGGTGGTCGGTGCGCGGCCCGGTGAGCAGCAGCCGCACATCGACACCCCGCGCCGCCGCACGGCGCAGCGAACGGCGCACGCTCCAGGTCGGCAGAAAGTAAGGCGTGGCCAGCCAGATACGCTGCTTGGCGCTGTTGATCGCGCGCACCAGCGATTGCAGGATATCGCGATGTTGATGGGCATCGGCGTAGGCCACGCGCCCCATACCCTCAGCCTCGTCGGGCACACCGGGCAAGCGCGCCAGGCCGAAGTGGGTCGCCGGTTTCCAGGCCTTGCGGCTGATATTGGCCCGCCACTGGCGATCAAACAGCATCTGCCAGTCCAGCACCAGCGGACCTTGCATCTGCACCATCACCTCATGCCAGTCGCAGCTGTTTTCAGTGGGGCGCCAGAACTCATCGGTGACGCCGGTGCCACCCACCACAGCCAATTGCTGATCCACCAACAACAGCTTGCGATGATCGCGATACAGATTGTTGAGGCCACGGCGCCAGCTCAGCGGGTTGTAATGCCGCAGCTCAACCCCGGCTTCGATCAGCCTGCGGCGCAACGCCGGGCCCAATCCCAGACTTCCGTAGGCGTCAAACAGGCAACGCACCCGCACCTCGCGCCAGGCCGCCTGTTCCAGGGCCTGGACGATGGTTTCGGCACAGTCACCGGCCTCAACCAGATACAACTCCAGATCGATCTGCTCCTGAGCCTGTTCAATGACGGCCAGCATGCGCGGGAAAAACTGCGGCCCGTCGATCAGCAACTCAAAACTATTGTCACTGCGCCAGCCAAACACTGCGCCGGCCATCTTAACGGGCCGTGAAAATCAGCACCGCATTCACCGGTACTGAAAAGCTGATGGCCGAAAGCCCGGCCAGTTTGCGCAAGGTTTTAAGCTCCGGTTGCAGGCCAAAATCTTCGGCTTGCAGCATCAGCGGCTCCAGGGTCACGACCTGAAAGCGTCGTTCATCCAGACGGGTGGCCAATAGCTCGGCCTGATAGGTGTGCTGTTTGCCGCGCAAGCTGACCGTTACCGGCAAGCGCAATTCCAGTTGCGCACCGGAGGCCAGGTCATTGATCGGTTGCAGGTCGATCTGCGCGCTGATCTGCGCTTCCGGGAAGTGCTTGAAATCAAACAACACGTCACGCATGCGCTCATCACGCAGTGGCACTGAGCTGTTGACCGAGTCCATCTCGATACGCAATTGCGCCAGGCCTTTGCGGTCAACCTTGCCATGCAGGACCAGAAAGCGGTGCACATCGGCGATATTGGCATTTTGCGTGGTAATAAATGACAGCCGTGACGACTCACCGTCCAGGTACCAGTTGGCCTGGGCAGACAGGCTCACACCCAGGGTCAGCAACAAGGCACAGGCAGAAGATAACAGCGCTTTAAGCATAAAAACTCATCAACCAATAAACGTGGGTGAACATTAAACCCGGCGAGCGGTTTTGGCAGGACTTATTTCACCCTCTTGAGACGTCAGGCGCTACCGACAGTTCCTCCCGCCCCCCTGTCACACAAGCATCATCCAAACGTCACAGTGGTGACATTGCACCTGCTTAGCCTGAAGTTGCACACCTCAGTCGATTGGCAGATACCCAGAGCGGGCACAGTGCCTGCACGGAGATTCGCAATGTCCCAGATCGCCCGTATCCGCGACACCGCTCCAGAACGTCGCTTGCAGGCTGAGCGTTTGCTCGGCCCCGCGGCATTGCGCGAGGCTCAGACCCTGCGTTTTCGTGTGTTCAGCGACGAGTTGAAGGCCAAACTCAAAAGCGCCGAACATGGGCTGGACGAGGACGGCTATGACGCTTATTGCGAACATATCGGGGTACGCGATCTCAATAGCGGCCAGTTGGTTGCCACCACCCGCCTGCTGGATCACAGCGCGGCACAACGTATCGGCCATTTTTACAGCGAAGAAGAGTTCAACCTTCACGGGTTGGCCAACCTGCAGGGGCCGCTGCTTGAAATCGGGCGCACCTGCGTCGATCCGGCCTACCGCAATGGTGGCACCATCGCCGTGCTGTGGGGTGAACTGGCCGAAGTCCTTAACCAGGGCAATTATCGCTACCTGATGGGCTGCGCCAGCATCCCGATGCAGGATGGTGGCATTCAGGCCCGGGCGATCATGCAGCGTCTGCGCGAGCGTTACTTGTGTACGGAGCATCTACGCGCCGAGCCGAAAAATCCGCTGCCGGCGCAGGAAGTGCCCAGCAACGTCATCACGGAAATGCCGCCGCTGCTCAAGGCCTATATGCGCCTGGGCGCGAGGATTTGCGGCGAGCCCTGCTGGGATGAAGACTTCCAGGTGGCCGACGTCTTCATCCTGCTCAAGCGTGATGAACTGTGCCCGCGCTATGCGCGTCACTTCAAGGCGGCCGTGTGATGCGCCGCTTGCGCCGGTATGCCCGGGTGGCACGGGTGCTCGGGGTGGTCAGTCTGGGGCTGGGCATGGCGGGAATGTTCGGGCTGCTGGAGCGCCTGGGCCTGAACAGCACAATGGATCGCCGCCAGCGCTGGTCGCAGTTTTTTATGACACGCCTGAGCAGCGCCCTGCCCTTTCGCGTCACCGTGGTCGGGGAAATCCCGGCAACGCCGATGCTGTGGGTGAGCAATCACGTGTCCTGGACCGATATTGCATTGCTGGGGCAACTGACCCCGCTGTCATTTCTGTCCAAAGCCGAGGTGCGTGGCTGGCCGGTGGCCGGGTGGTTGGCGGCCAAGGCAGGCAGTTTGTTTATCCGCCGTGGTGCGGGAGACAGCCAGGTGATTCGTGAGCAAATGACCCGTCACCTGCAACAGCCGCTACCCCTGCTGATGTTTCCCGAAGGCACCACCACGGATGGGTGCTCGGTGCGTACCTTTCGTGGGCGGTTGCTGTCGGCGGCCATTGACAGCCGGGTACCACTGCAACCTGTAGCCATCCGCTATTTGCGCAATGGCGAGGTCGATGCGATAGCGCCGTTTATTGGCAATGACGATTTGCTCTCACATCTGCTGCGACTGTTTAGCCATGAGCAGAGCGACGTTGAGATTCATCTGCTGGAGCCCATTGCCAGCCAGGCACAAGAGCGGGCCGTGCTGGCGTTCAGAGCGCAGGAAGCGATCCGGCGGGTGGTGTCAGCACCGGTGACGCAAACAGATCCGCTGCCGGAGAGAGTGGGGGCGATGATTTGAGCCGGGAGCCATGTAAGGGGATGTTGTGGGAGCGGGCTTGCTCGCGATGCAGGCGACACGGTGCGACGATAAAGTCGCGTTGCAACAGTAAAGGTACGTTGCACATTAACTGGCCCACCGCGTACATATCCGGCATGTGCGTCTAACTGAAATATTGGTTTCGCCCTTACGGCGAGTCCCTTTTTGAAGGACCAAAAAGGAACCAAAAAGTCCTCGCCCCATCGTACGGCCTTCGCTGCGCTCAGGTTCCCTCGCTCCGGCTCTGCTCCGTGGGCCCGCCGCCACGGGCCATCCATGGCCCATCGCGGCTCTCCCGGCATCCATGCCGGTCGACCCACTCCTCAGAACCTCCTCTCGGCCTCCCGGGAGGGCAGGCAGATCAAAAGCACTACGCCGAGGCGGCCGACCGGCCGGCCTGTTTGGTTCACATTTACTGCGCAATCCCCTGTCGTCACTGCCGAAGGAACAAGGCTGCGATTTTTAACGCGAATATCGGTTATGTACTCAATGCATCAGTTATAAAAACGCTATCAAGCAGGCCTCAACCGCCAGCCCAACACATCAAGCAGGTCACAACCATCACGCAGCAATTGCGCCGAAACAGTAGCCATATGCCTAAGATCTACAGAGTCAGCCTCTTGCACTTCCCGACTGGAAAACGATTCCATCAGTTGGGTGACGGCCAGTACGCGAGCGGCGGCGTTGGCGTGAAGTACGTCGAGGGGCGCGTTGCGGTCGATCAATAAAACAGGGATGGTGCAATCGATGGCAGTAAGAGGGATGAACTGGGAATGAGTCATGGATAAACCTCAGATGCTATATGTTTTAGCCAGCCGTTTTCGTCGCCAAACAAAAACAAGTGGCCGCTGTACGCGGGTTGGCGAACCGGTCATTCCCAGAACCCGGCAGACCCGAAGATCTCCCACGCACAGCTGCCATAAAGCACAGCGCGTATAAATACACGCTCTGTCTTATATAGCAATTGCACATATTTCTGAAAATGTTCCAAGTCGCCAAACCCGGCCGCCTTATCGGCGAACACCGACTATAAGCGTCGTCCCCTCGCCCCAGCAATTGGCAAACCTGTGAGAAAAATCCCGAAAAAACGTGAGCTTGTAGTTTCTGTAGTCGCTGCCGAGGAACACTGCAACTGTGGGAGCGAGCCTGCTCGCGAAGGTCGTTCGCGAGCAGGCTCGCTCCCACAAATAGGGCTTGACCTGCAACAGAGTATCTACAGAGATTGCGCAGTACACGCGAACCGAACAGGCCGGCCGGTCGGCCGCCTCGGGACGCAGTGCTTTTGATCTGCCCGCCCCTTCGGGAGGCCGAGAGGAGGTTCTGTGGAGTGGGTCGACCGGCATGGATGCCGGGAGAGCCGCGATGGGCCAAGGATGGCCCGTGGCGGCGGGCCCACGGAGCAGGACCGGAGCGAGGGAACCTGAGCGCAGCGAAGGCCGTACGCCGGGGCAAGCCTTTTTGGTTACTTTTTCGGCGTCTGGAAAAAGTGACTCGCTGTAAGAGCGAAACCAATATCCCAGTTAGACATGAATGCCGGATATGTACTCAACGCTCCAGTTAAACAAACAAGATCAAACAGCCGTAAACCCTGAGAACCTGGTGTAACTGACACAACCCATTGCCTGATTTTGCGACGACTTCGTCGGAGTGCCGCATCACGCCGAACGCAGCCTTCGTTCCTCGTCAGCTGCTACAGGAACACTGCAACTGTGGGAGCGAGCCTGCTCGCGAAGGACGTACGCGAGCAGGCTCGCTCCCACAATAGGGCTTGACCTGCAACAGAGTATCTACAGAGATTGCGCAGTACACGCGAACCGAACAGGCCGGCCGGTCGGTCGGCCGCCTCGGGACACAGTGCTTTTGATCTGCCCGCCCCTTCGGGAGGCCGAGAGGAGGTTATGGGGAGTGGGTCGACCGGCATGGATGCCGGGAGAGCCGCGATGGGCCATGGATGGCCCGTGGCGGCGGGCCCACGGAGCAGGACCGGAGCGAGGGAACCGGAGCGCAGCGAAGGCCGTACGCCGGGGCAAGCCTTTTTGGTTACTTTTTCGGCGTCTGGAAAAAGTGACTCGCTGTAAGAGCGAAACCAATATCTCGGTTAGACACGAATGCCGGATATGTACTCAACGTTCCAGTTAAACAAACAAGATCAAACAACCGTAAACCCTGAGAACCTGGTGTAACTGACACAACCCATTGCCTGATTTTGCGACGACTTCGCCCCGCGTCAGCGGCTACGGACATCCCTTCCGGTAACAACCCGCCGCAAATACCTGCAACTGCGGATAAAACGCCCGAAAATCCTCGCTCAGAGGTTCATACAACGCCTTCAAGTCCTGCATCGCCCCGGCCAGTTCCTCGGGGCGCGACAAGCGCCGGGCTATACCATTGAACACCTGCTCCAGCACGGCAAAATCCCGATACGAACCCAACCAGTCATGGGCCGCCATGTGCGGCGCAATCGTGGCAAGCCGCCGTGGCAGCTGTTGTTCGGCCACCAGCACCCGGTAAAAATCCGAGGTAAAACGCTCCAGCGGCCCTTCAGCATACTGCCCCCAGTCCCGCGCCAGGCAATGGTCAAAAAACACGTCCAGCACAATGCCCGCATACCGCCGGCGAGTATGGGCAAATCGCGACAACGACTGATCAACCAGGGGGTGGTTGTCAGTAAAGACATCAATGCTGCGGTGCAGCGCTATACCGTGTTCAATGTCCGCGCTGTATTGGCCATGCAGCCGCCCTTTGACAAAATCGCCATAAAGACTGCCCAGCATTTCTTCCGGGCGCTGACCGCCAAGGTGCAGATGTGCGAGATAATTCATGGGCGCAGTTTAGCACTGCCACACCAATATCGTTATAACCCGATATATCGATTTGAGCTGATCTAAGATCGAAATCATATTTGTATATCGCGATATAACGATTTAAAGTTCGCCTCATCGCGATATAACGTTGTACCCAATGAGCACTGCAACCATGACGATCGACCTCGACGAAATAATAAAAGCCCTGGCACACCCAGTACGCCGAGAAATTCTCAACGCTCTGAAAAACCCTGATGCCTCGTTCCCTGACCAGGTTCACTCCACCGAACATGGTGTGTGTGCCGGGCAGTTTGATCAGCTCTGCGGCCTGTCGCAGTCCACGGTTTCTGCCCATCTCGCAACGCTGCAGCGAGCGGGCCTGATTACCAGCCAAAAACACGGTCAGTGGCACTTTTTCAAACGTAATGAGGAAACCATCAAGGTCTTCCTCGAAAAAATCAGCCAAGAGCTTTAAAAGGACTTCCATGCCCCTCTCGCTACTCATTCTGGCGCTCAGCGCTTTCGCCATCGGGACCACCGAGTTTGTGATCATGGGCTTGCTGCCTGATGTCGCAACCGACCTTGGTGTATCCATTCCCGGTGCCGGCTGGCTGGTAACCGGCTACGCGCTGGGTGTGGCCATCGGTGCGCCGTTTATGGCGCTGGCCACGGCCAGGTTGCCGCGCAAGGCCGCCCTGGTAGCGTTGATGGTGATATTCATCATCGGCAACCTGCTCTGTGCCCTGGCCAGTGATTACAACGTGCTGATGTTTGCCCGTGTTGTCACTGCCCTGTGCCACGGCGCGTTCTTCGGTATTGGTTCGGTCGTGGCCGCAGGCCTGGTACCTGCCAACAAGCGCGCGTCTGCCGTGGCCCTGATGTTTACCGGCCTGACCCTGGCCAACGTGCTCGGCGTTCCCCTGGGCACTGCTCTGGGCCAGGCAGCTGGATGGCGCTCGACGTTTTTTGCCGTCACCGTGATCGGTGTCGTGGCATTGATCGGCCTGATCCGCTTTCTGCCAGCCAAGCGTGACGAGGAAAAACTCGACATGCGTGCCGAACTGGCCGCGCTCAAAGGCGCAGGCATCTGGCTGTCGCTGAGCATGACTGCGCTGTTTTCCGCGTCGATGTTCACCCTGTTCACTTATGTCGCGCCCCTGCTCGGTGATGTCACCGGCGTTTCGCCAAGCGGCGTGACCTGGACTCTGCTGCTGATCGGCCTTGGCCTGACGGTGGGCAATATCATCGGTGGCAAGCTGGCGGACAAACGCCTGGCTGCAACGCTGATCGGTGTGTTTATCGCGATGGCGGTGATGTCCACCGTACTGACCTGGACCAGCGTCGCGGTGATCCCGACTGAAATCACCCTGTTTTTGTGGGCTGCGGCTTCATTCGCTGCCGTACCGGCGCTGCAAATCAATGTCGTGACCTTCGGCAAGGCTGCCCCGAACCTGGTTTCAACCCTGAATATCGGCGCATTCAACGTCGGCAATGCACTCGGCGCCTGGGTTGGCGGCAGTGTCATCGCCCACGGCTTCGGCCTCACCAGCGTTCCACTGGCCGCTGCCGCACTGGCAATACTGGCACTGCTGGTGACGCTGATCACTTTCCGCCAGGGCGGCAATTCCGAACTGGCTACTGCTACTAACTGATCCTTGAGAGGGCTGCATAAATGACGACGATTTTCGATCCGATCAAGTTGGGCGACCTCGAACTGCCCAACCGCATCATCATGGCTCCGCTGACCCGCTGCCGCGCCAGCGAAGGTCGGGTACCTAATGCCCTGATGGCTGAATACTACGTTCAACGCGCCTCTGCCGGCCTGATCCTGAGCGAGGCCACATCGGTCACGCCTATGGGCGTCGGCTACCCTGACACTCCGGGCATCTGGGCCGACGACCAGGTACGCGGCTGGACCAATATCACCCGGGCCGTCCACGCTGCCGGTGGCCGGATTGCGCTGCAGTTGTGGCATGTAGGCCGCATCTCGCATCCGATGTACCTGAACGGTGAAACGCCGGTTGCACCCAGCGCCATTGCGGCCAAAGGCCATGTTAGCCTGGTGCGCCCGAAGGTTGATTTCCCGACGCCTCGCGCGCTGGAAACTGCCGAGATCGCCGATATTGTCGAGGCCTACCGCACAGGCGCAGAAAACGCCAAGGCTGCCGGTTTTGATGGCGTCGAGATCCATGGTGCAAATGGCTACCTGCTCGACCAGTTCCTGCAAAGCAGCACCAACAAACGTACCGACCAGTACGGCGGCAGCATAGAGAACCGTGCGCGCCTGTTGCTGGAAGTTACCGACGCCGCCATTGAAGTCTGGGGTGCCGGCCGGGTTGGCGTGCATTTGTCGCCACGGGCCGACCTGCACGACATGGGCGATGAAAACCTGGCCGAAACCTTTGGTTATGTCGCCCGCGAACTGGGCAAGCGCGGTATTGCCTACATCTGTGCGCGCGAGCATGAAGCTGCCGACAGCCTGGGCCCGCAACTCAAGCAAGCCTTCGGTGGCCCGTACATCGTCAATGAGAGCTTCACCAAAGACAGTGCCAATGCCTGGCTGGCAGCAGGCAAGGCCGATGCCGTCGCATTCGGCGTGCCGTTTATCGCCAACCCTGATCTGCCCGCACGCTTGAAGGCCGATGCGCCGCTGAATGAGGCGCACCCGGAAACCTTCTACGTCAATGGCGCAGTGGGCTATATCGACTATCCAGTACTCTAAGTACTGAGCCTGGCACGGCCAGGTGACTGCACCACGCAAAACGCCCGAGACCAATGGCCTTGGGCGTTTTGCTATAACCGTTTAAACATCACCGCCCGGACCTTTTTTGCGGGCAAAAAAAAGGGGCGGTTTGACCCGCCCACATTTTTTCCCTAGTCCCTTTTGTTCCTTCTCATCATCCTGATGAATCGCTTCCCGCGATGTCCGTCTGCATTCTTCCTTGAGCGCCGTATCGATCCGTCGATACAGTTCAAATACTAGAGTTTTATAGGATTGCTGCAAGCACGGATGTTATGAGTATTTATTACACAAACTGCCCAACTAAAAATATAAATACGTTATATTTCAATGACTTATGAGTTAAGCACTGTTACACAAAGGCGTTTGCCCTTTATTGCCAAGCCCTTGGCTTACGTAAAAAGTAAGTAAAGGCTTACAGCAAGCCACAGGCAATAACCTATCTCGTCCGTGACATTCCATTTCAAAGCCGATTAAATAAACAATTAGTTCAAGTTTGTATAACAACAAGGTCCATATTGTTGTCACATTCGCACTACCGGGCATCACTCAAAACAAACACCCACAAAAAACCCCGATTAGTTCGGGGTTTTTTGTCAGCCGTTCGCGGATTACTGGAACAGCGACTCGCTCGACAGGCCGTTGCGTTCAAGAATTTCTCGCAAGCGCTTGAGCCCTTCAACCTGGATCTGGCGCACACGCTCACGGGTCAGGCCAATTTCCAGCCCTACATCCTCAAGAGTGCTGCTCTCATGGCCACGCAGCCCGAAACGGCGAATCACCACTTCACGCTGCTTGTCTGTGAGCTCGGACAACCACTGATCGATACTTTGCGACAAGTCATCGTCCTGAAGCAGCTCACAAGGGTCTGTGGGCCTGTCATCCGTCAGGGTATCAAGCAGGGTTTTGTCAGAGTCCGGCCCCAAAGACACGTCTACCGAAGACACGCGTTCATTAAGCCCAAGCATGCGCTTGACCTCGGCGACCGGTTTTTCGAGCAGATTGGCGATTTCTTCAGGAGAGGGTTCGTGATCGAGCTTTTGCGTGAGTTCGCGCGCGGCTCGCAGGTAGACGTTCAGCTCTTTTACAACGTGGATCGGCAAACGGATGGTGCGGGTCTGGTTCATGATCGCCCGTTCAATCGTTTGGCGGATCCACCAGGTGGCGTAGGTCGAGAAGCGAAACCCTCGTTCGGGATCGAATTTCTCGACAGCCCGGATCAGGCCCAGGTTGCCTTCTTCGATCAGGTCAAGCAATGACAAACCACGGTTGACGTAACGTCGGGCAATTTTCACCACCAGCCGCAGGTTGCTTTCTATCATTCGCTTGCGCCCGGCCGGGTCGCCGCTTTGCGACAAACGCGCAAAATGGACTTCTTCTGCCGGAGAGAGTAACGGGGAAAAGCCGATTTCATTGAGGTACAACTGGGTCGCATCAAGGGCCCGCGTGTAGTCAATGTACTTGTGCTGTTTTGTAGCAGCTGCTTTTTTGGACTTGGTTCTAGCTGTAGGGGGCGAATCGTCTTCTTCTGACATCAAGTCGCTATCGATGCTGGAGTCCATAAGGAGCACCTCATCGTCGATGTCAAACCCCGGCGCTTCTTTGTTGAGAGCCATTGCAATAGTCCTTTGTTGAGTTCGACCTCAAGCTCAAGCCTCGCCTTAATCCCTGGCAACGCTGGAGCCTGTTCCTTATCCACATCAGGAACAGGCTGGTAACCGATCAACGGCGAGGAAGGAATTGCAATGGATCTACAGGTTTACCTTGGCGGCGAATCTCAAAGTGAAGTTTCACCCGGTCTGTACCAGTTGACCCCATTTCGGCAATTGTCTGTCCGACCTTGACCTGCTGCCCCTCCCGAACCAAAAGCCTGCGGTTGTGACCGTAGGCACTGACGTAGGTATCACTGTGTTTGATGATGATCAGTTCGCCGTAGCCCCTCAATCCACTGCCAGCGTATACAACCGAACCATCAGACGCAGCTAAAACAGGCTGTCCCAAATCGCCGGCGATATCAATACCTTTATTCAAACTACCGTTTGAAGAGAATTTTCCGATCAAAATGCCATTTGAGGGCCATCCCCACCCCTTGGGAGCAGGGCCTGCCGGCATCGGGGCAACCGCTGCGGGGGCACTTGCAGCCGTGGCGGAACGCTTGATAACCGTGGTTTTGCTGCCCGAAGAGGATGACACAACGGTGGTGCTCGAGCCGCCTGCAGGCTGGGTGCCTGAGCGCCCGTCAAAGCGGATGACCTGGCCCGGGACGATGGTGAACGGAGCGGCAATATTGTTGCGTGCAGCCAGGGCCTTCCAGTCCCACCCATAACGAAAGGCAATCGAGAACAAAGTGTCGCCGCGACGCACCGCGTATTGCCCGGTGGTCACGGCCGGGCGCTGGGCCACGCCGTTACGGTCAACGACATTCACGCCATTTTTGGGGGTGCTGGAGCACGCTGCCAACAAAGCCAGTGTGGTACTCAGAAATAGACCGACCACCAGTCTCTGAAAGCTTTTGCTGCTCTTACGCTGCGCAATGACTGTGAGACTCACCCGCCGCTCCCTTTGAAGATGGCTAAATAGTAAAACGCCAGTACTGGCCATGGTTTGCAGCAAGTATAACTGGCTATAGGGCTTTTACAGACTGTAAAGCCGATTGATAAACACAGCGTATAAAACATACACACATACCGGGCAGAGCCCGGGTGATGGGCTTTATGACCCGTACCCTGCCCCAAAATTCACCCGATACGTACAAAGACTCAGGCCAGCGGCCCGTTGAGCAGCGGCACAAAGCGTACATTACCGATCACCCGCCGGGCGAAACCGTGCTCTTCGCGCACGATCAACATCAACTGCTGCATCTCGCCGGCACCCACCGGGATCACCAGGCGCCCGCCAGGGGCCAGTTGGTCGAGCAGTGCCTGCGGCACATCAGTGGCTACAGCGGTGACGATAATGCCGTTGTAAGGCGCCAGCGCAGGCCAGCCCTCCCACCCATCGCCCCAGCGGAACACCACATTGCGCAGGTTGAGCTCAAGCAATCGCTCCTTGGCCCGGTCCTGCAGCACCTTGATGCGCTCGACCGAAAAAATCCGCTCGACCAGCTGCGACAGCACGGCGGTCTGGTACCCCGAACCGGTGCCGATCTCCATGACCTTGTCCAGCGGCCCGTCCTCAAGCAACAGCTCGCTCATGCGCGCCACCATGTAAGGCTGGGAGATGGTCTGGTTATTGCCGATCGGCAGCGCCGTATCTTCGTACGCCCTGTGCGCCAGGGCTTCATCCACAAACAGATGACGTGGCGTGCGGCGAATGACCTCGAGCACGTTCTGGTTAACGATGCCCTCTTCACGCAGGCGCTGAATCAGCCGCTCACGGGTGCGCTCAGAGGTCATGCCAATGCCGCGGTGCATCATGCCATCCTGCTCGCGCGCCATCAGCCCATGCCCTCCAGCCAGTCATTGAGGCTGTTGAAACCATCACCAAAGGTGCGATCCAGTTGCAGCGGCGTGATCGATACATAACCCTGCATCACGGCATGGAAGTCCGTGCCCGGGCCACCGTCTTCGACATCGCCTGCCGCAGCAATCCAGTAACCTGCCTTGCCGCGCGGATCGACCACCCGTACCGGTGCAGCAGCACGGGCACGATGGCCGAGACGGGTGAGTTGAATGCCACGAATCTTCGCCAACGGCAGGTTGGGAATGTTCACATTGAGGACCGTACGCGGCGGCAAGTTCAGCGATGCGTGGGCTTCAAGCAGCTTGCGGGCAAAAAACGCCGCCGTCGGCAGGTTGTCCACCTGGCGGGAGACCAACGAAAAGGCAAAAGAAGGACGATCCAGGAAGCGGCCCTCGAGTGCCGCCGCCACAGTGCCCGAGTACAACACGTCATCACCCAGGTTGGCACCCAGGTTGATGCCCGACACCACCATGTCCGGCTGCTGCTCGAGCAAGCCGTGAATAGCCAGGTGCACGCAATCGGTAGGTGTACCGTTGATGCTGATAAAGCCATTGGCCAGGGTATGAGGATGCAGGGGACGGTCCAGCGTCAGCGAACTGCTGGCGCCACTTTTGTCCTGCTCGGGGGCAACTACCACGCACTCGGCGTAGTCGGCCAGCGCACCATAAAGCGCGGCCAGGCCCGGAGCTGTTACCCCGTCATCGTTTGAAATCAGAATACGCATAAGGTGTCCGCTTGATCCAACGTCACCAGATCAACAAGCTCGCGCACCAGAACAGTGGCGAAGCATCCTGGCGGCAGAACAAATTCCAGTTGCAGAATGTCAGGCTGAGGATAATGCCACGTCAACCGGCCAATGGGCAGTCGCAGGATACGTCGCTCATGGCTCATGCCGGCGCGTACCAGCCAGTCACGCAAATCGGCTTCACGCTCTGCAATTGACTGCTCCAGCGCGTGGGTGGCGCCAGTGGTCGGTGATTCGCCCTCGCCCCACTGCGGGCCGGTGGGGTGCAGATCGAGAATGGCCAGGCGCGGGTCGCTGCATTCAGCCTCGCCCGCCGGGAAAAAGCTGCGGCTGTCAGTAAAAGCCAGTAAATCGCCAACTTGCGCCCGTTGCCAGCAGCCATCGGCCACCCGTGCGGCCAGCACCTGATTGAACAGATAGCTGCGCGCGGTGGACAGCAGCCGCGAACGAACGTTGCGCTGCTCAGGCAAGGCCTTGCGCGCCGCATAATCACGGGCTTCGCCCAGATTGCCGCCCTGCCAGCCAAAGCGCTGGCTACCGAAATAGTTCGGTACACCCTGCTTGGCGATCAGTTGCAGGCGTTGCTCCAGCGCGTCCTTGTCGGCGTTCAGTTGCGTCAGGCGCAAGGTGAAACCATTGGCCGCATGGGCTCCACGCTGCAATTTGCGCTTGTGTCGCGAGGTCTTGAGAATCTTCAGCGTGTCGTTTTCGGCGCCCGACAGATCAGGGTCTGCCTTGCCCGGCAGTTGCACGCTGAACCACTGGCGGGTCAATGCCTGGCGGTCCTTGAGGCCTGCATAGCTGACGGTGCGCAGCGGCACGCCTGCCGCCTTGGCAAGGCGCCGGGCCGCCTCCTCGGTATTCAGGCCGCGCTTCTCGACCCACAACCACAGGTGCTCGCCATCTCCGGACAGCGGTATATCAAGCACTTCGTCGACTTGAAAATCTTCAGCCGTGGCCTTGAGTACAGCCGTGCCCAATGCCTCGCCATAAGCGAGCGGGCCCAGCAGATCGAACTCGTTCATGAGCGAACCAACAAGGCAATGGAATGCACTGCGATGCCTTCTTCACGCCCAACGAAGCCGAGCTTCTCGGTGGTCGTGGCCTTTACGTTTACCTGGTCCAAATCAACCTCTAGATCCGCGGCAATCAGCGCACGCATCGTTTCAATATGCGGCGCCATTTTTGGTGCCTGGGCAATGATGGTGTTGTCGACATTGCCGACTTTCCAGCCCTTGGCATGGATCAGACCGACGACATGACGCAACAGAACGCGACTGTCAGCGCCCTTGAAGGTCGGATCGGTGTCCGGGAAATGCTTGCCGATATCGCCAAGCGCTGCAGCGCCCAGCAAGGCGTCGCTCAGGGCGTGCAACAGCACATCGCCATCAGAGTGGGCCAACAGCCCGAATTTATGGGAGATCCGCACGCCGCCCAACGTAATGAAATCGCCTTCAGCGAAACAGTGCACATCATAGCCGTGGCCAATACGCATAAAAAAACGCCCCGATTAAGTCAGGGCGTGATTCTACCTACTATTAAGCACTTAGTGCGCTTGCGTGGTGACGCAAGTGGTCGTCAATAAAGCTGGCGATGAAGAAATAGCTATGGTCGTAGCCCGGTTGCAAACGCAAGGTCAGCGGGTAATCGGCTAGCCTGGCGGCCTGTTGCAGCACTTCAGGCTTGAGCTGAACAGCCAGGAAGTCATCGCGATCTCCCTGATCGACCAGCAACGGCAGCCTTTCACTGGCCTCGCCAATCAGCACACTGGCATCCCACTCACGCCAGCGCGCCCGCTCTTCTCCCAGGTAATGGGAGAATGCCTTTTGCCCCCACGGGCAATCCATCGGATTGCTGATGGGCGCAAACGCCGACACCGACTGGTAACGCCCCGGATTACGCAACGCGCAAACCAACGCCCCGTGCCCACCCATCGAGTGTCCGCTGATGCCACGCTTTTGCGAAGCCGGGAAATGCGCTTCGACCAGAGCCGGCAATTCCTGCACCACATAATCGTGCATCTGATAGTGCTGGGCCCACGGCTGCTGAGTGGCATTCAGATAGAACCCTGCACCCAGGCCGAAATCCCACGCCCCCTGCGGGTCATCGGGCACGCCTTCGCCACGGGGGCTGGTGTCCGGTGCGACGATGATAAGGCCCAATTCGGCAGCCATCTTCATGGCCCCGGCCTTGTGCATGAAGTTTTCGTCGGTACAGGTCAAACCCGACAGCCAATACACTACAGGCAGCTTTGCGCCCTGCTCCGCCTGCGGCGGCAAGTACACGGCAAACACCATGTCGCAGCCCAGCACTTCGGACCGGTGCTTGTAACGCTTGTGCCAACCGCCAAAGCTCTTCTGGCAGGAAATGTTCTCAAGAGACATGGGCAACTCCAGACCACAAGACAAACACCCCCCTGTGGGAGCAAGCCCGCTCCCACAGGTGTTTTATGGCGTTCGACTTGCCGCAGTTATTTAGAAATGGATGACAGTGCGGATGCTTTTGCCTTCATGCATCAGGTCAAAAGCCTTATTGATATCTTCCAGGCCCATGGTGTGGGTGATGAAAGTATCCAGCGGGATCTCGCCGCTTTGTGCCATATCCACATAGCTCGGCAATTCGCTGCGGCCGCGCACGCCACCAAATGCCGAACCGCGCCAGACGCGACCGGTCACCAGCTGGAACGGACGGGTGGAAATTTCCTGCCCCGCACCTGCCACGCCAATAATCACCGACTCGCCCCATCCCTTGTGGCAGCACTCCAGTGCCGCACGCATCAACTGCACATTGCCGATGCACTCAAAGGAAAAATCGACACCGCCATCGGTCATGTCGACTATCACTTCCTGAATCGGGCGATCGAAGTCTTTCGGGTTCACGCAATCAGTAGCACCCAGCTGTCGGGCGATTTCAAACTTGGCCGGGTTGATATCAATGGCTATGATCCGCGCCGCCTTCGCTTTCACCGCACCGATTACCGCAGACAGGCCAATACCGCCCAGACCGAAGATGGCCACGGTGTCGCCCGGCTTGACCTTGGCCGTGTTCAGCACCGCGCCGATCCCGGTCGTCACGCCGCAACCCAGCAGACACACCTTCTCCAGAGGAGCGTCCTTCTGAATTTTTGCGACCGAAATCTCAGGGAGCACGGTGTATTCGGAAAAGGTCGAAGTGCCCATGTAGTGGAAAATCGGCTGACCTTTGTAGGAGAAGCGCGTGGTGCCATCAGGCATCAAGCCCTTGCCCTGGGTGGCACGAATGGCCTGACACAGGTTGGTCTTGCCCGACAGGCAGAATTTGCACTTGCCACATTCAGGGGTGTACAGAGGGATGACATGATCGCCGACCGCAACCGAGGTCACGCCTTCGCCGATGGCTTCAACGATGGCACCGCCTTCATGGCCCAGGATCGACGGGAAGATGCCTTCCGGGTCTGCGCCCGACAAGGTGTAGGCATCGGTATGGCAAACACCCGAGGCCACAACCCGCAGCAGCACTTCGCCAGCCTTGGGCATGGCAACGTCTACTTCCACGATTTCCAGCGGCTTTTTGGCTTCGAACGCAACGGCGGCACGTGACTTGATCATCGATCGTCTCCAGCAAAGTAAAAACAAGACGCAGAGTGTAAATCAGCGCCAGGTGATTAATAATCCAGGCAAAAGCAAAACATTATTGCCATGCAGGGATAATCAACCATGAATGAGAACCGCTGGGAAGGTATAGACGAATTTGTCGCTGTGGCCGAATGTGGCCAATTCACAGCGGCGGCCGAACGTCTTGGCGTCTCTTCATCCCATATCAGCCGCCAGGTAGCGCGACTTGAAGAGCGATTGCAGACCCGCCTGTTTTATCGCAGTACCCGCAAGGTAACGCTGACCGAAGCCGGGCAGACTTTTTTGCAGCATTGCCAGCGCCTGCAAGACGGACGTGAAGAAGCACTGCGTGCCATCGGTGATCTGGCCAGCGAACCCAAGGGCATGTTGCGCATGACCTGTGCCGTGGCCTATGGCGAACGTTTTATCGTGCCGCTGGTTACGCGCTTTATGGGGCTGTACCCGCAATTGCGGGTGGACATCGAACTGAGCAACCGGCCATTGGACCTGGTGCATGAAAGCCTGGATCTGGCGATCCGCCTGGGGCGCTTGCAGGACTCAAGACTGGTAGCCACGCGCCTGGCTCCCAGGCGCATGTATATGTGCGCCTCGCCCTCCTACCTGGAACGTTACGGGCGCCCCCATAGCCTGTCGGAATTGAGCCGGCACAATTGTCTGATTGGCAGTTCAGATCTATGGCAATTGCAGCAGGACGGCCGCGAATTTTCGCAACGGGTGCAAGGGAACTGGCGATGCAACAGTGGGCAGGCTGTACTGGATGCTGCGTTACAGGGTGTAGGGATTTGTCAGTTGCCGGACTATTACGTGCTGGAGCACTTGAAGACCGGGACGCTGGTGTCGTTGCTCGACACCCACCAGCCCCCCAACACCGCAGTATGGGCGCTGTACCCGCAACAGCGGCACTTGTCGCCCAAAGTCAGAAAGCTGGTTGATTACTTGAAGGAGGGGTTGGCCAGGCGGGAGGAATACCAGGAGAGGGAGCAGTAGTTTTTAACAGTGGGAGCGGGCTTGCTCGCGATGCAGACGACTCGGTCTGTCAGGCAAATTCAGGTGATACCATCGCGAGCAAGCCCGCTCCCACAAGAACCTCAGCAGGTTCTGATCAGCGCTTGGCCCAACGCAAACGCAACCACTCGAGGTCTTCGGGGCGGGTGACCTTGATATTGTCCGAACGCCCTTCGATCAAACGCGGTGCCAGACCTGCCCACTCCATCGCTGAAGATTCATCGGTGATGGTTGCATCGGCCACCAGACTGTCAGCCAAAGCACGATGCAACGCCCCCAAGCGGAACATCTGCGGCGTATAGGCCTGCCAGATCAAGCTGCGATCCACGGTTTCAACCGCACGCCCCTGCTTGTCCACCCGCTTGAGCGTGTCTCGCGCTGGAACGGCTAGCAAACCACCTACAGGGTCGTCTGCCAATTCACTCAGCAGCTTGTTAAGGTCTTCCCGAGACAGGTTGGGCCTCGCGGCATCATGCACCAACACCCAATCGTCATCTGCCGCGCCCTGCGCATGCAGGTACAACAATGCGTTGAGTACCGAGTCGGCGCGCTCACGCCCGCCGTCTACCCGTACAACCCGAGGGTCGGCAGCACAAGGCAAGGACGGCCAGAAAGGATCATCAAAAGCGACACTGACCACCAGCCCCTTCAGGCCCGGGTGGTCGAGGAAACAGCTGATGCTGTGTTCCAGAATACTGCGTCCGCCCAACTGCAAATATTGTTTGGGACGGTCCGCGGCCATACGGGCACCTACACCCGCGGCAGGAATCACGGCCCAGAAGGCCGGTGACAAATGACTCATTGGGCCAACTGATAGAGGGTTTCACCCTCTTTGATCATGCCCAACTCATGGCGAGCACGTTCTTCAACGGTCTCCATGCCTTTTTTCAGCTCCAGCACTTCCGCATCCAGCACGCGGTTGCGCTCAAGCAGGATTTCGTTTTCAGCACGCTGATCGGCTATTTGCTGGGTCAGGTCAGTAACCTGCGCCAAACTGCCATTACCCACCCACAGGCGATACTGCAGGCCTGCCAGCAGCAAGAGCAAGATTAGAAACAACCAATTGGGACTGCGCATCGAATATCAGGTATCCAGTGAAAAGACAGCCATGCCGACAAACGTAAACAACGAATAATACAAAGCCTGGACGAACCAGGCTTGTATACAGAAGCATCAGATTAGTGTCAAAAGACCCGACTTGGCGAGCTTTCCGACACTACCTGCTGACTTTTTACCATTAAGTACTCAGCCGCGAAACTCGCCACGGCCGTTGTACTTGGCTTTTGCACCCAGTTGCTCTTCGATACGCAGCAATTGGTTGTACTTGGAAACGCGATCGGAACGGCACAGCGAGCCGGTCTTGATCTGGCCAGCGGCGGTACCCACGGCCAGGTCGGCAATGGTGGAATCTTCGGTTTCGCCGGAGCGGTGCGAGATCACAGCCGTGTAACCTGCAGCCTTGGCCATCTGGATGGCTTCCAGGGTTTCGGTCAGGGTGCCGATCTGGTTGAACTTGATCAGGATCGAGTTGGCGATGCTCTTGTCGATGCCTTCTTTCAGGATCTTGGTGTTGGTAACGAACAGGTCGTCGCCTACCAGCTGTACTTTCTCACCGATTTTGTCGGTCAGAATTTTCCAGCCATCCCAGTCAGACTCGTCCAGACCGTCTTCGATGGAGATGATCGGGTAACGCTGGGTCAGACCCTTGAGGTATTCAGCAAAACCTTCGGAGCTGAACACCTGGCCTTCGCCCGACAGGTTGTACTTGCCGTCTTCGTAGAATTCACTCGCCGCGCAGTCCAGCGCCAGGGTCACGTCGGTGCCCAGGGTGTAACCGGCATTGGCGATGGCTTCGGAAATGACTTTCAGAGCATCTTCGTTGGACGCCAGGTTCGGTGCGAAACCACCTTCGTCGCCCACTGCGGTGTTCAGGCCACGGGCCTTGAGCACTGCTTTGAGGTGATGGAAGATTTCGGTGCCCATGCGCAGCGCGTCAGAAAAGGTTTTGGCGCCAACCGGCTGAACCATGAACTCTTGAATGTCGACGTTGTTATCGGCGTGCTCGCCACCGTTGATGATGTTCATCATCGGAACCGGCATCGAGTAAACACCCGGAGTGCCGTTCAGGTTGGCGATGTGTGCGTACAGCGGCAGATCCTGGTCCTGGGCAGCAGCTTTGGCAGCAGCCAACGACACGGCCAGGATGGCGTTGGCGCCCAGGGAGCCTTTGTTCTCAGTACCGTCCAGCGCGATCATCGCGTGGTCCAGCGCCTTTTGGTCAACCGGGTCTTTACCCAGCAGCAAATCACGAATCGGGCCGTTGATGTTGGCAACGGCTTTCAGCACGCCTTTGCCCAGGTAACGGCTTTTGTCGCCATCACGCAGTTCCAGCGCTTCACGGGAACCGGTGGAAGCACCGGACGGCGCGCAAGCGCTGCCGATGATGCCGTTGTCGAGAAGCACGTCCGCTTCCACAGTGGGATTGCCACGGGAGTCGAGAACTTCACGACCTTTGATGTCGACGATCTTTGCCATTGTTGTAAATACTCCAAAGTTGACGAAAACGACGCAGCTGAGGGAAATATTGTTATCGGCGGCAAGGGTCAAATAGCGGGCAGCCTTGCGGGCGATAAGGCTCGGGCCCTGAGGCCCGAGAAATCGTGCGGTACTTTACCGGAGAAACGAGGGTTACGCGGTTTCTATTGTCGGAAAACTTTTAACCAACTCATCCAGCGACTTCAGCTGAGCCAGGAATGGCTCCAGCTTGTCCAGGCGCAAGGCACAAGGGCCGTCGCACTTGGCGTTGTCAGGATCCGGGTGTGCTTCCAGGAACAGACCGGCCAGGCTCTGGCTGATACCAGCCTTGGCCAGGTCGGTTACCTGGGCACGACGACCACCGGCAGAGTCCGAGCGACCGCCAGGCATTTGCAGCGCATGGGTCACGTCGAAAAACACCGGGTATTCGAACTGCTTCATGATGCCGAAGCCCAGCATGTCGACAACAAGGTTGTTGTAGCCAAAGCTGGAACCACGTTCGCAGAGGATCAACTGATCATTGCCCGCTTCTTCGCATTTGCTCAGGATGTGTTTCATTTCCTGAGGCGCAAGGAACTGGGCTTTTTTGATGTTGATCACGGCGCCGGTCTTGGCCATGGCCACGACCAGGTCAGTTTGACGCGACAGGAAAGCCGGCAACTGGATGATGTCGCAGACCTCGGCGACCACGGCCGCTTGCGCAGGCTCGTGGACGTCGGTAATCAGCGGCACACCGAAGGCGGCCTTGATGTCCTGAAAAATCCGCATGCCTTCTTCGAGGCCTGGGCCACGGTAAGAGCTGACAGATGAACGATTGGCCTTGTCGAAACTGGCCTTGAACACGTAAGGAATACCGAGCTTTTCGGTGACCCGTACGTACTCTTCGCAAACCTGCATGGCCATATCACGGCTTTCCAGCACGTTCATGCCACCGAACAAGACCATTGGCTTGTCGTTGGCAATTTCGATATTGCCTACACGGATAATCTTTTGCGCCATTCTGATTACGCCTTCTTCTCGTGTTGCGCCAGTGCAGCTTTGACGAAACCGGTGAACAATGGATGGCCATCACGTGGCGTGGAGGTGAACTCCGGGTGGAACTGGCAAGCGACAAACCAAGGATGGTCCGGAGCTTCAACCACTTCTACCAACGCGCCGTCACCGGAACGACCGGTCACTTTCAGGCCTGCTTCGGTCAGTTGCGGCAGCAGGTTATTGTTCACTTCATAGCGATGACGATGACGTTCAACAATCACGTCCTTGGCATAGCAATCGTGAACCAGGGAACCGGCTTGCAGCTGGCAATCCTGCGCGCCCAGACGCATGGTGCCGCCCAGGTCGGAAGTTTCGGTACGGGTTTCGACTGCACCGGTGGCATCTTCCCACTCGGTGATCAGACCGACAACCGGATGGCCGCTGCTGCGATCGAATTCGGTGGAGTTGGCGTCTTTCCAGCCCAGCACATTACGTGCGAACTCGATAACCGCTACTTGCATGCCCAGGCAGATACCCAGGTATGGCACCTTGTTCTCGCGTGCATATTGAACGGCAGTGATCTTGCCTTCGACGCCGCGCAGACCGAAGCCGCCCGGAACCAGAATGGCATCACAGCCTTCAAGCAGCTCGGTGCCTTTGTTTTCGATGTCTTCGGAGTCGATATAGCGCAGGTTGACCTTGGTACGGTTGGAAATACCGGCGTGGCTCATCGCTTCGATCAGCGACTTGTACGCGTCCAGCAGTTCCATGTACTTGCCGACCATCGCGATGGTGACTTCGTGCTCCGGGTTCAGCTTGGCGTCGACGACCTTGTCCCACTCGGACAGGTCGGCGCTGTTGCATTCCAGGCCAAAGCGCTCAACGACGAAATCATCCAGGCCCTGAGCGTGCAGCATGCCCGGGATCTTGTAGATGGTGTCGGCGTCTTCCAGCGAAATGACAGCACGTTCCTCAACGTTGGTGAACAGCGCGATCTTGCGACGCGAAGACACATCAACGTGGTGATCGGAGCGGCAGATCAGTACGTCTGGCTGCAGGCCGATGGAACGCAGCTCTTTAACCGAGTGCTGTGTAGGTTTGGTTTTCGTTTCGCCAGCGGTGGCAATGTACGGAACCAGAGTCAGGTGCATCAGCATGGCGCGCTTGGCGCCCACTTCGATGCGCAGCTGACGGATAGCTTCGAGGAACGGTTGCGACTCAATGTCACCCACAGTGCCGCCAATCTCAACCATCGCTACGTCGGCATCGCCGGCGCCCTTGATGATCCGACGTTTGATTTCGTCGGTGATGTGCGGAATTACCTGAATGGTTGCACCCAGGTAATCACCACGGCGCTCCTTGCGCAGGACGTGTTCGTAAACGCGGCCCGTGGTGAAGTTGTTGTTCTGGGTCATGGTCGTGCGGATAAACCGCTCGTAATGGCCCAAGTCCAGGTCGGTTTCGGCGCCGTCGTGCGTGACGAACACTTCACCGTGCTGGAACGGGCTCATGGTGCCCGGATCAACGTTGATGTAGGGGTCCAGCTTCAGCATGGTGACCTTAAGTCCCCGCGCCTCCAGGATGGCTGCCAATGAAGCCGAGGCAATGCCTTTCCCCAATGAAGAAACAACACCGCCCGTGACGAAGATGTAGCGCGTCATGAAAAACCCTAGAAGTCTGCGTTAAAGCGGTCAGAGCCGCCGGGGAAAGCGAAGGAAGGCCGAAGCCCCCAATCACCAGCATTAGTCACAGTGCACCTTTCGAAAAACTGCTGCGTTGAAACAGACCGATGGAAACCACCGGTTCGATGCAAGCCACACATTTTTTTAAAATCGCCCAGCAAAGACTGCTTGGTAATCGGCAACATCTGCAATTCTGGTGAATCCACAGAAGTTGTATCAAGAAGGGAGCGTAGTCTACCGGAAACCCCCTTTCAGCTCAAACCTTGATCGCTCGAAGTTGGCAGCCACTGCAATTTCCAGTGCCCACAGGGGCTGGAGTCCAGTCCAGGGAGGTTTGCCACGGCCAATAACTGCTCATTGCGGTACAGAAGCGGCAATCTGCCACGGGCAAACAACGGAACACCTCGCTCGTTGAGCAGCCGCTTGAGATCACGATGACCGCGCTGTGCCTGCGCCATCACTTCGCCCCCTAGACGATAGCTCACTTGCAAAGGGCCATCCGGGATATCCCCGACAAAATGCACACGACCATTACCCGGCAGCGCCAGGGCCTGATCAGGACAGGGCCACAACACGGGGGCGATCGGTTGGTGCAACCATTCGCCGGCCAGCCACCAAATACGCCCACCGGCACGATGCAACTCGCCGTCTGCGAGCTTCCACACCGGCTGCGCATCGATGCGGGCATCCCGCAGGGCATCCCACCCCGCCCAATGGTCGGTGTCCGGCAATGACGTGAAGGCTGACAGCCAGTGACGCAAGGCATTGCGCTGACGGGCAGGTGACAGGCTGGCGATGGCGGTCAGTTCCAGGGAGGGCAAGCCAAGCCAGGCAAACTCGCTGGTAGAGCCCGCAGCGTGCAAATCCTGCTGGGCCAGTTCATCCAGCAAACCCTGCGCCTCGGCACAGTGCGCTGCGCTGCGGGCCATGCTGGCAGCCGCCTGGGGCCAGCGCCGAGCGAGGATCGGAAGGACTTCATGGCGCAGGAAATTGCGGGAAAAATCTGTCTGGGTGTTAGACGGGTCCTCAATCCAGCTCAGACCCTGTGTTCGGGCATATGACTCAAGCTGGGCGCGGGACACGTCCAGCAAAGGCCGGCACAGGTGTCCTGCGCCCAGGCGACGCTGGCGCGGCATGCCCGCCAGGCCGCCGACCCCCGCCCCGCGCAACAGGCGAAACAACAGGGTTTCAGCCTGGTCATCGCGATGCTGCCCGAGCAGCAGCACCTCCCCGGCACCGCTGATCGCCGCAAACGCCTGATAGCGCGCATCCCGCGCTGCACGCTCGACACTTGCGCCCGCCTGCACCTGCACGGCAATCACCTGCAAGGGCACTCCAAGCCCCTTACACAGTGCCTGACAATGGGCTGGCCACGCATCGGCCGCCGCCTGTAGGCCATGATGCACATGGACAGCGGTGATAGGCGGTAATGAGTGGGTTTTACGTAATTGAACGAGAAGGTGCAGCAGAACGGTGGAATCGAGTCCGCCGGAGAGCGCGACGTGCCAGGCCTTGGCGTTGCGCCAGGGGCCGAGGGCTTGCAGAAGTAGAGTTGACATGTCAGCCATTAAAAGCCCCTCACCCTAGCCCTCTCCCGGAGGGAGAGGGGACTGACCGCACGCGGTAGCGAGAACACCACCAATCAGCTCCCTCTCCCTCCGGGAGAGGGTTGGGGTGAGGGCCGGTTTTAATCAGGTATCAGAGACCGTAGCTCATCAAACGATCATAACGACGTTTGAGCAGGGCTTCGTGATCCAGCTTCTTGAGCATGTCGAGCTGGGAAATCAGATCGGCACGAATGCTCGCAGAAGCCGCAGCCGGGTCACGGTGCGCGCCGCCCAATGGCTCGCCAATCACCTTGTCGACGATGCCCAGGCCTTTCAGACGTTCTGCAGTGATACCCATGGCTTCAGCTGCGTCCGGCGCTTTTTCGGCGGTTTTCCACAGAATCGAGGCGCAACCTTCCGGCGAGATCACCGCGTAGGTCGAGTACTGCAGCATGTTCAACTGGTCGCACACGCCAATGGCCAATGCACCGCCCGAACCGCCTTCGCCGATAACGGTGGCGATGATAGGGGTTTTCAGGCGCGACATGACGCGCAGGTTCCAGGCAATGGCTTCGCTCTGGTTGCGCTCTTCGGCGTCGATACCCGGGTAAGCACCCGGCGTGTCGATAAAGGTCAGGATCGGCATCTTGAAGCGCTCGGCCATTTCCATCAGACGGCAGGCCTTGCGGTAGCCTTCAGGGCGTGGCATACCGAAGTTGCGTCGTACCTTTTCACGCACTTCACGGCCTTTCTGATGACCAATCACCATCACTGGCTGATCGTCCAGACGGGCAATACCGCCAACAATGGCAGCGTCATCGGCAAAGTGGCGGTCGCCATGCAGCTCATCGAACTCGGTGAAGATGTGATCGATGTAGTCCAGCGTGTAGGGACGACGCGGGTGACGGGCCAAACGGGCAATCTGCCAGCTGGTCAGCTTGCCGAAAATATCTTCAGTCAGCGTTTTGCTTTTGTCTTGCAGACGAGAGATTTCATCACTGATATTCAGCGAGTTGTCATTACCAACCAAGCGCAACTCTTCGATTTTGGCTTGCAGGTCAGCAATCGGCTGTTCGAAATCAAGAAAATTCGGGTTCATAAGCATCCGTCTTGGGTCGGCGGCAAAGCATGCCAGAGGGTCTGAAGCCCAGCAATTGCTGGCGTTTCTAACCGAGCTGGGGCAGCCGGTTGATCTGTATCGCGCCTACCTTAAGGGACAGGCGCTCTCAGGTCGAGATTAAAAATTCAGGTCGAGGTCAGGGCGCAGCTATGGCCCCTGACCGTCAACGGTATTGGAGGAAGACGTTGTCTCGCCCGAACTGGTCACGCAGGGCTTGAATCAAGCTGTCTGCCGGATCGATCCGCCAGGTCTCGCCAAACTGCAGCATGGCCTTGGCCTCTTCGCCCGTGTACTCCATGGTGACAGGACAGGCTCCGCGATGTTTTTTCAGCAACTCGCCCAGATTACGCAACTGATCACCCTTGAGCGCGTCCCGGTTCACTTTCAAGCGCAAGCTCTCGGCCAGACTGGTGCGTGCATCTTCCATGCTCATCACCCGCTTGACCCGCAGGCGCAGGCCACCGGAGAAGTCGTCATTGCTGACTTCACCTTCGACCACCACCATCGCATCAGTCTGCAACAGCGACTGCGCCGAATGAAACGCCTCGGCAAACAACGACGCTTCAATGCGCGCCGAACGGTCATCGAGAGTGATAAAGCCCATCTTGTCGCCTTTTTTGTTCTTCATCACCCGCAACGCGATAATCATCCCGGCAACGGTCTGGGTATCACGGGCTGGCTTGAGATCAATAATGCGCTGGCGGGCAAAGCGGCGGATCTCGCCCTCGTACTCGTCAATCGGATGGCCGGTCAGGTACAGGCCCAGAGTGTCCTTCTCGCCTTTGAGTCGCTCCTTGAGCGTCAGTTCCCTGGCCTTGCGGTGGTGGGCATAGACGTCCGCATCAGCCTCGACAAACAACCCGCCAAACAGGTCGGCGTGCCCGCTGTCATGGGTGCGCGCAGTTTGTTCGGCTGCCTTGATCGCTTCTTCCAGCGCCGACAGCAACACCGCACGGTTCTGGTCGATGTTGGCTTGCCAGGCCTTGGGCTCGTCATGGAAAAACGGCCCCAGGCGGTCAAGGGCACCGCTGCGGATCAGGCCATCAAGAGTACGCTTGTTGATACGTTTGAGGTCAACCCGGGCGCAGAAATCGAACAAATCCTTGAACGGGCCGTCCTGACGCGCCTCGGTAATGGCCTCGACAGGCCCCTCGCCCACCCCCTTGATCGCCCCCAGGCCATAAATGATCCGGCCTTCATCGTTCACCGTGAACTTGAACTCCGAGGCATTCACATCCGGCGCATCGAGACGCAGCTTCATGCTGCGAATCTCTTCGATCAGGATCACCACCTTGTCGGTGTTGTGCATATCCGCCGACAGTACCGCGGCCATAAATGGCGCCGGGTAGTGGGTTTTCAGCCAGGCGGTCTGGTACGACACCAGGCCGTAGGCAGCGGAGTGGGATTTGTTGAAACCGTAACCGGCGAATTTTTCCACCAGGTCGAAAATGTTACCGGCCAGGTCAGCGTCAATATTGTTATTGGCGCAACCTTCAATAAAGCCACCGCGCTGCTTGGCCATTTCTTCAGGTTTTTTCTTGCCCATGGCCCGACGCAGCATGTCAGCGCCGCCGAGGGTATACCCGGCCATGACCTGGGCAATCTGCATCACCTGTTCCTGATACAGGATGATGCCGTAAGTGGGTGCCAATACCGGCTTGAGGCCTTCGTACTGATAATCGGAGTGCGGGTACGCCAGTTCGGCACGGCCGTGCTTACGGTTGATAAAGTCATCAACCATGCCTGACTGCAGCGGCCCTGGACGGAACAGGGCCACCAGTGCGATCAAGTCTTCCAGGCAGTCGGGCTTGAGCTTTTTGATCAGCTCTTTCATGCCGCGCGACTCGAGCTGGAACACCGCGGTGGTTTCGGCCTTTTGCAGCAACTGGTAGGTCGGCTTGTCGTCCAGCGGGATAAAGGCGATATCCAGCGGCGGCTCGTCGACCTTGGCGCGATCGCGGTTGATGGTTTTCAACGCCCAGTCGATCACTGTCAGGGTCCGCAGACCGAGGAAGTCGAACTTCACCAGGCCAGCAGACTCAACGTCATCCTTGTCGAACTGGGTAACCAGACCACCACCCTCTTCGTCGCAGTAAATCGGCGAGAAGTCAGTCAGTTTGGTCGGTGCGATCACCACACCACCGGCGTGCTTGCCGACGTTACGTACAACGCCTTCAAGCTTGCGGGCCATTTCCCAGATTTCGGCCGCTTCTTCATCGACCTTGATAAAGTCGCGCAGGATTTCCTCCTGCTCGAAGGCTTTTTCCAGGGTCATACCGACTTCAAACGGAATCATCTTCGACAGACGATCCGCCAGGCCGTAGGACTTGCCCTGCACCCGCGCCACGTCACGGATTACCGCCTTGGCGGCCATCGAACCGAAAGTGATGATCTGGCTTACCGCGTTGCGTCCGTATTTTTCGGCCACATACTCGATTACCCGGTCGCGACCATCCATGCAGAAGTCGACGTCGAAGTCGGGCATCGATACCCGTTCCGGGTTAAGGAATCGTTCGAACAGGAGGTCGTATTCCAGCGGATCAAGGTCGGTGATCTTCTGTACATAGGCCACCAGCGAGCCGGCACCCGACCCCCGGCCCGGCCCTACCGGTACGCCATTGCTCTTGGCCCACTGAATAAAGTCCATCACGATCAGGAAGTAACCCGGGAACCCCATCTGGATGATGATATCCAGTTCGAAATTCAGCCGGTCGACATACACCTGACGCTTGGTGTCGTAATCCTCGGTGGTGTCTTTGGGCAGCAGAACGCTCAGGCGCTCTTCCAGGCCGTCAAATGACACCTTGCGGAAATATTCATCGATGGTCATGCCATCAGGGATCGGGAAGTTGGGCAAAAAGTGAGTGCCCAGCTTTACTTCGATATTGCAGCGTTTGGCAATTTCAACCGTGTTTGCCAAAGCATCAGGCAAGTCACTGAACAGCTCGGCCATTTCCTCGGCGCTTTTCAGATACTGCTGATCGCTGTAATTCTTGGAGCGACGCGGGTCGTCCAGTGCCCGGCCCTCACCAATGCAGACGCGGGTTTCGTGAGCCTCAAAGTCCTGTTGCCTGATAAAGCGCACATCGTTGGTTGCCACCAGCGGCGCGCCGATCTTGTCTGCCAGGGCCACAGCCGCATGCAGATGCTCTTCGTCATTGGGACGCTTGGTGCGCTGCACTTCGATATAGAAGCGGTCAGGGAACACCGTCATCCATTCTCGGGCCAGGGTCTCGGCTTCTTCAGTGTTGCCACTGATCAGCGCGACACCGATCTCGCCCTCTTTCGCAGCCGACAGCATGATCAGGCCATCGGCGGCCTCGGCTACCCACTCGCGCTCGATGATGACCTGGCCATTGCGCTGGCCATCGATGTAACCACGGGAGATCAGCTCGGTCAGGTTGCGATAGCCCAACGGGTTCATCGCCAACAGGCTGATACGGCTGAGGGGGTTTTCAGGGTCCTTGTTCGACAGCCACAGGTCTGCACCACTGATCGGCTTGATGCCGCCGCCCATGGCCGCCTTGTAGAACTTGACCAGGGAGCACATGTTGTTCTGATCGGTCACCGCGACAGCGGGCATATTCATGCCGGCCAGAGTTTTGATCAGCGGTTTGATCCGCACCAGGCCATCGACCAGGGAGTATTCAGTGTGCAGGCGCAGGTGAACGAATGAAGCCGGCATGGTGATCCTGTCTATAAGCTTTGAGAAACAACAAGGCCCGGATTGTACCGGGCCTTGGCAAAAACATCAGCCTTATGGCTAAAGGCCTTCAAGGGCCTCGTAAGCACGACGCACCGGACCAAACGAACGGCGATGTATCGGTGTAGGCCCCAGGCGCTCGAGGGCTGCAAGATGAACGGCCGTTGGGTAACCCTTGTGCCCGCCAATGCCATAGCCAGGGTACTGCAGCTCGAATGCAGCCATTTCGCGGTCACGGCTGACCTTGGCCAGAATCGATGCCGCGGCAATTGCCGGTACCTTGCTATCGCCCTTGACCACGGCCTCGGCTGGCATGGCCAGCTTGGGGCAACGATTACCGTCGATCATGGCCAGTTTCGGGGTAATGCTCAGTCCTTCAACAGCGCGCTGCATGGCCAGCATGGTGGCGTGCAGAATGTTCAGCTCGTCGATTTCTTCGACTTCGGCCCGGGCAATGCACCAGCTCAGTGCTTTTTCACGAATTTCGTCGAAGAGCTTTTCGCGACGGGCTTCAGTGAGCTTTTTCGAATCATTGAGCCCGGCGATAGGCCGATTGGGGTCGAGAATCACGGCGGCCGTTACCACGGCACCGCACAAGGGGCCACGACCCACTTCATCGACACCCGCCACGAGGTCTTCGACCAGATTGAAGTCCAAGCCGATTTGCATGGTTACTTTACTCATTTGGATTGTGCAATCAGGCCCAGTACCGCTTTGGCGGCCTGATTGGAAGCGTCGAGACGCAAGGTGCGATGAATTTCGTCAAAGCCGCGGGTCTGCTCTTCACCACCCTCAAGCAAAGGCAGCAAGGTGCGGGCCAGTGCCTCAGGCGTGGCTGCATCCTGCAACAGCTCGGGCACCAGCATGCGCTGGGCCAGCAAGTTGGGCAGCGACACATACGGGCTTTTGACCAGACGCTTGAGAATCCAGAACGTGAGACGCGCAAGACGATAAGCCACCACCATCGGCCGCTTGTACAGCAAGGCTTCAAGAGTGGCCGTGCCCGATGCGATCAAGACCGCATCACAGGCCGCGAGCGCGAGGTGCGACTGGCCGTCGAGCAAGGTCAGCGGCAGGTCGCGCCCCACCAGCAACTGTTCGATCTGCTCACGACGCGCTGCGTTCGCGCAAGGCAACACAAAGCGCACATCAGGGCGAGCTTGGCGGATTATTTGCGCGGCATCGAGAAACAACCCGCCAAGCTTGCCAACTTCACCACCACGACTACCCGGCATCAAGGCGACCAACGGCCCGTCAGGCAGGCCCAACTCGGCGCGCGCACCGGCCTTGTCGGCCTCAAGAGGAATGGTGTCTGCCAGCGAATGCCCGACAAAACGCACGGGCACACCGTGCTCTTCGTAAAAGCGCGCCTCGAATGGCAGCAACGTCAGCATCAAATCGCAACCTTCGCGGATTTTCAGCACGCGCTTCTGCCGCCACGCCCACACGGACGGGCTCACATAATGCACGGTCTTGATCCCGGCACGACGCAATTGAAGTTCGATATTGAGGGTGAAATCGGGGGCGTCGATGCCGATAAACACGTCGGGCTTTTCGGCGATCAGGGTCTGAACCAACAGCTTGCGGCGCTTGAGCAATTCACGCAGGCGACCCAGCACTTCAACCAGGCCCATCACCGACAGACGTTCCATCGGGAAGTAGGAGCTCATGCCCTCTGCTTCCATCAATGGACCACCCACGCCGATAAATTCGATATCAGAATGCTGGGCCTTGAGTGCCCGCATCAACCCCGAACCCAATATGTCGCCCGAGGCCTCACCCGCTACCAGCGCGATACGCAATCTGGCCATGACTAGCGCGTGATGCCGCGAGTGGAAGAGCGAATGGACTCTACAAACATGGCAACTTCCGGGAACTGAGCAGCAGGCTCGGCCAATTCTGCAAGCGCCTGATCAACAGTCAACCCCTGGCGGTAAACCACCTTGTAGGCACGACGCAAGGCATGGATGGCATCGTCACTGAAGCCGCGACGACGCATGCCTTCGAAGTTCATGCTGCGTGCTTCGGCAGGGCTGCCAAACACGGTTACAAATGCAGGAACGTCCTTGCCAATGGCAGTGCCCATGCCCGAAAAGCTGTGCGCACCGATGTGGCAGAACTGATGGACCAGGGTAAAACCGGACAGGATGGCCCAGTCACCCATGTGCACATGGCCTGCCAACGCAGAGTTATTGACCAGGATGCAATGGTTGCCAATAACGCTGTCATGGCCGATATGGGCATAGGCCATTACCAGGTTGTGATCACCCAGCGTGGTTTCAGAGCGGTCCTGAATGGTGCCGCGATGAATGGTGACACCTTCACGAATCACGTTGTGGTCACCGATCACCAGGCGAGTTTCCTCACCCTTGTACTTCAGATCAGGGGTGTCCTCACCTACCGAAGAAAACTGGTAGATGCGATTGTGCTTACCGATCCTGGTTGGGCCCTTGAGAATCACATGCGGCCCAATCACAGTCCCCTCGCCGATTTCCACACCAGCGCCGATGATCGACCAAGGGCCGACCTCGACGTCGTCGGCCAAAATGGCCGTCGGATCGATGATTGCGCGAGGGTCAATCAAACTCATAGTTTGCGTTCCGCACAAATGATTTCAGCCGAGCATACCGGCTTGCCGTCAACCGTTGCCTGGCACTCGAACTTCCAGATGGAACGCTTGCAGCTCAAGAACTTGGCCTCAAGGATCAGTTGATCACCTGGCAGCACAGGCTGACGAAAGCGTAGCTTGTCGGAACCTACGAAGTAATAAAGTGTACCGTCAGCCGGCTTGAGGTCCATCATCTTGAAACCAAGGATGCCGGCTGCCTGAGCCATGGCCTCGATGATCAACACGCCCGGCATGATCGGGTGGGCCGGGAAGTGACCGTTGAAAAAAGGCTCATTGATGCTGACATTCTTGTAGGCACGAATGCGCTTGTTCTCGACATCCAGATCCACCACTCGGTCCACCAGCAGGAACGGGTAACGGTGGGGCAGATATTCGCGAATCTCGTTGATGTCCATCATTTCGTGGGGAAGCCTGTAATAAAGATTGGGCGCGCGCGACTAAGGCGCGCTCCTCTAGCAAATCAAGGAAGCAAACCAATGGCTCTGCACGCTTGATATGGAAATTGTATTAACCTTTTGAAGAAGCTTTACCGCCGGGGGTCACTTACCGACGTGCTTTTCCAGTTGTTTCAATCGCCGGGCGATATCGTCCAGCTGACGAATACGTGCCGCACTTTTGCGCCACTCGGCGGCCGGCTGCATCGCGGTACCGGAAGAGTAGGCGCCAGGCTCGGTAATCGAGTGGGTCACCATTGTCATGCCAGTCAAGAATACATTGTCACAAATTTCAATGTGCCCCACCAAACCGACACCACCTGCCAGCATGCAGTGCTTGCCGATCTTGGTGCTGCCCGAGATCCCGACACATGCGGCCATGGCCGTATGGTCACCGACCTGAACGTTGTGCGCGATCTGGATCTGGTTATCCAGCTTGACCCCATTACCGATTACGGTATCGGCCAGGGCGCCGCGGTCGATGGCCGTGTTGACACCGATTTCGACATCATCACCAATGGTCACACCACCGATTTGCGCGATTTTTTGCCACACGCCTTTTTCGTTGGCAAAACCAAAGCCTTCACCGCCCAGCACTGCGCCCGACTGAATAACCACGCGCTTGCCGATGCGAACATCGTGATAAAGCGTCACGCGTGGAGCCAGCCAGCCGCCTTCACCGATTTCGCAACGCGCCCCGATAAAGCAATGAGGGCCCACCGTGACACCGGCAGCGATGCGCGCACCGCTTTCGATGACGGCAAACGCACCAATGCTCGCCGCAGGGTCAACCACCGCGTCAGCAGCAATCACTGCCGATGGATGAACGCCGGCAGTGGCTTTGGGTTTGGGATCAAACAGATGGGAAATCCGCGCATAAGCCAGGTAAGGATCCGGCACAACCAGGGCATCACCGGGATACTCTTCGGCGTCAGCAGCCTTGAGCAATACAGCTCCGGCCTGGCAGTCGACAAGGAATTTTCGGTACTGGGGGTTGGCCAGAAAGCTCAACTGAGCTGGGCCAGCCTCTTGTAAAGTGGCTAGCCCAGTGATTTCTTTCTCCGCAGAGCCACGCAAGGTGGCCCCGAGGAACTCGGCCAATTGGCCGAGTTTTATAGTCGCAGTCATAATTACTTCAGCTGATTCATGCGCTCGATAACTTGGCGAGTGATGTCGTACTGAGGTTTAACATCAATCACAGCACCACGCTCGAACACCAGGTCAAAGGCGCCTTTTTTGATGACTTCTTCAACAGCGCTGTCCAGTTTCGGCTTCAGCTGTTTCAGCATTTCACGGTCAGCAACGGCTTTGGCTTCGTTCAGTTCCTTGGACTGGAACTGGAAGTCACGGGCCTTTTGCTTGAATTCAAGCTCCAGACGCTCACGCTCGCCCTGCTGCATCTTATCGCCGCCTTTTACCAGACGGTCCTGAATACCCTTGGCGCTGCTTTCCAGGCTTTTGAGCTTGGTCAGTTGCGGGCCAAATTTCTTCTCGGCATCTACGGCGTAACGCTTGGCGGCGTCCGATTCAAGCAATGCCATCTGATAGTTCAGCACGGCAATTTTCATGTCGGCGAAAGCCGGGCCAGCCACTAGAACCGAAGCCAGGAGAACCAATTGAGTCAACTTACGCACGATGCACTCCTAAAAAATCCGTTGTCTGTATCTGAAGTCAGGCTTTAGAAAGTCTGGCCGAGGGAGAATTGGAACACTTGAGTGTCGGCATCATCCGGTTTCTTGATCGGCATGGCCAAGCTGAAACTCAGCGGGCCAAGCGCAGTCACCCAGGTCACACCAACACCCACAGAGCTGGCCAGGTTGCTGAAGCCGATATCGCAATCCTTGGTATCGCCCTTGCAGTTGGTGTCGAACACGTTACCCACATCCCAGAACACGGAGGTGCGCAGGGAACGCTGGTCTTTGACGAACGGCATAGGGAACAACACTTCCACACCACCCTGGATCAGCACGTTACCACCGAATGGCAGCGGATCCTGGTCCGGGTCGGCAATGGTGCCTACGTTACCGGTTACACCAGCACCACGGCTTGGGGTGCTGCGTGGGCCCAGAGCGCTGTCCTTGAAGCCTCGTACCGAGTTGAAGCCACCCGCGTAGTAGTTTTCATAGAACGGCAGGCCTTCGGTGGAACCATAGCCATCACCATAGCCCAACTCGGTGTGCAGGCGCATGGTGTAGGTGTCGGTCAACGGCTGGAACAGCTGGGCACGGTAGTCCAGCTTGTAGAACTGCAGGTCGCTGCCTGGAATGGTGGTTTCAAACACCAGGCTCTGCGAGCTGCCGCGAGTCGGCAATACGCCTTTGTTCAGGGTCGATTCAGACCAGCCGACCGATGCCTTGAAGTTGAGGTACTTGTCGCCTTCACGGTTTACGAAGTCGAAAATCTCGTCAACGGTGTACTGGCCGGTGCTGATTTCATCCTGCTGCACAGTCAGGCCATAGGTCAGGCGCGATGTGTCGCTGATCGGGTAGCCCATGGTGATACCAGCACCCAGGCTGTCCACCGAGTAGTTTGCTACGTCAACGTCCAGGTCTTTGTAGTCGGTAGTGCGGTAGAAAGCGTTGTAACCCAGGCTCACACCATCAGCTGTCCAGTACGGATCGACATAGCTGAAGTTGTAGCGGCTCTGGTATTCGCTGCGGGTCAGGCCAATGCTGACCTTGTTGCCCGTACCCAGGAAGTTGTTCTGGGTAATCGAACCGCCCAGGATCAAACCTGCGCTCTGGGCAAAACCGACGCTGGCGGTAATGGAACCCGACGCCTGCTCTTCTACTGCATAGTTCACGTCAACCTGATCGTCAGTGCCTGGCACTGCCGGAGTCTCGACGTTGACTTCCTTGAAAAAGCCCAGACGCTCAAGGCGGACCTTGGACTGGTCAATCAGGTAAGTCGATGCCCAGCCACCTTCCATCTGGCGCATTTCGCGACGCAGCACTTCGTCAGCCGACTTGGTGTTGCCGCGGTAGTTGATGCGGTTGACGTAAGCACGCTTGCCCGGATCGACCACAAAGGTGATGGCCACGGTGTGATCTTCAGGGTTTGGCTGAGGTACGCCGTTGACGTTGGCGAAGGTATAGCCCTCATTACCCAGACGACGGGTGATCAGCTCCGAGGTGGTGGTCATCAGCTTGCGCGAGAACACCTGGCCCGGCTGAACCAGCAGCAGCGACTTGATCTGATCTTCCGGAACCTTGAGGTCACCGCTCAGTTTCACTTCGCCAACATTGTATTTTTCGCCTTCATTCACGTTAACGGTGATGTAGACGCTTTTCTTGTCAGGCGTGATCGATACCTGGGTCGAAGCAATATCCATATTGATATAGCCGCGATCGAGGTAGTAGGAGCGCAGACGCTCAAGGTCACCCGACAGTTTTTCACGTGCGTACTTGTCGTCGTTCTTGAAGAACGACAGCCAGTTCGTGGTCTTGAGTTCAAACAGGTCAACCAGGTCGGACTCAGGGAAAACCGTGTTGCCCACCACGTTGATGTGCTGGATCGCGGCAACCGTGCCCTCGTTGATATTGACCTTCAAGGCAACCCGGTTACGCGGCTCGGGCACCACTTCGGTGTCTACCGTCGCCGAGTAGCGGCCCTGGGCAACATACTGGCGTTGCAGTTCGTTGCGTACGCCTTCAAGGGTGGCGCGCTGGAAGATTTCACCTTCGGCCAGGCCCGACTGTTTAAGACCTTTCATAAGGTCATCAGTGGAGATCGCCTTGTTGCCGTCAATGGTGATGCTGGAGACGGAAGGACGTTCGACAACCGTGATAACAAGCACATTGCCATCACGACCCAGTTGGATGTCCTGAAAGAACCCGGTTTTGAACAACGCACGAGTGGATTCCACCAGACGGCGGTCATCCGCTACTTCACCCACGTTCAGAGGCAACGCGCCAAACACGCTACCGGCGGAAACCCGCTGGAGGCCGTTGACACGGATATCAGAGATAGTGAAGGACTCGGCGTGAACTTCGGCGATCATCAGTACGGCGAGAACCGCAGTTAGCAGCAGACGTTTCATGAAGTCCTTTCTTATTCCAACTGGCAATAAACAAACTGCCGCAAAATGCGGCAGATTCGCAATTCAGCGAAGCGTTTACAGACGGCCCAGATCGTTGATCAAGGCAAGTAACATCACCCCGACCACCAAGCTGATACCGATCTGCATTCCCCAACCCTGCACCCGATCCGACAAGGGGCGACCACGCACCCACTCGATCAGATAAAACAACAAATGTCCCCCATCCAGTACAGGTATGGGCAACAAATTCAGAACCCCGAGGCTGATACTCAGATAAGCCAGGAAATTCAGGAAATCAGCAACACCCGACTGGGCAGAAGCGCCCGCCACTTTAGCAATGGTTATCGGTCCACTCAAGTTTTTTACCGAGAGCTCGCCGAACAACATTTTCTTGAGTGAGTCGAGCGTCAATATGCTCATGGTCCAGGTGCGTTTGGCCCCCTCCCCGATTGCCGCGAGCGGGCCATAGCTGACTTCACGGATCATCGATGGTGGCCAGTCGACACCTTTGACGCCGGCCCCCAGATAACCGGTTGCTGCCTTGCCTTCGCCACGCGCAGCCAGCGTGACCGGAATCTCTACCGGCACACCGTCGCGCTCGACATGCAAAACAATACGGGCTTGCGGATGTACCCGCACCCAGTCCACGACCTGCTGCCAGTCCTTGACCGGCTGATCGTCGATGGCCAGCAGCTTGTCACCGGTTTTAAGCCCGGCAGCCTGGGCAGGGCCTTTAGGGTCGAGTTCTGCCAGAACGGCTGGCAACTCGGGACGCCATGGGCGAATCCCCAACGACTTGATCGGATCCGGCTCATCAGCGCCCTTGAGCCAGTCTTTCAATACCAACTGACGGGACGTTTCAGCCGTTGTACCCGGCTCACGCACCACCACCTGCAACGAACCGCTTTCGCCCAGACGGCGAACCAGCTGCAGGTTGACGTTTGACCAGCCCGTGGTTGGCTCGCCATCGATGGAGACGATTTCCTGACCGGCAGTCAGCCCGGCCTGAGCCGCCAGGCTGCCGCTTTCCACTGCACCGATGACCGGCCGCACCTGCTGGCTGCCCATCATTGCCAGCACCCAGAAGAACGCCATGGCCAACATGAAGTTGGCAATTGGCCCGGCCGCAACGATGGCAATGCGCTGGCCTACGGTCTTGCGGTTGAACGATTGATCGCGCTGCTCGGCGGGCACTTCGCCTTCGCGCTCATCGAGCATCTTGACGTAGCCACCCAACGGAATGGCAGCAACTACAAACTCGGTGCCCTGGCGGTCATGCCAGCGAAGCAGAGGCGTACCGAAGCCCACGGAGAAGCGCAGAACCTTGACGCCACAACGGCGCGCCACCCAAAAGTGACCGAATTCATGAAAAGTGACCAGCACACCCAATGCCACCAGGGTGCCAACAATCATATAGAGCGCACTCATCTACTTTCTCCGCGATTCTGTCCGGTTCCGGCTCACATCACTTTCAGCCGTTACGACTCAACCACTGTTCAGCCAGCATCCGGGCTTTGCTATCTGCGGCAAATACCGCTTCCAATTCGTCGACGGCCACAACGGGCTCGCTGTTCAATACGTCTTCGATAATACGCGCGATCTGCGGATAACGGATTCGCCCGTCCAAAAAGGCGGCCACGGCAACTTCGTTTGCCGCATTGAGCATCGCTGGCGCGCTATTGCCCGCCATGGCAGCCTCGCGAGCCAGACGCAAACAAGGGAAGCGTTGCTCGTCAGGGCGCTGGAAGTCCAGCCGCGCCACTGCAAACAGGTCCAACGGCGCAACACCCGAGTCAATCCGCTCAGGCCAGGCCAGGGCATTGGCAATCGGCGTACGCATATCGGGGTTGCCCAACTGGGCCAGCACCGAGCCATCCACATAATCGACCAGCGAGTGAATCACGCTTTGCGGATGGATCACCACCTCGACCTGTTCCGGGCGCGCATCAAACAGCCAGCAGGCCTCGATCAGCTCCAGGCCTTTGTTCATCATGCTGGCCGAATCTACCGAAATCTTGCGCCCCATCGACCAATTGGGATGAGCACAGGCTTGATCCGGCGTGACATGCTCAAGCTCTGCCAGCGGCGTCTCACGGAATGGACCACCAGAGGCTGTCAGCAAAATCCGACGAACACCGACATTACCCAGGCCACGGGAAAAGTCCCGGGGCAAGCACTGGAAAATCGCGTTGTGTTCGCTGTCGATGGGCAGCAATACCGAACCGCTGCGACGCACGGCCTGCATAAACAGGTCGCCGGTCATCACCAACGCTTCTTTGTTGGCCAGCAGGATCTTCTTGCCGGCATTGACCGCCGCCAGTGTCGGGCGCAGGCCTGCGGCACCGACAATTGCCGCCATCACCGAATCCACTTCAGGAGCCGACGAAACCTGACACAACCCCTCCTCACCTACCAATACTTCGGTATTGAGCCCGGCTGCGCGCAAATCCGCCTGTAACTGGCTGGCAGCACGCTCATCCGGCACCACGGCAACCTGCGGCCGGTGCTTGATGCACAAGGCCAGCAGTTCGGCGAGACGGCTGTAGCCTGTCAGGGCAAAGGCCTGATAGCGGTCAGGGTGACGCGCAATAACATCCAGGGTGCTCAGGCCAATGGAACCCGTAGCCCCCAGAACAGTAATCTGTTGTGGACGGCTCATGAAGCCGCCATCCACAGCAATACAGCAAATACCGGGATCGCCGCCGTCAGGCTGTCGATACGATCCAGTACACCACCATGGCCCGGCAGCAGGTTACTGCTGTCTTTGACCCCGGCCTGGCGTTTGAACATGCTTTCCGTGAGGTCGCCCACCACCGAAATCAGGACGATCACAGCAGCGCCCAGCAGTGCAACAAACATCTGCGAAGCGCTCCAGTCACGCACTATACCCACGACCGCGGTGATCAGCAGGCTGAGCAACAGACCGCCAAATACACCTTCCCAGCTTTTGCCCGGACTGACCTTGGGGGCAAGCTTGCGCTTGCCGAATTTGCGCCCGGAAAAATAGGCACCAATATCTGCGCCCCATACCAGAACCATCACCGCCATGATCAGCCAGTTGCCCAGCGGCATCGCCTTGATCAGGACCAGCCCTTGCCAGGCCGGCAGCAGGATCAACAGACCGATCACCAGCCTGGCCGCCATACTCGACCAGTGCGCAGCCGATTGCGGAAAGGTCAGCACCAGAAAGGTCGCTGTCGCCCACCACAACACCGCCGCGCCCAGCACCCAGGGCGCCAGATCGGGGAATATATGCAGCCCCAACAGCAGCGCGGCCACTACTACAGCAAACAGCACCCGTGCACCTTGCGCCTCAAAGCCGGCAAGACGCGCCCACTCCCAGGCACCCAGGGTCACGACCAGGCCAATAAACAGCGCAAAGCCGCTGCCCTCGAGCAGGAAAAAGCCACACAAGGCAATTGGCAGCAAGATAAGTGCAGTGATGATTCTTTGTTTAAGCATTAAATCCGGGCTCCAGCCTCAACCTGCTCGCTCGTTTTACCGAAGCGGCGCTGGCGAGAAGCGAAATCAGCCAATGCGTGCTGCATGGCCTCGTGTTTGAAGTCCGGCCAGAACAGGTCGGAGAAGTACAACTCGGAATAGGCCAGCTGCCACAGCAAGAAATTGCTGATGCGGTGCTCGCCACCGGTGCGGATACACAGATCGGGCAATGGCAGATCACCCGTTACCAAACAGGTTTGCAGCAAACCCGGAGTGATATCCTCCGGCTGCAAGTGCCCTGTCTGGACTTGACGCGCCAACTGCTGCGCGGCCTGCGCGATATCCCACTGGCCACCGTAATTGGCGGCAATCTGCAAGACAAAGCGGCCTTCGCCCACTGTCATTGCTTCC
The DNA here is from genome assembly GCF_900618535.1 of Pseudomonas bubulae. Classification (GTDB taxonomy): domain Bacteria; phylum Pseudomonadota; class Gammaproteobacteria; order Pseudomonadales; family Pseudomonadaceae; genus Aquipseudomonas; species Aquipseudomonas bubulae. The sequence continues at coordinate 310,694 of NZ_UYJA01000003.1, read as the reverse complement.
GCTTCACGCATCGCCTTTTGCAAATCGGGATGAAAGCGCGAGCGGTCGCCAATGATCCGCAGGCTGATCTCGTTTTCGTTGAGGCGCTTGGCCTCACGACGCAGCGCCCTGAAAAACAGGTCCATCAAGGCACTGACTTCAGCGGCGGGCCGCTGCCAGTTTTCACTGGAAAACGCGAACAGGGTCAGTACCTCGACCCCGGCCCCGGCACACACTTCAATGACCGCGCGAACTGCATCCACGCCCGCTTTATGCCCGGCAACACCTGGCAGAAAGCGTTTTTTTGCCCAGCGATTATTACCGTCCATGATGATCGCGACATGTCGCGGAACAGATGACGGGTCAGCCTGCTTCGTCTTTTCCATAAAACGCCCTGACCCTTATACGGCCATCAGGTCCGCTTCTTTCTGCTTGGTGGCAACTTCGATATCCGCCACGGCCTTGTCGGTCAGCTTCTGGATATCATCAGCAGCACGACGCTCTTCGTCTTCGCTGATTTCCTTTTCCTTGACCAGGTCTTTCAATTGGCTCAAGGCGTCGCGACGGATATTGCGCACGGCAATACGGGCATCTTCAGCTGCATCACGGGCCTGCTTGGCGAAAACCTTGCGGGTTTCTTCAGTCAGGGCCGGCATGGAGATCAGCAGCAGCTCACCCAGGTTGGTCGGGTTCAGGTTCAGACCGGCGCTCTGGATGGCCTTGTCGACTGCGCCCAGCATGTTGCGCTCGAACGCTACAACTTGAAGGGTGCGGGAGTCTTTGACGGTGATGTTGGCGACCTGGCTGATCGGAGTATCCGAGCCATAGTAAGGCACCATCACGCTGCCCAGAATGCTCGGGTGAGCCTTGCCGGTACGGATCTGGCCAAATGCATGGGCCAGGGATTCCAGCGACTTCTGCATACGCGTTTGAGCGTCTTTCTTGATTTCGTTGATCATTGTTGACCTTCCTCGATCAGAGTACCTTCAGCGCCGCCATGGACAATATTAAGCAGGGCGCCGGGCTTGTTCATATTAAATACACGCAATGGCATTTTGTGGTCGCGGCACAGACAGATGGCCGTCAGGTCCATAACACCCAGTTTGCGATCCAGTACTTCATCGTAAGTCAGATGATCGAACTTCTCGGCATGCGGGTCTTTGAATGGATCTGCGGTGTACACGCCGTCAACCTTGGTTGCCTTGAGCACGACATCAGCGTCGATTTCAATGGCACGCAAGCATGCTGCCGAATCCGTCGTGAAGAAAGGATTACCGGTGCCTGCAGCGAAAATCACCACATCCTTGGCATTCAGGTGGCGCATGGCCTTGCGACGATCGTAATGATCGGTCACACCAACCATGGAAATGGCCGACATAACGATGGCGGAGATATTCGCACGTTCCAGCGCATCGCGCATGGCCAGGGCGTTCATCACGGTAGCCAGCATGCCCATATGGTCGCCAGTCACACGATCCATACCGGCGGCGCTCAATGCAGCACCACGGAACAGGTTGCCACCACCAATCACCAGTCCTACCTGAACGCCGATGCCGACCAGTTGGCCCACTTCCAGCGCCATGCGGTCGAGCACCTTGGGATCGATCCCGAACTCTTCAGAGCCCATCAGGGCTTCGCCGCTTAGCTTGAGTAGAATGCGTTTATAGCGAGCTTGATAACCACTGCCCTGCTGAGCCATTGCGAATCTCTCCTGCCGCGTTTTATAGATAATCTGTGCGAGGTCATTTTTCAACCCGCGCTTGTTCTAGCTGTGGCACTGCACAGCAGCACCATCGGAACACGATTTTGCAAACCGGTTCCGCCGAGAAGGAAAAATCCCCTCCCATTTGAAAAGAGGCTGCGCGCGTGAGCGGGCAGCCTCTTCGGGTCGACAGTTTAGAACCGTCTTATTGCTTGCTTGCAGCCACTTGAGCAGCAACTTCAGCAGCGAAGTCGTCAACTGGCTTCTCGATGCCATCACCTACTTTGAAGTAAGTGAAGGAAACGATTTCAGCGCCGGCTTTCTTGGCCAGATCGCCGACCTTGATTTCCGGGTTCTTGACGAACGCTTGCTCAACCAGGCTGGCTTCAGCCAGGAACTTGCTGATACGACCGGCAACCATTTTTTCAACGATTTCGGCTGGCTTGCCTTTGATCTTGTCTTCGTTGAGGCTCATGAACACGGTTTTTTCGCGTTCGATGGCATCAGCGGAAACTTGCGAAGGCAGCAGGAACTCAGGGTTGCTTGCAGCTACGTGCATGGCGATGTCACGAGCCAGCTCAGCGTTGCCGCCTTTCAGAGCTACAACAACACCGATCTTGTTGCCGTGCAGGTAAGCATCAACAACGTCACCTTCGATGCGGGCCAGACGACGGATGTTGACGTTCTCGCCTACTTTACCAACCAGAACCAGACGATCAGCTTCTTGAGCAGCGATCAGCGGAGCTGCGTCGGTCAGTTTGTCAGCGAACGCTTTTTCAACGCTGTCAGCAACGAATTTTTTGAAGTCGTCTTGCAGAGCCAGGAAGTCGGTTTGCGAGTTGACTTCAAGAATTACAGCCGACTTGTTGTCGTCTGCAACTTTAACTGCGATAGCGCCTTCAGCAGCAACGTTACCTGCTTTTTTGGCTGCCTTGATGGCGCCCGAAGCACGCATGTCATCAATGGCTTTTTCGATGTCGCCGCCAGCCTTGGTCAAGGCTTTCTTGCAGTCCATCATGCCTTCGCCAGTACGCTCACGCAGTTCTTTAACCAACGCTGCAGTAATCTCTGCCATTTCAAAATTCCTCTTGGATAGGTTTTCAACCATTCCACCCGACCGAACGGGCGTTCAATTCGTTTGAAGCGCACCCCGAATCAACCGTGCAGGTCGCCATCTGATACAGATACAACAAACAGGGTTACAACAAATGGATTTCGAGGTGGCAAAAAGGGGGCCAAGCCCCCTTTTTGCGTACTGAGTAAACGCTAGGCGTTAATTACTCAGCCTTCAACTACCGCTGCAGCTGGAGCTTCTTCGACGAAAACGTCGGTGCCGCCAGCAACGTGGTTACGGCCTTTGATCACAGCATCAGCCATCGCACCCATGTACAGCTGGATAGCGCGGATTGCGTCATCGTTACCCGGGATGATGTAGTCAACACCTTCTGGGCTGCTGTTGGTATCGACAACGCCGATTACCGGGATACCCAACTTGTTAGCTTCGGTGATCGCGATACGCTCGTGGTCAACGTCGATAACGAACAGAGCGTCTGGCAGACCGCCCATGTCCTTGATACCACCCAGGCTACGATCCAGCTTCTGCAGATCGCGAGTGCGCATCAGCGCCTCTTTCTTGGTCAGCTTGGCGAAAGTACCGTCTTCTGCCTGGATTTCAAGGTCACGCAGACGCTTGATCGAAGCACGAATGGTTTTGAAGTTGGTGAGCATGCCGCCCAACCAGCGGTGATCCACGTACGGCGAACCGCAACGTGCTGCTTCTTCAGCAACGATCTTGCCAGCGGAACGCTTGGTGCCGACGAACAGAATCTTGTTTTTGCCCTGGGCCAGGCGCTCAACGAAAGTCAGAGCTTCGTTGAACATTGGCAGGGTTTTTTCAAGGTTGATGATGTGGATCTTGTTACGCGCGCCAAAGATGTATTTACCCATCTTCGGGTTCCAGTAACGGGTTTGGTGACCGAAGTGCACACCGGCCTTCAGCATATCGCGCATGTTGACTTGGGACATGATAGTTCCTTAATAAGTCGGGTTAGGCCTCCACGTATCCCAACGACCAACCAGCAGCTTCAAAGCTGAAGGCACCCAGGTCATCGTGTCGACACGTGTGTGGGTTTGTGCTCTGCGGGCTATACCCGCAAAGCGGCGCATTTTATACCACAAGATGCATTAAAAACGAAGTGTGAATTCAGACTTTATTGCTAAAGCGTTGCCCTGCAAGGGTTTACGCCTGGCTTGCTCTTGCTACTTGTCCAACAATACCACTTCCACCAGCAAAATATTCCAAACACCGAGCAAGCCCATAACAGCGTCGGAGCCAGACGGCCGCACAACACAACAAGTCTGACACCTGGGCCAGGGCCGCTTCTGAATTGACCGAACAGGCCGGCCGGTCGGCCGCCTCGGGGCGCAGTGCTTTTGATCTGCCTGCCCTCCCGGGAGGCCGAGAGGAGGTTCTGCGGAGTGGGTCGACCGGCATGGATGCCGGGAGAGCCGCGATGGGCCATGGATGGCCCGTGGCGGCGGGCCCACGGAGCAGAGCCGGAGCGAGGGAACCTGAGCGCAGCGAAGGCCGTACGATGGGGCGAGGACCTTTTGGTTCCTTTTGGGTCCTTCCAAAAGGGACTCGACGTAAGGTCGAAACCATAGTCTCAGTTAGACACAAATGCTGGATATGTACGCGCAATGCCATTTAAAACTACCGAGTACATACCTATTCGGCCTCACGAAGGGCGAAAAAATCAAAAGCGCGGGCTTCGGCCGCTTACCTTATTCGCGCGGGGCCTTGGAATAGAACCAGGATGCTCCTATCTATTAAGAGAAGCGATGGCTACAGGCCCACGACTAACGCCGACCGTCTGTTAGAATCGTACTTTTATGACGGCGTGCCGCGATTCACAGCACGCCCGCAATCCTGATGATGAGCGCCAACGCGCGAAGAGAGCCCGAATGACCGTCACCCTCAAAACCCCAGAGGACATCGCAAAAATGCGTATCGCCGGCAAACTGGCCGCCGAAGTCCTGGAAATGATCGCCGAGTACGTAAAACCCGGCGTCACCACTGAAGAGCTGGATCGCATCTGCCATGACTATATCGTCAATGTGCAAAAGGCCATCCCTGCCCCGCTCAACTATAAAGGCTTTCCCAAGTCGATCTGCACCTCGATCAATCACGTGGTATGCCACGGCATCCCGGGCGACAAGGTATTGAAGGACGGCGACACCCTGAACATCGACGTCACCGTGATCAAGGACGGCTACCACGGCGACACCAGCCGCATGTTCCACGTCGGCAAGGTTCCGGTATGGGCCGAGCGCCTGTCGCAAGTGACCCAGGAATGCATGTACAAGGCTATCGAAATCGTTAAACCGGGCTGCCGCCTGGGCGATATCGGCGAAGTGATCCAGAAGCACGCTGAAAAGAACGGTTTTTCTGTAGTACGCGAGTTCTGCGGCCACGGTATCGGCAAGGTATTCCACGAAGAGCCGCAGATCCTGCACTACGGCCGCGCTGGCACCGGTATGGAGCTCAAGGCCGGCATGACCTTCACCATCGAGCCGATGATCAATCAGGGCAAGGCCGACACCAAGGTGCTGGGCGACGGCTGGACCGCCATCACCAAGGACCGCAAGCTGTCTGCCCAGTGGGAACACACCCTGCTGGTCACCGACACCGGCTACGAAATTTTCACCCTGCGCAGCGATGACACCATCCCCCGCGTTTCGGCCTGAAACTTGCGTGTTTTCACCGTTTAGCCCGTAAAACCCAGCACAGGAATGCCAATCGATGCCGCAGGTGGATCCAGAACTTTTTGACCGCGGCCAGTTCCAGGCCGAGCTGGCATTAAAGGCGAGCCCCATTGCCGCTTTCAAAAAGGCGATCCGCCAGGCTCGGGAGGTACTCGACGAACGCTTCAAAAAGGGGCGTGATATTCGCCGCCTGATCGAAGACCGTGCATGGTTCGTCGACAACATCCTGCAACAGGCGTGGGACCAGTTCAGCTGGAGCGCTGAGGCCGACATCGCGCTGGTCGCCGTCGGCGGCTATGGCCGCGGCGAGTTGCACCCTTATTCCGACATCGATCTGCTGATCCTGCTGGACAACGCAGATCACGAAGTTTTCCGTGATTCCATTGAGCGTTTTCTGACACTTCTTTGGGACATAGGCCTAGAAGTAGGTCAGAGCGTGCGCTCGGTGGATGAGTGCGCAGAGCAGGCCCGCGCCGACCTGACCATCATCACCAACTTGATGGAAAGCCGCACCGTGGCGGGCCCCGAGCATTTGCGCCAGCGCATGCTGGACGTCACCAGCACCGCCCACATGTGGCCCAGCAAGGAGTTTTTCCTGGCCAAGCGCGCCGAGCAAAAGGCCCGCCACCACAAGTACAACGACACCGAGTACAACCTGGAGCCTAACGTCAAGGGTTCGCCCGGCGGCCTGCGCGATATCCAGACCATTTTGTGGGTAGCCCGCCGCCAGTACGGCACCCTGAATTTGCGCGCCCTTGCCGGCGAAGGCTTTCTGGTAGAAAGCGAGCACGCCCTGCTGGCCTCGTCCCAGGAATTTTTGTGGAAGGTGCGCTACGCCCTGCACATGCTTGCCGGGCGTGCCGAAGACCGTCTGCTGTTCGACCACCAGCGCAGCATCGGCGAACTGCTCGGCTTTGCCGGCGAAGACGCCAAGCAGACCATCGAAAATTTCATGCAGCAGTACTACCGGGTGGTCATGAGCATTGCCCAGCTCAGCGACCTGATCATCCAGCACTTCGAAGAAGTGATTCTCGCCCCCGAGGACGAAGCGCCGCCAACCCCGTTGAACTCGCGCTTCCAGTTGCACGATGGCTATATCGAAGCCACCAGCGACCACGTGTTCAAGCGCACTCCCTTCGCCATGCTGGAAATCTTCCTGCTGATGGCACAGCACCCAGAGATCAAGGGCGTGCGAGCCGACACCATCCGCCTGCTACGCGAACATCGCTACCTGATCGACGAAGATTTCCGCAAAGACATCCGCAACACCAGCCTGTTTATCGAACTGTTCAAGTGCAAGATCGGTATCCACCGCAACCTGCGCCGAATGAACCGTTACGGCATCCTGGGCCGTTACCTGCCCGAGTTTGGTTTTATCGTCGGGCAAATGCAGCATGACCTGTTCCACATTTATACGGTCGATGCCCACACCCTGAACCTGATCAAACACTTGCGTAAGCTGCAATACACCCAGGTATCGGAGAAATTCCCGCTCGCCAGCAAGTTGATGGCCAAACTGCCCAAGCCCGAGCTGATCTACCTGGCCGGGCTGTACCACGATATCGGCAAGGGCCGCCACGGCGACCACTCCGAAATCGGTGCCGTGGATGCAGAAGCGTTCTGCATCCGTCATCAGTTGCCGCAGTGGGACACGCGCCTGATCGTGTGGCTGGTACAAAACCACCTGGTGATGTCCACCACCGCCCAGCGCAAGGACCTGTCCGACCCGCAGGTCATCCATGATTTTGCCCAGATTGTGGTGGACGAAACCCACCTCGACTACCTCTATGTGCTGACTGTCGCCGATATCAACGCCACCAACCCGACGCTGTGGAACTCCTGGCGCGCCAGCCTGTTGCGCCAGCTCTACACCGAGACCAAGCGTGCCTTGCGTAGAGGCCTGGAAAACCCGGTGGACCGCGAAGAACAGATCCGCCAGACGCAAAGTGCGGCGCTGGATATTCTGGTGCGCGGGGGTACCGACCAGGATGACGTGGAACAGCTCTGGTCACAGCTGGGCGACGACTATTTCCTGCGACACTCCTCTGCCGACGTGGCCCTGCATACCGAAGCCATCCTGCAGCAGCCTGCCGATGGCGGCCCGCTGGTGCTGATCAAGGAAACCACCCAGCGCGAGTTCGAGGGCGGCACGCAGATCTTCATCTATGCACCCGACCAGCACGACTTCTTCGCCGTGACAGTGGCCGCCATGGACCAGCTCAACCTGAACATCCATGACGCACGCATTATCACCTCCAGCAGTCAGTTCACCCTCGACACCTATATCGTGCTCGACAACGATGGTGGCTCGATTGGTAACAACCCGGCGCGTATCGAAAAAATCCGTAAGGGGCTGACCGAAGCCCTGCGCAACCCGGACGACTACCCGACCATCATCCAGCGCCGCGTGCCGCGCCAGCTCAAGCACTTTGCCTTTGCGCCCCAGGTCACGATCCATAACGACGCCCAGCGCCCGGTGACCGTGCTGGAGCTGAGCGCCCCCGACCGCCCGGGCCTGCTGGCTCGCATCGGAATGATCTTTCTGGAGTTTGATCTGTCGCTGCAGAACGCCAAGATTGCCACCCTGGGTGAACGCGTCGAAGACGTCTTTTTCATTACCGATGCAAACAACCAGCCGCTGTCCGACCCGCAGCTGTGCATGCGTTTGCAGGAAGCGATCGTCGAGCAACTGACGGTCAACCAGGATTCAACCCCAGAACCGTGGCGCCTGAGCATTTAACCGCCGCCGAGTGAGACCCGCACCCCATGAACAACGCTCTAAACCAGCTGCAGCCTTACCCGTTCGAAAAATTGCGCGCCCTGCTTGGCAGCGTGCAGCCCAACGCCGACAAGCGCCCAATCGCGCTGTCGATTGGCGAACCCAAGCACCGCTCGCCGGACTTCGTGGCCAAGGCACTGGCTGACAACCTCGACCAGATGGCGGTCTACCCGACCACCCTGGGCATCCCGGCGCTGCGCGAAGCTATCGCCGACTGGGCCGAGCGTCGTTTCAACGTACCAAAAGGCTGGCTTGACCCGGCGCGCAATATCCTGCCGGTCAACGGCACCCGTGAAGCCCTGTTTGCCTTCACCCAGACCGTGGTCAACCGTGGTGACGACGCTCTGGTGGTGAGCCCGAACCCGTTCTACCAGATCTATGAAGGGGCTGCCTTCCTGGCAGGCGCTCAGCCGCACTACCTGCCGTGCCTGGCCGAGCATGGGTTCAACCCGGATTTCGACGCCGTATCCGTCGACACCTGGAAACGCTGCCAGATCCTGTTCCTGTGCTCGCCGGGTAACCCGACCGGTGCGCTGATCCCGCTTGAAACCCTGAAAAAACTGATCGCACTGGCCGACGAACACGACTTCGTGATCGCCGCAGACGAGTGCTACAGCGAGCTGTACTTCGACGAGAAGACACCACCGGTCGGCCTGCTCAGCGCCTGTGTGGCCCTGGGCCGTGAAGACTTCAAGCGTTGCGTGGTGTTCCACAGCCTGTCCAAGCGCTCCAACCTGCCGGGTTTGCGTTCCGGTTTTGTGGCCGGCGATGCCGACATCCTCAAGGCGTTCCTGCTGTACCGCACGTACCATGGCTGCGCAATGCCGGTACAAACCCAGCTGGCAAGCATTGCCGCCTGGAACGACGAAGACCACGTACGTAGCAACCGTGACCTGTATCGCGAGAAGTTTGATGCGGTGTTGGAGATTTTAACGCCGGTACTGGATGTGCAGCGCCCGGATGGCGGCTTCTACCTGTGGCCCAGGGTTGAAGGCGACGACGCCGAATTCTGCCGCGACCTGTTTGCCCAAGAGCACGTCACCGTAGTGCCGGGCTCTTATCTGTCCCGCGAAGTAGACGGTTTCAACCCCGGCGCTGGTCGCGTACGCATGGCCCTGGTTGCGCCACTGGCTGAGTGCGTGGAAGCCGCCGGGCGGATCCGCGACTTTATCCAGCGCCGCGGCTAAACCGCCCCTGTGGGAGCGGGCTTGCTCGCGATGCAAGCGATGCGGTCTGCCAGACGAACCGCTGCGATGCCATCGCGAGCAAGCCCGCTCCCACATAAAGCTGGGTTATTTCACCGTTCCCAGGTTGGCCTCGCTCAAGTCCAGGTCCTTGAGGATTTCGCTCAGGGCGTCGTCGCCGATTTCGTGATGGCGGCGCAAGCTGTACAGTTCCAGCCGCTGCGCCCGCAGCGCCTTGAGCCGCAAGCGGCTTTCCAGCTGGTCCATTTGCGAAGCCAGTGCCTGGGCCTCCGCCGAGTCGTTGTACACCTCAAGCTGATGACGGTACTCAGACATGATCCGCGCCTTTAGCTCAGCCGCCAGAGCCGCCTGGGCCGCATCCTGCTGACCATCGGCCTCCACCACCTCTTCTGCTTCCAGCGCGTGAATCGCCGCTTCTGCGGTGCGCCGCCAGGCTTCGCGCACTTCTTTGCGCATGGCATCGTCCGGGCTTTTTGGAATACCGCGCAACAACACCGGCAAGGCGATGCAGGCTGCCACCAGCGACAGCAAAATCACCCCGGCAGCAATAAAGATCAGCAAATCACGCTCAGGAAAATTCAAACCCTCGCTGACCAGCAGCGGTACCGACATCACGCCCGCCAGGGTCACCGCACCGCGTACCCCGCCCACGGTCAGCAGCCAGCAGGAGCGGGCTGTCGGCACCATCGTCAGCTCGCCCTTGCCACGCCAGCGGCGCAACAGGCCGGACAGCCGCCAGATGCTCTGCACCCAGATGAAGCGCAGCGCCAGCAGCACTAGGAAAATCGCCACCACATCCAGGCAGCGATACATCAAAGTCGGCCACAGAGTCGTTTCGTGGCTGACCACCGCCTTGATGATGTCCGGCAATTGCAGGCCCAACAGCAAAAAGATCAACCCGTTGAAGGCAAACTCCAGCAGCGACCACACACTGCGATTAAGCAGGCGGGTGCTGGTCTGACGCGGCAACAGGTCCAGCCAGCTCTGCATCATCCCCGCCGCCACCGCCGACAGGATGCCCGAAGCACCCAAGCGTTCGGCCAGTACATAGGCGGCAAAAGGCAGCAGCAACATAAACACCACATGGGTGGCCGGGTCATCCCAGCCACGGGCGATCATCCACGCGCGCAAACGCCCCACCAGCCAGCTCAGGGCGACGCCAATGGCCAGCCCGCCACAGGCCACCAAGATGAAGGTCAGGCTGGCATTGGCCAGGGAAAACACCCCGGTAATGGCAGCCACCAGGGCGAACTTGAAGGTCACCAGGCCCGTGGCGTCATTCATCAGCGCCTCGCCTTGCAGCATGTGCATCAAGGGTGCGGGCAAGCGATTCTGTGCAATGGCCGATACCGCCACCGCATCAGTGGGTGACAGTACTGCTGCCAGGGCAAATGCCACCGGCAAGGGGATGGTCGGCAACAGCCAATGGATGAAATACCCCGCACCCACCACCGTAAACAAAACCAGCCCTACTGCCAGGGTCAGAATCGGCCCGCGCAGGCGCCAGAACTCACGCTTGGGCATGCGCCAGCCATCCGAGAACAGCAGCGGCGGCAAGAACAGAAACAGGAACAGCTCAGGTTCCAGCGCCACATGCAGGCCCAGCGTCGGCCAGGCCAGTACGGCACCGGCAGCAATCTGCACCAGCGGCAAAGGCAGAGGTATGACACGCCCCAACAGACGCGAAATCCCCACCAGCATCAGCAGGATAAGGACGGTATAGGCGGTTTGCATATCAGCAGAGTTCCCGAACGATCAGTTTTAAACTAAATAAATAGCAACAATTTCCCATTGCGCTCCATAGTAGCGTCTAACCGTAAAAGCCGAGCCTGAACAAAAGTAGCAGTGCGACGACATGTCACAAGTCTGTGCCAAGCTCGCAGCCAATCACGCCCAAGGGCGCTGCGCATGGCATAATCCGCGACTGCTCATTTACCGCATCTCCAAAGGGGGGGCAATTTCCGTGACCGATTCAAGCAAGACGTTGCACCTTTTCGGCATCAAAGCCTGCGACACCATGAAAAAGGCTCGCACCTGGCTCGATGAACATGCAGTGCACTACGATTTCCATGACTACAAAAGCAGCGGCATTGACCGTGAACACCTGACCCGCTGGTGCAATGAGCACGGCTGGGAAGTGGTGCTCAACCGCGCCGGTACAACCTTTCGCAAGCTCGACGACGAACGCAAAGCCGATCTCGACCAAGCCAAAGCCATTGAACTGATGCTCGCCCAACCCTCGATGATCAAGCGCCCGGTGCTCGATCTCGGTGACAAAACCCTGATTGGCTTCAAGCCAGATCTTTATGCGGCGGCCCTTCTGTAAGCGCCCGCCCATTTATTTTTGTAAGAGGTAATTGCATGTCTACTACCCTGTTCAGCGCAGCCTTCGGCGTCGGCACCCAAAACCGCCAAGGCGCATGGCTGGAAGTGTTCTACGCACAACCCCTGGTCAATCCATCGGCCGAGCTGATTGCAGCCATCGCACCGATTCTGGGCTACACCGGTGGCAATCAGGCAATCACCTTTACTACCGCCCAAGCCGCACAGATGGCTGAAGCCGCCAAACCGGTCGACGCCGCCCAGGCTGCCCTGCTGACCCGCCTGGCCGAAAGCCACAAGCCGCTGGTTGCCACCCTGCTGGCCGAAGACGCCACTCTGACCTCGACACCAGAGGCCTACCTCAAGCTGCACCTGCTGTCCCATCGCCTGGTCAAGCCCCACGGCCTGAGCCTGGCGGGCGTGTTCCCGCTGCTGCCAAACGTGGCATGGACCAGCCAGGGCGCCATCGATCTGGGCGAACTGGCCGAGCGTCAACTCGAAGCGCGCCTGCGTGGCGATCTGCTGGAAGTGTTCTCGGTCGACAAGTTCCCGAAAATGACCGACTACGTGGTTCCGGCCGGTGTGCGCATCGCTGATGCGGCACGTATCCGCCTGGGCGCCTACGTCGGCGAAGGCACCACCGTGATGCACGAAGGTTTCGTCAACTTCAACGCTGGTACCGAAGGCCCGGGCATGATCGAAGGCCGTGTATCGGCAGGCGTGTTTGTCGGCAAAGGTTCGGACCTGGGCGGCGGTTGCTCGACCATGGGCACGCTGTCGGGTGGTGGCAACATCGTGATCAAGGTCGGCGAAGGCTGCCTGATCGGCGCCAACGCCGGTATCGGCATCCCGCTGGGTGACCGCAACACCGTCGAGTCCGGCCTGTACGTGACCGCAGGTACCAAAGTGGCCCTGCTGGACGAAAACAACCAGTTGGTCAAAGTGGTCAAGGCCCGTGACCTGGCTGGCCAGCCTGACCTGTTGTTCCGCCGTAACTCGGAAACCGGCGCTGTGGAATGCAAAACCCACAAGTCGGCCATCGAGCTGAACGAAGCACTGCACGCTCACAACTAAGCGTCTGTCTGCAACTGACGGGGCCGGCTTCCGGCCTCGTCAACAGAGCCCGAACACCATGCTTTTGCCTTCTCCCTGGCGCGCTGACTTTCCCGCCATCGCCGCCTTGCAACGTCAGGACCAGACGTATCTGGACAGCGCTGCTACCACGCAAAAACCCCAAGCCCTGCTCGACGCACTGACGCATTACTACGCCAACGGCGCAGCCAATGTACACAGGGCCCAACATTTGCCGGGCGCCCACGCGACCCAGGCATTCGAAAACACCCGCCACAAAGTGACGCAATGGCTCAATGCCGGCGAGTGCGGGCAAATCGTGTTCACCCACGGCGCCACGTCAGCGCTGAACCTTCTGGCCTACGGCCTGGAGCACCAATTCAATACGGGCGATGAAATCGTTATCAGCGCCCTGGAACATCACGCCAACTTGCTGCCGTGGCAGCAACTTGCAAAGCGTAAAAAGCTGGCCCTGGTGGTACTGCCACTGGATGCCGACGGCGTGATCGACCTCGTGGCCGCCGCACGCCTGATCACCCCGCGCACTCGCCTGTTGGCCGTGAGCCAGTTATCCAACGTCCTTGGTGTGTGGCAGCCCCTGCCCGAACTGTTGGCGCTGGCCAGGGCACAGAATGCACTGACCGTGGTTGACGGCGCCCAGGGTGTTGTCCACGGTCGCCAGGACGTTCAGGCGCTGGGTTGTGACTTCTATGTGTTTTCCGCCCACAAGCTCTATGGCCCCGACGGGCTGGGCGTGCTGTTTGGCCGTCATGAAGCCCTGGCCCGCTTGCAACACTGGCAGTTTGGCGGCGAGATGGTGCAGGACGCCGACTATCAGCACGCCACCTTTCGCCCGGCACCGCTGGGATTTGAGGCTGGTACCCCGCCGATTGCCAGCGTGATCGGACTGGGGGCAACCCTCAACTATCTGGCCAACCTCAACCAGGGCGCAGTCCAGGCCCACGAAACAGCACTGCACCGATTGCTCGTCGAGGGTTTGCAGCAGCGCCAGGGCATTCGTCTGCTGGGCGCCCCGCACCTGGCCCTGGTCAGTTTTGTAGTCGAGGGCGTCCACAACGCCGATCTGGCCCATCTGCTGACCGAACAGGGGATTGCCGTTCGCGCCGGGCATCATTGCGCCATGCCACTGCTTAAAAGCCTTGGTCTGGCTGGTGCCATCCGTGTTTCGCTGGCGCTGTACAATGACTCAGAAGATCTGGAGCGTTTTTTCCTCGCCCTCGATCAGGCGCTGGAGTTGCTGCAATGACCCTGCCCGCCGACGCCCAGGCGGCGCTCGACAGCTTTGAGCATTGCACCGGCTGGGAACAGCGTGCACGCCTGCTGATGCAATGGGGCCAGCGATTGCCGGAACTCGGCGAGGCCGACAAAACCGACGCCAACCGGGTGCATGGCTGTGAAAGCCAGATGTGGCTGGTGGGCAAACAGGTCGATGGCCAATGGCAGTTTGCGGCCAGCAGTGAAGCGCGACTGATTCGCGGGCTGGTGGCGTTGCTGCTGGTGCGGGTGAACGGCTTGACCACGCAAGAGCTGCTGCAGGTCGATTTGCCGGGATGGTTCGAACAATTGGGGCTTAGCCGGCAGTTGTCGCCATCGCGCAGCAATGGGCTCAATGCGGTGCTGGTGCGGATGCGGGAATTGGCAGCCTGACCATTGCCGCCCCCTGTGGGAGCGGGCTTGCTCGCGATGCGGGCGATTCGGTTTATCTGAAACACCGCGCCGGTGCTATCGCGAGCAAAGCCGCTCCCACAGGCCAGGTCCGAGGCGAGCCTTATTCCTGTGGTGCAGGCTTTACCTTCTCCGAAGGCCGGCGCACGCCCGCCACGATCTTGTCCACCGCCTTGGTCGCCGCCACCATGCCGAAGGTGGCCGTCACCATCATCACTGCGCCAAACCCGCCAGCACAGTCCAGCTTCACCCCGTCACCGACAAAACTCTTCTGCAGGCAAATGCTGCCGTCCGGCTTGGGGTAGCGCAGCTGCTCGGTGGAGAACACACACGGCACGCTGTAGTGACGGGTCATGGTGCGCGAAAATCCATAATCGCGACGCAAGGTCGAACGCACCTTGGAGGCCAGAGGGTCATTGAAGGTACGGTTCAAGTCACAGACCTGAATCAGCGTCGGGTCAATTTGCCCGCCCGCGCCACCGGTGGTGATGATCTGTATCTTGCGCCGCTTGCACCAGGCAATCAGCGCCGCCTTGGCATTCACACTGTCGATGCAGTCGATCACGCAATCAATATCGGGGGTGATGTAGTCGGCCATGGTTTCGCGCGTCACGAAATCGGCCACCTCATGAACCTTGCAGTCAGGATTGATCTGACGCAGGCGTTCGGCCATCACCTCAACCTTGTCCCGACCAATGGTCGTACTCAAGGCGTGTAACTGGCGGTTGCTGTTGCTAACGCACACGTCATCCAGATCAAACAGCGAAATTTCGCCGACGCCGCAGCGCGCAATCGCTTCCGCTGCCCACGACCCGACGCCGCCTACACCGACGATCGCCACATGCGCCGCCTTCAGTCGTTCAAGGCCTTCCAGCCCATATAACCGGGCTACACCGGCAAAACGTGGATCTTCTGTACTCATGACCAACACCCCAAAAACCGGCGCGCATTATAGGGTTCTTACATTGCATTGAGTATCTTTCCTACAAGCTATGCGACCAAGCCTGCTTTAATAGCCTGCTACGGAAGAAGATAAGAGCTACAACTAATAAAGAAAGAACTTAAGTCGGCTGTAAGTGCCAAACGCCCGACTCAATTCCGTCCGCTATACGATTGGTCAAAGCACAGTGTAGGATGCGCGCCGTTTGGCACCCGCCGACCGATCTTCGTTCCACTCCCTTTGGAACCCGAAATAGTTATGTCATCGCGTAAATTTGGACTCAATCTGGTGGTGGTCCTGGCCATCGCCGCGCTCTTCACAGGCTTCTGGGCGCTGATCAATCGCCCGGTCTCTGCGCCCAACTGGCCCGAGCAAATCTCCGGTTTTTCGTACTCGCCGTTCCAGCAAGGCCAGTACCCACAGAAAGACCAGTACCCGACCGACGACGAAATGCGTCGCGACCTGGAAATCATCAGCAAGCTGACCGACAACATCCGGACTTACTCGGTTGACGGCACCCTGGGCGACATTCCCAAGCTGGCCGAAGAATTCGGCCTGCGCGTGACCATCGGGATCTGGATCAGCCCTGATCTGGAGCGCAACGAGCGGGAAATCCAGAAAGCCATCGAGCTGGCCAACAACTCACGCAGCGTGGTGCGGGTTGTGGTGGGCAACGAAGCCCTGTTCCGCGAAGAAATCACGCCCGAAGACCTGATCGTGCTGCTGGATCGGGTGCGCGCCGCGGTCAAGGTGCCGGTCACCACGTCCGAGCAATGGCATATTTGGGAAAAGTACCCGCAACTGGCCAAGCACGTTGACCTGATCGCCGCGCACATCCTGCCCTACTGGGAATTTATCCCGGTGGACAAGGCCGGCGAATTCGTCCTGGACCGTGCCCGCGACCTGAAAAAAATGTTCCCGAAAAAACCGCTGCTGCTGTCGGAAGTTGGCTGGCCGAGCAATGGCCGCATGCGCGGTGGCGCTGACGCTACCCCGGCCGACCAGGCGATTTATCTGCGTACGTTGGTCAATACCCTCAACCGCCGGGGCTACAACTATTTTGTGATCGAAGCCTTCGACCAGCCGTGGAAGGCCAGCGACGAAGGTTCAGTGGGCGCGTACTGGGGCGTGTACAACGCTGCCCGCCAGCAAAAATTCAATTTTGAAGGGCCGGTGGTGGCGATTCCACAGTGGCGCGTACTGGCCATCGGCTCGGTGGTCATGGGCCTGCTGTCACTGGCACTGCTGCTGATCGACGGTTCCGCCCTGCGCCAGCGTGGCCGTACCTTCCTGACCTTTACCGCTTTCCTCTGCGGCTCGGTGCTGGTGTGGATCGCCTATGACTACAGCCAGCAATACAGCACCTGGTTCAGCCTGACTGTGGGCTTTCTGCTTGGCTTAGGTGCGCTCGGGGTGTTTATCGTGCTGCTCACCGAGGCCCATGAACTGGCCGAAGCAGTATGGATTCGCAAGCGGCGAAGGGAGTTTTTACCGGTAGAAGCCGACGATGCCTACCGTCCGAAAGTCTCGATCCATGTGCCGTGCTACAACGAGCCGCCGGAGATGGTCAAACAGACCCTCGACGCCCTGGCCAACCTCGACTACCCCGATTTCGAAGTGTTGATCATCGACAACAACACCAAGGACCCGGCAGTCTGGGAGCCGGTGCGCGATTACTGCGCCACCCTCGGCCCGCGCTTCAAGTTCTTCCACGTCGCGCCCCTGGCCGGTTTCAAGGGCGGCGCGCTGAACTACCTGATCCCGCATACCGCACCGGATGCCGAAGTGATTGCCGTGATCGACTCTGATTACTGCGTGGACCGCAACTGGCTCAAGCATATGGTGCCGCACTTTGCCGACCCGAAAATCGCCATCGTGCAATCGCCACAGGACTACCGCGACCAGAACGAAAGCACCTTCAAAAAGCTCTGCTACTCCGAATACAAGGGCTTTTTCCATATCGGCATGGTCACCCGTAACGACCGCGATGCGATCATTCAGCACGGCACCATGACCATGACCCGCCGTTCAGTGCTCGAAGAACTGGGCTGGGCAGACTGGTGCATCTGTGAAGACGCCGAACTGGGCCTGCGGGTATTTGAAAAAGGGTATTCCGCCGCGTATTCCCACAACAGCTATGGCAAGGGCCTGATGCCCGATACCTTTATCGACTTCAAGAAACAGCGATTCCGCTGGGCCTACGGTGCGATTCAGATTATCAAGCGTCACACCTCCAGCCTGTTGCTGGGCAAAGACACGGAGCTGACCCGTGGCCAGCGCTATCACTTCCTCGCAGGCTGGCTGCCATGGGTGGCCGACGGCATGAATATTTTCTTCACTGTCGGTGCCCTGTTGTGGTCGGCGGCGATGATCATCGTGCCAACGCGGGTCGACCCGCCACTGTTGATTTTCGCCATTCCGCCACTGGCGCTATTTGTGTTCAAGGTGGGCAAGATCATTTTCCTGTACCGCCGTGCAGTGGGGGTCAACCTCAAGGACGCCTTCGCCGCGGCACTGGCCGGGCTGGCGTTGTCCCACACCATCGCCAAAGCCGTGCTGTACGGGTTCTTCACCACCAGCATCCCGTTCTTCCGGACGCCTAAAAACGCCGATAACCACGGCTTTTGGGTAGCGATCTCGGAAGCCCGCGAAGAGGTGTTCATCATGCTGCTGCTCTGGGGCGCGGCTGTGGGGATTTTCTTCGTACAAGGCCTGCCGAGCAACGACATGCGTTTCTGGGTGGTGATGCTGCTGGTGCAATCGTTGCCGTATCTGGCAGCGCTGATCATGGCCTTTATGTCTTCGTTGCCTAAACCGGTCGAAGAAGCACAAGAGCAACCCGCTGCATAAATCGACTGCAACCACTAAACGGCGGCCTCTGGCCGCCGTTTTGCTTTAAGATAACCGCCCTTTTGTGCCTTGTGTCCCGCTTCGGAGTCCCTACCATGACGGCCCACGCCGACCTTTCGCCGACCCTGCAACTCGCCTGCGATCTGATCCGTCGCCCTTCCGTGACGCCGATCGACGCTGACTGCCAGAAGCTGATGATGCAGCGCCTGGGCGATGCCGGCTTCATGCTTGAGCCGATGCGCATCGAAGACGTCGACAACTTCTGGGCCACCCACGGCAAACACGAAGGCCCGGTGCTGTGCTTCGCCGGCCACACTGACGTGGTACCGACCGGCCCGGTACAGGCCTGGCAGAACGACCCGTTCGACGCGCTGATCGATGAGCACGGCATGCTCTGCGGCCGTGGCGCGGCCGACATGAAAGGCAGCCTGGCAGCCATGCTGGTGGCCGCTGAACGCTTTGTCTGCGACTACCCGGACCACAAGGGCAAGGTCGCATTTTTGATCACCAGTGACGAAGAAGGCCCGGCCCATCACGGCACCAAGGCCGTGATCGAACGTTTCGCCGCACGTAACGAGCGTCTGGACTGGTGCATCGTCGGCGAGCCGTCGAGCACTTCCCTGGTCGGTGACGTGGTCAAGAACGGCCGTCGCGGTTCTCTGGGGGCCAAGCTCACCGTTCGCGGCGTTCAAGGCCATGTGGCCTACCCGCATCTGGCCAAGAACCCGATTCATCTGGCCGTGCCTGCGCTGACCGAGCTGGCCGCCGAGCATTGGGACAACGGCAATGCCTTTTTCCCGCCAACCAGCTTCCAGATTTCCAACCTCAACTCAGGCACAGGCGCGACCAACGTCATCCCGGGTGATCTGGTTGCAGTGTTCAACTTCCGCTTCTCCACCGAGTCCACCGTTGAGGGCCTGCAAAAGCGCGTCGCGGACATCCTGGACAAGCACGGCCTGGACTGGCACATCGACTGGGCGCTGTCCGGCCTGCCGTTCCTGACCGAGCCGGGGGCGCTGCTGGATGCCGTGTCGTCGAGCATCAAGCAGGTGACCGGTCGCGAAACCAAGGCTTCCACCAGCGGTGGCACATCCGACGGTCGCTTTATCGCGACCCTGGGCACCCAGGTGGTAGAGCTGGGGCCGGTCAACGCGACCATTCACCAGGTCAACGAACGGGTGCTGGCCAGCGATCTCGACGTGTTGACCGAAATCTACTATCAGACCCTGATCAAGTTGCTCGCCTGATGCTCGCCTGCCCGATCTGCTCCGAGCCGCTCAACGCGGCAGACAATGGTGTGGTGTGCCCTGCCGGCCATCGCTTTGACCGTGCCCGCCAGGGCTACCTGAACCTGCTGCCGGTGCAACACAAGAACAGCCGTGACCCAGGCGACAACCAGGCTATGGTTGAAGCCCGCCGCGACTTTCTAAACGCCGGGCATTACGCCCCTGTGGCCAAACGCCTGGCCGAACTGGCCGCCGAACGCGCGCCACAGCGCTGGCTCGACATCGGCTGTGGCGAGGGTTACTACACCGCGCAAATCGCCGACGCGCTGCCCAACGCCGATGGCTACGCGCTGGATATCTCCCGCGAAGCGGTCAAGCGTGCCTGTAAACGCAGCCCGCAACTGACCTGGTTGATCGCCAGCATGGCCCGCGTGCCACTGGCTGACGCCAGCTGCCAGTTCCTGGCCAGTGTGTTCAGCCCGCTGGACTGGCTCGAAGCCAAGCGCCTGCTCACCCCCGGTGGCGGCCTGATGCGTGTAGGCCCGACCCGCGGTCACTTGATGGAATTGCGCGAACGCCTGTACGACGAAGTCCGGGATTACGCCGACGACAAGCATCTGGCCCTGGTGCCCGAAGGCATGTCGCTACAGCACAGTGAAACACTGGAGTTCACCCTCAGCCTGAGCGAACCCCAGGATCGCGCCAACCTGCTGGCCATGACCCCTCACGGCTGGCGTGCCAGTGCCGAGCGGCGCGCCGAGGTCATCGAGCACCCCGAGCCTTTAGTGGTGACCGTGTCGATGCGCTACGATTACTTCGTACTTCAATAACCCATTTTACGGCCAGGTGCACATGCCCTTGGCCCGACTAATCCGCGAATGGATTTTTCAGACACGCAGTGAGGACATCCATGCGCCAACCCGATATCGAGATTTACCTGAAAGAAGCCGTCACTTACAAAGACGTCGAAGCCTGGCTGGCAAACGTGCTGGGACCGTGCACGGAATGGAAAAAGAAAGGCGAAACCTGGAAGTGCATGGCCGGCAACGTGCCCGTAACCTGGATGCCAAAAGCTGTAGGCAAATGGAATAGCCTGTACCTGGACAGTGACCAGACGCCGTGGGAAGACGACATCGCCTGCGCCAAGGCTGCTTTTGAGGCATTGCACATCGAAGTGCGCTGCGCGCCGGGCAGCTGGGTTGAAGAACAAGGCGAGGCAGACGCCGACCGCTGGATCCGCATCAGCGAAGACGGTCAGGAAGAAATCACCTGGAAAACCGGTTCCTGATTCGGACCGGCCATAGATCCCTTGTGGGAGCTGGCTTGCCTGCGATGCGACCGACGCGGTGTCTATGTGCACATGCGCTGATGCAATCGCGAGCAAGCCCGCTCCCACAGGGAGGGCAAGCAGTGCCTTACAACCCCACTACATCCTCGGCCTGCAGGCCCTTGGCGCCTGAGACCTGGGTGTATTCGACCTGCTGACCTTCGGCCAGGCTGCGATGGCCTTCACCGCGAATGGCACGGTAATGCACAAACACATCAGCCCCGTCTTCGCACTGGATAAAGCCGTAACCCTTTGCGTCGTTAAACCACTTCACATTGCCCGTTACACGTGCAGTCATGGAACTTCCCCCCTTTTTATTATTGATCGGGCTCGTTAACTGGCCCTTTGAGAACTATCGTTTGAACCTGACTCTGCAAAACTCTGTCTGACGCAGTATCGCGAAAGACCACCGAGTATAGGTCAGGCAAAAAAACACTCAATCAATATTAGTTCAGCGCTTTTTTGCCGATTTTGCGCTGATACTGCAAACTACCCGACCGAGTAAACGCTCGTTTAATTCACTAACGCAGAAGCCGTATGACCCCCTCCCCATTCCGCCGCCTTGTATTTGGCGCCCTGCGTCGCTTGCTGTACCTGTGGGTGCGCTCGGAGACCATCAACCAGTCTTCGCTGACCCTGAACCTGGATCGCAGCCGACCGGTGTTCTATGTACTGCAATCGCCCTCGCTGACCGAGCTGGCCGTTGTCGACGCCGAGTGCTCCAAAGCCGGCCTGCCGCGCCCGGTGCTGCCAGTTGCCGTAGGCGAGATGATAGAGCCAGCTGCCTTCTTCTACCTGACCCCCGAGCCGGACTGGCTGGGGCGTCAGGACAAGCGTGGCGCACCGCCGGTATTGACCCGACTGGTTGACGGCTTGAGCCAGCACCCGGGGGAAGACGCGCAAATCATCCCGGTCAGCGTATTCTGGGGCCAGTCCCCCGACAGCGAGTCCAGCCCCTGGAAACTGCTGTTCGCCGACAGCTGGGCCGTGACCGGGCGTTTGCGGCGCATGCTGCGCATCCTGATTCTGGGCCGTAAAACCCGCGTGCAGTTCTCGGCCCCTATCCATATGCGAGAGCTGGTCGACCTCAACAAGGGTCACGAACGCACCGTGCGCATGGCCCAGCGCATTTTACGGGTGCACTTTCGCAACCTGAAAATCTCGACCATCGGCCCCGACCTGTCGCACCGGCGTACGCTGGTAAAGGGCCTGGTCAACGAGCCTTCCGTGCGCCAGGCGATCCTCGATGAAGCCGAGCGCGAGAATATTTCGCCCGACAAGGCCCGTGCCCTTGCGCTGCGCTACGCCAATGAAATCGCCTCGGACTACACCTACACCGCGATCCGTTTTTTTGAAGTACTGCTGAGCTGGTTCTGGAACAAGATTTACGATGGGGTCAAGGTCAACCAGATCGAGAGCGTGCAAAAGGTCGCCCAGGGCCATGAGATCATTTATGTGCCGTGCCACCGCAGCCATATCGACTACCTGCTGCTGTCCTATCTGCTGTTTCGCAACGGCCTGACCCCGCCGCACATTGCCGCCGGGATCAACCTGAACATGCCGGTGCTGGGCCCGCTGCTACGCCGTGGCGGGGCATTTTTCATGCGCCGCACCTTCAAGGGCAACCCGTTGTACACCTCGGTGTTCAACGAATACATGCACACCCTGTTCACCAAGGGTTTCCCGGTTGAGTACTTCGTCGAAGGTGGCCGCTCGCGCACCGGACGCATGCTGCAACCGAAAACCGGGATGCTGGCCATCACCGTGCGCAGTTTCCTGCGTTCATCACGCACGCCGATCGTGTTCGTACCCGTATACATCGGTTACGAACGCGTTCTTGAAGGCCGTACCTACCTGGGTGAGCTGCGCGGCGCCAGCAAGAAAAAAGAGTCGATTTTTGACATTTTCAAAGTGATCGGTGCGCTGAAAAAACAGAAGTTCGGTCAGGTCGCAGTCAACTTCGGCGAGCCGATCAAGCTGGCCGAGTTTCTTGAGCAGGAGCAGCCCGGCTGGCGTCAGCAGGAGCTTGCACCGTCCTACCGCCCTGAATGGCTGAGCCAGACCACCAACCGCCTGGGAGAAAAGGTTGCCCGGCATCTGAATGAAGCGGCGGCCATCAACCCGGTAAACCTGGTGGCACTGGCCTTGCTGTCCACTACCCGCCTGGCCCTGGATGAGCAAGCCATGGCCCGGGTACTGGACCTCTATCTGGCCCTGCTGCGCCGTGTGCCTTACTCGCCGTACACCACCTTGCCCGAAGGCGATGGCCCGGCGCTGATCAAGCATGTCAAAGACATGAATCTGCTGGCCGAGCAAAGCGATGCGCTGGGCAAGATCCTCTATCTGGATGAGCAGAACGCGGTACTGATGACTTATTACCGCAACAACGTGATGCATATCTTTGCCTTGCCATCATTGCTCGCCAGCTTCTTCCAGAGCACTTCGCGCATGAGCCGCGAACAGATCCTGCGCTACACCCATGCGCTGTATCCGTACCTGCAATCGGAACTGTTTATCCGCTGGTCCGAGCAAGAACTCGACGGAGTGGTCGATCAATGGCTTGAAGCCTTTGTCGAGCAAGGGTTGCTACGGTTCGAAAAAGACGTGTACCTGCGCCCTGCGCCAAGCTCGCGACACTTTGTATTGCTGACGCTGCTGTCCAAAAGCATTGCGCAAACCCTGCAGCGCTTTTACATGGCCATATCCCTGCTGCTCAACAGCGGCCAGAACACCCTGAGCGCCGAAGAACTGGAAGACCTGTGCACCATGATGGCCCAGCGCCTGTCGATTCTGCATGGGCTCAACGCCCCGGAATTCTTCGACAAGAGCCTGTTCCGGCACTTTATCCAGACCTTGCTTGAAGAGGACGTGTTGCGCCGCGATAGCAATGGCAAGCTGAGCTACCACGAACTGCTCGGTGAACTGGCTGAAGGGGCCGCCAAGCGCGTGTTGCCTGCGGAAATCCGCCTGTCTATTCGCCAGGTGGCATTGCACCGCAGTGAAGATGCCGCGGATATTTCCGAGAGCGTGGGATAATCCTGCAAAGTTGAGTTGAAACGTCTCAACCGGTTTCAGCCTTCCAATCCGCGACTAGCCTTGGATGTGTGCCGAAGATTTCGGCACACATCCAAAGCAAACCAACGATAAGGAAGTCTGGAAATGACCCAAGACAACAAAACCCCCTCCGAACACCCCTCTCCTGAAACCAGGGGTAATGCTGGCACGCCCTGGCATGTTCAGAATCCCGATGGCAGCGTCCACGGTGGCAACGGCATCCAACCCGCCAGCCACAACAACCCCCCTGACGAATCCCAGGATGAACCTCTGACTGAATAACCCACTGAAACAGCAGCGGTTGTCAGGCACAGGTTTGCCGCTTCAAAGGCAAGTTCATTGCTAGAATCCCTTCCATTCTCCAGTGTGAAATGTCTTACACAGGAAAAGAAACGGAGTCTGCCCTATGAAAAAGTTACTTTTACTGAGCCTGACCGCCCTGCTGGGAGCCTGTAGTTCCATGACCTCGACCCCGCAAGCGTGCCTCGACGGTGAAGTGTTCTACCTGCAACGTATCGCCCTGCCACCTACCGCTACACTGGAAGTGAGCCTGCAGGATGTGTCTCTGGCCGACGCGCCAGCAGTAACACTGGCCAAACAGAGCGGCCCGGTAAAAGGCCAGGTGCCACTGCCTTTCCACCTGACCTATGACCCGGCGCAAATCAAACCCGGCCACACCTACGCAATCAGCGCGCGGATTGAAGAGAACGGCCAGTTGCTGTTTATCAACACCGAGCGCAACAGTGTCGACCTGACGGCCAAGACCCAGCAGCCGATCCGTGTGCGCGTGGATCAGATTCGCTAATCCGCAGGCTCGCCCTCACCCCAACCCTCTCCCGGAGGGAGAGGGAGCCGATTAGGGGATTTTCAAGAATCTCGGCAGTCTGAAAGCATTGAGTTGAATCCCGCATCAACGCGGTCGGTCCCCTCTCCCTCCGGGAGAGGGTTAGGGTGAGGGGCTTTGGCTCCTAGACCTTCTTCACCTTGAACCAAGCCGCATACAACGCAGGCAAGAACAGCAACGTCAGCACAGTCGCCACGATCAACCCGCCCATAATGGCCACCGCCATCGGCCCGAAGAACACGCTGCGTGACAGTGGAATCATCGCCAGTACCGCCGCCAGCGCGGTCAGCACAATCGGCCGGAACCGCCGCACCGTCGCTTCAATCACCGCCCGCCACGGGTCCAGCCCCGCCGCCTTGTCCTGCTCGATCTGATCCACCAGGATCACCGAGTTGCGCATGATCATCCCCGACAACGCAATGGTGCCCAGCATCGCCACAAAACCGAACGGTTTGCCAAACAACAACAGGAACAATGTCACCCCGATCAAACCCAAAGGCGCCGTCAGGAATACCATCACCATGCGCGAGAAACTGCGCAACTGCACCATCAGCAACGTCAGCACTACCACGATAAACAGAGGTACACCGGCCTTCACCGAGTCCTGGCCGCGGGTGGAGTCTTCCACCGTGCCACCCACTTCCAGCAGATAGCCATCCGGCAGCTCGGCACGCACACCTTCCAGGGTCGGCAGAATCTGCTGCACCAGGGTCGCCGGTTGCTCCTTGCCGTAAATATCCGCCCGCACCGTCACGGTCGGCAGACGATTGCGGTGCCAGATAATGCCCTCTTCAAAGCCGTACTCCAGGGTCGCAATCTGCGACAGGGCAACGCTCTGGCCATTATCGGTCGGCACCGCCAGGCTCGGCAGCAGCGCCAGTTCGGTACGTTCCTGGGCTGTGCCGCGCAGCAGAATTTCGATCAACTCGTTATCTTCGCGGTACTGGCTGACCGTCGAGCCCAGCAAGGTACTTTGCAAGAAGCGCGACAGGTTGGCCGTACTCACCCCCAGGGCACGCGCCCGGTCCTGATCGATATTGAGGTTGACCACCTTGCTCGGCTCTTCCCAGTCCAGGTGCACGTTAACCACATGGGGGTTGCCCCGCACCTGGGCTGCGACCTTGCGCGCCAGCGCCCGTACCTCTTCGATATGCTCGCCGGTCACCCGAAACTGCACCGGATAGCCCACAGGCGGGCCGTTTTCCAGACGCGTCACCCGCGAGCGTATCGTCGGGAACTGTTCATTGAGCGTGTCGATCAACCAGGTGCGCAGGCTTTCCCGGTCCTCGATGGTCTTGGCCAACACCACAAACTGGGCAAAGCTCGCCGCGGGCAGTTGCTGATCCAGTGGCAGGTAATAGCGGGGCGAACCGGTGCCTGCGTAAGCCACATAGTTCTCGATGCCCGGGTGATCCTTGAGCAGTGCCTCGAGCTGCTTGACCTGGTCGGTGGTGTTGCTCAACGAAGCACCCTCGGCCAGCTTCATATCGACCATCAGCTCCAGTCGGCTGGACGCCGGGAAGAACTGCTGCGGAACAAACTTGAACAGCACCACCGAGCCTATAAACACCAACGCGGTCAGGGCAATCACGGTTTTGCGCCGGGTCACGCACCACTCCACCAACCGACGTACGCGCTGGTAAAATGGCGTTGCATAGGGGTCAGGCACGCCAGCCCCTGTGCCGTGTTTGGCCGCATGAATCTTCGCCAGGTCCGGTAACAACAGCGCGCCCAAATACGGCACAAACACCACCGCAGCCACCCACGACGCCAGCAGGGCAATGGTCACCACCTGGAAAATCGAGCGGGTGTATTCGCCGGTGCTCGACTGCGCCATGGCAATCGGCAAAAAGCCCGCAGCCGTTATCAGCGTACCGGTGAGCATCGGGAACGCGGTGCTGGTCCAGGCAAAGCTGGCGGCCTTGAGCCGGTCGTAGCCCTGCTCCATTTTGATCGCCATCATTTCCACGGCGATGATCGCGTCGTCGACCAGCAGGCCCAGCGCCAGCACCAACGCGCCCAGCGAGATCTTGTGCAGGCCGATGCCAAAGTAATGCATGGCGGCAAAAGTCATGGCCAGCACCAGCGGAATGGTCAGCGCCACCACCATGCCGGTACGCACACCCAGGGAGAAAAAACTCACCAGCAAAACGATGACCAGTGCTTCGACCAGCACCTGCACAAACTCACCAACGCTGGTTTTCACCGCCGCAGGCTGGTCTGACACTTTGCCCAGTTGCATCCCCGCCGGAAGGTTTTTTTGGATCCGCTCAAACTCGGTGTCCAGTGCCTTGCCCAGCACCAGAATATCGCCACCGTCCTTCATCGCCACGGCCAGGCCAATCGCGTCCTGGCCCATAAAGCGCATGCGCGGTGCCGGAGGATCATTAAAACCGCGACGCACATCCGCCACGTCGCTGATGCGCAAGGTGCGCTCGCCTACGCGAATGGGGAAGCGCTCGATCTCTTCGACCGTCTTGAAGTTACCGCTCACACGCAATTGCACGCGCTCGGTCGGGGTTTCGAAGAAGCCCGCCGTCGATACTGCGTTTTGCTCTTCAAGGGCTTTTTGCACGGCAGCCAGCGGCAAACCCAGGGTCGCGAGCTTGAGGTTGGACAGTTCGATCCAGATTTTTTCGTCCTGCAGGCCCAGCAACTCGACCTTGCCCACATCCTTGACCCGCTGTAGCTGGATCTGGATACGGTCAGCGTAGTCCTTGAGTACCGCGTAGTCGTAACCTTCGCCGCTCAGGCTGTAGATATTGCCAAAGGTCGTGCCAAATTCATCGTTGAAGAACGGCCCCTGAACATCCGGTGGCAAGGTGTAGCGGATATCACTGATCTTTTTGCGTACCTGATACCACAGCTCGGGGATCTGGTCGGAATGCATCGAATCGCGGGCCATAAAGGTCACTTGCGATTCACCCGGGCGCGAGAACGAGACAATGCGCTCGTACTCGCCGGTTTCCATCAGTTTCTTCTCGATTCGCTCGGTGACCTGACGCGAGACTTCTTCAGCCGTGGCGCCCGGCCAAAGGGTGCGGATCACCATCGCCTTGAAGGTAAACGGCGGGTCTTCGCTTTGCCCTAATTTGGTGTAAGAAAGACCGCCAACGATTGCCAGCAACAGCATCAGAAACAGGACGATCTGGCGATTACGCAATGCCCATGCGGACAGGTTGAAACCCATGGGGATCACTCCTTGGCCGCAATATTGATTGCCCGGTTGGAGCGATCAATCGGCCGCACCTCCTGGCCGGGATGCAACACATGCACACCGGCGGCAACAATCCAGTCATCGGCCGTAAGGCCTTCGAGCACCGGCACGCTGCTTTCGCCAAACGGCCCCACACGCACGGGCACCTGCTCCAACTTGTTGCCCTGGCCCACCCGCCACACATAGGACGCACCATTTTCCGCAGTCAGGGCCGACAACGGCACCGACAGCGAGCTGACACCTTCACTCTGAATAAACACCCGGGCACTTTGTCCCAGTTCGGCAGGCACTTTGCCAGCGGTGAAAGCGATACGCGCAGCAAAGGTGCGCGATTTAGGATCAGCTGAAGGCGACAGTTCGCGGATGCGGCCGCTGAAGCGCTGGCCAGGCTGCGACCACAACTCGACCGCTACCGGCATGCCTATCTTGAAACGGCCAAAATCCTGTTCCGGCAAGCTGATCAATACCTCACGCTCGCCGTCGGCAGCCAGGGTAAACACCGTTTGCCCGGCATTGACCACCTGCCCCACTTCGACCTGACGCTGGGCAATCACACCGTCTTGCGGCGCACGCAACACCGCATAACTCGCCTGATTGCTGGCCACGTCCTGCTCGGCCTTGAGCTGTTGCAGCCTGGCTTCGCCTGAGCGGTAGAGGTTTTCGGCGTTGTCGAACTGCGAACGGCTGACCATCTGCCGGTCCAGCAGGGTCTTGTAGCGATCACGCTCGGCACGCACCAGGTTCAGGTTGGCCTGCCCGGCGGCGACCTGGGCGCGGGTGGCGTCCAGTTGCAGGCGCACGTCCTGCGGGTCCAGCTCGGCCAGCGGCTGATTAGCCTTGACCCGCTCCCCCTCGTCCACCAGACGCTTGGTAACTTTGCCGCCAATGCGAAACGCCAACTGCGGGTCAAAGCGTGCCCGCACTTCGCCGGGGTAACTCTGGCTGGCCAGTGCCGAAGGCTGCGGTTGCACCACCATCGCCGGGCTGATGCTGATTTTTGCGGGCTCCTGCTGCCCACACCCAGACAATAAAAACAGCAGACACACAGGCACAGCGCGGGGCAAGGCATGGCGCAACATGGTGATGACCTTTCGCTAATGGGGCTTGGAATATTTATACTGGCAGCATGTTATTAATACTAAACTCACCAGTCCAGTAATAAACGGATATGTCTGACAATCCTTTACCCCCCAATGCCCTCGGGCGCCCCAAGGACCTGGCAAAACGCCAGTCGATCCTCGACGCCGCCAAAACCCTGTTTTTGACCAAGGGCTATGCCAACACCAGCATGGATGCGGTTGCGGGTCTGGCAGGCGTGTCAAAACTGACGGTCTACAGTCACTTCACCGACAAGGAGACCCTGTTTTCCTCGGCCATCATGTCCAAATGCACCGAACAGTTGCCGGTACTGTTCTTTGAATTGCCGGCGGGCAAGCCGATCAAGGATGTATTGCTGAACATTGCCCGTGGTTTTCAGGTGCTGATCAACAGTGAAGAGTCGCTGAACCTGCATCGCCTGATGGTTGCTCTGGGCAGCCAGGACCCCAAGCTGTCGCAGATCTTTCTGGAGGCCGGGCCGGAGCGCGTGGTGCACGAGATGGAGGGGCTACTGCGCAAGATGGATCAAAGTGGCGCGCTGCAGATCGACAACCCCCATTATGCGGCGGAGCACTTCTTCTGCATGCTCAAGGGCGCGCCGAACTTCCGCCTGCTGTTTGCCGGCGGTGAGCCGCCGGGGCCCGAGGAAAGCGAGGCCCATGTGCAGGAAGTGGTGGGGATATTTATGCGGGCGTATCAGCCATTGTCGTGAGACCGCGGCGCCTTTTACCCTCACCCCAACCCTCTCCCGGAGGGAGAGGGGGCTGATCTGTGGTGTTACGCAGATTTGCTTTTACCTTTAGTCCCCTCTCCCTCCGGGAGAGGGGTTTTTAAGGTTTCAACGCTTTTTTCGGATAAATATCGTAACGGCTCGACTTACCATCCAGCGCATGGCTCGGCTTGGGCCCGGCAATGCACGGTGCCTTGCGCGGGCGCTTGACCACCACCCGGTGGCTGGCCAACGCCAGCGCAGCTTCCAGCAACGCCGGGGCATCGTTGTCATCACCCACCAATGGTCGGAACAAGCGCATTTCCTTTTTCACCAGGGCGGTTTTTTCGCGATGGGGGAACATCGGGTCCAGGTAAATCACCTGCGGCGGTTCGCCTTGCCAATTGCGCATCACTTCGATCGAATTGCCCTTGAGCAAGTGCATACGCGACACGATCGGCGCCACCTCAAAGTCATCCAGACCACGGGCCAGCCCGTCTTCGAGCAAGGCACCGATCAGCGGCTGGCGCTCGATCAGGCTCATTTCACAGCCCAGGCTCGCCAGCACAAATGCATCCTTGCCCAGGCCCGCCGTGGCATCCAGCACCCGCGGGCGCACACCCTGCTGAATCCCCACGGCCTTGGCGATCATCTGCCCCGTGCCGCCGCCAAACAAACGTCGATGGGCCGCGCCACCTTCGACAAAGTCGACCCGCACCGGGCCCGGCGCATCTGCGCCCAACTGCTGCAGCTGCAAACCCTGGGCGCTCAATTGCAAGGCGAACTCGGCGTCCGGTTCGTCCAGCGACAAACCCAGACGCTCGGCCCATTGCTCGGCCAGGGCCTGATAAGCCTCGTCCAGTGCCTCGACTTTGATACGACAGCCCGCTGTTTGCTCAATCATCTAAAAACACGCTCAAAAATTTAATGATCGGCAAAGACTGCCGATAAATGAAATATCCGGCATTTTGCCAGAGCTGAGCGCCAACCGAGAGTTATGTCAGACATTCAATCCGCATCTATCGGCTTTATTGCGCCCATTGGTGACTTTGGCCGACACAATTCCCAGATCACAGGAAGCGTCAACCACCTGTGGAAGGACTTCTACGCCCAGGCATTGGCCGAGCAGTCCGGTACTGAAGACTATGCGACGGTTGATACAGCGCCGACAGCCAAAAATGAAAATGCCGAGCCCCGTGGCGGCAGTGAGGTTTTGGGCACTATCGTGACCCAGCGCCACTGCGACGTTCAGGACACTGAACTGCGCCCGCCTGAAGCCCTGTTTTTGCCCATTGCCGAATTTGAACTGGACCTGCTGCCACCGCCCGCCGTGCCCTACCCGCCTGAGGTCATTGTCGAGCAACAACACCAGCAGGATTTCAACACTACGTGGGTGCGCCCAGTAGTCATGGCTCAGGGCCATCCGCTGCCTGAACCGGGCCCTGCGCCTGAACCTCGCGCGTTGCATCTGCCCATTGCCGAGTTTGAGTCTGACTTGCTGCCGCCGCCTGCCGAGCCCTTCGATGCCATGACCCTGATCGAGCAACAACGGGCCATGGATTTCGATCTGGGCTGGGCACGCCCGCTGGTGGTCAACAACTTGCGCCTGGCGGCTTAAAGCAGGCCTAGTTGTTCGCGACTCTGGGGGGGATGCAGCTCGGGCAATGCCGGCAACCCAGGTAACCTTTCACTCAGTTGAAGATGAAAACGCCGTGCCAGTTCCGGAGCACGGTGATTGTCCGGCGTGTGCAAAAAAACATAGGGCGTGCGCCCTTCCTCGACCCAGCCCGCGACTTTTTCAACCCAGGGCACCAGGTAAGGATCGTTGGCCTCAAGCTCCGGACGGCCAATAAAACGCACCTGCGGACATTGCGTGAAAGCCGCCGGACGTGGGGGCACCCTGGGCTTTTTCGATTGTGCGTGAAGCACGGCAGGGTCGCCCGAATCACAACTGAACAGTGCCCGCGAATCAAGGCAGATACGCTCAACCCCTCGATCCATCAGCAGACGATTGAGCAGGCGCTCGGCATCGCCCTTGGCGAAGAACTCCGGATGCCGCACCTCAACGGCCAACGGCCTCTGCAAGGCGTCCACAAAGCTCACCAGCTCCGCCAGGCGCTGTGGCCCGAAGCTTGCCGGGAGTTGTAGCCAAAATGGCGCTACACGCGCTCCCAAGGGCTGCAACAGTTGCAGGAAGTCTTCGGCTGCATGCAATTGCTCGCGCAAATCACCGCCGTGACTGATATCCCGAGGGAACTTGGCCGTCAGCCGAAAGTGTTCAGGCAGGCTTTGTGCCCATCGGACCACCGTGGTCGGTGCAGGCCTGGCGTAAAACGTGGTGTTGCCCTCGACCGCATTGAACACCTGCGCATACAGGCTCAGAAAATCCGCCGGGCGGGCGTTTTGCGGATACAGCCCTTCGCGCCAGGCGTTTTCACTCCAGGACGGACAACCGAGGTAGTAAGGAAGGTCAGTCATGTACTCAGATGTAAAGATCCAGGCCCAGCACTTCCTGTTCCCAGTCGACGAAGCCTGCGGTGGTCAGGTAGCTGGCAAGGGCACTGGCCGCGCTTTTGCTCATGGCGCGCTGGAAGATCATGTCTTGCGAGCGCACCGGCAACTGGCTGATGCGCTCGGCGCCGGAGGATGTGCGGGGGGTGTTTTCGGGCGCAGCCTCAGTGTCTTCAACCGACTCATCAACCACCGCCTGACCATTACGCGGCTTGCGCTTGATGGGGTATGACCGGGGAGAAAAGCTGTCAATGCGCATGGCTGCATGCTCTGTAACGATAGATACAATTTAGCGGCGCAGGGCAGACTAAGCAAATGGGCCGGCCATTTTGTAGCAGCAGCCTCGCTCCGCTCGGCAGCTGCTACAAAAGTGGATCAAACGCCACGTTCGGCTTTTGTAGCCGCTACCTTGTCGCGCAGGTACACAGGCTGGGCGTCATCGGCACGGATGGCTTCGCCGCGGGCCCAGGCAAAGCGGGCCAGGGTCAGCAGGTCTTCGGCGTGGGGCAACATGCCTGCGTCCATTGCATACGGCTTGACGTTCAAGCGCTCGGCATAGCCCCAGCCAGTGCCCGCGCCATACCAGTCGCCTGTAGCACCATCGGGCAAGGCCGCAGCCTCAGGCGCCAATACCGCTTCAGCGCCTTGCAGGCGCATTTCACCCGCTTCTTCGCGGTAGCAGCCCCAATACACCTCGTCCATGCGCGCATCGATCGCCGACACCACCTGGGTTGCGCCGTGCTCACGGTGAGCACGCTGGGCCAGGACCGCCAGGTTGGAGATCGGCAACACCGGACGCTCCAGTGCAAAGGCCAGGCCCTGAACCACGCCAATGGCAATACGCACACCGGTAAAGGCACCAGGCCCGCGACCGAAGGCAATGGCCTCAACCGCCGACAGCTCGACACCGGCCGCGGCCAGCAGCGCCTTGATCATCGGTAACAGCTTTTGCGCATGCAGGCGCGGGATCACCTCGTAGTGGCTAGTAACCTTGCCATCGTGCAACAAGGCAACTGAGCAAGCTTCAGTCGCGGTATCCAGGGCCAGCAAGGTGGTCATCGGTGTTCCCGTCAGAATCAGAATTGAAAAAAGTGCAGCAGTATAAACAACAACAGCCCGCAAGCGGGCTGTTGTCATGACGCAAAATCGACTTATCAGCTCAGTGCTTCAAGCACCTTGGCCGTGATCGATTCGACCGAGCCAACGCCTTCAACGTGGCTGTACTTGGGCTTGCCCTGAGCAGCGGCCAGCTTCTGGTAGAAGTCCACCAGCGGCTTGGTTTGCGAATGGTAAACAGACAGGCGGTGACGAACGGTTTCTTCGGTGTCGTCCTTGCGCTGTACCAGATCTTCGCCGGTCACATCGTCCTTGCCTTCAACCTTTGGCGGGTTGTAGACGGTGTGGTACACACGGCCCGAGGCTTCGTGTACACGACGGCCAGCAATACGCTGGACGATCTCTTCGTCTTCAACGGCGATTTCCAGCACGTGGTCCAGCTCGACACCGGCTTTAACCAGCGCTTCAGCTTGCGGAATGGTGCGCGGGAAACCGTCGAACAGGAAACCGTTTACGCAATCCGGCTGAGCAATGCGCTCTTTGACCAGATTGATGATCAGGTCGTCGGAAACCAGGCCACCGCTGTCCATCACGCCTTTGGCGATCAGGCCCAGCTCGGTGCCGGCTTTTACGGCTGCACGCAACATGTCGCCGGTGGAGATTTGCGGGATGCCAAATTTTTCAGTGATGAACTTTGCCTGAGTACCTTTACCGGCCCCGGGAGCTCCCAGCAGAATTACGCGCATCGATGTGCTCCTCAAATTTTTTATTTAAATGACAACAAACTCGCCTCTTTGGGCCAGTCTCAAAATCGGGTTATGGCCATCAAAACGGCCAAGGGCTGATCAAGATACACAGCAGGCCCGGCCCACACAAGCCGCCCAAAGTAGGAAAAATTACAGCCAAACGGGCCTGTGCGGCCGGGTGTCACAGGTCGCAACCCCACAATAAAGTGTCGCGCCCGCGCAGCGATCGGCATCCAGTCTGCCGTGTCCCCGCCCGCTCTGGCGCGACATTTGCCGCTGTTTTGCCTTAGCCGGTGTTGCGCAAGCCGGCCGCGATCCCGGCCACAGTCACCAGCAACGCTTGTTCCAGAGGGCTGTCCTGCGCCGCTTGCTGGCGACGCGAGCGTGCCAGCAGCTCGGCCTGCAATAGATGAAGAGGATCAAGGTAAGTGTTGCGCAAACGGATGAACTCGAGCGTCTCCGGGCTATGTGCCATCAACTGCGCCTGCCCGGTCAAGCCCAGCACCACTGCGCACGCCTGCGACAATAAGTCGCGTAAGTGCGCACCCAATGGCAGCAGTTCCGGGCTCACCAGGCGCTCGTCGTAAAGCCGGGCGATATCGGCATCGGCCTTGGCCAGGACCATTTCCAGCATGTCGATACGGGTGCGAAAGAAGGGCCACTGCTCACGCATTTGTGCCAGTTGATCACCTTCACCGCGCTCCAGTGCACGACGCAATGCAGTTTCCCAACCCAGCCAGGCGGGCAACATCAGGCGGGTCTGGGTCCAGCCAAAAATCCACGGGATGGCCCGCAGGCTTTCAATGCCCCCTGCCCGGCGCTTGGCCGGCCGACTGCCCAGAGGCAAGCGGCCCAGCTCCTGCTCCGGGGTGGACTGGCGAAAGTACTCGACGAACTGCGGATTATCCCGCACTACGCCACGGTAGGCAGCGACCCCGTCTGCCGCCAGCTCATCCATCAGTACCCGCCAGCCCGGCTCCGGCAGGGGCGGTGGCAGCAAAGTGGCCTCCAGCACGGCGGCCAGGTACAGGTTGAGATTTTGCTCGGCAATGTCCGGCAGGCCGAATTTGAAGCGAATCATTTCGCCCTGTTCAGTGGTGCGGAAACGCCCCGCCACCGAGCCCGGCGGCTGCGACAGGATGGCCGCGTGAGCCGGGCCACCGCCGCGCCCCACGGTACCGCCGCGACCATGAAACAACAGCAGCTCGACGCCTTGCTCACGGCAGATATTGACCAGGGCTTCCTGCGCCCGGTACTGCGCCCAGGCGGCCGCGGTGGTGCCCGCATCCTTGGCCGAATCGGAATAGCCGATCATCACTTCCTGCGGGCCCTGCAGGTGCGCGCGATAACCCGGCAACAGCAGCAGGCGCTCGATCACCGGCCCCGCATTGTCGAGGTCGGCGAGGGTTTCGAACAGCGGTACAACCCGCATCGGCCGCTCCAGCCCAGCCTCCTTGAGCAACAGTTGCACCGCCAGTACATCCGAGGCAGCACCGGCCATCGAGATCACGTAGGAGCCCAGCGAGGCGCCCGGTGCGGCAGCGACTTCGCGGCAGGTCGCCAGCACTTCGGCGGTGTCGGCCC
The DNA here is from genome assembly GCF_900618535.1 of Pseudomonas bubulae. GTDB lineage: Bacteria > Pseudomonadota > Gammaproteobacteria > Pseudomonadales > Pseudomonadaceae > Aquipseudomonas > Aquipseudomonas bubulae. The sequence goes on along the minus strand of NZ_UYJA01000003.1, from coordinate 275,023 downwards.
CCGGCTTGAAATAACCGGGCAACAGCGGCCGACGGTTGTTCAATTCGCGCATCAGAAAGCTAAGACGCGCATCCTCGTCCCAGTCCTCATAGCGGCCCAGGCCCAGGTAATCGGTGATTTCAGTCATGGCCGAGGCATGGCGTGCAGCATCCTGGCGCACATCGAGGCGCACCAGGAACAGGCCGAAGGTTACAGCCCGACGCAGGAAATCGAGCAGCGGGCCATCGGCAATTACGCCCATGCCACAGGCATGCAGGGACTGATAACACAGCTGCAACGGCGCCAGCAGTTCGCGATTGTCCTGCAGCACTTCAGGCGGCGCGGCCTGGGTGCTGTGCAAGGCTGTATGCGCCCAATTGCGGGTGGCCCGCAGGCGTTCACGCAATTGTTTGAGTACGGCGCGATACGGCTCGGCGCTGTCGCCTGCGGCGGCCAGCAGTTGCGCCGAGGCCTGTTGCATCGACAGATCGGCCGCCAGTTTGTCGATATCGCGCAGGTACAGGTCCGCCGCCATCCAGCGCGCCAGCAGCAGTACTTCACGGGTAACGCTGGCCGTGACATTGGGATTGCCATCACGGTCGCCGCCCATCCAGGAAGCAAAGCGGACCGGTGCGGCCTCAAGCGGCAAATGCAGGCCGGTCGCGGCATGCAGGGCCTTGTCAGCCTTACGCAGCATATGCGGCACGGCGTGCCATAACGAATGCTCGATCACCGCAAAACCCCACTTGGCCTCATCCACAGGGGTAGGTCGGGTGCGACGGATTTCTTCGGTGTGCCAGGCCTCGGCGATCAACCGCTGCAAGCGCTGATGAATCTCGGATTTTTCCGCGAGGGTCAGGTCACGATGGTCCTGGGCCGCCAGTTGCTCGGCAATGGCATCGTACTTCTGGATCAGGGTGCGGCGAGTCACTTCAGTGGGGTGTGCGGTGAGTACCAGTTCAATTTCAAGACGGCTGACCTGGCGCGCCAGCGACTCGGGGTCATGGCCTTCGGCGAGCAGGCGCGCAAGCAGTTGCGGCAACACCAGCGCCTCAAACGGCTGGGGCTGGCCTTCTTCACGGCGGTGGATCAGTTCGTACTGCTCGGCAATATTGGCCAGGTTCAAAAACTGGTTGAAGGCTCGCGCAACGGGCAGCACTTCGTCATCGCCCAGGGCGTCCAGAATGGCGCTTAACTCCTCGCCGGTGGTGCCGCGCCGGTCGGCTTTGGCCCCCTGGCGAATGCGCTCGATCTTGGCGAGAAAAGCTTCGCCGTATTGGTCACGAATCGTATTACCCAACAGCTCACCCAGCAGGTGAACATCATCGCGCAAGCGTGCATCAATATCGGTCATCAGCAGTTTCTCCAGCAGGATCCGGGGACAGCTCGTGCCCCAAGAGTGCGTTGCAAAGGCAGTTGGAGGCAAGCCATGGGAAGCACAGATTTAAAAAAATGCGCTGACCAATCGGTCAGAAAATCTTTTAGGCCAAATGCCATCTTTTATTGAACTATTCAAAAAACGCTTCGGTCACAGCCATTAACCATCACCGCTGGAACTCGTGTTCCAACACTCCGGGTGACGTCGCCAGTCGTGATGGAATTTGCTTTTTTAAGGAGCTTCCCAATGGAGTTGAAGACCATGATGACCCGCACTGTCAAAACCACCTCACCTCGCCTGCGCGGGCTAAAACTGGCTGCGCTGGCAATCGGCACCAGCTTCGTTCTGGCCGGTTGTGCTGGCAATCCACCTTCAGAGCAGTACGCCGTGACGCAATCGGCGGTGAACAACGCCGTGAGCGCAGGTGCCACTGAATATGCACCGGTGGAAATGAAGTCAGCCCAGGACAAGCTCAAGCAGGCCGAGCTGGCCATGCATGACAAAAAATATGACGAGGCCCGCCGCCTGTCCGAACAGGCTGAGTGGGATGCTCGCGTAGCAGAGCGCAAGGCCCAGGCAGCTAAAGCAGAGAAGGCTGTTCAGGATGCTCAGAATGCCGTTCAGCAATTGCGTCAGGAAGGCATGCGCAGCGTTCAGTAAACGCTGCCCTTTTTTGACTGCATCTGACGACACAGCATTCCTAATCGATAGAAAGGACGACATATCATGCGCAATACAGTAATGATCCCTGCCCTGTTGGCCCTGAGCGTTGGCCTGGCGGCGTGCTCGCACCAGCCCAACGTCAACCTGGAAAACGCCAAGACCAACTTCTCGGCCCTGCAAACCAACCCTGAAGCGACCAAGGTTGCAGCGCTCGAAACCAAGGACGCCAGCGAATGGCTGGACAAGGCTGAAAAGGCTTACCTGAACAAGGAAGACGAGTCCAAGGTTGACCAGCTGGCTTACCTGACCAACCAGCGTGTGGAAGTGGCCAAGCAGACCATCGCGTTGCGAACCGCTGAAAACAATCTGAAAAACGCCGGTGCGGCGCGCAACCAGGCCTTGCTCGATGCCCGTGATGCGCAGATCCAGCAACTCAAAGGCATGAACGCCAAGCAAACCGAACGCGGCACACTGGTGACCTTTGGTGATGTGCTGTTCCAGTTCGGCAAATCCGAGCTGCAACCCAACGGCATGCGCAATATCAACACCCTGGCCGAATACCTGCTGCAGAACCCGGACCGCAAGGTGATTGTCGAGGGTTACACCGACAGTGTCGGTTCGGCGGCTTTCAACCAGACCCTGTCCGAGCGCCGTGCCGAGTCGGTGCGTAATGCACTGGTGCGCAAAGGCGTAGACCCTACCCGCATCGTGGCGCAGGGCTATGGCAAGGAATACCCGGTGGCCAGCAACAGCACCGATTCTGGCCGCGCCCAGAACCGCCGCGTTGAAGTGACCATCTCCAACGACAACCAGCCGGTTGCTCCGCGTTCAACCATGAAGTAAGACATGAAAAAGCCCCGCCTGAGTAATCAGGCGGGGCTTTTTTTTGCGCAAATATATTCACAACTGTGAGAGCGGGCTTGCTCGCGATGCAGACAGCGCGGTTCGTCAGGCATACCGAGGCGATTCAATCGCGAGCAAGCCCGCTCCCACAACAGAACGTTACTGCTCCAGCTTCGGCGTTTCCTGGCCCAGGCAACGTACGGCCTGTTTCTTGTTGTTGACCAGCACACCGGTCAGGCCTTTTTGCTCGGTATCGAACAAGACGATGATGCCGTCGATGCACTGCGCCACCTGGTTGGCCGGCGTGAGCGAGACCTTATAGTCCTCCCCCGGGATAGTCTTGAGCATGGTGAAGTCGCTGAGCAGCAAGGCGTCCTCGGGCTTGGCAAAATGCAGGTAACCGTAGTACCACAGGGCGCCCACGGTGCCGATAATGCTGCAGATACCGGTGATGATCAGGGGGATGGCGTTGCGTTCTTCACTCATTGTTGGCTCTCGGATTCAAGTTCGGTGTTCGGTGACGCGGGGTAATTGGCAATTTCGCCCAGGCGCCGCACGCCATTGAAATGTTGCGGGTCATCCAGGTAACGCAGCATTACCTGACGCCAGGTCGGGTCGGCAAACGTCTGTACATGGCCGCCACGGGTCAGTTGCAGCACCTTGGGCGGTGGCGCAGCCTGGTACAGGCGCAGGCCATTGGAAAGCGGCACGATGGGATCATCGAGGCTGTGGAAGATCAGCATCGGCGTGTCGCCCATGTTCGGTATCGCGTAAAGAGCACTGTCGGCATCCGGTACCAGCCAGGACAGCGGCACCTGCAGCGGCCAGGTCAGCCAGGACGTACTCAGGGCAAACTGCCCCACTTCGCGGTAACTGGCCGGCACGCCATCGAGCACCACCGCCTTGACTCGCGCGCGCTGCTGCGGGTGCTCGCTCAGGTAGTGGATGCCCATGGCGCCGCCCAGGCTTTGCCCCAGCACAATCAACGGCAGGCCGCGGGTTTGCGGCTCATGCTGCAACCAGTCAAAAGCGGCATCGATGTCCTGATACACCGCCGGCAGCCCGGGCTCTCCTTGGGACAGGCCGTAACCGCGATAGTCGAGCATCAGCACTTGATAACCCTGCTCCGGCAACCAGGCAGTGGCGCCGAGATGGTAAGCCAGGTTGCCGCCATTGCCGTGCAGATGCAGCACCGTGCCCTTGAGCGGCACGCCTTTCTTGGCCGGTAGCCACCAACCGTGCAGGCGCGTGCCATCGGCGGCAGTCAGGGTGACATCGCTATAATCCAGGCCAGCGGCCTTCGGGGTAACCGGCTGGCCGGGCTCAGGGTAGAACAACAGGGAACTGCATCCGCTGAGGGTCAACAGCAGGCAGAGTGCAGCCAGGATTTTCATCAGAACGATTCGCCTGAACGAGTGAGTGTGGGAGCGGGCTTGCTCGCGATGGCATCGACGCGGTTCAACTGAAACGCCGCAGCGCCTGTATCGCGAGCAAGCCCGCTCCCACAGGGTTCACAAAATGTTGGAGTAATCCGCTTCGATACGGTCAAGGCTCAAATGGTTGAGGAAGTTGCTGAAGCACATCCAGGCCGAGAGCGCGTTCATGTCGCGGAACTGGTCCGGCAGGTACTTGGGCGCTACCACCAGGCCTTCATCCACCAACTGACGCAGGGTTCGCATGTCCTCCAGGGTGGTCTTGCCACAGAACAGCAGCGGCACTTGTTCCAGCTTGCCTTTACGTACGGCCAGCTGAATGTAGTTGTAAACCATGATGAAGCCCTTGAGGTAGGACAAGTCTTTGGTGAATGGCAGTCCATTTGGCACCGACCCACGGAAAACCCGACTCGCGTTGCCATAACTTTCTGGCATCTCGAAGCCTTGCTCGCGGAAAAACTCGTACACCTGCATGAAATCTGCGCCCTCCTCCACCATATGGATGGCGCGGGTTCGGTTGGTCAGTTTGCGCAGGCGACTGGGGTAGGAGGCAAAGGTGATGATTTCCATCAGGATTGCCAGGCCTTCCTGGGTCACGGTGGAAGAAGGCGGCCCCTTGGACAGGAAGGTGCAGATCGGCTGGTTCAGGCCATTGAGCGTGGTGCCCACATGCACCAGCCCTTCGTGGACTTCGAGGGCGCGCACGTCGCGTTCGTTGAACATCGCATCGGTACGGATCTTGATGTAGTCGGCACCCGCCGCCGCATCTGCCACGATACCGTCGGACTCGAACACGCGGATGGTTTCTTCAGCCTCGCCAAACACCTTGTTCAGGCGGCTTTGCAGCAGATTCACGGCATCCTTGGCGGTCAGGATCTTGGCTTCGTCCTTGAGCGCCCCGCGCCCGTCGATGTTGTCCAGGTAATCGGACATCATCAGGCCCAGGTCAGCCAGGGTCGGATCGCCAGCATGAAACGCATCGGAAGCTGCGCCATACAGCTCCTGGGAAATAAGCCCGAAATCCTCGGTGCCACGGGCTTCGAGCATGCGCACCACCATGCGGTATTCCTTGCACATGCGCCGCATGATCTGCCCGACCGGGTTGAATTGCCCCAACTGGCGGGTGATATCCCGCTCGATGTTCTGGAACTCGGACTTCACCGCCGCTGAATCAAAAGCCAGTGGCCGGCCCAGGTAATAGTCGCGATCAACTGCAGGCATGGCCTTGCCTTTGGCCTTTAAAAAGCCCTGGCGGATGCTGTCATCCCACTTCACCGCATCCAGCACGCGGATCGGTGTCTGTGCCAGCACGATGCGGTCAGACAAGGTGCGTATCGTGCGCTGGTAGTCGTCCACCGGCAGCTTCCTTCAGTTAACAGCGTTATTTGGCCACACGTTTATAGCGGGCCGCTTCGACAAATACGTCGGAATTGGCCGGGTCATCCAGATAGGCAAAGACTTCAGCCGACGGGCTTTTGATCAGGGTACCCGTCCCTTCAGCGGTTTCCACCGGCTCACCGTTCAACGCGGACTGGCCAATGGCCTGCTTGATCTGATCCAGGTCAAGATCGTAGATCACCAGTTCGCCGTTATCGGTCAGCTCAAATCCGCTGAGGGTATGGTTGCCGCCCAGTTTGGCCGGTATCGCGGCCGAGGCATACCAGCGGCTGCCGTGGCGGGCGACGATAAAGACATAGCGCTCACGGGCCTTGGGTTCGCCCTTGGGGTAAACGACGGCCTGGTAGCGTGTTTTGTCGATGGCACTGATATCGAGATTGCGTGCCTGGCCCCAGGCATCCTTGCTGATCCATTTGCCCAGCAGCTGTTTGGGTGCCGGCTGCGCCTCGATCGGGGCCCGGCTGAAGGTCACCAGACAGCCGTTCAACATCAAAAACGACAATGCCATAAGCATCACGCGCCAAACTTTCATGCCTGCATCCTTCTATAGAGCGGCCAACACCAAGTGCATGTAACGCGTAAGAATAGCCAGACGGTCGTCATCCGCCTCGGGCTGCGCGCCATCAAGTAGGGCCTGATATTCCATCCGACCGATAATCGCCGTCAAGACTTTGGCATCCTGCTGAGGTTGTGTGGAGCCTAGCACTTCGAAGATCTGCCCGGCACCCTGCAGGAAAATCTGCTGATGGGCACGTACCAGCACCGCCAGCCGCGGGTTGATCAATGCGGCCTGATGAAAAGCTTGCTCGGCCATCAACTGGTCGCGGCGGGTGAGCAGTTGGCGCTGAAGGTAATCGGCGGTCATCTGTGCAATATCATCGGCCAGCAGCCCCCGCGCCCGGTGGCTGCCATCGCCCTGGGCCATCATTTCCCGCAACTTGCCTTCGGTGCCCTGCCACAGCTTGGCCATAAAGGCCGCACTGCGCTCCACATACTGGGCGAAGGTGTCGTTGATCAGGTCATCGATATCCTTGAAGTAATACGTGGTTGCCGACAACGGCACCCCCGCTTCGGCGGCCACCGCCCGATGGCGCACGCCCCGCACGCCGTCGCGTATGACGATGCGCATGGCAGCATCGAGAATCAACTGGCGGCGCTGCTCGCTGCCATGCCGGCTGGCCTTGCGACCCTGGTATTCGACACTTTGGGCAAGCGCCACCGCAACATTTGCTGCGCCTTGAGGAGGCATCACAGATTCCTTCTGAATTGAGCGGCGTTACCGAAACTGTGGGAGCGAGCCTGCTCGCGAAAGCCACCTTAGCGAGCAGGCTCGCTCCCACAAACTCTCCTGATTATTCTGCTGGCTGCATGCCAGGCAATAAAAAGCCGCCTTTAACGGCGGCTTCTTATTCTGCATCGTTACGCTTGCGGGCGCATATGCGGGAACAGGATCACGTCGCGAATCGACGGTGAGTTGGTCAACAACATCACCAGACGGTCGATACCGATACCTTCACCGGCAGTCGGCGGCATGCCGTATTCCAGGGCGCGGACGAAGTCGGCATCGTAGTGCATGGCTTCGTCGTCACCGGCGTCCTTGTCGGCTACCTGTGCCATGAAGCGCTCTGCCTGGTCTTCTGCGTCGTTGAGCTCGGAGTAGGCGTTGGCGATTTCACGGCCACCGATGAACAGCTCAAAACGGTCAGTAACGTTCGGGTTTTCGTCGTTGCGACGGGCCAGCGGCGACACTTCGAACGGGTACTGGGTAATGAAGTGCGGTTGCTCCAGCTTGTGCTCGACCAACTCTTCGAAAATCATCACTTGCAGCTTGCCCAGACCTTCGAAGCCCAGCACCTTGGCGCCGGCTTTCTTGGCGATGGCGCGAGCCTTGTCGAGGTCGTTGAGGTCGTCAGCGGTCAGCTCGGGGTTGTACTTGAGGATCGAGTCGAATACCGACAGACGCACAAACGGTTCGCCAAAGTGGAACACCTTGTCGCCGTACGGTACGTCTGTAGTGCCCAGAACCAGCTGCGCCAGTTCACGGAACAGCTCTTCGGTCAGGTCCATGTTGTCTTCGTAGTCGGCGTAAGCCTGGTAGAACTCCAACATGGTGAATTCAGGGTTGTGACGGGTCGACACGCCTTCGTTACGGAAGTTGCGGTTGATCTCGAACACTTTCTCGAAACCACCCACCACCAGACGCTTGAGGAACAGTTCCGGCGCGATGCGCAGGTACATGTCCATGTCCAGGGCATTGTGGTGGGTTTCAAACGGCTTGGCCGCAGCGCCACCCGGGATGGTTTGCAGCATCGGCGTTTCGACTTCCAGGAAGTCGCGTGCCATCAGGAAGCTGCGAATGTGGGCAATCACTTGCGAACGTACACGGAAGGTGTGACGCACGTCTTCGTTAACGATCAAGTCAACGTAACGCTGGCGATAGCGCTGCTCGGTGTCGGTCAGGCCGTGGTGCTTGTCCGGCAGCGGACGCAGGGATTTGGTCAGCAGGCGCACGCTGGTCATTTCAACGTACAGGTCACCTTTGCCGGAGCGGGCCAGGGTGCCTTCAGCGGCAATGATGTCGCCCAGGTCCCAGGTTTTTACTTCGGCCAGGGTTTCTTCCGGCAGGGTCTTGCGGTTGACGTAGACCTGGATGCGACCGGTCATGTCCTGGATCACCATGAACGAGCCACGGTTAAGCATGATGCGACCGGCAACCTTCACCGGAATGGCGGCTTCGGCCAGCTCTTCCTTGGACGCTTGCGCATACTTCTTCTGCAGGTCAGCGCAGAGGCTGTCACGGCGGAAGTCATTCGGGAAGGCATTGCCCTTGGCACGCACGGCAGCAAGCTTTTCCTTGCGCAGGGCGATCAGGGCATTTTCTTCCTGTTGCAGGTCTTGCGGGTCGAGTTGTTGGTCGCTCATGTCTTTAAAAATTCCATCACAGTTCTGTTGCCCCCGCCTTGCGGCAGGGGGAAGCGGGCTTTGGCGCGCCCTCTGGGCATCGCACTGGCTTCGCACACGTTTTGTTGCCGACTTACAGCCCTTGTTTCAGGCTGGCTATCAGGTATTCGTCGATATCGCCGTCGAGCACCTTGTCGCAGTCGCTGCGCTCGATATTGGTACGCAAATCCTTGATCCGCGAGGCGTCGAGAACGTACGAGCGGATCTGATGACCCCAGCCGATGTCCGACTTGGTGTCTTCCAGGGCCTGGGAAGCGGCATTGCGCTTCTGGATTTCCTGCTCGTAAAGACGCGCCCGCAGCATTTTCATCGCGGTGTCTTTGTTCGCATGCTGGGAACGTTCGTTCTGGCAGCTCACCACGGTATTGGTCGGCACGTGAGTGATACGTACGGCCGAGTCAGTGGTGTTTACGTGCTGACCACCCGCTCCGGAGGAGCGATAGGTATCGATCCGCAGGTCAGAGGGGTTGATGTCGATTTCGATGTTGTCATCGATTTCCGGCGAAACGAATACAGCCGAAAACGAGGTATGACGACGGTTGCCCGAATCGTACGGGCTTTTGCGTACCAGACGATGGACGCCAATCTCGGTGCGCAACCAACCAAATGCGTATTCGCCTTTGATATGAACGGTTGCACCCTTGATACCGGCAACTTCACCGGCGGACAGTTCCATGATGGTGGCATCGAAGCCGCGCTTGTCGGCCCAACGCAAATACATCCGCAGCAGGATATTGGCCCAGTCTTGCGCTTCGGTGCCACCGGAGCCAGCCTGGATGTCCAGGTACGCGTTGTTGGCATCCATCTCACCACTGAACATGCGGCGGAATTCGAGTTTTTCAAGGGCTTCGCGCAGGCGTTCAACTTCAGCGGCCACGTCATCGACGGCGCCCTGGTCTTCTTCCTCGGCGGCCATCAACAGCAGGTCTTTGGCATCGGCCAGGCCTGTGTGCATCTCATCGAGGGTTTCAACGATCTGCGCCAGCAGGGAGCGCTCGCGCCCCAGTTCCTGGGCGTATGCAGGGTTGTTCCAGACACTCGGATCTTCAAGCTCGCGATTGACTTCGGTCAGACGCTCATGCTTTTGATCGTAGTCAAAGATACCCCCGAATGGTTTCGGAGCGCTCTGACAGGTCCTTGATGCTGTTAAGGATCGGGTTGATTTCCATGGCTGGCGGCACTCTCAGGCGATTTTTACAAAGCCGGGGAGTATACCGTAAACCGAGCGTATCAGCAGCCCGCCTGGCGGGGTTATGTGGCCAGTGACAACAGGTCGCAAGCCTTCTTCGATGAGCGATACGTCGCACATAATTCTGGGCACAGAATTACATCTGAAAGACGAGGCCATCTCAGCCGTACGACAAGTTTGAATACTACATAGGAATAGTTACCCAATTTGAGAGAAAAGTACTACGCGCCAAATAATTGCACTTAAAAACCTGCACCGCTATACCTACAACACACTTACAACACCTGATTACCTGATACCCACACGCCATATCCGAACAACCAATAATTAAATGGCAGCCCCATGTCGAACTTAGCGAACGGTCACTCATTCGGTATAGCGACCCCCCACTTCAAGTCCTCGATGATGGCCATGCAGGCCTATCTAACATCAGGGGCTACCCCGCATGCCGTATTAAGTGCAGCCGTGTCACTGACGTATAACCTCCCGCACTTATGCGGCCTGGGAGGCGACGCAATTATCATGCAATCAACCCCCCATAATCTGGCCATCTTCAACGGAACGGGCAGAACAGGTTTTCACCAGCATCACGACAACTACTTGCATAAAGGCCTTGTATCAATTCCTCGCAGAGGGATTTACAGCACCATGATCTATGGCTGTCCTTCAGCTTATGATCGTTATACACGCCTACATGACATCGACTTGAACGGCGTATTTAAACACCTGCACAACAATGACTTGAAACATGGCGTGGTGGCGTCCAGCAGTTTGATTCAGGCGTTTGATAACAGCACTAAAGACTCACTCAGACAGACACGATTTTCACAATGGAACAAATACTTTATTCAACAGCAAGATCCAGCGCCCTTCTACCGTCAAACCCTGGCCACTTTGGCGCGTGAAGGTTTTGCATCCATGTACAGGGGGCAGTTGGCGGCGCAGGTATTTGACGCGCTGTCGACCTGCGACCCGCATTTGTATACACCTGAAGATTTTTCCGACTTTACCCCTAACCCCTCTGAAGTAAAAAAAACCACCTTCATGCACGCCAATGTCACGGCGCATGGCAGTAACAGTCCATGGAAAGAGCTGTTCCTGCTCTTGAAAGTCTACCAGTGGAGTGCCGAAGACACGGCCTTGCTCACACCGGCACAGCTCTGTACGGCAGCCGGGCTGATCGACAGCTGGGTGGCATCGCCGCTTTCTTCAGAGACGCACAGCGATGACAGCCTGAGCCAACAGGCCGCCCTGATCTATCAACAGCTCAAATTCGACAACCCCGAACCTGTGCCTCAATTGTCCAAACCCTCCCACACCATCTTTATGGCATGTGCCGAGGCCGACGGGACCCTGACCGGCATAACCAACTCCATCTTTACCCCCCTGGGGTCACTGTTCGAGATCGATGACACAGGCATTATCCTGAGCAACCGGGCATTCTCATTCAATGGCCCCCATCTGGGTTCGACCTTCAAAGGCAACACAGCCGCCAAACACACCACCAACTGCGTGCGCGTCACCACCGATCACCTGGAATTTATCATTGGTACATCCGGGGGGCCTGTGCAGTCCCAGACACTGGCGTACGTCATCTACAAAATTATCGCTGAGCAATGCCCGGTTCAAACCGCCCTGTCGAGCCCGCGCTTTGCCAATCTGGGCCGGCACCCGAAGACAAACGGCATTACCTATTTAAGCGAATCCGCACAAACGAACCCGATATTTACCTGTACTCACGGGCTATCCGATAAATTCGGGGTGGTACAGCTGGCTGGCATCAACACCCTGACCGGTCAGGTGTTCGCCGCTGCAGACCCTCGTGGCAGCGGTGTGGCGCTGGCGGTATGAAGGCTCACAGTTGCGGTTCAGGCCATGCAGCCATACTGACTGTCGCCAGTGCTTTCTTTCTGGAAGTACTGGATGCAACCATCATGCTGATGGCCATCATCCCCATGGCCAACGACCTGGGCGCCAGCATCAGCGGCGTGACACTGTCACTGGCCACCTATCTACTGGCCCTGGTCTTGTTCCTGCCCCTGAGCGGGCATTTGTTCAACCGTTTCGCGCTTGCCCAACAATTCCTGTGCGGCCTGGCGATTTTTTGCCTCGCCTCCCTGGCCTGCGCCATCAGCCAGAATATTTACCTGCTGTGCATCGCCCGCCTTGTCCAGGGCTTTGGCAGTGCGTTGGTGGTACCTGCCGGACGAGCCTTGATCCTGGCCAACACCCCGAAGATTGCCATTCCCAAAACCATGGCCTGGCTGATTGCGCCTGCGCTCGTCGCCCCGATGGTTGCCCCCTATATGGCCAACCTGCTGTTAAACATCGGCAACTGGCGACTGATTTTTGCCTCTATCGGACTCTTTGCCGCAGGATTGATTATTGCCTGCCGCATCACCCTGTACTCACTGCCTGCCCCTGAAACCCCGCGTTTACAGCTTGATAAACATGCCTACGCACTATGGGCACTGTCCTCATCGGCCTTGTTCATGATGTTTATGGCGGCTTCGAATAACTGGCTCTTCTGCAGCGTTCTGGCCGCAGGTGCAATGCTCTATGGCAGCAAACGACTGTGCACAAGGCTGCACCAGCACGCGAAGGCGCAATTGTTTGATTTGTCCTTGCTCAATGATCCGGCGTTCAAGTTCAACATTTTCTCCGGCAGTTTGTTCCGTATCAGCATTTATGCATTTCCAACGCTGCTGATTATTCACCTCATGAAAAACTCGAATTATTCGCCCGTTTCGATTGGCCACTGCCTGTTGTTTATTTTCGCCGGCAACCTTGTTTCAAAACCACTGGCAGTCCGGCTATTAACGGGCTGCCGCTGCCTGAAACGCTATTTCATCTATTCGGCACTGACGACATCCGTCACGTTGGGCCTGTTTCTTTTCCCGCCACTGCTCAGCCAACTACCGGCACTGTGGTTGATGTGTTTTCTACACGGTTGCGCACGCTCATTTCAATTTCTCGGCTACTCATCCACCGCACTGCGCAATGTGCAACAGCACCGCATGCATCACGCCAATATCCTGATCAGTTCGGTGATGCAACACAACGCCCTGATCGGCCAGGCAGTACCTGCCCTTCTGAGTGCCTTCTTTATTCCCGAACACCTGCCGTTCTTCACGATCGGCATGTCCACCGTGACGCTTGCGTCACTTCTTACCGTGCTGGGCGCACTGCGCCTGCCCAACTCAAACAGGAGCCATATCGACCCCATGCACTTCAAGTCCGATTAACGGAAAACCTGGGTATGTCCCGTACTCATGTGGTGTTACGCAAGGAGCTGAAGATGAAAGCATTGACGTTGAAAACCACCGTTGAAATTCCGATAGAGGGCGTTCCTCAACTCACCCGATTTGTGTCCTTTGAAGGTGTCGATAAAGAACACTTCGCGCTATTGATTGGTGACTGTCAAACCACTCCCGTACTCACCCGGGTTCATTCCGAGTGCCTGACAGGCGATGTATTCGGCTCAAAGCGTTGCGATTGCGGCGCCCAGCTCAAAGAAGCCCTGTCGCAAATAGCCGCGCGAGGGGGTGGCGTATTGATCTATCTGCGTCAGGAAGGGCGCGGTATTGGCCTGTACTCCAAGTTCGATGCCTACCTGCTGCAAAACCAGGGCATTGATACCTTCACTGCCAACGAGATGCTCGGGTACGCCGATGACTTGAGAGAGTTTGAAAGTGCGGGGGCCATGCTCAAGGCCCTGCATATTCATCACATCGACCTGATTACCAACAACCCGGCAAAAATCCTGGCCCTGGAAAATTGCGATATCACCATCAATACCACCCTGCCCTCCGGGGTTTTCCTGACCGTCGAAAACGAGGACTACCTGCGCAGCAAAATCAATAAAAAACACCATACGATCAACTTGAAAAACAAAAAATGGTGATCGCAATGAGCACTTACATTCTGAATTTTTCACCTACAGGCATGCTACCGACAAAGCAGATGAACCCCCACACACCCATCAGCACCTCAGAAATTATCGACGATGTATTGATGGCCGCCGAACTGGGTGCGTCCATTGCGCACCTGCACGCCAGGGATCAAAAAACCGGCGAACCGACCTGCGACCTCAACACATTTGCCACTCTCTTCGAAGGCATCAGAAAATATAATAAACAACTGATTTTATGCGCCTCACTCAGTGGTCGAAACATTTCCGATCCAACTCTCAGAGCGCTGCCCCTGTCATTGGACGGTGACGCAAAACCCGATATGGGTTCATTGACCTTGTCGTCCATGAACTTTTCCACGCAGCCCAGCATTAATGCCCCGGCGACAATCAACTACCTCGCCGAACAAATGGCGCTAAAAGGCATCTCGCCCGAGGTTGAGATATTTGATAGCGGCATGTCGAACTACCTGCATTGCCTGATCAAAAAATCGTTAATGCCGCCCACTGTCTACGCCAATATTTTGCTGGGCAATATTTTTGGCGCACAGCCCAGTTTTGCGCATATGGCAGCCATTACCAGCTCACTGCCGGGCAATGTCGTCAGTTCTTTCGCCGGGCTGGGCAGCTATCAACTGCGCAGCAATACCCTGGCTCTCGCCTCTGGTCACGGCATCCGCATCGGCCTTGAAGACAATATCTGGCTCGACCATAAACGCACCACCCTGGCGAGTAATCGCAGCCTGCTCGAGCGCATCACCGCCATTGCCAACCTGCAGGAGTTGACACCCGCCACCCCCAGGCAGGTCAGGGAACAACTAGGACTGCAACCTGGACAAGGTCGCTATGGCTTGCCCCCTATCGTTGACTGATACGAGGAAACAGAAAATGGAGAATGTCTGGTTTACTCCCGAAAATTATCAACGCACCTCCAAAAACCTGCAGAGACGCTGTTTGAAACTATTGCTGTCGTTCGCGCCCCCCCAAGGCACATTGCTGGATGTCGGGTGCGGAACCGGTAATACCCTGCTCTTCACGGACAAAGAAAAGATTGAGCAGTACGTGGGCATTGATATTTCCGCTGACATGATTGCGTACGCCAACCGCGCTCATGCAGCACCCAATATCAGATTTATGGTCAGCGACTTCCTGGACTGTTCCCTCGAACACTGGCCAGCGTTTGACGCAGCCGTCTGTGCCGCCTGCCTGCATTGGTTTATTCCCAACGAACAAACCGTTATCGATAAATTATTCAGGGCTTTGAAACCGGGCGGTTACTTATATTTATCCTGTGCGTTCGACTTCGATTATGTACAAGGTGAGCGATCAATCCAGGAGCGGGTGCTGACCGCTATCCGCCAGCAATACCCCTGTATTGCCGAGCCCGTGGTATTCGATGATTTCAGGTTCAACAGGCACTCCCTTGTCACGGCACTTCACGGTTTCGAGATCATTCGCTCGCACCGTATCGAGGAACCCGTGCACTTCAAGACGTTTGAAGATTTCAGGGATTGGCACCTGGGTAGCGGCTCCGTGGTCTATGGCCAGTTCGAAGAAAGCGTCCGCGACCTGGCAATCGCCGCTTACTATCAAAAACTCTATGAGCACTATTGCGCCGCAGAATACAAAACCGCGTATTCCACTGGCTTGATGCTGCTTAAAAGGAGGGCTGCCTGATGTATACCGGAATTGTTCAAGGCACTGCCCGGGTGCTGTCGGTGCACACGCAGGCTGGGCACAAACGTATCGTCCTGGCCCAGAAAGCCTCTCTATTCGAAAACGTTGATATCGGTGCCAGCGTGTCGGTCAACGGCACCTGCCTGACCGTCGTTGCCTACTCTGCAGGCACCGCGACGTTTGATATTTCTCACCGAACGGCCGAAATCACGACACTCAAACACTTGAGTATCGATGAGCAGGTCAATATTGAACGCTCACATCGAACTGGCGATGAGAATGGCGGGCACGCACTGTACGGCCATGTTGAAAGTACCGCGCAGGTCGTGTCGTGGCAGCCACTGGGCGAAACGGTGACTGCGCAACTCCAGCTGGATGCGTCGACCTTTGCCTACCTGTTCAAAAAGGGTTTTGTCGGTATGCATGGCTGCAGCCTCACCATCGATAGCCTGGATGAAGAGCGGCACTGGGTGACGGTCAACCTGATTGCGCAAACACTCGCCCTGACCAATTTGAGCAGCTTGCGGGTGGGCGACCGGGTCAATATCGAAATCGACCAGACCACCCGCACCCTGGTGGATACCCTTAGGACTACCCTGGCCCGCCTGCTCCCGGGAAACCTGTAGCGTGCGGCAAAGCAGTCACCGTTGATGCCATCGCGCGCAGGCTCGCTCCCACGACAGTGCTGTAAGCACTCCGGCTGTGTGAACGACACAAAACCTGTGGAAGCTGGCTTGCCTGCGATGCAAGCGACAAGGTCTTGAGAGCAATCACTCAATACCCACCTGATTACGCCCATTCTTCTTGGCCAGGTAAAGCCCCTTGTCCGCCGCCGAAATCAGCTCACGGCAGTTGCTACCCTGCTGCGGGGTCATGGTCGACAGGCCAATACTGATGGTCAGGCTGGAGCCTGCTGTCGGCGAAATATGCGGGATTTTCATCGCTTCAACCGCCATGCGCAGTTTTTCTGCCACCAGCCGCGCGCCGCCCTGGGAAGTGTTGGGCAGTACAATGGCAAATTCCTCACCGCCATAACGGGCCGGCAAGTCAGATGGCCGGCTGCTGGCATCACGGATGCCCGCCGCCACCTTGCGCAACGCTTCATCGCCGTCCAGATGGCCAAATGAGTCGTTGTATGATTTGAAGTAATCAACATCGATCATCAACAACGACAATTGGTTCTGCTCACGCATGGCGCGACGCCATTCCAGCTCAAGGTATTCATCAAAGTGGCGGCGGTTGGACAGCCCGGTCAGGCCATCGGAGTTCATCAGCCGTTGCAGCACCAGATTGGTGTCCAGCAATTGCTGTTGGCTGACCCGTAGCGCACGGTAGGCAGCATCACGCTGCAACAGCGTCATGTAGGAGCGCGAGTGATAGCGGATACGCGCCACCAGTTCGATGTTGTCCGGCAGCTTCACCAGGTAATCATTGGCCCCGGCCGAGAACGCCGCGCTTTTGATCAACGGGTCCTCTTTGGTGGACAACACGATAATCGGGATATTTTGCGTCGCCGGGTGGTTGCGGTATTCGCGCACCAGGCTCAAGCCGTCCAGGCCCGGCATCACCAGATCCTGCAAAATCACCGTCGGCTTGATGCGGATAGCCTGGGCAATGGCCTGGTGCGGGTCGGCACAGAAGTGAAAATCAATGTTCTGTTCAAGGGCCAACCCTCGGCGCACGGCTTCGCCGATCATTGCCTGATCGTCTACCAGCAACACCATGGCCGCGTTTTCATCAGTTTTAACGTCGTCCAACTGCAAGTCGCTCATGCGCGTTCACCTGAATTACTGCCTTCAAGCCACTCTTGCCGGGTTCTACCAGTCATTTGGCAAATTTCTCCAGCAAGCGTGGCGCAATCTTGTCCAATGGGCGAATCTCGACTGCGGCATCGATGGCCGCTGCCGCTTTGGGCATTCCGTACACCGAGCTGCTCTGCTGATCCTGGGCAATGGTGAGAAACCCCTGCTGGCGCATGAGTTTAAGACCTTGAGCCCCGTCACGCCCCATGCCGGTCAACAGCACTCCCACCGCTTCACCATTCCAGTAGCGGGCAACACTTTCAAAAAAAACATCGATCGATGGCCGATAAATCTCATTGACCGGCTCGGCGGTGTAAGCCAGCGTGCCATTTTTCAATAGCCTGATATGGTGATTGGTGCCCGCCAGCAGCACGGTGCCCACCTGCGGCGTCTCCCCGTCGCGGGCCAGGCGCACATCAAGTCCGCACGAAGTGCTCAGCCACTCGGCCATACCTGCAGCAAACACCTGATCAACGTGCTGAACCAGTACGATAGCTGCCTCAAAGTTTCTCGGCAGACCTTTAAGCAGGGTTTCAAGTGCAGCCGGACCACCTGCCGACGAACCGATGGCCACCAGCCCTGCCCGCACACCCGGTACACGAGCATGGGTCACTACCGGCTTGACCCGTTTCTCACTCTGCCCCATCAACCAGCCAACATTGAGTATCTTGCGCAGCAAAGGCGCCGCCGCCTCTCTGGGGTTGCTGCCGCCCAGCACGGGGGTATCCACCACATCCAGCGCACCAAAGCCCATGGCCTCAAAAACACGGTGCACATTCTGCTCGCGGTCGATGGTGACAATCACAATCGCACAAGGGCTTTCAGCCATGATCCGGCGCGTGGCCTCGACGCCGTCCATGACCGGCATGATCAAGTCCATCAGAATCAGGTCCGGGGTGTTCTCGGCGCACAGGCGCACCGCCTCCTGACCATCACCGGCAACCCAGATCACATGGTGCGCGGGTTCGAACGCCAGCGCCCGGCGCAAGGCCTCAACCGCCAGGGGCATATCGTTGACGATGGCGATTCTCATGTCTGGGCTCCACCAATGAGTTCAACCACTGCGTCGAGCAGGGCATCGTCATGGAAACTCGCTTTGGCTAGATAATAGTCGGCGCCTGCATCCAGGCCGCGCCGACGGTCTTCTTCACGATCTTTGTACGACACCACCATCACCGGCATTGATTGCAATCGGTTATCGCGACGCAACAGGGTAACCAGTTCGATGCCATCCATGCGCGGCATATCGATGTCGGTAATCAACAAATCGAAATGTTCGGCACGCAGCGCGTTCCAGCCGTCCATGCCGTCAACCGCCACAGCCACTTCATAACCACGGTTAATCAGCAACTTGCGTTGCAGTTCGCGCACCGTCAATGAGTCATCCACCACCAGAATACGTTTGCGGGTCAATTCGGCGGTGTGCCGGTTACGCCGGTCGATACGCTCAAGACGCCCGGTATTAAGCAGTTTGTCTACCGAACGCAGCATGTCTTCGACATCTACGATCAGCACCGGTGAACCATCATCCAGCAAGGCCCCGGCGGAAATGTCCTGGACCTTGCCCAGACGCGGATCAAGGGGCAGGACCACCAGGGTGCGCTCGCCGATAAAGCGCTCAACGGCCACGCCATAGACCGCGTCGCGTTCGCGAATCACCACCACCTTGAGGGTTTCGTCATCGCTCTGGCTGGCAGGGCGCTGCAACAATTGGCTGGCGGCAACCAGCCCCACATGGCGGCCTTCATGCCAGAAGTGCTGACGGCCTTCGAGCTGCACGATGTCGTCGGGCTCCAGGTCGCGCATGCGCTCGATATGGGCCAGCGGGAAGGCATAGGCTTCGTCGGCCACTTCAACCACCAGGCTGCGCACCACCGACAGAGTCAACGGCACTTCAAGATGGAAGCGGCTGCCATGCTGGGGGGTGTGCTCCAGCACAATGGCACCGCGCAACAGGCGCACCATATGCTGTACGGCATCCAGCCCCACACCGCGCCCCGATACTTCGGTGACGGTGTCGCGCAGACTGAAACCGGGTAAAAACAGAAAGGTCAGCAGCTCTTCTTCGCTCAGTTGCGCCACCGTCTCCTCGGTGGACAACTGACGCTCGACGATGGTGCGACGCAAACGGTCCAGATCGACACCGGCACCGTCATCGCTCAACTCCAGCACCAGCAGACCGGCCTGATGGGAGATGCGCAGGCGGATCAGGCCTTCGGCCGGTTTACCCGCCAGCAAGCGCTGTTCCGGGGTTTCAATACCGTGGTCGACGGCATTGCGCAATAAATGGATCAAGGGTGCTTCGAGCTTTTCCAGCACGTCGCGGTCAACCTGGGTTTTCTCGCCTTCGATTTCCAGGCGGATCTGCTTGCCCAGGGCGCGACCCAAATCACGCACCATGCGCTCCTGCCCGACCAGCACATCGGCGAAGGGCCGCATGCGACACGCCAGTGCAGTGTCGTAGAGCAATTGCGCACGCTGGCCAGCCTGCCAGCAAAATTCGTCAAGTTCGGCGGTCTGCTCGCTGAGCAGGTGCTGGGACTCGGCCAGCATCTGCCGGGCATCGACCAGTGCCTGCTCGGCTTCATGGCTGATGCCCGAGACCTTGAGGTGTTCATTGAGCGTGTCCATGGCCCGCAAGTTGGTGCTTTGCATGCGTTTAAGCCGTTGCAATGTCACCAGAAAGGGCTTGAGGCGCTGGGTTTCCACCAGGGATTTGCTCGACAGATCGAGCAGGCTGTTAAGGCGCTGGGCCGTGACCCGCAGTACCCGCTCGCCGCTTTCGGTCAGACGCTGGGGGCGACGTGCTGGCTCCGCTGCCGGCTCGGCTGGCACCTCGACCTGACGCTCAACCACAGGTTCTGGCGCAAATTCGGGTACTGCTGGCGAGGGCATCAACAACAGCTGCGACACGTCAAATTCGGGCGGCGCCACCCGCGCACCGGGGGCAGACGGATCCAGCAGCTCATTCATGTGCGCCACATAGGCGTCGATGTCGTGAGGCGTGACAGTGTTGCCGGGGGTGGCAATGCGCATCAGCAGGTCGGTACCTTGCAACAAGGCATCAATGTGTTCGCGTTGCAGGTACAAACGGCCTTCCTGGGCACTGACCAGGCAGTCTTCCATGACATGGGACACGCTGACCCCGGCATCCACCCCGACAATCCGGGCTGCGCCCTTGAGCGAGTGGGCCGCGCGCATGCAGGCTTCCAGCTGGTCAGCCTGGGTCGGGTTGCGTTCCAGCGCCAGCAGGCCTTCGTTGAGCACCTGGGTTTGCGCCTCGGCCTCCAGGCTGAACAGCTCAAGCAGCGAGGCGTCGCGCATTTGCTCGGGGGTCATGTCAGGCTCCGGGTGATTGCGCTCAACAGTTGCTCTTCATCCAGTAAACGCAGGCTGCGGGTTTTCCACTGCAGCACACCCCGGGTGTATTTGGCGCTGACATGCTCGCCGGAGAGCGATGCAGCATTGATGTCGCCCTCGGCAATATTATGAATGCCATCCACCTCATCCACCGGCAGCACCACGGCTCCACCGTGGGCGGCCACAATCAGCATGCGCGGCATCACCCGCTGCGATGAGGCTCCCGGCGTGGCTGGGTCAAGCCCCAGCAGTTCAACCAGCGACAGGCACGGCACCAGAGTACCGCGCACATTGGCCACACCGCGCAAGGCCCGGGAACGCTGGTGCGGCAGGGAGTGAATGGTTTGCATCGGTGCCACTTCATCCAGGCAACGCGTGGGCAGCCCCAGCCACTCCTCACTCAGGCGGAAAATCACCAGTGAGCAGGTTGCAACCTTTTGCTCATGGGCCTGCGGGGCATAAAGCTCCTGGCTTTGCTGCTCAAATGAATAGCGGTCGAGCAAACGGGTCGCGGCAGCAGCATACGTGTCGCAGTTGCGGCAATGGATATGCTGGGGCAGCAACGGGCAGCTTTTGTCACCGTAGATGCCAATGCGGTTCCAGCAGTCATCAATGGCCTGCGCTTCGGAGTGAATCAAGCTCTGTGCTGCTAAAGCGCTCATTGTTTACGCTCACTTTGAGTGGAACGCCCGTTACGGGCTGCGCGCTCGTGCAAGCGCCGGGCGCCTGCTTCATCGCCTTGTGAAGCCAACAGCGCTGCCAGATGGGCCAGCGCTTCCGAATGCTGGGGTTCCAGGTACAGCGCCTTGCGATAGAAGCCCTGGGCCTCTGAGGTCTGGCCCTGCACATCGCTGAGCAGGCCCAACCAGTAAAACACCTCGGCCTGCGGGTCATGCCGCTGCAAGAACTGTTCGCAGACCGCACGCGCCTCAAGGCTTTTGCCTTCATTGGCCAGGCTGGCAATCTGTTCAAGCAACAGACCCGGCCCATCCACTGGCGAAGCCGATTTTTGCCCGACCGGGGCTTGCACGCGCGGGGCAAAAGGCCGGCTGACCGGTGTCGGCACAGGCGCTGGCGCTTTTGGTCGCGTCAGTGGCTTGAGTTCGGCAAGCACAGGGCGAGCTGCCGGCAATGGCTCATGATTGTGGCAAAAGGCAAATGACTGCGGAGCACCGATCGAACGCATGCCCAGCCGGTTGAGCAAGCTGCCTTCGGCCGGACCTATAAATAAAACACCATCATCACGGGTCAGGCGCTTGAGCACATCCAGGGCCTGCTGCTGGGTTTTAAGATCAAAGTAGATCAACAGGTTGCGGCAGAACACAAAGTCATAAGGCTCGTGGCTGGCGAGCAGTATCGGATCCAGCAGATTGCCTGCGGTGAAGCTGACCTGCCCGCAGACCCGCTCCGACAACTGATAACCATCGCTCTCGACACAGAAGTAGCGCTCACGAAAATCTGTTGGCTGGCCTCGAAAGGAGTTTTTGCCATACAGCGCGTTTTGCGCACGCTGCACCGAAAGCGGACTGACATCCAGGGCGTCGACCTTGAATTGGTGTGCAGCAAAGCCGGCATCGAACAGTGCCATGGCAATCGAATACGGCTCTTCGCCGGTCGAACACGGCAGACTCAGGATACGCAACGGGCGTCGGCTGCCGATTTCCGCCAGGCGCTGCCTGGCCAGGCGGCCCAGGGTGGCAAAGGATTCGGGGTAACGGAAGAACCAGGTCTCGGGCACGATCACCGATTCGATCAGGGCTTGCTGTTCATCCTGGGAACTGAGCAGGCGCTGCCAGTAGCGATCGTTATCAGCCATGCCCAATGCAATGCAGCGCTGGCGTACGGCACGTTCGATAATCGCCGGGCCGACCGATGCCACATCCAGGCCGATGCGCTGCTTCAAATAGTCAAAAAAACGCTGATCAAGACTCATGGCGCCACCTGGACGCAGGTGTCATCTTCGCCCTGGGCAAAAAGCAGAGCAGACACCGCAGGGCTGAGCAGATCGTCGACACTTAACCACTGCAACAGCCCGGCCTCATCTTTACGCACCGGTCCCAGGTAAGGCGCATCGCGGTTATCGACACCGTAGGGCTGAAACTCCGCCGGATCGCAGCGCAAGGTGTCACTGGCCTGTTCAAGCAGCAGGCCGAGCAATTGCCCGCGATAATTGACCAGCACCAGCCGGGTGCTGGTGCGGGCTACGGCGGCGGTGCCAAAGGTCATGGCACTGATATCGATCACCGGAACCATTCGATCACGATGAGCAAAAACCCCCGCTACCCACTCGGGGGCATGGGCTATGGGCTTGAGTGGCAAGCGCGGCAACACTTCGACCACATCGCCAGCGGCCAGTGCATAGCGCTCGTTACCAATATAAAACACCAGAAACAGGCGTTTTTGCGACACCTTGGCGCCCGGTTTTTTGGCTGAAAGCTCGCTCATCAGACTTTGAAACGCGAAACGCCGCTGCGCAACCCAACGGCAACCTGACTCAATTCGTCGATCGCGAAGCTGGCCTGACGCAGGGACTCAACGGTCTGGCTGCTGGCATCACCCAATTGCACCAGCGCAAGGTTGATCTGCTCGGCGCCCGTAGCTTGAGCCTGCATGCCTTCATTGACCATCAGTACACGCGGCGCCAGGGCCTGAACCTGATGGATGATCTGCGACAGCTGCTCGCCCACTTGCTGCACTTCGGACATGCCGCGGCGTACTTCTTCAGAGAACTTGTCCATGCCCATCACGCCCGCCGACACTGCCGACTGAATCTCGCGCACCATCTGCTCGATATCGTAGGTAGCCACGGCAGTCTGGTCGGCCAAACGGCGCACTTCGGTAGCAACCACAGCAAAACCGCGGCCGTATTCACCGGCTTTTTCAGCTTCAATGGCCGCGTTAAGCGACAGCAAATTGGTCTGGTCGGCGACCTTGACGATGGTCACCACCACCTGGTTGATGTTACCGGCCTTCTCGTTGAGGATCGCCAGCTTGGCGTTGACCAGATCGGCAGCCCCCATCACCGAGTGCATGGTTTCTTCCATGCGGGCCAGGCCCTGCTGCCCGGAACCGGCCAGGATCGAGGCCTGGTCGGCTGCCGAGGTCACTTCGGTCATGGTGCGCACCAGATCACGGGACGTGGCGGCAATTTCCCGGGAAGTTGCACCTATTTCCGTAGTGGTGGCTGCGGTTTCAGTGGCTGTGGCCTGTTGTTGCTTGGAGGTAGCGGCAATTTCCGTAACCGACGTAGTGACCTGCACCGAAGAGCGCTGGGCCTGGGACACCAACGTAGTCAGCTCGGCCATCATGTCGTTGAAGCCGGTTTCCACCGCGCCAAACTCGTCCTTGCGCTCCAGATTCAAGCGCGAGCTCAGGTCACCGGAACGCATCACTTCCAGAATCGTGACGATACGCTGCATCGGCGACATGATTGCGCGCAGCAACAGGAAGCCACACAGCGCTGCTGCAAGTACGGCAATAACCAGGGAAATGATCATGCTGATCTTGGCAGTCAATACGGCGTGACCAATATTGTCAGTGGCGAGCTTGGCCGACTCGCTGTTGCCTTCAATGATGCTGTTGAGCAACTTGCGGCCTTCCATCCAGGCTGGAGCCAGTTGCTCACTAAGCACCTTGTGGGCCTGGGCGTAATCCTTGTTCTGATAGAGATCAAGAATTTTCGCCAACACCACGCCGTACTCTCCATGCAGACGCTCGAAGTCGTCGAAGTGGGCCCTGTCTTCACCTTCAAAAATAGTGCCGCGATAGTTATCCAGTTCTTTGTTCAAGCGGTCTTCGTAGCTGGCGTACAACTTGCGGTCTTCGTTGGTCAGGTCACGCTGATTAAGCGAGCCCACCAGCTCCAGGGTCAGGACATAGCTGTCGACCCAGGCGCTACGAATCATCGAACTGTAATAGACCCCGGGAATCGAGTCGGTTTGCACCTTTTCTTCACTGGTTTCGATCGACAGCAGGCGCGAGTAAGACGCAACAACCATCAGCAGCATAATGGCGATGATTACAGCAAAGCTCGCCAAGATGCGTTGGCGTAACGTCCAGTTCTTCACAGTCGATCCTCGGGTGCCATTCAAATGAAGGTGAGTATAGCCGAGGGTAAGCAATGATTCGTACAGGCGTTGAGACAGATCTCACAGCAATAGACAAAAATTCCTACATGCAAAACTTCAAACCTGTGGGGGGCTGTTGTCAAAACATCAATGCATTGGTCAGGTCGCCCATGGGCGCTTGCCCCCGCGCCTTCATGGCATCGTCACGCTGCTTGAGGCCATCCAGCACTTCCAGCTGATGCACCCGGCTAATCAGGCGCAGAATCGAAGCGGTGTCATACACCGTGTGATCCACCGTCCCCTTGCGTGCGAAAGGTGATACCACCAGAGCCGGAATCCTTGTACCCGGCCCCCAGCGATCACCTTTGGGCGGTGCAACGTGATCCCACCAGCCACCGTTTTCGTCCACGGTAAGCACGATCACCATGTTTTGCCATTGCGGGCTGTTGCGCAGCACCTTGAGCACACGGTCAAGGTGCCGGTCACCAGCAGCCACATCGGCATAGCCAGCGTGCAGGTTGAGGTTGCCCTGAGGCTTGTAGAAACTCACGGCTGGCAGGCTGCCAGCCTCGGCGTCAGCCAGAAAGCGGTTGCTGCCGGACTCATCGCCCAGGCCTGCGTCGCGCAGGCGCTTGCTGCGCTCCTGCGGGTTCTGCGGGCCTTGTTGAACAAAGTAGTTGAATGGCTGGTGGTGGTACTGGAAGTTGGGGATCTTGGGGATCCCGTCCGAGCCCTTGAACTGCTCCAGCGTGGCCTGCCAGGCCCCCGCGTACCAGGCCCAGTCAATGTTCTTTTTGCTCAGTTTGTCGCCGATATGCTCATGGCTTTGTGGCACCAGTACGCTTGGCAGGTCGGACTTGGCATAGTCGGGACGCTCGGGGTCGCGGATCCAGGTCGGCCAGTAAGGCGGCGCCATGGTGTTGACTGCAAAACCGTCCGGAGTAAGAGCGCTGGGGCCGAACTGCGCGGCGCCGGTCATGGCGCTGGCCGGGGATTTGTCCAGAGCCTTCAAGCGTGTACCGGCAGGGTCATCGCCCTGCAAAACAGCAATCTGCGCCTCGGCAACAGAGGTATTCGCGTTCGGATAGAACGGCACCGCTGCGCTGATCAGGTATTGGTGGTTAAGGAACGAACCGCCAAAAGCCCCCTGGAAGAAGTTGTCGCACAGTACGAATTCACGGGCTACGTCCCACAGACGCAGCGAATACTGCGACTGGGCGTAGTAGCCCATGGGCAAGCCGCCGGAATCCCCCCAGGCCACGAACTGGTCGTTCTTGCCATCGTTGATCTGCATCTGGTTCTGATAGAACACATGCCACAGGTCGCGGGTCACCAGATTCAACGGCAGATCTTGCTGATTCGGCCCTTTCAGCGCGAAGGGGGCGTTGGGCAGGTTCTCCTGAAACTGCTCACCCGGCGCATAGGTCACGCCATCTACCGTCTGCGGTCCCACTTGCAGCAGCCCGCCCCATATCGGTGGCAGGGTCTGTAGCAGGCTGCCATCACGGTCGCGTTGCTGGTAGTCGGCGGGTTTGAGGGCCGACAACGGCTTCTCGACACCGGGGAAATTTGCAAACAGGTTGTTGAAGCTGCGGTTCTCGGCATAGATCACCACGATGGTCTTGACCTGTTCGTGGAGCTTTTTGTCCAGCTCGGCCGGGGTCAGCGGTTGCGGCCTGACGGGGGGTTCATGCTGACTGCTGCCGCAAGCGCTCAAGGTGGCCGCGCCAACGCCCAGTGCGGCAGCACCGGCGAGGAAGCGACGGCGGCTGCTGTCGGCAGGGCATTGGGTGTCCTGGTCTTTCTTGTCGCTCATTGCGGCTTCCTGATTACACGTAACAAATTATTTCTGGCGGGCAGGCTAACAGGGGATTATGACGGGGAAGTTGCAGTGGATCGAAGCCACGAAGCATAAAAAAACGCCCCGGGCCGTTGCGGCTCGGAGCGTCTAAAACAAGCATGTTGCGGCGCCTGCATCGTGATGCAGGCTCGCCCCACAGAGTGCGCTAGCCCTGCGCCTGCTTGACCTGGGCTTCCAGCTCGATCTTGAGCCCCGGGTCGAGCTTGAGCTGTTTGGCCAGCTCTTCCAGATAGGCGCGCTCCATGAAATGTTCTTCATCCACCAGAATCAGGCTGGCGATATACATTTCGGCCGCGATTTCCGGGGTGCTGGCAGCTCTGGCAACCTCTGCCGGGTCCAGCGGCTTGTTCAGTTCAGCTTGCAGCCATTGGCGCAATGCAGGGTCGCCATTGAGTTTGTTCAACTCGCCATCGATCAGTTGGCGCTCACGCTCATCCACATGCCCATCAGCCTTGGCAGCAGCCACCAGGGCCTTGAGGATCGCCTGGCTGTGTTGCTCCACTTGCGGCGCCGGAACACGGTCAATGGTTTGCGGCTCGGTCTGCGGTGCCGTGCCCTGATTGGCCTGCCAGTTGCCGTAGGCCTTGTAGGCCAGAACGCCCAGGGCGGCAAGGCCGCCATAGGTCAGTGCCTGACCACCGTACTTGCGCGCACTCTTGTTGCCCAGCAGCAGCCCCAGGGCACTGGCTGCCAGAGCGCCGCCACCCGCGCCGGAAAGCAGGCCGCCCAGGCCACCAGACCCGAGCAGGTCACCCAGGCCGCCTTTATCGTCACGGGAGGCGCTGCCTTGGGCGCCGGTTTTTTTCGCCAGCATCTGTTGGCCGGATTTAAGCAGTTGGTCGAGCAAACTCATAAGCATCCTCTCTTAACAGGGTCAGGGGGCGCCAGAAAACCCGCCCGCAGGCAGGTTTATCGTAAAGAGCACTGGCTATCAGTCGCGCAGGTCGGACTCATGAATCGGTTGGTCGCGATGGGTCGCGCGCTGGTACTGGGCTGGCCAGATGGCCTTTTTACCGCCCAGGTCATCGTCTGCATGCAACGGCCAATACGGGTCACGCAACAGTTCACGCGCCAGCAGGATCAGGTTGGCCTGCCCGGTACGCAAAATATGCTCGGCCTGGGCCGGTTCGGTGATCATGCCCACCGTACCGGTGGCAATGCAGGCCTCCTTGCGCACGCGCTCGGCAAAACGGGTCTGGTAGCCTGGCCCCACCGGAATCTCGGCATTGGCTGCGGTACCGCCCGAAGACACGTCGATCAGGTCCACGCCCAATGCCTTGAGGCGTCGTGCCAGTTCGACGGTTTCGTCAGGGTTCCAGCCGTCTTCCACCCAGTCGGTGGCCGAGACCCGCACAAACAGCGGTAGCTCCTGCGGCCATACACCGCGCACGGCCTCGGTGACTTCCAACACCAGACGGATGCGATTCTCGAACGAACCGCCGTATTGGTCACGTCGCTGGTTGCTCAACGGTGAAAGAAATTGATGCAACAAGTAACCATGAGCAGCATGTACTTCAACCACCGAGAAGCCAGCCTCCAGCGCTCGCTTGGCGGCAGCCACGAACGCCTGGATAACCTCATTGATCTGGATCTCGTCCAGTTGCACTGGCGCAGTGTGCTGTGGGTCGAAGGCAATGGGTGACGGCCCGACAGGCACCCAGCCGCCCTCCTCCACCTTGACGCTGCCATGCTTGCCCAACCAGGGGCGGTGGGTGCTGGCCTTACGCCCGGCATGGGCCAGCTGGATGCCGGCTACAGCGCCCTGGGCGCGAATAAAGCGGGTGATGCGTTGCAGGGGTTCAATCTGCTCGTCGTTCCACAGGCCCAGATCCTGGGCAGTGATACGGCCTTCGGGGGTGACGGCAGTGGCTTCGGTAAAAATCAGCCCGGCGCCGCCAACGGCACGGCTGCCCAGGTGGACCAGGTGCCAGTCATTTGCCAGCCCATCGACGCTGGAGTACTGGCACATTGGCGAGACCGCAATGCGGTTAAGAAGGGTCAGTTGGCGCAGGGTATAGGGTTCGAGCAGCAGACTCATGGGTCACCTCTAATTCCAGTGGGCAGGCTCCAAGTACTTCTGAAGAGCCTAGTCGACAACACTGGATGAGGGGGAGTTCATATCGCAACGGGACGTGGTGGTTTTGGTGGGAGCGGGCTTGCTCGGGATGCGGGCACCGCGGCCTGTCAGGCCAACCGCAGTGATAGCATCGCGAGCAAGCCCGCTCCCACAGGGGATTGGCGGATTAGCGCGGCTCGATATGGGCAATCATCAACTGTACGGTTTCGTTGCCGCGAAATTCGTTGAGGTCAAGCTTGTAGGCCAGTTCCACCCAGCGAATGGTCGGGTTCGGCCACACTTCGCGGTCGATCCCGAAAGCAATGCCGTCGAGCTTTACGCTGCCGCATTCGGTCTTGAGCACGACTTTCAAATGCCGCTCCCCCACGATGCGTTGCTCCACCAACTGGAATACCCCGTGGAACAGCGGTTCGGGAAAGTGCTGCCCCCATGGCCCGGCATTGCGCAGGGCACGCGCCAGCTCCAGGTGAAACTCTTCCACTGCCAGGCTGCCGTCAGACAGCATGCGCCCGGTCAGGTCTTCTTCACGCAATTGACGCCGCACTTCAGCATCAAAGGCCTCACAGAACAGCGGGAAGTTAGCCTCAGGCAAAGTCAGCCCGGCCGCCATGGCATGGCCACCGTATTTGCTGATCAAGTCCGGATGCTGTGCAGCCACCACACTCAGTGCATCACGAATATGAAAGCCCGGTACCGATCGGCCGGAGCCCTTGAGCATGCCATCCCCGGCATCGGCAAAGGCAAAAGTCGGGCGGAAGTAACGCTCCTTGAGCCGCGAAGCCAGAATTCCGATCACCCCCTGATGCCACTCGGGGTCGAACAGGCACAGGCCAAACGGCATGCTGTCGATGGTCAGATCCTTGAGCTGGGCCAGCGCTTCACGTTGCATGCCCTGCTCGATGGATTTGCGGTCCTGGTTCATTTCGTCCAGTTGCGCAGCCATTTCCCGTGCGGCATTGGCGTCATCGGTGAGCAGGCATTCGATACCCAGGCTCATGTCGTCCAGGCGCCCGGCGGCATTCAGGCGCGGCCCGAGGATAAAACCCAGGTCGGTGGAGGTAATTTTCGCATGGTCACGCTTGGCCACTTCCAGAATAGCCTTGAGCCCGGGCCGGGCACGCCCGGCACGGATGCGCTCAAGCCCCTGGTGTACCAGGATGCGGTTGTTCGCATCCAGCGGCACCACGTCCGCGACGCTGCCCAGCGCCACCAGATCCAGCAACTCGGCGATATTCGGCGCCTTGCTGTCCTGGTACCAGCCCAGGCTGTTCAAGCGCGCCCGCAAGGCGATCAGCACATAGAAGATCACCCCTACCCCCGCCAGCGCCTTGCTCGGGAACTCGCAGCCGGGCTGGTTGGGGTTGACGATGGCATCCGCGGCCGGCAATTCACTGCCCGGCAAGTGGTGGTCGGTAACCAGCACGCTCAAACCAGCTTTTTTGGCTGCGGCCACACCTTCGATACTGGAAATTCCGTTATCGACCGTGATCAACAGCTGCGGCGTACGGGTCAGCGCAACTTCGACGATTTCCGGGGTCAAGCCGTAGCCATATTCGAAGCGGTTAGGCACCAGGTAATCGACATGGGCCGCCCCCAGCAGGCGCAGACCCAGCATGCCCACGGTGCTGGCTGTGGCGCCGTCGGCGTCAAAGTCGCCGACGATCAGGATGCGCTGGCGCTGCTCAAGCGCGACCACCAGCAAGTCCACCGCTGAATCAATGCCCTTAAGCTGCTGATACGGGATCAACCGCGCCAGGCTTTTGTCCAGCTCAGCTTGCGACTGCACACCCCGTGCGGCGTAAAGGCGGGTCAGCAGGGTTGGCATTTCGCCCAGAAAAGGCAGGGGTTCAGGCAATGGACGAGGTTCGATGCGCATAAGCAGGTGAAGAGTCTCTAAGCGTAAAAAAGGGTTGGAACTTAGCCGCGTTCGCCTTGCAGCCACTGCAGTTGCACTTCGTGCTGGCCGCGATCATCTGTCACGAAAATCGTACCCTCGCTGATCATCACGTCCCACTTGATAACCCGTGGCATATCTTTGGCCAGCACCTCAAGAATCTCTTGCGGAACGGCTGCGATATTGACGTTCTTCAGGTTCTTGATTGCAGGAATCACCTTCCCTTCCCACACACGCAAGCTGCCATACGCCAGCAGGCTGGTGCGCTCGGTACGGCGCGAGCACCAGGTCAGACGGTCGGCATCGGGCTGTCCGACTTCGATCCAGTGCAGAACACGGTCATCCAGGCTTTTTTCCCACAGGGCCGGTTCGTCTACATCTGACAGGCCTCGACCAAAAGACAGCTGCTCGTTGTACCAAAAAGCGTAGGCCAGAAGGCGCACAGTCATGCGTTCTTCGGTCTCCGAAGGGTGGCGGGCGATGGTCTGCTTGACGCTTTCATAGACCCCGCGATCGAGATCGGTAAGGTTGAGTTCAAACTTGTAGGTCGTGGACGGCTGTGCCATGAACGGGCTTCTTGATACGGAGAAAGGCGACAAGTCTAACCGATACACCGTGATTGAACGAATCGGCCAGCTTCTTGCCAGCCGCCAGCTATGTTAAAAGGCTGTACTCGCTCGCCCTTGGACAAGGATTCCACATGCCGCTCGCCACCAAACCCCTTTCAGGCCTTAAAGTTGTTGAATTGGGTACCCTGATCGCCGGGCCATTTGCATCGCGCATTTGCGCCGAGTTTGGCGCCCAGGTGATCAAGGTCGAATCTCCTGACGGCGGCGACCCGCTGCGAAAATGGCGCAAGCTGTATGAAGGCACATCGCTATGGTGGTTCGTCCAGGCGCGCAACAAAAAATCCCTGACCCTGAATCTAAAACACCCCGACGGTCTGAGCATTCTCAAGGAGCTGCTGACAGACGCCGATATTCTGATCGAAAACTTTCGCCCCGGGGTTCTGGAGAAACTCGGACTGGGTTGGGATGTGCTGCATGCACTGAACCCCAAGCTGGTGATGGTGCGCCTGTCCGGCTTTGGCCAGACCGGCCCGATGAAAGATCAGCCGGGGTTTGGTGCGGTCGGCGAATCCATGGGCGGGCTGCGTTATATCACCGGTTTCGAAGATCGTCCGCCAGTGCGCACAGGCATCTCGATTGGCGACTCGATTGCCGCGCTGTGGGGTGTGATCGGTGCCCTTATGGCTTTGCGTCATCGCGAGGTCAACGGCGGCCAGGGCCAGGTGGTAGACGTGGCGCTCTACGAAGCGATTTTTGCCATGATGGAAAGCATGGTGCCCGAGTTCGATGTGTTCGGTTTCATCCGTGAACGTACCGGCAATATCATGCCGGGTATTACGCCCTCTTCCATCCATACCAGCCTGGACGGCAAGCACGTACAGATCGGCGCCAATGGCGACGCCATTTTCAAGCGCTTTATGCAGATTATCGGGCGCGACGATCTGGCCAACGACCCGGAGCTTGCACACAACGATGGTCGTGACGCACGCCGTGACGAACTGTATGGCGTGATTGACCGCTGGGTCGGCTCGCTGCCGCTGGCCACGGTACTTGAACAACTGGGCGCAGCGCAGGTGCCTGCCAGCCGTATTTTCTCGGCAGAAGACATGTTCAGCGATCCACAGTTTCTGGCCCGTGAAATGTTCCTGCAGGCCAAACTGCCTGACGGTAAAGACTTCAAGATGCCCGGTATCGTGCCAAGGCTCTCCGATACTCCGGGAACGGCAGATTGGGTAGGCCCCGAACTGGGTGCACATAACATCGAGGTGTTGAACGACCTGGGTTACGACGCTGCAGCAATCGCCAACCTCAAGCAAGCGGGCGCCATCTAGGCGTGTTGCCCATTTTTAGTGGCCACCCAAGGAGATCAGCAGCATGACCCAGCGTTCGACCTTGCGAAGACTTTGGGCAGGCCTGATCACCGCATTGTTTCTGGCCTGGGCCCCTGGCAGTCAGGCAGCACCCACACTCATCTGGTTGTTGCGCGACCTGCCACCGTTAACGGTGTTTCATGGCCCGCAAAAAGGTAAGGGGATAGTCGACCAGGTGATGCCAGCCCTGATCGCAGGCATGCCGCAATACCAGCACGTGATAATGCGGGTTAACCGGGCTCGGGCCCTGCAGATGCTTGAAGAACCCTCGCTGACCTGCGATCCGGCGCTGATCTGGAATCCCGCCCGCGCCCTCTCGATCGTTTACTCCGAGCCCGTTGCGATCATGCACAGCAATGGCATGGCCATACTGCGTGAGAATCAGCATTTGATCGAACCCTTTGTCCATGACGACAAGGTAGACCTGCCGGGGCTGCTCAAGGCGCAAACCCTCAAGCTTGGAGTCATTGCCAAACGCAGCTACGGAGTATTGATTGATAGCCAGCTGAAGCTGAGCCCGCCAGGCCAGATTGTCATGCATTACGGTAACGATCCGTTGGGCAGCCTGCTGCAAATGCAACATGCAGGCCGTATGCCGACGCTATTGGGCTACTGGCCAGAAATCCAGGCCAAGGCCAGTCAGCAAGGTTTGTCATCCGACGAACTGCTGTTTTATCCGATCCAGGGCGCCCCGGAATATCAGTCGATTTACGTTGGCTGCTCGGACACTGCGCAAGGACGTGAGGTCATTCGCAGGGTCAATTCGATACTCACCACATTGGGTTCGCCATCCCTGTCTTACCTGGATGAGCAATGACACGTACGCATAAAAAAACCCCGAGCAGTGGGGAGGCTGCTCGGGGTTTAACAGGGTCATGATAACCCGCTCAACAGGCTACAAGTATCGGAGCAATAAACTTGCTCCTGCTGATGAAAAATCTGACAAACCAAACCTGCTGGAAGTTCCCCCGGTACTGGCAATTAATCTGCATTCGCGCCATCAGCACTTATCTGCTGTAGCTCGAAGGCGCCCAACAATTGCCCCAGCGCCCCTATGGTCACGGGTTTTGACAGACACCCCAGCACCCTGAGACCTTGACTGCGGGCCACTCTGGCCGCCCTCTCGACCACCGGAGGTGCAGCAGCACTCAAAATGATCAACGCTGCAGCTTTGCGTTCAAGGGCCAACTCGCTGATCAGCTCCTGCCCTGATGCCCCTTCCATATACAAATCACAAATGGCCACGTCTATGGCACCGCGCCTGAGCAAGGACTCGCGGGCGCAATCAACGCTTTCGGCCGTCAACACGTCAAAAATGCGGAAGGCGTTCAACATCTGATGCAACACCATTAATTGAAACGGGTTGTCTTCAAGAATCAATACTTTCAAAGATCGCATCATGGGCCTTCAGGCATAAACCTAGCGCTACAGAGGAGGTAAACCTTAGTGGGCTCAACACTCAATACACATAGGACATATCTGTAAATACCATAGGAATCCACAACGCCTTTCATTTACTGGATCAAACCAGCTTACTGATCCCACTTTTTAGCTTCAGATTTGTCGAACCATCCTCCTACCAGCCCCTCCAGACGCCCAGTCTCTGAATAAAACGGAACAACCCACTGATAGATTTCCATGCCTCCGGACTTAAACTCCACCCAACGTTTTTGGTAACAGGGTTTGCGGCTTTGAATCATGCGCATTATTTCCCGCTGGAGCTTCTCGGCCAGCTCCTTCGAAAACAAATCAACATCAGTCACCTTCAACCCGCGAATCCGTCCCAACTGGACAGATAAACGCTGCTCATAGCTTTGATTGCAGGTAATCAGCTCTCCCTCCAGGCCAACCACGAAAATCGGGCTGGGAATGCCATCCAGAAAGCGGTGACTGAGCCCCAACTGCTCATTCAGGGTTTTCTCGGATTGACGCGCAATAATCAGTTGCCTGCGCAGAAACCAGTTGTACACAAACAACATAAGCCCGGCCGCAATCAAGACCGCTATCGCCCAATAAAGACGGGCTGAGTGATACAGGCCACTCTCGATGATCAGCGGTTTGCCCACCCCCCCCAGCCACTTGGTTCTCAGCGCCCGAATCTCGGCCATGGGCATGGCTTCCAACGCCTTGTTCATGATGCTGAAAAGCTCCGGGTATAGAACAGGGACCGAAAAGCTGGCGGCAGCCCATTGCCCGTCAACACTGCGTCCGACCTTGAGGCGCCCCGGTGGGTAAAGATGAGCCTGTGTCTCTGTTTGTATCGTCGCATCTGCCTCGCCATTGGCGACCGCGTGACGTGCCTGGGCGTAGGTATCAACCAGATGCAAGGTGATTGCGGGGTATTCACGTCGAATCAAGTCTTCGAGGGCATGCCTGGCTGGAAGCGCCAGAACCTTGCCGGCCAGTTCGTCCAATGAACCCAGCCGGGAATCATTGACTCGTACAACAAACACCCAGGGTGCCCCACCGTAGGAATAGGTGAAGTTCAAAAAAGCTTTGCGCTCACGACTTCTGGAGAGGCTTGAGTTCATCAGTGCCTCGCCACTTTTGAGCATGTCGAGGATTTGTACCGTTGAAAACGCTTCTTTATGTACAAACTGCAGCCCGGTCATGCGAGAAATTCGCGCCAGAATATCCACACTCAGCCCTACCCAACGACCGTCCCCGGTCTTGAATGCGTACAAGGGGAACTGCTGGGTCGCCAGGGCTACAACCGGATTGCGCTGGATCCACTCAAGCTCGCCAGGCAGCAGGTTGATATGCGATTGAACAGCGTGCCCTTCAAGCCCGATGATCCAGCGTGAAAGCACCATGCGCGATGTATTGTCATCAAGGCTGCCCAGCGCGCGGTTGATCAGCAACCCAAGTTCGGGGTCAGAGAGGCGTGTAGCAAATGCAAAACCGGAGGATGGCAAGGCGCTATCACCGATAATGCGCACCCCCGAATGAGGCCGGACACTTTTGAATGACTGCACGATAAGTTCATTGCCGATAAACCCGTCGATATCCCCCTCAACCAGCGCGTCCATTGCATTATGCAGGTCACTGATGGTGGTGATTTCACTGTCAGGGTAAAACGCCTGGGCGGTATGAATATCGACGTAGCCCTCCATAAAGCCGATTTTTTTCCCGACCAAGTTTTTGACCGGCTCTTCCTCACATGAGCGACAAACGATAACCAGTCGATCAGTCATGTACTCCCGGGAAAAAGCTACACCTTCAATCCCTCGCTCAAACCCGCTGGCGCTGGCCAGAATATCGATATTGCCGGCCAGCAGCTCTGCAACGGCCTGATCACGACGCCTGTAGCCCAGGACATCAACAGGCACGCCCAACGTGTCTCGAACGATGCTCAGGTAATCTGCGCTGATGCCCTGATAGTTATTGCGGTCGTCGGTGATGTCGACCGGTTCGTAATCACCGATGGCGATACCAACCCGTAGCGTTCCATGATTGGCCAGCCATTGCCGCTCCGGGGCATCCAGTTGCAGAGGCTGGATATCGACAAAGCGTGTTGCGAGCCTGAAAGGCGTTCCGGAAGCGCCAATCACCGGCAGGGCCAGGCTCAACAAGGCCATGCCCAGCACTATGCGCATCCATGATTCAAATGTCTGGTGAATACGTGACATGACAGCATCCTTGACCGGGTATTCGCCAGCACAGAAGGGGCGAAGACCTGGCAAGTTTGCCATGCACCAATAAAAAAGCCCGTCAGATGACGGGCTTCAAATTACGTAAGACGAATGCCGTTAAAGCGGCTTGCCACGGTTGCCATGCTGGCTGACAAAGCCCTGGACAGCCTTGAGGTCATTAGCCAGTACGGTGTAACGCTCCTCTCGCTCAAACAAGTCAGAAAGGTGAGACGGCAGTTCGAGCGCTTTTCCTATGCCGGCTTTTTCAACCGCTTCAGGGAACTTGACCGGATGTGCCGTGCCCAGAATGACCATCGGGATATCCAGACTGCGACGGCATTCACGGGCCGCACGCACACCGATAGCGGTGTGCGGATCGAGCACTTCGCCGCTTTCGACAAATACCTGAGCGATGGTTTCGCAGGTTTGCTCATCATCAACCGCCAGCGAATCAAACAGACGACGCGCTTCGGTCCAGCGATCTTCATCAACGCTGAAATTGCCGGTTTGCTTGAAGGTATCCATCAGACCGGCAACGGCTGCGCCATTGCGACCATGAAGGTCGAACAGCAAGCGCTCGAAGTTCGACGACACCATGATGTCCATCGACGGCGACAGAGTCGCGTGCAAGGTGTCCTTGGCGTACTGATTGCCGCTCATGAAGCGGTGCAGGATGTCGTTGCGGTTGGTGGCAACGATCAGCTGGTTGATCGGCAGGCCCATGTTGCGTGCCAGGTAGCCCGCAAAGATGTCGCCGAAGTTGCCGGTAGGCACCGAGAACGACACGGAACGGTGCGGCCCGCCCAGTTGCAGGGAGGCATGGAAGTAGTAAACGATCTGGGCCATGATCCGCGCCCAGTTGATCGAGTTTACGGCGACCAGGCGTGTACCCTTGAGGAAACCCTGGTCGGCGAAGCTGGCCTTGACCATTTCCTGGCAGTCATCGAAGTTGCCTTCGATGGCGATGTTATGAATGTTGTCACCGAACAGCGTGGTCATCTGCCGACGCTGGACTTCCGATACCCGGTTGTTGGGGTGCAGGATAAAGATGTCGACGTTTTCGCAATGCTTGCAGCCTTCGATCGCCGCCGAACCGGTATCCCCGGAAGTCGCGCCGACAATCACCACACGCTCGCCACGCTTGGCCAGCACGTAGTCGAGCAAGCGGCCGAGCAGTTGCAGGGCAAAGTCCTTGAACGCCAGGGTCGGACCGTGGAACAGCTCAAGTACCCATTCATTGCCATTTAGCTGACGCAGTGGCGCTACAGCTGCGTGGGAAAACGCGCCGTAGGTTTCTTCGAGAATCTTTTTGAAGTCTGCATCCGGAATGCTGCCGGTCACGAACGGGCGCATAACCCGAAAGGCCAGTTCGTGGTAAGGCAAACCGGCCCAGGAAGCGATTTCTTCCTGGGTAAAGCGCGGCAGGTTTTCCGGTACATACAAACCGCCATCACTGGCCAGACCGGCCAGCAACACATCTTCAAAATTCAGGGCCGGTGCCTGGCCACGGGTACTGATATAGCGCATGGGTTCAAACCTTCGGTTTGAGCGCCAAGCGGTTTAGCGCCAGGCAACAAGTAAAAGCCGATGTGCTCTTGCTTGCCGCTTGCCGCTGCCGCTTGCCGCTCTTAATTAATTAAGATGCTCAACGCGGATGCGAACGACCGGACCCACAACGCCCTGCAATGCTTCAAGCGCGGCAATGGCATCGTTGATGTGCTGTTCAATTACCCGATGGGTCAACAGGATCATTGGCACCAGGCCGTCATGCTCTTCGACTTCTTTCTGCATGATCGATTCGATGTTGATGCCGCGCTCGGACAAGATGCTCGCCACCTGGGCCAATACGCCCGGGTGATCTTTGGCCTGGATGCGCAGGTAGTAGGCGCTTTCGCACGCTTCGATCGGCAGGATCGGATGGTCGGAGAGCAGATCCGGCTGGAAGGCCAGGTGCGGTACGCGGTTTTCCGGGTCGCTGGTCATGGCACGCACCACGTCTACCAGGTCGGCAACCACGGACGAAGCCGTTGGTTCCATACCGGCGCCAGCACCATAGAACAGGGTCGAACCGGCAGCGTCACCGTTGACCATGACTGCGTTCATTACGCCGTTGACGTTGGCGATCAGGCGGTCAGCCGGAATCAGCGTCGGGTGAACCCGCAACTCGATGCCGTTGGCCGTGCTGCGTGCAACACCCAGATGCTTGATGCGATAACCCAGCGCCTCTGCGTAATTCACATCAGCGGTTGTCAGCTTGGTGATGCCTTCGGTGTAGGCCTTGTCGAACTGCAACGGGATACCGAAAGCAATCGACGCCAGAATGGTCAGCTTGTGCGCCGCATCGATACCTTCAACGTCAAACGTCGGGTCTGCCTCGGCATAACCCAGCGCTTGTGCTTCAGCCAGCACGTCTTCGAACGTGCGGCCTTTTTCGCGCATTTCGGTGAGGATGAAGTTACCGGTACCGTTGATGATGCCCGCCACCCAGTTGATACGATTGGCCGAGAGACCTTCACGGATCGCCTTGATCACCGGGATACCGCCTGCAACGGCCGCTTCGAACGCCACGATCACGCCCTTTTCCTGGGCTTTGGCGAAGATTTCATTACCGTGAACGGCAATCAGCGCCTTGTTCGCGGTCACGACATGCTTGCCGTTTTCGATGGCCTTGAGCACCAGTTCACGGGCGATGGTGTAACCACCAATCAGCTCGATAACAATGTCGATTTCAGGGTTGGTCGCAACAGCGAATACATCGTTGGTAATGGGGGTACCGGTAATGTCGCACTGAGGGTTTGGCGTACGCATTGCAATTTGCGCAACCTGGATACCACGCCCGGCACGGCGGGCAATCTCCTCGGCGTTACGCTTTAGTACGTTGAAGGTGCCGCCACCGACGGTCCCGAGCCCACAGATACCTACTTTGACCGGATTCACGCTGAACTCCCCATAAAACGGCCGACTCAAGGTCGGCCGTGAAAAACAACCGTGGATTGCCACGGTTCTCTATTAATGGCCGGGCAACTGAACTGCCCCGCCATGATCGTCACAGGCTTATCGTGACGACACTGGATTATTTAACACTGAGTGCCAGCTTGCCAACCTGCGCAGCAGGCTGATAACCCGGAATCACCTGACCGTCAGCCAAAACGATGGCTGGCGTGCCATTGACGCCGATGGACTGGCCCATGGCGAACTGCTTGGCAACCGGATTGGCGCATTTTGGCGCCTCGACGGTTTTACCATCAGTCATCTTGTCCATCGCCGTTTTTTTGTCCTTGGAACACCACACTGCCTGCAGCTGCTGGTCACCCGGTGAGCCGAGGCCCTGACGCGGGAACGCAACATAGCGCACTTCAATCCCCATCTTGTTCAGTTGCGGGACTTCGGCATGCAATTTGTGGCAATACGGGCAAGTGGTGTCGGTAAATACCGTGATATGGGACTTGGTTTCGCCGATGGCAGGGTAAACGACGGTCTCTGCCACCGGAATGCCATTAATCAACTTGGCCACGCCAACACGTTCGGCCTGCTCGGTCAGGTTCACCGGCTTGCCGTCCTTGAGCTGGAACATGTAGCCCTGAACGATGAACTGGCCATCGGCACTGGCATACAGCACGCGGCTGCCCTTGAGCTTGACTTCATACAGGCCGGCCATGGGGCTGGCACTGATGCTCTCGACCGGCACATCCAGTTGCAGGGTTTCGAGGCTCTTGCGGATTGCTTGTTCGGCGCCGGTATCGGCGAACGAGAAGGTGCTGACCAACGCAATGGCTGCGGCGGCGAAAATCTGGATCACACGCATGGGAACTCCTGAAGACGGGCAAAGCTGCCAACCCCGATACCCGTCCTGAAACAACGGGTTTGGGCGGCGCGCTTTCTAAACCGGCAAAGCCTACCACAGATGGCCTGCATGACCGACTCCGACTAGCCACGCGGGTGATGGAGGGCATGCAGGTCCTGCAGTCGGGCACGGGCAACATGGGTGTAAATCTGTGTCGTCGAGAGGTCGCTGTGCCCCAGCAGCATTTGCACCACACGCAAATCGGCGCCGTGATTGAGCAAATGGGTGGCGAAGGCATGGCGCAAGGTATGTGGCGACAGCGACTTGTTGATCCCGGCCACCCTGGCCTGATGCTTGATGCGATGCCAGAAGGTCTGGCGGGTCATCTGTTCACCGCGCTGACTGGGAAACAGCACATCACTGGGGCGACCGCCCAGCAGCTCATGCCGGGCATCGCGCATGTAGCGCTCGACCCGGACGATGGCCTCCTCCCCCATCGGCACCAGGCGTTCCTTGCTGCCCTTGCCCATCACGCGCAAAACACCCTGGCGCAGGTTGACCTGCTCCAGAGTCAGGCTGATCAATTCGGTTACGCGCAGGCCACAGGCATACAGTACTTCAAGCATGGCCCGATCACGCTGGCCGATAGCCTCACTCAGATCAGGGGCGGCGAGCAGCGCTTCTACGTCGGCCTCTGACAGGGACTTGGGTAATGGCCTGCCCAACTGGGGCATATCTACCTGCAAGGTAGGGTCGACGGCAATCAGGTTTTCTCGCAGCAGATAACGATAGAAGCCACGCAAACCTGAGAGCAAGCGCGCAGTCGAGCGAG
Organism: Pseudomonas bubulae; assembly: GCF_900618535.1. Lineage (GTDB taxonomy): Bacteria > Pseudomonadota > Gammaproteobacteria > Pseudomonadales > Pseudomonadaceae > Aquipseudomonas > Aquipseudomonas bubulae. Next base: position 234,344 of record NZ_UYJA01000003.1, on the reverse strand, counting down.
GCTTGTAGCCCTGCTCCAGGCGCCAGGCGAGATGATCGAGGATCAACTCGCGCCCGGCGTTGGCCACAGCGATACCGCGCTCCTGCAACCAGCCATTGAATAAGGCCAGGTCACTGCGATAAGCACCGCGGGTGTTGTCCGACAGGCCTTTTTCCAGCCACAGGGCATCTAGAAAACGGTCGATAAGTGGGTCGTCTATAGCGGGCATTGGCTCTCGAAACGCACAGGCCGGAGGCTGCGCACAAATATAAAGTGAACTGCAAAAGTGAGCGCTAGTCTTTCATGGCTGGCGGATGCCATAAACCCCAAGTTTTCACAGGATGACCTTATGACCGAACAACAGATTTTGCTGTCTTTCGGCGGCATCGGCATCGCTGCCCTGGGCTCACAGTGGCTGGCCTGGCGACTGAAGCTGCCGGCCATCCTGTTTCTGCTGTTGAGCGGGATCCTGGTCGGCCCGGTATTGGGCTGGCTGGACCCGCAAGAATTGTTCGGCCCGCTGCTGATGCCGCTGGTCTCACTGGCGGTGGCGCTGATTCTGTTTGAAGGCAGCCTGACCCTGCATTTGTCCGAGTGGCGCGAAATCGGCACTGTGGTCCATCGGCTGGTCACTATCGGTGCGCTCTCGACCTGGGCCGTGATCACCCTGGCGACCCATTGGCTACTGGGCTTTGACTGGCTTCTGGCCTTGCTGTTCGGCACGCTGACACTGGTCACCGGGCCTACGGTGATTGTGCCGATGCTGCGCGTAGTACGGCCCAAGGCATCGATTGCCAATATCCTGCGCTGGGAAGGCATTGTCATCGACCCGATTGGCGCGCTGCTGGCGGTGGTGGTCTACAGCTTTATCATCGCCAGCGCCACGGGCGAGGGCCTGAGCCACAGCCTGCTGACCTTTGCCGGGGTGATTGTATGCGGCAGCTTGTTCGGCATTGTAGGTGGCTGGATCATGGGGCAGATCGTACGCCGCCAATGGCTGCCGGAGTACCTGCACAGCCTGGCCACGCTGGCAGCAGTGCTGGGCGTATTTATTGGCGCCAATACGGTGATGCATGAGTCCGGACTGCTGGCGGTCACCTTGATGGGCATGTGGATGGCCAATATGAAGGGGGTGGATGTACGCAACATCCTGCACTTCAAGGAAAACCTGAGCATCTTCCTGATCTCGGGGCTGTTTATCCTGCTGGCGGCGCGCCTGGACTTGAACGCCATGATCGGCCTGGGGCCTGTGGTGCTGGTGTTGCTGCTGATTATTCAATTTATCGCCCGGCCGCTGAACGTGGTGATTTCGACCTTTGGCTCAAAACTGAACTGGCGCGAACGCGCCTTGCTCGCCTGGATCGCCCCACGCGGGATCGTCGCGGCAGCCGTTTCAGCAATTTTTGCGATCCGCCTGGACGAAGCAGGCCATGACGGCGCGCTGCTACTGGTGCCCCTGACCTTTGCAGTGATCATCGGTACGGTGGTGCTGCAAAGCGCGACGGCACGGCCCCTGGCCCGCCTGCTCAAAGTCGCGGAGCCGGCCCCCAGCGGCTTTTTGATCGTTGGCGCCAATGGCCCGGCCCGGGTTATTGGCAAGGCATTGCAGCAACTGGGCAGCCGCGTACTGCTAACCGATTCCAACTGGGAACACATTCGCGCCGCGCGCATGGACAACTTGCCCACTTACTTTGGCAATCCGGCTTCAGAGCATGCCGAGAGTCACCTGGATCTGGTGGGACTGGGGCATTTGCTCGCACTGTCACCCTCTGGCGAGTTGAATACCCTGGCAGCGGCACGCTTTCATCACGAGTTCGGGCTGCAGCGCTTGTTTACACTGACCAATGGCCAGGAAATTCGCCGCACTGACAAGCATCGCGCCAGCCACGAGTACCGCGGTCAAGCCCTGGGCAACCCGGCGCTGACCTACGGTCAGCTCGCCAGTGAGTTGAGCCAGGGAGCCGAGCTGTACAGCACCACACTGACCGACAACTTCACCTGGGCGGACTACCTGGCCCTGCATGGCAAGCGCGTCACCCTGCTCTTCGCCCGCGACAACACTGGCTGGGTGCATGTAGTGACACCTGACAGTGAATTGAAACCAGGCTCCGGGTGGACGCTGCTGGCGTTGATCAGGCACCCGTAGCAGCTGTTACGAGGCAAACCCTGGCAACACCGGTACCGGGCGCTTGTCATCATCGATGGCGACAAAGCTGAACAAGCCCTGGATCGCCAGTTCGCGACCATCGCAGCTCATGCTTTCGACATACACCTCGACCTCAACCTTGAGGCTGGTGTTGCCAACTTTAACCACACGCCCCACCAGCTCAACGATGGAGCCAGCCGCGATCGGATGGTTGAAATCAATACGGTCCGTGGACACAGTCACCAACGGCAGACGACAAAAACGCGTTGCAGCAATAAACGAAACTTCGTCCATCCACGCCAGCGCGGTGCCGCCAAACAGGGTGTTGTGGTGATTGGTGGTAGAGGGGAATACCGCTTTGGTAATACGGGTAACGGAGAGGTCGGTACGGCGTTGAATCTCTTGCTCACGCGAAGTCATGCTTTCTTACTACCTACAACTGGACAAAGGTCTGACAAATCTCAGGCAACAAAAAAGCAGCCCGAAGGCTGCTTTTTTCTGCATCGGGAAGCTGGACTTAAGCCAGTTTTTCCTTGATGCGAGCTGCTTTACCCGACAGGTCGCGCAGGTAGTACAGCTTGGCTTTACGCACGTCACCGCGACGCTTAACAGCCATGCTGTCGATTTGCGGGCTGTAGGTCTGGAAAGTACGCTCTACGCCAACACCGTTGGAGATTTTACGAACAGTGAAAGCACTGTTCACGCCACGGTTACGCTTGGCAATCACTACACCTTCGAAAGCTTGCAGACGCGAACGATCGCCTTCCTTCACTTTCACCTGAACGACAATGGTGTCGCCCGGGGCAAAAGGAGGGATCTCTTTAGTCATCTGCTCTGCTTCGAGTGCAAGGATGATTTTGTTAGTCATGCTGTGCTCCTAAGGTAGATCAACTGATCTACCATCGATACGTTGTTAACTATCGTCCCGCTCGCGGATGTATTCCTCGAGCAGCTTCTTCTCTTCTCCAGAAAGCGAGCGGCTTTCCAGAAGATCGGCGCGTCGTTCAAAGGTCCGCCCAAGGGACTGCTGTAAACGCCAACGCCGGATGTGTGCATGATTGCCACTAAGCAATACGTCGGGAACACGCTGATCCGCATACACCTCCGGTCGGGTGTAGTGCGGGCAATCCAGCAGACCATCCGTGAAGGAATCTTCCTCCGCGGAGTCCGCATGCCCTAAAGCTCCAGGCAGCAGTCGTGTAACCGCATCAATCAGAACCATCGCCGGCAGCTCGCCACCAGAGAGTACATAGTCACCAATTGACCACTCTTCATCGACATAAGCGTCTATAAAACGCTCGTCAATGCCTTCATAACGACCTGCAATAAGGATTAATGCTTCCTCATTCGCCAGCTCGCGTACCGCCGACTGATTCAGTTGACGGCCTTGGGGCGACAGGTAAATCACCTTCGCCGCCTCTCCGGCTGCTTCTCTGGCCTGAACCAGTGCATCTTCCAGAGGCTTGATCTTCATCACCATGCCCGGACCACCGCCAAATGGGCGATCATCCACAGTGTGATGCCGATCCGTTGTGTAGTCTCGCGGGTTCCAACAAGTCAGCTGCAAGAGCCCTTGTTTCACCGCACGACTAGTGATGCCGTAGTCGCTGATGGCGGAAAACATTTCGGGAAACAAACTGATCACTTCTACGCGCAATTTAGCCACGCTTAGAAGTCCGCATCCCAATCCACCTTCATCTCGCCAGCTGCAAGGTCGACGCTCAACACGCATTGCTCTGTATAGGGCAACAAGCGATCACGATCATCCAGGCTACCTGGGCAAGGTTTGACTTCCATGACATCGTTCGAGCCAGTTTCCATCAGGTCAACAATCTTGCCGAGCAATTGCCCTTCAAGGTTGGTCACTTTCAGTCCCTGCAGCTGGTACCAGTAGTACTCGCCGTCGGTCAGTTCAGGAAACAGGTTACGCGGCACGCAGATTTCGAATTCACGAAGAAGACCAGCTTCATCACGGTCATCGAGACCCTTGAGCTTTACAACCAGAAACTTGCCGTTATGAGAACGGCCACTGACCAGCTCTGCCTGTCGTACATCATTACCGCGCCGAAGCGTCAGTTTTTTGTAGTCCAACAGGTTATCAATTGGATCCGTAAAGGAATAAACCTTCACTTCGCCGCGCACGCCGTGAATCGAGTAGATTTTGCCGATAACGATCAAATCATCAGCAGTTTCAGGCGTCACGCTCATATTGCTCAGGCCGCAGCCTTAGCGTTTTCTTTAACCAGCTGAGCAACACGCTCAGACAGTTGAGCACCAACGCTCAGCCAGTAGGCGAGGCGGTCTTCTTTAACGGAGAAACGGATTTCCTGACCACGGGCAACCGGGTTGAAGAAACCAATTTGTTCCTTGTGGGAACCGTCACGTGGGTTACGGCTGTCGGTAACGGTCAAGTGGTAAAACGGGCGCTTTTTGGAGCCGCCAAGGGCAAGACGGATTGTTAGCATGTGAACATCGTTCCTGTAGTCGGTGCTGCAAATCTAAAGGCACAGCGGGCATAGGTGCCCGAAAGGCCGCATATTCTAAGGAATATCCGGACTTTTGCAAATGTCTTTTTCTGGCGCCTATCGGCATGCCGTACAGACTTGCAACTAGGTCACCACGAATGGTGACAGGTCAGCTCCCGCACAGTGCGGGTTTGCCGGGTGTCTCGCATTGCTGCGAGTTGCCCGGACGCAAGCGTCCGGGCGGGTAAATTACATTTTTGGCATGCCGCCGCCGGGCATCATCGAGCCCATGCCGCGCATCATTTTCGCCATCCCACCTTTGGTGGAGAATTTTTTCATCATCTTTTGCATCTGCTTGTGCTGCTTGATCAAGCGGCCGATGTCCTGCACCTGAGTGCCGGAGCCCATGGCAATCCGGCGTTTGCGCGAACCGCTGATCAGCTCAGGGTCGCGGCGCTCGGCCGGGGTCATGGAGTTGATGATGGCTTCCATCTGCTTGAACTGTTTCTCAGCTGCGCCCTGGGCATTGCCCATTTGCGCCAGATTGACACCACCCATGTTCGGCAGTTTGTCCATGAGGCCGCCAAGGCCACCCATGTTCTTCATCTGTTGCAGCTGGTCACGGAAGTCTTCGAGATCGAAGCCTTTGCCTTTTTTAAGCTTTTTAGCCAGTTTGTCGGCTTTGTCTTTATCGAGGGTCTGTTCGGCCTGCTCGATCAGGCTGAGCACGTCGCCCATGCCGAGGATGCGCGAAGCGATACGATCCGGGTGGAACGGCTCGAGCGCATCGCTCTTCTCACCCATACCGATGAACTTGATCGGCTTGCCGGTAATGGCTCGCACGGACAACGCCGCACCACCCCGGGCATCACCGTCGACCTTGGTCAGGATCACCCCGGTCAGCGGCAATGCATCACCGAACGCCTTGGCGGTGTTGGCCGCATCCTGGCCAGTCATGGCGTCGACGACAAACAGGGTTTCTGCCGGCTTGACGGCCGCGTGCAGCTCCTGGATCTCGGTCATCATCTCGGCATCGATATGCAGGCGACCTGCGGTATCGAGGATGACCACGTCGATGAACTTCAGCTTGGCTTCCGCAATGGCGGCGCGAGCGATGTCTACCGGCTTCTGGCTCAGGTCGGACGGGAAGAAGGTTACGCCGACTTCATTGGCCAGGGTTTCGAGCTGTTTGATCGCAGCCGGACGATAAACGTCGGCCGAGACCACCATCACGGTTTTCTTTTTGCGCTCTTTAAGGAAGCGCGCCAGCTTGCCGGCAGTCGTGGTTTTACCAGCGCCCTGCAAACCGGCCATCAATACAACGGCTGGCGGCGTGACATTAAGGACCAGGTCCTCGTTGGCAGCGCCCATCAGGCTTTCAAGTTCAGCCTGAACAATTTTTACAAACGCCTGGCCCGGCGTCAGGCTGCGCGACACTTCAGTGCCGACAGCGCGCTCTTTGACCGCAGCGACGAAGTCTTTGACCACTGGCAAAGCCACGTCGGCTTCCAGCAACGCCATGCGTACTTCACGCAGGGTGTCTTTGATATTGTCTTCGGTCAGCTTGGCCTTGCCGGTGACATGGCGCAGCGTCTGCGAAAGACGGTCGGTTAAATTTTCAAACATGCGCGATCCTTTCAGGCCCAAAGTAGACCGGGGTTATTGCGGCCCAGCCCGTGTAAAACTGATGCTCGGCGAGCCTGCGGCGTGGGCAGGTCGCGGATTATAGCGAAGACTGGCCGTGTCCGACACCATGCCGTCGGCTTATGTGGTCTTTCGTGCACAGGCGGTTGTATGCCAAACTCAGTCCTTTCGGGCTTGCCTAACAGGATTTATGCTCCCCTTGTCACCCAGTTTGCTACCCAGCCTCGCCGCCGCCTGCTTGTATGCCGCTGCGACCTTCTATCAGGGCTCTTGTCTGCGCCAGGGCGCAAAGGCAAACAAACGCCTGTTGGTGACGCTCGGCATTCTTGCCGTACTCGCCCACGCCGCCAGCCTGTTCACCCACCTGATGACGCCTGCAGGCCTTGAACTGGACTTCTTCAGTGCAGCCAGCCTGATTGCCGTGGCCGTGATTACCGTGACCCTGGCGGCCTGCGCCCGCATACCGGTCGAGAACCTGCTGCTGCTTTTATACCCGCTGGGCATGCTGACAGTACTGCTGTCCGAATTCGCCCCGCCCGGCACGGTTCAGGTCATTAATGAAGAGCCAGGCATACTCGCGCATATCCTGCTGTCGATTCTGGCCTATGGCATGTTCACCATTGCGGTGTTCCAGGCGCTGTTGCTGTCGCTGCAGAACTATCAGCTCAAGCACAAGCATCCCAAGGGCCTGATCAAGAACTTCCCGCCACTGCAAACCATGGAAAGCCTGCTGTTCGGCTTTCTCTGGGCGGGCTGGTCGCTGCTTTCGCTGTCTCTGGTTTCCGGTTGGCTGTTTCTGGGCAACCTGTTCGCCCAGCACCTGGTGCACAAGACCCTGCTGGCCTGCCTGGCCTGGATCGTATTCAGCGTGTTGCTGTGGGGCCGTCACCACCTCGGCTGGCGCGGTCACAAGGCCATCCGCTGGACCTTTGCCGGTTTTTGCCTGCTGATGCTGGCCTACTTTGGCAGCAAGCTGGTTCGTGAATACATTCTGCATATCTGACGGGCGATAATTATGGATAGCTTGCCCCCTGGGCCGATTCTGACAATTTCGGCACTATTGATCGCAGGAGCCGCTGTATTTATCGGCTTTATACTGGGCAAAAGCAGTGCCCGCGCCAGGCGCACCAACGCCCAGCAGCTGCGAGAGGAGGCTCCCCAGCAACAGGACGAGCAGCCCAACAGCCGCCCGGCCCTGCTATCAGGCATCCATGCGCTGGACAACATCACGGTCAACGATATCCTGATCCCGCGCAACGAAGTCGAAGGCCTGAACCTCGACGACCCGATCGAAGACCTGATTGAGCAGTTGCGCCAGACCTCGCGCACACGCCTGCCGGTGTTTCACAACGACATCAACCAGGTCGAAGCCATCCTCAATACCCGCCACATCCAGCACATGCTGCCCGACGCCAGCCTGACCAAAGAGGCACTGCTGGCCGTTTGCCACGAACCTTACTTCATCCCCGAAAGCACCCCGCTGCAACTGCAACTGCTTAACTTCCACAAGCAGCAGCGCCGCCTGGGCGTGGTGGTCGATGAATACGGCGAAGTGCTTGGCATCGTGACGCTTGAGGACATCCTCGAAGAGATCGTCGGCGAGTTCGAAGACGAGCAGAATATCGATAACCCCCATATCGACCCCCTGCCCGACGGCCGTTATGTTGTCGATGGTGCAGCCTCCATTCGCGAGCTGAACAAGGCTCTGGGCTGGCACCTGCCCTGCGACGGCCCGAAAACCCTCAATGGCCTGGTCACCGAAGCGCTGGAAACCATCCCCGAGACTACCGTGTGCCTGAAAATCGGCGGCTATCGCCTGGAGATCCTCCAGACCGAAGAAAACCGCGTCAGCCGCGTACTGATCTGGCACAACAGCGTCAAGCCCGCGGTTTAATCGCCGCGCAAGGTCTTGTTACATTTGAGCGGGCCTCCCTATAATCATCATCGCTTACCCAAGCCTCGCCAACACGCGTGTTACCCGCACCCAGCGCTGTCGGCGCGTTGTATGACGCAGTACCTGCGTACGTTCCCATCCTGAACTGCGCTTGCACCCTGTTATCCCTCAGGGCCAACGACCATAAAAATTGCTCGCCATGTCGCACCGCCAAAGCGGACATCGGCACAGGGCTCATAACTGTCAGGGATATACGCATGACCTCCAGCACAACCTATAGCGAAGCTACGCCCGACAAGCCGGCCAACTCCGCCACCCGCGTCGCCACGGCCAGCTTTATTGGCACGGCCATCGAGTTCTACGACTTTTATGTGTATGCCACCGCCGCTGCACTGGTGATAGGCCCGGTATTTTTTCCGCAGACATCCGGTACCGCACAAATGCTGTCGGCGTTTCTGACCTTCGGCATCGCCTTTCTCGCCCGCCCGCTGGGCTCATTCCTGTTTGGCCACTTCGGTGACCGCATCGGACGCAAATCCACCCTGGTGGCCTCACTGCTACTGATGGGCGTGTGCACCACATTGATCGGGGTGCTGCCGGGCTACGCCACAATCGGCGCCTGGGCCCCGATCCTGCTGTGCGTGCTGCGCTTCGGCCAGGGCCTGGGGCTGGGTGGCGAATGGGGCGGCGCGGCATTGCTGGCCACCGAGAACGCCCCCAAGGGCAAGCGCGCCTGGTATGGCATGTTTCCGCAACTGGGGCCTTCGATCGGTTTTCTGGCGGCCAATGGCCTGTTTCTGATTCTGGCCATGAGCCTGAGCGATGAGCAGTTCCGCTCCTGGGGCTGGCGCATTCCCTTCCTGCTTAGCGCAGCGCTGGTGATGGTGGGTCTGTATGTACGCCTGAAGCTGGAAGAGACACCGGTGTTTGCCAAGGCCGTGGCACAGCACGAGCGGGTGAAAATGCCCATCGTCGAACTCTTCAGCCAATACTGGGCACCGATGCTGCTGGGCGCCGCTTCGATGGTGGTGTGTTACGCACTGTTCTATATCTCGACAGTGTTTTCCCTGAGCTATGGCGTCGCCACCCTGGGCTATACCCGCGAAACCTTCCTCGGCCTGCTGTGTTTTGCCGTGCTGTTCATGGCGGCGGCCACACCTCTGTCGGCGTGGGCCAGTGACCGTTATGGACGCAAGCCGGTGCTGATAGTCGGTGGCGTGCTGGCGATCTTGTCAGGTTTTCTGATGGAGCCTTTGCTCACCCACGGCACCACCTGGGGTGTGGCGCTGTTCCTGTGCATCGAGCTGTTTTTGATGGGCGTGACCTTTGCCCCGATGGGTGCCCTGCTCCCTGAACTGTTCCCGACCCGCGTGCGCTATACCGGCGCGTCGGCGGCTTACAATCTGGGTGGCATTGTCGGAGCTTCCGCTGCACCTTTTTTTGCGCAAAAGCTGGTGAGCATGGGGGGGTTGAGCTGGGTAGGCGGGTACGTGTCGGGCGCAGCGATTCTCAGCCTGATTGCCGTGCTGTGCCTGAAGGAAACGAAAGAGGCTGACCTGAACAAGGTGGTTTAAAGAAACACTCAACCTGTGGGAGCGGGCTTGCTCGCGATTGCAACGCCTCGATACATCAGATGTACCGGGGCAATTGAATCGTGAGCTAGCCCGCTCCCACAATGGTTTTTACAGCTCTACAACTACTGCCTTGGCCGCGCGGGTCGCTTTGGCGCGAGCTGCTTCAATCGACTCATCGCGAGCCAGGGCCACGCCCATGCGACGCTGGCCGTTGACCTCTGGCTTGCCGAACAGGCGCAATGCGGTGTCCGGTTCGCTCAGGGCAGCTCCCAAGTTGGCGAATGCCGTCCGGGTCGACTGGCCTTCCACCAGAATCACCGCCGAAGCCGATGGCCCGAACTGACGAATCAATGGAATCGGCAGGCCGAGAATGGCGCGAGCATGCAATGCGAACTGCGACAGATCCTGAGAAATCAATGTCACCAGGCCGGTATCGTGCGGGCGCGGCGACACTTCGCTGAACCACACCTGATCGCCCTTGATAAACAACTCAACGCCAAACAGACCACGACCACCCAGCGCTTCAGTAACAGCCTTGGCGACACGCTCGGACTCGGCCAGAGCAATCGGGCTCATGGCTTGTGGCTGCCAGGATTCCTGGTAATCGCCCTTCTCCTGTCGGTGACCAACCGGTGCGCAGAACGTGGTACCGCCAATATGGCGCACGGTCAGCAAAGTAATTTCGTAATCGAAGTCGATAAAGCCTTCGATAATGACCCGACCCTTCCCTGCACGACCACCCTCTTGCGCGTAGTCCCAGGCAGCCTTTACATCATCGGCGCTGCGCAGAAGGCTCTGGCCCTTGCCTGACGAACTCATTACCGGTTTGACCACACACGGAAAGCCCAGGTCCAGCACGGCAGCGCTGTAGTCTTCGAAGGTGTCGGCAAAGTGGTACGGCGAGGTTGGCAGGTCCAGTTCTTCAGCCGCCAGACGACGAATGCCTTCGCGGTTCATGGTCAACGACGTGGCACGCGCCGTCGGAATAACGGTGAAACCTTCAGCTTCCAGCTCCACCAGGGTGGCGGTGGCGATGGCTTCGATTTCCGGAACGATAAAGTGCGGTTGTTCTGCTTCGATGACGGCACGCAGGGCGGCGCCGTCAAGCATGTTGATCACATGGCTGCGATGGGCAACCTGCATGGCAGGTGCATTGGCGTAGCGATCGACGGCGATCACTTCGACCCCCAGGCGCTGCAATTCGATGACAACTTCTTTGCCCAGCTCACCGCAGCCACACAACATGACGCGGGTCGCAGTGGGCGACAGTGGAGTTCCGATACGGGTCATTTCAGGTCCTCAAGGAAACAAAATCATCGAAGGCACTGACCAAGCCAGCGCCTGCAGGGGGATACAAAGGCCGGCATTTTACATGACTAGACCGAGGCTTTGCGCAAACGCCAGGCCATTGCCAGCCATACGCAGGTGACGCCGGCGAATTTCGAGGCCATGGCGGTAATGATCACGCCAGGGGTGAAGGCATCGATCATGCCGAAGAAGATAAAGGTGTCGATCGGGATGCTCAGCGCAGAGCTGATCCACAAGCGGTCATGCAAAGGCCGCTTGGTGATGCTGAAGACCAGCCAGTCGATGCACTCGGACACGGCGAAGGCAGTGGCGCTGGCCAGTGCAATGGAAGGATCGGAGGTGACGTACGACAACACCAGGGCCGCCAGCATGGCCAGCAGGGCACCGTGACCGAATCGGGTTTGCACCATGTCGCGCAATACAAACACCAGGCCACCCCAGGCTGACCAGATTATGTCCAGGTGCGGCGCAGTGGAAAACGCGTAGTTGATCAGCACGACGCTGGCGATATAAGCGACAAGAAACAGCATGGCAGCGGGCGACACCTCTAAATAAGGCGCACAGGGTACTTGAGTCGCAGTCGATTTTGTACCCGCGACATCCCCCTGCGGGAGCGGGCTTGCTCACGATGATATCAGCGCAGTTTGCCTGACAGGTCGCGGCGCCTGCATCGCGAGCAAGCCCGCTCACACAATAAAGAAGCGTTTTCAGCTACCGGAACCCAACATCCACACCACACCACTTGCTTTGGCCCGCTCATGGCACAGCACTAGCACCTCGCGGCGCTCCGGGTTGGTCATGCGGCTCCAGCGGGTGATTTCCGCCACGGTACGCTGGCAGCCACTGCACACATCGTCGTCGTCCAGCGCGCAGATATTCACACAGGGCGAGGCGACCGGGCGCTCTGCTTCCGTCATTGTTCTTGCACCTGAAGGTCACGGGCATATCGCTGGCCGTTCTTGACGTAGTGGGCCGCGCTGGCTTCCAGCAATTTTTTCTGCTCATCCGTCAGGTCACGTACCACCTTGCCCGGCGACCCCATGACCAGCGAGCCGTCCGGAATTTCCTTACCTTCGCCAATCAACGAATTGGCGCCAATGATGCAGTGCTTGCCGATTTTCGCGCCATTGAGGATCACCGCATTGATACCGATCAGGCTGTAATCGCCCACCGTACAACCATGCAACATGGCGTTATGGCCAATGGTCACGCCGGTGCCAAGTGTGAGCGGATAGCCCATGTCGGTATGCATCACCGCGCCATCTTGCACATTGCTGTGCTTGCCGATCAGGATCAGTTCGTTATCGCCACGCAACACGGCGTTAAACCAGACACTGGCGCCCTCTTCCAGGCGCACCTTGCCGATCAGGGTGGCATTGGGTGCGGTCCAGCTTTCGGGATGGGTTTCGACGAACGAGTCGCCCAAGCGGTATTTCATGGGATGTCCTCAAGGCAGGCGTGGCCGTCTGCTGACGGCTCTAAATTGGAATGGAACGTTCAGGCGGGGTATGCAGGTTGATATTGACGTCGTCATAGAGCAGGTTCATCAGCTCCACGATCATGATTGCCGTCAGTCCCCAGATTTTATACACGCCAAAACGGTAGCTCGGCACGTACCAGCTACGGCCCTGGTAGTCGATGCGATGAGTGTGCTCACGCGGGTCCTGGCGGAAGAACTCCAGCGGCACGCTGAATACCGCGGCGATTTCGGCGTCATTGGCCAGATACTCAACGTAATCCGGGACCAGACCGACATAAGGCGTTACGCGAATACCGTGTAACGAGATCAAGGGGCTCAGCGGCCCGATCACCTCGACCAGCCCCGGCGGCAAGCCGATTTCTTCTTCGGCCTCACGCAGGGCGGTGAACACCAGGTCGGGGTCTTCCGGATCGCGGCGACCGCCCGGAAAAGCCACTTCACCACCGTGGGTCGACAACCCGCTGGCACGCAGGGTGAGAATCAGCTCAGGCTCAGAACTGCGTGTGACCGGCAACAACACCGCAGCTTCCGGGTAATTCCGTTCTGTTTCCAGCGTCCGTGGGGTATAGCGGCTCACACGGCCAAGCAGCTCGTCCAGCATAGGTCATCTCGATCCGGCACTTATCGGGCATCATGCACCAAATCGCACCGGGCACCCAAGTCCTACAGTGTCGCAGCCCGCCAGACCACACTTGCCGCGAGCCCGCCTCAACCCCCAAGATAGGCAACGAGCCAGAGACCACAGCATGAAATTTTGTAGCCAGTGCGGCCATTCCGTCAGCCAGCATATCCCGCAAGGCGATTCGCGCCTGCGCTATGTCTGCGACCACTGCCAGACCATTCATTATCAAAACCCCAATATTGTCGCCGGTTGCGTGCCCGTGTGGGGCACACAAGTGCTGCTGTGCCGTCGCGCCATCGAACCGCGCAAAGGCTACTGGACACTGCCCGCAGGCTTTATGGAGAACGGCGAGACGGTTGAAAACGCGGCCCGACGCGAAACCCTGGAGGAAGCCTGTGCCGTGGTTGAGAACCTGGCCATCTACACCCTGATCGATGTGCCGCATATCAATCAGGTGCATATTTTCTACCGCGCCGACCTGCTGGGCCCGAACTTCGCAGCCGGTGAAGAGAGCCTGGAAGTGCGCCTGTTTGAAGAAGTCGACATCCCTTGGTCAGAGCTGGCTTTCCGCACGGTCAGCCGTACCTTAGAATGCTTTTTCGCTGACCGCCCGGGCGCTCACTACCCCGTACGCAGCGAGGCTGTAGCACCGCTGGCCAGCCTGAAGACCGCCCAAAAATAATGCTGCTTGCCTTGTAACTCAGGAATGTTCCTCTAATGCGTTGGTTGCTCGCTGCTCTATGCCTGTCATTTGCCGTTACCTGCCAGGCCTCTGTTGTCATAACCGTAAACGGCAAACCCGTTGATAAAAACCAGGTCCTGAAACCCGCCCCTTCGTCGCTTCCGGTACGTCCCGGGCAGAATATCGACAAGGTGCTGGTCATCAAGTCTGCCCGCAAGCTGGAGCTGATCAGCAACGGCAAACCGGTCAAGACCTACCGCATCTCCCTGGGCAAACAACCCAAGGGCCCAAAAGTACGCGAAGGGGACAAACGCACTCCCGAGGGCATCTACTGGGTCGACTGGCGCAAAAAAAGCGACAAGTTCAACCTGGCGATGCACATCAACTACCCCAACATCAGCGACGCTGCCACGGCCCGGCGTGAAGGCCTGAACCCGGGCTCGATGATCATGATCCACGGCACCCCGGACAGCGAAGACAACCCCGAGGAACTGTTCCATACCCTGGACTGGACCGATGGGTGTATCGCGATGAAAAACCACGAAATGCGTGAAGTCTGGAACCTCGTTCCAGACGGCACCATGGTTGAAATCCGCCCGTAGCCAGCTGTCATACGAGCAACAAAAAACCCGCTGACCGGTAACGGTTCAGCGGGTTTTTTATATGACGTGTGGCTAGAAATCAGCCAGTTGCCACACTTCGTACGCCGGGGTTTCATACGGGTGGCTGTGCTTGAGCGCAGTCACCACGGCCTGAATCAGATCATCGGCGACGACCAGCTCAACCTTCCACTCCCCCACATACTCGACCTGACCAGTTTGCCCGATGAACGGCTGGCTGCCGTCCAGCGCGCGAAACTGGCCCTGGCCCATGGTCTGCCAGGCGCAGTGGTCATAGCTGCCGATCCGTCCGCCACCGGCAGCGAATACGGCATCCTTGACCACGTCCACATGGCTCGGAGGAACGAAAAAGCTGAGCTTGTACATGCTCTTAATCTACCCACACACGAGCGTTGCGGAACATGCGCAACCACGGTGCATCTTCGTTCCACTCTTCCGGGCGCCACGAGTTCTGCACGGCGCGGAATACCCGCTCCGGGTGCGGCATCATGATGGTCACACGGCCGTCACGGCTGGTCAGGCCGGTAATCCCGCGCGGCGAGCCGTTAGGGTTGGCCGGGTAGTTTTCCGTGACCTTGCCGTGGTTGTCGACGAAGCGCAGCGCCACCGAACCGGACAGGTCCGCTTGCAGCATGGCTTCTTCGCTGGCGAACTCGGCATGACCTTCACCATGAGCAATGGCGATCGGCATGCGCGAACCGGCCATGCCCTGCAGGAAGATCGAGTTCGACTCCTGAACCTGGACCATCGCCACGCGGGCTTCGAACTGCTCGGAACGGTTGCGCACAAAGTGTGGCCACAGCTCGCTGCCAGGGATCAGTTCGCTCAGGTTGGACATCATCTGGCAACCGTTGCACACACCCAGGGAGAAGCTGTCAGTGCGCTCGAAGAAGCTCTGGAACGCATCGCGGGCACGGGCATTGAACAGCGCCGACTTGGCCCAGCCTTCACCGGCACCCAGTACGTCGCCGTAGGAGAAACCACCGCAGGCAACCAGACCTTTGAACTCGTTCAGGTCGACACGGCCGGCCAGAATATCGCTCATGTGTACGTCGATTGCATTGAAACCGGCACGGTCAAACGCCGCGGCCATTTCAACCTGACCGTTGACGCCCTGCTCACGCAGGACAGCCACTTGCGGACGAATGCCTTTCTTGATGTACGGCGCGCTGATATTGGCGTTGACGTCAAAGCTCAACTGGGCAGTCAGGCCCGGGTTGTCTTCTTCGAGCAGCACGTCGAACTCTTGCTGTGCGCAGTCCGCATTGTCACGCATACGCTGGATCTGGAAGCTGGTTTCAGCCCACTGGCGTTGCAACTCGCCACGCTGACCGACAAACACTTTTTCACCGTTGAAGGTGATGGTGACTTCGCTGTTGTTCAGCGGCTGGCCGATCACGTCGACACACTCGCCCAGGCCTGCAGCGCTGAACTGTGCAAGCACATCAGCAGTCGCGTCCTGACGCACCTGAATCACGGCGCCCAGTTCTTCGTTGAACAGGATGGCCGGGAGCTGGCTGGCGCTGTCTGCGAGGCAATCCAGGGTCAGGTTCAGACCGCAGTGGCCGGCAAAGGCCATTTCCATCACGCTGGTCAGCAAACCACCGTCGGAACGGTCATGGTAAGCCAGCAGGTGACCATCGGCATTCAGGCCCTGGATCACCGCGAAGAAAGCCTTGAGGTCTTCTGCGTCATCAACGTCAGGGGCCTGCTTGCCCAGCTTGCCGTAGGTCTGGGCCAGGATCGAGGCGCCCATGCGGTTCTGGCCACGGCCCAGGTCGATCAGGATCAGATCGGTCAGGCCTTTGTCCATGCGCAGTACCGGGGTCAGGGTCTGGCGAACGTCGAGCACCGGGGCAAAACCGGTCACAACCAGCGACAGCGGCGAGGTCACGGTTTTGTCCGTGCCCTCTTCGCTCCAGCGGGTTTGCATCGACATCGAGTCCTTGCCCACCGGAATGGTGATGCCCAGCTCAGGGCACAGCTCCATGCCGACAGCCTTGACGGTGTCGTACAAGCGGGCGTCTTCACCCGGGTGGCCTGCAGCGGACATCCAGTTGGCTGACAGCTTGATGTCGCTGATCTTGCCAATGCGCGAAGCCGCGATATTGGTCAGGGTCTCACCAATTGCCATGCGGCCCGATGCCGGAGCATCCAGCAGTGCCAGCGGCGTACGCTCGCCCATGGCCATGGCTTCACCGGTGTAGACGTCGAAGCTGGTTGCGGTGACAGCAACGTCAGCCACAGGAACCTGCCACGGCCCGACCATCTGGTCGCGGGCAACCAGACCGGTGATGGTGCGGTCGCCGATGGTGATCAGGAAGCTTTTGCTGGCAACGGCCGGGTGATGCAGAACGCGCTCGACGCACTCGCCGATGCTCAGTTGTGCCGGGTCGAAATCATCGCCCAACTCTTCTTCGCGAACAGCCGAACGGTGCATGCGCGGCGCCTTGCCCAGCAACACTTCCAGTGGCATGTCCACCGGGTTGTTGCCGAAGTGGCTGTCGGTCACGGTCAGTTGCGGCTCGGCAGTGGCTTCACCGACGACGGCAAACGGGCAACGCTCGCGTTCGCAGATCGCCTGGAAGCGCTCGAAATCTTCGACGC
This sequence comes from Pseudomonas bubulae, assembly GCF_900618535.1. Classification (GTDB taxonomy): domain Bacteria; phylum Pseudomonadota; class Gammaproteobacteria; order Pseudomonadales; family Pseudomonadaceae; genus Aquipseudomonas; species Aquipseudomonas bubulae. Next base: position 217,323 of record NZ_UYJA01000003.1, on the reverse strand, counting down.
CCACCGCCAGAACATAACGTTCCTGGGATTCGTTGCTCCAGATTTCGTGCGGGGCCATGCCCGGCTCGTCGTTTGGAATGTTGCGCAGTTCGAAACGGCCACCACGGTCGCCGTCGTTCACCAGCTCAGGGAATGCGTTGGACAAACCGCCAGCACCCACATCGTGGATAAAGCTGATCGGGTTCTTGTCACCCAGCTGCCAGCAGCGGTCGATCACTTCCTGGCAACGACGCTCCATTTCCGGGTTTTCGCGCTGTACCGAAGCGAAGTCCAGGTCAGCCGAGCTTGCGCCGGTGGCCATAGAGGATGCTGCACCGCCACCCAGGCCGATCAGCATGGCCGGACCGCCCAGCACGATGAGCTTGGAGCCCACGGTGATTTCGGCTTTCTGCACGTGTTCGGCGCGGATGTTGCCCATGCCGCCGGCCAACATGATCGGCTTGTGGTAACCACGCACTTCTTCGCCACGGGGGGTGGTGATGGACTGCTCGAACGTACGGAAGTAACCGGTCAGGGCAGGACGACCGAATTCATTGTTGAATGCAGCACCGCCCAGCGGGCCTTCGATCATGATGTCCAGCGCGGTAACAATGCGCTCAGGCTTGCCGTACGGCACTTCCCACGGTTGTACAAAGCCCGGGATCTGCAGGTTGGACACGGTGAAACCGGTCAGGCCGGCCTTTGGCTTGGCACCACGACCGGTTGCACCTTCGTCACGGATCTCACCACCGGAGCCTGTCGCTGCACCCGGGAACGGGGCAATGGCGGTCGGGTGGTTGTGGGTTTCTACCTTCATCAGGATGTGCACTGGCTCCTGCACCGCACCGTACTGGCGGGTTTCGGGATCCGGGAAGAAACGCCCGGCAACACTGCCGACGATAACCGACGCGTTGTCTTTATAAGCAGACAGAACGCCTTCGCTGTGCATCACGTAGGTGTTCTTGATCATGCCAAACAGGCTCTTGTCCTGGCTTTGGCCGTCGATGTCCCAGCTGGCGTTGAAGATCTTGTGGCGGCAATGTTCGGAGTTGGCCTGGGCAAACATCATCAATTCGATGTCGTGCGGGTTGCGACCCAGACCGTTGAAGGCATTGACCAGATAATCGATTTCGTCTTCGGCCAGGGCAAGGCCCAGCTCGACGTTGGCTTTTTCCAGCGCGGCACGACCGCCACCCAGTACGTCAATCGCGGTCAGCGGCTTTGGCTCGGCGTGGCTGAACAAGCCTGCAGCCTGCTCCAGAGCGCCCAGCACGATTTGCGTCATGCGGTCATGCAATACAGCGCCGATCAGTTCGGCATCCGCATCGCTGAACTGGCCAGCTACATAGAATGCAATGCCGCGTTCCAGGCGCTGGATTTTAGCCAGGCCACAGTTACGGGCAATGTCGCTGGCCTTGCTCGACCAGGGAGAGATGGTGCCAAACCGCGGCAACACCAGGAACAGTCGGCCGCTCGGCTCTTGGACCGGCACGCTTGGGCCGTACTTCAGGAGACGAGCCAGTACCTGCTGTTCATCGCTGGTCAGCTCACCGGTGGTATCGGCAAAGTGGGCGAATTCAGCATACAAACCAGTGACAGACGGAACCTTGAGGCTCAGTTGTGCAAGGAGTTTGCTGTGGCGAAAGGCAGAAAGGGCAGGAGCGCCGCGCAGGATCAACATCTTCGGGACAGCCTCGGGAGGGGTATGCTTTGAGGCCGGGCATTCTAGCCTAAACCGTTCGCCACGGCACCCGAAACGGCACACCTGAAGCGCACCAGACGTCGCGAATCGACCAAAGCCTTATTCTTTATAGCTATCAGCCGCTTAACGGATGCTCGATTATGATCTTTAAACAGAGCTCTACCCCCCATTTTACAAGGGTTTGAGCGATTTTCGCGGTCAATATCAGAATGACTGGAAATTGTCGAGATATGGCACCCGTGCTGCTTTGCGTATACTGCGCGGATGTTTTCTCTAACTGATATCCGCCCGCGCTGCGCCAAATGGCTGCTCGCAACCGGACTCTTCCTGATGCTCAGTGCCTGCGTTGAAAAACCCAGCACCCTGGAGCGCGTAAAGGAGGATGGGGTACTGCGGGTGATTACCCGCAACAGCCCTGCGACCTACTTTGAGGATCGCAATGGTGAAACCGGCTTTGAATACGAGCTGGTGAAGCGTTTTGCCGACGATCTTGGGGTTGAGCTCAAAATCGAGACCGCGGACAACCTGGACGAACTGTTCAATCAACTGGGCCAGCCTGACGGCCCGGTTCTGGCTGCTGCCGGACTGGTCAGCAGCGAGAAACGCCTGCAACAAGCCAGATTTTCCCACCCGTACCTCGAAGTCACACCACAGATCATCTACCGCAACGGCCAGTCCCGCCCCACCTCTGCTGCAGATCTGGCCGGCAAGCGCATCACGGTCCTTAAAGGCAGCTCCCACGCCGAGCAACTGGCCGAACTGAAAAAACAGTATCCCGGAATCGAGTACGACGAATCCGACGCGGTCGAAGTCGTCGATTTGCTGCGCATGGTCGATGAAGGCCAGATCGACCTCACGCTGGTCGACTCCAACGAAGTGGCGATGAACCAGGTGTACTTCCCCAACGTGCGCGTCGCCTTTGACCTGGGCGATGCACGCAGCCAGCGCTGGGCAGTGGCGGCCGGTGAAGACAACAGCCTGCTCAACGAGATCAACGCCTATCTGGACAAGGTCGAAAAGAACGGCACCCTGCAACGCCTTAAAGACCGCTACTACGGGCATGTCGATGTCCTTGGCTACGTTGGCGCGTACACCTTCGCCCAGCACCTGCAACAGCGCTTGCCCAAGTACGAAAAGTTCTTCAAGGAAGCGGCCAAAAAAGAACAGATCGACTGGCGCCTGCTGGCAGCCATGGGTTATCAGGAATCTTTATGGCAACCCGCCGTCACCTCAAAAACAGGTGTGCGCGGCCTGATGATGCTGACCCAGAACACGGCTCAAGCGATGGGCGTGTCCAACCGCCTGGATGCCAAGCAAAGCATCATGGGCGGCGCCAAATACCTCGCATTGATCAAGAGCGAGCTGGACGATGATATTCAGGAACCGGATCGCACCTGGTTCGCACTGGCTGCCTACAACGTGGGTGGCGGTCATCTGGAAGACGCACGCAAGCTGGCCAAGAAAGAAGGCCTGAACCCGAACAAGTGGCTTGATGTAAAGAAAATGCTGCCTCGCCTTGCGCAGAAGCAGTGGTACAGCAAAACCCGCTATGGCTACGCCCGTGGCGGCGAGCCAGTACATTTTGTGGCCAACATCCGTCGTTACTACGACATCTTGACCTGGGCCACGCAGCCACAGCTCGAAGGTGATCAGGCGGCCGACAGCAAGCTGCATATCCCCGGCATCGACAAGACCAAGCCCAAAGAAGAGCCGCAGTTGTAGAACACAATTCTGTGGGAGCGAGCCTGCTCGCGAATGAGCTTCGCGAGCAGGCTCGCTCCCACAATTGAATGATCCCCGTAGCCGTTTTTAAACCTTGGCCGCAGCCACAATCAGCGCTTTCATTTCAGCCACTGCCGACTTGAAGCCCACGAACAATGCATGCGCCACCAGCGCATGGCCAATGTTCAATTCATTGATGCCCTTGATCGCGGCTACCGCTTCCACGTTGTGGTAATGCAGACCGTGGCCAGCATTGACGATCAGCCCTTGAGCCAGGCCAAACGCAACGCCATCGGCGACACGCTGCAACTCTTCGGCGACTTCGGTCGGGGTCTGGGCATCGGCATAGCGTCCGGTGTGCAGTTCGATTGCCGGTGCGCCTACGCGCCTGGACGCTTCGATCTGACGCTCATCGGCGTCAATAAACAGCGACACTTCACAGCCAATCTTGCTCAGCCGCTCGACAGCTGCCTTGATCCGCGCTTCCTGCCCGGCAACATCCAGACCGCCTTCGGTGGTCAGTTCCTGACGGGTTTCAGGCACCAGGCAGATATGCGCCGGGCGAATGCGCTCGGCAAACAGCATCATCTCTTCGGTAACGCCCATTTCGAAGTTCATGCGCGTTTGCAGGACATCCTTGAGCAGCAACACATCGCGTTCCTGGATATGTCGACGATCTTCGCGCAAGTGCACGGTAATGCCGTCGGCGCCCGCCTCTTCTGCATCCAGCGCTGCCTTGACCGGATCAGGGTAACGGGTGCCGCGAGCCTGACGCAGCGTGGCTACGTGGTCGATGTTCACGCCGAGAAGAATGCGATTGCTTTGGGTCACGGGGGGCTCTCCTGAAGAGTTGACGATTCGGCGCACAGCATACCGGTCTATTCAGGGCTTGCGAAACAACTCACGACTGGCCAGCGGTTTACCAGCCAAATGCACGGCCAATGCCTGACGCATCAAGCGCTTGGCGGCAGATAAGGCTCCGGGCACGGTCCAGTCAGCCTCGGCCATTGCGTGCAGTTCGGTGCCATGAAACAGACCGGGCTGCACCAGATAAATCCGTTCAAGCCCGGCATCTACCTGCAAACGGTACATGCCATCGCTGGCCACCGGTTCGCCTTGAATGTCCCGGGTCAACGAAAAGCCATAGCCCAGATCGTCCAGCAGGCGCCATTCGAACGCTCGCAGCAGAGGTTCGAGCGCGCGTCCTTGCGCAAGCGCCACCAGCGTCGCGGCATAGTGGTCGAAGACCGCCGGATGCGGGTCTTCGGCTGGCAACAGCCTGATCAGCAGCTCATTGAGATAGAGGCCGCTGAACAGCGCTTCGCCATTGAGCCAGGTGGCAATCCCGGCACTCTCCATGCGTCCGACGTTTTTCAGCTCGCCACGGCCGCGAAATTCGATTTCCAGCGGCACAAAAGGCCGGGCCAGCGTCCCCGCCTTGCCCCGCGCACTGCGCAGCACGGCCCGCAGGCGCCCTTGAGGCGTGATGAAATCCACCAGGGCACTGGTTTCACGATAGGGGCGACTGTGCAGGACGTAGGCGAGTTGGGGGGCCGGGGGTTTACTGGACATGGAAGTCAGCTATCTCAAAAGGCAAACACTGCCAGGAAGAACAGCATAAAACTAATGTGGGAGCGGGCTTGCTCGCGATAGCAGCAACTCGGCCTGTCTGAAGTTCCGAGTTGATGCTATCGCGAGCAAGCCCGCTCCCACAGGGGGGGTGTAATGCTGTGCTTACAGGTCGCCGTAGCCCAGCGAACGCAGGGCGCGCTCGTCGTCGGACCAGCCACCTTTCACTTTAACCCAAAGGTTAAGCATGATCTTGGAGTCGAACAGCAGCTCCATATCCTTGCGCGCTTCGGTACCGATACGCTTGATACGCTCGCCCTTGTCGCCAATGATGATTTTTTTCTGACCATCACGCTCAACCAGAATCAAGGCATGGATATGCAGGGTTTTGCCCTGCTGCTTGAACTCTTCGATCTCGACGGTGATCTGGTACGGCAGCTCGGCACCCATCTGGCGCATGATCTTTTCACGAACCAGTTCGGCGGCCAGGAAGCGGCTGCTGCGATCGGTGATCTGGTCTTCCGGGAAGAAGTGCTCGTTTTCCGGCAGGTGATCGGCAATCACGCGCTCAAGGGCTTCAAGGTTGTGCCCGTGCTGAGCCGAGATCGGGATGATCTGGGCGTTCGGCAGTTGCTCCTGAAGCCAGCTCAGGTGCGGCATCAGCTCGGCCTTGTCTTCGATACGGTCGGTCTTGTTCAACGCCACGATCAGCGGGCCGGTTACGTACTGCACGCGCTCCAGCACCATCTGGTCTTCGTCGGTCCACTTGGTGCGGTCAACAACGAAGATCACCACATCGACGTCTTTCAACGCAGCCGAAGCGGTTTTGTTCATATAGCGGTTCAGGGCCTTTTCGCCGCCCTTGTGCATGCCCGGGGTATCCACGTAGACCGCTTGCACGTTGCCTTCGGTCTTGATGCCCAGCATGTTGTGGCGGGTGGTCTGAGGCTTGCGCGAGGTGATCGCCAGCTTTTGACCCAGGATATGGTTCAGCAGTGTGGATTTACCCACGTTTGGACGACCAACAATGGCAACGTAGCCACAGCGAGTTGCGGTTGAATCAGTCATGACCATTCTCCACGCCAAGGGCAATCAGTGCTGCGGCGGCCGCTACCTGTTCGGCAATACGACGGCTCACGCCCTGTCCCCGGCTTTTTTCATTCAATAAGGCAATCTCGCACTCGACAAAGAAGGTGCGGCAATGCGGTTCGCCCTGGATATCCACCACTTCGTAACGTGGCAGGTCGCAGGCACGCGACTGCAAGAACTCTTGCAGGCGGGTCTTTGGATCTTTGTTGGTGTCGACCAGGGTCAGCGTCTCGAACTCGCTGGCCAGCCAGGCCAGTACGCGGTCGCGAGCGACATCCATGCCGGCGTCCAGGTAAATGGCGCCGATCAGCGCCTCAAGGGCATCGGCCAGGATCGATTCACGGCGAAATCCGCCGCTTTTCAGTTCACCGGAACCCAGGCGCAGGTACTCGCCCAGCTCAAAGCCGCGGGCCAGTACTGCCAGGGTCTCACCCTTTACCAGCCGCGCACGCAAGCGTGACAACTGGCCTTCACGCGCCAGCGGGAAACGGTCAAACAAGGCTTCGCCGGCAACAAAATTGAGAATGGCATCCCCCAGGAACTCAAGGCGCTCGTTATTGCGCCCCGCGAAACTGCGGTGTGTCAGGGCCAGAACCATCAGTTCCTGGTCTTTGAAGGTGTAGCCGAGCTGACGCTCTAAACGTTCTAAAGAAAAACTCACGATTTACCCACGCTGAGTTCGTGGCCGAATGTCACCACCGGACCGATATTAGGGATCAGTGATGCTCGTTTATCGCATAGCAAATGGACAGGGAACAGGCTGTTCGCCGCCGTCACACTTAACGCTTTGTTCAAATCCACATCCTGAATACTCAGGCGCGCGACTTGTTTCGCACACCTGAAAAGCAATCGGCGCTGTTATAAACAGCGCCGTTCTGGCTACTTGATCAGACCAACCCGCGAGAAGTTCGGCAGGTTGCTCGCCTTGGGTTCCGGCCAGCTCATCCAAACAGCGAAGGCCTTGCCGACAATATTCTTGTCGGGAACCATGCCCAGCTCGTCTTTGGGAATGTTCGGATCATCCCAGTAACGGCTGTCGTTCGAATTGTCACGGTTGTCACCCATCATGAAGTAATGCCCGGCCGGAACCGTCCACTCCTTGTCAGGCGGCGCACGATAGCGGCTCATTTCCTTGCGGATCATGTGCTCGACTTCGCCCAGCTTCTCTTTGTACAACTCGGCACTGCCCAGGGTTCCAGGCTCGGCCTTGACCAGTTGCTCGGCAACCAGTTGGTCGTTGACATAAAGATGCTTGTCGCTGGTATAGCGGATCTTGTCGCCCGGCAGGCCAACTACACGCTTGATGTAGTTGACTGTCGGATCGCTTGGGTAGCGAAACACCATCACATCGCCCCGCTTCGGATCACCCACTTCGATGATTTTCGTGTCGAGTACCGGCAAGCGGATCCCGTACGAAAACTTGTTCACCAAAATGAAATCGCCTACATCCAGGGTCGGTTTCATCGAGCCGGACGGAATCTGGAACGGCTCAACCAGAAACGAACGCAACACCAGCACGATAAACAACACGGGAAAGAACGACTTGCCGTATTCAACCAGCAGCGGCTCCTTGTTGAGCTTTTCGACTACCTGCATATCAACCGGCGTAACGCTGGCTTGATAGTTGGCAATGGCCTTGCGCCGGCGCGGAGCCAGGAAGACCAAATCGAGCAGCGCCAGCAAACCGCACACGGCAACAGCAATGACCAGCAACAGCGGGAAATTTAGTGACATAGGACCTAGCTATCCAAACGGAGCACTGCAAGGAAGGCTTCTTGTGGAATTTCCACGTTGCCCACTTGCTTCATGCGTTTTTTACCGGCCTTTTGCTTTTCCAACAGCTTGCGCTTACGGCTAACGTCACCACCGTAGCATTTGGCCAGTACGTTCTTTCTGAGTGCCTTGACGGAGGTCCGTGCAATGATCTGCCCGCCAATGGCGGCCTGGATCGCGACGTCGAACATCTGGCGCGGAATCAGTTCTTTCATCTTCTCGGTCAACTGGCGACCTTTGTAGTGCGCGTTTTCCTTGTGCACGATCAGGGCCAGCGCATCTACCTTGTCACCGTTGATCAGTACATCGAGCTTGACCAGATTAGCTGACTGGTAACGATCGAAGTGGTAATCAAGCGAAGCATAGCCGCGACTGGTGGATTTGAGACGGTCGAAGAAGTCCAGAACCACTTCGTTCATCGGCAAATCGTAGGTCACTTGTACCTGGGTACCCAGGAACAACATGTCGTGCTGCACGCCACGTTTTTCAATGCACAGGGTAATGACGTTACCCAGGTGCTCCTGAGGCACAAGAATGTTGGCACGCACGATTGGCTCGCGCATGTCTTCAATCATTGAAAGATCTGGCAGCTTGGACGGGTTATCGACGTAAATCGTTTCACCGGTCTTGAGCAGCAGTTCGAAAATTACGGTTGGCGCAGTGGTGATCAGGTCCAGGTTGTACTCGCGCTCCAGGCGCTCCTGAATGATCTCCATGTGCAGCATGCCCAGGAAGCCGCAACGGAAGCCGAAGCCCAGTGCGTCAGAGCTTTCTGGCGTGTATTGCAGCGAAGAGTCGTTCAGCGTCAGTTTTTGCAACGCATCACGGAAGTCTTCGAAGTCATCGGAGCTAACCGGGAACAGGCCCGCGTATACCTGAGGCTGAATACGCTTGAAACCGGGCAATACATCAACATCCGGAGTCGTGCTCAAGGTCAGGGTATCGCCCACTGGCGCACCGTGAATGTCCTTGATACCGGCGATGATGAAACCTACTTCACCGGCTTTCAGGTCTGCAGTGGCGGTGTGTTTCGGGTTGAATACACCAACGCTGTCCACCAGGTGGATCTTGCCGGTGGATTTGACCAGAATCTTGTCGCCCTTTTTCACGCGGCCGTGGCGCACGCGAACCAGGGACACAACGCCCAGGTAGTTGTCGAACCAGGAGTCGATGATCAACGCTTGCAGCGGATCTTCGATATTGCCGGTCGGCGCAGGAATGGTGTGTACCAGGCGCTCAAGCACCTCGTCCACGCCCAGGCCGGTCTTGGCGCTGCAGGTCACGGCATCAGTGGCGTCGATGCCAATGATTTTTTCGATTTCTTCCTTAACGCGATCAGGATCGGCCTGTGGCAGGTCGATCTTGTTCAGCACCGGCATGACTTCCAGGCCCTGTTCAATCGCGGTGTAGCAGTTGGCTACGGACTGGGCTTCTACACCCTGCCCCGCATCGACCACCAGCAACGCACCTTCACAGGCCGCCAGGGAACGGCTAACTTCGTAGGTGAAGTCAACGTGGCCCGGGGTATCAATGAAGTTCAACTGGTAGGTATTACCGTCTTTGGCCGTGTAATACAAGGTGACGCTGTGGGCCTTGATGGTGATCCCGCGCTCACGCTCGAGGTCCATGGAGTCCAGTACCTGGGCCTCCATTTCGCGGGCAGTCAGGCCACCGCACATCTGGATGAAACGATCGGCCAGCGTCGACTTGCCATGGTCAATGTGGGCGATGATGGAGAAATTGCGGATATGACTCAGATCACTCACGGGTCAACACTCAAAAAAGTCGCAGGCAGACTGCCCGCCGAAAAATAGCCGGGAATTGTACCTGAACATCGCGCCAAGCGTCACGTTCACAGGCCAATGGGCACCTACAAAAAAGCCCCTATCGCGAGATAGAGGCTCTTGATTGGCTCAATGAGCGCTACTCAACCCGCCCGACGTAACAGCCAGATACCGGCCACGGCACAAATGGAAGCCGGCAGCAGCACCGCAAACAGCGGCGAGAAGCCGAACACCAGGCTCAAAGGCCCCAGCAGGTCCTGGGCGATCTTGAAGGTAAACCCTACCAGCACCCCGGTAAAAACCCGCTGCCCCAGCGTAACAGAGCGCAACGGGCCGAAGATGAAAGATATGGCCATCAATACCAGCGCGGCAGTCACCAGCGGCTGCAACACCTTGACCCAAAAAGCCAGCCAGTAACGGCCGTTGTTCAGGCCCTGATCCTTGAGGTAGTGGATATAGTTCCACAACCCGGAAATCGACAGCGATTCGGGCGCCATGACCACGGTATTGAGCAGTTGCGGGCTCAACGACACGTCCCATTTTTCTTCAGGCGCCTTGACTACCTCAGTGCTGTCGCCATGAAAAAGAGTGGTGCTCACATCACTCAACTGCCAGTCGCCCTGGTGGTACTGGGCCTTTTTGGCAAAGCTTGCCGACTGCATCTGATGGTCTTTGTCGAAGCGATAACGGGTCACACCGTAAAGCAGGCCATCGGGCTGAACGGCGTTGATATGGATAAATTCATCACCCTGGCGGTGCCACAAGCCATGCTTGGAGCTTTGCGAGTCGCCACCGCCCTGGGCCAGCGCGCGGTTGGCCTGGGCAATGTTTTCCGTGGCAGGCACTACATATTCGCCAATCAGCACCCCTGCAACCATCAGCACCAGCATCGGCTTCATCACGGCCCAGACGATGCGCCCAAGGGACACACCTGCGGCACGCATGATGGTCAGCTCACTGTTGCTGGCCAGGCCGCCCAAACCGATCAGGCAGCCAATCAACGCTGCCATCGGCAACATTTCATACAGGCGTCGGGGCGCAGTCAGCATGACAAAACTGAACACATCCAGAACGGTGTAGGTGCTGCTGAGACTGCGCATCTCGTCGATCACGGCAAACAGCAGGGCCAGCCCGAGGATGATCCCCAACACGGCCAGAATCGCCAACAACACACTGCTACCAATGTAGCGGTCGAGCTTAACCACGGGCCATCTCCTCGGCACTACGGCGACTTGCCAGTTTCAAGCGCAGCGGCTCCCAGTACATCAACCCCAGCCCAATGATCAGGAACAGCCCATGCACCCACCACAGGCCCAGCGCCATCGGGGTCTTGCCATCCTGAAGAAGCCCCTTGCCCCAGGTCAGCATGCTCAGGTAGCTCATATAAAGAAGAATCGCCGGCAACAACTTGAGGAAGCGCCCCTGACGCGGATTGACCCGCGACAACGGCACTGCGATCAAGGTCACGATAAAGACCAGCACGGGGAAGGCAATCCGCCAATGCAGCTCGGCAACCACACGAGGATCCGTGCTGCCGAGAAGGCTAGCGGTAGGGATCGCATCGCGGTCTGTCACTTCATTGCTGACTTCCGGCTTGGGCAGCAGCACACCATAGGTGTCGTACTTGATTGCCCGATAATCGGCCTGCCCAGGATTGCCGTCATAGCGATAGCCATTGTTCAGCACCAGCCAGCGACTGCCGTCAGGACGCACTTCCTGATGACCCTTCTCGGCCAGCAGCACGGAAATACTGCGATCCTTGGCCTCTTCTCCGAGTTTCTTCTGCGAAATGAATACGCCGGACAAGAGGCTGCGGTCATTGCTCAATTCTTCGGTGTAGGTCACCCGTGTACCGTCACTCAGCGACTGGAAGCGCCCGGCCTCCAGGGTGTCGAATTCGGTCAGGGCATCCTGCTTGTTGAGCAGCAGCTGAAATTCATTGTTGCCCTGCGGGGCCAGGCTCAGACTGAGCCAGGCCACGATCAGCGCGACCAGCGCAGCCGGTGCCATGGTCATGGCCAGCAACCGCTGACGACTCATGCCGGTGGCCGACAGCACGGTCATTTCGCTCTCAAGGTACAAGCGACCATAAGAGAGAAGAATGCCCAGGAACAGCCCCAGAGGCAGGATCAGCTGCATGAAGCCCGGCAGGCGAAAGCCCATGATCAGGAACAACGAACCCGGGTCCAGGGCGCCCGAGGCGGCCTGGGCCAGATATTTGATGAAGCGACCGCTCATGATGATGACCAGCAGCACAGCACTGACAGCGCTCAATGTAAGCAGGACTTCGCGGGACAGATAACGGAAGACGATCAAACCAGACACTCCAGGGTCGTCAGGCTAAGGCGGCCAAACAAACAGCATAACGAGTCGGCACATACCTCATCATAGATGAGATGGGCCGTCTAAAAAGATGGCGCATTATCCTGTGAATGCCCTCCCCTGTCACTGCACAGTCTTGAAAGTGGCAACTTGGCCCTAAACCGGGGTTGTCAGGCTCCTCCGACGGGGTTCAAACTGCCCGCCTTGACGCCAGCCTTGATCACAGGTGAAGCGCTTCTTCTATATAAGCAAACAAACAGAACTGTTTGTGCGCATGTTGACCATTTAACTCAGGGACCCGGACATGGAACTGGTTGTAAAAAGCGTTAGCCCAGAAACGTTGAAAACGGCCACTCTGGTGGTCGCCATCGGCGAAGGCCGCAAGCTCGGCCCAACCGCCAAAGCCCTCGACGAACTCACCGGTGGCGCCATCAGCGCAGTCCTCAAGCGCGGCGACCTGGCCGGCAAAACCGGTCAAAGCCTGCTGTTGCACAGCTTGCCCAACCTCAAAGCCGAGCGCGTGCTGCTGCTGGGTACCGGCAAGGATGAAGAACTGGGCGATCGCCCGTTCCGCAAAATCATCAGCGGCGCACTGGGTGTACTCAAAGGCCTGGGCGGTAGCGATGCGGTGTTCGCACTGGACGAATTGGTGGTCAAGGGCCGCGACAGCTACAGCAAGACCCGCTTGCTGGCCGAAACCCTCGTAGACGGCGAATACACCTTCGACCGTTTCAAAAGCCAGAAGGCCGAACCCCGCGCCCTGAAAAAAATCACCCTGCTGACCATCAAGGCCGCGCAGGCTGAAGTGCAGCGCGCCGTGACCCACGCCCAGGCAATTGCCGCCGGCATGGCGTTCACCCGCGACCTGGGCAACCTGCCGCCGAACATCTGCCACCCGAGCTTCCTTGCCGAGCAGGCCAAGCACCTGGGCAAAGAGTTCAAAGGCCTGAAAGTCGAAATCCTTGACGAGAAAAAGATCAAGGATCTGGGCATGGGCGCGTTCTACGCTGTAGGCCAGGGCAGCGACCAGCCGCCTCGTCTGATCGTGATGAACTACGCCGGAGGCAAAAAATCCGAAAAACCGTACGTACTGGTAGGTAAAGGCATCACCTTCGACACCGGCGGCATCAGCCTCAAGCCGGGCGCCGGCATGGATGAAATGAAGTACGACATGGGTGGTGCTGCCAGCGTGTTCGGCACCCTGCGCGCCGTACTCGAGCTGAAACTGCCGATCAACCTGGTGTGCATTCTGGCCTGTGCTGAAAACATGCCTAGCGGCGGCGCGGCACGCCCGGGCGACATCGTGACGACCATGAGCGGCCAGACGGTCGAAATCCTCAACACCGACGCCGAAGGCCGTCTGGTGCTGTGTGACGCCCTGACCTACGCCGAGCGCTTCAAGCCACAGGCCGTGATCGACATCGCCACCCTGACCGGCGCCTGCATGGTTGCATTGGGCGCTCACACCTCGGGCCTGATGGGCAACAACGACGACCTGATCAACCAGTTGCTGGAAGCCGGCAAGCAAGCCGACGACCGTGCATGGCAACTGCCGCTGTTCGACGAGTACCAGGAACAACTGGACAGCCCGTTCGCCGACATGGCCAACATTGGCGGGCCTAAAGGCGGCGCCATCACTGCTGGCTGCTTCCTGTCGCGTTTTGCCAAGGCCTATAACTGGGCGCACCTGGACATCGCCGGCACGGCATGGGTCAGCGGCGGCAAGGACAAGGGCGCAAGTGGCCGCCCAGTGCCCCTGCTGACCCAGTACCTGCTGGATCGCGCCAACGCTTGAAGCTGACAATCGAAGACTGCGCCGCTTGAGGGCGGCGCAGTCCCGATTCAGGAATCGCAATGACCCCCGAAGCAAACCAAGAACTCACCAAGATCGACTTTTATATCCTGCCCAGCGCCGAACCCTCTGCGCGGCTGGATTTTGCCTGCAAACTCACCGAGAAGGCCTGGCGCCTGGGCCATCGCGTGTATCTGCATTGCTCTGACAGTGCCCAGCGCCAGGACCTGGATGAACGCCTGTGGCGCTTCAAGGGCGAAAGCTTCGTGCCCCACAGCAACACTGAAGACCAACCCGATGGCGTCGTGGTCATGGGCTGTACGGATGCACCCGCAAGCCACCAAGACTTACTGATCAACCTGGACCTCAAAGTCCCCGACTTTTTCAAGCGCTTCGCCCGCGTGGCCGAAGTGGTGGTCGAAGACCCCGCCGTGCGACAGGCTGCACGGGAGAGTTTCCGTTTCTACCGAGAACAGGGCTATCCTCTGCAGGACCACAAGTTACAACGACTCTGAGCACAAGATGGACACCTCCAATTCGCCGCAAAAAGCTGCACACCTGCTTGATGATCTTGAGTCCATTCGCAAGCTGCTCGGCGATGAGGGGCTGCAACCGCCGCTGCTGACAGAGATGGTAGGTCGGCCCGACGAACAGATCCCGTTGCTCGACGAAGTTATCAGCGATGAACCAGAGCCGGAGCCGGTGCCCACGCAAATACCGCTGGTCGGCATCACCCCGGCGCCCGCGACGGAGAAAGCCCCTGACGCACTGCTTGCGCACCTGGACCGAGAGCTGCGCACTGCTGCCCAGGCCATCATGCAGGACGTGATCAACGACTTCGCCCCGCACATCGAAACCGAGATCAAGCGCCGCCTTGATGCCCACATGGAGCGTCTGCTCGCCCAACATCAAAGCTGACCCTGTGGGAGCGGGCTTACTCGCGATTGCAGCACCTTAATGAAGCCGATGCACCGGGTTGCCCGTATCGCGAGCAAGCCCGCTCCCACAACAGCAATAGGTTCCCCGCGCAGTCCCACCCCGCTATACTTGCCGGCTTTCCTGAATTAATGCCAATAGGGTCCCGCCGCGCATGGATAAGACCTACCAGCCGCACGCCATTGAAACTTCCTGGTACAAAACCTGGGAAGAAGAGAATTATTTTGCCCCGCAAGGCGCGGGCGACCCGTACACCATCATGATTCCGCCGCCGAACGTCACCGGCAGCCTGCACATGGGGCACGGCTTCAACAACGCGATCATGGATGCCCTGATCCGTTTCCGTCGCATGCAGGGCCGCAACACCCTGTGGCAGCCGGGTACCGACCACGCCGGTATCGCCACCCAGATGCTGGTCGAGCGTCAGATCGAAGCACAAGGCCTGAACCGCCACGATTTGGGTCGTGAAAAATTCCTCGACAAGATCTGGGAATGGAAAGATCAGTCCGGCGGCAACATCAGCCGTCAGATCCGCCGCCTGGGTTCGTCCGTAGACTGGAGCCGCGAGCGCTTCACCATGGATGACGGCCTGTCTGAAGCCGTGAAGGAAGCCTTCGTGCGCCTCCACGAAGACGGCCTGATCTATCGTGGCAAGCGCCTGGTCAACTGGGACACCAAGCTGCACACGGCCATCTCCGACCTTGAAGTGGAAAACCACGACGAGAAAGGTTTCCTGTGGAACCTGCGCTACCCGCTGGCTGACGGCGCCAAGACCGCCGAAGGCCTGGACTACCTGGTGGTTGCTACCACCCGTCCGGAAACCATGCTGGGCGACGCAGCTGTTGCGGTAAACCCGGAAGACGAGCGCTACAAGGCCCTGATCGGCAAGTTTGTCGAGCTGCCGCTGGTTGGCCGCCGCATTCCGATCATCGCGGACGATTATTGCGATCCTGAATTCGGTACCGGTTGTGTGAAAATCACCCCGGCCCACGATTTCAACGACTACGAAGTCGGCAAGCGTCACAACCTGCCGCTGCTCAACATCTTCGATAAAAACGCCGCCGTGCTGCCTGCTGCCCAGGTGTTCAACCTCGATGGCACGCTGAACGAGTCCATCGACGGTACCCTGCCGGCCAAGTATGCAGGCCTGGACCGCTTCGAAGCGCGCAAGCAAATTGTCGCTGATTTCGACGAAGCCGGCCTGTTGGTCAGCGTCGATGATCACGCCCTGAAAGTGCCGAAAGGCGACCGTTCGGGCACCGTGATCGAACCGTGGCTGACTGACCAGTGGTACGTGTCGACCAAGCCTCTGGCAGAGCCTGCCATTGCTGCCGTGGAAGACGGGCGCATCGCGTTCGTGCCTAAACAGTACGAAAACATGTACTTCTCGTGGATGCGCGACATCCAGGACTGGTGCATCAGCCGTCAGCTGTGGTGGGGCCACCGCATTCCGGCCTGGTACGACGAGTCGGGCAAAGTCTATGTAGGCCGCGACGAGGCCGAAGTACGCGCCAAGAACAACCTGGGCCCGGACGTTGCCTTGCAACAGGACAACGACGTGCTCGACACCTGGTTCAGTTCGGGTCTGTGGACGTTCTCCACCCTCGGCTGGCCGGAAAAAACCGAAGCACTGAAAACCTTCCACTCCACTGACGTGCTGGTTACCGGTTTCGACATCATTTTCTTCTGGGTTGCCCGGATGATCATGCTCACCATGCATTTGGTGAAAAACGAAGACGGCACCCCGCAAGTTCCGTTCAAGACCGTGTATGTCCACGGCCTGGTCCGTGACGGTCAAGGCCAGAAGATGTCCAAGTCCAAGGGCAACGTCCTGGACCCGCTGGACATCATCGACGGCATCGAGCTCGAAGACCTGGTGGCCAAACGCACCACCGGCCTGATGCAGCCAAAACTGCTGAAGAAAATCGAGAAGCAGACCCGCGACGAATTCGCCGACGGCATCGCCAGCTACGGTACCGACGCCCTGCGCTTCACGTTCTGCTCGCTGGCGTCCACCGGCCGTGACATCAAGTTCGACATGGGCCGCGTCGAAGGCTATCGCAACTTCTGCAACAAGATCTGGAACGCCGCACGCTACGTGCTGGACAAGGGCGAAGACTGCGGCCAGAACGGCGAAGCCTACGAACTGTCGCTGGCTGACCGCTGGATCATCTCGCAGCTGCAGCGCACCGAAGCAGAAGTGACCCGTCACCTCGACCAGTTCCGTTTCGACCTCGCGGCGCAAGCGCTGTATGAGTTCATCTGGAACCAGTACTGCGACTGGTACCTGGAACTGTCCAAGCCTGTGCTGTGGGACGAAAACGCCCCGGTAGAACGTCAGCGCGGCACTCGCCGTACGCTGGTTCGGGTGCTGGAAGTGGCGTTGCGCCTGGCGCATCCGTTCATGCCATTCATCACCGAAGAAATCTGGCAGCGCATCGCGCCGCTGGCCGGCGCTGAAGGCAAGACCATCATGCTGCAACCGTGGCCGGTACCGAACGAAGCGCGCATCGACCAGGCCGCCGAAGACGATATCGAATGGCTCAAGGGCCTGATGCTGGGTATTCGCAACATCCGTGGCGAAATGAACATCGGCCCGGGCAAGCCTTTGCAGATCTACCTGAAAAACGTCAGCAGCGAAGATCAACGCCGTCTGGCCGAGAACGATGCCTTGCTCAAAAAGCTGGCTAAACTCGAAGCGATCACCGTGCTGCAAGAGGGCGCCGAAGCACCGCTGTCGGCTACCGCACTGGTAGGCGAGATGGAAGTGCTGGTGCCCATGGCCGGCCTGATCGACAAAGATGCAGAGTTGGCGCGTCTGGACAAGGAAATCCAGCGTCTGAACGGCGAAGTGGCCCGCGTAGGTGGAAAACTCTCTAACGCCGCGTTCGTTGACAAAGCTCCGGCCGAAGTCATCGAAAAAGAACGAACCAAGTTAGCCGAAGCCGAACAAGCCTTGAGCAAATTGGCCGAACAGCACGCGCGGATTTCCAGCCTGTAATAAAGCTGCGCACCTGATCGCGGGCAAGCCCTTAGCTCTGAAAGGAACTAAGGGCTTGCCCGCGATTGCTTTTGTGGAATGAATTGAACATGACAACCCCACGCACTTCCAAAGCCACACGCCACAAGCCCAAGGCTGTCAGCGACGCCAAGCCGGCTGAGCCACGGGTCAAGCCAAGCCTGCACCCACGTAACCGCCATCAGGGCCGCTACGACTTCCCGCAGCTGATTTCGGTCTGCCCTGAGCTGGCAGAGTTCGTGATCATCAACCCGTACGGCAAAGAAAGCATCGACTTCGCCAACCCGGATGCCGTGCGCGTATTCAACCGTGCGCTGCTCAAGGCGTTCTACGGTATCGCCCACTGGGACATTCCGGCTGACTACCTGTGCCCGCCTGTGCCCGGTCGCGCTGACTACGTGCACTTTCTGGCCGACCTGCTGGCCACCATGAACGATGGCGTCATCCCGCGTGGCCCGAGCGTGCGCGTGCTGGACATCGGTATGGGCGCAAACTGCGTTTACCCGCTGATTGGTCACAGCGAATACCGCTGGCAGTTCCTGGGCACCGAAGTTGACCCTACAGCCGTTAAAGCGGCCAAGGCGATCGTGCAGTCCAACGGCCTGAACAAAGCCATCAGCCTGCGCCTGCAACCCGATCAGAAGAAGATCTTGCTGGACGTCCTGGACAGCGCCGAGCGTTTTGACCTGAGCATGTGCAACCCGCCCTTTCATGCGTCGATCGATGAAGCAACGCGCGGCAGCGAGCGTAAATGGCGGGCACTGGGCAAGGCTGATCCCAAGCGCAAACTGCCTGTTCTGAACTTTGGCGGTCAAGCGGCCGAATTGTGGTGTGAAGGGGGCGAGCAGCGCTTTGTGACCCAGCTGATTCGCGAAAGCGTGCAAGTGGGCCGTCAGGTGCTGTGGTTCAGCGTACTGGTGTCCAAGGCGTCCAACTTGCCGGCGATCCAGACCGCACTGAAAAAAGCCGGTGTGCGTGAAAGCCAGGTGGTCGACATGTCACAGGGCAACAAGCAAAGCCGCTTTGTCGCCTGGACATTCCATGACAAAGAACAGCAACAGCTGTGGCGCGAGAAGAACTGGAAGTAATCTTGTAAATATGCAAAACCTCGTAGTAGCTGCCGAGCTGCGCGAGGCTGCGTTCGGCAGCTGCTACAAGATTTGCAGGCATAAAAAAGCCGCGCTTCGGAGTAATCCGAAGCGCGGCTTTTTTACAGCAGTCTTACTTGTTAACAGCGTCAGTCAGGCCTTTGGCCACAACGAGCTTGATAACTTTTTTGGCTGCGATTTCGATGGCTGCGCCAGTCGAAGGGTTACGGCCAGTACGGGCAGGACGCTCGGTCACTTTCAGTTTGCCAATACCTGGCAGAGTGATTTCGCCGCCATTTTCCAATTGATCAGCAACGATCTGGGCCAGTTGGTCCAGAGCGTTACGCGCGGTAGTTTTCGGCGCGTCGATAGCTTCAGCGATATCAGCGATCAGTTGGTCTTTAGTAATAGCCATTGAGATGTTCCTTCCCTATCAAATTCATTTGGTTTGCAGAGTGCAATGTCAGCCATCGAGCCAGATCTCAAGGGTCTGGCACACCCGCCAGCTTTCACGACGAATCGCGGATGTAGATAGCTAAAACGGGGTTTGGTTCGACCTGACACATGCTGAATGCACGCTTTACGCCGTTTCCGAGCGCAAGACCGGGCAAAACTAGCACAGAGACAGTTAAATATCCGCCTCTACCTGGGCTTTTGGTCAGCTTTATGGCCTTAAAACGGTAAAAAAACCGTCCAGGGCGCCCTCAAGCCCCCCAAACCCCGACCCGAGGCTCAGGTGCGGTACACTTGGCGCCTTTGCGGGGTGCGCACCCTGCCCTCTCATTACACACCGAGAAGCCCATGCCGATCCGTCATTGCATCGTCCACTTGATTGACAAAAAACCCGACGGTACGCCCGCAGTTCTCCACGCCCGTGACTCTGAACTGGCCGGGTCTCAAGCCATCGAGAACATGCTCGCTGACCTCAACGAAAGCTATAACGCCAAGCAAGGTAAAGCCTGGGGGTTTTTCCATGCCGAGTCCGGCGCGCATCCGTTCAGCGGCTGGCTCAAGGAATACCTCGATGGCGGTAAAGACTTCACGGCGTTCAGCCGCGTCGCCGTCGAGCATCTGCAAAAACTGATGGAAGAGTCCAACCTTTCCGTTGGCGGCCACGTGCTGTTCGCCCATTACCAGCAAGGCATGACCGACTACCTGGCCATCGCCCTGCTGCACCACAGCGACGGCGTTGCCGTGACCTCGGAGCTGGACGTGACGCCTTCGCGCCATCTGGACCTTGGCCAGCTGCACCTGGCCGCACGGATCAACATTTCCGAGTGGCAGAACAACAAGCAGTCCAAGCAATACATTTCGTTTATCAAAGGTAAAAACGGCAAGAAGGTTTCGGAGTACTTCCGCGACTTTATCGGCTGCCAGGAAGGTGTCGATGGCCCGGGCGAAACCCGTACCCTGCTCAAGGCCTTCAGTGACTTCGTAGAAAGCGAAGACTTGCCGGAAGAGTCCGCCCGGGAAAAAACCAAGACCCTGGTCGATTACGCCAGCAGTCAGGCAAAAATCGGCGAACCAATGGGCCTGGAAGAGTTGTCCGAGTTGATCGACGAAGAACGCCCCAAGGCTTTCTACGATCATATCCGTAACAAGGATTACGGCCTGTCCCCCGAAATTCCTGCTGACAAGCGCACCCTGAACCAGTTCCGTCGCTTCACCGGGCGCGCTGAGGGGCTCTCTATCAGCTTTGAGGCACACCTGTTGGGTTCCAAGGTCGAGTTCGACGAAGAAGCCGGTACGCTGGTGATCAAGGGCTTGCCGACCCAACTGCTCGATCAGCTCAAGCGCAGCAAGTAATGCTCAACGGTATCTTGAAGAAAGTCCTGTTTGTTCTGGTGGTAGTGGTCATCTTTCAGAACTGGGGCAAGATCGAGCGCGTGCTCAACCCTTCGGGTGTCGTCAGTGAGCAAACCCGGGCCAGCGCCCGGGTGGTGTTGTACTCCACCGAGTGGTGCGGCTACTGCAAGGCCACTCGGCGGTTCCTGGATGAGAAAGGCATACCGTTCAAGGAATTCGATATCGACAAGGATGCCAGTGCCCGCCAGGCTTACGAGGCGCTGGGCGGGCGCGGCATTCCGATACTGGATGTAAACGGCACGCTGATTCGCGACTTCAAGCCCGATGCGATATTGGCGGCACTGAAATAAGCCGGGAACAACTGTTCAATTTCTGTGGGAGCGGGCTTGCTCGCGATGCAGGCGCTGCGCTCAGCCAGACAAACTGCAGAGATACCATCGCGGGCAAGCCCGCTCCCACAGGAAAATCACTCCAGCTTCTGACTTTGCACCAGACACTCCTTGGCACTCTTCCTGAGTTTCTTGATCAATCGCTCCTGGCGCAACGCTTCACCCTTGTCCGGCCAGGATTCGACATACACCAGCGCCACTGCCGGGCTTGAAGCAAAAAAACGCGCGCCCTTGCCCGTTTGATGCTTGGCAAAACGGCGCACCGGGTCATCGCTGATACCGCAATACAAAGAGCCATTAGCGGCCCGCACAAGGTACACAAACCAGGGTTTCTCGACCACTTTCAGCGGCTGCCCTGAAAGGCCTTGAGCCCTTTTTGCGCCTGCGCCCGAATGGCGTTTTGTACCAGCGGTGTCCACCCCAGCAACAGGCCCTTGGTGCCCAGTGCCTGACGCGACCAGCGCCACAGATCGAAATGGTCGTGATGCTCGCAAATCTTGCCATCACGAAACACAAACCGTGCCTGGATATCATTGACCACCGTGGCGCCGGTCTGGCCAAACACATAGGTCGCCACCCAGTGCGCGCTGCCATGCTGGCCGTCAGCCTGAACCTGATCGAAGGTGAGGCTGAAATCCTTGGCCCGCGAGGTCAGCATGCGCCACATGTCAGCGGCATTGTGGCCACGCAGCTCGCCAAACACAGGGTCGCTGAACACCACGTCAGTGGTGTAACAGTCAGCCATTGCCTCGGCATCAAGCCGCTGGAAGGCCTGGTAGAAACGAGTGATCAATGCTTGGTGGTCTTGGCTCATGGCAGGGTCCGTACAGGTCTGGAATCAGAGCACGATAATCTGCAATGAACAGAAACACTATGGGCCTCAGACTTTCTCGCTTTGTACATTCACATACAGTGAACGGCCGGCGCCAAGCCCGGCGACGATGGCCCCCAGACCGATGACTGCAAATATCCAGCCCACGGCACTCCAGCCACCCGTCACTTCATGCACCACGCCCACCGCCAGCGGCCCCATCGATGCCACGGTGTAACCAATGCCCTGGGCCATGCCCGACAGATTGGCGGCGACATGGGCATCGCGCGAGCGCAGCACGATCATGGTCAAGGCCAGGCTGAATGTGCCGCCCTGCCCCAGGCCCAGCACAATCGCCCAGCCCCACAAGCCCTCGATAGGCGCATAAAGGCAACCAAACAGCCCGGCCAGGGTCATGCCCATAACCAGCACGATTGCCAGCCGCTGGTCTTTACCCCGCGTGGCCAGCCACGGTGCCGTCAGCGCCGTGATCAATTGCACGATAACCGAGCCGGACATCACCAGCCCCGCCTGGGTAGGCGTCAGGCCGCGACCAATCAGGATTGACGGCAACCAGCCAAAAACAATGTAGGACAACGAGGATTGCAGCCCCATATAGAGCGTCACTTGCCAGGCCAACGGGTCACGCAACAAGCCACGCACGCGGTAAGCAACGTTGTGCGTGCCCTGACGCTTGCCCACCTGTGGCAGCCAGAAAACAACCGCAAGCAATGCGGGCAAGGCCCAGAAGCCAAGCCCCATTGCCCAGCTCTGCCCCAGTGACTCGCTAAGGGGCACCGTGGCCCCTGCCGCCAGTGCCGCACCCAGGCACAGGGCCATGGTGTAAACACCGGTCATGGTTCCGGCATGCCCGGCGAAATCACGCTTGATGATGCCCGGCAACAACACACCGATGACGCCGATACTGGCCCCCGCCAGAATGCTCCCGGCAAACAGCCCCACTTCGCCCAGGCAACTGCGCAGAACGATCCCGCCGCCCAGCGTCAGCAAAATCCCCAGCACTACCCGCTCGGTACCAAAACGCCGCGCCAGGATTGGCGCCAGGGGCGCGAACAGCCCCAGGCACAACACGGGCAACGTGGTCAACAGGCCAGCCTGCGCCGCAGACAAGCCCAGTCTGTCAGACACCTCACCCAGTAACGGCGCCATGCTCGACAGCGCGGGGCGCAGGTTCAAGGCCACCAGCACCAGCCCCAGAAGCAATAACCACGGACGCAAGACAACAGGCGCAGTGTGCTGAACCTGCTCGTCGTCAATTTCAGCGTCGATCAGCAATTCTTCCAGTTCATCGAGATGACGAACGGGCTCGACGCTGGCATTGGAAATTGACGAAGGGTGGCTCATGGCGTGCTCCGGCTCAAGGTTCATTGATCAACGTCCGGCACAGCGCCATGGCCCGTTGCGGGTTTTGTTGTTCTACGGCTTCCAGTAAATCAACGTGCAGGTCGAACACCACTTGACGACGCGGATGGACGTCCATGGTCTTGCGCAAATGATTGGTCAAGACGCTTGAGGTAAAGCGGTAGAGCTCGCTCAGGGCCGGGTTGTGGGCGGCATCAATCAGTCGTTGGTGAAACACCAGGTCACAGCAAATATAGGTATCGAGTTCACCGTGATAGTGCTGGCCACTGGCGTCCAGCGCCTGATGCAGCAGGCGCAAGTCCTCGTCCGTGCGGCGCAGGGCGGCCAGGCCAGCGGCTTCAACCTCAATGATGTGACGCATCTCCCGGCCCTGCTCCAGAGAGCAGGATGACAGCGCGCGCAGCGTGTCCATCGGGTCGACACGGCTGCGCAAGTAGCTGCCATCGCCCTGGCGAATCTCTATCAGCCCGGCAAATGCCAGCACGCGCATGGCTTCACGCACAGTGTTACGACTGATGTTCAATTGCGTAGCCAGCTCGGGCTCGGTTGGCAAACGCTGACCCACCTCCCAGGTACCGTTGTTTATTCGCGCACGCAGTTGCTCCAGAGCCTGGTCGACCAGCGAGCGTTTGATGATGGGAGAAGCGTCTGTCATTTAATTCGCCTTTTCATCCAATCATAGGATGAATTTTCCGACATGTTACTCAGACACCTCCATACGAGCAATCAACTACAGATTAAAAGCCCCCTAAAAAACCTTGTTCACCCTTGAACAAAAAACCCTTTAAGGGTAATTTTGATTGCATCGAGGCTGCCTCTTATGGAAAAGAAAACACCTCACTACAACCTCCAGTGCATTCAAGCCGATGTACAACGGCTTGGCGCTGTCGCCTTTACCAAAAGCGCATTGGATGGTGGACGAAGCATGGGCCTGGTCCTCGCACAAATGCAGAGGGTCATTACCTCGTTGGAGCGCAGTGCGCTGTACAAATCGATGTCGACCCACGCCGACCACAAGGTCTGGCAGGACGTATATCACGCACAGGCCTACGGTTTGGCCATCTCTATCAAGGTGACGTATCGCCCCTGCGGAGGGCCGCCGGTCATCGCTTTCAAGGAGAAAACATCATGAGCAAAAATGACTGCTGCACCTGCGGCGCCGCCAATGCCATGCAAGCGTTCAAGGGCCGCAGCTTCAATGTGAACTTCAAGCAATTGAACCGGGTGGTGCACGGCCTGGACGGGCACGAATGCACCGAGTGCGCCGAGGTCGAATTTGATGCACCCAGCGCAGAGCTATATGCCCAGGCTGGCGACGAACTGGTAGAAGATGCCAAACGGGTTATGGCGGAAGAAATGAAGCGTATCCGCCGCAAGCTTCACTTCACCCAAAAAAATGCCGTGCAGTTGCTGTCGGGGGGCGGCCACAATGCGTTCAGTCGTTATGAACGGGCCGAGGTGGAGCCACCAAAACCCTTGTTTGTGTTGATGCGACTGCTCGATCGCCACCCCGAACTGGTCCGCGAATTACAAGCCATCAACGAGTGTGCAGACATCAATGCGCTGCTGGTGCAAAAACAGCAGCAGCGCGAAAACTGACACCTTTGGTTTTGTAGCCGCTGACGAGCGCAGCGAGGCTGCGATCATCAGCGGCTACAAGTCCCGATCAATGCAAAATCTGATTCAGGAACAGTTTGGTCCGGTCATTTTGCGGGTTGTCGAAGAAGTCATTCGGGGCGGCCTCCTCCACGATTTCGCCCTTATCCATAAAGATCACCCGGTTGGCCACGGTGCGCGCAAAGCCCATTTCATGGGTTACGCAGAGCATCGTCATGCCGTCTTCCGCCAGGCCGATCATGGTGTCCAGCACCTCTTTAACCATCTCCGGGTCAAGTGCTGAAGTCGGTTCGTCAAACAGCATGATCTTGGGCTTCATGCACAGCGCCCGGGCAATTGCCACACGTTGCTGCTGACCACCCGACAACTGCCCCGGGAACTTGTGCGCCTGCTCCGGAATACGCACCCTTTCCAGATAATGCATGGCAATTTCTTCGGCCTGACGCCGGGGCATCTTGCGCACCCACATCGGCGCCAGCGTGCAGTTCTGCAGAATGGTCAGGTGCGGGAACAGGTTGAAGTGCTGGAACACCATGCCCACTTCACGCCGCACCGTCTCGATTTGCTTGATGTCGTTGGTCAGCTCTACACCGTCGACCACGATGCGTCCCTGCTGGTGCTCTTCGAGGCGATTGAGGCAACGGATGGTGGTTGACTTGCCGGAGCCCGAAGGCCCGCACAAGACGATACGCTCGCCCGGCTGGACGTTCAGGTTGATGTCCTTTAGCACATGGAACTGGCCGTACCACTTGTTGACGCCCAGCATCTGAATAATGCCTTCAGAGCTTGCTGGCTTTTTGATTGTTTCACTCATCTTGCAATACTCCTAACGCTTGTGGCCAGTGTCCAGCTTGTGCTCCAGATGCATGGAGTAGCGGGACATACCAAAACAGAAAATCCAGAACACCAAGGCGGCAAACACATAGCCTTCAGTGGCCATACCCAGCCATTTCGGGTCGGCGGCGGCTTGTTTGACGCTATTGAGCAGGTCGAACAGACCGATGATGATCACCAGGCTGGTGTCCTTGAACAGGGCAATAAAGGTGTTGACGATGCCGGGGATCACCAGCTTCAAGGCTTGCGGCAAAATCACCAGGCCCATGCTGCGCCAGTAGCCCAGGCCCATGGCCGCAGCCGCCTCGTACTGACCCTTGGGGATGGCTTGCAGACCGCCACGCACCACTTCCGCCACATAAGCCGACTGAAACAGGATTACGCCGATCAAGGCCCGCAGTAATTTGTCGAAGTTCATGCCCTCGGGCAGAAACAGCGGCAGCATCACCGAAGACATAAACAGCACGGTAATCAGCGGAACGCCGCGCCAGAACTCGATAAAAGTCACGCACACCACGCGAATGGCCGGCATGTCCGAGCGGCGGCCCAGGGCCAGCAAAATCCCCAGTGGCAAAGCGCCAGCAATACCTACCGTGGCAATCACCAGCGTGAGCATCAGGCCGCCCCACTGGCTGGTAGCCACGTTAGTCAGGCCCAGATAGCCGCCGTGGAGCAAGGTAAACGCCAGGATGGGGTACACCACCAAAAAGCCCAGCCCGTAGATAGCCTTGTGCTTGAAGCGCGAGATAAACAACGGCGCCGCACCCACCACGGCCAGCCATACCGTCAGGTCAACCCGCCAGCGCAGCCCGGTCGGGTAATAGCCATACATAAACTGGCCAAAACGCTGCTGGATAAACACCCAGCAAGCGCCCTCTTTGGTGCAATCAGCTTGCGTGCTGCCGACCCAATTGGCATCGAAAACCGTCCAGCTCAGCAGCGGCGGCACGATCAGCCAGACCAGATAAAAGGCAAACAGGGTCAGCAAGGTGTTGAGCCAGCTGGAAAACAGATTTGCCCGCGCCCAGGCGACAATACCGATGCGGTTGCCAGGCGGCGGCATGTCGGGTTTGAAAACATGAGTCGTCATAGTCCAGTCCTCATCGCTCGATCAGCGCAATGCGCGTGTTGTACCAATTCATCAGCAGCGAAATGCTGATGCTGATGGCCAGGTACACGCTCATGGTGATGGCAATGACTTCAATCGCTTGCCCGGTCTGGTTGAGGACCGTGCCGGCAAACAGTGAAACCATTTCCGGATAACCGATGCCCGCCGCCAGCGACGAGTTTTTCACCAGGTTCAGATATTGGCTGGTCAAAGGCGGGATGATCACCCGCAGCGCTTGCGGGATGATTACCTTGCGCAGCGTCGGCCCCGGGCGCAGCCCCAGCGAGCGGGCGGCTTCGGCCTGACCGTGGCTGACGGACTTGATCCCCGACCGTACGATTTCGGCAATAAAGGCCGCGGTGTACACCGTCAACGCAATGGTCAGCGCCAACAGTTCCGGGATCAGCACCCAGCCACCGACAAAGTTGAAGCCCTTGAGCTGTGGCATCTCCCAGTGCACCGGGGTACCGAACAGCAACACGCACAGGCCAGGAATCGCCAGCAGCAAGAACAGCCCGACCCAGAACTTGTGAAATGGCTCGCCGGTGTCTTCAAAGCGCTTGTTGGCCCGACGGACCATCAGCACCACGGCCACGATAGCCAGCACCACACTGGCCACAAACGGCCAGAAGGCATCCGTACCCACTGCGGCCGGCATGTTCAGGCCACGGCTGCTCATATAGAAGGTGTTGGCAAAGTTATGGCTGTTGCGTGGCCCTGGCATGGTCAGGAAGACCGCGAAGTACCAGAACAGGATTTGCAGCAATGGCGGGATATTGCGAAAGATCTCCACATACACCGTTGCCAGCTTGCTGATCATCCAGTTCGACGACAGGCGTGCCACGCCGATGATAAACCCCAGGATCGTCGCCAGGACGATACCGATCACGGACACCAGCAAGGTGTTGAGCAACCCGATCAGAAAGACCCGCGCATAACTGTCGGACTCGGTGTAATCAATCAAATGCTGCGCAATGCCAAACCCGGCACTGCGCTCCAGAAAGTCAAAACCCGAAGTAATGCCGCGATGTTGCAGGTTGGTCTGGGTATTGTTGAACAGATACCAGCCCATAAAGACCACCAGCGCGACGGTGACGATCTGAAATAACCACGCACGCACACGTGGATCGCCGAGGCTGAGCCTGGGCTTGGGTGCGCCGACTTTAATTTGCATGAAGTGCCCCTAACAATGGATCAGACAACATCACCCGGCAGTTGGCCTGCCGGATGAAAGGGCTATCAGCGCACAGGGGGTGCGTATTGAATGCCGCCGTTATTCCACAGAGCGTTCAGCCCGCGGTCGATGGCCAGAGGCGTGTTTTTACCGAGGTTTTTCTCGAAGACTTCACCGTAGTTACCCACCTGGCTGACAATCTGCACCACCCAGTCTTTTGGCAGTTTCAGGTCTTTGCCGTATTCGCCGTCAGCACCCAGCAAGCGGGCGACATCCGGGTTTTTGGTGGATTTGGCTTCAGCCACAACGTTTTTCGAGGTGATGCCGGCTTCTTCAGCATTGAGCATGGCGAACAGGGTCCACTTCACAATGCTGAACCAGTCTTCGTCGCCCTTGCGCACGACAGGCCCCAGAGGCTCCTTGGAGATGGTTTCAGGCAATACGACATAGTCGCTCGGGTTGGCCAGCTTGCTACGCTGTGCGTACAACTGGGACTTGTCGGAGGTCAACACGTCGCAACGGCCGCTTTCCAGAGACTTGGCGCTTTCATCAGAGGTGTCGAAGGTGATCGGGGTGTACTTGAGGTTATTGGCGCGGAAGTAATCCGACACATTCAGCTCGGTAGTCGTGCCGGCCTGGATACAGATGGTTGCACCGTCCAGTTCCTTGGCACTTTTTACCCCCAGCTTGTTGTTGACCAAAAAGCCGACGCCGTCGTAATAGGTCACGCCCGCGAACACCATGCCCATGCCCGCATCACGGGAACTGGTCCAGGTGGTATTGCGCGACAACACATCGACTTCGCCCGATTGCAGCGCGGTGAAACGCTCCTTGGCGTTCAACTGGCTGAACTTGACCTTGGTAGCATCGCCAAACACTGCGGCGGCCACTGCACGACAGACATCCGCATCGATCCCCATGATCTTGCCGTCTTTATCCGGTACCGAAAAGCCCGGTAAACCGTCACTCACGCCACATTGCACAAAACCTTTCTTCTTGACACTGTCCAGGGTCGCGCCTGCGTGGGCAAAACCGCTGGCACTGAGTAACACGATGGCTGCTGTGGCCAAAGCCAGGGTGGATTTCAATTGCTTCATTCAAACCTCCAGTGCTGCTTTTTTGTGTTTGAACAAGGCCCGCCGCCCCCTTGTGAGGCACTGTTGACCCATGTTGGCTTTTTATTGGGTCAAGCGGCATAAGCCTTGAGCGATGGGTGCATCGCACGAACCGTCAAACTGAAGCGCTCACTTGAGCTGTTGAATTCCTTGTCTAACTCCAACCTCGGGATTTTTGCAGCCCCCCCTGTTAGTGTTACCGTCCAAAGGGGGCGCATTCACGCCACTGTCCACATAGCAAGGCGCGTACCACTCTTGGCCCCTAAGTAAGTTCAGTAGGTAATGCAGGAAAAAACGTTCAAGCACGCGACATATTCTGTAATCCTTAGTCGATCAAGCACACTTGTAGCGCACCCGATTTGCGCACATGCACAACGATGGAGCAGCCATGACCCAACCCCTGATCATCCAGCCTCAAAAAACCGCAGACGCCTGTGTTATCTGGCTCCACGGTCTGGGTGCCGACCGTTATGACTTCATGCCGGTGGCTGAGATCCTGCAACAGTCGTTGCTGACCACGCGCTTTGTATTGCCGCAGGCTCCAACCCGCGCCGTGACCATCAATGGCGGCTATGCCATGCCTAGCTGGTACGACATCAAGGCCATGAGTCCTGCCCGCTCGATCAGTGAAGAAGAGCTCGAAGAGTCGGCCGACATGGTCATTGCCTTGATCGAAGCCCAGCGCCAGAGCGGTATCGACGCCAGCCGGATTTTTCTGGCCGGGTTTTCACAAGGTGGCGCCGTGGTTTTCCATACCGCTTATTTGAAATGGCAGGGCCCACTGGGTGGCGTTATTGCCCTTTCAACCTATGCGCCAACCTTCAACGAAGGACTGCCATTGTCGGCCAGCCAGCAGCGAATCCCGGCTTTGTGCCTGCACGGGCAGTACGATGATGTAGTCCAAAACGCTATGGGTCGTACGGCTTATGAGCATTTGAAAGCCGCAGGTGTGTCCGTTACATGGCAGGAGTACCCAATGGGCCATGAAGTGTTACCAGAGGAAATAAGCGATATCGGTACCTGGCTGACGAAACATCTGAGCTAAAACCGAAACATCCCGTCGTTCACTACACGCCGAGCGCCCGACTTGCATTACACTGCCCGGCGTATACTCCTTAACCAACTGATGAGATGACCGTGCTCAAAGCACTTAAAAAAATATTCGGTAAAAGCGAGGCTGAGCCGCTCGCGCCAGCTTCCGTTACACCTCCAGGCAACGCCAGAGCGCGAACCGACGCGCAACAACCTGGCCGTTCTGCTCCTGTTCCAGCCCCTGAGCCGGTGAACACTCCCGACGCACAATCCGCTGCTGAACAACCGCGTATCGAAAAACCCAAAATTGCCAAGCCACGGCGTGAGGCGGCCCCCAAGCCACCGGTCATTCCCTGGAAACTCGAAGACTTCGCCGTCGAGCCACAAGAAGGCAAAGTCCGCTTTCACGATTTCAAGCTCGCCCCCGAGCTGATGCACGCCATCCAGGATCTTGGTTTCCCGTACTGCACGCCGATCCAGGCAGGCGTACTGGGCTATACCCTGAGCGGGCGTGACGCCATTGGCCGTGCCCAGACCGGTACGGGCAAGACGGCTGCGTTCCTGATCTCGATCATTAGCCAGTTGACCCAGACGCCGCCGCCAAAAGAGCGTTACATGGGCGAACCACGCGCTCTGATCATCGCGCCGACCCGTGAGCTGGTGGTGCAGATCGCCAAGGACGCGGCCGACCTGACCAAGTACACCGACCTCAATGTCATGACATTCGTGGGCGGCATGGACTTCGACAAGCAACTCAAGCAGCTTGAAGCCCGCCATTGCGACATTCTGGTGGCCACACCGGGCCGTCTGCTGGACTTCAACCAGCGCGGCGAAGTGCATCTGGACATGGTCGAAGTGATGGTGCTCGACGAAGCCGACCGCATGCTGGACATGGGCTTCATCCCGCAAGTACGCCAGATCATTCGTCAAACGCCACCAAAAGCCGAACGTCAGACGCTGCTGTTCTCCGCGACCTTTACCGAGGACGTGATGAACCTGGCCAAGCAATGGACCACAGACCCTGCCATCGTCGAGATCGAAGCGGTCAACGTCGCCAGTGACATGGTTGAGCAGCACGTCTATGCCGTCGCCGGTGCCGACAAGTACAAGCTGTTGTTCAACCTGGTCAACGACAATGGCTGGGAACGGGTGATCGTATTTGCCAACCGCAAGGACGAAGTGCGCCGCATCGAAGAGCGCCTGGTACGTGACGGTATCAACGCGGCGCAACTGTCGGGGGATGTACCGCAGCACAAACGTATCAAGACCCTGGAAGGCTTCCGCGAAGGCAAGATCCGCGTGCTGGTAGCTACCGACGTTGCAGGTCGTGGCATCCACATTGATGGCATCAGCCACGTGATCAACTTCACCCTGCCTGAAGTGCCGGACGACTATGTACACCGTATTGGCCGTACCGGCCGTGCTGGCGCCAGCGGTGTATCGATCAGTTTTGCCGGTGAAGACGACTCGTACCAGTTGCCGTCGATCGAAGCCCTGCTAGGTCGTAAAATCAGCTGCGAAACGCCGCCAGCCGAGCTGCTGCGCCCTGTCGTACGCGCTGTGCGCAAGCCGCAGGACCCGACTGCAACGGCCTGATACGCAAGTCTTTAGCCGCTGCCGAGGCACCAGGCTGCGATGGGCTGCGAAGCGGCCCCGCTTTTTGAAGGGCCTGCGGCCCTTATCGCAGCCTGCTTCAGCGGCTACAGGGCTTGATTACTTCCAGCGCTGCGCCGCCACTTCATCGCTCACCCGCCCCTCCACCCATCGCGGGCCTGAGGGGGTCTGTTCTTTTTTCCAGAACGGGGCGCGGGTTTTCAGATAATCCATCACAAAACTGCAGGCATCGAAAGCGGCCTGACGGTGAGCACTGGCTACGCCAACAAACACAATCGGCTCTCCCGGCTCCAGCAGGCCAATACGGTGCAGCACTTCAAGCTTGAGCAGCGGCCAGCGCTGCGCAGCTTCATCAATAATTTTGCCCAGGGCTTTCTCGGTCATGCCCGGATAATGCTCCAGGAACATCCCCGCCACGTCACGGCCGTCATTGAAGTCGCGCACATAACCGACAAAACTCACCACTGCGCCCACGCCCAGATTCGCGGCATGCAGTACATTGACTTCAGCGCCAGGATCAAAGGCCGCCGCTTGCACCCGAATCGCCATGTTCAGCCTCCGGTCACGGGCGGAAAAAATGCCACTTCGTCGCCGTCCGCCAGGGGTTCGGCGAGCTTGCACAGCTCTTCATTGCGCGCACACATCAGGTTGGGCTCGGCCAGCACCTGCCAGGCACCACCGCGTTGCGTCAGGTGCGCGCGCAACTGCTCAATGGAGACGAACCCGCCCTCCACTGCCTCACTATCCAGCCCCAGAACCTCGCGATAGCGGGCAAAGAAAACCACTTTGAGCTTCATGACGCATCCGCCTGAAAGTGCCCGCTCTTGCCGCCGAGCTTTTCCAGTACGCGCACACCTTCGATGGTCATGCCGCGATCGACCGCCTTGCACATGTCGTAAATAGTCAGGGCTGCAACGCTGGCGGCGGTCAGGGCTTCCATTTCGACGCCGGTCTGCCCGGACAGCTTGCAGCGCGCCACGATCAATACCGCGTCGCTGCCTTGGGCACTGAGCTCAACCTTGACGCTGGTGAGCATCAACGGATGGCACAAAGGGATCAGGTCCGAGGTTTTCTTCGCTGCCTGGATCCCGGCAATCCGCGCCACGGCAAACACATCACCCTTGGGGTGACCGCCACTGATGATCATGTCCAGGGTTTCAGGGCGCATGCGCACCACCGCTTGTGCCACAGCCTCACGGGAGGTCACCGCTTTGTCGGTGACATCGACCATGTTGGCGCGGCCTTGGGAATCTAAGTGAGTCAGCACAGGGGGTACTCCAGAGAGGAGTATCGATTGTAAACCCGAGGGTCAGCTTAAGGCCATCGACCCCGCGAATACCGCGCATCAGAACATGGAATTGGCCGCCCGCAGGCAATCGCCGTACAAAGGTCAAAACTTTGGAGTCATACCTATGCCACTTTTTATTGCCATTGCCCTGAGCCTGCTGGCGGGTGCTGCGGTGCCCCTGCAAGCGGGCAGTAACGCTCGATTGGGCGTGGTGCTGGGCCATCCCTTTTGGGCCACCGTGATCTCATTACTGATCAGCGGCCTGGCGATTGCGCTGGTAATGCTGATTGTCAAAGTGCCCCGCCCCAATCTCGCGGCCCTGCTCACCGGCCCCTGGTGGATCTGGCTCGGCGGGCTGGCCGGGGTGTTTTACATCACCGTGGCGCTGATCAGCGTGCCGCGCCTGGGGGCGCTGAACTTCATCATGGCGGTGGTGGTGGGCCAGTTGATCAGTTCACTGCTGATCGATTACTTCGGCTTGCTGGGTTTGCCAAGAAACACCCCCAGCCTGCAAAAACTGCTCGGGGTCAGCGTGGTGCTGGCAGGTTTTGTCATCGCTTCACGCGGCTGAAGGCGCACTCACTTGCCTGACCAGATCCCGCAGCCAGCGATGAGCCGGGTCTTCGTTGAAACGCTGATGCCAGACCTGCACATAGTTGAACGGCGCTATCGTCATGGGAGGCGGCAGTGCCACCAGGCTGTCGCCAAATGACAGGTTGTCCAGGGTACGGGTGGCCACAGTAAGAATCAGGTCGGTGTCGGTAATCATCCCCGGTGCCGTGCCCCAGTGCGGCACATTGACCGCAACCCGGCGCTGCAACCCCCGGGCGTGCAACACGTTATCGACCTCGCCCTGGGTATTGCCATCCGTCGACACCAGCAGGTGCGGGCGCGCCAGATAGCTGTCCAGATCGAGCACGCCATTGTCCGGGAGCGAACGACGATTGAGCAGGCAGGTAAAGGTTTCTTCAAACAATACATCGCTGCAGATATCTGCTGGCATCGTGGGGAAAACCCCAACGGCCAGATCGATCTTGCCCTGCTCGATCTGCTCCAGCATGCCCAGGCGGCTGTCCTGGATGACCACCAGCGAAGTGTCCGGTGCTTGCTCGCGCAGCAGCACCAGCAGTTTTGGCAACACGATGGTCGCGCCGTAATCGGACATGGCCAGGCGAAAGGTGCGCTGTGATTCTGCCGGCACAAAATCGATGGACTGGCCGAGCAGCGTTTCGATCTGTCCCAGGATGGCCTTGAGCGGCGCCTGGAGATTTTGCGCCATCACGCTCAGCACCACTTCGTTGCCCTGGCGAATCAGCAACGGGTCATCAAGCAGCACCCTGAGTTTGTTCAGTGAGTGGCTGATGGCGGGCTGGCTCAAATGCAAACGAACACCGGTGCGGGTTACGTGTTTTTCCGTGAGCAGCGCATCGAGCACCACCAGCAGATTCAAATCGATATTACGCAGTAACACCTGACGCTCCTGTCTTGGCCAACTCCAGGGCAACGCTGCATGATCCATGCGCGCAACCGCCGTCAGCTTACATGAAGCCAAAACGCCAGTGGGAGCGGGCTTGCTCGCGATGAAAGTGGCGCGGTGTATCTGGGATACCGCGTCATCTTCATCGCGAGCAAGCCCGCTCCCACCTTCAGGCAAGTTACAAATGTGACTCGGCGTATTCCGCCAGAATCGAGCGAGGCACCCCTTGCAGGGCTATATGCACACCGTTGGGGAAGTCTTTGAAACGCTCCGTCAGGTAGGTCAGCCCCGAACTGGTGGCCGACAGGTAGGGGGTATCGATCTGTGCCAGGTTACCCAGGCATACCACTTTGGAACCGGCACCGGCACGGGTAATGATGGTTTTCATCTGGTGCGGTGTCAGGTTCTGGCACTCATCGATCAGGATCAGGCTCTGCTGGAAACTGCGACCGCGGATGTAGTTCAGGGATTTGAACTGCAACGGCACCTTGCTCAGAATGTAGTCGACGCTGCCGTGGGTATTTTCATCATCCATGTGCAGAGCTTCGAGGTTGTCAGTAATGGCACCCAGCCAAGGCTCCATTTTTTCGGCTTCGGTGCCCGGCAAGAAGCCGATTTCCTGGTCCAGGCCCTGCACGCTGCGGGTACAGATAATCCGCCGGTAGCGTTTGCTGACCATGGTTTGTTCAATCGCTGCCGCCAGCGCAAGGATGGTCTTGCCCGATCCCGCCGCACCCGACAGGTTGACCAGGTGAATGTCCGGGTCGAGCAAAGCAAACAGCGCCAGCCCCTGGTAAATATCCCGCGGTTTGAGGCCCCAGGCTTCCTGGTGCAGCAGCGGTTCCTGATGCATGTCGAGGATCAGCAACTGATCCTTGCGCACCTCCTTGATCCAGCCGACAAAGCCCTGCTCATCAATGATGAATTCATTGATATGCACCGCCGGCAGGTTTTCGTTCATTTGCACCTGATGCCAGGTACGGCCATGCCCCTGGCGGGTTTCGACCTTGTTGACGCGGTCCCAGAACGAACCGGTCATGGTGTGATAGCCGCGCGAGAGCATCGACACGTCGTCAACCAGCTGGTCGGTACTGTAATCCTCGGACTCGATCCCGCAAGCCCGGGCCTTCAGGCGCATGTTGATGTCTTTGGTGACCAGCACCACGCGCAATTGCGGCTCACGGGCGTGCAAGTCGATCAACTGGTTGATGATGATGTTGTCGTTGAGGTTTTCGGGCAGCAACGCGTTGGGCTCGCGGCGCTTGCTCATCATGATCGACAGGAAGCCCTTAGGTGCGCCTTTGCCGCGCTGGATCGGCACACCTTTTTCGACGTCATCGGGGGTGGCAACCCCCAGCAACTGGTCAATGAGGCGAATGGCCTGACGGCACTCGGCTGCCACCAGTAATTTGCCGGTTTTGAGCTTGTCGAGCTCTTCGAGCACCGTCATCGGGATCGCGACGTGGTGTTCCTCGAAGTTAAGCATTGCGTTTGGATCGTGAATCAGAACATTGGTATCGAGTACATAAAGGATTGGCTGGTTGGAAGAAGGAGTGCGTCCGTGATCATCCATACTCGGTCACCTTTGTGGGAGCCATTCGACGCAATACCGCAACAGTGCTGCGCCTCGAAGTGACTGCCGTATACCCTGCCCGATGGCGTCCTGGAAGACGCCACCTGTTTCGCAGGTTTCGGCCGTCTGTCTTCGTAATACTCCTAAATGTGTGACAAAAAAAATGTTTTTTCACATTCCAGCACTTTATTTTTTGAATGACGAACAACCCTTGGCGCATTCCGGGACCGCAACTAAGCTAATAGATCTACCGATATTAAAAAACGCTGCAATCAACCTGTTCGTCCTCTGTCGCGGCAGTGAGCAGCGCTCAAACCTGAATTCGACACCCCTTCATTAAAGCCAGTTAATTCCTACATAGATCCAGGACAAACCCTGCGCCAGCATCTTTTCGCCCGCATTAAGCTGCAGCTGGTACTGAGTCCGCTAACCGTCACTTCCGTGGTGATTTTCTGATTCAACTCCGCGCAACACCTTCATTAATGCACGAGGTCACGGTACTGACGCACCCCTCTTCAGGTGACGAATAAATACCGCGACCGCGTTACTGCGAAAGGATGACTGTATGACTCCCATCTCCAAAACACTGGAACAATTGCTGCTCGATATTTACAAGGACGGCAGCGTTTCGTTTACCGAGTACGAACAGCTGCGCGACAATGCTGATGAAAGAATGGAAAGGATCATTGAGCACTTTGGCCATCACAACAATACGACCGCTTTTCAAAAGGCCATGGATGTCGCCATGCAATTGCTGCAACTGGCAGTAATCGATGCCAAGAACGCCAAGCTGACCGATACCGGTGAAGCCATCGTCAAGGATGCAATCACCGCCCAGGTTGAATACCTGCGCGCAGGCAGCCATCTGGCACTGCGCCTGCTGTAACGCCGTGTTTCCTGGCCCATCGAAGCCGGCGGGCCAGGAGGAATGGTCTAGCGCTCACCGAGCGCTTCACAACTGTCCCAGCCCAATCCACTTTGTGAGGTAGCGTTCATCAGCCAGGGTAATGCCGTACGCACCTTGTCCTGGGTGTCATGAAACGCAATCACCCCATGCCGCCAAAGCAGCATCAGGGTCAATACTCGATGGGCTGACTGCTCGCCGTTCAAGCTCGTCGCCAAGTCCTGGGCATCGATGCCCCACAAGGCCACCCGCATGCCCTGAGCCTCAAAAAAACCGCCGCTGTCGGCCCGGCGCTGCCCGTAGGGCGGGCGAAACAGAGGCACGTAGCGCTGCGGCACAACCTGATTGACCAGGGCGGCGCTACGCGCAATAGAGTCCTGCCAGTCTTTCCAGTGACTGTGGGAACGGTACTCCCAGCCCTGCACGCCCACACACTGTCCCTTGTAGAGCGCCTGCAAGGCCAGCGCGCCTTCCTTGTCGAGACGCACCTGCAAGCTGTTACCCAGCACGAAAAAAATCCCGCTGATGGATTGCTTGCGCAGGTACCCGGTCAGCCAGTCAGTAGTGCCCGGCAATTGCGTGGGGCCGCTGTCGAAGGTCAACAAAAACAGCCGGTCGTGCATCGTCTCGCCGTTGACTTCCTGGTCGCCCAACAGAGCGATTTCACTGCTGATTTGCGGGAGCAGCGCCGCCATGCGTAATTGCTCATCCAGGTAGCGCTGGTGAAACTCACGGCCGGGCTCGGCCCAGGCCACATAAAACGAGTCATCGGCGATTGCGAACTTGCCCGCCTGCTCACGCAGACTGTCCATGTCATCGACGTAATAGCAGAACGAAGCATCCTGATCGCAACTTTGCTGCGCCAGGTTGTAGTTGGTCAGTAACCGCTGCCACATCCGCTGGCGCAGAGCATCTATTGCCTCAACATTGATTATTTTCAGACCCAACCGCTGTTTCAGGGCGCTTTCATCCAGCGCTTCGCTGACCATCAAGGCATGGGCAAAAGCGAGTATTTCGGCACGCGAGGCAACATCGAACAAGGCCGGGCTGGTCAATTGTTCGGGCCATGTGCTGCGATCCAGCGTCGCGGGCTCGACAGGTGCCGCCACCGCCCCGGCACACACCAGCCAGACCCACAAGAAAAGAGCAATGCGCACTGATCAACCCCCTGTAAAAACTGACTGCACTATAACCCGACCAGTGCCCGACCCCGCAGGCGTTGGGGGATCTATCGCGTTCATAGGTGGAGTCAAACTGCGCCAACGCCTAGAATCCCCCGACGCTAAAAGGAGACAACCCCATGCTGATGGTGATTTCACCCGCTAAAACCCTCGATTATGAAACGCCGCCCGCCACAGCACGTTTCACCCAGCCCCAGTACCTGGACCATTCCCAGGAATTGATCGAACAATTGCGCGAACTGAGCCCGCAACAGATTGGCGAGCTGATGCATTTATCCGACAAGCTGTCGGGCCTCAACGCGGCGCGCTTTGGCAGCTGGACGCCCGCCTTTGCCCCCGCCAATGCCAAGCAGGCACTGCTGGCATTCAAGGGCGATGTCTACACCGGCCTCAATGCCGTGGACTTCAGCGAGGCCGACTTCGACTATGCGCAAAGCCACCTGCGCATGCTCTCGGGGCTCTACGGCCTGCTGCGTCCGCTGGACCTGATGATGCCGTATCGCCTGGAAATGGGCACCAAACTGGCCAACGCACGGGGCAAGGACCTGTACGCGTTCTGGGGCACGCACATCAGCGAATGGCTCAACCAGGCCCTGGCCGAACAAGGCGATGACGTACTGCTCAATCTGGCATCCAACGAATACTTCTCGGCGGTAAAAAAGTCGGCATTGAACGCCCGCATCATCAATACCGAGTTCAAGGACCTGAAAAACGGCCAGCATAAAATCATCAGTTTCTATGCGAAAAAAGCCCGAGGCATGATGAGCCGGTTTGTGATCAAGGAGCGCATCGACAACCCTGAGCACCTCAAGCAGTTTGATGAGCAGGGTTATCGCTTCAGCGCCGAGCAGTCCAAGCCGGATTTGCTGGTGTTTTTGCGCGACCACGCCCCGCAGTGACCCGCTGCATGCCTCATGCTGGTAAGTTATAGGTATTCCCTGCAAGAGGCCCAGCCATGTTTATCGGCGTTTTATTGATCATCACCTGGCTTGTCCTGTTGTTGCGCTACCCGGCCAAGGCCTTGCCGGTCTCACTGGCTGCCGTACTGGGGCTGGCGATAGTTGCAGCCTCGGTGGCGTGGCTGGACAGCCGTGAGGCGGCACAACTGGCACGTCTGGAACTGCGCATCGTCTATGACCCTGCCCAATGCCCGGCAGACCGACCGCTGCAACTGACCCTGAAAAACAGCAATGACGTACCACTGGTCGAACTTGGCTGGCGCATTGCCGCCTATGCACCGGGCGACACCGTCAATCTTGCCGACAACCTTTACACCGCCCCGCGCTACCGCGGCCCCGGCGAATTGCAAGCAGGGGCAAGCTGGCAGGACTGCTTGCCGATGCCGCCGCTGCGCACGGGTTATCGCCCGCAAACCCTCGAGTTTCGGGCAGAACGCCTGCAAGGCAGTTTTTCCAATTAAGGATGTTCCCATGCTGCGTGTTTTGATCACCGGTTGTTCCAGCGGTATTGGCCGCGCCCTGGCCGATGCTTTCAAGGTGGCGGGGCATGATGTCTGGGCCTGCGCCCGCAAGCCTGGGGATGTAGCACTATTGGCTGCGGCGGGGTTTGCCGCTGTGCAACTGGACGTCAATGATCCGCAGGGGTTGGAGCAATTGGCCGAGCGCCTGGAGCAGGCAGGCGGCGGGCTGGACGTGCTGATAAACAATGCAGGTTTCGGCGCTATGGGCCCCCTGCTCGATGGCGGCGTCGAGGGCTTGCAGCAGCAATTTGAAACCAATGTATTTTCCATTGTGGGCGTTACCCGCGCGCTGTTCCCGGCGCTGCGCCGCAACAAGGGCTTGGTGGTCAATATCGGCAGTGTTTCCGGGGTACTGGTCACCCCGTTTGCCGGCGCCTACTGTGCCTCTAAAGCTGCAGTACATGCCTTGAGTGATGCCCTGCGCATGGAGCTGGCGCCTTTTGCCATTGGCGTGCTGGAAGTGCAGCCCGGGGCCATTGATACCAGCTTCGCGAAAAATGCCAGCGCCCAGGCCGAGCAGTTGATTGCCGAGAGCTCCGCCTGGTGGCCCATGCGCGACGGTATTCGCGCCAGGGCCAGGGCCTCACAAGACAATCCCACCCCGGCCACAGCCTTTGCCGACGCAGTATTCAAGGCCGTCATGAAACCCAAGCCACCGATGTTGCTGCGTTACGGTAATGGCAGCCGCGCCTTGCCGCTGCTGGCTGCGCTGGTGCCCGCTGCCCTACTGGAAAAAATCCTGATGAAGCGGTTCGGCCTCAATACCCGTGCCTGACACTCATTATGTAGCAGCTGCTACGGGTGATAGCACTGGCCTATGCATACGCCTTCATAAAATCGATAAACACCCGCACCGTCAGCGGCAAATGCCGTGTATCGGGGTAGAGCGCGTACACCCCCTGGCGGCTCAGTTGCCATTCGGGCAGCAGATGTACCAGCCGCCCCGTGCGCAAATCCTCCTCGATCAGCCAGTCGGGCAGGATCGCCACGCCTTGCCCGGTCAGGGCAAACGCCTGCAACACCGATGAATTGTCCGCCCTGATGCGCGCCTTGCAGGGGTTGGGCTGGTAAGGACGGACCACACCGCTGCTCACCTCGGTAATAGTCAACTCCCCAACCCGGCCATGCTCCAGCCACGGCGTTTGCTCAAGCGCGTGCACGCTGTCTATCGGCACCACGCTGGCAACGAACGCCGGCGAGGCCACCGGCAGAATGCCGAAAGTGCTCAACTGCACAGCACGATGGCTGGAGTCGAGCACGCGACCCAGTCGCAAGGCCACGTCAAAACGCTCGGAGATCAGATCCGCGTGGGTCGATGAGGTCGACAGCTGGACGTTGAGGTCAGGGTGCAAGGCACGGAAGAGCTCCAGCGCCGGCACCACCTTGGCCAGGGCATATTCAACGGTGGTGGTGATGCGCAGCGTGCCCTTGAGTTCGGTGTGTTCGCTGCGCGCTTCGTCAATCGCCAGCCGGGCCTCTTCCAGCATGCTCAGGCAGCGCTGGTAAAAGCGCTCACCCGCCTCAGTCAGGGCCAACCGTCGGGTGTTGCGCGTTAGCAGGGTCACGCCCAGCTCAGCCTCTAGACGCTTGATATTGAAGCTGACCACCGCACGGGTTTGCCCCAGTAAATCAGCCGCGGCGGTAAGGGAGCCTGCTTCGACCACGGCCTTGAAGGTGTCGAACCGGTCGAGGCTGACCATAGAGAAACCTGCCAATTGTCAAAATAATTTTGACAATCTAGCAGCAGACGGACGGTTCCTCCATAAGCCAAATCTGCTTACTGTGCACTCTACTGAAAAGGAGCCACCCATGGCTTACCGCAATAAAGTCGCGCTGGTGTATCTGCTGGGATTTGCCCTGGATCTGGTGAATATGTTCGCAGCCTCGATCGCCTACCCGGATATCAGCCAGCAGCTGCATGCCTCGGTCACACAACTGGCGTGGATTGGCAATGCCTACATGCTTGGCCTGATCCTGGTCATTGTGCCCAGCGTATGGCTAACCCAACTGTTTGGTGAGAAACGCCTGATCGTGCTTTCACTGACATTATTCAGCGTGGCGTCGTTGTGTGTGGCCCAAGCGACCTCAATTGAAGCTCTGATCGGCTACCGTCTGCTGCAGGGGCTGGGGGGCGGGCTGTTGATTCCGGTCGGTCAGGCTATGGCCTATCGGCACTTCCCGATCCGCGACCGGGCCCGACTGACCTCAGTGATTTTGCTGGTGGCGCTGCTAGTGCCCGCACTGTCGCCAGCACTGGGCGGCTGGATGATCGAAGCGCTCACTTGGCGCTGGGTGTTTTATGCCAATCTGCCACTGACCTTGCTTACCCTGCTGCTGGCAGTCTGCTGGCTGCAACCCGACCCGCCTGCGCAGCCCGTATTGCCCATGACTTACAGGCGCATTCGAGCTGGCGCAGCCAATATGGGCCGCCTGCTCAAAAGCCCGTTGCTGCAAGTGGCAATGCTGACCTACCTGTTTATCCCCGGCATTTTCATCGGCACGCAACTGGTGAGTATCTTGTACCTGCACCAGCTGGGTTTTAGCGCCACGCAAACCGGCATGCTGATGCTGCCCTGGGCTCTGGCTTCAGCACTGGGCATCACCCTGAGCCGCTACCAGTTCAACCGCCTTGGCCCCAAACCCTTGCTACTGCTGGGCATGAGCGTACAAGCCGCGGGTATTGCGTTACTGCCCCAAATCGATAGCTCCAGCATCGGCTTGCCCATGGCGCTGTACGCCGTGATGGGCTTTGGTGGCAGCCTGTGCAGCAGCAGCGCACAAAACACAGCCTTTATCGATATCGCACCCGAACACATGGGCCACGCCAGTGCACTGTGGAACCTCAACCGCCAATTGAGCTTCCTGCTTGGCCCGGCCTTGATGATGGCCCTGTTCGGTACATTGACCGCAATCACCTCGACGTCCCACGCCTTTGCCCTATGCTTTGCCATCGGGGGTGCATTGACGCTGGTGCCGCTGGTTCCCGTTCTACGCCTTGATACATCCCGCGTGCTGGCCTTGCTCGCACCCTGACCTGGAGATTTTGATGAGTGACTATAAGCGCTACTTCGACCTGGTAAGCGAAACCCACGTCGAAATTGAAGGCTGGTTTTCCGGTCTGGAACCCGGCGTGCTGCCGGTATTGCTGGCGCGGTTTTCGCCGCAGTTTTCGATGATTGCCCCCAGCGGCAACGTGCTGGACGCCAACGGCGTAGAAACACTGTTTGAACAACTGCGCGGTGCGCGCCCGGGCCTGAACATCACCCTCAGCGAGTTCAAGGGCATTGCCCTGCATCCAGGTGGTGCAGTAGTCAGCTACCGCGAGCTGCAGGAGGAACACAACGGCAACCGCACCGACCGCCGCGCCACCGTGGTATTCGAGAAAGACGCCGACGGCAAGATACTGTGGCGGCATTTGCACGAGACGTTTTGCGCGGCTTGAACCCCGGCCTCGCGCTTGTGGGAGCGGGCTTGCTCGCGATGCCGTCACTGCGGTGTTTCAGTCAAACCGCGTCGAGGCCATCGCGAGCAAGCCCGCTCCCACATTAACTTTACTCGGCCTTGCCCTGATCCACGATCACCGTACAGGTCGTACCCGCGGCCAGCAGGAAGCCATCGGGGATCTCGTCAATATGGATCCGCACCGGTACCCGCTGGGCCAGACGCACCCAGTTGAACGTCGGGTTAACGTCAGCCACCAGCTCACGGCTTTCGGGGTTATCGCGGTCGTAGATACCGCGCGAGATGCTTTCAACGTGGCCCTTCAACACTTCACCGCTCATCATTTGCAGATCGGCTTTGTCGCCCACGCGGATATGCGGCAGTTTGGTTTCCTCAAAGAAGCCATAGACCCAGAACGAATCCTGGTCGATCACGGCCATTTTCGGATCACCCACCCGCGCATAGTCGCCGCGATGCACATTGAGGTTGGTCACGTAACCATCGACCGTGGCCAGGACCTTGGTGCGCTTGAGGTTGAGCTGCGCCGCGTCCAGTTGCGCCAGGGCGTGCTGATAGTCGGCCAGGGCCGAGTCGGCGATGTTGCTGGCGTCGTCACGGTTCTCGCGGGAAATCACCAGGCTGTCCATGTCAGCCCGACGATGGGCGTTGACCTTGCGCATTTCCCAGGTTGCCTTGCGGGAGGCCACCAGCGACTGGGCTTGCTTGACCATGATTTCGTAGTGCTCAGGGTCGATTTCCAGCAGCACGTCGCCCTTTTTCACCAACTGGTTGTCCTTGACCGGCACGCCGACCACATAGCCGTTGACGTCGGCCGCGACGTTGATGATATCGGCCCGCACCCGTCCATCACGGGTCCACGGGGTGTTCATGTAATGTTCCCACAGGGTTCGGCCGATCCATATCGCAAGGGCCAAAACCAGCAAGGTGGCAAGCAGGCTGAAGAACTTTTTCATCGGATCGGTCTCAACGGTAAACAGTGAGCGCCATGGCGCCAAAAAGACAAGCAAACAGGCTCAGGCGCAGCAGCGCCGGGTGCCAGAAGAAGCGGTACAGGTCGTAGCCGGAAAACAGTCGGTCAAAGCCCCATGCCAACCCCGCCGCGATAAAAAACATCAGGGTCATGGTGGGCATGTAGACGCCGTGGAAGGCGATTTCACGAGGCATGTTCAAGTCCTTGCGGCTGGGCATAAGCGGCCAGCGGCGATTGCGGGTCAAGCAGTGATGTACGAATAAAATGCAGGTAGCTTTGCACCCGCACCAACGCCGAGGTATCGAAGTTGCGGGCAAAGGGTTCGTCGGTAGACTGCACGCGGCTGATGGCGTGATCGACGGCAATCAGCGCGCGCTCCAGGTTGCTTTCGCTGGGGGCGATAAACAGCCGCACCAGCGCCCGGCCCATGACCCGGATGGCCTGGCGCCACGGCTGGGCCTCGGCATACGCCGGGTGAACCGGCAAAATGGCCTGTTCCTTGCGCAGCTCGATAATTGCGTGGCCGACTTCCAGCACCACAAACATCCAGCGCAGCAATTGGCGTTGCACCTGCGGCTTGCCGGCGGCCAGGCCGTAAGCCTGATGCATCAGGTCACGGGTACGGCTTTCCAGGCTGGAGCTCAGACCACGTAACTTGCCACTGATGGCATACACCACCTGTTCACGCAGATCCTGCTCCAGACGGCTCCACAACC
This sequence comes from Pseudomonas bubulae, assembly GCF_900618535.1. GTDB lineage: Bacteria > Pseudomonadota > Gammaproteobacteria > Pseudomonadales > Pseudomonadaceae > Aquipseudomonas > Aquipseudomonas bubulae. The sequence goes on along the minus strand of NZ_UYJA01000003.1, from coordinate 172,614 downwards.
AGCGGCTGTTGGGCGGCAGGATAATCGCACCGGCAGCCGCACAGACCAGCATGCCCATGACCATCGCGATGTAGTCGTTAATGAACTGATACGGGTTATAGATCGTCAGGTTGTCGGGGACCGAGCCGGTGCTGAAAAAGATCAGCAAGCCCAGGCCGACACCCGCGTAATTGGCCCGCGACGTGAGGAACGAACCGAGCACGATCACCGGCGTCAGCACCAGACACAACAGCGGGAAACCGTCGATATGAGGCAGCACGAAAAACATTTCGACAAAGCCGATCAACGCCCCCAGGAAGGTCCCGCAGGCCATCTGAAAAGCCATGCGTTTGGGGTTGGGCGTGGCTGCCGACAAGCCCACCGTGGCGGCGGCGATCAGGGTCATCATGGCGCCGCTGGGCCAGGCGGTCATCACCCAGTAGGTGCCGAGCACGGCCAGGATAAACGCTGCCCGAATCCCGGAAGCGGCCGCCGACCACCAGTTGGTCTGCGAAATAAACGGTTGGTCCCAACGCTCCCGTTCGTGGGTGTGATCGGCCAGCGAGGCGTGGGTCAGCGCGTAGTTGTGCAGGTCGTCGACAAAGCGGAACAGCAGCTCGTAGGCGGTGTTGAAGTCGAGGAAGTCAGACGGGCTGGGTTCGCTTTGCAGAAACCTGACCCGTAACGCACGCACATGCCCTGGCAGGCTCGCCTTGAAGGCATCCAGTTGCTCGGCGAGCAAGGCCGCGTCTTTATCCGTCAACGAGCGACCGGCATAGGTGTCGAGCAACTTCGCCAGGATCTCCAGCTCCGGCTCGATGGCCGACACTACGTCCACCACACCACGGCTGCGCAAACGTGCAAGCAACTGGTGCAAGGCATTGAAGCGCGTAGTAATGGCCATGAACTCGCTGTTCAAACGACTCAGGCGGCCACTGCGACGACGCATATGCGGGTCTTCAAATACGGTCACGCTGCGCATGCCTTCCAGGCCCACGCTTTCACCGATAAAACGCACGTTGCTGGCCTCGTAGGCCTCCTGGGAGGACTGGCCACGCAGGCCTTCGGCAACAAAACCGGCAAATACGCCAAAGCGTTTGTACAGCGCGTCATGCATTGCTGCGCCAGCCGTTTTGGGCAGGATCGCAGCGCTGACCACGGTGGAGCAGAGAATGCCCAGCGAGATCTCCAGCACCCGCCACACCGCGGCCATAAAGGCGCCATCGGGGTGGGCCAGGGCAGGCAGGCCGACCATTGCAGCGGTGTAACCGGCCAGCACAAAACCATAAGCACGGAAGTTGCGGCAGCGAGCAGCACCGGCGGAGCAGATGCCCACCCAGATCGCCATCGCACCGAGAAACAGCACGGTGTTCTGCGCGAACAGGGCGATCAGCGCCACCATTACCGCCGAGCCGGTCAGGGTGCCCAAAAACCGGTAAAAGCTTTTGGCGAACACCTGGCCGCTTTGCGGCTGCATCACGATAAAGACAGTGATCATGGCGGTGCGCGGTTGCGGCAGCTCAAGGCGCATGGCCAGCCACAGGGTCAGAAAGGCGGCGACCAGCACTTTGAAAATATGCACCCAGGTCACGCCATCGCTGCGTGCCCAGTCAAAAAAGCCACGGCGCCATTCCAGGGAATACAGCCAGCGTACCGGGGCGGGCAAGTGGTTCATCTACAGGCTCTCAAAATTAGCCATCGAGGGGGATTGGTGGTCAGGTTCAGTGGTTGAACAGCGCCATGACGGCCGGCGGTTTGTCGGGCACATAGCGATCGTCCCTGGGCACATCGTTGCCAGCACCAAGGCCGCCACCCAGCGCCGTCACCAGCTCGGCGTGGGCGCTCAGGCGGGCGGCCTGGACCTGCTGCTGGATCTGCTGCTGCTTGAACAGCAGGGTTTGTGCATTGAGCACGTTGAGGTAGTCGGTCAGACCACGCTGGAACGCGACCACGGCGATGTCGTAGGTTTTTTGCGCGGCCTGCACCGACTCGGCGGCAAAGACCTGCTGTTTTTCCATCGACTCGCGCTTGATCAACTGATCGGAAATGCCCTTGAGCGCAGTCACCAGGGTCTGGTTGTACTTGGCCACGGCCATGTCATAGCCACCAGAGGCCACGCCCAGTTCCGAGCGCAAGCGACCGCCATCGAAGATCGGCAGGGAAATGGCCGGCCCAACGTTGTAGTTGAGCTTCTTGCCGGTCAGAAAACCCAGCGCGCTACCACCGGTGGCCATAAAGCCGATGCTGCCCACCAGGTCTACGTTGGGGTAGAAACCGGCGTGCGCCACATCGATGCCGCGGGCCTGGGCTGCCACTTCCCAGCGGCTGGCAACCACATCAGGACGCTGTCCCAGCAGTTCAGCAGGAAGGCTCGACGGCAGTTTCAGTGCAGTGGCCAGGGCGAGGGTTGGTCGCTTGAGGCGTGCACCCTCCCCTGGGCCCTTACCGGCCAGCGCCGACAACTGGTTGCGGGTCAAGGCGATTTCTTCTTCCTGGGCGTCAATCTGGCGATGAATCTCGGGCAGCGGCGCCTGCGCCTGGCTGACTTCAAAATGGGTGCCGATACCGCCGTCCAGACGCTTTTGCGCCAGATCGAGAATCTGTTCTTGCTGGTGCAGAGTCGATTCGACGATATCGAGCTGGGCGTAGTGCAGCGACAGTTGGATATAGGCACGAATCACGTTGTTCTGCAGTTCGAGCTGGGCCTGACGACCTTCGGCCACACTCATGTGCGCCATGTCCACGGCCTGCTCTGTGGCATTGCTTTCGCGGCCCCACAAGTCCAGGGCAAAGCTGAAGCCCAGCGCGGCGTTGTTGTCCCAGGTTGTGGAGTTGTCCAATGCACCCGGGCCATAGAATTGGTCCGAGGGCCAGTTGTGCCGTTTGAGCGTCGAATCTGCGTTGATTTGCAGCGACTCGGCCGACTCGGCAACCCCGGCCATGGCTCTGGCCTGACGCACACGGGCTGCAGCCATTGCCATCGTTGGGCTACCCTGTACGGCAAGGCTGATCCACTCATCCAGTTGCGGGTCGCCATAAGCGTGCCACCATTGGGCTTTGGGCCAGTTCGCGTCTTTCGCGGCGCTTTGAATCGCCTCGTCGGTGGCCAGCGTATTGGCGGGAAGCATGCTGCCCTTGGGCGCGATGCCACCAAAACCAATGCAGCCGTTTAATGCTAACGATAAAGCCAGAACACTGAGGGCTTTAAGCTCTCTGCTGATGCGACGCTGCACTGCTGCAAATTCCTGAAAAGGAGGGAGGATGAGGCTTGAGATAGAGAAGTCTATGACTTGGCAGGCACAACGATAAGCGGGCATAAATGTGAATCTTTATTACCGTTCTTGGGATAATCCGTTGGTCGAATGAAAAGCGGCCTGTAAAGCCTGAAACTTCATGTCACAATTTGTTGCTGTGTAATTGGTTGCTGTCCCCTATATCGCCCCTTGAGAGCACTTCATGGACACTTTGCAAAACATGCGCGCCTTCAGTTGTGTGGCCGAAGCCGGAAGTTTCACGGCCGCTGCCGCCATGCTGGACACCACCACTGCCAACGTCTCGCGCGCGGTCTCCAACCTTGAGGCCCACCTGCAAACACGCCTGCTTAACCGCACCACCCGCCGCATCGCCCTGACCGAAGCCGGCAAACGCTATTTACTGCGCTGCGAGCAAATCCTGGCCTACGTTGAGGAAGCCGAAGCCGAGGCCAGCGACGCCCACTCGCGCCCTGCCGGGCAATTGAAAGTGCACACCATGACCGGCATCGGCCAGCACTTCGTGATCGACGCCATTGCCCGCTACCGCAAGACCCACCCCGACGTGACCTTCGACCTGACCCTGGCCAACCGCGTGCCGGACCTGCTCAACGAGGGCTACGACGTGTCCATCGTGCTGGCCAGCGAGCTGCCGGACTCGGGTTTTGTGTCCCAGCGCCTGGGCATCACCTACAGCATCGTCTGTGCCTCGCCCGGCTATGTGAAAGCCAATGGCACGGCAACCAAGCCCAGCGACCTGCTCAACCATTCCTGCCTGCGCCTGGTCAGCCCGGTGATTGCATTGGACAAATGGGTGTTTGAAGGCCCGGAAGGCCAGGAAATGGTGCTGATCAACTCTTCGCCGTTTCTGGTCAACTCGGCCGACGCGATGAAAACCGCGATCACCAGCGGCATGGGTGTCGGCGTGCTGCCGGTGTACGCCGCCATCGAAGGCCTGCGCAACGGCACGCTGGTGCGCATGCTGCCCAAGTACCGCTCCCAGGAACTGAACCTGTACGCCATCTACCCGTCACGCCAGTACCTGGATGCCAAGATCAAGACCTGGGTCGAATACTTGAAAAGCTCGCTGCCGGAAATTCTGGCGGCGCATCAGACTGAACTGGCCAACTATAGCTGATTGCGATTTTGTGGGAGCGGGCTTGCTCGCGATTGCTACAACGCGGTGTATCTGCCACACCCCGACGATCCAATCGCGAGCAAGCCCGCTCCCACAGGTCAAGGATTGGCAGCGGGCGGGCGAGAATGTTAGCGTGCTTACATTCCCGACAGCCGATGAGTCTTGTTCAGATGAGCCTTTCCAGCACCAAGAAAACCGTACTTGCCTTCAGCCGCGTCACCCCCGCGATGATCGAGCGCCTGCAACAGGATTTCAACGTCATCGCGCCCAACCCCAAGCTGGGCGATATCAACGCCCAATTCGAAGAGGCACTGCCCCACGCCCACGGTCTGATCGGCGTCGGCCGCAAACTGGGGCGCAAGCAGCTGGAACATGCCCGGCAGCTTGAGGTCGTCTCCAGTGTCTCGGTGGGTTACGACAACTACGATGTCGACTACTTCAACGAACGCGGCATCATGCTCACCAATACCCCGGACGTGCTGACCGAAAGCACCGCCGACCTGGGTTTTACCCTGATCATGAGCAGCGCCCGTCGGGTCGCCGAGCTGGACGCCTGGACCAAGGCCGGCCAATGGCAAGCCAGCGTGCCACCCGCCCTGTTCGGCAGCGATGTCTACGGCAAGACCCTGGGTATCGTCGGCATGGGTAATATCGGCGCAGCCGTTGCCCGTCGTGGCCGGCTGGGTTTCAACATGCCAATCCTGTACAGCGGCAACAGCCGCAAGACCGCGCTTGAGCAAGAGCTGGGCGCGCAATTTCGCAGCCTCGACCAGTTGCTGGCCGAAGCGGACTTCGTCTGCCTAGTGGTGCCATTGAGCGAGAAAACCCGACATCTGATCAGCCAGCGCGAACTCAAGCTGATGAAGCCGAGCGCTATTCTGGTGAATATCTCCCGTGGCCCGGTGGTCGACGAACCGGCACTGATCGAAGCCCTGCAAAACGGCACCATTCGCGGCGCTGGCCTGGATGTTTACGAGAAAGAACCGCTGAGCGAATCACCTTTGTTCGCGTTGAAAAACGCCGTGACCCTGCCCCATATCGGCTCGGCCACCCACGAAACCCGTGAGGCGATGGCCAACCGCGCCCTGGCCAACCTGCGCAGCGCCCTGCTGGGCGAACGCCCGCAAGACCTGGTCAACCCGCAGGTGTTCAAGGGCTGAGGCAAGGTCTGTTGTGGGAGCGGGCTTGCTCGCGATTGGATCGCCGAGGTGTGACTGATACACCGCGTCGCTGCCATCGCGAGCAGGCCGCTCCCACAGGGGGTTACAGACTCACGCCAGCTTGGCGTTCAATGCCACCGGCTTGGGTTTGCGAAACACCAGCACGTTACCCAGCATCACCAGCACCAACCCGGCCAACGCCGGGGGGGTCCACTGGTAGCCTTCGGCAAAGGCCGACACATTCAGCGCCACCAGCGGGAACAACACCGTGCAATAGGCCGCGCGCTCCGGCCCCATGCGCCCGACCAGGGTCAGGTACGCGGTAAAGCCGATCACCGAGCCCGGTATCACCAGGTACAACAGCGAACCGATATAGCGCGTGTTCCATTCCATTTCGAACGGGATACCCCTTAGCGCGCAGTACACCGCCAGCATGCTGGCACCATACAGCATGCCCCAGGCATTGGTGGTCAGCGGCTTGAGCCCGGCTTTCTGTTGCAGGCTGGACAGCATGTTGCCCGCCGAAAAACACAGGGTTCCGATCAACGCCAGCCCCAGTCCGAGGGCAATATGCGGTGTGGCGGCATGCCCGCTCAATTCCGGCCAGAACAACAGGCCCAGCCCGAGCATGCCCAGGGCACCGCCGGCGATCACGTTGCGGGCGATTTTCTGCTTGAAGAAAATCCGCGCATTCAGCGCATTCCACAATGTGGCGGTAGAAAACACCACCGCGATCAGGCCTGTGGTCACCCACTGGCTGGCGGTCAAGAAACACATGAAGTTGACACAGAACAGGCACAACCCCTGGGCCAGGCAAATCAGATGCCCGCGCCTGTTCATCACCTGCAACTTGCGGCTGAGCAACAGCACGGCAAACAGCACCAACGCCGCCAGACCAAAGCGGTAAACGATGGACACCGGTATCGCCACCACCCCCAATTGCAATTTCAGGGCGATCCAGGTGGTGCCCCAGATCAAGACAGTCATTACATATAAAAACAGGTTCATGGCGCACTCCAGACAATGGCCTTCAGTCTGGGCCCGCTGCCTGGGCCGCACTTGCAGATTCTTGCGCTTTTGTGGGGTCGGGGCTGGCAGCCGCAGTGCGACGGAGTAGGATGCGAGCATGCCCGCATTCGATACCCTGCAAGTCTTCCAGTCCATGAACAGCTCGCCCAATGCCCGTCTGGTGCACAGTGCCGAGCTGGGTGAAGGCTTGGCCGCTGCTGTGTGGACCAACCACCACGATGCCCGTGAGTATGAAGCACCGACGCACCACACCTTGTCGTGCTATATCTCCGGCGGCACCGGTACTTTCAGACGCGAACAACCCGGCGCCAAGGGCTCACCGGGCAAGCTCTGCGTGCTGCCCGCCGATCATCAATCGGCGTGGGTGATCAATGGCGAAATACGCCTGGCCCATGTGTATGTCAGCCAGGAGCAATTAGCCCTGGGCTGCATCGCCCTGCTCGACCGCGAACCCCGGGAGATGCAATTGCGGGAACTGACCTTTCAGGATGACGAACAGCAAACCCGCCGCTTTCATCAACTGATCCAGACCAACTGGGACGAGCCCGCCGAACGCCTGCTCACCAGCAGCCTGGCCAGCGCCCTGCTCGACCATGCCGTACTGACCCAGGTGGGGCTGCGTGACGGGCTGCAACTCAAGGGCGGGCTGGCGGCCTATCAGCGCCGCCAACTGGTGGAATACATCGAGCACCGGCTGGCCGAACCGCTGAACATCGGCCAGTTGGCAGCGCAGTGCGCGCTATCGCCTTACCACTTTGCCCGCATGTTCCGCGAAAGCTTTGGCGTACCGCCCCATCAATACCTGCTGGCCCGCCGCCTGGCCCGCGCCCGCGACCTGCTGCGCAACAGCACACTGGCGTTGGGCCATGTTGCACTGGCCTGTGGCTTCGCCAGCGCCAGCCACTTCGCCAACCGCTTCAAGCAAAGCCTGGGCGGCACGCCGGGGGAGTTTCGGGCGGTGTTCAGGTAACCCTGGCGGCCTTAGAACTCCAGAGTGCTGGAAAATGTGAGTTGCCGGGCATCGCCAATCGAGACGAAGGTGCGGCTGGCCGCCGAGGTGTAGTAAGTGCGGTCGAAAAGGTTTTTGACGTTGACCTGGAATTTGACCTTTTGCCCCTCAACCTTGGTGTCGTAGGTGGCAAAGGCATCGGCCACGGTGTAACCCGGCAGATCGAAGTCGTTCAGGGCATCCCCCGCCCGTTCGCCCACATAGCGCGCGCCTGCGCCAACGCGTAGCTTGTCACCGCCCACGATGCTGCCAAAGTCATAGACCGCCGACAGCGAACCGCTGTTCTTGGCCACGTTCTGCAGACGCATGCCCTGGTAGGTGGTGTCTTTGGTCACCTCGGCATCGGTATAGGCATAGCTGCCGATCAGGCTCCACTGGTCCGTCAACTGGCCGCTGACGTCCAGTTCCAGGCCCCGGGAACGAACTTCACCCGCGGCCGAATATGCGGTGACATCGTCCACCGTGGAGGACACCAGCACATTGCGCTTTTTGATGTCGTACAAGGCCAGGGTGCCAGTGATACGGCCCGGGATATCCAGCTTGGCCCCCAGTTCCCAGGATTTTGACTGCTCCGGTGCGATGGAGGAGTCCAGTACCACGCCGCCCGTCAGCGGAGCGATCGAGGAGTTGGGCTTGAACGATTCGGTGTAGCTGCCATAGAACGACAGTTCATCGGTGTAGCGGTATACCAGCCCGGCCCGCGGGATCCATTTCACCCCGTTGGTATCGGTACTGGCCTTGAACGGAATGCTTTTGCCCGCCAGTTGGTCGTACTTCTGAAAGCGTGCGCCCGCCACCAGAATCCATTGGTCGGTGAGGTGGATCGAGTCCTGGGCAAACAACGAGTCGCTGCGCAGCAGGTCGGTCTGGTTGCTGTCACTGGCGCTCACAGTGGTACCGGCGACTTCATTGCCGTACACCGGATTTTCGTAATTGAACGTGGACTGGCTGTCCTGGCGGATCAGCTCGGCGCGATAGATTTTGCGGTATTCGTCGTCCACGCCAAACACCAGGTCATGCTGCATGCCAGCGGCCTGAACCTTGCCCTGCAAGCTGAAGGTGCTGAAACGGTCGGTGGTGATGGCGCCTTTGGTGCCGTCCATTTTTCGCGTCAGGGTGCCGTCGGAGTTGACCTTGGTAACCCGAACCTGGCTGGCGTCGTAGGTTTCGCGGTTCCAGCTGTAGCCGAAATGGGCTTTCCAGTCGTCGTTGAGGTCGTGATCGACTTCAAGGCGGTACAGGTCCGAGCGCCCTTCCATATTGTTGAACGGCTCGTCCAGGCGGCGCGTGGCCGGAATGTCCAGCGGATGGTTGGTCGCCGGATTGATGGCCGTGCCACGGTCGAACGGGGTCAGGAACTCGCGGTGTTCGTACGCCAGCAGTACTTGGGTGTTGTCGCCGTACCAGGCCAGCGACGGCGCGATCAGGGTTTCGCGATGCACCCCAAAATTGCGCCAGTAATCTTCATCTTCATGATCGATGATCATCCGGTAGGCCAGCCCCGAGTCACCCAGCGGGCCGGTGCTGTCGAGGCTGCCACCGCCGCCGTTTTTACCCGAACCGTAGGTTGACCCACGCACCGTCACCGCGTTGTACTGCTCCAGCTGCGGCTTTTTGCTGACCACGTTGACGACACCACCCGGATCTTGAATCCCGTAGAGCAACGAGGCCGGCCCCTTGAGCACTTCGACCCGTTCGGTGGCAGCGTTCATCGCCCGGCCCTGCACCAGCGGCATACCGTCGCGCATGATCGAACCGTCACGGTTGTCACCAAAGCCGCGCTTCATCACCGAGTCCTGGGTACTGCCCAGCGTGTTGCCCTGGGTGATGCCGCTGACATTGTTCAGGGCATCATCCAGATTGCGCGGCGCCTGATCGCGAATCACCTGAGCGGCAACCACATTGATGGTTTGCGGCACTTCCATGGATGAGCCCGTGCCGCGCATCACCGAAGTGGTGGCTGGCGGCTGGTAGCTGGTGTCGGTTGTGGCCAGCGAGGTAATGCTGGTGGCCCCCAGGTTCAGGGCGCCTGCGGTGGGCTGGGGTTCGAGGGCAAAGGTGTTGGCGTCGGTACGCCGCCCATTGAAGCCAGACTGCGCGAGCAACTGCTGCAAAGCCTGCCCGGCGCTCATGCGCCCCTTGATCGCCGGAGCCTGAAGGCCAAAGGGGGCTTCATCGGTGTAGACCACGCTCAGGCCGGTCAGCCGGGAAAAGTCGTTGAGCGCCTGGGGCAGTGGTTTGGCCGGCTGGTTGAAATCAAACAATGCACCCGCCTGCTGTTGCGGCGCCTCGGCAGCCATGGCCGCATAAAGCGGGTTTAGCGCCAACCCGGCCATCACGAATGCAGAAGCTCCCAACCACTGTTTCACCGAACTTGCCCTGGACTTCATGCTCATGACCTGTGTGTTGACCTGATACGGAATACGAATTTTTCGCATTTTCAAGCACTACACGGATGGGGCCGGGGTTTACCTCACCACGCAATGAAAAAAAATCCGCGATGGCGCCACAGACCGCCTGTGGGAAAACGGTGGGAGCAAACCCGCTCCCACAGGGATATGTGGAGGGCGCGTCAACGCAACACAATCAGCCCTAACACGCTGTGCTGCTCAAATCCGAGCACGCCCTGCAACGAATTGAGCACGGCTTGCGGGTCCTGGCTGGGGAAACTGCCGCTGATTTTCCTGGCACCCAACTGGCTGTTGAGCAACACAATCTGCCCCGGGTAATAACGCCTGAGATCGGCCACGACATCAGCCAGCGGGGTTTTGTAATAGCTCAACCAGCCCGAGCGCCAGCCCAGACGGCTCTGGCTGTCAACGTGATGCACTGCATCGGTAACCCCAGCGTCGTAGGTGATTTGCTGATCGGCAGTAAGAATCTGCTGAGCCGAATCCTTGCCAGCCTTGACCCCTACCCGCCCGGACAACACCGTGACTTGCGCCCCGCCCGGTTGCAGGCGCACCTCAAATTCGGTGCCCAGGACCCGCGCTTCACCGCCGTCGGCATCTACCACAAAGGGCGCGCCGGTATGGGTGACGTGAAAGAAGGCCACGCCACGGCGCAATTGCACATGGCGTTCACCACCACTGAAGTTCACCGCAATGGCGCTGTCGGCATCCAGCGTGACCTGCGTTTGATCGGCCAGCACCACAGTGCGCACTTGCCCAGGCGCGCTCACATAGTCCGCGCCCAGATCGTCCACCCAGCGCGCCGGTTGCCAACCGGCAAATACACCGACCATCAGCAGCAGGCATGCAGCAATGGCCAACCCACCGGCCCAATGCCGCAGGCGACCGCGCCGGGATGTATCCATAGCCGACAGGTATCGCTGAAGGGCCAGCGACTCTTCGTTAGCCAGGGTACTGGCCGCCACTTCACTCAGCTCCCACACCACCTGCGCCTGGGCATAGGCCTCGGCATGGGCAGGGTCAGCCTGCAGCCAGCGACTGAAGGTGGCCTGATCGCCACTGTCGGGCCGGTCGTGCAGCACACTGAGCCAGTCCAACGCGGCACGCTCTTGCTCGGCTGTCACGGCAACTCTCGAATGGCGGTTCACAATGCTGTCCCTGATGGCGGCTCACGCAGACTGGCCTTGCAGGCCTCCAGGGCACGCATCATGTGTTTTTCGACAGCACTTTGCGACACGCCCATGACCTTGGCGATCTCTGCATAGGTGCGACCGTGAATACGGTTGAGCAAAAAGATATGCCGCGTGCGCTCGGGCAGGCTGCGCAATGCCGCCTCGACCTGGCGCAAGTCATTTCCGGCTTCAAGAGCGGCCTGGGGCTCGCAGCTTCTGGCGTCCGGTTCAGGCTGCCAGTGATGGCTGACCCGCTCGCGCGTACCTTCGCTGCGCAAATGGTCGATGGCGATATTGCCCGCACAGCGCAACAGATAGGTGCTCAGCTCTTCAACCTGCACCAACGGCCGCCGCCAAAACCGCAAAAACAAATCCTGCACCAGATCCGCGGCCGTAGCCCGGCAGCCCACGCGGCGGCTCACCAGCGCTTCCATCTGCGGACGTTGGCTAAGAAACACCTGCAGGAAATGCGCTCGTCCCTGGCGCGGTTCGCTGGTAGGGCCATCCTTGAGTTCGGGTGGGGTCATGGAGATCGATGCGCAGGCAAAAGGAAAGCGATACTAATGATAAATATTCTCATATGCAAAAGCAGATGACGGGCTGCGCGACCGCCCTTGATAAGTGGTGATTGCTCAATGCATAAAGCCACCCCTACAATGCGAACAATTCTTGTTCTCTAAAGCGTTATTCAGCGCAGCCGGAGTGGTCGTTGTCGCAGTCAAACACCGTCGAGGTTCTGTATCAGGACCACCACAGCTGGCTCACGGGCTGGTTGCGGCGCAAGCTCGGCTGCCCGCAGAATGCCGCCGACCTGGCCCAGGACACTTTCATGCGGCTGCTGACCGCCCGCGAAACCCCGCCCCCTGGCGAACCCCGGGCGTTTTTGACCGTGGTCGCCAAGCGCGTGCTGTTTAATCACTATCGCCGCCAGGATCTGGAGCGCGCCTACCTGCAGGCCCTGGCTGACCTGCCCGAACAGGTTGCCCCCAGTGAAGAAGAACGCGCAATCATTCTGCAAACCCTGATGGAGCTCGATCAATTGCTCGACGGCCTGCCTTCCCCGGTCAAACGGGCCTTTTTACTGGCTCAGGTCGATGGCCTGGGCTACGCCGAAATCGGCGCTCAACTGGGTATCTCGATTGCCACGGTCAAACGTCATTTGAGCAAGGCAGCCCTGCGTTGCTACTTCGCCCTGTGAACGGTGCCTTCAATGCACCGCCCGACATCGGCACGGCGGTGGCCGAGCAAGCAGTCAGCTGGCTGGTCGAAATGCAGGGCGGTGCGCTCAGTCCCAGGCGCCAGCAGGCCTGGGAGCAATGGTTACACGCCCATCCTGAACACCAGCGGGCGTGGGAGCATATCCAGCGCATCAACCAGCGCTTGCGCGGTTTGTCGTCGCCACTGGCCCATGCCGCCCTGAACGCGCCCAAAAGCAGCAGCCGCCGTCAGGCATTGAAGCTGTTGCTGCTTTTAGGCGCAGGCTCGGCATTGACCTGGGGCCTGCGCGAGCAGTTGCCCGTCAACCCGCTGCTGGCAGATTTCAGCACACCGGTAGGCCAGCGGCGCAACCTGCAGTTGCATGATGGCAGCCAGCTCCAGCTCAACACCGCCAGCGCGGTGGATGTGAAATTCGATGCCCAGCAACGAGTCATCCGCCTGCTCGAAGGCGAAATGCTGCTCACCGCCGCCCGGGATTCGCGGCCCTTGCAGGTGCTCACCGCCCACGGCAGCTTGCAGCCCCAGGGCGCCCGCCTGAATGTGCGCCAATTTGGCGAGCATACTGAAATCGCCGTATTCGATGGCCGGGTAGCGCTTATGCCAACAGCGCATACGGGTAGTGCATTGTGGGTTGAGCCGCACCAGCAACTGAGCTTCACCCGCCTGGCCTGGAACACCCCGCGCCCTCTGGATGCGGGGAGCGGTGCGTGGACCGACGGCATGCTGGTTGCTGCGCATATGCGCCTGGCGGATTTTCTCGTCGAACTGGGCCGCTATCGCCGGGGCCAGCTCAACTGCGACCCAAAAGTCGCCGACCTGCTGATCTCCGGCACCTACCCGGTGGACGACAGCGAACGCGTGCTGGACCTGCTTGCCGTCAGCTTGCCAGTGCGAATCAAGCGCTTTACCCGCTATTGGGTAACGGTTGAAGCGCGGGTGTAACGGCTCTGTGCAAACGGACGTGTTGTAGCAGCGAGCTTGTTGTGGGAGCGGGCTTGCTCGCGATGGCAACAACGCGGTCTGCCAGTCACACCACGGCGATCCAATCGCGAGCAAGCCCGCTCCCACAAAGGGTGTGCATTTTATTTTCAAAAAATGTGAGCTGATTTCGGATCTGGCGTGACAGAGAAGGTAAGCCACTTAGATTCTCATCCCCACAGGATCCCTCATGCCCGCTCAGCCCTTCCGCCTCACGTCCCTGGCCCGTTTGCTATTAGGTGCCAGTTTGAGTTTCAGCGTCCTGCCGATGGCATTTGCCGACGCCAAGGCTTACCACATCGCACCGTCATCGCTGGAAAACGCTCTCAACCAATTCGGACGCGAAGCCGGGGTGCTGATTTCGTTCAGCTCCGCCGCCGCCAGCGGTATTCAGAGCAAGGGCCTGGAAGGCACCTACGATCCAGAACAAGGCTTGCAGGCCCTGCTTGAAGGCACTGGCCTGCAAGCCCGCGCTGAAGGCCTGGGGGCATTCAGCCTGCAACCTGCAACCACCTCGACAGCTCCGGCAAGCATTGAGCTGGGCGCTTCCAGCGTGGTCGGTGACTGGCTCGGCGACGCGGCGCAAACCGATGTGTTCGAACACCCCGGCGCCCGTGACGTGATCCGCCGCGAAGAGTTCGAACGCCAGGGCGCCACCAGTGCCCGCGAAGTGCTCAACCGCATCCCTGGCGTCAACGCTCCGGAAAACAACGGCACCGGCAGCCATGACATGGCCCTGAACTTCGGTATCCGCGGGCTCAACCCGCGCCTGGCGACCCGTTCCACCGTGTTGATGGACGGCATTCCCGTGCCCTTCGCCCCCTACGGTCAGCCGCAGCTGTCGTTTGCCCCCATCAGCATGGGCAATATGGATGCGGTAGACGTAGTGCGTGGCGGCGGTGCCGTGCGGTATGGCCCGCAGAACGTCGGCGGTATCGTCAACTTCGTGACCCGCGCCATTCCTGACGAACCGACTGTAAAAGTTGGCCTGCAAACCGAAACCAGCCCATCGTCCACCCAGGATGGCTTCAAGAAAACCGCCAACCTGCTGGCCGGCGGCACCGCCGACAACGGCCTCGGCGGCGCCCTGCTGTATTCCGGCGTACGCGGCGGCGACTGGCGCCAGCATAGCGACACACGCATCGACGACCTGATCCTCAAGGGCAACTATCAGATCGACGAAGCCAACAGCCTGCACGCCATGGCCCAATACTACGATGGCGAGGCCGATATGCCCGGCGGCCTGAGCACCGCGGCCTACAAGGCTGACCCGTATCAGTCGACCCGCCCCAACGACAAGTTCTGGGGCCGTCGCACCCTGGTCAACTTTGGCTATCGCTACCAGGAAGATCGCCGTGAATTCACCGTCAACAGCTTCTTCACCAAGACCCTGCGCAGCGGGTATCTGGACCAGGGCAGCTTCCTCTCGCTGTCACCGCGGGAATATTGGGTGCGCGGGATCGAAACCCGTATAGCCCAGGGCTTTGATCTGGGCAACAGCAGCCACGAAGTGGGCGCAGGTTATCGTTATATCAACGAAGCCGGCCATGAGTTGCGCTACCGCACGCCGATTGCCGCCAATGAACTGCCCACCACCAACAGCCGCAATGACCGCGACACCCGTGGTGCCACCGAAGCCCATGCATTCTTTATCGACGACAAGATCGACATCGGCAAATGGACCTTCACTCCGGGCATTCGCTACGAAATGATTGAACAACAGCAAACCAACTTGCTGACCAACGTCAAATACAAGGGCGACTACAACACTCCGCTTCCCGCCCTGAACGTGATGTACCACGTGACCGACAGCTGGAATCTGTATGCCAATACCGAAGGCTCCTTCGGCAGCGTGCAGTACAGCCAGATGCCCAATCGCGTTACCGGCGGCGAGGTAAAACCGGAAAAAGCGCGCACCTGGGAAATTGGCACTCGCTACGACAATGGCAACCTGCGCGCGGAGATCGGCGCATTTCTGATCAACTTCAACAACCAGTACGACAGCAACCAAACCACCGACACGGTGATCGCACGGGGCAAGACCCGTCATCAGGGCATCGAGGCCAGCGTCAACTACGCGCTGGATGGCCTGAGCCCGGTACTGGCGGGTTTCGACGTATACGCCACCTATGCCTATGTTGACGCGACCATCCGCGAAGATGGGCCGAACAAAGGCAATCGTGTGCCGTTCTCCTCGAAAAACAAAGGCAGCATCGGCGTCGGCTATACCGAGGGGCCGTGGAAAGCCAACCTGGACAGCACCTTCCAGAGCAACCAGTTCGCCGACAACGCCAATACCCGCGCCGAAAGCGCTGACGGCAGCACCGGTTTGATCCCAGGCTATATGGTCTTCAACAGCCGTGTGGGCTATGACTTTGGCCACCAGCTGTCCGACCTTAACGTGGCTGTGGGGGTCAAAAATATCCTCAACCACGAGTATTACACCCGCTCGTTTGACGACAACAACAAGGGCAAATACGTGGGCGAGCCACGCACGCTCTATGTACAAACCTCTGTCGCATTTTGATTTAAATTGGCTAAAGCCCGCACACGCGGGCTTTTCCTACAGGCAAAGACTGACACCGGTCACGACTTGAAAGACTTCCTGAAAATAGTGCTTGAAATATTTGCTCATCGGCCCAAACACTGTAACTGAGCGATGACGATGAACCTTTGTACACCCAAGGCCGTCAGACCTCACACGAGCACGCTTATATAAGGGAAGAACTATGCTTACTCACGTCTTTTCCGATAAACACATCGACAGTGACAAACGCACCCAGGACTGGGTCACCGCTACTGTTGAAGTCACGCTCGAACGCCATTTGGAAGATCTGACCCGGGTCGAGGTCCATCTCAGTGATGAAAATGGCGGCAAGTCCGGTCCCAAGGACAAACGCTGCAAAATGGAGGCTCGACCTAAAGGACACCAGCCAATTCTCGTATCCCACGACGCTGATTCACTGACCCAGGCTGTGGAGGGTGCTGCTCAAAAACTGGAGCACGCTCTGGAGCACCTGTTCGGCAAGCTGCGTGGCAAACGTACAGTGACCCTCGCCCCGGAAGGGTTTGAGGCAAAAGAGCCAAAGCAGACCGCTGATGACTTGCTTGAAGAAGAGTTCCTGGAGAAAGAAAAGGAACTCGACAAGATCAGCTGATTGAACGTCAGTGAGGCACAAAAAAGGGCGGGCTTACCTTGGTAAGCCCGCCCTTTTTCATATGTAAAATCGACTTACAATTCCCCCTTCTCCACTTCCGGATGCTCGCCGGAACCGGCACCGGTCTTGCGATGAGGGTTCTCGATCTTCACCGACGGGAACTGCGAAGACGCATAGCGCACCACCAGAATGGCGAAGGCCAGCAACAGGATCGCCCCGGTCAGGTACACCACTCCCATGTCTGGCGGGTTGTGATGGGACACATTGGAAATCAGCAAGCGGGTCAGCGCCGTGATCGCCACATAAATCAGGAAGCGCACGGGCATGTGGTTGGTCTTGAAATAAATCCCGACCATTGCCCCCAGCTCGAGGTAGATAAACAGCAGCAGGATGTCATCAATCGTGATGTTGCCCTTCTCCACCATTCCCAGGAATTCCATCACCGCCGCCCAGGCAGTGACCGCGCCAATGGCAAACAATGCCAGGTAATGGAAGGTTTCGACGAACAGGTTGCCCATCGACTCGGCCAGTTCATGAACCTGGCGACGTAGCTTCTCAGCTTTGTTAACTCTCACGATGCAGCTCCTTGAATCGACTCGAACGGATCATCCGCGATGCGCATGACGCTTTTAACATGCAGAAAAAAGGCCATGTGGCAGCCTGATGCTGCTCACTTAAGATGATGGCGGGCGGCAATTAGACACGTCGGGCGCCCGCTGCGCCTATCAATTACAGCTAGAGTGAAAAAGCCGCTATTCAAATCCCGATGATTGGCTTATCCTTTTAGCTGTATATAAATACAGTAATCGCTAGATAATTTACGTGAAGGCATATGAGGTGGTAAATGGCCGTCGAAGTGGTATACCGCAGCAGCCGAGATCTGGAGCGTTTGTTCATGGATAAAGCCGAAGCTGACCGTCATGACAAAATGCTGGAACTGGCAGAGTTGCTGGCCGAAGTGTTGCAAAAAGCTGTGCCGTCCCTGAACGAGCAGCAAGTCGAAGAAGCCGGTATCTACATGGCGAAAAATCGCGATGTGTTTGCCAAGGCATTCAAGAGCCAGCCGGACGCCCTGTCCGAGTTGCTGGTCGACAGCGAGTAATCGCCCCCGGTTCTCGCTTGACTCTCCCCTACGGGGCAGCCTCTACCCTCAAAGGCCCCCTTTGAGGTTGGCGTCATGATGAGCAAGCGAGTACTGGTGATTCTCGGTCACCCCGGCACGAACAGTTTCTGTAGCGCACTGGCAGACAGCTACATAGCTGCCGCCAAGGATGCCAGCCATGAAGTACGCATCATGCGCCTGGGCGCCCTGCGCTTCGACCCGGTGCTGCGCGAAGGCTATCAGGAGGTCCAGGCACTGGAGCCTGACCTGCTCCACGCCCAGGCCAACATCCTCTGGGCCGAACACCTGGTGCTGGTCTACCCGATCTGGTGGGGCGGAATCCCCGCATTGCTCAAAGGCTTTTTCGATCGCATCCTGCTGCCCGGTTTTGCCTTTCAATACCGCAAGGGCAAGGCTTTCCCCGACAAGCTACTGAAAGGCCGCAGCGCGCACCTGCTGGTGACGATGGACACCCCGCCGTGGTACTACAGATGGGTGTACCGCATGCCGGGGTTGCATCAGATACGCAAAACCACACTGGCGTTCTGTGGCATAAAACCCACCGCCACCCTGACGTTTGGCCCCATCCTGAACGCCACGCCTCATCAAAGAGACGCCTGGCTTCTAGAGGCACGCAAGCTCGCCACTCGATAATTCGGCGGGCGGCGATTAAAAGGACTTTTCATGTACATCGGCAAAGCCGCCCAATTGTCGGGCACCACCGTCAAAAGCATTCGCCACTACGAAGAAATCGGCCTGTTACCTGCACCGCAACGCCGTGGCGCTTATCGCATCTACAGCGAGCAAAGCGTTGAACTGCTGACATTTATCAAATGCGCGCAACAGCTGGGCTTCAAGCTCAAGGAAATGCAGGCCATCCTTGATCAACACCGCGGCCAGACGCTGCCATGGGAGGTCGTGAGCAACGCCATCGCCCGCAAAAAACACGCCGTAATGAATCAGATCGAAGCGTTGCAACAGGTGCATGCGGGGTTGGAAGAGTTTGAAACACGCTTTGCCATGGAAGGCCCGGAACTGGACCTGGCCTGTGTTCAGTCCTTGGGGTACAACAATTGATGAGCCAGCTCGTCCGAAACCCGTGCCGGTGAACGCTTTTCGGCCTGGGCGTGAGCATAGATGCCGGTCAGGCGCTGACTGATCTGCAGCAACTGCTGGTTGATGGCCTCGGGGGCGGCACCTTCATGGGTCAGGGCCATATAGATCAGCCCGCCGGAATTGATGACGTAATCCGGGGCATACAAAATCCCCCGCCGCTCGAGCTGATCGGCCACTTGTAGATTGGTCAGCTGGTTATTGGCACACCCGGCCACAGCCGAGCAGCGCAGTTGCGCGACGCTGTGCCAGTTCAATACGCCGCCCAGACCACACGGCGCAAGGATATCGCAGGGTGTGCTGAGCAAGGCTTCGCAGGCAATCGGGTGCGCCCCCAGTTGTTCCATGGCCAGGCGCACTTTGCCGGGGTCGGTATCGCAGACCAGCAATTCGGCGCCCGCAGCATGCAGCTGTTCGGCCAGCGCGTAACCCACTTTGCCCAGGCCCTGCACCGCCACCCGCAAACCTTCGAGGTTGTCGCTACCCAATCGCGACGATGCGGTGCTGCGAATGCCGGCAAAAACCCCCATGGCCGTATGCGGCGAAGGATCCCCCGCAGCAGTGGTGCTGGTGACATGCCGGGTGTGCTGGGCAATGCAGTCCATATCGGCAGTGGAGGTGCCGCTGTCAATTGCCGTGATATAGCGCCCGTCCAGTTGGTCCACACAGCGACCAAAAGCCTCAAACAGCGCCGCGCGACTATCAACGTGGGCCGCACGCACCACCACCGCCTGCCCCCCTCCAACAGCCAGCCCTGCCAGCGCGGCTTTGTAGCTCATGTCTTGGGCCAGGCGGATGGCATCACCGACTGCACTTTCGTCATTGGGGTAAGCAAGATAACGACAGCCCCCCAGCGCTGGCCCCAGGCGAGTGTTGTGGATGGCTATCACGGCTTTAAGGCCTGTAACGGGGTCTACACTAAGGTGCAGCGACTCGAGCTGAGCGCTTTGCATAAGAGCAAACATCATCAGGCCCTCGAACGATTATGGGTAAACGCCAGTATAGGTGGCGCCAGAAAATTCGTTGAAGAGCTCAGGAATAAGCCTGCGCGGTTTTCAGGGTTTCGGACATATCCCGGCGGGATAGGGTTCTGTGGGAGCGGGCTTGCTCGCGATGCAGGCAATGCGGTTATTACGCAAGACCGCGTTGATTCGATCGCGAGCAAGCCCGCTCCCACACACAGAGTGAAGTCAGGCAGGCGTGTCAGGCTGATTGGCCGGATGCGCCAGGATAAAGGCCGGGTGTTGCTCAGCCAGCGCTGCCACTCGGGCAATGCGCGGGTACGCCGCCATTGGCACGCCAAAACGCTGCGCCGCGTACAGCTGAGGGATCAAATACACATCCGCCAACCCGGGCTGCGCGCCAAAGCAGTAACCTTCGTCACCGATCAACTGCTCGATGGCTGCCAGCCCTTGGCCGATCCAGTGACCGATCCACTCCACCACCTGCTCCTCATCCTGCCCCAACTGGCGCAGGCGATTGAGCACGCTGACGTTGTGCAACGGGTGGATATCACAAGCAACCAGAGCCGCTACCCCCCGTTCATGAGCGCGGGTGGCGAGGTCAGCGGACAGCAGCGCCACCTGGGGATAGCGCTCTTCAAGGTACTCGATGATTGCTGGCGACTGGGTCAAGACGCAGCCTTCATCGGTACGCAAGGCCGGCACGCGGCCCTGCGGGTTGATGGCCAGATACGCCGGCTGACGGTGTTCACCGCCAGCCGGTACGAGCAGATTGACCGGCACCGCCTGATAATCCAGCCCTTTCAGGGCCAGCGCGATACGCACCCGGTAAGACGAGGTTGAGCGGTAATAGGTGAAGAGTTCCATGACCCGCTCCTTTTAGCGCGCGGCAACAACCTTGCCCCGGCACTCGCCAAAACCGATGGAAGCATGGCCTTCACGGGCGCAGCGGGCACGCAGGATGATTTCGTCACCATCCTCCAGAAATTTACGCACTTCGCCTGAAGCCAGTTCTATCGGGTGTTTACCGCCCTCGGTGATTTCCAGCAGGCTGCCCAGTTGCGAACGGGCCGGGCCCGACAAGGTGCCCGAACCGAACAGGTCACCGGACTGCAACTGGCAGCCGTTGACGCTGTGGTGAGCCACCAGTTGGGCCGCGGTCCAGTACATGTTCAGGCTGTTGCTCAAGCCCAGACGATGGGCTGGCAGGTTCTGCTCACGCATCGCCTCGGTCAGCAGCAGCACTTCAAGTTCGATATCCAGCGCGCCATTGGCCTGATCCCTGGTATCGAGCAGGTAAGCCAGTGGCTGTGGATCACCCTCAGGACGGGCCGGTTGCGCGCGACGGAATGGTTCCAGCGCCTCGGCACTCACCACCCACGGCGAGATACTGGTTATAAAGCTTTTGGACAGAAACGGGCCCAGCGGCTGGTATTCCCAGGCCTGGATGTCCCGTGCCGACCAGTCATTGAGCAGGCAGAAGCCGGCAATGTGCTCTGCAGCTTCGCTGACCGGGATGGCATCGCCCATGTCATTGCCTTTGCCAACCCAGATGCCCAGTTCCAGTTCGTAGTCCAGGCGGGCGCACGGGCCAAAGGTTGGCTCGGTCTGCCCGGCAGGCAAGGTCTGGCCTTTAGGGCGCCGAACTTCGGCACCGGACGGGCGAATGGTCGAGGCGCGCCCGTGATAGCCAATCGGCACATACTTGTAGTTGGGCAGCAGCGGGTTGTCCGGGCGGAACAGCTTGCCGACGTTTTTGGCGTGCTCAATGCCCACATAAAAGTCGGTGTAGTCGCCGATTTTGGCCGGCAGGTGCATCTGGCAATCAGCTGCCAGTGGCAGCAGGCGGGAACCCTGGGCTTCGATTTTGCCGCGCAGGGAACTGCCCTCCCCCAGCAGTTCCTGCAAACGCTCGCGCAGGGCAACCCGGGCGCCCCGATCCAGGGCAAAGTAGCTATTCAACGCCCCGCCCAACGAAGCCTCTACGGCTATCTTGGCCTGACCTTCAAACAGCCCCGCTGCCAGCCCGGCTTCCAGGTCGAAAATGGCATCGCCAATAGCCACCCCGCTACGTGGCGCCGAGCCATCAATGCTGAAAATGCCCATGGGCAGGTTTTGCAGGGGGAAGTCGCTGTGGCCGTTGGCGGAGGCGATCCAGCTGCGGGTCAAAGTGGACTGGGTCATGGGTTATCTCCGGTTCGGGGTGAAGGTCACGGGCAGCGTGGCCCAGCAAGCGTCGTAGTTCGATTGCAGCTGCGGGCACTCCAGGGCGAACCGGCTGGGGCGCAACACCTGGCTGGTTTCGAACATAAAGGCCATGGTGTTTTCGATCTTGCTGGGTTGCAGCTCGGCCGCAATGGCTTTGGTACAGGTTTCGCCGTCCGGCCCGTGGGCGCTCATGCAGCTGTGCAGCGATGCACCGCCGGGCAGGAAGCCTTCGGCCTTGGCATCGTAACTGCCCTGGATCAGGCCCATGAATTCGTTCATCAGGTTGCGGTGGAACCAGGGTGGCCGGAAAGTGTTTTCAGCCACCATCCAGCGCGGCGGGAAAATCACGAAATCGAGGTTGGCCAGTCCCGGTACGCTGGTAGGCGAAGTCAAAACAGTAAAAATCGATGGATCGGGATGATCGAAGCTGACAGTGCCGATGGTGTTGAAGCGGCGCAGATCGTATTTGTACGGCACGTTGTTGCCATGCCAGGCCACTACGTTGAGCGGCGAATGATCCAGCTCGCAGCCCCACAACTCACCAAGAAATTTTTGCACCAGTTGCGTAGGGAGCGCACCGTCTTCGTAGTGGGCGAGCGGAGTCAGAAAGTCGCGAGGGTTGGCCAGGCCATTACTGCCAATCGGCCCCAGATCAGGCAGGCGCAGCGGTGCACCATGGTTCTCGGCAACATAGCCGCGGGCCTGCGGGTCAAGCAACTCGACACGAAACTTGAGACCGCGAGGAATGACCGCGATCTCCAGAGGCTGCAGATCCAGACGCCCCAGTTCGGTACAAATGCGCAAACGCCCCGACTCGGGAACCAGCAACATTTCGCCGTCGGCATTG
The DNA here is from genome assembly GCF_900618535.1 of Pseudomonas bubulae. Classification (GTDB taxonomy): domain Bacteria; phylum Pseudomonadota; class Gammaproteobacteria; order Pseudomonadales; family Pseudomonadaceae; genus Aquipseudomonas; species Aquipseudomonas bubulae. The sequence goes on along the minus strand of NZ_UYJA01000003.1, from coordinate 149,879 downwards.
AAAAACACCCGCTGCATCGAAGTATTGGCGCAGTAATGGTAAATGCTGATGCCCGAGGGTTTATCCGACCCGCCATTGGCCACCATGCCCACCAGGCCGTCGATAAAGTCCGTAGCCTCGGCAGGAATCGGCAGCGGGTTCCAGCGCAAGCGATTCGGCGTCACCGGGCCCAACGGGCCACCAGCCAGTTGCCGCTCCAGTTTGACGAACGCCGGATGGTTGGCTGACGGCTGGATGCGGTACATCCACGTACGCCGCGCCTCGCTGCGCACCATGGTGAACGCAGTTCCGGAAAACAATTCGGCGTACAGACCGTAGGGGGCTTTTTGCGGGGAGTTCTGACCCACCGGCAGGGCGCCGGGCAATGCTTCGCTGCTGAATTCGTTGCCAAACCCGGACAGATAGCCAAGACCTGACAAAGGCGAATCGACGTTCATGGAGCCTCCAGCATGGAGAAGGCAGATGACTGCGCCCTGCGCTGAAGGCATTTGCGCGTCGCTGCGTTATTTTTATCGTAATTCAATTACGCATAACGTAATTTGATTGGTAACAAGCGTCAAGCTATAAAGACGCCCATTCGTCCCGAGATATAAACACTTCCATGGAAAAGCCCCGCAGCAGCAACGACAGCACCGGCAAGCAAAAAGTGCGTTCGGCCGAGGTCGGCACTGACATCCTCAAGGCGCTGGCCGAGCTCTCACCCTCCACGTCGCTGTCGCGCCTGGCCGAACACGTGCAAATGCCCGCGAGCAAGGTGCATCGCTATTTACAGGCACTGATTGCCAGCGGGTTTGCCGAGCAAAATGTCGCCACTAATCATTACGGTTTGGGGCGCGAGGCGTTGCGTGTGGGACTGGCTGCGCTCAACAGCATGGATGTGCTCAAGGTCGCCAGCCTGCCCCTGGCCGAACTGCGCGACGACTTGAACGAAACCTGCTTTTTGGCGGTGTGGGGTAACCAGGGCGCGACCGTGGTGCATATCGAGCCGGCGGTGCGGGCGGTCACGGTGGTGACCCAGCTGGGCTCGGTATTGCCATTGCTGAGCTCATCCACGGGGCTGGTGTTCAACGCTTTTTTACCGGATCGCGAAACCGCCGACTTGCGCGAACTGGAGTTCAAGACTGATCAGGTGCATCCGCTGCAAACACCTGCAGCCTACGTCGCACTTTGCAGTCAAATCCGCCAGCGCGGCCTGCACTTCGTCCATGGCTTGCTGATGCCTGGCGTCGATGCCTTGTCGGCCCCGGTGTTCAATGCGACCGGTCAGGTGGCGGCCGTACTGACAGTGGTTGGTCCCACCTCCCTGTTCCACGCCGATGAAAACGGGCCCGCAGCCAAACGCTTGTTGGCCGCGAGCCAGGCCATCAGTTGGCGGATGGGTTATCAGCCAGCCTGACAGCTCATTGTTTTAGACCATCCACTCGTATTTGGCCTCATCGAGCAGGTCTTTCATCATCTGCTCGATGTCGGCCATGGACGGTTGATCCACTCGCAGGCTGTCATCGAATGTCCAGGACCGGGAAAACACCCCCGACTCCCAGTCATCATGGGCCTGCACAGCGCCCCACTCCAGCGTATCCACACCCAGGCCGAGCAGGCTCTGACTGTACGTCAGGGTCTGGTCAACGATGTTATTCACCGTATTGAGATAGATGCTTCTGCAATCCAGGCCCTGGGGCTGGAGTCGCTCGTCAAGAAACGAGCGCACACGCTCGATCACTTCTGCGCTGGGTTTGAGGCTGAAGTTGTTGATCGGCGATGCGGGTTTTTCATTACGGGTCATGGTGAACCTCCTGTCAGTGCTCCAGGCCCATCCGGCGTCGTGCACGGTTCAAGTCGACCTGGAGAGTCCGTGTGAAGGCTCATTCAACACCGGGACGACAGCAGGTGTGCGGCACATAGTTACCGCACAAGGACTGTTGCCGTAGCTGTAATACAGATTGTCCCAAACCGGGCTTACTCCGCTGCGGGCCAGCCCTTAAGCTTGCCGGACTTCGCAACACGGACACGCATCGAGTCGCATCGACTCTGCTCTCCCCGATTTACCCTGACGTTGATTTGTAGCTCCTTGATGAACGTCTTCCTTGGCCGCTGTTTTACAGCGGCCTTTTTTATGGTGCCCGCTCCCACGGGGTATGTGGCGGGTTTAAGAACTAGAACACCATCGCCAGCAACGGCGCGGCAAACAGGTTAAGGATGCCGGTCAGCACCATCACCAGCCCTGCTACCGAGCCTTCCTCACTGCCCACTTCGCGGGCACGGCTGACCCCTGCGCCATGAGCGCCGATACCAAACAGGGCGCCCCGGGCCAGACTGCTGCGCAGCGGCAACCACTTGAGCAAAATACCGCCCAGCAACGCGCCAAACACACCGGTGAACATTACAAACACCGCCGTGAGCTCAGGTACGCCACCCAGATCCTGTGCCAGCGGCATGGCAAACGGTGTGGTGATGGAGCGCGGCACCAGCGACATGGTCAATGAGGTGTCCAGCGCCAGCGCCCGGGCCAGCCAGAACGAACTGCCAATGGACGCCGCGCTGCCCGCCAGCATCCCCAGCAGCAACGCCACCCAGTGACGGGCCAGTAAATTGCGTTGCTGCCAGATCGGTACGGCAAAGGCCACCGTTACCGGCCCCAGAACCAGCATCAGCCAGTGGGTATTGCTTGAGTATTCAGCATAGGCAGTGTGCAACGGCACGGCCACGGCTAGCAGCAAGGCCGGTACCAGGATCAGCGGAGACAACAGGTATCGCCCGGTACGCCGGTACAGCCAGCGGCTGAAGGCGTAGGTCAACAGCGTGAACAGCAGCCAGAACATGGGCATCAGTTCAAACTTCATGACGCATCCTCCAGCGGCACACCGCTTCCACCGTAAACGCCGTCACCACCATCACCAGCAAGGTACTCACGCCAATGACCAACAGGATGCGCCAACCTTCATCACGCACGATTACACCGTAATCAAGCAGGCTCATGAGTGCAGGGATGAAAAACAACAGCATTTCGGCCATCAACACACCGGCCCCCAATTGCAGGGTCGCCGGTCTGACCCAGCCCAGGGCAAACGCCAGCAACAGCAGCGCCATGCCCACCACCCCGCCCGGGATCGGCAAGTGCCCCCAGGTTGCCAGCTGGCAGCCCAGAAAATACAGCGCCAACAAAACGGCCAGTTCACTGACCAACCGACCCAGGCGTTTTACATCGAAGCGTTTCATGTTGTTTCCATTTCAGACAGGTTTCCAGTTTAAAGAGCCTGCTAACATCCCGGAAACGAATTGTCAGACTTGTAGCCATTCCAAAATGGAATCACGCCAATGGAATTCAAACACCTGCGCACCTTTGTCGAAGTCGCCCGCCAGGGCGGTTTTACCCCCGCCTCCCACAGCTTGCATATCAGCCAGTCAGCGGTGAGCAAACAAGTGGCGCAGCTCGAGCACAGCCTCGGTACACCGCTGTTCGACCGCCTGGGTTCTCAGGTGCGGCTGACGGCAGCGGGCAATGTGGTGTTGCAGCGGGCCGAAGGCATGCTGCGCTTGCATCGGGAGTTGTTGAGCGAGCTGGACGACTTGAGCCAGATGACCCGGGGGGAACTGCGGGTGGGCCTGCCGCTGCTGGGCAGCAACACCCTGTTTGCCGGGCTGTTTGCCGAATACCGTCGACGCTACCCGAATATCCGGGTGCAGTTGCTCGAAGAAGGCAGCTTGAATATCGAACAGGCCGTTTTGAGCGGCGAACTGGAGCTGGGCGGCAGCCTGACCCCGAATAATCCCGCGTTTGCTTATCAGCCGTTTTGTGACGAGCCGCTGGATGTTCTGCTCCCGGCCGATCATCCACTGGCCGAGGGGCCCGGCGTAAGACTTGAGCAATTGGCTGATACGCCCTTTTTGCTCTACCAGCGCAGCTTTGTGCTCAACGATCGGGTGCTCAAAGCCTGCCAGCAGTCAGGCTTTACCCCCAACGAAGGCGGGCGCAGTGGCCAGGCGGATTTTCTGGTGGCATTGGTGGCTGCAGGCCAGGGCGTAGTGTTGCTGCCCAGTGTGGTCGCCCGCGGGCTGGTGCGCCCCGGGGTGGTGCGGCTCAAACTGCTCGCACCGGATGACTTGCGCTGGGATATCGCGTTTATCTGGCGTGATGGCGCGTATCTGTCACGGGCAGCCCAGGCCTGGCTTGAGCTGCTGCGTGAACGCCCGGTTACGGCTTCAGTGTTTTGATCAGTTCTGCAATCCACGGCTCGGAGTCTTCCTCCGGAGTCACCGTGACGCTGGAGTCCAAACGCAGCATCGGCAGCACTTCACGCACGCCAAGCTCGGCAAACAGTTCGCGCATTTGCTCACCACCGCCACAAAACGTGTCACCGTAACTTTCATCACCCAGGGCAATCACTGCCCCAGGCAGCCCGCGCCAGGCGCCTGGCAACTGGTCACGGATGGCGCTGTACAGTGGCACGAGATTGTCCGGCAGCTCGCCCATGCCCGTGGTCGAGGTCACCGCCAGCAGCGCTTCGGGAGCAAACGCCTGGAGATCGGCCAAAGTGGCGCGGGTATTGAGCAAAACCTCAAAACCGGCATCGGTCAGCAGTTGTTTCGCATTGCGGGCGACTTCTTCAGCGGTGCCGTACACCGAGCCGGAAAGGATGGCGACTTTCATCAATCTGATCCTGTAGCTGACTAAAAGCCTGGGATATTAACAGGTCTGGCAGCGATGCCTTACCATGCGCCCATCTGTATGCCTCTCTGGAGAACCACTCAATGATCAACGCCCGTTTATTACAACGCATGGTGGACGCGTCCCAGGACGGCATTGTCGTTGCCGAACAAGAAGGTGAAGACAACATCCTGATTTATGCAAACAACGCCTTTGAAACCCTCACCGGCTACAGCCGCGACGACATCCTCTATCAGGACTGCCGCTTCTTGCAGGCCGGCGACCGTGACCAGCAGGGCCTGCAATTGATCCGCGAGGCGATTGCCAGCGGTCAGCCCACCCGCCAGATCCTGCGCAACTACCGCAAGGACGGCACGCACTTCTGGAATGAACTGTCGATCACGCCGGTGTTTAACGAAAACGACAAGCTGACATACTTTATTGGCGTGCAAAAAGACGTCACCTTGCAGGTAAAGGCCCAGCAGCGGGTCGCCCAGCTCGAAGCCCGACTGGCCTCGGTTCGGGCTGAACTGCAGGCGCTCAAGGCGACGAGCGGATTAAACAAAACGTAGAAATTACGGTCTGATAGTCGCTGTGACGATTTTTCAGACACCTTTTCGAGCTTTATCCATGTCGCACGATGCCCTTTTGACTCAGGACGAACTGGATTTCATCCAAACGATGCACCAAAACCCGCTGTTGAATAAACGGGATGCTTCGTCGAGCCTGATGGTCAACGGGATGTCGCAAATCCGCGATTTGCTGACACGCCTTGCCGCCCATGAACAGGTCACCATCCAGGCACAAATTGCCAATCAGCAAATGAGTTTTCCGCTGCGCCTGGTTGAAGACGAATTCCATGCCCAGCATCTGCAACTCGGCGCCCCGAGCATCTTCGAAGACGGGCCAAAGGCGCGCCCCTGGCGCCTGTCACTGGCCGAGCCGGTGCCGCTGGAAAATATCCGCGGCAAGGCAGGTCATCTGTGGGTAACCGAACTGTCATTCAAAGGCGTGCTGATTGAAATGCGTCACGACAGCCAGCCGCCACGCCAGTTTGCACAGTGGTTCAGCCCCGATGGATATGAGCGGATCAACCTGCGCGGCACCCTGGAGCGCAAAACGGAAACGGGCCTTTATGCCTACCGCCTAAGCCAGAGCGACAAGGGCGAAACCGAGCATCTGCGCCAGTACATCCTGCAACAACACCGCCTGGCGCACCCGGGCCTGCACGTCTGATCAACCGCCCGGCGTTGCCTTGAGTTCAGCATCCAGACGTTGATTGATCAGGCGTGACACACTCCCCAGGCAAGCGATGGATGAGTTCGCCAAGGCCTCCTGAACCACATCCGAGGCCTCACCTGCCAACGACACCGAGCAATTCAGGGTCTGTGCCAGGCGTGTCAGCCTGCGCTGGTGGGCCGTGTTCAATGCATGGTTGGCAAACAGCACAACGGCCCGGGGCTCCAGCTTCTGGCAAACCAGTGACAACTCTTCCAATGGCTGACCTATGGCCACAACCCTGACCACGCGGTCATTACGGGTCAGCAGCAAGCCCGCCACCAGCAACTCCAGCTCGCGGCACAACTCAGGCATCGCCACCACCAGCACGCACGGGCGGGCAACAGCGGCCTGCAATTGAAGGCGATGCTGTACCCGACCGCGCAAGAAGCCGTCCAGCAGCAGCCATTCACTGGTACGGCCAAAAGTATCCCGGGTCCCAAGCAGTTGCTGCCACAGCGGCAGGAAAATCCCCTGAAACACAACGTCAATCGGGTAGCTGGAGAAAATCTGCCCGTAAAGACGCTCCAATTCGGGTTCGTTAAAGTCCGTGAGGGCGCTGCCAATACGGGTTTGCCAGTAGCGGTACTCACTGCTGGCGGGTGCCGGGACATCGACGGAACTGTTGCTTGCTAGCAATTGCGCGACTTTGCTGACAGAAACCCCACGCTCAAGCCAGCCCATGACCTGACGAATCGTTCCAATATCGCTCACGGAATACAGACGATGCCCACTTTCGGTGCGTTTTGGTTCGATCAACCCATAGCGGCGCTCCCAGGCACGCAGGGTTACCGGGTTGATTCCCGTCAGCCTGGCCACTTCCCGGATCGGATACAGACCCTGGCAATCATCAGCCTGGGCAATGGGCTCGAGTTCAGTAATCACAGGCATCGGCAGGGCAACAATCAGAAAGGGTGACTGGATTCTACCCGTCAATCCAGACCCTGTGGGAGCGGGCTTGCTCGCGGTGCAGGCCACGCGGTCTGTCAGGTGAGCGCGGTGATGCCCGCTCCCACAAACGGCGCTGTGTGTATTCAGGAACAATCCTTGCTTGTTTTTACGGACATGGCCCACCACCCCGGCGCCGTGTTTTGTGATTGCCCTACCCGGGCAGCATCAGCCTCATGGAGATACACAATGTCTACCTCCCCTGTCACATTGATGGTTGCGCGCCGTGTCGCCAAAGGCCGCTACCAGGAACTGATCGCCTGGCTGCACGAAGGCGAACAGCTGGCCACGGACTTTGCCGGCTACCTGGGCTCGGGCGTTCTGGCGCCGCCACCGGGCGACGACGAATTTCAAATCATCTTCCGCTTTGCCGACGAATCCACCTTGCATGCCTGGGAGCACTCCGTCTCGCGCAAGGCCTGGTTGCTGCGTGGCAGCGACCTGTTCGCCAACCCTTCCGAGCACCGGGTCAGCGGCATCGACGGCTGGTTCGGCAATACCGGGCAAAGACCGCCCCGCTGGAAGCAGGCAGTCGCCATCTGGCTGGCGTTCTTCCCGGTCTCACTCCTGTTCAACTTTGTATGCGCCCCCTTGCTCGGCGAGTTAGCCCTGTTGCCACGGGTACTGGTCAGTACCCTGGCCCTGACGCCGCTGATGGTTTACCTGTTTATTCCACTCTCTACCCACTTGCTGGCAGGTTGGCTGCACAGCACCCCAGGCAAACCCCTGCGCAGCGCTATCGCGACACCGCGCCACTAATCTCGGGCTTGGCCGTCAGGTCGCGGACACTGGTATAGTTTTGCCAATGCGCCGCGACTGTTTCCGGCTTTTGTGCACCGAGTACGTCATGCCCACTTCTACCGCACCGATTCTGATCACTGGCGCAGGCCAGCGCGTTGGCCTGCATTGTGCGCAGCAGCTGCTGGCCGACGGCTATCCGGTGATGTTCACCTATCGCAGTGAAAAACCCGGCGTGCAAATTCTCCGCGAACTGGGTGCCATTGCGCTGTTTGCCGACTTTTCGACCGAAGCCGGCATTCTCGATTTTATCGAACGGCTGAAAATACACACCGACAGCTTGCGGGCGATTGTCCACAACGCCTCGGCCTGGCTGGAAGAAACCCCACAGACAGAAACCAGCGCCTTTTTGCACATGTTCAGCGTGCATATGCTCGCGCCATATCTGATCAACCTGCATTGCAGCGAGCTGCTCAAACGCTCGAACCCTGCAGATATTGTGCATATCAGCGATGATGTAACACGCAAGGGCAGCAGCAAGCATATGGCCTATTGCGCAACCAAAGCCGGGCTCGACAGCCTGACCCTGTCATTCGCGGCTAAACTGGCGCCACAGATCAAAGTCAACGGTATCGCCCCGGCCTTGCTGATGTTCAACCCCGACGACGATGCGGAGTACCGCACCCAAGCGCTGGCCAAATCCGTGCTGGGCATCGAGCCCGGCGCCGAGGTGATTTACCGCAGCCTGCGCTATCTGCTGGACAACCCGTATGTGACCGGCACCACCCTGACCGTCAACGGCGGCCGGCATTTAAAATAATGCCGCCCCGCGAGGAAGTACTTAGATGAGCGCATCACTGCCTGAGCATTACCGCGAGATTCTTATTGGTTTAGGCGAAGACCCTGAGCGCGAAGGCCTGCTCGACACCCCCAAACGCGCCGCCAAAGCCATGCAATACCTGTGTCATGGCTACGAGCAGAGCGTGGAGAAAATCGTCAACGGCGCCCTCTTCGCCTCTGACAGTGACGAAATGGTGATCGTGGCCAATATCGAGCTGTACTCATTGTGCGAGCATCACCTGCTGCCCTTTATCGGCAAGGCCCATGTGGCCTATATACCGACGGGCAAGGTACTGGGGCTGTCGAAAATCGCCCGCATTGTCGACATGTTTGCCCGGCGCCTGCAGATCCAGGAAAACCTCACCCGGGAAATCGCGGACGCCATCGAAAGCGTCACCCAGGCTGCCGGTGTGGCCGTGGTGATCGAAGCCCAGCATATGTGCATGATGATGCGCGGCGTAGAAAAACAGAATTCGACCATGAACACCTCGGTCATGCTCGGCGCCTTCCGCGAACCGAGCACCCGCATGGAGTTCTTGCAACTGATTGGACGGAGCAAGTCGTAATGCCACAACTTCAGCCAGGAATGGCCCGTATTCGCGTCAAGGACTTGTGCCTGCGTACCTATATCGGCATCAATGAGGAAGAAATCCTCAACAAGCAGGATGTGTTGATCAACCTCACCATCCTCTACGCGGCGCAGGAGGCGGTGCGCGATAACGATATCGACCACGCGCTCAATTACCGCACCATCACCAAGGCCGTGATCCAGCACGTCGAAGAGAACCGCTTCGCCCTGCTTGAGCGCCTGACCCAGGAGTTGCTGGATCTGGTGATGGCCAACGACGCGGTACTGTATGCCGAAGTCGAAGTCGACAAACCGCACGCGCTGCGCTTTGCCGAATCGGTGTCGATTACACTGGCGGCGAGCCGTCAGACTGCAACCTCATAACCCCGGTGAACCCCATGACACCTCAAGAACAGCTTGAACTGGAGGCAGCCGCCTTTCGCCGCCTTGTCGCGCACCTGGACAGCCGCAAGGACGTGCAAAACATAGACCTGATGAACCTCTCGGGTTTTTGCCGCAATTGCCTGTCCAAGTGGTACAAGGCCGCAGCAGACGAGCGCCAGATCGCCATCAGCCTCGATGATGCACGCGAAGTGGTCTACGGCATGCCGTATGCCGAGTGGAAAGCCCAGTACCAGAAAGAAGCCAGCGCCGAACAGACGGCGGCGTTCACCCAAGGAAAAAAGCATGACTGATTTGAACACCCTGCGCGCCAGCCTCAACAGCGGCGAGCACGTTTTTGCCGATACCCTGGCGTTTATTGGCGCGCACTACGATTACCAGCCTCAGAGCTTCATCAACGGCGGTGTGGAAAACGCTGCAGGGCAAAATGAAGGTTCGTGCAAGACCCTGGGCCTGGCCCTGCTGGAAGGTTTGAGCGACCAGGAAACCCTGCTGGCTTTCGGCGAACACTACCGCTCGGTACTGGCTACGCCTGAAGGCACAGACCACAGCAACATTCGCGCACTGATTGCCCACGGCCTGGCCGGGGTCAAGTTCGAAGCCCAGCCGCTTACGCGCAAAGCTTAATACTGCAACTCATCGTGGGAGCGGGCTTGCTCGCGATGCAGGCGCCGATTTTTTTCAGTTACACCGCTGCGATCCCATCGCGAGCAAGCCCGCTCCCACAGGGCAGACACAAAAAAACCGGCCAAGGCCGGTTTTTTTGTTGAGGCAGGCTATCAGAACTGGGCGTTCTGCAGGCCGTCCAGGTAGCGCTCGGTGTCCAGCGCTGCCATGCAACCGGCGCCAGCCGAGGTGATGGCCTGACGATAAACGTGGTCCGCCACGTCGCCCGCAGCAAACACGCCTTCAACGCTGGTCGCAGTAGCGTTGCCTTCACGGCCGCCCTGCACAACCATGTAGCCGTCTTTAAGCTCAAGCTGGCCTTCGAACAACGAAGTGTTCGGTGTGTGGCCGATGGCGATAAATACGCCATCGACTTTCAGCTCGTCAAAGCTGCCGTCGTTGTTCTTCAGGCGCGCACCGGTCACACCCATGTTGTCGCCCAGCACTTCGTCCAGGGTCGCGTTCAGCTTGAGTTCGATCTTGCCTTCAGCAACACGGGCGTGCAGCTTGTCGATCAGGATCTTCTCGGCGCGGAAGGTTTCACGACGGTGAACCAGGGTTACTTTACTGGCGATATTGGCCAGGTACAGGGCCTCTTCAACCGCGGTGTTACCACCACCCACTACGGCAACAGGCTTGTTGCGGTAGAAGAAACCGTCACAGGTCGCACAGGCAGAAACGCCTTTGCCCATGAATGCTTCTTCCGACGGCAAGCCCAGATAACGGGCGCTGGCGCCGGTAGCGATGATCAGTGCGTCGCAGGTGAACGTACCGCTGTCACCCTTGAGGGTGAACGGACGATTTTTCAGGTCCACTTCATTGATGTGGTCGAAAATGATTTCCGTCTCGAAACGCTCGGCATGCTCACGCATGCGTTCCATCAAGGCCGGGCCGGTCAGGCCGTGAACATCACCGGGCCAGTTGTCGACTTCGGTGGTGGTGGTCAGTTGACCGCCAGCCTGCATGCCCGTGATCAGCAGTGGTTTGAGGTTGGCGCGGGCCGCATAGACAGCGGCGCTGTAACCGGCAGGGCCGGAACCCAGAATAATCACACGCGAATGACGTACTTCAGACATGACTCACTCCTATGACCGCCCGCATTGAAACCGGGTCGGAACGCCGCTTTACCGGCTGGAATAAAAAGAAACCTTAAACCTGCCCAGGCTATGCCTGCAACGCGCAGATCCTGAAAAATATGGGTGAAGCATATAGAGGCCGCAGAGAGTAAGGAAATACGCATTAACAATCCAGCTCATAGCAGGTCTCTATGTAGTCGAAGTCGATTTTAGACGGCTTTGTTACAGTTATTGTCGATACTGCGACAAGGCTTTCGTCCTGCGGACAAAGCCGCTAAGGTCGCCCGGTTTTCCACTGTTCGGAGCACGCTATGCCCGCCCCTGTTCTCTCTGGCCCGCAGTACCTGCGTGAAGGCCTTAAGTTGATCCTCAGCCCTGGCTTGCGCCTGTTCGTGCTGCTGCCGTTACTGATCAATCTGGTGCTGTTCGTCGGATTGATTTATTTCGCCGGGCATCAGTTCAGCCTCTGGGTCGATACCTTGATGCCGACCCTGCCCAACTGGCTCGGTTTCCTCAACTACGTGTTGTGGCCACTGTTCGTGGTGCTGGTGGCGTTGATGGTGTTTTTCACCTTCACCATGCTGGCCAACATCATCGCCGCGCCATTTAACGGTTTTCTCTCGGAGAAGGTCGAAGCCGTGGTGCGCGGGGTCGATAATTCGCCACCTTTCAGCTGGGGCGAACTGGCCGCCATGGTGCCGCGCACCCTGGCCCGTGAAATGCGCAAGCTGGGCTACTTTCTGCCGCGGGCCATTGCCCTGCTGATCCTCTCGTTTATTCCGGTGCTCAACCTGATCGCGGCACCGCTGTGGCTGCTGTTCGGGATCTGGATGATGGCCATCCAGTACATCGACTACCCGGCCGACAACCACAAGCTGGGCTGGAACGAGATGCTCGCCTGGCTGCGCGAAAAACGCTGGCAGAGCATGAGTTTTGGCGGCATCGTCTATCTGGTGCTGCTGATCCCGGTGGTCAATATCCTGATGATGCCCGCAGCCGTTGCCGGTGCAACCCTGTTCTGGGTGCGCGAGCGTGGCGATGAAGCGCTGGCAGCCGCCAACCGCAGCCGCTGACTTCATCATTCCATCATCACCGTGACACATTGACGTCATGACCCCAACGCACACTGGGGTCATGACCACAGCCCTTCATATCGCACTTGTTACCGAAACCTTCGCCCCTGAAATCAATGGCGTGGCCAATACCCTTGGCCACCTGTGCGATGGCTTGCGCGCCCGCAACCACCGCGTGCAACTGATACGCCCACGCCAGAGCGCCGATGGCAATCAGCGCAGCAGCGACGACCTGATGCTCTGCCGCGGTTGGCCGCTGCCCGGTTATCCCGGCCTGCAATGGGGCCTGACCTCCACCCATCGCCTGACCAGGCGCTGGTGCCAGCACCCCCCTGACGTGGTTTATATCGCCACAGAGGGGCCCCTTGGGCTGTGCGCACTCAGGGTTGCCCGACGCCTCGGCATTACCGCGGTCACCGGCTTTCATACCAATTTTCAGCAGTACTTGCGCCAGCATGGCCTGACCCTGTTTACCCGGGCGCTGACTCACTACCTGCGCGGGTTTCACAACCGCTCGGCAATGACCCTGGTGCCCAGTGCCAGCCAACGCGTAGAACTTGAGCGCAGGCATTTTGAACGCCTGGAGCTGCTGCCCCGTGGCGTCGATAGCCAGCTGTTCAGCCCGGCAAAACGTCAGAATGCCTTGCGCCAGAGTTGGGGGCTCAGAGAAAACGATATTGCCCTGTTGTATGTAGGACGCTTGGCACCGGAAAAAAATCTGGACGCACTCAAGCGCTGTTTCGATGAACTACAAGCCCGTTATCCCGCACGCCGCTTCAAATTGATCGTGGTGGGCAACGGCTCAAAACGTGCCTCACTGGAAGCCTCGTTGCCTGAGGCCATTTTTTGCGGGCAGCAGTCTGGCGAAGCGCTAGCGTGCCATTACGCATCCGGTGACGTGTTTTTGTTTCCCAGCCTGAGCGAAACCTTCGGCAACGTGGTGCTCGAAGCCCAGGCTTCAGGCCTGGGAGTGGTGGCCTATGACGAGGCTGCTGCCGGCTTGCATATTCGTCATGGCTACAACGGCGTACTGGCCATGCCGGGGGATGAATACGCCTGGATCGAAGCCGCCTGCTGGCTGCTTGATGACCCGGAAACCTTGCGCACCCTGCGCCTCAATGCCCGCTGCCATGCCAGTCGGCAAAGCTGGACGGGGATTGTCGAGCAGTTCGAAAACCAGTTGCAGCAGGCTCGCCAGGGCCGCGAATACGCAGCCCCGGTGCCGGTTCCGATGACCGTAAAAAAGCCTTAGGCCAGGGACTTCTCAATGGCCTGAATGACCGTGGCATCGTCTGGGGCGGTACGCGGTGAGAAACGCGCCAATACCCGGCCATCCTTGCCAACCAGAAACTTCTCGAAGTTCCAGGTAATTTCCCCTTCAAATTCGGCGCCCTCGCCTGCCAGCAACCGATAAAGCTGATGGCGGTCAGGCCCGTTGACCTCAAGCTTGCTGCTCAGAGGGAAAGTGACGCCGTAGTTGAGGCTGCAAAACGCCTGGATATCCTGCTCGCTCCCCGGTTCCTGCCCGGCGAACTGATTGCATGGCACGCCTAGAACGCTGAAGCCCTTGCCCTTGAATTGCTGGTAGAGGTTTTCCAGGGCTGCGTACTGAGGGGTCAAACCGCACTTGGAGGCGACATTCACTACCAGCACCACTTTGCCTTTAAAAGTCTCCAGCGGCAGCGGCTTGCCATCCAGCGCGTCCAGGGTAAGTTCGTGAAATGCACTCATGACGGACTCCAAAAATTCCCGTATCCACATTCAAACAATCGTTCAGCCTGCCGATTGCCCTCATAATCCAGGATGCAAAAAGGCGCCCGTAGGCGCCTTTCCTGGCTAGCTCTCATGTGAGCGTAGCAGCACTTGTCAGTGCTGATGACCGCCTTCACCGTGTACGTGGCCGTGAGCGATTTCTTCTTCGCTCGCGTCACGGATGGCCACAACCTTGACCTTGAAGTTCAGACGCTGACCAGCCAGTGGGTGGTTACCGTCTACAGTCACGTCGTCGCCGTCCAGGTCACGGATGGTCACGATCTGCATTTGGCCGTCCGGCGCCGAAGCGTGGAACTGCATGCCAACTTCCAGTTGGTCAACGCCTTCGAACATGCTGCTGCTCAAGGTGCTGACCAGTTCGGCGGAGTACTCGCCGTACGCGTCTTCCGGCTCAACGGTAACGTCCAGCTCGTCACCGACGGCCTTGCCAACCAGAGCCTTTTCCAGACCCGGGATGATGTTGCCAGCGCCTTGCAGGTAAACCAGCGGCGCGCCGCCGGCGGAGCTGTCGATGACCTCACCAGCGTCGTTGGTCAGGGTATAGTCGATGGAGACAGCCTTGTTAGCGGCGATCGTCATGGGGCGAGACCTTTTGCAAAAAATAATGAGTTCGCAAGTTTAACCAAGCAATCGCCCGAAAGCGAACACAACCAAGACCAACGGATAATTTTGAAAACTTCAACGATCATTGGCTGGCGTCAGGATGAGGAGCAGCACTGGGTTGCCGTGCTCTCCTGTGGCCACACACAGCACCAGCGCCATCAACCGCCCTGGCAATCCCGGCCGTGGGTGCTTGATCCCGGGCAACGCCAGGCCAAAATAGGCCAGCCCTTTGCCTGTGGCTGGTGTGCTCAAGAGGCGGATAGCGCTAATCTTGGCAATTGATTCAGGCACAAGCCCCGTTTAAAGGGTGTTGCCCTTGCACTGCCACGTCAGGAAGCTCGCATGCAAACTTTCTTTATCGCGCCCACCGATTTTGGTGTGGGTCTGACATCCATTAGCCTGGGCCTGGTTCGCACTCTTGAGCGCGCCGGGCTTAAAGTCGGGTTTTTCAAGCCCATTGCCCAGCCGCACCCGGGGGATTTGGGGCCGGAGCGCTCCACTGAACTGGTGGCCCGCACCCACGGCCTCAAGCCGCCTACCCCGCTGGGCCTGGCCCATGTCGAGCGCATGCTGGGTGACGGCCAGTTGGATGAGTTGCTCGAAGAAATCATCAACCTCTATCAACAAGCGGCCATCGGCAAGGACGTGCTGATTGTCGAAGGCATGGTGCCCACCCGCACGGCCAGCTACGCGGCACGGGTCAACCTGCACCTGGCCAAGAGCCTGGATGCTGAAGTGATCCTGGTCTCGGCCCCGGAAAACGAAGTGCTGACCGAGCTGTCGGGTCGGGTGGAGTTGCAGGCCCAGCTGTTTGGCGGGCCAAAAGACCCGAAAGTGCTGGGCGTGATCCTCAACAAGGTGCGCACCGACGAAAGCATGGACGCTTTTGCGGCACGCCTCAAAGAGCATTCGCCGCTGCTGCGCAGTGGTGATTTCAAGTTGCTGGGCTGCATTCCCTTTCAGCCCGAGCTGAATGCTCCACGCACCCGCGATGTGGCCGAATTGCTGGGAGCCCAGGTGCTCAATGCCGGGGACTATGAAACCCGTCGCATGTCGAAAATCATCCTCTGCGCACGCACGGTGCTCAACACCCTGCAACTGCTCAAACCGGGCGTGCTGGTGGTCACCCCGGGAGATCGCGACGACATTATCCTGGCCGTGAGCCTCGCCGCCATGAACGGCGTCCCGCTGGCCGGCCTGCTGCTGACCAGTGACACCCAGCCCGATCCACGCCTGATGGAACTCTGCCGTGGCGCCCTGCAGGCCGGGCTGCCGGTGCTGTCGGTGAGTACCGGCTCGTACGACACCGCCAACCGTCTCAACGGCCTGAACAAGGAAATTCCCATCGATGACCGCGAGCGCGCGGAAATCATCACTGATTTCGTCGCCAGCCACCTCGATGCCCACTGGCTGCACCAGCGCTGCGGTACACCCCGCGAAATGCGCCTCACCCCTGCAGTTTTTCGCTATCAGTTGATCCAGCGCGCCCAGCAGGCCAACAAACGCATTGTCCTGCCCGAAGGCAGCGAACCCCTGACCGTACAGGCTGCGGCCATTTGCCAGGCACGCGGTATCGCCCGTTGTGTGTTGCTGGCCAAGCCCGAAGAAGTCCAGGCAGTGGCCAAGGCCCACGGTTTTGAACTGCCCGAGGGACTGGAGATTCTTGACCCGGACCTGATCCGCGGCCGGTACGTCGAACCGATGGTGGCCCTGCGCAAAACCAAAAGCATCAACGCGCCGATGGCCGAGCAGCAACTGGAAGACCCGGTAGTGATTGGCACCATGATGCTGGCTCTGGATGAGGTCGACGGTCTGGTTTCAGGGGTGATCCACTCCACCGCCAACACCATCCGCCCTGCCCTGCAACTGATCAAAACCGCGCCGGGCTGTACGCTGGTGTCATCGGTGTTCTTTATGTTGTTCCCCGAGCAGGTGCTGGTGTATGGCGACTGCGTCATGAACCCGCACCCGAGCGCCACTGAACTGGCTGAGATCGCCCTGCAAAGTGCCGACTCTGCCGCTGCCTTCGGCATCACGCCACGGGTGGCCATGATCAGCTACTCCAGCGGCGAATCGGCCAGCGGTGAAGAAGTCGAAAAAGTCCGCGAAGCCACCCTTCTGGCGCACGAAGCGCAACATGCGCTGCTGATCGACGGCCCGTTGCAATACGACGCAGCAGCCAACGAAGTGGTGGCCAGGCAACTGGCGCCCAACAGCCAGGTGGCGGGCCGGGCTACGGTATTTGTGTTCCCCGACCTCAATACCGGCAACACCACGCACAAAGCCGTACAGCGCAGCGCCGACTGCGTCAGCCTGGGGCCGATGCTGCAGGGCCTGCGCAAACCGGTAAACGATCTGCCTCGCGGCGCACAAGTGGACGATATCGTCTACACCATCGCCCTTACGGCGATTCAAGCCGCCAACCGACCTATGGATGTGTAAATGCTGGACTTTCTGCCTGCGCCGATACGCGGCGTCATCGCTTCACTGCTGCTGGCGATCAACACCATCCTGTGTTGCACGCCGTTGTTTATCGTCGCGATTTTCAAGCTGTGCCTGCCGTTCCCGGCGGCGCAACGGCTGACCGACGAATTGATGCGCCGGATCCACGAAGCCTGGGTCGGCAACAACAACCGCTGGATGGACCTGATACGCAAGACCCGCTGGCATATCAAAGGCCTTGAAGGGCTGGACTATGAGCACTCGTATCTGGTGACCAGCAACCACCAGAGCTGGGTTGACATCATGGTGCTTCAATATGTGCTTAACAAACGCATCCGTCCGCTGAAGTTCTTCCTTAAACAGGAACTGATCTGGGTTCCGGTGATTGGCCTGGCGTGGTGGGCACTGGGCTTTCCGTTTATGAAACGCTATTCGAAGGCGTACCTGGCCAGGCACCCGGAAAAGAAAGGCGCTGACCTGGCAACTACGCGCAAGACCTGCGCCAAATTCAAGAACCAGTCGGTGGGCATCTTCAACTTCGTCGAAGGCACGCGCTTCACCGAAGCCAAGCATGCGCAACAGAACTCGCCGTTTCGCTACCTGCTCAAGCCCAAGGCCGGCGGTATCGCCTTCGTCCTGGACGCGATGGGCGAACAGCTGAAATCAATCGTCAACGTGACCATCCACTACCCGGGCGGGCGTCCGGGGTACTGGGACTTGTTGTGCGGCAATGTGAAGGACGTAGTCGTGGTGTTTGAAGAGCTGCAAATACCCGATGAATTCCTGGGCAAGAACTACGACCAGGACCCGGAGTACCGCCTGGCGTTCCAGGGCTGGATCAACCAGCTCTGGGAAGAGAAGGACCGCTTGCTGGAGCAGTTGCATCGGGACTATCCGGCACAGTGAAGAAGATCAAAAGCCCCTCACCCTAACCCTCTCCCAAAGGGAGAGGGGACTAAAGGCAAAAGCAGACCTGTACAACACCACAAATCAGCTCCCTCTCCCTCGGGAGAGGGCTGGGGGAAAATACAGCGCCCAACAAAAAGCCCGCCACCGATCACTCGGTGGCGGGCTTTTTAGTGCGGCTTAAATTGCGCCGCGTTGACGCAACAGGTCCAGCACCTGCTTGACGCTTTCTTCCAGTGACAGCGTTTGCGTGTCGACCACCAGGTCGGCATTCAACGGCACGTCATACGGGAAGGACTCACCCGGAATATTGTCGCCACCCGCCGCATACAAACCTTGCGGGTCTCGCTCGGCGCATACGGCCGGGGATGCCTGCACATATACGGTAAGCAGACGGTCGCTGCCGATCAGCGCCTTCGCCTGTTCACGGCCTTCGGCATCCGGTGCCACGAACGCGGCCAATGTCAGCAAGCCCGCTTCGTTAAACTGACGCGCCACGTGAGCGGCACGACGCCAGTTTTCCGTACGACCGGCACGATCCTGTGGCAGCCCCTTGTTCAGGTCATGGCGCAGGTTCTGACCATCGAGTACAAACACCGCACGGCCCATGTCGAACAGCTTGCGCTCAACAGCATAGGCCAGAGTGCTCTTGCCGGCGCCGGACAGGCCGCTGAACAGCACTGTGGCGGGTTGCTGGCCAAAGCGCTGGGCACGCTCTTCAACCGCCACATGCGCCAATTTACCATGATGGGTCGCGCTGCCATGACTCAACGGCTGTGCAACGATCATCCCGGCACCGACAGTGCCATTGGTCAAACGGTCGATGATGATAAACGAACCGGTGGTGCGGTTGCTGGCGTAGCCGTCCAGGGCGATCGGTGCATCGAGGCTGATCTTGACCTTGCCGATCTCGTTCAGTTGCAAGGCGCTGGCCGGGCCCTCTTCCAGGGTGTTCACATCGACCTTGTTGATGATGCTGGCAATCGAACCCGGTACATAGCTGGTGGCGCGCTTGATGTCGTACTTCTTGCCCGGCAGCATCGGCTCTTCAGCCATCCACACCAGCATGGCTTCGAAGTTGTCAGTCACCAGCGGCACATTGTCGGCATGCACCAACAGGTCCCCACGGGAGATGTCGATCTCGTCTTCCATGGTCAGCGTAACTGCCTGGCCCGGGCCTGCGTGTTCCAGCTCACCTTCAAAGGTAACGATGGATTTGACCCGGCTGCTCTTGCCCGAGGGCAATACGACGATTTCATCGCCCTTGTGCACGATGCCGCTGGCCAGGGTACCGGCAAAACCACGGAAGTTCAGGTTCGGACGGTTCACGTACTGCACCGGGAAGCGCAGGTCGGTGAGGTTGCGGTCGGCCGCCACTTCCACGGTTTCGAGGATTTCCATCAGCGACTGGCCGGTGTACCACGGCGAGCGCTCGGACTTGTTCACCACGTTGTCGCCTTTAAGGGCGGACATCGGCACAAAGTGCAGGCTGGTAGGCTTCATCTTCAAGCCTTCGGCGAACTTCAGGTAGTCGGCCTTGATCGACTCGAACACACCCTCGTCGAAACCCTTGAGGTCCATCTTGTTGATGGCCACAACGATATGCTTGATGCCCAGCAACGAAGCAATAAAGCTGTGGCGACGGGTCTGGGTCTGCACGCCGTAACGGGCATCCACCAGAATGATCGCCAGGTCACAGGTCGATGCACCGGTGGCCATGTTGCGGGTGTACTGCTCATGGCCAGGGGTGTCGGCAATGATGAATTTGCGCTTGGCGGTGGAGAAATAACGATAAGCCACGTCGATGGTAATACCCTGCTCGCGCTCAGCTTGCAGGCCGTCTACCAGCAGCGCCAGGTCGATATCGTCGCCTGTGGTACCGCTTTTTTTCGAGTCGCGGGTAATGGCTTCCAGATGGTCTTCGTAGATCATCTTGGAGTCGTGCAGCAAGCGCCCGATCAGGGTGCTCTTGCCGTCGTCGACGTTGCCACAGGTCAGGAAACGCAGCATTTCTTTGCGTTCGTGCTGGCCCAGGTAGGCGAGGATGTCCTCGCTGATCAAATCAGATACGTGCGACATGACAACCCCTTAGAAATAACCTTGACGTTTTTTATCTTCCATCGAGCCTGCGCCATCGTGATCGATGACTCGGCCCTGGCGCTCGGAAGTTCGCGTCAGGAGCATTTCCTGGATGATGTCGGTCAGGGTTTCAGCCTCGGACTCCACCGCGCCGGTCAGCGGGTAGCAGCCAAGCGTCCGGAAACGGACCTTTTTCTTGACGATACGCGCCTTGTCTTCATCAGACAGGTGCTCAAGGATGCGCTCGTCGTCGATCATGATCAGCGTGCCGTTCTTCTCGATCACTTCGCGTTCTGCGGCGAAGTACAGCGGCACAATCGGGATGCCTTCGAGGTAGATGTACTGCCAGATATCCAGCTCGGTCCAGTTCGACAACGGGAACACGCGAATCGATTCGCCTTTGTTGACGTTGCCGTTGTAGACGTTCCACAACTCGGGCCGCTGATTTTTCGGGTCCCAGCGGTGCTTGCTGTCACGGAAGGAATACACGCGCTCTTTGGCACGGGATTTTTCTTCATCGCGACGCGCACCACCAAAGGCGGCATCAAAACCGTATTTGTCCAGAGCCTGCTTCAGGCCCTCGGTCTTCATGATATCGGTATGCTTGGCGCTGCCGTGGGTGAAAGGGTTAATCCCTTGTGCCACGCCGTCCGGGTTGACGTGAGTGATCAGGTCCAGGCCCAGCTCGGCGACCATCTTGTCGCGAAAGCTGTACATCTCCTGGAATTTCCACTGGGTGTCGACATGCATCACCGGAAACGGCAGCTTGCCAGGGAAAAACGCCTTGCGAGCAAGGTGCAGCATCACGGCGGAATCTTTACCGATCGAGTACAGCATCACCGGGTTATCGAACTCGGCGGCCACCTCGCGGATGATGTGGATGCTTTCCGCCTCCAGCTGTTTCAGGTGCGTCAGTTTGTCGACCATGGCTACTCACGAAAGCTATCTTATGAACGGCCTGCGGGCCGTGTTCGAGGGGCGAATGCTAGCACAGCACCCTCTTCTATAGATGGCGCCAACTAGATCGAAACGGTCTAAGAATAGACCTCGGAGTTTGGGCGATTACTCCATGTGGGAGCGGGCTTGCTCGCGATGCAGGCAATGCGGTTATACAGCAAGAACGCGTTGATTCGATCGCGAGCAAGCCCGCTCCCACAGGGTTCAACTCCAATGCTCAGATCGGATTCGGGCAATCGATAAACAGGTGTTCCAGGGCGAAGCGCCGCGCCAGGTAATCCCCCAGGGCTTGCACGCCATAACGTTCGGTGGCGTGATGGCCTGCGGCAATAAAGCTGATGTCGTTTTCCCTGGCACTATGGAAAGTCTGCTCTGACGCTTCGCCACTCAGGTACAGATCAACCCCCGCCTGTACCGCCTGATCGATAAAGCCCTGCCCGCCACCGGTACACCAGCCCACGCGACGGATCATTTCGCTGCCTTCAATCAGCAACGGCTCACGGCCCAGCGCTTCTTGCACACGGCGGGCAAAATCGCGGGCCGTTACAGGCTCGGCCAAGGAACCCACCAGCCCCACCACTTTCGAATTGCCCGGTTCCAGCGGACCTTCGACGGTGATATCCAGCTGCCGGGCCAATTGCACGTTGTTGCCCACTTCTGGATGCAGATCCAGCGGCAAGTGGTAGGCCAGCAGGCTGATATCGTGCTTGAGCAGGGTTTTCAGGCGGCGCTGCTTCATACCGGTAACGCACGGGTCTTCGCCTTTCCAGAAGTAGCCGTGATGCACCAGCACCAGATCAGCCTGGGCCTCGACTGCGGCATCCAGCAATGCCTGGCTGGCGGTCACGCCACTGACTATACGCATCACCTGCGGGCGGCCTTCGACTTGCAAGCCATTGGGGCAGTAATCGCCGATGGCGGCACAGTTGAGGTAACGATTTGCCTCTTCTACCAGCGTGCTCAGGGAGACAGCCATAAAAGACTCCTAAATATAGCGTTCAGAGCCGGGCGGCCCTCGTATAATGGCGTCATTATGGGCCGTCAGAATGGCTCTGCAACCTTCAGGACTGAGTTCAATGTTTAAGGCTTTGCGTTTCTTTGGCTGGCCGTTGCTGGCTGGCGTGCTTATCGCTTTGCTGATTATTCAGCGTTACCCGCAATGGGTTGGGCTGCCGAGCCTGGACGTTAATCTGCAACAAGCCCCGCAAACCAGTTACATGCAGCAGGGTCCCGTGACCTACGCCGATGCAGTGGTGCGCGCCGCGCCTGCCGTGGCCAACTTGTACACCACCAAGGTGGTGAACAAAAACGCCCGCCCATTGTTTGAAGACCCGCAGTTCCGTCACTTTTTCGGCAACAACGAGCCTAAACAGCGTCGTATGGAGTCCAGCCTGGGTTCGGCAGTGCTGATGAGCCCCGAGGGCTATTTACTGACCAATAACCATGTAGTCGCAGGTGCCGACCAGATTGTGGTGGCACTCAAGGACGGCCGCGAAACACATGCACGGGTTATTGGTAGCGACCCGGAAACGGACCTGGCAGTACTGAAGATCGACCTGAAAAACCTGCCTGCAATTACCATCGGCCGCTCGGACACCCTGCGCATCGGTGATATCGCCCTGGCGATCGGCAACCCGTTTGGCGTTGGCCAGACCACCACCATGGGCATTATCAGTGCCACCGGGCGCAACCAGTTGGGCCTGAACAACTACGAAGACTTTATCCAGACGGATGCCGCGATCAACCCGGGTAACTCGGGCGGCGCGCTGGTGGATGCCAACGGTAACCTGACCGGCATCAACACCGCGATTTTCTCCAAGTCCGGCGGCTCACAGGGCATCGGTTTTGCGATCCCGATCAATCTGGCCATGGAAGTCATGAAGTCGATCATCGAGCACGGCCAGGTGATTCGCGGCTGGCTGGGCATTGAAGTGCAGCCGTTGACCCAGGAGCTGGCCGAGTCGTTTGGCCTCAGTGGTCGTCCGGGAATTGTCGTGGCGGGGATTTTCCGTGATGGCCCGGCGCAAAAAGCCGGTTTGCAACTGGGAGACGTGATTCTGAGCATTGATGGCGAACCCGCCAGCGATGGCCGTCGTTCGATGAATCAGGTGGCGCGGATCAAACCTTCGGACAAAATCACCATACAGGTCATGCGCAACGGCAAAGAGCTCAAGCTCACCGCCGCAGTGGGCCTGCGACCGCCGCAAGAGCAGCCGCCGCAGAACGACTGAAAACCCTCACCCCAGCCCTCTCCCAAAGGGAGAGGGGGCCGATTTGTGTTGCTGCGCGAATACTGCTCTTGCTTTAGTCCCCTCTCCCTCCGGGAGAGGGCAGCGGTTACAAGTCTGACAACCCTTCAATCAACGCCGCATTCTGCTCCGGCGTGCCGATGCTGATGCGCAGGAACTGGGCAATGCGCAGTTGCTTGAAGTGACGCACGATCACCCCCTGATCACGCAACTTGGCCGCCAACGCCGCCGCATCGTGTTCCGGGTGACGGGCGAAGATAAAGTTCGCGGCCGATGGCAGCACTTCAAAGCCCAGCGCCTGCAACTGCGCGACCACTTGCTCGCGACTGTCGATCACCCACTGGCAGGTCTGTTGGAAATATTCGCGGTCGGCAAACGCTGCCGCTGCGCCAACAATGGCGATACGATCAAGCGGATAGGAGTTGAAGCTGTTCTTGATTCGCTCCAGCGCTTCGATCAGATCCGGATGGCCCACCGCCAGGCCGACACGCAAACCGGCCAGGGAGCGCGACTTGGACAGGGTCTGGGTGACCAGCAGGTTCGGATAACGGTCCACCAGGCTGATGGCCGTTTCGCCGCCAAAGTCGATATACGCTTCATCCACCACGACCACCGAATCAGGGTTGGCCTTGAGGATCTGTTCGATGGCCTCCAGCGCCAGCAGGCAACCGGTCGGTGCATTGGGGTTGGGGAAGATGATCCCGCCATTGGCCCGGGTGTAGTCCGCAGGCTGGATCTGGAACTGCTCATCCAGTGCTATGGCGTCAAACTCGATGCCATACAACCCGCAGTAAACCGGATAAAAACTGTAACTTATATCCGGAAACAGCAGCGGTTTGTCGTGCTGGAACAGGCCATTGAAAACATGGGCCAGCACTTCGTCCGAGCCGTTGCCAAAAAACACCTGATTGGTCTGCACACCGTAATACTCGGCCACCGCCTGCTTAAGCAGGTCGCTGTTCGGGTCGGGGTATAAACGCAGGTTGTCATTGATTTCGGCCTGCATCGCTGCCAGCGCTTTAGGCGAAGGCCCATAGGGGTTTTCGTTAGTGTTGAGCTTGACCAGTTTGGTCAGCTTCGGTTGCTCACCCGGCACATAAGGCACCAGGGCTTTAACGAATGGGCTCCAGAACTTGCTCATACTTGTTACCCCTGTTTGTCGGCGAGGATGCGGTATTCAGCACTGCGGGCGTGACCGGTCAGCGATTCGCCGCGAGCGAGAATCGAAGCGGTTTTGCCCAGGTCGGAAGCACCCTGCTCGGAGCAGAAGATAATCGAGGAGCGCTTCTGGAAATCATAAACGCCAAGCGGTGACGAAAAACGCGCCGTACCGGAAGTCGGCAGTACGTGATTAGGCCCTGCGCAGTAGTCGCCCAGCGCCTCTGAGGTGTGACGCCCCATAAAGATTGCACCGGCGTGGCGGATCTGCGGCAACCAGGCTTGCGGGTCTGCCACCGATAGCTCCAGGTGTTCCGGAGCAATGCGGTTGGCCACGTCGATAGCCTGCTGCATGTCGTTCACCAGAATCAGCGCACCACGACCATTGATCGAGGTTTCGATGATTTCGGCCCGCTCCATGGTCGGCAGCAGTTTGGCGATGCTGGCCGCCACCTTGTCGAGGAACTCGGCATCAGGGCTAACCAGAATCGCTTGCGCGTCTTCATCGTGCTCGGCCTGGGAGAACAAATCCATGGCAATCCAGTCCGGGTCGGTCTGGCCGTCGCACACGACGAGGATCTCCGAAGGGCCGGCAATCATGTCGATGCCTACCTGGCCAAATACATGACGCTTGGCGGTCGCGACGTAGATATTGCCCGGGCCTACCACCTTGTCGACTTTGGGTACGCTTTCGGTGCCATAAGCCAATGCCGCAACCGCTTGTGCGCCACCAATGGTGAACACCCGGTCAACGCCCGCAATGCAGGCGGCAGCCAGCACCAGCTCATTGATTTCGCCACGCGGGGTCGGCACGACCATCACCACTTCGGTCACGCCGGCAACCTTGGCCGGAATCGCGTTCATCAGCACCGACGAAGGGTACGACGCCTTGCCACCCGGTACGTACAGACCGGCGCGATCCAGCGGCGTGACTTTCTGGCCCAGCACCGTACCATCGGCTTCGGTGTAGCTCCAGGAGTCCTGTTTCTGTTTCTCGTGGTAGCTGCGCACGCGCTGTGCGGCCGTTTCCAGTGCTTCACGTTGTGGCGCAGTGATGCGGGTCAGGGCCAGTTCCAGGCGCTCGCGCGGCAGGATCAGGTCAGCCATCGAGGCCACTTCAAGCCCGTCAAAGCGCTGGGTGAACTCAACCAGGGCAGCGTCGCCCCGCTCACGCACAGCCTTGATGATGTCGAGCACACGCTGGTTGACCGAGTCGTCAGACACACTTTCCCAGCTCAGCAGATGATCCAGATGCTGCGCGAAGTCCGGGTCAGCAGCGTTGAGTCGGCGAATTGCAGTGGGAGCGGTCATAGCGAGGGCCTCGGTAATGGGCGAATGCTTGGAATAAGGGTTTTGCGCAGCTCAGGCACCACAAGACTACCAAGCCATCCGCGTGGGTACCTGAGATTTCTGGCTATTACGCGGATAGATGGGCGCGACCTGAAGCCGCGCAGGTGAGTCAGCCGCGGTGTCGAGATTCCACTGCTTTGCGCAGGGTATCGATCAGGGCTTGAATACGGGCGTGCTGCATTTTCATCGAAGCCTTGTTAACCACCAGGCGGGAGCTGATGGCGGCAATGAATTCCTGGGGTTCCAGGCCATTGGCACGCAAGGTGTTGCCGGTATCGACCACGTCAATGATCTTGTCGGCCAGACCAATCAGGGGGGCCAGCTCCATCGAGCCATACAGCTTGATGATGTCGACCTGACGGCCCTGTTCGGCGTAGTAACGCTTGGCGACATTGACGAACTTGGTCGCAACGCGCAGGCGGCCCTTGGGTTCAGCGACACCAATGGCACCGGCGGTCATCAGCTTGCACTGGGCAATCTGCAGGTCCAGCGGCTCGTACAGGCCCTGGCCACCATACTCCATCAGCACGTCTTTACCGGCCACACCGAGGTCGGCGGCACCATGCTCAACGTAAGTCGGCACGTCGGTGGCACGGACGATCAGCAGGCGGACGTCAGGCTGTGAGGTCGGGATGATCAGCTTGCGGCTTTTGTCCGGATTCTCGGTCGGCACAATGCCTGCTTCGGCCAGAAGCGGCAGGGTGTCGTCAAGGATACGGCCCTTGGACAGTGCAATGGTCAACATGGGAAACGTAAGTCCTTATCAGGGTACTTTTGCCCGTGCGCAATCGGCGCCGGACAAGCATCGAGCCTGATATCAGGCTCGACTTGAACGATTCGAGGCCAGGTAAGGTAACGCTTGCAGGCCGTTACGTCACCTGGCAGCTGGACACTATCCCTGTGCCCATGATGCCAAACAGCAAAAACTAGCCCGGAACGCGGCGGATTTTAGCGCCCAGCATTTGCAGTTTTTCTTCGATGCACTCGTAACCACGGTCTATGTGGTAGATGCGATCGATCAGGGTATCGCCTTCCGCCACCAGCGCCGAAATCACCAGGCTGGCAGAAGCACGCAGGTCGGTGGCCATTACTGGCGCGCCCTTGAGGGTTTCAGTGCCGGTCACGATGGCAGTGTTGCCTTCAACCTGGATCTTGGCGCCCATGCGGTGCAGTTCATACACGTGCATGAAGCGGTTTTCGAAGATCGTCTCGATCACTGCACCCGTGCCTTCGGCAATGGCGTTGAGCGAGATGAACTGCGCCTGCATGTCGGTCGGAAACGCCGGGTACGGAGCAGTACGCACGTTCACCGCTTTAGGGCGTTTGCCGTGCATGTTCAGCTCGATCCAGTCTTCACCGGTGGTGACCTCGGCGCCTGCTTCCTTGAGCTTCTCAAGGACGGCTTCAAGGATGGTCGGATCAGTGTCCTTGACCTTCACGCGGCCACCGGTGACGGCAGCGGCTACCAGGTAAGTACCGGTTTCAATACGGTCCGGCATGACGCGGTAAGTCGCCGAATGCAGCTCTTTGACGCCATCAATGGTGATGGTGTCAGTACCAGCACCGCTTACCTTGGCGCCCATGGCGTTCAGGAAGTTGGCCAGGTCGACGACTTCAGGCTCGCGTGCAGAGTTCTGCAATACGCTGCGGCCGTTGGCCAGTGCTGCGGCCATCATGATGTTCTCGGTACCGGTCACGCTGACGGTATCAAAGAAGAAGCTGGCACCGCGCAAGCCGCCTTCAGGCGCCTTGGCCTTGATGTAGCCACCTTCAACGTCGATCACTGCGCCCATGGCTTCAAGGCCGCGGATGTGCAGGTCAACCGGACGCGAGCCAATGGCGCAGCCGCCCGGCAAGGCAACTTCAGCGTAACCGAAACGTGCAACCATCGGCCCCAGTACCAGGATCGATGCGCGCATGGTTTTCACCAGCTCATACGGCGCGACCAGGGTTTTGATGGTGTTCGGGTTGATTTCGACACTGAGCTTTTCATCGATCACCGGCTCAATGCCCATGCGACCGAACAGCTCGATCATGGTGGTGATGTCATGCAAATGCGGCAGGTTGGCTACAGTGACCGGGCCATTGCACAGCAGGGTCGCTGCCAGGATCGGCAGGGCAGAGTTCTTCGCCCCGGAAATGCGGATCTCGCCATCAAGGCGGGCACCGCCGGTAATAATCAATTTATCCATAACAATCTCGACGCCAATGGGCTCAGGGGGCTCAGGTGCGCTCGGCCCAGGCCGCGCTGCTGAAGAATTTCATAGTGACCGCATGGATGCTGCCATCAGCGATCCACGGGTTCAAATGGGCATAGATGCTTTGTTGACGTTTGACCGGGCTCAGGGCCACCAGTTCGTCACTGATCACGTTCAACTGAAAGTTGCAGCCTTCGCCCTCAACTTCTACCTGGGTTCCTGGCAGCTTTCCTTCAAGAAAGCTCTTCACTTCTACGGCCTGCATGCTCAACCTCAATCGGCGCCTAACGCGCACGGGTCGGCCATCATACAAAAAAGCCCCGCGCCTGCGAACCCCGCATAACAGGACTCTGACAGGGGGGCTTATTTATATGTGGCGATTAATGATGTGCCAGCAGCTCGGTCACACCCGAAACCTGGGCGATTTCGCGCATGTCTTCGGGCATGGCACGAATGCTCAATGGCTTGTTCAGGGCCTGGGCATCACGGATATAACACAGCAGCAGCGACAAACCGACGCTGCTCGATTTGGTAACGCCCGAGCAGTCAACCACCAGCTCTTTGGCCAGGGCTTTTTTGATCAGGGCCTGACCTTCTGTGCGCAAACGGGGGCCAGTCTGATAATCGAGCACGCCACTAAGGCGAAGCTCGCTCTCGCCGGCCAGGGTTATGGCCGCTTCACTCATTGCCCGGCTGCCTTGGGCGATGCCGCATCAGTGGTCTGCTTGGCCTTGGCCACTTCACCCGCCCAGTTGTCGATGGTTTTATCCAGGTTGTTGCCGTTGCGCTGCATGGCATCGGCGAACTGATCGCGGAACAGCTTGCCGATATTGATGCCATTGATGATCACGTTACGCACTTTCCACTCGCCGTTGACCTTGTTAAGGGTATAGGACAATGGATAAATGGCGCCGTTGTCACCCTTGACGGTCATGTCGACACTGGTGCGATCGCCGCTTTCGTCCTTGGCCGGGCCAACGGTGATGCCCTGATTCTTGAACTCAAGCAAGGCATTGCCGTAGAACTGCATCAGGCTGCGCTTGAAGTTCTCTTGAAAGCGCTGCATCTGGGCAGGCGTTGCATTGCGCGAGTACTTGACCGTCATGATGCTTTTGGAGATGCCATCAACATCTACTGCAGGGCCGACGATTTCGTTCAGGGCATCATAGAACTTGCTTGGGCTTTGTTTGTATTGCTCCTTGTTGGCAGCCAGGTCGGCCAGCAACCTTGTCGTGGTATCTGAAACGATGTCATGGGCCGACTGCCCCGGCGCGGCGTTCGCCACCAGAGGAAGGGCTGCGGCCAGTATTACCAGCAGGCCACGGCGCAAGAGAGAAATCATCTGGAAGCTCCTTATTTGGCGTCTTTGCTAACGGTATTGAGCAGGAATTTACCGATCAGGTCTTCAAGAACCAGCGACGACTGCGTGTCGTGAATGGTGCCGCCGTCC
Organism: Pseudomonas bubulae; assembly: GCF_900618535.1. Taxonomy (GTDB): domain Bacteria; phylum Pseudomonadota; class Gammaproteobacteria; order Pseudomonadales; family Pseudomonadaceae; genus Aquipseudomonas; species Aquipseudomonas bubulae. The sequence continues at coordinate 120,480 of NZ_UYJA01000003.1, read as the reverse complement.
TTGAGTGTCGCGTCTTCGCCACCCACGCTGATGCCGATGTATTTCTCGCCCAGCAGGCCTGCTGTGAGGATAGACGCTGTCGAATCCACAGGCAGGTTATCCACCGCTTTTTCGAGCTGCAATGTGACGCGGGCCATGTAGTTGTCACGGTCCAGGTCGATTGCTGTCACCTTGCCGATGGTCACGCCAGCCATGGTGACTTTGGCGCGCACGGTCAGCCCGGCAATATTGTCGAAATTGGCATAGAGCTTGTAGGTGTCAGTGCTCGCCGTCGGGGACAGCCCGCTGACCCGCAAGGCAAGCAACAGCAAAGCCAGGATGCCAGCCAGCAGGAACAGGCCGACACCGATTTCCATGGTGCGGTTTTGCATCAGAAATCTCCAAACATCAAGGCGGTCAATATAAAGTCCAGCCCGAGGACTGCCAGTGAGGCATACACCACGGTCTTGGTAGTGGCACGGCTGATCCCCTCTGAGGTGGGCTCACAGTCATAACCTTGAAACACGGCAATCCAGGTCACCACAAAGGCAAACACGATGCTTTTGATGATCCCGTTAATTACGTCACCACTGAAGGTTACGCTGTTTTGCATGTTGGCCCAGTAGGAGCCGTCGTAGACACCGAGCCAGTCCACGGCAACCCACGAACCACCCCAGATCCCGACCACGCTGAAAATCATCGCCAGCACAGGCAGGGAAATAAACCCGGCCCACAACCGCGGCGCAATGATGTACTTGAGCGGATCAACACCGATCATTTCCAGGCTGGACAGCTGCTCGGTCGATTTCATGTTGCCGATTTCAGCCGTCAGCGCCGACCCTGCGCGCCCGGCGAACAGCAAGGCGGTAACCACGGGACCCAGTTCGCGCAACAGGGTCAGGGCCACCATCTGCCCCACTGCCTGCTCCGAACCATAGCTGGACAGGATACTGAAGCCTTGCAGTGCCAGTACCATGCCGATAAATATGCCGGACACCACGATAATGACCAGCGACATGACGCCAACCGAATGCAGCTGCCTGACCAGCAAACCAAACCCGCCCCCGATACCGCCACGCCCCAGCAGTGCATGAAACAGGAACACTGCCGAACGCCCCAGTACCGCAACGGTGTCGATCCCGGCCCGGCCGAACAGACCGATACGGCTCATTAATGACATCTTGCGCATCAGCGCTTCCCCAGTAGATCGGTTCGGTAGTCCGACGCCGGAAAGTGGAACGGAACCGGGCCATCCGGGTCGCCGGTCATGAACTGGCGAATGCGCGGGTTATCGGCGTTCATCAATTCTTCGGGCGTGCCCTGCCCCAGCACCTGGCCATCGCCGACTACATATAGATAGTCGGCAATGCTCGCAGTTTCAGCCAGATCGTGAGAAACCACGATACTGGTAATGCCCAGCGCATCATTGAGCAAACGAATCAGGCGTACCAGCACGCCCATTGCAATGGGATCCTGCCCCACGAAGGGTTCGTCATACATCAGGATCTGCGGATCCAGGGCAATCGCCCGCGCCAGCGCCACCCGGCGTTTCATGCCGCCGGACAACTCGTCGGGCATCAGGTCGATAGCTCCGCGCAAGCCCACCGCCTGCAATTTAAGCAGCACGATGTCACGGATCATTTCTTCCGGCAGCTCGGTATGCACCCGCAACGGGAAAGCAACGTTCTCGAACACGTCCAGATCGGTAAACAGCGCACCGCTCTGAAACAACACGCCCATATGCTTGCGGGCATCAAACAAATCACTGCGCGACAGGGCCGGCAGGTTTTGATTGTTGACCCACACTTCGCCGCTGTTGGGACGCAGTTGCATGCCCATCAGGCGCAACAGTGTGGTCTTGCCGCAGCCAGACGGCCCCATGATCCCCGTGACCTTGCCACGCGGGATGCGAATATCGACATTATTGAAGATGCTGCGCGTACCGCGCTTGAAGGACACTCCCTTCAGCTCGACCGCGTAGGCGTTATCGGCGCTCATCTAAACTCCTTGCGATGCAGCCTCTGCCTCTCACCCGGACACCAAACTTCTTGTGAAGAAGCACGCGTTCCCTGGCGGGCCGAACTGGCGGCGAACTATACCACTGCTCATAGTGACCGCCCAAGACCGAAGGAGTGCCGGTTAAGTCTCAGTACAGTGAAATAAAGATGTTTTTTCTGCAAACACACGCGCACTTTGTAAGCACATGCAATAAAGCACAGCGATCAAGCGTGAGGGAACGCCACATAACCGCTATAATCGTTGCCTTTTCTCAGGCTACCCGACTTCAACCATGAGCCAATCCAGCGACCTGATCCAATCCGCCCAACGCACCATCCGCCTCGAACTGGAAGCCGTAGAGGGCTTGCTGACACATATCGACGCAGATTTCGTACGCGCTTGCGAGATGATTTTGGCCAGTAAAGGCCGGGTGGTCGTGGTCGGCATGGGCAAGTCAGGACACATCGGCAATAAAATTGCCGCAACCCTGGCCAGCACCGGCACCACGGCTTTTTTTGTCCACCCGGCAGAAGCCAGCCACGGCGACATGGGCATGATTACCCGCGATGACATTATCCTCGCACTGTCCAACTCCGGCTCGACCGCCGAAATCGTCACCCTGCTGCCACTGATCAAGCGCCTGGGCATCAAGCTGATCAGCATGACCGGCAACCCCGAATCGCCGCTGGCCAAGGCCGCCGATGTCAGCCTGGATGCCCGCGTGGCCCAGGAAGCCTGCCCGTTGAATCTGGCACCGACCTCGTCCACCACGGCAACCTTGGTGCTGGGCGATGCACTGGCTATTGCCCTGCTTGAAGCTCGCGGTTTTACTGCAGAAGATTTCGCCTTTTCCCACCCCGGCGGAGCACTGGGCCGACGCCTATTGCTGAAAGTGGAAAACGTCATGCACTCTGGTGATGAACTGCCGCAAGTCGTGCGCGGTACATTGCTCAAGGAAGCGTTGATGGAAATGACCCACAAGGGCCTGGGCATGACCGTCGTCATAGAAGAGGACGGTCGACTGGCCGGAATCTTTACTGACGGCGACTTGCGCCGCACCCTGGACCGCGAAATCGACATCCGCAACGCCACCATCGACGCGGTCATGACCCCGCACGGCAAAACCGCCCGCGCCGACATGCTGGCAGCCGAAGCCCTTAAAATCATGGAAGACCACAAAATCAGCGCGCTGGTGGTGGTCGACAAGCAAGATCGTCCGGTTGGCGCCTTGAACATGCACGATCTGCTACGCGCAGGAGTAATGTAATGACCCAGGAACTTCTCAAGCGCGGCAAGGGCATCAAGCTGGCCATTTTTGACGTTGACGGCGTATTGACCGACGGCCGCCTGTATTTCCTCGAAGATGGCAGCGAATTCAAGACCTTCAATACCCTCGACGGCCAGGGCATCAAGATGCTTATGGCCGCCGGTGTGCAAACGGCAATTATCAGCGGCCGCAAAACCCCGGTGGTCGAGCGTCGCGCACAAAACCTGGGCATCCCGTATCTGTACCAGGGCCGCGAAGACAAATTGGTCGTACTGGACGAGCTTCTTGGCCAACTCAACCTAAGCTATGAACAGGTTGCCTACCTGGGAGATGACTTGCCCGACCTGCCGGTTATCCGCCGGGTAGGTCTGGGCATGGCCGTGGCCAACGCTGCGGACTTTGTCCGCGAGCACGCCCACGGGGTAACCCGGGCGCGGGGTGGCGAAGGTGCCGCCCGTGAATTCTGCGAGCTGATTCTGCGTGCCCAGGGCAGCCTGGACGCAGCCCACGCCGCCTACCTATAGAGCTTTCTATGCTGAGCAAAAAGATTCGCCAAATAGTGCTGTTTACAGTGATTGCCTCGCTGTTTGCAGCTGCTGGCTACTGGAATATCAGGCCGGAACGTTTTCTCAATGCCCCTACCCTGGCGGTGGATGAAAACGCTATCGACTACTACGCCACCAATGCACACAGCCGTCAGTTTTTACCTGACGGCAAGCTGCAGTACGACATGACGTCCGAGAAGCTTGAACATTTGAAGGCTTCCGAGGTCACTCAGATGACCCAACCGAAAATGCAGCTCTACCGCGGCACGGCCTACCCGTGGAACGTGCAGAGCGAGCGCGGTGAAGTCAACCCGGATGGCACCGAGGTCGAGCTTATCGATTCGGTGCGCATCGCGCGCACTGACGAAAAAAACCGCACCACCATTATTACCAGTACCCGTATGACTGTATTCCCCCAGAAGGAATATGCGCAGACCGAGCGAGACGTTAGAATCGACGGCGCTGGCGGCGTAACCACTGGCAAGGGCATGAAAGCATATTTGAAAGACGGCAGGATGGACCTGCTGTCCAACGTAAGAGGACAGTATGAGTCTCGTTAAAACCCTCCCTTTATTGCTCAGCCTGAGCGCAGCACTGGGAAGCGTGAGCGCCTGGGCTCTGCCGAACGACACCGAACAACCTATTCGCATCCAGGCCAACGAGGCACAACTGGATGACAAGCAAGGTATTGCCACCTACAAGGGCGATGTCATCATCACCCAGGGCTCGATGAAAATCACCGGCAACACCGTCACCATCACCCGTAATGCTGCGGGCGAAATCGACGTGGTGACATCCGTCGGCAACCTGGCCTACTTCGAGCAACTGCAAAAAGCCACTGACCCCAAACCGGTACAGGCTTATGCCGTCACCATTCAATACCATGCACCACAAAACCGCATCGTACTGATTGACAAGGCCAAAGTGATTAACGACGGCAATACCACCGAGGGCGAGAAAATCGTCTACGACACGGTAAAACAAATTGCCAGTGCCGGTCGCGCCAATGGCGCCAATGTCACCGCACCTCGCCCGCGCATCGACATGGTGATCCAGCCCAAGAAGAAAACCGACCAGCAGAAGGCCCAGTAATGGCAACTCTGAAAGCCCAGCATCTGGCCAAAAGCTACAAGAGCCGTCAGGTAGTACGTGATGTCAGCCTGTCGATCGACAGCGGGCAAATCGTGGGCCTGCTCGGCCCCAACGGCGCGGGCAAAACCACCTGTTTCTACATGATTGTCGGCCTGGTGCACGCCGATCAGGGTCGCGTACTGATCGATGACCTGGACGTCAGCCACGAGCCCATGCATGGTCGCGCACGCGCCGGTATCGGTTACTTGCCACAGGAAGCCTCGATCTTTCGCAAGCTGTCGGTGGCCGACAACATCATGGCAATCCTCGAAACCCGCAAGGAGCTCGACAAGACCGGTCGTCGCAAGGAGCTGGAAAGCCTGCTGCAGGAATTCCATATCAACCATATTCGCGACAACCTGGGCATGAGCCTGTCGGGCGGTGAGCGCCGTCGGGTAGAAATTGCCCGCGCACTGGCCACGGCACCCAAGTTCATCCTGCTCGACGAACCCTTTGCCGGTGTCGATCCGATCTCGGTGGGCGACATCAAACAAATCATCTACCACCTCAAAGCCAAGGGCATTGGCGTGCTGATCACCGACCACAATGTCCGTGAAACCCTCGATATCTGCGAAACGGCCTATATCGTCAATGACGGGCAATTGATCGCTGAAGGCGATGCTGAAACGATTCTGGCCAACAAGTTGGTGCGGGAAGTTTACCTGGGTCACGAGTTCCGCCTCTAAGCCCGGACACATCATGGGCAGCCAGGGCATCCGGGCAGTAAAAATGCGCCAGCATTTTATTGCCCGAATATTCAACGGGGTGCTCTCGATCAGTTCACCACCCGCAAACTAATTTAGACCGCCCCCTAGGCAAACGCACCGGTTTCAGGCATATAATTTGCTTATGTTTGGCGCTCACGCGCCCTGTAGTGGATGGCGCCATGTGCGCCGGCGAATAAGGTGTTAAGCCCCTGCCATGAAACCATCGCTAGTCCTGAGAATGGGCCAGCAGCTGACAATGACACCTCAGCTGCAACAGGCCATCCGCCTGCTCCAATTGTCGACCCTCGATCTGCAACAGGAAATCCAGGAAGCCCTGGAGTCCAACCCCATGCTCGAGCGCCAGGAAGAAGGCGACGACTTCGACAATGCAGACCCCCTTGCCGATAACATTGAGCAAAAGCCCAATCCCGACGTTCAAGAGCCCACCTACCAGGAAACTGCCCAGACCGTAGACAATCTGGAAGACGGTGACTGGGGTGAGCGCATTCCCAACGAACTGCCCGTGGACACTGCCTGGGAAGACATCTACCAGACCAGCGCCAGCAGCCTGCCAAGCAACGACGATGACGAGTGGGACTTCACCACCCGCACCTCGACCGGTGAAAGCCTGCAAAGCCACCTGCTGTGGCAATTGAACCTGGCTCCGATGTCCGACACCGACCGTCTGATCGGCGTAACCCTGATCGACTGCATCAACAACCAGGGCTACCTGGACGAAACCCTCGAAGAAATCCTCGAAGCCTTTGATCCGGAACTGGACATTGAACTCGATGAAATCGAAGCCGTCCTGCATCGCATCCAGCAATTCGAACCGGCTGGCATTGGCGCGCGCAACCTGGGCGAATGCCTGCTCCTGCAATTGCGCCAACTGCCTGCCAAGACCCCCTGGCTGAGCGAGGCCAAGCGCCTGGTCACCGACTACATCGACCTGCTGGGCGCACGCGACTACAGCCAGCTGATGCGCCGCATGAAGCTCAAAGAGGACGAACTGCGCCAGGTCATTGAACTGGTACAGAGCCTCAACCCGCGCCCGGGTTCGCAAATCGAATCCAGCGAAGCCGAATACGTCGTACCTGACGTGATCGTGCGCAAGGACAACGAGCGCTGGCTGGTCGAGCTTAACCAGGAGTCCGTACCGCGCCTGCGGGTGAACGCGCAATACGCCGGTTTCGTACGCAGAGCCGATACCAGCGCCGACAACACCTTTATGCGCAACCAGCTGCAGGAAGCACGCTGGTTTATCAAAAGCCTGCAAAGCCGCAACGAAACCCTGATGAAAGTGGCGACCCAGATCGTCGAGCACCAACGCGGCTTTCTCGAGCATGGCGATGAAGCCATGAAACCCCTGGTACTGCACGATATCGCCGAAGCGGTGGGCATGCACGAATCCACCATTTCCCGGGTTACCACACAAAAATTCATGCATACCCCACGGGGTATTTATGAACTTAAATACTTTTTCTCCAGCCACGTCAGCACCTCTGAAGGCGGCGAATGCTCCTCCACCGCGATCCGTGCCATCATCAAAAAACTGGTTGCAGCGGAAAATCAGAAAAAGCCGTTGAGTGACAGCAAGATCGCTGGTTTACTGGAGGCACAAGGTATTCAGGTAGCCCGTCGCACCGTCGCCAAGTACCGCGAATCCCTCGGGATAGCGCCTTCGAGCGAACGCAAGCGTTTGATGTAAGCCACGGACCCCGGCGTTTCAGTGGCAGGCTGCTCGGCCTGCCGCTTTATGCAATGGCATCAAAGGAGAAACTGTATGCAAGTCAACATCAGTGGACACCAACTGGAAGTCACCGAACCGCTACGCGCATACATCGGCGAAAAACTCGACCGACTGGAGCGTCACTTCGACAAGATTACCAACGTACAGGTAACGATGGCGGTCGAAAAACTGAAACAGAAAATCGAGGCCACCTTGCACATCCATGGAGGAGAAGTCGTTGCCAACGCCGAGCATGACGATATGTATGCCGCCATCGATCTGCTCACTGACAAGCTTGATCGCCAACTGAAAAAGCATAAGGAAAAGACCCAAAGCCTGCTCCAGGGCGCGACCGGTCGTTAATACTCCCTACCCATGATCCGACTTGAAAGTATCCTGACCCCCGGCCGTTCCCTGGTGAACGCGCCGGGCGGCAGTAAAAAGCGTGCACTCGAACATATTGCCAACCTGATCAGCCGCGAAGTGCCTGGTCTCGAAATGCAGGATGTTTTCGAGAGCCTTATTGCCCGTGAAAAACTGGGTTCCACCGGTTTTGGCAACGGCATCGCCATACCCCATTGCCGCCTCAAGGGCTGCGAGTCGCCTGTAAGCGCCTTGCTGCACCTCGACGCCCCCATAGATTTCGACGCCATCGATGGCGCGCCGGTCGACCTGCTTTTCGTTTTGCTGGTGCCAGAAGCGGCAACCGATGCACACCTGGAACTGCTCCGGCAGATTGCCAGCATGCTCGATCGCAAAGACGTGCGCGAAAGACTGCGCAACGCACCTAGCAACGAAGCGTTGTATCAGGTTGTTCTGGACGTACAGAACGGTCATTAATCATGCGCTTAGTCATAGTCAGCGGACGCTCCGGCTCCGGTAAAAGCACTGCCCTCGCCGTCCTTGAAGACAACGGTTTCTATTGCATCGACAACCTGCCAGCCGGCTTGCTGCCGGAACTGGCCGAACGCGCGTTGATTCACACTGAACTGGCCCAGCCACTGGTGGCCGTTTCGATCGATGCGCGCAACCTGCCGAGTCATTTGTCACGTTTTCCGCAGTTGCTTGAAGAGGTGCGTAACCGGCATATCCAGTGTGACGTGCTGTACCTGGATGCCGACGAAGAAACCTTGCTCAAGCGCTTCTCGGAAACCCGCAGGCGCCACCCGCTCAGCAGCGCGAGCCGCTCCCTTGCCGAAGCCATTCGCGATGAAACCCAGCTTTTGGGCCCCATTGCCGACCTTGCTGACCTGACCATCAATACCACCAATCTGAATCTGTATCAGTTACGTGACACCATCAAGCTGCGCCTGCTGAACAAGCCAGAGCCAGGCACCGCCTTTTTGGTGGAGTCGTTCGGTTTCAAGCGCGGTATGCCGGTGGATGCCGATCTGGTGTTTGACGTGCGTTGCCTGCCCAACCCGTACTGGAAACCCGAGCTGCGCGAGCAGTCAGGGCTGGACCAGCCGGTAGCCGATTATCTGGCGGCGCAACCTGATGTCGAAGAGATGTTCCAGGACATCTCCAGCTACCTGCTTAAATGGCTACCGCGCTTTGCAGCCAGCAACCGCGCCTATGTGACAATCGGAATCGGCTGCACGGGCGGGCATCACCGCTCCGTGTACCTGACCGAACGCCTGGGCAAATGCCTGCAAGAAACTCTGAAGAACGTCCAGGTTCGCCACCGCGACCTTACTTGAAGGATCTACCCCGCGATGCCTGCAGTGGAAATTGAAATCATCAACAAACTGGGCTTGCACGCCCGTGCATCGGCAAAGTTTGTCGGCATCGCAGGGCAGTTTCCATGTCAGATCCAGGCGGGTCGCACCCCTGAGTCGATGGTCGACGGCAAAAGCATCATGGCCATGATGATGCTGGCCGCCGGCAAGGGCACAACCATCCACATCAAGACCGAAGGTGAGAAGGATCAGGAAGCGCTGGACGCACTGGTTGCCCTGATCAACAACTACTTTGATGAAGGTGAATAAGCCTGAAGCTTTTTCGACGCAGCGGCAGGAAAACTGCCACCGTGGGAGCGAGCCTGCTCGCGAAGGTTGTTCGCGAGCAGGCTCGCTCCCACGGCAGGAATTGATCGACTAAAGAGTATCTGCAGAGATCGATTCAACCAAGCGCCGTATCCATCACCATCATCAAACAAAAGCCGACACACAGCCCCAGGCTCGCCAGCTTTTCGTGGCCATTGCGCCGCGACTCGGGGATGACTTCCTGGGTGACCACCAGCAGCATCGCCCCGGCCGCCAATGCCAGACCCAACGGCAACAGCACCTCGGCCAAGTTGACCAGCCAGGCACAGAGCACCGCAAAGACCGGCTCAACCAGACCTGATGCCGCACCAATCAGGAACGCCTTGACCCGCGACATGCCCGCCCCTGCCAATACAAGGGCAATCACCAGGCCTTCCGGCACATCCTGCAACGCAATGCCCATCGCCAGGCTATCGGCATCCGGCATGCCGCCACCCGCCGACACCCCGACCGCCATGCCTTCAGGAATGTTGTGCGCCACAATGGCAATCACAAACAACCAGATGCGCGGCGCGATGACCGGCTCGCCGGGGCGACTGACAAATACCTCCGGCCCGGCGCCCGAGACCTTGCGATCCACCAGAAACAGGCAGAATGCGCCCAGCAGGATCCCTGCACTTATAAGCCCGCTGGCGGGCCAGGGTGACAACCCCAGGCTTTGCGCTGCCGCAATGCCCGGCACAATCAGCGAAAAGGCCGTGGCCGCCAGCATCACACCGGCCCCAAAACCCAGCAGAGTGTCACTGACCGCCACCGGCATTTTTCGAATAACCAGGACAGGCACGGCGCCTAACGCCGTGCCCAGTGCACACAACGCACCGCCCTGCAGCGCCCGCAGCAGCCGGGGCTCCAGATCCAGCCAGACCAGCCCCTTGGCAACCAACAGGGCCGTACCCGCCAACAGCAAAAGCGTACCGAAGGCATAGCGAAACATTCGAACGCCACCGACCGCTAAAATTTGCGTGCCCATAATCCGCCTGAATCCTTTCGTTGCGCTTAGCCAATCGCCGCTTGATAGCGTCGCGCCACTTCCGGCCAGTTGATCACGTTGTAAAACGCGTTGATATATTCCGGGCGGCGGTTTTGATAGCGCAGGTAATACGCGTGCTCCCACACATCAAGCCCCAGGATCGGCGTATTGCCGTTCATCAGCGGGCTGTCCTGGTTGCCGCTGCTTTCGATTACCAGCGTTTTTTGCGGGGTCACGCTCAACCATGCCCAGCCACTGCCAAAACGCGTCAGCGCGGCTTTGGTAAAGTTTTCCTTGAACGCCTCCAGACCACCCAACTGCTCGTCAATCGCCTTGGCCAGCGCACCTTCGGGCTTACCCCCGCCTTTAGGGCTCATGACTTCCCAGAACAACGAGTGGTTGGCATGCCCGCCACCCTGGTTGATCACTGCAGCGCGCAGCTTTTCGGGCAACTGATGAACACTGGCCACCAGTTTTTCCACCGGCCACTTGGCCCATTCGGTGCCCTCTACGGCCGCATTGAGGTTATTGATGTAGGTCTGGTGATGCTTGGTGTAGTGAATTTCCATGGTTTGCGCATCAATATGCGGTTCAAGCGCGTCATAGGCATAAGGCAATGCAGGCAAGGTGTAAGTCATTTCAATGTGCTCCTAAGTGATGGCCGCTAACTGTCGAGAACTCATGGCTGCTCTGAGCCACATTGCTTTTGAGCAACAGGTTGGAGCGCGGGTACTCGCCGTACTCACTGATAAAATTCAAAAGCTCTACGTAGGTCTTGCTGCTCTGACGCAGCGCCGCTTCACGCAATGCTGTCGGCAGGCGCGCGTTCTGCATGGTTTGCAACAATCGCTGATGAATCGCACAGAGGTACTCCACGCTCTCCTCCGGTTGATTGAGGCGCAAATGCAGATCCGCCAGGTTGTGGTGTGAAATGACGCAGGCGGCCACTGCTTCGTCGGCATCACTCCAGCGCTCGAACAGCACCTGGGCCAGGGCCAGGGCCAGCGCCTGCAGATAATGCTCGCGGGCATCGACCAGTTCGCCTTCGGCGAAACAGCGGTTGGCTCTTTCGATCGTGCGTTTCCAGTGATCCATGTGAACCTCCAAAGCAGTGTCGATGGATTAAACGCCGCCGGCGGTGAGTTTCTCGGGGTCGAGAAGGACCTCAAGCTGGCTGCGTGACAAATCCGTGTATTCAAGTGCCACATCGATTACCGGGCGCCCTTGCTGGTAAGCGGTCTTGGCAATTTCGGCGGCTTTTTGATAACCGATGATCGGGTTCAGTGCCGTTACCAGGATCGGGTTGCGCGACAGCGCCTCCTTGAGCTTGGCTTCATTGACCTTGAAGCTGGCGATGGCCTTGTCAGCCAACAGGCGGCTTGAGTTGGCCATGAGTTCGATGCTGCTCAACAGGTTGTGCGCAATCACCGGCAGCATGACGTTCAGTTCGAAATTGCCGGACTGACCTGCCACGGTGATCGCCGCGTCGTTGCCGATGACCTGGGCCGCGACCATCGCCGTGGCTTCCGGAATCACCGGATTGACCTTGCCCGGCATGATCGACGAGCCCGGCTGTAACGCCTCAAGTTCGATTTCGCCCAGACCGGCCAGGGGGCCGGAGTTCATCCAGCGCAGGTCGTTGGCGATTTTCATCAGTGACACTGCCGTGGCCTTCAACTGACCAGAAACAGCCACTGCGGTGTCTTGCGAACCAATCAAGGCAAACAGGTCCTTGCCCGGCGTGAAGGCCACCCCGGTCAGCTCGCTGAGTTGCTGACTGAATAACGCAGCAAACTGCGGGTGGGCGTTAATCCCGGTGCCCACCGCGGTACCGCCCTGGGCCAGGGCTTGCAGAGCTGGCTGCAAGTTATGCAAATGCTCGATATTGGCCTTGAGCTGCTGCGCCCAGCCATTGAGCACCTGGCTCATGCGTACCGGCATCGCGTCCATCAAGTGGGTGCGCCCGGTTTTGACGTAGGCGTGAACCTCGATCGCCTTGCGCTCGATAACCTGCACCAGATGGCTCAGCGCCGGCAGCAACTGCTCGTGCAGGCCCAGTGCAGCGCTGACATGGATGGTGGTCGGGATAATGTCGTTGCTGCTTTGCCCGCAGTTGACGTGATCGTTGGGGTTCACCGGCTCGCCCAGCAGCCGCGTGGCCAGGGTTGCAATCACTTCGTTGGCATTCATGTTGGAGCTGGTGCCCGAACCGGTCTGGAAAATATCCACCGGGAAGTGCTCCATGAAATCACCGGTCAACAGGATCTGGGTGGCCTCGACAATCGCCTCGCCCTGGGCCGCGCTGATCTGCTTGAGTTCAACGTTGGCCAGGGCCGCTGCGCCCTTGGCCAGGATCAGGGCGCGAATGAATTGCGCAGGCATGCGTTGATGGCTGATGGGGAAGTTGTCGACTGCACGCTGGGTTTGCGCACCGTACAACGCGGATTCAGGCACACGCAACTCACCCATGCTGTCACGTTCGATACGAGTGTTACTCATCGGGAAATCCTTGCACCAGTTCTGTTAAAGAAATTGAAGGTTCGAGCTCGCAGGTTGCCAACTGCCAGGCAAAGCTTTGCCAGCGCTTGAGTCGGCAATTGCACAGGGCTTGGGTTTCGAGGTCGCGCAGCGGACGCCACGCGTTGTCCAGGCACAGATTGCGCCAGTGCCAAGGCAGCGCGGTGTCAGTGGCTGTGTCTAGCATCAGGCGGAAGGTGGTGACCGCAATCAACCACGGGGAAGTGGCTGTACAGCCAGCAAGATAGCGGCCTTCAGCCAGGTAATGCTCGATCAGGCGCGGCTCGTCCGGCGCCAGCCCGCAGCGGATCTGGCGGCTCATCCAGCGCCAGCTTTCTAGATACGGCCCTTCACGCAACGCAGAACTCATGACCCAGGCTCACTCGATAATGAGATTCATTATTAAGCGATATTGATTATCAAAACAAGTCTGCTAAAGGACAAGATGCACAAACACAAAAAAGGCGTATCACCGCTGCAGTGATACGCCTTGGCATGGAACAGGCCAGTCTTAGCTGCCCGCCACCATCATGCGTTCAATCAGCACCGAACCGGTGCGGATGTTGCTGCGCAGCTCCAGATCGTTGCCCACGGCCACGATCTGTTTAAACATATCGCGCATATTGCCGGCGATGGTCACTTCCTGCACCGGGAACTGGATTTCGCCATTCTCGACCCAGAAACCCGCCGCGCCACGGGAATAGTCACCGGTGACCATGTTCAGGCCGCTGCCCATTAACTCGGTGACAAACAGACCACGCCCCATTTTGCGAATCAAGGCTGCCTGGTCTTCATCACCATGTGTCACAAAGAGGTTATGCACGCCGCCGGCGTTGGCAGTGCTCGGCATGCCCAGTTTGCGCCCCGAGTAAGTGCTCAGGATGTACGAAACCAACTCGCCGTCCTTGATAAACGGTTTGGCGTAAGTGGCCAGGCCATCATTGTCGAACGACGAGCTGCCCATGGCGCGCATCAGGTGCGGGCGCTCATCCAGGGTCAACCATTCAGGGAAAATCTGCTGCCCCATTGCATCGAGCAGGAACGACGATTTACGGTACAGGTTGCCACCCGAGATTGCCCCCAGGAAGCTGCCGAACAGGCCGCCAGCCAGTTCGGCCGAGAACAGCACCGGCACCTCGCACGTCGGTACCGGGCGCGAGCCCAGTCGCCGGGCAGCGCGCTCGGCAGCGCGCTGGCCAATGCTCACGGCGTCCATCAACAACTCGCCCTGGCAATTGACGTCATACCAGTAGTCACGCTGCATCTGGCCGTCGCCTTCGGCAATCATTACGCAGCTGAGGCTGTGACGGGTCGAAGCCGAGCCGCCGATAAAACCATGGCTATTGCCGTACACGCGGCAGCCCTGATGGGTGCTGAGGGTGGTGCCATCGGCATTTTTGATCCGGCTGTCGGCCTCAAATGCAGCGGCTTCGCAGGCCAGGGCCTTTTCAATGGCCTGCTCGGGGGTGATATCCCAGGTGTGGAACACATCAAAGTCTTTCAGTTCACGCGCCATCAGGCTGGCATCGGCCAAACCCGAGCTTTCGTCTTCCGAGGTGTGTTTGGCAATCGCCAGGGCGGCGGCGACGGTTTCGCGGATGGCATCCGGGCCGGTGGCCGAGGTGCTGGCCGAGCCTTTGCGCTGGCCTACATAGAGGGTGATGCCAAAACCCTGGTCACGGTTGAACTCTACGGTTTCAACTTCGCGCTGACGTACCGAGGTCGATAACCCCTGCTCCAGCGACACGGCGACTTCACAGGCGCTGGCACCCTGGCGCCTGGCTTCGGCGATGATTTGCTCGACCTGTTCCTGCAGTGCCGGCAAGGCCTGCGGGCCGACGCTTTGAACTGCACTCATGGTTTTCTCCACTCAAATTCTGTTTTCGGCAGGGCCGCCGAGCGACCGGGCCGGACAATCGGCCCCCGACTGGTTATCATGGCGGCGTTTCTTTGCGGACTGCCACCATGGTTGATTCTTACGACGACGCCTTCGACGGCGAAAAAAGCAAATCGCAGGTCAAACGCGAGCTTCATGCTCTGGTTGATCTGGGCGAGCGTCTCACGACACTCAAGCCTGACTTGCTGAACAAAATGCCCCTGACTGACGCTATGCGTAAGGCTTTGGCAGATGCTCCAAAACACACGGCTCATATTGCGCGCAAGCGCCATATGATGTTCATCGGCAAACTGATGCGCGATCAACCGCTTGACGAAATTCTTGCCTTGATCGATCAAGTCGATGCCTCTTCTCGCCAGTACAACGAACGTTTTCACAACCTCGAGCGCTGGCGTGATCGCCTGATCGAGGGTGATGACGCTGTACTGGAAAAGTTTGTTGCCGAGTTCCCTGAAGCCGACCGCCAGCAAATGCGTTCGGTGATACGTCAGGCCAAACACGAGCTGGCTCATAACAAGGCACCGGCTTCAAGCCGCAAATTGTTCAAGTACATCCGTGGGTTGGACGAGACTCAACGCGGTCTGCGTTAAGCCTCGTACCCGTGAAGGTTGCCTGGCAACCTTCACGGGGCCTCCCCTCAACCGCCCGTACCGCCTACAGTGATCGCGTCAATCTTCAGGGTTGGCTGGCCGACACCTACCGGCACCGACTGCCCATCCTTGCCACACGTGCCTACGCCGCTGTCCAGCGACAGATCGTTACCGACCATCGACACCTTGCTCATTGCTTCCGGCCCGTTGCCAATCAGGGTCGCGCCTTTGACTGGGCGAGTGATTTTGCCGTCTTCAATCAGATAGGCTTCGCTGGTGGAGAACACAAACTTGCCGCTGGTGATATCGACCTGACCACCACCCAGATTGGCGCAGTAGATGCCCTTTTTCACCGAAGCGATGATTTCGGCAGGATCGCTTTCGCCGCCCAGCATGTAGGTGTTGGTCATGCGCGGCATCGGCAAGTGCGCATAGGATTCGCGACGGCCGTTGCCGGTGCGCGCCACGCCCATCAGACGGGCATTGAGCTTGTCCTGCATATAGCCCTTGAGCACGCCGTTTTCAATCAGGGTGGTGCACTCGGTCGGGGTGCCTTCGTCATCCACGCTCAGCGAGCCACGGCGGCCCGCCAGGGTACCGTCATCGACGATGGTGCACAGTTTGGAAGCAACCATTTCGCCCATGCGTCCGCTGTAGGCAGAACTGCCCTTGCGGTTGAAGTCCCCTTCCAGACCGTGACCCACCGCTTCATGCAACAGTACGCCGGACCAACCCGAGCCCAGAACCACCGGCATGGTACCTGCCGGAGCCGGTACCGCTTCGAGGTTGACCAGGGCCTGGCGCAACGCTTCACGGGCGTAACCCATGGCACGATCGTCAGTGAGGAAATAGCGGTAGTCGGTACGCCCGCCACCACCATGACCGCCGCGCTCGCGACGGCCATTCTGCTCAACGATGACGCTGACGTTGAAACGCACCAGCGGCCGGATATCTGCCGCCAGCCCGCCATCGGTGGAGGCCACCAGAATCCGCTCCCAGACCCCGGCCATGCTCACGGTGACTTGCTGGATACGCGGATCGAGGGCGCGGGTGGCGGCATCGACACGCTTGAGCAGCTCGACCTTTTCTGCGCGGCTGATGACTTCCAGCGGGTTGTCCGGGCCATACAGCTGAGCCACGTCCTGAGTGGTGAACGCCTGCACCGTGCCGTTTTGCCCGGCACGGGAGATCGAACGGGCGGCGCGGGCGGCCTGACCCAATGCGTCCAGGGTAATGGCATTGCTGTAGGCAAAGCCGGTCTTCTCGCCAGACTGGGCGCGAACACCTACACCCTGGTCGAGGTTAAAGCTGCCTTCTTTGACGATGCCGTCTTCCAGCGCCCAGGATTCGGAAATCTGGCCCTGGAAATACAGGTCTGCCGCGTCGATACCCGGCCCGGCCAGGTCTCCCAATACGCTTTGCAGGCTTTCGATGGTGACACCTCCGGGTGCCAACAGGTGTTCGCTGACTGAGGTCAACAACTCGCTCATAATCACTCCGTCTTGGCCCCTGCTTCAGCATCTTTGAGTGCTGAACCCTCGGGCCTGAAAAATCTGTTCTGTGGGAGCGGGCTTGCTCGCGATGGCATCGATGCGGGGCAACGGTTACACCCTGTCGCCTGCATCGCGAGCAAGCCCGCTCCCACTTAAATTAGATGGGCGTTGAACCGCCGATGGCTCACCACCGGCATGCGCGCCCTGATATCCGCCTGCTCAAGCGCATCGCGGCGGGCCAGCAACACCCCCTCGCCCTGCGCCTGCTCGGCCAGCACCCGCCCCCAGGGATCGATAATGGCTGCATGCCCCCAGGTTTCTCGCGGGCCCGGATGCACGCCGCCCTGGGCCGCTGCAAGGATATAGCACTGGGTTTCAATGGCGCGGGCGCGTATCAGTATCTCCCAATGGGCCGCACCCGTGACAGCGGTAAAGGCCGAGGGCGCGGTAATCAGTTCAGCGCCCGCAGTGCGCAGCTCACTGTACAGCTCCGGGAAGCGCAGGTCATAACATACGCTCAGGCCCAGCTTGCCCACCGGGGTATCAACCACCACCACACGCTTGCCCCGGGCATAGTCATCAGACTCGCGATAGCGGCCACGGTTGTCAGACACATCCACATCAAACAAGTGCAATTTGTCGTAACGGGCCGCTTGCTCGCCCTCGGCGTTGATCAGCAATGAACAAGCATTGACCTTGGCTTCAGGCTGCCCCTCGGGCGGCAGAGGCAAAGTACCAGCCACTACCCATAACTTGAGGTCGCGGGCGGTCTGTTTCAACCAGGGCAGGATCGGGCCCTCGCCCAACGCCTCGGCGCGGCCGATGGCGGCAGTATCGCGACGGCCCATCGCGGCAAAGTTCTCGGGCAACACGGCCAGTTGCGCACCGCCTTGGGCAGCCTCTTCCAGCAGCCGGCGCGCCTGGGCCAGATTGGCCAGGACATCGCTCTGGCTGACCATTTGAATCACTGCCAGGGTCATGCTGCGCTCCTAGTGTTTCTCGAAAGGCTTGTCGAAAGTGATCTTCGGATCGTTCCACGGCCCTTGAATGCTGTATTGCACGCTGGCGAAGCGCGACACCTGGTCACCGATCAGCTTGTTGAGCAGGAACATCGCCCCGCCCGCTGCCGGCCCGCCCACCAACAGCGCTGCAAGGGGCAGGTTATTGGTCACGGGCAAGGTCACCAGCAGCTTGGCGTCGACCCGGTCGGTGACCATGTTCAATGTACCGTTAAGTTCCAGATTGGTGGACGGCCCGGTCATCAGGATCGGCTTGCCTGTGCTGTACACGCCGCTGCGGGCATTGAGCACGCCCTTGACCCGGTCATAGCTCAGGCCCTTGCCGAACAGGTCGGAGAAGTCCAGGCGCAGACGACGGCCAATGGCGTTGAAGTTGAGCAAGCCAAAAATGCGCAGCACCTGGGCGCTGCCGTCGACTTCCACAAACTGCCCCTTGTTGAGCGAGGCGTCCAGTGTGCCGGAGAAACGCTTGAGGCCAATCCACGCTGGCGAACCGGGCCAGTTGCCATCGATGTCCACATGAAAGTTGTCGCTGGTGACGCTGGGGGCAAAGCCCCAGTTCTTCAGCACCGTGGCCAGGTTGCCGCCACCCAGGCGCCCCTGGTACCAGCTTTTGCTGTTACCCGCCACGCCTTCCCAGCCGCCCGAACCTTCTAGCAGCATGCCCTTGAGCCCCAGGTTGAGACTGGTAAGGCTGATGCCCCGGCTGTTGGGTCGAATGTTGAGTGACCAGGCACCAAGCAGGTCCGCCCCCTGGTAGAGCTGGCGAATAATGATGTCCAGGGCCGGTATTTTGCGCGGGTCGACCGCAGCCAGCGGGTCGGGGGCATTCTCGTCTGCCACCGTCTTGGGATCAGGCGCAGGCAGGCGAATGGTCTGCATGTTGACCACAATCGGTGCGTTGTTCGCATCCGGCAGGGTCACGGCGCCGATGGCCTGCTTGCTGTCGATTTGCAGCGCCCAGGAGGCGGCGACGCGCTTCATGACCAGGCGCACCTGATCCAATTGGGTGCCGAAGGCAATCAACTTGCCGACTTTAAAGTCCGCACTGCTGAGCAGTTGCTTGGCGCTACCGCCGGGGTCATTGCCGGCATATCGTTCGACCAGCGCCTGCCAGGGGGCGACGTCCAGCTCCGACAGCACGCCGCGAATGCGCAGGCCCTTGGTCGTGGGCAAAACGGGTTTGCCATCGCCCAGGAACAACTCGCCACGCCCGTCTTCAAACTTGCCATTGGGGGCAGCAAAGGTCAGGTTGACCAGGTCGCCGTAGTCAAACCAGTACCGCCGCTCGGCCCCTTGCAGAGTCATGCGAAACACGCTGTTGCGGCTTTCATTGGCCGCCAGCCCGAAGGGTGCCGGCAAATCCACCACCGCGCCCTTGAGGCTGGAGCTGACGCGTAACTGGCTGTCGGCACCGTCCAGGGTCAGTTGCAACTGATAGGGCAAGTCACCGCTTACCGGGATCGGTTGATTGAACTTGAGCCAGTCCGTGAGTTTTTTCACCCCCACCTGACCGCTGGCCACCACCCGGGTGCTGATGCGGCCAGGCTTGCCGTCGGCAAAGATCTGCGCGGTGATCGGGCGATCGAACGCCCGGGCGCTGATGCCCTTGCCGCTCAGGCCCTTGGCACTGTCAAAGCGCAGGTCACCCTTGAGCTGGGTCAGTTCAAGCTCGGGTTCGCTGATTTTCAGGCGCGCCTTGTCGACGTTGAAGTCCACCAGGATTTTTGGCTCCACACCCTTTTCCAGCGGGATGTCCAGATCAACACGGCCCTTCAGCGAACCTTCACCCTGCCAGCCAGCGAACGTTTCTGCGGTACCTATCGGTGCTTCCTGAAGAATTTTCAGACCGTCCCCCAGCCCGCCCTCAAAGTCGCCATCCAGAAACAGATGGCTGACCTTGCCGGCAGGCACATGCGGGATGCTGACAGCCACGTTACGCACACGGGTGTCGAGTAGCTGACCTTTGCTGGCCATGATCCGCACACCGCTATCTTCAATAAACACATCGCCCGACACGTTACGCACATGGGGCCAGCCAGGCTGGAACGCCAGTTCTGCGCCATGCACCTTGAAAAACAGGCTGATATTGCGCGCCGCCGCAACGGCGTCATGGCTCAGCGAACCTTGATACTGGAAGAAGCCCTCTTCGACTGCTCCTTTGATAATCGCCGTGCTCAGCCACTCCGAAAGCGCCGGACTCAGTACTTCAGGCAGGTACTTGGGGGTAAAACGGCCGTCGCCATCTGTCAGGCCCACCCGCAGGTCCATGTAATCTTCCTGGGAATGGTCAAGGTGAATGCGGATCAAAAAGTCGGCCGCGATATTGCCCTCTTCCCCCAGCACTTTGATGTAGGGCGCAATCAGGGTGAAGCTGTCCTTGTTCAGGGTCCAGGTCAGCAGGGCATTGGCTTGCAGGTATTGCCAGGGCTTGGCGAAGATCGGGTCGAGGTGCAGCATGAAGTCTTTGCTGTCCAGGCGCAGTTCGCCCTTGCCCAGGTCGCCGCTGATCAGGCCACTGACATTGCGCGCCGCCGGAGCGCCGTGGGTGGCATTGAAGCCGACCTGCTCCAGATTGGCCGCAAAGCTGATTTTTTGATCGTCCGTGGCTGCTGGTCGATAATCAGCCAGCACATTGCGCAAGGTGCCGGTAACGCTCAATTGATCGATGACTTTGGCGACGGCTTCCGGCACGGGGGCCAGTGAGTCCATCAGCGGCGTGATCGGGGTCAGGTCCAGGCGGTCGGCCTGCAGGTGCCAACGCTCCTGCTCCTTGTCGGTGGCCGCGAACTGCTGCAGTTGCAGACGGGTTTCCCAACGGGTCTTGCCCAGGTTCATGGCCAGTGAGTCGAGCACCACCCTGAAACCCTGTTTGCCGCGCTCAGCCCAGGCATGCAGCGCCAGGTTCTCGATGGTCTCGGGTTTGCGATCGGCATAGGCACCACTGAACCGGGTCGCATTCAGGCGCGCCACCGCGCTCTGTACCGAGCCCTGGCTCCAGTTGAACCAGAACTCGCCTCCAGCCTTGAGCTCGGAGACTTTCCACGGTGCGATCAGCGTGGCCGGCAGCCACTTGGCCCAATCACTTTGCGGCAGGCTCACATAGGCCTGGGCCGCACCGTCACGCCAGTGGCTGGCCTGAACCTGTGTGCTGAGGCTCAGCGCCACGGGCTGGCCATCGGGCAAGGTCAGCCGCGCATCAAGACGCTGGTCCGACGCGCCGACGTCCAGCGTCAGCCCGACATAAGTCAGGGTCAGCGGGGATTGTTTGTAGGGTTCCAGGGTCACCTGGCTGTCGAGCACCGACAACCGCGCCACACGTTGCAGCTGGTTGAGCAACTGCTCAGGGTCAAGCGGCTGGTCATCCTGCACCGGCAGCCCTTCGAGTGCCCAGTGGCCGTGTTCATCCTGGCGCAAGCTCAGTTGCAGACCATTGAGTTGCACGTGACCAATACGGATATCACGGTTCAACAGGCTGGCCCACACATCGGGCACCACCTGCACTTCATCCAGACGCAGGGCGCTGTTGCCCTCACCGACCATGACGTCGTGGGCCTTCAATACCGGCGCCATGCCGCTCCAGCTTCCTTCCAGGCTGCCAATGGTCAATGGCATGCCCAGCGCTTCACGGGCTTTGCTCTGCACTTCAACGCGGTATTCGGCGATCAGGGGGGTCAATTCACGGCCGATACTGACGTACAACGCCGTCAGGACCAAAACCAGAGCGCACGCGCCCAGCCCCCAACGGGTCAGCGCGGCAAAAAAGCGTGTCAGACGCTCCATGTCAGGTGGCCCCTTAAATAATGATCGTAGGGGCCGGTTTCAGCCCCTTTTCGACGCTATGTGACGCTAGATACTTCAGAGCAGCACCACGTCGTATTGTTCCTGGGAGTACATGGTTTCGACCTGAAAACGAATCGTGCGACCGATAAACCCTTCCAGCTCCGCGACATTGCCTGACTCTTCGTCCAGTAAACGATCCACCACTTTCTGGTTGGCCAGCACACGATAGCCGGTCGCTTGATAAGCCCGGGCCTCTCGCAGGATCTCACGGAAGATTTCATAGCAGATGGTTTCGGGGGTTTTCAACTTTCCCCGGCCCTGGCAGCACACGCACGGCTCGCACAACACTTGCTCCAGGCTCTCGCGCGTACGTTTGCGGGTCATCTGCACCAGACCCAACTCGGTAATGCCGATGATGTTGGTCTTGGCGTGATCACGCTCCAGCTGTTTTTCCAGGGTGCGTATCACCTGGCGCTGGTGCTCTTCATCTTCCATGTCGATAAAGTCGATGATGATGATCCCGCCCAGGTTGCGCAGGCGCAGTTGCCGGGCAATCGCGGTAGCCGCTTCGAGGTTGGTCTTGAAGATGGTTTCCTCAAGGTTGCGATGCCCCACAAACGCGCCGGTGTTGACGTCGATGGTGGTCATGGCCTCAGCCGGGTCGACCACCAGATAACCGCCGGACTTGAGCGGTACCTTGCGGTCCAGGGCCTTCTGGATTTCGTCTTCAACGCCGTACAAATCGAAAATCGGCCGTTCGCCCGGGTAGTGCTCAAGGCGGTCGGCGATTTCCGGCATCAGTTCGGCAACAAATTGCGTGGTCCTCTGAAAGGTTTCCCGCGAATCGATGCGAATTTTCTCGATCTTGGGGCTGACCAGATCACGCAATGTACGCAGCGCCAGGCCCAGGTCTTCGTAGATCACCGTCGGCGCGCCAACCGTCTTGATCTGGGCACCGATCTGGTCCCACAAACGACGCAGGTAGCGAATATCCATCAGGATCTCATCCGCCCCGGCACCTTCGGCCGCCGTACGCAGGATAAACCCGCCGGCTTCCTTGATGCCTTCCTGGGCCACGCAATCACTGACCACCTGTTTAAGGCGTTCGCGCTCGGCTTCGTCTTCGATCTTCAGCGAAATGCCGACATGGGCAGTGCGCGGCATATACACCAGGTAGCGCGAGGGTATCGACAGTTGAGTCGTCAGGCGCGCACCTTTTGAACCTATCGGGTCTTTGGTGACTTGCACCACCAGGCTCTGGCCTTCATGCACCAGCGTACCGATGCTTTCAACGGCCTGGCCTTCACGCAGGGAAATTTCGGAGGCATGAATAAAAGCAGCACGATCCAGACCGATATCCACAAAGGCAGCCTGCATGCCGGGCAAAACCCTGACAATCTTGCCTTTGTAGATATTACCGACAATGCCCCGGCGCTGGGTACGTTCGACATGCACCTCTTGCAGAACACCGTTCTCTACCACTGCCACGCGCGATTCCATCGGCGTGATGTTGATCAGGATCTCTTCACTCATGGCTGGGTCTCGTTCAGGCGTCATCACAGTAGTGCCACGTCTCGTAGGTGCCGTATTCAGCGCACGGTAAGGTTTTGCCAACAGGGTATGCCGAAATGCCCGAGCAGTTCTGCGGTTTCGCACACAGGCAGGCCCACGACGGCGGAATAACTGCCATTCAGGCCCGCCACAAACACCGCAGCCAAGCCCTGAATGGCGTAGCCACCGGCTTTGTCCAGGGGTTCACCGCTGGCCCAATACAGGCTGGCTTCTTGTTTGCTGATGTTTCTAAAGCGTACCTGACTGCGTACCACTCGGGTTTCACAGCTCCCGGCGTCAATAATCGCGATCGCGGTCAACACCTCATGCTCCCGGCCAGACAGCGCCATGAGCATAGCCAAGGCGTCGGCCTCGTCGACCGGTTTACCGAGAATGTGTTCATCGAGCACCACGGCCGTGTCAGCCCCCAGTACGCAAAACGCAGCGTCCGGCATGGTCGTCAGCAGTTGTTGGCGCCCGGCCTGGGCCTTTTCGCGCGCCAGGCGCTCGACATAGGCCACAGGGGATTCATTCGGGAGGGGAGTTTCGTCAATGGCTGCGCTGACCGTTTCAAACGGCACGCCGATCTGAGTCAACAACTCGCGTCGGCGCGGTGAGCCAGAGGCCAGATAAAGCGAGGTCATCAAGACATCTCCCTGTCGAGGTGCACAAACCAGGAAATGGCTCGTATCCGGTTAATTGATTTTGAAGCGTCTGCACAGCCCGCGCAGCCCGTAACTGACCCAGGGCCACAGCAGGGCACTGACCACACCCGGCAACACCAGCGCCAGCGTTGGCTGGCGATTGCCGGTCAACGCACTGAGCCACAGTTGGGCAAGCTGCGCCAGGCCGAACACAACCAGAAGCACCAGGCATTGCTGCCACATCGGGAACACCCGCAAGCGCTGCTGAAGGGACAGCACCAGAAAGGTAATCAGGGTCAGGGTCAGGGCGTTCTGCCCCAGCAACGTGCCATACAGCACATCCTCCGCCAACCCCAGGCAAAACGCGGTGACCATGCCCACTTTGTGCGGCATGTACAAGGCCCAGAAAGCCAGTAGCAATGCCAGCCAGAGCGGGCGCAGGATTTCCATGAACTGGGGCATGGGTGAAATACTGAGCAACAGGCCAATGGCAAATGTCAGCCAGATGATCCAGCCGTTACGCGAACGGGTACTCGCCATTTATTGCCTCTCCCGGGTAGTGGCCGGCACGGCGGCTGGCGGCTTGGCGGCAGGGGTTGCAGCGGGCGCAGGTTTTTTCACGGTCTTGGGCTCGGCAACAGCCGCCGGAGCTGGAGCCACAGCCGCCGGGATAACGGCCGCTGCAGGCGCAACCGGCTTGGGCACCGTCGCCGGAATGATCGGCGGCGGTTCACCGTTTTGTTCAGCCTGCTGAGCCTTGGCCGCATCGTTGGCCCGCTCTTCAGGGGTACGGCTGTCACTGAACACCAGCAGCAGGTAACGGCTGCGATTCAGGGCTGCCGTCGGCACGGCCCACACAATGGCAAAGGGCTGACCCGAATCGTGAATCACCTCCTTTACCGTTGCCACCGGATAACCGGCCGGGAAGCGCTGCCCCAGGCCCGAGCTGACCAACAGGTCACCCACCTTGATATCCGCCGTATCGGCAACATGACGCAGTTCAAGGCTCTCGGGGTTGCCCGTACCGCTGGCAATCGCCCGCAACCCGTTACGGTTGACCTGCACTGGAATGCTATGGGTGGTATCGGTCAGCAACAGGACACGCGAGGTGTAGGGCATCAACTCAACCACCTGCCCCATCAGACCGCGGGCATCGAGTACCGGCTGGCCCAGCACAACGCCGTCACGTTCACCCTTGTTGATGATGATGCGATGAGTGAAGGGGTTGGGATCCATGCCGATCAGTTCGGCCACTTCGACCTTTTCGTTGACCAGCGCCGAAGAGTTGAGCAACTCGCGCAGGCGAACGTTCTGCTCGGTCAAGGCCGCCAGCTTTTGCATGCGCCCCTGAAGCAGAAGGTTTTCGGTTTTGAGTTTCTCGTTTTCAGCCACCAGCTCAGTGCGGCTGCCGAACTGACTGGCCACGCCCTGCCACAAACGCTGCGGCAGATCGGTGATCCAGTAGGACTGCATCAGTACCAGAGACATCTGGCTGCGCACAGGCTTGAGTAACGTAAAGCGAGCGTCCACTACCATTAGCGCGACCGATAGCACGACCAGCACCAGAAAGCGCACGCCCAATGAGGGGCCTTTGGAAAAGAGCGGTTTAATAAGCCGCTCCTCCCGGGCAGGTGTTCAATTTATTCATACGGCTTCAAGCGGCCTGGATGAAGATTGACAGAAGATAAACGCCAAAAGGCAGCACTGCAAAGTGCTACCTTCTGATGATAACGAAAGGGCTGCACCACGCGATCTTATTCGCTGGAGAGCAGGTCCATCGTGTGTTTATCCATCATTTCCAGCGCACGGCCACCGCCACGCGCAACACAGGTCAACGGGTCTTCGGCAACAATCACCGGCAGACCGGTTTCCTGAGCCAGCAACTTGTCGAGGTCACGCAGCAAGGCGCCACCACCGGTCAGTACCAGGCCACGCTCGGCGATGTCCGAAGCCAGCTCTGGCGGAGACTGTTCCAGCGCGCTTTTCACGGCCTGAACGATAGTTGCCAGCGACTCTTGCAGAGCCTCGAGCACTTCATTGGAGTTCAGGGTGAAGGCACGTGGTACGCCCTCTGCCAGGTTACGGCCGCGTACGTCGACTTCACGTACTTCACCACCCGGGTAGGCAGTGCCGATTTCCTGCTTGATGCGCTCGGCAGTCGATTCACCGATCAGGCTGCCGTAGTTACGGCGCACATAGGTGATGATTGCTTCGTCAAAACGGTCGCCACCTACCCGTACGGATTCGGCGTAAACCACACCGTTCAGGGAGATCAGCGCGATTTCAGTGGTACCGCCACCGATATCGACAACCATCGAGCCACGAGCTTCTTCAACCGGCAGGCCCGCACCGATGGCCGCAGCCATTGGTTCTTCGATCAGGAACACTTCACGGGCACCGGCACCGAGTGCCGATTCACGAATGGCGCGACGCTCTACCTGAGTCGATTTGCAAGGCACGCAAATCAAGACTCGCGGGCTAGGTTGCAGGAAACTGTTTTCATGCACCTTGTTGATGAAGTACTGCAGCATTTTTTCGCAAACGCTGAAATCGGCGATAACGCCGTCCTTCATCGGACGAATGGCAGCAATGTTGCCCGGTGTACGGCCAAGCATGCGCTTGGCCTCGGTGCCGACAGCAACGACACTTTTCTGGTTACCGTGTGTCCGAATAGCCACAACTGATGGCTCATTCAGGACAATACCGCGCTCGCGCACGTAAATAAGGGTGTTGGCAGTGCCCAGGTCGATGGAAAGATCGCTGGAAAACATGCCACGCAGTTTCTTGAACATGGGAAAGGGACCCTAGGCAACGCGTGGGTAAAAAAGTGCGGCAAACTCTAACAACGACAGGGATTTTGGGCAAGGCGCCAATATGTTAAATTGGGCGCTTTTCTGAGCACCAACACCCACAATCGCGGCCATATGACCGTAGAAATGCGGTAGTGTTCCGACAATCTAACACACGGATAGCATCCGTCCTGTTTTCCACTGGAGAATCCCATGGCGCTAGACCGCTCCGACGTGGAAAAAATCGCACATTTGGCCCGTCTTGGCCTCAATGATGCCGATATTCCACGCACCACCGAAGCCCTTAACAGCATTTTGGGGCTGATTGATCAGATGCAGGCCGTCGACACGACCGGTATCGAGCCTCTGGCCCACCCACTGGAAGCCAGCCAGCGCCTGCGTGCAGACGTCGTGACTGAGAGCAATCATCGCGAGGCGTATCAGTCCATCGCACCGGCGGTCGAAAACGGCCTCTATCTGGTTCCGAAAGTCATCGAGTAAAGGGAAAGCGCCTGCATGCATCAATTGACTCTGGCCGAGATCGCCCGCGGACTCGCCGATAAAAAGTTTTCTTCCGAAGAGCTGACCAAGACCCTGCTGGCGCGTATCGCCCAGCTCGATCCTCAGCTCAACAGTTTTATCACCCTCACCGAAGACCTTGCCCTGGAGCAGGCCAAGGCCGCTGACGCACGCCGCGCCAACGGTGAAAGCGGTGCCCTGCTGGGCGCCCCGATCGCTCACAAGGACCTGTTCTGCACCCTGGGCGTACGCACCAGCTGCGCCTCGAAGATGCTCGACAACTTCAAGGCACCGTACGACGCCACAGTGGTAGCCAAGCTGGCCGCTGCCGGCGCCGTAAGCCTGGGCAAGACCAACATGGACGAGTTCGCCATGGGTTCGGCCAACGAATCGAGCTACTACGGCGCGGTCAAAAACCCGTGGAACCTTGACCACGTACCCGGCGGTTCGTCGGGTGGTTCGGCCGCCGCCGTTGCCGCCCGCCTGTTGCCTGCCGCGACGGGGACCGACACTGGCGGATCAATCCGACAGCCGGCAGCCCTGACCAACCTCACAGGCCTGAAACCGACGTACGGTCGCGTTTCGCGCTGGGGCATGATCGCCTACGCCTCCAGCCTCGACCAGGCCGGCCCGCTGGCTCGCACGGCCGAAGACTGCGCCATCCTGCTGCAAGGCATGGCCGGTTTCGACCCGCAAGACTCCACCAGCATTGACGAACCCGTACCGGACTTCAGCGCCAACCTCAATGGTTCGCTGAATGGCCTGCGTATCGGCGTGCCTAAAGAGTTCTTCAGCGAAGGCCTCGACACGCGTATCGCCGAGCTGATCCACAACAGCATCAAGGAACTGGAAAAACTCGGCGCCGTGATCAAGCCGATCAGCCTGCCGAACATGCAGCACGCGATTCCTGCGTACTACGTCATCGCACCTGCCGAGGCCTCGTCCAACCTGTCGCGTTTTGACGGTGTGCGCTTCGGCCATCGCTGCGAAAACCCCAAGGACCTCACTGACCTGTACAAGCGCTCGCGCGCCGAGGGCTTTGGCCCGGAAGTACAGCGCCGGATCCTGGTGGGGGCCTACGCCCTGTCGGCGGGCTACTACGACGCTTACTACCTGCAGGCGCAAAAAATCCGTCGCCTGATCAAAAACGACTTCATGGCGGCATTCAACGAAGTCGACATCATCCTCGGCCCGACCACGCCTAACCCGGCCTGGAAAATCGGCGCTAAAAACAGCGACCCGGTTTCCGCCTACCTGGAAGACGTCTACACCATCACCGCCAACCTCGCGGGCCTGCCGGGCCTGTCGATGCCAGCCGGTTTTGTCGATGGCTTGCCAGTGGGCGTGCAGTTGCTTGCACCTTATTTCCAGGAAGGTCGCCTGCTCAACGTCGCCCACCAGTATCAGTTGAACACTGACTGGCACACGCGCTCACCTGCCGGCTTCTGAGGAGAAACATATGCAATGGGAAGTTGTGATCGGGCTGGAAATTCACTCCCAGCTCGCCACCCAATCGAAGATTTTCTCCGGTAGTGCCACCACCTTTGGTGCAGAACCGAACACCCAGGCCAGCCTGGTAGACCTGGGCATGCCCGGCGTATTGCCGGTACTGAACCAGGAGGCCGTGCGCATGGCCGTCATGTTCGGCGTGGCAGTAGATGCCGAGATCGGTCAGCACAACGTGTTTGCCCGCAAGAACTATTTCTACCCCGACCTGCCCAAGGGCTACCAGATCAGCCAGATGGAGTTGCCGATCGTCGGCAAGGGTCACCTGGACATCACTCTGGAAGACGGCACCGTCAAGCGGGTCGGCATTACCCGCGCGCACCTTGAAGAAGACGCCGGCAAAAGCCTGCACGAAGACTTCAGCGGCTCCACCGGCATCGACCTGAACCGCGCGGGCACACCGCTGCTGGAAATCGTTTCCGAACCGGACATGCGCAGCGCCAAAGAGGCCGTGGCCTACGTCAAAGCCATGCACGCCCTGGTACGTTACCTGGGTATCTGCGACGGCAACATGGCCGAAGGCTCGCTGCGTTGCGACTGCAACGTATCGGTGCGCCCGGTGGGTCAGGCCGAGTTCGGCACCCGCTGCGAGATCAAGAACGTCAACTCGTTCCGTTTTATCGAGAAGGCGATCAACAGCGAAATCCAGCGCCAGATCGAGCTGATCGAAGACGGCGGCAAGGTTATCCAGCAAACCCGCCTGTATGACCCGAACAAGGACGAAACCCGCGCCATGCGCAGCAAGGAGGAAGCCAACGACTACCGTTACTTCCCCGATCCCGACCTGCTGCCGGTGGTGATCGAAGATGCGTTTATCGAACAGGTTCGCGCCACCCTGCCAGAACTGCCACCGCAAAAGCGCGAGCGCTTCCAGTCGCAGTTCGGCCTGTCGGCTTACGACGCCAGCGTTTTGGCCTCCAGCCGCGAACAGGCGGACTACTTCGAAAAAGTCGTGAGCATCAGCGGCGACGCCAAGCTGGCGGCCAACTGGGTCATGGTTGAGCTGGGCAGCCTGCTTAACAAGCAAGGCCTGGACATCGACCAGTCACCGGTAAGCGCCGAACAGCTGGGCGGCATGCTGCAGCGCATCAAGGACAACACCATCTCCGGCAAGATTGCCAAAGTGGTGCTTGAAGCAATGGCCAATGGCGAGGGCAGCGCTGACGAGGTCATCGAAAAGCGCGGTCTCAAGCAAGTCACCGACAGCGGCGCCATTGAAAAGGTGCTGGACGAAATGCTGGCGGCCAACGCAGAGCAGGTCGAGCAATACCGTGCGGCAGACGAAGCCAAGCGCGGCAAGATGTTCGGTTTCTTTGTCGGCCAGGCGATGAAAGCGTCCAAAGGCAAAGCTAACCCGCAACAGGTCAACGAGCTGCTGAAAAGCAAACTCGAAGGCTAAGCCACTCAACTGTGGGAGCGGGCTTGCCCGCTCCCACAGATTTTTGTGGTTATTTCCCGCAACAGAAGGATTCCCCCATGAAGCAGCTACTCGGCGCCTGCGCCCTGCTCAGCTTGCTCGCCGGCTGTGCCAGCCATGACATAGACCCCCGCGGCTATGACAAAACCGGCATTGCCTCCTATTACGGCGCTCGCCACCACGGCAAGCGAACCGCCAGCGGTGAACCTTTCGACCAAAATGCCCTTACCGCTGCCCATCCCGCCCTGCCTTTCGGGACGCGGGTACTGGTCACCAACTTGAGCAACGACAAATCCGTCGTGGTACGCATCAATGACCGCGGCCCGCATACGCGCAGCCGCTTGATCGATCTTTCACGCCAGGCCGCCAGGCAGTTGGATATGCTGCGCAGTGGCACGGCTAAAGTCCGGGTCCAGGGCTTGAGCGACTAAGCGAGGGGGTCACTATTTTCGGCTTGAACGCATTATCTGCGTGGAGCGTGCTGCAACTGTTCGGCGGCCTGGTGCTGTTGATTGCAGGTGCGCAGCTGTTGGTGCGCTGCGCAGAGCACATTGCGAGCAAATTGAAGGTACGGCCACTTCTGGTCGGCTTGACCGTGGTAGCAATGGGCAGCAGCGCCCCCCAGATGACGGTCAGCCTGCAGGCCGCGCTCAATGACACCGCGGACATTGCCGTGGGCAGTGTCATTGGCAGCAATATTTTTAACATCCTCGTCACCCTCGGGCTTTCGGCGCTGATTATTCCACTGCGGGTGTCGCGACAGCTGGTGCGCCTGGACATCCCGTTGATGATTCTCGCCAGCATCATGGTGTTTGCACTGGCCCTGAACCATCAACTCGACCGCCTGGACGGCGCACTGTTGCTGGTCGGCTTGCTGGTGTACCTGTTCTTGCTGCTGCACCAATCCCGCCACAGCGGTCACCACCACCCCGGCCGCGACACCCCTCACGCTTCATGGCTACGCACACTCACGCAGATGGGCTGCGCCTTGCTCCTCCTCGGGTTTGCCGGCCACCTGCTGCTGGGCGCTGCCGTCGAGGTGGCGTCAGAGCTGGGCCTGTCCGAACGCATCATCGGCCTGACCATCATCGCCGTGAGTACCTCACTGCCCGAGCTGGCCACTTCCCTGATTGCTGCATTTCGCGGCCAGCGTGAAATTGCGGTGGGCAACGTCATTGGCAGCAACGTGTTTAACCTGCTGGGCGTATTGGGGCTCACCGCCCTGCTGGCGCCCGCGCCACTGTCGGTGTCGCCCAATGCACTGGCCTTCGACCTGCCGGTAATGCTGGGCGTGGCAGCACTGTGCCTGCCGGTGTTCTATAGCGGCTATCGGGTGACACGGGTGGAAGGCTTGCTGTTTCTCGGCTTGTATCTGGCGTATGGCCTGCACGTAGTGTCATTCACCACCGGCATGCCGCTGGCAGGCAGGCTCGAGCATCTGATGCTGTTTTACATTCTGCCGGCTTTGTTGCTGTTTCTGCTGTTCAGCACTTTGCGTGCATGGCGCCGACAACATTGAGGCGTGGTGACTACCACTTAATGCAGGAACAAAACCTACAACAAAGACAGGTACATCCTGCTGAAGTATTTAGATAACTCCCGTAAACATGGAGGATGCCGCGCGATACATGCGCCTCTGGTATTTACGGGCCTGCCATGAACTCACTTCGCTCCCTCGTTTTACTCGCCCTCACCCTGCTGACAAGCGGTTGCAGTTACGCATCGGATGCCGCGATGGCCTGCTTCATCAACAACGGTCAAGATTTCAGTAAAGTATTGGGCTGCTACAAACAGGCTCAAGCTGGTCAGGCGCTGACGCATAAGTTCATCGGCTCAACATTGTTTCCCGGGGTGGAAAGACGTCGCTTCGAGCTTCAGTCCCAGCGCTGGACAGGGCATGACTTCGCTCGCCCGACCGACTGGGTTCACACTGTCGATATCTATATTCCGCAAGCTGCATTGAATAGCCAGGCACTATTGATCGCCAATAACGGGATCAATATCCCTGCAACCGACAAACCCCTGCAACCTTCAACAGACTTTACCGAAGAAATGGCACTCGGCATTGCCCGGCAAACGCAAACCATTGTGGTCTCTGTCAGCAATATCCCGAATCAGTACCTGACCTATGCCGATGATGACCTGGCGCGTCGCGAAGATGACAGCGTGGCCCATAGCTGGTCTCTGTTTCTAAAAAGCCCTGAGACCCGGCCATTTCTTTCGCTGCACATTCCCATGATGCTCACACTGGTCAAAGCTATGGACCTTGCCCAACAGGAGCTCAAGCCATGGCAAATAGATCGTTTTATTGCTAGCGGCGCGTCCAAACGGGGGTGGGCGGTATGGATGACGGCGCTGACAGACTCGCGGGTGAGCGCAATAGCCCCCTTTGTTATCGATATTCTCAACACCAAAGCGGTTCTGAAACACACCTATGGTGCTTATGGTAAAAGCTGGCCGATCGCTTTCAATGCCTATCACCACGAAGGCATTACGCAACAGTTAGAAACGGCTGATTTCGACAAACTGATGCAGATAGAAGACCCTCTGCTCTATGTCAAATCATCAACCGACAGGATGACAATCCCCAAGTACATCGTGAATGCCAGCAGCGATGACTTTTTTCTCCCGGACAACGCACGGTTTTATTTTGACGCGTTGCCTGGAACAAAAATGCTCCGTGTCGCACCCAACGCAAACCATTACGGGATCAAGGCATTTATCGAGAGTTCGTTGATTGCTTTTACCAACCGACTGCAACAGAAACGTCCATTACCGACCCTAACAACCATCGAAAAAACCGAATCGGCAAGTTCAAAAATGCAACTTGGGTTTTCTGAACGCCCCACCAAACTGGTTCAATGGCGCGCGTTCAATCTCAATGATCGTGATTTCCGACTGGCCTGCGGTATCAGGTACGAAGCCACCTCGATTGTCATGACCGAAAACAACACGCTTACCGTTGAGTTGAACTCACCCGAAGAGGGCTGGAGCGCCAACTACATAGAGGCCACGATGGCCGACGGCCTGGTCATCAGTACGCCTGTACTGGTTTTGCCGCACACCTATCCGACCTGGACACCCAAACAAATCGGGCCTGCATGCAGAAACCTGAACGATCCAGCCTGAGATTAAATCCAGCCGCCCCACTGCAACACAAAAATCCCGATATTGGTGGTGATAGCCGCCATCAAGGTGGTGATCACGATAATCGCTGCTGCCAGCTCGTGATTACCATTGGCTGCCCGAGCCATGACATAACTGGCAGCCGCCGTAGGGCTGGCGAAGTACAGGAACAAAATCCCCAGTTCCGGCCCGCGAAAACCGCAGATCCAGGCGCCGAGGGTTGCCAGCAGCGGCATGCTGACCATTTTCACCAGGCTGGCGCTCAGCGCCATGTCGCCACTTTTGCGCAGGCTCGCCAATGACAGCGTGCCACCGATGCAAATCAGCGCCAGCGGCAAGGTCATCGCCGCCAGATACTCACCCGATGCCTGCAACCAGCCAGGCAAGCTGATCTTGAACAGCGCAAAGGGCACTGCAGCCAGAACACTGATGATCAGCGGGTTCTTGACCACACTTTTGCAGATACTCCACGGATCGGACTTGATGACCGGGCTGTAAACCGCCAATACGATGGTCGACAGGGTGTTGTAGAGCAGGATCACCAGGCCGGCGAGCACTGCCCCCAGTGAAATCCCGTATTCGCCGTACATGCTGGCCGCCAGAGCCAGGCCGATAACCCCGTTATTACCGCGAAAAGCGCCCTGGGTGTAGATGCCGCGATCTTCCCGCGGGCAGCGCCAGATTGACCAGCCCCACGCCAGGGCAAAGCTGAACAGGGTCGCCGCGACAAAATACGCCAGCACCTTGGGCTGCAAGGCAGCCCTGAGGTCGGCGTGCAAAATACCCAAAAACAACAACGCCGGCATGGTGACGTTAAACACCAATGCCGACGCCGTATGGATAAAGTTGTCATTGATCCAGCCCACGCGCTTGAGCACCACGCCTAAAAACAGCATGGCAAACACGGGAGCCGTAATGGAGAGCGTCTGAAGGAATATAGCCAGCATGTCGGCGCTCTCGTGAAGACAGGACAGGTTGAAGCCTTCCAGGGGTCAGCT
Source organism: Pseudomonas bubulae (assembly GCF_900618535.1). Taxonomy (GTDB): domain Bacteria; phylum Pseudomonadota; class Gammaproteobacteria; order Pseudomonadales; family Pseudomonadaceae; genus Aquipseudomonas; species Aquipseudomonas bubulae. Next base: position 86,260 of record NZ_UYJA01000003.1, on the reverse strand, counting down.
TCAACGACCTTTATTACATACCTTTGACGGCATAAATGCCGGCAGCATTACGCCAGTAGCCTTTGTAGTCCATACCATAGCCAAACACGTAACGGTCAATGCAAGGCAAGCCCGTGTAGTCGGCCTTCAGGTCAGGACGCGCCTTGCGGTCATGTTCCTTGTCGATCAATACCGCGGTATGCACCTGACGGGCACCGGCGTGTTTGCAGAAATCAACGATCGCGCTCAGGGTGTGACCTTCATCGAGGATGTCATCGATGATCAGTACATGACGGTCTATAAACGAGACTTCAGGCTTGGCTTTCCAGAACAGGTCACCACCCGTGGTTTCATTGCGATAGCGTGTCGCATGCAAATACGACGCTTCAAGCGGAAATTGCAGATGGGTAAGCAGCTTGCCGGAAAAAATCAGGCCGCCGTTCATCACACAAAATACCACTGGATTGGTCTCGGCCATTTCAGCCGTGATTTGCGCGCCAACGCGGGCAATGGCTGCCTCGACTTCAGCTTCGGTGTACAGGCAGTCAGCCTCTCGCATGATTTGACGGATATGCTCGAGATCAGCAGACATGACGCTCTCCAGGGGGTGTTGTGCAAGAAAAGCGGGCAAAGGTACGCATCCGCTTGGCTCAGATCAAGCATTTATGGACTAACGTGCAGTAATGTCTGTAGGACATCACCCCGGATTAGATTAATCTAGGCCGGTTTTTTTGCCTGCCCCCGGAGTTTTTCCCTATGCCTATCCGTGAGATACGCCATCCGCTAATCCGTCACAAACTCGGCCTGATGCGTCGTGCTGACATTAGCACGAAGAATTTCCGCGAGCTCGCTCAGGAAGTCGGCGCGTTGCTGACCTATGAAGCCACCAGTGACCTGACCCTCGAAACCTACGATATCGACGGCTGGTGTGGCACTGTTCAAGTTGAAAAAATCGCCGGTAAGAAAATTACCGTCGTCCCGATCCTGCGTGCAGGTATCGGCATGCTTGAAGGCGTCCTTAGCCTGATCCCGGGCGCCAAGGTCAGTGCTGTCGGCATTGCCCGCAATGAAGAAACCCTCCAGGCCCACACTTACCTGGAAAAACTGGTACCGGAAATCAACGAGCGTCTGGCGATGATTATCGACCCGATGCTGGCCACCGGTTCCTCGATGGTTGCCACCATTGATCTGCTGAAAAAAGCAGGCTGCAAGGAAATCCGCGCCATGGTGCTGGTTGCTGCGCCTGAAGGGATTGCAGCTGTTGAAGCCGCTCACCCGGACGTAACCATCTACACCGCCTCCATTGATGAGCGTTTGAACGAGCACGGCTACATCATTCCGGGCTTGGGTGATGCCGGCGACAAGATCTTCGGCACCAAGCAAAAGGACATTTAACATGCAGGACGAGTTCAACGACCCGCTCTGGCGCCAGATCATATCTGGCGCGCAGATGCTCTTCGTGGCCTTTGGCGCGTTGGTGTTGATGCCTTTGATTACAGGCCTGGACCCTAACGTTGCGCTGTTCACGGCGGGTCTCGGGACTCTGCTGTTCCAGATCGTGACCCGGCGCCAGGTGCCGGTCTTTCTGGCTTCGAGTTTCGCTTTCATTACTCCGATCATTCTCGCCAAGGGTCAGTTCGGCCTGGCCGCGACCATGGGCGGCGTGATGGCAGCCGGTTTCGTGTACACCTTTCTCGGTTTCGCGGTAAAGCTCAAGGGCACCGGTTTTATTGACCGCCTGCTGCCACCTGTGGTGATTGGCCCGGTGATTATCTCGATCGGCCTCGCGATGGCACCCATTGCTGCACACATGGCCATGGGTCGCGCTGAAGATGGCACCGAGCTGATTCACTATCAGACGGCAATGCTGATCTCGATGCCAGCACTGCTGACCACCTTGATCGTGGCCGTATTCGGCAAAGGGATTTTCCGTCTGGTGCCGATCATTGCCGGCGTGCTGGTAGGTTTTGGCATGGCGTTCTACTTCGGTGTTGTCGACACCGCCAAGATCGCCGCCGCCCCCTGGTTTGCGCTACCGCACTTCACCGCGCCCGAGTTCAACTGGCAGGCGATTCTGTTTATCGTCCCCGTGGCACTTGCCCCGGCCATTGAACATATCGGCGGTGTCATTGCCGTAGGCAGCGTAACCGGTCGCGACTACCTGAAAAAACCGGGCCTGCACCGCACACTGTTCGGTGACGGCATTGCCACCACTGCAGCCGGCTTGCTGGGTGGCCCACCCAACACCACGTACGCCGAAGTGACAGGCGCGGTGATGCTGACCAAGAACTACAACCCGAAAATCATGACCTGGGCGGCGATCTTCGCCATCAGCCTGGCATTTATCGGCAAGTTCGGCGCACTGCTGCAAAGCATTCCAGTGCCGGTGATGGGCGGGATTCTGTGCCTGCTGTTCGGTTCGATTGCGGCGGTGGGCATGAACACCCTGATCCGCCATCAAGTCGACCTGAGCGAAGCACGCAACCTGGTAATCGTCTCGGTGACCCTGGTATTCGGGATTGGCGGCGTACTGATCGGTACGGGGATGGGGCCTGAGGACTTCGGTCTCAAAGGCATCGCGCTGTGCGCCATTGTGGCGATTGCGCTGAACCTGATCCTGCCGGGCAATGACAGCTGGAAGCACAAGAAAAAAGGTGACGGCCCCGTCATCTGACCTGTAATCCTTGTAGGAGCGGGCTTGCTCGCGATGGCATCACCTCTATCCAACAGATAGACCGCGTTGACTGCATCGCGAGCAAGCCCGCTCCCACAGGGGTTTTCTACAGGGCCAGCGGCGCCCTCTCACACAACGTGTTCAACGCCTGCGCCCACTGCGGGTGGTCATTGAGACACGGCACCAGCACCAACTCCTCGCCCCCCGCCTCGATAAACTGCTCGCGTCCGCGATCGCCAATCTCTTCCAGGGTTTCAATGCAATCGGCCACAAACGCCGGGCACATCACCAGAATCTTCTTTACCCCTTGCTTGGCCAACGCATCCAGACGCGCCTCAGTGTAGGGTTCAATCCACTTGGCCCGGCCCAGACGGGACTGGAACGCCACCGACCACTTCCCTTCAGGCAAGCCCATGCGCTCGGCAAAGGCCTGTGCGGTGCGCAGACACTGCGCCCGATAACAGGTGGCAAGTACCGCAGGCGATGCATTCTTGCAGCAGTCATCATTTTTGAAGCAGTGGTTGCCGGTCGGATCCAGCTTGTGTAAATGCCGCTCGGGCAAGCCGTGAAAGCTCAGCAGCAAGTGATCGTAATCCTGCTCCAGATGCGGTTGGGCACTTGCCACGAGAGCATCGAGGTATTCGGGCTGATCATAGAACGGTTGCAGGATGGAGAACTGGACAGGCAGCTTTTTGGCCTTTACCACCCGCTTGGCCTCTTCAATCACCGTGGTCACGGTGCTGTCGGCGAACTGCGGGTAAAGCGGCGCCAGAGTGACCTTTTTGATGCCCTGCGCAGCAATACGGGTCAACACGGTTTCAATCGATGGCTCGCCGTAACGCATTGCCAGCTCGACCGGGCCCTGGCTCCACTCTTTGGTCATGGCCTGTTGCAAACGGCGGCTCAGTTCCACCAGCGGCGAACCTTCCTTCCACCAGATCGAGGCATAGGCATGGGCCGATTGCTCGGGCCGCTTGATCAGAATCAGCGACACCAGCAAGCGTCGCACCGGCCACGGCAGATCGATGACGTACGGGTCCATTAAAAACTGATTCAAGTAGCTGCGTACATCCGCTACCGAAGTAGACGCCGGCGAACCCAGGTTAACCAGCAACAGCGCGTGATCGGTCATGCAACTTCCTATTTCAGGGGCGGGCGGCGACATCTTCGAGCGCCGCACGCAAATCGGTGAACTGAAAAGTAAAACCCGCTGCCAGCAGTTTTGCCGGTTGAGCCCGCTGACCACCCAGCAACAAACCGGCCATCTCGCCGAGCAGCACACGTAACACAAAGGCAGGCATGGGCATAAAGGCCGGGCGGTGCAACACGCGACCCAGCACCTGGGCAAATTCGCCATTGCGTACAGGATGCGGCGCGCAGGCATTATAAGGACCGCTTGCGGCATTCTCATGCACAAGAAAATCAATCAGGGCGATTTGGTCATTGATATGAATCCACGGCATCCATTGCCGACCATTGCCTATCGGCCCGCCCAGCGCCAGCTTGAACGGCAACAACAGGCGCGACAAAAAGCCGCCTTCGGCCGCCAGCACCAGCCCCGTGCGCACCAGGACCACGCGCACCCCCAAAACCTGTGCCCGCTGAGCGGTCTCTTCCCAGGCAATACACAAGTGGCTGGCGAAATCCTCACTCACCGTCGGCGACTCTTCTGTCAGCTCGCGCTCACCACCGTCGCCATACCAGCCCACCGCCGAACCCGATACCAGCACTGAAGGCTTTTGCGCACGACTTTGCAACCAACCCACAAGGGTCTCGGTCAAGGTGATGCGGCTGCTCCACAACAAAGCCTTGCGCTTGCGGGTCCAGGGCCGATCGGCAATCGGCGCGCCGGCCAGGTTGATCACCGCATCAATCGGCTCCTCACCAAGCTCTTCAAGCAGGGCAATCCCTTTGACCTGGGCACCGCATAATTGAGCCACCTTTTCGGGGCGACGGCTCCACACACTGAGGCGATGGCCTTGCGCCAGCCAGTGACGACAGAGCTGACGCCCTATCAAGCCTGTACCGCCGGTCAGCAAAATGTGCATGAGTTGATCCTCACAAGGAGTTTTATCGGGAGCACTGGTCTATTTTTATATAAAGACCTTTTATCGGTCGTTGAGCTGATTTAAGAATAGGCCACATGGATCTGAAGCAAACACTAAAACCTATACTAAAAAACATAATTGTACAGGTATTGCCGACGGCGTAGTCTGTGCAAACAGAGATCGGGGGCCACAATGACTGTACCCATCGCAATTATCGGTGCCGGCATAGCCGGGCTGTCAGCCGCAAATGCCCTGCACAAGGCGGGGCATGCAATTCAATTGTTCGATAAAAGCCGGGGCAGCGGTGGACGCATGTCGAGCAAGCGCAGTGATGTCGGGGTACTGGACCTGGGGGCTCAGTATTTCACCGCACGCGACCGCCGTTTTGTCGATGAAGTCCAGCAATGGCAAGCCGAAGGCTGGGCCGCCGAGTGGGAACCGCACCTGTACCACTATAAAAATGGCCTGTTAAGCCCCTCACCCGACGAGCAAACCCGCTGGGTGGGCACGCCGCGCATGAGCGCCATTACCCGAGGCCTGCTGGGCCATTTGCCCGTGAGTTTCTCCTGCCAGATCACCGACCTTATACGCGGCGAAAAACGCTGGCACTTGCTGGATGCCGAAGGTGAGGAACACGGCCCGTTCAGCCACGTCATCATCGCCACTCCGGCACCACAAGCCACGTCCCTGCTGGCCAGCGCACCCAAGCTCGCAAGCGCTGCTGCCGGTGTGAAAATGGAACCGGCCTGGGCCGTGGCACTGGCGTTCGAATCCCCCCTCGACACGCCCATGGAAGGCTGCTTCGTGCAAGGCAGCCCGCTGGACTGGCTGGCCCGTAACCGCAGCAAACCCGGGCGCGACAGCCAGCCTGACACCTGGGTCCTGCACGCCACCAGTGCCTGGAGCAAACAGAACCTCGACCTGCCCAAAGAGTCAGTGATCGAACATCTGCACGGCGCATTTGCCGAGTTGATGCACTTCCCTACTCCCGCACCGATTTTCAGCCTGGCCCACCGCTGGCTCTACGCCCGCCCTGCTGCGGCGCATGAATGGGGCGCGCTGGCCGACTCCGATCTGGGCCTGTATGCCTGTGGTGACTGGTGCTTGTCAGGTCGCGTGGAAGGCGCCTGGCTCAGCGGCCAGGAAGCAGCGCGACGGCTGATCGAGCATCTGGATTGAAGCCACAACACGTGCCGCAGCAGCTGCCGCAGGAACGAGCAGCTGCTACGCGGGATTAACAACCCTTCAAATACCTGTACAAGAAATTTGACTTGTACAACATCTGGCATATGATGAACTCAAGTTGTACATCACCAAAAAGATGTACAAGTAATTCTTGGAGGTTCGTCACATGCCCAGCCCCACATCTGCCCGGCACAAACCCAAAATAGCCATCAGCGCCTGCTTGTTGGGGGCTGAAGTGCGGTTCAACGGCGGGCATAAAGAGTCACGCCTGTGCAGCCAGGCCCTGACCCAACACTTCGAATTTGTCCCGCTTTGCCCCGAGGTCGCCATCGGTCTGGGTATTCCGCGCCAGCCGGTGCGATTGGTGGGCAACCCCTTACAACCCCAGGCTGTCGGCACGGTCGACAGCACGCTGGACGTGACCCGGCCCCTGCACGACTACGGCGTGGAAATGGCCGCGGCGCACACCGATATCTGCGGCTACATCTTCATGCAGAAGTCACCGTCCTGTGGCCTGGAGCGGGTCAAGGTGTATCAGGACGGCGGACGCCCTGCCGAACTGAGCGGGCGCGGCATCTACGCCCGGGCATTCTGTGACGCTCAACCCGATTTACCCGTGGAAGAAGACGGCCGTTTGAACGACCCGGTGCTGCGGGAAAACTTCATGACCCGGGTGTACGCCTACAGCGCCTGGCAGGCACTGCTCAAACAGGGCGTTACCCGCCGCTCACTGACCGAGTTTCATGCCCGCTACAAATATCTGCTGATGGCCCATCATCCGGTGCAGTACAAAACCCTCGGCAACCTGCTCGGCAGCCTTGGCAAGCAAGACCCTATGGGCATTGCACCGCAGTACTTCAGCGAACTGATGAAAGCCCTGAAAAAATGCGCCACCCGCCGCACCCACACCAATGTGCTGCAACATATCAGCGGCTACCTCAAGCAAGCCATCAGCGCCGAAGACAAGCAGGAAGTCCAGCAACTGATTGGCCAGTACCTGCACGGCATCGTGCCACTGGTGGTCCCGCTGACCCTGCTCAAGCATCACTTTCGCCTGCACCCCCACCCGTACATCTCGCGCCAGGTTTACCTGCAGCCGCATCCGGAAGACCTCAGCCTGCGTAATGCCATCTGACCATGAATGATGACCTGATCATGTCCAACACCCCTGGTACGGACTACAGCCAGGCACTGGCCGAAGGCTGGTTGCCCATCCGCGAAGTGTCGCGCATCACCGGTGTGAATGCCGTGACCCTGCGTGCCTGGGAACGCCGCTACGGCTTGATCGTGCCGCACCGCACGGCCAAGGGCCATCGCCTGTTCTCGACCGAGCATATCCAGCGCATCCAGCAGATTTTGTTGTGGCTCAACCGTGGCGTGTCGGTCAGCCAGATCAAGCCGCTACTCAACGCGCCGCCGACTCTCGCCCCGGCACCTGACAGCGACTGGCAGGCGTGGCGGCAAACCATGATTGAAGCCATCAGTGAGCTGGCCGAACGCCGCCTCGACGACTGCTTTAACCAGGCAATGTCGCTCTACCCTGCCCGCCCGCTCTGTGAACAACTGCTGCTGCCTCTTTTGAACGAGCTGGAACAACGCTGGCAAGGGCAGTTCGGTGCGCAATTGGAGCGGGTGTTTTTCCACTCCTGGCTGCGCAGCAAGCTGGGGGCACGGATTTATCACAACAACCGTTCGCTCAAGGGCGCGCCGGTACTGCTGATCAATCATTCCGACCTGCCCTTCGAGCCGCAACTGTGGCTAACCGCCTTGCTGGTCAGCAGCAGCCACTGCCCGGTCGAAGTCTTCGACGCACCTGTGCCCGGCGGCGAACTGGGCCTGGCTGTCGAGCATTTGAAGCCCCGCGCCGTGGTGCTGTATTCCAGCAAAACCCTCAATACCCATCAACTGCCCCGACTGCTGCAGGGTATCGACTGCCCGATCCTGATCGCCGGACCGACGGTATGCATCCACTTCGACCAGTTGTCCGTAAGTACAACCGAGATCGCAGGATTGTATCTGGCCCACAACCCGGTAGAGGCCCATCAACGCCTCAGCCAACTCGGCCTTTATCGCTAGGAAATGATATGCAACTGATCTGGCTGCGCACCGACTTGCGCCACGACGACAACACCGCCCTGAGCGCCGCTGCCAAACGCGGCCCCACCCTGGCCGTATACCTGATCAGCCCCGAGCAATGGCTGGCCCATGACGATGCGCCAAGCAAGGTAGACTTCTGGCTGCGCAATCTGCGCACGCTGAGCAACAGCCTGCAACAGCTCAATATTCCTTTGCTTATTCGTACTGCGCCCAGCTGGGACCAGGCGCCTGCGGTGCTCCTTGAGCTGTGCCAGCAGCACGGAGTTGAGGCGGTACACACCAACCAGGAATATGGCATTCATGAAACCCGCCGCGACCAGGCAGTTGCCCGGGCCCTTGAAGCCGAGGGCATCGAGTTTCACGGTTACCTCGACCAACTGTTGTTCCAGCCGGGCAGCATCCTCACGCAGTCGGGCTCGTACTTTCAGGTCTTCAGCCAGTTTCGCCGCATCTGCTACAACCGCCTGCACATGGCCTTGCCCAAGCTGGTTGCCAGGCCTGAAAAACAATCACCGCTGAATATCCAGAGCGACGTCATACCCAAGTCTGTCAGCGGTTTCGCCGTACCCAGCGATTCGCTGCGCGCATTGTGGCCAGCAGGCGAGGATCAGGCTCGCCAACGCCTGGCACAGTTTGCCGATGAGCAGATCCACTACTATCAGGACGAACGCGACCTGCCCGCCAAACCCGGTACCAGCCAGCTGTCGGCCTACCTCGCGGCAGGCGTGATCTCACCCCGCCAATGCCTGCACGCCGCATTGCAAAGCAACAACGGCGAGTTTGAAAGCGGCAGCCCGGGGGTCTTTACCTGGATCACCGAGCTGCTGTGGCGCGAGTTCTACAAACATATCCTGGTGGGCTACCCAAGGGTCTCACGTCACCGCGCCTTTCGTCCGGAAACCGAATACCTGCCCTGGCGCCACGCGCCGGATGAACTGGCCGCCTGGAAACAGGGCCGCACTGGCTTCCCGATTATCGACGCGGCCATCAGGCAACTGCTGGAAACCGGCTGGATGCACAACCGCCTGCGCATGGTAGTGGCTATGTTCCTGACCAAAAATCTGCTGATCGACTGGCGCGAGGGCGAGCGCTTTTTTATGCAGCATCTGATCGACGGTGATCTGGCCGCCAACAATGGCGGCTGGCAGTGGAGTTCATCCACGGGAACCGACTCGGTGCCGTATTTCCGTATTTTCAACCCGATCACCCAGTCCGAACGCTTCGACCCCGAGGGTAAATTTATCAAGCACTGGCTGCCCGAACTGGCCGAGCTGAACAAAAAACAGGTGCACAACCCCGCGTCGGTGGGCGGGCTGTTTGGCGTGGCGAATTACCCGGCGCCCATCGTCAACTTGAGCCAAAGCCGCGACCGCGCCTTGAGCGCGTTCAAAAATCTGCCCTCCCGGCAAATGCTGGAGGCCAGCCATGGCTGATCGGCGGCGGATCTGGCTCACGGGCGCCAGCAGCGGCATTGGTGCGCAAATGGCCGAAGAGTTGCTCAGTAGTGGCGCCCGGCTGGCATTGACAGCCCGCACGCTGGCGCCTTTGAAAGCCTTGTCCGACCGTTACCCCGGACAGGTCTTGCTGGTGCCCGGCGACCTGACCGACAGCCTGCAGGTACGCGAAATTGGCAAGCGCATCATCCAGGCCTGGGGCGCGCTGGACACCGTAATCCTCAATGCAGGCACCTGTGAGTATGTTGATGCCCGCCACTTCGACGCCGCACTGGTCGAGCGCGTGGTGCGCACCAACCTGCTGGCCAACAGCTATTGCCTGGAAAGCGCACTGCCACTGCTGCGCGCAGGCTCGCGCCCGCATCTGGTGGGAGTGGTCAGCTCGGTCACCTTATGGCCATTGCCACGGGCCGGGGCCTACGGTGCGTCAAAAGCCGGCCTGCGCTACTTGCTCGAATCGTTGCGCATCGATCTGGCCCAGGAACAGATCGATGTCACCCTGGTCAGCCCCGGCTTTGTCGATACCCCGCTCACTGAACACAATGACTTCCCGATGCCCATGCGTTGGCCTGCACACAAGGCGGCACGGCATATTTGCCAGCGCCTGGAAAAACGCCCGCTGGAGATCGCCTTCCCGACGCTGTTCATTGCCTCCTTGCGGCTGCTGGCAAACCTGCCAAAGCGCCTGCAAGTGGCGTTAGGCAAGCGTCTGGCACGTACATCCGACGGTAAGCCATCATGAAGATAGCGATCATTGGCAGCGGGATTTCAGGGCTGACCTGCGGCTACCTGCTGCATAAAGAACATGATGTCAGCGTGTTCGAGGCCAGCGACTGGATCGGCGGGCACACCCATACCGTCAATGTGAGCGTCAAAGGCCAAACCTATGCCGTGGACACCGGCTTTATTGTGTTCAACGATTGGACTTACCCTAATTTCATCAAATTGATGGAGCAATTGGGTGTTGGCTCCAAAGCCACTGAAATGAGTTTTTCAGTCCACGACACCGACAGCAACCTCGAATACAACGGCAATACCCTCAACAGCCTGTTCGCCCAGCGCAGCAACCTGTTGTCGCCCAGGTTCTGGGGCATGTTGCGCGATATTTTGCGTTTCAATCGCGAGGCCATTCGCGACCTGGACGAACAACGTATTGCCAGCAACACCCGGTTGGGCGACTACTTGCGACTGCGGGGTTATGGCTCGCGCTTTATCGAACACTATATCGTGCCGATGGGGGCTGCGATCTGGTCGATGTCCCTGGTCGAGATGCAAGCCTTTCCATTGCAGTTCTTTGTGCGCTTTTTCAAGAATCACGGCCTGCTCAGCGTCAGCAATCGCCCGCAATGGCGTGTGATTGAAGGCGGTTCCAGTAGCTACCTAAAACCCTTGAGCGCAGGATTTGCCGACAGGATTCGCCGCAACTGCCCGGTTATCCAGGTTGAACGCAATGCCGAAAGCGTTCTGGTGCACAGCGTTGGTGGTACTGAATCTTTCGACAAGGTGATCTTTGCCTGTCACAGCGACCAGGCCCTGAAGCTGCTGGCCAAGCCCTCGGTTGCCGAACAACAGATTCTGGGAGCCATGCCATACGCCGACAACGAGGTCGTGCTGCACACTGATACCCGATTACTACCCGACCGAAAGCTGGCTTGGGCTAGCTGGAATTATCGCCTGGGCGGTGCAGGACAAAAACGTGCAGCCGTAACCTACGATATGAACATCCTGCAAGGGATTCAGAGCGAGACCACTTTTTGCGTCAGTCTCAACCAAACCGCAGCAATTGACCCGCTCAAAGTGCTGGCCAGCTACACCTATGCCCACCCGCAATACAGCCTGGACGCCGTCGCCGCGCAAGCGCGCTGGCAAGAACTGCTGGGCGCACAGCACAGCTACTTTTGTGGCGCTTATTGGGCCAACGGCTTCCATGAAGACGGCGTGGTCAGCGCCTTGCGCGTGGCCCAGGCCTTTGGTCAGCAATTATGAACAGCGCCCTGTACAGCGGCTGGATCGGCCATCGGCGCTTTGCTCCAAAGCCCCATGCCTTTCGCTATCAGATCGGCCTGTTGTATCTGGATCTGGATGAGCAAGACGCTGTACTGGGGCTTTCACCACTGGCAGGCAAAAGTCGCTTTGCGCCCTTCTCGTTTCGTGAAACCGATTACCTGAAAACCTTCACCGCAACCGGCATGCGCCTGATTGATGCGGTACGCCAGCAAGTTTCCAGCGCTTTGGGGTATACGCCGCAAGGCCCGATATGCGTGCTCACACAAGCCCGCAGTTGGGGGCTGTCCTTCAACCCGGTGAGCTTCTTCTATTGTTACGAAGCTGACGGAAAACTGGCCGCCCTCCTGTGTGAAGTCACCAATACGCCTTGGCGCGAACGTTATCACTATGTGCTTCCCGCCAATGGAGACGGTTTTTCCCACGTTGCCGTGGCCAAAGCCTTCCACGTATCACCTTTTCTGCCACGGGACCTGGAATACCACATGAGCTTCAGCCCGCCCCAGGCCCGGCTCGGGGTGCATATGGCCGACTGGCAAGGTGATCTGAAACTGTTTGATGCCACCCTCAACCTGCAACGCACTCCCCTGGACCGCCCGGGCCTGCACCGCTATCTGCGGCAGTTCCCGTGGATGACCGCCAAAACCTGCCTGGCCATTTACTGGCAAGCGTTGCGCCTGTTTCTTAAACGCACACCGATTTTTTCCCACCAGGCCGCCGACGGCGCCTTTCGCATTGCCGCCCTGCAACCCAAGGATCAACGCCATGAAGAGCCCTAGCCTGGTGAGCAAAACCTCACTGTCGACTACCCATAACCTGACCAGCGCACTACTGCGACGCGGGGTGCTGCGCCAGCTCAGTCAATTGAAAAGCGGGCATCTGGTGATCACCGAAAACGGTGAACGCCTGATCTTCGGTGACAGCGGCGCGGGCCTGGTCGGCGAGGTGCAGATTCACGATACAAGCGTCTGGGGCATGATCGCCAGCAACGGCTCGATTGGCGCCGGCGAAGCCTTTATTCATGGCTACTGGAGTTCACCTGACCTGACCAAAGTGATCCGCGTACTGGTCAGCAACCTGGACGTGCTTGATGCCATGGAAGGTGGCCTGGCCCGCCTGGGTCGCCCGCTGATTCGCGGCTTGCACTGGATCAATCGCAACACCCGCAAGGGCTCGCAAAAAAACATTGCTGCGCATTACGACCTGGGTAATGACATGTTCGAGCAATTCCTCGACCCGACCATGATGTATTCCGCCGCGCAGTTCTTAACGGCTGACGACACCCTGGAGCAAGCCCAGCTTAACAAGCTGCAGCGCATCTGCCAGAAGCTCGACCTCAAGCCCGCAGACCATTTGCTGGAAATCGGTACCGGCTGGGGCAGCATGGCGTTGTATGCAGCGCAACATTACGGCTGCAAGGTGACGACGACTACATTGTCCAAAGAGCAATTCGACTACACCCAAGCCCGCATCGAGGCGCTGGGCTTACAAGAGCAAGTAACGTTACTGCTGGAGGATTACCGCGACCTGACCGGGCAATACGACAAGCTGGTGTCGATCGAGATGATCGAAGCAGTCGGCCATCACTTCTTGCCCAGTTACTTCAAGCAATGCGCCCGCTTGCTCAAGCCCCACGGCCTGATGCTGCTGCAAGCCATCACCATTCGCGAGCAGCGTTACGAGCAGGCAAAAAGTAGCGTGGACTTTATCCAGCGCTACATCTTTCCCGGTGGTGCACTGCCTAGCGTGCAAAAAATGCTCGAAATTGTCGGCAAGGACACCGATATGAATCTGATGCATATGGAAGATTTTGGCCTGCACTACGCCAAAACCCTGCGCTTGTGGCATGAGAACTTTCGCCGCGCACACGGCCGTTTAACGGAATTGGGCTACGACGAATACTTTCTGCGCCTGTGGGAGTTTTACCTGTGCTACTGCGAGGGCGGCTTTCTCGAGCGCAGCATCGGCACCGCACAATTGTTGCTGGCCAAGCCGGCGGCCATGACCGAACCATTGCTTGGCCGGTTCAATGCTTAAAAACCTGGTAAATGCCGGGCTGTTCCAGCTCGGCTGGTTTGCCTGTGTACTGGGAGGCAACAGCCTGTGGTTGCTGCTGGCCGCGGGCGCCCTGCTGGTGCATCTGCTGTTTATCAGCCGCTCATTGGCAGAAGTGCGCCTGGTAGTGGTCGTGTGCGTGCTCGGCAGTACGGTGGACAGCCTGTTGCTCAATGCCGATGTTTTCGCCTTCAAGCAGCCCGGCATAGTGATTCCGTTCTGGCTGATGTTGCTTTGGGCCCTGCTGGCCATCACCTTGAACCACTGCCTGGCGTGGACTGCCAAGCCCTGGTGGCGTGCTGTTTTGCTGGGAGCCATCGGTGGACCGCTGTCGTATTACGCCGGGCAACGTCTGGGCGCGGTGCAATTCCCGCTGGGCCTTTGGCCGACGCTGGCCGGGTTGAGCCTGTTGTGGGCTGGGTTGTTTGCGGTCCTTGTAGCGATTGCCGACAGGCTACGTCCGGTTGCGCAGCAAGCGTAAATCCTGAGAGCGAGTTTCATCTGGCAAACCGCAATGGCTGACTTTACGACGGCTGCGGCAGCTGCAAGGTCTGAAGGAAATTTTAACTGTGGGAGCGAGCCTGCTCGCGAAAGTCGTTCGCGAGCAGGCTCGCTCCCACAGGGAGGGTTGACCGGCAACAGAGTATCTACGGGGGGTTATACATCTGCGTTCATCAGCACATTCACACCTGATGCCAGCACTGCCTTACACTGCACGCCTATGACCAACATCCCCCTGACCGAAATTACCGAACCCGCCGTTACCTGTTCAACGTGCGCGGCATGCTGCTGCCAGCTGGAAGTGATGCTGATCACCGATACCGGTGTGCCCGAGCGTTTTATTGCAGAGGATGACTGGGGCGGCGAAGTGATGCTGCGCCTGGATGATGGTTGGTGTGCGGCTTTGGACCGCAACACCATGATGTGCACCATCTATGAGCTTCGACCACTGATTTGCCGCGAGTTCGAAATGGGCGAAGTCGAATGCCTCAATGAACGCCAGGGCATTGCCACGGCGTATCGCTAAATACCTGCCCCTACAGCGGCATGGTGTAGTGCAGCGCATAACTTTCTACGCCGTCATTGGTGCTGGAGATCCCGGCATTGGAATAGTGGGTCGCACGTATGCCGACCTCATGACCACCGGCAAAGCGCAGGCCAAACCCCAAACGGTCTTCAAACTGGAAAGCTGTTCCCAGACGGTTGCCCTCCACTTCAGTGTGCGAGAACAACGCCACCCCGATCCCGGCTTCGAGATAGGGCTTTACGCTTCCACCGGCAAATTCGTACACCAGCACGGGCGAGAACGACAGGCTATTACTCGCGGATGACTTGTCACCTTCCCAGTAGGTATAAGCCCCATCCCAATAGCCGGTCAGACGCCCCACATCACTTTGTAGCCAGCTTTTGTCCCAATCAGATTTCAAGCCCAGACGGTAGGTCATGGTCGATTCGCTGGTGTGCCCCACCGCAAATTCAAGCCCGGCAGCCTGTGCAGTAAAACTTTGCCCCAGTGCAGCGGCTGCAAGCGCAGCCAAACAAAAAAGTCGCTTCATAAGAAAATCCTATTTTCATATGCCCATGTCAGTGGTTATGCGCTTCATCAGGCAGGTGTCATGAAGCATAAGTTCTGTTTTTTTACAGACCGAAGCTTCGCACAACGCCAGATTTATTCCACAACACAGGCAGGATATTTCCTAAGTGTTCAGGAGAAGCGCTGGTCCAGAACTGCGTTTCAGCAGGCGGGCCAGCTGCCAGCAAGCCGCGCTCAGCCAATAATCGCTTGAGCTGGCGCGCCACGGCGGCACCGGTGTCGATCAGGGTAATCGAACCAGGAAGCATCTGGCTTAGCAGAGGCTTGAGGAAGGGGTAATGCGTACAGCCAAGAATAATGGTGTCACAGCCCGCGGCCAGCAACGGTTCGACATAACCGCGCAACAAAGTACGCAAGGTATCGCTGTGCAGGTCGCCGGTTTCGATCAGCTCCACCAGGCCCGGGCATGGCTGAGTGACAACCCGCACATCGCTGGCAAAACGATCGAGCAAGGCGGCAAATTTGGCGCTCTGCAATGTGCCGGTCGTGGCGAGTACGCCTACCACACCACTGCGGGTGGCCGCTGCCGCCGGTTTGACCGCTGGCTCCATACCGACCATGGGCCAGGTCGGGTAACGCTGACGCAAATCCGCCACCGCAGCCACCGTTGCAGTATTACAGGCCAGCACCAGCGCCTTGGCGCCTTGCTGCTGGAAAAAATCAGCCATTACCGCGCAGCGCTGACGAATGAATTCGGGGCTTTTTTCGCCATAGGGGATATGCCCGCAGTCCGCCACATATAGCAGCGACTCGTTGGGCAATAGCGCGTGGATCTCCTTGAGTACCGACAAGCCACCGACGCCGGAGTCGAAAACGCCAATCGGCGCCTCACTCATGGCCAGTACCGCATACGCTGCAGGCCGGGTCGCGCTTGACCCGCAATTCGCGAAAACGCGTGCTCGAGGCATCGACCAGCAACAGCCGGCCCACCAGTGGCTCACCAAACCCGGCCAACACCTTGAGCGCTTCAAGGGCCTGCAAGCTGCCGATCACCCCCACCAGGGGACCAATGACGCCGGCTTCGCTGCAGGTCAGCTCCTCTTCGCTGCCATGCCCGTACAGGCAGTGATAGCAAGGGCTGGCACTCTGGCGCGAGTCAAACACCGACAGCTGCCCCTCAAGGCGAATCGCCGCGCCACTGACCAACGGCTTGCGCGCCGCAACACAGGCCTTGTTCACCGCTTCACGGGTGGCAAAGTTGTCGCAGCAGTCGAGCACCAGATCCACCGCGGCAACGGCGTCGGCCAGCGAATCGGCATCCAGCACCGAGCGGTGGGCAACCAGCTTGAGATGCGGATTGATCAGGCGCAGTCGGCGCAACGCCGAGTCCACCTTGCTCTCGCCAACATTGGCAGTGTCATGAATGATCTGACGCTGCAGATTGGTCAGGTCAACGCTGTCAAAGTCAGCCAGATGCAGCTCGCCGACACCGGCGGCGGCCAGGTACAGCGCGACGGGCGAGCCCAGCCCACCCAGCCCGACAATTAGCACACGGCTGTTTTTCAGCTTCAGCTGGCCATCGATATCAACCTGTTGCAACAGGATCTGTCGGCTATAGCGCAACAGCTCCTCGTCGGTCAGCACGGCAGGCGGCCCAATGTAATGCGTTCGTGGCCGCCCAGGTCCGTGCGGCTTTCAACCTCGGTAAAACCTGCGTCCTGCAACAGTTGGCGCACAGCTGCAGCCTGATCGTAACCGTGCTCCAGCATCAACCAGCCACCTGCATTCAAGTGCTGCGCAGAAGCGGTAATGATCTGGCGGATATCGTCCAGGCCATCGGCACCGGCAACCAGAGCGCTTTCAGGTTCGAAACGCACATCGCCTTGCGCCAGGTGAACATCACCGGCAGCAATATAGGGCGGGTTGCTGATAATCAGGTCAAAACGCTGGTCGTCCAGCGCGCTGAACCAATGGCTGGTAAACACATTGACGTTGTCGAGCTGCAAACGCTGGCGATTGCGCTCGGCCAGAGCCACGGCCTCAAGCACGCGGTCAACTGCCGTGACGTGCCAGGCGGCACGTTCACTGGCCAAAGCCAGGGCGATTGCACCGCTGCCAGTGCCCAGGTCCAGCACTTTGGCCGGGGTTGCGGGCAGCAGGGCCAGCGCGGTTTCCACCAGCAACTCGGTGTCCGGGCGCGGAATCAGCGTATGCGGCGCCACTTCCAGATCAAGGTTCCAGAAACCCTGCTGCCCCAGAATATAGGCCACCGGCTCACCGGCACGGCGGCGCAGCAAGTACTCGGCGAAGGTCAAGGCGGCTTCGCTGCTGACGATTTTTTCGGGCCATGTGTGCAGATAGCTGCGCGACTTGCCCAGGGCAGCGGCCAGCAGCAGCTCCGCATCAAGACGGGCCGTAGGTGAATCAGGCAGTTCAGCAGCACGCAACAAGCTGGCAATAATAGTCATTTATTCACCCAGGGCTGTCAGTTGATCAGCCTGAAACTCCGCCAATAAAGGCTCGATAACGGCATCAACGCCGCCAGCCAGTACGTCATCCAGGGAATACAGGGTCAGGTTGACACGATGGTCAGTCACTCGCCCCTGCGCGAAATTGTAAGTGCGGATGCGCTCGGAACGATCCCCCGAGCCCACCAGCGACTTGCGCTCGCTGGCAATGGCATTGGCCGCGGCGCTGGTTTGCTGGTCATTCAATTTGGCCGAGAGCCAGGACATCGCCCGCGCCCGGTTTTTATGCTGGGAACGCTCTTCCTGACACTCCACCACAATGCCCGAGGGCAAGTGAGTAATGCGGATGGCCGAGTCGGTCTTGTTGACGTGCTGGCCACCGGCTCCGGAGGAACGGTAGGTATCCACACGCAAATCGGCCGGGTTGATCTCGATGGCTTCCTGCTCATCGGGCTCTGGCAGCACCGCCACGGTACAGGCCGAGGTATGGATACGACCCTGGGATTCGGTTGCAGGTACACGCTGCACGCGGTGTACACCGGACTCGAACTTCAGCTTGGCGTAAACATTCTCACCTTCGACACGGGCAATGACTTCTTTATAGCCACCATGCTCGCCGATGCTTTCGGACAGGATTTCAACCCGCCAGCCACGGCGCTCGGCGTAGCGCGAGTACATGCGAAACAGATCACCGGCAAAAATCGCCGCTTCATCGCCACCGGTGCCGGCGCGAATTTCCAGAAACACGTTGCGCCCGTCATTCGGATCCTTGGGCAGCAGCATGCGTTGCAGGTCTTTTTCCAGTTCGATCAATCGCTCTTTGGCTTCACGAACTTCCTCGACTGCCATTTCGCGCATGTCCGGGTCGTTGTCCTTGAGCAACGCCTGGGCGCCTTCAAGGTCGGCCTGCACTTTGAGCCACTGCGCGTAAGCGGCAACAATGGGTTCAACTTCCGAGTATTCCTTGGAATAGGCGCGGAATTTGGTTTGATCGGAAATGACTTCGCCATCGCCAAGCAATGCGGTCAGTTCTTCAAAACGGTCCTGGAGGATGTCCAGTTTATTAAGCAGTGACGCTTTCATTACTATTTTTTATCCGCAGAGCTATGCGATGAGCCCTCACCGAGGGCAAAAAGTTCTTGGGCCATGGCCAGCGCATCGAGGCGGCCTTCGGCGGAAAGTTTTTTCAGTTGTACGCTGGGGGCATGAAGCAATTTGTTGGTCAGCCCGCGCGCCAGTTGTACCAGCACATCTTCCGGATTGCTGCCGTTGGCGAGCATGCGCTGGGCCTTTTGCAGCTCTTCGTCACGCAGGCGTTCGCTTTGCTGGCGGTAGGCCTTGAGCACATCCACAGCCGCCAGTTCACGCAGGCGCACCATAAAATCGTCAGCGCCTATGCTCACCAGCTCTTCTGCCGCCTGGGCCGCGCCCTGACGGCTCTTGAGGTTTTCGGCAACCACTTCGTGCAAGTCGTCGACGGTATAGAGGTACACGTCGTCCAGCTCACCGACTTCAGGCTCGATATCCCGGGGAACGGCAATATCGACCATAAAGATCGGTTTGTGCTTGCGCAGCTTCAGGGCGCTTTCGACCGCGCCCTTGCCCAAAATCGGCAATTGGCTGGCCGTGGAGCTGATCACGATGTCGCTGTGGACCAGCTCCTGGGGAATATCCGACAGCAGTACCGCGTGGGCGCCAAACTGCTCAGCCAAGGTACTGGCGCGTTCCAGGGTACGGTTGGCCACCACGATACGCTTTACTCCCAGGTCATGCAGGTGGCGGGCGACAAGGGTAATCGTCTCGCCCGCACCGATCAGCAAGGCCTGGCTGCGCTGCAGATCGCTGAAGATCTGCTTGGCCAGGCTCACCGCGGCAAAGGCCACCGAAACCGGGTTTTCACCGATGGCGGTGTCGGTGCGCACCTGTTTGGCCGAGTTGAACGTGGCCTGGAACAAGCGCCCCAACAACGGCCCGACCGTGCCCGCCTCACGCGCCACGGCATAGGCAGACTTCATCTGGCCGAGAATCTGCGGTTCGCCCAACACCAGCGAATCCAGGCCTGAAGCCACGCGCATCATGTGACGAACGGCTGCGTCGTCTTCATGGATATAGGCGCAGGCACGCAGTTCATCGAGGCTCAGGTCATGATAGTCCGCCAGCCATTGCAGCACACGGTCTGCCGAAAGGTGGTCCTGCTCTATATAGAGCTCGCTGCGATTGCAGGTGGAGAGGATCGCAGCTTCGCGACTGTCGGTTAGGCGGCAGAGCTGCTGCAAGGCCTCAACCAACTGCTCCGGAGTAAAAGCCACGCGCTCGCGGACGTCTACTGAAGCAGTCTTGTGGTTAATACCGAGTGCGAGGAAGGCCATTCAAGATCGCTGATGATGACAAGAAGCCGACAATTGTCCTACTTCGCCAGATTCAGAACAACCATTGCTGACTATTGTCTCTATAGTTAACGTCTGTTGAACACATCATCAGCCCCGGATATCGATAGTCGCACTTGTTATGGTTTGCACCATTGCATGTGTCATGATGCCCAGACCGCAGGTAAGTCGCCCATCTCTTATATGAATAGATCCTCCGCGTTGCTCCTCGCTCTCGTCCTTCTCAGTGGCTGCCAGGCTCTGGCCCCCACGTCCCCGGATGACTCATCCGCGGCAGAAGACGTTTCCTCCACCCCGGAAAAACCCACGGTCTACAGTTCGTTCAGCGAAGACACGCTGTACAGCCTGTTGAGCGCCGAGCTGGCCGGCCAGCGCAATCGTCTGGATATCGCCCTCGATAACTACGTGACGCAAGCGATCAACACGCAGGATCCGGGAGTTTCCGAACGCGCTTTCCGTATCGCCGAGTATCTGGGCGCCGACCAGGCCGCACTGGATACCTCGCTGATCTGGGTGAAAAACGCCCCGGACGATATCGAGGCGCAACGTGCTGCGGCCATTCAGCTGGCGCGTAACGGCCGCTATGACGAATCCCTGGTCTACATGGAAAAAGTCCTGCAGGCCAAGGGTGATACTCACTTCGATTTCCTGGCCCTGGCGGCCATAGAAACCGATGCAGATACCCGGGCAGGTCTGCAAAAAAGTTTTGACAGCCTGCTGGCCAAGCACCCGGACAACGGTCAGCTGATTTTCGGCAAGGCCTTGTTGATGCAACAGGACGGTGATGCCGAAGGCGCGCTGAAGCTACTGGAAAAGAACCCGCCGCAAAACGGCGAAGTCGCCCCGATTCTGTTGCGCGCCCGTTTGTTGCAAAGCCTCAACCGCGGCGATGAAGCGTTGCCCCTGCTGAAAAAAAGCGTCAGCCAGTACCCCGATGACAAGCGCCTGGGCCTGACCTATGCGCGCACCCTGGTCGAGCAGAACCGCATGACCGAGGCAAAAGTGCAGTTTGCCAGCCTGGTGGAGCAATACCCCGAAGACGATGAGCTGCGATTCTCGCTGGCACTGGTTTGCCTGGAAGGCAAATCCTGGGACGAAGCCGAAGGCTATCTGCAAGAGCTGATCGAGCGCGACAGCCATGTCGACTCGGCGCATCTGAACCTGGGCCGCATCGCCGAAGAACGCAATGATCCCGAGGGCGCACTGGTTGAGTACGCATTGGTAGGTCCCGGCAGCGAATACCTGCCCGCACAACTGCGCCAGGCGGACATCCTGATCAGCCATGGTCGCGGCGCCGAAGCCTCGAAAAAACTGGCCTCGGCCCGTGGTGCACAGCCCGACTACGCCATCCAGCTGTACTTGATAGAAGCCGAAACCCTGGCGGCGAACAACCAGACCGATCGCGCCTGGAACACGCTGCAACAAGCACTCAAGCAATACCCGGACGATCTCAACCTGCTGTATTCACGCGCCATGCTGGCCGAGAAACGTAACGATCTAGATCAGATGGAGCGGGATTTACGCGCCATCATCAAGCGTGAACCTGACAACGCCATGGCATTGAACGCCCTGGGCTATACGCTTTCGGATCGAACCACTCGCTACACGGAAGCCAAGGCGCTGATCCAGCAAGCCTATGATCTGAACCCGGACGACCCTGCTGTGCTCGACAGCCTGGGCTGGGTGAATTATCGCCTTGGCAATCTGGATGAGGCCGAACGCTTGCTGCGCCAGGCACTGGAGCGTTTCCCTGATCAGGAAGTAGCCGCTCATCTGGGCGAAGTGCTGTGGGCCAATGGCAAGCAGCGTGAAGCGAAAAAAATCTGGGGCACTTTTCTTAAAGAAAATCCTGACAGCCCTATTCTGCGCAAAACCATTTTGCGCCTGACCGGATCAGAGACTCTTTAACTCATGTTTTATCGTCACTTGCGCCATCTCGTGGTTTTCAGCCTGATTGCCGTGCTCGCCGGTTGCGCGGGCTTCGGCGCCCGCGAATCCGTAGAAGGCCACGGCAGCCCTGCCCTGTGGTCAGCCCACAAACAGCAATTGACCCGGCTCGACGGCTGGCAAATCAGCGGCAAAGTCGGCATTCGCGCCCCTAAAGAATCGGGCAGCGCCACGCTGTTCTGGCTGCAGCGCCAGGACTATTACGACATACGCCTTTCCGGTCCGCTGGGCCGCGGAGCCGCTCGCCTGACCGGGCGCCCGGGCAGCGTGCTTCTGGAAGTGGCCAATCAGGGCCGCTATGAAGCACCGACCCCTGAAGCGCTTTTGGGCGAACAATTGGGCTGGAGCCTGCCAGTGTCACATCTGGTCTGGTGGGTACGCGGCTTGCCTGCGCCCGGCAGCAAAAGCCGGGTAACATTGAATGCTGACAGCCGCCTGGCCAACCTGGAACAGGACGGCTGGAAAATCGAATATTTGAGCTATGTCGAGCAAAACGGCTTCTGGCTGCCTGAGCGGGTCAAGCTCCACGGCCCGGATCTGGATGTCACGCTCGTGGTTAAAGATTGGCAACCTCGCTTGTTGGGTCAATAAGATGCAAGACCGTCTGAATCGAAACACTCTGGTTTTGCCCTCACCGGCAAAGCTTAATCTGATGCTGCACATTCTCGGTCGTCGCGAAGATGGCTATCACGAACTGCAAACGCTGTTTCAATTTCTCGACTACGGCGATGAAATGACCTTTGCCGTGCGTGACGACGGAGTCATTTGCCTGCACACCGAATTCCCCGGTGTTGCTCATGACGACAATTTGATCGTCAAGGCCGCAAAAAAGCTTCAGGCACAATCCGCTTGCCCTCTGGGGATCGATATCTGGATCAAAAAAGTGTTGCCCATGGGCGGCGGCATCGGTGGCGGCAGTTCCAATGCCGCCACAACACTGCTCGCGCTCAACCATCTTTGGCAACTGGCCTGGGATGAAGACCGGCTGGCAGCGCTGGGCCTGACTCTTGGGGCCGACGTCCCGGTTTTCGTTCGTGGCCACGCCGCATTTGCTGAAGGTGTCGGCGAAATTCTTACGCCTGCCGAGCCAGAAGAACCCTGGTATCTGGTGCTTGTCCCGCAAGTATCTGTAAGTACTGCAGAAATATTTTCAGATCCGTTGTTGACACGTGACTCTTTGCCCATTAAAGTGCGCCCCGTTCCCAAGGGAAACAGCCGAAACGACTGCGAAGCAGTAGTGAAGGAGCGTTATCCAGAAGTACGTAACGCTTTGAATTTGTTAGGTAAATATACCGAAGCAAAATTAACTGGAACTGGAAGTTGTATATTTGGGGCCTTCCCAAACGAAGCAGATGCTGATAAAGTGCTGCACCTTCTTACAGAGACCCTTACAGGGTTTGTAGCAAAAGGAAGCAACGTTTCGATGTTGCATCGCAAGCTGCAAAATTTGTAAAAGGAAACGGGTACACGGTACTCGTAGCAACAGATACAGGGGCGTCGCCAAGCGGTAAGGCAGCAGGTTTTGATCCTGCCATGCGTTGGTTCGAATCCAGCCGCCCCTGCCATTTCTTATACTCATCCAGGTTACCCTCAGCCTTCAGGTACTGCGCGTGTCCAAGATGATGGTCTTTACGGGGAACGCTAACCCCGATCTGGCTCGGCGTGTCGTACGTCAGCTGCATATCCCACTCGGTGACATCTCTGTCGGCAAGTTTTCCGACGGCGAAATTACCGCTGAGATTAATGAAAATGTCCGCGGTAAAGACGTTTTCATCATTCAGCCGACTTGTGCTCCGACCAACGATAACCTGATGGAACTCGTCGTGATGGCTGATGCCTTCCGCCGCTCCTCAGCGACTCGTATTACTGCTGTTATTCCTTACTTTGGTTATGCCCGTCAGGATCGCCGTCCGCGTTCCGCACGTGTGGCTATCAGCGCAAAAGTTGTTGCTGACATGCTTACCGTAGTCGGCATCGATCGTGTTCTCACGGTTGATTTGCATGCTGACCAAATCCAGGGTTTCTTCGATATTCCTGTAGATAACATCTATGGCTCCCCAGTTTTGGTGGATGACATCGAAGATCAGCGCTTTGAGAACCTTATGATTGTGTCCCCGGATATCGGCGGCGTCGTGCGTGCACGTGCTGTTGCCAAATCCCTGGGCGTCGATCTGGGTATCATCGACAAACGCCGTGAGAAAGCCAATCACTCTGAAGTGATGCATATCATCGGTGATGTCGAAGGGCGTACCTGTATTCTGGTTGATGACATGGTCGATACCGCCGGCACGTTGTGCCACGCGGCTAAAGCCTTGAAAGAGCATGGTGCTTCCAAAGTGTTCGCCTACTGCACACACCCTGTGCTGTCGGGTCGGGCAATCGAGAATATCGAAAATTCCATGCTGGATGAGCTGGTGGTGACTAACACCATCCCGCTGTCCGCTGCCGCACAAGCCTGTTCGCGTATCCGCCAACTGGATATCGCACCGGTTGTGGCTGAAGCGGTTCGCCGCATCAGCAACGAAGAATCGATCAGCGCGATGTTCCGATAAGGGCCCTGCCCTTTCAGGACTTCTGCTGACGAAAAGCGCCCCGCCCCAGCAATCCGTTGGGGCGGGGCTTTTTTGCCCATACCGTCCATGGCGCTGGTCGCAAACGCCAGGGCGGATGTGGTTATTTTGGAGATACAACATGAACGATTTTACTCTGAATGCTGAAGTGCGTTCCGACCTGGGGAAAGGTGCGAGCCGCCGCCTGCGTCGTCTCGCAAGCCTGGTTCCAGCTGTAGTTTACGGTGGCGAAAAAGCCCCTGAATCCATCAGCATGCTGGCTAAAGAAGTTGCCAAACTGCTCGAAAACGAAGCTGCTTACAGCCACGTTATCGAACTGACCGTTGGCGGCGTTAAGCAAAACGTGATCATCAAAGCTCTGCAACGTCACCCGGCTAAAGGCCACGTGATGCACGCTGACTTCGTACGCGTTGTTGCTGGTCAAAAACTGACTGCAATCGTACCGGTTCACTTCGTTGGTGAAGCGGCTCCGATCAAGAAAGGCGGCGAGATCTCCCACGTTGTTGCGGAAATCGAAGTTTCCTGCCTGCCAAAAGACCTGCCTGAATTCATCGAAGTTGACCTGGCTAACGCTGAAGTCGGCTCGATCATTCACCTGTCGGACATCACCGCTCCTAAAGGCGTTGAGTTCGTAGCTCTGGCACACGGTAACGACCTGGCAGTAGC
Organism: Pseudomonas bubulae; assembly: GCF_900618535.1. Taxonomy (GTDB): domain Bacteria; phylum Pseudomonadota; class Gammaproteobacteria; order Pseudomonadales; family Pseudomonadaceae; genus Aquipseudomonas; species Aquipseudomonas bubulae. The sequence goes on along the minus strand of NZ_UYJA01000003.1, from coordinate 61,192 downwards.
CAACGTTCACGCTCCACGTGTTGCACCAGAAGCAGCAGAGTAATTCATTACTCTGTCGTTGGAGTCTTGAGAAACATCGCGAGCTAACACGCAGCGAGTAAAGCGGACAAGATCGCGAAGTTTACTCACGTAAACCCGCTTTCTTGTCCGTTTTCGCCGCTAACCGTTAGCGGCGATGTTATCCACAACTCCATAGAAGGGCCCTTGTCGTGACCGCCATAAAACTGATCGTTGGCCTGGGAAATCCAGGCACCGAATACGAACAGACCCGGCATAACGCAGGGGCCCTTTTTGTTGAGCGTCTCGCGGCAGCCAATGGGGTAAACCTCGTTGCAGACCGCAAATATTTTGGCCTGACCGGGCGCTTCAGCCACCAGGGTCAGGATGTTCGTCTGTTGATTCCCACCACCTATATGAACCGAAGCGGCCAGGCCGTTGCGGCGCTTGCCGGTTTCTACCGCATTGCGCCGGAATCCATATTGGTGGCCCACGACGAACTCGATCTCCCGCCAGGCGTTGCCAAGCTCAAGCTGGGCGGCGGCCACGGAGGTCACAACGGATTGCGCGACATCATCGCGCAACTGGGGAACAACAAAGATTTCTACCGTCTGCGGCTTGGCATTGGCCACCCGGGCGTCGCCAGCATGGTGTCCAACTTTGTCCTCGGTCGTGCGCCACGCGCCGAACAGGAAAAACTGGATGCCAGCATCGATTTTGCCCTCGGCGTGCTGCCGGATATCCTCGCCGGGGAATGGAACCGTGCGATGAAAAACCTGCACAGCCAGAAGGCCTGACTCTTTTTCCGAGGGGAAACACCATGGGATTCAACTGCGGCATCGTCGGCCTGCCTAACGTCGGCAAGTCCACCCTGTTCAACGCCCTTACCAAGTCCGGTATCGCGGCCGAGAACTTCCCCTTCTGCACGATCGAGCCGAACACCGGTATCGTGCCGATGCCCGACCCACGCCTGGACGCGCTGGCTGCCATCGTCAAGCCACAGCGTATCCTGCCGACCACCATGGAGTTCGTTGATATCGCGGGCCTGGTGGCTGGCGCATCGAAAGGTGAAGGCCTGGGTAACAAGTTCCTGGCCAACATCCGTGAGACCGATGCCATCGCTCACGTGGTCCGCTGCTTTGAAGACGAAAACGTTATTCACGTTTCCAACAGCGTTGACCCAAAACGCGACATCGAAATCATCGACCTTGAGCTGATCTTCGCCGACCTCGACAGCTGCGAAAAGCAACTGCAGAAAGTCGCGCGCAATGCCAAAGGCGGTGACAAGGAAGCCGTAGCCCAAAAAGCCCTGCTGGAACAGCTGATCGCCCACTTCACCCTGGGCAAGCCGGCACGCAGCCTGATCAAGAACATGGACGCAGATGAGAAAGCCATCATCAAAGGCTTCCACCTGCTGACCACCAAGCCGGTGATGTACATCGCCAACGTGGCTGAAGACGGTTTTGAGAACAACCCGTTGCTGGACGTTGTGCTGGCTATCGCTGAAGAAGAAGGCGCGATCGTTGTTCCGGTCTGCAACAAGATCGAAGCAGAAATCGCCGAGCTGGATGACGGCGAAGAGAAAGACATGTTCCTGGAGGCCCTGGGCCTTGAAGAGCCTGGTCTTAACCGTGTGATTCGCGCCGGTTACGAAATGCTGGACCTGCAAACCTACTTCACCGCCGGCGTGCAGGAAGTTCGCGCCTGGACAGTAAAAGTAGGTGCGACCGCCCCTCAAGCAGCCGGTGTGATCCACACCGACTTCGAAAAAGGCTTTATCCGCGCTGAAGTTATCGCCTACGACGATTTCATCAAGTTCAACGGGGAAGCGGGCGCGAAAGAAGCCGGTAAGTGGCGTCTGGAAGGCAAGGAATACATCGTTAAAGACGGTGACGTCCTGCACTTCCGTTTCAACGTGTAATACAGCACACGTATAAAAAACCGCGCCCAGGCGCGGTTTTTTTTGGCCTGGCGTTTGTGGCGCACTCCGGGGCGCAACAACGGTCTATGGTTAACGCCATCTCACCTCATGATCGGGAGCCTCAATGATTCCCCGCGCCAAATTCCTCAGCCGCTATACCGACCCCATAGTCGAAAAAATCAAGGCCCGCTGGTCCCTGGGCTGGCGAGACGCCCTGGCCTCAGCCATTGCCGCCGCACTGGCGTGGATTATCGCCCGGCATTTTTTCGGTCACATACACCCCGTGTTTGCCGCAATCAGTGCCGTGGTGTGCCTGGCTCCAGGCCTGCCCAGTCATGGCAAGCAAGCGGTGGGCCTGATGGTGGGTGTCGCCACCGGGATCATCGTAGGCGAAGCCGCCTTGTGGTTGCCGGATGCTTACCCGTTGGTGCGTATTGGCTTTGCCACCTTCTCTGCCATCGCCATCGCGGCACTCTATGGCCTGGGGGCCGTGGTGCCCATCCAGGCCGGTGTATCGGCGGTGCTGATGCTGGCCGTAGGCCCGGAAAGTGCTGGCGTGGTACGGATGCTTGATGTGGTCGTGGGCTCATGCGTCGGGCTGGTTTTCAGCCAGATACTGCTGACCCCCAACCCGATCGGCATTATCGACAGCTCCGCCAAGGAGTTGCTCGAAAAGCTGGCGTCGGGATTCGGTAAAAGCCTGCAAGCTCTCGAAGGACAAGATGCGGCCAAGGCTCAAAATGCCGTGCAGATATTTTCCAGGGCCCACGACAGCCTTATTGCCCTGGAGAACGGCATCAGCATGGCCCGCAATACCGCCCGCTGGACCTTGCGCGGGCGCTTTGTATCACGGGAAGTCAAAGACATTGCCAGCCGTTACGAGCGCCACGCCGTGCGTTTATACGCCAGCTCCCTGTTGTTTGCAGAAGCCTTTGCCGATGCCTTGCGCAAGGAACAGGGCCCGGCACCGTCCTCCCTCCACGAACGGCTGGCAAACGTTGCTTCAGGGTGCGCCTCGATCGCCAGCGACGATGAACACCCGGTACTCATCCCCGTAGCCGGCGATGAATCGGCCGATGTTGTGTCAGCACCGTGGCAGCTGTGCATGCAGCACTTGAGCACCGTTGAAAGCGCCCTTCTGACCTTCGGATTTACGACTCAGGGCGATAGCAGAAAAAAGCCTGAATAAAAATACGAATAAATACCCGTTTACCCTTACCTCCACGAAGTCCGATCCATGGAGGTAAGGCACGCTATCCCTACGCCAATAAATACTAATCCTTACCGTGTCTATGTGTTTTAGCTCTCGACAGGCGGCCAGTTCAGGCCTTGGTTTAAACCGTCAACACCTTCAAACTATAAAATAAAAAGCGTTGTTTATACCTGTTTAACATTGCGAATTTCCCCTCACAAAAAAACATGGCGCCGGAGTATATTCAATGGGATCCTTTCGCCCGGACAAAGAGCCTTCAAGCCTATATTTTTTCGATGACACACAACTTCACGCTACTGTCAGAAATGCGGCAGCACAAAATATCGACATAATGCTTCATGGTGAAACAGGCACAGGCAAAGATACATTGGCCGAGCATCTGCATACCTTATCCGGGCGCCGTGGTCGTTATATCGCACTCAATTGCGCGGCCATCCCCGAGAGTCTGGCGGAAAGTCAGTTATTTGGTGTCACCCAGGGCGCATTCACCGGCGCCCTGCAATCACGAGCAGGATTTATAGAAGCTTCAGATAAAGGCACTCTGTACCTGGATGAAATAGACAGCATGCCGCTGACTTTGCAGGCCAAATTTTTGCGCGTTCTGGAAACCCGTGGTGTTGAGCGATTGGGCTCGACAACATTCATCCCCGTGGACATGCGTGTGATTGCCTCGGCCCAAACCTCCCTTGCGAAGTTGGTGGCACAAGGTCATTTCAGGTGCGACCTGTACTATCGCCTGAATGTCGTGAATCTGCACTTGCCGCCTTTGCGAGAACGACGCGAATACATTACCCCCTTGTTTATGGAGTTTATTCAGCGCGAGGCCCGGCATTTCAACTCATCCATACCGGTACCGAACACTTCGCTGCTACAACAGATCATCTGTCACGACTGGCCGGGCAATGTCAGGGAGTTGCGCTCCGCAGCAAAGCGCTTTGTGCTCGGGCTACCCCCGCTGGATACGTCTCCCTGTGAACATGAATCCACAATTCTAAATTTAAAAATGCGCCTGCAACAAATAGAAAAGCAGTTGATCGCAGACTGCATGCGACGCCACTTTAATTGTATCGATTCTGTGGTAATCGAACTTGGGATTGCCAAACGCACGCTGTACCACCGAATGAAACAATTAGACATTTACTGAGCAACCCCCACTGGAACTGCCTACATGGATATCGACACTTAAATAGCGAACAGACGTTCTGTTGCACTCCCGATACCGAACCAAAGAGGTACATACATGCTCCTTTTACTGTCACTTGTAATGCCCTTTGCGAGCCAGGTCCTCAACGCACTTGGCGGATTTGGAAACACAAGAATGCCCCCTGCAAACCCGGCAAATACTCACACCAAAAACATCGATCCTGCTCCAACGAACATATACATAAATAATAAAATTTCGTTCTGACCTTCCTAAAAAAAACCAAGAGGATACAGACCATGCTTGGAGCACTATTTGGACTCTTTGCAGGAATGGCGCGCGGTGCTGGCGACGACCCCCTCCAAGCGCAAAAAAACTTTGCGCGCGAACAGGAATGGAAAGCCGCCGCGGCCGCCATGCACAAAACGGGAGTTGACACGAGAAACGGCATAGCCGCCGGAGTAATGGACTCAAGTAGCAAGTCAATGAATGCAACCTTTGCAGCTGCCAAGGCCATCTCGTACTGATTTTATTCATACCGCCCCATCTCGAATGGGGCATCCGGCCAATCGGGGCGTGCAGCCACACAAGCATGCAACTACAACTCACAGCTTGAGGTTTCAAATGAAAACCCACTTTCCTTCGAAGCTCCCCCAGGCCGTCTTGAGTGCCTCTGAACTACCCTCGAACACCCCCGAACTGGCCGATATCCATTGGTTCAACGCCTCTTTGCTTGCCACGGCAACTAAAGCAACCAATACCGAGATATCCGATAAATTGACCAGCCACCCACTCAAACAGCGCTCTGCACTTTTAGCGGGTCTGTCGAGTACCGCCGCAAGGGCCCTGCAAAAAGCCAGTACCAGCACCGACCCCCTCGACATGCTCAAATCCACCCGGGCCCTGTCGGCGCTCCACCTTGAGACCGTGCTGAGCGCCAAGATGATCAGCAAGACGTCACAAGCCATCGAAAAACTCACCAATCTGTCTTAGGTAACCGCATGGCAGCGCGCCTGATCAAGAGCGTGTGTTTCCTGCTCGTGCTGGCCGTCACCGGTTGTGGTGAAAGCGTGGTGCTTCACAGCCAGCTCTCCGAACAGGAGGCCAATGCAGTCATTGCAGAACTGGCAGACAAACAGGTCCACGCTCAAAAAGTCCCCGATAAAAATGGCATTTCCATTCGTGTCAGAACAGAAGCTATCAGCCGGGCGATTAACTCGCTGTCGGCGGCTGGCCTGCCCAGAACAAAGCGCTCCACACTGGGTGATATTTTTCGCAAGGAAGGTGTCATTTCTACGCCACTTGAGGAGCGCGCCCGTTACATCTATGCGCTGTCACAAGAGCTTGAAGCCACACTGTCGAGCATTGACGGGGTGATAGTCGCGCGCGTGCATGTGGTACTGCCCGAGCGTGTGGCGCCAGGTGAGGCCGTGCAGCCCGCATCCGCTTCGGTGTTTATCAAACACGATGCCAGACTGGACCCCGACGGCATCCAGTCGCGGGTACGGCGGATGGTTGCCAGCAGCATTCCGGGCATGGCAATGGCAATCGACAACCCGCACAAAATAACCACGGTTTTTGTTCTTGCCGCCGCGTTTCAGGACAACCAGCAACTGCTGTTCTTCGGACCTTTTCTGGTGCCGCAGCAAGACCTGGGGTTCTGGAAAAGCCTGTTCGCTGCACTGGTGACAGGGTGCCTGCTGGCAATCATTACGCCAGTTGTATGGTTAAAGCTGCGCAAAAAGGGCTCTGCATGAATGACATTGATGCCTGGGTACAGTGGTGGGCCTTGCCATGGCGCTACGCTCATCCGCACTGGCAGATCCTTGACGCATCGCCCGCCTTGCTGCGCAACCAGCATGCAGGCGCCAGCAAGAGCTTGGGTATCGCCCCCTGCCTGCCCTGTGCGCCCACAACCAGCCTGATGCAGCTGGCACTGGCGCAACCGGCGCACTATGACGCGTTGCTGCAAAGGGTCGAGCGTATCTGCCGTACTACACCTTCTGCTGCACGGGATGACACGCAGCGTTTGTGGTGCCAGCGCCTTGCCAGGGCTTTGCACACGCAGGACTGGCTCGAGCCCGCCGACGATCCCTTGCAACTGCTCAGAGCATGGCTCGAACCACCGGTCTGGCAGAGGTTGCGACTGCGCTTTGCCCCTGCACGGATCGAAACGCTGGAGCAAAAACCGGTGCCGGCCATTTCACCGGCCAAACTCCGAACGCTCTGGCAAACAGTGTTGTGGCACACACGACCCCGCGACGAGGGGCACAACCATGCTGACACGCCGCACGATTGAGCTGCAGCCAGGCGCAACCGGGCTGCCCCAGGTACTGATCAGCAGCCAGAACCTGATCGATTGCGGCCTGGCCAATGAGGTGCTGGCCCAGGCACGTGCCCAGGCAGACGAACTGCTGAGCAACGCTGAAAACGCTGCCGATACGCTGCTGCAAAAGGCCCACAGCGAATTCTGGCAACAGGCCAATGCCCATCTGGCGCGTTGGCAACAGGAACATGGCGCCTTGTGCCAAGCGATTGAAACCAGCGCCTCGCAAGTGGTCAATCAGGCTCTGGAGCGATTGCTCGGTGAGGTGCCGCCACAGATGCGAATCAATGCCTTGCTGGCGCAACTGCTGCCAGCCCAATGCCCGCCATTGAATGCAACCCTGCGCTGCCACCCGCAGATGCTTGCACCTATACGGCAGTGGCTAAGCACCCGCCCGGATACCGCATGGCAACTGCAAGCAGATGAACGCCTCGACCCCTTCGCTCTGGTGCTGGTCACTGCGCAACACGACCTGCGCATTGACTGGGCCACAACGCTCAAGGCGCTGCTGATCCCCATGACCACTGATGGAACTGATCCGGCAGGAGCTACCACTGAGTGGTGAGTATTGACTGATGGAGGTTCTATGGCTTCGTTCGAAAGCATTCAGCGTCGCATTGACACCCGCTTTATCCAGGCCCAAAAAAAACTGGAGGAGATCGCCCTGAACAATCAAGCAAGCCCCGAAGACATGCAGCGCTTCCTCGACGCTTCACAAAAAATGGCCATTGCCAGTTTCTCGATCAACGAGCAAACCCGATTCAAGCACAGCCTGACCAAAAGCATTATTGATGCCGTGCAGTGATGCTCAGGTTCAAGCACTCCTTGCAACGGACCCTGTTGCCAGCTCTTTTTTTGCTAGCCAACGGGGCGATGGCCGCCGTTCCACAGGAGTGGCAAAAAACGCCTTATGCCCATGAAGCCAATAACCTGTCAGTGCCTGATTTTCTAGGGGCCTTTGCCCATACCGTGGGCCTGCAACTACAGATTGATGGCGCGCTTCAAGGCGTCGTAAACGGCAAGCTACGCGCCGACACGCTCACCGGTTTAATGGAGCGGCTTGCACTGGAACACCGTTTCCAGTGGTTTGTGCATAACAACACGCTCTACATCAGTTCGCTTGACCAGCAGACCACGAGCCGCCTTGAAGTTGCGGACGATACCATTGCCGATCTGAAGCAGGCCCTGACCCGGATAGGCCTGCTGGATGAGCGTTTCGGCTGGGGCGAGTTGCCGGATATCGGCGTGGTACTGGTGTCCGGGCCCAAACGCTATATCGAGCAGATCAGGCAGTTCAGTCGCAAACGGGCAGAACCCGTCAATAAACAGGATGTGCTGACTTTCACACTGCAGTTCGCCAATGCGGCAGACCGGCAGATCGATTATCGGGGCGAAAAACTGAGTGTGCCCGGTATCGCCAGCTTGTTGCGCGGGTTGCTCGATACCAAGTCATCGAGCCCGTTCGCTGCTCCCTCCCCCGGCCCCTCGCCAGTATCCGGCACGGCCTCCCCCATGCCTTATTCAAGCAATCCACCACTGCCCGCGCTCACCGCCGATTTGAAATCATCAGGCCTGAACGCCATCCGCGTGGAGGCCGATGTACGTAACAACAGCGTGTTGATCTACGACGCCAGCGAACGCGGGACGCTCTATCAGGCACTGATCGCCAAGCTCGATGTCCCGCGCAAACTCGTGGAAATAGACGCCGTGATTCTCGATATCAACCGCACCCAACTCAACGAACTGGGGACGAAATGGGGCTTTCAGAGCGGCCGTTTCGGGATGGCTACTGGGTTGTCGGGCACTTCCCCGACAACCGTGTCCATGATCCAGGCTGACCGTTTTGCAGCCGAGATCAAGGCGCTTGAAGCCCGCGGGCTGGCAACGGTGGTATCCAACCCCTCGATCATGACCCTGGAAAACCAGCCCGCTGTTATCGATTTCAATCGCACGCAATATATCCAGGCCGTCGGTGAGGGCGTGGCCAACATCATGCCGGTCACCACCGGCACCAGTTTCCAGGTCATACCCCGGGTAATCGAAGCCAGTGGCGCCAATCAGATTCACCTGATCATCGATATCGAAGACGGCACCTTTGCCGATAACACAGGGCAGCATTCCACACCGGATGTTCGCAAAGGCAACATCAGTACCCAGGCAGTGATCCACGAAAAACAATCCCTGGTCATCGGCGGTTTTCATGTCGCTGAAGAGGTCGACAGCCGCAATCGAGTCCCCGTATTGGGAAATATCCCCTGGCTGGGCAAGCTGCTGTTTTCGTCCACGCAGAACACTAAAAATCGCCGTGAGCGGCTGTTTATCCTGACACCCCGCCTGATTGGCGACCAGACCAACCCTGCCCGCTACCTGCCACAATCGGATCAGGCGCAACTGGAGGCAGCGCTGACCCAATTGAGACGGCGTGATGCGAAGCAGCCAGTGATTCAGCGCTCCGATATTACCCGGGTGTTCCGCCAACTGGTCACGGGCCACGTGCCTGGCCGGTTCACAGCGATGCCGATGCCGCCCCGGACGGGCAGCCTGTGCAAAGCGTTCACGTCTCTGAAGGTCGATACCGCGCGTCATCAGTGGTACGAAAGTGAGGACTACAACGTGGCCCTACTGGTATTGCACAACCAGAGCCAGAGCCGGGTGCGCGTCGATGAACGTGATTGCAGCACTGCCGGCACCCTGGCGGTGAGTATCTGGCCGACTCCGTGGCTGGCGCCCGGCGAACGTGCGGAGGTGTTTATCGCGACACGAGCACCCGACCCCGACGAACAATCAAGCGTGTCTCGGCCATCATTGCTGGAGGCCACGCCATGACTCGGCTGATCGCAGTTGCCATGGCGGCGGCCCTGGCTGGACTGTTGCAAGGCTGCACCTCGGATTGCCGTACAGACCTGTGCGCGCGCCCGGCCTCCAGCGCCAGGACGCTGGTGATCTGGTGGCCACCACACATGCGTACAGATACAGGCTCGTATGCTGAACGTTCAGACCATCACGTTGTGCCTCTGGAACCCTAGATCAACCGTGCAACGACCCATTGCCCCGGTGATCTGAAGACATTCAAACCCACGCATCCGATCCTGCGCAGAGTCTTAGCCCCCACCCCCATGTACCGGCCTGTCTGATTATCAGCCAGGCCGGTATTATCATTACATCAAAGGGCTGCGGCCATGCCGGATCTTTTGGTCAAGCTGCTCGGGATTCAGCTCCCGAATACGAGCCGAGGGCAACGTATCCTTGAACTCAACGCGCAAGGGAGTGTTCTGATCCATACCGTATTTCAACTCAATGTTGAGGAGTTTGCAGGAATTGCTCAAGGCTGCCCTGCTGGAGTAGGCCACAAGAGGAATGGGGGTCTTCATAGCGTCGGTTCTAGTTGCCGTATAGCTTACAGCCAAGGTTTTAATCCGCAGGTTGTCCGGGTTTTCCAGGGCCTTTTGCACATCATTTATGGCGTTAGGCCCATCCCCTATCTGATTGTCAATCATGCGCAGCACCTTCGGCTTGACCTCCAGCCTGATCACTACCGAGGTGCCCTGGCTGCTTTCCAGGTCGTTGATGATCCGCTCGAATTGTGGCTGCTGGGCAAACAGCCGGAGAATTGCCGCCTTGTTAGCAGGCGCAGCGTCATTCAGCCACTCATGGTCAGGGCCACCTTTTACCCCCACATAGGAAACCGTTCTTTCAACTGATTTGAGTGCTCGCCGACCTTGTGCGGCCAGCGCCTCCTGGTGAAGGCAGGTTTGCAGCTGTTCATTGAGGGCATGGTGCTCTTCAGAACGGGTAGCGGGTGACGGTAGCTGAATGAATAGACGATGCAGATGTTGCAGTTGCTCCACCAGTGGGCCCTGTGCTGCAAACGAGGTCAGGTGTTGCTTGAGTGGCGCAGAATGCCGGGACAAGGCATCGCGTAATCCATTGACTTGCGCCTGATCGATCACAGCAGGCTGCTTGAAGGTAAAACGCATGCTGCGGGCAACACTGCGATCAAACCCCAGGGTGAACGAAGAATCACTCGTGATATACGGCACCCACGTAGGTCCATCGGCACCGAGCTGAGTCCACAAGGCGCCATTGGCCGGCGCCATACCTAAAGAGGCACTGCCTCTGGCTAACCATTGGGTATTCACGCTTTGGGCCCGGGTTATTTCATCCTGCCCCAAGACGACAGCGCTGCGTTGATCAACATGAAACAGTTGAAGCCCCCCCCCCGCATTCACCATAGTACGTACCAGGCCACCAGGTGTATTCGAGGTTTCCGGCATCAACATGTGAAAGCGGGGCTGCACATGAGCGGAAACACTCAAGTCCAAAGCATTTTTCGAGCTCGTGCCGCTCTTGTGATTGCTGCCAAGATCCAGCAAGTCGAAAACGTTCCCTTTCTCCCCGGTGAGGATGGCCATCATTGCGGGAAAATCTGCCTCCCTGATATCAAAGCTGACGCTTTGCTCGTTTTCATGCGTCAACGCCAATGTAGTCTCAGCCCCTACCCTGAGCCGGCCTTCGAGTGGCACCTCGGAGGGAAGCAACATGTTACCGACGCCTACAGAACCAGTGACGGTATGGCCAGTGCCCATATTGATGTCAACGCTGACCCCCTGATCGGTTCGAGTCAGCGTTATGCCGTTGGTATTGTCTCTTGAAACACCCCCTATGATTTCAAGCAACGGGACTGGAAGTAAGAACAGGGATGCCGATAAGGTTTTGCTCCGGCTCGATGCAACTGACTGGCCGCTTTCAGACTTTTGAATGCATTGCAGCAGAGCCTGCTTGACCGTCTCTTGTGGATTGAGCCCCAAGGTAGTGGTTATATGAAAATTGAGCGCTGATCCCGGGGTACCCAAGTCCCTGGCCAACAATTTGAAGTTGTTATAGAGCGTTTCTGCCTGCTTCAATCCATTGATGCTCTGCGATGTTTTCTTGTGTACCGGGCTGTTTTGATAGTTCTCTATCGCACTCTCCAGGCGGGCTGTTATTTCGGCCTGATCAGGCGCTTTACCCTCCAGCCGGTCGACCAGTTTGACCAGCCTGAAAAGTGTGCGGGCGTGCTGAATCAAATCGCTCTCGATCAGCCCGGTCGAATTGCTCAAATCACGTTTCAGGCCAGCGTCGTGCAACGACAAACAAACACCCTGTTTTTCGTAACTGCGCAGCAAGGCCGCTGTGATATCAGACTTTGAAGACCCCATATTCTCGAAGGACTGGCGAATTCGGGACAGGTTGCTCGCTGAGCCTTCAGTGGGTTTGCCACTCGTTGTGGGCAGATAATCCGGGATCACACGGGCTCCCTTGATGTCGCCCAATCGCCTGGCCAATTGCACGCTGCACTCTTCTACCTCACTCAGAAAACGCTTGAGTTTTGTGGCCAGGGCCTGGGTTGGCTGGCCCTCGCCCAGGCGGTCAAGGCGACTTGAAATATCCATCGTACGGGGTGTCACGCTCGCCAGCGTACGCAATAGCCCCTGCAGTTCCCGCACATCCGCGTAGAGGTCTGCCAGCCCGCGTCGCCCTTTAACATCATGCTGGATACCAAGGCCGATATTCTTGATCCCCTGAACAGGATGAAAATGGGCTAAAGCACTTTTAATGACCCCACGATCAACCGACAGGGCTTCAGTCTTGTGGCCAAAACAATCGGAGGTCACGGCCCAGGAGGTGCCGTTGTCCTGGCTCTTCAACTCAGCGTTGCCCAACACCGTACCCAGTGATCTCGCGGGGGTGTTTGAGTGTGCCGTTAAAGGTTTCCATTGCGGGTCACCATCCGCTGAAACAATCAACTGCCGATAGTGTTCACCCCATCTTTTTTGTTGCGCATTGTTTTCACCCCAGCTGACGATCAATTGCTGACCTGCTCCCATACGCAACGACTTGACCGGCGCATTGTCCGGCACCGGCACGGGAGTCCAGGTGAGCGCTGAGGTGCAAGGGGTTTGCCAGTGAGCCTTGTCGAGCTTGAGCAGTTCGCCGGCGCCGGTCTGTGCATACAGATCTCCCTGACGGTCAAGTGCCAGCGCCACAAGCTCTTTAGGCCGGGTAAAGGTCAAGACCCTGGCCTTTCCGTTGACGTGGGCAATCAGCTTGTTTTCAGCATCAAGCGTTACAAATTGCCTGGCGTTATCGATAGCAAAACCGGTGATCTTTCGCTCGTTATTCTCAACCATGGCGCCACCAAGGTTGATATGGGCATGAGCATCATTAACAGGTGTCAGGTCATAACTGGCACCGCTGTACGCAGCATCCCGCGTTTTATGGATTGCCAGCGCTTTCAGCTCTGCACCTTGCAATACATAAGCGCGACCATCCAGGCCACGCTCCAGTCGCTCCACATTGTGGTGAGCGCTTTTATCCCATTGCTGTGAGCGCTCGTTCCAGCACAGCAATGTGTTGCCCTCAAGCGCAACCTTGCCCCGCGGCCCAAGGTCCACACTACCGGCGAGTGTCTGCAGCCCTGGCTCGGGCAAACCTGTGTCGTTCACTCTGAGGATCACATCACTGAGGTTCCAGCCCGATGCCTGATCAGGGCCATGGCTCAAAGGGGTGCTGTGTAACTGGCGGCGGGAGTCGAGGACAAGGGCGTTGAGCCGGCCTTGATCATCATGCATAAAGCCCTTGATGCTGACTGCGCCCTGATGCAGCTGCTCAAGATTATCGAGTGGTTCAGGGCGCATGACCAATTGCCCGTCTTCGGCATTGCGCAGGTTCGCGCACAAAAACTCACCCTGAGGTGTCGAGGCGTACAGCACATCACCCGCCAGCCCCAGATGCGCCAGTTGCACCGGTTTACCCGACTCGTTGACGGGAACAAGACAAAGAGCAGCATCGGCTGTGTCGCGGCTGATTTTTAGCGTGAAACCCTCAAGGCTCGCCTGCGTTTTACCATCAATGCTCATGTCTGCGACCCCCTGCGGCACTTTCATCAGTTGCCCTTGAGCACTCAAGCCAATACGGCTGTATCGGGCCTCGTCCTTGTCGGGCAACCAACGAAGCGTCTGTGCTTCTAACCGGTACAGGCGTTGCTCGACCACACGAAACTGGCCGCCTTCGGCGGTTGTTTGCACACCGCTTATCTGCCCCAGATGGGCACGCCCGGGATTGATCGGGGGCGACGGGTAAAAACTCAGGGGAAGACTGCTTTTAAGTACTGCAGCGGCCGCAGGGGTGGACTGGATATGAAATACATTAAATTTGTCGTCCCTGATTCGCAGGTTCCGGGCAGGGCCTGCGTAAGTGGCATCTTGCTTGAACGGCCTGGACAACTGATTCAGTTGGGCGGCAATGTCCTGGCCCACATACGAGCCTTGGGTCACGACTTTTCCTTCAACCAGGCTGGCGCTGAATGCCAGAGAGGGCTGCTGATAATGACGAAAACCGGTCATTTGCACCGATTCGGTGGGGCCAGAAGTGTTCGGGGAGGCTGTGCCGCGCATTTCTGACGGCGCTGGCTTTGCGGGTTCAAAAAAATTGACGTCCATGACTGCTCAACTCTGACTGGCTGATGAAGAGTGAGTGACCATGTAATAGCGCCCGGTTCCTGCCCCGATCAGCGTTGCTCAAGTTCCGCCAACTCGATGACTTCACGGCGCTCGTCATCATCCAGTTCTCGCAGAGTGCGGTAGACCAGCGCAACCGCCTGCAGGGTCTCGCGGCTGATGCAATGCCCGGTCTCGATGCCATACAGCGTGCGAGCCAGCCACACACACTGAATCACCGGAACATCTGCTGCCCGTGCCCTGTCGATCATTCGCCGTGCCCGGGCATCAGCCCCCTTGGCAATCACGGTCGGCAAAGGCGTCTGTGGCGGCCGGTAGTACAGCGCCACGGCAAAATGCGTAGGGTTGATCAGCAGCATGTCGGCCTCTTCCAACGGCGGAGTCGGGGCCACAGGCTCTTCATGGGCCAGCTCCTGGGCCAGTGCCCGACGCAGCATCTTGGTATGTGGGTCACCTTCCATGCCCTTGTACTCCTTGACCACTTCGACATGGGTCATGCGCATGCGCCGGGCAAAAAAATACCGCTGCAACGCCAGGTCAACCACTGCTAGCACCAGCAGCAGGCCAAGGCACACATGCAGCAAATGCCGGAACAAGGCGATCAGCGCGACGATATAGCCCGGCAAGTCAGCGTTGACCAACCCGACCAACGCCCCCAGGGAAGGCCCGATCACTCGGTAAAGCACCGCACAGATCAGCAGTGCCTTGATCAGGCCGGTGAGCAGGGTCAACAGTGACTGGGCCGAAAACATCTGCCGGGCCTGATTGACCGGGTTGAGCCGGTTGAAGTCCGGGATCAGGACTTCAGGGGCAAACAGAAAGCCGAATTGCAGCCAGCTGCTGATTAATTTCATCAAGACTGCAACGCCGGTCATCAGTAAGGCGAAGTCAAAAAACAGGTAACCCGCCTCGACGAACACGGCCTGCAGCGAATGACCAAAGGGTTGCCCGACCAGTGAAACGGGCAGCATCAGCAATTGGCCAAAACGCTGCAGGCTGTTCTGAGCCGTGATCAAGGCGACCTCACTGATAACCGCCAGCGTCAGCAGTTTGGCGATGTCCTGACTTTGCGCAACCTGGCCTTTTTTGCGCTGGTCCTGCAGTTTTTTCTGGCTGGCGTCATATTTCTTCTCACCCGAATCGCTCATGACTCACCTACTTTGAAGAGCTGGCCCAGTGCGTGCCCAAGATCCCCCAGCAGACTCATCCGTCCCACGATCAGCTCCTCCAGTTGTGGCAGGTAGAGCAGCAGAAAGCCCAGCCCGGCCAGGCTTTTGGCCGGCATCGACAGCACAAATACCTGCAACTGCGGGCTGTAGAGGCTCAACAGGGCAACAGCGAATTCGATCAACAACAACAGCGCAATAAAGGGCGCGGCGTAGAGCAGCAGATGCGTGAAGGTATCGCCGAGCAAAGAAAGAAACACGGCAAAACCATCCGCAGCAATGGTCGGTAACCAGAGCGTGGGGGGCCAGATCAGGTAGCTGTCCCAGATCACCCGGGTCAAGCTGCCCAGCCCGAGGGTGACCATCAGCAAAAAAATGCTCAGTTGCTTGAACAGGTGCCCGACAGGTGTGGCATCCGCCCCCAGCGAAGGGTTGAGCTGCCCGCCGATCAGGGCACCACGCTGGTTATCGAGCAAAGCCCCTACCGACTCGAACAGCCAGAACGGCATGGACAGCAGCATGCCCAGCAAAAAGCCCAGCATGGCCTCTTTGAGCATCAGACCGCCGAGCGCCAGCAGGGTGTAATTCACGCCCGACAAGGCGTGATAAATACCCGGGGCAGGTATCAGGGCCAGCGCAAAAACGATGACATGCCGGGGCATGCCGCGCACATGTTCGAAGCAGAATGCCGGGATCAGAAAAAAACAGGGATACAGGCGCGCCATCGCAATGGCGAGGCTGGGCAGGTATTCGAGAAACGCAATCTGTGGGGCCATCGGGTGTTCCCTCTAAAGCGCCGAGCGGGCGACCATGTCAAAGGTGAGGTTGATCAATTGAATCAGCTCAACCCCGATCCAGCGCCCCGTCAGCGCCAACGTGACGCCCACTGCAACCAGTTTGATGCCGAAGGGCAGCGTCTGGTCCTGTACCTGCATCAGCGCCTGCACCAGCGAGGTCAGCACTCCCACCGCTACAGCCACGATCAGCGGTGGCGCAGACAGCACCACCACCAGCAGCATGCCCTGCTTGAACAGCAAAATCGGCTCCATGGACGCCTCACAGATAGGACAGGAACAGACTGTCGAGCAGACGTGTCCACCCCGAAACCAGCACAAACAGCAACAGCTTGAGCGGCAATGAAAGGGTCATGGGCGAGACCATCTGCATGCCCAGCGCCAGCAACAGGTTCGAGACGATCAGGTCGATCACGATAAAGGGGATGTAAATCAGAAAACCGATTTCAAACCCTGCCTGTAGCTGCGACAGCACAAATGCCGGTACCAGCAGGATAAGGTCGTCACGCTTGACCTCTTGCGCCAGTTGCGCAGGCCATAGACGCGCAGTGTTATCCAGCAGATGGGTCAGCACATCGGGAGCAGTGTTGCGTGCCATAAAGGCCCGCAAGGGCTTTACTGCCTCCTCCCCGCTCTCCTGCAAGGCTTGCACACTGCTCATATCCAGCGGCGTCTGCTTGAGGGCCTGGGCGGTTTCATACCCCACCGGTGCCATGACAAACATCGTTGCAGCCAGGGCAACTCCATAAAGGGCCATGCTCGGCGGCACCTGCTGCACACCAATGGCGTTGCGGGTAATCATCAACACAATGCAGATTTTCAGGAAGGCGGTGCACACCATCAGCAGCATGGGCATCAGTGACAGGCCGCCGAGAAACAGCGCCAGCAGAAAGGGATCGATCCCTTGAACGGTCATTGCGAAAAACTGATGCGCGACAGTTGCAGGCCAAGGCGCCCCTCAACCTCCACCAACTGCCCGTGACCGATCGGCCGGTCGCCGTAGTACAACCCGGCCATGCCCGTGTCATAGCCCTCGATGTTCAACACCATGCCGGGGGCCAACTGGCGCAGCTCACCCAGGCTCAACTTGAGTGCGCCACAGCGCACGCTCAGCTCTACCTGCAAGGTTTCAAACGGCTCATTGCCTTTATGCCGTTCAACGTCCGTACCCGCAAACATCACCTCTTCCACAGCCGACTCCTCGAGAGCACACACGGTCAGGCAGCGACGCCCGCCTTCATCATCAATTTGCGATGTGATCCGCCACCGCCCAATCCTCAACTGCCCCACGCCATCACCGCTGAACAACAGGCGCTCCGGCACCAGCACGTCGCCTGGCCGTACCCTGCGCAACTGCTCAACCGTCAACGGCAGATAGCCAAGCACCACGGGCACAGGCACGGCAAAGCAATCGGGCAACGGCGCCTTGACTGCCTGCCATTGCCCCGCCTCGCAAAGCGCCAACAGGCTGTGGGCCGCCAGCATCAATCGGCCGACACTTCGCGATGGGCCCAGCACTACACTGAGGCAGCACTCGAATGCGCCCACCTGCCTGTCGGCAAGGGGCCGCAGATAGCCAAAAAGCGCCCTCAACTGCGCACTCATGCGCTGCTCAAAATGCGCCCAAAACCATGACTGGGGATCGTTGCCGGTCTCGGCCAGCACCACCGGGCACTCGCCAAGCAGGCTAAGCAAGGGCCCTGCATCACTGAGCGTAAAGACCCCACAGCGGCTCTCGAACGAGACACACGCACCACCCCCTGGCGCCCGCCCCGGTTCCAGCAAAAGCTCACCGGGCTCGCCTGCGACCTGAAATGAATAGCGCAGGCCACGACCCAACCGCCAACAGGCCTGGACCGTGGTTGCGTCCAGCTGTGGCAAGGTGATCGGCGCTACCGTCATCACTGGCACTCCTGCAGTAACCGGATCCTGACGACCTGCCCCAAGGCACGGGCCAGACGCCGTTGACAGGGTTGCTGCTGACGGGAGAGCCATTGTCGGGTGGCGGATTGCTGCGCCTTTAAAATGATCAGCCAGCCATGATGTTCATAACGGGCGCTGACACTGACCCGCCCGCGATGTGCCAGATGCAGCACAAATTGCACTGGCCATGGCCCTGCCCCCGGTGCACGGGGCATCAGTGCCTCGGACAACACCTGTGCCAAGCCCCTATCCGCGCCTGCCAGGCTGTCTGCAAACAGTTTGCAGTCGGCTGCGCGCGCCGGGGCGGCAGGCAGATACCGGGCCAATGGCAACGGCACCGGGTTTACTCCTGATGACTCGGCCATCCCGCCTCCTCTGCCAGCAACATCGACCATTCCAGAAGTTTTTCGACCTTTCTCTGGCATTCACCCGCGTACTGGCGGGCACTCTCGACATGGATCGCAACCACGCGCTGCTGCTCGAGCAGCGCTTGCAAGGCACTTGCCTGCTGCGCTGTTTGAGCCGCCCACTGGCGCTGTGACTCGTCCCAGCCCGACAGGGTCCTGGGCGACACCACCTGCCCCTGATAGCGGCCGGTCAGTTCGGCTTGCTGCCGGTTTTCGTTTTGCCTGGCCTGCTCAACCGCCGAACGGGCCTGCTCAATGTTCAGGCCAAGGGCTCGCAGCTCCATACGTTTGATGTGCAACAAACGCTCAGCCCGATCGGCCCGATGTTGGCGCAGGCGCCGCAAGGGCTCGGTGGCAGGCGGGCGGTTTTCAGAAGGGCACATGGGCAGTCAACTCGCTCAAGTGCTCCAGGGTTTCCTGAAACGTTGCAGGCTCGCGCAAGTCCTGACGCAAAAAGGCCTCCACACGCTGGCGGCTCTCGACGGCCAGGTCGGTCAGGGCATCGTTGCCCGCCTGGTACTCACCCAGCCTGAGCAGCAGTTCGATCTGCTGATGCGCGCTCAGCAATCGCCTGAACGCGGCCATGTTTTGCATATGTTCTGGCGCAGCCACATTGCTCAGGATCCGTGACAGGCTGCCCAGCACATCTATCGCCGGATAGTGACCGCGCTCTGCCAGTTTGCGGGACAACACAATGTGCCCGTCCAGCAAGGATCGAACCTCATCGGCTACCGGATCGCCCATGGAGTCCTGCTCGATGAGTACGGTATAGATCGCGGTGATAGACCCCTCGCGAGTCAGGCCTGCGCGCTCTACCAGACGTGGCAACAGGCTGTAAACCGAGGGCGGCAACCCGCCTCTGCCCAAGGGTTCGCCAGCGGCCAGACCGATTTCCCGCTGAGCGCGGGCAAAGCGCGTCAATGAGTCGATCAACAATAAAACCCGCCGGCCTTTGCGTCGGAAACCTTCGGCCAGAGCAGTTGCGGTAAAGGCTGCCCGCGCACGCTCCATACTTGTGCGATCAGAGGTTGCGCACACCAGCACGGCTTTGCCCCGCAGCCCCTCATCCAGCTCATGGTCAAGAAACTCACGCAGCTCGCGACCGCGCTCGCCAACCAGGCCAAACACGATCACATCGCACTCGACGTTGCGGGCGATTTCGGCCAGCAGGGTGGTCTTGCCACAACCGGCACCGGCAAACAGCCCGACCCGCTGGCCCTCACCCAGGGTCAACAACCCGTCGATGGCCCGTACCCCTGTTGGCAAAGCGCGACCGATGCGCGGCCTCTGAGTGGGCAAGGGGGCTTCGCATACAACTGCATTGGCCTCCTCACAAGGCCTCCAGGAAAAGCCCCCCCCGTCGCCCCCGGCAAGCGGTCGGCCAAACCCGTCGAGCACTTGCCCCAGCAGATCATTGCCGACGCGAACCTGATGCACAGCCCCCAAGCGTTCAACGGCCGCTCCTGCGCTTATACCTTCGAGGCTCGCCAAAGCACTGAGGGTGGCGTCCTGCTGATCACAGGCGATGACCTCTGCCAGTATCCATGCGTTGCTCCCTGCCTGAACCCGGCACAGCTCGCCAATGCGGGCCTGGGGCAGGCAGCATTGCAGCAGCATGCCATTGATCCGCAGGAGCCGACCGCTCAGGGTTACCGGTGAAAAACCCGCCAGGTGCGTGAACTGGCGTTGCCGCCAGCGCTCAAGGCGCTCAGCGATCGTGCCGTTCACCAGCTCACCTCATAGCGCTGCGCGCCTTCAAACAGTACTCGGCGGTTGTCGATCGCAGTCAGGCGCACACCCTGCGCTTCGTCACCAAAAAACAGCCGACGCCCGTCTGCCAGTACAACATGGGCCTTTTGGCCACCGATTATCTGGACGATCCTGAAGGGCAGTGCCGTGCTGATTTCCTGGACCTGATTAATGATCGCAACCGGCGTTTCAAATTGCGCCTCGAAGCGATCGAGCATCCGCGAGACCAGTGCCAGCGAGTCCTTGCCGACATCACCGCCCAGGATGATTTGCTCATCAACCACCTGCAGCCGGATGGCGTTGTCCAGATCACGCTCGATCAACATCTTGAGTAATTGCTGATGGACCTGATACGTTGTTGCAAGCTGACGCCTGTCACTGACAGCCAATGGCTTCGGAGAAAGTGCCTGTGCCGTGTTTGAAGGCTGACAGACTTGTGCCGCCAATATCAGCACCGACACGCTCAGGGCCAGCGCCAGCCACTTGCCAGGGCGGCGCGCAGGCACCATGCCCGAGCGCGCGGCGGCCGTTTCGCTCTGCACCCTGGTTACTTCTGCCAGCTCATCCACCCAGGCACTTTGCGTATTGGCGATGCACAAGCGTATCCCGCCAATGGCGAACGCCTTACCCGCAGCCAGATCGGCAATCTGTGCCCGGGCAGTGCCGGTTTCATCCTGCAAGAGACCTTCCTGCGCCTGCACTGTCCAGCGCCCGTCCACACAGTGCAACCGGGCATGCCTGGTTTCAACGCCAGGGTCGTACAACTCCAGGTCGGCATCTTGATGGGCACCGATGCTCCAGCACTCACCGAACAAAGGCAGTGCAGCCCCCTCATGCAAACCGCTCAGCACTCGCAACTCGAACAGCTGGCCAGGCTGCTGCAAATCGAACACCACGGTTGCGCCATCAGGTAAGCCATGCCCCGGACTCAAGACACGGCCTCGCGCAGCACACCGTCGAATTGCAGATCAAGACGCCCGAGCACCTTGACCTTGGCCGAGCCGGTCAACTCGGCGAAAGACATGACCGGCACATGGTTGAATTCATCGAACAACAGCGTGCGCAACGGGCTGCGCAGATCCTGCGCCACCAGCAATACGCTTGCGTCGCACTTGCGCGGTGCAAAAGCCTCCTTGAGCAGCGCCACAAGTTGCGTACTGTGCTCATTGTCCAGGGCAAAGAACACGCCCGCTTGGGTTTGGCGCAATGCCTCACGAAAAAGGTTTTCGCTATGGGCAGACAACAGCCAGGCATGCAGACCGTCAGCCTGACTGTACAGATGATAGATCTGCGACTTCAGGGCAATCCGCGCATAGTCCGCCAGCGCTGACACTTCGCGCTCGTGCTGGCCATGTTCGGTCAGCACTTCGACAATCAGGCGTACCGCCCGCAGGGGTACGCCTTCACTGGCCAGGCGCTGCAGAACGGCAGAGAACCGGGACAGCGGCATGATCCGCTGCAACTCTTGAACCAGCTCAGGCTGGGTTTGCTCAAGCCAGCCGAGAATCGACTTGCTCTCCTGCAACCCCAAAAATTGCGGCCCGCTGATCATCATGGCTTGACGCATGCGCTCAACAATCAAGGCATGGGCACTGAACGACTCGACGCCCTCCCGGGCCAGCAGCGGATCACCGGGGTTCAGCCATAGCCAGTCCCGTTCATCTCTTTGCTCGCTGCCTCTGAGAGCACTCTGAGGAGCATCCGTGACACTGTCCCGTGCCACGGCCCGTCGTTCATCAAAAGTCGCCTTGAGCGTGGGCACTTCGTGAACACAAAAGCGAAACTCATCCTCGGGCAGCATGTCGCTGTATTCTATTTCAAAACTGGGAAGTGTCACCCCGATACGGGTGACGATACTGTTGCGCACCTGACGAATCCCGTGAATCAGCCGCTCAGTAAGCTCCAGGCTTTGATGGGCACTGGCGAACTGCAACAGATAGGGGCGTGTCGGATCAAACACTCTCAGATCTTCGTTGCCGTTGTGTTCAGGGGCCACCTGCACTGCTTGCGCCGGCTCCAACGCCTCAGCCTTGCGGCTTCGCGACCACCAGTAAAAACCCGGCGCAAACGTACACAGGGCAATCAAGCCAAACACCGGGGCGGGCATTCCCGGCAGGGCGGCGAAGGCCAGCATGGCCGCCGATGCGATCATCCAGCTCTTGGGTTCACGGGTTATCTGCTGGCCGATTTGTGCCCCGACATGGCTGCCTGGCGATTGGTCGTCGGGGGCGACACGGGTGATGATCATCCCCGCGGTCAAGGCAATCAACAGCGCCGGAATTTGCGCGATCAGACCATCACCGATGGTCAATACCGAATACAGCGTGATGGCCTCGCCAGCACTCATCCCGTGTTGCACTACCCCCGTGGAAAACCCGCCGAGGATATTGATCAGCACAATCACCAGGCCTGCGATGGCGTCTCCTTTGACAAACTTCATGGCGCCGTCCATGGCACCGAACATCTGGCTTTCCCGGGACAACTGGTCACGCTTGTATCGGGCCTGTGCACCATCGATCAACCCGCCACGCAGGTCACTGTCGATGGACATCTGCTTGCCCGGCAGCGCATCCAGGCTAAAGCGCGCCGCCACTTCAGCGACACGTTCCGAACCCTTGGTAATCACCAGGAAATTGACGATGGTGATGATCAGAAAAATCACCAGCCCCACCGCCAGATTCCCCCCCACCACAAAGTTGCCAAAGGCCTCGACGATCTCGCCCGCATCCTGCTCCAGCAGGATCAGGCGGGTCGTGGCAATCGACAACGCCAGACGAAACATCGTGGTCAGCAGCAAAAGTGCAGGAAATGTGGAAAATGCCAAAGGGTTGGGCAGATAAAGCGCCAGCACGATCAACAGGCTGGCCAGGCACATATTGAGCGCGATCAGCACATCCACCAGCCAGGTCGGCAAGGGCACGATAAAGATAAAAACAATGCCCAGCACCGCCACGGCCCCGAGCACTTCGCCCGGGCTTGCCACCCTGCCAGGGCCTTTACTGAGCCATTTGACGAGCCTCATCGAATCGGTCTCGTCAGCCCTGCCCACAGCTGGACGATACCTTCGCTCTGAGTGTGCTCACCCATCAGGCTCAAAAAAGACTGCAATGCGTCCTGACGGCTTGCAGGGTCACTCCAAACGGCCAACGGGAGACGCTGAATCAACGGATAAACTTGATTGAGCAAGACCAGTTGACTGGAAAGGTTTTCGCCACCCAACTCACGACTCAGGCTTTGCACCTCATCGCTATCGATGCCCGTGCCCGCGTACCCCAGCAGACGTTGCAACAGGCAGACTGGCGACAGTTCGGCCTGCCGTTCGCGGGATGACAATCGCTCAATAAACCACCGGCAACTGTGCAAAAGGCTGCTCAACTGGGTGCAGCCTTGAAGCCCGCTCAACAGAGTACGCAGCCTGATGCTCGGCACCGAGGGCCGGTGGGCGGCGATATCATCCGCCAGCGCGCGCGCCATCACGCGCAACCCGTCGTTGACCCTCTCTTCATCGAATAAAGCCAGCAAGGCCTGGATAATGCTCGGCAGTGATTGTTTGCGCACCACACTGGAGTAATACAGCGTGCGAACAGCCTGGCGCAGCGCGGCATCGCCTTCGGCTGCTGCCAGCGCCAGCGCAATATTCAGGCCCGCCTGAATTTGCCGGTCATAGCGGGTATGCAACTGTGCCTGAACCTTCTGCACCCGCTCGATATCACCTTCACGCCCTTGTGCCCGGGCCTGAGCAACCATGTACTGCAAGACAACACTGGTGCGGGCCGGGTCGTCGCCGGTCAACGCCAGCAAGGCTTCGACCCCTGAGTCTGACGCCAGTGCCAGACGAACGTGCCGGGTCAGCAGCCCCAGGCTGAGCTGAGCGGGATGCCCCAGTTGCTCATAGAGCTCGTTTAACTGCTGGATACCCTCAACCTTCTGCACCCGGTTATCTACCGTGCGCAGCGCGCGCTGAGCCAATGCCTTGCTGCTGCTTTCGGCTTTCTGGCTGAACAACATGCCAACCTCTTCAGCGGCACTTTGCGCAGAAGACTGGGGCATCTGCCCCCCAACGCTCCGAGAAGAGAGCAGGATCTGCGCGGTGTCGTTTCGCCCTTCAACTTTCATAGCGCTGCCAAGTCAGGAGGTTTCATTGACCTGTGTGGTTGATCACAGGCAAGCGGTTCCCTGGCAGTAGCATTGGCATGTTTTTGAAAAAACTGGCGCACGCACAAGGTCCGCTACGCAAGATCCGGCACAACCGCGCCTGTTAAAAACCTGTAAAGCTCATATAAATCAGATGGCTATATTCGATCCGCAAATTGGCACAGGCGATGCTTGGGAGGTCCTTGTCGAAACCATTTTCGATAGCACTCACCCTGAGGATAAAAAATGGATCACCTTGATAAGGCTTCCCCCCCTGCCCCCGATTTTCTGGATCTGTCGACTGAACTTCAAAAAAAGCTTAAAGCGTTTATCCACAAGCGCGTACTGAACCCCGAAGATGCAGAGGATATTTTTCAGTTGACCTGCCTGGAGGCGTGGCGCAGCAAAGCACGCTTCAACGGCCAGGCAACGCTCAGCACATGGATGTGCGGCATTGCCCAGAACCTCATTCGCAATCATTTTCGTCGGTTGCACGCAAGGCCGGTGCATTGCGAGTTCGACGAGACGCAGTGCCATGAGCAGGACCACAGCCCCGACCTGTATGGTCAATTTGAGACTCACCGCAGGCTTGAGCTCACGCTGATTGCCTTCAACCGGCTGCCCATCGAAATGCGCGACACGTTGTATGCATCGGTGCAAAGCGGCAGCAGTTATCGCGACACCGCCAGCGCTCTGGAAATCCCTATAGGGACAGTTCGCTCACGCATCTCGCGAGCTCGCGAACAACTCAAGATGGCCACCCACTGCTAGTGCCCGCCACGGATGCTCAGAGGGGTCCATGATTGAGGGCACGCCCGGAGCAAGGCCAGGGAATGGCCCCCACTACCGACTCAGACTTTTTTCGTTCGCGGCAGCAAAATCGCCAGCACGCCGAACAACGGCAGGTAAGAGCACAGGGTGTACACATACTCGATGCCATGAATGTCCGCCAAATGCCCGAGCAAGGCCGCACCAATCCCGCCAAAACCGAACATCAGGCCGAAGAAGATACCGGCAATCATCCCCACATTGCCCGGCACCAGCTCCTGGGCATACACCACAATGGCCGAGAATGCCGACGCCAGGATAAAACCGATGATCACGCTGAGCACACTGGTCCAGAACAGGTCGGCATAGGGCAGCAGCAAGGTAAACGGCGCCACCCCGAGAATTGAAAACCAGATCACCGCCTTGCGGCCGATACGGTCACCGATGGGGCCGCCAAAGAACGTGCCCGCCGCAACTGCGCCCAGGAACAGGAACAGGTACAACTGCGAGGTGGACACGGACACGTCGAACTTTTCGATCAGAAAGAAGGTGTAGTAGCTGGTCAGACTCGCCATGTAGAAGTACTTGGAGAACACCAGCAAGCCGAGCACCGCCAGGGCACCGAGTACCCGCTGCTTCGACAACCCATGAGTCGCCTGCTGCCCGGCCTTGAGCTTGAACAGATTCAAATGGTTGCGGTACCAGCGACTGATGACATACAGCAGCCCAACGGCGAACAGGGCAAACAGGCCGAACCAGGCCACGTTACCCTGACCGAAGGGAATGATGATGGCCGCAGCCAACAACGGGCCAAAGGCCGAGCCGGCATTGCCACCTACCTGGAAGGTCGATTGCGCAAGCCCGTAGCGCCCGCCCGAAGCAAGCCTCGCTACACGGGAAGCTTCGGGGTGAAACGTAGAAGAGCCAATACCCACCAGGGCGGCGGCCAGCAAAATCAGCGGAAAACTGCCGACCTGAGACAACATCAAAATCCCGATCAGGGTGCAAACCATCCCGGCAGGCAACAAAAGCGGATTGGGATGACGGTCGGTGTAGTAACCCACCCACGGCTGCAATAGCGAAGCGGTCATCTGAAACGTCAGGGTTATCAGTCCGATCTGAGTAAAGGTCAGGTCATATTTGGCCTTGAGCATCGGATAGATCGACGGCAGTACGGCCTGGATCAGGTCATTGATCAGATGCGCCAGGGCCACGGCGCCGATAATGCGCATGACCAATGGGCTTGACTGAGGGGCTGGAGGGGACGCGATTGTAGTTGTTTGAGCGTTGCTAAGAGCCATTTGGGTTTCCGTACGACAGGTGAATGCGCGCTTGCAGATCCGTCAATGTGCCATTCTTTTACAAGATCTTTCCATGCAAACGCCGTAAAACCTTAAGCAATTGATAGAACGAAGATTTTTTTTAGATATTTGCTTGACACACCCCCCGTACGAGGGAATAATGCGCGCCATCGGCTACATAGCTCAGTTGGTTAGAGCATAGCATTCATAATGCTGGGGTCCGGGGTTCAAGTCCCTGTGTAGCCACCAAACGCTTGTTTACAGAAGTCTCCATGAGTCTGCAGACAGTACAAGAAGCCCGCCTAGTGCGGGCTTTCTTGTGTCTGGGGGTTTCTTATTGTCTCCTCCCAAATCTCCCCGTCGCATCCTGCGAGCCCTCGGCCAATAACCTGGCAACTGCGTCCAGAAATCGCCTCCCCCCCCTTACGTCATGACCGATCCGAATCAGTCTGCTTCACACCTGTTCGCAGCCCATGATCTGAAATGGACAGGTAGCCCCACTATTCCCTGACACTTTTAATATAATAAATATTTACTTTTTAAATCTGGGTTACCTAAAAAAAACAATGCTAGCCTGCGCGTTTTTGGAGAGCCGCTTATATGAAGGCACTTAAATACGTCACTTTTAAATACCCCTGCTCCGTTATTTTTATAATGTCTTTTTTCCTATTTGCTGCCCTGCAATACAGGCCCGCAGTGCTCAATTACACAACACGCTTCGTCGACTTCGCCCACTATATGTTCCAGGACGGATTGACGCTTTTTCCAATCTCTGATGACCTGCAGCCCTATCCCGACTACACAGTGACCCATACGCTCCTCGTTTATCTGATTTCACTGCCATTTGGCCAAGTATCCCTTCTCTCCCTGGCGACGCCCTTTTGTATTGCTGCCGCCTTGACACTGGTATTCATATACAAGCTGGGTGAACGGCAGGAAAAGAAATGGGGCGCATATGGTGTTGTGTTCGCGCTATTCACCTGGTCATTTCTGGACGGCGTAAACTCCTTATCAATGGATATATACCCTGCACTTTTTACCGTGATATGTTTTTATCTGGCCTGTGCAGGAGACGAGCATAAACAAACATCCCGATTGCTGCTTATACTCGCAGCCCTGGCGCTGGGCTTTGCATTCCGTGGTCCTGTTGGCCTGATCGTCCCAGCCAGTGTAGTCGCCTCTTATTACCTGCTGAGCCGGCAATGGCGCAGGCTCGTTGTGTTCTGCCTGCTCGCCGGCCTGGTCCTGGGCGCTGCCCTTTTGCTGCTGATAGCGGCTGCCTACGCACAAGGTGGACATGCTTTCTTGCAGGAGGTATTGGTCAAGCAAGGGCTGGGGCGATTTGACAGTAACCAGGCACCTCGTTATTACTTCTACTTCTCTGCCGGCTTGCTGACCTACGGTGTAACCGTTTTTATTGCCTTGAACGTCATCATCAGAAAGGGCAAAGATTTTTTTGCACCGTCGCCTCTACCGTCGACAAGCATGCTCTTGTATCTCTCGGCCTGGTTTCTTGTCGTGGTCGTACTGCTGACAATTCCAAGTGCCAAGAAAGCGCGTTACATACTTTCAATCACACCCGCGATTTCCTTGTTAGCGGCCTATATCTTTGTAGATCGAAGCCAACGATTCGCCAACACCAGAGACAAACTGCTGAAGTTCTGCTTGAGACTACCCGTTATTGGCCTCGGGATGCTTCTGTTTGCATTTATTTATAGTCACTTTGCGGCGTCCCCTGTTCAACCGAACTACCTTGGTGCAATGACGGGCTTGATTATTCTTGCCGCGGCTCGCCCTTGGATGGAGTCACGCCTTTATTCACATCCACATCGCGAGTTTTTGACATTCTCTTTTGGGGCGGCGACTTTTCTCGTACTGGACATGTTTTTCTTTAACGCCATTACCTACCATCTGGAATTGGCCAATGAACCGACCCCCAAGTTCTTGCCTTATTGGTTTTGGTGACGCGCGCGCTCACAACGTCACCCATTACGGATTCCGCTCGAGTGAGCGACTATCAAGCAGCCGCCTGATGCGGGCTTAGTCTTGCCTGACGATATCGACTGAAATCTCCACCGCCTCAATCACTCCCCTGTTCTCAAGCCAGTGCGTGGTGTGCCTGTCTTCAGGCCAGCCCACACCCGGGCCATACTCCGTGGCGATACCATTTCTATGGTCAGTGATAACCCCGTGAAGGATATAGACGGTGCCAGGCCTGTCTGTATGGTTGTGAACCGGCCCGAAAACGCCCCCCGGCTCAATCGTCACCTTACGCATGCGAAGCTGGCGCCCTGCCATTCCCTCGATCTCGGGGCCAAGGTCGATGGTGGCCAGCAACGTGACCGTAACGCCTTTAGTCTCGGGTACTGCCTGTTCATTGCTCATCGCACCCACCTCTTCAAAAGACAAAGCCTTATTGAAAGTAAACACCCTGAAAGGCGTAACGAGTGACGAGGCGACAAAGGGATAGGCAGAACAGATTTGCTCCACCCGAAAACAAAAAACCCCCGAAGCCATAAGGCATCAGGGGTTTTGCTGTTGTGGTGCCCAGAGACGGAATCGAACCGCCGACACGGGGATTTTCAATCCCCTGCTCTACCGACTGAGCTATCTGGGCAAGGCGGCAATTAAACGTGTTTTACCGTCGGGGCGTCAAGCACGAAATAAAAAAAAGACCAATGATTACCTGCGCTTACATCACCGCCCAGGCCTGATATCACCCCTGGGGCAGGATTTTCCCCGGGTTCATCAGCCCAAGAGGGTCGAGAGCCTGCTTGACCAGGTGCATGACACCCAGTGCGGCGCCATGCTCCAGGGGCATGAACTTTATCTTTCCCGAACCAATGCCATGCTCTCCGGTGCAAGTGCCCTCAAGGGCAATGGCGCGCTCGACAACCCGCTCATTGAGCGCTTCGGCTTCAACCAGTTCTGCGGCATTGCCCGGGTCGACCACCATCCCCAGGTGAAAGTTGCCATCCCCGACATGCCCGACCATGCCTACGAAAAATGAAACCCTGGCCACATCTTCAGCCGTTTCGGCAATGCACCGGGTCAGCGCCGAAATCGGTACGCAGACATCCGTACTCCAGATCCGACCATTCGGCCGCATGGACTGCATTGCATAGTGGACACTGTGCCGGGCACGCCACAGGGCATTGCGCGCATCAGCATCGCCAGCCGCCTGAAAACCCAATGCACCATTGCTTTCAACAATCTCCCGGGTCAGTTCCACCTGCTCCGCCACACTGGCCGGGGAACCGGCGAACTCGAAAAACAGCGTCGGCGTTTCAACCAGGCCCATGTGCGAGAAACGGTTGACCGCCTGCACCGTGCGCGCATCGAGCAATTCGACCCGTGACACTGGAATGCCATATTGAATGATCGACACCACCGAACTGACCGCCGCCGCTATCGTCGGGAAGGTACACACCGCCGCGCAGGTGGTTTCCGGAATACCGTAAAGGCGCAGGGTGACTTCGGTGATGATCCCCAGCGTGCCTTCCGAGCCGACAAACAAGCGCGTGAGGTCGTAGCCAGCGGATGATTTTCGCGCCCGCCCACCGGTCTTGATCACCTGGCCGTCAGCCAGCACCACGGTCAGGTTCAACACGTTTTCGCGCATGGTCCCGTAACGCACCGCATTGGTCCCTGAAGCGCGGGTCGCTGCCATGCCCCCCAGGGTACTTTCACCGCCCGGGTCGACCGGAAAGAACAGCCCGGTGGTACGCAGTTCGGCATTCAGCTGCATGCGGGTTACCCCGGCCTCCACAGTGACATCCAGATCATCCGGGCGCACGGCGATGATTCGCTGCATGCGGCTCAGGTCGATACAGACCCCGCCCCGGGTAGCGCCTACATGGCCTTCCAGTGAAGTGCCACCACCAAAGGCAATGATGGGCACTCGCTGCGCTGCGCAGAGTTTGACGATGGCCGCCACCTCGGCCGTGGACTCGGCGTAACACACCGCGTCCGGCGGCAAGGTCGGGTGGTATGACTCACCTCGGCCGTGTTGCTCGCACTCGGCTCGGCCAGTGCTCAGGCGCTCACCGAGCAGCTCGCGCAGGGCATCGAGCAGGGTGGGCATGGGAGAAGCGTGAAATGCAGGGTTAGAGGCCATGGAAACGTCCATATTATTGTTGGGAGGGACGATTCCAAGGTACAACAAACGGCCACTGTGATCACCGGCAGATCCGCAAGCCCGCTGAACGTGGCCGTAACGTTACTGGCTGCCGGGATATAACGCCCCGTCAACCAGCCTTGCGACCACCCTGCGCAAACGTTCGAGCAACACCTCATTGGCCGCGACGGAGGCCGGGTTCAAGGGCTCACGCAACAAGGCAATTTCGCACTGATTGCAGGCCTCAGCCAAATTGACAGCGCCCACCGTGGCAAAAGAACCGTGCATCCGGTGCACATAACTGATTAGTTTCGAGGTATTGCCCTGCTGCAACGCCAGCTGAGCCTGCGCCAGATCCTCCTGCATGGTGGCGATAAACAGCCGATGCATGGCTGGCGAAAGGCTGATCCAGTCTTGCAGATTATCCGTCTGCAGGGGTGCATCGGGGGCATCATGGACGCCAACAGGCAGCTCGGCAGGCGCTGCGCACAAGGCGGACAAGGTCTGGCGCAATGTGGTCAGGCTCAGGGGCTTGACCAGCCATACATTCATTCCCGCTTCCAGGCAGCGCTCCCCTTCTTCACGCAGGGCATTGGCGGTCACACCAATAATCGGCACCCGCGGGTCAAGCTCACGCAAGCGGCGCGTCAGCTGATAGCCATCGAGTCTGGGCATATTGACGTCGGTGATCACCAGATCAAACGACGCTTCCTTCCAGCGCGACAGGGCTTGTTCACCATCGTCTGCCAGCGTGACCCGAACCCCCAGGGCTTCCAACTGCTCCCTGAGGATCTCCTGATTGACGGGGTTATCCTCGGCGACCAGAACGTTCAATTCCAGGTTTGCGGCATAGGGCACCACACTGGCGGACGCCTGGGGGACAGCCCCATGGGCGATCTGCATCAGCGTTCTGCCAATGGCGCGAATATCATAGGCATTGACCTCCCAGCCACGGGCAGTTCTTTGCGGCTGGCTGCCCCCCGACTCGGTCGCCAGCAGCCGCTCACCTTGCCAGGGCACTGTCAGCGGTTGGTCAGGGTCCAGATCCAGCAGGATTGCAGGGTAGTCGGGAGGAAGCGCTGCCGGCATAACCTGGGCGCGAGCGCCCCAATGGTTTAACCAGTCTGCCAGGATCTGCCCTATATCATTGCGCGCAGCGCGCACGTAAACACGGACCCCCTCAAGGTCGATATCGGCACAACTACCCAGTGAGCCGGCGATAACCGGTAAGCTCATATGCAACGAAAAGCTGCTGCCAAGCCCCGGTTCACTGACCACCCGCAAATTCGCGCCCATCATCTCGCTCAAGCTCGCACAAATGGACAGGCCCAGCCCCGCACCGCCTGCACGTTCGCTGCCACCCACCTGGGAAAAGGGCTTGAACAGGCGCGTCAGTTGCCCTTCGCTGATCCCCACGCCGGTATCGGAAACCTGCCACTGCAACGCGGCCTGCCCTTGTTCGATGCCTATCACCTTGAGCCTGAAGACAACCCAGCCGGTGTCGGTGAACTTGATTGCGTTACTCAGCAAATTATTGATGATTTGCCGAATACGTACCGCATCGCCACTCAACAATGGCGGCAACTGCGCGTCGGCACAGGCAAAAATCTTCAAGCCCTTATTGCTCGCCGCGGCTGAATAACTGCGCACACAGTCTTCAAACAAGTCCAGCGGACAGAAGGACTTGGCCTCGACAGCCATTTGCCCGGACTCGATCTTGGAGACGTCCAGCACATCACTGATCAACTGAAACAACACCGTAGACGACCGCTGAATGGTCTGCAGGTATTCACGCTGGCGCTCATTCAGAGACGTAAGGCCCAGCAGTTCAAGATTGCCCAGTACCCCGTATAGAGGCGTACGAATTTCATGGCTCATGGTTGCCAGAAACAGAGTTTTGGCTTTGCTCGCTTCGTCAGCCGAACGCCGCTCCTGCTCCATCAGGTTGGCGTCATCCACATGCCGGGTGACGTCGTTGAAACCACAGAGCACCACGTTCTTGCCCTTGTAACGGGTAAAGACAAAACAGGCCTGCAGATAGCGCCCCGCGACTTCCAACTGGACCTCTCCCAGTTCGTGCTCACCATAATCGCGCTTCAGCAGGGCAATCAGTTCAGGGGTACCCTGCCACTCATGCGCCCTCTGGTTTTCCAGCAGGATCTCTCCCGTGCTGCGCTCGACCACGCACAATCCCACGGGTGCGCTGTCGAGCATGGCCCGATTGAATTCTTCGCTCTCGGCCAGGGACTGGCTGGCACGCTGGGCAGGTTCGATGATTTGCTTGCGGTACCAGCGGTTGAAGCGCCAGCCGATCAGCCCAAACAACACCAGCAGGCCCGCCGCGCCGGCCAAAGGCCATTTGGCATAGCCAAAGAAGTTCTGATAACTGATCGCGTACAACCCGACCCAGGGCGTGGCCCCGCCCGAACTCAGCTTGAAGCGCAGACCATCGCGGGTAATGCTCAAGCCCAGGGGCAGATCCTCGACATCCCCGGCGTCCCCCAGCAATACATCGCCGGCAGGCGAGATCAAGGTCAAACGGCTGTTGGTGGGGTGCATCAGCAAGCGCTCCAGATCACCGATATCGCTGACGTCCAGTAACGCGTTCAGGATCACCAGGTCATTGGCTTCAGCCCCAGGTGGCATGAAGTTGCGCGACAGATTCAGCCCGACGGCGCCGACAATGTACTTGCGCTTTTGAATCAGGTCCTGCGGAGCTTTTATCCAGATCAGCTCATCACTGCCAAGGGCATGGCGATGCACCATAAGTTCATCGTACAAACGTTTGGTCACATCGAAAAAGTTGCTTTTGAGCAACAGGGGGGACTGCCGCGTGCCCTCAATACCGGGCACCGCAATAGTGAATTGATCGCTGGGGGAAAAAACAAATACCTGCGGCGCCACATAGTGGGAATCGGACCAGTAAGCCGTGAAAAGGTCGGTCAACTGCACACCGAGCGAGTAGACGCCCTGCATTTCGGCATGGGTGAACTTGTCTCGCTGGCTCACCGTAAAGGGCAATGACTTGGCCGTGTCACGGTTCTGGAACAAGCGCTCATCGCCCTGACGGATCAGTACCTCGTGCGAGTGCGGTTGGCTATCTATCAGCAGGTTTTCATTGGCCTGACTGTAGCTTTGAACGGCAATACGCAAAAAGGTCTCATGCTCATGAATGCTTTCCATCAGCCGCGCGAAATGAAAATCCGTCTTCTCGCCCTCCTCCTTCAGCACTCGATTAACCGCCCAATAGCTCATGCTCACCAGCAGCAGGGCAAACCCGGTGAGCAGGAGCAATAGTTTGTTAAGTCTGAGTGAGCTCAGTGCCAGCGCACCGAGACGTACCTTAGCTTGCTTCATGATTTAGCGCCGTCGATGACCTGGGAGGAAATAGGCAAGCCTGTTGCTAGCCAAAGGGTTACACATTGCACTATCCGCCAGCCCCCACTGCGCTCGCCACGAGCCTTGAGCCGCCACTTCTGCGCCCTCGAAATGGCCTGAGCAAGCCGAACAGGAATTGTCTGATGGGGATTCTCCTCTGGCAATTGCATCCTTTGCATCACCTGCCGCGGCGAGCCGTTGGCAGGGGGGGCATTAAATAATGGAAATCACACATCATTGGTTTGTAGAGGGCTTCTCTCATGTTTCATAAATTTGGCAAATACACCGCGCTTTGTGGCTCTTCGCTGCTGATCGTAATGGCTGCTGCTACCGCTCAAGCGGCTGATGGTCAGGTTGAATTCACCGGCACTATCAACGACAACGCATGCACCATCAACAGCGAAAGCGTTAAAAAAGCGGTTGATATGGGCCAGGTCCGTATTGCCGACTTCCCTAACACTGTAGGGGCTGTCGCCACTGCTGGCGCCACACCATTTTCGATCTCGCTGGAAAACTGCAGCGGCTCGACCCTGAAAAACGCCTCCATCAAATTCAGCGGCCAACAAGCTGGCACTGATGCAACCGTGCTGGGCATGACCGGTGACAACCAGGTACCCGGCGTTGGTATCCAGATCAACGACGCGCGCACCGGTAACAAGTTGCCACTTAACACGGCCAGCAACGATTACGTTCTGCGTCCGCAGTCCAACACCTTCGACTTCACCGCATCCTATGTTCGCCTGGTTGCCGACACCGCAGCTTCGGGTGAGACCCCGGGTGTGCGTGGCATCGGCACCGGTAAAGTCAATGCATTGGCCAGTTTCGACGTTACCTACAAGTAATTTATGCATTTAACGAAGAGCTCGCGGTTGATAGCGATTGATCGCGAGCTCTGGCGTTAACCAGAGGACATCTTAATGCGTTTAAAAGTTGCAGCCTTTTTGGCACTGGCAGCAAGCTTCTGGCTGCCCCAGGTTCATGCAGGCGTCAACGTGGGTTCTACGCGCGTTGTGTATCAAAGCAAGGAGAAAGAAGCCAACCTTGCACTCTCAAACTCGGGTGATGACGGTGTGCCGTATCTCGTGCAGTCGTGGGTCAGCCCGTTCGATGACCGCGACGCCAGCGCCGATGAGTTTATTGTCACACCGCCGTTGTTTCGCCTGGATGCCAAGGGCCAGAACCTTCTGCGCATCATTGCCACCAACGCTCAGAACCTGCCCGATGACAAAGAAAGTCTGTTTTTGCTCAATGTCAAAGCCATCCCGGCCAAGAGCGAGGAACAGCGTAACCAGAACGTGCTGCAAATAGCACTCAAGACCACGATCAAACTGTTTTATCGCCCTGCCAACCTCAAGGGCACATTGCCCGAAGCTGTTGAAAAACTTCAGTGGCGGACCGAAGGCGGGAAATTGGCGGTGCATAACCCGTCAGGCTACAACGTAGTGGTCAGTGAGTTGCTGGTCAACAACAGCGCCAGCAAAGGCATGCCCGAGGTTATCAAGCCCGGCAGCACCGTCACCACTCCGATAGCGCTGAAAAACAGCGACAGCCTAGAACTTAGCTACATCAACGAGTACGGCAGCACAGTCAAGGCCGCACCCGTTACCCCACATTGATCACTGAATAATCCGCTGAATGGAAGGCCCCCCTCATGCTGCGATTGCGCATGTGCGCCTTCGCGCGCCGAGTAAAGTGCTGGAGCACGATGACCGTTGCGGCTACAGGTCTTGCAACAACCGCAGTGCATGCAGACTACAGTTTTGACTCTTCTTTTCTGGAAATTGGCGGCGGCAACGCTTCGAGCGAAGTGGCCGAGCAAGTAAAAGCCATGAGCCAGGGTCAACTTCCGGGGATCTACCGGGTTGACCTGTCAGTGGATGACCGGCTTGTGGAGCAGCGCGACCTGCACTTTGTGCGAGAAACCGCGAGCCAGATATCGACTCCCAACGGCCTGTTCCCCTGCTTCAGCCTTCAGGCCCTGATGGATTTGGGAATTGACCCCACACGCCTGAAAAATGCGGACATCAGCGCCGACAATTGCGTGTACTTCAACCGTGACCTTACCGGCGTCACCTACGATTACGACTTCAACAAGCAGCATTTGAGCCTGCAGGTTCCCCAGGCGTATATCGGCAGCGTGCCGTTTGAAACCCGGCGCAAGACCTGGAGCGATGGCGAGCAGGTGGCCTTCGCCAACTACAGTTTTTCCGGGAGCGACTACGAGAACCAGTTCGGCAGCCGCCAATCCCAGTTCGGCAGTGTTCATAGCGGGTTCAACAGCGGCGCCTGGCGCTTTCGCAATTTCTCGACCTGGCAAAAAGGCACTAACGTCGACGGCAGCTGGAAATCGGTGGACACCTATGTCCAGCGCGACCTGGGCAACCTTATGGCCATTGCCACGGTGGGTGAAAGCGCCACCGACAGCGATCTGTTCGACACCATCTCTTACCGCGGCGTGGGGATCGCTTCTGATCTGGACATGCTGCCCGATGATGCGCGTAATTTTGCCCCCGTAGTGCGTGGGGTTGCCAACGGCCGCTCGCTGGTGACATTGCGCCAGCGCGGTTATGTCATCAGTGAACAGTGGGTGCCGTCAGGTCCGTTCGCCCTCAAGAACCTGTACTCGACCGCGGGCAACGGCGATATCGAAGTCACCATCGAAGGCCCCAATGGCGAGCGCCAGGTCTACATCCAGTCATTTGCCTCTGTGCCTTACATGTTGCGTGAAGGCCAGCAAAGCTACGCTGTGACCGCAGGCCAGTATCGCCCGGCAGAAGGCGCGCAGAATTCGCCCAAGCCCAGTTTTGTACAAGGCACCTATCGCCGCGGCCTGACCGAGGGCACCACGCTGTTCGGTGGCAGCATCGTCAGCGAACAATACAAATCGGCGCTGCTTGGCTTTGCCCACGACTTTGCCGGCTTTGGTGCGATTTCCCTGGACGTGACCCATGCCATCAGCGAAGACATGGGCGCAGACGCCAAAACGCTGTCGGGCCAGTCATATCGCTTCCGGTACTCCAAATCCATCGATCTGACCGATACCAGCTTCAGCCTGATTGGCTATCGCTACTCCACCAGCGGCTATTACAGCTTCAACGAGGCAATCAACGCACGCTCCAACAACTCGCTAGAGCCCTATGTCGATGAAACCCTGAATAACAGTGCGGCGTTTTCCCCCTATTTGACCGGCCATATGAAAAGCAGCTTTACCGCCAACGTATCGCAACAATTCGGTACCTGGGGCGGCATGTACGCCAACCTGACCAAAACCGATTACTGGAACCGGGCCAAGAGCAATACCTCCATTCAGTTGGGCTACAGCTTCAGTGTTGCCAGCGCCTCCTACAACCTGGGGCTGTCACAGAACAGCGGCATGGGCGACGACATCCGTAGCGTGTCGCTGAGCGTCAGCCTGCCGCTGGGCAGCCCGGGCAGCAGCAGCCGCATCGGCCTGAGCACCAACCAGGACTCCGCCGGCAATGCCAGCCGCAATGCCACCTTCAGCGGCTCGCAACTGCAGGACGATGCCCTGTCGTACAACCTGGGCATCAATCAGCAGATCAGTGACGATGACCGCGTGCTCGGCGGCTCGGTGGCGGCCCGCTACAACGCGGCCAATGCCATTTGGCACGGCTCCTATAACAAGGATCAGAACACCCGTCAGATGGACTATGGCGTGGAAGGCGGCGTGGTTGCCATCCGCAATACCGTGATGTTCACCCAGCCATTGGGCGAGACCAACATCATTGTCGCCACCCCCGGCGCCGCCGATGTGGGCGTGCTGACCAAGAGCGGGATCAAGACCAACGGCAGTGGCTACACGATTATTCCCTCGGCGCAGCCGTACCGCAAAAACAAGGTATCGCTCAACACTGACTCACTGTCGGACAACACCGACATTGCCAACCTGGTACAGGAAGTCACCCCCAATCGTGGTGCCTTTGTCCTGGCCAACTTCGAAACCCATAACGGCCGCCGCCTGCTGGTCAGCGTCAGCTCAAGCACTGGCAAGCCCGCCCCTTTCGCCGCCGAAGCGCAGCTGTATGACCCCAAGGGCACTCTGCTGAGCAGCGCGATGGTAGCCGACAAGGGCCGGGTATTTATGACTGGCGTGCCGGACAAGGCGCGGCTGCTGATCAACGTCAACGGCCAGCCTTGGTGCGCCAAGGACCTGGACCTGAACACCTACAACCTGTCAGAGACTGGCATCGGGCAACTGACCATCCGTTGCGATGCCAAATCGCCAGACACTCAAGGTACTCCCGATGCATGAATCAAACGTCAAATCATCTCGTCCGGGGCTGGTCAAAGTCTGCTTGTTGCTGCTCTGCCTGTTGCTGGGACTTGTCAGTCAGCAAGCGTTTGCACTGATTGAAAACAACCTCGCATGCACCCCTACGGGCACCACCGGCATCATTCAGCTGGGCGACCTTGCGCCATCCACCAGCTATACCGCCAACATGACAGCCAACTGCCGGGTTACCCGTTGGTTTCCCTTTGGCGCGTCATTGCAGCACAGCCAGTTCTACAACCAGGGCAGAGGCAGCAAGGTCCAGGTGTTTCATACCAACTCTGGACTGATGGTTCCCGAGCTGCCCATCGGGACTGCGACCACTACATGCATGCCGTGGAGCTGTGTGCAGCTGTACGTGGGCAACACCTTTTCCTACAACGTTCTGCTTTATGGAACGGCGCCCGTCACGCCTGGCAACTACATGGTCAGTGTCACGCTCACAGACACCTCTATCCAAGGTTATGAGGCTTACGGCGACTACTTGCAGACCGTCATTCTCAGCTTCCGGGTCATCCAGCCCGCCTGTTCGATGGGCTCGGCAAAAACCCTCAACCTGCCCTTTGGCACACTCAGCAGCAATGACTTCGCCAGTTCGCAGCAAATTGCCAATATCACCATGAATTGCACTCGCGGT
Organism: Pseudomonas bubulae; assembly: GCF_900618535.1. Classification (GTDB taxonomy): domain Bacteria; phylum Pseudomonadota; class Gammaproteobacteria; order Pseudomonadales; family Pseudomonadaceae; genus Aquipseudomonas; species Aquipseudomonas bubulae. Next base: position 22,430 of record NZ_UYJA01000003.1, on the reverse strand, counting down.
ACGCAAGCGACCGCCACGCTGGTACCCACCCAGGCGGCCATCAGCGGCAGCCCGGGCGTTTCAGCCACAACTCTGGCCGGTCTGTCGATGGCTGCCACCTGGGCTGACACCAACACGGCAGTGAGCTTCAACAGCCCACGCACGCTGGCGCTGACCAATGGCAGCAACAACATCAGCCTTGGTTTTCGCCCGCGCCTGAATACCAGTGTTTCGCCTACCGGAAATTTTTACAGTCAGTACACCCTCAACATCACCTATCTCTGATCAAGTAAGGAGCTCAACCATGAAATTATCCCTGACATTGGCTGCGACACTGTTCGCAGGCCTGCTCAGCTCGACCGCCAACGCCGTAACAGACACTGTGACCATCAACCTGAGCGGCACCCTGACGCGTCCGCCCTGCAACCTGACCAGCAGCAAGACGCTGACCGCCAACTTCGGCAGCCTGCGTTATGACCAGGTGGCCGATGCCGCGCTGATCGACATCCCCCTCACCATGACCTGCCCGGCCAACTCGGTACTGGCGGTGAGCATTCTGGCAGCCCGCACGATTCAAGGCTCAACCACACAGGCCTCAACGGGCAAAACCAATCTGGCTTATTCATTGCTCTGGAACAGCGACAGCACGGCGGCCAACATTACCGGGACCAAACGCAACCTGACCAACCAGAGCGGCACGGTCGACCTGAGTATGAAAGCAAAGTTGATTGCCCTTGGTGCGTTGACCGAGGGTGCATTCAGCACTTCGGCTGTTATCAGTATCGAGTACCTGTGAGATGTCCATGCTCGCCAGAGTGAGCCTGTGGGTGGCGATGCTGTCCACCGCAGCGCTGTTGCTCAGCCCGGCCATCTGTGCAGAGGATGCCGCCCTGATAGAGGTGGGCGGCACTCTGATAAAACCACCCTGCACAGCCAACTTCCCGGCCTCGCAAAGCGTGGATATCCCCAAGACAAACCTCAACTCGCTGAACTCGGACATCACCGGCTGGACCGATGTCAGCCTGGACTTTCAATGCATCAAAGGCAGCCAGGTACACCTGCGTTTCAGCGCCGGCAATGGTGCTTTTGACAGCAGCACACTGCGCACCACGCTCGACAGACTGGGGCTGAAAACCCGCCTGAGCGACATGACCAGTACGTTGAAAGTGATTGACCTGAAGCTGGGCGAGCAATTGATCTTCCCGGTTGAAGAAACGCGGCTCAAGCTCCAGCTCTCAGTGCGGCCGGTCAAGACCGGGGAGGAACTGCCCGCAATCGGCAGTTACAGCTCAACGCTATTGATGGAAATGATCTATCTGTAAACCGCTGCGTCAGGCAAACAGATTGGCCTTGACGCACAAGATCAGCAGCGCTTGATCATTGTCGACATTGAGTTTGCGCATCGCCGAAATCTTCAGGGTACTGATGGTTTTAATGCTGCGGTTCAGGCTATGCGCGACATCGCTCACACTCACCCCCGTAGAGAACAGACGCAGGACCTCGAACTCCTTGACCGTCAGTTGGCTGAGCCTTTGTGAAAGGTCATCGGCGTCCTCACTCAAGGCCCCTTGCGGCTGGTCCTGCTGGTAGTGCCCTTGGCGATAGAACGCGTCCAGCGCCACCAGGATCTGCTCAAGCCCAGCGCTCTTTGAAATGACACCGCTGATACCCAGCTCATACAGCCAGGTCAGTACTTGTGCATTGGTTATAACGGTCAGGATCAATACCTTGGGTTCGGGAAAATGCCGGCGCAGGTACTCCACCAGGCGAGTGCCGTCACCATATTGATCGTCACCCGGCATGTTGTAGTCGGTAATAATCACATCAGGCTTGAGTAACGAAATTTTGTCGATCAACTCCGAGGAACTCATTGCTTCGCCCACAACCTTGAAACGCGGGTCACGCTCAATGATTTCACGCACGCCCATCAACACAATCGGATGGTCGTCGGCCAATAAGACTTTCATTTGCGGCATGGCAAACATGACTCCTGCACTGGAAGAGCACTACAGCTATTCGAAGGGGTCCGCTTTGATGCAATAGGTCAGCAAGGCATGATCGTTAAGCACTTCCAGCTTCTGCATCGCAGCCACCTTTTGGGTGCTCACGGTTTTAACGCTGCGGTTCAATTGGCGGGCGATATCACCCACGCTATTGCCCGCAACAAACAGCCTCAGCACCTCAACTTCACGGGGTGAAAGTGTGGAGAAACGTTCATCAATGACTTTGGGGTTAGTCACCACAGAGATGGCTGGAGCAGCCGGGGCCGTATAGTCCCGATCGTTGGCCAACGCACTTAGGGCCTTGCCTATTTCTTCGCGGATATGGCTTTTAGCAATCACGCCTGCCACACCCAGCTCCAGCAAGCGCGAGATAATCAGATGATTGCTCATGACTGTCAGCACCAGGATCTTGACCCCGGGAAAATGCTCAATGATGTACTCGATCAGTTGCAGACCGTCGCCATAGGTTTCATCCCCTGGCATGTTGAAATCAGTAATCAGCAGTTCGGGTTGATGCAACTGCAACTGCTCGACCAACTGCGACGAGCTCAGCGCCTCGCCTACCAGGGAGAAATACTCATCACGTTGAATCATTTCCCGAAGCCCCAGTACCACCACTGGATGATCGTCGGCAATCACTACCTTTAATTCGCGCATTGCCTGGCTCCACATTGATGACATGGCAAGTCCGGCGCCCCCGGTTTCTACAGATCGAGCGCAGAACAAGACCCGTGGCGCCGCACTCAGCTACCCCGGTGATGGCTTAGAGCTATCGTCCAGTAAAAGAGTTTCAAAGTCGGCGCACGATATAGCGCCGCAAATAAGGAAACCTTGCACTTGATCACACTGGATGCTGCGCAGAAACTCGAGTTCGGCCTGTGTCTCGACGCCCTCGGCGACAACTGTCAGGCCCAGCTTGCGGCTCAGTTCAACAAGGCTGCGCAGTGCTGACGCCAGATTCTCGTTTTCGACACAGCCATGTACCAGCGACCGGTCAATCTTGAGCTCACTGAATGGAGTGGAAACCAGATTGAAGTAAGAGCTGAATCCCTTGCCAAAATCATCCTGGGCCAAGCCAAAGCCCATCATGCGCAAACGACAAGCTCCCGCATAGTAATTACTGAGCTCTTCTGTGGTTGAACTCTCCATCAGTTCAAAAACGATACTGCGTGGCTCGCCACCATCAGCAATCACAGCGTCGCGCAGACGGTCGGCGAGCGCATGGTTATCCAGCAAATGCGTGGGCAAGTTGATTGAAACCGGAATATCCCAGCCCTGCTCTCGCCATTGTCTTTGGGCTTGAAGTGTTTGCTCCAGCATCAGCCACAACAGCCGCTCTTCAAGACCGTGGCTGATCAACAAGGTCAGAAAGTCCTTGGGCAATAACAAGCCGGCCTCGGGATGCACCCAACGCACCAGGGCTTCTGCACTGAGAATATTGCCGTTGCGCAGGGATTTCTTGGGCTGGAACCATGCTTGAATCTGCCCGTTGGCCATGGCCAATTCGATACTCTGCGGGTCGACTTCAATGGCCAGTGAGGGGTCCGTATCACCGTTAAGGCGGAAAAGCTCCATTCGCTCTTTCAAGCGCTGTACCGCATTGAACTCGACCGGTTTGGAGATCAGGCCAATCACTGAAATACCCAGGTTTTTTGCTGCCAGCCCCGCACTAATCAGCATGCGCCGGGACGAGGCGCTCATCAGTGCCAACGCCGGTTTATTTTTCAGGGCGGCAACTCTCTGGATCAGTTGCACACCATCCATCACAGGCATCAGCAAGTCACTGAGCAGCAAGTCATAGTCATGACGCGCCAGACACTCCAGCGCGCCATCGCCATCCCAAACGGTGTCAACTGTAAAGCCACCCACCTCATTGAAAACGTTCAGCAAATACTCATGCTGAAAAGGGTGATCCTCAACGACCAGTACACGATAGGGCTTCACTGGATCCTCCTTTAGAAGTGCTGAAGACAGTTGTATAGGGTGTGCAGCGTAAAAGGCTTGATCAGGCAGTGATTCATCCCCGCATTCAGACAGCGCTCGCTCTCCTCACGCATGGCATTGGCCGTTGCACCAATGATCGGCAGCGTTATGTTCATGGCCCGCAACCGGGCCGCCAGCTCATAACCGTTCATTTTCGGCATGTTGACGTCGGTCAGCAGCAGATCAAAATCGTCGTCGCGCCAACGCTCGAGTGCTTCCAGTCCATCGCTGACCAATGTCACTGTGCAACCCAACTCTTCAAGTTGATCTCGCAGAATCAGTTGATTGATCACATTGTCTTCGGCAACCAGAATGCGCAAACCGAGCTTGAGTTCCGTCTTCACCGTACCCGGCTCAAGATCGCTGCCAATACCCATGCCCTGGGCCTTGCACAGGGCACGATAGACGTCCTGCAAGCTGCTCAGGTCCGCTTGCCAGCAAGGGTTTTCAACGGCGGGAGCTACCGACATGTCACTGGCGGCTACCACCAGCGGGCCTGTCCAGCCAGGTTCAAGCAATTGCCGGGCAGCGCCGGGATGCAGCTCCAATAAAACAGCAGCATCGGATGCATCCCCTGGTTTCGGCGCCCCAAGATGAGCCCGCGCACCCCAACGGCGTAACCAGGCGCAATAACACTCGGCCAGTTCGCGCACGGGGGAAACCACATAAACAACGCGGGCAGCCAACTCGCCAAAAGGGCTAAAACGCGCCGGTTCGCTAACCTGCACCAAGGGCAGATGCAGGGTAAAACTGCTACCCAATCCCGGCTCACTGACCAGACGCATGGTGCCATTCATCAAGTGCATAAGGCGCTTGCAGATGGACAGGCCCAGCCCGGTGCCGGCGACCACGTTTTTCGCAGACTCCACTTGATAAAAAGGCTCGAACAGATGAGCCTGCTCTTCATGGGCAATACCTTTGCCAGTATCGGAAACCTGCCAGTGCAACATCACGCGCTCATCATCACGGCTGTCCATTTTCAGACGCAGGACAATTTTTCCGTAGTCCGTGAACTTCAGGGCGTTGTTGAGCAGGTTATTCAAGATCTGGCGGATGCGGGTGACATCACCGCTGAGCCACTCGGGCACCGTTGAATCAATCAATGCAAACAACTGCAGGCCCTTGGCCTGGGCTGCGCCACTGTAGCCCAGGACCACCTCTTCTATCAGCTCAAGAGGGCTGAAGGTGTTGAGTTCCAGTTGCAGCTGACCCGCCTCGATACGCGACACATCCAGCACGTCGCAAATCAGCTGCAACAAGTTGCCGGATGAGCGTTCGATAGCCTTGAGATAGTTGTTCTGCTGATCGTTAAGTTCGGTACGCGCCAGCAGTTCCAGCGTGCCCAAAACACCGTACAGGGGTGTACGGATTTCGTGGCTCATGGTTGCCAGAAACAGAGTCTTGGCCTCATTGGCCCGGTCCGCCAGTTGCCGGGCACGTTCGAGGGTTACTTCAATCTGTTTACGTGCGCTGATGTCGCTGAACGCGCAAATCAGCACGTCCTGACTTTTGTAGCGCGTTGGGGCAAAGGCCAGGTACAGAAGACGGCCATCCTCCATTTCGATCTCATCACTGTTGCGCAAGTCACATTCATCGAACGCGCGTGAAATCCAGCCATGGCATAACTTGCTGCGCTCAGTGCCGTTACCCAGCCACTGTTGTGACAAGGAGTTTTCCAGTACCACGGTGCCGTCTGTGCGCCGGATTACACACAGGGCCATCGGTGCAACTTGCAATACGGCACGACTGAACGCCTCACTTTCAACCAGCGCCTGAATGCGTTTCTCACCCGGGGTGATCAGGCGCCGATCAATGCGCACAATCAGTAATCGCAAGCCGATGCAGACGGCAATAAACAACAAAACACAGCCCAACAAAGGCCCGCCCAAAACTGGCAATAGAGATTTGATATCTAAGGCATAAACGATTTGCCAGCCCGAATAGCCCAGCTTCTTCGTGATTGCCAGGCTATCGGGCAACCAGCCACTACCGATAAAGCCAAATGAATTCTTGGGTTCCAGCGTCTGCAATGAATTGACGAGAGTGGATTGTGCGGCGTTGGTGAATAGAATCTGGCCTTGACCGTTGAGCAGCATGAAGTCACCGGCACTTTCACTGCGCAAGGCCTCTACCAGATCCGGAACCTCGACCTCAATGCCCAGCCAGCCGGAAGACAGGTTACGGTTATCGAGTCGGGAAAATAAATAAAAGGGGGCATTCAGGACCTTGCTGTCGGTCAGCCACAGATCATCACCAAATGAATAGGCCTTGGCCCCTTCATCAAGCAGCCGCTGCAACACCACTTTGGGCAGCGGTTCAAGGTTGCCTGAAGAGTCGAACAAACACACCACTTTGGGCTTATCCGTCTGCGGCACATACAACAGATTGACTTTGCTTTCGTGCAAATAATCCATCATCCGCCGGGTCAGCCAAAGGTTCCAGTGGCCAGCCTCACTGCCCAGGCTGATGTTGACCTCTTCTTGTGGATCAATACCGGCGACCGTTTGGCCTGCCTGATGATCAGGCACAGTGGCCAGCACCAGGCTCTTGAGAAGCGTCTGGCGGCTGACGAAAAAATCCTGGGCATTGAACACCGCCTCGTTCATAAAACTGCGGCGCTGCGAGACCTCTTCGTTGAACACGGCACGCAAGTATACGAACGACCCCGCAAGGAGTCCGACGATCAGGCCACAGGCAAATAAGTGCAGGAGTTTTCGAGCGGCTTGGGGGGTCGATTTCATGCCGCAAGCCTGAGGCTGCGGCATGCAAAAAATAATCAGACAATTCCTGAAACCAGTCGTCGCTGACTCCGCTCTGCTACGGGGGAGTGACGCTTATTACGGACGCACCGCACTCAAATCCATCCGCCCGTCTTTCATCGGCGGGCACCAGTAGTAGCCACCGTTAAGTGGACGGCTGTAACGATACAAGCCATCGATGATGCCGTCTTCCAGACCGCTCATGCGCCGCAGTTGCACTTCAAAGGCATTCAAGGTGCGACCGAAGGCAACAAACATCAGCCCGGACTTGCCGTTTTCTGTCCACGGCATGGAGCGACGCACAATAAAGGCTTCCGGGGTGAAGCTTTCCTGGGCAGTACGTTTGACGTGGGCAGACTCCGGCGCATCGTCCAGCTCTTCGTTGTCGCTCTTGCGACGACCCATGATGTTGTCCTGCTCCTCGGACGGCAGTGCGGCAAAACCGTTCAGGTCATGCTGCCACTGCTGAATGGCCACAAAGCTGCCACCGTCCAGCCCGGCGCCAGCATTGGCAACGATGGCCGCGTCCACAGCCGCTTCGTCCACCGGGTTTTCAGTGCCGTCTTCGTAGCCGGTCAGGTCACGATCAGTGCCGTAACGGAAGCCTTCGGTCACTTGCAGCAGGTTGAACGCAGGCGTCAGGGCAGTCTCGATGGCCTGGCTGCGGTGCAGCAACTCGCCACGGTCTTCGCCCAGCAACCACAGCCACAGGGCGTGCTGGGTCGACGGGTTTTCAACCATGGCATTGATCGCAGGAAACACCCGCAACCCCGGGACTTTCGCGCCAAGGGCCAATACCAGCGGCGAACCAAAACCGGCCACCACGCTTTTGCCATCCACCCACTGCGACAAGGTGTCGAGTGCAGCCGGCAAAGCTTCTACTGACTTGAGGGCGAAAAACATGTAACGCGCTTGCGAAGGTATCGGTTTGGCAAGAATGCTCGACTGGTAGAGACTCATAGAAACTCCTTTGGAAAGCCTGGAGTTTACTCCTACCAGTACTTTTTCCGTCACCTCAGAGGGATTTTTCTTAAGTTCAACCCCTGCATATCAAGGCTCATGACGACAGCTGGTTGGCAAACTGACCCACGGCATCGACCACTTTCTGCGCGCCATCCTGGATTTCGACAATCACCGTGCCCGCTTCGGCGGCCAACGTCAATCCTGCTTCGGCCTGAAGCTTGCCATCGGCCATCAGGGTCACGGCGCTACGGGCCATGTCCTGGTTCTGCCGCACCACACCGATGATTTTTTCAGTGGCCTTGCTGGTGCGCGACGCCAATTGGCGCACTTCGTCAGCCACGACGGCAAAGCCACGACCTTGTTCACCGGCACGCGCGGCCTCAATGGCGGCGTTAAGCGCCAGCAAGTTGGTCTGGTCGGCAATCGAGCTGATGGTCTTGACGATGCTGCCAATCACTTGCGACTGATCGCTCAAGGCTTCAATGCCGTCACCCGCCTGCTGCATGTGACGGGCCAGATCACGCATCACTTGCACCGCTTCGGTCACCACTTTGGTGCCGCGCTGGGCACTGCTGTCGGTTTGCAGCGAAGTGCTGTAGGCAATGCCTGCCGCTTCGCAGACGGCCTGTTCCTGATGAACCTGATCGGTGATCACCGTGGCGAACTTCACCACTTTGTACAGGTTGTCATTGGCGTCGCGCACCGGGTTGTAGGTGGCCTCAAGCCATACATCACGGCCGTGACTGTCAATGCGCTGAAAGCGTGCCGCGACAAACTCACCCGCATTTAAACGCTGCCAGAAAGCCTGGTATTCGGCACTGTTCTGTTCTTGCGGGGTGCAGAACATGCGGTGATGTTTGCCCTGGATCTGCCCCAGGGTATACCCCATGCCGGAGAGAAAACGCTCATTGGCGGTCAGCACTTCGCCCTTGAGGTTGAACTCGATCACGGCGGTAGAACGCATCAGCGCACTCATCAGGTTTTCATGGTCGCGGGAAGTTTCGATGGTGCGCGTCAGGTCACTGGAGAAAATCGAAATGCGCAGCACCCGCCCGCTGGAGTCCAGAATCGGCTGCATGATCGAGCGCAGCCACGCTTCCTGGCCATTGCCGCGCAGCAAGCGCACGGTGCCACTGTAATGTTCATTGCGCTTCATGGCGCTCTTGAAACGAAGGCTGTGTTCGTCGTTTTTCAGGTGCGCGGGCACCAGTTCATCAATATGCAGACCCAGCAACGCAGTACCGGTGTAGTGCATCTGTTGGGTGAAGTTATGGTTGGCTGTCTCGATGCGCCCATCCGCGCCCAGAGACAGCACCAGCATTTCGCTGTCCAGGCTCTCCCGAACCTGCTGCAGGCTGGATATTTCTTCGCGAAGAGCCGACAGCTCTTGCTTCAAGCGTGTGTTGAACATGGGGTACCCGGAGCAATGAAAGAATGCGTGCAACAGAATCGGCTTTAGGCGAATTTTCTGGAGCGCCGAAAACGACCGTTCATCCAAAACCGAGGCCACTGAATAACCCTGCACATTCATGGCCACACGCAGCGGGCCATCGGAATTGCTCCCGCTTTGATTTACTGTGCTCGGGCCATCCCATAACCATAAGAAAACCGAGGTACATTTCATGGCCGCCGAGATTACAGACAGCCGCTCTGCCCGCTTTGCCCTGCGCTGCTCGAACTTTGCCGAGCGCTGGTTTCCCGATTCGTGGGTGTTCGCCGCTGTTGCGGTAATAACCGTGGCATTGGCCACGATGCTGATGGGCGCCAAACCCACCGATGCCGCCATGGCATTTGGTGACGGCTTCTGGAGCCTGATCCCGTTCACCATGCAAATGGCCTTCGTGGTGATTGGCGGCTATGTGGTGGCCAGCTCGCCGCCCGCCGTCAAATTGATCGACAAACTGGCCCGGGTACCGAAAAACGGCCGCCAGGCCGTGTGCTGGGTAGCGTTGATTTCAATGGTCGCGTCATTGCTCAACTGGGGGCTGTCGCTGGTGTTTGGCGGCTTACTGGTACGGGCACTGGCCCGGCGCACCAACCTGCGCATGGACTATCGCGCCGCCGGCGCTGCGGCCTACCTGGGGCTGGGCGCGGTGTGGGCACTGGGGTTGTCGTCTTCGGCTGCACAGTTGCAAGCCAACCCCGCCAGCCTGCCGCCGTCGATTCTGGCGATTACCGGGGTTATCCCCTTCACTGAAACCATCTTTCTCTGGCAGTCCGGGGTGTTGCTGGCGGCGCTGGTAGTGGTGTCGTTGATTGTCGCCTACGCCACCGCACCCGGCGCTGAATCGGCCCGCGACGCAGCTGCCTGCGGTATCGACCCGAGCTTCAGCTCACCGAAGCTCCCCCCGCGCACACGCCCCGGTGAGTGGCTGGAATACAGCCCGCTGCTGACCATTTTGCTGGTGCTGCTGGCTGCTGGCTGGTTGTTCCATGAGTTTTCGACCAAACCGGCGATCAGCGCCATCTCCGGGCTCAACACTTACAATTTTCTGTTCCTGATGCTCGGTGCCCTGCTGCACTGGCGCCCGCGCAGTTTTCTCAATGCCGTGACCAGCGCCGTGCCAACCACCACCGGGGTGATGATCCAGTTTCCGCTGTATGGTTCGATTGCCGCATTGATGACGGTGGTCAAGGGCACCGACGGGCAAACACTGGCCCACCATATCTCGACGTTTTTCGTGCAGATCGCGTCCCATGACACTTATGCATTATTGATGGGCGTGTATTCGGCGATTCTGGGCTTTTTTATCCCGTCGGGTGGCGGCAAGTGGATTATCGAAGCGCCGTACGTGATGCAGGTGGCCAATGATCTGGGCTATCACCTGGGTTGGGCTGTGCAGATCTACAACGCCGCCGAGGCGCTGCCCAATCTGATCAATCCGTTTTACATGCTGCCGCTGCTGGGCGTACTGGGTTTGAAGGCGCGGGACTTGATCGGCTTCTCGTTTGTGCAACTATTGGTGCACACGCCGCTGGTGCTGTTTTTGCTGTGGGCATTGGGGACGACGCTGGTGTATACCGCGCCGGTGATGCCGTAAGCGTACTCGTAACTAAATGTGGGAGCGGGCTTGCTCGCGATTCAGGTGGCGCGGTAAAGCAGGAAAACCGCGTCGATACCATCGCGAGCAAGCCCGCTCCCACAGGTTATGCATGCAACTTTATACTGCGCCCACCGGCCGCAAACGATACTGCGGCGGCAACTGGTCAAGGCCGCTGATGGTGGTGTTCAGGCTTTTCCAGCGACCGTCCTTGATCCCGTAGATGCAGCCATGCACCGACAGCTTCTGCCCGCGGTGCCAGGCATTTTGCACAATATTGGTATGCCCGACGTTCGCCACCTGCTGGATCACGTTCAATTCGCAGAGGCGGTCAACCCGCTCTTCCTCGGTGGGTAACAGCGCCAGCGCTTCACGATTCTCGTAATACAGGTCACGAATCGAACGCAGCCAGCCATCGATCAGCCCCATCTGCTGGTCCTTCATCGATGCGCGTACACCGCCACAGCCATAGTGGCCGGTCACCAGAATATGTTTGACCTTCAAAACGTCGACCGCGTACTGGATCACCGACAGGCAGTTCAAGTCAGTGTGCAACACGACATTAGCCACGTTGCGGTGCACAAAAAGATCGCCGGGCAACATGCCGACAATTTCGTTGGCCGGCACCCGCGCATCCGAACAACCAATCCACAGGTATTCCGGTGTTTGCTGGCGGGCCAGCTTGGCGAAGAAGTCGGGATCTTCCTGCTTGATCGCATCGGCCCAACGCTCATTGTTATCAATCAGATCTTGTAGTTCGTTCATGCTGTGGAGCCTCAAGAGTTGATGCGCTGTTCTGACAGCCGACCAGCGGTCGGGGTCACTTGCCCCATGACATTCCGGCGGTCAGTTGGGTGGAATCTTCAGCAATGGCTACAGTCATCGTATTAAAGCACCCAGAGTATGAGGAATTACCATGACTGATTCACGTCGCCCCTACGGGGCACCACAACCCGCACCTATCGACGATATCGAGGACGCCATGGGTTCGGTGGAGCCGCTGGATTTTGATGATGACGATACCTATGAGCCCGTCAGCGACTTGTTTGTCGACGATACAGGCTCCAGGCACAGAGCCGCGCTGGATGACGAACTGGATCTGGGCCTCAACGACGACGACCTGGAGCAGGAGATGCTGATCCGCGAGGACGGCGCCCGCGATGCCAAGGAGGCTGCCCAGGGGCCGGACGGTGCCGCTGACTGGGATCTGAGCCTGGTTGATGAAGACGAAATCGGCGCCGGCAAAGGGCTGGATGAAGCCGAACTGGCGGAAATTGACCCGGTGGGACGCAAGCGTTGAAAGGTAAACCCTGTGGGAGCGGGCTTGCTCGCGATCGGATCAACACGGTTTACCTGATAAACCGCATCGCCAGCAAGCCCGCTCCCACATAACGACTTTTCGCCGTCAGTCGACCAGCGTGCAGGCCATCACCACCGCATCTTCACGCCCACCCACAGCCGGGTAGTAGTCACGGCGACGGCCGATTTCATTGAAGCCATAACGCTCATACAACTTGAACGCCGCGGTATTGCTGTCGCGCAGCTCAAGGAAGCATTCGCGCGCCTCATGCTGATAGGCAATCGACATCAAGTGCTCAAGCAGCTTGAGCCCCAGGCCACGGCCCTGGCTCTCGGGCTTGACGGTGATATTGAGCAGATGGGCCTCGTCGAGGATGATCTGCACCACGCCATGCCCTACCTGCTGCTCACCTTCAAACATCAGCCAGATATGGTACTTGCCCAGGCCGTCGAGAAATATGCCGCGCGTCCAGGGGTGACTGAAAGCGGCGTATTCAATTTTCAATACCGCATCAAGGTCCGCCTCGGTCATCGGGCGAAAAGTTACCGCATCACTCATCGTTCTGTTTCCAGCGCGCCATTAGCCGGCGCATGGCTTGCCACACATGCGCTTTGCGTTGTGGCTCATCCATTAAGAGTTCCAGGCCCGGCAACGCCCATGCGCTGCCCAACCCTTCAATTTGCAGTTCAGTGTTGAATGCCTCGGCATCGGCCTCACCGGCAAAGCGCACCGCAGGCAGTCCGATCAGCCACAAACAGGCACATTCGGCCTCTTCCAGGCGGGCCATAAGAAAGCCCTGCACAAACTCACGCGCAGCCTCGGGCCCTTGATCGACATTGCCACGCCGCAGCAACGGCCAGCGCACCGGCTCGCCAATGATTTGCGGGCTGTCGGGCAAGCCGGCAGCGCGCAACATGTCCTTTAACAATAAATAGGCCGGGTCGCGGCTCTGGAATGCACCGCCTGTAGGTAACTCCACCAGCACCAGGCAACGTCCTGCCCGCAGTAACTGCAGGGCAAAACGCGGCGGTGGCAGTTGCACGGCCTTGGCCGGTACAGGTGCCAACTCGGCTTCGACCACCGGTTTGCTGACCGGGCGACTGACCGAAGGCCGGGGCACTTCGATTTTTGGCCGCTCGACAGGTTTGCCCGGTGCAACCGCCGCCTTGACCGCAGGCCTTGTGATCACAGGCTCCGCGGGCGGCTCGGGGAGCACCAGCAGTTCTGGCCGCGAAGGGGCGGCAAACGGCAGTTCAGTGCGCGGCAACCAGCTGACCACTTGCATGGCAGTCAAGAAAGCGCGGCGGCGGGACTCATTCAACAAGGATCGGCCATCTGTGGATTACTAAAGTGTGGGGATTCTACCGCCCTTCTGCCCTTCCCGCCCGCAGTTGATCTGCCAAGTGATGACTCGACAGCACGTTGCAGTACAATCGCGGCCTTTACTTGCCAATTGACCGGCCCTCCCATGATCGAACCCAAGCGCGTTTTACGTGCCCTCGCCGAGCACTGGGCACTCCTTGAGCCTTTGTGTGAACACTTCGACCAAGGCACCCTGAGCCTGAACGAATTACGCCTGCAACTGGCCGTTCATCAGATGGACAGCACGCCGCAAGACATCACCGCCGTGCTCGATGCCTGGATTCGTCTGGACATTCTGGTGCCGGTCGCCAAAAGCCCGAACCGTTTCGAGCTAAACGCCCAGATTCACGACTTTCTGGCTTATTTGCGCCACGAGCACCGACTTGGCCTGTGCCTGGAAATCGAAGCCTACCTGCGCCATCTGGAGCGGCTGGCAGGTTATATCCAGGATGCCTTCGACATTCGAGACGGCCATGACCTGGCACGCCAGCTGCGTTTACTCGATATGCGGGTACGCGATGTATTGAAAAAACTCGCCAACGATGAACAGGCGCTGGTGGCCGTAGCCGAACGGGCCAAGACCAGCGACCGGCAAATTCCGTTGCGTCAGCGCTATGCCGAGGTGCTGGCAACCTGGGATGAATACGTCGAACCCATGATTCAGCTGGTCAACGCCGACGGCGCTTTCGAGCAAGGCGTACGCAAGGTCGAAGTGGTGCTGCTGCGCATGCTCAGCGAACAGCAACGCCTCGGCCACTTGGTAGACGACGACATGCTGCTGCGCACCCATGCGCGCATCCTTGAGATGCAAACCAGCGCCCAGATGACCCTGCGCCATGCCCGTGAGTTGCTACTGCCGCTGCGTGAAGAAGCCCGCCGGCACAATGCCGTGACCCGTGGTGCCGCGCTGGCACTGGCAGCCATCCGCCGCAAAGGCCTGGACGCAGTGCCGCAAGCAGCCATGCCGATGTTCACCCGCCCGCAAAGCACCTTTTTGGGGAGCGCCAGTCAGGTTGAGGCTTATGTCTATGCCCTGGCCCGCTTCGAAGCCAAACCGGCGAAATTTCCCAAGGCGCATAAGGTCCACCGCGGCGAAACGCCCAAGGCCCCGCGCACGGTCAAGGAAATGCTCGACCGCTGCAGCGATGCGCTACCGATGCCGGACTTGATGTGCTGGCTGCTGGCACAAGAGCCAGACGGCGACACCGATGAATTGCTGTACTGGTTCTCACGCCTGTCCCGTGAAAAACGCTTCGTGCGCGAACGCCTGGAGCGCCGCGATTACCACACCCACGAACATTTGGTCAGCCTGCGCTCCTTCGCTCTGCTTTCTCACAGCGAAGATGCGACCCAGACTACTGCGAGCTCTCTGCATGCATCTTGATCTTTCTGAACTGTCCCAGCTGGCACCGATTTTTCGTGAGCTGTTCAAGGGTTATCACGTCAGCCGCCGCGACCCGGAGCTGTACGCGCAACTGTCGAACTTCCAGGATCAATACCGCGCCCTGTTTAAAGCCCTGGGCTTTGAACTGGTGTGTGATACCCGCGGCTTCTATTACTTTGTGCCCGACACTGCCACTGCGCAGGTCAACAAGACCGCACAGCGCCTGGCGCTATTCACGTTTATCATCGTCGAGCATCTGGCCGATCAGGGCCGCGACCCGATCGCCGTGCTCGACGGTGGCAGCCTGGGCCGCGACGAGTTGCCTGCGCTGCTGGAAAAATACCGCGACCTGTTTGTGCAGGCTGAAGTCACCAGCCAGGACGAACTGGAAGAAAAGATCATGCGCCGCATGACCCAGCTCGGTTTTGCCAGTGAAGAACCCGGCATCTATCGCTTTCTGCCACCGATGCACCGTTTTCTCGATGTGTGCCTGTCGGTGCAACAAGACCGCGACCTGGCCGCCAGCCTGCACAGCATCCTGCCTTTGCCCACGCCGGTGCTGGCCGATGACGACAGTGATGACGAGGCCGCATTGGCCCGCGCCATTGCCGACGAACAACAGGAGATGGACGCATGAGCCAGGAACGCTACGGCATTCGCCGCTTTGCCCTGTTGAACACCGCCGGTTACAGCCTGGGGCTGTTCCCGCTGGAACACCCGCTGTCGGTCTACGGGGCGAACAACCTCGGCAAATCGGCATCAATCAACGCCCTGCAGTTCCCGATTCTGGCGCGCATGTCCGACATGAGCTTCGGCAAATACAGCCTTGAGCAGTCGCGACGCTTCTACTTTGCCTCGGACACCAGTTACATCCTGGTCGAAGTGTCCCTACCCCACGGCCCCCATGTGATCGGTGTTGTCGGTCGCGGCCCGGGGGGCGGCTTCGGTCACCAGTTTTTTGCCTACGCGGGCAAACTGGACCTGGCCCACTACCAGAAAGACGACACCTGCCTGCGCCAGAAGGAGCTGTTCAACAACCTGGAGCGTAATGGCCTCAAAGCCTACGAGCTCAAGCCTGATGAGCTTCGGCGTCTGCTGGTGGGTGGCCATACGTCGATCCCCCTGGACCTGACCCTGATCCCGCTGCGCTCCACCAGCGAGCAGAGCCTCAAGACCTTCCGCGCGCTATTTATCAACCTGCTGCATATGCGCGAAATCACTGCGGCCAAGCTCAAGCAACTGTTCCTCGATGCGTTCGAACACAGCCTGCGTTCGGGCAGCGTTGATTACATTGCCGCGTGCGAAGAAGCTTTCCGTGATGTACGACGCATGGAGCAGGACTACAACGCACTGGTCGGCGCCGGGCCGTTGGTCGAGGCATTGGCCGCAGGTGTGCGCCAGCGCGACCTGCTGCGTGGCAAGCTGCACCGCCTGTCACCGCTGCTCGATTCCTTGCTCGGTACCTGGCAGGACTACGCCGGGGCCCGCAAGGAAGAGCTGCTGATCCAGTCCGAGCACTACCGCAACGAACAGGACGCCCTGCAAAACAACCAGCGCAGCAGCACTCAGGAGTTGATGCGTCTTGAGCGGGAAATTTCCGGTATCCAGCGCTGGCTCGGCGAGTTGTCAGTGCTCAAACATCGTTTCGCCCTGGTCGACGACGTAAAGGTGCTTGAGCAGCAATTGCTGAGCGCCAAAGACGCCCACGACGAACTGGCGGGGGCGCTGGCGCAGTCGCGTCAGTTCAGTGCCGAGGATCTGGACGAGCGACTGCGCGATCTGGAAAAGCGCCTCAAGTCGGTCAAGCAGCAGCTCGATCACGCCGACAACAACAGCTATGCCCGCTTGCGCGAAGAGTTTTCGCAGCAGGATGTGGAACGCCTGATGCGCCTGTTCAACAGTGCCCTGTTCAGCCTGCCCCTGGGTGAGCACGGGATTGCGCTGGATGACAGCGATGCCTGGGTCAAATCGCTGGAGCTGATCCTCGATGGCTTTAAAGGCGAGCGTTTTGAAGCCCCGGGCCTGTCCATCGACTTGAGCCATATCGAGCCCCCTGCCCTGCAGGCACTGGCGGACCGCGCGGCTTTGCGCGAGCAGAAAGAGCGTCTGGAAAAAGAGCTCAAGCAACTCAAGACCCAGCAGGCCGTGACCTCTGACCGCGCCGCAAGCAAGAGCGAAGCCGAGTCCCTGTATCAGCAGGTGCTGGATGCGCAAAAGGCGCTGGAAGATTTCCGCCGCAGCCAGACGCTCAGTGCAGAAGAAGGCGAAAAACTCGAGCAACTGGCTCAGGCCGAAGCTGCGCAGGACGAGTTGAAACGCTCCAGCGATGCCTTCACCGAGCGCGTCCAGCAGTTGTCGGCCAAGTTGCAACTGGTCGGTCGCCAGATCGGTGACATGGAAGCCAAACAGCGCACCCTGGATGACAGCTTGCGTCGACGCCAACTGCTGCCCGCCGACTTGCCGTTCGGTACGCCATTTATGGATCCGGTCGACGATTCGATGGACAACCTGCTGCCGTTGCTCAACGACTATCAGGACAGCTGGCAGGGCTTGTTGCGTTGCGACGGCCAGATCGAGGCGCTGTACGCTCAGGTACGCCTCAAGGGTGTGGCCAAGTTCGACAGTGAAGACGATATGGAGCGGCGCCTGCAGTTACTGATCAACGCCTACGCCCACCGCACCGAAGAAGCCCTGACCCTGGGCAAGGCGCGCCGGGCCGCAGTCACCGATATCGCCCGCACGCTGCGCAATATCCGCAGCGACTACGACAGCCTCGAGCATCAACTGGCATTGTTCAACCGCGAAATCAACAAGCGTCAGGTGTCCAACCTCAAAAGCTTCCGTATCGTGCTGGCCCCCAACAAGGAGGCGCTCAAACATATCGATCAGATTATCCACAGCGCCAGCCAGTACGAAGAAGGCGAGACACTGTCGGTGTTTGACCTCAGCCAGAGCACCGAACAAGACAACAAGAACGAAGAGGCCAAGGAGTATCTGGCGCGCCTGGTGGCAGCCAACCATAACCAGTTGGGGCTCAAGGACTTGTTCGAGCTGGCGTTCGAGATCACCAAGCTCAATGGCCAGCCGGTGATCCACACGGATATCGATGGCGCGGCGTCCAACGGTACGACCATGACGATCAAGGCGCTGACCAACATGTATTTGTTGCTGCACTTGATGGACCGCGATCAGGCCGGGCGTATTCGCTTGCCGTACTACCTGGACGAAGCTGCCGACATTGACGAGAAAAACCAGACAGCTCTGCTGGAGACCAGTTTGCAGCTGGGCTTTGTACCGATTCTGGCCAGTGTGAAGCCGCAGGTCTGCGCCCATGTGGCCATCGACCTGGAAGGCGGCAGCGGCCCTAACGGGATCTATATCGATGAAGACGACTGGAAGTACATTCGTCGCCATGACGAGGTGAAACCTGATGCGTTGACGGCGGTGGAAGAACGCGAACTGGATGAAGTCTGAGACTGAACCCCGTACATAAAAAAACCGCGATCATTGATCGCGGTTTTTTTTTCAGCTTATTTGCCTAACGGGATCTTCGGTGCCCACTGCAGCCATTCGTCTTCGAACTTGTCAAAGAGCGGGAAGGTTTGCTCAGGGCGAGCCTGGGTGCCCAGCTTGTCGCCGTCCGGTGTGGCGAAGGCAATGCCACCCTGCACCAGGGTTTCCAGGGATTCAGTGCGAATCGTTGCTCCTTTGAACAAACCGAAGTCGACACCAAAACCGCTCGTATTCCAGAAACGGCTACCGCTACGCACCAACGGCGCGTAACGCGGCTCGATCAGGATATGTACCAGCACCCGGTCGGCACTGTTGCCCAACTCATACCCCGTGACTTTACCCACGGTGACTTCACGGTAGGTAACAGGCACGCCCTCCTTGAGCGAACCACGACGGGCAGCGCTCAATACCAGGCTCAATCCGGCCTGGGAAACGGCGGCATCCGGCGCTTGCTCCAGGGCTACAAAACTGGTCTGGCGCCCCAGTTGTTTGCTCGCCGGTTGCACCTCGAGGTACTGGCCGGTGACCAGGGTTTCGAGGTTGGCCGTTTTCATCAAACCAAGCTCCGGCTTGACCACCCAGAATTGGCTGCCAACCCGCGCAATCCGCTCAGGCACTTCGGTGATGCGTGCCTTGAGCAGAACCGATTGCAGGTCCTCGCTCAGGTCAATGCTTTCGATCTTGCCAACATCCAGCCCCTTGAAGCGAATCGGCGTACCCTCGCGCAGGCCATCGGCACGCGGCACCTTGATCGTAACGGCGACTCCCTGCTGCATGGCTGCGTCACGGTCAGTAAACAGACGGAAACGCGGGATACGTTTTTGCAGCGGCGCCTTGGCTTCCGGTGTTTCAAAAGCAATCCCGCCTGCCATCAGACTTTGCAGGGATTCGCTTTTAACCTGGATACCGCCGGTCAAACCGCCGGTCAACGTGATGCCGCTGGCATTCCAGAAACGGGTCGAAGCATTGACCAGATTCTCGTATTCCTTCTCGATATGGACACCGATCACCAACTGCTTTTTGGTGCGGGAGAACTGATAGCTCTGCACCGAACCGACCTTGACCTGCTTGTAGAGGATCGGGCTGCCGACATCCAGCGAGCCCAGGTTCTCGGTAAAGAGCACCATATGCAGGCCCGGTGAGCGCAGATCCAGCGGCGGAGCCTTTGGCCGGGCGACGAATTCGCGTTCGGGGGTGCTGCCCTTGTCACCCGGGCGAATGGCAATGTAGTTGCCTTTGACCAGCGCCTCCAGCCCGGTAATGCCGGCCAGGGAGATGGACGGCTTGACCACCCAGAACTGGGTCCCCTGCACCAGGTAGTCTTCTGCCAACGGGTCCAGGGTCAGCTCGGCACTGGCGCTGGTCAGATCAGGGTCCACCTTGAGACCCTTGAGGCTACCGACCTGGATGCCTTTGTACATGACCGGCGTACGACCGGCCTGCAGGCCCTCGAAGTCGCTGAGTTTGACTTTGACCTTGATCCCCGCCTGCGCGGCATCGAAGTCTTCATAAAGACGGAACGGCAGGCTCGAATCGGTGGGCGGGCTGTCTTTGCGGTTCTCTGGAGTGGCGAAGGCAATACCACCGGCCACAATACTGGCCAGAGATTCGCTGCGCAGTTTCACACCCGACAGGTTGGCGTCGATGCTGATACCGCTGGCATTCCAGAAGCGCGTATGTTTGCGCACCAGATTGGCGTAGGTCGGCTCAATAAAGACTTTGATTTCAACAGTGCTTTGGTCTTCGGAAAGCACGTAGCTTTTGATCTGCCCTACCTGGATCTGCTTGTAGAACACCGGGCTACCACGGTTCAACGAACCGAGACGCTCAGCTTTAAGCGTCAGGTGCAGACCTGGTTTGGCATCAGACAAGGGCGGTTCTTGTGACAGCGCCTTGAACTTGCGTGCAGGCTCGCCATCGGCGGGACTGACCGCAATATAGTTGCCGGACACCAGCGTTTCGAGCCCGGTGATACCGGCCAGAGTGACACTGGGTTTGACCAGCCAGAAACGGGTATTGGTTTTCAGGTATTGCTCAACGTCCTTGTCCATTTCGACGGTAGCAATCACCCCTTTGCTGGGGCCAGACTCGTCGAGGGCGAGGGTTTTCACCTTGCCCACGGGCATGCCTTTGTAGACCACCTCGGTCTTGTTGGCGACGATGCCTTCGCCGCTCTCGAAACGCACCTGAATATCGATGCCGGTTTCGCTGTAGGCGCGCCACCCCAGCCAGCCACCGATGACCAGGGCAATAAGCGGAAGGATCCAGATCGCCGACCAGTTGGAAGCCGGGCGGGTTTTAGCGGTAGGCAAGTCACTCATGGTCGTCGTCCGACTCCGTGTTGTCCCAAATCAGTCGGGGATCAAAAGTTACAGCTGCAAGCATCGTTAGCACCACCACACTGGCAAATGCCACTGCGCCAAGATTGGCTTCGATGCTGGCTATGCGTCCAAAATTCACCACGGCCACCAAAATGGCAATGACGAAAATATCCAGCATTGACCAACGGCCAATGAACTCGATAAATCGGTACATAATGATACGTTGCCGGGCAGAAAGAGGCTGATGGCGTTGTACCGAAAACAACAGCAAGGCGATGCCGACCAGCTTGAAGGTGGGCACCAGAATACTTGCCACAAACACCACGGCAGCAATCGGGATCATGCCGTGCTGTACCAGCTCGATGACACCCGCCATGATCGTACTCGGCGAGCCCTGGCCCAATGAGTTGACTGTCATGATCGGCAGCAGGTTGGCCGGGATATAGAGAATGGCCGACGTCAGCAGCAATGCCCAGGTGCGCATCAAACTGTCGGGGCGACGCGCGTGAACCAGAGCACCGCAGCGAGTACAGGTTTGCTCGTCGGTTTCGGGGTCTTGCCTGTTCAGTTCGTGGCATTCGCCACAGATCAAGATACCCGCATCAATCGCCCGCATGAGCATCCTCCCCGGATAACGCCTGCCAGATCTGGTGAGGTGACATCACCACTTCCAGCCAGACCTGTACCAGCAACAGGCTGACAAAACAGACCAGGCCCAGGCCAAGACTCAGCTCAGCCAGATCGGACAGTTTTACGATGGCCACCAGCACGCCCATGAAGTACACCTCAAGCATGCCCCAATCACGCAGATGGTGATAAATGCGGTAAATCAGCAAACCGTAGCTGCGCCCGATATTCCAGCGAATGCTCAGCAACACAGCAAGCTGGCAGAGCAACTTGAGCAGCGGGATGCCCATGCTGCACAGGAACACCACCGCCGCGATGCCTTGCATGCCGGTGTTGTACAAACCGAGCACACCACTCCAGACCGTGTCTTGCGACGCCTGGCCCAGTAGATTGAGCTGCATGATGGGTAAAAAGTTCGCAGGTATGTAGAGCAGCAAAGCAGCAATCACAAGCGCAAGGCTGCGTTCAACCACCTTGTACCTATGAGCGTAGAGTTCATAGCCGCAGCGCGGGCATTGGGCTTTCTCACCGAGAGCGAGATGCGGCTTGCGCATCAGTAGATCGCACTCATGACAGGCCACCAACTCGTCCAGCGGTAATTCTGACACCCTGCGGGGGTCAACCGGATCTGGCATATAGGGAGTCTCAGGCTCAGAAAATGACTGGGCCTATTCTAGTGCGCGGGCTACAAAATAACTGTGCCTATTTGCAGGACTTTAGCTGCAGGCGATCTGAAGAACGATACGCTCAGGCGGGTCATAACTTTTTTCGCCACAAAAACAAACCCCCTGTCTGCGTGAGCAGACAGGGGGTTTGGAATTTAATCTTGACGATGACCTACTCTCACATGGGGAAACCCCACACTACCATCGGCGATGCATCGTTTCACTACTGAGTTCGGGATGGGATCAGGTGGTTCCAATGCTCTATGGTCGTCAAGAAATTCGGTAGCCAGGTCGTTTACCTTTCGGTTTACGCTCCAGCGAATGGGTATGTAATAGATGTGGTGTTTTGTGAACCGCAAACTTTCGGTTTGTATCGTCTTCACACACCGCAATTCGCTTCTAAGCAAATTGCTTGGGTGTTATATGGTCAAGCCTCACGGGCAATTAGTATTGGTTAGCTCAACGCCTCACAGCGCTTACACACCCAACCTATCAACGTCGTAGTCTTCGACGGCCCTTTAGGGAACTCA
>NZ_UYJA01000002.1 GCF_900618535.1 Pseudomonas bubulae | reverse complement strand
AGGCGTACGGCTTCTTCCACGGCGATTTCGCAGAAGGGGTTCATCGACATCTTGACGTTGGCGAGGTCAACGCCGGAGTTGTCCGCTTTGACGCGCACTTTAACGTTGTAATCGACCACTCGTTTGACAGCTACAAGAACCTTCATGGATTCCTCGTTACTCTCCGGTGAAAAGAAAGTCGCCTAGGCGAACCTGGCGGTTGATGCTCGTCAGCACAAGGGCACCTCCAAAGATCGTTGCCTTATTAATAGACGGGTACCAGCGACTGCCCCTGCGACCGTCTGTCCGATGTGACTAACAAGTCATCCACCAAAAGGACGTGTAAACTCCGCTGCAAAAATGGCAGGCTCCCACTGGCTCATGCCTGTGCCCTGTCTTTAGAGGTGCTCTTGAAACCAACAATCAGCCTACGGCGAGCGCAAAACCGACCGTATCTTGACCGGAACACCATTTGCGGTCAATACAGCAAATGGGCCAGTTTTAAGCCGCGCGTCTTTGATTTGTCTGGGTTGCAGTGAATTCAAACAAACGTTTGTATTGGACCCTGCCAGTGGTGTAGATATAATGCCCGACCTCATAGAGAGAGCGGCGCCTCATCCATTGCGTCCTTGGCCTGCGTCGAGGGAATAATGGATGAAACGCCAAACCTCCAATTAGAAAAATACCGTTGAGCCTTGAGTAGGAGAGA
This sequence comes from Pseudomonas bubulae, assembly GCF_900618535.1. Lineage (GTDB taxonomy): Bacteria > Pseudomonadota > Gammaproteobacteria > Pseudomonadales > Pseudomonadaceae > Aquipseudomonas > Aquipseudomonas bubulae. Next base: position 895,506 of record NZ_UYJA01000002.1, on the reverse strand, counting down.
ACCTGTGGAACGCGAATACATGGAATTCGACGTGGTCATCGTCGGCGCCGGCCCTGCCGGTTTGTCCGCCGCCTGCCGCCTGAAGCAGAAGGCCGCCGAAGCCGGTAAAGAAATCAGCGTCTGCGTGGTTGAAAAAGGCTCCGAAGTCGGTGCTCATATCCTGTCCGGTGCGGTCTTTGAACCTCGCGCCCTGAACGAGTTGTTCCCGGACTGGAAAGAGCTCGGCGCTCCGCTCAACACTCCCGTTACCCGCGACGATATTTATGTACTGCGCAGCGACAGCACCGCGACCAAGGTGCCAGACCTGTTTGTGCCGAAAACCATGCACAACGAAGGCAACTACATCATCTCCCTGGGCAACCTGTGCCGCTGGCTGGCACAGCAGGCCGAAAACCTGGGTGTAGAAATCTACCCGGGCTTCGCTGCTCAAGAAGTGCTATTCGACGAAAACAATGTGGTTCGCGGGATCATCACCGGCGACCTGGGCGTTGACCGCGAAGGCAACCCCAAGGAAGGCCTGTACACCCCGGGCATGGAACTGCGTGGCAAGTACACCCTGTTCGCCGAAGGCTGCCGCGGTCACCTGGGCAAGCAACTGATCGAGCGCTTCAAGCTCGACAGCGACGCAGATGCCCAACACTACGGTATCGGCCTGAAAGAAATCTGGGAAATCGACCCGGCCAAACACCAGCCAGGCCTGGTGGTGCACACTGCAGGCTGGCCGCTGGACATTATCAGCAGCGAAAACACCGGCGGTTCTTTCCTGTATCACCTGGAAAACAACCAGGTAGTAGTTGGCCTGATCGTTGATCTGTCCTACAGCAACACCTTCCTGTCGCCATTCGACGAATTCCAGCGCCTCAAGCATCACCCGGTGCTCAAGCAGTACCTGGAAGGCGGCAAACGTATCAGCTATGGCGCTCGCGCCATCTGCAAAGGCGGCCTGAACTCGCTGCCGAAAATGATCTTCAACGGCGGCGCATTGATCGGTTGCGATCTGGGCACCCTGAACTTCTCCAAGATCAAAGGCAGCCACACCGCGATGAAGTCCGGCATGCTCGCAGCTGAGGCCGTGGCTGACTCGTTGCTCGCCGACTCCGAAGGCGGTGATGCACTGAACACCTACGTTGAGGCCTTCAAGGCCAGCTGGCTGTTCGACGAACTGTTCGCCAGCCGCAACTTCGGTCCGGCACTGCACAAGTTCGGCCCTATCGTGGGCGGTGGTTTCAACTGGCTTGATCAGAACATCTTCGGCGGCAAACTGCCGTTCACCCTGCACGACACCAAGCCTGACTACGCCTGCCTCAAACAGGCCAAGGACTGCAAAAAGATCGACTACCCGAAACCGGACGGCAAACTCAGCTTCGACAAGCTCAGCTCGGTATTCATCTCCAGCACCAACCACGAAGAAGAGCAGCCTTGCCATCTCAAGCTGCGCGACGCGAGCATCCCGATCAGCGTCAACCTGCCGCTCTACGACGAGCCTGCTCAGCGTTATTGCCCGGCGGGTGTGTACGAAGTGATCACCCAGGAAAGCGGCGAGAAGCGCTTCCAGATCAACTCGCAAAACTGCGTGCACTGCAAAACCTGTGACATCAAGGACCCGTCACAGAACATCACCTGGGTAACCCCGGAAGGTGGCGGCGGGCCGACTTACCCGAACATGTAAGTCTAAAAAAGGCTCCTTCGGGGGCCTTTTTTATTGCCACCGGATTTGTGGGAGCGGGCTTGCTCGCGATGGGATCGCCCAGGTTTGCCTGACAGACTGCGCTGTGCGCATCGCGAGCAAGCCCGCTCCCACACCACGCCCGTCACACCGGCTGGCTAGCACCCCACCCCTTCATGACCGGGGCTGCGTTCGAAGTAGCGCTTGTACTCGCGACTGAACTGCGACGTACTCTGATAGCCCACCCGCTCCGCCACCTGCGCCACCCCCAGCCCCTCACTCAATAGCAACTGCTGCGCCCGCAACAGCCGCAACCGCTTGAGATACTGCACCGGCGACAACAAGGTGCTGCGCTTGAAATGCTCATGAAAGGTCGACGCGCTCATATTCGCGCAACGGGCCAATGTCTCGACATTCAGCGGCTGTGCGAAGTGTTCATGCAAGTAGCTCAATGACGCCGCCACCCGGGCAAACTGCCCTTGCTGCTCAACCAAAGCCCGCAACACACCCGCCTGCGGCCCCCGCAAGGCCGCGAACAGCACCTCGCGCAACCTCGCCTGCCCCATGATCCGGCACTCCAGAGGGTCGTGCAGGCAACGCAACAGGCGCTCGACCGCCTGGCGCATATCGTCATCCAGCACCGCCGAGGTCATCGACTCCGGAGTTTGGGCAACTGCACTGCGGTCAGGGGCCAGGCCCATGGCCAGTACCAACTCGCCCAGTACCGCTCGGTCGATGCTGATAGCAACACCCAGCAATGGCATTTCTTCCGAAGCGAAGGTTTCACACTCAAAAGGCACCGCCAGCGCCTGCACCAGATAATGTCCGGCACCGTATTCCAGGGTGCGCTGGCCCAGATAGGCCAACTTACTGCCTTGAGCAATCACCATTAGGCTAGGCTCATAAATCTGCGGCATTCGGGCTACTACCCGACAGGCAGAAACCACCCGGACTTCGGGCAACAAGGTCGACACAAAACCGGTTTGTGTCGCCAGAGGTTCGATCAGAGACACCAGAGTGGCGTTCTCGTCACGGTGACGGGTCAAAAGCATGGAGAAAGGTTCGCAGGAGGAATAGACAGCCGCATCTTCGCAGAATTGGTCAATAAAATGGCAGCCACCCCGTCAATCCGGAGTATTAGGCATGACAGACGGAGGAATCGTCATAGTCCTGAAAGACATGTAAGCGCAAAATTGCGCCCTGTTCACAGTCAACGTTTCGCGAGGTTCTCATGTCCACTGTTACTTATAACGCTATCGGTTATGCCGCCCAGAATGCCAAGGCCCCACTGGCGCCCATGCCGTTCAACCGTCGCGCACCGCGACCGGACGACGTCTCGATCGAAGTGCTGTATTGCGGTGTCTGTCACTCCGACATCCACCAGGCGCGCAATGACTGGGGCTTCGCGACTTACCCGCTGATGCCGGGCCATGAAATCATCGGCAAGGTCACCGCCGTTGGCGACAAAGTTACCAAACACAAGGTCGGCGATCTGGTCGGCGTGGGCTGCATGGTTGATTCGTGCCGCACCTGCTCGGCCTGCCAGGAAGACCTGGAGCAATACTGCCTGGAAGGCATGACCCAAACCTACGCCAGCCCGGACCGCATCGACGGCACCCTGACCATGGGCGGTTACTCGGACAAGATGGTTGTCAGCGAACACTTCGTACTGAGCATTCCGAAAAATCTCGACCCGGCCAGCGCCGCACCCCTGCTGTGCGCCGGCATCACCACCTACTCGCCTCTGGTTCACTACGGCGTGGAAGCGGGCGACAAGGTCGGTATTCTGGGTATGGGCGGCCTGGGCCACATGGGCATCAAGTTCGCCAAGGCTCTGGGCGCTGAAGTGACCCTGTTCACCCGTTCCGAAGCCAAGGCTGAAGAAGCGCGTCGCCAGGGCGCCGACCATGTGATCGTGTCCACCGATGCCGAGCAGATGAAAGCCGCTGCCGGGCACTTCGACTTCCTGCTGGACACCATTCCGGTGCCGCACGACCTGAACCCGTACCTCGAAACCCTGACCTTTGACGGCGTACACATTCTGGTGGGCCTGATCGAGCCGGTTGAGCCGGCACTGAACGCCTTCAACCTGGTGTTCAAGCGGCGCGTACTGGCCGGCTCGCTGATCGGCGGCATTGCCGAAACCCAGGAAATGCTCGATTTCAGCGCCGAGCACGGGATTACCTGCGATATCGAAATGCTCGACATCAAAAACATCAACGAAGCCTTTGAGCGCGTGGTGAAAGGCGATGTGAAATACCGCTTTGTGATCGATATGAAAACGCTGAAAGCCTAAATGCGTCTTTGTGGGAGCGGGTTTCCCGCTCCCACAATCACTGGGCCTAGGGCTCAAGCCCTATCGGGAAAAATTCGCCAGCGCTCCACACGCCCAGCCAGTTTTGCCCATCGATTTCAGCAACCACCGCCAGTTCTATCAACTGATAGAACACATTGCGGTGGATCAGCGCTTCAAGGTTACGCCGTACATGCAGGTAAGGCGCAGGCTCCTGGGTCTCGGGGTTAATGACGAAGCGCAGCGGGTGCTCGCTGCCAGCGCTGACCGACTCATCGACATTGGTGGTAAAGCGCAGCACTTGCTGCTCCCCCGCCCCTTCCACGTCCAGAGCGACCGCTACAAAAGGCGCGTCATCCACTTTGATGCCGACCTTTTCGACCGGCGTGATCAGAAAATATTCATCACCATCGCGACGAATGATGGTCGAGAACAATTTGACCATTGGCTTGCGACCGATCGGCGTACCCATGTAATACCAGGTGCCATCACGGGCGATACGCATATCGATGTCCCCGCAAAAGGCGGTATCCCACAAATGAACGGGCGGCAGCCCCTTGTCGGCCCTGGGGATTTGCGCCAGCAAATTGCTGACGTCTACCGGCTCGCTCATGGTGCTCTCCTCGACTTATTGATCGCTCAAGCCTATCAAGCTGCGGGCGTACTTGGCGAGCGGCGGGCCAATCAGGTCGGCGGGCTTGTTGTCATGGAACGTCAGCAAACCGCCACGGCTGCGAATGGTGGCGGTGTCGATCAGGTACTGGGTACTGGTTTCGATCAACATCAGCTGGATCACCCCACTGTCGATGCCCAGGCGGCTGATTTCCTCCTGATCAAGCCATTCATCGCTGTTGCCGATGCGGTCATCGGCCCGGGCAAAGCGGGTGTATAACAGATAGTGGGCGCCAAAATTACGCGCTTCGGTCATCGCCTGATCGAGCCCCACCGGCTCCTTGGCCCGGCGCACCATGGGGAAGTATTCGACAAAACCGTTGAAAGCTTCTTCGGCAACGATATTGGGCCGCACATACGGATCGCCGATCGGTGCAAAAGGCCCCTGGGCGATATAAATAAAGGAATCAGGCTGAATGCGCAGCGAATTGCTGCGACGTGTATTGCTGTGATCGAGCAAACCGGCGTCGCTCATTTGATAGCGCGCGCCCTCGCCCAGATCACTGACGCTCATGCAGCCGCCCAGCGCCAAAAAAGCCAGCAACACAATCAGACCACGCATCCCGCTCTCCCGAAAGCCGATGACAAAAAACCGGCGAATAGCCCCGAGATGCAGATTACGCGCCAACACCCTCCTCCCCTGTGGGAGCGGGCTTGCCCGCTTTGGCATCAACTCGGAGTATCAGCAAGACCGGTTTGCCAGCATCGCAGGCAAGCACGCTCCCACACAGATTGTTAGCCGCCGATGATTTTCATCACCGTAGCGCCGCCCGAGAAAGCCACGTCCTGTTTGTCGCCCAGGGCTTTCATCAATAAACCTTGCAGCGCTGGCAATGCCTCGTGGCGCGGCTTGTTCAGCAGATCACCCACATAGTGGCGATTGCTCGATGACAGGCAACCATGCAGCCACCCCGTGGACGACAACCGCAACCGCGAGCAGGTCCGGCAAAACGGCACGCTTTCGTTGGCAATCACGCCGAAATACCCGTGCCCGGGAATCTGGTAACGCACCGCCGTGGCGTCGATGGGCGCATCAGCCTGCTGGTATTCATGATGCTCGCCAATCAGCGCCAACAACTGCTGCAGGCTGACGAACTGCTGCAGGAAAGCATTGCCATCACTGGCCAGGTGCCCCATGCGCATAAGCTCGATAAAACGCAGCTCGTAACCACGCTCAAGGCAGTACTCCAGCAGCGGCATGACCTGATCCAGGTTCTGCCCGCGCAGCGGCACCATATTGACCTTGATTTTGATCCCGGCCTCACGCGCCTGTTGCATGCCATCGAGCACCGTTGCCAGGTCTCCGCCCCGGGCAATGCGGCGGAATGCTTCTGGGTCAAGGGTATCGAGGGAGACGTTGATGCGAGCGATGCCCGCGTCCAGCAGCAACGGCAGTTTGCGCGCAAGCAATTGGCCATTTGTAGTCAGGCTGATATCACCCAGGCCGAGCCGGCCGACATCACGCATAAAGGTGTCGAGCTTGGGGCTGATCAGCGGCTCACCGCCGGTGATGCGCAAGCGCTCGATGCCTGCAGCTTCGATCAGGTAGGCCACGCCGCGCACCATGGCTTCGGCCGACAGCTCATCCTGTGCCGCCACCAGCCGTTTACCGTTGGGTACGCAGTAAGTGCAGGCGTAGTTGCAGGCTGAAGTCAGGCTGATCCGCAAATTGCGAAAACGTCTGCCTTGGCGATCAACGATCATGAATGACTCCGGCGCGGGGGAAATGGGTCGCTGCAAAACCTGACTCATAAATCAGGTTTTGGCAAGACCCAAGCCTGAGTATAAGCCTCAAGGCCATAAGCCATGAAGGCAAATACAGGCTGTGGTTACTCGACTGCCGGGGTGTCGGTGTCACGCTTGCGCTTGTTGCCCATGCGCACGCCGATGTCCATCAGGAACTGGAAAAAGCCCTCCTGATCTTCCAGCACATTGCTCCAGAACGGCGAGTGATACAGCGCCACCGCACCATGCACCAGGGCCCAGGCCGCGCAGTAATGGAAGTAAGGCGGCACGTCTTCGAGCTTGCCTTCGCTGATGCGGCCCTTGATCAGCAGGGTCAGGCGCTCAAAGTTGGAAGCGCGGATCTTGTGCAGCTCTTCGACCAGTTCAGGCACCTGATTGCCCTTGACCACCTTCTCTTCAAGGCGATCAAACAATCGGTAGCGCTGCGGGTCGCGCATGCGGAACTCAAAGTAGGCACGGGACAGCGCCTCCTTGTCTTTATCCACATCGGCGGAATGCAGCAGCTCGTTCAAATCGCGCTCGTAATCGAGCATCAGGCGCAGGTAGATTTCGGCCTTGGACTTGAAGTGCTTGTAGATCGTGCCTTTGCCGATACCCACGGCATCAGCGATCATCTCGACGGTGACACTGTCTTCACCCAGGTCGAGGAACAGCTTGAGCGCGGTATCGAGAATTTCTTGCTCACGGCGACGAAACTCACGGACCTTACGGGGTTCTTTGTGCATAAGAAAAGGTCTGTTCGGGTCAAAATCGAAGCGGAGTATTATGCATTAGTCACGCTAAATTGCACGGATCATCCTGCATATCGATGGGTTCAAACGATTTACCCACGATTAGATGAGCACTCAAGCGAAGCTGGGGTATTCCAAATCTGTTTAAAAAACGATCAGCTGCGGCTGGACGTTCGACAAAGCTGACCAATACTTATCATGTCGGCGTGACATCCCCCCCAAAGTGCTGCGCCGATATTGGCCGCAATGGAATGTGTGCCTTTGTTTTACTCCTAATGGTCTTAACCCGGATTCCCCAGAGCCCGGGTTTTTTTTGCCTGCTGTTCAGTTAAACGCCAAACCTGTAGGAACCGGCTTGCTCGCGGCACAGGCAACTCGGTTTAGCAGACACACCGCAGCGATCCCATCGCGAGCAAGCCCGCCCCCTCAAAGCCACGCAATCATCTGACCCGTGCCAGCGGGAACAGGCGCTTGAAGTTTTCGGTGGTTTGCTCTGCAAAGCGTTCGTAGGACTCACCGCGCAACATCGCCAAAAACTCAGCCACTTCACGCACGTATTGCGGCAGGTTTGGCTTGCCACGATGGGGGATCGGGGCGAGGTAAGGCGAGTCGGTCTCGACCAGCAGCCGGTCGGCAGGCACCTGACGGGCCACATCGCGCAGGGCATCAGCATTGCGAAAGGTCACAATCCCCGACAGCGAGATGTAGTAACCCATGTCCAGCGCCGCCCTGGCCATGTCCCAGTCTTCGGTAAAGCAATGCAGCACACCGGCCTGCGGCAACGCTGCCTCACGCAACATGGCCAGGGTATCGGCGCGGGCACCGCGGGTGTGGATCACCACCGGCTTGCCGGTCTGTTGTGCCGCCTCCAGGTGAACCCTGAACGACAGTTGCTGCAAATCGGCTGCTTCAGGCTCGTAGTGGTAGTCCAGGCCAGTTTCACCAATGGCCACCACCCGTGGGTGATTCAACTCGCCCAACAGCCAGTCAAGCGCCGGTGCGGCACCGGGTTGTACGTCCAGCGGGTGGACGCCCACCGAGCAGTCCACATCGGCATAGCGCTCAGTCAGGGCTTTGACATCGGCCGCGTTGTCGGCGCTTACGCCAATGCATAGAAAATGCCCGACACCACGTTGGCGCGCAGCCTCAAGGGCGGCATCCAGCGAGCCGTCATGGGCGCTCAGATCAAGACGATCGAGATGGCAATGGGAGTCAACCAGCATACAAAAAATTACCTGTTTATCAATTCAGTCAGATCAGCGCTGGCCGGGCAGGCCTGCCCACTGCACCAGCAACGCTTCAAGCAACAGATCACGGTTGAGGTTGGCCTTGCTCAAGACCTTCTGGCGCTGGGCAAGAATCCAGTCCTGAATAGTCAGGACTTTGTCCTGCGCAGTCTTCTGCGCCAGGTACTGCAGCACTTTGCGCATGTCCTCCAGCCCGAGACCGTCCTCGTCCTGAGTCAGTTGATAGCGCAGGATCAGGTTCGACCAGTCGCAAAACCAGTCAAAGAGCAACAGCAGCGGGATGGCTTTCCAGCTTTCAGCCAACTGACTGGCCGACAACTCGCGCTTGAGCAGTTTTTTAACCCCCTCAACCACCGCCGCACGCTGCTCGCGCACACCCTGGGCCTGCAGCTTGACGGCCACCAGGGGGGAACCGGCTGCCAGAGTCAGTAATTCGACCCGCTCGGCCTCAGGGATATCGGGCAGCGCATGGGCCAGCCATTCAAGGCTCAGCGCTTCACTTGGCAACGGGCAGGCCTGCTGCACACAGCGGCTGCGAATGGTCGGCAGCAACCGGCTGGACTGATGACTGACCAACAGCAAGACAGTGTTGCCCGAGGGTTCTTCAAGGCTTTTGAGCAAGGCGTTGGCGGCGTTGATGTTCATCGCCTCCACCGGCTCGACCAGCACCACCTTGCGCCCGCCCAACTGGGCGGTCTGCACCACAAAACTGACCAGATCACGCACCTGGTCTACCTTGATCGCCTTGTCAGCCTCTTCAGGCTCAAGAATGTAGTTGTCGGGGTGACTGCCCGCCGCCAGCAACGAACAGGACTTGCACGTACCGCAAGCCTCAAGCCCGACCGGCTGCTTGCACAGCAGGCTGGCCATCAGCCGCTCGGCCAGCGCCCGCTTGCCGATGCCCGCCGGGCCGTGCAGCAGGTAGGCATGAGCGTGCTGCGCGCGCCCGGCCATCTGCTGCCACAGACCGTCTTGCCACGGATAAGCCTCAGCCACGGTGCATGCCCAGCAATTGCGGCAACAGGGCGTCGAGCTGGCCCTGCACCTGCTCCAGGGTTTGTGCGGCATCGATCAGGCGGTAGCGCCCGGGCTCAAGCCTGGCACGTTCAAGGTAGGTACTGCGCACGGCGTCAAAGAAGGTGCGGCCTTCCTGCTCAAAGCGGTCGAGGCGACCGCGGGCACTGGCACGGGCCATGCCGACTTCGATGGGCAGATCGAACACCAGGGTCAGATCCGGGCGCAGAGCCCCCTGAACAAAGGTCTCCAGGGTTGCGATGCGCTCACGGGGCAAGCCCCGGCCACCGCCCTGATAGGCATAGGTGGCGTCGGTAAAGCGATCACACAGCACTACTGCACCACGGGCCAGCGCCGGGCGAATGACTTCGGCCAGATGCTGGGCGCGGGCAGCGAACACCAGTAACAGCTCGGTATCGGCACACATAGCGTCGTCGCTGGGCGTGAGCAGCAGCTCGCGGATGCGCTCGGCCAGCGGCGTGCCGCCAGGTTCGCGGGTCAGCACCACGTCGATGCCTGCGGCGCGCAAACGCTCTGCCAGGTACTCGCGATTGGTACTTTTGCCCGCGCCTTCGGGGCCTTCCAAGGTAATAAACAAGCCAGTCACAAGCGGCAATCCTTAATCAGTGTCTTTCGGACTTTGCGGCTCGACCGGGGCGCTTGCCGGTTCAGCAGCGGGGGTCGGCGCAGGGCTCGAACGATAATCGGCCCGACGTTTGATCTGGAATTCACGCACAGCAGAGTTGTGCGCATCCAGGTCATCGGAAAACGTGTGGCTGCCATCGCCCTTGGCCACAAAGTACAGGCTGGTGCCATCCGCCGGGTGCAGTGCGGCATAAATGGCCTCACGCCCGACCATGGCAATCGGTGTCGGCGGCAGACCGGGAATGGTGTAGGTGTTGTACGGCGTAGGCTCGCGCAAATGGGCGCGGGTCAGTTTGCCGTTGTATCGCTCACCCAGACCGTAGATCACCGTAGGATCGGTTTGCAGTGGCATGCCGATTTTCATCCGACGCACAAATACTCCGGCAATTTGCCCACGCTCTTGTGGCACGCCGGTTTCTTTTTCCACCAGGGAAGCCATGATCAGCGCCTGGTATGGCGTTGTATAGGGTACGCCCGGGTCACGCTGCTCCCATTCCTGGGCCAGCACTTTATCCAGACGGTCGTAAGCCTTTTCCAGCAACTGGGCATCGGTCATCCCACGCACAAAACGGTAGGTATCAGGGAAAAACCGCCCTTCCGGGAATACCCCTTCGTGCCCGAGTTTGGCCATGACTTCGCTGTCGCTCAGGCCGTCGAGGGTCTGTTCGATTTTTTCGTGTTTGGCCAGGGCGCTACGCACCTGGCGAAAGTTCCAGCCTTCGACCAGGGTCAGGCTGTATTGCACCACCTCACCACGCTGCCACACACCGATCAACTCCTGGGCGGTCATGCCCGGAGTCATGCGATATTCGCCGCTGTGCAAAGGCTGGCCTTCAAGGTTAAAGCGCCAGTAAAGACGCAGCCAGAATGCGTCTTGCAGGGTACCGTCAGCTTCCAGTCGATTGAACGTGCCAGTCGGCGTGGCGCCGGCCGGGACATCGAGCAATTGCTCTTGCGTCAGGTTCAGCGGCTGGTCGAGCGCCGAGTTGAGCTTCCAGGCACTGGCGCCCAGCAGCAAGCCCGCCAGCACCAGACCTGTCTCCAGCAGCACCAAGATTTTACGTTTCACGAATCAGACATCCAGTAAGGTGCGAGCAATACCTTGCAGTTTACGGGTCAGCGGCCCCACCGGCCAGCTAAGGTCTGCAAAAGCGCGCACCGGCCAAATGCCATATACGCTGTTGCAGAGAAAGAGTTCATCGGCCTGTTGCAACTGCGCAAGGCTGATATCGGTAACATGGCAAGGCATGCCCAGGCGCCCGGCCTCGGCCAGCAGTGCAGCCCGCATCACGCCAGCCACACCGCAGCGGCGCAGGTCGGCAGTCAGCAAAACGCCGTCACGCACAATAAACAGATTGCTGAACACACCTTCAATCACCCGCCCCGAAGTGTCGCGCATCAACCCTTCGGCACAGGCCGGGTCTTGCCATTCGGAGCGCGCAATGACCTGTTCGAGTCGATTGAGGTGTTTGAGCCCGGCCAATAGCGGTTGCTCGGCCAGACGGGTGGCACAGTCAAACAGCCGGACACCCTGCAGCGCGTGCGCTTCAGGCCAGGCAGCCGCCGGGCTGGCTTGCAGAATTCTTCGAGGCATGGCCCCGGGGGATATACCATAACCGCGCTGGCTGTCGCCGCGGGTCAGGATGAGCTTGAGGACGCCCTCGCCCATCGCGTGGGCGTAAGCCAGCAATTCGCTGCGGATCAGTGCTTGATCCGCAACAATCGCCAGCCGGGAACACCCTTGCGCCAGGCGCTGCAGGTGCAGCTCCAGCAGCAACGGCGTGCCAGCCTTGACGGCGATGGTCTCGAACAGTCCATCGCCATAGGCCAGCCCACGGTCTTTAAGCGACGCCAGGGCGCTCGCCGGTTGACCGTCGACCCAGCTTTGCATTACTCGGCGTACCGGCGGAACACCAGCGAGCCGTTGGTGCCACCAAAACCGAACGAGTTGGACAGCACCACATCGATCGGCATTTCGCGCGGCGTGTGCGGCACGAAATCCAGGTCGCAGCCTTCATCAGGCTCGTCGAGGTTGATGGTCGGCGGCGCAATCTGGCTGTTGATGGCCAGTACGCTGAAGATCGCCTCGACTGCACCGGCGGCACCCAACAGGTGACCGGTCATGGACTTGGTCGAACTCACGGCCAGGTTGTAGGCGTGATCGCCGAACACCGACTTGATCGCCGAAACTTCTGCCAGGTCACCGGCAGGCGTCGAGGTGCCGTGGGCGTTGATGTACTGCACCTGATCAGGGTTGACCCGGGCATCACGCAAGGCATTGGTGATGCAGCGTGCCGCACCCGCACCGTCAGCCGGAGGCGAGGTCATGTGGAAAGCGTCACCGCTCATACCAAAACCGATCAGCTCGGCGTAGATGGTCGCGCCACGCGCCTTGGCATGTTCGAGCTCTTCGAGCACCAGCGCGCCGGCACCGTCGGACAGCACAAAACCGTCACGGCCCTTGTCCCACGGACGGCTGGCCCGGGTCGGGTCGTCGTTGCGGGTCGACAGCGCACGGGAAGCACCAAAGCCGCCCATGCCCAGACCGCAAGCAGCCATTTCTGCGCCACCTGCAATCATCACATCGGCTTCGCCGTAGGCAATGTTGCGCGCCGCCATGCCAATACAGTGCGTACCGGTGGTACAGGCTGTGGCGATGGCGTAGTTAGGCCCCTGTGTACCCAGGTGGATAGACAGAAAGCCGGAAATCATGTTGATGATCGAGCCCGGCACAAAAAACGGAGAAATCCGTCGCGGGCCTTGCTCGTGCAGGGTACGGCTGGTTTCTTCGATATTGGTCAGACCGCCAATACCCGACCCCATTGCCACACCGATGCGCTCACGATTGGCGTCGGTAACTTCCAGGCCGGAATTGCGCACAGCCTGAAACCCGGCTGCCAGACCGTATTGAATAAACAGGTCAAGTTTTCGGGCTTCTTTGACGGAGAGGTAGTCCTCAACGTTAAAGCCCTGTACCGAGCCGCCAAAACGGGTGGAATAGGCAGAAAGATCCGTGTGTTCGATCAGACCAATGCCACTACGGCCTGCCAGAATGCCTTGCCAGGTGCTCGGAACATCCGCACCCAGTGGCGACAACATCCCCATACCGGTGACTACGACGCGTCTACGCGACACAGCACTCTCCTTTATTCTATTGACGACACTTTGCATCACACCTAAAGAAAAAACCGCACGCCAGAGCGGCAGTGCGGTTTTTCCATGACAGCGAGCAACGATTACAAACTATTACGCCTGGTGGCTAGTAACGTAGTCGATTGCTGCTTGTACAGTAGTGATCTTTTCAGCTTCTTCGTCAGGAATCTCAGTCTCGAATTCCTCTTCCAGAGCCATCACAAGCTCAACGGTGTCAAGGGAGTCGGCACCCAGGTCTTCAACGAAGGAAGCGGCATTGGTCACTTCTTCTTCTTTAACGCCCAGTTGCTCGGCAACGATTTTCTTGACGCGCTCTTCGATGGTGCTCATACCTTGTTTTCACTCCTAATGGACAAATTCAGGCAGCTGGCCAGTGGGCAAGTGTATCGAAAGCCTTTTCGGTTTTTCAACTGAAAGCTTTGCACTCACCCCGCAACAACCGGCCACCTATAAAAAGATTGCAGCTTTATAACGGATTTTAGACAGCTCGTATGACATTTTTTTGAAGCAATCCGCCACATTTAACTCATGTACATCCCGCCGTTGACCGGAATTGTAGCCCCGGTCACGTAGGCTGCACCGTCGGATGCCAGGAAAGCGACCACGTTTGCGATCTCTTGAGCCTGGCCCAGACGGCCCAGCGGAATCTGCGTCTGCAAGGCTTCGCGCTGTGCTTCTGGCAGCTCACGGGTCATATCGGTGTCGATAAAACCTGGAGCGACCGAGTTGACAGTGATCGAGCGAGAGCCCACTTCACGTGCCAGAGCACGACCGAAACCTTCAAGGCCTGCCTTGGCGGCGGCGTAGTTTACTTGGCCAGCGTTGCCCATGGCACCCACAACAGAGCCAATATTGATAATTCGTCCCCAACGGGCCTTGGTCATGCCGCGCAAAACACCTTTGGACAGGCGATACAGACTGTTCAGGTTGGTGTCGATGACATCATGCCATTCGTCATCTTTCATGCGCATCATCAGGTTATCACGGGTGATACCGGCATTATTGACCAGGATCGCCGGCGCGCCGAACTGCTCCTGAATGCTCGCCAGTACCGCAGCAACCGATTCATTGCTGGTCACGTTGAGTTCCATGCCAGTGCCCTGAACACCGTTTTCTTTCAGGGTGGCAGCGATGCGCTCGGCACCGGAAGCGGAAGTCGCCGTACCAATGACAATGGCGCCCTGACGACCCAACTCCAACGCGATTGCCTGGCCAATGCCACGGCTTGCGCCTGTTACCAGTGCAACTTTACCTTGCAAGCTCATGCAGGCTTCTCCTGATTCAGACCAGAGCCAAGCGCGCAGCGGCGAAGGCATCCGGGGTATTCAAATTGTGAGTGGTAACGCCTTCGGCACAGCGCTTGCTGATGCCCACCAGGACCTTGCCCGGCCCGCATTCGACCAGGTCAACCGGGCCATCGGCCGCCAGGGCCTGAACCGATTCAACCCAGCGCACAGGCTTGTACAGCTGCTCAAGCAAATCGCGCTTGAGGGTTGGCAAATCGGCTGCCACCGCGGCGCTGACATTCTGCACCAGGGCAATGGCCGGCATTTTCCAGTCGATCGCTTCAATGGACTCGGCAAAACGCTCGGCAGCTGGACGCATCAGTTCGCAGTGCGACGGTACGCTTACCGGCAACGGCAAGGCACGCTTGGCGCCCTTGGCCTTGCACAGTTCCATGGCGCGCTCGACAGCGGCCTTGGCCCCGGCAATCACGACCTGACCCGGCGAGTTGAAGTTGACCGCGCTGACCACTTCGCCTTGCGCAGCTTCAGCACAGGCAGCCAGTACATCGGCATCTTCCAGACCCAGGATCGCCGCCATGGCGCCCTGCCCGGCCGGTACGGCCTCTTGCATCAACTGACCACGACGCTCGACCAGCTTGACCGCCTCGGCCAGGGTCAGGCATTCGGCGGCCACCAGCGCGCTGTACTCGCCCAGGCTGTGGCCGGCAACGAAGTCAGGACGCTTGCCACCTTCAGCCAGCCACAGACGCCAAAGGGCAATCGAGGCCGCAAGGATGGCAGGCTGGGTGATATCAGTCTGGTTCAGCTTCTCGGCAGGACCTTCCTGGGTCAGCGCCCACAGGTCGTAACCCAGGGCGTCAGACGCTTCTTTAAATGTTTCCAGGACCAGCGGATGTGCCGCGCCCAGCTCGGCCAACATGCCGAGGGACTGCGAACCCTGCCCTGGAAAGACGAATGCGAGGGATGTAGACATGTAACAAGCCCCTAATGATCTTGTCGTCGGAGAATTGACGTCCTGCCGTGGCGGACGCAAGAAACTGACAGTTGGATGGCTGATTGGACCGGGCGGTCACATTTAAGCGCCCGACCGCTAAAACGCCTACGGCAACAACCCTTCAAGGCGCCCATACAAACGCTTTGGCAGGTCTTCATGGATTTCAATCAGCGCACGTTCAATTGCACTTTGAAAGCCCTGAGCACCTGCCGAACCGTGACTCTTGACCACAATGCCCTGCAAGCCGAGAAAGCTCGCACCATTATGCCGCGCCGGCGCCAGATCCGCCTGCAAGCGCCGCATCAACGGCAATGCCAGCACGCCCACGAAGCGACTGAACAGGTTGCGCCTGAACACCGCCTCAAGCCGGCTCGAAATCATCGTTGCCAGGCCTTCGCTGGACTTGAGCATGATGTTGCCGACAAACCCGTCACACACCACCACATCAGCTTCGCCCCGATACACCCCGTCGCCTTCGACAAAACCGATGTAGTGCAACCCCGGCGCCGCCTGCAACAATGCCGCCGCCTCCTTGACCTGCTGATTGCCCTTGACGTCCTCGGTACCGATATTGAGCAAGGCGACCCGCGGACGAGGCACACCAAGCGCCTGCGCCGCCACCGAGCCCATCACCGCAAACTGGAACAACTGACTGGCCGTGCAATCGACATTCGCCCCCAGATCCAGCAACTGACAGTAGCCGGTCTGGGTCGGAACTGCCGCCACCATCGCTGGACGGTCGATGCCCGGCAAGGTCTTGAGCACATGCCGGGACAAGGCCATCAGCGCCCCCGTGTTACCGGAACTGACACAAGCTTGCACCTTGCCATCACGGAGCAACTCCAGAGCAACGCGCATGGACGAGTCCGGCTTGCTGCGCAGGGCATGGGAAGGCCGCTCATTCATGGCAATGACTTCTGAAGCCGGGACAATCGACAGGCGCGAGCGATCCACAGCCGAATGGCCAGCGATCAGGGATTCAAGTAGGGAAGGTTGACCAACGAGGGTCAGATGCAGCGAGGGAGTAGCAGACAGGCAGGCAATACAGGCCTGAACAATGCTGCGGGGACCGAAGTCCCCGCCCATTGCGTCGATCGCGATGACCTGAGCGGACAAGTGATTACTCGTCAGCGCCCTTGTCGATCACTTTACGACCACGGTATACGCCTTCTGGCGATACGTGGTGACGCAGGTGAATTTCACCGGTGGTTTTTTCTACAGACAGAGTGCTAGCCGAAAGAGCATCGTGCGAACGACGCATGTCACGGGCAGAGCGGGATTTTTTGTTCTGCTGAACAGCCATAATTGATTAACTCCTAAACGTTTGGGTCACGCTTTAACTGCGCCAATACACTGAACGGGTTGGACCGCGTTACCTCGTCCTCGCCTGGTTCGGGCTCATCGAGACCCGCCGGCTGCTGGCATTCTTCCGGATGATGAGCAGGCACAATGGGCAAGGCGAGCAAAAGCTCCTCCTCGATCAGTGCATGCAGATCCAATGGATCTTCGCCCAGTTCCAGCACGTCATAACCTTTCGGTAACGACTGGGTATTCGCACCCTCTTTCACCACGGCGTAACTGCATTCGCTGTGGATCGGCAGGGTGACCAGCTCAAGACAACGCTGGCAAACCATCTTGACCTCGACGTCGATGGAGCTGTGTATTACCACAGATCTACGTTCGTCGCGCTCAAAAACAAATTTAGCCTGGACCGTACCGACATCGTCGGAAAGCGGATCGCAGAGTCTCTCCAAATCAGCCAGCAACACTTCACCTTGAAGGGTAGTGCCACGATCAGCCAATTTGCGCGGGTCAACGTGAGGTGGAATCGGGTCATTCAACATAGGCGCAGCATTCTAGGGAGGACCCCTTCACGTGTCAAAGGAAATTGTGTCTGTGCGACATTGCGTACGAGCATTAGAATCGTCAACTGCCTACAGGAGTCGCGCATGCTACCTTTATTACTCGCTTCAAGCTCGGTTTATCGCCGCGATTTATTGTCTCGCCTGCGTCTGCCCTTCACGTGCAGCTCGCCGGATATCGACGAAGGCCATCATCAAGGCGAGACCGCCATCGAACTGGTCAAGCGCCTGTCACTGGAAAAAGCCCGCGCACTGGCCGCCAGCCATCCGAATCATCTGATTATCGGCTCGGACCAGGTTGCCGTACTCGACGGACGGATCATCGGCAAACCCCACACTCACGAAAAAGCGCACCAGCAATTGACCACGGCAAGCGGTGCCAGCGTCAGCTTCCTGACCGGCCTGACTCTGCTCAACAGCCAGACCGGCCATTATCAGACCGACTGCGTGCCGTTTACCGTACATATTCGCAGCCTGAGCGCAGAGCAGATCGAACGCTATCTGCGCGCCGAGCAGCCCTACGACTGCGCAGGCAGCTTTAAAGCCGAAGGGCTTGGCGTGAGCCTGTTTCAGCGCACCGAAGGCGATGACGCCACCAGCCTGGTCGGCCTGCCACTGATCCGACTGGTGGACATGCTGCTTGCCGAGGGCGTACACCTGCCATGAATAAGCCGGACACTCTGTAGATACTCTGTTGCAGGTCAAGCCCTATTGTGGGAGCGAGCCTGCTCGCGAACGACCTTCGCGAGCAGGCTCGCTCCCACAGTTGCAGTGTTCCTGCAGCTGCCGAGGAACGAAGACAGCGTTCGGCGGCGAAGCCGTCGTAAACCCGATGATCGCAATTCGACGACGCACCGCGCCAGCTGATTTCACGACGGCTTCGCCGCCGAACGCAGCCTCGCTCCTTCGGCAGCTGCTACGCGACATAGAGCCTCTAAACTTTTTGCCAGCCATAAAAAAACCGGCCCTCTTTCAGGCCGGCTTGTTTGAAGCACTCAACAATCAGCGCAGCGTCGGCCCCTGAAAGCCCATCCACATGGCCAATTGCTCAGCCACGCTGGCACCGAGCTTTTTCGAGAAGCGGTCGAAAGCCGATTCCTGCACCGTGAAGTCCACCAGTTCCTTGGCGCCGATCACGTCACGGGCAACCGAACTGGTATTGCCCAGCCCGTCAATCAACCCCAGCGGCAGCGCCTGCTGCCCCGTCCAGACCAGGCCCGAGAACAGCTCCGGGTGCTCCTTGTCTTTCAGGCGATCGCCACGCCCCTGCTTGACGCTGTCAATGAACTGCTGGTGCGTCACATTCAACACACCCTGCCAGAACTTGGTCTCATCCGGCTTTTCCGGCTCAAACGGATCCAGGAACGCCTTGTGGTCGCCCGACGTGTAAGCACGACGCTGAATACCCAGCTTGTCCATCGCACCGACGAAACCGAAGCCTGCCGCCGTCACGCCAATCGACCCGACGAGACTGGCCTTGTCGGCGTAGATCTCATCAGCAGCACTGGCAATGTAATAAGCCCCGGATGCCCCCAGATCGGAAATCACCGCATACACCTTGGTATCGGGATGCAGCCCACGCAGGCGACGGATTTCATCGTAGACATAACCCGACTGCACAGGACTGCCGCCCGGGCTGTTGATGCGCAGCACCACCCCCTTGACCCGCGGATCGTCAAACGCAGCCTGCAGGCTGGTGACCAGATTGTCGGCACTGGCCGGCTCCTTATCGGCAATCGGACCACGCACATCGATCAGCGCGGTGTAGCTGGAACCGCCGACAGCGCTGCGCTCCATACTCACCAACGGGGTAAACAGCAACAACACCGCAATCAGGTAGCAGAACATCAACACCTTGAAGAAAATGCCCCAGCGCCGCGAGCGGCGCTGCTCCTGAATGCCCGCCAACAGGGTTTTTTCCAGCAACTGCCAGCTTTTGTCACCACCGACAGTGTTTTCAGCCGCAGAGGGCGCCTTCCATTGATCGACCATGCACTACCCCAGCAAAGATCTTAATTAGCCTGGCGATCAAGCCAGGCACGCAACTCGGGAAAACTGTCAATTGCCAACCGGGGCTCGAACGTCAGCAAGCGCTCCATCGATTGAGCACCATAGCCTACCGCAACCGAGTCGATACCCGCATTGCGCGCCATCAGCAAATCAAAGGACGCATCACCCACCATCAACGCCTGCTGCGGACACACATCGCAATGAGCCAGGATCTGATTGAGCATCAACGGATCAGGCTTGCTGGCGGTCTCGTCTGCAGCACGGGTGATATCGAAGAAATCCTCCCAGCCGTGGGCCTTGAGCACACGATCAAGGCCACGACGGGCCTTGCCCGTGGCCACCGCCAGACGATAGCCCTGGGCACGGAATGCTTCCAGCGATTCCCGGACTCCCGCAAACAACGGCGAAGGCTCGGCATCCATGGCGATATAAATATCGGCATAGTGCTGGCGGAAGGCAATCACCTGCTCCGGGGGCATGTCGGGGTAAAGGGTCAGGATCGCCTCAGGCAACCCCAGACCGATAATCCCCTTGACCGCCTGCGCATCACGTACCGGACGCCCCGCACGTTGCGCCGCACCCTGCATCGCCGTGACAATCCGACCAATGGAATCAGCCAGCGTGCCATCCCAGTCAAAAATGAGCAGCTTGTACTCAGTAAGGGGCACTCAGACGCTCCACGGTTTTGGCCCACATTTCATCGACCGGGGCCTGGAATTTCATTTCAGTCCCATCGGGCATCGGCACGGTCAGCATGTAGGCATGCAGAAACAGGCGCTTGCCGCCCAGGTCGCGGATTTCCTTGGAGAACCCCTCATCACCGTACTTGCTGTCGCCGGCAATGCAATGCCCGGCATGCAGGGTATGCACACGGATCTGGTGAGTACGCCCGGTAATCGGTCGCGCCTCGACCATGGTTGCAAAATCACCAAAGCGGCGCAGCACCTTGAACACAGTGACCGACTCTTTGCCTTCGTCTTCGTTGACTTCAACCATGCGCTCACCCGAACGCAAGTTGCTCTTCATCAGCGGCGCACGCACCTGCTTGATGGACGCCGCCCAGTTGCCACGCACCAGAGCCATATAACGCTTGTCGATACCGTCGCCGCGCAGGGCCTCGTGCAAATGACGCAACATGCTGCGCTTTTTGGCGATCATCAGCAGGCCGGACGTGTCACGGTCCAGGCGATGCACCAGCTCCAGCTCCTTGACGTCTGGGCGCATCTGACGAAAGGCTTCAATCACGCCAAAGGTCAGGCCGCTGCCGCCGTGCACGGCGATGCCTGCTGGCTTGTTCAATATAATCAGGGCCTTGTCTTCATAGACAATGGCCGCTTCAAGGCGCAGCAACAAACCCTGGGCCACAGGCACCGGCTCGTCGCGCTCAGGCACGCGAACCGGCGGCACGCGCACGATATCGCCGGCCTGCAGCTTGTACTCGGGCTTGATCCGGCCCTTGTTCACACGCACTTCGCCTTTACGCAAAATGCGGTAAATCAAGGTCTTGGGAACACCCTTGAGCCGAGCAAGAAGGAAGTTGTCGATGCGTTGGCCGGCATATTCCGGCGAGACCTCAAGCAGCTGGACGCTGGGGGTCGGGGGGGTAGTCGTCGTCATGCCGTGAATGATAACAATTTTTTATGGAATTGAAGCACTTAATCATTGCTGCTATAGTCGCGAACGCCGCCAAAAGCGGCCTGGACAGAGGATTAACGGTGAACAACCGGCCCTGACCAACGCTCTTGATCAGGACGCGAGGCCGTCCTACGGGGCTTTTGCTGGATACGCAAGACCTGGAGTTGTAACAAGCGCAGGTGACATGAGGCCTGAAGCGAGCCTGGAAAGCAGAGTGCAAACTCGCCTTTTACGCCGATATTCACGGCCAGTTCACAAAGTGCAGTCAGCCTCGGGAATTTCGAGCGAATGCTTCGGAAACAACGCCTTTATTAGCCATGATGCGTGAACTCCCCTTTGGAGAACACGGTAAATGCCAACCCGCTGCGGATTCTGCGCGCGGCAGCACCCGAATTATCAGGGATACGTGTAGGGTGGAGATGCACAACCGCCGGACTGTGTAGCAATAGGCTTTATCAAGACGCTTCATCTCGTCCACAGCCGCCGGTTGATTCCTCCTCCTGACCAGACTTTTGCTTAAGAGGTGCATTAGCACCACAGCAAGCAGGAAGCGTAAGTCGCGACTTCGCCCCCAAGGGTCGAACCTCGCTGTACACAGGAGTGGCCAACAACTCCTGACGCACCTGACACCGACCATGAGAAGTCGTGTGTGCCGAACGCCGTTTCCGGTAGCCCGGAAACCGACGGTACAACATGAAAAGAATGCTGATTAACGCAACTCAACCTGAAGAGTTGCGCGTTGCACTGGTAGATGGCCAACGCCTCTACGACCTGGACATCGAGTCGGGTGCTCGCGAGCAGAAGAAAGCCAACATCTATAAAGGCCGTATTACTCGCATCGAACCAAGCCTTGAGGCTGCCTTTGTCGATTTCGGCTCCGAGCGCCACGGCTTCCTGCCCCTCAAAGAAATCTCCCGCGAGTACTTCAAGAAAGCCCCTGAAGGCCGCGTCAACATCAAGGACGTCCTGAGCGAAGGCCAGGAAGTTATCGTGCAGGTCGAAAAAGAAGAACGCGGCAACAAGGGCGCAGCCCTGACCACGTTTATCAGCCTCGCCGGCCGCTACCTGGTCCTGATGCCGAACAACCCGCGTGCAGGCGGTATCTCCCGCCGCATCGAAGGTGAAGAGCGCAACGAACTGCGTGAAGCGCTGAACGGCCTGATCGCTCCTGCCGACATGGGCCTGATCGTTCGCACTGCCGGCCTTGGCCGCAGCAGTGAAGAAATGCAGTGGGACCTCGATTACCTGCTGCAACTGTGGACCGCCATCAAAGAAGCCTCGCTGGATCGCGCCGCACCCTTCCTGATCTACCAGGAAAGCAACGTGATCATCCGCGCCATCCGCGACTACCTGCGCCAGGACATCGGCGAAGTGCTGATCGACAGCGTTGAAGCCCAGGACGAAGCCCTGACCTTTATCCGCCAGGTGATGCCGCAGTACGCCAGCAAAATCAAACTCTACGAAGACAGCGTTCCGCTGTTCAATCGTTTCCAGATCGAAAGCCAGATCGAGACCGCTTTCCAGCGCGTCGTTGAACTGCCTTCCGGCGGTTCCATCGTTATCGACCCGACCGAAGCCCTGGTGTCCATCGACATCAACTCGGCCCGCGCCACCAAAGGCAGCGATATCGAAGAAACCGCACTGCAAACCAACCTTGAAGCGGCGGAAGAAATCGCCCGTCAGTTGCGCCTGCGCGACATCGGCGGCCTGATCGTCATCGACTTCATCGACATGACCCCGGCCAAAAACCAGCGCGCAGTGGAAGAAAAAGTCCGCGAATGCCTGGAAGCCGACCGCGCCCGCGTACAAGTGGGTCGTATCTCGCGCTTCGGCCTGCTGGAAATGTCCCGTCAGCGTCTGCGCCCATCCCTGGGCGAAAGCAGCGGCATCGTTTGCCCGCGCTGCAACGGCACCGGCATCATCCGTGATGTTGAATCGCTGTCGCTGGCGATCCTGCGCCTGATCGAAGAAGAAGCCCTGAAGGACCGCACTGCCGAAGTCCGCGCCCAGGTGCCAATCCCGGTTGCAGCGTTCCTGCTCAACGAAAAACGCAACTCGATCACCAAGATCGAACTGCGTACCCGTGCCCGCATCGTCATTCTGCCGAACGACCACCTCGAAACGCCGCACTTCGAAGTTCAGCGCCTGCGTGATGACAGCCCGGAAGCCCACACCAACCAGTCCAGCTATGAAATCGCTGCCGCTGCCGCTGAAGTGGAAGAAGTTCAACCGGCTGCTGCCACCCGCACCCTGGTTCGCCAGGAAGCCGCCGTTAAAACAGCACCGCCACGCACCTCGGCACCGGTTCCGACCGAAGCCGCTGCTGCTGCCGCACCTGCTCCTGCACCGGCGGCCACCATCGCTGAGCCAAGCCTGTTCAAGGGCCTGGTCAAGTCGCTGGTAAGCCTGTTTGCCTCCAAGGAAGAGCCTGCAGCACCGACCGTAGTCGAGAAGCCGGCAACCCCTGAGCGCCCTGCACGCAACGAAGAACGTCGCAACGGTCGCCAGCAGAGCCGTAACCGCAACGGTCGTCGTGACGAAGAACGTAAACCGCGCGAAGAGCGTGCTCCACGTGAAGAGCGTGCCGCTCGCGAACCACGCGAAGAGCGCAGCGCTCGCGAAGAAACTCCGGTTGTGGCTCAAGCCCCTCGCGAAGAGCGCGCACCGCGTCCACCGCGCGAAGAACGTGCGCCGCGTGCACCACGTGAAGACCGCAAGCCGCGTGGCGAACGCGAAGAGCGCGTACGTGAACTGCGCGAGCCTCTGGATGCAGCACCAGCCGTAGCCGCTGTGGCCGCTACCACTGCTGTAGCTGAAGAGCGCCCAGCCCGTCAGCCGCGTGAAGAGCGCCAGCCGCGCGCACCTCGCGAAGAACGTGCGCCACGCGAAGAGCAGGTTGTAGCTGCCGCTGAAGACGAAGAAGTGCTGAACGGTGAAGAGCAGTCCCAGGACGAGACCCAGGACAACGCCGAAGGCGATCGTCCACGTCGTCGCTCCCGTGGCCAGCGTCGTCGCAGCAACCGCCGCGAGCGTCAGCGTGACGCCAACGGCAACGTGATTGAAGGCTCGGAAGAGAACAGCGAAGAAGGCAACAGCCAGAACGCTCCTGCAACCACCTCTGAAGCAGCCGTCGTGGCCGTGACTGAAACCGTTGCCAGCCAGGTCGTCAGCGCTCCTGCTGAAGCCCAGGCGCACCAGCAGGCAGAACGCGCAACAGAAGTGGCCCAGGAATCGGCCCCGACTGAAACCGTGGCCGTCGTTGAAGCTGACAAGGAAATTGTGGCTGTCGAAACACCTGCGGCCCAGGCCCCAGCTGTTGAAACCGCTGGCGAAGCAGCAACCAAAGTAGAAGCAGTCGCTGCCCAGGCACCGACCACTGAAACGCCTGTTGTTGAAACTCCAGTAGTAGAAGCACCGGTAGTAGAAGCGCCAACAGTAGAAGCAGTGACGCCGATCGAAGCCGTCAAGGCGCCTGAAGTTGAAGTTGCACCAGCTCAAGAAGCACAGCCTGAAGTCCAGGCCGTTGCCCAGCCGGTTGCAGCGACTCCAGAGCCAGTGGTTGAAGCCGTGGTGGAAGCACCAGCGGTCGAAACTCCGGTTATCGAAAAAGCACCGCATGCCCGCGAAGCCCGCGTTGTGCGCGCGCCAGTAGCAGAGCCTGCCGTTACTGAAGCCGTAGCAGAGCCTGTTGCCGCACCTGAAGTGGTAACCGTTGAAGCCGCGGTCGAAACGATAGTAGCCGTAGAGCCGGCCCCCGTTGAGACTGTTGTGACAACTGAAGTGGTTGAGGTAGTGGTTGCAGCAGCTCCGGTTGTCAGCGCCCCAAGCAACGGTCGCGCACCTAACGACCCGCGTGAAGTACGTCGTCGCAAGCGTGAAGAGGCAGCTGCTGCAGCGGCCGCTCAGGCAACTGCGCATGAAGGCGTAGCCCAGGAAAAGGCACACGAGGATAAACCCCTCGCCTAATTCCAAAGGCCATTAAAAAGCCCCGCCAGTTCTGAACTGGCGGGGCTTTTTTTATGCCTGTGAGGTAAATCAAAAAGGCCAGAACGAGCGACGACCTTTATCCAGCTCACCGCGACATTGGCCAAGCTGTGCACCATAGGTTTTGGACTGCTGCTCGACTTTACGCGCCACCTGCATCAACCAGGGTTTGGCGCGATAGGTATTGCGACTGTAACCCCCCCTGCCCTCGTGATACGCCAGGTACTGGTTATAGGTATCCCACTTGGAGATCCCCAATTGCCGCTGGGTACCCGCGGTGTACCAACCGATAAACATGATGGCGTCAGCGAAATTGTCGCGCGACCCGGAACTGCCCATGCTGTTTTCAAAGTCACGCCATGCCGGAGGCTGAGCCTGTGCATAGCCGTAGGACGGGCTGACCCTGCCCCACGGGATGACCCACAAAAGGTAAGCACGAGGCGGAAGCGCATCGGCAACGAAGCTGCTTTCCTGCTTCATGATTGCCATCGCAACATGCACAGGCGTGCCCCAGCGCTCCTGCATCGCTACCGAGTCTTTGTACCAGGCCGGATATTGCCTATAGATACTGCACAGGTTGTTTTGATCTTTGGGCGGAGCAGTGACACAACCGGTCAACGTCACCAGTGCCAACGCCAGCGCCCCTGCCGGTATGTGCTTCATTGATAGTCCAGACCGCTAATACAGGTTGGGCTCCATCTCCAGCTGCACCGCAAAGCGCTGCTCGATATCTGCCTGAATACGCTGCGCAAGGGCCAGCAACTGCAAACCGGTAGCCGACCCATAGTTGACCAGCACCAACGACTGCAGGCGATGCACTCCGGCATCCGCCTCACGAAAGCCCTTCCAGCCTGCAGTTTCGATCAACCAGCCCGCCGCCAGCTTTACCTGGCCATCGGCTTGTGGGTAACCAATCAGGCCGGGGTGGGCCAATTTCAATTCCGCCGCCAGGCTTGCCGATACCAGCGGATTCTTGAAGAAGCTGCCGGCATTGCCCAACACCGCAGGGTCAGGCAGTTTTTCGCTGCGGATACTGCAGATAGCCCGACTTACATCACAGGCCGTCGGCTGCTCAATGCCCTGCTCGGCCAGGCGCTGACGCACAGGGCCGTACTCCAGATGCAGATGCATGGCCCTGCTCAGGGCAAAGCGCACACGCAAAATCAACCAGCGCCCGGCCTGCTGCTTGAACAGACTGTCACGATAGGCAAAGTTGCATTCGGCCAGACTGAACTCACGCAACTCGCCGGTTTGTCGGTCGAGCGCTGTAAGGCCTGCGAATACATCCTTGATCTCGACCCCATAGGCGCCGATATTCTGCATCGGCGCGGCACCCACGGTGCCAGGGATCAGGCTGAGGTTTTCCAGGCCCGACAAGCCCTGCTCAAGGGTCCACAGCACGAAGGCATGCCAGACCTCCCCCGCTTCAGCCTCCACCACTACCCGCTCGCCATCATCTTCCAGCAAGCGGATACCGCGACTGGCCATGCGCAAAACCAGCGCTGGCACATCGCCGGTCAACAGCAGGTTGCTGCCGCCGCCAATCACCAGCAACGGCAACTTGTGCTCAGCCGCACACAGCAAGGCCTGGCGCACATCATCATCGTTGTGCGCCTGGGCAAACAGGTTGGCCTTCACATCAACACCAAAGCTATTGAAGGGCTTGAGCGACGCATTGACCTGCATGTCCAAACTCATGACTCCAGCAAACGCCGAACGCGCTCAAGATCTTCCACGGTATCTACCCCGGCAGGCGGAGCTTCAAGCACATCGGCCACGTGAATACGCACACCATGCCACAGCGCCCGCAGTTGCTCGAGGCGCTCGGTGTTTTCGAGCCAGCAAGGCCCCCAGCTGACGAAGTCATGCAGGAAGCCCGCTCGATAGGCGTAGATGCCGATATGTCGACGGTAAGGCACGCCTGCTGGCAGTGCGTCCGGGTGCAGTGCAAAGTCATCCCGCGCCCAGGGCAACGTGGCCCGGCTGAAGGTCAGCGCCAGCCCGTTGATATCACTGACCACCTTGACCACATTGGGATTGAACAGCGTCTCGACATCATCAATAGGCTCGGCCAGGGTCGCCATGCTCGCCTCGCCATGGGCCGCCAGGTTGAGCGCAACCTGATCGATCACCTGTGGCGGGATCATCGGCTCATCGCCCTGCACGTTAACCACAATGGCATCGCTGGCCAGACCCAGTTGCGTAGCCACTTCGGCCAGGCGATCAGTGCCGGATTCATGGTCGGCACGGGTCAGCAGCACCTCGGCGCCGAACGCCTTGCAGGCCTCGACAATACGCATATCGTCAGTGGCAACGACCACACGTTGCGCGCTGCTTTTACAGGCCTGCTCCCAGACATGCTGGACCATCGGCTTGCCGGCGATCATTTGCAGCGGCTTGCCCGGTAAACGGGTCGAGGCATAGCGCGACGGGATAACGACGGTAAAAACCGGGATCATTTATCCAGACGCTCTTCGGCAGTGAGGGTGCGGGCTTCGGTTTCGAGCATTACCGGAATGCCATCACGGATCGGGTAAGCCAGGCCTGCGCCCTTGCTGATCAGCTCGGTCTTGTCGGCGCTGAGCTTGAGCGGGCCTTTGCAAACAGGGCAGGCGAGGATATCGAGCAGCTTGGTGTCCATAAATGTTCCCCTTGAGATGAGTTAGGGTAAAAGACGATCAGGTAAAAGACGCAGCAATTGTTGGTCAAACCACAACACAAAGGCCTCGGAAGGCACTGCATCAACAGCCAGATACCACCAGTCGGATGACGCGAAGTCACGGCACTTCACCGCGTCCTTTTCGGTCATGACCACGGGTAATGATGGCGAGAAATTCAATATTTCGGCGCTATAAGGCGCGTGATCAGCAAACGCATGAGCAATTGGCCGCCAGTGTAGCGTTTCAAGGGTGGTGAAGAAACGCTGCGGGTTGCCGATACCGGCGACCGCATGCAGAGCCTGCTGCGCAGGAAAAAAGTCCAGCGCCTTGCGCTCCCCACTCACCAGATTCACCAGTGCGGTGGGTTGCAACGCAAAGGCAAAACCGCCCTGCGGGTCGCTGGCAGCGCCGTTATAGAGCACCGCGTCAACGCTCTGCAGGCGCTCGACCGGTTCGCGCAGCGGCCCGGTAGGCAGGCAACGGCCATTACCCAGGCCTCTGGCATTGTCGATCAACACCAGCTCCAGATCCCGCGCCATACGGTAGTGCTGCAACCCGTCATCCGACAGGATCAGGTCCAGCGGCTCGCTGGCCAGTAGCGCCTTGATCGCCCGACTGCGGTCGGGATCGATCATCAGGGGCACACCGGTGCGCTGCACGATCAGCAAAGGTTCATCCCCCGCCTGCACAGCACTTTGCTCGGCGCGTACACGCCACGGCAGTTGCGGCGGGGTCGCGCCATAGCCGCGACTGACCACGCCAACGCGCAGCCCCTTGCGCTGACAGTGCTCTATCAGCCACAGGATTAATGGCGTTTTGCCGGTGCCGCCGACCGTGATGTTCCCCACCACGATCAACGGCACCGGCGGGCGATAGATCTCGCCCTCACCGGCGACAAAACGTGCCCGCTTGCGCTCAACCACCCGTCGGTAGAGGCATTCGAGTGGTCGCAACAGGATCAGCAGCGGATGCCCGGCATACCAGGCACGCAGTAAACGATCGGACATGGCCATCAGGGAGTCGTCTGCGCCTCAACCGTGGTCATGCGCAAATGGCTAAAGCCGAGCTTGCCGGCCGCGTCCATCGCGGTGATGACCGCCTGATGTTGCGTTTTGCCATCGGCGCTGATCGACAGCGGCAAACGGGTATCGCCACCGGACTCTTTCTGCAGGGCCTCCATCAGGCTGGCCAGATCATTCTTGGGCAACAACTGGTTATTCACCGAGAAAACCCCGTCTGCGCTGATGGCGATATCCAGTTGCTTGCCATTCTGCTCATCGCTGGGTGAACCGCTGACAGCCTCCGGCAGATCGACGCGCAACTGGGTTTCGCGGGTGAAGGTGGTGGTCACGACAAAAAACAGCAACAGGATAAACACCACGTCAATCAATGACGCGAGGTTGATATCAACTGTTTCCCGTGGCTTGCGGCGAAATTTCACGCTTTACTCCCGACCATATCGACTTCACGGTCGCCCTGAACCACTTCAACCAGCTTGATTGCCTCCTGCTCCATGCCAACCACCAGGTCGTCAACACGACGCTGCAGGAAACGATGGAAGAATACGGCCGGGATACCCACCATCAGGCCTGCGGCCGTGGTGATCAGCGCCTTGGAAATACCACCCGCCAGCACCGCAGCATTGGAGGTCATTCCCGAGCCCATGAACGAGCTGAAAATATCGATCATGCCCAGCACCGTACCCAGCAGCCCCAGCAAGGGTGCCATTGCGGCAATGGTGCCCAGGGTATTGAGGTAGCGCTCAAGCTCATGAATGACGCGCGCGGCGGCCTCTTCAATGCACTCTTTCATGATTTCGCGACCATGACGGGAGTTGGCCAGGCCCGCGGCAAGAATCTCACCCAGAGGCGAATCGGCACGCAATTGCTTGAGTTTTTCCTTGTCCATTTGCTTGTCTTTGATCCAGACCCAGACCTGACCGAGCAGATGCTCCGGGGTCACGCGACTGGCACGCAGGGTCCACAGACGCTCGACAATAATGCCCAGCGCGGCAACAGAGCTCAGAATGATCGGCAACATCATCCAGCCGCCGGATTTGACCAGTTCCCACACAGTGACAATCCCCTCGAAAAAGTGTGCCACTCTACCACAGGGGCAGCGTCAATCGCGCCAGAACCGGCGTTGGTCGCGCATGCTTTCAGCCTTGCCCGACGCCCCCAGGCGAAACTTCACCGCACCCTGCTCGGCGCTGTCCAGTACCTGCACCCCCAGCGCCAGATACCGGGCCATCACCTGTGGATGGGGATGACCGAAGCTATTGCCATGCCCCCGTGATATCAGCACGATTTCAGGCGCCAGGGCCTTGAGAAACACCATCGACGACGAGGTCTTGCTGCCGTGATGAGGAGCCTGCAACCAGCGGGTAGGCACGCCCAGCGGGCTTTGCAGCAAGGCACGCTCGGCCCTGGCATCGATATCCCCGGTCAGCAGCAACCGCTCATCACCGGCCTGCACCTGCAACACGCAGGACTTTTGATTACTGTCGCTGGCCCCCGCCCACTGCCAGAGTGAAAAACTCACACCATCCCATTCCCAAGTTTCCCCACTGACACAGGGTTGCGCCCGCAACGGCTCCGCCAGCCCCGGCACATCGCCGCCAATCACCCGTTTCACGCTGACGCCCCGCTGCACCGCCAGCGCCCCACCGGCATGATCCGAATCGGCGTGACTGAGCAGCATCAAATCCAGTTCGGCCACCCCCATTGAACGCAAAACCGGCACCACTACCCGCTCGCCCTGATCCAGACTCCCTGACTTGGGGCCTGCGTCGTACAACAGAGTGTGATTGCGGGTACGCAAGGCAATCGCCAGACCCTGACCAACATCCAGCTGCAGCACCTCGACCTGACCGCGGGGGATCTGTTCACGGGGCGCAAACAGCGCCAGCAGCACCAGCGGCCAACCCAGCGGCCGCAAGACCATCCCCGCAGGCAACAACAGGATCAGCACTCCGGCCGCACTCAACAGCCAAATGTAAATCGGCACGGATACGGGCAACCACGGCGTAAAAACATCGGCCAGCAGGCTCAAGCCCTGGACCAACCCATCGATCAGACCACCTGACAGCCACAGCAGGTTTTCCCCCAGCCAGGGCACAGGCAACAGCAAGGTCCCCAGCAAAGCTGTTGGCAGCACTGCCAGGCTGATCCAGGGGACGGCTATCAGGTTGGCCAGCGGCCCGGTCAGGCTGATGGGCAGATCGAGTATCCACAGCATCGGGAACAAGCCCAGGGCGATCAGGCCGTGAGGGCGCAACCACATGGCCTGCCACCCCCACGCCCCCAAGCGGCCACTGAAGGTAAAGAGAAGCACCGCCACGGCGCTGAATGACAACCAGAACCCAGCCCGCAAACTCGCCAGCGGCTCGACGATCAGCACGGCATTGAGCGCCAGCAAAAAAGGCAGCCACACGCCCAGTTGCCGAAACCACAAACGCCATGCCAGCACCAGTCCGAGCATCATGCACGCGCGCTGCACCGGCACTTCAAAGCCCGCCAGCACGCCGTAACCTGTGGCGCCAATAAACGCCAGGGCACAAGCCCAGGGTAACCACGGCAAACGACGTGGCCACAGCCCATAACGCGCCAGCAAGGCGATAAATCCATAGATCAAGCCGGCAAACAGGCCAATATGCTGGCCCGAGATCACCAGCAGATGCACCGTGCCGGTCGCTTGCAACAACGTCCAGTCATCGCGACTCAGACCCGATCCATCACCCAGTACCAGCGCCGCCAACCACGAAGCCCGGCCCTGGGCATCAATGCGCAGCAGACGCTGACGCAAG
Organism: Pseudomonas bubulae; assembly: GCF_900618535.1. GTDB lineage: Bacteria > Pseudomonadota > Gammaproteobacteria > Pseudomonadales > Pseudomonadaceae > Aquipseudomonas > Aquipseudomonas bubulae. The sequence goes on along the minus strand of NZ_UYJA01000002.1, from coordinate 864,142 downwards.
CCGTCACGCCAGGCGTGACTGGCAGCCTCCTGTAAATGCCCCTGCTTGACCGTACCGGTCGCACCGATGCGCTGCGCCAGTAACCAGGCCTCAAAATCAAACCCCTGAGGATTGAGCAAGCCTTTGGGTTTCTTGAGTTTGACCGCCAGCCGCCAGCGCTCGCCGCTGTTCACCGCAGGGCCGCCATACCAGCTCAGCCTGATAGTCGCGGGCAAAGCACCGTGGCGCGACTTTGCCCCCTGCAATTCAAAGCGGACGGATGTTCCAGACTGCTGCGGCAAGCCGATCACACGCCCTTCGACCCAGAGCGTACGCCCGTCGAATGAGTCAGCCAGACGGTTATCCAGTGCCCTTTGCCCCTGAAAGCAGGCCCAGCACAGCCCAAGCACATAAAGCCCCACCGGCCAGCCCCTGCAGGCCAATAGCAACACCCCTGCCGTCACCATCAGCAGCAACCACCCGGCAGACGGTAAACCAGGTAAAAACCGCAGCGTGATCAGGCCCGCTGCCAGCGCAAACATCCCTGTGTACATGCCTATACTCAACTTATCCCTTTGACTCGGATTAGCTGGAATCCCGGGGCCGCGCTTAAGAAATTGTCACAAAGTCTAAATAGGCATCCTGTCGAATTTGGGCATACTGCCCCCTTGACCTAGGGAGAGGCCCATGCCACGGCGTTTGATCAAACGTTTCATGCCAGATCCGGCCCTGATCAGGGAACACAAGTCCTTACGATTTTTGGGCACCTTGCTCCATGATCCCAACCTCTGGCACCTCAACCGTCACTCCGTGGCCCGGGCAATGGCGGTGGGCATTTTCGCGGCCTTTATACCCATGCCGTTCCAGATGCTTCTGGCGGCCTTTCTGGCAATAAGGGTTCGCAGCAATATGCCGATCTCCGTGGGCCTGGTATGGCTGACCAACCCCATCACCATGCCCCCGGTGTTTTATTGCACCTACCAGCTGGGCGCCTGGCTGATGAACGTGCCGGCGCGCACCCTGCCCGACGAACTGACCTGGGAATGGATCAGCGGCCAGCTCTCTACTGTGTGGCAGCCATTCTTGCTGGGCTCGGTGGTCTGCGGCGTGGTGCTCGGCGCATTGGCCTATTGCCTGACCATGCTCTATTGGCGCTGGTGGGTCAGCCATAAATGGAAAGCCCGCAAAAACAGACACCCATAAAAAAGGCCCCGAACAGGGGCCTTTTTTATCCGCATGTCACAACAACTACTGACGCATCCCGCGCCCGCTGACCAGCAGCCTGGCGCAGCCGAAGTAGAGCACGATGGTCGCCACCACCATAAAGGTCAGCGCGACACTGATCTTGATGTCCGAAACGCCCAGGATGCCGTAGCGAAAGGCGTTGACCATATGCAGCACCGGGTTGGCCAGCGACACGCTCTGCCAGAACGGCGGCAGCAGGGTGATGGAGTAGAAAACCCCGCCCAGATACGTCAGCGGCGTCAGTACGAAGGTCGGAATAATCGAAATATCGTCGAAATTGCGTGCAAAAACGGCGTTGATAAACCCCAGCAACGAGAAAATCGTAGCGGTCAGCACCACCACCACAATGGTCAGGCCCAGGTGATGCACCTGCAGATGGGTAAAGAACAGCGACAGCAGGGTCACGATCAGGCCCACGATCAGGCCGCGCAAGATCCCGCCCACGGTAAAACCGATCAGGATCGTGTGGGGCGACACCGGCGAGACCATCAGCTCTTCAATCGACCGCTGGAACTTGGCGCCAAAGAAGCTCGACACCACGTTACCGTAGGAGTTGGTGATCACCGACATCATGATCAGACCCGGCACAATGTACTCCATATAGGTGAAGCCACCCATATCGCCGATTTGCCGACCAATCAGGTTACCGAAGATCACAAAGTACAAAACCATGGTGATCGCAGGTGGCAGCAGGGTTTGCGGCCAGATCCGCATAAAGCGGCGGACCTCACGGTAAATAATGGTGTTCAACGCAATCAGGTTGGGACGCAGCTCCGAGCTCATACCGCCACCTTTGCCAGGTTTTTCTCGACCAACGACACAAACAACTCCTCAAGGCGATTGGTTTTGTTGCGCAAGCTCACCACTTCAATATTTTGCGCGGCCAATTGAGTGAACAGACCGGTAATGCCCACCACCTTGTCGACCTGGACCTCCAGGGTCGCGGCATCGAGCAACTGGCTCGGGTAGCCGATCAACTGAGGGGCAGCCTGCAGCGGTTGCTTCAAGTCGAGCAAAAAGGTCTCGACATGCAACTGTCCAAGCAGTTGGCGCATGCTGGTGTTTTCGACAATGGTGCCGTGATCGATGATCCCGATATTGCGGCACAGCTGCTCAGCCTCTTCCAGATAGTGGGTGGTGAGGATGATGGTGGTGCCCTGCTCGTTCAGCCCGGTGAGGAAGGACCACATCGAGCGGCGCAGCTCAATGTCGACACCGGCGGTAGGCTCATCGAGGATCAACAGACGCGGCTCATGCACCAAAGCCCGGGCAATCATCAGGCGGCGCTTCATGCCACCGGACAACGAACGCGATGGCGTGTCGCGCTTGTCCCAGAGCCCTAACTGCGTCAGGTATTTTTCGGCTCGTTCCTTGGCGATTTTCGCCGGAATACCGTAGTACCCCGCCTGGGTCACGACGATATCGAAGGTCTTTTCAAACTGGTTGAAGTTGAATTCCTGCGGAACCACACCAATCGAACGCTTGAGGGCTGCGGGATTGCGATCAAGATCATGGCCAAAGATATTCACCGTGCCGCCGGTCTTGTTGACCAGGGTCGAGAGAATGCCGATGGTGGTGGATTTGCCGGCACCGTTAGGGCCCAGCAAGGCAAAAAAGTCACCTTCGGCGACATCCAGATCGATACCACTCAGGGCCTGGAAACCGTTGCCGTAGGTTTTGGTTAGCTGCCGTATGGACAGAGCGGAACTCATATCGGATTACGCACCAAGATGGGGGAAAGGGGAATTGTAAATAAGGGCGAACAGCCTGTAGGACAAGTCCGACAAGACCCTATGGTGCTTGGCCTCGCCGCACAAGTACAGTCGCCCGTATTAATAGTGGCTATTAAGTCAACGCGGTCATGACGGCATTTCGATAGGCCGGACGCTGCTTCAAGCGCTCATACCATGCACTCAGGTGCGGTAGGGGCGGGCGTTCGATGGGCATTTCAAACCAGGCGTAAATGAAGCTACCCAGCGGGATATCACCCATGCCGATTTCATCACCGGACAAGTAGGGTTTTTCAGCCAGTGCCCGATCGGCCACGGCAAGCAATTCGCCGCTGGCCTTGATTGCGGCGTTGATTGCCACCCAGTCCTGCTGCTCGGCCGGCGTGCGCAAGACACCCCAGAACACCGTGCGAAACACCCCGGCAAAGGAAGTGCTGGTCCAGTCCATCCACTTGTCCGCCTGCGCCCGCACACGTGCATCGGTTGGGTACCATGACGTATCCGAGCCATATCTGGCAGAGAGGTAACGCACGATGGTGTTTGACTCCCACAGCACGAAGCCGTCGTCCTCTTCAATCACAGGCACCTGGCCATTAGGGTTCAACGCCCGGTACTCAGGGCTGTTGACCACCCCAAAGGCGCCGCCCGCCTCTACCCGGCTATACGGCAACGCCAGCTCTTCAACACACCACAACGCCTTGCGCACGTTTGACGAATTCTTGCGACCCCACACTTTCAGCATGATCTGGCTCCTGATTGATAGACGCCGAAGGAGTCTACGCCGGGATGACGAACTCCGTCTCCAGCGCGAGGTCACTATCCCTACAACCCTGATCGAAAGTTGCGACTAAGCTCACAAGGGTGCACGCCCCTGATTTCATGGAGGATTGAATATGCTGTTGTTGTGGATACTGGTTCTGATTGTTGGCATCGCCTATATGGCCCATCGCCGCATCGCCCCCCTGACGATCATTGCCGTGGTCGCGGTGTATTTACTGGCCATGGGGGTTATCGGCCATGTACCTGGCGGGTTGCTGGCAATCCTCTGGCTGCTGCTGGCCGCGCCCACGGCCCTGCTGCTGTTGCCCGAACTTCGTCGCAAAATCTTTACCGCCCCCCTGTTCAACTGGTTCCAGAAGACCCTGCCGCCGATGTCGCAAACCGAACGCGATGCCATCGATGCCGGCACCGTGTGGTGGGACGGCCAGTTGTTTAGCGGCCGCCCCGACTGGAACCAGCTGCTGGCCTACCCCAAGGCCCGGCTGACCGAAGAAGAACAGGCATTTATTGACGGCCCCACCGAAGAGTTGTGCGCAATGGTCAGCGACTGGGAAATCGGCCAGGCCATGGACTTGCCACCGCAGGCCTGGGCGCACATCAAGGAGCATGGCTTCTTCGCCCTGATCATCCCCAAAGCCTACGGCGGTAAAGGGTTCTCGGCCTACGCCCATTCCCAGGTCGCCATGAAACTGGCCACCCGCAGTGGCGATCTGGCTTCCACCGTAATGGTGCCCAATTCCCTGGGCCCCGCTGAACTGCTGCTGCATTACGGTACCGATGAACAACGCGACCACTATCTGCCACGCCTGGCCCGTGGTGATGACATCCCCTGCTTTGCCCTGACCGGGCCACTGGCAGGCTCAGATGCCGGGGCAATGCCCGACACCGGGATCATTTGCAAAGGCCAATGGCAAGGTGAGGAAGTTATCGGCCTGCGCCTGAACTGGGAGAAACGCTATATCACTCTCGGCCCCGTCGCCACGCTGCTGGGCCTGGCGTTCAAGGCCCATGACCCGGACCATCTGCTGGGCGACAAAGAGGACCTGGGCATCAGCCTGGCATTGATCCCTACCGACACCCCCGGCGTCGAGATCGGCCGTCGCCATCTCCCCCTGGGCGCAGCCTTCATGAACGGCCCGAACTCGGGCAAAGATGTGTTTATCCCGCTCGACTACCTGATCGGCGGCCAGGAAATGCTCGGCAAAGGCTGGATGATGCTGATGAATTGCCTGTCGGTGGGACGGTCGATTTCGTTGCCGGCAGTGGGCACCGGCGCGGCCAAGTTCACCAGCCTGGTGACCGGCCAATATGCTCAGGTACGCGAACAGTTCAATGTGCCACTGGCCGCCTTCGAGGGCATTCAGGAGGCGCTGGCGCGTATCGGCGGCAATGCCTGGCTGATGGACAGCGCCCGCATGCTGACCGCCAACGCGGTGGATCTGGGGGAAAAACCCTCGGTTCTTTCGGCCATTCTCAAGTACCACCTTACCGAACGCGGCCGCGAGTGCATCAGCCATGCGATGGACGTGCACGGTGGCAAAGGCATCATCATGGGCCCCAACAACTACCTGGGGCGTAACTGGCAAGGGGCTCCGATCTTCATCACTGTAGAGGGCGCCAATATCCTCTCGCGCAACCTGATGATCTTTGGTCAGGGCGCCATCCGTTGCCATCCCTTTGTGCTGAAGGAAATGGCCTTGGCCGGGCGGGAAGATAAAGATCAAGCCATGCTGGAGTTTGACGCCCTGCTGCTCAAACACATTGGTTTTGCCATCAGCAACGCTTCCAGCACGCTGGTGTTGAACCTGGGCATTGGCCGTTTCGAAGCTGCGCCCGGCAACCCGTTGAGCCAGGGTTACTTCCGCGCGCTCAACCGTCAGGCGGCGGCGTTCGCCCTGCTCGCGGACCTGAGCATGATGCTGCTGGGCGGTGAGCTCAAGCGCCGCGAACGCTTGTCTGCGCGCCTGGGCGATGTGCTGAGCCATTTGTATCTGGCGTCGGCCGCCCTCAAGCGTTATCACGACCTCGACTCGCCGCAATACCTTGATCCGCTGTTCAAATGGGCTATGGAAGAAAGCCTGGGCCACGCCGAGCGCGCACTGGATGAACTGTTGAAAAACTTCCCGAGCCGAACGCTGGGCTTTTTGTTGCGCGGCGTTGTATTTCCGTTTGGGCGCCGGCATACCGGTCCGTCGGACGCACTGGATGCCGAGGTCGCTGCAGTGTTGGGCCGCGCCAAAGGGGATCCGGCACTTGAAGCAGTGCTCGCTGGCTGCTACCGCCCGCAATCGCCGGATGACGCTGTGGGCGCCCTGCAACATGCCAGCAACCTGCTGAGCGAAGCGCGCCCCCTGCACAAAAAACTCCACGAAGCGCTGAAAAGTGGCCAGGTAAAACCCGCTGCAGGAGAACCGTCCATCGATGCCGCGCTGCAAGCCGGGGTACTGCAACCGGCCGAAGCTGAAACCTTGCGCACCGCCGAAGCCGCACGACGCAAGGTCATCGACGTGGATGACTTCAGCAAGGAAGAACTCAGCCACACAGAAGGAAAGATTCGATAACAGGACAGCGAGCGCGATGAGCTTTATACTCTCGCGCCCGTTTTACCCTAGAGGACACCCGCAATGGCCACCAACGATCTGAACCACAACCTTGTCCTGCTCGACATTCTGCGCAGCATCCTGGTTGCTGTCGGTGACGCTGAGCAGATCCCCGAGGAAAGCCACGCGCTGTTCCTGGAGCGTTTTGACGACATGCGCAGCTCGTTGCCGGTTGACCCGATCAACAGCCAGTACCTGGGCCAGGACATCATGTGCCAGGTAATCGAGCGCTATCCGCAGATCGCCCACCTGGTCCCGCGCGACCTGCTGTGGTACTTCGGCGGCGCCTGCTTCAACTTCCTGTCGGATGAAGAGCTGGACATGTATCAGGCCCTGGAAGAGCGCCGCCACGAAGCCGAACTGAACGATGAGCCGTTTGACTGGAATCAGGAAAAACAACTGATGGCGCTGCCCACGACACAAGACAGCCCGCAGCACTGATCGCAGTCCGACCCAAAAGCCCGCCCGGTTTTGCCTGGCGGGCTTTTTTTGAAGAAGCAAAAGCTCTGTAGCCGTTCCAACAGCTGCGTTCGGCAGCGCAGCCCTCGGCAGCTGCTACGGATTACGCCACATCTCCAGCGTCGGTTCCTGCGCCATCCGCTCCACCAGAAAGTCGATAAACACTCGCAGCTTGGGCGGCAAATACCGGGTGGGCGTTTGTAGCAACCACACGCCGCCGTGGTAGGAAGCAATAAAATTCCACTCGGGCAGCACCTGCACCACCACCCCCTCCTCCAGCGCCTGGCGTGCCGTAAAGTACGGCAAGCTGCCGATCCCGATATGCTGCAACACCGCATCCAGGCGCACGCCCGTATGATTGGCCGCATAACGTCCGCGCACCCCCACCGTTACCGACCTGCCACCCTGCCTGAATTTCCAGCGCGCATCAGCCGGGGTTTCCCCCAGGTAAATGCAACTATGGTCACGCAAGTCCTCAGGCTGCTGCGGCACCCCGTGCCCGGCCAGATACTGCGGCGTGGCACAGAGTAAATGCTCGATCGGGAACAGTTGGCGCCCCACCAGCCCCGGTGGCGGCTGGTCGGTAATGCGAATGCTCAAGTCAATGTTGTCATCGATCAAATCGACATAACGATCCTCGAGGATCAATTGCACATCAACCTTGGGGTAACGGCGCAGAAATTCGGGCATATGGGGATGTATCACGTACCGCCCCACGGCCTTGGGCACGCTCAGGCGAATGAGCCCCTCGGCCTCCCGGGTAAAACGCCCGCTCAGGTCCATCACCGCCTGAGCCGAACAGGCCATTTCATCGCAACGTTTGAAAACCTCTTCACCTGCATCGGTCAGGCCGAGCTTGCGGGTTGTGCGTTGCAGCAAGCGAATGGCCAGGGCTTTTTCCAGTCGGGCAACACTGCGACTGACTGCCGAAGGCGATGTGCCAAGCTGACGAGCGGCTTCAGAGAAGCTGCCTGCCTCGACCACTTTCACAAACACGACCATTTCAGCCAGTAATGACAACGGGAGATTTATGCTCACAGCGCACAGGTCCATTGAAAATTTGATGGATTATCACACTCCTGACTCCCCCCTATACTAAAAACGAAACCCGCTCAGGAACACCTCCATGACCCAACGCCTGTTTTTCAATGACGACGCCGTGAGCTGCGAGGTCGAAGTCATCCACTGCGCGCCCCAAGAAGACGGGTTTGCCGTCATCCTCTGCGCCACTCCCTTTCATCCCCAGGGCGGCGGGCAACCCAGCGACACGGGCTGGATCGGCGACAGCCAGGTCATCAAAGTTGTGCAGGGACAGGATGCTATCGTGCACCACGTCAGCGTGCCCGTACCGACAGGCCGGGCACGGGCTCAGGTCGACGAAACCCGCCGTCGGTTGCATGCCCGCCTGCATTCGGCCGGGCATTTGATTGGTGTATGCGGCGAGCAACTGGGCTGGGTACCCACCAAAGCCCATCACTGGCCAGGCGAATGCCGGGTAAGCTTTGTAGCCGGCGACAATCCGCAACCCCTTGAGGCCGAGGCCGTACAGCACACCCTGGCACAATGGATCGCTGCCGACCTGCAAAGGCATACCTGCCTGGACTCGGAGCAGCGCGCCATCCGTTTTGGCGAGCTGCCGGGCTATCCATGTGGCGGCACCCATGTGCAATCCCTGGCTGAACTGGGCACCGTCAACGTGTTGTCCGTAAGTCAGAAAAAGGGCGTGCTCTCAGTACGCTACGCTCTGGCCTGACGCAATCAAGGAAGGGATAAAAAAAGCCGCTGCGCCATGGCCCGATCCAGTTTGGCGCGATACACCGCGATATAGTCATGGGAACTCTGTGCCCGGGCGTACAACGCCTGTTCACTCAGGGTGCGCTGTTGGGCCGTTTTCAAGTGGGCCACGTCAAAGTCGGCGGCGAGTGTGTCCATTGCCTTGTAATGAAAATGTGCAAACCACAACTCATTACCCTCCAAAGTGCTAATGGCGTATTCCTCAAGATAATCCTTGCGCTGGCCTTTGGACAAAAACCGCCGCCTCCCCACACGGGTAATGTTTACCTCGCCCTGGGCCTTTAAATACTCGACGTTGGCACCCGTTGGCGGCAGCCGCTTGATAATGCTGATGCGCAGGCTTCGGCCCTCGGCGCGCAACCTGCCGGCCGCCGCCTTCAGGTCGGTAATTAATGCCAAAGCGCCAGCTCTGCGCTCTTGAGTCAGGGGCTCAACCTCAGGGCTGGATGTGAGCACAATCCGCTCCATCTTCTGCGCCACCTCGTCGAGTGAGCTGGCTTTGAAGCTCAGAATTTCTTCTATTTCGATCGGTATTCTGGATGTTGCAGCGCTTGCCCTGTTCTGTGCAATGACTCCCGAAATCCGCTCCAGCAACGTGCGGGCGTCAGCCTGGAGTCGGGATAACGACTTGGCTTGTGAAGCCTGAAGAGTGGGTGGTCTGCTGCTACCGATTTCTTCCCATTCTCCCGCCTCTGTTTTGCGATAGGAGCGGATATTCATTTGATCGATGCCCTCAGTCACATCGACGATTTCATCTTCAGACTCCGAGGACGGAGGACGACGCTGCCCTACCAGCGTCAGGTTTTTTGTGGTCTTGATTACTTGCTGAGTCCCGCGGGACGATCCTGCCCCGGCTCCTGGCTCATTGATCAGGCGACTGGGGCCTGGCCGGGGCTCTTCTGCTTCAGAAGAGGAGCTTTCGGACTCACGGATAACATTCTGCATCTGGGCTTCTGCAAACGTTCTCAGGCTGCTTAGAACCTCAATAATGTCGGGCAGATATTCATTACGGAAATGCTCGGAGCCAAGACTGACAAGGTTCTGGCAAACGCCTTCCGCTGCGTCGTATTTTTCGATGGTCTTATCGAAGAAATCGAGATGCTCTCCGGGATACTTCGTCTCTTCACGGCGCAAGCTTAATTGCGACCAGGCGGTATCAATCAATGTTCCTTGCCCGAACAGATCAAATGCATATTGCTCTTCAGGTATGAGGTTGACCGCATCACGGCGGATCACCAGTTCGCACAGGGTTTCCAGGTAGGCGGCGGACCAGTGGCGGTCGAAATAATCCCGATTGGGTTGATTGATTATCTCTTCCAGTGCGCTGTATCTGGGCAACGGCCTGGTTCTGACCTCATCAAGGGCATCGCACTCGCGCAGCGAGTTTTTATATAACCGCGCCTCTAGCCGTTCGGCCTGTTTCAAGTTGGTAATCCAGCGCTCATAGGGAGCACTCGAGCCATTGTTTATCTCTGCCAGAACCTCCAGCAGCGAAGCGGTATAAGAGACCCTGGAGTTGGATACCGGCAGTTCACGGAGCGCTTCTTCCAGGTAGTTCTGTAATTTGAACAGCCTCAAGGTCAGCTGTACCCAAGTCTCCTGTGTTCTGGCCTCAAAGCCCTCCAGGGGGATAATTTGGTTCGACCTGGTTTTGACGTTGATCATGTCCAGCACACCCGCGCGCCACGCTTCCAGCTCAGCTTCGTAGCGATCAACAAACGTCGCTCGCCGATCGGGAAATTTAGTCAGCAACTCTTCAGTCAGTTTCAGCACTCGGTCGCGCCTCAGAAGCTCTTCGTCCAGGCGTTCGGCCTCTTGCTGCAACGCGGCCACTTTCTGGGTCTTTTTCTCGCGCAATGCCTGAATGGTTTTTTTGGGACCGCCGCCGCGCAATCCCAAACGCAGATCGAGTTGCCACTGCCCGGCCTCATCCCTTCTCAGGCGCGGGCCAAATCTTTCAGGCTGCCTGTCGTCCTGGATCACCAGCCCATCCGCGTCACGGCCAACGCGATAGGTTTTGGCACCGATCTGCACATATGACTTGCCCTCATGGTTGATAACACCTTTTAAGGGGCCTACTTCGATGCGCGTGCCCTGGCTCAAGTCCAGATCCAGCACAAAAGTGTCCAGGCTTGCCTGCTGCAGCTCTGTCAAACGGGGCTGAGCACTGAACCATGAGAAGTCCAGGGACGAATACTGGCTGGCAGCACGGGGTTCAATATCGGGCTGTTTCTTTTGCGCGATAACGCTAGCGGACACTGGCTCAACCGCCGGGAGGGCCTCAGGTTTATAGATCGTAAACAACGGTTCATCGACAGGGGCACTCAAGCGTAACCGGGCATTGGCTTTTGCCTTGAATCTCAGACCTTCGTGCAGAAGTGCCAGGCTGATATTGAATAAAAGATCGATAACCGTTTGTTGCCCCGCCTCTTTATCGCCATCAATTCGCGCCTGCAAACCGCTATCAAGGCTCAACAGGGTCTGAAAAAGCCAGGCGGCTTTCTGCAAGGGCCCACTGAGGAAAAACGTCAACCCGTTAAACAGGCTCCAGCCATAGTGCTTGAGCAGCATCCAGCGACGCTCAGAGGTCGACACCGTCTGGTTGTCCGCCATGCTCATCAACGCACTGACGTTGGCGTCAAACATCGCCCCGTAGTAGTTGCCCACCAGGCTACGCGTACTCAAGGTCGCCGGGCGACGTGGCAACAGGGCCAAAAAACCCTCCAGCAGTACATTCTCCAGATGCGGTCGCGCAAAACCGCCGTCGGCGTAATAACCACGGGCGTCATCGTCCAGCCAGGTCAATATGCTTTCTTGCAGCTCACCCGGATGCTTGATGGCGTCAAACAATGCGGGCCAGCTGGCATACTCCAACAAGGGTTCAGGGGCAAAAGGCCGGTACAGGATAAAGGGCCCTGTCTGGATATTCAGCGAGCCGAAGACAAACATGTTCGCCGCCGTATCAACTCTGGCCCCCTCATAGGCGTAAAAGCCCAGGGGCCGCACGCACACATAGTCATGGCTGACCGACCGTTGCGCGTCGTGGCGCATGACCTGGGTGACCACATGCAAGCCCTGCGGGGTAAAACCGGCTTGCCCCCTGATTTTTTTCTCCAGGGCCAACAGCGGCAATTGAATTCTCAGTTGGGCCGCATATAACGCCTCGCGCTGCATGACTTGCTTGTCGTCGTCCACCAGGTAACCCTTGAGTAGCGCGATATAGCCCACTCCCACATCCAGCTCATCCACAAGGCTTTTCACGTAGCCACTGGTCAACCAGTCAGGTACTGGGGCGCCTGTGCGATCCTTGACCGCGATCAGGCCGACTGGCCAGCCGCCTCTGTAGCCAAGGACAAACTCGACAAATGACAGCACATCGTCGCTGAAAACAGGCAGCTGCAAGTTTTCGACCCCCACGTCATGTATCTCAATGTGCGAGATATCGAGGCCTGACCGCGGATGATCGCGCTCGATGCGTTGCCTGATCATTTTCTCGGCGTACACCGGCAATGCATCAATACCGTCCAGAAAGGTGCGGCCCCGGGTCTGGCGCTGCCAGATCACTTCTGCGCTCATCAACCTGCTGTAGTCCAATTGATCCACGGAGCTGGCCTGCTTGAGCCACTCGGGCAATACGGAGATCACATTCTCCAGGTGCGGGCGTTCCTGCTCGCTGAAAAACGGGAACATCGCAGCCGCTTCGTCCAGCACCTGCTCCAGTCGCCCGACGCTCCATTTGCCTGCCTGAGCGGCTTGCCCCACACGCACCATGTTGCGCAACTGCTGGTCGAGCAAGGTGCGGGCCAGGCCGGTGATAAAGTCCCCCTCGGGCTCATGCAGACTCCAGCTCAACAACCGAACGGGGGCAACCTGCAACACACGAGTCAGCATGCAGGTAGCGAACGCCTGTACCGAGCTGAAGGACTCAACCCCGTGCTCCAGTGAATAACCGAGCACAATCAGGTGATCGGGCATTTGCCGGGTGATCAGCACCACACCCGGCAGTTGAAAGCGCCGCCGAACGTTGTTCTCTGTACCGTCGATATTGACCAGATAGGCGTGCACCGGGGTTTCGAGGGTTCCTCTGGCCCGATTGTCCCTGTCAGGGAAGGATGCAACCACCGCCAGCACGACTGCCTGATCGGCAGGCAAGGCAGGCACGCGGTTTTGCATCAGGGCGGCACCCCCCAGGGCCATCCGTAACACTTCGCTCAACCATTGAAGCGGGGCCAATGAGCCGTTTTGCCTGTCACTCCAGAATTCGGCCAACGCCTGTTGATAGGCCGCAATCAATAACCCCGAATGGTCGTTGATGATGCTTTGCAGCTCCGCCATGTTCACCGCCAATGGATGCGCAGACAGTTCGTTTTTATCGACGCTCAGGCGGTGAACCCCCTGGATAAGCACCACCGGCGTTGAGTCGATAAAGCACTGAATCATCACATCCGCAACGGCCATGAAACGATAGCGCCTGGGCATGCCCGGTGAGTTCTCATGGCTCAATGGCTCAGCGATAGCGAGCTGCGTAAAATCCACGTTCAGGGCCGGGTATTTATCCTGTAGCGCTTGCTTGAACCAGCTGGCAACGACACCTTGAAACGTCGGGCGCAGGGCAAAACTGTGACCCGCAAAGCTACTCAGGGCCGAGTAGCGGATCATGGCATCAGGGGTGGTCGAAAGTGTTTTCATGACAGTTCATCGCGTTGAATTAGACGAGGGTTACGCCCGCGAGAGGCAGAACCGGATCGGCTGATTAAACGCAATGAATCCGCATTACAGGCGGTATCTGGATATGTACAGGATCAGGCACTGGTGCGCCGGCGCTGGACGAAACGACCGACGTAGTCATCTGCCGGAGCCTGCAGAATCTCTTGCGGGCTGCCGACCTGGATCAACTGCCCGTCCTTGAGTACGGCAATACGATTGCCAATGCGCAACGCTTCGTCCAGGTCATGGGTGATAAACACGATGGTTTTTTGCAAAGTGCGCTGCAATTCCAGCAACTGATCTTGCATCTCTGCACGGATCAAAGGATCCAGGGCACTGAAAGCTTCGTCCATCAGGATGATGTCGGTGTCGGTGGCCAATGCCCGTGCCAGGCCGACGCGCTGACGCATGCCGCCCGACAGCTGATGAATGAACACCTGCTCGTAACCTTGCAGGCCGACCACGGAAATCCAGTGGAGGGCCCGCTGCTGGCATTGCGCGACGCTCTCGCCCCGGACTTTCAGGCCATAGGCGACGTTATCCAGTACGTTGCGGTGAGGCAGCAGGCCAAAATTCTGAAACACCATGCTGATCTTGTGCCGACGAAAATGGCGCAAGGCAGGCATGTCGTAATCCAGAATGTCTTCTCCGTCGACCAGGATCTGACCACTGCTGGGGTCGATCAGCCGATTGAGATGACGCACCAGCGTGGACTTGCCTGACCCGGACAAGCCCATGATGACAAAAACCTCTCCCGCCCTGATCGATAGCGAAATGTCATTGATGCCCACCACGCAGCCTGTTTCGGCCAGCACTTGGTCTTTACTCTTGCCCGCGCGGATCATCGCCAGCACGGCCTTTTCGCGATTGCCGAACACCTTGTAAACGTTGCGTACTTCAATTTTGTTGACGGTCATTTCTGATCCCCATGCCGAGGTCGGCCATAAGCCTGGGTAATGCGGTCGATGACCACCGCCAGAATCACGATAGCCAGCCCGGCTTCCAGCCCTTTACCGACGTTGAGGGTCTGAATGCCTACCAGCACGTCTTCGCCAAGACCGCGTGCACCGATCATCGAGGCAATCACCACCATCGACAGGGCCATCATGGTGGTCTGGTTGATACCGGCCATGATGCTGGGCATGGCCAGCGGCAATTGCACACCGAACAACTGTTGCATCGGCGTGGCACCAAAGGCATTGATCGCCTCCATCACCTCGCGGTCGACCTGGCGCAGGCCCAGATCGGTCAGACGGATCAGCGGTGGTACGGCATAAATCACAGTGGCAAAAATCGCTGGCACCTTGCCCAGGCCAAACAGCATCAGCACCGGGATCAGGTACACGAAGCTGGGCATGGTTTGCATGATATCCAGCAGCGGCATCAGCACCGAACGCAGACGGTTGCTGCGGGCGGCCAGAATCCCCAGCGGGATGCCCAGCAGCACAGCAATCACTGTGGCCACCAGCATCAGCGCCAGGGTCTGCATCAGCTTGTCCCACAGGCCAACAGCACCTACCAGGAACAACAGGCCGACAATCAGCAAGGTGCTGAAAATTTTGCGCGTGGAATGCCAGGCAATGGCGCCGACGATGATCAGCATCAGCCACCACGGGGTCAGGCGCAGCAGGTTTTCGAGGTGGATGATGGCCCACAGCAGCGTGTCGGAGATGTGCCGAAACACATCGCCGTAGTTGCTCACCAGCGCATCAACGCCATCATTGACCCATCCTGCGATGGAAAACGTCAGATTTTCAGGAAACATGCGGTGCTCTTGTTCAAGGAATTAATTCGCTTTAAGCGCCGCATCGACCTTGGCCGCCGCTTCAGGAGTAACCCAGGCATGCCAGATCTGCGGTTGCTCGCGCAAAAAGGCCTGCGCCGCCTTACGCGGTTCGGTGCGTTTTTCGCTCATTTGCGCCAGGGTTGTGTTCAGCAAATCGATCGGAAAATCGACCTTCTGGTAGAACTCGACCAGTTGCGGGTATTGCTTGCTGAACGGGGTCGACACGCCGATCGCCAGTTTCGCCGGCAAGGAGCGGGTGCCCTTGGGGTTGGGATTGTTGGCGTCGGCCAGGGTTTTCCAGGCTTCGGCATCGAAGGCAGGCTCTTCGAGTTTTATCAGTTTGTAGCGGCCAATCAGCGGGGTTGGAGACCAGTAGTAAAACAACACCGGTTTGCCACGCTTGATCGATGAGCTGACCTCGGCATCCAGCGCCGCGCCGGAGCCTGTACGAAAGTTCACGAAGTCCTTGTCCAGCCCGTAGGCCTTGAGCTTTTGGCTGTTGACGATTTCAGAGGTCCAGCCGGTAGGGCTATTTAGAAAGCGACCGCGAGAAGGGTCTTCCTGATCGCGGAAAACATCTTTGTAGCGTGCCAGATCGTTGACCGACTTCAAGTCCGGGGCCAGCGCCTTGATGCCTTTTTCAGGGTCGCCCTTGATCACATACTCCGGCACCCACCAGCCCTCGCTGGCGTTCTTGACGATATCGCCCAGCCCCAGCACCTTGCCCTCAGCTTCGGCCTTGATCCACACCGGGCTGCGCCCTGCCCACTCTTCACCAATCACTTGAATATCGTTTTTGGCCAGTGCTGCTTCCAGACTGACTGTGCTGCCGGGCAATGTGTCCGTCGCCACGTCGTAGCCTTTCTCAGTAATCAGGCGCAGCACTTCGGTAATCAGGCTGCCGCTTTCCCAGGTGATATCACCAAAGTGAACCGGTGCCTTCTGCTCGGCCAGCACCGGTTGGGTGATCAATGCACAGGCCAGCAGCGGACCACCGAGCCATTTTTTCAAGTTATTCATGCGGATTCTCTTGTTATGGAGGGGCGGTAGGTGGGTTGCGCGGTGGCGTGCATGGCGCAACGCTTGAGGGCGCGAACCATGTAGTCACTCACGCTGCGCCGGGATATGCCCAGCTGTTGTGCGATTTCGGGATACGTCAGGCCATTGACCCGTGATAGAACGAAGGTTTCCCTTACCTTGTCGGGCAAACCATCGAGCCGGGCATCAATCATCTGCAAGGCTTGAATTGCCTGGGCCAGGGTCTCTGGCGAGGGGAAATGAAGGGGTTCTTGCTGTTGCACGCTCATCAGATAGGCCCGTTCCACATCCCGGCGACGCCACAGTTGAAAGATCAGACGCCGGGCGATAGTCGTCAACAACGCACGCGGCTCGCGGATGACCTGCCCCTGAGGTGCGCTTAAAAGCTGGGCAAACGTGTCGGCCGCGATGTCTTCAGCGTAGCTGCTGGAATCGAGGTAACGGCACAAACGTGCATGCAGCCACAAATAGTGGGTGCGATAAAGCTGGCTCACATGGTCGCGGTGAGCGATGTCGGCGCCGGACATAGGGGCTCCAGGAATTAAACAGAACGGTATGTCCGGTGATCCGGTGCGGCGATCCTAGCAAATGGTTTTATGCAATTTAAATACTAAAAAAACATTTGTTTATTCGTTTCAGCTATTAAGTATGGCTCCACTACTGCAACACGTCATACCCGAACTCAGCCGCTTCCTGCCGATAATCGAGAACCATCTGATAATCCGCTTCACTGGCTGGTAAAACTTCCCGCAGCCCCAAGGTTAGAGCTACTTCGGGTAATTGCTCCAAGGCCGTATTCATTGCCTGGCGAATCTGCCCTGCGCCGTCACGTCCGGCACTGAGCGCAGTGATGTAAGGCAAGGTCGGGCTGGAGGCCGTACGCGCCACAATCCGCAGCCCGGCAACTTCTGCCGGCGCATAGCGGGCCAGGTAGGCATAGGTCACGCTGTCGATGGCGGCAAGGTCGGCCCAACCTTCGCGCACCCAGCGCAGGCTTTGCCGGTGCGCGCCGCTGACGGCCACGGAGGCAAAAAAGCGCCCACCGCGCTGCAGGGGCGCAAGGCGATGGCGCAATAGATTCATGCCGCTGTTGGAGTGCTGATCATTGATCACCCCGCGGCTGCCCTCGAAAGCGCCCAGATCGCGGCGCGGATCTGCATCACGGCTGACAATCACACTGCAATGCTCCCCCCCATTGCTGTCGGGCCATTCGTAATGCGGGCGACCGACCAATTGCACCTGACCGCGCAACTGGGTCAACAGCGGATAACCGCAGGTCTGGCTCAGCAACAACTCGGGGGCCCTGAACAACTCCAGCAGGCCAAGGCCCCGGGCATCGCCACGGGTATGCTGCAAAAGCTCGAGAACACGGGTCAACCAGCGTTCATTGGCTTCGCTGACCTGCTGGGGGGCTACATACATTGCCAATTCGGCATAACGGCCAGACATGGAAGGCACCTTGTGAAATTAACTGAACGGATGCTGCGGGCTATCAATCGCCTGCACCGCGTGACGGCGAATCAGTTCACCGTAGCCTTGCACCAGAAAACCGCCGCTGCGCTGCTGCCACTGCTCTCGTCGCGCACGGTAGACCCTGGGCATGTAAAACCACGGCAAACCCGGTAAATCATGGTGCACCAGATGCAAGTTGAGGTTCAGGAACAGCCAGGTCCAGGGCCAACCGGCTTCATTGAGTACCGTTCGCTGTTCCGGCCGGGATGCGGGACGGTGCTCATAAAAGGAACGAACCATGCCCACTGACAAAACCGGCACGGTAACCAGAAATACATACTGCCAAACAGCCAGTTCGCTGCAGTACGCGATGAAGGCAAACATCAGCATCGTGAAAAAACCGTGGGTCAGCCACATGCACCAGGCTTTCCGCTCGCCGCTGCGCAGGCGATGCAACTCCTCCCTGGCCATGCCAAACAATGCCAGGGGCGGGCCCAGCAGCAGGCGTCCGGGCACCGTTTTGTTCAGCCAGAGCAAACCACGCAGCAGACTGGAACTGCCCTGCCAGTGAGCCTGGCTTAAATAGCGGCTTTCGGAGTCAATGCCGGGCAAGGTCAGGTCATGATCGCGGTGATGCTGCAAATGGCTGTCGCGATAGAGGGTATAGGGGTACCACAGCGCAAAAGGTGCGTAGCCCAGCACCTTGTTAAGGTTGCTGGAACCTGTGGGGTGGCCGTGCAGCAGTTCGTGCTGCACCGACATCCACAGCACCACCACCGGGATCAGCAGCACAATCGTCCAGCCAGCGCCAAGCACCGGGCTGCCCAGCAGCAACGCAAACCAGGCGGTGGGAACGGCAAGCAGCAATAACCAGGTAGGCCACTGGGTTCGACCGGTGAAGGTACGGGACAAGGCCTGGATGTCCCGTTGTTGGGCGCTATCGAAATAATGCGACATCTGATGAACTCAAAACAGGTTTGAATCCTTGTTGCGCCAGTCGCAGTTTTCTTGCAGATCGATTGGTTATGAGCTTAGAGGTGTTTGCGTACGGGTCGAAAAGCAAACCCCGGAAACGCAAAAAGCAGCCCGAAGGCTGCTTTCTGTGTGTTTTTTGAAACTGCGTTGCTCCAAAAAACAAAATTTGGAGCGGGAAACGAGACTCGAACTCGCGACCCCGACCTTGGCAAGGTCGTGCTCTACCAACTGAGCTATTCCCGCAATAATGGCGTCCCCTAGGGGACTCGAACCCCTGTTACCGCCGTGAAAGGGCGGTGTCCTAGGCCACTAGACGAAGGGGACGTTGCCCGAAATGTACACGTACATTTCAGTGCCAGATCACTAACAAACGTTAGTCTCTTGGCTTTCACTCAACTTCGCCCGAAAGCAAAGTTGCTTAAAAATGGAGCGGGAAACGAGACTCGAACTCGCGACCCCGACCTTGGCAAGGTCGTGCTCTACCAACTGAGCTATTCCCGCAATAATGGCGTCCCCTAGGGGACTCGAACCCCTGTTACCGCCGTGAAAGGGCGGTGTCCTAGGCCACTAGACGAAGGGGACGTTGCCCGAAATGCACACGTACATTTCAGTGCCAGATCACTAACAAACGTTAGTCTCTTGGCTTTCACTCAACTTCGCCCGAAAGCAAAGCTGCTTAAAAATGGAGCGGGAAACGAGACTCGAACTCGCGACCCCGACCTTGGCAAGGTCGTGCTCTACCAACTGAGCTATTCCCGCAATGGCGTCCCCTAGGGGACTCGAACCCCTGTTACCGCCGTGAAAGGGCGGTGTCCTAGGCCACTAGACGAAGGGGACACACTACAACTTCACTGGTTACATGCGTTTGGCTGTTCGCTTTACGCTGCAATTGGCGCGCATTCTAGGGATGGATTGGAAGGTCGTCAACCCCAATATGAAAATATATTGAAATCAATGACTTCCCCCCTATTAAGGCGTTTTCCTACAGAGTCTCGAGGCAAGCTCTTGGCGCCTATATTCCGGCACCCTACAAGGAGTTATGATTGCCGGACCTCAGTGATGGCAGTTTGCTGCCCAGTCGATCCTCACCCCCGTCCTAGCCAGGCACTGCGACTTCACCGAGACAGCGCATCTACACCCACAAGAGGTTTTAACGTTGACGCCCACCATGATCGCCCTGCTTGTCGTCGTCGGGATCGCACTGTTGATTGCCATCGTCTACATCAACCATATAGTGGAAAACAACAAACTGGAGAAAGCCCGCCTCAAGGTCGAGCTTAACGACCGCATCCGTCGTTGCAGCGAGGTCAACGAGACCTTCCCCGGCCAGTTGATGTCTCCCGCCCTCAAACTGCTGCTTACCCGCCTTGAGCTCAATGCGACACAGCGCCTGTTGCTCCTGGATAAATCCAGCGCGGCATTAAAGGCACAAGTGACCGAGCTCGGCGGCCTGATTGCCAAGGGCGAGTCAATTCCTGTCAACAACCCGCCCAACCCGGTGCTGACCGAAGCCAAAGCCAAGGACGTACGTTTTTTGCTTGAAACACTCCACGGGCAAATCACCCGTGCGGCCAAGGACGGTTTTTTGCCGACCAACGAAGCCAAGCAGTGGCTCACGGAAATTCGCCACTTGCTGGTGGTGTTGCATATCGAGTTCTTCAACAATCTGGGCAAGCTGGCCCTGCAGAAAAATCAGCCCGCACAGGCGCGCCTGGCTTTCGAACGTGCCGTACAGTACTTGCGCAAACAGCCGGTACCCGCCATGTACAACGCCCAGATCAAGGATTTCGAAGCACAACTGGCACGCGCCAACGCACAAGTGCAGAGCGCACTTGAGCCGACCACGGGTGAAGTCAACGAGCTGACTGAAGGTTTGAAGACAGACGAGGCCGATGCCGACTGGAAGAAGAAGTCGATTTACGACTGACAGACACATGCCACCTGTGCAGCTGTCGGAGGAACCAGGGAATGCGATGTAAAACCCAGGACGGGCCAGAGGGGTAAAACATATAAAGGCAGCCCTTGGGCTGCCTTTATATTTGACGTCAGGCTACCGGATTGATTGGCTTTTCCGGGTACCACACGTCCAACAGCGGGCTAACTTCAACGGTGGTCAGCTCTGGACGCGCTTTGAGCCAGGCTTCAACAGCAGCACGCTGCTCTTCGCTGACCGAACCGCGCTTCTGCAGGCAAACCAGACCGTAGTCGTCGCCGCCAACATAACCCAAGCCGTTAGCTTCCATGGCTTCTGCCAGGAAAGCTGCCAGGAATGCATCGATAGCCTCTTCCGACAGGTCTTCTTTGAAATCCAGGTTCAGCTCAAAACCCAACTCCTGAAATTCATCAACGCACAGTTTTTTGCGCAGACGCTGGGAACGATTAGTAGCCATTGAACAATCCTCTTAAGTAATAACGGGCGGCACTTTAGCAGCTTCGGCCGCCCGGCGCCCGGTTCCGTGTGAACGGTTCATCGTTTTCTATACTTTATCCGAGAAACCCTGTAACAGGTGGATGCACAACCCCGACAACCTTGGGGCATAATGCCAATACTTTTATGACCATTGAGGGAACTTTTCATCATGCCCTCGTATTTCCCCCCCTCGCCTGCAGGGTTTTACTTAATATGATCAAATCTTTACGGCCACTGTTTCTCGCCAGCTTTTTTCTGCCACTGGCCTTCGGCGCCAACGCCGCCCCTGTCAATACCACCCTCACACCAAAAGTTCAGCAAGCGCTCAAGACCAACAAACTGGGCGACGACGCCCTGTCCCTGGTTCTGCTGCCGCTTAGCGGCCCTGGCATTCCCACTGTCTACAACGCCGATGTATCCATGAACCCGGCCTCCACCATGAAACTGGTGACCACCTACGCCGCCCTGGAAATGCTTGGCCCGACCCATCAATGGAAAACCGAGTTCTACACTGATGGCACGCTGAACAATGGCATTTTGCAAGGCAACCTGTACCTCAAGGGCGGCGGCGACCCCAAGCTCAACATGGAAAAACTCTGGCTGTTGATGCGCGATCTGCGCGCCAATGGTGTGCAACAGATCACCGGCGACCTGGTACTCGATCGCAACTTCTTCAATCAGCCGCAACTGCCGGTATTCAACGACGACGGCAATGACAAGAACAAACCGTTCCTGGTCAAGCCCGACTCGCTGATGGTCAACCTCAAGGCCCTGCGTTTCGTGGCGCGCAACGATGGGGGCAAGGTTCTGATTTCGGTCGAACCACCAATTGCCAGCATCAAGATCGACAACCAGGTCAAGGCCGTCAACACCAAGCAATGCACCGGCGACGTGCGCTACAACCCGGTACCGCAAGCCGACGGCTCGGTACTGGTCACCGTCAGCGGGCAACTGGCCGATGGCTGCAACTCGCAGACCTATCTGTCCCTGCTGGACCACGCGACCTACACTGCTGGCGCCGTACGCGCTATCTGGAAAGAGCTGGGTGGCAGCATTCAAGGCCAGGACCGTCAGGCCAGCGTACCCAAAAATGCCAAGCTGCTGGCACGCGCGTTCTCGCCAGACCTGGCCGAAATCATTCGTGACATCAACAAATACAGCAACAACACCATGGCCCAGCAACTGTTCCTGAGCCTGGGCGCGCAGTTCCGCAACGATGCTGACGGTGACGACGCCAAGGCCGCACAGCGCGTAGTACGCCAATGGCTGGCGAAAAAAGGCATTACCGCACCCCATTTGATCATGGAGAACGGTTCCGGCCTGTCCCGTGCAGAGCGCGTCAGCGCGCGGGAAATGGCGCAAATGCTACAGGCTGCCTGGAAAAGCCCCTACGCTGCCGAGTTCATCAGTTCCATGCCCATTGCCGGCAAAGACGGCACCATGCGCAAGCGCCTGAAAACCACGGCCATGAACGGCCAGGCCCATATCAAGACCGGCACCCTGAACACCGTGCGGGCCATTTCCGGCTTTAGTCGCGACAGCAACGGCAATACCTGGGCAGTGGTGGCCATCCTTAACGACCCTCGTCCGTGGGGCGCTTCGGCGATTCTGGATCAGGTTCTGCTCGACCTGTATCGCCAGCCGCAAATTCCTAACAGTGCGGTATCCATCGCCCAGTAGGACATTTGCCAGGCAATAAAAAACGCCCCCGATCTTGCAATCAGGGGCGTTTTTCATTGTGGGAGCGAGCCTGCTCGCGAAGCAGGCGACCCGCTCAGGCGCAAAACTGCGGTGATGCCATCGCGAGCAGGCTCGCCCCCACTACAGGCCCACCCCTGCAAGAAGCAGGCAGGCCAGTACTCAGCCGCTATTACCGGGCCATGATTTTCCAGGCACGGTGGATTTTGCTGTTGCGGGCAAAGTCCGGATCGATGGTGCTGGCAGTGATTTCTTCGACCGCGTAACGCGCTTCCAGATTTTCATCGAGGATGAATTTGCGGAAGTTGTTGGAGAAATACAGCACGCCACCCGGCGCCAGACGGGCCATGGCCAGATCCAGCAATTGCACGTGGTCGCGCTGCACATCGAAGATGCCTTCCATGCGCTTGGAGTTGGAGAAGGTCGGCGGATCGATAAAGATCAGGTCGTACTCTTCACGACAGGCATCCAGCCACACCATCACATCGCTCTGCTCCAGACGGTTCTTGTCCGAAAAACCGTTCAGGGACAGGTTGCGACGCGCCCAGTCCAGATAGGTTTTCGACAGGTCAACGCTGGTGGTGCTGCGCGCGCCGCCCTTGGCTGCGTGTACGCTGGCAGTTGCTGTGTAGCAATACAGGTTGAGGAAGCGTTTGCCGGCAGCCTCTTTCTGGATACGCATGCGCATCGGGCGATGGTCCAGGAACAGACCGGTGTCCAGATAGTCGGTGAGGTTCACCAGCAGCTTCACGCCGCCTTCATTGACCTCGGTGAACTTGCCCTGGGCACTTTGACGCTCGTACTGCTTGGTACCGCTCTGACGCTCGCGACGCTTGACGATTACCCGGCTCTTGTCGATGTTCAACGCCTGCGGGATGGCTGCCAATGCATCGAACATGCGTTCCGAGGCTTTTACCGGATCAATGGATTTCGGTGCCACGTATTCCTGGACGTGAACCCAGTCGTGGTACAGATCGATCGCCATGGCATATTCCGGCATGTCGGCGTCGTAGACACGGTAGCAGTCGATACCTTCGCGCTTGACCCACTTGCCCAGCGCCTTGAGGTTCTTTTGCAGTCGGTTGGCAAACATCTGCCCGCCTTCGCTCAAGCGCGGCTGCTCGATCACCACCGGAGCCGGTTTGATCGGGTTACCGTTCTTGTTGAACTTCTCGTACTTGGTTGGCGCTTCGATGTTGGAAGGCAGATCGGACTCAGCCTGTTCGCGCTCAGCCTGACGCTGCTCGGGGGTACGGCGCTCGCCGGTAACGAACTGATCCGGCACCACCTTGATCAACAACAGCTTGCACGGCAAGGCGCCGTTCCAGAACGAATACTGCTTGTGGCTACGGATGCCCATACGCTTGCCCAGATCCGGAGCACCGGTAAACACCGCGGCCTCCCAGTTCAAGCAGGCCTGGCGCAGACGCTCGCCGAGGTTCTGGTAGAGATAAAGCAAGCTCGCCTCATCACCCAGACGCTCGCCGTACGGCGGGTTGCAGATTACCAGGCCTTTCTGGTTCTGGTCCGGACGCGGCTCGAAGGTCGCCACTTCGCCCTGGTAGATCTTGATCCAGTGGCTCAGGCCCGCGCGCTCGATGTTATTGCGCGCAGGCTGGATCAGGCGCGGATCGGCTTCATAGCCACGAATCCACAGCGGTGGCTTGGCCATGCCGATTTCGGCACGCTCGGTGGCTTCGTCGTGAAGTTTTTTCCAGATGGCCGGTATATGACCCAGCCAGGCATCGAAACCCCAGTGAATACGATTGAGGTTTGGCGCCATATCGGCGGCGATCATCGCGCCTTCGACAAGGAACGTACCTACACCACACATCGGGTCAGCCAGAGCAGCACCTTCGGCGGCCATACGTGGCCAGCCCGCACGGATCAGGATGGCCGCCGCGAGGTTTTCCTTCAGCGGAGCAGCACCCTGCTGCAGGCGGTAGCCGCGCTGGTGCAGGCTGCTGCCTGACAGATCCAGCGACAGAATGGCTTCGCCACGGTCCAGGCGCAGGTGAATGCGCATGTCGGGGCTGATCTTGTCGATGGAAGGACGCTCACCGCTTGGCGTGCGCAGCTTGTCGACGATGGCGTCTTTTACCTTCAACGCACCAAAGTGGGTGTTGTCGATACCCGAGCCGTGACCGCTGAACTCAACGGCCAGGGTGCCATCCGGCACCATATGGTCTTGCCAGTCAACGTCCAGCACACCGTGGTACAGGTCTTCGGCGTCCTTCATCGGGAAGCGCTTGAGTACCAGCAACACACGGTTGGCAAGGCGCGACCACAGGCACAGGCGGTAGGCCGTCTCCATGGTAGCCATGCCTCGAATGGCCGAGGTGTGCTCGCGGGCTTCCTCAAGACCAAGGCCGGTGGCCTCTTCGAGAAGCAGGCCTTCAAGGCCTTTGGGACAGGTAAGGAAGAGTTCGTAACGATCCGACATGGGATTCCTGGGCTATTAGCTATCAGCGAGAAGGCGACGCATCGCCCGCTCCGTTTTCAATCAAGCGCTTTTCTTGAAGAGCGCTCGCGTGGCACGAAACTGTGCCGTTCCACCGAGGCGATCACTCATGCCCGCAGGCATGAACAGTTTAGACGCCGAGGCAGGTCATTCATCTGGAAACAACAGGTCATATACAGACCCTTCGTCGAATAGTCCCCCAGCAAAAGAGGCGGGTATTCGCGACGGGGAATGAAACGCATCCTCTTTGCAAACACTCGGCCTATCAGGCTTTGGTCGTATTCAGTGGTCAAAAAGCGACCTTACTTATGGCCTTAACACCATTATCGTTACGTCCTTATGACAAAACGATCATTCACACGCCTTGGCGCATTGGTTAGAACTCAACTCAGGTTACGGCCGCACAGGCCCTGACAAAATGCTCGCCACGCCGGCAGCGAGCACACCAACGGCAGAACACTCTGCCCCGGCCTCTGGAAGGCCGACGCTAAATAAACAGTCAACAAGTGAGGGCAATACCCTATGAGAAGACTTAAGCGTGATCCGTTGGAAAAAGCGTTCCTTCGCGGATATCAATACGGTGTTAACGGAAAATCCCGCGAGCTTTGCCCTTTTACTCTACCGTCGGTACGCCAAGCCTGGATTAACGGCTGGCGTGAAGGACGCGGCGACAACTGGGACGGTATGACAGGCACTGCGGGCATCCACAGACTCAACGAACTTCACGCCGTCGGCTAACTCCGGGCAAAATCCGACATCACCTCGAAGCTGTACTGACTCAACCTTGCCGCCCTTTCCAGGCGGCGGGCTACGGCCCAAGGGCTCCTTAGGGGAGCCCTTTTTATTGCCTGCCAATCAGCGCGCCAAGGCCGATATGGCGTCAACCGACTCGCGAATCAAGGCCGGACCCTTGTAGATAAAGCCCGAATAAATCTGCACCAGGCTCGCACCCGCAGTGATTTTTTCAGCTGCGTGTTTGCCCTCGGTAATCCCGCCCGCAGCGATGATCGGCATACGACCTGCCAGCTCACCGGCCAGTACTGACACCGTGTGAGTACTTTTCTCACGAACCGGTGCTCCAGACAGTCCACCCGCCTCGTCGCCATGCTCCATACCTTCAACACCTGTACGACTCAGCGTGGTGTTGGTGGCAATCACTGCGTCCATACCCGTCTCAAGCAGCGCCTGAGCCACAAGCACGGTTTCTTCGTCTGTCATGTCAGGGGCGATCTTGATCGCCAGCGGTACGCGCTTGCCGTGGCGCTGAGTCAGCTCGTTCTGACGCAGCTGCAGGGCCTCGAGCAATTGCTTGAGCGAATCACCGAATTGCAGGCTGCGCAAACCCGGCGTGTTAGGCGAGCTGACGTTTACAGTCACGTAGCTGGCGTGCTCATACACCTTGTCCAGGCAAATCAGGTAATCATCGACCGCTCGCTCAACCGGCGTATCGAAGTTCTTGCCAATGTTGATACCCAGGATACCGCTGTACCTGGCTGCCTGAACCCGTGCAAGCAGGTGATCGACGCCAAGGTTGTTGAACCCCATGCGGTTGATGATCGCTTGCGCTTCAGGCAGTCGGAAAATACGGGGTTTGGGATTGCCCGGCTGAGGTCGCGGCGTCACGGTGCCGATCTCAACGAAGCCAAAACCCAGTTGTGCAAAGCCATCAATGGCCGCACCATTTTTGTCCAGACCTGCGGCCAGGCCGACCGGGTTAGGGAAGTCCAGCCCCATCACCGTCACTGGCAGCCTTGCCGGCGCCTTGCACAACAAACCGTTAAGCCCGAGACGGCCACCTGCGCCGATCAAGTCCAGGGACAGGTCGTGGGAGGTTTCAGGGGAGAGTTTGAAGAGCAACTGGCGGGCCAGGTTATACATGGGCTGATAGGACTCAAAGGGTTGCTTGAAGAGAGCGCGATTATAGCTGCGCGCTTCACTAAATCACAGGCAAAGAAAAACCCGGCCTGAGCCGGGTTTTTCTGAACAGCCTAGCTAAAAATTACTTAGCTTCTGCTTGAACGGTAGCTTCTACGCGACGGTTCAGGGCACGGCCTTCTTCAGTTGCGTTGCTTGCAACTGGGTTGGCTTCGCCATGGCCAACTGCGTCTACGCGGTTGGCTGCAACACCTTGGTTAACCAGGGCTGCACGAACAGCGTCAGCACGACGCTGCGACAGTTTCTGGTTGTAGGCGTCTGGACCGATGCTGTCAGTGTAACCAGCAACAGTAGTGGTGGTCGCAGGGTACTGCTTCATGAAATCAGCAACGTTGTTGATGTCAGGCATGTACTGCGATTTAACAACCGACTTGTCGAAGTCGAATTTCACGTCAAGTTCAACGCGAACAACTTCAGCGATCGGAGCTTCTGGCTCTGGCTCAACTGGTGCTGGAGCTGGAACTGGAGCAGGAGCGACTTTACCGCCGTTACCGCCGAAGTTCACACCCAGACCAACGGTAGGAGCGTAGTCCCACTTGCCGTTGTCCAGTTTGTAGTCAGCTTCAACGCCAGCACGGGCGAACAGGTTATCAGTGATGTACCACTTAACACCAGCGCCTGCAGTCAGGAAAGTCGACTTGTCGCGACCGCTGTGGCCGTCAGCCTCAACGTTGGTCATGCTCTTGTGAGCAACACCGCCGGAAACGTATGGACGCAGAGCGTCGCCTACGGTGCCGAAGTGGTACTGAGCGTTCAGACCAAAGTTGTCGCCTTTGATTTTCTGGTGGCCAGTGCCGTCATTCGAACGGGTGTGGTTGGTTTTGTCGTAGGTCAGGTTCAACGAAACGTCGTCGGTCAGGAAGTAACCGATCGATGCGCCTGGGTTGTAACCGTCTTCTACGTGCTTGACGCTGTCGTTGTACTGTTTTTTGTAGAACAGTTCACCCTCGACCGCGCCTTGGCCTTGTGCCAGGGCACCGAACGAAGTTGCGGCTACAAAGGAACCAATGGCAATGCCCAAGGTGTTTTTCAGTTTCATCCGTTAAATCCCCATCTGGTGATTGTAAAGCAGTCCCTCATACCGGGGGACAACTCGGCAGCAAGTCTATCAGACCTTGCCTACACGTAGAGCCATTTGCGCTGAACTAAGTTTCAGCAATGCCTGCAAATTTCTCACGCAATTTATCTAGAGCACGCTTGTAACGCATCTTTGTCGCACTCAAACCCATATGCATTATGTCCGCGATTTCCTGAAATTCCAGTTCTGCGACAAAACGCAGCACAAGAATCTCACGATCAATCGGATTTACATGCACCAGCCAGCGATCAAGTCCGCCCTTTTCCTCAGGTTTCGGCGCCTTTTCTTCGGACGCTTCCTCGAGGGGGTCAATACTTAATGCGTCCATCAAGCGACGCTTTCGCCGTTCCTTTCGATACTGTGTAATGCACTCGTTGTAGGTGATGCTATACAGCCATGTCTTGAATTTCGACTTACCTTCAAAATTTTTCAAACCGTACAGCACTTTCAGCATGACTTCCTGACAGACATCATCAGCGTCCCTATCGTTCCCTAAATACCTTGAACAAACGTTGAACAAAGTACGCTGATAGCGCCGCATCAGCTCTTCATAGGCACGTGTCACGTGAAACAACTCATCATGCGAGCGCGCCACCAGCTCCTCATCAGAGAGCTCGCGGGGGTCATAGCGCATGGATAGCGATTGTGCTTTATTCAAAACGAGTTGTGCCAACAGTCAGGTCAATGTCCGCCGCAACCAGTCAATCTTGGCTTTTTTGCGGCGGCGTACATTAGCAGGGTTTGCCGTGTTAGCGGCTGGTTACGTGCTGCTCCAGCAAGATCCGGTTCGAGATGGAGACTAGCTCACCCTCATCGGTCAGCAACGTGGTTTTAACCGTGCCAATTTCTTCGATCTGCCCTTCAACCTCGCCAATCCGCACTTCCTGACCAACCTGATACAGCTCACGCACATAGATCCCGGCCAGTATTTGCCCGGCGATTTCCCGGCTGCCAAGCCCCATTGCCAGTGCAATAGCCAGACCAACGGTAATCAACACAATAACAATCACATGGTTTAGCAGGTCGGTCTTGACCTCCAGCTGGCTGATAGCCACGGAGATGCTGATGATGATGACCAGCCCCTGGGTCACCCTGCCCAGCCCGCCGGCATAATCGAAGCCCACGCTCTCGGCAGCGCCACGCACCAGGCCGTTGAGCACCTGGGCCAGCAACACGCCTGCCAGCAGAACCAGCAGCGCACCAAAGACCTTGGGCAGATACACCGTCAACAGATCCAGCGCGGATGACACACGATCCAGGCCCAGAGACTGCGCCGCAGAAACCAGGAATACCAGCAGCACAAACCAGTAGACGATTTTGCCAATCAGCGTCGAAATGGGCACCTGAATTCCGACCCGGGCCAGAATTTTGGTCAAGCCCGTACCGCCCATCAGGCGGTCAAGGCCCAACTTGGCAAGCAGTTTGGACAGCAAGGCGTCGAGCAGTTTGGCAACCACGAAGCCCAGCAGTACTACCACCAACGCGCCGAAGAGGTTGGGAATAAAGTTGGCAATCTTGGTCCACAAGGCAGTCATTGCCGCGACCAGGCTTTGGGTCCAGACATTCAATTCCATGTTCAATCAGCCTTATCAACAGGGCGAGCAGCAGATTTGCGCCGCGAAACGGG
Organism: Pseudomonas bubulae; assembly: GCF_900618535.1. Classification (GTDB taxonomy): domain Bacteria; phylum Pseudomonadota; class Gammaproteobacteria; order Pseudomonadales; family Pseudomonadaceae; genus Aquipseudomonas; species Aquipseudomonas bubulae. Next base: position 834,388 of record NZ_UYJA01000002.1, on the reverse strand, counting down.
CGCAATATGAGCCGAACCGCTATTCAAAGCAATCATCAGTGCTTGCATCCAGCGGCCCAGCAGGCTGAAAAGGTCTCCCGCACCGACCTGTCGGTTGGCGGTTTTCAGCACGCGACCCAGGCACGCATCGTCATCCCGGTTGGACGGCTCGGCCTTGAGCATTTCACGTAAGGACTGTTCAAACGGATCGTGCATAAGCACCTCTCGGTAAGTCAGTAAAAGACGAAGGGACATTTGCCGGGGTCACATTCACCCGGTCACAGCCACTGCAAACGACGGTAAAACCACCATTGCCCCGCCCCGATAACCAGCATCACGCCGCAGGTTATGGCAAAGCCATAAGAGTCATCGGAGAACGGTACGCCCCCCACATTGATGCCCAGCAAACCGGTAATAAAGGTGATCGGCAGAAAGATCCCCGTCAGCACGCCAAAGCGATACATGATGCGGCTCATGCGCACGTTCAAACGCCGGTCTTCAGACTCGAGCACCAGCCCCACGCGCTCGCGGGTCAGTTCGAGCTCCTCCAGATAGCGGGTCAGGCTGTTGTTCAGTTCGTTCCAGTAGTCGGCATCATCGGCACTGAACCAGGGTAATTTGATACGCGTAAGCTGCCCAAAAATATCCCGCTGAGGTGCCAGGAATCGACGCAAGGCGGCTGCCCTTCGACGAACCTGCAGGAGGCTGTTGTGATCAGGTGTGTACCGTTCGTCGGCATCTATTTTATCTTCTTCGTCATCGACGATTTCTGACAGTTCGCCGATCAAGTCCTGCACCTTCAATGTCAGGTGCTGGGCCAGGTACAGGATCAATTCAGAGGGATTTTTCGGGACTTCACCCTGGGAAAACTCACTGAGCAACTCATCGGTGGCCCGCAATGGTCGCATGCGCAATGAGATCAAGCGCTGCGCACTGCCGAAAATACGCAGTGAAACCATGTCTTCAGGCTCTGCGCCGGGGTTCAGGTTGACCCCGCGCATAAACAGCAGCAGCTCATTGTTGGGGGCAGGCACCAGGCGCGGACGGGTATTTTCTTCAAGCAGCAGATCACAGTTGAAATCACTCAAGCCACTGGAATCACGCAGCCAGCTCTGGGTTTGCGGATGACTGCGATCCCAATGCAGCCAGAGGCTTTCGTGGGCCTGCAACTGAAGGTCGTTCAGCTCGGTGCGCGCAATCGAACGTGCGCCGCCTTCACCATCCAGCACCAGCGCATGCACCAGCCCCCATTGAGCGTTTTCTTCCTCGAACATCCGTGATCCTTAGTGGTAATGCGTTTAGCCCGGCATTTTCAGAGCGGTTGGCGAAATGATAACGCCATTATTGTCGGCATAAATGAATTCACCGGGGCGGAACGTGACACCCGCAAACGTCACGGGCACGTTGACATCGCCCACACCGCGACGGTTGCTCTTGAGCGGATGACTGGCCAAAGCCTGCACGCCGAGATCGGTTTGCGCGAGCACATCGACGTCGCGAATGCAGCCGTAAATAACAATACCTTCCCAGCCATTTTTGGCCGCCCTGTCTGCAATCATGTCGCCCAGCAAGGCATGACGCAGGGAACCGCCCCCATCGACCACCAGCACTTTGCCTGCACCGCTGAGTTCAGCCTGTTCCTTGACCCGGGAGTTGTCCTCGAAGCACTTGATGGTCACGATCTCGCCGCCAAAGGAGTCGCGCCCGCCGAAATTGCTGAACATGGGCTCAAGTACCTGCACCAGCTCAGGGTAGGCATCGCACAGATCGGGGGTGATGTAGTGATTCACGGGAAAGCTCCTGTTCAGGGTGGGCACAACAGTGAAAACAACGATAGCACTATGGGTTATAGACGCTTTGGACAAGCCCGGCTTTAAAAGTCGTCCAAGCCTCGAGCGGCAACCAATATCACATAAAAGAACACGTTATGACCACCTTGCGATATCGGGTCACACGCCATCCGCAGCAGCTACCGTATGAACGAAGCAGCTGCAGAAACACTGCAACTGTGGGAGCGAGCCTGCTCGCGAAGATCGTTCGCGAGCAGGCTCGCTCCCACAATGGAGGGCCTGACCTGCAACAGAGTATCTACAACGATTTCGTAGTGCCTTTTAGCAGCCAATCACGCACCAATGGCCACACTTCCTGCTGCGCAGCCTGGCTGACCAGCATTTCAACGTGACTGTAATCAGAGCTGAAGCCATGCTCACGGCCAAGGGACACGAACATGCGCTGTTCTGAGCCCAACTGGTCGAACAGCTTGCGACACGCCCACTCCGGCGTTTGCCGATCACCCACCGCTGCCACCACCAGTGCCGGGACCTGAACCTCGGCCAAACCGGCCCACCAGTCGCGCTCGGCGTCCTTGAAACGCCCCATAAAACCATTCCAGCGCAGGGTTTCCAGGGCGATGCTGACTGGCTCGTCTTCCGGGCCACGCTTGAGTCGCGTCCCCGACAGTTGCTTGAAGCGCTTCAACAACAGATAGGCACCCCACTCAATCGGAGGAATTTTCAGTGACCAGTAACGGCGATTGATCTGGCAGCCAAAAAACGCCGCCGACGCCACATCCGGCTCACTCAGATACTTGCCCCCCAAGGCCGCGGCCAAACTGATGGCACCCTGAGAATGGCCGAGCCAGTGCGGAACTTGCCCGCTTTGTTCGCGAACAAATGCCGCTATGGCTGGCAAGTCGTAGCGCGCATAGTCCGCCACGCGATTTTTAGCCCAGCTAATATTTCGTGACGAAAGACCATGGCCACGCATTTCGGGCAGCCACACATCAAACCCGGCACGCGCCAAAAACGCCCCTAGCCCTGCCCCCTTGGGCGAGTACCAAAAACGCCGATTGGAAAAACTGCCATGCAACAGGATGACCGGCACGCCGCGTACCTGGCTGTCGTCGGCCATCCCCAGGCGGGTCACCACCAGCTCAACGGAAATATCCGGGCTGTTGGCCGGTTTCAAGCGATAAACGTCTTCGCTCAGATCGCCCCGACGCTCAGCGCTGATCAGGGCAACGGGAAAAAGGAGACTGCTGCTTTGCATAATGCTCTTGCACAAAAAAGGGCGATTTCACACAGGAACTCGCCCTACCATTGCCTATAAAGAGCAGGGCAGCCCTTTGGCTGCCCTGCTCCACGCTCAACGACTCAAGCCTGCGCCTGACCCTCTGCAAGGAAGAACCAGGTTTCCAGAACGGTGTCCGGGTTCAGGGAAACACTTTCGATACCCTGTTCCATCAGCCATAGCGCCAGATCCGGGTGATCGGACGGGCCCTGGCCGCAAATACCGATGTACTTGCCAGCCTTGTTGCACGCCTGAATGGCGTTGGACAGCAGCTTTTTAACCGCCGGGTTGCGCTCATCAAACAGGTGCGCAATGACACCGGAGTCGCGGTCCAGACCCAGGGTCAGCTGAGTCAGGTCGTTGGACCCGATGGAGAACCCGTCGAAGAACTCCAGGAACTCTTCAGCCAGGATCGCGTTGGAAGGCAGTTCGCACATCATGATCACGCGCAGACCGTTTTCACCACGCTTGAGGCCGTTTTCCGCCAGCAGATCTATCACCTGGCTCGCTTCACCCAGGGTACGGACGAACGGCACCATGATTTCAACGTTGGTAAAGCCCATTTCGTTACGCACACGCTTGAGCGCACGGCATTCAAGCTCGAAGCAGTCGCGGAAGTTTTCACTGATGTAACGCGAAGCACCGCGGAAGCCCAGCATCGGGTTCTCTTCTTCAGGCTCGTACAGCTTGCCGCCGATCAGGTTGGCGTATTCGTTGGACTTGAAGTCCGACAGGCGCACGATGACTTTTTTCGGTGCAAAAGCGGCGGCCAGGGTGCTGATGCCTTCAACCAGCTTTTCGACGTAGAAGCCCACCGGATCGTTGTAGCCGGCGATGCGTTTGTCGACGCTGTCCTTGATTTCCTGTGGCAGGCCATCGTAGTTCAGCAGGGCTTTGGGGTGTACACCGATCATGCGGTTGATAATGAACTCCAGACGGGCCAGGCCCACACCGGCGTTCGGCAATTGCGCGAAGTCAAAGGCACGGTCCGGGTTGCCGACGTTCATCATGATCTTGAACGGCAGGTCCGGCATGGCGTCCACGGAGTTCTTCTTGATATCGAAGCCCAGTTCGCCTTCAAAGATAAACCCGGTATCGCCTTCAGCGCACGAAACGGTAACGCCCTGGCCGTCTTTCAACAGCTGGGTGGCGTTGCCGCAACCCACCACGGCCGGGATACCCAGCTCGCGAGCGATGATCGCCGCATGACAGGTACGACCGCCGCGGTTGGTGACGATGGCGCTGGCGCGCTTCATCACGGGTTCCCAGTCCGGGTCGGTCATGTCGGAGACCAGTACGTCGCCCGGCTGGACTTTATCCATTTCCGACACGTCCTTGATGATGCGGACCTTGCCTGCACCGATACGCTGGCCAATGGCGCGGCCTTCAGCCAGTACCGTACCGGTTTCCTTGAGCAGGTAGCGCTCCATGACATTGCCGGCGCTGCGGCTTTTCACGGTTTCCGGGCGCGCCTGTACGATGTACAGCTTGCCGTCATCGCCGTCTTTGGCCCACTCGATGTCCATCGGGCACTTGTAGTGCTTCTCGATGATCATGGCTTGCTTGGCCAGTTCGCTGACTTCAGCATCGGTCAGGCAGAAACGCGCGCGATCGGCCTTTTCAACGTCGATCACCTTGACCGACTTGCCGGCCTTGGCTTCGTCGCCGTAGATCATCTTGATGGCTTTGCTGCCCAAGTTGCGGCGCAAAATAGCCGGGAGACCCGCTTCCAGGGTTTGTTTGTGAACGTAGAATTCGTCCGGGTTTACCGCACCTTGCACGACGGTCTCACCCAGGCCGTAGGCGCCGGTGATAAACACTACATCACGGAAGCCTGATTCAGTGTCCAGGGTAAACATCACGCCCGCGGTGCCGGTTTCGGAGCGCACCATGCGCTGTACGCCTGCAGACAGGGCGACCAGTTTGTGGTCAAAGCCCTGGTGCACGCGGTAAGAAATAGCGCGGTCGTTGAACAGGGAGGCAAATACTTCCTTGGCCGCACGAATGACGTTTTCAACGCCACGGATATTCAGGAAGGTTTCTTGCTGACCGGCAAAGGACGCGTCCGGCAAGTCTTCGGCGGTGGCCGAGGAGCGCACGGCAACGGCCATGTCAGGGTTGCCCTGGGACAAAGCGGCAAAGGCGGTACGAATTTCGGCGTTAAGCTTCTCCGGGAACTCGGCTTCCATGATCCATTGACGGATCTGGGCACCGGTTTTGGCCAGGGCATTGACGTCATCTACATCGAGCGCATCCAGCGCAGCGTGGATCTGGTCGTTCAAACCACTCAGTTCGAGAAAATCACGATATGCCTGAGAAGTCGTGGCGAAGCCACCGGGAACTGAAACACCAGCGCCTGCAAGATTACTGATCATCTCGCCGAGGGATGCGTTCTTGCCCCCCACATGCTCCACGTCATGGGCGCCGAGCTTATCGAGGGAAACTACGTACTCTACCAAGGTGATCTCTCCACTAACGGTGTTGGGAAAAGCTCAGGGCGCTGGACCCTCATCATGAGGCATCACAGCGATTGTGGCCTGGACCTGGAAAATAAGTGACACTGCCTGTCATGTAGCGCGACAAAAGCGCGCCTATCATATCCAAGAATCGTCACCAGCTTAAGGCCCAAGGCGCAAATGAAACGATCTGCTTTCTTTATATCCGATGGCACCGGTATTACTGCCGAAACCCTGGGCCAGAGTTTGCTGGCACAATTCGAAAATGTGACCTTCAGCAAGTTCACGCGCCCCTACATAGACAGCGTGGAAAAAGCGCGGGCAATGGTACAACAAATCGATAACGCCGCCGAAAAAGACGGATTCAGCCCGATAATTTTCGACACTATCGTCAATCAGGACATTCGCGAAATCCTCGCCACGTCCAATGGCTTCATGATCGACATCTTCTCCAGTTTTCTTGCTCCACTGGAGCAGGCGCTGGGTGAACATTCCTCGTATTCGGTGGGCAAGTCCCACTCCATTGGCCACAACTCCAACTATATGGAGCGCATCGAGGCGGTGAACTTTGCCCTCGACAATGATGACGGCGCCCGCACACACAAGTACGACAAGGCCGACCTGATCCTGGTTGGCGTGTCCCGCTGCGGCAAAACCCCGACCTGCCTTTATATGGCCATGCAATTCGGCATCCGCGCTGCCAACTACCCGCTGACCGATGACGACATGGAAAGCCTCAAGCTGCCGGCTGCCCTGCGTGAACACAAACACAAGCTCTTCGGCCTGACCATCGACCCGGACCGCCTGACGGCCATCCGCAACGAACGCAAGCCCAACAGCCGCTACTCAAGCTTTGCCCAGTGCGAATTTGAAGTGCGCGAAGTTGAACGCCTGTTTCAGCGCGAAAACATTCCGCATATCAACTCCACGCATTTCTCGGTGGAAGAAATCTCGGCCAAGATCCTGGTCGAAAAAGGCGTGGAGCGGCGGTTCAAGTAACAGCCCTGAACACATGAAACCTGTGGGAGCGAGCCTGCTCGCGAAAGGGCTTTACCGGCTTCGCGAGCAGGCTCGCTCCCACTTCTGGCTCAAATCACCAACAGGTCCACAAACCGGTTAACCGGCGTGGCCTCCAGCGCCTGCTGATCCTTGCACAGGGTAAAAATCTGCGCACACCGCTGGCTCACAAAACGGGTGGCCAGGTTGGCCCTGAACTTGTTCTCCAGCAATGGAATCCCCGCATCACGACGCCGACGATGGCCAATGGGGTATTCCACTTCCACCTGCCCGGTGCTGGTGCCATCGCTGAAAAAAACCTCGATGGCATTGGCAATTGAGCGTTTGTCTGCCTCCAGGTACTCGCGTGTGTAGCGCGGATTTTCGACCACTACCATTTTTTCCCGCAATTGGTCGATGATCGGGTGGGCCGCGTGAAAATCATCTTCGTAGTGTTCTGCTATCAGATTGCCAAACGCCAGCGGTACCGCGGTCATGTATTGAATACAGTGATCACGGTCCGCCGCGTTGGCCAATTTGCCTTGCTTGGAAATGATCCGAATCGCCGATTCGTGGGTTGTAATCACGATTTTCTCGATATCGTGCAAGCGGTCCTTGACCTGGGGATGCAAGGTCACCGCTGCTTCACACGCAGTCTGCGCATGGAATTCGGCCGGGAAGCTGATCTTGAACAGCACGTTTTCCATTACATAGGTGCCATAGGGCTGGCTCAGGCTGAACTGGCGCTGGTCCTCGGGCTTGAGCGCCAGATCCTTGTTGGTATGGCTGAACAGCACATCGTAGAAGCCCCATTGCGGCGCAGTCAGCACCCCGGGGATGCCCATTTCACCGCGTAATGCAATGTCAGCCAGACGCACCCCGCGACTCGACGCATCCCCGGCGGCCCAGGATTTACGCGATCCGGCGTTCGGCGCATGACGATAGGTGCGCAACGCCTGCCCATCCACAAAAGCATGGGACAGCGCCGACAGCAACTGCTCGCGAGTGGCGCCCATCAGTTTGGCGCACACCGCCGTCGAGGCGACCTTGACCAGCAGAACATGGTCCAGGCCAACACGATTGAAAGAGTTTTCCAGGGCAATCACGCCCTGAATCTCATGGGCCATGATCATTGCTTCGAGCACCGCCCGCATCGTCATCGGCGCTTCGCCATTGGCTACACGTTTTTGCGACAGATGATCGGCTACCGCCAGAATACCGCCCAGATTATCCGAAGGATGGCCCCACTCCGCCGCCAGCCAGGTGTCGTTGTAGTCCAGCCAGCGCACGATACAGCCGATGTCCCATGCCGCCTTGACCGGGTCCAGGCGAAACGAAGTACCTGGGACCCTCGCGCCAAAAGGTACAACCGTGCCCTCGACGAAAGGCCCCAGGTGCTTGGTGCACTCCGGAAAACGCAGCGCCAGCAGGCCGCAGCCCAAGGTATCCATCAGGCAGTTGCGGGCAGTATCGAGGGCTTCGGGGGAGGTGATGGTGTAGGACAGGACATAATCGGCAATGTCCTGCAAAACCTTGTCGTAATCGGGGCGGTTGTTGAGGTCGACGTTGGCGCTCATGGGGCAGTCTCCAAAGAGTGGGTAAGGGTCGTGTCCATCCTCAGGTTCATCGTGATTTTGCGGGTCTAAATGCCCGTTTGATGTATCAGAATCAAAAGCCCCTCACCCTGGCCCTCTCCCCGAGGGAGAGGGTTGGGGTGAGGGCAAAGGGTTCACCCGATCAAAAAGAATCACCTGGCACCCGCACCCAGCCTTCCATCAGTACCCGCGCACTGCGGCTCATGATGGCTTTGGTCACGGTCCATTCGCCGTCAACCTGCCGGGCTTCGGCACCCACGCGCAAGGTGCCCGAGGGATGGCCAAAGCGCACGGCATCGCGCTGTTCACCACCGGCCGCCAGGTTGACCAGCGTGCCCGGGATCGCCGCAGCCGTACCGATGGCCACCGCAGCGGTGCCCATCATGGCGTGGTGCAACTTGCCCATCGACAAGGCCCGCACCAGCAAATCCACACTCTGGGCACTGACCGGCTTGCCGCTGGATGACACGTAGTCCGCAGGCCCGGCAACAAAGGCGACCTTGGGCGTGTGCTGACGCTTGGCCGCGTCTTCAAGCTTGTCTATCAGGCCCATGCGCAACGCACCGTGAGCACGGATAGTTTCGAACATGGCCAGGGCTTTCGGGTCGCTGTTGATGTCGTTCTGCAGCTCTGCACCGCTGTAACCGATATCCCGCGCATTGACGAAAATCGTCGGAATCCCGGCATTGATCATGGTCACATTCAAGGTGCCGACACCCGGTACTTCAAGGTCGTCCACCAGGTTACCGGTTGGAAACATCGAACCGCCTGCCCCCTCTTCATCCGCTGCCGGGCTGATAAATTCCAACTGCACCTCTGCGGCCGGGAAGGTCACGCCGTCGAGTTCAAAATCGCCGGTTTCCTGTACCGCACCGTCGGTGATCGGCACATGGGCAATGATGGTCTTGCCAATATTGGCCTGCCAGATACGTACCACCGCCGTACCATTGCGGGGGATACGAGCGGGATCCACCAGGCCGCTGCTGACCGCGAACGACCCGACCGCCGCAGACAGGTTGCCGCAGTTGCCGCTCCAGTCCACAAAGGGCTTGTCGATCGCGACCTGACCGAACAGGTAATCGACATCATGATCCGCACGCAGGCTTTTGCTGACGATCACGGTTTTGCTGGTGCTGGAAGTGGCAGCGCCCATGCCGTCGATCTGTTTTTCGTAAGGGTCTGGGCTACCGATCACGCGCAACAACAAGGCATCACGGGCGGCACCCGGTACCTGAGCCACGGCGGGAAGGTCCAGCAGACTGAAGAACACGCCTTTACTGGTGCCGCCACGCATATAGGTCGCGGGAATTCTGATTTGCGCTGCGTAGGCCATATCACTGAGTCCTGTAGTAGCCGGGGCTCGTGGCCCCGGCGCTGGGGTTAGGCTGTCGCCGATTCCAGGAAGTCCTGGGCAAAACGCTGCAACACGCCGCCTGCTTCGTAGATCGAGACTTCTTCCGCAGTATCCAGGCGGCAGGTCACCGGCACTTCCAGGCGCTCACCATTTTTGCGGGTGATCACCAGGGTCAGCGTGGCACGCGGGGTGCGTTCGCCGATCACGTCGTAGGTTTCACTGCCGTCGATTTGCAGGGTTTTGCGGTTGGTGCCCGGCAAAAATTCCAGTGGCAACACGCCCATGCCCACCAGGTTGGTACGGTGAATACGCTCAAAGCCCTCGGCCGCAATGGCCTCGACCCCTGCCAGGCGCACCCCTTTGGCCGCCCAGTCACGGGACGAACCCTGACCGTAATCGGCGCCCGCGATAATGATCAACGGCTGCTTGCGCTCCATGTAGGTTTCGATGGCTTCCCACATGCGCATCACCTGCCCTTCGGGCTCAAGGCGAGTCAGGGAGCCCTGTTTGACCTTGCCGTCCTCGATCACCATTTCGTTGAACAGTTTCGGGTTGGCGAAGGTCGCGCGCTGGGCCGTCAGGTGGTCGCCGCGGTGCGTTGCGTATGAGTTGAAGTCGACTTCCGGCAAGCCCATTTTCGCCAGATATTCGCCTGCGGCGCTGTCGAGCATGATGGCGTTGGAGGGCGACAAGTGGTCTGTGGTGATGTTGTCCGGCAGTACCGCCAGCGGGCGCATGCCCTTGAGCGGACGAGCCCCGGCCAACGCACCTTCCCAGTACGGCGGACGGCGGATGTACGTGCTCTGCGGGCGCCAGTCATACAGCGGCTCGACTTTCGGGCCGGTGTCTTCATGAATGGCGAACATCGGGATATACACCTGGCGGAACTGCTCCGGCTTCACGGCGGCCTTGACCACGGCGTCGATTTCTTCATCGCTCGGCCAGATGTCTTTCAGGCGGATTTCCTTGCCATTGGCGTCCAGGCCCAATACATCTTTCTCGATATCGAAGCGGATAGTGCCGGCAATCGCGTAGGCCACCACCAGCGGCGGCGAGGCGAGAAACGCCTGTTTGGCGTAAGGGTGAATACGCCCGTCAAAGTTGCGGTTGCCCGACAGTACAGCCGTGGCGTACAGGTCGCGGTCGATGATTTCCTGCTGGATGGCCGGGTCCAGGGCACCGGACATACCGTTGCAGGTGGTGCAGGCAAATGCCACCACGCCAAACCCCAGTTTTTCCAGTTCATGGGTCAAACCGGCTTCGTCCAGATACAGGGCCACGGTTTTGGAGCCCGGCGCCAGCGAGGTTTTGACCCACGGTTTGCGGCTCAGGCCAAGCTGGTTGGCATTGCGCGCCATCAAGCCCGCAGCGATCACGTTGCGCGGGTTGCTGGTATTCGTGCAGCTGGTGATCGCCGCGATGATGACCGCGCCGTCGGGCATTTGCCCCGGCACTTCGTCCCATTGACCGGCGATGCCTTTGGCCGCCAGATCAGTGGTGGCCACACGGGCGTGCGGGTTGCTCGGTCCGGCCATGTTGCGCACTACCGACGACAGGTCAAAGCTCAGGCTGCGCTCGTACTGCGCACCCTTCAGGCTGTCGGCCCACAGGCCGCTGACCCTGGCGTAGTTCTCCACCAGTTGCACTTGCTGATCTTCACGACCAGTCAGCTTGAGGTAGTCAATGGTTTGCTGGTCGATGTAAAACATCGCAGCCGTGGCGCCGTATTCAGGAGCCATGTTGGAAATGGTGGCACGGTCGCCCAGGGTCAGCGCTGCGGCACCTTCACCGAAGAACTCCAGCCAGGCACCGACCACTTTCTGCTTGCGCAGGAACTCGGTGAGCGCCAGCACCATATCGGTGGCGGTAATGCCCGGTTGCAGCTTGCCGGTCAGTTCGACGCCGACGATTTCCGGCAGGCGCATCCACGAGGCACGGCCAAGCATCACGCTTTCGGCCTCAAGACCACCGACACCAATGGCGATCACGCCCAGCGAATCCACGTGAGGGGTGTGGCTGTCAGTGCCTACGCAGGTATCAGGGAAGGCCACACCGTCGCGCACCTGGATCACCGGAGACATTTTCTCCAGGTTGATCTGGTGCATGATGCCGTTGCCCGGCGGGATCACATCAACGTTTTTAAAGGCTTTTTTGGTCCACTCGATAAAGTGGAAGCGGTCTTCGTTGCGACGGTCCTCGATGGCGCGGTTCTTTTCGAACGCCTCGGGGTCGTAGCCGCCGCATTCCACCGCCAGCGAGTGGTCGACGATCAGTTGGGTCGGCACTACCGGATTGACCTGGGCCGGATCACCACCCTGCTGGGCGATGGCGTCACGCAGGCCGGCGAGGTCGACCAGCGCGGTCTGGCCGAGAATGTCGTGGCACACCACACGCGCCGGGAACCACGGAAAGTCGAGATCGCGCTTGCGATCGATCAACTGGCTCAGCGATGCATTCAGGGTGGCAGGATCACAGCGGCGTACCAGGTTTTCGGCCAGTACGCGGGAGGTGTAAGGCAATGTGTCGTACGCACCGGGCTTGATCGCATCGACGGCCGCACGGGTGTCGAAATAATCCAGCCGGGTGCCCGGTAATGTTTTGCGAAATTCAGTATTCATTGGCGCAGGACTCGATCACGGTAGTTACAAAAGAGGGAACCGGCTCCCACCTTCAGCGGGAGCCAGTGGCCTCACTCAGCGACGTTCGATTGGCACGAACTTGCGCTGTTCTACGCCGATGTATTCGGCGCTCGGACGGATGATGCGGTTGTTGGCACGCTGCTCGAACACATGCGCCGCCCAGCCGGTCAGGCGTGAGCAGACAAAGATCGGGGTAAACAGCTTGGTCGGGATACCCATGAAGTGATACGCCGAGGCATGGTAGAAATCGGCGTTGGGGAACAGCTTCTTTTGTTCCCACATGGTTTTGTCGATCGCTTCGGAGACCGGGAACAACACGGTGTCGCCCACTTCGTCGGCGAGTTTTTTCGACCAGCCCTTGATCACTTCGTTACGCGGGTCGCTGTCTTTGTAGATCGCATGGCCAAAGCCCATGATCTTGTCCTTGCGCGCCAGCATGCCGAGGGTGCCTTGCACCGCCTCTTCTGCCGAGTCGAAGCGTTCGATCATTTCCATCGCCGCCTCGTTGGCGCCGCCGTGCAGCGGGCCGCGCAGCGAGCCGATCGCTGCAGTGATGCATGAATACAGGTCGGACAAGGTCGAGGCACAAACACGGGCAGTAAAGGTCGAAGCGTTGAACTCGTGCTCGGCGTAAAGGATCAGTGACACGTTCATCACCTTGACGTGCAACTCGCTCGGTTTTTTGTCGTGCAGCAAGTGCAGGAAGTGGCCGCCGATCGACTCTTCGTCGGTTACGCAGTGAATGCGCTTGCCGTCATGGCTGAAGCGATACCAGTAGCACATGATCGCCGGGAAGGCGGCCAGCAGGCGGTCGGTCTTGTCTTGTTGCTCGGCGAAGTCTTTCTCCGGCTCGATATTGCCCAGGAACGAGCAACCGGTGCGCATCACGTCCATCGGGTGGGCGTCGGCGGGAATGCGCTCCAGCACTTCTTTCAATGCCTGGGGCAGATCGCGCAGCTTTTGCAGCTTGGCCGTGTAGGCAGCCAGTTGGGTCCTGGTAGGCAGTTCGCCATATAACAGCAGGTAAGCCACTTCTTCAAAGCGCGCTTCGGCCGCCAGTTCACGTACGTCATAACCACGATAAGTGAGGCCTGCGCCTTCCTGGCCTACGGTGGACAGGGCCGTTTGCCCGGCCACCTGGCCGCGTAGTCCGGCACCACTCAATACTTTTGCTTCGGCCATTGCGCTTCTCCAATCTTGAATTTGTTAGGGATTCGGCAACTACTGGGTTCAATACATACCTGTGTGGGAGCGAGCCTGCTCGCGATTCAGGCAACACGGTTTGCCTGAATCACTGCGGTGACCCTATCGCGAGCAAGCCCGCGCCCACAGAGTCACAGTGTTCTGTTACTTCTTCGCGGCAAACAACGCATCGAGTTTCTGCTCGAACTCGTGGTAGTTGATGGCATCGTAAAGTTCCATGCGGGTTTGCATGGTGTCGATCACGTTTTGCTGGGTGCCGTCGCGGCGGATCGCGGTGTAGACGTTTTCGGCCGCCTTGTTCATGGCCCGGAATGCCGACAGCGGATACAGCACCAGCGATACGTCAGCACCGGCCAGTTGCTCGGTGGTGTACAGCGGCGTGGCACCGAATTCGGTGATATTGGCCAGGATCGGGGCTTTGACCCGGTTGGCAAACAGTTTGTACATCTCAAGCTCGGTAATGGCTTCCGGGAACACCATGTCAGCCCCGGCTTCAACACAGGCCGCGGCACGTTCCAGGGCTGACTCAAGCCCTTCCACCGCCAGCGCATCGGTTCGCGCCATGATCACGAAGCTGTCATCGGTACGCGCATCGACGGCGGCCTTGATACGGTCGACCATTTCCTGCAGCGAAACGATTTCCTTGTTCGGGCGATGACCGCAACGCTTGGCGCCTACCTGGTCTTCAATGTGAATCGCCGCAGCGCCGAACTTGATCATCGACTTGACCGTGCGGGACACGTTGAAAAACGAAGAGCCGAAGCCGGTATCCACGTCCACCAGCAATGGCAGATCACATACATCGGTAATGCGTCGTACATCAGTCAGTACATCGTCCAGACCCGTAATACCCAGATCAGGTACGCCCAGCGACCCGGCTGCGACGCCTCCACCCGATAGATAGATGGCCTTGAAACCCGCACGCTTGGCCAGCAGCGCATGATTGGCGTTGATCGCACCCACCACTTGCAAAGGATGTTCGCTTGCAACTGCATCACGGAAACGCTGGCCTGGACTGTTCTTATTGCTCATGACTCACCTCGTGGAGTGGCTGTCTGCTGGGCACCGTCTTGGTAATGACGGGCAATATTGCGTTTCGATGCGCCGATATGTCGGCGCATCAACAATTCGGCCAGTTCGCCGTCGCGATCGGCAATGGCATCGAGAATCCGGTGATGCTCGGCAAACGCCTGATGTGGGCGGTTGGGCGTGGCGGAAAACTGGATGCGGTACATGCGCACCAACTGGTACAACTCGCCACAGAGCATTTGCGTCAGGGTGCGATTGCCACTGCCCTGAATAATTTTGTAATGAAAATCGAAGTCGCCTTCTTGCTGGTAGTAACCGACGCCCGCCTGAAACGCCTCATCGCGCTCATGGGTTTCGAGCACCTGGCGTAGCTCGGCGATGTCTTCGTCACTCATGCGTTCGGCGGCCAGGCGGCAGGCCATGCCTTCCAGGGACTCGCGAATTTCGTAGAGTTCGATCAGCTCGGCATGGCTCAGCGACACGACCCGCGCCCCGACATGGGGGACGCGCACCAACAAACGCTGGCCTTCAAGGCGATGGATGGCTTCGCGCAATGGCCCGCGGCTGATGCCGTAGGTGCGCGCCAGTTCGGGCTCGGAGATCTTGCTTCCCGGGGCGATTTCGCCTTTGACAATAGCCGCCTGAATGCGCCGAAAAACGTTCTCGGAAAGGGTTTCCGAGTCGTCCTGGGCGATCGTGGCAGGTTCCAGTGCTTGCAGCATATTGTCGACACCTTGAAAATCAATAGCGCTGAAATTAGCTATTTCAGCCCTGATAGTCAAAGAATAAATCGACATTGTCGACAATCCAAGAATACGACCTTGGTTGTATCGACAGGGTTGATCGCCGCTTGCAAGCGCCTCGGCGCTGGCGCCATAAAACCATCATGTTAGAATGCCGACCGCATCCGCCCTGCCCTCATCCATAGGGCAGCCGCACGAGGAAACTTGCGCTCCTGCCAGTCGCCTTGAACTGAAGATTGCAAGAGACGTGCTTCGATTTATGAAATTGCTTCCCCTCTATATCCTCGCCTTCCTGCTGTGCATACCCGGCCTGAGCCTGGCTGGCGAAAAAACCGTGTACGGCCTCAACGAGTACGCTGAGCTGGCAGGTATCGACCTGCAGGTGGCGGCCAAACTCGACACCGGCGCCAAGACCGCCTCGCTCAGCGCCCGAGATATCAAGCGCTTCAAGCGTGATGGCGAGAGCTGGGTACGCTTTTACCTGGCCATCGATGATGCCCACTCGCACCCCATCGAACGCCCGCTGGCCCGTGTCAGCAAGATCAAGCGACGCTCGGGTGATTACGATCCTGAGTCCGACAAGAACTACACCTCGCGCCCGGTTATTTCCCTGGAAATCTGCATGGGCAAGGCTTTACGCACCATCGAAGTGAACTTGACCGATAGAAGTGCGTTCCAATACCCGCTGTTGATTGGCTCCGAAGCGCTCAAACGCTTTGATGCGCTGGTCGACCCAAGCCTTAAATACGCTGCTGGCAAACCTGCCTGCGTCGCCAACGCTCAAACCGCAGAGTAATTGAAATGCGCGCTCTTACCCTTCACCTGAAAATCTTGATCACCATCCTTGTGGTGCTGGGCATTTCGATTACGGCCTATCAGATTTTCGTCCTCGGCATTCCTGTGACCGAAGACGCCACGGACGACTTGTGGAATATCGACGCCAAGGTCGAGTTCGTCGCCAGCTCCAAAGACCCGGTCAAGATCCAGATGTTCGTGCCGCCGCTTAACCGCGACTACGTCAGCCTCAACGAGAGCTTTATCTCCAACAACTACGGGGTGAGCGTCAACCGGGTTGACGGCAACCGCAAGGTCACCTGGTCGGCACGCCGGGTCAGTGGCAAGCAAACCCTGTACTACCGCCTGGTGTTGACCAAGCGCTACTCGGGCGACAAGACCAAGGTCAAAGGCCCGGTGTTCCGCGACAGCATCGCCGTGGAAGGCCCGGAAAAAATCGCCGCCGAAGCCTTGCTTGCACCTATCCGCCAGCACTCGGCCGATGTCGAAACCTTTATCAGCGAAACCATCAAGCGCGTCAGCAATGCCAATGATGACAACGTGAAACTGCTGCTGGCGGGTGATCCTTCGACTGCGCACAAGGCACAAATCATCGAGCTGCTGCTGTCGATTGCCCACGTTCCAATGGAAAAAGTCCACACCATCCGCCTGGTAGCCGATCAGCCGCAAACCCCGGAACTGTGGCTGCGCAGCTTTAACGGCAACGACTGGCTGTACTTCAACCCGGAAACCGGCGAACAGGGCCTGCCATCCGACCGCCTGCTGTGGTGGATCGGCGACGAACCGATGGTAACCGTCGATGGCGGCAAAAAAGCCAACGTTACTTTCAGCCTGAACAACAGCGAAATGAACGCCATTCGCCTGGCCAAGCTGACCGACGAAAACACCGACGCCAACTTCCTCGAATACTCACTGTACGGCTTGCCGCTGCAGACCCAGCAAACCTTCATGATCATGGTCATGATCCCGATCGGGGTACTGGTGATCCTGATTCTGCGCAACCTGATCGGCCTGCAAACCCTGGGCACATTCACCCCGGTACTGATTGCCCTGGCCTTCCGTGAGACCCAACTGGGCTTCGGCATCATCCTCTTTACGGTGATCACCGCACTTGGGCTGACGCTACGTTCCTACCTTGAACACTTGAAGCTGCAGATGCTGCCACGCCTGTCTGTAGTACTGACCTTTGTCGTTATCCTGATCGCGGCCATCAGCCTGTTCAGCCACAAGCTGGGTCTGGAGCGCGGGCTTTCAGTCGCCTTGTTCCCGATGGTGATTCTGACGATGACCATCGAGCGCCTGTCGATCACCTGGGAAGAGCGCGGTGGCGGGCATGCCATGAAGGTCGCGATCGGCACCCTGTTCGCAGCCACCCTGGCGTATCTGGTCATGAGCGTGCCGGAACTGGTGTACTTCGTGTTCACCTTCCCGGCGATCCTGCTGATCATGGTGGGCTTCATGCTGGCAATGGGTCGCTATCGTGGCTACCGCCTGACCGAACTGGTGCGTTTCAAAGCATTCTTGAAGGCTGACTCCTGATGTTCGGCTTCTGGAAGACCTGGAAGGCCCTGGAAGCCCGGGGCATCATGGGCATTAATCGGCGCAATGCGGACTACGTACTCAAGTACAACAAACGCAGCCTGTATCCGATTGTGGATGACAAGATCATCACCAAGGAACGTGCAATCAAAGCGGGCATTCACGTACCTGAGATGTACGGCGTGATTTCCACCGAGAAAGAAATCGAAAAGCTGGATGACATCATCGGTGACCGCAACGACTTCGTGATCAAGCCCGCACAAGGCGCGGGCGGTGACGGCATTCTGGTGATCGCGGACCGCTTCGAAGACCGCTTCCGTACCGTCTCGGGCAAGATCATCAGCCATGAAGAGATCGAACATCAGATTTCCAGCATCCTCACCGGTCTGTACTCCCTGGGTGGTCACCGGGACCGGGCATTGATCGAATACCGGGTAACCCCGGACCAGATCTTCAAAAGCATCAGCTACGAAGGCGTGCCGGATATCCGCATCATCGTGCTGATGGGTTACCCGGTAATGGCCATGCTGCGCCTGCCTACCCGGCAATCGGGCGGCAAGGCCAACCTGCACCAGGGCGCCATCGGTGTTGGCGTCGACCTGGCCACCGGCCTGACCCTGCGTGGCACCTGGCTGAACAACATCATCAGCAAGCACCCCGACACCACCAACGCGGTGGACGGCGTGCAACTGCCCAACTGGGACGGTTTCATGAAGCTGGCGGCCGGTTGCTACGAGTTATGCGGCCTGGGCTACATCGGCGTGGACATGGTTCTCGATCAGGATAAAGGCCCGCTGATTCTGGAACTCAACGCCCGTCCGGGGCTGAATATCCAGATTGCCAACGATTGCGGCCTGACCCTGCGCACCCACGCAGTCGAGGCCCACCTCGAAGAACTGGCCGCCAAAGGCATCAAGGAAACACCGGAAGAGCGCGTGCGCTTTGCCCAGGAACTGTTCGGCCATATTCACCCGCCCGAATAAGCGTTTTCACACCTTTGGGAGCGGGCTTGCTCGCGATGCTATCAACGCGTTTTACCTGCTAAACCGCGTCACTTCTATCGCGAGCAAGCCCGCTCCCACAGTTCTCGCAGTTCCCACAAGCCGCATAGATTTGCAACCCTGCACAGGACTACAATCAGCCCCCCGCTCCGATGGCTGATTTGCTGCGCATGTTGACCTGCTCCGTACACCCGCTGCCTTACCTCGCCAACCCTGCCGACTATTTTTCGGCCATTCGCAATGCACCCGGCGCCGTGCTGCTCGACAGTGGCCGCCCCACTGCAGACCGTGGTCGCTTTGACCTGATGAGCGCATGGCCTGAGGCAGAACTGACCCTGCAGCCAGACGAGTCGGGACGAGACTTTCTGCAACGCCTGCGTGAAGGCCTCAAGCAACTGGGCGCTGCCAGCCTCCCGGACGAATACGAGCTGCCGTTTGCTGGCGGTCTGATCGGTTACCTGAGTTACGACTTTGGCCGACAACTCGAACAGCTGCCCGCCAACGCCCGGGATGACCTGCACCTGCCCGAAGCGCAATTGGGCCTGTATGCCTGGGCGCTGATCAGTGACCATTATGCAGCCACCAGCCAGCTTGTATTTCACCCAAACCTCGAAACAGCAGAGCGCCAGCGCCTGATCCAGTTGTTCAGCCAGCCTGCCCCGTCGCACAACAAGCCATTCAATCTCAAGCAACCGATGCAACCGGATATCAGCGCCAGCCAGTACCAGCAGGCTCTGGAACAGATCCATCGGTATATCCAGGCGGGCGACTGCTATCAGGTCAATTACACCCAGCGCTTCAGCGGCCAGTGCGAGGGCGATGCCTGGAGTGCCTATGGCGCATTGCGCGCGGCCTGCCCCACACCTTTTTCCGGCTTTATGAGCCTGGCGGGCGACAACGCGATCCTGAGCCTCTCTCCTGAGCGCTTTGTACGGATAAGTCAGAATCAAGTGGAAACCCGACCGATCAAAGGCACCCGCCCAAGGGGCAAAGACAGCCGCGAAGATGCAGCCAACGCCGCCGAACTGCTGGCCAGCCCCAAGGATCGCGCAGAAAACCTGATGATCGTCGATTTGCTGCGCAACGACCTGGGGCGCACCTGCCGCACCGGTTCGGTGAGCGTGCCGCAGTTGTTTACACTCGAAAGCTATCCCAACGTCCATCACCTGGTGAGCAGCGTGATCGGCGAACTGGCCGATGGCAAAGACGCCCTGGACCTGATTGGCGACAGCTTTCCGGGCGGCTCGATTACCGGCGCCCCGAAAATCCGCGCCATGCAGATCATCGACGAGCTGGAACCCACCCGACGCAGCATTTACTGCGGCTCTCTGCTGTACCTCGACGTGCGTGGCGAAATGGACAGCTCCATCGCCATCCGCAGCCTGCTGGTCAAGGACGGGCGCATCAGTTGCTGGGGCGGCGGCGGCATTGTGGCCGACTCCGACTGGCAGGATGAATACCAGGAATCCATCACCAAAGTGAAGGTACTGCTCGATACACTGCAAACCCTGTAGCCCGCGCTTTTTGCTAAGATCACGAGACTAGAGAGCGCCCAGCGCCATTCACTGCAGGAAGCCGCCTGATGAGCCATCCGTTTGACGTCGCCGAACTCGCCGCGACATACGCCAGCAAGTCCCCGCAAGATATTCTCAAACTCGCCTTTGAACATTTTGGCGACGAACTCTGGATCTCCTTCAGCGGCGCCGAAGACGTGGTGCTGGTGGACATGGCCTGGAAGCTCAACAAGAACGTCAAGGTGTTCAGCCTCGACACCGGCCGCCTGCACCCCGAGACCTACCGGTTTATCGAACAGGTACGTGAACATTACAAGATCCAGATCGAGCTGATCTCGCCGGATCAAAGCAAGCTCGAACCCTTCGTCAAAGAGAAAGGCCTGTTCAGCTTCTATAAAGACGGCCATGGCGAATGCTGCGGCATACGCAAGATCGAGCCGCTGCGACGCAAGCTGTCGACGGTCAAGGCCTGGGCCACCGGCCAGCGCCGCGACCAGAGCCCCGGCACCCGCAGCCAGGTTGCCGCCCTGGAAATTGACGGCGCGTTCTCCACACCCGAGCGCACGCTGTACAAGTTCAACCCGTTGGCACAAATGACCAGCGAGGAAGTCTGGGGCTATATCCGCATGCTGGAGCTGCCTTACAACAGCCTGCATGAACGCGGTTTTATCAGCATCGGCTGCGAGCCCTGCACCCGTCCGGTACTGCCCAACCAGCACGAGCGCGAAGGCCGCTGGTGGTGGGAAGAAGCCACGCAAAAAGAATGCGGGCTGCATGCCGGCAATTTGATCGCGAAGAACTAAAACACCCGCCTCCACACTCTGTGGGAGCGGGCTTGCTCGCGATGGATACAACGCGGTGTACCTGCCACACCGAGGCGATCCCATCGCGAGCAAGCCCGCTCCCACAGTTGCAAGTGACCGTTACATTTCATCGCCCGCCTTGCGTTTACCCCGGACTTTCGTTGAGAATTGGTAATTATTCTCAATAACATTTAGGCAGCGTCCTATGTCTTCGGGTGAACCGTCCTACCAGAGCGCTATTACCGAACTGTACTGCGAGCATCACGGCTGGCTGTTTGGCTGGCTACGCAGAAAGCTCGGTTGCGCGCAAAATGCCGCCGATCTGGCCCAGGACACCTTCGCCCGAATTCTCAATGCCCGCGAATCGGTAGCCTCCCTGCGCGAGCCCCGGGCCTTTTTGAGCACCACGGCACGCCGCCTGATCATCGATCAGGTGCGCCGCAAACAGATAGAAAACGCCTACTTGCAAGAACTTGCGCTGACCGCCGAGGCACTCGAAGGCTATCAATCACCCGAGCAAATTCTTACCACCCTGGAAGCCCTGGAGCAGATCGCCTTTATTCTCGAAGGCATGCAGGACAAAGCCCGCCAGGCCTTTGTGCTGTATTACCTGGACGGCCTGACCCAGTGCCAAATCGCCCGGCAACTGGGCCTGTCTGACCGCACCGTGCGCAAGTACCTTATCCAGGCCCTGCTGC
Source organism: Pseudomonas bubulae (assembly GCF_900618535.1). GTDB lineage: Bacteria > Pseudomonadota > Gammaproteobacteria > Pseudomonadales > Pseudomonadaceae > Aquipseudomonas > Aquipseudomonas bubulae. The sequence goes on along the minus strand of NZ_UYJA01000002.1, from coordinate 812,975 downwards.
ATTGCAGCCACAGCCTGAACACCTGAGCCCGCATGCCCGAACAGCCCGATTCAATAGACGAACAAGCCGCCGAATGGATCCTTCGCCTGCACGAGGAAGGGTTCAGCGAGGGCTTGCGCCTGGAATTCGAGCGCTGGAAACAGCAAAGCCCGCAACACGCCGCCGCAGCCCGGCGCATGCAAGATGTCATCAACCGCCTACAGGCGTTGCGCCAGCAGTCGACGCCAGCCAAGGCAGCGCTCAATGCCGCATTTGCCGGGCGCAAGGCAGTCACCCGACGCAAACATGCCTTGCGCGCCCTGCTGATTGCCGGCTGCCTGGCCCTGCCGGCCACCCTGCTGGTGCAAAGCCATTATCCCGAGCAATGGCTGGCCGATATCAGCACCGGCCCCAATGACTGGAAAACACAGCGCCTGGCCGACAACTCGAGCATTACCCTCAGCGGCACCAGCGCGCTCAATGTACATTTTGACGGCCAGGCGCGGCGCATTGAACTACTGCAAGGTGAAGTACTGGTCGACGTCGCCCATGACAGCGCCCGGCCATTTTTCGTGGAAACAGCCCAAGGCAGCATGCGCGCCCTGGGCACCCGCTTTGTAGTCAAGCGCCAGGGTGACACCACCGTATTGAGCATGTTGCAGTCTCGCGTCGCCGCGCAAAGCGCGAACGAGCAGCAAACCCTGGAGGTGAGTGCAGGCTCCCGGGCGCTGATTCGCCAGGGCTCGGTCGAACTGGCTGGCAGCATCTCCCCGGCCAGCATCGATCAGGCTTGGGAGCGCCATCAACTGGTGGTTGAAGATCAGCCGCTGCCTCAGGTGCTTGATGAAATTTCCCGCCATCGACGCGGGCACCTGCAGTTTGATCGCAACACCCTGGCCGGCCTGCGCGTCTCGGCTGTACTGCCTCTGGACGATACCGACCGGGCGTTGCAACTGATCGCCGACACCTTGCCCCTGCAGATCAAAACCTACACACCCTGGCTGGTTGTGATCAGCCAGCTGCACACCCCTGAAAAATAATAATTCCCATTCGTTCCGCTTTTGTCGAGTCAGCCGTCAAGGTAGGTAACAACGACTCATAAAGGACTACGTCTTCCATGCTGACCTCCTACAAACCCCTTGCGCTGGCGATTCACTTGATCGTTGCGTCGGCGGCTGGCGTGGCATACGCCGCCACTGCCCAGGCACAAACTGCAGCCGTACAGAGCTACGACATACCCGCAGGCCCGCTGAGCAACGCACTGAACCGCTTCGCGCAACAAGCCGGCGTGGCGATCATTTTTCAGTCGAGCAACCTGGAAGGCCTGTCGACTCCGGGCCTGCAGGGTGCCTACAACGAACATGACGGATTCGAAGCCTTGTTGCGGGGCAGCGGCTATACCATGGTCAAAGGCGCCAACGGCTACAGGCTCGACGCCCTGCCCGCGGCAGGCGGCGCACTGGAGTTGGGCGCCACCCAGGTCAGCGCCAACCAGCTCGGGACTATCACCGAAGGCACCGGTTCCTACACCCCCGGCTCCATCGCGACAGCAACACGCATGGTACTGACGCCAAGGGAAACCCCCCAGTCCATTTCCGTGGTGACCCGCCAGGCCATGGACGATTTCGGCATGAACTCCATCGATGACGTGATGCGCCACACCCCCGGCATCACCGTGGCCACCTATGACAGCGATCGCACCAGCTATTACTCCCGTGGTTTTGCGATCAAGAACTTCCAGTACGACGGCATCCCCATCTTGCAAGACCCGCAGTACTCGGCCGGGCACACCCTGACTGACACCGCCATCTATGACCGGGTCGAAATCCTGAAAGGCGCAACCGGCCTGCTCACCGGCGCTGGCGGACCGGGCGGTACCATCAATATGGTGCGCAAAAAACCGACCCGCGAATTCAAGGCCCATATCGATGTGGGCGCAGGCTCCTGGGAAAACTACCGCTCCGAAATCGATGTCAGCGGGCCATTAACCGAGAGCGGCAATGTGCGTGGCCGGGCCGTGGCGGCTTACCAGGACAAGCACTCATTCATGGATCACTACAAGCGTGACAGCGAGGTTTACTACGGCATTCTTGAAGTGGATCTGAGCCCCGACACCCTGCTGACCCTGGGTGCCGATTATCAGGACAACAACCCCAAAGGTTCCAGCTGGTCAGGCAGCGCATCACTGTTCAACTCCAAAGGTGACCGGATCAGCACCCCGCGCTCATTCAACAATGGCGCCAAATGGAGCAGTTGGGAGCAATACACCCGCACGGTGTTCTCAACCCTGGAACACAACTTTGCCAACGGCTGGGTAGTCAAAGGCCAGTACAACCACCAGATCAACGGCTATAACGCCCCGCTGGGCGCCCTGCTTGACCCGGACGCCACTACCGGGCTGGCAAAAATGCTCGCCCGCAAATACACCGGCGAATACGTCAGCGATAGCGGTGACCTGTTTGCCACCGGTCCGTTCAGCCTGCTGGGGCGCGAACATGAACTGGTCGTCGGTGGTTCGGTGTCCAAATCACACTGGACTGGCAAGGACTATACCAATGCCAATATGGTCAACAACGCCTACGACTACTACAACTGGAAAGGCAACAGCCTTGAGCCGGACTGGGGCAATGTCACTTCATACAACGATGAAACAACACGCCAGACCGGTACCTACGTGACCGGCCGCTTCAGCCTGACCGACGACCTTAAACTGATGCTGGGCACCCGGGTGGCCAATTACACCCTGACCGGCACGAGCCACGCCAAGGACACGGGCAAAGTGCTGCCGTACGCAGCCCTGATCTACGACATCAATGACAATATTTCGGCCTATACCAGCTACACGGAGATTTTCCTGCCGCAGTCGTATTACCGCGATCGCGACAACAAGATGCTTGAGCCGGATGAAGGCACCAACTACGAGCTGGGGCTGAAAGGCGAGTTCTTTGATGGCCGCCTGAATTCAAGCCTGGCCTACTTTGAAGTGCATCAGGACAACCGTCCTGAAGCAGACATGGCCTACAACGGCAATCCGACCAACCCGGACATCGACTACGCCTACAAGGGTATCAAGGCCACGACCAAGGGCTACGAAGCAGAGATCTCCGGTGAACTGATGCCAGGCTGGCAATTGCAGGCGGGGTACACCCACAAGGTCAGCCGTGACCAGGGCGGCACAAAGGTCTCGACCTGGGAACCGGAAGACCAGATCAACCTGTACACCAGCTACAAGCTGACCGGCGATCTGGACAAACTGACCCTGGGCGGCGGCGTTCGCTGGCAGAGCACCGGCTGGCAGATGCTGACCAACTGGAACAAGGGCGGCACCGTGGAAAAATTCTCCCAGGACCCATACTGGCTGGTTGATCTGATGGCGCGCTATCAGATTTCGAAAAACCTGTCGGCCACGGTCAATCTGAACAACGCATTCGACAAGTCGTATTACACCAATATCGGTTTTTATAACTCGTCGTACTACGGTGACCCTCGCAATGTGATGGTGACCACGCGCTGGGATTTCTAAACCCCACACACCACAAAACACCCGCGCACAAAAAAGCCTGCACTAAGCAGGCTTTTTTGTTGATCACAAGCGTTCAAGGGGCCTGTGTTCAGAATATGGCGCAGCGGACGGGACTCGAACCCGCGACCCCCGGCGTGACAGGCCGGTATTCTAACCGACTGAACTACCGCTGCGCGTAACATTGAAAGCAAGTGGTGGGTGATGACGGGATCGAACCGCCGACCCTCTGCTTGTAAGGCAGATGCTCTCCCAGCTGAGCTAATCACCCTTGTACTTCACTTTCGTTGCGGGGCGCATTCTCTCACACTATTCGCGTAAGTTGTTGTTTTATTTGAATTTTTTATCAATCAAAGAAAACATGCATACACAAAAAAGCCTGCACAAGGCAGGCTTTTTGTTGATCACAAGCGTTCAAGGGGCTTGTGTTCAGAATATGGCGCAGCGGACGGGACTCGAACCCGCGACCCCCGGCGTGACAGGCCGGTATTCTAACCGACTGAACTACCGCTGCGCGTAACATTGAAAGCAAGTGGTGGGTGATGACGGGATCGAACCGCCGACCCTCTGCTTGTAAGGCAGATGCTCTCCCAGCTGAGCTAATCACCCTTGTACTTCGCTTTCGTTGCGGGGCGCATTCTCTCACACTATTTGTGTAAGTGGTTGTTTTTATTTGGCTTTTTTTCAAAACCTTGTAAAAACATCCGTTTCCATCGCCCTGCATCTTTGATTTCGCAGCGAACTGCCAAACCGAAGCCTTTCGGGTAAACCTGCATTTATCAGGCTTATCCCAACCACAAGCGTTCAAGGGGCTTATGGCAAAAAAAATGGCGCAGCGGACGGGACTCGAACCCGCGACCCCCGGCGTGACAGGCCGGTATTCTAACCGACTGAACTACCGCTGCGCGTAACACTGTGAGCGAATGGTGGGTGATGACGGGATCGAACCGCCGACCCTCTGCTTGTAAGGCAGATGCTCTCCCAGCTGAGCTAATCACCCTTTCACTCTCGGTGTGGCGCGCATTCTACGGAGCGACTTATAGTCTGGCAAGTACTTTTTAAAATAATTTTCCCAAGCACTACAAAGGCTTAGCGCAGGGTTGGCCTATTAAGGTTATCAAGCGAATAATGCGTCTTTGTATATAGGAGTGATTCACCCCATGTGGTTCAAAAACCTGCTTATCTATCGCCTGACCCAAGATCTGCCATTTGATGCACAGGTGCTGGAAACTGCACTGGCCACCAAACTGGCCCGCCCGTGTTCAAGCCAGGAAGTAGCCACCTACGGTTTCGTTGCCCCGTTCGGCAAAGGCGAAGACGCCCCGCTGGTTCACGTCAGCCAGGACTTCCTGCTGATTGCCGCCCGCAAAGAAGAGCGCATCCTGCCGAGCAGCGTGGTGCGTGATGCATTAAAGGAGAAGGTCGAAGAGATCGAGGCCGAGCAAATGCGCAAGGTCTACAAAAAGGAACGCGATCAGCTCAAGGATGAAATCATCCAGGCCTTCCTGCCCCGCGCCTTTATCCGCCGCTCCGCCACCTTTGCCGCCATCGCGCCAAAACAGGGCCTGATCCTGGTTAACGCCTCCAGCCCGAAACGCGCCGAGGATTTACTGTCCACCCTGCGTGAAGTGATCGGCTCGCTGCCGGTTCGCCCACTGGCAGTCAAGGTTGCACCAAGTGCGGTGATGACGGAATGGGTCAAGACCCAGAAAGCCGCCGACAACTTCTTTGTCCTCGACGAATGCGAGCTGCGCGACACCCATGAAGATGGCGGCATCATCCGCTGCAAACGCCAGGACCTGACCAGCGACGAAATCCAGCTGCACTTGAGCACTGGCAAAGTCGTAACCCAGCTGTCGCTGGCCTGGCAGGACAAACTGTCGTTCGTACTGGACGACAAACTGGTGGTCAAACGCCTGAAGTTCGAAGACCTGCTGCAAGACCAGGCCGAACAGGACGGCGGTGATGACGATCTGGGCCAGCAGGACGCCAGCTTCACCCTGATGATGCTGACCTTCGGCGAGTTCTTGCCACAGCTGTTTGAAGCACTGGGCGGCGAAGAGATCCCACAGGGCATCTAAACACCCGCTGCAATCGTTTTTTTGTGGGAGCGAGCCTGCTCGCGAAACTAGCGCCACGGCGCTCACGAGATCTTCGCGAGCAGGCTCGCTCCCACAATCATATCCACCAGAACAACCACAATAAGGACCACCATGCGCGCACTTGCTGCCTTAAGCCGCTTTGTCGGTAATACCTTTGCTTACTGGGTTCTGATTTTTGCCGTGCTGGCGTTTCTTGAGCCAGCCTGGTTTGTTGGCCTTAAAGGCTACATCGTGCCGCTGCTTGGCGTGGTGATGTTCGGCATGGGCCTGACCCTCAAACTCGATGACTTCGCCGAAGTCGCCCGTCACCCCTGGCGTGTGGCGCTGGGTGTGGTTGCACATTTCGTGATCATGCCCGGCGTGGCGTGGTTGCTTTGCCAGGTGTTCCACCTGCCACCGGAAATCGCCGTTGGGGTGATCCTGGTCGGTTGCTGCCCAAGCGGCACCTCGTCCAATGTCATGACCTGGCTGGCCCGGGGCGATCTGGCGCTGTCGGTGGCGATTGCCGCCGTAACCACCCTCCTCGCCCCCTTGTTGACCCCGGCCCTGATCTGGCTGCTGGCGTCGGCCTGGCTGCCGGTTTCGTTTATGGAGCTGTTCTGGTCGATCCTGCAGGTTGTGTTGCTACCGATTGTGCTCGGCGTACTGGCCCAGCGCCTGCTTGGCGCACGGGTGCGCTTTGCCGTCGATGTGCTGCCGCTGGTGTCAGTGGTCAGCATCGTGATTATCGTCGCCGCCGTGGTGGCGGCCAGTCAGGCGCAAATCGCCAAGTCCGGCTTGCTGATTATGGCCGTGGTGATACTGCACAATAGTTTCGGCTATTTGCTCGGCTACTTTACCGGCCGTCTGTTCAAATTGCCCCTGGCCCAGCGTAAATCCCTGGCCCTGGAAGTCGGCATGCAGAACTCGGGGCTGGGCGCGGCTCTGGCCAGCGCCCACTTCTCGCCGTTGGCGGCCGTGCCCAGTGCGCTGTTCAGCGTTTGGCACAATATTTCGGGGGCGCTGCTGTCGACCTATTTCCGGCGCATGAGCGAAAAAGAAGATCGCCTGGCAGCAGCCAAGGCTGCTATTGAGTGAAAAATCGGGGTTGCCTGTGGGAATAATCATGTGCAATATACTGCGCACTGCGAGGACGACCTCGCGACTCATCGAGTGATTATTCCGGGGACGACCCCATCAGTTGATGGAGAAGACCATGTCCTGGATCATTCTGTTTTTCGCCGGCCTGTTTGAAGTTGGCTGGGCTGTAGGCCTTAAGTACACCGACGGTTTCAGCCGCCCGTTGCCGACGGCCCTGACTGTAGGCGCCATGATCATCAGCCTTGGCTTGCTGGGTCTGGCCATGAAAGAACTGCCGCTGGGCACTGCCTACGCAATCTGGACGGGCGTTGGCGCGGTGGGCACTGTGATTGCCGGGATCATCCTGTTTGGTGAATCCATGGCGTTGTTCCGGCTGGCCAGTGTTGCACTGATCATTGCCGGCCTGGTGGGCCTTAAAGTCAGCACATAGCACGAAAAACTGTGGGAGCGGGCTTACTCGCGATTGGGCCGACCTGGTATTCAAGTCCCCCTTCGCGAGCAGGCTCGCTCCCACAGTGTCTTTGATTTACTGCACAGCCCCGCGCAACGCCATCACCCGCTCACGCAACAGCTTTTGCGTGGCCTCCCCGGCCGCTATCGGCGTACCTGCAACCAGCGTCACCCGCGACCATAGGCGATGGAAAAAGCCCTTGTGCGGATCGCGACTGAAAAAACTGCCCCACAGCCCCTGCAACGCCATCGGAATCACCGGCACCGGCGTGCGCTCCAGAATCCGCATCACCCCCGCCTTGAACTCGTCGATCTGTCCGTCCGTGGTGAGCTTGCCCTCAGGGAAGATGCACACCAGTTCGCCGTCAGCCAGATAGCGGGCAATCCTGTCGAATGCCTGATCATGGATTGCTTCATCTTCCCCCCGACCGGCAATGGGAATAGTCCCCGCAGTACGGAAGATAAAGTTCAGAACCGGCAAATCGTAAATTTTGTAATACATGACAAAGCGAATCGGACGACGCACTGCGCCGCCTATCAATAATGCATCGACATATGAGACATGGTTGCACACCAACAACGCTGCCCCCTCATCGGGGATCAGCTCCAGGTGCTTGTGCTGCACGCGGTACATGGAATGGCCCAGCAGCCAGATCAAGAAGCGCATGCTGAATTCAGGCACGATTTTGAAGATGTAGGCGTTGACCGCAATATTCATCAACGACACCACCAGAAACAACTCGGGGATTGTCAGTCCGGCCACGCTGAGCAACAGGATGGTGACCAGTGCCGACACCACCATGAACAGCGCATTGAGGATATTGTTGGCCGCGATCACCCGCGCCCGCTCGCTCTCCGAGGTGCGCGACTGGATCAGCGCATACAACGGCACTATATAGAAGCCGCCAAACACGCCGAGCCCAAGAATATCCAGCAGCACCCACCAGGCCTGGCTGAAACCCAGCACGCCCAGCCAGTCGTTGGCCTGGATGTTTTGCGGCATCAGCCCCGAATGCCACCACAGCAACAGGCCAAATACGGTCAGGCCAAACGAACCAAAGGGCACCAGCCCAATTTCGACCTTGCGCCCCGACAGTTTCTCGCACAACAACGACCCCAGTGCGATACCCACTGAAAACACTGTAAGGATCAACGTCACAACGGTCTCGTCGCCAGACAGCCAATCCTTGGCGTAGGCCGGGATTTGCGTCAGGTAGATCGCACCAACAAACCAGAACCACGAATTGCCCACCACGGAACGGGATACCGCAGGCGTCTGATTCAGACCCAGGCGCAGAGTGGCCCAGGATTCGCTGAAAATATTCCAGTTCAGCCGCAACTGCGGCGTATCTGCCGGCGCAGACGGAATGGCGCGACTGGCCAGGTACCCCAGCACTGCGACCGCGATAATCACCAGCGAAACGATAACCGTGTAATTGCCGGAGGACAGCATGATCCCGGCGCCAATGGTGCCCGCCAGAATCGCCAGAAAAGTGCCCATTTCCACCAGGCCATTACCACCCACCAGCTCTTCAGGTTGCAGGGTCTGCGGCAATATCGAGTACTTGACCGGGCCGAACAGCGCCGAATGGGTGCCCATCGCGAACAACGCGACCAGCATCAATGCCAGGTGGTCGAATGCAAAGCCAATGGCTGCAACCACCATGATGGCGATTTCGCCCAGCTTAATCAGACGAATCAGACGGTCCTTGGCGTACTTTTCACCAAACTGACCGGCCAGGGCCGAGAACAGGAAAAAAGGCACGATAAACAGCAACGCGCACAGATTGACCCAGATACCCCGGTCACCTTCGATATTGAGCTTATAAAGGATGGCCAGAATCAGCGATTGCTTGAACAGGTTGTCATTGAGCGCGCCCAGGGCCTGGGTCACGAAAAAAGGCAGGAAGCGGCGCTTGCCTAGCAAGCTGAATTGCGAGGGGTGACTCATCATCCATGTACTCACGTTGCGCTGAAGGGCTTTCTCTTTGGAGGGCCGTTGTAACACTCAGGGCACAACCTTGCTCGGGTTCTGTGCATAGGTGCACAGAACCCGAGGGTACGTTTTACTTCTTCAACCCGGCAATGCAGGGCGAGACAAACAACTCGCCGCGATAGGCGCCTTGTACGGTGCGCTTGCCGACCAGCAGCCACATCAGGGCCAGCGCCAGTACCAACACACAACCGGCCACATCAAAGAAGCTCAGGTGCAGCATGCTGCCCAGGCGCAGGGTGGCCAGCGAGTACACCCCCAGCGGGAAGGTGAAGCCCCACCAGCCCAGGTTGAACGGGATGCCCGAGCGGAAGTAGCGAATAGTGATCAATGCCGCCATCACAATCCACCACAAGCCCACACCCCACAGAATCACCCCGCTGATCAGGCCCAGGCCTTCGACAATCTCACCGATTCGTGCCAGGCCATTGGCCGCAAAAATTTCCGGGGCATCGGCACCCAGCAACAGCAGGCCCAGTGCACCCGTACCGATAGGGCCTAACGCCAGCCAGCTGGATGCAGCCATGCTCTCGTGGGGCAGTTTATGCAGCGCCATGCGCAGGATCAAAATGGTCAGGATGCTGAATGCCACCGGCACCGAAAACGCCCACAGTACATAGCTGGTAATCAGCACATGAAACTGCGTGACGGTATCGCTCAGATACGGTGCCAAGAGACCGCCACTGGCTGCCGCAACCTCAGCGGCCACCACCGGCAGCAGCCAGACAGCAGTCATCTGGTCGATGCTGTGATCCTGACGGGTAAACATCAGGTAGGGGATCAGCACGCCACAGCCCAGCGCCATGGCCACATCGATCCACCACAGCACTTCGGCCACCTGCACCATGCCGTCACCCCAGCGCGGCACGCCGAACACCAGAAAGCCGTTGATGATGGTGGCCAGGCCCATGGGGATGGTGCCAAAGAACATCGACACTGTGGAGTGCCCGAAAATGCGCTGCGCCTCGTCGAAATACAACATCCAGCGCGCGCCATAAAGCACGCTGAATAGAATAAACAGACCGATATTGAACAACCACAACCCTTCGGCAAAGGCATGTACACCGGGAATATGCACCGGTAATTGAGCCAGGGCCAAGGCCAAAACCCCCGTACCCATGGTCGCGGCAAACCAGTTCGGGGTGAACTGGCGGATCACTTCGCGGGGGTGCTGCAAGTGGCTAAATGGCCGAAAAGCGGCTTTGGCTTTGTTTGGGCAAGTCATGGGTTCCTCCTGAGCCTCGTTTGAGGTGCAATTAGAGTAGAACCAAATCGAATATCTATATAACGGGTAATTTCTCTAACTGTTATCTACTACACCTATATAAGATCATATCGACCAACTTCAAACCCTGCGACACCAGGCCGCGCTCAGACCATGGTCGACACTGACGCGCTCCGAACATCATGCGAGACTAGCTGTCTCAAGCGGGATTGCTTGCGGCCTTATACCTTCAGGAGCGTCCATGTCGTTGTCCAGCGGGCTGATTGCCGCCGTTGCCCTGGCCTATATGGCCATTATGTTTGCCATTGCCTTTTATGGTGACCGGCGCAGCAAACCACTGCCGCCGCGGGTTCGCGCGTGGGTGTATAGCTTGTCGCTGGCGGTGTACTGTACCAGTTGGACGTTCTTCGGCGCCGTTGGTCAGGCCGCCGAACAACTCTGGGCATTCCTGCCGATTTACCTGGGGCCGGTACTGCTGCTGGTATGCGCGCCCTGGGTGCTGCAAAAGATGGTGATGATCAGCAAACAGGAGAACATCACCTCGATTGCCGACTTTATTGCCGCCCGCTACGGCAAGTCCCAGTCATTGGCCATTGTGGTGGCATTGATCTGCCTGGTGGGCGTACTGCCCTATATCGCCCTGCAGCTCAAAGGCATTGTGCTGGGGGTCAACCTGCTGATCGGCGCCGGCGCCGATGCAACCGGCTCGAGGGTCGAGGACACGGCGCTGATCGTGACCCTGGTGCTGGCGCTGTTCACCATCCTCTTCGGCACCCGCAACCTCGATGCCACCGAGCACCACCGCGGCATGGTGCTGGCGATTGCCTTTGAGTCGCTGGTCAAGCTGTTCGCCTTTCTCGCCGTCGGCGCTTTCGTAACCTATGGGCTGTATGACGGCTTCGACGATCTGTTCAATCAAGCCATGCTCGCACCGCGGCTTGAGGAGTACTGGAAAGAAACCGTCAACTGGCCCTCGATGATCGTCCAGACTGGCGTGGCCATGATGGCGATTATCTGCCTGCCCCGTCAGTTCCACGTTACCGTGGTTGAAAACATCGAACCCCAGGACTTGCAACTGGCCAAATGGGTGTTCCCGGCCTATCTGATTCTCGCCGGGCTGTTTGTAGTGCCCATCGCCCTGGCCGGGCAAATGTTGCTGCCAAGCTCGGTATTACCGGATTCATTCGTGATCAGCCTGCCCCTGGCCCAGGCCCACCCGGCGCTGGCCTTGCTGGCTTTTATCGGCGGTGCATCGGCGGCCACCGGCATGGTCATCGTGGCCAGCGTGGCGCTGTCGACCATGGTTTCCAACGACATGCTGCTGCCATGGCTGTTGCGCCACAAAAACGCCGAGCGCCCGTTCGAGGTGTTCCGCCACTGGATGCTTTCGGTACGGCGCGTGTCGATTGTGGTGATTCTGCTGCTGGCCTATGTCAGCTACCGCCTGCTGGGCTCGACCGCCAGCCTGGCCACCATTGGCCAGATTGCCTTCGCTGCCGTCACCCAACTGGCGCCGGCCATGCTCGGCGCCCTGTACTGGAAGCAGGCCAACCGCCGGGGGGTTTTCGCCGGACTGGCGACGGGCACCTTTATCTGGTTTTACACCCTGGTACTGCCGATCATCGCCCACAGCTTTGGCTGGCACCTGAGCCACTTCCCTGGGCTGGCGTGGCTGCACAGTAACCCGCTGGGCCTTTCGATCAGCCCGCTGACACAGGGTGTGGTGCTGTCACTGGCAGGCAACTTCACCCTGTTTGCCTGGGTTTCGGTGCTGTCGCGAACCCGCGTGTCAGAACACTGGCAGGCCGGACGTTTTATCGGCCAGGAGCTGAGCAGCCACCCCAGCGGTCGTTCGATGCTGTCGGTACAGATCAATGACCTGCTGGCCCTCGCCGCACGCTTTGTCGGCGAAGAACGCGCGCACCAGAGCTTTATTCGCTTCGCCTACCGTCAGGGCAAGGGCTTTAACCCTAACCAGAACGCCAATGGCGAATGGATCGCCCACACCGAACGGCTACTGGCCGGTGTGCTCGGCGCGTCCTCTACCCGTGCGGTAGTAAAAGCGGCGATTGAAGGCCGGGAAATGCAGCTGGAAGACGTGGTGCGGATTGCCGACGAAGCGTCCGAAGTACTGCAGTTCAACCGCGCCTTGCTCCAGGGCGCCATTGAAAACATCACCCAGGGCATCAGCGTGGTCGACCAGTCACTTAAGCTGGTGGCCTGGAACCGACGTTATCTGGAATTGTTCGACTACCCGGAGGGGTTGATCAGCGTGGGGCGCCCGATTGCTGACATTATCCGCCACAACGCTGAACGCGGCCTGTGCGGCCCCGGCGAAGCCGAAGTGCATGTGGCCCGGCGCCTGCACTGGATGCGCCAGGGTCGGGCGCATACCTCCGAGCGCCTGTTCCCCAATGGCCGCGTCATCGAGCTGATCGGCAATCCGATGCCCGGCGGCGGTTTCGTCATGAGCTTCACCGACATCACCGCGTTCCGCGAAGCTGAACAGGCCCTGACCGAAGCCAATGAAGGCCTGGAGCAACGTGTTGCCGAGCGCACCTTTGAACTGTCGCAGTTGAATCAGGCGTTAACCGAAGCCAAAGGCGTGGCTGAAACAGCCAGCCAGTCGAAAACCCGTTTTCTGGCAGCAGTAAGCCATGACCTGATGCAGCCCATGAACGCGGCACGCCTGTTCTCGTCTGCTCTTTCTCATCAAGAGGAAGGCTTGAGCGCCGAAGCCCGCAAGCTGGTGCAGCATCTGGACAGCTCACTGCGTTCGGCTGAAGACCTGATCAGCGACCTGCTGGATATTTCCCGCCTGGAAAACGGCAAGATCACGCCCGACATCAAGCCTTTTGCCATAAATGACCTGTTCGAAACCCTGGGCAATGAGTTCACTGCACAGGCCCAGGAACAGGGCCTGAGCTTCCGGGTTCACGGTAGCCGCGTGCGGGTCAACAGTGATATCAAACTGCTGCGCCGGATCCTGCAAAATTTCCTCACCAATGCCTTCCGCTACGCCAAGGGCCCGGTATTGCTGGGCGTGCGCCGACGCGGCAGTGAGCTATGCCTTGAGGTGTGGGACCGTGGCCCGGGCATCCCGGAAGACAAACTGCAGGTCATTTTTGAAGAATTCAAACGCCTCGACAGCCACCAGACCCGCGCCGAAAAAGGCCTGGGCCTGGGCCTGGCCATCGCCGACGGCTTGTGCCACGTACTTGGGCACAGCCTGCAAGTGCGCTCATGGCCCGGCTTTGGCAGCGTATTCAGCGTGCGCGTGCCGATGGCAAAGAGCCAGGCCGCACCGCAGCCGGTGGTCGCCGAGCAGAATGGCCAACCGCTAACAGGCGCCCGAGTGCTGTGTATCGACAATGAAGACAGCATCCTGATCGGCATGCAAAGCCTGCTGACACGCTGGGGCTGCCAGGTCTGGACAGCGCGCAACCGCGAAGAATGCGCGGCGTTGCTTAATGAAGGCGTGCGGCCGCAGTTGGTACTGGTTGATTACCATCTGGATGATGGCGAGGTCGGGACAGAGCTGATGCGCTGGCTAAGAGCCCAGTTGGGCGAGCCTGTACCGGGCGTGGTCATCAGCGCCGATGGCCGCCCCGAGATGATCGCCGAGGTGCATGCGGCCGGTCTTGAGTATCTGCCCAAGCCGGTCAAGCCCGCCGTGCTGCGGGCGCTGCTGAGCAGGCATGTGCCGCTCTAGCTGAGCGCCCTTGTGGGAGCGGGCTTGCTCGCGATAGTGCCAACTCGGTTTACTTGCAGAGCCTGGTTGATGCCATCGCAGCAAGCCCGCCCCCACAAAGCCTTGCACACCGCTTATTCCGCCGGGTGGGCCACACCCTCTTCGTCGGTCATGGCCCGCTCCAGCAGGTCGGCTGGCAGGCTCTTGCTGGCCCGGGCCCCCAGCAGCTTGAGCTGTTCGCTGCGGCTGACCAGATTGCCGCGGCCTTCCGTCAGCTTATTGCGAGCTGAGCTGTAGGCCTTGTCCAGCTGCTGCAGGCGATTGCCCACTTCATCCAGATCCTGAATAAACAAAACAAACTTGTCGTACAGCCAACCGGCACGCTCGGCAATTTCGCGGGCGTTCTGGCCTTGGCGCTCTTGTTTCCAGAGGCTGTCGATTACCCGCAAGGTGGCCAGCAGCGTGGTTGGGCTGACGATCACGATATGACGATCAAATGCTTCCTGAAACAAGTTGGGCTCGGCCTGCAACGCCGCCGAAAAAGCCGCTTCGATGGGCACGAACAACAACACGAAATCCAGGCTGTGCAACCCCTCCAGACGCTTGTAGTCCTTGCTGGCCAACCCTTTCACATGATTGCGCAGCGATAGCACATGCTGCTTGAGCGCCGCCTGCCCGATCACGTCGTCGTCAGCCCCCACATATTGCTGATAAGCCGTCAGGCTGACCTTGGAGTCGACCACCACCTGCTTGTCACCGGGCAACATGATCAACACGTCTGGCTGGAAACGCTCTCCGTCCGGCCCCTTGAGGCTGACCTGAGTCTGGTACTCACGGCCCTTCTCAAGCCCCGCGTGCTCCAGCACCCGCTCCAGAATCAACTCACCCCAGTTACCCTGGGTCTTCTGGCCTTTGAGGGCGCGAGTCAGGTTGGTCGCCTCATCGCTCAGGCGCAAATTCAACTGTTGCAGGCGCTCCAGTTCTTTGCCGAGGGAAAAGCGCTCCCGCGATTCCTGCTGATAGCTTTCTTCGACGCGTTTTTCAAACGACTGAATGCGTTCTTTAAGCGGATCGAGCAACTGCCCGAGGCGCTCATTGCTGGTTTCGGCGAAACGCTGCTCGCGCTCATCAAAGATCTTGCCCGCCAGCTCGGCAAACTGGGCCCGCAGCTCGTCCCGGGAACCCTGCAGGTCGTTCAGTCGTTGCTGATGGCTGTCTTGCTGTTCACGCAACTCTGCAGCCAGCCCAGACGCATGAGCATCCAGGCGCCGCAGTTCGACTTCTTTCTGGTTGCGCTCCAGGTTCCAGGCATGGGCGGCGTCGCGCCCATTGTCGCGCTCCACCTGCAAGAGCTCTACTTCGCGGCTCAATGCTGCCAGCTCGGCCTGCTTGGCGGCATTGGCCTGACCCAGGTCACTGACCTCGTCGCGACAGGCATCTAGCTGGGCGCCCAGACCTTCCTGGGCCAACTGCGCCGTATTCAAACGCTCGTTGAGCAACGCCAGCTCAGCGGGATGGCTGCCGAGTTTGCGTTGCAACTGCCAGATTAACGCCAGCAACGGCACGCCCGCTGCTGCCAGGCCAAGCAACAGGCTGCTTAGATCCAGGGCCATAAACCCTCCGCACGAGGTAAAAGAACAAGGTTAACCAACAGGCCGCGCCGAAGACAGCTCAGTCTTGGGTCTTGTTCAATTCCTGCTGGGCCAGACGATCACCGGCGCGAGCGGCCTGACGCAACAGTTCGTGGCCAATGCGCTGATCGCGGGCGCTGCCGCATTCACGGCACATCAACTGGCCCAAACGGCTTTGCGCCAGCACCACGCCCTGGCGGGCAGGTTGCTTGAGCAAATGACCGGCCACGTGTTTGACGCTGGGGCTGGCGCTCAGGCGCGGGTTATCCAGCAGCCAGATCGCGACCCGCAAAGAAAAGCGTTTGGGTGCTTCAGTGGATGTATTGGGACGAGCAACAGAGGAAGTAGCGGTGCGGAACTTCATACGACACTGTAGGGCAGAACAGAAGGCGCGCCACTCTACTCCTTTTTTCGTCCGGGTAAAGCCCAAAAAAGTCGATACCCTTGATCTAGAGCAAGCGCTTTGGACAATCCACAGATCCTGTGGATAAGTCAGTGGACAACCTTGCTTTAACCCCCGCAAACGCCCACCCCGCGCGGCCTCAGGTCAAACTGTCGATTTTTTCACCAATTAAAAAAAACGATGTTTTTCATTGACTTAAATTTACAAGGCAGGCTAGCAAGAGCAAAACACGGGTATCTGCGCTGATTTTGCCACCAGCACTGTTAATGTGCACAAGCTCACATTCAGAGCAAAAAACCGGGCCTTTACCGAGCACGGCTTGCACGCTGACGCACCGCTGCGGCGCTTCATTCAAGGGGCTTGTTGCCGACAGAACACACACACCGCGCTACTGGCGAAACCGCTGAAATGTACTAGTCAGCGCCACACGCCAACCTGAGGTTGCGGCATGGCCACATAAAGTATTTTTGCTAGCATACTTGCGTTTAAAAATTCAACCCGTTAGTATCCGCAGCGTTAGTACCAAGCTGAAAGTCAATTCGGGCCGAACAAATCCCTCCAGCACCTCGCAAAAAGCGAACGTAAGCTGAACAAACGGGATCGACCCCCTCGATGGTTTCCAGGTAAATCTTGCGACGATACGGCCTCTGCACAAACGCACAGGGTATCGCGAAGTTCTTTTACTCTGACCGAACCAACCTGCAAATTGATCAGGATCTTCACCCGGAGCACGGAACCTTAGCTCCTGTTGTGACTGCCTGCCCTCCTAAGTACCTACCTGCCAGCCCAAGCGCCACATACTTAATGCGCTCCAACTGGCGGCTTTGTTCCAGTCAGGTTCTTCGTCCAGCCAAAGAATGGCTCGACGTCACTGGAACGTTTTAACGCAGCACGGATCAGATTCCGTGTCATTTGTAGGAACACCTAATAACTATGTCTACTCAAATCCATACTCAGGATGCCATTCGCACCCTAACCAACGCCTTTGCCCCAATGAACTGCCTGATTATGGCCGCTCGCAAAGGATGCTTCAGTTTCACCCTGGTCAACGAACACGGTATTGCCCGTCACAGCGAACGCCTGTACCCCGACCAGTATTCCAGCGCAGAACCTCTGCAAGCTGTGATCGAGCGTACCCGTCAGGCCCTGATTGCCTGATAGCTTGAGCGCTACACATCAAGCCCTGCCTGATTAGCAGGGCTTTTTATTGCCTGCACTTTAAGAAATATCCGGCATTGTTTAATTACTTGCGGATATATAGCCCGCTGACCGAAGCTTTAAATGTTTTAAAAACATAACTTTACAGCGAGAATCTGACACTACACTTCAACTCAAGCGGCATGATCCGCTTCCAGCGACCCCTTCCGATCCACTGCTGCCAAGCGCATGGGCCTCGCTGGTCATTTTCAGGCCTCGAGGACTTTATGGGTATCGCTGCCAGAGAGTTGAGCCATTACGTGATCCGGCCAACGCTTCTGTATCTGGGGCAAGACAACCCGGATGCAGAAGCTTTGTTGCTAGGTATTGCGGCCAGCCAGTCGCACCTGGGCTCGGCCCTGCACGATCGCCACGGTCACGGCCTTTATTGCATACGCGAGATACGCCATGCGGACCTGTGGGACCAATACCTGGCCCACGACCCGGATCTGGCGAGCCTGGTTCGCGGGCTGGCCAGTCAGCATGCGTTTTTGTGCAGCCCTCATATCGAGCTCACGGTTAATTTGCGCTACGCCACCGCCATTGCCTGGCTGTTGATAGAGCAACACAAAGTCGTTGTCCCCGCGGCTGACGATTTATTGGGCATGGCAAGGATCTGGCGCCAAGCCTTTGAACCACATGGACGTTTGCGCGATTTTGCCCACGCCTGGCACAGCTGCGTCTCACCTCTCAACCAGATTGCTTGAGATTCCCACCTACTATAACAACGTGTAAATGATTTAAAACCGGTCGGATTGTCCTACAAAACATCGCTATCTTCTTCGATTTAGCCTATAGCGCAACCACAAAAATGTTGGTAGTTTTCGTCCGGTGATCATAAGGAGTTCTAATAATGAAAAAAGTAATGCTCAAGACCACACTTGGCCTCGCCGTCACTTTGGCTTCCAGCCAGATTTTCGCTAGCGGCTTCGCACTCAACGAACAAAGCGTCAGCGGTATGGGGACCGGCTTCGCAGGTCGTTCATCTTCTGCCGACGATGCAAGTACCGTTTTCGGTAACCCTGCCGGTATGTCCCGCCTCAGCGGCCAGCAAGTAACAGGCGGTATCGCTGTTATTGATGCTTCGACCGATATCAAGGATGCCCGTGGCAGCATCTCGGGTACCAATAAAGGCGACATGGTTCCATTTACTGCCGTCCCTATGGGCTTTTACACCAACAAGCTCAATGACGAGTGGGCCGTAGGCTTCGGTGTTTATGCTCCGTTCGGCCTTGTGACCGACTACGAAAGCAGCTTCCAGGGCCGCGGCTTCGGCAGCAAAAGCGAAGTAAAAGTTGTAACCCTGCAACCTACCGTCAGCTATGCATTCAACGACAAGGTATCGATCGGCTTTGGCCCGACCATTAACCGCATCGCCGGTACACTCGAGTCCGAAGTCAGACTGACCCCGAACCCACTGGCCGGGGCAGGCGACAGCAATGTAAAAATCAAGGGCGACGATACCGCTCTGGGCTTTAACGTTGGTGTATTGGTACAGGCTACCGATACCACTCGCGTTGGTTTGACTTACCACTCCAAGGTTAAATACAAGCTCGAAGGCCACACTAACGTCACGGCCAGCAGCGACCCGTTCACGGCTGCCCGCCTGAAAAGCAACCGTTATGACGCCTCGCTGAAAATCGACACCCCTGAATCCTGGGACCTGTCGGTTACACAAGAAATCAATGACGCGTGGAAGGTTTATGCAGGTACTACCTGGACTCGCTGGAGCCGCCTGAAAGACATCACCGTAGAGAACGAAGGCGTAACTGCCGCTGCCGGCGGCGCCGCATCGCCCGCACTGTTCAGCACCATCAAGGAAGAGCAGAACTGGCACGATACCTGGGCATACGCCATCGGTACTTCGTACCAGTTGAACAAGCAGTGGGTACTGCGTACCGGTCTGACCTGGGACCAGTCGCCTACCAACAATGAAAATCGCTCGCCACGTATCCCTACCGGCGACCGTACAATTTTCAGCTTGGGTGCCGGTTATGCCGTCAATGACAACCTGAACATTGACGTGGCTTATTCCTACCTCAAGGAAGAGTCCGTCAAGGTTGATGACGCCAAACCTCAGATCGGTAGTTACTACAGCTCCAAATATGAAAACAGCGCTAACGGTTTTGCTGTAGGTGCAACCTACAAGTTCTGATTCTCCGCGAGGCTAATCCCCTCGCCAGCTGAATCAAAAAAAGCCCCGCTCTCGTTACCGAGGCGGGGCTTTTTAATGGCTGCGATTCAGGGCCTTGAAGCAATGGCCTTGTCGATGGCTTCGATCAATTCAGGACTGTCGGGCTTGGTTAAACTGGAGAAGCTGGCAATCACATTGCCCTGGCGATCCACCACATACTTGTAGAAGTTCCACTTCGGCGCATTGCTCTGCTCGGCCAGTACCTTGAACAGGTGCGCGGCATCAGGCCCCCGCACATGCTGCGGATCGATCATGGTGAACGTCACGCCATAGTTGACGTAGCACACCTTGGCCGTCTCTTCACCATCCTTGGCCTCTTGCTTGAAGTCGTCTGAAGGCACGCCGATCAGCTCCAGCCCCTGGCCCTTGTAGCGCTGGTTCAACGCCTCAAGACCCTTGAACTGCGGAGCAAATCCGCAAAAACTCGCGGTATTGACGATCAACAGCGGTTTACCGGCAAAGCGCTGGCACAGATCAATCGATTCCTTGGCCCGCAACTTGGGCAACGAGCCCTCCAGTAAAGGCGGGCAATCCGCCGCCCAGACCGAACCGGCGCAGGCCAACAGCAATACAGGCATCGCAATCCAGCGCTTAAGCATCATCGGTGTCCTTGAGAAAGAGGCAAGCTCAGAACTTACTCATCCGCCGCTACACTAGCAAGCACCCATACCCAACTGCATCAAGGCCAGCCCACCCTGATGCCAGCCCCACCAGACAAGAGCCAGCAACAAGGCACCGGCACTGACTGCACCCAACCAGATCCAGCTTGCACTCATCCTAAACTCCCTTGCGCCTGCAAACGGGCCACCGGGCGCTCGCGCACGGGCCAGTTCAAGGCAGCCGCCAACAGGCTCAACAAAATCGAGACTTGCCAGATCAGATCATAGCTTCCGGTCTGATCATAGACCACGCCACCCAGCCAGCCGCCCAGAAAAGCCCCCATCTGATGGAAGAGAAACACGATCCCGCCCAGCATCGACAGGTTACGCACGCCAAACAGGGTCGCCACCGTGCCATTGGTCAGCGGTACCGTCGACAACCACAAAAAGCCCATGGCCATGCCAAACAGGTAAGCGCTGAGTTGTGTGATCGGCGCCCACAAAAACAATACGATCACCACCGCCCGCGCCAGGTACAAGGCCGTCAGCAAGCGCGGCTTGGACATGCGCCCGCCGAGCCAGCCAGCCGTGTAAGTACCGAAGATATTAAACAGACCGATCAGCGCCAGCACCGTGGTGCCAACTGTCGCCGGCAAATGCTGATCCACCAGATAGGCTGGCAGGTGGACACCGATAAACACCACCTGAAAGCCGCAAACAAAAAAACCCAACGCCAGCAGCCAGAAGCCCGAATGCGAGCAGGCCTCACGCAGGGCCTCCCTGAGGGTTTGCTCACCGCCCAGGCTTGGCAGCGGACGATCCTTGAGCATGCCCACTAATGGCACAATCATCGCTACCAGTACGCCCAACACCAAAAGCGCCGTCGACCAGCCGAGCCAGCCAATAAGGCCCAGGGTGCCGGGCAACATGGCAAATTGACCGAAAGACCCTGCGGCACTGGCGATGCCCATGCCCATGCTGCGTTTTTCTGCAGGCAGGGCACGGCCAACCACCCCCAGAATTACCGAGAACGATGTGCCCGACAGGCCGATACCAATCAGCAACCCCGCACTCAACGACAGCGACAGCGGTGAGTCTGCCAACCCCATCAGCAACAGCCCTACGGCATACAGCACGCCGCCAACGATCACCACTTTCGCCGCGCCAAAGCGATCAGCCAACGCCCCGGTAAAGGGCTGTGCCAAGCCCCAGATCAGATTTTGCAGGGCGATGGCAAATGCAAACACCTCGCGCCCCCAGCCAAACTGCGCGCTCATGGGCGGCAGAAACAACCCGAAGCCATGCCTGACACCCAACGACAATGCCAGAATGAGCGCACTGCCAAGAAGAACCCAAGCGCTGTTGCGCCACACCGTTGTCATTATTATTCTCCGGAAGCGGGTATATACCCATTTAAAGTCAAACGACTGAGTTTCAGTCTTTACCCGCCAGCTCATCCAACAGTTGCAACAGCTGCGCACGCCTGGTTTCGCCCAAACGGTCCATCAAGCGCTGCTGGGCGGCCTCCCAGGCCGGCAAGGCAGCCGCAAGGCAGTCCTCACCTGCCCGAGTCAGGCACACCAGCCGGTTACGCTGGTCTGCGCCCTCAGTCATTTTCAGCAACCCGGCGCCCTCAAGCACCCGCACATTACGCCCCAAGGTACTGCGATCCAGCCCCATGGCTTCTGCCAGGGTGGAAATGCTCGGTTGATCGAGCCGCTTGAGATTGCACAGCAAGGAATACTGGGCGACGTTGATCCCGAAGCCATCGAGAGCGCCGTCGTAGTGCCTGCTCACGCCACGTGCAGCACGTCGCAGATTGGTACATAAACACTGGGTTGGTAACATTTTGTATGTATATACCCGCAATAAAAGACAATCAAGATTTATGTAACGCCACCCGCCCGGTTTTTTGTGGGAGCGGGCACGTGCACCGTCAGATCAGCGCCAATCCTACCAGCACCAGCACTTCGAGCAGTTCCAGCAGCGCCCCGGCAGTATCACCGGTAGTGCCGCCCAAACGACGGATCATCACCCTGCGCAACCAAACGAACCCCAGCGCTGCCAGGCCAAGCGCCCACCACCCCGAATAACCGGTCAACAGTACACAAACCAGGGCACTAAGCCCCAGCACCCACCAGCCTGCCTTGCGTGGCAGATGATCAGCCAGCGCCTGCCCCAAGCCACCCGCGCGCACATAGGGCGTAGTCAGGAATACTGCCAGCAAAGCACTGCGCCCGATCAAAGGGACAATCAGCAAGGCAGTACCGTTGCCCTGCTCCAGCAACGCCAGCAGCGCACAAAACTTGAGCAACAGCACCAGCACCAGCACAACCACCGCAATCGGCCCGCTGCGCGGGTCTTTCATGATGGTCAGCGTACGCTCACGATCACCAAAACCGCCTAACCAGGCATCTGCACTGTCAGCCAGGCCGTCCAGGTGCAAACCGCCACTGAGCAACACCCAAAGGGTCAGCAACAAGGCGGCGTGCAACATCAACGGCGCATCGGACAGCAGCCCGCTAACGCCGTACAGCAGCAGGCCGAACAACAATCCCACCAGCGGGTAAAACAACAAAGAGCGCCCCAGTTCTTGAGGCTGGGGCATCCCGGGCAAGCGAATCGGCAAGCTGCTTAAAAACTGCAGGGCAATCCAGAACGGCAACATCACTCGCCAACCTCGAGCAACTGATCATCCGCACCGACCCGCAAACCAATGAGCGCGCCGTGGCCCACAGGCACTTGCAACAGATGCTCACGGGGCAAGCCACGAGCCCGGGCCAGCAACAGTTTCATTACCCCACCATGGCAAACCACCAGCAAACGCTCACCGGCGAACTGTTGCTGCAAACGGCTGACGGCAGCCAACACCCGCGCCGAAAACGCCAGCACTGGCTCACCCTCGGGCGGAGTAAAAGCATAGGGGTCAGCCCAGAACAAGCCCAGGGCCTGCTCGTCGGTTTCCATCAGCGCCGCAGCACTGCGCCCTTCCCACGCACCAAAATGCAGCTCTTGCAGATCTTTGTCGAAAGACACGGGAATATCGAGCTGCACGCTCAACTCCCGGGCAAACAATGCACAACGCTGCAACGGCGAGCTGACGATACGATCCCACGGCCCTTTGCCCTGGACCGCATCACGCATTTGCGTCCAGCCCAGAGCCGTCAAGGCGTCGTCCAGGCTGCCGCGCAAACCGCCTCCCAGCTCGGTTTCGCCATGACGCAGCAAATCCAGCTGTACGGTCATGCCGGGCGATCTGCCACTGCGGCTTGGGCAAACGTCGCCATCTGCCCGTGCAGGTCGCAGGCCAGGCGCATCAACGGCACCGCCAGCGCAGCACCACTGCCCTCGCCCAGGCGCAATCCCAGATCAAGCAGTGGCTCGGCCTGCAGGCTCTCGAGCACATGACGATGGCCCTGCTCTGCCCCGCGATGGCTGAACACCAGCCACTCACGACACTGTGGATTCAGGCGCACGGCGACCATGGCCGCAACGGTGCAGATAAAGCCATCGACCACCGCTACAATCCCCTCCTGAGCGCAGGCCACATAAGCACCGACCAGGGCTGCAATTTCAAAGCCACCCAGACGAAACAGGGTCTGCAGCGGATCATCGAGATGCCCCTCGTGAAACGCCAGCGCCCGCTCAATCACCCATGCCTTGTGGCTCACTCCCGCCGCATCCAGGCCAGTACCCGGCCCGGTCAACAGCGAAGCCGGACAAGCGAGCAACGCACTGGCCACCGCACTCGCGGACGCCGTGTTACCGATGCCCATTTCACCGCCAATAAACACTTCACTGCCTGCCGCCTGCGCCCGCAGCACGCTGTCGCGCCCGGCCTGCAGGGCTCTCAAACCTTGGCTGTCAGACATCGCCGGGGCCTGGACGAAATTGGCCGTACCCGCACCCAACTGCAGGTGCCGCACCCCGGCCAGCTCCAGCATCGGCGTGACCGTACCCAGGTCCACGACATCCAGTTGCGCACCCAACTGACGGGCCAACACGCTGATCGCCGCGCCGCCGCTGACAAAGTTATGCAGCATTTGCCCGGTCACCGCCTGCGGATAAGCCGAGACACCCTCGGCAACCACGCCGTGATCGCCGGCGAAAATGCCGATCCAAAGTTGATCGACACGGGGCTTGAGCCGCCCTTGCAACCCGGCCAGTTGCACTGCCAGCGCCTCAAGTTGACCTAGCGAGCCCGCGGGTTTGGTCAGTTGTTGCTGATGCTCGCCCGCAGCAGCTTGCATGTCACGATCAACGGGTTTGCAGGGCTTCAGCCACCAGGGGGTGCTCATAGTGCAGTTCCTTTCAACGTCAGGGGCAGGCCAGCCACTGTCAACACGACTCGCTGACAGCGCTCGGCCAGGGCTTGATGCAACCAACCGGCTTCATCGACATAGCGGCGAGTCAATTCGCCCAGCGGTACGACACCCATTCCGGTTTCGTTGCTGACAAACAGGATTTCGCCCGGCAGCTCAGCCAGGCATTCCAGCAGCACATCACGCTCGGCGTTCAGGCGCTGAAGGTCTTCAAGCATCAGCAGATTGGTCAGCCATAGCGTCAGGCAATCAACCAGCAGGCAAGCATCGGCGCGCGCGTTGTCGCGCAGTACGCGGGCCAATTCGATCGGTTCTTCAATCAGCGCCCAATGTTCAGGGCGGCGTTCGCGATGATGACGCACGCGCTCATTCATCTCGCCGTCCAGCGGCTGGCTGGTGGCGATATAGGTAACAGCACAGCCAGACTCGGCCGCGAGCTTTTCAGCCAGACGGCTCTTGCCCGAACGGGCGCCACCCAAAATCAGTTGCAGCATGTCAAATAACCTCTGGAAATGCGGCAAGTCCACTGTGGCAGAGAGCCTGCTCGCGAAGTGGCATTGTTCGCGAGCAGGCTCGCTCCCACACGATTCAAATTCCGCACAGTTCGCGCAAGTACGCCGTATCCAGGTGGTTTTCCACCAGATCCGCCAGCCGCTCGATATCCCGCTCGCGCAGGGCGTGGTAGTCCACGGCCTGCACATCCTGCAAACCGGCCCAGCGCAACAACGCGCTGCAAGCGGCAGGGGATTCGAACAGGCCATGCAGGTAAGTACCGAGAATCTGCCCGTCCGCGCTTTGTGCACCCTCACGGCGTCCGTCATCCAGATGCACTGCCGGTTGCTCCAGAGCAGCCCCCGTCGTCACGCCCGCGTGGATTTCGTAACCCATGACCTCGGCGTTTTCCAGGGCCAGATGCCCGCGCACATTGCGTAACTGTTTTTCGGCAGCCAGTTCGGTACTGAATGCCAGCAAGCCCAGCCCGGCACTGCTGCCCGCAGTGCCTTCAAGGCCCAGCGGGTCGTGCACCTGCTCACCAAGCATCTGCAAACCGCCGCAAATGCCCAGCAGCTTGCCGCCATAGCGCAAGTGACGGCTGATGACCGTGTCCCAGCCATTGGCGCGTAAATAGGCCAGATCACTGCGCACGCTTTTGGAACCGGGCAGGATGATCAGGTCGGCAGGCGGGATAGGCTGCCCCGGCCCGACAAACTGCAAGTCCACTTGCGGGTGCAGGCGCAGCGGGTCGAAGTCGGTGTGGTTGCTGATGCGCGGCAGCACCGGCACCACCACCTTGAGCACCTGGTCGGCCTTGTCGGTCTGGCGCTGGTCGATGCCGTCTTCGGCCTCGAGGTGCAAGTCCATAACATAGGGCAGCACACCGATCACCGGTTTGCCGGTGCGCTGCTCCAGCCAGTCGAGGCCGGGCTGGAGCAGCGCAATATCGCCGCGAAAGCGGTTGATGATAAAGCCCTTGACCCGCGCCTGCTCGGTGTCCGAGAGCAATTCCAGAGTACCGACCAGATGAGCAAACACGCCACCACGATTGATATCGGCGATCAGCACCACCGGGCAGTCCACCGCTTCGGCAAAGCCCATGTTGGCGATATCACCGGCCCGTAGATTGATCTCGGCCGGCGAACCGGCGCCTTCTACCATCACCACCGGGTACGCCGCACTCAAACGCTGGTGCGAGGCCAGAACGGCCTGCATGGCGATGGCCTTGTAATCGTGATACGCCACGGCATTCATGCTGGTGACAGCACGACCATGAATGATTACCTGGGCTCCGGTGTCGCTATTGGGCTTGAGCAGCACCGGGTTCATGTCCGTGTGCGGTGCCAGCCCGGCTGCCTGCGCCTGTACTGCCTGGGCGCGACCGATTTCACCGCCTTCGGCCGTCACGGCACTGTTGAGCGCCATATTTTGTGGTTTGAACGGCACCACCGCCACGCCCTGACGGGTCAGCCAGCGGCACAGGGCCGTCACCAGGGTGCTTTTACCGGCATCGGACGTGGTGCCCTGCACCATCAACGTGCTCATAAGGATTCCTTGGTGTACGCCGCCAGAGCCTGCTCCAAGCGCAGCCAGTCAGCTTCTTCGGCTGGCAGGCCAAAACGCACGCTGCTGTTGTGGGTAAACAGGCGCAGCAAAATGCCGCGGTGCGCCATAAACTCGTAAAGGCTATCGGCATGGGAGGTGATCAACCACTGGAACAGCGCACAGCCCCCTTGCGGCGGCAGATCATGCAAGCCCAACAGACGTTCCAGACGCCCGCTGGCCAGTTCGCTGCGTTCGCGCTGACGAGCTTGGGCCTCGGAGTCGAGCAGGCAGGCCTGGCCGACAATCCGCGTCGGGCCGCTGACCGCCCAGGGACCGACTTGCTCGGCCAGCAACTTGAGTAACTTGAGTTCAGCCAGCACAAAACCCAGCCGAACGCCCGCCAGGCCAAAAAACTTGCCGAAAGAGCGCAATACGATCAACCCGGTACGCTGGGTATGCGCGGCCAGGCTCAGTTGCGGCGTGTTGTCCATAAAGGCTTCGTCCACCACCAGCCAGCCGCCGCGCTGCATCAGCCGCGCATGCCACTCCAGCAGGCGCTCCGGGGTCAGACTCAAGCCCGTGGGATTGTTGGGGTTGACCACCACCAGCACATCCAGTGTGTCGATGTAGAAGTCGATTTCCTGCTCCATGATTTCCCGCACGATATGCCCGCTGCGCCGCCACGCATGGGCATGCTCGGCGTAACACGGCGACAGCACGCCAACCTTGCCGCTACGGCGCAAACGCGGCAGCAACTGAATGGCACACTGTGAACCCGGTACCGCCAGCACATGCGGCGCGCCGTAATAGGCGCAGGCCGCTTGCTCAAGGCCGTCATCGGCCTCAGGCAAGCGCGCCCAGGCGCGTTCGGGCACCTGGGGGATAGCAAAGGGCCAGGGCGCCAGGCCGGTGGACAGGTCCAGCCAGTCCGCCTCGGCAATGCCGTAGTGCAACGCCGCCTTGCGCAAACGCCCACCGTGCTCAAGCATAGAATTCACTCCAGACACACAGGATCAGCAGCCACAGCCATACGCCACGCTGCACCAGTTGCCAGCCACGGCCGATCGACTCGGCGTCTGCCGGTGCACCTTCGCCCAATTGCGGGCGCTCATGCAGTTCGCCGTGATAAATCGCCGGGCCACCCAACTCAACACCCAGCGCTCCGGCACCAGCAGCCATGACCGGGCCGGCATTGGGGCTGTCCCACAGCGGTGCCTGCTTGCGCCAGCTCTTCAGGGCCAGTCGGGTTTTACCCAAAGCGGCATAGGTCAACGCAACCAACCTTGCAGGAATATAGTTAAGAACATCGTCGATCCGCGCCGCAGCCCAGCCAAAACGCTCAAACCGTTCGTTGCGATAGCCCCACATGGCATCCAGGGTATTACTCAAACGATAGAGCACCACCCCTGGCGCACCCGCGACCACAAACCAGAAAATCGCGGCAAATACCGCATCGCTGCCGTTTTCCAGCACCGACTCGGTGGCGGCGCGGGCCACTTCGGTAGAATCCAGCTCACTGGTCTGACGGCTGACCAGATAACCCACCCGCGTACGCGCCTCATCCAGGTTATTGGCGCGCAATGCCTCGGCTACTGGTTGTACGTGCTCACCGAGGCTGCGCATGCCCAGTGCGCAATACAGCGCCGCAATGTCCACCAGCCAGCCAATATAAGGCAGCCAGGACAGGGCCGTGGCCAGGATCGTCAGCGGCAGCACTGCCAGTACCCAGGCCGTGACACCATGACTGCGCCAGCCACGGCCGCCGGAATTGAAACGCTGCTCAATACGCTCGGCCATACGGCCAAAGGCAACCAGCGGATGCCAGCGTTTGGGCTCGCCGAGCAACGCATCCAGCGCCACCCCGGCAACGCACAGCAACGCCACACTCATGGACTCACTCCCCAATAATTCTCGTACACCAGTTCACTGAGCGGACGCGCTTGCGCCCACCCTTCCAGGACCAGCATCGGCGCTGGATAAAACGCCTCGACCGGGCCCAGGCACAGTACAGCGAGCGGCTTGGCCCCGGCAGGCAACCCCAGCAGATCAGCCAGTGCCTGCGGTTCGAACAATGACACCCAGCCCATGCCCAGCCCTTCGACCCGGGCCGCCAGCCACAGGTTTTGAATGGCACAGGACAAGGACGCCATGTCCATTTCCGGCAGCGTACGGCGACCAAAAATGTGCTTTTCGCGGTCATCCATCAACGCAGCCACCAGCACCTCGGCGCAATCGTTGATACCTTCGACCTTGAGCGTCATGAATTCATCGGAGCGCTGGCCCAGGGCATCCGCGGTGCGTACCCGCTCTTCTTCCACCAGACCCTGGATCTTGCCGCGCAGCTCGCGGTCAGTGATGCGGATAAACCGCCACGGCTGCATCAAGCCCACGCTCGGGGCTTGATGCGCCGCTTCCAGCAAACGCGACAACAACTCGGGTGCCACAGTGCCACCACTGAAGTGGCGCATATCACGACGCTCGGCGATGGCGCGGTACACGGCGGCGCGTTCTTGCGGGCTGAATGCGTTATCGCTCATGGCACCTTCACGGCACATGGCGCAAACAACGCGGCAATGGCCTGAGGATTGGACGGGAAGTAAAAGTGTACATAAGAAGCGGTCATTCGCCCTTCGCGATACACCGCTTCGGCGCCGCGCCCGCCATTGGGGCTCAGGCCGCGAGCAACAGGCTCAAGTTCGGTACTGGTCAGCGAGTGGTGGTAGGTGTGGCCGCGCAACAGCCCTTCAGGCATGTCCACAGCTTGCAGCGCCAGGGCAGCCAGGCGCTTTTGCATCGTCGCCTCCCCTGCCAGCAAGCCAACCAGTTCGGCGCGCTGGCCCTCGACATCGGTCAGGGCATCGAGCAGGTAAAGCATGCCACCGCACTCGGCCAGCAGCGGTTTACCGGCCCTGTGGTGTGCGCGAATCGCCGTGAGCATCGGCACGTTGCGCGACAGCTCAAGGTGATGCAGTTCAGGGTAACCACCGGGCAAATACAGGCTGTCCGCTTCGGGTAACTGGCTGTCACGGATCGGCGAGAAAAACACCAGCTCGGCGCCCATCTCACGTAATAACGCGAGGCTGGCGCCATAAGTGAAGGCAAAAGCTTCGTCGCGGGCCACGGCAATTCGCACACCTGCCAGCCGCGGCTCGACGGCCACCGGCTCAGGCGCAGCGAATTCAACCGGCGGTGGCAGCGCTACCTCACAGGTGCTGGCCAGGGCATTGGCCGCCGCATCCAGGCGCGCATCCAGATCATTCAGCTCGCTGGCCTGCACCAGTCCCAGATGACGGCTTGGCAGTTCGATGCCGGTTTCGCGGGACAGCGCGCCGTACCAGCGCAAGCCTTCGGTCAGGCTGCCTTCGAGCAACTGTGCATGGCGTACGGTGCCAACTCGATTGGCCAGCACCCCGGCAAACGGCAGATCCGGCTGATATCGCGCCAAACCAAGGGCCAGCGCACCAAAGGTTTGGGCCATGGCAGTGCCATCAATCACCCCCAACACCGGCACGCCAAAATGCCGTGCCAGATCGGCGCTGGAAGGCGTGCCGTCAAACAGCCCCATCACACCTTCAATCAAAATCAGGTCCGCCTCACCGGCGGCTTCCCACAGCAGGCGACGGCTTTCCTCGGCGCCCACCATCCACAAATCCACCTGATACACCGGCGCACCGCTGGCGCGCTCCAGGATCATGGGGTCGAGAAAATCCGGGCCGCACTTGAATACCCGCACCTTGCGCCCCTGATTGCGATGCAACCGGGCCAAAGCCGCTGTAACCGTGGTCTTGCCCTGACCGGAAGCCGGCGCGGCGATCAGCACCGCCGGGCAATGACGTGACGCTCTCATACTTCAACACTCACAATTCGATGCCTTTCTGGGCTTTGATCCCGGCCTGGAAAGCGTGTTTGACCACCGCCATCTCAGTCACGGTATCAGCCAGATCAATCAATTCAGGTTTGGCGCCACGGCCGGTGACCAGCACATGCTGCATGGGCGGACGGGCTTGCAGGTCGGCGAGCACCTGTTCCAGATCGAGGTAGCCGTGCTTGAGCGCGATATTCAGCTCATCGAGCACCACCAACCCAATGGACGGATCGCGCAGCATCTCGCGGGACACTTCCCACGCGGCTTCGGCGGCGGCGATATCGCGCTGGCGGTCCTGGGTTTCCCAGGTAAAGCCTTCACCCATCACGTGGTAGCGCACCTGCTCGGGAAAACGGCGGAAGAAAATCTCCTCACCGGTGCTGTTGCGCCCCTTGATGAACTGCACCACGCCGCACTGCATGCCGTGGCCCATGGCCCGGGCCAGCATGCCAAACGCAGAACTGCTCTTGCCTTTGCCATTGCCGGTCAATACCAGCAGCAGTCCGCATTCATTGGGCGAGCTGGCAATGCGCTCGTCCATAACCGCTTTTTTGCGCAGCATGCGCGCCTGATGGCGTTCGTCGCGTTCGGGGGATTCATTCATGGCAACTCTCCGTTGGGTTCGATGATGCAAACGGGAGGCGGGGGAAATTAAAAAAACACACTGCATCGCCCGCCGCGAGAGTGGTGGATGGATCAGGCCGGTCTCCGGGCTCACAAGCGGGCGGCACCTGTAGGGTGCACCCTTGTCCACGCGCCTTCCCGTGCAAAAAACACAGTGGCACTGAGCGTGGCTTTGACTCGTTTACCGTTGCGGGGGCAGCGCCGGGATCGTGGCGGTTGTGTAGGTCCAACACGCCCTCACCGGCTTCCCTGTTTCACTCTGTCGACCCATGGCCACAGAGCACCTGAAACAAGCCGCGAAGGTTAGAGGGTTGGGGGTGGAGCGTCAATTAAAGCCGGCGCCTAAAGGCTTTATCCGGCGCCCGGGCTGAACCTTTAAACAGCTACGCTTCTCTACTACCAGACAAGATCTTATGGAGAACCACATGCTCAAGCGCCAGCACGCCGTTGTTATTGTTCTTGCCGCAGGATTGGTCGCTTGCGGCGAAAGCTCGACCCTGCAAGTCAGTGAGGGTACCGGCCCATCACCCAAGCTTCCCGAACCCAATAAAACCCTGATTCCAACGGTCAATATCGCCCCCGCCATCGGCTGGCCCGATAATGCCACCCCAGTGGCTGCCCACGGCTTGCACGTCGCCGCTTTCGCCCAGAACCTCGACCACCCGCGCTGGCTCTATGTACTGCCCAACGGCGACGTGCTGGTGGCCGAATCCAATTCGCCGCCCAAGCCGGATGACAGCAAGGGCATCAAGGGCTGGATCGCAGACAAGGTCATGTCCCGCGCCGGGGCCGGAGTGCCAAGTGCAAACCGGATTACCCTGCTGCGCGACGCGGACCACGATGGCGTCGCCGAAACCCGCACCGTGTTTATCGAGAACCTGAACTCTCCCTTTGGCATGACGCTGGTGGGTAACGATCTGTATGTGGCAGATGCCGACAAGCTGTTGCGCTTCCCCTATCAAGCCGGTGAAAACAGCATCAGCGCCAAACCGGTCAAGGTGGTGGACTTACCCGGCGGGCCTCTGAACCACCATTGGACCAAAAACGTGATCGCCAGCAAGGACGGCACCAAGTTATATGTGACCGTCGGCTCCAACAGCAATGTGGGCGAAAATGGCATGGACAAGGAGCAAGGTCGCGCCGCGATCTGGGAAGTCGACCCGGCCACCGGCAGCCACCGCATTTTTGCGTCGGGCCTGCGCAACCCTAATGGCATGGACTGGGAACCCACCTCCGGCAAGCTCTGGACAGCAGTTAATGAGCGTGACGAAATCGGCAGTGACCTGGTGCCTGACTACATCACATCAGTCCAGGATGGCGGCTTCTATGGCTGGCCCTACAGCTACTACGGCCAGCATGTGGATGTGCGGGTCAACCCGCAAAACCCTGAACTGGTGGCCAAGGCCATTGCCCCGGATTACGCCGTTGGGCCACACACGGCGTCTTTGGGGCTGACGTTTGCCGAAGGCAGCCATTTACCCGGCTTTACCCAGGGTGCCTTTATCGGCCAGCACGGCTCCTGGAACCGCAAACCCCACAGTGGTTACAAAGTGATTTTCGTGCCTTTTGCCGGCGGCAAACCGGAGGGCATGCCGATCGATGTGCTGACCGGCTTTCTTAACGCCGACGAAAAAGCCATGGGCCGGCCAGTGGGCGTGGTGATCGACAAGCAAGGTGACTTGTTGGTGGCCGATGATGTAGGCAACAAGGTTTGGCGGGTGTCGGGAAAATAGGCTTTCTAATCAAGAGCCGCCCTCACCCTAGCCCTCCCCGGAGGGAGAGGGCTGGGCTGAGGGGCTTTAGGGCAAACGTGCCAAATGCTGCTCGGTCGGCAACACGCGCTTGGCATTCAGATAAGCCCTCTGCCAGTAGGCCTTGTTCAGGCTGTCCAGCTTGACCGTACCGCCCGTGGCCGGCGCATGGACAAAGCGCCCTTCGCCTACGTAGATCCCGGCGTGACTGACCTGGGAGCCACCATTGGTTGCAAAGAACAGCAGGTCACCGGTTTGCAGCTTGTCCTGGCCGATGCTCTGCGCACGCATCACGATCATCTCGCGCGTAGTGCGCGGCAACGAAATACCCGCGGCGTCGTTGTACACGTACTTGATCAGGCCACTGCAATCAAACCCCGAATCCGGGGTATTGCCGCCCCAGCGATAAGGCGTACCTACCAGACCAAGGGCGCGAAAAAGCACATCTGCGGCAACCGGCGAGGTTTCTTCGGGATGAGTGATAAACACAACCGGCTTTTGTGCCACGGGGGCTGGCGGGGTGCGGCTGGCGCAGGCACTGAGCAGTGCTGCTAAAGTGAGGAGAGCAACGCGGGCCATGATCGACATAAACAGAATGTTCCTGATTCTGGATACGGCAACTCAGGCCGCGAACCCCAAAGCCGCGAGAGGGGGCACCTTCGCGGCTTCAGAAATTTAACATTGCGACTTAATTCTAGCTCTTAGCTGCAGAACTTCAAGTAACACATTAACTTTACTTGCGGGCTACGACGCTCGCAGGGGCCATCGCCAGGGCGCGTTTGGCCTCAATAAAGGTCTTGCTCCAGTAGCTGTCACCCAGGTTATCAATCCGCACACCACCGCTGCGGCGGCTGCTGGAGTGAATAAACTGGTCATCACCCAGGTAAATCCCGGCATGGCTCACACGGCCACGACCATTGGTGCTGAAGAACAGCAAATCACCCGGTTTCAAATTATTCCGTGCGACCAGCGGTGCTTTTACGTTGATCATTTCGCGGGTTGAGCGCGGCAATTGCATGCCCGCCTCTTCCTTGAACAGATAACCGATAAAGCCGCTGCAATCGAAGCCTGCCTCGGAGGTGCCACCAAAACGGTAACGGGTACCGATCAAGGACATACCGCGCTCTAGAATGCTGTCAGCCAGAGCTGGCAATTCATAAGGCTTGCTGTTGGCAGAAAACTCAGCCAGTTCTTTTTCGGTTGCCAGTTCTTCCTGATAAAGAGCGGAAGTTTGCGAGACCGAAGATGACTTTTGAACCTGAGCCTGGACGACTTGCTGCGACACTGGCGTGTGAGCAGTACAACCAAACAACAGGGTAACGAGTGCGAGGGGCACGAGGGGTGCGAAGCGCTTTAGCATGGGCACGACCGTGGCTTATTAGAAAAAGTAGCCGCGACTATGCCTTCTATGATCCTCATTTGCAAATTCAATCGATCTAAATGTGACTTGATGGTTTCGTCGTGACATCTAAGGCTTTACACCCCTGACGACAGATTTTGCGCCCACAGCCCTTTGGCCGCGCAGGATTTTTGGCGCCTGGAAACTGTCAAAACCGACTACAACCCTTATGTTTGAAGGGCTGAGCTACCAGCCAAGGGTTTCTTTCAGGAAGGGAATGGTCAGCTTGCGCTGCGCCTGCAAGGACGCTTGATCGAGCCGCTCGAGCAAATCAAACAAGGCACTCATGCTGCGGGTACCGCGCGTGAGAATGAAATGCCCGACTTCGTCAGTCAGGTGCAGGCCACGGCGTGAAGCACGCAACTGCAAAGCCCGCAGCTTGTCCTCATCGGACAGGGGGCGCATCTGGAAAACCAGCGCCATGGTCAGGCGGGACTTGAGGTCTGCCAGTTTGATCGGCAATTCTCGAGGCGAGGTGGAGGCTGCAATCAACAGGCGCCGGCCGCTGTCACGCAGCCGGTTGAACAGATGGAACAGCGCCTCTTCCCAATCAGCACGCCCGGCCACCGCCTGCAGGTCATCCAGGCAAACCAGCTCGTACTGCTCAAGGTTATCGAGGATTTCTATGCCGCGATCCAGCAACTCGGCCAGCGGCAGGTAAACCGCCGGTTCGCCCATCTGCTCAAAGCGCAGGCAAGCGGCCTGCAGCAGGTGCGTACGCCCTACGCCATGTTTGCCCCACAGGTAAATCAGGCTTTCTGTCCAGCCGGCGTCGGCTTCGCACAGACGTTCGACATAGCCGAGTGCAGCGGCATTGGCGCCTGGATAGTAGTTTATGAAGGTAGCGTCATCACGCAGACGCACACCTAGGGGCAGCTGAATCGGTTTCATGCTGACTGAACAGTTCAAGCGAACCGTTAGTGGCCTCTGTGTAAGGTTTGAAAAGTTTATACCCGTGTCGCCGGGCACACAATGTAACAGACCACGAGCAAAATCAAAGGTTTGCGTTAAGGTCTTGGATTGATTGGGCTTTTTCTGGCGCCTGCGAGCCGCCTCGAACGCACAAAGAAGGCCGGGCCGCCTCGCGACAACCCCGCCGCTTCACAACCCACCCTCTACAACTGCGGATCCTCACTGCCTTTATAGACCTGGGAATCCTTATACAAATCCTGCACATGGCGCACCAGCACCATGATCACGGCCGCTACCGGCAAGGCCAGCAATACACCGGTAAAACCGAACAGCTCACCGCCAGCCAGAATCGCAAAGATCACCGCCACCGGGTGCATACCGATTTTGTCACCCACCAGCAGCGGGGTAAGCACGGTGCCCTCCAGGGCTTGGCCGATCATAAACACCGCCACGATGCCGAGCATCGGGTACAGATCCCCGCCAAACTGGAATAACCCGGCAACCAACGCCGCACCGATGCCGACAATAAAGCCCATATACGGCACGATGGCCGCTATACCCGCCATCAAGCCGATCAACAACCCCAGCTCGAGGCCGACCAGCATCAGGCCCGCCGAGTAGATCACCCCCAGCGCCAGCATCACCAGCAACTGACCGCGCACAAACGCGCCGAGCACGTCGTGGCACTCTTTGGCCAGTGACACGATCTGATCTGCCCGAGCCCGCGGCAACAGACCGCGAATCTTGGCCATCATGATGTTCCAATCACGCAACAGGTAGAACGCCACCACCGGAATCAACACCAGATTGGCCAAAAAGCCGATCAGCGCCAGACTGGAAGCCGTGGCCTTGGACAGGACGATTCCGACAATGTCAGTCGCCTGCCCCATATGCTCGGTGATCGCCGCCTTGATCTTGTCGAACTTCCAGAAACTGTCACTCAAGCCGAACTTGGCTTGCACCCACGGCATTGCCGTGTGCTGCAGCCAGTCGAGGATCTGCGGTGCCAACTGATAGAGCTTCAACAGTTGCTTGGCCAGCAGCGGCACCAGTACCAGCAGCAATGTCATCAAAATGACAGTGAACACGGTAAAGACCGCAACCACACCCCAGGTTCTTGAAAGCCCGAACCTTTCCAGTCGATCGACCACAGGGTCGAACATATAGGCCAGGACGATGGCGACCAGAAAAGGCGTGAGTATCGGATGCAGGAAATACACGAACAGGGCGAATCCCAACGCCACGCCCCACCACACCCACCGTCGCGAATCAGCCATGAGCCACCCCATCCTTATATAAAGAAGACATCAACCTACCAGCGAAACCGCAACTGCGCCGCAGGGCCTGAGGCAACACTTGACGCCTGCCCCCCATCAGCCGCAACAGGCACTTGCCCCGCCGGTACTTCCTGCAACTGCGCCAGCCCCAATTGCGAACGCAACTGCTCGGCGCTGCCGTTTACCAGGTACACAACACGATCACCGTCAACGCTCTTGAGTTGCGCACCAAAAGGCTCAAGCAAATGCCCCAGCTGCGCATAACGCTGCAACGTCATGCCTTGCACTTCGAGCAACTGCTCGGAAGAAACCCCGGGCTTGACCGCATAGCGCGGCGCCAGACGCTGGCTGACCGCAAGCATCACGGCATCGGCCAGCGCTGCCTGATCAGGAGCCTGAGCGCTGCCCTGCTCCTGCTGATCACCTACCCACAAACGCCATTTGGCGCTCCACTGCCCGTCATCTTCACGAGCATGCACCGCCAGCAATGCGTCCGCACCATAACGCTCGGAAGCGTCTTTTAAAGGCGCAGGATTGCTGCCCTCAAGATTTTCAGCCGTACCCACAAGCTGTTCACTCAAATCCGCCAACGGCAAGCGCAATGGCAAACCCCGATGCTGCGCGGCACGACGCAACGGCTCGGCCACTGACTGACCGTCCCCCACCAGGCTCGAACCTTCGACCGAGTCATTCAGCCACCAGCCCAGCAGCGCAGGGCGATTACTGCCCCACAGCGACAGCCCGGCCTGATGCAACGCACGATCGGTACTCACCGGATCGAAGTCCACTTGCAGGCTTTGCGGCGGGCCGGCGTCATAGCCGTAGCGACTGATGATTTGCTGCGGATCTTTGCGAATCGCCTCCAGCGCCGGACTCTTAATCGCCGCGGCATCTCCGGTCAGACGCAACACCAGGGTTTCCAGGGCCTTTTGCGTAGCCTGGGTGCGCTCATCAGGTGACTGGGTGGTGACTGGCTCGAGCACCTGATAAAGACCGGTGAGGATTTCGGCATGACTGGCCAGGCTGAAAAAAGACAGACAGCCCACGGCTAAAAATTGGCTAAAACGCATGAAAGATTCCCGATGACAAAAAGCAGCCTATTAAGGACGCCATAAAAACACTCGAACAGACTTCTGACACGGCCACGGCCAAATCATTCACGCCCGTTTCGCGTTTTCACGCGGTCACACAACCTCTCTATACCTTATACAGGCCTGTGCGCAGACCCAAGTACGACTAAAAAAGGTTTTTTTCGCCAGATATAACCCTGCCTGTCGGCCCGAGGATGGCCGCTGCCCTTCAAGCCTGATAAAATCGCGCGCCTTCGCAGACCGCCAACAGCCGGGCACCCTGCAAATGCTCTGGTGCAATCCTTGAGCACTTGCAAGCCTGCCCCCTGAACTCGGTCGATACCCCCGAATCCCCCCTAAAGGCCTGGATTATGAGCAAGCAACCATCCCTGAGCTACAAAGACGCCGGTGTAGACATCGACGCCGGTGAAGCATTGGTCGAACGCATCAAGAGCGTGGCCAAGCGCACTGCACGCCCGGAAGTGATGGGCGGCCTCGGCGGTTTTGGCGCCCTCTGCGAAATTCCGGCTGGCTACAAGCAGCCTGTTCTGGTTTCCGGCACTGACGGCGTCGGCACCAAGCTGCGCCTGGCCCTGAACCTGAACAAGCACGACAGCATCGGTATCGACCTGGTTGCCATGTGCGTCAACGACCTGATCGTATGCGGCGCCGAGCCTCTGTTCTTCCTTGATTACTACGCCACCGGCAAGCTCAACGTTGAAACCGCGACCCAGGTGGTAACCGGTATCGGCGCTGGCTGCGAACTGTCCGGTTGCTCGCTGGTTGGCGGCGAAACCGCTGAAATGCCAGGCATGTACGAAGGCGAAGACTACGACCTGGCCGGCTTCTGCGTTGGCGTTGTAGAAAAATCCGAGATCATCGACGGTTCCAAGGTCGCTGCCGGCGACGCCCTGCTCGCCTTGCCGTCCTCGGGCCCGCACTCCAACGGCTACTCGCTGATCCGCAAGATCATCGAAGTGTCGGGTGCCGACATCGAAAACATCCAGCTCGACGGCAAGCCACTGACCGACCTGCTGATGGCGCCGACCCGCATCTACGTCAAGCCGCTGCTCAAACTGATCAAGGAAACCGGCGTGGTCAAGGCCATGGCCCACATCACCGGTGGCGGCCTGCTCGACAACATCCCGCGCGTACTGCCAAAAGGTGCACAAGCGGTGGTTGACGTTGCCAGCTGGCAGCGCCCTGCCGTCTTCGACTGGCTGCAGGAAAAAGGCAACGTGGACGAGCACGAAATGCACCGCGTGCTGAACTGCGGCGTTGGCATGGTCATCTGCGTAGCTCAGGCTGACGTTGAAACCGCGCTGAACGTACTGCGTGAAGCGGGCGAGCAGCCTTGGGTCATCGGTCAGATCGCAACCGCCGCTGAAGGCGCTGCGCAAGTTGAGCTGCAAAACATCAAGGCGCACTAATGCCTGATACCTGTGATGTAGTGGTGCTGCTTTCAGGCACCGGCAGCAACTTGCAGGCCTTGATCGACAGCGATGACGTCAAGGCCAGCCCGGCAACAATCCGCGCGGTGATCTCCAACCGCGCGGATGCCTACGGCCTGCAACGCGCCAAAGACGCGGGTATCGATACCCGCGTACTGGATCACAAGGCATTCGAGGGCCGCGAGGCCTTCGATGCTGCATTGATCAAAGTCATCGACGAATTCAAACCGAAACTGGTGGTTCTGGCCGGGTTCATGCGCATTCTCAGCGCAGAATTCGTGCGTCACTATCAGGGTCGCCTGCTGAATATCCACCCTTCCCTGCTGCCCAAATACAAGGGCTTGCACACGCACCAGCGGGCGCTGGAAGCAGGAGACGGTGAGCACGGCTGCAGCGTGCACTTTGTGACCGAGGAACTCGACGGCGGACCTCTGGTCGTACAGGCAGTGATACCGGTAGAGTCCGATGACTCGCCACATAGCCTGGCGCAACGGGTTCACGCCCAGGAACACCGGATTTATCCGCTTGCAGTGCGCTGGTTTGCCGAAGGTCGCTTGTCACTTGACGAGCGAGGCGCATTATTGGACGGTCAATTACTTGCGGCCAGCGGCCACTTGATACGAACCTAGGAGAACTTATGCGTCGTGCCCTGCTTCTCGCCCTTAGCCTGCTGGCTATTCCAGCAGTCCAAGCGGCCGATCTTCAGCCTTTCAAGGCCAGCTACACCGCAGACTGGAAACAGCTGCCCATGAGCGGTTCTGCCGAGCGCAGCCTGACCAAGGGTGACAATGGTATCTGGACCTTGAATTTCAAGGCTTCAATGCTGGTAGCCAGCCTGAACGAAGAAAGCACCCTCAAAATCGAGAAAAACACGCTGATCCCGCTGACCTACCACTTTGAACGTGGCGGCCTGGGAAAAGCCAAGAAGATCGATCTGGATTTCGACTGGGCGGCCAAGATGGTCACCGGCACCGATCAGGGCGACGCTGTCAAAGTACCCTTGCTCAGCGGCATGCTCGACAAGTCCACCTACCAGCTGGCACTGCAGCGTGACGTAGAAGCCGGCAAAAAGTCCATGAGCTACCAGGTGGTTGATGGCAATGACGTCGACACCTATGACTTTCGCGTGATCGGCCCTGAAGTGGTTGAAACCAAGGCTGGCAAGGTCGACGCAATCAAGGTTGAGCGCGTACGCGACCCGACACAGAACAAGCGCATCACTGAAATGTGGT
The DNA here is from genome assembly GCF_900618535.1 of Pseudomonas bubulae. Lineage (GTDB taxonomy): Bacteria > Pseudomonadota > Gammaproteobacteria > Pseudomonadales > Pseudomonadaceae > Aquipseudomonas > Aquipseudomonas bubulae. The sequence continues at coordinate 772,968 of NZ_UYJA01000002.1, read as the reverse complement.
TCGCCAAGAACTGGGGTTCGCTGCTGGTCAAACTGCGCCAGGTCGAAAAAGACGGCAAGGAATACAACATCATGCTGCTGGACGGCACGGTGGATGGCAAAACGGTCAAGGGCAACTAAGCGACAAGCCTTTAGCTGCAAGCCTCAAAAAAACCTCGCTTCGGCGAGGTTTTTTTGGTCTGTAACACACCAAAAACATGAAACATTTTTCATAAAACTATTAAACAAATCCGTAAACACCCCGTGCTTAAAGGGCTGCAGGGTTTAAGGATTTTCTGCAAGATGACAGCGCGACAATCAGCTATTTACTTAGGAAGCTAACAGATTCTATAAAGAAGTCCTGCGACGCCTTGCCGCAGGCCCTCATCAGAATTTGGAGCAAGCAGATGACTATCAAAGTAACTGAGCGCGACGATTCACGTATGTTCCACCAACTGGTAGCCCACGGTGTACACCTATGGGATGTGCATCAAGAAGACATACTGGTAGGCATGTTCCACCGCGAAAGCGACGCTCACAGCTACAAGGCTGAGCTGGAAAAGCTGGAAGCGCAGAAACGCCAGGCCTGAGCAGAAGAAACTACTGTCTTGAAAAACACAAACCCCGCCGAAGCGGGGTTTGTTTTGTTATGCGCCAACGCAACACTCTGTGGGAGCGAGCCTGCTCGCGAAGAGCAGCGAACGCTTTCGCGAGCAGGCTCGCTCCCACAGGTTATGCCAGCACTACCACATCAGGTCATCAGGGATCTGATAGGCCGCGTACGGATCGTCTTCTTCCGGGGTTTTCGGCTCAACCAGGATATTCAGCTGCACGATCCGGCGCGGATCGCGCTCCTGAATCTTCAGTGCAGCTTCACGGGGGATGACTTCGTAGCCGCCCTGGTGCTGCACGATCGCCAGCGAGCCATTGGCCAGCTTGTTGCGCATCAGGGTGTTGACCGACAGGCGCTTGACCTTTTTGTCATCAACGAAGTTGTAGTAGTCCTCAGTGGTCAGCTTGGGCAGACGTGATACTTCGATCAATTGCTTGATCTGCGCAGCACGGGCTTTTTGCTCGACCTTCTCCTGCTGCTGGCGGTTCAGTTCCTGGTCGCGCTTGACCTTCTCGGCCTTGGCTTCGGCAGCCAGACGCTGCTGGGTGTCGTCCAGTTCGATCTGGCCTTTGTGGGCCAGACGCTGTTGTTTCTGTTTTTCTTTGCCGGCCTGCTTGGCCTGCTTCTCGTTGACCAGTCCGGCTTTGAGCAACTGGTCGCGTAGGGAAATGCTCATCTACTTACTCACTTAGGCAAACTCAGCCGCAGCTGGGCAAATTCTTTTCCTGGCGCTTGGCTTCACCCCACAGGGCGTCCAGGTCTTCAAGGGTGCAACTTTCAATGGGACGCAGGGTATCGCGCAATGCCTGCTCGATAAACCGGAAACGTCGATCAAATTTTGCATTGGCACCACGCAAGGCGGTTTCCGGGTCCACTTTAAGATGACGGGCCAGGTTGACCACGGAAAACAGCAGGTCGCCGATTTCGTCATGAATGGCCGCCGAATCGTTGTCGGCCATGGCCTCCAGCACTTCATCCAGCTCTTCACGCACCTTGTCCAGCACCGGCAATGCCGCTGGCCAGTCAAAACCGACCTGGGCGGCGCGCTTTTGCAGCTTGGCGGCGCGGGACAGGGCAGGCAAGGCGACGGGCACATCGTCAAGCAAGGACAACTGCTCGGGGGCGGTAGACTTTTCTGCGCGCTCCTCGGCCTTGATCTCATCCCAGCGTACCTTGACCTGTTCTTCGCTCAAGCGAGGCACATCCAGCGGCGCATACAGGTCACCGGTGGGAAAGACATGGGGGTGACGGCGGATCAGCTTGCGGGTAATGCTGTCGATCACCCCGGCAAACTCGAAACGGCCTTCTTCCCGAGCCAGCTGGCTGTAATACACCACTTGAAACAGCAAATCGCCGAGTTCGCCCTGCAGGTGCTCGAAGTCACCCTGCTCAATGGCGTCAGCGACCTCGTAGGCCTCTTCGAGGGTATAAGGCACGATAGTGGCGTACGTTTGCTTGATATCCCACGGGCAGCCGTACTGCGGGTCACGCAGGCGGGCCATGAGGTGCAGCAGGTCGTCGAGGTTGTACATCTGTAATCCTTTGGCACACGCTAACCACACCCTGTGGGAGCGGCTTGCTCGCGATATGAACACCCCGGTACAGCTGACTCACCGAGGAGATGCAATCGCGAGCAAGCCCGCTACCACAAAGGATCAGCGCGGCTCACTACGCCCGATCCGGCGGGTTTCGATGATGTTCGGCAGTTGCGAGATCCGCCCCAGTAAACGCCCCAGCGCATCCAGCCCCGGGATCTCGATGGTCAAGGTCATCAACGCGGTGTTGTTTTCCTTGTTCGAGCGGGTGTTGACCGCCAGCACGTTGATCCGTTCGTTGAGCAACACCTGCGACACATCACGCAACAAGCCCGAACGATCGTAGGCGCGGATTTCGATATCCACCGGATAGGTCGAGACCGGGATCGGCCCCCAGTTGACCTGAATCATCCGCTCCGGCTCACGACTGCCCAGTTGCAGCACCGAGGCGCAGTCCTGGCGGTGAATGCTGACGCCACGGCCCTGGGTGATGTAACCGACAATCGCATCCCCCGGCAGCGGCTGACAGCACCCGGCCATCTGGGTCAGCAGGTTGCCGACGCCTTCGATCTGGATGTCTCCACGCTTGCCCGGCTTGTAGCCCGTGGCCTTACGCGGGATCAGCTCCATCTGCTCGCTGCCGCGCTCAGGCTCGACCTGTTGCTGGGCCAGGTTGATCAACTGCGCCAGGCGCAAGTCGCCAGCCCCGAGCGCCGCGTACATGTCCTCGGCGGTTCGCATGTTGGCCTTGTCGGCGAGCTTCTCGTAATCCACCGCCGGCAGGCCCAAACGGCCGAGTTCGCGCTCGAGCATGGTTTTGCCGGCAGCGACGTTCTGATCGCGCGCCTGCAACTTGAACCAGTGGACGATTTTCGCCCGCGCCCGCGAGGTGGTGACATAGCCCAGGTTCGGGTTCAGCCAGTCGCGGCTCGGCGTACCGTGCTTGCTGGTGATGATCTCGACCTGCTCACCGGTCTGCAGGCTGTAGTTGAGCGGCACGATGCGCCCGTTGATCTTGGCACCACGGCAGTTGTGGCCAATCTCGGTGTGAACCCGGTAGGCAAAGTCCAGCGGCGTCGCCCCCTTGGGCAGGTCGATGGCATGCCCGTCAGGGGTGAAGATATACACCCGGTCCGGCTCGATATCGACGCGCAGCTGATCGGCCAGGCCACCGATATCGCCCAGTTCTTCGTGCCACTCCAGCACCTGGCGCAGCCACGAGATTTTCTCTTCGTACTGGTTGGACCCGGCCTTGACGTCAGTGCCCTTGTAGCGCCAGTGCGCGCAAACCCCCAGCTCGGCCTCTTCGTGCATGGCATGGGTGCGAATCTGCACTTCCAGGACCTTGCCTTCAGGCCCGATCACGGCAGTATGCAGCGAGCGGTAGCCGTTCTCCTTGGGGTTGGCGATATAGTCGTCGAATTCCTTCGGGATATGCCGCCACAGGGTATGGACGATGCCCAGCGCGGTATAGCAGTCGCGCATTTCCGGCACCAGTACCCGTACGGCACGCACGTCATAGATCTGGCTGAAGGCCAGGCCCTTGCGCTGCATTTTGCGCCAGATCGAGTAGATGTGCTTGGCCCGGCCGCTGATGTCGGCGTCGGTCACGCCGGTGGCTTCCAGCTCGGTACGCAACTGGTTCATCACATCGCTGATAAAGCGCTCTCGGTCGAGGCGGCGCTCATGCAGCAAGGTGGCGATTTGTTTGTACTGCTCGGGCTCCAGATAGCGGAAGGACAGGTCCTCCAGCTCCCACTTGATGTGGCCGATGCCCAGGCGGTGCGCCAATGGCGCATAAATATCGAACACCTCGCGGGCGACGCGGTTGCGCTTCTCGTCCGGGGCATTTTTGACCGCGCGAATCGCGCAGGTACGTTCAGCCAGCTTGATCAGTGCCACGCGCACGTCATCAACCATGGCAACCAGCATCTTGCGCAGGTTTTCGACCTGGCCCTGGGTGCCCAGCACCATCGATTGACGGGGGCTGAGGCTGGCACTGATGGCCGCCATGCGCAGTACACCATCAATCAGTTTGGCCACCACCGGACCGAAGCGCTGGCTGACGGCAGGCAACAGCACCTGCCCTTCGCGCACGCAACGATAGAGAATCGCGGCAACCAGGGAATCCTGATCCAGTTTCAGATCGGCCAATATCTCGGCGATTTCCAACCCGGTACGAAAGCTTGAGGTGCCCTCGGCCCACAGGTTTTTCGCCGCATTGGCTTGCTGCTCGGCCTCGCGTGCAAACTCACACGCTTCTTTCAAGGCTTCACGGTCCAGCGCCACATCGACACTCACCGCATGATCCAGCCATGCCTCGAGGTTGAGACTGCCGTCGGTGTTGATCGGCTGGTGTGCTCTGACCTGTACCATCTTGCTTACCTTCCCTACAGCGCAGGTTCAATGCGCCGAAATCACAGGCCCTGATCCCAACCGCGCGCTACAGGGCATAGCGTCGCGGGTTGCGGGCCCGTTGAAATAGACAGACATCCTAGTCTGCTTCAAATAACGCCATCGCCTCGACATGCGCTGTTTGCGGGAACATGTCGAGGATTGCGGCACGTTTTAACCGGTAACCCTGTTTAATCAGTTCAACCGTGTCGCGCGCCAGGGTGGCCGGGTTGCACGACACATACACCAAACGTTTGGCACCCAGGCCAGACAACTTTCGTACCACTTCATAAGCGCCGTCGCGAGGCGGATCAAGCAGTACGGCACTGAAGCCGGCTTTGGCCCAGGTTGCATCCACCAGCGGCTGTGACAGATCGGCCTGAAAAAACACTGCATTATGCAGGCTGTTACTGACCGCGTTTTGCGCGGCGCGTTCGACCATGGTCGCAACACCTTCAACAGCCACGACTTCACGCGCTTTTTGTGCCAGTGGTAATGCGAAGTTACCCAGCCCACAGAACAAGTCAAGAATCCGTTCGTCAGCTTGTGGCGCAAGCCACTTTATGGCTTGAGCCACCATGGCTTCGTTGACGCCGGCATTGACCTGGACAAAATCCCCGGGGCGATACGCCAGCTGCAAATCCCATGTTTCCAGACGATAGCCCAAGGCCCGGGTCAAATCGACCGGCTGTGGCTCGCCTTCGCCATGCAGCCACAATTGGGCGTTATGGGTAATGCAAAATGCCTCAAGGACCTGCATGTCGGCAGCGCTCAGCGGCGCCATATGGCGCAGCAAAACCGCAATCGCCGAACCACTGAACAACTCCACGTGGCCCAGTGCCTTGGGGTTGCCCAGTTGACGCAACATGGCGGGCAGCCCGGTCATGATAGGTTGCAAAGCCTGTACCAGAACCAAACAGTGATCGATGGCGACGATGTCCTGGCTGCCAGCAGCACGGAAACCCACGTCCAGGTGCTTGGCCCGCGCATCCCAGCGCACGGCGATACGTGCCCGGCGGCGGTAGCCAAACTCGGGACCGGTCAGCGGCGCTGCCCACTCTTGAGGTTCGACACCGGCCACGCGGGACAGTTGCTCGGCGAGCATGCGCTGTTTCAGTGCAAGCTGCTCTTCATGGGGCAAATGCTGCACGCTGCAGCCGCCGCACTTGCCCGCATGGGCACAGGGTGCCTGGCGACGGATCTCGCTGGCCTTGAAAACACGCTCGGTACGGGCTTCAACGACCTTGCCATGGGCACCCAGCACCCGGGCTTCGACTTCTTCACCGGCCAGAGCCCCCGAAACAAACCAGGTACGCCCTTCAATAAAGGCAATACCGCGGCCGTCGTTGGCCAGGCGCTCGATATTCAAACGCTGTTTCTTGCCCGCAGGCACTTGCGCAGCCTTGGTGCCGCCAGCAGGCTGGAAGCGCAGGCCTCTCTCTTGCTTGGCCATCAGTTGGGCGCATCGTAAATGCCGGTCGACAGATAACGGTCGCCTCGGTCACAAATGATCGCGACCATCACCGCGTTTTCGACTTCCTGGTTCAGGCGCAGCATCGCTGCCACCGCCCCGCCCGAGGACACACCACAGAAAATGCCTTCTTCACGGGCCAGTCGGCGGGTGACGTCTTCGGCTTCGCGCTGGGCCATGTCGACGATGCGGTCTACGCGGTCGGCCTGGTAGATCTTGGGCAAGTACTCGGTCGGCCAGCGGCGGATGCCCGGAATGGCAGCGCCTTCCATCGGCTGCAAACCGACGATCTGCACGCCCGGGTTTTGCTCCTTGAGGTAGCGCGACACGCCCATGATGGTACCGGTAGTACCCATCGAACTGATGAAGTGGGTGATGGTACCGTTGGTCTGACGCCAGATTTCCGGGCCCGTACCGGTGTAGTGAGCCTCGGGGTTGTCACCGTTGGCAAACTGGTCGAGCACCTTGCCCAGGCCCTGGGCCTGCATCTTGTCGGCCAGGTCGCGGGCGCCTTCCATGCCCTCTTCCTGACTGACCAGGATCAACTCGGCACCGTAGGCGGTCATGGCCGCCTTGCGCTCGGCGCTGGAATTGTCGGGCATGATCAGGATCATCTTGTAGCCCTTGATCGCCGCGGCCATGGCCAGGGCAATCCCGGTATTGCCCGAGGTGGCTTCGATCAGGGTATCGCCAGCCTGGATCTGGCCGCGCGCTTCGGCGCGGGCAATCATCGACAGAGCCGGACGGTCCTTGACCGAGCCTGCAGGGTTATTCCCTTCGAGCTTGAGCAACAAGGTGTTGGTGGTGTTTCCAGCCAGGCGCTGCAAGCGCACCAGAGGAGTGTTGCCGACGCAATCGGCGATAGTTGGGTACTGCAATGTCATGGCGTATTCGCAATCCAGACCGCGGGGCCGCACATCATACCGACAAACGCCGACAGCCCATATCACGCAAAGTACGGTGCTTATGGTTAAAGGCTATAAGCGCCGCAAACCCATCACAATAATTCCTGTGGGAGCCGGGCTTGCCCGCGATTCTGACGCCGCGCTCTGTCAGGTAAAACGGACTGATACCATCGCGGGCAAGCCCGCTCCCACAGGGATGTCTGTACAGCCGCGGCCTGAGCGTTTACGCGGCATGTCCGGCAAGCAAACGAACATGCACCCGCAACCCGCCGCCGTGGTTCTCTGCCCACAAACTGCCACCCTGCAGCCGCAGGGCATTGCGCGCAATACTCAGGCCCAGACCAAAGCCGCCATCGCCGGGACGCGAGCCATCAAGGCGGGTAAAAGGCGCAAAGATCCGCTCCAGTTCTTCAGGTGCCACACCTGCGCCCTGGTCATCGAGCCACAGGTGCCACATATTGCCTTCGCGCCGGCCATCAAGGCTGACGATACCCTCGGGTGGTGAATGGCGAATGGCATTGCGCAGGATATTTTCCATGGCTTGAGCCAGGCTGTTGAGATGCCCGCGCACCCAGCAATGCTCATCCACCAGACAAGGCAGTCGCGATTGCGGCCAGCCACTTTCAAAGCGGGCGTTTTCGGTGAGCATCTCCCACAGCGCCGGCACCTGAATGTCTTCCACCGGCAGCGGCCCGCGCTCGGCATCCAGCCAAGCCAGTTGCAAGGTGTCTTCGACCAGCCGTTGCATGCCGTCGACTTCACGGCCCAGGCGCTCACGCAAGGCCTCGCCCCCCTGCTCGCTGTCACAGGCTACCCGCAAACGGCTCAAGGGCGTGCGCAGCTCATGGGACAAGTCGCGGAGCAATTGCTGCTGTTGCGAGACCGTACTCTGCAAGCGCTCGGACATCTGATCGAACGCCCGCGCCAGCTCACCCAGTTCGTCCTGGCGGCTGGTGATCTGGCTCGATAGCCGCGCCCCCAGTTGATCAGCCCGCCAGGCATTGGCCTGTTCGCGAAGATGGTTAAGCGGCACGATCAGCACGCGGTACAGGCCCACGCACAGCAACAGGGTCAGCAAGCCAGGAATTACGCCGTTGGTGACAATCCGCCAGATCACCTGGGAGCGCCCGGGCATAAAGCGTTGCGGCAACTCGATCACCAGGCTGCCCGCCGACGGGTCGCGGGGAAAGGGCACCTTTATCCATGGCCGCGCCGTCTTGATATGGCTGATGGGCCAGTCCAGGCCGCGCAAAAAGGTCAGCCGCTCACTTTCTCGATCACTCAGCGGGTAGCTGCTCAGCGACTGCAGGTCCTGACCAATCACCCCGACCCAGCCCGGCTCCCTGTGCCCCATGCCCTGCAACCACTGGTCGACGCCGGCTTGCTGAGCGCTCTCCCAGGCGCGCTCGGCCTCACCGGCATAGCGCACCAGGGTGCCGTGGGCCTGCTCGGACAAAAAGCCGGTGCGCTTGTCCATATAGCGACCCCAGGACCAACTGAGCCAGATCATCAGCAAGCAGAAAACCACCAGCAAACACGCCAGCTTCCAGAACACCGAATTCTTGCCGGGCACCTTACGGGGCATCGCTGGCACTAAGGACATAGCCCTTGCCCCACACCGTGCGTACTTCATGCTGGTAATAGCCGATAGTTTTGAGCTTTCGCCGGATCTGGCTGATATGCATGTCCAGGCTGCGGTCATGGGCTGCATAGCCGCGCTGCAAGACCTGCTGATAGAGAAAGGCCTTGCTCAACACTTCGTCGGCATTGCGCTGCAGGGTATCGAGCAGACGGAACTCGCTGCGGGTCAACCCGGCCCATTGCTCGCCCCGGCGCACATCGCACGCCTCGTCGTCGAACAGCAAACCGCTCTCGGCCGGTGGCAGTTCCAGCACCGTTGGGGCGCCAGGCATGCGATCCAGGGCCACTCGACGCAAGATGGCCTGGATGCGCACCCGCAGTTCGGCCATGCTGAACGGCTTGGGCAAATAATCATCGGCGCCCAGCTGGAAACCGCTGATACGGTCGGCCTCGGCACCCAGCGCCGACATCAGGATCACCGGCAAGGCGTGGGTCTGGCGCAGTTGCGTCAGCACCTGCAAGCCATTCATGCCGGGCAGCAGGATATCCATCAGCACCACGTCAAAGTGCTCCTGGCGGGCACGGGCCAGACCTTCCAGGCCATTCTGGCACCAGATAACGTCAAACCCGCAACGCCCCAGCTGCTCGTGCAGATAGGCGCCCAGTACGGGGTCGTCTTCAATGGTCAGTAGGCGCGAGGGGCTAACAGCTACGGGATTCATTAGCGTCTGCAAGTAATTCTCAATCGGCGATTATTCAAGATTGAGCCCCTGCGGGCAACCGGCACGGGCTTTACCCCGTCTGATAAACCGAAATTGATGGCAAATTTTCAAAGATTTGCCGGGCACCATATGGCTACACTGCCACCTGATCCGGGCGGGAAGCCCGGATCACTCTTAAAAGAATGCAGGGCTGGAGAGTTGTGTGCTTAAAAACCTCGGTATCAAAGGCCGCGTATTGCTGTTAACGCTATTGCCCGTCAGTTTGATGGCAAGCGTGCTCGGCGGCTATTTCACCTGGCTGCAACAGTCCGAACTGCAATCGCAACTGTTGCAGCGCGGGGAAATGATCGCCGAACAACTCGCCCCCCTGGTCGCCCCCGCCATGGGGCGCCACGACACCGCATTGCTGGCCCGTATCGCCACCGAATCTCTGGAACAACAGGATGTGCGCGCCGTGGCGTTCCTCAACGCCAACCACGAACCGCTGGCCCATGCCGGGCCGATCATGCTCAATCAGGCTCCACTGGGCAGCAGTACCCATCTGCAACAGCGCACCGACAACGATGCCACGCGCTATTTATTGCCCGTATTTGGCCGCCATCGCAACCTGGCCGGGGATGTGATCCCTAACGAAGCCCATCGCCTGCTGGGCTGGGTCGAACTGGAGCTGTCCCATAACGGCATGCTGCTGCGCAGCTATCGCAACCTGTTTGCCAGCCTGTTGCTGATCGTCACCGGGCTGGTGCTGACCACCCTGCTGGCCTTGCGCATGAGCCGCACCATCAACGCACCGCTGGGGCAAATCAAACAAGCCGTGGCCCAGCTCAAGGACGGACATCTGGAAACCCGCCTGCCGCCACTGGGCAGCCACGAACTTGACGAACTGGCCTCGGGCATCAACCGCATGGCCGAAACCCTGCACAATGCCCAGGAAGAACTGCAGCACAGCGTCGACCAGGCCACCGAAGACGTGCGCCAGAATCTCGAAACCATCGAAATCCAGAACCTTGAACTCGATCTGGCCCGCAAGGAAGCCCTGGAGGCCAGCCGTATAAAGTCCGAGTTTCTGGCCAACATGAGCCACGAAATCCGCACCCCGCTCAACGGTATCCTCGGTTTTACCCACCTGCTGCAAAAAAGCGAGTTGACCCCGCGCCAGTTCGACTACCTGAACACCATCGAAAAATCGGCCGACAACCTGCTGGGCATCATCAACGAGATTCTCGATTTTTCGAAAATCGAAGCCGGCAAGCTGGTGCTCGACAGCATTCCGTTCAATTTGCGCGACCTGCTGCAAGACACCCTGACCATCCTCGCCCCTTCGGCCCACGACAAGGGCCTGGAACTGGTCAGCCTGGTGTATCGCGACACCCCGCTGTCGCTGATCGGCGACCCGCTGCGGCTCAAGCAAATCCTCACCAACCTGATCAACAACGCCATCAAGTTCACCCGCGAGGGCACTATCGCGGTGCGGGCCATGCTTGAAGACCAGGACGAAAATGAAACCGACGGCAGTGTGCAACTGCGCATCAGCGTGCAGGACACCGGCATCGGCCTGACCGCCCAGGATATCCGCGCCCTGTTCCAGGCTTTCAGCCAGGCTGACAACTCACTGTCTCGCCAGCCCGGCGGCACCGGGTTGGGGCTGGTGATTTCCAAGCGACTGGTCGAACAGATGGGCGGCGAAATCGGCGTTGAAAGCACCCCTGGCGAAGGCTCGGTGTTCTGGATCAGCGTCAGGCTGCCCAAGGCTCGCGATGATGTCGAAGACTTGCCCGGCGCGCCGCTGCTGGGCCGGCGCGTAGCCATCCTGGAAAAACACGACTTGGCCCGCCAGGCCCTGCACCATCAACTGGAAGACTGCGGCCTGGAAGTCACGCCCTGCACTACTCTGGAAAACCTCACCAATTGTGTGACCGGCGCTCACCAGACCGCCCAGGCTATTGATCTGGCAGTTCTGGGCGTAACGGCCAATGACACCCCGCCAGAGCGTCTCAACCAGCACATATGGGATCTCGAGCACCTGGGTTGCAAGGTACTGGTTCTGTGCCCGACCACCGAGCAGGGCCTGTTCAACGCGGTGGTGGACAACCCCCACAGCCAGCTCCAGGCCAAACCCGCCTGCACCCGCAAACTGCGTCGGGCCCTGGCCGACCTGGTCAGCCCGCGACAAACCCGCAGCGAACCCGGCGAACCGCTGGCCAGCCGCGCGCCGCGCATTCTGTGTGTGGATGACAACCCGGCCAATCTGCTGCTGGTGCAAACCCTGCTTGAAGGTATGGGCGCTAAGGTGACTGCAGCGGACAGCGGTTATGCCGCCATTGATGCGGTCAAGGCACACGATTTCGATCTGGTGCTGATGGATGTGCAAATGCCCGGCATGGACGGGCGCGAGACCACCGAAGTCCTGCGCCAGTGGGAAAGCGAGCGCCACTGTACGCCGCTGCCGATCGTTGCACTCACAGCCCACGCCATGGCCAACGAAAAACGCGCCTTGCTGCAAAGCGGCATGGACGACTACCTGACCAAACCGATCAGCGAACGGCAGTTGGCCCAAGTGGTGTTGAAGTGGACGGGCTTGGCCTTGCGCAATCAGGCCAGCGACAACTCGCACGAACCGGCCCGTCACACCACGCAACTGCTCGTCCTCGACCACGATGAGGGGCTGCGACTGGCGGCAGGCAAGGCGGATCTGGCCATCGACATGCTGGCCATGCTGCTGGCTTCGCTGGAAGCCGACCGCGACGCTATCCGCCAGGCCCGTGAGGCCAGAGACAACAACGCGTTGATCGAACGCGTCCACCGCTTGCACGGCGCAACCCGCTACTGCGGCGTACCGCAATTGCGTGCGGCCTGCCAGCGCAGCGAGACCCTGCTCAAGCAAACCAGCCCCAACGCCGATGCCGCCCTCGACGAACTGGACCTGGCCATCACCCGTTTGGCCAAAGAGGCACGGAGTACGGCATAGCAAAATCATGGTGTGGGAGCGGGCTTGCTCGCGATTCGGGCGGCGCGGTATGTCAGGTAAACCGCCGTGATGCCATCGCGAGCAAGCCCGCTCCCACAAAAGCCGATTTGTAGTTACAGACCAAGGAAGACCCCATGCGCACGATTCTTTTCAGCAGCCAGACCTACGACCGCGACAGTTTCATCGCGGCCGCACAAGACGACGGTAACGAACTGCATTTCCAGCCCGCGCGCCTGACCCTGGACACCGTAGCACTGGCCCATGACTACGAAGTGATCTGTCCGTTTATCAACGACGACCTCAGCGCTCCGGTGCTGGAGCAACTGGCTGCTGGCCGCACCCGCCTGATCGCCCTGCGCTCGGCCGGCTACAACCATGTGGATCTGCCCGCCGCCAAACGCCTGGGCCTGAGTGTGGTGCGCGTACCCGCGTACTCCCCCCACGCCGTCGCCGAACATGCCGTGGCCCTTATCCTGGCGCTCAACCGCCGCTTGCACCGCGCCTACAACCGCACCCGCGAAGGCGACTTCACTCTGCACGGGCTGACCGGTTTCGATCTGGTGGGCAAGACCGTGGGCGTGGTGGGCACCGGCCAGATCGGCGCCACATTCGGCAAGATCATGGCCGGTTTCGGCTGCAAGCTGCTGTGCTTCGACCCTTATCCAAACGCCGAACTGCTGGCGCTGGGCGCTCGCTACGTCAGCCTGCCCGAACTGCTGGCCGGTTCGCATATCATTTCCCTGCACTGCCCGTTGACCGCAGACAACAAGCACCTGATCAACGCCACCAGCCTGGCCACCCTCATGCACGGCGCCATGCTGATCAACACCGGACGGGGGGCGCTGGTCGACACGCCGGCGCTGATTGAGGCGCTGAAAAGTGGCCAATTGGGCTATCTTGGGCTGGATGTGTACGAAGAAGAGGCCCAACTGTTCTTCGAGGACCGCTCCGACCTGCCCTTGCAGGATGACGTGCTGGCCCGGCTGCTGACCTTCCCCAATGTGATCATCACGGCCCATCAGGCGTTTCTGACCCGCGAGGCGCTGAATGCAATTGCCAGCACGACCTTGAGCAATATCGCAGCCTGGAGAAACGGTACGGCGCAAAACCTGATCGAAGGTTGAGTCTGGACTTTGATGCCTGCGTGCTAGCATAGCGACTTACTTGGAGGACCCATGGTCGAACACGATTTCCGCTACAGCCTGCTTAACCCGCAGCACACCCTGATTGAATGCCGCGCTCTGGCGCCGGGCCTGTATCAAGTCACCGGCAACGGCGGCTCGATTCAAGCCGGTGACGTGCTGATTGTGTCCCTCAAGGGCAGCAAGACCTTGTCCATGCGTTTGAGCGTCGACAAGGTGCGCCACCTGATCAACCCGCGTGGCCAGTGGGTTGCCGTCACCAAAGGGCCGGTGTTCGGCGAATTGGCGATTCATGAATGGCAGGTCAACTGCGATGCTTGCGCCAAAGAGCTGAAGTTCGAGTTCGCAGTCGACGCCAAACTCGGCACCAAGGCGCAAAAGCCCGCAGCCACGGCGCGGATTGCCGAGCTGGGCTGGAGCACTGAAGGCAGCAAGCACCTGTGCCCGCAATGCCAAAAGGCCGCGCAATGAAACGCTTGATCCTGCTGGCCGTGCTGGGAGCAAGCCTGACGGGGTGTGCGGGTGATCCGGTGAAGTTGCAGCAAAACCACACCTACGTGCTGGAGTGGATCGGCGAACGACCGCTGATCGACAACAGCCACCTGACCGTCACCCTGGACGATGCTGGCCGGGCCTATGGCAGTGGCGGTTGCAACCATTGGTTCGCACCTTACACCCTCGACGGCGACAAGCTGACCTTTGGTGGCGTAGGCAGTACCCGCAAGGCCTGTGCGCCGGCGTTGATGGAGCAGGAGCAGCGATTCTTCGAGGCCTTGCAGACCGTACAGCGCTGGGACATATCGCCGATCGAGCAGGTGCGATTCTGGCCTGAACAGGGCAAGCCGCTGCGGCTTTGGCCTGAAGAAGGCTGATACCGCGGCGCTTGAATCACGAGCAAGCCCGCTCCCACAGACTGGTGCCAGCCTGTGGGAGCGGGTTTGTTCGCGATGGCTTCGACTCAGGCCCCTCTCAATTCCTTGATCTTCGCCAACACACCGGCCGCGGTCTGCTCGCCCATCAAGGTCGCCCGCACCTTGCCTTTCTCATCCAGGATATAAGTCACCGGCAAGGCTTCGCTGCGTGGCAAATCGAACACCTCCGCCGGATCCTGCGCCAGCACGGTAAAGGTGATGCCCAGCGCGGTACTCGCGTCGCTCAGCTCCTTGCCCTGCAAACCATCGTAGTTGACCCCGAACACTCCCACCGACTGCCCCTGAAGCTGTTTTTCCAGCGAGTTGAGTTCAGGAATCTCGATACGACACGGGCCACACCACTCGGCCCAGTAGTTGATGACCTTCCATTGCTTGTCCAGACGCTCCGAGGCGATCTTCTGTCCGTGCTGATCGACCCCATAATCATTTCCGCAGCCGGCCAGCAATAATGTGGCGCAGACGGTAACTGCTGCCATGAGTCGCTTAAACATGCGTTGATCCTTCCCGGTAAATACATACAAAAATACATCAGCGAGCGGCCATTTACCGCATACGGTTCAGGCGCGCCCGTCAGGCAGGTAGAATAGCCGCCACCTTACGCAAGATGCGACCCGCACATGACCGATCTGACGCTTTATCACAACCCGCGCTGCTCGAAATCCCGCGGTGCGCTCGAACTCCTCGAAGCCCGCGGCCTGACCCCTACCGTGGTGCGCTACCTCGAAACGCCGCTGAGCGCCGCCCAACTGCGCGACCTGCTGGCCAAGCTGAACATCAGCGCACGGCAATTGCTGCGCAGCGGCGAAGACGAGTACAAGGCCCTCAACCTGGCAGACAGCGGTCTCACTGACGCGCAGCTGATCGACGTCATGGCTGCACATCCCAAGTTGATCGAGCGGCCGATCCTGGTCGCAGGCGACAAAGCCGTGATTGGTCGCCCACCGGAAAAAGTCCTGGAGATCCTGTCGTGAGTGCGCCTTATATTCTGGTTCTGTTCTACAGCCGCAACGGTTCGACCAGCGAAATGGCCCGGCAAATTGCCCGAGGCATCGAACAGGGCGGCCTCGAGGCGCGCCTGCGCACAGTGCCGGCCATTTCTGCCGAATGTGAAGCCGTGGCCCCGGCCATTCCGGACGAAGGCGCGATGTACGCCAGCCTCGACGACCTGAAAAACTGCTCGGGGCTGGCCCTGGGCAGCCCGACGCGTTTCGGCAACATGGCCGCACCGCTCAAGTACTTCCTGGATGGCACCAGCAACCTGTGGCTGACCGGCGCGCTGGTGGGCAAGCCGGCCGGTGTGTTCACCTCCACTGCCAGCCTGCATGGCGGCCAGGAAAGTACCTTGCTGTCGATGCTGCTGCCACTGATGCACCACGGCATGCTGGTCACCGGCCTGCCCTACAGCGAATCGGCCCTGCTGCACACCACGGCAGGCGGAACGCCCTATGGCCCGAGCCATCACGCAGGTGCCGACGGCAAGCGCGGGCTGGACGAGCACGAAATCGCCCTGTGCCGGGCCTTGGGTCAGCGTTTGGCCACCATTGCCCGCAAACTGGAGAGCAACCGTGGCTAAAAAGCCAAAAGTGCTGCCGCCCATCGAGTGGCTGCAGCCGCGGGTAAGGCTGATGCGGGTAGTGAGCCTGGCGTGCTTCTTTGGCCTGATCGCCCTGCTGTGTGTTTATTACCTGATGTTTGCCAACCTGCACGGCGCGCGCCCGTGGGTGATCCTGCTGATCGAACTGGTGCCCTTGATGTTTGTGGTACCCGGCATGCTGATGGGCAGCCCCCGTGGGCACTCGTTCACCTGCTATGTGGTCAACCTGTACCTGATCAAGGGCGCGCTGGCGGCATTCGACCCGAACCGCCAGGTGTTCGGCCTGCTGGAGATCGCCGCCAGCGTGGCGGTATTTGTCAGTGCATTGCTGTTTGTGCGCTGGCGCTACCAACTGGATCGACGCCTGAGCGGCGAGTGATGCAGCTGTTGTGGGAGCGGGCTTGCTCGCGAACGGCCTTCGCGAGCAGGCTCGCTCCCACAATTGAAGTTGCTCGGCGGCTTAGTGATTCACCGTAAACGCCAGCATCTGTGACAGCTGGCACATCGGCCGGCCACTTTCGGCGTGCCACTGGTTGAAGGCGTTCTGCACAATCGCCAGGTCACGCAGGCTGGTGGGTGCCTTGTCCACCAGCTTCTGCGCGTTCAGCGCGGCCACCACGTCATAACTTGGCACAAAGGTGTCCTTGCCAACCATGCGTAAAAAGCGTGGAGCCGACAAACCACCCAACTGATGCCCATGCTTGGCCAGGTACTTCCACAAACCGACGATATCAGTCACTGGCCACTGGGCGATAAACGCGCCAAAACTGCCGTACTCGTGGGCAATGTCGAGCACCATCTGGGCATTGCGTGGCACGCTTTTAAGCTTGCCCAGATGGCGAATGATCCGCGCATCCTGCATCAACCGCTCCAGATGCTCGGCACCCATCAGCACGACTTTCTCCGGGTCGAAACCGAAAAAAACCTCTTCAAATACCGGCCACTTGGCATCAACCACACTGTGTTTGAGCCCGGCACGGAACACCCGCAGGGCCAGGGTCGACAGGTAGCGATCATCGCTGATATGGCGCAACTGTTCCGCAGTTCTCGGGACAGGCAATTGGGCTTCAAGTGCGGCTGACGAACCAAAGCGGTTCAGACAGTATTCGTGCAGCCATTTGTAGTCGCGCATGCCCTCTCCTCTCGGCAATTTACAGATTGAGCAGGTTGACGAAACGCGGCGTTGCGCTTTCGTCGATCTTCAGGCTCGCGAAATCAAACAGGTTACGGTCCGCCAACTGCGACGGGATCACGTTCTGCAGGCTGCGAAAGATACTCTCGGTGCGGCCCGGCGTCTTGCGGTCCCACTCCTGGAGCATGTCCTTGACCACCTGGCGCTGCAGGTTCTCCTGGGAGCCACAGAGGTTGCACGGGATGATCGGGAACTGCTGCCAGTCGGAATAGGCCTGGATATCCTTCTCGTTGCAGTACGCCAGCGGACGAATCACCACATTGCGCCCGTCATCGGAGCGCAGCTTGGGCGGCATCGCCTTGAGGCTGCCATTGAAGAACATGTTGAGGAAGAAGGTTTCGACGATATCATCGCGATGATGCCCAAGTGCCATCTTGGTCGCACCGATTTCATCGGCAAAGGTGTACAGGGTGCCGCGACGCAGGCGCGAACACAGCGAGCAGGTGGTCTTGCCTTCGGGGATCAGCTCCTTGACCACCGAGTAAGTGTCTTTTTCAACGATGTGGTATTCCACACCCAGCGACTTTAGATAAGCCGGCAGCACGTCCTCGGGGAAACCCGGCTGCTTCTGGTCCATGTTCACGGCCACGATCTCGAACTGGATCGGCGCGACTTTCTGCAGGTGCAGCAACACATCAAGCAGGGTGTAGCTGTCCTTGCCGCCCGACAGGCAGACCATCACCTTGTCGCCATGCTCGATCATGTTGAAATCGGCAATTGCCTCACCGGTCAATCGACGCAGGCGTTTCTGGAGTTTGATTTGAGAGACCGAGTGAGTGCCCATAGCGCTTCAATTCCGCGAGTTAAGACCAAAAGCCGGGGATTTTACCGAAAAATACCCGGTCAACGAACCCCTTGCCTGCCTAAAGACGCCAATGCGATAAGACCGCCTCTGACAGCACAATAAGCTCTAAGGAGCCGAGGTTATGGGGCGGCAGGTTTCCTATACTTGTCATCAAGGCCGCACGCCTGTCTGCTTCTCAATACGTTCTGGCTGCGCGACCGGCACGCGTCCCACTGGGGGCGATGCGTCTTATACAGGAGCGACAGCCATGATCCATCACGTTGTGGGCCTTTTCACCCACCCCGATAAAGAGTGGCGCGAAATCCGTGGTGATGCCGAAGAAAGCATCGGCCATATGTATTTCACGCACACGTTAATTCTGGCAGCGATTCCAGCCATTTCTGCATTTATTGGCACTACCCAGGTGGGCTGGGTAATCGGTAACCGCGCGCCGGTGATGCTGACTCTGGACAGCGCCCTGTGGATGACCCTGCTGTCCTACGCCGCCATGCTGGTGGGCGTGGCCGTGATGGGCGCATTCATTCACTGGATGGCCCGTACCTACGATGCACAACCCAGCCTGCCGCGATGCGTGGCCTTTGCCACCTACACGGCCACCCCGCTGTTTATCGGCGGGCTGGCGGCGCTGTATCCGCATATGTGGCTGGGCATGATGGTGGGCACCGCTGCCATTTGCTACACGGTGTACCTGCTGTACGTGGGCCTGCCTACCTTTATGAGCATCGACCCGGACGAAGGCTTCCTGTTTTCCAGCTCGGTGCTGGCGGTGGGCCTGGTGGTGCTGGTGGCGATCATGGCCTTCACCGTGATCGTCTGGGGCCTGGGCGTCGGGCCGATCTACACCAACTAGGCCACAACCCGTGGAAGCGAACCTGCTCGTGATTGCTGTTCGCGATCAGGCTCGCTTCCACGGGCTCATGAAGACCATTGGGCGCCAACAGGTTCGCAACCCCAGCGCTTGCGGCATAATCGCCGGCTCTGGAGAACCGAACCGCATGCCCGAGCTGCTCAATACCCGCGTCGAAGACTGTTTCCAACAGGCCGAAGTGTTTTTCAAACGCCCCTTCAAACGCCCCGTCGTCAGTTTCAAACTGCGCGGGCAAAAAGCCGGGGTCGCCCATTTGCATGAAAACCTGCTGCGCTTCAACCCGCAGCTGTACCGTGAAAACAGCGAAGACTTCCTCAAGCAGACCGTCCCCCATGAAGTGGCGCACCTGGTTGCCCATCAACTGTTTGGCGAGCGCATCTCGCCCCACGGCGAAGAATGGCAATTAATCATGCGCGGGGTGTACGAACTGCCGCCCAATCGCTGTCATACCTACGCCATCAAGCGTCGCAGCGCCACCCGCTATATCTACCGTTGCCCCTGCCCTGACAGCGACTTCCCGTTCTCGGCCCAGCGTCACGCTTTGGTCAAACAAGGCCGCGGCTACCTGTGTCGACGCTGCCGCAACCCCCTGGTGTTCAGCGGCCTGACCCGGGTCGAATAAGCAGGCATAAAAAAACCCGTCCGAAGACGGGTTTTTTTATGTACTCAAATTTACTTGAGCAACACCGGGGCCGGGCCTTCAGCCACACCCAGATCATCTTGCGGACGGGTATCCTCCAGCGGACGGCCGCCAGAGTTCAGCTCGGTTTGCAGGGTGTCGGTGTCCAGTTCCTTGACCCACTTGGCCACCACCAGGGTTGCTACCGCGTTACCGATCAGGTTGGTCAGGGCGCGGGCTTCGGACATGAAGCGGTCGATACCCAGGATCAGCGCCAGACCGGCTACCGGCAAGTGCCCTACAGCCGACAGGGTTGCCGCCAGTACGATAAAACCACTACCGGTGACGCCAGCAGCACCTTTGGACGACAGCAACAGCACCAGCAACAGAGTGATCTGATGGGTGATATCCATATGGGTGTCAGTCGCCTGGGCGATAAACACGGCCGCCATGGTCAGGTAGATCGAAGTACCGTCGAGGTTGAACGAGTAACCGGTCGGGATCACCAGACCCACTACCGATTTCTTCGCGCCCAGGCGCTCCATTTTCACCAGCATGCGTGGCAGGGCCGATTCCGACGAGGACGTACCCAGTACGATCAGCAGCTCTTCACGGATGTAGCGGATCAGCTTCAAAACGCTGAAACCGTGAGCGCGGGCAATACCGCCCAGCACGATCAGCACGAACAGCACGCAAGTGATGTAGAAGCAGATCATCAACTGACCCAGCTGAACCAGCGAGCCTACGCCGTAAGCGCCGATGGTGAAGGCCATCGCGCCCAGCGCACCGAGGGGCGCCAGCTTCATGATCATGTTGATGATATTGAACATCACGTGAGCGAAGCGATCGATAAAGTCCAGTACCGGCTTGCCGTAGGCACCCAGGCGATGCAGGGCGAAACCGAAAATCACCGAGAACATCAGCACTTGCAGGATATCGCCATTGGCGAAGGCGCCAACAATGGTCGACGGGATCACGTTGAGGATAAAGCCTACGATGCTCTGGTCTGCACCTGCCGACACGTAACCGGCAATTTTGCTGGCATCCAGGGTCGACACGTCAATATGCATGCCTGCGCCAGGCTGAACCACGTTAACCACGACCAGGCCGATCAACAGCGCGATAGTCGACACGACTTCGAAGTAGAGCAAGGCATAGCCGCCGGTTTTGCCGACCGATTTCATGCTCTGCATGCCGGCAATACCGCTCACCACCGTACAGAAAATAATGGGCGCGATGACCATCTTGATCAGTTTGATAAAGCCATCACCCAACGGCTTGAGGGCAACACCGGTTTCCGGGTAGTAATGGCCCAACAAGATACCGATAGCGATCGCTACGATTACTTGCACATACAGGGATTTGTACAGTGGCTGACGAGTCGTCATTGCAAAGTTCCTCAAGTGCATCACTCAATCATCATTCCGTCTGAGACTGGTGACACCTAAAGCGCGAACCCTCCTGTACTTGGAGGGATTTGTTTTTGGGGCTGCTCTTACGGCAGCCCTCTCGCACTTAATGCAAGCCGTGGGCCACATTGCGCAAATGCCGCGCAATAGCCCATGGCGCCTGAGTTTGAAGGAAAATTCTTATATATTTTGCAGGTCAGGGTTTGGCGGGATTCCGCCCATTGGGCGTGTTGAAACGCAGAAGGTGGCGGATATCCGCCTGAACCCCACGTACTCCCGTAGCAGCTACCAGGGTTCGTCGATTAGCCCGCCGGGAAATAAATCCTGAACGCCGCGCCGCCCAACGAGGAATCTTCCAGGGTCAAGGTGGCGTCATAGCTTTCAATGATGTCCTTGACCACCGCAAGACCAATGCCCTGCCCCGGATGCTGGCGGTCAAGCCGTTCGCCGCGCTGCAGGATGCGCGCACGCTGATCCGGCGGCACTCCAGGACCGTCATCTTCGACGCAGACCTCAATGCCGTGAACGTTACGGTGCAGGCTGATACGTACCTGGCTCAAGCACAGCCTGTAGGCGTTTTCCAGCAAGTTGCCCAGTAATTCCAACAAGGCATTCTGCTCGATCGGCACATGGCTCAGCTCAGGGATGTCGTAGCTGACCTTGACCCCCTTGTCGCGATAGACCTTGTCCAGCGTATGGCACAAGCTCTGTACCACCGGCAGCAGCTCGACCTGGTGACGTACCAGACCACTCTTGCGCAAGCTGGCACGCTGCAACTGATAGCCGATTTGCTGGTTCATGCGCTCGATCTGGCTTTGCAGGACCCAGGCCTGTTCACGGTCAGCCGGGCGCTGGGCCATGCTTTCGCTCACGCCCTGCAATACCGCCAGCGGGGTTTTCAGGCTGTGGGCCAGGTCATCAAGAGAATCGCGATAACGTGAGCGCTGTTCGCGCTCGCTTTGCAGCAAGCGGTTCAACGAGCCGGTCAGGCGCAGCAGCTCACGCGGGTGCTGCTCGCTGAGGCTGTCGCGCTCGCCGGTTTCGATTTCATCCAGTTCCTGACTCAAACGTCGCAAGGCACGTAACCCCCACGTCAGACCAATCCATAGCAATGCCAGCAGCACAATCAAAGCTGCGCCGAACCCCAGATAAAGATTTTCCCGCAGGCCTTCCAGTGTGCGGTTGTATTCGCGCATCGGTTGCAGGGCGACAAAGCTGAAGGCAGCACTTTTGCCACCGAGCAACTTGACCTCAACGTCGTAGACAAAAAACTCTTCGCCGTTATCTTCGCGAATACTTGCAAACTCGTTGCCGCGCCCGTCATAGCGCGGCCGGTAATTGATGGTTTCTTCCTGAGTGGCCCGCGAGCGCCACACCAGGTGCCCGTCGCGGTCATAGATATAACCCAGCAGGCGACTGTCCGGCAGATCGAACTGCTCATCGGGCAGCAACGCCGGCATCTTGAGGCGGTTCTTTTCCATCTTTGCCGCTGAAATCAGCGTGGTGACATCTGACGCCAGGCGCTGCTCTATGGCGTCCTTGAGCGCCAGACTGAACGCTCCCTGCATCGCCGGCAACAGCGCCAGCATAAACAACACGGCCAACAGGGTTGCCGCCAGCATCAATCGAACGCGAAGCGAACGAATCATCGGCAGCGCTCAGTAAACAAGTACCCCAGGCCGCGCACCGTATCGATTGGCTTAAAGCCGTTTGCCCCCTCCAGCTTGCGTCGCAGGCGCCCGACCAGCACCTCGATCACATTCGGATCACGCTCCTCGTCATCCGGGTACAGCTGTTCCATCAGTCGGTCCTTGGCCACCACTTGCTGGTGATGGCGCATCAGGTATTCAAGAATCCGGTATTCATAAGCGGTCAGCGCCAGCGGCTCGCCGTCGAGCACCGCCTGCTTGCGGTTGATGTCCAGCACCAGCGCCCCCGCCACTATCGTCGGCTGGGTAAAGCCACTGGAGCGGCGCAGCAAGGCATTGAGCCGCGCATCCAGCTCTTCGAACTGAAAGGGCTTGACCACATAGTCGTCAGCGCCCGCTGCCAGCCCTTCGACCTTGTCCTGCCAATTGCCACGGGCGGTGAGAATCAGGATCGGAAACGTCTTGCCCCGGGCACGCAACTGGCGAATCAGTTCCAGGCCACCGAGCCCCGGCAAACCCAGGTCAATCATCGCCAGGTCATGATTGAACTGTTCGGTCTGGTACAGCGCCTCTTCGGCATTGGCCACCGCTTCGACCACATGGCCACTTTCTGTCAGACGGGTTTGCAAGTGATGGCGCAGCAACGCCTCATCTTCAACCACCAGCAATTTCATCGCGCTCTCCCAAGCCAATCCGCGTCTCGAAGGACGTGTGTCCCATACAGCCTAGCCACACAGTAAGTTGTGTGCCCTGAACATACTCTGAACAATTGCACAGCCGGGCCAAGCCCCGGCACAATGCCCGGCATGAACCGACTCCCCGCCCTGCCTGCCTGCTGCACGCCATTGCGTGACGACTGGCCCTTGCCAGAGGTCCTGCCCGCCAGTGTGTGGCTGAGCACAGACTTTATCCCGGCACAGCTTGAAGACGACGACTTTGCCCGCAGTGCAATCGATATGCCTGCGAGTATTCAACGCTCAGTGGCCAAACGCCAAGCCGAATTTCTGGCCGGGCGCCTGTGCGCCCGCGCAGCGCTGCGGCAACTGGATGGCACTTGCGTGGCTCCCGCCCTGGGTGAAGACCGCGCGCCCGTGTGGCCAGACCATATCAGCGGCGCCATCACCCACAGCAACGGCCGCGCCGGGGCACTGGTAGCCTTTAAACGTGACTGGCAGGCCCTGGGTATCGACCTGGAAACCCTGCTCAGTCTCGAACGCGCCAGGCGCCTGGCCAAGGAAATCCTTACTCCCGATGAGCTTGTGCGTATGGCCGCCGGGCCTGCAGATCAGATTGCGCTGCTGGTCACCTTGACGTTTTCGGTCAAGGAAAGCCTGTTCAAGGCGCTATACCCGCTGGTGCAAAAACGCTTCTACTTTGAACACGCCGAAGTGTTGAACTGGACCCCCCAAGGGCATGTACGCCTGCGTCTGCTCACCGACTTGTCACCTGAGTGGCAACATGGCAGTGAGCTGGATGCGCAGTTTTGCCTGCTGGACGGGCAACTGCTCAGCGTGGTGGCGATAAAAGCCTGACCCCGTTGCCCTGTGGCCGCGGGATACGCCCGCCATGCTATCGTGCGCGCCCCTGTTCGAACGGTTTGCCACCATGCCTGTGACGTCTCGCGCCCTGCGTCTGGCGCTGTATTGCCTGTTGATCCTGGCCGGAGCCATTCTGGCTGGCGGCTGGGCGATGCGTCAGGCCAAACAGCACGCACTGGAAGAGAGCGCCAGGCGCGGGCCTGAACAATTGAGCCTGTATGCCAATTCGCTGTACACGGTGATCGAACGCTATCGCGCCCTGCCAGCCGTACTGGCACTGGACCCGGAGTTGTCGGACGCACTGGCGCACCCCATGACGCCGCAGGTGCAGGCGCTGCTCAACCGCAAGCTGGAACGTATCAACGGTGCAGCACAATCTTCGACACTGGAGTTGCTCGACAGCACCGGCCTGGCAGTAGCCGCCAGCAACTGGAACACGTCCAATAGTTACGTCGGTCACAACTACGCGTTCCGCCCGTATTTCAGCCAGACACGCAGCCAGGGTACCGGCAGCTTTTATGCCGTGGGCGTAACCAGCGGCATACCGGGTTACTTTATGTCCAGCGCGGTACAGGGTGCCGACGGCCGGTTTATGGGCGCCATGGTGGTCAAACTGGAGTTTCCGGAACTGGAGCGCGAGTGGAGCCACGGCAGCGACACGCTGCTGGTCAGTGACAACCGGGGCATTGTATTTATTGCCAATCAGCCCGGCTGGCGCTATCGCCACCTGCGCGAGCTGAACGACCGCGACCGCAGCGCCATCAGCGTGACGCGACAATACGACAAGCAACCGCTAACGCTGATGACCTCGCAGACCTTGCACAGTTTTGGTGACAACAGCTACCTGAGCCGCGTCAATGGCCCGCAGGGCCAGGCCGACTACCTGTGGGGCTCGCAACCCCTGAACATCGAGGGCTGGACGCTGCACTTGCTGCGTCGCCCGGCAATACCGGCCGAAGACAGCCGCAATGCCGCCCTGGCGGCAATCGGCCTGTGGCTGACGCTGGTATTTCTGGGGCTGTTTTTACTCCAGCGCTGGCGGCTCGCCCGTTTGCGCCAGCGCAATCGGGCAGAACTTGAACAACTGGTCGAGGCCCGTACCCGGGATCTGCGCACCGCCCAGGATGGCCTGGTGCAATCCGCCAAACTGGCGGCGCTGGGGCAAATGTCAGCGGCGCTGGCCCATGAAATCAACCAGCCCCTCACCGCCCAGCGCATGCAGCTGGCGACCTTGCGCCTGTTGCTCGATCACGGTCGTATCGATGACGCCTACAAAGCCCTGGAACCCCTGGAGCAGATGCTCACACGTATGGCCGCCCTCACCGGCCACCTGAAAACCTACGCAAGGCAAAGCCCCAGCGGCCTGCGTGAAAAACTGGATCTGGCTAATGTGGTGGATCAGTCCCTGCAACTGCTGGAGCCGCGCCTGAAGGACGAACAGATCGACTTGCGCGTCAATCTGCAGCGTCCGGCCTGGGTGCGTGGCGACGCAATTCGCCTGGAGCAGGTACTGATCAACCTGCTGCGCAATGCCCTGGACGCCATGGGCGACAAACCGCGTAAACACCTTGAGATCCGTATCGAAGCCGACCAGCAACTGTGGCGCCTGACCGTCACTGACAGCGGCGGCGGAATTGCCGATGAATATTTGGGTAAAATTTTCGACCCGTTCTTCACCACCAAACCCGTGGGCGATGGATTAGGCTTGGGCCTGGCGGTGTCATACGCCATTGTTCATGAAATCGGTGGTCGCCTGACTGCTTGCAATCACGTTGATGGCGCGCAATTCACGCTGACACTGCCCATCGCACAGGAATCTTGAGACATGCTCAACTCGGTGATCGTGGTCGATGATGAGGCCAGTATTCGCAATGCCGTCGAACAGTGGCTGAGCTTGAGCGGCTTTGATGTGCAGCTTTTCAACAACGCCGAAGACTGTCTGCACCGGTTGCCTGCGCATTTTGCCGGAGTGATTGTCAGCGATGTGCGCATGCCGGGCATGGGCGGCCTGGCCCTGCTGACCCGGTTGCAGCAACTGGACGCGGATTTGCCGGTGATCTTGCTGACCGGCCATGGCGATGTACCCATGGCCGTGGAGGCCATGCGTGATGGTGCCTACGACTTTCTGGAAAAGCCCTTCAGCCCCGAAGCCCTGCTCAGCAGCCTGCGCCGCGCGCTGGAAAAGCGCCAACTGGTACTGGAAAACCGCCGCTTGCATGAGCAGGCAGACCTGCGTGAGCAGATCGACGGGCGCCTGCTTGGGGTATCGCGCAGCTTGCAGACCTTGCGCCGTCAGGTCCTGGAACTGGCGCCTCTGCCCGTCAATGTGTTGATTCGCGGCGAGACCGGCAGCGGCAAGGAGCTGGTCGCCCGCTGCCTGCATGATTTTGGCCCACGTGCCGACAAGCCCTTTGTGGCCCTCAACTGCTCGGCAATCCCCGAGCAACTGTTTGAAGCCGAATTGTTCGGCCATGAAAGCGGCGCCTTTACCGGCGCCCAGGGCAAGCGCATCGGCAAGCTGGAGTACGCCGATGGTGGCACCTTGTTTCTGGATGAAATCGAAAGCATGCCACTGGCCCAGCAAGCCAAACTGCTGCGAGTGCTGCAGGAGCAAAAACTCGAGCGTCTGGGCTCCAACCAGAGCATCAACGTGAACTTGCGGGTGGTTGCCGCCACCAAACCCGACCTGCTCGACGAAGCCCGCGCCGGACGCTTTCGTGAAGACCTGGCCTATCGCCTGACCGTGGCCGAATTACGCCTGGCGCCGCTGCGTGAGCGGCGCGAGGATATTCCCTTGTTGTACGACGCCTTTTCACGCAATGCCGCTGAACGCCTGGGGCGCAGTGCACAAGTGCTGAGCGGCCCGCAGCTGTCGCGTCTGCTCAGCCATGCCTGGCCAGGCAATGTGCGCGAGCTGGCCAACGTAGCCGAGCGGGATGTGCTGGGTTTGGGCGAGCCGCAATTGCCCGACACCGACACGGGGCAATCACTGGTGGCGCAACAGGAAGCCTTCGAGGCGCAGTGCCTGCGCGCGGCGCTGACCCGGCATAAAGGTGATATCAAGGCAGTGCTCAATGAGCTGCAGCTGCCGCGACGTACCCTGAATGAGAAAATGCAACGCCACGGGTTGGCGCGTGAAGCATTTTTAAGTGCCGAATAAACCACCCCCCTGGCCTTTCGGGAGAGGGACGCGGGGCTTTTGTTCAGCCCTAGCGCGCCTTGTCCTCACGCCCGCGCAGTACCTGGTCGGGCATCGCCAGCGCCGCCGCCAGCCCCAGCAATGACACTGCCGCACTGATGCTCAACAGATGACGGAAGGTCAGCAGCAGTTCTGCTCTCAGGCTTTGCAGCGCCGGCCCCTGAACCGCGCTCAGACTGTCGAGCAGTACATTGCCCGAGCTGCCTTCGCCAATCAGCGGCTGGCCCATGACCGGTACCGGTAACGAGTCATGCAGCAATGCCAGCAGCAGGGCCGACATCAAGGCCACCCCCATCGCCCCGCCCAGGGCACGAAACAGGTTGGTGGTGCTGGTCGCCACGCCAATATCATGCTGTTGCACCGAGTTCTGCGCGCCCACCAGCGACGTCGGGAACTGCATGCCGGAAGCTATCCCGCTGAACAGCATAAACACCCCGCTCAACAACTCGGCGCCGGGCGGGCTGAATGCCATGCCCAAAATGGACAGGGGCATCAGCGCCGCCCCGCTCAAGATCATCGGTTTGTAGCGCCCGGTTACCGAAGTCATGCGACCGGCAAAATAAGCCCCCATCGGCAACCCGATGGCCAGCGGCAACAGGTGCAGGGCCGCGCTGTCGGCACCGGCGCCAGTGATGCTCTGATAGCGCAGCGGCATCAACACAATCAGCGAAATAGCCTGAAAACTGGTGAAAAATACCGTGCACCAGCACAGCACCGCATGGCGGTTGGCAAACAGGTGCATGGGCAGCAACGGCTCTGGCGTGCGCCGTTCATGCCAGACAAACAGCGCCAGGGCGATCAGCGCCACCACCAGAAAGCCTGCGACCTGTTGGTCATGCCAGCTTTGGCCCTGACCGATAAAGGTGATGCTCAACAGCAGTGAAGTCAGGCCCAGGATCATCAACATAGTGCCCAGGTAGTCAATCACGGGTTTGCGCTGCGGCACCGGCAGGCCGACCAGGGTACGGTGGGAGATCCACCAGGCCGCCAGCCCCAGCGGCAGGTTGATCAGGAATACCCAGCGCCATGACAGGTACTCGGTCATATAACCGCCCAGCACCGGCCCGGCAACGCTGGCCAGGGCATACATGCTGCTGAAGTACCCCTGGTAGCGGCCGCGTTCACGGGGCGGGACGATATCGCCGATGATCGCCTGGCTGACAGAAATCATCCCGCCGGCGCCAATGCCCTGAATGATCCGCGCCAGCACCAACTGCTCCATGTTCTGTGCCAGCCCGCAAAACAGCGAAGCCAGGGTAAACAGGCCCATGCCGAACAGCATCAGGCGGCGGCGCCCGTACAGGTCACCGAGCTTGCCGTAGATCGGCACCGCCACGGTCATGGCCACCATATAGCCGGAAATCACCCACGCCAGCTGGCTGACATCCTTGAACTGGGCGGAAATGGCGGGCATGGAGACGGCGACGATGGTCTGATCCAGCGCCCCCAGAAAAATCGCCAGCATCAGGGCAATCAAAATGCTGCGAATGGCCGGTTTGGCCTGGGGAGGCTGGTTCAGACTGGTCACGTGAACACCTGTAGGCGAAGCTTGTATCGGATGGCCCTCAGTGTACTCGATAGGATCCTATTCGATAGCTTCGTAAGGGAGCCCGACGTAATTTTCTGCAATGGTGGTGCGGCCTGCCTCGGAGTCGACGAAATACGCCAGCTCGCTGTCAGTAATGCGCTGGCTGAAGCCGTCGCTGTCCGGAAAACGGTGCAACATCGAGGTCATCCACCACGAGAAGCGCTCGGCCTTCCAGATACGCCGCAGGCACACCTCGGAATAGCGCTCCAGCAAGTCCGTGCGGCCCTCGGTGTAGACCTTGCACAACATAGTGAACAGGGTGCTGACATCGCTGGCCGCCAGGTTCAAACCCTTGGCCCCGGTCGGCGGCACGATATGAGCGGCATCCCCCAGCAGAAACAGGCGCCCGTACTGCATCGGCTCAACGACAAAACTGCGTAGCGGCGCGATACTTTTCTCGAGGGAAGGCCCGGTCACCAGGCGTTCGGCCAGGGCCGTGGGCAGGCGGGTTTTCAGCTCGTCCCAGAAGCGCTGGTCGGACCAGTCCTCGACCTTCTCCCCAGCAGGAACCTGCAGGTAATAACGGCTACGGCTGGCCGAGCGCTGACTGCACAGGGCAAAACCGCGCTCGTGGCGGGCATACACCAGTTCGTCATTGACCGGTGGAGTGTCGGCCAATACACCGAGCCAGCCGAAGGGATACACCCGTTCGAAAATTTTCAGTACATCACTCGGAATCGACTGGCGCGCCACCCCGTGAAAACCATCGCAGCCCGCAATGTAATCGCAGTCCAGGCGCCAGCTTTCGCCCTCTTTATCGAAGGTGACATAAGGCGTATCGGTTTTCATATCGTGGGGCTGGACGTTGCTGGCGCTGTAAAGGGTTTGTGCGCCGACGGCCTCGCGAGCGTCCATCAGGTCGCGGGTGACTTCGGTCTGGCCATAGACCATCACGGTCTTGCCGCCGGTCAGGCCCTTGAGGTCGATATGCACCTGGCGATCATCCAGCGCCAGCTCAAAGCCCGCATGCACCAACCCTTCGGCGTCCATGCGCTGGCTGACACCGGCCTGGCGCAACAGGTCGACCATGCCCTGCTCCAGCACCCCGGCGCGAATCCGCCCGAGGACATATTCGCCGGTCTGGCGCTCGATAATGACGTTATCAATCCCGGCGTTGTGCAGCAGTTGGCCAAGCAGCAGCCCTGAAGGACCGGCACCGATAATAGCGACTTGAGTTCTCATTATTGTTGTCTCTCGCAGACTCGACCCCAAGGGGTGAGTAGATTCTTATAGGTTAGTGCCTGTATTTTTCGCTTGCGAGAGCAGCAATTGAAGGTGATAACCCTGGGATTACCGGTACTTTTCGCCAATCAGTGCGATTATCGGCCGACGATACGACAACAGGTACGACGCCAATGATTCCTTCAGTCCCGGTGTTCAAGCTTTATGGCGAGCAGCAAGACCGGCTCGGCCCCGATCTGCTGCACTGCGAAACCATATCGCTGCGCAGCCGCGTCCACGATTGGGAGATCCGCCCGCACAGGCACGCCGACCTGTGCCAGTTGCTCTATGTCCACCAGGGTCGGGCGCAGGTTGAGGTCGAGGGGCAGCGCCATATCCTGGAGCAATCGGCGGTTCAGGTTATCCCGCCTTTGTGCGTACACGGGTTTGAGTTTTCGCCCAACGTAGAAGGCTTTGTCCTGACCCTGGCCGCGCCGTTGGTGGCGCAGTTGCAAGCCCAGCTGGGCGACAACATCAGTCTGTTGCAGCGGGTCGCCAGTTACCCCGCAGGCAAGGACAGTGATTACCTCAACAACCTGTTCAGTGAGCTGCAAAGCGAATACGACAGCGTACGCCCTGCCCGCGAAATGCTGCTGCAGTCGCTGGTCAGCGTGCTGTTGGTGTGGGTGGCACGCCAGGTGCTCCAGCGGCGTGAGGCGCGACAGTTGCTACCACGGGGGCACGAGTATCTGGGCCTGTTCAATCAACGGGTCGAGGCGCAGTTTCGCCAGCAGCCCAGTGTTGAGCAGTTGGCACATCAGGTGGGGATTTCAGTGGCGCACTTGAACAGCATCTGCCGCGAGCTGGCGGGACAGTCGGCGTTGCAGATCATTCACCAGCGGTTGTTATTGGAGGCCAAGCGTCATTTGATTTATACACCGATGACCATCAGCGAAGTGGCTGATAGCCTGGGTTTTGCAGATCCGGCGTACTTTGCGCGGTTTTTCCGACGCCTGAGTGGGACATCACCCAGTACTTTTCGAACCGGGCGGACTGACATAATCAGCCCGCCCTGACACTCCGGGGCATCCTACCTCAGAGCGCTGAACATGGCATTGCAGTGCGCGCCATTGCAACTGGCGATCAATCCGGCTGCCTGGCGGGTTTGCTCGGCGCGGTAGCAAGCGCTAGCAAACAGGACAGCGGCAGCGAAAACGATAAAAACAGTCATACATGTTGTTTTTGTTTTGGTAGTCATGGCATTGGCTCCCTTGACGTCACAGCTTTGAGGCTAGTTCAGACACAGGTTCTTGCCATGCCAGTTGTACGAGTGGTCGTGCCCGATTTCATCCTTCAAATGGACTAGACATGTAATTCCTGTAGCCGCTGCAGCGAGGGGAAACTGCACTTGTGGGAGCGAGCAGGCTCGCTCCCACAATAGGGCTTGATCTGCAACAGCGTATCTATAGATATTTATCCCACACCGGTTCGTCGGTAAAGCGCTCGGCGAGGAAGTCGAGCATGCTGCGCAGCGTGGCCGGCATATGTTTACGTGAGGCGTACACCGCGTAGATGTTCATCAGGCGCGGTTCTGCTTCGGGCAACAGGCGCACCAGCTCACCGCGCTGTACAAACACCCCGGCCTGATAGCTGGGCAGCAGCGAAATTCCCGCGCCAGCCAGTGTGGCACTCAACAGGGTGCTGGCTTCATTGGCGCTGATATTGCCCTGCACCGGTACCGACACCTCCTCACCCTCGCAGGTGAAATGCCACATGCTCTTGCCGTAGTAGGAATGGGTCAGGCAGTTGTGCCCACTAAGGTCATCGACCTGCTGCGGCGCCGAGTGTTGGCGTAAATAGGCCGGGGATGCGCACAGCACCGAGCGACAAACGGTCAGCTTGCGGGCAATCAAGCTCGGATCCAGGTCATTGCTGGTACGAATTGCCAGGTCGATGCGTTCATCCACCAGGTTCACGGTACGATCGAGCATCTGCAGGTCGATGCTGACCTGGGGGTAAAGCCGTACGTAGTTGGTGACTGCCGCCGCCAATTGCGCCTGGCCGAACGAGGTGCTGACGCTGATGCGCAACAGCCCCCGCGGTGCATCACTGGGCACATCCACCGCGGCCTGCATGTCGTCGGCCAGTTCCAGCAACTGCCGGCAGCGCGGCAGGGTTTCATTGCCCGCTGCCGTCAGACTCAGCTTGCGCGTGGTGCGGTGCATCAGGCGTGCGCCCACCCACTCTTCAAGTTCGGCCAGGTAACGCGACACCACGGGGCGCGACAGATCCAGGTGGTCGGCTGCCGCAGACTGGCTACCGAGGTCGACGACGGTGACAAACACCCGCATTGCAATAAGACGATCCATGATCTGCCCGATATCTGAAACAAACTATGTTCAAGCATCGCATTTTTAGTTCGCGATCGGGCAACTAAGCTCTGTCCATCGCCAACCCTGGCCACTGATTCAGGAATCACCCATGAGCGGATTTTCCACCCTTCGCCGTTTTGCCCTCAGCGCTGCAATGCTGGGTTTTGCAGCCCATGCGGCGGCGGCCCCGGCGCCTTTGACCCTTGACGTGTACAACCCCGGTGCAGCGGCGATTTTCCCGGTTTCTTCGGTGCTGATCAGTGGTGACAAGGACGCCATCCTGGTCGATGCCCAGTTTGGCAAGGCCCAGGCCCGCCAGGTGGTCGACAAGATTCGCGCCAGCGGCAAACACTTGACCACCATCTATATCAGCCACGGCGACCCGGACTACTACTTCGGCCTGGAGACCCTGACCCAGGCGTTCCCTGACGCCAAGGTGGTGGCCCCGGGGCCGGTGGTTGAGCATATCAACCAGACCAAAGACGCCAAGCTGGCGTTCTGGGGCCCGCAGATGGGGGCCGATATGCCGCAACAGTTGATCGTGCCGCAGGTGCTCAAGGGCAACACCCTGGACCTTGAAGGGCGTGAACTGGATATCGTCGGCCTGAGCGGACGTCAACCGGACCGCACCTTTGTATGGATCCCTTCCATCAAGGCGGTGGTGGGCGGAGTGGTAGTGGCCGACAACCTGCACGTATGGATGGCCGACACCCAGACACCGCAATCGCACAAGCAATGGCTGGCCACCCTTAAACGTATCGACAGCCTGCAACCGAAAATCGTGGTACCGGGCCATTACCTGGGTGACAGCGACCGCTCGTTGAAAGCGGTGTACTTCACCCGCGACTACATCAAGGCGTTTGACGAAGAGGCGCTCAAGGCCCGCAACTCGGGCGAATTGATAGCGGCCATGAAAAAACGCTACCCGGACCTGGGCGAAGAATCTTCGCTGGAACTGAGTGCCAAGGTGGCCAAAGGCGAAATGCAGTGGTGAACGCTACTACCTACTCACTGGAGAATATCATGAGCAAAATCGCAATCATCGGGGCTACCGGTCGTGCCGGCAGCCAACTGCTGGAAGAAGCCCTGCGTCGTGGTCACAGCGTCACGGCCATTGCCCGCAATGCCTCGAAAAAACTGGGTGAGCGTGCGGGGGTGGTGGTCAAGGATGTCGATGTCAACAACGCCCAGGCCTTGCAGGACGCCGTTGCTGGCCATGATGTGGTGCTCAGCGCCGCGCATTTCTCGACCCTGCCGGCCTCGGCCATTATCGAGCCGGTAAAAAAAGCCGGGGTCAAACGCCTGCTGTTTGTGGGCGGTGCAGGCTCACTGTTGCTGCCGGGTGACACCAAAGTCATCGACAGCCCGGGCTTCCCCGACGAATACCGGCCTGAAGCCACGGCAGGCGGCGTCTACCTCGACACCTTGCGCGGCGAAAAAGACCTGGACTGGAGCTTCCTGTCACCCTCGGCCGAATTTGTCGAAGGCGAACGCACGGGCAAGTTCCGTCTGGGCAGCGACCGCCTGCTGATCAACAGCGAAGGCAAAAGCTGGATCAGCTTCGCCGACTTTGCCATCGCCATGCTCGATGAGGTCGAACAGCCCAAGCATTCCCGCCAGCGCTTTACGGTGGGGTATTAAGTTTCAGGGTACGGGGCGATTGCGCCATTTCGCGCTTCGCCCCTTGCCGGTGGACTCAATCAAACCTTCGGATTTCAAAGCGCGTAACACCAGGCGCACCGTGTCTCGGCTCGTACCGGGGCATGCCTGCTCAATCTCGCTGATTGAAAAAGGCAGTGAACGGTTCAGTACGGCTATGCGAACGCGGCTGCTCTTGTTACCGTACTTTTTCTCGATGGTTCCAACCCGCGCTTCAAACTCTTTATAGGCTTTGATCAGCGCGCCCCAAAAGTAATTGAGCCAAGGCCCTGCATCGTGAGTGCCTGAATGCCAATTAACAGAACTGGCCTCCAGGGTTTCGTAATAGCTCTCCTTGCTGTCTTCAAAAATCCGCTCAAGGCTGATGAAACGGCCTACGACGTAATCAAACTGATAGAGCAGCAAGAGAGTCAGCAGGCGTGCAACGCGACCGTTGCCATCTGCAAAGGGGTGGATACACAAAAAGTCCAAAACACACAACGGAACCAAAACCAGTGGATCGGCAAGTTTTTGCTGATTTGCGCTGTAATAGCGGCTTAGCAGATCACTCATGGCCATCGGCGTCAGATGAGCGGGAGTGGGTGTGAATCTCACCCTGAGACTGCCATCAGGATGACGCTCGATGATGTCGTTGTTGGTTGATTTCCAGCTGCCTCCCTCTTGTGGCAAGTATCGATAAAGAATCGTATGTAACTGGCGTACCGTGCCTTCCGAGAAAGGCATGGCATCGCAGGCTTCGTGTATCAGCGACAGCGCATCCCGATAGCCGGCAACTTCCTGCTCGGAGCGACTTTTAGGCTGGGCATTTTTGATCATCAAGGATTTCAGGCGGCTGGGCGAAACGATTACGCCCTCCAGACGGCTGGATGATTCTGCGGACTCAATTACTGCCTGCTGCTTGAGATCTGCGAGCGCTTCTGCCGATTGGGCGACAAACAGCTTTTGCTTGCCCCTGTACTCGCCCAGCGCCCTCAGGGTTGAAAGCTGCAGGCCGTCAAAGCGAAGTTGGGTCAGATGTTCGACGGTGAGCGAGTGCATAAACGTCCTTAAATAGGGTAATCCAAAGGATTAAATGGGGCTTTATTGACTGTTTTTACCCCATTTACTCAAGAAATACCCCCTTTAAACTGTTACAGCGATTTTTTCCGCACCAGGAGAATGGGCTGTATCGATACAGGGTTAATCCGTGCAGCGCGTCTGCTCCACCAGCCAGTCCAGCAACTCGCGCAACGGCGCCGACGCCTCGTGGCGTGGTGAGCACACCAGCAGGTAGGCGGCGCCGGTATGCACTTTGAAATCGAAAGGCATGGCCAGTCGGCCTGCCTTGAGGTCGTCGCCAATCAATGACCAGTCGCCTATCGCAACACCGTTGCCCTGGGCGGCAACGGTCATGGCCAGGTCCAGGGTGTCGAAGTACTGGCTCTTGCGGATCGCCGACACCTCGCCTCCCGCCGCATTCAGCCACTGGGTCCAGTCCTGCTGGTCTCGGCTGGGATGTAGCAGGGTGTGCTGCGTCAGATCGCCCAGCTGGTTGATGGCATCGCGACCCTCCAGCAGCTGCGGGGCACACACCGGGGTCAGTTGTTCGTCAAACAGGTGCCTGCCCTGTCGCTTGGGCCCTGGCTGCGGGCTGTACACCACTGCCGCATCAAACGCCTCACGGCGAAAATCCACCCCGTGCTGCACACTACTGGTCAGTTCCACCGGCACATCCGGGCGCAATGTTTGCCAATGCAGCAATTTGGGTAGCAGCCAGCGCAGCATGCAGGTGGGTGCCTTGATCTGCAGCGGGGTACGGCGAATGCTGGCGTATTCCACGGCCTCGCCAATCAGGTCGAATACCTGTTCGATACGCGGGTACAGCGCCTGGCCCTGCTCGGTCAGGCTCA
The DNA here is from genome assembly GCF_900618535.1 of Pseudomonas bubulae. Lineage (GTDB taxonomy): Bacteria > Pseudomonadota > Gammaproteobacteria > Pseudomonadales > Pseudomonadaceae > Aquipseudomonas > Aquipseudomonas bubulae. The sequence continues at coordinate 737,185 of NZ_UYJA01000002.1, read as the reverse complement.
GGCCACGGGCCTGGCGGTGGAACAGCGGGTAACCCAGATGCTCTTCCAGCCCGGCAATTTGTCGGCTCACCGCCCCTTGGGTGATATGCAACTGTTCGCCGGCACGGGTGAAGTTGCAGCACTGGGCCGTGATCAAAAACGTATGCAGCGCAGGAAGTGGTGGAAGGCGTTTCATCAATGGTCAGCCATGAGTCCAGGACATGGCTAGTATGAGCACGTTTGCGTTGTGCGTACCACAGCCGGCCGTTTCAATGGTCTTTTCCAGAACAAAAAAGGAACAGGACACATGGCGACGTGCGGCGAAGTATTGGTCAAGTTGCTGGAGGCGTACGGGGTCGAACAGGTGTTCGGCATTCCGGGAGTGCATACCGTTGAGCTGTATCGAGGGCTGGCCGGTTCGACGATCAACCACATCACCCCGCGTCATGAGCAGGGTGCTGGCTTTATGGCCGACGGCTATGCACGCACCAGCGGCAAACCGGGGGTGTGTTTTATCATCACCGGGCCGGGAATGACCAATATCACCACCGCAATGGGCCAGGCCTATGGCGACTCGATCCCGATGCTGGTGATTTCCAGTGTGCAGTCGCGCAGCCAACTGGGCGGCGGGCGCGGCAAGCTGCACGAGCTACCGAACCAGAGCGCGCTGGTGGCCGGGGTGGCGGCGTTTTCCCATACGCTGATGTCGGCGACGGAACTACCAGGCGTACTGGCCCGGGCCTTTGCCCTGTTTCAGGCCGGCCGACCGCGGCCGGTGCATATTGAAATACCTCTGGACGTGCTGGTGGAGAATGCCGACGCCCTGCTCGCCAGCCAACCGGTGAGCATTGCCCGCCCCGGCGCCGCGCCTGCTGCCATTGAACAGATGGGCCAGCTTCTGGCCCAGGCCAAACACCCGCTGATTCTGGCGGGTGGCGGCGCCATCGATGCAGCGCCAGCCCTGTTGCAACTGGCCGAGCGACTGGGCGCGCCGGTGGCCCTGACCATCAACGCCAAGGGCATGCTGCCCTCCTCTCACCCGCTGTTGATCGGCTCGACCCAAACCCTGGTCGCCACCCGCGCGCTGGTGGCCGAAGCGGATGTGGTGCTGGCGATCGGCACCGAGTTGGCCGAGACCGATTACGATGTGACTTTTGCTGGCGGCTTCAAGATCCCGGGCGCGTTGCTGCGTATTGATATCGACCCGGACCAGACCGTACGCAATTACCCGCCGACCCTGGCGCTGGTGGCCGATGCCAACCTGGCGAGCGAGGCATTAGTGGCAAGTCTGGCGCAGTTGCCAGCACGGGATCCGCAGTGGGGAGCTGTGCGGGTCAGCCGTCTGCAGACGCAGTTGGCCACCGAATGGGATGCCCCGACCCGCGCCCAGACGCGTTTTTTGCAGGCGGTTTTCGATGTTCTACCGGATGCCGTGTGCGTCGGCGATTCGACTCAGCCGGTGTACACCGGCAACCTGACGTTTAACCCCGAGCAACCACGGCGCTGGTTTAACTCATCGACCGGCTACGGCACCCTCGGCTACGCCCTGCCAGCGGCAGTGGGGGCCTGGTTGGGGCGGCGGGCCAATGGCAAAACGGGTGGCCCGGTGCTGTGCCTGACAGGTGATGGCGGACTGCAATTTACCCTCGCCGAACTGGCCAGCGCAGTGGAAGCGCAAACCCCGATCATCGTACTGCTGTGGAATAACCAGGGCTATGGTGAGATCAAAAAATACATGCTCAATCGCGCCATCGAACCCGTGGGGGTCGATATCTACACCCCGGACTTTATCGCTGTGGCCAAGGCGCTGGGCTGCGCCGCGCAGGTGGTCGAGGGCGAGGCGCAATTGCGCGCCGCCCTGGCCAGTGCCGCCGACCGCCTGGGGCCAAGCGTGATTGAAATCGACGAGGCGCGCTGGCAAGAATTGCTGGCGCTATAGGCTCATGCGCAGGCGCGCCAGGTCTCGAACCGGGGGCGCGCCAAACTGGCGGCTGTACTCGCGGCTGAACTGCGACGGGCTTTCGTAACCCACACGGTAACCCGCCGCCGAGGCATCGAGCCCCTCGCTGAGCATCAGTCGCCGGGCTTCGTTGAGACGCAGCTGCTTTTGGTACTGCAACGGGCTCATGGCGGTCATGGCCTTGAACCTGTGGTGCAAGGTCGACACGCTGAGATTGGCTTCGCGCGCCAGGCTGTCGATACGAAGCGGCTGCTCAAAGTTGCCGTTAAGCCAGGAAATAGCTCGGCTGACGCGATGGTTCTGGCTGTTCTGGCTGGCGATTTCATACAAGCGATAGCCCTGGGGGCTGCGCAACAACCGATACAGAATCTCACGGCGAATCAATGGCGCCAGCATGGCAATGTCTTTGGGTGTGTCGAGCAGACGTGTCAGACGCAAGACTGCGTCGAGCATTGGCTGGTCTATAGGCTCAACATACAGCCCGCGCCCGGTGGGTCGCGACGGCACGCCCAGGGGGCCGGCATCGCTGATCAACGTGGTGATTTCCACCGGATCGATATCCAGACGCAAGGCCAGTACCGGGTGTTCGGGGGAGATTTCCAGCACCCGGCCACTGATCGGCATCGACACGGACACCACCAGATAATTGAGCGGGTCGTAGGCAAAGTACTCGTCCGCCAGACGCACCTCCTTGCGCCCCTGGGCCATGATGCACAGCGCGGGTTTTGGCAGGCTGGGAGCGAAATCGCTGGGATGACTGTGGCGCGACACAAACAGCGCGTCGACACCGGTGGTGAACGAACCGTCTTGCGGGGCATGGCGAAAAATCAGGTCAGCCAGTTCCACGCGCTGTTTTTCAAGCGCGGGCTCGAGCGCGGGTCGCGGCGGTTCCAGCAGTGACATGGGTTGCATCCTCATCAAAGCAACAGGGCAGGCACAGCTTAAGTTTGTGCAAGGCCAAGGGGTAGCTGATTTCTGTCGTTGTCTTGCCTGATCCTGTCATTGCCTGAAGGCACAGGCCTGCCCAAGCCGTTGCAGACGCTTGACCTTGCTCGAAACCCTGATGAACTGGCCCTTTGCCCGATCATGCCATGAGGCAGCGGTTCGGTGCGCTTTTGCAGAATCGTGCAAGCCTGGGGCAGGAATCGACTAACGGCGTACAGGGGCCGGCCCCTAAGCTTTGAACCTCCCCCCAACACCACTTTGCTTTGTGGAGGCCTGCATGCCCCAGCTTAATGCCGTCAGTCATTTGACACTGGTTCGCGCCCGCGCAGGGTGTTCGGCCCGGGTCGAGGCTTGCCTGAGCCAGTTGATCGAACCGACGCTCCAGACCCCCGGCTGCCTGCACTTTGCCTTGCAGCATTGTGATAACGACCCGCAGCTGTGGCAGGTGGCGGGCTATTGGCAGGATGAACCCTCGATGCTCGCGTATTTCAATTCATCGCTCATGGAAATATACGGCGCGCTGGTGCACCAGCAAGTGGTGGACAGTCTCGATTTTCAGACCTTCAGCGATGTGGGCGGGCTGAACAGGTAGAATGCCGGTTTTTCCATAGGCCGGGAGTTGAAGCATGGCGCGTAAAGAATTTGCACAGTTTGAAGCGGTATCAGCTGTAGTTCCGGTTGAGCCCGGCGTTTATCACGCAGCGATTGCGGTCAAAGCCTTGTACGAAGGTGGAGCGCCGCGCTTTCACAAAATTCTCACCGAGCACACCTTCAAGACTGCGACCGCCGCCGATGCCGCCGCGGCCGAGCAACTTGAAGCCCTGCAAGGCGTCACTGATGACGCCGAACTGGTTTGGTAATCAGCGTGGGCGATGCATTTTGAACAGTGCTTCAGGGCCCAGCTGGAAGTAGTCCGCCGGGCCGCCACCACGCAGGATCGGTTCGGCGGCCGCGGTATCGTAAATCCCGTCCTTGAGCAGGTGCCTGGCAATATGCACCGCCACCACCTCCCCCAGAATCAGCCAGCTCGGCACCAGTTCCTTGTCTGCCCGTTGCAACTGAATGATCTGGGTGACCTTGCATTCGAACGACACCGGCGTCTCGGCCACCCGTGGCACGCTGATCACCCGTGACGGTACGGTGCTCAGCCCGGCCAGCTCGAACTCATTGACCTCGGGCCCAACCATGGCACAGCTCTGGTTCATGGCTTCGGCCAGCGGCCGGGTGGCGAGGTTCCAGACAAACTCGCCGGTTTGTTCAATGTTATTGAGACTGTCTTTGCGGCCCACACTGCAAAACCCGATGATCGGCGGGATGTAGTTGAACGCGTTGAAAAAACTGTAAGGCGCAAGGTTCAGACGGCCCTGGGCATCCTGTGACGAAATCCAGCCGATAGGTCGCGGGCCGACTATGGCATTGAACGGATCATGGGGCAGGCCGTGGCCCTGGGAAGGTTCATAGAAATGGATATCGTCATGCATGGGAAGTGTCCGCAAACGGCTGAGATAGAGGGCCTATAGTGCAAGGCATTTGCCGGGATTACAAAAGCTTGCGAGGTTTTGTAGCAACTGCCGTAGGAACGAGGCTGCTAAGGATTGGATCTCCACTGTCTTACCCCCAAAAACGACTAAGCCCGGCCAAGGCCGGGCTGGAGTGCCTGATTCAGGTGTTAGCTGAAGTGGGCGCCGTGAGTGCGATCGTAGCCATCAGCAGCGAAGGTGTCCGATTTGGTACGGCTGAAACCGTCTTCTGCAAAGGTGGCCGAGCCGGTTTTGTCGTAGCCGTCCTCTGCAAACGTAGCCGAACCTGTGCGGTCATAACCGTCAGCAGCAACTGCAGCAGAACCTGTACGGCTGTAGCCATCTTCAGCAAAGCTCGACGAATGGGTTTTATCGAAACCATCGGCGGCAAAAGCGTTGAAGGCCAGGGCAGAAAAAGCAGCAGCGAGGATAAGTTTGGTTTTCATGATAAAGCTCCTTGTTTCGTGTTTGGGGTGTTCAGTGGGTATGGGTTTAAGACTACGCCGATTAATTCGATTAAAAAGCGCAAAAAATAGCGCTAAAGAATCGATTAATTCGATGTGTACGCCGACGCAAAGCCAGGCTTCTGACGCTGTCCGGCTCCCTGTGGGGCGGCACACATGTTCTGCCGGCCATAGAGGTGTTGCTGAGATTGATAGTGGGCTAACAGAATTAACTGACTATTAATTCAAATAAATCGCACTCACAGACAGGCTTTCATCAGTCCATTACCCATTTTTTGCTGCGCGAGCACCAGTCTTCAGCCGGCAAAAAAGCCGATATCAAAACGGCTTTGCACCCCTCGAAAACTGGAGCTTTGACCGAATGAACAAACTTCCTCAGATCACCCTGGCGTTTTGGGTGATGAAAATTTGCGCCACAACCTTGGGCGAAACCGCCGGCGACTTGCTGTCGATGACTCTCAATGTGGGCTATGCCATCAGCTCGATGATCCTGATCAGCGTGTTCGTGCTGACCTTATTGACTCAGCTGTTCTCCAAAACCTACAACCCCGTGCTGTATTGGCTGGTTATTCTGTCCACCAGCACGGCCGGCACCACCCTGTCGGACTTTATGGATCGCACGCTGGGCCTGGGCTATGCCACTGGCTCGCTGATTCTGGTGTCGATGCTGATCGCGATATTCGCGTTATGGAAATGGAGCGGCGAGTCACTCAATGTCAGCCAGGTGCAGAGCCGGCGTGGCGAGATGTTCTACTGGATGGCGATTCTGTTCTCCAACACCCTGGGAACCGCCTTGGGTGACTACCTGGCGGATGATTCGGGGCTGGGCTTTGCTGGCGGCGCACTGTTTATCGGGGCGACCATCGGGGTCGTGGTACTGGCACGTTACTTCAGCAAAATTTCGTCGGTGCTGCTGTTCTGGATCGCATTCGTGCTGACACGCCCGTTTGGCGCAACCCTGGGCGACTTTCTGACCAAACCCCTGGACAAGGGTGGGCTGGACTTCGGCACCATCGGCTCTTCGCTGGTATTGGCGGGGATATTGGTGGCCATGATCGCCGGGGCGGCGTATCTGAAAAACAAACAAACCCAGCCTGGGGTGGCTGAGCTGTCCTGACCGTAAACCGGTATGGTGGGAGCGAGCCTGCTCGCGAAGTTTATTCGCGAGCAGGCTCGCTCCCACGAGTGTTACTGCGCGATCAGTCAGTCTCGATGCGCGAGTGCTTGCGGGTGTCTTTCATGGTGGCGTACACCGCCAGCGAGCAGGCAATACAAGCTGTCACGTACCAGTAGTAACCGGTTTCCATACCTGCACTCTTGAACCACAGAGCGATATATTCAGCTGTACCGCCGAAGATCGACACGGTCAGTGCGTAAGGCAAACCAACACCCAGTGCGCGAATTTCCGTGGGAAACAGTTCCGCTTTCACCACGGCGTTGATCGAGGTGTAGCCACTGACAATAATCAGCGCGGCCATGATCAGGAAGAACGCACCCCACCAGGTGGTAATGGTGTGCAGAGTGGTCAGGATCGGTACGGTAAACAGGGTACCCAGTACACCGAAGGCGATCAGGATCGGACGACGGCCGATCTTGTCGGAAAGCGCGCCCACCAGCGGCTGAATGCACATGAACAGAAACAGCGTGGCGGCCGAGATGGTGGTGGAATCCGAGATGCTCATGCCCACCGTGTTCACCAGGTACTTCTGCATATAGGTGGTGTAGGTGTAGAACGCCAGCGTGCCGCCCATGGTCAGGCCAACTACGGTCATCAGCTCTTTGGGGTGGCGCAGCAGGGTGCGCATGGCGCTTTCTTTAGGCTTGACCCTGGTTTTTTTGAACGACTCGGTTTCTTCCATGCCTCGACGCAGATACAGCGCGACCACGGCACACAGGGCGCCGATCACGAACGGTACGCGCCAGCCCCAGCTGTACAGTTGCTCTTCGGTGAGGGTCTGTTGCAGCACGATCAGCACGCCCAAAGCGATAAGCTGCCCCGAGATCAGGGTTACATACTGGAAGCTCGAGAAGAAACCGCGACGTTCCTTGGTCGCCATTTCACTCAGGTAAGTGGCCGAGGTGCCGTATTCGCCACCCACCGACAGGCCCTGCAGCAAGCGGGCGAAGACCAGCAGGACAGGCGCCCACACGCCGATGGTTTCGTAACCCGGCGACAGGGCAATTACCAGCGAACCGAAGCACATCAACAGGACCGAAGCCATCAGCGCGGCCTTGCGGCCTTTGCGATCCGCGTACAGGCCCATTAGCCAGCCGCCGATCGGGCGCATCAAAAAGCCCACGGCGAAGATCGCGGCGGTGTTGAGCAGTTGTGCGGTGGTGTCGCCCTTGGGGAAGAAGGCCTTGGCGAAGTACAGCGAAAACGCGGCGTAAACGTACCAGTCGTACCACTCGACCATATTGCCGACGGAACCGCTGAAAATCGATTTGATACGGCTGGAGGTGGTCTTTTCTTTAGGCGCCGCAGACACGGCCCCGGCAGGCAGGGTGCTGGAGTTATCCATTGAATGGATCCTTCTTTCATTGTTTTTTTATAGCGCGTCAAAACGCGAGCTTGCTGGGCTATAGCAGAACTTGTGCCAACGCTTGAGACCACGGTTTACATGGCTTGCGGGAGATGGGTAGGCGGGAATCCGCTGATATTCAGCGTTGCAATAAGCGGAAATCCGCCGACAGGCACATGCAGGTATGACTGACGCCACACATCAGCCCCCTCTCCCTGCGGGAGAGGGCCGGGGTGAGGGGCAAACCCTCAGCACAGGCTCAAGGTCGAGCGCTGATCTGCTTCTGCAGGTTCTGCATCTGGCTTTGCAGGGTGTTGATGTTGCGCGTCATCTGGGCACGGAACACATCGAACTCGGCAGCATTGGCACCTTGAGCTGGTGCGGGGCGGTTCTCAAGTTCGCTTTTGAGCACGATCATATCCTGCTCCAGGCGCTCCACCGCCGCGCCCGGGTTGCCCTGTTTCTTCAAGGCCGCCACATCCGTGGCCTGTTGAGCGACACCTGTCTTGAGCGTGGCCAGTTCAGTACCCAGACTCTTGATATCGGCTTCGAGCCTGGCCTGGCTTTCTTTCTGGGCAGTCACTTGCATCAACATCGCGGCATTGATTTGCTCAAAGCGCTGATCCAGATCCCCCTGCTGCCCCGCCACCAGCCCTTGCTGACGCTTGCTCTGCTCAAGCAGCTGTTCTTCTAGCTGCTTGATCTGCAACTTCAAGGCTTCGCTGCCATTGTTGATTGTCGATTCACTGGCAACCACCTTGCCGGATATGGCCTGCAGGCGCCCGGCTGCCTCTTCGCTGATACGGGCAAAGCTCTCCTGGGTGGCCACCAACTGCTGCTCCATCAGCGAAATCTGCTGGAAGCTCCACCAGCCCAGCCCGCCAACGGCCACCAGCAAGGCGCAGATCATGGCCCACAAAGGCCCGGTACTCGGACCCTTGACCTTGATCACCGGGGTATTGCGCGAATACACCGTAGTGCGCTCACGGGCACCAAAGCTGGACGCCGGTTCGTCATGGTCATCGGTATCGGCGCGAAGGGTCGGCACATTGTCAAAGTCGTCGCGGGCATCGTTACGCATCGTAAACCTTTAAAAATGGCGGCAAGCGGTTAGCGGTAAGGGGATTCCTGAGCTTTCCACCAACCACAGAATTCATCAAGCGCGGACCACAGACTCACCTTGGGATCGTAGTCGAGGTAGTGCCGGGCGCGGCTGATGTCGAGGGTAAAGTCTTTATCCATGATCTGCACCCCCAAACGCGAGAGTGACGGTTCGGGCTGCCCCGGCCATAACTTGCAGGCAGCTTCGTTAAGCGCGCCACGGCTGTAGGCCGTGGCGTAACCACGATAACGGGTCACTTGCGGCACGTTCATCTGGCGCATCACATAATTGACCACATCCCAATACGGTATCGGCGTGCCATTACTGATGTTGTAGCACCTGCCCAACGCCGCTGCACTGCTCAACAGGCTGCTCATCAGCGCTTCGTTGAGGTTTTGCATACTGGTGAAATCGACCTTGTTCAAACCGTTGCCAACAATGGCCAGACGACCTTTGCGCTGCTGTTTGATCAATCGCGGGAAGAGGCTCATGTCCCCTGCCCCCGTCACAAAACGCGGGCGCAGGGCAATCACTTCAAGGCCAAACTCCTGGGCACCGAACACCTTCTGCTCCGCCAGGTTTTTAGTGGCGGCAAAAGGGTGCCTGAAGCGCTTGGGCAACTGTTCTTCGGTCAGGTCGGTGTGGTTGCGACCATCGAAGTACAACGCTGCCGATGACAAATGCACCAGACGCCGCACCCGCTGTTTCAGACAGGCTTCAACTACGTTTTCAGTCACCAGCACGTTGTCGCGGTGGAAGTCCTGGTAGCGCCCCCAGGCACCCACATGCCCCGCACAATGCACCACCGCATCGACATCCACGCACAAGTCGCGCACCAGCAGGCCATCGGTCAAATCACCCGGGATAAATTCAGCGCCGCGTCGTACTAGGTGTTCGACACCTTCGGCCCGACGCCCGCTGACCCGTACGTCAAAGCCCTGCTCCAGGGCAAAACGCGCAAAGCGTCCGCCAATGAAGCCGCTTGCGCCGGTGACCAGAATCTTCATCAATCACTCCAAATGCTGTAATTCGTGCTGCTTGCTCTTTAAACGCCGGTTATCAGGCCAAAGGCACTAGCCGAACGCGATAAATGTTCGGTCAGTTGCCCCAGCAGTTGTCCGCCATTGCGCCAATGATGCCAGTACAATGGCACGTCGATGGGCTTATCTGGCAAAAGCTCCACCAGGCTGCCATTTTCCAATTGTTCGCGCACTTGCAGCTCAGGCACCAGCCCCCACCCAAGACCGGCCTCGGTCAAACGAATGAAGCCTTCTGAGGATGGGCACAAATGGTGCTCGAAGCCGCCGTCCACCCCCAGTGCCGCCAGGTAACGATGTTGCAGAAAATCATCCGGGCCAAACACCAGCGCAGGGGTCTTGGGCAACTGCGCAGCGCTGACGCCATCCGGAAAATGCCGGGCGATAAACGCCGGGCTGGCCAGCGCGCGGTAACGCATGGCGCCCAGCAGCACGCTGCGGGCCCCGGCGACCGGCCGTTCACTGGCACACAGGCAGGCAGCCACTTCGCCGGCGCGCATGCGCTTGAGGCCAACGGTCTGATCCTCAACCACAAGGTCCAGCAACAGGTGCTGCTCGGCGCAAAAATCCCCCACGGCCGGCGCCCACCAGGTGGCCAGGCTGTCGGCATTCAAGGCGATGCGCAGGCGCTCGGGCAAACCTTCATCGTCCAGCGCCGGCACCGCACTTTGCAAGTCACGCTCCAGCAAACGCACTTGCTGTACATGGTTGAGCAGGCGCCGGCCGATTTCGGTCGGGCTTGGCGGCGTCGCGCGTACCAGCACCGGCTGGCCGATACGGGCTTCAAGCAATTTGATGCGCTGGGAGATGGCCGATTGGGACAGCCCAAGCACCTGCGCCGCCCGTTCAAAACCGGCCTGTTCCACAACGGCGGCCAGGGCCGAGAGCAACTTATAGTCGAACATCAGTTTTCCTAATGAGCGATCAGCAATATTGGTTTTTCTTATACATCCAAGGGCAGGAGAATAGCCAGCAGCAACCCCGCCTGCAGTACAACGAGTAATCCTTATGTGGCAAAGCTACCTTAATGGCCTGTTGGTCGCGTTCGGCCTGATTATGGCCATCGGCACCCAGAATGCCTTTGTGCTGGCGCAAAGCCTGCGCCGTGAACACCACCTGCCCGTGGCGGCATTTTGCGTAGTGTGCGATGCCCTGCTGGTGGCGGCCGGGGTGTTTGGCCTGGCGACCCTTCTGGCGCAAAACCCGCTATTACTCAGTGTTGCGCGCTGGGGCGGGGCGGTGTTCTTACTCTGGTACGGCACCCAGGCACTGCGCCGGGCGTTTTCCACATCGAGCCTTGAGCATTCTGCCAGCCAGACTGCTCGCTCGCTCAAGGCAGTGATGCTCAGCGCACTGGCCGTCACCCTGCTCAACCCCCACGTTTACCTTGATACAGTGTTGCTGATCGGTTCCCTTGGCGCCCAGCAAAGCGTGCCCGGCGCTTATGTGGTGGGCGCGGCCAGTGCTTCGCTGATGTGGTTTTTCACCCTGGCGCTGGGTGCGGCCTGGCTTGCACCGTGGCTGGCACGGCCAAACACCTGGCGTATCCTGGACTTGCTGGTAGCGGTGATGATGTATGCAGTGGCGCTGCAGTTAATTGTTTCAGGCTGAGCATAACCCTGTTCCCACAGGCAAAAAAAAATAGTCCCACATGTGCTGAAACGTCTATCCCACACAGTTGTCGCGTGGTTATGCCGTCACCCCGGTGCTATGATCCTGACCCTGCGCCGCAAAGAGTAAAAACTCATCGGCGCGTGTTTGGCCGCCCGTGATCGGCCTTGCGCTCATCGCAACTGACCTGATTAGGAGAATCATCATGGCTTTCGAATTGCCGCCGCTGCCGTACGCACACGATGCCCTGCAGCCGCACATCTCCAAAGAAACCCTGGAGTTTCACCACGACAAGCACCACGACACCTACGTCGTGAACCTGAACAACCTGGTGCCAGGCACCGAGTTCGAAGGCAAAACCCTGGAAGAGATCGTCAAAACCTCTTCGGGCGGTATCTTCAATAACGCCGCTCAGGTCTGGAACCACACCTTCTACTGGAACTGCCTGGCGCCAAACGCCGGCGGCCAACCGACTGGCGCGCTGGCTGATGCCATCAACGCTGCCTTCGGTTCGTTCGACAAGTTCAAAGAAGAATTCAGCAAGACTTCCATCGGCACCTTCGGCTCCGGCTGGGGCTGGCTGGTGAAGAAAGCTGACGGTTCCCTGGCCCTGGCCAGCACCATCGGCGCCGGCAACCCGCTGACCAGCGGCGACACCCCGCTGCTGACCTGCGACGTTTGGGAACACGCCTACTACATCGACTACCGCAACGTGCGTCCGAAGTATGTAGAAGCGTTCTGGAACCTCGTTAACTGGAAGTTCGTTGCTGAGCAGTTCGAAGGCAAACCCTTCACTGCCTAAGTCTCGCTCCAGATAAAAAAACCCGGCATTGCCGGGTTTTTTTTGGCTTGCTAAAAAGCCCATCCAATCCGGGCCAGCTAGTATGAAAGCGGCGGGAATTTTTCAGGCTGCGCCTCAAGTTCAAGGTGAAGATACCGACACAGTAGCCGTTACAAGCGCTGCACATTGGTCACTTGCACTCTGGCAAAAAATCGTTCACATACAAGGCCACAGGCATTAATGGCAGGAACAGGGAATAGCGCTTTGAAGCGGCAATTCAAAAACAGCTTGTCACTCAAGTTGCTCCGCATCGTGCTGCTTTCAGCAGTGGTCGTTGGAGGCGTGCTGAGCTGCGCACAGATCGTGTTCGACGCCTACAAAGTCCGACAAGCCGTTACGGCAGATGCCGAACGAATCCTCGACATGTTTCGCGACCCCTCAACCCAGGCGCTTTACAGCCTGGATCGCGATATGGCCATGCAGGTTATCGAAGGTCTGTTCCAGGATCCGGCGGTGCGCAAGGCTGCCATCGGCCATCCCAATGAAGCGCCGCTGGCCGAAAAAAACCGCGAGTTGCAAAGCTCATCGAGCCGCTGGGTGACCGACCTGATACTGGGTCAGGAGCACAGGTTCCGCATTCCGTTAGTTGGCCAAGGCCCATACAGCGAGTACTACGGCGACCTGAGCATCACCCTCGACACCGCAACTTACGGTCAGGGCCTGTTGACCGATTCGGCGGTGATGCTGTTTTCCGGCCTGTTGCGCGCTCTGCTCATGGGGCTGGTGTTGTATCTGGTCTATCACTGGCTGCTGACCAAGCCGCTGTCAAAAATCATCGGGCACCTGACCAGCATCAATCCCGATCGCCCCAGCGAACATGTGATCCCTCTGCTCAAGGGCCACGAGCACAACGAGCTAGGGGTGTGGGTCAATACATCCAACCAGTTGCTGGCCTCGATCGAGCGCAACAACCGTTTGCGTCACGAAGCCGAAAGTTCGTTGCTGCGCATGGCCCAGTACGACTTTTTGACCGGCCTGCCCAACCGCCAGCAATTGCAGGGGCAACTGGGCAAGATCCTCACCGATGCCGGCCGCCTGCAACGGCGTGTCGCCGTGCTGTGCGTGGGCCTGGACGACTTCAAGGGCATCAACGAACAGTTTGGTTATCAAACCGGCGACCAGTTGCTCCAGGCCCTGGCCGACCGTTTGCGCGCCCACAGCGGCAGCCTCGGTGCGCTTGGGCGTCTGGGCGGCGATCAGTTTGCCCTGGTGCAGGCCCATATCGAACAGCCCTATGAGGCTGCCGAACTGGCCCAGAGCATTCTCGACGACCTCGAATCGCCGCTCAGCCTTGACCAGCAAAATATCCGCCTGCGCGCCACCATCGGCATCACCCTGTTCCCTGAAGACGGCGATACCACCGAGCAGTTGCTGCAAAAAGCCGAACAGACCATGACCCTGGCCAAAAGCTATTCGCGCAGCCGTTATCAGTTTTATATCGCCAGCGTCGACCGCGAGATGCGACGCATGCGCGAACTGGAAAAAGACCTGCGCGAAGCCCTGCTGTGCAACCAGCTTTACCTGGTCTATCAACCGCAGATCCGCTACAGCGATCACCGCGTGGTCGGCGTAGAAGCCCTGCTGCGCTGGCAGCATCCGGAGCACGGCATGGTGCCGCCCGACCTGTTCATCCCGCTGGCCGAGAAAAACGGCAGCATCATTGCCATTGGCGAATGGGCGCTGGACCAGGCCTGCGGCCAGCTGCGCGAATGGCACGACCTGGGTTTCAGTGAATTGCGCATGGCCGTCAACCTGTCCACCGTGCAGTTGCACCACATAGACCTGCCCCGGGTGGTCAACAACCTGCTGCAACGCCACCGCCTGGCCCCGCGCAGCCTTGAGCTGGAAGTGACTGAAACCAGCCTGATGAAAGACATCAGCACCGCCGCCCAGCACCTGCTGAGCCTGCGACGCTCCGGTGCATTGATTGCGATTGATGATTTCGGTACCGGTTATTCATCCCTGAGTTACCTCAAAAGCCTGCCGCTGGACAAAATCAAGATTGATAAAAGCTTTGTGCAGGACCTCATTGATGACGGTGACGATGCCACCATCGTGCGCGCCATCATCCAGCTCGGTAAAAGCCTTGGCATGCAGGTCATCGCCGAAGGTGTCGAAACGGTCGAACAGGAAGCCTATGTGATCGCCGAGGGCTGCCATGAAGGCCAGGGCTACCTGTACAGCAAACCCCTTGGGACACGGGAGCTGGTGGCTTATCTCAAGCAGGCCCGACGTAACAAGGCCGTCATTATGTAAGTCCTTATTTCGAGATTCACGAAAGACCCGGGGCAGAGCTGAAGTAAATAAGAAATATTTCCAACAGTAGCCCTTTACAGAAAATGCATATCTTTCGCATCATGTGGCAGTTTCGCGTGCAGCCGCACGCTTGTCCCACCTCTCGAAGCAGGATTTTCGCCATGATTCGTATGCCTCTGGCTACCGCCAGTCTGCTGGCCATTGCTATCTCACTCGCCGGCTGTGGCGACAAGGACAAGGAAAAAACCGCAGCAACCCCTACGCCAGCAGCCGCCACCAGTACCGCGACGCCTGCCACTGACATCACGGCGGCAAAAGTCGACGAAGCTGCCGCCAAGGCCGTCGTTGCCCATTACGCCGACATGGTTCACGCCGTGTACAGCGATGCCGAAAGCACTGCCAAGAAACTGCAAACCGCCATCGATGCATTCCTGGCCAAGCCCAACGACGAGACCCTCAAAGCTGCCCGTGCCGCCTGGGTTGAAGCTCGCGTGCCTTACCTGCAGAGCGAAGTGTTCCGCTTCGGTAACACCATCATCGATGACTGGGAAGGCCAGGTGAATGCCTGGCCCCTGGACGAAGGCCTGATCGACTACGTTGACGCCAACTACGCCGGCGCACTGGGCAACCCGGGTGCCAACGCCAACATCATCGCCAACCCCCAGATCCAGATTGGTGAAGACAAGGTCGACGTAACCGAAATCACCCCGGAAACCCTGGCCAGCCTCAACGAGCTGGGCGGCTCCGAAGCCAACGTAGCCACCGGCTACCACGCCATCGAATTCCTGCTGTGGGGCCAGGACCTCAACGGTACGGGCCCGGGTGCAGGCAACCGTCCTGCTTCGGACTACCTGGAAGGCGAAGGCGCCACCGGTGGTCATAACGATCGTCGTCGCGCCTATCTGAAAGCCGTGACCCAGCTGCTGGTCAACGACCTCAACGAAATGGTCGGCAACTGGGCACCAAACGTGGCTGACAACTACCGCGCTACGCTGGAAGCCGAGCCGGTACAAAACGGCCTGCGCAAAATGCTGTTCGGCATGGGCAGCCTGTCGCTGGGTGAACTGGCCGGCGAGCGGATGAAAGTGTCCCTGGAAGCCAACTCCCCTGAAGACGAGCAGGACTGCTTCAGCGACAACACCCACAACTCGCACTTCTACGATGCCAAGGGCATTCGCAACGTGTATCTGGGTGAGTACGTGCGTGCTGACGGCACAAAAATGACCGGCCCAAGCCTGTCGTCGCTGGTGGTGGTCATTGACCCGGCTACCGACGCCACGCTCAAATCCGATCTGGCCGACACCGAAGCCAAGATCCAGGTCATGGTTGACCGCGCCAACAAGGGCGAGCACTACGACCAGTTGATCGCAGCTGACAACGCTGCGGGCAACCAGGTTGTGCGTGATGCCATCGCTGCCCTGGTCAAGCAGACCGGTGCCATCGAGCAAGCCGCTGGCAAGCTGGGCATCAGCGACCTGAACCCGGACAACGCCGATCACGATTTCTGATCTGCAACGTTTGAGTGAATGAACAATAAGGCGACCTTCGGGTCGCCTTTTTTGTAGGCCGCTTCGGCGGGAGCAAGAGAACTTCAACATCGAGCCTGCTCGCTACGACAAGGTTTTGCCTTTGCCTTTGCCTTTGCCTTTGCCTTTGCTTTTGCTGTGGCCACTCGATTAGCCAAGCGACGTGAATGCCCCTCACAGAAGGCCGAACGCAGGTGCTGTTATGGGGGTGGCGCGGCAGGACGCCGCGCCAGCCGCGATGGGCCATGGATGGCCCGTCGCGGCGTGCCCCCATAACAGTGCCGGAGTGAGGGCACCGGCGAGCCTTGGCGAGGCGGCCGTATGGTAGGGCAAGGCCTTTTTGCTTACTTTTGTGGCTGTTTGACAAAAGTGAGCCGCCGTAAGGGCGGAACCCGTAGAGAGCCGTGGCACATCGAATGGATATGTACTTGGTGGCTCTAACTTGAACTTTGAGTACATATCCGGCATTCATGTCTAACTGGGATATTGGTTTCGCTCTTACAGCGAGTCACTTTTTCCAGACGCCGAAAAAGTAACCAAAAAGGCTTGCCCCTGGCGTACGGCCTTCGCTGCGCTCAGGTTCCCTCGCTCCGGTCCCGCTCCGTGGGCACGCCGCCACGGGCCATCCATGGCCCATCGCGGCTCTCCCGGCAGCCATGCCGGTCGACCCACTGCGCAGAACCTCCACTCGGCCTGCCGATGGGGCCAGCAGATCAAAATCAAAAGCCAGATCAAAAGCGGCCGAGGCGATCGAGCGGCCGGTTTGGATGAGGGATTTGCGAACAACAGGCGGGCTTGATCGGCAACAGAGTTTCTACAGGGTCATTTGTCTGCCCCAAGTCACAGCAAACGCTAATCCCTCTTATTTCAATTCCCCTTCCCTGCTAAACTTTGCGCCCTCGATTTTGCTCGCTGATCTGGACGTTTGATGCCTTCGTTGCCTCTTCGCCTGTCTCTGCTGCTCATGGCCCTGTGCCTTGGCGGTTGTGATAATGCCCCGCGCTTTACCAAACCCGAGCCCGGCGAAGCCCGCTCAGGCGGGGCTACTACGGTGCGCAAAACCGATCAGAACTCGTTTTCCATGCCTTCGGCCAACTTGTCGCCCACCCGGCGCCTGGATTTCAGCGTCGGCAACAGCTTCTTTCGCAGCCCCTGGGTCATAGCCCCGTCCACCACCACCGCCCGTGATGGCCTGGGCCCGTTGTTCAACACCAACGGCTGCCAGAACTGCCACATCAAGGATGGTCGCGGCCACCCTCCCGCTCCGGGCGCCAAGAACTCGGTGTCGATGCTGGTGCGCCTGTCGATCCCCAACGACCCTGCTTACGCCACGCTGATCGAGCAAGCAGGCATCGTGCCCGAGCCGGTCTATGGTGGCCAGTTGCAGGATATGGCCGTGCCCGGTGTAGCTCCCGAAGGCAAGGTTCGGGTCGATTACGAGCCGGTCACCGTGCGTTTCAAGGACGGCACTGAAGTCGAACTGCGCAAGCCCACCCTGCAGATTACCCAGCTGGGTTATGGCCCGATGCATCCCGACACCCGCATGTCGGCCCGCATTGCACCCCCGATGATCGGCCTGGGGCTGCTCGAGGCCATTCCCAACGAAGCCATTCTGGCCAATGCCGACAAACGTGAGGGTATTGCCGGGCGCCCAAACTGGGTGTGGGATGACGCGCAACAAAAGACAGTGTTGGGTCGTTTTGGCTGGAAAGCCGGGCAACCGAACCTCAATCAACAAAATGTTCACGCTTTTTCTGGTGATATGGGGCTCACGACTTCCCTGAGGCCCTTCGATGACTGCACCAAGGCCCAAACTGCCTGCCTCGAGGCGCCCAACGGCAATGGCCCCGATGGCGAACCCGAGGTCAGCGACAACATTCTGCGCCTGGTGGAGTTCTACACTCGTAACCTGGCCGTACCCGCCCGCCGTGATGTCGGCGCACCCCAGGTGCTGGCCGGGAAAAACCTGTTCTACCAGGCCGGCTGCAACTCATGCCATACGCCAACGTTCACCACATCGGCCAACGCCGCCGAGCCCGAGCTGGCCAATCAGGTCATCCACCCCTACAGCGACTTGCTGCTGCACGACATGGGCCCGGGCCTTGCCGATAACCGCAGCGAATTCGCCGCCAGCGGCCAGGACTGGCGTACGCCGCCGTTGTGGGGAATCGGCTTGACCCAGGCGGTAAGTGGCCACACCCAGTTTTTGCACGATGGTCGTGCCCGCAACCTGCTGGAAGCCGTGCTCTGGCATGGCGGCGAGGCCGAACCGGCCAGGCAGCAGGTGTTACGCTTTAATGCCGAGCAACGCGCTGCGTTGCTGGCGTTCCTGAACTCTCTTTAACGCTTTACAAGATCGGGGACCCCGACATGTTTCGACCCAAGCTGTTGTTCACCAGCCTTGCCGCCATCGCCCTGGCGGCCTGCTCGCCACAAGACCCGCAGGCCGTCACCTCGGCAGCCATCGCCAAACAAGTGATCCTGCCTACCTACAGCCGCTGGGTTGAAGCTGACCGCCAGTTGGCCGTCAGCGCACTGGCCTACTGCCAGGGCAAGGAAACCCTGGAAACGGCCCGCGCCGACTTCCTGCATGCGCAAAGAGCCTGGGCCGAGCTGCAACCTTTGCTGATCGGGCCTCTGGCCGAGGGTAATCGTTCGTGGCAGGTACAGTTCTGGCCGGACAAAAAGAACCTGGTCGGCCGTCAGGTCGAACAACTGGTGATCGCTCAGCCGCAGATCGATGCCGTGGCCCTGGCCAAGTCCAGCGTTGTGGTGCAAGGCCTGTCTGCCTACGAATACATTCTGTTCGACAGCAATATCAACCTGGCCGACGATGCGCAAAAAGCCCGTTACTGCCCGCTGCTGACTGCCATCGGCGAACGTCAGAAGCAACTGGCCGAAGAGATTCTGGCCAGCTGGAACAGCACGGACGGCATGCTCGCGCAAATGAGCAAGTTCCCCAACCAGCGCTACGCCGACTCCCACGAAGCCATCGCTGACGTGCTGCGCGTGCAGGTCACCGCACTCGATACCCTGAAGAAAAAACTCGGCACGCCAATGGGCCGCCAGAGCAAAGGCATCCCGCAACCGTTCCAGGCTGATGCATGGCGCAGCGAGTCGTCACTCAAAAGCCTGGCCGCCAGCCTGGCCGCAGCCCAGACCGTTTGGGCCGGTGTCGACAACAAGGGCCTGCGCAGCCTGCTACCCGCTGAACAAAAGCCGTTGGCTGACAAGATCGACGCGGCCTACGCCACCTCGCTCAAGCTGTTCAATGACAACCAGCGCACCCTCAACGAGTTGCTGGCTGACGATGCCGGGCGCGCCCAGCTCAACGCCATCTACGACAGCCTCAACGTGGTTCACCGCCTGCACGAAGGCGAACTGGCCAAGGCCCTGGGCATCCAGCTGGGCTTTAACGCCAACGACGGCGATTGATAAAGGAAGGTTCGATGATGCGCAGGCAAGCACTCAAGCTTGGTGGCTTATTGCTCAGCGCAATCACGCTGGGCGGTTGGTCACTGTTTAAACAGAAAGGCCAAAGCCCGTTGCTGCTGAGTGCCCGCGACGATGCAGACGGCAATCACCTGGCTGTTGGTTATCGTCTGGATGGCACTCAGGTGTTCAGCACCCGGGTCGGCCAGCGCTGCCATGACATCATTAACCATCCGACACTGCCCATTGCCCTGTTCGTGGCGCGGCGCCCCGGTACCGAAAGCTACCTGATCAGCCTGACAGACGGGGAGTTGCTGCAAACCCTGACGTCCCGGCCCAACAGGCATTTTTATGGGCACGCGGTCATCCATAAAGACGGCGAGTGGCTGTACACCACTGAAAACGACACCACTGATCCGGGCCGTGGCTTGCTTGGGGTTTATCGCTTTGAAGGCGAGCGCCTGATCCACAGCGGTGAAATTCCCACCCACGGCGTCGGCCCGCATCAGGTGTCGTGGATGCCTGACGGTGAAACACTGGTGGTGGCCAACGGCGGTATTCGTACCGAAGCCGAAAGCCGGGTCGAAATGAACCTGAACGCGATGGAACCCAGCCTGGTGCTGATGCACCGTGATGGCAGCCTGATCAGCCAGGAAACCCTGAGCCAGCAGATGAACAGTGTGCGCCATTTGGGCATTGCCAGTGACGGCACCATCGTCGCTTGCCAGCAATTTATGGGGGATGCCCATGAGTTGTCGGAACTGTTGGCCATCAAGCGTCCCGGCCAGCCATTCGAACCCTTCCCGGTGGCCGAGCAGCAACTGCGCGCCATGGGCCATTACACCGCCAGTGTCGCGGTTCACAGTGAGTTGCGTCTGGTTGCGCTGACGGCTCCGCGGGGCAATCGGTTCTTTATCTGGGACCTGGACAGTGGCGTGCTGCGCCTGGATGCGCCATTACCGGATTGTGCTGGGGTGGGTGCAGTGGAGGATGGCTTTGTGGTTACGTCCGGCCAGGGCCGTTGCCGTTTCTACGATTGCCGTCAGAGCGAGCTGATAGCCAAGCCATTGGATTTACCCTCGGGGCTTTGGGACAACCATTTGCATATCATGTAGAGCTGCAGAAACACTTGTAGTCGCTGCCTAAGGAAAGAGGCTGCGTCCGGCTGCGCAGCAGTCGTAAACCCAAAGATCACGGTGTATCAGATACACCAACGCTGGATGGCTTTACGACTGCTGCGCAGCCGGACGTAGCCTCGCACGGCTCGTCAACTGCTACAGGGACTTGGCTACTACTTCTTCAGCCCCTGGCTCATTCCAAACATAAACAGCAACAGGTCGTGGTCGGGCCGGGTTGCTACCGCAGCTTTGACCACGCGCGGCAACGGACAATGAGCCCCTATTTGGGCCCCGCTCAACACTCGAGTCACAGGCTGTTCCCAAGCGGCAAACGCCACGCCAGCAATGACCAGGGCACCCAGCAGAAACAAACTTCGTGCTATTTCTCGCTTCATCACCGTAAACCTTTGATAGCGCTGCCAAACACTGTTTTATAAAAGTAGATCAGTCTGTCCCACTCTGTAGCACTCCACGACGAATGGCGCCGCAGTTGTTTAAGATCGTGGGAAGCGGCTTTTTGGGCCGTCAGGCGTTGCCGACTTTTTTCCAGGTCCAGCAAAGCCACGTCAACCTCGGCTCCCTCGCCCTGCCCCGTCACCCGTACAAAGACATGTTTGGCGTACAGGCAGCCGTGCTGCCAACGGCCCAGGTGCATACGAGCCAAGGTATGGCCTATCGCTTCAAGCACTCGGTCATGTACCGCTTCACCGCAGCGCTCGCGCTCACCGGCGGCGTACCAGTTATCGATTTCAACAAAGCCTTCCAGGCCCACGGTCACCAGCAATGCACGCCATTGCTTGTCTGTTGCTTGTTGCGCTCCGCCGTACACCAGCTCCGGCACACCAACCGACAAAGCGCTCAAGGCCAGCAACGCATCCTGTTCACGCAACACCGTCGGGCGACCCAGCGGGTAACGCCAGCTACGGTAGGTATGCCCCACCTGTCGTTTGGCGTAGAGCAAGCGCCCTTCACCATCATGAATCCGTTGTACACCACTCTCGCCACCACGACGCTGATTGGGCTCTTCAACCCATTCGCCTTGCTGATTCCAGTAAAACTCGAATGGGTCTTCAGTCGCAGAGGGGGATTGCTGTACAAAATCAACGGTCATGAGTTATCTCTTTCGTAATACGTAAACCCGCCACATCGCATAGAGCGGAATAAAGTCCAAATGGTCCTGAACGGTGAAACCTGCCTTTTTGAATTCCGCCTCCACTGTAGCAGCAGGTAACACAAAACGATTTTGGTAACCGTATTGATCTGCCTCTGCAGCGCGTTGACGCTCGAGACGCTTGCGTTTCCAGGCCTTAAAATTGCCATCTACCCACAACGAGATAATCACACTGTCCCGGCTAACGCGATGAAGCTCCCGTAATAGAGCCATCCGGTGGCTTGCATCGCCAATGTGGTGCAACAAGCGCATGCAAAAAACACTGTCAACCGAGTTGTCAGGCAAATCTATTTCAAAAGCTGACATCTGCAAGCGCCGTACCCGTTTCACTACGTCGGCGGGTTGGGCCAAAGATGCCACCTCCAGCATGGACGCCGAGTTATCGGCACCGATGATCTCGCGGCTTGGCATTTGTGCCAGCAACGGCCAGAAACGGCCCGCGCCACAAGGCAAATCGAGAACGACCTGAGGTTCGCCTGCCAGCTGCAAAGCGCGACGCGCCAATTGTTCATCGCGCTTGTGCGACAAACGTCGGGCCAGGCCGTCCTGATGCTTGATCAGGTATTGCGTAGCGTGATGCTGGTCGTACTTTTCAGAAAATTTGAGTTTGATGACCGAGTTCATGCAAGTGCTCCAGAAGCTAATGAGCACTACCTTAATCAGCGGGACGTGTGCATCAGGTCATGGACAGGTGAAAATTCTGTCAGACCATTCATACAAACATTTCAAGGTTTTACAGGTTGAAAGTACTGGCGCAGGGCCACTTACGCCCAGACTTTCGGGGTGTGCGGCCTGCAGAACGCAGGCCGCAGAAAAGACTTCAAACCTCGGCCGGACCAAGCTCGACACGAAAACGGCAGCCATTTGGCTCCATGGTGGTCAGTGTGACCCGCCAGCCCTGGCTATCGCAGATGCGCTGCACCAGTGACAGGCCAAGCCCCAGGCCTTCACCGCGTTTTTCGCTGCCGCGCACAAAGGGCTGAAACATCGCCTGGCGCTTTTCTTCAGGGATGCCCACGCCGCTGTCTTCCACCACAAAACCGCTGGGTTCCAGGGTCAGCCGGATAAACCCGCTGTCGGTGTAGTGCAAGGCATTGCGCAACAAGTTGCCCATGACTGCATGCAGGAAAGTGGCGTTATAACGGGTATCCAGCGGATTGCCGGGGTCGTAGATCAGCTCAAGACCCTTAGCTTCAATCGGCTCGCGCCACAGGCTGATCAGGCCTTCGGCCACGGTAGTCAAGGTCACCGTAGGCGACATGTTGGCATCCTCATGCTGGGCACGGGCCAGCATGAGGAAGGTTTGCACCAGTTCGCGCATTTCCTCACAGGCACGGGAAATACGCTCGACCTGTGAACGACTGCGCTGATCCAGCGACGGGCTTTCCAGCAACAGCTCGCAGGAACTGGCCAGCACCATCAGCGGAGTACGCAGCTCGTGACTGACATCACTGGTGAACAAACGCTCGCGGGTCAGGGTGTCGCGCAACCGACCCAGCGTGGCATCGAACGCCACTGCCAGCTCGCCCACTTCATCGGCCGCATAATCCGGGGCCAACGGCGGCGCCAGCCCCAGTAACTGATCGCGATGGCGGACCTGGCGTGCCAGACGGATAACCGGAGCCATCACCCGCCGCGCCAGGGTCCAACCCAGGAACACCGCCAGCGCCAGCGCCAGGACAAAACCGACGGCGACCACAGCAAACAACACGCGCTCGCGCTCTTCAAAATCGCTCTGGTCTTGCAGCAGGACATAACGCCGGCCATCGACCACTTCTACCATCGCGTGATACGACAACTGGTCACGGAACACTTCATGAAAGCCCGGATCCAGATGACGCAGATCCTTGGGCAGGGCAAAGTCGCCACGCCCGCCACTGAAATAAAACAGCTGGCTCGGCTTGGGGCGATGGTTCCACTCCGCGCCGTTGTCCATCAGCAACAGGCGCTGCAAATCCCCGCCCAGCCCTGCCGATATGAGTTTTTCTTCGACCAGGTGCACGGTGGCAATAATGCCCACAGCGAATGTCCCTGCCACCAGCGCGCTCATCAATGCAAAAGCGATGATGATCCGCTGGGAAAGACTTTGCCTAAACTCCATCACGAACCTCGGCGAGGCGATAGCCCACGCCATGTACGGTGTGCAACAGAGGCTTGTCGAACGGCTTGTCGATGACCTGACGCAATTGGTGGACGTGGCTGCGCAGGCTGTCGCTGTCCGGGCAATCATCGCCCCACAAGGCTTCTTCCAGCACTTCGCGGCGCAATACATGGGGGCTTTTCTGCATGAGTACCGCCAGCAATTTCAAGCCCACCGGATTGAGCTTGAGCAGACGGCCTTCGCGTGTCACTTCCAGGGTATCGAGGTCGTAACGCAACTCGCCGACCTGCAGTTCGCGTCGCCCGCCGCCCTGGGCACGACGCAAAACCGCCTCGATGCGGGCAGCCAGCTCGGACAGGGCAAAGGGTTTTAGCAAATAGTCATCGGCACCTGACTTGAAGCCTTGCAGGCGGTCATCCAACTGGTCGCGGGCGGTCAGCATGATCACCGGGGTATCGCGACGGGCATCTTCACGCAGGCGCTTGCACAGGGTGTAGCCGTCGATGCCGGGCAACATGATATCGAGCACAATCAGGTCGTAATGCTCGGTGGCCGCCAGGTGCAGGCCCGACAAACCATCTTGCGCACAGTCAACGGTATAGCCCTTGAGACCCAGGTAGTCGGCAAGGTTGGCGAGGATATCGCGGTTGTCTTCAACCAATAGAATTCGCATGGGCACTCTCTCCGTTCACAGTTACGGCCGTCTTGGCCCGCGCAGCTTAAGGCCAAGAACCCCGCAGGGCCAGCACCACAGGGCGCTCAGACAATTTAGTTACGACTCTCACATAAATGACATTTTTTTTACTGTCGGTTCACAAACTCAATACAGTGGCGCCGGCACACTTTCGCACCCCCGCGTTTAAGGAAAAACAACTAATGCGTCTGCTGCACACCGCGCCTATGCGCTATCTCCTGCTGTTGACTGGCTGTTGGCTGGCGACCTTTCTAATCACCCGAGGCGTTCTGCTAGTTACACACCTGGGAGAGGCCGGCAACAACTGGCTGCCCGTGTTTGGCATTGGTTTGCTCTACGACCTTGGCTTTCTAGCCTATGCCGCCGTGCCGCTGGGGGGCTATCTGCTGTTATGCCCACCAGCCCTGTGGCGTCGCCGCGGCCACCAGTGGTTCCTGCAGGGCCTGCTGACGGTCAGCTTGTTTGCCATGCTTTTTACTGGCGTGGCCGAGTGGCTGTTCTGGGATGAGTTCGGCGTGCGTTTCAACTTTATCGCCGTGGACTACCTGGTCTACTCCGATGAAGTGCTGAATAACGTACTGGAATCCTATCCAATCGGCATCCTGCTCAGCGCCATCGCCCTGGCTGCCATTGTATTGAGCCTGATAGTGCGTAAACCGTTCAATGCGGCCATGAATGCCGAGCTACCGACACTGGGTGGACGTATCGCCACCTTTGCAGGCCTGCTGCTGGTAGCGGGCCTGAGCCTGCAACTGCTCGACCAGGACAGCCCGCGCGGTCAGGGCGGCAACGCCTACCAGCATGAACT
Source organism: Pseudomonas bubulae (assembly GCF_900618535.1). Taxonomy (GTDB): domain Bacteria; phylum Pseudomonadota; class Gammaproteobacteria; order Pseudomonadales; family Pseudomonadaceae; genus Aquipseudomonas; species Aquipseudomonas bubulae. The sequence goes on along the minus strand of NZ_UYJA01000002.1, from coordinate 712,098 downwards.
GGCGAGCAATGGCCCTTACCAGTTCTTCGCCGCATTCCGTAACAACGAGCTGGACTACCAGCAGTTTTACGCCAGCCTGCCCACCGATGTAGTGGCCAAACAGTTGCGCGCCGAACTGACCGAGCCCAACGCCACCTTTGTGGGCCAGGACCCACTGGATATCCGCCGCAACATCGATAACCCGGGTGCTGTGCGCCAGCCCAATATCGTACTGGTGACCATCGAAAGCCTCAGTGCCAAGTACCTGGGCAGCAACGGTGATGGCCGCAACCTGACGCCGAATCTGGATCAGCTGCGTAAAGAGAGCCTGTACTTCAACAACTTTTATGCCACCGGCACGCGTACCGACCGGGGCCTGGAAGCCATTACCCTGGCCATTCCGCCGACGCCCGGGCGTTCAATCGTCAAGCGTATCGGCCGTGAAAGCGGCTTTGCGAGCCTGGGCCAGCAGCTCAATGGCGTGGGCTATGACAGCGTGTTCGTCTATGGCGGGCGCGGTTACTTCGACAATATGAACGCCTTCTTCAGCGGTAACGGCTACCGCGTGGTCGACCAAAGCAGCGTTAATGAGGCCGATATCCACTTCAAAAATGCGTGGGGCATGGCTGACGAAGACTTGTACCGCGAAACCCTGAAACTGGCCGATGCCAATTACGCGCAACAAAAACCGTTTTTGTTGCAACTGATGACGACCTCCAACCACCGTCCTTACACCTACCCTGAGGGCCGGATCGACATCAAATCGGGTAACGGCCGCGACGGCGCAGTGAAATACACCGACTACGCCATCGGCCAATTCCTCAACGATGCGCGCAAAAAGCCGTGGTTCGACAATACGATTTTCGTCTTCGTTGCCGACCACACGGCGGGCAGTGCCGGCAAGGAAGACTTGCCGATCACCAACTATCAGATCCCGCTGTTTATCTATGCGCCCAAGTTGATCGACGCCCGTGAAAACTCGCAACTGGCCAGCCAGATCGACCTGGCGCCCACCTTGCTCGGCTTGCTGAACCTGGATTACCAGTCGACCTTCTTTGGCCGCAACCTGTTGCAGGACAACCCGCTGCCGCCGCGCGTGGTCGTGGGCAACTACCAGCACCTGGGCTTGTTTGACGGCAAAGACCTGGCCATTCTCAGCCCGCGTCAGGGGCTGCGCCGCCATGATGATGCGCTGAGCACCAGTATTGAATCGCGGGTAGCGGCGACTGATCCGCTGATTGAGCGGGCAATAGCCTACTACCAGGGTGCCAGTCATGGCTTCAAGCAGCAGTTGCTGGGCTGGAAGCCGGCGCAAAAGGGACATGTGCAGGTTTCAGAACGCTAATTGACCCACGACCCTCACCCCAACCCTCTCCCATAGGGAGAGGGGGCTGATTGGGGCAAACCCCAGCCCCTCTACAGCCTGAATGCATTGAGTTGAATCCTGCATCGGCTCGGTCAAGCCCCTCTCCCTCTGGGAGAGGGCTAGGGTGAGGGGCTTTTAACAGACCTACAAAAAAGCCCCGCCTGATTACTCAGGCGGGGCTTTTGCGTAGCGGGGTAAGGCTGGCTTACATCATGCCGCCCATACCACCCATGCCGCCCATGTCTGGCATGCCGCCAGCTGGTTTGTCTTCCTGGATCTCAGCGATCATCGCCTCAGTGGTGATCATCAGGCTGGCAATCGACGAAGCCGCTTGCAGAGCCGAACGAGTCACTTTAGCCGGGTCAAGGATACCCATTTCGATCATGTCGCCGTATTCACCAGTGGCTGCGTTGTAACCGTAGTTACCCGAACCCTGCTTCACTTTGTCGACAACTACGCTTGGCTCATCACCGGAGTTGGCAACGATCTGGCGCAGAGGTGCTTCAACAGCACGACGCAGCAGAGCAATACCCACGTTCTGATCAGCGTTGTCGCCTTTCAGTTCGGAGATGGCTTGCAGAGCGCGAACCAGTGCCACGCCACCGCCAGGTACCACGCCTTCTTCAACGGCTGCACGAGTAGCGTGCAGAGCGTCTTCAACGCGGGCTTTCTTCTCTTTCATTTCTACTTCGGAACCAGCGCCAACCTTGATCACTGCAACGCCGCCAGACAGCTTGGCCAGACGCTCTTGCAGTTTTTCACGGTCGTAGTCCGAAGTGGTATCAGCCACTTGAGCACGGATCTGAGTAACACGCGCCTGGATGTCCGCATCGTTGCCAGCACCATCGATGATGGTGGTGTTTTCTTTGGACAGGATCACGCGCTTGGCGTTACCCAGGTGCTCCAGGGTAGTGCTTTCCAGGCTCAGGCCGATCTCTTCGGAGATTACGGTACCGCCAGTCAGAACAGCGATGTCCTGCAGCATTGCTTTACGACGGTCACCGAAGCCTGGTGCTTTGACAGCAGCGACTTTAACGATACCGCGCATGTTGTTCACAACCAGAGTCGCCAGGGCTTCGCCTTCAACGTCTTCAGCCACGATCAGCAGTGGACGGCCGGCTTTTGCAACGGCTTCCAGAACTGGCAGCATTTCGCGGATGTTGGAGATCTTTTTGTCAACCAACAGGATCAGCGGGCCGTCCAGCTCAGCCACCATGGTGTCTGGCTTGTTCACGAAGTAAGGGGACAGGTAGCCACGGTCGAACTGCATGCCTTCAACAACAGACAGTTCGTTTTCCAGGCCCGAGCCTTCTTCAACGGTGATCACGCCTTCTTTACCGACTTTTTCCATGGCTTCGGCAATGATTTCGCCGATGGAGCTGTCGGAGTTGGCAGAAATGGTACCAACCTGGGCAATTGCCTTGCCGTCAGCGCATGGCTTGGCCAGTTGACGCAGTTCTTTGACGATAGCGATGGTCGCTTTGTCGATACCGCGCTTCAGGTCCATCGGGTTCATGCCGGCAGCGACGGCTTTCAGGCCTTCGTTGACGATCGACTGAGCCAGAACGGTTGCAGTGGTAGTACCGTCACCAGCGTCATCGTTGGCACGGGAGGCAACGTCTTTAACCAGCTGCGCGCCCATGTTTTCGAAGCGGTCTTTCAGCTCGATTTCTTTTGCAACGGACACGCCGTCCTTGGTGATGGTCGGAGCGCCGAAGCTCTTCTCGATGATCACGTTACGGCCTTTAGGGCCCAGGGTCGCTTTTACTGCGTCAGCCAGGACGTTTACACCAGCCAACATTTTTTTGCGGGCGGAGTCGCCGAATTTAACTTCTTTAGCAGCCATGTTCGTTCTTCCTTAAATACTTTGTAGTAACGGGAAAAGGAGCGGGAAATCAGCCTTCAATTACAGCGAGAATCTCGTTCTCAGCCATAACCAACAGGTCTTCGCCGTCGACTTTTACAGTGTTGCTGCCGGAGTAAGGGCCGAACACAACCTTGTCACCCACTTTAACGGCCAGTGCACGCACTTCACCGTTGTCCAGAACGCGACCCGTACCAACGGCGATCACTTCACCGCTGTTAGCTTTTTCAGCAGCAGAACCCGGCAGAACGATACCACCAGCGGTTTTCTTTTCTTCTTCGCTGCGACGGATTACGACGCGGTCATGCAGAGGACGAAGCTTCATTGTCGATCTCTCCTAATTGAGGTGTTCATCGGCCGGTGTCAATACCGGCTGGGTTTACAAGTCCGGAAATGCCGGGTGCGATTCGCGGTTGGGATTTTGCTGTTGCCAGTAAAACCCTGCGGTGTCCGTTACATAAGGGCGCATCCACTTATTACAAGGGCACGCCCACGAAATTTTTAACCTGGCGTGCCACTTGAAACAGACACGGCACCCAAGGTGCCGTGTTGATAACGCCAAAGCCTTATTTATCGCGATGCTCGAACTCGCCTTCGATCACATTGGGCTCACGCCCCAAAGGCTGATGGGCACGTGGTCGTGCGGCTTCGAAGTCTTCGGCAAACGCACGCTGGCGGATGGCCTGTTCTTCAGCACGCTTGCGCAGGCGGTTGACCAGAAACCGGCGAACTGGCGGGAACAGCAACAACAGACCGGCCGCATCGCTGATAAAACCAGGCAGAACCAACAGTCCACCACCCAGCGCCAGCATCAGGCCTTCAAGCATTTGCTGAGCAGGCAGCTCGCCGCGATTCAGGCTTTCGCGCGCTTTGAGCGCCGTGGCCAAGCCTGCGACGCGAACGACCAGAACACCCAGCATGGAGCCGGCAATGATCAGCAGCAACGCGGGGAAAAACCCTATGGCGGTGCTGACCTTGAAAAAGACGTACAGCTCTAGCACTGGAAACAACAGAAAGAGCAATAGAAAAGCGCGCATCAAATGATTCCTCTCCGGAAGAATATCTTCCAACCAAGACTAGATGACGGCGCGCTTGTGCAAATTCAAGGTCAGACCGTCTGTTTTTTCGGCCACTCACTGGCACGGGCCAGCAAAACCAAGGCTTCGCGCACCTGTGTCGAAGTGTTGCAAGGCTCCGGAAAAGCCAACCAGTGCACGCCTTCGCCGATGCGCAGGTGCATGCCTTCGCTGTCGATGCCCACCAGCATAGCTGGCGCTGTTTGCGGCAGGCCGGTCAGTTTGACGTAGTGTTCAATGGCATTGGCGTGATCGCTGTTCATATGCTCGACCATCCGCACCTCGACCTGCCCGGCGAAAGGGTTTGCCAGCGTGACCTGGTCCAGCCAGTGGATGGCACCAAAACCGCCTATGTAGCGATGACGAACCGGGTTGAGCACCCAGAAATCGAAATCATGGGCAGTGTCATAGCCCTTCGCCTCGGGAAAGTAGCGGTAGTAACGCTCGGCTGCGGCTTCAATGGCTGCGGGATCGCTCAATTGCACGGCTTCGGCCAGCACGGTAAGACGGCCAACAGCCTGCACCTCTTCAGCGCCCCGCTCCCCCACCATCAGTGAACACTTGGGATCCTTGCGCAGGTTGTGGGTGTGCTGGGCGATGCGGCTGATCAGGATCAGTGGCCTCCCCAGCTCATCCAGGCAATAAGGCACCACGGAGCCGAAGGGAAATCCCGGCATGGCCTTGGACTGGGTAGCCAGGGCGCCACGGTATTCCTTGAGCAGTAATTCTCGGGCATGCTTGGCAGCTTCAACGCTCAACTTATGACTCCTTAATAAAAATCCGTAGATAACGGTCGAGATCAGGGCACTCATGCAACTTAAAGACAAAGTAATCATTATCACTGGCGGCTGCCAGGGGCTGGGTCGCGCCATGGCCGAGTACCTGGCAGCCAAGGGCGCCAAACTGGCACTGGTCGACCTCAACCCGGAAAAACTCGAACTGGCGGTGGCAGCCTGCCAGGCGCACGGCGTCGAGGCCCGAGCCTACCTGTGCAACGTCGCTGACGAAGAACAGGTTACGCAAACCGTTGGTCAAATTGCAGAAGATTTTGGTGCGATCAACGGCCTGGTCAACAACGCCGGCATTTTGCGTGACGGCCTGCTGCTCAAGGTCAAGGATGGCGTTATGACCAAGATGAGCCTGGCGCAATGGCAAGCGGTAATTGATGTCAACCTGACCGGAGTTTTCCTGTGCACCCGTGAGGTAGCGGCGAAAATGATCGAGCTCAACAGCGAGGGCGCGATCATCAATATCTCGTCGATCTCCCGTGCCGGCAATGTCGGCCAGACCAACTACTCGGCGGCCAAGGCCGGGGTTGCTGCTGCCACCGTGACCTGGGCCAGGGAACTGTCGCGTTACGGCATTCGTGTAGCCGGGATTGCACCGGGCTTTATCGAAACCGAAATGACCCTGGGCATGAAACCCGAAGCCCTTGAAAAAATGACCTCGGGCATTCCGCTCAAGCGCATGGGCAAGGTTGAAGAAATCGCTCATTCGGCAGCGTACATTTTTGAAAACGACTACTACACCGGGCGCATTCTGGAACTGGATGGCGGGTTGCGGATCTAGGCATCACCTCCCGCAAAGATAGGCTTGGGTTCAATCATGAAACGGCCTGGACGCCCAATCCAGGCCTCACCGTTCTCCTCGTTCGGAGTGCGTCAGCGCAAAGCTGTCAGATGCCGGACTAAGCGGTAAACCGCCAAGAAAGCCAATTCACAGGCTTTCGACACATCAAAATCGGATAACAAACACCTTGCCGGCCGAGTCTTTCACTCGACGCTCTCGCTCGAACTGAACGTTGCTCCGATAATCACAACGCTTGCTAAATCGATGTTCAAGGTGGGGGTGACTAGCGCTGCCCACCTATCACCACCGCTCTCCAGGCGCAGTTCATAGCCCCGCAATACCCGAGCCCGCACTTGTTGGATTGAGGCGGAATTTTACTGCGGCTTGATCCCGGGAATATTCGAGCAAACCTGATTGATACAGTAGCCGATGCAGGTATTGGTCTTATTTTTCTCTGGCATCGCAGGCATGACCGTTATATCAGGCATTCATGCCGGGGTTTTGCTGTGAGCGGCTATATAGTCTAGCCACAGCAACCTCTCAGAAAACTCTTACAAGAACAATAGCAAATGCCCATATAGCATTTAAAAGCCAAACAACGAACATACACACCCAAGCAGCTACCGCACAGTATCTCTTAAAAGAGAAACTGTGATGTCAACCAGGAATTCAAGGCGACATAACCTCCACCCAACAAGAGTAACAGAATTTAACAGCAAAACAGGAACACCTCATATATTGCACTATCCACACACTTAACTAAACGACATGAGAAATAACTGCATGCGAATTAAAATCATCGCTCTTACACTGCTGACAGGTTCCTCTATTGCAAGCATCGCTAATGCTGCGGACGGAACAATCAACTTTACGGGCACTATTCTCAGCGCGGCATGCACAGTGACGCCAGCGACTGGCACTCAGACAGTCCCACTTAATTCTGTCACCACGAGCAGCTTGAGCACCGCCGGTGTTACTTCGTCACCCACTAAATTCGATATCGTATTGACCAGTTGCCCTTCTACCGTCAGCACGGCCACCGTAAAGTTCGACGGCCCCACAGACAGTGACAATTCAAGCATCCTGAAACTTACGACTGAGCCAGGTGTTGCGACCGGTGTAGGCATCGCACTGTATGAAAAAGATGCCTCAACACAAATTCCGATCGGCACAAGCTCCACCAGCAGCACGCTGTCCACCACCAGTGACACTACCTTTACTTTTTATGCCAAGTACATGGCTACCAAGGCGGTCACTTCAGGTCCGGCTAACGGCAGCACAGACTTCACTATCAACTACAACTAGCCCCCACTCACCGTGCATTGAGTAATTTCAATGCGTACTGACAACCTGTGCCCACCCCTTGCAAGGGGTAGGCACCTTGAGGAAAACCACACAATGCAATGGCTCACGTCCATCTGTATTACTCTAACTCTCGCCAGCCTGACTCATACTGCTTCGGCGGGAGTGGTAATAGGAGGCACTCGAGTTATTTATGACACCGCAAGAAAAGACTCTTCCTTCTCGGTAAGCAATACTGGAACGTCAGAGCCTTATCTGATTCAGTCCTGGGTAGAAAACCTGCACGACAGCAACAAAGCCCCCTTTATCATAACGCCGCCCCTCTTTCGCCTTGACGCAGACCAAGAAAACACCCTGCGCATCATTCATACGGGAGGGCAGTTACCCGCCGATAAAGAGTCGGCATTCTGGGTGAATGTAAAAACAATATCAGCCTCGGAGAAAAGCGATTCCAACCAGTTACAAATTTCGGTCAAAAGTCGAATCAAGGTTTTTTATCGTCCTACTGGTCTCCCTGGTGATGCGACCGAAGCTTACAAGGCATTGACCTTTACTCGCCAGGGCAGGCAGCTAAAAGTTAACAATCCAACGCCGTATCATGTTTCTTTTTTTCACGTCCGCGTGGGAGATAAAGAAATACAAAATGCCGGTATGGTTGCCCCACAAAAAACGCTCAGCTGGGAGATTCCTCCCGACGCGACCGGACCTGTCAGCTGGCAAGCCATCAACGATTATGGCGGAGTTTCCCCCACCGCAAGTGCCGCACTGCAGTAGCCAGGTACTTTGCATACTTTATTGTCCAGGCCACCCTAAACTTCACACAGCCAAGCGATAGCGACTGAGTTTCACTGCAGTCGTATCGAGGTCGTTCGCATGCAAAAAGCCCCTTTCTACCAGGCCCTTAAATTCCAGGTGCGCCAGCGTGCGCCACTCTTGCACTGCACTCACCTGACTTTATTGATCAGCATACCCGCAACATTAGAACTCGCCTTCCAGCCCTCTTCAGCTTTTGCGCAGGAATACTTCAACCCCCACGCTCTGGAAATGGGTGATCCTGGACAAAAGCCCATCGACCTAGAGTACTTCGCCAACCAGGGCGGGCAACTACCAGGTCTATACAGTGTCGATATATATCTAAATGATAATCGGGTAGCCCATCGAGACGTAAACTTTGTGAGTATCGCTGGAACACTTCAACCCGAACTGACCTCACCTCAACTCCAGGAGATGGGGGTCAAGCTGGAAGCTTTCCCGGCCTTGCAGCAACTGCCCTCAACAAGCGCAATCAGTACATTGTCAGACTACATCCCCTATGCCAGCAGCCGGTTCGATTTCAAACTGCAGCGGCTGGATATCAGCATCCCCCAAGCCGCACTCACAAGCCAGGCTCATGGCTACGTGGATCCTCAGCTATGGGATCAAGGCCTTTCGGCTGCACTGTTGAACTATAGTTTCAGCGGCTCCAACACGCTCAATAATAATAGCAATAATCGCTCAAAGACAAACGACAGCTATTATTTAAATTTACGCAGCGGCCTGAACTTGGGCGCGTGGAGGCTGCGTAATTATTCTACGTATAATTCACGTAACGGAAATAACAACTGGCAGAACCTCGACACTTATGCGCAAAAGGATATTCAGTCACTAAAGGGGCAACTGACGTTGGGTGACAGCTCAACGCCCAGTGACGTTTTCAACAGTGTGCTATACCGCGGTATTCAATTAAATTCGGACGACAACATGTACCCTGACAGTCTGAAAGGGTTTGCACCCGTTGTTCGAGGCATTGCCCAGAGTAATGCCCAGGTCACCGTGCGACAAAATGGCTACATTATTTATCAAACCTATGTCTCGGCGGGTGCGTTCACAATCACTGACTTGTATCCCACGTCCTCCAGTGGTGACTTGGAAATTGCAATCACCGAAAGTGATGGCACCGTACGCCTTTCAACTCAATCATTTTCTGCGGTACCTGTAATGCTACGTGAAGGGCGCCTGAAGTATTCAGTGACTGCAGGACAATATCGTTCCAACGCCAGCGCAGCCAGCAAACCAAGTTTTATGCAAAGCACGCTGATTTACGGACTGCCCTATGACTACACCCTCTATGGTGGCTTACTGGCATCTGGAAAATATAATGCAACGACTGTTGGTATTGGCCATACGCTGGAAGGTTGGGGGGCGGTATCTGTGGATGCTACACAGGCACACGCCAAACTACGCAACGGGTCCAGCCATCAAGGGCAGTCTTACCGCTTCCTCTATTCAAAAACCATTAACACCACTGACACTACCTTTACGTTGGCTGGATATCGCTACTCCACCAGCGGCTACTACGACTTTCAGGAAGCCAACGAAATTGACCCCGACAACTTCAATAATTGGCGCGGAACCAGCACTAAACGCAGCAAGACGCAGCTCAGCATCAACCAATCTTTTGGAGACAAAGGAAACTTCTATCTTAATGGATACCAGCAAAGCTTCTGGCGTCAAAACAAATATGAACGCAGCCTGACGGCAGGTTATGACCTCAGTTACCGCAGCATCAACTACGGCTTGGCGTATACTTTCACCCAGACACCGCTTGATACTGGACGCAACAACAAAGATCAGCAACTTTCCTTCAAAGTTCAGTTCCCTTTGGGCAAGACACTCCCTAACAGTTGGGCCAGTTACAATTTCAACGCCAGCAAGCAAGGCAGCAGCGCTCATGACGTAGGCCTGAGCGGCACCGCACTGGCAGACAACAACCTGAGCTACAGTATTCAACAGCGGTACGCAAACCAAGGTGTCGGCAGTAGCGGTAATGCCAACGCAAACTACAAAGGCACTTATGGAGAAGCCAGGATTGATTATAACTACGACACCCGATCACAGCAAGTCAATTACAACTTGCAAGGCGGTATTGTAGCCCACCCTTATGGTGTCACGCCTTCACAACAACATGGTGAAACCATGGCCTTGGTTCGGGCACCTGACGCAGCCGGTGCCAAAGTAAAGAATACTACCGGTGTAAAAACCGACTCGCGTGGTTATGCTGTCGTGCCCTATCTCAGTACATACCGAAAAAACCGGGTAGCGCTTGACACCGCAACACTCACTGACGACGTTGATATTGAGATCAATACCAAAACGGTGATTCCTACCAAAGGTGCGCTTGTATTGGCAGACTTTAAGACTCGTGTTGGCAAGCGTGTATTGATTTCTTTGAGTCACGGCGGCAAGCCCGTACCTTTTGGCGCTACCGCGACACTGCTGGAGAACTCAACTCATTCTAATAATGAGGGCGTTGTCGGCCTGGAGGGCGAGGTATACCTCAGCGGTGTGCCGCAGTCCGGAGCACTGCATGTAAAATGGGGGGATAAATCTGGCCAGCAATGCACGTCACACTTCATCTTGCCTGAGCTGCTTGTAGAGCAAAACGCCACCCCCGCCATCAGCTCCCTTTCAAGCATCTGTCAATAGGCGGAAAACCATGACTCTTGCCAAATATAAAGCCAGTGACCTTATCGTAAAACATAGAGGTCACGCTACTTTCGGATTGTTCATTCTTGCCTTTTCGAACATCGCCACAGCCAGTTGTTCTTTCTATAACGGGGCCACTTCAGAAATAAGAAAAGATATCAATTTTGGTTCTATCATTGTTCAGCGGGACAGTCCTGCTGGCACCGTATTGGCGACAATAAGCACCGGCCCATATCATAGTTCCTATCCCTTTTTCGGGTGCAACACGAGTTGGACATACCGCTGGACAAATGAAATATTTACTGTCCTGAGCCCCCTGGCAAACCGAATATACAACACCAATATTGACGGGGTCGGGATAAGTACAAATAATGAATCAAACACTTACATCGTACCGTACGACGAACCCCTAGGCGCCAACAATTATATTTCAATCCCCCGCGGTATGCGTGTAAGACTTATCAAAACAAAGGCGGGTGCCGTAGGAGCAGGAACTCTTACCACCGGAAGAATTGCCAGAGCGTCCATTGTTGGAAACTTCTATACCGCCAACATCACATTAGTGGGCGTTAATACTATTGTTCCCGTTGCCTGCTCCGTCACCAGCGCTTCCATCAACGTTCCGATGGGCGATGGAATACCGATGAGCACTTTTACTGGGCCCGGTAGCGTCGCCGCCGAAACACCATTCGCCATAGAGCTAAATTGCGATGCAAACACTCGTGTACAGGTCAAACTGGACGGCAGCCCCCATGCGTCTGCCGTCGAGGGTGTATTGGCGCTGAACTCCACCCCTTCCGGGACCATGGCCAAGGGCATAGGTTTACAATTACTTCACAACAGTACGCCTGTAAAGCTGGCGACTAATATTACCGTAGGGACCGTCACGAACGACGGCAACTACTCAATCCCACTGACGGCCCGGTATTATCAGACCGGCGCAAGCGTAAGTGGTGGCGTGGCAAACAGCACGGCAACATTTACCCTGACCTACAACTGATACCTTAAGTCGATGGTTGCATCTAGATATCAGGTCAGAACCTTAGTTTTTGAGGGAGAGCCCTGCCTCTAATGAGGCAGGCATTGGTGAATTTCAACATCCTTGGAATTCAAATGGGTGTTTTCTGATTCCCCACAAGATCCAAGCCCGCCCTCTCAAGTCATGCCGTACGGTTTTACTACCAGACCACGCCAAACCCTACGGTATAGCGGGTCTTGTTGAGGGCGTTATCAGAGCCACTCGAGCTGCCAATCAGGTCTTTCTCGGCCTTTAGATTCAGCGATGCCCATTCCGTGACCTTGTAACGCAAGCCGATTTCGGAATCGAGACTGTAGTCCGACTCCCCTTCCAGCGACTTGCCCAATTCACCATTGGTAAAAAACGAGACTGTTTTGCCCATCAGGTAACGGTTGTAATCCCACTTCATGGCCAGCGAGTAGAAGTTGTCTTTCTTACCGTCAGAGTATTCGTAATCAGTGCGATTGAGCAGTGAGCCCAGCGAGAATGCGCCCAATTCGTCATCCCAGAACTGGTAGCCGGGGCCGGTACCGACTGTTCGCTGACGGGAAATGTCTTCCACCCGGTCGCGGTTATAGGTCAAACGACCTTGCCAGTACCACTTGTCGCTGATGAAGTAATCCAGCGCGTACTCAGCAGTCCAGTTATCCGTGGTTACCACATCGTTCTGAAACTCGCGGTTGTACTCACCCTCTGCGTGATGACGCCAGGCGCCGTGGCGGGCAGTGGTCTTGAAATCGAGATCGTAGTCGTCGGTATCCTTGTCCGCCCGTTTGTAGTCCATCGCCACATCGACATTGCCTTTCCAGACCATGTCTTCGACCAGCGGTTTGGGCTTGATGAGTTGCTGGATACTGGCCAGAGCTACGGTTTTCGGTGCTTCACCGTTGACCAGGGTTACGCTGCCGTCTTCGGCCGCCTGCAATGACTTGGCCTTTTCACCGGTCCAGGCATCCTGCTTGACCAGCAATTCCTGATCACTTTCCAGGGTCTTGACCTGCTTCCAGTCAATGGGCACGGCCCCCGCATACTCGGTCTGAATCAGTAATTTGCCGCCATCAAAGACTTTGATCTTGCCGCTCAGGCGGTCGCCGTTTTTCAACCACACCGTATCGGCAAACACGGGCGCAGCAAGGCACATGACAACAAGGCACAACAGGGTTCTGGACAACATAAGCGGATGCGAAACTCAGAAAAACGGAAGAATGCCGGCATTATCCGGATGGATACGCCCTTGAGGAAGAAAGACCGACTCATTGTGCCGGAGTTCATTCTATAGTTCTGTAACAACCCCCATCTTGACCAGAAGTGTCCCTTGAATACACTGCCAGACATTCTTCAAACTCCCGCCGAGATTCGGCGCACGGCGCTGTATTCAACCTTGATGATGGTGCCTGCAGGTTACGTGGTTACTTACGGGCAACTCGCCGAAGCGGCGGGTCTGGGTCGCGCAGCGCGCTGGGTTGGGCGAACGCTCAGCCAGCTCCCCGACGATACACGCCTGCCGTGGCACCGGGTGCTCGCCGCCGGTGGTCGTATCAGTCTGCCTGCAGGTAGCCCGTCTGGTGATGAACAGCGCGCGCGTTTGCGGGCAGAAGGCTTGAGCATCATGAATAATCGCGTGGATATGCGACGCCATGGCTGGCGCCAGATAGAGCACTGCGGTTAGAGTGCGCCCTTTGTTTCCGCAACCAGAGGCAGACTCCAGTCCATGCCCCGTAAAACCTGGCGCGAAGCGCTAGCTGCGTATTCCAGCCCCTCGACCCTAGTGCTGTTGCTGCTCGGTTTTGCCGCCGGCTTGCCGTACATGCTGGTGTTTTCAACCCTTTCCGTCTGGTTGCGCGAAGCCGGTGTGGCCCGCGAAACCATTGGCTATGCCAGCCTGATCGGGCTGGCATACGCCTTCAAATGGGTGTGGTCGCCGCTGCTGGACCAATGGCGCCTGCCATTACTCGGCAAACTTGGCCGGCGACGCTCATGGCTGGTGCTGTCACAGTCACTGGTTATCCTGGGCCTGATCGGCATGGGCTTTTGTGACCCGCAAAAACATCTGTCCTGGCTGATTGCCATTGCGGTTGTAGTGTCTTTCGCTTCGGCGACCCAGGACATTGCCGTCGATGCCTATCGCCTGGAAATCGCCGAAGACAACCGGCAGGCCGCGCTCGCCGCCAGTTACATGTCCGGTTATCGCGTAGCGGCCCTGCTGGCCACGGCGGGCGCCCTGTTCTTTGCCGAAGGCTTCGGTTCGACGGGCTTCAACTACAAACATTCGGCCTGGACCGGCACCTACGTGCTGTTCGGCCTGCTGATGGTCCCCGCACTGCTCACCACCCTGTTTATGCGCGAACCGCCGGTACCGTTGCGCACCCAGCTGTCGGCCGGGCGCTACAGCTTTGGCCATCAGCTGGCGTCAGTTTTTGTACTGATCGTACTGCTGGTATCTGTCCCGGCCATGTTCACCCAGCTCTACAACACCGATTTTGCTGGCGTGTTGTTTGAAGGGGTCAGCCCGCTGAACCTGATACTGGAAGACCGGGCGTTTCTACGCGCCATCCTGTACACCCTGCTCACCGTGTTGTGCCTTTCATCCATCGGACGACGCGGCCTGGCTCCGGTTCTGACCCCGGTTAATGACTTTATCGTTCGGTATCGCTGGCAAGCCCTGCTACTGCTGGGGTTGATTGCCACTTACCGCATGTCGGACACGGTCATGGGCGTAATGGCCAACGTGTTCTATATCGACCAGGGTTTCACCAAGGATCAGATTGCCGGTGTCAGCAAGATTTTCGGCCTGATCATGACCCTTGTCGGTGCGGGCATGGGCGGCTTGTTGATCGTGCGTTTCGGCATTTTGCCAATTCTGTTGATCGGTGGTGCAGCATCGGCAGGCACCAACCTGCTGTTCATGTTGCTGGCCGATATGGGCCCGAACCTGCAGATGCTGATTGTCACCATTTCCCTCGACAACTTCAGCTCCGGCCTCGCCACCTCAGCATTCGTAGCCTACCTGTCCAGTCTGACCAACCTCAAATTCTCCGCCACCCAGTACGCCCTGCTCAGCTCGATCATGCTGCTGCTACCGCGCTTGATGGGCGGTTACTCGGGGGTCATGGTCGAGAAGTTCGGTTATCACAACTTCTTTATCATTACCGCGGTGATGGGCATCCCGACGCTGCTGCTGATTGCCTTGCACTGGTATCAGGAGAGCCGCCGGGCCCGGCAAAAGCCCGTTGTCGACCTGGAAAAGGCCCAATAAACACGAGGGGGAGCACACCTCCCCCGCCCGCCCTGTACGCAGGCAGATCTCGCCCGTACAATGCCGAGTCATTTCTAGTCATCAGCAACGGCACCGGCTAACCATGCGCACCAGTCAATATTTGCTCGCCACACAGAAAGAAACGCCTTCAGATGCGGTCGTTATCAGCCATCAGCTGATGCTGCGCGCAGGCATGATTCGCAAACTTGCTTCGGGCCTCTACACCTGGCTGCCCATGGGCCTGCGGATCATGCGCAAGGCCGAAGCCATTGTTCGCGAAGAAATGAACGCTGCAGGCGCTCTGGAAGTGCTGATGCCGAGTATCCAGCCAGCTGAGTTGTGGCAGGAGTCCGGCCGTTGGGAAGAGTACGGCCCTGAACTGTTGCGCCTTAAAGACCGCCACGGTCGCGAGTTCTGCGTGGGCCCGACCCACGAAGAAGTGATCACCGACCTGTGCCGCAACGAGTTGAACAGCTACAAACAGCTGCCAATCAACCTGTACCAGATCCAGACCAAATTCCGTGACGAAATCCGCCCGCGCTTCGGCTTGATGCGCGGCCGCGAATTCATCATGAAGGACGCCTACTCCTTCCACGCAGACACCGCTTCGCTGCAGGTCACCTATGACCGTATGCACCAGGCCTACTGCAACGTGTTCACCCGCCTGGGCCTGAACTTCCGCCCGGTTGAAGCCGACAACGGCTCCATCGGCGGTGCCGGCTCCCACGAGTTCCACGTTCTGGCTGAATCCGGCGAAGACGATATCGTGTTCAGCAATGGTTCCGACTACGCGGCCAACATCGAAAAAGCCGAAGCCGTACCCGCCGAAACTTCGCGCCCTGCTGCCACCCAGGAGCTGCGCCTGGTCGACACACCGGATGCCAAGACCATCGCGCAATTGGTTGATGGCTATGACCTGCCAATCGAGAAAACCGTCAAGACCCTGATCGTTCACGCCGCCGAAGCTGGCAAACTGATCGCTCTGGTGATCCGTGGCGATCACGAACTCAACGAAATCAAGGCTGCCAACCATCCGCTGGTGCACAGCCCGCTGGTCATGGCCTCGGATGCCGAACTGCGTGACGCCATCGGCGCCGGCGCTGGCTCTCTGGGCCCGCTGAACCTGCCACTGCCATGCATCATTGATCGCTCGGTCGAGCTGATGAGCGACTTCGGTGTGGGTGCCAATATCGACGACAAACACTACTTCGGCGTGAACTGGGAGCGCGACCTGCCAGTACCGACCGTTGCCGACCTGCGCAACGTGGTGGCCGGCGACCCTAGCCCGGACGGCAAAGGCACGCTGGAAATCAAGCGCGGTATCGAAGTGGGTCACATCTTCCAGCTGGGCACCAAGTACAGCGAAGCCATGAAGTGCCAGGTACTGGGCGAAAACGGCAAGCCGGTCACCCTGGCCATGGGCTGCTACGGCATTGGTGTTTCCCGCGTGGTTGCCGCAGCCATCGAGCAGAACAACGACGAGCGTGGCATTATCTGGAGCGATGCCCTGGCCCCGTTCCAGGTTGCCCTGGTACCGCTGCGCTACGAAACCGAAGCCGTACGTGAAGCTACCGACACGCTCTATGCCGAACTGACTGCAGCTGGCTTTGAAGTGCTGCTGGACGATCGCGACAAGAAAACCAGCCCCGGCATCAAGTTCGCAGACATGGAACTGATCGGCATCCCGCACCGGATCGTGGTCAGCGACCGTGGCCTGGCTGAAGGCAATCTGGAATACAAGAGCCGCACCGAAGCAGAGCCGCAAGCCCTGCCCGTTGCTGATGTGCTTGCCTTCCTTCAGGCCCGTATCGCTCGCTGAAACCAGATAGAGACGCCATGTTCACTCGAAACACCTTGACCCTCGGGGGCGCCGCCATGTGCGGCGCCCTGCTGCTGAGCGGCTGTGCCAATCACATGTCGCAACGCAGCGAGCACGAGGAACGCATCGAGCGCAAACTGCTCGCCCACAG
Organism: Pseudomonas bubulae; assembly: GCF_900618535.1. Taxonomy (GTDB): domain Bacteria; phylum Pseudomonadota; class Gammaproteobacteria; order Pseudomonadales; family Pseudomonadaceae; genus Aquipseudomonas; species Aquipseudomonas bubulae. Next base: position 695,233 of record NZ_UYJA01000002.1, on the reverse strand, counting down.
CCTGCAGATCGATGTCGGCTCGCCAACTGTGCTTGAGCTGCCGCAACGTCGTGTGCGCATCAATGAACAGAAGACCTTCGAGGTCACCGAGTTCGATGTCACACGTCATTACGACCGCTACACCCCATACCAACCCTGGCGCGAAGTCTACGAGATTCCGTTGGGCGCGGTGGCTATTGTCGCCGGGGTAGGTGCCAATGTGCTTAATGTGTTCATGTTCGGGCAACTGCCTGACAGCGTGACCAAAGACTGGATCAACTACGGCTTTGCAGGGGTAAACCCGGCGATGAACGTGCAGTCCCATGGCCGCGCCGAGCAGAACCTGGCGGGGATTGATGATGTTCAGCGTGACAAGCGCCTGGAATATTCAAGCCTGCCCTGGGCCGAACGCCCGGTGGTGATCAAGGCTGGCAAACAGACCCACGAGCTGACCACAGACCGCAATGGCGTGCTGCGCCTCAACCTGCTGGACAGCCCTTTTGCCGAACAGGATCTCAATCACGTCGGCAAGCTGACCATCATGGTGGAAGACGCCCAGGACGAAACCCATTCCGATTCGACCCTGTCGATCAGCAGTCACCTGCGTGGCAAGCTGCTCGAAGCACATAACCTGATCTACGACGACCTGGAGGGTGACGACGTCAACCAATGGGTACATCGGGTCAAACGCCTGTCGGAACTGGGGCTGGAAGAAGAAGCCAGCGAACTGGAACAAAGTCTGATCGAACTCACGCGCAACGATCCTGAGCTGCAACGTGAATTTCTTCAATCCTTGACCAAAAATGCCGGGAGACTGGTAGCGGATCCCGGCGTCAGTTGACGCAACTCTGACATGTGGGAGCGGGCTTGCTCGCGATGATATCGCTGCGGTTTTCCTGACAGACCGCACGCCAGCATCGCGAGCAAGCCCGCTCCCCCAACCAGCAAACCAGCCTACCCCTTGAACAGCTCCATCTGCTCAAAACCACTGTTCAAATCATGCAAACGCACGCCCAGCCCGAGCAATCGCACGGGCCTGGCACCGCGCGCAAACGCCTGGCTCAACAACCCCTGATAACTCTCAAGGTCGCGCCCGGCACCGGACTGCTCCAGCGTGGTCTGGGTAAAGTCATGGAACTTCACTTTGACAAACGGCTTGCCGGGGCGATAACTGCTGTCGATACGGCCAATACGCCGGTTCAGGGTCTCTAGCAACTCCGGGAGTTTCTCCAGGCAAGAGGCCAGATCTGGCAGGTCAGTATCGTAAGTGTTTTCCACGCTGACTGACTGACGCCGACTGTCACTTTGCACCGGACGCTCATCAATCCCCTGCGCCAACCCCCACAACCGCTCACCAAAACTGCCGAATTCCCGCACCAGAGCCAGTTTGTTCCAATCACGCAGTTGCAGGCAGGTTTCGATACCCAGGCGCCCAAGCTTGTCCGCCGTGACTTTGCCCACGCCATGCAGCTTATTGACCGGCAAGGCAGACACGAAATCATCAACCTGATCAGGGGTGATCACGAACAAGCCGTTGGGCTTGCGCCAGTCACTGGCAATTTTGGCCAGAAACTTGTTGGGGGCCACCCCGGCCGACACCGTGATATGCAACTGATTGGAAACGCGCCGGCGGATGTCCTGAGCTATGCGCGTGGCACTGCCGGCAAAATGCGGGCTGTCGGATACATCCAGATAGGCTTCATCCAGAGACAGCGGCTCAATCAGCTCGGTGTAGTCGCGCAAGATGCCGTGAATCTCTCTGGACGCTTCTTTATAAGCATCCATCCTGCCGTTGACGATAACCAGGTCCGGGCACAGCTTGAGCGCATGCCGGGACGCCATTGCCGAGCGCACGCCATAAGCCCGAGCTTCATAATTACAGGTCGAGATGACCCCGCGCCGATCAGCCGAGCCCCCGACAGCCATCGGCTTGTTTGCCAGGCTCGGGTCATCACGCATCTCAATAGCGGCATAGAAACAGTCACAGTCGACGTGGATGATTTTGCGCTGCGTCATGTAAGGCGGTGTTCTTCAAGGAGGTAGGCAATACTCGGCGCAAGTATGTCACCGCGAACTGTATATAGCACCAGTAGTCTTGATTCTCCCCGACAGACGCGGGAAAAATCGCAGCTGAATTGTTTTTTTCAATCGAATCTCTACCCTCAATAGAGCTACACCCCATACGGAACAGGGCCTGCAGGTCTTTTTATAGCTGTATTTTCTAGCTAAGCAATTGACGCATAACGAATTTTTATAAATTAACGTTTGACAGCCCAGCGTATCGCTGTAGAATCCACCCCACAGACGCGGGATGGAGCAGTCTGGTAGCTCGTCGGGCTCATAACCCGAAGGTCGTCGGTTCAAATCCGGCTCCCGCAACCAAACATCGAAAAAGGCTACTCGAAAGAGTGGCCTTTTTTGTGCGCGTGTGTTTTGTGCTGCCACCCACCCCGTAGCAGCTGCTACGGACCGAACTGCCCATATCCAAAATCAATGCCAGCTTTGATCTTATTTAACTCATTTATACATTAAAGGTTGACTCCCCCGCCCATCACTGTAAAGTGCGCCCCACAGACGCGGGATGGAGCAGTCTGGTAGCTCGTCGGGCTCATAACCCGAAGGTCGTCGGTTCAAATCCGGCTCCCGCAACCAAACATTAAAAGGCTGCTCGAAAGAGTGGCCTTTTTTGTGCCCGGGTGTTTTTGCCCTCCTCCTGCCAAATGCAGAGAATGGATTAAAACCGGGTATTTCAAGCGGTTACGTGATTTAAGGGTTGACACCTTAACGATTCGCTGTAGAATCCACCACACAGACGCGGGATGGAGCAGTCTGGTAGCTCGTCGGGCTCATAACCCGAAGGTCGTCGGTTCAAATCCGGCTCCCGCAACCAAACATCAAAAAAGGCTACTCGAAAGAGTGGCCTTTTTTGTGCGCGCTCGAAAAGTCAGGGGCAAGCGTTTATTGACATTAAACGTCATATTTCTGAAAGTCCGTTCATCTATGCTGTCCGCCAACAATTACCCTTTTTTCTCAGACCAATCCTGAACCTCAGGCAAACGGCTGAACACATTTAGAAATATTTTGACCAAAAGGATTGGTAACTTGAGCCTATGCCTCCATCCTATCGCGCACGATCCACGAGGTGATTGATGCCCGATAACTCGCCAGAACCCAAAGAAGCCGTTACAGCAGCCCACCCCATAGCCGCGACCCGTTTGCGCTGGCTGGATTTGCTGAGCAAGTATCGCCAGCCCATTGGGCTCGCGCTCACGCTGCTGTTATTTGCAATAGCACTGATTGCGTGTCGCCATCTGTTAAGCGAACTTGACCTGTACGCCCTGCATGACTCGATCCTCGAAGTTCCCAAGCCCGCCCTCTTCGGTGCCGTGGCTGCGACTGCCGCGGGTTTTATCATCCTGCTCGGTTATGAGTGGTCAGCCAGCCGCTATGCGGGGGTAAAACTGCCACCCAAAACCCTGGCACTGGGCGGCTTTACCGCCTTTGCCATTGGCAATGCCATCGGCCTGTCGCTGCTGTCCGGCGGCTCTGTGCGGTATCGCCTATATGCCCGGTATGGCGCGGGGGCGTCAGAAGTCGCCCATATGACTCTGTTTGCCAGCCTATCGCTGGGCTGCGCCCTGCCACCGCTGGCGGCACTGGCCACATTGAGCAATTTGCCCGCAGCCTCCGCCGCCCTGCATATCCCGGCCTGGATATTGGGTGCTATCGCTTTTGCGGTGCTGGCCCTGTTTGCCTTGCTGGCAATAGGAATCTACCGCCGACGCCTGCCCGAGCAGCCGATCCCGGACAACCTGCTGGTCAAGGCCGGCCGCCGCACATTGCACCTGCCAAGTGCGCGCCTGACCTTGCTGCAACTGGTCATTACCGCTCTGGACGTCGCGGCCGCCGCCACGGTGCTCTATCTGCTGTTGCCTGAAGCACCGCCCTTCGGCGCATTTATGCTGGTTTACCTGCTGGCCCTGGCGGCCGGCGTGCTCAGCCACGTCCCCGGCGGTGTCGGGGTGTTTGAGGCAATCTTGCTGGCAGCCTTCGCCGACAAGCTCGGCGCCGCACCATTGGCGGCAGCCCTGCTGCTGTATCGCATGATCTATGTGATTCTGCCGCTGCTGATTGCCTGCCTGATGCTGCTGATGACCGAAGCTCAGCGCCTGATTCACACCCGCCAAAGCCTGCGGGTTGCGTCAGGCCTGGCCGCTCCGGTACTGGCCGTGCTGGTATTCATGTCCGGCGTGGTTTTGCTGTTCTCCGGTGCCACACCGGAAATCGACACGCGCCTCGAACACATCGGTTTTCTGATCCCCCATCGCCTGGTCGACGCTTCGCACTTTGGCGCCAGCCTGATCGGCGTGCTCTGCCTGCTTTTGGCCCAGGGCTTGCGCCGCCGCCTGTCCGCCGCCTGGATGCTGACCACTATCCTGTTGCTGGTCGGCGCCGTGCTGTCCCTGCTGAAAGGCTTCGACTGGGAGGAAGCCACTATCCTGGTTCTCACCGCCAGCCTGCTGGGCCTATTCCGCCGCTCTTTCTACCGCCCGAGCCGCCTGACCGAACTGCCCTTTTCACCGCTATATCTGGTGGCCAGTGTCTGCGTACTGGGCGCCTCGATCTGGTTGCTGTTGTTCGCCTATCAGGACGTTCCTTATAGCCATCAACTGTGGTGGCAGTTCACCCTTGACTCGGACGCACCACGGGGCCTGCGCTCGCTGCTGGGTGCCGCGGTACTGCTGGTGGTCGTATCCCTGACCTGGTTGCTGCGCACCGCCCGCCCGGTGATCCACCTGCCCGATGCCACCGAACTGGAAAAGGCCGGCAAGATCATCCTTGCCTCCGACCAGCCCGACGGCGGCCTCGCACTGACCGGCGACAAGGCCTTGCTGTTCCACCCCGACGACAACGCCTTCCTGATGTACGCTCGCCGCGGGCGCAGCCTGGTGGCGCTGTACGACCCGATCGGACCGCCCCAGCAACGTGCCGAGTTGATCTGGCAGTTTCGCGACCTGTGCGACACCGTCCATGCCCGCCCCGTGTTCTATCAGGTACGCGCCGAGAACCTGCCGTTCTATATGGACATCGGCCTGACCGCGATCAAGCTCGGTGAAGAAGCCCGGGTCGACTTGCACCGCTTTGATCTCGAAGCCAAGGGCAAAGAGATGAAGGACCTGCGCTACACCTGGAACCGTGGCACCCGTGACGGCCTATCACTGGAAATCCACGAACCGGGTGAGGCACCAATGGATGAGCTCAAGGTCATTTCCGACGCCTGGCTCACCGGCAAGAATGTGCGGGAAAAAGGCTTCTCACTCGGGCGCTTCAGCGAGGACTACATCAAGCACTTTCGCATCGCGATCATTCGCTTTGAAGGCAAGCCGGTGGCCTTTGCCAACCTGCTTGAGACCCACAGCCATGAGCTGTCGAGCCTCGACCTGATGCGTGCCCACCCGGACGCGCCGAAACTGACCATGGAATTCATGATGGTCGGCCTGATTCAGCATTATAAAAAGCATGGATACGCCCGTTTCAGCCTGGGAATGGTACCTCTGTCCGGCCTGCAACCGCGTCGCGGCGCACCCTTGACCCAACGTTTGGGTTCGATGCTGTTCCAGCGCGGCGAGCACCTGTACAACTTCCAGGGTTTGCGTCGCTTTAAAGACAAATTCCAGCCCGACTGGGAACCTCGTTATATGGCCGTACCCGCCGGACTTGATCCGCTGGTGGCACTGGCTGATACCGCCGCCCTGATTGCAGGCGGCTTGACTGGATTGGTGAAACGTTAATGAAACATCGTTCCTGGCGGTTTTTGTTGCTTGCCTTGATAGTTCTGGTCGCCCTGGCAGCAGGCGGCTATTGGTGGTGGAATCGCCCGGCTCCGGAACCGACGATTGAACACCTGGGCCAGAGCGATGGCTCGACCCTGACCAGGGTCACACCCGGACAGAGAGCCCAGGCCCGGGTGGTGATTGCCACTCCGGCCGAAGAAGCCCTGAACGACAAGCAACTCATGGCCCTCAGCCGCGCAGGCAAGGCGCAACTGGTGCAAGTGATCCTGCCCAAGGACGACTGCACCCTGCAACAGCAAGCACTGCAAACCGCGCTACAGCAGCTCAAGGGGCCTGCAACCCTGGTCAGCGGCATAGGCCCTGGGGCCACTCTGGCCTGGCGCTGGCTGGCCGCGCAAACCAACGACAAGGCGCAAGCCGTATCGGTGGGTTTCAAGCTGGAAGAACCCGGCTGCACACTGCCCGTTCCGAAAACTGCCACCCACGGTAACTGGCTGGTGGCCTGGAACGACAACCCTGATGACCCGAGCGCGGCTTTTGTACGCGATCAACCGAATGCGCAGACCAGCATCAGCGACTACGACATTCACTACCCACAAGTCCTGAGCAACGAGCTGCGCAAAATCCTGGTGGGCGATGAAAACGGCGGGCTGAGCATGCCGGTGGTCGAAGTACCTGCCGGCCAGCAAAACAGCACCGTGACCCTGTTCCTCTCCGGTGATGGAGGCTGGCGGGATCTGGACCGTGACGTGGCGGGCGAGATGGCCAAGATCGGCTACCCGGTGGTGGGCATCGACATGCTGCGCTACTACTGGCAGCACAAGACCCCCGAGCAAAGCGCCACCGACCTCACCGAGCTGATGCAGCACTACCGGCAAAAATGGGGCACCCAGCGCTTTGTACTGGTGGGCTATTCGTTTGGTGCAGATGTTTTGCCGGCCACCTACAACCGCCTGCCTGAAGCGGAGCAAAAGCGTGTCGACTCGATCATGCTGCTGGCCTTTGCCCGCAGCGGCAGTTTTGAGATCCATGTCGATGGCTGGCTGGGCAAGGCTGGCGCAGAAGCGGATACCGGCGAAGAAATGTCCAAGCTGCCAGCCAGTAAAGTGGTGTGCATCTATGGCGCAGAAGAAGTCGATGAAAGCGGCTGCACTGCCAAGACCGCGGTCGGCGAAAGCCTCAAGCTGCCCGGCGGCCATCACTTCGACGAGAATTACCCGGCTCTGGCCCAGCGCCTGGTGGACCTGATCAAGAAACATCAGGCGACGGCCCAATAAGTCAGCCTTTGTGGGAGCGGGCTTGCCCGCGATGCAGGCGGCTCGGTGTATCTGGTAGATCGAGTCGTTGCTATCGCGGGCAAGCCCGCTCCCACAGTTACAGGCCCCGGCTTAACCAAAAAAGCCCCGACTCTCGCGAGCCGGGGCTTTTTTATTGCGCCTGGACGGGTTTACATCTCGACCTGCGTCCCCAGCTCAATCACCCGGTTAACCGGCAGCTTGAAGAAGCGCAGGTTGCTGTTGGCATTCTTGAGCATAAAGGCGAACAAGGCTTCACGCCAACGCGCCATACCCACCAGTTTGGAGGTAATCACTGTCTCACGGCTAAGGAAGTAAGTGGTGCGCATCGGGCTGAAATCCAGCTCATCAAGATGGCACAGCTTCAACGCATCAGGCACATCCGGTTCATCCATAAAGCCAAAGTGCAGGATCACCCGGAAGAACCCGTCACCATAGGCGTCCACCTCGAACCGTCGCGAAGCGGGCACTCGCGGCGAGTCTTCGTTGACCACCGTCAGCAATACCACCTGCTCGTGCAGCACCTGGTTGTGCAGCAAGTTGTGCAACAGCGCATGAGGCACGGCATCCGGGCGCGCGGTCAGAAACACCGCCGTCCCCTTCACCCGATGCGGCGGCTGTACCCGGATGCTGCTGATAAACAGCGGCAGTGGCAGCGCGCTTTCGTCAAGACGGTCCACCAGTAGTTGCTTGCCGCGGCGCCAGGTGGTCATCAGGACAAACAGCACTATGCCCGCCAGCACCGGAAACGCCCCGCCCTGGAAGATTTTCGGCACGTTGGCAATAAAGAACAGACCGTCCACCAGCAAAAAGCCGATCAACACGGGCACGGCCAGAACAGGTGGCCACTTCCACAACAGCAACATCACTGCCGACACCAGAATACTGGTAATCAGCATGGTCCCTGTGACCGCCACCCCATAAGCCGAAGCCAGGGCACCCGAAGACTCAAAGCCCAGCACCAGCAAAATCACCCCGACCATCAGCGACCAGTTCACCGCGCCAATGTAGATCTGGCCCTGTTCGGCGCTTGAGGTGTGCTGGATATGCATGCGCGGGACATAACCCAGCTGAATTGCCTGATGGGTCAGGGAGAAGGCTCCGGAAATCACGGCCTGGGAGGCAATCACCGTCGCCAGCGTGGCCAGCCCGACCAAAGGAATCAACGCCCAGGCCGGCGCCAGCAGATAGAACGGGTTGCGCGCCGCCTCAGGATTTTCCAGCAGCAAGGCGCCCTGGCCAAAGTAGTTGAGCACCAGCGCCGGCAACACCAGGATGAACCAGGCCCGGGCAATCGGCTTGCGACCAAAGTGGCCCATATCGGCATACAGTGCCTCGGCGCCGGTCAGCGCCAGCACCACGGCACCCAGAATGGCAACGCCCATGCCAGGGTGAGAAACAAAGAACCGCACGCCCCATAGCGGGTTCAGCGCATTGAGCACTTCAGGGTGCTGAACGATACCGTGGATCCCCAGGCCGCCCAGCACCACAAACCACACCACCATGACTGGCCCGAACAGCTTGCCGATACTGGCCGTGCCATGGCGCTGAATCAAAAACAGCAGCACCAGCACAATCAAGGCCAGCGGCACGACCCAATGCTCCAGGCCGTCGAATGCCAGCTCAAGCCCTTCTACGGCGGATAGCACCGAGATCGCCGGGGTAATCATGCTGTCGCCGTAAAACAGTGCAGCACCGATCAACCCCAGGATCACCAGCACCGAACGCAACTTCGGATAAGGCGACGCCGCACGCCTGGCCAGTGCGGTCAGGGCCATGATGCCACCCTCCCCTTCGTTGTCGGCGCGCAGGATAAACAGCACGTACTTGATCGAGACCACCCAGATCAGCGACCAAAGGATCAGCGCCAAAATACCGAAGACACCGTCATGGTTGACCTGCACACCATAGCCGCCGGAAAACACCTCTTTGAGGGTGTACAACGGGCTGGTACCGATATCGCCGTACACCACTCCGACCGCTGCAACCAGCATCCCGATAGGCTTGGCCTTCGAGTGACCGTCTTCTGCCGCCTGACTGCTTGCCTGCCCCATCAACCACTCCTACGACCATTGACCGCGTTTCTTAATGGCTTGCGCTACATTTGATCAGCAGCATGCGCTGATTTCCCGAGTGTTAGCTACGGCTCCTGCCTACAAAATCACGTTAGTTAAAAACCCTGCTTTCGCAACGGCGCGCAGCATAGCGCAGCACTCGTCGCAAATCCCCGTATAACGCTGGTCAAGTGCGTTGACCATAGCTAAAATTGCGCACTTTTTTTGATCAGAGGCGCAATAAGCGCCCGTTCGTCGTGCAGCCTTTACGGGCATGTAACGTCACTACATACCGAGGTTCGCCATGTCCACCGTTACCGCCAAGCCAGCCAACCCAAAGGTTGGCTTTGTTTCCCTGGGTTGCCCGAAAGCACTGGTCGACTCCGAGCGCATCCTTACGCAACTGCGCATGGAAGGCTATGACGTCGTCTCAACCTATCAGGACGCCGACGTCGTGGTGGTCAACACCTGCGGCTTTATCGACAGCGCCAAGGCCGAATCCCTGGAAGTGATCGGCGAAGCCATCAAGGAAAACGGCAAGGTCATCGTGACCGGCTGCATGGGTGTCGAAGAAGGCAATATCCGCGACGTGCACCCAAGCGTACTGGCCGTGACCGGCCCGCAGCAGTACGAGCAGGTAGTCAACGCCGTGCACCAGGTGGTGCCGCCGCGCCAGGATCACAACCCGCTGATCGACCTGGTGCCGCCACAGGGCATCAAGCTGACGCCACGTCACTACGCCTACTTGAAGATTTCCGAAGGCTGCAACCACAGCTGCAGCTTCTGCATCATCCCATCGATGCGCGGCAAGCTGGTCAGCCGCCCGGTGGGTGACGTGCTCGACGAAGCCCAGCGCCTGGTCAAGGCCGGCGTCAAAGAGCTGCTGGTGATTTCCCAAGACACCAGCGCCTACGGCGTTGACGTCAAATACCGTACCGGCTTCTGGAACGGTGCTCCGGTCAAGACGCGCATGACCGAGCTGTGCGAAGCCTTGAGCTCGCTGGGCGTATGGGTGCGTCTGCACTACGTTTACCCGTACCCGCACGTTGACGAACTGATCCCGCTGATGGCCGCCGGCAAAATCCTGCCGTATCTGGACATCCCGTTCCAGCACGCCAGCCCGAAAGTGCTCAAGGCCATGAAACGCCCGGCGTTTGAAGACAAGACCCTGGCCCGGATCAAGAACTGGCGTGAAATCTGCCCGGAACTGATCATCCGTTCGACCTTTATCGTCGGCTTCCCGGGTGAAACCGAAGAAGACTTCCAGTACCTGCTCGACTGGCTGACCGAAGCTCAACTGGATCGCGTGGGTTGCTTCCAGTACTCGCCGGTAGAAGGCGCACCTGCCAACCTGCTGGACGCGGCCATCGTGCCGGATGACGTCAAACAGGATCGTTGGGATCGCTTTATGGCCCATCAACAGGCCATCAGCGCAGCACGCCTGCAGATGAAGATCGGCAAGGAAATCGAAGTCCTGATCGATGAAGTCGACGAGCAAGGCGCTGTAGGCCGCTGCTTCTTCGATGCTCCGGAAATCGACGGCAACGTATTTATTGCGACCGAAAAAGATATCAAGCCGGGTGACAAGATCATGTGCCGCGTCACCGACGCCGACGAATATGACCTGTGGGCTGAAGTGATCTAATTCGCGACTGCCTCGCAAAAAGCCCTGCCGCTCTCGCGCCAGGGCTTTTTTTACGGCTATCGTAAACCCATTGCCTTCCACACCTGTGTCAGGAGACACGCTCGATGCAACAACAATGGGTCATTCATACCCCACGTCTTACGGACTTCGCCGAACTAACCGACGTATGGGAAGCATCTGTTCGTGCCACCCATGATTTTTTACCTGACAGCTATATTCAACTTCTGCGCGGCCTGGTCAAAGACCAATATCTGGACGCCGTCATGCTGATCTGCTGCAAGGACCCGGTCAGCAAACGCATTACCGGCTTTGCCGGAGTCGCGGCCGGCAAGGTTGAAATGCTGTTTGTTCACCCGGATTACCGGGGGCAAGGCATCGGCAAATGCCTGTTAATGTTCGCCATCAATGAACTGAATGCTGAACGCCTCGACGTCAATGAGCAAAACTCGCAAGCCATCGGCTTTTACCTCAAACAGGGGTTTGAGGTGATCGGGCGCTGCGAAAAAGACGGCATGGGCCAGCCCTATCCCCTGCTGCACCTGCGGTATAAACGCCCAGCACGTGCATAAGGCAAATGTTGCCGGGCTTAACCGGCGCCAGGCGGGTACAATAGCCGCCCAATTCCTTTACGGCCCCTGTCATGTCTGAACCGATACGTCTCTCCAAACGCCTCATCGAACTCGTCGGCTGCTCCCGCCGTGAGGCCGAACTGTTCATTGAAGGTGGCTGGGTCACGGTAGATGGCGAAGTCATCGACGAGCCACAGTTCAAGGTCGACAACCAGAAAGTCGAGCTGGACCCTGAAGCCAAGGCCACCGCGCCCGAGCCTGTGACCATTTTGCTCAACGCCCCGGCAGGCCTGGATACCGACAGCGCCATGGCGTTGATCGGCCCGGACACCCTGAGCGAAGAACACCGCTTCGGCAAGCGCCCGCTCAAGGGCCACTTCCTGCGCCTGAGCGTTGGCAATGAGCTGCAAGCCAACGCCAGCGGCCTGCTGGTGTTTACCCAGGACTGGAAGATCGTGCGCAAGCTGACGGCCGATGCCAGCAAGATCGAGCAGGAATACGTGATCGAGGTCTCTGGCGAAATGGCCCCCCACGGTCTGAACCGTCTCAACCACGGCATGACCTACAAGGGTCGCGAGCTGCCTGCGGTCAAGGCCAGCTGGCAGAGTGAAAACCGCCTGCGTTTTGCGATGAAAAATCCGCAACCAGGTGTGATTGCCCTGTTCTGCCAGGCGGTAGGCCTGACCGTGATTTCCATGCGCCGGATTCGTATCGGCGGCGTGTCGATGGGCAAATTGCCCGTAGGCCAATGGCGCTATATGAGCGCCAAAGAAAAGTTCTAACGACTTACAGCCCTACCCCGAACATTTCGACACCGCAGCAATGCCTGCGGTGCTCACTGCTGAATATCAGGATTACCCAAATGATTCATAACGACGTACTGCGCAGCGTGCGCTACATGCTCGACATCAGCGACAACAAGGTTGTCGAAATCATCAAGCTTGGTGGCCTGGAAGTTACCAAGGAAGATGTACTGACCTACCTGAAAAAAGACGAAGAAGAAGGTTTTGTACGTTGCCCTGACGACGTGATGGCGCACTTCCTGGATGGCCTGGTGATCTTCAAGCGCGGCAAGGACGAAAGCCGTGCGCCAATGCCGGTCGAGCTGCCGGTGACCAACAACATCATTCTGAAAAAACTGCGTGTGGCCTTCGAACTGAAGGAAGACGACATGCACGCCATCCTCAAGGCTGCGGGCTTCCCGGTGTCCAAGCCCGAGCTGAGCGCCCTGTTCCGCAAGTTCGGCCACACCAACTACCGCACCTGTGGCGACCAGTTGCTGCGCAACTTCCTCAAGGGCCTGACCCTGCGCGTTCGCGACTGAAAACACACCTCCTGAGGGAGCGGGCTTGCTCGCGATAGCAGCACCGCAGTGATTCAGATCGACCGAGCCGTCTGAATCGCGAGCAAGCCCGCTCCCACAAGAGCCTGTTCTGACCCACCAGCCCGATATCTCCCATGCCCTACACCGTCTCCCCCATAGGCTTTGTGCGCTCCTGCTTCAAGGAGAAGTTCGCCATCCCGCGCCAGCCACAACTGGCACCGGCCGCCCGTGGCGTGCTGGAACTGGTCGCACCCTTTGACCAGGGCGATGCGGTGCAGGGCCTGGAGCAGGTCAGCCATGTCTGGTTGCTGTTTGTGTTTCATCAGGCACTTGAAGACAAGCCTCGCCTCAAGGTGCGCCCGCCACGCCTGGGCGGCAACAAGTCGATGGGCGTGTTTGCCACCCGCGCCACCCATCGCCCGAACGGCATCGGCCAGTCAGTGGTCAAGCTGGACAAGGTAGAAGCCAATCGCCTGTGGATTTCCGGCATCGACCTGCTCGACGGCACGCCGATTCTGGATATCAAACCCTATGTGCCCTACGCCGATATCATCAGCGATGCCAGCAATGGCATGGCCAGCGCCGCACCGGTATTGATCCCCGTGCAATGGGCCGACAGCGCCCTGCAACAGGCCCACAGGGAAGCCCTGCGCCTTCAGGAGCCGCTGGTGGAGCTGATCGAGCAATGCCTGGCGCAAGATCCACGCCCTGCTTACCAGACGCCCACAGCCGAACGAGAATACGGCGCGCAGTTCTGGGATCTGGATGTACGCTGGCATTACCCCGAGCCTGGTTTGATCCGTGTGCTTGAGGTGATTCCCAAGCCGTGACCTGAAACGCAATGTGGGAGCGGGCTTGCTCGCGATTACGGCCTGTCAGTCACCCATGCGGTGGCTGGCACTCCACAATCGCGGGCAAGCCCGCTCCCACATTTGTATCGATCTGCGTTTGTTACTTCTCGACGAAAGCACGCTCGATCAGGTAATCACCCGGCTCACGCATGCGTGGCGAAACTTTCAGGCCGAAGCTGTTAAGCACTTCGCTGGTCTCGTCGAGCATGCTCGGGCTACCGCACAACATGGCACGGTCGTCCTGCGGGTTGATCGGCGGCAGACCGATATCGCTGAACAGCTTGCCGCTGCGCATCAGGTCGGTCAGGCGGCCTTCATTCTCGAATGGCTCGCGGGTCACGGTCGGGTAGTAGATCAGCTTTTCACGCAGCGCTTCGCCGAAGAATTCGTTCTGCGGCAGGTGCTCGGTAATGAATTCGCGGTAAGCGACTTCATTGACGTAACGCACACCGTGGCACAGGATCACTTTTTCGAAACGCTCGTAGGTTTCCGGATCCTGGATAACGCTCATAAAGGGCGCCAGACCGGTGCCGGTGCTGAGCAGGTACAGATGCTTGCCCGGCTTCAAGTCGTCCAGCACCAGCGTACCCGTAGGTTTTTTGCTGATGATGATCTCGTCGCCTTCCTTCAAGTGCTGCAACTGGGAGGTCAGCGGGCCATCAGGCACCTTGATGCTGAAGAACTCCAGATGCTCTTCCCAGTTCGGGCTGGCAATCGAGTAGGCACGCATAAGCGGACGGCCATTGGGCTGTTGCAGGCCGATCATCACGAACTGACCGTTCTCGAAGCGCAAGCCCGGGTCACGGGTACACTTGAAGCTGAACAGGGTGTCGTTCCAGTGATGAACACTGAGGACACGTTCGTGGTTCATGTTGCTCATGTACGGGGCTCCTAAATTCGCCTGCGCTGACTATGGGCGCGATTGCACAGCATTCTAATGGCGGCGACAATATCTGTTAACTGAATTATCAAGATAAGGGTTATCGGTTATATCGATATGCGATTTACTCTCAGACAACTCCAGGTTTTCGTCGCCGTCGCCCAACAAGAGAGCGTGTCTCGCGCTGCCGGCTTGTTGGCCCTTTCACAATCTGCTGCCAGTACCTCGATCACCGAACTGGAGCGCCAGACCAGCTGCCAGCTGTTCGATCGTGCCGGCAAGCGCTTGAGTCTCAACGCACTGGGCCGGCAATTGCTGCCACAGGCTGTCGCATTACTGGATCAGGCCAAGGAGATCGAAGACCTGCTTAATGGCAAGTCCGGTTTTGGCTCATTGACCGTCGGCGCGACACTAACCATCGGCAACTACCTGGCCACCCTGCTGATCGGCAGCTTTATGCAGGCGCACCCGGAAAGTCAGGTCAAGCTGGTGGTTCAGAACACGGCTCATATCGTGCAACAAGTCGCCCACTACGAAATTGATCTGGGTCTGATCGAAGGCGATTGCGCCCACCCGGATATTGAAGTGCAGAGCTGGGTCGAGGATGAACTGGTGGTGTTTTGCGCCCCGCAGCATCCACTGGCGGCTCGTGGCCGCGCCACACTTGACGAGCTGACCCGTGAAGCCTGGATTTTGCGCGAACAAGGCTCGGGAACTCGCCTGACGTTCGACCAGGCCATGCGCCATCATCAAACGTCGCTCAATATTCGCCTGGAACTGGAACACACCGAAGCGATCAAGCGCGCCGTTGAGTCGGGGCTGGGCATTGGCTGCATCTCACGCCTGGCGTTGCGTGACGCTTTCAGGCGCGGCAGCCTGGTGGCAGTGGAAACGCCTGAACTGGATCTGGCCCGGCAGTTCTTCTTTATCTGGCACAAAAAGAAGTATCAGACATCCGCCATGCGCGAATTTCTGGAGCTGTGCCGCGCCTTCACCGCCGGGGTTCAGCGCAGCGACGAGATCGTATTGCCAACCATTGCTTAAAGCAGGATCACTGCCCACACCACGGCAATCATGGTCAGCACCACAAACTGGGCAGCGCTGCCCATGTCCTTGGCGTTTTTCGACAAGGGGTGCAGGTCGAGGGAGATTCGGTCAACCACCGCTTCAATGGCCGAGTTCAACAACTCGACAATCAATGCCAGCAGGCACACAGCGATCAGCAATGCGCGCTCTACGCGGCTCACATTTAGCAAGAAGCTCAGCGGGATCAGGATCACGTTGAGCAGCACCAACTGCCGAAAAGCCGCCTCGCCCGTAAAGGCTGCGCGCAAACCGTCCAGCGAGTAACCGCCAGCATTCAAAATCCGTTTAAAACCGGTTTTACCCTTGAAAGGCGACATAGATAGGCAACTGCACAAAAAATGAGAGGGGAACGCTAGTTCACGCTTCGTCAAAAAAGCGTGAAGATTCGCAGATTAATGACTCGAAATTGATTCAAGTTGCTGCAAGAGTAGCGCGGCCTGGGTGCGAGTGCGAACCCCCAGCTTGCGGAAAATCGCCGTAACATGGGCCTTGATGGTTGCCTCGGAAACGCTTAGCTCATAAGCGATCTGCTTGTTCAGCAAACCTTCGCAGACCATGGTCAGCACGCGGAACTGCTGGGGCGTCAGGCTGGCCAGCCCTTCGCTGGCCGCTTTGGCCTCGGCCGAGACCTGAACATCCTCAAACGCCTGGGGCGGCCATGACACATCACCATCCAGTACGGCACGTACGGCCTTCTGGATGTCTTCCAGCGAACTGGATTTCGGAATAAATCCGCTGGCTCCGAACTCGCGGGAACGCACCATGATCGAGGCTTCTTCCTGGGCCGACACCATCACCACCGGAATTTGCGGGTATTGGCCACGTAACAACACCAGGCCGGAGAAACCGTAAGCACCCGGCATGTTCAAATCGAGCAGTACCAGATCCCAATCTGCCTTTACCGCCAGCTGTGCTTCAAGCTCGGCAATACTGGCGACCTCTACCAGGCGAACATCAGAGCCCAGACCCAGGCTCACGGCCTGGTGCAGGGCACTGCGAAACAGTGGATGGTCGTCGGCAATCAGGATTTCGTATGTGGCCATTATTTAAATGATCCCGTTTTTCAGGCGAGCACTGATCAATTCCAGCACTCGCTAAGGCAACTCGAGCAAAAGCTCAAAGACTGTGCGTCAAAGGGCGCGATTTACGCGAAACGTCGGCAAATATAAGTGTTTTGACAGCTGCGATAGCCGAATCGGCGCCAAGCATGCCCAGCGAAACAAGGGTGGTCAAGCTGAAAACCTGACACCCGGGTCCACGTAGAACCCCTTAGAGCGCCATCATCGAAAAACCCGCCATGCTGCGCGCTTACATCTGTTGGAAAATTGTAGCGCTACTTCTTTAGTCTATTGAGCCCGATTCTGGGGAAGGTCTTTTACAAAAACGCCCAGTTCCTGGTGCGCTGCGCTGGACTCATTGATCGGCAACTGGTTCTTGGCATCCAGATAATGCTGACTGAAGACATCGAAGTAGGCATCCAGCGCACTTGAGGCCTGGGAGTCACCGGCAAGTTCAAGACACAGGCTGGCAACTTCCGCGGTACACAGATGCTCGCTGCGGGTAGAGCGGCGCAAGCGGTAACGCGAAAGCCGCTCAGGCAGCAGGCTCAAAATCGGCAAGGTGTCGAAGTACGGGCTTTTGCGGAAAATCTTGCGTGCTTCGGTCCAGGTGGCATCCAGCAGAATAAACAACGGACGCTTGCTGCTGTCCAGATCCACCGTGTGCGTTACCCGCTCAGGCGCGACGTACTCGCCGGGAAACACCAGATACGGCTGCCATTGTGGATCGGCCAGCAACGCCAGCAAGGCTTCGTCGGTTTCAGTGCGTGACCAGATAAAGGCAAAATTGTCTTTGACCACATCTGCGATCAACCAGCCGGTATTGCTGGGCTTGAACACTTCCTTTTTAGTCATGACCAGACACACCCCCGAACGTGTCTCGACCCGGGGTCGCCAGCTGCACAGGCAGTGGCTTTCGATCACACGGCAGGTATGGCAACGCGGAGCCCGCGAGCCGCGGGCCAGGTAGGGCTTGGTGCTCTCCTCTTCACGCTCGTCTCGTAAACGGGCTACAGCATTCGGGGAAAAGGTCGTCAGGGTCATGATTTTTACTTTAAAGGCGCCAAGCGTCCATTCGCCAGAATTGGCGCATAAACGGATTCACAATAGAAAGGAGCCAAGTTTACCAGAGGCGCGATTCCATGACCTTTGGCATTTCCTGCATGGCTATGCTGACCTATACTCCCGCGCCACTGAACGCACAGATATATGGCCTGTCCAAGTCTGCGTCACTGAAATCAGGAGAGATTCATGCTGCGCCATATCATTCCGACCGTCGCTCTAATGCTTGCACTGCCTCTGGCCGCACACGCAGCCTCTCTGAAGGATTTTGAGCTGAACAAAACCTTGCTCAAGGTTGCAGAGAAAAGTAATGAAGGCAAACCGCGAGCAATCAATGCAGACCTGCTGGATAAAGGCTTTACGGTAGACGGCACTGTGCTGATCAACAACCTGGAAGCCAGCCCGACACTGGCCGCCCAGATGCGCTCCAACCCAGAAGAGACCGTGCCGCAACTGGGTCGCAGCGTGTGCAGCAATGCAGGTTTCCGTACCCTGATGGCTCAAGGCGCCACGCTGCGCTACAGCTTCAGGGAGTACAAAACCAACAGCCCGGTCCTGATCCAGGATTTCCGCGCTGAAAACTGTCAGCGCAAAAAGTAAATCCCCCGCCACGCCGTACCCCGTACGGCGTATGACCCCGCTCTGCAGCCCTGCCTCCTTCCGCTAAACTTCATGTATGTCAGGCAATTAGCTATTGCCAGTCAAGACATCTCAGGACCATCATCGAAGCATCATTGTGACACTCAGTGTCTCAGCGCCTGCTCAGGTTGCGGCGTTTTCAAGGATGTTGCGTAGAAGGAGAAATACATGCCTGATCAATCCAATGACTCCCTGACGCTGTTTTTCCAGGAGCAGGGTCTTGAGCTTGCACAAGAAGTGGACGAGCAACTGCAGCGGGTTGCACCCGACAGCCCTAACCGGGCGCTTTACCGCGAGATGCTGCTGACCGTATTGCGCATGGCCCATGACGACCTTGATCGCTGGAATGCCAAGATCACCCTGCAAGCCATTCGCGAACTGGAAAAAACCTTTCGCACCCTGGAGCAGTTCAAGGGCCGCCGCAAAGTCACGGTCTTCGGCTCGGCCAGAACCCCGGTAGAACACCCGCTCTATGCCCTGGCACGGGAAATGGGCAGCGTGCTGGCCAAGTCCGACATGATGGTCATTACCGGCGGCGGCGCTGGCATCATGGCTGCCGCCCATGAAGGTGCAGGCCTGGCCCACAGTTTGGGGTTCAATATCACCCTGCCGTTCGAGCAACGGGCCAACCCCACCATCAATGGCACGCCCAATGTTCTGGCGTTTCACTTTTTCTTTACCCGCAAACTGTTTTTCACCAAGGAAGCAGATGCTCTGGTGATGTGCCCGGGCGGTTTTGGCACGCTGGATGAAGTGCTGGAAGTAGTGACCCTGATGCAAACGGGCAAAACCCCGTTGGTGCCGGTAGTTTTACTGGATGTGCCGGGGGGCAAGTTCTGGCAGGGGGCGCTGGACTTTATTCACAACCAGCTGGAAGCCAACCAGTACATCCTGCCCAACGATTTGAAGTTGATGCGCCTGGTGCATAGCGCCGAAGAGGCCCTTGCTGAAATCAACCAGTTCTACAGCAACTTCCATTCAAGCCGCTGGTTGAACAAAACTTTTGTGATCCGCATGAAGCGGCCGGTCAGTGTGCAGGCACTCAAGGAGATACAGCAGGCGTTTGCCGATATCTGCCTGAGTGACGGCTTCCATCAAGAGCAATACTGCCACTTTGAACATGACGACCCAAAACTCAACCACCTGACCTGCCTGGGCTTTGCGTTTAGCGGGCGCAATCAGGGACGGCTGCGCGAACTGGTCGACTTTATCAACCTGCCGCAAAACTGGGCTGCAACTGATAATGCGCCTACGGCGCAGATGCACGAGTCGCTGGCTGATTAAGCCGGAATTGGTAAGTGGGCTGGTACTGTGGGAGCGGGCTTGCTCGCGATGCAGGCGGCACGATCTGGCAGGCAAACCGCATTGCTGCCTTCGCAGGCAAGCCTGCTCCCACAGGTTTTGTGGCGCCCACTGAATCCGAACCTTAAAGGGTACGAGCGCCAACAGCTTCAGTCATCAAACTCTCGGCCGCTTAACAGGCGGCCGATCATTTCAAGCGGGTAACCGCGGTAACTCAAAAAGCGCCCCTGGCGGGCACGCTCTTTTGCATCAGCGGGCAACTGACCGGAAAACTTGCGGCGCCAGGTCTCTTCCAGTCGCTCTTGCCAGTCGAAACCGCATTCTCGCAACGCCTCCTCTATATCTCCACGCACCAGCCCACGCTGGCCAAGCTCTTCACGAATTCGCAAAGGGCCATAACCGGAACCGGCACGGTAGTTGATATAGCTTTCAAGGTAACGAGACTCGGACAACAGCCCCTCTTCCGTCAAACGGTCAAGGGCAGCGTCGATCATGTCGGGGCAAGCGCCGCGCTGACGCAACTTGCGCGTCAGCTCGACTCGACCGTGCTCGCGTCGCGCGAGCAGATCCATTGCAGTCCGTCGCACCGCGACGGGGGTATCCAGGACGGCAATCATGGCAGTGATCAGTTATCGCCGTCGGTGGCGTTTTCCATTTCTTCGGCTTCAGCCAGCGCTGCAGCTTCTTTGGCAGCCTTGCTCATTTTTGGCATGACTTTCAGTTCTGCCAGTTCGGCATCGGTTTTTGGCCCGAGCAACTTCTCACGCAGCTGCTTCTCCAGCGCATCCTTGATGTCCGGGTTATCGTCCAGGAACTTGGCGGAGTTGGCCTTGCCCTGACCGATTTTGCTGCCGTTGTAGCTGTACCAGGCGCCAGCTTTTTCAACAAAGCCATGCAGTACGCCCAGGTCAATCATTTCACCGTTCAGGTAGATACCCTTGCCGTACAGGATCTGGAATTCAGCCTGACGGAACGGTGGTGCCACCTTGTTCTTGACCACTTTCACGCGGGTTTCGCTACCCACCACCACATCACCTTCTTTTACGGCGCCGGTGCGGCGGATATCCAGACGTACCGAAGCGTAGAACTTCAGTGCGTTACCACCGGTGGTGGTTTCAGGGCTGCCGAACATCACGCCGATTTTCATGCGGATCTGGTTAATGAAGATAACCAGGCAGTTGGCGTTCTTGATGTTACCGGTGATTTTACGCAGCGCTTGCGACATCAGACGGGCTTGCAGGCCAACGTGGGTATCGCCCATGTCGCCTTCGATTTCAGCTTTTGGCGTCAGTGCAGCAACGGAGTCGATGATGATCACGTCAACCGCATTGGAACGCACCAGCATATCGGTGATTTCCAGTGCCTGTTCGCCGGTGTCAGGCTGTGAAACCAGCAGATCATCAACGTTTACGCCCAGTTTGGCAGCGTATTCAGGGTCAAGAGCGTGCTCGGCATCGACGAAGGCGCAGGTAGCACCGGCCTTTTGCGCCTGTGCAATCACGGACAGGGTCAAGGTGGTTTTACCCGACGACTCAGGGCCGTAGATTTCAACAATACGGCCTTTTGGCAGACCGCCAATGCCCAGTGCGATGTCCAGACCCAACGAGCCGGTGGAGATCGCCGGCACGGCCTGACGCTCCTGGTCGCCCATCAGCATCACGGCTCCCTTGCCGAATTGACGTTCGATCTGACCCAGGGCCGCAGCCAAGGCTTTCTTCTTGTTGTCGTCCATTAAAGTCCTCTCGTAATCAATAAGGCCCGACGGCCGATAACTGTATAAGTAGCCAGTATTATTCCACAGGGTTAGAGGATCGCCTACCCCTGATTTTTTATTTCTCGTACCGTTCGGCGTATTAAACCTTCCAGAGCGGCAATCACGGTTTGCCGGCGCACCTCATCGCGGTTGCCCGCAAAGTGCCTACGCTCGCTGGATACCTCGTCGCCGGCGCCCCACGCCAGCCACACGGTGCCGACCGGCTTCTCGGGCGAACCGCCCCCCGGCCCGGCCACACCACTGACCGCCACGGCAAATCGCGCCCCGCTTTGGCCCTGCGCACCCTGCACCATCGCCTCGACCACCTCGCGGCTGACCGCCCCCACCCGGGTGAATAAAGGCTCGGGAACCTCCAGTTGCCGGGTCTTTTGCTGGTTGGAGTAGGTCACAAACCCCGCCTCAAACCACGCGGAGCTGCCGGCAATACGGGTGATGGCCTCGGCAATGCCGCCACCGGTGCAGGACTCGGCGGTTGTCACCTGGGCATTGAGAGCCTTTAACAGCAGCCCGAGTTCAGATGCAAGTTGAGATATTTGATCCACTGTCCTCTCCTGATGGCGGGTCTGCGCCATAACCTACACCAAAAAGCGCCTGTTACGGCTCGATCCGCGAGTCACCGGGCGCAGCATCTACCCCGAGCCGCTTCGCGGCCCAGCGCTGGTACAGGCTGATTGCCGCATCTGCACCGGCCAGTGCGGTCAGGCAACCCAGGGCCCCTGCGGCCAGAATCGACATCCCGGCCGAGTACAGCAGCATAAAGGTCGAGACACCGCACACCACGCACGCGCCCGAACGCAACGCCAGGCGCCGCATCAGTGGCCATCCGCTGGTGCCGTCCTTGTCTGCCCGCCACATCTCGCCAAAAACGCCGCCTACCAAGGCAAGGAGGATGACCAGTAAAACCGGCATTTCCAGTAAGACTTGCGGTTCATTCATCATGTGATCACTCCTGTGTCCTTATTGATAAGCGCCAATTTCCGGTCTGGCTGAAACGTCATACCCCTGCCTGAGATCCATCGTTGGCCGCAATGGAATAAAGACTATGCATGTATGGATATACAGTCAATGCACCAGTGCATATATTTATTCGGACAATTTCAACAAGTCGGCCAAGACATGCAAATACGGTGAGAATTGTCTGTTGGTTGGGTGAAAATACTGCTCGCGAAAGCTGATTCGCGAGCAGGCTCGCTCCCACAGGGTGTTCCAAGAGTTATGGTTAGCGGGCGTACATGCCCCACCAGAACACATGACCAAGAATGACCAGTTGTTCATCCTCGAGATCGTTGTAGGCGTAGTCCTCATCCGGGAACTCGTCGCGATTGAAACTGCGCAAACGAATACCGCCCGCCAGGCGATACACCTGTTTCACCCGCAACTGGCCATTGTGATTGACCGCATACAGGTCGCCATCAACCACTTCGTCAAGGGTACGTTTGCCCGCATTGACTCCCACCGTTGCGCCATCGCGCAGGACTGGCAGCATGCTGTCGCCGCGTACGGTCACGCACTTGGCCTGATCGAACTCCACGCCGTTATGGCGCAGGCTGCGCTTGCCGAAACGCAACCTGGCGCGTTCGCTCTCCTCAATGGCAAAGCGCCCTGAGCCGGCGGCCAGTTCAACCTGACGCAAAAATGGAATGGACACTTCATCGTCCGCCACCGGGGTGTCGTCATCCCACAGGCAAATATCACGCAACTCTGGGTGGCGCAGCTCGATTTCAGGCACACGCACATCCTCCCGGCCGCGCAAGCGATCGGTGCTGATGTGGAAATACTCGGCGATTTTGGAGATATGCCTGTCGGAAGGATCGGCAATTTTGCCGCTCAATATTCGCGACAACGTAGGTTGCGGTACTCCCGTACTGCGGTGAAGCGCCATCGCGCTGATACCGTGCCGGGCCAGCAGCTCTTTAAGGACGGTTGAAACAGTTCGTTTTGACATGGCGGCAATAGTGCTGGCCGTGTTTATTGATGGCAAATGCTATTTCTTCTATTTATAGCAGCCAGTCAGCGCGCCCGGTGCGCACCTGTAGATGCAAGGGGCTGACATGTTAACCTTGCGCCCATTGCGAAAACCTCAGGCCACGGCCTGCCTTTCCCCCACTTCTGAACGAATCCGCCTAAGTCCTGATGAGTAAAAATACTTCCGACCTGTCCAGCCATACCCCGATGATGCAGCAGTACTGGCGCCTGAAGAACCAGCACCCTGACCAGCTGATGTTTTATCGCATGGGCGATTTCTACGAAATCTTCTACGAAGACGCGAAGAAAGCCGCCAAATTGCTGGACATCACCCTCACGGCACGTGGCCAGTCTGCCGGGCAGGCGATTCCGATGTGCGGGATCCCTTACCATGCGGCCGAAGGTTACCTGGCCAAGCTGGTCAAGCTGGGGGAGTCGGTAGTGATCTGCGAGCAGGTCGGCGACCCGGCCACCAGCAAAGGCCCGGTCGAGCGTCAGGTCGTACGCATCATCACCCCGGGCACCGTCAGTGACGAGGCGCTGATGGATGAGCGCCGCGACAACCTGATTGCCGCGGTGCTGGGCGATGAGCGTCTGTTTGGCCTCGCCGTGCTGGATATCACCAGTGGCAACTTCTCGGTGCTGGAGATCAAGGGCTGGGAAAACCTGCTGGCAGAGCTTGAGCGCATCAACCCGGTTGAGCTGATGATCCCGGATGACTGGCCACAAGGCCTGCCAGCGGAAAAACGTCGTGGCGTTCGTCGCCGTGCGCCGTGGGACTTTGAGCGTGACTCGGCCCTGAAAAGCCTGTGCCAGCAGTTCTCAACCCAGGATCTAAAAGGCTTTGGCTGCGAAAATCTGACCCTGGCCATCGGCGCTGCAGGCTGCCTGCTCAGCTATGCCAAGGAAACCCAGCGCACGGCCCTGCCCCACTTGCGCAGCCTGCGCCATGAGCGCCTGGACGACACCGTGGTGCTCGACGGCGCCAGCCGCCGCAACCTGGAGCTGGACACCAACCTGGCCGGTGGTCGCGACAATACCCTGCAATCGGTGGTCGACCGTTGCCAGACCTCGATGGGCAGCCGCTTGCTGACCCGCTGGTTGAACCGTCCGTTGCGCGATTTGAGCGTGCTGCTGGCGCGCCAGTCTTCAATTACCTGCCTGCTCGATGGCTATCGCTTTGAAAAGCTGCAGCCACAGCTCAAGGAAATCGGTGACCTGGAGCGGATCCTGGCCCGTATCGGCCTGCGCAACGCGCGCCCCCGCGACCTGGCCCGCCTGCGTGATGCCTTGAACGCGCTGCCGGAACTGCAAGACGCCATGCTCGGCCTCGAAGCGCCGCACTTGCAGCAACTGGCCACGATCACCAGCACCTACCCCGAACTGGGCGCACTGCTGGAAAAAGCCATCAATGACAACCCACCCGCGGTGATCCGCGATGGCGGCGTGCTTAAAACCGGCTATGACGCCGAGCTGGACGAGTTGCAGGCACTGAGCGAAAACGCCGGCCAGTTCCTGATTGACCTGGAAGCCCGAGAAAAAGCCCGCACCGGCCTGTCCAACCTCAAGGTCGGTTACAACCGGGTCCACGGCTACTTTATCGAGCTGCCAAGCAAACAGGCCGAACAGGCTCCGGCCGATTACATCCGCCGCCAGACGCTCAAAGGCGCCGAACGCTTTATCACCCCTGAGCTGAAAGCCTTCGAAGACAAGGCCCTGTCGGCCAAGAGCCGTGCCCTGGCTCGTGAGAAAATGCTCTATGAGGCATTGCTCGAAGAGATGATCGGCCACCTCGCACCGCTGCAGGACACCGCCGCCGCCCTGGCCGAGCTGGATGTGCTGAGCAACCTGGCCGAGCGTGCGCTGAACCTGGACCTGAACTGCCCGCGCTTTGTTGAAGAGCCGTGCATGCGCATCAGCCAGGGTCGCCACCCGGTGGTCGAGCAAGTGCTGACTACGCCGTTTGTGGCCAACGACCTGGGGCTGGATGACAACACCCGCATGCTGGTGATTACCGGTCCTAACATGGGCGGTAAATCGACTTATATGCGCCAGACTGCATTGATCGTATTGCTGGCCCATATCGGCAGTTTTGTGCCAGCAGCCAGTTGCGAGCTGTCGCTGGTTGACCGGATTTTTACCCGGATCGGTTCCAGTGATGACCTGGCAGGTGGCCGTTCGACCTTTATGGTCGAGATGAGCGAAACCGCCAATATTTTGCACAACGCCACCGAACGCAGCCTGGTGCTGATGGACGAAGTGGGTCGTGGCACCAGTACCTTTGACGGCCTGTCCCTGGCCTGGGCTGCAGCAGAACGTCTGGCCCAGTTGCGCGCCTACACCTTGTTTGCCACGCACTACTTCGAACTGACGGTACTGCCCGAAAGTGAACCGCTGGTCGCCAACGTGCATTTGAGCGCAACCGAGCACAATGAACGTATCGTGTTCCTGCACCATGTTCTGCCGGGCCCGGCCAGCCAGAGTTATGGCCTGGCCGTGGCGCAACTGGCGGGGGTACCGAGTGAAGTCATCAGCCGTGCCCGCGAGCATTTGAGCCGCCTGGAGACCACCAGCCTGCCCCATGAAGTGCCACTTGCGAAGCCTGGCAAAAAGCCTGCGCCACAACAAAGCGACCTGTTTGCCAGCCTGCCGCACCCGGTGCTGGATGACCTTTCCAGGGCCGATCTGGACAACATGACGCCACGTAAAGCGCTCGATTTGCTCTACACATTAAAGACACGCCTTTAAAAGCTGCTAGAATCGCGCGCGGTTCGGGATGCTACTGACCTTTTAGCCTGGTCTTTAGATATCACTCCCGAACCCGGCGAACCCGTTCTGGAAGGGCTTCGCTGCCGCCGCCTGAGGAGAGAATTAGAAATGACCTTCGTCGTCACCGACAACTGCATCAAGTGCAAGTACACCGACTGCGTAGAAGTCTGTCCGGTGGACTGCTTTTACGAAGGCCCGAACTTCCTGGTGATTCACCCGGATGAGTGCATTGACTGCGCGCTTTGTGAGCCTGAATGCCCTGCACAGGCGATCTTCTCTGAAGATGAAGTGCCTGCCGGCATGGAGAATTTCATTCAGTTGAACGTCGAGCTGGCTGAAATCTGGCCAAATATCACTGAACGCAAAGACCCTCTGCCGGACGCGGCCGAGTGGGATGGCAAACCAGGCAAGATCGTCGACCTGGAACGCTGATTCACGTTTAAGCAAAAAGCCCCTTTTGGGGCTTTTTGCGTATTTGACCCGGCGAAAACACTTTAAAACTGGAAGGCAGTCGTCTGCGTAGCAGCAGCCTCGTTCCTACGGCAGCCGCTACGAGAGGCTTGGCTCCTAACCGTTGATTGCGCAGCCCGTGGCCTCTTGAAGCTGCTCGCGGGTGACTCCCGGCGCCAGCTCCACCAGCTTGAGTCCTTGCCCGGTCACATCCAGCACGGCCAGATCGGTGATAATCCGGTCGACCACGGCCACGCCCGTCAGCGGCAGATCACACTGCTTGAGCAGTTTATGGGTGCCGCCCTTGGCCGTGTGCTCCATCAGCACGACAACGCGCTTGACCCCGGCTACCAGATCCATCGCCCCGCCCATGCCCTTGACCATCTTGCCGGGGATCATCCAGTTGGCCAGGTCGCCCTTCTCGGACACCTGCATCGCCCCCAGAATCGACAAGTTGATATGACCGCCACGAATCATCGCGAACGAATCGGCACTGTTGAAGAAGCTGCTCCCCGGCAAAGTCGTGATGGTTTGCTTGCCGGCGTTGATCAGGTCGGCATCGACCTCATCGTCAGTCGGAAACGGACCAATGCCCAGCAGGCCATTTTCGCTTTGCAACCACACATCCATACCTTCAGGAATGTAGTTCGCCACCAGGGTGGGCAAACCGATACCCAGGTTGACGTAGAAACCGTCCTGCAGTTCTTGGGCGGCACGATGCGCCATTTCTTCACGAGTCCAGGCCATGGTCAGGCGCTCCGCACAGTGCGATGTTCAATACGTTTTTCCGGCGCAGCGTTGAGCACCAGCCGTTGTACGTAAATCCCGGGCAAATGCACCTGATCGGGCTCGATCTCGCCAACCTCGACAATCTCTTCCACTTCCACCACACACACCTTGGCCGCCATGGCCGCCAAAGGGTTGAAGTTGCGTGCCGTTTTATTGAATAGCAGGTTGCCAGAGGTATCGGCCTTCCAGGCCTTGACCAGGGCTACATCGGCGCGCAGTGAACGCTCCATGACATACCACTCGCCATCGAACTCCCGGGTTTCCTTGCCTTCAGCTACCAGCGTGCCGTAGCCAGTCTTGGTAAAGAACGCCGGGATACCCGCCCCGCCCGCCCGCAGCTTTTCCGCAAGGGTGCCTTGCGGGGTGAACTCAAGCTCCAGCTCGCCCGCCAGGTACTGGCGCTCGAACTCTTTGTTCTCGCCAACATAGGAAGAAATCATTTTGCGAATCTGGCGCGTTTCCAGCAGTTGCCCCAGACCAAATCCGTCAACCCCGGCGTTATTGCTGATCACCGTCAGCTCGCGCTTGCCGGTATCGCGCAAAGCCGCGATCAGCGCTTCGGGGATACCGCACAAGCCAAAACCGCCTACAGCCAGGGTCATGCCGTCTTCGACCAGGCCTTGCAAAGCGGATTCAGCACTCGAGTAAATCTTGTTCACTTGTTATTCCTCGAATTGTCCACGACACACCACACCGTCGCAGTCTGTTTGCTTCAGTCGGGAGAGGAAAACAGCCTGGCAGTTGCCCGCTCCCCCGTTGCTGGCAGCTCTGGCCTGAGGCCAAAGCGTTGCTCAAGTGTAGGGGAAGCCAAGGCAGGAAGGGTTGATTGGAAAAAATAACCGAGAAAGATGCCGCCGTTCAGTAATCCTTAATCCGCAATCGCTTAGGATTAATTACATCTAGCTGTGGGACGTTTAACTAAACGATAACAATTTAGCTACAAAATACTTAGCTCGCTAACTTTAAACCCGCGGGCCAGACGTATATAAATGCCATCTGCCATCAAATGGCCCAAAGGGCAAAATCTTCACTCGCCTTATTGCTTGAGCCTACTAGACTCCCTCTCGGATATTGCCGGAGTTTCTTAAAGCTGGGCTTGTGCGCAGCATGTCCAGCCCCGTATCGACCCAGGATTGCGCGTGTGTGTACAGGTCAAAGCTGTCGGGAACCAGCAGCCATTGTCCGAGTATTCCGTCGATATAGGCATGCAGGCAGATGGCAGCACGGCGAACATCCAGATTTTCAGGGAGCTGTTGACGATGAATGGCATTGCTCAGGGCCAGCTCGATCCTGCTGTTGCAATCGAGCATCGCCATCTGGCGTTGAGCCCGTAAATCACACATTTCGTCAGTGAATTCGCACTTATGGAACAAAATTTCATTGATACGCCGGGTTTTTGGGTCAATGGCAACCTGGCGAAACAAGTGAATCAGCAATTGGCGCATGCAGCCAAGCGGGTCGACTTCGTTCTCGCTTTCGCTTGCCCTGGCCATTTCATCCAGAGGCTCATTCAAGCTGTCGAGCATGGCTTGAACCAACTCGGCCTTGTTGCTGAAGTGCCAGTAAATGGCACCACGGGTGACACCCGCCAGTGTGGCGATATCAGCCAGCGTCGTGCGGGCAACCCCGCGCTCATAGAAGGCCTGTTCGGCCGCTTCGAGGATTTTGCTCCGGGTCTCAAGAGCTTCTTCTTTGGTACGACGCACCATGGCAATAAAAACCTCAATCAGAAGGATCCGGGCCTCTACGGTCACTTGCCCGGACCAACATCGGGTGGCGCTTGTTATGCCTTATCCCGGTCTACTACACGCATGAAAAATGGCGCTGTAAGGCTTGGCGAGACAGCGTCCCACTATTTACAAACAGACACGAATGTAAGTATATTACTTAGCAAGCTATTTATCCACCCGGAACAGCTTTCTTTACCCTTCCACTATTCTTGTGCGCTTTCGCGTGCCTGACCCGAGGATCTTCATGCAATTCAAGCCAGCTGTTACCGCTCTGGTTGCTGCCATCGCCCTTGCTTCGCTGCTCAGCGGATGCAAAAAGGAAGAGGCAGCACCTGCCCCGCAAATCCCTCAGGTCGGCGTTGTCACGCTGAAAACCCAGCCATTTACCTTGACCACCGATCTGCCTGGCCGCACCGCGTCATATCGTTCGGCAGAAGTACGCCCGCAGGTAAACGGCATCATCCTCAAGCGCTTCTTTAAAGAAGGCAGTGACGTCAAGATCGGCCAGCAGCTCTATCAAATCGATCCGGCGATCTATGAAAGCGCCGTACTCAGCGCCCGCGCCACCCTGCAATCGGCAAAATCACTGGCTCAGCGCTACAAGCAACTGGTCGCCGAGCAAGCCGTAAGCCGTCAGGAATACGACAACGCCGAAGCCGCCCGCCTGGAAGCAGAAGCCGCGCTGAACACCGCCCAGGTTAACCTGCGCTACACCAAGGTGCTGGCACCGCTGACCGGTCGTATCGGTCGCTCGCTGTACACCGAAGGTGCACTGGTCACCAGTGGCCAGGCCAATGCATTGGCCGTGATCACCCAACTGGACCCGATCTATGTTGACGTGACCCAGTCCTCGGTAGAAATGCTCGAACTGCGCCGCGACCTGGCCAGTGGCCGTTTGAAGAAGGCCGGTGAAAACGCCGCCAAGGTCAAGCTGACCCTGCCTGACGGCAGCGAGTACGGCCAGGAAGGTCGCCTAGAGTTCGCCGAAGTCTCGGTTGATGAAACCACCGGTTCCGTCACCCTGCGCGCAGTGTTCCCGAACCCTGACGAAACCCTGTTGCCGGGCATGTTTGTCCACGCGCAGCTGGAAGCAGGCATCGACAGCAATGCGATTCTGGCACCGCAAATCGGCGTGACCCACAACCTCAAGGGCCAACCGACTGCGATGATCGTTGGACCGGACAACAAGGTTGAGCTGCGTGTACTGCAAGCTTCGCGCACCGTTGGCAGCAACTGGCTGGTTGAGAAAGGCCTGAACCCTGGCGACCGTCTGATTACTGATGGCCTGCAATTCATCAAGCCTGGCATTGAAGTCAAGATCATGGACAAGCCACAAGGCGAAACCCCGGCATCTGCCCCGGCAACAGAAAAAGCTGCAGGCAGTAAAGGGGAATAAACCATGTCGAAATTTTTTATCGACCGTCCGATTTTCGCCTGGGTTATAGCCCTGGTGATCATGCTGGTCGGGGCTCTATCGATCCTGAAGTTGCCGATCAACCAGTACCCGAGCATTGCACCACCGGCCATTTCGATCTCCGTGACCTACCCGGGCGCTTCGGCGCAAACCGTGCAGGACACCGTGGTTCAGGTGATCGAGCAACAGCTCAACGGTATCGACCACCTGCGCTATGTGTCATCGGAAAGTAACTCCGACGGCAGCATGAGCATCACCGCCACATTCGAGCAAGGCACTGACCCTGACACCGCACAGGTCCAGGTACAGAACAAGCTCAACCTGGCGACCCCCCTGCTACCGCAAGAGGTACAGCAGCAAGGTATCCGTGTAACCAAGGCAGTGAAAAACTTCCTGATGGTTATTGGCGTGGTGTCTGAAAACGGCAGCATGAACAAGGACGACCTGTCCAACTACATCGTTTCCAACATGCAGGACCCGATCTCCCGTACCGAAGGTGTGGGCGACTTCCAGGTGTTCGGCGCCCAGTACGCCATGCGTATCTGGCTCGACCCGGTCAAGCTGAACAAATACAACCTGACTCCGGTGGACGTTAAATCGGCCATCAGCGCACAGAACGTCCAGGTGTCCTCCGGGCAACTGGGCGGCCTGCCTGCCGTCAAGGGTCAGGAGCTGAACGCGACCATCATCGGCAAAACCCGTCTGCAAACGGCTGAAGAGTTCAAAAAGATCCTGCTCAAGGTCAACACCGACGGCTCCCAGGTACGCCTGAGCGATGTCGCAGATGTTGCCCTGGGTGGTGAGAACTACAGCGTCAGCGCACAATTCAACGGCAAACCGGCATCGGGTATCGCGATTAAGCTGGCCCCGGGCTCCAACGCTCTGGACACGGCAAAGGCATTGCGTGAAACCATCAACGGCCTGGAACCCTTCTTCCCGGAAGGTATGAAAGTCGTTTACCCGTACGACACCACGCCTGTGGTTTCGGCATCGATCGAAGGTGTGGTGCACACCCTGGTCGAAGCGGTTGTACTGGTGTTCCTGGTGATGTTCCTGTTCCTGCAAAACTTCCGCGCCACCATCATCACCACGATGACAGTACCGGTTGTACTGCTGGGTACCTTCGGGATCCTGGCCGCCGCAGGCTTCAGCATCAACACCCTGACCATGTTCGGTATGGTACTGGCCATCGGCTTGCTGGTGGACGATGCGATCGTGGTGGTTGAAAACGTTGAGCGGGTCATGTCCGAAGAAGGACTGCCGCCCAAGGAAGCCACCAAGAAATCCATGGAGCAGATCCAGGGTGCCCTGGTAGGTATTGCGCTGGTGTTGTCGGCGGTATTGCTGCCGATGGCCTTCTTCAGCGGCTCCACGGGTGTGATCTATCGCCAGTTCTCGATCACTATCGTTTCGGCGATGGGCCTGTCGGTACTGGTTGCCCTGATCTTCACCCCGGCCCTGTGCGCCACCATGCTCAAGCCAATCCAGAAGGGTGATCACGGCGAGAACAAGCGCGGTTTCTTCGGCTGGTTCAACCGGACCTTCGACAATGGCGTGAAACGCTATGAAAAAGGTGTCGGCAGCATTCTGCGGCACAAGGCCCCGTACCTGCTGGCTTATGTGCTGATTGTGGTTGGCATGGTGTTCCTGTTTACCCGTATCCCTACCTCCTTCCTCCCGGAAGAAGACCAGGGCGTACTGTTTGCACAGGTTCAAACACCGGCAGGCACCACTGCAGAGCGCACTCAGCAAGTGATCGACCGGATGCGCGAATACCTGCTGGCCGATGAGTCGGACGCTGTGTCTTCGGTGTTTACCGTAAACGGCTTCAACTTCGCCGGCCGTGGCCAGAGCTCCGGCCTGGCGTTCATCATGCTCAAGCCGTGGGGCGAGCGCGATTCCGACAACAGTGTATTTGCACTGGCTGCACGGGCGCAGAAAGTGTTCTCCAGCTACCGC
Organism: Pseudomonas bubulae; assembly: GCF_900618535.1. Lineage (GTDB taxonomy): Bacteria > Pseudomonadota > Gammaproteobacteria > Pseudomonadales > Pseudomonadaceae > Aquipseudomonas > Aquipseudomonas bubulae. Next base: position 662,844 of record NZ_UYJA01000002.1, on the reverse strand, counting down.
GATGCAATGGTGTTCGCTTTTGCCCCGCCTGCTGTAATGGAACTGGGTAACGCCACCGGTTTCGACGTGTACCTGCAAGACCGCTCCGGCATTGGCCACGAGAAACTGATGGCTGCACGCAATCAGTTCCTGGGGATGGCGGCTCAAAGCAAGATCCTGGCGGGCGTACGTCCGAACGGTCTGAACGATGAACCGCAATACAAGCTGCTGATCGACGATGAGGCCGCTCGCGCCCTGGGCCTGAGCATTTCGGACATCAACAACACCCTGTCCATTGGTCTGGGTGCCAGTTATGTCAACGACTTCATCGACCACGGTCGAGTCAAAAAGGTATTCCTGCAAGGCGAAGCTGACTCGCGGATGAACCCCGAAGACCTGAAAAAATGGTACGTGCGTAACGATCAGGGAACCATGGTGCCGTTCTCGGCCTTCGCCAAGGGCGAGTGGATCTACGGCCCACCCAAGCTGTCGCGTTACAACGGCGTAGAAGCGATGGAAATTCTCGGCGCTCCGGCTCCGGGCTATACCAGCGGTCAAGCCATGGCTGAGGTCGAAGCCCTGGCCAAGAAACTGCCAGCGGGTGTCGGTATTTCCTGGACGGGGCTGTCTTACGAGGAACGTCTGTCAGGTTCGCAAGCGCCTGCCCTGTACGCTATTTCCTTGCTGATGGTATTCCTGTGCCTTGCAGCACTGTACGAAAGCTGGTCGATTCCAATTGCGGTGATGCTGGTCGTACCCCTGGGGATCATCGGTGCGCTTATGGCCACCAGCCTGCGCGGGTTGTCCAACGACGTGTACTTCCAGGTGGGCTTGCTAACGACCATCGGTCTGGCCTCGAAAAACGCCATTCTGATCGTCGAGTTTGCCAAGGAACTGCATGAGCAGGGACGAAGCCTGGTGGATGCCGCGATCGAGGCGTGCCGCATGCGTCTGCGTCCGATCATCATGACCTCCCTGGCCTTCGTACTGGGTGTGGTTCCACTGGCCATCTCCACGGGCGCAGGCTCGGGCAGCCAGCACGCTATTGGTACCGGTGTTATCGGTGGCATGATCACCGCCACCGTACTGGCCGTGTTCTGGGTACCGCTGTTCTTTGTGGCCGTATCGTCCATTGGCGGCGGCAAGAATAAAGACACGGAAAAGAAAGTGGATCTGACTAAAACTCCAAACCAAGAGGCTGGCCAATGAGCAAGTCGCTTCTCGCAGTAGCTGTTGCAGCGTTTACGCTCGGCGGCTGCTCGCTGATCCCCGACTACCAGCGCCCTGAAGCGCCGGTAGCGGCGCAATACCCGCAAGGCCCGGCCTACTCGCCAACCGAGGCGGCCAGCAAGGCCGCTGCGGAACAGGGCTGGCGTCAGTTTTTCCATGACCCGGCGCTGCAGCAGCTGATCCAGACGGCTCTGGTCAACAACCGCGACCTGCGCGTCGCGGCGTTGAACATCGACGCCTATGCCGCGCAGTACCGCATCCAGCGCGCCGATCTGTTCCCGGCGGTTTCGGCCTCTGGCAGCGGTAGCCGTCAACGTACTCCGGCCAACATGTCGCAAACCGGCGAGTCGAGCATCACCAGCTCTTATTCGGCGACCCTTGGGGTCAGTGCATACGAGCTGGACCTGTTCGGCCGGGTTCGCAGCCTGAGCGATCAGGCGTTGCAGAACTACTTTGCAACCGAAGAAGCCCGACGCAGCACCCAGATCAGTCTGGTGGCCAGCGTCGCCAATGCCTACCTGACCTGGCAGGCTGACAAAGAGCTGCTCAAGCTCACCGAAGACACCCTCAAGGCGTTCGATGAGAGCTACAAGCTCACTTTGCGCAGCAATGAAGTCGGTGTGGCCTCGGCCCTTGAAGTCAGCCAGTCGCGTACCTCGGTGGAAAACGCCAAGGTGCAGCTGGCCCGCTACACCCGTCAGGTGGCGCAAGATCAGAACAGCCTCGCGCTGTTGCTGGGCAGCACCATCCCGGACAACCTGCCGGCAGCCCAACCGCTGGCAGCCGACCTGTTGAGCGAAGTACCGGCTGGCTTGCCATCGGACTTGCTGCAACGTCGTCCGGACATCCTTGAAGCCGAGCACAAGTTGCTGGCCGCCAACGCCAACATCGGCGCGGCGCGGGCAGCGTTTTTCCCGAGCATCAGCCTCACGGCCAATGCCGGGACCTTGAGCCCTGACCTGTCGGGGCTGTTCAAGGGCGGCTCGGGCACCTGGTTGTTCTCACCGCAAATCAACTTGCCGATCTTTAACGCAGGGGCTTTGCGCGCCAGCCTGGACTACGCAAAAATCCAGAAAGAGATCACCGTTTCCCAGTACGAGAAAACAATCCAGACCGCCTTCCAGGAAGTTTCTGACGGTCTGGCAGCGCGTCAAACCTACAACCAGCAGTTGCAGGCGCAAACCGACTTCGTCAACGCCAACCAGGATTACTACCGTTTGGCCGAGCGTCGTTATCGGATTGGCATCGACAGCAACCTGACCTTCCTCGATGCCCAGCGCTCGTTGTTCAGCGCGCAGCAATCGTTGATCACCGACCGTCTTTCGCAGCTGACCAGTGAAGTCACGCTGTACAAGGCGCTGGGTGGCGGCTGGTACGAACAGACCGGGCAAAACCGCCCTGTTTCGGATCAGCCACCCAAGGCTTGATGCGTATCGGTTAAACAACAAACCCGCCTTATGGCGGGTTTGTTGTTTCAGGCTAGGGATGCAGATTGATCTGTAGCCGCTGTTACTCCCGCGACTCAACCCCCAATTCATCCCACACCGATTCAGCCAGATGAAACGTCGCATTGGCCGCCGGAATCCCGCAATAGATAGCACTCTGCATGATCACTTCCTTGATCTCGGCCCGGGTCACGCCATTGTTGGCCGCAGCGCGCAGATGCAGTTTCAGCTCTTCATTGCGGTTCATGCCGATCAGCATCGCGATGGTAATCAGGCTACGGGTATGGCGCGCCAACCCCGGACGAGTCCAGATATCACCCCAGGCGTGGCGGGTGATCATTTCCTGGAACTCGCTGTTGAACTCGGTCAGGGCATTGAGGCTGCGATCCACATGGGCATCACCCAGCACCGCACGGCGTACTTGCATGCCCTCGTCGTAACGTTGTTTCTCGTCCACAAAAAACTCCTTAGCTTGCCTGCAAAAATTGCAGCACGCGCTGGCTGAAAGCATCGCCTGCCTGCACGTTGGACAGGTGCGCGGCGTAAAACTCGGCGTACTGCGCGCCACGCACATGTTCCTGAATGAAGTGGCTGCCCGCAGGCGGCGTGACGGCATCTTCAGTGCCCGCGATCACCAGCATGGGCACTTCGATTGCGCCCAACTGATCGCGAAAATCTGCATCACGCACAGCAGCACAATTGGCGGCATAGCCCTGGGGCGAAGTGGCCGCCAGCATATCGGTGATGCGCTTGGCCTGCCCGGGATTGGCCTGGGCGAAGTCCGCGGTAAACCAGCGGGCAATGGAGGCATCACGCAACCCCGCCATCGCCGCAGCACCCTCACGCAAAACCATCTCGATGCGCGGATTCCAGACCGCAGGCTCGCCAATTTTGGCAGCCGTGTTGCACACCACCAGCTTGTGCAGCCGCGAACCGGCATGGATCCCCAGCCACTGGCCAATCAGTCCACCCATCGACAACCCGCAAAAATGCGCGCGCTCGATATGCAGTGCATCCAGCAGCGCCAAAACATCTCCGCCCAGTTGTTCAATGCTATACGGTCCTTCGGTCACCAACGACTGGCCATGACCCCGGGTGTCGTAGCGCAATACCTGGAAGTGCTCGGCGAACGCCGCAATCTGCGTGTCCCACATCCCCAGATCAGTGCCCAGGGAATTGGACAGCACCAGCACCGGTGCACCTTGCGGGCCGTCCAGGCGGTAGTTGAGTTCACCTTCAGCGAGTTGTACACGTCCCACGAGTTTCTCCTTTAGAGGACCAACGCAAAATGTTCAGCCCGCGCACGTTCGACCCACGTCGTCGCCTGACCAAGGTAATGGGCCGGATCGAGCAGGCGATCCAGTTCCTGCGCGCTGAGGTGCGCGGTGATTTGCGGCTCTTCGCCCAGCACCCCACGTAAATGGCGCTTTTCGGCCACCGCCCGCTTGCAACACTGCTCCAGCAGATGATGCGCGGTTTCGCGCCCTACCCGCTGCGCCAGCACAATGCTTACCGCTTCAGCCAGCACCAGCCCGTGGGTCAGATCGAGGTTGCGCGCCATGCGCTCACTGTCCACTTCCAGCCCACGGGCAATATTCAACGCCTGTACCAGCGCGCCGGACACCACGCAACAAATCTCGGGGAGGGTTTCCCATTCGGCATGCCATAAGCCCAGGCTGCGCTCGTGCTCCTGAGGCATGGCGCTGAACAAAATGCTCAGCAGGCCCGGCACCCTCGTTGCGGCACCGATCAATACCGCAGACCCAACCGGGTTGCGCTTGTGCGGCATGGTCGACGAGCCGCCCTTGCCCGGCGCCGACGGCTCGAACACTTCCGCCGCCTCGGTCTGCATCAGCAGGCTGATATCCCGACCGATTTTGCCCAGGCCACCGGCGATCAGGCCCAGAACTGCGGCAAATTCCACCAGACGATCACGCTGGGTATGCCAGGGTTGCTCAGGCAGACTCAGGCCCAGTTCATCAGCCAACGCCTGTGCCACCGGCATGGCCTGATCGCCAAGGGCTGCCAGGGTGCCGGAAGCACCGCCAAACTGCAGGCACAGTAAACGCGGTTTGAGCTCGTGCAGACGCTGGCGGCTACGGGTCACGGCCCCCAGCCAGCTGGCGATTTTCATGCCCAAGGTCACCGGAGTAGCCTGCTGCAGCCAGGTGCGTCCGGCCAAAGGCGTTGTGGCATAGCGCTGAGCCTGCGCGGCGAGCACATCCGCCAGCTGCGTCATGTCACGCTCGATCAAATCCAGAGCGGCGCGCAATTGCAGGACCAGACCGCTGTCCATCACGTCCTGGCTGGTGGCACCCAAATGCACATAACGTTCCGCTTCGGGCGCGCTGCTGGCAATCTGTTTGCCCAGGGCCTTGACCAGCGGGATCGCCGAATTGCCGGCACTGGCGATCGCCAGGCCCAGCGCTTCAAAATCGTAGAGTTGTGCGCGACAGGCCGCGGTAATCGGTGCAAGCGCAGAGTGAGGAATCACCCCGACCCGGGCTTGTGCCCGGGCCAGCGCCGCTTCGACGTCGAGCATGGCCTGTACCCGGCCATGATCGCAAAACACTTGCTTCATGGCCTCGGCGGTAAAGTACGCATCGAACAGCTGATCACTCATAAACCTTCCTTAGAAAGCGCGCGCCACAGCCGGGCGCGCGGGCACATCACAAATCGTGGTGCAGGTACTTGGGCTGCTTGGGCAAACGGAAGCTGAACAGGAACGCGATGGCCATCATCACCGTCACATACCAGTAGAAGCTGTTTTCCATGCCCATGGACTTGAGGCCCAGTGCCACGTATTCCGCAGAACCACCAAAGATGGCGTTAGCCACGGCATAGGCCAGGCCAACACCCAGCGCCCGTACCTGCGGCGGGAACATCTCGGCTTTGACCAGGCCGCTGATCGAGGTGTAGAAGCTGACAATCGCCAGCGCCAGGGTAATCAGGACAAAGGCCAGGAAGGGACTGCTGATGGTTTTCAGGGTCAACAGGATCGGCACCGTACACAGCGTACCCAGCGCGCCAAACCAGAGCATGTTGTTACGCCGGCCGATCTTGTCCGCCAGCATGCCGAACAGCGGCTGCATGCACATATAAAGGAACAGCGCCCCGGTCATGATGTAACTGGCGGTCTTGGCGTGCATACCGGCGGTGTTGACCAGGTATTTCTGCATGTAGGTGGTAAAGGTGTAGAAAATCAGCGAGCCGCCTGCGGTGTAGCCCAGCACGGTAATAAATGCCGCTTTGTGGTCGCGGAACAACGCTCTCACGCTACCTGCATCCTTGTCCTGGCGGGTTTCGGCGCTGGTGGTTTCTTTCAGGGTGCGACGCAGCAACAACGAAATCAGCGCCGCAATGGCACCGATCACAAAGGGGATGCGCCAGCCCCAGGCCCGCAGTTCGTCTTCTGACAGAAACTGCTGAAGAATCACCACCACCAGCACCGCCAGCAGTTGCCCGCCGATCAGCGTTACATACTGGAAGGAAGCAAAGAAGCCGCGCTGGCCCTTGAGTGCCACTTCACTCATATAGGTCGCAGTGGTGCCGTATTCACCCCCTACCGACAGGCCCTGGAACAGCCGTGCCATCAGCAACAAGGCCGGGGCCCAGGCGCCGATCGAGGCATAGGTCGGCAAGAAGGCAATAACCAGTGAGCCGGCGCACATCATCAGCACCGAGATCATCATGGAATTCTTTCGCCCGTGCTTGTCAGCCACCCGGCCAAACAGCCAGCCACCTATGGGGCGCATCAAAAAACCCGCCGCAAACACACCGGCCGTGTTCAGCAACTGCACCGTAGGGTCATCGGAGGGGAAGAAAGCGGGAGCGAAGTAGATCGCACAGAAGGCGTAAACGTAAAAGTCGAACCATTCGACCAGGTTGCCGGAGGATGCACCGACAATCGCAAAAATCCTTTTTTTGCGCTCCTCTCCTGTGTAGTGAGTTGCTGTTGTCATCTTTATTTACTCATCAGGTTTTAGTTGCAATCAGACACACATTGCAACATCTCGCGCCATCACCGCAATAAGCCGAACGACTGAGGCCGTGGGAGCGAGCGGGCTCGCTCCCACAGAGGCAGTATTGAGCGCTATCAGACCCTTTCAATAGCCAATGCCAGACCCTGCCCAACGCCCACGCACATGGTCGCCAGGCCTTTCTTGCCACCGGTTTTTTCCAGCTGGTGCAAGGCGGTCATGACGATGCGAGCACCGCTCATGCCCAGGGGGTGACCCAGGGCAATTGCCCCGCCATTGGGGTTTACCTGCGGCGCATCGTCAGCCAGGCCCAGCTCGCGTAAAACGGCCAGGCCCTGGCTGGCGAAGGCTTCGTTGAGTTCGATCACGTCAAAATCACTCACCGCCAACCCCAGGCGCTCCACCAGCTTACGCACCGCCGGTACCGGGCCAATGCCCATTACACGGGGCGCAACACCGGCGCTGGCCATGCCCAGAACCCGACCGCGAGCGGTCAGGCCATGGCGTTTGACCGCCTCGGCCGATGCCAGGATCATCGCCGCGGCGCCATCGTTGACCCCCGAGGCATTGCCCGCAGTGACGGTCTTGTCCGGGCCGTTGACCGGCTTGAGTTTGCCCAGGGTTTCCAGGCTGGTATCGGCACGCGGATGCTCGTCGTGCTCAACCACCGTCTCACCTTTTTTATGGGCAATACGCACCGGCACGATTTCTTCGGCAAAGTAGCCTGCGGCCTGGGCAGCAGCAGTCCGTTGCTGGCTGCGCAGGGCGAAAGCGTCCTGATCGGCACGGGAAATCTTGTACTCGTCGGCCACGTTGTCCGCCGTCTGTGGCATCGGGTCGACACCGTATTGGGCTTTCATCAGCGGGTTGATAAAGCGCCAGCCAATGGTGGTGTCCTCCAGTTTCATGTTGCGCGAGAACGCGGCATCGGCCTTGCCCATCACAAACGGCGCCCGCGACATGGACTCGACGCCACCGGCAATCGCCAGCTCCATCTCGCCGCTGGCAATGGCGCGGAACGCCGTGCCGATGGCATCCATACCCGAGGCACACAGGCGGTTGAGGGTCACGCCGGGAATGGTGTCCGACAGCCCGGCCAGCAACGCGGCCATGCGCGCCACGTTGCGGTTGTCTTCACCGGCCTGGTTGGCGCAGCCGAAAAATACTTCGTCGACTTCGTTCCAGTTCACATTCGGATTGCGTTCGATCAGCGCCTTGATCGGCGCTGCCGCCAGATCATCGGCGCGCATGCCTGCCAGGCCACCGCCAAAACGGCCGATAGGGGTACGAATCGCGTCGCAGATAAAGACTTCGCGCATCATGCTTCTCCCGGAGCCTGACCGTGGGCCAGTGCGGTGCGCGCTTCCAGGTCACGCAAGGCGCTGAGTTCGACGTCGGTCGGGGCCGCTGTTTGCGCCACATTATCGGCAAAGCGAATGGCCCAGCCGGTGGCAGCAATGACTTGCTCGCGGGTCACGCCCGGATGCAGGGCAGTGACTACAAATTCGTTGGTCTGTTCTTCAGGTTCCATGGTGCACAGATCGGTAATGATGCCCACCGGCCCGGCACCCGGAAGGCCCAGACGCTTGCGCGAGTCGCCGCCTTCACCGTGGCCCACCGAGGTGATGAAGTCCAGTTTGTCGACAAAAGAGCGGGCCGACTGCTTGAGGATGATCAGCACGCTTTTCGCCGAACCGGCGATTTCCGGCGCGCCACCGGCACCTGGCAGGCGCACTTTTGGCTGGTGGTAGTCACCGACCACTGTGGTGTTGATATTGCCGAAACGGTCGACCTGGGCTGCGCCCAAAAAGCCGACATCGACCCGACCGCCCTGCAGCCAGTAACGGAAGATTTCACTGGTGGAGACTACGGTGTCAGCCGTTTCGGCCAGTTCACCGTCGCCAATCGACAGCGGCAACACATCAGGCTTGGCCCCAATCGGGCCGGACTCGTAGATCAGCACCACATCCGGAGACGAGGTCAGACGCGCCAGGTTAGCCGCCTTGGAAGGCAAGCCAATGCCGACAAAACACACCGAACCGTTTTTCAAACGGCGGGCCGCCGCAACGGTCATCATTTCATTGGTGGTGTAGGTCATTATTTAGCCTCCGAAGCGCGGGCCAGCTTGGCCTGGAACTCACTGAAATTCGCAGTGCCGTGGATGTATTCATTGATCCAGGCAGTAAAGGTCTCACGGTCGCGAGCAATCGGGTCCCACGCCTGATAGAAACGGTTATCGCGCTCGGTATAACCATGAGCGTAGGAAGGGTGCGCCCCACCCGGCACATGACACACTGCGCTCAAGGCCCAGGTTGGCAGGACGCAGGCATTCATTGGCGCTTGCAGGTCGTCGACGATTTCTTCAACGGTGACAATGCAGCGCTTGGCCGCCAGCGCTGCTTCTTTCTGCACCCCCAGGATGCCCCACAGCAGCACGTTGCCCTTGCGGTCGGCCTTTTGCGCGTGAATCACCGTGACATCCGGGCGCACCGCCGGTACTGCAGCCAGTACTTCGCCAGTAAACGGGCAAGTGACGGTCTTGATCAGCGGGTTGACCTTGGGTAAATCAGACCCTGCGTATGCACGCAGCACCGCAAATGGCAGGCCCGAGGCACCCGCAACGTAGGCATTGGCCAGGTCGGCGTGGCTATGCTCTTCGATTTCCAGCGGCTGTGGCCACTGTTTCTCGACGGCATCGCGCAAACGGTGCAGGGAACCAACGCCAGGGTTGCCACCCCAGGAAAAGATCAACTTTCGTGCACAACCGGCACCGATCAACTGGTCGTACACCAGATCAGGCGTCATCCGCACCAGAGTCAGGTCTTTCTTGCCCTGACGGATGATTTCATGACCCGCTGCAGTCGGGATCAGGTGGGTGAAACCTTCAAGGGCAACGGTGTCACCATCGCTCACAAATTGTTTCACCGCGTCGTGTAACGAAATGATGTCTGCCATCTGGGGTAGCTCCCGTTTTTTGTAGGCCACTGCGGTTGAAGAAGGTGCGCCAGGGCGACACCGGATGCTCAGCAGATTAAGCCGCGGCTTTGGCCCAAACAATCCGATAATCGACTATGTGTTCGCTAATCGAACACATAGTTAGCAGGCTGCCTATCAGGTTGCATCAGCGTGGCTGACCATGCCTTTGACAAGCACTGCCGTGGTTGCCAGGGCAGCCGGAATCACCAGCGCGGTCAGCACCTGCTCGAAGTTCCAGCCCAGACCCAGCAGGGTCGCGCCCATCCACGCCCCCAGAATGGCGCCGAAGCGGCCGATGCCGAGCATCCATGACACACCGGTGGCCCGCCCCTGGGTCGGATAAAAACGTGCGGCCAGCGACGGCATCGCCGATTGCGCACCGTTGACGCACATACCGGCCACCAGCACCAGAGTTGCCAGCACGGTGATATTGCCCAGGCTCTGACCAACCGCGTAGGCAAACACCCCGGCCAGCAGGTAGAAAATGCCGATCACTTTGTGCGGGTTGAACCGGTCCATCGCCCAACCCACCCCCACTGCACTCAACACCCCGCCGAACTGGAACAGAGCGCCAATAAATGCCGCCTGCTCCATGCTTGCGCCGCTGTCACGCATCAGCGTCGGCAGCCAGCTGGTCAACAGATAAACGATCACCAGGCCCATAAAGTAGGTGAGCCACAGCAACAGGGTGCCGGTGCTGTAAGTGCCGGAAAAGATCACTGCAAAGACGTTGCGCGCCTTGACGGTATTCTGCTCCGGCACGCTGAAGCTTGACGCCTGGGCCACCTGGGCAGGGTCGATCGGGGCAAGGGTCTTGCGAATACGCTCAACACTGCGGTTGCGCACCACCAGGTAGCGCGCCGACTCCGGTAACCAGAACAGCAATACCACGGCAAGAATCAGCGGCAGCACGCCGCCAATCAACAACAGGCTGTGCCAGCCATACATCGGGATCAACTTGGCAGAGACAAACCCGCCGCCCGCCATGCCGAGGTTAAAGCCGCAAAACATGCTGGTTACCAGCAAAGACTTGTGGCGTTCGGGGGTGTATTCCGAAAGCAAGGTAGTGGCATTAGGCATGCCGGCCCCCAGGCCAAGCCCGGTTAAAAAGCGCAGTACCAGCAGTTGGTCAACGTTGCTGGCGTAGGCCGAGGCCAGACTGAAGCCACCAAACACCAGCACCGCCGACACCAGCACCACCTTGCGGCCAAAGCGGTCCGCCAAGGGGCCAGAGCCCAGGGCACCAAACACCATGCCGATCAGCGCGGCGCTCATCACGGGACCGAGGCTGGCGCGGTCAATCCCCCAGTCCTGGGACAGGGCAGGCGCAATAAAGCCCATGGCCGCTGTGTCCAGGCCATCGAGGAAGACAATCAGAAAACACAGGATCACCACGCGCCACTGGTAGCGCGACAGGGGTTGGGCGTTGATAAAGGACTGCACATCGAGGCAGTTGCCGACAGAAGACTGGGGTGAATTCATTATTTTTATACCGGTCAAAAACCAGGGCGAACGAAAACCGGCCAGGGGCCAGCGGCTCACATTAATAGTTATCGGGGGATCAGAAGGGCTGCGGGCGACTGCGCAGTGGCAGCGTCAGGGGGAGTGTCATGGCGTTTGGCCTCTTCTCATTATTATTTGGCCTGCCCGGCAAGGCAGCGCTGAGCCGACATTAATCAGCCCACTGCCGCCATGCAATTCGATAAACGCTTAACTGTGCGTTTATCGAACGCTTAGTTTTCACCCATCAACTAAACAACTGGGTGCTCAGCTCGCGGCTGGCGTTGAGCATGATCGGCAAAAAGCGCTGCTCCAGCTCCGTGCGTGTGACCCTTCCTGCGTGGGTGCTGACATTCAGGGCGGCAAGCACTTGCCCGGAAGCGTCGTAGACCGGCACGGCAATCGAACGCAGGCCTTGTTCCAGTTCCTGGTCGACCACACACCAGCCCTGCTCACGCACCAGTTGCAAACACTCCAGCAGTGCTTCGCGGGTGTGCAGGGTACGACTGGTCTTGGCCTGGAACTCACCGTGGGCCAGGTATTCGTGCAGGGTCACGTCGTCCAGCGCCGCCAACAGAATGCGCCCCATCGAAGTGCAGTAGGCGGGCAGGCGGCCGCCAACCGACAGATCAACCGAAATCAGCCGCTGCGTAGTAGCCGAACGGGCGATGTAGAGGATGTCATCGCCTTCGAGCGTCGCCATGTTGCACGCCTCGTGCAATTGCTCGCTCATGCGGTCCAGATAAGGCTGAGCCGACACGGCCAGCGGCGTGGACGACAGATAGGCATGGCCCAGCGTCAACACTTTGGGCAACAGGGAGTAGGTACGCCCGTCAGTGGTCGCATAGCCCAGCTTGATCAGGGTGTACAAACAACGGCGCACCGCCGCCCGGGGGATTTCCGTGCGGTGGCTGATCTGCGCGATGGTCAGATGCCGCTTGCGTTCCTGAAACGCCTGCACCACCGCCAGGCCACGGGCCAACGACGACATGAAGTCAGGATCACCGGTAAACGCCTGAATACGCTTGGCCGGCGACGCCACAATCGGTGGCGCGATACTGGCAACGGCATTGTGCAGTCGATCATTCATTCCCAACCCCCAGCTTCAGCTATTTATAGTTATGACATGCCGGGCGATTATCGAACCGCTAGTCGATAATCGCAATCAGTGCTGCAGCGAGGTAATGTACACATGATTTTGTACGATCTTGAATCATTTTAGTTGGATGACATTTTTTTAACCTGGGCTTTATTACAATCAGGCGCGTCCGCTCAATGATAGAAAACGTCTGATTAATATGTATTCAGGTCAAGTTCAGCTCTGGCCTTAAACAACTTGATGGCCAACTACCCGGCAGCGAATCAAATAGAGTCACGCGTGCAAAGCGCAGGCTAATTCACAAATATTCATAACACATGTCACGACAGGAAGTTGACGCGCAGGAAGTTATTCAGCGATAGTAGAGGCACTTCTCAGCTATTGAGAACGCGCAAGTTATTGAGAGTACAAGGTCAAGCCCGTACAGCCGATTGGATCCAACCAGAGCGTTGCGTTCGATTGCTACGCGCAGCTTGCCGGCAATTGCATCGTGTGTAGTTTCACCCGGGGGTGAACACTTGAGACGGCGACGCTCATGTTTCTGTAAATGACGTGGCCGAGTGCATAGCGTGGTGTATGTAAGCATGACGTTATTTATAGGCCTTTGTCTTATTGCCTGTCATTCGTCATATGAATCAACCTCCCTGCACGGTGATTCACCAGGTTCAAACTCAACTCAATTAGGTAAGACAGTGACAAAAGACGAACTGCGCGCAGAACTTGAGCGACAGGAACAACGATTCAAGGATCTTTACGGTGGTGAAGTGACCACCTACGCGGCCAAACCCGAGCCCGGACGCAAACCCTGGCGCAAACGGGCCAGCCTGCTCGACCAGGCGTTCACTCAAGAAATCCAGAAGATCGAAAAAGAGCTCAAGGCCGAAGAGCCCTGACCCGCACCTGAAAACGTACCAGAACAGCCCCTGCTGCCTCTTGCGTGCTCGCCATTTGCATGAGCGGGTATGGCTGTTTGCTATATCAGAACCTGAACCAGCAGCGTCGGCCCCTCTGATTTAAGAAATTTCATCTATCCAAATCAGACCTGCGCCACAGCGTGCGTATGCCCCTGGAAAAGCCCTATAGCCTTTGGTATCAGTGGCTTGAAGGGAATTGCCTACGCCAGCTCGCGATGGATTCTTACAGGTTTTTTCATTTATAGATGTTACCAACGGGCAGCTAGTGCATTGATTAGCGGGGTTTTCTGGCATAATCCGCCCCCCTTTATGACCGTGTCAGAAAACCTTCATGATCGATCTATTAAGCGGATTGGACGCCTGGGTTCTTATCAGCCTCTTCTTCGCCCTAGCCTTTGTTCTCGCGTTTGAGTTCATCAACGGCTTTCATGACACCGCAAACGCGGTAGCGACTGTCATCTACACCAAAGCCATGCCGCCTCACCTGGCGGTGTTCTTTTCCGGTGTGTTCAATTTCCTCGGCGTGTTGCTGGGCGGGGTTGGCGTGGCCTATGCCATCGTCCACCTGCTGCCGGTTGAGCTGCTGGTCAACGTAAACACCGGACATGGCCTGGCCATGGTGTTCTCGTTGCTCGCTGCGGCCATCACCTGGAACCTTGGCACCTGGTATTTCGGCATTCCTGCCTCAAGCTCACACACCCTGATCGGTTCGATCCTCGGTGTCGGCCTGGCCAACGCCCTGATCAGCGGCATCCCGGTGAGTGACGGGGTTAACTGGCAGAAGGCTATCGATATTGGTGCCTCGCTGGTGTTCTCGCCAATCGCCGGTTTCGTGGTAGCGGGCCTGGTACTGGTCGGCCTGAAGTGGTGGCGTCCGGGGTCCAAGATGCACAAGACCCCTGAGCAGCGCCGCAAGCTGGATGACAAGAAGCACCCGCCGTTCTGGAACCGACTGGTGCTGGTGATTTCGGCCATGGCAGTCAGTTTCGTGCACGGCTCCAACGATGGCCAGAAAGGCATCGGCCTGATCATGCTGGTATTGATCGGCATCGTGCCAAGCGCTTTCGTTCTGGATCTGAACAGCACTACCTATCAGATCGAACGCACCCGCGACGCCACCTTGCACCTGAGCCAGTTCTACGAGCGCAACAACGCTTCGCTGACCGAGTTCCTGGCCCTGGGCAAAAGCGTCAAGGGCGACCTGCCGGATCAGTTCAGCTGCAATCCGCAGCAGACCGAACCGACCATCGCAGCCCTGTTGAGCTCGCTCAAAGGTGTAGCGGACTACCACTCGATCCCGGCTGAAAAGCGTATCGAGATCCGCCGCTACCTGCTTTGCCTGGATGACACCGCGAAGAAAGTCAGCAAATTGCCAGTGCTTGATTCCCGCGAAAAAGCGGACCTCGAGAAACTGCGCAAAGACCTGACCGCCACCACCGAATACGCACCGTTCTGGGTGATCCTGGCTGTAGCCCTGGCCCTGGGCCTGGGCACCATGGTGGGCTGGAAGCGTGTGGTTAAAACCATCGGCGAGAAGATCGGCAAGCAGGGCATGACCTATGCTCAGGGCATGGCCGCTCAAATCACCACGGCTTTCGCCATCGGCATGGCCAATATCTTCTCCCTGCCGGTATCGACGACGCACATTCTGTCGTCGGGCGTGGCAGGTACCATGGTCGCCAACAAAAGCGGCCTGCAGGGCGGTACGATCAAAACCATCCTGATGGCGTGGGTGCTGACCTTGCCGGCTACCATTGCACTGTCTGCAACGCTGTTCTGGCTGGCTTCCAAAGTCCTCGCCTGATAGCGCGCCGCACAAAAAAGGTACGACCCGCACGGGTCGTACCTTTTTTTATGCCCGGTCATTATGCAGACCCTGTGGGAGCGGGCTTGCCCGCGATGGCATCGACTCAGTTTGCCTGACAGACCGCGTTGCCTGCATCGCGAGCAAGTCCGCTCCCACCGCATTCGGGCAAGTCCCATTTATTACAGGCAAAAAAATAGGCGACCGAAGTCGCCCAAAATGCCTTGCGTGCTCATGCCATGGAAAGACCCGGCGCTATTTGCGCTTCTGCGAGTCTTTCCAGATAAAAATGCCCAGACCGGCGAAAAACAAAACCATGAGGCCGACAGTAAGTACTCCGGCGATAACCACATTATCGAGAAACATGACGGCCTCCTGCGCTCTGTTTGTGTGTCTGTTGAAGCTAGATTAACCAGACACGCAGGCGCACAACTTGACCGGGATCAATAGTGACCCACGGCCAGCCGGCAGTTGAGGGGGTTAGTTGACGCAGATCATCGAAAACGCGGCAGTTCAGCGCTTTTTCGGTTTTTTCTTCGGCTTTTTCGCCGTTTTTGCCAACGGCATTGCCTGTTCGAACGCCTTGCGCACCTCGTTCAGGCGCTTTTCATTGAGGTCATGTACCCGTTTGGCGCGCTCGGCGCCCAGGTCAACCAGCTTGGTGTCTTGGCTCATAAGCAAATCAGACCACTGTCAGTATGTTTCAGTACGCCAATAATGCGATGCACATTCGGCCCTGACCAGAAAAAACCACCTAGACCTTGATATCAACCCACACACCCTGACGCTGCATGCCATCGGCCAAGGGTTCAACCGGCACCTCGTCAACCACCTGCGGGAGCGTACTCCCCTGCTCCCGGGATTCGCGGCGGCGCTGTTCCTGCTGACGCCGTTGCTCCTCACGCAACAATAAAGTGGCCTGGTCGGCATCGCTGTGCTTGAGGTCAATGGCACTTTCGCTGGAGCTGGCCTGGGCCGGCACCACAGGCGGAATGTCCGGGCGCGGGCGAACCGGATCCTGCCCGGAGGTAACCGGTACTGCGCCAAGGGGCAAAATGGACGGCAGCATGGTGATTGTTCTCCTGTCTTCTGGCTATTTGCGCGAACCGGCAATCGTGAACCATTGGTCGATAACCGGGCTGACACCCTGGCAAACCGGACAGCTTTTTTTGAGAGTCCTTTGGACTGAGGCCCTTGATCCGTTAATATACTCGGCTTTTTCAAAGCGGGAGTCAGGCAGCATGGCGCAGCAGTATCAACCGGGGCAACGCTGGATTAGTGACAGCGAAGCAGAGCTAGGTTTGGGCACCGTTCTGGCACAGGACGGTCGCTTGCTGACCGTGCTCTATCCGGCCACTGGCGAAACCCGCCAATATTCGCTGCGCAACGCACCGCTCACGCGCGTACGGTTCTCGCCGGGTGACACCATCATCCACTTCGAAGGCTGGAAGATGACCGTGCGCGAAGTTGAGGACGTTGACGGCCTGATGGTCTACCACGGCCTCAACGAGCGAAACGAAGCCGTCACCCTGCCAGAGACCCAACTGTCGAACTTTATCCAGTTCCGTCTGGCCAGTGACCGTCTGTTTGCCGGGCAAATCGACCCGCTGTCCTGGTTCTCCCTGCGCTACCACACCCTCGAACACACCAGCCGCCAGCTGCAATCGCCGCTGTGGGGCCTGGGTGGCGTACGTGCGCAACCTATTGCGCACCAACTGCATATCGCCCGCGAAGTCGCTGACCGCATCGCCCCTCGGGTTTTGCTGGCCGACGAAGTGGGCCTGGGCAAAACCATCGAAGCCGGTCTGGTGATCCACCGCCAGCTGCTCAGTGGCCGCGCCAACCGTGTATTGATCGTAGTCCCGGAAAACCTGCAGCACCAATGGCTGGTCGAGATGCGTCGACGCTTCAATCTTGAAGTGGCGTTGTTCGACGAAGAGCGCTTTATCGAAAGCGACGCCAGCAACCCGTTCGAAGACTGCCAGCTGGCCCTGGTTGCCCTGGAATGGCTGGTGGACGATCCCAAGGCCCAGGCAGCGCTGTTTGATGCCGACTGGGACCTGCTGGTAGTCGACGAAGCTCACCACCTGGTGTGGCACGAAGACAACGTCAGCCCCGAGTACGGCCTGGTTGAACAACTCGCCGGCGTGATCCCGGGCGTGCTGCTGCTCACTGCAACCCCGGAACAACTGGGCCAGGACAGCCACTTTGCGCGCTTGCGCCTGCTGGACCCGAACCGCTTCCACGACCTGGCCGCCTTCCGCGCCGAAAGCGAAAACTACCGCCCGGTGGCTCAGGCCGTACAGGAACTGCTGGATAAAGGCAGCCTGTCCCCTGAAGCCCATAAAACCATCCACGGTTTCCTCGGCGCCGAAGGCGATACCCTGCTGGCCGCCGTCAATGCTGGCGATGCCGAGGCCAGCGCCCGCCTGGTGCGCGAACTGCTTGACCGCCACGGCACCGGCCGCGTGCTGTTCCGTAATACCCGCGCCGCGATCCAGGGCTTCCCGGAGCGCAAACTGCATGCCTACCCGCTGCCGTGCCCGGCCGAATACCTTGAGCTGCCGTTGGGCGAACACGCCGAGCTGTACCCTGAAGTCAGCTTCCAGGCCCAGCCGGACGCCAGCGATGAAGAGCGTTGGTGGAACTTCGACCCGCGGGTCGAATGGCTGATCGACACCCTGAAAATGCTCAAGCGCACCAAGGTGCTGGTGATCTGCGCCCACGCCGAAACCGCGATGGATCTGGAAGACGCCCTGCGCGTGCGTTCCGGTATTCCTGCAACGGTCTTCCACGAAGGCATGAACATTCTTGAGCGTGACCGCGCTGCGGCCTACTTCGCTGACGAAGAGTTCGGCGCTCAGGTGTTGATCTGTTCCGAAATCGGCAGTGAAGGCCGTAACTTCCAGTTTGCCCACCACCTGGTGCTGTTCGACCTGCCGGCCCACCCGGATTTGCTGGAGCAGCGGATTGGCCGTCTGGACCGGATCGGCCAGAAGCACGTGATCGAGCTGCACGTACCGTACCTTGAGACCAGCCCGCAACAGCGCCTGTTCCAGTGGTACCACGAAGCGCTGAACGCGTTCCTCAACACCTGCCCGACCGGTAACGCCCTGCAACACCAGTTCGGTCCTCGTTTGCTGCCATTGCTGGAAGCTGCGGACGACCAAGAGTGGCAAGCACTGATCGACGAAGCCCGGGTTGAACGTGAGCGTCTGGAGCAAGAGCTGCACACCGGCCGCGACCGTTTGCTGGAGCTTAACTCCGGTGGTTCGGGTGAAGGTGAAGCACTGGTTGAGGCGATCCTTGAGCAAGACGATCAGTTCACCCTGCCGATCTACATGGAAACCCTGTTCAACGCCTTTGGCATCGACAGCGAAGACCACTCGGAAAACGCGCTGATCCTCAAGCCCAGCGAAAAAATGCTCGACGCCAGCTTCCCCCTGGGTGACGACGAAGGCGTGACCATCACCTACGATCGCGAGCAGGCCCTGTCGCGCGAAGACATGCAGTTCATCACCTGGGAGCACCCGATGGTGCAAGGCGGTATGGACCTGGTGCTGTCGGGTTCGATGGGCAACACCGCCGTCGCCCTGATCAAGAACAAGGCCCTCAAGCCGGGTACCGTCCTGCTCGAGCTGATTTACGTCAGTGAAGTGGTTGCTCCGCGCTCCCTGCAACTGGGCCGCTACCTGCCGCCTGCCGCCCTGCGCTGCCTGCTCGATGCCAATGGCAACGACCTGTCGTCGCGCGTGGCCTTCGACACCTTGAACGAACAGCTGGAAAGCGTTCCCCGCGCCAGCGCCAACAAGTTCGTCCAGGCCCAGCGCGACCAACTGACGCCTAAAATCAACGCAGGCGAAGCCAAAATCGCGCCACGTCATGCGGAACGCGTGGCCGAAGCCCAGCGCCGTCTGGCAGCCGACACGGAAGAAGAACTGGCCCGCCTGACTGCCCTGCAGGCTGTCAACCCGAGCGTGCGCGAGAGCGAACTGATTGCCCTGCGCAAGCAGCGCGAACAAAGCCTGGCCATGCTTGAGAAAGCCGCCCTGCGCCTTGAAGCCATTCGGGTTCTGGTAGCGGGTTAAAACCCATGAGCTGTGGGAGCGGGCTTGCTCGCGATAGGATCAATGAGGTGAAACTGAATCACCGCGTTAATCCTATCGCGAGCAAGCCCGCTCCCACATTTCTGACAGTCCCGATCTAACGTAACTAACTATAAACCCCCGCCCTAATAACAAAATGATAACCATCATTTTGCCATCACCCCTGTCACTGCCAATCCAGCTTCTATACTCGATCTCAAGCTAGCACCCAACGACTAGCGCATCTGGATCGCCGAGGCGTGCAATGGAAAGTCCGGGGTTGCAACTTTTGGCCGAATCCGCAGAAAACGGGCAACTGCTGTTGATCGGCGGCTATAACCCCTATCTGCTGTTTCTCGCCTGGCTCGTTGCCTGTACTGCCTGCGTGGCCACGCTGAATCTGCTCGACCGCGCAGCCAATGCCGAAAAAACTGCGGCAAGAACCATTTGGCGATGGATAGCTGTCGCTTGCCTGACCATCGGCATCTGGGCGATGCACAGCATCTGCATCCTGGCCTTTGACTCCCCGCTCGAAGCTCGCTACGGCGTTGTTATCGCGCTTGGCTCATTGCTGATTGCCCTGATTATTGTGCAAACCCTCGACAACACTACAGCCTGGCGCCCAAACAGCCGCCTGCTCCATCAGTTATTCAAATATGCCCTGTGCATGCTTGCTGCTGGCGGCCTGCTCAGCACTCACTTGCTCATTGGCAATACACTGGCTGGCAATTCGGATGCAGGCAGCAATAACTGGCAGCCGGCCCTTGTGCTGGCCGTGATCACCCTGTTGCTGATTGGCAGTTGCATCAGCGCCACGATTGTCGACAAGAAACTGCAACTCAAGGAGCACGACCTGCGCCGCGTCAATGCCCTGCTCAGCCAGCTCGACCAGGCGCGCGCATCCTTGCAGCAAGTGGCCCACTACGACCCGCTGACCAATCTGATCAACCGTCGCGGCTTCAATCAGCTGTTTGCTGAAAAACTCATCGACTGCGCCACCAGGAACACCAGGCTTGCGGTAATGTTTCTCGACATTGACCACTTCAAACGCATCAACGACAGCCTGGGTCACGATGCCGGGGACGAATTGCTCAAGACAATCGCCACCCGCATCAAGCTCGCTACCCGCAGCCACGATGACGTTGTTGCACGCTTTGGCGGAGACGAGTTCTGCATCCTGTTCAGCCTGAGCCAGCGCGATGAAGCCCAAGGCATGGCCCAGCGCATCATGCTCAAGCTCAAAGAGCCCATTGAGCTGTCAGGTCGCCAAATGGTCATGACCACCAGCATTGGCATCAGTGTGTACCCGGATGATGGCACCACCAGTGCCGAACTGCTCAAGCATGCCGACCTGGCGCTCTACCAGTCCAAGGGCAGCGGGCGTAACAACCTCAATTTTTTCAGCCCGAGCCTGAAAACCCGAGCCTCGCTGGAGCTGCAAATCGAAGAGGAACTGCGCAACGCGCTTAACGAGGACAAGGGGCTGTCCCTGCATTACCAGCCCATCTTCGACCTCAAGAGTGGCCGGGTCGCCAAACTGGAGGCGCTGATACGCTGGCAGCATCCCGAACACGGGCTGCTCGGCCCTGATCGTTTTATCAGCATCGCCGAGGCCAACGGGCTGATCGCCAGGCTCGACCATTGGGTGTTGCGCAAAGCCTGTCATGACCTCGCCGCCCTCTCCCGCCTGGGCTGGCAGCACCTGGGCATAGCCGTTAACTGTTCGGCGCTGAATCTGGTACGGGTTGAGTTGGCCGACGAAATCGAAAACGCCCTGCGCACATCAGGCGTTGCTGCACACCGGCTGGAGCTGGAAGTCACAGAAAACGCCCTGATGTGCAACCTGAGCAGCACCTCGCAATTGTTACGACAGATCCGTGCGCTGGGTGTATCCCTGTCCATTGACGATTTCGGTACCGGGTATTCATCCCTGGCCTACCTAAAGCGTCTGCCGCTTAACACCCTGAAAATTGATCGCACTTTTATTCAAGACATCCCGGCCTCCAGCCAGGACATGGAGATCGTTCAGGCCATTATCCTCATGGCCCATACCCTGCACCTGCAAGTAGTCACCGAGGGGGTTGAAACCATCCAACAGTTCGAATTTCTCAACCAGTTCGGCTGCGACTTTATCCAGGGCTATCTGCTCAGCCGGCCTGTGCCCTTTGAGGCGCTGCCAGAGATTCTTCAACAACTCGACAAGCGCCCTGTGCCCGCTCCCGATCACGCCACCTTCGTACTTACCAACCAATAGCGGTACAGCCAGATCCCAGGCACAAAAAAACGCCACAGTGGCGACTGTGGCGTTTCTCTACGGCATATTGCCACTACGTGAAGACGGGTTACTGAGCTACACACTCCGGGCTCTTCACAGCGGTGCAAATAAATGCGCCGGCTTGGTGCGCAGGTTTAATTTTGCGCCCTTTCCTGGACCATCACCCAAGGTGAAACCACCACTGCCCATAGCTGAGGGTCGCGCTCAAGAACGTCTAGCGCCTGCGCCTCAGTCATCCTGCCAAGCAGCCCGGATGCCATCCAGGCCGCGACTTTCTCTGCATCATCCTGAGTCACGGCCTGCGCCGCCTCGATCAAGTCCAGAGCGGGTTCGACCCACAGCAAATCCCCTTTGGCGAAGAAGGGTTGCAACGCTTTCCATTCAATTGTTGAGGTCTCGCCAAGCAGCTTGGCATAGAGGGTGCTAGGTTCTTGATTCATGGGTTTCACCGGGGAAAAAAATCGGCGTCATGATAACGCCGCATACCCGGTAGAAAAACCCGGCTTTACAGGTAATAAAACGTGGCAAGAGCTGAGGGCCAAGGTCAAACCGGTTGATATGGCAACATTCAGATAACTATCAACCGATGAATCCGCCGCCATTTTGTCTTTTTCTTACGTTTAAGCGACATTCTCTGTTTTTTCCCTCGCCAGCACGCTATTCAAGCGCTGAAGCGGCGCTCTACACTGTACCGGTACAGTTGCAAGGGGAATTGACCGGGAATTTCGCTACAAGAAGACCCGGTCCGGCTGCCTTGGCTTCCAGGACTATAAAAATTACAACAGAAGAGTGGAGCACCAATAAAGATGGCTACGAAGCAGATTACTAAACTGTTTGCCGCTATGGTTTTGGCCGGGTTCGCCAGCCATTCATTTGCCGCAGACACCATCAAGATCGGTATTGCCGGCCCTAAAACCGGGCCTCTGACTCAGTACGGCGACATGCAGTTTGCTGGCGCAAAAATGGCCATCGAACAAATCAACGCCAAGGGCGGCGTTGATGGCAAAAAACTAGAAGCGGTTGACTACGATGACGCCTGCGACCCGAAACAAGCGGTTGCCGTTGCCAACAAAGTGGTCAATGACGGTATCAAGTACGTAGTCGGTCACCTGTGCTCCAGCTCCACCCAGCCTGCTTCGGACATTTACGAAGACGAAGGCATCATCATGATTACCCCGGCCGCCACCGGCCCGGAAATCACCGCTCGTGGCTACAAGATGATCTTCCGCACCATCGGTCTGGACAGCGCCCAGGGCCCTGCCGCCGGTAACTACATCGCGGATCACGTCAAGCCCAAGGTCGTTGCGGTATTGCACGACAAACAACAATACGGTGAAGGCATCGCCAGCGCCGTTAAAAAGACCCTCGAAGACAAAGGCATCAAGGTTGCTGTCTTTGAAGGCGTCAACGCCGGTGAAAAAGACTATTCCTCGGTCATCGCCAAGCTCAAGCAAGCCAACGTCGACTTCGTCTACTACGGCGGCTACCACCCTGAGTTGGGTCTGATCCTGCGCCAGGCCAAAGAAAAAGGCCTGAACGCCAAGTTCATGGGCCCTGAAGGTGTGGGCAACGAGTCCATCTCGCAAATCGCCCAGGGCGCTTCCGAAGGCCTGCTGGTCACCCTGCCAAAAGCGTTTGACGCCGATCCGGAAAACAAGGCACTGGTTGATGCTTTCGCTGCCAAGAAGCAGGACCCAACCGGCCCATTCGTGTTCCCGGCCTACGCCGCAGTTGAAGTGATTGCCGGCGGTATCGAGCAGGCGAAAAGCGAAGACCCGGCCAAAGTCGCTGAAGCCATCCACAAAGGTACGTTCAAAACGCCTACCGGTAACCTGAAGTTTGACGCCAAGGGTGACGTGGAAGACTTCAAGTTCGTGGTCTACGAATGGCACTTCGGCAAGCCAAAAACTGAAGTAAGCCCTCAGTAAGGGTCGGTTCCTGACCTGAAAACCAAGCCCACTGCTCAAGCGGTGGGTTTTGTTTTACAGGCCCGCGGTTCATGGAAATGGGGCCGCGCTTTCGTGATCCGAAAGCCTGCCCACCTGAAAATCTTTAAAACCGTCACCAGCGGTTCGCTGGCAGAAGACCTGTGCTCCAAGTGGGTGAAAACCCATACGGCCCGGGCCGGAAAATGACTCCACCAGTGAAATGCGTCTCAGGTTTTTAGGAGCTTTGTAATGCCTGACATCTATCACTTCTTCCAAATGCTGGTTAACGGCCTCAACGTTGGCAGCACCTATGCCCTGATCGCCATCGGCTATACGATGGTTTACGGCATTATTGGAATGATCAACTTCGCCCATGGCGAGGTGTACATGATTGGTTCCTATATTGCGTTTATCGCCATCGCCGGCCTGACCATGATGGGTCTGGACAGCGTACCGCTACTGCTGACTGCCGCGTTTATCGCCAGCATCGTGGTCACCAGCGCCTACGGCTACAGCATTGAACGGGTTGCTTACCGTCCATTGCGTGGCAGTAACCGCCTGATCCCGCTGATTTCGGCCATCGGCATGTCGATCTTCCTGCAAAACACCGTGCTACTGGCACAAGACTCCAAAGACAAATCGATCCCCAACCTGATCCCCGGCGGCTTCACCTTTGGCCCTGGAGGTGCCAGCGAAGTTATCGTCTCCTACATGCAGATCGTGGTTTTCGTTGTCACTTTCCTCGCCATGCTCGGCCTGACCCTGTTTATCTCACGCTCCCGCATGGGTCGTGCCTGCCGCGCCTGCGCTGAAGACATGAAGATGGCCAACCTGTTGGGTATCAACACCAACAACGTTATTGCGCTGACCTTCGTGATCGGTGCTGCCCTGGCCGCTGTTGCTGCGGTGCTGATCAGCGTGCAATACGGCGTGATCAACCCCAACGCGGGTTTCCTGGTAGGTCTCAAAGCCTTTACCGCAGCGGTACTGGGTGGCATTGGCAGCATTCCTGGCGCGATGCTCGGTGGCCTGGTGCTGGGTGTGGCTGAAGCCTTCGGTGCCGATATTTTCGGCGACCAGTACAAAGACGTTGTGGCTTTTGGCTTGCTGGTACTGGTGCTGCTGTTCCGTCCGACCGGCATTCTGGGGCGTCCGGAGATTGAAAAAGTATGACTAGGAATCTTAAGTCGGCGCTCTTCAGCGCCCTGTTGGTCTGGGCCGTCGCCTACCCGGTACTCGGCCTGAAACTGACTATCGTCGGGATCAACATCGAAGTTCACAACACCAGCACCTTTACCCTGAGCGTGATCGCGATCTGCTCCTTGCTGATGTTTGTGCGCGTGTTGTTCAACCAGCAACTGACCACAGCCTGGAGAAACTCCCCCAGCCTGCCGAAAGTGCCCACCAAGGCCACCAACTTCCTGACCCTGCCCAGCACTCAACGCTGGATCATTCTCGGTCTGGTCGTTGTGGCATTGATCTGGCCGTTCTACGGTTCTCGTGGTGCAGTGGATATCGCCACACTGATCCTGATCTATGTGATGCTCGGCCTGGGCCTGAACATCGTGGTAGGCCTGGCTGGCCTGCTTGACCTCGGTTATGTCGGCTTTTATGCCGTAGGCGCCTATACCTATGCCCTGCTCGCGCATTACTTCGGGCTGAGCTTCTGGATCTGCCTGCCTTTGGCCGGATTGATGGCGGCTACCTTTGGCTTCCTGCTGGGTTTCCCAGTGTTGCGCTTGCGCGGAGACTATCTGGCCATCGTGACGCTGGGCTTCGGTGAAATCATCCGCCTGTTCCTGCGTAACCTGACGGACATCACCGGCGGGCCGAACGGTATCAGCAACATCCCGAAACCAACGTTGTTCGGCCTGAGCTTCGACAGAACCGCCGCCGAGGGCATGCAAACCTTTCACGAGTACTTCGGCATCGCCTACAACTCGATCAACAAGGTGATTTTCCTCTACCTGATCGCGCTGGTGCTGGTACTGCTGGTGTTGTTCGTCATTAACCGCCTGCTGCGCATGCCGATCGGCCGCGCTTGGGAAGCACTGCGTGAAGACGAAATCGCCTGCCGTGCACTGGGCCTGAATCCGACCGTGATCAAGCTGTCGGCCTTCACCCTGGGCGCTACGTTTGCGGGTTTTGCTGGCAGTTTCTTTGCCGCACGTCAGGGCCTGGTAACGCCTGAGTCGTTCACCTTCCTTGAGTCGGCGATCATCCTGGCCATCGTGGTACTGGGCGGCATGGGCTCGCAACTGGGTGTCATCCTGGCCGCCGTGGTCATGATCCTGCTGCCCGAAATGATGCGTGAGTTCAGCGAATACCGCATGTTGCTGTTCGGAGCCCTGATGGTGCTGATGATGATCTGGCGTCCACAAGGTCTGCTGCCTATGCAACGTCCTCACCTGGAGCTGCGAAAATGAGCCGCGAGTTACTGAAAGTCAGCGGCCTGAGCATGCGCTTTGGCGGCCTGTTGGCGGTAAACGGCGTAGCCTTGACCGTCAAGGAAAAACAGGTGGTGTCGATGATCGGCCCTAACGGTGCCGGCAAGACCACCGTATTCAACTGCCTGACCGGTTTTTACAAACCGTCTGCGGGCAGCATCGTCCTCGATGGCGAGTCGATCGAAGGCCTGCCGGGTCATGAGATCGCGCGCAAAGGCGTGGTCCGCACTTTCCAGAACGTGCGCCTGTTCAAGGACATGACCGCGGTTGAGAACCTGCTGATTGCCCAGCATCGCCACCTCAACACCAACTTCCTGTCGGGCCTGTTCAAGACCCCGTCATTTCGCAAAAGCGAACGTGATGCCATGGACTACGCCGCGTACTGGCTCGACAAGGTCAACCTGACCGAGTTCGCCAACCGCCCGGCGGGCACCCTGGCCTACGGGCAGCAGCGACGCCTGGAAATCGCCCGTTGCATGATGACGCGCCCGCGCATCCTGATGCTCGACGAACCGGCTGCAGGTCTGAACCCCAAGGAAACCGAAGACCTCAAGGCGCTGATCAGCGTATTGCGCAATGAGCACAACGCCACCGTGCTGTTGATCGAGCACGACATGAAACTGGTCATGAGCATTTCCGACCATATCGTGGTGATCAACCAGGGCACGCCTTTGGCTGACGGGACGCCGGAACAGATCCGTGACAACCCTGAAGTGATCAAAGCCTATTTGGGGGAAGCGTAAAATGCTGCAATTCGAAAACGTTTCGACCTTTTACGGCAAGATCCAGGCCCTGCACAGCGTCAATGTAGAGGTGCGCCAGGGTGAGATTGTGACCCTGATCGGCGCCAACGGTGCCGGCAAGTCGACCCTGATGATGACCCTGTGCGGCTCGCCTCAGGCTCATAGCGGCAGCATTCGCTACCTGGGTGAAGAACTGGTGGGGTTGAGCTCGGCCCAGATCATGCGCAAAAGCATCGCCGTTGTACCTGAAGGGCGTCGGGTATTTGCTCGTTTGACCGTGGAAGAAAACCTGGCCATGGGCGGGTTCTTTACCGAAAAACGGGAATACGAGGAGCAAATGGACAAGGTTCTGCACCTGTTCCCGCGCTTGAAGGAACGCTTTACCCAACGCGGTGGCACCATGTCCGGTGGCGAACAGCAAATGCTTGCCATTGGCCGTGCGTTGATGAGCAAACCCAAGCTGTTGTTGCTTGATGAGCCATCACTGGGGTTGGCACCGATCATCATTCAGCAGATTTTCGATATCATCGAACAGCTGCGCAATGAGGGTGTAACGGTGTTTCTGGTGGAGCAGAACGCCAACCAGGCACTGAAAATTGCTGACCGTGCCTATGTGCTGGAAAACGGCCGGGTGGTGATGCAAGGCACTGGCGAGCAATTGCTCAACGATCCGAAAGTGCGTGACGCCTACCTGGGCGGCTAAACCTGCCTGCGACACACAACGGCCCTTCGGGGCCGTTTCTTGTTAAACGACGCATAAGCTGTCGAAACTCTGTTGTATATCTAGCCCTATTGTGGGAGCGAGCCTGCTCGCGAAGGTCGTTCGCGAGCAGGCTCGTTCCCACAGGTTTACGTTTTTCCTGTAGCCGCTGACGAGGAGCAAAGGCTGCGATCGGCTACATAAAAATAATTCAGATCAGTTGTAACAACGCCCCCCCTTGCCTCTCTAGTTGGGTAACCCGGCAGCAATCGCTACCGGAATTTCTGGAGAGTCACCATGAAAAACCAAACCACCCGCACCTTGTCTGCCGCAGCCCTGGCTCTTGCTCTGGGGTCGGCTCTGAGTATTGCCGCCCTGCCCGCTCAGGCTGCCGACGACATGGAGAAGTGCTTCGGGGTTGCCATGAAAGGGCATAACGATTGCGCCGCCGGCGCTGGCACTACCTGTGCTGGCTCCGCCAAAACCGATCATCAGGCCAATGCCTGGAAACTCGTCCCAAAAGGGACCTGCGAAAAAACCGCCAGCAACACCTCACCAACCGGCTTTGGCCAACTGGCTGCCTACAAAGGCAAGTCCTGATCCGCGCCGCCGAGTGTTGATAATGCACAGCCCGCTTGCTTCGCTTATCGCGCCTCGTGCGCCCCGGCTCCCGCCTCGTGCGGGGCTGGGGCTCAAGGCCGAGCACTTTGTGGATGTACTTGCGAGCCGCCCAGACATCGGGTTCTTTGAAGTGCATGCCGAGAACTTCATGGTAGCTGGCGGCCCTTTCCACCATTACCTGGGCTTGATCCGCGAACATTACCCGCTGTCAATTCATGGCGTTGGCCTGTCGATTGGCGGCGAAAGCCCGCTCAATACCGAACACTTGCGCCGCCTGAGCCTATTGCTCGAGCGTTACCAGCCGCAGATGTTTTCCGAACATCTGGCATGGTCCTGCCACGGGCCATTATTCCTCAATGATCTGCTGCCTTTGCGCTATGACACCGCCACGCTGCACCGGGTATGCGCGCATATGGACCAGGCACAGGATGTGTTGAAGCGCCAGATACTGCTGGAAAACCCCGCGACCTATATCGAGTTCGACGAGGCCCAATTCGACGAAGCCGGTTTTATTCAGGAAGTCATAAGCCGTACCGGCTGTGGCCTTTTGCTGGATGTAAACAATGTGTATGTGTCATGCATCAACCACGCCCGCGATCCTGTTGTCTATCTCGATGCCTTGCCCCTTCAGGCCGTAGGTGAGGTTCATCTGGCGGGTTTTGCTGAAGAAGCAGACAGCCTGGGTCAACGCTTGCTGATCGATAACCACGGCGCACCTGTCGATCAAGCGGTATGGGCGCTGTACCAGCAAGTACTGGACCGAATTGGCCCGATGGCCACCCTGATCGAACGCGACAATCATCTGCCCCCTCTCACCGAACTGCTTCAGGAAGCCCGCTTGGCTGACCGCTACCTGTTCAGCGCACAGGTGCAGCCATGAAACTACAAGATACATTCAGTGCAGCATTGCTCAATCCACACACGCCCGCCCCCACAGGCATTGCCTGCTACAACGGCGACCTTGACCGCCGTTTCGCGGTATATCGCAACAATGTGCAAAGCGGACTGATCAACGCGCTGGCCACCAGCTATCCCGTTGTTGCGCAATTGGTGGGTGAGGCCTTTTTTCAGGCCATGGCGCAGATATTTATTCAAAAACACCCACCCGACAGCCCGGTCATGAGCGCCTATGGCAGCCAGTTCGCCGGTTTTATCAATGCCTTTGCACCCGCCAGAAGCGTGCCCTACCTGGCGGACGTGGCTCGCCTTGAGCGTTTGTGTGTGCAGGCCTTTCACGCCGCAGACGTGTGCGCCGTAAACCCCGGGCTGCTGGCTCAGGCGCTCAACAGCCCCGAGGGGCTGCCCCATTTACACCTGCAACTGCACCCCGGTGTCGCATCGCTGCATTCACCCTACGCCATCGCGTCCTTGTGGGCGGCGCACCAACGCCAGGGACAGATACAGGGACTGGACACGCGCCAACCACAAAGCGTCCTGGTAATACGCAATGAATTGCGCGTGGAGGTATTCACGGTCAGCTCAGGGTGCGCAGTATTTGTGCACTTGCTCAAAGCGGGGAATGCCCTGGGGTTGGCCGCGGCCCATGCCCTGGAAGCCGACCCAGACTTTAACCTGGGCCAGGCCCTGGCACTGTTGATTAGCAATAACACCATCACCGGCTTACAACCCGCCCTCGAGGCCTCGCCATGAATACTCAAACAATAAGCCCCGGCCTGCTACAGCGCTGGATCGGAGGCGCAATCGGGCTGTTGCACTGCATACCCGACACACTGATCGCCTTTGTCGCACGCTTTTCCATTGCGGCGGTGTTCTGGAAATCAGGCCAGACCAAGGTTGAAGGTTTGGCAATCGATCTGGTTGAAGGCACCTTTCAACTCGGTATGCCGCATCTGTCTGACTCTGCGCTGTACTTGTTCAGTACGGAATACAAAGTCCCGCTACTCTCCCCCGAGGTGGCTGCTCACGCTGCCGCCTTCAGCGAGCATGTTTTCCCGGTGCTGATCCTGCTGGGCTTGGCCACCCGGTTCTCGGCGCTGGCACTGCTGGCCATGAGCATGACCATCCAGCTGTTCGTATACCCTGATGCCTACCCGACTCACGGCACCTGGATCGCGGTCTTGTTGTACTTGATGGCCAAGGGCCCGGGTGCGCTGTCGATTGATCATCTGATTGCACAGCGTTTTCGTTAAAGCAGGTCAATGGCCTCACCATTACTCTGGAACCAGCCCACCAGGAAATCCGCCAATACCTGAGTACGCCTGGGCAAACCGCCTTGATAAGGGTGAACCAGATACATGGGGTTGCTGCGCGTTTGATAGTCACGCAACAAGCCGCGCAGGCGCCCATCAGCCAACTCGCAGCCAAGCATGTACGAGGGCAAGCGGGCGATGCCGGCACCGATCACGGCCGCTTTTTTCAGCAGACTGTAGTGATTGCTGGCAAACGACCCCGAGACCCGCACTCGTTGCAGTTCATGCTGGCGGTGGTAGTGCCACTCCTCGCGACCGCTGTAGTGGCTGTTAAGCAGACAGCGGTGCTCGACCAGTTCTTGCGGCGTAACCGGCTCGCCGTATTGCTCAAGATAGGCAGGGCTGGCGCAGGTGATCTCGTGCCAGTTAAGCACCTGCTTGGCCACCAGCCGTTCATGGCTGGCAACCTGCGAGCGTATCGCCAGATCAAACCCTTCCCGCACCATATCGCGATAGCTGTTGTTGAGCTCCAGCTCGATCTGCACCTGCGGGTATTCGCGGGAAAACTCCAGCAACAGCGAATCAAAGAAGGTCTCGCCCAAGGATACGGGCACGGTCATGCGTACCGGGCCTGCAACATCATCCTTTAGCCGGGCAAGTGCCTGACGTGCCCGCTCCACTTGCACCACCAGCGCCTGGGCTTGTGGCAGTAGCGCCGCGCCAGCCGCCGTAAGGCTCAAGCGCCGGGTGGTGCGATGCAGCAACACCACCGAAAACTGCGCCTCAAGCTGGCTGATACGCTTGGACAGCTGCCCCTTGCTGCAGCCCAGTTGCTGGGCGGCCAAGGTAAAACTGCCAGCGTCGATCAAGACCGCGAACGCAGCCAGATCATCCATTTCACTCATGGATTGTTTCCATATGAAAACCAAAGGTTGCCTATTAGTGCGCTTATCCCACTTAAAAAGCACCACTAGACTGAGCACTCACGTCATCCACAAAGGCACACAACATGAAAATCCTTTTGATCGGCGCTCACGGCACCATCGGTTCTGCCATTCGCCGCGAGTTGTCACCGCGCCATGAGATCGTAGAAATTGGTCGAAAAAGCGGGGATTATCAGGTCGATATCAGCGACAGTGAATCAATCCGCCAACTCTTCGCGCAAACCGGGCGCTTCGATGCGCTGATCTGTGCCGCCGGTAACGTCACGTTCGCCGCACTGGCTGACATGAGCGAAAGCGACTTCGCCCTCGGTTTGCAGGACAAGTTGATGGGCCAGGTCAATCTGCTGCTGATTGGCCGCGAGTTTGCCAACGACGGGGCCTCGTTCACCTTCACCAGCGGCGTTATCAACCGCGAGCCGATCCGTACCGGCAGTTCGGCGGCGCTGGTCAACGCGGCACTTGACGGTTTTGTAAAAGCAGCCGCCATTGAGTTGCCACGGGGCCTGCGGGTCAACTCGGTGAGCCCTACGGTCCTGGAAGAAGCGATGGACAAATACGCCCCGTACTTTCGCGGCTTCAAGCCTGTATCGGGCGCCGATGTGGCCCTGGCTTACGCCAAAAGCGTGGAAGGCTTGCAAACCGGGCAGACATTCACCGTAGGTTGAATCACTTGTGATGCATCGCGAGGCTGAGTAACGTGGCGACACCCTTCAGGAGTGCCCATGATGCGTTTTGCCCGTTCCTTAGCTTTGTTCGCCTTGCTGCCCGTGTTTGCCGGTTGCCAGATGTTCAGCAGCAAACCTGCCGACACCACCGCAGGTCAAACCCGCCTGCAGGGCGAGCTGGTATCGGCCAATGGTCAATTGGTGTTTCAACCCTGCGTCGGCCAACAGCGCTATGTAGTTCGTGACAGCGCCGACACCACGCTGGTGCAGGACGCGACCTACATGCCCAATAAACCGGGCAAGTTGTTCGCCGATATCCGCGGCCGTTTTAGCGCCAGCACAACAGCCGGTACAGACGGTGAAGTCGAGCTGCAGCAACTCTACCGCCTGGAGCGCAGCAACAGCGCCTGCCAGGATCCCAACTTCAAGCAGGTGACCGTGCACGCCAACGGCAATGGCCCGGCCTGGGAAGTGCAAGCCGGGGGCAAGGGCATGGTGCTCAAGCGCGAAGGCCAGCCCGACCTGGCGCTGCCCTACGTTGAAGAACAGGTCGGCGATGGCCGCTTCTCCCTGTCCACCGAGGCCAACAATCAGCGCATCGAGCTGTGGGTGGCCCCACAACGCTGCACCGACAGTGCCAATGGCAGCGTGCAACATCTGAGCGCCGAGCTACGGATCAACGGTCAGGTCCAGCGCGGCTGCGGCTATTTTGGTGGCGCCCGTAACGACTAACCGATAACTGTTGCCGCATATTGCCCCGAAGCAGCTTACAATTAGCGGTTCTGCCAGGGTTTACCTGGCCCCCGATACTGGACACTGTCAATGTTACGAATCACCGAACTCAAGCTGCCGATCGACCATCCCGATGAAGACCTGCGCCCTGCCATCCTGCAGCGCCTGGGCATCGAAAGTGATGACCTGGTCGATTTCACCTTGTTCAAGCGCAGCTACGATGCGCGTAAAAAATCGTCCGAACTGTGCTTCATCTACACCATCGATGTGAGTGTGCGCGATGAAGCGCCGCTGCTGCTCAAGTTCGCCGACGATCGTAACGTCAATCCAGCGCCGGACGTCAGTTACAAGGTCGTCGGCCAGGCACCCCAGGATTTGACCGAGCGTCCGATTGTGGTCGGCTTCGGCCCCTGCGGTATTTTCGCCGGGCTGCTGCTGGCACAAATGGGTTTCAAGCCGATCATTCTTGAACGTGGTACCGAAGTGCGCCAGCGCACCAAGGACACCTGGGGCCTGTGGCGTAAAAACGTACTCAACCCCGAGTCCAATGTGCAGTTTGGCGAAGGCGGTGCCGGTACGTTCTCGGACGGCAAGCTCTACAGCCAGATCAAGGACCCGAAACACCACGGCCGCAAGGTGCTGCACGAGTTCGTCAAGGCCGGCGCGCCGGACGAGATCCTCTATGTCAGCAAGCCGCATATCGGTACGTTCCGCCTGACCGGTGTGGTCGAAAATATGCGCCAGCAGATCATCGCGCTGGGCGGCGAAGTGCGTTTTCAACAACGCGTGACTGATGTGCTGATCGACAACGGTCAACTGACCGGTGTGATCCTGGCAGATGGCGAGCAACTGAATGCTCGCCACGTGATCATGGCGCTGGGCCATAGCGCCCGGGACACCTTCCGCATGCTCCACGATCGTGGCGTGTATATGGAAGCCAAGCCGTTCTCGGTAGGTTTCCGTATCGAGCACCCGCAGTCGCTGATCGACAGTGCGCGCCTGGGCAAGTATGCCGGCCACCCGAAGCTGGGCGCTGCCGATTACAAACTGGTGCACCACGCCAAAAACGGTCGCTCGGTGTACAGCTTCTGCATGTGCCCGGGTGGCACCGTGGTTGCGGCAACCAGCGAACCGGGCCGTGTTGTGACCAACGGCATGAGCCAGTATTCGCGTAACGAACGCAATGCCAACTCGGGCATCGTGGTCGGCATTACGCCTGAAGACTACCCGGGTGGTCCGTTGGCTGGCATCGAGCTGCAAGAACGTCTCGAATCCCACGCCTATGTGCTGGGCGGCAGCAACTACGAAGCCCCGGCGCAACTGGTGGGTGACTTTATTGCGGGCAAACCGTCCACGGCCCTGGGCAGCGTCGAGCCATCCTATAAGCCGGGTGTGTCTTTGGGTGACTTGGCCCTGGCCCTGCCGGACTTCGCCATTGAAGCCATCCGTGAAGCACTGCCGGCGTTCGAGAAGCAGATCAAGGGCTTCTCGATGCATGATGCCATTCTCACCGGCATCGAAACCCGTACCTCGTCGCCGCTGCGCATGACCCGTGATGCGTCGATGCAGAGCCTTAACGTCAAGGGCTTGTTCCCGGCAGGCGAAGGCGCTGGCTACGCTGGCGGGATTCTGTCGGCAGGTGTCGACGGTATCCGTATTGCCGAAGCTGTAGCGCGCGACATTCTGGGTATCGAAGCCTAGGTTTTGACTCGGTAGGGGCTGCAGCCCTGACATGTAGGAGCGGGCTTGCTCGCGATGCATTCACCACGGTTTGCCAGGCAGACCGTAGCGCCTGTATCGAGAGCAAGCCCGCTCCCACACAGCCACCGCCTTCTCCTTCTTCAGGCGGGATCCTTGCTGAAAAACCAGCAAAGCGGGTCTATTTCCTACAGCCTTCACAGGCACAAATCAGACTCAATTTGACACACAACTGCTAGGCTCTTGAGCGGTGTGTGAGCACGCCGTTGCTTATAACAAAAAAGAATATAGTTTTTGTTTTAACCACTAACCCCACAGGTTAGGGTGTCGCACCTTATTACCTAATTGATGGAGAGCGACCTTGCCTCTGCGTAGCACTTTCACTCGGTTCTTTCAGTTGGAAGCTGCCAGCGGTCTGCTGTTGATTGCCGCGGCCGCTCTGGCTCTGATCGTCAATAACTCACCGCTTTCCCATTACTACACGGCCTTCCTGGACGTGCCGGTAGCGGTGCAAATCGGCGCCCTGCAAATTGCCAAACCGTCGCTGCTGTGGATCAACGATGGCCTGATGGCCTTGTTTTTTCTGCTGATCGGCCTTGAGGTCAAACGCGAACTGCTCGAAGGCCAGCTGTCCAAGCCCTCACAGGTGGTGCTGCCCGGCGCGGCGGCAATCGGCGGCATGGTGGTACCGGCGCTGATCTACTGGTTCATCAACAAGGATTACCCGGACGCTCTCGGCGGTTGGGCCATCCCCATGGCCACCGACATCGCCTTTGCCCTCGGTGTGCTGGCCCTGCTCGGCAAGCGTGTACCGGTGTCGCTGAAGCTGTTCCTGATGACCCTGGCGATCATCGATGACCTGGGGGCAATCATCGTGATTGCGGTGTTCTACTCCAGCGAGTTGTCGGGTGTGTCCCTGCTGCTGGCGGCGGCATGCCTGATCGCGCTGATTGCCATGAACCGCATGGGAGTGATCAAGGTCGCACCTTATATGATCGTCGGCCTGATCCTCTGGGTGTGCGTACTCAAAAGCGGTGTGCATGCCACATTGGCAGGTGTAACGCTGGCATTCTGTATTCCGCTGCGCACCAAAAACTCAGAAACTTCACCGCTGATGAGCATCGAGCATGCCCTGCATCCCTGGGTGGCTTACGCGATTCTGCCGTTGTTTGCCTTCGCCAATGCGGGTGTATCACTGGCGGGTGTCAGCCTGCACAGTTTTGTCAGCCATGTGCCTATGGGCATTGCCGCAGGCTTGCTGATTGGCAAAACCCTTGGCGTGTTCGGCCTGACCTGGATCGCCATCAAGACCGGCATGGCCGCGCTGCCGGCAGGCGCCAACTGGGGCCAGGTGTTTGGCGTGGCCATCCTGTGCGGCATCGGCTTCACCATGAGTCTGTTTGTGGGCTCACTGGCGTTCGTTGCAGGCAGCGATTATGTAGGCATGGACCGTATGGGCATCCTTACCGGCTCGATCCTCGCAGCACTGATCGGCTATGGTGTTACGCTGTTCTTTAGCCGTAAACAGCCGGTGGCGTAACCCTGATGTTGCTCACTCAGGCTGGCTCTCACAGAGACACAGCCCGCCTGAGTGAACAACCAAAAGAGAGAAACGTGGTCGATAAAATGCAGATTGTGCAATACGCCGGCATCACCGTGATGTTCCCGGCAGCGCTGGTGATTGCTGCCTGGTTATGGCTGGGCGCATCCAGAAAAATCGCTTTGCTGTGGTTGGGCGTGCTGGTGACTGCCTACCTGGTGGTGGGCGTCAGCAAGATCCTGTTCAAGGGCTGGGGCGTTGGCCTGCATGACCTGGGCATTGCCGTATTCAGCGGCCACGCCATGAATGCTTGCCTGGTCTTCACTGTGTTGCTCAACCTGCTGTGCCAACAGCTTGATCAGCGCTTGCGCTGGCCTGCACTCGGGGTCGGGT
Source organism: Pseudomonas bubulae (assembly GCF_900618535.1). Classification (GTDB taxonomy): domain Bacteria; phylum Pseudomonadota; class Gammaproteobacteria; order Pseudomonadales; family Pseudomonadaceae; genus Aquipseudomonas; species Aquipseudomonas bubulae. The sequence continues at coordinate 626,996 of NZ_UYJA01000002.1, read as the reverse complement.
TGCTGGCGACCTGGTGGTTCGCCATCAATTACGTCGCCCTCACCATCCACCCTTTGCCGGAAGCCATCGCCGGAGCGCTGATAGGCTCTGTCGCCGCCTGCGTATTTGTGTTCAGCCTCAGGCAGTACAACGTCAGTCAGGTCCCTCGACCTGCCCTGACACTGGGGCTGGCGGTGGTGATGGCCTTCAGCTGTATGCCCAAGTACACGGCAGAACGCTTGCTGGACCATATCGCCATAACGCTGTCTGGGGCCGAGCAGGCATTCAAGCACTCGTCCTGAGCTGCTTTACAGCCATAAAAAACCCCGGCCAGTTAGCACTGGCCGGGGTTTTGTTTTTACGCTGTCGCCTGTTTTACTGGGTAACGCGGCTGGTACCGTCAACGGTCATGATGCGCACGCGCTCACCGGTACGGAATACCTGGTTAGGCTCAACCTGCTGAACATAAGCACGGGTGCTGCCGTCGTCTTCACGCACGGTGATTTCCACACCCTGGGTCTTGGTCAGGCCCGACTCGGCTGCCGAGCCCAGCAAACCACCGGCCACGGCGCCGATCACTGCGGTGACGATGCTGCCACGACCGCCACCGATGGCGCTGCCGCCTACACCACCCACGATAGCGCCAGTCGCAGCGCCGATCGGGGTCTTGGTGCCTTCAATTTGCACAGGACGCAGGGCAACGATGGTGCCCATACGAACGGTCTGTACACGTCGGGCTTCGTCGCGCGAGTAGGTGTCGCCGGTCAAGCTCGATGTGCAGCCGCCCAACAAAACAGTCATGGTAGAGAATGCTGCAACCAACAGAACGGACTTACGCATGGGATCAACTCCAAAATAACAGGGATTCATTAAACTCCGCAGCCGGTAACCTGTCACGGCACAGGGCGGATAAAAGGGCTTTATTCAGCGTCTGTACAGTAACAATAGCGCTGTTTGCCCACACAAGACTTCGCAAAGAGTAGCGCGAAATAGCCGGTTTGCATTGCGCGCCTTGCTGTAGAGGGTGCCTTCAGGGTGCCAGGCGCTCACGCACCCAGTCTGCCCCCTCACGCCGATAGTTGAGGCGATCGTGCAGGCGACTCGGGCGCCCCTGCCAGAACTCGATGCGCTCGGGCAGCAAGCGATAACCGCCCCAGTGCTCGGGGCAATGGGGCTGGCTGTCACTGAAGCGCGCCTCGGTGGCTTTGAGCAGCTCGACCAGTTCATCGCGATCAGCAATCACCTGGCTTTGCGGCGAGGCCCAGGCCCCGATCCGGCTGCCCAGCGGGCGAACCTGATAGTAGGCATCGGACTCTTGCGCAGTGACCTTGACCACCTGACCCTCGATGCGTACCTGACGCTCAAGGGTTGGCCAGAAAAAGGTCATGGCCGCGAACGGGCGCTCGGCCAACTGCTGGCCCTTGGCACTGGTGTAGTTGGTGAAAAAGGTAAAACCCTGTTCATCCAGCCCCTTGAGCAACAACACCCGACAATGCGGCCGCCCGCGGGCGTCCACCGTGGCCAGGGTCATGGCATTGGCCTCGACCGGTGGCTGCTCGGTTTTCACCGCATCGCCGAACCACTGATGAAACAGCGCGAAAGGCTCGGCCGGGGCCTGAGCCTCGGCCAGCCCGTCACGGGTGTAGTCACGTCGCATATCCGCCAGTGCTTGAGTCATGCCCCCATCCTTCCTTGAATCAGTCAGTTCTTGGCCTGATCGTTGGCGGCAACTTTCTTGTCCGCAACAGCTTTGGCTTTAGCGACAACCGGCTTTTTTGCTGGCGCTGGCTTGGCCGCTTTTTTGGCCGGTGCAGCCTTTTTGGCTACGACGCCTTTCTTGGCCGGTGCTGCATTCTTTTTGGCCACAGAAGGAGCAACAGCTGGCTGAACCGCAACCAGCTCGGCCGAGGTGAGGACTGGCTGGCTGTATTTGCTGACCAGGGCAACCATGGTGGCTTGCGGGGTCATCAGGATTTCAACCCGACGGTTCAGGGCGCGACCTTCGTTGCTGTCGTTGGCTGCGCGAGGCATCACCGAACCCATGCCACGCAAGGTCAGGCGGTTACCTTGCAAACCGCTCATACGGAAGATCGCTGCCACCGATTTGGCACGGTCCAGGCTCAGACGGGTATTGGCCGCCATTGCGCCCGAAGAGTCGGCATGCCCCAGCACCAGCACGGCGGTTTTTGGGTCGCCTTCAACCACTTTGGCCACTCGGGTAAACGGGCCAAGCATGGACGGCATCAGCAAGTCCGGGCGGGTGGCCTTGAACGAACTGTCAGCTGAAGCCACGATAATCAGCAGATTCTCGCGACGCTCCAGTTGCAGGTTGGTGTCCTTGATTGCAGTACGCAGACGAGGCTCATATTCGTCCAGCCAGGCCTGGGTAATTTTCGGATCCGGCATCGGGATCACGCCAACCGGCGAAGTTTTGGCGTCTTTGGCATCGCTATCAAACGGCCACCACCAGTTTTTCGAAGAGGCTGCTGCAGAGGCAGGCGCGGCGGTGACGGCTACTTTTTTGTCCTTTTCAACCGGGGTGTCTTTTTTCGCCGAGTCAGAGCCAAAAGGCCACCAGCTGGAACCGCTGTCTTTGGCTGCGACCGCTGGGGCGGTGGCAGTTTTGGTTACCGGTGGCGTTGTTTTGCTGTCTGCTGGCTTGGCCGCAACAGTTGCAGTTTTATCCGCAGGAGTCGACGCCTGGTCGGACGAGCCCAACTGCCACCATTTGTGGCCACCTTCGGCGTCATTCTGTGGAGTTTGTGCGCAACCGGTAATAGCCAGGCAAAGAGCCAGAGCGAGGGTCTTATTAGATGACATTGAATATCCACACAATGAATTAAGAATTAAAGAGGCACTAAGCCCACTATAAAAAACGTATTGAAAACAGAAAAGCTACCGAGTTCCGACCTGTGGCCTACAAATCCTGCTTACAGGCACTCAGCCAGTACTCTAACCAGTTTTTGCGCCCTGGGATCCATCAATATATTGGGCCCTAGGGTATTGGTCACAAATCCAAAGGCCACCTCGCGATCCGGGTCGGCAAAGCCGGTCGACCCCCCAGCCCCGGGATGACCGAAAGCTTTTGGCCCAAGGCCAAACGTCGCGTTGGGTACGGTTGGCTGATCCAGCATGCACCCCAGCCCAAAACGGGTTTGCGTGCGCAAGGTTTTATCCTCGCCGACGCTGTGCTCGCGGGTCAGTTGCTCCAGCATTTCGGCTTCAAGCAGGCTGCCGTCCAGCAAACCGCTATAAAAACCGGCCAGGCTACGGGCATTACCATGCCCATTGGCCGCTGGCTGCTCCATTCGGCGCCATTCGGGTTTGTTGGTACTTGTCATAATAGACGGTGGATTGGTGAATGCCCGCGTACTCATGGATGAAGGCTCATTCATCATGGCCTTCAACAGGCGCTGCGCAGCCGCATCCCCCATATTGCCCTTGCTGCGGGCAACATGAGCCACCCGGTAAAACTCTTCGTCACCCAGCCCGACATGGAAGTCCAGCCCCAGCGGCCTGGCCGTCCGCGCCATGATTGACTGGCCCGCACTGCGGCCATCGGCGCGGCGAATCAGCTCGCCCACCAGCCAGCCATAGGTGATCGCGGCATAGCCGTGCCCTTCGCCCGGCGTCCACCAGGGGGTTTCGGCGGCCAGTGCATCGACCATGGTTTGCCATTCATACAGCGCCTCGGCCGGCATCAATTCGCGCAAGGCCGGCAAACCCGCGCGATGGCTCAGGAGCTGACGCAACGTGATGGACTCTTTGCCGGCAGCAGCGAACTCGGGCCAATAGCGGGCCACTGGCACATCCAGCTCCAGCTTGCCCTCTTCGACCAGTTGCAACGCCGTGACAGCGGTAAAAGGTTTAGTGCACGAAAACAGATTGGCAATGGTGTCTGTGTGCCACGGCTGCTCGCCGTCCTTGTCAGCGGTACCGGCCCACAGGTCGAGAACGGTTTCGCCACCGATCTGGATGCACAACGCCGCGCCGCGCTCTTGCGGATCATTGAAAAGATCGGCAAACGCCTCGCGTACTGCTTCGAAGTTAAGGTCGTGAAAACCCTGAATCTGCACCCGGACCTCCTGGATCAAGCATGGCTCTACAAGGCGTGCATTGTTCCAGCACCAGTAAGATTTTGAAACAGAGCAAAGCGCTCTGAGCACACAATTTTTGTGCGCTGTTGAGTCGGCGGGCAAAGTATCAACAAGGGCGTGTTTTTTTTGTGAAAAAAGGCAAAACACCCATGGCAAAAATCTCGTAGCAGCTGACTCGCGGAGCGAGGCTGCGTCCGGCGGCGCAGCCGTCGTAAAACCTGACTTGCGGGTATAACTGACATACCGCAGGGTCTGATTTCGCGACGGCTTTGCCGCCGAACGCAGCCTCGTTCCTTCGGCAGCTGCTACTTAGGGTGTGTCTACAGCGCGGCGTAGACCAAAGGCGCAAGCTTCTGCACCCGCGGGTCCATCAGCACATGGCTGCCCATGGTGGTGGTGACAAAGCCGAAGCTCACCTCCCGCTCAGGGTCGGCAAAGGAGATTGGCCCGCCCAGCCCCACATGCCCGAATGCCTTTGGCCCCATCCGATGGGAGGCTCCCGGGTCCGCCGGCTGCTCCATCATGCAACCCAGGCCGTAACGCATGGGCCGCAGCAGCGTGCGGTCCATATCGTTACTGTGCTCGCGGGTGAACTCTGCGAGCAGCTCAGGCCCCACCAGGCGCCCGCCCAGCAGCGCACTGTAAAACCCGGCCAGGCCATGGGCGGTACCGTGGGCATTTACGCCGGGATGGCGATAGGCCCACCAGCGCGGGTCAGCCGTTTGCCGTGATCCCATGGCGGGATTGGTAAATGCAAGGGTCGCGACATGCTCAGGCTCACTGACCATCACGGCACGCAAGTCCTGGGCGTAGTTATCACCCGTTCGCCCTTCAGCGCGCTCGAAAAAGGCAATGCGGTGAAAGTGCTCGGCATCAACGCCCATATGAACTTCAAGGTCGTTGGGCTCGCAGATTCGCTCGTGGATAAAGGTACAGGGGTCGCGACCATCGGCCCGTCGAACCAGCTCGCCAAGGATCCAGCCATAGGTGGTGGCGCCATAACCGACACTGGTTCCCGGTTCCCACCACAAGGGTTCTGCCGCGACGACTTCGGCCATTGCATCCCAGTCGTACATAATGGGCGTGCGGCTGGGCAAACGCAGCGCCGGGATACCTGAGGTATGGCACAACACCTGGCGCAAGGTGATGCGCTCCTTGCCGCCCTGGGAAAACTCCGGCCAATAGTGGGCAACCGTCTGATCCAGCTCGAGCTTGCCCTCTTCCACCAGCATCAGTGCCGCGATGGCGGTGAAGGGTTTGATACAACAATAGGTGTTGACCAATGTGTCGTGGTTCCAGGGCTGCTCGCCCTCCAGATCCGCCACACCCGCCCATAAGTCGACAACGGTTTCGCCGCCCACCTGCACACAAACACCGGCTCCTCGCTCCTGAGGATCATCGAAGATCGCCTCAAAGGCTTCCTGAACGGCTTCGAACCCACTTGCACACTTCCCTTTCGCTTCCATTTCGAAGTCTCCATTCAGTTGGAATGCAAGACCTTAGTTTTAAAGTGGGAATTGAAAAGGAAGAAACCCCTACTGGGCGACGAAATACATCGCCGCCCATCGGGCAGGGAAAATCAGTGCCCCTTGCCCGAGTGCCCACCTGCATGCCCCGCGCCAGAGCGCCCGCCGCTGCCATCATCGGTTGCATGCACAGGCGCCTTGACGGCTTTTTCGGCTTCGGCCTGGGCCTTGGCGGCCTCCTGGCCCAACTGGCCAAGGGCCTGCAGATTGGCCTTGCGCACGCTGTCGACAAAACCGGTAAACGGCAAATCGGTGATACCGATCATGCCAAAGTGGCCGTTTTCGCCGTCGAGCAACCGGCCTGTGACCGGCTGGTCCAGGTACTGGAACCAGTGCACGCCAACAATCGACGGTTCTGCCACCGCCTGTTTGAGGAACTTGCTGTAAGCCGGGCCACGGGCTTCTTCGTTGGCCACTTCAGTGACGCCGCCCCAGAACGGGCCACGGTCACGGGAGCCGAAGTTGAACTCGGTGATCATTACCGGCTTGTCCAGTTCGCGCAGTTTGCCGAAGTCATAGCCGTCTTGCGGTTGCAGGGTGTAGAAGTTGAAGCTCAGTACATCGCAGTATTTGGCACAGGACGCCACGGCCTCTGGCGTACTGACGGCAAACCGTCCGCCGAGCAGCAAGTGGTTTGGAGCATGCCATTTGAGCGAGTCGGAAATGGTCTTGAAGTAGGTGTCAGCAAAGACTTTCTGGAAATACTGATAATCCGCCTCGATTTGCGGGTGCTCGGCGTTGGGCAAAGGCCCTTCAAAACCCGGGTCCTCCATCAGCTCCCAGGCCGGAATTTCAATACCCCAGGCCTTGGAAAGACCCTGCTGGTTGCGGTATTTGTCACGCAGCTGCTTGAGGAAGGCCCGCTTGGCGGGTACATCCGTGGTCATGCGCAAAGTGCCCAGGGCCAATGCATAACGGGATTTCGGGTCATTACCCGGACCGGCCCAGGCCAGTTCGTTGTCGGCAAAGTAACCGATCAACCAGGGATCATCGCGATGATCGCGAGCGGCAATGGCCACGGCGCGCTCGGTGGCCATGGCAAAGCGCGGGTCAAACGGGTCGGGCATGCCGCCCCACCAGTCGGTGCCGGTACTGATGCTGGTGTAGTCCCCCACAATCGACAGCGGCAGGGTGTAGGGCACGCGATCGTTGAGGCCCAGTTCGGGGTCGCTCCAGTTGCCGATGGTGTTGAAGCCCCAGGCTTGCAGGCGATCCAGGGTGCGGGCCTGCCAACGCTTGGCATCGAAGGCTGGAGGTGCACAAGGGCTCACCGGTGCGCTATCCGGTTCAGTTTTAGCCGTTACGCAAGGTTCACCGTAGATACGCTGCAGGTTGGCGGCATAAAAGTTGTACCAGCGCCCGGCGTCAAAGCCCCTGCCCTGGGTCGAGGCGTTGCCGCTATTGTTGTTCGCCTTGCCGTAAAAACTGGCCAGAGGAGTGCCATCATGGGGCAAATCGGTAAACATCCACTCACGGCCGGCAACATAGGTCTGGCTGTCGTTGGCCGTTACGGCATTTAGGCCCAGCGAGTAAAACGGGTGACCTTCAGGGGTGATCAGGTTCCAGCGGCCATTGCGCTTTTCTGTGCGGAAAAACCCGGTCGCCTCAAACCCCGCGCCCTTCAGCCAGCCGCCGTACTTGTCCTGATCGGCACGCCCGGCCAGCCAGCCTTTGAGTTGCTGCTGTTCTTTTGCGGCGGCGGCCTTGAGCTGTTCGTCATTGGCAACACGCTCCGGCCATTTGGCGCGGGTCGACTGGCCGTAGCCGTCGACGATCGCGCCGTACACGGCCTTGATTACGCCTGTGCCGTCCTGCACGCCGAAGCGCTCCAGCAGAATGCTCTGCGCGACGTTCGGTTGCGCAATCGACAGACTTACCGACACCACCTGGCTCAGATCGATTTCACCCTGGCTACTGGCCAGCAGAATGCGCTGGCCATCCAGCGTCATCGGCATCGGTGGGCCGGCGCGCATGCCCTGGCTGTGTGGAGAATTGGCTTTTAGCGGCAACAACAGGGTTTGCGCCGGGCCGGCAGGCAGGTCGACACGGCTGGTCAGGGTTTTGCCGTTGCTGCTTTGCACGGTCACGTCCAGCGTAAGTGCCCAGTTCATGGCGTTCTGGATGCGCAGGGTCATCATCCCCGACTGCGACCAGTCCCATACCCCGGTTTGCGGAGTCAAACGCAGGCTGGGCGCGACGGCCGGGTTGAAGGTGACGCGGCGCAGCACTTCGCCTTCGGCTGTTTGCTCCGCATTGTATTGCGGCAAGATCGCATCCGTAGTCGCCACTTGCACCACATCGGCAGGGCGAACGAAATTGAACAGGGTTTGTTGGCCAGCAGGCGCCGCCAACAGCGGAGTCGTGACCAGCAACGCAAAAACAGCAGACAGCGAACGGCGAATCATATGGATCTGGTTCTCCCAAACGGCCGAAAATCGGCCTGTGAGGTGGTGAAAGTCAAAGCATAGACAGCAAAGTCGACGATAACGCCGACCCGCGCTTAAGAAATTTCGCGCCTGAACGGCGGCAGTGCATTCAGAATCGCCTTGCCATAGCGCTGGGTGACCAGGCGCCGGTCCAGCAAGGTGATGGTGCCGCGATCCTGTTCGGTACGCAGCAAACGCCCGCAAGCCTGAACCAGCTTGAGCGAGGCATCAGGCACGGATATCTCCATGAAGGGGTTGCCACCCCGGGCCTCGATCCACTCGGCCAGGGCCGCTTCGACCGGATCATCGGGAACCGAAAACGGTATTTTGGCGATCACCACGTGCTCGCAGTAGGCACCAGGCAAATCCACGCCTTCGGCAAAACTGGCCAGGCCAAACAACACACTGGAGTCCCCGCCATCGACCCGCGCCTTGTGCTTGTTGAGGGTTTCCTGTTTGGACAGGTTACCCTGGATAAACACTTGCTTGCGCCAGTCGCGCTCCAGGCCGTCGAATACGTCCTGCATCTGCTTGCGTGATGAAAACAGCACCAGCGTGCCCCGCGAGCCTTCGACCAGCGCGGGCAAGTCACGAATGATCGCCGCCGTATGAGCCGTAGCGTCACGGGGGTCCGCTTTGAGGTCAGGCACTCGCAACACACCGGCATCAGCATGATGGAAAGGGCTGGGCACCACCGCCGTCACGGCTGTTTTGGGCAGGCCGGCACGCATGCGGAAACGGTCGAAGGTGCCCAGTGCTGTCAGGGTGGCGGAGGTCACGAGTACCCCATAGGCCACGTTCCACAGGTTGCGACGCAGCATCTCGGCGGCCAGGATGGGGCTGGCGTTGACCTCGATATCAAACAGCGAACCGCTTTCCGCCAGGGTCAGCCAGCGCGCCATGGGCGGGTTGTCTTCAGGGTCTTCGACAGTAAAGGCGGTCCACAGCTCCCAGTTGCCCTGGGCCCGGGACAGCAGGCTGCCAAACAGCGGGTACCATTCCTCGGCCTGGTTGCTGGTGATGCCGATATTGACCTCGCCATCCATACCGTCCTTGAGAATCTCGGTCAGACGAGTGAACAGGTCGGTCAGACGCGAGAATCCTTTTTTCAACTCGATGCCCATTTCACGCATGTGATCGGGAATCAGGCCGCCAATAAAGCGATGGCGCGGACGCTCGCGACCCTCGGGCTCTTCGCCGACTTTAAAGTCGGCGATCTGCTCGCAGGCAGTGAACATGAACTGTTGCTGGGCCTTGATTTCTTTGGCCAGCTCCGGCACTTGCTCCAGCAAACGCCCCAGGTCGCCGGGCAACGGGTGTTGGGCCAACAGTTTGGTAAGGTTCTTGGCGGTTTGCTCCAGCCAGTCGGCGGTGGAGCGCAAACGGGTGTAGTGGGCAAAATGGCCAATGGCCTTGTCCGGCAGGTGATGGCCTTCGTCAAACACATAGACCGTGTCACGGGGATCAGGCAATACCGCGCCACCCCCCAACGCGAGGTCGGCGAGCACCATGTCGTGGTTGGTGACGATCACGTCCACCTTGCTCATGCCTTCCCGGGCCTTGTAGAAAGCGCACTGGCCGAAGTTGGGGCAATGACGGTTGGTGCACTGGCTGTGATCGGTGGTCAGGCGCGCCCAGTCCTGGTCTTCAAGGGCCTGGGGCCAGCTGTCGCGGTCGCCGTCCCACTTATTGCCGGCCAGCTTTTCGATCATGCTGGTGAACAGCTTCTGGCTGGCCTCATCGACTTCGATCTTGAAGCCTTCTTCCTCGAACAGCTGCGCCGTCGCGGTTTGCGCGTGGCCCTCTTGCAGCAGCATGTCGAGCTTGGACAGGCACATATAGCGGCCACGGCCCTTGGCCAGGGCAAAGCTGAAGTTCAGCCCGCTGTTGCGCATCAGGTCCGGGAGGTCCTTGTAGACGATCTGCTCCTGCAGGGCGACCGTTGCCGTGGCAACCACCAGGCGCTTGCCCGCGGCCTTGGCCACAGGAATGGCAGCCAGGCAGTAAGCCACGGTTTTGCCGGTACCGGTGCCCGCTTCTACGGCGACCACAGCCGGGTCGCCACTGCGGTGGTTTTCTTCGTCGGTGTCGATATCGCCCAGCACCTTGGCCACTTCAGCGATCATCAGACGCTGACCGTAACGCGGCTTGAGGCTCTTGGATTCGAGAAAACGCGAGTAAGCGCCCTGGATCTGAGTTTTGAGTTCGGTACTAATCATGGTTCTTCGGGCGCAAGAAACGCTGGATAAATTTTCAGTGGTTCGAATGACCGCTATCATACCCCGCTAATTCATCCCGCGCCGAACGGAGTACCCCAATGACCGCCTTTGCCCTCGCCTACAGCCTGCATGTACTGGCCGCCCTGATCTGGGTGGGCGGCATGTTTTTCGCCTGGATGATCCTGCGCCCGGCGGCTGTCACGGCCCTTGAAGGCCCGGTACGGTTAAAGCTGTGGGTAGAAGTGTTCCAACGTTTTTTTGTATGGGTGTGGATCGCAGTGGTGATTTTGCCGATAAGCGGTGTAGGTCTTCTGCAAATGCGCTTCAACGGTTTTGAAACGGCGCCGCGCTATGTGCAGATCATGATGGGCTTGTACATCGTGATGGTGGCGTTGTTTATCCGCATTCAATCGCTGCAGTTGCCTGAGTTGCGCAAGGCCGTCGAAGCCCAGGCTTGGGCTGACGGGGCAGCGGCAATTGGGAAAATTCGCCGGTTGGTGGGGTGCAATCTGATTGTGGGGCTGGTGTTGGTGGCAATTGCGGCGGCTCGGCCGACTTTTTAAAAGCCGGATGGGTGTAGCTGCCGAAGGAACGAGGCGGCGTCCGGCTGCGCAGCAGTCGTAAAACCATTTAATTACGGGGTATCAGAGGGTTCGTGTTTGCAGTGTTTGCGACGACGACAGCAAGGCATTTGGCCTTTAATATCAGGCGTTTCGTACGACGTTTCGCTTTCGTTTCCGTGAAACTTGCTAAAAAATCCCGTTCGCTTGCGCCGCTTAAAATCGGGGAATAGTCTCGGCCCATCGCTGCAAAGCTGGCCAAGGGTTATGTCGACAAGTTGCTGGACACGCTGGTAACGCACTGAAGCAGCACGCGCCTGATTGGTGACAGGCACGTCGTTTATTTATACGTAGCTGTGCCGCAAATCAACTGATCCACCGGTTACATATCCGGCATTTGCGTCTAACTGAAATATTGGTTTCGCTCTTACAGCGAGTCACTTTGCAAAAGCGGCAAAGTAACCAAAGCGCTTGCGCCCCATCGTACGGCCTTCGCTGCGCTCAGGTTCACTCGCTCCGGTCCTGTTCCGTGGGCACGCCCCACGGGCCATCCATGGCCCATCGCGGCTCTCCCGGCATCCATGCCGGTCGACCCACTCCACAGAACCTCCACTCGCCCTCCCGGGAGGGCAGGCAGATCAAAAGCACAGCGCCCCCGAGGCGGCCGACCGGCCGGCCTGTTCGGAGTGAATGTGTTGCGCAATCTGCGCTTAGCGCCTCAGCGGATATTGCGTGCCGTGCACAGGTTACAACCGCTGGATAGTCACAGCACCTGCCGTACCCGCTTCCCCCGGCTGCCCGGCCAGGCCCGGCTTGCCGGACTTGCCGCCATCGGTGCGATACACCACACAGCCCTTGGCTTTGCCGCCTGCGCCAGCCCGTCCGGCCTCGCCGGGCTTGCCGCCCGTACCGCCGTCAACCCGCACACGGACCTGCTCGGCCGGGTAGTCACGCGGCAGCTCAACCCGCACCTGCCCGCCGGCCGCACCCGGTTGCCCGTTACCTCCATTGTCGCCATTGGCTCCGGAGCCCGCCGCGCCCCAAGTACAGCCTGGCTCTTCGCCATTACCGCCATCAAGCCCGGCAAAACCCGGCGCTCCCGTACCGCCACGGGCATCAATGGACAGTTGCGGCGCTTGCAGTGACTCAATTCGCAGGCTCAGGTCCCGGGCTGGCCGCGCAGGCTTTTCAAAGGTACCGGTGGCGCCACGGGCATTGATCTGGCTGCCCTCGCCCAGTTCGGCACGCGCCACCCGCAGCGCGATGCCGTGCTCGGCAGGAACGATAGTGATGCGTGCTTCACGACCCAGCTGCAGTTGGTCGATATAGACCTGGGTGATCCCCGCTGGAATCAATAACGTCCCGTAGTCAGCAACATCGAGCTTTTCCAGGCGCAATACACTGACGTTAGCGGGCAGGCGCATCATCGAGTTGGCCTCGACCGAGACGACCTCGGCCTGAGCAAAAGGGCTGCACAAGGCAGCCAACAAACATAACTTACGCATGGCTGGCATCTCGTTCGCGGGAGGCAGGAAGGGTATGTGCGTGAAAAACTCCAAACACAAGAATCAACAGGCGATCACGCCAGGGATGGCGGCGGCCTTGCAGGCGACCTTTGAACAAGAGCACCTCAAGCACATGGGTCAGCACCAACAGGCTGCCAACAAGGTTGATCAGCACATCGAACGGGTAGACCAAGGGCTGGTACAGATTACTCAGCACCAAGGCCCAAACTATCAGTGTCAATGCTTTACCCAGCCCCCAAAGCACCCTCATACATCCGCCTTTAGCATGTTCTTTGTCGCACATTAACGGCTTGTACAAGCAGGACGCCATAGACCGTCATAAAAAGATTCGCCGCAACTTCGACTGGCCCGGGCAAAACCGCGGCGATACCAAGGGTTAACGAATGATCAGAATCTCGGTACGTCTGTTTTGGGCGCGGCCCTCAGGGGTCTGATTGCTGGCCACAGGGTTCGACTCACCGGCTCCCTCCACGGAAACAAACTGGCTGCGCGGTACACCGCTGTCGATCAAGTACTCAACCACCGACTGCGCCCGTGCCTTGGACAGTTTCAGGTTGTAGGCCTCATTGCCCACACTGTCGGTATACCCTGTGACCTTCAACTGGGCGTTGGCGGCGTCTTTTTTCAGGCGCGCGGCTATGATATTGAGCTTTTCCTTGTCCGCCGCAGTCAACCGGGCAGAGTTGAATTCGAAATTCACATCACGTACTACAATAGCCTCTTGCTTGACGACCACCACTTCTTCAACCACCACCACGGCCACAATCGGGCAGCCCGCAGCATCGACTTTCACGCCTTGGGGCGTATCAGGGCACTTGTCGCGACTGTCCGGAACACCGTCGCCATCCGCATCGCCGTCACCGTGTACCCAACAGTAAGCCGCGGCCATGCCCGCACCGAATACGGCACCACCCCCCGCCCAGGCCGAGCTTTTTATTGCACCCAAGGCCGCCCCGCCCACACCGCCGACTGCAGCACAGGTGGGCCAGTCAGTTTTTTGCAACCCGGCACAGCCCGTTAATACGCCGGTGAGAACAACCAGAGGTACTGCTGTTCTTATGATGCTCATAAAAGGGTCTCTCCTGAGGGTCGGCGTTTGGCCGATGCAAGGCAAAGTAAAGACTGCGCTCAGGGTATGCGCCAGCAAAGTGACAGTAGCGGCAACAGCCCACTAGGCCGCGCGGCTTGCGCAGGCTAGTCTTGGACGCTCTAAGTGAGGACCTTCGATGACGCCCGGTATTTCTACACGTACACCCCAGCAAGCGCTGGCGGCCTTGCTGGATCGTTATGCGCCACAACGCCTGCTCGTGGTCGGGGCCAGCAGTTTCCCGGCACTGGCCGCCTTCGAGGCTGCGCACCCCGGCGCGCAGGTGGCCCGAGCAGCGCCTGGCCCGTTGCCCGAAGACCTGGCAGCGCAACGCTTTGACCTGGCACTGGTGATCGACTGCCTGGAGCACCTGCCCAAAAACAGCGGGCTGCAATTGCTGGGCGGCATTCGCAACCTCAATGCCAGTCGCATTGCCGTGCTGGCGGATCTCACAGCCTGCAATTGGAAAGAAACCGACTTTTACGCCCTTGCTTTACAAAGCAATGAGAGGTTTCAGCGTGACGAGCAAGTCCTGACGCTCTTTACTTACGACTTGCGCGAATACAAACAAGTACCCGACTGGCTAAACGCCAGGTTTTGGGCAAACCCGGAAAACTTTGGCAAGTATTGGTGGTAACCCGATGAGCACATCCATTTGCCCCTGCGGCAGCGGCAACCTGCTGGAAGCCTGCTGCGGGCACTATCATGACGGCCACCCGGCCCCGAGCGCCGAAACCCTGATGCGCTCACGCTACAGCGCCTATGTATTGGGGCTTGTCGACTACCTGGTCAGCACCACCCTGCCTGTGCAGCAAGCCGGGCTGGATCGCCAGTCCATTGCCGACTGGAGCGCGCAGAGCACCTGGCTGGGCTTGACCGTTGAAAGCAGCGAAGTGTTCGGCGGCCAACCGGAACACGCCTTTGTGACCTTTACTGCACGCTGGCACGACGCCAATGGTGAGCACAGCCACCGCGAGCGCTCATCCTTTGTGCAAAGCGCCGGGCGCTGGTACTTCATCGACCCCACCGTACCGCTCAAGGTCGGGCGCAACGACGCTTGCCCATGCGCCAGCGGGCTGAAGTTCAAAAAATGCTGTGCCGGTTTTTTCGGTCAATAGGCTGGACTCTGAGGGTTAAACAATGGACGTGCGGGCCCGAACAATAAAAACAATCGCCCTGGCCATGCTGCTGATGGTATCGGGATGCACCTCCTGGTTCGACTCAGGCGACAAGGACCCGGACGTGCATCTGGAAAAAGTCGAACTGGTGCAGGCCAAGCTGCTGGAGCAGCGCTTCAGGCTGCATTTTCGGGTCGACAACCCCAATGACTCGACACTGACCGTACGCGGCCTGAGCTATGCCGTGTATCTGGGCACCATCAAGCTGACCGAAGGTGAGAACGAACACTGGTTCAGCGTGCAACCCAACAGCAGCGCCATGTACGTGATACCGGTGCGTACCAACCTCTGGCCGCAGGTGCGCCCGCTGGTCAATTTGCTTGAAACACCCGACCAGCCCATCCCCTACCGACTCGAGGGCACACTGCAAACCGGGCTGTTCTACGGTTACGACGTGCACCTGACGCGCAAAGGCGAGATAATCCCCGGCGATTTTATTCCAGAGTGATTGAGCAATGACCCAACAACCCCACGTTCATGGCCCCGACTGCAACCACGATCATGATCATGGCCACACCCATGACCACGATCACGGTCATGTACATGGCCCGCATTGCGGCCATGCACCTCAAGAGCCTGTGCGCAACGAGCTGAAAGACGTTGGCCGCAACGATCCCTGCCCGTGCGGCAGCAGCAAGAAATTCAAGAAGTGCCACGGCGCCTGATCCCTCGGGACGCTTTGCAAACGCCGCACAGGATCCAGTGTCCTGTGCGGCGTTTGTGTTTTTGCTTTATGAAAAAGTGCGTCACAAACCATGACCTGCTTTCATCCGACGCGCTTTTGGGGGTAAAACTGACAGCCCACAGTCGATGACCGCCTCTGATGGTCGTCAGGTGCTGGGTGAACATTCCCTTCTGGAGCCCTTCATGATCGATCTTTATTACTGGACCACTCCCAACGGCCACAAAGTCTCATTGTTTCTTGAAGAAGCTGGCCTGCCCTACAAGGTTCATCCGATCAATATCGGCAAGAATGAACAGTTTGCTCCGGACTTTTTGAAGATAGCCCCGAATAACCGCATCCCGGCCATTGTTGATCAGGCACCGGCCGACGGTGGCGAGCCACTGTCCTTGTTCGAGTCCGGCGCGATCCTGCTGTACCTCGCGGAAAAAACCGGGCAATTTTTACCAAAGGACCTGCGCGGCCGGCAAATGGCCCTGCAATGGCTGTTCTGGCAAATGGGTGGCCTGGGGCCAATGGCCGGGCAAAATCATCACTTCAACCGCTTCGCACCGGAAAAAATCCCGTATGCGATCAAACGCTACACCGAAGAGACGGCCCGTTTGTATCGCGTATTGAACAAACAGCTGGAAGGCCGCGAGTTTGTTGCGGGTGACGAATACAGCATCGCCGACATGGCGATTTACCCGTGGATCGTGCCCCATGAATGGCAGGGGCAGAACCTGGATGATTTCCCGGCCCTGAAGGCCTGGTTCCAGCGAGTCAAGGCGCGCCCGGCTACAGAACGTGCCTACGCACTGGTGGATAAAATCAACCCGCCGAAGTAGTGCATATAGCGCTTGCACGGTGTCATCGGCCTCACTAACGTAGCGGCTTTCGATGACACCACCCCCGCAGGAGCTTTGCCATGGCCTCGCCAGCCTTTACTTCTTTACTACCCCGGTTCGGCGTTGCCGCGGCAATGGTCAGCCTGCTGGGCCTGGCCGGTTGCCAGATAAACAACCATGCCACTGAAAGCCTGGTGCCAGCCTCTGGCGTGCAACCGCTCAAGGGCCTTGCGCAGAACGTGTCGGTACGCCGCAACATCCAGGGCATGCCGCTGATCGAAAGCAGCAGCTTCCATGACGCCCTGTTCACCCTGGGTTATGTGCATGCCGGTGACCGAATCAGCCAGATGGTGCGTTTGCGCTTGCTGGCCCAAGGCCGCTTGGCCGAGCTCAACGGCGTTGATGCACTGGAAAGCGACCGGTTGATGCGCACCGTCAATCTGAAAAAGAACGCTGACGAGCTTTATAAAAGCGCTTCACCGCGACTTAAAAAGTTTTTCGAAGTCTACGCTCGCGGAGTCAACGCCTACCTGTTCCGCTACCGCGACAAATTGCCGGCCGATCTGGCGCAGGCCAGCTACAAGGTCGAGTACTGGAAACCCGAGGACTCGGCGCTGATTTTCAGCCTGTTGAACTTCGGCATGTCGGTCAACCTGCAAGAAGAACTCAACGCCCTGGCCCTTACGCAAAAAGTCGGCACCGACAAACTGCCCTGGCTGATGCCAACCTATCCCAACGAAGCCCTGCCCAGCAGCGAAGCCGACAAGCTCAAGGGCCTGGCCCTGGGCAGCCAGTTGCAAGGCTTGAGCGGCGTGTCCCAGGCCCTTGAACAGGTGAAGCAACTGAGCCTGCCAGGTGTCACGGCATCCAGCGACTGGGCCATTGGCCCGCAGCGCAGCCGCAGTGGCAAGAGCCTGCTGGCCAACGATATCCATCAACCCATAGGCGTGCCTTCGGCCTGGAACTACGTGCAGATTCGCGCCCCCAAATACCAGGCTGCCGGGGCAACCATTGCGGGCTTGCCGACCCTGTTTGCCGGGTTCAACGGCAAGGTGGCATGGGGTATGAGCATGGCCATGGGCGACAACCAGGATGTGTTCCTGGAGAAGCTCAAACGCCAGGGCAGCAGCCTGTACTACATGGCGAACGGCAAGTGGCTACCGGCGACGGTGCGCAACGAAACCTTTTTCGTCAAAGGTCAGCGTCCGATTCGCGAAGTAATTTACGAAACCCGCCACGGGCCTTTGCTCAACAGCACCCTGGGCAGCCCCAATGCCCTGAACAGTAGCCTGGGCCTTGCCCTGCAAACCCCGGACTTGCAGGGCGACAAAACCCTCGACGCATTTTTTGACCTGTCCCGTGCCCAGAACAGCGAAAAAGCCTCGGATGCCAGCCGTGAAATCCGCGCTGTGGCGCTGAACCTGCTGTATGCCGACGCCAACCATATCGGCTGGCAAGTGACCGGGCTCTACCCCAACCGCCGTGAAGGGCTTGGCCTGTTCCCGTCGCCGGGCTGGGATGGCCGCTACGATTGGGAAGGTTACGCCGACCCGATGCTGCACCCCTACGACCAGGACCCGACCCAAGGCTGGCTGGGTACCGCCAACCAGCGTACGGCCGCCTATGGCTACGGCATGCAACTGTCCAACTCGTGGCTGTCACCTGAGCGCAGCGAACGCCTTGCGCAACTGGCAGGCAGTGGCAAACAGGACGCCCGCAGCATGATAGCCATGCAGTACGACCAGACCACGCTGTTCGCAGCCAAGCTGAAAACCATGTTCAGCGCCCCCGGCATGGCACAGCCTCTGAAACAGGCGATCGCGGCATTGCCCGCGCCAGAACAGGCCAAAGCCCGTGAAGCTCTTGGCCGGCTGATGGCATTTGACGGCAAGCTCGGCGCCAACTCGGCCGATGCGGCAGTGTACGAACTGTTTTTGCAGGAAAGCACCCGGCAGATCTTCCTGGATGAACTGGGCCCCGAGAACAGCGCCAGCTGGCAGGCATTTGTGGCCAACAGCAACCTGTCTTACCCGGCGGTAGCCGATCACTTGCTGGGCCGCGAAGACAGTCCTTTCTGGGACGATAGCCGCACCACGCAAAAAGAAGACAAACCGGCCATTCTGGCCCGCAGCCTGGCCGGGGCGATCAGCACCGGTGACAGCCTGATGGGTAACGATCACAAAGCATGGCAGTGGGGCAAGCTGCATCAGTACGTATGGCGCAATGCCAACGGCCAGACTGTTCGCGCCCCCGTTATGGCAGGCGGCGATCATACGACCCTCAATACGGCGGCCTACCACCTCGCAGGCGCAAACTTCGAGGTGACGCAGATACCGGCCATGCGCATGATCATCGACTTCGGCCAGGTCGAACCGATGATGGCGCAAAACAGCACCGGGCAATCGAGTAACCCGGCCAGCCCGCACTACACCGACGGTATCGATCCGTGGCTCAAAGGGCAGTACATCAGCTTCCCGATGCAGCCGCAGAACTTCGACAAGACCTACGGCAAGACCCGTCTGACCCTGGTTCCGGGCAAGTAACCTAGAGCCACAGCCTGCCCTCTCATGCACAAAGCCGGGAGAGGGCATATGCTGAGTAAAAGGTGCAATTTTTCATTTGTATGTCGCCCATAATATGCTTCGATTGGGGCGACTGGCACAGCGCTACTGTCTGGCCATCTGAACTTGGCTCACAAGGACGTCTCCATGCAGCGACATCAAATTCATCCTTTGCTGGCACCTGTCCCGGGCACTGAACGGCTTATTCACAGTTTTCATTACGGGCCTGCCCAGCCCCGAGGCAAGATCTATATCCAGGCCTCACTGCATGCGGATGAATTGCCCGGGATGCTGGTCGCCTGGCACCTCAAGCAGCGCCTTGCAGAGCTTGAGGCGGCGGGACGGTTGCTCTTTGAGATAGTCGTGGTACCAGTGGCCAACCCGGCTGGCCTTGAGCAGGTCTTGATGGATATCCCGCTGGGGCGTTACGAGCTGCAAAGCGGGCAGAACTTCAATCGTAACTTCCTGGACCTGAGCACGCAGATTGGTGATGAGCTTGAAGGCCAGCTCAGCGATGATCCCGCACAGAACCTGCAATTAATCCGCCGTCGCTTGCGCGAACTGCTGTCAGCGCAAGTGCCGACAACGCAGTTGCACTCCCAGCGCCTGACCCTGCAAACGCTGGCCTGCGATGCCGATATGGTGCTGGACCTGCACTGCGACTATGAGGCCGTACCCCACCTGTACACCACGCCTGAAGCCTGGCCGCAGGTCGAACCGCTGGCGCGCCACCTCGGCGCTCAAGCCAGCCTTCTGGCAACGGACTCCGGCGGGTTGTCGTTCGATGAGTGCTTCACCCTGCTGTGGTGGCAACTACAGCAGCGTTTCGGTCATTGCTATGCGATTCCCCAGGGCAGCTTTTCCGTAACCCTGGAATTACGCGGCCTGGCAGATGTGAACCACAGCCATGCAGGGCACGACTGCCAGGCGCTGATTGATTATCTGATCGATTTTGGCGCGATTGACGGAGAATCCGTGCCTTTGCCACCCCTTCTCTACCCCGCCACCCCTTTGGCCGGCGTAGAGCCCGTGGCAACACCGGCAGGCGGGCTGCTGGTGTTCAATGCCAGGCCGGGGGAGTATCTGTGCGCTGGCCAGTTGATTGCCGAGATCATTGACCCCATCAGCGACAAGCTCACACCGGTTTACTGCGCCAGCGCAGGTTTACTGTATGCCCGCTCTCAGCGGCGAATGGCCACCGCAGGCATGGTGATTGCCCACGTGGCAGGCCGCGAAGCCTATCGTAGCGGTTATCTGCTATCGCCTTGAGCCACTACCGGATCAGGCAACCGGCGCAGGCGGAGGCTCGTCAGGCAGCGTTGGCACGCCTGGTTCGGGCTCGATCGGTTGCGGGCTGTCCGGGTCAGGCTGGCCGGGGATGCCACCTGCATGCAGCTGTGGAAAGGCCAGCAGAGACCAGGCCAGCAGCCCGACCTGATTGGGCTCGAGGTTTGCCAGTTGGGCGCGGATACTCGGATCAATCTTCATAAGGCACTCCTGAGCGATGATCCGGCTCGCTGGATGCGTAACCGGAAATACACTCAATAGAGTGCATTTGCGCTCAAGAATTCCCTCTGTTCGTCAGGTGCGAGGCAAGGTCACGCCGCGCTGGCCCTGATACTTGCCGCCACGGTCCTTGTACGACACTTCACACTCTTCGTCAGATTCGAAGAACAGCATTTGTGCCACGCCTTCATTGGCGTAGATCTTGGCCGGCAATGTCGTGGTGTTGGAAAACTCCAGGGTCACATGACCTTCCCACTCGGGCTCAAGTGGCGTCACGTTAACGATGATGCCGCAACGCGCGTAGGTACTTTTACCCAGGCAGATGGTCAGCACATTGCGCGGAATACGGAAGTACTCAACGGTGCGTGCCAGGGCGAAGGAGTTTGGCGGGATGATGCAAACGTCGCTGGTGACATCGACAAAGCTGCCCGCGTCGAAATTTTTTGGATCAACGGTCGCCGAGTTGATATTGGTGAAGACCTTGAACTCGTTTGCGCAACGAACGTCATAGCCGTAGCTCGAAACGCCGTAGGAGATCAGACGGTTCTCGCCTTCTTCACGCACCTGACGCTCGACGAAAGGTTCGATCATGCCGTGCTCTTGCGCCATGCGGCGAATCCACTTGTCTGGTTTGATGCTCATGGCGGGTGTCCTGAATAGCGAGGTAGAAAATTCTGTTGGGCATCTTACCGCCCCCCAAGGCCCTGTTCAAAAATCTGGGGAAAAAATATCGAAATTAGCTTGAGATCCCCTGAATACAGGGTGTGAGGGCAACCGTCAGTCACGTTTTTGGATAATCCTTCGCAAAGACCCTTTGCACGTTCGGAAAAAAGCGTTAAGGTGGCGCCACTGTGTTGCTTGTGTCACTGAGAATCTCTACACGATATGTTGAATTTCGATCCAACCATCTCCAAGAATTTTTCCTGCTCTTTGCACTCAGTCTCGGCCAGGGCTTTTCCTGCGTCGCAGTTATCTTTGTTCAAGGAGTTACACCATGTCTAATCGCCAAACTGGTACCGTTAAGTGGTTCAACGATGAAAAAGGCTTCGGCTTCATCACTCCACAATCCGGTGACGACCTGTTTGTTCACTTCAAAGCAATCCAATCCGACGGCTTCAAAAGCCTGAAAGAAGGCCAACAGGTTTCTTTCATCGCTACTCGCGGTCAGAAAGGCATGCAAGCTGAGGAAGTTCAAGTTATCTAACTTGTACTGATCCAGTAAAAAACCCCGCCCTTAAAAGCGGGGTTTTTTTATGCCCGTAATAAACCCAGGCACGATTTTGTAGTCGCTGAAGAGGCACGAGGCGGCGATGGGCTGCATAGCGGCCCCAATTTCTGAAGGCCCTGGGGGCCTTATCGCAGCCTCGTACCTCGTCAGCGACTACAGGTATTGCATCGCAATTCAGTCGTCAGTGGTCGTAATGGTCGGCATAGCCTGCGAAGCCGCTTCATGCAGGACAATACGCGCACCCACCTGTCGGGCCAGCTCCTGATAGATCAAGGCAACCGGGCTGTTGGGGTCAGCCACCGCTGTTGGCTTGCCATTGTCGGCCTGCTCGCGGATTTCCATCGACAGCGGCAGCGAGGCCAGCACCTCAACGCCATATTGCGTTGCCAGCTTCTCCCCCCCACCCTCACCGAACAGATGCTCTGCGTGACCACAGTTCGAGCAAATGTGTACCGCCATGTTCTCCACGACACCCAGCACCGGAATGTTGACCTTGCGGAACATCTCGACACCCTTGCGTGCATCCAGCAAAGCCAGATCCTGCGGCGTGGTCACAATCACCGACCCGGTCACCGGGACTTTCTGTGCCAGGGTCAGCTGGATATCGCCGGTACCCGGTGGCATATCAATGACCAGGTAATCAAGGTCATTCCAGGCCGTTTGTGTCACCAGCTGCAGCAACGCACCCGACACCATCGGACCGCGCCACACCATCGGCGTGTTGTCGTCAGTCAAAAAGGCCATCGACATGACTTCAACGCCATGGGCTTCGATGGGCACGAACCACTTCTGATCACGAATCTTCGGCCGCGTACCTTCAGCGATGCCAAACATCACGCCCTGGCTCGGACCATAAATATCCGCGTCCAGAATCCCCACCCGCGCACCTTCACGGGCCAGCGCCAGTGCCAGGTTGGCTGCGGTGGTGGACTTGCCGACACCGCCCTTGCCGGAAGCCACGGCCACAATGTTCTTCACATTGGCCAGGCCCGGGATTTGCGCCTGCGCCTTGTGCGCCGCAATCACGCAGTTGATCTCGACCTTGGCCGAGGTCACGCCATCCATGTTTTCGATGGCGGTTTGCAGGATCTGCGCCCAGCCACCCTTGAACAGACCGGCGGCATAACCCAGTTCAAGCTGAACACTGACGCGCTCACCCTGAACCTCTATGTTGCGGATGCATCCGGCACTGACCGGATCCTGATTCAGATAAGGGTCGGTGTATTGGCGAAGGACGGCCTCCACCGCTGCGCGATTAACTGCGCTCATGGGCAACTCCCGTAAAGACTGAGTAAAACAGGCCGCTATCGTACCTGTAATAAACCACCGGCAGCAGGCTTTTGAACCGCACAAAAACAGCACAAACGATCAGATACGCCAGCACGGGGTGAAATATATTGCCCGGCGCTTTATAGTGGCCGACCACCGTCTCATCAAGTAGCCGAGCCCCATGTCCGAGCCACGCAATATCTTAGTCACCAGCGCCCTGCCCTATGCCAATGGTTCAATTCACCTTGGCCATATGCTTGAGTACATCCAGACTGATATGTGGGTGCGCTTCCAGAAACTTCGCGGCAATCAGTGCACTTATGTCTGCGCAGACGATGCCCACGGCTCGGCCATCATGTTGCGCGCCGAGAAAGAAGGCATCACCCCCGAGCAACTGATCGCCAACGTCCAGGCTGAACACAGCGCCGACTTTGCCGAGTTCCTCGTCGATTTCGACAACTTCCACTCGACCCACGCCGAAGAAAACCGTGAGCTGTCGAGTGCGATCTACATCAAGCTGCGCGAAGCCGGGCATATCGCTACCCGCTCGATCACCCAGTACTTCGACCCGGAAAAGAAAATGTTCCTGGCCGACCGCTTCATCAAGGGCACCTGCCCTAAATGCGGCACTGACGATCAGTACGGCGACAACTGCGAAAAATGCGGCGCCACCTACGCGCCAACCGATCTGAAGAATCCCAAGTCCGCCATCTCCGGCGCCACTCCGGTGCTCAAGGATTCCGAGCACTTCTTCTTCAAGCTGCCCGACTTCGATGCCATGCTCAAAAGCTGGACCCGCAGCGGCGCCCTGCAGGATGCTGTAGCCAACAAGATCGCCGAATGGCTGGATACCGGCCTGCAACAGTGGGATATCTCCCGCGATGCGCCGTACTTCGGCTTCGAGATCCCGGACGCGCCAGGCAAGTACTTCTATGTATGGCTGGACGCACCAATCGGCTACATGGCCAGTTTCAAGAACCTCTGCGCCCGCCGTCCGGATCTGGACTTCGACGCGTACTGGGCCAAGGACTCCACCGCCGAGCTGTACCATTTTATCGGCAAGGACATCGTTAACTTCCACGCCCTGTTCTGGCCAGCCATGCTCGAAGGCGCAGGCTATCGCAAGCCTACTGCCATCAACGTTCACGGTTACCTGACCGTCAACGGCCAGAAGATGTCCAAATCCCGCGGCACCTTTATCAAGGCCCGCACCTACCTGGACCACCTGGCACCGGAATACCTGCGCTACTACTACGCCTCCAAGCTGGGTCGCGGGGTTGATGACCTGGACCTGAACCTGGA
The DNA here is from genome assembly GCF_900618535.1 of Pseudomonas bubulae. Classification (GTDB taxonomy): domain Bacteria; phylum Pseudomonadota; class Gammaproteobacteria; order Pseudomonadales; family Pseudomonadaceae; genus Aquipseudomonas; species Aquipseudomonas bubulae. The sequence continues at coordinate 603,023 of NZ_UYJA01000002.1, read as the reverse complement.
AGACTTCGTACAGAAGGTCAACTCGGACCTTGTCGGCAAAGTGGTCAATATCGCCAGTCGTTGTGCAGGCTTTATTCACAAGGGTAACGCCGGTGTGATGGTCGAGGGCAATGCTGCTCCCGAACTGACCGAAGCGTTCCTGGCCGCCGCACCCAGCATTGCCGAGGCCTATGAAGCCCGTGACTTCGCCCGTGCCATGCGTGAAATCATGGCGTTGGCCGACCGTGCCAACGCCTGGATCGCTGACAAGGCTCCTTGGGCAATGGCCAAAGTTGAAGGCAAGCAAGCTGAAGTTCAGGCGGTCTGCGCACTGGGCATCAACCTCTTCCGCCAGCTGATCATCTTCCTCAAGCCGGTCCTGCCAGTACTGGCTGCCGATGCAGAGGCATTCCTGAATGTCGACCCCCTGACCTGGAACGATCACCAGGTGTTGCTGGCCAACCACCAATTGAACGCATTCAAGCCATTGCTGACCCGTATCGACCCGGTCAAGGTCCAGGCCATGACCGATGCTTCGAAAGAAGACCTGGTCGCCAGCCAGACCGACACCGGCAGCGCTGCACCACAGGGCAACGGCGAACTGGTCAAGGAGCCGCTGGCCGCAGAAATCGAGTTCGATACCTTCGCTGCCGTGGACTTGCGCGTCGCGCTGATTCTCAAGGCCGAAGCGGTTGAAGGTGCCGACAAGCTGCTGCGCCTGACCCTGGATATTGGCGACGAGCAACGCAACGTGTTTTCGGGAATCAAGAGCGCCTACCCGAACCCGGCCGAGCTTGAAGGTCGTCTGACCATGATGATCGCCAACCTGAAGCCACGCAAAATGCGCTTTGGCATATCTGAAGGCATGGTGATGGCTGCCGGCCCTGGCGGTGAAGAAATTTACCTGCTCAGCCCGGACAGCGGCGCCAAGCCAGGTCAGCGCATCAAGTAACACTGCCCCTTTGCACCGTCTGGTGGCCTGCAGGCCACCAGACGCTGTTCATCAGTAGCCGCCCCTCCCGTCATGCCGGATAATCAGCCGTCTTTACCGAGCTGAACGATCTTGCACCCACACTTGACCGTCACGCCCCTATTTATCTCTGCGCATGTTGAGCGTCGCCCAGATGCGACCCGCTGTAGCTGGACTGATCACACCATGAGCCTGATTCAACGTATTGATGCTTTACTGCCGCAAACTCAATGCGGGAAATGCGGCCATCCTGGCTGCAAACCCTATGCGCAAGGTATTGCTCAAGGCGAGGCAATCAACAAGTGCCCGCCTGGCGGTGCCGAAACCATTGCTGCACTGGCCAGCTTGCTCAGGGTTCCCGTACTGCAACTGGATACCGATCGCGGCCAGGCCCCACCGCAAGTGGCCTATATTCGCGAAGCCGAATGCATCGGCTGCACCAAATGCATTCAGGCCTGCCCGATCGATGCCATTCTTGGCGCCGCCAAACTGATGCACAGCGTGATTATCGATGAATGCACCGGTTGCGATCTCTGCGTTGCGCCATGCCCGGTGGACTGCATCGAAATGCACCCGCTGCCTGCCAATGTCATCCCGATTGTCGGCGGCCTCGCTCAGAATGAAGAGCAGTTCAACGCCCGTAACCAGAAACGCGAGCATGCCCGCAAGCGCTTCGAGTCGCGCGACGAACGCCTGCGCCACGAAGAGCTGCACAGGCAAGCTGAACGCCTTGCCCGTGCCCAGCGCCCGCCTGCAGGAACCCTCAGCGGCACGCAAACGGATTTCCCCGGGGCAGCATCAGGCAGCCTCAATGACGCCGCACTTAAAAAAGCCAAGGTCACTCTGGCCATGGCCCGCGCGCAATTGAACAAATCGTTGAAGGCCTTCGGGCATCCGCCAACCGCACAGCAGCAATCTCAGCTGGTTATTCTGCAACAGCAGTTTGAATCCGCGCAGCAGGCACTGGCTCAACTGGAGTCAATGCCCCTGGCCGCCACACCCGCACCGATAGCCAATACTGCCGAACTCAAACGGGCAAAAATCCAGCTGGCCATGCGCCGCGCCGAACTTAAAAAAGCCATGGGCCAAGAGGTGTCCGGCACCGAGCTGACACTTTTGGCTGACACTGTCACTCAGGCAGAATCCGCACTCAATGCGCTGGATCCGGGCAAGACTTGAAAAAACCATATAAGCGCCCCACCGTTTATCGGACTGCTCTTCAGGAAAGTTTTTAACCATGAACGCCGTAAAGCGCCTTGAAATATTTCGCCGGTTTCACGAAGACAACCCTGAACCTAAAACCGAACTGGCCTATTCATCGCCTTTTGAACTGCTTATCGCCGTGATCCTGTCTGCACAGGCCACTGACGTCAGCGTTAACAAGGCAATGGCCAAACTGTTTCCGGTCGCCAACACACCAGAAGCCATCTACGCTCTGGGAGTGGAAGGACTGTCGCACTACATCAAGACCATTGGCCTGTATAACAGCAAGGCCAAGAACGTGATCGAAACCTGCCGTTTATTGATTGAGCGCCATGGCAGCCAGGTCCCACAGACCCGAGAAGAGCTTGAAGCACTGCCCGGGGTAGGTCGTAAAACGGCAAACGTTGTGCTCAATACAGCTTTCCGGCAACTGACAATGGCTGTAGACACCCATATTTTCAGGGTCAGCAACCGAACCGGTATTGCCCCTGGCAAAAACGTGGTGGAGGTCGAAAAAAACCTCATGAAGTACGTACCAAAACCCTACCTGCTGGACGCCCATCACTGGCTTATCCTGCACGGGCGCTACGTGTGCCAGGCGCGCAAGCCTCGGTGCGGCAGTTGTCGCATAGAAGACCTGTGCGATTTCAAGGAAAAAACCTCTGATGATTGAGTGATAGGCGTTCTATGGGCTGATCGATTGAGAAAATCTTTTTTACCCAACGAGCGATTATCGCTATAAGGGGCGCCATTAGCTGTCTTAGCCTGGAGTGAATTGAATGAGCACTGGCAAAGAAGAACTGGAAGTAGAGGAAGATTTCGCAGTCGTCGATTCGGACGAAGTCGTAGAGCCTGTTGTCGAGGTCGCTAAAACCAATCTGGCCAAACGCCGCACCATTGACGCACTGCTGGAAGAAAAACGGCTCAGAAAAGAGCTGGAAGATTATGGATACGACCTGTAATCCCGGAGATACGGCATCAAAAGCCTCCTGTTGTGGAGGCTTTTGCTCAGGGGGCTTGGGGTATTACATCTTCAAGCCCCTCTCTTCACACCAGGCCATTGCGCTGTGCCAGCTCAATCAAATCTACAAGTGAACGGGCATTAAGCTTCAATAAAAGGCGCGTTTTGTAGGTGCTCACCGTTTTATTGCTCAAAAACATGCCATCCGCAATTTCCTTGTTACTCTTTCCACGTGCCAACTGCTGCAACACCATCATTTCTCGCCCAGAAAGGCGATTGACCATATCTGCCTCACTGGCATTCCCCAAGCTTGAACGTACTGAGTGCAAGGCTTGATTCGGGAAATAACTGTAGCCAGACAGTACGGCCTTGATTGCACTCAACAGTTCAGTCAAGTCCTGCTGCTTGCATACATAACCGGCTGCACCGGCTTGCATGCAACGCATGGAAAAGTGACCCGGGGCTTGTGAAGTCAACACCAGCACCTTGATAGGCACTGCCGGTGTGGACAACCGCGCTATAACTTCAAGCCCGTCAAGCCTAGGTATTCCAATATCCAGAATTACGATATCAGGCGCATATTCACGCGTAAGCTGCAAAGCATCCACACCATTATCCGTCTCTGCAATAACCTCGTAGCCATGTCGTTCCATGAGCATACGCACAGCAAGACGAATTACAGGATGATCATCCACGATCAGCACTTTATTCATGGGCCATTCCAATTTATCGCTGTTCGAATTTTCAGAACCAGCACCATAGCCTAGTCGCAACAAACTGGGCATAGCACCCCCTCAAGCATCAACAACCAAAGACATTTCCTACAAATATTGGAGATCAACCCTACAGATATCGCCCATTGAAACGCCCCCCACACACTTTCGTCACAAGCTGCCAGACATGGGAAGACCGAAACTCAAGAAAGCGCCGAGAATTAAAATAAAAACCCAACATAGAACTGCAACACTTTCACACAGATAACGAAATCGTACCCACTTAAGACACATTCAAAAAACCAGATATAAAACACATTCAAAAATCTGACCAAACAGCCTGACAACTCAACTACATACCCCACCCCCATGGCCTGCCGCCCAAATAAAATGCCCCACCCACATTAAAAACCACAAAAAACACAGTGACAAATCTCAATGTTCATTCAAATTAAATCTACTATTTTTCCAAGGGAAAATATTACAATTTCATGCTTACAGAATCGGACTACAAATCATTAGGAAAACACCTAAAGCATTAAATCACGCTAAAATAACGGCAAGACGTTCGCCCAGGCAAACCCAACCAAGATAAAAATAAATATTCGATAGATACGTTCATCCACCTACAACCCCCTCTCAGACTTATCATTCAAATCAGTCACTGACTAAAAACCTTACACCCTTTACAAAAAACACTTAACGCCCTTTAACAAGGTCCGACCTGATAACGACAGCCCCCTACAAAAACAAACCTCTTATTCAAGAAATCGATAAATTCCGCCAGCCAGGCGCGACACAATCTCATGCAATTGATTTGCGCCTTAAAAAAAACACGACTAATTTTAAAAAGCGCTAGCAACTCCCTGAAGAAAGCGCTGAACCAATCACCCGACTTACATTGACCCTGCACAGATACTCCAAGCTGGCCATACACCGCCAAGAAGCGCCTTCTTCCTTATCATTCCGACTTTTACCAAAAGGCACTTTCATGATAAAAAACACCATAAAAATCAACCACCCACTTACCGTTATCGCTGTTTTTTCAATGCTGACGGAAGCGTCCGCTGCAGTCTCTCTCCCTTATATCGACAGTGAGCATCAAAAAATATACGTATGGTTCCTGATTGTTTTCCCATCACTTTTGATCACGTTGTTTTTCCTGACCTTAAACTTCAATAACAAAACACTTTATACCCCCGCTGACTTATCCAAAGCCGAGAATACTCCGGAAGGGTTCTCTCAGCCGACTGGCCCTTGCCTGAAGCAAGGCAATTCATTTGCAAGCACAAGTACATCCGCACAACTATTTATACCCGCCTGCCCTTCAGGCTCCCCGTACAGCTTATACAGACCCCATAACATCTTCCTTCAAGGCCAAAGAGTCCACCACGTAGACCCTCCCCCGTTTCCACCCCCCGAAAGAGCGCACGCAACATTCTTTGCCAAGAGTCATGCATGGAGAGAGGGCTCAGAGTTAAAAACACTTTATCTTATGGACCTGAACTACCTGCACTTGCTCTCCCCTCATAAAGGCACTGCCGAAGAGGTATTACATATCTATTACAAAGCAACCCGCAAATATAAAAACACGCCCCCCAGACATGCTGTACTGCTACTGCTTACCAACCAGCACTCCAGTATTCCTCAGGAAACTATTCGACGGGCCATCGACAACTTCAAACATACGTCATCCATCAACCATACAACCATTATCAGCTACAACACCGACGCACACAGATTCACCCTGCTTAACTCACCCCGCCCCCAAACAAATACCTGAATTGCAGGCAAAAAAAAGCCCCAGCCAATTGGCTGGGGCTTTACCAGGCGAGCTGTATTAGAACAACTTGCGCCCTTTATTTGCAGCAATACGCATGCGCAATGCATTCAACTTGATGAAGCCGGCAGCATCGGCCTGATTGTAAGCACCGCCATCCTCTTCAAAGGTTGCGATGTTGGCATCAAACAACGACTCGTCAGACTTGCGACCGGTAACAATCACGTTGCCTTTGTACAGCTTGAGGCGAACAACACCGTTAACGTGAACCTGCGAAGCATCAATCATCTGTTGCAGCATGATGCGCTCAGGGCTCCACCAGTAGCCGGTGTAGATCAGGCTGGCGTACTTTGGCATCAACTCGTCTTTCAAGTGAGCGACTTCACGATCCAGAGTAATCGACTCAATGGCGCGGTGAGCACGCAACATGATGGTGCCGCCCGGGGTTTCATAGCAACCACGGGACTTCATGCCAACATAACGGTTTTCGACGATATCCAGACGGCCGATACCGTGTTCGCCACCAATGCGGTTCAACGTTGCCAGAACAGTCGCAGGTGTCATCTCAACACCGTCCAGCGCAACGATGTCGCCATTACGGTAGGTCAGTTCCAGGTACTGCGGCTTGTCAGGAGCGTTCTCCGGAGAGACGGTCCACTTCCACATGTCTTCTTCGTGCTCAGTCCAGGTATCTTCGAGCACACCACCTTCGTAGGAGATATGCAGCAAGTTGGCATCCATCGAGTACGGGGATTTTTTCTTGCCGTGACGCTCGATCGGGATTGCATGCTTTTCAGCGTAATCCATCAGCTTTTCACGGGAGAGCAAGTCCCACTCACGCCAAGGAGCAATAACCTTCACCCCTGGCTTCAAGGCATAGGCACCCAGTTCAAAGCGAACCTGGTCGTTACCTTTACCCGTTGCACCGTGGGAAATGGCATCGGCGCCCGTTTCATTGGCGATTTCAATCAGGCGTTTGGCAATCAGCGGACGAGCAATGGAAGTACCCAGCAGGTACTCGCCTTCGTAAACGGTGTTGGCGCGGAACATCGGGAAAACGAAGTCACGAACAAACTCTTCGCGCAGGTCATCAATGTAGATTTCCTTGACGCCCATGGCTTGCGCCTTGGCACGTGCAGGTTCGACCTCTTCACCCTGACCCAGGTCAGCGGTAAAGGTTACGACTTCACAGTTATAAGTATCCTGCAGCCACTTCAGGATCACCGAAGTGTCCAGGCCGCCCGAATAAGCCAGAACGACCTTGTTTACGTCCGCCATGCCATCACTCCACGGGTTGTTCGAAAAGCCGAACAGTCTACCGCCCACAGCTATGAATTTACAGAGGCGCGACAGCTTAAGACGACAAAGCGACAGTTTATATCAAAGACGCGACGAGACCGTTGCTTCAGGAAATAGCCGCTGGATTGCTGGGACCTACAGATGGCGCAGCTTTTTCAGGCACAGGGAGCCGTTCCAGGCGGACGCTTACCCGGCGATTTTTCGCCCGGTTTACCCGACTGGTATTCGCCGCCAAGGGGTATTGCTCACCATGGAATCGCACCGTGATCTGCGACTCCTGCAGGCCGTTCTGCTTGAAATACTCCATTACCGCCAATGCCCGGCGCCGCGACAGCTCACGATTGGTCAAGCGATTGCCCTGATTATCGGAATAACCGTCGAGGATGACGTGATTGACTGTAGGGTCTGCCTTCAAGTATTCGACCATGACTTGCAAGTTGACCCGGGCCACCGCGTCCAGTTCGATCCCCCCGCCGGGAAAACCGATCTGGCTTTGTCTGACCTGCTCAAAGTTTTTCGGTAAAAGCTTTGCGGTACAGGCCTCGTAGTCGCCGTAAGCCTGGCGAAACCTGACAGGGAGCAGGCGTACTTCCGAGACATTGCCCTCACGAGAATAATGCCTTATCAAGGGGCTGCGCCCCTCAATCAAGCCTCGAAACAAGTTGGCGGCCTGCGCCTGGGAACTGTTGAAAAGCACCTGCCCACGGCCAATACGCACCGAGCCCAGGTCAATATCACCACGGCCCGGTTGCCAGGGCGCAGCGGCGGCCAACAGCTTGGCAGAGCCCTCGCCCAACATTGAGTTGTAGGCATTAAGACGAAATACAGCCTGTTCTCCTGCACGCCTTACAAAAGCACCCGAACCAAAATCGGTAATCGGCTGAATCAGACGGCATTCGAATTTGTCACCTTCCACTTTCCACTCGATATTCTCCAGCCGCGTCTGAAAAGTCAGAGCCATGGCTGGCAGGCTGGCAAACATACTGAGCAGGATGAAATAACGCTGGCGCACGGGAGGCTCCACAGGCTTGTACGGCAAAAAAACAGGCCACAGATTTACGGCATGCTCATCAGATATCGGTCAGCAATCACAAAACTTGATAGCGAGTGCCTGCCAGAGTCTTTTCCGGTAGCATTCACCTCAGTTCGACCCGCCTGGAATCCCCAATGTCTGACCGCCTGACCCTGCTGCGTCCCGACGACTGGCATATACATCTTCGCGATGGTGCTGTGTTGCCTCACACTGTCGCGGATGTAGCGCGCACTTTTGGCCGCGCCATCATCATGCCCAACCTGGTACCCCCGGTGCGCAATGCCGCCGAGGCCGACGCCTATCGCCAGCGCATCCTGGCTGCACGCCCCGCTGGCAGCCGCTTCGAGCCGCTGATGGTGCTGTACCTCACCGATCGTACCCAGCCAGAAGACATTCGCACGGCCAAGGCCAGCGGATTCGTCCATGCAGCCAAGCTGTATCCGGCCGGGGCAACGACCAACTCCGACTCCGGTGTAACCAGTATCGACGCGATCTTCCCGGTTCTGGAAGTCATGGCCGAAGTCGGCATGCCTTTGCTGATCCACGGTGAAGTCACCCGAGCCGGCGTAGACGTCTTTGACCGCGAAAAGATCTTCATCGACGAGCATATGCGCCGCGTCGTAGATCGTTTCCCGACGCTGAAAGTCGTGTTTGAGCACATCACCACCGCGGATGCGGTGCAGTTCGTCAACGAGGCTTCAGCCAACGTCGGCGCAACCATTACCGCTCATCACCTGTTGTACAACCGCAATCACATGCTGGTTGGCGGCATTCGCCCGCACTTTTATTGCCTGCCGATCCTCAAGCGCAACACCCATCAGGAAGCCCTGCTGGATGCGGCCACCAGCGGCAGCGAGAAGTTTTTCCTGGGCACTGACTCGGCACCTCACGCCCAGCACGCCAAGGAAGCGGCGTGCGGTTGCGCCGGGTGTTATACCGCCTATGCGGCCATCGAGATGTACGCCGAAGCGTTCGAACAGCGCAATGCGCTCGACAAGCTGGAAGCCTTTGCCAGCCTTAACGGCCCGCGCTTCTACGGCTTGCCCGCCAGCAACGAACAGATCACCCTGGTTCGCCAGGAGTGGACCGCCCCAACCAGCCTGCCTTTCGGCGAGCTGACCGTAATTCCGCTGCGCGCCGGTGAAACACTGCGCTGGCGCCTGCTGGAGGAACAGCTGTGAGTGACGACCATTATGATGACGAACACGAAGGCGGCCATGGCGGCGGTCCACGCCACCCGATGGCAGAGCGCTTTCGCGGTTATCTGCCGGTCGTAATCGATGTTGAAACCGGCGGTTTCAACAGTGCTACTGATGCATTGCTGGAAATTGCTGCCGTAACGATCGGCATGGACGAAAGAGGCTTTGTGTTCCCCGAACACACCTATTTCCACCGTGTCGAGCCGTTTGAAGGCGCCAATATCGAAGCCGCTGCACTGGAATTCACCGGTATCAAGCTCGATCACCCACTGCGCATGGCCGTCAGTGAAGAGACAGCCCTGACCGATATCTTCCGCGGTGTGCGCAAGGCCCTGAAGGCCAATGGCTGCAAACGCGCCATTCTGGTGGGGCATAACAGCAGCTTCGACCTGGGCTTCCTCAACGCCGCTGTCGCGCGCCTGGACATGAAGCGCAACCCTTTCCACCCGTTCTCGAGCTTTGACACCGCGACCCTTGCTGGCCTGGCCTATGGCCAGACCGTCCTGGCAAAAGCCTGCCAGGCCGCCGACATCGACTTTGATGGGCGTGAAGCACACTCGGCCCGTTACGACACCGAGAAAACCGCCGAGTTGTTCTGTGGCATCGTAAACAGCTGGAAACAAATGGGCGGCTGGAAAGACTTCAACGACTGATTCTGTCGTAAAGGCTTACAGCGCACCATAAAAAAACCGGACACTGGGTCCGGTTTTTTTATGCCTGAAACTGACGATTACAGCTGGTCAGCATTTTCAGTCAGGTAAGCCGCAACACCTGCAGTCGAAGCGGTCATGCCCTTGTCGCCTTTTTTCCAGTTGGCCGGGCAAACTTCGCCGTGCTCTTCGTGGAATTGCAGGGCGTCAACCAGACGCAGCAGCTCGTCCATGTTGCGGCCCAGTGGCAGGTCGTTGACGATCTGCGAGCGCACAACGCCTTTGTCGTCGATCAGGAACGCGCCGCGCAGAGCCACGCCGCCTTCGGTTTCAACGTCGTAGGCCTTGCAGATGGCGTGATTGATGTCGGCAGCCATGGTGTATTTCACCTGGCCGATGCCGCCATTGTTCACTGGCGTGTTGCGCCATGCGTTGTGGGTGAAATGGGAGTCAATGGACACCGCAACCACTTCAACATTGCGCGCCTGGAACTCAGGAATACGGTGATCCAGTGCGATCAGCTCGGACGGGCATACGAAAGTGAAGTCCAGTGGGTAGAAGAACACCAGGCCATATTTGCCTTTGATGGCGGAGGACAGCGTGAAGCTGTCAACGATTTCGCCAGTGCCAAGTACGGCGGCGACGGTGAAGTCAGGGGCTTGTTTGCCTACGAGTACGCTCATTGGATATCTCCTGGTGTGCAGCGTGAAAAACAGAACCTGATTGGGCAGCCGTTGAAAACGACGCCAGGCAATCAGCTCCCGGGTAAAAAGACCGGTCATCATACACCGCTCGTCGGAACTGGCAGGCACCCTTTTTCACCCGCCCGAAAGCGCTCAAAAGAACCGTTCGTCAGCACAGTGCCTGAGACCCTCAATTGAGACTCAAGGTACTTTGACAATCATTCTCGTTAACATTAAGATCCTTGGCATTGAATCCCAACCAGCGATGGTTCTTATTTATGTACGTTTGCCTTTGCACTGGCGTCACCGATGGAAAAATCCGCGACGCAATCTACGACGGTTGCTGCAGTTACCGTGAAGTGCGTGAAGCGACAGGTGTTGCCAGCCAATGTGGCAAATGTGCCTGTCTGGCCAAGCAAGTGGTTCGCGAAACCCTTTCCTCGCTGCAAGCCAGCCAGGCTGTCATGAGTTTCCCGGCAGAATTTTCAGTCGCCTGATTAACCAATTCCAAAGAACCGGACATAGCGTCCGGTTTTTTTATGCCCAGAATTCAAGTGCTTAGGCCCAAGACGCGGAACACAAACATTCTTATTCCGATTAATTTTCATTTATTATTCAAATACTTAGGTTTGACAGTCTGCAAGGTGCGGATCAAACTCTGCCCTATATACAGTTAATTAAGGCAGGCCCCAGCCATGAAAGGCGACATTTCGGTTATTCAGCACCTCAACAAAATTCTCGGCAACGAACTGGTCGCAATCAACCAATACTTCCTGCATGCACGCATGTATCAGGATTGGGGCCTGGAGAAGTTGGGCGCGCATGAGTACCACGAGTCCATCGACGAGATGAAACACGCGGACAAACTGATTAAACGCATCCTGTTCCTGGAAGGCCTGCCAAACGTACAGGACTTGGGCAAGCTGCATATCGGCGAGCACACCAAGGAAATGCTGGAGTGTGACCTGCGCATCGAGAAGACTGGCCACGCCGACCTCAAGGCCGCCATTGCCCATTGTGAAGTAGTTGGTGACTTTGGCAGCCGGGAAATGCTCGAAGATATTCTTGAGTCGGAAGAAGAACATATCGACTGGCTGGAAACTCAGTTGGGCCTGATCGACAAAGTGGGTATTGAGAATTACCTGCAATCGCAAATGGGTGAGTAACTAACACCCATTAAAAAGCCCCGCCTTGTTTATCACAGAGGCGGGGCTTTTTTATGCGTGCGACAAAACAACTGTCACGACGCGACTGATATCAGGCTTCAGTCTTGTTTGCTGCGGCTTTCTCGACAGCTTCTTTGATCAAAGCCTGCAAAGAACCATCAGCGGCCATTTCAGCCATGATGTCGCTACCGCCAACCAGCTCGCCACCTACCCACAATTGCGGGAAAGTTGGCCAGTTGGCGTACTTTGGCAGATTGGCACGAATTTCAGGATTCTGGAGGATGTCCACGTAAGCGAACTTCTCGCCACACCCCATGACTGCCTGAGCAGCTTTAGCCGAAAAGCCGCACTGCGGGGCATTCGGGGAGCCTTTCATGTAGAGCAGAATGGTGTTGTTGGCAATCTGGTCTTTAATAGTTTCGATGATATCCATGGAGCACCTCGGCTGAACTTTCCGACGCAGATGTCGGCACGGTGGCGCATTGTAACGGAAAGCCGAGCGCGACGCTCGGTCTCCCCGACAGACAATAGTATGCCCCTGCTCCCTCCACAAAGCTTGTTGTCCCTGCCGAGAAACGATGGCTGCGAGCAGTTAAACCCCGCCTCATGACAGGAATGCTGCCAACGCCATCGCAGCCGTCGCTCCTCGCCAGCGATGACAAATACGACGACCTCGCCCCCCCCTCGCAATTGCCAAGCTACGCCACGGCAGTGTACAAATGGGCAGCTGAGGTGAGGCAAACCGCCTGATGTGGCTCATGCAGCGCAAGACCCGCTCAAACCTCTATACATATGACCCTTATTGGCAAGACGCGACATTTCCTTATAAGATCGCGCCTTCCCCTATTTCGTCGCCCCGTGCGGCTTTCGCCGCAGGTCTCGCCCGTTTTTCCGAAAACCCCGGCCTTGAGCATCTGCGATCGTTGCAAAAAAAGGTAGTTAATGATGAGCGCAAGGCACTTTCTCTCCCTGATGGATTGCACTCCCGAAGAGCTAGTCAGCGTGATTCGCCGCGGCATCGAGCTTAAGGACCTGCGCCAGCGCAGCGTTCTGTTCGAACCCTTGAAAGGTCGCGTACTGGGCATGATTTTCGAAAAATCATCGACCCGCACCCGCCTGTCATTTGAAGCTGGCATGATCCAGCTCGGTGGCCAGGCCATTTTTCTGTCACCACGAGATACCCAACTGGGTCGTGGCGAACCGATAGACGACTGCGCCATCGTCATGTCACGCATGCTTGACGCCGTCATGATCCGCACCTTCGCCCACAGCACCCTGACCGAGTTTGCGGCCAATTCCCGCGTACCGGTTATCAATGGCCTGTCGGACGACCTGCACCCATGCCAGCTGCTGGCTGACATGCAGACCTTCCTTGAGCATCGCGGATCGATCAAGGGCAAGACCGTGGCCTGGATTGGTGACGGCAACAACATGTGCAACAGCTATATAGAAGCGGCTATCCAGTTTGACTTCCACCTGCGTGTTGCCTGCCCGCAAGGCTATGAGCCCAACCCCGAGTTCGTGGCGCTGGCAGGCGAACGCGTTACCATCGTTCGCGACCCGCGTGATGCCGTGATTGGCGCCCACCTGGTGAGCACCGACGTATGGACATCAATGGGTCAGGAAGACGAAACGGCCAAGCGCCTCGAACTGTTTGCCCCGTATCAGGTCAACCGTGCCCTGCTCGACCTGGCGGCCGATGACGTGCTGTTCATGCACTGCCTGCCTGCTCATCGCGGCGAAGAGATCAGCGTCGACCTGCTGGACGACCCTCGCTCCGTGGCCTGGGATCAGGCCGAAAACCGCCTGCATGCGCAAAAAGCGCTGCTCGAATTCCTTGTCCAACCGGCGTACCAATCCGCATGAGTCAGCCGCTATTGCTAAACCTTCGTGATCTGGCCTGTGGGTATCAGGGCCAGAGCGTGGTGCAAAACCTCAACCTGCATCTCAATGCCGGTGATATCGGCTGCTTGCTGGGCTCTTCGGGGTGCGGCAAAACCACGACATTGCGTGCTATTGCCGGGTTCGAACCGGTACACCAGGGTGAAATCAGGCTGGCAGGCGAAGTGATCTCCAGCGCCGGCTTCACCTTGGCACCCGAGAAACGTCGTATTGGTATGGTGTTTCAGGACTACGCCCTGTTCCCGCACCTGAGCGTGGCCGACAACATTGCCTTCGGCATTCGCAAGCACCCGAACAAAGACCGTGTGACCGAAGAGCTGCTTGAGCTGGTCAACCTTAAAAACCTGGGCAAACGTTTTGCGCACGAGTTATCAGGTGGTCAGCAGCAACGCGTTGCCCTGGCCCGCGCCCTGGCACCCGAGCCGCAACTGCTGTTGCTGGATGAGCCATTCTCCAATCTGGATGGCGAGCTGCGCCGCAAGCTCAGCCACGAAGTGCGCGATATCCTGAAAGCCCGTGGCACCAGTGCGATTTTGGTGACACACGATCAGGAAGAAGCCTTCGCTGTCAGCGATCATGTTGGCGTGTTCAAGGAAGGCCGCCTTGAACAGTGGGACACCCCTTACAACCTCTACCACGAACCTCAGACTCCCTTTGTGGCGAGCTTTATCGGTCAGGGCTACTTTATTCGCGGCCAGTTGCTGACACCTGAATCGGTACAAACCGAGCTGGGTGTCTTGCGTGGCAACCGTGCGTATACCTGGCCAACGGGCGGTGCAGTGGATGTATTGCTGCGCCCGGACGATATCGTCTACGCACCGGACAGCGATTTGAAGGCGCGGATCATCGGCAAGACATTTCTCGGCGCATCGACCCTTTATCGCCTGCAACTGCCGACAGGCAGCCAGCTGGAGTCGATCTTCCCGAGTCATGCCGACCACTTGCCTGGCGCTGAAGTGGGCATTCGCGTTGCCGCCGAACACCTGGTGATGTTTCAAACCAGCGGCAGCATAGCGGCGCAAATCCCGCAATCCGAATCAGGTGTAAGGCGTTTCAGCACAGCGCACTAAAAACCTGTGGCAGCGCTTACGCCCTGCCTACTTCTGCGAACTTCGCTTGCGTGTGCTCTGCCAGCACCGCAGGCGCCAGTTCCACCTCCAGGCCGCGTCGTCCGGCGCTGACAAAAATAGTCGAAAAACCCTCGGCACTTTTATCAATAAAAGTACGCAGGCGCTTCTTTTGCCCCAACGGGCTGATCCCGCCAAGCAGATAACCTGTGGAGCGCTGAGCCGCCGCCGGGTCCGCCATTTCGACTTTTTTCACCCCCGCTGCCTGAGCCAGCGCTTTCAAATCAAGACTTCCGACGACCGGTACGACGGCAACCAGCAACTCGCCCTTTTCACTGCTGGCCAACAGCGTCTTGAACACTTGCGCAGGCTCCAGGCCAAGCTTTTCTGCGGCCTCCAGGCCGTAAGATGCCGCCTTGGGGTCGTGTTCATAGCTGTGTACCCGATGTTCGGCGCGAACTTTTTTCAGCAGGTCCAGTGCAGGCGTCATGACAGCTCCAGTTTTGCAGAGGAGAAAGAAATACGATGGCCGATTTTAGGCTATTACCCCGTAAAAAGGCGCTGAAACCGAGGTTACAGACCCAGCATGTAGCGAAAAAGTTACCTTTACCCCTCTCAATTCGTAGTCTTTGTTTACATAAAAACCAATACCAAAGCACTCATCTGAAGTCAGAATGTGAATACCCGTTCACTTTCGACCTTTGACAGCAGTGTTTCTTGTCTATATTTTTTCGAATCTGAATATACTCACACGACTCAGCCTGACAGCGTAAAACACAAATACGCAGTTCCCGGTCCAGGCTCAGGCGCACTGCCACCCTGATTGACGACGTCAAAAAAAAACAATAACGAGGTTTTACATGTCGACTGCATCGCAGCACCCCACACTTTCAGGCCAGTGCCTGGCCGAGTTTCTCGGCACCGCACTTTTGATATTCTTCGGTACCGGCTGTGTTGCGGCTCTCAAGGTCGCGGGCGCAAGTTTTGGCCTATGGGAAATCAGCATCATCTGGGGCATTGGCGTCAGCATGGCGATTTATCTGACGGCGGGCGTTTCCGGCGCACACCTGAACCCGGCGGTCAGCATTGCGCTGTGCCTGTTCACCGATTTTGAAAAACGTAAACTGCCTTTCTATATCCTCGCCCAGATCGCAGGGGCCTTTTGCGCAGCGGCGTTGGTTTACACGCTCTACAGCAACCTGTTCTTCGATTACGAACAAGCCCACCAGATGGTACGTGGCAGCCAGGCCAGCCTGGAATTGGCCTCGGTATTCTCGACCTACCCGCACCCTTCGCTGACAACGCTGCAGGCCTTCCTCGTCGAGCTTGTGATAACCGCTATCCTTATGGGCGTAATCATGGCCCTGACCGACGACAAAAACGGCTTGCCCCGTGGCCCATTGGCCCCCCTGCTGATCGGCTTGCTGATCGCCGTCATTGGCAGCTCGATGGGCCCATTGACCGGTTTTGCGATGAACCCTGCGCGTGATTTCGGGCCCAAGCTGATGACTTTCTTCGCTGGTTGGGGGGACGTCTCGTTCACCGGCGGGCGCGATATCCCGTATTTCCTGATTCCAATTTTTGCACCCATCGTAGGTGCCTGTCTGGGCGCTGCCATTTATCGCGGGATGATTGCCCGGCACTTGCCTGACATTGCCCCGGCAGATGCGGTTACCCAAGCCGCTGCGCCTGCAAAGACCCAGGCATCCTGATACCGACTGATGAAACGGGGCGCACGAGACCTACTGCCCGTTACCTGTCTCGCGCCCGCAACCTCCCTCATTCTGCAAGGCACTAACAAATGACCGACACTCAGAATAAGAACTACATCATTGCGCTGGACCAAGGCACCACCAGTTCGCGAGCGATCATCTTCGATCGTGACGCCAACGTGGTGTGCACAGCACAACGTGAGTTCCAACAGCATTACCCGCAACCGGGCTGGGTCGAACACGACCCGATGGAGATTTTTGCCACCCAGAGCGCCGTGATGGTTGAGGCCCTGGCCCAGGCCGGCCTGCATCATGACCAGGTTGCCGCCATCGGCATTACTAACCAGCGCGAAACCACGGTGGTCTGGGACAAAGAAAGCGGCCGCCCGATCTACAACGCCATCGTCTGGCAATGCCGTCGCAGCACCGAGATCTGCGAGCAGCTCAAACGCGACGGTCACGAGCAATACATCAGCGACACCACCGGCCTGGTGACCGACCCGTACTTCTCCGGCACCAAACTGAAGTGGATCCTCGACAACGTCGAAGGCAGCCGCGAACGGGCGCGCAAAGGCGAACTGCTGTTTGGCACCATCGACAGCTGGCTGATCTGGAAATTTACCGGCGGCAAAACCCACGTTACCGATTACACCAACGCCTCGCGCACCATGCTCTTTAACATCCACACTCTGGAGTGGGATGCCAAGATGCTGGAGGTGCTGGATATCCCGCGCGAAATGCTGCCTGAAGTGAAGTCGTCTTCAGAAATCTACGGCCGCACCAAAAGCGGTATCGCCATCGGCGGCATTGCCGGCGACCAACAGGCCGCGCTGTTTGGCCAGATGTGCGTCGAGCCCGGCCAGGCCAAGAACACCTACGGCACCGGCTGCTTCCTGCTGATGAACACCGGCGCCAACGCCGTGAAGTCGACCCACGGCATGCTGACCACCATCGCCTGCGGCCCCCGCGGCGAAGTGGCCTACGCCCTGGAAGGCGCCGTGTTCAACGGTGGTTCCACCGTGCAATGGCTGCGTGACGAACTGAAGATCATCAACGACGCCCACGACACCGAATACTTCGCCAATAAAGTCAAAGACAGCAATGGCGTGTATCTGGTGCCTGCCTTCACCGGCCTCGGTGCCCCCTACTGGGACCCGTATGCCCGTGGCGCACTGTTCGGCCTTACTCGCGGTGTACGCGTAGACCACATCATTCGTGCTGCGCTGGAGTCGATTGCCTACCAGACACGGGACGTACTGGACGCTATGCAACAGGACTCCGGCGAACGCCTCAAAGCCCTGCGTGTAGACGGTGGTGCCGTAGCCAACAACTTCCTGATGCAGTTTCAGGCAGACATCCTCGGCACCCAGGTTGAACGCCCGCAAATGCGTGAAACCACGGCCTTGGGCGCTGCCTACCTGGCGGGTCTGGCTTGCGGCTTCTGGGGCAGCCTGGATGAACTGCGCGGCAAGGCGGTGATCGAGCGCGAGTTCGAACCTGCACTGGACGAAAGCTGCAAAGAGAAGCTCTATGCCGGCTGGAAAAAAGCCGTAAGCCGTACCCGCGACTGGGAACCTCACGAAGAAAGCAACTAAGTACGGGCAATTACATCTGCGGGCGCCTATGGCGCCCGCAGTTGCTTGAGGCACCTGCGAGTAGCAGACGACGCTTTCCTGCGGCATCATGGGTGAATTTGCTTCGCCGCCCAAAGGAAACTCCATGAATCTGCCTCCACGCCAACAGCAGATCCTCGAACTCGTACGCGAGCGCGGTTATGTCAGCATCGAGGAAATGGCTCAGTTGTTCGTCGTCACGCCGCAGACCATTCGCCGTGACATCAACCAGTTGGCAGAAGCCGACCTGTTGCGCCGCTACCACGGTGGCGCCGCCTATGACTCCAGTGTAGAGAACACCGCCTACGCCATGCGGGCCGACCAGATGCGCGATGAAAAACGCCGCATTGGCGAAGCCATTGCCGCCCAGATTCCCGATCACGCCTCGATTTTCATCAATATCGGCACCACCACCGAGTCGATTGCCCGGGCGCTGCTCAACCACAATCACCTGAAAATCATCACCAACAACCTGCATGTTGCGTCGATCCTGAGCGCAAAAGACGACTTCGAAGTACTGATCGCCGGCGGCAATGTGCGCCGCGATGGTGGCATCGTCGGTCAGGCCAGCGTCGACTTTATCAACCAGTTCAAGTTCGACTTCGCCTTGGTTGGTATCAGCGGTATCGATTCTGACGGCAGCTTGCTGGACTTTGACTATCAGGAAGTACGCGTATCCCAGGCGATTATCGCCAATGCCCGACAAACTATCCTGGCAGCGGACTCCAGCAAGTTCGGCCGCAATGCAATGGTCCGCCTGGGCCCGATCACCTTGATCGATTGCCTGGTCACCGACCAGCCGCCCGTGCCGGAGCTGGCGCAACTGCTGGCCCAGAACAAAATTCGTCTGGAAGTGGTGTAACCGCACTCAGATAGTGATGCGGGTTCAGATGCTGTGGGGCGGGCTTGCTCGCGATGGCATCACCGCAACCTGACAGATGAGCCGCAGCGCCTGCATTGCGAGCAATGCCTGCTCCCGCAGAATCATTGCCCTACACTAAAATGTTCGAAATTCTTCCTTTCGACGCCCTTCGATGAGTTTTTTCAATCGAAGGGTGCTGGCTGCGCGCGCCTTTATCCGCTAATATTTTCGCAAATGAACATTAATGTTCGAATTCAAATATGCGTAAAGAACGCGAGGCCAACCCATGCCCCTGACCACCTTGCCTGCCACTCCCCTCGCTGAGGTTTACGACGTCGCCGTTATTGGTGGTGGAATCAATGGTGTCGGGATTGCGGCAGATGCAGCCGGGCGCGGCCTCTCGGTGTTCCTTTGCGAAAAGGACGATCTGGCCAGCCACACGTCCTCTGCCAGCAGCAAGCTGATCCACGGTGGCCTGCGCTACCTCGAACATTACGAGTTCCGCCTGGTGCGCGAAGCGCTGGCCGAACGCGAAGTGCTGCTGGCCAAAGCCCCGCATATCGTTAAACCGATGCGTTTCGTATTACCGCACCGACCGCACCTGCGCCCGGCGTGGATGATCCGTGCCGGCCTGTTCCTGTATGACCACTTGGGCAAGCGTGAAAAACTGGCTGGTTCAACCAGCCTCAAGTTCGGTGCCAACAGCCCCCTTAAAGCAGAAATCACCAAAGGCTTTGAATACTCCGATTGCTGGGTCGACGACGCGCGCCTGGTAGTGCTCAACGCCATGGCCGCGCGGGAAAAAGGCGCCCATGTTCACACCCAGACCCGTTGCGTCGGCGCGCGCCGTAACAAGGGCTTGTGGGAGTTGAACCTGGAACGTGCAGATGGCAGCCTGTTTTCGATCCGCAGCAAGGCCCTGGTCAATGCCGCCGGCCCCTGGGTCGCCAAATTCATCAAGGACGACCTCAAGCTGGACTCGCCTTACGGCATCCGCCTGATCCAGGGTAGCCACCTGATTGCGCCCAAGCTGTATGACGCGCCAAATGCCTTCATCCTGCAGAACGAAGACCAGCGGATTGTGTTTACCATTCCGTACATGGACCAGTTCACCATCATCGGCACCACTGACCGCGAATACACCGGCGATCCGGCCAAGGTCAGCATTACCGAAGAAGAAACCGACTACCTGCTTAATGTGGTCAACGCCCACTTCAAGCAGCAAGTGAGCCGCAGCGACATTCTGCGCACCTACTCCGGCGTGCGCCCGCTGTGCAATGACGAGTCCGACAACCCTTCGGCCGTGACCCGCGACTACACCCTGGCATTGTCTGGCGCAGCGGGCGAAGCCCCGCTTCTATCGGTATTTGGCGGCAAACTGACCACCTATCGCAAGCTGGCCGAATCGGCCATGGCACAGCTGACACCCTACTTCACCCAGATCAAGCCGAGCTGGACCGCCAGCGCGACATTACCCGGCGGCGAAGGCATGACCACGCCAAAAGCCCTGAGCGAGGCCCTGGTCAGCAAATACAGCTGGCTGGATGCCGCAATTGCCAAGCGCTGGGCAATCACCTATGGCAACCGCTCCTGGAGCTTGCTCGAAGGTGCACAAGGCCTGGGCGACATGGGCGAGCATATCGGCAGCGGCCTTTACAGCCGTGAGGTTGATTACCTGTGCAACCAGGAATGGGCACTGGAGGCACAGGACATCCTGTGGCGCCGCACCAAGCTTGGGTTGTTCACCACGGCCGAGGAACAGGCCCACCTGAGCCAGTACATGACCACCCTTGGCCTGAAACACCGCAAGGTTCAGGCCGCTTAATCCGCGTTTAGATGGCCCGTGGGAGCGAGTCCGCTTGCACGGGCCTTCGCTCCTCCCCCCCCCGCACTGCCTGCCTTTCATTCGGTTTTCCGAACGCACTCCCCCCCAATGATTCGGCTTTCCGGGCATCTGCATGCCACCGAAGTCCCGACATAAAACTTTAATTCGTTATAAATCAGCAGGTTAGACTTTAATGCCAGGGCTGGCACGACTCATGCTCTACACTCTAAGCCGAATGCTTAAACAGAGCGTTTAGCCTGTTGAGACGTTCTGAGTAAAAAAGGGCCTGCAAACGGGCTCAATAAAAAAAACAATGTCGAGGAAACATCGATGCGCATCGTTCCGCAACTTTTGGGCGCAGCAATTGCTGCAGCTCTGATTAGCACTCCAGTTTTTGCAGCCGAATTGACCGGCACACTGAAGAAAATCAAAGAATCCGGCACCATCACCCTTGGGCATCGTGACTCCTCCATTCCGTTCTCCTACATCGCGGACGCTTCCGGCAAACCGGTTGGCTACTCCCATGATGTGCAACTGGCTATCGTTGAAGGGCTGAAAAAACAGCTCGACATGCCGGACCTGAAGGTCAAGTACAACCTCGTTACCTCCCAGACCCGTATCCCGCTGGTGCAGAACGGCACCGTTGACGTTGAGTGTGGTTCCACCACCAACAACGTTGAACGCCAACAGCAAGTCGACTTCTCGGTCGGCATCTTCGAAATCGGTACGCGCCTGCTGTCCAAAAAGGACTCGCCTTACAAGGACTTCGCTGACCTGAAAGGCAAAAACGTCGTGACCACTGCTGGTACCACCTCCGAGCGCATCCTCAAGGCGATGAACGCCGACAAGCAGATGGGCATGAACGTGATCTCGGCAAAAGACCACGGCGAAGCCTTCAACATGCTGGAGTCGGGCCGTGCTGTTGCTTTCATGATGGACGACGCCCTGCTGGCCGGTGAAATGGCCAAAGCCAAGAAGCCTACAGACTGGGCCGTGACCGGCACTCCACAGTCTTACGAAATCTACGGCTGCATGCTGCGTAAAGGCGATCCGGAATTCAAAAAGGCCGTGGATGACGCCATCGTTGCCTACTACAAGTCGGGCAAGATCAACGACACCTACAAAACCTGGTTCGAGTCGCCGATTCCACCAAAAGGCCTGAACCTGATGTTCCCGATGAGCGATGAGCTCAAAGCGTTGATTGCCACCCCTACCGACAAGGCAGCAGACGACAAACCGGCTGAAGAAAAGAAATCCTGATTTCAGCCGGCTGAAACCCCCGGGCGCAAGCCATTGCGCCCGGGGGTGTCGACCACCTTTGGACTAAGCTTCTTATTGCATTAGAGAGCACTCGACCCGCCGGTTATCGAGCGGGCTAAGTGTGCCCGGCGACCCTGCCGGGTGAGAACGGATTCCCTGAAGCAAGTGCTTGTTTATAGACCCATCTGAGGGGAGACCCTGCATGAATTACAATTGGGACTGGAGCGTGTTCTTCAAGTCCACCGGCGTAGGCAGCGAGACATATCTCGACTGGTTTATTTCCGGCCTGGGCTGGACCATCGCTATCGCTGTTGTCGCCTGGATTGTCGCGCTGATCCTGGGTTCGCTGCTGGGCGTGATGCGCACCCTGCCGAACCGCTTTATCGCGGGCATTGCCACGGTATACGTAGAAATCTTCCGTAACGTTCCGCTGCTGGTGCAGCTGTTTATCTGGTACTTCCTGGTGCCCGATCTACTGCCGCCCAACCTGCAGGAATGGTACAAACAGGACCTCAACCCGACCACTTCGGCTTATCTGAGCGTTGTCGTGTGTCTGGGCCTGTTTACCGCCGCACGTGTTTGCGAACAGGTACGTACCGGTATCGAAGCCCTGCCACGGGGCCAGGAAGCAGCGGCCCGCGCCATGGGTTTCAGCATGGCGCAGATCTACTGGAACGTGCTGCTGCCACAGGCCTACCGAATCATCATTCCACCGCTCACCTCCGAATTCCTCAACGTGTTCAAGAACTCGTCCGTGGCTTCGCTGATCGGTTTGATGGAACTGCTGGCGCAAACCAAACAGACGGCCGAGTTTTCCGCCAACCTGTTTGAAGCCTTCACCCTAGCCACGTTGATCTACTTCACCCTGAACATGAGCCTGATGCTGTTGATGCGCCTGATCGAGAAAAAAGTAGCCGTACCCGGTCTCATGTCTCTGGGGGGCAAATAATGGACTTCTTCGATTTCAGCGGGATTGTCCCCGCCCTGCCGGGCCTGTGGAACGGCATGATCATGACCCTCAAGCTGATGGTCATGGGCGTTGTCGGTGGTGTGGCCCTGGGCACCGTGCTGGCCCTGATGCGTTTATCGTCAAGCAAGTGGATGGCCAACCTGGCCGGCGCTTACGTGAACTATTTCCGTTCCATCCCGCTGCTGCTGGTGATTACCTGGTTCTACCTGGCGGTGCCGTTCGTGCTGCGCTGGATCACCGGCAAGGACACCCCGATCGGGGCGTTCGAGTCGTGCCTGGTAGCCTTCGTCATGTTCGAAGCAGCCTACTTCTGCGAAATCGTGCGAGCAGGCGTGCAGGCCATCCCCAAGGGTCAAATGGGTGCAGCCAAGGCCCTGGGCATGAGCTACGGCCAGGCCATGCGCCTGATCATCCTGCCCCAGGCCTTTCGCAAAATGACCCCGCTGCTGCTGCAACAGAGCATTATCCTGTTCCAGGACACCTCTCTGGTCTACACGGTTGGCCTGGTGGATTTCCTCAATGCCTCGCGTTCCAGTGGCGACATCATCGGCCGCTCCAATGAGTTCCTGATCTTCGCCGGTCTGGTGTATTTCATCATCAGCTTTTCCGCCTCGCTGCTGGTCAAGCGTCTGCAAAAAAGGTTTGCCGTATGATCTCGATCAAGAACATCAACAAGTGGTACGGGGACTTCCAGGTACTGACCGATTGCAGTACTGAAGTCAAAAAAGGCGAAGTGGTCGTTGTCTGTGGCCCGTCGGGCTCGGGCAAGTCGACCCTGATCAAGTGCGTCAACGCCCTTGAACCGTTCCAGAAAGGCGACATCGTGGTTGACGGCACCTCCATTGCCGACCCGAAGACCAACCTGCCGAAGCTGCGTTCGCGGGTTGGCATGGTGTTCCAGCACTTCGAACTGTTCCCGCACATGACCATCACCGAAAACCTGACCATTGCCCAGGTCAAGGTATTGGGCCGCAGCAAGGCTGAAGCCACCAAAAAAGGCCTTGAGCTTCTGGAACGCGTAGGCCTGTCGGCCCATGCCCACAAGCACCCCGGCCAGCTTTCCGGCGGGCAACAACAACGTGTGGCGATTGCCCGCGCCCTGGCCATGGACCCGATCGTCATGCTGTTTGATGAACCGACCTCGGCCCTTGACCCGGAAATGGTCAACGAAGTGCTCGACGTCATGGTGCAGTTGGCCAACGAAGGCATGACCATGATGTGCGTGACCCACGAAATGGGTTTTGCCCGCAAGGTCGCCAATCGGGTGATCTTTATGGATCAGGGCAAAATCGTCGAAGACTGTGAGAAAGAAGAGTTTTTCGGTGATGTATCGGCCCGCTCCGAGCGTGCCCAGCACTTCCTCGCCAAGATCCTGCAGCACTAAACACCCGTTCAGCTCCCACCGGCTTGGGTGGGAGCGGGCTTGCTCGCGATGGCAGCGATCCTGGTTAACTGATGAACCGCGCCGCTCCCATCGCGAGCAAGCCCGCTCCCACAGTGGATCTACGTGAACGGTCAACCACTGCACAGTGGTTGACCCAAGGCATCTGTGATGAAATGCGACCCCACTCTTTATCGCGGTGCTCCGCCCTCACTTGCCGTGAAACCTCGCCTGCTCCGTCATTTCCTGCTGCCTCTGCTGATCATCCTGTTGACGATCGGCCTGGGCTACGCGGGCTATCGCATCAGTGAACACTTCGGTATTCGTACCCTGAGCGAAACCGGCGAACGCCAACTGGAACTGCATGCCCGTACCGTTGAAAGTGAGCTGGGCAAATACACTTACCTGCCCAGCCTGCTGGAGCTGGAGTCCAGCGTTTCGCGATTGCTCGCCGATCCCTCCGTGCAGAACCGGGTCACCGTCAACCAATACCTCGAAGGCCTGAACCGCCGCAGCCGCAGCCGGGCCATCTATGTGCTCGACACCACCGGCCGCGTGATGGCTACCAGCAACTGGCGGGATACCGACAGTTATCTGGGCGAGGACCTGTCATTTCGCGCCTATTTTCAGGATGCCGTACGCGGCCAGCCCGGACGCTTCTACGGCATTGGCAGTACCTCGGGTGAACCCGGCTACTACCTCGCCCACGGCCTGGAAGAGCAGGGCAAGATCATTGGCGTGGCCGTGATCAAAGTCCGCCTCGAAGCCCTTGAGGAGCGCTGGCAACGCGCCCGCCTCGAAGCCTACGTCAGCGACGAGAACGGCATTATCATCCTGTCCAGCGACCCTACCCGGCGGCTCAAGTCCATCCACCCGCTCAGTGCCGACACCAAGGAGCGCCTGGCCCGCAGCCTGCAGTACTACTGGTGGCCGCTCAACGAGCTGGAACCGCTGGAGCGGGAAAACCTCGCCGAAGGCGTAGAAAAAGTCACCTTCGCCAGCAGTAACGATGTGGTGACCGACCACCAGGAAGTCAGCTACCTGGCGCAAACCCGCAGGCTTAACGACACCCCCTGGGACATCACCCTGCTCACGCCATTGCAAGACCTGCGCCGTGAAGCGGCGAACCAGGGAATGCTGGTGGCGGTGGCATTTGCCTTGCTGGCCTTTTTGCTGATTGCCTGGAATGAGCGACGCAAAGTGATAGCCACCCGACTGGCTGCACGGGAAGCCCTGCAAGAGGCCAACAACCAGCTGGAGCGCAAGATCACCGAGCGCACCACCCACCTGCGGGCCAGCAACGAACGGCTCAAAGGCCAGATACGCGAGCGGCGCCAGGCCGAAGACACCCTGCGCCGCGCCCAGGATGAACTGGTACAGGCGGGCAAGCTGGCGGCCATCGGGCAGATGTCCACCAGCATCGCCCATGAACTGAACCAGCCGCTGGCGGCCTTGCGCACGCTGTCGGGCAATACCGTGCGCTTTCTTGAACGCGGTGATCTCAAGGTCGCCGCGGACAACCTCGGCACCATCAACAATCTGGTCGACCGAATGGGCCGCATCACCGCTAACCTGCGCTCCTTCGCCCGCCGCGGTGACGATCATGGCCAGGCCTGCCTGGGCAAGGCCGTTGACGCCGCCCTGCAACTGCTCGCCAGCCGCATGGAAGAATCAGGGGTGCAACTGCATCGAGACTTCACGGAGGTGGCGCTCAAGATTGATCAAACCCGACTTGAGCAAATTCTGGTCAACCTGATCGGCAATGCCCTGGACGCCATGCAAGGTCAGGCGACACAACCGCAACTGTGGCTGACGGGCGAGCCCAACGACGCCAAATACCGTCTGTGCGTGCGCGATAACGGTCCCGGGATCGAGCCAGAAGCACGCAAACATCTCTTTGAACCCTTCTTCACCACCAAACCCGGCGAACAGGGTCTAGGCCTTGGCCTGACCCTGTCGGCCAGCCTGGCCGCTGCTGCCGGCGGCAGCCTCAGCGTCGAGTTCCCGGTCACCGGTGGTATCGCATTTGTCCTTCTTTTGCCGCTGGTACAACCTGCTAAGGCCGACACGCCATGAATAACGACCTGACGGTCCTGATTGTTGAAGACGATCCCCATGTTCTGCTCGGCTGCCAGCAGGCGCTGGCGCTCGAAGATATTCGCAGCGAAGGCGTCAGCAGTGCCGAACAGGCGCTGGCGCTGGTAGGCGACAACTTCCCGGGTATCGTCATCAGTGATATCCGCCTGCCCGGAATGGATGGTCTTGAACTGCTCAAGCACCTCAAGGCCCGCGACCGCACCCTGCCGGTGGTATTGATTACCGGGCATGGCGATATTTCCATGGCCGTGGGCGCCATGCGTGACGGTGCCTATGACTTTATGGAGAAACCCTTCTCCCCCGAACGCCTGGTTGATGTGGCCCGTCGTGCGCTGGAGCAGCGCAGCCTGGCGCGGGAAGTCTGGTCGCTGCGCCGTCAGCTTGCCGAGCGTGATTCACTTGAAGGACGCATCATCGGCCGCTCGCCGGCCATGCAGCAGTTGCGCGAACTGATAGCCAACGTCGCCGATACTTCAGCCAACGTGCTGATTGAAGGTGAAACCGGTACCGGCAAGGAGCTGGTCGCCCGCTGCCTGCACGACTTCAGCCGCCGCCAGCCCCAGCAATTTGTCGCCCTCAACTGCGGTGGTCTGCCGGAAAACCTGTTTGAAAGCGAAATTTTCGGCCACGAAGCCAACGCCTTTACCGGGGCAGGCAAACGCCGCATCGGCAAAATCGAACACGCCCATGGCGGCACGCTGTTTCTCGACGAAGTGGAAAGCATGCCGCTCAACCTGCAGATCAAACTGCTGCGGGTTTTGCAGGAGCGCACTCTGGAGCGCCTGGGCTCCAACCAGAGCATCGATGTGGACTGCCGGGTTATTGCGGCGACCAAATCCGACCTCGACCAACTGAGCAAGGCCAGCCAGTTTCGCAGCGACCTGTACTACCGCCTGAACGTGGTCACACTTGAGCTGCCTCCTTTGCGCGAACGCCGCGAAGACATCCTGCAACTGTTTGAATACTTTCTGCAGCAATCATCATTGCGTTTCGACCGTGCGGCCCCGGAGCTGGATAACCAGACCCTGTCCAGCCTGATGAGTCATGACTGGCCGGGCAATGTGCGGGAACTGCGCAACGTGGCCGAACGTTTTGCCCTGGGCCTGCCGGCGTTCAAAAAGCCGGGGAGCAATGCAGCGCAGGGGCTGGGGTTTTCCGAGGCGGTGGAAGCGTTCGAACGCAACCTGCTCAACGATGCCCTGCAACGCAGCGGCGGCAACCTGACCCAGGCCAGCCAGGAACTGGGCATGGCCAAGACCACCCTCTTTGATAAAGTCAAAAAATACGGGCTCGCGCACTGATGGATCTGATTCTCAAAGCTGCACTGGGCGCTGGAGTGGTGATCATTCTGGCCATGCTGGCCAAAACCAAAAACTACTACATCGCAGGGCTTGTGCCGCTGTTTCCAACCTTTGCCCTGATCGCCCACTACATCGTCGGCAAAGGCCGCTCGGTGGACGACCTGAAAACCACCATTGTGTTCGGCATGTGGTCGATCATTCCTTACTTCGTGTACCTCGCTGCCCTGTACGTGCTGGTCGATCGCATGCGCCTTGAAGTCTCGCTGGCGCTGGCCGCCGTAGCCTGGCTAATGGCCGCGACCGTGCTGGTCAGCGTTTGGGTACGCCTGCACTGAAACGATGGGAGCGGGCTTGCTCGCAATACAAATGACGCGGTTTGCCAGATAAACAGCAGTGACATCCTCGCTGGCAACCCCGACCCCCACAGGCCAAGTCGTTTGGCCCGCCCCTTGCATTTACCCTATAAAGCCCGCCCTGCCTGGATCGGCGGCGATGACATGGGGTAAATCACACTTTGAATATTCTCGATCTTGATCACAGCCTGACCTCACAAGCACCGATTAAGCAACGTCTGACCGACGGTCGTGCCACACGCCTGGACTTGCTGGAACTGGGGCCGCAACTGCGTCTGTGGTCCACCGAACGCAATTACCGGCGCTTCGCTGAACGCCTGCAACAACGGCCGAAACGCTCCACGCAGCGGCCAGAAATCTTTTTTATAGGCTCCGGCGACTATCACCACCTGACCCCGGCCTTGCTCGCGGACTTGCCCGAACCGATCACCCTGATCCACTTCGACAACCATCCTGACTGGGTACGCTTTGCCCCCCGCCGCCATTGCGGTTCGTGGGTCAACCGCGCCTTGAAGCTGCCGAACATCAAACGCATCGTCACCCTCGGCCCCTGCAGTGACGACCTGCAAAACCCGCAGTTCAAGGGCGCAAATCTCGGGGCCCTGTGCCGTGGCGATTTGCAACTATTCCCCTGGCAGCATGCCCCCACCAAGGTCTGGGGCCGAATCGGCGACGGCGCAGGGCACGAGCAGCACGAGAACCTGTTGCACTGGCGCAACCTGGCCGACCAGGACTGGCCGACCTTTCTCGACGAGTTGATCCGCAGTCTGCCTACCGAAGCGATCTGGATAACCGTGGACAAAGACGTACTCGCCTGCGAAGACGCCGCCACCAACTGGGACCAGGGCGGTATGCGCCTGACCCACTTGCTTCAGGCCCTTCGTGCCCTGGCCACCAGCAAGCGGGTATTGGGTATTGATGTTTGCGGTGAATTTGCCAAGGCTGCGCACCGCAATGTGCTCAAACGCTGGGAGGCCCGATCGGACCAGCCAGCACCTGGGCGCTGGAGTGAAAGCGATCTGCTGCGCAACTCAACCACCAATGAAGCGCTGATCCACTTATTCGAGGAGCTGTTCCCATGTCCTTGATCGTAATTGCGCTGGTGGCGTTTTCCATTGTGCTCGATGTTATCGGCCAGCTGTGTTTCAAAATCGGACTGGACCGCTTGCCGGAACTGGAGGGTGGTTTTCGCCTGAATGCCTTCTGGGGTCAGGTATTTAGTGCACCGATGCTGTGGGCTGGGGTCGGCGCTTACGTGATTGAGTTCTTCGTCTGGCTGGAGGCCCTGTCGAGGGCACCCTTGAGCTTGCTATTCCCGGCCGCAGCGCTGGCGTATTGCGGTGTGGTATTCGCCGGCAAGGTGTTCCTGGGCGAACACGTCAGCCGTCGGCGCTGGATGGGCACCCTGGTTATTACCCTTGGAGTGATGCTGGTCTGCATCACCGCAGCTTGAGGAGTTGAGCAATGGCAAACACTGACGGGTTAAAAGCCCCGGATAACGGCTGGCTGCACGGGCGTTTGGGCACGATTGTGCTGTGGGCCTTGTTGATTGCTCTCGAGAGCGCAGGGCAAATAGCCACCAAAATCGGTGGCGATCAATTGGGACAGATGGACTTCACCCTGCAGTGGCTCCAGGCCGTGCTGCTCAACCCGGGAGTATGGGTGGCCATTGCCTGTTATTTCGGCGCGTTTTTTGTCTGGATGCTGATATTGCGCCGCAGCAGCCTGTCGCTGGCGTTTCCCCTGAGTTCACTGGTATTTGTCGGGGTGCTGATGGGCTCCTGGCTGGGCCTTGGCGAGCAAATCAGCGCACTGCACTGGGCAGGCGTGGCGGTGATTGTCGGCGGGATTGCGCTGCTGGCCGATGGTGAACCGGAACATTGAGTCACTGCCTGCTTTCCCTTAGCCCAACCCTCTCTTTCCGGGAGAGGGTTGGGAGGGCCGCTTCAGAATTTGTAACTGACCGCCGTCTGCACCGCGCCCTGATTCACATTGCCCTGCTCGCGTACGATGCTGCTGTCCGCCGCCGCCCTCAGCAGGCGTGTCCAGCTGGCACTGGTCACCAGCGACCAGTTCGCGGTCAGCGGAAACTCGAAATTCTGGGTCAAGGTAACATTCTGGAGGCCGCCACTGGCCTTGTACGCGGAAATCCCTGACGCCTGCGCCTCGCTGTCACTTACGCCAAAAAAGGTCGACATCTGCCGACCATCAGCAAAGTGCACCGCCAATTGGCTGCTGCCGATAATCCCCAGCCCCAGCGGGTAACCCAACTCGCCCCCGACCTGACCCAGCACCCCGCCTTGACCGCCTGCACCACCCACCGCCTGCCCGAGCTGTGCATAGACACGCCAGAAGTCAGCCGGGCTGTACTGCACAAAGCCGCCGAGCATGGCCATGTCTGAAACATCGCGCAGGCCCCGCAGCGAACCATTGGCATTGCGTCCCGACACATAGTTGAGCACGGGCCCTGCGCTCCAGCCGCCGGCCTTGAAAGCACTCCAGGTCAGGCCGTCATCGGTATTGAGGCTGACATCGCCCCAGTCCACATCAAAATACGGCAATGGCACTGTCTGGTAGCGGCTGGCGCTTGGGTCATACGGCTGATAGCCAATCCCCATGCCCACTTCCCCACTGGGGCCGTCTGCGGCATGGGCAGCCGCGCTGACGCCCAACAAAGTGAGCAGCAAAAAAGCACAGACCGGAGTTTTCATCACGAGGGTTCCATAGAGGTTCTATGCGCGCATCAATCCCTTTTTAGCGCGCCCTGCGCAAGCACTCATGTTGTTTGTAGCAAGCTACAAAAATTGTAGCTTCAAGCTCGACTGCCACCCAAAAACTCGCGCAGAGCCCCAGCCCACGGGGCTTTCAATTATTGGCACAGTCAATGCTATGTCCTCTGGCAAGCGCAAAAAGTGCGCCTTTTCGACAGGACAATGCAGATGATGCAATGGCATATCGTGTGTGATTTCGATGGGACCATTACCCGTACCGACGTCATCGACAACATTCTTCAACGTTTCGCCGACCCCAGCTGGGAAGCGATCGAAGACCAATGGTTGCAGGGTGACATCGGTTCGCGTGAATGCCTGAGCCGCCAGCTGTCGCTGGTCAAAGCCACGCCTGCCGAGCTGCTGGCCTATTTCGACAGCGTTGAGATTGACCCTGACTTCCCCGACTTCGTCGACCACGTCATCGGTCTTGGCTCCTCCATCGAGGTCGTCAGTGACGGCATCGAACAAGCCATCGCCCGCATTCTGGCCCGTAACTACGTAAGCCTGTTGCCGATCCTGGCCAACCGCCT
This sequence comes from Pseudomonas bubulae, assembly GCF_900618535.1. Taxonomy (GTDB): domain Bacteria; phylum Pseudomonadota; class Gammaproteobacteria; order Pseudomonadales; family Pseudomonadaceae; genus Aquipseudomonas; species Aquipseudomonas bubulae. Next base: position 571,743 of record NZ_UYJA01000002.1, on the reverse strand, counting down.
GCGTCAGGTCGACCAGAACAGTTGGCGCATCGACTTCCCTTATTCCAGCGACGCCTGCCGTGCCGCCTCGGGCAACTGCAAGTGCAAATCCGCCCCCGACGGCAAACGCGTGCTGGTGATTGGCGATGGCCGCTCCGACATGTGCGTGGCCTCTGGCGCCGATTTCGTCTTTGCCAGGGACGGCCTGGCCGAACACTGCGAGCGCAACGGTATCCCGTACGCACAATTTGACTCCTTTGCCGAACTCCCGGCCCTGCTCGCCAAACTGCCGAGCCATGCCGCCAACGCGCCCCACTATTCTCGTGAACAGCAGGAACTCTTCAATCATGTCTGATATTCGAATCGCTACCCCTGAAGACCAGATTCTTCTGGAAAAAGAAGCCAAGTACTGCTCGTACGGCGACACCGTTCACTACATCGAACCACCGCGCATTTTTAGCCGCTGCGAAGGCTCCTACGTGTGGGACACCGAAGACCAGGCCTACCTCGACCTGCAAATGTGGTACTCGGCAGTCAACTTCGGTTATTCCAACCCGCGCCTGAACAACGCCCTCAAGCAACAGATCGACACCCTGCCGCAGATCGCCAGCCAGTATCTGCACAAGGGCAAGATCGAGCTGTCGGAGCGCATTGCAGTCGACGCCAAAAACAAGTTCGGCCTCGACGGTCGTGTGCACTTCAACGTCGGCGGCTCGCAATCCATCGAAGACTCGCTGAAGGTGGTGCGTAACGCCAGCAACGGCAAAAGCCTGATGTTCGCCTTCGAGGGCGGTTACCACGGCCGCACCCTGGGCGCCTCATCGATCACCTCGAGCTACCGCTACCGTCGCCGTTACGGCCACTTTGGCGAACGCGCCAACTTCATCCCGTTCCCGTACCACTTCCGCGGGCCAAAAGGCATGACCAAGGAAGAGTACGGCAGCCACTGCGTGCAACAGTTCGCCCGTCTTTTCGAGACCGAATACAACGGCGTGTGGGACCCGAAAGTCGGCCAGAGCGAATATGCCGCGTTCTACGTCGAGCCGATCCAGGGCACCGGCGGCTATGTAATCCCGCCGATGAACTTCTACAGCGAGCTCAAGCACGTACTGGATCAGCACGGCATTCTCATGGTGGTTGACGAAATCCAGATGGGCTTTTGGCGCACTGGCAAGCTGTGGTCGATCGAACACTTCGACGTCAAACCCGACGTCATCGTGTTCGGCAAGGCACTGACCAACGGCCTCAACCCGCTGGGCGGCATCTGGGCCCGTGAAGAGCTGATCAACCCCAAGGTATTCCCGCCGGGCTCGACCCACTCCACCTTCGCCTCCAACCCGCTGGGTACTGCGGTGGGCCTGGAAATGTTCAAGATGACCAGCGAAGTCGACTATGGCGCGATGGTCATGGCCAAGGGCAAGTACTTCCTCGACGGCCTGCAAGATCTGCAAAAACGCTACCCGATCATCGGTGACGTCGACGGCCTGGGCCTGGCCCTGCGCTGCGAAATCTGCGGCCCGGACGGTTTTACCCCGGACAAGGCCACTCTCGACTTCATGGTTGAGGAAGGCATGAAGGGGGATATCGAAATCGACGGCAAACGTCTGGGTCTGATTCTCGACGTGGGCGGCTACTACAAGAACGTTATCACCCTGGCGCCGTCGCTGGAAATCAGCTACGCCGAAATCGACCTGGGCATCGCCCTGCTCGATCGCCTGCTGGCTCGGGCCATGAAACGGTGAACGGGGCAGAGATCGATCTGGGCGAAGGCAACACCGGTTTCGTTCTCGGCACGGGTGAGGTCGGGGTCTTGTTGATCCACGGCCTTACCGGCACCCCGACGGAGTTGCGTCGGGTTGCCCAGGGGCTGGCAAAAGACGGGACGTGCACGGTGTACGTCCCCACCCTGGCCGGGCACTGCGGTGACAACAGCGACCTGCAGGCCACCGGCTGGCTGGACTGGTATGAAGGCGTGCGCAAGACCTTTGCCGGGATCCGCCAGCGCCACCAGCAGGTGTTCGTCGGCGGGCTGTCGATGGGTGCGGTAATGTCGATGTACCTGGCCTCCGAACACCCGGGCCAGGTCGCCGGGCTGTTGATGTACTCCACGACCTTGCGCTATGACGGCTGGAGCATCAACAAGCTGGCCTTTATGACCCCGCTGCTGATGAAGATCCCCTTTGGTGTGCACCTGTGCAGCTTTGAGGAAAAGCCGCCCTACGGTATTAAAAACCAGCGCCTGAGGGCCATTGTCGAGCGCCAGATGAAAGCCGGCGAGAGCAGCAATGCCGGGTTGTTGACGATGGAAGGGATCACCGTGCGTGAACTGCACCGGATGAATGCCGTGGTGAAAAAACGCATGCCTTCGATCACCACCAAAGCTCTGGTGCTGCACTCCATTGAAGACGATATCACCAGCCGCTGGAACGCCGATTACGTCGAACGCCATCTGGGCGGGCCGGTGACCAAGGTGCTGCTCGACAACTGCTATCACATGATCACCGTCGACCTGCAATACCGCCGCGTGATCGAACTGAGTGACGCCTTTATCAAGAAAAACAGCCGCACGGCACCGGTCCCTGTCGAGTACCTCAAGCAGGCCTGAGCCCAAGGACGCCCCATGATTACAGCCCAAGTCTTTTCATCCATTCAGGCAATCGACCGTGAAGCCTGGAATGACTGTTTTCCAGATGCCCTGGAGGATTGGGATTACATTATGGCCGTCGAAAAAGCCGGGATTGAAGGCTTTGCATGGCGTTACCTGACGATGTTCGAAGGTTCCACCCTGATTGCCGCAGCGACTGCGTTCACCACGTGCTATCGCCTCGACACCACGGTCCAGGGCATCGGCAAACGCTTTACCGAAAAACTCAATCGCGCACTCCCGGGGTTGGTGCAGCTAAAGCTTTACGCCATCGGCTCACCGGTGACCGAACAATGCAGTGCGGGAACGGCCAGTCATGTACAGGCGGCGCAGCGCCCTGCCCTGCTCGCCCGGTTGCTGACCCTGGCCCAGACCGATGCGGCCCGCCTGGGTATCGGTCTGATTGCCGTCAAGGACGTCCCCAGCCATGACGCTGACTGGGCGCACAGCTGCAAGGCGGCGGACTTTCAGGCCATGCCCGGCTTGCCCAGTGCGACGCTGCCCGTGCCCTTTGGGTCAGTGGACGGCTACCTTGGCTCGCTGGGCAAGTCCACCCGCAAAGACATGCGCCGCAAACTGCGTACGCCTGGCCCACGGGTGGAATGGCGCAACGCAATTGACGACGTCTTGCCTGAAATCATGCGCTTGTACGAGGCCAGCCTGGCGCGCAGTGATCTGCAACTGGAGCGCTTACCAGCGACCTATTTCACCGGTATCCTCCAACAACTCGGCGACCGGGCAGTGTGCGTTTTGTACTGGCTCGACGATCAACTGGTGGCGTTCAATCTGGTGTTGATTGACGAACACCGTCTGATCGACAAGTTTTTTGGTCACGACCTTGAGCTCACCCGTGACTACAATCTGTACTTCAGGAGTTGGCTGGTGAATGTCGATTACTGCATACGTCACAATATTGCCCTGTACGAATGCGGTCAGGCCGGCTACGCGAGCAAGATTCGTCTGGGCTGCACCTTTCAAAGCAATACGCTGTTTTTCCGGCATCGCAACTGGCTGATCAATAACGCACTCAAACTGGTCAAACTGTTCATTCGCCCTGACCGCCACGACCCGGCACTGGCGGCTGCGATAAGCGAGTACTAATGCCCACCACGCCCAAAACACCGCGCCAGCCACAACCCTTCAAAGTGTCGCGCTGGACCGTACAGCGCAAACTGGTGCTGGCGTTCTGGCTGGTCAGCGTGATCCCGACCATGATTGCTGCCGAACTGGCAGCGACCACCCTGTCGCAGATTTTCGACAGTAACGTACGGGTCTGGCTGCAGGAGTCGACCAAAATCGTCAAGGACGAGATCAGCGAAATCCTCGCGGACAACGCCCGCGCCGCCAAGCTGCTTCTCCAACACGCCCACCCGCCGTCCTCCAGCAAGGCCATCCGCCATGACCGGCTGACTGCCGATATCGCCGAAGCCATGGGCATAGACGTGGTCGCGCTGATCCGTGACAGCGACCACAAAGTGATTTTCAGTACCGCCAGCGACACCATTGTCGACCAGATCAGCCTGAGCCCCAACGCTGTACTGCAAACTATCAATGTCGGCGGTGTGCCAACCGGCACCGTAGTCTCGACCTTTGCCACCAGCCAGGATGGAGTGAACTATCAGCTGCTGGTGGCTACCTATATGGACAGCAGCTTTCTGACCAGCGTGGCCGACGTGCACTCCCTCGACTTGCGTTTGTACCTGTCCAATACGGCAGGCTTTGCCGAGATATTCTCCAGCCAGCGTTTCGAAGACCGCCAGCTGATGGTGCCCGGCGCCATCGAACAAACCCTGCGGGAAACCCGTCAGCCCAGCGAACAATTCACCAGCCGCTACAGCGGCTTGTACTGGCCCATCCTCAACGACACCGGTGAGCTGCAAGGGGTGATCTACAGTGGCCTGCTGCGCCATAGCAGCCTGGTGGGGCTGGTCAACCAGAGCAACCTGTTCGCGTTGATCTTCCTGGTCGGCTCGGTACTGTCGCTGACCGTCGGCTGGCTGGTTTCCGAACGCCTTACCCGGCCGTTGCGCGACCTTTCCGAAGGGGTACGCGCCGTCACTGCCGGGGACTACAACCAACGCGTGGCGGTGTCGGGCAACGACGAACTGGCCGAGCTGAGCAGCACCTTCAACCATATGACCGCACGACTGGGCGAGCTGCATCATCTCGAAGCCCAATTGCGTCGCCGCGACCGCCTGCATGCCCTGGGCGAGGTGGCTATGGGCCTGGCCCACGAAATCCGCAATCCCCTGGGCATTATCAAAACCGCGACCCAACTGTTGCACCGCCGGGCCGATCTGGGTGAAACCGACAAGCGCCATCTGGAGTACGTGGTCAGCGAAGTGACCCGCATCAATGACCTGATCACCGAGTTTCTCGAATTCGCCAAGCCCAGCGCCCCCGTGCGTGCGCCGCAGCTGGCGCGGCCTCTGGTCGAAGACATTCTGGGTTTCTGCAAACCGGAGCTGGAAAGCCACACTATTGATGCCCACATCGACGATCAGGCGCCCGGTGCGACCCTGTACGCCGATGCCGGACAACTCAAACAGGCGTGCCTGAACCTGATCATCAACGCCATCGACGCCATGCCTGAGGGCGGATGCCTGACCGTACGCATTTCCCGCGAAGAGGACTACACAGTAATAGGCATTGCTGATACCGGAGAAGGAATCGCACCCGATATGCTTGAGCGTATTTTCACGCCCTTTGTGACGACCAAAGCCTCAGGCACGGGGCTGGGCCTGGCCAAAGTGTTCTCCATCATGGACAGCCACGACGGACGCATCGAATGCATCAGCGAGAAAGACGTCGGTGCCACCTTCAACCTGTACATTCCGGCCCACGGAGGGGATGAAACATGAGTCATAACGTGCTGGTGGTCGACGATGAGCCCAAACTCTGCGACTTGCTCAGCTCGGCACTGAGCCAGAACCAGATTCAGGTCTTCACTGCCAGCAACGGCCTGCAGGCACTTGAAGTTCTGGAGCAGGAAGATATCGACCTGGTGATCAGCGACTGGCGCATGCCCGGCATGGACAGCCCGCAGTTACTGGCCGAGATCAAACAGCGTTACCCGAACCTGCCAGTGATTGTAATGACCGCCTACAGCACGGTAAAAAACGCCGTACAGTCCATACGTAACGGCGCCTACGATTACATCGCCAAGCCCTTTGATATCGACGAGCTGGATATTACGGTCAGCAAAGCCCTGCAGTTTCGCGACATTTTGCGCGACAACGCGCGCATGCGCGCCGAGCTGGACGAGCACCAGCACATCGACAGCCTGATTGGCGACAGCCCAAGCTTTCGCCGGGTACTGCAGGCCATCGACTCGGTACGCGAGAGCAACGCCACGATCCTGCTGACTGGCGAAAGCGGTACCGGCAAAGAGATGGTCGCCCGCGCCATCCACAAACACGGCAGCCGCGCCGACAAACCCTTTGTCGCGGTCAACTGTGCGGCGATTCCTGAGGGGCTGCTTGAAAGCGAGATGTTCGGCCACCGCAAAGGCGCGTTTACCGGCGCCGTAGCAGACAGGGTCGGGCGCTTTATGCAGGCCGACAAGGGCACCCTGTTTCTCGATGAAGTGGGCGATATGCCCCTGGCCTTGCAGGCAAAAATCCTGCGGGCGCTGCAAGAACGGGTGATCGAGCCAGTGGGGGATCCGCGAGAGCGCAAGGTGGATGTGCGGGTCATCGCCGCCACCAACAAAAACCTGCTGCAAGCCGTAGCCGACAAGGAGTTTCGCGAAGACTTGTATTACCGCCTGAACGTCTTCCCGATTCCGCTGCCCGCGTTGCGCGAACGCGTTGAAGACATCGCCTCGCTGGCGCGGCACTTTGCCCATAACCTGGGTGCTACCGCAGGCAAACGCATCACCGGTTTCAGCCCCAGCGCCTTGCAGGCGATGGCCCAGTACAGTTGGCCGGGCAATATTCGCGAACTGCAAAACTGCGTGGAGCGCGCCACCATTGTGGCCAATAGCAGCACTATCCAGGACAGTGACCTGCCGCCCTACCTGTTCAGTGCCCAACCCGGCCAGAGCAGTGCCTTGCTTGCCCCCGGACCGAGCGTGCCCCCCGACCTGGAAGCCGCGTTGGCCGAAGTCGAAAAAGCCTACATTCTAAGTGCCCTGCAACAGGCCAATGGCGTACAGGCTGCGGCGGCGCAGTTAATCGGCATATCCGAGCGCAGTTTCTGGTACCGCCTGAAAAAGCTGGATATTCATGTCGATAAAATTGTCAGGTAACACCTCAAAGCCCCTCACCCGGAGGGAGAGGGGCTATTGATCTCAAGCGGCTTGCAAGCGTAGTTGCCGTGCTGCCGCGACCATGTTGATCAGTGCCGCTTCAGTCTCGGCCCAGGCCCGGGTTTTAAGGCCGCAGTCGGGGTTGACCCATAGCCGCTCAGCGGGAATACGCTGCGCTGCCTTGCTCAGTAACTTGATCATCTCAGCCGTTTCCGGCACCCGTGGCGAGTGGATGTCATACACACCCGGGCCGATGTCGTTCGGATAGTCGAACGCTTCAAATGCATCAAGCAGTTCCATGTCCGAGCGCGAGGTTTCGATGGTGATCACGTCCGCGTCCATCGCGGCAATCGACTTGATCACATCATTGAACTCGCTGTAGCACATATGGGTGTGGATCTGGGTTTCATCCCCCACACCCGAGGCACACAGACGGAAGGCTTCCACCGCCCAGTCCAGGTATTCCTGCCACTGTGCACGGCGCAACGGCAAACCTTCACGGAACGCGGCTTCGTCGATCTGCACGATTTTGATCCCTGCCTGTTCCAGATCCACCACTTCATCGCGGATCGCCAGAGCCAGTTGTTGCGCCTGTACTTTGCGCGATACGTCTTCGCGGGGGAAGGACCACATCAGCATGGTCACCGGGCCTGTCAGCATGCCTTTCATCACCTTGTCGGTCAGGCCCTGAGCGTATTTGATCCACTCAACGGTCATGGCCTGCGGGCGGCTCAGGTCGCCGAAGATGATGGCCGGTTTTACGCAACGTGAACCGTAGCTCTGTACCCAGCCGTATTGGGTGAACACATAGCCGTCCAGTTGCTCGGCGAAATACTCGACCATGTCATTGCGCTCGGCCTCGCCGTGTACCAGTACGTCCAGACCCAAACGTTCCTGGACCAGTACAGCGTTGCGGATTTCGCTGTGCATCGCGTCGGTGTATTCGCTGGTCGACAACTTGCCTTGTTTGTAAGACTGACGCGCCAGACGAATCGAAGCAGTCTGCGGGAACGAGCCGATGGTGGTGGTCGGGAATGCCGGCAGATTCAAGCGGGCACGCTGCACTTCGATCCGTGCAGCAAAGGGTGACTGGCGCTGGCTGTCGGCGTCGGTGATCGCTGCAATACGGGCTTGTACGGCGGCCTTGTGAATACGTGGCGAGCTGGCCCGGCTTTGTTGTACGGCGCGACTTTGGGCCAGGGCTTCTTGTACCTTGGGGTCTTGCGGGATATTCAGCGCATCACGCAGCACTGCAATTTCAGCGCACTTTTGCTTGGCGAAGGCCAACCAGCTTTTCAGCTCGGCATCCAGTTTGGTTTCGCGGTCCAGATCCACCGGGCTGTGCAACAGCGAGCAGGAACCGGCTACCCACAGGTTATCGCCAAAACGCTCTTCGGCTTCCTGCAGTTGCGCCAGGGCGTTTTCCAGATCGCAGCGCCACACGTTGCGGCCATTGACCAGGCCCAGGGACAACACTTTGTAAGTCGGCAGGCGGTCCAGAATGGCATGCAACTGGTCGGGAGCACGCACCAGATCCACGTGCAGGCCATCCACCGGCAGGCCAACCGCCAGGCCGAGGTTGTCTTCCAGGCCGCTGAAGTAGGTGGCAACCAGCTTCTTGAGTGGCGAGTATTGAAGAATGTGATACGCGCGTTCAAAGGCGTTTTTCCATTCCTGTGGCAGGTCGAGCGACAGGATCGGCTCGTCGATCTGTACCCATTCCACGCCCTGCTCAGCCAGGCGGGACAGGATTTGAGCGTAAACCGGCAGCAGGTTTTCCAGCAGGTCGAGCTTGTTGAATTCGTTGCCTTTGGCCTTGCCCAGCCACAAGTAGGTCAACGGGCCAATGATCACGGGTTTGACCTTATGGCCCAGCGCCTGTGCTTCTGCCGTTTCTTCAAACAGCTCGTTCCAGCTCAGATCAAAGCGCTGGTCCTGACTGAATTCCGGTACCAGATAGTGGTAGTTGGTATCGAACCATTTGGTCAGTTCCTGGGCATACTGGCCTTTGCCGTGCTCAGCACCGCAGCAGCTCTGACTGGCACCGCGAGCCATGCCAAACAGGGTATCCAGGGTTGGCTGGCGCTGCTCGTCCAGGGTGCTGGAAAAACGCGGGGGGATCACGCCGAACGTCAATGAGTGGGTCAGCACCTGGTCGTACCAGGCAAAGTCACCGACCGGCAACAAATCGATGCCTGCGTCTTTTTGCAACTGCCAGTGGGTGGCACGCAATTGGCGGCCAACGTCTTTCAGCGCGGCCTGGTCAATATCACCCTTCCAATAGGCTTCGAGTGCTTTTTTCAGCTCGCGGTCTGCGCCGATGCGGGGGAAACCAAGATTGTGTGCCAGGGCCATAACAACATTCCTTCGTGTAAGTAATGGCACTATTATCGACACCCGCTACAACATGAGACAAACTCAACGTTTTCGTGTTGATCATCAAAGTTACTCATGGAGCCACTGTGCTGGAAATTCGTCACCTCAAAACCCTGCACGCGTTGCGCGAGTCAGACAGTCTGGTCGAAGCAGCCGAACGCCTGCACCTGACCCAGTCCGCTTTATCCCACCAGTTCAAAGAGCTTGAAGAGCGCATGGGCATGCCCCTCTTTGTGCGCAAAACCAAACCGGTTCGCTTCACCAGCGGCGGCTTGCGCCTGCTGCAACTGGCCGATGCCATGCTGCCCCTGCTGCGCGGTGCCGAGCGCGATATCGCACGTCTGGTTGGCGGAACGGCCGGTCGTCTGCATATGGCGATTGAATGCCACAGCTGCTTCCAGTGGTTGATGCCGACCATTGACCAGTTCCGCGATGCCTGGCCCGAGGTCGAGCTGGATCTGGCATCCGGTTTTGCCTTCGCACCCTTGCCGGCACTGGCCCGGGGCGATCTGGATCTGGTGGTCACGTCCGACCCGCAGGAAATCGCCGGGCTGACCTATGTGCCGCTATTTACCTATGAAGCCATGCTAGCAGTGGCCAATCAGCATCCATTGGCCAGCAAGCCATTTATCGTGCCTGAGGATTTGAGCAGCGAAATTCTGATCACTTACCCGGTGGAGCGCGATCGCCTCGACATCTTTACCCGCTTCCTGGAGCCGGCCGATGTAGAACCTGCGCAGGTTCGCACCTCGGAGCTGACAGTGATGATGATGCAGCTGGTAGCCAGCGGCCGGGGAGTCTGCGGGATGCCGCACTGGGCGCTGCATGAATACAGCTCACGGGGTTATGTGAAGGCCAAACGCCTGGGCGAGAAAGGCCTGTTTGCGACACTCTACGCCGCGATTCGCGCCGACATGCTGGATGCACCTTATATGCGCGACTTTTTGCTGACAGCCAAGGACACGTCATTTTCGACGCTGGATGGCGTGAGTGCGGTTCGCTGACAACGGCAAGGCAGTTTGGGAGCGGGCTTGCCCGCTCCCACCCAGAGCCCGGTCAGTTCTCTTCTATATTGACCAACCGGCGCATATGCACCCGGTCGTAATAGGCCTCCCCCACCCGAATTGCGCAGTCTTCCAGCCCAGACTGTGCAAAACCGCAGCGCTGGTACAACGCCAGTGCAGCATCGCTGTTAACGCTGACCGTCAGTTCGATCACCTTGGTTTCGGGCTCTTGCTCAGCCAGTGAAACCACCGCCTGCACCAGATGCTCCCCCAGCCCTTGCCCACGAAAAGCCTGCGACACATACAAACCAAACAACGTGGTCTTGTGCCGGGCATCTTCCCAGGGTTCGAATGCCAGGCCGACAATGCCCACCAGTCGGGAATCGACAAAAGCACCGAACAGGGCGCTCAGTTCATCGTCCAGTTTTGCTTCCCACCAGCTCAGCGGTAACTTCTCACGTTGGGTTATGGAGGATACAAAAGCCTCGGGGTGCTGCGCATAAGCCTCAAGCATCAGTTGGCGATAAGCCTTGGCGTTTGCGGGTTCAAGCAGTTCTATAGCCATTACGGGTCCAGGTCATACGGTTTTACGTTGTTCCAGCATCAGCCTCACCGCCAGTGCGGCCAGCACACCGCCCATCACATAGCGCTGCACGGCCAGCCATAGCGGGTTGCGTACAAACCACACGGCAATACCGCTGGCAAACAGCGCGATCAGCAGGTTAACCGTGAAGCTGACGCTGATTTGAGTCAGGCCCAATACAATACTCTGAGTGAACATCGAACCGTGTTCCGGGTTGATGAATTGCGGGAAAACCGACAGATAGAAGACCGCCACCTTGGGGTTGAGTACGCTGGTCATAAAGCCCATCGTCAGTAGCTTCGGCATGGCATCCGGCGCGAGGTCCCGGGCTTCGAACGGTGAGCTGGCACCCGGGCGTACAGCTTGCCAGGCCATCCACAGCAGATACAGGGCGCCCGCCCACTTGAGTGCCTCATAGGCCATCGGTACAGCCATAAATACCGCCGTCAAACCCGCAGCGGCGGCAAACATGTGCACGAAAAAACCCGCCACCACCCCGAGCAACGATGTGACGCCTGCCTTGCGCCCCTGGCAGATGGAGCGCGAGATCAGGTAGATCATGTTCGGCCCTGGCGTCAGCACCAACAGCAGGCAGGCCGCAGCAAAAATCAGCAATTCATGGGCTGGAATCATCAGGCCGTCCGGGACTGCAAGGCATTGCGATAAAACGGCAGGACCAGATCCCGGGTCAACGGCGCCAGTACCAGGCCGCCATCGCCCTCGGGGTCGATCCACTGCACTTCTTCAATTTCTGCCGCTGCCACCACGGGCTGACTGATATGCACCAGGAACAGCTCGGCCTGTACCTCAAAACCCGGTTCGTTGACCGCAGGGGCAGCGAAATGGCCCAGCCAGGTCGCGCTGGCCGGGTCGATCACCAAAGCCAGCTCCTCTTCCAGCTCACGGGCCAGGGCGTCGACCGGCTGCTCACCGGCATCGATCTTGCCGCCGGGTTGCATAAAGGCCTGGGTGCCGCGCTTGCGCACCAGCAGGGTCCGCCCATCGAGGCCAATCACTACGGCAGCGGCAATACGAATGATTCTGGAGGTTGCGGGTTCAAATGAGGTCACGGAATTCGGCCAACAAAACAGTAAGGTCAAGAAGGATTGCACGACCCAACGCCCCTGAAAATACACAGATGTCACTTTTACCCGAGCCTTCTGTATGAAGTGCCCGACTTTGGTCGGGATGCTGCCACAGATGAAATCCCGTTCAATGAATAATCTGACAGGGAGTTGGCATTTGCTTGATAGATGACCAACACTCCCCCCAGCAAACCTCCGACTCAAAGAGAGGGTTCTATTGTCCTTTTTCTGTTCTTGACCACGCCAGGCATCACCGCCCGGCGGAACAGACCAGCCTGAAACAGGAAACCGTATGAGCCTGTCACTGTTAAGCCGTTATGCGTTTTTTGCATTCTGCGTCATCTTCACCCTCGCCAGCCTGCCCTTTATGCACCATGAGTGGCTGTGGCCCTTCACGGCCGTGTCACTGGCCTTGAGCCTGCTGGGGATTTTCGATTTGCTGCAAAGCCCCCACGCCGTGCGTCGCAACTACCCGATCCTGGGCAATATTCGCTATCTGGTGGAAGCCATCCGCCCAGAGATTCGCCAATACCTGCTGGAATCTGACAGCGATGCGCTGCCCTTCTCACGGGCGCAACGTTCGCTGGTGTACTCACGAGCCAAGAATGAGAGTGCCGACAAGCCTTTCGGCACTCTGGTTGACGTTTACCAGCCCGGTTTTGAATTTATCGGTCACTCCATGCGCCCGGCCCCGTTGACCGACCCCAGCAGCTTTCGCATCGTGGTGGGCGGCCCGCAATGCAGCCAGCCGTACTCGGCGTCGATCTTCAATATTTCAGCCATGAGCTTTGGCTCACTGAGCGCCAACGCCATCCGCGCCCTCAATCAGGGTGCCAAGCTCGGTAACTTTGCCCACGACACGGGTGAAGGCAGTATCAGCTCCTATCACCGTGAGCATGGTGGTGACCTGACCTGGGAACTGGGCAGTGGCTACTTCGGTTGCCGCACTTCGGACGGGCGTTTCGACCCTGAGCGTTTTGCCGCCCAGGCTCGCACGCCACAAGTGCGGATGATTGAAATCAAAATGAGCCAGGGCGCCAAACCAGGCCATGGCGGTATCCTGCCCAAGCATAAAGTGACCGCGGAAATCGCCGAAACCCGCGGTGTGCCCATGGGTGAAGACTGCATCTCGCCTTCGCGCCACAGCGCCTTTTCAACGCCTATCGAGCTGATGCAATTTATCGCGCAGTTGCGTGAGCTGTCCGGCGGCAAGCCCGTAGGCTTCAAGTTTTGCCTGGGTCATCCATGGGAATTTATGGGCATTGCCAAGGCCATGCTGGAAACCGGTATCCTGCCGGACTTTATCGTGATTGATGGCAAGGAAGGCGGCACCGGCGCGGCGCCCGTAGAGTTCACCGACCACATTGGCGCACCGCTGCGCGAAGGCTTGTTGTTCGTCCACAACACCCTGGTGGGCCTGAACCTGCGTGACAAGATCAAGCTCGGCGCCAGCGGCAAGATTGTCAGCGCATTCGATATTGCCAGCGTGCTGGCCATCGGTGCCGACTGGGCCAACTCGGCGCGAGGCTTCATGTTTGCCATTGGCTGCATTCAGTCGCAGAGTTGCCATACCAACAAGTGCCCCACCGGCGTGGCCACCCAGGACACCTTGCGCCAGCGAGCGCTTGTAGTGCCGGACAAGGCCCAACGGGTTGTGCAGTTCCACCAGAACACCCTCAAGGCCCTGGCCGAAATGCTGGCTGCGGCTGGCCTGGAGCATCCGGCGCAGCTCAAGGCCAAGCACCTGGTACGACGCATGTCCGCCACCGAAATCAAACTGTTCTCACAGTTGCATGTGTTCCTCAAGCCCGGCGAACTGCTCACCGGCGAGGTCAATGGCGAGTTCTATTCACGCATGTGGCAAATGGCCCGTTCGGATAGCTTTGAGGCCAACGAAATAGCGGCGGCCTGACGGCCCACCAGCAGGCCGCGCTGAAATAAGGCGCTGGCGGGTGTGTTCGAGCAGTAGCTCGAGACATTCAGTAATATCCAACCTTTGCATTTAACCCGTAATACCATCACCCTGCGCGCCGCCGATACGCGGCGCGCAACCTCCGCTGCGCCCGTCGGTCTTAATTAAACCCTTTGTTTGAGTACTCGCCGTGACGCTGAACGGACGCGACCACCGCATCGATTTTTTTCGCGGGCTGGCGCTGATTTTTATTTTTTGGGACCACATCCCGCACAACCCGCTGGCCGAATTTACGGTGCGCAATTTCGGCTTCAGCGATGCTGCGGAGATTTTTGTATTCCTGGCCGGTTATGCCGCCGTGCTGGCCTACGGCAAAATCGCTCAACGTGACGGTTTGTTGGTCGCCAGCGTGAAGATCCTGCGCCGCGCCTGGGTGCTGTATGTGGTGCATATCTTCCTGCTGGCGGTGCTGATGGGCATCGTGTTTTTTGCCAACAACCATGTCGAAACCCGTGACCTGGTGCAGGAAATGGGCCTTCAGTACTTCCTGAGCAATCCGCAACAGGCCCTCACCGACGAACTGCTGCTGCGCTTCAAACCCAACCTGATGGACCCGCTGCCGCTGTATATCGTGCTGTTGCTGGGTTTGCCGCTGGTGCTGCCGATGCTGCTGCGCAAGGCAGGCTATGTGGTTGCCGCGTCCCTGGCCCTGTACTTGCTGGCGCCGGTGTGGAACCTCGCGGCTCAGGAAGGCGGCGTGTGGTTTTTCAACCCTATGGCCTGGCAGTTTCTGTTTATTCTGGGCGGTGCAGCAGCGATCCACGGGCAGCAACCCAAGGCTGCGCAAAACCGTCCCCTGTCGCGTCAACCGGTGTTTTTGGGAACAGTACTCTATCTGCTGGTGACCGGCCTGCTGGCACTGTCATGGCGATGGCCGCAGTTTCACGATGCGCTCATGCCGCTCTGGCTGGGCGAGTACCTGTACCCGATCAGCAAGACCAACCTTTCACCGGTACGCCTGCTGCATTTTCTGGCCCTGGCTTATGTGGCGGCCAAAGTGGTGCCCCACGGCAACTGGCTGAATAACCGGGTGGCCCGCCAGGCATGCCGCATGGGCCGCTATTCGCTGGAAGTGTTCTGTCTGGGAGTGATCCTGGCGCCGTTGGCTGACATGCTCAATGCGCTGGGCGGTGACGGGTTTGTCGTAAAGGTATTCAGCGCCCTGATGGGCGTGGGGATCATGGCCGTGCTGGCGGCCTGGCTGGACTGGAACAAGCGTCTGAACCGCAAGTAGCGAAAGCTGTTGTGGGAGCGGGCTTGCTCGCGATGGGAACGCCGCGGTTGGTCTGACCAACCGAGGTGCTTTTATCGCGAGCAAGCCCGCTCCCACATTGTCAGTGAGTCTGCGTGCGCTGCGTAGGCTGCAGCTTGAACACATAGAACAGCACGGTCAGCAGGATCAGGAAGGCTGGGCCTACAAACAGTGCGATTCGGGTTTCTTCGAAGTAGGCCATCAACCCGACCACCATAAACAAGAACCCCAATGCCGCGTAAGAGCTGTACGGGTACAACCACATACGGTACTTCAGGGCTGCCGCTTCCTGCGGGCTCAGACTCTTGCGAAAGCGCAGTTGCGCCAGCAGGATCATCAACCAGGTCCAGATTGCGCCAAAGGTGGCAATGGCCGTCACCCAGACAAACACCTTCTCCGGCGCCATATAGTTGAGCACAACCCCCAGCAGCAGCACGGCAATCGACAGCAGCAACGCCTGACGCGGCACACCGTTTTTCGCAGTGGTGGCGAAGTTGGCCGGGGCCTGGCCGTTTTGCGCCAGGCTGTAGAGCATGCGACCGGTGCTGAAAATGCCGCCGTTGCACGACGACAATGCCGCAGTAATCACCACAAAGTTGATAATGCCTGCTGCCGTCTTGATGCCCAGACGTTCAAAGGTCATTACAAACGGGCTGCCCGAGGTGCCGATTTCGTTCCATGGGTAGATGGACAGAATCACGAACAGTGCGCCGACGTAGAACAGCAGAATGCGCCAGAACACCGAGCCAATCGCACTCGGAATGGTCTTTTGCGGGTTCTTGGCTTCGCCGGCAGTCAGGCCGATCATCTCGACGCCCAGGTAGGCGAACATCACCATCTGCAAGGACATCAATACGCCCTGGATCCCGTTGGGCAAAAAACCACCGTGAGCCCAGAGGTTGGAAATACCCAGAGCGACTCCGTTATTGCCGAAGCCGAACGCGATAATGCCGATACCGCCGAAGACCATCGCAATGATGGTGACGATCTTGATCAGGGCAAACCAGAACTCGAACTCGCCAAACGCCTTGACCGCGATCAGGTTGATCGAGCCCATGCTGATCAGCGCCGCCAGGGCCCAGATCCAGCGCGGTACATCGGGGAACCAGATGCCCATGTACACCGCCACGGCGGTGATTTCCGCGACACAGGTCACCAGCCACAGGAACCAGTAGTTCCAGCCGGTCAGAAACCCGGCCAACGGGCCGAGGTAGTCCTGCGCGTAGCGGCTGAACGAACCGGCTACCGGGTTGTGCACGGCCATTTCGCCCAGTGCACGCATGATCACCAAAATGGCCAGGCCGCCGATGATGTAGGACAGCATGATGGCCGGTCCGGCCATTTCGATTGCTTTGGCCGAGCCCAGGAACAGGCCTACGCCGATACAGGCACCAAGCGCCATCAGGCGAATGTGGCGCTCGCCCAGTTCGCGTTTGAGTGGACCGCCCTGCACGCTATCTGCGTGGGGCTGGTGGTTGCCGACTGGCATAAAAGTACAACCTCGTATTGTTATTGGGTATCCATCAACAGAGCGTTCGAAAAGACGGGCGGGTTAGCTGTCTTGCCCCCCTGACCGGCCTGGACCTTGTAGGTCGGTAGGTCAAAAGAGAAATGCCCTGCTGAGATCGGCGGCGAGTATTGCACAGCGTTGGTGCACAGTCATGCCCCTACCTAGGACCTATTTACCTGCCGCAAAGGCTCTATTCCTGCACTTACATGGGTAAGCCACGTTGTGGATGCATCCCGACCCTGGATTTATGAGAGCCATTCAGCAGACCGTGCCTATAGAAACACCAGATAAGCCTCACAAATTTTTCACCTGAATCTGCCAGCGTCTACGCTTCTATCAAGCGCAACCAATATGCGTACCTGGATCTGTCGACTATGGGCGTACTGTGGAACTCCAACTCCAGCAAGACGAGTGTGTCATCAGCTGTAACGGACGATGCCGCACCTGCGCCACAACCTCCTGAGCCCAGGCGTTATGGATGGTTTGTGCTCGGGCTTGGGGTGCTGGCCGTCCTGGTTGTGCTGTGGTTTGTGATGGCCCAGGAGGTGCGCAGTTCCAAGTTGCAAGCCCGCGAGTTCAGCCGTTTTGCTGCGTCGCTCAGCTATTCGATGCACGAAGGGCCCAGCAACGCGATGCTTTATCCCGGCGCAGGCCCTTTCGATAAACGCTTGGGTTACAGCGCACTGGGCGACTTTCTGGCACGCCTTCAAAAACGTGATTACGTCATTACTCAACAAAGCCGCTTTTCACCAGCGCTCTTGAGCTATAGCGAGAAAGGGTTTTTCGTACCCTATTCAGAAAAAATTCAGACCGGACTCTCGATCACCGACTGCGCTGGCAGTTCGCTTTATCAGTACAAGTACCCGCAGCAGTTGTATCCCAGCTTTGCAAGCATCCCCCCGCTGGTGGTTCACAGTTTGCTGTTTATCGAAAACCGCAACCTGCTCAACCCTGATGAACCCCAGGCCAACCCTGCCGTGGACTGGCCGCGCTTTGCCATGGCGGCCTACTCCCAGGCTGCAAAACTGCTGCACTTGCCGGGGCAATCTGCGGGCGGCAGTACCCTGGCCACCCAACTGGAAAAGTATCGGCACTCTCCCGATGGGCTGACGCTCTCAGGCGGCGAAAAATTGCGCCAGATGGTTTCTGCCAGCGTGCGTGCCTATCAGAACGGCCCGCAAACCCTGCCAGCCCGGCAAAAGGTGGTGCGTGATTACCTCAACAGCGTGCCACTGTCGGCGGTGCCTGGCCACGGCGAGGTTCACGGCATGGCCGAAGGGTTGCGGGTGTGGTACGGCGCCGATTTCAATCAGATCAACCAGCAACTGAGCAGTACCGCCACTGACCCAAAAAGCCTCGCATCAAGAGGCCTGGCCCTGCGTGAAGTGCTGTCGCTGATGATCGCCCAACGTCGGCCCTCACACTACCTGGCCAAGGGCCGTGATGAGCTCGCGCAACTGACCGACAGCCATATCCGCCTGCTGGCGCAGAACAATGTGATCAACCCGGCCCTGACCGCCGCCGCGCTGGCCAGCCGCGTGACTTACCGCGACTGGGCGCAGGCGCCAACCCTGCAACCGAATGAAACCAACAAGGGCATCAGCGTAGCCCGCAGCCGCCTTTCGGTGCTGCTCAAACGCCCGCTGTATGACCTCGACCGCCTGGACCTGTCTGCCACCAGCACCTTGCAGGGCGACTTGCAGGGCCAGGTCAGTGACTACCTGCGCCAGCTGGCAAACCCGGCATTTGCCGGCAAAATCGGCCTGCTCGGCCCCTACCTGCTAACGCCCACCAGTACCGCGCAAGTGCGCTACAGCTTCACCCTGTTTGAACTTACGCCGGACGGCGCCCGCGCCCGGGTACAGACCGACAGCACCGACCAGCCCTTCGATATAAATGAAGGCAGCAAACTGGAACTGGGCTCCACCGCCAAACTGCGGGTGTTGACCACCTATCTGCAGATCATTGCCGAGCTGCATGACCGTTACGGCGGCCAGCCTGGCACGACGCTGAAAAAAATCCCCATCACCCACCAGGATCCGCTGACCCGCTGGGCACTGGCGTACCTGATCGAAAATCCTGGTGCACAACTGACACCCATGCTGGATGCCGCACTCAACCGTCAGTACTCGGCCAACCCCGGCGAAGGCTTTTTTACCGGTGGCGGTATGCATCACTTCCACAACTTTCGCAGCCAGGACAACAACCGCATCGCGACGCTGCGCGATTCGATCCGTGAGTCGATCAACCTCCCCTTTGTGCGCCTGATGCGCGACGTGGTGCGCTACACCAGCTATCAGTCGCCGAGCAATAACGCGGACCTGCTCAGTGACGACAGCAACCCGATGCGCCAGGAATACCTCAGTCGTTTCGCCGACCGCGAAGGCACCACCTTCATGCTTAAGTTCTGGAAAAAATACCGCGGGAAAGACTCAAAGGCCCGCCTTGATACCTTCTTGGACAGCATGCACCCCACCGCCATTCGCATGTCGGCAGTGCATCGTTACCTGTTCCCCCATGCCGATCAGGCTACCTTCAACCGCTTCGTGCGCTCGCATCTGACTAACGACAAGATCACCGACGAGCGTCTGGACAAGTTGTACCAAGGCTATGGCCCCGGCGCTTACAACCTGCCTGACCAGGGCTATATCGCCAAAGTCCACCCGCTGGATCTGTGGTTACTGGGGTATTTGCTCAATAACCCGCAGGCCACCTTCCAGCAAGCTGTCGACGCCAGCGAACATGAGCGTCAGGAAGTTTACAGCTGGCTGTTTAAAAGCCGGCACAAGAGCGCCCGCGACAGCCGCATCCGCACCATGCTGGAGATCGAAGCCTTCCTTGATATCCATCAGCGCTGGCAAAAAGTCGGCTACCCCTTCGACCACCTGGTGCCGTCTCTCGCCACCGCACTGGGCAGTTCGGGGGATCGCCCGGCGGCACTTTCCGAGCTGATGGGCATTATCCTTAACGATGGCGTACGTTTGCCGGTATTACGCATTGATACCCTGCATTTCGCCGCAGATACTCCCTATGAAACCCGCCTGGTCAACGACCCTGACGCAGGCGTAAGGGTCATGCCCAGCGAAGTAGCCACGGCACTGCGCGAAGCCCTGTCGCAAGTGGTGGATGCCGGTACGGCGCGACGGGTATCGGGCAGTTTCAAGCTCGACGACGGCACACCCCTGGCCATGGGCGGCAAGACCGGCACCGGCGACAACCGCATCGAAAGCATGGGTGCTGGCGGACGTATCCTTAGCTCCAAGTCGATCAATCGCACGGCGACCTTCGTGTTTTATATCGGCGAGCATCACTTCGGCACCTTGACTGCGTTCGTTCCCGGACGCTCGGCCGAGGCTTTCAAATTCACCTCGGCACTGCCGGTGCAAGTGCTCAAGGGCATGGCACCGATCCTTACGCCGTATCTGCAACCAGGCACCAACACCTTGTGTCTGGCACCTGCGCCAGTACAAACCGCAGCGAAATAGCCAAGCTGTGGGAGCACTCCCATTGAGAATCATTACCGTTCGTCGACTGGGTTTTTACATTCCTTAAGATATATCTTAAGTTATATCTAACTTAATGAGAGAGCGAAAAGACAATGAGAGACCATCATCCCCATCACCGCGAACATGGCGCGGGTCAAGACGGCTTCGAGAAACGCCCCGGTCGCGAACGCGGTGGCCGCGGCCCCCGGGTTTTTGCCCCGGGCGATCTGAAGTTATTGCTGTTGGCGCTGATCGCCGAGCAGCCCTGCCACGGCTACGACCTGATCCGCCAGATCGAAGGTTTGTTCGACGGTGCCTACAGCCCCAGCCCTGGCGTGATCTACCCCACGCTGACCTTCCTTGAAGAGAGCGAGCTGATTCAGGGCGACGCCGAAGGCGGAAAAAAACGCTATACCGTGACCGATGCCGGTCGCCAGTACCTGACCGATCAGGCGGTAGCACTCGATGGCGTGCGGATGCGCATCGACGTCAGCAAGCGCTCACTGCGCGGCCATGATCGCCCGGCCGAGATTCACGAGGCGGTGCACAACCTGCGCCATGCCCTACAAATGCACCACGGTCGCTGGAGCCCGGCAGAAATCCTGCGGGTACGCGACTTGCTCAACAACACCGCCAAAGCCATCGTCGATGGCCCTGTATCTGCCCAGCCTGCGCAGGAGAACGCTGAATGAATGCTGCCACACCCCAGACCATTCACCGGGTCATGCATGAAATCAAACGTCGTAAACTCGAAGTGCTGCGCGTGGTCGACCTGACCCCGCGCATGCGCCGAATTACCGTGGGAGGCCCACAGCTGACGGGGTTTGTCAGCCTGGGCAGCGATGACCATGTAAAGCTGTTTTTTCCGCAGACCGCCGAAGAACAGGCAGCGCTGGAAACCCTGGAACTGAGCGCCGGGCAAAAAGGTGGAATGCCGCCGATGCGCGACTACACCCCACGCCGTTTTGACTTGAACACCTTTGAGCTGGACATCGATTTTGTCCTGCACGGTGACGGCCCGGCAGCCACTTGGGCCGCCCAGGCCACGCCCGGGCAGTATCTGCATATCGGCGGGCCGCGCGGTTCGATGGTAGTACCGGACATCTTTGACAGCTACCTGCTGATCGGTGACGAAACCGCGCTGCCGGCCATTGCCCGGCGCCTTGAAGAGCTGCCTGCCAACCGCCGTGCCCTGGTGGTGATCGAGGTCGAAAACGCGCTTGAAGAACAACCCCTGCACAGCGCCGCAGCGGTTGACGTGATCTGGGTACACCGTGATGTACCGGGCGAGGACCTGCTTAAAACCGTCGAAGCATTGAGCATCCCCGAAGGTGCGCTGTACACCTGGGTGGCCACCGAAAGCGCGCTGTCGCGCAAAGTGCGCCGAGTGCTGCTGGACACCCACGGCCTGAACGAAGAATTCGTCAAGGCTGTGGGCTACTGGCGCCTGGATGGCAGTACCGAAGAGTAATTGCTCCTACACCCCGTAGCAGCTGCCGAAGGAACGTGGCTGGGTTCGGCGACGTAGTCGTCGCAATATCAGACACCACGCTGAGCCAGTTAACCCCGGTTCTCAGTGTATACGACTGCTTCGCAGCCGAACGCAGCCTCGTTCCTTCGGCAGCTGCTACAAGTACTTGCGCCCCCTGAGACGATCCACCGCCACCACCCCCAATGCCACCGCCACAAACCCCGCCAGAATTCCGCCAGCATTGATAAACGTCTGCCAATAGCCCAGTTTTTCGACATCGACAAACGGATACGGGTACACACCCAGCAGGTGCCCACGCAACAGGATGTAGGCGAAATACAGCAGCGGATACAGCATCCAGAGTCCGATATGGCTCACGCGCAACAACCCCTTGGGCACGTAAAACCACCAGTACAGCGTAAACAGCACCGGCATCACGTCATGCAATATCTCATTGGCTAGCCATTGCAGACCTTCAGGCTGCCAGAGTTGGCGCAGCAACAGACTATACGCCGCTCCCACCACGATAATGCTGACAGCAATGCCGCTGCTAACCCACGGTTGCAAGAAAAACGCCCTGGCTTTTGACGGGGGGGTATCGGCTGCACAGGTCAGTACGCTGGCGGCCAGGGTGTTGGTCAAAATGGTGAAAAAACTGAAATAGCTCACCAGCCCACCCACCACACTCGCACCGCTCTGCCAGCGGGCGAACAGTACCAGCTCAAGCTGAATCGCCAGGCCGCTCCAGCCCAGGATCGCCAGCAGCAGGCAGAGCCTGTGCCTGGACAACGCACTCATGTGCCGATCAAAGCTCGCGCTTGGTACGGGCGTATTTCACATAGAGCTTTTCGACCTTTTCCCGCGCCCAAGGGGTTTTGCGCAGGAACGTCAAACTCGACTTGATACTCGGGTCGCTCTTGAAGCAGCGAATATCAATGCGCTCGGCCAGCCCCTGCCACTGGTAATGCGCCACCAGCGCAGTGAGGATCTGTTCCAGCGTCACGCCGTGCAATGGGTTGTTGTTGGGTTCAGTCATGCCGGGCCTTTAAAGCAAAAGAGAGAAAGCCGCGCACCTTAGCCGAGCACCTGCTCAGGGGGAAGTGCATTCGCCAAGCAACCAGTCTAGCCGTGTCCCGGGGCAGAAATGAAAGTTCCGCTTTGACAGATTAAAGTGATGTTATATTGTAACCATACCTGTCCAGTCAAAGAGCGCTCAGCGCCGCTTTCTTTCGTCACCCTGCCAAGGAACTTGTAATGTCCTCCCCTGCACTCCCGCGTCACTTGCGTCGCCTTCGTCTAACGCCGCTCGCCACCGCACTGCTGCTCGCCTCCCCGGCCTACGCCCTCGATCTGCCCCAGCAAGTCATTACCGGGAACCCCTTGGGCAACACCCAGCTGGCCTCACCCACAACGGTACTGGAAGGCGACGACCTGACCCTTAATCAGCAAGGCAGCCTGGGCGAAACCCTCAACAAACAACCCGGCGTGTCTTCGTCCTACTTCGGCCCCGGCGCTAGCCGACCGATCATTCGCGGCCTGGATGGCGACCGTATTCGCATCTTGCGCAACGGCGTCGGCGCTCTGGATGCCTCATCGCTGTCTTATGACCACGCGGTACCGCTGGACCCGGTCAACGTCGAACGAATCGAAATTGTTCGCGGCCCTGCCGCCCTGTTGTACGGCGGCAACGCCATTGGCGGCGTGGTCAACACCTTCGACAACCGTATCCCCACTACCGCCATCGACGGCATTCACGGGGCAGGCGAACTGCGCTACGGCGGTGCCGACACCACCCGCAGCAGCGCGGGCAAGCTGGAAGCCGGTGATGGCACCTTCGCCCTGCATCTGGATGCCAACGCCCGCGAGTTCAACGACCTGAAAATCCCCGGCTATGCCCGCAGCCGTCATGCCCCCGAAAGCGAAGACGGTGACGAGAAAAAAGGCCGTCTGGGTAACAGCAATGGCCGGCAGGACGGCGGTGCCGTGGGCGGCTCCTACACCTGGGAAGATGGTTACGCAGGCTTGTCGTACAGCACTTACGACGCCAACTACGGCTCACCGGCCGAGCAGGACGTACGCATCCGCATGAAGCAGGATCACTACGCCTTTGCCTCCGAAATCCGCAACCTGCAAGGCCCGTTCAGCTCGCTGAAAATAGATGCCGGCTACACCGATTACGAGCACCGCGAAATCGAGGGCGGCGAAGTCGGCACCACGTTCAAGAACAAGGGCTACGAAGCCCGCGTTGAAGCCCGCCATGTACCAATCGGCCCGGTTGAGGGTGTCATTGGCGCACAGGTCAATCGCAACGAATTTTCGGCCCTTGGTGAAGAAGCTTTCGTACCGCAAACCGACACCAACAGCGGCGCCCTGTTTGTGCTTGAAGAACTGCAGGCCACCGAGCGCCTCAAACTGAGCCTCGGCGGGCGCCTTGAGCGCACCGTGGTCGACCCGGACGCCAAGGGCAATGAGCGCTTTGCCGCGGCGGACCGTTCAAGGAGCTTCACGGCGGGCAGCCTGTCTTCAGGCGCCGTGTTCACCCTCACCCCGATCTGGTCGCTGGCGGCCACCCTGGGCTACACCGAACGCGCACCAACGTTCTACGAGCTGTACGCCAATGGCGCCCACGTCGCTACCGGCACCTATGAAGTAGGTAACGCCAATCTGTCGAAGGAAAAAGCCGTATCCAGCGACCTGGCTCTGCGCTTCGACAATGGCACCCACAATGGCAGCATCGGGGTGTTCTACAGCCACTTCTCCAATTACATCGGTCTGCTGGGTACAGGTCGTACACTGAACGACGAAGGCGAGCCAGACGCCGACGGCATTCCGGAATACACCTATTCCGGGGTGAGGGCGCGTTTCACCGGCTTTGAGGCCAAGGATCACTGGAAGCTCGGAGAAAGTGCCTATGGCAAGTTTGCACTGGAACTGTCGGGCGACTACACCCGCGCCACCAACCTCGACACCGGCGAAGCCTTGCCGCGGATTGCCCCGCTGCGCCTGAGCAGCGGCTTGCTGTGGGAAATGGACCGCTGGCAAGCGCGGGTTGACGTCGAACATGCCAGCAATCAGGGCCGTGTGCCGGCCAACGAATCGGGCACTGATGGCTACACCACTCTGGGCGCCAGTGCCGGTTATCACTTCGATGTGGGCAGCAGCCAGTGGCTGGCGTTTGTCAAAGGCGACAACCTGACCAACCAGACCGTGCGTTATGCCAGTTCTATTTTACGTGACATCGCCCCCGCACCGGGGCGCGGTATCGAGGTAGGCCTGCGCACCACGTTCTAAGCTGCACAGCAGTAAATACGCGGCCTCCAATCAAGTCGGGGCGCGACAAAAGAGCCCTGGGACGAACCGTCGCAGCACACTGTTACTGAATCAGAAATGATCCATGTCACTTAAAGTGCTGTTTCTAAACGTTTCGGGGCTTTATCATTTCCGCATAAAGGGCTGAAACGATTCATTCCGCCCTTAACTCTGAAGTGTCAGCCCTGCCCTCAAAGACAGCGCTACCCACTGCCACAGCCATACCTATAAAGACTCGCATCTCGACCTATGTCCACATTCCTGAATATGCGCAAACACAGCGCGCTGCTTCCTGTTGCCGGGCAAAAAGCTCTGGCTTTGATCGGCGGCATTACCGCTCTGGGCCTGGCTACTTGCGTGCAGGCGGCCCCCGCCTTTGACGCTGACTCCAAGTGGATGCTCGGCGATTGGGGTGGTACCCGTAGCGAACTGGAAAAGCAGGGTTACTCCTTTTCCCTCGACTATGTAGGCGAAGTCGGCTCCAACCTGCACGGCGGCTATGACCATGACCGCACGGCGCGCTACAGCGACCAGTTCGGCCTGGGCACGCACCTGGACCTGCAAAAGATCCTGGGCTGGGACGACGCTGAATTTCAGCTGACCATCACCCATCGCAGCGGCAACAACATCAGCAATGACCGCATCAACGATCCACGGGTGGGCGGTTTCACATCGGCCCAGGAAGTCTGGGGCCGTGGCCAGACCACGCGCCTGACGCAAATGTGGTACCAGCAGAAATTCTTTGACCAGAAGCTCGACATCAAAGTCGGCCGCTTTGGTCAGGGCGAAGATTTCAACTCGTTCCCTTGCGATTTCCAGAACCTGGCGTTCTGCGGCTCACAGGTGGGCAACTGGGCCGGCAGCATCTGGTACAACTGGCCCGTCAGCCAGTGGGCCCTGCGGGTCAAGTATCACCTCACCCCCGAGTTGTACGCACAGGTCGGTGCCTATGAGCAAAACCCGTCCAACCTGGATCGCGGCAACGGCTTCAAGCTCAGCGGCAGCGGCACCCAGGGCGCAGTACTGCCGATCGAACTGGTGTGGACGCCAAAAATTAATGGCCTGCCAGGGGAATACCGCGCGGGTTACTACTACAGTAATGCCAAGGCAACAGATGCTTACAAAGATGCCAACGGCCAGCCAGCAGCCTTGACCGGTGAAGCGTATCGCAGCAGTTCAAGCAAACACGGGATGTGGCTGGGCGTGCAACAACAGCTCACTACCCGTGCCAGCGACCAGTCGAGGGGCTTGAGTGTGTTTGCCAATGCCACCATGCACGACAAGAAAACCAATGCCGTGGACAACTACGTCCAGGCTGGCGTCGTCTACAAAGGCGTGTTCGATGCCCGTCCCAAGGACGATATCGGCTTTGCCATGGCGCGCGTTCACGTCAACCCGGCTTATCGCAAGAACGCCCAGGCCACTAACCAGGCCCGCGCCATCTACGATTTCGACAACCCGGACTACCTGCCTCCCCAGGACACTGAATACAGCGCCGAGCTGTACTACGGCATCCACGTCACCAACTGGCTGACCGTTCGACCGAACCTGCAGTACATCCGCCACCCGGGCGGCGTCAGCCAGCTGGATGACGCACTGATTGGCGGTCTGAAAATTCAAAGTGCGTTCTGACAAACGGACTGCAACAACAACCTTGAAGGTTGTGATCGAACACCTATTTAGCTGATTCACTCCCGCGTCGGTTCGTCCCTTAAAGACCCCACCCTCGCGGGAACACCTCAAACGCAACGGAGAACCACACTATGAGCACTGAAGGTGCTTTCAGTCGAAGCCGCCTGCTACCGAGCCTTCTCGGTATCTTGCTGCTGCTAATGGGCCTGGCCATGTTGGCCGGGGGTATCAAACTGGTCACGCTGGGCGGGTCGTGGTACTACCTGCTGGCCGGGATCGGTTTTGGCTTGTCGGGCGCACTGCTGATTGCCGGGCGCCGCGCAGCACTGACCCTGTACGCACTGGTACTGTTCGCCAGCACCGTATGGGCACTGATGGAAGTCGGTCTGGACTGGTGGCAACTGGTGCCACGCCTGGCCATGTGGTTCGCCATCGGTATCGTCCTGCTGCTGCCATGGTTCCGTCGCCCTGTCCTGCGCGGTCAGTCGGCACCGGTTGCCACCGGCGCACTGAGCGTTGCCGTAGTGCTGGCCGGTCTGGCTGCACTGGCCAGCCAGTTCACCAGCCCGGGTGAAATCAAAGGCCAACTGGACCGTGATGCCGTACCTGGCATGACCAACGCTGCACCGGCCATGCCCGATGGTGACTGGCAGTCCTACGGTCGTACCGCCTTTGGTGACCGTTACTCGCCGCTGAAAGAAATCACCCCGCAAAATGCCCACAAGCTGGTACCAGCCTGGACATTCCGCACCGGTGACATCCCTGGTGAAGGCGATCCCGGCGAAACAACCGCCGAGAACACCCCGCTGAAAGTCAACGGCATGCTGTATGTGTGTACCCCGCACAGCCAGGTCATAGCCCTTGACCCGGATACCGGTAAGGAAATCTGGCGTTACGATCCGAAGATCAGCACTCAGAACGCTGAAAACTTCAAAGGCTGGGCACACATGACCTGCCGCGGCGTGACTTATCACGACGAAAACGCCTACGCCAAAGTCAGCACTGAACAAAGCGCTGCCGAGCCTGCTGCTGCTGCTACATCCAGCAACTCGTGCCCGCGCCGCCTGTTCCTGCCGACTGCCGACACCCGTCTGATCGCCCTGAACGCCGACACCGGTAAAGTGTGCGAAGACTTCGGCACCAATGGCGCGGTAGACCTGCGTCACAACATCGGTACCTTTGCTCCGGGTGGTTACTACTCCACCTCGCCACCTGCCGTGACCAAAGATCTGGTCGTGATTGGCGGCCACGTGACCGACAACATTTCCAACGACGAGCCATCGGGCGTGATCCGTGCGTACGACGTACGTACCGGCAAGCTGGTATGGAACTGGGACAGCGGCAACCCGGAGAAAACCACTCCGATTGCTGAAGGCGAAACCTACACCCGTAACTCGCCAAACATGTGGTCGATGTTCGCTGTCGACGAAGACCTCGGCATGCTGTACCTGCCGATGGGCAACCAGACGCCTGACCAATATGGTGGCGACCGTACCGAAGATTCCGAGCGTTATGCCGCTGGCATCACCGCCCTGGACATCAACACCGGTAAAGTCCGCTGGTACCGTCCGCTTACTCACCATGACCTGTGGGACATGGACGTAGGTGGTCAACCAACCCTGATGGACCTGAAAACCGCCGATGGCGTGAAACCGGCCCTGCTGGCTTCCACCAAACAAGGCAGCATCTACGTGATGGACCGTCGCACTGGCGAAGCCATTGTGCCGATCACCGAGGTTCCGGCCCCGGGCGGCGCTGTTGAAGGTGACCACACTGCACCGACACAGCCACGTTCTGACCTGAACATGATTCCTCCGGTCTTGACCGAACGCGACATGTGGGGCGTAACCCCATTCGACCAGATGCTGTGCCGGATCAACTTCAAGTCCCTGCGCTATGACGGCATGTACACCCCGCCATCGCTGCAAGGCTCGATCGTGTATCCAGGCAACTTCGGCGTGTTTGACTGGGGTGGCATTTCGGTTGACCCGGTTCGCCAGATTGCCTTCCTGAACCCGAGCTACATGGCGTTCACCTCCAAGCTGGTTCCGCAGGCCGACGTGGCTGCAATGGGCCCGCGCAAAGGCGAAACCTCCGGCGTTCAACCGAACAAAGGCGCACCTTACGGCGTGATCCTGGAGCCACTGTTGTCGCCACTGGGCCTGCCTTGCCAGGCACCGGCGTGGGGTTATGTTGCTGCAGTCGACCTGACCAACAACGAAGTGATCTGGAAACACAAAAACGGCACCGTGCGTGACAGCTCGCCGGTACCGATCCCGTTGTCCATGGGTGTTCCAAGCCTGGGCGGGACCTTCACCACCGCAGGTGGTGTGGCCTTCCTGAGCGGTACCCTTGACCAGTACCTGCGTGCTTACGACGTAAGCAACGGTAAAGTACTGTGGGAAGGTCGCCTGCCTGCTGGCGGCCAGACCACCCCGATGACCTACACCGGCAAGGACGGCACTCAATATGTGCTGGTCATGGCGGGCGGTCACGGCGGCCTGGGCACCAAAAAAGGTGACTATGTAATGGCGTTCAAACTGGCTGAGTAAGATTTACAGCTGGTATTGAAAAAGGCGGCTATCGAGAGATAGCCGCCTTTTTTGTGAGCCCGGTTTTAAACCGTTGCCCGCAATTTCCACACCCAGGCCTCGAACGCCACTGCATCCATTGGCCGACTGATCAGATAGCCCTGGGCCGTATCACAGTGCCAGCGCTCGAGCAGTTCAAGGGTATGCTGATACTCCACGCCTTCAGCCACCACCTTGAGCCCCAGGTTGTGGCTCATTTCGATGGTCGAACGCACGATCACCGCGTCCTCGCTGGTTTCGTCCAGGTTGCGGATAAACGATTGATCGATTTTCAGCTCTTGCACCGGCAAGCGTTTGAGATGCGCCAGCGACGAGTAACCGGTGCCAAAGTCATCCACCGACAAGCTGATCCCGCCGTCACGCAACTTTTCCAGCACGTTGAGCGAGTGTTCGGGGTCGCGCATGGCCGTGCTTTCGGTGATTTCGAATATCAGTTGCTCAGCCGACAACTGATAACGCTTGAGCAGGCGCTCGACAGTCATCAACAGATTTTCACCGTGCAAATCCTCCGCCGAGATATTCAGCGACAGCTGCATATGCAGGCCCTTGCGGTTCCACGCGGACAACTGACGGATACCTTCCTCGATGACCCAGCCCGTCAGCAGGAACATGCTGCCCGTGCGCTCAGCCAGTGGAATAAATTCCGCCGGCGAGACCATGCCCAGTTCCGGGTGTTGCCAGCGCAACAGCGCTTCAGCCTGGCGCACATGGCCACTGCGGATATCCATTTTGGGCTGATAATACAGCTGCAACTGGCCATCGCTGGCGGCACTGCGCAAGTCCCGGATCAGCTGGATTTGCCGTTGGTGGGCGAGGTCACGGTCCTGCTGATACACCTGCAAATAACCCGGCAAGGCGGCGGCATCCCGGCATGCAATCGCAGCACGGCTGATCAGTTCTTCAGCGCTCTGCCCATTGAGCGGGTAGATCGCAATGCCCATGCAGACTTCCAGCAACACCTCGTGCCCATCAATGCTCAGCGGACGCTTGAGCAATGCGTACAACCTGTCAGCCAGCGCAACACCCACATCGACCTGGGTGCTTTCAAGCAGTAACAAGAACTCGTTGCCGGTGATGCGTGCCGCCGTATCGCGCTCACGCAGAGCGTCGAGCATCACGCGGGCGGACTCACGCATGATCCGCTCCCCACCCTCGGGGCCGAAGCTCTCATTGATCACACGATAATTTTCGATCCCCAGGTAAATCAGCACCACGCCGCGCCTTGCGCTGATGGCACTGCCCAGGCGTTCCATGGCCAGGGCGCGGTTGGGCAAACCGGTAAGCGGGTCGTGCAGGGCGTTATGTGCCAACTGCTGCTCGCGCACGGCAATCCCGCTTTGCATGGCATTGATCGCCTTGGCCAGAAACCCCAGTTCGTCCCTGCGTGTAAGCTCCACCGGCGTTTCGTAGTTGCCCCGGCCAATGCGCTGCGCAGCCTCCGCCAACAGGCTGACCGGCCGCGAAACCGCCCGCGCCAGCCACAAGGCGCCGAGCAATGAAGCCAGCAAAGCCCCCAGGGATATCCACAGAAACTTGCGATCCAGCGAGTCGAATGCCTGCATCGTCTGATCCAGCGGGCTTTGCAGCACCGCCATGACTTGGCCGTTGCCCGGGTCACCGGAGTTGGCGAGTTGCAGCATCTGGCCAAGAAAGCGCCGGCCGTGGAATTCGCTGAAATGGATTGTCGAGCCCGGCGTATGCTCCTGCACGAATTCAATAATGCTGGCGCTCATGAAGTCCGGCTGCGTGCTGCTCAGTATTCCGCTTTCGCCTGGCTTGACCGTCATAAACGACACTTCAAGGTTGCTCAGGGAGCTCAATTCATGGGCAAACACGTCGTCCATCGGCATCCCCGAGACCACGCGCACCACAGGCAAAGGGCCCAGCACCACCCCTTGCACCAGCATGTACGGGCGCCCTGCCAGGATGCCGATGACCATGGTCTGGGTGTTGCGACGGGCCAGCCGCAGAGCCTTGGCATAAGGAAATGCCTGCCCCGCTGGCAGGCCCTTGAGGGTGCTGGTGATGATATTGCCGTCCAGATCCAGCACAAACAGCTCACTGCCATGCAGGCTCGCCTCGAACTCCTGCAGGGCGTGCTCTATCAGCGAGGGGCTGCCTTTGATCGTCGCCTCACGGAAATCCGAGTCATTGGTCAGCCAGTTGAGGCCGTACTGGATACGCCGCCAGCGCAGATCCATAAAGCGCTCGAACACCCGGGTTCCGGTCTTGAGCTGCTCTTGCGCCTGATCGCTGGCCACGGTAATGGTCACGGCTTTAACGGCGAAGTACACCGCACCGATCACCAACAGCAGGAGCAAGGCAAGAAACAGGCTGATACGCGCCTGAAAACTGTTGCGCAACTTCATGCTGCGCCCTCAATCCATTGAGTGAATGCCAATGGCCACATAAGCGCTCCCGCGACTTCCTTGAAAAAGCCATACCGGTGGCCTTCCAATCCATCTTTGTTGTTATGGATCCAACTGCTGCAGACAGAAGATCACCCATTAATTTCGGGCCGTCTACTGTCAAGTTGTTGGCGACAAAGGCCTAGCGCACGGGGGTTTGACGGATTATTTCTTCAATCGACGTGCAAGCAGTTGTTCTGCCGCCGAGGAAGGCGTGAGGCTGGGTTTGATTGCGAAGCGACCATGAAATACGGGCACGAGAATGACCTGATCGTCGGTCAAGCTCCCACAGTTGAATATTCCCTGTACCCGCCTATCCGTCTACGGGGTTTCTTCTCCTTACACATGAAAATCTGTTCACCATTGAAACCACTGGCACCGCGCCCCATCTAACATCCATACCCAATTGCGCAGGTGCCCCATGAGCGACCAGCAAGAGTTTCCGGACAACACCACTGAGTACACCGATGTAGAACACACTGAATCCGAACACCATCCACATTCTGGAGGGACTGAATTGGCATTGCCGGAGCAGAATCTGCCGGACAAGGTTTACATCATTCCGATTCACAATCGGCCGTTCTTCCCGGCACAAGTGCTGCCGGTCATCGTCAATGAAGAACCCTGGGCCGAGACCCTGGAACTGGTCAGCAAATCCCCCCATCACTCCCTGGCGCTGTTTTTTGTCGACACGCCCCCTGATGACCCTCGCCACTTCGACACCAAAAGCCTGCCGGAATACGGCACCCTGGTGAAGGTGCATCACGCCAGCCGCGAAAACGGCAAGTTGCAGTTTGTGGCCCAGGGCCTGAGCCGCGTGCGTATCAGCATGTGGCTCAAGCATCACCGTCCGCCGTATCTGGTTGAGGTCGAGTACCCGCAGCAGCCCAAGGAGCCCACCGACGAGGTGAAGGCCTACGGCATGGCGCTGATCAATGCGATCAAGGAGCTGCTGCCGCTCAACCCGCTGTACAGCGAAGAACTGAAAAACTACCTCAATCGTTTTAGCCCGAATGATCCGTCGCCGCTGACCGATTTCGCAGCGGCCCTGACGTCTGCCACCGGCAACGAGCTGCAACAGGTGCTCGATTGCGTGCCGATGCTCAAACGCATGGAAAAAGTGCTGCCCATGCTGCGCAAGGAGGTCGAGGTAGCGCGGCTGCAAAAAGAGATTTCAGCCGAAGTTAACCTTAAGATCGGCGAACATCAGCGCGAATTCTTCCTCAAGGAACAGCTCAAGGTCATCCAGCAGGAGCTCGGGCTGACCAAGGATGATCGCAGCGCCGATATCGAACAGTTCAAGCAGCGCCTTGAAGGCAAGACCCTGCCGGCCCAGGCGCAAAAGCGCATTGATGACGAGATCAACAAACTGTCGATCCTGGAAACCGGGTCGCCGGAATACGCCGTGACCCGTAACTACCTGGACTGGGCGTCGTCGGTGCCCTGGGGCGTGCTGGGTGAAGACAAGCTCGACCTCAAACACGCCCGCAAGGTGCTCGACGCCCATCATGCCGGCCTTGATGACATCAAGGATCGCATCCTCGAATTCCTCGCCGTCGGGGCCTACAAAGGCTCGGTCAGCGGTTCGATCGTACTGCTGGTCGGCCCGCCGGGCGTGGGCAAAACCAGTATCGGCAAGTCGATCGCCGAGTCCCTGGGCCGCCCGTTCTACCGTTTCAGCGTCGGCGGCATGCGCGACGAGGCCGAGATCAAGGGCCATCGCCGCACCTACATCGGCGCCCAGCCGGGCAAACTGGTGCAGGCACTGAAAGATGTTGAAGTAATGAACCCGGTGATCATGCTCGACGAAATCGACAAGATGGGCCAGAGCTTCCAGGGCGACCCCGCTTCGGCCTTGCTGGAAACCCTCGACCCGGAACAGAACGTCGACTTCCTCGACCATTACCTCGACCTGCGCCTTGATCTGTCCAAAGTGCTGTTTGTATGTACCGCCAACACCCTGGACTCGATCCCCGGCCCGTTGCTCGATCGTATGGAAGTGATTCGCCTCTCGGGTTACATCACGGAAGAAAAAGTCGCGATCGCCAAGCGTCATCTGTGGCCAAAACAGCTCGAAAAAGCAGGCGTGGCCAAAGACAAACTGAGCATCAGCGACAGCGCCCTGCGCGCGGTGATTGACGGTTATGCCCGCGAAGCCGGGGTGCGCCAGCTGGAAAAACAACTGGGCAAACTGGTACGCAAGGCCGTGGTCAAGCTGCTGGCAGACCCCAAAGCCGTGATCAAGATCGGCCCCAAAGACCTTGAAGCTTCACTGGGCATGCCGGTGTTCCGTAACGAACAGGTCATCAGCGGTACCGGGGTGATTACCGGCCTGGCCTGGACCAGCATGGGCGGAGCGACGCTGCCGATCGAGGCAACACGTATTCACACCCTCAATCGCGGCTTCAAGCTGACCGGGCAACTGGGTGAAGTGATGAAAGAGTCGGCTGAAATCGCCTACAGCTACATCAGCTCAAACCTGAAGCAATTTGGCGGCGATCCGAAGTTCTTCGATGAAGCTTTTGTCCACCTGCATGTGCCTGAAGGGGCCACGCCCAAAGATGGCCCCAGCGCAGGCGTGACCATGGCCAGTGCCCTGCTGTCGCTGGCTCGCAATCAGCCGCCGAAAAAAGGCATCGCCATGACCGGCGAATTGACCCTGACCGGGCATGTGTTGCCGATTGGCGGCGTGCGCGAAAAAGTAATTGCGGCGCGCAGGCAAAAAATCAACGAACTGATTCTGCCCGAACCGAACCGCGGGCATTTCGAAGAGCTGCCCGATTATCTGAAGGAAGGCATCACCGTACACTTTGCCAAGCGCTTTACCGATGTGGCCAAGGTGCTGTTTTAAAACCGTTTGTAGGCCCTGACTTGCCTGCGATTGCCTCACTGCGGCCAATCAGGCAAGTCGGGCTTAAAGCAACACAGTTCGCATATTGGATCCAAAATTCCTCGCAAGTCGCGTACTAGACACGTCTACTGTCATTTATGACAGTAGACGGTTGTTCATTTCCCATCCTTAATAGAGCCAATTCCCACAAAAATAATGCAGGAAAAGAATATGGCACTTCATCATCCTGTATATGAGAACCCGGATGTCCTGAGGCTCAAGGAGTCAGGACAAAAAATCTTCAACCCCAGAACCCGGGGAGAACTCAAGGCCGAACTGCTGGATCGTCCCGCGTTTACCGCGCAGGAAATGACCTTTGCCAGCAGCCAGAAAAAAATCGTCATTACCGGTGAGTTCGATGACTTTGGCTCAACCGCTTATCGCGCGGTTGCGTTCACCCTGGATATCAATATCCAGTCGGGTATCTACCGGTTCCAAAAAGACGAACACGGCCCCATCCTGTCCATGTCCTACATCGAGTGCGTTGAAATCGATGGCCGCCAGGTGTATCACTTGAATCAGGCCGATGTCGGCACCCTGCACCTGAGCGTGGTCGAGAGTTGCTACAGCGCCCGGCTGTTCACCATGGAAGGCCTGGACCACAACAGCAACAGCATGGAGATGTGCGGCGAATTCAGCATCAGCCCGCCCCACGCCTCTTTCTGATCGGCAGGCGACGAATGGCGCAGCTCCCTTCATGGGTTATGCTGCGCCCTTGTGTTTGCCTGACCGGAGCCTTCAATGCCCCCTGTACGCCTTATCCCCCTGCTTGGCCTCAGCCTGCTGACGGCCTGTGCCCAACAGCCTGCACACAACGTTACGCTCGAAGATCAAAGCGACTGCCCCCAGCAACTGTATGTGGGCCAGCAACTGATCCTGTCGTTGCCGAGCAACCCCACCACCGGCTACCGCTGGGCCATCCAGGACTCCGCAGGCGGTGTGCTGCGCAGCCTGGGCCCGGAGGTCTACACCAGTAGCGATAATGGCCAGTTGCTGGGCAGCGGTGGTCAATCGACATGGCGCTTTCAGGTATTTGCCCCTGGCAGCGGGCGCCTGCGCCTGACCTCTCAGCAACCGTGGGAACCCGAAGCCGAACCCGCGCAGGTGTTCGACTGCCCGATTACGGTGAACTGATATGGCGTGGCTGATCCTTGCGATCATGGGAGCTGTCACCTACCTCTATGGCGTCAGCACGCACGCCATGGTGCTGTGCCTGCTGACCAAGCCCGTACCGGTACTGGCATTGCTCGGCTGGCTGCACAGCGGGCCTGTCAGCCCCTATCGACACAGGATCAGCATAGGCCTGGGGTTTTCCCTGCTGGGCGACATTCTGCTGGCCTGGCCACAGGACCTGTTTGTATTTGGCCTTGGGGCGTTTTTGTTTGCCCACCTGGCCTATCTCAAGGCCTACCTGGTGGACTGCCGCCGCGCAGCTGTGCCGGCCTTGATCCTGGCACTGCTTGCCGGTGGCAGCTTGTTGAGTGTCATGGCCAGCCAGGGTCTGGGCGATTTGCTGGTGCCCGTGGGCGTCTACGCCCTGGCCATCAGCGCCATGCTCTGGCGCGCCCTCGCCCGCCTCGGCAGCGGCGTACCGAAACACTCGGCCTGGCTGGCAGCCGCCGGGGCGCTGGCGTTTGTGGTCTCGGACAGCCTGATCGGCATCGATCGCTTTGTGCAACCGTTCAGCGCCGCGCCCTATCTGATCATCCTCAGTTACTGGCTGGGCCAGTGGGGCATTGCCGCCTCGGTGTTTTCCCAGGGCAAACGCTGAACGCTTTATCAGACAGACCGCGCATCCCGGCGCTAACTTGGCTAAAATGCCGCCCCTTTTGAAAATTCCACCGCCGGAACCGCCGTGAGCAAAGAACCCGACCGTATTTTCGCCCAGCCCCTGACCCAGGTGCCGGACTTCGCCTTCAACGAAGACGTTGTGCGGGTGTTCCCGGACATGATCAAACGCTCGGTGCCCGGCTACCCGACCATTGTCGAGAACCTTGGCGTGCTCGCCGCCCAGTTCGCCCGGCCCGACAGCGTACTGTACGACCTGGGTTGCTCACTGGGCGCCGTCACCCAGGCCCTGCGCCGCCATGTGCGCACTGAAGGCTGCAAGGTGATTGCGGTGGACAATTCGGCGGCAATGGTCGAGCGCTGCCGCGAGTACCTCAATGGGCAGAACTCGATGTTTCAGGAGCTGCTGCCGGTCGAGGTCATCGAAGGCGATATCCTGGCCCTGGCGTTCGAGCCGGCTTCGGTGGTGGCGCTGAACTTCACCCTGCAATTCATCGCCCCCCAGGAGCGCCTGGCGCTGCTGGGCCGTATCCGCCAGTCGCTGCTGCCTGGCGGTGCCCTGATCCTTTCTGAAAAGCTGCGTTTCAGCGACCCCGAAGAGCACGGGCTGCTGACTGATCTGCATGTGGCGTTCAAGCGCGCCAACGGCTACAGCGATCTGGAGATCGCACAAAAGCGCAGCGCCATCGAAAACGTCATGAAGCCCGACAGCCTCGAAGAACACCGCGAACGCCTGCTGGCGGCCGGGTTCTCGAAAGTCGTGCCGTGGTTCCAGTGTCTTAACTTTGCCTCGTTGATTGCCTTGCCATGATTGATCTGTCCCCACTTGCCCGGCGTCTGGCCGGCACTCCATTGGCTGAATGGGCCAACACCCTGCAAGCCCAGCTCGACGTCAAGATGGAGAAAGGCCACGGCGACCTGGAGCGCTGGCAAAGCGCGCTGGATGCCTTGCCCGACGTCAAGCCGAGCGAAATCGACCTGTTGAACGGCCTGACCCTGGACACCGACTGCGACGACGCCACCCGTGCACAGATGAGCGAAGCCCTGATGGGCCTGTCACCGTGGCGCAAAGGCCCGTTCGACCTGTTTGGCGTTCACGTCGATACCGAGTGGCACTCGGACTGGAAATGGTCGCGGGTCGCGCCGCATGTCGACCTCAAGGGCAAGCGCATCCTCGATGTGGGCTGCGGCAACGGCTACTACATGTGGCGCATGCTCGGCGCAGGCGCCCACAGCGTAATCGGCGTCGACCCCAACTGGCTGTTCTTCTGCCAGTTCCAGGCCGTGCAACGCTTTTTGCAGCAGGAAGCGGCGTGGCACCTGCCGTTTCCTTTCGAAGACCTGCCGCCGAACCTGGAAGGTTTCGACACTGTATTTTCCATGGGTGTGTTCTACCACCGCCGTTCGCCCATCGAACACCTGCTGGCCCTGAAAGACTGCCTGGTCAAAGGCGGCGAACTGGTGCTGGAAACCCTGGTGATAGAAGGTGACGTGAATCAGGTGCTAGTGCCGGAAGACCGCTACGCGCAGATGCGCAACGTGTGGTTTCTGCCCTCGATCCCGGCGCTGGAGCGCTGGTTGCGCCGTGCCGGTTTCAGCGATGTGCGCTGCGTCGACGTGAGCGTCACCACCGTTGAAGAACAACGTGCCACCGAGTGGATGAAGTACCAGTCGTTGAGCGACTACCTGGACCCGAACGACCACAGCAAAACCATCGAAGGCCTGCCGGCGCCAATGCGGGCGGTGATTGTGGCCAGGAAGTAACACACGCCCTTCACCCCTGTGGGAGCGGGCTCAGCGAGCCCTTCTGGCCTTGAAGAACTCGCTGAGGATCGCCCCGCACTCTTCAGCCAATACCCCGCCTTCATACAGCACCCGGTGATTCAAAAAGCCCTGGGAGAAAAACTGCCCCTGGCTTTGCACAATCCCGGCCTTGGGCTCCAGCGCGCCATACACCACCCGTGCCACCCGGGCGTGCACGATCAGCCCCGCACACATGCTGCATGGCTCCAGCGTCACGTACAGCGTGCTGCCCGGGAGCCGGTAGTTGCTGACAGCCGTCGCTGCATCACGGATGGCCATCATTTCGGCATGAGCACTGGGGTCGCTGCCGCTGATCGGGCAATTAAAGCCACGGCCGATGACTTCACCGTCCTGCACCAGCACCGCACCCACCGGCACTTCACCCAGCGCTGCGCCTTGAGCGGCCAGCGCCAGCGCTTCGCGCATAAAGTCTTGATCGCGGCTGCGGTCGATAATCAGGGGTTGACGCCCTTGTCGCATCAGGAAACCTCAATAGCGGCCATCAGGCCGGTTTCCATGTGATCAATCACATGGCAGTGGAACATCCACACGCCAGGATTATCCGCCACCAGCGCCACGCGGGCACGTTCGTTTTTGCCCAGCAGATAGGTGTCAGTAAAATACGGAATGATTTTTTTGCGATTGGAGGCCAGCACCTTGAAACTCATGCCATGCAAATGGATGGGGTGCTGGTACTGGGTCATATTCTTCAATTCAAAGATATAGCTCTGACCCAGCTTGAGTTTGGCAATCGGTCGGTCAGCGCAGGTCTTGTCCTTGATATCCCAGGCCACACCGTTGATCTGCCAAAGGCTCGGAGGCTGATCCGGGCCCAGGTTCTCGGACATCGAACCGACCCACTCAAAGTTGAAGTTGATCTTCTCGGCATTGGCCACGTCGGGCTCGGCAATCGGGTTGGCGGGCAACGCCGGTGGCCACTCGCCCGGTGCATCGGTGCTGGCAACCGAACGCAAAGTGCCCAGCCGTACCGGGCCGTCACGCAACGACAGTTCCTCACCGGCGGGCGGGGCCTTGATTGCCAGGCAAATACGCATGCCCGGGCCCAGCCAGTAATCCTTGCCCAACGGCCTTGGCTCGATGGGGTTGCCGTCCAGCGCGTAGATCATCGCTTCCACGCCGGGGATATTCAGGCGATAGGTCAGGGTGTTGTCGAGGTTGAGAATACGCACGCGGGTGATCTGCCCTGCAGGCAGGTCGATGGTCGGCACATGGCTGCCATTGATGGTCGACAGACGCCCCGCCGTACCGCCACGGGCCGCTTCGCGGGTGATGCTGAACGGCAGGAAGCCGCCCTCTTCATCGACGTGCCAGTTCTTGATGCTCAGGGTGCGCTCGTGCTTGAAGCCGGTAGGCTCGCGCTCTTCGACGATCAGCGGGCCGACCAGGCCACGACCCAGCTCTTCGCTGCTGTTGACGTGGGGGTGATACCAGTAGCTGCCGGCATCGGGCACGCGGAACTTGTAGTCGAAGTATTCTCCGGGCAATACCGGTAGCTGCGAGACGTAGGGGACGCCGTCCATTTCCAGGGGCAGGCGGATACCGTGCCAGTGGATGGTGGTTGCGACTGGCAGATGGTTGATAAAGCGCACCCGCAGCCACTCACCCTGACGCACACGCAGCTCGGTACCTGGAGCCGATGGACCGAACGCCCAGGCCTGGGTGATATGGCCGGGCACCAGCTCGACGTCCAGTGGCGCGCTGATCAGTTCGTAATCGTGGCCGGCGTTCTCGGCAGCCACCTTGCCCAGCCAGTAACGCGAAGCGCCTCCTGCGCCAACACCCACCACTACCAGGCCGGCCAGACCACCGAGTATTTGTCGACGGGTAAAGGACATGGATTCAACTACCTCTCGTATCCGGCGCGGGCGTTGGGCCCGCAAAAGGCGAATACGATACACCTGCAATTGCGAAACAGTAAGGGCGGGGTGGCGAAGGGTCACAGCTGACAGGCAAACACAGCCTGTGGGAGCGGGCTTGCTCGCGATTGGATCGCTGCGGTGTTGCAGGTACACCACAGTGCTGTCATCGCGAGCAAGCCCGCACCCACCTAAGGGCCGCAGGACTGGGTTTACAACCCCACCACCAGATGCACCACCCCACCCGGCAGGCTCAGGATCCCGGGCACACCCGCCACACGCAGGGCTTGCGGATCCAGGCGGGTGATATCGGCCAGCTCCACACGGATCCGGGTCAAGGCCACCCGCTGTTCGGTCTTGATATTGCCGGCACCGCCCAGCGCAGCCAGCACCGTTTTATCCAGTGTCGACACCGGTTTAGCGGGCTCATCCACCACCAGATCGGGTGTCAGGGCCTTCCAGAATGCTTTAGGCGCTTTATCGAACATGTTCAGGACTCCAACTCGGTCATGGGTTGCACCAATGGCTGCAATGCAGCCCGCACCTGCCCGGCACTCTCCAGGCCCAGCACACGCTGCGCCAGGGCCTGGCACGCGACGAAATCCAGCTCTCGAACCCGCGCCTTGATACTCGGGATCAACGGCACGCTCACTGACAACTCATCGACACCCAGCCCCAGCAGCAATGGTACCGCCAGCGTCTCGGAGGCCAGTGCGCCGCACACCCCGACCCATTTGCCGTGGGCATGGGCGGCCTTGACAGTGGTGGCGATCAGGCGCAGCACCGCCGGGTGCAAGCTGTCGGCCTGGCTGGCCAGACGCGGATGGTCCCGGTCCATCGCCAGGGTGTACTGGGTCAGGTCATTGGTACCAATGGAGAAAAAATCCACCTCGGGGGCAAACAGATCCGCCATCAACGCTGCTGCCGGCACTTCGATCATGATGCCCAGTTTTGGCAGGGTCTTGATCCCCAGCGCCAGCGCCTGCTCCTCGAGCAACTGGCGGGCCATGCGCAACTCGGACAGCTGCGTGACCATCGGCAACATAATGTGCAGACGGGTCAGGTCGGCACTGGCCAGAATCGCGCTGAACTGCTCACGCAACAGGTGTGGACGCTCAAGGCACAAGCGGATTCCGCGCATGCCCAAAAATGGATTGGCCTCGTGTGCCATCGGTACATAGGCCAGTGGTTTGTCGCCGCCCACATCCAGCGTGCGCACCACCAGATTGTGCCCGGTACCCACGACATCGGCGATGGCGCTGTAAGTGGCAACCTGCTCGGCATGGCTGGGGGGGCTGCTGCGTTCCAGATAAAGGAACTCGGAGCGCAGTAAGCCGACCCCTTCTGCCCCCAGGCTCACCGCTTGCTCTGCCTCGGCCAGGGACGCGATATTGGCGCTGACTTCGATACGTACCCCGTCACGGGTACTGGCTGGCTGTGCCGCCTGCTGCAAATCCTGCTGCTGACGCTGATGTTGAAGGGCACGCTGGAGGGTGAGCTGGCGGATCCGCTGCGGATCCGGCTCCAGGTGCAGCTGCCCCTGATCCGCATCGAGCAACACCTCGGTTCCGTTAGCCAGCGCCAGCACCTGCGGCGACATACCGCAAAGTGCCGGCAAGCCCAGCGCCCGGGCCAGAATCGCCACATGACTGCTGGCACCGCCACCGACCGTGGCAAAGCCTGCAACCTTGCGGGTATCCAGGGTTGCGGTCTGCGACGGGGTCAGTTGCTCGGCAATCAGGATGGCCAGATCCGGCAACTCCAGTGCGCAGTCCTGAACCCCGAGTATCAGTTTGAGTACGCGCTGGCCGACATCGTCCAGATCCAGCGCGCGTTCGGGCAGCAAGCGATTGCCCAGGCCTTTGAACAGGGTCGCGGTTTCGTGTGTGGCACTCTGCCAGGCGAATGCTGCGCTCTTGCCCTGCTCGATCAGCCCGAAAGCCTGCTCCAGCAAACCGGGGTCTTCCAGCAGCTCCTGGTGAGCGTTGAAAATCTCGGCCTGAGCCTTGCCCTGTGTGGTGTCGCACAGCGTTTGCAGCTGCGCGGTGGCTCCTGCCAGGGCCTGTTGCAACTGCTCGCGCTCGTGGCGCTGGTCGGTTGCCAGTTCGCTGATCTGCAACACGCTTTCTGTCAGTTGCACAACATGACCGAAGGCCGAACCCGGTGACGCACAGACCCCGCGCAATTCGTTGCTGGGCACAGGCTCCGGCACTGCTACTGGCT
Source organism: Pseudomonas bubulae (assembly GCF_900618535.1). Taxonomy (GTDB): domain Bacteria; phylum Pseudomonadota; class Gammaproteobacteria; order Pseudomonadales; family Pseudomonadaceae; genus Aquipseudomonas; species Aquipseudomonas bubulae. The sequence continues at coordinate 529,612 of NZ_UYJA01000002.1, read as the reverse complement.
GCGCTTCGGGCGCCACAGCCACGACCGATTCGCCGCAACCCTCAGCCAGCAGTTCACTCAGCACCTTGAGCGCTTGCTCGGCATCTGAGCCGCAGGCACTGAGGTAAACGCTGTCGCCGCAAACCGCCTGCAGGGCCATGATCGCTACCAACGACTTGGCATTGGCGCTCTCGCCCTGTTTGTGCAAATGAAGGGTTGCCGCAAAGCCTTTCGCCGCCTGGGCGAGCACCGCTGCAGGACGGGCGTGCAAGCCGTTGGGGTTGGGCAGACGCTGCGGCTGGGAACGCTGGATATCGCCGGCTTGCACCTCGGCCACTGTCTCGGCCTGCCCCAGTTGCAGACGCAGCAGCGGCTGGCCCGTTTCGACCAGAACGCCACCTGGTGACAGGGCCACAAAAGGTTCGCCGCTGACCACCAGCATCAGCGTCAACAGGCTGCGGGCATGCAGGGCGATGTAGTCTGCATCGAACTCGATCAGCGCCTGCCCCGCTGTCACCTGCTGGCCCTCCTCGACCAGCGCCGTAAAGCCCTTGCCGCCCAGGTTGACGGTATCCAGACCAATATGCAGCAACACCTGCACGCCATTGGCATGGGTGATGCTGATGGCGTGGCCGGTGTGTTGCAAGTTACTGATCACCCCGGCCAGCGGCGCACAAAGCACCTGCGACGTCGGATCGATACACAGGCCGTCGCCTATCAGGCGACTGGCAAACACCGGGTCGGGCACGTTATCCAGCGCCATCAGCACACCGGACAGCGGTGCCAGCAATTCCACTTGTTGGGATGTGACCATAACTTCACCTGCAGTTGATTCGGTTAAATGCCGATGGAGCGCGAGCCCCGACAGCTCGCTTACTTCCACCAGTACTCGACTTGCAAACCTGCGTTGGAACCGTGACGGGCCGAACCGAATGCACCGCTGTCGGAGAGCGCCGAGCCTGCATCAAACTCATTGGCGGCGCGCTGTGCCGCAGCGTTCCAGCTGGCATAGGTGTAATACAAACGCACTTCCGGGCGCGTCCAGAAACCTGGGCCCTTGGGTGACCAGGTGGGCGCGAAAGTGAACTTGCTCAACTTGCGCGTACCGTCCGCGGCCTTGACCTGATCGTGCCCCAGCTCGGTGACCAGCTTGAACTGCTCACTGATCGCGTAAGTCGGGCGCACGCCCAAAGACAGCCACTCCTGATTGCCGCCGTCGGGGCGAAAATCCTTCTGGTACACCGCCTCCACCTGCCCGCCGAAACGCGGCGTCACTTGCCAGTCGAAAAACTCGACGATGCGATAACGCTTGCTGCTGTTATCCAGGCGAAAGTCGCCGGTATAGCCCAGGCCGGTGCCCGAGCCTTCGCCGTACTGCACGGCAAACTTGTTCTTGCCCCCCAGAAACTCGCTCTGCACATGCTGCGCGGTAATGGCCCAGCCACTGTGGGCGTCAGTGCGCTCGGGCTTGTCCAGATAACTGAGGCCCAACTCCAGCTCACCGCCGGGGTTGGTGTTGAAACCGGCCACGTTGAAGTCGTGGCGAGTCACATAGTTTTCCTGGTACAGGTTGTCTTTGCGCGACAGGGCGTAGCTGTATTTCAGGCCACCGATCAGTACATCCTCGATACCGGCACCGGTGGCGCTCTGGTTCCAGTAGTAGAAGTCGGAAATATGGATGTCGTTACGCTTGTAGTAACGGCGCCCGGCCCACAGTGAGCCGCCGTTGAGACCCGGCAGGTTCGACCACTGCGCGTACAGTTGCGGCAGACGCGCCGAACCGTTGTCGCCCTGGAAAGTCAGCTGGCGGTCGTACTGGTTGTACAGCGAGGCCATGCCATCGACGCTCAGTACCGAGCCATCGTCAAAGCTGTACACGTCCTGGCGCAGTTCCAGCTCGGCGTATTGTTCGCACTCGTTGCCCAGCCGGTACTTGGCCTCGGCACCGGGCAGCTTGAAGCAGGATTGCTTGCCGCCATTGAGCGAGTTGCCCACGCCACTGCGCAAATACCCGGCGAACTCCAGGGCGCTGGCCGACAACGGTGCCAGCAGGCACAGGCTGGCGATACAGATGCTGTAGTTGAGTGAAGATTTCATGGAACGACCTTTTTTATTGTTATGGGTAAAACCGGTAATCACTGCAGATGCAGGGCAAATGACTCATACGGACGCAGTGAAATCCGACTGCTGCGCACCGGGCAGTCGTCGTAGTTGCTGATCAGCAGCCGCTGGCTCAACCCCGCGTCAACCACACCTTCAGGCAGTTCGATATCGCAGGGTGTGCCATAGAAGTTGTTGATCACCAGCAGACGCTCGCCATCGCCCTGACGCACATAGACCCATACCTGCTTATGCTCGGGCAACAACAGACGGTATACACCGTGTTGCAGCAAGGGCTCTGCGCGGCGCAAGGCAATCAATTCGCGGTAGTGATGCAGCACCGAAGCCGGGTCATTGCGCTGGTCTTCAACGTTCATAAACGCCGCGTTGGCGGGGATGCCAATCCACGGTTCGACACTGCTGAAACCGGCATTGGCCTGATGATCCCATTGCATTGGCGTGCGGCCGTTGTCCCGTGACTTTTGCTTGATCGCAGCCATGCATTCGTCGTGAGGCACCCCGGCTTCGCGCTTGAGGCGATAGATATTCAGGGTTTCGACATCGCGATACTGCTCGATATGCTCGAACCCGGGGTTGGTCATGCCGATTTCTTCACCCTGATACACATAGGGTGTGCCTTGCAAAAAATGCAGCGCCGTGGCGAGCATTTTGGCCGAGACCACGCGGTGTTCACCGTCATCGCCAAAACGCGAAACCACACGCGGCTGGTCATGGTTACACCAGAACAGCGCGTTCCAGCCGCCACCGGCCTGCATACCAACCTGCCACTCCGAAAGAATGCCCTTGAGCTGCAGGAAATCGAAATCAGCCCGCACCCACTTCTGCATGTTCGGGTAATCGACTTTCAGGTGATGAAAATTGAAGGTCATCGACAGCTCCTGGCTGTCAGGGCGCGAGTAGCGGATGCAGTGCTCAAGGCTGGTGGACGACATCTCGCCGACGCTGACCAGATCGTGGCCGGCAAACACTTCGCGGTGCATCTCCTGCAGGTACTCATGCACGTTGGGGCCATCGGTATAGAAACGGCGGCCGTCGCTGTCGTCCTGGGGGAAATGCGCCGGTTTCGAGATCAGGTTGATCACATCCAGGCGAAAGCCACCCACGCCCTTGTCCCGCCAGAAGCACATCAGCTTGTAGACCTCGGCGCGTACCTTGGGGTTGTCCCAATTGAGGTCGGCCTGAGTGTGGTCAAACAGGTGCAGATAGTACTGGCCGGTTTGCGCCTCGTATTCCCAGGCCGAGCCGCCGAATTTGGACTCCCAGTTGTTTGGCTGGTCGCGCCAGATATAGAAGTCGCGATACGGGTTGTCGAGGCTGCTGCGCGCCTGCTGGAACCACTCGTGTTCGATGGACGTGTGATTGACCACGATATCAAGCATCAGCTTGAGGCCACGGGCACCGGCTTCGCGGATCAGCAGTTCGCAATCGGCCATGCTGCCGTAACTCGGGTCTATGGCGTAGTAATCGCTGATGTCATAGCCGTTGTCGCGCTGGGGCGAGCGCAGGAACGGCGTCAGCCACAGGTAATCGACGCCCAGCCACTGCAGGTAATCGAGCTTGTCGACCACCCCCCGCAAGTCACCGGTCGCGTTGCCCGCGTGGCTGCAAAAGCTTTTTGGGTAGATCTGATAGATCACTGAACGCTGCCAGTCTTGCATGGGGTGTTCCTTGCTTGGACGTTGTAGCCGCTGGTGCAGGCTGCGATAAGGGCCGCTGGACCGTCTATCAAGACGGGCAGCTTCGCAGCCCATCGCAGCCTTCGGCAGCGGCTACAGGAAAGTGGATGTGCTACGCGACGCGATAACCCGGACGAATGATTTTCAGGCTCAGGCCGCAGGTCAGGACAAACGGCACGACAATGGCCATCAACATGCCGATGACAAACATCGGGATGTACTGCGGAATGATCGAAATAAAGCCGGGCAAGCCGCCAACACCGATGGCCGAAGCCAGCACCTTGTTCAGCGACAGGAAAATGCTGCCCAGCGCCGAGCCGATCAGCGCCGCATAGAACGGGAACTTGTAGCGCAGGTTGATCCCGAACATCGCCGGTTCCGTGATGCCAAAGTACGCCGAGACTGCAGAGGTAGAGGCCATGCTGCGCTCACGCACATTGCGGCTCATGTAGAACACCCCGAGCGCGGCGCTGCCCTGGGCCAGGTTGGACATGACGATCATCGGCCAGATAAAGGTGCCGCCGTGGTTGGCAATCAATTGCAGGTCCACGGCGAGAAACATATGGTGCATGCCGGTAATCACCAGCGGTGCATACAGCAGGCCGAAAATCATTCCGCCGAGCACCGGGGCCACGTCGAACAACAGCACTACGCCTTCGGTAATGAGGATGCCGAGGTGACGGGTCACCGGGCCAATGATCGCCAGCGCCAGCACCCCGGTGATGACGATGGTGGTAATGGGTACCACCAGCAATTGAATGGCATTGGGCACTCGCGCCCGTAGCCATTTCTCTATCACGCTCATCACATAGGCGGCCATCAGGATCGGCAGGATCTGCCCCTGGTAGCCCACTTTCTCGATCTGGAACAGGCCCAGGATGTTGAAGTACGGCAGGCTCTGGCCCTCCAGCCCGGCCACGGCCTTGCCGTAGTTCCAGGCATTGAGCAGGTCGGGGTGAACCAGCATCAGGCCCAGCACAATGCCGAGGATTTCACTGCCGCCAAAACGCTTGGCCGCCGACCAGCCCACCAGCGCGGGCAGGAATACAAAAGAGGTATTGGCCATGAGGTTGATCAGGCTCCACACCCCGTCCAGTTGCGGATAAGCGTCGAGCAGGGTTTTGCCGTCGATAAACATGCCCTTGGCGCCGAGCAGGTTGTTAACCCCCATCAGCAAGCCGGCAATGATCAGGGCGGGCAGGATGGGCATAAACACATCGGAGAACACACGCACCAGACGCTGCATGGCGTTGGCCTTGTCGGCGCCCTGCTGCTTCACGTCGGCGATAGTGGCGGCTGCCAGGCCGGTCTGCTCACGCAGGGCGGCATAGACCTTCTCGACTTCACCGGGGCCGATCACCACCTGGTACAGGCCGCCCGTGAAGAAGGAGCCTTTGACCAGATCGATCTGGTTGAGGGTGGTGCTGTCGACCAGGCTTGGGTCCTTGAGGGCCAGGCGCAAGCGTGTGACGCAATGCGCGGCCTGCTCAACGTTGGCGGCACCACCGAGGCTGTGCAGCAGCTCGCGGGCGATCTGGGAATAGTCGTGGCTCATGCGTGGTCTCGCTTGAATTTTTATTATGGAGCGTCGCTGTGGCAGCACGCCGTAGCAAAAAAATACTCGTCTGTACGAGTTAAAGCAACAACTGGTACAGACGAGTTAGTGATTTTTCTGCCGCGTACTTGCGCTGCCTTCCCTCCAACCCTTAAGGTTCCGGGCCCCGAGCCCAACCGGCATAGAGCCCTCGCCATGACCAAATACAATCAGATCTACACGGATCTGCTTGCCAGTATCACCACTGAACGCCTGGCCCGCGGCGCGCGCCTGCCGTCCGAAACCGAGTTGATGGCCAGCTATGGGGCCAGCCGCGGAACCGTGCGCAAGGCGATTGAACAACTGCAGGAGCGTGGATTTGCCCAGAAGATCCACGGCAAGGGCACTTTTGTATTGTCATCCAGCCCGATCGAGTTCCAGCTGGGCGGTATCGTCAGCTTTCAAGAGACCTACCCGCGCCTGGGCGGTAACGTCAGTACCGAGGTGGTGGAGTTCACCCGGTTCCCGCTCGAAGGCGCACTGTGCGAGAAGTTCGATGTTGCAGCGGGCAGCCTGATAACCCGCATCAAACGCGTGCGCCATATTGATGGCAAGCGGGTGATTCTGGACATCAACCATTTTGTCAGCGACCTGATTCCGGGGCTGGATCAGGCCATTGCCGAGCACTCGATCTATGCCTATATCGAGCAGACCCTGAATCTGCAGATCAGCTATGCCCAGCGCACCATCGAAGCGGTGCCGCGCAGCAAGGACGACCAGCAGCACCTGGACCTGGAAGGTCAGAGCCATGTGATCGTGGTGAGCAACCAGACGTTTCTACAGGATGGGCGCCAGTTCGAGTACACCGAGTCGCGGCATACGCTGGACAAGTTCTACTTTTCGGATGTGGCGCGGCGCTGACATCAAAAAAAGCACCCTCACCTTCCGGGGTGAGGGTGCTTTTTTACTTGGCCGCAAACTTCGACCCACGCCCCCCATCAAGCTGCGCCTGCAACATCCCCCATTCGCGGGCAACAATCGAATACGGGATAAAAATGCTCACTCTCTGCGCGCTCTTCAGCTCAGGCAACGTAATAGCACTGTTCAGGCTGGTCGAATAAAAACCGGCATTGATCCCCACCACGCAACCGTCACTGGCGATCACCGGCCCACCCGACATGCCCTTGACCAGCGGGGCATCATGAATGGCATACAGGTCACCGCTGTGATCTTCGGTATTGCTGAAGGGGGTTTTATACACTTTGCCCTTACCCGTCGTGGTCACAAGGTAAGGGCTCACGCCCACGGCCGTGATGCTCTCTCCCACCTGCGGCGCTCGCCATGCCGGGAAGTGGCCATTGGCTTTATGCTTGATAAAGACCAGATCGCAGCGTGTGCTGCAACGGTATGCAACGTTGGGGATAAACGGGGTATGCCCAGTGGTGACGGCGTAGTCCTCATTCCATTGCACGGCCGAGGCCATGTACATATACGGCATGGGAAAGCCTGAAAAGACGGGAAAGTAAGCTTCATTGACCGGCCCCGACAAGTCGGGCTTCACGAATCCGTTGCATCCTGCAGTGACAACTCCTATTAACAAGAAGGCCATGATCTTGATCATGATAAATCACCGACTTATAGGGAGGATGCGACTGGCTTTGATTGTCAGTATTTTGACTACAGCAAAAACAGCACGCCTAACCAATTGTTTTGGTTGAGGCATGTATTATTTATGGATGAGGTTTTAATAACGCGTATGAATCAATCGAACTAAGCTCAATTGCCATTTCGAGCAATTGCCACGTTCAAATAATTGGCGTCGGAAGTTTGATGATTCAGAACGCCGACCACAAAAAAAGCGATCAACAGTAAAGGTTGATCGCTTTTTATATCAAGCCGGGCTCAAGGCCTTTCATGCACTATCAGTCTGCGGCGCCATCATTTTTTTGAGCGCCAACGGTCTTGCGCTCACCGGTTGGAGAAACTTCATACACGTTCATCACCCAAGTGTCAGCGATCACGGTTTCAACCACGTAATTCTTCTTGGCTTGCGGGGTGAATTGCTGCGCAACAGGCTGCTCTTTATCGAACGGCGTAGGCATTGGAATACCGTTGAAGGTGAACTGCTTGGCCTTGACCGTCCCTTCCACGTGCACCACTTTGTCTGCATCGACCAGCTTGCTGATGCTGTCAGTGCCACCGCCAATTCGCTTCAGATAGGCCGGTATGCGCTTGAAGTAAGCAGTGTCATAAACACGATCACCCGCGTCATCCATTCGACCGTCGGAATACCCGTACATGTAACTGACAGGGTGATCACCCTCCCCGCCGATGGTACGGAAGGTCAAGCTGGCTTGATGGTCATTCATGACCAGTGGCACGACCGGCGTTGAAGTGAGATCACCCGCCTTACGGCTACTGCAACCGGTCATCACAAGGGCGAGTGTGATTGCTAACGGAACTGCCAGATAAGTTTTCATTCGATCCTTGAACAGTCTGAGTGAAGGACAGTATGGAACCATTTGTTGAATGAAAGTTCCCTATACGATGTTGGCGCATCACACTCTACCCGCGTCAAAACCCAAGGAAGAACGCCATGTTCACGAGGAGCCTGTTGCTGAGTTTTTGCGCTGTGTTACTGGTTGGCTGCACGGGAAGGGGCTTTCAACCGCCGGCTCCGGATTACACAAAATGGTACAAGGAGGGCGTATCGCAGACCGGGATCATTGCTGCGATGCGTGCGTGCGGATATACCAATGTTGATGGCGCAGGAGACAGGTCGCCAATCGATGTGAGGTTACTGAACTTCTATTGCATGAAAGACGCAGGCTACAAACGCAAAGATAACTTGGACATGTGCAAGCTCGGTCGTATTGGAGAATCGCCGGTGTGCGATGGCCGCCGTTAATCCGTCACCAAAAGGACACAGGGAATGAACAATCTACGCAACGGACTGTATGGTGCCGCATTGGCCCTGGCGGCAACAGCGCTGGGTGGTTGCGCCTCCTCGGCCGCAATCACCGGCGAACCTGGGGTAAACATGGGCGACAGCTATCAGAGTGTGCTCGCGGTGGTCAGCCGCAACAATACCGTGACCAAACAGGTAGATGGTCAAGGCTTCCGGGCCGAGGGTTACTCGACAATGTTCAAGGACTGTCGCACCAAGTACTTCCTGTTCCAGGACGCCGATGGTTTGCAGCGCGTGACCTATGAACCTGCGCCGCATCTGTCAGTCAGCCAGAACTGCCGCCAGCCTTAACCTGCCCCTGCGAGTCGATTGCCTGATGAGACTGTTCACTGTAATCCCCGCCGTTCTGCTAGCGCTCAGCGGCTGCGGCCAAGTGGCAAACGTGCGTTCGCTGTCTACCGGCTACATACCCCCGCAGAGCGGCGAGACTGCCCGTATTCGCCTGCTCACCGACGGCCTGGTGCGCGCCGTGCCGGGGCGTGACTGCCTCGACTGGAATGTGCCCGGCGCGGGGGTGATGGCGTCGGCGAAATCCGGCTTCCCCGACCATAACGGTGAAAACCTCGGCATTGCCGGGCCGATCTATTCGTTGGCAGGTTCGGTCTCGTCAGAGCTGGTAGTGCCGGCGAACAAGCCGATCGCGTTCCATTACCTGGGGCGCCTGCAATATGCCCGGCAGTGTGCCAGGACCATGACCTTCGTACCTCGGCCCGGGGTGGATTACCGGGTGCAGGCATCGATGTCGGCGGACTGTTCATTCCTGCTGGATGAGCTTTCAGCTGACGGCATGCAATGGGTCGCTGTCGAACCGAAGCCTGATGGCAAGGTGTCGATGTGTCACGCGATGGATAACTTCTAGCCCGAAATCAGCGCGGGTCCATTACCAAGCCACCTAAACACGGCGCCTGGCGATGCACAAAGCTGCCAGAATTTGCCAGACCCAAAAAGCCAAAAGCCCGCAATTAAGCGGGCTTCAGGGTGTTCTTGCTCACGGGTGCCGGACTATGCCGGCCTACCGATTATTCCCACTCTATTATCAACAAGCGCAATAAAACCTTTAAAAGCAGATAACTATCAAACAAAACAAAAGGCATACCATGAAAAGAACCATTCCCGAACGACGCTCTAGATGCTCAGCCCTCCCGCCTCTCATCGCATGACAAGCACCTGTAGAGGGGGTATAGCGCTCTTTGATAGGGCGCACGTGACTACGGCACGATCAGGGCCTACAAACATCCGAGTCAAACCATGAGGAAGAACGCCATGTTCACGCGGAGCCTATTACTGAGTTTTTGCGCGGTGTTACTGGTTGGCTGCACGGGAAGGGGCTTTCAAACCGGCGGTCTAGGAAACACTCCCCTAGTCCTCTACGGCTCAGCCGTTTGCCAGCGAGGAAAAATCACAAGCGAAGCGATGATCGCTAAAAGTGCACCACCGGTGCTGTAGAGCATTCGTAGAAATACCAAATCCAGCTCCGATCCTCCTGACTGGCCAACCTGCGCGACCAGTATGAAATGTGGAGTGAGGAACATCAAATAGCTGATGTGGCTCACAGAGCGCCCTGCCAGGGTGCCAATAGAAACAGGCAGTATCAGTGCAGCCAACAAAAACGGATCATGGATTGCGTAACCAAGAACGGCAGCAATGGCTCCCCCTAAGAAGGTGCCGCCGACTCGCTCCAGAGACATCCTCAACGTTGAATGCATGTAGGGCTGCATGATCAGAAACACCGTAAGGGTCATCCAGTATCCGTAATGCAACGACCACAATTGAACCAACCAAACTGACAGTGCTCCCGACAGCGCAACGCGAAGCCCATGCAGAAAGAAGTTAGATTTCGGTGTGAAATTTGTTCTGAGTGCCGACCATAAAACTGGCCGCTTTGCAGCATCAGGCTGGTCGTACTGACACCATTGGAACAGCAATGCGGAGCCTGTAGCCCATAGGCTGCCATATAGAAAGTAACGTGCATAAGCAAATCCCTGGGCAAAGTCCTTTGCCGGGAATGCAGTGGATACCGCAAATGCCGTCGCTGTCAGCAAAGCGGGAATGCTAATGCGCGCGCCGCAAACCTGGGCGTAAGCGCCAGCAAACGCAAAGAGGGCCGACAGTGCTATAGCCAGTTGCGGCCATACCATCGTCCAAGCACCTAGCCCTGACGCCACGGCGCCGGTGATGCCGAAAACCAGGCCGAAGATACAACCCTTTGGGGACTTATCGCTCGGAATCGACAGATAGCTCCAGAATGCGGCAATCGCTGACCAACAGAACAAGGGGTTGTGTAAGCGAGCCGCGAGGAGCGCCGGCACAGTACAGACAACACCACCACACACTACGTAGCCAATCGGTACATTGCGTACCGCTTCCAACATCTTAACGGTCAGTGATTGCGACATGATCGAACCTTCATTACTCAACTGGAACCAATGCGGTTCGATCGATCTTGTCAATCGAGGTAACACCAGTGAGCGTCATTGCCACGCGCATTTCTTGCGAGAAGATATCCAGCATATTCTCTACCCCGTGCTGTCCGTCGGCGGCCAGAGCGTAAACCGTCGAGCGCCCCAGCAGGCATGCCTTGGCGCCTAAGGCGAGCATGCGCACAACATCCAGCCCGGAACGAATGCCAGAGTCCACCAGCACCGTCAGGTCATCACCCACTACTTCGGCGATGGGAGGCAAAGCCCTAGCGGTGGACAGCACACCGTCCAATTGGCGACCGCCGTGGTTGGAGACCACGATGCCATCAGCGCCGAAACTTACTGCGTCCTTGGCGTCCTGTGGATCAAGGATGCCCTTGATAATCATCGGGCCCTTCCAAAACTCGCGGATCCATTCCAGGTCCTTCCAGCTGATAGAGGGGTCGAAGTTATTGCCTAACCAGCCAACATAATCTTCCAGGGTGGTGGCTTTGCCCAGGTACTTGGAGATGTTGCCCAAATCATGCGGACGACCGAGGATACCGACATTAAACGCCCAATCCGGCCTAGTGGTGGCTTGCAGGATGCGCCGTGAAGCTGCGAGTGGCCCAGACATGCCCGAGTGGGCATCACGGTAACGAGCGCCTGGCGTCGGCATGTCTACGGTGAACACCAGCGTGGTAACGCCGGCTGCTTGAGCACGCTCTAGGGCATTACGCATAAATCCGCGATCCTTGAGCACATAGAGTTGAAACCAGATCGATTGCGAACTCTGGGAACTAACCTCTTCAATCGAGCAGACCGATACTGTGGACAGGCAAAAGGGAATGCCTTTCGTGGCCGCAGCCTTGGCCGCTTGTACTTCACCACGACGGGCATACATACCGGTCAGTCCGACGGGGCTGAGGATGATCGGCAGACTCTGTTCCTTTCCAAAGAGCGTCGTCTTGAGACTCAAACTGTCAACATTTCTCAAGATGCGTTGACGCAAGCTGATGCTGGCGAGGTCAGCGCTATTGGCACGCATTGTGTGTTCGGCATAGGCGCCGCCGTCGATGTAGTCGAACAGAAATCGCGGCAATTTGCGTCTCGCGGCTTCGCGATAGTCGGATGCCGATGAAATAATCATTATCTACAACTCCTAGGTCTCTAGAAAATTTCAGCGACGTAGGACGTTGCTGAGTGAATTTCACGATAAGGGATTGTTGAGTATGATAAAAACAACTTTTTCTACTCGAATTGAGTCGCTATTGGAATACACATGAATCTCAGAACGCTGCGGGTGTTTGTAGAAGTGGTGCGCCAGGGAGGTTTCTCCCAAGCTGCGGAGGTTGTGTCTTTGACTCAGTCCTCAGTCAGCAAGGCAGTCAGGACGCTCGAGGATGAGCTAGGTACGCCACTGCTGAACCGTATCGGCCATAAAAGCGAGTTGACGGCCGCAGGTGAGATTGCCTATCGGCGCGCACTGGTATTACTCGCAGATCGGAACGATCTGATCGCAGAGATCAATGAACTGCGCGACCTGAAGGGCGGTACGCTGCGGATCGGCTTGCCGCCTGTAGGCTCCGGGGTATTGTTCGCTGAGATGTTTGCTACTTATCGCAGCCGCTATCCGATGGTGAATATAGAACTGATAGAGCACGGTAGTAAGAAACTGTGTGAGTGCCTGGAGGCCGGAGAGGTGGACTTGGCAGCACTACTGATTCCGATCGATGAAACTTTCGCTTATCAGGAAGTGCGCAACGAGCCTTTAGTGGTTGTGCTGCCTAGCGCCCATTCGCTTTCGCGACGCAAGCGAATGAACTTCAGTGATCTGGCGGATTCGCCATTCATCCTCTTTGATGAGGGGTTTGCGCTTAACGCATTAATTATGGCCGCTTGTGATCGAAGAGGGATTGTGCCCCGGGTGACGGCCCGCAGCGGGCAGATTGATTTCATCGCCGACCTGGTAGCTGCAGGTTTAGGGGTGGCATTTTTACCGCGAATGCTTGCGCAAAAACATAAACATGCGGGCATCGCTCTAGTACCTCTTGAAGAGCCACACACGGATTGGAATATTGCACTCGCTTGGCGTGCCGGTGCGCATTTGCCTCCGGCTGCAATGGCTTGGTTAGATCTGGCCAAAGAGCTGAGATAGTGCAATGGCTTTTGCTCGGATATCCAAGCGCTGGTAGTCAATAAAAACACCGGCCTACCTGGTGAAGGGGTCGGGTGGTTTTTAGTTAAGGAAGAAGAGTTCGCTACTCTGCCCCGCCATCAGAAGCAGGTAATTGTCAAAGCCGAACTCAATCACGTTTTTACGTTTCCACAATGGGACAAGGTCCTAAAAACTTTAGACCTTGAACTGACCGAAACCGATTTCTCGCACGCTCTTGAGTTGGCTTGTCAAATCGCCGGAGGAGGTGAAAGCGAGCACCATAAGAAATTAAAGGATTTCGTAGCACACAACCCCCTCTCAATCTCTTCGGTCCCCGATATCACTAGAGGCCTGTTCCAGTGCGTAAAATACCGGACTGTGATGGAGGCAGTACTACTTGCGCATTCGCAGATACAGCATTTAATGCTGTCTGCTGGTGCTCACGCAGTTGCTTCTTGGATTTGAGTGCGACCGCTTTGCTGGACTGGTACTTGGCCCAGTCAATCTGGCTGTCTTCCAAGGCTTGCAGATCGATCTTGCTGACCGGAGGCTGTTGGCCCTGCAAGGCATCCTCGGCGTGCTCGCTCCAGTTGTTGGTGGTGGTAACGATGATGCGGTGCGAGAACGGCGCTTTGCCCGAGGCGGTGAAGAAACTGTCGATGTCCTTCTTCTGGACTTTGTAGTCCTCGGCGAACAGCTTGCACTGGATGGCGTGATACTCGCCGGTGCCCTGGGTACGAGCCACAAGATCAATGCATGCATCCTTACCACTCAAGCCCTGCTCCTTGGCCCAGTCGGCATACGTCCATACTTGATCGTACAGATCGCGGTAGGTCGCTTCATTGCGCAAGTAAACGCAGATCAGTTCCTCAAAGTAGGTGCCCTTCTCGCGCTCGGTGACAGAGGCAGAACGATAAGAATCCAAAAGCGCAGCAAGAGCCGACATGTGCATTTCCTTTCAAAGCGGCTAACGGGAAAAATGCGCAATTCTAGCAACTGTCAGCACTGAATTGGATTGCACAATCCAAAGAGTTTCGGCGTCAAGCCCTACGCTTTTCTAACAAAAACGACAGCGCTCATCTTTTCCCGAACACCCGCCTGCAGCTCTCGAAACTCGACCATCATCCGCTCGATCTCGACCGAGCTTGCTCCCTGCCCGTTTTTCTCCAAAAGCCACAGCTTCAACAAACCGGCAACCCGCCCCAAGTCGCCGTTAATTCTGCAAAGATCAGCCACCGCTTTCAGATCGACGACCGAGCGAATGGGTGTATTCAGACCCAATGCTCGGAGGTAACCGGAGCGGGACATACCAGCCTCTTCGGCACGCTCAGTGATGGTCGCCTTTTCCTCATCTGTAACCCACACCTCTATCGGCTTTCCGCGCCGTCGAGGCTGGGCTTTTCCTTTGGTGTCCTCTGTCATTGCTTCTGCTCCTGTTGTTGCTTTTCGCTCTTAGACGAGGCAGCGGCGGCGGGCCTCGCAGAGCAAGATACCGTTGAGCCGCAGGCGAATAAGGGGCGGTGTTGGATGGGTTCGGGCTTGCCCGTACCCGTACAACACACATCTTGCCATACTGTTGTAAGCGATTTAATGCGATTTAAAACTAAAAACTCATCAATCGCTTTGAATTTCGCTAAATCGCATACAGTCGCATTGAATTGCCTAGAGTTGCCTTAAACTTCCTTGAGCTGCATACAATCACGCTAAATTTCATTAATTTTAGCTGCGCAGTTATTGTATGTTTCCCTAGGCTTTTATCCGTGCTAAAACCAATAGGAACAAACGGAGAAAGTCGATGCAAAGTAATAGTCTAAAGCCTATCAAAAGAAGAGCTGGCCGTGCTGAGTTCTTCTCGATCAGGAAGGAGTTAGAAACGAAAATACTGCTCGGCCACCCCCTTACTCGGCTCTACACCGAATACGCTGATCGATTTAGCTTTGGATATGTGCAGTTCACACGTTACGTCGCTCGCTATTGCAAGCAATCGCGTTCATTTATCATGACAGGCTCGCATTGGAGACAAAAATGATAAATGGATGGAGATTATTAATAACAGTTTTTACTTTGCTTTTTACATGGCAGAACGCCTTTGCTATCTACTGCACAAACTGCTCTACATTCTATCAACAGATGTTCGAGTACGCAGAAGCAGTCAATACGGCGTTGAACACTGCAGAGCAGCTTTCGACACAAGTTCAGCAATACAACAATATGGTCACGCAGGGGACTCCGTTGCCAAACAGCATGTTTGGCCGGATCACCCAAGACATGCAGCGTGTAACAAGCATCTACAACAGGGCGCAGTCATTAGGCCGCAATGTGGCGAATCTCGATTCGCAATTCAATACGCAGTTTCCCGGGTATGAGGCGTATTTGCAGAAATTTCTCCAGTCGAGCAGTAAGGCGACTGACGTAATGCCGGATCGCTACGAAAAATGGTCGGCGCAAGGCTTTGATAACGCAAAAAGAGCTATGCAGGCAGCAGGCATGAATACCAGCACATTTGAGACGGAAGATGCACACTTGGAACAACTGGTGAACCGTTCGCAGTCATCATCGGGTCGGATGCAGGCCATCCAAGCTGGGAACGAGATTGCCGCTTCAAACGTGCAGCAGCTTCAGAAACTGCGCGACTTGGTGGCGACTCAAATTACCCTGCAGGGCAATTACATAGCCCAAGAAACCGCGCGTCAGTCGGTCGGCGACGCCGCCTCCGAGCAATTCAACAAGCGCCCAAATACTCGCGGCGGCGCGAAGGGGTACTGACTATGAAGTTCTCTAAATGGCTTCTTATTGTGCTGTGTGTAGCATCTGGACTTGGAGGGGCAGCTCTGGTCGGCATCATATGTTCCATCTCTAATGACCGCATAGTGGTTACCGAAAAGATCAACCAGTCTCATGCCGCCGACAAACAATTCAATGAGCGCCCGAACAGTCGCGGTGGCGCCAAGGGGTACTGACATGCGCGTACCTATGATTGCTGGCTGCAGCGGACTATTTCTAATGCTGCTTGCAGGGAGTGCAGCTGCAGGAGTCGATCTAGCCCAAAGCGACACCTCAATGCAGGGCTTGCTGGACATGATTCTTGAGGCTTCTAACGAATGGGCCCCTCGCCTTCATGGCTATGCGGTGAACCTATTTTGGAGTCTGGCACTCATCCAGTTTGTGTGGACATTCTTCCCGATGGTATTCAAACAAGTCGACTTCGGCGAGCTAGTTGGCGAGCTAATCCGCTTCATCATGGTCATCGGTTTTTTCCTGATACTGCTCGATCACTCAACGGAGTGGGCAAGCGCGGTTGTGAACAGTTTCCGACAAGCTGGGGCACATGCAGCAGGCTTGCCAAGCCCTGAGCTAATGCCAGGAGATATGTTTGCGACGGCGGTCGAGTTTTCTCGTGCCATCCTGACCGGAATGAGCGTTTTCAACCCTTCGCAGAGTATCGTCGTTGCCTTGGCTGCCATCCTCGTTCTGATGGCTTTTGCTTTCATCGCGGCATTCATTTTTGTGACATTGGTCGAGGCTTATGTCGTTATCAACGCCTCTGTTCTATTCATGGCTTTCGGCGCATCGCAGTGGACACGGGAATACACGATGGCTGTTATTCGCTACGCAGTTTCCGTGGGTGCCAAGCTATTTATGGTGACGTTGATAGTCGGCTTGATTCTGACTGTCGCGAAGAAGTGGCAGGTTGCTTATACCAATGACGAAGCCTCTCTGATGACCTTGGTGGGGTTATCGCTGGTATGCGCCTACCTGACCAAGACCATTCCCGAACTGATCGCGGGCATGATTAGCGGCGTTTCTTCGGGTGGCGGCGGTGCGATTGGCGGCATGGCCGCGGCTGGTGTAGCTGGTGCAGCAGCCGCGGCGGCTACCATTGCCACGGCAGGCGCATTAGCTCCGGCAGCGGCCAGGGCAATCGGTGCGAGTGGTAGTGGTAGTGGCGCAAGTGTAGCGGCCGCGCCCGGGGGTATTGGCACCGGAGGTCTGGCCAGCGCAATCAACTCCAGCTTTGCCGGTGGTGGTGGCACAGCCAGCACTGGCGCTATTAGCTCGGGCCTCGGGTCCAGCACTGGCGGTAGTTCTGCCGCTAAATCAGCCGGAGCTAAAATCGGCGGTAGCGCCTCTAGTGGCCCTAGCGGCGGCAGCCCACTGACGCAGCCAAGCCAAGGCGTGCAGCAGGCAGCCAAAAAGGCGGCGAAAGCTGCGCTAGGCAACGGCGACGATTCCAAGGGCAAAGCCGCCGCGCAGCCGCAGACGAATCCACAAGAGGATCAGGGCGGCAGTAGTTTGCAATCGACCTTGCAAGCCTCTCAGCAGTACGCAGGAGGTGCGCAAGACAATGGTGGAGGGTTGTCTGCCCATAACGTGGCATCAGCCGCAACCCGAGCAGTTGGACTCATGGCCGCTATGTCTGTGCCCGGTATGGAGGGGACCGCAGGAATTTCGCTGGGCGCCGGTACTCCACAAGCTGTTCCTAACTCAGGTGGTGACAACGTGGACAACGGAGAAGGAAGGGAGCCTGCAAACGTAATACATGGAGCTGACTTGGCCACAGCTGCAGAAACTGAAAGCGGCACCAAAGAAGCGGCTCCGTCGCCTAAGACTCAATCACCGGGTGAACAATCATGATTGCAGACATTCTGTTTGGCTTTTTCATGCTGGGTAGCTTCTTCGTTCTTGGTGTAGGTTTCTGGGCGCTTGGACGACTTCTGCGAGCCAAAGGGCATGGCCCTTTACTAGATACGCTTGACGGACGTTACATCCGCCTACACGCGGAGGTGCAACTGGGGATGGTACCTGTGGGATAAAGACATTTTCCGACTTGGGCGATCTTCATCTGTTGCCATTCTTTGGTTCCAGACGTCAACGCAAGCACCTCGACGAAATCCGGCTGGACCTGCTTGCTGAACAGCAGAGGCTCAACGAATCCAAGCATTGATGACATGCCCCGCTTTGCGGGGCTTTTTATTCCCGTCTATTACACACCACCAAGACTCTCTAGACCATCTTGTGCGAAGCCCGAGCCAGAAAGTGCGCCCTTGCATTGCCAATGAAATCACTGAATAGATCGAGAGCTCGTCCAGTGTGTTACGTAATAGTCGGTGCTGGCTGCTTGGCTGCCAAATTACCTGAAATCGCTCACATGCTCTCTTTTTGGTGTCCGTCGTTGCTCTCTACGATCTGTCTGGTGGCAGACCTGCCGGAATCTGGTTCGATGATATGGATGTGCGCTACGACGGCCGCAGTCGATCTCAAGCAACAGTTTGTGAGCGTAGGGAACGCTTTTTCATATCAGAGAGGGCAGGTGCTTAGAGGACGGACACTGCCAAAGCAAAATAGGCTTTAAGAGATTTAATAGATTTAAATAAAGATTTAGGAAGAAAAACGGTTTTATTACCCATTGATTTCAATCACTTACAACAATATGCAGTCCCTGATAGACGGTGATGCGCCCCCTAATAGACGGTGGATCAGCCCCTAATGGACGGTGAATGGCCCCCAATAGACGGTCTATCCACAGGAGTACACATTCAAACGGAAAAATGGCCATCTCCGGGCCTTTAGTGTTCTGGAGTACCGTCTATTAGGGACCTTATTTCAGTATTTTCTTATCTGATCGACGCATCATTACAAGCTGCGGCCCACTCAGGCCAACTTCTTCCACCAAGCCGTACTCGGGTAAATCATCTGTTGCGATGACCTTGCGCAGGTTCTCCGAGAACTTTTTGAGCGTCCCGGTGCTGCCGCTACGCGCATATAGAGTTTTAAATGCCCACTTTGCATCGTCTTTACCTGCGGCACGGCGCGCCAATCGGTAGACAAAACGCCCTATTCCCGATTCGATCAGGAAATAATCAGGGTGCACTGTCAGAATGTCCGGCTTTGCCCCCGAAGTGACTTCCCGATATATCCAGTTAGGTGCCTCAATCTCGACACTGGCCACCTTGCCGGTGTCAGTACGCGAAATTACGCGATAGTGGCTAATCAATCCCTCGGACTCTACCTCCCGCATGCTGCGCTTACCGTTTCGTGGGGAGCTTTCCCGCACGCTTTTGATAGTCGTACCTTTGAGGCGATCTAGAGCACCCTCTACTTCTTTAAATTGGCGGCTTCCGTCGCCCTTCCGGCAGAATTTCAAAATGTCAGACACGTGCGATTTGAACACACGACACGGCTTCTCACCCTTCCCTTCTCGGTAGCGATTCATAGCCTCTGTTAGATAAGAAATCAGCATTAGCACGATGTCATAATCCCAAATTGACGCCATGCCATATGGGCCAGCTGTGACCTCGACGTAACCGTCTGAAAGGTTGTAGCGGCTGATTTCTCCCGCCCGTTTTTTCTGCTTGGATATTCGGAACACAGCCACATCCATCATGCTGCGGCTATCGCGGGCGCTTACTTCGTACCGCGAAGGTACAACGGAATCAGCCTGCCTTTCGTGTTCACGCGGGCAAGGTATCGCCTTTTTAGCTGCAACTGGCGACCTTGGCGTTGGCAGATCCTGGCGTGGAGGCCTCTTTTTTTCTTCGGTACGCAGTCGCTCCTCTATTTCCCTAATCGACTCGCCCGGAAGTGCTGCGGCCTCCAGCTTCTTGCGGTACGCGGCGTGATTTTCTTCGATCCGTGACAACAGACTGCCAACTAGAAGTTGCCCATGGCCGCCGCTAGTCAAGGGATTGGCCCAGCATATGACGCGATGCATGCCAACAGCTCATCCCGCAATCAAGTTCAGATCCATCTACAACCGGCAGCATAAAACTCAGCACAAGCGGTTCATTCCCGGACACCGCCAGTACATCACTCGCCACGGCTAAACCCCCATTCCTGGGCGAATAGCGTGAGTGCCCGACGATTTGCGCGCGTCAATCCATTCTTCGATTTCAGTCAGATCCCACGCAACGTTCCGACTGGTTAGTGCGATACGGCGCGGGAACTCGCCCCGCTGCTCCATGTTGTAGATGGTGCGCTCAGCAAGCGGGATCATCGCGTGCAATTTCTTGCGGTTGATGAGCGTCTTACTCTTTGGCTTGTTCTCCATGAGGTCACTTTCCTTCAGAGTTATCAGATGCTTGACAATGCCTTCTAACGCCAGAATCAGGACGCAAAAAAGTTAGAATTTAGTTGTCATCCAGAGCTATCATCGGGCGATGGGAAAATATGAAAAAGCGTCGAGCACATACGATCCGCTTCTGAAAGTGCTGGTTAGAGAAAGCGATACATCGTCTGATCGCATCCGTGCGAAGTTGAGCAACCACTACGAGTGGTGCTTCTGCGAGCTATGCTGGCGATCTACCGAATATGCGATCAGCATGGCGGCGCCAAAGGTCTTCAAGCGTCTAAAACGCGGAAATATCAAAGCAGTGCCGCTAACAGAATCTATTCGTACAGAAGCCCGGAAAAAAACCGATACCTTGGTGGCTCGCTATGAACGAGCATTGAAGGGAGAGTTCGGCAAGTACGAACCCCCGCGCATGCTGGGGAGATACTGCGACATGCAGGAGTTGCGCGGGGACTTTTCGGTCGCAGCATTCCGTGAGCATGTGGAGCGCCGAATGCTAGTTTCTACTTGGGCACGCCACGGCGAATTACTGCGGCCTTCAGCCCTACCGGCCCATCCCGAGGGCGCAGCGAGACCGAGTAAACTCTACTGTGAAGTTCACAATCCGCGGCGTAGCGATGAAGCTCGCCGCGCTTACCAGCGCGACCGGAGGTTCACACTAGAGTATGAGGATTTAATTGAAAAAATCTGGTCCCAAGGAGCTGCCGTCCTCCCTAGGTGGGATATCGAGACATGGGCAGAAGTCAGGAAAAATGCCTATAACCAGCTCCAGGCACTCAAGTCACCAACAAGCTCAATGGATGATTTGTTAAACCAAGGCATTACGAATCAAGCGGAAATCGCCCGCCAACTTGGCGTATCACGCCAAGCAGTTTCTGCCGCCATCAAGCGACGGGGGCGAAAACAGGCAATGAGATAAAAACGACCGAAGCTCTAACTTGATTATCTGTAACCGTCGCCCGAACGGGGCCGATTGGCTGTCCACTCATCAATCATATCGGCCCAGTCCTGTAACATCGCAGTACGCTGCTCTCGATACTCGGCCTTGTTATAGACAGCCCTAACACCCTTCTGCTCGTGTGCAAGACATTTCTCAATCCAGTCTGAGTTGTAGCCCGCCTCGTGCAGCAGCGTGCTAGCTGTCCGTCTCAAATCATGCGGTCCGAACTTACTCAGCGGCTTCCCTTCTTTCTGCGCGAGCCGATAGCTCAGCGTCAGTACCTGATTGATGGTTGCGGTACTCATTGGCAGATCAGAATCGTACCGGGAAGGAAAGACGTATTCTGAACCACCGGCAAACGTCTTCAACGCGATGAAGAAATCCAGCACCTGCCGAGACAAGAACACCAAATGGGGGTTGCGTCGCTTCATCCGCTCTTTCGGAATGGTCCACAGGGCTTCACTAAAATTGATCTCATCCCAGGTGGCGTTGGTCAGCTCACTTTTTCGAACCATGGTGAGCAACAGCAGTTTAGCCGCCGCTCTCACGGAGGAGGCGGTGCCGATACGGTCCAAGTACTGGTACATCAACGCGATTTCGTCTGGACCCAAAGCGCGGTCACGAGGCTCAAATTTAGCGATGCTCGCAGAACGTACCAGATCGGCCGGGTTCTCGACCTTCTGGCCACGCTCAATCGCCCATCGGAAAACCTGCATTACGATCTCACGGGAGTGCACCGCCGTTGCTGGAGCACCTCGCTCCACGATTGCATCGGTCAGCGCTCGCAGGTCCTCATGGTTGATTTCCACCAGCTTCTGATTACCAAACTTCGGTTTCAGCTCACGCTCATAAACAGAGCGCCGCATATCACGGGTCGAGTCAGCCATCTGATACCCGCGAAGCCATTTCTCGGCCCAGGCATCAAACGTTTCTGCTCCCTTGCTACGTGCCTTGTCACGGGCTTTCTCCTTGGCAGGTGACTTGCCAGCCGCAACCATCTTTTTGGCTTCACCAAGCCGCTCTCGCGCTTCTGCAAGCGTGATTCCACCTACACCATAGCGACCAAACGTGATCGTCTCCTGTCGTCCATTGATGGAGTAGTTGTAGCGAAACGAGATTGCGCCCGCAGCCGTGACAGCTACGTAAAGTCCATCACGGTCGTTCACTTTGTAGAGTTTTTCTTTCGGTTTGAGATTACGTAGCTTGGTATCGGTCAGCATGAGGCTCGCGAATTCCGTTCAAAAAATACCATGCTCAGAAACACACCCAAAACCGCGAGAAAACCCAATAAAACCGGGTGGATTATGAGTCTTGATACCATGCCCTTACCCACAAAGGCGACATGGTATCGAACACCGAGCATGGCATTTGGCTCAGTCAATGCCCCGTACCATGCCACATAAACACGGTGCTTGGCGATGCACAAAGCTGCCAGAACTTGCCAGACCCAAAAAACCAAAAGCCCGCAATTACGCGGGCTTCAGGGTGTTTCTTGCTAGTTGGTGCCGGTCAGTGCCGGACGTCCAATCATTCCCACTCAATCGTTGCCGGCGGCTTGCTCGACACGTCATAAGTTACGCGGGAGATGCCTTCGATTTCGTTGATGATCCGGCCGCTGACGGTTTCCAGCAGTTCGTAAGGCAGATGAGCCCAACGCGCGGTCATGAAGTCGATGGTTTCTACGGCACGCAGGGCAACTACCCAGGCGTAACGACGGCCATCGCCTACAACACCAACCGATTTAACCGGCTGGAACACTACAAATGCCTGGCTCACTTTGTGGTACCAGTCAGCCTTGCGCAGCTCTTCGATGAAGATGTGGTCAGCACGACGCAGGATGTCGGCGTATTCCTTTTTCACTTCACCCAGGATGCGCACGCCCAGACCCGGGCCCGGGAACGGGTGACGGTAGACCATGTCGTACGGCAGGCCCAGTTCCAGACCCAGACGACGGACTTCGTCCTTGAACAGCTCACGCAGTGGCTCAACCAGCTTGAGGTTCATTTCATCCGGCAGGCCGCCCACGTTGTGGTGCGACTTGATGACGTGAGCCTTGCCGCTCTTGGCGCCAGCCGACTCGATCACGTCCGGGTAGATGGTGCCCTGGGCCAGGTACTTGATGTTTTCCAGCTTGCAGGATTCGGCATCGAACACGTCGATAAAGGTACGGCCGATGATCTTGCGCTTTTTCTCCGGGTCGCTTTCGCCAGCCAGGTTGTTCAGGAACTGGTCGGCAGCGTTGGCGCGAATCACCTTGACGCCCATGTTCTCGGCGAACATGGCCATCACTTGCTCACCTTCGTGCAGGCGCAGCAGGCCGTTGTCCACGAATACGCAGGTCAACTGGTCGCCGATGGCCTTGTGCAGCAAAGCTGCTACTACCGAGGAGTCAACGCCGCCGGACAAGCCCAGCAATACGTTGTCGGTACCAACCTGGGCACGGATGTTGGCAATCGCGTCTTCGGCGATTTTCGACGGCGTCCACAGGGCTTCGCAGCCGCAGATGTCGAGGATAAAGCGCGACAGGATGCGGCCACCCTGTTTGGTGTGGGTCACTTCCGGGTGGAACTGCACGCCGTAGTAGCCGCGCTCGTCGCTGAACATGCCGGCAATCGGGCAGCTTGGAGTGCTGGCCAGAATGTGGAAGTCGGACGGCATTATGGTGACCTTGTCACCGTGGCTCATCCACACGTCCAGACCGAACAGGCCGTCGGCGTCGATATGGTCTTCGATGCCGTCCAGCAGGCGGCTTTTGCCGACCACGTCTACACGGGCATAACCAAACTCGCGCAGCTCGGAACCTTCAACCTTGCCGCCCAGTTGCTCGGCCATGGTCTGCATGCCGTAGCAGATACCGAAAACCGGTACGCCCAGGTCAAATACAGCTTGTGGGGCGCGCGGGCTGCCGGCTTCGTGTACCGACTCCGGGCCACCGGCCAGGATGATGCCTTTAGGGGCGAATTCGCGGATCGCTGCGTCGTCCATGTCGAACGGGTGCAGTTCGCAGTAAACGCCGATTTCGCGCACGCGGCGGGCGATCAGCTGGGTGTACTGGGAACCGAAGTCCAGGATCAGGATGCGGTGAGCGTGAATGTCGAGGGCCATGACAAAATCTCGATTAATTTCAGAAACGACACGGGGCTGAATCAAACAGCCCCGGTGACTTAATTCGTATCGCACCCGGGTGTGAACCCGGGTGCGACCACTATCAACCTACGCGATAGTTGGGTGCTTCCTTGGTGATCTGCACGTCGTGGACGTGGGATTCAGCCATGCCAGCGCCGGTGATACGCACGAACTCGGGCTTGGTACGCATTTGTTCGATGTCGGCACAGCCGGTGTAACCCATCGAAGAACGCAGACCGCCCATCAGTTGGTGAATGATCGCCGTCAGCGAGCCTTTGTACGCCACGCGACCTTCAATACCTTCCGGCACCAGCTTCTCGGCACCCGCGGAGGAGTCCTGGAAGTAACGGTCAGAGGAGCCCTGGGATTGCGACATCGCACCCAGCGAACCCATGCCGCGGTAAGCCTTGTACGAACGGCCCTGGTACAGCTCGATTTCGCCTGGTGCTTCTTCAGTACCGGCAAACATCGAACCCATCATCACGCAGGAAGCACCGGCAACGATGGCCTTGGACAGGTCACCCGAAAAACGGATGCCGCCGTCGGCGATCAGAGGTACGCCAGTGCCTTCAAGGGCAGCGGCCACATTGGCAATCGCGCTGATTTGCGGAACGCCAACACCGGCAACGATACGGGTGGTGCAGATCGAGCCCGGGCCGATACCGACTTTAACTGCGTCAGCGCCGGCTTCAGCCAGGGCCAGGGCAGCAGCGCCAGTGGCGATGTTGCCGCCAATGACCTGAACTTCAGGGAAGTTCTGCTTGACCCAGCGAACGCGGTCGATCACGCCTTTGGAGTGACCGTGGGCGGTGTCGACTACCACCACGTCAACGCCGGCAGCCACGAGGGCAGCCACGCGATCAGCGGTGTCCTTGCCGGTACCGACCGCAGCGCCTACGCGCAGACGACCCTGGTCGTCCTTGCTGGCCAACGGGTAAGCCTTGGCTTTTTCGATGTCGTTAACGGTCATCATGCCCTTGAGGGCAAAGTTGTCGTCGACGATCAGCACGCGCTCGATACGGTGCTTGTGCAACAGCTCGCGGGCTTCTTCCTTGTCGGCGCCTTCCTTGACCGTAACCAGACGCTCTTTAGGCGTCATCACGTCACGAACGGTAGCTTCCAGACGGTTTTCAAAGCGTACGTCACGGGATGTCACGATGCCGACCAGGTCGCCATTGTGCAGTACCGGAACGCCGGAGATATTGTGCTGGCGGGTCAGCTCAAGCAGCTCACGTACCGTGGCATCAGCCTCGATAGTGATCGGCTCTTTAACCACGCCGGCTTCGAAACGCTTGACCTTGCGAACTTCGTGAGCTTGCTGCTCGATGGTCATGTTCTTGTGGATGATACCGATACCGCCTTCCTGAGCCATGGCGATTGCCAGACGGGCTTCAGTTACGGTGTCCATTGCAGCGGAAACCAGCGGAATATTCAGTTCAATGCCACGGGTCAAACGAGTCTTTAAATTGACTTCGTTCGGGAGAACCTCGGAATAACCGGGGACGAGAAGGATGTCATCGAATGTGAGTGCTTCTTGGCTGATACGCAGCATCGCTGGGGCTCCCGAGCGGGAAAATGGAAGCGCGCCATTGTACTCAAAACCCCTGGATCTCTCAACGGAAACCTTTAGAGAGTTTTGCGCTAAGGGCCAATGATTAGCTGACTTTGAAGGCAGAAATTGAACCGTAGCAGCTGCCGAAGGCTGCGTCCGGCGGCGTAGCCGTCGTAAATCCATAGCACGCGTTTTTTCATCTGAACCGCGTGCCCCGGACTTACGATCGCTTCGCAATCGAACGCAGCCTCGTTCCTTCGGCAGCTGCTACGGAATTTTCACCTCAGAGTTCGACTTTCACCCACGCCACCGGCTGGTCGAGCCAGTCGGCGAACTCGTCGAGAAAGCTTTGCTTGAATCCAGCCTCGGCCCAGTTGTTGAAAATAAACCCAAGGTTGGAAAACGCACACGGCTGTAAAAACAGAAAACCGTTGATGTCGTCTTCGTGGGCGCACAGCGGACAGATGAAGTTGTCGGTACGCCCCGGCATCCAGTCTTCGAGGCTTTCAAACAGTGCCTCGCCCACTTCCTTGCGGCACTCGGCGCAACCGGCTTCTTCAAGAAAACCTTTGGCCGGTGTGTAGATGCAGCGCTTGGTGATGATCTCCAGGCCATTGACCGGCTGCCCGAAAGGCAGAGCCTCGGGGTGCAGCACCACTTCACGGGCACCGGGGGCGATGGCGTAGGCCATGCCATTGCCGGTACGGCCGCAGGTGGTGAGCTCTTCTTCGATGATGTTCTTGCGCACCAGCCAGCGCACGATGGCCCGGGCACGCGGCTCATGCACCGGCAAGGTGGAGATTTTTGGAACGATGATGCTTTGGGAATTCATGGGGACGGCACATGTACGTGAAATAAGGGCAACACAGTGCAACTGCTGGAGCGGGCTTGCTCGCGATCACATCGACGCGATCTGGCTGCGGCACCGCAGTGCCTGCATCGCGAGCAAGCCCGCTCCCACAGAGTTAGAGCTGACGCGCAGCTTAAAGCCTCACCTCGCGAGGTCAAGCACTCAGATAACGCGCAATCAGCGCAATGCCGCTGGCCAGCACCAGCCACGTTACCAGCCGCACAAACGCCTCGCGGGACAATTTGCGCGTCAGCCGGCGGCCAACCCACAACCCCATTGCCATCGCCGGCAACAGGCAGGCGCCAAGCAACAACAGCTCGCCATCGGCATACACACCGGCAAGCACGAACAACGTAAGACGCACCACGGTGCTGCAACTGATCAACGCACTCTGGGTGGCGCGGGCAGCGTCTTTGGGCAAGCGGGCATTCAGATAAAGCGCATACAAAAAACCGCCACTGCCAAACAGCGCACCAAACAACCCGCCGGTGATACCCGTGGGGATGGCCCAACCGGCAGCGAGCCGTGCCGGCTTCACCTTCACCGCCAAACTGTACAAGGCGTAAGCGGTGATAAAAACCCCCATCAACAGCAACAACAGGTCGGATTTAAGGTTCAGCAAAAACACCACGCCCACCACACAGCCGATCGCCATGCACGGCAGCAAGCGCAGCAACTCGGATCGCACCACATCCCGGCGCGACGGCAGCCAGTTACCAAAGGCCGCCACAAAATCCAGCAGCACCAGCAGCGGGATGATTTTCGACAGCGGCAGGCACAGAATCAGGATCGGCCCGGCCACCAGCGCCGTGCCGAACCCGGCCACACCAAAGACGATATAGGCCAGGGCAATGGCCAGCTCCAGCAGCACCCACTCACCACCACTAAACGGCAAATCCATTGCTCTGCTTCCTTGTTTTTAGTGCGCAGACTTCTATCAGACAGGTGCAGTGATAACAATCCGCCCTTATGATGACCCGCATGATTAAAGACCCCTTTGCAAGACTCAATCTCGACCGGGAAGTCCTGACCGTCAGCCAGCTCAATGGCCGGGCGCGGGTGCTGCTCGAAGACGTGTTCAGCAATATCTGGGTAGAAGGCGAAATCTCCAACCTCGCCCGCCCGGCCTCTGGCCACGTATATTTCACCCTCAAGGACAGCGGCGCCCAGGTGCGTTGTGCGCTGTTTCGCAATAACGCTGCGCGGGTTCGTCAGGCGCTCAAGGATGGCCTGGCGGTCAAGGTGCGCGGCAAGGTCTCGCTGTTTGAAGGCCGTGGCGATTACCAATTGATCCTCGACACTGTAGAACCCGCCGGCGACGGCGCACTGCGCCTGGCCTTCGATGCACTCAAGGAAAAGCTCGGCGCCGAAGGCCTGTTCAGCCCCGAACGCAAGGTCGCCCTGCCCGCTCACCCGCAGCGCATCGGTATTGTCAGCTCGCCCACCGGCGCGGTGATTCGCGACATCATCAGCGTGTTCCGCCGCCGTGCGCCACAAGTCGAACTGACCCTGATCCCCACCGCCGTTCAAGGCCGCGAAGCCACGGCGCAAATCGTCCGTGCCCTCAAGCTGGCCGATGCACGGGGCTTTGACGCACTGATCCTGGCCCGCGGCGGCGGCTCGCTGGAAGACCTGTGGTGTTTCAACGAAGAAGCCGTGGCTCGCGCCATCGATGCCTGCGTTACCCCTGTCGTCAGTGCCGTGGGTCACGAAACCGATGTCTCGATCGCCGACTTCGTGGCAGACGTGCGCGCGCCCACGCCTTCGGCCGCGGCCGAGCTGCTGGCACCGGACTCAAGCGACCTGCAACGGCGCATCGACAGCCTGCATCGGCGCCTGGTGATGCGCATTCGTGATCGCCTGATGCGCGACCGCTTGCGCCTCGACGGCCTGGCGCGACGCCTGCGTCACCCCGGCGAACGTCTGCGTCAGCAAGCCCAACGCCTGGATGATCTGGACATGCGCATGCGCCGGGCTTTCGAGCGCAGCCTGAATACTCGCCGCGAACGCCTGATCCGCCTCGAAACCCGTCTGGCCGCACAACATCCGGGGCGTCAGCTGGCCATGTTGCGCCAGCGTCTGGACAGCCTGGCCGAGCGCTTGCCCCGGGCCATGCGCGAAGGCCTCAAGGCGCGCCGCATGCAGCTGCAAAACCAGATGCAAACCCTGCATGTGGTCAGTCCGCTGGCGACCCTGGGCCGTGGCTACAGCATCCTGCTCGATGAAAAGGGCAATGCCGTTCGCCGGGCCGCGCAAACGCAAAACGGTCAGCGCTTGACCGCCAGGCTGGGCGAAGGCGAACTGCAAGTGCGCGTTGAGGACAATCACCTCACGCCCGTCACCCTTTCTTTACTGGATTAACCAATGCCACGTTTTTTCTCTGCCGTGCTGTTGCTGTGCCTGACTTTCAATGCTCAGGCGGCTGACAGCTATATCACCCGCCTGCTGAACAAACCGGTGCCCGGAGGGGTGGCCGTGATTGAGCTGGGCAGCGGCGCCCAGGCGCCCAAGGCCAGCTATGACGGCAAGCCGGTCATGGTGATCAAGGAACAGGACACCTGGCGGGCGATTGTCGGCATCCCGTTGACGGTCAAACCCGGTAGCCAGCAGATCACCTCCGGCGGGCGCAACCTGAGCTTTGCGGTGGGCAGCAAAAAATACCCCGAGCAACACATCACCTTGAAAAACAAGCGTCAGGTCAATCCCGACCCGGCCGATATCAAGCGCATCGACAACGAGCTGGCGATCCAGATCAAGGCCTACCGCACCTTCAGCCCCAACACGCCGAGCAACCTGTTGCTGGACAAACCGGTCAATGGCCCGCTGTCGAGCAAGTTCGGCGTGCGCCGCTTCTTCAATGGCGAAGAGCGCAACCCTCACGCCGGTCTCGACTTCGCCGTACCAGCTGGCACGCCGATCAAGACCCCGGCAGCGGGCAAGGTAATCCTGATCGGCAATTACTTCTTCAATGGCAACACGGTGTTTGTCGACCACGGCCAGGGCTTTATCAGCATGTTCTGCCATATGTCGAAAATCGACACCCGCGTGGGCCAGCAACTGGCCCGCGGCGATGTGGTGGGCAAGGTTGGCGCGACAGGTCGGGCCACGGGCCCGCATATGCACTGGAACGTCAGCCTCAATGATGCGCGGGTTGATCCGGCGATTTTCATTGGTGCCTTCACTCCCTGAGAAGCGCTCAAAAAGGGAAAACACCTCGTGGCACGCGAGGCAAGCCCTCCCTTTAAATCACGCAATATCGAGCAAGACATTTATCAATATGCGCTATAAAAACGCGCATCTCTCGTCTTATTGAGCATTTATCTCAATATTTTTTATAGGCTTGCCATCTTTCCCGCCAATGGTTAGGGTTGAGCCTATGAACACACCTCACGTCCTCATTCTGCTTCGCCAACATCGCAGCCTTTGCCTCGTCAGTGCACGACTGCAAAGCTAGTTGCGGTGCCTCGCCTTCTGCTTTGTTTTTTTCCGGCTCGCCGCGTCTGAATCGCAGGCCTGCATATTAAGGATAGCCTGATGACCATGCTCAAGAACCCATCTTCCAAGTACCGCGCCTTCCCGGTCATTGACTTGCCCGACCGTACCTGGCCGTCGAAAACCATCACCCAGGCGCCGATCTGGTGCAGTTCCGATTTGCGCGACGGTAACCAGTCGCTGATCGAACCGATGGATGCGGTAAAGAAGCTGCGCTTCTGGAAAACCCTGGTCAGCGTAGGCGTTAAAGAAATCGAGGCATCGTTCCCGGCGGCATCGCAAACCGACTTTGACTTTGTCCGCACCCTGATCGAAGACGGCCATATACCGGACGACACCACTATCCAGGTGCTGACCCAGGGCCGCGAAGACTTGATCGCCCGCACCTTCGAATCGCTGCGCGGCGCGAAAAAGGCTATCGTCCACCTGTACAACGCCACTTGCCCTGCTTTCCGCCGCATCGTGTTCAACCAGGACAAGGACGGCATCAAGGAAATCGCGGTCAGCGCGGCGAAGCTGTTCGTCAAATACGCCGCTCAGCAGCCCGAAACCCACTGGACGTTCGAATACTCGCCAGAGACCTTCAGCGCCACCGAACTGGAGTTCGCCAAGGAAGTGTGTGACGCGGTAATCGAAGTGTGGAACCCGACGCCTGAGCACAAGATGATCCTCAACTTGCCTGCCACCGTTGAGTGCGCGACGCCGAATATCTACGCCGACCAGATCGAATGGTTCGGCCGCAATATCAATCGCCGTGACAGCGTGCTGATCAGCCTGCACACCCACAACGACCGTGGCACCGGTGTAGCCGCCACCGAGCTGGGCCTGATGGCTGGCGCCGATCGTGTTGAAGGCTGCCTGTTCGGTAACGGCGAACGGACCGGTAACGTCGACCTGGTGACCGTGGCCCTGAACATGTACACCCAGGGCCTGGATCCGCAGCTGGACTTCTCCGATATCGATGGCGTGCGCAAGGTTGTCGAAGAGTGCAACCAGATCCCGGTGCACCCGCGTCACCCGTATGTGGGCGACCTGGTGCACACCGCGTTCTCGGGTTCGCACCAGGACGCCATCCGCAAAGGCTTCGCCCAGCAGAAACCGGACGCCCTGTGGGAAGTGCCGTACTTGCCGATCGATCCGGCGGATATCGGTCGCAGCTACGAAGCCGTGATTCGGGTTAACAGCCAGTCTGGCAAAGGCGGGATCGCTTACCTGCTGGAGCAGGAATACGGCATCAGCTTGCCGCGCCGGATGCAGATCGAATTCAGCCAGGTGGTACAACGCGAAACTGACCGTCTGGGCCTGGAAATGACTGCTCAGCAGATTCACAGCTTGCTGCGCACCGAGTACTTGCAGGCCAACACTCCTTACGCGCTGGTCAGCCATCGCTTGCAGGAAGAGAACGGTCACAGTGCGGTCGAAGTCGAAGTCTCGGCCAAAGGCGACGGCGAAACCAATCTGCGCTGGAGCGGCAAAGGCAACGGCGCGCTGGAAGCACTGGTAGCCGGCCTGCCGGTCAATGCCGAAATAATGGACTACAACGAGCATGCGATTGGTGCTGGCACCAACGCCAAGGCTGCGGCTTATATAGAGTTGCGGGTCAATGGCGGCCGAGCCGTGCATGGCGTGGGCATTGATGAAAACATCACCACGGCAAGCTTCAAGGCATTGTTCAGCGCTCTGAACCGTTCCCTGAGCGAAGCCGAGGCGAAAGCCGCGTAAACGTTGGCCTGAAACGCAAAAGCCCCCAAGGTGAGAACCCTGGGGGCTTTTTATTGCATCATGACCGGCAATCACCAGCCCCTGTGGGAGCGGGCTTGCTCGCGATTCAGGCGGCGCGATTTGGCAGGCAGACCGCGGTGATGCCATCGCGGGCAAGCCACGCTCCCACAGGTTTACGTCGTACACACAAGCTGATAACTGCTTCTACAAATCAGCGCAGATCAAAACTGTCCGCATCCAGGTTGGCCGGGAAGCGCTCGCGGTAAGCACCCAATTCGCCCGCATTCAGGCTCATGGTAAACACCCCGTCCGCCTCCCCTGCACTGAGCAGCGACTCGCCCTGAAAATCGAGGATATGACTGTCCCCGGTATACACCAGACCTTTGCCGTCCGTGCCCACCCGGTTCACCGCCGCGACATAACACAGGTTTTCGATGGCCCGCGCCGGCAGCAAACGGTTCCAGTGCAACCGCCGCGCACCCGGCCAGTTGGCGGTGTACAGCAACAGGTCGGTGTCATGGGGGTCGCAGCTCCACACCGGGAAGCGCAGGTCATAGCAAATCAGCGGGCGAACACGCCAGCCCTTGACCTCAAACTGGACCTGACGCTCACCCGGAGTGAAATGCTCATGCTCACCGGCCATTCGGAACAGGTGGCGTTTGTCGTAATGCAGCACTTCGCCATCCGGACGCGCCCACAACAGGCGGTTGCGGTGGCTGCCATCCGCCGCGAGCACAATCACGCTGCCCGTCACCACGGCATTGAGCCTTTGTGCCTGCTTGCGCAGCCACTCGGTGGTCGGGCCGCTTTCGGGCTCAGCAAGGGTACTGGACTCCATGCTGAAGCCGGTGGTGAACATCTCAGGCAAGACCACCAGGTCAGCGCCAACAGCCTGCTCGAGCAGCTCGTCGAAATGATCGAAGTTGGCCTGAGGGTCATGCCAGGCCAGCGTGGTTTGCACCAGCGCTACGTTTAAATCGGGTAATCCCTTTAGATCACGCATAGTTTCTCTGCTGCTTCACGCAGCGTCTCCTCGCGTTTGGCAAAACACAGTCGAACCAGCCGTTGCCCTGCGGGCGGGGCCTGGTAGAACACCGACACCGGAATGGTGGCTACACCATGCTCACGGGTCAGCCACACCGCCATGTCGACATCATTGAGGTCCGGACGAATTCGGGAGTAATCCACCAACTGGAAATACGTCCCTGCCACCGGTTTGAAAGTAAAACGCGATGGGTTCAGCAAATCACAAAACAGGTCTCGCTTGGCCTGATAAAACCCGGGCAACTCTTCAACGTGCTCGGGGTGGGCACTCATAAAGTCAGCCAATGCATATTGCAGGGGAGTGACCCCGCAAAAACTGACGTACTGGTGAACCTTGCGCAATTCGGCGGTCAGAGCCGGCGGTGCCACGACATAACCGGTTTTCCAGCCCGTAACGTGATACGTCTTGCCGAAAGAGCTGACCACGAATGCACGATCGTACAGTTCAGGATGGGACAAAACACTGACATGGGGCACGCCATCGAACACCAGGTGTTCGTACACCTCATCGCTGATGAGGTAGATATCCCGATCAGCAATCAGGCGGGCCAACTGGTCAAGCTCGGCACGGCTGATCAAGGCACCACTGGGGTTGTGCGGGCTGTTGAGAATGATCATGCGCGTGCGCGGGCTCAGCGCATCTTCAAGCTTTTGCCAGTCTATCGAAAAGTCATTCAACCCCAACTGCACATGCACACAACGGCCACCCGCCAGTTCGACCGAAGGCTCGTAGCTGTCGTAGCACGGATCAAACACAATGACTTCATCGCCAGCATGAATCACGGCCTGAATGGCGCAGAAAATAGCCTGGGTAGCGCCGGGGGTGATGGTCACTTCAGTGTCAGCATCCACCTGTGCGCCATAGCTACGGGCGATCTTGGCCGCCACTTGCTGACGCAACGCAGGCAGGCCGGTCATTGGGGAGTACTGGTTATGGCCACTGGCAATGTGCTGGCCAACTGCATCACGCAACGCCTGCGGGCCATCGAAGTCAGGGAACCCCTGAGACAGGTTGAGTGCGCCGGTTTCTGCCGCGAGCTGCGACATGCGCGTGAAGATGGTGGTGCCGACGTTCGGCAACTTGCTGGTGATCATGGCCGTTCCCTGTTGAGTTCCCGGCACTGACTGCGGCACAGGACCCACCGAGGATAGCCCAAACGCCTGACACGAAAAAGGGTCCTTTCGGACCCTTTCTCATTACGCTTTGAGCTTGCGCGGTTAGCGCTTGTCTTTGCGATTTTTCTCGGCTTTCTTGTGGTGCGACATCATGCGACGTTTCTTGTTGACCTGACGGTCGGTCAGCGAGTTCTTGTTGCCTTCGTACGGGTTCTCGCCACCTTTGAACTCGATGCGGATCGGCGTACCGACCAGCTTCAAGACGCGACGGTAGGTGTTTTCGAGATAACGGACGTAAGACTTCGGCACCTTCTCAACCTGGTTACCGTGAATCACGATAATCGGCGGGTTGGCACCACCCAAGTGGGCATAACGCAGCTTGATCCGGCGGCTGTTGACCATCGGTGGCGCGTGCTCGCTAACCGCATCTTCCAGAATCTGGGTCAGGCGGTTGGTCGGCCAGCGGGTAACCGCCGACTTGAAGGAGTTTTGCACCGACTGGTACAGGTTACCCACGCCAGTGCCGTGCAGCGCCGAGATAAAGTGGATATCGGCGAAGTCGACGAAGAACAGGCGACGGGTCAACTCGACCTTGACGAACTCGCGCTCGCTAGGGGTCATGCCGTCCCACTTGTTGATCGCGATAACCAGAGCCCGACCGGCCTCCAGGGCAAAGCCCAACAGGTTGAGGTCGTGGTCAACCACGCCTTCACGGGCGTCCATCACAAAGATCACCACGTTGGCGTCTTTGATCGCTTGCAGGGTTTTGACCACGGAGAATTTTTCAACTTCTTCGTGGATCTTGCCGCGCTTGCGCACACCGGCGGTGTCGATCAGCGTGTACTTCTCGTCGTTACGCTCGAACGGGATGTAGATACTGTCGCGAGTGGTACCCGGTTGGTCATAGACGATTACCCGGTCTTCACCAAGCATGCGGTTGACCAGGGTCGATTTACCGACGTTCGGGCGACCGATGATTGCGATCTTGATGCCGTCTTTTTCGCTAGGGCCCGGAATGCGCTTGGCTTCCTCACCTTCGAGAACAACTTCTTCTTCGCCGTCTTCCGGCTCTTCTTCGTCACGCGGGAAGTTGCTCAGGGCAATTTCCAGCATCTGCGTGATACCACGGCCATGGGCACCGGCGATCGGGATTGCATCGCCCATACCCAGCGGCGCGAACTCGGCGCGAGCCATGTCCGGGTCGATGTTGTCGACCTTGTTGGCCACCACGTAGGAGCGCTTGTTACGTTTGCGAAGGTGTTCGCCGATCATCTGGTCAGCGGCAGTGAAACCCGCCTTTGCATCTACCAGGAACAGAACGACGTCAGCTTCTTCGATGGCCAGCAGCGACTGCTCGGCCATTTTTTCGTCCATACCGTGCTCGTCACCGGAGATACCGCCGGTGTCGACCAGAATGTAGGAACGCCCTTGCCACTTGGCCTCACCGTATTGGCGATCACGGGTCAGACCGGACAAGTCGCCGACGATGGCGTCACGAGTCCTGGTCAGGCGGTTGAACAAGGTGGACTTGCCGACGTTTGGTCGGCCCACCAGGGCGATTACGGGAACCATGCGGCTCTCCACTTCGTTATTTCAGAAAATACAAAAGCCGCTGCAAGGCAGCGGCCAGAGTTCGGAACAGCACAAATGTGCCGCAAACCTTGCCAGAGCAAGGCTGCCCGAGGCCCTAGAGCCTCAAGCATAGACGCCTTAGCGAATGGTCAGGGCTTCCAGTTTGCCGCTGTTACCAAACACGTAAATCATGTCACCGACCACCAGCGGACGTGCCCGAAGGCCATCACTGTCAACGCGGGTACGGCCCACGAAACGACCATCGACCTGGCTGAGCAGGTGCAGATAGCCTTCCATGTCACCGACTGCCACATAGCTGGAGAAGACCTCTGGAGCCGACAATTGGCGGCGTGCCAGAGCATCATTGCTCCACAGCGAGGTGGTCGAACGCTCGTCAACGCCTTCTACAGTGCCCGACGCCAGGCTGACGTAGACGCTGCCGAAACCTTGGGCGACACCTGCATAGCTGGAAGCATCACGCTGCCAGAGCACGCGACCCGATTCCATGTCCAGTGCCGCCATGCGGCCCTGGTAGCTGGCGACGTACAGTGTACCGCCAGACAACAGTAGGCCACCGTCGATATCGACAATGCGTTCAAGCTCGGAGCGACCCTGCGGGATGGCAACACGTTGCTCCCACACAGGCACGCCGTTGCGCGTATCCAGGGCGACCACTTTACCGGTCGACAAACCGCCGATGGCCAGGTGATTGGTCACCAGTGGCGCCCCCGTACCACGCAGGGTCAGCACGCCCGGCGTGCTGTCATACGTCCAGCGCTGATTGCCGGTGTCAGCATCCAGACCGATCAGACGATCGTCCTGAGTCTGTACCACCACCACATCACCGTTGGTCGCAGGAGGTGCAAGCACTTCGCTGTTAACGCGAGAGCGCCATTTTTCTTCGCCTGTGCTGGAATCCAGGGCAATCACGTCACCTTGCAAGGTGCCAAGCATGACCAGGCCATAGCCCAGGCCAACTGCGCCGGAAACAGGCAGATCGAGGTCTTTTTTCCACTCAACGTCGCCGTTCATGCGGTCCAGAGACATCACCACGCCCGTTACGTCAGCAGCGTAGATATTATTGCCTTCAACAGCCGGAACCAGCATGTTGTAGGTTTTGCCCTGACCGTCACCGATCGAGCGGCTCCACTGCTTTTGCAGCACGACTTCTTCTTTGAAGTCGGTCAGCTCCGCCGGTGGCAATTCTTTTTTGCTGTTGCTGCTGCAACCCGCGGCCAAAACGACCAGAGCCAGCAATGCTGCATGTTTCCATCGCATCACGTCACGCATCCCCTTTGGCCAGGTCATCGAGCTTGATTTGCAAGCCGCCTACTGCTGCTTCATCCGACAATCCGGCCTTGGCCTTCTCGTAGGCTGCACGCGCATCGTCAGTACGGCCCTGCTGCACCAGCAGGTCGCCCTTGAGTTCTTCACGGCTGGCCAGGAATGCCTTGTCCGAGTCGCCTTCCAGCAGCTTCAGGGCATCGTCAACCTTGCCCTGTGCGGCCAGTACCTGAGCCAGACGCTGACGCGCCACTTCGCCCAGAGTGGCATTGGCCGGCTTGTCGACAATGACTTTCAGCTCGGTAGCCGCGTCATCAAGCTTGCCGTTGTCCACCGCCACCTTGGCCACAAACAGGCCGCCAAATTGCGAATAGGCAGTGCCTGCGTATTCACTTTTCAGCTTGTTGGCCAGATCCGCCACGCGGGCCACATCCGGCTTGCCGTCAGGGGTGAGCGTGGTTTCAAGCAATTGTTGGTAGAGAACCGACGCACCTTGCGACTGATTCGCCTGATATTTGTGCCAGAGCTGCCAGCCGGACACCACTACCAGCGCAAGCAAGCCGCCAGTCAGCAGGGGTTTGCCGTTGCGCTGCCACCAGTCTTTCAACTCGCCCAGCTGATCATCTTCGTTACTCGACACCCCAACACTCCTTATTCGCTAAATCGGCTGTTTTGCAGCTTCAACCCTGCACGATGCAGGTGGCCAAGTGCTCGGCTAGAGCATCCCAGGCAATCGTTTGTTGTTCGCCCTGGCCACGCAGGGGTTTTACACCTACCACTTGCTGGGCCAATTCGTCGTCACCCAGGATCAGCGCAAACAGTGCACCGCTCTTGTCAGCCTTTTTGAACTGGCTTTTGAAGCTGCCCGCACCGGCATTGATCTGCAGGCGCAGGTTTGGCAGTTGATCACGAACGCGTTCGCTCAAAGCCAGGGCTGCCAGTTCGGCGGCTTCGCCGAAAGCACACAGGTAAACATCGACCTGACGTGCGATTTCTTCGGGGATCTGCTCAAGGGTTTCGAGCAGCAGGATCAGGCGCTCGATGCCCATGGCAAAACCGACACCGGCAGTAGGCTTGCCGCCCATCTGCTCGACCAGGCCATCATAACGACCGCCCGCACACACGGTGCCCTGGGCGCCCAGTTTGTCGGTTACCCATTCAAATACGGTCTTGCTGTAGTAGTCCAGGCCACGAACCAGCTTCGGGTTTATCGTGTACGGGATGCCGGCGGCATCGAGGCGAGCCTTGAGGCCCTCGAAATGCACGCGGGACTCTTCGTCCAGGTAGTCCACCAGTTTCGGTGCATCCACCAGAACCGCCTGGGTATCGGCGTTCTTGGTGTCGAGCACACGCAGCGGGTTGGACTTGAGGCGACGCTGGCTGTCTTCGTCAAGTTCGCTCAGACGCGAGGACAAATACTCGACCAGGGCGGCACGATAGCGCGCACGGGCTTCGCTGGTGCCCAGGCTGTTGAGTTCGAGCTTGACCGCATCGCGGATACCCAGCTCGCCCCACAGGCGCCAGGTCAGCACGATCAGTTCGGCATCGATGTCCGGACCATCGAGGTTGAACACCTCGACGCCAATCTGGTGGAACTGGCGATAACGGCCTTTTTGCGGGCGCTCGTGACGGAACATCGGGCCGATGTACCAGAGTTTTTGCACCTGGCCACCACCGGTGATGCCGTGCTCAAGCACCGCACGCACGCACGCCGCAGTTCCCTCAGGACGCAGCGTCAGCGAATCGCCGTTGCGGTCCTCGAAGGTGTACATCTCTTTTTCGACGATATCGGTCACTTCACCGATCGAGCGTTTGAACAGCTCGGTGAATTCGACGATTGGCATGCGGATCTGCTTGTAACCGTAGTTATCCAGCAAACGCGAAACCTTGCTCTCGAAGTAGCGCCACAGAGGCGTCTGCTCCGGCAGGATGTCGTTCATGCCACGAATGGCTTGCAAAGACTTGCTCACAATAAATCCTTTATTCGTCTGGTTAGCCGCGCGCGATAACGGCTGCGTCAGCTTCGACCTTTTCGGCCGCCTTCTGCCGGATCAGTCTTTCGAGCTCATCCACCAGATTGTCATTCGTCAGTTTCTGCGACGGCTTGCCGTCGATGTAAATCAGGTTGGGTGTACCACCGGTGAGCCCCACATGGGCTTCCTTGGCTTCGCCAGGGCCATTGACCACACAACCGATCACGGCAACATCCAGCGGCACCAGCAGGTCTTCGAGGCGAACTTCAAGTTCGTTCATGGTTTTCACCACGTCGAAGTTCTGCCGCGAGCAGCTCGGGCACGCGATAAAGTTGATGCCGCGCGAGCGCAGGTGCAAGGACTTGAGGATGTCGTAACCGACTTTTACTTCCTCAACCGGGTCTGCTGCCAGGGAGATGCGGATGGTATCGCCAATTCCTTCGGCGAGCAGCATACCTAGGCCCACGGCAGATTTCACTGTGCCTGAACGCAAACCACCGGCTTCGGTAATGCCCAGATGCAGCGGCTGGACGATTTCCTTGGCCAGCAGGCGGTAGGCTTCAACCGCCATAAACACGTCGGAGGCCTTTACGCTGACCTTGAAGTCCTTGAAATTCAGGCGTTCAAGGTGCTCAACGTGGCGCAGTGCCGATTCGACCAGGGCGGCAGGCGTCGGTTCGCCGTATTTTTTTTGCAGGTCTTTTTCCAGGGAACCGGCGTTGACGCCGATTCGGATCGGAATACCGCGATCGCGGGCTGCATCAACCACCGCCCGCACACGGTCTTCGCGACCGATGTTGCCCGGGTTGATGCGCAGGCAGTCCACACCCAACTCTGCAACGCGCAGGGCGATGCGGTAATCGAAGTGAATGTCGGCGACCAATGGCACCTTGACCAGTTGCTTGATCCGGCCAAAAGCCTCGGCTGCGTCCATATCCGGCACGGAAACCCGCACGATATCGACACCCGCAGCTTCCAGGCGGTTGATTTGCGCAACGGTTGCAGCGACGTCATTGGTGTCACTGTTGGTCATGCTCTGCACAGCAATAGGGGCATCGCCACCTACAGGTACATTACCGACCCAGATTTTGCGCGATTCGCGACGTTTGATTGGTGATTCGCCGTGCATGACTTATTGACCCAACTTCAGACGAGCAGTCTCGCCACTGGTGAAAGGAGCGACATCCACAGGCTGGCCGTTATAGCTGACCTGGGCACCGCGGGCATAGCCCAGGCGCAAGCTCAGGGGTGGCTTGCCGCTCACTTCTAGATTTTCGCCCTTGCGCTTCAAGCCACCAAACAGCACTTTGCCCGTGCCGTCGGTCACTTGAGTCCAGCAATCAGCGGTGTATTGCACGCTCACTTTGCCAGCACCGGCAACCGGGGCGGCAGTGTCGGGCGCAGGCGCGGTGGACGTAACAGGTGCCACTACTGGCGCAACTGGCGCAACTGGCGCAACAGCAGCAGGTACTGGCTGTACCGGAACGGCAACGGGTGCCTGGGGCTCGGCAGCGGGAGCACCCGGCAGTGCCAGTGCAGTGGTCGCGCCCTGCTCCGGCGCCGATTCGGCCGCCAGAGGTGTTTCGCCTTCGGCCTTGGCCTCGGCTACTGCCTGATCTTCAGGTTCGTCCAGCGGGTGGATGCGGGTTGTGCCGTCAGCCCCTTCGACTTCGACGTGTTCCGGAGCAAGACCAATCAGGTCCTTGGCGCGCATGGACGTCTGGTCTTGCCACCAGATAAAACCGCCTCCGACCACGGCGATCAACAGCAACAGGCTGACGATACGCAAAATGGTATGCGACACGCGCACCGGCTCTTCTATGCGACCCAGGCTGTGCACGTTGCTGCCGTTGGCATCAGTGCCGGTGTACAGGTCAAATTCACGCACAAGGGCGGCCTGGTCCATACCCAGCAATTTGGCATAGGCCCGGATATAGCCCCGGGCAAAGGTATGCCCAGGCAGTTTGTCGAACGCGCCCGTTTCAAGGTTGCTCAGGGAGCTGGCCGTGAGGTTGAGTTTCAAGGCGACTTCAGCCAGCGTCCAGCCATTGTTTTCACGGGCCTGACGCAGAGTCTCACCGGGATTGACACGAGTCGCTGCTAGAACTTCGGGTTGCGCCGCTTTCATCATTGCTCCGACAGGTATTGCTGATATTCCGGCGTGCCGGGATAGAGTCGTTTTAGTTGCTGGCCATGGTTGGCAGTTGGGGTGCGGTCATCGAAAACACTCGCCAGTCGCGCACCGAGCAATAGACTACGTGCATTTTGCCCGCTAAGCAGGCTAAAACGATCGTAAAAGTCACGCGCCGTTACATATTGTTTGTCCTGATAAGCCATCTCGGCCATTTCAAGCAACGCACGGGGTTGTCGAGGGTTCAGGCGCAGTGCTTTTTCAAGCTGCTGGCGCCCCGCTTCAGGTTGCCCCAACTCAAGTGACGTTATACCCAGATTTTCGTAGATGCGGGAGCGTTCCGGATAAAGGTTGTCTGCTGCCGCCTTTTGAAACTGCATGCTGGCCTCCTGATAGCGCTGACGCTCAAACAGGAAACTGCCGTAATTATTGAGGATCCGGGCATCAGCAGGCCGACCGTTCAACGCGGTACGGAATGCCTGCTCGGCCAGGGCAAACTCCATTTCGGCCTGAAACACCAAGGCCAGTGCGGCGTTGGTGTCCGGGTCGGTCTTGTCGAGCTCAAGGGCCTTGCGCAAAGGGACTTTGGCCTGCTCGGTCATCCCTTGCTGCAAATAGCCCAGACCCAGCTGAACATACGCCTGACGCGCCTCGTTACGCCCTTTGTCGCCAGCCATCGGGCTTGAATCGCCCGATGACACGCAGCCAGCCAAAAAGCTGACCAAAACGACCGGGAGCGCAGCGCGCAGGATCATGGATGTCCTCTCTCAGGGCGCAGAGGTAGCGTTTTGCGCTGTATCGGCGTCAGCACTGAGCTCACGCGCCGCGATCAGGCGCGAACTGCGGCGGGTACGGTCATTGACCTGACCTACCAGCTGCCCGCACGCCGCATCGATGTCTTCACCACGGGTGGTGCGCACGGTCACGTTGTAGCCAGCCTGCTGCAACAGCTCCTGGAAACGGCGAATGGCATTGTTGCTCGGGCGCTCATAGCCAGAATGCGGGAACGGATTGAACGGGATCAGGTTGATCTTGCACGGTGTGTCTTTAAGCAGCTCGATCATTTCGCGGGCGTGATCGACATGGTCGTTCACATCCTTGAGCAAGGTGTACTCAACGGTCAGCACGCGCTTTTCGCCCAGGGTCGCCATATAGCGACGGCAGGAATCAAGCAGCATGGCCAGCGGGTACTTCTTGTTGATCGGCACCAATTGACTACGCAGTTCGTCGTTAGGTGCGTGCAGCGACAATGCCAGCGAAACGTCAATGTGCTTGGCCAGCTCATCGATCATCGGCACCACGCCGGAGGTAGACAGGGTGACACGGCGCTTGGAGATGCCGTAGCCCAGGTCATCCATCATCAGGTGCATGGCAGAAATGACATTGTCGAAGTTCAGCAGCGGTTCGCCCATGCCCATCATCACCACGTTGGTGATGGCGCGGTCGATGGTTGCCGGAACGCTGCCAAAGGATTTGTTGGCGATCCACACCTGGCCGATCACTTCGGCGGCGGTGAGGTTGCTGTTGAAGCCTTGCTTGCCGGTGGAGCAGAAACTGCAGTCCAGGGCACAGCCAGCCTGGGACGAAACGCACAGGGTGCCACGTTTGCCCGAGGGAATATAAACGGTCTCGACGCAGCTGCCGGACTCTACGCGTACCACCCACTTACGGGTGCCATCGCTGGAGATGTCCTCGCTGACGACTTCGGGTCCACGAACCTCAGCAATGGCCTTGAGCTTGTCGCGCAAGGCCTTGCTGACGTTAGTCATGGCGTCGAAATCATCGACGCCAAAGTGGTGAATCCACTTCATGACCTGACCGGCACGGAAACGCTTCTCCCCGATTGAGTCGAAGAATTTCTCCATTTCCGGTTGAGTCAAACCCAACAGGTTGGTTTTGCCAGTCGTTGCAATCATGTCTTCACCCTCACTCACAAGCCAATACTTAGCGAGTGGTTACTTCAGTAGCTGCGAAAAAGTACGAGATTTCACGAGCAGCAGCGGCTTCAGAGTCGGAACCGTGAACAGCGTTTGCGTCGATGGATTCAGCGAAATCAGCACGAATAGTGCCGGCAGCTGCTTCTTTAGGGTTGGTAGCGCCCATCAGCTCGCGGTTCAGAGCGATAGCGTTTTCGCCTTCCAGAACCTGAACAACAACAGGACCGGAGATCATGAAAGCAACCAGGTCGCCGAAGAAGCCGCGCTCGCTGTGCTCAGCGTAGAAGCCTTCAGCTTCAGCTTTGGACAGTTGCTTCAGTTTGGAAGCTACAACCTTCAGGCCAGCGTCTTCGAAACGGGTAACGATCTTGCCGATAACGTTTTTAGCAACGGCGTCAGGCTTGATGATGGAGAAAGTACGTTGAACAGCCATGGTGTAACTCCAGAAACAGTGATTTAAGCGAAAAATTAAACCCGCGAATTATACGCGGGTTCTTGGGTATTGCATAATTACGTGCGTTGCAAGCTTAGTCGGCTTCTTCGATCCACAAACCCTGAATGGCTTCGAGCACCTTCTCTCCGCCGCGATCAGGGATATCGTCGAACTCCGGCAGCGCCATGACCAGATTGCGCAGCGTGACGAAATTCACCGAGAGCGGATCGACATCCGGGTGAGCTTCAGCCAGCTGGATCGCGATTTCCTGTACATCAACCCATTTAAGGCTCATGCCAATTCCTTATCAGTGCGGCGCTTCGGCAGCATGGTTGAGCGAGTATTTCGGAATCTCGACGGTGATGTCTTCAGTACCAACGCGGGCCTGACAGCTCAGGCGCGAAGTCGCTTCCAGACCCCATGCTCTATCAAGATAGTCCTCTTCCAGCTCGTCAGCTTCGTTCAACGAGTCGAAACCCTCGCGAATCACGCAATGACAAGTGGTGCAGGCACAAACACCACCGCAGGCACTTTCGATTTCAATGTGGTTGTCGTGGGCCACTTCGAGAATGGTCTTGCCGGTCTCAGCCTCTACAACCATACCGTCCGGGCAGTGCTCGGCGTGTGGCAGAAAAATGATCTGCGGCATCAGTTATTCCTCGATTTCATTCAGGTTGCGACCCGACAAAGCGGCCTTGACGGTCAAGTCCATGCGACGGGCTGCAAAGGCATCGGTCACTTGCGACAGACGCTTGGTCTGCTGCTCGATGGCGTAACCATCGGTGCCTTTCAACAATTCGGACAGTTCCTGCATCTGCAGCTCGATCACCATGCGCTCTTCGGCATCCAGCAAACGCTCGCCATCGACTTCGAGGGCTGCTTGCACGGCCTCGATCAGACGCTGGGCATCCACCTGCTGCTCGCGCAATACGCGGGCGACCTTGTCGTCGCTGGCGTACTGGAACGAATCCTTGAGCATTTTGGCGATTTCGCCGTCGGTCAGGCCGTAGGAAGGCTTGACCTGGATATTGGCTTCAACACCTGAACCCAGCTCGCGGGCCGACACGCTGAGCAAACCGTCGGCATCGACCTGGAAGGTCACGCGAATTTTTGCGGCACCGGCCACCATCGGCGGGATGCCACGCAATTCAAAGCGCGCCAGGGAGCGGCAATCGCTGATCAGCTCGCGCTCACCCTGCAGCACATGAATCATCATGGCCGTCTGACCATCTTTATAGGTGGTGAAGTCCTGCGCGCGCG
This sequence comes from Pseudomonas bubulae, assembly GCF_900618535.1. Classification (GTDB taxonomy): domain Bacteria; phylum Pseudomonadota; class Gammaproteobacteria; order Pseudomonadales; family Pseudomonadaceae; genus Aquipseudomonas; species Aquipseudomonas bubulae. Next base: position 485,276 of record NZ_UYJA01000002.1, on the reverse strand, counting down.
CCACCGGAATCGTGGTGTTGCGCGGAATAACCTTTTCCATCAAGCCACCCATGGTCTCCAGACCAAGGGACAACGGAATCACATCAAGCAGAAGCAGCTCGCCGCCATCGCGCTTGTTGCCGGCCAGGGTATCGGCCTGGATCGCAGCACCAATGGCAACCACTTGATCCGGGTCGATATCGGTCAGGGGCTCGCGACCAAACATCTGAGCCACCGCTTCACGCACACGAGGTACACGGGTCGAACCACCCACCATGACGACGGCCTGGACGTCTTCAATCTCGATATTGGCGTCGCGCACAGCACGGCGACAAGCCTTGAGGCTGCGCGCAACCATTGGCTCGATCATGGCGTCGAAGGCTTCACGGGTCAGCTCGGACTGCCAGCCACCAAAGGCAACCGTCACCGAGGACGCATCGGTCAGCGCTTCTTTTGCAGCGCAGGCAGCCTGCAGCAAGGTGCGCTGCGTGCCTGGATCAAGGTCGGCAGACAATCCGGCCTGCTCGACCATCCAGCTGGCAATCGCATGATCGAAGTCATCGCCACCCAGCGCGCTGTCGCCGCCGGTAGCCAAGACTTCAAACACACCGCCGGTCAGGCGCAGGATCGAGATATCGAACGTACCCCCACCAAGATCATAGATAGCCACCACGCCTTCAGCCGACTGGTCCAGGCCATAGGCCACGGCGGCCGCTGTCGGCTCATTGAGCAGGCGCAGCACATTCAGACCAGCCAGTTTGGCCGCGTCTTTAGTGGCCTGGCGCTGAGCGTCATCGAAATAGGCCGGGACCGTAATCACCGCCCCCACCAATTCACCACCCAGGGTCTTTTCGGCGCGCTCACGCAGCACCTTCAAGATTTCGGCAGACACTTCAACCGGGCTTTTAGGGCCTTGCACCGTGTCAATAAACGGCATGTGCGACTCACCGCCGACAAAGCGGTAAGGCAACTGCTCGCCCAACTGCTTGACGTCGGACAGACCACGTCCCATCAAGCGTTTGACCGACAGCACGGTATTGAACGGGTCGCTGGAGGCTGCCAGACGTGCCGACTCGCCTACCTCGACGCGATCAGCGTGATAGCGCACGGCAGACGGCAAAATGACATTGCCATTGGCGTCGGCCAGAGGCTCGGAAAGGCCGCTGCGTAAAGCAGCGACCAGCGAATTGGTAGTGCCCAAGTCGATCCCCACAGCCAGACGTCGCTGGTGCGGTTGAGGACTTTGGCCGGGTTCGGCGATCTGCAGTAGGGCCATCGTAATCAGGACTTATCTGTAATCAGGCGTGCCATCAGGGAAGCACGGAGTTAATCGTCGAGGCGCTCTTCTAGCTGGCGCACTTCGTAAGTTAGCTTGTCGAGGAACTGCATGCGGCGCATCAGGCGTTCAGCCTGCTCACGCTGCGCAGCATCATCCCAACACGCTGCGAAGCTGTCGTTCAGGTGTTCCTGAGCGACTTTCAGTCGACGCTTGAATGCTGCAATACCGGCCATATCGGCGCTGTCATGCAAATCTTCAAGTTCTTCGCGCCACTGCATCTGCTGCATCAGGAACTCGGGATCGTGCACCGTGACTTCCAGCGGCAACTCGCCCCCCTTCAGCGCAAGCAGGTAACGCGCACGCTTGGCAGGGCTTTTGAGCGTCTGGTAGGCCTCATTGAGGCTGGCGGACTGCTCCAGCGCCAGGCGCTGCTCGCGCTCGGAAGCATCGGCAAACCGATCCGGGTGAACACCACGCGCCAGCTCTCGATAGCGCACAGCCAGCTGATCGAGGTCCAAATTGAAACCCGGTTGCAGCTCAAACAAAGCAAAATGACAAGGAGTACCCACGATCAGCCTCAGATATTGAAGCTTTCGCCGCAGCCACATTCACCGCGCACGTTAGGGTTATTGAACTTGAAGCCCTCATTGAGGCCTTCCTTGACGAAATCCAGTTCGGTGCCGTCAAGATAGGTCAGGCTTTTCGGATCAATGATCACTTTTTCGCCATGGGTTTCGAAGACCTGGTCTTCTTCACCTACTTCATCGACAAACTCCAGCACATAGGCAAGACCGGAACAGCCCGTGGTGCGAACACCCAGACGAATCCCCTCACCTTTGCCGCGCCCATCAAGGGAGCGGCGAATGTGTCGCGCAGCCGCTTCTGTCATGCTGATAGCCATCGTGACTCCTTACCTTTTGCCAGTTTCTTCACCTTGCCTGCGCCACTTGCGGGCGCAAGCAGTACGGATCAGATCAAACCTTTCTTCTGCTTGTAATCGCGAACAGCAGCCTTGATGGCGTCTTCAGCGAGTACCGAGCAGTGAATTTTTACCGGCGGCAAAGCCAGTTCTTCAGCCAGCTGAGTGTTCTTGATGGTCTCTGCTTCATCCAGAGTCTTGCCTTTCATCCACTCGGTCGCCAGGGAGCTGGAAGCGATTGCCGAACCGCAACCATAGGTCTTGAACTTGGCATCTTCAATGATGCCCTGCTCGTTGACCTTGATTTGCAGGCGCATTACGTCGCCGCACGCAGGGGCGCCGACCATGCCGGTGCCGACATCCGGGTCTTCCGCGTTCATCTTGCCGACGTTGCGCGGGTTTTCGTAGTGGTCGATGACCTTTTCGCTGTAAGCCATGGTACTAATCCTCACTCATCAGAGAGTCGCTCTTGAGACGCTGTAAAAGCTGCTGTTCGCTGCGCTTACAGCGTCTACTTACGGCGACTTAAATTGTTAGTGCGCCGCCCATTCGATTTTCGAGATGTCGATGCCGTCTTTGTACATGTCCCACAGCGGCGACAGGGCGCGCAGCTTGGTAACAGCCTCGCAAACCTTCTGCGCGGCGTAATCGATTTCTTCTTCGGTGGTGAAACGGCCGAAGGTAAAGCGGATGGAGCTGTGAGCCAGCTCGTCATTGCGGCCCAGGGCGCGCAATACGTAGGACGGCTCGAGGGAAGCAGAAGTACAGGCCGAACCGGACGACACAGCCAGATCCTTGAGCGCCATGATCAGCGACTCGCCTTCAACGTAGTTGAAGCTCAGGTTCAGGTTGTGCGGAACGCGGTGGACCATGCTGCCATTGACGTACAGTTCTTCAAGGTGTTCAACCTGCTTGAAGAAACGGTCGCTCAACGCCTTGATACGGATGTTCTCTGCAGCCATTTCTTCTTTGGCGATCTGGAACGCTTCGCCCATGCCCACGATCTGGTGGGTGGCCAGGGTACCCGAACGCATGCCGCGCTCGTGACCGCCGCCGTGCATGGCTGCTTCAATACGCACCCGAGGCTTGCGGCTTACGTACAGTGCGCCGATGCCTTTAGGGCCGTAGGTTTTGTGCGCCGAGAACGACATCATGTCGACCTTCAGCTTGGCCAGGTCGATTTCAACCTTGCCGGTGGACTGTGCCGCATCGACATGGAACAACACGCCGCGCGAGCGAGTCAGCTCACCAATGGCAGCGATATCGTTGATGGTGCCGATTTCGTTGTTCACGTGCATGATCGAAACCAGGATGGTGTCGTCGCGCATCGCGGCTTCAACCATGGCCGGCGTTACCAGGCCATCGGTGCCCGGCTCGATATAGGTCACCTCAAAGCCTTCACGCTCAAGCTGACGCATGGTGTCGAGAACGGCCTTGTGCTCAATCTTGTCGGTGATCAGGTGCTTGCCCTTGGTGGCATAGAAGTGCGCTGCACCTTTGATTGCCAGGTTGTTGGCCTCGGTCGCACCGGAGGTCCAGACAATTTCACGGGGGTCAGCGTTAACCAGGTCAGCAACCTGACGACGCCCGTTCTCAACCGCTTCTTCAGCTTTCCAGCCGAACACGTGAGAGCGCGAAGCCGGGTTACCGAAGTTCCCGTCAACCAGCAAGCAGTCGCTCATTTTTTGAGCAACACGCGGATCAACCGGGGTAGTGGCTGAGTAATCGAGGTAAATTGGCAACTTCATGGACTATCTCCTAAATCAGGCTGGCTGGCGCACCGTCGTTTTTATGCAATCACTCGACGGCGGACGCTTCGATCTTATCCAGGTGCGGCGCCTTGCCATTACAGCGGCGCTGATCCTGACGCTGGGCTACTTCTTGTACCTCACGGCGAGTGACAAGGTCAGCCAAGCTGATACCGCTGAGAAAATCGTGTATTTGCAGGCTGAGGTCGCACCACAGGTGGTGGGTCAGGCAGGTGTCGCCGGCATGGCAGTCGCCAAGGCCCTGGCAACGCGTGGCATCGACGGACTCGTTCACGGCATCGATCACCTGAGCTACCTGGATGCCCTGCATGTCGCGTGACAGCTGATAGCCGCCACCCGGGCCACGCACACTGGAAACCAGGCTGCTGCGGCGCAATTTGGCAAACAGTTGCTCAAGGTAGGAAAGCGAGATGCCTTGGCGCTCGGAAATATCGGCCAGGGACACCGGCCCGTGCTGTGCGTGCAACGCCAAATCGAGCATTGCAGTTACGGCGTAACGGCCTTTTGTAGTCAGTCTCATGGACAGGTACCACGGAATTCGGAATGGAAGCGAGTATGCTATTCCCGACTATTTAAGTCAACTATTAGACCTAGTACTTTAGTCGGGATTACCCGCAAAAGAGCGCGCGCATTGTAGCAGGGTCTGCGGCGTAATGGCACATGACACACATCTTGTGGGAGCGGGTTTGCTCGCGATGCCGGCAGCTCGACCAGCCTCAAAGACTGCAGCGCCAGCATCGCGAGCAGGCTCGCTCCCACAGCACCCAGAATCTAGACCGCCGTGCTTTCGTCCTTGCCCTTGACGCAGGCGAAGTCTTCTTCGCGCAGCTCAGGCAGCTCTTTCGCACAGTAAGGACTGCCCAAATCCTTGAGCGCGCCACACATACCATCCAGCTTGCCATCGACCGCCTGCAGATGATCCAGCAACTGGCCAATGGCCCGCGCCACCGGATCCGGCATATCTTCACTGACACCGTATGCGTCAAAACCGATTTTCTCAGCCATTGCCTTGCGCTTGGCCTCGGTTTCATCGTCATTCTTGATAATGATGCGCCCCGGAATACCCACTACGGTCGCGCCCGGCGGCACAGCCTTGGTCACAACCGCATTGGAACCGACCTTGGCCCCCGCCCCGACAGTGAACGGCCCCAACACCTTGGCGCCCGCCCCTACCACGACACCATTTTCCAGAGTGGGGTGGCGCTTGCCCTTGTTCCAGCTCGTACCCCCCAGGGTCACACCCTGATACAGGGTCACGTCATCCCCGATTTCGGCGGTTTCACCAATCACGATACCCATCCCGTGATCAATAAAGAAACGACGCCCGACCTTGGCCCCCGGGTGAATTTCAATCCCGGTCAGCCAGCGCCCGAAGTTGGACACCAGACGAGCCAGCCACTTCCAGCCAGCCTGCCACAACAGCGCCGACAAGCGGTGAATCCAGATCGCATGCATCCCCGGGTAGCACGTCAGCACTTCAAAAGCATTACGGGCTGCAGGATCACGGTGAAACACACTTTGGATATCTTCACGCAGACGCTCGAACATCATTAATCCTTGCGCTTGAGCAGCTCGCCACGGGCTGCTTTTTGGGTTTCGGTGAGAATGCCACGCAAAATATTCATCTCGGCACGACTGACAGCACTGCGACCGTAGAGCCGACGCAGACGCGCCATGAGGTGGCGCGGCTTTTCCGGGTCCATGAATTCGATGGCTACCAGGGTTTGCTCCAGATGCTCATAAAAGCGCTCCAGCTCATCCATGGTGGCCAGCTCGCCACTTTTGGTGGACGCCACCTCTTCTTTCTCGATCTTGCTCGGCTGCCCCTGGGCCGCCAGCCAGGCCATGCGGATCTCGTAGCTGAGCACCTGCACGGCCGCGCCGAGGTTCAGGGAACTGAATTCGGGATCAGAGGGGATATGCACATGGAAGTGACAACGCTGCAACTCGTCATTGGTCAGACCGGAGTCTTCACGACCGAACACCAGCGCGATTTCCGCACCCTGGGCCGCCTCTGCAACCACTTTCTGCCCGCACTCGCGCGGATCCAGCAGCGGCCAGGGGATACGACGGTCGCGGGCACTGGTACCCAGCACCAGATTGCAGCCCACCAGGGCATCTTCAAGGGTCGCGACAACCTGTGCATTTTCCAGAATGTCACCGGCGCCCGAGGCGCGCGCGTCGGCCTCATGGTGCGGGAACACCCTCGGCTCAACCAGAACCAGCCGCGACAACCCCATGTTTTTCATGGCACGCGCAGCACCGCCGATGTTCCCGGGATGGCTGGTATTGACCAGAACGACACGAATATTAGGCAGCAAAGGAAGCGCTCACAGACCAGCAAAAGGGAGCAAATCTTACCTAAGCAAAACGTCATAAGCTACGAAAGCTAACGCAAACCTTCATCTACCAAAGTTTTCTGATAGAATATTCGGCTTTCTTTAACAACCTTAGGTGAAACGTCCATGCAGCCCATGCTGAATATCGCGCTGCGCGCCGCCCGCAGCGCCAGTGAATTGATTTTCCGCTCCATCGAGCGCCTGGATACCATCAAGGTTGACGAAAAAGACGCCAAGGATTACGTCTCTGAAGTCGATCGTGCTGCTGAACAGAAAATCATCGACGCCCTGCGCAAGGCTTACCCGACGCACGGCATCCTCGGTGAAGAAACCGGCATGCACCCAGGCAGCGGTGAAGGTGAAGACTACCTGTGGATCATTGACCCACTGGATGGCACCACCAACTTCCTGCGCGGCGTTCCACACTTCGCCGTCAGCATCGCCTGCAAATACCGCGGCCGCCTTGAGCACGCAGTGGTTCTTGACCCGGTTCGCCAGGAAGAATTCACCGCCAGCCGTGGCCGTGGCGCCCAACTGAACGGTCGCCGCCTGCGTGTTAGCGGTCGTACCAGCCTGGAAGGCGCCCTGCTGGGTACCGGGTTCCCGTTCCGTGACAACCAGATGGACAACCTGGACAACTACCTGGGCATGTTCCGCAGCCTGGTTGGCCAGACTGCCGGTATCCGTCGCGCAGGCGCTGCCAGCCTGGATCTGGCCTACGTGGCTGCAGGTCGTTTCGATGCATTCTGGGAGTCGGGCCTGTCCGAGTGGGACATGGCTGCAGGCGCACTGCTGATTCAAGAAGCAGGCGGCCTGGTCAGCGACTTTACCGGTAGCCACGATTTCCTTGAAAAAGGTCATATCGTTGCCGGTAACACCAAGTGCTTCAAAGCTGTCCTGACTGCAATCCAGCCTCACCTGCCAACCTCGCTGAAACGCTAAGCGAATACCGCAGACAAAAAAAGCACCCTTCGGGGTGCTTTTTTTTGGCCTTGCAATTACCCCACCCTGTGGGAGCGGGCTTGCCCGCGATAGCATCACCGCGATTTGCCTGACAGACCGCGCTGCCTGCATCGCGAGCAAGCCCGCTCCCACAAGAATTTAATTCAGGATCAGCTTGCCTTCCTTGTCCACGGCAATTTCATTGCCCGGTTCGTGATCCATACGCACCTTGCCTTCCTTGCCATTGAGCGAATAGCGCACGTCATAGCCGACGACCTTGCTGCTGATGTCATTGACCGTGTTGCAACGCGTCTGGGTCGTGGTGTAGGTATCACGCTCCTGCATGCCTTCCTGCACCTTGTTACCGGCATAACCGCCACCCACCGCACCGGCAACCGTCGCGATCTTTTTGCCGTTACCGCCGCCCACCTGATTACCCAGCAAGCCGCCGGCGACAGCACCAATCACGCTGCCGACAATCTGATGCTGATCCTTGACCGGCGCCTGACGCGTCACAGTCACATCCTTGCACACCTCACGCGGCGTTTTGATCTGCTGGTTGACCGGCACAACGGCCAGCACCTGCGCAGACTCAGGGCCTTTCACCAAGCTGTAAGTGGCAAAAGCACCACCGGCTGTAACACCGACAGCACCCAGTACAGCACCCACCAGCAATGACTTGTTCACGTGAACCTCCAGACCATCTTAAGTGGGAACAGTCCCACACCAATCCTGGAGTTGGAGCACAAAAAAAGGCGCGAGTTCAATAACTCGCGCCTTTTAGGTGACAGTCGTCGATAACTATTGGTTATGGACGATCATCGACTTCCTTCTCACTCGCCGCAGGCGGGATCAGATCCTCTGCACTGAGATTCAGCCAGATCAGCACCACGTTGGCGATGTAGATCGACGAATAAGTACCCGCCAGAACACCCACGAACAGGGCAATCGAGAAGCCCCACAGGTTGTCGCCACCGAAAATCAGCAATGCGGCAATGGCCAGCAAGGTGGAGATCGATGTCGCCATGGTGCGCAGCAAGGTTTGCGTGGTCGAGATGTTGATGTTGTCGATCAGGCTGGCCTTGCGCAGAACCCGGAAGTTCTCGCGCACCCGGTCAAATACCACAATGGTGTCGTTGAGCGAGTAACCGATGATCGCCAGCACCGCCGCCAATACCGTCAGGTCGAAGGTGATCTGGAACCACGACAGCACGCCCATGGTCACGATCACGTCGTGAACCAGGGACACGATCGCGCCGACAGCGAACTTCCACTGAAAGCGGAAGGCCAGGTAAAGCATGATGCCGCCCAGCGCCATCAGCATGCCGAGGCCGCCCTGGTCGCGCAGCTCTTCACCCACCTGCGGGCCAACGAACTCGACGCGCTTGATCACCGCCGGATTGCTGGTATCTGCCTGACCCAGCGCAGCCGCTACCTTGTTGCCCAGCAACGGATCATCGCCGGGCATACGCACCAGCAAGTCGGTCGTCGCACCAAAGCTCTGCACCACGGCATCGTGGAAGCCGGCCGAAACCAGTTCGTTACGCACCTTGGTCAGATCAGCCGGCTTCTCGTAGGTCAGCTCGATAAGCGTACCGCCGGTGAAGTCCAGGCCGTAGTTCATGCCCTTGTGGAACATGCTGAACAAGGCCAGCACGGTAAGCAGTACAGTGACGCCGAACGCTACGTTGCGAACGCCCATGAAGTTGATTGTACGTAACATGGCAGCCCCTTAAATCCACAACTTCTTGAAGTCCCGACCGCCATACACCAGGTTGACCAGTGCGCGGGTGACCATAATGGCCGTGAACATCGAGGTAAAGATACCCAGCGACATGGTCACCGCAAAGCCTTTAACCGGCCCGGTACCCATGGCGAAGAGGATCCCGCCGACCAGCAGGGTTGTCAGGTTGGAGTCAACGATGGCGGTAAAGGCACGGTTGAAACCTTCGTTGATCGCCCGCTGCGGTGTCATGCCATTGGCCAGCTCTTCACGTATACGCGAGAAGATCAGTACGTTGGCATCGACCGCCATACCCATCGTCAACACGATACCGGCAATGCCCGGCAGGGTCAGGGTTGCACCCAGCACCGACATCAGCGCCAGCAGCAAGACCATGTTGCCCGCCAGTGCCACCGTCGCGATCACACCGAAGAAACGGTAGATGGCGATGATGAAGATCGACACGAACAACATGCCCCACAGCGATGCATCGACACCCTTGGTAATGTTGTCAGCACCCAGGCTCGGGCCAATGGTGCGCTCTTCAGCGAAGTACATTGGAGCGGCCAGACCACCGGCACGCAACAGCAGTGCCAGCTCGGAAGCCTCACCCTGGCCATTCAGACCGGTAATCCGGAACTGACTGCCCAGCGGCGACTGGATGGTCGCCAGGCTGATGATCTTCTTCTCTTCTTTGAACGACTGAACCGGTACGTCCTTCTCGACACCGTCAACCACTTGCTTGGTGTAAGTCGTCACCGGCTTCTGCTCGATGAAGATTACCGCCATGCTGCGACCAACGTTGCTGCGCGTCGAACGACTCATCAGCTCGCCACCGTGACCATCAAGCTTGATGTTCACTTGTGGCCGGCCGTGCTCATCAAAGCCTGCCTGAGCATCGGTTACTTGGTCACCGGTGATGATCAGACCACGCTCGATTTGCGCGCCAGGACGGTTACCTTCACGGAACTCGAAAGTTTCGGACGTCGCTTTGGAAGCGCCCGGCTCGGCCGCCAGACGGAACTCAAGGTTGGCCGTCTTGCCCAGGATACGCTTGGCTTCGGCGGTGTCTTGCACGCCCGGCAGCTCAACCACGATGCGGTTGGCACCCTGACGCTGAACCAGAGGCTCGGCAACACCCAACTCGTTGACCCGGTTACGGACGGTTGTCAGGTTTTGCTTGATGGAATATTCACGGATTTCCGCCAGCTTGGCCGGGGTCATCGCCAGACGCAGAACCGGCTGACCGTTCAGGTCTGCAGCGGTAATGTCGAAATCATTGAAGCTTTTACGGATCAGGCTACGCGCTTGCTCACGGACAGCTTCATCAGTGAAGCCCAACTGAATGGCACCGTTGAGTTGCGGCAGGCTGCGATAACGCACTTTTTCTTTACGCAACAGGCTTTTGACATCGCTCTCGTACACTTTCATGCGTGCATCGACAGCTTTGTCCATGTCCACTTCCAGCAGGAAGTGCACACCGCCCGACAAGTCCAGACCCAGTTTCATCGGGTGAGCACCCAGACTGCGCAACCATTGTGGCGTGGTCTGTGCCAGGTTGAGCGCTACGACATAATCGTCACCCAGAGCCTTGCGTACAACATCCTTGGCTGGCAACTGGTCGTCTTTCTTGACCAGGCGCAGCAAACCACCTTTGCCGTTCTGGGCCAGGGAAGCACCCTTGACTTCAATGCCTGCATCCGTCAGCGCCTTGCTTGCGCGATCCAGATCAGCTTGAGTGACCTGCAGGGCCGTGCTCGCACCCGACACTTGAATGGCCGGATCATCAGGGTACAGATTGGGAGCGGAATAAATAAAACCGATCGCCAGCACTGCCAGGATCAGTATGTATTTCCACAGAGGGTATTTGTTCAGCATCAATCACGCCGCCCGCTTAAAACGCGGGGCGCCTTGCGCGCCCCGTCGATTGTTGAAAGTTGAAACTTAGATCGCTTTCAGCGTGCCTTTAGGCAACGTGGCTGCAACCGAGCCTTTCTGAATTTTCAGCTCGACAGTGTCAGACACTTCGATGACAACAAAAGCATCGGAAACCTTGACGATTTTGCCGGCGATGCCGCCAGTGGTCACGATTTCGTCGCCTTTTTGCAGGTTACCCAACAGGGCTTTCTGCTCTTTAGCGCGCTTGGCCTGTGGACGCCAGATCATCAGGTAGAAGATGACCAGGAAGCCGACCAGGAAGATCCATTCAAAACCGCCACCCATTGGGGCAGCAGCAGGTGCAGCAGCGTCCGCGAAAGCGGAAGAGATGAAAAAGCTCATTAAGCACTCCAGTTGCAATGTTGTTTCTTAAAGGTCCGAAACTCAGTCCAAGGGCGGCACAGGCAGCCCGCGCTTGGCATAGAAGGCGTCGACAAAGGTGGCCAATGTACCCTGTTGAATAGCCTCGCGCAAACCAGCCATGAGCACCTGATAGTGGCGCAAATTATGGATGGTATTGAGCATGCTACCCAGCATTTCGCCGCACTTGTCCAGGTGATGCAGATAAGCGCGGGAGAAGTTCTGGCAGGTGTAGCAATCGCAGGTCGGATCCAGCGGCGAATCATCATGGCGATGGAACGCGTTGCGGATCTTGATGACACCCGTGTCGATAAACAGATGCCCATTGCGGGCATTGCGGGTTGGCATCACGCAATCGAACATGTCCACACCGCGGCGCACACCCTCAACGAGATCTTCCGGCTTGCCAACCCCCATAAGGTAACGAGGTTTGTCAGCAGGCATCATCGCCGGCAGGTAATCCAGCACCTTGATCATTTCGTGCTTGGGCTCGCCTACCGACAAACCGCCGATGGCCAGGCCGTCGAAGCCGATCTTGTTCAGGCCTTCGAGCGAGCGCTCGCGCAGGTTCTGGTGCATGCCGCCCTGAACGATACCGAACAGTGCCGCCGTGTTGTCGCCATGGGCATTCTTGGAGCGCTGCGCCCAGCGCAACGACAGCTCCATGGAGACACGGGCAGTGTCTTCATCGGCCGGGTACGGGGTGCATTCGTCGAAAATCATCACCACGTCAGAGCCCAGATCGCGCTGGACCTGCATCGACTCTTCGGGGCCCATGAACACCTTGGCACCATCTACCGGCGAAGCGAAGGTCACACCTTCTTCCTTGATCTTGCGCATGGCGCCCAGGCTGAACACCTGGAAACCGCCGGAGTCGGTCAGGATCGGGCCCTGCCACTTCATGAAATCGTGCAGGTCGCCGTGTTTTTTGATGACTTCAGTGCCTGGGCGCAGCCACAGGTGGAAGGTATTGCCCAAAATCATCTGCGCGCCGATCGCTTCGATATCGCGGGGCAGCATGCCCTTGACCGTACCGTAAGTACCGACCGGCATGAACGCTGGGGTTTCAACCACACCACGGGGGAAGGTCAAACGACCGCGACGAGCCTTGCCATCAGTGGCCAGCAGCTCGAAGGACATACGACAGTTGCTCATGCTTGATCCTCTGGGGCCGGGGCTGGAGCCGTCGGCGCAGGATTGCGGGTGATGAACATTGCATCACCGTAACTAAAGAAGCGGTACCCATGCTCAACCGCAGCCTTGTAGGCCGCCATGGTTTCGGGATAACCGGCGAATGCCGAAACCAGCATCAGCAGCGTGGATTCCGGCAGATGGAAATTGGTCACCAGCGCGTCAACCACATGAAAGGGTCGACCGGGGAAGATAAAGATATCGGTATCGCCACTGAACGGCTTGAGCACGCCATCACGCGCGGCACTTTCCAGCGAACGCACGCTGGTGGTACCCACGGCGATCACCCGCCCGCCGCGCGCACGGCATGCAGCCACGGCATCGACCACATCCTGGCCCACTTCGAGCCACTCGGTGTGCATATGGTGATCTTCAAGACGCTCGACCCGCACCGGCTGGAATGTACCCGCGCCCACGTGCAAGGTCACGAATGCCGTCTCGACGCCTTTGGCGGCGATGGCCTGCATCAGCGGCTCATCAAAGTGCAGCCCTGCCGTTGGCGCCGCGACGGCACCCAGGCGCTGGGCGTAGACCGTTTGATAGCGCTCGCGGTCCGAACCTTCGTCCGGGCGGTCGATATAGGGCGGCAATGGCATATGCCCGACACGGTCCAGCAGCGGCAATACCTCTTCGGCAAAGCCCAGCTCGAACAACGCATCGTGACGCGCCAGCATCTCGGCTTCGCCACCGCCATCAATCAGGATCTTCGACCCGGGTTTTGGCGACTTGCTGGAACGCACATGGGCCAGCACGCGGTGGCTGTCGAGCACCCGCTCAACCAGAATTTCCAGCTTGCCGCCCGAGGCCTTCTGGCCAAACAGACGGGCCGGAATCACCCGGGTATTGTTAAACACCATCAAATCGCCCGGACGCAAATGTTCAAGCAAATCAGTGAATTGACGATGTGCCAGTACGCCGCTCTCCCCGTCCAGGGTCAGCAGGCGACTGTTGCGGCGCTCCGCCAAAGGATGGCGTGCGATGAGCGAATCAGGGAGTTCGAAAGTAAAGTCAGCAACGCGCATGATAGGTTTCGTCTAGCAGGGCCGGGGAGTTTAACGGACTTGGCAAAAATAGACCAATAAGTTGTTGACCGACCTAAACCTCATCTCTATACTTCGCCGCCATTGAGCCCTGATGGCGGAATTGGTAGACGCGGCGGATTCAAAATCCGTTTTCGAAAGAAGTGGGAGTTCGATTCTCCCTCGGGGCACCAAACATAGATTCAAGGTGCCGCTCAATGCACCCTGGATACACAGAGAAACCGGCCACCGCGCCGGTTTTTTTGTGCCTGCGATTTGTCCCGCCCGGGCTGACCTGCTTGCCCTCAGCCCGTACCCCCATCACCCACAGGTTATGGCGCTCAAGATTGCGGAACGCGCTCGATATAGGATTTGAAGCACTGCCCCTTCACCTTGTTGCTGAACTTTTCTGCAGCAGCCCATTTTTTTTCTTTTGTATCTTCTATCGGGTATGCCTGGGCATCGCGCACAAACAGCACGCGCATCTTCCTGGTGATGTCTGAAGGCTCATGGTAGGCATCGTAGACATAATCTACGGGCCTGCCCTCCTGTCGACTCAACATGATTGAGGCCGCATCAAGTGCCCAGCCGTCGCAATAAGACACTTCGCCGTTACTGAACTGGATAACGCCGTCCTTCATGGTCCAGGCCCCGGCTCCGCCCGCTGCGAGCAAGCCCATTGCAGCTACCAGGGCTGACGCTGTCTTGCGCATGTTCATCTTCCTTCCCTGAAAAAACCGGAGGGTATCACCGCATCAACCTAAATGCTGAAAGCCTCTAGTGCTGCCCCTTGGCCTTTTTTTTCGTCAGCAGAAAAGCGATGATCGCCGCCCGGCATCAACGTAGAGGATCTTTTCGATGGAATTGCCACTGGAATCAGTCGCCCTTTATGCACTCAAGCTGGCGTACGAGTCCGAAGGTTCGAGCCCGATTTTGCGCGACGACCCGGCCATGAGCGACTATCAGCGCGATGTCTTTGCCTTTGACCTGCGCAAGGGCGATATGGGCGCCATCCAGGATAAAATCGAGCGCTGTGTGGCGCTGGCGCTGGACGCCCTGGGCGGCGCGCAAACGGTCATGGGCCGCGAACTGCAAAAGCTGGCCGCCGGTTTCAGCAGTGCGCAGACCCCGGAGCAAATGCACCCGGCGCTGCTGACGCTCAAGGATTACCTCAAGGACGTGCAGTAATCACTGCCCCTGGACGGACTCGATATAGGCCAGCAGATTGTCGATTTTCTCTTGATCGCTGATGCCCCAAAAGATCATCCGCGTGCCGCTCACCACTTTTTTCGGTGCTTCTATATAGGCTGCCAGTTTTTCCCGCGTCCATACAACACCTGAGTTTTTCATGGCGTCGGAATACTGGTAGCCCTCGCTGGTGCCGGCCAGCCGTCCGATCACACCATTAAGTTGCGGACCAAAACCATTGCGGGCGTTTTCGCCGATGCTGTGGCAGCCGCCACAGGTTTTGGTGAACAGCCTGCCCCCCGCTTCGGCATCCCCTGCAGCTATCGCGCCGTGACTCAACAGCGCGGCACAAAGGCTAAGGATCAACAAGGCTGGGTACTTCATCGGTCACTCCATCAGGTAAGGGTGTTCAGGCTCAGGCGGCAATTATGCCTGCCCGCCAGCGGTTACACCTTGCTGGTGGTCAAGACAGGGCTTACCCGGCAAACCCGCCTTCATCCAGAAACGTACGTTCCTCCACGCTGGTATCGCGCCCCAGCACATGATTGCGATGGGGGAAACGCCCAAAACGCTGGATGATCACGGCGTGTTCTTCAGCCCAGACGCTGGCTTGCGGCCCAAGACTGTGGTGCAGTTGCAGGGACAGCTGTTGGTCGGCACTGTCTTCGGAATGCTCGAACGGCAAATAACAGAACACTCGCAAGTCGGCCTCGAACGCCTTGTCCATACCGCCATTGATCATCTCCCGGGCATAAAAGCGCGCCAGCGAGTCGGTGGCAAACATATGTGCGGTTCCACGAAAGGCATTGCGCGGGTACTGGTCCAGCAGCAACAGCAACGCCAGGGCGCCTTCAGGTTGCGCCAGCCAGTGCTCCAACTTGCGACTGGCCGCCAGGAAATGAGCGCTGTAGAAAGTGTCGCGAAACAAGGTATCGAAGGCTTCATCCTTGGCAAACCAGTGCCTGGGGCCAGCCTGTTTCCAGAACTCGATTACCGCCTGCGGTGTTATTTGCTGATCCTTCCCGGTCGCTGCCACAGTTTGTTCCTCAGGTTGTTGGCCAAGCCTCAACTGTAGGCCTGCTCCGCCAGCAGCACCACCGCAATCAGGATCATTATCGCCCCCGATACCCGGCTGACATTCTTTGCAGCACCTGGCCGGGTGCGCAACACGGCGTGGGCACTGAAACCCACCGCCAGATACACCAGCGCACAACTGACCGCATGCAGCCCGC
Organism: Pseudomonas bubulae; assembly: GCF_900618535.1. Lineage (GTDB taxonomy): Bacteria > Pseudomonadota > Gammaproteobacteria > Pseudomonadales > Pseudomonadaceae > Aquipseudomonas > Aquipseudomonas bubulae. The sequence continues at coordinate 469,398 of NZ_UYJA01000002.1, read as the reverse complement.
CCAGGGCAATGATCTGTGTCGGTATCGACCAGTTCGACAGCGGGTCGGTGAACTGCGGCAAAAGCGCCAGAAACAACAGCAGCACCTTGGGATTGAGGCCGCTGACACACAACCCCTTCCACGCCCAGCGCGACCATGAATCAGACGCCTGCCCCTGCCCGGACTGGGGGGTTGCGGGGTCCCTGAGCATGCACACACCCAGCCAGAGCAAATACAGCGCCCCCGCAACCGTCAGCACGCTGAGGATCATCGGATTGCGCGCCACCAGCCCGCCCACGCCTGCCGCCACAATCACCGTAGCCAGCAAATGCCCCGAGAGCATACCCGCCACCGCTGGCGTCACCAGCCGCCCGCGCATGCCCGCGGAAATCGCATAGGCCCAGTCTGCGCCGGGGGTGATGATAAACAAGAACGATACCGCCCAAAACGCGGCCAGGACGCTGAGAGTCACGGGACATTTCCTTTCTACACTGGAACTTTGATGATGAGAGATGGGGCACAAGCCCCGCGCCGCTGCTTTCTGGGAAGGTCTCAGCGGGCAAAAGAAGAATAAGCAAATGCCGCCAGGATTATCTTTCGTTTACCCTAAGCAACAGTCATAAACGGGAAAGGTTCTTCCATATGGATCGCATTGACAGGAATATTCTTGCGCAGCTGCAAGCTGATGGCCGACTTTCCCTCACCGAACTCGCAGAACGGGTGGGTTTGAGTCTCTCACCCTGCCATCGGCGCGTACGGGCGCTGGAAGACTCGGGGGTGATTCTTGGCTATCGCGCCCTGCTGGCGCCCGGCGAACTGGGACTTAACTTTTCCGCCATGGTGTTTGTCACCCTGCGCGAAGTGACCCGTCAGGCGATTGCCGATTTTGAAGCGGCAGTGATCGAGACCTCGCAGATCGTCGACGCACAAAGACTGTTTGGTGACCCGGACTACCTGCTGCATGTGGTCGCCGCCGACCTGCCGGCGTTCCAGCAACTCTACGATGAGCGCCTGACCTCACTGCCCAATGTGCAACGCCTGACGTCCACGCTGGTAATGAAGCGGGTTATTCAGGACCGGATGCTGCCGTTGTGAGGCGGCATAAAAACATGTGGGGGCTGGCTTGCCTGCGATGCAGACGATGCGCTGTCACTGTAAAACCGCAGTGATCCAATCGCGAGCAAGCCCGCTCCCACAGGACGAGTGCAACCCGCCAATTAATCCGCCAACGGCATCAGCCCGACGGTCAGGGCATCAAGCAAAGCACTGACCTTGGGCAGGGCCTTGCGGCTTTTTGGCCACACCAGGTTGATCGCCAGCCCCTCGCTCGCCAGATGCGGCAGCACCTGCACCAGTGAACCATCAGCCAGATGCTGCTTGATCAGCCAGGTGGGCAGTTGGGCGATGCCGCATCCCGCCAGCACCGTCATCACTTGCCCTTCACCATCTCCTACGATGTACCTGGCGGGCATCACCCGGCGCTCTATCTCTCCGGGGCGGCTGCCTGCGAAGTTCCAAGGGCTGACCGTGCCGTCGGCCCGCCCATAGGCCACACACTGGTGATGCTCCAGATCGCGGTCGGTCACAGGCGTGCCGTGAATGCTCAGATAAGCCGGCGCAGCACAGAACACATGCCGCTCGCGCCCCAAAAAGCGATGTTCCAGCGCCGCTGGCCAGATATCCGCCCCACCGACCCGCACGACAATATCCACACCCTCTTCGACCGGGTCGATAAAGCGGTCGGAGAACGAAATATGCGGCAGCAGCAGTGCGTGTTTTTGCACAAACTGCAAAATCACCGGCAACGCCTGCAAACGCCCGAAGGCCGCCGGCAAGTCAATGCGGATCCTGCCCTGCGGCTCGGCATTGTCGGCCTGCATGGCCAACTCGGCCTCCTCCAGTTCGGCCAGAACCCCGATACAGGTCCGGTAAAAAGCCGCTCCGCCATCGGTCAATGCCAAGCGCCGCGTGGTGCGCTGGAACAAGCGCACCCCAAGCCTGCCTTCCAGCCGGGCGATGCCCTTGCTGATCGCCGAGGCCGTCAGGTTCAAACGCTCGGCAGCAGCCCTGAAGCTGCCCGAGTCGGCGACACAGACAAATACATCGATACCTTTCAGGCGCTCGGAAGCAAACATGCACGGCCCTCATTAGTGAATTCAGTTCATCTTATTAGATAAAAGGCATCCTAAATACGCCAGCAGTTCCCCAGTAAGCTTTTACACCACGAACTTACTCAAGCATCAGGCGTATTTATGACTTCGCACAAACCCACCGTTTTAATCACCGGCGCCACCGGCCAGATCGGCGGCGACACCCTGCGCAACCTGCTGGCTGACAAGACCATTACCCTGGTCGCGGCCGTGCGCTCCCACGCCAAGGCCCAGTCTTTTACTGCACAGGGCATTCGCACCGTGATCATGGATTTCGACCAGGAACACACCCTGGCCCCGGCGCTGGAGGGTATCGACCGCGCCCTGCTGGTCACCGGCTACACCGTGGACATGCTGCGCCAGAGCAAGGCATTCATCGACCAGGCGAAAAAATCCGGCGTGCAGCATTTGGTGCATCTGGGTGCCTGCGGGCGGGACGACACCACCATCGGCCACTGGGCCTGGCACCAGTTTGTAGAACGTTATATCGAGTGGTCCGGTTTCTCGTTTACCCATTTGCGTCCCGAGTGCTTTATGCAAAACCTGCTCAGCTACGATGGCACCCGCGCAGTCATCAACGGAGTGATCGAGCAGTACACCGGTGATACGCGGTTCAGCTGGGTTGACGGCGAAGATGTGGCCCGGGTGGCCGCACAAGCTTTGTTGCACCCGCAAAAGCATGCAGGTCAGACCTATCGACTGGGCTACGACGTACAGTCCTATGGCGATATCGCCGCGATCATGACCCGCCTGCTGGGCCAGCCATTTCGTTATGACGCACAGTCACCGGACGTATTTGTGCAGAACATGCGCGCGGCAGGTGCAGAAATGGCTTATATGACCTGCGTACAGGACAACTTCACGCGCATGGCCGCCGGGCAAATTCCCGGGGTTGAAGAAACCTTCGACAATTTCAGCCAGATCACCGGGCGCCAGCCGGTGCGCTGGGAAGACTTCGTGCAAAAGCACCGCAAGGTGTTTGCCTATTGATTCATCCCTGTCGCCGCTGCCACAGGCTGCGATGGGGCGCGCAGCCTGCGGCAGCGGCTACAGGTCAGCTGTGCAAGGCAAACGGTGTCACGCCAGTTGCTGGCGCATCGCCATTTCCACCCCGCGAATCTCGGCCAGGCCTTTGAGGCGACCGATCAGCGAATAACCCGGGTTGCTCTTGCGGTGCTGGTCATCGAGCAACTGGTGACCGTGGTCCGGGCGCAGCGGCAAGCGCGGGCCGCCCTCACGTTCACGGCGCAGATCCTCGGCCACCAGCGCACCGATCACCCCGACCATGTCCACATCCCCTCCCAGGTGATGGGCTTCGTGGAAACTGCGCGGATCGGCCTCGCGGCGGGTCGAGCGCAGGTGGGTGAAGTAGATGAAGGGCGCAAACTGTTTGGCCATCGCCACCAGATCATTGTCTTCACGCACGCCATAAGACCCGGTGCAAAAAGTCAGGCCATTGGCCGGGCTTGGCGCGGCATCCAGCAACCATTGCGCATCTGCGGCAGTCGACAGGATACGCGGCAGGCCCAGCAACGCCCGCGGTGGATCGTCCGGGTGGATGGCCATGCGCACACCCACTTCCTCTGCGACCGGAATCACTTCACGCAAGAAATGCCCCAGGTGCTCACGCAACTTCGCCTCGTCGATCTCGGCGTAGGTGCGCAGCAAGGCGCGGAAATCTTCCAGGCTGTAGTGCTCTTCTGCGCCAGGCAGACCGGCAATCAGCGTGTTGACCAGGCTGGTATTCTGCTCGGGGGTCAGCTTTTCAAAGTAGGCCCTGGCTTGCGCGATATCCTCGGCACTGTACTCGGCCTGCGCCTCCGGGCGCTGGAGGATAAACAGGTCAAATGCGGCAAAGGCGGTCTGGTCAAAACGCAGGGCCCAGCCACCGTCATCCATCTCCCAGGCCAGGTCGGTGCGGGTCCAGTCCAGCACCGGCATAAAGTTGTAGCAGACGATATCAATGCCGCAACTCGCCAGATTGCGCACGCTTTGCTGATAGTTGGCGATGTACTCGTCACGGCGACCACAGCCGCGCTTGATGTCTTCGTGCACCGGAATGCTTTCCACCACCGACCAGGTCAGGCCAGCGTCTTCGATCATCTGCTTGCGTGCCGCAATCGCTGCCACCGGCCATACCTGGCCATTGGGGATGTCGTGCAAGGCAGTGACAATCCCGGTGGCTCCGGTCTGGCGCACATCTGCCAGTGAAATCGGATCCTGGGGGCCAAACCAGCGCCAAGTCTGTTCCATGTCTATCTCCCTTCTTGTTAGTTATGTGCTGCAAAAGTTTTTAGCTGAGCCGCCATACCGGCCTGCTCAATGGCGCTGTAAGCGCGCTGCACCGCATCGCGAAAGGCCGGCCGCGCCGACAGCGCGAGCGGGAATACCTGCTCCAGATCGAGAAAGGCATCGACGCGCTGTGCCCCGTCAAGGCTGCCCGCCAGATCGGCAAACGTGGCGCTTAGCGGGTCATCGACCACATGGGCTTCACGGCCCGGCAAAGGCCGGGTGCAGTAGTGAATCCAGGCTGCAACCCCCAGCGCGATACAGTCAACGTCGCGCCCCGCTTCAAGCAGTGCCTGTGCACCCTGGAGCCAGCGCTGCGGCAGTTTTTGCGAACCATCCATGGCGATCTGGCGCAACCGGTGTTGCAGGCTGTCATTGGCAAACCGCGCGCACAGGTCACGGCCATAACTCGTTACGTCGATCTGCGCCGGCATATCCAGCGTCGGTGCGGCCTCTTGGGCCATATAGCGCTGGATAAACAACAGCAAATCAGGATCGCTGATGGCCTCGAATACCGTCTCATGGCCCGCCAGCAAACCGATATAGGCCAGCAGCGAATGGCTGCCGTTGAGCATGCGCAGCTTCATGGTCTCGAACGGCCGCACATCCGCGACCATCTGCACGCCGTCCAGCTCCCAGTCCGGGCGCCCCTGGGGGAAGTGATCCTCGATCACCCACTGGCTGAAGCTTTCACACACCACTGCCGCGGGGTCCTGGCAGCCAAGCTGCTGCAGGTCGCTGAACGCTTGCGCATCCATGGCCGGAACAATGCGGTCGACCATGCAACCGGGGAATGCCACGTGCTGCCCGATCCAAAGCGCCAGCTCACTGCCTTTAACCGCCAACCCCATGACCGCCTGACGGGTGCGCTGGCCGTTGTCCGGCATGTTGTCGCAGCACAGCACGGTAAAGGCCGGGATACCCGCCTGGAACCGGCGGCGCAGGGCCTCCAGCACAATCCCCGGTGCCGTACGTGGTGCTTGCGGGTGGGCAAGGTCGTGGATAACGCCCGGGTCTTGCAGGCGTAACTGGCCAGTGGCCGGACTCAGGCAATAACCTTTTTCGGTAACCGTCAGGGTCACAATCCGTGTCTGCGGATCGGCCATGCGCTGCAACAGCTGCTCCAGTTCCGCGCCGCCATCACCGGCGTACAGGGCCTCACGCAATACCGTGATCTCGCGCAACGTCACCTGCTCGCGGTCACGATACTCGGCCACCGAGTAACGGCATTGCTGCTCGCGCAACTGCTCTACCAGGGTCCGGTTGGAACGCAGGTTGGCGCTGCACAACCCCCACGGACCCTCACCGTGACGGTTGTGATGGCGTTGCAGATAGACCGCCTGGTGAGCACGATGAAACGCCCCCAGGCCCAGATGCACGATCCCGATTTCAGCTGCTGCGGCCACTGCGGGTACTGGTTGAATCACAGGCATCGACAGGCTCCTCAAGGATGGCTCAGGGCGGCAGCCGGCAAGACGCTGCCTGCTGGTGGTACGGCTTCATCGATCACCGGCAGTGGTTTGACATAGCGCGCTACACATACTGCACCGATGATGGTCAGCACACCGGCCAACAGGAAGGCGCTGGTGAACGAACCAGTGAACTGCACCAGGAAGCCGGTCAGGGTCGGACCGATAATGCCCGAGGTGTTGGCCAGAAAATGCATGAAGCCACTGACTCCGCCGACGCGGGCAGCAGGTACCGTGTCCTGGATGATTGCCCAGTAAATGGCACCGGTGAGGTACAGAAAGAACACCGCCAGGGCCACCAGAATCACGGCCGGGTACAGGGTGGTGACGAGCCCGGCAAGGCCGATGCACACGGCACAGGCCAGCAGACAGGTCACCAGTACCACTTTGCGTGAAAACATCATCCGCCCGGTTTTCTTGAACACGAAGTCGGAAATGAAACCGCCCAGTGCCAAACCGAGGAAGCCCAGCAACCATGGAATGACCGTGGCGATACTCATCTCTTTAACGTTGAGGCCGTGGGCCATCGTCAGGTAGCTGGGGAACCAGGTCAGAAAGAAGAACAGTGTGTAGTTGTACGAAAAGAACGCCAGCGAGGTGAACAGCACGGTCGGCTGCTTGAGGTAGTAACGCAGCGGGTGCACCGGCTGCGCCGCCATCTCGCTCTGGCCTTCGCCTTGCGCAATCTCTTCGGCAACCTTGCCGGTGGGCTTGTCCTTGACGAATTTGTACCAGACCGCCGCCCACACCAGGCCAATCAGCATGATGATGATGAACGACACCTTCCAGCCGTAGCTGATGGCGATAAAGCCCACTACCGGTCCGGAAATCGCCCCCCCCAACGGGGTGCCGGACATGGAGGAACCCAGCGCCCGCGCCCGTTGCTTGGGGGTGTACCAGTTGTTGACCATCTTGCTGGTGGTCACGCTCAACGGGCCTTCACCCATGCCGAACAGGATGCGGATAAACACCAGCGACATAAAGCCGACGGTCAATACCGTCAGACCGCTGAACAACGACCACAGCACCATGGCCAGCAGCAGTGTGGTTTTCGCCCCGTAGCGGTCAGCAGCCCAGCCGCCGATAAAGTTGAATGCCGCATAGCCGACGAAAAAACTGCTGAAAATCATGCCCATCTCACCCGTGGTCAGACCGTAGTCTTTCTGGATGAAGGGGGCGGCCACAGACAATGCCGAGCGATCCAGGTAGTTAATAACGCCTGCCAGGAACAGCATGATGATGACTAAGGTACGACCTTGACCAAACATTGGAACCTCCCGCTTGTTTTTGTATTCGGTGAGGGTGCCCGCTGGGGGCACGTGTATCGGTTGAATCCTTGACGCCGAAAGCCGTAACGCCTGACCTGTAGCCGCCGGAAGCGCAGCGCGGCTGCGCTTCTGAACGGCTACAGGGCGCTGTTGAGTTGCACCAGCACCTTGCGGGTCTGCTCGGGGTGGTTTTCGATCAGGGCAATCGCTTCGGGCATTTCATCGAACTGGATGCGGTGGCTGATCATTTCCTGAACCTGCAACTTGCCGCTGGCAATCAGTTCAATCACCCGCGCGAACTTGCGGTTGTTGAGCCGCGATCCCACCAGGGTCAGTTCTTTCTTGATCATTTCCAGCTGCACCAGATCGGTGGGCGTGGTGCTGAAACCCAGCAGGCCGATACGGCCGGCCGGTGAGGCAATACGCACCATTTGCGGCATCAGCGCCGGGATGCAGGCAGCATCGACAATCAGTGGCACGCCTTCGCCATGGGTCAACTCGCGCATCGTCGCCTCTACATCCACTTCCTTGCCGTTGAGGGTGCGGCTGGCGCCCAGGGCGCGGGCGGTTTGCAGGCGCTCGTCAATCACGTCAGTCACGGTAATGTCGGTCAGCCCCAATGCCCGGGCCATTTGCACCAGGGTCAGGCCGATCACCCCGGCGCCGTAGATCAGCAGGCTGTCGCCGGGGTGCGGCTGCATGCGATCCAGCACGTTAAGGGCAATGGAGTACGGTTCCACCAGCGCGGCATGGCTCAGCGACATAGTGTCCGGGAGGCGATAAACATTGCTCGCAGGCACGCAGACTTGCTCACTGAAACCACCGTCACGGTGCACACCGATCACTTGCAGTTGGGTGCACACATTGGGCCGATTGATGCGGCACGGGTAGCAGGTACCGCAGCTGATCACCGGGTCGATGCACACACGGTCGCCGACCTTGATCTGCGTAACGTCTGCACCCACTTCGCTGACCACTCCGGAAAACTCATGGCCGGTAATCCGAGGGAAGCGCACAAAGGCGTTTTGCCCGTGAATGATGTGCAGGTCCGAACCGCAGATTCCGGCATAGGCGACGTCGACCCTGACTTCACTGCGAGACAGTTGCGGGACATCGACCTGGGCCAGGCCGAATTCAAAGGGAGCTCTTACTTGAAACGCTTTCATCGGGTAACTCCTGCCAGGACATGACGCCCCGTTTTTTATAGTTATTAAACAGTCGAGCAATCAGCTTTAAGCGGTATTACCAGTGCCAGAGCGTGCCATCTTCCAGGCGGTTGACCGGCAGGCTGGCGCGCTTGTAGGGGTATCTGGCAGCCAGTTCTTCGTTGATGTCGACGCCATGGCCCGGGGTTTCACCCGGGGTGAAATGGCCGTCCTCAAAGCGATAGGCATGGGGGAAGACGTCATCAGTCAGCGGGTCGTGGGGCATGTGCTCCTGAATGCCGAAGTTGGGCACCCAGGTATCGAAATGCAGCGCCGCGCCCATGGTCACCGGCGACAGGTCGGTGGCGCCATGAAAGCCGGTGCGCACCTGGTACAACGCGGCAAAGTCGGCGATCCGCCGCACATGGGTAATACCGCCCGCGTGAACCAGGGTGGCGCGGATATAGTCGATCAGTTGTTCCTGAATCAGCTCGCGGCAGTCGTGAATCGAGTTGAATACTTCACCCACCGCCAGCGGGGTTGTGGTGTGCTGGCGGATAAGTCGAAATGCTTCCTGGTTTTCTGCCGGGGTGCAGTCTTCCAGCCAGAACAGGTTGAAAGGCTCCACAGCCTTGCCCAGGCGCCCCGCTTCGATCGGTGTCAGGCGGTGGTGAACGTCATGCAGGATGTGCAGGTCATCGCCAAAGCGCTCGCGCACGGCGGCAAACAGCTTGGGTACATGATTGAGGTACTTGGCGGTGTCCCAGACATGCTCTGCTGGCAGGTCGCTGTCGGCCGGTTCATAGCGTTCGCCACTGCGCTTGGCCACGCCATAGGTGGTGGCAATGCCCGGAATGCCGCATTGCACACGCACCGCCTTGTAGCCCAGTTCCACATGACGGGCCACTTCGGCCAGGCAGCCTTCGATGTCCTTGCCCGTGGCATGCCCGTAGACCATTACCCGCTCGCGGCTTTTGCCGCCGAGCAGCTGGTACAGGGGCATGTTGGCTGCCTTGGCCTTGATGTCCCACAGTGCCACGTCAACGGCGGCAATGGCGGTCATGGTCACAGGGCCACGGCGCCAGTAGGCACCGCGGTAAAGGTACTGCCAGATGTCTTCGATACGTCGCGCATCACGTCCGATCAACGCGGGCAGCACGTGTTCTTCGAGGTAGGCGACAACCGCCATTTCGCGGCCGTTCAAAGTCGCATCGCCAATGCCGTAGACCCCCTCGTCAGTGACGATTTTCAGGGTGATCAGGTTGCGACCCGGACAGGTGACAATCACGCGTGCTTCAACAATTTTCATCGGTTCAGGCCTCGGCGACAGAAGAAAATACAGGCATGTTCAGGCTTGGCATGGCCGCTGCGGGAATCAGCGCGCCGGGATGCTGCACCACTTCTGCGGCCAGCGTGTGCCCCCAGCGCGCAGCCTGTTGCGGCTCACCGCCTTGCAAGCGGCAGGCAAGGTACGCAGCACTGAAAGAGTCGCCTGCCGCCGTGGTATCGACGATCTGCCGCACCTGTTCGGCGGGCACCTCGAAACGCCCGGTCGGGCACTGAATAAGGCACGAAGCCGGGCCACGCTTGAGAGCCACTTCGCCCACACCAAACCGGGCATAGGCGCCAAACAGGGCTTCGGGATCGGCATAGCCGAACAACGCAGCATCGTCTTCCCAGGTGATCAGCGCCAGATCGGTCAGGCGCAGCATGTCGCTGTACGCCTTGCGTGCAGAAGACGCATCTGGCCACAGGTGTGGGCGGTAGTTGTTGTCAAAGACAATGCGCGTGCCGCTCTGGCGCGCTTGGCCCAGGGCCTGCATCAGGCGCTCGCGGCCGCCGGCGGTGAGGATCGCCAGGCTGATACCGCTCAGGTACACATAGTCGTAGTCGGCCAGGGCGCGCAGTACGTCGTCGGCTTCTGGTCCGTCGAAAACCCGTCGGGCGGCGGCTTCTCCGCGCCAGTAGGCAAAGCGGCGTTCACCCTGGTCATCGGTCTGGATGAAATACAAACCGGGCAGCGCGTCCTTGATCACTCGCACATGCTGATCGCCGACACCCTCATCACGCCAGAGCTGGCGCATGGCAACGCTGAAAGCGTCTGCGCCGATGGCGGTTACATAGTCGGCAACAATACCGTTGCCAGCACCCAGACGTGACAGATAGACCGCTGCATTGAGCGTATCGCCGCCAAAGGTCTGGCTGAAAAGCGCTCCTGGCAGACCGCGCATCTCAATCATGCACTCGCCCACCAGAGCGACTCGTCGGGGGTGGGGCAAATCGGCCTGTGGGCAATGCCCGAGGGTTACCGTCATCACTTCGCGCCTTGTTTTTATGGGTCGCTTGGCGTCGATACAGGCACGGATCGTGTCCTTGCATCGAGCTGATTATTATTTTCGGAACGGCGTTTCATTTCATTGCTTGAGGGCGAGTTTAATCAAAATCCCCGCACCGTCAAGAAAAATGAAACAGCGTTTCGTTTCCCTACGGTATATCCTTGTTTTTTTCATTTGCGTTGGAGCCTTCATGGACAACAGCACCACCCAGAACAATGAACTGGTCTCTGCAGTCGGCCGCACCATGGCCGTGCTTGAAGCGCTGGCCGAGCACCCGGAAGAGAGTGGCGTGTCCGAAATCGCGCAAAAACTGGATATGTCAAAAAGTACGGTCTATCGCTTTTTGCAGTCGCTCAAGGCCCGTGGTTATGTGGTTCAGGATGCTGAAGACCGCTACCGCCTGAGCGTGCGGTTGTTCGAACTGGGTGCCCAGGCCCTGCCCCATCTGGATATCGTGCGCGAAGCCGAGCCGGGGATGCGCCGGATCAACGAACTGACCGGGGAAACCGTGCACCTGGGCATCCTCGACGAAGGCAGCATCGTCTACGTGCACAAGATCGACTCCAAATACAACCTGCGCATGTATTCGCGTATCGGCCGTCGGGCGCCGCTGTACTGCACCGGCATCGGAAAGGTGCTGATGGCCTGGCTGAAAGAGGATGAGTTGCTGGCACATTTGCGCGAAGAGAGCTTCGAGCGGCGTACCGCCAACACCCTCACCAGCATCGACGAATACCTGCAGGAACTGGCTGTGGTACGCCAGCAGGGTTATGGCGAAGACCATGAAGAATTTGAAGACAACATGCGTTGTTTATCAGCCCCCATCCGCGACCGTTTCGGCCATGTGATTGGCGGCATGAGCGTATCCTTCCCGTGCTTTCGCTTTCGTGAGGAACTGAAACAGGACTACGTCAAACAACTGATGGAAGCCTCGCAGCAGGTTTCAAGTCAGTTGGGCTGGCATCCGCAAGGGTAAAGTAGGGGGCTGTTGCGCTGTGTGGTAAAGCGCAGCCCCTGCGCTAACGCGAATACAACCCAACTGCAATAAACACCTTGAATGCGATAAACTGCCCGCTGTTTAAAAAACGGCAAGGACTCCACCGGCTAGCCTCTCGCACAAGGATCGTCATGTTCAAACCCTCTTTCCCCCTCGCCCTGACAGCGGTGCTGCTTGCAGGTTGCCAGTCAGCGACCATTGACCCCGATAGCCCGCCCAAGCTCACCCAAGCCCAGGAAAAGGAGCAGGCGGTACAACGCGGTGTGTATGAAAAACTGATCAGCAGTGTGCTCGCCCGTGAGGGCGACCTGGCTAATGCCCAAGGGCGCGATGGCAGTTTCAATCTGATGCTGACCCTCGATGACAAGAACCGCATCATTGGCTGCGGCACTCAACCCAACAAGAAAGTGGATGCCAGGGTTTACCCCTACAATCGCAAGCTGGCCCTGGACCTGCGGTCGATCTGCTGGACAGCGGTGTTCCCCGAGCTGCCCTCGTCACTGATCGACCCCAAGAGCAAGACGGCAAGTGTCGTGGCGCCGGTTCTGGTGTATCCATTGGTTGGGCTTTCCCCCGAGACCCGGGCACGGCGCGATGCGGCCTTGCAGGACAAGGCGCAAAACGACTTTTTGTTCAAGCAACTGCTCGCGCCGATGCCCATCGACAGCATTGGTGTCGCCACGCTGATGATGATGACTGACAGCACCGGCCAGGTGCGCGAATGTGCCGCCAGCCTTGATCCGCACGCCATGCGCCCTTCTGAGTTCAGGCATGACGATGGGTTACTTGCAGGACTGGTTCAGCGCTGCAAGCAACTGGACTTGAGCGCCATGCCGGGCTTTGTGCCCAACACCCAGGGCATGAGCAGCGCGTTTTATCGCGTCGAGTACACGCCCTGGAAAGCCGGGCTCAAGCCCGCTCAATCGCAAAGTTGTTCCACGACTGGCTCACAGGCATCAACTCAAGGCTGTTGATATTGATGTGCGCCGGCTGGTTGAGAATCCAGAAAATCGTTTCGGCTATGTCCGCTGGCTGAATCGCCTGGGCGCCGGCGTAGACCGAATCATATTTGGCCTTGTCCCCGGCAAAGCGCACCAGCGAAAACTCGCTCTCGCACAGGCCAGGTTCAAGGTTGGTGACGCGCACGCCGGTACCCTGCAGGTCACAGCGCAGGTTCAATGAGAACTGCCGCACAAAGGCTTTGCTCGCGCCATACACATGACTGCCAGGGTACGGCCAGTTACCGGCAATAGACCCCAGATTGACGATGCCTGCCCCGGTACCGTGAGCGATCAACCGTGGCAGCAGCAAGCGCGTGCTATACAGCAGGCCCTTGATATTGGTGTCGACCATGGTCTCCCAGTCATCCAGCGAGCACTCGGGGGCTGGCGCGGTGCCCAAGGCCAGCCCGGCATTATTGATCAGCCCGCGTAACCTGCTGAATTCCGCAGGCAGATGTTCAATGGCCTGCTCCATCGCGACACGGTCACGCACGTCCACCACCAGCGGCAAGATTCTGGCTTGCGCACACAGCTCGTCAGCCAGTGCATGCAGGCGCTCGGCCCGGCGACCGGTAAGCACCAGCGACCAGCCTGCGGCAGCAAAACGACGGGCACAGGCTTCGCCAAAACCGGACGTGGCACCCGTGATAAAAACAGTCGGCATCATAGACAGCTCCTTGGGATCGATCAGGACCACGACCGGCCCAGCAGACCAACGCCTGCCAGCACCAGCAATAGCCATTGGGTAAAACGGGCGGCCTGTTCGGCCTGGATACGCGCGAACAATTGTTGCCCCAGCCACAGCCCCAACAGCAGCGCAGGCAGCATCAGCAATGCCTGCCGGCCTGTGCCGGGGGGGATGGCCGAAGCCACCGCCAGCCCGGCCAGCGCCGCAAGATCGACGGCAAAAAAGAACATGATCAGCGTCGCTCGCAACGCCCGGGCCCGCAGCCCGCAATGGCTGAGCCACGCCACTACCAGCGGCCCGCCAATACTGAATGCGGCGATCAACGCCCCGCTGCTGCCCCCCACCAGCCAGGCACCGACGCGACCCTCGCCCATCGGCAGGCGAACACGCGCCAGACCCAGAATCGCCAGTAGCCCCACCAACAGGTAGACCCCCACTGTCAGCCCACCGCTGTCGATACCCGTCAGCAACCAGATACCGCACGGCACTCCACACGCGGCCGCCAGCAGCAGGCGTTTGAGCAGCGGGTAATGCGCCTCGCGCCAGGCACTGCGCAACAGCATCACGCTGGACGCCACCTCCAGAAACAACACCAGCGGCACCGCCTGTTGCAGCGACCCGAGCATCGCCAGCCCGACCACGGCAATGGCCGCAAAACCAAACCCCGTGAGCCCGCGCACCACAGCCGCCACCAGTACGCACAGCGCACTCAGGGCCCAACTTGCTTCAGGGTTCATACGCTGCTCCAGGGTGCTCAATGGCGCCACTGTAGTCAGCCGCGCGCCCCGGAGCTTAGATCCAGTAGGGGCTTTCGATGGGGCCAGAACTGGCCCTATCGAAAACCCCATCTGGATCTAAGGATTGCCCCCGGCCGTGACTAGTCTGCGAGCAACTGGCCGCACCGGACCGACCCTCAGGAGTGACATGCATGGCGACGAATCTGAACCACCAATGGATGCCTTTTACCGACAACCGTGAGTTTCACCGCGCACCGCAGTTGTTCGTCCGCGCCGAGGGCGTTCGTTACTGGAATGCCGAGGGCCGCGAACTGCTCGATGGCAGCTCCGGGTTGTTTTGCAGCGCTGCCGGCCATGGCCGTACCGAGATCGCCGAGGCGGTGTGCAAGCAATTGCTGACCCTGGATTTCACCCCGCACTTTCAACGGGCTTCGCCGTTGTCTTTCGAGCTGGCGGAACGCTTGAGCGACTTGTTGCCTGCTGGCCTGAACAAACTGTTTTTCACCAACTCCGGCTCCGAGTCGGTGGACAGCGCGATGAAAATTGCCCTGGCCTATCACCGTGCCCGCGGCGAAGCCCAGCGCACCCGGTTTGTGTCCCGCGAGTGGGCTTATCACGGCGTCAACTTTGGCGGCGTGGCCCTGTCGGGGATGATGCGCAACCGCCAGGCCTTCGCCACCGGCGGCCTGCCCCACGTCAGCCATATGCGTCACACCTGGCAAGAGGACCAGCGCTTTCAGTTGGGCGAACCGCAGCAGGGCGCCGACTTGGCCAGCGACCTGGAGCGGATCATCGCCATGCATGGCGGCGACAGCATTGCTGCCTGCTTTGTGGAGCCGATTGCCGGTTCCATCGGCGTGTATGTGCCGCCTGTGGGCTACCTCAAGCGCCTGCGCGACATCTGTGACAAACATGGGATTTTGCTGGTGTTCGATGAAGTCATCACAGGTTTTGGCCGCACCGGCCAGGCGTTTGCAGCACAGAGCTTTGAGGTGAAGCCGGACCTCATCACCCTGGCCAAGGCCCTGACCAATGGCGCAATCCCGATGGGTGCCGTGGCGGTGGACGAGGCGGTTTACGACACAGTGATCAATGCCAGCAAAGGTGGCGGCCCGGAACTGTTCCACGGTTATACCTACTCCGGGCACCCGGTGGCCTGTGCGGCAGCGCTGGCTTCGCTGGATATTTACCGGGATGAGGATTTGTTTGCCAAGGGCGCGCAACTGGCGCCGTATTTTCTGGAGTGCCTGAGCGGGTTGCAAGGCCTGCCACAAGTCAGCGACTTGCGCGGTTATGGGTTGCTCAGCGGAATACAGCTGACGCCGGGGGATGCGCCGGGAGCCAAAGGTGCGCGGGTGCAGAGGGCGCTGTATGACGCCGGGCTGCATGTTAAAACGACCGGGGATGCGATCATCTTTGCCCCGGCGCTGGTGACTGGGCGGGCGGATTTGGATGCGATGTTTGAAGTGTTGAGAGAGACGTTGGGGCGGGAGATTTTGTAAGGCTAAAGCAAGTCCCTCACCCTAGCCCTCTCCCTCTGGGAGAGGGCTGGGGTGAGGGGCTTTCAGCTCGCGCCACGCTTCACCCAGCGCCGCAATCCCCGGCTCGATCAGATCTTCGGCAATCGCCCCGAAGCCCAGCCGAAAGCAGTTGAGCGGGCGCGGCTCGCTCAAATAATGAATATCCCCCGGCTCAATCAACACACCACGCCTGGCCACCAGCCGCTGCAACACCCAGGCATCCACATCCGGCGGGCAACTGACCCACAGCGACGAGCCCCCCGCCATGCCGCTGGCATTGAGTTGCGGCAAATGCTCGGCCATGGCCCGGCTGATCACCCGCCACTTGCGCGCCAGCCGATCGCGCAACCGCCGGGCATGGGCATCGTAATGGCCCATCGATAAAAACAGCGCCAACGTACGCTGGTTGTTCGACGGCGGATGCCGGTAGATGTAACGGCGCAGCGCCCGCAGTTCATGGATCAGCTCGGCATCCGCGGCAATAAATCCCAACCGTACCCCCGGCAGCAGGCTTTTGGTCAAGCTGCCCAGATAGATCACCCGTCCGCTGTCATCAA
This sequence comes from Pseudomonas bubulae, assembly GCF_900618535.1. Taxonomy (GTDB): domain Bacteria; phylum Pseudomonadota; class Gammaproteobacteria; order Pseudomonadales; family Pseudomonadaceae; genus Aquipseudomonas; species Aquipseudomonas bubulae. Next base: position 453,262 of record NZ_UYJA01000002.1, on the reverse strand, counting down.
AACTCTTCAAAGCCGGATGGTTGCTGCCCAAAAAATTCTGTTCGTTTTCGTAATCGTCCTCAATGATCAACAAGTCATTTTCACGGGCACTGGCCATCAGCTCCAGGCGTCGGTACAGCGGCATGGTCACGCCAGTGGGCGACTGATGGCTGGGCGTGCAAAACACCATCTCGCAGTCGGCCAGTTGCTCATTGACCACCAGCCCCTGGCGATCAATGCGCAGCGGTTTCAACGCGCAGCCACTCAGGCTGAAAATATTGCGCGCGTCCACATAGCCCGGATCCTCCAGCCCCATCACCAGCCCCGGGCGGCCCAGCAGCCGGGCGAGCATATACAGCGAATTCTGCGTGCCGATGGTGATCATCACTTCCTGCGTCGACACGCTGATCCCGCGTTTGGGCAACACACGCTGGACGATCTGTTCGACCAACAACGGATCGTCGAGCATCACTTGATCATCGACCCAACTGCGCATATGTGCGCCAGTGCTGGCGATGCGCGAACAGTCGCGCCAGCGGGCAGCGGTTTGCTCATCCGCCTCGACCTGACCATAGATGAACGGGTAGCGATACTCACGCCAGTTGCGCGGCTTGACGATGGCCCGCAACTGCGACGAACTGCTTTGCAGACGCGCCTCCCAGTCCGGTGCATGGTCGGGGCGCTCGAAGATTTTTTGCGTGGCGGGTTTGAGGCTGACATTGAGCTGCTGGCGCAGGTACTTCTCGTTGATAAAGAAACCGCGCCGGTCCGATGGGATCAGATAACCATCCTGCACCAACTGCTCATACACCAGCACCACAGTATTACGCGACACGTTGAGCAGCTCACACAGCTTGCGCGATGACGGCATCGGCTCACCGGGCGGCATGGCACCGTCCAGAATCGCGCTGAGCAAGCTCTCGCGCAGTTGTTCCTGTAAGCCCCGGCCAGCTTCGAAGGGTCGAAAATAACGCTCCAACATGGTTCAAGCTCCTGGCCCGGCGCCCCGTCATGGCGCACCAGATGCGCTACAGCCCTTGCCACACAAGGCCTGCAACGACCTCTGGCACCACAGCTTGCAGCAACTGGATCTAAAGCAAGCGCCGAGCCAGCGCCTAAGATCGGGCTGACAAAAAAACAGACATCCCCCAGCCCGGAGTCTCACCATGCTCAAGCCCCTGAACAAATGGATCCGTCGCACCGTCTTGTTGCCCCTTACCGCTCTGAGCCTGGTAGCCACTGCCCAGGCTCAGACCGTGACCATCGGCGTGCAAAGCATGTTTGCGCCCTGGAAAGACGCCATCGCGCAAAAGCAGTTCGAGCAAGCCACCGGCTGGGATATCCAGTGGCGCAACTTCGACAGCGGCGGCGACGTGATGATGGCCATGGCCTCGGGCGATGTGCAGATCGGGGTCGCCGGCAGCAGCCCGATTGCCGCCGCCGTGAGCCGCGGTGTGGATGCGCAATTGTTCTGGATTCTGGACAACATTGCCGATGCCGAGGCGCTGGTGGTACGCAATGGCAGCGGTATCGTCGCGCCACAGGGCCTGGCCGGCAAAACCCTCGCCGTACCCTTTGTCTCCACCACCCACTTTCACGCGTTGTTTGCCCTTGAGCAGTTCGGCCTGACCGGCAAGGTCAAGGTTATCAACCTGCAACCTTCGGATATCCCCGCAGCCTGGGAGCGCGGTGATATCGACGCGGCGTTTATCTGGGATCCGGCCCTGGGCCGTCTCAAGCAAAGCGGCCATGTGCTGTTGACTTCGGGCCAACTGACCGACTGGGGCAAGGCCACCTTCGACGGCCTGGTGGTAGATAAACAATTCGCTGCCGCCAACGGCCCCGGCATGCAGGCGTTCACCCAGGTGCTGCAAGACAGCACCGCGGGTTACGTCAAGGCGCCAAAATCCTGGACCGCCGACTCGCCGCAGGTCATCAACGTGGCCAAGCAGTCCGGGGCCAAACCTGAAGAAGTACCACCGGTGCTGGCGCTGTACCAGTTCCCGCTGGCCAGCGAACAGGCCGGCCCGACGTGGCTGGGCGGTGGCGCTGCCAAGGCACTGGCCGCCACCGCCGAGTTCTTGAAAGCTCAAAAGAAAATCCCGGCCTTGCTGCCTGACTACAGCGCGGCGATCAACCCGACGTTTGTGCAAAACGCCCAATAACCCGCTCCCACAGGGCATCAAGTTAATTGACGAGGAACACGCCATGCCCCTCAGCCTAAAAATTCATGATGTGTCGGTGCTCTACCCCGGGCAGCAAAAGGGTCAGCCGGTAAGGGCTCTGTCCGGGGTCAATCTGGACATTGCCGCCGGTGATTTTGTCGTCGCCCTGGGTGCTTCAGGGTGCGGCAAGACCACACTGCTCAACCTGATGGCCGGGTTTATCCAGCCCAGCAGCGGGGTAATTACCCTGGGCGACTATCACGGCCAGGTGCCCGAGCGCATCGACGGCGCCGAGCTGCGTGACCAGGTCACCGGCCCCGGCGCAGAACGCGGTGTGGTGTTCCAGAAACATGCGCTGCTGCCGTGGCTGAATGTGATCGACAACGTGGCCTTCGGTCTCAAGTTGCGCGGTATCCCCAAGGTCGAACGCGAAGAACGTGCCCTGCATTTTTTGCAGTTGACCGGGTTGGCGGAGTTTCGCGATCACGCCACTTATCAGCTGTCGGGCGGCATGCAGCAACGTGTCGGGATTGCCCGCGCACTGACCAATGACCCGAAGATGCTGCTGCTCGACGAGCCCCTCGGCGCACTGGACGCCCTGACCCGCGAACGCTTGCAGGAACTGATCCTGGAGATCTGGCAGCGCACGCAAAAGATGATGTTTTTTATCACCCATGACGTCGAAGAAGCGCTGTTTATGGCCACCCGACTGATCATCATGTCGCCACGCCCGGGGCGTATCACCCACGAGTTTTCGGTGGATTTCGGCCAGCGCTTTCTCAAGTGCCGCGACGCTCGCGCCGTAAAATCCAGCCCCGATTTCATCGCCCTGCGCGAGCAGATCCTGAGCATCATCCACGGTGACGAGGAGGCAGCGTAATGAGCCTTTTGGACGAAAAACAACGCAATGCCGTGCTGCGCACCCTCCATGAACTGCGCCGCGCCGCGCCGGCAAAGCCGGGCGAGCAATATGGCGCACCGGGCAACGGCTCCAGTATGGGGCTGAGCCTGGGCACGATTTGTGTCGTGTTCGCCTTGTGGTTTTTCGCCACCAATGGCGGTTGGATCAAGCCGCTGTTTTTGCCCTCGCCCCAGGCGGTATGGACGCAGATCGTGGATGTCAGCCGCGACGGATTTGCCGATGCCAGCTTGTGGACACATATCGGCTGGAGTGCCCTGCGGGTGTTTGGCGCGTTTGCGCTGGCGGTGCTGACGGCAATCCCGGTGGGTATTTTGATGGGCGTCAATCGGGTGGCCCGAGGCGTGTTCGACCCGCTGGTGGAGTTTTACCGCCCGCTGCCGCCGCTGGCCTATCTGCCGTTGGTGGTGATCTGGATGGGTATCGGTGAAGGCTCAAAAATCCTCCTGATCTACCTGGCGATGTTTGCCCCGCTGGCACTCAGTGCCCGGGCCGGGGTCAAGTCGGTGGCCATTGAGCAGATCCACGCGGCCTATTCGATGGGCGCCAGCCGCGGGCAAGTGCTCAGGCAGGTGATCATGCCGGCAGCCCTGCCGGAAATTCTGACCGGCATGCGCATCGCCATCGGCTTTGGCTGGACCACCCTGGTGGCCGCCGAAATGGTCGCGGCCACGGCCGGGCTGGGCTTTATGGTGCTGACAGCGTCCAAGTTCATGGCTACTGATGTGGTGATCATGGGCATTCTGGTGATCGGAGCGCTGGCCCTGCTGTTCGATCTGGGCATGCGCTGGCTGGAGCGCAAACTGGTGCCTTGGAAGGGCCGGGGATAAATGAAAACCCGTAGCCGGCTCGCTCCCACAGTTGCAGGTCTTAGCGCACCAACCCGCGCAACAGGGTCACGGTCTGCTCGCGCACAATGCCCATCAGCATGGCGTAACGCTCGGCCGTCAGTGTGTCCCAGCCCAGTGACTTCAGCGAGCTGGTGCGGGTCAGGTGAAACGGCAGTAACTGCCCGGTCAGGGTCATGGAGCGCAGGATGCATTCTTCATCACTGGCATCCGGGCCCATCAGCCGCGAAATGATTCCGCTGGTCACGCCGATAATGCGCTGGCCTATACGCTGGCTGATCATTTCTTCACCGGCGCTGGGGCCCAGCCCCGCCTGCTCCCGCGCATAGAACTTGCGCCAGCTGTTGGTACGGTTGGACACCAGCATGAATTCGGCAATCTTGCTCTGGATGGCGCAGAAGGTGTCGATCAGCTGTTCGGTGTCCGGCCGCGTGCCCAGCAGCGCCTGGGCCGCTTCGATGGTCGGCGCCAGGTAATCCCAGATCCGCTCCACCATGTACTCGGTGCAGGCGCTATACACCCCTTCCTTGTTCTTGAAGTAGTAATTGAGCGCCGGTGCATTAACCCCCGCCAATTCGGCGATATCGCGGGTCGAAGCGCCCTCGTAGCCACGCTCGCCAAACAGGTTGAGGGCCGCTTCGATAATCCGCGCACTGGTTTCATCCCCACACGTATAGCCGCCTTCGCTGGCAGGTCGGCGCCGGTGAATCGTGGTCATGGGCTTCTCCTTGATCGATCAAGACGGGAGTGTGCCTGAATTTATATCGATTGACATAATTTTACCGATCGTAATAATTGTTACAACCGATAACAATTGAGAGCACCATGACCGCACATCAGGCCCTAGACCCATCGATCAAGATCAGGCCCAAACGCCAGCCTGGTAAAACCCTGGCGCTGGGTGCTCTCGGCCTGGGCGCGCTGCTGGGTGCTGCCATATGGGGTGCACACTGGTGGAATGTGGGGCGTTTTATCGAAAGCACCAACGACGCCTACCTGCAGGCCGACAGCCTGAGCGTAGCCGCCAAGATCGCAGGCACGGTCAGCGAGGTGTATGTCAGCGACAACCAGAACGTCAGCGTCGGCCAGCCGCTGGTGCGCCTCGATGTGCGGACTTATCAGGCTGCGCGGGAAAAATCCGAAGCGGCCATTCGCGCAGCCGAGGCCGATATTGCCCGGGGCGAAGCCGAGCTTGAACAGCACGGCGCGTCCATTGCCCAGGTGCAGGCGCAGCTGGAAGGCGAAAGCGCCAACGAGCAGTACGCCGCCGCCCAGGTCAAACGCTACGCGCCCCTGGCCGAAAGTGGCGCCGAGACGCAGGAGCGCATGGCCGAGCTGCGCAACGCCCTGCGTCAGGCCAGCGCAAGGCGGGCTGCCCAGGCGGCGGCACTGAACGTTGCCCAGCGCCAATTGCACACCCAGCGCGCCGCCATTGAACAAGCCCGTGCACAACTGGCCAGCGCCCAGGCCAGCACCCGCCAAAGCAAGCTTGATGAACAGGACACCGTGGTTTACAGCTCCCTGGCCGGCCGCGTCGGCAGCCGCTCGGTGCGGGTGGGCCAATACCTGCAACCCGGAACGCGCCTGATGACCATAGTGCCCCTCGATGAGGTCTACCTGACCGCCAACTTCAAGGAAACCCAGATCGAGCGCATGCACCCCGGCCAGACCGTGGCGGTGCATATCGATGCCTGGCCGGGGATAAAATTTGAGGGTGTGGTTGAAAGCCTGTCGCCCGGTACCGGCTCACAGTTCGCCCTGCTGCCGTCCAACAACGCCACCGGCAACTTCACCAAGATCGTACAGCGGGTGCCGGTGCGCATTCGCCTGAACCCCTCTGCCGATAAAGGCATTGAGTGGATGCCGGGGCTGTCGGCCACTGTCGACGTCGACACCCATCGTGGCTAGTGCTGTTGCTGCATCCGCAGCGCTGCAACCGCCCCGGGCAAACGCCAGTACCAGCGACTGGATTGTGGTCTTTGCTGGCGCATTGGGCGCGTTGATGGCCACGCTGGACATCTCCATCACCAACGCCGCCCTGCCTCAGATTCAGGGCCAGATTGGCGCCTCTGGCACCGAAGGCACATGGATCTCGACCGGCTATCTGATGGCTGAAATTGTCATGATCCCGTTAACCGCCTGGCTGACACGGGTGTTCGGGCTGCGCAATTTCCTGATCGGCAACGCGATTCTGTTCAGTCTGTTTTCGATCCTGTGCGGCATTAGCGAAACCTTGCCGCAGATGGTCATTGGCCGGCTCGGCCAGGGCTTTGCCGGGGGGGCCATGATTCCCACGGCGCAGGTGTTGGTGGCCACCCGCTTACCGCGCCATCAAATGCCCATCGGCATGACAATGTTCGGCCTGATCGTACTGCTCGGGCCACTGCTGGGCCCGGTATTGGGCGGCACCCTGACCGAAAATTTCAGCTGGCGCTGGTGTTTCTTTCTGAACATTCCGGTGTGCGCCTTGCTGCTGGTGATGCTCAGTCAGGGTCTGAAAAAAAGCCCGAGCAACTGGCAAGCGTTTATCAAGGCCGACTGGCTGGGGATTATCGGCCTGACCTTGGGCCTTAGCGCCATGACCGTGGTACTCGAAGAAGGCAATCGCGAGCGCTGGTTCGAGTCTTCGCACATCATCGGCCTGAGCCTGCTGGCGGTGTCCGGGATCGCCTTGCTGCTGATTGCCCAGAGGCTGTCGAAGACGCCGATTGTGCGTCTGAAACTCCTGCTCAATCCGCGCTTTGCCAGCGTGATCGCGATTGTATTTGTGGTGGGCTGCGGACTGTATTGCGTGGCTTTTGTACTGCCGCAATTTCTGAGCAATATTGCCGGTTTCAATGCTCAGCAATCCGGAGCGGTGATGCTGATGTCGGGTTTGCCGGCGTTTTTGATGATGCCTGTTTTGCCACGCCTGCTTGGCCGCGTGGATACCCGCATCATGGTCATGCTTGGCCTCGGTTGCCTGGCCAGCAGTTGCCTGTTGGCCATGGGGCTGACCGCCGACAGCGTGGGCGAGAATTTCACTCGCACCCAACTGCTGCTGGGCCTGGGCCAGGTAATGGCGATGATGCCGCTCAATCAGGCCTCCATGAGCTGCGTGCCGGCCCACGAGGCGGGTGAGGCTGCGGGTATCTACAACATGGCGCGCAACCTCGGCGGCTCGGTGGGGCTGGCGCTGCTGGGGACGTTTATCGAGCGGCGCAGCAGCTTCCATGACGCCACCTTGCGCGATGCCGTAAGCGTACAGTCGGTCGAAGCTCACACTCAGCTTGCAGCGTCCGCCCAGGGCTTTTTCGCTGAGCACGGCGATCTCGCCCATGCCCAGCTCCAGGCACTGGGTCAACTGGCCGGGCAGATCCAGGTTCAGGCGCAAGTGATGACCTACAGCGAAACCTTCTACGTGCTCGGCATCGCCTTGCTTTTGTGTCTGCCCCTCGCCCTCTTTCTAAAAAAACCGCCTGCCGGTACGCCATTGAACACAGGACACTGACCATGATCGCTTGCAAACCCTTGAGCCTGTTGGGTCCGTTGTTGCTGGTGGGCTGCACCTTGGGCCCGGACTATCACGCGGCACCCGACAGCCACCTGCAAGACAGGGACTTTGCCCGTCAGGTGGCTGGCACCCAGGCGCAAACAGCACAGGTTGCCGAATGGTGGCGCGACCTCAATGACCCGGTGCTCAACCAGTTGATCGACAGTGCACTGGGCCACAGCCCCGATCTGCAAGCAGCCGCCGCGCGGTTACGCCAGGCCCGCGCCGGACTGGCGGAAAAACGCAGCAACCAGATGCCCAAAAGCTCGGCCACGGCAGCGGCGCTTTACACCGGCTCGGGTGACAGCCAGACCGACGCCACCCACCTGTACCTGAGCGGTTTTGATGCCAGCTGGGAGCTGGATATTTTCGGCGCCAGCCGCCGCGCGGTAGAAGCAGCCAGTGCCGAAGCCGATGCCGTACAGGCGGATCTGGCCGACGCTCATGTGCAACTGGCCGCTGAAGTGGGCCAGGCCTATATCGGCCTGCGCGACCAGCAACAGCGGCTGCGCATCGCCCGCCAGTCCGAACAGCTTGAGCGCCAGTTGCTGGACTTTACCGGGCAGCGCCTGGCCCAGGGAACCGCCTCGGAACTGGACCGTGAACGCATCGCCACCCAGGTCGAAACCACCCGTGCCGCGTCCATCGCCCTGGAGCTGGAAGTGATTGAATCCCTCGACGAACTGGCCTTGCTCAGCGGTCTCGAGCCCGGCGCCCTGGACACCCGTTTGGGCACCGAAGCCGCGCTGCCGGCACTGCCCGCCATGGTCAATATCGGTGACCCGGCGCAGTTGCTGCAACAGCGCCCCGACATCCGCGCTGCAGAACGCCGGCTGGCCTCCAGCACCGCGCAGATCGGAGAACACAAGGCGGCGGCATTTCCCAGGGTCAGCCTGTTCGGCTCCCTGAGTTTCAGCGCCAGCGCGCCGGGCCATCTGTTGCGCAAGGACAACCTCAGCGCCCTGGGTGTCCCCTATCTGCAGTGGAACTGGCTGGACTTTGGCCGCGTGCAGGCCCAGGTCAAACAGGCCGAAGCCGGACGCGACGAGGCCCTGGCCAGGTACCGCAGCAGCGTGCTCGGTGCCCTGCGCGATGCCGATGTGGCACTGGCCCGCTACGGTAACGAACGCCAGCGCAGGGGCACCCTGGGCCGGGTCGAAACCAGCGCCGTACGCGCATCCACCCTGACCGAACAGCGATACCGCGCCGGTACCAGTAGCGTGCTCGACTGGCTGGACGCCGAACGCACCCGCTACCGGGCCGAACAGGACCGGGTTCACAATGACGGTCAGTTGATCAAGGACTACATAGCCCTGCAAAAGAGTCTTGGGTTAGGGTGGCGTTCCCCGACCTGATTTCCGGATAGACCATGCGCTCCAGTCAGCACGATTTGATGTGGCGCCAGTTGCTGCCCAAAGTGCGCAGGCACGATGAGCCGCTGCAGGTGCAGCTGTGCACCGCGTTTGTCACGGCCATGCTCGACGGGCGTTTGCCTGGCGGTACACGGCTGCCATCGAGCCGTGATCTGGCCATGCTGACCGGGGTTTCGCGCAATACCGCAGTACTGGTCTACGAACGCCTGGTAGCCGAGGGTTATGTCGATTCGCGGCCCCGTGACGGTTTTTTTGTATGCGGCGCCATCACTCCGACACAGACCACCCGGCCTCTGCCCGAACAGGCTGCGCAACCACCTGACTGGGCCTCGCGCATGCACCTGGCGCGCAACCCGCTGGCGTTTATGGACCGCCCGCCCACCTGGCGTGAAGTGCGCTACCCCTTTATCTACGGCCAGTTCGATCCCCGGCAATTCCCGCTCACCCAGTGGCGCCAGTGCAGCCGTCAGGCAATGGAATTGAAGGCCGTGGATCGTTGGTGGCAGGAAGGCGAGAACGTCGGCGCCAGCCAGCTGATCGATCAACTGATCCGCCGCGTGTTGCCGCGCCGCGGAATTGCCGCCACCCATGATCAAGTGTTGTTGACCCTGGGCCGCCAGCAGAGTTTTTACCTGCTCGCGCGCCTGTTTGCCCGCCCCGGCAGCGTAGTCGGGGTCGAGGAGCCGGGCTTTCGCGATCCGCGCAATGCCTTTGCCCACGATGGCGCGCACATGGTCTCGCTGCCCATCGACGAACACGGATTGCAGATATCCCCGGCACTGGCAGCCTGCGACTATCTGTATTGCACACCCGGCTACCAGTGCCCGACCGGTGTGACCATGAGCCTGGGCCGGCGCCAGGCCTTGCTTGAACATGCGCAGATGCACGATCAGGTGATCTTCGAAGACGATGATGACCCCGAGACCGAATACGACGGCCGCGCCCTGCCAGCGCTCAAGGCCACCGACCCGGCGGAGCGAGTGATCTACCTCAGCAGTTTGTCAAAGTTGCTGTCCCCGGGGCTGGGCATCGGTTACATCGTTGCCCCGGCACCGGTGATCGAGCAACTGCGCCAGCTGCAACGGCTGATGATCCGCCAGATCCCGGGCAACAACCAGATCACCGCCGCGCTGTTTATTCAACAAGGCCACTACGATCGGTTGCTGCAACAGGCCCGGGAAAAACTGCAACTGCGGGCCGGGGCGATGGCCACCGCATTGCGTGAAGTGCTGCCGGATGCGGAGTTTGTCATGCCCAGCGGCGGCGCCACGCTATGGCTCAAGCTGGCCGGCGAGCACGACTTGCTGAGCTTGTACTACGCAGGGTTGGCCAAGGGCGTGCTGTTTGACCCGAGCAGTGCGTTTTGCGTCGAGCCCGACACCCTGCCCCGGCCTTGCCTGCGCCTGGGCTTTGGCTCCATCGCCCAGGAGCTGATTGCCCCCGGCATTCGCGAGCTGGGACTGGTGATCAACGCCCACGCGAAACGACCTGCAGTTGTGCGCGGCTGAGCCATTTGCCCCACAACAGCGCCTGCGTTGCCCCTGTGGGAGCGGACTTGCTCGCGATGCAGGCAACACGGTGCATCTGGCCCACCGCAGTGCCCCCATCGCGGCCAAGCCCGGCTCCCACAACCCCGGCTCCCGCACGGTAGTCGCACTACCAGCCCCTGGCCCTATCGATAGTCCCCGCTGGCCCCATTCGCTGGTCACGGATATGCAGTACTACTGCTGACCACCAAAGCACTTGGCGTCGTCCTGAAAACAAAACGTTAAGGATGGGAAACTCTCACTATGTTTTACGCAAAGTATCCGTTAGCCGTCAGCCTTGCCGCCTTCGCTTTTACCCAGCATGCGCTGGCAGCCGACACGTCGGCTGCCCCCGAATGTGCCCAGTATGAAAAGCTGCTGACCCGCGCCGAACTGGCCTTCAAGAACGTGCCCATTTGCGCGCGGATCAAGCCGGACCTGTGGGGGCTGCGCAAGGAGCTGGCCGAGCATGGCATCGGTTTTACCGCCACCTCGTATAACGGTTACACCTATGACGTATTGGGCAACAACGCGAAAAAGCAGGTGTATAACGGCCAGAACCCCAGCTACAACACGTCGCTCAACCTGTACCTGACTTACGATCTGACCCGCATCGGTTTTGCCAATGACGCGCAGCTGACACTGGCCGGCAACTGGGTGGACTCGACCTACACCCCGGCCAACCCGCGGGTCAAAACCGTCTCGGTATTTGCCATCAACCAGTCCTTTTTCAATCACCAGCTGGAACTGGAATACGGCTTCATACCCGGCGTGCGCCTGTTCTATGGCATGGCGCTGGGGGGCAGTGCCTCGACCGCCGCCCTGGGCCCAAGCAGCGTGGTGCCATTTCAGGTCGGCATGTCGGCTACCGAGCCGACCCCAACCGTCAACGTGATCGTGCGTGACCCGTCGCTGCGCTTCTACAACAGCACCGCCCTGACCCGCAGCGTCAGCCCCGCAGGCATCCAGAAGGATGTCGACCTCAACCCCAGCGGATTGCGCCTCAAGGTGCCGGATGCCCGCGCCATGCTGATCAATGAGTTCGGCTACAAACAGGCGCCGTCGGCCAGCTCCAACGCCATGTGGCTGCGCGCAGGGGCCATGTACAACACCAGCCATTACACCGAGTTCACCACCGGTGAAAAGTCGGACAACAACTACGGCGTATACCTGGCCGAAACGGTCCAGGTGACCAAGCCCTACGGCGATGCCCGCGGCTGGTATCTGGACAGCAAACTCGATTACTCGCCTGACTCGGTCAACGCCATCAACAAGGCATTCCAGGTCAGTGCCTTCAATGTCGGCCCGTTCGCCAGCCGCCCTGCCGACATGGCCGCCGTGGGCCTGACCAAGAGCTACTACAGCAAGGATCTGCGCGACGTGACCAGGAGCTATGGCATGGAAGCGGCGCCCTACACCCTGGCGGTAACCGCTTCCTATGCGGCCCGCCTGATCCCCGGCGTGTATTTGATCAGCGGTCTGACCTACACCAAGAACCCGGTATTCACGCCGATCCATTCCGATGCCCTGTTGCTCCAGGAATCGCTGAACTTCCTGTTTTAAAGCGCCAGCCCCCAGCCGTATATACCCGTCACCTGGTCCTTTGCAGCGCAGGCCCAGGTGCTAATGCGAGGTCGTAGAACATGAGCGATGAACGTTATCAACTGTCCACCGGCGACTATCTGGCGCTGGACGCCACAGCCATGGCCGCTGCGGTCAAAACCGGCGAACTGACCCCCCGGATGCTGCTCAGCGCCGCCCAGGCGCGCTGCGATGCGGTAAACCCGCTGGTCAATGCGGTCAACATGCGCCACGACGAGCATGCCAACAGCGTGCTCAGGGCCCGTCACCACGCCGGCAGCGAGCAGCTGGGAGCACTGGCCGGGGTGCCGATGCTGCTCAAGGACTTGAACACTTACCTGACTGGCACCCTGACCACCAACGGCTCAAGAATGCTGGCCGACACGCCGCCGGCAACGCGCAACAGCACCATCGTGCAGCGCTACGAGGCCGCCGGGATGCTGATCTTCGGCAAGACCACCAGTCCCGAGTACGGCCTGACCACCACCACCGAATCCTCACTGTGGGGCCAGACGCGCAATCCGTGGAGTCTGGCCCACAGCGCAGGCGGCTCATCCGGCGGTGCGGCGGCAGCCGTGGCCGCAGGCATCGTGCCCGTGGCCCACGCCACCGACGGCGGCGGCTCGATTCGCATCCCGGCGTCGTATTGCGGCCTGTTTGGCCTCAAGCCCACGCGCTATCGCACCCCTCAGGGCCCGGACACCTTCGAAGGCTGGTTCGGTGCCAGTTGCGGTCATGTGGTATCACGCAGCGTGCGCGACTCGGCACTGTTGCTGGACGTCAGCCACGGTCATGAAAAAGGCAGTCCCTACTGGCTCGCGCCACAGGCCATAAGCTACAGCGAGGCAGTGCGGCGCAGCCCCGGTTCGTTGCGCATCGGCGTGGTCGATCAGGCCATGACCGGCCTGGAACTGGACGCCGATATCCGCAGCGTTTTGAACACTACTGTTGATCTGCTGTTGGGTCTCGGACATCGGGTAGACCCCGTGACCCTGCCCGTCGACCCGCAGCAGGTATACGGCGCTCACGGCGCCGTGGGTGCAGCCGCACTGCTGGCCGCCGTGCGTGACCGCGAAACCGTCCTCGGCCGCCCGTTGCACGCTGACGAGCTGGAGCCCGTCAGCCGTTATCTGGTCAACAATGCCACTTCGGCCACCGCCGAAAACCTGTACCGTGCCCGACGCAGTTTCGAATTGATCGGCAGTCGCATGGAACACCTGTTCGACGACTATGACCTGCTGCTCAGTCCGGTCACCTCGCAGATCACTCCCGAACTGAAAGTGGCCAGTCTGGATCAGGATTACCCGCACTACATCCAGGGCATCATCGGCAGCATCGGCTACAGCGTACTGGCCAATGTCAGTGGCCAGCCGTCCATGTCGGTGCCGCTGGGCACCAGCAGCAGCGGCTTGCCCATCGGCATGATGTTCAGTGCAGGCTGGTGCCGCGAAGACCTGTTGTTCCAATTGGCCGGGCAACTCGAACAGGCAAGCCCCTGGGCTGATCGACGCGCACCGCTGTAAGCCACTCAACCGATGAACACTGCTCGATGGGATTGAAATGATGAATAACCAAATCTCCGGATTTCGCCGTCATTACACCTTGTTTGTGTTGTTCCTGATTTCGGCGGTCAGCCTGATCGACCGTCAGGTCATGGGCGTTGTGATTGAACCGATCAAGGCCGAATTTCACGTTTCCGATACCCAGATCGGCCTGCTTACAGGTCTGGCCTTTGCTCTGGTCTACTGCCTGTTTGCGATCCCGTTGGGGCGCTTTGCCGACCGTGGCCATCGGCGCAACCTGATCGGCTGGTGCTGTGCGTTCTGGAGCGTGATGGCCATGCTTTGCGGCTTTGCCAGTAACTTCTGGACCCTGGCCCTGGCACGCATCGGCGTGGCAGTGGGCGAGTCGGGCAGCGGCGCAGCATCGATGTCGATGATCGCCGACCTCTACCCGCCCCATCAGCGCTCCAAGGCCATCAGCGTATTTATGCTCGGAGCGCCCATCGGCGCCTTGCTGGGCATGAGCCTGGGCGCCTATATCGCGTACTACCACGGCTGGCGCGAAGCCTTTATCTGGATGGCGCTGCCTGGTATCGCTGCCGCTGTATTGCTGCGGTTTACGGCTGCCGAACCATTGCGCGGCTTATGGGAGAAAGCCCGTGAGTCGCGCCCAGCCGTGCCCCATGAAAGCGTGATGCAAGTGATGCGCGTGGCCTGGGCGTCGAAAACCTTTGTACGTATTGCCCTGGCCGGGGCGCTGCTGGCGTTTGCCAGTTATGCGTTCAGTATCTGGAGCACTGCATTTCTGGTACGCAGCCACGGGCTGACGCTCAAGGACGCAGGCATCATCATGGGCCTGGCGGCCGGGCCGGGGGCCATTATCGGCTCTCTGTCCAGCGGCTGGTTGAGCGCCTGCCTGGCCCAACGCGACAGCCGCTGGCAATTGGGCGTGCCGATCGTCGGGGCACTGCTGGCCTTGCCGATGTCGATTGCCTTCGCGCTGTACCCGGCCGGTCATCCCTGGACGCTGGGTGCGCTGCAAGTGCCCCAGGCAACGGTGTTCATGTTTGGCATGTCGGTGTTCGGCATGTGGTGGATGGCACCGAGCTACACCGCCATTGCCCAACTGGTGGCGCCTGAGCGCCGCGCAACCATGATCGCCCTCTACAACTTCGGGATCATGGCCATCGGTGCAGGTTTCGGCCCATTGGCCGTGGGTGTGCTGAGTGATCACCTGACCCCGCTAATGGGCATCAATGCCCTGCGCTGGTCGCTGGTCATCTGTTCCGGGGGGTATCTGCTGGCGAGCGGGTTGTTGATCAGCGTATTGCGGCCGTACGGGATCGCAGCCGGTCTTGCCAATGTACTGCCGGTGTTGCCGACGAACAAGCTGCAGACTGCGTAATTCTGTTGGTGGGGGCAGACTTGCTTGCGATGCCGGCGACTCGACTCATCTGGTCGACTGCGGCGGGGCCATCGCGGGCAAGCCCGGTTACCACAGATATTTAGCGCTCAAAAAGCCTGATGTAAATAGTTACCGAGGGTCTGCTTTCACACGAACAAATCCAGGGTCCAGACCGAATACCTCAACCCCTTCGACAGTCGATTGGCCGATCGTAACCTCACGCCGCACCACGGGTGCGTCTAGACGCTCGCGATACTGTATGACGTAGGCGTCCCCTTCCTTCTCAACTGCACCGTGAGGAATGACCAAGCTGTTTTCATTGCTATAGGTCACGATCGTCATGTGCGCACTCATACCTAGCCTCACCTTTTTCAGGTCACCATCCTCGGGATCATTGACGGTGATCGTGATCGGGAATCTTGCTGAGCTGCTGCTATCATCCGGCACAGCCAACTGGCTGATGGCGCTTACATAACCGTTTAAATTCGGCACCGAAAAACCCTCCCCATGGATCGCTACTGGCTGATTCAGGGAGAACTTGTTGACGTCTGACTCCAACACCTGGGTGACGACCTTAAGCCCAGATATGTTGGCCAACTTGAGTATTTGTTGGCCTTGGGCCAAAGACGCTCCTTTGTGAAGAGACCCCGGCTCGCCCCCTGACGATTGGGGTGCGCCAATGGATAGCACTACTCCCGGAAACGGGGCATGGATCGTCTTTTGCTCCAGCATCGTGTTTAGCCGCTCATGAGCAATGGATGCATTCTGGTATTCCATATCAGCTATGACTTTGCCCTCGCCCTTGCCAACAGCCAGCATGTCTTTGAGCTGTGCTTTGGCTGAGGTCACCTCAAGCAATTGTTGGTCACGTTGTTGCTTCAAGGTATCTCGCTCGTTGCGAGATACAATGCCGCTCTGATAAAGCGTCTTGACCTGGGCAAGCTCAAGGTCAAGCCTCTGCATGGCCAGCTCGGCCAGTCTTAGCGCCTGCCTGGCTTGCCTCACTCCCGAGCCCGTATCCCAAACGCGAAACGCTGCAGCAGTCTGCTGCGCTTTCAACTTGCTGGCCAAAGCGTCCCTTACTTTGACTTCCTGCAACCTGGTATCGAGGGTCAACAGAGCCTGCCCCTCTTCAACATACATACCTGGACTCAAATTGTTGTCCAAGGCAAAACCTTCAAAAGGCGCCGTGAGAATGGCTGTCTCAACCGGCTCAACTTTACCCACCAGCCCGATTTCATGCTCCAGGTTCCGACTGTTAACCGCTACCCAGGAGTCAGTGCCGTGCGGGGCTTCGGGTACGATAAATACCAGTATCAAGCTCAATACCAGCACTCCCGCTGCGAGAAATTTCCAACGCCTCTTCGAAGCCTGGATTCTGTCAAAAACTCTCAAGTGAGATCTCCCAACTCTCCAACATTACGCCCAACAGCACATCCAACTGGGACCTGGCATCCAGATATGAAATTTTTGCGCTCAAGTTCGCTTCCTCAGCGGCCCGCAGGTCTGACTCAAAACTGATGATCTGAAAGTTGCTGGATCGGCCTGCGTTCAATTTGTCGTTCTCTATCGCCAGCTTGCGCCTGGACAGGTCCATCACCCGCTGGGAAATTTCAAGCTGACGCCACTGGGTATTCAGGCTACGTACTGCGTCAGTAGTCTGGCGCTGCAAATCAACCCGAGCCTCCTCCAGCAGCAATTGCTGTTGTTCCAACGCTGTCTGGGCATGGACCTTGCCCTGGCGAGTACTGAGATCATTGATGGGAATTTCCAGTTTGAGCCCCGCGTAAGTGTCCCAGGCCCTGGCAGAACCGTTGAGGCTGTGTTGATCGCGCTGCTGAGAGGCACCCGCCACCAAAGAAAAATCCCAACGGACCTTGTCTTTGGCAAGCAGCAGGTTGATCGAGGCCTGTTCGCTCTGCACAATCGTGCTCAAGTACTGGGGTTGCTTGGCCTGTGCCACTTTAAATGCCGTCGCCTGATCCAGTTCAAGCCGGGTCACTCGCAAGCTGTCACTGGCGCGCACGGGCGTTGATAGGTCAAGCGCCAAAAGCTTGAGCAGCAACAAGCGGCTCGCCTCCAACTGATTCTTTGCATCTTCCACCGCCAGCTCCTGACTCGCGATATCCGCCTCGATCTGCACAACATCAAACTCGGCTACTCGTCCTGCTGTGATCAGTTGCTTGTTGACCTTGAGCAAAGCGACTGCCCGTTCCAGCGCCTGCGTGGCGATCGTCACCTGATTCTGGGTTTTAAGCAGTACGCGATAAGCCGCAATGATTTCGTAAATGGTTTGGGACACACTGGCTTTCAAATTAAGCTGGTTGACTTGCTCAGCCAATTTCGCCAAGCGCAAGGGCGCAGTTGTGACGTTTTTACCCGCCCCCCGAAGCAAGGGTTGAGTCAAGGTCAACGCGAGGCCATTACTGCTCAAATCACCCGAGTTTCTCGTGGCATTGAACTCCTGGTTCCAGCTCAATTCCACGTTGCTCCCATACTCACCCAGCAGGCTCACCGAAGGCCCAATACCTGTTGCACGACTGCTGTCCACGCTCCCTTTGGAAAGTTTGTGAGTGCCAATGAGCTTGAGCTTGGGGTTAAACATGTCATCAGCGACAAACAAGTCGAACTTCTCTCGCACGCGCTGAAGTTTAAGGCTGCGTATGTTGTAGTTGCGGCGCAAGCCCAGAGACACTGCTTCGACCAACGACAAATCAATCGAGTGCTGACTCATCAAGGCTGTGGGGGGAGCATTAGGGGCCGGCACGTCTGTTTGCGCAGATGCCACCAAGGATTGCATCGCCACACCGCACACCACGGCCAGAATCAGTCCTGTTTTAATAATCACGCAGGGCCTCCACCGGAGTCAGGCGAGAAGCCGTAATGGCAGGTTTCAAACCAAAGAACACGCCGACCAAAACCGTGCTTGTGACGCCCAAGGGGATGGCGCTGAATGCCATGGCGAACGCCCAACCCGATACTTGGGCATAAATGTAAGCCAGTGCCATGCCCAGCCCAGCGCCCAACACAGCCCCTAAAACGCTAAGCGCAGCGGCTTCGATCAGAAACAAATTGCGAATGTCCTGACGGCGGGCACCCATTGCCATACGTAAACCTATTTCACTACGGCGCTCAGAAACGTTCATATACATAACGTTCATCACCGCCACTCCGCCGCCTACCAGCGTGATGACCCCCAAGGCCATCAAGAGGTAATGGAAAGTGCGATTCTGGCTATTCATCCCCTCGATCATTTGCACAGGTGTAACCACCTCAATGTCTCGGGACTTGAAAGTACGGGTCAGCATTTCACCGAAGGTCGAGGCTACGTTTTCACTTTTTTTGTGAAGGGGGATACGCGCAACCAAATCATCTATTCTGGCCTCGCTTGCCACACGATTCATGGCCTGCAACGGTACAAAAACTGAAAGATCGGCGGAGACCGGACTGATCAGTGAGTGCGTTCGAGATTGCAATACACCGATAACCCTAAACAGGTAGTTATTGATTTTGAGCCAGTCACCGGTCTTGATCAGAGTTCCATCGCTGCTCAGTGAGGTTGCGATATCGTGACCAAGCACAACCACATTTTCGTCCTGATCAAAGGGATGCAAAAACCGCCCATACGCTAACGACAGTTTCATCACGTCTAACAGGGAAGGCTCGGTTCCTACCAGGCGGATATTGATAGTCCGGTGGTTAAATCCGGCCTGGGCAGGCACTATCGCTGCAGGAGCGATCAACAGACCTTCCAGGACCAACTTCCTGAATGTTGCAGCCTCGATAGAGAGAGGTGACGCTTGCCGCCCTTGCTTGACAGAGAAACTCACCGCAAATGTATCGACGCCCATGTTGTGGAAGACACTTGCGACCTCCTGCCGTGCGTTATGCCCGATATTGATGACTGCGATAATCGAGGCGCTACCTATCACGATGCCTAACAAGGCGAGAATCGAGCGCTTGCCCAGCGTGCGAAAACTGTCTGCTGCATCTGCGCCCACTTGCAGCAGTGATGGAGGCAGGAAAGTCATCAGGGCTAGCACTTGCCCGCCTCCTCAACCCGCCCGTTACATACACGGACTTGCCTGCGCATAAGGCCTGCAACCAGTGGGTCGTGGGTAACAATCAATAATGTGACGCCTTGTTCTTTCTGGATCGACAGCAACAGCTCGAGAATTTCACTGGCCGTCTGGCCATCCAGGCTGCCGGTCGGCTCGTCAGCCAGTATCAGGGATGGCTGCCCCACCAGAGCCCGGGCAATAGCGACGCGTTGCTTTTGCCCTCCCGACAGATCGGCAGGCTTGTAGCCTGCGCGATGAGCCATCCCGACCCGTTGCAACATCAGCATCGCCCGTTCCAGAGATTGCCCGCGGTCAACCCCGTGATAGCGAAGCGGCAAGGCTACATTTTCGACAACATTTAAACGGGGGATCAAATTGAAATTCTGAAAGACAAATCCGATGTTCTTCTTTCTCAGGGCTGCCAACTCGTCACTCTGTTTTTTTGTGACAGGGCGTCCCATAAACAGGTACTCACCCGCGTCGGCAAAGTCCAGCAGGCCGATTATATTCAACAATGTACTTTTACCGGATCCGGACGGACCAATAATGGCGCAGGAGTCTGCGACCGCGATATGAAAATCAACGTGGCTTATGACCGGGCTCCCTCCCCCTTGGCACGCATAACTCTTGCTGACCCCCTTCATTGAAATGCATGCCGGGCTGCTCATGACAACACCGCCCCCCCCTGCCCGTCAGACCTGTATTCGACCCATGCACAAACATAAATAGCTGGGACTGACAAACGACCAGAAGAACAAAGAACAGTTGGCTGCTCACATAAAAATGAAGGCATAGAAAATCTCTGAATTTTAAAACTTTGAGCCCACTACAATTAAAACCGCCTAACCAGCAAACACATTTAATCACTGGCCGACACTAGAAAATGTAGGGGCTCGCCTCACAATATGTAGGTAAAGACCACGCGACCAGCTCAATAAAATACGCCCCCAGAACATATAGAACTTGTACCCGCTTATGCTAACTTTAAGCGAGCCGGTTCAGAGTGACCAGAAACAGCTCGGCTGCCAGCTTTCGAGCCATCGCATCTATATACTCACAAGGGTCGTACCGCATTATCAGAGCTCAGTGTTCAGGCGCCGAAAAGCATGACGTTTTTTCCCTGACAATCGAGCGAAAGCCCATATCAGGGCGGACTGTCTTCCTGACTCAACCCGAACAACAGCCAGAACTAAAACTGAGTTCCAATCGCCGCAACAGTCGAACAAACAAATCAAAGAATAAAAAGGCCGACCTAGTATTTCATTATTTTTTTAAATACTGCAGCCCCACGCAGTGCAACCACGCTCAAAACACCACCCTGGCATCTCTATGTACGCCTCCGCGGATTTTATACGCTGGTAACCTTAGAATTTCTTACGCAGAACGCAGGAAAATTTTTGCACTTTACCATTCGCTGATAAGTTGACACTAAACTCAGGTGCTGGTGCATAGGTACGCAGTACAATATTGGCTGGGGTCCAGCTATCACTCATCTTAAAAATCTTCGCCCCAGTAAGCTGCTCGCCGGTAATAAAAAATGATGCGGAGACGCTCCCATAAAAACGTGAACGGTCCACAGGGGTGATTTTGTATTTTGTAACCTGCACAACGGTATGCTTCCCGCTAACAAGCGGAGTAATAGAGCTTACGCCTTCAATTTGCGCAGTCACACCCGACGCACTGCAACTCAATGCCAATGCGCTCTGTACCGCTGGCCCTACAGGCACCTGCGATGCTTTTCTGGCTGCATGGCTTTGTTTTGCACTCTTTAGCGTTTCGGCTCTGCGTGCTGCTAATTTTGCGGCCTTATCTGCTGCTTTTTGTGCTTTATCTGCGGCCACTCGCTTTCGGATTTGTTCGCCGATGGCATCATTTTTTGCATGTACGGCGGCCGCTTTTTTTCGTGCCTCTTCATTTCTGAGTTGGGCTTGTTTTTGAAGACGCGCTCGCTCCTCAGCTTTTTTAATGTATTCCTGGGTTAACAGTTTCTGAAGCTGTTCCTGGGACATTTTATTCCCGGCTTGAACAGAAGATACGGCCCCCACAGACGCACACCCGAGAGCAAGTACTGCAATAGTTTTTTTAAAACTAGCTGAAAGCATTATAGGCACCTGATCATTTAGTTTTTGAACAAATTTACAAACTCAATTTAGCCGTTGTATTTGAGCATCAGAAAAAAACAAATAATGTAGGCCTAGACTTTTCAATCAGTAGGAAAACAGCAAAAAAACAAACCAACCACCAAACATTTCCGGTGTGTAGCCCCCCCCTGAGCCAATTTGCACACGTGAATTTCCGCATAAAAAAACCCCGCTCTTCTTACGAAGGCGGGGTTTTTCACTCTGGACAGATCAGTGCGCGTAAGTCAGTAACAACTCGGCAGGCGCTTTGAAATCCAGGGACATCATGACGCTCAGCGCGGTGATGGTGAAGATCGAGAACACGAACAGCTTGCGTGCCCAGACCTTGTCGTCGACGGCCTTGTAGCCCGTCCACGCCATGTACAGCCAGTACATGCCCATCGCAGCAGCCACGGCCATGTAGCTCATGCCGGCGTAACCGCCGAGGGTGAGCATCAGGGTCGCGATCAGAAACGCGAGGATGTAGAGCAGGATGTGCTTCTTGGCAACCTTGATCCCGCGCTTCACTGGCAACACCGGAATCGATGCAGCCAGGTAATCGTTGAAGCGGAAGATCGCGATGGCGTAGGAATGCGGCATCTGCCACAGGCTGAACATCACCAGCAAGGTCATTGCAGCCATGTCGAAGCTGTTGCTCACAGCTACATAGCCGATGACCGGAGGCATTGCACCCGACAGACTGCCGATAAGCGTGCCGTGAACCGACTTGCGCTTGAAGTACAGGCTGTACAGACCGACGTAGATCACGAAACCGATCGCGGCGAACAGAGCCGCCAGCGGGTTGGCTACGCGATACAACAGGTACAGGCCGGCGCCCCCCAGCAGGGTGGCGTAAACCAGCGCCACCTTGAGGGAGATCAGGCCTTGAACCAGTACGCGGTTCTTGGTGCGGTCCATCTTGATGTCAATGTCGCGGTCGATGCAGTTGTTGAACACACAACCGGACGCTACCACCAGGGAGGTGCCGATTACCGCAGCCAGGAACAGGGCAAGATCGAAATGCCCCTTCGAGGCCAGGAAGAACCCGCCTGCCACAGAAAGCACGTTACCGAAAATGATCCCCGGTTTGGTGATTTGGATAAAGTGCTTGAAGGACATCGGGTCTTACCTCACTTCGCCATCATTTCAGTGTGGATGCTGAACATGATCCACAGGGACAAGCCCACCAGCAGCACAATTACCAGCGCAGCAAATACCAGCGCGGTGACGTTGTTGCGTTGTGCAGGCGAACGGTCCAGGTGCAGGAAGTACACCAGGTGAACAACCACTTGCACCACGGCGAACAACAGTACGATCGCCAGGGTGGTGAATTTGGGCAGCGATGGGTACATCACCAGCCCGAACGGAATAACGGTCAGGATCACCGACAGGATGAAGCCGATCGCGTAGGACTTCACGCTGCCGTGGTTGGCGCCGTCGGAATGTGCGTTAGCCATTACAAAGTCCCCATCAGGTAAACAACGGTGAATACGCAGATCCACACCACGTCCAGGAAGTGCCAGAACAGGCTCAGGCAGCTCAGGCGGGTCTTGTTGGTCGAGGTCAGGCCGTTTTTCTGCACCTGGTACATCATGATCGCCATCCAGATCAGACCGCTGGTCACGTGCAGACCGTGGGTACCGACCAGGGTGAAGAAGCCAGACAGGAAGCCCGAACGGCTAGGGCCGTAGCCCTCGGAGATCAACAGGTGGAACTCGTTGATTTCCATGGCGATGAAGCCTGCACCGAGCAGGAAGGTCATGGCCAGCCAGAACAGCACCTGCTGTTTCTTGCCCTTGAACAACGCCAGCATGGCGAAGCCGTAGGTGATCGAACTGAACAGCAGCAGGGCAGTTTCACCCAGTACGTACGGCAGTTCGAAGATGTCGTGGCCCGACGGGCCACCTGCAACGTTGTTTACCAATACCGCGTATACCGCGAAGATCGATGCAAACAAGATGCAGTCGGTCATCAGGTAGAGCCAGAAACCAAAAATGGTTGTCTCGCCCGCGTCGTGGTGTTCCTCATGCTCATGGTCGTGACCATGAGCGTGTCCAGCAGTGGTCGCTAAGTTCGACATGGTTTAAGCCTGTTCCAACTTGGTTTCAACACGAGTAGCCGGAATTGCTTTGGCGGCTACCAGACGCTTGTGCTGCTCGGCCTCGATACGCTCGATGGTCTCGACCGGCACCATGTAGCCTTGGTCGTCACGGGCGGCGTGAGCAACGAAGACAACAACCGTACCTACCAGACCCACGATGGCCAGCCACCAGATGTGCCAGATCATCGCGAAACCGAAGACGGTCAGCAAAGCACCCATGTACACACCGGTAGCGGTGTTGTTAGGCATGTGGATAGGCGAGTACTTGGCCGGAACCTGGTACGCAGTGCCGTTTTCCTTGGCTTCGGTGAACGGGTCGATACCGTCGACTTTTGGCAGTACAGCAAAGTTGTAGAACGGTGGTGGCGACGAAGTCGACCATTCCAGCGTGTGAGCATTCCATGGATCGCCGAATTCGCAGGCGTTCTCTGGCTTGTTGCGGTCACGGACGCTGACATACAGCTGGATCAGCTGGCTGGCGATACCCATGGCAATCAGTACTGCGCCGAACAGGGCTACGTACAGGTAAGGCACCCACTCAGGGTTGGTGCTGGCGTTCAGACGACGGGTCATGCCCATGAAGCCCAGTGCATAGAGCGGCATAAAGGCGATGAAGAAGCCGACGATCCAGAACCAGAACGCGCGCTTGCCCCAGGTTTCGTTCAACTTGAAGCCGAACGCTTTCGGGAAGTAGAAGCTGAAGCCTGCGATGTAACCGAATACTGCGCCGCCGATGATCACGTTATGGAAGTGAGCAATAACGAACAGGCTGTTGTGCAGTACGAAGTCAGCACCCGGGATGGCCAGCAGTACGCCAGTCATGCCGCCGATGGCGAAGGTCACCATAAAGCCCAGGGTCCACAGAACCTGGCTGGTGAAGCGCAGACGGCCCTGGTAGATGGTGAACAGCCAGTTGAATAGCTTCACCCCCGTCGGGATCGAAATCAGCATCGTCGCCAGACCGAAGAAGGCGTTGACGCTGGCACCCGAACCCATGGTGAAGAAGTGGTGCAGCCAAACCATGAAGCCCAGCACCGAGATCGCGCCGGAGGCGTAGACCATCGAGTGGTGACCGAACAGACGCTTGCCGGTGAACGTGGAGATAACTTCGGAGAAGATACCGAACGCCGGCAGAATGAGGATGTACACCTCAGGGTGACCCCACGCCCAGAACAGGTTGACGTACATCATTGGATTGCCACCAAGTTCATTGGTGAAAATGTGGAAATCCATGTAACGGTCAAGTGTCAGCAGTGCCAGGGTAGCGGTCAGGATCGGGAACGAAGCCACGATCAGGACGTTTGCCCAGGTGCAGGTCCAGGTGAAGATCGGCATGTCCATCAGTTTCATGCCTGGAGCACGCATCTTCAGTACGGTCGCCAGGAAGTTAACCCCGGTTAACGTCGTACCTAACCCCGATAGCTGTAGAGCCCAGATGTAGTAATCCATCCCCACGCCCGGACTGTACTGCAAGCCCGACAGCGGCGGATAGGCAACCCAACCGGTCTTGGCGAACTCGCCGACGCCCAGCGACAGGTTGACCAGCACAACGCCGGACACCAGCAGCCAGAAGCTCAGGGAGTTGAGGAACGGGTAGGCCACGTCACGGGCGCCGATCTGCAGCGGCACTGCAAGGTTCATCAGGCCGGTGAAGAATGGCATCGCCATGAAGATGATCATGATCACACCGTGAGCGGTGAAGATCTGGTCATAGTGTTCAGGTGGCAGGTAGCCAGGCGAACCCTCGGTGGCCATGGCCAGCTGGGTACGCATCATGATTGCGTCGGCAAAGCCGCGCAGCAGCATGACCATGGCGACGATGATGTACATCACGCCGATTTTCTTGTGGTCGACTGACGTTAGCCATTCGGTCCACAGGTAGGTCCACTTCTTGAAATACGTGATTGCTGCAAACAGTGCCAGACCACCCAGCGCGATCATGGCGATGGTCACCATCACGATCGGCTCGTGGAACGGGACCGCTTCCCAACTTAATTTACCAAACATCGTTTACTCCTCTGCCCCGGCAGCTGAATGCGAACTCATGTCCACCACATCGGTCCCGGCCACTTCTTTCTTCTCGTGCTTCACCGGCTTGCCTGGCGTCATACCTTCGTACTTGTCGACGATTTTCTGAAACAGGTTCGGTGTGTACGAGGAGAACAGTTCAACGGGGTTGTTCTGACTTGGCTTGCTCAAGGCTTCGTATTCAGCTTGGTCAAGCTGTTTAGGTGATGCTTTGACTTCACTTACCCAAGCATCGAAATCAGCCTGAGTAGTCGCGATCGCTTTGAATTTCATGCCCGTGAAACCGGCACCGCTGTAGTTGGCAGAGATGCCTTCCATTTCAGCGTTGCGGTTGGCAATCAGGTGCAGCTTGGTCGTCATCCCGGCCATGGCGTAGATCTGACCGCCCAGGCCTGGAATGAAGAACGAGTTCATGACCGTGTCAGAGGTGATACGGAAATTGACCGGGGTGTTGGCCGGGAACACGATCTTGTTGACGGTAGCGATACCCTGTTCCGGATAGATGAACATCCACTTCCAGTCCATTGCCACCACTTCGATGGTAATCGGCTTGACGTCGGACTCGAGCGGACGATAAGGGTCCAGCGCGTGGGTCGACTTGTAGGTGATCACGCCCAGGGCGATGATGATCAGAATTGGCACAGTCCAGATCACGACTTCGATCTTGGTGGAGTGCGACCATTTAGGTGTATAGGTAGCGCTGGTGTTCGACGCGCGATATTTCCACGCGAAGACGAGGGTCATAATGATGACCGGCACCACGACCAGAAGCATCAGCAGTGTTGCAGTGATGATCAGATTCCGCTCTTCGATCCCGACCTGCCCCACCGGATCGAGCAATGTCATGTTGCAACCTCCCAGCAGCAGCGTGCCGAAAAGTGGCAATAAGCCAAGGAGTCTGGGGTACCTTTTTTTAGTCATCTCACGACCTCTAAAACAGCTTGCACAATGCAGTTGGTTTTTTTCGCCAACACTTCGCCCTGCCAAGGGTTGGCTCTTTTCCGGAATTGAATGAAAGCCTGCTCTATCACCATCAGGCGAACGGGCAAAATTCCGGGTTAGCAGTGATTTCTTATTCGATACGTGGTCAATGGCCTTGTCACAGACCAATTCCATTTGGTGCGGAACTTAGAAGGGTTGCCAGTACCTGGGAGTCGCATGGGACGCCTGTATTGAACAACCCAGTCGGCCTTCAACTTCCCGCTTGGGCTCAGGGATGAGCAGGCTGGACGTTCAGTGCGGGCGATTGTAGTTAGGTAGCTCTCTATAAACCATGTCTCATCCCGAAATAATTCTTATCGGGTACGGTAACAATCCCTGCCTATTATTACGCCAAGCGTTCAAGCCCCCCCTTGAAACAGAGTTGTAGCACGTCTTTAGCCCTGCACTTTTATGCCCCTTTTTAGCGCATGAACACACCCCCCTGACCCCGCCTGAACGCCCAAATAAAAAGGGCTACAGCCGATTTGCGTTGAGTCTCGCAACCCTGATTTCAACCCCTTTGCCAGCGTCAAAATGCCTCAGCTGGGTTACACGAAGTCATACGTTTAAAAGACCACTGGTCAGACCAAAACCAGCCCTGCGACACCCTGCGCGTGACAATATGTCGCAGTGTCGCACAGCCTTTTTCGACGTGAGGATCACGCCTTCTTTACATTTGCGCAGGGACAAAAAAACGCCCCGCACTGCCGAAGGAAGCACGAGGCTGCTCAAGCAAAAATTGGTGGCTGGCTCAGCTCGATTGTTTCCGGTTGCGATAGATGCCCAGTGGCACCAGCACCGCAGTCATTACAAAGGCCACCAGTGCCCACTGTGCCAGCGACAGACCAAGCACCGGCGGGTATGGGGTGGAGCAAAACCCGTCGACCTGAAACCCCAGGGGGAACACGGCTGCCAACGGCAGACCATCGACGATTGGCTGCAACACATCAAGACCGCAGCTCACGGCCGGGTGAGCGAGGATATAGACGTGGCGCCCGGCGGCGGCAATACCACCGATGGCACTGAGCACCACCAGCACTTCAAACACGGTGAGGCTGCGCCGGCCAGGCATGGCTGCACCGATAAAGGCAAAGATCGCGATCAGCAGCAGTGCATAGCGTTGCAGGATACACAGCGGGCAAGGTGCCTCGCCGAGCACGATCTGCATGTACAGCGCGCCGCCGATCAGCGCCAGGCAGATCACCCCGAGCAGGACCAGGAAGCGTTTCTCCCGGCCCAGTTGCAACATGTCATTGGTCATCCCGCGTCCCTTTGCCTGATTATGTGTAAGCCGCACAGTTTACACCCAGACCCCGGGCCTGGATGTATCTGAACGTTGCAGGAAAAGTGGCGCAAGGGGATTAATGGGGGATTAAGGTCTTGCCTGCTTCTTGTAGCAGCCTTCGTTCCTCGGCAGCTGCCACGCGCCCTACTTCAGCTCGGCTGCCGGGCCGAAGAACTCGTAGCGGCTTTGCTGCTCCGGCACACCCAGGGCTTTGAGATGACGCTTGACCGCCCCCATAAAGCCTTTTGGCCCCAGGAAGTAGGCATCCAGGTCACGCTCTTGCGGTAACCACTGAGCCAGTACTTCTTCGGTCAAAAGCCCTACATGATCTGCAGACTCGCCCTGCTCGTCATAGCAGTAGAAACGCTTCAATTGCGGATGCTGGTCTGCCAGTTCATCGATCCATGTGCGGAAGGCATGCACATCGGCATTGCGGGCACAGTGGATAAAGTGGATCGGGCGTTTTGTCGCCAGGGCCGCTTCAAGCATCGCCAGGGTCGGTGTTATGCCCACACCGCCACTGATCAGCACCAGCGGTTTTTCGCTATTGGCCAGGGTGAAGTCGCCCGCTGGCGGGAACAGTTCCAGGGTATCGCCCACATTCAGACGGTCGTGCAGGAAGTTGGACACCACCCCACCCTTCTCGCGCTTGACGCTGATACGGTAGCGACCGACCTGAGCCAGCGCCGACAGTGAGTAGTTGCGACGCACTTCTTCGCCATCGATCATGAGTTTCAGACCGATATACTGGCCCGGGGCAAAGTCGAGGATCGGTTGCTGGTCTACCGGGCGGAAGTAAAACGAAGTGATTTCAGCACTTTCCTGGATTTTGGCAGCCAGTTTGAACTCGCGCCCGCCGCGCCAGCCGCCAGGTGCTGCAGCTTTTTCGTCGTAGATGGCAGCTTCGGCACCGATCAGGATATCGGCCAACTGGTTGTAGGCCGCTCCCCAGGCGCTGAGCACTTGCGGGGTCGCGATGTCGCTGCCCAGCACTTCTTCAATAGCCCGCAGCAGGCAGCTGCCAACAATTGGGTAGTGCTCAGGGAGGATTTGCAACGCAACATGCTTGTTGATGATCCGGGCCACCAGATCGCCCAACTGGTCCAGCTGATCGATGTGCCGTGCATACATCAGCACGCCGTTGGCCAGTGCTCGCGGCTGGTCGCCACTGGCCTGGTTGGCCGGGTTGAACAGCGAACGCACTTGCGGGTATTCCGAAAGCATCATGCGATAGAAGTGTGTAATCAGCCCTTCACCGCCGCTTTCCAGCAGTGGCACGGTAGATTTAACGATGGCACGATCCTGAGCAGTAAGCATATGGGTGACTCCTGAGCACTTAGGCTTCAACAATTACCCTTTACTTATCAGTTTCCGTGCCAACAATTAAACCCTTTAAAATCAGCAAGTTAATACAAACATAGTCATTTTGACACGAGTTACTATATAGTCATAAAGACTACGCGAGGTCAAAATGACTGCAAAACTGCTACTGACCACCCTGCTGCCGCTGGTGGACGATCTGTCCCGTGATCTGCCCGAGAGCGAACGCTATCGCCGCTTGCTGCACGCGCTGCGCACCCTGCTGCCTTGCGATGCCGCAGCCCTGCTGCGACTGGATGGCGAATGGCTGGTGCCGTTGGCTGTTGATGGCTTGAGCCTGGACACCCTGGGGCGGCGCTTCAAAGTCAGCGAGCACCCGCGCTTTCAGGCTTTGCTCGCAAGTCCAGGGCCCACCCGTTTCCCCAGCAACTGCGAACTGCCAGACCCCTACGACGGCCTGGTCGACGGGCTGGCCGAACACCTGGAAGTCCACGACTGCATGGGCTGCCCGCTGTTTGTCGAAGAGCGCCCATGGGGGCTGCTAACCCTCGACGCACTGGATTCCAAACGCTTCGAGCCGGTCTCGCTGGATGACCTGCAGGCCTTTGCCAGCCTGGCTGCCGCTACGGTCAATGTGGCTCAACGGATCGAACGGCTGGCGTTGCGGGTCGAGGATGAGCAGCGCAAGGCCGAACTCTATCGGCAAGCCAATGGCTCGCCCAACAAGGAGCTGATCGGCCAGAGCAAGGTGCACAAACGCTTACTGGAAGAAATTGCCCTGGTGGGCGGCAGCGATCTGACGGTACTGATAACCGGTGAAACCGGTGTCGGCAAGGAGCTGGTGGCCCAGGCCATTCACGCAGCCTCGCCACGGGCAGACAAACCGCTGATCAGCCTTAACTGCGCGGCCTTGCCCGACACGCTGGTTGAAAGCGAACTGTTCGGCCATGTGCGCGGTGCCTTTACCGGTGCCACCAACGACCGACGCGGCAAGTTCGAGCTTGCCAACGGTGGCACGTTGTTTCTGGATGAAGTGGGCGAGCTGTCGCTGACCGTGCAGGCCAAGCTGTTGCGGGTGCTGCAAAGCGGGCAGTTGCAACGCCTGGGCTCGGATCAGGAGCACCGGGTCGACGTACGCCTGATCGCAGCCACCAACCGCGACCTGGCCGAAGAAGTGCGCAGCGGTCGCTACCGCGCCGACTTTTACCATCGCCTTAGCGTTTACCCGCTCAGGGTGCCAGCCTTGCGCGAACGCGGCCGTGATGTGTTGCTGCTGAGCGGCTTTTTTCTGGAGCAAAACCGCTCGCGCATGGGCCTGGGCAGCCTGCGCCTGAGTCCCGACGCGCAGGCGGCGCTGGTGCAGTATTCCTGGCCGGGCAATGTGCGCGAACTGGAACACCTGATTGGCCGCAGCGCCCTTAAAGCCTTGGGCAATTGCAGCACGCGGCCGCGCATCCTGACCCTGACGGCGGCGGATCTGGATTTGCCGACCTCCGGCGCCAGCGCTGCGCCGATCGCCCCCCAGAACCTGCCGGATGCCGTGGGCGACTTGCGCCAGGCCACTGAAAATTACCAGCGCCAGCTGATCAGCACCTGCCTGGAACGCCATCAGCACAACTGGGCCAGTGCGGCGCGGGAGCTGGGGCTTGACCGGGCAAACCTGGCCCGCATGGCCAAACGGTTGGGCCTGAAACCCTGATCCCGTAGCAACTGCCGAGGAACGCAGGCTGCGTCCGGCGGCGCAGCCGTCGTAAACCCTGAGAGCCGGCTTTACCTGGCACACCGCAGTGTCTGATTTCGCGACGGCTTCGCCGCCGAACGCAGCCTCGCAGGCTCGACAGCTGCAGGAACACTGCAACTGTGGGAGCGAGCCTGCTCGCGAAGGTCGTTCGCGAGCAGGCTCGCTCCCACAATAGGGCTTGACCTGCAACAGAGTATCTACAAGGGGATTTATGCCGACCGGTTAAAGCCCGTAACATTCAGGTCGATAACCCCGTATCGCTCCCAGCACAGAAGATTTTTATGTCATCGAACAATGCCCGCGCAGACTCACTCTCCCTTCTGCTCTTCACTCTGCGCAGCGGCAAGTTGTTGGCGATCAACCTGCTCAAGGTCAGTGAAATCATTCCCTGTCCGCCGCTGACCAAAATGCCCGAGTCCCACCCCAATGTTAAAGGCATCGCCGTGTTGCGCGGCGCGGCACTGTCGGTAATCGACCTGAGCCGTGCCATCGGCGAGCAGCCGCTGCTCGACCCGGATGCTGGTTGCCTGATCGTCACCGATGTCAGCCGCTCCAAACAGGGGCTGCATGTGCAGGCGGTGAGCAAAATCGTGCACTGCCTGAGCACCGATATCCGTCCGCCGCCCTACGGCTCCGGCAAGCGCTCGTATATCACCGGTGTGACCCAGGTCGACGGTGTATTGGTGCAAGTGCTGGATATCGAAAAAGTGATCCACGGCATCGCCCCGGCCAAGGTCGAGGACGCCAGCGACAGCCTCAGTAAAGAAGAGTCAAAACTGCTGGCCAATGCCCGAATTCTGGTGGTGGATGACAGTCAGGTGGCCCTGCAACAGTCGGTCATTACCCTGCGCAACCTGGGCCTGCATTGCCACACCGCACGCAGCGCCAAGGAAGCCATCGAGCGGTTACTGGAGCTGCAAGGCACGCCGGATCAGATCAACGTGCTGGTGTCGGATATCGAAATGTCGGAAATGGATGGCTACGCCTTTACCCGTACCGTGCGCGACACCCCGGACTTTGCCCATCTGTATGTGCTGCTGCACACCTCGCTCAACAGTGCGATGAACAGCGAAAAGGCGCGCCTGGCGGGGGCCAATGCGGTGCTGACCAAGTTCTCTTCACCGGAGCTTACACAGTGCTTGATCCTCGCCGCGCGCACGGTTGCCGAGCAAGGTTACTGAGTAGCATGAGCCAGTATTGCCTGTTGCTGCGCAAAGATTTGCGCCAGCCATTGCCACCGGCCCACTGGCCCCAGGGCTTCACCCTGGTAACGCTCACCGAGGAGCTGCTGCAACCGGTACATGCCCTGATCAGCCTGAGCCATACCGACGGCACCGGCAGCATGCAAACCCTGCAGGACTGGCAACACGGCCTGCAGCATGACCCCGAGTACGATCCCGCACTGTGTTTTGTGATCCTCCTGGAGGGCCAGGCCGTTGCGGTTGCCCAGGCCTGGACCAGCGCCTACCTCAAGGATCTGGCGGTACACCCGCACCACCGGGGCCGGGGCTTGGGCGGCGCACTGCTCAACCATGTCTTTGCCGTTTTCCGCCAGCGCCGTGAGGCTTGTCTGGATCTCAAGGTCATGGAGCACAACCACAACGCCCGGCGCCTGTACGACAAGCACGGCATGACCCTGATCCAGCGCGAGGCGCTTTAGCGCCGGGTTTGCCAGAACTCTTGCGCAAGCGAGCGCAAACCTGCGGCCAGCTCGGCGACATCCCCT
Organism: Pseudomonas bubulae; assembly: GCF_900618535.1. GTDB lineage: Bacteria > Pseudomonadota > Gammaproteobacteria > Pseudomonadales > Pseudomonadaceae > Aquipseudomonas > Aquipseudomonas bubulae. The sequence continues at coordinate 421,069 of NZ_UYJA01000002.1, read as the reverse complement.
GAATGGCGATGGCTCTGTTGCCCGGCATCCACAGTGACGTCACAGGCACTGCGAATCCCGGCGATATTACGGTTGATATCTTCACTGACCACGCTTTGCTCTTCGACCGCCGAGGCGATCTGCACACTCATCTCGGTGATCTTCTGAACTTGTGCACTGATCCCGTCCAGCGCGCAACTGGCCAGTTGGGTCTGATTGACACTGCTCTGAGCGTATTCACTGCTTTGCTGGATGACCTGCACCGCCGCCCGGGCACCTTCTTGCAGAGCGCTGATCATGGCCTGGATTTCACTGGTCGACTGCTGCGTACGCTGGGCCAGACCACGAACCTCATCGGCCACCACGGCAAAGCCGCGGCCCTGATCACCTGCGCGGGCCGCTTCGATAGCGGCGTTGAGCGCCAGCAAATTGGTTTGTTCGGCAATACTGCGGATCACTTCCAGCACCGAGGAAATATCGCTGCTGTGACTTTCCAGGTGATGCACCACCTCGGTGGCTCGCTCCAGCTCCGTCGCCAGGTGCTGCACCGTGCTGCGGCTCTGCGTCACCAGCTGATGGCCTTCACGGGTTTCACTTTGCACCCGATCGGCTGCTTGCGACGCCTGCTGGGCGTTGATCGCTACCTGCGCCACACTCGCCGCCATTTCGTTGATAGCAGTGGCCACCTGATCGGTCTCCAACTGTTGATTCAAGGTGCTGGCATGGCTGCTTTGCAGATGCTGAACCAGTTCGCTGGCGTGCCCGGCCAATCGCTGCGAGACATCACCGATACGCCCCACCACAGCGCCGACCTGGGCCTCAAGCATATGCAGGGCAAACTCGATCTGGCCGAACTCATCACGGCGCCCGGTATAAATCTGCTGGCTCAACGGATTGTCGCCAACGCCTTTGGCGCGACGGGTCAATGCATGCAAAGGCCGCAGCAACCAGGCAATGGCCAGCGAACTCAACAGACTGCCCAGCAGCCAGATCAACAGCCCGGCCTGTGCGTCAACGCTGGCCAGCCACAGCGTGCCCACGGCTGTAACGGCGCCAAATACGGCACTGACAAACAATGCCAGCCTGCCCCCCAAGCCAAGGCGCAAGCCGGCCGGCAACAGCGGCTTGCGCCCCGAGCGTAGAGCGGCGTAGTGGGCCTCGGCGACCGCGACACGTTCAGGAGTCGGGTGGGTACGCACGGATTGGTACTCGACGGTCTCGCCATTTTTCATCACCGGCGTGACATAGGCGCTGACCCAATAGTGATCACCGTTTCTGCAACGGTTTTTCACCATCCCCATCCACGAGCGCCCCGCCTTGAGGGTCTGCCACATATGGCTGAAAGCGGCGGGCGGCATGTCGGGATGGCGCAGCAGGTTGTGCGGGGTGCCCAGCAACTCGCTCAGTTCATAACCGCTGACCTCGATAAAGTCAGGGTTGGCGTAGGTGATGGTGCTGTCGAGATCAGTGGTGGAGAGGATGTTGGCGTCGGGGGCAAAATCAACGGATCGGCCGGTAATCGGTAGATTGATTTTCATGACGGGCGCGCTCGGATTATTAGAGAAGAGTCGGCAGGGTCGTCGACTCTAAGCGCACCTATTAAGCAAATACTGATCTGGCGCATGACTAAAGGAGTTAATCAGGCCTGAACAAACACTAATGGCATATTGCCACTTTTTAGGGCATAAAATTAGCGTTTGCCCATGGTTTTGCGGGTGCCATGAGGGGGCGCGTTAGGGGTTTTATCATGACCGCCGAGGCCGCTTTTTTGGTAGTACGCCTTGCCCTGGGACTTGGCCTTGGCAAACTCCGATGGCTTGAACGGAAAAGTGAACGCAGGAATGACCGGTTTTTCCGGGGTATCGAGGTTCTCGGTGCTCACGGCATCAGGAGCGGTCGTTGGTGTAGGAGAAGTCATGAAAGCTCCGATATACGGGAAATAAACAGGCCGGATGGCGCAAGACCGCCCAGTATACCTGCGCACCCTGTATAGGTTGCACTCGCTGGTCGTAAAAATAATCCAACCCGTGGTGAAAACCCGTGACGTAGCAGCTGCCGAAGGAACGAGGCAGCTGCTACAAACCTTAAAGCTGTCACAAATGTCAGTTAGCCGTCACCGTTATGACCGGGTCCACACGCTATAACCTTTCTATAAGCCCCCATTCCACGCACACGGCGTCTATCCGGCATGCCCAATAAAACCAAAAAAATCTTGCTGGGCACGCTGCTGATTGCCCTGATGGGTAGCAGCGTCTGGTGGCTCAATCGCCCGGCGCCCGGCAAATCGGCAGGTAGCGCGCCAGTGCCGGTGCGGGTCGTGCAAGTCCTGCAACAGGATGTACCGCGCTATATCAACGGGATTGGCGCCGTACTGTCGCTGCACAGCGTCATCATACGTCCGCAAATCGACGGCATCCTCACGGGTATTCGGGTCAAGGAAGGCCAGACGGTCAAGGCTGGCGACCTGCTGGCTACTCTCGATGACCGCTCGATCAAGGCCAGCCTGGATCAGGCCAGGGCCCAACTGGGACAGAACCAGGCGCAACTGCAGGTCGCATTGGCCGACCTCAAGCGCTATCAGTTGTTGAGCGTGGACAATGGCGTGTCCCGGCAAACCCTCGATCAGCAGCAAGCCCTGGTCAATCAGCTCAAGGCTTCGGCAAAGGGTGATCAGGCGGCGATTGCCGCGGCACAGGTGCAGTTGTCCTTTACGCAAATCCAGTCCCCGGTCAGCGGGCGCGTGGGCATTCGCGCAGTAGATGCGGGTAACTTTCTAAGGGTCAGCGATGCCCAGGGGCTGTTTTCCGTGACCCAGATCGCCCCCATTGCCGTGGAGTTTTCCCTGCCCCAGCAGCACTTGCCCCTGCTCCACGACTTGCTCACGGCCAAACAACCGGCCCGGGTCAAAGCCTTTGTCGGCAATACCGGCAGTAGCGGCACGCAACTGGGCGAGGGCCGCCTTAGCCTGATCGACAATCAGGTCTCGGCAACCACCGGCACAATCAAGGCCAAGGCTCAGTTCGACAACTCCACGCAAAGCTTGTGGCCGGGCCAGCTGGTCAATGTCGAAATCCAGACCGGACTGGACCGCAACGCGCTGGTGGTGCCACCGCAAGTGGTGCAGCGCGGGCTGGATAATTACTTCGTCTACCGGGTCAGCGGCGACAAGGTCGAAACCGTTCCCGTGCAGCTGACTTTTCAGGACACCGAACTGAGCATCATCACCGGCGTCAACCCCGGCGACACACTGGTCAGCGATGGCCAGTCGCGGCTCAAGTCCGGCTCGCGGGTTGAAGTCCTGAGCGGGCCAACGGCTGCCCGGGTGCAGCCATGACCCGCAGCCGCTCGGTGTCCGCCTGGTGTGTCGATCACCCGGTCGCCACGGTATTGCTGACCTTCGCCCTGGTGCTGGTGGGGCTGATTGCCTTTCCCCGGTTACCCGTGGCGCCCTTGCCCGAGGCGGAATTCCCGACCATCCAGGTATCTGCGCAATTGCCCGGCGCCAGCCCGGACACCATGGCGTCTTCGGTGGCAACGCCCCTGGAGGTGCAATTCAGCGCCATCCCCGGCATGACCCAGATGACCTCCAGCAGCGCCCTGGGCTCGACCACCCTGACCCTGCAATTCACCCTCGACAAAAGCATCGACACCGCCGCGCAAGAGGTTCAGGCAGCGATCAACACCGCGTCCGGCAAACTGCCCAAGGACATGCCGACCCTGCCGACCTGGAAGAAGGTCAACCCGGCCGACAGCCCGGTACTGATCCTCAGCATCAGTTCGCTGCAGATGCCCGGCACTGAACTGAGCGATTACGTCGAAACCCTGCTGGCCCGGCAAATCAGCCAGATTGATGGTGTGGGCCTGATCAATATCACCGGTCAGCAACGCCCGGCGATCCGCGTCCAGGCCTCGGCCGACAAGCTGGCTGCGATCGGCCTGACCCTGGCCGATATCCGCCTGGCGATCCAGCAAACCAGCCTCAACCTGGCCAAGGGCGCGTTGTATGGCCCGTCGAGCATTTCTACGCTGTCGACCAACGACCAGTTGTTCGACGCGGATGAATATGGCCAGTTAATCGTCTCGTACAAGGATGGCGCCCCCGTGCAGCTACGGGATGTGGCACGGGTTATCAACGGTTCCGAGAATGACTACGTACAGGCCTGGTCGGGCCACCAGCCGGGGCTCAACCTGGTGATTTCGCGCCAGCCGGGAGCCAATATCGTCGACACGGTAGACCGCATCCAGGCCGCCCTGCCCGGTCTGCAGGCCATGCTCCCGGCTTCGGTCGAAGTGACGGTGCTGAGCGATCGCACCAAGACCATTCGCGCCTCCCTGCATGAAGTGGAAATCACCCTGCTGATCGCCGTGCTGCTGGTGGTTGCGGTGATGGCGCTGTTTTTGCGCCAGTGGTCGGCCACGCTGATTGTGTCGGCGGTACTCGGCGTGTCGCTGATCGCCAGTTTCGCGCTGATGTATGTGCTGGGCTTCAGCCTCAATAACCTGACGCTGGTGGCCATTGTGGTGGCGGTGGGCTTTGTGGTGGACGATGCGATTGTGGTGGTGGAGAACATCCACCGCCATCTGGAAGCCGGAGAAAGCATGCGCGACGCAGCGATCAAGGGCTCCAGCGAGATCGGCTTTACCGTGGTATCCATCAGCGTCTCACTGGTGGCCGCGTTTATCCCGCTGCTGTTTATGGGCGGGGTGGTCGGGCGGTTGTTCAAGGAGTTCGCCCTGACCGCGACCTCGACCATCATGATTTCCGTGGTGGTATCGCTGACCCTGGCGCCCACACTGGCCGCGCTGTTTATGCGCACACCGGAACACAAGCCGGATGCCAGGCCGGGCTTTGGCGAGCGCCTGCTGGGCCTCTATGAAAAAGGCCTGAAGCGGGCCCTTGCGCATCAGCGATTGATGCTGGGGATTTTCGCCGTGACCCTGGCCATGGCTATCGCCGGCTATGTGTTGATCCCCAAGGGCTTTTTTCCGGTGCAGGACACCGGCTTTGTACTCGGCACCACCGAGGCGGCATCCGACATTTCATTCCCGGACATGACGCAAAAGCATCTGGCGCTGGCCGAGATCATCGGCAACGACCCGGCCGTGCAGGCGTTCTCCCATGCCGTGGGCGTGACCGGCAGCAACCAGACCATCGCCAACGGCCGCTTCTGGATTGCTCTCAAGGACCGCGGCCAGCGCGACGTGTCGGCCAGCGAATTTATCGACCGCATTCGCCCGCAACTGGCCAAGGTGCCTGGCATCGTGCTGTACCTGCGTGCCGGCCAGGATATCAACCTCAGCTCGGGCCCCAGTCGCAGTCAGTATCAATATGTGCTCAAGAGCAACGATGGTCCGACGCTCACCACCTGGACCCAGCGCCTGACCGAAAAACTGCGCGCCAATCCGGCCTTTCGAGATCTGTCCAACGACCTGCAACTGGGGGGCAGCATCACCCATATCAGCATTGACCGTAATGCGGCGGCGCGCTTTGGCCTGACCGCCACCGATGTCGATGAAGCACTGTACGACGCCTTCGGTCAGCGCCAGGTCAATGAGTTCCAGACCGAGACCAACCAGTACAACGTGATTCTGGAAGTCGACGCGCAGCAGCGCGGCAAGGCCGAAAGCCTCAATTACTTCTACCTGCGCTCGCCGCTGACCGGGGAAATGGTGCCGCTGTCGGCCGTGGCCAGGGTCGATGCGCCCATCAGCGGGCCGTTGTCCATCAGCCATGACGGCATGTTCCCGGCCGCCAACCTGTCGTTCAACCTCGCCCCCGGCGTGGCCCTGGGCGATGCGGTGCTGATGCTCAATCAGGCAAAAAACGACATCGGCATGCCCGGCACCATCAGTGGCAACTTCCAGGGCGCCGCCCAGGCCTTTCAAAGCTCGCTGGCCAGCCAGCCGTGGTTGATCCTCGCGGCGCTGGTGGCGGTGTATATCATTCTGGGGGTGCTGTACGAGAGCTTTGTACACCCGCTGACCATCATCTCCACCCTGCCCTCGGCCGGGCTTGGCGCGCTGCTGATGCTGTGGATATGTGGCCAGGATTTCTCGATCATGGCGCTGATCGGATTGGTGCTGCTGATCGGTATCGTCAAGAAAAACGGCATCCTGATGATCGACTTTGCCCTCGATGCCCAGCGCACCCGTGGCCTGAGCCCCGAAGAGGCTATCTACCAGGCGTGTATCACGCGGTTTCGGCCGATCATCATGACCACCCTCGCCGCGCTGCTGGGCGCCCTGCCGCTGATGCTGGGCTACGGCACCGGCGCCGAACTGCGCCAGCCTCTGGGGATTGCCGTAGTCGGCGGGCTGCTGGTGAGCCAGGCGCTGACGCTGTTTACCACGCCGGTCATATACTTGTGGCTTGAACGACTGTTCCATCGTTCCAAACCCGTCAGCTTGCTGGCGACGAATCACTGAGGCGGGTCATGCGCGTTCTGATTATTGAAGATGAAGAAAAAACCGCCGACTACCTGCACCGCGGCCTGACCGAGCAGGGTTACACAGTGGATGTGGCCCGCGACGGCATCGAAGGTCTGCACCTGGCAATGGAGAGCGATTACGCCGTGATCGTGCTCGATGTGATGCTGCCTGGCCTCGATGGCTTTGGCGTACTGCGGGCCTTGCGCGCGCGCAAGCAAACCCCGGTGATCATGCTCACCGCCCGCGAACGGGTGGAAGACCGCATACGCGGTTTGCGCGAAGGCGCCGACGATTACCTGGGCAAACCGTTCTCGTTCCTGGAGCTGGTCGCCCGCCTGCAAGCCCTGACCCGCCGCAGCGGCGGTCACGAACCGGTGCAAGTGACCGTCGACGACCTGTGGATAGATCTGATCAGCCGCAAGGCCAGCCGCGCCGGAGCCCGCCTGGACCTGACCGCCAAGGAGTTTTCATTGCTCAGCGTGCTGGCCCGTCGTCAGGGCGAGATCCTGTCCAAGACCGCCATTGCCGAGATGGTCTGGGACATCAATTTCGACAGTGACGCCAACGTGGTCGAAGTGGCGATCAAACGCTTGCGCGCCAAGCTCGACGGGCCATTCGAACACAAGCTGCTGCACACCATTCGCGGCATGGGCTACGTGCTGGAGCGGCGCAGTGTTTAAGCGCCCCGCCGCCCTGAACTCCATCGCCATGCGCCTGAGCGCAATGTTCGCCCTGGTGGCATTACTGGTGTTTGTGCTGATTGGTGGAGCGCTGTACCAGCAGGTCGACAAAAGTATCGGCCGCCTGCCTGAAGCAGAGCTGGATGCCCGCTACAGCGTGCTTGAGTCATCGATCAACCGCTACGGCAACGCCGAGCACTGGGCCAAGATGAGCACCAAGCTCAAGCTGCTCAGCGAAGAGGACAAACGCATCCGGTTTTGGGCGATCAGTTCAGACCCGGCCTATGAGTACGGCAACCCCGAGGCAGCCGTGCGCAAATTTGCCCAAGGACCCGTGGGCGTGCGGGACTTGCGCCTGCCCGGCCAGGCCTACCCGTTCAAAGTATTGATCAGCGAAATTCCAGCCAAAGAGCAGCGCCCGGCGCTGCGCTTTTTGATTGCCATCGATACCCAGACCTTTCGCCAGACCCAGCATCACTTGCTGCTTGCCCTGATAAGTCTGGCAACGATTGGCGTACTGCTGGCCTCATTGCTCGGCTATTGGGTGGCGCACATCGGCCTCAAGCCGCTGATCAAGCTGTCTGAAGAAGCGCAAAAGCTGGCTCCACCGCGCCTGTCGGGGCGTTTGCACCTGGCACCGCTGGCTCCGGAGCTGGACCAACTGGTCAGTGCCTTCAATTCGACCCTGGACCGCGTCGAGCAGGCCTGGACCCGGCTGGAGTCATTCAATGCGGATGTGGCCCATGAACTGCGTTCGCCGCTGACCAATCTGATTGGCCAGACCCAGGTGGCGCTGACGCGGGGGCGTTCGGCCGAGCATTACTTTGAAGTGCTGCAGTCGAACCTCGAAGAGCTTGAGCGCCTGCGCAGCATCATCAACGACATGCTGTTCCTGGCCAGCGCCGATCAGGGCAGCAAGGCCAGCAAGCTGTCGAGCGCCTCCCTGGCTGATGAAGTGGCGACCACCCTGGAGTATCTGGAGTTTATTCTTGAAGACGCCCGGGTTGTGGTGCGGGTCAGCGGCGATGCCCGGGTCAATATCGAAAAACCCCACCTGCGCCGGGCGCTGATCAACTTGCTGAACAATGCCGTGCAGCACACCGAAGCCGGGCAAACGATCGAGGTGTCGATCGAGCAGAATTCCGGGCGGGCCATAATCAGCATCAGCAACCCCGGCCTACCGATTGCCGCAGAACACTTGCCGCGCTTGTTCGAGCGTTTCTACCGGGTGGACGCGGCCCGCCACAACAGCGGTGCCAACCACGGGCTGGGGTTGGCCATCGTCAAGGCGATTGCACAGATGCATGGCGGCGAGGTGTTTGTGCACAGCGACGGCGGGCGCAATACATTCGGGTTGGATCTGCCCGCTTGACCTGTAGCACTGTAGATACTCTGTTGCAGGTCAAGCCCTATTGTGGGAGCGAGCAGGCTCGCTCCCACAGTTGCAGTTTTCCTGTAGCTGCCGAGGCTCTAGTCCACGGCCCTCGCATTTGTTACTCAAAACGCAAAAGTCCTTGTCTAAAACAAGGCTTTTTCGCCCCTGCCTGGCGCTATAGATTTAACCCATCACACAGCACTTGCTAAGCAAGAAGGTCTTTGAAATGTCCAGCAGTATGGGTATGGCTAGCGTTTTCGTTTTGTCGTCTTTGTTGTTGTCGCCTTTGGCCATGGCGGAAGAGTCCCCTGCATTCGTCGCACAAAATGCGGCCCGCGCGGCATCGTTTGAACAGCATCAGGCAGAGCTGACAGCACGCCATCAAAACGACGCAAAACCGCAGCCTACACAGGCAAAAGCCAGTGTTTCCGATCAAGCCAAAGACAGCTGATTGCTCACTCGCAGACTTCCCGACCCAGTCGGTCATCTGTCACACATGTGACTGACTGTTTCAAAAGCCGCTATCATAGCGGCTTTTTTTTGTTTTAAAAAAAGCGCTGCCAACACTGGGAGCCCTTCGAACAAGAACAGAATTTGCAAAGAAAATAAAAACTGCCGCCACTTTCAAGGAGCAACAAACTGGTGAAGTACTCACACAAACTCAGTCCGTTATTCATTGCCCTGGCTGCAACGATCCCCACCTACGCCCACGCCGACGAAGACTCAACCAAAGACGGTTTTATCGAAGGTTCCAGCCTTAAGATCCACGCCCGCAATTACTATATGAACCACGATATCCGCAGCCCCCATGCTGATGACAGCAAGGAATGGGGCCAGGGTTTTGTCGGCAAGTTCGAGTCGGGCTTCACCCAGGGTACGGTAGGCTTCGGCCTGGATGCCTACGCCTTGCTCGGGCTCAAGCTCGATGGCGGTGGTGGCACCGATGGCAGCAGCATCCTGCCAGTCAGTGATGGCAACGGCAAAGCGCCTACCGCCTTTTCGTCTGCCGGTGCCGCACTGAAAATCCGCGCCTTCGATACCGAGCTCAAAGCCGGTGATATGTTCCTCACCAATCCGGTAATAGCCGGCGGTGAAACCCGCATGTTGCCGCAGACCTTTCGCGGTGTCAGCCTGACCAACACCAGCTTCGAAGGCTGGATGTTCGAAGGCGGCCAGGTCAGTTTTGAAAAACCTTACAACCAGAGTGGCATGCGCCGCCTGACCACCACCTACGGTGACCTGGGCGATCAAAGCAGCAAGCACATCACCTGGGCCGGCGCGTCCTGGAGCGGCGTGCCAGAAATCACCAGCAACCTCTACGCCGCCCAGTTGCAGGATATCTGGAACCAGTACTACTACGACTTTGACTACACCTGGGAGATGAGCGAGGGCATCACCCTCAACCCCGGCCTGCACTACTATCACACCCAGGACACCGGCAAGGCCCTGCTGGGCGATATCGACAACAACACCTTCAGCCTGCACCTGGCCCTCGGCATTGACGGCCACAAGGTGACCGCGGTGTACCAGCGGGTCAATGGCAACACGCCTTTCGACTATATCTATCAGGGCGACAGCGTTTACCTGGACAACTCGCAGCAATATTCGGACTTCAACGGCCCGAACGAGCGTTCCTGGAAGCTGCAATATGAGTATGACTTTGCCGGCCTCGGAATCGCCGGCCTGACCGCCAGTGCGTCGTATTCACGGGGTGAGCTGGACCTGACCAAGGCCGACCCCGACAGCATCGGCTACAGCAACTGGTACAACCCGGAAGGCAAGAACGCCCATCACTGGGAACGCGACCTGGGCCTCAAGTACGTGATCCAGGAAGGCAAGGCCAAGGATCTGGCAGTGACCCTGCGCTGGGCCACCAACCGCGGCAACACGGCCTACCAGAGCGTGGACAGCGATGTGGATGAGTATCGGGTGATCATCGACTATCCTATTGATGTGTTTTAATCCATGAACAAAGGGCCAGCGTAAAGCTGGCCTTTTCATATGATTGCGTTCATTTTATGGGGCCGAACCCAGGGCGACAATGAGCATGGCCATCAAGCATATCTTGCGCAGTAACGTGCTGACCCTACGCCTGCTGATCGGCGCCACAAGCGTTTCAATCATTGCCATTCTGAGCATCGTCAGCTTCCTGCTGGTACGCGAACACCGCACCGCAGAACTGGCCGCCATCCGCACTTCCCTCAATATCGTGCAGTTGGTCGGGCGTGACGTTCAAAACACGGTAAATCTCTACGACTCAGCGCTCAACGCACTGATCGACGTATCTAAACGCAGCGACCTGAACAGTGTCTCCCTGCCGCTGAAACATATGCTGTTGTTCGATAAAGCCGAACAGACCCCGGCCAATGGCGGCTTTTACCTGCTCAATGCCCAAGGCGACCTGGTCGCCGACTCACGCACTGAAGTCAGCCCCAAAGAAAACTTCAGCCACTGGCCAAGTTTTGTGGAACACCGGGAGTCGGACAGCCCCAACCTGTTTATCTCCCACCCTTTTGACTCAGCCCAAAACGATGGTATGTGCTGCATCAGCTTCAGCCGGCGGATTTCCGGGCCAGACGGTAGCTTTCTCGGCGTCGCTGTGGCGCAGATGAAGCTGGATTATTTCAAGACCCTGTTCCAGAGGCTCGACCTGGAACCCCATGGGTTTATCCGCCTGATCAGTACCGATGGCACGCCACTGACCCAGCATCCGGAACCGGCATCCGCCGACGCGCACACCAACCTGAGCAACAACCCCGTGTTTGTCCGCTTTCTGCAAGAACACAGAGGCAGTTTTATCGCCCTCTCCAGCATTGATGGCGATGAGCGGCTGTACAATTTTTCCGAGGTCGGTGACCTGCCGTTGATTGTGGTGGTCTCACTGGCCACTGAGGATGTGTTCAGCGCCTGGAGGCGCAACGCCATTTTGGTCGGTATCGGTACGCTATTGTTGTGTAGCGCCCTGCTTACGCTCACCTGGCTGCTGGGTCGTGAATTGCATTTGCGTCAACGCGCCGAGCGCCAGCTCGAAGCGCTGGCAACCACCGACCCGCTGACCGGGCTGGCCAACCGCCGCAAGCTGGACCAGACCCTGGAACAGGAATGGCGGCGGGCGCAGCGCTCAGGCAAGCCGCTGTCGCTGATCATGTTTGACATTGACCATTTCAAGAATTTCAACGACACCTATGGCCATCAGGACGGTGACGAGGCCTTGAAACGTGTGGCACGGACTATCCAGCAGTGCATGCACCGTTCCACCGATCTGGCGGCCCGTTATGGTGGCGAAGAGTTTGCAGTGGTGCTGAGCGATACCGATGCCAGTGGCGCGTACAACCTGGCACAGAGCATCCGCCAGGCCGTCGAACAACTGGAACCGTTAACGCCCTCCCATCGCCGGCTCACCACCAGCATGGGGGTCAGTACCTGCCAGGTTAAACCGGGCGACCAGCTAGCAGGCTTGATCAACAGCGCCGATCAGGCCCTGTATCAGGCCAAGAAGGCCGGGCGCAATTGCGTAATCAGTGCAGCAGAGTTGTCCTGAGTGAGTGCCAGCCTTGAATGAAAGGCCCGCTGTACATGGTTTTTTCTTCAGAGGGTCAAGCCATTAAATATCATCTGCGCACACCGGTTATCACCCGCCGCATGCTGGTCTGGGCCAGCGCCTTGTCGGTGGTTGCGATTGTGAACATCGTCGGCTACCTGCTGGTCAGGGAATACCGCAATACCGAAGATGATGCGGCTCGCTCTGCCTTGAATATCGTGCAGCTGATCAGCCGTGATATCCGCAATACCATTTCCACCTATGACTCGGCGCTCAACAGCCTGGTCAGCCTGGTGCAAAGCCAGGCGCTGGCCTCGCTTTCGCCGCAGACACAACAACCCCTGCTTTTCGACAGAGCGGCCGAGGCGCCGTCCAATGCCGGTTTTTTTGTGCTGGATGCCGACGGCAAGGTGATTGCCGGCTCACGCCCGGTCGAGCCCCTGCTCAACAACGCTCGCCAACAGTCCTGGTTCAAGGTTCATCTCAAGGGGCAAACTGAAGGCATCTTTATCAGCCGCCCCTTGCCTGCCAGCGATGCCCCCAATGACTGGAGCCTGGTACTCAGCCGCAGGATCACTACCCCGGACGGCAGGTTTGGCGGCGTCGCCGTGGCCCTGATGAAGATGAGCTACTTCCAGAACCTGTTTCGCGGCCTGGACCTGGGCCCGAAGGGTAATATCAGCCTGGTCAGCAGCGAAGGCATCATGCTGATCCAGTACCCGGCCACCACCATGTTCTATACCGGCCAGGACCTAGGGCACACGCCGATCTTCCTGCGTTTTCTGACCGAGCGCCACGGCAGCTTTACCGCCGTGTCCGGTATCTATCACCTGCAGCGCCTCTACAACTTCGCCCAGATCAGCGAGTTACCCTTGCTGGTGGTGGTGGCTTTGTCCACCGAGCATATATTCAGCAACTGGCGACACACGGCCCTGCTGATCGGCAGCGCAACCCTGCTGCTGTGCCTGGGCCTGCTGTGGCTGACCTGGTTGCTGGTACGCGAATTGCGCCTGCGCCAGCGCGCCGAAGGCGAACTCGCCGCCATGGCCGCCACCGACCCGCTGACCGGACTGGCCAACCGGCGCATGCTGGACAAGACCCTGGATCTGGAATGGCGCCGCGCACAACGTACAGGCGCGCCGCTGTCACTGATCATGATTGATATCGACCACTTCAAGCCCTTCAACGATGCTTATGGTCATCAGGCAGGGGATGAGGCCCTGCGCCAGGTCGCCCGGGTCATCAAGGCCAATGTGCGACGCCCCGCCGACCTGGTGGCCCGCTACGGTGGTGAAGAATTCGCGGTAGTACTGACCGAAACCGACGCGGCAGGCACGCGCCTGCTGGCAGAAAAAATTCGCGCCGCGGTTGAGCAAATGGAGCCGGTCGACCCCACCACCAAAAAGCTCACTGTGAGCCTGGGCGCCTGCACCCGCTACGCCAAACCCGGCGACGACCGGGAAGAACTGCTCAGCACTGCCGACAAAGCGCTTTATCAGGCCAAAAAACGCGGGCGCAATCGGGTGATGGATATCAATGAAACCGGCCTGAATGCGCTGAAACCTAAAAACGAAACATAAAAAAAGGCCACCCGAGGGTGGCCTTCAAAAACTAGAGAAAGAAGTTTTACTTAAACTGCCGCAACCGGACGCATATACGAAATCGGTGCAGTGCTGGCATCTTCAAAGGTCACGACTTCCCACGCATCGGTCTGTTCAAGCAGCTTGCGAATCAGCTGGTTGTTCAGTGCATGGCCAGACTTGAAGCCCTTGAATTCACCGATCAGGCTATTGCCCAACAGGTAAAGGTCGCCAATTGCATCGAGGATCTTGTGCTTCACGAATTCGTCTTCATAGCGAAGGCCGTCTTCGTTCAGTACACCATCCGCGTCGACCACGATGGCGTTTTCCACGCTACCGCCGAGTGCGAGGTTGTGCTTGCGCAGGTACTCGATATCACTCATGAAACCAAAGGTACGCGCGCGGCTGACTTCTTTTACAAACGAAGTGCTGGAAAAATCCACGGTTGCACTTTGGGTGCGGTTACGGAAAACCGGGTGATCGAAATCGATCTCGAAGCTCACCTTGAAGCCTTCGAAAGGGACGAAAGTGGCGCGCTTGTCGCCATCTTCCACTGTCACTTCACGCAGGATGCGGATGAACTTCTTCGGCGCGTCCTGTTCTTCCAGGCCGGCAGATTGAATCAAGAACACGAAAGGTCCGGCGCTACCGTCCATAATCGGGACTTCAGACGCGGAGAGTTCGACGTAGGCGTTATCGATCCCCAGGCCAGCCATGGCCGAGAGCAGGTGCTCTACCGTGTCTACTTTTACATCGCCGTTGACCAGCGTGGTCGACATCGTCGTCTCGCCGACGTTTTCCGCGCGCGCAGGGATCTGCACAACAGGGTCAAGGTCTGCACGACAAAACACGATGCCGGTGTCCACAGGCGCAGGCTTGAGGGTCAGGTAGACCTTCTCACCGGAGTGCAGGCCGACACCTGTGGCACGGATAATATTTTTCAGGGTGCGTTGTTTAATCATGGCATTGGCCGCTTCAGCGCAAATTGCGAACTGGTATCAACAAAGGCTGGCGATAATAGCAGACCGAGCCTTTGCTGAACACCAATCACCTTAATACCCCTGATTGATTTCATTAATCAGCCTGGCGACGCAGGAAAGCCGGGATGTCCAGGTAATCCAGATCATCTTGCGGATTGAGCTTGGCAGCAGTCGTCGCGCCTTGCTGGGCCTGGTTGCGCATCACGGTCGGGCGATCCAGATCACGGTAGTTGACCACCGGTTGTTCCTGACGCTCGGTACGGGTTTCCTGACGAACAGGGGCGCTGTGTGCTGCCGAAGCTGCGTACGAAGCCTGCAGGGTGTTGTCGACAACCTTGACCGGCTTCTCGATTTTTGCACCCAGACCGGTAGCAACCACGGTGACATGCAGCTCGTCACGCATGTCCGGATCGATAACAGTACCGACCTTGACCATTGCGTGTTCCGAAGCGAAGGCTTCGATGATGCTGCCCACGTCGGAGTACTCACCCAGGGACAGGTCAGGGCCGGCGGTGATGTTTACCAGGATGCCGCGAGCGCCTTCCAGGTTCACGTCTTCTAGCAACGGGTTGCGAATGGCCGCTTCGGTGGCCTCACGTGCACGGTTCGGACCGCTGGCGCAGCCAGTGCCCATCATCGCCATGCCCATTTCGCTCATCACGGTGCGTACGTCGGCAAAGTCGACGTTGATCATGCCCGGACGCTTGATGATGTCGGAGATACCGCGAACGGCACCGGCCAATACGTCATCGGCCTTGGCGAACGCAGACAGCAGGCTTGCGTCTTTACCCAGGATGGTGAGCAGTTTTTCGTTCGGAATCGTAATCAACGAATCGACGCTTTCGGACAGCAGACGAATACCTTCGTCGGCGATCTGCATGCGCTTGCGACCTTCGAATGGGAACGGACGGGTCACCACCGCAACGGTGAGGATGCCCATTTCCTTGGCCACTTCGGCAATGATCGGCGCAGCACCGGTACCGGTACCACCGCCCATGCCCGTGGTGATGAACACCATGTTGGTGCCCTGCAACACTTCAGCGATACGCTCGCGATCTTCCAGGGCAGCCTGACGACCGACCTCAGGGTTCGCGCCGGCACCCAGGCCCTTGGTCACGCCAGTGCCCAGTTGCAGGATGGTACGCGCACCAATGCTTTTGAGCGCTTGTGCGTCTGTGTTGGCGCAGATGAATTCCACGCCTTCGATGTTGCTCTTAACCATGTGGTTAACAGCATTGCCACCGCCACCACCAACACCGATAACTTTGATTACCGGGCTTTGCGGGATGTTGTCTACGAGTTCGAACATGGTCCCTCTCCTTTCATTTCTCTAGTTTTTTTCGCCTACTTCTACCGCTTTGAATCTGTTTACAGCTCAAGCTTTAAAAGTTGCCCTGTACCCAGCGCTTGAGGCGCTCAAGCACAGGGGCTTTTTGTTCGTCACTGCTGTAGTTGTCGCGGTTGCTGATACCCGATATCGAAATACCGTCTGACTGCTTTTGCAGCCCGTACAACAACAAGCCCACAGCGGTGGAATAAATCGGATTGCGCACAACGTCGGTGAGGCCCTTGAAACTGTGCGGCACACCCAGACGGACCGGCATGTGGAAGATCTCTTCGGCCAGTTCGACCGCGCCTTCCATCTTTGAAGTACCACCGGTCAACACGATGCCCGCCGGAATCAGGTCTTCGTAACCGCTGCGACGCAGCTCGGCCTGAATCAGGGTGAACAGCTCGTCGTAACGCGGCTCGACCACTTCGGCCAGGGCCTGACGGGACAGTTCACGGGGTGGGCGATCGCCCACGCTTGGCACCTTGATGGTTTCGCCGGCACCGGCCAGTTTGGCCAGTGCACAGGCGTAACGAATCTTGATTTCTTCGGCATATTGCGTTGGTGTACGCAACGCCATGGCGATGTCGTTGGTCACCTGGTCACCGGCAATCGGTATCACTGCCGTATGGCGAATCGCGCCTTCGGTGAAGATCGCGATGTCGGTGGTGCCGCCGCCGATATCAACCAGGCAAACGCCCAGTTCCTTTTCATCATCGGTCAGTACCGAGTAAGCCGATGCCAACTGCTCAAGGATGATGTCGTCCACCTCAAGGCCACAGCGGCGTACACACTTCTCGATGTTTTGCGCGGCATTCACGGCGCAGGTCACGACGTGAACCTTGGCTTCAAGACGTACGCCCGACATGCCCAGTGGCTCACGTACGCCTTCCTGGTTATCGATCACATAGTCCTGCGCCAGGGTGTGCAGCACACGCTGGTCAGCCGGGATCGCGACAGCCTGGGCGGCGTCGAGGACGCGCTCAAGGTCGGCGGTGCTGACTTCACGATCACGAATCGCCACGATGCCGTGGGAATTCAGGCTGCGGATGTGATTGCCGGCCACGCCGACAAATGCCGAGTGAATCCGGCAACCGGCCATCAGCTGCGCTTCTTCGATGGCGCGCTGGATCGATTGCACGGTGGACTCGATGTTCACCACCACGCCTTTCTTCAGGCCACGGGACGGGTGCGTGCCAATACCGACGATTTCGATCGTGCCGTCTTCACCGACCTCGCCTACCAGCGCAACCACCTTGGAGGTGCCGATATCGAGGCCGACGATCATTTTGCCGCTTTGCACATTTGCCATGGGTCCTGCCTCTTCTTAATTCTTCGCGACAGCGGGTTGGGCTATCGTGGGTGCCACAGGTTCCCGCCAGCCGACGGCCAATCCGTTGGCATAACGCAAATCGATGCGCGCTATGTTTGTAATCTGTTCTTTCAGCGTTTTTTCATAGATGGCTATGAAGCGACGCATTTTTTCTACCAGATGATCGCGCCCCAACAACAGCTCGATCCCGGGCCCTGCACTACCGGCTCCAGTGGTCAGGAACCAGCTACCGCGCTCACGCAACTCCAGCCGGGCTATGGAAAAGCCCATCGGACGCAGCATCTGGCTCAACACCTGATACTGCTGCATCACCTGCTGCTGAGCCCGTTGTGGACCAAACAGCTGCGGCAAATGTTCGTAATTGGCCAGCTCACGCGGGGTGAACGCCTGGCCCTGGTTGTTCAACAGTGCCTCATCCCCCCAACGCGCAACCGGCAGTTGCTCTTCAAGGCGAATCACCACCTGGTCGGGCCACACGCGACGGACTTCGGCGTGGGCAATCCAGGGCATCTGCTCGAGCTCGGTGCGCATGCCTTCCAGGTCTACGGTGAAGAAGCTCGCTGCCACATAAGGGGCAATGCGCTGCTGCACGGCTTGCTGGCTGATATAGGTCAAATCGCCCTGCACGTTGATATTGGTGATCGGGCGGTCGGCATAGGGCATCAGGCGCTGCGCACCTTCATAGGTGCCATAACCCAGCGCCACCAGCAGCACCGGCCAGAACAACGCTTTCAAAAAGCCGAAATTGGCTTTTGGCAAACGCACCGACATCGGCTCTTTCGCCACCATCCGGCTGGCGCCACGCGGCACCGGCTTGCGGCCGGGAGCGGGTGGTTGATGACGAAGCGATGCACCTTGCATGGACTTAACCCCGCGCCTCTAAACTTGCCGCCAGAATCGACAGCACCAGCTGTTGGAAATCCAGACCCGCCGCCTTGGCCGCCATCGGCACCAGGCTGTGATCGGTCATGCCCGGCGCGGTGTTGACTTCCAGCAGCCAGAACTGGCCTGCGGTGTCCTGCATCACGTCCAGACGGCCCCAACCGGCAATGCCGATCGCCTCGCAGGCTTTCGCCGTGAGGTCCATGAGCTCCTGTTCCTTGGCACTGTCGAGGCCGCACGGGATCCGATACTGGGTATCGTTGGCCACGTACTTGGCGTCGTAGTCGTAAAAGCTGTGGGGCGTACCCAGGGCAATCGGTGGCAACACCTGGTCACGCAGGGTGGCGATGGTGAACTCGGGACCTGTGATCCACTGCTCAACCAACACTTGCGAGTCGTACTTGCTGGCATCGGCCCACGCGACGATCAACTCGTCCACGTTACTCACTTTGGCCATACCGATACTTGAACCTTCATGAGCCGGTTTGACGATCAAAGGGAAGCTCAGTTCCTTGGCCGCAGAAATACAATCGGCTTCGCTGCTCAATACTGCGTGACGTGGCGTTGGAATACCCAGGCTGTGCCACACCTGTTTGGTGCGCAGCTTGTCCATGGCCAGGGCCGACGCGAGGATGCCGCTGCCGGTGTAAGGAATGCCCAGGCACTCCAGCAGGCCTTGCATGCTGCCGTCTTCACCGCCACGACCATGAAGGATGATGAACGCGCGGTCGATTTTTTCGCTGGTGATACGGGTGATGAAGTCATCGCCCACATCGATACCGAAGGCATCCACACCGGCGCTTTGCAGCGCGCCCAGCACGGCATTGCCCGACTTCAACGAGACTTCACGCTCAGCGCTTTTGCCGCCGAACAACACGGCCACACGGCCGAAATCGGCTGGGGCAATGGTCGAGAACAGATTGGCATAGGCAGCAGTCATTTCAACTTTCCTTCACTGGTAGCGGCAACAGCGCCGGCGAACAGCGGGCTCTTGATAAGTTGCGGTGCCAGACGGCCGATATCGCCCGCCCCTTGGCACAACAGAATGTCGCCAGCGCGCAGCAGCGGCTTGACGATCGGCGCCAGCTCGACGCCGCGCTCGATGTAGATCGGGTCCAGCTGGCCGCGCTGACGGATGCTGTGGCACAGCTGGCGGCTGTCAGCCCCGGGAATCGGCTCTTCGCCAGCCGGGTAGACTTCCATCAACAGCAATACGTTGGCATCGGCCAGTACCTGGACGAAATCGTCGTACAGGTCACGGGTGCGGCTGAAACGGTGCGGCTGGTACACCATCACCAGGCGACGTTCCGGCCAGCCACCACGTACGGCCTTGATCACCGCGGCGACTTCGGTCGGGTGGTGACCGTAGTCATCGACCAGCATCACGCTGCCGCCATCAACTGGCAGCTCGCCATAAACCTGGAAGCGTCGCCCCACCCCTTCAAAGCCCGACAGGCCCTGAACGATGGCTTCATCGCTGATGCCTTCATCAGAGGCTATGCAGATGGTGGCCAGGGCATTGAGCACGTTGTGGTTGCCCGGCATGTTCACCGACACATCCAGCGGCTCGCGGTCAGGGCGCAACACGGTGAAGAAGGTTTGCATGCCCTGCTGGCGCACATTGATCGCGCGTACGTCAGCGTTTTCGCTGAAGCCGTAGGTCACGGTCGGACGCTTGACCAGCGGCAGGATTTCACGCACCACCGGATCGTCCAGGCACAGCACGGCCAAGCCGTAGAACGGCAGGTTGTGCAGGAACTCGACGAAGGTCTTCTTCAGCTTGTTGAAGTCGCCTTCGTAGGTCGCCATATGGTCGGCGTCAATATTGGTGACCACCGCCACCAACGGCTGCAGATGCAGGAAGCTGGCATCGCTTTCATCAGCTTCGGCAATCAGGTAACGGCTGGTACCCAGTTGTGCATTGGTACCGGCTGCATTCAGGCGGCCACCGATCACGAACGTCGGGTCCAGGCCACCGGCCGCGAACACCGAGGCCAGCAAGCTGGTGGTAGTGGTTTTGCCGTGGGTACCGGCAACAGCGATACCGTGGCGATAGCGCATCAGCTCGGCCAGCATCTCGGCACGAGGCACCACCGGAATGCGGCGCTCAAGTGCACTCGCGACCTCGGGGTTGGAGGTATTCACGGCACTCGATACCACCAGCACATCGGCGTTGGCGGCGTTCTCGGCGCGGTGGCCGA
This sequence comes from Pseudomonas bubulae, assembly GCF_900618535.1. GTDB lineage: Bacteria > Pseudomonadota > Gammaproteobacteria > Pseudomonadales > Pseudomonadaceae > Aquipseudomonas > Aquipseudomonas bubulae. The sequence continues at coordinate 400,759 of NZ_UYJA01000002.1, read as the reverse complement.
TATAAATGTGTGCGCCGAAGGACTCGAGCCGCTCGGTCACAGGCGAAGCGTTCAGGTCCGAGCCCGACACTTCATAGCCCAGGTTCAGCAACACTTCGGCGATACCGCACATACCCACGCCGCCGATACCGACGAAGTGGATGCGACGGATACGGCGCATTTCCGGTTGTGGCATAGCTTTTTGATTCTCAACCATTGGCCACCTCCAGGCAGATATCTACAACGTTGCGGGTCGCATCGGGTTTGGCCAGGCGGCGGGCATTGGCCGCCATGCTGTTGAGTCGTTCCGGTTGCATCAAAACCTCTGTCAGGCGTGCAGCCAGTTCGGCTGCGCCAGTTGTCGCTTGCGGCATCAGGAAGGCTGCGCCCTCGCGTGCCAAAAAGTCGGCGTTACGGCTCTGATGGTCATCGATCGCGTGGGGCAATGGCACCAGCAGCGAAGGCAGACCGGCCGCAGCCAGTTCACTGACGGTCAGCGCGCCTGCGCGACAAACCACCAGGTCGGCCCAGCCATAGGCATGGGCCATATCCTTGATAAAAGGCTGTACGTCAGCCTCGACGCCGACCGCGGCATAGCGCTCGGCGGTAATCCGGTCATGCTGCTTGCCGGCCTGGTGAAACACTTCAGGGCGAACGTCAGCCGGGACCTTGGCCAGCGCTTCAGGCAACAACTTGTTCAACGGCTCGGCGCCGAGGCTGCCGCCCAGTACCAGCAAGCGCGCCTTGCGCCCTTCGAGCGCAGCCCGAGGCGCCAGGGTAAACAGCTCGGGGCGTACCGGATTACCGGTGCTACGCAGCGTCTGCGAGGCTGCAAAGGTGCCGGGAAAGGCTTCGCACACCCGGCTGGTCATCGGCACCAGCAGGCGGTTGGCCGTACCGGCTACCGCGTTCTGCTCGTGAATGATCACCGGTACACCGCAGGTTTTCGCCGCCAGGCCGCCAGGCCCGGTCACGTAACCGCCAAAACCCAGCACACACACCGGCTTGAGTTGACGAATGATCCTGCGCGCCTGAAACAGCGCCTTGAGCAGTACAAAAGGGGCCTTGAGCAACGACAGCTTGCTCTTGCCACGCAGGCCCGCCACGTTAATCAGGTGCAGTTTGAAACCGGCAGGCTCGACCAGTTCATTCTCGATGCCACGGGGCGTACCGAGCCAGTGCACGGTGTAGCCGCGGGCTTCGAATTCGCGGGCGCAAGCCAGCGCCGGGAACACGTGGCCACCGGTGCCGCCCGCCATGATCAGCACGTTAGCGCCCATGGGTCGGCTCCTCTGCAAAGTCGCTTTCTTTGAAATCGGTCTCTTCACTGCCCAGGTGGGTTCGACTCTCCCACTCGATGCGCAGCAACAGCCCCATGCACACGCAGCAAATCACCAGCGAGCTGCCGCCATAACTGAGGAACGGCAGGGTCAGGCCCTTGGTTGGCAGCAAGCCGACGTTTACCCCGATATTGATCAGGAACTGGCCGATCCACAGGAACGACAGGCCGTAGGCCATATAAGCCGAGAAATACTGCTTGGCGCGCTCGGCCCACATGCCGATGTACATGCCGCGCACACACACAAATACGAACAGGGCCACGGTCAGCAGCGAGCCGACAACACCCAGCTCTTCTGCCAGTACCGAAAACACGAAGTCGGTATGTGCTTCAGGCAGGTAGAACTGCTTCTGCACACTGTTGCCCAGACCGACACCAAACCACTCGCCGCGACCGAAGGCGATCAGGGCCTGGGTCAACTGGTAGCCGGAGCCGAACTGGTCGGACCACGGGTCGGTAAAGGTAATCAAACGCGCCATGCGGTAAGGCTGTGCCTGTACCAGCACGAACACCGCGCCGACAGCCAGCGCCACCATCAGAGCGAAACGGAACAGGCCGACACCACCGAGAAACAGCATGGCAGCAGCGGCGCCCATCATCACAACCGTGGCTCCGAAGTCGGGCTCCATCAGCAGCAGGCCGGCCATTGGCAGCAGCACGATAAATGGCTTGAAAAAGCCCATCCAGCTATCCCGCACTTCCTTCTGCTGACGCACCAGGTAGCCCGCCAGGTAGATCACCACAAAGACCTTGGCGATCTCCGAAGGCTGCACGTTGAAGAAGCTGAAACCGATCCAGCGCATCGAGCCGTTTACCTCACGGCCAATGCCCGGGATCAGTACGGCCACCAGCAAACCGAATGCACCGATCAGCAACATGAAGCCCATGCGTTGCCAGGTCGCGATCGGCACCATCATGGTCATGATGCATGCGCCCAGGCCGAGCACGATGTAAAACAGGTGGCGGATCATGTGGTACAGGGTGTTGCCCGACTGCAACGCCGCCACTTCGGACGAAGCCGACGTGATCATCACCAGCCCCAGACCGAGCAAGGCCAGGCAACCGGCGAGCAACGGGAAGTCGAGGTCGATGCCACGCCCCGTAATCAGCGGTGAAGGATAAGGTTTGAGGATGCCGAACATCATGCCAGCACCTCCACGGCGCGAGCGAACAACTGGCCGCGCTCTTCGTAGTTTTTGAACATGTCGAAACTGGCGCAGGCTGGCGACAGCAAGACTGCATCACCCGATTGCGCCAGTGAGCGGCTCAGTGCGATGGCTTCGTCCAGCGAACCGGCACGCACTTGCGGCACGGCATCGCCAAGGGCGTCGGCTATCAGCCCCGCATCACGACCTATCAACACTGCCGCGCGGCAGTGCTTGGCAACCGAATCACGCAAGCCGCTGAAATCCGCGCCCTTGCCGTCGCCGCCGGCGATAAGGATCAGCTTGCCATCCATGTCCATCCCCAGCCCTTCGATAGCAGCCAGTGCCGCGCCGACGTTGGTGGCCTTGGAGTCGTTGTAGTAGCTCACGCCATCCAGCTCGCGCACCCACTGACAGCGATGCTCAAGACCGGTGAAATTGCGCAGGCTGGCGAGCATGGCGTCGAACGGCAGACCAACCGCGTGACCCAGCGCCAGGGCAGCCAGGGCATTGGCCTGATTATGTGCGCCACGCACTTTCAGCTCGCGCACGGGCATGAGGTTCTGGAATTCGAAAGCGAGGTATTTTTCGCCGTTTTCTTCACGCAGGCCGAAGGCCTTGAAGTCCGGCGCGCTGAGGCCGAAAGTCCAGCACGGCTGACCTTCGCTCATCAGCGGGCGGGTCAGGGCATCCTGACGATTGACCACCACCTGCCGGGCGCCACGGAAGATCCGGTGCTTGGCCAGGTGGTACGCAGGCAGGCCGCTGTAGCGGTCCATATGGTCTTCGCTGACATTGAGCACTGTGGCCACTTCAGCACCCAGCTGGTTGGTGGTCTCCAGCTGGAAGCTCGACAGCTCCATCACGTACAGCTCGATATCATCGCTGAGCAGGTCCAGTGCCGGCGTGCCAAGGTTGCCACCCACCGCAACGCGCTTGCCGGCTGCCGCAGCCATTTCACCGACCAGGGTGGTCACGGTGCTTTTGGCGTTGGAACCACTGATTGCCACGATAGGCGCTTTCGCGTTACGCGCGAACAGGTCGATGTCGCCCGACAGTTTCACGCCGCGGGCAGCAGCAGCTTGCAGCGCCGGAGTCGCCAGGGCCAGGCCGGGGCTCACGTAAAGCTCGTCGGCGCGGCACAGGAATTCGACATCCAGCTCGCCACAACGCACTTCCACTTGCGGGTAGTCACGGCGCAGCGTGGCAAGCTCCGGCGGGTTTTCCCGCGTATCTGCCACGGCAAACGACACGCCCCGTTGCGCCAGGAAGCGCACCAGGGACATGCCGCTCTTGCCGAGGCCGACAACGATGCGGAAGTGGTCAGAAGCGATCAGAGACACAGGTTCTACCTCAGCTTCAGTGTGGCAAGGCCGACCAGTACGAGAATCACGGTAATGATCCAGAAGCGGACGATCACACGTGGCTCAGGCCAGCCTTTGAGTTCAAAGTGGTGATGAATCGGCGCCATGCGGAACACCCGCTTGCCGGTCAACTTGAAGGACGCTACCTGGATCACCACGGACAGGGTTTCCATCACGAACACACCGCCCATGATGAACAACACGATTTCCTGGCGCACGATCACGGCGATAGTGCCCAGAGCTGCGCCCAGCGCCAGTGCGCCAACATCACCCATAAAGACTTGTGCCGGGTAGGTGTTGAACCACAGGAACCCGAGACCGGCGCCAATCAATGCGCCGCAGAACACAATCAACTCACCCGCGCCCGGTACATAAGGGATCAGCAGGTAGTCGGCAAATTTCACGTTGCCCGACAGGTAGCAGAAGATACCCAGCGCACCGCCGACCATCACGGTGGGCATGATCGCCAGGCCATCGAGGCCGTCAGTCAGGTTGACCGCATTGCTCGAACCCACGATCACAAAGTAGGTGAGAACAACAAAGCCGATGCCCAGCGGAATGCTGGCGTCCTTGAGGATGGGCAGGATCAGCGTGGTTTCTACCGCGCTTGGCGCCGTCACGTACAAGAAGATCGCCGCGCCCAGACCGAACACCGACTGCCAGAAATACTTCCAGCGGCTTGGCAAGCCACGGGAGTTTTTTTCGATTACCTTGCGGTAGTCATCCACCCAGCCGATGGCGCCGAACAACAGGGTCACGATCAGCACGACCCACACATAACGGTTGCTCAGGTCAGCCCACAACAGGGTGCTGATGGCGATGGCCGACAGGATCAACGCGCCGCCCATGGTCGGAGTGCCCGATTTGGACAGGTGCGATTGTGGGCCGTCATTACGTACCGACTGGCCGATCTGACGGTTTTGCAGGGTGCGGATCATCCACGGCCCCAGGCACAGCGACAAGGTCAACGCGGTCAGCACCCCGAGGATCCCGCGCAGGGACAGGTACTGGAAGACCGCGAAGCCTTTATGGAACTGTTGCAGATACTCCGCTAGCAGCAGCAGCATTAATGTTTCTCCCCGCTGGAACCGCACAAAGCCGCAACGACGTTTTCCATCGCAGCGCTGCGCGAGCCCTTGATCAAAATAGTGGTGTTTGTTTCGTGCTCAGCGCGAAGCGCCTTGATCAGGTCAGCCTGATTGGCGAAGTGACGAGCCTGGTGTCCAAAAGCAGTGACGGCATGAGCCATCATGGGTCCCACCGCATAGAGCGCTGAAACTTTGTCGGCGGCATAAGCGCCTACTTCACGATGTCCTTGCTCCGCCCACTCACCCAGTTCGCCAATATCTCCGAGCACCAGGACGGTGCGGCCGGAAAAGGCGGCGAGTATATCAACGGCAGCGCACATTGAGGTGGGGTTTGCGTTGTAAGTGTCATCAATAATTCGCAGGCCCGCGGCGGTCAATTGCGCGACAGCGCGACCTTTTACCGGCAACACGGCTTCAAGGCCGGTTTTGATACCAAACAGCGACACGCCGAGGGCGTGAGCAGCTGCCGCAGCGGCCAGTGCGTTGGCCACGTTGTGGGTGCCCAACAGGTTAAGTTGGACCTGCTCGCTACCCAGCGGGCTGTGCAAGGTGAAGCCCGGGCAACCGCGAGCGTCACGGCTCAGATCGCTGGCATAAAAATCGGCTTGAGGGTTGTTCAAGGCAAAACTCAGCACCTTGCGCCCCGCTGCCCGGTTATTCCAGATGGCGAATGCCTTGTCATCCAGATTCAGGACAGCGATTCCGTCAGCCTTCAGCCCTTCGATGATTTCGCCCTTGGCTTCGACGATTTTATCCGGGCCACCGAACTCGCCCACGTGGGCAGTACCGGCATTGTTGAGCACGGCGACATGGGGCTGGGTCATGGCCACGGTGTAGGCAATTTCGCCGAGGCGTGAAGCGCCCAGCTCAATAACCGCAGACGTGTGCTCAGCTGTCAGTTCCAGCAGCGTCAGCGGCACGCCCAGATCGTTGTTCAGGTTGCCCTTGGTCGCCAGCACCGGGCCACGGGTGCGCAGAATGCAGGCGAGCATTTCTTTGACCGTGGTCTTGCCGCTTGAGCCGGTAATCGCCGCCACCGGTTTGTCGTAGCCGGCACGGTTGAGCGCACCCAGGCGACCCAAAGCTTCGCGGGTGTCCTTGACCACCAGTTGCGGCAGCGCCGACTCCGGCACTTCGCGCTCAACCAGCGCGGCAACAGCGCCCTTGGCAGCCACTTCATTGAGGTAGTCGTGGCCATCGAAACGCGGGCCGGTCAGCGCAATAAACAGCTGACCCTTGCTGATCGCCCGGCTGTCGATGCTGACCCCGCTGAAACGGCAGTCGACATCTACCACACGCCCCTGCAGGGCAGCAGCCACTTCACTGAGCAACAGAGGCTTAAGCATGGGCAGCCTCCCAAGTGTTCAAGGCTTTTTCGGCTTCGACCAGATCAGAGAAGTCATGGCGTTCGCCGTTGATTTCCTGATAGTCCTCATGACCTTTACCCGCCAGCACGATCACGTCTTCTGCCTGTGCATTGGCAATAATCCGGGCAATGGCATCGCCACGACCGGCGACAAAGGTGACGTTCTGCGGCGCAGCGAAACCGCCACGGATATCATCGAAGATCTGCCCTGCAGCTTCGGTGCGCGGATTGTCGTCAGTGACCAGAACACCATCAGCCAAACGCTCAACCACCTGCGCCATCAACGGACGCTTGCCGCGGTCACGGTCGCCGCCGCAGCCGAACAGGCACAGCAACTGACCTTTGGCATGCGGGCGCAGGGCCAGCAGTACTTTTTCCAGTGCATCCGGGGTGTGGGCGTAGTCAACCACCACCAGCGGCTTGTTGCCGCCACCCAAACGCTGCATGCGACCGACCGAGCCTTCCAGCTTGGGCAGCACTTTGAGAATTTCGTCCAGCGGGTAGTCCAGCCCGAGCAAGGCGCCAACGGCAGCCAGTACGTTGCTCAGGTTGAAGCGTCCCAGCAGCGAGCTGCGCAACAGATGCTCGCCTTGCGCCGTCACTACGGTGGCCCGCACACCGTCATCATCAAAGATGGCATCACGGCAGTACAGGGTGGCCCCTGTGTCCTCAAGGCTATAGCTGATCAGGCGCGACTCATGCTTTTCAGCGGCCAGTTGGCGGCCAAATTCATCGTCCAGGTTCAGCACCCGGCAGCTCAGGTCCGGCCAGGCAAACAACTTGGCCTTGGCGGCGGCGTAAGCCTCCATCGTGCCGTGGTAATCCAGATGGTCGCGGGACAGATTGGTCAGCACAGCGACGTCAAATGCCAACGCACTGACGCGCCCCTGATCCAGGCCATGGGAAGAAACTTCCATCGCTACCGCTTTGGCCCCGGCCTTTTTCAGGTCGGCGAGCATGGCCTGTACGGCAATCGGGTCTGGCGTGGTGTGACGGCCACTTTGCAGCGCGCCATAAAAACCGGTGCCCAAGGTGCCGACGATGCCGCAGTGCTGACCCAGCAGGTCAAGCGCCTGGGCCACCAGCTGAGTGACGCTGGTTTTGCCGTTGGTGCCAGTGACACCTACCAGATTCAGATGCCGGCTGGGCTCACCATAAAAACGCCCGGCGATATCCGACAGCTGGGCCGCAAGGCCCTTGACCGGAATCAGCGGCACGGCAGAGATAGGCAGCACATCAGCGCCGTCCACTTCATAGGCCACGGCAGCAGCGCCGCGCTTAAGGGCGTCAGCGATATGTTCACGACCATCGAGCTTGCCGCCAGGCACCGCAAGGAACAGATCACCTGCGCGTACATTGCGGCTGTCGAGGGTCAGTTCACGGATCAGCAGATCGTGACCGGCGTGAGGAAAAATCTTGTTCAGGCTCAGGGACATTAGCCACGCCCTCCTTTGGCTGCTGCAGCGGCTGCCGCTGCTTGTTGCTCCGCTGCCGTTGGCAGGTTATCCGGGATCACGTTCATCAGACGCAGCGTACCGGACATGACTTTGCTGAATACCGGTGCCGAAACCAGACCACCGAAGTAGCCCGCCTTGCTCGGCTCATCGATCACCACGACGATCGCGTACCGCGGGTCGCTCATGGGACCAAAGCCGGCAAACAGGGAACGGTAGGAGTTCACTGCGTAGCCTTTTACGCCACCACCCGTGGTTTTACGCGCCGTACCCGACTTGCCGCCGACGTGATACGCCGGAACCTTGGCACGCCATACACCACGCGGGTTTTCGATTACTTCCTGGAGCATTCCCTGCAGCGTCTTGGCGACTTGCTCCGGCATGACCTGAGCGGCCTGAACAGGTTTGTCCTTGTCTGTCTTGAGCAGGGTCAGCGGAGCGAGCTTGCCGTTGTTGGCCAGGGCCGAGAAGGCATGCACCAGCTGGATCGCGGTCACGGACACGCCGTAGCCGTAAGACAGGGTCGCGGTTTCCGCCTTGCGCCATTCACGGTAGTTGGGCAGGTTTCCCACACGCTCGCCCGGGAAGCCCAGACCGGTGTCCTGGCCCAGGCCCATCTTGGCCATCTGGCGGAAGATCGCTTCACCGCCGATATCGAAGGCCACCTTGCTCATCCCCACGTTACTGGAGTTGATCAGGATGCCGGTCAGGTCGAGGACCGGACCTTCAGTGCGCGATACGTCACGAATGGTGTATTTGCCCAGCTGCAAGGTGCCCGGGTACACCTCAACCTTGTCGGTGGGTTTCCAGCGCCCGGTTTCCAGGGCGGCACTCATGGAGATCGGTTTGACCGTCGAGCCCGGCTCGAACACGTCGATCATGGCGCGGTTACGCATCATCGCCGGTTGCAGGTTGCGACGGTTATTCGGGTTGTAGGTGGGTTGGTTGACCATGGCCAGAATCTCGCCGGTCTTCACATCCATGATCACCAGGCTGCCAGCCTTGGCGCCGTTCTCGACCAGCGCATTGCGCAGTTCGCGGTTGGCCAGGTATTGCAGGCGCAGGTCAATCGACAACGCCAAGGTCTTGCCGGCCTTGGCGTTTTTGGTCACTTGCACGTCTTTGATCAGACGCCCGCGCCGGTCCTTGATCACTTGCCGCTTGCCCGGCACCCCGGCCAGCCATTCGTCATAGGCCAGTTCGACGCCTTCGCGTCCTTTATCGTCGATATCGGTAAAGCCGACCATATGCGCCGTCACCTCACCCGCAGGGTAGAAACGACGGAACTCTTCAATGCCATAAACACCCGGCACCTTGAGGTCGAGCACCACCTGGCCCTGCTCGGGAGTCAGGCCCCGCACCAGATAGATAAATTCTTTGTTGGCTTGCTGTTCCAGGCGTGCGGTCAGCACCTTGGGGTCTTGCCCAAGCGCGTGTGCCAGGGCTGGCCAACGGTCTTTGGCAACCTGCATTTCCTTGGCATTGGCCCACAGGGTGGTCACCGGCGTGCTCACGGCCAAAGGCTCGCCATTGCGGTCGGTAATCAGGCCACGGTGTGCAGGGATAGGGATATGCCGCAAGCTGCGAGCATCGCCCTGGCCCTTGAGGAAGTCATGGTCGATAACTTGCAGATAAACGATCTGGCACGCGATTGCACCTACCAGCAGTGCCAGCAATGCCAGCACCACACGAAAACGCCACGGATAGAGCGCGCCTTCGAGTTTGATCATGGCGCCACCATTCGAACTTCTGCTGCGCCAGGAATGCGCATCTTCAGTTGTTCGCTGGCCAGGGTTTCGATGCGGCTATGGGCAGTCCAGGTGCTCTGCTCGAGAATCAGGCGGCCCCATTCGGCCTGCGCCTTGTCCCGTACGCTCAGCTCCCCGTACAGGGTGTTGAGCAACTGGCGGTTCCAGTGGGCGCTATACGAAACGCCCACAGCCGAAACCAGCACGCCAATAAACAACAGCAGCATGAAAAAACTTCCGCCGGGAAGTGGTTTGGCGAAGAGCTTGTTCAACGAAGCTTCTCCGCGACGCGCATGACAGCGCTGCGCGAGCGCGGATTGGCTTTGAGTTCGGCATCGGACGCGGTCTGTGCCTTGCCATGAATCTTGATCTTCGGTTCGAAGGCAACGTGCTGCACGGGCAAGCCGCGCGGCAGGTTGTCGGGCTCGCCCTTGACCAGTTTGCGCATAAACAGTTTGACGATGCGGTCTTCCAGCGAGTGGAAGCTGATAACGACCAGGCGGCCGCCGATAGCCAGGGACTCAAGGGCAGCTTCAAGGCCAGCCTCAAGGTCACCCAGTTCGTTGTTCACATGAATGCGCAGGCCCTGGAAAGTGCGGGTCGCCGGGTGCTTGCCCTTCTCCCAGGCCGGGTTGGCCACTTTCAGCACTTCGGCCAGGTCGCCTGTACGCTCGAACGGCTTGATATCGCGACGTTCGACAACCGCACGGGCCATGCGACCGGAAAACCGCTCTTCGCCGTATTCCTTGAATACGCGGGCGATTTCCTCCTGGGAGGCAGTGTTGACGAACTCGGCCGCGCTGATACCGCGATCAGGGTCCATACGCATGTCCAGCGGGCCGTCATTCATAAAGCTGAAGCCGCGCTCCGGGTCGTCAAGCTGTGGCGAAGAGACACCCAGATCAAGCAACACGCCGTCGACCTTGCCAGCCAGACCGCGCTCGGCAATTTCGGATCCCATTTCCGCAAAACTGCGCTGCACAATGACAAAGCGGCCGTCTTCGGCCGCCAGCGCTTGCCCGGTGGCAATCGCTTGTGGATCTTTATCGAACCCGAGCAGACGCCCCTCAGGGCCCAGCTTCTGGAGTATCAGGCGGCTATGTCCGCCGCGACCGAAGGTGCCATCCAGATAGCATCCATCAGGGCGTACGGCGAGAGCCTCTACGGCTTCGTCGAGCAGTACGGTGATGTGGTTGAAGCCGCTATCTATAGTCACAGAATTAAATCACGCAGTTCGTCAGGCATCGCGCCCGGTTGTTGAATGGCTGCAAGGTCAGCGGCAGAAACCGCCTCCCAAGCATCCTCGTCCCACAGTTGAAACTTGTTCAGCTGGCCCACCAGCATTGCGCGCTTGTCCAGTCGGGCATATTCACGCAAGCGGGGCGGTACCAGAAAACGACCACTGCCATCGAGCTCAAGGTCGACGGCGTTACCAATCAACAGACGTTGCAAGCGGCGGTTTTCTTCACGCAGCGAAGGCAACGCCCGAAGCTTGGTTTCAATCAACTCCCACTCATCGAGGGGGTACACACACAAGCAGGGATCAACGGCATCAATGGTCACGATCAGTTGCCCGGAACTGCGCAAATTCAACTCGTCACGGTACCGGCTCGGCATTGCGAGACGGCCCTTGGCATCGAGACTGATTGCGTTGGCTCCGCGAAACACTGGCCGCATCTCCAAATATTAGCGTTTTACGTCTAAAAAACCCACTTCACGCCACTTTTCACCACTTATGCACACTATAGGAATGCGCCCACACCACCGTCAAGGAGCGGCCTACAGGAAAACCCTTACATAACGGAGATTTAGGAGGGGAAATAGACGTGGAGCAGTAAGCGGAGAGATTTTTTGACCCGCGACGCGCCGCAAATTCAAAGCTCTGGACTTCAAACTTAAAGTAGTTTGTTAAGAGTAAGAACTTTTCGGCATTACGTCGGGAAATAATCTTGCGATGAATTGCAGGGGGGGATAAGGCAATTGCGAATATAGCAATCTGCCTGCAGCGCAGGCAGAAGAAAAAAAGGTGGAGAGTCGATCTGTAAGCCGGGTTCTGTCGTGAACAGTCATTCGTCTACGATGGCCATCACTGGACATCTTTAGCAACCTACCCGGTCCCAGCGCGGGCCACGCCTTGGGACCCTATTTGGTCTTGCTCCAAGTGGGGTTTACCTAGCCACGAACTGTTGCCAGTCGTGCGGTGCGCTCTTACCGCACCTTTTCACCCTTACCGGCGCCGAAGCGCTTAGGCGGTTATTTTCTGTGGCACTTTCCGTAGGCTCACGCCTCCCAGGCATTACCTGGCACTTCGCCCTATGGAGCCCGGACTTTCCTCCCCCCCCTAATTTTCATAGAGGGCAGCGACTGTCCAATCGACTCTCCGGCGCGAAGATTAACTGTACAGAGCGTATAGAACAAGCGTTAAAAGCCGCAAGGCAGGTTGATTTGCCTGACTTGCGGCCTTTAGCCACGGGCTAGAACACAAAGAAATATCAAAGTGCCATCACCCGATATCAATTGTTACTCACTTTTCTGCTTTTCAAGTGCAACTTGGTACAACACGTTTTTGCGCTCACCGGTTATTTCAGCTGCAAGTGCAGCAGCACGCTTGAGCGGCATTTCTTTAAGCAGCAAGTAGAGAATACGCATTGCCTCACTGCTGACCGCGTCTTCCGTTTCTGGCGCAGTCCAGCCGGCAACCAGAACCACACACTCGCCGCGCTGCTGGTTACTGTCGCCTTCAACAAAAGCGCGCAGCTCGGACAGAGGCAAACCTTTGAGCGTCTCGAATGTTTTAGTCAGCTCACGCGCCAGCAATGCCGGGCGCTCGGGCCCGAATACCAATTCAAGATCTTGCAGGCACTCAAGAATACGGTGCGGGGCCTCGTAAAAAATCAGTGTGCGCGGCTCTTCCTTAAGTAATTGCAGCCGCGAACGACGCCCAACCGCCTTGGCCGGCAGGAACCCCTCAAAGATAAAGCGATCAGAAGGCAGCCCCGCAGCCGACAAGGCGGCGATCAAGGCGCAGGCTCCCGGCACGGGCACGACCTTGATCCCGGCAGCGCGCGCCTGACGCACGAGGTGATAGCCGGGGTCGGAGATCAGCGGGGTACCGGCATCCGAGATCAATGCCACATCTTCACCCGCCAGCAAACGCTGGATAAACCGACTGCCTTCATCACGCTCGTTATGCTCGTGACAGGCACCCAGCGGCGTGGAGATACCAAAATGCTGCATCAAGCGCAGGGAGTGGCGCGTGTCTTCGGCCGCAATCAGCGATACATCACGCAATACCTTGAGCGCACGCGCACTGATGTCGTCCAGGTTACCGATGGGCGTGGCCACCACATAAAGTGAGCCAAGAACGGAATTCAAATCACCTGGAGCAGTCAAAACGCACACCTCATAAGAGTTAAAGGCGCCATTGTAGCGCGTAGAGCCCTCATGAACGCACCCACCCTGCAGGCCGCAAAACGCCAACCGGGTAAACTTTTAATGCCACAACGTACATAACGCATCTAAATTCAGGCTTTATTGCCTCTAACATCGCGCCCCGGCCAGTGCTTGGGTACACTTCCCAACTCATTTGATCGAGTATCAGGAACACTACATGATCGCTTGCCTGCGGCTGTTCACTGCCCTCTGCCTCGCTGCCCTGCTGGCGGCTTGCGCCAGCTCGCCCTCGTCCAGCCTTGGCGAACTTCCACGGACCCCGGATGCCAGCCTTGAGCAATTGCTCCAGCAGGCCACCGAGAGCACCAATCCGGAAAAAGCCGCCCTGTTGCGCCTGTCGGCAGCCGACCTTGCCCTGCGCCAGCAAAACAACGCCCGCGCCGCGCAGATCCTGGCCATGGTCCCGCTGGACCAGCTCAAGCCCGCACAACAGGTTTTTGCCAACACCCTGGCAGCCGAACTGGCGATGAACCGCAATGATCCCAAGGCCGCAGTCGCCGCCCTGAATCATCCAAGCACATCGATCCTGGGCGAGCTGCCCGTCGACCTGCAAGTGCGCACCCGTACCGTACATGCCCGCGCCCTGGAGGCTGACGGCCAGGCCCTGGCCGCCGCCCGTGAACGCGCAGCGCTGAGCCCGAACCTGACCGGCGATGCCGCCAACAGCAACAACGACGCTATCTGGGCACTGGTGGCCAGCTTGCCGGCCGAGCAACTGCACGCCCAGGGCAATGATCTACTGAGCGGCTGGATGTCCCTGGCCCTGGCGGTGAAAAGCGCCGGCACCCTGCAAGACCAACAGAACGCGATTGATCAATGGCGCGCACAGAACCCGGCCCACCCGGCCGCTATCCAGCTGCCGACCCCACTGGTCAAGCTCAAGGAGCTGGCCAGCCAGCCCCTGACCAAGATCGCCCTGCTGCTGCCACAGGACGGCCAACTGGCCTCGGTGAGCAAAGCACTGCGCGATGGCTTTATGGCTGCACACTATCAGGCCCAGCAAGCCGGCCAGAACCCGCCGAGCATTCAGTTCTATGACAGCTCGCGCCTGACCTCGCTGGACGAGTTCTACCGCCAGGCACAAGCCGACGGCGTGCAACTGGTGGTTGGCCCACTGGAAAAAAACCTGGTCAAGCAACTGAACAGCCGCCCGCAACTGCCGATTACCACCCTGGCCCTGAACTACAGCGAGGGCACCCAAGGCCCGGCGCAACTGTTTCAGTTCGGCCTGGCGGCTGAAGACGAAGCCCGCGAAGTGGCTCGCCGCGCCCGGGCCGACGGCCTGACCCGCGCTGGCGCCATGGTCCCGGTCGGTGAGTGGGGCGATCGCGTGCTCAAGGCATTCCGCCAGGAATGGGAAGCCCATGGCGGCACCGTCGTTGGCGTTGAACATATCGACAAACCTGTAGCCCTTGCCCAGCAAGTGGCGGATCTGGTGCAACTGCGCAAAAACGGCGGCTCGAGCGAACCAACGCGTCGCCAGGACATGCAGTTCCTGTTCCTCGCTGCGACCCCGCAGCAGGCCCAGCAGATCAAACCCACGCTGAACTACCAGTACGCAGGTGATCTGCCGGTATACGCAACCTCCCACGTATTCAGCGCCAGCGGCGACCAGAACCAGTACAACGACATGAACGGCATCCGTTTTTGCGAGACCCCCTGGCTCCTCGACCCGAACAACCCGCTACGCCAGCAAGTGACCGCACAATGGCCGCAAGCAGGCGGCAGCCTGGGCCGCCTGTATGCGATGGGTATCGACGCCTACCGCCTGGCACCGAGCCTGGGCCAGCTTAAAGCCCTGCCCGACAGCCGGATCGACGGTATGTCCGGCAGCTTGAGCATGAGCCCGACCCAACGTGTAGAACGTCAACTGCAATGGGCCGAATTCGCCAATGGCCAGCCTCAACGCCTGCCGGCTACCGCCAACTGATGCCCGAACGCTCAAGCCAGCAAACTGGCAAGGATGCCGAGCGCCTCGCGCTGCGGCATCTTGAGCAACAGGGTTTGCGCCTGCTGGCACAGAACTGGGCATGCAGGCGCGGCGAGCTGGATCTGGTCATGCTTGACGGCGATACAGTAGTATTCGTCGAAGTTCGTTACCGTCAACATGCGCAATGGGGTGGCGCACTGGCCAGTATTGACGGCCGCAAGCGTCAAAAACTGATACTTGCCGCCCAGCATTTCTTGCAGCAACAGACACGCTGGGCCAATCACCCGTGCCGCTTTGACGTGGTGACGATGGACAGCACAACACCCCGACTGAACTGGCTACGGAATGCCTTTGACAGCCAGTAGCGCTGCCAGGCCGATTCCAGCTCCCTTTTTCAACGATTTTGCTTTGCTTTGCGGGCTGCACATTCTTGTGCCGGGAAGTCACCCAGGAACACCTGGTTCACGCCCGACCAGCCGCCCTACTTAAGGTCACATAGATGGACATGCAATCCCGGATTCGCCAGCTTTTTCAGGCCAGCATCGACACCAAGCAGCAGGCGATGGAAGTGCTTGCCCCTCATATCGAGCAAGCCAGCCAGGTGATGGTTAACGCACTGCTCAATGAAGGCAAGATGCTCTCGTGCGGCAATGGCGGGTCGGCAGGCGACGCCCAGCACTTCTCATCCGAGCTGCTCAACCGCTTCGAGCGCGAGCGCCCGAGCCTGCCTGCCATCGCACTGACCACCGACACGTCGACGATCACCTCGATCGCCAACGACTACAGCTTCAACGAAATTTTCTCCAAGCAGATCCGCGCCCTGGGCCAGCCCGGCGACGTGCTGCTGGCCATTTCCACCAGCGGCAACTCGGCCAACATCATCCAGGCCATCCAGGCGGCCCACGATCGCGAAATGATCGTGGTCGCAATGACGGGCCGTGATGGCGGCGGCATGGCCTCGCTGCTGCTACCCGAGGACGTGGAGATCCGCGTTCCTTCCAGCGTCACTGCACGCATCCAAGAAGTCCACCTGCTGGCGATCCACTGCTTGTGCGATCTGATCGACAGCCAACTGTTCGGGAGTGAAGAATGACTTTAAATCGCCTAGGCCTGGTAGCCCTGACCCTGTGTCTTGGTCTGACCGCCGGTTGCAGCTCGGTACTGACCGCTACCCGCGACACCCCTATCGAGGATGATCGCGGCACCCGCACCTTCGGCAGTAAAATCGATGACTCGCTGATCGAAACCAAGGTCGCCGTGAACGTGGCCAAGGCCAATCCGGATCTGGATACCGGTTCGCACATCGTCGTCACCAGCTACAACGGTATCGTGCTGCTGGCCGGCCAGACCCCGCGTGCAGACCTCAAGGCCCAGGCCGAACAGGCGGCAGCTTCAGTCCAGCGGGTGAAAAAGGTCAACAACGAGCTGCAGGTCATGGCTCCTTCGTCAATCCTGGCGCGCAACAACGACGCCTGGCTGACCACCAAAATCAAGACCCAGATGCTGACTGACAGCGCCATCCCTGGCTCACGCATCAAAATCGTCACCGAGAACGGTATCGTCTACATGCTCGGCCTGGTCACCAAACAGGAGGCCGCCCGCGCCACCAGCCTGGTGCAAGGTGTTTCCGGGGTGCAGAAAATCGTCAAACTGTTTGAGTACATCGACTGACGGCCACGGCTGCCAGACACAAAAAAGGCGACCTTTTCAGGTCGCCTTTTTTATTACTTCACCACTTTCAGGCTTGGCCGGCCTGTAGGTCGCGGCGGCTCGGAGCCTGGCGGCGGACTATCATCACCCGGCTCAACCTCGTCATCAGCCTCGAGAGGCTCTTCCAGGTCAAACACCATGCCCTGGCCGTTCTCACGGGCGTAAACGCCCAGAATGGCTGCAATAGGCACGTACAAGGTGTGTGGCACACCACCAAAGCGCCCTTCAAAGCTTACTGCTTCGTTGTCCATGTGCAATTGACGCACGGCGGTTGGCGAAACATTGAGGACAATCTGCCCGTCACTGGCAAAACCCGCAGGCACTTGCACCTTGGGGTAGTCAGAGTTAACCAGCATGTGCGGAGTGCAGTCGTTATCAACGATCCACTCGTAGAGCGCACGCACCAGATAAGGTCGACTTGAATTCATCGAGGGCTCCTAAAGCTTTAGCGCATGTCGCGTTCGACACCAGACAGACTCGCCTGGAAAGCCTCACGCGCAAATTGGCGCTCCATATAGTCGAGCAACGGCTTGGCTGGCCGCGGCAATTCAATACCCAAAACAGGCAGACGCCAGAGTATCGGCAATAGACAGCAGTCGACCAGACTTTGCTCATCACTGAGGAAAAAAGGTTTGTCGGCAAATAATGCAGAAACACCCGTCAGGCTCTCGCGCAACTCCTTGCGGGCCTGCACGCGCGCCGGCTCCTTGGTCCGCGAATCAAGAATCAGGTCGACCAGCGCACACCAGTCGCGCTGAATACGATGAATCAGCAGACGGCTATTAGCCCGTGCCACCGGGTACACCGGCAACAGCGGCGGATGCGGATAGCGCTCATCCAGATATTCCATCACCACAGTCGACTCCCACAACGCCAGGTCACGATCGACCAGGGTTGGCAGGCTGCCGTAGGGGTTCACTTCGATCAGCTTCGGCGGCTGACGGCCCGCCTCCACACTGATGATCTCGGCGCTGACACCTTTCTCTGCGAGCACAATGCGCACTCGGTGGGAATAGTGGTCGGCGGGGTCGGAGTAACAGGCCAACCGATTGGTCACGCCCATGGCGGTCCTCCTCGCTTGTTGAAATTATCGGGAGCGGAAAAACGAACGCGCCCAAGGAAAGCCTCTGATAACCACAGGCCAGGTGACTGGCAAGGTCATTGACCCCGCCTGTCACCCGCCCTGCACTGTTACCTTTTCAGAGACACCCTTGGGCGCGCACGATTAACAGCATTGCGTGTAACTATATCAGTGCACATCTTTCCAGTATTCGCGCTTGAGCAGATAAGCGAATACAAAAAGGAAGGCCAGGTAGATCAGCACGTAAGTACCGATGCGCTGATGCTCCAGCTTCACCGGGTTGGCCGAGTAGGCCAGGAAGGTCACAAGGTTCTTGATCTTCTCATCGAACTGCTCTTCAGTCAGGGCGCCGGTTTTTGGCAGCACTGTCAGCTGGTCGCACGCTTCATGGGTCAAAGGCGTGCCGGTGAGCGGATCATACTGCTTCTTGCCGTCTTCGACGATCTGTACTTGCTTGCAACCGATAACCTGACGACCCTGCAACGGTGCCAGCACGTTGGGCATGCCCACGTTCGGGAACACTTTGTTGTTCACACCCCAAGGGCGCGACGGGTCTTCGTAAAAGGCACGCAGGTAGCTGTACAGCCAGTCCGTGCCACGCACACGGGCCACCAGTGTAAGGTCAGGCGGTGCAGCACCGAACCAGGCCTTGGCATCGTTAGGCTGCATGCCGATGTTCATGTGGTCGCCAATCTTGGCACCGGTGAACACCAGGTTATCGAGCATGACCTCATGGGGAATGCCCAGGTCATCAGCGACCCGCTCATAACGCTGGAACTTGGCACTGTGACAACCCATGCAGTAGTTGGCGAACGTACGCGCACCATCCTGCAGGGCCGCCTTGTCAGAAACATCGATGTCGACCTTGTCGAGCTGCACGCCTTGCTCTGCCGCAAAGGAGAACACAGGCATTACCGCGAACATCAATACAGCAAATAGCTTTTTCATCAGCCAGTCACCCTTTCCGGAACCGGTTTGGTCTTCTCAAGCCTGGTGTAGAACGGCATCAGAATGAAGTAGGCGAAGTACAGGAACGTACACACCTGCGACAGCAGCGTGCGGCCCGGGGTAGGAGCCAAGACACCCAGCACACCCAGAATCACGAAGGAGATGCAGAACACCCACAGCCATACCTTGCTCATCCAGCCTTTGTAGCGCATGGATTTGACCGGACTGCGGTCAAGCCACGGCAACACGAACAGCACGGCAATCGCGGCGCCCATGGCAATCACGCCAAGCAGCTTGTCCGGGATGGCACGCAAGATCGCGTAGAACGGCGTGAAGTACCAGACAGGGGCAATGTGCTCCGGCGTTTTAAAGGCGTTAGCCTGTTCAAAGTTCGGTTTTTCCAGGAAGTAACCACCCATTTCCGGGAAGAAGAACACAATCGAGCAGAAGATAAACAGGAATACCACTACGCCGACGATATCTTTCACGGTGTAGTACGGGTGGAAGGGAATGCCATCCAGCGGTATGCCGTTTTCGTCTTTGTGTTTCTTGATATCCACGCCGTCCGGGTTGTTGGAGCCGACTTCGTGCAGGGCAAGAATGTGCAGCACCACCAGGCCCAGGATTACGATAGGCAAGGCCACGACGTGAAGGGCAAAGAAGCGGTTCAGGGTAATACCGGAGATCAGGTAGTCACCACGAATCCACTGGGTCAGGTCGTTACCGATAACCGGGATCGCACCGAACAGCGAAATGATCACCTGGGCGCCCCAGTAGGACATTTGCCCCCAAGGCAGCAGGTAACCCATAAAGGCTTCAGCCATCAGGGCCAGATAAATCATCATGCCGAACAGCCAGACCAGCTCACGGGGCTTCTGGTAAGAGCCGTAGAGCAGGCCACGGAACATGTGCAGGTAGACGACGATAAAGAACGCCGATGCACCGGTAGAGTGCAGCAAGCGCAGGATTGAACCGTATTCGACGTCACGCATGATGTATTCGACAGAAGCAAACGCCTCTTCTGCCGATGGCGTGTAGCTCATGGTCAGCCACACACCGGTAACGATCTGGTTGACCAGAACGAGCAGTGCGAGAGAACCAAAGAAATAGAAGAAGTTGAAGTTCTTCGGAGCGTAATACTTGCTGAGGTGGTCTTCCCACATTTTGGTGGCGGGGAAGCGGGCATCTACCCAATCCATGAACTTGCTCATTACGCGTTCTCCCCATCGAGGCCAACGACGACAATGTTGTCCGTCTCATAGTAGTACGGCGGCACTGGCAGGTTCAGCGGCGCTGGCTGGGCCTTGTAGACGCGGCCGGCCAGATCATAGTGCGAACCATGACAAGGGCAGAAATAGCCGCCTACCCAGTCCTTGCCAAGATCAACCGGCGCGACCTCGGGACGGAACGTAGGCGAGCAACCCAAGTGGGTGCAAATACCGATCAACAACAGAATTTCTGGCTTGATCGACCGCAGCTCCGGATTTACATAAGCAGGCTGATCAGATTGCTTGGAATCCGGGTCAGCAAGCTGCCCTTCAATCTTCTTCAGATTTGCCAGGATTTCCTCGGTGCGACGTACGATGAATACCGGCTGGCCACGCCATTCAGCAATCATTTGCTGACCTGGCTCAACCTTTGCAATATTCACTTTCACCGGTGCGCCAGCGGCTTTCGCCTTGGCACTGGGAAACCACGACCCCACGAACGGGACCGCCGCCCCCACCGCTCCTGCAGCACCCACCACGGATGTGGCTGCTACGAGGAAGCGACGCCGGCCGACATTTACGCCGTCATTGCTCATTCAGTCCTCTCCCATCAGCTTTGTGGCCTGTTAAATCAGGCATCTACTAAATATGCATCTATTACTTATAAAAATTTTGCAGAATGGTAATGAAAAGCCCCTAGTCTTACAAGGTAATTACCGCTCTGGGGCGGCTACAGGCCTTGTAGTATAGGCGTTTGCTGGATGTGGCAAGTTGTCACACCGCTAAATCATCGCCCATAAAAAAAGCCCAGCTCCCGAAGGAGGCTGGGCTTTTTTGAACGAAGCTGCGAATTAACGCTTCGAGTACTGCGGACGCTTACGCGCTTTACGCAGACCGACTTTCTTACGTTCAACTTCACGAGCATCGCGAGTAACGAAGCCAGCTTTGCGCAGAGCGCCACGCAGGGTTTCGTCATACTGCATCAGTGCGCGAGTGATACCGTGGCGGATTGCGCCAGCTTGACCACTTACACCACCACCGATCACGGTGACGTAGATGTCGAATTTCTCGACAGTCTCAGTCAGTTCCAACGGCTGACGAACTACCATACGGGCAGTTTCGCGACCGAAGAAATTCTCCAGAGTGCGGTTGTTGATGGAGATGTTACCGGTACCCGGACGCAGGAAAACGCGAGCGGTTGCGGTTTTACGACGGCCAGTGCCGTAGTTTTGAGTCGCCGACATAATGAACTATTCCGTTAAAACTTCAGTTCTTGGGGCTGCTGAGCAGTATGAGGGTGAGCAGCGCCCGCATAGACTTTCAGCTTACGGTACATGTCGCGACCCAGTGGGTTTTTAGGCAGCATGCCTTTAACCGCGGTCTCGATCACGCGCTCAGGAGCTTTGGCGATCAGCTTTTCGAAGTTGATCGACTTAATCCCGCCCGGGAAACCGGAGTGAGAGTAGTACATCTTGTCAGTGGTTTTAGCACCAGTAACACGGATTTGCTCAGCGTTGATAACAACGATGTAGTCACCGGTGTCAACGTGCGGAGTGTATTCCGGCTTGTGCTTGCCACGCAGACGGCTCGCGATCTCGGTGGCCAGACGACCCAGGGTCTGACCAGCAGCGTCGACGACAAACCAGTCGCGCTTTACTGTTTCTGGTTTAGCAGTAAAAGTTTTCATTCTTTATAGCCTCAGGGGCCGCCCTGTAAATTAGACGGCGGATCTTACTGAATAGTGCGTACTTTGACAAGTCAAAGGCAGCCGGATACAGACGCTATCGGGGGCTCGGGTCAGCGCGTCCGTTCAACGGCAAGATTCTTCGGCAGGCGGCGCATCACTTCCACTGCAGAAAGAGGTGGGCAATTATCCAGATTGCGCAAAAAATTACAACCTGCTTTTATGTTTGTTTACCCGAAGGAGCACCCGATGGACTACCGAAAGCTTGGCCGTACCGATCTGAAAGTAAGCGCAATCGCCCTCGGGACCATGACCTGGGGTGAACAGAACACCCAGACCGAAGCCTTTGAGCAGATCGCCTGCGCCAAAAATGCCGGCATCAACTTTATCGACACCGCCGAAATGTACCCGGTGCCACCCAAGGCCGAAACCTACGCCACCACCGAGCGTTTTATCGGTAACTGGTTCAAGGAACGCGGTGATCGTGCCGACTGGGTGCTGGCGAGCAAGATCGCCGGCCCCGGCAACGGCATCGACTACATCCGTGACGGCCACCTCAAGCACAACCGCAGCCATATCGTGCAAGCCCTGGACGCCAGCCTCAAGCGCCTGCAAACCGACTGGATCGACCTCTACCAGTTGCACTGGCCCGAGCGCAGCACCAACTTCTTCGGCCAGTTGGGTTACACCCACAACGCCGACGAAGACTTCACCCCGCTGGAAGACACTCTCGAGGCACTCGACGAGCAGGTCAGGGCCGGCAAGATCCGCCACATCGGCCTGTCCAATGAAACGCCGTGGGCCACCATGAAGTTCCTGCAACTGGCCGAAAGTCGCGGCTGGCCGCGCGCCGTATCGATCCAGAACCCCTACAGCCTGCTTAACCGCAGCTTTGAAGTGGGCCTGGCGGAAATCGCCATTCGCGAGCAGTGCGGCCTGCTCGCCTACTCGCCCCTGGCGTTCGGCATGCTCTCGGGCAAGTACGGTGGCGGCGCCCAACCACCAAAAGGCCGCCTGACCCTCTACAGCCGCTTCTCGCGCTATTCAAACCCGCAGGCCGTGGCTGCCAGCGAGCGTTACGTGGCACTGGCCCGCGAACATGGCCTGGACCCTGCGCAAATGGCCCTGGCCTTCGTCACCCGCCAACCGTTCGTCACCAGCAATATCATTGGTGCCACGACCATGGAGCAACTCGAAAGCAATATCGCCAGCTTCGACCTGAAACTGTCGGATGAGGTGCTGGCCGGTATCGACGCCATCCACAAGGACCAGCCAAACCCGGCACCTTGAACCACCGCCCCCTTGCGGGAGCGGGCTTGCTCGCGATGCAGGCGACGCGGTGTTTCAGAGAAACCCCATGGATGCCATCGCGAGCAAGCCCGCGGCCACAAAAGTAGCAACCTCTGGACACACAGGAAAAAACATAAGACGATCCAGCCGTAAGTTGACCAATTTCACCTATAAGAATAATCAAAATATGTCTATGTCTAATCAACTCTCCACGCCGCTGCGGCGTGTCAGCATTTTGGCCATCGATCGGGTTTTCGCGTCGACCCTGATGCATGCCAAGGATTTCTTTCACCTCGCCAGCCTGCGTCACGGCAAGCAGCTGGGACAAGGCCTGACCCCCACTTTCGAGACACGCCTGGTCAGCCCCGACGGCAAACCGGCCACCAGCTTCAGCAATGTGGTGCTCCCTGTGGACGGCGGCCTGGAGGATAGCGACATCATTATCCTGCCGGCCTTCGGTGACGATTTCGACACCCTCTGCCAGCGCTATCCGCAAGTACTGCCCTGGCTGCGCGAACAGCATGCCCGCGGCGCTGTCCTGTGCGCTGAAGCCACCGGAGTCTTCTGGCTCGCTGAAGCCGGGCTGCTCGATGGCAAAGAGGCCACCACCTACTGGCGTTTCTTCGACACCTTTGCCCGGCGCTATCCCCTGGTGCACCTCAACCAGGACAAACACCTTACCGACGCCGACAACCTCTATTGCGCCGGCGGGCCTACCTCAGCCTGCGACCTCTACATTTACATGATCGAGCGTTTTTGCGGCGCCAATATCGCCCAGGCCGTAGCCCGCGACATCCTTTACGAAGTACAGCGCAATTACACCCCGGGGCGCATCGGCTTTGGCGGCCAGAAGCTGCACCAGGACGTGATCATCCTGCAAATCCAGCATTGGCTCGAAGAGCACTTCGCCGACAAGTTCCGCTTTGAAGATGTCGCCCGCGATCACGGCATGAGCATCCGCAACTTCATGCGCCGCTTTCAGCTGGCCACCGGCGACAAACCCTTGCACTACCTGCAACGCCTGCGCATAGAAACCGCCAAGGGCCTGCTCTCGGCCACCCGCAAAAGCATCAAGACCATCAGCTATGACGTGGGCTACGACGACGCAAGCTTCTTCGCGCGTCTGTTTCGCCAACACACAGAGCTTTCACCAAACCAGTATCGTCAGCAGTTCCTGCATGCAGGCCTCAATCAGGTCGCTTAAATCTAAGCGTTGTACTACACACCAAGCGGAACAATCTGATTTCTCCGCCAGCCCAAAAAGCCTCTGATGAAATGCCCTCCAACCAGGGGCACTCACAAGAAGAGGCTTCACCGGCCACTGGCGGAGGTACGCAGCATGGCGCAAAGACTCAATCACAACTCCCTGCCCATCCTTTCCATAGGAGCCCTGGGTGGCACCGTGAGCATGCGCACAACACAGCCCGGCTCAGGCGCACAACCCGTGATCACTGGCGAAGCACTGCTTGACGGCATTTCGCAGCTGCACGAAGGGCTGGACGTTCATATCGAGACCCTGTGCCTGGTTCCCAGCGCCTCCCTGGATTTCAATCTGCTGCTTGAAGTGCTGATCTGGGCCCAGGAGCAAGTGAAGCTGGGCGCGCTGGGCATCGTCATCACCCAAGGCACCGACACCCTGGAAGAAACTGCATTCTTCCTTGACCTGTTATGGGATGCCGATGTGCCACTTGTGCTGACCGGCGCCATGCACCCCAGCGATCATCCCGGCGCAGATGGCCCCGCCAATCTGCTGGATGCCTCCAGGGTTGCGCTCGATACACAGAGCCGCAAGCGAGGCGTTCTAGTGGTAATGAACGGCCAGATTCACCAGCCGCTGCATGTGCGCAAATGCTCATCAATAACGCTGGACGCCTTCAACTCGCCGTTTTTCGGCCCTGCCGGGCTAATGCTCGAAAATCGCGTGCTTTATCTGCGTAAAGCCTGCGCACGCACTGTCCTGCCCATGCCCCGCAGCATTCATCACAAGGTCGCATTGCTGCCAGCAACACTGTCTGCCGACACGGTACTGCTGGAGCATGTGCTGGCCCTGGGGTATGACGCGCTGGTGGTCAGTGCTTTCGGGGCCGGGCATGTCAGTGTCGAATGGGTCGACCTGATCGAACAGGTCACCACGGAAATTCCGGTTCTGGTGGCGTCACGAACAGGTTCAGGCCCCACCGCCGAAGCGTCTTACGGGTTTATCGGCAGCGAGATGGACCTGATCGACCGCGGCGCGCTGATGTGCGGGTTTCTCTGCCCGTACAAGGCGCGGATCCTGATATGGCTGCTGATAGGTTGCGGGCATGCCCGCGACATTGCCAAGTACGTGCAGCGCCTGGGATTCAAGGCCGCCGAGGCCTGAGGCGGGCATAAAAAAGGCCTGCAATGCAGGCCGTTTTTTTGACTAGGGTTTGTGCGCCCGCGTCAGATATTCATGGGACTGCATTTCCAGCAAACGGCTGAGGGTACGCTGGAACTCGAAGTTCAGGCGCCCGCCCTTGTAAAGGTCTTTCAGCTCGACTTCAGCCGAGATGATCAGCTTGACGTTGCGGTCGTAAAACTCATCGACCATGTTGATAAAGCGTCGGGCGATGTCGTCCGTTTTCACTTCCATCTGCTCTACACCGCTGAGGATTACAGCGTTGAAGATCTTGCCAAGCTCGATGTAATCATTCTGGCTGCGCGGGCCGTCGCACAACTCGCGAAACTCGAACCAGGCCACATCATCACAGGTACGCAAGGCACGGATGGTGCGGTTCTCGATGATCAGATCATCGTTTTCGATCGCCCTGTTGGAGTTGTGAGTCAGCGCCTTGAAGCTTTCTCTCAAGCTCTTCTCGGACTCTTCGTTCAACGGAAAGTGAAACAGTTCGGCCTGCTCAAGGTGACGCAAGCGATAGTCGACGCCGCTGTCGACGTTGACGATTTCGGTGTTCTGCTTGATCAGCGCAATGGCGGGCAAGAAGCGCGCACGCTGCAAGCCGTCCTTGTACAAACCGTCAGGCACAATGTTCGACGTAGCCACCAGGGTGACACCGTTTTTGAACAGTTCTTCCATCAAGGTGCCGAGAATCATGGCGTCGGTAATGTCCGACACAAAGAATTCATCAAAGCAGATCACCCGCGCCTCGTCAGAAAAACGCTTGGCGATAATGGTCAGCGGGTTCTTTTCGCCATTGAGGGTGCGCATTTCTTCATGCACGCGCTTCATGAAGCGGTGGAAGTGGGTACGCACCTTCTCCTTGAACGGCAGGGCATCGAAAAACGTATCGACCAGATATGTCTTGCCACGGCCTACACCGCCCCAGAAGTAGAGGCCCTTGACCGGCGTCTGCTCCTTTTTGCCGAACAGCTTGCCGAAAAGGCCCGGCTTGCTCTGCGAGGAAGCGACCAGGTCGTCGTACAGGCGCTGCAAATGGCGCACAGCGTTTTCCTGCGCGGCATCGTGGAAGAAGTCCGGGCGTTTCAGATCTGCTTGATATCGTTCTAGAGGCGTCATAATTCGTTAGCAAGGCAACAAAAACGGGCCGACACTGTAGCGACGACCCTTGGGAATGGCAATCAAACCTGAGACGAAACGTCGCACTTTCTCAGTCTTGAACGGGTACCAGCGCAAGGCGCAACGCTTCGATTGCCTCATCTCTGGCTGTGGCATCGGCAAATACCGGGCTGTCAGCCACGCAGGTGTCGCCCAGCCAGACACTGAAGCTCAACGCATCACTGCGCACATCCAGAGGCTCGCCGGATTGCAGCTGCTTGGTCACCTGACCGGCGGTTTTACCGTCGGCAAAGCTGCGCGACAGCAGCAATTGTTCGCCAGCAGCGGCCAGCAGGCGGAAACGGAAGCTGCCGTCTTCGTCGCGGAAGCTGACAAAGCGCGGGCCCTTGGCGGCTTTCTTTTTGCTCGCAGCAGTGGTTTGCGCGGCACTGACAAACGAGCGCAAGCCAACGGCTTCTCGCAATTCGACAAGGAAAGGCGCTGCGATCTTGCGAGCTTTTTGGGCGCCAGCCAGCAGGATGTCTTCCATATCATCAGGACGCGACATCAAGTCGTGGTAACGCTCGCGGGACTCGCCCAGCTCGGCGTCCAGCAGCTTGAACAGGCGCTCTTTCGCTTCGCCCCAGCCCAGGCCCTGCAACAGCTCGCTGCGGAACTCAACCGACTGCTCAGGCGTGGAGAATGCCTGGTACAGGGTGAACAGGTGCGAGTTGTCCGGATCCTTCGCCTCGCCCGGTGCACGGGAGTCGGTAACGATGCGCGAAATCGCGCTTTTCATGTCCTTGGCGCTGCTGAACAACGGAATGGTGTTGTCATAGCTCTTGGACATCTTGCGACCGTCCAGACCCGGCAAAGTGGCCACGCTTTCTTCGATCAGCGCTTCGGGCATGGCGAAAAACTCTTTGCCATTGCCGAACAGGTGGTTGAAGCGCTGGCCAATGTCACGGGCCATTTCAACGTGCTGGATCTGGTCACGCCCCACAGGCACCTTGTTGGCATTGAACATCAGAATGTCCGCAGCCATCAGCACCGGGTAGCTGTACAGGCCCATGGTGATGCCCGCATCCGGGTCTTCGCCGTTTTCCAGGTTCTTGTCTACCGAGGCCTTGTAGGCATGGGCCCGATTGAGCAGGCCCTTGGCCGCTACGCAGGTCAGCAGCCAGGTCAGCTCGGGGATTTCCGGAATATCGGACTGACGGTAGAAGGTCACACGCTCGACATCAAGGCCGGCCGCCAGCCAGGTTGCAGCGATTTCCTGACGCGAACGCTGGATGCGCAGCGGGTCATCGCACTTGATCAGGGCATGGTAGTCAGCCAGGAAGTAAAACGAATCGGCGTTGGGGTCGCGGCTGGCCACGATCGCAGGGCGGATGGCCCCGGCGTAGTTGCCCAGGTGCGGCGTACCGGTGGTGGTGATGCCGGTGAGGATACGAGTACGAGAGGTCATGGGTAATCGCTTATCAGGCTGCAATCAATTCGAAAGGCGTGGCGCTACCAACTCTTTGAGCTCGGGCAGCTTGCCGTGAAAAAAGTGTCCGCATTCTGCCACTTTCAGCAGCTCATGGGGGCGCGACAGGTCGTTTGACCAGTTATAGACCAGCTGCGGGTCGATCACTTCGTCGGTTTCAGGCTGGATAACGGTCAGCGGGCAGTTATGTGGCAAGGCATCTTCGTCACGCAAACGCATCACCGCAGGGGCGATCATAAACACGCGCTCAAGCTTTTCGCCCTGGGCTTCAAGGCGACCACCCAGGCTGGCGGCAACAAAACCACCAAACGAAAAACCGAACAGGGTGATCGGCAAGTCAGGGTGTCTGGCGCGCAACCACCGGGCTGCTGCAAAGGCATCGTCGACTTCGCCGGTGCCCATATCGTGGCTGCCTTCACTGGCGCCGGTGCCGCGGTAATTAAATCGCAAGGTAATCAGGCCAGCATCGCGGGCAGTGCGTTGCAAGGTCGAAACCACTTTATTCATCATGGTGCCGCCCTGTACCGGATTGGGGTGACACAGCAGCGCAAGGCCCTTTGGCTCAGCACAATCAAGGTACAAGGCTTCCAGTTGGCCGACCGGGCCAGCAATTACTACGGGGGTTTCGCGGGTAAGCAAGAGGGAACTCCGTGACCTCAGATTGGGTCGACTCGTCTAGCTGATAGATTCTGTCTGACATATTTGCGAGTGCATCGCGGTATACAGCGCAGGTCCGAGCCGTTAACGTAAAGCAAAGCCGTTTATAGAGGAAGGACTCGTGGAACACTCGCTCTTGATTTGGTTGTTGCCGACTCTCGCCCTGGTTGCCGGTGTCGCCATTGGTTTTCTGGTTGCTCGTCTGCTGCCCAATGCCGTGCCTAACCGCACGCAGCGTCAGCTGGACGACATCCAGGAACGTTTTGACAGTTACCAAAGTGAAGTGGTTACCCACTTCAACACCACCGCCAACCTGGTGAAGAAACTCACACAGAGCTATCAGGACGTGCAAGAACACCTCGCCGAGGGCGCCAACCGTTTGGCCCTGGACGAGCAGACTCGCCAACGCCTGCTGGCTGCCCTGCACCCGGATGTGCCACAACCGCATCGCGAGCGCATCACCCCGCCGCACAGCACCGAGCCGCCATTGGACTACGCACCAAAAAGCCCGAACGGTCCTGGCATGCTGGATGAGCATTACGGCCTGAAGAAGTAATTTCCCCAGCTGGATGCCCAATAAAAAGCCCCGCGATCTGCAAGGATCGCGGGGCTTTTTGTTGTGTGTCTTGCGCCCCCCCCGTAGCCGCTGCCGCAGGCTGCGTTCGACGACGAAGTCGTCGCAATATCAGCCAAACCCCGCACTCAGGGTTTACGACTGCTGCGCAGCCGAACGCAGCCTTCGGCAGCTGCTACGAGGTAATGATCAAGGGTACTGCTGCACCTGACCCGGCTGCTGGTATTGCATGCCCGGGATTGGCGCCAGTGTCACTTGTACGCGACGGTTCTGTGCGCGGCCATCTGCGGTGGCGTTGCTGGCAATCGGATCAGCCGGACCCATACCTTTGACTGACAGGTACTGGCCGCTCACACCTTGAGACGTCAGGTAGGTCGCTACGCTTTGCGCACGCTGCTGGGAAAGCTGCATGTTGTAGTTGTAGTTACCGGTGCTGTCGGTGTAACCCACGATCTGGATCAGGTTCTGGTTGTTGAACTGCTTGAGCGAATTCGCCAGGTTGTTCAGCGGCTGATAGAAGCTGGGCGCAATGTTGGCCGAGTTGGTCGCGAAGGTAATGTTGCCTGGCATCACCAGGGTGATGTTGTCGCCCTGACGCTGAACTTCAACGCCCGTGTTGGCCATGCTCGCACGCAGGGCTGCTTCCTGCTTGTCGGCGTAATAGCCATAACCGGCTGCACCCAGGCCTGCCACGGCAGCACCGATCAGCGCGCCCTTGCCACGGTTGTTATGGTCGATGGCAGCACCCGCCACAGCACCCGCCAGAGCCCCCAGGCCACCGTAGGTGGCAGTCTTGCTCAAGCCCGTCCCGGAAGACCCCTGGCCCTGGTTGTCATACGGGTTAGGCGTAGCGCAGCCAGCCAGCAAGGCCACCGCACTTGCAGCAACAATCAAACGACGCGAAATGAACATGGTGAAGCTCCTGATCAATCTTTCTAGGGGCAAAGGCCATTGGCATTAGACCTTTATAAATCTTGGAACACGACCAACGGTAAAAATTCCTTGGGTCGTAAACATTCGCACCCCACAAACAATAGTCGCCCGAACGCCTCCCAACAAATTCCGGCCTAGAACTTCACACCCATCGTCAGCGCCACAAAGTCGCGGTCGCTGAGGGTGTTGTAGCGCCCACCAAAAAAATTGGTGTACGACAGGCTGCCGGTGTAGGTGCTTTGATAGTCACCCTCCAGCCCCAGGGAGATGGCTTTGCGGCCCTCTTCGAAGCTGGCATCGGGCCCCGGCGAATAGCCGCTGACATCATGGGACCAGCCCAGATTGGGCTTGAGGTTCACCCCGGGAACAACGCTTCTGTATTCCCACACTGCGCGACCACGGTAGCCCCAGGAGGTGGCCGTGGTGAAGCCGTCATTACCTTCAGAGCCAAACACCGGATCACGCCCGTAACGCAGCCCTGAAGGGCTATCCAGGCCACCAACCCGGGTCACCCCCACTTCACCGGTCACGGTCAGGTGATCGGCACCCATCGCGTTGTCGAACACATGGCTGAGGGACGTCTGGAACCGGGTGACTTCCTTGCGCCGATAGCCCTGCACATCTGCGCCGGGAGTGACGCTCAGTGGCGATGCATCGGCAAGCCCGGGCAGCAACGTGACATTGGCGTACAGCAAGTCGTTGCTGTTGAGTTGCACCGGCGCATTGGGACGGTAACTCAACTCGCCCTTCCAGGCCGTGCCTGTGGATAACGTGGTGGAGAAGCTCAGGCCGTAAAGGCGGATGTCTTCAGGGTATTCAACGTAATAGCCCGAATTGCCGGCAACAACCATCGGCGCCAGCCCTCCGGCGCCTGCTGCCGCGTTATAGGCCGACTGCGGCGCCGCGCTGGCGCTGAGGATCGGGTCGCGACTGTGGTAGTTCATGAAGTAGGCACCGAACTCGGTGCCCAGCGGCTCGAACACATAGTGCATCGCCACCCCGAACTGCCCGCTGTTGCGCGCATAACGATTGGCGCCACGGCGTACCAGCACGCCCTCCTCGTTCACCTCAACCCCGGCACCGGTCAGCGCGGCGAGGTCGGCCACATCGAGTGCCGAACGCTTGCTCATGACCCGGTAATTGCCGCTGCAGCCGTCAGCCATCACGTCTGACCGGGAGAAAAACGTCCCGCAGTTGTCCGCTTCGGACGGCTCCCAATCCAGCTGATAAAAGGCTTCAGCCGACAGGTTGTCGGTCAGGTTTTGCGAGAGATAGAACAGGTTGACCGGCACCAGGCCATCTTTGAACTCAGTGCCAGGCCGACGATAGGCGGCAGGGTCGGTGGGGTTGATCGCATTGATGCCGCCACCGATAAACGCACTTTCGCCCCAACTGACCACCTGTTTACCCAAGCGGACTGCGCCGGGCTGATCGGCAATGGCGTAGTTGTGGTAAACGAACGCATCGAGCAGTTGCGCGCCGGCCGATTGCGCACTGGCTCGGCGGCCTGAGTCACTGATGGGCTTGAAGGGGCGGCTGTCGTCCTGCAACTCGAAGTCATACCAATACTTGCCACGCACATACAGGCCGCTGTCGCCGTACTTGAGTTCCAGTGCGTGCATGCCGGTAAAGATTTTCGAAAAAGTTTCGCCGCGTTTAAAGTTAAGGCGGCCATCGTCAGAAATGGCCGATTGCCCCGTGCCGCCATTGTTGGCGCCTATCAGTTTGCTGTCGGCCCTGGCGGTGGACCAACTGGCGCCGATGGACAGCTCGGTATCGATCTGCCCCTCAACCGGGCCGAGATTGAAGCTCACGCCCCAAGCGGACGTCGACGCAAGGCTGACTGCCAGCGCCAGCCTGGCGCGACGCCAGGACCGGTGGACTGAGGACATCGATACTTCTCCGTGGGCACACTGCAATAAGCCCGCAAGGATGAAGCAAATCCAGATTTTGACAAGAACCCGACCATCTCCCCGTAGCTGCTGCCGGACGCAGCCTTCGTTCCTCGGCAGCTGCTACGGAACCGAGGTGTGTCAATGCATCTCGGTAAACGCCAGTTTCACGCCCAATGCCACCAGTACCGCGCCCATGGTGCGGTCAAACCAGTGACCCATGCGGGCAAAGCCTGTACGCACGCGCTGATGGCTGAACAGCATCGCGACCATGCAGAACCACACACCGGTTGCCACTGCCAGGTACACGCCATAACCGGCCTGGATCGACAGTGGGGTGTGCGGGTTGATCACCACGGTAAACAGCGACAGGAAAAACAGCGTCGCCTTGGGGTTCAGGCCGTTGGTCACAAAGCCCGACGTGAAAGCCCCGCGTGCCGTGCGCTCGCCCACCGGCAAGCTGGCCGCCAACGCCGCAGGATCAGCCGGTTTGGCCCGCAGTGCCTTGATGCCGATATACAGCAGATAAGCCGCTGCCAGCCATTTCAGGGCGTTGAACAGCACAATCGATTGCGACACGATGATGCCGATACCCAGCAATGAATAGCCGACATGGACAAAAATCGCCGTGCCCACACCAAACGCGGTAAACATCCCGGCACGGCGGCCGTGAGTGACGCTCTCGCGTACTACCACGGCAAAATCAGGCCCGGGGCTGGCCACCGCCAACAGGTGAATCAAGGCTACGGTCAAAAATTCTGTCCAGTACATGCACGGCTCCATTACAAATTGTTTCTTCTGTTAGGCTCGCCACATTACGCCTTCATTTCACAGCACAAAAGGTACAGTTGATGACTAACACTCAGCGCGCCGTATTCCTTGATTACACCTCACTGGACCTGGGCGATCTCGACCTCGACCCGCTGCGTCGCAGCTTCGGCGACTTGCAGCTGTGCGCAGACACCACGCCAGCCAATGTGATCGAGCGTCTGCAAGGCGCCAGTGTGGCCATCAGCAACAAAGCGCTGCTCAACGCCCAGACCCTGGCTGCCTGCCCGGAGCTGAAGTTGATTCTGGTAGCGGCCACCGGCACCAACAACGTTGACCTTGAGGCCGCCCGCGCCCAAGGGATCATCGTTGCCAACTGCCAGGGCTACGGCACGCCATCGGTGGCGCAGCACACCCTCGGCCTGCTGCTGGCACTGGCTACGCGCCTGGTCGATTACAACAAGGCCGTGGCCGACGGCCAGTGGCAGCAAGCCAAACAGTTCTGCCTGCTGGACTTCCCGATTGTCGAGCTGCAGGGCAAGACCCTGGGCCTGTTCGGTCACGGCGAGCTGGGCAGTGCGGTCGCGAAACTGGCCGAAGCCTTCGGCATGCGCGTGCTGATCGGCCAGATCCCGGGGCGCCCGGCCCGTGCCGGGCGCCTGACGCTGGACGAACTGCTGCCCCAGGTCGACGCGCTGACCTTTCACTGCCCGCTCACCGAGCATATGCGTAATTTTATCGGCGCCCGCGAACTGGCACTGCTCAAACCCGGGGCCTTTGTAGTCAATACCGCACGTGGCGGCATGATCGACGAACAGGCACTCGCCGACGCCCTGCGTAGCGGCCATCTGGGTGGCGCGGCCACCGACGTGCTCAGCGTCGAACCACCACGCGACGGCAACCCATTGCTGGGGGCCGACATTCCGCGCCTGATCATCACCCCGCACAGTGCCTGGGGCAGTCGTGAAGCACGCCAGCGCATCGTCGGCCAACTGGCGCAAAATGCCGAAGCGTTCTTCAACGGTACAGCGCTGCGGGTCGTCAGTTGATAGACTGCGCCCCTTTTTGAGGAGCAGATTATGGATCCGCGCAGTGAAGTACTGCTTCGTCAGCCTGAATACTTTCAAGGCTCGGTGCTATTGGTCGGCTTGCCCGCTGACGAACTGCTGGGCGAACTGCCCGATGCCCATGGCTGGTGCTGGCATGCCGGCGACCAGGCCGCGCTCGACGCCCGCTTTGCCGGGCGTGTGCAGTTCGGTGTCGATATCCCTGAGCGGGCGTTCGACACCGCCGTGGTGTTCCTGCCCAAGTCCAAGGAACTGAGCGACTACGTGCTCAAAGCCGTGGCCGCCCGCCTGCCGGGTGCCGACGTGTTTCTGGTCGGTGAAAAAAAGGGTGGCATTGAAGGCGCGTCCAAGCAACTGATCCCGTTCGGCAAGCCGCGCAAACTCGATAGCGCGCGGCATTGCCAGCTGTGGCAAGTGACGGTGGATAACGCCCCGCCCGTGCCGGTACTGCACGACCTGGCGCAACATTACGAACTGCCGCTGCCCGAAGGCCCGCTCAAGGTCGTGAGCCTGCCGGGCGTGTTCAGCCACGGTCGCCTGGATCGCGGCAGCGCCCTGCTGCTTGAGCATCTGGACAAGTTGCCCAGCGGCCACGTGCTGGACTTCGGCTGCGGTGCGGGTGTGCTCGGGGCTGCGGTCAAGCGCCGCTACCCGCACAACAACGTCACCCTGCTCGACGTGGATGCCTTCGCCACCGCCAGCAGCCGTTTGACCCTGGCGGCCAACGGTCTGGAAGGGGAAGTGATTACCGGCAACGGCATCGACGCCGCGCCCATGGGTTTGAACACGATTCTGAGCAACCCGCCGTTCCACGTGGGGGTGCATACCGATTACCACGCCACCGAAAACTTGCTGCAAAAAGCAGTGAAACATCTGAAATCAGGTGGCGAACTACGGATTGTCGCCAACAGCTTCCTGCGATATCAACCGCTGATCGAAGAGCATTTCGGTGCCTGCACGGTCAAGGCCGAGGGCCAGGGTTTCCGGATTTACAGCGCCAAGCGCCGTTGAGCCTGCGGAAAAATAAGAGCTTGCCGGATCGGATTTGCCTAGGCAGAATCCGCTCCGTCCTAGGGGAGTAGTCTCCCACGAGCGTCAAGCTCGTCCGGCATACGTCAACATACTTGGTCAACAGACCATGGCGTATGCGACCCAGGTGTCCGCACAGACGGACCGGGGTTTGACAAGACCTATGACACGAACACCTTACCCGGGGCGGGGAGGCTGTACGTGTCATAGCCGTGTCGACCCGCCCCTGGAAACCACCTGATGATGCTCGATTCCCTGCTTGTCCCTACTGCAATCGTTGCCTTGGCCGAAATCGGCGACAAGACGCAACTGCTCGCCCTTATTCTGGCCGCACGCTTTCGCAAACCCTGGCCGATAATCGCCGGTATCGTGGTCGCGACCCTGGCCAACCATGCCGCCGCCGGTGCTGTAGGCGCCTGGTTCAGCACGTTCTTCAGTGACGCCATGCTGCACTGGATCCTCGCCGCGAGCTTTACCGCCACCGCGCTGTGGACCCTGGTGCCGGACAAGATGGACGACGACGAAGCCAGCACCGCACGCAAGTACGGGCCGTTCGTGACCACATTGATCACCTTCTTCATTGCCGAAATCGGTGACAAGACCCAGGTGGCGACGGTGATGCTCGCCGCACAATACCCGGATCTGTGGCTGGTGATTATCGGTACAACCCTGGGCATGCTGATTGCCAACGTGCCGGTGGTTTTGGCGGGCAACTTTGCCGCTGACAAACTGCCGTTGACCCTGATCCGCAGACTGGCTGCCACCGCGTTCGTAGTACTGGCTGTAGTGGCCGTGTACAAGGCGATGCAGATCAGCGGCTGGGTGTAACCCACACTTTGTGTGGGAGCGGGCTTGCTCGCGATACAGGCACTGCGGTCTTTCAGTTGAACCGCGTAGACGCCATCGCGAGCAAGCCCGCTCCCACAACAAGCGTCACGATTTCGGCGCTTG
Organism: Pseudomonas bubulae; assembly: GCF_900618535.1. Classification (GTDB taxonomy): domain Bacteria; phylum Pseudomonadota; class Gammaproteobacteria; order Pseudomonadales; family Pseudomonadaceae; genus Aquipseudomonas; species Aquipseudomonas bubulae. The sequence goes on along the minus strand of NZ_UYJA01000002.1, from coordinate 365,134 downwards.
CTGATACAGCGGCATCACCTTCGGAATGGCCGCCTCCAGCGCAGCAATCCGGCTGCTTGAAGCCGGGTGGGTGCTCATGAATTCAGGTGGCGCATTCTGTGATTGCTGAGCCATTTTCTGCCACAGGGTGATCGCCGCATTCGGGTTGTAGCCCGCACGGGCTGCCAGCTCCAGACCGATCAGGTCCGCTTCGTTTTCATTGCTGCGGCTGTTGGGCAAGGTCAGGCTGTAGTTCACCACCGTGTCGGCCAGGCCCAGGCTGTCCTGGCCCAGGCCCAACAAGGCGCCAGCACCCTGCTTGGCGATTTCGATGCCATAGGCCTTGGACATGGATTCACGCCCGTGCTCACGCAAGGCGTGGGCGATTTCATGGCCCATGATCGCGGCAATTTCATCGTCACTCAGTTTGAGTTGCTCGATGATCCCGCTATAAAAGATGATCTTGCCGCCAGGGCCGCAGTTGGCGTTGAGCTCGTCACTCTTGATCAGGTTGACTTCCCAGTTCCATTGCGCGGCATCCGGGCGAAAGGCCGGCGCCTGGGCAATCAGTCGGTTGGCGATCGCCTGCAGGCGCCTGGCGTTGGCGCTGGTCTTGTCCAGGACGCCCTTGGTGCCCGCCTCGCTGACGGTCTGTTGATACGACTGGGCGTACATCTGGTCAACCTGCTGGCTCGACAGCATGCTGAACATGTACTGCTTGCGCTCTACGCCCACGGCGCCGCCATTGGTGGTATTCACCGCCTGGCATCCACCCAGCAACAACCCGGCGCCCACGGCGCACACTACCGCTAACTTACCCATCAAAAGTCTCCATAAAGATGGCGCGTATCGTATCTCAACCCGGTGTCAGGCACTCGGGCGCGTTGAGTTTTGGATCGTTGACCAGATTGGCCAGCGGTCTTTCTCGCAGCGGCATCTGCGCACTGGCCAGCAGCGCCTGCAAGGCCTGCAGCGGAGTCTGAGGGTCAAGCCAGGCCTGCTGGCCGGCCTCATCCAGAATCAGCGGGCGACGCTGGCTGGCCGCTGCCAGTGTAATCACGGCGGTGCTCAGCCACACATGCCCCTCAACGGGGTATGCCTCCCAGATACCGGCAAAAAACAGCGAGGAGCCTTCACCCGGCGTCAGCCAGTAGGGGCGTTTACGGGTCGTGCCGCGCCATTCATAAAAGCCGTTGGCCGGGATCAGGCAGCGGCGCTCACGCAAGGCATCGCGGAACATGGGCTGCTCGGCCACGGTTTCAGCACGGGCATGGGCCGGAGTCCGTGACAGGTCGGTCAGCCACGCCGGGGTCAGGCCCCAGCGCGCTCGCGCCAGCTCTCGCTGGCCAGGCTCAGCACCGGCGCGCAGAATCAATACCGAATCATTCGGCGAAATATTCCACTGGGCCTGCTGATCCGCCGGGAAACCGGGCAAGGCTGCAAATGCAGGGTTCCAGCGAAACAGGGCAAAACGTCCACACATGGGGCAGCACAACTCTTCTTTTGTATAGCAATGAATAAACCGTCGCTGGCATCAGCAATCCAGCACATCGGGGAAACTCTCAGGCTCATCACCAGCCACCGGTGACGCGGCATTGTACGCATCGATCAACTCCCGTGCGTATTGCGCCCGATCATTGGCCACCGCCAGGCCGAGCAAGCCGAACACCGGCAGCTCCCCCGTGGCGCCGACCAGATCACGGCCCTGTAGCCGGGCCTCGACCCCTTCACTGGCCAGCATGCCCAGCAACAGTTCGGCTTCCATCAGGTTTTCCGGCTCGTAGATGCGTTGCATGGTCTTCACTCACTACTCATTCTCGGTATGCACATCGAGCATCCATTCATGGCCATCGGTCTGAAGGTGAAAAAGGATCGGCCGACAGCACACCGGGCAGTCTTCGATGTAGCTCTGATCACCCCCCGACAGGTCGAGCACCGCTTCAGCCGGCTCGCCGCAATAGGGGCATTCATAGTGTTCAGTTTCAAGCATCGCGGTCTCCAGAGTGACTTGTGCGTATAATCGCCGGTCTATTAGCAGGGCTATTATTTTTGCCCTGCCCTGCGTACCAACCCTAGTCGTTTCCAACAAGAGAGCATGATGGGCCAATTCGATAGCATCCGACCTTACGACGACGCCGAAGTACCAGCAGTGCTGGCCCGGCTGCTCAGCGACAAGGCGTTTCTGGATATCCTGACCCACTTTCGCTTTCCGCGCCTGGCTGGCGCTTTCGGTTGGCTGTTAAAACCACTTATAGCTCATCGCCTGCGCAAAGAGTTCGCCAGCGTCAATTCGGTCGCGGCCCTGCAGGACAAGGTCGAGGTGTACGTCGATCGCACCATCGAACATGCCACCGACGGCGTAACCTATACCGGCGTCGAGCAACTGAAATCCGGCAGCGCCTACCTGTTTCTGGCCAACCACCGCGATATCGTGATGGACCCGGCGTTCGTCAATTACGCCGTGTACCACGCCGGCCTGCCAACGCCGCGCATCGCCATTGGCGACAACCTGCTGCAAAAGCCGTTTGTCAGCGATCTGATGCGCCTGAACAAGAGCTTTATCGTGCACCGCTCGATCACCGGGCGCCGGGAAAAGCTCGCGGCTTATCAACTGCTGTCGGCATACATCAACCACTCGATCCGCAACGACTGCCAGTCAATCTGGATCGCCCAGGCTGAAGGCCGGGCCAAGGACGGTGATGACCGTACCGATTCGGCGATCCTCAAGATGTTTCATATGAGCCGTAAAAACGAGCCGTTTGCCGAGGTCATTCAGTCATTGAACCTGACCCCGGTTTCCATCAGCTACGAATACGACCCCTGTGACCAGGCCAAGGCCCGCGAGCTGTTTATCCGCGCCACTACCGGCACCTACAGCAAGGCTCCTGGCGAGGACGACACCAGCATCGCCAACGGCATTACCGGCTACAAGGGTCGCGTGCACGTGAACTTCGGGGCGCCGGTGACCGAGTTGTTCGAAGACAGCAAATTGCTGGCCGCCGAAATGGATCGTCATATCCTCGGTGGCTACCGCCTGTTCCCCGCGCACTACCTGGCGTATGCGCAGTGGAGCGACCACGACCCCGAGTTACAAGTGCCGACGGCCGCAGAGGTATTCGGTGCCGAAGAACTGGCCAAGGCCCAGGAAGAATGGCAACGCCGCCTGGACGCCTGCCCGGCCGAGCACCGTCCGTATCTGGTGCTGCAATACGCGATGCCGGTGCGTAACCAGTATCGGATCAAGGCTGGCCTGGCGCTGTAACCCAATAAACCCGTGGGAGCGAGCCTGCTCGCGAAGGTTGTTCGCGAGCAGGCTCGCTCCCACAGAAGGGCTTAAATTCTGCTGTCACCGTATCGTCATATTGAGAGGCCACTCTGTGGCCCCTCGACACCGACACGGAGCTTGTCATGCTGCACGCAGAAAACCAGGACCGCCTTTACCTTATCGCGCCCAGCGACGAACAACAGGCATTGATCGAGGGCTTGGCCTTTAACGTGCAAGACCGCCACTGGCTCGTTTACTGCGCCCTGAGCGGCCACGCCCATGCCGACCTGCCCGAGACGGACCTGCTCACCGGCGTCAGCCGCCTGGAGCTGTATGCCGAAGCGGCCTGAATGTTTCGAACACAAAAAAGCCCGAGCTCACTGAGTTCGGGCTTTTTTATTTTGCCGGCTTACTCGCTGAGCAAACGACCGATGGACGGGTCCTTGAACACACGGGTCAGGGCATCACTCAACACATCGCTCACCAGCTTGGTGTTGGTCTCCTGGTTCGGCGCCATGCCGAAGCGCTGATCCAGGGACGCGCCATAACGGCCGCTGTAGGTACGACCACCGTTCTTCACATCGGAACGGAAGGTCGCGCCAATGGTGGCTTCAGTCACGTACATGGTGTCCTTGGGCGACTGATACTTGAGTTCGGCCAGGGTCACGGTCAGCGTTGGCGCGTTCATCGCATTGGCTGTCGGGGTGAAACCCAGCAAGCGCACGGCTGCTTCAGCCTGGGCTTGCAGCTTGGGAACCAGGTCGGCACTGCTGACGCTGATCGCGCTGGTCTCGGGGTACATGCCACCACGGGTCCCCAGGGTTGGGGAAGGACGACCGTCCACCACACGCACAACCACCGGCTGGCCACGACCCACTGGCGCAAGCTGGGTGGTCAGCTTAGGTTGCGGGCTGAGTTGTTGCGGGCTGTGGGCGCAGCCGACCAGGGTCAAACTGGTCACAGTAATCAAACCGAACAACAGGCGTTGCAACATGCTTATCTCTCCAGGACTGGGTATAACAGGCCGTCAGTATAGGGTGCCGGACGCCTGCGAACTAGCGGCTTGCCGTCACCCGCCTGTCATCGCCAATTCATCCGTATGTCACCTGCACAGGGCATAGTCTCGACGACTGACTCAACAGGTGCCGCCATGAACATGCTCTTGACCCTGCTCGGCTTCAACCGCCCCGAGCGCTGCTTCGCCCGCCTGGATTCGGCAGGTCGCTGCCAGGCCTTCAAGCAGTGCAAACAACCGCCGGTCGGCGACAGCTGGGTCGAAATCGAAGAAATCCGCCTTAACTGGTTGCACCAGGTGCTACCTGCCAACGCCCGTATTGCCTCGCCCGCAAGGCATTCGTCAGGGCACCCGCTGCCGGGCCTCTGAACGGCGCACCAATAAAAGTCATTTAACAGGATCAATTGCCCACGTTTCTTCGCTACAATCTCCCCCCGATTATAAGGACGTCTCCTGATCGGGCCCCGCAACATCGCTAATGCGCTTGTATTGGCACCCCAAAACCGCCCACAGAGAGCCGCCCACACAGATCATGTGAAGCTGGCGCGCTTGAATTTCATTGCGTAACCCCACTTTCTGCATGGTCTGCCAGAGCTGCCACAACGTTCGGCCACTGGTTCGGTGCCCAGCGTGCGGTAGCCCTTTTTTGAGGTTCACGTCTTCAAGAGAGCGTGAAAAAAACGGGTTTCACAACTTCACAAGAGTGTGGCGAGCAAATGAAAAGTTTTGCGTCTGAACATGCACCATTAGCGTCTGATATTGCCTCACCAAGCAGGATCGAAGTCGGCTCCACAGCACGAGACTGAAAGCCTGTCCGCTTACGGATTTGGTTGCACAAACGGACGCTCTAGACATTAAGTCGAATTGCCTCCCGAGTACTGAAATGCGTTCATATGAACCTTGAAGGCCCGGTTGGTGGCGTCCGCTAAAGTTGCAAGAAATTGCGAAGAATCGGACATGGCGATCCTGGCCATGAGTGGCCCGGGGCTAATCAGAACCACGCCCCGGACACCTGGCAGCTATGCCGTCAATTTGGTGCCGTAGATTTTGGAGACGCGTTAATGGCGCATAACGAAGCAGTCGACGTAGTACTGGTTGGGGCGGGCATCATGAGTGCCACCCTCGCCGTACTGCTCAAAGAGCTCGACCCCGGCATTAAGCTGGAAGTTGTTGAGCAAATGGACTCAGGTGCTGCGGAGAGTTCCAACCCGTGGAACAACGCAGGCACCGGTCACGCCGGCCTTTGTGAGCTGAACTACACGCCGCAGGCGGCTGATGGTTCGATCGACATCAAAAAGGCTGTGCATATCAATGCCCAGTTCGAAGTGTCGAAACAGTTTTGGGCCTACCTGGCGCAAAAAGGCACCTTCGGTTCCTGCAAGTCCTTCATCAGCCCGGTTCCTCACCTGAGCTACGTTGAAGGCGAAAAAGGCGTGTCGTTCCTGAAAAAACGCTTTGACGTGCTGAGCAAGCACCATGCGTTTGCCGACATGGAATACACCGAAGACAAGGCCAAAATGACCGAGTGGATGCCCCTGATGATGCCGGGCCGCCCTGCGGATCAGCTCATCTCGGCCACCCGTGTGGAACATGGCACCGATGTCAACTTCGGCGCCCTGACCCAGCAACTGCTCAAGCATCTGGCCAGTGCACCGGACACCCAGATCAAGTACAGCAAAAAAGTCACCGGCCTCAAGCGTAACGGTAACGGCTGGACAGTAAGCATCAAGGACACCAACAGCGGCAATACTCGCCACGTTGATGCCAAGTTCGTATTCCTGGGCGCCGGTGGCGCGGCCTTGCCGCTGCTGCAAGCCTCGGGCATCGAAGAAAGCAAAGGCTATGGCGGCTTCCCGGTCAGCGGCCAATGGCTGCGTTGCGATAACCCGGAAGTGGTCAAGCTGCATCAGGCCAAGGTTTACAGCCAGGCTGCCGTCGGCTCGCCGCCGATGTCGGTGCCGCACCTGGACACCCGTGTGGTCGATGGCAAAAAGTCGCTGCTGTTCGGACCTTATGCCGGTTTCACCACCAAGTTCCTCAAGCATGGTTCGTTCCTTGACCTGCCGATGTCGATCCGTCTGGGCAATATCGGGCCGATGCTGGCCGTGGCTCGCGACAACATGGACCTGACCAAGTACCTGGTCAGCGAAGTGCGCCAGTCGATGGAACAACGCCTGGAGTCCCTGCGTCGTTTCTATCCACAGGCCAAGGCTGAAGACTGGCGTCTTGAGATTGCCGGGCAACGGGTACAGATCATCAAGAAAGACCCGAAAAAAGGCGGTGTGCTGCAGTTCGGTACCGAACTGGTTGCGGCCAAAGACGGTTCGCTGGCCGCTCTGCTGGGGGCTTCGCCGGGCGCCTCGGTAACCGTTTCGATCATGCTGGACCTGATCGAGCGCTGCTTTGCGCAGAAAGCCACGGGCGAGTGGGCGACCAAGCTCAAGGAAATCTTCCCTGCACGGGAAAAGGTCCTCGAAACCGACGCCGACCTGTACCGCGAAATCAGCACCCGCAACTCCGAGCTGCTGGAACTGGTTACGCCTAAAACAGCCAGCACCAGTATCGCTTAATGCAACATTGACGTTTCATACGTCATAAAAAGCCCCTCGCCCTGTTTCAGGGCGAGGGGCTTTTTTGTTGCCCTGATTCGGGGCACTGCAAAGGCGTAAGCCCAATGCAAGGTAACTCGTGAATCAGAACATGAAACAAGATCCGTAGCAGCTGCAGGAACACTGCAACTGTGGGAGCGAGCCTGCTCGCGAAGGTCGTTCGCGAGCAGGCTCGCTCCCACAATAGGGCTTGACCTGCAACAGAGTATCTACAGGGTGTGGATCAACCGCGAGCCTGGTTGATCAGCTCGATGTACTCGTCAGCATTGCGCTGGTCCTTGATGATGTCCACGAACGTCTGACCCTGTTCGTCTTTGCCATCCAGGTCGTAGCCAGCTTCCTTGAAGAAAGCCAGGAAGCGCCCGAAGTCATCGATGCGCAGGCCACGATAAGCCTTGATCAGTTTGTGCAGCGACGGTGAAGTAGCGTCCACAGGCTCAAAGTCCAGGAACAACTTGATCTGCTCGTCGCCGATCTCGTCACCAATCAACTGCTTTTTGTCTTTACGCATGTCCGGCTCCAGCCTGTTGATACTTCACGGGGCCCGCAGTTTACCCAAGGCTTATCGTGCGCGCACGCTGCCGGTGTGCAAGTCGGCCCAAATATGGCCATTGGCATAGGTCAAGAACTGGACATAAAGCGTGTCATTGCGCAGCAAATCAATCACGACCCGGTACTGGCTCTGTGGATAAGACAAGCTCAGGGTTCGCGTCTTGCTGTCGAACACGGGCTTTTTCAGGCTTTTGCTTTCGCCATCAAATGAAATCAGCACCTGACGCACGGTAGCGCCCTGGCTCATCGGCTTGCCCTTCAAGCGCACCAGCAGTGGCGAAGTCACCGGGATAGGCTGCTGATTGGACTGGCGCTGGCTACCCACCACCACCGAGTACGAAGTCACCAGCATCAACTGCTGTTGCTCGGGTACTTCGCTGCGCACTTGCAGATCATCGGCAGGCAGAAACTGCCCGTGCAACAGCGGTGTGGCCACAGGAGCCGCCGCCAGAGGCAGGCTGGCCAGCAGCAGGCTCAGGGCAACACTGCGAAATAGAAGACTCATGTCAGGTTCCAGAAAACGGGAAGCAGCACTCTAGCATGTCGCGCGCCCGCCTCTTCTACTGTGCAACCAACTGCCCCGCCACGATCCGCACATGCTGCGGATGAAAGCGCGCCAGGCTGCTGCGATGGCCCACGCTGACAATGCTCAAGCCCGGCAGTTGATCGATCAGGGCCTGGTACACCATGGCCTCGTCTTCCTCGTCCATTGCCGAGGTTGATTCATCCATATACAGCCACTGCGGGCGATACAGCAGCGCGCGGGCAAAAGCCAGGCGCTGCTGCTCACCACCGGACAGCAACCGTTGCCAGTGATTGATCTCATCAAGCTTGGGAATCAGGTGCTCAAGCCGGCAAGTACGCAGCACCTCTTCATAACGCTCAAGGGTGTAGGTGTCCCCGGTCTGTGGATAACTCAGGGCATCGCGCAAGGTGCCTATGGGCAAGTAGGGTTTTTGCGGCAGAAACAGCGCACGCTCGCGGGGCATGCAGATCGCCCCGCCCCCTCTAGGCCAAAGCCCGCCCATCGCCCGCAGCAAGGTACTCTTACCACTGCCGGAGCGACCGCTGAGCATCAGCCTCTCACCCTCCTGCACCTGCAGGCTGGCGTCACGCAGCAGCGGGCGACCATCGGCCAGATCCAGGCTCAAGTCATGGATCTGCAAGTTTTCGCCCAGATGCTGCACATCAATCGCCGGGCTGCGCTGCTCGTTGTCGGTCATGGCCTGACGAAAACTCAGCAACCGGTCGCAGGTGGCACGCCATGCCGCCAGAGTCACGTAGGCATCGATAAACCAGCTGAAGTTCTCTTGCACATTGCTGAAGGCCGAGTTGATTTGCATCAGCTCACCCAGCTCGATCTTGCCGGAAAAGTAACGCGGGGCCGCGACGATAAACGGAAAGATAATGGCGATCTGCGAGTAACCGGCGGTGAAAAACGTCAGGCGTTTTTGTACCTTCATTTGCGTCCAGAAGTTTTTCCAGACCTTGTTGAAACGCGTGCTCAGTTGCTCATGCTCATTGGTTTCGCCGTTGTACAAGGCAATGCTCTCGGCATTCTCGCGCACCCGCACCATCGAGAAACGCAAGTCAGCTTCGAAGCGCTGTTGCTGGTTGCTCAAGCCAATCAGCCGCCGACCGATCAGATGCGCCAGCCAACTGCCCACGGCGGCATACAACAGCGCGCACCAGAACATATAGCCGGGGATGGTGACGCCAAAGACTTCGATGCTGCCCGAAACGCCCCACAGGATGATCGAAAACGACACCAGGCTGACCACGTTACGGATCAGCCCCAGGCCCAGGGTCAAGGTGCTGTCGGTGAACGAATTGATATCTTCACTGATGCGCTGGTCAGGGTTGTCGGTATAGCCGCCCTGCTCCAGCTGGTAATAGTTCTTGTGGGCCAGCCAGCGTGCGAAGTGCTGCTCGGTAAGCCAGCGGCGCCAGCGAATGGTCAGCATCTGGGTCAAATAGAGCCGATACACCGCGCCGACAATACCCGCCGCGGCAATGATGCCGAAGTAGCCGATCAGGCTCCAGAACGCCTTGGCGTCCTTGTTTTCCAGGGCATTGTAGAAGTCCTTGTACCAGTGGTTGATCCACACCGAAATGCCCACGCTGACCAGCGACAAGGCAACCACGGCGATCAACAGCAACCACGCCCTGGCGCGTTCTTCACTGCGCCAGTAGGGGGTTATAAGGCGCCACACCCGAGGGATGAAATCCCCACGCACAGCATCATTCACGACAGAAGGCTCGGCGTTCTGATTCATCGTTCAGGCTCATTCGGAGTAAAGAGCAACCTGCAAGCCGGTCAGGACAACCGGCCCACGACGCTGGGACACGTCTTGTTACAGGTTAGAAGCTGTAGCCGTCAGCATGCAAGGCGCAATGCAAATGCTACAGCTCCCGTTCAGCGTCGCACCGGACGCTTCTGCAATTTGCGCTGCAAGGTACGCCGATGCATGCCCAGGGCGCGGGCAGTGGCCGAAATATTGCCTTCATGCTCACCCAGCACGCGCTGGATGTGTTCCCACTGCAGGCGGTCAACCGACATCGGGTTGTCCGGCACCAGGGTTTCCAGGTCGGCATGCTGGGACAGCAAGGCAGCGAGCACGTCATCGGCATCGGCTGGTTTGCACAGGTAGTTGCAGGCTCCGCGCTTGATCGCCTCAACGGCGGTGGCGATGCTCGAATAACCGGTGAGGATCACCACCCGCATCTCCGGGTCGAGTTCCAGCAGCTTGGGCAGCAGGACCAGGCCGGAATCGCCGTCCATTTTCAGATCCAGCGCGGCAAAATCGGGCAGATCCTGTTGTGCCAGGATCAGCCCCTCTTCGGCGGAACCTGCCGTGCTCACGCGAAAACCGCGTCGGCTCATGGCGCGAGCCATCACACGGGTAAAAGTGGCGTCGTCATCTACCAACAACAAATGCGGCAGTTCTTCGCCTTCGACCTGAATTTCTTCACTCATTTTCATTTCCTCGGGCGACACGTGGCAGGCGCAGCTCAGTGAGCGTACCGCCATCCTCATGACTGTAGAGTTTTACCGAGCCGCCAGCGCGGGTCACGCTGGCCTTGCTCAAGAATAGGCCCAGACCGAAGCCTTTGCCCTTGGTAGTAAAAAAGGGTTTGCCAATTTGTTCGGCGATGGCCAACGGTACACCCGGACCGTGGTCACGAATACTGATTGTCAGATCAACCGCATCCCAGTCGACTGTCACTTCCAGCCCTTCCGGGCAGGCATCGGCGGCATTGTTGAGCAGGTTGAGCAGCGCCTGGGTCAAGTCAGGTGGCGGCGCCAGGCGCGGAACCGGCGCGTGGCCCAGGCACTGGAAGCGATAAGTGGCTTCAGGCCGCATCAAGTGCCAGCGGTTCAGGGCCTCATCCAGCCATTGCGTAACGTCCTGAACCTCGATCGCCAGCCGACGGTTGGCCTCGGCTGCGCGCACCAGTTGCTGCAGGGTTTCCTTACACAGTTTGACCTGATCCTGAAGCACGCTCAGATCGTCCTGCAAATCCGGGTCAAGGTGATCGCGACGCATCTCCTTGAGCAGCACGCTCATGGTCGACAACGGCGTCCCCAGTTCATGGGCTGCACCGGCCGCCTGCGTGGCCACGGCCAGCAATTGCTGGTCGCGCAGGCCTTCTTCACGGCGCAGGGCGCGCAGTTCTTCCTGACGGCGCAGCTCTTCGCCCATCTTGGCTGCAAAAAATGTAATCACGGCCGCAGACAGCGCAAAACTCAACCACATGCCATAAATCTGCAGCTTTTCGCGAAAGAACGGCACGGTATCTATAGGGTAGAACTGCATCAACAGCAGCGTATACAGCGCCAGCGCAATCCCGGTCAGCACCAGCGAATAGCGCCAGGGCAGCGTGACGGCGGCGATGGTCAGCGGCACCAGATAATACGAAACAAACGGGTTGGCCGAGCCACCCGAAAAGTACAGCAGGGCACTGTGGATAAACAGGTCACAGGCCAGTTGCAGCGCATATTCCAGCTCAGTCACCGGCCAGGTGGTGCGCAACCGGATTGCGGTAAACGCGCACAACAGCATGGAAAACCCAAGGGTGATGCTGAGCTGAAACCAGGGTAATGGCAGCAGGTTGAACAGATAGGCAAAGCCCACTGAACCCGCTTGCGCGGCCAGCACCAACATGCGGATAAACGTAAGACGCCAGAGGTTCTGGCGTGTTGCGGACAATAACTGAACGGGGGCGAGCATGAGCTCTCCTGATGAGCGCTCCAGGCGGATCACCGGGAGTATAACCAAGCAGGCGGCCCCGCAGGCAAAAGTGCGGCAAACAGCCACAGTGTTTTTTATGAAAATGCGGCTAAAAGCCTGCGTAAAAAACGCCCTCGTAGCAGCTGCCGAAGGAACGAGGCTGCGTTCGGCTGCGAAGCAGTCGCGAAATCAGACATTGCGATCTATCAGTTAAACCTGGTTCTCAGCATTGACGACCGCTTCGCGCTCGAACGCAGCCTCGTTCCTTCGGCAGCTGCTACGCAATCTGTGGAGACCATATGTATCGAAAATGTAATTGGGCGAACTGATGGCCACTGATTAGAGTCATATGGCCATTGCTGTTCTCAATCAAGGAGCCTCCATGTCCAACTTCCAACGCACCGCTGCCCTTTTGACCCTGAGCATCGGCGCACTTGCCAGCCTGCCGGCCCTGGCAGACGACATTCATTACAACCAGATTTCCCTGCGTGCCGAAGCCAGCCAGGAAGTGCCTCGCGACTTGATGATCGTGACGCTCTATACCGAAGCGCAAAATACCGACGCCGCCAAGCTGGCCGCAGAAATCACTACGTCGATGAACAAAGCCATCGGCCAGGCCAAATCCGTCAAGGAAGTCACCCTGCGCCAAGGCAATCGCAACAGCTACCCGATTTACGACAACAAAACCCAGAAGATCACCGGCTGGCGTGAACGCGCAGAACTGCGCCTTGAAAGCACCGATTTTGCAGCTCTGTCCAAGCTCACCGGCGATCTGATGCAAACCCTGAAAATGGGCAGCATGCAGTTCACCGTCGCCAATGCCACGCGCAAAACCAGCGAAGACTCGCTGCTCAAGGACGCTGTCAATGCGTTCAAGGCCCGCGCCCAGTTGGCCACCGACGCCCTGGGCGGCAAGGGTTACAAGATCGTCAACCTGAACCTCAACACCAACGGCTACCCGCAACCTTACCTGCGCAGCGCAATGATGATGAAGGCCGCAGCCCCGGCGATGGACTCGGCGCCTACCCCGGAAGTCGAAGCCGGCACCAGTGAAGTCAGCATGAGTGCCGATGGCGTGATTGAAGTGCAGATGCAGTAAGCCTGATACGCCCTGCCAACCCCTGAGGCCAGACCGTTTCAGGGGTTTTTTTATGCCCCCGGGAAAACGCCTGCAATCGTTCTAGAATTTCAAGGTGATTACCTGCAGCAGCGCTGCCCTTCACAACAATGTTTCCCGCACAGGGGTATTGATTAGTAACAACACTGTCCTAAAACAGTGCAAGAAGGTCGCAAAAGCCCCCCGCAGATGTAAGCAAATGAGTCGAAATGCCATGCGCAAACGATCAAATGCGTCATAAGTTATATAAAAGCGACATTCCTGTACGATCGTCCCACCTTTTCAAGCTTCAACTGCTTCCACATATTGCATTGGGTATGGGCTGTGCATAAGTATCGCCGGGTCGACTCATAAGGTCGCCCTCAAACCAAAAATGACAAAAATCATGAGGCCACCATGTTCAAACACGCGGTCATTCCGTTTTTAGTAGGCGCCAGCCTGTTGGCAAGTGCACCTTTCGCCCACGCTGCTTCCAACCTGGTGTTTTGCTCTGAAGGCAGCCCGGCAGGTTTTGACCCTGGCCAGTACACCACCGGTACTGACTTTGATGCGTCGGCCGAGACCATCTTTAACCGCCTGAGCCAGTTCGAACGTGGCGGCACCAAGGTTGAGCCCGGCCTGGCGACCAGTTGGGATGTCTCGCCAGATAACCTGACATGGACCTTCCACCTGCGTGATGGCGTCAAGTTCCACACCACCCCTTACTTCAAGCCAACCCGCGATTTCAACGCCGACGACGTGCTCTTCACGTTCAACCGCATGCTCGACAAAGACATGCCGTTCCGTAAGGCTTACCCCACCGAATTCCCTTATTTCACCGACATGGGCATGGATAAAAACATCGCCAAGGTGGAAAAAATCGACGACAAGACCGTCAAGTTCACCCTGAACTCGGTCGATGCCGCGTTTATCCAGAACATGGCGATGCACTTTGCATCCATCCAGTCCGCCGAGTACGCCGACAAACTGCTCAAGGAAGGCAAGCCTGCCGACATCAACCAGAAACCGATCGGCACCGGCCCGTTTGTGTTCAAGAGCTACCAGAAAGACTCGAACATCCGCTACACCGGCAACAAGGACTACTGGAAGCCAGAAGACGTCAAGATCGACAACCTGATCTTCGCCATCACCACCGATCCCTCGGTACGCGTCCAGAAGCTCAAGAAGAACGAGTGCCAGGTCACCCTCTTCCCGCGTCCGGCCGACCTCAAGGCCCTGAGTGAAGACCCGAATCTGAAGATGCCCCATCAAGCGGGCTTCAACCTCGGTTACATCGCCTACAACGTGATGGACAAGATCAAGGGCAGCAACGAGCCAAACCCGATGTCCCAGCTCAAGGTCCGCCAGGCCCTGGACATGTCGGTGAACAAACAGCAGATCATCGACTCGGTGTACCAGGGTGCAGGCCAACTGGCGGTGGGTGCCATGCCACCGACCCAATGGTCCTATGACACCAGCATCAAGGACGCACCTTTCGATCCGGAAAAAGCCAAACAACTGCTCAAGGAAGCAGGCGTCAAGGAAGGCACCGAGATCGTACTGTGGGCCATGCCGGTGCAACGCCCGTATAACCCCAATGCCAAGCTGATGGCTGAAATGCTCCAGTCGGACTGGAGCAAGATCGGCATCAAGGCCAAGATCACCAGCTACGAATGGGGCGAGTACATCAAGCGCTCCAAAGGCGGCGAGAACGGCGCGATGCTGATTGGCTGGAGCGGCGACAACGGTGACCCGGACAACTGGCTCGGCACCCTGTTTGGCTGCGACTCGCTGGAAGGCAACAACTTCTCCAAATGGTGCGACCCGGAGTTCGACAAACTGGTCAAAGCCGCCAAGGCCACCACTGATATTGCAGAGCGCACAAAACTGTACCAACAGGCGCAGCAACGACTCAAAAGCCAGATTCCGATGACACCTATCGCACACTCGACGGTGTATCAACCGATGCGCAAAAACGTAGAAGATTTCAAGATCAGCCCGTTTGGCCTGAACTCCTTCTACGGGGTCAGCGTCGGCAAATAACAAGGACCGGTGAATGCGGCTACAAGGCTGCATTCACTTATCTACCAGGACGGTGGAAATCACCTACAGCCTAAAGCCATATCTGACTACATCAGAGGCTATAGGAAGCCAAGACGATTCCTACAAGATTGTCAGATCCCATGTATTTACTGCTGAGCGCCGGCTGCTTAACTTCGGCCAAGGGCAGTCTATTGCAGCGGGTGAGGCGCAGTAGTTGATGGCATCGACGCCCTGAACCGTACGCCTTCGATCAAGGCGCGCTCAGGACTCAAAAATAAAAAAAGGATAGGGAACGCCATGCGCAACCCTCTGGTTTTATCAGTATTGATCGGCGCCGGCGTACTTGCCGGCAGCCCACTCGCAAACGCAGCCAACAGCCTGGTGTTTTGTTCCGAAGGCAGCCCGGCCGGTTTTGACACCGCGCAGTACACCACCGCCACCGACAACGACGCGGCCGAGCCCATTTACAACCGTCTCGCTGAATTTGAAAAAGGTGGCACCGCAGCCGTTCCGGCCCTGGCAACGAGCTGGGATGTTTCCGAAGACGGCCTGACGTGGACGTTCCACCTGCGTGACGGGGTCAAGTTCCATACCACCAAGTGGTTCACCCCGACCCGCAACTTCGATGCCGATGACGTGCTCTTTACGTTCAACCGCATGCTCAACCCGGACCATCCCTTCCGCAAGGCCTACCCCACCGAGTTCCCGTACTTCAACGGCATGAGCCTGGACAAGAACATCGCCAGCGTCGAAAAAACCGGTCCCATGACCGTGGTCATGAAACTCAACTCGGTAGACGCCGCCTTTATTCAAAACCTGGCCATGAGCTTTGCCGCCATCCTGTCGGCCGAATACGCCGACCAGTTGCTCAAGAGCGGCAAGCCCAGCGATATCAACCAGAAGCCTGTCGGCACCGGCCCGTATGTGTTCCAGCGTTATCAGAAAGACTCGAACATCCGCTACGCCGCCAACAAGGACTATTGGGCCCCCAGCCAGGTCAAGCTCGACAACCTGATTTTCTCGATCAGCGTCGATGCCTCGGCGCGCATGCAAAAGCTGCGTAAAAACGAATGCCAGGTCTCGCTCAACCCGCGCCCGGCCGACGTTGCCGGCCTCAAGGCCGATCCGAAGCTGCAGGTGATTGAAAAGCCCGGCTTCAACCTCGGTTACATTGCCTACAACGTGCAGCACAAACCGTTCGACCAGTTGCAGGTGCGCCAGGCCCTGGACATGGCGGTCAACAAGGACGAGATCCTCAAGGCGGTGTATCAGGGCGCAGGCCAAAAAGCCGTCAACGCCATGCCGCCAACGCAATGGTCCTACGACGAAACCATTACCGACGCCCCCTACAACCCGGAAAAAGCCAAAGAGCTGCTCAAAGCCGCTGGGGTCAAGGACGGCACCGAAATAACCCTGTGGGCCATGCCCGTACAGCGCCCCTACAACCCGAACGCCAAGCTGATGGCCGAAATGCTGCAGTCGGACTGGGCCAAGATCGGCCTCAAGGTCAAGATCGTCAGCTATGAATGGGGCGAGTACATCAAGCGCACCAAAAACGGTGAGCACGACATCAGCCTGATTGGCTGGACCGGCGACAACGGTGACCCGGACAACTGGCTCGGCACCCTCTACAGCTGCGACGCGATTGGTGGCAACAACTACTCCATGTGGTGCAACAAGGAGTACGACACCCTGGTCAAAAATGCCAAGGTCGTGACCGATCGCGATCAGCGCACAGTGCTCTATAAACAGGCCCAGCAGTTGCTCAAGCAACAGGTGCCGATCACCCCCATTGCGCACTCCACGGTCAACCAGCCGCTGAGCGCCAAAGTCGAAGGGTTCACGGTCAGCCCCTTTGGCCGTAACGCCTTCTCAGGTGTCAGCCTCAAGGACTGATTACTCCAATAGAACAGTGCCACTGTGGGAGCGAGCCTGCTCGCGAAGTCCTCAAGAGCAGCGCGGTATCGCCAACGACCTTCGCGAGCAGGCTCGCTCCCACAACAGAGATCACAAACAACACCGCTCTTTCAGCAGGTCACTTAACCCATGGCCCGCTAAAACTTCGCCAAATCTGCACCAGGCAAACGTTTGCAATGCTTTAAATCGTTTCACAACAGCCGAGTCATCACAAAAAAAGACCGGCCATAAAAAGAAGAAACCAAAGAGGAGCCTCAACCATGAAACTCACCAGCCGCGCGTTATTGGCCTTGTCCATCAGCAGCATCACTGCGATGGCCAATGCCGATGAATTCATGCCGACCGAACTCAAAGCCAGCAGCGCTCAAAACGAGACCAAGGGCTTTGTCGAAGACCAGACCCTGGGCGGCACTACCCGCAACTGGTACGCCAACGAGCTCAAGCGTCGCGATGACCGTTTCAGCTACAACAACCACGGCACCCGTGAATCCACCCCGCGCCGGATCAACTGGGTACAGGGCACCATCCTCGACTACAAGTCGGGCTTCACTGAAGGCACCGTAGGCTTCAGCACCCAGGTCGCGGCTTACAACGCCATTGCCCTGGATCGCGACGCCAAGGACATCGCCGGGCCAAACAACCGCACCCTGACCCACAGCGACGGCGACGCCGTCGGCCAGTGGAGCAAACTGGGCCTGGCCAACCTCAGCGCCCGCATTTCCAACACCACGCTGACCGTGGGCCGACAGAACTTCAGCAGCCCGACCATCGACGTGATCGGTAACCGCGCACTGCCTTCCAGCTTTCAAGGGGTGGGCCTGCACAGTGAAGAGTTCAACAACCTGTCGTTCGATGCCGGCTCCTTTGACCGCGTGTCCCCGCGTACCGAGTCGAGCCTGAGCAAGTTCCGCAGCGAATACGGCGCAACCGGGGTTGAAACCGATCGCGCCAGCGTCGCCGGCCTCAACTACCAGCCGTTCAAGAGCCTGAAGACCACGCTGTACGCAACCCACGTTGAAGACTTCTGGAACCAGTACTACTTCGGCGCCGTACACGACATGGGCGACAACGCCACCCTGGGCCTGAATACCAACTTCAACTACTACAAGACCCTGGATACCGGCAGCAAGGCCCTGGGCAACATCAACAACGACGCCTACAGCCTGGCCTTCGCCCTGACCCACCAGGCCCACACCCTGAGCCTGTCGTTCCAGCAGATCGTCGGCGACGAATACTTCGACTATCTGCACGAAACCAACGGTATTTACCTGGCCAACTCCCTGCTCTCGGACTTCAACGGCCCGAACGAGAAATCCCTGCAACTGGCCTACAGCATCAACATGGCCCAGTACGGCATTCCGGGCCTCAAGTTCAACGCCTACCACGCCCGCGGCTGGGATATCGACGGCACCAAGTACACCGGCACCGCCTACGACGTGAAGAACATGGACGGCGAAACCCATTACGAGTACAGCGTTGGCACGTCCTATGCAATCCAAAGTGGCCCGCTGAAAGCCACCGCGATTCGCGCGACGTACACCACGCACCGCGCCAGCAAAAACCAGTCTGACGGCAACATCAACGAATTCCGCCTGGTGACCACCATTCCGTTCAACATTCTGTAAAAAACTGCTCAAACCCGAAGGCTGCGGCTGATTCGACGAATCAGCCGCAGCCGTTACGCTGGCTCACCCGACTCTGGAGAGGGTTGCAATGAAAAGATTCCCACTACGCACTGCCCTGGCCGCGGCACTGCTCTGCACCACTGTGAGTGTCAGCGCGAAAACCCTGGTGGTCTGCACTGAAGCCAGCCCTGAAGGGTTCGACATCGTTCAGTT
Organism: Pseudomonas bubulae; assembly: GCF_900618535.1. GTDB lineage: Bacteria > Pseudomonadota > Gammaproteobacteria > Pseudomonadales > Pseudomonadaceae > Aquipseudomonas > Aquipseudomonas bubulae. The sequence goes on along the minus strand of NZ_UYJA01000002.1, from coordinate 346,588 downwards.
CACCACCGCCGTGACTGCCGATGCTTCGGCCGAGACCATACTCAACCGCCTGGTCGACTTTGCCCCCGGCACCACGGATGTGGAGCCCGCCCTGGCCGAGCGCTGGGACATCAGCCCGGACGGGCTTGAATACACATTTCACCTGCGTCCCGACGTAAAGTTTCACACCACTGATTATTTCAAACCGACCCGAACCCTGAACGCCGATGACGTGGTCTGGAGTTTTCAGCGCCAGCTGGACCCGAATCACCCGTGGCACAAACTGTCGCTGGTCGGTTACCCCTACTTTGAAAGCATGGGTTTCAAGGACCTGCTCAAGAGCGTCGAGAAAGTTGACGACCTGACGGTAAAAATCACTCTCAACCACCCTGAAGCGCCGTTTCTGCGCGACGTGGCCATGCCGTTCAACTCCATCTACTCCGCCGAATACGCCGACCAGTTGCTCAAGTCCGGCAAAACCGCCGACCTCAATACCAAGCCGATCGGCACCGGCCCGTTTATCTTCGTGCGCTACAACAAGGATGCCCAGGTACGCTTCAAGGCCAACCCGGACTACTTCCGTGGCAAACCGCCCAGTGATGCGCTGATCTTCGCCATCGCCACCGACAGCAACGTGCGCCTGCAAAAGCTCAAGGCCAACGAATGCCAGATCGCGCTGTACCCCAAGCCTGATGAGGTCAAGAACATCCGCAAGGACCCCAACCTCAAGGTCGATGAGCTGGCCGCCCTGATGACCAGCTATATCGCCATGAATACCAGTCACAAGTACCTGAGCGATGTGCGCGTACGCAAAGCCATCGACATGGCCTTCGACAAGCAGACCTATCTGAACTCCGTCCACGGCGAAGGCAACGCACTGCTGGCCGTCAACCCTTACCCGCCGACCATGCTGGGCTACAACACCAGCATTCAGCGGCCGCCCCGCGACCTGGACAAGGCCCGGGCCTTGCTCAAGGAAGCCGGGGTACCTGAAGGCACGGTACTGACCCTATTCACCCGCAACGGCGGCGGCCCGACCAACCCCAACCCGATGCTGGGTGCGCAGTTGCTGCAGTCCGACCTGGCACAAATCGGCCTCAAGCTGGATATCCGGGTCATGGAATGGGGCGAAATGCTCAAACGCGCCAAAAATGGCGAACATGATCTGGTGTCGACCGGTTGGGGCGGCGATAACGGCGACCCGGATAACTTCCTGACCCCGCTGCTTAGCTGCGAGGCGGCCAAAAACGGCGAGAACTACGCCCGCTGGTGCAACAAGGACTTCGAAAACCTGATCACCAAAGCCCGTGGTATCACTGAACCCTCGCAACGGGCCGAGTTCTATCAACAGGCACAGATGATTTTTAATCAGGACCAACCCTGGATCAACGTTACCCATCCTATGCTGTTCACGGCGATGCGCAAAAACGTCGAGGGCTATACCCTTAGCCCCCTGACCAACAACAACTTCGCCACAACCCAGGTGAAGTAGAACAATAAAAACCCGCCAGGGTTTACCTCAACCCCGGCGGACCTGCCTGACCGGCTGATAAGGAACACCACACGATGTTTAGTTTTATTGCCCGCCGAGTGGGGTTGTTGATCCCCACGTTCTTCGGCATCACCTTGCTCACCTTTGCCCTGATTCGCATGATCCCGGGTGACCCGGTCGAAGTCATGATGGGTGAGCGCCGGGTAGACCCTGAAATGCACGCCCAGGCCATGGAGCGCCTGGGTCTGAACAAGCCGCTGCACGAGCAGTACATCGACTACGTCAGCAAACTGGCACATGGCGATCTGGGCGAGTCATTGCGCACCCGTGAAAGCGTGTGGAGCGAATTTTCCGCACTGTTCCCCGCCACGCTGGAACTGGCCAGCGCCGCCCTGTTGTTCGCCGGCATCCTCGGGCTACTGGCGGGAGTGATCGCGGCACTCAAACGCGGCTCATTGTTTGACCACGGCGTGATGGGTATCTCCCTGGCGGGGTATTCGATGCCGATCTTCTGGTGGGGCCTGATCCTGATCATGTTCTTCTCCGTGGGCCTGGGCTGGACCCCGGTGTCCGGGCGTATCGACCTGCTCTACGACATAGAGCCCAAAACCGGCTTCATGCTTATCGACACCCTGCTCAGCGACGAGCCCGAAGCCTTCTGGGACGCGTTGCACCACCTGATTCTGCCGGCCATTGTGCTGGGTACCATTCCGCTGGCCGTGATCGCGCGGATGACCCGCTCATCCATGCTTGAAGTGCTGCGCGAAGACTACATCCGTACCGCCCGCGCCAAAGGCCTGTCACCCGCCCGCGTGGTGTTCGTGCACGGCCTGCGCAACGCCCTGATCCCGGTACTGACCGTGGTCGGCCTGCAAGTGGGCACCCTGCTGGCCGGTGCAGTCCTGACCGAAACCATTTTTTCGTGGCCCGGTATCGGTAAATGGCTGATCGAGGCCATTGGCGCCCGGGACTATCCCGTGGTGCAAAACGGCATCCTGCTAATCGCCTGCCTGGTGATTCTGGTCAACTTCGTAGTCGACATCCTCTACGGCTTTGCCAACCCACGCATCCGTCACCAGCGCTGAGATCCTGACCATGAGCACCTCCCCAAGCACGACCGAAGTGGATCAAAGCCTGCTTTATCCATCACCGTACAAAGAATTCTGGCATGCCTTCTCCCGGAACAAGGGCGCTGTGGCGGGTCTGATTTTCATGACCATCATCGTGTTCTGCGCGATCTTCGCCCCGTGGGTCGCCCCCCATAGCCCGAGTGAGCAATACCGCGACTTTCTGCTGACCCCGCCGGTCTGGCTGGAAGGCGGCAACTGGCAATTTCTGCTGGGCACCGATGAACTGGGTCGCGACCTGCTGTCACGCCTGATCGAAGGTTCACGGCTGTCGCTGTTGATCGGTTTGTCGTCTGTGGTCATCTCGCTGATTCCGGGCGTGATCCTGGGCCTGTTTGCCGGCTTTTTTCCGCGCCTTCTCGGCCCGGGCATCATGCGGTTGATGGACATCATGCTGGCCCTGCCTTCCTTGCTGCTGGCCGTGGCGATTGTCGCCATCCTCGGCCCTGGCCTGATCAACACCGTGATCGCCATTGCCGTGGTGTCGTTGCCATCGTACGTGCGTCTGACCCGTGCCGCCGTGATGGGCGAGCTGAACCGCGACTATGTGACCGCTGCCCGCCTGGCCGGTGCCAGTCTGCCGCGCCTGATGTTTATCACTGTGCTGCCCAACTGCATGGCGCCGCTGATCGTGCAGGCCACCCTGAGTTTCTCCTCGGCGATCCTCGACGCCGCAGCACTGGGCTTTCTTGGCCTCGGCGTACAACCGCCAACCCCTGAGTGGGGCACCATGCTGGCTTCGGCCCGCGACTATATCGAACGCGCGTGGTGGGTCGTCAGCCTGCCTGGCTTGACCATTTTGCTCAGCGTGCTGGCAATCAACCTGATGGGCGACGGCCTGCGCGATGCGCTGGACCCGAAACTCAAGAACGCCGCCTGAGGAGATTCCCATGTCACTGTTAGAAATCAAGAATCTCAATGTCCGTTTTGGCGACGCTACGGCCGTGCCGGTGGTAGACGGCCTGAGCCTGTCTGTGGATAAAGGCGAAGTACTGGCAATTGTCGGTGAGTCGGGGTCGGGCAAGTCCGTGACCATGATGGCGCTGATGGGCCTGATCGAGCACCCCGGTATCGTCAGCGCCGACGCGCTGACCTTCGACGGCAAGAACATGCTGACCCTCAGCGCGCGTCAGCGCCGGCAGATCGTCGGCAAGGACATGGCGATGGTCTTCCAGGACCCCATGACCGCACTGAACCCCAGCTACACCGTGGGTTTCCAGATCGAGGAAGTGCTGCGCCTGCACCTGAAAATGTCCGCCAAGGCGGCGCGCAAACGGGCCATCGAGCTGCTGGAAAAAGTTGAAATCCCGGGGGCTGCCAGCCGCATGGACGCCTACCCGCATCAACTGTCAGGCGGCATGAGCCAGCGCGTGGCGATTGCCATGGCGATTGCCGGTGAACCCAAACTGCTGATCGCCGACGAACCTACCACGGCCCTGGACGTAACCATCCAGGCGCAGATCATGGACCTGCTGCTGAGCCTGCAACGCGAACAGAACATGGGCCTGGTGCTGATTACCCACGACCTCGCAGTAGTCGCCGAAACCGCCCAGCGGGTATGCGTGATGTACGCCGGCCAGGCCGTGGAAGTCGGCAACGTGCCGGGGCTGTTTGATGTGCCCGCGCACCCGTACAGCGAGGCGCTGCTGGCTGCGATCCCGGAACACAGCATGGGCGCTGCCCGTCTGTCGACCTTGCCCGGCATCGTGCCCGGTCGCTATGACCGGCCCAAAGGCTGCCTGCTGTCACCGCGCTGCCCGTATGTACAAGAGCAATGTCGTCAACAACGTCCTGCGCTGGAGCAACAGGCTCACAGCCAGGTGCGCTGCTTCTTCCCCTTGAATCAGGAGGTGGCGTAATGACTGTTGTTCTTACCGCCCGCGACCTAACCCGTCACTACGAAGTATCCCGTGGCATGTTCAAAGGCCATGCGCTGGTGCGCGCACTCAACGGCGTGTCATTTGAACTGGAAGCCGGTAAAACCCTTGCCGTGGTGGGAGAGTCCGGTTGCGGAAAATCCACCCTGGCCCGCGCGTTGACCTTGATTGAAGAGCCCTCCTCGGGCTCGCTGAAAATTGCCGGGCAAGAAGTTGCAGGGGCCAACAAGGCCGAGCGCAAACAACTGCGCAAAGACGTGCAGATGGTGTTCCAGAGCCCCTACGCCTCGCTCAACCCGCGGCAGAAAATCGGCGATCAACTGGCCGAGCCACTGCTCATCAACACCAGCCTGAGCGCCAGCGAGCGCCGCGAAAAAGTCCAGGCCATGATGAAACAGGTCGGCTTGCGCCCCGAGCATTACCAGCGCTACCCGCATATGTTCTCGGGGGGCCAGCGCCAGCGTATCGCCCTGGCTCGGGCCATGATGTTGCAACCCAAGGTGCTGGTGGCGGACGAACCGACCTCGGCGCTGGACGTGTCGATCCAGGCGCAGGTGCTTAACCTGTTTATGGATTTGCAGCAGGAGTTCAACACTGCCTACGTGTTCATTTCCCACAACCTGGCGGTGGTGCGACATGTGGCCGACACGGTACTGGTGATGTACCTCGGTCGCCCGGTAGAGATGGGCCCCAAGGAAGAGATCTACACCCGGCCGTTGCACCCCTACACCCAGGCGCTGCTGTCGGCCACGCCGACGATCCACCCCGATCCGCTCAAGCCAAAAATCAAGATCGTCGGCGAGCTGCCCAACCCGCTGAACCCGCCATCAGGTTGCGCCTTTCACAAGCGCTGCCCGTATGCGACCGAGTTGTGCAGCACAGACGAACCTGTACTGCGCCTGCTCGACAACCGCCAGGTTGCCTGCCATCACGCGGAGCAGTTTTTGCAGAGCTAAACACGACCCGTAGCAGCTGCCGAGGAACGAAGGCTGCGTTCGGCGGCGCAGCCGTCGTAAAATCGAGGCCCGCGGAGTAACAGACATACCGCAAGCTCAGGTTTTACGATTGCTTCGCAATCGAACGCAGCCTTCGGCAGCTGCTACACATAGGGGTAATGCATTACGTCTGGCTATCGCCTTCATCGCCCTCATCGCCGTTATCCCCACCGTCACTGCCGCCATCACCATCGGTCTGGTCATCATCCCCCGAACTGCCGCCCTGCCCCTGGTCCCCAGGTTCGGAATCCGACTTGTAGATGGCATGAATTGTCGGCCCCGGCACGCCTGTTACTGAAAACCCGGCCCCCGTGCTGCTCAGCGGGTTGCTCGCCCAAGCCGCCGAGGCAGTCACCGTCAGCAGCACCAGCACCTTGAGCAACAGCACAATGCGTTGAAAAAGCTTCATCGCGATTTCCATCCTGTTATGAGAAAAGCACCCTTTAAACCTAGTTCGCCCCTTTCAGCTTTTCCAGAAACTCACAGGCTGGGATATACCCATTCGGAGTAACGCAGCCGCGTTTGTCGATACTGTGTGGTGGGCCATACGCTCACTTGTAGCCGTTGACGAGCAGCGCGAGGCTACGTCCGGCTGCGTAGCAGTCGTAAATTGCTTCGGGCGCGATCGCAGCCTTCGGCAGCGACTATAAAGTTCGCGGGCAAAAAAAAGCGAAGCCCAAGGGCTTCGCTTTATTTCAACCAGACACCGAAGTGCTTAGTGATGCTCACGGGTAGCGCGGAACTTCACATCCGGCCAGCGCTCTTCCATCAACGCCAGGTTGACGCGGGTCGGAGCCAGATAGGTCAGGTGACCGCCACCGTCCACGGCCAGGTTTTCCACAGCTTTGACGCTGAACTCTTCGAGCTTCTTCTTATCGTCGCAATCAATCCAGCGAGCCGAGTACACAGTGATCGGCTCGTAGGAGCATTCCACTTTGTATTCTTCTTTCAAGCGGCTGGCGACCACGTCGAACTGCAGCACACCCACGGCGCCCAGGATGATGTCGTTGCTGCGCTCCGGGAAGAACACCTGGGTGGCGCCCTCTTCGGCCAGTTGCTGCAAGCCCTGGCGCAATTGCTTGGACTTGAGTGGATCGCGCAGACGTACGCGACGGAACAGTTCCGGGGCAAAGTGCGGAATACCGGTGAAGCTCAGGCTCTCACCTTCGGTGAAGGTGTCACCGATCTGGATGGTGCCGTGGTTGTGCAAACCGATGATATCGCCTGCAAAAGCCTCTTCGAGCTGTTCACGCTCGGAGGAGAAGAACGTCAGCGCATCGCCGATACGAACATCTTTGCCGGTGCGCACATGGCGCATTTTCATGCCCTTTTCGTATTTGCCCGAGCAAATGCGCATAAAGGCGATACGGTCGCGGTGTTTCGGGTCCATGTTCGCCTGGATCTTGAACACGAAACCGGTGAATTTCTCTTCAACCGGCTCGACGGTACGCTCGTTGGCAACACGGGCCAGCGGCTGCGGCGCCCAGTCCACTACCGCGTCGAGCACATGGTCGACACCAAAGTTGCCCAGTGCGGTACCGAAGAACACCGGGGTCAACTGGCCGTCGAGAAATTCCTGCTGGTTGAATTCATGGCAAGCGCCCTGAACCAGTTCCAGTTGATCAACAAAACGATCGTACTCGTCACCCAAGTGGGCCCGGGCTTCATCGGAATCGAGCTTTTCGATGATTTTGGTTTCGGTGCGCTCATGCCCATGACCGGCGGTGTAGACGATGATGTAGTCGTCTGCCAGGTGGTAGACACCCTTGAAATCGCGGTAGCAGCCGATCGGCCAGGTGATCGGCGCCGCCTTGATTTTCAGGACCGCTTCGATCTCGTCCAGCAACTCGATCGGGTCGCGAATATCGCGGTCGAGTTTGTTGATAAAGCTGACGATTGGCGTGTCACGCAGACGACACACGTCCATCAGGGCGATGGTACGTGGCTCAACGCCCTTACCGCCGTCGAGGACCATCAGCGCCGAGTCGACCGCGGTCAGCGTGCGGTAGGTGTCTTCGGAGAAGTCTTCGTGGCCCGGGGTGTCGAGCAGGTTGATCATGTTGTCGCGATACGGGAACTGCATGACCGACGTGGTAATCGAAATACCCCGTTGTTTCTCCATTTCCATCCAGTCGGAGGTGGCATGGCGGTCGGACTTTCGCGATTTCACCGTACCGGCGACAGCAATCGCCTTACCCATCAGCAAGAGCTTTTCGGTGATGGTGGTCTTACCCGCATCGGGGTGGGAAATAATGGCGAAAGTGCGGCGTTTCGCGACTTCGGCGGCCTGGTTGGTCATGGGAAATCGCCTGACGATTGATTCAAAAAAGGGCGCGGATTATAGCTCAAATCAGGCGCCTACAGCCACCGTTGGAACCGTGGCTCGTCGGACAAGGGTGGCAATGTGCCGTAAAAAATGTGAACCTTTTAAACAGTGGAGGCGTCCACTCTCCTGATACGACAAAGCGTCAGGGGCTGAAATATCAGCAAGTTAGCCTGACGAGGCTGCGCTAATGACAGGTGTTGAGGGCGCATTTTCGCCACCACCTGTTGCTCTTCGCGAACATATTGCCGGCAACCAGGAATGGCCTTGCCACACGACGATGTGTTCGCCGACTGAAAAAAAAGGAGTCCGTCTATGGCGAATCGCTATGGAAAAGGGCTTATAGGATGCGCGGTCGTTATCGCGCTTCTGGCCCTGTTGGTCCACTGGATCGGCATCAGCACTATCGAACACTATCAAGATGATTTGTTGTTCTACCTGCAAGCCCACCTGTACCTGGTACTCGCTTCAATGCTCGCCGCCCTCCTTGTAGGGATACCTGCCGGCATTTTCCTCAGCCGACCTTCAATGGCCGGACGTGCGGAACGCTTCATGCAAGTCTTCAACATCGGCAACACCGTGCCTCCTCTGGCGGTACTGGCCATTGCCCTGGGTTTCCTGGGCATCGGTAGCGGCCCTGCCATCTTCGCCCTGTTTCTCGCCTCGTTGCTGCCCATTGTGCGCAATACCTACGAAGGCTTGAAAAACGTCCAGGGTTCGCTCAAGGAAGCCGCCGTCGGTATCGGCATGACCCCGCGCCAGGTGCTGTGGCGGGTCGAGTTGCCCAACGCCGTGCCCATCATCATGGGCGGTGTGCGCGTGGCACTGGCGATCAACGTCGGTACCGCCCCGCTGGCGTTCCTGATCGGCGCCAACAGCCTGGGCAGCCTGATTTTTCCAGGCATTGCCCTCAACAATCAGCCGCAACTGATCCTCGGCGCCGCCTGTACTGCGCTGCTGGCACTGCTGCTCGACGGCCTGGTGATACTCATCAGCCGCCAGTGGTTGGAACGCGGTCTGCGACCTGCTTAAGGTCTGGCTGAGCAAAGGAATAACCATGAAAAAAATTAGCTTTTTACTAGGCTGCATCCTGCTGTGTGCAGGAATTGCCCAGGCTGCGGAAAAACCCTTGATTCGCATTGGGGCGCGGGTGTTTACCGAGCAAACCCTGCTCGCGGAAATCACTTCGCAATACCTCAACAGCAAGGGCTATAACGCTCAGGTCACCGGCGGGCTGGGCAGCAGCCTGGCGCGTTCGGCCCAGGAGTCGGGGCAACTGGACATGGTGTGGGAATACACCGGCGTTTCGCTGGTGGCCTACAACCACATCACCGACAAACTCGACAGCCAGCAATCCTACGACCGGGTAAAAGAGGTCGATGCTAAACAAGGACTGGTCTGGCTGCATCCGTCCAAGTTCAGCAACACCTATGCGCTGGCACTGCCACAAAAGGTGGCCGAAGCGTTTCCGGGCATCAACAGCATCAGCGACCTGAACAAGGCAATGCGCGAACCGGACAACAAAAATGCGCTGGTGGCCCTGGACACCGAGTTCGCCAACCGCTCCGACGGCTTGCTGGGTATGGTCAAGCTCTACGACATGGACCTGACCCGTCGCAATATCCGCCAGATGGACGCCGGGCTGGTCTACACCGCGCTGAAAAACGGCCAGGTGTTTGCCGGACTGGTCTACACCACGGACGGTCGCTTGAGCGCCTTCAATCTCAAATTGCTTGAAGACGACAAGCACTACTTCCCGGACTACACCGCCGCGCCGGTAGTGCGTCAGGCCTACCTGGATCAGCACCCCGACCTTGCGGGGCTGCTCAAGCCACTGGCCGATCTGTTTGACGATGAAACCATGCGTCAACTCAACGCCCGGGTCGATGTAAACCACGAAAGCCCGTCCAAAGTCGCCGCAGACTTTCTGCGCCAGCATCCACTGAACTGAAAAGAGGAGAAGACATGGAATTTTTAAACGCCTTTTCCCACATGGACTGGTCGCTTGTTCTGCATCTGACCTTGCAGCACATCACCCTGGTCGGCATTGCCGTGATTCTGGCAATCCTGATCGGCGTGCCGCTAGGCGTGCTGATGACACGCTTTCCGTCGCTGGCCGGCCCGCTGCAAGCCAGCGCCACGGTGCTGCTGACCATTCCTTCAATTGCCCTGTTCGGCCTGCTGCTGCCGTTCTACTCGAAGTTCGGCCAGGGCCTTGGCCCTATGCCGGCCATTACCGCCGTGTTTTTGTACTCACTGCTGCCGATCATGCGTAACACCTTCCTGGCCCTCACCGGCGTGGAACCGGGGATTCGCGAAGCCGCTCGCGGTATCGGCATGACCTTCAGCCAGCGCCTGCGCATGGTTGAACTGCCCATCGCCGTGCCGGTGATTCTGGCCGGTGTGCGTACCGCCGTGGTCATGAACATCGGCGTCATGACCATTGCCGCCACCATCGGTGCCGGTGGTCTGGGTGTACTTATTCTTGCTGCAATCAGCCGTAGCGACATGTCGATGCTGATCGTAGGCGCCGTGTTGGTCAGTGTTCTGGCCATCATCGCCGACCTGCTTCTGCAATGGCTGCAACGCTCGCTGACTCCAAAAGGACTGCTCAAATGATCGAACTTCAAAACCTCAGCAAAACATTCCAAAGCAACGGCAAAGATGTAAAGGCCGTGGACTCGGTAAACCTGACCGTCAATGAAGGCGAAATCTGCGTATTCCTCGGGCCTTCGGGCTGCGGCAAAAGCACCACGCTGAAAATGATCAACCGTCTGATCAAGCCCACGTCGGGCAAGATCCTTATCAATGGCGAAGACACCACTGACCTCGACCCGGTAACCCTGCGTCGCAATATTGGTTATGTGATCCAGCAGATCGGCCTGTTCCCCAACATGACCATCGAGGAGAACATCACCATCGTTCCGCGCCTGCTGGGGTGGGACAAGCAAAAGTGCCATGACCGTGCCCGCGAACTGATGAGCATGATCAAGCTGGAGCCCAAGCAATACCTCAACCGTTATCCGCGCGAACTGTCTGGTGGTCAGCAGCAACGAATCGGCGTGATTCGCGCCCTGGCGGCCGATGCGCCGCTGCTGCTGATGGATGAACCGTTTGGTGCGGTGGACCCGATCAACCGCGAGATGATCCAGAACGAATTCTTCGAGATGCAGCGCGCGCTGAACAAGACCGTAATCATGGTCAGCCACGACATCGACGAAGCGATCAAACTGGGCGACAAGATCGCCATCTTCCGTGGCGGCAAACTGTTGCAAATGGACCACCCGGATACCCTGCTCGCTCACCCGGCGGACGACTTCGTGAGCAACTTTGTCGGCCAGGACAGCACCCTCAAGCGCCTGCTGCTGGTCAAGGCCGAAGATGCCGCGGACAACGCGCCATCGGTGAGCCCGGAAACCCCGGTGGCCGAAGCCCTGGAACTGATGGACGAACTGGACCGTCGCTATGTGGTGGTCACCTGTGCCGACAACAAGGCACTGGGGTATGTACGTCGTCGTGACCTGCATCGCCAGACAGGCACCTGTGGCCAGTTCCTGCGGGAGTTCACCGCGACCGCTGCGTCGGAAGAACATTTGCGCATCCTGCTGTCGCGCATGTACGAGTTCAACCGCTCGTGGTTGCCGGTGATGGACGCCGAACGCGTGTTCCAGGGTGAGGTGACGCAAGAATCGATTGCGGCGTACCTGAGCTCGGGTCGTTCGCGTGGCGCCAAGACCAGCATTGTTTCACCGGCTGAAATAGCTTCCGCTTGACCCTGCAGCCGTTGCCGCAGACTGCGCTGGGTTGCGCAGCCTGCGGCAGCGGCTACAACCTGTTGTATCCAACACGAATCATGTTCTGAGCCATCACTGCATCGCCATTGATGGTGCTCCCCGCGTCCTTATGATGGTTCGCACGCCTCCCGCTGCGAGCCATCACCATGCCCCATGCCAAAACCCTCTACGACAAGCACATTCATGCGCACACCGTGTGCGCGCTCGATGATCAAGGTCACGTCTTGCTATACATAGACCGTCAGGTCATTAACGAATACACCAGCCCGCAAGCCTTCAGTGGTTTGCGTGAAGCCGGGCGCGAAGTGTGGCGCCCGGAAACCGCCCTGGCGGTGGTTGACCATGTGAACCCGACCGCCCCCGTGCGCGTGGCCGCCATGGCCGATGCAGGCGGCGCTTTGCAGGTGTCGTATCTGCAACAGAACTGCGAAAAGTTTGGCATCGAGCTGTTCGATGTGCTCGACCAGCGCCAGGGGATCGAACACGTTATCGCCCCCGAGCAAGGCTTCATCCTGCCCGGCATGATGATCGCCGCAGGCGACAGTCACACCACGACTTATGGCGCGCTGGGTGCCTTCGGCTTTGGTATCGGCACCTCTGAAATCGAGCACCTGCTGGCCACTCAGATACTGGTCTACAAACGTCTGAAAAGCATGCGAGTGACCGTCCAGGGCGCGCTGGGCCTGGGGCTGACGTCAAAAGACCTGATCATGGCCCTGATCGCCAAAATCGGCGCTTCAGGCGCCACCGGCTATGCCATTGAATTTACCGGCTCGACCATCGATGCATTGAGCGTCGAAGCGCGCATGACCATCTGCAACATGGCCGTGGAAGCCGGTGCCCGCGGTGCTTTTATGGCGCCCGATGACAAGGTGTACGCCTACCTCAAAGACAAACCCCGTGCCCCACAAGGCGAGTTGTGGGAACAAGCGGTTGAGCATTGGTGCCTGCTTTATAGCGACCCCGACGCGCAGTTCGATCAAGAGGTGCAAGTGGACGCCACTGACCTGCAACCGATGGTCACGTGGGGCACCAGCCCCGATCAGGCCGCCGCCATTGGCAGCCGCGTGCCGGACCCGCAGGCGATCAGCGACTTGATCTTGCGTCAGGACATGCGCCGGGCCTTGAACTACATGGGCCTGGAGGCTGGCGCGCCGCTCAATGAAGTGGTGATCAGCCATGCCTTTATCGGTTCGTGCACCAACGCCCGCATTGAAGATTTACGTGACGCCGCACAGGTGGTGCGCGGCCAGAAAGTGGCCACGCATGTGCGGGCGATGATCGTGCCGGGGTCGACTCAGGTGCGTGATCAGGCCGAGGCCGAAGGGTTGGCCGCGATCTTTATCGACGCCGGTTTTGAGTGGCGCCAGTCCGGGTGCTCCATGTGCCTGGCCATGAATGATGACGTACTCGCCCCCGGCGACCGCTGCGCCTCCAGTACCAATCGCAACTTCGAAGGCCGCCAGGGCGCCGGGGCACGCACCCATTTGATGAGCCCGGCGATGGTCGCGGCCGCCGCCATTACCGGCCATCTGGTCGACGTTCGCCAACTGTCAGGGAGAGTCTGAGCATGCAACCTTTCACCACCGTCAGCGGCAAGGCAGCACCGATGCTCGCGGCCAACATCGATACCGATGTGATCATGCCCAAGCAGTTTCTTAAAGGCATTGATCGCAACGGACTGGATCGCGGTCTGTTTTTTGACCTGCGTTTCCTGCCTTCGGGCGAGCCGAACCCGGCGTTCGTCCTTAATCAGCCGGGCTGGCAAGAGGCACGCTTTTTAGTCACCGGGCGGAATTTTGGCTGTGGCTCCAGCCGTGAACATGCGGTCTGGGGATTGAAGCAACTCGGTATCCGGGCCTTGATTGGCAGCAGCTTCGCCGGGATCTTTTATGACAACTGCCAGCGTAACGGGGTGTTGGTGATTACCCTGGAAGAGGCGCAGGTGCAGGCGCTAGGGCACACTATCAGCCACGCAGACACGGCTGAAATTGCCGTTGACCTGCCGAGCCAAAGTATTTGTCTGGCCGATGGTTCAACGGTTGAGTTCCAGATCGACGGTCTGCGTAAAACCGCGCTGTTGCAGGGACTGGATGCCATTGGCAGCACCTTGCAACGCAGTCGGCAGATTCGCGAGTTCCAAGAGCGGCACTTGCAGGCCAACCCTTGGTTGAGCTGAAAAGCGCCCTCACGGCAGAGGTCACAACCGCCCCAACTGCTTCTGCAAAAACTCCACACACACCCGCAGCTTGCCCGAGTTAGCCAGCCGTGTCGGGTACACCGCCCACACGTCAGCGCTTTGCCAGTATTCAGGCAGTACCTGCACCAACCTGCCCTGTTCCAGCAGTGGCCTGACATCCCACATCGAGCGCAGCAACACGCCACGCCCGTCCAGTGCCCACTGCAACACTATCTCGCCACTGTTAGACGACAACGGCCCGCTGACGCGCACGCTGGCTTCGCCTTCCGGGCCTTGCAGTTGCCAGATGCCAAACGCGTTGTCGCGCTCTTTAAGCACCAGGCAATCGTGCTGCCCCAGGTCTTCCAGATGTTGAGGTACACCCCGGCGCTTGAGGTAGTCAGGGGAAGCGCACAACACGCGATTGTTGGTCACCAGCCGGCGCCCGATATGCTGGCCCGGAATGTCATCGCCCACATGAATCTCCAGATCGAAGCCTTCATGGACGATATTCACCACTCGATCAAATACGTCGAGGCGAATCTCCAGCTCGGGGTACTGCTCGGCCAGCAAGGAAATGGCAGGCGCCACATGGTTGCGGCCAAAACCGAAAGTACTGCATACGTGCAAGCGTCCACGCGGGGCCGAATGCGCTTCGGACAGCTCATCCTGTAGCTGCTGAACATCATCCAGAATCCGTACCGCCCAGCGCTGCACCCGCTCGCCGTCATCGGTCAGCGCGATACGGCGGCTGGTGCGATGCAGCAAGCGACTGCCCAGGGTAGTTTCGAGAATTTGAATACGTTTGCTGACATAGGCTGGAGACAACCCCAGCTCTTCTGCCGCTGCGGCAAAGCCGCCTTTGCGCACCACCGTGAGGAAGACCCGCAGGTCTTCAGGCAACGGCGCACTGTATTTTATTGGCGGCATGGTCATGAGCGGCTTGGCGGCAAGAGCGTACAGAATAGCTCAGCGCAGAAAAGGCAGCACATGTTCAAGCAGCAGTTCAGGGACTTCTTCGGCAATGTAGTGCCCGGACGGCAACGCCTGGCCACGCACATCGGTCGCGACTTTCTGCCATTCGCCAAGCGGGTCGAAACAACGCCCCACCGTGCCCTCCGCGCCCCACAACAGCAACACGGGCATATTCAAATACCGACCCGCAGCAATGTCCTCGCGGTCATGCTCAAGGTCAATCCCGGCGCTGGCACGATAGTCTTCGCAGATCCCTCGCGCCGCGCCCGGCAGTTTGATGCAGCGCACGTATTCAGCCAGCGCTTGGGCCGTAAACGGTTGCAAGCCCGCACTGCGGCTGCCCATCACGCTGAGCAGGTACTGCTCAGGATCGGCCTCGATAAGGCGTTCAGGCAACGGCGCCGGGCGAATCAAGAAGAACCAGTGCCAGTAAGCACGGGCAAAGGCCTCATTGGTTTGCGCATACATGGCCAGCGTCGGCGCAATGTCGAGCATGACCAGGCGGGTAATCGCCTGCGGATGGTCCAGCGCCAGACGATGGGCAACTCGCGCGCCACGGTCATGGGCCAGTACCGAAAACTGCTCGAAACCCAGGCTGCTCATCAGCCTCAGCGAGTCACGGGCCATTTCACGCTTGCTGTAGTTGCTATGGTCGGCTACCGCTTCGGGCTTTTCACTGTCACCGTAGCCACGCAAATCGGCCACGACCACTGTGAAGTGCTCGGCCAATTGCCCGGCAACCTTGTGCCAGATCACATGCGTCTGCGGGTGCCCGTGAATCAACAGCAACCCCGGCCCGTGACCGCCGACCCGGAAGGCAATCTGCACGCCATTGACCTGGCGCTGTACTGTGTTAAAACCGGCGAACATGAGGCTGCTCCTTCTAATGGTCAGCCCATGCTAGAGCTCCCAGATTCGGCGACAAGGGCCAAACCGTGGCGGCTCGATTCATGAAGTGTGGTACATCAGCTCGGCATCAAGGTCGGTGACTCAAATAGATCTCCCTACCCCCCGGGTCAAGGCTTTTGAAGTTCCGACGTGTTGAGTTGCTCTCAAGCCTTTGCCTGAGCGCTTGCGCCCTCACCCTCCCTGAGCGGCAAGAAAATACAGGCGGTCAAACCTCCCCCTTCACGATTGCCAAGCACCAGGCTGCCCTTATGGCTGACGGCAATACGCCTGGCGATACTAAGCCCCAGTCCAAAACCGCCAGATTGATCATTGCGTGAGGTATCCGCACGTACGAACGGATCGGTGACTGAATGCAGAACAGATTGCGCTATACCAGGCCCGCGATCATTGACTCGCAACGTCACACCGCTTGACGAGCGCTCGACCTCAATCGTTATTTCCCGGGCATAGGCCTGCGCGTTCACCAGCAAATTCTGCAAGCAACGGTGCAGCAACACGCCGTTTGCGTAGAGCATCCCGCCCCGGCCGCTGACAGGCAATGGCTCGGCGGGTGTCGACAACTCGGTACACAGGTTGCGCAATACGCTGTCGAGATCAATAAACTGGCATGTGTGTTGGTTGGCACTCTGCAGATAGACGAGTACCTGAGTAATCATCTTGTCCATTTGATAAATGTTTTGCTTCAAGCGCTCACGCTGATCGAGATCGCTCAACCGCTCAATGCGTAAACGCATGCGGGTCAAGGGCGTTCGCAGATCGTGGGACACTGCCGCCAGAAAAAAACTCTGGTCATTGACCATCGCGACAATCTGTTTCTGCATGGTGTTAAACATCTGGGCGGCCTGGCGGACTTCCAGAGGCCCTTCAATCGCCAACGGCGTCTGATCAAGGTTATCGCCCAACGCATTGGCGGCGTCACTGAGCCGTTTTAGAGGGCGCAGGCACAGTCGCACAGCCAGCCAGCACATCCCTATGACGCCAATAATGCGCACCACATAGACCCGCAGAATGTAGTCGGCAATTAACGCCCATGCTGACTCGCCGCTCCAGCCCTGCAACTCGTGCCCCTCGATGCTCAACCAATGACCATCGGCCAGGGGCACCGCGAAATCCACATGGGCGGTGGCCGTTTGCAGGCCAAAAAGGCTGCGCCAGACCAGCGGCTGACCGGATGCATCGGTCAGGTCGACCTCTATCATCTCAACCGCTGGCGCATAGCCCAACTCATACGCCAATGCCTGTTTCAACAGCAAAGCCGTGCGTCGGGCCGCGCGATCATTGCCGGGTTGAGTATCGGGTTTCGTGGCCAGGCACCTGGCCGTGTAATTGGCCGGTGCTGTCTGGGGTTGCCCCGCAATGCAACGGTCTTGGTTAATCAATTGTGCCGTTCGGCTGGCCATCAACCGGACAGGCGCTTCGAGGACTTGCGCATAGCGCACATCGAACCAGATGCTGCTCGACAACAATTGAATAGCCAGCGTGCCGCTGACCAGAATCAGCGTCAGTTGGCCGAACAGGGTTTTGGGCCACAGGCGCATCACCCCCCGCACCAGAGCATCGCGCACCTGGTTAAACCGCCGCTTCAGGGCTGTAGACACTTAGCAGGTAACCTTCATTACGCACGGTCAGTATCTGGACGTGCCCCTCCTTGAAATGCTGGCGCAGACGGCTGATGCACATGTCGATCGAGCGGTCGTCGGGCGAGTATTCTCGTCCCATCGCACTGAGTGTCAATTGATCACGCGACAACACTTGTTCACGGGCCTGGAGCAAATCACGCAACACCCTGAAGTCGGAGCGCGGCAAGGTCAGGGTCTGGCCACCCGGGGTGTGTAACAGGCGCTTTACATAATCGAGGCGATAGCCGACGAAGTCGCGGTGGGTCGTGACCGGGCGATCCGCGATGGGCTCGGCCCGTGCTTGCCGGCGCAGCACCGCCTTGATTCTGGCCACCAGCTCACGGGGCTCGAAAGGCTTGGTCAAATAATCGTCGGCACCAACCTCCAGGCCAATGATGCGATCCAGCGCTGATCCCTTGGCGGAAAGCATGATCACGCTAAGGCCGGGGCGCGATTGAAGCTGGCGACACAGACTCAGGCCGTCCTCTCCCGGCAGCATGACGTCGAGCACGACCAGATCGACAGCCTGGCGCTCCAACTGCGCCCACATCTCAAGGCCATCGGCTGCTGCCAGCACATGGTCACCGTTCTCACTCAGGTAATCACATAACAACTCGCGAATTTCATCATCGTCATCCACCACCAACAGCGTTTTGGCGGCCACGGGAGGTTTTGACGTGGGTAAAACGTGGCGCTCATTACATTCCATTACATACCCACACATATCCGTAATAGTGCCTGGCGGCGTGATACCTAAAATGCTACCAAACATTATCTGCAAATACGAAGTATTACCAATGACAACGCAGGGCATGATGACGGATCTCTCAGCACGACCTTTGATGCTAACCACCCCGGCTCGCCGAAATGCACCCCGCAACCAGGCCGCCCTCATGGCCGCTATCAGCCTCAGCGCCATGGTCGGCTTGGCCAGCCAACCGGCAATAGCGGGGACGATTGAACTGGACACCCTGAATGTCGAAGGTACCCAGCCATCAGCCGATGAAAACACCGGCCAACTGGGTTACACCGTCAAGAGCACCACCAGTTCCACGGGCATGAAACTCACCCCGCGCCAAACGCCACAATCGGTCACCACCATCACCCAGGAACAAATGGCAGACCGCCAGATCACCAATATCGAGCAAGCGCTGGACAGCGCACCCGGCGTCACCATGAGCAAGTCAGAAGTGGGCGGACGCACCGAGTACCGCGCACGCGGCTATCCGATTACCAACTGGAAAACCGACGGCCTGCAGTTTCAGGGCGGCTCGGACTTCAGTGGCGCAGGCAGCTCGCTGAACATGGATATGTACGAGCGTATCGACATCGTACGCGGCGCCAATGGCCTGCTGGGCGGCACCGGCGACCCATCGGCCACCGTCAACCTGATCCGCAAACGCCCTGGCTACGAGTTCGGCGGCAGTGCATACGCCACCTATGGCAGTTGGGACAAGCGACGCCTGGGCGCTGACCTGAACCTGCCCTTGTCTGAAGATGGCCGATTGCGCTCTCGCCTGGTCATGACGCAAGAGGACGCCAACTCTTTCCGCGATCAACAATCCGAGCGTTCGCGGGCCGCGCTGGCCAATGTCGAGTTTGACCTGACGGATGCCACGACCCTCGGTGCCGGCTATCAATATGAGTACTACAAGATCGTGGGCGGCGGCTGGGGCGCGAACATCCCTATCTGGTACGGCGATGGCAGTAAAACAAGCTTGCCGCGCAGCACCAACGTGGTGCCCAGCTGGAGTTTTGGCGAGTACACCACGCGTACAGCGTTCGGCTCGCTGGAGCATCGCTTTGATAATGACTGGACGCTCAACGTCAAAGCGGCGCAAAGCACCACCGATGCGTTGAATCACCGCGGGCTGGCCAAGGTCAACTCCAAAGGTGGCGGCGCATTCGGCGGTTACTGGAACCAGGATGGTAGCGGGGCCATTCTCAATGGCCTGCACAGCTCCACCGACACGACCCAGCAATCGGCACAAGTCGACGTGACCGGACCTTTCAGCCTGTTCGGACGCACCCACCAGGCCATGTTCGGCTACAACGACAGTCGCACCGTCGCCTGGTCACCTCAATATCGTTGCAATATGGTCAGCGATGACCGCACCAGCCCTAGCGCGCTGGGGTGCCAGTTCCGGGCAAACAACGGTTTCCCGATTACCGACTGGCACAACGGGGTCGATAGCGACTACCGGATCAACGCTTACAAAACCGGCCTGCACAGCAAAACCACCACCCGCCTGCAAGGCATGTATGCGGCCACCCGCCTGAGCATTACCGATCCGTTGTCGGTGATCCTGGGCGCGCGCATCAGCGATTACAGCAGCACCACGGTGTCGACCGCCGGAGTGCGCAGCAATCAGCAACAAAACGGTATCGTCACGCCTTACCTGGGGGCGGTGTATGACCTCAACGACACCTACTCGCTGTACGCCAGCTACACCGATATCTTCAGCCCGCAAAGCGAAGAAAACGCCAGCGGCAACAAGCTCGAGCCGATTCGCGGCCAGAGTTATGAAACCGGTATTAAAGGAGAATGGTTTGACGGTCAGGTCAATGCTCAAGCGGCCTACTTCCTGACCCGCCAGGAAAACAAGGCAGTGACCGATGGCGCCAACCTGACGCCCACCGGAGCCCAGGCCTACACGACCGGCACCGGCGTAGAGACAGAAGGTATCGACCTCGAAGTCTCCGGCGCGTTGACGCCCAACTGGAATGTCTACGGTGGCTACACCTATCTGCACTTTCGTCGCCTTAACGCCGACGGCCAAAGTGACCCGTCGCACCTGTTCAAGGCTTCAACCACCTACCGCCTGTCGGGTGCTCTTGATCGCTTGACCGTGGGTACCGGTGTCACCGCGCAAACCAGCATTCGCGCCACCTCTACTCCGGCAGGCATTCCCACAGACGGTGTGAGCCGCGGCCCCACCGATGTGACCTGGGCAGGTTATGCCATCTGGAGTGCAATGGCCAAATACGACCTCACCGAGGATACGGCCGTTACCCTGAACGCCAACAACCTCTTCGACAAAACCTACTACACCCGCTACGGCTTCTACGCTGGCGCCATATACGGTGATCCGCGCAGCCTGTCCTTGACCCTGAGTACTGCATTTTGAGACCTGGCCTGTTCCTTCCCCCAAGGTAAGCCCTGCTTCAACATGCAACTACCGAAGCCCGCCCAATGGCGGGCTTCGTCTGTTTGGCAACGGCCAAAAAAGCCACCGGGGGAACATCACACCGTCATCAAGGTCGGTTACTTAAATGGCTCACTTTGGCCCCACGACGAAGGCTTATAAAATTGCGACATTTTTTGTTGATCTAAGCGCAGTCACGCCCTAAAGTTCGCGCCGAACATCCATGCTGGAAACGATCCATCCGGCTCAAGTACTGACGACGAGACAGTAAGGTCCATTTACCTTATTTGCTTTCGGCGGACATGCCTTGGGAAGTAGGCGAACCAAAGTGGGGATACGGAGGATGTTCAGCTGCACCCATTTATTGATGACGTTTGCCACAGGAGTTCCCCAGCATGTCGATCCAGGTCGAAGACTATTACGCGCGCGACACCTTCAACAAAATGAAGGCGTTCGCTGACACTCAGGAAACACCGTTCGTGGTGATCGATACCGCCATGATCAGCAAGGCTTACGACGACCTGCGCGCAGGCTTCGAATTCGCCAAGGTGTATTACGCGGTGAAGGCCAACCCGGCCGTCGAAATCATTGATCTGCTGCGCGACAAAGGTTCGAGCTTCGATATCGCGTCGATCTATGAGCTGAATAAAGTCATGGACCGCGGCGTCAGCCCGGACCGCATCAGCTACGGCAACACCATCAAGAAATCCAAAGACATTCGTTATTTCTACGAGAAAGGCGTGCGTCTGTTTTCCACCGACTCCGAAGCCGACTTGCGCAACATTGCCAAGGCCGCGCCGGGCGCCAAGATTTACGTGCGCATCCTTACCGAAGGTTCGACCACCGCTGACTGGCCTCTGTCGCGAAAATTCGGCTGCCAGACCGATATGGCCATGGACCTGCTGATTCTGGCCCGTGACCTGGGTCTGGTGCCTTACGGCATTTCGTTCCACGTAGGTTCGCAGCAACGTGACATTAGCGTGTGGGACGCAGCCATCGCCAAGGTCAAGGTGATCTTCGAGCGTCTGAAAGAAGAAGACGGCATCGTCCTCAAGCTGATCAACATGGGCGGCGGCTTCCCGGCCAACTACATCACCCGTACCAACAGCCTGGAAACCTACGCCGAAGAAATCATTCGTTTCCTGAAAGAAGACTTCGGTGACGACCTGCCAGAAATCATTCTGGAACCGGGCCGTTCGCTGATCGCCAACGCAGGCATCCTGGTCAGTGAAGTGGTTTTGGTCGCACGTAAATCGCGCACCGCCGTCGAGCGTTGGGTGTATACCGATGTGGGCAAATTCTCTGGTCTGATCGAAACCATGGACGAAGCCATCAAGTTCCCGATCTGGACTGAAAAGAAAGGCGAGATGGAAGAAGTGGTCATCGCCGGCCCAACCTGTGACAGCGCCGACATCATGTACGAAAACTACAAATACGGCCTGCCCCTGAACCTGGCCATCGGCGATCGCCTGTACTGGTTGTCGACCGGTGCCTATACCACCAGCTACAGCGCTGTTGAGTTCAATGGCTTCCCGCCGCTGAAATCGTTCTACCTGTAACAACTGGCCCCCCGCGCAAGCGTGCGGGGGGCAGCCCCTATCGGCTGATGTGCCGTAAGAAACGCAGAAAACCCGCCAGCTCTGCCGAGGCTTGCACCATCGAGTGCTCATTTGCATCAATGGCTGCATTGACCCGAGTGGAAAACACGGTCAACCCGTTGGCAATCCGCTTCATGTTGTCGACCCAGTACGCCCGCGCCTCAACCAGCTCTGCGTGACGCCTTATTTTTTCAGCGCGCTCCTTGAGCACGCGCCTGTCTGACTTGTCCCTGGATTTACGCATGCTCAAATCAGCCAGTTTGTCGGTGATTTTGTTGCGTGCTTCAATCAGCGAAAACATCCTGTACCCACTGTCAATAAAACCCAGGTACTGCGTTATACGCTCAATGGCGGCAATCACCACATCCGCCTCGACCTTTCCCACTGCAGCTGTTGTCACAAGTACCTGAATTTGTTCAATACCAGGCAGCAAATCCCTTGCATGATCAAGCCAGGTCCTGGACTGAAGGATCTCCAGAGCCGCGACGACAACCTGTTTGTCCGCACGCAATTGATCTTCTTCCAGTTGCAGCGTAATCGCCTGTTGCTCCAGTTCATCCAGCCTGGCCACGTCATACGCCAGCAGCGGATCGGAATAGTGTTCGAGATTCAGTCCCTCGCCTTCGGCAGTACGCAATGCTATTTGCGCTTTGGCCGCCGCAACAGCACTCACCAGGCGCCGGCTTCGCTGAGTGAAAGTTTCATTCAGAATATGGATTGCAGAGGTGCGAGCCTCTGGCGTTAATGGGCCATGAGTGTGAATGGCTGCCCATTGTTCCGCCAGTTCATCAAAACCCGCACTGTCCACCATTACTTCAAGGCTACGCACCTTGTCGACAATACTGCGCGCACCACGACTCAAGCATCTGGCCGCCAGGCTTAAACGCTCCTGCAACGATGGAATAAAATCGTATTCATGACTGACCGCCACCGCATTAAACTTTTTTAGCCCGCTGAAAACACCTGGCATATCAGGGGTTTCATACTCCACTTCATCGACGTCCGCATTCATATTGTGACTTCCTTTTCAAATACGCTTTTCAATAATCTCATTAAATGCATTGGATATTTGCACACTGTAATCCTTAACACGCTTCCACGGATTCAGCAGCTGTGCAAAATCAACTTTAAGTTTGTATAAGCGAGCAAAAGAATCCACGTACCCCAATTCATGATCAACTTCATCCAGGTAGTTACTGATATAGCTCCATACTTGCGCCAGACGCTTGGCGCCCTCTTCCGCTCCCAGCATGCGACTGCGCAAGTCGGTAAAACGCTGCTGGGTGGCATCCAGCACCATCGCGAGTTGCTCTTGCTCCTGGCTGCCTTGCCTGGCAATGTCACGCTCGGCAATCAGTTTGTTTTTTCGTGTGCGTATTGCTTCGGCCTTTACCCCGAATATCCCGCCTGTGACAGCCAAGCCGATAGGCCCCAGAAAAATCCCTGAGTGCCCGTACAAAACCTGAGACCTGTAATCCCTTATTAATCGCTCGATTTCGCTGTCCAGCTCTTTGATGCGCGCAGTCAGTGTTTCACGGTCCCTGGAAAGGCCCGCTTTGGCATAGGCATCCAGTTTGGCATTGACTTCATGAGTCAACTCATCGGACAGGACGCGCTCAAACTCGGCCGCCAATACCCCCACTGCGTAGGCTCTTTTTATATAGGACTCGGTGCTGCTTTTGATCGACTTTACATGTTCGCGCATGATGGTGACTGCCTTGAGCTCTGTAGAGCTAAGCCCATCAGCCAACTGCGCGGTTTCCGCGGCCGTCAGATCGTCCAGCCCACCAGAGAACAGCCGATCGGAATCCAGCCTGTTTATTAACTCAATGATGCCATTGGCATGGGTAATGAAACTGTCCGAGAACCGGTTCAGTTGGCGAGCAAGTTCCTTTGTTTCCCGCTCGAGCGCCGACCAGCTGCCGGCATGCTGCACGACGCGTTGATGAAAAGACTGAATACTGGCGGGTTCTAGCCCCGGAATACTTGTAGTGTCCAGGCCAAACCAGGCCACAATCTTGTTGTAATCCACGGGTAACTTGCGTGACTCACTCACATAGGCTCGAACACTGTGAATATCACTGCGCCGGATAATAAAACCCAATTCTTCCTTTGAAACAGCGGAATCTTTTTCACCGGCCAGCATTTGAATATAATGCGATGGCAAATAGATAGCCGCTTCCAGAGCGCTCATTTTCTCAAGCGATCTGGCCTCCTCAGCACTGTTGCTGAACGCCTTATTATCAACCTGCATATTAATTCCCTTTAAAAAATGATCCTGTTCGAACAGCATCACTTCTCAAAGAGCATCCATCAATAACAGAACTACCCGAGTACCTGTAAGACCGGGACAAAAATAAAAATTAATAATTACTCGAATAAACAGTTATTGACTAGGACACGCTTGAAAGCCGCGTACGAGCATTACCTTTGACGGTGTAATCACGGTCAGCCGTTGTTGCCCTGCAAGGCATCGATACGCACTTGCCAGGCATCGCTCAGTGCCCGGATACGGGGTTCCCGAGCCTCTAGCAGGGTGCCCAGGGTCACCCGCAAGAAGTTCAGATTGCCGCCGTTCAGGGCACGCTCGAACCAGCGCAACGCGTCATCAATATTGCCGTCTTCGGCCAGTACCGAGGCATGGCTGAACTGGCCACGAAAATCACCGCCGCGTGCCGAGCGCTCGTACCAGAGACAGGCCTCGGCTTTGTCGGCCGGGCAATGCTCACCTTCTTCGAGGTAACGCCCCAGCAGGTTCATCGACTTGGCATGGCCCGCCTGTGCCGCCACCCGGTACAGCTGGTACGCCGCGTTCTGGTCTTGGGTTACGCCGCGACCGGTAGCGAGCAAGTTGGCGTAGTTGTAGAGCGCCCAATCCAGTCCAGCTTCAGCGGCTTGTCGATATTCCAGGCTTGCCAGGGTGCAGTCGACGGGCCCGCCCCAACCATGCTCCCAGCAGCGACCCAGCATGTTGCGGGCCATCAAGTGGCCGGCATTGGCCGCAATCTGAAACCAGCGCTTGGCCAGCACCGGGTCGCGCTCGATGCCCTGGCCGTCGAGCAGGATCTGCCCCAGCAACGCCTGACCATCGACGATGCCCTCTTTGGCCGCCATCAAAATGGCCTGGGCCGCTTTGGCCGGGTTCTCGCTCAACATGGCGCTCAGCTGGTCACCATTGAGTACTTCTTCGCGGCGTAATTGAAAGCTCATGAATTACACCTCGGCCCAGCGACGCAACAGGTTGTGATAAGTGCCGGTGAGCTGGATCAGCGAAGGATGATCAGGAACGTCACGGGTCAGTTGCTGGATCGCGCCGTCCATTTCAAACAGCAACGTGCGCTGACTGTCCTCGCGTACCAGGCTCTGAGTCCAGAAGAACGACGCAAAACGTGCCCCACGGGTAACGGCATTGACCTTGTGCAAACTGGTACCGGGGTACAAGACCATATCGCCAGCAGGCAGTTTGACCTGCTGCACACCATAGGTGTCCTGAATCACCAGTTCGCCGCCGTCGTACTCCTCGGGGTCACTGAAAAACAGGGTCGCCGACAGATCAGTACGCACCCGTTCAGGGCTGCCCTTGGGCTGGCGCACGGCATTGTCGATATGGAAGTCGAAACTGCCGCCCCCGGTGTAGCAGTTCACCAACGGCGGGAAGACCTTGTGTGGCAGGGCCGCCGACATATACAGCGGATTTTTCCACAGCCTGTCTACCATCGCCGCGCCGATCTCCTTGGCGAGGGGATGGTCTTCGGGCAGTTGCAGATTGTGCTTGGCCTTGGCCGATTGAAAGCCGGCGGTGATTTTACCGTCAGCCCATTGCGTCTGCTGCAGTGCCTCACGGATGCGCTGCACCTCTTCACGGGAGAACAAGCCGGGGATATGCAGCAACATGACGCAATACCTGATAGCAAAGGGATGGCAATGGTATTGATTCTTATTGTCTGTGTAAAACTTTGTTAAGAGACCTGTAGACGAACGAGTGTGAAAAAACCGTAAAGGCAATTTGTAAAGAATGTAAATTCAGCGCAAATCGTAATGCCTCGCAATTGATAGTCAGAATTGTTTGCCATATATTTCGCGGCTCAAATTCTGGGGGAAGGGATCTTCAAATGTCGCGCCAACAAATAAAAATACCCGTCAGCTCACCGCGTTTACTGGCTTCGGCCATCGGTGTCGCGATTACCGCGACCTCGGCAGGCCATATGGTTCAGGCTGCCGAGAGCACTGGCAGCAAGGCACAGGGCAGCAGTATTTCCCTTGGCGCGACCACAGTTACCGGTGAACAGACCGAGCAGTCTTATCAAACCGAAAAAGCCAGCTCGTCCAAGTACACCGCCCCCCTGATCGACACCCCTCGCTCGATCACCATCATCCCTCAACAGTTAATCAAAGACACAGCAGCTACCTCGCTACAGGACGCATTACGCACCGTACCGGGCATCACCTTCGGCGCAGGCGAAGGTGGCAACCCACAGGGCGACCGTCCTTTTATCCGTGGTTTTGATGCTCAGGGTGACACCTATCTGGATGGCGTGCGAGACACCGGCGCGCAGAGCCGCGAGATCTTCGCGGTAGAGAACATTGAAGTTGCCAAGGGCCCTAACTCGGCCTTCGGCGGTCGCGGCGCGGCTGGCGGCACCATTAACATGGTCAGCAAAAAAGCCCACTTGGGTAATTCCGTGGACGGCGGATGGACATGGGGCTCGGATCAGACCCAGCGCTACACCCTGGATGGCAACTACCAGTTCAGTGACACTGTTGCGGGTCGTCTGAACCTGATGAGCCACGAAAGCAACGTCGCAGGTCGGGACAACGTCAATTACGACCGATGGGGTATTGCACCTTCCCTGGCTTTTGGCCTGGGCACCGATACCCGCTTCAACGTCGACTACTACCATATGGAAAGCAACGATCTGCCTGACTCAGGTATTCCGTATGGCTACTCGGTGGGTAAAACCCATACCGCAGCAAGCCCGGACAAACCGAACAACGGTGGCGACAGCAGTAACTTCTACGGCCTGACTGACCGTGATTTCCGCAAAACCCGCGCGGATATCACGACCTTTGCGTTTGAGCATGATTTCAATGACAACCTGACCATCAAGAACACCCTTCGTCACGGCAATAGCATGCAGGACTACATCCTGACGCAGCCTGATGACAGTAAGGGGAACGTTAACAACGGCAGCGTATGGCGCAGAGCTAACACTCGCGTGGGCAACACGGCCACCACAACCAACCAAACAGACCTGTTTGGCGATGTCTATATAGCGGGATTCAAAAACAGTTTTTCCACGGGTATCGAACTTAGCCGCGAAACCAGCAAAAGATCGACTTACAACGTGGACACAAACACGAAAGGCTCCACAGCCACAACTTGTGACCAATCAATGATTGGAGCACCAAGCGGTTACAACTGCACCTCGCTCGGCAATCCGACTCCGAATGATCCATGGAGTGGTTCAATCTCTCGTAATTATGACGGCACAAATACTTCAAGTACTACACGTGCAATTTACGCCATGAATACGCTGGAATTGTCACCAGAATGGCTGCTAAACATGGGCCTGCGTTATGACCATTTCGAGACCAAATACAAGACCCACAGCGTAGACTCCAAAACCAAGGCTCCAGTTACTTACAAAGGTTCCGACACGAGCGATTTCTTCTCCGGCCAACTTGGGCTGGTTTGGAAAGTACGCCCTAACGGCAGCATCTATATTTCGTATGCAACGTCGGCGACGCCTCCTGGTTCAATGCTCGGTGAAGGCATGGAAACTAACTCTTTAACAGGTTCACCTGAGCGAAGCGGTGCTTTTGCCAGCAGCGATCTGGAACCAGAAGAAACTACCAACTACGAAATCGGTACCAAGTGGGATGTGCTCAACGACCGCCTGTCCCTGGCAGCTGCAATATTCCGCACAGAGAAAGAAAACACTCGCGTTCAAGTCGACAGCACGTCTTATGAAAACGCCGGTAAAACTCGTGTTGACGGTATCGAGCTCTCTGCAACCGGTAAAATCACAGACAAATGGCAAGTCTTCGCAGGTTACAGCTACCTGGACGGCAAACAGCAGGACGGCGGCCCTCTGAACAAGGCCAACGATGGCAACAAACTGCCTAATACTCCACGAAACAGTGCAAGCCTGTGGACTACCTATGCAATCACGCCAAAACTGACTGTAGGTGGCGGGGCGTTCTACGTGGATGAAGTGTTCGGCAGCGTCGCTAACTCGACCTATGTACCGTCCTATACCCGCTACGACGCAATGGCCAGCTACAAGCTGACTAAAAACGTCGATCTGCAACTGAACGTGCAAAACCTGACCGACAAGACTTATTACGACAAAGCTTTTTCGACTCACTTTGCAAACCAGGCCGCAGGCCGTACTGCCCTGTTGACCACCAGCTTCCACTTCTAACTCGAAGTTGAGCTGAACCAGGCCCCGTCCATTCAATGGTCGGGGCTTTTGTGTGTAAAAAGACGTACACGGCATACTGCGCCGTGATGAATTCAATTGAGCAAGCAAGGCGGTCGTTGTGTTTAAGAAAACACTGTTTCAGCTGCACTGGTTTTTCGGCATAACCGCCGGGCTGGTTCTGGCCCTGATGGGGATAACCGGTGCCACGGTGTCGTTTCAGGACGAGCTGCTGAACTTGCTCAACCCTTCAGTGCTCAAGGTCGAGAAACTCGACAGCGGCGTGCTGCCACCGGCCGAGTTGGTGCGCAGGGTCGAGGCCACCGAGGGCAAGCAAGTCGCCATGCTCTGGGTGGGCGTGGACAGCGGCACCGCTGCACGCATCTTCTTCACCCCGCCACCGGGCGAGCGTCGTGGCCAGTTGCGTTATGTTGACCCCTATACCGGTACCTATCAGGGCGAGGCCAACGGCCAGGGCTTTTTCGACCTGATGCTGCAATTGCACCGTTTCCTGGCCATGGGCCAGAGCGGTCGCCAGATCACCGGCGCCTGCACCCTGATGCTGGTGTTCTTCTGCCTCTCGGGCCTGTACCTGCGCTGGCCGCGCCAGGCGCTTAACTGGCGCACCTGGCTGACCCTGGACTGGGCGAAAAAAGGTCGCAGCTTCAACTGGGACCTGCACGCCGTGGCGGGCACCTGGTGCATGGTCTTTTATCTGCTGGCCGCACTGACCGGCTTGTCGTGGTCCTATGAGTGGTACAACCAGGGCCTGCAAAAACTCCTGTCCGATGCCCCGAGCGGCGAGCAGCGCCAGGGCGGCGGTCGCGGCCCCCGTGGTCAGGGCGGGCCAGCCGGGCCAGCTCCGGTCGCCGATTACGATGCCATTTGGGCCAGCATCCAGAAAACCGCCGGGCCTGAGCTGAGCATGTACAACGTGCGTATGCCGCCAGTGGCCGGCCAGACTGCCACGGTGTTCTACCTGTTGAACACCTCACCCCATGAGCGCGCGTTCAACCAGATTGTGCTCGACCCGGCCACCGGTGCCGTCAAAAAAGTCGATCGTTATGACGACAAGTCCTACAAGGCACAATTGCTGACCAGCATCTACGCGCTGCACACAGGCAGTTACTGGGGCATTACCGGGCGCGTGCTGGTGACCGTAGCCAGCCTGACCATGCCGCTGTTCTTTATTACCGGCTGGTTGCTGTATCTGGACCGTCGACGTAAAAAGCGTCAGATCAAGCAGGCACGCCAGGGTTTTGCCGCTACGAGCAGCGATACGCCGTCCTGGCTGATCGGTTTTGCCAGCCAGAGCGGCTTTGCCGAGCAACTGGCCTGGCAGACCGCCGGGCAATTGCAAGCCGCCGGATTGCCGGTACGGGTGCAGCCCTTGGCCGCCCTGAGCGAAAACGATTTACAACAGGCCAGCAACGCGCTGTTTGTGGTGAGCACCTTTGGCGATGGCGAAGCGCCTGATAGCGCGCGGGGCTTTGAACGCAAGATCCTCGGCCAGCCTCTGGAACTGAACCGCCTCAAGTACTCGGTGCTGGCACTGGGCGATCGTCAGTACCCGCACTTTTGCGGTTTTGCCACGCGGATCCAGCACTGGCTGAGCGAGCGCGGTGCCCAAGCGTTGTTCAGCCCGGTGCAGGTGGACAGCGGCGATGCCGAGGCCCTGCATCAATGGCAACAGCAGCTTAGCCAACTGACCGGAGGCACGCCGAATGCCAACTGGCAGGCGCCTGGTTACAACAACTGGCCCCTGACTGAGCGCAAGCTGCTCAACCCCGGCAGCAGTGGCTCGGGGGTGTACCTGTTGGGGCTCAGCGCGCCTGACACCAACAGCCTGTGGCAGGCCGGTGATCTGGTGGAAGTGATGCCGCGGCAATCGAGCTGGGCGGTTGAGCACTTCATGGAGGGGCTGGGGCTGTCGGCTGACACTCCGGTGCAACTCGATGGCCTGCAGGAAACTTTGGCTCAGGCCCTGGCTGGCCGACAACTGCCGGAAAATCGCGGCCATCTTGTGGGCATGCACGCCCAGGCACTGGTGGACGCACTGATCCCGTTGAACATGCGCGAATACTCCATTGCCTCGATCCCGCAGGACGGTCTGCTGGAGTTGATCGTACGTCAGGAGCGGCATGCTGATGGCAGCCTGGGCATCGGTTCGGGCTGGCTTACCGAACATGCCGCAGTCGGCTCGGCGATCAGCCTGCGCGTGCGCCGCAACAGCGGTTTTCATTTGCCGGCCGAACCGGTGCCAATGATTCTCCTCGGCAATGGTACCGGCCTGGCAGGGCTGCGCAGCTTGCTCAAGGCTCGGATTGCCCAGAGCCAGCAGCGCAACTGGCTGTTCTTTGGCGAGCGTAATGCCGAGCACGACTTCTATTGCCGCGATGAGCTGCAGGGCTGGTTGGCCAGTGGCGATCTGGCGCGGCTGGATCTGGCGTTTTCACGGGATCAGGCGCAGAACGTGTATGTGCAGGACCGCTTGCGCGAGTCTGCCGAGCAGGTACGCCAATGGCTGGACCAAGGCGCGGCGATTTATATCTGTGGCAGTTTGCAGGGAATGGCGGCGGGTGTGGATCAAGCGCTGATCGACATGCTGGGGGCAGAAGCGGTAGAGAAGCTGATCGAGCAAGGGCGTTATCGGCGGGATGTGTACTAGTCGGACAAGCTGCTCAGCTCTTGTGGGAGCGGACTTGCTCGCGATGGCATCGCCACGGTTTGCCTGACAGACCCCAGTATCTGCATCGCAGGCAAGCCAGCTCCCACTGGATTTACGGTGACATTGTGGGAGCGGGCTTGCTCGCGATGGCATCGCCACGGTTTGCCTGACAGACCCCAGTGCCTGCATCGCAGGCGAACCAGCTCCCACTGGATTTGCGGTGACATTGTGGGAGCGGGGATTGATTTATGCTTTGGCCGTCTCCAGCGCCATTTCAACCGGCTCCGGACGCTTGATCACCGCGTACACCACCGCCGTCAGCAAACTACCTGCCACGATCGCCAACAAGTACAGCAGCGCATGGTTGATCGCGTTTGGAATCAGCAATACAAACAAGCCACCGTGCGGTGCCATCAGCTTGCAACCGAAGTACATCGACAATGCCCCCGTCAACGCGCCCCCCACGATGCTCGCCGGAATCACCCGCAGCGGATCCTTGGCAGCAAATGGAATGGCACCTTCGGAAATAAAGCACAGCCCCAGCACCAGTGCAGCCTTGCCCGCCTCACGCTCAGTCTGGGCGAACTTGCGGCGCGCCAGGAACGTGGCAATACCCAAGCCAATCGGCGGCACCATGCCCGCCGCCATCGTTGCCGCCATCGGTGCATAACTTTGCGAAGCCAGCAGCCCCACCGAAAACGCATAGGCCGCCTTGTTGATCGGCCCGCCCAGGTCTACGCACATCATCCCGCCCAGCAATACACCCAGCAGGATGGCGTTGGTGGTGCCCATGCTGTCGAGGAAGTGGGTCAGGCCTTCAAGCATTCCGGCAACCGGCTTGCCCACCACGTAAATCATCACCAGACCGGTAAACAGGCTGGCGAACAACGGGATGATCAAAATCGGTTTCAGCGCCTCAAGGCTCTGCGGCAAGCGCGCATAACGGTTGATCGCCTTGGCACAGTAACCGGCGATGAAACCGGCAATAATCCCACCGATAAAGCCCGCACCCAGGGTACTCGCCAGCAAGCCGCCGATCATCCCCGGCGCCAGGCCCGGGCGGTCGGCAATCGAGTAGGCGATATAACCCGCCAGCAGCGGCACCATCAATTTGAATGCGGCATCGCCACCGATCTGCATCAGCGCCGCCGCCAGCGTGCCGGGCTCTTTATAAGCTTCAATGCCAAATACGAAAGACAGCGCGATCAGCAACCCCCCTGCCACCACCATCGGCAGCATAAAGGACACACCCGTCAGCAGGTGCTTGTAGACCCCGGCCTTCTCCTGCTTGGCAGGCGCCCCGCCCGCAGCGGCGGCACTCTCCTGCTTGCCTTCGCTCAACGCCTTGTTCAGGGTGGCTTCGGCTTGCTTGAGGGCGATGCCTGTGCCGCAACGGTAGATTTTCTTGCCGGCAAAACGCTCGGTGGGCACTTCGATATCCGCCGCCAGCAACACCACATCGGCGTCGCGAATGGCTTCGGCGCTCAACGGGTTGCGCGCGCCTACCGAACCCTGGGTCTCGACTTGCAAGTCGTAGCCCAAACGCTTGGCCGCTTGCTGCAAGGCTTCGGCTGCCATAAAGGTATGGGCCACGCCTGTCGGGCAGGCGGTGATGGCGACGATTTTTGGAGTTTTCTGCGCGTTTTCAACAGCAGCTGTTGGCGCAGGTGCAACGTAGACCTCGGCCTCCTCCACGCCACGCTGCAACACCGCCTCTACATCTTGCAGGGCCTGGGCCGGCGTGCTCTGGAACACACGCTTGCCGATAAAACGCTGCATATCCAGCGGCGTACTGCTGACCAGCAACACCCACTCGGCTTCATCGATGGTCGCCGCCGATAACTGACGTTCAGGGTGCTTGGGGTCGTGGACTTCAACGCTGGTGCTCCAGCCCTGACGCTGAGCCGCCGCATCAAGCAAACGGGCGCACAGCACGCTGGTCACCATGCCGTTGGGGCAGCCCGTCACAATGGCTAATTTCATGTGGATTCCTTTTATTCTTCTGTCAGGGGGCGAACGCGAACGCCGCTTTCGAGCGTCGCCAGGTGCGCTGCATCGCTGATACCAAAACCGATCTGAGTAACGGCCATTGCCGCAATGGCAGTGGCGGTGCGCAGGGTCTGCTCGGGGCTATAGCCGCTGAGCAAACCGTGGACCATACCCGCCAACAGTGAGTCGCCCGCACCCACCGTGCTGGCGACGCTGACCTTGGGCGGCAACGCTTGCAAGGCCGGCCCACGGCTGAACCAGTTCACGCCTTCAGCACCGTGGGAAATCACCACGTGCTCAACGCCCTGTGCCTGCAAAGCGGTTGCGGCTGCAACCTGGGCTGCAAGGTCGCTGATATCGCGGCCCAGCGCATCGCTGAGTTCTTCGGTGTTGGGCTTGATCAACCACGGCCCCGCTGCCAGGCCCTGCTTCAAGGCCTCGCCGCTGGTGTCCAGGACCACTTTCAGGCCCTGAGCCTTCAAGCCCAGCAGCAGATCGTGCAGCCATTGCGGGCTGACGCCTCGGGGCAAACTGCCAGCCACCACGACCGCGTCATGCCCGGGAGCAATGCGCTCAAGGGTATCGAGCAAGGTTTGCTGCGCCTGTGCGCCAACCTGCGGCCCCGGCCCGTTAAGGTCGGTGACGCGGCCATCGTCTTCAGCCAGCTTGATATTGCTGCGGGTTTCGCCCGGCACACGGATAAAGACATCGACAAAACCGCGACGCTTGAACAGGGCATCGAATGCTTGCGCATTATCCTCACCCAAAAAGCCACTTACCGTCAGCGTGTGGCCCAGATCGGCCAGTACTTGCGCCACGTTCAGGCCCTTGCCGGCAGCATGGGTCAGCATCAGCGGGCTACGGTTAACCTCCCCCGGTGCCAGTTGCCCAAGACGCACGGTCAAGTCCAGTGCCGGGTTGAGGGTGACAGTCAGAATACGGGCCATCAGAGCGCCTCCACCAACGCACGAACTTCATCCGGGCTGCCCACGCTCAACGCTTCGGCGGCCAGGGTTTTCAGACGATCCATGCTCAACTCGCGTACCCGCGCCTTGACCTCGGGGATGCTGCGCGCCGAAACGCTCAGCTCATCCACGCCCAGGCCCACCAGCACAGGCACGGCCAGCGGATCAGCCGCCAGCTCGCCACACACGCCCACCCATTTGCCGTGGGCATGAGCCGCACGCACGGTGATATCGATCAGTTGCAATACCGCGGGGTGCAAGCCGTCAGCCTGGGCCGACAGGGTCGGATGGCCACGGTCGATGGCCAGGGTGTATTGGGTCAGGTCGTTGGTGCCGACGCTGAAAAAGTCCACTTCCCTGGCCAGCACGGGCGCCAGCAAGGCAGCCGACGGCACTTCGATCATGATCCCCAATTGCAGGTCAGCCACTGGAATTTCCAGGCGCAAACGCTCGGTCATGTCACGGGCGGCACGCCACTCGGCCACGCTGCCCACCATCGGGAACATGATACGCAGCGGGCGGTTGTCGGCTGAACGTAGCAAGGCGCGCAACTGACTTTCCATGATCTGCGGCCGTTGCAGCGTAAGACGAATGCCACGTACACCCAAAAACGGGTTTTCTTCTTTCTCGATCGGCCAGTACGGCAGCGGTTTGTCACCGCCCACGTCCAGCGTGCGTACCACCAGCGGCCGGCCAGCCAGGCCGTCGAGTACACGACGGTATTCGGCTTCCTGAGTCGCCTCGTCCGGTACTTGCGAATGGGCCATGAAAATCAGTTCGGTGCGCAGCAGGCCAATGCCTTCGGCGCCCTGCTCCACTGCCGTGGCGACGCCCTTGCTCTCACCGATATTGGCAAACACTTCAACCGCATGACCATCCTGGGTCACGGCCAGTTCGTGGCGCTGGGCAGAGGCTGCCAGCAAACGCTGCTCACGGCTGTCGCGCTCCTGGGTGGCACGCTGCAAGGCGTCGGCATCCGGGGAGACGTGCAGGCGACCGCGCTGGCCATCAATCAACAATTCAGTGCCCGGCGCCAGCAGCAGCACCGCTTCGCCCGCGCCAACCAGGGCCGGAATACCGAGCGCGCGGGCGACAATGGCGCTGTGCGCGGTCGCACCGCCGCGGGCGGTTAAAATGCCTGCCACCCGCGCCGGATCAAGGCGAGCCACATCTGAAGGGCCGACCTCATCCATTACCAGCACATAAGGCTGGTCAGGCTCGGCCGGGGTTTCGACGCCACACAGCTGGGCCAGCACGCGACGGCCGATATCCCGCAGGTCCGCTGCCCGCTCGGCCAGCAGCGCATCCTGCAAGGACTCCTGCTGACGCGCAGCGGCCTCGATCACCGACATCCACGCCGCTTCGGCGCTTTCGCCCTGCTTGAGGCGCGAATCCACTTCATCGGTAAGTTCAGGGTCGTCGAGCATTTCCTGGTGGGTAATGAAAATTTCGCGAATGGCCTTGGACTGGCTGCGCGTAATCAGGCCTTCAATGTCCTTGCGCACTTCGCTCAGGGCTTTTTGCAGACGCTCGCGCTCGACCACGGAAGACTCGCCACGCAGCGGGTAATCGAACGTTTGCAGCACCTGTATATGGGCAGGGCCAATGGCAATGCCGGGCGATGCGGCAATCGCCTGCACCAGGCTGCCAGCCGCCGGGGCGGTAAGCACCGTGGCAATTTCGGCGACACCGGGCACGGCTTCAGCCAACGCCGGCAACGGCTCGACTTCCTCGCCCAAACCTGCCTCGACCGCAGCCAGTAGTGCAGGCAATGCATCGTTGGCGATATTCGGCTCGGCGACAAATTCCAGCACCTGACCGCGACGGGCACCCAGGCTCAGCAGCTTGCTCAAGCTCTTGGCAGATACCGCCGAATCCTGGCCATCGACGATCCGGACGCGGATTTCGCCTTCAAAACTTTTCGCCAGTTGCGCCAGCACTTTGGCCGGCCGCGCATGCAGGCCGTGGGCGTTGGCCAAGGGAATACGGGCACTTGGCCAGTCGGCCGGCAGCTCGCCGCCCAATACTTCAAGCACGGCACGGCGGCTGGTGGCACTGCCCAGTTCGTGGCCACGACCGGCAATCAGTAGCGCGCACAAGCGCTCCAGCAAGGCCTGATGCGCTTCGCCAAGGCTGGCCAGGCAGAACAGACCGCTCAGGGGCTGGCCCAGATAGCGCATCGGTTTGTCCGGTGTCACAAACGCCAGCCCCGGACGTTTGACGGTTTGCTCGCTATGCAGCCACCACAGGCCATCGCCCAGCGGCAGCGCATCGACTTGCTGCAGTACGGCAGCAAAGCCATTGCTCACGCAATCAGCCTGACGCAGCAGACGGGCACCACGCCATACCAGTTCCTCAAAGTCATCGGCAGACACACCCAGGCCGATCATCTGTGCATCCAGCGCCAGCTCCTGTGGTGCGCCCTGCAGCAGTTTAAGCAAGGCTTCGGCGGAGCTGGCGCGACGCAGGGCCTCACCCAGATCGGTTTCGCCCAGGGCACGGGTCAGCAGTTGCAGCAAACGTAAATGTTCGTCGGACTTTGCGGCAATACCGATGGCCAGGTACACCATCTGGCCATCACCCCAGTCCACCCCCTCGGGGAACTGCAACAGGCGCACGCCCGTGGTGAACACCAGCTCACGTGTTTCGGGCGTGCCGTGGGGGATGGCAATGCCCTGACCCAGAAAGGTCGAACCCTGAGCCTCACGCGCTTGCAAGCCACTCAGATAGCCTTCGGCTACCAAGCCATCGGCGACCAGTTTATCGGCAAGCAATTGCAGCGCCGCAGACTTGTCCACAGCCGTCTGGCCCATGGATATCTGCTCTATGGTGAGCTCGAGCATGCGTTCTCCTTTCCGGTACTCAATGGCAACCGGTATTGTTTTGAATTAAGTCAGCTTAGGTCGCTCTTCCCGTGCTGCGTCAGTTGATGCGTGGCAAGCACACCACTGCCGGGTTCGAGGCCTTTAAATGCGCAGGCTGAAACGTTTAATCAAGAATACCCGGCACGTTACTGCATAATTGCCCGCGCTTGAAGTCCAACTTGTCGTATTGCCTGGCGGCAGCGGGTAGATGTCGCAAATAAATACTGCGCCCCCATGACAGACGATGGTCGGCTGCCTTTATCGGTTAGGATTGTTCACAATGTCGACATGTACTACAAAAAATAAGGAATTTTCGGCGTGAAACTCAGTGATATCGCTCAATTGGCAGGTGTTTCCGTAACGACTGCCAGCTATGTCATCAATGGAAAAGCCGAACAGCAGCGCATCAGCAGCAGCACGGTCGAGCGCGTACGTGCGGTGGTCGAGGAGCACGGCTTTACTCCCAACCCGCAGGCAGCCGGGCTGCGCAGCCGACACACGCGCACCTTGGGGTTCATCCTGCCGGACCTCGAAAACCCGAGTTATGCGCGCCTGGCCAAGCAGCTCGAACAAGGCGCCCGTGCTCGCGGCTATCAGTTGCTGATCGCCAGCTCCGACGATGCACCGGACAGTGAGCGCCAATTGCTCAAGCTGTTTCGTGCCCGTCG
Source organism: Pseudomonas bubulae (assembly GCF_900618535.1). Classification (GTDB taxonomy): domain Bacteria; phylum Pseudomonadota; class Gammaproteobacteria; order Pseudomonadales; family Pseudomonadaceae; genus Aquipseudomonas; species Aquipseudomonas bubulae. The sequence continues at coordinate 308,999 of NZ_UYJA01000002.1, read as the reverse complement.
CTGCGATGCCCTGTTCGTAGCCAGCTGCTTGCCCGAAGAAGATGACAGCTACCGCCAGTTGCAGGACCTGGGCATGCCCATCATCGCCATCGACCGGACCCTGGAGCCGGAGCGCTTCTGCTCGGTAATCAGTGATGATTGCGAAGCCAGCCTGCAATTGACCCGCAGTCTGTTGCAGCCTTTGCCGCGCCAGATTGTGTTGATCGGTGCACGCCCCGAACTGAGCGTCAGCCAGGCCCGTGAAGCGGGTTTCAAGCAAGCGGTCGAAGGGTTCAAGGGCGAGGTCCTGATCGAACACGGCAGTGCGTTCAGCCGTGAATGTGGACGGCGGATCATTGATGATTTGCTGGCACGCCAGGGCCACTTCCCCGAAGCGCTGATCACCACTTCATATGTGCTGTTGCAAGGGATGTTCGACGCGTTGCTGGAGCACCCGACCCAGCGCCCGCCATTGCGCCTTGCCACGTTTGGTGACACCCAGTTGCTGGACTTCCTGCCGCTGCCAGTCAATGCTATGGGCCAACAACACAAGCTGATTGCCGAAACAGCCCTGAACCTGGCCCTGGCGGCGATTGAAGAGCAAAACTACGTACCCGGCATCCATGCCATTGCCCGTAACTTCAAACAACGTATCCATCAGGCCTGAGCATGCAGCTGATCGACACCCACACTCACCTCGACTTCTCTGAGTTCGACGCCGACCGCCCACAGATACTGGCGGGCAGTCGGGCACTGGGGGTTGAGAGCATGGTGGTTCTGGGGGTTTATCAGAGTAATTGGCAGAGCGTGTGGGACTTGATCCAAACCGACAGCCAACTGTATGCCGCGTTTGGCCTGCACCCGGTGTACATCAATGAGCATCGCCCCGAGCATATGATTGAACTGGGGCAATGGCTGAGCCGCCTGGCAGGGCATCCTCAGGTGTGTGCTGTGGGCGAGATCGGCCTGGACTACTTTCTGCCCGAGCTGGACCGCCAGATCCAGCAACAGTTGTTTGAAGCCCAATTGCAATTGGCCGCCGACTTTAATCTGCCCGCCCTGCTTCATGTTCGGCGCAGCCATGCGCAGGTAATCGCCACCCTCAAGCGTTTCAAGCTTCAGCGTGGCGGGATTGTTCATGCCTTTTCAGGCAGTCGTGAAGAAGCCCGTGAATATATAAAACTGGGATTCAAGCTGGGCCTGGGGGGGGCTGCCACCTGGCCACAAGCCTTGCGCTTGCGCAAAGTGCTACCTGATCTGCCGCTGGACGCCATCGTGCTGGAAACCGATGCCCCCGGCATGGCCCCGGCCATGTACCCCAACCAGCGCAACAGCCCGCAGTACCTGCCTGATATTTGCCGGGCGCTGGCCGAGATAATGGGCATCAGCCCCGAGCAATTGGCAAAGGCGACAACAGCCAATGCCTGCGAAGTCTTTGGCTGGAAGCGCTGACTTATACCCCTGTAGCAGCTGCCGAAGGAGCGAGGCTGCTACAGATCTTGTGTAATCTCAGAGCAACAACGCCCACACCGCGAAGCACGCATACCACAACACCGCCGCCCGCAGCAGCAAGGCCCACAGGGTGTCGAGGCTGCTCACGCCCTCAGGCCCGGCCTGTGGCGCAGGGATTTCAGCAGCTGCGCAGCCGGCTTTGTTGATCAGCTGCGCAGCACTGATGTCCCAGCTCAGCAACTCATGCAACATCACCCGGCTAACCGCTGCAAAATTACCCACCAGGGCAAAACTCGCGGCCAGCAACCGCACCGGCAACCAGTCAAAAGCATGGCGCAATTGCCCGGCACGCTCCACCAGCGCCGGGTTTTGGCTGTGCTCCTGCGCCAGGGCCAGCAGGCGATAGCTCAGGATCACCACCGGCCCCAGCAGGAAGTACCAGAAAATAACCGCAAAGAAGCTCTGGTAGGCCTGCCATAACAAATGCCCCTGCACCCTCTCCAGCAATTGCTCACCGCTGTCCGCATTTATGCTCAGGTCACGCTCGGCAACATGGGCGGCGGCCTGCAAATCACCACGACGCCAGGCATCACGAAACGGCCCGAGCCCCCCCAGCAAGTCTCCACGCCCAAGGCTGTAGATCACCACCAATAAATGTATCGGCAGTGCCAACAGGCCATAAGCCACCGGATGCAGTACCACCAGCAGCAAGCCCAGCACCGCCGCAGGCAAGGCAATCAGGATAAACAACACCCACCATGGCTTGTTGCCAAGCCTTGGGCTGGTTTCAAGTTTGTGCAACTCGCGCAACCAGCCGCCATCACGCTGCAGACGCTGACGCAGCCCCGAGAATTTCTCGACCACAATCGCCAGCAGTAACACCACAAAACTCATTGTTTATCTCCTGTGTGTTGCAACGCGCTGCGAAAACGCGTCCAGTCAAAAGCCGGTCCCGGGTCCGTCTTGCGTCCCGGCGCCACGTCGCTATGGCCGCAAATCCTGTGCCGGGTAATGGCAGGAAACTGCATCTGCAATTGTCGGGTCAAGGTTGTCAGAGCCTGATACTGGGCATCCGTAAAAGGCAGCTCATCGGTGCCCTCAAGTTCAATGCCCAGAGAAAAATCATTGCAGGTCTCACGTCCTTCGAAGCTCGAAACGCCAGCATGCCATGCGCGATCAAAACAGGAGACAAACTGGGTAACAGTGCCGTCACGCTCGATCAGAAAATGTGCGCTCACGCGCAGGGCACTTATACCTTCAAAGTAAGGATGTTCTGTGACGTCCAGTCGATTCTGGAAGAATTCCTGGACCTTACCGGTGGCGAACTGCCCCGGCGGCAAGCTGATGTTATGAATGATCAGCAGGGAGATTTCATCACCCGGGCGCGCATTGAAGTTGGGTGACGGGCAATGGCGCACGCCTTGAAACCAGCCGCTCGCGGGGTCCATCTGCATACAGGCTCCTTTAACAGGCAAAACCAAAGGCCCAGTATGCCGCGATGCGCGCATCGATGGGGAGCAATCTGCGCTATACGCGATTACTCGCCGCCAGCCTGACGCAAACTGTCTATCACCGACTCCAGAGCCCGATCGATCAACAGTCGGTCATCGACCAGCAGGATACTGCCATTGCGCAGGTGCACGATTAAATCGTTGCGGCTTTTTTCCAGCACCTTGGCCCCGATACGGTTTACAAAGATATGCGTACCGTCCGGCTCAAGAATCGTAATCAGCTTGCAACGCAGGCGGGTGGTCTCATCTTCTTGCAGTTCGATCCAGGCCCCAACCCGCAACTGACTGACCAACAACAACCCCAACTGAGCTTGCTCATCGAGAACCGGTGAAGGCCATGAGCGCACCGGGTTGCGCTGCACCGCAGGGCGGCAGCGCACCTGTTCGGCATCCCGGGTGCGCTGCTCAAGCAGCTCGGTGCGGCTGCGCTCGCCGCGGGTAAACATCGAAAAATCATGCAGCAACGACTCAAGCAGCGCCGGATTATTGCCCGCGTACCGGGCCAATTGCAGCACCACGTGCTCGACCTTGCGGTACAGCGGATCGTTGCAACTATTGGCACCGGCGTCCCAGCCAATGGCTGCATCGGCCATGACATTGAGCAGACGCCGGGCCGGATGGCTGTCACAGCTGAAGAAGTTCTGATCACGCCGGGCGATCTGGAGCATGGGTTCACGCAACAAGCCCAGCAGTTTTTTCAAAGGCTGCGAAAGGTTGCGATCATCGCTGATGTAGTCGAACAAAAGCCCGATCAGGTTACTCGCATCCTCACCCGCCCCTGGCAATTCCTGGGCATGGATATCGGCTTTGGCGGCGCAGCACGACTCCCTGTCCGACAGATCTGGCAGCACTCCGGTGGCAATCAACAGCTGGTTGGCGTCGGCGTACAGCTGCCCGGTCTGACTGAGCAGGTACTTGTCGAACAGGCGCAGCATGATCAGCTTGACCTTGATGTCCATGCCCTGGTCACGTTCGGCCTGCAAAAAATATTCGCACAGCATCGCCGGCCCCAGCGGGTTGTTCTGTTCATCCAGTGGCATGCAGCTCAGGGTGTTGAGGCGTGTGCTCAACTGACACAAAGCCAGCTGGTTGCGGCTCAGGACCTTCGTCACCATTGCATTGGTTACCTGAGCGCGCTCAATGTTATCGGCCATCAGCGAGAACACCGCATGCCCTGCGGGAACGACCTGCAGGGCTGGCTCACTGACATCAGGCAGGGTCAGACGGATAAAGGCATCGAACAGACGCTCAAGAAAACCGCGTTCAATGCTTTTTCGTTTGAGCCGCACATCGCGCATGGCCTCAAAGAACAGGCTCTGATCGGTATCGCTCTGCGCCTTGTCGGCCATTTCAAACAGGGTCTGGTCGGCATTTTCGAACAGCACCTGCAGTTCGTTGCGCAACTGCTGCGCAGCCTTGTCATGCACCTGCAGCAGGATCACAGGCAGGCGGGTAAGCGGCGAGTGCATCGCCAACTCCTTAGTGGTCCTGCTCCCAGGCCCCACTTTCCCGTCATTTTGCATCCTGGCCTCCCGGAAGGATTTCTTCGTTTGCCAGTGAACGCGCGTGGTCAGAGCCATTTTTGCCGCTCACTAACAGAAACCGGCGAGTGCATTGGGCACTGGCCGGTGAATCGGAATTTAGGGCAATGGCAGCACGTCAAAGCTATGGCGCCAATAGCAAGGCGGATTATCTTGTAAAAGATGGCGCTTGTACCAGCGGACTCTTCATTTGAGTGATTGCAGGTGCAAATTAATGTTCAAAGTGCCGAAAACAGCACATTGCAGGTATTTGCATGTGACTCTTCGCACACCTTGGGTTCACCGGTGGCATGCCCCTATAATCGGCGCACTTTGTTTGTGGAGCTCGTTATGCCGAATTTACGCCTGGCCGACCTCACTGCCGAAATAGAAGCCAACGTGCGCCGTGCGTTAGCCGAAGATATTGGCAGCGGCGATATCACCGCACGGCTGATCCCGGCCGAGCGCCTGGCCAAAGCCACGATCATTACCCGTGAAGCAGCAGTGATCAGCGGCACAGCCTGGGTCGACACTGTGTTCCGCCAGCTTGATCCTCGGGTTGCCGTGCATTGGCAGGTGGCCGATGGCGATCGCGTGAGCCCCGACCAGGTACTGTTTCATCTTGAAGGCCCGGCCCGCTCGCTGCTCAGCGGTGAACGTAGCGCGCTGAACTTTCTGCAAATGCTGTCAGGCGTCGCCACCCATGCCCAGCACCTCGCTGATCAGGTGGCCGATACGCGGGTCAAGCTGCTGGACACACGCAAGACCCTGCCGGGTTTGCGTATGGCGCAGAAATACGCGGTGACCTGTGGTGGCTGCCACAATCACCGTATTGGTCTGTACGACGCCTTTTTGATCAAGGAAAACCATATCGCTGCCTGCGGCGGTATCGCGCAAGCCATCAGTGCCGCGCACAAGATTGCCCCTGGCAAGCCGGTTGAAATCGAAGTGGAAAGCCTGCAAGAACTGAATGAAGCGCTGGCGGCAGGTGCGGATATCATCATGCTCGACGAACTGAGCATGGATGACATGCGCGAAGCGGTACGCCTGAACGCGGGCAAGGCCATGCTGGAAGCCAGCGGCGGTATCAACGAGTCGACCTTGCGTCCGATCGCCGAAACCGGCGTGGACTACATCTCGATTGGCGCCATGACCAAGGATGTGAAGGCGGTGGATCTGTCGATGCGGTTGAGCCTGTAAGCCCTGCACACCTTTGCTGTGGGAGCGGGCTTGCTCGCGATGGCCTCACTGGGGTTCGCCAGATACACCGCGGTGCCCGCATCGCGAGCAAGCCCGCTCCCACAAAAAGCACAGGTTTTGCATCAGCCGTGCTGGCGGCACTTGATCTCATGCTCTAGCAGCCATTGCTTGGCTGCCAGACCTCCGGCAAAACCGGTCAAGGTGCCATTGCTGCCAATCACCCGATGGCACGGGATGATGATCGGGATCGGATTGCGCCCGTTCGCCGCTCCCACTGCCCGGGACGCCTTGGGCCGATGGATCTGCTGTGAAATCTGGCCGTAACTGGTGGTTACCGCAAAGGGAATGGTGGTCAGGGCCTGCCATACCGACTGCTGAAAGTCGGTGCCTAGCGGTTTGAGAAACAGGTCGAACGTCTGACGCTCACCCGCAAAATATTCCTCCAGTTGACGGCGAACTTCGGCAAGCTTTGGTGGCGAATGCACCCACCCGTCCTGTGGTACATGGGGCCGGCGATCCAGCTCGAAACGCACTTCGCGCAACCCTTCATCATCAGCGACCAGAAACAGTGGCCCAATCGGTGATGGCATTTGTTCGTAGTAAATCTGCGTCATGTTCACACCTTGCGCGCTGCAATCGAATCGGTAGCTGCGCGCCATAAATACATCACGGAATAGGCCCGCCACGGGCGCCAGCTTTCAGCCAGTGCCTGCAGCGCTTTGGTACTTAACGGCTCACCCTGGGGGTTGGCTTCACGGCGCAGAATCAGATCGGCGGCCGGAAATGCATCTGGGTGTTTGAGCACGCGCATGGCGATGTAATGCGCGGTCCATTCGCCAATACCGGGCAGTTGTACCCAGCGCTCGATAAAACGCTCCAGGGGTTGCTCCACGGCGAAGTCGACGCGCCCTTGTGCAAGGGCGCGGGCGATGCCCTGGATCGTATTGATGCGCGCCTGGGTTATGCCCATCTGCCCAAGATCGGCTTGCGCCAGCTGCTCAGGGCCGGGAAACAGACGATCCAGCCCCGAGCCCTTGTCGGCTTCAATTGCAACACCATGGCGCTGCACGATTCGACTGGCCAGGGTGCGCGCTGCAGCCACACTGACTTGCTGCCCGAGCACGGCCCGCACCGCCACTTCAAAACCGTCCCAGCCCCCCGGCAATCGCAGCCCCGGATAACGCCCGATCACAGGCGCCAGCAGCGGGCTGGCACTCAAGGTACGGGCGATGGCCAGCGGGTCGGCATCCAGATCGAACATGCGCCGAATCCGCGTGACCACCGCCAGCATTTGCCCCGGCGGCACATTGCGCAGCTCCAATTGCAATGCATGCTGCTCACCCGGCCAGGCGCTGACCCTCAGCCAGCCGGGAGCTTCAGGGTTGCCAAACACCCGCTGATAACTGTGGCCATCGACCTGTTCGATACCGGGCAAGGCCCGGGTCTGCAGAAAGCCCAGCAAGGCCGCAAAGTCGTAAGGCGGGCGATAGCCCAGGCGCAACACCAGCGCCTTGTCTGCCCGTGCCTTCGGGCTGCGCCTGAAGGCACGGGGCTCGGCATGATTGGCTTCGGCAAAAGCCGCATTGAAACGACGCAGACTACCAAAGCCGGAAGCCATTGCCACTTCAGTGATCGACAGGTCGGTTTCGGTCAATAGTTGCTTGGCAAACAGCAGGCGCCGGGTGGAATGCACGGCCATCGGCGGCGCCCCGAGATAGTGAACAAACAGACGACGCAATTGCCGCGCACCGATGTCCATGCGCTCAGCCAACTCTTCCAGCGAGTGCTCTGCCAGGTAACCCTCATTAATCAGCGTCAAGGCGCGCGACACCCGATGCTCGCCCTGCAACCAAAGCTGATTACCCGGTGCCAGCTCGGGCCGACAACGTAAACAGGGGCGAAAGCCTTGGGCCTGAGCCGCTGCCGCGCTGGGGTAATAAACCACGTTTTCGGCTTTTGGCGCACGGGCCGGACACACGGGGCGGCAGTAGATCCGGGTGCTGAGTACGGCAGTGAAAAACACCCCGTCAAACCGCGCATCACGGCTCAGGCGAGCGATTTCGCAGGCAGCGGTACTGGGCGTTGACAGGCGGTTATCTGTATTCATGGTCCGCAGAATAGCACCGCGTTTTGGCCGATTCTCGCCATTTTCGGACGTCAAAGTGCCTGGTGCTGCCCCTGAACGAAAAAGCCACCCGGCATTGACCGGATGGCTTTTTAAATGGTGCCGGAGACAGGAATCGAACCTGCGACCTTCGCGTTACGAGTGCGCTGCTCTACCGACTGAGCTACACCGGCGGTATCAGTAAAACTAGCAGCGCTGGCAAAAACCGGCAATTGCCGCATGTGTGCCGCTGCAGGAGCGGGCCTGCTGACCAAGGTTGTTGGTAAATCGCGATATTCTTGAGCCCTTGGCGCCCAGGCTTCACACACTCGGCATTACGACCATCGCGGGCTATTTGCACGCACCGCTGGCCAGGCAGGTACCATTTTGCGTCCAGTTCAGGGTGCCCCCCGAATTGCTCGGGGTCGGCACCAATACGCTGACCCAGCCGCCTGCTGCCTGGGTCCCCGCCATGGTAATCACACCATCGACTACCGTCATGCCCGCTGCCAGGTTTTCCGTCGCTTCGGCCGGCCCCGGGATGCCGTTGGTGCCCGCATCACAGGCCATCAGATCATTGGTCTGGCTGTAGCACAGGGCGACGGCAGTCTTGTAGGTATTGCTGATGGTGTTCACCTCGGCAAAACGGGTCTTCATCACGTGCTCGTGGTAAGCCGGAAATGCGAACGAAGCAATCAGACCGATAATTGCAACCACAATCATCAGTTCGATCAGGGTGAAGCCTTGTTGTTGTTTCACATGAAGTCTCCAGAAAAGGGGCACCCACAGGTGCCAGGCAGTGCTGTGCAGGCAAAAAAGTGCGCACAGGCTATCAAGGTTAGTGGGCCGTTGCTCCACAACTGCATCGCTGACACTTCTGGTCACTCTCAACTTGCCGGGTCAAGGCTCGGTGCATCTAGTCTTTGGGCTTACAGCACAGCCGGGCGCGCCGCGCTCCAAGGATCGATGCATGGCAACACAGGCCGTTAAAAACAGCCTTTACCGGTGGGAAGGCACCGATCGAAATGGCATTAAAACCAGCGGGCAAATCACGGCGGAACACCACACAATGATTCGGGTCCAGCTACGCCGCCAAGGTATTACCGTTAGTAAAATCCGCCGCCATTACAGTCACACACTGAATGCGGGCAAATCGGTCACGGCACTGGATATCACCCTGTTCACCCGCCAACTGGCTACCCTGATCAGCGCGGGCATAACTATGCAGCAAGCTCTGAAGGTTATCGCCAACGGTTTCGAGAGCCGTGCCATGCGCCAGCAGGTCACCGAACTCCAGCAAGACATCGGCGCAGGCACCAGCCTGTCGGCGGCGCTGCGCAAAAAACCGGCACATTTCGATCCTCTGTTTTGCAGCCTCGTCGAAGCTGGCGAACTGGCCGGGGCTCTGGACGTGTTGCTGCAACGGGTGGCGACCTACAGGGAAAAGACCGCCACTCTGAAAAAGAAAATCAAAAAAGCCATGACCTACCCCAGCGCCGTGCTCGTGGTCGCGCTGGCGGTGTGCGGCATTTTGTTGATCGAAGTGGTTCCGCAGTTCCAGGGCGTTTTCCGCTCATTCGACGCGCAACTGCCAGTGCTTACCTTGTGGGTGATCGGCCTGTCTGACAGCCTTCAGGCGCATGGCCTATGGCTCCTGTTTTTTTGCGGCATCACCCTTGCAGGCCTTCACCATCGCTACAAGCACTGCGCAACCTGGCGCCAGCGTGTTGATCGCTGGCTTCTGAAACTGCCCGTCATGGGCAATCTGCTGCACATGTCAGCCATGGCCCGTTTTGCCCGCACGCTGTCGACGACCCTGGCTGCCGGCGTGCCATTGCTCGAAGCGCTGAACTCCGTAGCCAGCGCCACTGGCAATAGCCTGTACAAAGACGCGGTGCTACGACTGAAGAAGCAGGTTGCAACGGGTAGCCAGATCCATGTGGCCATGGCCGCTGCCGGAGTATTCCCGGGCATGGCAATCCAGATGACAGCTATTGGCGAAGAATCCGGCACATTGGACAGCATGCTTGACCAGGTTGCCGCCTATTATGAAAGCGAGGTCGACACTCTGGTCGACAACCTGACAACCTTGCTGGAGCCGATAATCATGGTGGTACTTGGAGTCATGGTTGGCGGGCTGGTCATCGCCATGTACTTGCCGATATTCAACCTTGGCCGGGTAATATGAGCATGATTGATTTGCTGAGCCGTCACCCCGACGCTTTTATTGCCTGCGCGCTGATACTCGGCTTGCTGGCAGGCAGTTTTATCAATGTGCTGGCGTGGCGATTGCCAAAAATGCTTGAACAGGAATGGCAAGCCCAGGCCCGCGAGGTGCTGGATTTGCCCGAGCCAGCCAAAGGCCCTGTGTATAACTTGCTGCGCCCGCGCTCTCACTGCCCCAAGTGCCGGCATTCGCTGCGCGTCCGGGAGAACATCCCGCTACTGAGTTACCTGTTTTTGCGTGGCAAATGCTCGCAGTGCAAAAGTGCCATTAGCCTGCGCTACCCCCTTACGGAACTGACCTGCGCGGTATTGTCGGCTTTTGTCGCCTGGCATTTCGGTTTTGGCGCCCAGGCGGGCTGGATGCTTCTGCTGACCTGGGGGTTATTCGGCATTTGCCTGATCGATATCGAGCATCAAATCGTGCCTGACGTGCTGGTTTTGCCTCTGCTGTGGCTGGGATTGTTGCTCAACAGCTTCTCCCTGTTCACCACTTTGGGGCAGGCCGTATGGGGGGCCGCGCTGGGCTATGCAAGCCTGTGGTCGGTGTTCTGGATATTCAAACTGGTCACCGGCAAGGACGGCATGGGCTACGGCGACTTCAAGTTGCTGGCCGTACTCGGGGCATGGGGCGGGGTTGCGGTTCTGCCGCTAACCCTCCTGCTCTCTTCACTGCTGGGGGCGACGGTGGGGCTGGGGCTTTTGGCCATGCGCCGGGCCAAAACCAGTACCCCGATCCCCTTTGCGCCGTATCTGGCAATTGCCGGCTGGATTGCATTGCTCTGGGGTGGTCAAATAACCGGCTTCTATTGGCAGGTTTCGGTTTGACATGATGACTCCACCCTCCAAACCCTGGATTCTCGGGCTTACCGGCGGTATCGGCAGTGGTAAAAGTGCCGCTGCCGAGCACTTTGCCGCGTTGGGCATACATGTGGTGGACGCCGATCATGCGGCGCGCTGGGTCGTTGAGCCGGGACGCCCGGCGCTGGCCAGTATTGCCGAACACTTTGGAGCACAGGTGCTGCAAGCCGACGGGCAACTCAATCGTGGCGCATTGCGCCATCTGATCTTCACCGACCCCGAGCAACGCCGCTGGCTTGAAGCACTGCTGCACCCACTGATTCGTGAAGAGATCGCAAACAATCTGGCACAGGCAAAATCGCCTTACGCCATTCTGGTTTCGCCGCTGCTGATCGAGTCCGGCCAATACACCACAACTCAACGTGTCCTGGTGATCGATGCACCGCAAGCCCTGCAGATGCAGCGCACCCTTGTGCGTGACAACACCACCGAACAGCAAGTCCAGGCCATTCTCAAGGCACAGGCCAGCCGCGAAGATCGCCTTCGTCACGCTGACGATGTGCTGGTCAATGACAAGGATCTGAAGGCGCTGCAGACTGAGGTCGAGCGCCTGCATCACTTTTATTTAACTTTGCGTGGAGGCCAACCATGACCAAACCTATGACCATCGACTGCCCGACCTGTGGCACAGCCGTGCAATGGGATACCACCAACGCTTTTCGCCCGTTCTGCTCGGACCGCTGCAAGCTGATCGACCTGGGTGCCTGGGCCAGCGAGGAACACAAGATCCCGGTCAGCCCGGATGCTGAAGATGATCTGTTTTCCGAAGACCTGAGCGAGCGCTTACATTAAAAGCCAAATCCTGTAGTCGCTGACTAGGTACGAAGGCTGCGATCGAGCCCGAAGGGGTCGTGCTTTTAAAGAGCACAGGCCCTGCGGTCCATCTCGCAGCCTGCGTCGGCGATTACGGCTTTTCTCCATCATCCTTCCATGGCGCCGCCAGGTAGCGGGTGCGGTTAAAGGTCTCAAGCCACTCCGGGCAGAACACCACCAGTGCCGTTACCAGCATCCCGTTGATAAACGCTTCGGGAAAGATGATCAGCCACAGATAGCCGACAAAGTCCTCCAGCCAATACGGCATGACGAACAACCCGTCCAGCCACAACACACCCAGCACCGCCCCTATGCACAGCAACGCCGCCAACGCTGCGGCAAAAAAACCCGAGCAAAAGATATACACAAAGGGGTTACGCGGTTGCGCACGCTCGACCATACGCGCACACCCTTCGGTCACTGCTATCGGCAACAGAATCAGCAGCACGCCGTTGACACCCATCGCGGCCAACTCCTGACGCCCCAGCAACACCAGTCCGACTTGCGCCAGAAGCGCACCGACGACTGCCAGCGGCCAGTCGAGCAGCAACGTGACCACCGTCAGGCCAATAAAGTGGTAAGACACCCCGCCTTCAAAGTCACGCCGTACCAGCCAGAGCAAAAACAGCCCGAACACCGTGCCAAACAACAGGTGCTGGCGCCGCGTATCGGTAAACAGCTCAACCCAGGGAGCACGCCAGATGGCCCACAGCACAACGGGAACATAGATCAGCCAGCCGATGACCAGCGTTTGTGTGGATAACACCTGTGTACTTATCATCGGCCTTGCCCTGCCTTGTCAAAACACACCGTTCAACCCTCCCTGTCGGATGCGACTGAGTCTACACCCGGACTTTCAGTAACACCTGTTTCAAGGCTAAGCTGCGTGCATGGACGACTCAGATTATTTACGCCTGCTCACCATTCAGGCCGAGCAAGCCAATGCCTTTTTATCCAATGCCCGCAAATGGGAGCGTGAGCGTTGGGTCTGCCAGCGCCTGTTGCAAGGCCTGAATATCCCCTACCACAGTGAAGACTTCCGGCAGGCGGGCCAGGAGCCTCCCGATGTGCTGTTCGGCGATGCACGCTTCGAGGTGTTCTTTGTCCTCGATGAGGGCCGGCGCCTGAACGATGAATGGCGCGCGGAACTGCAGCGCAGGCGCAGCGCCTACTCCCTGAGCCAATTGGTCCGTCGCGAAGCACGGCCCAAACGGATTCCGGCGAGCAAGCTGTTGCAGCGGCTGGGCCCCACCCTGCATAAAAAAGCCACTAACTACAAAGAGCGCGATATCGACCTGGGGCAGCTGGATATCATTGCGTTTTCCAGCCTCAAGCGCGAAGTGCTGGACCTTAACAGCCACTTTCCGCCGCCGACTGAATATTTGCGCCAGGGCTGGCGCTCGCTGTCGCTGGTAGGGCCGACCTTTGCCCGGGTGCTGTTTGCCCAACCGGACGCACCGGATTTTTTGCGCAACAACCTGGGACGCAGCATTATTTTTGATGTGGGTATCAGCCTGTGAGCCCGTTGCAGGCGCTTATTGCCAATGTGCCGCAAACCGGGCGCGTGTGCTGGATCGGCGTACGCCCCGAGTCCCGGGCAGACATGCTCGAACTCGACGCGGTTGAAGCCCGCCGCGACGCCGGGCTGACCGGCGATCATGCCCGGCCCGGCGCCCGCAATGCTCGCCAGGTGACGCTGATACAATGGGAACACCTGGCCGTTATCAGCTCACTGCTGGGGCGCACGGCGGATCAACCGATCCTGGCGCAGGACTTGCGCCGCAACCTGGTGATCCGCGGAATCAACCTGTTCAGCCTCAAAGGCCGGCGCTTCAAGGTTGGCCAGGCCATTTTCGAAACCACTGGCTGGTGTCAGCCTTGTGCCCGACTGGAGCAGCGTCTGGGCCAGGGGACTTTTCAGGCGGTACGTGGCCACGGCGGGATCACGGCCCGGGTAATCGAAAGCGGGATCATTCGTCTAGACGACGAACTGCGGGTCGAGCCGTTAGGCCCGCACGGCTATGCTTCATTTCATCCCGGTTGATCAATGCTGTAGCTTTTACATACCCAGCAACGTCTATTTGACGAGGCCAAAAATATGCCCAGTCGCCTGAACCCCGATGATCTGAAGCGTGTCGAAGAGTACCTTCAATTGCCACAAAATCAGGTTGAGCGCCGCCCTTTCAGGCCCTGGCTGCTCCTTGCCATAGTGGTGATCGCGGTGATCGGCATGGGCCTTTTGAGCCGTTTCCTGAGTTACCTGGTGCTATGAGCTGCATTGCGCTCGCCCGGGGCCACTCAGGCACAGAATTTTTTTCAAGCCTTGTGAGTGATATCCATGACCCATCGTATTGTTATCGTCGGCGGCGGCGCCGGCGGCCTGGAGTTGGCGACCCGCCTGGGCAAGACTCTGGGTAAGCGCGGCAAGGCCAGCGTCACGCTGGTCGATGCCAACCTGACCCATATCTGGAAACCGCTGCTGCATGAAGTTGCTGCCGGCTCATTGAACTCATCGGAAGACGAGCTCAACTACGTCGCCCAGGCCAAATGGAATCACTTTCAGTTCCAGCTGGGCCGCATGAGCGGGCTGGATCGTGAACTGAAAAAGATCTCATTGTCGGCAACCCTCGACGAAAACGGCCAGGAACTGGTACCTGCCCGCGAGTTGGGTTACGACACCCTGGTGATTGCGGTGGGCAGTACCACCAATGACTTCGGTACCAAAGGCGCGGCCGAACACTGCCTGTTCCTCGATACCCGCAAGCAGGCCGAGAAATTTCATCAGCAACTGCTCAATCATTACCTGCGTGCCCACGCAGGGCAAAGCGATACGCTCGAACAGATCAGCGTGGCCATTGTCGGCGCAGGTGCAACCGGAGTCGAGCTGGCTGCCGAACTGCACAATGCCGCCCACGAACTGGCAGCCTATGGCCTGGACCGGATCAAGCCGGAAAACATGCATATCACCCTGATCGAAGCGGGCCCACGGGTATTGCCTGCCCTGCCGGACCGTATCGGCGGGCCTGTGCATAAAACCCTGGAAAAACTCGGGGTCACCGTGCTGACCAACTCCGCAGTCAGCGAAGTAACTGCTGACAGCTTGATAACCAAAGATGGTCAGGTGATTCCTGCAAGTTTTAAGGTTTGGGCTGCGGGCATTCGTGCACCTGGCTTCTTGAAGGAAATTGCCGGGCTGGAAACCAACCGCATCAACCAGTTGGTGGTACGCCCTACCCTGCAAACCACCCGTGACGAGAATATTTTTGCCTTTGGCGATTGCGCCGCCTGCCCGCAACCCGGCACCGACAAGCTGGTGCCGCCTCGCGCCCAGGCTGCTCACCAGCAGGCGTCGTTGCTGGCCAAGTCGCTGAAATTGCGCATTGAAGGTAAAACTCAGCTGCCGGACTACACCTACCGCGATTATGGCTCGCTGATTTCCCTGTCGAGCTTTTCGGCTGTGGGTAACTTGATGGGCAGCCTGATGGGTACCGTTATGCTGGAAGGCTGGTTGGCGCGGATGTTCTACATCTCGCTATATCGCATGCACCAGATGGCGCTGTACGGCACCTTCCGCACCTTGATGCTGATGCTGGGCAGCAGGATCGGACGCGGCACCGAGCCGCGCCTGAAACTGCACTAAGTGCGACTACTCTGTAGTCGCTGCCGAAGGCTGCGACAGTAAAAACTGCAACTGTGGGAGCGAGCCTGCTCGCGAAGGTCGTTCGCGAGCAGGCTCGCTCCCACAATAGGGCTTGATCTACAACAGAGTATCTACAGCGCCGCGCAATCAGCGCCCCGCGTGATTACCCGCCTCGGCTTCACGGCCTTTAAAGCCGTGGGGCTGATGCTCGTCAAAGAATTTCACCGCGCGCACAAAGTCCTCCAGCAACAACTTGGCCATGTCGATCGACATACCCTGCTTCACCAGAATCCGCTGCACCACTACGTTCTCGACATTTGCCGGCAAGCTATACGCAGGTACCAGCCAGCCACGGGTGCGCAACCGGTCTGCCAGGTCATACAGCGAATATGAAGTTTTCGCCCCTGGCTTCAGACGCCAGGTCAACGCCGGAATCCCCAGCTGCGGGTCACCGTTATAGAGCATCTCGAACGGTCCGACCTTGACCAGTTCAGCCGCAAGAAACTGTGCCGTCTGGTAGCAGGCTGAATGAATACGCTCATAGCCTTCACGCCCCAGACGCAAGAAGTTGTAGTACTGCGAGATGATCTGCCCGGCCGGACGTGAAAAGTTAAGGGCGAACGTAGGCATATCACCCCCCAGATAATTCACATGAAACACCAGCCCTTCAGGCAGTTCCTTTTCATCCCGCCAAACCACCCAGCCCGCGCCCAGCGGAGCCAGACCGAACTTGTGCCCGGAGGTACTGATGGACTTGACCCGCGGCACGCGGAAATCCCAAAGAATATCCGGCGCACAAAACGGAGCCAGCATCGCGCCACTTGCACCGTCGACGTGCAGATCAATATTCAGACCCGTGCTTTTTTGCAAGTCATCCAGAGCATCGGATAACGGCTTTACGGTTTCATACAGCCCGGTGAACGTCTGGCCAAAGGTCGGCACTACGACGATGGTATTTTCATCGACCCGCTCCAGCATGTCCTCGGGGGTCATAAACCAATGCCCTTCCGACATCGGCACTTCACGAATTTCGACGTCCCAGTAACGGGCAAATTTGTGCCAGCACACCTGCACCGGACCGCACACCATATTCGGCGTAGTTGTCGGCTTGCCTGCCGCCTTGCGCACCGCACGCCAGCGCCACAATGCAGCCAGACCACCCAGCATGCAGGCTTCGCTGGAGCCTACGGTGGAAGTACCGATGGTGGTAGCCGCTTCCGGCGAATGCCATAAGTCCGCCAGCATATGAATACAGCGGTTTTCCAGCTCCGCAGACTGCGGGTACTCATCCTTGTCGATCATGTTCTTGTCGATCGACAGGTCCATCAACTTGTGGACCTCGTCCTCTTCCCACGTCTGGCAAAAGGTCGCGAGGTTCTGCCTGGAGTTTCCATCCAGATACAACTCATCGTGGACCAGTTGGAAAACCTCACCCGGCGCTTGCTCAGCCTCGGGGAACAGCTTGATTGCAGCGGCATGAGCCAGCGCAGAAGAACCAAATACGGGGTCGACGTCCTTGTTGCGCTTGATACGGTGCAGTGCCATGTGAACTCTCCTTGAGTATTGGTCAATCTATGAGCCCGCCGTTGCAACTCTGGCTCAGCTTCGGCCCAGCCAGCATAGCCAAGCATTTGAGGTCTGCCGTCCGATTTCCGACCACCGTGCATTTTCCGATCTATAGTCTCGATTCTCGATAGTACTCACGGAGCGAGCACGATGAAGCAAAGACCCACGACCGTAGACAGCACGGTAAAACAGGCGCTGGACCAGTCCCTGCAACGGTTTGCCAGCAATCAGCACGGCAAGAACGCCAGCTACATCCCTTACCTGGCCTCAGTGCCATCCCATCTGTTCGGCATCAGCATCATGTTCTGCGACGGTACCCATGCAGAAGTCGGCGACACCGATTACGCCTTCGCCATCGAGTCGATTTCCAAGGTATTCACCCTCGCCCATGTACTCGATGAAGTGGGACCGCAAGCCTTGCGCAGCAAGATCGGTTGCGACCCCACAGGTGAGCCGTTCAACTCGGTGATTGCCCTGGAACTGCATAAGGGCCGACCGCTCAACCCCTTTGTAAACGCAGGCGCCATGGCCACTGTCAGCCTCCTCGAAGCCGATACGGCGCAAGCGCGCTGGGACCAGATCCAGGCGACTTACAACCTTTTCGCCGGGCGTGAACTGACGGTCAACGACGAGGTTTATCAATCGGAAGCCAAGACCAACCAGCACAACCGCGGCATTGCCTGGCTATTGCAGAGTTACGGCTATATGTACGCCGACCCGATGGAAGTGTGCGCCGTCTACACCCGTCAATGTTCCGTGGCGATCACCTGCCATGACCTGGTGACCATGGGCGCTACCCTGGCCAATGGTGGCGTCAACCCGATCAGCGGAAAACGCGCGGTTCGGGCCAACAACGTGGCGCCAATCCTCTCCGAGATGACCCTGAATGGCCTGTATGACACCACCGGGGACTGGTACTACAAAGTCGGCCTGCCGGGAAAAAGCGGGGTCGGCGGCGGCATTCTGGCTGTGGTTCCGGGGGTGTGCGCCATCGCCGCCTTTGCCCCGCCACTGGACGGAGCCGGTAACAGCGTTCGCGGTCAACTGGCCGCCGAATACCTTAGCCGCACGCTCAATCTGAGCCTGTTGCACGAATTCGCGTAAGGGAGCGGGATACTTATGGCCACCACCAGCAAAGCTAAAACCTACATGTCCTGGCTGACCATCTGCTTTATGATGGTTGCCGCTGTTGCCAGTATTCGTTCGTTACCCAGCATGGCCGTCTATGGCCTGGGCTCGGTCTTTCTCTATGTCATCCCCGCACTGCTGTTTTTCATTCCGGTATCCCTGGTCGCTTCTGAACTGGGCACAGGCTGGAACGGCGGGATTTATGGCTGGGTAAGACAAGCCTACGGCGACCGCCCGGGCTTTTTCATCATGTGGTTCATGTGGGTACAAGTGGTGGTCTGGTACCCGATTGTGCTCGGGTTTGGCGCCAGCACCATGGCGTATCTGATCAACCCTGAACTGGCCAAAAGCGGTGTATTTACTGCCGCCGTCATCATCGTTTTATACTGGCTATCGACATTTGTGGCACTTAACGGGCTGACAGCACTGTCGAAGCTGACGTCATGGTTCATGCTGCTGGGCACCGCATTACCCGCCGCGCTGCTGGTTTTGCTCGGCGTCGCCTGGCTGGTGCTGGGGCATAAATCAGCCACCCCGTTGACTTGGGATGCCTTGATCCCGGCCATTTTCGATACCCACTCCACAGTCAAATCCGGCTCGCGCAACCTGCACCCGGACTTCTGGCAGGAATTTACCGGCGCCATTACCGGCCTGGTACTGATTGTGAGTAACTTCCTGGCGTTTGCCGGTATCGAAATGAACGCCATTCACGCCCGTGAATTGCGTAACCCGCAAAAGGAAATGCCCCGGGCGATTCTCTTGGCCTTCTTTATGATCCTGCTGGTGTTTATCCCGCCCACGGTGGCGATTTCGCTGGTGGTACCCGCTGACTCAACCAGCCTTACCGCCGGGGTTATCCAGGCTTACGCTGCGTTCTTCCAGGGCTTCGACATGCCATGGGCAACCCCGATCATGGCCATTTTGCTGATTATCGGTGCGTTGGGCGGGGTACTGGCCTGGACTGCCGGGCCGTCTACCGGCTTGCTGTTCGTCGGTAAGGCCGGAATGCTTCCACCTGTGATGCAGGAAGTGAACAAAAAAGGTGTGCAAAAAAACATTCTGTATTTACAGGCCGTTATCGTCACGCTGCTGTCGACGATTTACATCTTTCTCGACAATGTATCCGATGCCTTCTGGATGATCAGTGCGATGGCGGCGCTGATGTACCTGATCATCTACGTATTCATGTTTATGGCGGCCATGAAACTGCGTAAAACACAGCCCAATGTAAAACGCGGCTATGTGCTCAAGGGGCTGCATGGCTGGTGCTACTTGGGGTTGTTTTCAACCTGCGTGGCGCTGATTTTCGGCTTTATTCCGCCCAACAGTTTCAGCAGCATGCCGTTTTTCGAATATGCGGGGATTTTGTTGCTGGGATTGATCGTCGCAGGCGTGCCGCCGTTTATATTCTATGCATTGCGCAAGCCGTCATGGCAGATGGTTCCCAAGGCAGAAGCAGATCAGTATTCGGCCGCGCTGCAGGATCTTCAGGACGCGGACAACAAGGCTGCAAACCCAAGCTGAAGCAAAAACCTCGTAGCAGCTGCCGAAGAACGAAGGCTGCGACTACAGGGTTACGTTTCCTACAGGCATAAAAAAAGCGTCCAATGGACGCTTTTTTTATGGCTACTGGAGCCGAACATGGTGGGTCGTGTGGGATTCGAACCTACGACCAATTGGTTAAAAGCCAACTGCTCTACCAACTGAGCTAACGACCCAAAAATTCTTTGAAACTGGCTCCACGACCTGGACTCGAACCAGGGACCCAATGATTAACAGTCATTTGCTCTACCAACTGAGCTATCGCGGAACTGCATATTTCAACTTTTACAACAATAAAAAAGCGTCCGTAAGGACGCTCTTTTATGGCCTCTGATGCAACTGGCATCAGCGCCTTATTTTCTATACCCATTACTGCCGGGCAGAAAATGGTCGGGGTAAGGGGATTCGAACTCCTGACATCCTGCTCCCAAAGCAGGCGCGCTACCGGACTGCGCTATACCCCGGTAAAAAAAAGCACCTTCAAGAGGCGCCTTCTTCGATCAGTGCTTTTGGCCTCTGATCTTAAGATCTAACCCCAGCGAACTGGAGCCAAAAATGGTGGGTCGTGTGGGATTCGAACCTACGACCAATTGGTTAAAAGCCAACTGCTCTACCAACTGAGCTAACGACCCAAAAATGGTCGGGGTAAGGGGATTCGAACTCCTGACATCCTGCTCCCAAAGCAGGCGCGCTACCGGACTGCGCTATACCCCGGCTTGAAAATGGCTCCACGACCTGGACTCGAACCAGGGACCCAATGATTAACAGTCATTTGCTCTACCAACTGAGCTATCGCGGAACTACATATTTCAATTTGTAACGTTGCTGCCTTACTGCTTAGCAACACTCTTCGAGTTCTTCGCATCGCTGCGTTGGCGTCTCTGAGGTCGGCTATTCTACAAGCTTTAAAAGCCTTGTCAACCCTTATTTTTCGTTAGAAGACAATTACTTAGCTCTTCCAGCGGGCTTCTCGGTTTGGGCCAAGTCGCTATTACGGGTTGCTTGCTGCGGGGCGCATATTACAAGCGTTTTCCTTACAGATCAACACCCTAGAAAAAAAAGGCCTCGCAAAGCGAGGCCTCTCTTAAAACACCGCTTTCAAACCTTATGCGAAGACGATTTCGTCGTCCTTCACGCTGGCTGTCACGGTGGTGCCAGGCAAGAACTGACCGGACAAGATCAGTTGTGCCAGCGGGTTTTCGATCCAGCGCTGGATCGCACGTTTCAGAGGGCGTGCGCCATAAACCGGGTCGTAACCAACCGCAATCAGCTTGTCCAGAGCATCCTGGTTCAGCTCAAGGCTCAAGTCACGCTCAGCCAGACGACTGCGCAGACGACCCAACTGGATTTCGGCGATGCCAGCAATCTGATCACGGGCCAGAGGCTCGAAGATCACCACTTCGTCGATCCGGTTCACGAACTCCGGACGGAAGTGGGTGCTGACCGCATCCATCACCGCTGCGCGTTGCGCTTCGCGATCGCCTACCAGTTCCTGGATCTGTGCAGAGCCCAGGTTGGAGGTCATCACGATCACCGTGTTGCGGAAGTCCACGGTACGGCCGTGGCTGTCAGTCAGGCGACCGTCTTCCAGCACTTGCAGCAACACGTTGAACACGTCCGGGTGAGCCTTCTCGACTTCATCCAGCAGGATCACCGAGTAAGGCTTGCGCCGTACCGCTTCGGTCAGATAACCGCCTTCTTCGTAGCCCACATAGCCTGGTGGTGCACCGATCAGTCGAGCCACGGAATGTTTCTCCATGAACTCGGACATATCGATCCGCACCATCGCCTCTTCAGTATCAAAGAGGAACTCGGCCAGCGCCTTGCACAACTCGGTTTTACCCACACCAGTCGGGCCGAGGAACATGAACGAGCCGCTAGGACGGTTCGGGTCACTCAGGCCGGCACGGGAGCGCCGCACGGCGTTGGACACAGCCACTACGGCCTCGTCCTGGCCAATCACGCGCTCATGCAACAGGCTTTCCATTTTCATCAGCTTGTCGCGTTCGCCTTCGAGCATCTTGGAGACCGGGATACCCGTCCACTTCGATACCACTTCCGCGATTTCCTCTTCAGTCACTTTGCTGCGCAACAACTGGTTTTCAGTTTTGCCGCTGTGCTCGTCGACCATCTGCAGGCTGCGTTCCAGATCAGGGATGATCCCGTACTGCAACTCGGCCATGCGGTTGAGGTTGCCGCTGCGGCGGGCCACTTCAAGCTCCTGGCGCGCCTGCTCGATTTTCTGCTGGATCTGGGCAGAACCCTGCACTTCGGCTTTTTCCGAGGTCCAGATCTCTTCGAGGTCCGAATATTCGCGCTCGTGACGCTCGATTTCTTCCTGCAATTTCTCGAGGCGTTTTTTCGCGGCCTCGTCTTCTTCTTTCTTCAACGCCTGGGCTTCAACCTTCAGTTGAATCAAACGACGTTCAAGACGGTCCAGTACCTCAGGCTTGGAGTCGATCTCCATGCGGATACGGCTGGCAGCCTCGTCCATCAGGTCAATCGCCTTGTCCGGCAACTGCCGGTCGGTGATGTAACGATGGCTGAGTTTGACCGCAGCAATGATCGCACCGTCGGTAATCGCTACCTTGTGGTGAACCTCATAACGCTCTTTAAGGCCACGCAGGATCGCAATGGTGTCTTCTTCGCTCGGCTCGTCCACCAGTACTTTCTGGAAGCGACGCTCAAGTGCTGCGTCCTTCTCGATGTATTGGCGGTACTCGTTGAGCGTGGTCGCACCCACGCAGTGCAACTCACCGCGAGCCAATGCAGGCTTGAGCATATTGCCCGCATCCATGGCACCCTCGCCTTTACCGGCGCCAACCATGACATGCAATTCGTCGATAAACAGGATGACTTGCCCTTCCTGCTTCGACAGCTCGTTAAGCACTGCTTTCAGGCGCTCCTCGAACTCACCGCGGAACTTGGCACCGGCAATCAGCGCACCGATGTCCAGGGACAGCAGACGTTTGCCCTTGAGGCCGTCAGGCACTTCGCCATTGATGATCCGTTGTGCCAGACCTTCGGCAATCGCGGTTTTACCCACGCCAGGCTCACCGATCAGTACCGGGTTGTTCTTGGTACGGCGCTGCAAGACCTGAATGGTGCGACGAATTTCATCGTCACGACCGATCACCGGGTCGAGCTTGCCCTCTTCGGCGCGCTTGGTCAGGTCAATGGTGTACTTGTCCAGCGCCTGGCGTGACTCTTCAACGTTCGGGTCATTGACCGCTTCGCCGCCACGCAGGTTGTTGATGGCATTTTCCAGGGCTTTCTTGCTCACGCCCTGACCCAGCAACAACTTGCCCAGCTTGCTGTTGTCGTCCATCGCCGCCAGCAATACAACTTCGCTGGTGATGTACTGGTCGCCTTTTTGCTGCGCCAGACGATCCGCCTGGTTCAACAGACGTGCCAAATCCTGCGACATGTTTACGTCGCCAGTCGGATTCTGAATTTTTGGCAGCTGATCGAGCTCTTTGGTCAGCTCTTTACGCAGGCTGTTTACATCGAAACCGACTTGCATCAGCAACGGCTTGATCGAACCGCCCTGCTGTTCCAGCAATGCCTGCATCAAGTGCGCAGGCTCGATGGCCGGATGATCGAGGCCAACGGCCAATGACTGAGCATCGGACAACGCCAATTGCAACTTGCTGGTTAATCTATCTATACGCATTCGTCACCTTCCTTATGAGCAGGCCGGAGGGATGGAAACTCCTGAATGAAGAAACCTGCCAGATACCATAGTAGATGCGGGCGATTACGAGAGTTTCAAGCGTTTGGAAAATGACGCAGATCAGCTGGACGGTCTTTCGATCCAAACCAGTGATGCGAAGCGGCCAGTATTGGGACTGCGCCGATAGGAGAAGAAACGCGGGTCGGTCACGGTGCAAAAAACCCCGCCGTACACAGCCGTGATACCGAAGCGGGCCAGACGCAAACGCGCCAGCTCATAGATATCGGCCATAAAACGCCCGGCATTGATGCTGGGCACAAAGGCGGCTTCGGCCTGGGGCATGTCTTTTACAAAGACCTCCCGCACCTCGGCCCCGACCTCAAATGCCTTGGGGCCAATGGCCGGCCCCAGCCACACAAGCAGCTCCTGTGGCGCAACATTGAGGCTTAGTGCGGCGGCTTCAAGCACCCCGGCCGCCAGCCCGCGCCAACCGGCATGGGCTGCCGCAACACGAGTGCCAGCACGATCGCAGAACAATGCAGGCAAACAATCCGCCGTCATTGCCGTACAGGCAATACCGGGGGTGGCCGTCCAGCTGGCATCGGCCTCAACAATCAGTTCGGGATTGGCAGGTGCGACCACAACCCCGTGAACCTGGCTAAGCCAGGCGGGCTGTACGTCAAAAATATGGGTAAGGCGATGGCGGTTATGCGCAACGGCAACAGGGTCGTCGCCTACATGGTCGCCCAGGTTGAAGCTGTCGAACGGCGCCACACTGACGCCGCCCGCACGGGTGGTCACACAGGCCCGGATGCCTGCCGGCGCTGGCCAGTCAGGAATCAGGAAGGTGTTCACCCGATAAATGCCTCACGGTCTTGCTTGAGCAGCGTCAACAGCCAGACAAAGTCGTCAGGCAGTGCTGATTCCCAGCTCATGCGCTTACCGGTCGTCGGATGATCCAGCTCGAGGAAACGGGCATGGAGCGCCTGACGCGGGAAGTTTTTCAGGGACTCGACCATCGTCACGCTGGCAGACGGCGGAATACGGAAGCGACCGCCGTAGGCAGGGTCTCCGACCAACGGGAAGTTGATATGAGACATATGCACACGAATCTGGTGCGTACGACCGGTTTCCAGCTTTACCCGCACATGGGTGTGGGAACGGAAACGCTCAAGCACACGGTAATGACTGACCGCCTGCTTGCCGCCTTCCATTACCGCCATGCGCTGGCGCTGCTGGCCGTGACGGCCGATAGGCGCGTCGATCTTGCCCCCGGCGGTCACGACACCGATAACGATGCACTCATAGATACGACTGACACTGCGGCTCTGCAACTGTGTAACCAGTTGTGTCTGCGCCTGAATGGTCTTGGCGACCACCATCAGACCGGTGGTGTCCTTGTCCAGGCGATGCACGATCCCCGCACGCGGCACATTGATAATGTCCGGTACGTGATGCAGCAAGGCATTGAGCAAAGTACCACTGGCATGCCCTGCAGCCGGGTGCACCACCAGGCCCGCAGGCTTGTTGATGACCAGGATGTCATCGTCTTCGTAGACGATATCCAGGGGGATGTCTTCAGCGATCCACTCACCCTGGGCTTCCTGCTCTGCAGTCAGCTCCAGGATGGCACCGCCGTGTACGATGTCACGGGGGCGTATGACGGCTCCGTCCACAGTAAGGCGGCCGTCTTTGATCCAGGCGGAAAGGCGCGAGCGCGAGTGCTCAGCGAATAATTGTGCGGCGACTTGATCGAGGCGTTGGCCACCCAGTTCGGACGGCACCTCTTCGCGAAGTTGAATTTTCTCGGACATGCTCATCAGGACCGCGCCAAGCCTTTGGTTTCGGCTGCGCGCTTGTGGTTAAATACGGCGTCTTTTGCCCCGAGGCTTTTCACGGGGCACTCATCATAACAGGACGGACCCGCCCAAGACAGCGGCCGTCATAGGGACGCAAGCCGCCATGCAAGTGAGACACCTGCTGCTGATCGCCATCCTCGCACTGACCGCCGCTTGCTCGTCGACTAAAGAAGTCGTTGACGAAAACCTCAGCGAAGTGGAGCTGTACCAGCAGGCACAGGCCGACCTGGACAACCACAGCTATACCAGTGCTACCGCCAAACTCAAGGCCCTTGAGTCACGCTACCCGTTCGGTCGCTACGCCGACCAGGCCCAGCTTGAACTTATTTACGCCTACTACAAGAACTCCGAGCCCGAAGCGGCCAAGTCGGCTGCCGAACGGTTTATCCGCCTGCATCCACAGCATCCGAACGTTGACTACGCCTACTACCTCAAGGGCCTGACCTCCTTTGACCAGGACGTTGGCTTGCTGGCGCGCTTCCTGCCGCTGGACATGAGCAAGCGTGACCCGGGCGCTGCACGCGACTCCTACAACGAGTTCGCCCAGCTCACCAGCCGCTTCCCCAACAGCCGCTACGCACCCGACGCCAAGCAGCGCATGATCTACCTGCGCAACCTGTTGGCAGCGTATGAAATCCACGTAGCCGATTACTACCTGACTCGTCAGGCTTATGTAGCCGCTGCCAACCGTGGCCGCTATGTGGTCGAAAACTTCCAGGAAACTCCTTCGGTCGGCGACGGCCTGGCGGTAATGGTTGAGTCCTACCAGCGCATGCATCTCGACCAGCTGGCCAACACCAGCCTTGAAGTGCTCAAGACCAACTACCCGGACCACCCGAGCCTGGTAGACGGCCAGTTTGTGCCGCAGGTTTCCGAGTCGGACAACCGTTCATGGCTGAGCAAGGCCACATTGGGCCTGATCGAATCCAGCACACCGCTGCCACCGGGTGAAACCCGTGCAAACATGGATATCCAGAAGCAGTACCAGGATGCCAAGGATGCAATCCCGGCAGAACTGAAGCCAAAGGATGCCGATGGCGACATCATCGAAGAACCGCAAGCTGAAGGTAAAAGCCGCTCCTGGTTCAGCTACATGACCCTGGGCCTGTTCGACTGATCGTTCAGCACATAAAAAAAGAGCTCTTCGGAGCTCTTTTTTTATGTTTGATTTACCGCTGTGCGCCTGCCAGGTCCTTGGCTAAACTGGTGCATCTTTTCTCGAATAGCGAATTACCATGCTTCGTTTACTGATCTGGGCAGCGCTGATTGCTGCAGGCGTTTGGCTGTGGCGCAAATACAAGACCGGTATGGCCGCGACCAAAAAACCGGTCGACCCGAGCGCTCAGCCAATGGTGCGCTGCGCCCACTGTGGCGTACACCTGCCCCGTGACCGCGCCCTGAGCCAGCAACAAGAGTGGTATTGCACCCAGCAGCATCTGGAGCAAGGGCCAAAACCAAGGGGTTAAGCCACCTGCGGTCGCTGCCGCAGGCTACGACAGGAAAACGGCAACTGTGGGAGCGAGCCTGCTCGCGAAGGTCGTTCGCGAGCAGGCTCGCTCCCACAATAGGGCTTGATCTACAACAGAGTATCGACAGAAATCCCTCTGTGTTTGTAGCCGCTTAAATCCGCCCCTCTGGCGCATAAGGCGTCGGGTCGATAATCGGCTCACGCCCCAGCAGCAAGTCCGCGAATAATTGGCAGGACGCCGGTGCCAATACCAGCCCGTTGCGATAGTGCCCGCAGTTGAGCCACAGACCATCAAAACCTGACACCCGCCCAATATACGGAATGCCCTCGGGCGAACCTGGCCGCAGCCCAGCCCAGTGCCCCACCACTTCAGCATCGGCCAGGGCCGGGATCAATTCGACTGCCGAGGCCTTGAGGCTCTCAAGGGCCGTAAGGGTCGGGGTTTTATCAAAGCCTTCATGCTCCAGCGTGCTACCGATCAGGATATGACCGTCGCGGCGGGGAATGGCATAACGCCCTTTTGCCAGCACCATGCACGACAAAAAGTCAGATGCGCATTTGTACAGGATCATCTGCCCCTTGACCGGCTCCACAGGCAACTCCAGCCCCAGCCCGCTCAACAACTCACCGCTCCAGGCCCCCGCCGACAACACCACCTCATCGCCGCGGATCTCACCCCGGGCCGTATTGACCCCGCAAACTCTTTCGCCTTCGCGAACAAAACCGAGCACCTCGCACTGCTCATGCACAGTGACATTCGGCATCGCCTGCAGTGCAGCCTTCAGCGATTTCACCAACCGCGGATTACGCACATTGGCCACATTAGCCATATAAATTGCGTGTGCATAACCACCGCCCAGCACGGGCACGGCGTCATGGACTGCCGACATATCGACCGCCCCCAGAGGTCGCCCTTCGCGCCCGGCCCACTCCAGCGCCTGAGCCTCATCGTCCAGGTCCAGCCAGTACAGCCCGGTGGTGTGTACTTCAGGATCAATACCCGTCGAAGCAAACAGACGCTCGGCCAATTGCGGATAAAAGTCCTGAGACCAGTGCGCCAGGGCCGTTACAGCACAGTTATAGCGCCACGGATAAAGCGGCGAAACAATACCGCCGCCGGCCCAGGAGGACTCCTGGCCCGCCCCGCCACGCTCCAGCACAATCACCTGCTCTACATCAGCCGCCAGATTAAACGCAGTCAGCAGGCCTATGACACCGCCCCCGACAATCACCACCCGTTGCTGCCTAGCCATCTGTTAATCCAGCCCGTCATTCAAAATCAATCGTTAGCGCCCCCAACACTGCTGCAGTGTCAGGCCAGGGGCGGCCTGGGTTATCGTTGCCATACCGGTGTGAGCCAGCGTAAAGCTCCCGCACGAATCCCCCGCCATTGCCGAACCTTGTTTGGGCGTCGCCTTCAGCCAGTAGCCGTGGTCGACGAGATCGGCACTGATGTCGTAGTGCTGATTGCCTGAACTAAGGTCTTTCATACCGCTATATACCGCGTTCTTTGTGTAAAAGCGCTCAAGACTTTGGGCTTGCTCCGTCAACAGGACAACAACTTGAGAGCGGTAAGCCCGCTTTACATAATCGCCGTACAACGGATAAACGAATGCGCCAAGGATACCGGTGATCACCACGACGATCATCAGTTCGATCAGGGTAAAACCTGCTGCATACCTGTACATTTCGTGCGTCCTATTGC
Organism: Pseudomonas bubulae; assembly: GCF_900618535.1. GTDB lineage: Bacteria > Pseudomonadota > Gammaproteobacteria > Pseudomonadales > Pseudomonadaceae > Aquipseudomonas > Aquipseudomonas bubulae. The sequence continues at coordinate 280,755 of NZ_UYJA01000002.1, read as the reverse complement.
AGCTGTCGCCACATGACCCGGTGAAAACCCCTGGCAACACGCTCTTGCGAAGCGTTATCCGGCCCTTGATAACGCGCATAAATACTCTCCAGTACGGTGCGCGACTGCCCGTGCCAGCCAATACCGGTAACTCGATACAAACGGGTAGTGGTGGTCACTGGCAAATGGGCTGGCGTAATGCTTGGCCCAAGGTTCTGAACACCATACAGCCCGTTCGCAACGCTTATCCAACGTACCCCGGAGGCTGGATCGATGCCTGGCACAGCCTGAGTACGCGCCTCTGGGGGCGGGTTACAGCTTGCTGGCGAAGTGCAAGGCATTACCCTGCCCCCTTGGATCTGAAGCCAGGCCTCCCCGCTGCCAAGCGCCGCTTCTGCGGCCTGAAATGAGTGGTTGGCATGTTGAACGCCTGCAGACATTTTTTCCTGAAGGGTCGCACTGACCATTGCAGCCATCCCGATCAGGCTCAGCAACAGCATGAAAACCAGGCTGACCAGCAGTGCCATGCCGCGCTGACAAATCGATGGCAAAGGCATGATGCGTGCCCTAAGCCAGCCGGTTACGCAAAGCGATTTCCAATTGATAGACCTGGTCCTTGACCCGCCCGGCGCGGTCTCGCAATGTCAGGCCGATACGGATGCTGCGCAGGCTGGAACCTTTGACCAGACGACTCTCATAACGCAGCACGGAGTGCGAACCTGCCGTCCCGGCCACGCCAAAACTCACGTCAAAGGCAGCCACATTATCGAGCAGCACCGCTTTATTGGGCCCGATCTTTAACTGCCCGTGCTCATGATGGTAAAACAATTCACGCACGGGAAATGCCGTTTCACCGGGAGCCAAAAACGACCTTGCCCCGGGATGTGCCCGGGCGAAACTTGTGCAGTCCGAGACCACAGTCCAGTCAGGCTTGGCAACCTGAAGCGCCACGTCCGAACTGATCATGCGCAACACCCCCCTCTGCCAGGAGACCGGTGTCTTAAAAACAGAGGGCGCATCAACAATACGATCGACTGACAGGCAGCCAAACATGCCCGCCATGCGAATCTCCCGAGCCAGTTTACTCAGCACATAACGCGCATCCTCCTGCAGCCTTGCCGACGACCGCTGGCTTAAGTAAGCCTCACGGCTGCTTGAGAAAATCTGCGTCATGCCCAGCACTACCAGCATTCCCAGCGCCAGAGCCACCATCAGCTCGATCAGGCCAAAACCTGAACGGGGATTGCTCATGATGACCCGGCCCCGGCATGACCGCTCGACAAGGGGTGGACAACCTCCGCGCGCATCTGATCCAGCCTGCTGTAGGCAATAAAACTGTCCTGGGTGCTTATCAGCGCGCTTGCCGTATGTTTCAAGGCATTGAGTTGCATAGCAGCAGAGCCCATCAGGCTGATAAACAGAATCAACAGCGCGATAAGCACTTCGATCAAGCTCATCCCGTCTTGTCGACTTTTAACTAATCGAGGCATCCGAATCGTCCATATCAGAGGGTTCGACGGCACGCCCTGTGCCGCCCAGACAAAAGCCTAGCCTCCCCCGCTGCTCTGCACGGCAGGACGAAGCCAAGCAAACCAGCCGGATTTTTCGCCTGACTTCGTAAGCTGTTAACGGTGAGAAAACATGATGAAACCATTGCCGTGAACCTGTAGTGCCAGAGTTCGCTATACAGAGAAAACACACTTGAACCGTCCAGGGAGGACGCTATGCATCAACGTGGCATGAGTCTGATCCAGCTGCTACTGACGCTGACGATCGTGGCGCTTACGGCCCGTTTTGCCAGCCCGGCCTATAGCGCCCTTGTCGAGCAGCATCAGCGCCAGATCACTGCCGAACAACTGGCCAGCAGCCTGCGCAATGCACGCGCACAAGCACTGCTACGCCAACAATTTGTGGTGGTTTATCCGTACGAAGAAGATTGGAGCCGAGGCTGGAGGACGATTCTGGACTTGAGCGGCCAAGGCCATCTGGACAAGGGCAACCCGGTGCTGGTCGAGTCACAGGGCAGTGGGCGCATACCCATTGCGGGCAATACACCGGTTAAACGGTATGTGCGCTTCAACCCGCTGGGCGAGCCACAACTGATTGGAGGCGCCTTTCAAGCCGGGACACTGCATGTTTGTCAGGCAAGGACTGCACAGAGCCACTATCAAGTGGTGCTGGCCAAGAGCGGGCGCATCAGCCTGCGCAGCGATAAAACTGCACAGGCCTTATGCAGGCACGCTTAGGTAATGGCGCGAACGCGCAACTCTTTGGGCATGGAGAACGTAACATTCTCTTCACGGCCGGCCAGCTCGTCGGCACCGGTTGCGCCCCAGGCATGCAGCTGTTGAATCACGCCACGTACCAGTACCTCTGGGGCCGATGCACCGGCGGTGATACCGATGCTGTTTACGCCGTCGAACCAGCTTTTTTGCAGGTCTTCAGCACCGTCGATCAGGTAGGCGGGGGTCTGCATACGCTCCGCCAGTTCGCGCAGGCGGTTGGAGTTGGAGCTGTTCGGGCTGCCCACTACCAACACGACATCGCACTCATCAGCCAGTTGCTTGACCGCATCCTGACGGTTTTGCGTGGCATAGCAGATATCGTCCTTGCGCGGTCCGCCAATGGCCGGGAAGCGCGAACGCAGGGCGTCGATCACACGACTGGTGTCGTCCATCGACAAGGTTGTCTGGGTTACAAAGGCCAGTTTTTCCGGGTCTTTGACCTGCAGGTTCGCAACATCCTTTTCATCTTCGACCAGGTAGATCGCACCACCATTACTGGCGTCGTACTGGCCCATGGTGCCTTCGACTTCCGGGTGACCGGCATGGCCAATCAAAATGCACTCACGGCCATCACGGCTATAGCGCGCGACCTCGATATGCACCTTGGTCACCAGCGGGCAGGTCGCGTCGAACACCTTGAGACCACGCCCGGCAGCCTCTGTACGCACGGCCTGGGAAACGCCGTGGGCACTGAATATCACAATGACGTCGTCCGGCACCTGATCCAGCTCTTCGACGAAAATAGCGCCACGGGAACGCAGGTCTTCAACGACAAATTTGTTGTGCACCACTTCGTGGCGAACATAGATAGGCGGACCGAAAACTTCCAGAGCACGATTGACGATTTCAATCGCACGGTCCACCCCGGCGCAGAAGCCACGGGGGTTGGCGAGTTTGATATGCATGCTGGGCCTCGTGGGACGCGCAGAAAAATAATGCCAATCAGGCCCGGCCGCAGCCGGGCACTGGATTACAGCGCTTGAACGTCTTTGATTTCCACGTCGAAGGTCAGGGTTTTACCTGCCAGCGGATGGTTGAAATCAATGGTGACTTGCTCGTCATCGAACTCTTTGACCACACCCGGAAGCTCGGTATTGGCCGCATCGTTGAAGATCACCAGCAAACCTTGCGACAACTCCATGTCCTTGAACTGCGAACGCGGAATGATCTGCACGTTTTGCGGGTTAGGCTGGCCAAAGGCGTTTTCCGGAAGAATCTCCAGTGTGCGCTTGTCACCCGCCTTGAAACCGAACAACGCCGCTTCAAACCCTGGCAGCAAGCTGCCATCACCCACCTTGAAAGTGGCCGGGGATTTGTCGAAGGTGCTGTCAACGGTGTCGCCATTTTCCAGACGCAAAGCAAAATGCAGAGTGACCTGCGTGTTCTGACCAATACGCTGCTCAGTCATGAGCGGGTTCCTCGGGCTTTTTACTTTTGAACATATCCAGTGCCAGCATCACGGCACCTACGCAAATCGCACTGTCGGCGAAGTTGAACGCAGGGAAGTACCAGCGATTTTGCCAATGCACCAGAATGAAATCGACCACATGACCGTAGACAATACGGTCATACAGGTTACCCAGTGCGCCGCCCAGAATCAGGGCAAGGGCAATGGCCAACCAGGTGTCATTGCGCCCCAGACGCTTGAGCCAGACCACCAGCACGGCACTGACCACGACCGCGATCAGGGCAAACAGCCAGCGCTGCCAGCCGGCACTGTCCGCCAGGAAGCTGAAGGCCGCACCGGTGTTGTAAGCCAGGGTCCAGCTGAACAGGTCGGGAATCACCACAATCTGCTGGTACATCTGCAGCGAATTGTCGAAGTAGACCTTGCTGGTCAGGTCAATGACCAGGACCAGCACAGTCAACCAGAGCCAGCCCAGGCGCCCGAAGCGCCCGGTAGTGCTGGTATTAGGCATAGTGACGTACCTCACCAGCGCCGCTGATATTGTCTACACAACGACCGCAGATTTCAGGGTGCTCGGGGTTAACGCCTACGTCTTCACGGCAGTGCCAGCAACGGGCGCACTTGGCATGGGCCGACTTGACCACCTTGAGTTTGAGGCCAGCCACTTCGGTAACCACGGCATCTGCTGGAGCCTGCGCAAAAGGCGCAACGCTGGCAGTGGAGGTGATCAACACGAAACGCAGCTCGTTGCTCAACTTGGACAAATCAGCAGCCAGCTGATCTTCGGCGAACAAGGTCACTTCTGCTTGCAAGTTACCGCCAATGGCCTTGGCTGCGCGCAAGTTTTCCATTTCCTTGTTGACCGCAACCTTGACCGCCATGATTCGCTCCCAGTAGGCGCGATCCAGTTCGGTGCCTTCCGGCAGTTCAGTCAGGCCTTCGTACCAGGTGTTGAGCATCACCGATTCGTTGCGCTCGCCCGGCAGGTACTGCCACAACTCATCAGCGGTGAACGCCAGGATCGGAGCGATCCAGCGCACCAGCGCTTCAGAGATGTGGAACAGCGCGGTCTGGCACGAACGGCGAGCCTTGCTGTTGGCGCCGGTGGTGTACTGGCGGTCCTTGATGATGTCGAGATAGAAACCGCCCAGCTCCTGAACGCAGAAGTTGTGCACCTTGGAGTACACGTTCCAGAAACGGTATTCGCCGTAATGCAGCTCCAGCTCACGTTGCAGCAGCAACGCACGATCCACCGCCCAGCGGTCCAGTGCCAGCATTTCTTCGGCAGGCAGGATGTCGGTGGCTGGATTGAAACCGGTCAGGTTCGACAGCAGGAAGCGTGCGGTATTGCGGATACGTCGGTAGGCGTCCGCACTGCGCTGCAGGATCTGGTCGGAAACCGCGATTTCGCCCGAGTAGTCGGTCGAGGCAACCCACAGACGCATGATGTCGGCGCCCAGGGTGTCGTTGACCTTTTGCGGTGCAATCACGTTGCCCAGCGACTTGGACATCTTGCGGCCCGCTTCGTCCACGGTAAAACCGTGGGTCAGCAGCTCGCGGTACGGCGCGTGGTTGTCGATGGCGCAACCGGTCAGCAACGACGAGTGGAACCAGCCACGGTGCTGGTCGGAGCCTTCAAGGTAGAGGTCGGCACGCGGGCCGGTCTCGTGACCCATCGGGTGCGAACCGCGCAGAACATGCCAGTGCGTGGTGCCCGAATCGAACCATACATCCAGGGTATCGCTGATCTTGTCGTACAGCGGCGCTTCGTCGCCCAGCAGCTCGGCAGCATCCAGCTTGAACCACGCCTCGATGCCTTCGACTTCAACGCGCTTGGCCACTTCTTCCATCATTTCGACGGTGCGCGGGTGCAGCTCGCCGCTTTCCTTGTTCAGGAAAAACGGGATCGGCACGCCCCAGTTGCGTTGACGCGAGATGCACCAGTCCGGGCGGTTGGCGATCATCGAGTGCAGGCGCGCCTGACCCCAGGCCGGAACGAACTGGGTGTCTTCGATCGCTTGCAGCGCACGGGTGCGCAAGGTATCGCCATCAGTCGGCTGCTTGTCCATACCGATAAACCACTGGGCGGTGGCACGGTAGATCAGCGGCGTCTTGTGGCGCCAGCAGTGCATATAGCTGTGGCTGATGGTCTCGGTGAACATCAACGAACCGACTTCGATCAGCTTGTCGATGATGTTCTGGTTGGCCTTCCAGATGAACTGGCCACCGAAGAACTCCAGCGACGGCACGTAAACGCCATTGCTTTGCACCGGGTTGATGATGTCGTCGTTGACCATGCCATAGGCTTTGCAGGTCACGAAGTCGTCTACGCCGTAGGCTGGAGCCGAGTGAACCACACCAGTGCCAGCACCCAGCTCAACGTAGTCGGCCAGATAAACAGGCGACAGACGGTCATAGAACGGGTGACGGAAGTTGATCAGTTCAAGCGCTGAGCCAGTGGTGGTGGCGATGACCGAACCCTGCAGGTTGTAACGCGCCAGACTCGATTCGACCAGTTCTTCAGCCAGTACCAGCAACTTGTCGCCCACGTCGACCAGCGCGTAGGTGAATTCCGGGTGTACGTTAAGCGCCTGGTTGGCCGGAATGGTCCACGGGGTGGTGGTCCAGATCACGATCGAAGCAGGTTTGCTCAGTGCCGCCAGACCAAAGGCCTCTGCCAGCCTGGCTTCGTCGGCAACCGGGAAGGCAACGTCGATGGCCGCAGACTTCTTGTCCTGGTATTCAACTTCAGCTTCAGCCAGGGCCGAACCGCAATCGAAGCACCAGTTCACCGGCTTGAGGCCCTTGAACACAAAACCGCCCTTGACGATCTCAGCCAAAGCACGGATTTCACCGGCTTCGTTTTTGAAGTCCATGGTTTTGTACGGGTTGGCGAAATCACCCAGCACACCCAGACGGATGAACTCGGATTTCTGCCCCTCGATCTGCTCGGTGGCGTAGGCACGGCACAGCTCGCGGGTTTTATCCGCGCTCAGGTTTTTACCGTGGGTCACTTCGACCTTGTGTTCAATCGGCAAACCATGGCAATCCCAGCCCGGCACATACGGCGCGTCAAAACCCGACAGGGTCTTGGAGCGGATGATCATGTCTTTCAGAATCTTGTTCAGCGCATGACCGATATGGATAGTGCCGTTGGCGTACGGAGGACCGTCGTGAAGTACGAACTTCGGACGATCCTTGCCAATCTCGCGCAACTTCCCGTACAGGCCAATGCTGTCCCAGCGCTGCAAAATTTGCGGTTCGCGCTGTGGCAGGCCGGCCTTCATTGGGAAGGCGGTGTCCGGGAGGTTTAGCGTGGCTTTGTAGTCGGTCATTTCAGGCTCTTTTTAAGCGGTTGACCCAGCCAAAAGGCTCGGGCGGCGGCGACGTCCGCATTGATCGCCGTCTTGAGCGCCTCCAGGGAGGCGAAACGCTGCTCATCACGCAGCTTGTGGTGGAATGCCACGTTCAAACGCCGACCATACAGATCGCCGGCGAAATCCAACAGATGTACTTCAAGATGGGCGCTGCCATCCCCTGCTACGGTTGGCCGCACGCCGATATTGGCGACGCCGGGCCAGGTTTTACCGTCGATCTCGACGCTGGCCAGGTACACCCCGGTCAACGGCACACGACGACGCTTGAGCTGGATATTGGCGGTCGGCGTGCCCAACTGGCGCGCCAGTTTTTGCCCGTGCAATACCCGGCCAGCGATTTGAAAAGGGCGCCCCAGCAAACGCTCTGCCAGGGAGAAGTCGGCACTGGCCAGAGCATCACGCACCTTGGTGCTGCTGATGCGTACGCCATCAAGCTCAACCGTTTGCGCCGCCTCGACGGTGAAACCCTGCATCTGGCCAGCCTGCTGCAAAAAGTCAAAATCGCCGACGCGATCGCAGCCAAAACGGAAGTCGTCACCGACCTCCAGATGCTGCACGCCCAGGCCGTCGACCAGAATGGTATCGACGAATTCGGCGGCGCTGAGCTTGCACAGACGTTGATTGAACGCCAGGCACAGCACCCGGTCGACTCCGGCGTCTGCCAGCAGTTGCAGCTTGTCGCGCAACCGGGCCAGACGTGCAGGAGCCGTATCCGGGGCGAAGAATTCGCGCGGCTGCGGCTCGAAAATCACCACGCAGCTGGGCACGCCCAACTCCAGTGCACGCTCACGCAGCCGGCCCAGGATAGCCTGGTGACCACGGTGTACACCGTCAAAGTTGCCAATAGTGGCGACACAGCCCCGATGCTGGGGCCGCAGATTGTGAAGGCCTAGAACCAGCTGCATAACGCGCTTCTTGCTCATAAAGTGGTCGATTATAACCACACCCGGCCCAGTACGACAGGCAACAGCGCAAGGCAAATCGGGTCAATTCGACAAAATCGACGTCTGACCCGTCATTAGCTTACATAAGTGACTTGCGGGCGAAATCCTTCAAACGCAGCCCCAACAGCAGCAGCATACCGAAATACGCCAGCACGCCCGCGACAACCAAGCCGCCCAGACGAATAAAGCGCTCCAGCATATTGCCGTGATCCCAGGCCGGCATCAGGTGCATCAAGCCCAGCAATACCGCCGACATCACGGCTACGGCCAGCACCAGCTTGAACAGGTATTTGGTCCAGCCCGGCTGGGCGACAAACAGCTTTTGCCGGCGCAACTGCCAGAACAGCAGCCCGGCATTGATACAGGCGCCTACGCTGATGGCCAACGCCAGCCCCGCATGCTGCAACGGAACGATAAAGACCAGGTTGAGCAACTGCGTCACCACCAGGGTGAATACCGCTATTTTGACTGGCGTGCGAATGTTTTGCTGTGCATAAAAGCCTGGCGCCAACACCTTGATAATGATGATTCCGAGCAGGCCCAGCGAATAAGCGATCAATGCACGCTGGGTCATGGCCGCATCCAGCGCCGTGAACTGGCCGTACTGGAATAGCGAAACGGTAAGCGGCTCGGACAGGATGGCTAGCGCCAGGGAACATGGAAGCACCAGCACAAAACACAGGCGCAAGCCCCAGTCGAGAATACGCGAATACTCCTGACGGTCTTTGTTGGCGTAGGTCTTGGACAGGGTTGGCAGCAGGATGGTGCCCAGCGCCACCCCCAGCACTCCTGAAGGCAACTCCATTAGACGGTCCGCGTAGTACATCCATGACACCGATCCAGCCACAAGGAATGAGGCAAATATCGTATTGATGATCAGAGAGATCTGACTGACCGAGACCCCAAGGATGGCTGGCAGCATCTGTTTCATCACCCGCCACACGCCGGTATCGCGCAAATTGAGCCTTGGCAGCACCAGCATGCCGATCTTTTTCAGGTGTGGCAGTTGAAACAGCAACTGCGCCAGACCACCCACCAGCACGGCCCAGCCCAGAGCCATCACCGGCGGATCGAAATACGGCGTCAGGAACAACGCAAACACAATCATGCTGACGTTAAGCAGGGTCGGCACAAAGGCCGGCACCGCAAAACGGTTCCAGGTATTGAGGATCGCCCCCGCCAGGGATGACAGCGAGATCAGCAGGATATAAGGGAAGGTGACCCGCAGCATGTCGCTGGTGAGCTCGAATTTTTCAGGGGTCGTGGCGAACCCCGGGGCCGTTGCCCAGATGACCCAGGGGGCCGCCACCATGCCCAGCACGGTGACAATGGCCAGCACCAGGGTCAAAAGCCCGGCGACATAAGCGACAAAAGTGCGGGTCGCCTCCTCGCCCTGCTGGCTTTTGTACTCGGCCAGAATCGGCACAAAGGCCTGGGAAAAAGCGCCCTCGGCGAAGATCCTGCGCAGCAGGTTTGGCAGTTTGAAGGCAATAAAGAATGCATCCGTGGCCATTCCGGCACCGAAGGCACGGGCAATAATGGTGTCGCGAATGAAGCCCAGAACCCTGGAAATCATGGTGATTGAGCTGACGGCAGCCAACGACTTGAGCAAATTCATTGAAAGAGTTTTTGCCTATAGAGAAAGAGCAGGCGAACAAAGCGCCCACTTATGCGATACTGCGCGCCGCAACAGCACAGAGCCAAGCTCGCGAGTTTACAGGTCAAGCGCCGGAAATAAATATCCCGTCTGCCTCGATCCACCACTCAGCGGAACGCATCAAACGCCCTTGACAAGAGTTCTCGTCATCGGCATGATTCGCGGCCTATTTTGTTTGTTATTTCCCAAAAGTCTTTCGAGGAGCTCGACGGTGGCCAACACACCTTCCGCCAAAAAACGTGCAAAACAGGCTGAGAAGCGTCGCAGCCACAACGCCAGCCTGCGTTCCATGGTTCGTACCTACATCAAGAATGTAGTTAAAGCCATCGACGCAAAAGACGCTGCTAAAGCGCAAGCTGCTTATGTTCTGGCTGTTCCTGTTATCGACCGTATGGCCGATAAAGGTATCATCCACAAGAACAAAGCTGCTCGCCATAAGAGCCGCCTGAATGGCCACGTCAAGGCGTTGAACCTTGCGACTGCTGCTTAAGCGATAAGCTTTTTAAAAAACCGACCTTAGGGTCGGTTTTTTATTGCCTGCGATTTAAGCGACACCCTTGTAGCAGCTGCCGAAGGAACGAGGCTGCGTTCGGTTGCGCAGCGACCGCAAATATTCAAACCCAAGCTTGTCTGACACACAGCAAAACCCGGTTTTACGACGGCTCCGCCGCCGAACGCAGCCTCGTTCCTTCGGCAGCTGCTACAGAGCCGGTAAAATCCGCACAATAAAAAGCCGCGACCAGCGCGGCTTTTCTTGAAGACCGTTACTCGTGTGGCCACGGCAAAATCGGAATTGCCGTCACCGCATTCTGCGGGCTACCTTCAATTAGACGGTCGCTGTACACCAGATACACCAGCGTATTGCGCTTTTTATCCAGGAAACGCACCACCTGCATGGTCTTGAAGACCAGCGAAGTCCGCTCCTTGAACACCTCATCACCCTCTTTCAGGTCACCCTTGAAGCTGATCGGCCCGGTCTGACGGCAGGCAATCGACGCCTCGGCACGATCTTCAGCCAAACCCAGACCACCTTTCATGCCACCCGTCTTGGCACGAGAAAGGTAGCAAGTCACGCCATCTACCTTGGGATCATCGAATGCTTCTACGACGATACGATCATTAGGCCCGACAAATTTGAAGACCGTCGACACCGAGCCAATTTCTTCCGCCGAGGCCATTAGCGGCATCGCCAACATCAAACCCAATAAACCGCCAATCAAGCGCATACCACACCTCAAATTCAAACCAGAATCAGGTTATCGCGATGAACCAGCTCAGGTTCCGCCATATAACCCAACAAACCGACAATCGCATCCGACGATTGCCCGATAATTTTTTGCGCCTCGGCAGCACTGTAGTTCGCCAGGCCACGAGCGATCTCCCGCCCGTCCGGCGCGACGCACACCACCATCTCGCCACGACGGAAACCGCCCTGAACCGCCTTGACCCCTACAGGCAACAGGCTTTTATTGCCCTTGGACAAGGCCGCCACAGCGCCTTCATCCAGCACCAGCGTGCCACGGGTCTGCAAGTGCCCGGCCAGCCACTGCTTGCGCGCAGCCAGCAGGCCACGCTCCGGGGACAGCAAGGTACCCAGTCGCTCGCCCGCCTTGAGACGATCCAGCACCCGCTCCAGACGCCCACCCACAATGATCGTGTGCGCACCGGAACGCGCCGCCAGGCGCGCCGCACGCAACTTGGTCTGCATGCCGCCACGCCCCAACGCACCACCGGTACCGCCTGCCACTGCATCCAGCGCCGGATCATCGGCACGCGCCTCGTAGATCATCTTGGCATCAGGATTGTTGCGCGGATCAGCATCAAACATGCCGTCGCGATCGGTCAGGATCACCAGCAGATCAGCCTCGACCAGATTAGCCACCAACGCGGCCAGCGTATCGTTGTCACCGAAGCGGATTTCGTCCGTGACCACCGTGTCATTTTCATTGATGACCGGGATCACGCCCAATTCCACCAGCGCACGCAGGGTGCTGCGGGCATTGAGGTAGCGTTTGCGATCAGACAGATCGTCATGGGTCAGCAGGATCTGCGCGGTATGCCGGGAATGCTCGGCAAAGCTCGACTCCCAGGCCTGCACCAACCCCATCTGACCAATAGCCGCAGCAGCTTGCAGCTCGTGCATGGCACTCGGTCGCACCGTCCAGCCCAAGCGGCTCATTCCGGCCGCAACCGCACCCGAAGACACCAGCACCAGCTCTACGCCAGCCTCGTGCAACGCCACCATCTGTTCAACCCAAACGCCCATCGCCGCGCGATCCAGGCCCTTGCCATCCGCTGTCAGCAACGCGCTGCCGATCTTCACGACCCAGCGCTGCGCACCCGTCACCTTGCTCCGCATCATCATCCAACCTATGCCTGAGAGCAGCGCGACCGAGCGCCACCCATGGAATTATTTTTGATTACCAAATCGTAGATGCTAAAACGCCGCTCATTGAGCGGCGCTGTAGTTTACTGCAACGAATCAGTCGCGGACGTAAATGATTTCCGGACCATCTTCATCATCAACATCTTCTTCGTCCCAGTCATCTTCACCGATGTCATGGACGCTCTTCACGCCGCTGCGACGCAGGGCACGCTTGTCATCCAGCGCCTGCAACTGCGCACGCGCTTCATCTTCGATACGCTGATCCAGCTCGGCCAACTCTTGCTTGTAGGCAGGGTCAGCAGCCAGACGATCAGCACGATCTTCCAGATAACGCATGATGTCGTGGCACAGCTTTTCGGTACCGATCTTGGCAATGGCCGAGATCACGTAAACCGGGCCAGTCCACTCAAGGCGATCAACCACTTCCTTGACGCGCGCTTCGTGCTCGTCTTGTGGCAGCGAATCGCACTTGTTCAGCACCAGCCAACGATCACGCTCAGCCAGCGACGGGCTGAACTTGGTCAGTTCGTTAACGATGACTTCCGCGGTATCAGCAGCGCTCTCGCTACCCTCAACCGGCGCCATGTCAACGAGGTGCAACAACAGACGGGTACGCGCCAGGTGCTTGAGGAAACGGATCCCCAGGCCAGCACCATCGGAAGCCCCTTCGATCAGACCCGGAATATCGGCGATCACAAAGCTCTTCCAGCGATCCACGCTGACCACACCCAGGTTTGGCACCAGGGTGGTGAACGGATAATCCGCCACTTTTGGCTTGGCCGCAGACACCGAACGAATAAAGGTACTTTTACCGGCATTCGGCAAGCCCAACAGGCCAACGTCAGCCAACACCTTCAACTCCAGTTTCAGGTCACGCTGCTCACCCGGCTTACCCGGCGTGGTCTGGCGTGGCGCACGGTTGGTACTGGATTTGAATCGGGTATTACCCAGACCGTGCCAACCGCCATGCACCACCAGCAAACGCTGGCCGGCCTTGGTCAGGTCGCCAATGATTTCCTGGGTGCCAGCGTCGATCACGGTAGTGCCGACCGGAACACGCAGCTCCAGATCCTCACCCTTGCGACCGGTGCAATCCGTACTGCCGCCATTCGAGCCACGCTGGGCGTCAAAGTGACGGGTGTAACGGTAGTCAACCAGGGTGTTGAGGTTTTCGTCGGCGACCATGTAGATCGAGCCGCCATCACCGCCATCACCACCGTTTGGCCCACCGTTTTCGATGAACTTCTCACGACGGAAACTCATGCAACCGTTACCACCGTCGCCTGCTTTTACTTTGATCGATACTTCATCTACAAACTTCATAACAAAACGCGCCTCTCGTCATCAGGACGAGCCGATAAAAACCAAGACATAAGACTCTTGCAAAAATGAGCGCAGCGACCTCAATCAACGACCGTTAAATCCAGCGCCAGCAGCCCATACAAACAGTTTTGCAAGAGACTCACCCCACAAACGAAAAAGCCCCGTCGCAAGACAGGGCTCTTCCAGCTACCAAGCTATTACGCCGCGACGACTGCAGTCTTCGGAACGATGCTTACATAGCGACGACCGAAGGCGCCTTTAACCTGGAACTTGATCACGCCTTCCACTTTCGCGAACAGGGTGTGATCTTTGCCCATACCAACGCCGTAGCCAGCGTGGAATTGGGTGCCGCGCTGACGCACGATGATGTTGCCCGGAATGATAGCCTGGCCGCCATACATCTTCACGCCAAGGCGTTTGGCTTCTGAGTCGCGACCGTTACGGGTACTACCACCAGCTTTTTTGTGTGCCATGAGTCAATTCTCCTAGTGAGGAATTAGGCTGAAATTAAGCCTGAATACCGGTGATTTTGATCTCGGTGTACCACTGGCGGTGGCCCATACGCTTCATGTGGTGCTTACGACGACGGAACTTGATGATGCGGACTTTATCGTGACGACCTTGGGAGATCACTTCAGCCACAACAGTGGCGCCAGGTACAACTGGAGCGCCGATGTTCACGTCATCGCCATTGGCGACCAACAGAACGCGATCAAAAGTTACGGATTCGCCGGTAGCGATTTCCAGTTTTTCGATCTTCAGGTATTCACCTGGAGCTACTTTGTATTGCTTGCCACCAGTAACGATTACTGCGTACGACATGGTATTTCTCCGATAATCCTGCTCACCCAGCGCTTTATAGGTAAAGGTATTGGCTGGCATGGCTGCATGGGGCTGGAACGGCCCAGATGCAATTGCGTAAGGCAGGTGCTGCCCAGGAAGTTCAGGGTGCGCGATTGTACGCAAGGCAAGTCAGGCTTGCAAGGGGCCGTCCATCCGCCTTGACAGGCCCAGCCCCCCGACCTAGCATGCCGCGCAACCCTTCTGGAGCACCTGTCGCTGATGCAACCCCAAGCTTTCTACCGCGCGGTGGCGGACGATTTTAGCGCCGTCGATGGCATCATCAAGAAGCAGCTGACTTCACGCGTACCGCTGGTCTCAAAAATCGGCGACTACATTACTTCGGCCGGCGGCAAGCGCCTGCGTCCTTTATTAGTGTTGCTGTGTGGCAAGGCCCTGGGTCGCGAAGGCGACGACTTGCGCCTGCTGGCCGCCACCATTGAGTTCCTGCACACCGCCACCCTGCTGCACGACGACGTGGTCGACATGTCGGGCATGCGCCGTGGCCGCAAGACTGCCAATGCTACCTGGGGCAATGCCCCCAGCGTACTGGTCGGCGACTTTTTGTACTCGCGCTCCTTCGAGATGATGGTTGAGCTGGGCTCGATGCCAGTGATGAAAATCCTGTCGCAAGCCACCCGCATCATCGCCGAAGGCGAAGTATTGCAGCTGTCCAAAGTGCGCGACGCCAGCACCACCGAAGAAACCTACATGGAAGTCATCCGCGGCAAGACCGCGATGCTGTTCGAGGCTTCGACCCACAGCGCTGCAGCGCTGGCCGGTGCCACGCCAGAGCAGAGCGAAGCGCTGCGCACCTTTGGCGATCACCTGGGCGTGGCATTCCAGCTGGTGGACGACCTGCTCGACTACCGTGGCGATGCCGAAACCCTGGGCAAGAACGTCGGTGACGATCTGGCCGAAGGCAAACCGACCCTGCCGCTGATCTACACCATGCGTGAAGGTACGCCTGAACAGGCAGCCCTGGTGCGCAAAGCGATCCAGAAAGGCGGTATCGAGGACCTGGAGAGCATTCGCGAAGCCGTTGAGGCCTCTGGTTCCCTGGACTACACCGCCCGGCTGGCTCGCGACTTCGTGGCCCGCGCCATTGTGTGCCTCGAAGCCTTGCCGCCAAGCGAATACCGCGATGCGCTGGTTGAGCTGAGCGAGTTTGCTGTAGCACGCACGCACTGACTGCCTGTGGGAGCGGGCAAGCCCGCTCCCACAGGGTCAATCTGCCCCGCCATTACCCGCCTCGCACTAAAACCCTATACAATACGTGCCTTTTAGCCATCCTGACTCTTAAGGAGCTTTGAGTGAGCACGTTGCCACCCTGCCCAAAATGCAATTCCGAATACACCTACGAAGACGGCGCCCAGCTGATCTGCCCGGAATGCGCCCACGAGTGGTCTGCCAGTGGCGACGCTGAAACAGCCGATGACATGAAAGTCTACAAAGACTCCGCAGGCACCGTACTGACCGACGGTGACACCATCACCGTGATCAAGGACCTGAAAATCAAGGGTACTTCCCTGGTGGTTAAAGTGGGCACCAAGGTCAAGAATATCCGCCTGTGCGACGGCGACCACGATATCGACTGCAAGATCGATGGCATTGGCCCGATGAAACTCAAATCCGAGTTCGTACGCAAGGTCTGATTCTGCTGCATGCCTTCCTGTGCCCTGCGCAGGAAGGTGCTACACCCTCCCCCGCCCAGCAACATCAAAAAGCCAGCAACCTTGATCCCCAGCAGTTCTAACGCAGAAAGATCAGAAATCCGCCAATAGGCACTTGCTATTAATTGAATAAGAATTATTCTCATTGGTATTCATCAAGGAGATGACGACCATGACTTATTTAATTGATGCCTGGCTGGACCGTCCACACCCTTATCTGCGAATCCTGCATCGGGAAACCGGGGAAGTCTGTGCGGTACTGGAAGAAGAAGCACTAAGCGAGCTACAGGATCAGGGCGACCTGGATTTCAACGGCCTCAATTCCAGCGAGCCGGTGGTGCTCAAGGAGTTGGTGCGCAATCTGTTTCTGTTCTGCTATGCCCGGGCATTGCGCCCTTGCGGCACGACTGACACTCACCCGCACCACGCCAAGATACAGATATGACGGCACCGGTGTAGCTGCGGGTTTGCCAGCAAACCCGCAGCCAACGTTAAAACGCGGGGTTCTTACAGAACGTCCAGCAGCTCTACGTCGAATACCAGCACGCTGTGCGGAGCAATGCTGCCAACGCCCTGGGCGCCGTAGGCCAGTTCGCTCGGCACGTAGATGCGCCATTTGCTACCGGCGTTCATCAGTTGCAGGGCTTCAGTCCAGCCAGCGATCACGCCGCCAACCGGGAATTCAGCCGGCTGACCACGATCGTAGGAGCTGTCGAACACAGTGCCATCAATCAGGGTGCCGTGGTAGTGAACACGTACGGTGTCTTCACGGGATGGCTTGGCGCCTTCACCCGCGGTTACCACTTCAAATTGCAGGCCGGAAGCCAGGGTGGTGATACCGTCTTTCTTGGCGTTTTCAGCCAGGAAAGCCTTGCCTTCGCCCGCAGCAGCTTCTGCCTTGGCAGCGGCTTCAGCTTGCATGATCTCGCGGATCACCTTGAAGCTAGCCGACATTTCTTCCTGGCCTACACGGCTTTCCTTGCCTGCGTAGGCGTCAGTCAGACCAGCCAGGATTGCATCCAGGCTGATGCCAGGTGGCGGGTTGTCGCGCAACTGGTCGCCCAACTGGCGGCCAATGCCGTAGCTGACGCGGGTTTCGTCGGTCGACAGATTTACTTCGGACATAACACTGCTCCGCTGTGGAGGGGCCGGAAAGAAGCCGCGTCAACCGCGACCCCGAACACCCTGAACCAAAAAAGGGCCAGCAGACTACCACAGCCCCCAAAGCCTTCGCAGCCCGGGGTTGGCTTCAGTGTTTGGTCAGCTTGTCCAGATAGCCCATTGCAAACGCCGACACCACAAAGGTCATGTGAATAATCACGTACCACATCAGGTACTCGGTCTCGATATTGCGCGCGTCCATAAACACCCGCAGCAGGTGGATCGACGAAATGGCCACAATCGATGCCGCGACTTTCATCTTCAGCGAGGTGGAGTCCATGGTGCCCAACCAGCTGAGCTTCTCCTTGTGCTCGTCGATATCCAGTTGCGAAACAAAGTTCTCATAACCGGAAATCATCACCATGACCAGCAAACCGCCTACCAGCGCCATGTCGATCAGCGACAGAATGACCAGGATCAAGTCAGACTCAGTTAGCGCAAACACGTTGGGGATTACGTGAAACACTTCCTGAAAGAACTTCAATGCCAAAGCCAGCAGGCCCAGTGAGAGCCCGAAGTAAATAGGCGCCAAAATCCAGCGCGAGGCGTACATTGCGTTTTCGATAAAGCGTTCCATTGAATCTCACAGGCTATTACAAAATGGGCGCGAGTATATCAGTGCGAAAAGCACTGTGTTAAAGGCTTGGAAACAGCCTGTAAAAACATTTTCTGCTAGTGTCCACCCTCTCAGCATTGTTTACGGACAGGAAAACCGAACCATGGATCTGCGATTCCCCCTGGCTTGTTTTGGGCTTTCGATGGCTTTGCTCGCTGTCGGCGGCTGCTCTCCTGACGACGAACATCAGCAGGCCAGCCTTGAGGAACGCAGCGCAGCGTTCGAACAGAGCCTGGACGGGATCAAGGATCAGCAGCTCAAGGATGCTGTGGCCGACCTCGGCGGCTCCTTGTTGTTGCTCGAACGGGCACGCCTCAAGCTGCAAGACAAGCCGATAGAAACCGAATACGGTGCCGACGACCTGGCGGTGCTCAAGCACTACCCGAGCAGCCAGGCGCTTACCGATACCTATATCAACGGTTTGTTTGTACTGCGCAAAAATACAAGTTCCGATTACCTGACGGACCTGGAGCCGGTCTTCCCGTTCCCGCTTAACAGTGCATCCGAGTTCCCGTTCCCCCATGCGCTGGAATGGCAGTCGGTAACCCTGAGCAACAAGCAAGAGGTGCCTTTTGCGCCGGAATGGTCCGAGAGCGATCCCGGCATCCAGCTGAGCCCCTCCAGCGCCAACCTGAGCAACCCTGACGACCTGACCGTCACTTACCCCTATATCGACGGGGTTGAAACCGCCAACACCCAACAACCTCAACCCCTGACACTGCACGGCAAAGTCGAAGTCATCGCGCCGGGCAAAGTGGTCAATTTCAACCTCACTGCCAAGGACGTGGGTAAAACCAGCACCCACGGCACGATCAGCGTAACCCTGCTGGCACTGGGCAAGAACTTTGCCGAAGTGGATATCGTCAACAGCGCTGCACTGGCCGAACAAGTGCGTGACACCCCGCTCAATCCGCTGATCATCCAGGCCCGCGACCGTACCGGGCAGTTCCTGACACGCTCAGGCTCAATCAACGAAAACGCCGAACAACTGGCGTTTTATCAGCAGCAATTGGCCGAAATGCTCAAGCAAACTGCCTGGAGTGACGCTTTCGAGCAACAACTGGATAACGAGCAAAAGGCCTTCGATCAGCAGCACCCGCATCACTACAGCAAGGTGTACTTCAACGGTACAGTGGAAAATGTCGACATCAACGTGCTCGATTTCTCCACCGCCAATGTCACCCGCAAGTCCCTCGACCTGCCTGTGCGCACACTGGACAAAAACGTGCTGGGCAAAGACATACAGCCCCTGCCGCTCAACGTCGTGGTGTATGACGATCAGGCCGCCAACTATTTGAAAGACGCCACGCTGGCACCCGAGCAACTGGAAAAAAGCGTGGTGATCAGCCAGTCGGTGGACGATGCCAGTGCCGCGTCCCTTGAGTTCAGCCACCCTGCCACTTTCAACGGTGAAATGCTCGGTACGCTCCCGGACACGTCTGACGCGCCGGTGACCTTTTTTGCTGAAGACGACAACGGTAATCGCAGCGAGCCACTGGAACTGCCCGCCGAAGCCTTCGATGTGGACCCGCATGCAGGCGTTATCACCTACGACCTCAACCTGTTCCCCGAGACGCCAGCCTATGCGGTGGGCTCAATCCCCCTGTTTATTGCCGACATCGACAAACAAGAGCTGGATATCACTCGCCTGCCCAAAGGCCTTGAACTCAAGGGCAATGCCCTGATCGTTGATCAAAAAGTGTTCCCGGCCGAGGCCTGGCGCTTTTATGCCAAGGACGACACGGGTAATTATCTGAAGGAAGTGGCCGCAGTCAGCCATAGCAGCGAACCCGATGGGGCGGCCGTATTTGACGTGCACTACTTTTATGGCCAGCCGACCCGACTGGAAAGCTATGCCCGCACCGCGCTGAACCCTGTCGAGTACGGATTTGAAGTCAAACTCGACAAAGCCCCTGAAGCCAGCACGCCACAATAAAACGCTGCCTAGCCGTGGCAACGCCCACCATTGATCTGCCGCAACTGGGCCTGCACATGCAGGCACCAGATCTGCGGGTCGTTGGCGAGTTCATAACCATGCAGGGTCAGGCTTTCAACGATTGATTCAAGAATGGTTTCGGCCACGAACGGCCCGGGAAACGGGCCCTGCGCCTTGATCGTTGAGGGTTGTTCGCCTGCCAGGCCGGCGGCGAAGAGCAGTGTCCACATCCCGTTGTTGCCTGCCAGCGGTCGAATGCTGCATTCAATACGGGTCACCAGGCCCAAGCATTGGCGAGTAAGGCAAAGGTTGCGCGACATGACGGCGACCCTCGGTAGAGTCTGTCTTCAGCCGCAGACTACGGGCTGCATCGATCCGGTGACGACAGTGGTGTCCATGACCTGAGAATAGAAGAAAATTTGCGTATGAAAAGTCACCAATGACCAACGGCTTTGTCGATTGGCATCGCAGATCTGTGGGAGCGGGCTGGCCCGCGATTGGATTGCCGCGGTGTAACCATTCCTCCGCGTCGTTCGCATCGCGAGCAAGCCCGCTCCCACAGGTTTCGCTTTAAGGGATCAGGCCGGTTTTTTCGCTGCCAGGGCTTCCGCCAGCAACTCCTTTTCGGCTTCCTTGAGGTCGTCGTCGTTGATCATTTCAGCAATCACCCGCAACCGCTCGACTACCCGGGCATTGACGCTGCCTTCAGGGAATTGTCCCTCTGCATCCGGCTCTCCCGCAGGCTCACCCACCAGCAAACTCAGGGCCTCATCGGCCTGACGCACGGCATAGACGTGGAACTTGCCATCACGCACTGCCTGCAGCACCTTCTCGTCCAGCATCAGGGTAGCCACGTTGGCCTGCGGAATGATCGCGCCCTGCTCGCCTGTCAGCCCGCGTGCTTCGCAGAGTCGGAAGAAGCCTTCGATCTTCTCGTTGACCCCACCCACGGCCTGCACTTCGCCGAACTGGTTGATCGAGCCGGTAATGGCAAAACACTGCTTGAGCGGGGTTTTTGACAGTGCCGAAATCAGCGTACAGGCCTCCCCCAGCGACGCACTGTCGCCATCGACATAACCGTAGGACTGCTCCAGCGCGATGCTGGCCGAAATCGCCAGCGGGAATTCCTGGGCATAACGGCTGCCCAGGTATCCGGTCAAAATCATCACACCCTTGGAGTGGATAGGCTGCCCCAGGTTAACTTCGCGCTCGATATCGACAATACCGCTGCCGCCCGGATACACCGTGGCGGAAATCCGCGCAGGCACACCAAAGGCCGAGTCGCCGACTTCCAGCACCGTCAGGCCGTTGCACTTGCCCACGGCCGCGCCATCGGTATCGATCAGGATGATCCCCGCCAGCATGTCATCCAGGATACGCGCCGAGACTCGTCCGGTACGGGTTGCCTTGGCCTTGAGCGCACGCTCGATATGACCCGCATCGGTCATTTCATCGCCCGCCAGGTGACGGATGAAGTCCGCTTCGCTGACCAGTTGGAACAGATCGCCAATACGCGCCGACAAACGTCCCTGGTGCTCGGCCAGACGCGCGCTGTAGGTCGCCAGCCGCGCCACCGCACCGGCGGTCAGCGGTGCCATGCCTTCTTCCGAAGTGCGTGTAGTGAGCAACTGGGCAAACTGCTCAAGGCTCTCATCAACCATCGGGATATCTTCGTCGAAGTCCACCAGAACCCGGAACATTTCCTGGAAGTCCGGATCCAGGTCCTGCAGCGTGTAATACAGCTGGCGGGCACCGATGATGATGACCTTGACCTGCAGGGGGATGACCTGCGGGTTGAGCGTCACGGTGGCCAGGCGCCCCATTTCGCCCAGCGGCGACTCCATCTTCAGCTTGCGCGATTGCAGGGCACGCTTGAGAGCATCCCAGACAAAAGGCTCGCTGAGCATTTTCTCGGCTTCAAGAATCAAAAAGCCGCCATTGGCACGGTGCAAGGCGCCCGGACGCAACTGCCGATAAGTGGTGTAGAGCGCGCCCTGGTCGGTGCTGTATTCGATACGGCCAAACAGGTTGTCGTAGGTCGGGTGCGGCTCGAACACTACCGGCGCACCGCCGCTTAGCGGCTGCCCTACCACCAGGCTCGGCAGGTACTGCTCTTCAAGCAGCTTGCGCGCCTGGGCGTCGGTCTTGCTGTCGTCGACCAGTTGCTCGACCACGGTTTTCAGCAAGTAAACCTGCATCGCCTGCAGATAACCGCAAACCGCGGCATTTTCGGCGTATTTTTGCGACAACGGCGACAGCAACGGCTGCAGGGCCAGGGTGATGGTTTCTTCGTTCAGTTGGCGCAGCTGATTGTTCGACTCACGCCTCCACTGCGGCAGACTGGCCAGCTCTTCGTTCAGTCGCTCCTCCAGCTCGGAAATATCTTCATGGAAGCGTTCACGATCAGCCTCAGGCAATTGCGAAAACTCGGCCTCATCCAGCGCCTTGCCATCACTCATCGGCGTAAATGCCACGTTGCTGCTGTCGCGATAGAGCGCCACGCCTTTTTCCAGGGCCAGACGCTCGATCACATCCAGCGCACGGTCGTAACGCTGATTGAAGCCGCGGTCGATCGCGCTTTTGCGTTGTTGATACGTCGGGTGTTCAAACACTGCCGGGAAGGTCGCCAGCAGGTTGTCGATCAAGTGATTGATATCGCCAATAAAGGCACCAGCGCTACTGGACGGCAGCTCCAGGGCTCGCGGCTCACGGGGCTCATCGAAGTTGTTGACGTAGACCCAGTCGCTCGGCGACTTCAGGCGCTTGCCCTCGGCCTTGAGGTAGCGTTTGACGAACGAGAAACGACCGGTTCCCGGCTCGCCCATGACAAAAACGTTGTAACCCGGACGTGGCATGGCCACGCCGAACTGCAAGGCCTCGACCGCACGTTCCTGGCCGAGAATGCCGCGAAAAGGCTCCAGATCATTGGTGTTCGAGAAGCTGAACTGTTCAGCAGAAAAAGGACGGGTTAGCGCATCAGGCGCTAGACGCAAGCTGGTGGCAACAGAATCAGGCATCGGGCTTCCTTACATCGGGCGGGGCAGATGGCAGCATTCTGGCGCTGGCTGTACATCACTGGCAAGGCGAACAACACGGGAAAGCTCGCCCCCCAATGTTTAGGGGCCAAAAATGTGCAGCAACAGCGATTGTTTTACAAAAAGCCACGGAACCCCCCGATCGTGCCTAGACTCCAAGCTGTTACGCGGCTGGACGGTATAACCGGCCCGTACTGGCGCTTCAGGGCCAGAAACCCTTGTCCATTGGTTGCATACCTATAGAGAACAAAGCTTATGAAACGGATTCTTCTTGGTACTCTCTTTACAGTTGTTTCCCTCAACGCCATGGCCCAGGCACCGGGCGGCCCTAACTGCGGTTGGGGCAACATGCTGTTTGAAGGCCAGCGCGGCACTCCTGCCCACTTCCTGGCATCCACCACAAACGGCACGTCCGGCAACGCCACCTTCGGCATGACCTCCGGCACCAACGGCTGTACCACCAAGGACGCCCTGACTTACGGCGGCAAATCGTGGATTGCCATGAATGGCATGATGAACGAGCTGTCCGAAGACATGGCCAAAGGCAATGGCGAAGCACTGACCACCTACGCTGTGGTACTGGGCGTCGCCCCTGAAGACCGCGAGCATTTCGCCGCCGTCACCCACGAGCACTTCCAGCAAATCTTCAGCAAAGCCGATGTCACGGCTGAAGACGTACACAGCAATACTCTGGCCATCCTCAAGGGCGATGCACGCCTGGCCAAATACGCCACCGCTGCGTAAGTAAATGAGACCCGCCCGCTCCTCTCGGAGCGGGTATTCTCCTGCTTCACTTCTCTTCGTCTGACAACAGTTGCCGAACATGCTCAAACGCCTTGCCTATCTGGCGCTCTGTGCCTGCGCCCCGCTGTATGCCGCACCCCATATCGACGATCAACGTGTGCAACAGTTGGCCAACGACCCTTTCTGGATTTCGCTGGGGCACTACGAAGCCGGCAAGCTGAGCGGCTGGCGAAGCTATGTCAGCGACGACAAATTCTTTCTCGCCGCCGAGGGTGCCCATCACCCTGATGCCGAACTGCGTGCCACGGTTGAGGCGTTGTATGCGCCCTTGAGCCTGGGCGACAAACACCCGCAGTGCGTGTACCCGGCCCGTACCCGCTGGCTCAAGGCCCAACTGAATCTGACCGATCTGCCCAAGGCCGAATGCGCAGAGTTCAGCCAATGGTTCAAGGACGTGGCACCCCACAGCACGGTGATGATTTTCCCGGCGGCCTACCTCAACAGCCCGTCCTCCATGTTCGGCCATACCCTGTTACGCATCGACCAGGCCGATGTGCAGGACAACAAGACCGCCCTGCTCAGCTACGCGATCAACTTCGGTGCCTATATCGAAGGTTCCGACAACAGCATCCTGTACGCCTGGAAGGGCTTGGCCGGTGGCTATCCGGGCCTGTTCGCCCTGGTGCCCTATCAAGAGAAACTCTCGGAGTACCGGAGCCTTGAAAACCGCGACCTGTGGGAATACCGCCTTAATCTGACACCCGAAGAAACCCAACGCATGGTTGAACATGTGTGGGAACTCAAACAGATCCAGTTCGACTATTTCTTCTTTGACGAAAACTGCTCCTACCGCCTGCTGGAGCTGCTGCAAGTGGCCCGCCCGGGCCTGCAACTGACCACCCAGTTTCCGCTGACCGCGATCCCCACCGACACCGTGAAAGCGGTCAAGGAAGCCGGACTGGTTGAAAGTATCGAGTACCGCCCGTCCCGCGAACGGGAGCTGCTGGACCGGGCCAAGGCCCTCGATCCAGAAGAGCAGCAATGGGTATTGCAGGTCAGCGCCGATCAGGCCCAATTGCAAACCCCGGCCTTCAAGGCTCTGCCCAAAGCGCGCCAGGCGCTGATTATCGACGCGGCTTACCGGCTTGAACGGTACCGGGCCAATGGCCTTGAGCGCGATCCTGCACGCTCGCAGCGCAGTTTCGAACTGCTACGGGCGATCAATCAGAACCCCGCGCCAGAACTGCAAGTCGACAAACCCGAACTGCCTGAAAACGGCCACGAGTCGCGTACCTGGCAGCTGGGCGCCGGTAGCCGTGACGACAAGGCCTTTGCCGAATATGGCCTGCGCATGGCTTACCACGACCTCAACGACAACGCACCGGGCTTTCCCCTGGGCGCGCAGATTGAAATTCTGCAACTGAAACTGCGCCAGTACGAAGGCAACAAGTGGCAAGTGCAACAACTGGACCTGGCCAATATCCGCTCCCTGACCCCGCGCAATGACCTGCTGCAACCCTGGTCATGGCAAGTGGGCGGCGGGCTGGAACGGGTACTCGGCAAACATGGCGACGAAAACCTGGTCAGTCATGTCAATGGCGGTGCAGGCGGCACCTGGCAATTGGCGGACAATATGCTCGGTTTCGCTCTCGGTACGGTACGCATCGAGCACAACAACGACTTCGCGGCGTTTGTATCACCGGCAGCGGGCTTCAATACCGGGCTTCTTTGGCGTAACCCGGTGGGCAACCTGAGCCTGGAAGCCAAGGGCGACTACTTCACCAACGGTGAAGTCCGTCGTAGCCTGAGCCTTAATCAGCAATGGGAAGTTTCGCGAAATCTTGGTCTGCGCCTGAGCGCACAGCGTGAGTTCAGCAAACTGACCACCCCTATCAACGAAGTGATGCTGGAGCTGAAGTGGTATCACTACTAAGGAGTTTTCAAGACATGGTTGTTAATTGTGATTCCCTCGAGCAGGTGCGCGAGAAAATCGACGGGCTGGATCGCCAGATTGTCGGCCTGATCGCCGAGCGCGGGGCTTACGTATCGCAGGCGGCGCGGTTTAAAAAAGACAGCGATGCGGTCAGGGCGCCGCAGCGGGTTGAGCAGGTGATTGGCAAAGTGCGGACGTTGGCCGATGAGCTGGGCGCCAACCCGGACGTCACTGAAAGCGTCTACCGCGCCATGATCGCGGCCTTTATCGAACAGGAACTGGCTGAACACAAGACGCTTGCAAAATAGACAGCCCCAATGTGGGAGCGGGCTTGCCCGCTCCCACAGGATGGGGTTACACCACGCCCTGCGCCAGCATTGCGTCGGCAACTTTGACGAAACCGGCAATGTTCGCGCCTTTTACGTAGTTGATCCGCCCGTTTTCCTCGCCGTAGTGCACGCAAGCGTGGTGGATCGACTGCATGATGTTGTGCAACTTGCTGTCCACTTCGCCGGCCGTCCACAGCAGACGCATGGCGTTTTGCGACATTTCCAGCCCGCTCACCGCCACGCCACCGGCGTTGGATGCCTTGCCCGGTGCAAACAAAATACCTGCTTCGATAAACAGATCGACCGCTTCCAGGGTGGTCGGCATGTTCGCACCTTCAGCCACGCACACGCAGCCATTGGCCAGCAACGTACGGGCCGCTTCAGCGTCCAGTTCATTCTGGGTAGCGCATGGCAGCGCGATATCACACGCCAGGCTCCACGGGTGCTGCCCTGCCAGGAATTCAACCCCGAACTGCCCCGCCAACTCGCTGATACGGCCGCGCTTGACGTTTTTCAGTTCCATGAGCGCTTCCCACTGCTCTTCGCTCAAACCGGCTTCGCAATACAGCGTGCCTTCGGAATCCGACAGCGAAATAACCTTGCCGCCCAGGTCCATGACCTTGCGCGCGGCGTATTGCGCCACGTTACCCGAGCCCGAAATCGCCACGCGCTTGCCGTCGATGCGCTGGCCGCTGCGCTTGAGCATTTCCTGGGCGAAGTACACACAACCAAAGCCGGTAGCTTCAGGACGGATCAGACTGCCACCGTAGCTCATGCCTTTGCCGGTCAATACGGAGGTGAACTGGTTGCTCAGGCGCTTGTACTGACCAAACATAAAGCCGATTTCGCGGGCGCCGACACCGATGTCGCCTGCTGGCACATCAACATCCGAACCGATATGGCGATACAGCTCGCTCATAAAGGCCTGGCAGAAACGCATGACTTCGGCGTCGCTCTTGCCCTTGGGGTTGAAGTCCGAACCGCCCTTGCCGCCGCCCATGGGCAAGGAGGTCAGGGAGTTCTTGAAGGTTTGCTCAAAGGCCAGAAACTTGAGGACGCCCAGATTCACCGACGGATGAAAACGCAGACCGCCCTTGTACGGACCAATGGCGCTGTTCATCTGGATACGGAAGCCGCGGTTAACCCGCACTTTGCCTTCGTCATCTACCCACGAAACGCGGAACACGATCGCACGCTCTGGTTCGCAAATGCGCTCAAGAATCCCTGAAGTCAGATAATGCGGATTGGCTTCAAGAAACGGCCACAGACTGCGAAGGACCTCTTCCACTGCCTGGTGGAATTCTGGTTGGTCCGGGTCACGTTTTTTCAGGCGGGCAAGGAACTGGTCGACGGATTCGATCATGGTAAGTCTCGGCAAATTTATTGTCGTTAAACGGAGATTGACCGGAACTTTATCAATTCATGTGGCACCGCGACAGCGCAAAATGTCGCAGTTATGAATTTAAATGGTGCATTTATATAAATAGCACCGATTTATCGGGCTTTTGCGCACCAAAAAAATACTTCTTGTACCCAGTTTCGCACCAACTTATAAACGCCAAAATCCCATTGTGGGAGCGGGCAAGGTTTGTGATGCGCAAAAAAAACGGCGCCCGAAGGCGCCGTTCTGTGATGCAAACCGCCCTTACTGGGCCAGTTTTTTGTGACGCACACGGTGCGGCAGGGTAGCCGCTTCGCCGAGGCGCTTTTTACGGTCAGCTTCGTACTCGGTGTAGTTACCTTCGAAGAAGATCGCCTGCGAGTCGTCTTCGTACGCCAGGATGTGAGTCGCGACGCGGTCAAGGAACCACCGATCGTGAGAGATCACAATGGCGGCGCCAGGGAAGTCCAGCAGTGCTTCTTCAAGCGAACGCAATGTCTCAACGTCAAGGTCGTTGGACGGTTCGTCGAGCAGCAGCACGTTGGCGCCCTCTTTCAAGGTCAGGGCCAGGTGCAGGCGACCACGCTCACCACCGGACAGATCCTTGACGAACTTCTGCTGATCGCCACCTTTGAAGTTGAAACGACCTACATAGGTACGCGACGGGATTTCATAGTTACCAATACGGATCACATCGGAACCGTCAGAAATCGCCTGGAACACCGTCTTGCTGCCATCCAGGTCGTCACGGCTCTGGTCAACGCACGCCAGTTGCACGGTTTCACCGATTTCGATGCTGCCCGAATCCGGCTGTTCCTTGCCCATCAGCATGCGGAACAGGGTCGATTTACCGGCACCGTTACCACCGATCACGCCAACGATGGCGCCTTTGGGCATGGCGAACGACAGGTTGTCGATCAGCACGCGATCGCCGTAACCCTTGGAGACGTTCTTGAACTCGATAACCTTGTCACCCAGGCGCGGACCGGCCGGGATGTAGATTTCGTTGGTTTCGCTGCGCTTCTGGAATTCCTGCGACTGCAGTTCTTCGAAACGTTGCAGACGGGCCTTGGACTTGGACTGACGCGCCTTGGCACCTTTGCGAACCCATTCCAGCTCGTCTTTCATGGCCTTTTCATGGGCCGACTGCTGCTTGGATTCCTGGGCCAGACGATCGGACTTGGCTTCCAGCCAGCCCGAATAGTTGCCCTCGTAAGGAATGCCCGCACCGCGGTCAAGCTCCAGAATCCAGCCCGCTACGTTGTCCAGGAAGTAACGGTCGTGCGTAATCGCAACCACGGTACCCGGGAAGTCGTGCAGGAAGTGCTCCAGCCAGGCGACCGAATCGGCATCCAGGTGGTTGGTCGGTTCATCGAGCAGCAGCATGTCCGGGGCCGACAGCAGCAGGCGACAAAGGGCAACACGGCGCTTCTCACCACCCGACAGGTGCTCTACCTTGGCATCCCAGGCTGGCAGGCGCAGCGCATCGGCTGCAACTTCCAGCTGGCGCTCAAGGTTGTGCCCGTCGCTTGCTTGCAGGATCGCTTCGAGCTTGGCCTGTTCTGCGGCCAGCTTGTCGAAGTCGGCATCAGGGTCGGCATATTCGGCATACACTTGATCAAGACGCGCCTGAGCGTCCTTGATCACGCTAACGGCTTCTTCAACCACTTCGCGTACGGTTTTGCTCGGATCCAGCTGCGGTTCCTGCGGCAGGTAACCGATGTTCAGGTCCGGCATCGGACGGGCTTCGCCGTCGAACTCGGTGTCAACGCCTGCCATGATTTTCAACAGGGTGGATTTACCCGAACCGTTCAAGCCGAGTACGCCGATTTTGGCCCCCGGGAAAAACGACAGGGAGATGTTTTTCAGGATTTCCCGCTTCGGCGGAACAACTTTGCTCAGCCGATGCATGGTGAAAACGTATTGAGCCATGGATAACCTAGGGTCAGTGACGGGTGAATAAGGCGCGAGCAATGCCCGGATCAGGCCATAGCAGAAAGTCAGGGACTGATCGAGATCAATGCCTGCTCGCAGAAAAAGCACAAATGTAGACCCCAGAATCTACCTGAATGCGTGATGCAGGGCAAACCAGCGCAGACCAGAGGACTGGCACTTTGCCACAACCCAAGGCATGCTTGGCGCCTTTAGGGGGCCTCGCGCCATTGCCGCCAAATCGCAGGATCACAAGTTGCCCAATGTCACCCCGCCCACTCGTGTCAAAGCGTCCAGCCAATTACTCGGGACACCTGTGCGCGGAACGTTGAAAAGTGCATTGGCGACCCTGGTTTTACTGCTGCTGGCGATGCTGTTCTGGCTGTTGGTCGAGCAGTTTCAGGAAACCCTGCAGCAAGAGCGCCAGACCAGCATCAACTACAGCGCCGACCTGGCCGACCATATCGGCCTGAGCATGGCCTTGCGGGCCGAAACCGCGCTCAATCTGCTGCCCGTAGACAAGTCGCCAAGAAACCAGCGCCAGCAACAGGCGCTGGTCAAGCAACTGGGCCAGTCCTTGCCATCCCTGCAAAGCCTGGCCCTGCTCAGTCCAGCCGGCGAAGTGTTGCTCGACAGTACCGGGACCAGCCCCGACGCTGCGTATCTGGCCGACTGGGTCAAACGCAGCCCGTCGCGCAACCGCACTGAAGGTTACTACTTCAGCAACAACAGT
Organism: Pseudomonas bubulae; assembly: GCF_900618535.1. Classification (GTDB taxonomy): domain Bacteria; phylum Pseudomonadota; class Gammaproteobacteria; order Pseudomonadales; family Pseudomonadaceae; genus Aquipseudomonas; species Aquipseudomonas bubulae. The sequence goes on along the minus strand of NZ_UYJA01000002.1, from coordinate 251,083 downwards.
GATGCCAGCATCATCTACCTGTTGCTGCGCCAGCCCAGCGGCGCCATCGACGGCTACTGGCTGCTGCGCATGAGCCCGGACCTGCTGCAAAACCTCACGCATCAGAACGCCAACAGCAGCAACCGGCCGCAGTGGCTGGTGGAAAACAGCCAGACCCGCAAGGTACTCAGCCGCGCGGATAAAAACGTCTCGCCCCCCTCGGCCCTGAGCCAGCGCGATGAAGACGACACCGTACTGCTGGCAGCTATCAGCCACAGCGACTGGCAACTGCGCGGGCTGTTCAATGACCGCCAGGCAATCGAGCAGCTGCTGCCCGGACTGATCGGCAAATGCCTGCTCGGCTTGGTGTTTTCGTTGCTGCCCATTATGGCGCTGTTGAACATGCGCCGCCGCCAGCGCCAGGTGCATGAAGGCCGCCGGCGTTACCACGATATTTTTGAAGGCACCGGGGTCGCCCTCTGCGTGCTCGACCTGTCCAGCCTGCCAGGGTTTCTTGAGCGCGAAAAACTCCATGACACTGATGCCCTCAAGCATTGGCTCAGCGATCATCCGGAACATCGTCGCCAGTTATTCGAGCAACTGCGCATCACCGAAGTCAACCAGGTAGCCATGCAACTGCTGGAGGTCGATTCAGGAGAAGGTGCCTGGCACAAGCTGATCAACGGCTGCCCGCTGAGCAGTTCAGCCATTGGCTATCAGGTCGTCGAGGCCGTGCTCGACCAGCAGCAACAGCTTGAGCTGGAAATAAAACTGACCGATGCCAGCGGTCGCGACCAGCACTTATGGCTGGTGCTGCGTCTGCCTGTGGATCAGCAGGACTACCATGCAGTCATTTTGAGCATCAGTGATATCACCAGCCGCAAGTTGATCGAACTGTCCCTGCAAGAGCGCGAAAGCTTCTGGTCCGATGTGGTGCGAACCGTTCCCGACCATCTATATGTACAAAATGTAATCAGCCAGCGGATCATTTTCAGCAACCATCACCTTGGCCAGACCCTGGGCTATAGCGCTGTTGAACTGCAGGAAATGGGCGCTTACTTCTGGGAGTTGCTGTTGCACCCTGAAGACGCCGAGCGCTATCACCAGTTGCGCAAAGAGCAGCAGGAAAACGGCTACAAGCAACTGATGCAATGCCAACTGCGGTTTCGCCATCAGCAGGGCACCTGGCGGCGCTTTGACATCCGTGAGCAAGCCTTTGCCCGTCATACCGGTGATCAAGTCTCGCGAATTGTAGGGGTGGCCAAGGACATCACCGACCAGATCGAAGCCAGCGAGTCATTGCGCGACAGCGAGCAACGCTACCGGATGCTGGCCGAAAGCATCAGCGACGTGATTTTCTCCACTGACAGCTCGCTGCGCATGAACTACCTCAGCCCCTCCATACAGACTGTACTGGGCTATGACGCACAATGGGTATTCGACAATGGCTGGCAGTCTATTATTGCCACGCCGCAACAGCTGGAGGGTATCTACAACCTGATCGAGCGTATCCGTGGCGCACTGCACAAGCCCCAGCAACTGTCGGCTTTGCGTGCCCAGGTACAAACCCAGCTGTTTCTGTTCGACTGCCTGCGCGCTGACGGGCACAAGGTGCCCATCGAACTGCGTTTGGTGCTGGTATGGGATGAAGACGACGGTTTTGAAGGCATTCTGGGTGTTGGTCGCGACATGAGCCAGCAACGCCGTGCCGAAAAAGACCTGCGCATGGCCGCCACGGTTTTTGAACACTCCACCTCGGCCATCCTTATTACCGACCCTGCAGGCTATATCGTGCAAGCCAACGAGGCTTTCAGCCGGGTCAGCGGTTACGCCGTCGCACAAGTCCTCGACCAGCTACCAAGCATGTTCACTGTCGATGACCAACAACGCGCACACCTCGCCTATGTGCTCAAGCAACTGCATTTGCACGGCACATGGGAGGGTGAAGTCTGGCTCAAGCGCCTGAACGGCGAACACTACCCGGCCTGGGTCGGCATCACGGCAGTGCTCGATGATGAAGGCGATCTGGCCAGCTATGTGTGCTTCTTCAGTGATATCAGCGAGCGCAAGGCCAGCGAACAGCGAATCCACCGCCTGGCCTACTACGACGCCCTGACTCACCTGCCCAATCGCACCCTGTTCCAGGACCGTCTGCACACCGCGCTGCAACAGGCCGAGCGCAACAAGTCGTGGGTGGTGCTGATGTTTCTTGACCTCGACCGCTTCAAACCGATCAACGACTCCCTGGGCCACGCAGCCGGCGACCGCATGCTCAAGGACATGGCCATCCGCCTGCTTGCCTGTGTGGGTGACGACGATACTGTGGCGCGCATGGGCGGTGACGAGTTCACCCTGCTTCTGCAGCCTCGCACCACCCGTCAGAAGGCCTTGAACCGCGCTATCAATGTGGCCGAACAGATCCTCGCCAGTCTGGTAAAGCCCTTTGTACTCGAAAGCCGCGAGTTCTTTGTAACTGCCAGTATTGGTATTGCCTTGAGCCCGCAAGACGGCAACGAACTCAGCCAGTTGATGAAAAACGCCGATACCGCGATGTATCACGCCAAGGAGCGCGGCAAAAACAACTTCCAGTTCTACCAGGCAGACATGAACGCCAGCGCTCTTGAGCGCCTTGAACTGGAAAGCGACCTGCGTCATGCCCTGGAGCAGCAGGAATTCATTCTTTATTACCAGCCGCAGTTCAGCGGCGACGGCAAACGTCTGACCGGCGTTGAGGCACTGTTGCGCTGGAATCACTCAAGGCGCGGGCTGGTGCCACCCGGCGACTTTATCCCGGTACTCGAAGAACTGGGACTGGTGGTCGAAGTCGGCGACTGGGTGCTGGCCGAGGCCTGTCGCCAGCTCAAGCTCTGGCATCAGGCCAAGGTTCGCGTGCCCAAAGTCTCGGTCAACATATCGGCGCGCCAGTTCTCCGACGGCCAGTTGGGTACGCGCATTGCCAATATCCTCAAGGAAACCGGCCTGTCCCCGGCCTGCCTGGAGCTTGAGCTGACCGAAAGCATCCTCATGCGCGAGGTCAGCGAAGCGCTGCATATCCTGGCCAGCCTGAAAAACCTCGGCCTGAGCATTGCCGTGGACGACTTTGGCACCGGTTATTCGTCGCTCAACTACCTCAAGCAATTCCCCATCGACGTACTGAAAATCGACCGTACCTTTGTCGACGGCCTGCCCTCCGGCGAGCAGGACGCGCAAATCGCCAGGGCCATTATCGCCATGGCCCACAGCCTGAACCTTGCGGTAATCGCCGAAGGTGTAGAGACCCACGAGCAGCTGGATTTCTTGCGTGAACACGGTTGCGACGAAGTGCAAGGCTATCTGTTCGGGCGACCGATGCCGGCGGGCCAATTGGTGGAGCAACTGCAAGCGGCAAGCGCGGATCTACAAGCTTGAAGCTCATAGTTGCTCACCGTGAATCGCATTCATATGCCAGATAAAACCCATTGAGTTAGAATGCCCTCCTTTTCTGCCCCCGATCCTTGAGGACCGCCATGTTCAGCCGTGATTTGACACTTGCCAAGTTCGACGCCGACCTTTTTGCCGCCATGGAGCAAGAAGCTCAGCGCCAGGAAGAACATATTGAGCTGATCGCTTCGGAAAACTACACCAGCCCAGCGGTGATGGAAGCTCAAGGCTCGGTTCTGACCAACAAATACGCCGAAGGCTACCCTGGCAAGCGCTACTACGGCGGCTGCGAATACGTAGACGTGGTAGAGCAACTGGCTATCGACCGTGCAAAAGAACTGTTCGGCGCCGATTACGCCAACGTTCAACCGCACGCCGGTTCCCAGGCCAACAGCGCCGTTTACCTGGCCCTGCTGTCGGCTGGCGACACCATCCTGGGCATGAGCCTGGCTCACGGCGGTCACCTGACCCACGGTGCCAGCGTTTCGTCTTCGGGCAAGCTGTACAACGCCATCCAGTACGGCATCGACGCCAATGGCCTGATCGACTACGACGAAGTTGAGCGCCTGGCCGTTGAGCACAAGCCAAAAATGATCGTGGCTGGCTTCTCTGCCTACTCGCAGGTTCTGGACTTCCCACGTTTCCGTGCCATCGCTGACAAGGTTGGCGCCTACCTGTTCGTGGACATGGCACACGTAGCCGGTCTGGTGGCTGCTGGCGTTTACCCGAACCCGGTTCCATTCGCTGACGTAGTGACCACCACTACCCACAAGACCCTGCGCGGTCCACGTGGTGGCCTGATCCTGGCCAAGGCCAACGCCGACATCGAGAAAAAGCTGAACTCGGCTGTTTTCCCGGGTTCGCAAGGCGGCCCGCTGGAGCACGTTATCGCGGCCAAGGCCGTGTGCTTCAAAGAAGCTCTGCAACCAGAGTTCAAGGCTTACCAGCAACAAGTGGTAAAAAACGCTCAGGCCATGGCTTCGGTATTTATCGAACGCGGTTTTGACGTGGTTTCGGGCGGTACTGAAAACCACCTGTTCCTGCTGTCGCTGATCAAGCAGGAAATCTCCGGTAAAGACGCCGACGCTGCTCTGGGCAAAGCCTTTATCACCGTAAACAAAAACTCCGTACCAAACGATCCACGCTCCCCGTTCGTCACTTCGGGTCTGCGTTTCGGTACTCCAGCTGTCACCACTCGCGGCTTCAAAGTTGAAGAGTGCCGTGAGCTGGCTGGCTGGATCTGCGACATCCTGGCAGATATCAACAACGAAGCCGTTATCGACGCCGTTCGCGAGAAAGTCAAAGCCATCTGCGCCAAGCTGCCGGTATACGGCAACTGATCGCAAATAGCTGAATAAAAAGCCCGGCTTTCAAGCCGGGCTTTTTATTGCATCTGTTATTTTGAAACACTTGGCCGCTCCCCCCGAACAATAACAGCCTAGTCTGAATTTATGCATTCTTATCAACTGCAGAGTTCAGACAATGACTAACGATTCGCAACACTCCTTTATCGCCACCTTGCATATACCGAACCATAACCTTTATCTTTTAGGGGCTCTTCATGGCCAATCGGTCATAGTAACTGACTTGCTGGGCAGTGGCGGTGTCTTCTCCGGCAAACCCCAGTTGAGGGACGACTCCGCAGCCTTGGGCATTCAAGCCCACGCCACAGGCGGGATCAAGGCTACGCTCAAGCTTTATTTCCGGCATACCGCCAAGGGCTATGAAATACATATCAAACACCCTGGCCAGTATGACCGGCACCGGCTGGCCATGAACCATATGGATATACTCTATGCGAGAAGTCCGACACTAAAGCATCCACTTGCCTTCACACTACTCGATCAAAACAACCGAACAGTGACAGAGAGGAACTTGAGTGAAGCCCATACCCTCATCACACTTAAAACCCATAACAACAAGTATATCGGCGTAAGAAAAGCCAAAGGCTCACCTCATTACTATCTTGGTGAAACAGCCGAACATAAAAAAATGGTATTTCTTTTAAATATTATTGAAAGAAATGTGCCCTATTGATTTTACAACCGTGAAGTTGTGCGAAATAGCTGTTATTGCAGTAAGACAAAAAAATCAAAAGCCCCTGACCCTCTCCCGGAGGGAGAGGGTCAGCTATCACTCAAACCCCAAGCCGGGCAAAACCCTCGCGAATCTTGGCCTCTGGCAAATCATCGGCAATAAACACCATCACACTTTCACGGGCTTCACCTTCGGCCCACTCGGTGTCCCAATCAAAGCCATACAACTTGAGCACCCCCTGAAACACCAGTCTGCGATCTTCACCGGCAATGCTCAGCACGCCTTTGTAGCGCAGCAATTGCTTGCCGTGCTCTTCCAGCAGCTCGTTCATGAAGGCGCTAAGGCTGTCGATATCCAGCGGCTTATCGGTGCGTAGCACCAGACTGGAGATACGGTCGATAGAGGCCGCAGGCTGTACCGGGCGCAAGCTCAGGCCACCCCCCAAGTCTGCGTTGAGGTTAAACCCGCGCACATCCAGTAATTCGGCCAGATCGATCTTGCCGTGCTCAACCACGCGGATCGGCGCCCGGCGGTTGATACGGGTCAAACGCTCGCTCAAGGCATCAAAGGTGGCGTCATCCACCAGATCGCGCTTGCTCACCAGTAAGCGGTCAGCAAAACCGATCTGCGCCTGGGCAATGGTCTGACTCAAATGCACATCGGCGTGGGCTGCATCCACCAGGGTAATAATGCCGTCCAGCAGATAACGCTCGCGCAGCTCTTCATCGATAAAAAAGGTTTGCGCCACCGGTGCCGGGTCGGCCAGGCCGGTGCACTCGATCACCAGGCGGTCGAAGGCAATTTCGCCATTGTCCAGACGCTCAAGCAGCAGGTACAGCGCCTTGGTCAGGTCGGTGTGGATGGTGCAGCACACACAGCCATTGGCCAGGGTCATGACTTGCACCGGCTCGTCCCCCAACAGTTGGGTGTCGATCCCGGCATCGCTGAATTCGTTTTCGATCACGGCGATTTTCAGGCCGTGTTCTGCCTTGAGCAAATAACGCAACAAGGTGGTTTTACCGGCCCCCAAGAAGCCGCTGAGAATGGTGACGGGGATTGGAGAGGTCATGCAGTGCCTCCTTAAACATAACGCAAAAACAAATGTGGGAGCGGCCTCGCTCGCGATTCAGGCGACACGGTGTCACTGACACACCGCGCCGCTCTTATCGCGAGCAAGCCCGCTCCCACAGTCAGATACAGCTCAGCCCTGACGGGTTAACAACACTTGGGCCCGCCCTTGCCGCCGTAACGCGCTTCCTGGCGTTCACGAAAGAACGCCTCGTAGCTCATCACCGGCTTGTCCGGGTGCTTGGTTTGCATATGCTCGACGTAGTTGTCGTAGTCGGGCATGCCGACCATCAGGCGTGCGGCCTGACCGAGGTATTTACCGAGGCGACTCAGGTCATTGAACATGGTTGCAACCCTCTATCAAGCATCTGGCATGGCTTGGTACGGCGACTCTTTATCCGTACGTTCTTTGCTGCCCCATGCAGCGACACCCACTTTGATCGCAAAGAACAGAATGCTGAACACCACGAACAGAAACAGCACGGTCAGACCGGCGTTGGTGTAGGCGTTGATGATCACATGTTGCATCTGGTCGATGTTTTTCGCCGGGGCAATCACCTGGCCGGCTTCCAGCGCAGTGCTGTATTTGTTGGCCAGGGACAGGAAGCCCACTGCCGGGTTGGCGTCGAACAGCTTGATAAAGCCTGCCACGGTGGTGCAGATCAGCAGCCAGACGGCTGGCAGCATGGTCACCCAAATGTAGCGCTGGCGCTTCATTTTGATCAGCACAACGGTTGCCAGCATCAGCGCGATACCCGCCAGCATCTGATTGGAGATACCGAACAGCGGCCACAGGGTGTTGATGCCGCCCAGTGGATCGATCACGCCCTGATACAGCAGGTAGCCCCACATCGCCACACACAGGCCGGTGGCCAGCAAGTTGGCGCCCCAGGACTCGGTACGTTTGAGTGCAGGCACAAAGCTGCCCAGCAAGTCTTGAAGCATAAAGCGACCGGCACGGGTACCGGCGTCAACTGCGGTCAGGATAAACAGGGCTTCAAACAAAATGGCGAAGTGATACCAGAACGCCATAGTGTTTTCACCCGGCAACACGTTGTGCAGGATCTGCGCGATACCCACCGCCAGGGTCGGTGCACCGCCGGCACGTGCCAGGACGGTGGTTTCACCGATGTCCTTGGCCAGCGCGGTCAACGCATCCGGGGTAATGGCAAAGCCCCAGTTGGTGATGTTTTGCGCAACGGTAACCACGTCACCGCCGACAATCGCTGCCGGGCTGTTCATGGCGAAGTACACACCCGGCTCGATCACCGAAGCAGCAACCATCGCCATAATGGCCACGAAGGACTCCATCAGCATACCGCCGTAACCGATATAACGGGCGTTGCTTTCGTTATCCAGCAGTTTTGGCGTAGTACCCGAAGAAATCAGCGCATGGAAGCCCGATACCGCACCGCAGGCAATGGTGATGAACAGGAACGGGAACAGGCCGCCTTTCCAGACCGGGCCGGTGCCGTCGGTGAACTGGGTCAGCGCGGGCATTTTCAGCTCGGGCATGGTGACCAGGATGCCGATGGCCAGCGCAACGATAGTGCCGATCTTGAGGAAGGTCGACAGATAGTCACGAGGTGCCAGTACCAGCCATACCGGCAGAACCGCCGCAACAAAGCCGTAGCCGATGAGCATCCAGGTGATTTGCGTACCGGTAAAGGTGAACACCGGCGCCCACTCGGGGCTCGCCGCAATCTGGCCCCCCAGCCAGATGGAGCCAAGTAGCAGCAGCACACCGACGATGGAGATTTCACCGATGCGGCCCGGGCGGATGTAGCGCATGTAAATGCCCATGAACATCGCGATCGGGATGGTCGCCATCACCGTGAACATGCCCCACGGGCTCTCGGCCAGGGCCTTGACCACGATCAGCGCCAGCACCGCGAGGATGATGATCATGATCAGGAAGCAGCCAAACAGCGCGATGGTGCCCGGGATCTTGCCCATTTCCTCGCGCACCATGTCGCCCAGGGAGCGACCGTTGCGGCGGGTGGACATGAACAGGACCATGAAGTCCTGCACCGCACCGGCCAGTACCACGCCGGCGATCAGCCAGAGTGTGCCCGGCAGGTAACCCATTTGCGCGGCCAATACCGGCCCGACCAGAGGGCCAGCGCCAGCAATGGCGGCAAAGTGGTGACCAAAGAGAATGTGTTTGTTGGTCGGCACATAGTCCAGACCGTCGTTGTTGAGCACCGCAGGTGTTGCGCGGCTGGAGTCCAGTTGCATCACCTTGGTGGCGATAAACAGGCTGTAATAACGGTAAGCAACCAGATAAATGGCAACAGCTGCCACAACAATCCACAAGGCGTTGATCGCCTCGCCCCGGCGCAATGCCACTACGCCAAGGGCGCAGGCTCCTACAATTGCCAGCACCAGCCACGGGATGTGGCGGAGCAGGCTATTTTTATTATTCATTTTTTTAATTCCGGCCAGTTGGACAAGAAAGACTGCACCCGGAGTTTAGCGCTACTGGCTTTAAAGACCAGCCCCCAACATTGGTCTAGAGCCTTCTTTTGCGGTTTTTTGGCAGGCGGTGCTGCACATTTTTTCCGTGCAACGCCGCTGTCTGTCCCAGGCTGTCAGCCCGATACCGCGCCCAACCCTTGCAGATTTTTTACACCTTTGAACGCTTATTCGAACAACGCATCCAACGCCTGTTCCAGACGGGTAACGCCAATGACTTTCAGCCCCGGCGGCGACTCCTTGGGCGCATTGCCCTTGGGCACGATGGCGCGCTTGAAACCGTGCTTGGCCGCTTCCTTGAGCCGCTCCTGGCCGCTTGGCACAGGGCGCACCTCACCCGACAGGCCGACTTCACCGAACACCAGCAGATCATGGGGCAACGGACGATTACGCAGGCTGGACATCACGGCGGCCATGAGCGCCAGGTCCGATGCGGTTTCCAGCACCTTGACCCCGCCCACCACGTTCAGGAAAACATCCTGATCGTGGGTTGGAATACCGCCGTGTCGATGCAATACGGCCAATAACATGGCCAGACGATTCTGGTCCAGGCCCAGGGTCACCCGCCGCGGGTTGGACATATGGCTGTCGTCCACCAGCGCCTGCACCTCCACCAGCATCGGGCGAGTCCCTTCCCAGGTGGCCATCACCACACTGCCAGGGACTTCTTCCTGGGCGCGGGTAAGGAAAATTGCGGAAGGGTTGGAAACTTCCTTCAGGCCTTTGTCGGTCATACCGAATACGCCCAGCTCGTTGACCGCGCCAAAACGGTTTTTCACTGCCCGCAGCAAGCGCAGCCGCCCGTCGGATTCACCCTCGAAATACAGTACGGTATCCACCATATGCTCCAGCACCCGCGGCCCGGCCAATGCGCCTTCTTTGGTCACATGGCCCACCAGGAAAATCGCCGTGCCGCTGGACTTGGCATAACGCACCAGCAAGGCCGCACTTTCACGCACTTGCGACACGCCGCCGGGGGCCGATTGCAGTTGCTCGGTAAAGATGGTCTGAATCGAGTCGATGACCATGACCTTGGGCTTTTCCAGCTTGGCAGTGGCGATGATGCTTTCAATGCAGGTTTCGGTCATCACCTTGAGCTGATCCTGCGGCAGCCCCAGGCGCCGGGCGCGCATGGCCACTTGCTGCTGGGACTCCTCGCCAGTGACGTACAACGCAGGCATGCGTGTAGCCATCTGACACAAGGTTTGCAGCAGGATGGTGGATTTGCCGATCCCCGGATCGCCACCAATCAACACCACCGAGCCATCCACCAGACCGCCGCCAAGCACCCGATCCAGCTCGCCAGAAGCGGTGGAGAAGCGCGGCAGTTCCTCGATGCTGACTTCAGCCAGGGTCTTGAGCTGGGCCTGTTGTCCGGTCCAGCCGGTACGGCCGCTGGGCGGCGCCGCAGCCCCGCTTTCAACGATGGTTTCCACCAGGGTGTTCCAGACGCCGCACTCGCCGCACTGCCCGGCCCACTTGGGGAAAGTTGCGCCGCACTCGGTGCAGCCGTAAATGCGCTTGGGCTTGGCCATCTGAACTCCACGGAAAAACCGCGATGATAGCCCACTAGGCTTTGGTCAGCGCGCTACGGGCATGCGGATTTCGCCATTGGCCAGCCGAGCGGCACTGTTGCCCGATGCATCTACGGCATTCAGGTCAGCCCCTTTGCGGGATAAATCCTTGAGCAACTCGACCCGCTGGAACAGGCCTGCATACATGGCCGCCGTCTGCCCTGCACCATTGCGCTGATCAGGGTTGCAGTCGGCTGCCATCAGGCGGTGGGCAATCTTGAGTTCACCCTTGAAAATCGCCCCCATCAGGGCCGTGTTACCGCGTTTGTCCTGCACGCAGGCATTGGCGCCTGCCTTGAGCAAATGCTCCACCGCCTTGGGCTGGCCGTTATAGGCAGCCAGAATCAGCGCGGTATAGCCTTTGCTGTCTTGAATATCGAGGGTGTAGCCGGATTCGATAAAGGTCTCGAGCATTGGCACATCGCCACGACGGGCGGCATCAAAAAAGTAATCCTGAAGCTGGCCCCGGGTGTCGGCCCCATCGGCCAGGCTCAGGCCGCTGAAAAACAGCAAGGCCAGGGAAATAAACGTTCGCATGCTTCTCTCCTGAATCAAAAGCCCTCACCCCGACCCTCCAAAAGGGAGAGGATCGGGGTGAGGGCTGCGGGTTAATCCGCCAGCTTGGCAGCCAGCGCCTTGACCCGACTCAGATCGCCCTTGGCCACTTTGGCTACGCCAGTGCCGTACTCAGGGTCGGCCTTGTAAAGGAACGACAGGATGATGTGCTTGCTTTCATCGTCTGTAGTTGCCAGCGAACCACCGAAGCTTTCAATCAAATCCTGACGCTCTTTCTGGCTGAATGAACGGTAAAGATCACCGGCCTGCTTGAAGTTCTGCTCACGCTGAATCTTCGCTTGCTGGGTAGTACCCGCCAATGGCATTTCGCTGTAGCGCGCAGCTTGCGGCTCTTCACGCGGCATCAAGCGGCTTGGCTGGTAGTTCACCCCCGACGTGGTGTGGCCCAGGTTCATCGCGCCGTCCTGGTTGCCATTGTTTACCGCGACCCGGGGGGCGTTGATCGGCAATTGCATGGCATTGGCACCCAGGCGGTACATCTGCGTATCGGCATAAGAAAACACCCGGCCCTGCAACAGACGGTCTTCGGAAGGCTCGATACCTGGCACCAGGTTGGCCGGGGCCATGGCGACCTGCTCGGTTTCCTGGAAGACATTGGCCGGGTTGCGGTTCAGGACCATTTGCCCGACTTTTCGCTCAGCCACGTTAGGCCAGATCTTGGTGGCATCCAGCGGGTCGAAATCAAAGGATTTCAAGTCTTCAGGCTTGAGGACCTGCACATACAAGTCCCACTTGGGGAAGTCACCCTTATTGATATGCGTAACCAGATCGTTGGTCATGTGGCTGTAGTCTTGGCCCTGAACCTGCGTCACTTGTTTCGGATCAAGGTTTTTCAACCCCTGCAGGCTCTTCCAGTGAAACTTCACATAGCGCACGTCCCCCTTGGCATTGACCAGTTTGTAGGCGTGTACACCGTTACCATCCATTTCCCGGTAACTGGCGGGGGTACCCGCGTTGGAGTACAGCTCGGTCAGGGTGCGTGTGGCTTCCGGTACGTGAGAGAAGAAGTCGAAACGGCGCGAGTCGTCATCCAGGTTGGTACGCGGGTCAGGCTTGAAGGCGTGAACCATGTCCGGGAACTAGATCGCATCACGGATAAAGAAGGTGGGGAAGTTGTTACCCACCAGGTCCCAGTTGCCGTCCGCGGTGTAGAACTTGGTGGCAAAACCCCGTGGGTCACGCAGGGTTTCTGGTGAGTGGGCGCTGTGTACCACGGCCGAGAAACGCACAAATACCGGGGTGGTTTCACCTTTGGCAAATACTTTGGCCTTGGTCAGGTCGCTCAAGTCATTGGTGACTGTAAACGTGCCGTGTGCGCCTGTGCCACGAGCGTGAACAACTCGCTCCGGGATACGCTCGCGATCAAAACGCTGCAGCTTTTGCAGCAGCTGCACGTCTTGCAGCAGAACCGGACCATTGGCCCCTGCCGTCTGGGAGTTCTGGTTGTCACCGACAGCGGCACCGTTGTCACGGGTCAGTGTGGCGGCCTGGGCTGTAACCGACAGCAGGCTGGCGCTTAATACACACAGCAGGCGGCGCTGTGAAAGCGCGCCGAAGCCTAGGGGGGTGGTCATGCGTAAGTCCTCTGGTTATTGGTTGCGCAATGGAGCGCTGACCAAAGGCTAGAGGCATGCAACGCAAACTCTAAATAGAAAGGTCTCAAGCCGGCCATTGAGAAAAAGGTCTGGTATTGCGCCACTCAATCGCGTAGTGAAAGCCAATAGAAAACTTCTCACGGCCAAACGGGTCGATTGCTTACCCGCAAACAGCTGTACGGGCAAGATCAGCCATGCTGATTTACACTGCACCCACCAACCTCATCTGTAACAAGGAATAACCTATGGGCGTGATAAGTGAGTTCAAGGCCTTCGCGGTCAAAGGGAACGTGGTCGATATGGCCGTCGGTATCATTATCGGCGCGGCATTCGGCAAAATCGTTTCGTCCTTTGTGGGGGACGTGGTCATGCCACCACTGGGGTTGCTGATTGGCGGAGTCGACTTCAGTGACCTGGCCATTACGCTGAAAGCCGCCGTTGGCGATGCGCCAGCAGTGGTTGTGGCCTACGGCAAATTCATCCAGAGCGTGATCGACTTTATCATCGTCGCGTTCGCTATCTTTATGGGTGTAAAGGCAATCAACCGCCTGAAACGCGAAGAGGCGGTCGCTCCGAGCGTACCACCGCTGCCCTCTAAAGAAGAGGAACTACTGGGCGAAATTCGCGACTTGCTCAAAGTTCAAAATAACCGGCCATAAGTGCTCAATAAAAACAACGGCGCCCTCAGGGGCGCCTTTGTTTTTTCATGTCACACACAATACAAAACAACTACCAATAGTTCTCAACAGCAACTTGACCTGGCCGGCGGCTCAGACTCAACTGCATGTCCCGTGCCTTGAGCAACTTGCGCGTGTCATCGATCATTTGCGGATTACCGCACAACATGGCCCGTGAGTGCTCACTGCTCAATTCAATACCTGCGGCGTGTTCAAGTTCGCCATTTTCGATCAATGCAGTAATGCGCCCGTTCAATGCACCGGGTACCTGCTCCCGGGTAACCACCGGTATGTAGATAAATTTGTGCGCATAGTCGGCCAGGTATTCACGGCTGCATAACCCGGCGATCAGTTCCTGATAGGCCATTTCGCAGGCATGGCGGGCACTGTAAACCAGCACGATGCGCTCGAACTTTTCCCACACCTCAAAATCCTGCAGGATCGAGAGGAAAGGCGCGATGCCAGTGCCGGTTGCCAACAGCCACAGGTCACGACCGTCGACAAAGCGGTCAAGAGTCAGGAAGCCGTAGGCCTGACGCTCCACCAACAAGGTGTCACCCACTTCCAGGCGACTGAGCTCACTGGTAAATTCCCCGCCTGGCACCACGATCGAAAAGAACTCCAGAAACTCGTCATGGGGGGAAGAGACCATTGAATAGGCGCGCCACACCGTGCTGCCATCGGCCTTGGTCACCCCCAGCCTGGCGAATTGCCCTGCGCGAAAGCGAAAACCCGGATCACGTGTGGTACGCAACGTGAACAGGCTGGGCGTCAGCGGTGTGACGTCGAGAAGCGTCTGTTGGGTGAATTTTTCTGCAGTGGCAGTCATGGGGCACTCCAATGGCGAATGCCCTAGTGTCGCGCAAAGAGGGCCTGAGAAAAACCGATGGTTTGTGATGGCTTTACGGCATCCAGCCGCATCGCAAACACCGCCCGGACTGCAGCCGGAAAGATAGCTTTGCATTGAGCTTTTGGATCCGGTGCCGTTAACCCCACGCAACTGCTATATAGAAACACCCGAAAACGTATAATTAGATGCTGTTATTACATGAGCACCCACATCTACAACTAACAAAGTTTTCACATACCAACCCCTACTTTCGAATAATTAGCATTATTCGAAACAGCACCTAAAATCTTCTTAACGGGCCATCTCACAACACCGCTTACTTACTGCCGGGCCGCAGGAGCGCCTTATGACCGCACATCATTCAATCAGTAAAAACCATTACCTTTCTTGCATAAGCGAGGCTGAACTCTGTTCAAACACACTCAAACGAATAGAAGAATACGGCTTTGACTTTTTCTTCTTTCGAATGATTCCTCGCCTTGGAAACATCACAACGAATAGCAAAGTAATTACAAACCATCCAAATGACTATGTCGATAGATATGAAATAGGTCACCTCTCGCAAAAAAACCCTCTGCTGACCCACTGCCAGTTATCGATCCTGCCCATTATCTGGAGTTCTGATGTCTTTCGTGAGACGCCTGACCAGTGGAGAGCCACGCAAAACTGCGGGCTGACCTATGGCTGGTCGCAATCGGTACACGACCCCAATGGCGCTGTGAGCATGTTGAGCCTCGCCAGAAAAAGCACGCCAGTCACCGAGGACGAGTTTTCAGATAAGGCTGCCAATGTGTTGTGGCTCTGCAACCAACTGCACAGTGCCATGCTCGAGCGCTGCCACCTTCATCACCGGCTGGAGATTCATATCATCCGCCTGTCTTGTCGCGAGCTGGAGATATTGAAATGGACTGCCGAAGGTAAAATCGCTTCCGACATCGGCATGATTCTGGGCCTGAGCACCCGTACCGTGAACTTTCACATCAGCAGCGCCATGAAAAAACTGGGGGCCAACAACAAAACCTCCGCGGTGGTCATGGCGGCCAAGTCAGGCCTGTTGTAGGCCTGACCTGCGCAGCGGCAATAAACCCATCAGGTAATCTTCGGTAAAAAAAAGTAAAATCACCGCCACCTGTAAAACCCACGGACGCTTCTGCTTGCCAGACGCCCTCAGGGGCAGGCCATGCAACAGTTGATTCCTCAGAGTTTGTATAAATGCCCGTGCTAGAAAGCCCTTTCGCCCAACTTCGCCTGATCCGCCAACCCGAGCAGCAGAACGAGCCCTTGCAGGCCTTTGATGCGGCGGATGAGTATTTGCTTAATCACTTGGCCGAACAGGCGCTGCCCGCAAACAGCCGGGTGCTGGTGCTCAATGACAGCTTTGGGGCCCTGGCGATCAGCCTGGTGGGCACAATGCAGGTCACCAGCAGCAGTGACTCCTTCCTGGCCATGCAAGCGCTGGAAAAAAACCTGGTGCGCAACGGCCATGCCTACGATGCGGTCTCGATCATTCCGGCCAGTGAACCACTGGCAGGGCCATTCGACTGCGTGCTGGTACGCGTGCCGAAGACCCTGGCCTTGCTTGAAGAACAACTGATCCGCCTGCAAGGTCAGCTGGCACCGGGTGCCCAAGTGATCGCGGGCGCGATGGTCAAGCACCTGCCGCGGGCTGCTGGCGATTTGCTGGAGCGTTATATCGGCCCGATGCATGCCTCGCTGGCGGTCAAGAAGGCCCGGCTGCTGATCGCCACAGCACAGGGCCTGGGACCATTTACCTCGCCCTACCCTACCCGCTATCGACTGGACAAGCCGGCCATCGAGCTGCTCAACCATGCCAACGTGTTCTGCCGCGAAGACCTGGATATCGGTACCCGGGCGTTCCTGCCCCACCTGCCGAAAAACCTGGGCTCGGCCCGGGTTGCCGACCTGGGCTGCGGCAACGGCGTGCTCGCCATTGCCAGCGCACTGGCCAACCCGCAGGCGCAGTACACGCTGGTCGACGAGTCGTTTATGGCCGTGCAGTCCGCCCGGGAAAACTGGCAAGCGGCCCTGGGTGATCGCGAAGTGACAGTGCGGGCCGATGACGGGCTGGCGAGCCAGGCACCGGACTCACTGGACGTGGTGCTGTGCAACCCGCCGTTTCACCAGCAACAGGTGGTGGGGGATTTTCTGGCCTGGCGCATGTTCCAGCAGGCGCGTGAAGCGCTGGTGGTGGGCGGGGCGCTGTATATCGTCGGCAATCGCCACCTGGGCTATCACAACAAGCTGGCCAAGCTGTTTCGTGGTGTCGAGCAAGTGGCCGCCACGCCCAAGTTCGTGATCCTCAAGGCGCGCAAGTAAACCTGATCCTTGCAAGCCCCTTGTGGGAGCGGGCGTGCCCGCGAAAGCGCCGACTCGATTGAACCGACAAGCGCGCAGCGCCTGTATCGCGAGCAGGCTCGCTCCCACAGAAGACAGTACAAAAAAAAACCCGCCGAAGCGGGTCATAAAACCGTAGCCGCAAGGCAACGGGATGGGAAGTCAGTGGCTTTTCATGCCTGCCGCCGTCATGAACATGCGGATCAGCCAGGCAAATACTGCCAGGGTGGCCACACTGCCGGTCCAGATCACCAGCAGCCAGCCTATGCGTTGCCATAAAGGCTTCTTTTCGCATTCTTGCACGTCGTGTAGATAATCCTTGCCAGCCATGTGGGGCCTCCTCTTGGGGAAAAGGCTGTGGCCCTCAGGCCACAGCGGCACTTGCTACTAGTGATAACCGTCTTCGTGGGTCACCTTGCCGCGGAACACGTAGTAGCTCCAGAAGGTGTAGCCCAGAATGAACGGGATGATAAACAGGGTGCCCACCAGCATGAAGCCCTGGCTTTGCGGCGGTGCCGCCGCGTCCCAGATCGAGATCGAAGGCGGAATGATATTCGGCCACAGGCTGATGCCCAGGCCGCTGTAACCCAGGAATATCAGCACCAGGGTCAGCAGGAACGGCGTGTAGTGGGCCTTGCGCGCGATTGCTTTGAGCAGACCGTACATGGTCACCAGCACCAGGATCGGCACCGGCAGGAACCAGAACAGGTTAGGCAGGGTAAACCAGCGGGCCGCGATGTCTGTGTGGGCCAGCGGCGTCCACAGGCTGACAATGCCCATCAGCACCAGTACGGCCAGTGCCAGCGGGCGACCCAGTTTGTGCATGCGCTCTTGCAGTTCGCCTTCGGTCTTCATGATCAGCCAGGTGCAACCCAGCAGGGCGTACGCCACGATCAGGGCAATACCGCAGAACACCGTGAACGGTGACAGCCAGTCCAGCCCGCCACCGGCGTACTGGCGGTTGACTACCGGCAGGCCATCAATAAAGGCCCCCAATGCCACGCCCTGAAAGAACGTCGCCACCAGCGAACCGCCGATAAAGGACTTGTCCCAGATATGGCGTTTTTCCGGGCGTGCCTTGAAGCGGAACTCAAAGGCCACGCCGCGGAAGATCAGGCCCATCAGCATCAGGATCAGTGGCAGGTACAACGCCGACAACACGACCGAGTAGGCCAGCGGGAAGGCACCGAACAGCGCCGCGCCGCCCAGTACCAGCCAGGTTTCGTTACCGTCCCAGACAGGGGCGACCGTGTTCATCATCACATCGCGATCTTTCTCGCCCTTGATAAAGGGAAAGAGGATGCCGATCCCCAGATCGAAACCATCCATGACCACATACATCATGATCCCGAAGATGATGATGATTGCCCAGATAAGTGGCAGATCAATACCCATGACTCAATTCCCCTTCGTCAGGCTGTCGCTGTGGCCTTCATCTGTACCCTCATGGGCTGCAGACAGAGGACGGGCAGGCGTGCGTTGCTGGCCTGGGCCACCGTGGGTTTCGTCATCGCCTTCGTGGGTGATCGGACCCTTGCGTACCAGACGCATCATGTAGCCCAGACCTACACCGAACAGCGAGAAATACACCACGACAAACATGACCAGCGTGATGCTCATTTGCGTGACGCTGTGGTTGGACGAAGCATCAGCCGTGCGCATCAGCCCGTAGACCACCCACGGTTGACGACCAATCTCGGTAGTAAACCAGCCCGCGAGGATCGCGATCAGGCCCGATGGCCCCATCCACAGCACCAGGCGCAAGAACCAGCGGTTCTCGTAGAGGGTGCCGCGTTTACGCAGCCACACGCTCCACAGGCCGATAAAGATCATCAACATGCCCAGCGCAACCATGATGCGGAAGGTGAAGAACACGATGGTCGAGTTCGGACGATCCGCTGCCGGATAGTCCTTCATGGCCGGGATCTGCTTGTCCAGACTATGGGTCAGGATCAGGCTGCCCAGGTATGGCACCTCGATCTTGTAGTCCGTGGTCTCGGTTTTCATGTTGGGAATGCCGAACAGAATCAGCGGCGTCGGTTCACCCGGCTTGTTTTCCCAGTGACCTTCGATCGCGGCGATTTTCACCGGCTGATACTCAAGGGTATTCAGGCCGTGGGCGTCACCAATAAAGGCCTGCACCGGCGCAACCACCAGGGCCATCCACATCGCCATCGAGAACATGCGACGAATGGCCGGTGTATTGCGACCGCGCAACAGGTGCCAGGCGGCCGAGGCACCGACGAAAAATGCCGTGGCAACAAAGGCGGCCGTGGCCATGTGCGCCAGACGGTAAGGGAACGACGGGTTGAAAATCACCGCCAGCCAGTCCACCGGAATGACTCGGCCATCGATGATTTCAAAACCTTGCGGGGTCTGCATCCAGCTGTTGGAGGCCAGGATCCAGAAGGTCGAGATCAGTGTGCCGATGGCCACCATGACGGTCGAGAAAAAGTGCATCCCGCGACCGACGCGGTTCCAGCCAAACAGCATGACCCCCAGAAAACCTGCTTCAAGGAAGAATGCGGTGAGTACTTCATAGGTCAGTAGCGGCCCGGTAACAGCACCGGCGAAGTCCGAGAACCTCGACCAGTTGGTACCGAACTGATAGGCCATGACCAGGCCCGACACCACGCCCATCCCAAAGTTGACGGCGAATATCTTCGACCAAAAGTGGTACAGGTCGCGGTAGGTGTCGTCACGGGTTTTCAGCCACATGCCTTCGAGCACCATGAGATAACTGGCGAGACCGATGGTAATGGCGGGAAAAAGAATGTGGAACGACACGGTAAACGCGAACTGAATTCGGGCGAGATCGAGAGCCTCCAAACCGAACATAAGTCTTCCTCTATCAGGTATCAGGTCGTTGAGGACCCGAGCGTCGCGCCCGGATCCAACTTCCCCGCAAGCCATGGCCGCTGCGAATCGCTGCTCGCTTTTTAACCACAACAAAAAGGGATCTGGCCGACTGGCCACTCAGACAAAACCGGAGAGGTTTTGATCTGGATCAAGCATGGTGGAAAGAGTAGTCCATTCCTGACACACGGCTAATGTGGTTTGTTGTCGCGTGACACGATGCCTCAGCCCTTGATATAGACCGTTGCAAGAAGTGCAGGGAATCGCAGAAATCCCTTATCAGGCTCCCGGAGATCATGATGTTTTGAGTCATTATTTGTTACAAAACAGTGATAATCTCGGCCTCCCCCAACCCTTCAGCACGATCCTCCCACATGACCAGCCAGCCCCTTCTGCTACGCCATCACCGACCCTTTGTGGCCTTCTGGTTTGCTCGCATCTTCACCGCCAGTGCATTTCAGATGCTGACAGTGGCCATCGGCTGGAAACTCTATCAGCTCACCGGCAACGTGATGGACCTGGGTTGGGTGGGCTTGATCGAGTTCGCTCCACGCCTGCTGTTCATGCTGCACACCGGGCATGTGGCCGACCGCTATGACCGCCGCAGGGTGGCCGCCGTGTGCCAGTCACTGCAGGCGATGATTGCCCTGACACTGGCCATTAGCAGTGCCAGCGACCATATCACCCGGGAAATGATCTTTATCCTCGCGTTTTTGCTCGGCGCGGCCCGCTCCTTCGAAATGCCTGCCACCCAGGCGCTGCTGCCTTCCATCGTGCCAGTTGAGCTGTTTCCCCGGGCCGTGGCGGCGGCACAAGCGGCACAACAATCGGCAACCATCGTCGCACCGGCGTTTGGCGGCCTGTTGTATGCCTTTGGCAGCGTGTGGGTGTATGGCCCGAGCGTGGCGCTGTACCTGATTGCGGCACTGCTGATGAGCAACCTGCCAGCCCGTCAGTTGCCGTTGAACAAGGCCAAGGCCACGCTGGACTCATTGCTGGCGGGCATACGTTTTATTCGCAGTCGCCCGGACGTGCTGGGCGCTATCTCCCTGGACCTGTTTGCCGTGCTGCTGGGCGGGGCCACGGCGCTGCTGCCGGTGTTTGCCAAGGATATTCTGCTGACCGGCCCCTGGGGTCTGGGCATGTTGCGTTCGGCACCGGCGATCGGCGCCTTGCTGATGTCATTGTGGTTGGCCAGATTCCCGGTGGAGCGCAAGGTGGGGCGCGTGATGTTCACCGCTGTGGGGGTCTTCGGCGTTGCCACCATTGCCTTCGGCCTGTCGACCTCGTTCTGGTTTTCATTGGCGGTACTGGTGGTACTCGGCGCGGCGGACATGATCAGCATGGTGATTCGCGCCTCGTTTGTGCAACTGGAGACCCCGGACGAGATGCGTGGCCGGGTGAGCGCGGTTAACGGTCTGTTTATCGGCGCGTCCAACCAGTTGGGGGAGTTTGAATCCGGGGCCACGGCTCACTGGCTGGGCACAGTGCCTGCTGTCGTGCTGGGCGGCGTCGGTACGCTGATTGTTACCGGGCTGTGGATAAAACTGTTCCCGGGGCTGGCCAATCGGGACCGGATGGTGGAAGAGCGCAATACCCTCTAGATATTCTGTTCCCGATCAAGCCCTTCCGTGGGAGCGAGCCTGCTCGCGAAAAGCGTTCGCGAGCAGGCTCGCTCCCACGGCGGAGGTTTTCTGCAGCCGCTGCTACCTTATATATAGCTTCACACCCAGCCGATTGTGCGGCGGTACCAGCGAACTGTTACTGAACTCGAACCAGCCACCGTTCTTGTTACCCAGATCAAAGGTGTACAAGTGCCCCACGGTGGTGCCTGAACCGTTACAGGCCACCAGCCCCTCGCCCTGATTGCATACCGGCGCCCGTACGCCATCCACTTCCTGGCCGTCCAGAGTCACATTCGGCTGGCCGCCGTAACCGCGTTCCAGCACATAGACCTTGATATGGGGGCCGTTATGGTCGCAGCGGGTCTGCTCGCGACCATCGGACACATCCTCCACCGCACAGGAAACAGACGCTACCTTGAGGATCTCGACAGTGCTCAAAGGCATGGCAGGCGCAGCGCTGACAGCGGCACTTATAAAGAGGCCAAAACAGGCTGAAACAGGTTTGATGAAGTGCTTCATGGGTCCCTCCGAAAACTGGCACGCAGTATGCCTGCCACATCAAGGTTATAAAACATGGCCTCGCAAGGTAACCAAAGCAGCCATATCCACGAGCTGCTGGTATGATGCGCGGCTTTTTCCGACAGACAGAAAATCTTCAGGCGGTCCGCGTCTGTGCTTTGCTGTTGAAAACGATTTAATCACGGCGCATTTGGCGCCACGGGGACTGGCATGCTGGAAAGGCTGTTTCAACTCAAAGCACACAACACCAATGTGCGTACCGAGATACTTGCGGGTATCACCACCTTCCTGGCGATGGCCTATATCCTGTTCGTAAACCCGAGCATCCTCGGTGAAACGGGCATGGACAAGGGCGCCGTGTTTGTTGCCACCTGTCTGGCGGCCGCCATCGGTTCAGCCACCATGGGCATTATCGCCAACTACCCGATTGCACTGGCACCGGGCATGGGCCTGAACGCCTTTTTCACCTACACCGTGGTGCTGCACCTTGGCCATACCTGGCAGGTCGCGCTGGGCGCAGTGTTTATCTCGGCAGTGCTGTTCTTCCTGCTGTCGATCTTTCGCATCCGCGAATGGATCATCAACAGCATCCCGCTACCGCTGCGCTCGGCCATTGCCGCCGGTATCGGCCTGTTCCTGGCGCTGATCGCCCTGGGCAACGCCGGTATCGTGGTTGCCAACAAGGCTACCCTGGTAGGTATGGGCGATCTGGCTCAGCCAAAAGTGATCCTCGCCTCCCTGGGCTTTGCCCTGATCGTGGCCCTTGAAGCGATGAAAGTGCGCGGGGCGGTGCTGATTGGCATCCTGGCCGTGACCATTGCCTCGATTGCCATGGGCGTGACCGATTTCGGTGGTGTCGTGTCGATGCCGCCCTCCCTGGCTCCGACCTTCCTGCAGCTGGATATCAAAGGCGCGCTGGATATCGGCCTGATCAGCGTGATCTTTGCCTTCCTGTTTGTTGACCTGTTCGACAACTCCGGCACCCTGATCGGCGTTGCCAAGCGCGCCGGGCTGATGGGCAAGGACGGCCACATGCCGAAAATGGGCCGCGCCCTGATCGCCGACAGCACCGCGGCCATGGCCGGTTCGCTGCTGGGCACTTCGACCACCACCAGCTACATCGAGTCGGCAGCGGGCGTGAGCGCCGGTGGCCGTACCGGCCTGACCGCCATTGTGGTTGGCATCATGTTCCTGCTGGCGCTGTTCTTCTCGCCATTGGCGGCCAGCGTTCCAGCTTTCGCCACCGCGCCTGCGCTGATGTTCGTGGCCGTACTGATGATGAGCGGCCTGGCAGAAATCGAATGGGACGACGTAACTGTCGCCGCCCCGGTGGTAATCACCGCCCTGGCCATGCCGTTCACCTACTCCATCGCCAACGGCATCGCCTTCGGCTTTATTTCCTGGACCGTGATCAAGCTGCTGTCGGGCCGCGCCCGCGAGTTGAATGCACCGCTGATCATTTTGTCGGTTCTGTTTGTGGTCAAGCTGGGTTGGTTTAACGCATGAGTGCCTTGCCGTTTGATTCTGCTACCTACGCCGTTGAGCTTGAAGCCAAGGCCAACCGTCTGCGTGAGCTGCTGGCGCCCTTCGATGCGCCTGAGCCGCAGGTGTTCGACTCGCCGCTCAAGCACTTTCGCCTGCGGGCCGAGTTCCGTCTGTGGCGCGAGGGTGGTGAGCGTCACTACGCCATGTTTGCCCAGGACGACAAGCGCACACCGATTCTGATCGAAGACTTCCCGATCGCCAGCCTGCGCATCAACCAACTGATGCCCCAGCTCAAGGCTGCCTGGCAAGCCAGTTCGGCCCTGAGCCACAAGTTGTTCCAGGTGGAGTTCCAGACCACCCTGGCAGGCGATGCAATGGTCACCTTGTGCTATCACCGCCCGCTGGACGAGCACTGGCAAACCGCCGCCGAGCAGTTGGCCAAAGACCTGGATATCAGCGTGATCGGTCGCTCCAAGGGCAAACGTGTTGTGATTGGCCGCGATCATGTAGTCGAGAAGCTGGAAGTGGCAGGCCGCACCTTCACGTATCAACAGCCTGAAGGCGCGTTCACCCAGCCAAACGGTACGGTCAACCAGAAGATGCTCAATTGGGCATACGACGCACTGGGCGAGCGTTCGGATGATCTGCTGGAGCTGTATTGCGGCAACGGCAACTTCACCCTGCCGCTGGCTACCCGTGTGCGTAAGGTACTTGCCACCGAAATCAGCAAGACGTCGGTATACGCCGCGCTGAACAACCTGCGCGACAACGCTGTGGATAACGTCACGCTGGTACGCTTGTCGGCCGAAGAGCTGACCGAAGCCCTGAACGAAGTACGTCCGTTCCGTCGCTTGCAGGGCATCGACCTGAAAAGCTACGAGTTCGGCAGCGTCTTCGTCGACCCGCCTCGCGCGGGCATGGACCCGGACACCTGTGAGCTGACCCGCCGTTTCGACAACATCCTGTATATCTCGTGCAACCCGGCGACATTGGCCGAGAATATCGCCCAACTGCACGATACTCACCGTATCCAGCGCTGCGCGGTATTTGACCAGTTTCCGTGGACGCACCATATGGAATCGGGTGTGTTGCTGGTTCGTCGGTAAACACAGGTTCTGATACACCGTGTCGACCGAATCGCGAGCAAGCCCGCTCCCACAGGATCAGCGCAATACCTGTGGGGGCGGGCTTGCCCGCGATGGTAAGGCCGCAATATGGCCATGTTTAATGGGCCCGAAAATACCCCGCCACCTGCCGCAAATCCCCCTCGTTTAATACCCCCGCGTAATACCTGAGCTGTACCCGTGCCAATAAATACGCATAGCGTGCCTCGGCCAGATCCCGCTTGGCACTGAACAACTGCTGCTCGGCATCCAGCACATCCAGATTGACCCGCTCGCCGCCACTCACGCTTTTCTGCGTCGCCTGCACCAGGGCACCGGCGGACTCCACCGCCATTTCATAGGCCCGCACCTTGGCCGCAGCACTGCTATTGAGGTTGTACTGCTTGCGCAGGTCCACCAGCGTGCTGGCTGTTTGCGCGTCCAGTTCATACTGGGCCTGGGACAATTGCCGCGCGGCCTGGCGGGTCGATGCCGACACCGATCCCCCCGCAAACAACGGCACGGTGAGCTGAATGCCGACACTGTTGGTGTCGTATTTCTGGTTATAGGTACTTTCGGAGTCAGAACTGGTCTGACGGCTGCTGGCATACAAGCTGAGTTTGGGCAGATGCCCGGCGCGCTTGCGCTCCACCTCGTACTCGGCCGAGGTCAGCGCATGCTGCTGCGAGGCCAGTTCCGGGTTATTGGCCAGGGCCAGCTCGCGCCAGCTTTCAAAGCGCTGCGGCTCCAGCGGCGCAATCGCAAAGTGCGCCGCCAGCGGGGCCAGTTGCCCGATCTGCAACGGCTCGCCAAGCATCGCCTCCAGCTCCCGCAGGGCTGCGTCCTGATTGTCTTGCGCCTCGATTTCTTCGGCCACCGCCATGCTCAGGCGCGCCTGGGTTTCCAGCACATCTGTGCGGGTGCCCTCGCCGCCCTTGAGCAATCGCTGGTTAAGCTGCAAACGCTCGGCAAAAGCACGCTTTTGCGCACGGCTCAGTTCAATGCGCTCCTGTGCCAGCAAGGCCTGGCTATAGGCATTAAGCAGCCGCACCGCCAGATACTGGCTTTTGCTGCGAAAGCGTTCATCAGAAAACAACGCCTGCGCCGCGCCCTGGCGGAATCGTGCGTAGGCTTCGTAGTCCAGCAGTGGTTGCTGCAAGGTCAAGGTTGCCGCATAACTGCGGTAGTCGCGATCGGTCCGGGTGCTGGCCTGGGTGACTTCAGACTCGTTGCGTGAGTTGTTGTAGTTCCACGACAGGGTCGGCAGCAACGCGGAGCGGCCAAGGGCGCGGTTCTCCTCACCGGCGGCACGCTCTTCGATGGCGGCCTGGAAGGTCGGGTCATTGCGCACGGCCAGATCGTAGGCGTCCAGCAACCCCAATGCCTGCACCGGCCCCGTGCACACCATCAATAATCCACATACAAACTGGCGCACGGTCATTCTTCCACCAATGCCATGTGAGTACGGTCGAGCAGCGGTTTGAACAGGTAATTGAGCATCGAGCGCTCGCCCGTGCGCACAAATGCCTCAACCGGCATGCCCGGGCGAATCTGCAACCCTGCCAACTGGGCCATGCCTGCTTCAGTGACCTGGGCACGCAGTGTGTAATACGGCTCGTCCGTGCGTTCATCGACCTGGCGATCCGCCGACACCAGCATCACTTCCCCCGCCACCCGCGGCGTGGTGCTCTGGCTAAAGGCCGAAAACATCAGCTCCACCGGCAACCCGGCGTGCACCTTGTCGGCCAGCTCGACCGGCACCCGGGCCTCGACCAGCAGGGGCTCGCCCTGGGGCACGATTTCCATCAGCGCCTGACCGGGCTTGATCACCCCACCTTCGGTAAACACATCCAGGCCCACCACAATCCCGGCCACCGGCGCGCGCAACTGACTGTTGGCCAACTCAAACTCGGCCGACGCCAGCCGATTGCGCAGGTCTTCAGTGCGAACCCGGGTATCGGCCAGTTGCGTACGCACTTCCTTTTGATACTCCTCGGCCAGTTGCCGAATTTTCAGACGCATCTCCAGCACTTGTCGCTGTAATTGGCCGATGCGACCGTAGTCTTCACTGATCGAACCCAGCACCTGGGCGTACACCCGCTCGCTGTCCAACAGGCGATTGCGCGGGATATAGCCTTCACGGGCCAGCTCACGCAAACCTTGTAACTGCTCGGCCAGGGCCGTGCGCTGCAGCACCTTGCTGGCCTGGGAGTCACGTACCCCACGCAACTGCGCCTCGGCGCCCGCGATGCTTTCATCGATACCCTGCTGATCCAGCAGCAATGCCTGACGCCGGCTATCGAACAATTGCCGTTGCAAAGCCAGATTGGACGCCACCTCCGGCTCGCTCGCCAATGCCGTCAACTCGGTGGGAAAGCTCACACTGGCCACACCGTCGCGCTCGGCATTAAGCCGCGCTTCACTGGCCAGCGAGCCATAAAACTGGCTGCGCAAGGATTGGGCCTGACCCAGCAGCGGGGTTTCCTTCAAGCGAATCAGTACCTGGCCTGCGACCACCTTGTCGCCGTCGCGCACATCGATGCGCTCAACAATCCCGCCGCTGGGGTGTTGCACCACTTTGCGATGGCCCGAAACCATCACCTTGCCCGACACCGCAACGCCCTTATCCAGCGGTGCCAATGCGGCCCAGCCGAGAAATCCGAGAAAGCCGCCGAGCATCAACAACCAGCCCAGGCGCGCATATCGGGTGTCATCCAGTTGCAGCACATTGCTGTCGCCAACGGCCTTGGCATTTAACTGCGTCATGCCTTGTTCGCCTCTGCCGTACCGAGCCGGTAGCTCACGTTCATCGCCGGCTTGGGCGCCGCAGGTTTAGCTGCAGCGGGCGCGCCGAGCACCTTGGCCGTGGGGCCAAAGGCTTGTAGCTGGCCTTCGCGCAGGATCAACAGTTGGTCGGTGAGGGTCAGCACATTGGGTTTGTGGGTGATCAAAATCAGGGTTCGCTTGTGCTGTTTGAGCTGGGTAATGGCCTGCAACAAGGCCTGCTCCCCGGCTTCATCGAGGTTGGAGTTGGGTTCGTCGAGCACGATCACCGCAGGCAGACCGTACAGCGCGCGGGCCAGGCCGATGCGCTGCTTCTGCCCGCCGGACAAACCAGCGCCACCCTCGCCCAGGCGCGTTTCATAACCGTCGGGCAATTGCAGAATCAGCTGATGCACACCCGCCAGTTGCGCGGCGGCCAGTACCTTGTCGGCATCCACCTCGGCAAAGCGTGCGATGTTTTGCGCGATGGTGCCGGCAAACAGCTGAATGTCCTGGGGCAAATAACCCAAGTGCGGGCCAAGCTGGTGTTTGTCCCACTGCGACAGCTCGGCACCGTCCAGCCGCACCTTGCCCGCCAGCGGCTGCCATACGCCGATCAGCAGCCGGGCCAGGGTTGACTTGCCGCAACCAGAAGGCCCGATCACCCCCAGCACCTGCCCGGCCGGCAGGGTAAAACTCAGGTTGGCCAGGGTGGCGCGACGGGTGCCGGGCGCACTGGCGCTCAATTGCTCCACCGCCAGCTCGCCCCGTGGCGCGGGCAAAGCCATGCGTTGCGCCCGAGCCGGATAGCTGTGCAGCAAGGCTTCGAGACGCTGATAGGCCAGCCGCGCCGAACTCCACTGTTTCCACACGCCGATCAACTGATCGATGGGGCTCAACACCCGGCCCATCAGAATGGAGCCGGCAATCATCATCCCGGCCGTGATCTGCCCCTGCACCGCCAGCAAGGCACCGAGGCCAAGCACCAGGGATTGCAGGGCCAGACGCACGCCCTTGGACCAGGCGCTGACGGTGGCGGTTTTTTCGCTGGCCAGATTCTGCTGCGCCAAAAAGGCCGTGTGCTGCGCCAGCCAACGCCCGCGCAAGGTGTCGAGCATGCCCATGGCTTCAATGGCCTCGGCATTGCGCAGATGCGCGCTGGCCTGCTGGGTGGCCTGCACCGACAACTCGCTGGCGGCCTTGAGCGGCGCTTGGGAAACGCGCTGATTGACCCACGCCAGAATCATCAACAGTACCGCGCCGCCCAAGGCCAACAGCCCCAGCCAGGGGCTGAACATAAAGATCACAAACAGATACACCGGAAACCACGGCGCGTCGAAAAACGCGAACAGCGCATTGCCCGTCGCGAACTGGCGCAGGCTGGTGAGGTCATTCAACGCCTGCGCTGCTGCCGGACTGCCGGTGCGCAATTGCGCCTCGAAAGCGGCGTCGTAGACGCGCTGATTCAAGCGCATGTCCATCTGCGTGCCGAGGCGGATCACCACCTGGCTACGCACCCACTCCAACGCCCCCATCAGGCCAAACAGGCCGAGGATCATCAGCGTCAGCATCAACAGGGTCATTTGATTGCCCGATGCCAGCACCCGGTCATATACCTGCAGCATGTACAGGGCCGGGGCCAGCATCAGTAAATTGATCACGGCCGAGAACAGGCCGATATTGAAAAAAGCACGTTTGTAGGCCGTCAAGGCAGCCAGCATCTCGTTGGCTTTGGGCCGGGTCATGGAAAGGTTCCGAGGATATGGGCCGAAAACCCTGTGGGAGCTGGCTTGCCTGCGATGCAAGCGGCGCGGTCTGACTGCCAGACCATGCCGATGCCATCGCGGGCAAGCCCGGCTCCCACAGGATTGGAGTTCACTGAGGTGGGCGGGAGTTACGCCGCCAGTGCCCAGTCCTGAGCCACATCCAGCACGCCCACCAGGCTGATATCAGCCGCCAGTGGTGCATCGGCGTGAGCCAGGCCAGCTGCCGCCAGTTGGTCGAAGGTTGAATCGGTGCTCAGGCCGAACCCGCTCAGCAGGTTGTTGAGCACGCCTTCCAGACCCGATACGTCGCCTTTCATCAGGCCGTAGATCACGTCCTGAACAGCGTTGCCCGCACGGCCGGCATCGCTGGCGGCAGACAGGTCGAGGCCGTTGAAGGAGGCGGTGTAGTCGCCCAAGGTAAAGTCGCTGCCCTTACCACCGCCAAGCACTTCACCCAACTGCACGTTATCCAGGTTGCCCCACAGGTAGTGGTTCATGTTGTCGCCCGCAGACAGTTTCGGGTTAAACACGTAGTTCAAACCATTATCCGTATTGCTCTCAGCCACAAAGGCGTATTTCGAACCATTGGCACCCTGAGTTGCATACTGCTCGCCTGTCATTGCACGACCACCGGTGTTGAAACCACCGGTATTCACTGTGCCATGATCGGCAGTGCGGAAACCGGTCGACCATTCGCTTAACACATCCTTAACCGAAATATCGCCGTACAGAGAGTTGTAAGTTACTGAGATAGTCATATTTACTTTCTTCCATTGATAGATTTAGTGACAACCTGCACACGTCTGCGTGCTTTTGCTCAATACGAGCAAAATCTTTAACAACGACAGAATCGCTGTTTTTTAAAATTTGTATTCGAGCATTCCGCTCAATGTACGACCCCGAGCCAAACTCAAGTTATTGGCATCGCCCATGGCAACGAAATATGCCTCATCAGTGGCGTTCTCCAGCACTAACGTGAGGTTCACATCATTAGTGGGCCAGTAACTGGCATACAGGTCATACACACTGTACTTAGGCCAGGTCGCTTGCTCGATACTGTAATAGTTATGGGCATTCATATCGGCACCGTTACCGCGGCTATAGCGCAAACGAATACCCGTGTCCAGGCGTCGCTCCAGAAAGCGTGCACCAACGGTTAAAGATCCCCGGTCTGCGGGCATATGCGCCGCGCTGCCCATGATCCCGCCGCACGCGACGTAGCTGTTGCTTTTATCATCATCCAGGTACTCATACTCGCTCACTTTTCTAAAGCCCATTGTCCCATCCGGCTTTACATAACGCTCCAAATAACTCTTCAGGATTTTTCCGGCTTTTTTGGCGCCCCCAAGATAGTGATCATTTGCACAAAAATCGTTAGCACCAATCATATGGGTGTAGCTTAAATTGGTATACGCACGCCCCATATCATAGTTGAGCTGATACTCAAGCCCCCTAAAACGGGTATCATTCAAGTTATTAACGTATGCCAGATCACCAAAATTATTTGATGCTTCAGGCAGCGCGATACCGTACTGCATAAACGTAAAGTTCTTGATTCGGTTATCAAAATAAGAAACCTTCATACCCAGACGGTCATTATTAAAAAATAACGACTCTTTAAATATATTGAAGCCGACTTCCCAGTCTCTGGATTCCTCTGCCTTGAGAAAGGGGTTTGGGAACACCCGTTCAGGGGCATTGCCGCCATGAGGCCGCCCCGTCATCAATACTTCGGTCACCGCCGGTGGGCGCCATCCCTTGCCCCAACGTGCATACAACTGAAGCCAGTCCACACCCGGCTTGATCGCAAGACCGAACGTCGGTGAAAACTGGCCGCTCTCTTCGTCCAGGTCGTAGGTATCTTCGACACGCTTTGCCGGATCCAGATTAACCACCGGCACACCATTCTCATACCGAATGATTTCTTGACGATACAGCGTCATCCCCGTCTTGCCTTCAAGACGATAACGGTCATAGCGCAAGCCACCATTGAGGGTCAGCCAGTCGTTGTAGTTGTACTCCAGATTGCTGAACAGGCTGGCCATAGTGCGTTTGCCAGAAGGGTCGGCACCATCAACATAAGGTTTTACCGCTTCACTCAAGGCCGCAACTTTATTGCTCTTTGGCTTGAAGGTGTCCTGGTACATCTCCAGGCCATAATTCCAGGTCAAAAGACCGTAGGTATCGAAGTTGAAGCGTGAGGTGTTCTCGCCTTGCAGCCCCCAGGTATCGGTACGGAAATAGTCCTTGTACGGGTCGTAGTTGTTCCTTACTTCGCTTGTCTGGTGCCCGGCGTTGGAACGCACCAGTTCAGTGGTGACGTAATACAGCTTGGCCTTGAAATCGATCAGTTCGTTGTCGGGATTAAAGCTGTAGTCCAGCCCGAAGTTGGCGGTGCCCAGATTGTTCTTGCTATGGCGGACGTAGTCATAGTCCGTCTCGTTGTTGATCGCGTAGGTCCATGAATCATTGCTGTCGCTGTCGGTATTCAGATAGCTCAGTTGTACACGCTGATCATTGGGCAGGTTGAGGCCGAACTTGACCATCTGCGAGCGCGTCACACTGCCTGCATCCCCCACCTCATTGTTCAGCCAGTTGTTCCAGGCTTCGCGGCGAGTTTTTTTGACGCGGATTTCATCCCCCAGGTTGTCAGCGTTTTGCCGGCCACTACGGTAGTTGCCGAAGTGTCGTTCACTGTAGGCAAACAAGGCATCGCCAATGTCGTTTCCAATGGCGAACACTCCACCACCGTTGAAATAAGTACCGTTGCCCAATTCACCGATACCGCTACCTGCCCGGATACGTCCGCCGAACTCTTTGCCATTTTTCAAAAAATCACTGGCTTCGATGGTTTTAAAGGTGGCGATCCCCCCGAGTACTGCAGCACCGCCCATGCCCGACTGAGTGCCTTTATCAATTTCAATACTTGAGATCATCTGCGGATCGATCAGCATCACGCCGTTGCGATGCTGGTGACCATTGACGCTGAAGTCCTGGCGCATGCCATCAACGTTCATGTTGACCCGGCCATAGTCCTGAAGACCCCGGATATTGGCCGACAAGCCTGGGTCGCGTTGGTCTACTGCGGTGTAGACACCGGGGGTTTCTTCGAGCATGTCGGCTGTGTGGCGGGGGGCGCGCTTGTTGATTTGCTCGCTGGTAATCACGGACACCCCTTCAGGCGTCTGATAAACCCAATCCGCCGTATTACCCTCACTGGCCGTCACCGAGGTGGTGCCCAGGGCCAGGGCGCCGTTGTGTTCGCCGCTGACGCGGGTCAGGGTGATCTGCCGTTCGCCGGTAAAGCGATATTCCACCGGGTTGTTGCCCAGCAAGCGCGCCAGGCCTTCCTGCACGCCAAGGTCGCCATTCAGCGCCACGGAGCTCAGGCCGCGCAGCATCTGGCTGTCAAACAGCACTTGCAGGCCCGCCTGTTCGGCGAAGATCAGCACGGCCTTGTCCAGCGGCTGGGCCGGAATATGGAAGGCGATAAATTCTTGCTGAACGGCGCTGCTGACTTTTTCTGCGGCCTGCACCGGCATTTGCGCCGCCAACAGGGCGACAATCCCGACATGAACTGCAAAGGCTAACCGACTTGCGGATTGCACCCCTTTGCGCTGACTACCCATCATTTTTATTTTCCCCAGGCTTACGAGCTGCTTTGCGAATGAATCTCAATAGCAAGACGTAAGATGGGGGAAAAGTCAGTAAAGGTTTTTGCGATTAATTTTCAAAAAGCGCTGCAGAGCTTTGTGGTGGCTCAATACACCAGGCTCACGCCCGCCAGTTCGACGCGCTGCACCTGCAACTCCTGGGTAAGGGTGTGCAGGGCGCTGTCGAGCATTTCGAGGCGGAATACGCCGCTGACCTGTCGACTGGCCAGGGCCGGGTTGGCCAAGATGATCTGGCCGGGGCGATAGCGGTTGAGCTGCTCGATCACATGGCCCAATGGCTGGCGGTCAAATACCAGCACACCACGGCGCCAGCTGGTGGCTGCGCTCAAGTCGAAACCGGGCAGTTTTTCTACACCCTGCGCTGCGCTGTAGCGGGCGCTCTGGCCCTCCTCAAGGGTTTGCTGCGCTGCGCCTTGGGCCGGCGGCGTTTGCAGGCTCACGGCAACGCTGTGTTGCAACACGCCGACCCAGGCCTGATCGCGGCTTTCGCGGCCCACCACAAATTGCGTGCCCAGCGCTCGGGTACGCCCGCCCGCACTTTGCACCACAAAAGGCCGGGTTTCGGCTTCGTCCATGGGCGCCACGTCAAACACCGCCGAACCCGCCAGCAGGCTGATACGCCGCTCGCCAGTGTCGTAGTCGATGCTGATGGCACTGGAGGCATCCAGCTGTACCGAGCTGCCGTCGTCGAGCTGAACCGTGCGGATTTCTCCCGCACCTGTGCGGTAGTCGGCCTGCATCTGTATCAGTATCGTCGGGCCGCTAAACCAGCCAACTGCGACTACCAACGACAGCACTGCAGCACGTCCGGCCCAGCGCAACGGCCGTCGACGTCGGCTCACAGGCGCGGGTCGGGCTTCTGCTGGTCGCTGGCGATGGGCAACAGGCCGCGGCTCCAGCGCCAAATCCCCCAGCGCTGCCCAGGTCTGCTCGGCAAAGCGCAAGGCCTCTGGATGGCGCTTATCGGCCGCCAGCCACTGCTCCAGCTGCGCCTGCGCCTCCTCGCTCAACGCACCCGCGTGCAGACGCACCGCCCACTCGGCGGCCGCTTCAGTAATGCTCTGCTGTTCGGGGCCTTGGCTCATCAGGTGTGAATCTCTATTTCTCGTTATATATAAGCAGTGACGTCTCGCCGGCTAAAACTCAGTAAGCCGTTCATCCACATATTTGAAAGTTATTTCTCGGGCTCTTGTAGACGCTGCATGACGTAAGCCAAAGCTTTCGACAGATGCTTCTGCACTGAGCTGTCGGAAATTTCAAGATGGCGCGCAACTTGAGCATGGGTCATGCCCTCGATGCGGTTGAGACGGAAGATTTCCTGGGTGCGTTCGGGCAATTCGGACAATGCCTGCTTTAGAGCCATGCGCTGTTGTTCAGCCATCGCCTGGGCCTCCAGCCCTGCCATTTCGTCTTCGATTTCGGCCAGTGCTTCATGGGGGACCGTATCGGTCTTGCGCCGGGTTTCCTGACGAATGTGATCGACCAGCAGGTTGCCAGCAATGCGATAGAGGTAACCGGGGGAGTTGTCGATGTGCTCTTTGCGGTCACGCTCGGCCATGCGCAGAAAACTTTCCTGCACCAGGTCCGCGGCCAGCTGTGGGTCTCGTACCTTGCGCGCCAGATACCCGCGCAGGGTACTGGCATGCTTGAGGAACAAGCCCTTGAGATCCGTATCCAACAAACCGACTCCCTGAGCATGAAGGAAAGGGGCCGCTATCTTACTTTTTGTCGAGAATGATTTTCAATTGGTATTGTGTTTCATTAGTACAAAGTGTGCCGCCTGTTCACGCCTGCAAATAGCGCAATACGGCATCACACATCATGTCGCGCTGACGCTGCTTGACCTGCAGATCAGAGAAGTCGACCTGGAAAATTTCACCCAGGGTGTAGCGATTTGATACGCGGTAAAAACAGAATGAGCTGACCAGCAAATGCACATCCAGCGGGTTGAGCCCGGCACGGAACACCCGTTGTTCAACCCCGCGCTGCAGGATGTTTTCAAGTGCCTGCACGATCGTGTCGTTCATGGCCTTGATGCCTTCGGAGCGCTTGATGTACTCGCCCTTGTGGATATTTTCGATGCTGACGATACGCACAAAATCCGCATTCATGTCGTGGTGGTCGAAGGTGAATTCCACCAGTCGTTGAATCGCCAGAACCGGCTCAAGCTGATCCAGATTCAAGCAGCTTTCGATGCTGCGGATTTCGCCGTACAACTTCTCCAGCACCTCGACGTAGAGTTGCTCCTTGCTGGTGAAGTAGTAATAGATCATGCGCTTGGAGGTTTTAGTGCGCTCGGCAATCGCATCCACCCGCGCCCCCGCCAGGCCTTGTTCGACGAACTCGACAATGGCTTCTTGCAGGATATTTTCCCGGGTCTTTTCAGGGTTGTTCTTACGGCTTTTGCGCGGTTCGACTAGCGGTGCCGTGGCGCCGGTATCGACTTCTGGAGTATTGGTCATTTAAGGCTCACGGCCAGGTTGGAGTGCCCGGGATTATGGGGCGCCCCGCCCCATGAAGGAAGTCGCCCTACAACTTTGCCTGACGCACCGCACCACTGCGTGACTTGGCCATCGCCGCCAGGCGCACCGCAACGTTCGCCGCGCCATACCCGGCATAGCCATTTTTGCGTTGCAGCAGCTCGAAGAAAAACCGCCCTTCAAACGCCTCGGTGTACACATGAAACAGCTCGCCACCCTGGGCATCGCGGTCATACAGCACGTTGAAATAGGCCAGTTTGCTCAGGAATTCGTCATCGAAATCGAAGCGTGCAGCCAGGTCGTCGTAATAATTGAGCGGGATATCCAGCAGCGGCACGCCTGCGGCTTTGGCGCGACTGACTTCGGCGAACAGGTCGTCACACTCAAAGGCGATATGGTGCACACCCGAGCCGCGATAACTCGACAGAGCATGTGAGATCGCGGTGTTTCTGTTTTCGGAAATGTTCAGCGGCAAGCGAATCGAGCTGCAACGGCTACGCAGCGCGCGGCTCTTTACCAGACCATAGGGGTCGGGGAGCACCACTTCGTCATCGGCTTCGAAATCCAGCAGGCTCTTATAGAACAGTACCCAGCTGTCGAGGCTGTCGGCGGGTAATGCCATCGCCATATGATCGATGCGTTTAAGGCCGCCCTGGGGTGATGGGGCTGACGTGAGGTTGAAGTCAGATTCATACAACGGCTTGCCGGTAGCGTCTTTGTCCACCAGATAAATCAGGCTGCCATCGGGCGCACGCACTGCCGCCAGCTCCAGTTCGTTAGGGCCGACCAGCCCGCGATAAGGCTGCCCCTTGTAGGCCACGGCACGGGCCAGTGCGCTGGCACTGTCTTGCACCCGAATGGCAGTGGCACATAAAGATGGACCGTGGGCCTCAAAAAAGTTATGGGCAAAAGAATAGGGTTCGGCGTTGAGGATCAGGTTGATATCACCCTGGCGCAGCAAGCTCACATTTTTTGAGCGGTGCTGCCCGGCCTTGCTGAAACCCAGTCGCTCGAGCCAGTGGGTCAGTTGCGCGCCCTGGCTTTCATCCACGGCAAATTCGAGAAACTCGATGCCGTCGTACGGGCTGGCAGCGGGCGGGGCGAACAATGGCTCCAAGGTAGCGACCGGGGCATTTTGCAGGGCAAGCCGCTCGCGGGTTTTCTCTTCCAGATACAGCAACGAACGCAAGCCATCGGCCGCATTGGCGCGGGGCGGAGCGGCGCGAAAACCGTCGTTGAAGATCTCCAGCGACAGCGGCCCGGTGTAGCCACTTTGTATGATCGGTGCCAGGAAGCCTGGCAGATCGAACTCGCCCTGCCCCGGGAAACAGCGGAAGTGACGGCTCCACTCCAGCACATCCATCGCCAGAATCGGGGCGTCTGCCATCTGTACAAAGAAGATTTTGTCACCGGGAATCTGCGCAATGCCACTCGGGTCACCCTTGAGGGACAGGGTGTGGAAGCTGTCGAGCAATACGCCGAGGTTGGGGTGATCGACCTCGCGCACCAGGTCCCAGACCTGTTGCCAGGTGTTGACATGACGGCCCCAGGCCAGGGCTTCGTAACCAATACGCAGATTGCGCGCCCCGGCGCGCTCGGCGAGCAGGCTCAGGTCATCGAGCAGAATCTGCCGGTCACCCACCGAATCCGTTGCGGCATTGCTGCACACCAGCACCAGATCGGTGCCCAGCTCCTGCATCAGGTCAAACTTGCGTTCGGCGCGGTCGAGGTTGCGGGCCAAACGATCGCGGCGGCAGCCTTCAAAATCACGAAACGGCTGAAACAGGCTTATTTCCAACCCCAGATCGGTACATATCTGACGCACCTCTCGGGGGCTGCCGTCATAATACAGCAGGTCGTTTTCAAAAATTTCGACCCCGTCAAAACCTGCCGCCGCAATGGCATCGAGCTTTTCCGGCAGGGTGCCGCTCAAGGAAACCGTGGCGATCGAACGCTTCATTTATAACTCCCAGGATTGGCGCAGCCTGCAGGCGACGGCATTTCTTAATGGCTTGATTATTAAGGGCGCCCTATTATTGAGCAACCAATCTGTACCAACCGGTTAGTTTTGCGTGCGATTATCGAACAATATGGCCTATCTTGAATTGACGACTTTTTGTCCACTCGCCACCATCAAGCCCGTACTCCCTGCGTCACTTGTTGTGCAACACCACATAAAAATTCCAAGAAACGGGTAAACATCCATGGTCCCTTCTCCGACTGCACGCACCACTTCTGCCCATGCTCCAAACGCAGGAATCGGTGACAAGATTCGCGGCACCCTGGCGACTGGCAAAACCCGTTGGGGCATGCTCGCACTGGTGTTTTTCGCCACCACCCTCAACTTTATCGACCGTGCTGCCCTGGGCGTAATGCAACCGATCCTGGCCAAGGAGATGAGCTGGACGGCGATGGATTACGCCAACATCAACTTCTGGTTTCAGGTGGGCTACGCCATCGGCTTCGTGCTGCAAGGCCGACTGATCGACCGTGTCGGGGTCAAGCGCGTGTTCTTCTGCGCCGTGTTGCTGTGGAGCCTGGCCACCGGCGCCCATGGCCTGGCCACTTCGGCGGTGGGCTTTATGATCTGCCGCTTTATCCTCGGCATCACTGAAGCCGCCAATTACCCGGCCTGCGTAAAAACCACGCGCCTGTGGTTCCCGGCCAGCGAGCGCGCCGTGGCCAGCGGCATCTTCAACGCCGGCACCAACGTAGGCGCCATGTTCACGCCGATGATGTTGCCGCTGGTACTGCATGTGTGGGGCTGGCAGGCGGCCTTTTTGTGCATGGCAGCCTTGGGCGGTATCTGGCTGATCTTCTGGGGTTTGAAGTACTACAACCCGGAAGAGCACCCGACCGTCACCAAGGCCGAGCTGGACTACATCCAACAAGAGAAAGAGCCTGAGCAAACCACCGTCTCGTTCGGCACCATCCTCAAGATGCGCGGCACATGGGCATTCGCCTTGTCCTACGCCATGACGGCACCGGTGTTCTGGTTCTACCTGTACTGGCTGCCGCCGTTCCTGAACCAGCAATACAACCTGGGCATCAGCGTGACGCAAATGGGCATCCCGCTGATCATCATCTACATCACTGCCGATTTCGGCAGTGTGGGCGGCGGGATCCTGTCATCGGTTCTGATCAAACGCGGCATGGCGGCAGTCAAGGCGCGCCTGGTGTCGATGCTGTTGTGTGCCATCAGCATCATCGGCGTGGTCATGGCCGCAGGCTCCAGCCAGCTGTGGGTCGCCGTGGGCGCCATTGCCCTGGCCCTAGGTGCGCACCAGGCCTGGACGGCCAACGTGTGGAGCATGGTGATGGACTACACGCCCAAACATATGATGGGCACCGTGTTCGGCTTTGGCGGCATGTGCGCTGCGATCGGCGGGATGTTTATGACCCAGTTCGTGGGCTATGTGCTGACGGTCACCAACAATAATTACACCTTGCTGTTCACCATGATTCCAGCGATGTACTTCATTGCGTTAGTGTGGATGTACTTCATGGCACCGCGAAAAATCCCGCAGGTTTAGCGCATAGAACACCGAGGTATTCGATGACATTACCCACACCCCTTTCGGGGGTGAACCAACCCTTGAAGGGCATCTTGCTGATTGTGACGGCCACAGCGCTGTTCTCCAGCCACGATGCGCTGTCCAAGTACCTCAGTGGTTTTTACCCGGTGGTGATGGTGGTGTGGGCACGTTACCTGGTGCATACCGTATTGATGGCAGGGATCTTTCTGCCGCAGTCGGGGTTGCGTGTACTACGCAGCAAACGGCCTTTGCTTCAGGTGTTGCGGGCTATCTGCCTGCTGGGCTCGGGCCTGTTCTTCACCTATGGCTTGCTGTTTATCCCGCTGGCTGAAAATACCGCGGTCAACTTTCTGGCACCGCTGCTGGTGGCGGCCTTATCCGGGCCGCTGCTGGGCGAGACGGTCACGCGGGGGCAATGGTTGGCGGTGGTGTGCGGCTTTATCGGCGTGGTCATCATCATCCACCCGGGTGGCGAACTGTTTACCCCAGCGGTGTTATTGCCGATGGCGGCGGCGTTGTGCTTTAGCTGCTATCAAATCCTCACGCGCAAACTCAGCGCGTACGACAGCCCTACCACCAGCAACTTTTTTGCCGGGCTGTTCAATGTGCTGGTGATGAGTGCGCTGGTGCCTTTTTTCTGGCAAACGCCAACCCTGACCCACGGCCTGCAAATGCTGGCTTTGGGCAGCCTGGGCATGACTGCGCACTTGCTGCTGACCCAATCGTTTCGCGTTGCTGCACCGGCATTGCTGGCGCCATTCAGTTACTGCCAGATCGTATTCTCGGGGATATTGGGCTGGTTGCTATTTGACCACACACCAGATCTGGCCAGCCGGGTCGGTATTGCGATTATCTGTGCCAGCGGGTTGGCGGCGGCGTGGCAGCAGCGGCGCAGCCGCACATAATTCCCGTAGCAGCTGCCGAAGGAACGAGGCAGCTGCTACAGATTTTGCATTTGCCTCATATCCTTTTAAAAGTCGAAGAACACCGTCTCGCCTTCGCCCTGAATGCGGATGTCAAACCGATAGGCCGTTTTGCCATTTACTTCGCAACGCTGGGCGATCAGGGTTTCACGCCGTTGCGGCTGTTCGATCAGGTTAAGCACCGGGCACTTGGCATTGGCTTCTGGCTCATCGCTAAAGTACAGCCGCGTCTGCAAATGGATGTTGATACCCCGGGCAAACAGCGACACGTTGATATGCGGCGCCATCGGCACGCCAGCTGCGTTGTTCACCACGCCCGGCTTGATAGTATTGAGTGTCCACTCACCCGCATCGAAGGTGGTGGCGGTGCGACCAAAGCTGTTGAAGGCTTTTTCCGAGTCGAAGTTTTCGTCATAGACCCCTTTATGGTCGGCTTGCCAAAGCTCCAGAAAAGAGTCGCGCACCAGGTGGCCATTACCGTCATAAACGTTGCCAAACAGCACAATATGCTCGCCCGCAGCATCGGGTCTGGCCATTTCGCTCCAGATTTCCTCTGGACGCGACGGGTTGCCGGCCGCAGCCAGCGCCAGGCCGATATGCACGTAGGGACCAGCAGTTTGCGATGGGGTTTCCGGTAGCAGTTCGATAGGCATGACGGGGCTCCTCAGCAGTTTTCGAAGTGAGTCTGGCGCTGACCGCGCAGCACAATGTCAAAACGATAGGCCAGACAATCCATCGGATTGGCCGCGCCCATGTCCAACCGGGCAATCAGGCTCTGCACGGCATCGGCGTTGGTAATCGATTTGACGATCGGGCACATGGGGATCATCGGATCACCTTCGAAGTACAGCTGGGTAATCAGGCGCGTGGCAATCGAGGGGCCACTGATGGAAACGTGGATATGCGCCGGGCGCCAGTCGTTTGGCCCGTTGCGCCACGGGTAGGGCCCTGGCTTGACAGTGCGAAAGCTGTAATAACCTTCACTGTCGGTCAAGGTGCGGCCTACGCCGCCGAAGTTTGGGTCCAGCGGCGCCAGGTAGCGGTCGTTCTTGTGACGATATCGACCGCCTGCGTTGGCCTGCCAGATTTCCACCAAGGTATGAGGAATCGGCTTGCCATATTGATCGCGCACGCGACCTGCCAGGATGATCCGCTCGCCTATCGGCAAACCGCCATTATTGAAATTCAGCAGCAAGTCGTTGTCGAACTTGCCGAACTTAAGGTGGGAAAAGTCAGGCCCGCTGGTCTCACTCACCGATTGCGGGATGCTCACCAGCGCCTGACGCGGGGAACGGGCAATGGAAGTCTTGTAGTCAGGGGTCAGAGCTTTGGGGTGCCAGTTGCGGTCACGGATGATAAAGCGCCGGCTGTCTGCATCAGACATGTCGATCTCCTGTTGTTTTTATAAAGGCTGGGCGCCAGTTTTAACCAACAGGGGCGTAACGACTATTGAAAAGGCCAGGCCTATCCATAACTAAATGGTTATGGATAAATGCCTTCGCCGTAAGCTTGGCCCAATTCACGCAAAACCTCGACACACCCTTGCGCTGCCACCGACATCGGCACATGGGCGTTGCTGCAAATACCGATCGAACCGCCCGGCTCACGCTGGCCCAGGTCGATTTCTTGCAGCTCGCCACTGGCCAGGTCCAGGCGCACGGCATCCAGCGGGGCGATCCACACCGCATCATTGCGCAGCACATAACGCCGGCTGAGGGTGATCGACAGGGTTTCCAGGCGCTGGCGGGACTGGCTGATGCCGCACTGCACAAACAGGCTGTCGGCAAAGGTGCGAATGGTGGTGTTGGCCAATGGCAAAACCAGCGGGTAATTTTCCAGCTGGCTGCGGTCCAGCGGTCCCCGGATCAAGGGGTGATCTGCGCGCACCACCAGGGTCATGGATTCGCTGTAGAGATGCTCAAAATTCATACCCTGAATTTCCGGGCTATCGGTCATGCGCCCCACTACCAAATCGACATCGCCTACCCGTAACTGCGATAACAGATAGGCGCTGGGCCCGGTCACGACGCTCACCACCAGCGACGAATGCCTGGCGTGCAGGCGCTGCACCAACTCGGGTATCAGCAGGCTTTCTACCGTCGACAACACCCCCAGACGCACCATACCGCCCACGTATTCGCCACCCCGCAGAGCATTCACACCTTCACGCAAGGCCTGCACCGAAGGTGTCGCATAACGCAGAAAGGCCACCCCGGCCTCGGTCAGGGTGACCCCGCTTTTACTGCGTACAAACAGGCTGACCGTCAGTAACTCCTCAAGCTCCTTGAGGGTTTTTGACATCGCCGGCTGGCTTACCGCCAGCACATCCGCCGCCCGCGCCAGGCTGCCCTGGCGCGCCATCTCCAAAAAGCATACGAGGTGGCGGTACTTGATACGGGTATCGATATTCACAGGGCTAACAACTCCGGGGCGGGGATTGGCGTGGCGTATTCAACCACTTCAGCCCGATGCCCGGAACTGTATTAAGGCGTTCAGGTCTTTTTAGCGCAATGCCATACTCGCCCCCCACCCAAGAAACGTCTGACAGCCGGGCTGGCATTGTCCCGACTCAGCAACAACACTTGAACACACGATTTATCAGAGGACTCCCCCATGCTTTGGAAAAAAGGTCGACGTAGCGATAATGTCGAAGACGTACGCGATCAAGGCACCGGTGGTGGTGGCGGGATGCGGTTTGGCGGCGGCAAAGGTCTGAGTTTGATGGCCGTGGTGGTGA
Organism: Pseudomonas bubulae; assembly: GCF_900618535.1. Taxonomy (GTDB): domain Bacteria; phylum Pseudomonadota; class Gammaproteobacteria; order Pseudomonadales; family Pseudomonadaceae; genus Aquipseudomonas; species Aquipseudomonas bubulae. The sequence goes on along the minus strand of NZ_UYJA01000002.1, from coordinate 209,010 downwards.
TTGTTGGCATCGGTTTGTTGACCGGGCAGGACCCCATGCAGATCCTCGGACAGTTAAGCGGCCAGCTCACCGAACAGTCTTCGCCTCAGGTCACCCAGCCAGCCGGTCGCGCACCGGCGGCCAATGACGAGCAGGCCGATTTTGTACGGGCGATTCTGGGTGACACAGAGGACACCTGGCGCCAAGTGTTTCAGCAAGCCGGACGCAGCTATAAAGACCCGACCCTGGTGCTGTTTCGCGGCCAGATCAATTCGGCCTGCGGCTTTGCAACAGCTGCCAGCGGGCCGTTTTATTGCCCGGCCGACCAAAAGGTCTATCTGGATATGAGTTTCTTCCAGGAAATGGCCCAACGCTTCAAGGCTGCTGGCGATTTTGCCCAGGCTTATGTGATCGCTCACGAAGTTGGCCATCATGTGCAGACCTTGCTGGGTGTGTCGTCGAAAATGCAGATGGCCCGTCAACAAGGCAAGCGTATGGAAGGCGATGGTGGCTTGCTGGTGCGCCAGGAGCTGCAGGCCGACTGTCTGGCCGGGGTGTGGGCCAACCTTGCGCAAAAACGTCACAATTGGCTGGAAGCAGGCGATATAGAATCGGCCTTGAACGCCGCCAATGCCATTGGCGATGATCGCTTGCAGCAGCAAAGCCAGGGCCGTGTGATGCCGGACTCTTTTACCCACGGCACATCGGCACAACGGGTGAAGTGGTTCAAGACCGGTTTTGCCCAAGGCAATATCAACCAGTGCGATACCTTCTCGGCAGCGAGGCTTTAAATGGGAATACGCTCTATCGCTTCATTAATAGGCCTGATGCTGGCCTGCTCTGTGGTTCAAGCAGCCGAGCACGGAGTTAAAGAACTCAGCCCCGAACATCTCAAGATCGGCCCCGGCGAGTTGAGTGTCGGGGTGAGTCAGGACTGGAAACAGCCACTGCCTCAGGTGCAACGCGCACTGATCGTGATTCATGGTCGTCTGCGCAACGCCCAGACATATTTACACAGCGCCGAGCAAGCCGCGACGCAGGCCGGGCAGCTGTCCACAACCCTGGTCATTGCACCGCAGTTTCTCAATGAAAGCGATGGCTCGCGCCATACCTTGCCCGACAATGTGCTGCGCTGGCATGCCAATGACTGGATGGCCGGTGCCCCTGCTGTGAGCCCACAGGCACTGAGTTCCTACGCGGCACTGGATCAGATCCTTGAGCGTCTTGATGACCGCAAGCGCTTCCCGGCCTTGCGCGAGGTGGTGATTGCCGGGCACTCCGGCGGCGCCCAAGTGGTGCAGCGCTATGCCCTGACCGCCCAGGCCGACAAGGCCTTGCAGGCAGACGGGATCAAGGTGCGCTATGTAGTGGCCAACCCGTCTTCTTATGCCTACTTCAATGCACAGCGACCGATTCCGACCTTTGATGCTGCAAACTGCCCGGGCTTCAATACCTGGAAATACGGGCTCAAGGATCTGCCAGCCTACGCAGATGGGCAAAAACACCGACAGTTGGAACAGGCCTATATAGAGCGCGACATTACCTATCTGCTAGGCGCCAAGGACATCGACCCCAACCACCCGGCGCTTGATAAAGGCTGCGAAGCCGAGGCCCAGGGGGCGTTCAGGCTGGTAAGGGGCAAGAACTACTTTGAGTATTTGACCCAGCGCCATCCACAAGGGCTCAATCAACGGTTGATTGAAGTGCCCGGGGTGGGGCACAACGGCGATCAGATGTTTACCTCGCCTGAAGGTCAGAAGGCGTTGTTTGGCGAGTAAGAGCACCCTGTGTAGCAGCTGCCGAAGGAACGAGGCTGCGTTCGATTGCAAAGCGATCGTGAAGTCTGAGTGCACGGTTTAACTGACTCACCGCGCTGCCTGGATTTACGACGGCTTCGCCGTCGAACGCAGCCTCGTTCCTTCGGCAGCTGCTACGCGTATTTCGTTAACCGAGCAACCGGCGCAGCGCGTAGCAGTCTTTGGCATGCCAGTCGGTCAGTTCCGGCCACGGGTTTTCAGGAACATTGACCAGTACGGTTTTGCTGCCTGCCGCGCGACCACACGCCAGGTCAAAGTAGTAATCCCCCACCATTACCATGTGCGCCGCTGCTACATCCCATGCCCGCGCCAGTTGCAGCAGGCCGTCCGGGTCGGGTTTGTGCGCCGCGTTGTCCCGGCCCAGTACATCCTCGGGCGCAAAGCATTCGCCCAGGCCAATGGCCTTGAGGGTGATATGCGCCAGCTCCTGGGCATTTCGGGTCAGTATCCCCAGACGACAGCCACGAGCCGCCAGGTCGCGCACCAGCTCAACCGCGCCCGGCGCGGCGGTGGAGGCCTGTGCCAGCTCGCGTTCATGCTCCAGCAGCCAGGCGTGTTTGGCCGCCGCCACCTCGGTGGGCAGGCCGTTGAGATGAGTGAGGATATCGGCATCCGCCGGGATCTCCAGCTCACGGCGGATCAGGGCAAAGTCATGCACGGCAACAGTCAGGGTGCCGTCCATGTCGAAAACCCAGTGTTTGACGTCCTTGAGTGTCATGCCCAGTCCTTGCGATGGCGGATCAACCCTTCCTGCGTGACCGAAGCCACCAGTTGGCCAGCGCGGTTGTAGACACTGCCACGGGAGAATCCACGGGAATTGCCCGCCCATGGACTGTCCATGGCGTAGAGCAACCAGTCATCGGCACGCAGGTCGGCATGGAACCACAGTGCGTGATCAAGGCTGGCGACCTGCATATCGTTTTGCCATACCCCTTTGCCATGGGGCAGCAAGGACGTGGTCAACAAGCCGAAGTCCGAGGCGTAGGCCAGCAGGTACTTATGCAGCGCCGGGGTATCGGGCAAGGTGCCGTCGGCGCGAAACCACACGTACTTGATCGGATCAGTAACCTTGGGGTTGAACGGGTCTTCTCCTACCACCGGGCGGAACTCGATAGGCTTGGCGCACAGCAGTTTTTCCCGCATCGACTCGGGGATCAGGTGCGCACGCAGGCGCATCATGTCCAGTTCCGAGGGCAGATTCTCAGGGCCCACAACGTCGGGCATAGTCGTCTGATGTTCAAAACCGCCTTCGTCGTACTGAAACGAGGCGCTGCTGGTAAAAATCGGCTGGCCCTTCTGGATCGCGGTCACCCGGCGCGTGCTGAAGCTGCCGCCGTCCCGCACGCGATCAACCTGATACACCACGGGCAAACCGGCATCACCAGGGCGCAGGAAATAGCCGTGCATGGAATGCACGTGGCGGGCGTCTTCAACCGTCTGGCTCATGGCCGACAGCGATTGACCGAGCACCTGACCACCGAACAACTGGCGAAAGCCCAAGTCCTGACTGCTGCCGCGAAAGAGGTTCTCTTCGATCGGTTCCAGGGTCAGCAAATTGACCAGATCATCCAACACTTGGCTCATTCAGATTCTCCTCACACAGAGCATTACCGTCGTAATCTTCGTTACGCAGGTCAAAATTTTCGGCTTGCGCCGCTAAACACACCGCCTAGCCGTGCAGGGTTTCCAGCCACTGTGCCCGCGTGATCCGGTACAGCACATGGGGCCTGAGCGGGTCGCCTGCGGGCAGCAAGGGGTGTTCAAAATCACCGTCGACATCGTGCTGCATGCCAATCGCCTGCATGACTTTTTGCGAGGGCAGGTTCAGCTCGCTGGTAAACGACACCACCTGGTCCAGGGCCAGGCGATCAAAGGCGCAGCGCAACGCGGCCCAGGCCGCCTCACTGGCGTAACCCAGGCCCCAGTGTTCGGGAGCCAGACGCCAGGCGATTTCTACGGCAGGGGTAAACGGCGCCTCGAACGACACATTCATCAGCCCGGTAAAGCCGATAAAGGCGCCGGTGTCCTTGCGCTCCAATGCCCATACCCCGTAGCCATATTCGGCAAAGTGACCACGAACCCGGCCAATCAGCGCGGCGCTTTCAAGGCGGCTCAGGGGCGCCGGAAAATAGCGCATCACCTGAGGGTCGGCGCACATGGCAGCGAACTCGGGCAAGTCTGTGTCACGCCAGGGGCGCAAGTGCAAACGGGCACTTTCGAGCTCTTTGATCTGCTCCATCCGTCCTCTCCGATTTGTTACCGGGCTTTACATATGATGAGAGTGTACAGCGCTGGTAATATCCAGCGCTCGTTACGACGCGAAAATCCCTATGCCAGTGCCGCTGATTTACCACGATGACTACAGCCCGCAGTTTCCAGCGGAGCATCGTTTTCCTATGGATAAGTTCCGCCTGTTACGCGATCACCTGGTCGACTCCGGGCTGACCCTTGATGCAGAGCTGCTGCGTCCCGAATTATGCCCTGTGGATATCCTCGCCCTGGCCCATGACCGCAGCTATATCGAGCGCTATATGGCAGGCGAGCTGGCCCGCGAAGATCAACGCCGCCTGGGCCTGCCCTGGAGCGAGGCACTGGCGCGACGTACCGTTCGCGCCGTGGGCGGATCTCTGCTGGCCGCCGAGCAGGCGCTTGAACACGGCCTGGCCTGCCATCTGGCGGGCGGCACTCATCACGCGCACTACGATCACCCGGCGGGTTTTTGCATCTTCAACGATCTGGCGATCATCAGCCGCTATATGCTGGAAAGCGGCCGGGTAAACCGCGTACTGATTTTTGACTGCGATGTGCATCAGGGCGACGGTACTGCGCGAATTCTTGAACATACGCCGGATGCCATTACCGTTTCCCTGCACTGCGAAAAAAACTTTCCGGCACGCAAGGCGCAAAGCGACTGGGACATCGGCCTGCCTATGGGTATGGGCGATGCTGAATATTTGCAAGTGGTGGACGAGGCGCTCAATTACCTGCTGCCGTTGTATCAACCGGATCTGGTGCTGTATGACGCCGGGGTCGATGTGCATAAAGACGACGCCCTGGGCTATTTGAAGCTCACCGATGAAGGTGTGGCGGCCCGTGACGAGAGCGTGATGCGCCACTGCCTGGGTCGCGACATACCGGTGGTCGGGGTGATTGGCGGCGGATACAGCAAGGATCGCAAGGCCCTGGCGCGCCGCCACGGGATATTGCATCACAGTGCACAGAAGGTCTGGCTGTCATCAGGTTGTCACTGAGGTGTGATTTTACCCACAATGCCTGTGGAACTGCCTGTGGATAACCTGAGTGAAAGCGCCTGCAGGGCACAGAGAACATGGCCTCCAGAGGGCTGTATGTTTTTCGTACAGCCATCGCTATCTCTGTAGCAGCTGCCGAGGGACGAAGGCTGCTGCTACAGGGGATCTGCTCCGCCCAGTCAGGTAGAATGCCCGGCCTATTTCGCCGATTTGCAGCCCTGCCATGACTGAACCCTCCACACTCCCTTCCCGTCACGTCGCCATTATTGGCGGTGGCCCCGCCGGTTTGATGGCCGCCGAAGTGTTGAGTCAGGCTGGGATGAAGGTCGATCTCTACGATGGCATGCCGTCGGTGGGCCGCAAGTTTCTGCTGGCCGGGGTCGGCGGCATGAATATCACCCATTCCGAAGCCTACCCGGCTTTCCTGTCGCGCTACGCCGAACGCGCACCGCAGATGGCACCGTTGCTGCGCGCCTTCGATGCCGATGCGTTGTGCCAGTGGATTCATGAGTTGGGGATCGAAACCTTTGTCGGCAGTTCCGGCCGGGTGTTCCCCACCGATATGAAAGCCGCGCCGCTGCTGCGCGCATGGCTCAAGCGCCTGCGCGAGTCCGGTGTAGTTATCCACACCCGCCACCGCTGGCTGGGTTGGCAGGCCGATGGCCAGTTGCTGGTGGACAGTCCCGAAGGCCAAAAGCAGCTCAACCCCGACGCGGTGCTACTGGCCCTGGGCGGTGGCAGTTGGGCGCGACTGGGCTCGGACGGTGCCTGGTTGCCCTTGCTGGCTGAGCGCGGCGTTGACCTGGCCCCCTTGCAGCCGAGCAATTGCGGGTTTGATGTGGCGGGCTGGAGCGAGGTGCTGCGCAGCAAGTTCGCCGGCGCCCCGCTGAAAAACATCGCCATTGCCCTGGAACACAGCACGCCGCGCCTGGGCGAATGCGTGATTACCGCCACAGGCATTGAAGGCAGCTTGATTTACGCCTGGTCGACGCCGATTCGTGAAGCGATCAATCAACAGGGTGAAGCGACGATCCTGATCGACCTGCTGCCGGGCAAGCCTGTGGATAAAATCCAGGTAGCCTTGGCCAAACCCCGCGGCTCACGCTCGATGAGCAAGCATTTGCACAGCCAGCTGGGGATTGATGGGGTAAAAGCGGCGCTGTTGCGCGAGCTGGCGCCTGCAGAATGCTTCAATGACCCGGCGCAACTGGCTCAGGCCATCAAGGCGCTACCGTTGAAGCTGATAAAAGCCCGCCCCTTGGACGAAGCCATCAGCAGCGCCGGTGGCGTGCGGTTCGAGGCTGTGGATGAAAATCTGATGCTCAGGCAATTACCCGGCGTGTTTTGTGCAGGCGAGATGCTGGATTGGGAAGCACCCACCGGCGGCTACTTGCTCACGGGCTGTTTTGCCAGTGGTCGTGCCGCAGGGTTAGGGGTATTAAGCTGGTTGAAGGCTAAACGTTGACCGTCCCTGTGGGAGCGAGCCTGCTCGCGAAGGCCGTTCGCGAGCAGGCTCGCTCCCACAGTTGGAGTTTTTAGCCTCGACCGGGCTTACGGCTTGCGCTTGCGCGGGCCGGTGTTGAATACAGGCACTTTGCGCACCGGCTTTACCGATGGCTCGGCAGGTGCTGCTTCGCCGCTATCCACCCATTTGCCCAGATTGCGCTTGCCGCCACCGCCCGAGGTTTTCGGTTTTTTCGGCTTCTTCGGCTTTTTGATCACCTGCCCCGAAGCATCAGTTTCAGGCACTCGGTGCTCAGGCTCGAAATCCTGCTCTTCGTGGCGTGGCAACGTCTGACGGGTCAACATCTCGATCGCCGACAGCATGTTTACTTCATCAGCACAGACCAGGGAAATGGCCTCGCCTTTCTGACCGGCACGACCGGTACGGCCAATGCGATGGATGTAGTCTTCGGCCACGATGGGCAGGTCGAAGTTGACCACCAGCGGCAGGTCTTCGATGTCCAGGCCACGGGCAGCCACATCGGTAGCCACAAGAATCTGCACTTCGCTGGCCTTGAAGCGGTCCAGCGCCCGTTGGCGCGTGGCCTGTGGCTTGTCGCCATGAATACCGTCAGCGTTGATCCCCAGACCTTGCAGCTTGCCTACCAATTCATCGACACCGTTGCGGGTCTTGGCGAACACCAGGACCTGCTTCCAGTGCTGGGTGCGCAACAAGTGCAAAAACAGCTCGGCCTTGCGCTTTTTGTCGACCGGGATGACCCACTGCTTGACGCTGCTGGCCGCCACGTTGCGCGGGCTGACTTCGATGCTCAGCGGGTTGTCGAGCATCTGCTCGGCCAACAGGCGGATCGCGTCAGAAAAGGTCGCCGAGAACAGCAGGGTCTGACGCTTTTTCGGCAAGGCGCGGTAGATATCACGCAGCTCTTCGGAGAAGCCCAGGTCGAGCATGCGGTCAGCTTCGTCGAGGATCAGGGTTTGCAGCTGGTTGAACTTGATCGCTTTCTGGCGATAGAGGTCCAGCAGACGGCCCGGTGTGGCCACCAGTACATCAACGCCTTTGCGCATTTTCATCATTTGCGGGTTGATGCTGACACCGCCGTACACCGCGTAGGTGCTCAACGGCAGGTGTTCGGCGTACTGGCGGATGCTTTCGTGAACCTGTTCGGCCAGTTCGCGGGTCGGCACCAGCACCAGTGCACGCACCGAGTTGCTGGCCACTTTCGGGCCTTCCATGGTCAGCGACTGCAGCAACGGTAAAGCGAAACCGCCAGTTTTGCCGGTACCGGTCTGGGCCGCAGCCATCAGGTCGCGACCAGCCAGTACTGCGGGAATCGCTTGGGCCTGAACCGGGGTTGGGGTCTTGTAGCCGAGCGTCTCAAGGGCGCGCAGCAGGGGTTCGATCAGGCCAAGGGTGGCGAATGTCATGGGGATACCGTCGAAAAAGGTCAGCGCGTGGGTGCATAAGTTGCAATGGCGCGCAGTTTACCCTAATTCAGGCCGGTTTCTGCTTGCGCCACTGTGGCAAACCGATCAACACCACCGCACTGATGATGACCGCCATGGCCAGGCACTCCTCAAAACCGATGCTCTCGCCGGCAAAGGCAATCCCCAGCATGACCGCCACCGCCGGATTGACGTAGGCATAGCTGGTGGCCGCCGCCGGACGCACATTCTTAAGCAGGTACATATAGGCGCTGAAGGCGATGATCGAGCCGAAGAACACCAGATACAGCAGCGCACCCCAGCCTGCAGCGGTGGGCATTTGAGTCATGCGCTCGCCACTGAGCAGGCTGCCCGCCAGCAATACGGCACCGGCGGTGAGCATTTCAGCAGCGCTGGCCATTGGCCCGGCTGGCAGTGGCAAGTGGCGGCTCCACACCGAACCAAAGGCCCAGGCCGCGGCGGCAAAGATCACCATCGCCGCGCCCATAGGACTGGCCTGCAGGTTGGAGCCCAGGTTGAGCATGCCGATGCCGATCAGCCCCAGGACAATCCCGGCCCATTCCAGGCGGGTGTTGCGGTTGCCCCAGAAGTAACCAAACAGCAGGGTGAACAGGGGCACGGTGGCTACGGCCAGGGCGGCGACGCCGGAAGCTACGCCCGAGTGTTCGGCCAGGGTCACACCGCCGTTGCCGCACGCCAGCAACAGAAAGCCGATCATGGCTGCCGAACGCCATTGCACGGCAGTGGGTGCGGGGGCACCGCGCCAGCGCATAAAGCCATACATCAGGCTGCCCGCAATCAGGAAGCGCACGCCAGCCATCATCAACGGGGGCCAGGACTCAATACCGATGCGGATAGCCAGATAAGTCGAGCCCCAAATGATGTACAAGGCAAAAAAAGCACCGATCAGTTGTAGCGGAAAACGACGTGCGGCAGGCATGAAGGCAGCTCAAGGGCAGAGGCAGGGGACTGGAGAGTTTAGACAGGGCGCCGGGAAATAATAAGTAACAGAACGCACCAAAAGGGGCCGTACACTTTTCGATGGAGATCAAATAGCCCTCTCCCAAAGGGAGAGGGTCGCTTTTAAAACCCGCGATACCGCTTGAGATGCTCATTGATCTTCGCCGCCGGGACTTTCTGCAAGCTGCACAACAGGTCGTGGTTCAATTCACGTAACCCGTGCTTCTGGCGCAGTTGCTCAGCCAGGTGAGCCGTCAAGTTGGCCGCCATTTCCGCATCGGCCATGGCCCGGTGAGCTTTGCCGGTGTGGGGCAAGTCGGCAAAGGTGGTCAGCGTGCCCAGCTTGTGGTTAGGCGCCGCAGGCATCAGGCGACGCGCCAGCAACAATGAACAGGCGAAGTTCTGTAAACGGGTGCGCTTGATGCGGCCCATTTCAAAATCCCAGAACTTTTGGTCAAACGCAGCATTGTGCGCCAGCAACGGGGTAATGCCGACGAACTCGTTGACCTCGTTCATCACCTGCTCAGCCGACGGCGCGGTGCGCAACATGGCGTTGCTGATGCCGGTCAACTGCTCGATAAACCCAGGCACCCGCACACCGGCATTCATCAGGCTTTGATAACGCTCGACAATGCGACCGCGCTCAAGAATCACCACGGCAATTTCAGTGGCCCGGCAGGTGCTGCTCGGGGAGATGCCGGTGGTCTCAAAGTCAATTACCGCGATGCGTTCCAAACCTGGTCAATCCTGTAAAAAATAAGGGTTACTTAAGCAGCAAATTGCCTTCAATCGGCACATAGCGGCTGGCAGCGCGAATCAATGAGTTGGCCGTCAGACCGGGCACACCGTAGGCCACGGTTTCAACCCCATGCTTGCTGGCAATACGCTCCAGGAGCAGGTCGAAATCACCGTCACCCGAGGCCAGTACCACTTCGTCGACATTGGCTGCCGAGTCCATGATATCGATGGTAATGCCCACATCCCAGTCGCCCTTGGCCGAGCCATCGCTGCGCTGGATATAGGGTTTGAGTTTTACGATAAAACCGAGGTTGCGCAGGATCTGCTGAAACTGCTGCTGCTTGCTGTCACCCCGGTCAATCGCATAGGCATAGGCTTCGACAATTTCACCGCGCTTGCTGATATCAGCCCACAGGGCGGCGTAATTGAAATGGCAGCCATAGGCCTGGCGAACCGTGTAATAAAGGTTCTGCACATCCGCGAAGACCGCAATTTTTTTCACCGGCAAACCTCATGGCGCCCGGGCAGCGGGCACGCAACTGAAAAACAAGGCTGCAGTATGCCAGCCTGCCGGGGGTTTGCGCGGATAAACCGCCCGGCGTGCAATAAGGCACCGGGCGATGAAGTCAAACGTAGGAGTCGTCGTCAGAAAAGAAGCCGTCATCGTCCAGGCCGACGTCTTCAATTCCCGAGCCGCTATTGGCGTATTGCTGGTTGCCGCTGCCCCAGCCAGCGTCGCTGACAGAACCTGGTTGTTCGATGATCTCCTCGACAATCTGCGGCTGCTGATTGTGGTGGAACAGGCTACTGATGCCTTGCGCCAGCATCACGCCGCCCGCCACACCCGCTGCCGTTTTCAGGGCTCCGCCCAAAAAGCCGCTGCCCAATGCTGGGGCCGGCGCCGCTGCTGCTGGTTGAGGGGCCACGACAGGAGCCGCTGCCGGGCCATCACGCCAGCCCCCGGTGCCCGACGTTGGGCCGGGCGTGGGGGCCGATACCCGATCGCCACCGCCAAAAAGTCCCGACAGAAAGCTCCCCCCAGATGGCGCAGGTGCCGCAGCAGCCTTCGCCTGAGCCAGTTCTGCCTGCAATTGCTTGTTCTGCTGGTCGAGTTGCTTGAGCGCAGCCTCTTGCACCAGCAGCGCCTGAGCCATGTAGTACGTTGCCGCAGGCTGACGCGCCAGATGTTCATTGATCCGCGCCTGGGCCTGGGCATCGCGCGGGGCTGATCCTGCCTCGGCCTGCTGCAACCGTGTAAACAACCCGTCAATCAGGCTTTGCTCTTCGCTGTTCATGACAACCTCTTTCGATTGCAGATAGAAACCTGCCCCTTGCATTACGCAGAAGCTCAAACGCGTTATTGGGGCACTACAACCCGTTTCAACAGCATCAGGCCTGCGTGAACTTTTGTTCATCTTGGCGTCTCATCGGTTAAAGTGACGCACCGCTCTTGACTGCTGACAACTGCCAATGAATCCGCTGACTGTTCTTCGCGACTCCCTGTACTTCTTCCAGCGCAATCTGAGCCAAATCGTAACGCTGTGCCTGCCGCTGGTCATCCTTGAAGCTGTGCTGCAGCACATTGTCGACAACGCCGCAGGCCCGGATGCATCGCCCGGTTATGGCCTGGTTGTCGGGCTGCTGCTGTACCCTCTGTACACCGCCGCCCTGATCCTGTTTCTCGATGCCCGCAGCCAGGGCGAAAGCCCGCGCAACCGCGACCTGCTGGCCTCGGCGGTTAATCTTTGGCCCAAGTTCGCCCTGCTCTCGGCAATCAGCACGCTGCTGATCGTGCTGGGGCTTTCGATGTTTTTTATTCCGGGCATTTTCCTGACCGTGGTACTGGCCTTCTCCGAGTACCGACTGGTATTGCGTGGTGATGCTCCGCTGGCGGCCATGAAGTCGAGCTTCACCCTGACCCGCGGGCATTTCTGGCGGATTTTCGTTTGCATACTGGCCGTACTGGGCCCTCTGATGTTGCTCAAGGAATTCAGTTACACCCTGTTTTCCAAAGACGACAACACACTGCTATCGCTGGCACTCGATAGCGCCAACAGCTTCTTGCAGTTGTTTGTTTCCGTCGTACTGTTTCGTTTATTTATGTTGATCAGCGAAAAGTCAGAACTATAAAAACAGAAATTTCCTACACAAAGAACCTTGGAAGGCCGCACTGCCGTCGGGTATGTTCGAGCCTTCCCTGTAACGTTATTAAGTCGAGCTCATGTCACGTTTATTACGCCGCACCGCATCAGGTTTGCTGCTGATCTCAGCGCTGCTGGCATGTCTGGTTTATAGCGTTACATGGCGGCCCGGTGCCCGCGAGGTGCTGCCCCTGACGTGCCCCGGCACCGCCCCGGTGCTGGTACCAGGCCAGGCGCTCAAGGTAATGACGTGGAACATCCAGTACCTGGCCGGCAAGCGCTATGTATTCTGGTACAACCTGGCTGACGGCAGCGGCCCTGACACCCGCCCCACCCGGGAAGACATGGCCTTCAGCCTTGATGAGGTAGCGCGGGTCATACGTGACGAACGCCCGGATCTCGTGCTGTTGCAGGAAGTCGATGACAACGCCAAGGCCAGCGATTACCAGAACCAGCTGGCCCTGCTGCAAGAACGCCTGATCGACCTCTACCCCTGCAGCACCCAGGCCTTTACCTGGAAGGCCGACTTTGTGCCCGACTGGCATATTTTCGGCAGTGTCGGACGCTCTCTGGTCACCCTCAGCCGCTTCCAGATCGAACACGCAGAACGTCTGCAATTGCCCCTGGCCGATACCAACTTTCTCAGCCGTCAGTTCCAGCCCAGGCCTGCGCTGCTGGTCAACTACCTGCCGCTCAATGATGGCGGGCAACTGGCAGCAATCAATACACAACTGGATGCGCCCTCCGCCAACAACAGCAACCTGCGCCTGCAAATGCAGACTGTCGCCGAACTGGCCGACAAGCTGGAAGGCCAGGGCACGCCGTGGTTGATCGGCGGGGACTTCAACCTGCTGCCCATCGGCCAGTACTTGCGCCTGCCCGAGCCATTGCGCCAGGGCTACTCGCAAGACAGCGAGTTGCACCTGCTCTGGGAAAAGTACCCGATGATCCCCAGCAACCCTGAAGCTACCGGCATCGACCGCGAACTGTGGCTGACCCACTTTCCCAATCTCCCCGACGCGGACGAGCCCGACCGTACGCTCGACTACCTCTTCCACAGCCCCAAGCTGCAGCGCATCGAAGGCTATGTGCGCCAGGAAGACACCCAGACCATCTCCGACCACCTGCCGGTGCTGGCCCGATTGCTGCTGCCTGCAGACTGACCCTGTGGGAGCTAGCCTGCTCGCGAATACAGTCTTCGCGAGCAGGCTAGCTCCCACAGTTGAAACCCAATCAGACGGTTCCCTCCCTCGCTCAGTTTCGCCGCGCCGATTATTTTTGCCTGAAGTCGTACGATGACGTATAACTACTGGAAATCGATGCCTGTCCACGTGTGGAGAAATTTGATGACTGGTTCAAAGCGTTTCGACAATTACATCGGTGGCGAGTGGGTAACAGCCACTGAATACAGCACCAATATCAACCCCTCCGACCTGAGCGATGTGATTGGCGAATATGCCAAGGCTGACGTCGCCCAGGTCCAGACTGCCATTGATGCGGCACGGGCTGCGTTCCCTGCCTGGTCGACCTCCGGCATCCAGGCGCGCAGCGATGCGCTGGACAAGGTCGGCAGCGAAATCCTCGCCCGCAAGCAAGAACTGGGCACCCTGCTGGCTCGCGAAGAAGGCAAGACCCTGCCCGAAGCCATCGGTGAAGTGAGCCGTGCCGGCAATATCTTCAAGTTTTTCGCCGGTGAATGCCTGCGCCTGTCGGGTGATTACCTGCCCTCGGTACGCCCGGGCGTGCATGTAGAAGTCACCCGTGAAGCCCTGGGCGTGGTTGGCCTGATCACGCCATGGAACTTCCCCATCGCCATCCCCGCCTGGAAGATCGCCCCGGCCCTGGCCTATGGCAACTGTGTAGTGTTCAAGCCGGCCGATCTGGTACCGGGTTGCGCCTGGGCACTGGCCGAGATCATTGCTCGCGCAGGCTTCCCGGCAGGCGTGTTCAACCTGGTGATGGGCAGCGGCCGCGTGGTCGGCGACGCTATCGTCAACAGCTCGAAAGTGGACGGTATAAGCTTTACCGGCTCGGTGAGCGTCGGTCGCCAGATCGCCATCAGCTGTGTGTCGCGCCAGGCCAAGGTGCAGCTGGAAATGGGCGGTAAAAACCCACAGGTCATCCTCGACGATGCCGACCTCAAGCAAGCGGTCGAACTGGCGGTGCAGAGTGCGTTTTACTCCACCGGCCAGCGTTGCACCGCCTCCAGCCGCCTGATTGTTACCGCGGGCATCCACGACAAATTCGTCGAGGCGATGGCCGAGCGCATGCGTTCGATCAAGGTCGGGCATGCCTTGCAGGCCGGGATTGATATCGGCCCGGTGGTGTCCCGAGCGCAGCTCGACCAGGATTTGGGTTACATCGACATCGCCCGCAACGAAGGCGCCCGCCTGGTTGCCGGAGGCAGCCTGGTGACCTGCGATACCGAGGGTTATTTCCTGGCCCCGGCCTTGTTTGCCGACAGCACGGCCGACATGCGCATCAGCCGCGAAGAAGTGTTCGGCCCGGTGGCCAATATCATCAAGGTTGCAGACTACGAAGCCGCCCTGGCGATGGCCAATGACACCGAGTTTGGCTTGTCGGCGGGTATTGCCACGACCTCGCTCAAATATGCCAATCACTTCAAGCGTCATTCCCAGGCAGGGATGGTGATGGTCAACCTGCCCACGGCGGGGGTGGATTACCACGTGCCGTTTGGCGGGCGCAAAGGCTCGTCCTATGGCTCGCGCGAGCAGGGCCGCTATGCGCAAGAATTCTACACCGTGGTCAAGACCAGCTATATCGGGTCGTGAAGCTTTACTCACCGCGTTGATGCCATCGCGAGCAAGCCCGCTCCCACAAGAACTGCGCAATTTTTGTGGGAGCGGGCTTGCTCGCGATGCGTACGCCCGGTCGCTACGGCTTCCGCGGCTTGATCCGCGCCGTGGCTTCGGCCACCAGCGGATCATCGGGCCAGTAATGCTTGGGGTAGCGCCCCTTCAAATCTTTTTTCACCTCGGCATAGGTACTTCGCCAGAAGTTGGCCAGATCCTGGGTTACTTGCACCGGACGCCTTGCCGGAGAAAGCAGGTGCAACTTGACCACCTGGCGCCCGCCCGCAATACGCGGGGTGTCCGCCAGCCCAAACAACTCTTGCAGGCGCACCGCCAGAATCGGCGGGTGTTCGCTGTAGTCCAGCCGCACCGAAGACCCTGAAGGCACCTTGATATGGTGGGGCGCCAGTTCGTCCAGGCGCTGGGGCAGCGGCCATTTGAGCATGTTATGCACAATGCTCGACAGGTCGAGGCTGGCAAAGTGACTGAGCCGCGACACACGCCCCAGATACGGCCCCAACCAGTCTTCAAGCCCGGCCAGCAAGGCGGCATCGCTGACGTCGGGCCATTCACTGTGCCCCTGGATCTGCAGGTCCAGTTGACGCAACAACGCTACCCGCGCCTGCCACTGGCGCAGCTCGGGCGTCCACGGCAACAGCTCCAGCCCCTTGCGTCGCACCAGATTGATCAGCGCTTGCGTACGGGCCGCTTCGTCGAGCCCGGTCAATGGCTCGCGACTGAGGACCAGCTCGCCGACCTTGCGCTGGCGCTCGGCACGCAGCACACCCTCGCGCTCATCCCAGTCCAGTTGATCGACAACGCTGACCTGCTCGCTCAAAACACCCTCGAGCAAGGCAGGATCAAACTCGGCCGCCAGATAAATGCGTTCTTCACGTTGCCCCTGACGGCTGCCCAAATCGGCGATGACCAGCCAGGGCTGTTTCATCAGGCCATCCACTTCGCTGAACAACGCCGCACGGCCATTGGCCAGACGATATTCCGCCCCACCGGGTTTACGCTGTTGGGCGACCCGATCGGGGTAGGCCAGCGCCAGCAAGGCACCCAGCCAGCGCGGGTGGTCGGGGTCGGCGACCGGCTGCCTGGCCTTGCCACGCAAGTACCCGCGATACTGCCGGGCCAGTTGTTTGGCCCGCTGCACACCGCCCTGCCCGCCCCGTGCGGCGCGGCTTTCGCCTGACAGCAGGGCCAGCCGGCTATGCAGGTCCGCTCCGACGCCGCGCAGGATATCGCGCTCCCCCAACAACGCCGCGATATCACAGGCCATGTCGGCCAGCCCAAGGTCCTGACCGCGCAGCAATAGATGGGCAATCCGCGGATGTGCAGGCAGTTCAGCCATCGCTTCGCCGTGGGGGGTGAGTTTTGCTCCGTGCAAGGCACCCAGCCGATCGAGCAATTGTCGGGCCTGTGCATAACTGGCCGAGGGCGGCATATCGAGCCAGATCAGTTGCTCGGGAGTGACACCCCAGCGTGCCAGTTGCAGCGCCAACCCGGCCAGATCAGCCTGCAGGATCTCCGCACTGCCATAGGCCGCCAACTGCGCGTGCTGGTCCTCGGACCACAGCCGATAACACACACCCGGTTCCAGACGCCCGGCGCGGCCGGCACGCTGGGTGGCACTGGCGCGGGAAATGCGCTGGGTATCAAGGCGGGTCATGCCGCTGCCCGGGTCAAACCGCGGAACACGCGCCAGCCCGGCATCGATCACCACGCGCACGCCGTCGATAGTCAGGCTGGTCTCGGCAATATTGGTGGCCAGCACCACCTTGCGCAGGCCTTTTGGCGCAGGCTCGATGGCCGCACGCTGGGCCGTCAGATCCAGTTCTCCATGCAAAGGGCACAGCAGAATATCGCTGCGCGAACCCAGCGCGTCGGCCAGTTGCTGATTGACCCGACGAATCTCCGCCTGCCCGGGCAGGAACACCAGCAGGCTGCCGCTTTCATCGTTGATGGCATCAAGTACGGTCTGCACCACTCGCGGCTCGATAAATTCACCGGGCACAAACGGCCGCCCCCAGCGCATCGCCACCGGGTACATGCGGCCCTCACTGCGCAAGATCGGCGCATCGTCGAGAATGCTCGCCAGTCGTTCGCCCTCAAGAGTGGCGGACATCAGCAGAATTTTCAGCGGCTGTTCATCCCGAAACAGCTCACGCCCATTGAGGCTCAAGGCCAACGCCAGATCGGCATCCAGACTACGCTCGCTGAGTTTGCTGATTTGACACATTGTCAAATACTTAAAATCCGCTACATTTTAAGGATAAAGTCAGCCTTCAAGGGTAAATAAAACCGTGACAATCATCAAAAGCAAAGGCTACGTCACCCACTACCCGCTGCAGGCCATTGATGAAGAGCTGGCATACAAGCTGCTGATGTCACCGACCACACTTGATAGAGACAATAGGAATGCTCTGCAGCTTTTCGACTGTCACTGCCACTGCTTGGGCGAGTACCTCAGCCTGACAAACCTTGATGCTGAAAAACTCACGTGGCTGGTCGAAAGCTTTCTTGGAAGCCTTCACGTTGGCGACATAGCTGTGCTTGAAGAGTACATAGTTCGTCAACGATCAATTGCTGTTACTGAGATGATTTCTGGTCTGGTCGACCTTGTTCCCGGCTTGCAGCCAGTGATCTGGTCTCGTGCCCGGTTGCCTTACTTTGAACAGACATGGCAAGAGAGCAAGCACAAGCTAGACCCGGAGATCGTCTCCTTCTGGAGTGGGTGGAAGGTCAAGGGCAAGAAAGGAAAATCGGTTTATCTCAAGCTAGTTGCGATGTATCACTCGCACGGCCCTGAGTTCACCAAAGCTTTCCATGAAGCGATCAGACGCGACTCTTTGAAGCGCGCCAAAGTGTCGAGCGCGATGGTCAATAAGCTCGCCAAATACATATCTGAGCAAAGCTTTCGTTTCCCTCCGGCAGCGTTCCAGTCACCGGAGATGATGGAAGACTTTTTCGAGCACTATTTCTGGCACTACCAGAACATTGAATACGAGCGCAACGAAGACCCAGAACTCAATGCTCGAACTTTCAGAACTATGCGAAACCTGATCATAAGATGCTTCCTCAAAACCGATGTTTGGTCGGCTGACGAAGACGCAATAGTTCTGCCTGCAGGGAAGAGTAAGGCAGGCTCCGAGTTCAACATCAAGAAGAACAAGCATGGCATTGAGATCAAAGACAAACTTCTGACAGAAGTACCCGTGCATGTCACGGACATCCAGGCAATCGACCTCCTTTATGGAGAGATTACCAGTGATCTGTCGTGCATCGAAAAATGGGGACTATCAGAGGCGTTGGCAATTCGCAAAGCGCAACGAATTCGAGTCAGAGAAGCTGGGAACGGCATGCTTCTGGAGCGTGTTGTCCGCAACCCCCAAAATCGCCTTAACTTCGAAAAGCTAGGCTTCGCAAATATTTGTCGCACCTTCGAAGACGAAGGCATGTGTACAACGAATGATTCGCGTCGTCGTTACGGAATAAGGCTTCCGGCGCTAGCACTAAAACTCGGCCTACCCACAACCTACAGTATGCTTCCGTTTCAGTGCTTACTCACCCTATATCACTCGGAAATTACTACTACCTTCATGGACGACTTGGTGATTTGGGACGGCCCCAAAAGGGTTTCGTTCTTGAAGACTGACAAAGGGTATGAACTTATTGGATTCAAGGATAGGCGCGGGAGCAAGAACTCCGAACAAAAAATATTGCTGCATCCCAAGGCAGCTGCGCTCGTTCGTATGGTGGAGGAGATCACGGAACCACTCCGTCAATACCTTAAAAAGCAAGGCGATCCGACTTGGCAAAAACTATTTCTAACATGCGGAACAAGCTTTAACTATCCGAGAACTGCTAACAGCAACGTTCTGAATCGAACGGCAGTCGAACAGAATGCAATGATGCGACAATTTTTCATTGAGCGGTTGTCTCCCCACACCGCGAAAAGAGGCGACGAATTGGTGGACTTTATCAAGAAGCTCTCGATTACTAGGGTTCGCTCTCAGTCAGCTGTAGCGGATTACATTCAAAATCATAGCCTGCCAAGACTTGCCAGAAAGCTCGGTCACGCCTTCATGAACAGAGACCTGCTGGACTCCTACCTACCCACCGCTATCTACGACTTCTTCGCGACCAGATATGTGCGCATATTCCAGAAGGGAATCATCTGTGAGGCCATGAAAGACAGTGAATATTTGCTTCGTGCTTCTAACTTTGACGATTTCGACCAACTGCACGAGTTTTTGAGCCGGTACACTCTCAAGGAGGTTCCGGAGAACCTCAAAACTAGGGAAGAAAATCGCTTAGCCAATGGTGAGATTGTAGAGGTGGGTGTCTCCGTGTCTGCTGAAAGCATGACCGCGCTGATGTCCATCAGAGAAGCCATCAATCTCAGTAGGACGCCACACACTGTTCGAGGGTTGGCCAAATACTGGGCTGCGGTTTGCGACACGGTCGAGAAATACATCCTCAAAAGTCGCGACAAGCTACTGCAAGCGCATCTGGATATCGCCGTCAAAAATTGCAACCCTAGCGCCTACGAGAGCATGATCCATGCAGTATCCTGAACATCTCGCCCATTTCGCTAGCCTGTTCAAGAAACGTGACATATCACACTTCATGTCGGCCCCGTGGCTTGTCTCAAGTTTCAGGGATCCTTTGTGGAAATATAATTTTGGTTTCAAGAACGACCAAGAGCTGGATTGGCGTGTTCACCTGTATAACGGCTCGTTATTAACGGATCCGCAGCACGTCAAATTACTCAACTCGTTGCAATGCTGGCTGATAGCAGCGACTCAAAATTCAGCTGGGCCGGGCTTCACCAATAGCTGGGCCTCACAGGCGGCATCTTTTCGACGAACGCTCACGCTCATTGACCATATCCTTCAAGGCGCCGAAGCCTTGGAGCTGGTCGAGCATGGCCTGAGCGCACTTACCTATGACGTGATGTGTGACATCATCGAGCAGGTCGGGACTAGTAGCTACGTCGCTGTGAGTACCTACGATTGGAACAATCGTCTCGCGAACTACTGCATTTCGCTTCTGGAGGAAACTAGCCCAGCGGCAATTGATAAATGCCTGGAGGATTACCCTTCCATCTCCGACATAACACCTCTTCAGCTCGAAGAGAACGTGCTTGATATCCCTCTGGAGCTGATCCCGCGTATAAGAGCCGCGCTTTATATCAACAAGATGTACCACACCCATCCAAATGGTGGAGTGAACGTCAACTCAGTATGGGTCAGTGCACAACTATACAACGATACTTTGGCTGGAAAAAGGCGACTCAAGCCCCTGCATAGCATATTAGGTTTCATTTGGCGTAATGATCGCTTTATTCGTGAGGTCGATGGCGCCCCGGTCACCAACGGCAACCCAGACCGCATGACCAAACGAGACTTGGTCTTGTACCGCACCGCCTTTACCATCTTACAAAAGATCTCTGCCCTAGATTTTCCACTCCCTACCCCAGAAGATCTTAGAGAGATTGCAACCTATAAAGTAACAGGGGCGGCGATGGGCCGTTTTAAAAATGTCCCAACCCCAATCATTTTCAAGGCGATCAAAGATGGCATTGAGTTCCACTTTGAATACGGCCCGCAGCTTCTTGAAAGCTATGTGAACATCGCCAAATATTCCGTGAAACACAAGGTCAACATCACAGGCATCCCAGACACAACTATCCTCTCGCTACTCGAACCCTCCATCGCTAAACTTGGCGTCCAGTACCTAGGAATTTCAACTCGCTCCAACGGAAGGGATCCTGGTACTGAACTAAAAGAAAGCAAGGAACTGTATTTCAGCAAGCTACGGGGCAATGTAGGGCTACTGGAACTCATCGCGGTCTATTACGGATCTATCCAGTTGTTGGTAGGAGCAACGATGGCGAAACGGGGTTGTGAACTACGCGGCCTCGATCCTGCCAACTGTCTCAGCGCGGACAAAAAGTGGCTGATCGCCCCTATCGCCAAGTCTAGTCGGGGTCTAAAAGGTCGCAGGGCTCGAAACGCCCGCCCCATTGATCCCCTAGCGGCGGAAATGGTTCAGACGCTCATTGACTTCCAGACAGAGCTGATCAGCATCGGCTTCATCGATCAGCACCTTCCCTTGTTTTCGTCCCCAGGCATCATAGGCACAAGTTCTTTGACGCCTTGCGACGTTTACCTCTACTACAAAAATATTGATCTGTTTTGTGATTACTTTGAGGTCGAGCGCGACAGTTTGGGGCGTCGCTACTACATCCGCCAACACCAACTGAGGCGGTTCTTTGCCTTAATCTTCCTCCATTGTGGGTACGGGGCAAACGTAGGCATCCTGCAGTGGATGTTCGGGCACACTGACCCGGCGCACATCTGGAATTACATTACGGAGGAGCTGCCAGGCAAGGAGCTTCAAAACACCTTGTCGCAAGCCCTCAGCGAGCGTATCGCCTCTGGCGGCGCCACGTACTATACTGATGTGGTTGATCTGATTGAGGCTAAATTCGGCACCCGAAACGTGTCATTAATGGATGCAGAACAGCTCGCAGAATACTTTGACTTTCTTATGGAAAGCGGCCAAATGACCATGGAGCCAGTTTTCCTGGAGAGTGATAACGGTTTACGGGTTGACATACTTGTTGTTGTGAGGAAACAAGATGAAATGGGATGAGGGAAAAACCATTCAAGCCGCCTCGATTGAGAACACGAGAAAGTTATTACTAGCGATAATCGCGACGCCTTACAAGTACCTCAAAAATGCCGTTATAAGGGACTCCCTTATTAGCCAGGCATCTCTGGCGAAGCTCGCTTTGGAAACGATCGTTGAGGGAGAGACGCTACATATATCACCCATAAGTTTAAACACATTTAAGCAAAGAAGCGAAGAGCGAATACCGGGTGGATTCCTTGCAATAGATCGCCTACGTAAAAATGCTGCGTCGGTTATCAACAAGGAAGAAAAAAAAACACCCACGAAAAACAATAGAACTAGAGAGGCGATACTGGCGCAATTGGCGGAGCTTAATCTCAGCCTTGATGTACAGAAGCGCTCAAACTTGATACTCCTGCAAACCTTATCGGATGTCCGCAGTAAGCTGGATGGCGTAGTCAGCGCACAAGATGAAGTTACGCGCAAGATTCGCGCTGCGGAAATATTAAAGCGTATCACTGCAATAACCAGTCTAAACCCTGAAATGTATCAAATCCCGCCTATACAGAAGGCATCGGTCGTATCTATCACGGCCAAGGGTAAGAAAAATGAATGAAGAATTTCTGGTGGAAACGCTAGATCATGTAGATCTGTTCCAGAGATTTTCCGGAGGTAAGACGCGCAAGCATGCCTTCTACAAATTCCCATACATAAAGTGGCCAAATAACGAGCCATGCCATATCGCCAATCTCTATTTGCTAAAACTATCCAAGAAGCATGAGCAAATTTCTGCTGATGGCCGAAGGCAGGACAGCAAGGGTGGAACGATAGGCCAGTACGCGAGCAACATTAGCCAGCTGATAAGACGCTGCTGGCATTACAGGGTCGACCCTTATCACATAACCGACAAGTTTTTTGAAGATTTCATCATTGAGCTAATTGAAGAGCCCAACCCTAGAAAACCTGATAAACCAAAAAGAGCAGACAGAACCACCATCAACATAGGTAGAGAGTGCTTAAAGTTCCTAGCTTGGATTGGCGAGTTTTATGGCGACCTCAACTTCGCATCACCAAAAGGCACCATCAAGTTAACCACCGAAGAAGTAATTCGCACCTTCAACAATCAACACAAAGTAACAACTACCATCTCGCACCACTCTTTCCCCCTACCTTTCCGCGAGCACACACGAAGCCCAATTTCTGAGCATAACATTGACAAGATGGTGCAGGCGGTAAATGATAGCGGCAAGTCCGAGTTCCTCAAAGCGCGACACGTTGCACTGCTCACACTTCTTCAGCATACAGGCGCTCGGCGATCGGAAATCGCATCCCTGACAACATCGTCACTGCGTGATGCCCTGCTGATGAAGTATCCAATGCTAAAGCTGGTAACGCTTAAGCGCGGCGAAGCATTTGTCCGTGAAGTTCCGGTGAATGCGATTGCATTGAATGAGGTCAAAAAATACTTAGCCGCAAGACAGAAGTTGATCAAAGCATACCCAGAAAACCAAAACGACTACTTGCTCATATCTGAAACAACAGCAAAACCGATCGCACCTGAGACTATAACGTCGATAGTCTCGAAGATCAGAGAATCGGCTGGAATTGAAGAGCAAGCATGCGCGCATATGTTCCGCCATGCCTTTATCACGAACTTGTTCAGATTGCTCGTCGAACGACACAAGTATGAAAGCAAGGATGAGTTCCAAGCAGCACTTATCAGCGACAAGGAGTTCTTACGCAAAGTTAGGGAGTGGACAGGCCACAAGAGCATTGAGTCTCTCAGAGACTATCTAACAAAGGTATTCGAAGGAGATAAGAGCATAGGTGATGCGGCTGAAAGCGTGCACAAGACTAATACGTTAACGCTTTATCAGAAGAACTCCGATGCTCTTTACAACGAATTCAAGCTCAAAAAAATAACTCCAGATGAGTTTATGCGACGGAGTGACGAGTTGATGGCGCTGCGGGATCTGGAGCTTTCTAGGTATGACGGCCAGCTTAAGTCTCTTTAACGCCTGGCGGTGATGACGACCGTCCACTGCTACACGCAGGACAGTGACCCCCGTAGTGCCCCCCATCTGGGTACATAACGGGTAAAAGGAACTTAATGTTCCGTATCGGGGGCATTACGCCATACGCTTCGGGCTTCCATTCTCAAGCCTCTGGCCCATCGTGGGCCGGCGCGCTCCGCTTGCGCTTTTGGCCACAAGTTGCAGGATGGTATCGGGAACAATTATGTCGAGGTGCTCATCGGTTGCGCCAACTGATAATCCCTGTACTGTCCACACGGATGCCGCTCTACCTAAAGTGCATTGCCACCTATGAGTTTTTATTAGGGTGTGCGATAAATGCGGCACAGCGCCTGGGCACTATATCGATAGCAATTGCAATCACCCGTCTTGCCTTCCAAGAAAAGACCGTTCGCGAAAGATAGGCTTGCCGATCTACGAGTATGTCGAGGGGCTGCTCGGTGTTCGCCGCAGCATTCAGGGCGCTCATGACTATTTTTTGGACAGCTGAGTAGCGGTTAAGTATGAGAACTACGATGGACGATCAAATTACACCACTTCAGGAGCTCAGAATCCTTCTCTGCTTGATCCGTCATGCAGACGCAAAAGGAAGCGTTGATTTCGACAACCCCGACGTCACGGCCACCCTGGGTAGCCTAGTCTGGAACTGGAATGCAGTGGAGTTTCTGCTCTATAAGCTCGATGAGGCTGGGGTGATTGATTATTCCGAAATCGGCGAGGACGGCTTCAAGCCAATCATTCTGTGCATCGTCAACGATGACACGCATCAGTACGTAGCCAGGTTGGCTGAGAAAACTGAGTCGGTCTACGTTGCCCTAGACAAGCGCATCACCGACATCCTTACCTTCAATCCCAGCTCGCTGACTAATCGAATCACCGACACAAAGCGTCAGATTGAAGAGGTCAAAAAACATGTGGCATCAAACGACCTTCTCAAGCCTCTGGCTGGCCCTTTGCGCGAGATCCAGAGCCACTTTGACAGCATCAGCGTCGTTTCAGAGGGCTACGAGCACATCTACAAAAACATCATTCGCCCTGTTCAAGAAGAAGGTAAGTCTGGCGTCAAAGCTACAGTGAAATGGGCCATTCTCAGCATTCTGATTTCGACAGCGATCTCTCTGGCTATCAGTAACTGGTTACCCCTGAAAGATGGATTCAGAACTTTCTTCGCCGCTTGACGACCAGCGGCTTCGCCCATTGCGGTAGTGATTTCCTGACTTTACGGGACTGCAGGCTTGATACGTCGAATGTCATCCCGGCGCAGCAGCGGATGTTGTACTGAAATGATGCACCTAGGTTGCCAGCTCCTCACTTACCTCACCACCTAGACAAACGCGTCAATCCCTCTAGGAATCGCTGAAGGTAGCTTTCACTCCCGAGGGCAAATCCAGCTGCAAGCAAGGGCGCTTTGTATTCAGGTGCGGAGTACTCATGAACAAAGCGGGAGATTGTTTCTGAGTGCCAAGAGAGGCGACCTGTAGTGGTCAACTGATCCCGGACACTGCGTTAAGTTTTTCCTCGGCAACGGCAGGCGCTAGGCCCTCGTTGAATTGATGCGGTCGCCGCCAGTTATACCGTTCCATCAGGAACCGGCTGATATCCCGTTGTGCTTGCGCGGCGCTCATGTAGCCCGCTGCCGGTATCCATTCAGTTTTTAGGCTGCGAAATAGCCGTTCCATGGGCGCATTATCATGGCAGTTGCCGCGTCGACTCATGCTCTGTGTGAAGCGGTATCGCCAGAGTCTCTGGCGGAAACTTCGGCTGCCGTATTGGCTGCCCTGGTCGCCGTGAAACAATACGTTTTTCGGCCTGCCACGCTGCTCGTAAGCCATATCCAACGCCTTGATTACCAAGTCAGCGTCGGGCTTGGATGAGAATGCCCAACCCACAACACGGCGGGCACAAAGGTCTATAACGGCTGCCAGATATTGCCATCGGCCTTCAGCCCAGACGTACGTAATGTCACCGCACCAGACCTTGTTTGGAGATGCAACGGTGAACCCTCGATCAAGCACGTTCGGAATATCAGGTCGTTCCACGGTAGCCTTTTTGTAGGCATGGGAGCCCGGCTGCTTGCTGATCAAGTTCATCTCCCGCATCAACTTACGTACTTTGAACCGCCCGATTTGTATACCGTCCTCTTTCATCATCAACATGATGCTTCGGCTGCCCGCAGCGCTTCGACTTTGGGTAAATAGCTCGTTCACACGGCTGCGCAAAACCACCCGCTCGGCATCTGGAAATCGACGTTTTCGGCAGTACGTGTAGTAGCAGGATCGGGTTACTTCAAATACCGAGCACAACAGATCAACAGGCTCTTGAGCCCGCAGTTGATCGATTAACGCGAACGCTCGTGTTCCTCGGCCATCAAGAGCGCGGTGGCCTTTTTTAATATAGATTTTTCCCGTTCCAGCCGGTTGATTCGAGCTTCTAACTCTTGGATTTTTTGCTGCTCGGGCGTCAGCGCTTTACTGGTCGGAGTGACTCCGCCGCGCTCCTGCTGAAGCTGGCCAACCCAACGGCGCAGAGCCGACTCGCCAATGCCTAGTGAGCGGCTGGCTTCGATGAAGCTGTAATTTTGCTTGAGTACGAGGTCAGCAGCCTCGCGTTTGAATTCAGCGGAAAAGGTACGGCGTTGTTTGGTCATCTGACACCTCGTTCTGGCGAACATTCTCGCCTAAATGGGTGTCCGGAATCATTAGACCACTACAGTGTAGCAACTAGCATTGTAAAAACTCAGAACCGTAAACGGTTGATCGCACGGTACGCGCGTGAACACTTCAAGAAAGCCGCCGAATATTACAAAATTGTAATTTCTCAATCATGCCCCCGTTATCTACAGATTGCAACGATACAACTCGGCGATGATACAGGAGGAGCGACCAGCTTCCTTCAAACAACAATTCCAGCCGAAGAGCTTTCTAGTTCTGCCGAACCGAAGGAGTGATTAATGATTAACAATACAAAATTTTCGATAGCCGCTATGGCAATGATTGTCAGCTCTGTGCCGCCCATGGTGAGTGCGGAAGAAAATAACGGCGGTTTTATAGAGGATAGTAGTCTTACCGTCCTTAACCGCAACTACTACTTCAATCGCGAACATCGTAATGGTGAGTCAAGCCCTACAGGCAATGGATATTCCGAAGCATGGGCAAACGCGATTATTGCTAAATTCGAGTCTGGATTTACCCAGGGCACAATCGGTGTCGGAGTGGATGCGTTTGCTATGATTGGAATAAAACTCGACACGGGTGGCGGCCGTAATGGCGGCCGTAGTACATTTGATGTCCTTCCAGTCAATAGCAACGGAGAAGCAAGGAACGAATACACAAAAGTGGGAGGTGCTGCAAAAATTCGCGCCTTTGACACCGTAGTAAAAGTCGGTGACGTATTCCCATCCACCCCAGTTGTGGCTGCTGGCGACTCAAGACTACTACCGGAAAGTTTCACTGGTGTCACAGCAACAAATACTAGCATTGAAGGTTTGACCGTTCAGGGCGGTCGCCTACATGCCATGAGCCAGCCAGCTTCGAGCAACATGCGCGACAACTTTGCGACCTTCTATGCCGGGCCTGTTAACTCGCCTTGGGTAGGCTACTTTGGTGGCGATTATAACTTGAACAAAAACGTCACCCTTAGTCTTTACTCCAGTCGCCTCAAGGACGCATGGAATCAATACTATGCTGGCACCGGGCTAAACTACTCATTATCAAATGAGCTTTCCGTATTCGGAGGCCTTAACTATTATAAGGCTGTCGATGAAGGAAAAAAATTACTTGGCGATTTCGACAATAACATATGGAGCGGTAAAGTAGGCGTGAAGTATGGCGCGCACACACTTGCACTATCCCATCAGCGAAATAATGGAAATAACGACTTCGATTACCTGCGTCAGTCGGACTCAATATTTCTTGATAACTCAATTCAGTACAGTGATTTTAACTCACCTAAAGAACGCTCTTGGATGGTTCGCTACGACCTCGACATGACATCGTATGGTGTGCCTGGCTTGTCGTTTATGACGCGTTACGGTCGTGGCACTGATGCTGATTACTCTAACGCCAATACGACGTACATGAGACGCGATGCGGATGGAAACCCACTTACTGACCAGAAACGTTGGGAGCGTGACATCGAAGTAAAATATGTCGTTCAGACAGGTACCTTGAAAGATATGTCTTTCCGCCTACGGCAAGCTAATACTCGCGCAACCACATTTGAGTCGGATCTGGATGAGGTTCGTGTGATTATTGAGTATCCATTAGCTATTCTTTAAGATCTGCGCAGGATGAATCGTCCTAGACGAACATTCCGTTTTAGCTGGAAAATTTCAAAAATGTAATTTTTCAATCATCTTCCTGTTAGCTTAAGTCACCTATAGTAAACTGGAGTTCATAGCAATCTGCTAGCGCATCTGGCTAGACTGCTACAGGTAAGTAACACCCTTGCAAAAACCTGGAACTCACTGCTGTCAAGTTGAAGCTCCGCATCCACTTTTAGATTACTCATCTAAATACGATGTATTTTAAGACGCCCTTCGGGGCGTCTTTTTTATGCCTGCAGTAAACACCCCCCACATTTTATGTCTTATGACGCACGTCAAAAATATGACCCCCTATGCCAAGAGCGTAGAGGCTAACCACCTTTACGGCATGTTCCGGCCACTGTGTATCTGACTGTATTCAGTACTCCTTCAGAGTCTTCGTATGTCATAGCTGCGGGCATCACCCCGCACCCTTCCGCTGGTCGTACCATGCTAACTACATTCACAACATCTAATTTCATTCCGTATTTATATTGCTTAGCTACGGGAATTTTTTTTCCATGCCTAATCGCATACTGCTCCATAGCTACGGAGTTGGCACTCATTCTTTTTTCAAAAACCTTGTCACTATCTTTAGCAAATACGCTTGAAGAGATCGCAGCGACCACAATAAAAATAACATAATTAATAGTCTTCACTTTTTGCACCTCACATGTCAATAAAAACCCCGCAACCGGAATCGGGGCGGGGCTTATGTGTAGCACCACTACATTTACTTACTAATCGGGCCCTTCTCACCGCCTGACATTTTCGGAGGAGTTTTTTTCAGCTCTTTGGCTAAAAACTTCTCCATAGCCTGCTCGGTAGCTTGAGTAGCTCTAGCAATAGTCCGGTCTCCACCACCCTCAGCCAATGCAGTGGAAGAAAGAATCAATGCTCCTACAAGAGCGTAAATTTGTGCGATTTTCATTTCGACACCTCATATTAAATACTGGTATTAGAGTATCAATACGAAGCTATCAATACGGTGGCACTAAGATTACATATCCGTCATCATTGATATAAATAGCCCGCTAATGAGGATCAGCAGCGGGCTTTAAAAACAAACTGCTATACTATTTCTTGTTTTTCGCTGTCTGCTTCTTCATCTTTACGGTGTGCCCAGTGATATAACGCAGGAAGTATCAGTAGGGTCAACGCAGTTGAGGACAGTATTCCGCCGATCACAACGGTAGCTAGGGGCCGCTGGACTTCCGCGCCTGTTCCAGTAGCTAGAGCCATGGGGATAAAGCCAAGGGATGCCACCAAAGCTGTCATTAATACTGGGCGCAACCGCGTCAGCGCTCCTTCATTGATCGCAGAACTCAACGAATGTCCCTCTTCTCGAAGGTTGCGGATAAAAGCAATCATCACCAGACCGTTCAGCACTGCCACACCCGACAATGCAATGAAACCAACACCCGCCGAGATCGACAGCGGGATATCACGTAGCCACAAAGCCATAACACCACCCGTCAATGCGAATGGAATCCCGGTGAATACCAGCATGCCGTCTTTGAGATTGTTAAACATCATGAACAGCAGAGTGAATACCAAGAGCAGAGCCACAGGGACAACTATCTGCAAGCGTTTGGCAGCTGATTGAAGTTGTTCAAACTGCCCACCCCAGGTAGCCCAATAACCGGCCGGAATCTCTACCTGTTGATCAATGGCGATGCTAGCCTCCTTAACGAATGAGCCGATATCCCGTCCACGTACATTCGCGCTGACAATGACCAGACGCTTACCGTTCTCACGACTGATCTGATTCGGGCCAAGTACAAGATCGAGGGTCGCCACTTCTGAAAGGGCAATAAAACCGATCTGATCGGCATTGCCATTGAGCAGCGCCGGGACTGGAATCAGCAGTGTGGACAACCCCTCAACGTCCTTACGCATGGCGTCGGATAAACGCACCACTATGTCGAAGCGGCGATCTCCCTCATACATCGTCCCGGCCTGGCGGCCACCGACAGCCACCGCAATGGTGTCTTGAACGTCTCCAACGTTCAGACCGTAACGTGCGGCTTTGTCGCGGTCTATGTTTATGGTCAGTACAGGTAGCCCCGTTGTCTGTTCGACTTTGACCTCGGAGGCGCCATCGACCCCCTGCATTGACGCGGCAATTTTCGCAGCGGTACTGTTAAGCACTGCCATGTCATCACCGAAGACCTTGACCGCCACATCACTTCGCACGCCTGAAATCAACTCGTTGAAACGTAGTTGGATAGGCTGGGAAAGCTCATAGTTGCTACCGGGCATAGCAGCCGCTGCTTTCTGGATCTCTTCTGTCAACGTCTCCCGGGACTTGCTTGGATCAGGCCATTGATCCTTCGGCTTGAGCATCACATAACTATCAGAGATGTTCGGCGGCATTGGATCGGAAGCAATCTCTGCAGTACCGGTTCGAGCAAACATCCGTTCGACTTCAGGCACTTTTTCCAGCACAAGCTTTTCCAGGCGCTGCTGCATTTCCACCGATTGCGTCAGACTTGTACCGGGTACTCGTAATGCTTGCAGTGCAAAATCGCCTTCGCTGAGACTAGGTACAAACTCACTGCCCATTCGACTGGCGACCACGCCACTCGCAGCGATGACACCTAATGCCATGGCAAATGCCAGCGATCGATGACTCATGACCCAATCCAGCGCGGGGGCATAAGCCCGTCGCGCTCCTCGCATTATCACGTTCTCTTCTTCCTTGACTTTGCCCGTCACGAACATGGCAATTGCCGCAGGAACAAAGGTTACGGACAGCAGCATCGCGCCTAGCAAGGCGATCACGACGGTGAACGCCATGGGGTGGAACATTTTCCCTTCGACACCGGTCAGGGCAAAAATAGGTAGATAAACGACCATGATGATCAACTGCCCGAAAATCAGTGGTCGACGGGCTTCCTTGGCTGCTGCAAACACTTCGTGAAAGCGCTCGGAGCGAGTGAGGAGGCGCCCGTGATGGTGCTGCGCATTGGCGAGGCGCCGTATAGCATTTTCGACAATAACCACTGCACCGTCGACGATAATACCGAAGTCCAGAGCCCCCAGGCTCATCAGGTTGGCGCTGACTTTGTTGGTGAACATGCCTGTGAAGGTAAAGAGCATGGCTAGAGGAATGACCATGGCAGTGATCAGTGCTGCGCGAATATTGCCTAGGAATAAGAACAAAATCGCGATTACTAGGATTGCACCTTCAATCAGATTCTTCTTGACCGTGGCAATAGCCTTGTCTACCAAGTTAGTACGGTCGTAAACAGTGATCGCAACCACCCCTTTGGGCAGTGAACGGTTGATTTGCTCTAGCTTGACTGCAACGGCCTGAGAGACGGTACGGCTGTTCTCGCCTATCAGCATGAACACCGTGCCGAGTACCACTTCACGACCGTTTTCGGTCGCCGCACCGGTACGCATTTCACGCCCAATATCCACGGTCGCCACATTTTTAATACGTATAGGGGTGCCATCGACGTTGGCGATCACGATATTGGCGATGTCGTCGGTGGTCGCCACTTGGCCAGGGGCACGAATCAGTAGTTGTTCGCCACTGCGCTCAATGTAGCCGGCTCCTACGTTAGCATTGTTGCTTTCCAGCGCGGTCACAATGTCTGTCAGGGTCAGCTTGTAAGCGGCCAAGCGTTTTGGATCCGGAGCAATCTGGTATTCCTTGGCGAATCCGCCAATGGTGTTAATTTCGGCGACCCCAGGAACGTTGCGCAGCTGAGGTTTAATAATCCAATCTTGGATTACCCTCAGGTCGGTCGGCGTATAGGGACTACCATCCTCTTTTACGGCGTCTTCTTGGGCCTCGACAGTCCACAGAAAAATCTCACCCAAACCGGTAGAAATCGGCCCCATGACAGCTTCCACGCCTTCGGGCAATTGTTCCTTTGCCATCTGCAATCGTTCATTGACCAATTGCCGGGCGAAGAATAGGTCGGTGCCTTCCTTGAAAATCACCGTGACTTGTGAAAGCCCCGAGCGTGAGAGTGAACGCGTCTGCTCAAGTGCCGGCAGACCTGCCATGGCGGTTTCAATAGGGAAAGTGATGCGCTGCTCAGTCTCCAGTGGCGAGAAACCTGCGGCACCAGTATTGATTTGCACCTGGACGTTAGTGATGTCGGGCACGGCGTCGATCGGCAGCTTCTGGTAGCTAGCAATGCCGAGTCCGGCCATGAGGAGAACCGCGAGCAGGACGATTATGCGTTGCTCGATGGCAAATTGGATTAGGCGTTCGAACATGAGAACCTTCTCGTGGAAGTGGCGGATCAGTGGGCGTGTTCAGCCGAGGCTTTACCCAGTTCTGATTTCAGAATGAAGCTGCCGGCAGCAGCGACTTGAGCTCCGGGCTCCAGGCCCTCTGTGATCTCAGCCAGACCTGCTGCACGACTACCTATTACTACTGCTTGCGCCTTAAACCCGTCATCAGTTCGAACGAAAACTGTTGGCCTATCCTCGACCGTCTGGATTGCTGCTTCTGGTACTGCGACTTTCGCCAGCCGGGTATCGGTATCAACCAGTACGGTTACGAACAGCCCGGGACGCCAAGCCCCTTGCGGATTCGCTATGGACACACGGACAGTGGCGGTACGAGTCTGCTCACCCAGTAAACTCCCAACGTAGGCCACGGCACCCGTAACTTCCGCATTCAACTCAGCGGCACTAACCGTGACAGACTTGCCCACCAGGACTTTGCTCAAATCCTTAGGGGAAACGCCAAAAGTCACCCAAACATGCGACAAGTCCGAGAGCGTAAAAGCATTGCTGGTTTCACTGACAACCTCACCAAGGCCCAAGTGCTTTTCGACCACAACGCCATCGAACGGTGCACGCAGCTCATACCGGTTGCCACCACTGATCACCGAGCTGCCACTAAGTACGCTGATTTTTTGTCGGGCATTGCTGACAGCGATTTCGGCCTCTTGCAGAGCCTGACGGGCTTGAAGGAAATCCTGTTCGGCAGAGATTTTGTCCTGCCATAACTGGCGTTCACGCTCGTAGGTAGTGCGCGCCAACTCTAGACGACGTTGCGCTGCGGCTTGCTCACTGCGCTGATCAGAAATTTGTTGACTGGCAATCACGGCTAGTAGCTGACCTTTTTTCACTGTTTGGCCAAGATTGACATGTACCGACTCGACGACACCAGGAACCCGGGGTACCACATGCGCAGTACGGTCTTCATCGAAACGGACTTCTCCAGGAAACGGCAATGAGAGGCTGATGCTCTGTTCCTTAGCTTCGATTAACTGAATGCCGGCAGATCTGATCTGATCGTCGCTCAGAGTCAGGTGACCTTCTTCTGCTTCCCCTTCTTCATGCCCGCCATCAACTGACTCCTTGGCCGCACCCTCGTTGCTGTGATCAGCATCGTGGCCCTGCTCTTCTTGCGTCTGTACGCCGGTGGACGCTGTTGACGTGCTACCCATCCAGAGCGAACCAACACATATGCCCACCGTGAGGGTCAGTGCGGTGACAAGGATTTGTTTTTTATCCATGGGACTCCCTACGCAGCTCAGTGGGCAGTCACGGATTACCGTGGCACTGCGATGCTGAGTAGCGGTTAAAAAAGTGTTGTATGAAATTCAAGGGGTATGAGTGAGCTTGTCGACATCACCGAAAATTCGCTCGATACGCACCCAGGCGTCTGTCGCCTCGGCAATGGCCTGGATGTACTGGCCGCGCGCGCTGATTAAGGTGCGCTGGGCATCTAGCACATCTAGGAAGTTGAATTTCCCCATTTCGAAACCACGGGTAGCGGTATCTACAGCACTTTGCGCGGCAGGCAGGATGGTTTGATTGAACGACGTGATTTCAGTGTTCGCTGTCTTCCACTGAGCTAGAGTGGTCTGAATTTCTGTGCGCAGGCGTAACTCGCTGGCATTGCGAAGGTCGCGGGCCTGATCAGTTCGGCGGGCGGCTGCCAACACATTGCCCTGATTACGATTGAATAATGGGATGGGCATCGACAGCCCTACGACATTCACGCGCTCACGCTCCCGTTCATCGTATTGGCTACCTAAACTTACGGTTAGGTCAGGAATGCGCTGGGCTTTCTCCAAGCCAAGTGAGGCTTCACGCTGGTCAATTTGCAGCTTTGCCAACCGTAACTCCGCAGTCTGACCGATGCGATTAAGGAGCAGCGAAGGTTCCGGTACAGTTGGCATTGGCTGACTTGAATCACTTACAGACGCAAACGCCGGCAAAGGCACACCCATGACTCGAGCGAGTTGTTGATAGGCATTTGCCTCCTCTCGCTCTGCCCGTTTCAGCTCTAGGCGTACCTCCGACAACTGGACTTCTGCTCGCGTACCTTCAACAGGCGATGACTTGCCACTACTGATGCGACCTTGAGCTACATTCAAGCCACGCTTTGCGAGCTCAAGTGATTGACGTGATAACAGCAACCTTTGCTGAGCCGTAGATGTGTTGTAAAACGCCTGAATGACATCGGCACGTAGAACATTACGCTTGCGCTCCAATTCAATCTCGGCTGCATCTTGCGCTCGACTTGCCACTTCGATCCTAGCGCCTCGCTTACCACCAAGCTCGATCGGCTGATTGATCATCACCGTCGTAGTGCGCGAATTACGCCGGGTATCCTCAGCCTCCCAAGACAACTCAGGATTGGGAATCAAGCTCGCCTGCTGCCGATCTCCCTGAGTGATACCAATTTCCCACTGTGCTGCCGCTAGGTCAGGGTTGTTGGCAAACGCCATTTGAAGCACTTGATCCATTGTCAGCGCCTGTGAAACCGAACCAGCGGAAAAAGCCGTGCCTGATAGTGCAAACGTGCAACTTAGGCCTATTACCAACAAGGATTTTATGGTACGCAAGGGGGTAATTAACTTTCTAAGCCAACGCAATTTTATACTTCCTTTAAAGCGAATTTTCTCAACGTGATAACTGTAGAGTTCTTCATCTATCAACAAGGTGACTGAAGAATTACAAATATGTTATCCAGCTCTACTGCTGTAGGTTTTGCTCTAATATAGGAGGTGTTAAAAAAGAAAAACTTAAGGCGGAAATATGATGAAACAAAAATTCAGCAATTATCTGCCGAAGCGCACTTGTCGAATTGGGGTATTCATATGAGCTCTCTATGGATATATAGCCTCTGGATTATTTCCCGCGACAGATTGTCGCAACCCTAGCTTTGGCGCCTCAAAACCGCAGCTTTGGCTTGACCCTAAAGCAGCTACAGGCTTTAGAGTGAAGGCTGTCATCTCGTAAGTTATTCAAACCATATGAAGATTGAAAATCCTATAAAAAGACAATACCAATCAGAAAACCACAGTATACGTTTATTACTTTTCTGACCCCCTTTAACTCTAGTCATTAAGAAGGTGAAATGTTATGCGAATCCTTGTAGTTGAGGACGAGCTCAAAACTGCCGAATACTTACATCAGGGACTGACTGAAAGTGGCTACATTGTTGATCGTGCGATAAATGGCGCGGATGGACTACATCTGGCGCGCCAACATGTTTATGATTTGGTGATACTTGACGTTAATCTTCCCGAACTTGATGGCTGGGGTGTTCTTGAACGTCTACGACAAAGCAGTAATGCCCGGGTCATGATGTTGACGGCCCGAGGGCGCCTAGCGGACAAGATACGCGGACTAGATTTGGGTGCCGATGATTATCTGGTTAAACCGTTTGAGTTTCCTGAGTTACTTGCACGGGTACGAACCCTGATGCGACGCAGTGAGCACATACCTGTCCCGCATGTACTAAAAGTAGCCGACCTGGAACTAGACCAAGGACGTCATCGTGCTTTTCGCGGTGAGCAGCGCATAGATCTGACAACCAAGGAGTTTGCGCTGTTGCACTTGCTGATGCGCCAGACTGGAGAAGTGCTTTCTCGCACCCAAATCATTTCACTGGTCTGGGATATGAATTTTGATTGCGACACTAACGTTGTCGAGGTTTCAATCCGTAGGCTGAGGGCCAAAATAGATGACCCCTTCGATAACAAGTTGATCCACACCCTTCGCGGTGTTGGTTACGTATTAGAGGCGCGAGTATGAAGCCGGTCAGCCTGTCAATGCGACTAGGTTTGACAGTAAGTATCTTGGGGGCGTTGTTGGTAGTTTTTTTGGCTGTCTTGGCCTTTTTTGCGCTGACGCATGAGCTGGATAAGTTGGCAAAAAACAGCCTGATCAATAAGATGAAGCAGGTTGAACATAGCCTCTCGCTATACGATGACACGGCCGACGTAAATTCAAAACCGCATTCGTTACTGGATCAAGTCATGGGACATGACAATCTGAATCTGACCATCTATGATCTGAAAAACCTCAGGACGCCCTTACTGAAATTTGGGCCTGGATTGTCGGATCCGCGGACTGAGTTGAAAGCTGCGACTGCTGCCGTTGACAAGGTTTCCTATTCCACCAATTCAGATGGTGAAGGTCGACACTTCCTTACCGCATCCAAGCTCATCCCATTAAAGAACGGTGTAAGCGTTCCCGTATTGCTGTCGATGGATTGTGCGAACGATGAAGCGCTGCTCAGCGCGTACCTTAGGTCGACGATTATTGCACTACCGCTTTTACTAATACTCATCGGAGCAAGTGCTTGGGCCGTAGTACAACAAGGACTTTCTCCACTGAGAGAGTTCCGGAAGGTCGCCGCCATGATCTCGGCTCAAGATCTCAACCATCGACTTTCTGTTGTTAAAATGCCTCAGGAGCTTAGTGAGTTGGCTCATGGCATCAACTTCATGCTGCACCGGCTCGACAGCGGTATTCAGCAGTTGTCGCAATTTTCAGATGACTTAGCCCATGAATTACGATCCCCGATCACCAATTTGATGGGCAAGGCCCAGGTTACCCTTTCTCGGGAGCGTCCGGCAGAAGAATACAAAGCTGTGCTGGAGTCATGCACCGAGGAGTTGGGGCGTGTCACGCGAATTGTCTCGGATATGCTCTTCTTAGCTCAGGTCAGCCATCCCGCGGCACTTGTCCCGTTCGAAACAATTACCTTAGAAGATGAAGCATTTAAGGTGGTCGATCTGTTTTCACTGTCTGCGGAAGAGAAACGTATCACCCTGAATGTTACCGGAACTGGCAAGACGATTGGCGACAGGTTAATGATACAGCGAGCAATATCCAATCTATTGTCCAACGCAATTCGCCATTGCCCTGCGGGACAATCTATTTCAATTGTTATTGAAAACTATGCCGAACAGGTATCGCTACTTGTAGGCAACCCTGGAGCAGGAATCGAACCTCAGCATCTGTTGCACTTGTTTGACCGCTTTTATCGGATTGATACAAGTCGCTCGCGTGCTGAAGGTGGCACTGGTCTTGGCTTAGCTATTGTTCGATCGATCATGAGCCTCCACCAGGGAACTGCGGATGTTCAAAGCATGCCTGGCAGCATGACCGTTTTCAGGCTGAGCTTCCCAAACCTCGACGGACAGACCACTTGGCAACAGGCTAGAAAGGTTCAAGGGTAAATTCCCGCAACAAACCTGTGCAACCCTCCCTGCACCACTGGACATGCGCCTGTGGTCAGGTTTTTTAATGTCCGCTGAGTTCTGAGTAAATCGCAGCAACCCCTACTCCGACATGAGATGTTTGCAGGATCCCGCTCTAGTGCTGCATGCCTTCGTTTTCTTCAAGCGTTGCATGAAACTGCAAGTTTTCCAGTTGAAGAGTCGTATGGCTGATATGGAATACCTCGCTCATCAGCCGAGTCACCTCAGCCAATATATCTTGCTCAGCTCGGGAGCTACGCAAGATTACAAGGTGAGCACTCATGACATTCTTGCCGCTGGTCAGGGCCCAGATATGCAGGTCATGGATATCCTCAACGCCTTCAACCGCCCTGATGCACGCTTCCACTTCAGCGATATCGATGCCATCCGGAACCCCTTGCAACAGGATGTTCATGCTTTCTTTGAGCAAAACCCAGGTTCTGGGAAGCACCCACAGGCCGATAGCTGCGGCAACGATCGAGTCAACCCAAGTGAATCCGGTAAAACGAATGATCAATGCCGCCCCTATTACGCCCATGGAGCCCAACATGTCGCTCCATACTTCTAGGTACGCGCCTTTTACGTTAAGACTTTCGGCACTGGCAGACATTAGCAACCGCATTGAAACAAGGTTCACAACTAGTCCGATCACTGCGACGATCAGCATCCCTGTCGATTGGATTTCTGTCGGGGCTTTAAACCGCTGATAAGCTTCATACAAGATGTACACCGCCACCATGAACAACAAAATCGCGTTAAAAGCAGCTGCGAGGATCTCAAATCGTGCATAGCCGAATGTCCGCTTTTTATCCGCAGCGCGTTTGGCAATTTGAATAGCTATCAATGAAATAGCCAAGGCAGTGGAATCGGTTAGCATGTGAGCCGCATCGGATAACAACGCCAAGCTGCCTGTCACAAAAGCCCCAATGACCTCCGCGATCATGAAGCTTGTCGTTAACACCAAAGCGATCCACAATTTTTTCTCGTGTCCTGCACGAGCTTGACCGTGACTATGACCAGCGCTCATATGACTCTCCATGCGGGTGAAAGGATGCGGCAACTACTCAAAAGATCGTCAGCGGGTCAATCTTCGTCAAGAAGAGATTTCGGTTTTGGAGAGAGGCATCAACTGAAAAGCGCTTATTTTGGCACGACCTGTGTTCCCCCAAGGCACCCATACTCTAGAAAATAGCAGCACTGCAAATACGCGTATTATTTGTACCAAAACTTCCCGAAACCCCACCTGTCATGATGCCTACGCGCAACATCCAAACATGGGATTATGTATGCAAGAGGGTACGACGTTACGTAAGGATATGCGCACGTTCCAGCCAACAGTAGCCGCCCCCATAATCCTTGGAACGAACCGCTATACGGGCTTCGCCGAAGCCCTCATGAAGGTCTGTCGTCTCCCCATGGATCGAATTTGTCCCTATACCTAGCGTGTAAGGCGCGATTGCGTTCGATCCGCCTAATCCACGGATCGTAGTCCTCTGGCAATGCGGCGAGATTAGCGCTAACGATCATTTGCACTGTTTCGTCACGCAGTAACCTACTGGTCAGCTCGCGGCATTCGCCACGCGTCACCACACCATAAGCGGCGTGATTGTCTTTAACGTAGAGATCGGTCATTCCTACCCGCATATGGCCATATTTGTGTACGTCATCCGGGTAGATGTCCTCTAGGCTGAGATATCCCATACCAACTCCGGGCTAAGAATGTAATCGCTGAATAACACTGCCTGTACGCTCCGCAATGTTCAAAGGTGCCACCGATAGCGTGCACCATCATTGAAGTCGTCCCTTCGCGCCAGCGCCTACAAAAACCAGCTAACAACAAGCGACTTAGTGTGCGCATGATAGCCTCAACTCAGTTATCACCGTTCCGAGAATTCGCTTTGAACACACCTGACGCACTTGCCGATTTCAACACACTTATCAACGCACCGAAATTTTCCGACGACCCCGTTGGGAACCGCCAGAAGAAGCGGTGGCAGCTCATTGCTGGCGACATTTTCAAAGCACTTCCATCGAAGCCCTGCTGGAGGCGAGAGGAAAAGCTGAAGGCTACATCCATGGCTTGGTGGACGCCGGGCATATTTCAACAACCGATACCGACCGCGACTATCTAATCCTGTGCGCGATTCGTAGGCGCCGTGGTTTTTTTGCAACAGCTGCTGAACGAGCTCGGTTACTGAGCTAAGGCGAGCGTTACAGGACAGATGCCGCTTGAAGCGCTCCGCATGGTGGACTCGGAGCGCAGCAGACTAAAACCGTAAGAGGCCTAGCAAGCGAAAGTTCAGAGGTTTGAGGGAGCTCGAGCAATGAGTTTGTCCTGAATCGACAGCCACTCCTCCATTGAAATGAACACCGCAGTCCTGCGTTCTCCATCAACGAAAACTGGTTTGCGAGTCGTGATCACCTGGTCGAGCAACTCGTCAAAATGGGCTATTGCCCTAACGACTGACCATCGTTCATCTGGCATATGACACGGCCCTACCAGGTTATCAAATGATGGCTTTCATACTACCGATTAGGATCTATCGGCGGACTGGAGAAGCTTCAAAAAGCTAGCTCTGCCCAGGTCTCGCCTGAAGCTAGTGATGACGTAATTACCATCTTGAGTCTCGAGCAACCAAAACCGGCCCTCTTTTCTCGCTGACTGAATTTTACCTGTGAGAAGAATGGAACCATCCACCCTGTGGTATGCATCGTCACGCTTCGAATGGTCGAAGGACACCCCGACGCATGTGTCATCTGCAATAAAAGCGTCGCTGATGAATGCCGTGACAGGCACCGTGTATTTGCGAAAGCTTGCTCGCACCAAACGGTGCAGCTGAAATTCGCTGACATCTTTACTATGAAATTCCAGCTCAATTACTTCAGGCATCCAACCCAAGCTCCAAAACGACTCTGTTTAAATTGTCGGAGAGCATCGCTTACCCTGCCTTCATCGAAAAGGCAGTCGCCACGCTGGCCTCTTTTCTCAGGCCCGATCCCCAGAGAAGGTAGACCGTACTTTTGGTTTCAAACATGCACCCCTGGCTAAAAGACACGCCAAAATTGCTGCGCACCCACATCCGAGGCTGAAAGCGGCCTCTACTGTCTAGGACGACTTCGTGAGCGTATAGAGTTGCCGGGAGTAAACCGAGCTTCGCCAGTTTTTCCCTTTCCTCAGGCGTCACAGTGAGATCGATCAAAATCCACTGTTTGACCACACAGAAGGCTTTGCCAGGGAAAGACTTTGCTGCCAAAGAGATCAGTCCTTCTTCAGAGTCCTGCCAGCCAGGCGATTCCTCTCCGGTTCCGTATAGTAACTGCGAGATTTCATTCAAAGTGACCATTCAAAAACCTTAGATTCACACTAAATATCAACCGTTCGAGCAAGCTCACACCCGCTAATTTTGATCTATCAACTCGGAGCCCAATGAAGGACACTGACGAGATCTATTTACCCTCAAACCACCACCAAGCACTCAGGATCGAAGCCTGTGCTTTGACCTGGGTAACCCCGCGGATTGGAAACAACTCGGCACCCATTCCTGAAAAAGTCTGCTGCAAAATGCGTGTGCCCATGTATCCAAAGATCAGCCTTGCTAAGTAACTCTGACCAATCGTTCGCATAGGCTGCAGCCAGATGTCCGGGATGATCGTCACCCAGATGATCCAACACTGGTGCATGGTGTGTGACCACCACGGTTTTACCGTCGAAGGGTTTATCGAGTTCCTGGGCTAACCAGCGGCGAGCCCTCATTGATTTAGCGACCAAATCGTCTGGACGTAAGCGCCTGTAATCCAAGTCGGCTCGAATCACCAAGAAATCGTTCATCGAATCCCAAGCAACGCGCTTTGCCGCAACCACATCACCCGTAGACGAATAATCCGTCCAGGCAGTTGTGACCAAAAAGCGTGTGCCATCGAGAATGAGCATCTCGTTTTCGAGTACATGCACATGGGGCAATGCAGCGTTTTTCATCTTTCGCAGTGTGTGACCTATGTGCCCACCGTAATACTCGTGATTGCCACACACATAGATAACAGGGCACTGGAATGTGTCGTTCGCCCATGAGACTCCACGCGATTTGATATCAATATCGCCAGCGAGAATCACTACGTCCGCATCGCTGGTAGGAGGTTCGAATCGCGAGAATTCGTTATGCAAATCTGAATAAATTTGCAGCTTCATAGCATTTTTCTCTTTATGTAGCGGTAGTAGCTAACGAGCCCGCTCGCAGTTCCATGCCAGCCTAGTGCGACCGCTGATGCGCCGTAAAAAGATTAAGTGGCATCATCCAGAGTCACAGCCATGTGTCCTCCTGATCATGGAACTTCATTGCCTTGCGCTCGTGTAGATCCGGCCTACATCCGTTACGAACTCGTAGACCGGATTCCTTTCGGTACCGGCCTGAATCCGAATATCGGATAGGGGCTCCATGGTGTATGAGCCCTGATTATTCGTTGCAGGCGGCTGGATAAGATGGATTTTGCTCACGCTCAGGAAATTACCAACCTCTGCTGCGCGCATCATTTGGATGG
The DNA here is from genome assembly GCF_900618535.1 of Pseudomonas bubulae. Classification (GTDB taxonomy): domain Bacteria; phylum Pseudomonadota; class Gammaproteobacteria; order Pseudomonadales; family Pseudomonadaceae; genus Aquipseudomonas; species Aquipseudomonas bubulae. Next base: position 167,411 of record NZ_UYJA01000002.1, on the reverse strand, counting down.
TGCTCACATCCGTGACGAGATGCGCAACCGGGCCTATGCATCCATCCTCCCATCCCATGCCTTCGATCAGAAATGAGTATTCACAACGACTGATGTCCACTGATCTCCAGAGCATCCGAACACTCTCCGGCGCTTTAAATTGCCCCTGCAGCTCACTGTTATAAGTTACAAACACGGTAAAAAACCCAGTCCTTGCCCTGCCAAACCTTTGATCGGCTTAGCTCAAGGCGATCCTCTAGATAAACGCTGCTAATACATTTGGCAGCCAGATAGGGAAGCTGCTGAAGCATCCCCAATTTGCGGGTCAGCGCGCCGCCCATTGAATGGACATGATAAGGAGGCAGCCCACCAATAACAACAGATGATATTTGGTAGGCCTACACGACTGTGGCTCTATTCTTCCTTTTGAGATACTGAACATGAAGGAAGAGCTAGCCATCACCCTACGCACCATTCGGAAACTGAAAGGATTAGGTTATGAAGCCCTAGCAGGGACTATCAGCCAGAGCAACCTAAGCTTGCTGGAACAAGGGAAAATCCAGGCTACGCTACCGACCCTTGTAAAAGTGGCCGAGACGCTCGGCATCAACCTTCTTACGCTCATGGCGTTGTGCTTGGCGATCCGTGACAAAGAATCTCCCGAGTCCGAGTTGAAAAAGGCGCAAAAGGAACTCCTTTGCTTCATAGAGTCGGGGGGGCTCAATATCATGGAGGATCAAATGCAGGATGGCGCGTTGAAAAAGCGCGGTCGTGGCACTCGAGCGAACGCCCAGAGCGTCAGTGCCGTGATTAACCTGAGAAAGCAGGGCAAGACCCAAGCGGAAGCTGCCCGTGAACTAGGCCTGCCCACATCGACGGTTCAGCGGTATTGGCAGAAGGATTGATCCTTCGGGGGCTGACCTTTGACTGCGCCACGCTCCATCAACTGCCAACCGGTAAACAATCATCTCGAGCTTGGATAAAGCGTCCTCGTCAAAAAGGAACGATCCACAGTGCCCAAGCCACGCCAACGGTCTTCGTTGTTTCTTAGGTATTGAGCCATCTCATCCACATCTAGGTCATGAGGGGCATCCATGAGAGTGTTGAGCCTCTGGAGCGTCTGTACCGGCACGCCCATTTCCTCCAAGCCAGCCAGGCCAGATGGGAGGTGGTAATGTTCAAAAACCCCACGAAGTTTTGAATAATCAATCTTCGCATTAATATTACGCCTTTTAGCATGCAACTTAACGACATCCTCAAGAATACCGAGTAGCTTTGGAACTGTGTGCCCCAGAATATTGACCACCACCTTGAGGTCATCATTAATACATGTGGAAAGATTATCGACCTCGCCCTTCTCTAAGCGCGCCTTCGACTGAACAATCTGTGACTTAAAGTATTCTGCGTACTGAGGGGTATACAGATAACTTGTGAGTTTTGCATGGATAACCGAACTATTCTTAGTTGGGATACGCACTCGGCGAAGCGCGCCGGATTGGAAACTCGTTAGTGCCTCAGCCAAAACATTGAGAAACTCACTTGAAGGCATCCAATGGAAGATGGTCGACTGAAAGGATTCCTCAAATAACATCTCGACAGAAGAATACAACTCTCTGAATGCCTCCAGAGTGAATGAGCTATGGCGCTTCAACAAGTCCACACCAAATTCATCGATATTTTCATCTCGTTCGAATCTAGACTGAGAGTAATCACTAAGATGCTCAGGCTGAACGCCAACTAGAAGATTCATTGGCGTCGTATCATCTTGAATTCCGAGAGGGATATCCACCTCTTGGTTGAATGAGTCCTGGGGAATCGCCTCTAGGCAATAAACTTTTCCTACGAAATGGACACCCATGCGACCAGCGCGCCCCTTGATGTTGCCATGTGTGAATTTATCAATGCTAAAATTGCCATCCCTGTTGTCATGTATCACAACATTTTTTGCAATCGTATTCACCCCCTCGATTATCGTCGAAGTACAAATAAGGTAGTTAATTTCCCCCCGATTAAAAAGATCAATAGTGTACTGCTGCAAAGCACGCGGCAACCCCCCAAAGTGAAGACCGATTCCGCTTCGTAGAGCGACACAATAATCCCAATCAGAATCGTACTCTTGGGCGACCCAGTCGAGATGAGGGCTATGAAACTCAGTACCAAACCCATACTTGACTAAAGACCTTGCAACTCCTCCAGCAACAGCAGAAGACTTACAGTAAATTATTGTCGCCTCACCACGACACAGGTCTGCAATAGAGAGAACCGCTTCCTCTTTACCTTCCTCATCATTAGGAGACAGGTCGAAGGACTCAACATCCAAAGCCACGGTATTAAAATCGGAGGAGATGAAGGTATACTCGAAGCCGAGACTCGCTAAGCCTGTCACACTGTTAATAAAAGGCCCGGTCATATAAAACTGCTTAGATGCCCTCAACAGCTTACTCAAAGCGATATTAAGCTCGATAACTCGCTCATTTTCATAGTCTATCTTCCCACTGGCCCGCTGCTGAAATGCAAGCTTGTAGAACTCATCAATTACGAAGAAATCAATTCCAAAAATATCCTGTCGTTCATTAACCCTTTCCTGCGTGAGAACGTAAATCACCTTATCACCATTCGCTTCCTGAGAACTGTGATGGATGATTTGATAGAGTTCGCCGAACCGCTCCTGAAGGCGCCTGCGCGTTTCGTCGGCTAGCGCGATAGTAGGAACAACTAGAACCACTCTACTCACTATTCCCAAGCCAATTATCGAATCTACAATTGCGCTCTTTCCCATGCTGGTCGGTGCACTTAGAACAACGTTGCGTCCAGATCGAAGCAGTTCAAAAACTTGAAACTGCATTGAATGGAAAACAATTTCATCCGAAAATGGAGTCTGATAGATCCCTAAAGCCGCTTTTTCGCTGACCGTTACTTCTTGAAACTCTTTCTTCAAATACGGATACAGCCCAGACTTGCGTACCAGGTTGCGAAGCAAAGGCGTATAGTTCGTAAACTTCAGCCTAGCGTCCAAGGCTCGGATAACTAAATCCCTACCCATATGCAATGAAACGGGATTCGACAACAGCTTGTCAGCAGCATGAAGATAGCTAAATGCCGATGTTCCTTCTGTTTCGAGCAGAAGCCGAGCTGTGTCGTAAACCCTGTTCACATGTCATCCCTCATTTTCTTTTCCACCAACCCACATAAGTCGTCAAAGCTTGGGGCAGGATAGAGATAGAGTTCGAAATTAAATTGTGAATATTCCGGACTCTTGGTGATATCGGAAATAAAATCAACGAAGAGGTCATAAGCTTCCTGGTACAGATCAGCCTCATGACCTTTAGTCTCAGGAATAGTGAGAAAACTTGACTCATAGCCGAAAAAAATTACAAATCGAAGGCGTTCTAAATGATCTTCAAACGAATTACTGGTATCTAGAATATCATCGATATCGTGATTAAGTAGATATGAGTCCTCCTTAACATCCAGAACCTTTTCTCTAACTCCGTCCAGACCGCTTACAATATCATTGTACAGTGTATCTCTAAGATCATTTAAAACCTGTGATAACGTCTTGGCTTTTGTTAACTTGCTGATGCCAAGCCATAACTCATCACCCCCCTTAGCACGCTGTACGATGTGAACATTCTCAAAAACCCGCATTTCATCTTTAGAATCAAGGTAAAGGGTAGCCGGAATAGGCTGACTGTTATGTCTTAGCCTCATGACCGAATGCAGCAATGCATTTCCAAGAAACCGCTCAAGGTCTCTGGCATTATCAGCGAGACGTGACCTCAATAATTTGTATTTTTCCGTAGCAGTCGAACTGATGAAGTCAGCAATTTCACCTGGTCTCAACAGGAGCTCGTCAAACCAACAACAAATATTTTTGGCGATGTGCTCATAGCGGTACTGCCCCATCTGATAACGCTGATGTAGGGCCACCCCATTCCTGGTTGGAATCGAACTTAAAAAAGGCGCTTGAAGTTGAATTAAGATATCTGGCAGTTTGCGATGAACATAAACTTTGCAATGAGAATTTCCGCGATCATAAAACAAGACCTCGGCCTTGAACCAAGCAAGAAAATTATCTCTATGGTAGGTTTTGTCATCTTCAACGTACACACGCCTATCGAGTGCACTTATTTTAGTCATAGCTACTAAAATATTAACCCAGATACTTTCAACCATTGAATCCGAACTTAGAATTACGCCATACAGATTAAGGGCAGCATTTCTGATATTACTAAGACCTGTAAGTTCTATTTGCCTTAAGCTAGGTATTACCTCCCACGAACACGAGTCAACCCAGTCGGATATAGAATTGCCTGCTGGCGCAATATATTTTCGCAATTTTACGTCGAGCTCATCGATCAGGCTTTGTCGGCCAGGCTTACCGTCTCGCTTTGAGAGCTCAATTTCTAAGTAGTCGAGTGGCGCTTTGCAGTCTCTAGGAGATAAGATCCGAAACTTGCATTTCTCAATAGGCGAGAATGCACACTGCATCGACTTGTGTACAATTGAACTGTTGGCAATAAGATTTTTATCAGCTCCACGAGTACGACTTGTAACCGTGCTAATAGACCAGCGAGGCTTGTCAGAAGTCTTAACTTGAACGAACTCAGTATGAGTATCGTATAGGATATCGATGTCGTCTGTAACTTCGCATCTGACAGCCTGGATCTTCTTGTTGAGTAGCATCTGGGTTACGAAAAGCGCCGCCGCACAGTCCTGATACAAGAATCCAAGCTTGGCTGCTACGCCCCCCGCATTGCTTGAGTCCATCACCTACTTCCATGATTTTTGATGCCCAAGGCTATGGGAAAAGACATGTGGCGTCCACGCCTAATGGCCTTAGGCTATTTTGCCTGCGACGTGAGGAGAAAAAGCGGGCTTAACGTGAGGCTGATTTGGCCCGAAAGTCAGGACTTCCTGGGCTTGGCTTTGGCAGTCGCCTCAGCCACTAATGGATCTTCGGGCCAGTAGTGTTTCGGGTATCTGCCTTTAAGATCCTTCTTCACTTCCACGTAGGTGCTACGCCAGAAATTGGCTAGATCTTGGGTAACCTGTACAGGCCTCCGCGCCGGCGACAAAAGATGCAACGTCAGGGGCTGTTTACCTTGGGCAATCCGAGGTGTTTCTGACAGACCAAAAAGCTCCTGCAGCCTTACAGCCAATATCGGAGAATGATGCGAATAGTCGATTCGGATATTCGACCCAGATGGCACCTGGATGGTCTGAGGTGCCTGTGTCTCTAGTTCCTGTGGAAGCGGCCAAGGCAGAAGATTCCTGACAATCGATGACAGATCCAGTTGGCTGAAGTGGCTGAGCCTCGAGACTTTGCCCAGGTACGGTGCGAGCCATTCTTCCAGCGTGTCCAGAAGGTTGGTATCGCTGAGATCAGGCCACTTGCTTTCTGCTTGGTCATTTTGGATATCCAACTGACGCAGCAGATTGACCCGCGCCTGCCATTGGCGCAACTCAGGGTTCCAAGGCAGAAGCTCGATGCCCTTGCGCCTCACCAGATTGACCAAGGCTAGCGAACGAGCTTGCTCATCAAGACTTGGCAAAGGGGTTGCGGACAGTACCAACTGCCCCACCTTGAGTTGCCGCTCAGCCTTGAGTACCCCCTCCCTCTCGTCCCAGTCAACCTCATCGACTGACCTTACAAGGTCAGCCAGCTCGTCATCGAACAAAGCCGAATCGAGATCGCTCGCCAGGTAGATCCGCTCCTCGCGCTGACCTTGCCGGCTACCCAGGTCAGCCACTACTAGCCACTCATATTTAGTGAGAGCATCGGGCTCTGAAAACACAGCAGCCCTCCCATTGGAGAGACGGTATTCAGATGCACTTGCACGTCTCTGGAGGCCGATCCTGTCGGGATAGGCGAACGCCAGTAAGCACCCTACCCATCGTGGGTGATCGGGCTCGCTGATAGGGCTGGAGGCCCTTCCACGTAATATGGATCGATACTGCCGAGCTGACTGTTTCACCCGCTGGAAGGAGCCACTACCTCGACGTGAATGTTGCTCGCCTGATAAGCCATTCAGCCTGGTATGAAGATCGGCGCCAGCTCCACGCAAGATGTCCTTCTCACCCAATAGCGCCGCGATGTTGCACGCCAGGTCATCCAGCCCCATCGCGTTGCCTTTGATGAGCATGTGAGCGATCCGTGGATGCGCTGGAAGCTCGCTCATGGCTGATCCGTGTTGTGTGAGCTGCCCAGAATCGTCTAGTGCGCCCAGTCGCTTCAGCAGGTTTCTGGCTTGAGCGAAGGGAGCTGTTGGAGGTTGGTCGAGCCAGGTCATTTCCTCCGGCTTCATTCCCCACAGGGCTAACTGGAGAGCCAGGGCTGCAAGATCCGCCTGCAGGATCTCAGGGGTGCTGTAACCAGCCACTTGCTCGTGCTGGGACTCCGACCACAGGCGATAGCAGACACCTGGCTCCAAACGCCCTGCCCGCCCCGCACGCTGAGTTGCACTGGCCTTCGAGATACGCTGTGTGTCGAGTCGGGTCATCCCACTGCGAGGATCGAACTTCGGTACTCGCTCAAGACCACTATCCACCACTACCCTCACCCCTTCGATGGTCAAACTGGTCTCGGCGATGTTCGTGGCCAGCACGATTTTTCGGGAGCCTTTTGGTGCAGGGTCTATCGCAGCACGCTGTGCGTTCAGGTCGAGATCTCCGTACAGCGGGCATACGATCACCTCTGGGCGGTTGCTCAGTTGCTCTTTGAGGGTCTCTGCCACCCGCCGAATCTCGGCCTGTCCAGGAAGGAAAACCAGAACGCTTCCAGACTGCTCGTTGATGGCTGCCAAGCAGGTGTCCGTTACTCGCGCATCGATTCGCTCGCTCGGCTGATAAGGACTGCCCCAAACCGTTGAGACCGGATACATCCGCCCCTCACTAGTGACGACAGGCGCATCATTCAGTACCTTTGAAAGGCGAGCACCTTCAAGTGTTGCGGACATCAGAAGCAGTTTCAGCGGAGGCTCATCGCGCAGCAGTTCGCGACCACTCAGGCAAAGGGCCAAAGCAAGGTCGGAGTCGAGGTTTCGCAGGTGGTACTCATCGAAGATGACCACTCCCACACCATCCAGCGCAGGGTCATCCTGGAGACGGCGAGCCAGGATACCTTCGGTGACCACTTCGATCTGGGTGCGCGGCCCTACCTTGCTTTCAAGGCGAATGCGGTATCCGACCGTCTCGCCAACCTTCTCACCTAATTCACTCGCTAATCGCTCAGCAGCAGCCCGAGCAGCCAATCGACGGGGCTCAAGCATGATGATCTTCTGGCCACCAAGCCAAGGTTCGTTCAGCAACGCCAGAGGCACTCGGGTGGTCTTACCCGCACCAGGTGGCGCTTCAAGGATCACTTCATTGCGGTTGGCCAGGGCGTCTCTTAGCTCTGGCAATACGAGGTCAATAGGTAGAGAAATCATCAAGGCTCCCAAATCAGGGAAGCAGTATACGCTGGGCGTTGAGTGATGATTTAGACTTGATAGTGCCAGTCAGGATCAGTGAGCTACCTAAGCGCACGATTTATAGATAGGAATAGCGAGAGCGGAAGCAAGGGCAAAAGCAGGAGCAGGAGCAGGAGCAGGAGCAGGAGCAGGAGCAGGAGCAGGAGCAGGAGCAGGAGCATCAAAGCCTTGTGGGCTTTGACTTTCAAGCAAGAGCAAAAGCAGGCAACGCCTTGTGGGCGTTGCCTTTAAAGCCTGACAAGAAAATGCCTAAAAGCGAACCAATCAGCAAATCATGGAATTCGTCAAAAATCAGCAGGCCCACCCCTTCCAGCGACGGATCGTGCTGCAGACGTCGAGTAAGGATGCCCTCGGTGACCACTTCGATACGGGTGTTGGGGCCGACCTTGCTGTCGAGGCGTATACGGTAACCTACGGTTTCGCCGACTTTTTCACCCAGTTCACTGGCCAGCCGCTCGGCCGCCGCACGGGCCGCCAGGCGCCGGGGTTCGAGCATCAGGATCTTCTGCCCGGCCAGCCAGGGCTCGTTGAGCAGGGCCAGCGGCACACGGGTGGTTTTACCGGCGCCGGGCGGCGCTTCGAGCACGGTTTCATGGCGCTCGGCCAGGGCCAGGCGCAGTGCAGGTAAAACTTCATCAATCGGCAAAGAAATCATGGTGGCTCCAGAACAGAGCGGCGAGTATAACGGCGAACAGTAATGATCCAGTCCTTTGAACATGTTTGAGGTTTTAAGTATGCGTATGCCTTCGCGAGTAATCGGCGGTGTCGTGGTTGCGGCACTGTTCACCCAATTGACTGCTTGCGGCAGTATTTTCTTTCCAGACCGCCGCGGCCAGATCGACGGCAAGATCGACCCCATGATCGTCGTACTGGATGCCGTGGGCCTGCTGTTTTATGTGATCCCGGGGCTGATCGCCTTCGGTGTCGACTTCGCCACCGGCGCAATTTATTTCCCGCCGGGCAAGACCGCACAAATCGCCCCGGAAAAACTGCGCGAAGCCATCGGCGCAGACGGCAAGGTGGATAACGCCAAGCTCCAGGCCATCCTTGAAAGCGAACTGGGCCGCAGCTTCCCGCTGAACGATCCACGCCTGATCCAGCACCGGGGCAGTGCCCAGCAACTGGCTATGTATGGCTTGCAGCCAGCAGCCTGAAGCACGTCATCATTCATCAGGAAAGCACCATGACCAGCAGCCCGGAACACGCCCGCCTGTTACGTCTGGCTACCCGCGCATCAGTGGCGGTGGCCAGCCTGTTGATCGTAACCAAGGCCATCGCGTGGTGGCTCAGTGGTTCGATCAGCATGCTCGCCGGCCTGACCGACTCGCTGCTCGATGGCGTAACTTCGTTTCTCAATTTGCTGGCCGTGCATTACGCGCTGCGTCCCGCCGATGAGGATCACCGATATGGTCACGGAAAAGCCGAGTCCCTGGCGGGCATGGCGCAAGCGCTGTTTATTGGCGTGAGTGCAGTGCTGATTGCCTTTCAGGCAGTGGAACGGCTGAAAAACCCGGAGCCGGTAGGCGCACCGTGGATCGGAATTGGCGTCATTGTCTTTTCGTTGCTGATGACCGTGGCACTGCTGGTGCTGCAACACCGGGTGATCAAGGCCACGGGGTCCAACGCGGTGCGCGCCGACTCGCTGCATTACCGCTCGGACCTGATGCTCAATGGCAGTATTTTGCTGGCGCTGGTGCTGGCCAGTGTAGGTTTCCCGCAGCTGGACGCCTGGTTTGGCCTGGGGATTGCGGTGTATATCCTGTGGAGCGCACTGCAGATCGCCCGTGAGAGTTTTGCCGTGTTGATGGATCAGGAGTTACCCACGGATGTCAGTGAAAACATGCTGAATCTGGCCTGCAGCGTGCCCGGCGTGCTCGGCGCCCACGACCTGCGCACACGGATCTCGGGCAATACCTGGTTTGTGCAGTTTCACCTGGAGCTGCCGGGTGAACTGACGTTGTCCGCAGCCCATAGCATCTGTGACCGCGCGGCTGAAGCCATTGAACAGGTCTATCCGCGGGCCGAAGTACTGGTGCATGCAGACCCGAAGGAAGTGGTCAAACCGAGGCTGAGCAAGGCTCCGTAGCAGGCTTCAGATCAATACGTCACTTGATAACCACGACTGCTCAGGCAACTGCCCTGCGCCTGCCGATAGGCTTGCACCACTTGCGCCGCTGGGGCGTATGTCGCCTTGGCAGGGTCGAAGCCGCTTTGCTCCACAGCCCAGCGATAGCAGTCATAACGGTCCTGACCGATTTGGGCCGGGCTTTGACCGTTCATCGGGTAAGCCACCATCTCATAGTTGTTGCTCGCGGGCTGTTGGTAGACCGTCGGCGGCTGGACCACTATGTAATCGCGAGTTGCAGGTTGATAGGCGTAATACGCCCCCGCCGCGAGAAACATCAAGGTACTGCCAAACCACACTTCCCTAGCGTAATCAGGCAAAAACCCTACGCGCAGTCCATAAGGCGGCTGCACCACGATGTAACGCGGGCCTTGAGGGCGATACCAGTAGCCGCCTGAAAAGTAGTAATTCTGGCCGCGATACGGCACTTGCCAGTGCTGACCGGGGAAGCGCTCTACCACATTACCCGGGCGATATTGCGGCCCCGGGCCCCAGCCATTGCCATGCCCGGACGGGCGACCGGCCCAGCGCTGGTCGTTGGGATGACGGTTATTCGGGCCAGGAGCGTAACCGCCGCCATACCAATTCTGATTGCCGCCCCGGTTCGGCGACTGAGTCTGCTGAACCCTGTCGGGGCGCGGCTGGATCGGCAGGTTATTACCTTGTTGATTCGGCCGCGGCTGATGATTGTCTGCACCCTGTGGCCGACCTTGCCAGCCGCCATCACCACGCTCATCGGCCAACACCTGGCCGCTGACGCTCACAAAGAGCACGCCAACTGTAGCCAAACGCCAGATACGCGATTTCATGCTGTTTCTCACTGAAGGACAGGGCTTATAGATAAGACTGGGGTTTCAGGAAGCGGTTCTACGCCAGGCAGTGCATAACGCAACTTATTTTTTGCCAGACGAAAAAAGGGCGACCCGTCGGTCGCCCCTTGAATTTTCTGTCCTGGCTCAACACTTGTGATGTTGGCTCACCTCGCTCCGTCTTCTGGACAGTGCGTAGCCCGGGGGCCGGGGCAACCCTGTGGGGTTGGCGGCCGCGGCTGGCCTGATTCGGCGGGCCGCAGTGGACTCTATGTCCGGGCAGTGATTCTGGTTTAAAGAATAGGCGTTTGGCCGCGGCAGGCGATTGCGAAGATTGCTCGATAAAACATTACTTGCGCAATTTTTGACTTAAGGTGGATACTTTCACGCAATAGTTATGACAAAGGGTAACTTCGTGAGCAAACTCGACCGGTATGACCTGAGCATTTTGGCGGAATTGCAGCGTGACGCACGCATCTCTAACCAGGAACTGGCCGAACGTATTGGCCTGTCGCCATCTCCTTGCTCGCGCCGCGTTAAACAGCTTGAGGATGACGGCTACATCAGCCGTCAGGTGGCGCTGCTCGACCGCAAACTGCTGGGCTTGAGCCTTACAGCCTACGTGCTTATCGGAATGGACCGACATACACCAGAGCGTTTCGAGAACTTCGAAGCCTGCATCCGCGCCCTGCCGCAGGTGCTGGAATGCAGCCTGGTGACCGGCATGGACGCCGACTACCAACTGAAAGTGGTGGTTGCCGACATGGACCACTACCAGAAGCTGCTGTTAGGTGAATTGACCCGTATCGAAGGCGTAACCAGCGTGCGTTCGAGCTTTGTGCTCAATCAGGTGCTCAACAGCACCGAGCTGCCGCTGACCCATTTGCGCACGTAAAAATAGAACCTGTAGATACTCTGTTGCAGGTCAAGCCCTATTGTGGGAGCGAGCCTGCTCGCGAACGACCTTCGCGAGCAGGCTCGCTCCCACAGTTGCAGTGTTCCTGCAGCTGCCGAGGAACGAAGGCTGCGTTCGGCTGCGAAGCAGTCGTAAAATCAGCCCACGCGATTCTTCAGTTGTAACGCGCACTCTGATCTTGCGATTGCTTCACAATCGAACGCAGCTTCGTGCCTTCAGCAGCTGCTACGGGTGTAGCGACATCCTCTCACTACCCAGATCAATATCCCCACACTTCCCTGGCGTATACTCCTACGGCTTTTTCCCACGATATCGCCGGAGAATACCGATGGATCCTGCCGTACTTGAAGAATGGATGATGACGATTCTGGTCAGCGTGCTGATCATTTTCATGGCCTTTATCGTCTGGGATCTGGCGAAGAAGTCCAAAGCTGGACGCTTCGGCTCCATGATCCTGTTTTTCGTCCTCGGCCTGGGCGTTGCCGCGTTTATCATCAAAAGCGTGGTCATCGGCCTGATCGAATCCGGAGCCCTATAGCCGCGCCGGAACTTCCCGGTACTGCCCCTGCTCCAGCCCTTCAATGCTCCAGTCACCAATGCGTACCCGCACCAGGCGCAAGGTCGGCAAGCCCACTGCCGCGGTCATGCGCCGCACCTGACGGTTGCGACCTTCACGAATCACTAGTTCCAGCCAGGCGGTCGGGATACTTTTGCGAAAGCGTACCGGCGGGTTGCGCGGCCATAGGTGCGGCTCGTCCAGGGCACGCGCTTCGGCAGGCAGGGTCTTGCCATCATTGAGCTCGACACCATCGCGCAACTGCTGCAGTTGCTCCTCAGTGGGCTCGCCCTCGACTTGCACCCAGTAGGTCTTGGGCAACTTGTGCTTGGGATCGGCAATCCGCGCCTGCAGCTGGCCATCATTGGTCAACAGCAGCAAACCTTCACTGTCCCTGTCCAGCCGCCCGGCCGGGTAGATGCCCGGAATCGGGATAAAGTCCTTGAGCGTGGCGCGCCCGCCTTCGTCGCTGAACTGGGTCAGCACATCGAAGGGTTTATTGAACAGGTACAGCTTGGGATCAGACGGCGGCGCTTTGGCCACGCGGCGATTGGCAGCTGGCGCGGTGGGGGTTTTCGAGGCCGGGCGGCGTGGGGCGGGACGAGACATGACAAAAAAGGCTATCTAGCGATCAGGGCTGGCAATGCTAGTCCCCCGATCGCTAAATGACCATCACCGATCAACGGAACGGCGGTTCATCAAAGCTGCGCAGCTTGCGCGAATGCAGGGAGTTGAGCTGGCTGCGCATCAAGTCCACGGCAGCAATGCCGATTTTCAAATGCTGGCTGACCGCGCGCTCATAGAAGGCATTGGCCGAACCTGGCAGTTTGATTTCACTGTGCAGCGGTTTGTCCGACACACACAACAGCGTGCCATACGGGACGCGCAAGCGATAACCCTGGGCAGCAATGGTGCCGCTTTCCATGTCCACGGCAACAGCACGGGACAGGTTGATCAGCGGACGTTCCTGAGCCCAGCGCAGCTCCCAGTTACGATCGTCATAGGTCAGTACGGTGCCGGTACGCAGGCGTTTTTTCAGCTCATCGCCGCGCTCACCGGTAACCTGTGCGGCAGCCTCCTGCAGCGCCAGCTGGACTTCAGCCAGGGCCGGAATCGGAATGTTCGGCGGCACGACCCGATCAAGAATGCCATCGCGACGCATGTAGGCGTGGGCCAACACATAATCGCCGATGGTCTGCGACTGGCGCAGACCGCCGCAGTGACCAATCATCAGCCAGCAATGCGGACGCAGCACGGCCAGGTGGTCGGTAATGTTTTTCGCATTGGACGGGCCGACGCCAATATTGACCAGCGTCACGCCATGACCATCACTGGCCTGCAAGTGATACGCCGGCATCTGGTAGCGATGCCACACCACCCCCGCCGCGATGGCCTGGGCCTCGCCGTAGTCCATCGATTTTTCGATGATCACATTGCCCGGCATCACCATGCGTACAAAGCGCGGGTTGTCGCGCAATTGCTCAAGGCCATGGAGGATGAACTGGTCAACATAGCGATGGTAGTTGGTCAGCAGAATCCACGGCTGCACATGGCGCCAGTCGCTGCCGGTATAGTGCACCAGGCGGCGCAGGGAGAAGTCGACCCGGGCGGCGTCGAACAGCGCCAGGGGCAACGGATCGGTGTTTTCCCAGTCGTACAGGCCATCGGCGATGCCGTCGGTGGCAGCAGACAGGTCGGTGCTCGGAAACACCCGCGCCAGCGCGGCAGCGGTAACGCCGGAGCCGGCCAGTTCATCACCTTGCTCGACCACATAAGGGTAAGGAATATTTTGCTCACTGACGCCGACTTCTACTTCAACGGTGAAGTCGCGCATCAAGGGCACCAGCTGTTCCAGCAGGTAATTACGGAAAGAGGCGGGATGGGTGACGGTCACACTGTAGGTGCCCGGTAACTGGACCTTGGCATAAGCACGGGTGGTGGTCGGCACTTCACCGTTGATACGGTAGGTCAAACGCAGTTCGGGGTAGCGAAACAGCGCGCGTTCTTGCGCAGAGGGTTCAACCCGATCCTTGAGATAACGCTTGAGTGCCTGGCTCAAGGCCGTGGTTGCGCGCTCGTGCAAGGCAGCAAGCCGGTCAACGGCCTCTTCAGCGGTGGAAACGACAATAAAAGCTTCGGTCACGATAAGCATCCTGTCTTCTGAGCGGGCAGGCTTTTATCTTGCCTGTATCGATGGCTAAAGGCAGCTACAAAATTGCCTGCCGAAGATTTCCTGTGGCTGCTGGGGATAAACAGAATATAGGCTGCCTCACGCAAATCCCTGTGGGAGCGGGCTTGCCCGCGATGGCATCGACCGGGTCTGGCAGATAAAACCCGTAGTCTGCATCGCAGGCAAGCCAGCTCCCACAGGGTTGGGGATATTCAGGCAACCTGCGGGGTGGCGCGGGCAACGATGGCTGCCACATTCAAACCCCGCGGCAATGTGCCGTAAACCCGGCCGCTGCCCTGTAGCCGGCTGGCGATAAAGGCGTCGCTGACATCACTGTTACCAGCCTCAAGTAGCAGTTTTGCCTGTAGGCCAAGGGCGATGTCTTCTGTCAGTTGGCGAGCGCGATACTGGATATCGTCAGTGTCGTTGAGCGCCGCCTTAAGCTGCACAATGTGCTGCCCCAGGCACACATCGCCATGCCCGTCGCCCAACTCGGCAAACAGCGCATCGAGCACGCCCGGCTCTTTGGACAAGGCTCGCAACACGTCCAGGCACTGCACATTACCCGACCCTTCCCACGTCGAATTGACCGGCGCCTCGCGATACAGGCGCGGCAGGATGCTGTCTTCGACATAACCTGCGCCCCCCATGCATTCGGCCGCTTCGTTGATCATGGCTGGAGCCCGCTTGCAGATCCAGTACTTGCCCACCGCTGTCACCAACCGGGAAAACCTGGCCTCATGCGGGTCATCCGGATTGTCCAGCGCCCGCCCCATGCGCAGGCTCAGGGCCAGTGCTGCCTCGCTTTCCAGCGCCAGGTCAGCCAATACGTTCTGCATCAGTGGCTGGTCTGCCAACACCCGACCGCCCACCAGTCGATGGGCGCAATGATGGCTGGCCTGGGTCAGCGCCTGACGCATCAAGGCACTGGAGCCGACCATGCAGTCGAACCGGGTCATGGCGACCATTTCAATAATGGTCGGCACGCCACGACCTTCTTCGCCGATCATCCAGGCCAATGCCCCACGAAACTCAACTTCACTGGAGGCGTTGGAGCTATTGCCCAGTTTGTTCTTCAGGCGCTGAATATAGAATTCGTTGCGGCGGCCATCCGGGCGATGGCGCGGCAGCAAAAAGCAGCTCAGGCCTTTTTCGGTTTGGGCCAGGGTCAGAAAGCCGTCACACATGGGTGCCGAGCAGAACCATTTGTGCCCCAGCAGTTCATAGGCCTGCCCCGGCCCTTTGGCCCCTACGGGGTAAGCCCGCGTGGTATTGGCACGCACATCGGTGCCGCCCTGTTTTTCAGTCATGGCCATGCCCAGGGTCACGCCGGCCTTTTGGCTGATATCGACATTACGCGGGTCATATTCAGTGGCCAGCACTTTGGGCAGCCAGATGGCAGCCAGGTCCGGTTGCAGACGCAAGGCCGGCACGCTGGCGAAGGTCATGGTCAAGGGGCAGCCGCTGCCCGCTTCGGCCTGGCTGTGCAGGTAGGTCATGGATGCGCGGGCCACATGGGCACCGGGTTGCGGGTGGGCCCAGGGCAAGGACGGCAAACCATGCTCAATCGCCGTGCGCATCAGTTCGTGGTAAGCCGGGTGAAACTCCACCAGATCAATCCGATGCCCGAAACGGTCATGGCTGACAAACTGCGGTTTGTTTTCATTGGCCAGAAAACCCGCAGCCATCAGCGGGCCGCCCGCCAGGGCACCGTACTCGTCAATCCGCGCCTGCGCCCATCCCGCGCCGAAATGCTGGCTCCAATACTGCAACGGCAGGTCAATGCGGTACAGGTTCACGCCGTCCATTGACGGCGGTTGATTGGTCACCTGATGGGTTTCTGCGTATTGATGCAAGTTCATTGCGCGGGCTCCTTGGGATCGTACCAATGAGCCAGTGAAGCACGCATCTGCGGCTAAACAAGGGGCATAAACGCCTAAAACTCGGCGTTTTTATCGTTATTGTCGATCAGCAGGCGTTGCGCCAAGGTCTGTTGCAAGTCCTCAAAACGCAGCGGTTTCAGCAGATAATCCGTGATCCCGTCAACCTGCTCGCGGGCTTGCTGCGCCTGGGCTTGCGACTCGAACAGCGCCAGCACGGGCAACTGCGCACAGGCGGCCAATGTCAGCAGCTGGCTGCCCATCGACGTAGCACAGACCTGGGCCAACGGGCACGCCAGCAGCACCGCATCGACCCGCTCGCGGCGCAACGCTTCTATGGCCGCCTGCCCCGTGTCAACGCCGAGCACGCGATAACCCAGTTTGAGCAACATGGCGCGCACTACCACAGGGTTTTCCGGGCCTTCTACCAGCAAGACCACACACTCCCCGGGCGCCCTCAGCTGCAACGCCGAATGAGTCGTGTGCGACGGGGTTTGCACCGAGGGTTCAAGCTCCAGCAACAGCTGGAACTGTGAGCCTTGCCCCGGCTGGGAATGGTGGGTCAGGCGCCCGCCGAGCAGTTCCACAAGGCGCCGGCAAATCGCCAGGCCGATACCCAGGCCGCCATATTCACGGGTCATGGAGCCATCAACCTGAAAGAAGTGCTGATAAAGTTCGGCCTCTTCCTGGTGAACAAAACCAATGCCGCTGTCGATTACATTGAACGCCAGCGCCCAGCGCCCGGTCTCTGCGGGTTTACCGGTAACACGCAAAATCACCCCGCCCTCACGGGTGAACTTGATCGCGTTATCCAGCAGGCACTCCATGCACTGGCGAATTTTATCCGCATCACCTACCCATTGATCCGGCAGGTTGCGGCCCACTTCGTACGAAAACTCCAGCCCTTTACTGCGTGCCGCCGGCCTGAACTGATCGCTCAGCCCCTGCAGCAGTTCATTCAGGCTGAAGGGCCGGGGTTGCGCGACCAGTCGTCCGGCCTGCAGTTCGGTCAGGGTCAGGATGCCATTGACCATGTGCATCATTTCTCGTGCTGAACCTTGCGCAGTCTTGGTGTACTGCTCCAGCTCAGGGCTCATGTCCAGGGTTTTGATCAATTCCAGAGAGCCAATGACACCGTTCATGGGCGTGCGCAATTCGTGGGTAACGGTTGCCAGAAACTCGTCTTTGAGCTGGTTGGTACGGGCCAGTTGCTGGTTCATGGCGGCCAGTTTCTGTCCCGATTCCTGCAGCGTACGCGCCTGCAGGTCACGCATGGCGTTGATCCGGTCGGCAAGCGCCAGCGACAGCAGCCCCACCTCGATTGCCGAACCTATCTGGCTGGCGTACATGGTCAGGAAAACGTTCGGCAGGTAACCCAGCACCATCAGCGTATTGACCAGCCCCCCGAGCAGGAAGGCCGACCAGGCGATCACAAAATAACGCGCGACCCGCAGGCCTCGTACCCATGCCACCACACCAGCGGTAAAAATGGTGACAATAAACGCCAGCGCCAGGCCGGTGGCCAGGCGCAACGACACGGCATAGCTGGTGGTCAGTGCGAGCACCATCACCAGAGCACCCACGCCCATCAGCAACATCAGTGCCCGGTCAAGCCAGCGGCTGTGGGAGGCGGTGTGCAAGAAGGAGCGGGCGAACTGGCAACCAAAAAACGCCGATGCACCAATCAGGAACGGGGTGGAGGCATTGGCCCACCACGGGCTGTCAGGCCAGAAGTACTGCACTGCCGCACCGTTGACCGACAGCTGGTAAAGGCCGAACGAGGCAATATAAAAGATGTAGTAGAGGTAGCTGGTGTCACGCACGCTGAGGTAAATAAACAGGTTGTAGACCAGCATCCCCAGCAACACGCCATAAATCAGGCCCAGGATGTAAATCCGCACGGGCTGCTCTTCAAGATAGGCCTGGGCCGACCATAGCGTCAGCGGCGCCTGAACCGAACCCTGGCTGGCCAGACGCAGGTACACCGTCTGGCTTTGCCCCGGGCTGAAGTTGAGCTCAAACAGGTAGTTGTTTTCTTTGATCTGACGACTGTCGAAGGGCAGTGCATCGCCCGTTCGTTCGGCCAGCCGGTAATTGCCCGCGGCGTCTGCCAGGTAAAGCTCGATGGAATCAAGCGGCGGGTATGCCAGCTCCAGCAGCCAGGTGCGATGCACCTGCGGGTCTTGTGGCTGGTAGTGCAAATCCACTTTGATCCAGAAGGCCGAGTGCGAGTAGCCCTTGTTCAGCGTGTCTTTGGTATGGGGCTCGAACAGTTCGCCGTGTGCGGTGACATCTGCCAGAGTCGCTTCGCCGCCCGCGTCTTCGAACACCTGCATCACGCGGCCCAAGGGCAGGCTTTGTGTGGATTCGTCAAAAGCGACTGCGCTGGCCAGCATCGGTAGCCAGCCCAACAACATCATCAGCAAATAGCGCATACAGCCCCAACGTAGCTCACTCGAAGACGCGGGCAACCCCATATTCCCTTTGAGATCGCGTCGACCGAATGACCGGTTAATAATTTGAAGGCACTTTAACATAGCCATTAATGGCACATACACACCATCTAACAATTCATCACAAAGGCTCTAGTACGGGCATTACAGAGCTAAATAAGCGCTGAGACCGAAGATTCTTAAGGCCAGGCAACGGCTTACAAACTTCCGCTAACCTGACACCGAGCAAGCGCCCGTAAAAACTGTTTGGTGGTAAGCTCGCGCACCATGAATATCTACAGTTCTCGCCCCGTTGTCCTCTGTCTCTCCGGCCATGACCCCAGTGGTGGTGCCGGCTTGCAGGCAGATATCGAAGCCCTGCTGGCTCAAGGCTGTCACGCCGCCCCGGTAGTGACCGCCCTGACTGTGCAGAACACTGTCAATGTCCGCGACTTCCGCGTGCTGGATCGCGAGTGGGTACTGGCGCAAGCCGATGCCGTGCTCGGCGACTCCACCGTTGCGGCGGTCAAGCTGGGCATGCTCGGTTCACTGGAGATGGTCGATACCGTAGTCGAACTGCTTCAGGCCAATCCGCATCTGCCGATGGTCTGTGACCCGGTGCTGCGTGCAGGCGGTGGCGGACGACTGGGCAAGGACGAAGTGGGTTACGCCATGCGCGAACGCCTGCTCCCCCTGGCCACCATTGCCACCCCCAACCTTCCCGAAGCCCGCATCCTGGCCGAACTGCCCGATGGCAGCGCCGATGAGTGCGCTGAAAAACTCCTGCCATTTTGTCGGCACCTGCTGATCACCGGCGGTCACGGTGATGAGCACGAAGTGCATAACCGCCTGTACAGCCGCGACGGCAGCCGCCACACCTTTACCTGCCATCGCTTGCCGGGCAGTTATCACGGCTCGGGTTGCACCCTGGCCAGCACGTTGGCCGGGCGCCTGGCCATCGGTGAAGAACTGGTCAGCGCCGTGCAAACCGCGCTCAATTACACATGGCGCACCCTGCGTGATGCAGAGCAACTGGGGCAAGGGCAATTTGTACCGCGCCGCTTGCCGCTGGATTTTTGCTCGTAACCAATGAGGCTCACCCCATGACGCTTCGCGGCCTGTATGCGATCACTGATAGCCAGTTGCTGGCTGGCAAACTGCTGCCCTATGTGGAGGCGGCCCTCGATGGCGGCCTGACCCTGTTGCAATATCGCGACAAAAGCACTGACGACGCCCGCCGACTGCGCGAGGCCGAAGCCTTGCGCGGGTTGTGCGAACGCTACAAGGCACACCTGATCATCAACGATGATGGCGAGCTGGCCGCCCGCCTGGGTGTCGGCGTGCACCTGGGGCAGACCGACGGCCCGCTGACCCCTGCCCGCGCCCTGCTGGGGCCACAGGCAATTATCGGTTCGACCTGCCACAGCCAGGTCGAACTGGCCGAGCAAGCCGCCAAAGAAGGTGCGAGTTATGTCGCCTTTGGCCGCTTTTTCAATTCCAGCACCAAACCCGGGGCGCCAACCGCTACCCTTGAGACCCTGGACCAGGCCCGCGCCCGCCTCAGCCTGCCGATCTGCGTGATAGGCGGAATTACCCTGGACAATGCCGCGCCGCTGGTGGCCCACGGTGCCGACCTGCTGGCCGTGGTGCATGGCCTGTTTGGCGCCGAAAGTGCCCGGGAAGTCACCCTGCGCGCCAAGGCCTTCAACACCTTGTTGTCTATTTAAATACCGAATCCTGATTCTGAGAGAGCCCACCATGTCTCGTTCCGAAACCCTGTTTGCCAACGCCCAGAAACACATTCCCGGTGGCGTGAACTCGCCAGTGCGTGCCTTCAAAAGCGTGGGCGGCACGCCGTTGTTCTTCAAACACGCCGAAGGCGCCTACGTGACTGACGAGGACGACAAGCGTTATGTCGATTACGTCGGCTCATGGGGCCCGATGATTCTTGGGCACAGCCACCCTGACGTGCTGGACGCAGTACGTGCGCAACTGGAGCACGGCCTGTCGTACGGCGCCCCGACCGCCATGGAAACCGAAATGGCCGATCTGGTGTGCTCCATCGTACCGTCAATGGAAATGGTGCGCATGGTCAGCTCCGGCACTGAAGCGACCATGAGCGCGATCCGTCTGGCCCGTGGCTTCACTGGTCGCGACAATATCCTCAAGTTTGAAGGCTGCTACCACGGTCACTCCGACAGCCTGCTGGTAAAAGCCGGTTCCGGCCTGCTGACCCAGGGCGTGCCAAGCTCGGCTGGCGTGCCGGCAGATTTCGCCAAGCACACCCTGACCACCGAGTTCAACAATATCGACGCGGTTGCACAGCTGCTGAGCGAAGTCGGCGACACCGTGGCCTGCATCATCGTCGAACCGGTTGCCGGCAACATGAACTGCGTGCCGCCTGCGCCAGGCTTCCTTGAAGGTCTGCGCAGCCTGTGCGACCAGCACGGCGTGGTTCTGATCTTTGACGAAGTGATGACCGGCTTCCGCGTCGCCCTCGGCGGTGCCCAAGCCCACTACGGCGTGACGCCGGACCTGAGTACCTTCGGCAAGATCATCGGTGGCGGCATGCCCGTCGGCTGCTTTGGCGGCAAACGCGAGATCATGCAGCACATCGCGCCGCTGGGCCCGGTTTACCAGGCGGGCACCCTGTCCGGCAACCCGCTGGCCATGGCCGCCGGCCTGACCACTTTGCGCCTGATCAGCCGCCCGGGCTTCCACGCCGAGCTGAGCGATTACACCACCCGCCTGCTCGATGGCCTGCAACAGCGCGCCGACGCGGCCGGCATCCCCTTCGTGACCACACAGGCCGGCGGTATGTTTGGCCTGTACTTCAGCGGCGCCGATGACATTGTCACCTTTGACGACGTCATGGCCAGCGATGCCGACCTGTTCAAGCGCTTCTTCCATTTGATGCTCGAAGGAGGCGTATACCTGGCACCCAGCGCCTTCGAAGCCGGTTTCACCTCGATCGCCCACGGCGAAGCCGAGTTGCAACTGACCCTGGACGCCGCAGAACGCGCATTTGCTGCACTGAAATAATCCAAGAAACGGCAAGGGCGAGCGCCCTTGCCGTTCTTTTATGCCAGTAATGAGCAGATCTTTTAGCCCACCCGTCCATAATCGTCTTAAATCAATGGATATCGCGCTCAGGCAGCAGAAAAACGAGTAAAGACTTTGTAAGGTTGCCTCTGCTTATTTCATAATGCGCGCCTATACATCCCATGATCGGGTTAACCCGTCATCCAGAGGTACGTCGATTCCCATGAACCGCACCGGCCGCGCCCTTGCACTGGGCTGCCTGTTGCTCCTACAGCCGTTGCTTGCCCAGGCAGGCGGTAACTCGTTGTTGATCCCAGCGATGGGTCGCTGCACCCTCAATACTCAGCCTGAGGACCTCGCCGAGGCGCTTGCAGCCTGTGAAGAGGCGGCCAAAGCCGGGGATGCAGAAGCCGAATACGAGTTGGGCGAGTTCTATTACGACGGTAAAAACACCCCGCAAGACTTCAACAAGGCGCTGAGCTACTTCGAAAAAGCCTCGCTGCAAGGCCACGCCATGGCCCAGTTCCAGCTCGGCACCATGTTTTTCAAAGGCGAAGGCGTGCCGGCCAACAACATTCAGGCCTATATCGTGCTGAAAATGGCTGCGGTCAACGGCGCCGAAGACGCCCTGGACACCGCCGACATGGTGGCCGAGCAAATGCCGCGCGACCAGCTCGAAACGGCTACCCAGATACTCGGACAGATCTTCCGCAAGTATTTGCAGGAGCTGCAATCTACCGACGCCCGCTCGCCGTTTTCACCATTGCCCTGATTTCAAACCCTTACTGGTTTGCTGGCGACAACGTGCCTGTGCCGGATACGGCTTTTCCTGGATGTCATCCGGATGTTCAGCGATTAAATTACCCGTCGCCCCAATGACATTGAAAGCATCACGGCCACTACAGAAAAAATCGCCAGCACATACGAAATCAACGCCAGGTCACTCGCGTGCTTGTGAGCCACCAAAGTCCGCAAGAATGTTATTCCGTAATAGGGCATGACTCGACTGATGGTGAGTGGCACTAATAGAGCGACGCATGAATTTTTCATAGCGCATCACTTAACCCTCCACCGAAAACATTTTTTACCCAACTCAACTTAATGCTGCGCCTGCACAACCTCAAACGCTACGTGAAGACCAACCTCGTCTTATGCATTATGCACACGGGGTGATTCATGGGCTGAGCGCTGCAGCTTGAAGCTGTTAAATATATATCTAGGTAATTATTCTTACGCCAAATAAAGATTAACCTTACTTAAGCTTAAGTTAACTTGATTACGTTGTTTTCACCCATGATTATTATGCCCATCATTGTTCAAAGCCCTGTTTTAGAGCCTTGAACAGAATATGATGATAGGCCGCGACCCTCGATTTAACGGGTTTGACCCGTTACAAGAAACAACTCATGATTTCCTCTCGCTGCCCACGGTCTTGCGCTGCGCAGTAGCTATTGGCGTGTCATCACGCAGTTCACTCTTTAAACGTGGCAATAGTGTGTTCATTTGATTGACGCGCTGTTCTTTGTTTTTGTATCAAATGCGTCGATCTATTTGGGCACGGGGGAATACCTGTGCGTGATCCGAGATATGACATTTTGTTTGAGCCGGTCCAGATAGGGCCCGTGCGTACGCGCAATCGTTTTTACCAGGTACCGCACTGTAATGGCATGGGGCATGTACATCCTTCGGCTATGGCACGTATGCGCGCAATAAAGGCCGAGGGCGGGTGGGGTGTTGTCTGCACGGAAGAGTGCGAAATCAGCCCCTTGAGCGAATTCTCGCCTTATATCGAAGCACGCCTGTGGGACAAGCGCGACATACCGGCGCTGGCTCGCATGTGTGACGCGGTTCACCGGCACGGTAGCCTGGCGGGTGTGGAACTGGCCTTCAATGGCTATTCCGCGCCCAATCGCACCAGCCGCGAAATCCCCTGGGCCCCCTCCAATACCCCCGTGCGCGGCTACGACCCGGTGCAGGCCCGCGCCATGAGCCGCGCCGACATCAAGCAACTGCGCGAGCTGCACAGGGCTGCGGCCTTGCGTGCCCGTGATGCAGGGTTTGACATCATTTATGTATACGCTGGCCATGATCTGGGCTTGCCGTTCCACTTTCTGACGCAACGCAACAATCGCCGCACGGATGAATATGGCGGAGCGCTGTTCAATCGTGTGCGCCTGCTGCGCGAGTTGATAGAAGACACCCGGGATGCCGTCGGTGACCGCTGCGCCGTTGCCGTGCGCCTGGCCGTTGACGAGCAGCAGGGCTGCGCCGGCCTGACCCGGGACAGCGAAGGCGTCGAAGTGTTTTCCATGCTGGCCGAGCTGCCGGACCTTTGGGATATCAACGTTGCCGACTGGGCCAATGACAGCGTGACCTCGCGGTTTGCCCCAGAGGGTTATCAGGAGGCATTCCTCACCGGGCTCAAGGCCTTGACCAGCAAGCCGGTGGTGGGTGTAGGACGTTTCACCTCGCCCGATACCATGGCCTCGCTGGTGCGCCGCGGGGTGTTGGACCTGATCGGCGCGGCCCGCCCTTCTATAGCCGATCCTTTCCTGCCCAACAAAATCGACCAGGGGCGCACCGACGAAATTCGCGAGTGCATCGGCTGCAATGTTTGCGTCAGCGGCGATCACACCAGCACGCCAATGCGCTGCACACAAAATCCGACTATGGGCGAGGAATGGCGACGCGGCTGGCATCCGGAGCAGGTTCCGGTCCGGCGTGCCGAGGGGCGAGCGCTGGTAATCGGCGCAGGCCCTGCCGGTCTTGAGTGTGCCCGGGTACTCGGCGCTCGCGGCCTGGAAGTGATGCTGGCTGAAGCCACTCGCACCCTGGGCGGACGCGTGGCCAGCGAGTCCCGGCTACCGGGGCTGGCGAGCTGGTCGCGGGTGGTCGATTACAGGGTGGATGCCTTGAGCCGTCTGGGCAATGTCGAGATCTACCGTGAAAGCCGCCTTGAAGTGCAGGACGTTCTCGACATTGAAGCCAGCCACGTGTTTGTCGCCACCGGTTCGCGTTGGCGCAACGATGGCCTGGGCCGTGTGTTGCGCCAGCCTCTCCCTGGGCTGGAAAACCTGCCCGTATTCACGCCGGATGATGTGATGGCAGGCGCTGTGCTGCCTTCGCCCGTGGTGGTGTTCGACGATGACCACTACTACATGGGCAGCGTACTGGCCGAGAGCCTGATTGCCCGGGGAGTCGAGGTGCTGTATGTCACCCCGGCCGCAGATGTTGCCCCCTGGACCCACAATACCCTTGAACAGCACCGGATCCAGCGCCGCTTGCTGGAACTGGATGTCACCATCATCACCTCCCATACGCTGTGCAGCCTCACGCCGTACGGTGTACAGGCAGCGTGCACCTACACCGGGCGCCCGCGTTCCATTCCTGCCGCAGGGGTGCTGCTGGTGACCTCCCGCGAGCCTGAGCAGGGTCTGTTCGACGCCCTGCAGGCGGAGCCCCGGGGTGTGCAGCAGGTGATCCAGATCGGTGATTGCCTGGCTCCGGGCACAATTGCTGCCGCGGTGTACTCCGGGCATCGCTTTGCCCGGGAGTTCGACGCCCCCCCCGGGTTGCTTCGCATGCGCCGGGAGTTGGTGGCGCTGGAAGACTGGCCGGCGCCTTGAATTCTTTCTTGAGTGGTCAACCTGTCGCCCGACGGGCAATAGCGACCCGACGGGCGGTTATTACAACAACAATAAGGAATCAACCCATGAAAAAGATACTGTGGATGCTGGCACTGCTGGTGGTGGCCGTGCTGGCTTGTGTCGTAGTCATTGCCCCGGCGCTGGCCAAGGATTACCAAGTCATACGTTTTGGCACCGACCCGACCTACCCGCCCTTTGCCTCGAAAAGTGCCGACGGCTCACTGGTGGGCTTTGAAATTGACCTGGGCAACGCCCTGTGCGAGCGCGTGCAGGCAAGCTGCAAGTGGGTCGAAATCGATTTTGACGGCATGATCCCCAGCCTCAATGCTCGCAAGATCGACGGCATTCTGGCCACTATGGCCGTGACGGCGGCGCGGCAAAGGGTCATTGATTTCTCGTCCGAGGTGATGACCACGCCCAATGCGCTGGTGTTCAAAAAAGGCGCTGGCCTGGATGCCAGCCTGCAGGCGGTAAAAGGCAAAGCCATCGGCTACCTGCAGGGCAGCACCCAGGAGGTCTATGCCAAGGCGGTGCTGGCCAAGGCCGGGGCGAAACTCGTGGCATACCCGGATCAGGATCGGGCCTACGCTGATCTGCAAGTCGGGCGACTGGACGCGGCCCTCCAGGATCTGGTTCAAGCCGAGCTGGGCTTTTTGCGCTCTCCCCAGGGTGCTGCCTTTGAGGCCGGCAAGGCGATTGAAAGCGACCTGATGCCGGGCACCAGCGCCATTGGCATCCTCAAGGGCAATCAAGCACTCAAGGCTATGCTCGATAAAGGCCTCGCCCAACTGCATGCCGATGGCACCTACGCACGGCTGCAAAAGCAGTATTTCGGGGATCTTGTTCTGTACAGCAATAAATGAGCGGCCTTCAGGTTTACGCGCCATTGCTGGCACTGGGCACCTGGATGACGATCAAGCTGGCGCTGATATCACTGCTGCTGAGCCTGTTTCTGGGGCTGCTGGGCGCAGGAGCCAAGTTATCCACAAGCCGTGCGGCGCGATGGATGGCCCGGCTTTACACCACCCTGATCCGCGGCGTGCCCGACCTTGTGCTGATGCTGCTGATCTTCTACGGCCTGCAAACCTGGCTCGGCCAACTCACGGACAGGCTGGGCTGGGCCTATATAGAGATAGATGCCTTCACTGCCGGGGTGATGACCCTGGGCTTTATCTACGGTGCTTACTTCACTGAAACCTTGCGCGGCGCCATTCTCGCAGTGCCCTTTGGGCAGATTGAGGCTGCCAGGGCCTACGGCCTGAGCCCGATGCAGTGTTTTTGTCGTGTGCTGTTCCCGCAGATGATGCGCTTTGCGCTGCCGGGGTTGGGCAACAACTGGCTGGTGCTGCTCAAGGCAACCTCGCTGGTGTCGATCATCGGCCTGGCCGAGCTGGTAAAGGCAGCCAGCGACGCGGGAAAAAGCAGTTTTCAACTGTTTAACTTCCTGGTGCTGGCGGCAGTGATCTACCTGCTGATAGCCGTTGCCTCCAACAGCGTATTGCACAGGCTTGAGCGGCGCTTCGCCGTGGGGTTCGAGCGGGGTGCGCGATGATCGAAGTATTGCTGTCGTATTGGCAGCCTTTTTTGTATAGCGATGGCCAGCAGATCAGCGGTCTGGCCATGACCTTGTGGCTGACCACTGCTTCCATCGGCATGGGTTTTGTACTCTCGATCCCGCTGGCCATTGCCCGGGTTTCTGAAAACCGCTGGGTGCGCTGGCCGGTGCATGGCTTTACTTACCTGTTTCGCGGCACGCCGCTGTATATCCAGCTGTTGATCTGCTACTCGGGCATCTACAGCCTTGCCGCCGTTCAGTCGCAGCCGTTGCTGGGCGCATTTTTTCGCGATGCCATCAACTGCACCCTGCTGGCCTTCACCCTCAATACGTGCGCCTACACCACGGAAATCTTCGCCGGTGCGATCCGTTCAATCGCCCGGGGGGAGGTACAAGCTGCCCGGGCGTATGGCTTCAATGGCTGGAAGCTCTACTGCCGCGTCGTCATGCCCCAGGCACTGCGCCGCGCCTTGCCGGTTTACAGCAACGAAGTGATCCTGTTGCTGCACTCCACCACCCTGGCCTTCACCGCCACGGTCCCTGACATTCTCAAAGTCGCCCGGGATGCCAACGCGGCCACCCTTCAGACCTTCCCTTCGTTTGTCATCGCTGCCGGGCTGTACCTTATCGCCACCTTTGCCCTGGTGGGCCTGTTTCGCCTGGCCGAGCGGCGCTGGCTGGCATTTCTCGGCCCGCGCCGATAGGAGAACCCCCATGCACCACCAACGTCATGATGTGCTGGCCGCCGTACCGGGCACCTGTCGGCAAATCCATAGTTTTCATTACGGACCAGCGCCAGAGCACGGGAAAATCTATATCCAGGCGTCGCTGCACGCGGACGAGCTGCCGGGCATGCTGGTGATCTGGCATCTCAAGCAGCGCATGCTGGAGCTCGAGCAGGCCGGCCTGTTGCGCAAGCACATAGTGCTGGTGCCCGTGGCCAACCCCGCGGGGCTGGAGCAGGTGCTGATGGACGTGCCCCAGGGGCGTTTTGATAACGAAAGCCGACAGAATTTCAACCGCTTCTTTGTGGATGTCAGTCAGGAGGTGGGCGATAGTGTCGAGGGCCAGTTGACCCAGGATCCAGAGCACAATACGCAACTGATCCGCTCGGCCTTGCGCCGTGTCCTGGTCGCCACGCAGCCGCTGACCCACGTGCAGGCCCTGCGTCAGACCCTGCAGACCCTGGCGTGCGATGCCGATATGGTCCTGGACCTGCACTGCGACTTCGAAGCCGTGCAGCACCTGTACCTGGCCCCGGCCTTCTGGCCGCAGGTAGAGCCCCTGGCCCGTTACCTGGGGGCCCGAGCCTGCTTTATGGCCACCGAGTCGGGCGGGCAGTCCTTCGATGAATGGTTCACCCTGTTCTAGGCGCAGATGCAAGCGCGCTTTGCGCCACGCTTCCCCCTGGCGTGCTGCAGCTTTGCCGTGACCGTTGAGCTGCGAGGGGTGGCGGATGTGACCCACGAACTGGCGCGTGACGATAGCCAGGCGCTGATCGACTACTTGATCCATGCGGGTGCAGTCGAAGGGCAGCCAAAAGCACTTCCGGCATTGCTCAACCCGCCGACCCCGCTAGCGGGCGTCGAGCCGTTGAACAGCCCCACGGGGGGTTTGCTGGTGTTTTATGCGCAAGTGGGTGACTACCTGCAGGCGGGGGCTGTGGTGGCAGACATCATTGACCCCATCACGGACCGTATTACTCCAGTGGTCTGTCAACGCGAAGGCTTGCTCTATGTCCGCTCATTGCGGCGCATGGCGACTGCGGGAATGACCATTGCCCATGTCGCCGGGGCGCAGGCGTATCGACAAGGGGACTTGCTGTCGCCATGAAGGAATTGCGAGCGCGGGAAGGGAAAGAAAAGCCCTTACTTGTCCGGCATCGGAAACGGAAACGGCATCACATTGCTGACACCACGGGCTTCACTGATTTTAGGCGTGCCCAGCCGCTCAACCTCATCGATACGGACAATCGAGTGCATCGGCACAAAGCTGCGCACCACACCTTCAAACTGAGCCTTGAGCTTTTCTTCGCTGGGGTCGACAACCATTTGTGTGCGCTCACCGAAGACGAATTCCTCTACTTCCAGAAACCCCCACAGATCACTTTGATAGATCTGCTTGGCGTACATTTCGAACACCTGGCCCTGGTTGAGGAAAATCACCTTGTAGATTGGAGCTTCACGTTTGGTCATGGTGGGCGGGTAAGCATCTGAAGGTAAAAAAGAGGGCGCGAACTATAGCATAGCCATCAGACGCACAACGCTAGGAAGCAACGGCTATGACCCCTATAATGTGCGGTTCTTTGAACCACTTGATGAACACCCATGGCCAAGAAGCTTTACATCGAAACCCACGGTTGCCAGATGAATGAGTACGACAGCTCGCGCATGGTCGACCTGCTGGGTGAACATCAGGCCCTGGAAGTCACAGCGCGCGCCGAAGACGCTGATGTCATCCTGCTGAATACCTGTTCAATCCGTGAACGTGCCCAGGACCGCGTGTACTCCCAACTGGGTCGCTGGCGCGAACTGAAACTGGCCAACCCCGACATGGTTATCGCCGTGGGCGGTTGCGTGGCCAGCCAGGAAGGCGCGGCGATCCGCGATCGCGCCCCGTATGTGGACGTGGTATTCGGCCCGCAAACCCTGCACCGCCTGCCGGAAATGATTGACGCCGCGCGCATCACCAAACTGCCGCAGGTTGATGTGTCATTCCCTGAAATCGAGAAATTCGATCACCTGCCAGAGCCTCGCATCGACGGCCCAAGCGCCTACGTGTCGGTCATGGAAGGTTGCAGCAAGTACTGCACGTTCTGCGTGGTGCCTTACACCCGCGGCGAAGAAGTCAGCCGGCCCTTCGATGATGTATTGGCCGAGGTGATCCACCTGGCTGAAAACGGCGTGCGTGAAGTGACCCTGCTTGGCCAGAACGTCAACGGCTATCGCGGCCTGACCGAAGGTGGCCGCCTCGCCGACCTTGCCGAGCTGATCCGTGTGGTTGCGGCGATCGACGGTATCGAGCGTATCCGCTACACCACCTCCCACCCGCTGGAGTTTTCCGACAGCCTGATCCAGGCCCACGCCGAAGTCCCGGAACTGGTCAAACACCTGCATCTTCCGGTGCAATCGGGCTCCGACCGCATTCTGTCGGCGATGAAACGCAATCACACGGCGCTGGAGTACAAGTCCAAGCTGCGCAAACTGCGCGCTGCCGTACCGGGGATCTGCATCAGCTCCGACTTTATTGTCGGCTTCCCGGGCGAAACCGAAAAAGACTTTGAACAGACCATGAAGCTGATCGAAGACGTGGGTTTCGACTTTTCCTACTCTTTTGTCTACAGCCAGCGCCCGGGCACCCCGGCAGCAGACCTGACGGACGACACCCCGGAAGAGCGCAAGAAAGAGCGTCTGAACGCGCTGCAACATCGTCTCAACCAACAGGGCTTCGAGATCAGCCGCCAGATGGTAGGGTCGACCCAGCGGATCCTGGTAACCGACTACTCGAAAAAAGACCCGGGCGAGTTGCAGGGCCGGACCGAGAACAACCGCATCGTCAACTTCCGCTGCGACAACCCGCAGTTGATCGGGCAATTCGCCGATGTGCATATTGATGCGGCCCAGCCGCACTCGTTGCGGGGCTCGCTGCTGAACTGACCACACGCCATCGTCCCTTGTGGGAGCGGGCTTGCTCGCGATGCACGCAACACGGTCCGACTGGATGAGTGCGGTGGTGCAATCGCGAGCAAACCCGCTCCCACATCAAACATTTGGTGAAGTCCTTTCACGCTTGACCTGCTAGCGTTATCCTTAATTTCATATCAATTGCCTAAGGGCGGCTAAATACGACCTTGAACGCACCCATCGAACCACATCGCTTCCTTCTCGAGCCCTTTGAGGCCCGCCGTTTCGCCAATCTGTGCGGGCAATTCGACGAGCATCTGCGCTTGATCGAGCAACGCCTGACGATCGAAATCCGCAATCGCGGTAACCAGTTCGAGCTGATCGGCGACCCGAAAATCACTTCTTCGGCAGAAAACCTGCTGCGCCGCCTGTACCGCGAAACCAAGGCCACCGAGCTTTCGCCGGACATGGTTCACCTGTTCCTGCAAGAGTCTGCGGTACAAGACCTCGCCAGCAACCCGGTGGCTGAAGCCAGTGTTTCGCTGCGCACCAAAAAGGGCATGATCCGCCCTCGCGGGATCAACCAGCAGCGTTACGTCAAAGAGATCCTGGGCAACGACATCAACTTCGGCATTGGCCCGGCGGGTACGGGTAAAACCTATCTGGCTGTGGCCTGCGCAGTTGATGCCCTGGAACGCGAGCAGATCCGCCGCATCCTGCTGGTGCGCCCGGCGGTTGAGGCCGGTGAGAAGCTCGGTTTCCTGCCGGGTGACCTGTCGCAAAAAATAGACCCGTACCTGCGCCCGCTCTACGACGCACTGTACGAAATGCTTGGTTTTGAATACGTGGCCAAGCTGATCGAGCGCCAGGTGATCGAAGTCGCGCCACTGGCCTACATGCGCGGCCGCACGCTGAACAACAGTTTCATCATTCTCGACGAAAGCCAGAACACCACGGTCGAGCAGATGAAAATGTTCCTGACCCGCATCGGCTTCGGCTCGACCGCCGTGATCACCGGTGACATCACCCAGATCGACCTGCCCAAAGGCACGAAATCGGGGCTGAACCATGTCATTGAAGTGCTCAAGGACGTGCCGGGCATCAGCTTTACCCACTTCCAGTCCAAGGACGTCGTGCGCCACCCGCTGGTGCAGCGCATCGTCGAGGCCTACGGTCGCTACGAACAGGAAGCCGCCGACAAGCTGGCCGCGCTGCCCGCTGCAAAGGATTACCGCCACGATGCTTGAGCTTGACCTGCAACTGGCGACCGACGCCAGTGCCCCCAGCGAAGCCCAGTTCCGCCAATGGTGTGAACTGGCTTTGCGCCAGCGCAGCGCCGATTCGGAAATGACCATTCGTCTGGTAGACGAACCCGAAGGTCGTGAACTGAACCACACCTGGCGCCAAAAAGACTACGCCACCAATGTGCTGTCCTTCCCCGCCGACGTGCCTGATGAGTTCCTCGATATCCCGCTATTGGGCGATCTGGTGATTTGCGTGGCCGTGGTCGAGCGCGAAGCTGCCGAACAAGGCAAAAGCCTTGAGGCCCACTGGGCCCATCTGGTGATACACGGTTGCTTGCATCTTCTGGGTTACGACCATATAGAAGACGAAGAAGCCGAAGAAATGGAAGCACTGGAACGAACGTTGCTTGCAGAACTGGGTCATCCTGACCCGTATGCAGACGACGAAACCGAATAACACCCACTGAAACTACCAAGGGATACGAGTAAATCGCTATGAGCGAAGACCGATCGAGCAACGGGCAAAAGTCATGGTTAGGTAAGCTGACCCAGGCCTTTGCCCATGAGCCGAAAAACCGCCAGGAGCTGCTTGAGCTGCTGCGCGAAGCACACCAGAACAAACTGTTGGACAGTGAAGCGCTGGCCATCGTCGAAGGTGCCATTCAAGTGGCTGACCTGCAGGTACGGGACATCATGGTTCCTCGCTCGCAGATGATCAGCATCAAGGCAACCCAGACCCCCCGCGAATTTCTCCCGGCGATCATTGACGCGGCGCACTCGCGCTACCCGGTGATCGGCGAAAGCCACGACGACGTCCTTGGCGTCCTCCTGGCCAAAGACCTGCTGCCGCTGATCCTTCAAGAGAACGGCGACAAGTACAACATCAAGGATTTGCTGCGTCCGGCGACATTTGTCCCCGAGTCCAAGCGCCTTAACGTGTTGTTGCGCGAGTTCCGCGCCAACCACAACCACATGGCCATCGTGATTGACGAATACGGCGGCGTGGCGGGTCTGGTGACGATTGAAGACGTTCTCGAGCAGATCGTTGGCGACATCGAAGACGAGCACGACGTCGAAGAAGACAGCTATATCAAGCCGTTGCCCAGCGGTGACTTCCTGATCAAGGCCCTGACCCCGATCGAGAACTTCAACGAGTTCTTCGACACCGAATTCTCCGACGACGAGTTCGACACCGTGGGCGGCCTGGTCATGAGCGCATTCGGGCACTTGCCCAAACGCAACGAAACCACTGAAATCGGCCCCTACCGCTTCCGCATCCTCAATGCTGACAGCCGCCGGATCCATCTGATTCGTCTCACGCCTATTGCCCGCTAAATCTCAATACCAAGGATTGAAATGCGCTGGATAACCTCCCCCGGCTGGCCCGGTAACTTGCTGGCCGTGGTGGCCGGCGCACTGACAACCCTGGCGTTGGCCCCCTTCGATATCTGGCCATTGGCACTGGTTGCCCTGGCCCTGTTCTATCTCGGTTTGCGCGACCTGTCGCCAAAACAGGCGCTGGGCCGAGGCTGGTGTTTCGGTTTTGGCCTGTTTGGCGCGGGCACCAGCTGGATCTACTACAGCATCCACCACTTCGGCGGCGCTTCGGTGCTGCTGGCCGGTTTCCTGATGTTGTTGTTCACGGCAGCCATCGCCTGGTTCTTTGCCCTGCCCGCCTGGGTGTGGGCGCGCTGGATCCGTCGCAATGAAGCGCCGTTGGCCGATACCCTGGCATTTGCTGCGCTATGGGTTGCTCAAGAGGCGTTCCGCGGCTGGTTCCTCACCGGTTTCCCATGGCTGTACTCCGGTTACAGCCAGCTGGACGGCCCTTTGGCCGGGCTCGCACCGTTGGGCGGCATGTGGCTGGTGTCTTTCACTCTGGCCCTGACCGCTGCCCTGCTGTGCAATTTGCCACGCCTGATCAAGGCCAGACGCAAGGCTTTTGTCGCCGCAGGGGTGGTCTTGCTGATCGGCCCCTGGGCCGTCGGCCAGGCCCTCAAGCACCACGCCTGGACCAGCCCTTCAGGTGACCCGCTGAGCGTGGCGGCGATCCAGGGCAATATCGAACAAAGCATGAAATGGGACCCGGCCCAGGTCAATGCACAGCTGGCCCTTTACCGTGACATGACCTTCAGTTCCAAACGTGTCGACCTGATCGTTTGGCCGGAAACCGCTGTCCCTGTCCTCAAAGAGAACGCTGAAGGCTTTTTGAGCATGATGGGCCGGTTTGCCGCCGATCGTAACTCAGCGCTGATTACCGGCGTGCCGATCCGCCAGGAAGTGCGACATGAACCGCGCTACTTCAACGGCATCACCGCCGTGGGCGAGGGCGATGGTGTTTACCTGAAGCAGAAGCTGGTGCCATTTGGCGAATATGTGCCGCTGCAGGATGTACTGCGCGGCCTGATCGCATTTTTTGATCTGCCAATGTCGGACTTTGCCCGTGGCCCGGCGGACCAGGCCATGTTGCAGGCCAAAGGTTATCAAATCGCGCCATTGATTTGCTATGAAGTGGTGTATCCGGACTTCGTGGCCGGGCTTGCTGCCCAGAGCGACATCCTGCTGACCATCAGCAACGACACCTGGTTCGGCACCTCGATTGGGCCGCTGCAACACCTGCAAATGGCGCAGATGCGCGCCCTGGAAGCCGGGCGCTGGATGATTCGGGCGACCAACAATGGCGTCACGGCATTGATTAACCCGTTTGGGCAAATCACCACGCAAATTCCGCAGTTCGAGCAAGGCATCCTGTACGGCGAAGTGGTGCCCATGCACAACCTCACGCCTTACCTGCAATGGCGCTCATGGCCACTGATCATCCTGTGCAGCCTGCTGATTGGCTGGGCCCTGGTCACCAGCCGGATTGCCAAGACGGTCTAGCCTTGTGCTTCTGCGTCTTCTACCCTCACCCTAACCCTCTCCCGGAGGGAGAGGGTTAGGGTGCTGACAGGTGGTGTTGCGTTGAGCTGCTTTTGCCTTTAATCCCCTCTCCCTCCGGGAGAGGGCCAGGGTGAGGGGCTTTTGCTTAATGGGTCAGCGATAAAACAACGGATAGGCAATCTGCCCTACCGCTTCATTGATCAATAGCCCGGACTGCCAGAACGCTTTGTACTCAGGCATCCAGCCCCCCAGCGGTCGCGCATTGTCGGCACTGAAAAATCCGACCGGCGCAGGCACCACGTCAAAACCAGCCTTTTCAAAACTCCACACCGAACGCGACATATGCCAGCCGTGCGTCACCACGACCACCCGCTTGACCCCCAGCGGCAGCAGAATGTCTGCGGTCATTTTGGCGTTTTCCCACGTTGTGCGGCTTTGCTCTTCTTTCCACCGTACTTGCACGCCGAAATCATCACGCAATGAATCCGCCATCAACTGCGCCTCACTGGGCGGCGAGCCGTAGTGCAAACCGCCAGTGGTCAACACCGGCAAGCCCGAAGCCTTCGCCAGTCGGGCGGCATAGCGCTGGCGCTCCAGACCGATGCCGGTGGGCTGATCGCTGCCCCAGGCCGGATCCCCCCGCTCACGCCCCGAGCCCAGCACCACAATGGCATCGGCACGCGCGGCCAGCGTCGACCACTCGCTCTGCGCCAGCGGTGGTTCGCGCTCCAGCACACGGGCGCCCCACTCCACCATTATTGGCAAACTCATCAGCCAGAAGCCGCCCAGCCCCAGGGCAAACAACACACCCGCCACTCGCGGGCGCGCACGCCGTAGCCACCAGGCAAGCGCCAGGAGCAACAGAAAAATGCCAGGGGGTAATAGAAGCTGTTTTAAAAAGTATCGAATAGGCATCGAGCATCTCCAAAGATGCCCGAAGCCTAAGGGGGTTGATTGAGCGCATCAACAACGCAGGTGAGAAACCCAAACACAAACGTGTAATGCATCAACCCGGAGGTACAACTTTCTTGATGCGGCTTTGTTGAAGGCCGGGCTTGAATCGCCGTATGGCCTAAGCTCCCTGCACCCTGTCTTTAAGCCAGATAACCTTGGCCCTGGGGGCATCCTGCATGTTCACGCTGCCTTGCGAGCGTTTAATTGCCTCACGCCCGATCCGGTTCAAATAGAGGTTGATCAACTCCAGCTCGGCATGACTCAAGCCTCGCAATTCCAACTCGACTGGGCGTTCATCACGTAATTGGACAGCCGTCTTTGCTGAATCAAGAGCCACACTCAAACGATCAATCAGCCGCTCATACACTTGCGATGTTGCTACGCTGCGTTGCAACTCTGCCATCCGTCCACCTCATTTAAGGAAATGAATCTCCCCCACAGGAGAGCTTAGCTGCGCTTGTAAAAGCGGCGTGCTGCTGCGACCAACGGAGTGATGAGGCAATCAGGGTTTCCCTCGATAGAGCGGGGTCATGTATGCTACGGGACTTCCTGTAACCCCTGCTCCAACCTGACCGGGCAACACTGTCGCCGGTCTATGTTGAAGAGGATTAGGCCACCCTTTATCAGTACAAGTAGCCATGCACGAACAATATCAGCCCCGTGAAATAGAAGCCGCCGCCCAATCATTCTGGGACAACCAAAAGTCCTTCGAAGTCAGCGAAGATCTAGGCAAAGAGACGTTCTACTGCCTATCGATGTTCCCGTACCCAAGCGGCAAGCTACACATGGGGCACGTGCGCAACTACACCATCGGTGACGTGATCTCCCGTTACCAGCGCATGCTTGGCAAGAACGTCCTGCAGCCCATGGGCTGGGACGCCTTCGGCATGCCGGCTGAAAACGCCGCCATGAAGAACAAGGTGGCGCCGGCCAAGTGGACCTACGAAAACATCGCCTACATGAAAACCCAGCTGCGCAGCCTGGGTCTGGCCGTTGACTGGTCCCGCGAAATCACGACCTGCAAGCCGGATTACTACCGTTGGGAACAATGGCTGTTCACCCGCCTGTTCGAAAAAGGTGTGATCTACCGTAAAAACGGCACCGTGAACTGGGACCCGGTGGACCAGACCGTTCTGGCCAACGAGCAAGTGATCGACGGCCGTGGCTGGCGTTCGGGCGCGGTAATCGAAAAACGCGAAATCCCGATGTACTACTTCAAGATCACCGCTTACGCGGATGAGCTGCTTGAAAGCCTCGACGACATGCCGGGCTGGCCCGAGCAGGTTAAAACCATGCAGCGCAACTGGATTGGCAAATCCCGCGGCATGGAAGTGCAGTTCCCTTACAACGTCGAGTCCATCGGCGCAGCAGGCGCGCTCAAGGTCTTCACCACCCGCCCTGATACCTTGATGGGCGCGACCTATGTCGCTGTGGCTGCCGAGCACCCGCTCGCCACCCAGGCAGCGCAGGGCAACCCCGAGCTGCAAGCGTTTATCGCCCAGTGCAAAGGCGGCAGCGTGGC
Source organism: Pseudomonas bubulae (assembly GCF_900618535.1). Taxonomy (GTDB): domain Bacteria; phylum Pseudomonadota; class Gammaproteobacteria; order Pseudomonadales; family Pseudomonadaceae; genus Aquipseudomonas; species Aquipseudomonas bubulae. Next base: position 130,605 of record NZ_UYJA01000002.1, on the reverse strand, counting down.
AGAAGCCGACATGGCAACCCAGGAAAAAATGGGCCTGCCAACCTCCCTGTTCGTCGAGCACCCGCTGACCGGCGAAAAGCTTCCTGTATGGGTCGCCAACTATGTACTGATGCATTACGGCGACGGCGCGGTGATGGCTGTACCAGCACACGACGAGCGTGATTTCGAATTCGCCACCAAGTACAACCTGCCGATCAAGCCGGTTGTGCGTACCAGTGCTGGCGACGAGTCACCGGCACCGTGGCAGGACGCTTACAACGAGCACGGCCCGCTGATCAACTCCGGCGAATTTGACGGCCTGGATTTCGACGCCGCATTCGCCGCCATCGAAGCCGCCCTGACTGCCAAAGGCCTGGGCCAGGCGCGCACCCAGTTCCGCCTGCGTGACTGGGGCATCAGCCGCCAGCGCTACTGGGGCTGCCCGATCCCGATCGTGCATTGCGATACCTGCGGTGACGTACCAGTGCCTGAAGCCCAGCTGCCAGTGGTCTTGCCAGAAGATGTCGTACCCGATGGCGCCGGTTCGCCACTGGCACGCATGCCTGAATTCTACGAGTGCAGCTGCCCTAAATGTGGCGCACCGGCCAAACGCGAAACCGACACGATGGACACCTTCGTCGAGTCGTCGTGGTACTACGCACGCTACGCCTCGCCGCACTATGAAGGTGGTCTGGTCGAGAAATCGGCAGCAGACCACTGGCTACCGGTGGACCAGTACATCGGCGGTATCGAACACGCCATTTTGCACCTGCTGTACGCGCGCTTCTTCCACAAGCTGATGCGTGACGAAGGCCTGGTCAGCTCCAACGAGCCGTTCAAGAACCTGTTGACCCAGGGCATGGTAATCGCCGAGACCTACTTCCGTACGCTGGACAACGGCGGCAAGGATTACTTCAACCCGGACGACGTGGAAATCGAACGTGATGCCAAGGCCAAGATCATCGGCGCCACGCTGAAGAGTGACGGCCTGCCGGTGGAAATCGGCGGCACGCAGAAAATGTCCAAGTCGCTCAACAACGGTGTTGACCCGCAATACATGATCGAACAGTACGGCGCAGACACCTGCCGCCTGTTCATGATGTTTGCTTCGCCGCCTGACGCAAGCCTGGAATGGTCCGACTCGGGTGTTGAAGGCTCCCACCGCTTCCTCAAGCGTGTATGGCGCCTGGCCCATGCCCATGTAGGCCAAGGCCTGCCGGGCGCGCTGGATATCGCCAGCCTGAACGATGAGCAAAAAGTCATTCGCCGTGCCATCCACCAGGCTATCAAGCAAGCCAGCCAGGACGTCGGCCAGCACCACAAGTTCAACACCGCCGTCGCCCAGGTGATGACCGTGATGAACGTGCTCGAAAAAGCACCGCAAGCGACTGAACAAGACCGTGCCCTGCTGCAGGAAGGTCTCGAGACTGTAGCTCTGGTACTGGCGCCGATCACACCGCACATCAGCCATGAGCTGTGGAACCGGTTGGGGCATGCAGGTGCAATCATCGACGCTGCATGGCCAACCCTGGATGAAACCGCGCTGGTTCAAGACACCCTGCAACTGGTTATTCAGGTCAACGGCAAGCTGCGCGGGCATATTGAAATGCCAGCTGCTGCCAGCCGTGAAGAGGTTGAAGCTGCTGCCCGCACCAACGAAAACGTACTGCGCTTTACAGAAGGCCTGACGATTCGCAAAGTGATCGTGGTACCAGGCAAATTGGTCAATATCGTCGCCAGCTAACTGGAACAGGCGCCCGCGTCATGCGCGGGCGCCCAACAAGACCTTCAGGGCCGCGTGGTCGGCCCATCTGGTTTCAAGGGGAGCAACACATGATCAAACGCAACTTGCTGGTGATGGGTCTCGCAGTTCTGTTGAGCGCCTGCGGCTTTCAACTGCGCGGTACCGGCACCAACCAGCTGACGATCACCGAACTCGATGTCAGCGCGCGCAACGCCTATGGCGACACTGTGCGCCAGCTGCGTCAGGTGCTGGAAAACAGCGGCGTGAAAATCACTGCCAACGCACCATACAAACTGATTCTGACCGACGAGAAGGAAACCCAGCGTTCTGCCAGCTACACCGGCAATTCGGGTACCGCCGAGTATCAGTTGAACAACGTAGTGAAATACGAAATTCAGGGGCCTAGCCATCTGACGCTGCTGAGCGACAAGGTTGAAGCCTACAAAGTCTACCTGCAGGATGGCAGTAACGTGGCAGGCAGCACCCAGGAAGGCGACATGATCCGTAAGGAAATGCGCCGCGACCTGATCCAGCAACTGGTTCTGCGCCTGGAGCAATTGACCCCGGCCCAGCTGGAAGTACTGCAACAGCAAGCCGAAGCGAAGGCCAAGGCTGAAGCCGATGCCATCGAAGCTGCACGCAAGGCTCAAGAGGAAACTCCTCAACAGTCGCCTCTCGAACTGCAAAACCAGTAAGGCATACGGGGCGCTCAAGCGCCCCGCTATCGTTATGGTCCTATGAAACTCGCTCCCGCCCAACTCGCCAAGCATCTGCAAGGCCCTCTTTCGCCCGTCTACATCATCAGCGGCGATGACCCGTTGTTGTGTCAGGAAACCGCCGACGCCATCCGCAGTACCGCCCGCAAGCAGGGTTTCGATGAGCGCCAGGTGTTCAGCGCCGACGCCAGCTTTGACTGGGGCACGCTGCTGCAAGCCGGTGCCAGCATGTCGCTGTTTGCCGAAAAGCGCCTGCTGGAACTGCGCCTGCCTTCGGGCAAGCCTGGCGACAAGGGTGCTGCGGCGTTGATCGAATACTGCTCGCGCCCTGCCGAAGACACCCTGCTGCTGATCAGCCTGCCCAAACTCGACGGCAGTGCGCAAAAGACCAAGTGGGGCAAGGCGCTGATTGAAGGGGCGCAAACCCAGTTCGTGCAGATCTGGCCGGTGGACGCCAACCAGTTGCCGCAATGGATTCGCCAGCGCTTGTCGCAGGCCGGGCTGTCGGCCACCCATGATGCGGTGGAACTGATAGCAGCCCGGGTCGAAGGCAATCTTCTGGCTGCTGCGCAGGAAATCGAAAAGCTCAAGTTAATGGCTGAAGACGGGCAAATCACTGTCGAAACCGTGCAAGCCGCAGTGGCTGACAGTGCGCGGTTTGATGTGTTTGGCCTGGTGGATGCGGTACTTAACGGCGAAGCTGCCCATGCTCTGCGTATGCTCGAAGGCTTGCGCGGTGAAGGCGTAGAGCCTCCTGTGATCTTGTGGGCCCTGGCGCGTGAGCTGCGGGTACTGGCCAATATTGCCCTGCAGTACAGCCAGGGCACGCCATTGGACAAGGCGTTCAGCCAGGCGCGACCACCGGTGTGGGACAAGCGCAAACCGTTGATGAGCAAAGCCTTGCAGCGTTATTCGGCGCAGCGCTGGGCACAATTGTTGTTGGACGCGCAGCGTATCGATGCCCAGATCAAGGGCCAGGCAGCAGGGTCTGCCTGGAGCAGCCTGAGTCGTCTGGTGCTGCTGATGTGCGGGCAACGCCTGAATCTGCCAGCTGAATAAACACTGCTTTCTGTGGGAGCGGGCTTGCTCGCGATACGGGCGTCGCGGCCTGACAGGCTGATAGCGTTGATGCTAACGCGAGCAAGCCCGCTCCCACCGATCACTATCCTGTGGACAATACGAAAAAACCGGCCGATGATTTGCGCTTGTTCAACTCAAGCGAGAGCACATGCCATGAGCAAGCGCCCCAACAAGGCCAAATCCATTGTTGCCCAACCCCTGTTCCGCAGCCGCCAGGAACGCCCCGCCAAAGGCAAAGGCAGCTACCGCCGCGAAGCCTTCCAGTCGAGAGACCGGGAGGCTTTTTACTTTCTGGCTGCCTGACGGCGGGGATGATAAGGTCTGCTTCTGTTTTGCATTACCTGGACCTGCGCATGCTCTCACGTCATACACGCCGTTGGCCGATGCGCCAACTGATCGCTGCTTCCAGCGTCATCCTTTTAGTCGCCTGCGCAGAGAAACCGACCGCAGCCGATGCTCAAACCTTGCCTGTGGTACCTCCGGCACCTGCGGTCATCAGCAGCGCGCCAGTGCCAGGCACCGACACCCCTCTTGTTCAGCCCACTCAAAGCTTCAGCGAATGGCAAGCCGATTTCCGCGCCCAGGCGCTTAAAGCCGGAATCAACCCGCTGGTATTCGATAACGCCTTTGCCGGCATTACGCCAGACATGAGCGTGATCAAGGCCGACCGCAGCCAGCCCGAATTCAGCCGCCCGGTCTGGGAGTACCTGGACGGTGCCCTGTCGCCTTTGCGTGTACGTAATGGCCAGCGTTTGCTGGAGCAGAATGCCGAACTGCTGGGCCGCATCGAGCAGCGTTATGGCGTTGATCGCCAGGCGCTGGTTTCGGTCTGGGGCATGGAAAGCAATTTTGGCTCGTTCCAGGGCAACAAGTCAGTCATTCGCTCCCTCGCGACCCTGGCCTATGAAGGGCGTCGCCCGGAGTTTGCTCAAAGCCAATTGATCGCTGCACTGAAGATCATTCAGGAAGGCGATATAAGCCCCGAGAAAATGCTCGGCTCGTGGGCGGGCGCAATGGGCCAGACCCAGTTCATCCCCACCACCTATGAAACCCACGCCGTGGATTTCGATGGTGATGGCCGTCGTGATATATGGAACAGCTCGGCAGATGCCCTGGCCTCGACTGCCCACTACCTGCAAAGTTCGGGCTGGAAGCAAGGCCAGCCGTGGGGCTTTGAAGTGACGCTACCTGCCGGGTTCGATTACGCCCTGGCAGATGGCGCAATCAAAAAGAGCGTTGCCGAATGGCAAAAACTGGGAGTCAAGGTACCTGCCAGCGCGGCAGGCTCAGAGCAGTTAAGCGCTGCCCTGCTGCTCCCTGCAGGCTATCGTGGCCCGGCGTTTCTGGTACTGGATAACTTCCGCGCCATCTTGCGTTACAACAACTCATCATCCTATGCACTGGCCGTGGGCTTGTTGTCGCAACGTTTCAACGGTGGCGGGACCATTTTGGCCGACTGGCCAAAAGACGACCGACCGCTGAGCCGCTCCGAGCGCGTCGAACTGCAAATGCTGCTGAGCCAGCGCAATTATGATGCGGGTAATGCAGACGGCATTATCGGCGCCAATACCCGCAAGGCTATTCGCAGCGCGCAGCAGGCCATGGGTTGGCCAGCAGACGGCTATCCGAGCCACAAGCTGCTGGAGAGTTTGCGTAATCGGTGAGGTTACTGCCCTCACCCCAACCCTCTCCCGAAGGGAGAGGGGGCCTGATTGGGGGATATTTCAGAATCGCTGCAGTCTGACAGTTGTGAGTTGAATCCTGCATCACTTCGGTCTGTCCCCTCTCCCTCCGGGAGAGGGTTAGGGTGAGGGGCTTTTGACCTTCACAACATCCTGCTCAAGCACCAACACTTGCAGATCCGCATCCAGCCTGACCTGCGCACCCATCGGCAAGGTCAGGTTCGGATCGCAATGCCCGCTGCGCCAACCGGCCAGCACCGGAATACCCAGACCGCCCAGCTCCTGGGTGAGCAACCGCTCCAGCGCCGCGACATCAACCCCGGCCACGTCCCCCACCAGCACTCCGCGCAACCTGTCGAGCTTGCCCGCCAGGCGCAAATGCGTCAGCAGACGGTCGACCCGGTACAACGGTTCGTTGACGTCTTCGATAAACAGGATGATGTCTTCGCTGTCCAGTTCAAACGCCGTGCCCATCACCGCGCAGATCATCGACAGATTGCCACCCAGCAAACGGCCACTGGCGCAGCCCGGGGCAATGGTCGTCAACGGCCAGGCCGCGGGATGCTCCAGCACGGGCGGCTGTTGCCCGCCGAGCATACGCAGCAATGAAGTTTCGGTAGGCGGTTGTTTGTTGCCCAGCAGATCAGCGTTCACCATTGGCCCGTGAAAGGTCACAAAGCCCGCGTAACGAGTGATCGCCAGATGCAGCGCGGTGATATCGCTATAGCCGACAAAAGGCTTGGGGTGAGAGCGTAGAAGCTCGAAATCGATACCATCAAGCAAACGCGGGCTGCCATAACCGCCACGCAGGCAGAAAATGGCATCGACGCTGTCATCGGCAAAAGCATCATGCAGGTCGCGTAAGCGCTCTGCATCAGAGCCGGCAAGATAACCCTCCCGCTGCCACACCCCCGGATATACCCGCAGCTGATAGCCACGGGCATGCATCCATTGGGTCGCGAGGTTCAGATCAAGTTCGGCAGGCCCTGCCGGAGCGATCAGGCCGATCACCCCGCCAGCGGGCAACGCGGGCACCGCGCTGTGAGCCTTGAAAGACACTGGCGCGGTGAGCCGGTTGTTCATGGGATCAGGCACTCACCAGCATGGACTTGACCAGCTTGGCCTGTTCATCAGCGTGGTACGAAGAACGTACCAGCGGACCGGATGCCACGTTTTTAAAGCCCATCTTGTAGCCTTCCTCGGCAAACCACGCGAAGGTGTCCGGGTGCACGAAACGCTGGACCGGCAAGTGGTTGCGCGACGGTTGCAGGTACTGACCCAGGGTCAGCATGTCGATGTCATGTTCGCGCATGCGCTTCATCACTTCGATCACTTCCTCGTCTGTCTCGCCCAGCCCCAGCATCAGGCCCGACTTGGTCGGAATGTGCGGCATCATCTGCTTGAAGCGTTGCAGCAGGGTCAGCGACCACTGGTAATCGGAGCCCGGACGCGCAGCCTTGTACAGGCGCGGCACAGTTTCGAGGTTGTGGTTGAACACGTCTGGCGGCTCGGCTGCGGTGATTTCAAGCGCAACATCCATGCGCCCACGGTAGTCCGGAACAAGTGTTTCGAGCAGCACGCCCGGCGACAGTTTGCGGATTTCGCGAATGCAGTCGGCAAAGTGCTGGGCACCACCGTCACGCAGGTCATCGCGGTCTACCGAGGTGATCACCACGTACTTCAGGCGCAGATCAGCGATGGCAATCGCCAGGCTTTCCGGCTCATTGGTGTCCAGTGGCTTCGGTCGGCCGTGGCCCACGTCACAGAACGGGCAACGACGGGTGCAGATGTCACCCATGATCATGAAGGTCGCGGTACCGCCCGAGAAGCATTCGCCCAGGTTCGGGCAGGAGGCTTCTTCGCACACGCTGTGCAGCTTGTGCTTACGCAGCAGGGACTTGATACGGTCGACTTCCGGAGAAACCGGAATGCGTACGCGAATCCAGTCAGGCTTCTTCGGCAGTTCGGTGGTCGGAATGATCTTTACCGGGATACGCGCAACCTTCTCGGCACCGCGCAACTTGACGCCGGTCTCAACCTTGGAACGGGCCTCGCTGGCGCGGGCCGCACGTTCTGAGATATCCAGCGTTGGGATCAGGGTTTGAACAGCGTCTTGCGCAGTAGTCATATCAATCGATTCCGCCCGTCAGGGTCGTCTGCTCAGCATAGTCGAGGTGTTTGACGAGCTGCGAGCGCAGCCGGGCACCAACCTCGGCAAATTCAATCGGCCCTGCATGGTCACGCAGCTGGGTCATCGCCAGCCCCGCATAGCCACAGGGGTTAATCCGTCGAAACGGTTCCAGGTCCATGTCCACATTCAGGGCCAGACCGTGGAAGGAGCAGCCATTGCGGATACGCAGGCCCAAAGAGGCGATTTTCGCGCCATCAACATACACGCCCGGCGCATCGGCCTTGGCTGCAGCGCTCACGCCATAGCTGGCGAGCAAGTCGATCAGGCACTGTTCCATCCGCGTGACCAGCTCACGTACGCCATAGCCCAGCCGGCGCACATCGAGCATCAGGTAGGCAACCAATTGGCCGGGGCCGTGGTAGGTCACCTGGCCACCGCGATCCGACTTCACCACCGGGATATCTCCCGGTAGCAGCAGATGCTCGGCCTTGCCTGCCTGGCCTTGGGTAAACACCGGCGGGTGCTGCACCAGCCAGACTTCGTCTTGCGTGTCCGGCACCAGCTTGCGCTCATCGGTAAAACGCTGCATCGCCAGCCAGGTGCGCTCGTAATCAAGCTGGCCCAGCTCACGAATACCCAAGACCTGCGACATCACAACACCATATGTACGAAGCCGGTGGCTCGCAATTCGCTGTTGATGTTGTAGAGCTGATCCTGATCAGTTGCCACGATATGCAGCTGGATCGTCGTGTACTTGCCGTTGGTGCTCTGGCGCTCATCGACACGATCATCGTTGACCGTCGCGTGTTTCTTGACGATATCGATGATTTTGTCCTTATTGCCCACACCCGTGTCGCTGATCACCTTAACCGGGTAATCCACGTTGGGGAATTCGATCTTTGGCGCCTTTACTTCGGTATCGCTCATGGCGTATTGGCCTCGTAAGCCCGGAACAACAAAGGTGGCCCCGCGCAGGGTAGGCGCGGGGTCACACAGGTGGGTGCAATCAGTTGAACAGCCCGTAGAAGAATAGACGGATGCTATCCCACACGCGTCGGAAAATACCACCTTCCTCGACGGGCTCAAGGGCGATCAGGTCAGCACTGTGCACAACCTTGTCGTCAAGTTTGACCTCAACCTTGCCGATCACATCGCCTTTGGCGATAGGGGCCATCAGTTGCGGGTTCATGGTCATGCTTGCAGCCAGCTTTTTCAGTTGGCCTTTTGGCAGGGTCATGGTCAGGTCATCCGCCAGGCCAGCCTTGACCTGGTTGGTGGTGCCTTTCCAGACCGGAGCCTGAGCCAGCTCGGTGCCCTTCTGGTAGAAGGTCTGGGTTTCGAAGAAACGGAAACCGTAGGTCAGCAGCTTCTGGGTCTCTGCAGCACGGGCCGCTTCACTGTTGGTGCCGAACACCACGGCGATCAGGCGCATGCCATCACGTACGGCCGAAGACACCATGCAATAGCCGGCTTCGTCGGTGTGACCGGTTTTCAGACCATCAACGGTTTTGTCGCGCCACAACAACAGGTTGCGGTTAGGCTGCTTGATACCGTTCCAGAAGAACTCTTTCTGCGAGTAGATCGCGTAGTGAGTCGGGTCTTCGTGGATGATGGCGCGAGCCAGCAACGACATGTCGTGAGCCGACGAGTAGTGATCCGGGTTCGGCAGGCCGGTCGGGTTCATGAAGTGGCTGTTGGACATGCCCAGCTCACCGGCGGTCTTGTTCATCATGTCGGCAAAAGCGTCTTCGCTGCCGGCAATGTGCTCGGACAGGGCGACGCTGGCGTCGTTACCCGACTGGATGATGATGCCATGCAGCAGGTCGCTGACCGAGACCTGGGTGCCGACCTTGATGAACATCCGCGAACCACCGGTGCGCCATGCGTTTTCGCTGACAGTTACCGGGTCGTTTTCGCCGATCTGGCCACGACGGATTTCCAGAGTCGCGATGTAAGCGGTCATCAGCTTGGTCAGGCTGGCTGGCGGCAGACGCTGGTCGCCGTTGTTCTCGACCAGCACGTTACCGCTGCTGGCATCCATCAGAACATAGGACTTGGCTGCAAGTTGTGGTGGCGACGGCATCATCTCGACTGCCCAGGCGGCAGGAGTGACGATCAGCGGTACTAGCAGGCACAGGCGTTTGGCAAAGGTGGTGATGTTCATCCGTCTCTCGAAGTTGTTAATGGAAACTTACCCTCGCGGGCAAAACTGTACAGGCAGTCGTTTGACTGACTGCCGCGTATTCAGTTGCAGTCCCGGCCCCTGGAAGGGCTTTTATTCTTGACCTCTGCAACTGCGTTTGGGCCCCGACTGCTCAGGGCCCAACGCTTTGTTCGGTGTTACTGATCCGACGTCACAACGCTCGGCTGGCCCAGATTGGCCAGGCGCACGCTGTTTTGTGTTTGTGCCACCTCACCCGCCGAGGCTATTGGCCCCATGCGTACACGGTGCAAGGTTTGCTGATTGCGCACAATCGAACTGATAAACACGGGGGTACTGACCATGCCACTGAGTTTGGAACGAAGCAACTCGGCAGCGTCCGGATTGGCAAAGGCACCGACCTGAAGGTAGGTACCCTGGCCCTTGGCCATTGGACTGACCGGAACCACATCGGCAGCATGCTGCTGTGCGGGCGGCGTCCATTGTTCAACCTTACCGGTGGACACGGTCGGGGCGGTGTTCTGGGCCACTTTCGGTTCGTTGAGCATCAGCGGCGCAGGGCGACCGCGCTGAGCCCACCAGGCCTGAGGGTCAATACCTTCAACCTTGACCCGGGCCGTACCGGTTTCGGCATAGCCGAGCTTTTTGGCAGCAGCGTAGGACAAGTCGATAATACGATCCGAATAAAACGGGCCACGGTCGTTGACGCGCAGGATCACGGCCTTGCCGTTATCCAGGTTGGTCACCTTGACGTAGCTGGGCAGCGGCAACGTCTTGTGCGCCGCGCTCATGCCGTACAGGTCATAGACCTCGCCATTGGCGGTGTTCTGGCCGTGAAACTTGGTGCCGTACCAGGACGCGGTGCCCGAGGCCACATAGGTCTTGGACTCTTGCATCGGGAAATAGGTCTTGCCCAGCACCGAGTACGGCGCCGCCTTGTAAGGCCCGGTGTGCAGGGTCGGCGTGGCGTCGGGGATGCGCGAAACGTCAACATCCCACCACGGCGCACCGTCCTTGTGGGCACGGTTGATATCCAGGCCCGGCTTGGAACTGACCGCGGTCGATGTTTGCGGGGGCGTCGAGCGACTGCTCGAGCAGCTCACCAGCAGCAACGCAACAGCGGCGCAGGCGGCGAGTTTCAAAGGTGTACGGGTCGCTAGAAACGGCATTACTTGTTGCCCCGTGCTTGAACCAGCAGATCGGACAGTTGATGCACTGCCATGGCGTACATCACGCTTCGGTTATAGCGTGTGATCGCATAAAAGTTTTTCAGGCCCATCCAGTATTCAGGGCCGTCGGCGCCTTCCAGACGAAACGCCGTGACCGGCATATCGTCGCGCAACGCATCATGACTCGACCAGCCCAGCGCTCGCAACTCCCCGACGGTCTTGACCGGTTCGATCCCCTGGGTCAGGCCTTCATCGGCGCGATCACCGGTCACATCGGCGCGAATCACCACCGGCTCACCGGCTACCCAGCCATGACGTTTGAAGTAGCTGGCAACGCTACCGATGGCATCGTCCGGGTTGCTCCAGATATTGATATGGCCATCACCGTCGAAATCCACGGCATAGGCGCGAAAGCTGCTCGGCATAAACTGCGGCAAGCCCATGGCTCCGGCATAGGAACCCTTCAGGGTCAGCGGGTCAACCTGTTCTTCGCGGCTCAGCAACAGGAACTCTCGCAGTTCCTTGCGGAAAAACTCGGCGCGAGGCGGGTAATCGAAACCCAGGGTCGACAAGGCATCGATCACGCGGTAGTTACCGGTGTTGCGACCATAAAAGGTTTCGACGCCGATAATCGACACAATCACCTGGGCCGGAACGCCATATTCCTGCTCGGCGCGGGCCAGTACGGCTTCGTGCTCACGCCAGAAATCTACACCGCGGGCGACGCGAGCGTCGGTCAAGAACATCGGGCCGTATTCTTTCCACTGCTTGACCCGTTCGGCCGGGCGCGAAATGGCGTCGAGGATGCTCTGCTTGCGCTCGGCTTCGCGGAACACGCCCATCAGCTGCTCGCCGGCAAATCCGTAATCACGGGTCATTTCGCCTACGAACTCAGCCACCTGGGGCGAGCCTTCGTAGTCACCGGCCAGCGCACCCTGTGCGGTCCCGAACAGACCCAGCAGGCCTACCCACGACGCGTATCGAGCAGCCCAGCCACGCATTGCTTGCATTGAATAATTCACCTTAATCAAACTTGTGCGATCCACTTGCGATGTGTGTGGATCGACATCAAAACCCCGAACGCTGATAACAGCGTCACGAGCGAAGTGCCGCCGTAACTGATAAAGGGCAATGGCACGCCCACCACCGGCAGCAGGCCACTGACCATACCGATGTTGACGAAAACATAAACAAAAAACGTCATGGTCAGACTGCCTGCCAGCAATTTGCCGAACAGGGTCTGGGCCTGGGCAGTGATCACCAGGCCACGACCAATCAACAACAGATAAATAAGCAGCAGCGCGCAAATGCCGACCAGACCGAACTCTTCGCCCATCACCGCGATGATGAAGTCGGTATGGCTCTCGGGCAGGAAGTCCAGGTGCGACTGGGTACCCAGTAGCCAGCCCTTGCCGTACACCCCGCCCGAACCAATCGCGGCCTTGGACTGGATAATGTTCCAGCCAGTGCCCAGCGGGTCGCTTTCAGGGTCGAGGAAGGTCAGCACGCGCTGCTTCTGATAGTCGTGCATCACGAAGATCCACATGGCCACCGCCACTGGAACCGTCGCTGCCAGTACGCTGAGGATCCAGCGCCAGCGCAGACCGCCCATGAACAATACAAATGCACCGCCTGCCAGTACCAGCAGCGCCGTACCCAGGTCGGGCTGGCGCACAATCAGGGCAAAAGGCACCCCGATAAGCATCAGGCTGACCGCCACATGCTTGAGTTGCGGCGGCAAGGTTCGCTTGGACAGGTACCAGGCGATGGTCGCGGGCATCAGGATTTTCATGAACTCGGAGGGCTGAAAGCGAATCACCCCGGGGATATTGATCCAGCGAGTGGCGCCCATGGCGTTGTGGCCCATGACATCCACCACCACCAGCAACATCACCCCGATCAGATAGCCGATCGGTACCCAGCGTGCCATGAATCGCGGTTCCAGCTGGGCGATGATAAACATCGATACCAGCCCGATACCGAACGAAGTCGCCTGTTTGCTCAGCAAGTCCCAGCTTTTGCCGCTGGCCGAATACAGTACAAACAGGCTGCCAGCCGCCAGGGTCAGCAGCAGAATCAGCAGCGGGCCATCGATATGCAAACGCTGAAGCAGCGTGGCACGGCGACGCATCACGTCCTCACTGGAGAGGATGCGGTCAAAATTACTCATCATTGGCCGGAACCTCTGCCTTTACGGGGCCGCCGTACTCGGGTTTGAGTTTGCCGTCTTCACCCAGCAACCAGGCATCCATGACCTTGCGCACCACGGGCGAGGCGACACGACTGCCGGCTTCGCCGTTTTCAATCATCACCGAGACGGTGATCTGCGGGTTGTTGGCCGGCGCGAAGCCGACGAACAAGGCGTGGTCGCGGTGACGCTCCTGCACCTTGGAACGGTCGTATTTTTCGCCCTGCTTGATCGCCACCACCTGGGCCGTACCGCTCTTGCCGGCAATCAGGTATTGCGCGCCAACGCCCGCCACCCGCGCCGTGCCGCGAGCGCCATGCACCACTTGCTGCATGCCGTGGTTGACCTTGGCCCAGTTGGACGGGTCACGCAGGACAATATCCGGCACCGGGTCCGGGTCCACCGGCGGTACGCCCTCGATGGTCTTGGCCAGGTGCGGACGGATCCACTTGCCTTTGCTGGCGATCAACGCGGTGGCCTGGGCCAGTTGCAAGGGGGTGGACTGCATATAGCCCTGGCCAATCCCCAGAATCAGCGTCTCGCCCGGGAACCAGGCCTGGCGTCGGGTGGCACGTTTCCACTCGCGGGACGGCATCAGCCCGGCGGACTCTTCGAACATGTCCAGCGAGACCTTGCGGCCGATACCGAACTGGTTCATGTAGCTCGACAGACGGTCAATCCCCAGCTTGTGGGCCAGATCATAAAAATAGGTGTCGTTGGAGCGCATGATTGCGGTATCCAGATCGACGTAGCCATCACCGGTACGGTTCCAGTTACGGTATTTGTGATCGTAATTGGGCAGCTGGTAATAGCCGGGGTCATACACCCGCGAGGAGCCGGTGATCACGCCGCTGTCCAGGCCGGCAATCGCCACTGCAGGCTTGATCGTCGAGCCCGGCGGATACAGGCCGCGCAGGATGCGGTTGAACAATGGTCGGTCTATCGAATCACGCAGCTCGGCATAGGCCTTGAAGCTGATGCCGGTCACGAACAGATTGGGGTCAAAACTCGGCTGGCTGACCATGGCCAGCACTTCCCCCGTCATCGGGTTGAGTGCCACCACTGCACCACGACGCCCTGCCAGCGCCTCTTCAGCTGCTTCCTGCAGTTTGATATCGAGGCTGAGCACGATGTCCTTGCCAGGGATCGGGTCGGTGCGCTTGAGTACTCGCAACACGCGGCCACGGGCATTGGTTTCGACTTCTTCGTAACCCACCTGGCCATGCAGCTCGGCTTCGTAGAAACGCTCGATGCCGGTTTTGCCGATATGGTGGGTGCCGCTGTAATTGACCGGATCGAGGGTTTTAAGCTCTTTTTCGTTGATCCGCCCCATGTAACCCACCGAGTGCGCAAAATGCGCGCCTTGAGGGTAATGCCGCACCAGTTGCGCAACCACTTCAACCCCGGGCAGGCGGAACTGGTTTACGGCAATCCGGGCGATCTGTTCTTCGTTGAGCTCAAACAGAATGGGCACCGGCTCAAACGGCCGCCGCCCCTGCTTCATGCGCTTTTCGAACAGGGCGCGATCCTCGGGCGCAAGCTGCAACACTTCAACAATAACGTCGAGCACTTGCTGCCAGTCACCAGAGCGTTCGCGGGTCATGCTCAGGCTGAAGCTGGGGCGGTTGTCTGCGATCACCACGCCATTACGGTCAAAAATCAGACCGCGGGTAGGCGGGATCGGCTGCACATGCACCCGGTTGTTCTCTGACAAGGTGGAGTGGTAGTCGTACTGCACCACCTGCAGGTAATAAAGCCGCGCGAGCAGCACACAAATCAGCGTCACGACCACAATCGCACCGACCACGACTCGTCCGCGCACAAGGCGTGCGTCTTTCTCGTGGTCTTTAAGGCGGATCGGCTGAGTCATTCAGAGCGCTGACTATTTGTGATACGGGTGCCCGGACAGCACTGTCCAGGCGCGATACAACTGCTCACCGATCAGAATCCTCACCAACGGGTGCGGCAGCGTCAATGGCGACAGCGACCAGCGCTGGTCAGCGCGGGCACAGACTTCCGGCGCCAGCCCTTCCGGGCCACCGACCATAAAGTTCACCGTGCGCGAATCCAGGCGCCAGCGGTCAAGCTCAACCGCCAGCTGCTCGGTACTCCACGGTTTGCCGTGCACTTCGAGGGTTACGATGCGCTCGCCCGGGCCTACCTTGGCCAGCATGGCTTCGCCTTCCTGGCGGATGAAGCGGGCCACGTCAGCATTCTTGCCACGGGTGTTGAGCGGTATTTCCACCAGTTCAAGTGCCAGCTCGGATGGCAGACGCTTGGCATATTCATGCCAGCCTTCTTCCACCCACTTGGGCATACGCGAACCGACAGCGATCAAACGCAGGCGCACAGCGAACCCTTACTCTTGGTCTTTGTTGAGCTTCAGGAAGTGCTCATGGGTGTTTTCCGGGCTGTGGTGAGCAGCGCTGCCTGCACGGCTTTGTTCAGCACCGGCCCACAGACGCTCCAGGTCGTAGAACTGACGGGCACTGGCGGTCATCATGTGAACGATCACGTCGTCCATGTCCAGCAGAACCCAGTCGCTGTCGCCCTTGCCTTCTTCGCCCAGCGGCTTGACGCCCAGAGCCTTCACCGCTTCGCGGATCTTGTCGAGCATCGCACCGATCTGACGGTTCGAAGTACCGGTAGCGATGATCATGAAGTCAGTGATGCTGTGCTTGTCACGCACGTCGATGACCTGGATATCCTGGGCCTTGACGTCTTCCAGGGCGGCAACAGCAACCTTGACCAGCTCTTCACCCTTGAGAGGCTCGGCGCTGAAGGTTTTTTCCGGCAATGGCGCGCTTTTGAAGGTGCCTTTGCGCTTTACTTTGCTTACATCTTTGTCAGTCATATAAAACTCGTTTTGCTCGTATGTTCGGGTGTTTCAATACACGACAATTGGCGCCTTGAAACACACCCTTTTTCAGTTCGACGCACGGTAAAGCCCGTGCGCATCGATGTAGGCCAGGACCGCGTCGGGCACCAGGTAACGTACCGACTTACCGCTGGCCAGCAGTTGGCGGATCTGGGTGGCGGATACCGCGAGCGGCGTCTGCCAAACGAATGCAATCTGTCCGCTTGCCCCCTTCAGGGCCAGCGGGTCGCTTACCGAGCGCGCTGCCAGCAGGTTGCGCAAGGCATCCGGCGGTTCGCTGTCGGCATCCGGGCGCTGTAGCACCAGGATATGGCAATGCTGGAGCAACTCTTCCCAGCGATGCCATGTGGGCAGGCCGCAAAACGCGTCCCAACCCAACAGTAAAAACAACTGGTCATACGCGGCCATCTCGGCCCGCATCAATTCCAGTGTATCGATCGTGTAGGACGGTTTGTCCCTTTGCAGCTCCCGGGCGTCCACTACCAGCGTAGCCACTCCTGCGACAGCGCACTCGACCATCGCCAAACGGTCGTGGGCTGACACCTGGGGGGTGTCACGGTGCGGCGGCCTGGCGTTGGGGGTCAGACGCAGCTCGTCGAGCCCCATCATCTCCGCCACTTCCAGCCCGCCACGCAGATGACCGATATGCACCGGATCGAAGGTTCCGCCCAGTACGCCTATGCGCTGGGGTAACACGTCGATCACAGGTGCCGGCGCTGACGCTTTCAGCTTGACCAAGTCAGACTGGCTCCTGACCGCGCAACTGGCCATCGCCGACCACAATGTACTTCTCGCAGGTCAGACCTTCGAGACCCACCGGGCCGCGGGCGTGCAGCTTATCAGTAGAAATGCCAATCTCCGCACCCAATCCGTATTCAAATCCATCGGCAAAGCAGGTTGGTGTGTTGAGCATCACGGAACTGGAGTCCACTTCGGCCATAAAACGCCGGGCATCGCCCTGGTGTTCGGTGACGATCGAGTCGGTGTGATGGGAGCCATAGTGATTGATATGCTCAATCGCCTGGTCCAGACCCTCCACGATACGAATCGACAGGATGGCGTCCAGGTACTCGGTGTTCCAGTCGTCTTCAGTGGCGGCAACCACGTCGATCAACTCCCGGGTACGCTCGCAACCGCGCAGTTCGACGCCCTTGGCGCGAAATTGTTCAGCCATTGCCGGCAAAAATTCTGCCGCGACGGCCTGATCCACCAGCAGGGTTTCCATCGCGCCGCAAATGCCATAACGGTAGGTCTTGGCGTTGAACGCAATGCGCTGCGCCTTGGCAAGATCGGCATGGGCACTGACGTATACATGGCAGATGCCGTCCAGGTGTTTGATCACCGGCACCTTGGCATCACGGCTGACCCGTTCGATCAGCCCCTTGCCGCCGCGAGGCACGATGACATCAACGTACTCGGGCATGGTGATCAGCGCGCCGACAGCGGCACGATCGGTCACTTCAACCACTTGCACCACGGCGGGCGGCAAACCGGCTTCGGCCAGGCCGCGCTGGATGCACACTGCAATGGCACGGTTGGAGTGAATCGCCTCGGAGCCACCGCGCAGGATGGTTGCGTTGCCCGACTTCAAGCACAGGCTGGCAGCATCAATGGTCACGTTAGGACGCGACTCGTAGATGATTCCGACTACACCCAGCGGTACACGCATCTTGCCGACCTGAATACCCGAAGGGCGGTAGCTCATGTCGCGAATCGCGCCGATGGGGTCTGGCAGGCTTGCCACCTGACGCAAACCGACAATCATGCTGTCGATGCGTGCAGGGGTCAGCGCCAGGCGCTCCAGCATGGCCGGCTCAAGGCCGTTGGCCCGGCCGGCGGCCAGGTCCAGTTCGTTGGCAGCAACCAGCTCCAGACGTGCGGCATCCAATGCAGCAGCAGCGCCGTGCAGGGCACGGTTTTTCTGCGCCGTACTGGCACGGCCGATCACGCGGGAGGCTTCGCGAGCAGCGCGACCCAGGCGGGTCATGTAGTCAAGAACGGACTCAGTCATGGTCTCAAGGGTCTTGGCAGGGAGGAAAGCGGCCGATTATAGCGGTCCCGCCGCCTCACGCACAGCGGTGGCAGGCGGATGGTCGAAATGGACCACAAATACACTGCGTTCAGCCCCGATTAAGCATGACTTGCTATGATCTGCACCTTTTCAGCTATCCACTGACCGTCCTGCACATGCCCATGATGCTGCCTGATGCCTTTTTCGATCGAGATGCCCAGCTTGTTGCTTGCCAACTGCTGGGCAAAGTCATTCGCCATCGGGTCAACGGGCTGTGGCTCAGCGCCCGGATTATCGAAACTGAAGCCTATTACCTCACCGACAAAGGCAGCCACGCCTCGCTGGGCTATACCGACAAGCGCAAGGCGCTGTTTCTCGATGGCGGGCATATCTACATGTATTACGCCCGCGGCGGCGACTCGCTGAATTTCAGCGCCCACGGCCCCGGCAACGCAGTGCTGATCAAATCGGCCCATCCCTGGCTTGATGAGCTGGCGGGCCCGGACAGCCTGGCGCAGATGCAACGCAACAACCCGGACGCCCAAGGCAACCCCCGGCCTGCACACAAACTGTGCGCGGGGCAAACCCTGCTGTGCAAAGCGCTGGGGTTGAAGGTGCGCGAATGGGATGCAAAATGTTTCGACCCCGAACGCTTGTGGGTCGATGACGTCAGAGAACAACCTTCGAAAATTATCCAGACCACCCGTCTGGGCATCCCCCACGGGCGCGACGAGCATTTGATGTACCGCTTTGTCGATGCTGACTACGCTGCGTATTGCACGCGTAATCCGCTGCGTCGCGGGCAGGTTGAGGGGCGGGATTTCATCACCCTGGAGCACAACTGATCCTGTGGGAGCGGGTTTGCTCGCGATGGCATCGCCGCAATTGTCCTGACAGACCGCGGGGCCTGCATCGCGTGCAAACCCACTCCCACAACTAGAGCCGGGCCAGCTTCAAGACTGTAGCGCCTACAAACAACCTAATAAGCAGACAAGGAAATCGGAACATGGGCCCATGGCTCGATAGCATCACCGGCTGGCTGACAGCCAACCCGCAGTGGCTGGGCCTCGCGGTGTTTATTGTGGCTTGCGTGGAGTGTCTGGCAATTGCCGGCATCATTGTTCCCGGCACCGTATTGTTGTTCGCCATTGCCGTCATGGCCGGCAGCGGCGCCCTGTCCCTGGGCCAAACCCTGCTGCTGGGCTTTCTCGGCGGGTTGCTCGGCGACGCGGTGTCCTACGCCCTGGGCAGGCGCTTCCACCAGAACATTCGCCGCTTACCCCTCTTGCGCACTCATCCCGAATGGATGAACGGGGCCGAGAGCTACTTCCATCGCTACGGTATTGTCAGCCTGTTGGTCGGGCGCTTTATCGGCCCGCTGCGGCCCATGCTGCCGATGGTGGCCGGGATGTGCGACATGCCGATCCCGCGCTTTATCGGCGTCAGCCTGCTGGCCGGAGCAGGCTGGTCGGTGGCGTACCTGCTACCGGGCTGGGCCACCGGTGCTGCCATTCGCCTGCCACTGCCCGAAGGCTTCTGGCTACAGGCCGCCATTGTTGCCGCAGGCCTCGCCGCCCTGCTGGGCCTGAGCATCAATGCCAGTATCCGTCGCCAACCCCGGGCCACGCTGCTGATCGGCACACTCAGCTTCGCCCTGCTACTGGCCGTCTTTATCGGTTATCCACACATGACCGCCTTCGACCAGGGCATCACGGCCCTGGTACAAGAGCATCGCAGCAGTGCCATGGACAGCGCCGCCGTGCTGGTGACGCAAATCGGCAACTTCCGTACCCAGTTTCTGGCGGCAGCCCTGGTGTGCGTCATTCTGCTGTTTACCCGGCAATGGCGGGCAATGTGGTTCTTTGGCGGGGTCACGCTGTTTACCGCGCTGGCCAATACCGCGACCAAGCACTTCTTCGCCCGGGTGCGCCCAGAAGTGCTGGTGGACCCGCTGACCAGCTACAGCATGCCCAGCGGCCACAGTTCGGGGGCGTTTGCGTTTTTTGTCGCCCTGGCCATTCTGGCCGGGCGCAACCAGCCACAACGCATGCGCGTCACCTGGGTATTGCTGGGTTGCCTGCTGGCGATCACCGTGGCGATGTCGCGGGTGTACCTGGGCGCTCACTGGCCAACGGACATCACCGCTGGGGCCCTGCTCGCCATCACTGTCAACGCATTCGCTCTGGCGTTAAGCCAGCGATACATGCCCCTTGAGCCGGTCCCGCAGAAAATCTGGTGGCTGATCTTGCCGTCAGTCACTGCGCTCTACGGGTTTTTCATGCTCGGGCACTTGTCCAGGGAACTGCTGCGCTACGCCTACTGAGATCAGTTGAGGGCTTCGCCCTGGATCTCATCGAGCAGCACTTGTATCCCGTCCAGACGCTGCTGCGGGTCATTGACCTGCAGCAGTTCGATCTTGTCTGCCTCGGCAAAGGGCAACAGGTACGCCAGTTGATTGGACAGCGACTGCTGCCCCGCCACCTCGGTGTTCATGTTCAGGGCCGCCACCATCGGGTGCTCGGCCAGCGCCTTGAGCAAGGCCAGCAGGTCCTGGTCTTCTTCCTGCAGGGGCTGCTCGGGGGCGTCATCCAGCCACTCGACTTGCGCCAGCAGTAGCTGATCGCGCTGCAACTCAGTGCCCAGCACTTCAAAGCGCCGCCCGCCCTCGACGCGAATGCCCAGCAGGCCGTTGTCCTGCTGCTGAAAATCGCGAATCAAGGCTTCACAGCCAATCCCGGCGATACCCTGGGGTGCATTGCCGACCTCACGGCCATCCAGGATGCACACCACACCAAAGCCTGTGCCCTGCTTCATGCAGCGGGCAACCATGTCCAGGTAGCGCGCCTCAAATATCTGCAAATCCAGCACACAACCTGGAAACAGCACAGTATTCAAAGGAAACAGCGGCAATGTCATAGCTTCACCCTTACACCATGAGGGTCACGGCCAACGGCAGGAACACCGCCGTACCCAGACCCATCAGACTCATCGCCAGCGCCGCGAAGGCGCCACACTCTTCACTTTCCTGCAGGGCCACCGAAGTGCCAACCGCGTGCGCCGTCATGCCCAGGGCCATACCTCGGGCCTCCGGGCTGTGAACCCCGAGCAGGCGCAACAGGCCCGGCCCGCAAATTGCGCCGATCACCCCGGTAATCAGCACAAACACTGCTGCCAGCGCCGCCACACCACCAATCTGCTCGGCCACCAGCATGGCAATCGGTGAGGTCACCGACTTGGGCGCCAGGGTCATCAGCATCATGTGCTCGGCCCCGAACCACCAGGCCAGGCCCACCACCAACGCAGTGGCGAAGACGCCGCCAATTACCAGCGTAGTAAAAATGGGCCAGAACAACTGCCGGATCCGCCGCAGGTTCAGGTACAGCGGCACCGCCAGCGCCACCGTTGCGGGGCCCAGCAAAATACTCAGGATATCGGTGCTCTTGCGGTACTCCGCGTAGCTCAGGCCGCAACTGAGCAGCACACCGATCACCAGCAGCATCGAGGCCAGCACCGGCTGCAGGAAGAGCCAGCGGGTTTTCTCGTAAGCGGCGAGCACCAGTTGATAGGCGCCCAGGGTGATACCGATACCAAACAACGGATGATGGATGACTGACTCCCAGGCGCCCTGCCATTGCAGATTCATGGCCGCTCCTCGGGATGGCTGTGATTCTTGAGCAGACGCTGCATCAGTACGCCGACGAATGCCATCGAGATCAATAGCGACAGCACCAGCGCCCCGACAATCGCCCAGAAGTCAGCGGCAATATCGGCGGCGTACACCATCACGCCCACCGCGGGCGGCACCAACAGCAAGGGTAAATAACGCAACAACCCGCCGGCAGCCTGACTCAATGGCTCGCTGACTTGACCGCGCACCATCAAGAAGCCCAACAACAGCAGCAATCCGATAATGGGCCCGGGCAATACGGGGACGAACAAGTGATTGAGGGCGGTACCGAGCAATTGAAACAGCACCAGCCAAGTCAAGCCGCGTAGCAACATTTCACCTCTCCAGCGAATATTTTTGTGCCGCATTATAAGCACGTCCTACCGACCAACGGCCCAGGCTTGCACCTTGGCATACAATAACTGCCGATGTTTCATCCGGGCCTATAGACAGCTTCCATTGCTGCGGCATACTCGGTGGCTTAATTATCCGGATCCCGTTATGCGCCCATTTGCCCCCCTTGCTTTGACCCTGCTGCTGACGGCCTGTGGAGACGGTGAATCACTGTTACCGCCCGACGCACGCCTGCCCGATGGCGGGCGCTATCGAGGCGAAGTGGTCAACGGGTTGCTGCAGGGCCAGGGCCGTATCGACTATCCGAATGGCAATTGGTACGCAGGGGAGTTCAAAAATGGCCAGTGGCACGGCCAGGGCGAGTGGCACGCCAGCAATGGCGATAGCTATCGCGGCGGTTTCGCGCAAGGCCTGTACAGCGGCCATGGCCGCCTGACCACCCACGACAGCACCTACGAGGGCGGGTTCAAGCTGGGCAACCGCGAGGGCGAGGGCACGCTCAAGCAAGGCACCCTGAGCTATCGCGGCGACTTCAAGGATGACCAGTTCTCGGGCGATGGCCATCTGGAGCTGGAAGACGGCAGCCAGTACCAGGGCCAGTTTGCCCACGGCAAACCCCACGGCACCGGCAGGCGCAGCGATGCCAGCGGCAATGAGTTCGTCGGCGAGTTCGTCAATGGCGAACTTGAAGGCAACGGTATCTTCAACAGCGCCGACGGCGACCAGTACGAGGGCGCGTTCAAGCACAACCAGCTCAACGGCAAGGGCCGCTATGAGAATGCCGACGGCGATGTGTGGAGCGGCGACTTCAAAGACGGCGCTTTAACCGGCAAGGGCGAACTGACAGGCATCGACGGCAGCCACTACAGCGGCATGTTCAACGAGTGGCGCTTCAATGGTCCCGGCCATTTGAGCCTGCCCGACGGCAGCACCTATGTTGGCGAGTTCGCCGCAGACACCTATCAGGGCCAGGGCACCCTGACCCTGAGCGACGGTACCGTACAAAGCGGCTACTGGCTCAACGGCCAGCGAGTGCGCGATGCCAAAGGGACAGTCTTGCCCGACCCGCTGGAGCTGGGGCTGCTCAACCAGGGCACATTGCTCAACAAGGCGCTGGACGGCGTTGCCCCATCCACCCCGGCAATCGAGCTGTACAGCCTGGTGCTGGCGGGGGACGGCAAGCAGAGCGTGTTCAAGCGCGAAGCCGATTACGTCAGCGACATGCTGGCCAGCCGTTTTGGCAGCCGTGGCCGGATCACCCTGGTGAACCACCGCGACCATCTGCTCGATCGCCCCATGGCCACCCGCGAAAACCTGTACCGCGCGGCAAAAACCCTGGCCGGGCGCACCGGCCCTGAAGACCTGATTTTCATTTATCTGACCAGCCACGGCACCCAGGAACACGAGCTGGTACTCGATCAACCGCGCATGGAGCTGGCAGACCTGCCCGCCGACGAACTGGCTGCAGCCTTGGCCCCCCTGAAAAACCGCGACAAGATCATCGTGATTTCATCCTGCTATTCAGGCGGTTTTATCCCCGCGCTCAAGGATGAAAAAACCCTGATCATGACCGCATCCCAGGCTGACCGCGTGTCTTTTGGCTGCTCTGAAGAAGCCGACTTTACCTACTTCGGCAATGCCTTGTTTGCTCAGGCGCTGAACCAGACCGACGACCTGCAAAAAGCCTTCAAACTGGCCAGGCAGTACGTGGCCGAACGCGAACAAGCGGATGGCTACGAGCCATCCGAACCGCAAATCTGGGCGCCAAAAGGCGTTCTGAACCACTGGCAACGCTTGCGTCAACAACAAGCGAAACAGGCTTTGCAGTAAGCAAATAACCCTGGAATGGCTAAGCTGGTTGTATCAAGGGAGAAACATTATGCACTTGACGCCTTCACATATTTTGCTCGCAGGCGCTACCGGCCTTACCGGCGAACTGCTACTTGACCGCCTGCTCAACGAGCCCACCATCACCCGCGTGCTCGCCCCTTCACGCAAGCCTCTGGCGGCGCATCCGCACCTGGAAAACCCGGTAGGTGACCCCGCCGTGTTCCTGCCTCAACTCAGTGGCCGGGTCGATGTCGCCTTCTGCTGCCTGGGCACCACGATCAAGCAGGCAGGTTCCGAGGCAGCCTTCCGCGCGGTGGATCACGACATGGTGGTGGCTTTCGCCAAACGCGCGCGGGAAATGGGCGCACGCCATCTGGTGGTGGTCAGTGCCATCGGCGCCGACCCCAAGTCCTCGGTGTTCTATAACCGGGTCAAGGGTGAAATGGAGCAGTCGCTGCGCGCGCAAAACTGGCCGCAACTGACCATTGCCCGTCCTTCCCTGCTACTGGGCGATCGCGTCGAGCCACGTCTGGCCGAACAGATCGCCGGGCCACTGTCCAAACTGATTCCGGGCAAGTACCACGGTATCGAAGCCTGCCAGCTGGCCCGTGCGCTGTGGCGCCTGGCACTGGAAGAACAGGACGGCGTGCGGGTGATCGAATCCGATGAGTTGCGCAAGCTGGGTAAATAGTCACCCGCCCTGCTGGCTACAAACCACCGCTGGCCTGAAACCCGACACCCAGCACCGTCAGCACGGACAACGGCAATAGCACGGTATCGAGCAACGCGCTGGCGGGCAGGTCCAGGCCCGGATAGCGCGGAGCCTCGGCGCCAAAGCGATCCTTGGCACAGCACCCGCCCTCAAGGGCATACACGTCCAGCCGCGTACCCGAGTACACAACGGGAGCGCCCGGTTTGGCCGCATCCAGCGTTCGCACGCTGGCGCAACCACAAACCAGAGCCGCCACCAGCAGGGCCAATAGCGCCTTACTCATCGCCGCCCACATGGTACTCGCCCCAGCGCGGGAGCATGTCTTGGGGGATATTGAGCAGGTTGAGAATGCGCGCCACCACAAAATCCACCAGGTCATCGATAGTCTGCGGTTGATGATAAAAGCCGGGCGATGCAGGCACTATTACCGCGCCCATATTGGACAGCTTGAGCATGTTCTCCAGATGGATACTGGAATACGGCGCCTCACGCGGCACCAGAATCAGCTGGCGACGCTCCTTGAGCGTCACGTCTGCGGCCCGCTCGATCAGGTTGTTGCAAGCGCCGGTGGCAATCCCCGACAGGGTGCCGGTGGAACACGGCACCACCACCATCGCAGCGGGTGCTCCCGACCCCGAAGCCACGGGCGACATCCAGTCCTCCTTGCCGTATACGCGAATCTGCCCTGCGGCAGCGCCCGTGTATTCAGTCAGAAAAGCCTGCATTGCTTGTGGCTTTGGCGGCAGGCTGACATCCGTTTCGGTTGCCATGACCAATTGTGCGGCCTTGGAGATCAGGAAGTGGACTTCGCGGTCTTCGCGCACCAGGCAATCGAGCAGGCGCAAGGCGTACGGCATGCCGGAAGCACCGGTGACCGCCAGGGTTATGCGTTCCGGGCCACTCATTGCAGCGCTTCCGCCAGCTTGCCATGCAGCCCGCCGAAGCCGCCATTGCTCATGATCACCACATGGGTACCGGGCTTAACCTGGGCCTTGACCTCGGCAATGATGGCGTCCAGCGAATCGCACACCTTGGTCGGCACCGGGCTCGATGCCACCGTCGCGGCCAGATCCCAACCCAGATTGGCCGGGGCATACCAGACCACATGATCCGCCTGCACCACGCTTTGCGGCAGGCCATCACGGTGGGCTCCGAGCTTCATGGAGTTGGAGCGCGGCTCAATCACCGCGATCAAGGGCGCGTCACCAATGTGCTTGCGCAGGCCATCGAGGGTGGTCGCGATCGCAGTCGGATGGTGGGCAAAGTCGTCGTAGAGGGTAATGCCGTGGACTTCGGCGACTTTCTCCATACGTCGTTTCACGCTTTTGAAAGCGCTCAACCCATCTATCGCCATGCTCGGCACCACGCCGACATGGCGCGCTGCGGCCAGGGTCGCCAGGGCGTTGGCCACGTTATGCTGGCCGGTCATGTTCCAATCGACGGTACCTTGCAGCGCGCCGTCAAACAGCACCTCAAAGCGAGAGCCGTCATCACTGAGCAGCCTGGCTTGCCATTGACCATCGACGCCCGTGGTTTGTACCGGCGTCCAGCAGCCCATTTCGATTACACGCTGCAATGCAGGCTCGGTGGTCGGGTGGATAACCAGCCCTTCACTCGGGATAGTGCGCACCAAATGGTGGAATTGCCGCTCAATGGCCGGCAAGTCCGGGAAGATGTCAGCGTGATCGAACTCGAGATTGTTGAGGATTGCCGTGCGCGGACGGTAGTGGACAAACTTCGAGCGCTTGTCGAAAAAGGCGCTGTCATATTCATCGGCTTCTACCACAAAGAACGGCGTATCACCCAGACGGGCCGACACGGCAAAGTTCTGCGGCACACCGCCAATCAGGAAACCCGGGGCCATGCCCGCGTACTCCAGCACCCAGGCCAGCATGCTGCTGGTCGTGGTTTTACCGTGGGTACCTGCCACGGCCAGTACCCAGCGGCCTTGCAGCACATGGTCAGCCAGCCATTGTGGGCCGGACACGTAAGGCAGGCCCTTGTTGAGCACGTACTCAACTGCGGGGTTGCCACGGGACAGCGCATTGCCGATCACCACTACATCTGGCGCCGGATCGAGCTGAACCGGGTCATAGCCCTGGGTTAGTTCAATACCTTGAGCCTGCAGCTGGGTGCTCATCGGCGGATAGACGTTGGCGTCTGAGCCAGTAACGTGATGGCCCAGTTCTTTGGCCAGAACCGCCAGCGACCCCATGAAAGTGCCGCAAATACCCAAAATATGAATGTGCATAGTTGACCTCGTAAACCATCGGCGAAGGGTAGCGTAGCAAGGTTCTTTTCGCACCTGATGATTCTGAAACCCTCACCCTAGCCCTCTCCCTGAGGGAGAGGCGACTAAAAGCAAAAGCGGATTTGCGCAACGCCTCAGGTCAGCCCCCTCACCCTCCGGGAGACGGTTGGGGTGAGGGGCTTTTAAGCATTACCGCTCAATCCCATGCTTGCGCAGCTTTCTATACAGGGTGTTGCGGCTCACCCCCAGTTGCAGCGCGGTATGGGTCATATGCCAGCGGTGCAGTTCGAGCGCCAGCAACAAGGCCTGCTTTTCGGCATCCTCAAGCGGGTATTCACATGCTTCAGGGGCTTTGGGCGGAGCCAGGCGAATAGTGGCCGGCAGATCTTCGTACTGGATCACGTCGTTTTCGCAGAGTGCAGCCAGGGTTCGCAGCACATTGCGCAGCTGACGCACGTTGCCTGGCCAGGCAAAATCCAGCAACGCCTCACGTGCCGCCGGGCTGATAAACAGGCGCTGCCCTCCCGCCTCTTCGGCCAGCAAGAAGTCCAGCAACTGCGATTTGTCCGTGCGCTCGCGCAACGCTGGCAAACCGATTTCCAGTCCATTAAGGCGGTAATACAGGTCTTCACGAAAACTGCCGTCCGCCACCCGCTCCTGCAAGTTACGGTGGGTGGCGCTGATAATGCGCACGTTGACCGCCATCGGCTCGCCACCAATGGGCACCACCACACGGTCCTCCAGCACTCTTAACAACCGGGTTTGCAACCCCAGCGGCATATCGCCAATTTCATCCAAAAACAGGGTGCCGCCATCGGCCTGCTGCAACTTGCCCTGCATGCCTTCCTTGCGTGCCCCGGTAAAACTACCACCGCGATAGCCGAACAGTTCACTCTCGATCAGGCTTTCGGGGATCGACGCGCAGTTGAGCGCCACAAACGGCTTGCTGCTGCGCAAGCTGGCTTGATGCACAGCCTTGGCAAAGGCTTCTTTGCCGGAGCCGGTTTCACCATTGACCAACAGCGGCACATCGCGCTCAAACACCCGTAATGCCCGGCGAAAATCCGTCTGCAGGGCCTCATCACCCAGGCAGATGCTGCTCGGGCGCGGTGGCTCGGCTTGCACCATGACCGGGGCAGGCCCGTTCCGTGGTTGGCCGCGCAGTGCCGCAAATAATCGACGCCCGTCGCGGGTATGCAGCGGCCAACTGGCATTCGCCTGGAGGGTGGCCCGACTGAAAAGCTCATCCCGCGGGCAATCGAAAACACTGTCGACCGATTGCCCGAGCAAACTGCCACGCACATGCCCTAGCAGGTTCAGGGCACTCTGGTTAACCGCGCCTATAACTCCGTCGCCATCAAACGCCAGCATGCCTTCGCTGAACAATCCGACAGACTCGGCGTGCAGATGAAAACGCAGCAGCCACTGATTCTGAAAGTGCCCGAGGAAGTAGCTGTTTTCGATGATTTTCGCTGACAGATTAACCAGCGCCATCGTATGAAACTGGCTCTGACGGGAAGCCTCATGGCGGGCCGAAGACACGTCGAGCACCGCCAGCAATTCGCCCTGCGGATCGAACACCGGGCTGGCCGAGCAGGTCAGCCCGGTGTGCCGGCCACGAAAGTGTTCATCCTGATGGATGGTCAGTGCCTGACGCTCGACCAGGCAGGTACCGATGCCGTTGGTACCCTCCCTGGCTTCGCTCCAGTCGGCCCCCAGCCACAGCCCCGCCTGCTCGAACACCTTGCGTTCGGAGGGGGCAGTGACACAGTTGAGGATCACGCCACGGGCATCAGTCAATAGCACCGCGTGCCCGGCACCGGAGAGTTGCTGATGCAGGCTGTTCATTTCGTGACCGGCAATTTTCAGCACCTGCTGCAAACGCTCGCGGCCTTCAAGGATACGGCCTTGCTCAAGTACGGTCGGGGCGATGGTTTGCGCAGGATCGAGGTGATAGTCCTCCAGGCAACGCTGCCAGGAACGGACGATGGACGGGTCACACCCTTGCGGGCGACCGCGGGTGACATCAATGACTTGCCGTGCGTGACGGCGCAAATCGGTGCTGTGCATTTCTTATTGTTCTCCGCTCTGTCTCGGTGGTCCCGTGCTCAACAGAGGCAACTCGCCCTCAGCGGCAACAAAGATCCAGTCCAAACCGAACGCCCAGCATCCTCTTGCTCACCGGCCTTTGCAATCGCGAACTGACCGGCCGGTCATCGGTTGTGCCAAGACTGGTACAAATTGTCACCACAGCTGTATCAGGTGTGCCACAAGCCCCTCTCCCCAACGACCGGGTAAAACCCGCAAAGCCTTGGAAGACAAGGCCTGCACAAAGATGGCCCAGCCCTTGCTCATACTTTTGCCAGCGCCACAGCGCGTCTTCCCATAAGCACAATAAAGCCAGGAGACACTCACCATGCGTTACGCACAACCCGGTACTGAAGGCTCGATTGTTTCGTTCAAGAGCCGTTACGGTAACTACATCGGCGGCGAATTCGTGGCACCGGTCAAAGGCCAGTACTTCACCAACACCTCGCCGGTCAACGGCAAAGCCATTGCCGAATTCCCGCGTTCTACTGCCGAAGACATCGAAAAAGCCCTCGACGCTGCCCACGCCGCTGCTGATGCCTGGGGCGCGACCTCAGTGCAGGCACGTTCGCTGGTGTTGCTGAAGATTGCTGACCGCATTGAGCAAAACCTCGAACTGCTGGCCATTACCGAAACCTGGGACAACGGCAAAGCCGTACGCGAAACCCTGAACGCCGACGTGCCGCTGGCCGCGGATCATTTCCGTTACTACGCCGGCTGCATCCGCGCTCAAGAAGGCAGCGCCGCCGAAATTGACGGCAATACCGTGGCGTATCACATCCACGAACCGCTGGGCGTGGTCGGGCAGATCATTCCGTGGAACTTCCCGCTGCTGATGGCCGCCTGGAAACTTGCCCCTGCACTGGCGGCGGGCAACTGCATCGTGCTCAAACCGGCTGAACAAACGCCGCTGAGCATCACCGTTTTTATGGAACTGATCGGCGACCTGCTGCCACCGGGCGTCCTCAACGTCGTGCAGGGGTTCGGTAAAGAAGCAGGCGAAGCGCTGGCTACCAGCAAACGCATTGCCAAGATCGCCTTTACTGGCTCCACACCTGTAGGCGCTCACATCATGAAATGTGCCGCCGAGAACATCATCCCGTCGACCGTGGAACTGGGTGGCAAGTCGCCAAACATCTTCTTCGAAGACATCATGCAGGCCGAGCCGGCCTTTATTGAAAAAGCCGCTGAAGGTCTGGTGCTGGCATTCTTCAACCAGGGCGAAGTGTGCACCTGCCCGTCGCGGGCGCTGGTGCAGGAGTCGATCTACGACGACTTTATGAAAGTGGTGATGCGCAAGGTCGAGGCAATCAAGCGTGGAGACCCGCTGGACACCGACACCATGGTCGGCGCCCAGGCCTCCGAACAGCAATTCGACAAGATCCTGTCCTACCTTGAAATTGCCAGGAACGAAGGCGCTGAACTGCTGACCGGCGGTGCCGTAGCCAAGCTCGAAGGCGATCTGGCAACCGGCTATTACATCCAGCCGACCCTGCTCAAGGGCACCAACAAAATGCGCGTCTTCCAGGAAGAAATCTTTGGCCCGGTGGTCAGCATCACCACCTTCAAGGACGAAGCCGAAGCGCTGGCGATTGCCAACGACACCGAGTTTGGCCTCGGCGCCGGCCTGTGGACCCGCGACATCAACCGCGCCTATCGCATGGGCCGTGCCATCAAGGCGGGTCGCGTGTGGACCAACTGTTACCACCTCTACCCGGCACACGCCGCGTTCGGCGGGTACAAAAAATCCGGCGTCGGCCGTGAAACCCACAAAATGATGCTCGACCACTACCAACAGACCAAAAACCTGCTGGTGAGCTACGACATCAACCCGCTGGGTTTCTTCTAACCCAGAACCCTGTAGGAGCGGGCTTGTTCGCGAAAGGATCGCTGCGCTGTACTGAACGACCGCAGCGCCTGCATCGCGAGCAAGCCCGCTCCCACAAACTGGCATCAATAGCTCTACACCGGGCCTTCTGGCCTAGCTCTTGCTTATCTCCCTGTCATATTTTCTCAAACTATAAAAGAACAGGTGAATTCCCATGCCTAGCGAACCTACTGCCGCTGCGGCGGCGTCCTCTGTCGATTTTGAAAAAGTCGGCTCCGATTATTTCCAACAACGTGAACTGAAAAAAGGCGCTGCCGGCTGGGTCCTGCTGGTGGGCCTGGGCGTGGCCTATGTGATTTCCGGCGACTACGCCGGCTGGAACTTCGGCCTGGCCCAGGGCGGCTGGGGCGGAATGTTTATCGCCACATTGCTGATGGCCACCATGTACTTGTGCATGTGCTTTTCACTGGCCGAACTGTCCTCGATGATCCCCACTGCCGGTGGCGGCTACGGCTTTGCCCGCAGTGCTTTCGGGCCGTGGGGCGGGTTCCTCACCGGTACGGCGATCCTGATTGAATATGCCATCGCCCCTGCCGCGATTGCCTGTTTTATCGGCGCCTATTGCGAGTCGCTGTTCGGTATTGGCGGCTGGATGATCTACCTGGCGTTCTACATCATCTTTATCGGCATCCATATTTTCGGGGTCGGGGAAGCGCTCAAGCTGATGTTCATCATCACCGCCGTGGCGGCCATTGCCCTGGGGGTGTTTCTGGTCGCGATGGTGCCGCACTTCAGCGTCGCCAACCTGCTGGATATCCCGGTCACCGAGGCCAAGGGCGCCAGCGCATTTCTGCCCTTCGGTTATGTCGGTGTCTGGGCAGCCATCCCTTATGCGATCTGGTTTTTCCTCGCTGTCGAAGGCGTGCCGCTGGCTGCTGAAGAAACCAAGAACCCCAAGCGTGACCTGCCTCGCGGGCTGATCGGCGCCATGCTGGTTCTGGCCACCTTTGCCCTGCTGATTCTGGTGATCGGCCCGGGCGGCGCCGGCGCGCACCACTTGATGGCATCGGGTAATCCGCTGGTCTAAGCCCTGAGCAAGGCGTATGGCGGCTCGACCTGGATGGGCGGCTTTGTGAACCTGGTGGGCCTGGCCGGTTTGATTGCCAGCTTCTTCTCGATCATTTACGCCTATTCACGTCAGATCTTCGCCTTGTCCCGCGCCGGCTATTTGCCGCGCAAACTGTCCGAAACCAACAAGAGCAAGGCGCCGGTGCTGGCCTTGATCATTCCCGGCATTATCGGTTTTGGTCTGTCACTGACCGGCCAGGGCGACTTGCTGATTCTGGTGGCGGTATTTGGCGCGACCATTTCCTATGTGCTGATGATGGCCGCGCATATCACCCTGCGTATTCGCCGCCCTAAAATGGAGCGCCCGTATCGCACGCCGGGCGGCATTTTCACTTCGGGCACTGCTTTGGTGCTTGCCTGTGTCGCGGTGGTGGCCGGCTTCCTGGTTGACCCGCGGGTGGTGATTGGCGCTGCGGTGATCTATGGAGTATTAATTGCCTACTTCGCTTTTTACAGTCGGCACCATTTGGTGGCCGGTACGCCGGAAGAGGAATTTGCGGCTATTCAACAGGCCGAAAAAGCCTTGCACTGACCGCTGAGAATCCCGCCAGACGCCTTGCGTCTGGCGTCATGGAGCACCCTGTATGGCAACGTTCTCACATGCGGTTGGCACTCAGACCTACCGTTTCGATAGCCTTAAAGATGTAATGGCCAAGGCTGGCCCGGCCCGTTCCGGGGATTTTCTGGCCGGCGTGGCTGCGCAAAACGACGGCGAACGGGTGGCCGCGCAAATGGCGCTGGCTGACATCCCGCTCGCCTATTTTCTGCAAGAAGTTCTGATCCCCTACGAGACCGATGAGGTCACCCGGCTGATTATCGACAGCCATGATCTTCAAGCCTTCGCTCCGGTCAGCCACCTGACCGTCGGTGGCTTTCGCGACTGGCTGCTCAGCGACGCAGCCAGCGAGGACAGCCTGCGGGCCCTGGCGCCGGGCCTGACCCCGGAAATGGCCGCCGCCGTGTCGAAGATCATGCGCGTACAGGACCTGATTCTGGTCGCGCAAAAGATCCGTGTGGTTACCCGGTTTCGCGGCACCATGGGCCTGCGCGGCCGACTTTCGACACGCCTGCAACCCAACCACCCCACCGATGACCCGGCCGGCATTGCCGCCAGCATTCTCGACGGGCTGCTCTACGGCAACGGCGATGCCATGATCGGCATCAACCCGGCCACTGACAGCATTGCCTCGATCTGCGACCTGCTGAACATGCTCGACGCCATCATCCAGCGCTATGAAATCCCCACCCAGTCCTGCGTACTGACCCACGTCACCACCTCGATCGAAGCCATCAATCGCGGCGTGCCGCTGGATCTGGTATTTCAGTCCATTGCCGGCACCGAGGCAGCCAACGCCAGTTTTGGCATCAACCTGAATGTGCTGCAGGAAGGCTACGAGGCAGGTTTAAGCCTCAATCGCGGGACTCTGGGCAATAACCTGATGTATTTCGAAACAGGTCAGGGCAGCGCGCTGTCGGCCAACGCCCATTTCGGCGTGGATCAACAAACCTGTGAAACCCGCGCCTACGCCGTGGCACGGCATTTCAAGCCGTTTCTGGTCAATACCGTGGTCGGTTTTATCGGCCCCGAGTACCTGTACAACGGCAAGCAGATCATCCGCGCCGGCCTTGAGGACCACTTCTGCGGCAAGCTGCTGGGTGTGCCCATGGGCTGTGATATCTGCTACACCAACCATGCCGAAGCGGACCAGGACGACATGGACACCCTGCTGACATTGCTGGGGGTGGCCGGGATCAACTTCATCATGGGCATCCCGGGGTCGGACGACATCATGCTCAACTATCAGACCACGTCGTTCCATGACGCCCTGTATGCCCGCAAAACCCTGGGGTTAAAACCCGCCCCAGAGTTTGAACAGTGGCTCAGCAAGGTGGGCATTTTTACTCAGAACGATGGCCGCATCGAGTTCGGCCATCAACTGCCACCTGCATTTCGCCAGGCGCTGGCTCATTTGGGAGGACGCTAGGCATGGCCGACAACCTTAACCCGTGGCTGGAGCTGCGCCGCCTGACCCCCGCACGTATTGCCCTGGGACGCACCGGCACCAGCATGCCGACCCAGGCCCAACTCGACTTTCAATTCGCCCATGCCCAGGCCCGGGATGCGGTGCATTTGCCGTTTGATCACCCCGGCCTGAGTGCACAGTTAACCGAGCGCGGGCGCGAGAGCCTGCTGCTGCACAGTGCCGCGGCTGACCGCCACAGCTACCTGCAACGCCCGGATCTGGGACGCAAGCTCAACGACGACTCTGCGCAGCAATTGCGCGACTACGCAGCGGCCAACCCCGGCGGCATCGATGTCGCCGTGGTGGTAGCGGATGGCTTGTCGGCACTGGCCGTGCATCGCCACACCTTGCCCTTCCTGGCGCGCATGGAAGAGCACACGGCGACTGAAGGCTGGTCGCTGTCGCCGGTGATTCTGGTAGAGCAGGGGCGAGTTGCCGTGGCCGATGAAATTGGCGAACTGCTGGGCGCACGCATGGTGGTGATGTTGATCGGCGAACGCCCCGGGCTCAGCTCCCCCGACAGCCTGGGGCTGTACTTCACCTACGCGCCGAAAATCGGCCTGACCGATGCGTATCGCAACTGTATTTCCAATGTACGGCTTGAAGGCCTGAGCTACGGCATGGCCGCTCATCGGCTGGCGTACCTGATGCGCGAAGCCTGCCGGCGGCAATTATCGGGAGTGAATCTGAAGGATGAAGCCCAGGTGCAGACCCTGGATGTCGAAGCGCCCAGCGAAAACTTTCTGCTCAAGGGCGATTAACTCTGCGTAGCAGCTGCCGAAGGAACGAGGCTGCTGCTACGGCTTTTGACTACCAATACACGCTTCGCTACAAACTCACACTGCAGAATTCGTCTCAATCCGTATAATCCGGTTCTTCAAAAAAGTACGAAAAAACTACAATTGTTGTAGTTAACTACGCATCCCTACCCGCACAGACCTGCAGAGCCGGGTCATCAACACAGGTGCTTCACATGGATTTCAACCCGATCGACATTATCCTGCACCTCGATGTGTACCTCGACATGCTGGTAAACAATTACGGGCCATGGATCTACGCCATCCTGTTTCTGGTGATTTTTTGCGAAACCGGTCTGGTGGTCATGCCGTTTTTGCCGGGTGATTCGCTGCTCTTTATCGCGGGCGCCGTAGCTGCCGGCGGCGGCATGGACCCGGTACTGCTCGCAGGCTTGCTGATGCTGGCTGCGATCATGGGCGACAGCACCAACTACGTTATCGGACGAACGGCAGGCGAGCGCTTGTTCAGCAACCCGAATTCGAAAATCTTCCGTCGCGACTACCTGGAAAAAACCCACGACTTCTATGAGCGTCATGGCGGTAAAACCGTAACCATGGCCCGTTTCCTGCCGATTTTCCGCACCTTCGCTCCGTTTGTTGCCGGTGTGGCGCGCATGTTCTACCCGCGCTTCTTTATGTTCAGCGTATTCGGCACCATCCTGTGGGTTGGCGGCCTGGTCACTCTGGGTTATTTCTTCGGCAATGTGCCATTTATCAAGAAGAACCTGTCGCTGCTGGTGGTGGGCATCATTCTGCTGTCGCTGGTACCGATGATTATTGGCGTGATCCGCAGTCGTCTGGGCCGTACTCCAGCCAAAGCCAAAGCCTGATCGGGAGACACCACCATGTGGTCTCTAAGTGAATGGCGGCGCCAGCGAATCCTTGCGCAGCACCCGGTAACGCCTGACGTATGGCACAACGTGCGCCAGCATCTGAGCATTCTCGACGGGCTGAATGACGAGCAGGACAAATGGCTGCGCGACAGCAGCGTATTGTTTCTGCAAGCCAAGCACCTCACCCCCATGCCCGGGGTTGAGCTGACCGAAGAGGGCCGGCTGTTGCTGGCCGCTCAGGCGCAATTGCCGCTGCTCAACCTGGGTGACCTGGACTGGTACCAGGGCTTTCACGAAATCGTGCTCTATCCCGACGACTTCGTCAGCCCCCAGCGCCATCGCGATTCCAGCGGTGTAGAGCATGAATGGGAAGGCCATCACAGCGGTGAAGCCTGGCAGCATGGGCCGGTCGTTCTGGCATGGCCGGGCGTTCTGGCCAGCGGTGGCTGGGAAGGCTACAACCTGGTCATCCACGAACTGGCGCACAAGCTGGACATGCTCAATGGTGCCGCGAATGGCATGCCGCCCTTGCACAGCAGCATGCATGTCAGTGACTGGACCCAGGCCATGCAACAGGCCTACGACCATCTCAATCACTACCTCGACCACCACAACCCCGACCACGCGCCTATCGACCCCTATGCCGCCGAAAACCCGGCGGAGTTTTTTGCGGTCACCAGCGAGTACTTTTTCAGCGTACCCGACCTGTTGAACCATGCCTACCCGCTGGTCTATCAACAACTGAGCCTGTTTTATCGTCAGGACACGCTGGCACGCCTCAAGCAGCTGCAAAGCGAACACCCCGAATACCGCGCGCAGCACTGATCGCCCAAGGGTGACGTCCTTATAGGAATACGCCTATAATCGCCGCCACTTTTTGGCCAAATCGGCCAAACAAACTGGCCTACTAACGGGGGCACCGCCCAATGAGCTACAGCAAGATTCCGGCTGGCAAAGACCTGCCGAATGACATCTACGTCGCTATCGAGATTCCGGCTAACCACGCGCCGATCAAATATGAAATCGACAAAGACAGCGATTGCCTGTTCGTTGACCGCTTCATGGCCACCCCGATGTTCTACCCGGCCAACTACGGTTTTATCCCTAACACCCTGGCTGACGACGGTGATCCGCTGGACGTGCTGGTGGTTACCCCTTACCCGGTAGCTCCAGGCTCGGTTATCCGTGCTCGCCCGGTTGGCATCCTGCACATGACTGACGACGGCGGCGGCGATGCCAAAGTGGTTGCAGTGCCTCACGACAAGCTGTCCCAGCTGTACGTTGACGTGAAAGAGTACACCGACCTGCCACCCCTGCTGATCCAGCAGATCCAGCACTTCTTCGAGAACTACAAAGATCTCGAAAAAGGCAAATGGGTGAAGATCGAAGGTTGGGGCGATGCTGAAGCTGCCCGTGCCGAAATCACCAAATCGGTTGCGGCCTACAAAGGCTAAGCAAGCGGTTAAAAAAAACCTCGGCTCGCCGGGGTTTTTTTATGCCTGCATAAACGCAATAAAACAGCCTGTTTACGGCGCGCAAAATGCCCAGTCAATGCCAGTAGGAAATATCGCTGCAAGCCTAGGAATTTTCTGGTTTTACCGTTTTTTTTTGAACGCTTAGTTTATTTAAACAGGCTTGGCTTGCCCGTAGACTCTGTGTTCATGAATACATCCGGTGATCGCCTGAAAGCCCTCCTGCGGGAGTGCCATTTAACCGCTTCGGACTTCGCAGCCAATCGCCGCGTTACGCCGCAGCACGTCAACAACTGGTTCAAACGGGGCATTCCGATGGCTCGCCTGGACGAAATCGCCGAACTGCTGTGCGTCAACAGCCGCTGGCTACGTACCGGCGAGGGCGTCAAGCATCCGGGCCTTGTCAGCAGCAACGATGAAAAATCGCCTGCCCAGACCGGACAGCCCAAACCGGCTAATGCCTGCGATATTGACGCGCCCTTCTACAACGAAACCTTGCACCCCGACGGATCAGGCAAAACCCATGTGGTGAAAATTCCTGATTGCACCGTGCGGCTCAGTTGCTCGACCCTGCAGGCCCTGGATGTCAGCCCCGACCAGGCCATTTGCGCACCCATGATTGGCAACAGCATGGCGCACAGGATCCAGGATGGTTCCACAGTCGCCATCGACCGCAGCCTGACCCAAATCGTCGACGGTGAAATCTACGCGCTCGAGCAGGATGGCATGCTGCGCATCAAATACCTCTACCGCCTGCCCAACAACGGCCTGCGCATCCGCAGCCACAACTGCCTGGAGTATCCGGACGAAGTCTTTGACGCAACAGAAGTCCATGCGCAGCAGATACGGATACTGGGCTGGGTATTCTGGTGGTCCACGCTTAGCCAGCGACGCCCGCCAGTGCCTTACAAACTGGACGAACAACCTTAGGTCTGGGAAAAGTACTCAAACCCCAGTATGATTCGTCGCACTTGTGCACTCCCCCTCGCGGCACGCGAGCCGGAATGCAGGGCCAGGCAGCAAAAAGCCGCTACGCCCCACACCCAGCCACAACGCGCTGGATGTCCCGATTGAAGGCGAGTACGGCTTACCAAAAATAAGCCAAACCCGCCCCCGAGAAGCCGGCCACAAGCCGGCTTTTTAATGCCTGAAATAATCCTCGTTCACTCGACACTCCTCGATAGCGACGCCATCACCCGCCAGTTCGCGTTCGATCTGTTCGATGCTGGGCAAACTGGTCTGCAACTCTGCTGGCAGTGACTCTACCAACTGGTACTCGGCCACGCCGATGGGCCGGGTGTTATCGCGCAAGGCGTACTCGGCCACCACCTTGTTCTTGCTGGAGCACAGCAACAGGCCGATGGTGGGGCTGTCCTGGGGATCCTTGACCTGCCCATCCACGGCGGCCAGATAAAAACCCAACTGCCCAAGGTGCTCCGGTTTGAATTTACCGGCCTTGAGTTCAACCACTACATAGCAGCGCAGCTTGAGGTGGTAGAACAGCAGATCGATGAAAAACTCGTCACCTCCCACATTCAAAAGCACTTGTTTGCCGACGAAGGCAAAACCTGCGCCCAGCTCCAGCAAAAAGTCGGTGACATGCCTGACTAGAGCAGTTTCTATCTCTCGCTCGTGCGCATCAGCGCCGAGGCCAAGAAAGTCGAAACGGTAGGGATCTTTCAACGACTCACGGGCCAAATCGGACTGGGGTTTGGGCAAGAAGTTTTCAAAATTGCTCACGGCCTTGCCACTGCGCTCCAGTAAACGACCCTCGATCTGCATGACCAGCGTATTTCGCGACCAGTTGTGTTCGATGGCCTTGGCCGCATACCAGCGGCGGGTTTCTGGGCCGGGGAGTTTGTCCAGCAACGCCAATTGGTGATACCAGGGCAATTGTGCAAGCACCTCTTGCACAATTGCTGTGTCAGGCCATGCCTGGGCAAAGGCACGCATATATTTGAGGTTGCGTGGCGAGAAACCTTTCATGTGCGGGAAGGCTGCGCGCAGATCCAGCGCCAGACGCTCAATCACTTTCGTGCCCCAACCTTGCTGTGTCTGGCGGGTCAAAATGTCGTGACCGATTTGCCAGTACAGCAGCACCAGCTCGCGGTTCACCGCCAACGTGGCGCGCTGCTGGGCGCCATGAATGCGGCCTTTAAGATCGCTCAACCAGTCACTGTAGCCCTCGGGCTGCGCACTCAAACCAACAGGAGTTTCACTCATGGCTTTTTCTCTCGTGACCACGCCAGCGTGCTCGAAACATCTGCAGTGCACAGATCCAATCGCTGGCAGGGCACACAACATAAGCCTTTAAATTCGGTCTTTTCGTACGACACTTCGCTTTCATTCTCGTGAAACTTCCGAGAAAAATCCCGTTCGCTTACGCCTGCCAAACTCGGGAAATAGTCTCGGGCCATCGCTGCAAAATCAGCGGTCGGGTTTAGTCGCCCGATCTGTAATCCGGCGCAAGGCAACACTTCCGCAAGGTGCTTTTTACGGCCTGTGTTTTATGGTGGCCGTGCGCAGGGCGCCCTGTCGATTTGCCCCAAAACCCGCCGTCTGCTAGTGTCAGCCGGTTTTAACGCCTACCGAGAATGCCGCCATGGCCCGCAAAAAAGCTTCCCCGGATTTCGAACAGTCACTCGCTGACCTGCAAACACTGGTCGAGCGTCTGGAAAATGGCGAGCTGTCGCTGGAAGATTCCCTGACCGCCTTCGAACAAGGCATCCGCCTGACCCGTGATTGCCAGGGCGCACTGGCCCAGGCCGAGCAGAAAGTACAGATCCTGCTTGAGCGTGACGGTGAGCTGGCACAAGAGCCTTTTGATGCGGAACAGTCCGAATGATTGATGCTTACCAGATCAGCAGCCAGGCCCGTGTCAATGCGGCGCTTGAAAGCCTGTTTGTCGCTCCGGCTCCCGAGCTGGCCCGTCTTTATGAGGCCATGCGCTACAGCGTCATGAATGGCGGCAAACGGGTTCGCCCGCTGCTGGCCTATGCCGCCTGCGAAGCCCTCGGCAGTACACCTGAGCAAGCCAATGGCGCGGCCTGTGCCGTGGAATTGATCCACGCCTATTCGCTGGTGCACGACGACTTGCCCGCAATGGACGATGACGATCTGCGTCGCGGCCAGCCAACCACCCACAAAGCGTTCGACGAAGCCTGCGCCATTCTGGCGGGCGACGGCCTGCAAAGCCTGGCGTTCAGCGCTTTGCTCGACCCGCGCCTGAGCAACCTGGACGCCGACACCCGTTTGCGCATGGTCACGGCCCTGGCTTTTGCTGCAGGCCCGGCGGGCATGGTCGGCGGGCAAGCGATCGACCTCGGTTCGGTGGGGCTCAAGCTCGACCAGGCCGCGCTGGAATACATGCACCGGCACAAGACCGGCGCCCTGATCGAAGCCAGCGTGCAACTGGGCGCCCTGGCCAGCGGTCATGCAAACGAAGACAACCTGCACGCACTGAGCCTTTATGCACGGGCCATTGGCCTGGCGTTTCAGGTTCAGGACGACATTCTGGATGTTGAAAGCGATACCGCAACTCTGGGTAAACGCCAGGGGGCCGACATAGCACGGGACAAACCGACCTACCCCGCCCTGATGGGGCTGGAGCAGGCCAAAGGCTATGCGCTTGAGCTGCGCGACCAGGCGCTCAACGCCCTGCGACATTTTGATGCAGCCGCCGAACCGCTGCGTGAACTGGCACGTTATATCGTTGAGCGACGCCACTAAAGGGCGCTGCTCAGTAACGTTTTCTGACAGCTCTAATGCCAAGGTCTTACGAACGAATGCCAGACTGCGTGGGCAGCTTACGTTCCATAAGGTAAACTGCCGCCTCTTCTTATACCTATAACGATTCGCCTGATGCCAACGACGTTTCAAGAGATTCCCCGCAACCGTCCGACTACGCCCCTGCTTGACCGGGCAGGCACGCCTGCGGGCCTGCGCCGCCTGGCAGAAGCCGAGCTGGAAACCCTGGCCGATGAGTTGCGCCTGGAATTGCTCTATACCGTCGGCCAGACGGGCGGGCATTTCGGTGCCGGCCTGGGTGTCATTGAGCTGACCATCGCGTTGCACTACGTGTTCGACACCCCGGACGACCGGCTGGTGTGGGACGTGGGCCATCAGGCGTATCCGCATAAAATCCTCACGGGCCGTCGCGAGCAGATGGCAACATTACGTCAGAAAGACGGCATTGCCGCTTTCCCGCGTCGTGCCGAGAGCGAGTACGACACCTTTGGTGTCGGCCACTCCAGCACCTCGATCAGCGCAGCGCTGGGCATGGCCATTGCCGCCCGCCTGCAAAAAAGCGAGCGCAAGGCGATTGCCGTGATCGGTGACGGCGCATTGACTGCGGGCATGGCGTTTGAGGCGTTGAACCACGCGCCCGAAGTCGACGCCAACATGCTGGTGATCCTCAACGACAACGACATGTCGATCTCGCGCAATGTTGGTGGTTTGTCCAACTACCTGGCCAAGATCCTGTCGAGCCGCACCTATGCAAGCATGCGCGAAGGCAGCAAAAAGGTGCTCTCGCGTCTGCCTGGTGCGTGGGAAATTGCGCGGCGCACAGAAGAATATGCCAAGGGCATGCTGGTACCCGGCACCCTGTTCGAAGAGTTGGGCTGGAACTATATCGGCCCGATCGATGGCCACGACCTGCCGACCTTGATCGCGACGCTGCGCAATATGCGCGACCTCAAAGGGCCGCAGTTTCTGCATATCGTCACCAAAAAAGGCAAGGGCTTCGCTCCGGCCGAAGCGGACCCGATCGGCTATCACGCCATCACCAAGCTCGAACCGCTCAATGCTCCGAAAGCTGCACCGAAGGCACCCAGCGGGCCCAAGTACTCCGCCGTGTTTGGCGAGTGGCTGTGCGACATGGCCGCTGCCGATGAGCGCCTGGTGGGCATCACCCCGGCCATGAAAGAAGGCTCGGATCTGATTGCGTTCAGCGAGCGGTATCCAAAGCGCTATTTCGACGTGGCGATTGCAGAGCAACATGCCGTGACCTTTGCTGCCGGCATGGCCTGCGAAGGCTCCAAGCCGGTAGTGGCAATTTACTCGACGTTCCTGCAGCGCGGTTACGACCAGCTGGTGCATGACGTCGCGGTGCAGAATCTTGACGTGCTGTTCGCCATCGACCGTGCCGGCCTGGTGGGCGAAGACGGCCCGACCCACGCAGGCAGCTTCGATCTGTCGTTCCTGCGCTGCATCCCGGGCATGCTTATCATGACCCCGAGCGATGAGAACGAACTGCGCAAAATGCTCACCACCGGCCACCTGTACAACGGCCCGGCGGCAGTGCGTTACCCTCGCGGCACAGGCCCGAACGCAGTGATCGAAAAAAACCTCGAGCCGCTGGAAATCGGCAAGGGCGTGATTCGTCGCCAGGGTTCGAAAGTCGCCATGCTGGTATTCGGCGTGCAACTGGCAGAAGCCCT
Organism: Pseudomonas bubulae; assembly: GCF_900618535.1. Classification (GTDB taxonomy): domain Bacteria; phylum Pseudomonadota; class Gammaproteobacteria; order Pseudomonadales; family Pseudomonadaceae; genus Aquipseudomonas; species Aquipseudomonas bubulae. The sequence goes on along the minus strand of NZ_UYJA01000002.1, from coordinate 88,441 downwards.
GCAAGTGGCAGAAAAAATCGACGCCACCGTGGTCGACATGCGCTTCGTCAAGCCGATGGATGAAGAGCTGGTTCGCGAAATGGCTGCCAGCCATGAGCTGCTGGTGACCATCGAAGAGAACGCTGTCATGGGCGGCGCAGGCGCCGGCGTCAGCGAGTTCCTGGCCCGTGAAAACGTGCTCAAGTCTGTGCTGCACCTGGGCTTGCCGGATATTTACGTCGAACATGCCAAACCGAGCCAGATGCTGGCCGAATGCGGCCTGGATGCGGCAGGTATCGAAGCCTCGGTGCGTCAGCGCATGGAACTCCTGGGGCTCTGAGCCACTTGGTCTGCGCGATTTCGTAGCAGCTGCCGCAGGCTGCGTTCGATTGCGAAGCGATCGTAAATCCGCCCCCCTCGGTGATACTGATACACCGCGAGGCATGGTTTACGGTGGCTACGCCACCGGACGCAGCCTAGTTCCTACGGCAGCTGCTACGATCCGCCCAACACCCTGTTGAGACACCATGAAACGCCTTCGTCTTGCCCTGATCCTCGGTTTTATCCCCGCCTGCCCTTTGCATGCAGAGCCGCTGGAGCGCGAAGATGCGCTCAAACTCCCGCAGACCCTGATCACCGGCAATCGCCAGGTCGAGGCTCGCTCGGACAGCACAAGCGCCAACAGCGTGTTCACCCGTGACGATATCGACCGCCTGCAACCCACCAGCCTGACCGACTTGCTCGGCCGGGTACCCGGTGTACAAGTGGCCCGCAGCGGTGGACGCGGCGGTTTGCCGGGGATTTACATTCGCGGCACCAAGTCGGCGCAAAGCCTGGTGCTGGTCGACGGCCAGCGCATGGCCAATGCCACTTCGGCCGACAGCAATCTGCAGTACCTCAATATCGATCAGATCGAGCGGGTTGAAGTGCTGCGCGGCTCGCGCTCGGTGATCTACGGCAGCGATGCGATTGGCGGTGTGATCCAGATTTTCACCCGACGCGGTGCCGATCAAGCCCCGCAGCTTCGCCTGCATAGTGCAGTGGGCAGTTATGGCAGCTCGCAAAACAGCCTGGGCATCTCCGGTGGCGACGGGCAAACGCGCTACAACCTCAGTGGCAGCCTGGAACAAACCGCCGGGATCAACCGCACCCACGAATCCTTCCCCAGCGACAGCGACCACGACGCCTATCGCAACAAGTCACTGAGCCTGAACCTGAGCCACTACCTGAACCAAGAGCTTGAAATTGGCCTGACGGCCATGAAAAACGTCGGCAAGACCGAACTCGACAATTCGTTCGGGCGCTGGGACCCGCAGACCCAGACTGTCAGTGGCCAACAGCTCTACAGCGATTTTGATATCAGCAGCGTCGGCAGTTTTATCGACGCGCAACTGAACGAACGCTGGAACTCGCGCCTGGAGCTGGGCCACAGCGAAAACCGTGAAAAAACCCGGGACAAACTCAGCGCCGAGATCTACAGCTTCAACACCTATCGCGACTCGCTGAACTGGCAGAACAACCTGACGCTGGACGATCAAAACAGCCTGATCCTCGGCGCCGACGCCTATCAAGACCGGGTACGCAGCAGCACCGTTTTCGAGGAAGACAGCCGCTGGAACCGCGCCGCGTTTGTTCAGCACCGCTTCCACGGCGAGTACTTCTCGACCGAGCTGGGCCTGCGTCACGACCAGAACCAGCAATTTGGCAGCCACAACACCTGGAGCGCCAGCCTGACGGTGCCGCTGAACGCCGACAACGACGTTATGCTGACTTACAGTGAAGGGTTTCGCGCACCGACGTTCAATGACTTGTACTACCCGCAGTTCGGCAATCCCGATCTCAAGCCGGAATACTCAAAAAGCTACGAGCTGCAATGGCGCAGTCAGCTAAGTGAGACCAGTCGCCTGGAAACCTCGCTGTATCGCACCGATATTCGCGACGCGATTGTGGCCGATGCCGACTTTATTCAGCAGAACATCGGCGCAGCACGGATCACCGGTTTCGAAAGCGCGTTGCAGCAAGAATGGTTCGGCTGGCAGAGCAGCCTGGGTATCGCGATTATTGACCCGCGCGATCGTGATACCGGCCATACCCTGAGCCGCCGCGCACGCCGTACCTTGAGCCTGGATCTGGATCGGCAATTTGACAAGGTAGGTGTCGGCGCCAGCTGGCAAGCGGTGAGCAGCAGCTTCAATGATGAAGACAACAAGCAGCCCGTTGGCGGTTATGGCTTGCTGGGATTACGCGGCAACTGGCAGGCCAGCTCAGAAGTGCGGCTCGACCTGAAGGTCGATAACCTGCTGGACAAAAGCTTCACCCGCGCGCTGTACAGCTATGACGGCAACTACTATGGCTACCGCGAAGAACGGCGCTCGCTGCAGCTGGCAATTACCTGGACGCCGACGTTCTAAACCTGTGGGCGCGGGATGGCTCGCGATAGCATCACCGCGACTTACCTGACACTGCGCATCACCTGCATCGCGAGCAAGCCCGCTCCCACAGATAATTTTTATCTCTGTAATTGCTCACACAATCTGGCCGTCGCTTCCAGCATCTGCCCGCTCGGACGCTCCAGGCCCTTGTCGGCCAATAGCAGCAAACGCCCATGCTTGACCGCATCGATCTGCGGCCAGGCTTTCCAGGCATCCAGCTGCGCCTGGGTGCCGGCGATAATCACCTCAGGATTACGCTGTAACACAGACTCTATACCAACCTGCGGCGCCGGCAGTTTGAGGTGGTCAAACACATTGCTTGCCCCGCACACTGCCAGCGCATCACTGATGATTTGCCCGCCGCCGATGGTGTACAGCGGCTGATCCCACACCTGATAAAACACCCGCACAGGCACGTCAGTCCGGTACTGTTCACGCAGTTGTGCCAGACGTTGGCGCAGTTGCGTTGCCTGCTCCCTTCCACGCTGCGGGCGACCCAGGGCGATGGCCAGGGCTTCAACCTGATCGGCCAGTTGATCGAGGCTTGCCGGTTCGGCGGTGAAGGTGGGGATATTCAGGTTACGCAATTGCTCGCGCTGGGCAACACCCACACTGCCTGGCCAAAGCAAAAGCAGGTCGGGTTGCAGGCTGAGCAGACGCTCCATGTCCAGTTGCCCGTAGCGGCCCACAGAAGGCACGCCGGCAAGCTCAGGTAACGGCTCCCCTGCTTCCAGACGCCCTACCAGCAAATCGGCGGCGCCGAGTTCGACAACCATTTCAGAAAGGGACGGTGACAGGCTCACCACGCGGCTGACAGCCTGGGCAGAAAAGCTGACAGTCAGCAACAGAGCTGCCAGCCAGACGCGCATCAGCCTACCTGGCGGGGGACGCGATAGAGGTAAAACAGCACCAGCGTTGACAGTACCAGCAGCAATAGCGGTACGCCTTCAAGCCCGACAAACACCGCCAGCGTGGCAATCCAGGTGGGCAGCCCCGCCGCCAGCAGGGACCGCTGACGTGCACGCGCCAACTCATCCCAGGCTGCAGGTTCCTGTGGGGTGTCGAGGGCTTTCTGCAGATTGATCAGGCCATGTTTGTAAGGCCCGAACGTGCGCAGGGTGACGAACATCGAAGCCACGCCCGCAATAAATAACGGCATTGCCAACTCAGGCAGCAACGGCTCGGCGCTGCCGAAAAACCAGCAGACCAGCACCAGAGGCAGCAGGGTCAGCAGCAGCTGTTGCCACCAACTGAAACTCAGGCGCCGACGACGCTGGCCACGGGTCATGCCGGGTCAGCCTCGCTCTGATGCTGGTTACCCATCATGTGCCCTAGCTTGTTGGCTTTGGTCGCCAGGTACAGCTTGTTGTGCGGGTTGTGCCCGGTGTGCAGCGGCACACGCTCGGCCACGGTGATGCCCATGTCAGTCAGGGCTTTGACCTTGCGCGGATTGTTGGTCATCAGGCGCAGCGAATGCACGCCTACGTGCTCCAGCATCGGCAGGCAAATGGCGTAATCGCGCTGGTCGGCGGCAAAGCCGAGGCGCTCGTTGGCTTCAACGGTATCGGCGCCGCCATCTTGCAACTCGTAGGCACGGATTTTGTTGAGCAAGCCGATGCCACGGCCTTCCTGACGCAGGTACAGCAATACGCCACGACCTTCGCGGGCAATGGCCTGCAAGGCGGCTTCAAGCTGCGAGCCGCAGTCGCAGCGCTGGCTGAACAGGGCGTCACCGGTCAGGCATTCGGAATGCACACGCCCCAGAACCGGCGCACCGTCTGTAACGTCGCCCAAACTGAGCACAACGTGTTCACGACCCGTGGCCTTCTCAAGGAAGCCATGCATAGTGAACTCGGCAAAGGGGGTGGGTAATTTGCAAGCGGCAACGAAAACGACAGGCACCGTGTGCTCCTGATCAGTTTGAGTACTGGAAATTCGCAGAGGCGACATTGTAACAGGAGGTTCCTACAGACGCTTAGGCTGAATTACCGAGGATAAATATCTAAAAGTTTGATGACTTACGCTACACAGGCCCCGTGGGAGCGGGCTTGCTCGCGAAACAGGCGATGCGGTGTATCAGGCTGAACGTGGCGCTGCCATCGCGAGCAAGCCCGCTCCCACAGGGTCACGCACGAAAATGCTGATAGCCGTGGACTGCCGGAGTAATGTCCAGGCCTTCGTCATCCAGCAGCGTGACGCCCTGCCCTTCAACCACGCGACCAATCACATGGATAGGCCAGCCATCGGCCAGCAGGGTCGGCACCTCAACCTCAGGCAAGGTAAACGCCAGTACATAGTCATCCCCGCCGCTCAACGCTGCCTGTTGCGCTCCCGCCTCGCCCAGGAACTCTTCCAGCGCCAGCGAGACCGGCACCCGGTCGAGTTCAATCGCCAGCCCCACCTTCGACGCCGCCGCGATATGCCCGCAATCGGCCAGCAGGCCATCGGAAATATCCAGCGCCGAGGTGGCTTTACCACGCAGGGCCTGGCCCAGCGCCAACTGCGGTTGTGGCGACCAGTAATGGGCCAGCAACGGTTCGCCGATCATCGATGCCGCGGTGCGCTGCCCCAGCACCAACGGCAACGCCCCGGCCGCATTGCCCAGCTCGCCACCCACACACAGCAGGTCACCGGGGCGCGCGCCGCTGCGGGTCAGGGCATGGCCCGTGGGCACTCGCCCGAAAACTGTAAGGGTCAGACACAATGGCCCGCGCGTGGTGTCGCCACCGATAAGGCGCAGGCCACAGGTCTGGGCCATCAGGTTCAAACCACGGGCATAGGTTTGCAGCCACTCGGCGTCAAACGTCGGCAGGGTCAGGGCAAGGGTAAATGCGACAGGAGTTGCGCCCATGGCCGCCAAATCACTGGCCGCCACTGCCAGCGAACGCTGACCGAGCAGGAAAGGGTCGCAGGGATCTGCGAAGTGCACCCCGGCTACCAGGGTGTCGGTGGAAATCGCCAGCTGTTCCCCGAAGGGAACATCCAGCAGGGCGCAGTCGTCGCCAATACCCAGGGCAACACCCTCGCCGCCCTGCGCACAGGGCGCGGCAGCGAAGAAGTTGCGGATCAGCTCAAACTCGCCCATGGCCGACAGCGCGGTTTAGCGCTTGTAAGCCTTTACTTCAGCTTCACGCAGGCGTGGCGCCAATTTGTCGAGCACACCGTTGACGAACTTGTGGCCGTCGGTGGAGCCGAACACTTTCGCCAGCTCGATGCCTTCGTTGATTACAACGCGGTAAGGCACGTCAACACGCTTGATCAGCTCCCAGGTGGACAGGCGCAGAACAGACAGCTCAACCGGATCGAGTTCTTCGATGGTGATGTCCAGGCACGGAACCAGGGCAGCATCGATCTCGCCTTTGTGCGCAGGCACGCCGTGCAGGATTTCACGGAAGTAGGCAGCATCAACGTCGGAGAAGTCGTTATCGACGCGGAATTGCGCTTCGATTTCGTTCAGCGACTGCTTGGCCATGTGCCATTGGTACAGGGCCTGAGTTGCGAGTTGACGCGCTTCACGGCGCTTGGCGCTCTTGGAAGGCTTGCCAGCGTCCGCAGGTTTCGGGTCGCGCGGGTTGAAACGATCGCTTTCGTCGGAAATCACTTGGCCTCCAACTGTGCCAACAGGCTAACCATTTCAAGGGCGGACAAGGCAGCTTCTGCGCCTTTGTTGCCAGCTTTGGTGCCCGAGCGCTCGATGGCTTGTTCAATCGAGTCAACGGTCAGCACGCCGAAGGCAACCGGTACGCCGAACTGCATGGACACTTGGGACAAGCCCTTGGTGCACTCGCCAGCAACGTATTCGAAATGCGGAGTACCGCCACGAATCACGGCGCCCAGGGCGATGATGGCGGCGAATTCGTTGCGCTGGGCAACTTTTTGCGCGACCAGCGGGATTTCAAACGCGCCAGGTGCGCGGATGATGGTGATGTCGCTTTCGTTCACACCGTGGCGAACCAGGGCATCAACGGCACCACTCACCAGGCTTTCGACGACGAAGCTGTTGAAACGGCCAACTACGAGTGCGTAGCGACCTTTGGGGGCGATGAAGGTACCTTCGATGGTCTTCAGGGTCATTCGGTATGTCTCGTATTAAAGAGCCAGAGCGCATTTGCATGCGCTCTTTAGGATATTGGGCCACGAATTCGGACTGGACACGACCGGTCTTTATTCGGAGGGCACGTATTCTACAACTTCCAGATCGAAACCGGATATGGCATTGAACTTCATTGGTGAACTCATCAGGCGCATTTTGCGTACACCGAGGTCACGCAGGATCTGCGAACCGGCACCGACGATGCTGTAGGTGGTCGGTTTTTTCACCGGCGCGTGGTCTGCCGTTTCGCGGATATTGGCCAGCAATACATCGCCATCCAGGGGGTGACCGAGCAACAGCACCACACCGCTGCCGGCCTCAGCCACCGCGCTCATGGCGGCGCGCAGGCTCCAGCGGCCGGGCTGTTTGACCATCAGCAGGTCGCGCAGCGGGTCCATGTTATGCACGCGCACCAGGGTCGGTTCTTCGGCGCAGATCTTGCCCAGGGTCAGTGCCATATGCACATCGCCTTCGACTGAATCACGATAGGTCACCAAATTGAATTGGCCCAGTTCGCTGTCCAGTGGCTGCTCGGCAATCCGCTGAACGGTACGTTCGTGAATCATGCGGTAGTGGATCAGGTCGGCAATGGTGCCGATCTTGATGCCGTGCTCGGCCGCGAAAGCTTCCAGTTCAGGGCGACGGGCCATGGTGCCATCGTCGTTCATCACTTCGCAGATCACTCCGCTTGGCTCGAACCCGGCCATGCGCGCCAGATCACAGGCGGCTTCAGTGTGGCCGGCGCGGGCCAGGGTGCCACCGGCTTGAGCCATCAACGGGAAGATATGGCCCGGGCTGACGATGTCTTCGGCTTTGGCGTCCTTGGCGGCCGCCGCTTGCACGGTGCGCGCGCGGTCAGCGGCAGAGATGCCGGTAGTGACGCCGGTGGCCGCTTCGATCGAGACCGTGAACTTGGTGCCAAAACCGGAACCGTTGCGCGGTGCCATCAACGGCAGCTTGAGCAGTTCGCAACGCTCGCGGCTCATCGGCATGCAGATCAGGCCACGGGCAAAGCGCGCCATAAAGTTGATGTGCTCGGCCTGACAACACTCGGCGGCCATGATCAGGTCGCCTTCGTTCTCGCGGTCTTCGTCATCCATGAGGATGACCATCTTGCCTTGGCGGATATCTTCAACCAGTTCTTCGATGCTGTTGAGCGCCACGCGGCACCCCCTTACGTCAGGATTTGAGAAAGCCGTTGGCGGCCAGAAAACTTTCGCTGATGCCACCCGAGGTCGGCTCGGCAGCTTTGTCACCCAGCAGCAAACGCTCAAGGTAGCGCGCCAGCAAATCGACCTCGAGGTTGACCCGGCGACCCGGACGGTAGTCACCCATGATGGTTTCGCTCAGGGTGTGCGGAATGATGGTCAGCGAGAACTCGGCGCCATTGACCGCGTTCACCGTCAGGCTGGTGCCGTCGACCGTGATCGAGCCTTTATGGGCAATGTACTTGGCCAGTTCTTTGGGTGCACGGATGCGGAACTCGATGGCACGGGCGTTCTCCTCACGGGAGATCACCTCGCCCACGCCATCAACGTGGCCGCTGACCAGATGACCGCCCAGGCGCGTGGTCGGGGTCAGGGCCTTTTCCAGGTTGACCCGGCTGCCGCTTTTCAAGTCGTTGAACGCGGTGCAATCGAGGGTCTCGCGGCTGACGTCAGCGGCAAAGCCGTTGCCCGACAGCTCAACGGCGGTCAGGCACACGCCATTGATGGCGATACTGTCGCCGAGTTTGACGTCGCTCAGGTCGAGCTTGCCGGTGTCGATGGAAACTCGCACATCACCGCCCTTGGGGGTCAATGCACGGATGCTGCCGATGGATTCAATGATGCCGGTAAACATGGCGTTCCCCTTGAGAACAAAGCCTGCGTAACACGAAGGCTGAGAATTATACGCTCGCTGACGGCACAGGTATGGCAGTGACTCGCCAGTCATCGCCTACCGCGCGCATGTCGGTAATTTTGAGCAATGGCGCTTCGCTCATATGGGTCAGCGGCAGCTCCAGTAATGGCCGCGCCGTAGAGCCCAAAAACTTGGCCGCGACAAATATCTGGTATTCATCCACCAACCCCTGCTCGGCAAAAGCCCCCGCCAGACGCGGCCCGGCCTCCACCAGCACTTCGTTGACGCCGCGGGCGGCCAGCGCCTGCAACAACTTGCGCAGGTCGACCTGGCCATTGGCGCCGTGGATCACCAGGCACTCGGGCCCGGTACGGTATTGCTCGGCAGGCGGCACGCAGGTGGCAACCAGCGCTGGCCCGGCCTTGAAGAACGGTGCATCCAGCGGCACCCGCAAACGCCCGTCGATCAACACCCGCAACGGCGGACGACTGAGCGCCAGCGCGGTCAGCTCGGGGCTCAGGCCCAGTTCAGGGCCGCGCACGGTCAGGCGGGCGCCATCGGCCAGCACGGTATCCGCACCCGTCAGCACCACACTGGCCTGGGCCCGCAAACGCTGCACCGCCGAGCGCGCTTCTGGCCCGGTGATCCACTGGCTTTCGCCGTTGGCCATCGCGGTGCGGCCATCAAGGCTCATGGCCATTTTGACCCGTACGAACGGCAGACCGTGCTCCATGCGCTTGAGAAAACCAGGGTTCAACGCCCGGGCATCGGCTTCCAGCACACCACTGCGCACTTCAATACCGGCATCGGCCAAACGCTTGAGGCCACGCCCGGCAACTTCCGGGTTGGGGTCCTGCATGGCTGCAACCACACGCGCCACACCTGCGCTAATCAGCCCTTCGGCGCACGGTGGGGTGTGCCCATGATGGCTGCACGGCTCAAGGGTGACATAGGCCGTGGCGCCCCGCGCCAGCTCACCGGCCGCGCGCAAGGCGTGGACTTCGGCATGGGGCTCGCCGGTGCGCACATGCCAGCCTTCGCCGACGATCTGCCCGTCACGTACGATGACGCAACCGACACGGGGGTTGGGGTGGGTGGTGTACAAGCCGTTGCGCGCCAGCTCGATGGCCCGCGCCATGTAATGGGTGTCTAAAATCGATTGTTCTGTGGACTGGATCATTCTTTGGAAGGCTCACGGGCAAGACGGTCGATCTCTTCGCGGAACTCGTTCAAGTCCTGGAAACGTCGATAGACCGAGGCAAAGCGGATATAGGCCACTTCGTCGAGCTTTTGCAGCTCGCCCATGACCAGTTCACCAACAACCAGCGATTTGACTTCGCGTTCGCCAGTGGCGCGCAGCTTGTGCTTGATCCGGGCCAGCGCGGCTTCAAGACGCTCGACACTCACCGGGCGCTTTTCCAGCGCACGCTGCATGCCGGCGCGCAGCTTTTCTTCATCGAACGGCTGGCGGCTGCCGTCCTGCTTGATAAGGCGGGGTAATACCAACTCAGCTGTTTCAAAGGTGGTGAAACGTTCACCACAGGCCAGGCATTCACGCCGGCGGCGCACCTGGTCGCCCTCGGCAACCAGACGCGAGTCGATGACTTTAGTGTCGTTGGCACCGCAGAAGGGACAGTGCATGGTGGCAGCCAACAAAAATGGGGAGCGCCATGTTAGCGCATCCCACTGGCAAGACAAGCCATAGGCTTTACGGTATACAGACGGGCTACTATCTTTTACACAATCTGATACACCGACTGACCTGCCGCTGGAGCCGTGTATGCCGCTACGAACGCTTGTTTTGCTGTGCCTTGCCAGTTTGCTGGTCGCTTGTAGCAGTGAGCCGCCAAAATCGGCACAGCCCCAAGTGCTGACGCAGCCAAAAACCGATGCCCCGGCTGACCTTGGCCCGCTGCCGTCATATCAGCGCGAGTTGAGCGGAGTGCTGACCGGTGTGCCGGCAGGCGCCGAGGTCGAGCTGGCCATGCTGATCGTTGACGATCGTGGCCGCCCCCAAGGCTTGATGGCCAGCAGCAAGATCCTCGGCAACAGCCAGGCGCTGCCCTTCAAGCTGCGCTTCAACCCGCAAGCCTTCCCGACCGGGATGCGGGTCGAGCTGCGCGGCCGCGCCAGCCAGTCCGGGCAATTGATCCTGCATCTGCCTTCGCGGATCATCAACCAGCCCACCACGCAGGCGCTGGGTACCCTGGCCTTCGTCAAAGCACCATGAATATACCGTTTGGCCTGCAGCAGTCGTTGAGCGAGTTGCTGGGTGATGCGCGGCTGGTGGCGACCGACTTGCCCGGCACCGCGCTCAAACTCTGGTTGATCGATGCCCACAATATGGATCGCGCCTTCACCCCCGACGAAACCCGGCGCATTCTCTACGAACCTCCCTACTGGGCCTTTTGCTGGGCCAGCGGGCTGGCGCTCGCACGCTTTCTGGCCGAGCAACCGCAGTGGGTCAAGGGCAAGCGCGTTCTGGATTTTGGTGCCGGTTCGGGCGTTGCAGCGATTGCAGCAGCCAGGGCCGGGGCGCTGGAAGTGGTGGCCTGTGACCTTGACCCGCTGGCACTGGCGGCCTGCAGGGCCAATGCCCAGCTCAACGATGTCGCGCTGGGCTACTCCAGCGATTTTTTTGCCGAGGCGGACCGGTTCGATCTGATCCTGGTGGCTGATGTGCTCTACGACCGCGAAAACCTGCCGCTGCTGGATCAGTTCCCTAGCCGCGGCCAGCAGACCCTGGTAGCCGATTCCCGCGTACGCGACTTCAAGCACCCGCTTTATCGGCAACTGGCCATGCTCAAGGCCCTGACCCTGCCCGACCTGGCCGAGCCCCACGAATTTCGCAACGTCAGCCTGTATCACGCACAACGCGAGCCTGTGCCTTTCAGCCACTGCGCCCAGCCTTTATAGTTGCTCTTATTTACCTGCTTCGAGACACGAAATGAATCAGCCTACGCCTTCTTACAGCTTCGACGTGACCTCCACTGACTTCGACAGGCTGGTGGTCCAGGCCTCATTCGACCAACCCGTACTGGTGGATTTCTGGGCCGAGTGGTGCGCTCCCTGCAAGGTGATGCTGCCGATCCTGGAGCAAATTGCCGAGGACTATCAGGGCGAACTGCTGCTGGCCAAGGTCAACTGTGATGTCGAGCAGGATATTGTTGGCCGCATTGGCATTCAGACCTTGCCCACCGTGGTGCTGTTCAAGGACGGCAAGGTGGTCGACGGTTTCCAGGAAGCCCAGCCGGAATCAGCGATCCGTGCCATGCTCGCGCCCCATGTGGTGATGCCCGAAGCTGCGGTTGAAGACCCGCTGGTTCAAGCCCAGGCGCTGTTTGCCGAAAGCCGTTTTGCCGATGCTGAAGCCTTGCTCAAAAGCATCCTGACTGAAGACAACAGCAACGCCAAAGCGCTGATCCTGTATGGCCGCTGCCTGGCTGAACGTGGCGAGCTGACTGAAGCACAAGCGGTGCTGGATGCGGTCAAGAGCGACGAGCACAAGGCCGAGCTGGCGGGCGCCAAGGCGCAACTGACGTTCTTGCGCCAGGCGGCGGACTTGCCGGATGTGGCTGACCTGAAGACCCGCGTGGCACAAAACCCGCAGGACGACGAAGCGGCGTATCAACTGGCAATCCAGCAACTGGCACGCCAGCAATATGAAGGCGCACTGGACGGGCTACTGAAACTGTTCACCCGCAACCGCAGCTACAACGAAGGCATCACCCACAAGACCCTGCTGCAGGTGTTCGACCTGCTGGGCAATGATCACCCGCTGGTCACCACCTACCGCCGCAAGCTGTTTGCTGCGCTGTACTAAACCCCGATACATATCTGTAGATACTCTGTTGCAGGTCAAGCCCTATTGTGGGAGCGAGCCTGCTCGCGAACGACCTTCGCGAGCAGGCTCGCTCCCACAGTTGCAGTGTTCCTGTAGCTGCCAAACGCAGCCTCGTCCCTCGGCAGCTGCTACGGGAGTTTTTGTTACGCCACGTCAACCCAGCTGTAAATCGGCGAATCAGCACCGCTAACCACTTTCACCTCGGCACAATGGCGCAGGCGCACCAACAAGCGTTTGCCTGCTCCCGTGCTGCCGGTCAGCGCTTCAAGCTGCCCCAGCAATTCAGGCCCGCTGATCTGTCCAGCCTTGCGCAGCAAATCCTTGGTGGCTTCCCACACGGCATCATCCTGATTCGCAGGTTTTGCGGGCGGCTGGCTGATCGGTGCTTCACTGACGTGCAGTTGCGCGCCCAGCTTTATCCAGTCGCTCTCATCCAGCTCCACGGTCAAATCCACCGGCCAGTCGCCTATCGTTCCGCGAATGCGCACCATCGTCGTGCTCCTCAATTTTCTTGCAGCCATGCTCCCACGCGCCTTGCGTAACGCCAAGCACACGGGCAAACTCTCGCAACAGTTGTTATAAGATCACATAACAATATTTTCACATTTCTGCTGGAGTGCTCCCATGCGCCGTTTGCTTCTTGCTTTGCCGTTTGCCTTGTTGCCGCTGGCGATGGCTCACGCCGCCGACGATCATGATCACGACCATGAACACAGCAGCCTGGCGCCCCATGAACATGGCGTAGGCAGCTTGAATGTCGCGCTCGACGGCCAGACCCTGGAACTGGACCTGGATGGCCCGTCGATGAACCTGGTGGGCTTTGAACACGTTGCTACCACTGACGCTGACAAGGCCAAAGTCAGCTCGGTACGCAAACAACTGGAAGACCCACTGGTGCTGTTCAGCATCCCCAAGGCCGCCGGTTGCACAGCTGAAGCGCAGGAACTGAAAAGCCCGCTGTTCGACCCGGCGCCGGAAGAAGGCCGCGCCAAGGGCGAGCACCACCACAGCGATATCGAAGCCCACTATGCGTTTACCTGCAGCACGCCGGACGCTTTGAAAGCGCTGGATCTGGCGCAGTTTTTCAAGACATTCCCCGGCACCCATAAATTCAAGGTACAACTGATCGGCCCGAGCGGTCAGCAAGCCGTGGAAGTGACAGCCAAGGCACCTGTGCTGAAGTTTTAAACAGCTCCCACAGAAAGACTTCCACCAACTCCCAGGCGATCTCCTCCCCCAATGACCCAAGCACTTATTGAACTGAGCGACCTGAGTTTCAGTTGGCCGGGGCACCCCGTGCTACTGGATATTCCGGCGTTTCGCCTGCAAGCAGGTGAAACCCTGTTCCTCAAAGGCCCCAGTGGCAGTGGCAAAACCACTTTGCTGGGGTTGCTTGGCGGCGTGCAAAAAGCCAACAGCGGCAGCATCCGCTTGCTCGGCCAGGAGCTGGGAGAGCTGGGTTCCGGGGCCCGTGACCGTTTCCGGGTTGACCACACGGGCTATATCTTCCAGCAATTCAATTTGCTGCCATTTTTGTCGGTTCGCGAGAACGTCGAACTGCCTTGCCACTTTTCCAAACTGCGTGCCAGCCGCGCCGTGCAACGCCACGGCAGTGTGGATAACGCCGCGCAAACCCTGCTGGCCCATCTGGGTCTTAAAGACCCGGCCCTGCTGGAGCGACGTGCAGACTCGTTATCCATCGGCCAGCAGCAGCGTGTTGCCGCCGCCCGCGCACTGATCGGTCAGCCCGAACTGGTGATTGCCGACGAGCCCACATCAGCGCTGGACGCGGACGCTCGCGAAGCCTTTATCCAGCTGCTGTTTGCCGAATGCCGTGAAGCGGGTGCCAGCCTGTTGTTTGTCAGCCACGATCAAAGCCTGGCCCCTCTGTTCGACCGTAACCTGTCGTTGTCTGAACTCAATCGCGCCGCCCTGTCGGTAGAGGTCTGAGATGTATCTGTTTCGTCTAGCGTTGGCCAGCCTGGCCAACCGCCGCTTTACCGCACTGCTGACCGCCTTCGCCATTGCCCTGTCGGTGTGCCTCCTGCTGGCCGTGGAACGGGTCCGCACCGAAGCCCGCGCCAGCTTCGCCAGTACCATCAGCGGCACCGACCTGATCGTGGGTGCCCGCTCGGGCTCGGTCAATCTGCTGCTGTATTCGGTGTTCCGCATCGGCAATGCCACCAACAATATTCGTTGGGACAGCTTTGAACATTTCGCCAACAACCCGAAAGTGAAATGGGCCATCCCCATGTCCCTGGGCGACTCGCACCGCGGCTATCGGGTGATGGGCACCAGCGAGGCGTACTTCGAGCACTACCAGTACGGCCACAAGCAAAACCTGAAACTGGCCAGCGGCCGTCCTTTTGCCAGCGATCCGTTCGAAGTGGTACTGGGTGCCGAAGTCGCCGATGCCCTGCATTACAAACTGGGCGACAAACTGGTGCTGGCTCATGGCGTGGCGGCGATCAGCCTGGTCAAGCACGACGACAAACCGTTCACCGTGGTTGGCATTCTCGCGCGCACCGGTACCCCGGTGGACCGCACGCTGCATATCAGCCTGGGCGGTATGGAAGCAATCCATATCGACTGGCATAACGGCGTGCCCGCCCACGGTGCCGGGCGTATCAGCGCTGACCAGGCCCGCAATATGGACCTAACCCCCCAGGCCATCACTGCGTTCATGCTGGGCCTGAACAGCAAAATTTCGACTTTTGCCCTGCAACGGGAGATCAACGATTTTCGCGGTGAGCCGATGATGGCGATTTTGCCCGGCGTAGCCCTGCAGGAACTCTGGAGCTTGATGAGCACTGCTGAAAAAGCGTTGTTTGTGGTGTCGCTGTTTGTGGTACTGACCGGACTGATCGGCATGCTCACCGCAATCTTGACCAGCCTCAATGAGCGGCGCCGCGAGATGGCGATCTTGCGCTCCGTGGGCGCCCGCCCTTGGCATATCGCCACGTTACTGGTGTTCGAAGCACTGGCTCTGGCACTCGCCGGAGTGATCGCCGGTGTCGGTCTGTTGTATGTGTGCATTGCCGTCGCGCAAGGCTATGTGCAATCGAACTACGGGTTGTATTTGCCACTGGCGTGGCCAAGTGAATATGAATGGACGCTGCTCGGCGGTATTCTGGCAGCGGCCCTGTTGATGGGCTGCGTGCCTGCCTGGCGCGCCTACCGACAATCGCTGGCAGATGGTCTGTCCATTCGTTTATGAGCTTACATTTATGAAAAGGTCTGCAATGTCTCGCGTGCTGCTGGCACTGTTACTGCTGGTTGCGACGCCGCTGTTGGCGGCCGAACCGAAAGAGCTGACCTGGTCGGAAATGATCCCGGCGGATGCGCCGCCTGAAGCACCGGACATGACGCCCCTGCATGACCTCTCGCAGATGGGCAATATGGAAGCCGCCCCGGCAGCCAGGCAGGACTTGCCCAATGCGCCGGTGGTCCCGGCGCTGGATGGCCAGTTGATTCGCCTGCCGGGGTATATCGTGCCCCTTGAAGTCAGCGAAGACGGGCGCACCACGGACTTTTTGCTGGTGCCGTACTTCGGTGCCTGCATCCATGTACCGCCACCGCCGTCGAACCAGATCGTGCACGTGACCAGCAAGGAAGGGGTCAAACTCGACGAGTTGTACCAGCCGTACTGGATCGTGGGCGCGCTGCAGGTCAAGGCCAGCACTAGCGAACTGGCGGATGCGGGGTATCAGATGGATGCTCAGCGGATCGTGGTGTATGAATTGCCGGAGTAACCCCAAAGGCCCCTCACCCTAGCCCTCTTCCAGTGGGAGAAGGGACTGAAAGCAAAAGCAGGTTTGCGCAACGCCACCCATCAGCTCCCTCTCCCTCCGCGAGAGGGTTGGGGTGAGGAGCTCTGGGCAATTAACGAATTTTTCACAACTTCACGCTTTCATTGAGCTGGGTCAACTGAACAGGCCTGGGCGCTCATTACCATTGGTTATATAAATTTTAAATATCCAAATGGAGCTCCCATGCACAAGTCTTTGCTCAGCGCAGCCGCCCTTGCGCTCGCCGTCGTCGCCCCTCTTGCCCACGCGCACACGGAAGGCGACATCATCGTGCGTGCCGGTGCTATCACGGTAAACCCGAAAGCCGACAGCTCCAGCGTCAAGGTTGATCAAGGCCCGTTGGCAGGTGCTGATCTGGGTGGCAAGGCGACCATGAGCAGCGACACGCAACTGGGTCTGAACTTCGCTTACATGATCACCGACCATGTGGGTATCGAATTGCTGGCAGCCACACCGTTTGAGCATGACGTGAAACTCAAGGGTACTGGCCTGGCAGCCGCCAACGGCAAACTGGGTAGCCTCAAACACTTGCCGCCAACCCTGAGCGTTGTGTACTACCCACTGGATACCAAATCGGCATTCCAGCCTTACGTTGGTGCCGGCATCAACTACACCTGGATCTACGACGAACACGTCGGCAGCCGTGCCAGCGCCGAAGGGTTCGACAACTTCAAGGCAAAAAACTCCTGGGGCATGGCCTGGCAGCTGGGTGCTGACTACATGCTGACCGACAACATCATGATCAACGCCCAGGCGCGTTATATCGATATCGACACCCGCGCCACTGTGGAAAACAACGCCGTGGCACCAGGCACTCGTGCCAAGGTCAACGTAGACGTGGACCCATGGGTATACATGGTTGGCCTGGGCTACAAATTCTAAGTCCGGCAATCATAAAAAAGGCGCCTTCGAAAGGCGCCTTTTTTGTGGGCGGGTGGTTCTTAGCGGCCTAGCAGGCGTGCCAGCCCGACACTCATTGGTGTGGTTTCACCGAGGGTGAAGCGTTGCAACAAACGGCTATTGTCAGCACGGGAATGGCGGATATCACCCGAGCGGGCCGGACCGTGGCTGATCGGTGGCAACTCGCCGACCACTTCGCTCAACGCTGCCAGCATTTGATTGAGTGTAGTGGCCTTGTTCAAGCCTACGTTCACGGCACCCGCTTCAGCGTTCTCGGTTTCGACGGCTTGCACCAGAATCTTGACCAGATCACCCACATACACGAAGTCGCGCGTTTGTTCGCCATCGCCAAAGATGGTGATCGGCAGGCCCTTTTCAGCACGCTCACTGAAAATGCTGATCACGCCCGAATAAGGCGAGGATGGGTCCTGGCGCGGGCCAAAGATATTGAAGAAGCGAAAGATCACCGGCTCCAGACCGTGCTGGCGACGATAGAAATCCAGGTAGTACTCGCTGGACAACTTGTCGGCGGCATAAGGTGTCAATGGCGCTTTAGGCGTGTCTTCGACAATCGACTCGCCTTCGCCGTTATTGCCGTAGACCGCAGCACTGGAGGCGAAAACAACGCGCTTGATCCCTGTTTCGCGCATGGCTTCGCACACATTCAGGGTGCCGATGAAGTTGCTTTGGTGAGTACGCACCGGGTCGTCTACCGAGGCTTGTACCGAAGCAACCGCCGCCAGGTGAACCACTGCGCTGCAACCGGCCATGACTTTGGCAACCAGTGCGGCATCGGCCACGTCACCTTCAATCAGCTCGACCCGCGAGTTGGCCATTGGCAAGTTGCTGCGTTTGCCTGTGGACATGTCATCGAGAATTCTTACGGAGTAGCCCTTGGCCAACAAGGCGTCTACCAGGTTGGAGCCAATAAAACCGGCACCACCGGTGATTAAAACGGGAGCATCAACCATGACGATAAAACCTGTCCAGTAAAGTGGGGAGCGCCGCACGCCAGGCGCGAGGCTTGATCCCGAAGGTGTGTAGAATTTTTTTGCACGCCAGCACCGCGTGCTGGGGTTCTTCTGCCGCGTCGGGCCGCGCGGCGTGCGCCTGGGGTGTCGGCGCTTCGATTGCCAGTTCGTGCAGGTTACGGGCCTCGGCCAGGATTGCCTGCCCCAGCGCCAGCGGCGTTGTCGCTTCGTGCCCGGCGTAGTGGTAAGTGCCCCACAGCGGCGCCGCGCAATCGAGCTGCTTGAGTACCGAGATAATCACCCGCGCAGCATCATCCACCGGCGTCGGGTTGCCCCGTCGATCATCGGCCATCAACAACTCACCCGGTTTTTCGGCCTGGGCCAGAAACCGCCCGAGGGTGCCATCCGGGCTGTCATCGAGCAACCAGCCAAAACGCAGCAGCACATGTTGCGGGCAAATGGCCCGCACACTTTGTTCTATACGCCACAGTGCCTGACCGCGCAACCCGAGCGGGACGGGCTCGTCTTTTTCGCTGTAGGCCGTCGCACGCGAGCCATCGAAAACCCGATAGCTGGAAGGTTGCAACAAGGTGATGCTGTGGTGCTGGCACAGCTCGGCCAGACGCTCGACAGCGCGCTCCTGGGCGGCAAGACGCGACTCGCTTACTGTCTGCGCCTGAAACCAGTCGAAGTAGTACGCAAGGTTGATGACAGCATCCGGGCGGGTGTCATCGAGCAGTTGCGTGAGGCTCGCGGCGTCCCAACCGTCTTGCGGCGGGCGCGGGGCTAGGAAATTGATGTCTTCCTCGGCACCCAGACGAATCAGCGCCTGCCCGAGGGCATTTCCGCCGCCCAATAACATAAGGCGCATTCGCATAAAGTATGCAGGCTCAGTCTATTTAGAACGGTGATGTATACCAGAAAACCAGCCGTGAAAGCTGCTGACCCTAATCAAGATAGCCGCATTTTGCGGGTTTCTTGCCCACCCGTCACTGACAAACTGCCTCATGCTAAAAGGCCTTCATTGGGATCTGGGCGGAATATCAGTCAGTAATACCGTAGACCGTTGCGCCAAGGAGTCCGCTGGCAGCGTTTGTTCCGGCTCCCGCACGGGCAGCAGAAACCCCTGTGGATAATGCTGTGCGAAGTGAACATCCGGCGACTTATCCACAAGCTTTTTAAGCCGGTCATTGAATGCCCGGCTCACAGTGTTCTGCGCCCCGGACATGGTTCGGAACTGCGCGGTTATGGTCACGCCATCGAGGTTCATGCTGTCGACGCCAAAGATCGTCAGCGAACCCTGCAGGCTCAGGCTGAGCAGAGGATCGCTGCTGATCTGGCTCCCCGCTTCCCGAATCAGGGCCGTCGCTTTGTCCATATCGGTGTCATAGGTGAACTGCACGGAAAAAAAGGCATAGGCAAACTGCCGGGAATGGTTGATGACGGCCTTGATCTGACCGAAAGGCACCGAATGGACAAAACCTCTCGAATCGCGAAGGCGCAGGGTTCGTATGGTCAACCCCTCGACGGTGCCGGCATGGGCGGAGTCGATCACCACCCAGTCACCCACCGAGATGGTGTCTTCAATAATGATAAACAGTCCGGTAATCACGTCCTGCACCAACTGCTGGGAGCCAAAGCCGATGGCCAGGCCTATCACCCCGGCGCCAGCAAGGAAGGGCGCGACGTTCACCCCCAGATTGGCCATGGTGGTGATGGTACAGATCACCACCAGAATCACTTTGATAGCATTGCGCGCCAGCGGCAGGATGGTCTTGATTCGCGTACTGGGCTCATGGCTCCCGCGCCGGTTGGTGGCCGGTTCCAGCGCTTGTTGAATGGCCGTGTCGAGCACCACCCAGGTCAACCAGGTCACCAGAAGGATCAACAGGATATGGCCCAGGGAGTCACTGATGACCTTGCCGGTATTGCTGTCGGAAGCGAAGGCCAACAGCGAGAAACCCCAGATCTTCGCCAGCAACTCAATAAAGGTCACGGCCAGGGCAATGCGCAGCAATGCGTAAACCACACCGATAAAACGCTCTTTATAGGCCCCTGTATGCTGGGTTCGCGCCCGAAATGAATGATGCAGAATCGTGCTCAGAAATACCGTGCCGATCAGCAGGCCCGATGTCAGCAATGCACTGCGCAAGGCACGTTCACTGCCCTCACCCACGCCCAGTAAATTGCGCGCGCTCACCAGCAACATCAGCAGCACGGGCCAGTACCAGAGTACCGAAAAAATGCGCAACGACTCTTGCAAGGCTGGCTGCCCGAGCCGTTGTGCCAGGGCCCGATTGCGGATCAGGTGAGCCACGGGCCGCCGCAGCCGTACCACCAGCCAGCCCAGAATGGCGCACGCCAGCAGGCCGGCGAATACCGACAGACAACTGGCGATATTGCCGCCGATTTGCCGCGCAATTTGCGGGCTGCTCATTGCGTCGCTCAGTGCCGAAAAAAAGCCGATCAAGAACAGCGCCCGTTTCGAGTACTGACGAATAATCTGCACCGCGCGGCGCTTGTGGCCCGTTTCAAACAAGGTACTCAGTGACAGCACCAGCGCCACACAGAACACCCCGGCGCTGCCGGCATAGGTCAGGGTCAGGCCGAACGAGCGACCCAAGGTGTCTTGCAGCATGCGGCTGGCGTACAGGGCCAGCATCAACGAGACCAGCGCAGGCAACATGTAGGGCACCACATAACCCACCAGCGTCTGGATGCGTGGCCGGTCAACCATCGAACGCGTGGTACACAAATAACGCGCCAGCAATCTTCCTGCGAGCATCAACCCGAAAAAAACGCCGGACCAGATAACCGTCAGCAAGAAAAAGTCGCCTACACCACTCCAGGAAGGATGTGTGGATGCCTGCTCGACCAGTTGCCCTACTTCACCTGCCGCCCGCTCGGTGCGTAAACGCCAGGCGTCCAGCAACTGCATACTCAGGCCGAGCTGACCTTGAACCTCGTCCATCCCCGCACCCAAGGCACCCAGCAGCCCGCCATCCACCAGCACGGGAGGCTTGCCATCGGATTCCTCGGCCTTGATCACAGAGGCCAGCGTAGGGGCGGCCAAAAGCATGCCATTGCCCGAGCACAACAGGACAAGAAGCAGAAACACTGTTTTGAATTTGTACAAACCCGGGGGCCTCCTGCACATCCTTGATAGGCCAACCGTATCGAAGGGATTAGGTTCGAGACAGGGCGCGTCTGTAATTTAGATCAGGTACAGCGTAGTCAATGACACGTCAGGCGCGGGAAATAATCGGTTGAGGCTTGCCTGAAACTGCCGCCATTCAATACACCACTAGACAAAATGTGTAACCCGAAGATCAGGCATCGTAACTGCAGCAAACACCAAACCGGGAGAGAAAGTACTCATTGGACGACGAGTACGCCCGTTATAAGAATACGCCGGAAGCGCCGAAATACGTGATCTTGAAGAGCACGCTTACCCCGCACTACCAACGACTTATTCGAGACACTCCCACAACTAAAGAGTCGACACGTACTACAAAAGCAAACGACTGCGCGCACGACTTAAATACAAAACATCCAACGCCGAGTAACAAGTGTTTAGACACTTAAACAACTATAAACTTGCTTTAGAACCGGGCAATAGCGCCGACTACAAACGAACATGAAAGATTATGAAACTTTCACCCGACCGATTTACAAACACTGTTCCATCCCATAAAGTCCGCCAGACCGGGCACTACAGGTTTGTATGCTCACTAGAGCGTTGTATTGAATTTGTAATATTTGACAGACTTGTTTGATTGACTTCCCGGAGATCGGAAATTGGAAACAATGATCGATGCTATTTTGTCTGCCTTGGATAATCCACAGCAAAGTGCACTGCGGCAAATTACTGTTATAGAAGAGAACGGGGAAGAAAAAAGCATTTCCTATGCAGCGTTGGCACAACAAGCATTGGCGGTCTCTTCAGCCCTGACCGAACTGGGGGTTGTTCGTAATGACCTGGTTATTCTTGCCCTGCCGGCATCGATCGATCACTTGTTACTGCTGACTGGATGCGTGTTGATTGGCGCCTTGCCTTGCACCGTCGCGCTGCCTGGAAGATTGATGGCAGACTCACCGCGCAATCAGATATATGTGGCCTGTCAGTTGTTTGCACCGCGCCTGCTGATCGCATCCGAAAGCAATACACCGGCACTCCAGCGCTTGCTTTCCAACCTGCCTGTACGCGTGGTCACGAGCGCAGAGGTGAGCCTCGCTGCCAGCGCAGGGTTTCCAGTGCGCGTGGAACGCTGCCAGGCTGACAGCGGCCATCATGTGCAACTGACCTCGGGCTCGACCGGTCGCCCCAAGGCCGCCATCCTGAGCCATCGCAATGTCATCGCCAATGTGCGCGGTATCGGCGGTGTTGTTGGCTACAGTGTCGAACGCGGCGACGCCTCTGCGTCCTGGCTGCCGCTGCATCACGACATGGGCCTGGTGACGCTACTGTCGAACCTGTATTACCAGGCACCGCTGCTATTGATGCAGCCGGCCAGTTTTATTCGCAACCCGCTTGGCTGGCTCAAGCGCATGTCCAGCTTTGGCGCAACCACCACGGCGGCGCCGACTTTCGCCCTGCAGTATTGCATTCGCCGTTACCGCGAAGCGTCAATGAAAGAGGTGGATCTGAGCAAGTTGCGCAATATCTTTGTCGGCGCCGAAAGGGTCGATGAAGCCTGCCTGAGGGAGTTTGCACAGACATTCTCGCCCCACGGCCTTTCACGTTCTGCGCTGCAACCCTGCTACGGCATGGCGGAATCGACGCTGGCAGTGACCATGCATAACACGACCTTTGATTACGACAAGCAGGCGCTCTCCTACGTGATTCCTGACCGTATCGACTCCGGCGCGGTAATCGATCATTGGCAGGCACGCCGCGCCGACGATAACAGTCGGCGGGTAGAAACCGTACTGTCGATGGGCCGGCCGATTGACGGGATGCAAGTGGCGGTAAGGGCTTTGGACAGTTCCGACGCCAAGGACCGCGAAGTGGGCGAAATTTTCATACGTGGTTCTTCGGTCATGTCCGGCTATTTACCCGCCGAAGGCCAGACCGAGCACTACCAGAGCGGCGACTGGTTTGCGACCGGGGATATAGGTTATCGCGTGGATGAGCACTTGTTTGTACTCGGCCGCAAGAAAGAACTCATCATTATCCGTGGCAGTAATTATTTCCCCCATGAAATTGAAGACGTCATTGCCTCACACCCTTTATTGGCCAGCGGGGGTAATGCAATAGCGGCCTTCGGTATCTACGACGAGACACAGAGAACCGAGAGCCTGGCGATTCTGATCGAGCTTGAAACGAAGCATAACCCTATCGAACTGCGCACCCAACTTCAAAACCAATTGCGTGAGAAGTTCGGATTTGGTGCCCACGCCATTACATTCGTGCTACCCGGAAGTTTGCCACGTACGACCAGCAACAAACTCAAGCGCCTGGAATGCCGAACTATTTATCTGCAAACCGTACTGGACAACAAAGACAAGGCCGATCGCGAACAGCTTGTTAGTTAATCTACAACCACGCCAATAACATCGACACACTGAAGCACTGCAACTTTCAAATACTGGATCACACACTATGCACACTTTGACGCAAGGTGGGGATACGGCTTCGTCACGCCATTCATTATTGAATGTGTGTGCACAACCGGTTCTTCATCGCTTATCGACATACGGCGAACTGCCCGCTCACTTGATCCATATTATTTCGCGCGCTTCAGTGCGACTGATGGATTCAGATATGTTGATTTCGCAGACACCGCAAGACTATGAGCCTGCCGAGCAATTAAACCGCCCCTCGGTGGCCCTGTCGCAGCCGAGCCATGACTTGGAACATATTCTGGAGCGCATTCAGCAAGACGGTCTGGCGTTGCACTACCGATCGTTCATGCAGAACTTCGCCCATTTGTTTTCGCTGTTCCTGACGCCGGATCAATACGAACGGGCGCGCGCCAGCATTGATGCGGGCAGTGCCCTGCGTTTTCTGATGAGTGATGCCGGCGGCCCTACCCTCACTAGCTGGCGCACTGTCGCCCAGCCTGAAGGGGATGGTTTCAAGCTGCATATCGACAAGGTATGGGGCATGTACGCCAACCTTGATGGCATGGCAATCGTTGCCGCCCGCACGCCGGGCTCGTTTTTCCCCTCGGCCTTCCTGGTCTGGCCCGAGCAATACAAGACCCTCAAGCGAACCCTCTGCGGCGAGCCCTTTCTCGGCGATGTCGTGCAGTTGGGGAACGTCAAGGGCACGGTGCAGGTTTCCCAAGAAGATCGTCTGAAAGTGGGCGGCCCTGCGGTACTCAATAAATACCTGACGACGGTACGGCCTTTCCTGGTGCGCGCACTGATGGCCCATGTTGACTGGCTGGCAAGTCAGGGCCGCCTCGAACTGACACCCGACGAACGCGCGTCACGCGACTTCATCGCTGCCGCCGCCCGTACCAAGACGCTGTCCGACCGCTATGAGAGCGAAGACGTGCACCGCGTGCTGGCACTGAAATTCGCCTCCAATGAACTGCTTTTGCATCTGGTCAGCCGCTCTGCCGTACCGAGTTTTCTCGACCAGCGTGATCTGTTGGCGTTTACCAAAATGGAAGGCAGCTCTTACCGCTGTTATCACGAATTGCGCGCAAGCATGCGCGTAGCCAAGCCCGTATCCGACTCACTTTAATCCGCTTTAACCCCAGGAGATGCACCAATGACGACTGAAACCCTCAACACGCTGGAACTTCTGAAGAAAGAAGCCGCCAAGATTCTCAATATCGAATCCGTCGATACCCATGTCGGTTTGGGCGAACTGGGTATCGATTCACTCAACGTGGTTGAGCTGATCGTCTATTGCGAACAGCTCTACGGATCGATTGATCCTGAGCAACTGAACATCACGCAGTACACCACTCTGGAGCAAATCGACTCGCAGTTGCAGCAGCAACAAGTCGCCTGATCGCCAGCCACCCTCATACCAGAAGCTCAACATGTCGAACTCGCAGCCCTTTGCATCAACGCAGTCGCTTGGCACCGCTCCGGCTTTCAGGGTCCATACGCTAGCTTACCGACGCACAGAAACGCCCTTTGTATCGCACCAGGTCAGCCTGGAGGATGCAGCGTTGGCATTGGGGCAGCGGGTAGGCGATGAGGCTTGCCGCTATGCAAGCGACGCAGGCCCTATCGACGATTACGTGGTGAGCTCTACTGTGCTGTCACAGTTTTTGGCAGACGGTTCGCCACATGCAGGCTATTTCCAGGAGGCGATAGCCACCCAGTATGGGCGCCGTCCTGACTGGGTCACCAACGCCTATGAATGCACGGGCTGGGGTTTCATCCTGCGATATATCCAGGGGAAGGCTCAGTTCAGCGGTCGTCGCAGGCTGTTACTGCAGATTGTCGATACCGATATCCACAATTTTACTTACTGGTTAGGCAACAACCGCTGGGGGAATTCCGGTTTTGGCATCTGCACGTTAGTGATTGACGTGATTCCAGAGGCCAAAAACATGCTGGTCATCGGCACTTCAAGCCAGGCTAATGCGCTACTGCAATTAGGACGAAACCTGCGCAGTTTCACCGAAAGCCGGCCAGGTCTAGGCATTGCAGTACCGTTTTTTCCAGAGATGTCGCGCCGCGCGCTGTTCAAGTGCTTCGACACTTCGTCTGTGCACGCCGACCATTATCAACGATTTGGCCATTCATTCGGCAGCGACCCCTGGCTTTCGCTATTGGGGGAGCTGGGCGCGGGTTCCGCGCACACGGGTAGCGATTGCATCGTTTCTTCGCTGGCAATGAACGGCTATTTTTCGATTGCCCAGATAACCCTCGCGCCTGATCTGCACTATGCATTGGAAGGTGAAATGTGAAGAGCGCGCAAACCTGTTCCCTGCTGTTGCAGCGTAACCCCGATTACAACCTGGCGATCCCTTGTTCGGCTCGCAACCTGCCACTGCTCGAAACGCAAGACTATGCACGCCGAAGTGTGTACGCACACGACAATCCCGCGCCTGTGCTGGTCAACAACCAGCAGTACTACACCCTGCTGTCCACGCTGGCCCAGTACATTTGGGACAGCTGCGGTGAGCAGACGCTTCTCCTGGCGCAGGTACGCATGCCTTCCATCGACCTTGCGTTGCCAAAAAACCTGCTCGATCCACGCGTGACGATGGGCGCCCATTTATGGAACGAAGCCTTGTTCTGGGCGCGCCAGCTACAGACGCCGGTGGTCTGGATCAGCGCCGAACAGATTCGCCGCGACCTGTGGGACGGCGGCGATAACCTCCTGCACATCGCAGCCTGGAATACCGCGCAAACGCCAGCCATCACCGAGTGGTTCTTACCCGACCTGGACTACTTCGCGGCACAGGTGCACACATCTCCTGTGCATGAGCCGTTCACCACCTCTCAACCGAAATGCACGCACGTACAGGTGTGATCATGCAAACAGAGCACAAACCGACATTGGATGATGGCGAGCCGATCAAGTGGAATTTCTCGGTCGAGGCTTACATGTCTCAGACCTACGATTTCAGCAATGACAGCTTGAATGCGCTGTATCAGAAAACCAAGGCCAACCAGTGGGATGTCAATACCGACATCGATTGGAGCTACGAGCTCAACCCGGACAATCCTCTGGGCATGCCGGACGGCACACTGCTGATCTACGGCACCGATGTCTGGAACAAAATGAATGAAAAAAACCGCGCCGAAATTCGCCATCACTCGCAAGGCTGGACCCTGTCACAGGTACTGCACGGTGAACAGGCTGCCCTGATTTGCGCATCGAAACTGGCGGTGGCAGAAGAAAGCCTCTCGGCTCGCCTCTGTGCTGCCGGGCAAATCATCGATGAAGCCCGTCATATTGAAGCATTCGGGCGCCTGGTGAATAACAAGCTGCCCATCAGCTACCCCATGAGCAAGGCGCTCAAAGGCCTGCTGGAAGACACCATTACCACCAGCAAACTCGATATGACCAACCTCGGCATGCAAGTGCTGGTGGAGGGCATTGCGCTGTCACTGTTTCAAAGCATGGTCGCCTACACCAAAGACCCTTTTATCAAAGACCTGATGACGCGCATTCAGCGCGATGAGGCGCGCCATTTCGCCATTGGCCGCATCACGCTGGGCAGTGTGTACAAGGAAATGAGCGGAACTGAACGCAAGGAGCGCGAAGAGTTTGTGGTTGAAGGTGCTTACACCTTGTACGAGCACCTGTGCGCCGACGACATATGGGAGCCGATGGGCTTATCCAAAAAAGAGTGCAGCCACCTGGTCAGGAGTTCTGAAGTGGCCAACTCCATGCGCCGTTCCATTTTCCGGCGGCTGGTGCCGACCATCCGCGAAATGGGTTTGCTGACGCCCCGTGTAAGCGATGCCTTTGAAAAGCTCAGAGTGCTGGACTACGCCGCCATGCCAATGCCGGCTTAACAGGAATACAGTCATGACGCCCCCAACTACTGCGGCAACAAACAGCCCCGCCCCCTTCACGATCGGTATTGAAGCCGCCGCTTACGAGTTACCCGGCGAACGCCAGGACCTCAATGACTGGGCTCAGCACCATAAGTTGCCCGCCGAGCGCTTTGACATGATCCGCAATGCGGGTTGCCGTTATTTCCATGTATCACCGGACATCGACGAGGTCGAGCTGGCCAAGCGCGCTGTCGCTCGCCTGCAAGAGGAGCAAGGCTTCAAGGGCAGCGACATCGGTGCGGTCATCCATGTTCATACCGGGCTATTCAGCGTACCGCCGGCGCCACGCAGCCTGCCCATGGAAGTGGCCACGGCATTCGGCATAAAGCCTGTCTGGGCCGGCTCGATCGCACAGCTCAATTGCTCGTCGATCAGCGTCGCCATTCAGATGGCCAAGGCCTTGATGAATGTCCATAGCCAATTGCACTCGGTGCTGATCGTGTCGTCCGACCGCGTCTTTATCGAGCGTTACCGGGTGTTGCAGGCAAGCATCTTAAGTGATGGCGCAGGGTGCTTGCTGGTGACCCGTAACAGCCGGCGTAACCGGGTCGGTGCAACGGCCGTGCGCAATTACGGCAGCTGGTATCTGGGCTCCGTGACCAACAACGCGGTGAAAAAGGAAATGTTCAATCTGGAGTGGCACTACACCCGCAAAGTCATGAAGGAAGCCGTGGCCGACTGTGGCATGGCGCTTAGCGATTTCTCATGCATTTTGCCTTACAACTCCAACCACTCTGGCTGGAAAGCCTTCTGTGGCGCCATGGCCATTCCCTCCTCCACGCTCTACTCCGACAACATTCTGAACAAAGGCCACTCCTTTGGCTCGGACCTGGCGATCAACCTTGCCGATATTGGCTTGAGCAAGGTCGATGCCGGGGCGCACCTGATGAACATAACGGAATCGGACAACGGTTCATTTTCGGCATTGACCCTTCATCCGGTGAATTGACATGACCATGACCACCGCCTGCGCGCCTGTCAGAAGCGACGACGCAACGACCGACCAATGGCTGCTGAATCTGAAAACGCCTTGCTACGTACTGGACCCCACTGTCGTACAGGCGCGTTACGCTGATTTACGCGAGCGTCTGGGTACACCGTTGATTGTGTCGCTCAAGGCCAATCCAAACCTGGATTTGTTGATCCGCTGCGGCCATGCCTTCGTCGACGGTGTGGAGCTGGCCAGCCTGGGCGAACTCGATATTGTGGCGGGTCGCATCAACACCCCCAAATACGTGAACAATCCGTCAATGGATGAAGATTTCATGCGCGCGGCCCTGGCCTCACGCTGCACGTTCATCATCGACAGCCTGGAGCAGGCGCAGAGACTGATTCGCGTCATCGGCAAACAGACCGCGCCGCAAACGATTTTGCGCTTGAACGCGGGCCAACTGGTCAGCTCGGGCAAACACCCGGCGGACCACTTCGGCATGAGTCGCCAAGACGCCTTGCTGACGACGGTTACATTGGCCCAGGCCAACGTGCCAATCATCGGCCTCCATACGTTTGCGGGCTCCAATAGCTTTCACATCGATGACAAGGGTGCCGATGCCGCCGCCCTTGCCCATGCGCTCGCTGCATTCGCGCCACAAGTAGCACGCCTCACCGGCATGCCGGTTGAATTTCTTAACGTCGGTGGCGGTTTCTCCGAGCACTTCAACAACCAGGCGCAGACGTTTGACGCTTATCGCCAGCGCATTGCGCCGCTGCAAAAAGACTTCAAGGTCGTCCACGAGTCCGGGCGCGGGGTCTTCGCTGGCGCAGGCACTTTCGTGACCCGCGTACGTTCAGTCAAAGCCTTGGGTGAGCGCTACGTTGCCGTCTGCGACGGTGGCCTGAGCCACAACTTCCTGCTGGCCAAAACTGAGGCCATGTTGAAGAACTACGCGCAGCCGCGCCTGCTGCGGCGTCAACAGGCACCGGGGGACGCGCCCCCGTTGCCGATCCAGTTCGTGGGCAGCACCTGCAGCCGCGCCGACGTGATCGGCTGGAGTCATGAACTGTCGGCCCCGCCGAGCGTGGGCGATCTGGTGATCTTCGACAACTGCGGCGCCTACAACCAGACGTACAGCGTCAGCGCTTTCCTCTCGCAGAGCCCGGCACACACCTATATCCACCAATCCTAGGGACGTCACCATGACCGCCCACATCAGTTTGTACGACCTGTTGAAAGACAGCGCCCAACACCATGGCGACCGCCGTGCGTTCGCGCAAGGCGCAAAGATGGCGACTTATTCCCAATTGCTGGAGGACGTGCGCCTGGCGGCAAAGAGGCTGGCCGATAGCGGCGTGCAAGCGGGCGAACGCGTCGCTGTCTATACGGGCAAGCAGTACGAAACCGTCGTCATGTTCCTGGCAATCAATGCCCGGGGTGCGATCCTGGTGCCCATCAATCCTCAGCTCAAAGAGCAACAGGTACGCCATATCCTGCTGGACAGCGGTGCTCGCTTGCTCATCAGTACGGGGCCACGCCTAAGACGCATCGAGGCGGCGTTGAATGACATCGAACTCGATACCTGGCAACTGGAAAAACTACAGTCCGAGACCCTGAACACACTGACCGATGCGGCGTTTTTCAACGCATACGCCGCCGTCACAGACAGTGATCCTGCGGCCATTTTGTACACCTCCGGCTCTACGGGACGGCCCAAAGGCGTGGTGCTGTCGCAACGTAACCTGGTGTCTGGCGCCTATAGCGTCGCTCACTATCTGCGCTTGCGGGCCGATGACGTCATCCTGGGCGTATTGCCGCTGAGCTTCGATGCCGGGTTCAGTCAGCTGACCACGGCGCTGGTCAGCGGTGCTTGCTACGCCCCGCTGGATTTCCTGCAAGCGGGCGAAGTCCCGACGTTCTGTGAAGCCCATGGCGTCACCGTGATTACCGGCGTGCCGCCACTGTGGATGCAACTGGCGTCAGTGCAATGGCCGCAGCCTGCCGGCGCTCGCATTCGCTGCTTCGCCAATACCGGCGGGCATATGCCACCGCCTTTGCTGGAAAAACTCAAAACCGCATTTCCCAATGCGCTGCCGTACCTGATGTACGGCTTGACCGAGGCTTTCCGCTCCACCTACCTGGCGCCGGAAGCGGCCGTCACACGACCCGACTCCATCGGCAAGGCGGTCCCCAATGCTGATATTCGCGTGATGCGCCAGGACGGCAGCGAATGTGCCGCTGGAGAGCACGGTGAATTGGTGCACCGCGGGGCGTTCGTCACGCTCGGGTACTGGAATGATCCAGAACTGACCGCTCAACGCTTTCGTCCCTGGTTACACCCGGACCAGCAGATTTCGCGTACCGAAACAGCGGTCTGGTCGGGCGATATCGTCTACCGCGACAGCGACGATTATCTGTATTTCGTTGCCCGTAGCGACGACATGATCAAGACCTCCGGTTATCGCGTCAGCCCCACCGAAGTCGAAGAAATCCTCTTTGCCGTGGATGACGTGACCGAGGCGGCAGCGTTTGGTGTACCGCATCCGCAACAGGGCGAAGCCATCATCATCAGCCTGTTCGCCCATCCGCAGATACAAACCAGCGCCCAGGCACTGATCAAGCTGTGCCGGGACAAACTGCCGACCTATATGGTGCCGTTGCATGTGTCCTTCCATGACTTGCCTTTACCGCGCAATCCGAACGGCAAGATCGACCGAAAGCAGCTGAAGCAGCAGTTTTCCGAGTTTTTCTCCACCTCACTTACGGTCACGGAATAGCCTCATGCTTCGAATCCGCGCTATCGCTTCTCACGTCCCCGATACGACCCCTTTCCGGGCGGTACAAGCTCAGGAAAAAAACATCGGCTATGGCCATCTGTTGTACAAGTCGGCGGTCTTTTCCATGCCTCGTGGCAAAGGCAGGATCGACGCCGAAGAAGAGCGTCGACTGCTTCCCACGGCGAGCATCGCCCTGCCGGTAGCGCCACCCTTGCAAAGCTGCGCCGACCTGGCACTGGAAGCGGTCACGCGATTGCGTCAACAGGTTCCGGCAGAAACGCTGGCACAGGTGACCCACATTGTGGTGACCAATAGCGCCCTTAACCAACGCATTAATGAGTCGGTCGCAGGCCGTATCCAGCATGCACTGGGCTTGCCCAACGCGTTGCCGTTCGCCATCGGCCAATCGGGCACTGCCGGCGTGTTCAACGCACTGACCATGATCGAAGCGCTGGTCAGTCTCGGCGGCAAGGTGCTGCTGGTGGCGTCCGATAAGTGGCTCTACCCCTTCTTTCGCGCCTGGGGGGATCTGGTGGTGTACGGCGACGGCGCAGCCGCCATCTTGCTCGATGGCGACGCTCAGACGACGCCTGGCTGGGGGGCGATACGCGCCTCGGCGGTGCACTATGGCGCGGCCATTGACAACCCCTGGGGGCTGACCCCTGCCGCTCTGGCTGAGCGCCTGCATCCGATGGCGGTGAGCGCAGCGCAAACGGCAATCGAACGTTCCGGCCTGAAAGCCAGTGATATCGATTGGGTATTACCGGCCGGATTCAGCGACAGCTTCTCCTTGGGCGTCAGTCGCGAACTGGGCATTGCACAAGAGCGACATTTCGAACTCGGTGCCCGCGCGCACCACTCGAGCGCGGCCCCCTTGCTGTCGCTTATGCGCCTGCGCGCCACCCTGCCTCAGGGTAAAACAGCCACCGCCCTGCTTTGGGATGCGGCGCTGTGTGGCACCGCTGGCGCCATTGTGGCCGAGATCCAGGCTGGCGCCTGAACCCAGATACACACCGCTTATTAATCAGGAAAACCTATGTCTGCTTATAAAGTCAGCCTGCGTGAGCTTCGCTTTTTTTTGTGGGAACTGCATAAAACCGACCAGAATTTTCTCACACGGGCGCCGTTCAACGACAAAAATCGTACTTACTTCGATGCCTTGCTGGAGCGCGCCAGGGCGTTCGCTTATGAGTTAGGCAAGGCCTATCAAGCCTCCGACCGACAGGAATGCCACTTGCTGGAAAACGGCAAGGTCGAAATCCCCAAAGAGTTCCACGGACTTTGGCAGCGCTATAAGGAAGAGTGGATTCAGGTGCTGGGCATCGACAGCGAATCCCAGCAACCGGCCTTGCCACCCCTGATCCGGCAAACCATCCAGGAAATGTTCATGGGCGCCAATCCGGCGTTCATGACCTACGGCGGCTTCAATTTTCCGGCCATCAAGCTGTTGAAGCTGCACGCTACCGCAGCGCAAAAGGCAACGTACCTGCGCAAGCTTCAGCGCTACGACTGGGACGCGTGTTTCTGCGCCACCGAGCAGCAGGCCGGCAGCGACCTGACAGCGGTCACCACTGTCGCAAAACCCCTTGAAAACGGCGAATACGCCGTCAGCGGCGAAAAGGTCTACATCTCGGCGGGCATGCATACGCTGACCGAAAACACCGTTTACTTTGTCCTGGGCCGCATCAATACCACCACCTCGACCTCCTACTCGCTGTCCTGCCTGCTGGTGCCGCGCTTCTGGCCTAATCCCGAAACGGGCGAGCTGGAAGACAACCATGTCGAGTGCACTTCATTGCTGCGCAAGATGGGATTGAAGGGCTGCGCCAATACCCAACTGGTGTTTGGTCGAACCGGCACCACCCGCGCCGTACTGCTGGGCGACCGCAAGAATGCCGGATTGCTGCAACTGGTGCCCTTGATGAACCAGGCCCGTATGAGCACGGCAATTATCGGCTTGGGCCTGGCTTCCAGCGCTTATCTGCATTCAGTCGATTTCGCCGGCAAACGGTTCCAGGGCCGTGCAATCAGTCGCACCTCCGATGCCAGCGCCCCGCCTGTGGCTATCATCGAACACGCCGACGTGCAGCGCATGCTGCTGGAAATGAAGGCCCGGGTAGAAGGTTGCCGTGGCCTGCTCGGTAAGTTGACCGGCGCATCGACCCAGGCATTTGCCCTGGAAGCCGAGCCGGTACTGGACGAAGCCCAGGTCGAAAAATACCGCAAGCTGGTGCTGCTGTTCACGCCGGTGTGCAAGGCGTTCGTCTCGGACCAGGCCTGGAAAATCTGCGAACTGGCGATACAAGTGCATGGCGGTATCGGCTACACCGATGCTTACCCTGTCGAGCAAAATGCGCGCGACGTGAAAATCCTGTCGATCTGGGAAGGGACCAACTACATCCAGTCCCAGGACCTGGTGCGCGACAAGCTCGGTTTTGGCAGGAACTCACGCCTGATCAAGTTTCTGCGCGAAGAGCTGGATGCCTTCTTGAACAACACAACGGGTGTCGGTTCTGAGCTGCACGACCAATTCCCGGCACTGGAAAACGCCATGGTTGCCGTGGAGCAGGCGCTAACCCGTATCAATGAGCACGTGCGTGAAGGCCGCACACACGAAACCAGCCAGTTCTATACCCGCTTCCTGGAAATGCTCGGTCTCACCGCCAGCGCCTGGGTCTTGCTTGAATCGGCCTGCCTGGCCGAGCGTCAGTTGCGCGAGCCACTGAGTGCCGAAGAAGCCGCTTTTTACCGTGGCAAGGTCAAGACCGCCCATTATTTTTTCGCCAACATCCTGCCGACGGTCACGCAACACGCACACACAATAGAAAACCTGCTGGTCGCCCACTGCGGCATTGCGCTTGATGAGTTGGCACAGGCCGACACGCTGATACCCACACCGCCGCAGAGCCTGTTTGGCGGACCACGCACCCTGTATCGCGGTACCAATATCGACGGCGCCACGATTGAGCCTAATGAAGGGCTGTGGGTCAGGGGTCGCAACCTCAATGACCTGATCGGCATTGTCGACTTCCCCACAGCGCTATGGCTGGCGTGGTTTGGCAGCCTGCCGACCCCTGCTGAGAGCCAGGCCGTTGACGCCCTTCTGGTACGCATTGCCAGCCACCTGTCGGCGGAGCCTGCCTATCGACGTGGCATCGAAGCCGTGGCCGACAGCGGTGCCGGCATCGTTCAGGCCGCCGCCTGCGGCCTTCTCGGTGATCTGGCAGCGCTGGAACATATTGTCCTGATCGAAGCCACCGTTCGCGACTTGCCTACGCATCAGGATTTTATCGAGGGCCTGGTCAGCGTTGCTTCAACGCCGCACTTTCTGCAAACGGCGCTCGGTTATAGCGCCCCCGGCGCAGCATCGACGCATCACGCCGAGGTCGTGTTGACCGCAATGGGCGCGACCGATATCGACCCATTAGCCATTAGTGTCGTTGATGCCCTGCTGGTGGCCTGGCACGCCGGTTTCGGCTACATCACGCCGACGGTGCTGGTACCCCGTACCGCCATCGGCACCGGTGTCACCCTT
Organism: Pseudomonas bubulae; assembly: GCF_900618535.1. GTDB lineage: Bacteria > Pseudomonadota > Gammaproteobacteria > Pseudomonadales > Pseudomonadaceae > Aquipseudomonas > Aquipseudomonas bubulae. Next base: position 53,845 of record NZ_UYJA01000002.1, on the reverse strand, counting down.
GCCCAGGCCGTGGCGGCCGGTTTCATGGCCAGCGGACCGAACCATGTCGGCGCAGCAGAAGAAGCGATGACCTGGCTCAAGACCATCAGTGCGCAAGCCAGCCCTGCTGACATACGGCAAGCGGTCGACCTCGCGCTGGATCAGCCGGGCAACCTGTTGTTTGGCTTTGGCCATCCGCTGTTTGTGCAGGACCCACGACCGCCGCACATCAGGGCCCTGTTTTCCCAGTGGGGTTTCGGGGGGCGCTATCTGGAGATTTACGACGTTGTTTGTGCCCACGTTCTGGAGCGCAAAGGCCTACGTCCGAATATTGACTTCATCACCGCCGCAGCCCTGCTCGATCTCGGCGTGACCCAAGCCCGTTGGGGTGTCGGCCTGGGGCTCTGTGGCCGGGTGGCGGCCATGGTCGCGCATGCCATCGAGCGGCGCGATCGCCCTGCTTTCGGTGTCAACAGCAAAGCCGCGCGCAAGTTGTTGGCCACCGTTCCAGTGGGGTGGCTGTAAGACAAGAAATGAGCCACACGCACTGGCTAGTTCAACGCTGAATCTTCTTCTAACGCTAACCAAGACGAGAACGTATCCATGTTATTGAAAAATCTACGCCCTGCTGACGAGTACGACCGCTTTGCCTCGCAAGCACTGGAACCCTGGGATGTGTTGTTCGTCACCCGCATCCGCCAGATTGCCCGCGACTTGCCGCCGGGCGCCCTGGTCGATATCGGCACCGCCACCGTCGTGGTCCCGGTGCGTCTGGCGGCCGACCCGGTTTTGAAAGGCTGGCATTTCATCGGCCTGGATCTGGACGAAACCATGCTCGAAGGAGGCCGACCGCGCATCGAAGCGCTAGGCCTGAGCGATACCATCGAACTCAAGGTCGGCGACGCCCTGGACCTGCCCTTCGCGGACAACAGCCTGACCATGGCGGTCAGCCGTGCCACGTTGCATCACTTGCCGGACAAGCTGAAAAGCCTGACGGAGATGTATCGCGTACTGCAGCCGGGCGGGGTTGGCCTGGTGCACGACATGCGCCGCGACGTCGCCCCCGACTTGCTGGAGAAGTTCACTCAAATGCGCGCTTCAGTGGGTTATCCACCGACCCATGTTGAAGAAAAAGTCACCCTGGAAGAAGCGCGCGCGCTGGTCATCGAAGCGGGTCTGGACCATTGCACGGTAGTGACCAGCCCAAGTTCCGGCATGGGCGCACTGGGTTTCGAAATCCTTATCAAAAAGCCTTTGCTGGCTTGATACGCAACTCGTCGGGGAAAAGGCTATGGATCATCGTTTAGATAGGGTTGAGCACTTTAACGAAATGCTGGGCGGCTCACGGGTACAGTGTGGCTTTCTGTCGCCGGAGCACATGCCGCTCGTCATAACGCCTGTCGACAGTACGCTAAGCGATGACCGCGAGGCTTTTACGACGTGGTATCGCCAGCACCAGGCAATCTTTGACAGCATGCTGCTGGAGTTCGGTTGCCTGTTGTTCCGTGGTTTTCCATTGCGCGAAAACGCGGACTTCCAGGCCATTGCGCAACACTATCCTGAGCATGCGTTCGGTTATATCGGCGGCGCCACGCCACGCAAGAACATCGAAGGCAGAGTCTACGAATCGACACGCATCCCGGCCACCCTGAAAATCGGTCTGCATCAGGAAAAGGCCTACATGGCGCACTATCCACAGAAACTGGCTTTCTTTTGCAAACAGCCCTCTGACCAAGGCGGCGAAACCATACTGTGTGATATGCGAGCCGTCACCCGTCGCCTGTCACCGTCATTGATCGAACGCCTCAGCGCCGCGCGCATCCAGTACTTGCGCAACTTCCGTGCCCCCAGCACACCCGAGAATGAACCGCGTAACACCCATATGCGCGAATACCACCGCCCCTGGGATGAAGCGTTCCTGACCGATGATCCGCAGCAGGTGGAACAGCTGTGCCGCGATACCCACCTCGATTACCAGTGGCTCGACGATGGCAGCATCACGGTCTCGCATACCGGTGATGCCATGTTGAAACATCCGCTGACCGGCGAAGCGATCTGGTTCAATCAACTGTCGACCCAACACAACAACGCCCGCTCCCTCGGCAAGCCGGGCTACGCCTACATTCAGCACGCCTATCAGGACAAACCGGCACGCCCTTACGATGTGCGGCTGGGCGACGGCTCGCCGATCTCGGAGGATGAAATCGCGCCGATATACGACGCCTTGGAGGCGCAGGAGATTGCGTTTCCCTGGCACAGCGGTGACATGTTGTTGATCGATAACATTGCCGTCGCCCATGGCCGCAATCCCTACAAAGGCAAACGCGATGTCCAAGTCGCGTTGTTCGATTGAACATGAACAGTCAAATCCTGCTGACGGACGAAACACACGGGCTGTCCGAACCTGCCCTGCACCGTGAGGTGCAGTTGGCACCCACGCGCACTGATGAACCCTATGCGGCGGCGGCCAAACTGATCCGGGTCAGCGCTGGCAGTTTCCACTTCGAGGTCCGCGATCTGCAGTTCCGGCGCGGTCGACATACCGCCATCATTGGCCCCAATGGTGCTGGCAAAACCACCCTGATCGAAGCCTTGCTCGGCTTCCGTCAGGCGCATCTGGAAGAAGCGCAGATTCTGGGGGTTGCGGCGTCGCGTTTTCTGCAAAGCACCCGGCACCGCAAGCGGTTGGGGGTGCAATTGCAGCGGGTCGAATATGAAGACTCGTCGAATGTCAGGGAAATCCTCGATTTGCATCAGGCCCTGTACGGCAAGCAAGACCCGCAGGTGGCGCAGGCACTGGATATCGAAGCGCTGCGCAAACTGCCCTATCGGGCACTGTCACGCGGCCAGAAACAGCGGCTCGATTTGTTCGTGGCGCTGGCACACCACCCGGAAATCGCAATCCTTGACGAACCGTTTACCGGGCTCGACCGAGCGTATATCGAGCGCGTCGCACACCTGCTGCGCTACGACCTGGCCGACCTGACCATCATCATGATTTGCCACTCGGAGGAGGAGCTGGATGCCTCAAGCGATGTGGTGTGGGTGTGCAACGGCGGCGTTAAGTATCGAGGCGATAAAGAAGCATTGAAGAACCGCCTGGTCGGCGCCTTCCATGCCTATCTGCAGCTGGACGACAGTGATCATATCAACGCCATCTATCACCAGCTGGAACGCGAAAGCACCACGTTGCGGTTGTCGAGGCCATCAAACACTGAAATCAGCGTCTATGGCACGCAGGAACTGGATCAGTCGATACGCCGCCTGATCGGCAATGTTGCGTTCCAGCACTTTGAGTTCGGCCCCACCCATTACCGCGACATGTTGCACCTCTGCGCCCAGGGAGAACAGGATGTTTAGCATACTGGCGATATTGACGCGCAACGAGCTGCTGGGGTTTTTTCGCAGCAAGTCGGCGCTGTTCTGGGCGCTGGCCTTTCCCATCCTGCTGTTGACCGTGATGCTGATGGCTTTCGGTCATCCTGGTTCACTCGGCACGGTAAATATCCAGTTTCTGGAGGCTGACGCCCAGGCCAGTTCGGACACCAGTTGCCAGCTAGCAATCCAGCAGGCATTTGCTGGCGGAGATCCGGTAAAGGCCAATTTTTCAACCGTCAGCAGCACTGCCCCCATCGCAGCAGACACGGTACGCATCGTCTTTGCGGCCGGCGACGAACCGTTGCAGGTGCACTATGACTTCAAGGGTCAGCTGGCGGTACGCGCCGCAGCGCGCGTGATCGAGATCGCCGCGGTCAGGTGTTCAGCGGCCAGACGCGGCATCGTCTCAACAGACCTGGTGCGTTTCGAGGATACGGCCTCCGGTGCCAAGCCCTTCGACTACGGCCAGTTCTTTACAACCGGCATTCTGGTCATCTGTTTGATGTCACTCGGCATCATGTCCACCGCCTTATCGATTGCAAGCTTGCGTGAACATAATGCACTCAAGATCTACGCCTGCTTTCCAGTGCCGAAGCTGGTCTTTCTGGCCTCTATTCTCGTGTCGCGGGTGCTCATGATGCTGATTTCTGTCGGCACCTTGCTGCTGGTGGCGCGGTACGGGTACGGCATTGATATCTCGCTGTGGAGCGTGCAGTCCATGCGTGCGTTGCCGGTCATTCTGCTGGGCGGCGCCATGTTGCTGAGCCTCGGCACCCTGCTGGCCAGTCGCACCTCCTCGGTCAAGGAAACCGAATTGCTGTGCCATCTGATCCATTACCCGGCCCTGTTCTTCGGCAACCTGACCATCCCGTTGAACGATGCGCCAGCCTGGATCAAAAGCATTCTCTCGGTGATTCCGATCAACCAGTTTGTCTCGGTACTGCGCCAAGTGATGCTCGAAGGAGCGCCCTTGCCTTCGCTGTGGCTGCCCTTGTTGGCCATGGCAGGCTGGACCACGTTGTTTCTCACCGCAGCCACCTTAATGTTCCGCTGGCACAAGAGTTAAGCCCGGGACTCAGGCATTTCATTGCATCTCTATCCAAGGAAACCCGCATGTCTATCAGCAAGCTAGGCCGTGCCTATTTGTCGAATGCCAGCGCATTCATTCCGGTCATCGTGTTCCTGTTGTATGGCCGTTTCGGCCCGGGTGAGGCAGGCGTACGCTGGGATACCGCGTATGTGCTCAGCGGTATTCTCAGCATTGCGCACCTGTTCTGGCTGTTCAATTACCGCCCTGGCCATTGGATCGCAATGGGCGTCGACCTGTACCTGATGATTGGCGCCCTGTTGGCTTCGGTCTCTACCGCTGCGTTGCAAGTGTGGGGGCAGGAGCTGGGTGCTGCTCCCGTGCTGGCGTGCGTATTGGTGATTGGCATGGGTGCCACCCGGTTTTCTCCACTCGGCTTTATCGGCGAAACCAGCAGCGACCAGGCTTTGGTCCGAAAACTCTCTGTGATGTTGCTGATTGGCGCTGCCATCGCCGTCGCGGTGTCACTGGCTTTTCGCCATAACACGCTGCTGGGAGGCGTATTGCCGGTCGTCGCATTGGTGCTGGTACGCAGCCAGTTGCTCAAACGCATGGTGGCGGCGCAATGAGCGAACTGGAACATACCGTGGACCGACAAGCCTCGGGACTCCACGCGTTTCTGGCCGAAGTCGCCGAAGTTCTGGGGCAGGCGTCGCTGCTGACCGGGGCGGACTGTGCCCCCTATGAAATCGACGTTGCTCATTGCCGCGGCAAAGCGGCGGCGGTCGTCATCCCGTGCGATACCCACGCTGTCAGCGCGCTTATGCGCATCGCGGTGCGCCATCGCATACGGCTGGTCGCCCAAGGCAACCGCAGCGGATTGGTGGGCGGTGCCGTCACCGACAACTCCGGCAAGCAAGTGATCGTCTCACTTTCGCGCATGCGCCAAGTGCGCGAGATTGATCCCTTGAACCGCACGGTGATTGTCGAAGCCGGCACGCTCTTGTCAGCACTGAATCGCACACTGGAAACCCATTCGCTGTATTTCCCTATTGATATCGGCAGCGACCCGGCCATAGGCGGATTAATTGGCGCCAATGCCGGCGGCAGCCGCTTGCTCAAGCATGGCGACGTGCGCCATAACCTGCTCGGTATCGAAGTGGTGCTGCCCGATGGCGACGGCACCGTGGTGCAACTCCTCGCACCGCTGCGCAAGAACAATACCGGGCTTGACCTCAAGCAGTTGTTTGTCGGCACCGGTGGCGCCTTCGGCATCATTACGGCGGCGACGCTTGAGCTCAAACGCATCGACCAGTCGACGCAAAGCGTGTTTGTGGCCTTGCCTGACCATGGGACAGCGCTTGAGGTGTTGCAGGCTTTCGAACTTCAATTTGGCGATCTGCTGTGCGCGTTCGAAGTGATCTCCGAGGCGGCGCTCGCCATTACGTTGCGCAACTTCCCCACGCTGCGCCACCCGTTCGGCCAATCGTCGGCAAGCTGCTACGCCCTGATTGAGATCGCCAGCAGCATGCCTGGCTTGCACAGCCTTTTTGCGCAACGAACCGAACAGGTGCTGGAAGCGCTGTATGAAAGCGGCCGAATTCTCGACGCCGCCTTTGGAAATACCAGCAGCTTTTGGCCACTGCGAGACAACCTGCCGCTGGCCATCGCCAAGGAAGGTATCCCACTGTCGTTCGACGTAGCGTTTTCGCGCTCACGCTTGGTCGCTTTCCGTGATCAGGCTGCACAGTGGTTACAGCGCGAACATCCGCTGCTACAGCTTTACGATTTCGGCCATTTTGCCGACGGCGGCTGCCATTTGATTGTGCTGGTGCCGCACGCCCACATCAGCCAGTACGGCATCGCCAAGGTCGTCGCTGTGCGTAGCGGCATCTATAAGCTGGTGACCGAAAACGGCGGCTGCTTCAGTGCAGAGCATGGCGTCGGGCCTGTGAATGCAGCTTATTACGGCAAGTACACGCCCCCAGAGGTGCAGGAAATCAGCAGGGCTATGCAGCTTTTAATGGATCCCCAAGCTGTGTTGGGCCGCTACCGCTACACATAGAACCAACCTCCTGCGCATTTCATTTCCAGGAAAAATCGGGCCTGACGATGGCACAGCAAACAATAGGACACATGATGATTACCGGCAAAATGCTCATCGGCCAGTCGGCAGTGCGTGGCGACAAAGGATTGCTGTCTGCAATCAACCCTGCCACCCATGAAACGCTGGGGCCTGACTTCGGCGTCGGCGGTATCGCTGACATTGAACAGGCCTGCACGTTGGCGCAGCAGGCCTGCGATCGCTACCGCGCGACCACGGCAGAACAGCGTGCCCAGTTTCTGGAAGCGATCGCCACGGGCATCCTGGCGTTGGGGGTCACGCTGATCGGGCGCGCGTCTCTCGAAACCGGATTGCCGGCAGCGCGCCTGATCATCGAACGGGGTCGCACCGTGAGCCAGTTGCGACTCTTTGCCCAGGTGGTGCGCGACGGCCACTACCTCGGCGCCACCCTCGACTGCGCATTGCCGACACGCATCCCTGCTCGCCCCGACCTGAGGCTGCACAAAATCGCGCTCGGCCCAGTGGCTGTATTTGGTGCAAGCAATTTTCCCCTGGCGTTTTCGGTTGCCGGCGGCGACAGCGCCGCTGCCCTGGCCGCTGGCTGCCCGATAGTGGTCAAGGCACACGAAGCTCACCTGGGTACGTCTGAACTGGTAGGCCAGGTGATTCAACAGGCAGCCGCTGCCCACAACTTGCCAGAGGGCGTGTTTTCCCTGCTCATTGGCGACAGTCATCCGTTCGGCCAGTCCCTGGTCAGCCATCCCGCGATCAAGGCAGTCGCCTTCACGGGTTCGCGACAAGGCGGTCTGGCGCTGATGCGTACCGCGGCGCAACGCAGCGAACCGATTCCGGTGTACGCCGAAATGAGCTGCATCAATCCCGTGTTCCTGTTGCCGCATGCGCTGTCGATGCGCGCCAGCGAAATCGGCCGTGGATTCGTTGAGGCTCTGACGATGAGTGCCGGCCAATTGTGTACAAATCCAGGTTTGGTGATTGCCCTGGAAGGTCAGCCGCTGACCCAGTTTTGCAGCACGGCCCTGGACGCCCTGCACAAAAAGGCGGCAGCAACCATGCTGACGCCGGGGATTCATCATGCCTACCTCGCTGGGATCGAGGAGACAGGCAACATCAGCGGTATTACAACGCTGGGCCAAGGGTGCCCTGCAGAAAAGCCAAGTGCCGCGCAGGCCACAGTGTTCGTAACCGATGCAGCCACCTTTCTCACAACAGAACGGCTTGGCGACGAAACATTCGGCCCCAGCTCGCTGATCGTCGCCTGCAAGAACGAAGATGAAATGCTGGCGGTGGCCGAGCACCTGTCAGGACAGCTGACGGCGACAATGCAATTGGATGATGCTGATCATTCGCTGGCCAGAAAGCTGCTGCCCATTCTTGAGCGCAAGGCGGGCCGCATCCTGGTGAACGGTTATCCGAACAACGTCGAGGTCTCTCACGCGATGGTACATGGCGGCCCGTTCCCGGCCAGTTCGGACAGTCGAAGTAGCGCCGTCGGCGCCAGTGCCATCGACAGGTTCTTGCGGCCGGTGTGTTATCAGGACCTGCCGGCGGCTTTGATGCCTGAAGCGCTACAGGAGGGTAATCCGCTCGAGCTGTGGCGCACGGTCAATGGCCAACGTGTGCTTGCCTGAGTCGCGGAGATCGCTTAATAGCCTGCGCTTTCAGGTTCGTAACGCACAAAGCGCCAGCCCGTCTGTTAAAAAGTCGCTTTGATCTGTAGTCCTACAGCCAATGCGTTTCCTCTTTTTTTACCGAAGAACGCGCCCGGTTCGATGTAGTACTGCATGTCCGGTCGCACCAGCAGCCAGGGCGTGACTTGCGCGCCATAGTTGAGTTCAAGCATCTGCTCGCCGTTGTCGAGGCTGGCGATCATGTCTGACTCCCCAAAATTGATTGCAGCCGCTTCTTGCTCATCGCGCGTGCGCGAATTGATCACGGCGCGGCCATAACCAAAGGCGATAGTATCTTTGGGGCGGTTTGCAAAGGGCTTCTGCTTGACCAGACCCACCGAATACCAACGACGCATCGGTGAAGTCGCAGCGTTACTGGTGGCCGCTTGCCCGAAAAGGCGCAATACGCTTTCAGGGTCTTGCTCGTCCTTCCAGATGGCCTGATCAAACAACACGTAAGCCCCGGTACGGTTACTGCTCTTTTCTGTGCTGCCAATTTTCTGGTAATTGGACGTGTCGTAATACCAACCGACTTTGTACTGACCATCCAGAAAGGCATGATTATTGAAAATCGCCTCCAGTGGCAAAATAGCCCCGGTGGTGCCGTTGCTGGGCATGGAAAACGCTTCAGAAGGGCGTGCGTTGTGCTCCGGGTTGACTTGGAACACAGCGGTTTGCAGCGTTAGAGACGGGTTAACGTCGTAACGCAGTTCTCCCCCCCAGTGTGCCGTCGGATAGTTACCCCATCCACTGCCGCTGGACATGGTTAACGGGTGTGCACAAAAACCGGCGCTCACAAAGTTGGTCAGGATGGGCATCCCCCCAAATTCGGTGCCCATGACCATATATCCAACCTTGGCCGACAGGTCTTTGGAAAACAGATTGCGTTGATAGCTGAACTCGGTCAGCCGGGTGTATTCACCCCCATAGTTTTCCTGAGCTGATAAGCGGTTACCGAGCAAATCTTCCGTGGCGCTGTGGCCACGACGGTCATTGATAATGATCTGCACCACGCCAGCATCCGGAGTGTCGAGTAACTTGCTCAGATCAAACTGCGCGCCAATGCGTATTTGTTGCGCATAGCGAGTGCCGCGTTTTATCCCGCCGTGCAGGTTCGAAATCGTCTCGGAGCTGTATTCACCCGTCAGCTTAATCCCCTTGTCGACCAGCTTCTGTCGCTCCCCTCCCCAATCGCCGGTGAGTGTTGAGCGACTCATCAAGTCCGTAGAATCTGCCAACGCTGAAGCAGGGGCCAACATACAGAACGACAAACCGCTGCACAGGCTGGTACTCAGCAGCGCGCGGAAAGAAAAAAACATTCGAAAGGTGCTCCGTTGAAAAAACGCAGATGATCAAGGCTGTTTAGCAAGTCGCCTTATGCTGCTTGCGTCAGGGTGTAAGGACTGGATTGGATTGGATAACGTCGCTTGACGTTAGTAACAACGCTTAAGTGTAAGCATTAGCTTTTTTGGAATACATCCAACTCTGCAAGAAACATTGTTGGTGCGTTCGTAACAATTCGCCTGAATGCCAGCTCTTGAACTAACAGGCACGAACCTGAAGCGATGACTCAACAGATCTGCTCATCGTGCCTATGACTCATTGCTCGTTGGCCACCCAGCACCGATGACGTTCTGCACCTATTGAGTCGCTCACGACTACTTGATTGTTACTGTTTCATCAATATTGTTTTCCAATGCGCTGGATTTATCCGAGGCATCATCCGATTAAAATTAGCCTGCTAGCGCAAACAAAGTCACAAAATCCAACCCTATAGAGCACTGATGCTCCGCTCCAGGTTTCGTAGAACCTTCAGTCCTTTGTGTGCAACTGCGCGTTCAGCATCCGACTCACCGGGTAACGACCTGGTTTTTCAGCGCTTTAACGCTTGATTGACGAGGTGCCAGAGGATTTACGCCCAACCAATTACGTCCGAATCGATCATTCGGCCGGGCTGTTCGCACCGACGACGAACAGTTTTGTATTCACCCATAGAGCATTCATGAAAATGACGGATGACCATCAATCACCCACTAAAAGACGGGCAATCAGCTCGCTCGCGAGAATAATATTTTCCCTCTTCGTTTTTGCTGTTGCAGTGACATTGATATACGGCGGGGTCATGTTATTGGCCCTGGACGGATCAAGTTATTATCTAATAGCCGGGTTGGCTTATTTGCTACTCGCCCCGTTATTGTTATGGCGTAAACGTTTCAGCATTATATTTTCGGCACTTATTTTCCTTGCTACATGCGTCTGGGCATTTTATGAGGTAGGTCAGTTCAGTTATTGGGAACTGCTGCCACGCCTTGTCGTTCCAGCCATTATCCTGACACTTAGTTTGTGGGTGGGCGCGACGTTCCCGGGTACATCCCTGACGACTCGGCGCATGGCTAACCGGTTTGGCTTTGCGGTATTTGCCGCGTTGATCGCTACCTTTATTGCTGCGTTTTACCCTCACGGTGCGATCTCAAATCCTGTGGTCGCGTCGAAGGCATCCGAGCCGAAGGAACCTACTGCCGATACGCCTGAAAATTGGGAATACTATGGTCGCAGCGCATCGGGTACCCGGTTTGCGCCTTACACGCAGATCACCCCAGAAAACGTCAAGGACCTACAGGTCGCCTGGACATACAGAACAGGGCGCAGAACGACCGGGGCTGGTGCAGGCGTAGACGAAAACACGCCGTTGCAGATTGGCAACGTGCTGTATTCATGCACACCAGAGAATCTGATCACCGCACTGGATGGTGATACTGGGGCTCCTCTCTGGAAGTTCGACCCTAAAGCCAAAACCGAAGAACACGTCACCTGCCGCGGCGTGGGTTATTACGACATCGATAAAGACGACAGCCTGAGTGCTGAGGTCAAGGCTTCGCACGACAACGACCAACAATGCCGTCAGCGCATTCTGGTGTCGTCGGTAGATGCCCGTCTGTTTGCGCTTGACGCGCACACCGGCGCCCTGTGTTCGAGCTTTGGTGAGAACGGTTACGTCGATCTCAAGAAAGGCATGGGCCCGACCGAGAAGAGCAAACGCTATCACCCAACCTCTCTGCCGGTTGTGATGGGTCATCTGACCGTAGTCGGCGGCTGGGTGCGTGACATTGTAGCCGGCGAGCCTTCAGGGGCCGTGCGTGCATTTGACGTGCTGACCGGTGATTTGGTCTGGGCATGGGACATAGGCGCACCTGAGGGTAAGGACGCTACTGCCGACGATCACCAGTTCACGCTGGAAACGCCTAACGTATGGACTATTCCTACTTACGATAAAGAGTTGAACCTGGTCTACCTGCCAACAGGCAATGGCCCACCGGACTACTGGGGCGGTGATCGCAACGCGGCCAAGGAAAAATATGGCTCGGCGGTTGTAGCTGTGGATGCATCGACCGGTAAAGCCAAGTGGGTTTACCAGATCGTTCACCACGATGTGTGGGATTACGACCTGCCTTCTCAGCCAGTCATGTATGACTGGAAGAGCGCTGACGGCGAGAAAACGCCGGTTTTGATCCAGACCAGCAAAACAGGCAATATTTTTGTTCTGGACCGTCGTACAGGCAAACCTGTTACCGAAGTTGAAGAACGTCCGGTTCCAACCTCACCTGCTGCTGAAGGCGAGCACCTGTCACCGACTCAACCGTTTTCGGTCGGAATGCCAACTATTGGTGTTGAGCCACTGACTGAGAAGTCCATGTGGGGCGTGACGACTTTCGATCAACTGTACTGCCGGATCATGTTCAAGGACTCCGTTTACGTGGGCCCGTTTACACCTCCGTCCGAGAAACCGTACATCGAATGGCCAGGCTTGTTGGGCGGTATGAACTGGGGGGGCATCTCCATCGACGAAAATACAGGCATGATGTTTGTTAACGACATGCGTGTGCCCCTGCGGATGTCGCTGGTGACGAAGGAAGACACCAGCAAGTTCAAAGTATCGACTGACGAAGTGCCCGGTTTCATGGGAACCATTCGCCCACAAGTCGCCGGTATCTATGGCGGCGTGAGAATCGACATTCTGCAATCGCCACTGGGCGTGCCGTGCAATACACCCCCGTTCGGCAGCATGAGTGCGATTGATCTCAATACTCAGAAACTGGTGTGGCAAGTGCCTATGGGCACCGTCCAGGATACCGGCCCTATGGGAATTAAAACCCACATGCCGATACCGCTGGGCATGCCAACACTGGGTGGTCCAACCTCAACAGCCTCGGGCCTGGTGTTCTTTGCAGGGACTCAAGACTACTACCTGCGTGCGCTCGACTCGGCAACCGGTAAAGAAGTGTGGAAAGCACGCTTGCCTGTCGGCGCAGTGGCCGCACCGCTGATCTACAAATCACCGGTTACCGGGAAACAATACGTGGTGATCTCTGCAGGGGGCATGAGCCACTCCCCTGACGTAGGTGATTACATCATTGCGTATGCATTACCGGACAGCGCTGAAAAATAAACGGCTGGTTGCGTTTATGTAAAAAATAATCCCCGTTTACGGGGATTATTTTTGAGGCAAACAAAAAGCCCCGAGAGCAGAACTCTCGGGGCTTTTTAGGTAACGCTGAAGCTGTTAAGCCCAAGGCAAGACCTAGAACGGAATATCGTCATCAAAGCTGTCGAAATCCGGAGCTGGCTGCGGGGCCTGCTGTTGCGGCGCAGGGCGCGACTGTTGCTGTTGCTGCGGTGCAGGGCGTTGAGCCTGCTGACGCGGAGCCGACTGTTGTTGCTGGTAGTTGTTGCCACCACCCTGGTTTTGCTGGTCGCCCTGTGGACGGCCACCCAGCAGTTGCATGGTGCCTTGCATGTCGACCACGATTTCGGTGGTGTAACGCTTGATACCGTCTTTTTCCCACTCACGGGTTTGCAGCTTGCCTTCGATGTACACCTGCGAACCCTTGCGCAGGTATTCGCCGGCGATTTCGGCCACTTTGCCGAACATCGATACACGGTGCCATTCAGTCTTCTCGACTTTCTGACCGGTTTGCTTGTCAGTCCATTGTTCGCTGGTTGCCAGACTCAGGTTGGTCACGGCATTACCGTTAGGCAAGTAGCGAACTTCGGGATCCTGGCCGCATGTGCCGACCAATATAACTTTGTTAACCCCACGGGCCATAACGTTCTCCTAGGCTTCGCACGTCGGCGCTGGGTTAACCAACTGCTCGAGTGTCGCGCGATCCAATAGTTCGGTGTCCAATTTGATATAAATCGCAGCCTCTTCAGCCACGATCACTGCATCTGTAACGCCATTGACTGCCTTTAGACGCTCAGCCAGACCTGCTTCGCGCAACGCCTCGGGCGATAACGGCAGGCGCAGGCTTGTTACATACGGTGGTTCACGCATGGTAACAGCAAAGGCCAACCAGAGTGCAGCCAGACCTGCGCCTCCCAGGAACACAACCGACAGACCGCCATGCTGAAACAGCCAGCCGCCGAGTATGCCGCCCAGTGCCGACCCGAGGAACTGGCTGGTGGAGTAAACCCCCATCGCCGTGCCCTTGCCGCCTGCGGGTGAAACTTTGCTGATCAGCGAAGGCAATGAAGCCTCCAACAGGTTAAACGCAGTGAAAAACACCACAGTGCCAATCACCAGCGTTCGTAAACTGTCGCCGAACTTCCAGAAGAATAGCTCAGTGAGCATCAACGTCACGACGGCGCCGAGCAAAACTCGTTTCATTTTGCGTTTCTTTTCGCCGTAGATGATGAACGGGATCATGGCGAAGAATGAAATCAGCAAGGCCGTCAGATACACCCACCAATGTTGTTCCTTGGGCAGGCCGGCCTTCTCGACCAGCGCCAGCGGCAGTGCGATAAAGCTCGACATCAACATGGCGTGCAGCACAAAAATGCCAAGGTCCAGGCGCAACAGGTCGGGATGGCGCAAGGTCGGCAGCAAGGCCTGCTTCGCCACTCCGGACTCACGATGCTGCAAGGTACCGGTGGAACGCGGCACCATAAACATCACAATCACGATCCCGCACAGCGCCATTGCCCCCGTCGCCAGAAACAGCCCGGACAACCCGAAAGCGCGAGTCAGGAGCGGGCCCACCACCATGGCCACGGCAAATGACAAGCCGATGGTCATGCCGATCATGGCCATGGCCTTGGTGCGATGCTGTTCACGGGTAAGGTCTGACAACAGCGCCATGACCGCTGCAGAAATCGCCCCCGCACCTTGCAGGATGCGTCCCGCAATGACGCCCCAGATCGAATCGGAATTGGCCGCCAGCACACTGCCCAGCGCGAAGACAATCAAGCCCAGGTAAATGACCGGGCGCCGTCCAATACGATCGGAAATAACACCAAAGGGGATCTGGAAAATGGCCTGGGTCAGGCCATAAGCGCCAATCGCCAGACCAATCAGGGCGGGCGTTGCACCGGCAAGGTCCATTCCATAGGTTGCCAGAACCGGCAACACCATAAACATGCCCAGCATACGGAAGGCGAACACAAGGGCCAGACCGCTTGCTGCCCGGGTCTCGCCGCTACTCATGCGTTCGCTGTGGGGATCGTGCATGGAAAAACCTCATGTGAACCGGCGGCGATTCTATCAGTCCCATCGTCTAACAGCACATACACGAGAGAGACGCGACGCTTTGTCACGCAAAAGTTATAAAGGCTGCTTGAATGACAGTGTGCCATCAAGGGCCTGCACAGCTTTCGCACAGATCCGTATACTCATTCGTTTACGTTATGCCCGCCAAGCGAGGCCGCAGTGGACAAGATCCTGATACGTGGGGCACGAACCCACAACCTGAAGAACATCGACCTGACCCTGCCAAGGGACAAACTGATCGTTATCACCGGACTGTCTGGCTCCGGCAAATCATCCCTCGCGTTTGACACGCTGTATGCCGAAGGCCAGCGCCGTTATGTCGAGTCGTTGTCAGCCTATGCGCGGCAGTTCCTGTCGATGATGGAAAAGCCTGACGTCGATACCATCGAGGGTCTGTCGCCGGCGATTTCCATCGAGCAAAAATCGACCTCGCACAACCCGCGCTCCACGGTCGGCACCATCACCGAAATCTACGACTACCTGCGCCTGCTGTATGCCCGCGTAGGTATCCCGCGCTGCCCGGATCACGACATTCCTCTGGAAGCCCAGACCGTCAGCCAAATGGTCGACCTGGTACTGGCCCAGCCCGAAGGCAGCAAGCTGATGCTGCTGGCGCCGGTGATCCGCGAGCGTAAGGGCGAACACCTTTCAGTATTTGAAGAACTGCGCGCCCAGGGTTTTGTTCGCGCCCGGGTCAACGGCAAGCTTTGCGAGCTGGACGAACTGCCCAAGCTCGACAAACAGAAAAAGCACAGCATTGATGTGGTGGTTGACCGCTTTAAAGTGCGTGCCGATCTGCAGCAGCGCCTGGCCGAGTCTTTCGAGACAGCGCTGAAACTGGCTGATGGCATTGCCCTGGTTGCGCCGATGGACGATGAGCCGGGCGAAGAAATAATCTTTTCCGCGCGCTTCGCCTGCCCGATTTGCGGCCATGCGATCAGCGAGCTGGAACCCAAGCTGTTTTCCTTCAACAACCCGGCAGGTGCATGCCCGACCTGCGATGGTCTGGGGGTCAAGCAGTTCTTCGATATCAAGCGCCTGGTCAATGGCGAGCTGACGCTGGCCGAAGGCGCGATCCGCGGTTGGGACAGGCGCAACGTTTATTACTTCCAGATGCTCGGGGCGTTGGCCAAGCATTACGACTTCAGCCTTGAAGTGCCGTTCAGCGAGCTGCCGGCCGACAAGCAAAAGGTGATCCTCTATGGCAGCGGCACGCAAAACGTGGATTTCCGCTATCTGAATGATCGTGGCGATATCGTCAAGCGTGCTCACCCGTTCGAAGGCATCGTGCCAAACCTGGAACGCCGTTATCGCGAAACCGAGTCGGCCACCGTGCGCGAAGAACTGGCCAAGTTCCTCAGCACCCAGTCCTGCCCGGATTGCCGGGGTACCCGACTGCGTCGCGAAGCCCGTCATGTATGGGTCGGCGAAAAAACCCTGCCCGCGGTCACCAGCATGCCTATCGGTGATGCAACCGAATACTTCAGCACGCTGAGCCTGAGCGGACGCCGTGGCGAAATCGCTGACAAAATCCTTAAGGAAATTCGCGAGCGCCTGCAGTTCCTGGTGAATGTGGGGCTGGACTATCTGTCGCTGGACCGTAGTGCCGATACCCTGTCAGGCGGTGAAGCCCAGCGTATTCGTCTGGCCAGTCAGATTGGTGCAGGCCTGGTTGGCGTGCTGTATATCCTCGACGAGCCCTCCATCGGCCTGCATCAGCGCGATAACGATCGCCTGCTGGGCACCCTCAAGCATCTGCGTGATATCGGTAACACCGTGATTGTGGTGGAGCACGACGAAGACGCCATACGCCTGGCGGACTATGTGGTGGATATCGGCCCTGGTGCTGGCGTGCATGGCGGTCATATTGTTGCTGAAGGTACACCGGCCGAGGTGATGGCTCACCCTGATTCACTGACAGGCAAATACCTGTCGGGGCGTGTGAAGATTGCCGTACCCGCCAAGCGCACACCGCGCAACAAGAAGCTGACACTGTCGCTCAAGGGTGCTCGCGGCAATAACTTGCGCAACGTTGACCTGGAGATACCGATCGGTCTTTTGACCTGTGTGACCGGAGTTTCCGGTTCGGGCAAGTCGACCCTGATCAACAACACACTCTACCCGCTCAGCGCCACGGCACTGAATGGCGCGACCACGCTGGAAGCGGCGGCGCACGACAGCATCAAGGGGCTTGAGCATCTGGACAAGGTCGTCGATATCGACCAAAGCCCGATTGGCCGTACGCCGCGCTCCAACCCTGCGACCTACACCGGGTTGTTTACGCCAATCCGCGAGTTGTTCTCGGGTGTGCCCGAGTCGCGCTCGCGCGGTTACGGCCCGGGGCGTTTCTCTTTCAACGTAAAGGGCGGACGCTGCGAGGCCTGTCAGGGTGATGGCCTGATCAAGGTAGAAATGCACTTTCTGCCGGACATCTATGTGCCTTGCGATGTGTGCAAAAGCAAGCGTTACAACCGTGAAACCCTTGAGATCAAATACAAGGGCAAGAGCATCCACGAAGTGCTGGAAATGACCATCGAAGAAGCGCGAGTGTTCTTCGATGCCGTGCCTGCACTGGCGCGTAAGCTGCAAACGCTGATGGATGTAGGCTTGTCCTATATCAAGCTAGGACAATCCGCCACCACGCTGTCAGGCGGTGAGGCGCAACGGGTCAAGTTGTCCCGTGAGCTGTCCAAGCGCGATACAGGCAAGACCTTGTATATCCTCGATGAGCCTACTACCGGTTTGCACTTTGCTGACATCCAGCAGTTGCTGGATGTGCTGCATCGTCTTCGCGACCATGGCAACACCGTGGTAGTGATCGAACACAACCTGGACGTGATCAAGACCGCTGACTGGCTGGTGGATCTCGGCCCTGAGGGGGGTTCCAAGGGCGGGCAGATCATTGCTACCGGTACACCGGAAGAAGTAGCCGAGATGAAGCAATCACACACGGGCTTCTACCTGAAGCCACTGTTGATTCGCGACAAGGCTTAAATCGCGGTACGAAAAAGCCCCTGCCATCGTGAGATGGCAGGGGCTTTTTACTGAGCGCAAATCAAGCTCTTGTGGGAGCGGGCTTGCTCGCGAAGGTAACGCCGCGACACACAAGCCAGACCGTGTTGCCTGCATCGCGGGCAAGCCACGCTCCCACCAAAAGCATCTCAGCTTCCCTGGATCAGAACTGCGATTGCAGGTAGTTCTGCAAGCCGATCGACTTGATCAGGCCCAGCTGTTTTTCCAGCCAGTAGGTGTGGTCTTCTTCGGTGTCTGCCAGCTGAACACGCAACATGTCACGGCTCACGTAGTCCTTGTGCAGTTCGCACAGGGCGATGCCTTTGCACAGCGCGGCACGGACTTTATATTCCAGGCGCAGGTCGGCAGCGAACATCTCAGGCACCGTAGTACCCACATCCAGGTCGTCAGGGCGCATGCGCGGCGTACCCTCGAGCATCAGAATCCGGCGCATCAACGCATCAGCGTGTTGTGCCTCTTCCTCCATCTCGTGGTTGATACGCTCGTAAAGCTTGGTGAAACCCCAATCCTCGTACATACGGGAATGGACGAAATATTGGTCACGCGCAGCCAACTCGCCGGTCAGCAACGTATTGAGATAATCGATTACATCCGGGTGGCCTTGCATTGCCTTACATCTCCCTGCTTGAAAGGCTGTAGTTTGAACCAAGCCGACTGAGAGGTCACGGCTAAATCGCAATAAAAACCCTGTTTTTCAGAGAAAACAAGGTTAAATAACGCAAAAACCGCCCAATTGAGGGCGGTTCTGCTTCTCACTTAGAGTTAGTTACGCTGTACACCCAACGCCTTGGCAACACCATCACCATAAGCCTGATCAGCATTGTAGAAATGCTGCAGCTGACGCTCGACGACATCCCCCGTCACACCCTCCATAGCCCCTGCAATATTGTTGATCAGCAGGGCTTTCTGCTCGTCGTTCATCAGTCGGAACAGGGCACCGGCGTGGCTGTAGTAATCGCTGTCTACACGATGATCGTAACGATCAGCTGCACCACTGAGGGCCAATGGCGGCTCAGCATATTGCGGTGCTTGTTTTGGCGCGTCGCCATAGCTGTTCGGCTCATAGTTCGGTGCAGCACCACCATTGTTGCCGAAGGCCATAGAGCCATCACGCTGATAGTTATGCACAGGTACCCGTGGTGAGTTGATCGGCAGGTGCTGGTGGTTGGTGCCTACACGGTAGCGATGGGCATCGGCATACGCGAACACACGGCCTTGCAGCATGCGGTCAGGCGACAGGCCCACACCCGGGATCATATTGCTTGGCCCGAACGCAGCCTGCTCCACTTCGGCAAAGTAGTTCAGCGGGTTGCGGTTCAGCTCCAGCTCACCGATTTCAATCAGCGGGAACTCTTTCTGCGACCAGGTCTTGGTCACGTCAAACGGGTTCTCATAGTGGGCTGCAGCCTGAGCTTCAGTCATGACCTGCATGCATACGCGCCATTTCGGAAAGTCACCGCGTTCGATGGCGCCAAACAAGTCACGCTGTGCGTAATCCGGGTCGGTACCGGCAAGGCGCGCAGCCTCTTCAGGCGGCAGGTTCTTGATGCCCTGCTTGGTTTTGTAATGCCACTTGACCCAGTGACGCTCACCCGCAGCATTGATCAGGCTGTACGTGTGGCTGCCAAAGCCATGCATATGGCGGTAACCATCTGGAATGCCGCGATCGGAAAACAGGATGGTGACCTGGTGCAGCGACTCAGGGGAGTGCGACCAGAAGTCCCACATCATCTGTGCGCTTTTCAGGTTGCTTTGCGGGAGGCGTTTTTGGGTGTGGATAAAGTCGGGAAACTTCAACGGGTCGCGAATGAAGAATACAGGGGTGTTATTACCGACGATGTCCCAGTTACCTTCCTCGGTGTAGAACTTGAGGGCAAAGCCACGTGGATCACGCTCGGTATCTGCCGAGCCGCGCTCGCCACCTACCGTTGAGAAGCGCAGAAAAGTGGGGGTTTGCTTGCCGATGGTGTCAAACAGCTTGGCACTGCTGTACTGAGCCATGTCACGGGTCAGGGTGAAAGTGCCATGGGCGCCTGAACCCTTGGCGTGTACGCGACGCTCAGGAATGTTTTCACGGTTGAAGTGCGCGAGCTTTTCGATCAGATGAAAATCGTCAAGCAGCAATGGGCCACGAGGACCGGCAGAACGAGAATTCTGGTTATCCGCAACTGGAGCGCCGCTGGCGGTTGTAAGCGTTTTGGTCTGGCTCATATGTTTGCTTCCTCAGTCAGTCTTTGTACTGCCGGCTAATCGGCTGACGAGGAGTATTGACCATGAATTACACATGGGCAAATGCATTAAATGATGAGAATCAATAGATAATCATAATCGAACGCGCACAAAAAACCGGGCACTAGGCCCGGTTCTTTGTAGAGACTGACGTCTTACTCAGCGGATACAGCTTCACCGCCAACTGGACGATCAACCAACTCGACGTACGCCATAGGCGCGTTGTCGCCAGCGCGGAAACCGCACTTGAGGATGCGCAGGTAGCCACCCTCACGAGTTGCATAACGCTTGCCCAGATCGTTGAACAGCTTACCAACCATGGCTTTCGAACGAGTACGGTCGAAGGCCAGACGGCGGTTAGCAACAGAATCAATCTTGGCCAGAGTAATCAGCGGCTCAGCAACGCGACGCAATTCTTTGGCTTTCGGCAGAGTCGTTTTGATCAGCTCGTGCTCGAACAACGACACTGCCATGTTTTGAAACATAGCCTTGCGGTGCGAGCTAGTGCGGCTCAGGTGACGACCACTTTTACGATGACGCATGGTTCATTCCTTACCAAACACAACGTTCGGTGATTACGACGATCAGGCAGTCGCCTTGTCGTCCTTCTTAAGACTTGCAGGCGGCCAGTTGTCGAGGCGCATGCCGAGGGACAGACCACGGGAGGCCAGAACGTCCTTGATTTCAGTCAAGGATTTCTTGCCCAGGTTCGGAGTCTTCAACAGTTCTACTTCGGTGCGCTGAATCAGGTCACCGATGTAGTAAATGTTCTCCGCCTTAAGGCAGTTGGCCGAACGCACGGTCAGTTCCAGATCGTCAACAGGACGAAGCAGGATCGGATCGATCTCGTCTTCCTGCTCGATTACCACTGGCTCGCTGTCACCTTTGAGGTCGACGAATGCAGCCAACTGCTGTTGCAGGATGGTTGCAGCACGACGAATGGCCTCTTCAGGATCCAGTGTACCGTTGGTTTCCAGATCAATAACCAGCTTGTCCAGGTTGGTGCGCTGCTCGACACGGGCGTTTTCCACCACGTATGCGATACGGCGAACCGGGCTGAACGAAGAATCCAGCTGCAAGCGACCAATGCTGCGGCTTTCGTCTTCATCGCTCTGACGCGAGTCTGCTGGTTCATAACCACGACCACGAGCTACGGTGAGCTTCATGTTCAAGGCGCCGTTAGACGCCAGGTTGGCGATTACGTGATCGGGATTAACGATCTCGACATCATGATCCAGCTGAATATCGGCAGCGGTAACCACCCCCGAACCCTTCTTCGACAAGGTCAGCGTAACTTCGTCACGGCCGTGCAGCTTGATAGCCAGACCTTTAAGGTTCAACAGGATTTCAATTACGTCTTCCTGTACACCTTCGATGGCGCTGTACTCGTGGAGCACACCGTCAATCTCGGCCTCGACTACTGCACAGCCTGGCATTGAGGACAACAGGATGCGGCGCAGCGCGTTGCCCAGGGTGTGGCCAAAACCACGCTCGAGAGGCTCGAGAGTGATTTTAGCGCGGGTTGGACTGACAACTTGCACATCAATATGGCGAGGTGTCAGGAACTCATTTACCGAAATCTGCATGGATGCACCTATTTTCTAGCCCTTACTTGGAGTAGAGCTCGACAATCAGGCTTTCGTTGATGTCGGCGGACAGATCACTGCGAGCAGGAACGTTCTTGAAAACGCCCGACTTCTTCTCAGTGTCTACTTCTACCCATTCTACGCGGCCACGTTGGGCACACAGATCGAGAGCTTGGACAATGCGAAGCTGGTTCTTTGCTTTCTCGCGGATAGCGACCACGTCACCAGCACGAACCTGGTAGGACGGAACGTTTACGGTCTGACCGTTAACGCTGATCGACTTGTGCGATACCAACTGACGAGATTCGGCACGAGTAGAACCGAAACCCATACGGTATACGACGTTATCCAGGCGGCATTCGAGCAGTTGCAGCAGGTTTTCACCGGTTGCACCTTTTTTGCCAGCAGCTTGTTTGTAGTAGCCGCTGAACTGACGCTCGAGAACGCCGTAGATACGACGGACCTTCTGCTTTTCACGCAGTTGGGTACCGTAGTCGGATTGGCGACCGCGGCGTTGGCCGTGGATGCCTGGAGCAGCTTCAATATTGCACTTCGATTCGATAGCGCGCACACCACTCTTCAGGAAGAGATCAGTGCCTTCACGACGTGCCAGTTTGCATTTTGGACCAATGTAACGAGCCATTCTTTACAGTCTCCTGATTACACGCGGCGCTTCTTCGGCGGACGGCACCCGTTGTGCGGGATTGGCGTCACGTCGGTGATGCTGGCGATCTTATAGCCACAGCCGTTCAAAGCACGGACAGCGGACTCACGACCTGGACCTGGGCCCTTGACGTTAACGTCAAGGTTTTTCAGGCCATATTCCAGCGCAGCTTGACCAGCACGTTCAGCAGCTACTTGAGCAGCGAACGGCGTGGACTTGCGTGAACCGCGGAAACCCGAACCACCAGAGGTAGCCCAAGAAAGCGCGTTACCCTGACGATCCGTGATGGTCACGATGGTGTTGTTGAAAGACGCGTGGATGTGGGCGATGCCATCAACCACTGTCTTTTTAATTTTTTTACGAGGACGAGCAGCAGGTTTTGCCATGACTAAATTCCTGTCGATTCGCTGGTGCGATTACTTGCGGATCGGCTTACGCGGACCTTTGCGAGTACGCGCGTTGGTCTTGGTACGCTGACCGCGCACTGGAAGACCACGACGATGGCGCAGACCGCGGTAGCAGCCCAGGTCCATCAAGCGTTTGATTTTCATGTTGACTTCACGACGCAGGTCACCTTCAGTGGTGAACTTCGCCACTTCGCCACGCAGCAACTCAATCTGCTCGTCGCTCAGATCCTTGATCTTAGCGGCTGGGTTTACACCAGCATCCGCACAGATTTTCTGTGAGGTAGTGCGACCAACACCATAGATGTAGGTCAGCGAGATAACAGTGTGCTTGTTATCTGGAATGTTAACGCCTGCAATACGGGCCATTCAGTGGGACTCCAATTGACAGCTACCTACGCCCCGGAAGCCAAGAAATAGGGCGCGAGATAATATCGCTGTAATAACAAATAATCAACCCAGCAGCGCACTAGCTGCTGGGCTTCAAACAGATCACACTCAGCCTTGGCGCTGTTTGTGACGTGGTTCCGCGCTGCAAATTACCCGAACAACACCTTCGCGGCGAATAATCTTGCAGTTACGGCACAGCTTTTTCACCGATGCACGAACTTTCATCACCAACTCCTCTCACCTTACGGGGTAGTACTTCAGCGGAGCATGCCGCTGCCGTAGCCCTTCAGGTTGGCTTTCTTCATCAGGGATTCGTACTGGTGCGAAACGAGGTGCGATTGTACTTGGGACATGAAGTCCATAACAACCACAACAACGATCAGCAACGAGGTCCCGCCAAGGTAGAACGGAACGTTTGCCGCAACCACCAGGAACTGGGGCAACAGGCACACGGCCGTCATATAAAGAGCACCGAACAGAGTCAAACGAGTCAAAACGCCATCAATATAGCGTGCCGACTGCTCACCTGGACGGATACCCGGAATAAAGGCACCGGACTTCTTCAGGTTTTCCGCTACGTCTTTCGGATTGAACATCAACGCCGTATAGAAGAAGCAGAAGAAAATAATCCCTGCACTAAACAGCAGAATATTCAACGGCTGACCAGGAGCGATCGACTGCGAGATGTCCTGCAACCAGCCCATACCTTCAGACTGACCGAACCAGGCACCCAGCGAAGCCGGGAACAGCAAAATGCTGCTCGCAAAAATAGCCGGGATAACACCGGCCATATTCACTTTCAGCGGTAGGTGGCTAGTCTGCGCAGCAAACACCTTGCGGCCCTGCTGACGCTTGGCGTAGTGAACAGCAATACGACGCTGGCCACGCTCAATGAACACCACAAAACCGATAATCGCTACTGCCAGCAAACCGATAGCAACCAGAGCGAAGATATTGATATCGCCCTGACGTGCAGACTCGAAAGACTGCCCGATTGCTCTCGGAAGACCGGCGACGATACCCGAAAAAATCAACATCGAGATACCGTTGCCAACACCACGCTCAGTAATCTGCTCACCCAGCCACATCATGAACATTGCACCCGCCACAAACGTGGTTACTGCAACGAAATGGAAGCCCAGGTCACCAGTGAACGCTACGCCTTGCCCTGCCAGACCAATGGACATGCCAATAGCCTGGACAAGAGCAAGAGCGACAGTGAGGTAGCGGGTGTACTGGCTAATCTTGCGACGGCCAGCTTCACCTTCCTTCTTCAACTGCTCCAGTTGCGGGCTGACAGCGGACATAAGCTGCATGATGATCGATGCCGAAATGTACGGCATGATCCCCAGCGCAAAAATACTCATCCGCTCCAGCGCGCCGCCGGAAAACATGTTGAACAAGCTAAGTATGGTCCCCTCATTCTGTCGAAACAGGTCCGCCAGCCGGTCCGGGTTGATACCTGGAACTGGGATGTGTGCGCCTATCCGGTAGACGATAATCGCCAGGAATAGAAAACGCAGTCGAGCCCAGAGCTCGGATAACCCGCCTTTGCTGAGCGCTGAGAGAGCACCTTGCTTAGCCATTTATTCCTCGAACTTGCCGCCAGCTGCTTCGATAGCCGAACGCGCACCTTTGGTGGCGCCGATTCCCTTGCCGATTGTGACAGCGCGAGTCACTTCACCGGACAGCATGATTTTCACACGCAGTACGTTGACGTTGATCACGTTGGCATCTTTCAGGGTCTGCACAGTTACGATGTCGCCTTCCACTTTAGCCAGCTCGGACAAACGCACTTCTGCGCGATCCATGGCTTTCAGGGATACGAAACCGAACTTAGGCAGACGGCGATGCAGCGGCTGTTGACCGCCTTCAAAGCCTGGAGCAATGGTGCCACCGGAGCGGGAGGTCTGACCTTTGTGACCACGGCCACCAGTCTTACCCAAACCACTACCGATACCACGGCCCGGACGATGCTTTTCGCGACGGGAACCCGGCGCTGGACTCAGATCATTGAGTTTCATCGATTAACCCTCTACACGCAGCATGTAGTAAGCCTTGTTGATCATCCCGCGATTCTCGGGAGTATCAAGTACTTCTACAGTGTGACCGATGCGACGCAGACCCAGACCCTTAACGCACAGTTTGTGGTTAGGGATACGGCCGGTCATGCTTTTGATCAGCGTTACTTTAACGGTAGCCATGATCAGAAGATCTCCTTGACGCTTTTGCCACGCTTGGCGGCAATAGATTCAGGAGATTGCATAGCTTTCAAACCTTTGAAAGTGGCGTGAACCACGTTTACCGGGTTAGTCGAGCCGTAGCACTTGGCCAGTACGTTCTGAACGCCAGCAACTTCGAGGACAGCACGCATAGCGCCGCCAGCGATGATACCGGTACCTTCAGAAGCAGGCTGCATGTAAACCTTGGAAGCGCCGTGGGCGGATTTCATGGCGTACTGCAGAGTGGTGCCGTTAAGGTCCACTTGAATCATGTTGCGGCGAGCAGCTTCCATTGCCTTCTGGATCGCAGCAGGCACTTCACGTGACTTGCCACGGCCGAAGCCAACGCGCCCTTTACCATCACCAACCACGGTCAACGCGGTGAAAGTGAAGATACGGCCGCCTTTAACGGTTTTGGCTACGCGGTTAACTTGAACCAGCTTCTCAATGTAGCCTTCGTCGCGCTTTTGGTCGTTATTTGACATAACTTAGAACTCCAGCCCAGCTTCACGAGCAGCCTCAGCCAGCGCTTTCACGCGGCCGTGGTACTTGAAGCCAGAGCGGTCGAAAGCCACCTGCGAGACGCCAGCGGCTTTTGCACGCGTAGCGACCAGCTGGCCAACCTTTGTGGCCGCGTCGATGTTGCCAGTGGCACCATCACGCAGTTCTTTGTCCAAAGTCGAGGCGCTTGCCAGGACTTTGCTGCCGTCGGCCGAGATGACCTGGGCGTATATGTGCTGTGCCGAGCGGAACACGCAGAGACGCACGACTTCGAGTTCGTGCATTTTCAGACGTGCTTTGCGAGCGCGGCGCAGGCGAGTAACTTTTTTGTCGGTCATTTGCTATGCCCTACTTCTTCTTGGCTTCTTTACGACGGACGACTTCGTCCGCGTAACGTACACCCTTGCCTTTATAAGGCTCTGGCGGACGGAAACCGCGGATCTCAGCGGCCACCTGACCTACCAGCTGCTTATCAATACCCTTGATCAGGATATCGGTTTGGCTAGGAGTCTCAGCGGTGATGCCTTCCGGCAACTCGTAATCCACTGGGTGCGAGAAGCCAAGAGCCAGGTTCAGCACTGTGCCTTTTGCTTGCGCTTTGTAACCAACACCGACCAGCTGGAGCTTGCGCTCGAAGCCTTGGCTTACGCCTTGGACCATGTTGTTTACCAACGCACGAGTGGTACCAGCCATTGCGCGAGTTTGTTGATCGCCATTGCGAGCAGCGAAACGCAGCTCACCAGCTTCTTCAACAATCTCAACGGACGAATGGATGTTCAGTTCTAGAGTACCCTTGGCACCCTTCACCGAAAGCTGTTGGCCGGCGAATTTTACTTCGACACCAGCTGGCAGCTTAACGGGGTTCTTAGCGACGCGTGACATGCTTATCCCCCCTTAGAACACAGTGCAAAGAACTTCGCCGCCGACACCGGCAGCGCGCGCAGCACGATCCGTCATCACACCTTTGCTGGTGGAGACGATAGACACACCCAGACCGCCACGAACTTTCGGCAGATCTTCGGAGGACTTGTACTGACGCAGGCCTGGACGGCTAACGCGCTTAACTTCTTCGATAACCGAACGGCCTTCGAAGTACTTCAGCTCGATAGACAGCAGTGGCTTGATTTCGCTGCTGATCTGATAATCCGCGATGTAACCTTCGTCTTTGAGAACTTTGGCTACAGCTACCTTCAACGTGGAAGATGGCATGCTTACGACGGACTTTTCAGCCATCTGGGCATTACGGATTCGAGTTAGCATGTCCGCTAACGGGTCCTGCATACTCATGGGCTAGACGCTCCTGATACAAAAAGAATTAGCCTTGCGGCTACAACTGTCGCCGAGTACTCAATGCTTAAAAAGCACGGGCTCAGGCGAGCCGGTCATTCTAGACACACGCCAGAAATGAATCAAGCCCCAATAGGGGCTTGATTCATATTCAAGGTCACCGGCTGTCAGGATCTTGCAACCCTGACAGGGGTAACTTTGCCTGTGCGCCTTACCAGCTGGCTTTAACCAGACCTGGTACGTCGCCACGCATTGCTGCTTCACGCAATTTGTTACGGCCAAGGCCGAACTTGCGGTAAACACCATGCGGACGGCCAGTCAGGCGGCAGCGGTTACGCATGCGCGCAGCGCTTGCGTCACGTGGCTGCTTCTGCAGAGCAACTTGAGCTTCCCAACGTGCTTCTGGACTTGCGTTCAGATCCACGATGATAGCTTTCAGTGCTGCACGCTTCTTGGCGAACTTGGCAACCGTGAGCTGACGTTTCAGCTCGCGGTTTTTCATGCTCATCTTAGCCATGGTCCTACTCCAATCAGTTGCGGAACGGGAATTTGAAAGCACGCAGCAAGGCGCGACCTTCATCATCTGTCCGAGCAGTGGTGGTCAGGGTAATGTCCAGACCGCGGAGAGCATCGATTTTGTCGTAGTCGATTTCCGGGAAGATGATCTGCTCTTTTACGCCCATGCTGTAGTTACCACGACCATCGAAGGACTTGGCATTCAGGCCGCGGAAGTCGCGTACCCGAGGCAGGGAGATCGACAGCAGACGATCCAGGAATTCGTACATACGCTCACGGCGCAGAGTAACCTTAACGCCGATCGGCCAGCCTTCGCGAACTTTGAAGCCTGCGATGGACTTGCGAGCGTAGGTCACTACACATTTTTGACCCGTGATTTTTTCCAAATCAGCTACAGCGTGCTCGATGATTTTCTTATCACCGATCGCTTCGCCCAAACCCATGTTCAGGGTGATTTTGGTAACGCGCGGAACTTCCATCACGTTCGAAAGCTTAAGTTCTTCCTTAAGTTTCGGAGCGATTTCCTTCCGGTAAATCTCTTTTAGTCGTGCCATGGTCTCATCTACCTAGCAGTGTTCAAGCATCAACCGCTTTTTGGGTCGACTTGAAGACACGAATTTTTTTGCCTTCTTCTACTTTGAAACCAACGCGATCTGCTTTGCTGGTTTCGCTGTTGAAGATGGCCACGTTAGAAGCGTCCAGTGGAGCTTCTTTCTCGACGATACCGCCTTGTACGCCCGACATCGGGTTAGGCTTGGTATGACGCTTAACCAGGTTCAGACCGCCAATAACCAAACGGTTGTTAGCGAGAACCTTAAGCACCTTACCGCGCTTACCTTTGTCTTTGCCGGCGATCACGATGATCTCGTCGTCACGACGAATCTTTTGCATGTCGGATCTCCTTACAGCACTTCTGGGGCGAGCGAGACGATCTTCATGAACTTCTCAGTACGAAGTTCACGGGTCACTGGCCCAAAGATACGGGTGCCGATCGGCTCTTGCTTGTTGTTCAGAAGAACAGCAGCGTTGCCATCAAAGCGGATAATGGAGCCATCAGCACGACGTACGCCGTGACGAGTGCGGACTACAACAGCAGTCATCACTTGGCCTTTTTTCACTTTACCGCGAGGAATTGCTTCCTTCACGGTAACTTTGATGATGTCACCGATACCAGCGTAACGACGATGGGAGCCACCCAGCACCTTGATGCACATAACGCGGCGTGCGCCGCTGTTATCGGCCACATCGAGCATGGATTGAGTCTGAATCATATAATTTCTCCGACCCCTAGTCCTTAGACTTCCACAGCGCGTTCGAGAACATCAACCAGTGCCCAAGACTTGGTCTTGGCCATCGGACGAGTTTCACGAATAGTGACTTTGTCGCCGATGTGGCACTGATTGGTTTCGTCGTGCGCGTGCAGCTTAGTCGAACGCTTAACGTATTTACCGTAGATCGGGTGCTTAACGCGACGCTCGATCAGAACGGTGATGGTTTTGTCCATCTTGTCGCTGACAACACGGCCAGTCAGCGTACGGACAGTCTTTTCGGCTTCAGCCATGATTACTTACCTGCCTGCTGTTTGAGCACAGTCTTCACGCGAGCGATGTCACGCTTAACTTGCGAGAGCAGATGCGACTGCCCCAACTGGCCAGTTGCTTTCTGCATACGCAGATTGAACTGGTCGCGCAGCAAGCCGAGCAGTTGCTCGTTCAGCTGCTGTGCGGATTTTTCACGAAGTTCATTCGCTTTCATCACATCACCGTCCGTTTAACAAAGGAGGTGGCGAGCGGCAGCTTTGCAGCAGCCAGGGCGAAAGCCTCACGCGCCAGCTCTTCAGTAACACCCTCGATTTCATACAGGACTTTGCCTGGCTGAATCTGGGCAACCCAATATTCCACGTTACCCTTACCTTTACCCATACGAACTTCTAGGGGCTTTTTGGAAATAGGCTTGTCCGGGAATACACGGATCCAGATCTTGCCGCCACGCTTAACGTGACGGGTCAGTGCACGACGCGCTGATTCGATCTGACGAGCGGTGAGACGACCACGAGCAACAGACTTCAGCGCGTATTCGCCGAAGCTGACTTTGCTACCGCGCAATGCCAAGCCACGGTTGTGGCCAGTCATTTGCTTGCGGAACTTCGTACGCTTAGGTTGTAACATTTGGCGTACCCCTTACTTAGCAGCTTTTTTACGAGGCGCTGGTGCTTGTGGCTTCAGTTCTTCTTGGCGACCACCAATTACTTCGCCTTTGAAGATCCAAACCTTTACACCGATCACACCGTAAGTGGTGTGAGCTTCGTAGTTGGCATAGTCGATGTCGGCACGCAGGGTGTGCAATGGCACACGACCTTCGCGATACCATTCAGTACGTGCGATTTCAGCACCGCCGAGACGACCGCTCACTTGGATTTTGATGCCTTTGGCACCAATGCGCATAGCGTTCTGTACAGCGCGTTTCATCGCGCGACGGAACATTACACGACGCTCCAGCTGCTGAGCTACGCTCTGCGCAACCAGCATACCGTCGAGTTCCGGCTTGCGGATCTCTTCGATATTGATGTGCACAGGCACACCCATTTGCTTGGTCAGGTCCTGACGCAGTTTCTCAACATCTTCACCTTTCTTCCCGATAACGATACCTGGACGAGCGGTGTGGATGGTGATACGTGCAGTTTGGGCCGGACGATGGATATCGATACGGCTTACGGACGCGCTTTTTAGTTTGTCTTGGAGGTATTCACGCACCTTCAGATCAGCGAACAAGTAGTCCGCATAAGTCCGGCCGTCTGCGTACCAGACGGAGGTGTGCTCCTTGACGATTCCCAGGCGAATGCCAATGGGATGTACTTTCTGACCCATCTCTTCGACTCCGTTACTTGTCAGCAACCTTGACAGTGATATGGCAAGACCGCTTGACGATGCGATCAGCGCGGCCTTTGGCACGCGGCATGATGCGCTTCAGCGAACGCCCTTCGTTGACGAAAACGGTGGCGACTTTCAAGTCGTCAACGTCTGCGCCTTCGTTATGCTCGGCGTTGGCTACGGCCGACTCCAGCACTTTCTTGATGATCTCGGCGGCTTTCTTGTTGCTGAAAGCCAACAGGTTGAGCGCTTCGCCCACCTTCTTCCCGCGGATCTGGTCGGCGACCAAGCGGGCTTTCTGGGCGGAGATTCGAGCGCCCGACAACTTAGCGGCTACTTCCATCGTTCCTTACCCCTTAACGCTTGGCTTTCTTGTCTGCCACGTGCCCACGATAAGTGCGGGTACCGGCAAACTCGCCTAGTTTATGGCCAACCATGTCTTCGTTCACGAGAACTGGGACATGAAGACGACCGTTATGCACAGCGATGGTCAGACCGACCATTTGTGGCAGGATCATCGAACGACGCGACCAGGTTTTCACCGGTTTGCGATCGTTCTTTTCCGCCGCCACTTCGATCTTCTTCAGTAGGTGAAGATCAATAAAAGGACCTTTTTTCAGAGAACGTGGCACTGTCGTATCCCTCTATTTACTTGCGACGACGGACGATCATTTTGTCGGTACGCTTATTACCACGAGTCTTCGCGCCCTTAGTCGGGAAGCCCCATGGCGATACCGGATGACGACCACCAGAGGTACGACCTTCACCACCACCATGTGGGTGGTCAACCGGGTTCATGGCAACACCACGAACGGTTGGGCGAACGCCACGCCAGCGTTTGGCACCAGCTTTACCCAGCGAACGCAGGCTGTGCTCGGAGTTCGAGACTTCACCCAGGGTCGCACGGCATTCAGCCAGTACTTTACGCATTTCACCAGAGCGCAGACGCAGGGTCACATAGACACCATCACGAGCGACCAGCTGAGCCGAAGCACCAGCGGAACGTGCGATTTGCGCGCCTTTACCCGGCTTCAATTCGATGCCGTGTACGGTGCTACCAACTGGAATGCTGCGCAGTTGCAACGAGTTACCCGGCTTGATTGGGGCCAAAGCACCCGAAATCAGCTGGTCGCCAGCACTCACGCCTTTAGGGGCAATGATGTAGCGGCGCTCGCCGTCTGCGTACAGCATCAGAGCGATGTGAGCAGTACGGTTTGGATCGTATTCGATACGCTCAACAGTGGCTGGAATGCCATCTTTGTCGTTGCGACGGAAGTCGACCATACGGTAATGCTGCTTATGACCACCACCGATGTGACGAGTGGTAATACGGCCATTGTTGTTACGACCACCAGACTTCGATTTCTTCTCGAGCAGCGGTGCGTGAGGAGCGCCTTTATGCAGCTCCTGGTTGACCACCTTGACCACATGACGGCGGCCAGGGGAAGTCGGTTTGCATTTAACGATTGCCATGATGCACCCCTTCCTTACTCAGCACTGCTGCTGAAATCGAGATCTTGGCCTGGCTGAAGGGAGATTACTGCCTTCTTCCAGTCATTACGCTTGCCCACGCCGCGAGCGGTGCGCTTGCTCTTACCCAGAACGTTCAGGGTAGTAACACGCTCAACTTTCACGCTGAACAGGCTTTCGACGGCCTTCTTGATTTCCAGCTTGGTTGCATCGGTAGCAACCTTGAAAACGAACTGGCCTTTCTTGTCTGCCAGAACCGTAGCCTTCTCGGAAACGTGCGGGCCAAGCAGAACTTTAAATACGCGTTCCTGGTTCATCCCAGCAGCTCCTCGAATTTCTTCACGGCCGACACGGTGATCAACACCTTGTCGTATGCGATCAGACTAACTGGATCGGAACCTTGCACGTCACGTACATCAACGTGTGGCAGGTTACGAGCAGCCAGGTACAGGTTCTGATCAACACCTTCAGACACGATCAGGACATCAGTCAGACCCATGCCATTCAGCTTGCTGAGCAGATCTTTGGTTTTCGGCGCTTCAACAGCGAAGTCCTGAACCACGACCAGACGATCAGTACGCACCAGCTCAGCAAGGATGGAACGCATTGCTGCGCGATACATCTTCTTGTTCAGCTTCTGGGAGTGATCCTGTGGACGAGCTGCGAAAGTGGTACCGCCGCCACGCCAGATTGGGCTACGGATAGTACCGGCACGAGCACGGCCAGTACCTTTCTGACGCCAAGGGCGCTTACCGCCACCACGAACGTCGGAACGGGTCTTTTGCTGCTTGCTACCTTGACGGCCGCCGGCCATGTAGGCCACGACTGCTTGGTGAACCAGCGTCTCGTTGAATTCGCCGCCGAAAGTCAGTTCGGAAACTTCGATCGCTTGAGCGTCATTTACATTTAATTGCATGTCAGCTTCCCCTTAACCGCGAGCCTTGGCCGCTGGACGTACAACCAGGTTGCCGCCAGTAGCGCCAGGAACAGCACCCTTGACCAACAACAGATTGCGTTCAGCGTCGACGCGCACTACTTCCAGGGACTGCACGGTCACGCGCTCAGCGCCCATATGACCGGACATTTTTTTGCCCTTGAATACACGACCAGGAGTCTGGCACTGGCCAATAGAGCCCGGGACGCGGTGGGAAACGGAGTTACCGTGAGTGTTGTCTTGGCCACGGAAATTCCAACGCTTGATCGTACCCTGGAAGCCTTTACCCTTGGACTGACCGGTTACATCAACCAGTTGGCCAGCGGTGAAGATTTCAGTGTTGATCAGATCGCCAGCCTGGTACTCGCCTTCTTCAAGACGGAATTCCATTACGGTACGACCGGCGGCAACGTTTGCTTTAGCGAAGTGACCCGCTTGAGCAGCTGTTACACGCGAAGCGCGACGCTCGCCGACAGTGACTTGCACTGCACGATAGCCATCGGTTTCTTCAGTTTTGAACTGGGTGACGCGATTCGGCTCGATCTCAATGACCGTGACCGGAATGGAGACACCTTCTTCGGTGAAAATACGGGTCATACCGCATTTACGACCGACTACACCAATAGTCATGTTGTAAACCTCATGAGTGTACGGGGCTTTCACCCGCTATGGCCGCCCATTTCAGAGCGTTACACGACTAAGACCCAAGTCTTAGCCGAGGCTGATCTGCACTTCCACACCGGCCGCAAGATCAAGCTTCATAAGTGCATCAACGGTTTTATCCGTTGGCTGGACGATGTCCAGTACGCGCTTATGAGTACGGATCTCGTACTGGTCACGCGCGTCTTTGTTGACGTGCGGGGAGACCAGAACGGTGAACCGCTCTTTACGGGTAGGCAGTGGAATTGGACCACGCACTTGAGCACCAGTACGTTTCGCGGTTTCCACGATTTCCTGGGTTGATTGGTCGATCAGGCGATGGTCAAAAGCCTTCAACCTGATACGGATTTGCTGATTTTGCATTGGATTTCAGACTCCAGATTGCTGTTCCCACCGAGCGCAATACGCCCGTTAAAAGGAGGCGCAATTCTATAGACGACCCCAGTAGGTGTCAACTCAATAAAAAAAGCCCCCGCTGAGCGGGGGCTTTTTTCAGGCAATCATCACTTACGCGATGATTTTGGCTACAACGCCAGCGCCAACGGTACGACCGCCTTCACGGATTGCGAAACGCAGACCGTCTTCCATTGCGATGGTTTTGATCAGGGTAACAACCATTTTGATGTTGTCGCCCGGCATTACCATCTCAACGCCTTCCGGCAGTTCGCAGTTACCAGTTACGTCAGTTGTACGGAAGTAGAACTGAGGACGGTAGCCTTTGAAGAACGGAGTGTGACGGCCGCCTTCTTCTTTGCTCAACACGTACACTTCAGCTTCGAAGGTAGTGTGTGGCTTAACCGAGCCTGGCTTAACCAGAACCTGGCCACGCTCAACGTCGTCACGCTTGGTGCCGCGCAGCAGCACGCCGCAGTTCTCGCCCGCACGACCTTCGTCGAGCAGCTTACGGAACATTTCAACGCCGGTGCAGGTGGTAACAGTAGTGTCACGCAGACCAACGATTTCCAGCGGATCTTGAACGCGAACGATACCGCGCTCGATACGGCCAGTTACAACAGTACCGCGACCGGAGATCGAGAATACGTCTTCGATTGGCATCAGGAACGGCTTGTCGATAACACGTACTGGATCTGGAATGTAGGTATCCAGAGTTTCAACCAGTTTACGAACGGCAGTGGTGCCCATTTCGTTGTCGTCTTTGCCTTCCAGCGCCATACGAGCCGAACCGATGATGATCGGAGTGTCGTCGCCTGGGAAGTCGTAAGTCGACAGCAGGTCACGAACTTCCATCTCAACCAGTTCCAGCAGCTCAGCGTCGTCTACCAGGTCAGCCTTGTTCAGGAAAACCACGATGTACGGAACGCCAACCTGACGGGACAGCAGGATGTGCTCACGGGTTTGTGGCATCGGACCATCAGCGGCCGAACAAACCAGGATAGCGCCGTCCATCTGAGCAGCACCGGTGATCATGTTCTTCACATAGTCAGCGTGACCTGGGCAGTCAACGTGAGCGTAGTGACGAATATGCGAGTTGTATTCAACGTGCGCAGTGTTGATCGTGATACCACGAGCTTTTTCTTCTGGCGCGCTGTCGATTTTATCGAAGTCAACGATTGCCGAACCGAAAACTTCGGAGCAAACACGGGTCAGAGCTGCAGTCAGCGTGGTTTTACCATGGTCAACGTGACCGATAGTGCCAACGTTGACGTGCGGTAGGGAACGATCAAATTTTTCTTTAGCCACGACAATTAACTCCTTGCCTAAAGGACTGAACTAAATCAGCCTTGTTTTTTAGTAACAGTTTCGACGATGTGCGCCGGAGCTGTATCGTATTTTTTGAATTCCATAGAGTAGCTTGCGCGACCCTGGGACATGGAACGAACGTCGGTCGCATAACCGAACATTTCACCCAACGGTACTTCAGCACGAATTACTTTGCCGGAGACCGTATCTTCCATACCCTGGATCATGCCGCGACGACGGTTCAAGTCGCCCATCACGTCACCCATATAGTCTTCAGGTGTAACAACCTCTACCGCCATGATCGGCTCAAGCAGCTCACCACCACCTTTGGTAGCCAGTTGCTTGGTCGCCATGGAAGCAGCCACCTTAAACGCCATCTCGTTCGAGTCGACGTCGTGGTAAGAACCATCAAACACGGTAGCCTTCAGGCCGATCAGCGGATAGCCGGCAACAACACCGTTCTTCATCTGCTCTTCGATACCCTTCTGGATAGCCGGGATGTATTCCTTAGGAACCACACCACCTACCACTTCGTTCACGAACTGCAGACCTTCCTGACCTTCGTCAGCAGGTGCAAAACGAATCCAGCAGTGACCAAACTGGCCACGACCGCCGGACTGACGAACGAACTTGCCTTCGATCTCACAGTTCTTCGTGATGCGCTCACGATAGGAAACCTGAGGCTTACCGATGTTGGCTTCGACGTTGAACTCACGGCGCATCCGGTCAACCAGGATGTCCAGGTGCAGCTCGCCCATGCCAGAGATGATCGTTTGACCAGTCTCTTCATCAGTTTTAACGCGGAAAGATGGATCTTCCTGAGCAAGCTTGCCCAGTGCAACACCCATTTTTTCCTGGTCATCCTTGGTCTTAGGCTCTACGGCAAC
The DNA here is from genome assembly GCF_900618535.1 of Pseudomonas bubulae. Lineage (GTDB taxonomy): Bacteria > Pseudomonadota > Gammaproteobacteria > Pseudomonadales > Pseudomonadaceae > Aquipseudomonas > Aquipseudomonas bubulae. The sequence continues at coordinate 17,810 of NZ_UYJA01000002.1, read as the reverse complement.
CGAAATAACCGGCTCCGGGAAGTCCATACGAACCAGAATGATTGGCTTGTCAGCGTTGCACAAAGTCTCACCAGTGGTGACGTCCTTCATGCCGATCAAGGCCGCGATGTCACCAGCGCGTACTTCCTTGATTTCTTCACGGGCGTTTGCGTGCATTTGCACCATACGACCCACGCGCTCTTTCTTGCCCTTAACCGAGTTGATTACGCCGTCGCCGGAGTTCAACACGCCCGAGTAAACACGGACGAAGGTCAAGGTACCCACGAATGGGTCGGTAGCGATCTTGAACGCCAGAGCCGAGAACGGCTCGTTGTCGTCTGCATGACGCTCCAGTTCGATAGTCTCGTCATCCGGGTCAGTACCCTTGATGGCAGGAATATCAGTCGGAGCAGGCAGGAAGTCGATAACGGCGTCGAGAACCAGGGGAACACCCTTGTTCTTGAAGGAAGAACCGCAAACAGCCAGGACGATCTCACCAGCGATAGTACGCTGACGCAGAGCCGCCTTGATTTCCGCGATGGTGAATTCTTCACCTTCGAGGTACTTGTTCATCAGCTCTTCATTGGCTTCGGCCGCAGCCTGAACCATGTTGTCGCGCCACTCGTCAGCAAGATCTTTCAGCTCAGCTGGAATTTCTTTGCGAACAGGAACCATACCTTTGTCAGCATCGTTCCAGTACACAGCTTCCATGTTGATCAGATCGATCTGACCCTGGAAGTTGTCTTCGGAACCGATAGCCAACTGGATTGGAACTGGAGTGTGGCCCAGACGCTTCTTGATCTGCTCGATAACGCGCAGGAAGTTGGCACCAGCACGGTCCATCTTGTTTACGTAAACAAGACGTGGAACGCCGTATTTGTTGGCTTGACGCCATACGGTTTCCGACTGAGGCTCAACGCCCGAGGTACCACAGAACACAACGACAGCGCCGTCGAGTACACGCAGGGAACGCTCAACTTCAATAGTGAAGTCAACGTGGCCCGGGGTATCGATTACGTTGAAGCGGTGTTCGTCCTTGTACTGCTTGGCAGAACCTTTCCAGAAGGCGGTAATGGCAGCAGAAGTAATGGTAATACCACGCTCCTGCTCCTGAACCATCCAGTCTGTGGTCGCGGCGCCATCATGCACCTCGCCCATTTTGTGACTTTTGCCAGTGTAAAACAGTACGCGCTCGGTGGTGGTGGTTTTACCAGCATCCACGTGAGCGACGATACCGATGTTACGGTAGCGACTAATCGGAGTAGTACGAGCCATAAAGCCCTCGCAAAATTAGTGAAGCTGAAATTAGAAGCGGTAGTGCGAGAAAGCTTTGTTAGCTTCGGCCATACGGTGCACGTCTTCACGCTTCTTAACAGCAGCACCTTTACCTTCGGCAGCGTCCAACAGTTCGCCAGCCAAACGCAGAGCCATAGACTTCTCGCCGCGCTTGCGGGCGAAGTCTACCAACCAGCGCATTGCCAGGGCGTTACGACGGGACGGGCGAACTTCGACCGGAACCTGGTAAGTAGCACCGCCTACACGGCGCGACTTCACTTCGACCAGCGGAGCGATGGCGTCGAGAGCTTTCTCGAAGAGTTCCAGGGGATCGCTGTTCTTGCGTTCTTTAACCTTTTCCAGCGCGCCATAAACGATACGCTCGGCAACGGCTTTTTTGCCGCTTTCCATCACGTGGTTCATGAACTTGGCCAGAATTTGGCTTCCGTATTTTGGATCGTCAAGCACTTCGCGCTTGGCTGCTACGCGTCTTCTTGGCATGGATAAGCCCTCAAACGGTCTTCAGGTTAGCTCGGAACCATTACACCCCAGGGATGCAGGTCCGACCTTACTCTTATCGACTCAGAAAAAAAGAAATCTGCATTATTTACCGGAAACCGAAGACTACTTCGGCTTCTTGGTACCGTACTTCGAACGACCTTGGTTACGACCTTTAACGCCGGAAGTATCCAAAGAGCCGCGAACGGTGTGGTAACGAACACCTGGCAAGTCTTTTACACGACCGCCACGAATCAGTACCACGCTGTGTTCTTGCAGGTTGTGACCTTCACCACCGATGTACGAGGAAACCTCGAAACCGTTGGTCAGGCGCACACGGCATACTTTACGCAGTGCCGAGTTAGGTTTTTTCGGCGTAGTTGTATACACACGGGTGCATACGCCACGACGTTGCGGGCAGTTTTGCAGCGCAGGTACGTCGGATTTCTCGACGATACGCTTACGCGGCTGACGTACCAGCTGGTTGATAGTTGCCATCTACTAGCTCCACTGTTGTCTTGCGACGCTATTGTCTTGCAAGAAAAGCAAAATGGCAGGAACGAATTCCCGCCAAATTTAGGGGTACAAGAGTCTAAAGAGGATCTTGCCCCCAGTCAAGGCAAGGCCCCGACACTTCCACTCATCAAACCCAGACAAATTGTCTCGATTCGATGAACGGAACTGCCGGGGCCCGCCCATCATTTACCGCAGAACTCAGTTACCGCTCGAGTTCAGCGCTTCGGTCAGTGCAGCTTCCACTTCACTGGCGCTTACGCGCAACGGCTTGTCAGCCTCACGGCGGCGCTTACGCTCGCTGTGGTATGCCAAACCGGTACCTGCCGGGATCAGACGACCCACGACAACGTTTTCTTTCAGGCCGCGCAGGTAATCGCGCTTGCCGGTTACCGCCGCTTCGGTCAGTACTCGAGTGGTCTCCTGGAAAGAGGCCGCCGAGATGAACGATTCAGTCGACAACGACGCCTTGGTGATACCCAGCAGGACGCGAGTGAACTTGGACACGAACTTGTCTTCGTTGCCCAGACGCTCGTTCTCGGTCAATACCTGCGTCAACTCCATCTGGTCGCCCTTGATGAAGGTGGAATCGCCAGACTCGGCAATCTCAACTTTACGCAGCATCTGACGCAGAATGGTCTCGATGTGCTTATCGTTGATTTTTACGCCTTGCAGACGGTAAACGTCCTGGATCTCGTTAACGATGTACTTGGCCAGCGCACTCACACCCAGCAGACGCAGGATGTCGTGTGGATCGCTTGGACCGTCGGAGATAACTTCGCCGCGGTTCACTTGTTCGCCTTCGAAGACGTTCAGGTGGCGCCACTTTGGAATCAGCTCTTCGTACGGATCAGTACCGTCGTTCGGGGTAATAACCAGACGGCGCTTGCCTTTGGTTTCTTTACCGAACGCGATGGTGCCGCTGACTTCAGCCAGAATCGAGGCTTCTTTCGGACGACGGGCTTCGAACAAGTCAGCAACCCGTGGCAGACCACCGGTGATGTCTCGAGTTTTCGAAGTTTCTTGCGGAATACGAGCGATAACGTCACCGATCGCGATTTCCGCACCATCCGCTACACCGACCAAGGCGTTCGCTGGCAGGAAGTACTGAGCCGGTACGTCGGTACCTGGCAACAGCAGATCCTTGCCATCAACACCCACCATCTTGACGGCTGGACGAATGTCCTTGCCGGCAGCTGGACGGTCTTTGGCATCAAGCACTTCAATGTTGGTCATACCGGTCAATTCGTCAGTCTGACGCTTGATCGTGATGCCTTCTTCCATGCCCACGTAGGTCACGGTACCTTTCATTTCGGTAACGATTGGGTGAGTGTGAGGATCCCACTTGGCTACGATAGAGCCAGCGTCAACCTTGTCACCTTCTTTAACCGAAATCACGGCGCCGTACGGCAGCTTGTAACGCTCACGCTCACGACCGAAGTCATCAGCAATGGCCAGCTCACCGGAACGGGATACTGCAACCAGGCAGCCATCTACACGCTCAACGTGCTTCAGGTTGTGCAGACGGACAGTACCGCCATTCTTCACCTGAACGCTGTCAGCAGCGGAGGTCCGGCTTGCCGCACCACCGATGTGGAACGTACGCATGGTCAGCTGTGTACCCGGCTCACCGATCGACTGGGCAGCGATAACGCCGACAGCTTCACCGATGTTCACCTGGTGACCACGAGCCAGATCACGGCCGTAGCACTTGGCGCAGATACCGAAACGGGTTTCGCAGCTGATTGGCGAGCGCACGATCACTTCGTCGATGCTGTTCAGCTCGATGAATTCAACCCACTTCTCGTCAACCAGGGTGCCTGCAGGAACGATAACTTCCTCGGTGCCCGGCTTGAATACGTCACGGGCGATTACTCGACCCAGTACGCGCTCACCCAATGGCTCAACAACGTCGCCGCCTTCGATGTGCGGAGTCATCAGCAGACCGTGTTCGGTACCGCAGTCAACTTCAGTCACAACCAGATCTTGTGCAACGTCTACCAGACGACGTGTCAGGTAACCGGAGTTAGCTGTTTTCAAGGCGGTATCCGCCAGACCCTTACGAGCACCGTGAGTCGAGATGAAGTACTGAAGTACGCTCAAACCTTCACGGAAGTTCGCAGTAATCGGCGTTTCGATGATGGAACCGTCCGGCTTGGCCATCAGACCACGCATACCGGCCAGCTGACGGATCTGCGCAGCAGAACCCCGTGCGCCAGAGTCGGCCATCATGTACATCGAGTTGAACGATTCTTGCTCGACTTCGTTGCCGTGGCGGTCGATTACCTTCTCTTTCGAGAGGTTGGACATCATCGCCTTGGAAACTTCATCGTTAGCTTTCGACCAAAGGTCGATTACCTTGTTGTACTTCTCGCCCTGGGTTACCAGGCCGGAGGCGTACTGACTTTCGATCTCTTTCACTTCATCGGTTGCAGCAGCGATGATGCGAGCTTTTTCATCCGGGATAACGAAGTCGTTAACACCGATGGAAACGCCGGAGATGGTCGAGTAAGCAAAACCGGTGTACATCAACTGGTCAGCGAAGATCACGGTCTCTTTCAAACCAACCACGCGGTAGCACTGGTTGATCAGCTTGGAGATCGCTTTTTTCTTCATCGGCAGGTTGACGACGTCGTACGACAAACCTTTTGGCACAACCTGGAACAACAGCGCACGGCCGACAGTGGTGTCGACGATACGGGTGTTGGTCACGCTGCCGCCATCACGGTCGTTGACGGTTTCGTTGATACGAACCTTGACCTTGGCGTGCAGTGCGGCTTCGCCGGCACGGAATACACGGTCAACTTCCTGCAAGTCAGCGAATACACGACCTTCGCCTTTGGCGTTGATCGCTTCACGCGTCATGTAGTACAGACCCAATACAACGTCCTGCGACGGAACGATGATTGGCTCACCGTTGGCTGGCGACAGAATGTTGTTGGTCGACATCATCAACGCGCGCGCTTCCAACTGGGCTTCCAGTGTCAGCGGTACGTGCACGGCCATTTGGTCGCCGTCGAAGTCGGCGTTGTACGCAGCACAGACCAGAGGGTGCAGCTGGATAGCTTTACCTTCGATCAGTACCGGTTCAAACGCCTGGATACCCAGACGGTGAAGGGTCGGTGCACGGTTGAGAAGAACCGGGTGTTCGCGGATAACTTCAGCGAGAACGTCCCACACTTCCGGCAACTCGCGCTCAACCATCTTCTTGGCGGCTTTGATGGTGGTAGCAAGACCACGCATTTCCAGCTTGCCGAAAATGAACGGCTTGAACAGCTCGAGAGCCATTTTCTTCGGCAGACCGCACTGGTGCAGACGCAGGGTCGGACCTACGGTAATTACCGAACGACCCGAGTAGTCAACACGCTTACCGAGCAAGTTCTGACGGAAACGACCTTGCTTACCCTTGATCATGTCAGCCAGGGATTTCAGAGGACGCTTGTTCGAACCGGTGATAGCGCGACCACGACGGCCGTTGTCGAGCAGTGCGTCGACCGCTTCTTGCAACATACGCTTTTCGTTGCGCACGATGATGTCCGGAGCGGACAGATCAAGCAGGCGCTTCAAGCGGTTGTTACGGTTGATCACTCGACGGTACAGGTCGTTGAGGTCGGAAGTCGCGAAACGACCGCCATCCAACGGTACCAGAGGACGCAGATCTGGCGGCAGAACCGGCAGAACGGTCAGAACCATCCACTCCGGAAGGTTGCCGGAGCCCAGGAAGGCTTCCATCAACTTCAGGCGCTTGGACAGCTTCTTGATTTTGGTTTCAGAGTTGGTTTGCGGAATTTCTTCACGCAGACGGCCAATCTCGTGCTCCAGGTCGATAGCGTGCAGCAGTTCACGGACAGCTTCAGCACCCATGCGGGCATCAAAGTCGTCGCCGAACTCTTCCAGCGCTTCGAAGTACTGCTCATCGTTCAGCAGCTGACCTTTTTCCAGAGTGGTCATGCCCGGATCGATAACGACATAGCTCTCGAAGTAGAGAACGCGTTCGATATCACGCAGGGTCATGTCCATCAGCAAGCCGATACGGGACGGCAGCGATTTCAGGAACCAGATGTGAGCAACCGGCGAAGCCAGTTCGATGTGAGCCATGCGCTCGCGACGGACCTTGGCCAGTGCGACTTCAACGCCACACTTCTCACAGATCACACCGCGGTGCTTCAAGCGCTTGTACTTACCGCACAGGCACTCGTAATCCTTTACCGGGCCAAAGATCTTGGCGCAGAACAGGCCGTCACGCTCAGGCTTGAACGTACGGTAGTTGATGGTTTCCGGCTTTTTAACTTCACCGAACGACCACGAACGGATCATCTCAGGCGATGCCAATCCAATACGGATGGCGTCGAACTCTTCGACTTGACCCTGGTTTTTCAGCAAATTCAGTAGGTCTTTCAAGGCCTTTCCTCCTGGCGGAGCAGAGAGCGGGCCATACAGCCCCGCTCTCGATTCGCGTCACGTGTTATTCGGTTTCCAGATCGATATCGATGCCGAGGGAACGAATTTCTTTGATCAACACGTTGAAGGACTCGGGCATGCCCGGCTCCATACGGTGATCGCCGTCCACGATGTTTTTGTACATCTTGGTACGGCCGTTCACATCGTCCGACTTCACTGTGAGCATTTCTTGCAGAGTGTATGCCGCGCCGTAGGCTTCCAGCGCCCAGACCTCCATCTCCCCGAAACGCTGACCACCGAACTGTGCCTTACCACCCAGCGGCTGCTGGGTAACCAGGCTGTAAGAACCGGTAGAACGAGCGTGCATCTTGTCGTCTACCAAGTGGTTCAGCTTCAGCATGTACATGTAGCCAACGGTAACCGGACGCTCGAACTTGTTGCCGGTACGACCATCAGTCAGCACCATCTGGCCGCTGTCTGGCAGGTCTGCCAAACGAAGCATTGCCTTGATTTCGCTTTCCTTGGCACCGTCGAACACCGGGGTAGCCATTGGCACACCGCCGCGAAGGTTCTTCGCCAGATCCAGGATTTCCTGATCGGAGAAGTCATCCAGGCTTTCTTGACGACCGCCAATTTCGTTGTAGATCTCATGCAGGAACTTACGCAGGTCAGCGACCTTGCGTTGTTCTTCAATCATGAGGTTGATCTTCTCGCCCAGACCTTTGGCCGCGAGGCCCAGGTGAGTTTCGAGAATCTGACCAACGTTCATACGCGAAGGTACGCCCAACGGGTTGAGGACCACATCAACCGGGGTGCCATTGGCATCGTACGGCATGTCTTCAACCGGCATGATCACGGAGACCACACCCTTGTTACCGTGACGACCGGCCATCTTGTCACCCGGCTGGATGCGACGGCGGATTGCCAGGTAAACCTTGACGATTTTCAGCACGCCTGGAGCCAGGTCATCGCCCTGCTGCAGTTTGCGCTTCTTGTCTTCGAACTTGTCGTCCAGCAGACGACGGCGATCGATGATGTAAGCCTGAGCCTTTTCAAGCTGCTCGTTCAGAGCATCTTCAGCCATGCGCAGTTTGAACCACTGACCATGCTCAAGACCGTCCAGGATTTCATTGGTGATTTCCTGACCTTTCTTCAGACCGGCACCACCTTCGGCAATGCGGCCAACCAGAGCAGAGCGCAGACGTTCGAAGGTAGCGCCTTCAACGATACGGAACTCTTCGTTCAGATCCTTGCGGATCTCGTCCAGCTGGGTCTTCTCGATCGACAGTGCACGAGCATCACGCTCAACGCCGTCACGGGTGAAGACCTGCACGTCGATAACAGTACCTTTGGTACCGGTAGGTACGCGCAGGGAGGTGTCTTTAACGTCGCTGGCTTTTTCACCGAAGATGGCACGCAACAGCTTCTCTTCCGGAGTCAGCTGGGTCTCGCCTTTCGGAGTGACCTTACCTACCAGAATGTCGCCGGCGCCAACTTCAGCACCTACGTAAACGATACCGGCTTCGTCCAGTTTGTTCAGTGCAGCTTCACCCACGTTAGGGATGTCTGCAGTGATCTCTTCAGGCCCAAGCTTGGTGTCACGTGCCACACAGGTCAGTTCCTGAATATGGATCGTGGTAAAGCGATCTTCTTGAACAACTCGTTCCGACAAGCAGATGGAGTCTTCGAAGTTGTAACCGTTCCAGGCCATGAACGCGATGCGCATGTTTTGACCCAGCGCCAGTTCACCCATATCGGTGGACGGGCCGTCAGCCATGATGTCGCTACGCTGTACACGGTCACCCTTGCGCACCAGCGGACGCTGGTTGATGCAAGTGTTCTGGTTGGAACGGGTGTATTTGGTCAGGTTGTAGATGTCGACACCGGCTTCGCCAGTTTCAACTTCGTCATCAGCAACACGAACCACGATACGGCTGGCATCAACAGAGTCGATCACGCCGCCACGACGAGCCACGACGCAAACGCCGGAGTCACGAGCTACGTTACGCTCCATGCCGGTACCTACCAGCGGCTTGTCAGCGCGCAGGGTTGGTACAGCTTGACGCTGCATGTTGGAACCCATCAACGCACGGTTGGCGTCATCGTGTTCCAGGAACGGGATCAGCGACGCTGCAACCGAAACAACCTGCTTCGGCGAAACGTCCATCAAGGTGACGTCTTCCGGCGCCTTGACGGTGAATTCGTTCAAGTGACGAACAGCAACCAGCTCGTCGATCAGCACTTTCTTGTCGTTCATCGTGGCCGAGGCCTGAGCGATCACGTGATCAGCTTCTTCGATGGCGGACAGGAAAACGATCTCGTCGGTTACCAGTGCGTCTTTCACTACACGGTACGGGCTCTCGAGGAAGCCGTACTGGTTGGTGCGCGCATAGGCAGCCAGGGAGTTGATCAGACCGATGTTCGGACCTTCCGGCGTCTCAATAGGGCAAACACGGCCGTAGTGAGTCGGGTGTACGTCACGAACTTCAAAGCCCGCACGCTCACGCGTCAGACCGCCCGGGCCCAGTGCAGAAACACGGCGCTTGTGGGTGATCTCGGACAGAGGGTTGTTCTGGTCCATGAACTGGGACAGCTGGCTGGAACCGAAGAACTCTTTCACCGCCGCAGCCACAGGCTTGGCGTTGATCAGGTCTTGCGGCATCAGGCCTTCGCTTTCAGCCATCGACAGACGCTCTTTGACCGCACGCTCAACACGTACCAGGCCAACGCGGAACTGGTTCTCGGCCATTTCGCCTACACAGCGAACACGACGGTTACCCAGGTGGTCGATGTCATCGACGATGCCTTTACCGTTACGGATGTCGACCAGGGTCTTCAGCACGGCAACGATGTCTTCTTTGCACAACACGCCCGAACCTTCGATCTCGGTACGACCGATACGACGGTTGAACTTCATCCGGCCGACCGCAGACAGGTCATAGCGCTCAGGGCTGAAGAACAGGTTGTTGAACAGAGTCTCGGCAGCGTCTTTGGTTGGCGGCTCGCCTGGACGCATCATGCGATAGATTTCGACCAGCGCTTCCAGTTGGTTGCTGGTGGAGTCGATCTTCAGCGTGTCGGAGACGAACGGACCGCAGTCGATATCGTTGGTGTACAACGTTTCGATGCGAACAACCTGGCCCTTGGCAACTTTTGCCAGGATTTCAGTGGTCAGCTCGGTGTTGCACTCAGCAATGATTTCGCCAGTAGCCGGATGCACGATAGCCTTGGCCGTTGTGCGACCCAGGACATAGTCCAGAGGCATAACGAGCTCTTTGACACCGGCTTTTTCCAGCTGGTTGATATGACGAGCAGTGATACGACGACCCTGCTCAACAATCACCTTGCCTTTGTCATCGGTAATGTCGATGGCCGCGATTTCACCGCGCAGACGCTGTGGAACCAGCTCCAGGCTGATGCTCTCACCCTGAACGTGGAACACGTTGGTGGTGTAGAACGCGTCCAGCACTTGCTCAGTGGTATAACCCAGCGCGCGCAGCAATACCGATGCAGGCAGCTTGCGACGACGGTCAATACGCACGAACACGCAGTCTTTCGGGTCGAACTCGAAGTCGAGCCACGAACCACGGTAAGGAATGATACGCGCGGAATAAAGCAGCTTACCGGAGCTGTGCGTCTTGCCGCGGTCGTGGTCAAAGAACACGCCCGGGGAACGGTGCAGCTGGGAAACAATTACACGCTCGGTACCGTTGATTACGAAGGTACCGTTTTCAGTCATCAGGGGGATTTCACCCATGTAGACTTCTTGCTCTTTGATGTCCTTGATCGCTTTGTTCGACGATTCTTTGTCGAAAATGATCAAACGAACTTTTACCCGCAAAGGTACGGCGTACGTTACGCCACGCAACACGCATTCTTTGACATCAAATGCCGGTTCGCCCAAGCGATAACCGACGTACTCCAGCGCAGCATTGCCGGAGTAGCTGATGATCGGGAAAACGGATTTGAAGGCCGCATGCAGGCCCACGTCGCGGAACTGATCTTTAGTCGCTCCCGCCTGCAAGAATTCACGATACGAATCCAGCTGGATTGCCAAGAGATACGGCACATCCATGACGTCCGGCAACTTGCTAAAGTCCTTGCGGATACGTTTTTTCTCAGTATATGAGTAAGCCATCAGCGTTCCCCAGCTTGGTCACCTGCTTGTTTGGCCTCTCCCGACGGGAGCAGCCAGAAAATCGTGCAAACCCCTTGGTTTGCTCCACCGCACAGGGTGGTTACAGCACGTTAAAGGCACCAACCTAGTCGGCTGCCAATAACGGAAAAAGGCCGGTGGCAAGAGCCACCAGCCATCAGCCTCAGCTTAACGCCTGGGCTGGAAACGCAAGGTCGATGCTTACTTCAGCTCGACTTTAGCGCCTGCTTCTTCCAAGGTAGCCTTGGCTTTGTCAGCTGCTTCTTTAGCAACAGCTTCCAGTACCATAGCTGGAGCGCCGTCAACTACTGCCTTGGCTTCTTTCAAGCCCAGACCAGTCAGCTCACGAACAGCCTTGATCACGTTAACTTTCTTCTCGCCAGCTTCCAGCAGCATAACGTTGAATTCAGTTTGCTCTTCAACAACAGCAGCGGCAGCAGCAGGACCAGCAGAAGCAGCAGCAGCGGAAACGCCGAACTTCTCTTCCATTGCTTTGATCAGTTCAACGATTTCCAGAACGGATTTTTCGCCGATTGCTTCGATGATTTGGTCGTTAGTCAGAGACATGACTATAAATTCCTGTATTGGGGTGACAGCCTACGCGGCCATCGAAATAAACAATAAACGCTGAAAGGAGTCGCTCAGCCTTAGGCTGCAGCAGCTTCTTTCTGGTCGCGAAGGGCCGCCAGAGTACGAGCCAATTTGCTGGTAGCGCCTTGAATCACGCTCATCAGCTGAGAAATTGCTTCGTCACGGGTCGGCAGACTTGCCAGTACGTCGATCTGATTAGCTGCGAGGAACTTGCCCTCGAACGCAGCTGCCTTGATCTCGAACTTATCCTGACCTTTTGCGAACTCTTTGAAGATACGAGCAGCAGCGCCCGGATGTTCTTGCGAGAATGCAATCAAGGTCGGGCCAGTGAACACGTCGTTGAGAACACTGTATTCAGTGTCAGCAACAGCGCGCTTGAGCAGGGTGTTACGTACAACACGTACGTAAACGCCAGCTTCACGAGCCTCTTTACGGAGTCCGGTCATAGCGCCTACTGTCACACCGCGGGCATCAGCCACAACAGCGGACAGGGCAACTTTGGCAGCCTCGTTGACTTCAGCGACGATGGCCTTCTTGTCTTCGAGTTTAATTGCCACGGGTTTAACTCCTGCTTGTTACCGTTTCATCTGGCCGAGGCCTGATGTCGTTTTGGTGTCTGATTCGGTAAGGAACCGGGAGCACCATCTGCGTAGGCTTGAGGTTTAAGGCTTTCGCCGCCTACGGTCTTGGATAGCCCCCGCCAGGCAGGGACCCCAATCTTTCAATTGGCGCATTTGACTGCGCCAATTTTGTCTTACGCGTCCAGGGAACCCTGGTCGATGACCAGGCCCGGGCCCATAGTGGTGCTCAGGGTTACGCGCTTAACATAAATACCTTTCGAGGAAGCTGGTTTGATACGCTTCAGATCAGCGATCAGGGCTTCAACGTTTTCCTTCAGCTGAACGGCGTCGAAGCCGATCTTGCCAACGGAAGTGTGAATGATACCGTTTTTGTCGGTGCGATAACGAACCTGACCAGCCTTCGCGTTCTTAACAGCGGTGGCTACGTCTGGAGTTACAGTACCAACCTTAGGGTTAGGCATCAGACCACGTGGGCCCAGGATCTGACCCAACTGACCAACAACACGCATTGCGTCCGGGGATGCAATAACTACGTCGTAGTTCAGGTCGCCGCCTTTCATTTCGGCAGCCAGGTCGTCCATACCAACGCGATCAGCGCCGGCAGCCAGAGCAGCTTCAGCAGCTGGACCCTGAGTGAACACAGCAACACGTACAGTCTTGCCAGTGCCGTGTGGCAGCACAGTAGCGCTACGAACAACCTGGTCAGATTTACGTGGGTCTACGCCCAGGTTAACGGCGATGTCGAAAGACTCGCTGAATTTTACAGTCGACAGCTCAGCCAGCAAAGCAGCAGCGTCTACAAAATTGTAAGACTTGCCAGCTTCGATTTTACCGGCGATTGCCTTTTGACGCTTGGTCAGCTTAGCCATTACACACCCTCCACGTTAAGGCCCATGCTACGAGCAGAACCGGCGATAGTACGCACGGCTGCTTCCATATCAGCTGCAGTCAGATCCGCGTTTTTGGTTTTCGCGATTTCTTCCAGCTGAGCACGAGTTACAGTGCCAACCTTAACGGTGTTTGGACGAGCGGAACCGCTAGTCAGACCGGCAGCCTTCTTCAGCAGAACCGAAGCAGGGGTCGACTTGGTTTCGAACGTGAAGCTACGGTCGCTGTATACAGTGATGATCACTGGAGTCGGCAGGCCTGGCTCAATACCCTGAGTACGGGCGTTGAAAGCCTTGCAGAATTCCATGATGTTCACGCCGTGCTGACCCAGAGCCGGACCAACAGGTGGGCTTGGGTTAGCCTGAGCGGCCTTCACTTGCAGCTTGATGTAAGCGGTAATCTTCTTAGCCATGAGGCACTCCAATTACGGGTTCAATCGCCTAAAGAGGCTCCCCGGTTACTTGCGCGTTTATCCCAGTGACGACAAAACCCCACAGCCTAGGCCATGGGGTTGGGATTCGTGTTTAACTAGACCTTTTCGACCTGGCTAAACTCTAGCTCTACCGGAGTAGAGCGACCGAAAATGAGCACCGCCACTTGAATGCGGCTCTTTTCGTAGTTAACTTCTTCGACCGTGCCATTGAAATCGGCAAACGGACCGTCGGTAACACGGACAACTTCGCCCGGCTCGAACAGTGTTTTCGGCTTGGGCTTGTCGCTGCCATCAGCTACGCGACGCAGAATTGCTTCTGCTTCTTTATCAGTGATAGGTGCCGGTTTATCAGCAGTACCACCAATGAAGCCCATGACACGCGGAGTGTCCTTGACCAAGTGCCAAGTCCCTTCGCTCATGTCCATCTGAACCAGCACATAACCAGGGAAGAACTTGCGTTCGCTTTTGCGCTTCTGGCCATTACGCATTTCAACCACTTCTTCAGTGGGAACCAGAATTTCGCCGAAGCCATCTTCCATGCCTGCCAGCTTAATACGCTCTATCAGAGAGCGCATAACATGCTTTTCGTAACCCGAATAAGCATGCACTACGTACCAACGCTTAGCCACGGGACACCCTTAGCCAACAATCAAGGAAACGAGCCAGCCGAGCAGGGAATCCAAACCCCACAACAGCAACGCCATAACAAGAACAACAGCCACCACGATCAACGTGGTCTGCGTAGTTTCTTGGCGAGTTGGCCATACGACTTTACGAATCTCAGTACGAGCTTCCTTTACCAGGACAGCGAACGACTTGCCTTTTGCCGTCTGCAAGCCCACATAGGCAGCAACAGCAGCAATCACAAGAAGTGCAATGACGCGATACAGGATCGGCGAACCAGAATAATACTGATTCCCAACAACGCCAACCACCACAAGAGCTACCACTACAAGCCACTTGAGGAGATCGAAGCGAGAGCCTTGAACTTCAGCCTTGGGAGTCATCAAAGAGGATCCTGTGAAAAGAAAGCCAGACGCAATGAGCGAATCTGGCAGGTCAGGAGGGAATCGAACCCCCAACCTACGGTTTTGGAGACCGTCGCTCTGCCAATTGAGCTACTGACCTAAAACATTATCGAGCCGCGGATTATGCCGACACGAGAGAGACTTTTCAACAACAAGCGCAATTACTTTTGCAATCAACCCTGTCCAAGCAGAGAATTGCCAGCGAATAGCAGAATGCGAGCTACTCACAACCGTAACAACCAACCAGGGCAGCGACACCTAAAAACAGCGCCACCAGCAAACACCCCAGACAGGCTATGCACCTGTTAAAACAAAGGCAGATATTTTCATATCTGCCTTGTTATATGGAGCTCTTGAGCGGATTTGAACCGCTGACCTCACCCTTACCAAGGGTGTGCTCTACCAACTGAGCTACAAGAGCAAAACATGTCGCGAAAACAGCTAGACTGGAGCGGGTGGCGGGAATCGAACCCGCATCATTAGCTTGGAAGGCTAAGGTTCTACCACTAAACTACACCCGCAAATCTTGCTGCTCTAGCTTAAATATGGTGGAGGGGGAAGGATTCGAACCTTCGAAGTCGTAGACGTCAGATTTACAGTCTGATCCCTTTGGCCGCTCGGGAACCCCTCCTGAGCTGGTTAGAATTCTACATCATTCCAACCTTATGTCAACCACTTTCTTCAATTAAATCAGGAAGTTAGCAACTTGACTCGCTTCACACCTAGTAGCCTGTTTGGCGTTCACTGTGGAGCGGGCGCCATTCTATGCAAACTATCGGGTACCTGCAAGCCCTCACAGCGCATTTTTTTGTATTTTAACCCATTGAATTCATTAACAAGGTTCTGCAAAACCATTTCACTGGCCGCAGCAATGCCTTGCGGGCTGATCTTGAGGGCATAGCCAGGCATTTCAGCCTGCTCACCTTCGACTTGGGTAGATGCTATCCCCATCTCAGACAACCTGCGCTGCAGGCCGTGCAGCTGTTCTTGCACAGGTAAATTGCCTAAAAACATGCATTGCGCACTCAGCGCCTGGTCAATGGCGACTGCACCTCCCCCACCTGCCGGCGGCACCTCGCCAAGCAGGCGTATGCCCTGATGACTGCCCTTGTACAAAGACAAGGAAACAACTTCTTTGGCCCTCAACGGAGCCTCTTGCTGGTGCCATATGTAATAAAAGACATTCAGTACAACCAGCAGCAGAAACAGCCAACGCATAGAAACCTCAAGGAAGGGGACAAACCACCGCCAAACCGACAAATACCAGGTCTTGCACCAAGTGCGCTTCTGGAACCATATCCTTTACCAGGCTTGCGTCACCGCCGGTAAGAAAAACTTCAAAGTCTTCTCCCCAGTACTCGCGCGCCAATTCCAGCTGGGTCATCACAAAGCCCCGCAGCATCAACAAACACCCACGCTCAACAGCCTCAACCGTCGTACGCCCGGGCGTACGCTGGAGCAAGGCCTGCTCCGCAGAGAGGTCGTCATACCGGATACGGCGTGTATGAGTGCGCAACTGATCGCGCATCAAGGGCATCCCGGGACAAATAAACCCGCCCAGGTGCTGACCGTCAGCAGCCACGAAGTCCGCCGTTACCGCCGTACCGAAATCCAGTACCAGGCACGCGCTCTTCGCCAACTCAAAAGCACCAACCACGGCAAGCCAGCGATCGAGCCCCAAACGGGCAAACTCCTCATAACCGTTACTGACACCTGCGGCACTCCTTGCAGGCTGCGCGCACTGTGCAGCCACACCAAAGGTCGTCACGATGGAGGCCACTAGGCTCGATGTCTCATCATCACTGCGCACACTGACCAACCGGCAGTGGGTGATGTTCAACCCCGGAACGGCCAACACCGCGGCCAGCAGCGCAGCATCAGAGTCAACTACGCCCCCACCCACCGCCACCCCCGCGTCAAGGGCACGCCACTTTATAAAACTGTTGCCACAGTCCATCTCAAGAATCATGGCGCAACCTCAAGCTAAGCTCACCGCCGCTGTACACTTTCTCTTCGCCATTGACACTCATGCGCAGCGCGCCCTGCTGATCAATACCCATGACAGTGCCATCCACCTGATGCACTCCAGCTATCAGAGAGACTTCACGACCCTGCCACAAGTGGTTTTGCTCCCACTGCGCCTGCAATGCCGAAAAGCCCTCGGTAGCATGGCGATTCAGATACACAAGCAGGCTATCGTTGAGTTTCGAAATCAGCGCATTGCGGTTTACCGAATGACCTGACTCGAGAAATACCGAGGTCCAGGCCTGATCTACCTCGCTGGCCACCCGCATATTGACGTTAATGCCGATCCCCAGAACCACATGACACACATCAGCCGGATCGCCGACCAACTCAAGCAAAATGCCGGCAATTTTCTTGTTGCCTACGAGCACATCATTTGGCCATTTGAGGCCGGCGTCAGATATCCCCACCCCGCGAAGCGCACTCAGTACTGCCAGACCAACCACAAGGCTAAGCCCTTCAAGCTGGCGCATCCCGCCATCCATGCGAAGAACAAGGCTGTAGTAGATATTTTCTGCGAAAGGACTGACCCATTTGCGGCCTCTTCGTCCACGACCAGCAGTTTGCCGCTCAGCCGTAACAACAAACGGCGCCGCAGTGCCACTGTCGATCGCGCGCAAGGCCTCGGCATTAGTGGAGTCTAATGAATCATGAATAGAGACAGGCCATGGGCTGGCAGTCAACTGGTCCTGCTCAAGGAGCTCAAGCGGTGCAGCTAACTGATAGCCACGACCACGAACTTTATGAATCGACAGGTTCAGGTTTGATTCCAAAAGCTGGAGCTGCTTCCAGACTGCACTGCGGCTAACGCCAAGTGCAGCACCAAGCGCTTGCCCTGAGTGGAATCGACCATCTTTGAGGAGTTTCAACAACGTCAGCATGCATGTATCGCCTCACAATGAGGCACGCATGATAGCCATGAGCGGCGCCATTGCATAGAAACCCCGCGCACACAGCAAGCTAACAGCTTGGGGCAAGCCGAGAGCACACAGTTTGAAGCTTGCGACCGCTTTTTCGCGCACAAAAACAAACCCCCTGTCTGCGTGAGCAGACAGGGGGTTTGGAATTTAATCTTGACGATGACCTACTCTCACATGGGGAAACCCCACACTACCATCGGCGATGCATCGTTTCACTACTGAGTTCGGGATGGGATCAGGTGGTTCCAATGCTCTATGGTCGTCAAGAAATTCGGTAGCCAGGTCGTTTACCTTTCGGTTTACGCTCCAGCGAATGGGTATGTAATAGATGTGGTGTTTTGTGAACCGCAAACTTTCGGTTTGTATCGTCTTCACACACCGCAATTCGCTTCTAAGCAAATTGCTTGGGTGTTATATGGTCAAGCCTCACGGGCAATTAGTATTGGTTAGCTCAACGCCTCACAGCGCTTACACACCCAACCTATCAACGTCGTAGTCTTCGACGGCCCTTTAGGGAACTCA
>NZ_UYJA01000001.1 GCF_900618535.1 Pseudomonas bubulae | reverse complement strand
CGCCAGGCGCGACTCTCATCGTGGCGCTGGGGCGTGCCCCAAACAGACGCCGGATAGATTTAAGCAAGCCAACCACATCACCCGTTAATCAGTATTGCAAAATGGGGGGTGACCATAGATTTTTTTGCCGGTTCCGGGCGTGGTTGTCGCCGCTGGAGCACTTTTTGTGGGAGCGGGCTTGCTCGCGATGGCATCGACACGGTATGACTGGAACACCTCAGCGCCTGCATCGCGAGCAAGCCCGCTCCCACACGTGACGTTAGGGAGCGTGGGCCTTGCGCCAGCACGCCCTGATCCCTGAGACTGCACGACCTGCCTTTACCCATCCGCTGTGGAGCGCCCGCATGGCTCACGAACTCTATACCCGCACCAATCAGAAGATCTATTTCGCCGGTCTGGCCCTGGAGGCCATGAACAAGGCGAGCGAAGGTCGGGCCATGAATGCCCAGGCGCTGGTTCAGGCCGAGCGCGAGGCGGCGGTATTCCATTTATATGGTGCCTTGCTAGGCCTGTGTCATGAAATTGCAGGCTTTTATCGCCTGTCACAAGCCAGCGCACCACGGGTTGAGTTGTTGCTCACCCGGCAGGTGCTGGACGAGAAAGCCATCCCTGAACTGGCAGAGCTGGTCGAGCTGGCTTGCGCGCCGCAAACCTGGCTGGCGCAGCTGGTGGCCACCCATGCAGCGCTGTATCAGCCGCTGCAGGCGCCGAAAAAGGTCAAGGCAGATGTATTCCAGCCTTTGATCGATACGGTCAGCCTGGAAGATGAGGCGCCACATGAGCTAAGCCGCGAAACCATGGAAGAGTGGCGCCAGAATCTCAAGGCGCTGGCCATTCGGTTCCGTGACGGACTCAATGAGTGCTGAGGGTCATAAGCGAAACGGTACAGTCATTCATCAGTCTGTAGTACAAAGCGCACAGATCCTGGGAATTTCCCATAGGATGGCTGATATACTCCCACGCTTTCGTGGAGAACAAATTTATATGCCAACGTCCTTTCTAGAAATTGTCGAGTTGCCAGACGGCCGCATCGAGTTGCGCCGTGCTGAGGACGAAGGGTCTTTGGTCACGCTGAATTTTTCTGAAGATGCCAAGGCTTTTCTTCAGGGTCAGCACGTAGAGGTGGCCAAGGCCATGCTCAGCGTCGGCGTGCAAATGGCGGGTCGGCTGGCAGAAGGCGAGCTGGAAAAAGACGACGGGCCGCGCATTCTTCATTAATCGCCCCGCAACCCTGTGCCGCAGCCAGGCAAGTGCATTCTGCACTGGCCCTGTGGCAGCGTTGCTTGTTTAGCCCAGGCGAATATTCAGGCTTTGCCCGTGACCGGTGCGGGCTGCGCTGATCAACTGTTGGCGTGCAGCGCTGTTCAGCGGGTTGATCCAGCTGACAACGGTGTGGCTGCGGCCCAGGCGTAGCGCTTCGCAGGTGAGCTGCAACGCGCTTTTATTGCCATTGGGCTGCAGCAGCAAAATTCGCTCGCGGTTCAGCCCTGCATCGCGCAGCCAGCTTTGGGTCAGGCTGGCCGGTGGTGCGATAAGGGTCAACCAGCGGGCGTTTTGCTGCTCGCTCAGTTCGCGCAGCATGGGGGCAAGCAGGTTCAGGCAGTTTCCGGCAGCACCGCGTAGCGACAGCTCACTGAAGACTTCAGGTTCGGCGCTCCAGGGTGATTCGAGCACGTCCTTGATCGCAGGGGCCATGGGCTGTGCCATGAACGCCTCGAACAGGGTCAGTTGTGCGGGCAGCGGTGTGTGGGGGAACTGCATGACGCCTCCTATTAGCGGCGAATAACGCCGACGCTCAGGCCTTCAATAACCAGTTCCTGCTCCTTGAGATTGACTTCAATAGGGGCAAAATCCGGATTTTCAGCGATAAGCCAGACTTTGCTGCCTTCACGCTTGAAGCGTTTTACGGTCACTTCGTCGTCGATGCGGGCTACCACGATCTGGCCGTTGCGCGCTTCGCGGCAGGTATGCACAGCCAGCAGGTCGCCATCGAAGATGCCGACGTCCTTCATGCTCATGCCCTGTACGCGCAGCAAGTAATCAGCTCGCGGATGGAAGAAGGTCGGGTTGATGTTGCAGGACTCTTCAACGTGTTCCTGCGCCAGGATCGGCGCACCGGCAGCAACCCGGCCGATGATGGGCAGGGTGGATTCGTCAGCCTTGGCTTCGAAGCCGGGAATGCGAATGCCTCGTGAAGCCCCAGGGGTCATCTCGATGGCACCCTTGCGGGCCAGGGCCTTGAGGTGCTCTTCGGCAGCGTTGGGTGACTTGAAGCCCAGTTCCTGTGCGATCTCGGCACGGGTGGGCGGGTATCCGTTGTCATCCAGGCATCGCTTGATGAAAGCCAGGATCTCAGCTTGGCGTGGCGTCAGTTTTAACATGATGATCGCTCTGTCTTTTTATACAGTGACTGGGATTATATACAGTGAAGGCGTATTGGCAATCATCCATTTCCGGCAGTCCGCTGGACGGTCGTCGATAAGCGCTGTGGCCCGTACCTTATCAGTTGGGGCCGGGCTGGCCGAGGCTGTGGTTAAATGCGAAACCGACCGGTCGCAAAACGAATAGGTCATCTTGACTTTTGACTGGCTGAAACGTATGTTTCAAACAAGTGTTTAAATGTTTGTCAGGCGGAGTAGTCATGGCCCAGTCGGAAACCGTTGAACGTATCCTTGATGCTGCCGAGCAGCTGTTCGCGGAAAAAGGGTTTGCTGAAACTTCATTGCGGCTGATTACCAGCAAGGCCGGGGTCAATCTGGCGGCGGTCAATTACCATTTTGGTTCAAAGAAAGCGCTGATCCAGGCGGTGTTCTCACGCTTCCTTGGGCCTTTCTGTGCCAACCTGGACCGTGAGCTGGAGCGTCGTCAGGGCAAGCCGGAGAATCGCCCGACTCTTGAGGAGTTGCTGGAGATGCTGGTCGAGCAGGCGCTGGTGATTCAGCCACGCAGTGGCAACGACCTGTCGATCTTCATGCGTTTGCTGGGTCTGGCCTTCAGCCAGAGCCAGGGCCACTTGCGCCGCTATCTTGAAGACATGTACGGCAAGGTGTTCCGCCGCTATATGCTGCTGGTCAATGAAGCGGCTCCGCAGATCCCGCCCATCGAGCTGTTCTGGCGCGTGCATTTCATGCTCGGCGCGGCGGCCTTCAGCATGTCGGGGATCAAGGCGCTGCGTGCCATTGCCGAGACCGATTTTGGCGTTAACACCTCGATCGAGCAGGTGATGCGCCTGATGGTGCCGTTTCTCGCCGCCGGCATGCGTGCCCAGAGCGGCGTCAGCGATCCGGCCATGGCCAGTGCGCAGATGCGTCCTCGCAGTAAAACTGCACCGGTCAGCGTCAAGGTTTGACCCGCTGCGGGTGGGCGCGGCAGCTTTGATCCGCTAAGCTAGCTGTCATGCCCAGCCCTGTCTTGTTCCCGTCTGCCAATTCGCCGCCGCCTCTCTGGAGTGCGGTGCGCAGGCCCGTGCCTGCGTATCCGGACCGGTTAACAAGCGCTCTCTCTTTCTAAAGGATTTCCCATGAGTTCTGCCTTGCAAGGCTCCTTGATGGTGGACGTCGCCGGTACCTGGCTGACGGCTGAAGACCGGCAATTGCTGCGCCAGCCTGAAGTGGGCGGATTGATCATCTTTGCACGCAATATCGAGCACCCGCGCCAGGTGCGTGAGTTGAGTGCTTCTATTCGGGCCATACGACCGGACCTGCTGCTGGCGGTCGATCAGGAAGGCGGCCGCGTGCAGCGCCTGCGTCAGGGCTTTGTGCGCCTGCCTGCCATGCGCGCCATTGCCGACAACCCCAATGCCGAGTACCTGGCCGAGCAATGTGGCTGGATCATGGCCACTGAAGTGCTGGCGGTGGGGCTGGACTTGAGCTTTGCCCCGGTTCTGGACCTGGACTATCAGCGCAGTGCTGTGGTCGGCAGCCGCTCGTTCGAGGGTGACCCCGAGCGCGCCGCTGTATTGGCCGGGGCATTCATTCGCGGGATGAACGACGCGGGCATGGCTGCCACCGGTAAGCACTTTCCGGGGCACGGGTGGGCTGAAGCTGACTCTCATGTAGCCATCCCTACGGATGAGCGCAGCCTGGAGCAGATCCGTGCCCATGACCTGGTGCCGTTTGCCCGTTTGAGCAAGCAACTGGCGGCGGTCATGCCGGCCCATGTGATCTATCCGCAAGTCGACAGCCAACCCGCAGGTTTTTCCCGGCGCTGGCTGCAGGACATCCTGCGCGGTGAACTGCAATTTGATGGTGTTATTTTCAGTGACGACCTGTCGATGGCTGGTGCTCATGTGGTGGGTGATGCCGCCAGTCGTATCGAGGCCGCCTTGTCGGCCGGTTGCGACATGGGCCTGGTATGCAACGACCGCGCCGCGGCAGAGCTGGCACTCAGTGCTGCGCAGCGCTTGAAAGTTACGCCATCGCCACGGATTGCGCGCATGCGTGGCCAGGCCTGGGCCAGTACCGATTATCGCCAGAGCCCGCGCTGGCTGGTGGCGATGGGCGCACTCAAAGATGCTCAATTAATTGATTAAGGGATCTGCCTCAATGACGGTTTACGCAATTATCGGCGGTACGGGCCTTACCCAGCTGGAAGGGCTGACCATCAGCCGCGCGCTGGCGCTGGACACGCCCTACGGGCCGACCTCGGCAGATATCCAGATCGGTGAGTTTGGCGGCCGCGAAGTGTTGTTCCTGGCCCGTCACGGCCATCCGCACCGGGTGCCTCCGCATCAGGTCAACTACCGCGCCAACCTGTGGGCGCTGAAGCAGGCCGGGGCCGAAGCGATTCTCGCGGTAAATGCCGTGGGCGGGATTCATATGGCGATGGGCACCGGGCATTTTTGTGTGCCTCATCAGTTGATCGACTACACCAGTGGCCGCGAGCATACTTTTTTTGCCGGTGATCTGGAGCAGGTGACCCATATCGACTTCAGCTATCCCTACACCGAATCGTTGCGCGAGCAATTGATTGGCGCATTGGCGGCCGAGGGCTGCTCCTACAGCAGTCATGGTGTTTATGCCGCTACTCAGGGCCCGCGTCTTGAGACAGTGGCAGAAATCGCCCGTCTTGAACGTGACGGTTGCGACATCGTGGGCATGACCGGCATGCCGGAAGCGGCACTGGCCCGCGAGCTGGAACTGGATTACGCGTGCCTGGCGCTGGTGGTCAACCCGGCAGCGGGCAAGTCGACAGCGATTATCACCATGGCCGAAATCGAGCAGGCGCTGCATGAGGGTATGGGCAAGGTAAAAGCGACGTTGGCGCGGGTGCTGGCGGGCTAATCAAGTCCGTAGCAGCCGCCGAACGCAGCCTCGCGGAGCTCGGCAGCTGCTACAGAATCAAGCCGCAAGTTGCGTCAATTTTCAGCGCTTTTCAGTTTTAGGCGGCAACGGCGCAAACAATGCGTCGATGTCGTCATCCTGCAGTTTCCAGTCCCCTGCGACGCGTCCGTCCAGTACGCCTGCCGCCAAATCTGACTTTTCCTGCTGCAAATGCTGGATTTTTTCTTCCACAGTGCCGCGGGCAATCATTTTGTACACAAACACCGGTTTTTCCTGGCCTATACGATAGGCGCGGTCAGTGGCCTGGTTTTCTGCCGCCGGGTTCCACCAAGGATCGTAGTGAATCACCGTGTCGGCCTCGGTAAGGTTCAGGCCTACGCCACCAGCCTTGAGGCTAATCAGAAAAATCTGCAGCTTGCCGCTCTGGAAGTCCTTGACCGGTGTACGTCGGTCCCGGGTTTGCCCGGTGAGGATGGCGTAGGGCACCTTGCGTTTTTTCAGCTCGGCCTCGATCAGCCCCAGCATCGAAGTGAACTGCGAAAACAGCAGGATGCGTCGGCCTTCGGCAAACAGCTCTTCGAGCATCAGCATCAGGCTGTCGAGCTTGCCCGAGGTGCTGCCTTTTTTCGGCGGGGTGTCGCTGACCAAGCGCAGGTCGCAACATACCTGGCGCAGTTTGAGCAGCGCTTCGAGGATAATTATCTGGCTGCGTCCCACGCCCTTACGGGTGATTTCGTCGCGGACTTTTTTGTCCATCGCCAGGCGCATGGTTTCGTACACGTCGCGCTGGGCTTCGTTGAGGTCCACCCAGTGGATGATTTCGGTCTTGGGCGGCAGTTCGGTAGCGACCTGCTCCTTGGTGCGGCGCAGCAGAAACGGTTTGATTCGCGCATTGAGATGCTGCAGGCGCTCGTTGCTGCCCTGGCGTTCAATGGGCACCCGGTAGTCGCGATTGAAAGTCTTGACGTCGCCCAGCCAGCCGGGCAGCAGGAAGTGGAACAGTGACCACAGCTCACCCAGGTGGTTCTCCAGCGGGGTACCACTCAGGCACAGGCGCTGGCGGGCAACCAGCTCGCAGGCGGCCTGGGTGGCCTTGCTGCCGGGGTTCTTGATGTACTGTGCTTCGTCCAGCACCAGCAGGTGCAGCGGCAGTTTTGCCAGATGCTCGATGTCCTTGGGCAGCAAGGCGTAGGTGGTCAGGATCACGTCGTAGTCGTTGAGGTGCGCGAAATATTTTTTGCGCGTGGCACCATACAGCGCCAGTACCTTGAGCTGCGGCGTAAAGTGCGCCGCTTCGTCGAGCCAGTTGGGGATCAGGCTGGTGGGCATCACAATCATGGCCGGGCGATCAAGGCGGCCGGCATTTTTTTCGCACAAGATATGCGCCAGGGTCTGCAGGGTTTTGCCCAGGCCCATGTCATCGGCCAGCACGCCGCCCACTTCCAGCTGACGCAATGACTGCATCCAGCTCAGGCCTTCGAGCTGATAGGGGCGCAGGTTGGCATTGAGCCCTTCGGGGGCTTCGACGCTGAAATTCTTGATATCTCGCAGGCGCTGGGCGAAGCCGCGAATCTGCTCGCCACCTTCCCAGCGCAGAGGGAGTGCATCCAGGGCGTTGAGCCGCGGCGCGTCAGCACTTTTGATCCGCAGAGAAGTGGCGTCCGGCTCGCCCAGATAAAACTCGTCCAGAGTGGCCAGTACCGGTTTCAGCCGTCCGTACGGCAGCGCAACCTGCAGCGGACCATGGCCGCTGGCAGGGTTGGCCGGAATATTCACCAGGATCAGTTCGTCGTCCCTGCGCCGGGCGAGTTTTTCCGGGTTGAGGATGTCGCTGTGGGAGCGCATCAGGTTGAGCAGTATCGGCAGCAGGCTCAGGTGCTGGCCGTTGACGATAATCCCCAGCTCCAGGTCAAACCAGTCGCGCTCCGGGGCTTCGTCGACAGTGGCATACCAGTCTTCTACCGGGGTCAGGTCAAAGCCGAAACCTTCATCGATCTGCAACTCCCAGCCCTTTTCGGCCAGGCCTTGCAACTGGTTGAGGGTGAAATTCAGCCAGGCACTGTCATTGACCAGCTCAAACAGCTCGCCGGCGCTTTCCGGTAGTGCCTTGCTCTGGCGCGTGGCAATTTTAAAGCCCAGGCTGCGCAGTTGCTCGCGGTAAAGGTGTTCGACCTCGGGCTTGCGCTTGATGCGCAGGGTTTGCTGTTCCTGGCGCAGCAGGATGTCAGCGTTTTTTTGCCCGCTCACGTACTGGTCCAGGTAGTTGAACGACAGGGCGGCGCGGTGCTGGATATAGCGCTGCATTTTGCCGTTGCGCGGCTCGAAAGCGCTGAATTCGGCACTGGCCAGCCACAGTCGCGGTACTGGCTGGACGTCCTCGACCAGCTGTTCTGGCAGATTGTTGGGGCGACGTGAGTCGAGTACGGCCTGGAGTTTTTCCAGAAGCTCGGCATCCTGAGCAGCGGCGGGGTAGTTCAAGGTTTCTTCAATCTTCAGTAAGACGGCTGCGGTGTGCTTGCAATTAACCCGCACCGGGCAGGTACAGTGGGCGCTGACCAGCAGCAAGGTGCTTTTGGCCGACTCACGCAACTGAATGGTCTGTCGGTAGATGTTTTCGCCAGAGCCCTGACAGCTGGCAGTGATCAGCTTGTCGCCGATCTGGGCGATCCTGACCCGATTTTCCTTGGCGTAGCGGCGGCCACGCTCAAGGCTTTGTTCCTTGAAGCGACTGACCCAGCTTGGTGCCAACGGCTGGGTCAGTCGGTCGGTGGGGTTCAGGGGCA
This sequence comes from Pseudomonas bubulae, assembly GCF_900618535.1. GTDB lineage: Bacteria > Pseudomonadota > Gammaproteobacteria > Pseudomonadales > Pseudomonadaceae > Aquipseudomonas > Aquipseudomonas bubulae. The sequence goes on along the minus strand of NZ_UYJA01000001.1, from coordinate 1,481,315 downwards.
TGGGTTTTTCATTCAGGAAGACTTCGGCGTCAGGCGCTCGAACAGCGCTTCAATGGTATTGAAGCGTTCTTCCGGGCGCTCCATGGGTACCATGAATTTGAACAGGGTCGCGCCTTCGAATTTGTAGCGGTTGGGTTGGCCCTGGATCAATTTGATCAGCACCATCGGGTCAACCGGGGTGTCGGCGGCAAACTCGATGCGTCCGCCCTGCGGGCCGGCGTCGACTTTTTTGATGCCTAGTTGCTCGGCCTGCAATTTGAGCAGGGTGATGCGTACCAGGTTCTTGGTCGGCTCGGGGAGCAGGCCGAAGCGGTCGATCATCTCGACCTGCAAGTCCTTGAGGCCCTCTTCATCGGTTGCCGAGGCAATACGCTTGTAGAGGATCAGTCGCGCATGCACATCCGGCAGATACGACTCGGGAATCAGCGCAGGTACCCGCAGGTTGATTTCCGGGCCGCCACCCAGCGGCTGGTCGAGGTTGGGTTGCTCGCCCTTGCGGATCGACTTGACCGCGCGTTCGAGCATTTCCATGTACAGGGTAAAGCCGACCGCCTGAATCTGGCCGCTTTGACCATCCCCCAGTAACTCGCCCGCGCCACGGATTTCAAGGTCGTTGGTGGCCAGGACAAAGCCGGCACCCAGGTCCTGGGTGTTGGCGATGGCTTCCAGGCGTTTTTGCGCGTCGCCGGTAATCTGCTGGCGCGGTGGCGTCAGCAGGTAGGCATAGGCCTGGTGGTGACTGCGTCCGACGCGGCCGCGCAACTGGTGCAACTGTGCCAGGCCGAACTTGTCGGCGCGCTCGATGATGATGGTGTTGGCGCTCGGCACGTCGATCCCGGTCTCGATGATGGTCGAGGCGATCAGCACGTTGAAGCGCTTGTGATAGAAGTCACTCATCACCTGTTCGAGTTCGCGTTCGCGCATTTGCCCGTGGCCGATGCCGATCCGTGCTTCAGGCACCAGCTCGGCCAGTTCTGCCGCACATTTCTCGATGGTTTTAACGTCGTTGTGCAGGTAGTAGACCTGCCCGCCGCGCAGCAACTCACGCAGCAACGCCTCTTTGACGGTGCTTTTGTTCTGTTCCATGACGAAGGTGCGCACCGACAGCCGGCGCGCCGGCGGCGTGGCGATGATCGACAGGTCGCGCATGCCTGACACGGCCATGTTCAGCGTACGCGGGATCGGCGTGGCGGTGAGGGTCAGGATGTCGACTTCACTGCGCAAGGCCTTGAGCTGTTCTTTCTGGCGCACGCCGAAGCGGTGTTCTTCGTCGATGATCACCAGGCCCAGGTTTTTGATTTTGACATCGTCCTGCAGCAGCTTGTGGGTGCCGATGACGATATCGATCTTGCCTTCGGCCAGGTCGGCGACTGCCTGGTTGATCTCTTTGGCCGACTTGAAGCGGCTCATCACCTCGACCGTTACCGGCCAGTCGGCAAAACGGTCGCGGAAGCTGTTGTAGTGCTGCTGGGCGAGCAGGGTGGTGGGTACCAAAATGGCCACCTGACGGCCGCCATGCACAGCAATAAAGGCCGCGCGCATGGCCACTTCGGTCTTGCCGAAGCCCACGTCGCCACACACCAGACGATCCATGGGCTTGGGCGACAGCATGTCGGCGCGTACGGCTTCGATGGTGGTTTGCTGGTCCGGGGTTTCTTCAAACGGGAAGCCGGCACTGAAGGTTGCGTAATCCGCTTTCGGATCGGCAAATGCATAGCCTTCGCGGGCTGCTCGGCGGGCGTAGATGTCGAGCAGTTCGGCGGCCACGTCCCGCACTTGTTCGGCGGCCTTGCGCTTGGCCTTTTGCCAGGTTTCCGAGCCCAGGCGGTGCAGCGGCGCCAGTTCATCATCGCTGCCGGTATAGCGGGCGATCAGGTGCAGGTTGGCCACCGGCACATAGAGCTTGGCGCCTTCGGCGTATTCCAGGGTCAGGAACTCGGCCACCTGATTATCGACTTCAAGTGTGGCCAGGCCCTGATAGCGACCTACGCCGTGGTCGATATGCACAACGGGTGCGCCTTCGCGCAACTCGGTGAGGTTCTTGATCACCGCATCGTTGTTGGCATCGGCGCGTTTTTCCCGGCGCCGGCGCTGCATCACGCGCTGGCCGAACAACGGGCTTTCGGCGATCAGCGCCAGCGCCGGATCCTCCAGCAGCAGGCCTTCATCCAGCGGGGCGATAGTAATCGCCAGGCGGTGCTTGCTGGCGACGAAGTCCGGCCAGCTGTCGACTGTTTTGGGTCGCAGCTTCAAGCGTTCCAGCAGTTCGAGCAGCACTTCGCGGCGCCCGGCCGATTCGGCGGTAAACAGCACGCGGCCATCAAACTGCTCAAGGAAACCGGACAAAGCCGCCAATGGCTGGTTGGCCTTGGCTTCGATGGCCAGGTTGGGCAGCGGTTGCGCCGGGAAGCGCTCACGGCTGCTGCCGGTGTCGATGTCATCCTGGCTGGCGACCACCCGCGGCCAGTTTTTCAGGCGGGCGAAGCAGTCTTCAACCGGCAGGAACAGCTCGGCAGGCGGTAACAGTGGCCGCGACGGATCGATACGGCGCTCTTCGTAGCGGTTGCGTACGTCAGACCAGAAATTCTCGGCGGCCTGCTCGATGCCTGGCAGCGAGAACACTTGCGTGTCAGCCGGCAAATAGTCGAACAGGGTCGAGGTTTCATCGAAAAACAGCGGCAGGTAGTACTCGATACCCGCGGGGGTGATGCCGCTGCTCAAGTCCTGAAAGATCGGGCAGCGACGGAAGTCGACATCAAAACGCTCGCGAAAGCGCGCCTTGAACCGGGTCACCGCGTCTTTTTGCAGCGGGAACTCACGTGCCGGCAGCAGGCGCACCGATTCAACCTTGTCGATCGAGCGCTGGGTCTCGGGGTCGAAGGTGCGCAGGGTCTCGATTTCGTCGTCGAACAGGTCGATCCGGTAAGGCAGTTTGCTGCCCATCGGGAACAGGTCGATCAACGCGCCGCGCACGGCGAACTCGCCATGCTCATACACCGTATCGACGCAGCGATAGCCACTGGCCTCAAGCCGGGTACGCATTTGCTCCACATCCAGCTTCTGGCCGATGTCCAGCACCAGGCTGCTGCCGAGCAGGAACTTGGTCGGGGCCAGGCGATGTAGGGCGGTGGTCACCGGCACTACCAAAACACCATGACTCAGTTCCGGCAGCCGGTACAGGCTGGCGATACGCTGGGAGATGATGTCCTGGTGCGGCGAGAACAGATCGTAAGGCAGGGTTTCCCAGTCGGGAAAATGCAGTACCGGCAAGTCAGGGGCAAAGAATCTCAGTTCCTGCTCAAGACGCTCGGCGCTTTGGCTGTCAGCGGTCAGGAGCAGGGTGAAGCGCCTGGCGGCGCTGGCAGCCTCGGCAATCGCGAGGCTCAGGGCGGCACCGGGCAGATTGCTCCAGTGCTGTTTACCTGCCGTGGCAGGGAGTTTCGGTAGACGCAGGACGGGCACGGAAGGTTGAGCTCCAAGCGTTGCGACAAAGTTGGCGATTGTAACGGGCCAAGGGGCTGGCTGTCAGTTGCAGCCTTTAACAGCGGCGCAAATCAGCGCATAACACTGACATGGGGGTGCCAAAGGGGCTGTGCAAGGGCAGCAGACTGATGAAATGGCAGTTGTTATAAAATTTTTCGCCTATATTTGTTGATGCTTAATCGTTTCAGTAACGGCGTATGACAGGCGTGCATTGCCCCTGCATGGGCGCAGCGGCATAATGTAGCCCCTTTTTTCAGCCCCTACATGTGGAAGGTTCCCGTGACTCAGAAGCCCGACCAGTGTCTTGGTGAATGGATCGACCGTGAAGCACTCGCAGAAGCGATGATTCCGCTTATCGGTCAGCTTTACCGCAATAACAATGTGGTTAGCTCGATCTATGGCCGCAGCCTGATCAACCGTTCAGTCATTGCGATTCTCAAGGCTCACCGCTTTGCTCGCCATCGTCAGTCCGATGATATCGAATTGTCCGTGCACGAAACTTTCCCGTTGCTCAAGGCAATGAGCGAGCTCAAGCTCGGCGCTGCTTCGGTAGACCTGGGCAAGCTGGCCGTGAAGTTCAAGGCCGAAGGCAATGGCCGCACGGCTGAGCAGTTTGTGCGCGAAGAACTGGCCGATGTTGTGGGTCAGCAAAACGCTTCTGCACGTAAAGGTACTGACGTTGTGCTGTACGGCTTCGGTCGTATCGGCCGTCTGCTGGCGCGCATCCTGATTGAAAAAACCGGTGGTGGCGACGGTCTGCGTCTGCGTGCCATCGTTGTGCGCAAAGGCGCCGACAACGATCTGGTCAAGCGTGCCAGCCTGCTGCGTCGTGACTCGGTGCATGGCCCGTTCGATGGCACCATCGTGGTCGATGAAGCCAACAACACCATCACCGCCAACGGCAACCTGATTCAGGTTATCTACGCGAAAAACCCTACCGAAGTGGACTACACCCAGTACGGTATCCAGAACGCCCTGCTGGTGGACAACACCGGTGTATGGCGTGATGCCGATGGCCTGGGTCAGCACTTGCAGTGCCCTGGTATCGATCGCGTGGTCCTGACCGCTCCGGGCAAGGGCAAGCTGAAGAACATTGTTCACGGCATCAACCACGGCGAAATCACCGCAGACGACAAGATCGTTTCGGCGGCATCCTGCACCACCAACGCCATCGTGCCGGTGCTCAAGGCTGTCAACGACAAGTTCGGCATCGTCAATGGTCACGTTGAAACGGTTCACTCGTACACCAACGACCAGAACCTGATCGACAACTTCCACAAGGGCGACCGCCGTGGTCGTAGCGCCGCGCTGAACATGGTTATCACCGAGACCGGTGCTGCTACCGCTGCTGCCAAGGCATTGCCTGAGCTGGCCGGCAAGCTGACCGGTAACGCGATCCGTGTGCCGACGCCGAACGTGTCGATGGCCATCCTCAACCTGAACCTTGAGAAGCCGGCTACCCGTGAAGAAATGAACGAGTACCTGCGTCACATGGCGCTGCACTCCGATCTGCACAAGCAAATCGACTTCGTCAGCTCCCAGGAAGTGGTGTCCACTGACTTCGTGGGTTCGCGTCACGCCGGTGTGGTGGATGCTGAAGCGACGATCTGCAATGACAACCGCGTTGTGCTGTACGTGTGGTACGACAACGAATTCGGTTACAGCTGCCAGGTAGTACGCGTGATGGAAGACATGGCCGGGGTCAACCCGCCAGCGTTCCCGCGCTAAGCAACCGCCGCAACTGAAAACGCCCCGACTTGTCGGGGCGTTTTTGTTTGTGCAGGAAACCTGTGGGAGCGGGCTTGCTCGCGATGGGATCGGCGCGGTTGTTCAGTCAGACCGCGTTGCTGGCATCGCGGGCAAGCCCGCTCCCACAGGGGTCAGGCGTTACCCGCCACCGCCGATTGCGCCGTACGCAACTGATGCTGATTGCCACGGAACAACACCACGGTCGCAATCAGGCCCAGTATCGCCGCCCCGGTCAGCCACAGACCGGGGGCGGCCTTGTTGTCCAGGGCATGAATCAGGTAAGTGCAAGCCGCCGGAGTAAAGCCACCGAAAGTGGCGGTCGCCAGGCTGTAGGCCAGGGAGAAACCGGTGGTGCGCACTTCAACTGGCATGATTTCGGTCAGGGCAACCACCATCGCGCCGTTGTACGAGCCATACAGGAACGACAGCCACAGTTCGACAATCAGCAGATGACTGAAGCTCGGGTTGGCCACCAGCCAGGACAACGCCGGGTAGGCGGTCAGGATCGCCAGGATGGTCGCACCCAGCAGCAGCGGTTTACGCCCGATCTTGTCCGACAGCGAGCCCATGACCGGCAGCCAGAAAAAGTTCGACAGGCCAATGCACACTGTGACCAGCAAGGCATCGAAGTCCGACAGATGCAGCTCGGCCTTGCCGAAGGTCGGGGTATAGGCAGTGATCAGATAGAACGACACGGTAGTCATCACCACCAGGGCCATGCCACCCAGCACCAAGCCAAAGTTCTGACCGACTGAGCGAAGGATTTCACGCAGGGTAGGGTGATGTTTGCGGGCTTCGAACTCAGGAGTTTCTTCCATCGAGCGGCGGATCACAAAGATCACCGGCACAATCATGCAACCCAGCAGAAACGGAATCCGCCAGCCCCATTCACCCATTTCTTCAGGGCTTAGCCAATGGTTGAGACCAACCCCCAGCAAGCCTGCGAACACCACGGCAGCCTGCTGGCTAGCCGACTGCCAGCTGACGAAGAAACCCTTGCGCCCCGGTGTGGCGATTTCTGCCAGGTACACCGAAACCCCGCCCAGTTCCACGCCTGCCGAAAAACCTTGCAGCAAGCGCCCGAGCAACACCAGCAGGGGTGCGGCAACACCCAGGGTGGCGTAGCCCGGCACGCAGGCGATGAGTACGGTACCCATGGCCATCAGGGCCAGGGTAATGATCAGGCCCTTGCGACGGCCGTGGCGGTCAATATAGGCACCGAGAAAAATCGCACCCAGCGGGCGCGCGAGAAAACCGGCACCGAAGGTGGCCAGGGCGAGCATCAGTGAGGCAAAAGCGCTATCGGTTGGGAAGAAGGTTTTGGCAATGGCCGTGGCGTAAAAGCCAAAGACCATAAAGTCGAACATCTCTAGGAAGTTACCGCTGACAACGCGAAAAATCGCCTTGCCTTTGCCCGTACTGGAGGCCATCAGAAATCACCCGCTCTTATCTGTTTTTATGCGTTATCCGTGTTTTTACTCGTCCACACTGCCAGGCAATGACCTGCGCCATTGCGCAAAACAGTTTTGTAACCATATGTGTAACAAAGTGTGTAGGCAACATTTGTTGGCGCTACACGGCCGGGCTAGGGCCTTTGCGCAAGCAGGCTCAGGCGCAGTGGGTCGGGCAGACCTTCGGGTGCGAGCCAGATGCCCAGGTAGATTTTGGCCAGTTGATGATTCTGGCTGGTGAAAATGACCTGACCATTGCGCTCCAGCTTCAGCCCGCGTTGCGGGTTGTAGTCCAGGGCGTAGCGATCGCCGCGTTTGATATCGCCAAAACTGGTCTGAAGTTGTTTTAGCGGGGCGTCGAGGCGAGCCAGGGTGGCTGCCGGTTGCTGGCGCTTGAGGATGGTGGCCGAGGCCCGGGTGATATCGCTGTGCTCCAGATCGCGCAGATAGAACAGCTCAAGGCGCAGCTCGCGCTGTTCGTCAAAGGCCTGTTGCGGTTGGATGCCTGGCTGGGTGAAAAGGGCTGCGGCATAGATATCGGCCCAGAGGTAGGTCAGCACGATCTGGCCTTTGCGTTCCATGAGTTGCGTGCCATCGCGCCATTGGGCGGGAAAGTTGGCTTCTTTTAGCCGAGCGGACTCATCGGCCAGGCTGGTGGTGCAGTAAAGCAGCAACAATACGATCAACAACTGGCGCATGGTGGATGGCTCTGATCGATGGGTTGTTAGAGGTTATGTCAGTTTTGCTAAGTGTGCGGCAGCTGCTACGCAGGCTCTCGCGCGCGATGAGATGTAGTGAACACAAAAATAGCCAACGACCAGACCAAGGGTTAATGTTCGCGGCGTTCAGGCTTCTATAGACTGTGCCCCACGTTTTGATCCTTCATGGCGCTGGCCGCGACATGATTTAGCCGTAGGTGCCCAAAGCGGTGCCACGGCCTGTTCTGAGGAGTACGCATGGCTGTCTACAACTACGACGTAGTGGTACTGGGTTCCGGCCCGGCAGGAGAAGGTGCGGCAATGAACGCCGCAAAAGCAGGGCGCAAGGTGGCAATGGTGGATAGCCGGCGTCAGGTTGGCGGCAACTGCACGCACTTGGGCACGATCCCGTCCAAAGCCTTGCGTCACTCGGTTCGCCAGATCATGCAGTTCAACACCAATCCGATGTTTCGGGCCATTGGTGAGCCGCGCTGGTTCTCGTTCCCGGACGTACTGAAAAGTGCCGAGAAGGTTATTTCCAAGCAAGTGGCTTCGCGCACCGGTTACTACGCACGTAATCGCGTCGACCTGTTCTTCGGCACCGGCAGCTTCACCGACGAGCAAACCATCGAAGTGGTGTGCACCAACGGCGTTGTCGAAACCCTGATGGCCAAGCAAATCATTATCGCCACCGGCTCGCGCCCGTATCGCCCGGCTGATATCGATTTCACTCACTCGCGTATCTACGATAGCGACACCATCCTCAGTCTGGGCCACACCCCGCGTAAGCTGATTGTTTACGGGGCAGGCGTGATCGGCTGCGAATACGCGTCGATCTTCAGTGGTCTGGGGGTGTTGATTGAGCTGGTGGATAACCGCGAGCAACTGTTGAGCTTCCTCGATTCCGAGATCTCGCAAGCGCTGAGCTACCACTTCAGCAACAACAACATCACCGTACGCCACAACGAAGAGTACGAGCGGGTAGAAGGCGTCGAAAACGGCGTGATCCTGCATCTCAAGTCCGGCAAGAAGATCAAGGCCGACGCCTTGCTCTGGTGCAATGGCCGTACCGGCAACACCGATCTGCTGGGTCTGGAAAACATCGGCATCAAGGCCAATGGCCGTGGCCAGATCACGGTTGATGAAAACTACCGCACCACCGTGCCGAACATTTTTGCCGCAGGTGATGTAATCGGCTGGCCAAGCCTGGCCAGTGCCGCCCACGACCAGGGGCGTTCGGCAGCGGGCAGCATCGTTGATAACGGCAGCTGGCGCTTCGTCAATGACGTGCCGACCGGCATCTACACCATTCCGGAGATCAGCTCGATCGGCAAGAACGAGCAGGAGTTGACCCAGGCCAAGGTGCCGTACGAAGTGGGCAAGGCGTTTTTCAAGAGCATGGCGCGTGCACAGATTGCCGGCGAGCCCCAGGGCATGCTGAAAATCCTGTTCCACCGTGAAACCCTTGAAGTGCTGGGCGTTCACTGCTTCGGTTATCAGGCATCAGAGATCGTGCACATCGGCCAGGCGATCATGAACCAGCCGGGCGAGCTCAATACCCTGAAGTACTTCGTCAACACCACGTTCAACTACCCGACCATGGCCGAAGCCTATCGGGTAGCGGCCTACGATGGCCTCAACCGGCTTTTTTGAGCGGCTCCGGCCGGTGGCCTGAGCCGGCCGGGGAGACCGATTTCAGCTATTCCCGAGGGTGGCAGTGGCCAAACCGGGAAAGTCTGTAATCAGGCTATCTACGCCGAAGTCGGCGAGCCTGCGCATCAGCGCAGGTTCGTTGACTGTCCATACCGACACATGCAAACCCTGACGCTGGGCCTTCTCCAGGCGTTCAGGCGTGCACAGTGTCCAGTTCAATGCCAGCATCTCGCAGCCATAACTCTGGGCGACCTTGATCGGGTCGAGCCAGGCGTATTCGGCCACCAGGCCGCGGGACAGGTCTGGCGTCAACTCCAGCGCAGCCTTGAGCACCTCACGCGAGCTTGACGTGACCGTGACCTTGTCCATCAGCCCGTGACGTACCGCCATTTCGCGGATTGCCAGCACGGTGGTTGCTGCGCGGGTGCGCGAGGCGCTCTTGACCTCCAGCTGCCAGTGCTCGAAGTTGCACTTTTCAAACAGCTCCTCAAGGCGCGGGATCGGGCACGGCTGCATCCAGCCCGGGCCACCCTTGCGCGCGTCATAGGTCACCAGGTCGGCAGCCGTGTGCTCGATAACCTTGCCGCGCCGGTCCGTGGTGCGCTTGAGGGTCGGGTCGTGGATGACCATCAGCTCACCGTCCTTCGACAGGTGCAGGTCGAGCTCACAGCGCCGTACGCCATGCTTGAGGCATTGCTCAAAGCTGGCAAGGGTGTTTTCCGGTGCTTCGCCTTTGGCGCCGCGATGGCCATAAATCAGGGTCACATTTGCTCCTTGTACAGAGTGATCACGGCCCGGTGCTTACTCGGGCGCGGATGTTTGTTGTTCGCGGGCCAGGCGGCGCGCCTGTGCCTGTTTTTGCAAAATGTAGCGCGCCAGCAACTGGCGCTGTGTATCGGTCAGGGATTCAAATTCGGTGTTGACGCGGTAACCGGCATTCTGTGCCTGGCAATCGATGACGCGGGCGCGTAACAACAAGCCCAGCGCCTGGGGCATCAATACCAGCTTGATTGCAAGATGGCTGTCAGGCAGGCAGGGGTGCGGGTGCTGAAATTCGATACCGCCCTCGGACAGCTGCACCGGCTGTAACTCACCGATCTGACCCAGCACCGTTTGCGCAACGATCTGGCTCAGCAGTTCGACACGTTTGTTCAGGGTTTTAAGGTAGCTGGAAAGGGTGCGGTCGCGTTCGCTGATCTGGCGCAGCAAGTGCTGGGACTCGAATTCGCTCAGGTGCAATTCGCTGAGCAAATTGAACAGCGGTGACTCATCCTGCAACACTTCACTGCTCGCGGCTTCGAGGGCCGACAGCGGGGTTATTTCCAGTGCGATCATATCCTCGATACGGTAGTATTCGCGGCGATCTGCTTCATCTAATGTCGACATGGCGAACCCATGATGGCGGCTGTGGTCTGAGTGTAAAGCTGCTTATCAGGCCCCGCCACAAGGACGTCTTCTTTTCCCTCGAACAAGCCCCGACATGTTCAGACCTCTCTCTTTATTTATCGGCACGCGTTATACCCGTGCAAAGCGTCGCAATCATTTTGTGTCGTTTATTTCCCTGACCTCGATGATCGGGCTCGCCCTTGGCGTGGTCGTGATGATTGTCGTGTTATCGGTGATGAACGGCTTCGATCATGAGATGCGCACCCGCGTGCTGGGCATGGTGCCCCACGCGACCATCGTCGGCGACCAGCCGATCAGTGACTGGCAAAGCCTGGCGGCCAAGGTCAAGCAGAACCCCAAGGTGGAGGCGGTTGCGCCGTTTACCCAGATGCAGGGCTTGCTGACCAATGATGGCAACGTGCAGAAAGTCCTGCTCAATGCCATTGACCCGGCGCAGGAACGCAATGTCTCGATCATTGACCGGTTCATGCAGCAGGGCCAGCTCGACTCGCTGACCCCGGGCAGCTTCGGCATCATCATTGGCGACAAGGCCGCGAAAAAGCTGGGTGTGAGCGTCGGCGACAAGCTGACCTTCGTTGCGCCGGAAGTCACGGTGACACCGGCCGGCATGTTCCCGCGCATGAAGCGTTTTACCGTGCAGGGCATTTTTCATGTCGGTGCCGGTGAGATCGACGGCTACCTGGGCATCACCAACCTGCAGGACCTGGCGCGTTTGCAGCGCTGGAAACCTGACCAGGTACAGGGCCTGCGGCTGAAGTTCGATGACCTGTTCGAAGCGCCGCGCACTGCCTGGGAAATCGCCCAGCAGCTGGGCGAGAGCCAGTATTACGCCCGTGACTGGACCCGTACCCACGGCAACCTGTACCAGGCCATCCGCATGGAAAAAGCCATGATTGGCCTGCTGTTGCTGCTGATTGTGGCCGTGGCCGCGTTCAACATCATTTCCACGCTGGTGATGGTGGTCAATGACAAGAAAGGCGACATCGCCATCCTGCGTACCCTGGGGGCGACGCCGGGCACCATCATGGCCACCTTTATGGTGCAGGGCACCGTTATCGGTGTGGTCGGGACGGCCATCGGCGCGGTGGTCGGGATGCTTGCTGCGCTCAATGTCAGCGCTGCGATCTCGGCCCTTGAAGGCCTGATCGGGCACAAGTTTCTCAATGCCGACGTGTATTTCATCGACTACCTGCCCTCGCAGTTGCAGGCACAGGACGTGTTGATGGTGTGCGGTGCGGCATTGGTTCTGAGTTTCCTCGCGACCTTGTACCCGGCCTGGCGTGCTGCGCGCACCCAGCCTGCGCAGGCGCTTCGTTATGAGTGAGTTGGGCATGAAAGAACAAGCAGTGTTGAGTTGCCGCGACCTGGGCAAGTCCTACGAGGAAGGCCCGGAATCCGTGGTGGTGCTGTCGGGGCTGCAGCTTGAGTTGCACCCTGGTGAGCGGGTGGCGATCGTCGGGACTTCGGGTTCGGGCAAAAGTACCTTGCTCAACCTGCTCGGCGGGCTTGATACCCCGACCAGTGGCAGTGTCTGGCTGGCGGGTGAAGAGCTATCGGCCCTGGGCGAAAAGGCCCGTGGCCTGTTGCGCAACCGCTCGCTGGGTTTCGTGTATCAATTTCACCACTTGTTGCCCGAGTTCACCGCCCTGGAAAACGTCTGCATGCCGCTGTTGATCGGCAAGACGGCGATCCCCGAGGCGCGTGAGCGGGCCACGGCGCTACTGACCCGGGTGGGGCTGGGTCATCGCCTGGAGCACAAGCCGGCCGAACTGTCGGGCGGCGAGCGCCAGCGTGTGGCGATTGCCCGGGCGCTGGTCAACAAGCCGGGGCTGGTGATGCTCGATGAGCCCACCGGCAACCTCGACTCGCACACGGCCCAGGGCATTCAGGACCTGATGCTGGAGCTCAGCACGTCAATGCGCACTGCGTTCCTGGTGGTAACCCACGACATGAACCTGGCCCGCCAGATGGATCGCGTGTTGCACCTTCAGGAAGGTCGCCTGACCACGATCTGATCGGCCAGCACCTGACGCCTGCAAGCGGGCGTCAGGTCTTCAAATTTTATACGGTGCCCGCGAATGTTCAGACCGTTATCGATTTTTATCGGCACGCGCTATACCCGCGCCAAGCGCCGCAATCGTTTTGTTTCGTTTATTTCCATGACCTCGATGATCGGCCTCGCTCTCGGCGTGCTGGCGATGATCGTGGTGTTGTCGGTGATGAACGGCTTCCAGCGTGAAATGAGTAACCGCATCCTCGGCATGGTGCCCCACGCGACCATCGTGGGCGTCAAGCCCATCGATGACTGGCGCCCGGTGGCTGACGCGGCGATGAAAAACCCCGAGGTCACGGCAGCCGTGCCGTTCACCGAGCTGGACGGCATGCTGTCCTATAAAGGCTCGATGCAGCCGATCCAGATCAGCGGCATCGATCCGGAGCAGGAAGGCAAGGTCTCGATCGTGACCCAGCACATCGTGCAGGGCAGCCTCCAGGACTTGAAACCCGACGAATACGGTGTGGTGCTGGGCGATATTGTTGCGCGGCGCTTCCGTCTGGGCGTGGGTGACAAGATCACCCTGATCGTCCCCGAGGCCAGCACCGCGCCTGGTGGCATTACTCCGCGCCTGCAGCGGTTGAATGTGGTGGGTATCTTCAAGGTTGGTGCTGAACTGGATGGCACCATGGGCCTGATCCATATGGCCGATGCTGCAGCCATTCAACACTGGGAGCCGAACCAGGTGCAAAGCGTGCGCCTGGCGGTCAAGGATCTGTACGCGGCACCGCAGGTTTCACAGCAAGTGGCGGCCGGCCTGGGGGATGGTTACAAGGCTGACGACTGGACTCACACCCAGGGCAGCCTGTTCAGCGCCATGAAAATGGAAAAAACCATGATCGGTCTGTTGTTGCTGATGATCGTGGCCGTGGCGGCGTTCAACATCATCGCCACGCTGATCATGGTGGTGAACGACAAGGGCGCCGACATTGCGATCTTGCGCACCATCGGTGCCACGCCGCGGCAGATCATGGCCATCTTTATGGTACAGGGCACGGTGATCGGTATTGTCGGCACCTTGATCGGTGGCGTGCTGGGGGTGATTGCGGCGTTGAATGTCAGTGAACTGGTGGGCTGGATGGAGCGGGTGACCGGGCAGCATATCTTCAGTTCCGACGTGTATTTTGTCAGCAACCTGCCATCCGAACTGCAGGGCGGCGATGTGGCGCTGATCTGCGGTGCGGGCTTTGTACTGAGCTTTCTGGCTACGCTGTATCCGGCGTATCGGGCAGCGAAGATTCAACCGGCCCATGCGTTGCGGTATTCCTGATAGTTGAAGAGCAAAAGCCCCTCACCCTAACCCTCTCCCGGAGGGAGAGGGGACTAAAGGCAAAAGCAGTTCTGCGCAGCGCCACAAATCAGCGCCCTCTCCCTCCGGGAGAGGGCTGGGGTGAGGGCAGCTTTGCTGGCAGCTCCACGACAAACCGCGTTACCCCCTCTTTCGACTCACAGCAGATCTGCCCGCCATGGGCACGAATGATCGACTGGGTGATCGCCAGCCCCAGCCCCGCATGCTCACTGCTGCCTTCACGGCGTGCCGGATCTGCCCGGTAAAACCGGTCAAACAGGCGTGGCAGCAGTTCTGCAGGGATTCCCGTGCCCGTGTTCTCGATGCTGATGCGCGCAGTGCCCGGCAAAGCCTCAATCAGCACTTTGATCGCGCCACCCGCCGGCGTATAGCGCAAGGCGTTATCCAGCAGGTTGGAAAGGGCGCGGCGCAGCATGCTGCGGTCGCCTGCAAGAAGTGCATTGCCTTCGCGGGTCAGTTCAATGTGCGAGTCTTCGGCCAGCAGCGCATAAAACTCCAGTAATGCCTCCACTTCCTGACCCAGATCCAGGGCTTCGCGCCGAGGCGTAAGCAAGCCGTGATCGGCCTTGGCCAAATAGAGCATGTCGTTGACCAGTTGCGCCATCCATTGCAGCTCTTCAAGGTTGCTATGCAGTGCCTCGCGGTACTCTTCAATGCCCCGGGGGCGGGTCAGGGTGACCTGGGTGTGGGTCAGCAGGTTGGACAATGGCGTACGCAGTTCATGTGCGATGTCGGCGGAGAATGCCGACAATCGCTGGAATGAATCGTCCAGTCGCGCAAGCATGGCGTTAAAAGCCGTGGCCAGCTCTGCCAGTTCAGCGGGCATTTGTTCCTGAGGCAGGCGGGCGTTAAGCGAGTCGGCCGAAACGCTGGCTGCGATCGCGCTCATGCGGCGCAGAGGGCGCAAGCCGCTGCGGGCTGCCCACGCACCGAGAATCGCCGTGGCCAGTGCCGACAGGCCTACAGTCATCCAGATCAATCTCTGCATGCGCTGCAGGAAGTGCTGGTGGTGGGTGATATCCAGCAACAGGGTCAGATGCGGCGCATCGGGGCTGTCGGTCTGCGGTACCAGAACACGGTAATCGGTGCCGTTTATTTGCAGGCTGCCCAAGCCCGGGCGGGTCTCAAGCTCCAGTGGCAGGCGCGGTGAGCTGTCAAACCATAGATGCCCGTCCGGGCCGCGCACCCGTATCGCCAGGTCCGGCTGGTGGGCCAGATCCTGCATCAGGGCGGGCAGGCGCAGGGTGAAGCGTTCAAGGGTGTCAGCCCCTTGCAGCGTACTGCGTAGTACGGCGAGGCGACTTTCCATCAGTTGCTGGTCGAGCTCGACAAAATGCACCTCGCTGGCGCGCCCGAACAGCACCCCGGCAAACAGCGATACCACGGCGGTACAACCGGCAAACAGCAGCGCCAGGCGGCTGCTCAACGACAGGCGGCGCATCAACTGCTGCGCTCTTCAAGCACATAACCCATGCCACGCACGGTGTGGATCAGCTTCTGCTCATGGTTGTCGTCGATTTTCAGGCGCAGGCGGCGAATCGCCACTTCGATGACGTTGGTGTCGCTGTCAAAGTTCATGTCCCATACCTGTGAAGCAATCAAGGACTTGGGCAGCACTTCTCCCTGACGGCGTAGCAGCAGCTCCAGCAGGGCGAATTCCTTGGCGGTAAGGTCGATGCGCTGGCCGTTGCGCTCAACACGGCGGCGGATCAGATCCAGGCGCAGGTCGGCCAGTTGCAGGCTGGTCTCCTGGGGAGTGTTGCTGCCGCGGCGCAACAGGCTGCGAACCCGTGCCAGCAGCTCGGAAAAGGCGAACGGCTTGACCAGATAATCATCGGCCCCCAGCTCCAGGCCGTGGACGCGGTCAGCGACCGCATCCCGTGCGGTCAAAAACAGCACCGGCATGCTCAATCCGGCGCTACGCACCGCTTGCAGGATTTGCCAGCCATCACGGCCGGGCAGCATGACGTCGAGAATCAGCAGCGAGTAATCCCCGGTCAGGGCCAGGTGTTGCCCGGTAATACCGTCGGCCGCCAGTTCGGTGGTGAACCCGGCCTCGCTCAGGCCCTGGCGCAAGTACTGTCCGGT
This sequence comes from Pseudomonas bubulae, assembly GCF_900618535.1. Lineage (GTDB taxonomy): Bacteria > Pseudomonadota > Gammaproteobacteria > Pseudomonadales > Pseudomonadaceae > Aquipseudomonas > Aquipseudomonas bubulae. The sequence continues at coordinate 1,465,424 of NZ_UYJA01000001.1, read as the reverse complement.
TTTGACCTGGTCTTCGACTATCAGCAGTTTCATGGTCGACTCATCATAAAAATTAACCTCAGCCTTATACCTTGGTGCAGGTTATGCAGGGTCAAGCTGACAAAGTTGTAATCTTGCAGTCAGTTGAATGCCAGTGCCGAGACTTTAAAGTAGCGCCAAGCCTGACATTTTTGTTTCTGGGAGTAAGTATGACCGCACGTATCCGTTTGTCGCTTGCTGGCTGTTTTTTGGCCTTGAGCCTGCCGGTAATGGCATCGCCTGCCGGGCATTTTGATTTTGGTCAGCCCGCACCTGCCGCCAGCGCCACGCGCACGGTTGAAATCGACATGACTGATATTGCCTTCACGCCAAAGTCGCTGGATGTGAAAGCCGGTGAAACGGTGCGTTTTGTCCTGGTCAACAAAGGGCAGTTATTGCACGAGTTCAACCTGGGCAATGCCGCGATGCACGCGGCACATCAGAAAGAAATGCTCGAAATGCAGCAAAGCGGCATGCTTACCCCGACCGGTATGGGGCATGACGGCATGGATCACTCGGCAATGGGCCACGGCGCCATGAATATGCCGGGCATGAAGCACGATGACCCCAACAGCGTGCTGGTCGAGCCAGGTAAAACCGCGGAGTTGACCTGGACCTTCACCCGCGCCGACAACCTGGAATTTGCCTGTAATGTGCCGGGTCACTATCAGGCTGGCATGGTCGGCAAGGTGAAAGTTGCGCCTTAAAACGTCCTGATTGTCGGTGAACGCTGAAAGCCTGGCTTAAACCCGATAGAATTACCGGGTTTTTCTAGCCAGGTTTTTGTCATGCATCCCGCCGCCGAACATTCCCCGCTGGGCAAGTCCAGTGAATACATCAGCACTTATACCCCGTCCTTGCTGTTCCCGATCCCGCGCGCGGCGAAATGGGCCGAGCTGGGGCTGAGCGCCGAAACGCTGCCTTATGTCGGCGTGGATTTCTGGACCTGCTTCGAGCTGTCCTGGTTGTTGCCATCGGGCAAGCCGGTGGTGGCCATTGGCGAGTTTTGCTTTGCCGCCGATTCGCCGAATATCGTCGAGTCCAAGTCGTTCAAGCTGTATCTCAACTCGCTGAACCAGACGGTATTTGCCGATACCCCGAGCCTTGAGGCTACATTGCGTGCAGATTTGTCGGCCGCATCCGGCAAGCCTGTCAGCGTGCGCGTACGCAGTCTGGATGAAGTTCAGGCTGATGGCGTAGCCGTATTGCCGGGTGTGTGCATTGATGACCTGGATATCACGGTCAGTGATTACGCGCAGCCGCGTCCTGAATTGCTCAAGTGCGACGATTCCCAGGTGGTTGAAGAAAGCGTCTACAGCCATTTGCTCAAATCCAACTGCCCGGTCACCAGTCAGCCGGACTGGGGCACGGTGGTGGTCGAGTACCGTGGGGCGGCGCTGGATCACGCCAGTTTGCTGGCGTACCTGGTGAGCTTTCGCCAGCATTCGGACTTTCATGAGCAGTGTGTGGAGCGGATCTTTCTCGACCTGCAGCGTTTGCTCAAGCCCGAAAAATTGACCGTGTATGCGCGCTATGTGCGCCGTGGTGGGCTGGATATCAACCCGTACCGCAGCACCGAAGCGGTCGAGTTCCAGAATGTGCGGTTGGTGCGTCAGTAATACGCTGTGACTCATGTGGGAGCGGGCTTGCTCGCGATAGGTCTATGCGGTTTGCCTGACAAACCGCGTCGCCTGAATCGCGAGCAAGCCCGCTCCCACAGAGTTTTGCTTAGCCGTTATTCAACGCCTTGGCCTGCTCAAGTACCGCCTCGACATGGCCTGGCACTTTCACGCCGCGCCATTGGTGACGCAACACGCCGTCCTTGTCGATCAGGAAGGTGCTGCGATCCACGCCAAGGTACTCCTTGCCGTACAGCTTTTTCAGCTTGATCACGTCAAACAGCTGGCACAGGGCTTCGTCCTTGTCGCTCAGCAACTCAAACGGAAAACCCTGCTTGGCCTTGAAGTTCTCATGGGACTTGAGGCTGTCGCGGGACACACCAAACACTTCGGTATTGGCCGCCTGGAACTCGGCGTAATGGTCGCGAAAACCCTGGCCCTCAGTGGTGCAGCCCGGCGTGCTGTCCTTGGGATAGAAGTAGATCACTACCTGCTTGCCCTTGAGCTGCGACAGGCTGACGGTTTTTTCACTCGTCGCCGGGATCTGGAAATCGTCTACGGGTTGGTCAATTGCAACAGCCATTGAGTCGGTTTCCTCACATCGGGTTCTGTGGGCGCCAAGGTTCGATCAGTGCGTCCAGGTTCAACGCGTCGGCGAAGTCGAGGAACTGATCACGCAGCCAGCTGATTTGCACGCCGGCCGGCAAGGTCACAGTGAAGGTGGCGTTGAGCATGGTGCCGCCGGTTTGTGGCGCCTTATAGGTATCGCACGTCAGGTTTTCCAGCTCGACGTTATGGTCCATGAAGAACTGGCACAGCTCGTTGATGATGTCCGAGCGGTAGGCCGAGCTGACATAGGCCACGTACGGCAGCGCCTGCGGGCGGGTTTCAAGGGCCGCACTGCGTACTACATTGACGCTGAACGCGTGCTTTTTGGCCAGCGCAGGCAAGCCAGCTTCAAGGCGTGCCAGGGCGTCCCAGCTACCGGTAACTTCCAGGACCAGGGCACTGCATTCGCCGTGGCGAGTCAAGCGCGAGGTCACGACAGCGCAGCGATTTTCATGGCTGGCGCGGCACAGCACGTTAGTCAGCTCCATTGGGTTGGCGCCAAGGGCACTGATGACAAGGAATTGTTCGCGAACTGTGGGGGTGGACATTCAACCTTCCTAAAACGATGAGCGGTCAGTACGGTCGATGGCAGGCAAGTTGAGTATCAGGTAACACTTGAGCGTCAGAAGCCCGTCAATACTGCGTTCCAGGCGGTTTGCAGGCTCTGCAAAACGTGCTCGGTGGCGTTTGGGCGGGGCTTTTGGCGCTTGCTGAGGGCCTGTGAAACAGACTTGCGCACACATCAGTACCAATCAAAGGCTGAAGGGTAGCGAAAAGCAACGCGAAGGGGAATGCTCATCGGGCGCGCTGTTGCTTGTGCAAGGGTCATGGCGCCAGTACCATTACGGCTCTCTTTTTCCGGCAGGAGCGGTTGCATGATTGCGGGCAGTATGGTGGCACTGGTCACACCTATGGATGCACAAGGTCGTCTTGATTGGGACGCTCTGAGCAAACTGGTGGACTTTCACCTGCAAGAGGGCACCAACGCCATTGTTGCCGTTGGCACTACAGGTGAATCGGCAACTCTGGATGTGAACGAACACATTGAAGTGATTCGTCATGTCGTCAAGCAGGTTGCAGGGCGCATTCCGGTGATTGCCGGCACGGGCGCCAACTCGACGCGTGAAGCGATCGAACTCACCACCAATGCAAAGGCCGCTGGCGCCGATGCATGTCTGCTGGTGACACCGTATTACAACAAGCCGACCCAGGAAGGCCTGTACCAGCACTTCAAGGCGATCGCCGAAGCGGTCGATATCCCGCAGATCCTGTACAACGTTCCGGGCCGTACCGCCTGCGACATGCTGCCGGCTACCGTCATTCGTCTTTCCACCGTGCCGAACATCATCGGTATCAAGGAAGCCACCGGCGACCTGACGCGCGTACCGGCCATTCTGGCAGGGGTGAGCAGCGACTTCCTGGTGTACTCCGGCGACGACGCCACCGCAGTCGAGCTGATCCTGCTCGGCGGCAAGGGCAATATCTCGGTAACCGCCAACGTTGCTCCGCGTGACATGAGCGACCTGTGCGCTGCTGCGATGCGTGGCGATGCCGACACTGCCCGCGCGCTGCACGAAAAGCTGATGCCGCTCAATAAAACCCTGTTTATCGAATCCAACCCTATCCCCGTGAAATGGGCGCTGCATGAGATGGGCATGATGTCGGACGGTATCCGTCTGCCACTCACCTGGCTCAGCGAGCCTTGCCACGAACCACTGCGTCAGGCAATGCGCCAGTCCGGTGTCTTGGTTTAATTGAGGAAGCACTACGCATGAAGCGATTGGCCGGACTTTCCGCACTAGCCGTGATTATTTCCAGCACCAGCGGCTGCGGTTGGCTGTGGGGTCAAGAGGGTTACTTCCGCGACCGTGGCAGCGACTACCTGGAGGCGCGTCAAACCGCTCCAATGCAGTTGCCGCCGGGTGTCCAGACTGACAAGCGCCTTGTACCGCTGTTGCCGATCCCCAGCAATGTGCCCGACGACAACGTCAAGGGCGAGTTTGAAGTACCGCGTCCACAGCCGTTGGCTGTAGCCGCCAGTGCCAGCGATTTCAGCCTGCAGAAAAGTGGCGACAGCCGCTGGGTCATGGCGCAGCGTTCGCCGTCAGAAGTCTGGCCGGTAGCGATGCAATTCTTCCAGGACAATGGCTTCCGCATCGACGAACAGCGCCCGCAAACCGGCGAGTTCACCACGAGCTGGCAGCGTGCTGACGAGCTTTCCGCTCCGATCGCCCGTCATGTGGGCAGCAGCGGCCTGGCCTCCGACAGCGAAACCCGCCTGCGGGTACGCATCGAGCCGGGTGTGCAGCGCAATACCAGCGAAATCTACGTGGTCAGTGCCAACCGCCCGGCCGGTAGCAGTGCCAACGTCGACTTTGGCAACCGCTCGGTCAACACCGGTCTGGATGCAGCCCTGGTTGATGAAATGCTGATCAGCATGAGCCGCAACGCCGAGAAGGGCGGTTCGGTTTCGCTGCTGGCTGCCCGTGATTTCGACACCCCTGCACGTGTGAGCCTGAACGAAGACGGCAGCGGCAACCCGGTGCTGACCCTGACCGAAGACCTCGACCGTGCCTGGTCCAGCGTAGGTCGTGCACTTGAACAGGGCGAATGGCGCGTTGAAGACATCAACCGCACGTTGGGCCTGTACTACATCAACCTCGCCGAAAAAGCCGAGAAGAAGGACGAGAAACCTGGTTTCTTCTCCGGTCTCTTTGGCAGCAAGCCGGACAAGGAAGAAGTTGAAGCCCGTGCCCAGCGCTATCAGGTTCGCCTGAGCAAGGTGGGTGAAAACGTGCAAGTGACCGTCGAAGAAAACATCAACACCGTTGCCTCGCCAGAAGTGGCGCGCAAGGTGCTGGGCGTTATCCAAGACAACCTGGGCTGATTGTATGCGTTTTGCCGTTCTCGGCAGTGGTAGCCAAGGGAATGGCACGCTGATAGCCAGCGACAGCACCTATGTACTGGTCGATTGCGGTTTCTCGCTGCGAGAAACCGAGCGTCGTCTCGCCAGGCTGGGCATCAGCGCTCACCAGCTGAGCGCGATTCTGGTCACCCACGAACATGCCGACCATGTGCATGGCGTGGGTTTGCTGTCGCGGCGCTACAATTTGCCGGTGTACATGAGTCGTGGTACCCAGCGCGGGATGCGCAAGCCTCTGGAGGCCGCCGGTTACGTGGCGGGTGGTCAGACGCTGCAAATCGGAGCCTTGAATATCAGTGTGACCCTGGTCGCCCATGATGCCCAGGAGCCCACCCAGTATGTATTCAGTGACGGCAAGCGGCGATTCGGCTTGCTGACCGACCTGGGTTCGTATTGTGCTGGCGTGCTGGACAGCTATCGCGACCTGGATGCGCTGATGATTGAAGCCAACCACTGTCGGGACCTGCTTGCCCGTGGTCACTACCCTGCGTTTCTCAAGCGCCGGGTAGGGGGCCAGGAAGGACATTTGAACAACCACCAGGCCGCAAGCCTGGTGGCCGAGTTGGGCTGGCAAGACCTGCAACACCTGGTACTGGCCCACCTCAGCAGCAAGAACAACCTGCCGCAGCTGGCCCGGCAATGTTTTGTCGACACCCTTGGGTGCGACCCGGACTGGCTGCAACTGGCCGATCAAGATTCAGGGCTCGACTGGCGCACAATCGCCTAGCCCACCTACTTAGCATGCGGAGCCCATCATGGAAAAACGTGAAGAACTCTATCGCGGTAAAGCGAAATCGGTTTACAAGACCGACGACGAAAACCGCTTGATCCTGCTGTTTCGCAACGACACTTCGGCGTTCGACGGCAAGCGTATCGAACAACTTGATCGCAAGGGCATGGTGAACAACAAGTTCAACGCCTTCATCATGCAGAAACTTGAAGAAGCCGGCGTGCCGACCCAATTCGACAAACTGCTGGGTGACAACGAGTGCCTGGTGAAGAAACTCGACATGATCCCGGTCGAGTGCGTTGTGCGTAACTACGCAGCGGGCAGCCTGGTCAAGCGCCTGGGTGTGGAAGAGGGCATGAAGCTCAACCCGTACACCTTCGAACTGTTCCTCAAGGACGACGCCAAGGGCGACCCGTTCATCAACGAATCCCACGTCGTGGCTTTCGGTTGGGGCACGGCCGAGCAACTGGTTCGCATGAAAGAACTGTCGCTCAAGGTCAACGACGTACTGAACAAGCTGTTCGATGACGCTGGCTTGCTGCTGGTCGACTTCAAACTTGAGTTCGGCGTATTCCACGACGGTTCCATCGTCCTGGGTGACGAATTCAGCCCGGACGGCTGCCGTCTGTGGGACAAGGCTACCGGCAAGAAAATGGACAAGGACCGCTTCCGTCAGGGTCTGGGCGACGTAATCGAAGCCTACGAAGAAGTTGCAAACCGCCTCGGCGTCCCGCTTTAAGCAGTAAAGGCGCGCAAGCAACTGATACAGCGCGGTTTTTTTGAAAAAAGGCTTTGCCATAATCAAAAACCGCGCTATTATTCGCGCCGTTGGAGAGATGCCAGAGTGGCCGAATGGGACGGATTCGAAATCCGTTGTACTGGCGACAGTACCTAGGGTTCGAATCCCTATCTCTCCGCCATTATTAAAAAGTCCTTATAAATCAATGATTTAGAAGGATTCGAAAATGGCGATTTGTAGCAGTGATTTGTAGCAAAATTTGTAGCGAATTTTGATTGCAAGCTGACCTACAGATCGCCATTTTTTTTCGCCTGCCGTTTGACCTTTCTGCTGCTCGTTCTGAGCTTCTTTGGCCTCCGTGGCTACCTATGCCTATCTGCTGATGTTCTGGTGCCTCTAGTGAGGCTCTGAGCCGTTATCCTGCTTGGTTCTGGATCGAGGTCGCTGAAGGTGCGGGGACTTGTACCCGTGCCTTTGGGGGCCGAAAAGCAGATCTATTTCGGATATGGTATCTCTGTCAGTGGGCAGACGTGCCAAAGCTGCACTGGCGTATGGGCCGTATCATCTGATACGACTTTTCTATTCCTCAAGGTTATACAGTAGACGTTTAAACGACTTGAAAGTTGGAGAAATGAATGGACAAGGAATATGTAGTGGATTTTGATGAGTGGGTAAAACCATTCGGTAAAGTTTCTCAACATTTGGATGAGGATTTTTCAAGTCTCTTGACAGAGCTGTTACACCTAATTAGGGGGACTAACGTCACACATAGCTCCGATAAAACAAACATCGAAGACAGCAAGATGAAGTTTGTGGCGAATATACATGCTGAATGGAAAAAGGCTGAAAAGTTGATTTCTTCGAATGTTTATGTCTGTCTTTGTGATATTGAAGAGATTGAGAAGAGGAAAATAAAATTTCACATTGATAAAGATTTCGAAAATAAGAAAATATGTATCAGGCAAATAAAGGATAAGTCTGTGCGTATTAGGATATTAAGGCGTTTTTATGATGCGATAGTTTGGTCGTTTATGCGAGGGGAACACTCTACTATAAGGAGGTTCTTTACTCCGTCTAATATTGATAATCTATCCAAGAAAAATATTGAAGATGGTTCTGGCTTTTTAGAAAAAGCTAACGCTGATAGATTTAATATTGCTATAAATGCCGATATTACTACGTTTATGCATTCTGGTGATGCTCTTGTATTCAATCCGTTTAAAGGGACTGCTTTGGTTGAAGTAAAGACCGGTCATAAGAACAGTAAAATATGCGAAGATGTAAGGAGGTATACCTCTCCCGAAAATCTTTCTCAGGTTGATGAGTTTGTTGCCGGCTTAAATGAGAAAGATAGGCAGCAGTTTGGTAGGATAAGAAAGCAGTTAGAGCTAAGCCGTAGTATTGTAGATGTATTAAATAACGGGATAGGGGTGGATTACAGCACGGGACAAAATGTGGTCACACCAACAACAAGTATCGCCTCGGATTTTTTTTCAACGGAAATTGTTTCTCTTTATGAGTCACTTTCCGAAAAGAAAACGTGGGCAATTGATGTTATAGATGAATGCCTGTATTTGGGAGTGTACTCGGACCAACGCTCGGCTATTTTAGGGTTTAACGGCTGGATGGGGGTGATGGAGTGTAAGTCTCCAGTCTTTAACATACTTGATTTTTTGAAGGACCCACTGGCACCGCCTCTACCTTATTTGGATTTACCGACACCATTGCTCGACGACATAATGAAAGATAAGGTTGTGGTTGTGATGTGTCTCGATGTTGTGGGTTTTATTGAAAATGTGAATGAAAAATACGGTGATTATCTGTTTTTTCTAGAAAAGAAAGAAAGTAGAAAGCATTTGGATAGCTTGAATGCAATGTGGTCATATAAAGGCCGGGTGGTTGGTTATAAAAACGGCACTGGTACCGGAGTGTTGGGTTATGGGGTAGTTACCCGAATTCTTTACGATTTTCAAAGACCGTTGAATATGATTGCCCAGCTCAAAGATTTAGACGCTAGGTCAGGCTCTGTCGGCGGAGCTTAATCACTCTAAGCATGTGTGGAATATATAAGTTAGGTAATTCCTACGGCGTAGGAATGATATTTTATTATGGCTTCATTTTTTCCATTATGCATTTTTTGTATTCGTCTGCGTCTGTATCTATTTTTGTTTTTGCTGCTTCCCAATGCTCTTTGTAAGTCGCCCTGTATCGCTCAATTAGTGTAAGGGTAATATTGTTAAGGTTTTGTTGTTTTACTTTATTGTCGGGTCTGCCGAACTCTCGCACTAATACATCGTTGGAAATTGATTTGCAGCCAGAAAACCCTGCTATCAGTTTCTTGGCGAGGCTTGAGGTCAATCTTAAATCGGGAAATTCCTCCATTTCTACCAATTTTATAAAAATAACTAAAAATTTTTGACGCTCTCTTCTTTTGAAACCGCCAACTAGACCGCCTATTTTTCCTGCATACTCCGCCTTATTCATGTTAGAAATCCTCTATTGTTCTTATACAATTACCATAGGTTTTGTATAAGTCAATGCTTCAAGGTTATATCTCCGAACCTATAACATTGCTTCGGGGATATGATTTGTAGGAAGTTGGATATTCTCATTATTTTCAATTTTGAACGTGACCAATACCCTGCGTTTTTTTGTGAAATTCATGTGAGGGCGATTTTTGAGTTTTTTCACTGTCGTTTTTTGCTCTGCTTTGTGGCAAATATAAACTAAGTGATTTACTTAAGGTTGACCCCTATTTAACTATTAAGGTTGAACCTTATATTTATTTTAATTTTGCTATTGACAATGTATTTTTCTGTTTGCAAGCCATAATTCGACGGTCGAAAAATTCGACATATTAAAAATATGGTATAAATTTGTAAATTTTTTTGAGCTTGTTTTTAAAGAAATTGTATTTTCAAAAAGGCCCGTTTTTTCTTACTGGTCCTCGACGCTTTCGGGGTATATGGGTTGCTTCGCTCAATGGATATCATTCACCGAATTTGATGAATGATAAAAGTGTGAAATTTTCATCAGGAAAGAAAGTGGATATGTATGTATACATACATATAGCTTGAGAGATATATCTCCGAAGCATAGTAAGCTGTGGGATAGGGTTGAGCACGCAATCACTTATTTTAAATGGGGCGTTTAACTTTGTGGTGTCTTCGTATCAATCGAGTAAATTCGAGCCGATTTTGACCATTTGCGTGTGTTCAATGGCTATCGTCTTATAGGTCTTAGGTGTAGGTATGTGGTTCGGATGGGAGGGAAGGGGGGATGGGGTGGAAAGAAGAAACACCCTCTCCGGGTGCTATTATCTGATATAGGCTATTTTGTCTCACCACTATAATGTTATTTTCGATTTTGCAATCTGTACCAAGTTGCACGACTAATGCCAAGCTCATCCCACGGGTTTCCGTTACCTGTGATTATTGCAGGTCTTCCACCCTTACCAACTAATCCGCCTTTGCGTCCTCTTATGGCTTGTATCTCGCTTGTGTGGGTTCTGGCGACATATTCGTCAAAGGTGCCACGGTTGAAGTTTCTATGCGTCCACTTGGCTACGCTTTTGGCCGTGTGCTTTACTTCGGAAATGTCCAACGGCGTAGTAAAATTAACGTTGTAGCCTGTGGCACGGTCTAGACAAGCGTTTAGCCATTGGTTGTAGTCGGGCCAGCCTTGGCGGATCGCCTTGTATGCCCACGCTCTTAATTGATCAAAAAGCATACAGTTGCGACCCAAACCGTATTCCTCGACGGCGTTCTGTTTGGCCTTTTCAGGCGTTAAATCAACGTAGTCAGCTAAGTCGTCCAAGGTGTATGGATCGGCCTGCCATTCGTGGACGATCCAGTGAGAATTGATCGGGTTCTTGCAGATCAACCCGGAATAGCCTCTGTCTGCTCCTAACCGACTACGCAAGCCCGCCTCAACGGCTGCCGCATAGCGTAAAGGGGCGGTTTTGCCGTCCATAGCAGTTCGGACAGGGGTTTGTAGCAGGTAGAGTAAATGAGCGTGCCCATTGGCCGGATTTCGAGCTATTAGGTTCGGAGCTGGTGCCCCTACGTGATCCCAGTGAATACCGGCGTCAGACCTATCCAAGTCAAAAACCATCCAATATCTATGCGTAGGGCCGTTAGGTTGCACAAGCCTTGCAAGTTTCGCTTTTTCTTTTTTGTTAATTTTTAAGCCGCTGAGTAAATCGTCAGTATGATAAGGTCTCTTTGGTAAGTAGTCCTCAAATAGTTTTACGCATCCCATTGTTATCCTCTTCTAAGTTGTTTAGAAAAAGAAAACCTTGGGAGATGACTTGACAATAATTTTTATAATGATTAAATGGTTGTGTTGATTAATTTTTTTTAAATTTTATTGTAGTATCGTAGCCACCTTGCAGGGTGGTTTTCTTTTTCTGCTTCCTTCAAGTTGCCACACTTTCAAGGTTTGTCAAACTTGGTTGGTAAAAAAGCCCGCTTGCTTGCGGGCTTTTCTATTTTATTCTTTGAGGAATTTTCTTTTGCACATGTTGTAGGCTATTTGGGCGTGAAATTTGCTGCCTCCATTTTTTGCGTTATATAAAACACAATCCTCAAAATTTCTCGGAGTTATGAATAGGTTGTAGGAAATTGTCAAGATAAAAATCGTTAGAGTGAATATAATAGCATTTCTTAAACTGGTATTTGAGAACTCAAAACGCATTTTCTGGTAGCCTCTCGAAGTCCATATTTCCGTTGAGCATTGTGTAGATTGTCAGGGATATATCGCTATATTGAATGCCTTGAGCTGTTTGGATTTGCTCAACGTCAAAGGGGTCTGACTTTGAGTTGCACCCATTCTTAATGTCTTTGTATTTAATTACATAGTTGCCCGGTTCAATTTTATTCATTTTGAATGTGCCCCCTGCTGGAATGTACGCCTCTCGGATTCCAGAAGATTTTCCATCAGTAGGGCGAGCAAGCTTAATGTAAATGTTTGAGTTGCCCTTACCATTGTCAATCGTAATAGTCGAATAACCATTGGCTCTAGTAATCGGTCCTACATAGGCAGCACGAGCGGGCCAAGCCTGTCCATTAGGGGCTTTTGTCATTTCAGGAGAGCACATGGTAGGAACTGTTGGCTTTGTAGGAGCTTTAACAGTCGGTGCTTGAGTGCCTGTAGTGTCCGTTGGTTTGATATAAGTTTGTGTTAAAAGCTTTTTACTTTCTTCCGGTGTTAAATTATATGCTTGCTGAAATGGCGATGTTTTCGTAGTTTCACTATTTTCTGTTGTTGTTTTAGAATTGTTATAATCTAAAAAGTGATCCCAGTATCCGGCAATCTTATTTTTCATATCTGTTGGAGTAAGCGTGTACCCCCAGCCTAGAAGTATCAATAAAGGTAGTATTGTCCTTGACCATTGAAACGGTTGTTTTTTAGAACTGGTGGGTTCTACCGGCTTTTTTTCCCGCCATTTATCTGAAGAGGCCGATGCTTGTGGCTGTGGCTGTGGCTGTGGCTGTGGCTGTGGCTGTGGCTGTGGCTGTTCTTTTTTTGGATCAACTCTATGAGCAGCTTTCCATTCTTCAAATCTTATCCATTTATCATGGTTGTCTCGTTTTTCTGGATCAGAGAGAACCTCATATGCTTCATTGAGATGCAGCATAATTTTAGCTGCTTGCGGATCGGGGTTACGATCAGGGTGGTATTTCTGTGTTAACGACTTGTAAGCTGCACGTATAACCTCTGGAGGGGCGTCCCGTGAAACTTTTAAGTTATCGTAATGGGTGCGGATTTTCATTGGCATATCCGTTGCGTTCAATGCTGGCAATTCTACCATTGAGATGCCATCAATCCAAGAATGGCGTTGAAGGGGATAGAGGCTATAAAGCCGCTATATTGCGGCTATTGATATGGGTCGTAAGGGTCTTGGAATGGGCTTGGTGGCTTGAGTTTTAGCAATCTTCGCCTTCTGGCTTCTTTCGCCTGCTGGGCTTCCTCTTTGTCAAATTCAACCACTTGTTTGTTTGTGAAGGTGTCGGATGCCCAAAGTTTTACTTTTTCTGTCAATCCTAGATCCACTTTAGCATGGTCTAATCCTTGCTCTTTTAGTTGTTCTCCGACGTTAAATAGGTAATCCTTTCGCTTCTCGGAACCCAAGCGGCTTGCCATTTTATAAGTGTTTTCTTTTAGTCTTTGGTAGTATTGGTCTGGGTTTTTATCGAGCCTCTTGGCTTCAAGTATTCTATCAACCAAAATGTCAAATTTCTTGATTAATGGTTCTAGCTCTATCTCGTAGACCTTAATTGCTCTTTCTAACACTGATTTTCTTTCGGTATCCTCTTCTATTTTCTTCCTTAGCTCGCGTAGTTCCTTGGTCATTTTTTCTTTGGCGGTTTTGAAGTTTACCCTAAGCTCTTCGGTTTTGTTTGTCTTCTTGGTTATGTCCTCGGACAGTATTTGCCTATCGTGGTCGAGCTTCGCATTTTCTTTCTGCTGCTCCGTGGCGTGCATCTCTAAATTTTGGATTGTATTCTGGTATGTTGAAACAGTATTTTGAAGGTTGCTTATCGTGGTGTTAAGCGTGACGATAGTGGTCTTTTGCTCGGTCAGCTCTTCTTTCTTCTGTGTAAGTTCCTGCTCAAGTTTTTCTACTTGTCTGGTGTAATAGTTATGGCTTCGCTCGCTCTTGGGTTTCTTGGCCTCCTGCTCAATCTTGCTTAGGAATTCCTGTTTTTCCTTGGTTTTAGGTAGGAATTTGGCTTGTAAACCATATGCAGCGGCTAATCTGTTAAAGTGTTCATAAAAGGCCGCCTGCATTACTTTTGACTTCCATGACTCGCGTTCTCGGATAAACCTATGGTTTTGCTTTTCTTCGCTACGGTTGGGAAGTTTGAAGTCTTCCAATGTTGGCGGCTCGGATATTTTGTCGAGGTGAGCTTTATTTCTAGCGTAGTATTGTGATGCGAATTCAAATTCTTGAGCTGAAAAATCATACTTCCCCGTCTTCTCATTTTGAAGGTCAAGAAACGCATGAACGTGGTTTGTTGTTTCGTCCAGATGACTGAATGAGAAAAGCATCTTGTTGTTAGGGAAGTTTTTTTGATAAAACTGGTGCATGGCTTTCTGCAAAAGATCTGTGTATCCCTTTGTGATAGCCAATTTATTGGGTTCAGGTATCACAAGGATGATTTCTTTAACCCTGTTGACCGTCCTTGATACGGCTCGATTTGGTGCGTTTTGCTCGATCTCTCGCTTCTTGGTGGTGTAGTTCTCTAGAAGGTCGATACGCTGAGCTACACGGCTGATTTTGTGCTGATTGAGTAGGGCGGCGTAGTCTCCGACTACCAATGGCCTTTCTCCCTCCATAACCGATGTGACGTATTCTTTTATTTGGGTGGGTTCGGTTGCGTTGATGAATTTCACCAGCTTCGATTTTAGTTTTCGGAGCTTTTCTTTTTCTGCTGCTATCTCGTCAGTCGCTTCTGTTGCTTTGAGTTTGGTTTGTAGTTGGTCGTTGAAGTCGGCCAGTAATTGCTCTGCCAGTTCCCTTGTTAATACCTGTTCAACGCCACCTACAATGGCGATATTTGGGTGGTCTGGATTAGGGTTGAATTCGAAGTCGTCATACTCGTTTTGGTCCAGTCTAAGCGAGTGTTTCAGCGAACTGTCCAGCCCCTTAAGGTTGGAATAGTTTCTGTCTCTTTTGGTCAGTGTGATTGTCTGCAAATTGGTGTCATTCATTTTATCCTCAGTGGTGGGTTTGTTTTTGCTCTTGGCTTTTGCTTCTGTCCTGCCGACTAGGAACCTGCGTTAACCGTCACATCTTTTGCGTAGCAAAAGTGGGATGGTTAACATAGCAGGTATGCTTTAAAGGGCTTCTTTGAGAACTTGAACCATATACATATATTGAACCACATAAAAAATGTATATCAAGCATGATGGTGTGGGTAGATTTGTATGGGGGGTTGGTTGGGTATGTGCGTGTGGTGTAGTAATCTTTATTATGGCTATCTAGTCTACATGTTATCTATATATTGATAACTAAAGACGTGTGTGGGTGCGTGCGTATACATGAGGCGTATGCGGGGGGAGTGTATTATGCGAGATGAATTTTTAAAAAAGACACTCGTTTAGAAAAGGTCAAAAGCTCTTCTGGTGGGTAAGAGCTTCGAAGCCTTTGATTATTGTTTTGGGTTTTAATGTGTAACGCTTGCGGTTTTAGAGTTTTAGCTTGTATTTTAGTTTATATATTGCATCGTGTTTTTGCTTAGGGCTTGGTCCTGCACTATACACGTCAAATGTGATGGTTCCCGTCTCATGTCCAACGATTGATGCAATGAGTATTCCGGGCACGTCGGCACGTTGTAATTGAGTGATAACGGTCTTCCGGAAACTGTGGAAAACAAATTGGCTGTTATATTCAAGTTTGGTTTTTAATCGGCCAAACTGTTTGCTGAGTGCGTCGGAGCGGTTGCCGTATTTGTTTCCTGCTGGAGAGCTAATCAAGAAACCGTCTTTTGAATTACGGATCAATTTTTCTACAGTTGCCTTAATTGCGGGATGTATCGGGGTATGTCGCTCACTGGCCGCAGTTTTCCCATCATAGAAGTAGAAGCATTGAACGCCTTCTTCGGTAACTATGTCTTGGATTTGAAGCTGGCAAAGCTCTTCAATTCGTGCTCCGGTGTGAGCACCTAAAAGAATTAGGTCTGTGAGGATTTCACGGTTTTTGGTGGCTTTGGCTGCCTCATAGAGCTTTGTAACGTCTTCCGGGGTGAAAGCCTTCCTATCTGTTGAACCATCACCCCTCTTGCTGCGATTTACTGGAAAGTCGTGTTTTTCAAACGGTGATTGTTGGTCGCGGTGCAGCTTCTTAAAGTTTTCGTCGTGCTTAATGGCCCACTTCCAAAAACTTGACCCTGCGAATAGGTATTGTTTTTTAGTCTTAATGGAAAGGTTGAGCGTATCGAGATAGCTGGCAATGCTTTCGTGGTTGAGGTCGCGTTGTTCTGCCTCAAGCCAAGCATTCATCAATTTCAAGCGATTTGCCTGCGTATCTACAGTCTTTTGGATAATCCCCTTGGTGTTAGCCTGATACGCTTCAAATGACGCGATTCTGTTTGTTGTGATAGGCGACTTGACGTTGTAGTTTTTTGGGCTGTCGAGAATTGATTTTACTTCGTTGATACTTTCGATGCTGATTGGTTGACCAATCGTAATTAGATAATTGTGCATGACTTTGTTCAATCGAATAAAGTCATTGAACCTTTCAATTTTCTGCTCAAGAGAAATTCCTTCGCCTCGCTCTAACCATTTTTCCTTGAATGTATCAAATTCAAGGTAGGGTCTTTCGCCACACGGGTCAAAATCGGATTCAAATGCCTCCTTTGGACTTTTCCATTTTTGAGCATTTGAAATTAGGTCAAAAGTTTCACTTTCGATTTGGTGAAATTTCTCTTGGGTGAACGTGAGGTCTAGTTCATCGGTTTGATTGCCGATGACGATGTTCATCAAGCCCGATTGCTGGCGGTTCTCTATCAGCTTCGAGATGTCGTAAGATTTTTCCGCCAATTCGTCAGGGGTTGACCCTGCGACGAGCTTCCTAGCGTTCGCAATCAACTGCTTCCAGACTTGTAGGAACGCTAGTTTTTTCACCTGAGCTTCGGCCTTGCTCCCGGTCTTCAGCGACTCGGTGAATTCGGTTCGATTGAGGATGTGCCTAACGTCCTTGGGGATGCTTAAGCGGACGTGCCAATTTCCTGACCGTAGAACTAGGTTGTCGCTTGCCATTTTCGTCCCTAAGCCTTGGGTGTTGATGCCGAAAAGGTAGCTGATTTTTTCTACAATTTGTAGCAAAAATTTGTAGCAAAATGGCCTATTGTGCCTGTAATCATTGGTTTTAAAGGGCTGAATGTCCGGATTCGGAAAGTCCCTATCTCTCCGCCATTATTGAACAAGACGAAGCCCCTGAAATGGTTGAACATTTCAGGGGCTTTTTCGTGGGCGTCGATAAATGCGGTGCCCATTTCCCCTCAGGCAGACACCACCCGGTTGCGCCCGCTTTCCTTGGCACGGTAAAGGCGTTCGTCGGCCAGTTTTAGTACTTGCTGCGGTGTCATTGGCGCGCCGGCCTTGCTGGCAACACCTATGGAGATTGTCAGGTTGCCGACTTGCGGTATGCGAGCGTCTGCGATGCTTTGGCGTATGCGTTCGGCGATGGCTCTGGCCGTTTCTTGCGTGGTATCCGGTAGCAGCAGCGAAAATTCCTCCCCACCGCTGCGACATGCCAGGTCGTTTGCCCGTGAGTTCTGCTTGAGGATTTCGGCAACCTGCTTGAGTGCAACGTCGCCAGCGTCATGCCCGAATGTGTCATTGACCCGCTTGAAATGATCAATATCCAGCGCCAGTACCGTGTAGGGCTGCTGGGTCTGCTCCAGCACGCTCAGTAGTTCTTCCATGGCCCGGCGATTGGCCAGGCCGGTGAGAGGGTCACTTTGCGCCTCGTGGCTGAGGCGGCCAAGCTTTTGCTGCAGCAGTTGCACGCCCGCCAGCATGGCCTGGCGGATGGCCGAAGCATCGTGGTACCAGGCGTTGATACGTTGCAGCAACTCCGTAGTCTGCGGCGCGGACAGCTGTTGCGCCGCGGCAGACAGCAGGCGCAGGGGCCGGGCGATCAGCGTTGTGCCGACGAATACCAGTACCATCCCCAGAAGCCCGGCCGGAATCATGCCCATGATCATGTCGTGCATAAGCCGGCGCAAGGTCGCCTGACTATGCTCCCTGGGTTGTTGCACCACTACCGCCCAATTGGAGTCCGGGACCTGGCTGTAACCTGCCAGCATTTCGACGCCTTCGGAATTCCTTATTTCCATCGAACCGCGTTCGCCGCCCAGGGCCGCATCAACCGCAAAGTTTTCACCAAGCACTTCAGAGATACGCGCAGGATTGGGGTGGTAGAGCAGTCGACGATTGCTGTCGGCCACAAACGCAAAAGTGCCTTCGTGATGAAAGTGGCTGCTGATGACGGTGTGCAAGGCACTTTGATCAAGCAGGTAAATAGACCCGACCACGGCGCCGAGAAACACACCGGCCTTGCTGAAAACAGGTTCTGATACGAATACGATCAAGTTGCCCTGGCGGGATACATAGGTCGAGCTGACCAGTGCCCGGCGCTCTTGGAGTGCTTGCCTGATACCGCTGGCCGGGACGTTGGAACCGACAATCTGCGCCTGTGGCGGATTCGAGGCCAGGACTTTGCCGTTGGCATCGAGGATTTCGACGGAGTTGAAATACTGATCCTGTGCCTCCAGCCTCAAGGCTTCTTCATGCAGCACCTGGGGATCGTCCCAGTGCTTGCCGAGGATTTTGGCGCTGTAGTTCAGGTTGTTGTGGGCTGCGCGCAAGAACTCACCAATGCTGGAGGCAACTTTTGCCGCATAGGCAGCATTGGACTCCAGGGTCGAATGGATCAGGGCGTCGCGTTGTACGCGATAGGCCACCACAAGGCTGTTGCACAGGGTCGCCAGGACTGACGCCAGAACAATGCAGAGGATCAGGCCGCGCAGGTTTACGGGCAATGGGCGTGATGGTTTAAAGCTGTCGGTCATGGGCATGTTCGATAAGCGCAAAAAAACTTGAATAGAGGTTTGGACTCCAGAACCTGGCGGTGCGCAGGTCACTAGCAGAGTAGGTAGGGGTGAGCGCTCTGTCACACCCGTAAACAAGAATAATTGCTGAACTGCGGCTATCGCCCGCTTGCGGCCGACGGCGGGTGCCAATCACCAGTCGGTGGATTTATGCGTCATTGGTATAAGTGCTATCAATAAAGCCGCGTTTATCAATGAATTCCTACGCGCTAAGTTACTTCTGTATTGAATACGCGCACACCTCTGGTGGCCGTTTCCTACAGAAGTTTTAACTTGAAAGGGAGATTTCTGTGACGTTTACGGTGCTTAAAGCCACGTTTATGGCCGCAATGGTCGGCATGTCCGCCGCGGAGGCGGGGGACTACAAGACCAACCCGTTCACCCTGACCTACGCGGGTGCGATCACTCGCAACGAGCCAGGCAAAGTCAATATCCACCCGGTCACCTACCAGCTCAATGGCCTGGACATCGCCGCCAATGTGTACACCCTCGCCAATTACGATGCGGGCAAGAAATACCCTGCCATTGTCGTCGCGCACCCCAACGGCGGGGTCAAGGAGCAGGTGGCGGGCCTGTATGCCCAGCGCCTGGCGGACAGGGGCTATATCACCATCACCGCCGACGCCGCCTACCAGGGCGCCAGCGGCGGCCAGCCGCGCAATGTCGACAAACCTGCCAACCGTGTTGAAGACATCCACGGCATGGCCGATTTTATTGCCAGTTACCCCGGTGTTGACCCCCAACGTCTGGGCTTGCTGGGTATCTGCGGCGGCGGTGGCTATGCCTTGAAAGCCGGGCAGAGCGACAAGCGTTTCCAGTCGATTGCCACTGTGAGCATGTTCAATTCAGGTCTGGTACGCCGTAATGGCTTTATGGATTCGCAACTGGACACCCTCCAGGAGCGTCTACAGCAGGCCTCCGCTGCCCGTGCCCAGGAAGCGGCAGGTGGCGAAGTAATCTACACCGGCGATGTCAAACTTACCGACGAGCAGATCGCCAAGCTGCCCTTTGATCTGTATCGCGAAGGTTTCGAGTACTACGGCAAAACCCACGCCCACCCCAACTCGACCTTCAAATACACCCTCAGCAGCCTGATGGACCTGATGAGCTTCGACGCCACCAACCAGCTCGAATTGCTCAACAAACCGTTGCTGATGATTGCCGGCAGCAAGGCCGACACCCTGTATATGACCGAGCAGGCGTTCGCCAGGGCCACGGGCACCCAGGACAAGACACTGTTCAAGATTGATGGTGCGACCCATATCCAGACCTACTGGGTGCCTGAATATGTGGACACTGCCATTAACCAGCTGGCTGATTTCTATGCCAGAACACTCTGATTCCGGGAGGTTTGCATGAAGCGGACACTGTGGACACTTGCCATGTGTGTTGCGGCCCCCCTTGCGGGTGCCGCCGGATCGTCAGCCGTTGACGACAAGGCCCGGGCGCAGCAGATCACACGCAGCGCCGACCAGGCCTCGACAGCGGGTCCCGAGGACTACTTTACCGGGCAGGTACGGGTCGATCCGCTGTTTGCCGCCAGCGAGGAAATCAACGCTTCGGGCGCCTACGTCACCTTTGCGCCGGGCTCCCGCTCCGCCTGGCACACTCACCCGGCAGGACAGCGGCCGGTGGTGGTGTCCGGCGTGGGACTGACCCAGGAGTGGGGCAAGCCGGTGCAGCAGATTCACCCCGGCGATGTGGTGGTTTGCCCACCGGGCGTCAAACACTGGCACGGCGCCGCAGCGGATGGTGCCATGACTCATCTGGCCGTCACCGGCAGCGTGGACGGTAAAAGCGTGACCTGGATGGAGAAAGTGACGGATGAGCAATACCAGAACCGTTAAGTTTCAGAGCCCTGCCATGCTGGCTGCGGGGTGGACGGGCAAAGCCGTGAGCTGGCACCCCCTCAGCCTGGGTAACGCAAGGCTTCGCGCAGCAGGGTGAAGGCCGGGGAGGACTGGCGTCGGCTCGGGTAGTAGAGGTGGTAGCCGGAGTAGGGTTCGCACCAGTCCTCCAGCACACGGATCAGGCGGCCCTGCTCGATATAGGGCCGTACCACGTCTTCCGGCATATAGGCCAGGCCCAGCCCCTGCAGGACTGACTCCAGGCGCATAGCAATGTTGTTGAACACCAGTTGGCCTTCGATCCGCACGTTGAGTGCCTGGCCGTTTTTTTCGAATTCCCACATAAACAGGCCGCCGTGGGTAGGCATGCGCAGGGTGATGCAGTTGTGCGCCATCAGATCGGCCGGGATCACCGGCTTGGGGTAGTGGCTGAAGTAAGCGGGGGAGCCGATCACCGCCATGCGCATATCGGGCCCGATGCGCATGGCAATCATGTCCTTGGCCACCTGTTCGCCCAGGCGCACGCCAGCATCGAAGCCCTCGGCGACGATATCGGTCAGGCCGTAGTCGACGATAATCTCGATGCTCAAGTCCGGGTGGTCGGGCAGCAGCCGCGCCAGCACCGGCTGCAGCACCGCAATCGCCGCATGTTCCCCTGCGGTGATGCGCAATTTGCCCGCTGGCCGGTCACGGAACTTGCTGAGCAGCGCCAGCTCGCTGTTGATCTCGTCGAAGCGTGGGGCGATCACCTGCAGCAGGTGCTCGCCCGCCTGGGTCGGGGCAACGCTGCGGGTAGTGCGCGCCAGCAGGCGCACCCCCAGGCGTTCCTCGAGCTGGCGCATGGCCCGGCTCAGGGCCGGTTGCGACATGCCCAGGCGGGCGGCGGCGCGGGTAAAGCTGCGCTCCTGGGCAACTACCGCGAAGATCGCCAGTTGGTCGTAGCTTTCAACCGTCATGGTGCCGTCCCTGTGCAGTGGCCCGTCAAACGATGGCGGGGTACTCGGCCAGGGTGTCCGGCCACGGGCTCAGCACCTCAAAGCCGTCGTGAGTCACGGCCACCATATGCTCCCACTGGGCCGACAGCGAGCCATCCCTGGTCACGACAGTCCAGTGGTCAGGCAGCGTCTTCACATGGCGCTTGCCAGCGTTAAGCATCGGTTCGATGGTGAAAATCATGCCGGTCTTGAGCTTCATACCCTGGCCTGGATAACCGTAGTGCAGCACCTGCGGTTCGTCGTGATAGACCTTGCCGATGCCGTGGCCGCAATACTCGCGTACCACACTGAAGCCTTCTTTCTCGGCCAGGGTCTGGATGGCGTGGCCGATATCGCCTAGGGTTGCGCCCGGGCGGACCATGCGGATCCCGGCACACATGGCTTCGTAGGTAGTTTTCACCAGATGCCGGGCTGCGGGGCTTGGCTCGCCGACAAAGTACATGCGGCTGGTATCGCCGAACCAGCCATCCTTGACCACGGCGATATCGATATTGACGATATCGCCGTCGCGCAGCACGCGGTTGGACGGGATGCCGTGACATACCACTTCATTGACCGAAGCACATACGGTTTTGGGGAAACCGTGATAGCCCACGTTGCCGGGGATGGCCTTTTGCACGTTGACGATGTAATCGTGGCAGATCCGGTCGAGCTGGTCGGTGGTGACCCCGGCCTTGACGTGCTCGGCGATCATGGCCAGCACTTCGGCGGCCAGCTTGCCCGCGACCTTGGACTGGGCGATTTGCGCCGGGGTGTTGATAACGACGCTGGCCTTCATGAATGTGCTCCGGTTGCGAGGGGGGTGTCTTGCAGTGCCACATTCAAGTCCAGGCCGCCAGCCTGCTCGGCCCGCACCAGCAGGCGGCAGATCTGGTTGTGATCAAGGTTGGGGTGCAGTTCGGACAGCATGCCAATGCGCATCCAGTGCTCGGCTTGTGCATTGATCGAGCGGCTCAGCGCGTTGCTGGCGACCCGCAGGTTTTCGTGCATCTGCTCGGATATCTTGACGATGCCCATCAGCGTTCCAATATGAAATGTATATGGAACGTATATTAGGCGAGAGCTGCTCGTGATCGCAAGCTGTAGCGGTTTTCAATCGTGTAGAAACTCTGTTTCCGGTCAAGGTCTCCCTGTGGGAGCGGGCTTGCTCGCGATGCATGCGGCGCGGTCTGTCAGGTAAACCGCGTCAATTTCATCGCGAGCAAGCCCGCTCCCACAAAGTACTGCGGTTATTGGAGAGTTAATCAGCGCCACAAGTTGACTTTGGCCAGGTCGATCAGCTCCCGGGCGCGGCCGTCCATCACGGTCTTGAGCATAAACAGGCTGAAGCCCTTGGCCTGTTCGAACGTCTTGGTCGGCGGCATGACCAGCTCCTGACGGGCGCTGACCACATCCACCAGCACCGGGCCGTCATGGGCGAAGGCTTCGCGCAGCGCCGCTTCCAGTTCGGATGGATGCTCCACGCGAATCCCTTTAACCCCCATGGCCTGGGCCATTGCCGCAAAGTCCGGATTTTTCAGGTCGCAACCCACATCCGGGAAGCCCGCTGCCTTCATTTCCATTTCGACAAAACCCAGGGTGCCGTTGTTGAGCACGATGACCTTGACCGGCAAGCCCACCTGGCTGAGGGTGAGGAAGTCACCCATCATCATGGTGAAACCACCGTCGCCGGACATTGAGATAACCTGGCGATCCGGGTATGTCGCCTGTGCGCCGATGGCCTGCAGCATGGCATTGGCCATCGAGCCGTGGTTGAACGAGCCGATCAGGCGCCGTTTGCCGTTCATTTTCAAATAGCGGGCTGCCCACGCAGTGGGGGTGCCAACGTCGCAGGTGAAAATCGCATCCTCTGCCGCCAGCTCACTGACCAGCCGGTTGAGGTACTGGGGGTGGATGATAGAGCTGCCAGGGCCACTTTCCGCCAGGGCGTCGAGGTCTTCCCGGGCTTTTTTGTAATCGTCCAGCGCCTGGTCGAGGTGGTCGCGGTCGGGGTTTTGCATCACCTTGGGCAATACTGCCTCAAGTGTCAGCTTCACATCACCGAGCAGCCCCAGTTGCAGCGGGCAGCGATTGCCCAGGGCTTCGGGGCGCAGGTCGATCTGTGCGATATAACTGTGCTCGGGATAGAACTGGCGATAAGGAAAGTTGGTGCCCAGCATCAGCAGGGTGTCGCAGTTCATCATCGCCTTGTAACCCGAGGCGAAGCCGATCAGGCCGGTCATGCCGACGTCATAGGGGTTGTCGTATTCGACATGTTCCTTGCCGCGCAGGGCATGCACGATGGGCGCGTTCAACCGCTCGGCCAGGGCCAGGATTTCGCTATGGGCACCGGCGCAGCCTGCGCCGCACAGCAGTGTGACTTTCTTGCCGTCATTGAGAAACGACGCCAGCCGGTCGATATCGGGCGGGGCGGGACAGACCAGCGGCTGGGCAGGCTTGAGCCATTGCGCCACCTTGGCCTCGGTCGCTTGCAGCGCCACATCCCCCGGAATCACTACCACCGCCACTCCGCGTTTGGCGATGGCCGTGCGCATGGCCCGATGCAGAATCTGCGGCAGTTGCTCAGGGCGGGACACCAGTTCAACGTAGTGGCTGCATTCCTTGAACAGGCTTTCGGGGTGGGTGGCCTGAAAATAGTCGATACCGATTTCGCTGCCGGGAATGTGAGCGGCCAGTGCCAGCACCGGTACTCCGCTGCGATGGGCGTCGAACAGGCCATTGATCAAGTGCAGGTTGCCGGGGCCACAGCTGCCGGCGCAAACCGCCAGCTCGCCGGTCAAATGGGCTTCGGCCCCGGCGGCGAATGCGGCGGACTCCTCGTTGCGCATATGGATCCACTCAATCTGCTCCTGGCGACGCAAGGCGTCGGTAAAGCCATTGAGGGAATCACCCACCACGCCAAATACACGCTTTACGCCGGTTTGCTGCAGGGTTTCGGTGATGAAATCGGCAACCGTTCTGGTCATGGTGCGGGCTCCTCGAAGCAGTAGGGTGGATCAAGCAGGATAGACACTGCATGCGACCTTGCCGGGGATTGAAACGTTCACAGAGCCCGCTTCCACAGAGGCTTGATTGTTTAGCGCCGATGTAACCAAAGGTATAAATCCCTGCATTTAAACAACCCACCCGGGCGTGTGAGGCTGGGTTCCCTTTTTGGCAACGGTTGCAGGTATGAGCAGCATTCAGTGCCCCTGGCAGGCCTTCTGGGCCCTGTTTCACTGCCGTCATGCCCGCCCGCCGGATCTTCATCGTGCCGTCAAATCCTGAATATGTGCGCCCCGGCGCCTGTCTGATACGAACCGATGAGTATTGCCATGAGTGCTGCAACCGCGTTTGCCCCGCTGCAACAAGCCCTGGATTTTCTGGAATTACATCCCCACATCGAGATGTTCGAACTGTTCATCATCGACAATAACGGCGTGCCTCGCGGAAAGTTGCTGCACCGCGACGAGTTGCTGGCGGTCTACGAGAGCGGTCGGCCGCTGCCGAGCACGATTCTGGGCTTGAGCATTAACGGCGATGATGTGGAAAACACCGGCCTGGTGTGGGATGTGGGCGATATCGACTGCCGTGCCTATCCCGTCAGCGGCAGTTTGCAGCCCATGCCGTGGCGCCTGATTCCCACGGCGGCAGTGCAGGTCAGCATGCATCCCCAACAGGGCATGCCCGCCACAGTGGCCGACCCCCGGCACTTGCTGGCCAAGGTTATCGATGGCCTCAAGGCCGATGGCTATTACCCGGTGATGGCGGCGGAGCTGGAGTTTTATCTGCTCGATCAGCAGCGCGACAGCAACGGTCGCCCGCAACCGGCCCGTGATGCTGATGGCCAGCGCCCGCGGGCGACCCAGGTTTACGGTTTGCGCGAGCTGGAACAGATCGAGCCGTTTCTGGCCGATTTGTACAGCGCTTGCAAGCTCCAGGGGATACCTGCACGCACGGCGATTTCCGAATATGCGCCGGGGCAGGTGGAAATTACCCTGGAACATCGCAGTGACGCGCTGCAGGCAATGGACGAAGCGGTGCGCTACAAGCGCCTGGTCAAAGGCGTGGCGCACAAGCACGGGATGGTTGCCTGCTTTATGGCCAAACCTTTCGATGATCTGGCCGGTACCGGCATGCACATGCATGTGAGCCTGGCCGACAAGGACGGCAACAACCTGTTTGCCAGCGAGGCAGCGGACGGTACGCCGTTGCTCAGGCAGGCGGTGGGCGGAATGCTCAGCACTTTGCTCGATTCACTGTTGATGTTTTGCCCCAATGCCAACTCCTACCGCCGATTCCAGAGCAACAGTTATGCGCCGCTGGCCGCTACCTGGGGCGTGGACAACCGTACGGTGAGCCTGCGGGTGCCCGGTGGTCCGGCGTTTTCACGGCATATCGAACACCGCATATGTGGTGCCGATGCCAATCCGTACCTGGCCGCGGCAGCTATTCTGGCCGGAATCCATCGTGGCATTCGCGAGCAACTCGACCCGGGTGCGCCGGTCGAAGGCAATGGCTATGCCCAGGCCAGCGAGCGGTTGCCGACCGACTGGCTGACCACCTTGCGGGCGTTGCAGGCTTCGGAGTGGGCAAAAGAAGCCTTCGGTCCGGAGTTTCTCAAGGTCTACCTGGCCGTGAAAAACGCGGAATACCGTCAATTCATGGGCGAAGTGGGCGAGCAGGACTGGCGCTGGTATTTGCAGCAGGCGTGACCCGCCTGTTTTCATGGTTTTGTGACAATTTTTTCACTGGTGTCCCGATAATCTCTGCGTTGATCATCATCAAACACAAGAGTTCGCGGGCCCATGTCATCGCAGCCACCTTCCACCCCTATAGAGCATGAGCTCGCCGAGCAGTTTGACCGCGAGCATGCGAAGGTTTGCCTGCAAGTACAGCCCCAAGGGCTTGCCCGCAGGTTCGTGTTGTGGCGCGAGCGGCGCCTGGTGCGCCGGGCGCTCAAGGTTGCGGGCGAGCCTGGACTGATCCTGGATCTGGCTTGCGGAGCCGGGCGTTTCTGGCCGATTTTGGCCGAGCATGGCAATCGGGTGATCCTGGCCTGCGACTCGTCGCAGGCCATGCTCGATCACGCACAAACCCACCATCCCGCCGGCCTGCTGGCGCGCATCAAACTGTTTCAAAGCTCGGTGTTTTCCATCGATATTTCGGAAAACGCCGTGGACTGCATTTTTTGCATGCAGTTGTTCCACCATGTGCGCGACAGCGATCATCGCCAGGCCATTTTGCGCGAGCTGCACAGGGTCAGTCGTGACGGCCTGATCCTTTCTGTGCCCCTTGGTCGTGCGGCGGAGCAGGGCTGTGACCCGCTCCGTATCGTGGTGAACAAGGACGAAATTGAAGGTCAATTTGAGCGGGCAGGCTTCAGTATCCTCAAACAGTACGAAGTGCTGCCCGGTTGTGGCATGGGCAGCATCTACATCTTGCGCAAGGACATTTAGTCCAGGGCCTTGAGCACCTCGTATGCCAACTTGACCCGTGCGTCGTTGGGGTAGTTCTTGTTGGCCAGAATGACGATCGATTTTTGCTTGGCAGGCACAAACACCGCGTAGGCACCAAAGCCGCCGGTTGAGCCGGTCTTGTTGACCCATACCGCCTGTTGTGGGGCCAGAGGCGGATTCAGGGCGATGGCGTCATTGTTTTCATAGGCCATGTTGTTCGAGTTGCCTTCCAACAGCGATTTGAGCTCGACAGGGTAAGGGTACTGTTCCCAGATCAGATCCTGCGTCATGGGGCCCACGCGGAAATAACCGATGTGCGTGTCAGCCAGAGCCTTGCGAATCTGCGGGCTGGTTTCGCCCTGGCCCAGGTTGAGCTCGGTAAAGTGGATCAGGTCGCGGGCGCTGGTTTTCACGCCATAGGCTTCATTGCCGAGCACGCCGGAGTTAAGCCTGACCGGTGCATCCTGCTTGTCGTAGCCCTGGGCATACAACGTCATTTTGCTGGCGGGCACGGTGTAGTAGGTGTTGTGCAGCCCCAGTGCCGGGAACAGTTGTTGCTCCATTGCCTGGGTGAACGGCAGGTTCAGGCTTTTGGCGGCAATCACGCCGAGCATGCCGATGCTTGGATTGGCGTAGCTGCGCTGGGTGCCCATCGGGTAGGCGGGTTTCCAGCGTTTGAGGTAATCCATCAACTGGCGCTCGTCCTGCACGCTGTCCGGCAGCTGCAAAGGGAAGCCGCCTGCAGTATGGGTGGCCAGATGGGCCAGGGTTACCTTGCCAAAGGGTGTGCCTTCAAGTTCCGGCTCGTATTTGCCGACGGTATCGGACAGCGAAAGCTTGCCCTGGGCCTGAGCGTAAGTGGCCAGGGTGGCGGTAAACAGTTTGCTGACCGAGCCAACCTCGAACAGTGTGTCGGGGGTCACTGGCTCTTTACTGGCCTTGGACGCGACACCGAAGCTGTAAAAGTGTTGCTTGCCGTTAGCGCTCACGGCGATGACCAGGCCGGGCACGGCGTATTCTTGCATTACGTGCCTGGCGCCGTTTTGCACCACTGCATCCAGGTCAGAACCCTTTGCCAGTGCACTACTGGCAAAAGAGCAAAGGCCTATCAGCGAAAGTGCCAGTGCTGACAGTTTGCAGGTCATTTTCATGGGGTATCCTCGGTTTTTAGTGCGCAAATCTACTCGTGCCCGCTCACAGTGGCCCGACTGGCTTGTCACATAATGTGTTGTAACAAATCTTCAATGGCGTTGAGCAAGGCAATTTATAGAGGAAATCACTCTAGGGATGCGGGTTTTATATGGAAGTTTCGTAGGTTTTTTCGCGCACAACATGACGAGGCAATGTCCGGTAATCCCTGGCGGCGATATATACTGCGCGCCATTCTTCAAGGGAGAGCCGTGTGGCCATCGATATTCACTGGATTCGCGACAACGATAGCCTCGGCCAGCATTGCGCCGAATGGCAACAATTGCCGTTCGTAGCCCTCGACACCGAATTTATGCGGGTCGACACCTTTTACCCGATTGCCGGCCTGATCCAGATTGGCGACGGCACGCGGGCGTACCTGATCGACCCGTTGACCATCGACAACTGGCAGCCCCTGGCCGACCTGCTGGAAAACCAGGCGGTGGTCAAAGTGCTGCATGCCTGCAGTGAAGACCTTGAGGTTTTACTGCGCCTGACCGGCAGCCTGCCGGTGCCACTGTTCGACACCCAACTGGCAGCCGCCTATCTGAACCTGGGCTTCTCCATGGGCTATTCGCGCCTGGTCAAGGAAGTCCTGGATATCGATCTGCCCAAGGGCGAGACCCGCTCCGACTGGTTGCAGCGTCCGTTGTCGGAAACCCAGATCAGCTACGCCGCCGAAGATGCCGTGCACCTGGCTGAAGTCTACAAGTTGCTGCATCCGCGCCTGTCGGCGGAAAAGTACCGCTGGGTGCTGGAAGATGGCGCCGAACTGGTCGCCAACCTGCGCCGCGAAACAGATCCTTACGAGGTGTACCGCGAAGCCAAGCTGGCGTGGAAGCTGTCACGGGCCCAACTGGCGGTATTGCGTGAAATCTGCGCCTGGCGCGAGCACGAAGCCCGTGCCCGGGACCTGCCGCGCAACCGCGTGATACGCGAGCATGCATTGTGGCCTCTGGCCAAAACCCAGCCTGATAACCTGGTGGCACTGGCGCGCATTGAAGACATGCACCCGCGCACCGTGCGTCAGGACGGTGAGTTTTTGCTTGATCTGATCAAGCGTGCTGGCAGTCTGCCGCCGGAACAATGGCCGCCCGCCGTGCCCGAGCCGTTGCCGGTTGAAGCCGCGTTGCTGATCAAGCGTCTGCGTGCCATCGGCCAGGCTGAAGCTGAGCGCCTGAACATTGCGCCGGAACTGATGCTGCGTAAGAAAACCCTGGAAGCCCTGCTTAAAAGCGGCTTCCCCAATGGCCCTTATCAATTGCCGGAATCACTGCGCGGCTGGCGCCGTGAGTTGATGGGCCAGGCCTTGCTCGATTGCCTGGCCACCGCTGGAGAACTGTCTTGAAACGTATTTGCTCGATCTACCGCAGCACCAAACGCAACGAAATGTACCTGTATGTACTCAAGGCCGATGCCCTGGAGCGCGTGCCGGAACCGCTGATGCTGGCTTTTGGCAAGCCGATCCACGCCTTTGATCTGGTGCTGACGCCCGAGCGCAAGCTGTCGCGCGAAGACATCACCAAGGTTCTGGAAAACCTCGAGAGCCAGGGCTATCACCTGCAAATGCCGCCGGCCGAAGACGAATACATCGAGCACTTGCCTGAAGAGCTGTTGCGTCGCAACGACCCGATGTAAGTGCGGCGCCAGGTGCCCGGTTCCGGGCGCCTGTCTGAAACGGACTCATTTTGATTGGCGCTGGCCGAACGCGACGGGGCAAACCTCGGCGACGGGCGCTGGCAGTGTTTTGGAAAGGTTAGAAACATGCGCGTCCTGATTGCCGAGCACGATTACCCGCTGTACACCCAACTGCTGCAGCGCCTCGCCCCGGATCTGCAACTGCAGTCCAGCGGCGATTCCGAGGAACTGTCGCGCATGGCCGGTGAATGCCCGGTGTGGCTGGGCCAGCCGGACCTGCTGGCGACCCTGCTGCGCCAGGGCCACAAGCCTGCGTGGTTGCAGTCGACCTGGGCGGGCATCACGCCGTTGTTGGCCGAAGGCCTCAAGCGTGACTATCGACTGACCCGCGCCGTGGGTATTTTTGGTCAGGTGATGGCTGAATACGTGCTGACCTACATGCTCGGCCACGAGCGTGAAGTCATGGCCCGGCTGGTCAGCCAGGTCGAGCGAAAGTGGGATAACCGCATGGGCCAGAGCCTGGTCGGGCGTAAGGTGCTGATCGTCGGGGCCGGGGATATTGGCCAGACCGTGGCGCAGTTTCTGCTGCCTTTTGGCGTTGAGTTGCATGCCATCGCCACAACCGCCCGCGAGCTGGCACCGTTCAAGGAAGTGGGTGTGCTGAGCGACTTGCCGCGCCTGGTGGGGCAGGTGGATTACGTGATCAACCTGTTGCCCAACACCCCGGACACCCATGATGTGTACGATGCCGAGCTGTTTGCGCAGTTCAATCCCAATGCCGTATTCATCAATGCCGGGCGCGGTGTGTCCGTGGTTGATGCCGATCTGGTCGAGGCTTTGCGCGTGGGGCATCTGGCGGGCGCGGTGATTGACGTCTGTCGTCAGGAGCCGCTGCCGGCCAAGCATCCGTTCTGGACGGCCTGGGGCTTGCTGTTGACCGGGCACAGCTCGGCGCCGACCTCGCCACCGATGATGGCCCAGCTGTTTGTCGACAATTTGCGTGCGTATCAGGCGGGTGAGGCATTGCGTGGCGAAGTGGATTTCGACCGCGGTTACTGATCCTGTAGATACTCTGTTGCCGGTCAAACCACTCCTGTGGGAGCGAGCCTGCTCGCGAAGGCCATTCGCGAGCAGGCTCGCTCCCACAGATGAAGTATTCCTGTAGCCGGGTTACAGGCTGAAATCGCCTTCAGCCACCAGCTTGCTCAGCGGTTCGCGCTGGCTTGGCACTTCCTTGGCTTGCAGGTAATCCACCAGGCTCGACTTGTCACCGATCTTGCCGATCGCAACCATTGCCTGAACTTGGTAGCCCTCAGGGATTTTCAGCTCCTGGCGCGCCCGTTCAAAATCCAGCCCGCTCATGCCGTGGGTATGCCAGCCGCTCAGGTGGGCCTGCAGGGCCAGGTGGCCCCAGGCGGCGCCAGTGTCGAAGGCGTGGGTCGGTGCGGGTTTTTCTTCGGTGGTGCCCGGTGCCGCGAAGGTGGTCTTGGACACAATCACCACCAGTGCTGCTGCATGCTTGGCCCAACCCTGGTTGAACTCCACCAGCAGGCTCAGGTAACGGTCGAACTCCGGGGTGCGGCGCAGGGCGAACAGAAAGCGCCAGGGTTGTGCGTTGTAGGCCGACGGTGCCCAGCGTGCCGCCTCAAAAAAGCTCAGCAGGGTGGCTTTGTCGATGGTCGCATCGGTAAAGGCGCGGGGCGACCAGCGCTGGGTAAATTGCTCGTGAATGCTGTGATCGGCTTTACGGCTGCTAGCAGGCATGGCGGTTTCCTGAGGTAAATGTAACGGCTCAATTCAGGGGCTAAAACTACTGGGATGCCGTCAAGCTGACAAGTCTGACGACAAGCCCTTGGCCCGCGGGGTCTTGGGCACTAGACTGGCGGCCTTTTCCACTCCCTGATGTTGATGTTTGAACCATGGCCGCAATCGTTGAACCGTTCTGGATCCGCAAAACCCTCGATCAACTTGATCAGGAGGAATGGGAGTCGCTGTGCGACGGCTGCGGATTGTGCTGCTTGCAAAAGCTCGAAGATGAAGACGACAACAGCGTCTACTACACGCGCATCGCCTGCAAACTGCTCGATCTGAAAACCTGCCAGTGCACCGACTACCCTAATCGTCGTGATTCAGTCCCTGACTGCATTCAGCTGTCGCCGGGCAAGGCCGAAGAGTTCAAGTGGCTGCCGCCGACTTGCGGCTACCGGCTGGTGAGCGAGCGCAAGGACTTGCCGCTGTGGCATCACCTGGTGTGTGGCGACCCGGACGCTGTCCACCATGAGCGCATTTCACAGTCCGGGCGCATGCTGGCCGAAGGCAGCGTGCCTGAAGATGACTGGGAAGATCATTTGATTTTCCGCGCCGGTTAAGTGCCGGAGCGGTTTGCAAGGAGTGTGTATGCCGCTGCGTTATCGATTGCCCCTGGGTTTGCTGCTGTTGCTAGCGGCGGGCCCGCTGTGGGCTGGGCAAAAAGTGGCGCTCGATTACCACGTACAGTTGTTGCCCAAAAGCGATCAGGCCGAGGTGCGGATCACCCTGGCCGAGGGTTCTGCTGTGCGCAGCCTGGATTTCGACCTGGGCGCGCCGGGCAGTTACAGCAACTTCAAGGCCGACGGGCAATGGCAACTGAGCCCCGACCCGGTCCATAGCCGGGGCCTGTGGCATCCGCCAGCGGGCAGTGCCAGCCTGAGTTACCGCGTCCGCCTGAACCAGCCGCGCAAGAACGGCACGTACGACACCCGGATCACGCCTGACTGGGCGTTGTTTCGCGGTGAACAACTGATCCCGCCTGCCAGCCTCGATCAGCAGGATGGGGTCGAGCTGGTGTCGCGGCTTGAATTCGAACTGCCTAAAGGCTGGAAAAGCGTTGAAACCGCCTGGCCGCGTATCGGTAAAAACCGCTTTCGTATCGATGATGTGTCGCGTCTGTTTGATCGCCCCACCGGCTGGATGCTCGCGGGTAACCTGGGCAGCCGCCGCACCACCCTGGGCGAAACCGAGGTCACGGTGAGCGCACCCAAGGGGCAGGGCATGCACCGCATGGATGTGCTGACCCTGTTGACCTTTGTGTGGCCGCAGGTGCAGGCGGTGTTTCCGCGCAACCCGCCCAAGCTGCTGATCGTCGGCGCGGGCAGCCCGATGTGGAAAGGCAGTGCAGCGGGGCGCAACTCGATCTACCTTTATAGCGGTTTGCCGCTGGTCAGCGAGAGCGGTTCAAGTCCGTTGTTGCGCGAAGTGGTGCAGTTGTTCAGCGGCATCAACGATGAGCCGGGGCATGACTGGATCGGCGAGGGCCTTGGCGAGTACTACGCCATCGAACTGCTGCGCCGCGCCGGCGGCATGAGTGATGAGCGTTACCAGACCCTGCAGCACAAGCTCAACGCTGCCGGTAAAAACGTGACCCGCCTGCGCGGTGAACAGGCAAACGCGGCCATGGTTGCGCGGGCAGTCACGCTGCTGCAGGCACTGGACCGTGAAATCCGTTTGCAGACCCACAGCAAGCGCTCGCTGGATGATGTCAGCCAGGCGCTGATGCGTATGGACAAGGTCAATACCGCGAGCTTTATCCAGCTGAGCGAAAGCGTGCTGGGCGGCGCCTCCGAGGTACTGGACAGCCCGCTGTTGCGCTGATCCTAACCCACGTGTAGCAGCTGCCGAGGGGCGAAGGCTGCGTCCGGCGGCGTAGCCGTCGTCAATTTGGCCAATGCGGTTTGTCAGTTACACCGCATCTAGATGATTTACGACCGCTTCGCGCTCGAACGCAGCCGCGTTCCTTCGCCAGCTGCTACGGCAGGCATCGCTGCTTTTTTACACCTTCTTTACGCCCCCGCATCCCTCTCGATCTCGATCCTTTACGCCCTGATTCCCCACACTCTCTTCCTACGCGGCAGGTGCCGCCTGGGGAGAGTTGTCATGGGCATTCTGGATGGGGTGTCGCTGCTGCTGGCAGTGGCGCTGTTCGTTTATCTGCTGGTTGCGCTGTTGCGCGCAGACCGGAACTAGGAGCGGGTATGCACAGTTATGACTATGGGCTGATGCTTGCCTTTTTTGCCCTGGTGCTGTTGCCCGCACCCTGGCTGGGGCGTTTTTACTACAAGGTGATGGAGGGACGGCGGACCTGGCTGAGCCCGGTATTGGGGCCCGTCGAAAAGGTCTGCTACCGCATCGCCGGGGTTGACCCGGGCAGTGAGCAAAGCTGGCAGAAGTACACCCTGGCCCTGCTGGTTTTCAACCTGACAGGCTTTGTGTTGTTGTTCGCCATTTTGCTGTTTCAGTCGTACTTGCCACTCAACCCCCAGCAGTTGCCGGGGCAGGAGTGGACGCAAGCGTTCAATACCGCGGTGAGTTTTGTCACCAACACCAACTGGCAGAGCTACAGCGGTGAAGCCAGCCTGAGCTATTTCAGCCAGATGGCCGGGCTGACCGTGCAGAATTTTGTCAGCGCCGCCACCGGCCTGGCCGTGCTGGTCGCCTTGTGCCGTGGTATCAGCCGCCGCTCGGCGCACACGCTGGGCAACTTCTGGGTCGACATGACCCGGGCCACGCTCTATGGCCTGCTGCCGTTGTGCCTGGTGCTGGCGTTGCTGCTGGTGTGGCAGGGCGTGCCGCAAACCTTTGCCCATTACGTCAATGCCGTAACCCTGCAAGGTGCCGATCAAGTAATCCCGCTGGGTCCGGCTGCCAGCCAGATTGCGATCAAACAACTGGGCACCAACGGCGGCGGCTTTTTCGGCGTGAACTCGGCGCATCCGTTCGAAAACCCGAGCGCCTGGAGCAACTTGTTCGAAATGGCCTCGATTATTCTGATCCCGGTGGCGTTGGTGTTCACCTTCGGCCATTACGTCAAGGACCTGCGTCAGAGCCGCGCAATCATCGCCTGCATGCTGGCCTTGTTCCTGATCGGCGGCGGCACCGCGCTGTATGCCGAGTACCAGCCGAACCCGGCGCTCAACAGCCCGCTGGTCGAGCAGAGCGCACCGCTGGAAGGCAAGGAAGTCCGCTTCGGCACCACCGGCAGTGTGCTGTGGACCGAAACCACGACCTCGGCCTCCAACGGCTCGGTCAACGCCATGCACGACAGCCTCAACCCGCTGACCGGGATGGTGGCGCTGCTCAACATGATGGTCGGCGAAGTGATCTTCGGTGGCGTCGGTGCCGGGCTCTACGGGATGTTGCTCAACGTGTTGATCGCGGTGTTCCTCGCCGGCCTGATGATCGGCCGCACCCCTGAATACCTCGGTAAAAAACTCCAGGCCAGGGAAGTCCAGCTGCTGGTGGTGACCTTGCTGGTGATGCCGGTGGGGGTGCTGGTGCTGGGCGCGATTGCCGCCGTACTGCCCAGTGCTGTGGCCTCGGTCAGCAACCCCGGGCCCCATGGTTTCAGCCAGATCCTGTATGCCTTCACCTCGGCCAGTGCCAACAACGGCTCAGCTTTTGCCGGGCTTAACGCCAACACGCCGTTCTACAACCTGATGCTGGGCCTGGGCATGTTGATCGGACGCTTCGGTTACATCCTGCCGGTGCTGGCATTGGCCGGCAGCCTCGCGATCAAGAAAAGCGCGCCGATTGGCCAGGACAGTTTTCCGACCCACGGTCCGCTGTTTGTCGCGCTGCTGACCGTGACCATCTTGCTGGTGGGCGGCCTGACCTTCCTGCCGACCTTGGCCCTTGGCCCCATCGCTGAACAACTGACCCAGGGCTTCTGAGGAGACGAAGATGACTATGCCTGCTCCTGTTTCAAAGTTGACGCCAACGCCTGAAGCCAGGGCCCCCGAGTCGCCGAAGACTTCGTTCGCCGATATCTGGCGTCCGGCGCTGTTGCAAGCATTCGTCAAACTCGACCCGCGCCAGCTGAAACGCTCGCCGGTGATGCTGGTGGTCGAGCTGACCGCGATTTTTACCACGGTGCTGTGTTTTATCCCCGAGCCTGCAGTGCCCACCGGGGTGGCGGTGCAAATCGCTCTGTGGCTGTGGTTTACCGTGCTGTTCGCCAACTTTGCCGAAGCCCTGGCCGAGGGGCGCGGCAAGGCTCGGGCCGATAGTCTCAAAGCTGGCAGTGTGGGCTTGAGTGCGCGTCGACGCACTGCCACGGGCGGCTTTGAAATCGTCCCGGCCACCCGCCTGCGCAAAGGTGATGTGGTGCGCGTCGAAGCGGGGGAGATGATTCCCGGCGACGGCGAGGTGATTGAAGGGATTGCCGCGGTCAACGAAGCGGCGATTACTGGCGAATCGGCGCCGGTGATCCGTGAGTCGGGCGGTGATCGCTCGGCGGTGACCGGCAATACGCGGCTGGTCAGTGACTGGTTGCTGGTGCAAATCAGCGCCAACCCCGGCGAGTCCACTCTGGACCGTATGATCGCACTGGTCGAAGGGGCAAAGCGGCAGAAAACCCCTAACGAGATTGCCCTGGATAATCTGCTGATCGGCCTGACCCTGATCTTTCTGATCGTGGTCGTGACCTTGCAGCCGTTCGCTTACTTTGCCGGTGGCAGCTTGCCCCTGGTGTTTCTGGTGGCCCTGCTGGTGACGCTGATTCCGACCACCATCGGCGGCTTGTTGTCGGCCATCGGTATTGCCGGCATGGACCGTCTGGTGCGCCTCAACGTGATTGCCAAGTCGGGGCGGGCGGTTGAAGCCGCGGGCGATGTGCATGTGCTGATGCTCGACAAGACCGGCACCATTACCTTTGGCAACCGCCGCTGCACGGCGCTGTATGCCTGCCCCGGCGTGACCGCCAAAGAGCTGGCAGAGGGCGCGTTGCGCGCTTCGCTGGCGGACGAGACGGCGGAGGGCAAGTCCATTGTCGAGTTTGTTCGGGGCCAGCACAGCTTGCCCGAGTTACCCGTGTCGGACTTCACGGCCGTACCCTTTACCGCTGAAACCCGCCTGTCGGGTATCGACCACAACGGTCGGGTGTACCGCAAAGGGGCCGTGGATTCAGTGCTGGCGTTTGTCGGCCTCAAACGCGGCGAGCTGTTGCCGGCCCTGTCCCGGGAAATCGACAAGATCGCCCAGAGCGGCGGTACCCCTTTGCTGGTCTGTGCCCAGGGCAAGCTGCTGGGCGCCATCCACCTCAAGGACGTGGTCAAGCCGGGTATTCGCGAGCGTTTTGCCGAGTTGCGCAAGTTGGGCATCCGCACCGTGATGGTGACGGGCGACAACCCGCTGACCGCCGCGGCCATTGCCGCTGAAGCCGGGGTGGATGACGTGCTGGCCGAGGCCACACCGGAGAAAAAACTGGCGCGCATTCGCCATGAGCAAAATGACGGCCGCCTTGTGGCGATGTGCGGTGATGGTGCCAATGACGCTCCGGCCCTGGCCCAGGCCGATGTGGGCATGGCGATGAACGACGGCACCCAGGCGGCCCGTGAAGCCGCGAACATGGTGGATCTGGACAGCGACCCCACCAAGCTGCTGGATGTAGTGCAGATCGGCAAGGAGTTACTGGTGACCCGTGGCGCATTGACCACGTTCTCGATCGCCAACGACGTGGCCAAGTACTTCGCGATTCTGCCGGCGCTGTTTGCTTCGATCTACCCGCAACTGGGCGTGCTCAACGTGATGGGCCTGCAGAGCCCGCAAAGCGCGATTGTGTCAGCCATCGTATTCAACGCGCTGATCATCGTGGTGCTGATCCCGCTGGCATTGCGCGGTGTGCGGGTGCAGGCGGCCAGTGCGGCGCACCTGTTACGCCGCAACCTGCTGATCTATGGCGTGGGCGGGCTGGTGGTGCCGTTTGTGGGCATCAAGCTGATCGACATGCTGCTCACCGCGTTGCATCTGGTTTAAGCATTGGAGGGTTACACCATGAGCACTTTTTTACGTCCGGCCCTGAGCCTGATGCTGTTGATGACCGCCATTACCGGCGTGATCTACCCGCTGACCGTCACCGGCATTGCCCAGCTGGCGTTCCCCGAACAGGCCAATGGCAGCCTGGTCCGTGACAGTGCCGGCAAGGTGCTGGGGTCGGCATTGATTGCGCAGGATTTCAGCGGTGACAGCTGGTTTCACCCACGGCCATCGGCGGGAGCGTTTGCCACCGTGGCCAGTTCGGCCAGCAACCTGGCACCGAGCAATCCGGCGCTGGCGACACGGGTCAAGGACAGTGCCGCCCAGCTTGCCGTGCCGGGCCAGGGGCCGGTGCCCCTGGCGCTGCTGACCACCTCGGGCAGCGGGCTGGACCCGCACTTGCCACCAGAGGCAATACGCTATCAACTAGCCCGTGTCGCTGCTGCTCGCAGCTTGCCGGTACAGGCTGTTGAACAGCTGGTGGCGGAGCATATCGAGCGGCCGCTGGTGGGGCCGCCGGTGGTTAACGTGCTGCTGTTGAACAGGGCATTGGCGCAGTTGAAGAGCCCCTCTCCCGGAGGGAGAGGGGACTGACCGCACGCGGCTTCAAGAAAACCGCATATCAGCTCCCTCTCCCTCCGGGAGAGGGCTGGGGTGAGGGTAAAGCTTTCAGTCACACAATTTATCAGGAACCCCCCATGACTCATTCCGCCCGCGCCGATGCGTTGCTAGCCGATCTACCGCGCGCAGGCCGTGGCCGGCTTAAAGTGTTTCTCGGCGCGGCACCGGGCGTGGGCAAAACCTACGCCATGCTGCAAGCGGCTCACACGCAACTGCGCCAGGGTGTCGAAGTACTGGCCGGGGTGGTCGAAACCCATGGCCGCGCCGAGACCGAGGCCTTGCTCAATGGCTTGCCCCAGCAGCCCATGCTGCGCTCGGATTATCGCGGCGTGCAGCTTGAGGAAATGGACCTCGACGGCCTGCTTGCCGCCAGACCCAAGCTGGTACTGGTCGATGAGCTGGCCCACAGCAATGCCCCCGGCAGCCGTCACGCCAAGCGCTGGCAGGATGTGCAGGAATTGCTCGCGGCCGGGATCGATGTGTACACCACGGTCAACGTCCAGCATCTGGAAAGTCTCAACGATCAGGTGCGCGGCATCACCGGGGTCCAGGTGCGTGAGACCCTGCCGGACTGGGTTGTGCAGGAAGCCTACGAACTGCTGCTGATCGACCTGCCGCCCCGGGAACTGCTGGAGCGGCTGCGCGAGGGCAAGGTGTATGTACCTGAGCAGGCACGGGCAGCGATTGATGCGTTTTTCAGCCAGACCAATCTCAATGCTTTGCGCGAACTGGCAATGCAGACCGCTGCGGTGTATGTCGACGATGAACTGGACAAGGGCTATCGCCAGCAGGGGCAATCGGCCCCGGCGCTGCGCGGGCGTTTGCTGGTGGGGATCGACGGCGATACCCATGCCGAGCGCCTGGTGCGGCATGCCAGCCGGGTCGCGGAGCGTCGGCATCTGCCCTGGAGTCTGGTGCATGTGGATAACGGCACGGCGCGCGACGAGCAATCACGCTTGCGTCTGCAAAGCGCCCAGCAACTGGCTGAGCGCCTGGGTGGCGAGGTGGTGTTGCTGCGTGCCGGTGAAGTGGCCAAAACCCTGATCCAGCATGCCGGCGAACGCCGTGCCAGCTTGCTGCTGGTGGGTCAGTCGCGGTTGACCTGGCGCCGTCGCCTGTTTGGCGGCGGACTGGCGGCGCGCTTGTTGCGTGACGCCCATGGCCTGGAAATCAACGTGCTCGACAACGAGCAGTCCCCTGTACCTGTCACCAACCGCCCGGAACACTCACTGGTGTGGTTCGACTACGGCCTGGCGCTGCTTGCCACGCTACTGGCCAGTGCCCTGGCCTGGGGAGTATCCAGCGTACTGGCGCTGCCCAATATCTCCCTGGTGTTTCTGGCTGCCGTGCTGCTGGTGGCCGTGCGCAGCAGCCTGGGGCCAGCATTGGCCTGTGCGGCGCTGTCATTTCTGGCCTATGACTTCCTCTTTATTCCGCCCAATTTCTCGTTCAGCATCCAGCGCGAAGAAGATGTGCTGACGTTGTTGTTCTTTCTGTTGATGGCGGCGCTCACTGGCAAACTGGCGGCTCGCCAGCGCCGGCAGTTGCAGGCCTTGCGCGACACTCAGCACGAAACCACCGAGCTTCTCGACCTGTCACGCAAGCTTACCGCCGCGACCGACCGCAAGGCTGTGGTCAATGCTGCCGGGCAGCATTTGAGCGGCTGGAAAGAGCTGGACAT
This sequence comes from Pseudomonas bubulae, assembly GCF_900618535.1. GTDB lineage: Bacteria > Pseudomonadota > Gammaproteobacteria > Pseudomonadales > Pseudomonadaceae > Aquipseudomonas > Aquipseudomonas bubulae. The sequence goes on along the minus strand of NZ_UYJA01000001.1, from coordinate 1,425,969 downwards.
ATGCCTGCTCAATCGCGATGGCAATGGCGGCTGGGACGTTGAAAGCGGCGGGCCGTTACAGTTCTGCGAAGCGGAGCGCGCCGCTGCTGACTGGGCCTGGGCCCACGACCAGCCTGCAGGCAAGGGTACGGGCACTTTGCCGATGGGCCGTTGGTGGTGGTGGCCGATCAGCGCCGAGGAGGGGCCATTGGCCTTGCTCGGCGTGTGCACCAGGCAGGGCCATTCACTAAGTGGCCAGCGTCGTCGGCTACTGATGGCTTTGAGCCAACCCCTGGCCCAGGCACTGGCGCGCGCGCGCTTGGCCCAGGACCTGGAAGCGGCCCGCCTGCACGGCGAAACCGAGCAGTTGCGCAGCGCACTGCTCGCATCGGTGTCCCATGATCTGCGCACACCGCTGACCAGCATGCGCGGCAGTATCGACACCTTGCTGGCCCTGGGCGAGGCGATCCCGTTGAGCGATCGCCGCGAGTTGCTCGAAGGCACCCGCGATGAGGCCGAGCGTCTGGACCGCTACATCCAGAACCTGCTGGACATGACCCGCCTGGGCCACGGTGCGCTCAAGCTGGCGCGCGACTGGGTGTCACCTGCCGACATTGCCGGCAGCGCCTTGAACCGCTTGCGTGCGGTGCTGGCGCCCTTGCAGGTGCAGGTGGATGTTGCGGCGCAATTGCCGCTGTTGCACGTGCATGGCGCCCTGATCGAGCAGGCGCTGGTCAATGTGCTGGAAAACGCTGCGCGCTTTTCACCTCCCCATGGCCAGTTGCAATTAACGGCGGGAGCCGATGAAAGCGAATTGTGGTTTGCCGTCAGTGACCAGGGCCCGGGGATCCCCGAGGAGGACAGGGTGAAGATTTTCGATATGTTTTATACCGCCGCACGGGGCGATCGCGGCGGGCAAGGCACGGGCCTGGGGCTCGCCATCTGCCAGGGCATGGTGGGGGCCCACGGCGGGCGGGTCAGCGTCGGCGAAGGCATCGGCGGGCAGGGTACGTGCATTACCCTGTATTTGCCGTTAAGCCTTCAACCGTGCCCCGAGAATGAAGGGCTGGAAAGTGAAGACTGATATTCTTTGGCTATCCCTCTATTGCGGTAACAAGTCATGAGCCAGAGCGCGACCATTTTGGTCATCGACGATGAACCGCAGATTCGCAAATTCCTGCGTATCAGCCTGGTGTCCCAGGGATACACCGTGCTGGAGGCCGCGACCGGGGCCGATGGCTTGAGCCAGGCAGCGCTCGGACGGCCCGATGTGCTGGTGCTCGACCTGGGCTTGCCGGACATGGATGGCCAACAGGTACTGCGCGAGTTTCGCGAGTGGTCAAATGCGCCGGTACTGGTGCTCTCGGTGCGCGCCAGCGAAGCGCAAAAAGTCCAGGCACTGGACGGCGGGGCCAACGATTACGTGACCAAACCCTTCGGCATCCAGGAGTTTCTGGCACGAATCAGGGCCTTGTTGCGCCAGGCGCCTGTGGGCGAAACCCGGGAGTCGGCGCTTGAACTCGGCCCCTTGACCGTCGACCTGGCGTTCCGCCGTGTGCTGCTCGAGGGCGTCGAAGTGGCGCTGACCCGCAAGGAATACGCGGTGCTGGCGCTCTTGGCGCGTCATCCGGGGCGGGTCATTACCCAGCAGCAATTGCTCAAGGATATCTGGGGCCCGAGCCATGTCGAAAACAGCCATTACCTGAGAATTGTCGTTGGCCATTTGCGCCAGAAACTGGCGGATGATCCGACCCGGCCACGGTATATCGTGACCGAAGCCGGGGTTGGCTACCGGTTGTTGGACGCCTCGTCCTTTTCGTAACGGTCCAGGGTGTCTTTTGCAATCAGGCGACCCAGGGCGATCAGCTCCTGGGCTTTGTAGAACTCGAAAAACCGGCACACCCGCTTGGGCACGTTGATCAGGATATCGGGCGGGTAACCGGCGATCTTGTATTGCGCCAGTGAAGTCTGCATGACCTCGAAGCTCTGGTTGATCAAGTCCAGCAGCGAGGCCGGGCCGACGTTGTCGATGATCACCGAGCCGGTGGCTGACTTGGGCGAGCCCTCTTCAGCGGCAGGGGAGGCGGTTTGCGGTGTGTCGAGCCAGGGATTGGGCTTTGCCTGGGCCAGCGGCTCGGCCTGGGGGTTGAGCAGTTCCTGTTCGAGGTTGAGCAAGTGCTCGGCCTGTTTGTTGCGAAACGGCATGCGCGAGCCCAGCGAACTCATCAGGTTGTCAAAACGCCCCTTGAAAGCCGCCGGGCGCTGGATCACCGGCAACTGGTAGTGGCTCTGGTGGGTGGAGTTGAGGTTGACGGCGACGATCAGGTCGCAGTGGCTGGACACCACCGGCACGATGGGCAGCGGGTTGAGCAGGCTGCCGTCCACCAGCATGCGGTTGCCCTGCATCACCGGGGTAAACAGGCTGGGGATCGCTGCAGAGGCGCGCATGGCCTGGTGCAGGCAGCCCTCCTGAAACCAGATTTCCTGCTGGTGGGTGAGGTCGGTGGCGACGGCGGTGTAGGGGATGCGCAGGTCCTCGATATTGATTTCACCGACCATATTGCGGATCTGGCCGAAGACCTTTTCACCGCGAATCGCTCCAAGCCGGAAGCTGACATCCACCAGGCGCAGCACATCGAGGTAGTCCAGGCTTTGAATCCAGTCCCGGTACATGTCCAGTTTGCCGGCGGCGTAAATCCCGCCCACCACTGCGCCCATCGAGCAACCGGCGATACAGGCGATTTCATAGCCGCGGCTTTCCAGCTCTTCAATCACGCCGATATGGGCATAGCCCCGGGCACCGCCGGAGCCCAATACCAATGCAATACGTTTTTTCATGAACCCCACCTTCGCCTGACAGTCACTCACAATGCCTTTTTGTGACCCTGAGTGACAGCTTTTGGCATGAACGCGTATCTACCAGCTAGGCTAGTGCCTTGTAGCAATGACGGGTAGGTGTTGCCGGTTTTTTTGATTTTTACGTTGTGGCACTTTTATGCAGGTTGTTCGTCTGAGATTGCACTGAACTTTAATTTCTGAGGAAAACAACATGAAAGCATGGATTTGTGTACCGCTGATCGCGCTGGCGTTGGCAGGTTGTGCGGGGACCAAGGCGTATCGCGACAGTTGTGCGACGAACCTGGATTCGGCCTGGCATGAACTGGACCTGGCCAAGGCGGAAGGCTTCGCCGGGACTGTCAGCTACTCCAAGGCCTTGTCCTTGTTGACGGCGGCCAAGACCCAGCAGCAATTTGAAGCCTTTGAGGGTTGCACCAAAAAAGCCGAGAAGGCGCGTTTCTATATTCGTGAATCCCGCGCCGGGCGTTGAAGCGCAGCGGTAAAGGGGGAGGGTGAGGATGTCTGAGCTGGTTGACCGGATAGTGGCAAACATCGTGCGTCTGGAGGTCAGGTTACTGGCCTGTCAGGCGCGTCTGGAAGCCGATACGGACCCGGAGGCCCTGCACGACCTGCGCACCACTGTGCGCCGCTTGCGCAGCCTGTTGCGGCCTTTGCGCGGGTTGCCGGGGGTTGTGCAACTTGAAATGTCTGCATCCCAGGTTGGCGTGTTGACCACCCCCCTGCGTGATCTTGAAGTGCTGGCGGCACATTTGCAGGCGCACGGCTACACGGCGCAGGCGCAACGCCGCACGCAACAGTTGGCCGGCAGTTATGCCCGGGTGGCCGACAGTGAGCAGTTGGCTCAACTGTTGATGATCCTCGAGGTGTTTCCGCGCTTTTTGCGTGCTGCCGAGCGAGAAGGCCTGCTGCGTGGTTTGCGCCAGCGGATTGCAAAGGTCCTGGAAAAACAGTGGCAAACCCTGGAGAACGCTCTCAATGACCCGGGCCATGACCGCCATCGCGTGAGGTTGCTGATCAAGCGCGTACGCTATGCCGCCGAAGCCTACCCGGAGTTGAACCAGCTGCCGCCCTTGGTGCTGGCGCGCCTCAAGGGGGCACAGCAGGCGCTGGGCGAGTGGCACGATGCCTGGCAATGGTTGCTGCAGGCCGGGCAACACGCCGACTTGCAACCCTGTGTGGCGCAATGGCAGGCCACCCTTGAGCACGGCGAAAAACGCGCTGACAAGGCGTTGGTCAAATTAAGTGCGGCTTGCTTTCACTCCTGATCTTTGGCCGATACAGCACTGTGCAGAGTCAGATGGATGGGTAGTATCCCGTCATATTTATCTGTTTCGAGGTGCTTATGCAGTTTTGCGAATTGGTTGCGTCGGTGCGCAACACGCCTTTGGACGTGACCATCCCGGCCGATTGGGGCCAGGGCCGTGCCAGCTTTGGCGGCCTGTTGGTGGCTTTGCAGTACGAAGCCATGCGCGCCCATGTGCCTGTCGAGCGGGCGTTGCGCTCATTGGCAGTGAGTTTTGTCGGGCCGGTGGCCGCCGATGTACCGGTGCGTTTCGAGGTTGAGGTGCTGCGCGAAGGCAAGGCGGTCAGCCAGGTGCTGGGGCGGGTGGTACAGGACGGTCAGGTCATGACCCTGGTACAAGGCAGCTTTGGCGCTGCGCGGGAATCAGTGGCGAACGTGGACGGCTTGCCTGCGCCTGAGATGAAGGCGCCCGAAGATTGCCCGCTGTTGCCCTATATCAAAGGCGTTACCCCGGAGTTTATGCGTCATTTGTCCATGGCCTGGGCCGTGGGCGCACTGCCGTTTAGCGGTCGTGGAACGCGGGAAATGGGCGGCTGGGTACGTTTTGATGGCGGTGTTGAGGACGAACCTCTGACAGAAACCCATTTGCTGGCGCTGGTCGATACCTGGCCGCCTGCACTGCTGCCGTTACTGAACAAGCCGACAGCAGGCAGCACGCTGACCTGGACCATCGAGTTCGTGCAGCCACTGCCTAAGGTCAGCACGTTGCAGTGGTGCAAGTACCTGGCCGTCATCGAACATGCGCGGGATGGCTACGGCCATGTGGCGGCCAACCTGTGGGGCCCAGGCGGCGAGCTGATTGCGCTCAGCCGCCAGACCGTAGCCGTGTTCGGTTGATCAGAAGGTCTGGCTGTTATCCGTTGCGCTGGTGGCCTTGTGGCCCTGGCGTTGCAGGATCAGGGCCGCAAACAGGGCAACCAGACCGATCACTGCGCTGGTGGCGTTTTCACTGAAGACGCCCGACACCAGCAACAGAAAAGCCACCACCATCATCGGCACTGCGATCAGGTTGATTGCCTGATACGCGGTGTTTTGCTGGCCGTGCGGGTTGGAGCGCCATTGCCAGGCCGGTAGATTTGGATGACGTTTGCCCATGATTGCTCTCCTTGTTCGAGGGTTCAGCCTGGGCTGAACCGGATAAACAAATCATAGATTTATGGTCACCCTGCGGCGAATCAACAATGGCTATTGGCCTTATAGCTTTAGTTGACCAATCGCCCGATTCAACTCGCCTGCCAGGGTTGCCAGTTCATTGCTGGTAGTGGCCGAGTCGACGGTCTGTTGCACGGTGTTTTCGGTGACATCGCGGATGCTCACCACTGCCCGGTTCATCTCTTCCGCGACCTGGCTTTGCTGCTCGGCGGCCACGGCAATCTGGGTGTTGCTTTCGCGCATTTGCGCCACGGCGTGAGTGATCTCGGCCAATGCCGCGCCCGCTTCCTGGGCCTGCTGCACGCAGTCGTCGGCCTTGAACGAGCTTTCCTGCATAAAGTCCACGGCGTCGCGGGTGCCCGCCTGCAAGGCCGAAACCATGGCGGTGATTTCGTCCGTGGATGTCTGCACGCGTTTGGCCAGGTGCCTCACTTCATCGGCGACCACGGCAAAGCCACGACCCATTTCACCTGCGCGAGCCGCTTCGATGGCCGCGTTCAACGCCAGCAGGTTGGTCTGTTCGGCGATGCTGTGAATCACACTGACCACGCCGTTGATCTTCTGGCTGTCCTGGGCCAGTTGCTGGATCATTTCTGCAGTGGTTTGCACCCCGGTGGACAGGCTGGCGATTGACTGTTGCACGCGGCTGACCACCTGCTGGCCACTCCCCGCCAGGTTGTCTGCGGTTTGCGACAGGTCGCGGGTAGCCCCAGCGTGTTGCGCAATATGGTAGACCGTGGCCGACATTTCATTGATTGCGGTGGCGGCCTGGTCGGTCTCGCTTTGCTGGCCGAGCATGCCGTGGCGCACCTCGTCCATGCTGCTGGCCAGGCGCGCGGCCCCGGCATCCAGTTGCGCGGCGGTTTGGGCCACGGTGTTTACCACCCGCTGGTAACCGGCCTGCATGGCATTGAAGGCGCTGGCCATCTGCCCGACCTCATCGGTACACGCCAGGGGCACCCGGGCGGACAGGTCACCGGTTTTCTCCACATGCAGCATCACGTCCTTGAGGGTGTTGAGCTGGCTCAGCAGGAAGCGGATCAGCAACTGCGAAGCGCAGAGCATGGCCAGCATCAGGATCAGCACGGCGGCGGCATAGTTGGGCAGCCGCTCGACAAACACCTGGGCCAGGCTAGGTGTATGGGCCAGCACGGCGATTTTTTGTCCGTCGTCGCGGGTCAGTACCTCGGCGCCCAGCAGCAGATTGTGGCCGAACAACGGCATGGGATTGATTGAGACCCAGCCGTTGGCGTTGCCCAGTTGCGGCAGGGCTTGATCGTTGACGCTGGCGATCTGGTCGGGCGCCAGGGGCAGCAATTGGCTGGCCTCGGGCAAGGGCTGCCCGGCAGGCCAGGCACTGAGCAATTGCGCCTGGGCCCGGGCGTTGGCCTGGGCGGCGTTGCTGCGCGATTGCTGTTCCAGCTGCACGGCGTAGAGCACCAGCAGCAGTGTGGTGACAAAAGCCACCGCGTTGACAGCCCAGAATTTGTATTTGAGCGAGATGTTGCTAAGCCAGGTGCCCATGGGAGGTCTTCTCTGAATTGGCGCAAACAATATTGGCAAGGTGCCATCATTGTGCCGCTATTCAGTGACAATCTTGTTGATGTGGGTCAAAAGAGGCACTGCGTGGGAGCGGGCGTCAGTCTGTCAGTACCGGCAACCCGTAAAACGCCCGTGCACACGCGGTGGTGTGTTCGGCCAGGTCCTGCTCGCTTTCGCCACGGTGCACGGCCACTTCGCGCAGCACATCGGTCAGGTAGGCCGGTTCGTTGCGACCATTTTTCGGTTTGGGCCGCAGGGTGCGGGGCAACAGGTACGGCGCATCACTTTCGAGCATCAGGCGACCGCGCGGGATATCACGTACCAGCGGGTGCAGGTGGGTACCGCGGCGTTCGTCGCAGATCCAGCCGGTAATGCCGATATGCAGGTCAAGGTCGAGGTAGCTGAACAGCGCCTTTTTCTCGCCGGTAAAGCAATGCACCACAGCAGCCGGCAAGCGGTCGCGAAAGTCGCGCAGGATTTCCAGCAAACGCTGGTTGGCATCACGCTCATGCAGAAAAACCGGCAGTTGCAGGTCAACAGCCAGCGCCAGATGTTCTTCCAGCACTTTCTCCTGCTGGGCGCGGGGCGAAAAGTCGCGGTTGAAGTCCAGCCCGCATTCACCCACCGCACACACGCCCGGTTCCTTGAGCAGGGCAAGCAACTGGCGGGCGCTGTCGCCGTTCCAGTCACTGGCCGAGTGCGGGTGAATGCCGGCCGTAGAGAACAGCCGCTGGCCGCTTTCGTCCAGCTCGCGGCACAGTTGCAAGGCCTGTTCGCTGCCTTCGACGCTGGTGCCGGTCAACACCAATTGGCACACCCCGGCCGCGTAGGCACGGTCCAGCACGGCCTGGTGTTTGCCGTCAAAGCTTGGGTTGGTCAGGTTGACGCCGATATCAATGAGTTGCATGGTTTTACCTCAGGCCACAGGCCTCGCAGCATATCAGAGCTGTAGATTTACAAGAAAAACCAAGAACTACAGACAGTTATGGTTGTCTTTGAATGCCGCAACAACGCAATGCCCGGTTGTTTAAAGGACGCATTGACTGTTTTGCGCGCTGATTCCAGCGCTTGAAAGCCTCACTTGAGGCAACCGGTTGTCGGGAAACCGACCGGGTGCTGGGCTGTATTCTTTCCGGAGAACGGATGACAAGACCGACGCTATTGATTGCGCTGTGCCTGCTGCTGTTGCCGCTACCGGCACTGGCACGCCTGACCGGACCTTTACAGGTCGGGCAGCCAAGTCAGGTCCGCGATCTGGCGCAAATCCGCAGCAGTCAGGTGTTGCGGGTGCTGGTCAATCAAAGCCGCAACAGCTCGGGCGAGGTGCAGGGGCAGGCGATTGGCGTTGAATACCATCGTCTGCGTGCGTTTGAACGCTACCTCAACAGCCATGCCCGCGATGGCCAGGAAATAACACTCAAGATCATCCCTAAAGCCAAGGATCAACTGCTGGGCGCATTGTCCCGGGGTGAAGGCGATGTAGTTGCCCCGGGTGAGTTGATCGATTTCAAGCCCAGCCGCGCCATCAGCGCCAGTGATCCGATCGTCGACGATGTGCCCTTGCTGTTGGTGGGGGTCAAGGGCGAGCGGCGCTTTACCCGCCTAGAGCAACTGTCGGGCCGCACCGTGGCGTTGACCACCGGCAGTGCGGCGGGAGCCTCGGTCAATTTGATCAATCAAAAACTGGCCCTGCGCAAACTGCCCCCGGTGAAGATTGAGTGGGTAGATCCGACCCTGGCGGTGGAGGATGTGCTGGAGATGGTGCAGGCCGGGATTTTTCATTTGACCATCGTGGAGCGCCCGATTGCCGAGCGCTGGGCCACGCTCATGCCCAAGCTGCGTTTTGACCGCAAGGTGCTGGTCAGCGAGCCCGAGGCCATGCACTGGTATGTACGCCGTGATGCGTCGATGTTGCGGGCCAGCATCGACCGGTTTCTCGATGGCTACAAGGCCCCGGCCGATCAGGATGTGGCCTTTGAGCGGGTATACCGACGTTTGTACCGGGTGCATTACCCGTTGGCCCGGGCCGATCGCCAGCAGCTTGAAAAACTGCGCCCGGTGTTGCAAAAACATGCCCGGCAACAGGGCATGGACTGGTTGAACCTGGCAGCGCTGGCATTCAAGGAGTCAACCCTCAACCCTGAAGCCAAAGGCAGCGGCGGGGCGACAGGGCTACTCCAGATTACCCCCTCGGCCGCCCGGCGGGTGGGGGTCAACAATATTCAAAACGTCGATAGCAATGTGCAGGCCGGTGCCCGGTATCTGTCGCTGATCCGCCGCAAGTTCTTTGCCAGCCCCAAGCTCAACGAGCGTGAGCGCATGGCGTTTGTGCTGGCGGCTTACAACATGGGGCCGGAGCGGGTGCAGGGCATGCGGGCTGAAGCCAGGCGACGCGGCCTGAACCCCAATCAATGGTTCTTTCAGGTGGAACGTATTGCCATGGAGCAGGTGGGAATGGGGGCTGTCAGCTATGTTAATAGCGTGAATAAATACTATTTGGCCTTTGACCGGGAGCGGGATTCCCTGGAACCGGCAAAAGCTGAACTGGTCACACGCAAATAATCGAATAATTTGATTGTTTTGTCAGGTTTATTCGACTTTTAACATTATAAAAACTGATTAGTATGGCGAGCATTCCCCAACTGATGACCTAAAGGATTCCATCATGAGCAAATTGATCCATACCGTACTGGGCAGCCGCGCAGGTTATGGTTTGACGGTCTTGCGTATTTTCGTCGGTATTATCTTTGCCGCCCATGGTTCGCAAAAACTGTTCGGCTGGTTTGGCGGCGGGGGCCTGGCGGGCACGGCGCAATGGATGGAGAGCATTGGCCTGGCGCCGGGCATGTTGATGGCAGTGCTGGCGGGCGGTACCGAGTTTCTGGGCGGTCTGGCGCTGATTATTGGCTTGCTGGCGCGCCCTGCAGCCCTGGGCCTGTCGTTTACGTTGCTGGTGGCGATCTTCTCGGTGCATATCAGCAATGGCCTGTTTATGGCCAACAACGGCTATGAATTCGCCCTGGCCTTGCTGGGTGGTACCGTGGCAGTGCTGATCGAAGGTGCAGGCAAGTTGTCGATCGATCGTGCACTAGCTGACTGAAAACCCGATGCCAGTGAAAAGGCCCGCCCAGAGCGGGCCTTTTTCGTTCCAGATGATTGTTGACAGTAGTAAGCAGGTTTATCTAGGATGTTTTCTTGCGCCGATTTAAACAGCTACTTGCGGGGCGCCAGAGGGTCACAGACCGTCTAAGAGGCTTGAAACAGGCCTTGAAATACCGCTAAAGCGCTGGTTCGGTGTTGCCTCTCACCTGCCACGCAGAATCTTGAGGCGGAGAACCGATACATGAGTCACCCACGTCCCCTTGTACGTCTTGCGCCGATCTCGGCCAGCCCAACCTTGCGCAACCCAAAAATCCTCCTGGGCGGTAAGCATCAGCCTACGTTGCTGCGCTATCTCGATGGCTGGCCACGCCGCAAAGGGCGGCCTACGGCGTTTCTGATCCAGTTTGTGGAAGAGGGCGATCAACTGGCGCGATTTGCCGCTGACAGTTTTGACCTGGCGGTGATCCAGTCCCCCGATGCTGAAAATGCCGAGCGGGTGATTCACAACCTCACCCGTGTTTGTCGGCAGGGGTTGATAACCCTGCGCTGAGGCTCCAACCCCGTAGCAGCCTCGTTCCTACGGCAGCTGCTACGGATGGGATCAGAAACGTTCCAGCCGGTAAGGGTGCAACTCAGGCAGCGCGTGGGCACTGGTTGCCCCCGCCAACTGCGCGATCAGTTCAGCCGTTACCGCTGCCTGGGTCAGGCCCAAATGCTGATGGCCGAAGGCAAGCAGTACCTTGCCGTCGCACACCCGGTCGATGATCGGCAGTGAGTCCGGCAACGACGGGCGAAAGCCCATCCATGGCGTCGCGTCTTCAGCGCTAAGGTCATGGCGCAACAACCCTTTGCTCAGGCGATGCAGCTGCCAGGCGCGCTCCATGCTCGGCGGCGCTTCCAGGCCGGCAAATTCAACTGTACCCGCCAGCCTCAAGCCATCGCTCATCGGGGTCATGATGAATTTGCGTTCCAGTGAGGTGACGGCAAAGGGCAGCCGGTCATGCTCGTGGGGCAGCATCAGGTGGTAACCGCGTTCGGTATCCAGCGGAACGTGCTTGCCGGTCAGGGTTGCGGTGAGTTTGGCCGAGTGGGCGCCGCAGGCGATCACGACCCGGCGGGCGGACACCTGGCCCTGGGCTGTCATCAGAGAAACTCCGGCCTCACTCAGTTGCCCGCCTGTGACCTGTTGCTTGAGAAACTGCACACCGCACTTTCTGGCAGCCTCTACCAGTTCGCAAACCACGCGATAGGGGTCGATAAAGTGCCCCGTGGCCGGAAAAAACAACCCGCCCTGAATCTGCTCGCTCAGTTGCGGCGCTGCCTTGTGTATGGCCCTGGCCTCCCAGAACTCGACCGGTACCTGCTGCTGGCGCATGCGTGCCTGCAGTGCCAGAAGTGGCTGCCGGGACTCGGAACGTTCGTATACCAGCAACGAACCGTCTTCGCGCATCAGGCCCGGGCAGTCAATGCCCTCCAGTAGCCTGTGCCAGGCACCCAGGCTGCTTTCGTTAAGGGCCCGAATACCGGCTACAGTGCGCTGAAAGGGCGCCTTGCGCAGGTTCAGCAGCAGACGCGTGAACCACGGCAGGGCCCGGGGCATATATTTCCAGTCCAGGCGCAGGGGGCCCATCGGGTCCATCAGCATGGCCGGCAAGCGCTTGAGAATTGACAGGTCGGCAATCGGGAACACCTGTTCGGTGGCCAGGTGCCCGGCATTGCCTAATGAGGCGCCATGGCCCGGCTCCTGCGGGTCGATGACCACCACCCGCTGGCCTTGGCGCGCCAGTTGCAGGGCACAGGCGACGCCGATGATTCCGGCGCCGACCACGGCAATGTCAGCTGTGTTTCCAGCGAAGTGATCAGGCATTTTCCAGTACTTCTCTGTGGCCATCGAGCAGGCGGCGCAAGTGCAGCGGGTTGGCGTGCTTGAGTGCCGTCGGCAACAGGCTGTCAGGGAAGCCCTGATAGCAGACAGGACGCAGGAAGCGCTGGATGGCCGCAGTGCCAACCGAGGTGGTACGGGTGTCCGAAGTCGCCGGGAAAGGCCCGCCGTGGACCATCGCGTCGCACACCTCAACCCCCGTTGGCCAGCCATTGACCAGCAAGCGACCAGCCTTGCGTTCCAGGGTCGCAAGCATGGCCCTGGCACTATCGAGGTCGGCTTCATCCAGTTGCAGGGTGATGGTCAATTGGCCTTCAAGGTGCTCGAGCACCTGGCGGATCTCCTCGTCATCGGCGCATTGCACCACCAGCGCCGCAGCACCAAAGACTTCGGCCTGCAATGCAGGGTCGGCGAGGAAGTCCCCGGCCCGGGTCACAAACAGATGGGCCTGGCACTGGTTGGGTGTCTCCCCCCTCAAGCCGGCAGCGGCCTCTTGAGCACTGTTCAGTTCCTGCAAAGAGCCAATACCGGCTTCATAGGCCTGGAAAATCCCGGGAGTGAGCATCGTCTGGGCCGGGCTTTGCTGGACCAGCCGGGCAGCTGTGCTGATAAATCTATCCAGTGCCGGCCCTTGATGGCCGATAACCAGACCCGGGTTGGTGCAAAACTGGCCTGCCCCCTGGGTCAGAGATGCAACAAAGCCCTGCGCCAGTGATTCGCCGCGAGCCTGCAGCGCAGCGGGGAACAGCAGTACCGGGTTGATCGAGCTCATCTCCGCATACACCGGGATGGGTTCGGGGCGTGCTGCTGCCACTTTGCACAAAGCCATGCCGCCACTGCGCGAGCCGGTAAAGCCGACTGCCTTGATGCGTGGATCGCTGACCAGGGCAACACCGACTTCACGGCCGGAACCGAACAACAGGGAAAAGACCCCTTCAGGCAGGTTCGATTCTTTCACCGCACGGGCAATCGCATGGCCAACCAGTTCGCTGGTGCCAGGGTGGGCGCTGTGGGCCTTGACTACCACCGGGCAGCCGGCCGCCAGCGCCGAGGCAGTGTCGCCACCGGCCACGGAGAAGGCCAGCGGGAAGTTGCTGGCGCCGAATACTGCCACCGGGCCCAGTGGCACCTGGCGTTGGCGCAAATCTGCACGGGGCAGTGGTTGGCGCTCGGGCAGCGCGTTGTCGACCCGCACATCCAGCCATTCTCCAGCGCGTACGGTACGGGCAAAGGTACGCAGTTGCTGGCAGGTACGTGCGCGTTCACCGACGATGCGCGGGCGTGGCAGGCCTGATTCGCTGACGGCGCGGTCAATCAATTCATCGCCAAGGGCTTCGATTTCAGCGGCGATGGTTTCCAGAAAAGTGGCGCGAGTTTCCAGTGAGGTCTCGCGAAAGCTGTCAAAAGCCTCCTGGGCCAGGGTGCACGCCTGCTCGACATGTTCGCTGCCGCCGCCAAGGTAGGCCGGTTCGAGCACAGTGCCGGTGGCGGGATTGATCGCCCGGATCGCTTCGCGGTTACCGGTGATGGCTTGCTGACCGATCAGCATGTTGCCTGTCAGAGTCATGGCGTGTTCCTAAAAATGGGTTGGCTGGAACAAGGCGGCGCACATGATGTGCGCCGCTGTTCAGGGATGCAGGGCTGCGCTGCGGGTCAGGCGACGTTCTGTTCGGCGGACCAGGTTTTGTACCACTGGCGGAACAGGCTGTACTGGTTCTCGGCGTAGTGGCGTTGGGCATCGCTCAGCGCATCGGTGTCGTTGAAGTGCAGGCTGTATTCTGTGTCGCCATTGAGCACCATCAGGTGCTTGTAGTAGAGCACCAGGTCAGTGCCTTCATCGAACGACGAGAGCACCGCCAGGGCGGCTTCCAGCTCGCGGGCCAGGCGACGGGCTTTAGGGTCGCCCTTGGCCGCTTGCTTGCTCAGGGCCACCAGGTGCAGCACTTCGCGAGGCAGGGCGTTGCCGATGCCGGTAATGGCGCCGGTGGCGTTGCAGTTGACGAAGCCATGCACAACCTGGGTGTCGACGCCGACCATCAGGGTCACATCATCGTCTTTGGAAGTGATGTGTTCGGCGGCGTAACGCATGTCGGCAGCACCGCCGAACTCTTTGAAGCCGATCAGGTTCGGGTATTGGCTACGCAGTTCGAAGAACAGGTCGGCGCGGGTGGCGAAGCCGTAGTACGGGCTGTTGTAGATAACCGCCGGTAGCTGTGGAGCGGCTTGCAGGATGGCGGCGAAGTGAGCTTTTTGCGCAGCAGGCGAGGCTGCACGGGACAGCAGGCGTGGAATCACCATCAGGCCCTGGGCGCCAACTTTGGCAGCGTGTGCCGCATGGGACACCGCTTCGCGGCTGTTTACGGCGCCGGTGCCGACGATGGTTGGGATGCCCGCAGCTACCAGGCGTGCCACACCTTCCTGGCGCTCGGCTTCGGTCAGCAAAGGCCAGTCACCCATGGAGCCGCAGTACACCACGGCACTCATGCCGATATCGATCAGTTCGCGGCCCTTGGCCACCAGCGCGTCGAAGTCCGGCTTGCGCTCGGCGGTGCAAGGGGTCATCAGGGCAGGCATGCAACCGGTGAAAATGTTATCGCTCATTGTTCTAACTCCTCGAGTCGTTTATTCGGATGTGTTTACGGCGAAGGGCTTAAATGCCCCACGCGAAAGGATCTCTTTCGTCGATCAGCAGCATGCTGTCGGCGGTCATATAGGCCTGGCCGGTAATGAACGGGCGAATGCGCTCGCCGTCCCATTGATAACTGCCGACAAACTGGCTGGCGGTGATGCTGGCCTGCACCCAGGGTTGGCCTGGAGCCAGCTTGCCGTCGGCGGCCAGGCACGCCAGCTTGGCGCTGGTGCCGGTGCCACAGGGCGAGCGGTCATAGGCCTTGCCCGGGCACATGACAAAGTTGCGGCTGTCGGCCTTGTCGTCGTCGGCAAACAGTTCGATATGGTCGATCAGGGCACCGTCTTCGCCGTGGATACCCTGTGCCTCAAGGGCCTTGAGCATGGTCCAGGTGTACTCGGTCAGGGCTTCGACATTGTCCAGTTGCAGTGTCTTGCCGTGATCGGAGACCAGGAAGAACCAGTTGCCGCCCCAGGCAATATCGCCCTGCACACGGCCATGCCCCGGCACCTCAACGGCGACCTGCTGGCGATAGCGGTAGGAGGGCACATTGCCTACGGTGACCTTGCCATCTGGATGCAGGGTGGCGGTGACCGGGCCGACCGGGGTGTCGATCTTGTGCTCGCCGATCTCGATCTGGCCCAGGTGATGCAGGGAGGCGATCAGGCCGATGGTGCCGTGGCCGCACATGCCCAGATAACCGGCATTGTTGAAGAAGATCACCCCGCACGTGGCATCCGCCGACACGGGCTCGCAGTACAGTGCACCGACCAGTACATCGTTGCCTCGGGGCTCCAGCAGGCAGGCCCGGCGCCATTGGTCATGCTGGTCGCGCAGGGTGTCGCGCTGCTCGGCAATGCTGCGCCCGGCCAGTTGCGGGAAGCCTTTGATCACCACGCGGGTGGGTTCGCCGCCGGTATGTGAATCAATGATATGGACTTGCTTCATGAACGTATCCCTTGGAAGAGAACAACGGCTCGGAGGACTACTGTGGTTAACGGTGTCTCAGGATGAAGTCTGGATAAACGCCCCCGTGGCGTGGCTGGCCGGGGTGTTACTGGCAAGTTCCGGGGCTTCTTCGCTGTCCTCGTCGTCTTCCAGCCGGACCAGATGAGCCGGCACGCCGGTGGCCGCGCCCCAGTAATAGATGCCCGTCGCACAAGCTGCGACGACCAGGGTGTCAAACGGGTGGGCAAGTACGCCCAGGCCGCCGAAAGTGCCGAGTTTGGACAGCACCATGGTTACGGCGTAGAAGCCGATCAGCCACAAGGATGAGCGTACTTGCTGGCCTAGGCTCAGGTGGTTGGTCGGTACGAATCGCGAACACAGCAGGTACACCACGAACATCACGATTTGCAGGCCGAGCAGCCAGGACACGGTGTTCCAGCCTGACCAGTAAACAATCAGCGCAGCGACGATAAATGACAGCGGCCCCATCACTCCCATCCACTTGACCCGGAACGGGCGCGGCATGTCTGGGGCATTGCGGCGCAATGCGGCCACGGACACCGGTGCCACTGCGTAGCTCAGTACCAGGGCGGCAGATACCACGCTGATCAGGGCTTCCCAGGACGGGAAAGGCAGGGTCCAGAACACCGACAGGCCAAAGGTCAGCCACAGTGCCGGGCGCGGGATGCCGGACTTTTCATCGATGCGGGTGAAAATCTTGAAAAACGTGCCGGTTTGCGCCCAGCCATAAATCACCCGCGGTGTGGCATTCATGTAAATGTTGCCGCAGCCGCTTGGCGAGATCACCGCATCAGCCACCACCAGATAAGCCAGCCAGCCCACACCCAGAGCCAGGGCGATGTCGCGATAGGGCAATGCCAGTTCCTTGGTCACGCCGGCCCAGCCGTTGGACAGCATTTCAGTGGGTACGCCGCCGAGGAAGGCCACTTGCAGCAGCACATAAATCACGGTCGACAACAGGACCGACAGGATCAGGGCAATCGGGATGGTGCGTTGCGGGTTCTTCACTTCACTGGCCACCGAAATGATCGGTGTCAGGCCCAGATAGGCGAAGATAATGCCGCCTGCAGAAACGGCCATCTGCACACCCGACAGGCCGAACGGGGCGAAGCCCTGGGCGTAGAGATTTTCCGGTTTGAAGAAGGTGAACAGCACGCCGATGACCAGCAGCGGCACGATAAATTTGAATACGCTGACCAGGTTATTGGCCATGGCGAAGGTCTTCACGCTTCGGTAGTTGAGCATGAAAAACAGGCACAGCAGGCCGAACTGCAGGAGCCAGCCCAGGATCGAAGGGTCACTGGAGCCGGCCTTGGTCAGCTCGGGGAACCATGCCGCGGCGTATTGGCGGGCGGCGACCACTTCAATTGCCACCAGGCTGGAGAAGGCGATCAGGGTGATAAAGCCCATCAAGTAACCGAGCAACGGGCCATGGGAGTAAACCGGGTAACGAATGACGCCACCGGCGCGCGGCAGGGCAGCGCCCAGCTCGCAGTAAACGATGCCTAGCAACAGCACGGAAAAACCGCCCAGCAGCCAGGAAAAAATCCCAGCCGGGCCAGCGATCGCCGACACATGACTGGCTGCAAACAACCAGCCGGAACCGAAGATGGCACCCAGACCGATAAAGGTCAGGTCCATCAGTGAGAGCTGTTTCTTGAATTTGCCTTTACCTGACATAGCGTCGCCTTTTTGTGAGTTATTGGTTAGGCAGGTGTGATGTCATTTGCCATTGCGCCAATACGGTTGGCGGGTGTGCAATGGCGCTAGATTGAACGTCGGGGAAAGTTTGCGATTGATCTTTTCCATTGAAGCCGATGACGAAATCAGCACAATGCACCCAGGCGGCCGATACCTGGCCAGTGGTGGGAGAGTGAGTTTGATGACGCAGAATGCTTTTGCAATCCTGAGCCAGGGCAGCGAGTTGAGCCGCCCCGAGAGTCTTGAGCAGTTGCTCTCGGGGGTAGCCCTGTTGCTACCGATGCTCGATGCCATCCCCAATGCCGCGATCTTCATCAAGGACAATGCCGCGCGCTATGTACTGGCCAACCGCACCCTGGTCCAGCGCTGCGGCCTCAAGCAGTTGCAACCCCTGCTCGGCAAAACCAGCGCCGAGGTATTCCCCGCGCAGTTGGGGCCGGGCTATACCGAGCAGGATCGCCAGGTGCTGGAGCAGGGGCTGGTGCTTGAGGACCAGCTGGAACTGCATCTGTACGGGACCCGGGAGCCTGGCTGGTGCCTGACCCACAAGCGCCCGCTGTACAATCTCCAGGGCGAGATCATCGGCCTGGCCGGGATCTCCGTGGACTTGCAATCAGCCAGCGATACCCACCCGGCGTACCAGCGGCTGGCGGCGGTCGATGAGCACATTCGCACGCATTTCAACCGCCGCGTTACCCTGGGTGAGTTGACCCGTATTGCCGGAATCTCCGTGGCGCAACTGGAGCGCTACTGCAAGCGTGTGTTTCACCTGACGCCACGGCAGATGATCCAGAAGGTGCGTCTGGAACACGCCCATCGGCTGTTGCTGACCGATATTCCGATTACCCAGGTGGCCCTGCAGTGCGGATACACCGACCACAGCGCATTCACCCGCCAATTCAAGGCATTGACCGGCTTTACCCCGCGCCAGTATCGCCAGGCCACGGCACAGTGAGAGTGTCGCCGCGCTTGTGATTTTTATCAGCGCCTCTATGTATTTCGTCGCGCCGGGGTGCTAAGAGTCTGCCCTGGCCAATGCAACCTGCTGGAGAACGACCGCGAGTGAGTACCAACATCATCACCAGGCAAGGCCATGAAGCCCTGAAGCAGGAGCTTGACTACCTGTGGCGGGAAAAGCGCCCGGATACCACACGCAAGGTGACCTGGGCAGCATCACTGGGTGATCGCAGCGAAAACGCTGACTACCAGTACAACAAGAAGCTGCTGCGCGAGATTGACCGACGGGTGCGCTACCTGCGCAAGCGCCTCGAGGATGTACGGGTGGTTGATTACTCGCCGGAGCAGGAAGGCCGGGTGTTTTTTGGTGCCTGGGTCGAAATTGAAAACGAGGCCGGGGACGTCAAGAAATTCCGCATTGTGGGTTACGACGAAATCTACGGACGCAACGACTACATCTCCATCGACTCACCGATGGCCCGTGCGCTGTTGAAGAAAGAGGTGGGCGACGAGGCAGTGGTGCAGACCCCGAGCGGGGAAGTGCTGTGGTGGATCAACGAGATTTATTACGAAAAGAGTTAGCGCAAAATTTGTAGCCGTTGTCGCTGTTTGGTTCAACGGGTACACATCCGGCATCTGCGTTTAACTGGAATATTGGTTTCGCCCTTACGGCGAGTCACTTTTTCCAGACGCCGAAAAAGTAACCAAAAAGGCTTGCCCCTGGCGTACGGCCTTCGCTGCGCTCAGGTTCCCTCGTTCCGGTCCCGCTCCGTGGGCCCGCCGCCACGGGCCATCCATGGCCCATCGCGGCTCTCCCGGCATCCATGCCGGTCGACCCACTGCGCAGAACCTCCTCTCGGCCTCCCGATGGGGCGGGTAGATCAAGATCAAAAGCCGTCGAGGCGGCCGACCGGCCGGCCTGTTTGAATGCAGGATTTTCGACCGACATATCTCCCTGTGGGAGCCGGGCTTGCCCGCGATGCAGGCACCTCGTTCTATCTGGAGGAACAAAGTGCTGCCATCGCGGGCAAGCCCGCTCCCATAACAGAGCCGGAAGGAGCCGGCGAACCTTGGCGAATCGGCCGAATGGTAGGGCGAGGACCTTTTGGTTCCTTTTGGGTCCTTTCAAAATGGACTCGCCGTAAGGGCGAAACCAATATTTCAGTTATACGCAAATGCCGGATATGTACGCGGCGTAACAGTTGATTCCCAAAACGACGATCGCAGCCTCGCTGCGCTCGTCAACGCCAGGATTTATAGTGTCTGGCCATATCAACCCTCGCGCAACACCGTCAACGGGCTGGCATTCAGCGCCCTGCGTGTGCCAAACACGCCCGCACCGCCCACCATCACCGCGCCCAGCACCGGCAACAGCAACAACCACGGATGTGGGTGCCACGGCAGGTCAAAGGCAAAGCGGTAAAGCACCAGACTGACCAGTTCGGCCCCCAGCGCCGCCAGCAGGCCGCTGGTGGCGCCCAGCAAGCCGAACTCGATGCGCCGGGCCTTCACCAGCAGTTGCCGCTCGGCCCCCAGCGCGCGCAGCAGGGCGCCCTGGCGAATGCGTTCATCCAGGGTGGATTGCAAGCCGGAAAACAGCACCGCCATGCCCGCCGCCAACACAAACAGCAGCACGTATTCCACAGCAATGGTCACTTGCGCCAGGATGCTGCGCAGTTGCTCCAGCAATGCATCGATAGGCAAGATGGTCACGGCCGGGAAGGTGCGCGACAGTTCGATGATTTCCTTGTCGTGTCCCGGTGCCAGGTAAAAGCTGGTGAGGTAGGTGGCCGGCAAGTCCTGCAAGGTGCCAGGCTGGAAAATCATGAAAAAGTTGGGCTGGAAGTTGTCCCAGTTGATGCTGCGCAAACTGGTGACCCGTGCTTCGCGATTGACACCGGCAATGGTGAAGGTCATCAGGTCGCCCAGCTTCAGCTTGAGGCTTTCGGCGACTTTGGCTTCCACTGAAACGCCCGGCACATCGCCTTCGGGCTTCGGGCCCCACCAGCTACCTGCTGTCAGCTGGTTTTCGGCAGGCAGGTCAGCCGCCCAGGTCAGGCTCAGGTCGCGCTGGATGGCCTTGTCGCCACTGGAGTCCTTGCTGACGATGTCCTGCACCGGTTCGCCATTGATGCTGATCAGACGCCCCGGAATGACCGGGTACAGCGGCGCAGCGCGGGCCTGAAGGGTCATCAGGTGGGCGCCGAAAGCCTCCTTGTCGGCCGGCAGGATATTCAGCGCAAAGTAGTTGGGTGCATCTTTGGGCAACTGGTTTTGCCAGGTGTCGAGCAATTCGCCGCGCAGCAGGGCGATCAGGGCCATCGACAGCAGGATCAGGCCAAAGGCCAGGGCCTGGCCCGCCGCGGCCAGCGGATGGCGCAGCAACTGACCCAGCCCCAGGCGCCAGGGCAGTGAGGCACGGGCCAGCAGGCGGCGCAGACTTTGCAGGCCCAGCAGCAGGATTCCGCCAAGCACCACGGCGGCAATCACGCCACCCCCGAGCAGGGCGAAAGTCAGCACCAGGTCCAGGCTCATGCGCCACATGATCAGCCCCAGTGCCAGCAGCGCCGCGCCGTAGACGGTCCAGGTGCTGGCCGGAATCGGCAGCAAATCGCGGCGCAACACCCGCAGTGGAGGTACGCGGCCCAGTGCCGCGAGCGGCGGCAAGGCGAAACCAGCCAGCGCCACCAGCCCGGTACCCATCCCGGCAATCGCCGGCATCAGGCCGCCGGGCGGTACGTTAGCCGGTAGCAGGTCATGCAACAGGGCGAACAGTCCAAGTTGCGCGAGCCAGCCGAGAAAGGCGCCGGCGAGGCTGGCCAGCAGCCCGAGCACACTCAGTTGCAGGGTAAACAACCAGAGTGTTTCGCGCCGTGACAGGCCGAGGCAACGCAGCAGGGCGCTGGCATCGAAACGCCGATTGGCAAAGCGGGTGGCAGACAACGCTACGGCCACGCCCGCCAGCAGCACCGCCACCAGGCTGGCCATGTTCAGGTAACGCTCGGCCTTGCCCAGCGCACCGCCGATCTGCTGGTTGCCGTCACGGCCGTCCAGGAGGCGCTGGTTGGCGTCCAGGCCAGGCTTGATCACCTGGCGATACGATTCCAGCGCCGGTGCTTCACCGCGCCACAGTTCGCGGTAGGTGACACGGCTGCCCGGTTGTACGATGCCGGTGGCGGCAAGGTCGTCCAGATTGATCAGTACTCGTGGGGTCAGGCTGTAAAGGTTGCCGGCCCGGTCGGGTTCGTAAGTCAGCACGCGGGTGATACGCACGGTTTTTGAACCGACATCGATTTCATCGCCGACCTTCAGGTCCAGCGCGGTCAGCAGTCGGGCTTCGGCCCAGGCCTCACCGGATTTGGGACCGCCCCCAGGCTGTTCTTCGGCATAGGGCTGCGGGGCGCTTTTCAGTTCGCCGCGCAACGGGTAGGCATCGTCTGCCGCCTTGATGCTGGAGAGCTGAATGCCATTGTCGGTGGCAATCACGCTGGCGAATTCGACCACCCGGGCGTGTTCGAGGCCCAGGTCGTTGCCGACCTTGATTTGTTCTTCACGGGCCGGGGCCGTGCCATCAAGCACCAGGTCGGCGCCGAGGAACTCGGTGGCACGCAACAACATCGCGCCATTAAGACGGGCACCGAAGTAGCCGATGGCCGTGCTGGCCGCCACGGCGACCAGCAGGGCGAAGAACAGCACCCGCAGCTCGCCGGCGCGGACATCGCGCAGTAATTGGCGTACGGCCAGACTCAGCATGCGCAACAGCGGCAGACGTGCCATCAGGGCTCCAGAGGGCCGACCAGATGGCCAGCTTCAAGACGGATCAGGCGCCGGCAACGATGGGCCAGGCGTTCGTCATGGGTCACCAGCACCAGGGTGGTGCCGTTTTCCTTGTTCAGTTCAAAGAGCAGGTCGGTGATGCGCTCGCCAGTGTGGCTGTCCAGGTTGCCGGTGGGTTCATCGGCAAACAGCACGTCGGGATTGGCGGCAAATGCCCGAGCAATGGCGACCCGTTGCTGCTCGCCGCCGGACAGCTGGCGTGGCGAGTGACTCAGGCGCTGGCCCAGGCCGACGCGTTCCAGCAGGTGGCGGGCATGCTCGCGGGCATCCTTGCGACCCTCCAGCTCCAGAGGCAGCATGACGTTTTCCAGGGCATTGAGGCTGTCGAGCAGTTGGAATGACTGGAACACAAAGCCCACGTGTTCGGCCCGCACCCGGGCGCGCTGGTCTTCATCCAGGGTGCTCAGGGCCCGCCCGGCCAGGATTACTTCGCCCTGGCTGGGCAGGTCGAGGCCGGCGAGCAGGCCCAGCAGCGTCGATTTGCCTGAACCTGAGGCGCCGACAATCGCCAGGCTGTCGCCCTTGCTCAGTTCGAGGCTCAAGGAGTGCAGGATGGTTAACTCGCCTTCCGCGCTGGGAACCACTTTGCTAAGGTTCTGCGCGGTGAGAATACTTTCGCCCATGGAGAATCCAATGCGTGTGTGGTTTTTAAGTGTTGCTCTGGCCCTGATGTGCGTGGCACAGACGGCAACGGCGGGAACTATCTTGATCGTCGGCGATAGTATCAGCGCGGCTTTCGGCCTGGATACCCGTCAGGGATGGGTGTCTTTGCTCGAACAGCGGCTCAGGGAGCAAGGCTACGACGACAAGGTGGTCAATGCTTCGATCAGTGGCGACACCAGCGCCGGAGGGCTGGCGCGGCTTCCTGCGCTGCTTGCAGAGCATAAACCGGATGTAGTGATTGTCGAGCTGGGTGGCAACGATGGCCTGCGCGGGCAGCTCCCTGCGCAATTGAAACAAAATCTTGCAGGAATGATCGATGCCTCGCAGCAGGCGGGTGCCAAGGTGTTGCTGTTGGGGATGCAATTGCCGCCCAATTATGGCGCGCGTTACACCCGGGCTTTTGCTGCGGTGTACAGCGAGCTGGGCAAGGAAAAAAACGTTGCCCTGGTGCCGTTTTTGCTTGAGGGCGTGGGCGGCAAGCCCGAACTGATGCAGGCCGATCGCATCCACCCGGCAGTCGGTGCGCAGGGGCTTTTGCTGGATAATGTGTGGCCGGCGTTAAAACCCCTGCTTTGATGCTTTTCTAGTGGCAGTGTTTCGGCTAAGGTGGCGCCCCCCCGATTTGGAGCCCTCGATGTCGCGTCCTGCCTGGTCTTTATATGCCTATCAACTGATCGAGCCCGATGAGCAGCTCGATCTGTTCGCCTGCCAGGAGGTACGGGTGCATCTGGTGACACGTCAACTGGAGCTGGGAGGCACCATTGACCGCACCTTGTGTGGCTCATTGCTGCCGGCGCAACCGCGTTGGTCGGATGTCACCCGCAAGGTGTTTCAGGACCACCGGTTATGCCCGCTGTGCCGGGCAATCATCGAGTCGCAGCGCCGGGGCACGGAGCCCATCTGGCCAGAGTTGCGCTTTGAACTATGATCTTACCTGTTTGATGCCCTGACCGGCTCACGCTCCCCGTGGGCGCGGTGTACACTCCCTTTTTTTGTCCCCCGTTGATTATGCGAAGGATGTTCCGGATGTTGTCGCGCCTACCTGCAGTTACCCGCTACCTGTCCGTTGCCGCACTTTGTGTTGCGGGTCCCGCGGTCGCGCTTGAATTCCCGCTGCCACCGCCTGGCGAAGATGTCGTTGGCGAAGTGCAGGTGATCAAAGGCAAGTACGAAGACTCCTTTGCCGACCTGGGTAACCAGTACGAGCTGGGCTATTCGGAAATGATCGCTGCCAACCCCGGGGTAGACGCCTGGCTGCCGGTCAAAAAGAACCCGGACGGCACCCTCGTCGATACCGATATCGTGTTGCCGACCCAGTTCATCCTGCCGCCGGGCAAGCGTGAGGGGATCGTGATCAACCTCGCCGAATACCGCCTGTATTATTATCCCAAGGACCAGAACAAGGTTTACACCTTCCCGCTGGGGATTGGCCGCGAAGGTTGGGGATCGCCCCTGGGGCAAACCAAAATCACCGCAAAGACGCCCAATCCGACCTGGACACCGCCGGCTTCGATCAAGGCCGAGCACGCCAAAAATGGCGACCCGCTACCTAACGTGGTGCCCGCAGGCCCCGATAACCCGCTGGGTCCGTTCAAGTTCACCCTCGGCATGCCGGGCTACCTGATCCACGGCTCCAACGCCAAGTTCGGCATTGGCACGGGCACCAGCCACGGCTGCTTCCGCATGCTTAACCAGAACGTGCTGCAAATGGCGCAGATGGTGCCGGTGGGTACGCCGGTGCGGATCATCAACGAGCCGTACAAAATTGGCGTCAGTGGCGGCAAGGTGTTCCTTGAAGTTCACGAGCCGTTGAACGTGAAGGATGGTTCGTTGCTGGCCGTGAGCGACAAGTCGCACTTGACCCCTGAAGACTTGCAGAACAAGTACGCAGGCTTCATGAACTTCCTGCTCAAGCATCAGGACCTTGAAAACAGCATCCAGATAGACAAGGATCTGGCATTCCCGGTAGTGGGAGCAGAAACCGGCATACCTGCAGTAATCGGCACAACCAATACCGGTATGGCTACTGGCCAGTCGCTGGATTATGTGCAGTAAGCCGTACTGAACAAGCGCAATAAAAAGCCGCCCTGGTTAATACCCCTGGCGGCTTTTTTATTGCCTGTTTAGTGACCGGCAGGCAATAAAAAAGCCGACCTATAAATAGGTCGGCTTGATAACAGTACCGAAGGACTATTACTTGCGGCTTGCTTTTTCAAGCATGCGCAGAGCGCGCTCGTTAGCTTCGTCAGCAGTCTGTTGTGCTTTTTGAGCAGCAGCCAGAGCTTCATCAGCTTTACGGTAGGCTTCGTCAGCACGAGCCTGGGAGCGAGCTGCTGCATCTTCAGTTGCAGTCAGACGGGCTTCAGTTTCTTTAGATACGCTGCTGCAACCGGTAGCCAGAACTGCGGCCAATGCCAGAGCAGAGAATTTCAGAACGTTGTTCATCGTGTTCCCCTTCAAGGACTTTCTAATTGAAGCTGTTCCTTCAAAGTGAGGAAACAGCCGGCGTACATAGTACCCATTACTTGTAGTAAGTAAAATGACCTAGCGCAAGAACCAAAAAAAATAATTGGCTGGCAATCTCGGTAGGCTAGCTTTAACAGATTGTGTTTGTAAAACAGTCAGTTTGGAGTGCACGAAGTGGCATCAGAGTGATGGCGCAGCGTGACTTTAAGTGCGGTTGTACGTCATAGCCTCAACCTTCCGGAAAATGTTCAGGGCCGGGTCAAGGATGTCGGGCCGGCGAAACGTTTGGGCGGGCCTGATCTGCTGACAACTGGCTGCCCCGGGAAGTGAACATTTGCACTAGAGTGGCTACTCTCTAATCAGGCCTGCCGGCACATCCCGGGCTGGCAGCGCGTGCGTGATGGCGTAGTAGTTCCCTCGGCGGAAAAACATCAGTAAGGTAGGGGTCACACTACAAGACCCGCGAGGAGCAATGATGAGCGAGGCGTTGTCTATCCACCATGACCAGGCAGGTCACCAGTTTGAGACCACTGTCGACGGTCATCGTGCTTACCTGACCTACATGGATCTGGGCAAGCAGACTCTGGATATCTATCGCACGTTTGTGCCTAACGCCCTGCGTGGTCGGGGTATTGCGGCAGCCTTGACGGAGCAGGCGCTCGATTACGCAGACAAGATGGGCTATGAGGTGATTCCCTCGTGTTCATACGTTGAGCGCTATATGGAACGCCACAAGCGCCCTCAGGCCAATACCTGAAGAACACGCACACAAAAACGCCGGGCATGCCCGGCGTTTTTGTGTGCGTCTGCAACCGTGCGGAACTGGCGCCAAACTATTGTGGGAGCGAGCAAGCCCGCTCCCACATGGGCTGTTAGCCGCGGGTGCGCTTTGGCAACACATCCTTGAGCTTGGCATGCATGCTGCGCAAGGTGGTCTCGGTAGCCGACCAGTCGATGCAGGCATCAGTGATCGACACGCCGTACTGCAAGTCTTCAAGGTTTTTAGGAATTGCCTGGCAGCCCCAGTTCAAGTGACTCTCAACCATCAGGCCGATAATCGACTGGTTGCCCTCGACGATCTGGTTGGCCACGTTTTCCATGACCAGCGGCTGCAGGGCCGGGTCTTTGTTGGAATTGGCGTGGCTGCAATCGACCATGATGTTCGGGGTGATCCTGGCCTTGGTCAGTGCCTGCTCGCAGAGCGCAACGCTGACGGAGTCATAGTTCGGTTTGCCGTTGCCGCCGCGCAATACCACATGACCGTAGGCATTGCCCTTGGTGGTGACGATCGACACGCCGCCTTCCTGGTTGATACCCAGGAAACGATGCGGGCTTGAAACCGACTGCAAGGCATTGATCGCAACCGTCAGGCCGCCATCGGTGCCGTTCTTGAAGCCTACGGCCGAAGACAGGCCGGACGCCATTTCACGGTGAGTCTGGGACTCAGTGGTGCGTGCGCCGATGGCCGACCAACTGATGAGGTCCTGCAAGTACTGCGGGGAAATCGGGTCGAGGGCTTCAGTTGCGGTTGGCAGGCCCATTTCGGCCAGGTCCAGCAGCAGCTTGCGACCAATATGCAGACCGTCCTGGATCTTGAACGAGTCGTCCAGATACGGGTCGTTGATAAGGCCTTTCCAGCCCACTGTGGTACGGGGCTTTTCGAAATAAACCCGCATGACCAGATACAGCGTGTCGCTGACTTCAGCCGCAAGCACCTTCAGGCGCTCGGCGTATTCATGGGCAGCCTTGAGATCGTGAATCGAGCAAGGCCCGATGACAACGAACAGTCGATGGTCAGTGCCATCCAGGATGTTGCGAATCACCTCGCGCCCTTTGGTCACGGTCCGCAGCGCTGTTTCGCTGAGAGGAATCTCGCGTTTGAGCTGTTCAGGGGTGATCAGGGTTTCGTTGGAGGCAACGTTTAGGTCGTCGATCGGTAAATCAGCCATCGTGTTACTCGTCAGGTCACGGGTGCCGGCCGCCAGCGATCCCCGTGCGGCGGAGCACAGCTTGATTGAGCGCATCGGGGAGCCGAACCTTAACGCGTTATCCGGTAGGTCGACAATGGGCAGGTACAGCTTTAATCCAGCACGGCCTGCGCCATTGCGTGGTCCATGGTGGCTTGCGAGAACTCCACGGCGTGATGAGTGACCCATTCCAGAGCCAGGGCTTGCAGGTCCTGGGGGCAGGGGCTTTGTTGCTGCTGCAGGCGTGAGAAGTGTTCGATCTGACAGACCTGTTCGCCCATTCGCGCACCAAACAGGGTTTGTTCATCAATCAAGGCAACGCCGATGCGGTAACCCTCCTTGCGCTTTTCGCACCAGGCTATATAGCCCGGATAACGTGCGTTTTCCCCCAGGGTAGGCATGGACATATCAACGGCGGTGCCGCATCGCCAGCTTCTGTCGCTGTTGCATGCCACGCCGCCGAGGCTGATAGAGTGCAGCTTCTGGCGCGGCAGTGAAGGTTGGTTGCGTAGCGTTATCTCAACGGGAATATCATCTGGGTGAGGTAAAAAACGACCCATGAATTCGGACTCCAGGTGCCATTAAATTAGTATTGTCTTATGAGTATAGTGACTGCGATGGAACTGACTGACTTTGATGCCGACCAGCTACTGCTGGCACTTCCCGGCACCTCGCTGGTCATCTTTACAGGAGCGGGCTGTTCGGCGTGCCGGGTGGCCCGGCGCATGCTGCCCGGCATGCAATTGCCCGTTGAACGGTTGTGCTGGATTGATGCCGGCAACAACGGCGGGTTGGTCGAGCGCTACGAAATTTTCCATCTGCCTAGCCTGTTTGTGGTGCACAACGGGGCCTTTTACGGTGAGTTGAAATCGCGCCTGAGCGAAGGTGAGCTGGCACATCATGTTCGGCTGGCCTTGATGCTTGAGCCTGACGAGCTACCGTGAAGCAACGTTTGAACCCGCTTTAGTGCTGTGGAGGCGATATGAGCAAAGGCTTAAAGGGCAAGCTGGTGCTGGCCATTTCTTCTCGGGCCCTGTTCGACTTGAGCGATAGCCATCAGGTGTACCTGGCCCAGGGGATCGAGGCGTACCGGCAATACCAGATCGAACATGAAGATGAAGTACTGGCCCCGGGGGATGCCTTTGCGCTGGTCAAGAAGCTCCTGAGCTTTAATGCCAGCCTTGGCCGGGAGCGGGTCGAGGTGGTGCTGGTCTCGCGTAACAGCGCCGATACCGGGCTGCGGGTGTTCAATTCGATCCAGCATTACGGCCTGAATATTTCCCGGGCAGCGTTCTCGGGCGGGCGCAACCCCCATCCCTATCTCAATGCTTTTGGTTGTGATCTGTTTTTGTCGACCCATGCCGAGGATGTGCGCAGTGCCCTGGATGCGGGTTTTGCAGCAGCAACCATTCTCTCGGGTGGCTCACTGCGTGCCGAAAGCAATGAACTGCGGATTGCCTTTGACGGTGATGCGGTGCTGTTTTCCGACGAGTCGGAGCGGGTTTTCCAGTCCGGAGGCCTGGAGGCATTTCAGTCCCTTGAGCGCGAATCTGCGCGCAATCCGCTGCGGGGCGGGCCCTTCAAGGGCTTTCTGGAGGCTTTAAACCTGTTGCAACGCGAGTTCCCCGATGACAACTGCCCGATTCGCACTGCGCTGGTCACTGCCCGTTCGGCTCCTGCCCATGAACGGGTGATCCGCACGTTGCGTGACTGGGACATTCGTCTGGATGAATCGCTTTTTCTGGGCGGGCTGGATAAATCGGCCTTTCTCGAAGCCTTTGCTGCGGATGTATTTTTTGATGACCAGGCCGGTCATTGCGAGAGGGCGCGCCAGGTGGTTGCGACCGGCCATGTGCCTCACGGCATCAGCAATGAATCCAGGGATTTCGCCCCCGAATAAGCATTGCCGGCGAGTTGCCGAGCGGAGCATCGCACTTGTCCCGACGCTGCTAAGCTCAACTTACTTCGTATATTGACGCTGTCGGGAAGGTCGCATGATTCGCTCAATCCTGTACGCCACTGACCTCGGCATTTACGCGCCCGTTGTGATGCAGCATGCGCTTGGAATGGCCCGCAGTTTCAGCGCCGATCTGTTTGTGTTGCATGTGGTTGAGCCCATGGGCCTGTTTGCCGAGTCGGTACTGCAGAGCTATCTCGATGAGCAGGCGTTGAGCGAGCTGCACCAGCAGGGCATGAGCACAATGCTTTCCAATATCGAGTTGCGGGTATTGGAGAGTCTTCGCGAAGAGTTGGCGGGGTGGGAACAGGAACTGGCCTTGATCCGATCGGTCAAGGTTATTCAAGGGGAGCCTTCACACGTCATTCTGGAGCAGTCGCAAAAGCTTTCAGTAGACCTGCTCATACTGGGCAGTCATGCCCAGCCCTCGGGGGGCGAATCGCATTTGGGGCGTACGGCCGCCCGAGTTATCGAGCTGGCCAAGATACCGGTGTATCTGGTGCCCCTGATGCAGCGCCGGCGCAGTGCTGATGTGTAAGGCTGATGAATCAATAAAAATGATAAAAAAGTTCTAGATTTCTTATTCCAACCTTCCATATAGTTATATATCGCCGCCGATGCCTTGGCGCCTATCAGCTTTGAGGGATGCATATGAAGCTTCAACAATTGCGCTACATCTGGGAAGTGGCGCACCACGACCTCAACGTTTCGGCCACCGCGCAGAGTCTTTACACCTCACAGCCGGGTATCAGCAAACAGATCCGCCTGCTTGAAGACGAACTGGGCGTCGAGGTGTTTGCCCGCAGCGGCAAACATCTGACTCGCGTCACTCCGGCTGGCGAGCGCATCATCACGACCGCTGGCGAGATCCTGCGCAAGGTCGAAAGCATCAAGCAGATCGCCCAGGAATTCTCCAACGAGAAAAAGGGTACGCTGTCGATTGCCACCACCCACACCCAGGCGCGTTATGCATTGCCGCCGGTGATCAGCAACTTTATCAAGCAGTATCCGGACGTAGCCCTGCATATGCACCAGGGTTCGCCCATGCAGATCGCCGAGATGGCCGCCGATGGCACTGTCGATTTTGCCATTGCCACTGAAGCCCTTGAGCTGTTCGGCGACCTGGTGATGATGCCGTGCTACCGCTGGAATCGCTGCGTCGTGGTGCCTCAGGGTCACCCGCTGACCAAACTGCCAAAGCTGACCCTCGAAGCGCTGGCCGAATACCCGATCGTGACCTATGTGTTCGGCTTTACCGGTCGCTCCAAGCTCGACGAGGCGTTCAGCCATCGTGGCCTGACCCCTAAAGTGGTATTTACCGCTGCCGACGCCGACGTGATCAAAACCTATGTGCGTTTGGGCCTGGGTGTTGGCATCGTGGCCAAAATGGCCGTCGACACCAATCTGGATAAAGATCTGGTGGTCCTTGATGCCAGCGAGCTGTTCGAGTCCAGCATCACCAAAATCGGTTTCCGTCGTGGCACTTTCCTGCGCGGATTCATGTGCGACTTTATCGAAAAATTTGCCCCGCACCTCACCCGTGAAGTGATGGCCAAAGCGATTGCCTGCCACAACAAGCAAGAGCTGGAAGAGCTGTTTGAAGGCGTGGAATTGCCGGTTCACTGATTCGCCGGCCCTGAACTACCCCTGTGGGAGCGGGCTTGCCCGCGATGGCATCGACGCGATCTGATTCAAGGATCGCGCCGTCTGCATCGCGAGCAAGCCCGCTCCCACATTTGGTTCGCACCCGTTGTCGAATGAGCGGGTTATTGCTGCTCGGCGTTGCGTGCGTGGCGATAGTCGCTGACCGCGTCATACACCGCCTTGCGCAGGCGGTTGATCCCGCCAATCGGCCGGTGTTCCTCAATGCCATGCCATGGGCTGAACGACAGGTTGTCACAAGCCAGATTCTGGCCTGGTGTGTCAAAGTCCTGGGCTGGCACCTTGACCCGTGCGACGGTTTCAAAGGGCGTGTCCGATTCTTTCCACTCGATGCTGGTGTCTTCGATCGGCATAAAACGATTGGCGTCCTGACGCTGGATCTGCAGCACAAAGCAGGCGGGCACCCGATCCGTTGACAGTTGCTGGTTCAAGGCGTTACGCAAAAAATTGGGCAGCGCCTCATTCTG
Organism: Pseudomonas bubulae; assembly: GCF_900618535.1. Lineage (GTDB taxonomy): Bacteria > Pseudomonadota > Gammaproteobacteria > Pseudomonadales > Pseudomonadaceae > Aquipseudomonas > Aquipseudomonas bubulae. The sequence continues at coordinate 1,394,875 of NZ_UYJA01000001.1, read as the reverse complement.
CTTGGGCAGGCTGTAAGCCGGGCAACTGTCGGGGTCAGGGGCTACGCGGTACTTGGCATTGGCTGTGCCGAACTTGTAGGGCGACACAGAAAAATATGTCGTTTGTGTCGGGCTGGTCGGGGCAGGCGCCAGGGTAGCCAGGGCGATAAACAGATGGCGCACTTGCCAGCTGCGCGGGTCCCAGGACGGGAAGAATGCCAGAACCTTTTTGCCATCAGCCTGCGCGCCGATGTTCTGGCGGTATTCAGCGACATCGCTGACAAAGAAATTGGGATGGTTGAACATCACAAAGTCCTGCTCGGTGCGCCCTTGCTGGCCTGGCATCAGTTGAGTGCCGGGCACGTCCTGCAACTTGATGGCCATGCCGCGGGCATCGCGAATGCTGTCGAACTGCGGGTAGGCGTTGCCATTGGACAGGCGCATCACCGCTTGCCAGGTTTTGCCCGGCGTGGCAAACACACCCTGGCGCAGCGCCGGGTCGAGGTCGGCTAGTACCTCGACTTCGGCCTTGACGCAGCCGTGGGCCTTGGCATGGGCATCGCGCAAGTAGCGGGTGTTTTCGCGGTGCTGGTCGACGATGCGGATTGCGGTCTGGATGGTGTCCCGGGTCATGGCGGCTTCACCGTCCGGGATTTGCTCGCGCGCCGAAACCGGCCCGCGATGTTGCCAGGCGTACCAGCCGGAGGCCAGCGCCCAACCGAGCAAGCCCAGGGCAATGAGCAGTAAAAGCAGCTTGCCCAGCCATTTGCCGAGTCGAAGCCAGAAAGTGGTCAGCATGCAAACATCCTTTTAGCGATTTTTTTCAGATGACGGAGATCTTTCATGGCTGTGGCAATTCCTGCTCGAGAGGGCCGCCGAGCACTTTCAGGTACTCCAGCAATGCCCAGCGTTCTTCGGGTTGCAGCAGCCGCCCGATGACCCCGTTGCCGCGAGGGCCGGCGCGGAACTCGTGACCGCTGTTGTGGTTGCCGCTGATGCGGGTATCGAGTACAAAACCGCCGTCAAAGGCCTCGGTGCGATAGCCCAGGTGGCGCGGGTCATATTCAAAACTGCCGCGATAAAAGGTCTGATCACGCTCGGCCTGAGGCGAGAGCAATTGGTACACCGTAGGCACCGAACCATTGTGCAGGAAGGGTGCTGTGGCCCAGATCCCGTCCAGCGGCCGCGCCTTGTAGGCACGCACCTCCAATACGCCGATCGGCAAGCCAAAGCCGTTGAGGCGATCCTGTTCTTCGGGGCCGATATTGGCATCGTGATAGGCACGCTTTTCAACAAAGGCGGTGACATAGGCCAGGCCCTTGGCCACAGACAGCTTGCTCATGTCCAGAGGTGCGTCGGTCCTGGGGTACAGGTCGACGTTCATCCTGGCCAGCTCCTCTGCGTCCCATTGCAGCGCACTGAGGTCGTAGCGGTTGTCGGCGATATTATTGGCGGTATTGGGGTCGGTACCGATCACTTCCACAGGCAGCAACTTGAGTTGCTTGACCATCCGCCCGTTTTCTTCAACTTCAGGCGGCACATGGCAACCGGCGCAGTTTTCGCTGAACAGGGTTCGACCCTTGGCCGCCAGTGGGCGGTCAATTTTACCGAACAGCGCTTCAGGCCAGACCGGTGGTTTGAGCTTTTGCAGGGTTTCTTCGATCAGGTGCAGATCGTTAACGCGAACACTGGACGGATAACGGGAATCGCCCTGCAGGGGTTGGCCATGTTTGTCGAAAAAGTTCAGGGTCGCGCCCACGCCAAGCGCCTCACCGATGTTGCGTGCCATCGGCTGCTTGGCTGACCCGTTCCACTGCACCCAGTCGAAGGTCCACATGTCCCACAGATGCGGATAGTCTACCGGGGCATTGGCCACGCGATAGTTGTCGGGGGAAATCGCGTCGCCGAAACTGGCGTTGGCGATCCGGCCGAAGGCATCGGTACGGCCCGGGCCTTCGAGTGTCGGATAAAGGCCGCGATGGGTATCGTTCCAGGCCACGCCAAGGAAGGTGTCCAGGGATGCCTTGAAGTCCTTGCGCAGTTGCTGGTGCTGCGCATCATATTGATCGCCCAGTACGGTGCGGGCGAATCGTTCGAATTTCCACGGGTTGTAGTAGGTCGCTGCGAGGCTGGCGACCAGCGCCTGGCCGAAGCTGCCGCCGCGCAGGGTTGGCACGCTCGATGGCAGCACATGCTGTGCCGGAGCCCCGTCAATGCGCACCGCCTGGCCTTTGAAACGCAATTCGCCGGTGTGGCAGGCCGCGCAGGTGATATCCAGATACTCCACGTTGCTGCCGGGGTTCTGGTGGCGGGTAAAGCCTACTGGCAGGTTACCCGGGTTGGCAGCACTGGCCTGCTGCTTGGGGTCCACCAGAAAGCCGAAGCGCGCCAGGTACTCGGGGGCCGCGAAGGGTTGTTTGGAAAACGGCAGCTCCAGGGCGCTGAACCAGTCGTAATGCAGGCCTTTAACCTGAGTGCCCTGGGGGGTGTAGTAGTAGGTCTGGCGCTCAGCAGGACTCCACTGATCCAGGTAGTGCAGTTGCTGCACAGGCTGGTAGGCCGGCAGTTTTGGATTGGCGACAAAATAGATCACCAGGCCAAGGCCCATGGCTACAGCCACCAGCAGCCCCAGCAGAACACGGTAAAACAGACGCACAGTAACGCTCCTTGTAAAAATAATTACAGCCTTATGCCTCAGCTGCGGTCAGGCATCAAGAGAGCAGGGGGGTGCATTGCCGGGTTTACCGATGTGTTAACAAAAGTTGCGGCTAAAATGAATTGTTATTAATGCATGAACTTATCCACCAATTGCCTCTCTTATGCCGGTAGCCATTGGTCGCGGCCGCCTGATAAGCTCGCGGCTTTATTCGATTGCCCATTTGGCGCATGAACAAGGAAATAGCATGAAACAGCATCGGTTGGCGGCAGCTGTGGCCCTGGTAAGCCTGGTACTGGCGGGTTGTGATTCGCAGACCAGCGTAGAGCTGAAAACTCCGGCGCAAAAAGCCTCGTACGGCATTGGCCTGAACATGGGCAAGAGCCTGGCTCAAGAAGGCATGGATGATCTGGATTCCAAGGCCGTAGCCCAGGGCATCGAAGATGCCGTCGGCAAAAAAGAGCAAAAGCTCAAGGATGACGAACTGATCGAAGCGTTCGCAGCCCTGCAAAAACGTGCCGAAGAACGTCTGACCAAAATGAGTGAAGAAGCCTCTGCGGCAGGCAAAAAATTCCTCGAAGAAAATGGCAAGAAGGCCGGTGTTGTCACTACCGCTTCCGGCTTGCAGTACGAAGTTATCAAGAAAGCCGATGGCCCTCAGCCAAAAGCTACCGACGTAGTCACTGTTCACTACGAAGGCAAACTGATCGACGGCAAGGTGTTCGACAGCTCGGTTGAGCGCGGCAGCCCGATTGATCTGCCGGTTAGCGGCGTGATCCCGGGTTGGGTTGAAGGCCTGCAACTGATGCACGTTGGCGAGAAGTACAAGCTGTATATCCCTAGCGAACTGGCTTACGGCGCGCAAAGCCCGAGCCCGGCTATCCCGGCCAATTCGGTGCTGGTATTCGACCTGGAGCTGCTGGGCATCAAAGACCCTGCAAAACCGGCACAAGACGCTGCCCAGTAAGCAGCTTCTGGTACAGGCAACGCCCCGTCTCGACGGGGCGTTGTCGTTTATGTAGTCCACCTTTTGTTTCTGTAGGCTTTGTCCTGCAGTATTTTCAATACCCATAAGTTCTCTTGGCTAGTAGTTGCTGACTGCCAAGTCAATGAATTTATGGGTTTTTTTATGTGTGTAAAAAATGCCCGATCTGAGTACAGCCCTTATGGGACGGGCCTTTCAGGGTTGAAAAACAGCTCTGTTCACAAGGTTATCCACAATTTGTGTGGATAACATTTTCAGCAAATGACGGCTTTTTCGGTTGTTTTCACAAATTATTCACTTTTGAGTGAAAACCCCAGAGACCTTCGCGGCTGATAGGATTAAGCTCAAAGGGAAAGTTCTGACTCGATTTACGAAAAAAGTCTGACGGGGTTTAGTAATGGATCTTCAAATCATCAAGCGTAATGGTGAGCCTGAATACGCCGTTCTTTCATGGGAGAGTTATCAGGCACTGCTCAAGGCTGCTGGAGTCCAGGAGCCAGTTGCCGAGCCTGACAAGGATCTGCAGCCACCGGCACCCGAGCAGGTGCACCCCGGACTCGATCAGTTGCGTCACTTGCGCGAGAACAAGGGCCTGGCCCTTGAGGTGCTGGCACGCACGGTAGGCATTAGTCCGTCATATCTGGGAATGATCGAAACCGGCGAGCGTCTGCCAGACCTCGCTATCCGTCGCAGCTTGGCCTGGGAGCTTGGTATCGCAGGCTGGAGGGAAGCATCATGAACGTGCGCATCAGTCGTCAACACTGGGATGGGTTGTTGGCTGAACTCGATCAGGCGCGTCGACAGCGCCACTTGCTGACTTACCGTGCATTACTGGAACGGTTGCAATTGCCGAGCCCCGCCATGTTGACCCTCACCGCCGCACTTGAACATCTGGCGGCGATGGATGCCAAGGCCGATCAGCCATTGCGCAGTTCGTTGGTGATCAGCCAGGGTGCAAGCCGTCTGCCACGTACCGGTTTTTTCGAATGCGTGGAGCGCCTCGGGCGTTTCCCCGGCCCGCCGGACGGGATTGCCGCTGCGTCCTGGCATGCCTCAGAGGTGGTGCGGGTGTTCGAGTATGTTTACGAGCACGAGGAGGCTTGAGTGCTCTGGCGGCTCAAGGCGCGCCTGAGTTACTGGCTGGCGCGCAAGTTGTTTCACTGGCCATGGTGTGTCCGTCAGCCGCGTATCTGGCGCTGGATGGAGAGCCAGTTCGCACGCATGGCCAACCTCGGCAGCACCAGTGCCCGAAGTTTCTACGGCCATATCCTGGCCTTTCGCGGTCAAGGGATGGGCGCCAGGGAGGAGGGGGTGCGTTTGTTGCGTCTGGCGGCACTCAGTGGTGACGCCAAGGCAGCCTACCAGGTAGGCGTTTTCAGCCTGGCAGGGACGCTGAGCAAGACGCCTGACGCTGCCGAGGCTGCACGCTGGTGGACGATGGCGGCAAAAGCCGGGCACCCGCTGGCAGGGCACAAGCTGGCGGTGCTGTATCAACAGGGTGGCCCGGGGTTGATGGCTGACCCGCAGATGGCCAGGCTTTACCGTTAGCCAATAAAAAGGGCGGCCCGCATCATGCGGGCCGCCCTTTTTTTACCGGCCTGGCTTACTTCTTGGCCACCTGTGAGGTGAGCTTGAGGTAGTCCAGCAGAATCCGCCCGGTTTCACTCAGATAGGCGTCATCTTCCGGCTTGGTCTTTTCAGGCTCGACCGGCAGTGCATCTTCGTCTTCTTTCTTCATTTCCTTGAGCGGCGCTTCGCCCTTGGCCTGGCGGCGGGCGTTTTCCATCACCAACTGCTTGGCATCGATATCGGCGTGCTGGGCGCGACGCTCGGCTTCGTTGAGGCTGACGGTCTTTTCGGCCATCAGCTTCTCGGCCAGGGCCAGTTTGTCACGGATAAAGATGAACTCGGCATCCTTGGCCACCCGGGCTTCGTGCTCGGCCTTGAGCTTGTCGATATAAGGCTTGAACGGGTCGACGGCGGGCTTGATCGCAGGACGGATAGTGTCCCACGGCATGGCTTCGGGCAGTGCGCTTTCGCCGATTTCCTTGGTGTCGATAATCGACGGGAAGGCGACGTCAGGCAGAACGCCCTGATGCTGGGTGCTCTGGCCGGAAACCCGGTAGAACTTGGCCAGGGTCAGTTTCAGCTCACCGTGATTCAGCGGCTGGATGGTTTGCACCGTGCCCTTGCCGAACGTCTGGCCGCCGATAATCAGCGCGCGGTGGTAGTCCTGCATGGCACCGGCGAAGATCTCCGAAGCCGAAGCCGACAGGCGGTTGACCAGCAATGCCATCGGGCCTTTGTAGAACGCCCCCGGGTTTTCGTCTTCAAGCACGTCGACCTTGCCGTCTGCATTACGCACCAGCACGGTCGGGCCCTTGTCGATAAACAGGCTGGTCAGTTCGGTGGCTTCCTGCAACGAGCCGCCACCGTTGTTGCGCAGGTCGATAATCACGCCATCGACTTTTTCTTTCTGCAACTCGGTCAGCAGTTTTTTAACGTCACGGGTGGTGCTCTTGTAGTTCGGGTCGCCAGCACGGAACGCCTTGAAGTCCAGGTAGAACGCCGGAATTTCAATCACGCCCAGCTTGTAGTTCTTGCCATCCTGCTTGAGGTTGAGGATCGACTTTTTCGCCGCCTGCTCTTCAAGCTTCACCGCTTCACGGGTGATGGACACGATCTTGCTGGTCTGGTCATTGGGCGCGTTGCTCGCCGGAATCACTTCCAGGCGCACCACGGAGCCTTTAGGGCCACGAATCAGCTTGACCACTTCATCCAGACGCCAGCCGATCACGTCGACCATCTCTTTGTCGCCCTGGGCAACGCCGATGATCTTGTCGGCCGGTGCGACCTGCTTGGTTTTATGGGCCGGGCCTGCCGGCACCAGACGGACAATTTTTACCTGGTCGTTATCGCTCTGCAACACGGCGCCAATGCCTTCCAGCGACAGGCTCATATTGATATCGAAGTTTTCCGCGTTATCTGGCGACAGATAGTTGGTGTGCGGATCGTAAGACATGGCGAAGGTGTTGATATACGCCTGGAAGATGTCTTCGCTGCGGGTCTGGTCAAGGCGCGACAATTGATTCTTGTAGCGCTTGGTCAACAGTTCCTGGATTTTCGCAGGCTCTTTGCCGGCGATTTTCAGACGCAGGACTTCATCCTTGATGCGTTTGCGCCACAGGTTGTTGAGTTCGGCTTCGGTCTTGAGCCATGGAGCGTCCTTGCGGTCGATCTCCAGGGTTTCCTTGGCATTGAAGTCCAGCGAGTCAACGCCCTTGTTCAACTCGGCAAGCGCAAAGTCCAGGCGCGATTTGACGCGATCCAGATAGCGTTTGTAGATAATGAAACCGGGGTTCAGATCGCCGCTTTTGAGGAAGTCGTCAAACTGGAATTTCCATTTGTCGAATTCGGCAATATCGCTGGCCAGAAAGTAACTGCGCGAAGGGTCGAGCAGCTTCAGATAGCTGTCATAGATGATTGCCGAGCGGGCATCATCCAGTGGCGGCTTGCTGTAATGATGGCGCTTGAGCAGCTCAACAACGTTAAGACTGGCAATTACCTCATCACGATCGGGCTGAAGGTTATCCCAACTGTTAGCGGCGAACGTATTGGCCGAAAACGGCAAAACGCCTAGGCCAATGAATAGGGCAAGTGCGGTGCTAGGGAATAAATGCTTCATGCTGATTCGACGCGGGGGCAATTGATAACGCATATTAGGCCGTCTTTGAAGTCGCCGGTTCCATCAAGGACCGGTCGCATAATGCAAAAAGCCCGGTGCAACAGCTCCGGGCTCAGTCCAGACTCACTATGGAGGCACTGTGAAAGCATTGCAAGGCGTTGAAGGTCAAGTGAAGTGGGTTGAAGAGCCAAGCCCCACCTGTGATGTAGGGCAAATCCGTATTCGTGTGGCGGCAGCCGGACTCAATCGGGCCGATCTGTTGCAAAGCGCCGGCTTGTATCCGCCGCCGCCGGGGGCCAGTGAGGTATTGGGCCTGGAGTGTTCAGGTGTGGTCAGCGAAGTAGGCCCAGGGTCGTCCTGGCAAGTGGGTGATCGCGTCTGTGCCTTGCTGGCCGGGGGTGGCATGGCCGAGGAAGTGGTGGTTGATGCCCGTCATGCACTGCCGGTGCCTGAAGGTTTGTCGCTGCTGGAGGCTGCGGCATTGCCCGAGGTGTACAGCACGGCATGGCTGAACCTGTTTCAACTGGCCGCGCTCAAGCCGGGCGAAAAAGTATTGCTGCACGCGGGGGCAAGTGGTGTTGGTTCAGCGGCCATTCAGCTGTGCAAAGCCTTTGGTAGCCCGTGCTGGGTGAGCGTGGGCTCGGCCGAGCGCCTGGCTTACTGCCAGGCGCTGGGTGCCCAGGGTGGCGTGGTGCGTACCGAGGGGCTGGACAGTCTCAAGGCGCTGGGGCCTTTCGACGTGGTGCTGGACCCTGTGGGGGCCAACTATGCCGAATCCAACCTCAAACTGCTGGCCCAGGACGGGCGCTGGGTGTTGATTGGCCTGATGGGCGGGCGCAAGGCCGAGCTGGATCTGGCGCTGGTCCTGGGCAAGCGTATTCAGTTGCTGGGCTCGACCCTGCGCAGCCGCAGCGATCAGTTCAAGGCGGATTTGCTCAGTGATCTGGGGCAGCAGGTATGGCCATTGTTTACCGAAGGCCGCCTGAGTCCGCAACTGGCCAAGACCTTCCCGATTGAGGACGCGCAGGCAGCGTTTGCCGAACTGGCCAGCAACCAGGTGTCGGGCAAGCTGGTGCTGGTGATCGACAGCAGCTTAACCTGATCCTCTGCGGGAGCTGGCTTGCTTGCGATGCAGGCGATAGGGTCTGGCAGGCAAATCGTGGTGATGCCATCGCGAGCAAGCCCGCTCCCACAGTTTCAGGGGGTCATTTCCAGTGATGAATCGGCCACCCGGCCTTTTCAGCCTGTTCGCGCAGCACCGGGTCCGGGTTTACCACATGGGGGTGATCGACCTTGAGCAGCAGCGGCAAGTCGTTGCGCGAATCGGAGTAAAAGCTCGCGCCTTCCAGGTTTTCTTCCTGCTCATCCAGCCACTCCAGCAGGCGCGTAATCTTGCCTTCGCGGTAAGTCAAAGTGCCCACCGTGTGCCCGGTATAAAAGCCGTGAGCCACTTCCAGCTCAATGCCCAGCACTTCATCGATACCCAGGCGCTCGGCAATGGGTTTGACCAGGTGGGTGCCCGAGGCCGAAATGACCAGGATCCGGTCGCCCGCCTTGCGGTGCGCGGCAATGGTTCTGGTTGCGTCACTGAAGATGATCGGTTCGATATAGTCCTCAACCCAGGGCTCGACCAGGTGCGCGACTTCTTCGGGGCTGCGGCCGATCAGCGGCTCCAGGCTGAAAGCCATATAGTCTTCCATGGCCAGCTCGCCCCGGCTGTAGGCGGCCATCAGTTCGTTGTTGCGCTGCATGAACGACACCGGGTCGACCCAGCCCAGGCGGCCCATCTGCTCGCTCCAGAGGGTGGCGCAGTCGCCATGAATCAGGGTTTCGTCCAGATCAAAAATTGCCAGGGCCATCAGCGCAACTCTCTCTTCAGTGAATTCAGGAACATCAGGCTACCTCACAAAGGGTGCTCGAATCGATGGATAGCGCAACGGCTTGGCCGTCCGGGTACAAATCGCCCGGCGCACGGTTGAGTACGTCGACGATCAATTGCACGCCACGCACCTCGACGCGATAGCGGATCACGTTTCCCAGCAGGCTATGACTCAGAATGACCCCGTCGGGTTTACCCTGCACACTCAACCCCAGGGTTTCCGGGCGAATGGCGATGCGGCTGCTGACCGGGCGCTGCAACAGGCGGCTGGCAGTTTGCGCGTCCAGCAGGTTGTAGTTGCCGATAAAACCTGCGGCGAAGGCATCTGCCGGGGCTGCATAGAGGGTCTGAGCATTGCCGCTCTGCACGATATGACCCTTGTTCATCAGGAAAATGCGGTCGCTCATCACCAGTGCTTCTTCCTGATCGTGGGTCACGAAGATAGTGGTCAGGCCCAGCTCGCGCTGGATGGTGCGGATCTGCTCGCGCAAGTGCTTGCGAATTCGCGCATCCAGCGCCGACAGCGGCTCATCCAGCAGCAGCAGGCGCGGACGCGTCACCAGTGAGCGGGCCAGGGCCACACGTTGGCACTGACCACCGGACAACTGGTGCGGATAGCGCTTGGCGAAGTCATTCAGCTCCACCAGTTGCAAGGCTTCGGCCACGCGTTTGTGGCTGTCATCGGCCTTGACCTTCTGCATGCGCAGGCCGAAGGCCACGTTTTGTTCGACAGTCATGTTGGGGAACAGCGCATAACTCTGAAACACCATGCCGATGCCACGCTTTTGCGGGCTCACTGGCACGATGTCCTGGCCATCGAGCAGGATCTTGCCGCCATCTACCGGCGTCAACCCGGCGATACAGCGCAGCAGCGTGGACTTGCCGCAACCGGACGGGCCTAGCAGGGTGACGAATTCGCCCTTGGCGATGCTGCAGTTGATATCACTGAATACCGGGGTGCCGGAATAGGATTTTTGCAGGTGTTCAACGCTGACGAAGCTCATTGGCTTTTGTCCTTGTTCAGGAAGGTGGCAACCCAGGTCAGCACCAGTACAAAGAGGAAATAGGAAATGACCAGCGCGCTGGTGAAGTGGCCGCTGCTGTTGCGCATATTGTTCAGGAACACCTGCAAGGTCTCGTAGCGGGTGCCGACCAGGATATTGGCGAACACAAACTCGCCAAACAGGAACGAGAATGACAGCAGCAGGGCTACCATCAGGCCTTTACGCAAATTGGGCAGCACCACCAAAAATGCCGCCTGCCAGGTGCTGGCACCCAGCAGTTGGGCCGCGTCCATCAAGTCGCGCAGGTTGATCGCCTGCAAGTTGTTGGTGATCGCGCGGTACATGAACGGCAGTGCGACGGTGAAATAACAGCCGATCAGGATCCACGGCGTACCGACCATTTGCAGCGGGCCGGAACCATAGAGTTGCAGCAAGCCTACCGATGACACCACCGGCGGCACGGCGAAGGGCAGCAGGATCAGGATGTTCATCAGCGCATCCAGCTTGGGGAAGTGGTAATGCACCACAAACAGCAGCGGCAGGATCAGCACTACGGACAGCACCAGCGCCGCGACGCAGACCAGCAGCGACTGGCCGAAGGCCTTGAGGAAGCGCGGGTCGCTCCACAGCTGGTCATACCACTTGAAGGTAAAGCCGCTGGGCAACACCGTGGCTGACCAACTGCTGGCGATGGAGTAGATAAACGTGCCCAGCAGCGGTAGCAACAAAATCAGAAACAGCAGCCAGACCACACTGCGGTGGTACAGGCTGGCGGAAGTGGTTTCAGCGCGCGACATGGTAGCTCCTCTTTAACAGCCACTGATGCACCAGGGTTACCAGGGTCATCAGCCCCACCAGGATCACCGCCAGGGCGCTGGCCATGTTCGGATCCAGGCTGATATCGCCTGACACCATCGCGGCGATGCGGATGGGCAGTACGTTGAAGTTGCCGGTGGTCAAGGCATACACCGTGGCATAGGCCCCCAGGGCGTTGGCCAGCAGGATAACGAAGGTGCCGAGCAGTGCCGGGGTCAGTACCGGCAGGCCGATAAACCGCCAGAACTGCCAGCTGTTGGCGCCCAGCAGGGAGGCCGATTCGCGCCAGTCCTCGCGCAGGGCATCGAAGGCAGGGTAAAGCAGCAGCACGCCGAGGGGGATCTGGAAGTAGGTGTACAGGATGATCAGGCCGGTTTTCGAGTAGAGGTTGAAATCCTCGATGATCCCTGCCTGTTTGAGCATGATCGTGATACTGCCGTTAAAGCCCAGCAAAATGATGAATGCGAAGGCCAGCGGCACACCGGAGAAGTTGCTGGTCATGTTGGCGAATGCGTTGACGAAATTGCGCAGCCGCGAATCCACCTCGCGCAGCGAATAGCTGCCCAGTATGGCAATGATGATGCCGAACAGGCTGGACCAGAAACTGATCTCCAGGCTGTGTTGGATGGCCTGCAGATAGAATTTGGAGTTGAAGATCTTGATGAAGTTGGCCAGGCCCCAGCCACTTTCTTCCGATTGCACACTGTGGATCAGCACCCACACCAGCGGGGCGATCTGAAACACGATAAAAAATACCGCGAAGGGCACCAGGCACAGAACTGCAAGCCATTTGCCCCGGGTCATGGCGCGGGCCTCAGCAGCTCGCGGCACAGCGGTTTGTCGTGAGCTACGCCAAGCAACTCGCAGATCGTGCCGCACAACTCGAGCTGTTTTGGCATGACATCCGGGTTCAGGCTGAACGCATCGCCCAGCACAAACAGTGGCACTTCACGCTCTTCGGGCAGCAAGCCGTTATGGGAGCGATCGTTGTTCATGCCGTGGTCAGCAGTGACCAGCACTTGGTAGCCGGCCTGCAGCCAGCCTTGCAGATAGTCGGCCAGGATAATGTCGGCCGAACGCGCACTGTTGCGGTATTGCGCGGTATCGAGGCCGTGTTTGTGTCCGGCATCGTCAATATTCATGGGGTGGACCAGTAAAAAATTCGGCTTGTGTGCCACCCGCAGGCTTTCTGCGTCGGCGAACAGGTGGGAGTCAGGGTAATGATCACTCCAGTAGAAATGCCCGTATTGGATTGGCAAGTCCCCAGCCAGGGTATGGCGATCCCGGGCAATCACGAATGGCGAGCGGTTATAGAGCTCACTGATCCAGTGATAGGCCGCTGCCGCTGTGCTCAACCCGGCATCGCGAGCGTAATGGAACACGCTGCGCTGGTTGGACAGGCGCGAGACATTATTGTGGACAATGCCGCTTTCAATCGGCGGCACGCCGGTGAGGATGCACTCGTAGAGCGGGCGCGACAGGGCTGGCAACTCGCAGGTGAGCTTGTACAGTGCGGCCCGTTCTGCACTGACATAGGCCTGCAGATGGCCCATGGCAAGGCGGGCGACCTCAAAGTTCAAGCCGTCGAGCACTACCAGAATGACGTTGTGTTTCATGTAAGACTCCGCTGGCGCAGCGCAAAAGCTGTTGTTGGAGCGGGCTTGCTCGCGATGGGTACAACCCGGCACATCAGATGGATCGAGTCGATGGCATCGCGAGCAAGCCCGCTCCCACGCAGATCAAGGCGCAGGGTTACTGCATATTGATGATGACTTCTTCCTGCCACAGCTGCGGCAAGGCCTTGGAGGTCTTTTCCCAGGCGTCGGCGTCTTTGATCGGGGTGACATTTTTGTACTGGTCGTTGGACAGCAGCTTGGCCTGCACGTCAGCCGGCAGCTTCAGGTGCTCGGCACGAATCGGCCGTGCATTGCCCCGCGCCAGGTTGGTTTGCCCGGCATCGCTGAAGATGAATTCACGGGTCAGCTTGGCGGCGTTCGGGTGTTTGGCGTATTTGTTGATGATGGTGGTGTAGCCCGAGATCACCGAACCGTCGGACGGGATCAGCACCACATAGTCATCCGGGTTGGCCATTTTGGCTTTGTAGCTCAAGCCGTTGAAATCCCAGACCACGCCGACTTCCACTTCACCCTTTTCCATCGTGGCGATGGTCGGGTTGGCCAGTGACAGGCGGCCTTGCTTGGCGATGTCGGCAAACATCAGCAGGGCCGGTTGCACGTTCTTTTCATCGCCGCCATTGGCAATGGCTGCAGCCAGCACGCCATTGGTGGCCTGGGCCGCGGTGCTGACATCACCGATCGAGACCTTGTATTTACCCGACTTTAGGTCAGCCCATTTGGTCGGCACTTCAGAGCCGTGCAGCAGCTTCTTGTTGACGATAAACGCAATGGTGCCGGTGTAGGCCAGAGCCCAGTTGCCGTCTTTATCCTTGGCCCAGTCCGGGATCTGTTCCCAGGTGGTTGGCTTGTACGGCTGGGTTACGCCTTTGGCCACGGCAATCGGGCCAAAGGCGGCGCCCACGTCACCGATGTCGGCACTGGCGTTGTCTTTTTCCGCGGCAAACTTGGCCACTTCCTGGGCCGAACTCATATCAGTGTCGATGTGCTTGAGGCCGTAGAGCTTGTTCAGATCGGCCCAAGTGCCTTTCCAGTTGGCCCAGTCATCGGGCATGCCGACGCTGTTGACCGTGCCTTCAGCCTTTGCTGCGGCTTCCAGGGCTTTTAAATCGACATCGGCGGCCATGGCCGATGTGCACAGGGCAATGCTTGAACCTAACAGTGATGCGAGGAAAAACTGTTTCATCCGAAGCTCCTTGGGCGTTTTCAACGCTGGGTTTTATTGCTCTTTTGCGGTGGGTTGGTCTAGGTCAGCAATACCTGAGCCAATTTAAGCCCGGCAGATGACACTTTAATGTCGGCATTGGTTGTGCAAGGCATATCGCCAGCCAGCGTGTGTGTTCCGGCTAAGCGTAGACCATCGGGAAGGCCCCGGCTGGCAAGGGGTTTGGCGCATTTTGACGGGTATATGAGCGCCCTCTTGTCATCGAACAGTCATATGTTCTGCCTAGGCTGACAGGTTCAGGGAGTGACCGTTTGACGGCCATGTTTGCCCACTTTTGGTGCTGGACTAGTCCAGCCAGGTAACGTTGATGCGAGAAGGTGCACCCAAGGCGGTAACAGCGATAAGTCGCACGCTGCAAGAGCAGATTGAGCACGGTCTACTGGCGGGAGGCAGTCAGCTGCCGGCCGAGCGCAAACTCAGCGAGTTATTCGCCACCACCCGCGTCACCGTGCGCGAAGCGTTGTTACAGCTTGAATCCCTGGGGCTGGTGTATCGGGAGGAGCGGCGCGGCTGGTTTATTTCGCCGCCGCGTCTGGCGTACAACCTGATGCAGCGCAGCCACTTTCATGCCATGGTCACGGCCCAGGGGCGAGTGCCAACCACCGAGGTGATCTCGGCGCGCCTGCTGCCGGCCACGGCTGCGGTGTGTGAGCGCTTGCAGTTGCCGGCGTTATCCAGCGTGATCCAGATCTGCCGGGGCCGGCGGATTGACGGGCGGCTGGTGCTGTATGTGGAGCACTACCTGAATCCGCAGTACTTCCCGCAGATCCTTGACCTTGATCTGACGCAGTCGATTACTGAGCTGTATGCCCGACATTACGATTTGCATTACGGCCGGGTGCGTTTTGAGATTGTGCCTACGGCGCTGCCGGTAGAGGCTGCAGCGACGCTCAAGGTATCAACCGGCAGCCCGGGTTTGCGCATTGCGCGGGTCAATTACGACCAGCACGAACGGCTGATCGACTGTGATCTGGAGTATTGGCGACATGATGCGATTCATGTCGGGGTGGATGTGCAGGAGCGTTGAACAAACCTGCTTTTGTGGGAGCGAGCCTGCTCGCGATGCATACTGCGCGGTCTGTCAGGAGAACCTGGCCGATATCATCGCGAGCAGGCTCGCTCCCACAAGTTATTGGCTCAATCCTTTTGCAGGATACCGCTGCCCGCCGTCACCACCTGCACACTCAAGCGCGGGGTGGCCAGGTCCAGCCCGGCCTCATCCAGGTGACGCTTGAGCGACAGGTTGAACGCCCGCGACACTTCCCATTGCTTGATCGGTGCCGTCTTGAAACGGGCACGCAAAATGGCGCTGCCGGACTCGAAACTCTCGACCCCCTGAATCTCCAGCGGCGACCAGATATTGCGCCGCTGCAGCGGGTCGGTGCGCATCTTTTGCCCGACTTCACGCATCAGCTTGATGGCGTCGTCGATTTCCATGTTGTAGGGGATGGCGACGCGGAAGATGGCGTAGCCAAATTCCCGGGAGTAGTTTTTGATGCTTTTGATTTCACTGAACGGGATGGTATGCACGATGCCGTCGATATCGCGCAGGCGCACGGTACGAATGGTCAGCCCTTCAACCGTGCCCAGATGCCCGCCGACATCGACGTAGTCGTCGATGGCCAGGGAATCTTCGATGATGATAAACAGGCCCGTGATCAGGTCGGCAACCAGTGACTGAGCACCAAAACCGATGGCCAGACCGATTACGCCGGCACCCGCAAGCAGGGGGGTGACGTTCATGCCCATATTGGCCAGGGCGACGATCAGCGCAATGATGAAGATCGCGGCAAACAGGATGTTGCGAATCAGCGGCATCATGGTTTGCGCGCGGGCATTGGCCAGGCCCTTGCGCGATCGGGTCAGGGCATGGTGGATGGCGGTGTCGGCGAGAATCCAGATCAGCCAGGCAAACAGCAGCGTACCGCCAAGGCCGAACAGCTTGACGCTGATCTCGTGACCCTCACCCTCGGTAAAGCCGATCAGCGACATACCCCACACCCGCAGCCCCAGCTCGATAAACACCAGCCACACAATCAGGTGGGCCAGGGTGTAGACGAAACTTTTCAGACGCTCGGAATACAGCGCATGGCGCTTGTGGCCACGTTGCGGCTTTTGCGCATGACGGCGCACCAGCCCGTTGATCACCATGCACAACACCACCAGCACGGTACAGATCAGCGACTGGCGCAGCGCGGTGCTGGTGTCGCCTGCCGAGATAAACGTGGCCGCCAGCGAGATGCCCACCAGAATCAGCGCCGCGACATACCAGTAAGTGCCGAGGATCTCGATGCTGTCGCTCAGGGCGCGACGGGTCAGGCGGCGCGACAGGGGTTGATTGCGGATCAAGTGGGCGATAGGGCGGCGGAAACGGATGATAAACAGGCCGGTGGACAGCGCCGCCATCACATTGGCAAAGGTCGCCGCGGTATGCGCCAAGTGCACGCCCAGGGTGGCCACCAGTCGCGGATCGCTCAGGGCTTCGCCAAAGGCTGCGAAGCTGCCGATCCACCACAGCGGGCGAAATGCCTGGTGCCGCAGGATATGCAAGGCGCGGTGCCGGTGGGGGCCATCGAGCAGCGAGAAAAGGATCACGCAGATGGCCGAGAAACAGGTGCCGATAACCAGCGCGTACGCCAGCACCATTGCCAGGTCCTTGCCCAGCGAAGACGGCAGGGAGTAACTCATGTACACCGTGATCATCAGCGCGACCATCCACGGCCCCAGCTTGCGCAAGGCAAAGCGCAGCATGTCGACGGCCTTGGGGTGTTGCGGCAATTCCTCGCTCAGGCCAAATCGCAATCGCACCCGGTGGCTGACCCAGATCAGCAGGGCGGCCAGCAGGCTCCAGATCATGATGACCAGGGCAAAGCCAAAAATGATCGGCAGCCATTCATTGGCTGGCAGCATCAATGCAGAGAGTTCTTCCTTGGCCTGGGAGATTTCCTTGGTCCAGCGATAGGTTGGACTGTCATCGCCGGAAAACTGCTTTTCGAGATCGGCCAGGGTGCTGCCGATCAGCCCCAGAACGCCTATCTCGGCTTCGGGCTGGGCTTTTTTGGTGGCATCGCGAAGTTTTTTCAGGTCGGCCAACAGCTTGCTGCGCTGCTGATCGTTTTCGAGGTTCTTGATCACCTCGTCCAGCGATTGGCCCAGTGGCTCGGTAGGTTGTGCCTGGGTTTTGTCCGAACTGCCCAGCATGCCCGGCAAACCGACGGCCTGCGCAGAGGTCATGGGCAAGAGCGTCAGCAGGCAAACCAGCAGGAAACAGGGCAGGGCGACAAGACGGGAAAACACTGGGCGATCAACCTCGAGGGGGAGCGAATTGGCCGAGTGTACGCTAGGCCCCGTGATCATTCATTTCTTGTCACATAAATAAATGATCGCGGGCCCGGGGCGGGAAAATGTCGGGGCTACTCATTCAGTTTGGCGAGGATTTTGAAGATGATGGTGCCGAATATCAGCAGCATGCCAGCCCAGATCATCAGCACGCCGATGCCACTACTGCGTTCGCGAAAGTTGAAGCCAATGGTCAGCAGCAGCATGCCGCAGATAATTGGAATCATCATGGAGTGGAAGGCAGTGGTTTCAAACATGGTGAGAGGGACCTGTGCAAGTGAGTGCCCCAAGTCTAGGTCGGTTTGCGCAGATGTGTGGTGATGTGTATCAAAAATGAATCAGCCAGACGCAGAACCTTGAAGCCGCTGCCGCAGTCTGCGACGGGTTGCGCAGCGACCCTGCTTTATCGAAGGTCCTGCGGCCCTTATCGCAGCCTGCGGCAGCGGCTTCAAGGAATATGCCTTACGGCAACTGGTTGCTGGCGTAGAACGCGCTCAGCACTTTGACCAGGTGAGCCAGGTCATGGCTGCCGGCCAGTTCGCGGATCGAGTGCATGGCGAAGGTCGGCAGGCCGATATCCACGGTGCGCACGCCCAGGTGGCTGGCAGTGATCGGGCCAATGGTCGAACCGCAACCCATGTCGCTGCGCACCACAAAACTTTGCACCGGGACTTCCACGGCCATGCACAGGTGGCGGAAGAATCCGGCGGTTTCGCTGTTGGTGGCGTAGCGCTGGTTGCTGTTGACCTTGATCACCGGCCCGGCATTGAGCTTGGGCCCGTGATTGGCATCGTGCTTGTCAGCATAGTTGGGGTGAACGCCGTGGGCGTTGTCTGCCGAGACCAGCAGAGATTTCTGGATCGTGCGTACGTACTCGTCGCCCTCAGGCAACAGGCGCTGCAGGATTTGCTCCAGCATCGGGCCATCGGCGCCGCAGGCCGAGCACGAGCCGACTTCTTCGTGGTCGTTGGCCACGAACAGACAGGTTTCTTCGGTCTCGGTGGTGAGCAGGGCTTGCAGGCCTGCGTAGCAGGACAGCAGGTTATCCAGGCGCGCACCGGCGATAAAGTCGCCGTTGAGGCCGATCACCGCAGCGCTTTGGGTGTCGTAGAAACTCAGCTCGTAGTCCAGCACCACGTCGGCATTGAGGCCGTGCTCGCGGGCCAACTGGTCGGTGAGCAACGCGCGGAAGTCAACGCGCTCATCACCGGCCACCTGGGCCAGGATCGGCGGCAGTTCGGTCTGCGGGTTGATCGCCCAACCTTCGTTGGCAGTGCGGTTGAGGTGGATCGCCAGGTTGGGGATCGTCGCAATCGGCGCCTTGAAATCGATCAGCTGGCTTTCGACCTGGCCATCGCGGCGGAAAGTGACGCGCCCGGCCAGGGACAGGTCACGGTCGAACCAGGGCGCGAGCAATGCACCGCCGTAGACCTCGACGCCCAATTGCCAGAAGCCCTGGCGTTGCAGTTCGGGTTGTGGCTTAACCCGCAGGCAGGGGCTGTCTGTGTGGGCGCCAACCATGCGGATACCGCCGTGCAGGGGCGAATGGCGACCCAGCTTGAAGGCGACGATGGAAGAGTCATTACGGGTGACGTAATAGCGGCCATTGGCTTCGGTGAACCAGGTTTCGCGCTCGTCGAGGCGCTGGTAGCCGGCGGCCTCAAGGCGCTGAACAAGACTGGCAGTGGCATGAAAGGGGGTAGGGGAGGCCTTGAGGAAGTCGATCAGGCCTTGGTTCAACTCTTCGCGCATAAGTTACTCCAGACAGCAAGGCCGCGAGTTTAGCGCATTGATCGCAAGATTTGGCTCTCTAATGCAGCTCTTGTGGGAGCGGGCTTGCTCGCGATGGCATCAGTGCGATGTTCCTGCAAAACCGCGTCGCCTGTATCGCGAGCAAGCCCGCTCCCACAAGGGGTGGTAGGTATTTAGAACGGTGCCGGGCACTCAAAGCGCAGGCGTTCACCGGTTTGCGGGTGGGTGAAGCTCAGCATGCTCGCGTGCAGGCACAAACGCGGCCATGCGGCCAGGGCTTGCGGGTGCGCATACAGGCCATCACCGAGCAGCGGGTGGCCGATTGACAGCATGTGCACGCGCAACTGGTGCGAACGGCCGGTAATCGGTGTCAGCTCAACGCGGCAGTAATCGCCACACCGCTCCAGGATCTTCCAGAAGGTCAGTGCGTTTTTACCGAATTCATGGTCAACCACGTGCCGGGGTTTGGTCGGCGGGTCGTAGCGCAGGGGCAGATCGATGCTGCCGCTGTCCAGCTCGGGCTGGCCCCAGGCTAGTGCGGTGTAGGCCTTTTCGGTTTCGCGGTCGTGAAACTGGCGGGAAAGCTCACGGTGAGTGTCAGCGTCCCGCGCCAGCAAAATAATACCGGACGTTTCCCAATCCAGGCGGTGGACAATGCGCGCCTCGGGGTAGCCGTTTTCTTGCAGGCGGGTAATCAAACAGTCCTTGTTGTCATCGGCCCGGCCCGGCACCGAAAGCAGCAAGGTCGGCTTGTTGACCACCAGAACGCCAGCGTCCTCATGGATAATGTGAATATTGGACAACGGCATTAAAACAGCCTCTTGAAAAACGCCAACGGCGACAAAGGAGCCTCCCCTGCAGGGAAGGCACCGAGGTCGCCGTGGTGCCCGCCGGATCGATTAACGATCTGGCAGTGTGATGTTGAGTTCCAGAATCGAGCAGCTACCTTCGTTTTCAAGGGCGATCTGTACAGAATCGTCGCCGATGTTGACGTATTTGCGGATCACCTCGACCAGCTCTTTTTGCAGGGCAGGCAGGTAGTCCGGGGTGCTGCGTTGGCCACGCTCGTGCGCCACGATGATCTGTAGACGCTCTTTCGCCACCGACGCGGTTGTTGGCGTTTTGCGGGTACGAAAGAAGTCAAAAATGTTCATTGTTTAGTTGCCTCCAAACAGGCGCTCGAAGAATCCCTTCTTCTGTACATCAAGGAACCGGTGCTCCACGGTTTTGCCCAGCAGGCGATCAACGGCATCGCTGTAGGCCTGACCGGCGTCGCTTTGATCGTCAAGGATCACTGGCACGCCCTGGTTGGATGCCTTGAGAACAGCCTGGGACTCCGGGATCACGCCCAGCAGGGCCACGGCCAGAATCTCTTTGACGTCTTCAACGCCGAGCATTTCGCCTTTGGAAACGCGATCAGGGTTGTAGCGGGTCAGCAGCAGGTGTTCCTTGATCGGATCCTGGCCCAGTTCGGCGCGGCGCGACTTGCTGGCCAGCAGGCCCAGCATGCGGTCCGAGTCACGTACCGAGGACACTTCCGGGTTGGTCACGACTACCGCTTCGTCAGCGAAGTACATGGCCAGGTGGGCACCGGTTTCGATACCGGCCGGGGAGTCGCAGACCACGTATTCGAAGGTTTCCTTAAGCTCCATAAGAACTTTTTCGACGCCTTCCTTGGTCAGCGCGTCCTTGTCACGGGTCTGGCTGGCGGCCAGCACGTAGAGGTTTTCCAGGCGCTTGTCTTTGATCAGCGCCTGCTGCAGGTTGGCTTCACCGTTGACCACGTTGACGAAGTCATACACCACGCGGCGCTCGCAACCCATGATCAGGTCGAGGTTACGCAAACCGACGTCAAAGTCGACGATCACTGTTTTGTGGCCGCGCAGAGCGAGGCCGGTACCGATAGCGGCGCTGGTGGTGGTCTTACCCACACCACCCTTGCCGGATGTAACCACTAGAATCTTGGCCAAGGTGTTTCACCCCTAAGGAAAAAGGACTTTTTAGCCCCTGAATAACATCTCTATGAACGACTGCAGGTGAACAGCCTTGGCGGGTCATTGTTCAAGTCGCGTTTACGCTGTGTAAACGCTGCCTGATTGCTTGTCCCTACAAGGAAAAGTCTGTTTTCACTACGATTTTGAGATGCTTGGAAAATGGCGAGAGTATCCGTTAAAGCCGGGTGATGTTCAACATGTCACTTGACAGACTGATCTGAACACCTGTTCCCCACAGAGGATCCCGACGCAGGTCTTCGGATACCTTGTACTTGCCCGCAATTGACACTAGCTCGGCGCTCAGCTGCTGGCAAAAAATCCGTGCCTTGGTGTTGCCCTTGTGCCCGGCCAGTGCGCGGCCCCGCATAGGCCCGTACACATGGATGTTGCCATCGGCCATAAGTTCCGCACCGGGGCTGACTGAAGCGATCACCACCAGGTCACAGCCTTCGGCATACACCGTCTGGCCGCCGCGTACCGGGCTGGTGATGATCCTGGTCGGCTTGATCGCCGGCTCTGGCGGTTTTTCCGGTTTTTTTGCCTCGACCACCACTTCAACCGGATCAATCGGCCGCTCACGGGCGCCGGAGGGTGGCAGTACAGGCAGGTCGATGGCAATGGCAGCAGCGATGTCCTCGATGCGGTTGGCGCGAATGGCCAGGGTGCGCAGGCCATGTTGGCGGCAGACGCGCATCAGCCCCGGCAAATCGATGGCGCCTTCACTGGCGGGCAGCTTGTCCAGCGCCAGTACCAGCGGGGTATTGCTGAAAAAATTCGGGGCCTGGGCCACTTTGGCGGCCAGTTGGCGGTCCAGGGCTTCAAGGTTGTTGTGCGCAAGTTCCAGCACCGTGATGGCGAGCATACTGCCCTTAAGCTGGAACACGGGGGCTTGGTCTAGCGATTCGGTTTGGCTCATGGTTGCTTAACGCGACTTGTCACTTAAAGTGCTGAGACTTATAACGAGAACGCCGGCAGGCCGCAAGCCGGGTCTAACGATGTAGAATGGCCGACCCTTGTGTCTGTCCGGAATCATTAATGGATCGCCCGCGTTTTCGTGCCGCTTTTTTTCATCCGCGTTTCTGGCTGCTATGGCTGGGTCTCGGCGTGCTGTGGCTGGTCGTGCAACTGCCTTATAAAGTACAACTGTGTATCGGCCGTGGTCTCGGCGCCCTGATGTATCGGGTGGCCGGTGATCGCCGACGTATTGCCACGCGCAACCTTGAATTGTGTTTCCCTGAAAAGACCCGCGCCGAGCGCAAGCAGTTGCTCAAGGACAACTTCGCCTCGACCGGTATCGCCTTCTTTGAAATGGCCATGAGCTGGTGGTGGTCAAAACCGCGTCTGGCCAAGCTGGCCCATGTCGAGGGGCTGGAGCACCTGAAGCAGGCTCAGCTTGAAGGCAAGGGGGTAATCCTGATGGCATTTCACTTTACCACCCTGGAAATCGGCGCTGCCTTGCTGGGTCAGCAACACACCATCGACGGCATGTACCGCGAACATAAAAACCCGCTGTTCGACTTTATCCAGCGTCGTGGCCGTGAGCGGCACAATGTAGATTCGCTGGCTGTCGAACGTGATGACGTGCGCGGCATGCTCAAGCTGCTGCGCTCAGGGCGGGCGATCTGGTATGCGCCCGACCAGGACTACGGCGCCAAGCAGAGCATCTTTGTGCCTTTGTTCGGCATCCAGGCGGCCACCGTTACCGCCACCAGCAAGTTCGCCAAACTGGGCAAAGCGCAGGTTGTGCCCTTTACTCAACAAAGACTGGCCGACGGCAGTGGTTACAAGCTGGTCATTCATCCGCCACTGAGGGATTTCCCCGGAGAAAGCGATGAGGCTGATTGCCTGCGAATCAATCAATGGGTTGAGCGGGCGGTGCGTGAATGCCCCGAGCAGTATCTGTGGGCCCATCGCCGCTTCAAGACCCGCCCGCCCGGCGAGCCGAAACTGTACGACAAACGCGGCTGAGGCGGCCGCACTGGCGTGACTGCGGTTGCGCCGGTGACGGGCCTGATACTGTCTGGTGGTGGTGCGCGGGCGGCCTATCAGGTCGGCGTGCTGGCGGCGATTGCCGAGTTGCTGCCTGCCGGTGCCATCAACCCGTTCCCGGTGATTGTCGGGACGTCAGCGGGCGCGATCAATGCGGTCAGCCTGGCTAGCGGGGCGATGGATTTCACCCGCGCGGTCGAGCACCTGACCCTGTTCTGGCAGGGTTTTGAAAGCAGGCGCGTGCTACGCAGCGACTGGTCGGGGGTTTTGCATCAGGCCACGCGTTTTTTTGCTCACAGTCTGCTCGGGCTAGGCTCGCATGTGCCGGTGGCGCTGCTCGACAGTTCGCCCTTGCGCGATCTGCTCCAGGACCGGATCAACTTCCCCGGTGTTGAACAGGCGATTGCCGGGCATCACCTACGGGCTGTCGCGGTTACTGCATTTGGCTATTCTTCCAGTCAGGCGGTGACCTTTTATCAAGGCAAGGGCACCATCAATGGCTGGTTGCGCCATCGGCGCATCGGCATGCCCACCGCTTTGACGGTTGAACATCTGCTGGCCAGTTCGGCCATCCCTCTTCTGTTTGCTCCGGTCAAAATCGGCGAAGAGTATTTTGGCGATGGCGCAGTGCGGCAGTCGGCGCCAATCAGTCCTGCGCTGCATCTGGGAGCCAACCGGGTGCTGGTGGTGGGGGTGAGCGGCAACCTGCACGGGCCGGACCTTCAGGCCGGCCAGTCGCACTACTACAACGCTCAACAACCGACGCTGGCGCAAATTGGCGGGCATATGCTCAACAGTACGTTTATCGACAGCCTGGAAAGCGATATCGAGCTGCTTGAGCGGCTCAATCACTTCAGTCGCCTGCTGCCCAGGCAATCCGACAACCTCGGTTTGTCCCCCGTGGAGGTGCTGGTGATTGCGCCGAGCCAGCCTATAGACGAAATCGCGGCCCGCCATCGGCATGAGCTGCCGGCCGCGCTGCGCATGTTCCTGCGTGGCCCCGGTGCGACCAAAACCAGTGGTGCAGGGGTGCTCAGCTACCTGCTGTTCGAGGCGGGTTATTGTCGGGAGTTGATCGAGTTGGGGCGACGCGATGCGATGGCCAAGCGCGATGCGCTGTGCCAGTTTTTGCGGGTTTGAACTACTCGCTTTTGTAGCCGCTGCCGCAGGCTGCGATAAGGGCCGCCGGCCCTTCCTCGGGGTCGCTGCGCAACCCATCGCAATCTGTTGCAGCGGCTACAGGTTTACTCGGCAATCTGCAATTTGCGCGCTTCAGTGTAGATGTAACGCAGCTTGTCGTATTCGAATGGCGAGTCGAACTGACCATAACGGAAGCTGGTGGTATAGCGTTTGTCGACAGCGCCCAGCACCCAGATCTCGGGATGGCGAGTGCTCTCGTGCGGCACGTTCAGGAAGTTGATCTCCTGGTTGACGCCATAGTCGACCACCAGGCCCGTGGTGTCGCGCAGGTTCGACGGGCCAAGGATCGGCAGCATCAGGTATGCACCGCCGGGTACGCCATAAAAGCCCAGGGTCTGGCCGAAGTCTTCACTTTGACGGGGCAGGCCCATGGCTGTGGCCGGATCCCACAGCCCGCCGATGCCGATGGTCGTATTCAGCAACAAGCGCCCTGTGGTTTCCATCGAGCGATGGCCCTTGAGCTGCAGCAGGCTGTTGAACAGGTTGGGTACATCCCCCAGGTTGTTGAAGAAGTTGCTCACACCCGTGCGCAAAAAACTGGGCGTGACATAGCGATAGCCATTGACCACCGGGAGGAACACCCACTGGTCGAAGCGGTAGTTGAAATGGTAGATCCTGCGGTTGATCGGCTCCAGCGGGTCATAGATGCTCAGAGCGTTCATGGTGGCGCGCTCGAACTCACGCTGATCCAGGCCCGGATTGAACTTCAACAGTTTCAACGGCTGGGTAAACCCGTCGACATCGGGGGTCAGTTCCGTGTGAGCTTTGCTGTTGTCGGCTTGGGCGAAGCCGGCGCCGAGCAGGGCGGCGAGAAGCAATAATTGTTTAGCCACGGAAGAACTCCAGCATATCGTCAGCGTTGACTCGGTAATTGATGTTGCCGCAATGGCCGCCATAGGGGTAAACCGTCAGGCGATTACCGAAGGTTTTACGCAGGAATCCGAGGTCGCCAGGGCCCAGGATGATGTCGTCGGCGTTATGCATGACGGCAATCTTCGGGCTGTTTTTCAGGTAATCCTGCAGGGCGTACAGGCTGACCTGATCGATCAACTGCAGCAGGCTGCCGCCATCGGTCTTGGCGCGCCACATGGGGATCACCTGCTCGGTCAGGTAGCAGTCAAAGTCACACTGCAGCGAACGCTTGAGGAAAGGTGTCAGGCTGGTGCCCTCGGTGATCGGGTAGTTCGGCGGGGTGATCAGGCCACGGCGGTTGATCAGGTCCGAGGTGAACACGATATCGGCTGACGAGAAACGAAACACCGTGCCGATCAGCATGGCCATTTGCTCGTTGGTCAGGCGCTCCTTGGAGTTTTGCAGGTCATACACCAGTGCCGCATTGAGGTCGACCCGGCCTTTATCCTGGAAGTAGCGGGTCAGCTTGCCCAGCACCAGTTCGTAGAACGTGGTGGAGTTGTTGATGCCTTTGACCTCGGTCTGCACCAGCTTGTCGAGGTTGCTGATGGAGGTAAAGAGATTGACCGGCGGGTTGAGCATCAACACTTTTTTGAAGTTGAAGCTTTTGCGTGTTTCATCCAGGTGGCTGACAAAGGCAGCATCCAGCGCACCCAGGCTATAACCCGCGAGGTAGTAGTCGGTAACGGGCAATTTGGCCTGTTGGGCGCGTACAGCCTGCATCACATGATACAAATCCTCGGCGTCGTACTGGCTTATGCCGGGTGTGGCCAGGCGCGAGGCCGAACTCATGAAGTCATAGCTGGTGGGCGATGACAGCTGAACGACGTGATAGCCTTCCTGATAGAAGAGCTTTTTAAGGTATTCGTTGAGGCTGCTGTCGTAGGCAGCACCGGTGCCGGCAATCAGGAACATCAAGGGCGCCGGGTGATCCTGTTTGGCCATGCGGTAAGTGAGCTTTTTCACCGCCCAGAAATTGGCCGGCAGTATGTGCTCACGTTCAGGGCGCAGGTTGAGGGTGTAGTCCGACTGGTTGATATCATCTTCGTCGGGCAGCAGCGGGCGCATTTGCGGCGGAGTGGTGGCAATCGTAGCTTCAAACGGATTGGTTATCGGGTAGCCATACGTTGCGGGGTCGACATCGACCGCCTGCGCGGACGCACTCAAGATAAGGCCGCCCAGTAAGGCAGCGAAGGGCAGAGAACGGAGCATGGAGGCTATCCCTAAATAAGATGCGCAAAAGTTTCGCAGGCTATGACCACAGGGCTCGTACTGAAGTGCCATTCAATGGCACTAAATAATTCCCCAAACAGTCCCGAACAGGCAAAAAGTCACTCAAGATACACGCTGAATGACTTTAGTTAACAGATATCTGATTGCAAGGCTTGTATAGCTGTAGATGGGGATTAAGCTGGGCGCCGTTTTTGCCTATCGGAGTTTGTTATGCGACCTCGTTTGCCGTGGATCTTGCTGCTTATCGCTCTGCCTGTATGGTTGCTCGCCAGTTATGGGCTGCGATACGGCTTGATGGAGGACTCGCAGTGGGTGGGGACCTGTGTGGCAGAGGCTGCGCGCTGGGAATGCCAGTTGCGGGCAAACCTGGGCTTGTTGATTCATTTCCGGGTATTGGGCTGGGTCGCGCTGGTGCTGTCGATTATTGCTTTTTGCGTGCGTGGTCGTGTCGGCTGCGCACTGGCGGTGCTGGCCCTGCTGTTCGGCCTGCCCGCACTGGCGTTGTATAACGCCAGCCTCGCAGTGTTTGCCGTGGTGATCGCCGGGTTGCGCCTGGTGCGGGCCGCGAAGTAAGAGTTTGAAACATTTGTGGGAGCGAGTCTGCTCGCGAAAGGTCTTTGAGGCCTTCGCGAGCAGGCTCGCTCCCACAGGGGGATTGCACTAGAAAGGTGTCATGCGCGCTTGCGCACACTGCGCCACAGCGCCATCACCATCAGTACGCTGACCAATGCCCACATCCAGGCCTGTTCATTGTGCAGGCCTTCGCGGTACAGCTGCACCGGTATGCCTGCCCCGATGATCAAGGCCAGCAGGCCGAACTCACGGCGCGGGCCGCCCACCGGGCGTAGCAGATAAACCAGTGCAGGCAGGAGCAGGGCGGCACTCGGGAAACTTCGATAGCGCGGTTCAAACACCAGCCCAAGCATCATCACCGCTGCGGCAAACCCGGCGGCTGCCAGCCACCAGCCCGCACGGCGCTCCAGTGCGTTGAACAGGCGTTCTCGCCAGCCGTCTTTCTGGCCCAGGGCCAATGCACCATGGGTCAGTACGATCAGGTTCAGGCCAACCAGCAAGCCAGCCCATAGCCACTCGCCAGCAAAGCGGCTGGTGACTGACGCCAGCTCGGCCCATGCCACGATGCTGCATCCCGCCATCGCACCCAGTGCTGGCAGTGTCAGAGCGGCGCGTTTTGTACGGGCCCGGCCGCCAATCAGCAGTGTGCCCGCAAACAGGACGGCGCCAAAGCCCAGCCAGACCCGCCAGTGCGGCAGGTTGGATACCGGGCCGGCGAGGATACCCTTGTCCTGGCGATCGGCATCAAACAAACCCCAGTAACCGCCTACCGCCCCCTCGCTGCCACGCTTCCAGGGTTGGTCGAAGGCTTCGATCAGGTTGTACTTCCAGCCGTTTTGTTCGGCCATAGTGACAAATCCACGAATGAATTTTGCTTCGTTCACCCGGCTTGGCTGGGCAGTTTCCCGCTGGCGACCTTCGCTGGGCCAGCCGGTCTCGCCGATCAGGATATCTTTGGGGGCGAACTTGTTGCCGAATACCTGGCGAACCTGCGCTACATGTTGTACCGCCTGGTCAATGCCGGCAGGGTCATCTTCCCAGTAAGGCAGCAGGTGGATGGTCAGAAAGTCCACGGCCGGGGCAATTTCCGGGTGTTGCAGCCAGAACTCCCAAACGTCTGCATACGTCACCGGTTGCTTGACCTGGCTTTTCACCTTGTCGATCAGCCGGACCAGCTGCGGGGCAGTGACCTCCTTGCGCAGCAAGGCTTCGTTACCGACTATCACTGCGCTGACCACATCCGGGTTGGCATTGGCTGAAGCGATCAGGGCTTGCACTTCCTGCTCCGTGGCCACGGGGTCGCGGCTGACCCAGGCGCCTGCCATCAGCTTGAGCCCGTGTTTGCGTGCCAGCTCGGGCAGAGTTTCAAGGCCCGCCTGGGAATAGGTGCGGATGCATTGAAAGCGCGTGGCCAGCAACGCCAGATCGGCATCCAGACGCTCTGCCCGTGGCACAAAAGGCTGGTCGAACGGCGACTGGTCCTTATCGAACGGCGTATAGGATGCACATTGCAGTTTATGGGTCGGTGTTGCTGCATCGGGCAATATCACCGGTTGGCCCAGGCCGTACCAGAAGCCGGCAATGGCAAATGCGCCCAGCAGGCAGGCAAGGAGATAAGGCAGCACGGGGAAGCGGACAGTCGCAGACATGGTCGGGCCGTATGGGAGCAAAGCCGCGCATCTTACCTGCAATTGAGCAGGCGCAGCGCCTGTGTATGATTTTGACATCTAATGTTTGTCAGTCAGGCCGTCCAGCGTCCGCACGCATCAATTTGGCTGTGATCGCCATGTCGCTGCTGGTTGTATGGGGGTCGTCGTCAGAGCAGGACGCTAAACAGGCGCGGTTGATTATCCGGAGCAAGTGATACGAGGCTGTAAAGCCTTGCAGGAATCTTGAAGTGGCCCGGCACTCGTCGGGCCCGGCACTGTGGGGAATCAAAGATGAAGATGCGACGAATTTTGAGCGCAGGAGCAGTCTTGGTGCTGGCGATGAGTGCGGGTCTGGCGAGCGCGCAGAACAAACCGACCCTGAATATAGGTTATGTGGATGGCTGGTCCGACAGCGTGGCCACCACCCATGTCGCAGCAGAGGTGATTAAACAGAAGTTGGGTTATGACGTGAAATTGATGCCGGTAGCCACCGGCATCATGTGGCAGGGGGTGGCCACGGGCAAACTCGATGCCATGTTGTCCGCCTGGTTGCCGGTGACCCACGGCGAATATTGGACCAAGAACAAGGACAAGGTGGTCGATTACGGGCCCAACTTCAAAGATGCAAAAATTGGCCTGATCGTGCCTGAATATGTAAAGGCACAGTCGATTGCTGACTTGAAGGGCAGCGATGAGTTTAAAAACAAAATTGTCGGTATCGATGCCGGGTCGGGTGTGATGCTTAAAACCGATGAGGCCATCAAGGATTACGACCTCAAGGGTTACAAGTTGCAGGCAAGTTCCGGGGCGGCCATGACCTCGGAGCTTGGGCGTGCCTATGCCAAGAACGAACCGATTGCCGTCACCGGCTGGGTGCCGCACTGGATGTTTGCCAAGTGGAAACTGCGTTTTCTTGAAGATCCCAAAGGCGTTTATGGTGCCGCAGAAACCGTTAACAGCATCGGCAGCAAGGAGCTGAATAAAAAAGCGCCGGAAGTTGCGGCATTTCTGGAGAAGTTTTCCTGGAATTCAAAAGACGAAATTGGTGAGGTGATGCTGGCCATTCAAGAAGGTGCCAAGCCTGAAGTGGCGGCCAAAGAGTGGGTTGCCAAACACCCGGAGCGTGTTGCCCAGTGGACCGATAAATAATCGCGAAGCGTCTAGCTCGCAGTACACAAGACCGCCTGGTGTTTTCGCCAGGCGGTTTTTGCATTTTCGGGCGGGGCAATGGTTGTCATCGTCCTTGCAGACTAGGTAAACCGGGGGCTGCAGCAAATCAGAGGCTCTACTACTAAAGTCGTCTGGAATAGAATTTGCGCCGCCCTAATAGTGAAAACGTTCCATCTCATCTGTGCTGCGAGGACAAAAATAATGAACGACAGCATTTATATCTCGATTCAAAACAGCCCGCGTTTCAAGGAGCTGGTAAAAAAGAGAGAGCGTTTTGCCTGGCTTCTTTCGGCAATCATGCTCGGGTTATATGCCGCTTTTATCCTGTTAATTGCTTATGGGTCACACATCATGGGGACCAAGTTGAGTCCCGATTCGTCCATTACCTGGGGTATTCCGATTGGTGTGGGGCTGATTGTTTCGGCCTTTATCCTGACCGGTATCTATGTGCGCAGGGCCAATGGCGAGTTTGATGAGCTGAACAATGCAATTCTCAAGGAGGCTGGGCAATGATCGGGCGCTTATTGGCAACGCTGGGCGCTACAGCCCTTGCACCGGCAGTTTGGGCGGGGGAGGCCCTGACTGGAGAAGTGCAAAAACAACCGCTCAATATTTCGGCGATCATCATGTTCGTCGTCTTTGTGGGTGCGACCCTGTGCATTACTTACTGGGCATCGAAACGCAACAAGTCGGCAGCCGACTACTATGCAGCTGGCGGCAAGATTACCGGTTTCCAGAACGGTCTGGCGATTGCCGGCGACTATATGTCGGCAGCCTCCTTTCTGGGTATTTCCGCGCTGGTGTACACGTCCGGCTATGACGGCCTGATATATTCGATCGGCTTTCTGGTGGGCTGGCCCATCATTCTGTTCCTGATTGCAGAGCGTCTGCGTAACCTGGGCAAATACACCTTTGCCGATGTGGCCTCGTACCGCTTGGGGCAAACCCAGATTCGCTCGTTGTCAGCCTGTGGTTCGCTGGTGGTGGTAGCGTTCTACCTGATTGCGCAAATGGTCGGTGCTGGCAAGCTGATCCAGTTGTTGTTTGGTCTGGATTACCACGTTGCGGTGATCCTGGTAGGTATCCTGATGTGCATGTATGTGTTGTTCGGCGGCATGCTGGCAACGACCTGGGTGCAGATCATCAAGGCGGTCATGTTGCTGTCGGGTGCCACGTTCATGGCCGTGATGGTCATGAAGCATGTGAACTTTGACTTCAACGCACTGTTCGCCGAAGCAGTGAAGATTCACCCTAAAGGTGAAGCAATCATGAGCCCGGGCGGGTTGGTCAAAGATCCTATCTCTGCATTCTCCCTCGGTTTGGCCCTGATGTTCGGTACTGCTGGCCTGCCACATATCCTGATGCGCTTCTTTACCGTGAGCGATGCCAAGGAAGCGCGCAAGAGCGTGTTCTACGCAACGGGCTTTATTGGCTACTTCTATATCCTGACCTTTATCATCGGTTTTGGCGCAATCATCCTGGTCAGTACCAACCCGGACTTCAAGGACGCGGCTGGCGCCTTGCTGGGTGGTAACAACATGGCGGCTGTGCACCTTGCGGACGCGGTTGGCGGCAGCATGTTCCTGGGCTTTATTTCGGCAGTGGCTTTCGCCACCATTCTGGCGGTTGTTGCGGGGCTGACCCTGGCGGGCGCTTCTGCGGTGTCCCATGACCTGTATGCCAGCGTGATCAAAAAGGGCAAGGCCAACGACAAGGAAGAGATTCGGGTCTCGAAGATCACCACTATTGCATTGGCGGTACTGGCAATTGGCTTGGGTATCTTGTTTGAAAGCCAGAACATCGCGTTTATGGTGGGCCTGGCGTTCTCCATTGCTGCGAGCTGCAACTTCCCGGTCTTGCTGCTATCCATGTACTGGAAAAACCTGACCACCCGTGGCGCCATGATAGGCGGCTGGATGGGGCTGGTAAGCGCGGTTGGCCTGATGATCCTGGGCCCGACCATCTGGGTGCAGATCCTGCATCATGAAAAGGCCATCTTCCCTTACGAGTACCCGGCGCTGTTCTCCATGATCATCGCGTTTGCGGGTATCTGGTTCTTCTCCATTACGGACAAGTCCAAATCGGCAGAGAAGGAGCGTGCGTTGTTCTTCCCGCAGTTTGTGCGTTCGCAGACGGGGTTGGGGGCGAGCGGTGCGGTGGATCATTAATCCGTAATAGACAGTATGTTTAATCGAATCCCCCTGTCGCAAGGCAGGGGGATTTTTTTGTGCCTATTCTCGCTGTGCAAGTGCGAAGTTCCGTAGCAGCTGCTACAAGACGCACACACAAAAAAATACGGCCTCTATAAATAGAGGCCGTATTGTCTGCAATCAGGGCACTATCGTGGGATATGCCTTACTTGCGGTCTTCCAGCTTGGTGATGTCACGCTGCTCGTAGCCGGTGTACAGCTGGCGCGGACGGCCAATCTTGTACGGGCTGGAGAGCATTTCTTTCCAGTGCGAGATCCAGCCCACTGTACGGGACAGGGCGAAGATCACGGTGAACATGCTGGTCGGAATGCCGATCGCCTTGAGGATGATCCCCGAGTAGAAGTCGACGTTCGGGTACAGCGAACGTTCGATGAAGTACGGGTCGGTCAGGGCGATCTCTTCCAGGCGCATGGCCAGTTCGAGTTGCGGATCGTTGGTGATGCCCAGTTCCTTGAGAACTTCGTCGCAGGTCTTTTTCATGACAGTGGCGCGTGGGTCACGGTTTTTGTAAACCCGGTGACCGAAGCCCATCAGCTTGAACGGATCGTTTTTGTCCTTGGCCTTGGCGATGAACTTGTCGATGTTGGACACATCGCCAATTTCGTCGAGCATGGTCAGCACGGCTTCGTTGGCGCCGCCGTGGGCAGGGCCCCACAGTGCAGCGATACCGGCAGCAATACAGGCGAACGGGTTGGCACCCGAAGAACCCGCCAGGCGCACGGTAGAGGTCGACGCATTCTGTTCGTGGTCGGCATGCAGGATAAAGATCTTGTCCATTGCCTTGGCCAGTACCGGGCTGATCGGTTTGATCTCGCACGGCGTGTTGAACATCATGTGCAGGAAGTTTTCGGCGTAGGTCAGGTCGTTACGCGGGTACATCATGGGTTGACCCATGGAGTACTTGTAAACCATCGCTGCAAGCGTCGGCATCTTGGCAACCAGGCGGATCGCGGAAATTTCGCGATGCTGCGGGTTATTGATGTCCAGGGAGTCGTGGTAGAAGGCCGAGAGGGCGCCGACTACACCGCACATGACCGCCATCGGGTGGGCGTCACGACGGAAGCCGTTGAAGAAAGTCTTCAACTGCTCGTGAACCATGGTGTGGTTCTTCACGGTGCTGACAAATTGAGCCTTCTGCTCTGCGGTCGGCAGTTCGCCGTTCAGCAGCAGGTAAGCGGTCTCAAGGTAGTCAGAGTGTTCAGCCAGCTGTTCGATCGGGTAGCCGCGGTGCAGCAGGATACCGTTGTCACCATCAATATAGGTGATCTTCGACTCGCAAGATGCGGTCGACATGAAGCCAGGGTCAAATGTGAATCGGCCCGTGGCCGTCAGGCCTCGCACATCGATTACATCGGGACCCACGGTGCCAGTTAAAATGGGCAGCTCGACGGGGGCTGCGCCCTCGATGATCAACTGCGCTTTTTTGTCAGCCATGTGGCCTCCTATTTATGCTTGAAATCATCAGACAGACCCCCCACGCAGGGCCCGCACCACTATAGTGAGATAAATTCGAATGTCAATTTGCCTAAAGTCTTGCTGTACAAGGCTTTGAGAAGCGTTTTTTCGCGAATATCCCAGCCGTTTACGCCTTTTATGCCAAGAGCGCAATGCGCTATTAGGGGGTGGGTGTTTGCGTTGTCATTAGTAACCTAACTGTCTATACTCGGCAGCCGACCGCCAGAGGCTTTTGGGCCTGTTTAGATGGGGGTCGTCACTCCCGGGTGGTGGGTACCTGACCAGTGCGCATCCCAACAAACTTGCCCTGATTGTTAGGGGCTCTTCAGTGTGAAAAAAGCCGTGAATAGCCAACGACCTGTAAACCTAGACCTAAGGACCATCAAACTCCCCATCACCGGCGTTACGTCATTTCTGCACCGTGTATCGGGCATCATTCTTTTTCTCGGCCTGGGCATCATGCTTTATGCATTGAGCAAATCCCTGGGTTCCGAAGAAGGTTATGCCGAGGTGAAGGCATGCTTGACCAGTCCGCTGGCCAAATTCGTTGCGTGGGGCCTGCTCTCTGCCTTGCTGTATCACCTGGTTGCCGGTGTGCGCCACTTGATCATGGACATGGGCATCGGTGAGACGCTTGAAGGCGGCCGACTGGGCTCGAAAATCGTAATCGTCATTTCCGTGGTGATGATTGTTCTGGCGGGAGTTTGGATATGGTAACCAGCGTTACGAACCTGTCGCGTTCGGGCCTCTATGACTGGATGGCACAACGTGTGTCTGCGGTTGTTCTAGCGGCTTATTTCATCTTCCTGATCGGGTACCTCGTTGCGAACCCTGGCATTGGCTACGCCCAATGGCATGAGCTGTTCGCAAGCAACTGGATGCGTATTTTCAGCCTGCTGGCCCTTGTTGCTCTGGGCGCACACGCCTGGGTCGGCATGTGGACCATCGCGACCGACTACCTGACGCCAATGGCGCTGGGCAAGTCCGCCACAGCAGTACGTTTCCTCTTCCAGGCAGTCTGCGGCGTTGCAATGTTCGCTTACTTCGTCTGGGGTGTGCAGATTCTTTGGGGTATCTGATTCATGGCTAACACAGTTAATACACTTTCGTTCGACGCCATCATCATTGGCGGCGGCGGTGCCGGCATGCGCGCTGCTCTGCAGCTGGCTCAAGGCGGTCACAAGACTGCTGTAATCACCAAGGTTTTCCCGACTCGTTCGCACACCGTATCGGCCCAGGGTGGCATCACCTGCGCGATCGCGTCTGCAGATCCAAACGATGACTGGCGCTGGCACATGTACGATACCGTCAAGGGTTCCGACTATATCGGTGACCAGGACGCTATCGAATACATGTGTTCCGTAGGTCCGGAAGCCGTGTTCGAGCTCGAGCACATGGGTCTGCCGTTCTCCCGTACCGAACAGGGTCGTATCTACCAGCGTCCTTTCGGCGGTCAGTCCAAGGACTTCGGCAAAGGCGGCCAGGCTGCCCGTACTTGCGCTGCAGCCGACCGTACCGGTCACGCGCTGTTGCACACCCTGTACCAGGCCAACCTCAAGGCCGGCACTGTATTCCTGAACGAATACTACGGTGTCGATCTGGTTAAGAACGAGGCTGGCGATTTCGTCGGCATGATCGTTATCTGCATCGAAACCGGTGAAACCTCTTACGTTCGCGCTAACGCGACCGTACTGGCGACTGGCGGTGCAGGCCGTATCTACTCGTCCACCACCAACGCCCTGATCAACACCGGCGACGGTATTGGCATGGCGCTGCGTGCTGGCGTGCCGGTACAGGACATCGAAATGTGGCAGTTCCACCCGACCGGTATTGCCGGCGCCGGTGTACTGGTTACCGAAGGTTGCCGTGGTGAAGGTGGCTACCTGATCAACAAGCATGGCGAGCGTTTCATGGAGCGTTATGCTCCGAACGCCAAAGACCTTGCTGGTCGTGACGTTGTTGCTCGCTCGATGGTTAAGGAAATCATCGCGGGCAACGGTTGCGGTCCTGATGGCGACCACGTAATGCTGAAGCTCGATCACCTCGGTGAAGAAGTGCTGCACAGCCGTCTGCCAGGTATCTGCGAACTGTCGAAAACGTTCGCACACGTTGACCCGGTATTGGCTCCGGTTCCAGTGGTTCCGACTTGCCACTATATGATGGGCGGCGTTGCCACCAACATTCATGGTCAGGCGATCACTCAGGACGCCGACGGCAACGACCAGATCATCCCTGGCCTGTTTGCAGTAGGTGAAGTGGCTTGCGTATCCGTACACGGTGCTAACCGTCTGGGCGGCAACTCGCTGCTCGACCTGGTGGTATTCGGTCGTGCTGCCGGCCTGTTCCTTGAACAGACCCTTAAAGAAGGCGTTGATTACGCTCGTCCACGCCAGTCCGACATCGACGCTGCCCTGGCACGTCTGGACGGCCTGAACTCGCGTACCGACGGCGAAGACGTGGCAACCCTGCGTAAAGAGCTGCAAAGCTGCATGCAGAACTACTTCGGTGTATTCCGTACCGGCGAATACATGCAGAAGGGTATTGCCCAGCTGGCTGATCTGCGCAAGCGCATCGCCAACGTGAAAATCAACGATAAGAGCCAGGCGTTCAACACGGCCCGTATCGAAGCCCTTGAGCTGCAAAACCTGCTCGAAGTGGCTGAAGCGACTGCAATCGCTGCTGAAGTTCGTAAGGAATCGCGCGGTGCTCACGCCCGTGAAGACTTCGAAGATCGTGACGACGTTAACTGGCTGTGCCACACCCTGTACTTCCCGGGTGACAAGCGCGTAGCCAAGCGTGCGGTGAACTTCTCGCCGAAAACCGTTCCGACCTTCGAGCCAATGGTTCGTACTTACTAAGGGTGGCCGATATGTTGAAAGTCAGTGTTTATCGTTACAACCCTGATCAGGACGCCGCTCCGTTCATGCAGGAATTCGAGGTCAATACCAACGGTAAAGACCTGATGGTGCTGGACGTACTGGCCCTGATCAAAGAGCAGGACGAGGGTTTCTCCTATCGTCGCTCTTGCCGTGAGGGCGTTTGCGGCTCCGACGGCATGAACATCAACGGCAAGAACGGCCTGGCGTGTGTAACGCCGCTGTCCGCTGTCGTTAAAGGCAACAAGCTGATCGTTCGTCCACTGCCAGGTTTGCCGGTTATCCGTGACCTGGTCGTCGATATGAGCATCTTCTACAAGCAATACGAGAAAGTTAAGCCGTTCCTGCAGAACGACACGC
This sequence comes from Pseudomonas bubulae, assembly GCF_900618535.1. Taxonomy (GTDB): domain Bacteria; phylum Pseudomonadota; class Gammaproteobacteria; order Pseudomonadales; family Pseudomonadaceae; genus Aquipseudomonas; species Aquipseudomonas bubulae. The sequence goes on along the minus strand of NZ_UYJA01000001.1, from coordinate 1,358,299 downwards.
CGGCTCCGGCCATCGAACGTCTGCAATCACCAGAAGAGCGTGAAAAGCTCGACGGTCTGTACGAGTGCATCCTGTGCGCTTGCTGCTCGACCTCGTGCCCGTCCTTCTGGTGGAACCCGGACAAGTTCCTGGGCCCTGCTGCACTGCTGCAAGCCTATCGTTTCCTGGCTGACAGCCGTGACACCAAGACCAGTGAGCGCCTGGCTTCGCTGGATGACCCGTTCAGCGTATTCCGCTGCCGCGGGATCATGAACTGCGTAAACGTGTGTCCGAAGGGCCTGAACCCGACTAAGGCCATCGGTCACGTGCGTAGCATGCTGCTGCAAAGCGGCGTGTGATCCAAAGCAGTACCGCAGCACCGCTGTAACCGTAGATGCTACGGCGCAGGCTTCAACCGGCGCCGTAGTTTTAACCTGAGCAACAGCTCATAAAGCTGCGGCTCTTATTTTGAAGAAATGAGACCAGCAGGGGCATCCGGGCTGGTACCCGGACTATCAGCGTGATCCTAAGTGGCTTGTTTTAGTCGCTGTATTCGGACTTTCTCAAGCATGCTCTGGTGTTCTCGTCGATGGTGTCCCCTAACCGAGGGTGACCAAGCATGCAAGAAAGCGTGATGCAGCGCATGTGGAACAGCGGCTATCTTTCAGGTGGTAACGCTGCCTATGTGGAAGAGCTCTATGAGCTCTACCTGCACGACCCTAACGCTGTGCCAGAAGAATGGCGCACCAAATTTCAGACGTTGCCTGTTGAAGGCAACTCTGCCAACGATGTTTCGCACTCCACAATCCGCGACCATTTCGTGCTGCTGGCAAAGAACCAGCGCCGCGCTCAACCGGTTTCTGCCGGGAGCGTGAGCAGTGAGCACGAGAAGAAGCAGGTTGAAGTGCTGCGATTGATCCAGGCCTATCGGATGCGCGGCCACCAGGCAGCCCAGCTTGATCCGCTGGGGCTGTGGCAGCGTCCTGCACCTGCAGACCTGTCGATCAATCATTACGGCTTGACCAATGCCGATCTTGATACGACCTTCCGTGCCGGCGACCTGTATATCGGCAAAGAGGAAGCGAGCCTACGCGAAATTCTCGAAGCGTTGCAGCAGACATATTGCCGCACCATTGGCGCAGAGTTCACGCACATCGTCGATTCCGAGCAGCGCCACTGGTTTGAACAGCGCCTCGAAAGCGTACGCGGCCGCCCGACTTACTCGGCTGAAGTCAAAAGCCATCTGCTTGAGCGCGTGACTGCTGCTGAAGGTCTGGAAAAGTACCTGGGGACCAAATACCCGGGCACCAAGCGTTTCGGCCTGGAAGGCGGCGAAAGCCTGATTCCTTTGCTGGACGAGCTGATCCAGCGTTCGGGCAACTACGGCACCAAGGAAATCGTTATCGGCATGGCCCACCGTGGTCGCCTGAACGTATTGGTGAACACCTTCGGCAAAAACCCGCGCGAGCTGTTCGACGAGTTCGAAGGCAAGAAAAAGATCGAGTTGGGTTCCGGTGACGTTAAATACCACCAGGGCTTCTCCTCCAACGTCATGACTGCCGGTGGTGAAGTTCACCTGGCAATGGCGTTTAACCCCTCCCACCTGGAAATCGTTTCTCCAGTGGTTGAAGGGTCTGTACGCGCTCGCCAGGACCGTCGTAACGACAGCACCGGCGAAAAGGTACTGCCAATTTCCATCCACGGTGATGCTGCCTTCGCAGGTCAGGGCGTGGTCATGGAAACCTTCCAGATGTCGCAGACTCGCGGCTTCAAGACTGGCGGTACGGTTCACCTGGTGATCAACAACCAGGTCGGCTTCACCATCAGCAATCCGGAAGACTCCCGTTCTACCGAGTACTGCACTGACGTCGCGAAAATGATTCAGGCGCCGATCCTCCATGTCAATGGTGATGATCCGGAAGCCGTATTGTTCGTGACTCAGCTGGCTATCGACTACCGCATGCAGTTCAAGCGTGACGTCGTGATCGACCTGTTCTGCTACCGCCGTCGCGGTCACAACGAGGCCGATGAACCAAACGGTACCCAACCGCTGATGTATCAGCAGATCGCCAAGCAGCGCACCACCCGTGAGCTGTATGCCGAGCGCCTGACACAAGAGAAAGTGGTGGACGCAGAACGCGTTCAGGCCAAGATCGACGAATACCGCAACGCGCTGGACAACGGCCTGCATGTTGTGAAAAGTCTGGTCAAGGAACCGAACAAAGAGCTGTTCGTGGACTGGCGTCCGTATCTGGGCCACGCCTGGACTGCGCGTCACGACACCCGTTTCGATCTGAAAACCCTGCAAGAACTGTCTGCCAAGCTGCTGGAAATTCCAGAAGGCTTTGTGGTTCAGCGCCAGGTTGCGAAGATCTACGAAGATCGTCAAAAAATGCAAGCCGGCGGCCTGCCGATCAACTGGGGTTATGCCGAAACCATGGCATATGCAACCCTGCAGTTCGAAGGTCACCCGATTCGCATGACCGGTCAGGACATTGGTCGCGGTACGTTCTCGCACCGTCACGCCGTGTTGCACAACCAGAAAGATGCTGGCACCTATATTCCCCTGAAGCACCTGTTCGAAGGTCAGCCTCGCTTTGACCTGTACGACTCGCTGCTGTCCGAGGAAGCGGTCCTGGCGTTCGAATACGGCTATTCCACCACCACGCCTAACGCGCTGGTGATCTGGGAAGCCCAGTTCGGCGACTTCGCCAACGGCGCCCAGGTTGTAATCGACCAGTTCATCACCAGCGGTGAGCACAAGTGGGGCCGTCTGTGCGGTCTGACCATGCTGCTGCCACACGGTTATGAAGGTCAGGGCCCGGAGCACTCCTCTGCACGTCTTGAGCGTTACCTGCAATTGTGTGCCGAGCACAACATTCAGGTGTGCGTACCGACCACTCCGGCACAGATCTACCATCTGTTGCGCCGTCAGGTTATCCGTCCGCTGCGCAAGCCGCTGATCGTCCTGACACCGAAGTCGTTGCTGCGTCACAAACTGGCAATCTCGACCCTGGAAGATCTGGCCGAAGGTTCGTTCCAGACCGTTATTCCGGAAATCGATGCGCAGGATCCGGCGAACGTCGGTCGCATCGTGCTGTGTAGCGGCAAGGTCTACTACGACCTGTTGGAAAAACGCCGTGCCGAAGGTCGTGATGACATCGCTATCGTGCGTCTTGAGCAGCTGTACCCGTTCCCTGAGGACGACTTGATTGAAGTCCTGGCTCCGTACAAAAACGCCAAGCATATTGTCTGGTGTCAGGAAGAGCCGATGAACCAGGGTGCCTGGTACTGCAGCCAGCATCACATGCGCCGCATCATCAGCGGTCACGACAAGTCGCTCGTACTCGAGTACGCGGGCCGTGACGCTTCTGCTGCACCTGCTTGTGGTTACGCATCGATGCACGCTGAGCAACAGGCAAAACTGTTGCAAGACGCGTTCACTGTTTAACGCCTTCGCGCACTGAAACCGAATTTAAGGAACCAAAGAACATGGCTATCGAGATCAAAGCCCCAACATTTCCGGAATCGGTTGCCGATGGCACCGTTGCCACCTGGCACAAGCAACCGGGCGACGCTGTAAAGCGCGACGACCTGATTGTCGACATCGAAACCGACAAGGTAGTGCTGGAAGTACTGGCCACTGCTGACGGCGTGCTGGGCGCTATCGTCAAGAACGAAGGCGACACCGTTCTGTCCGACGAAGTGCTGGGCTCCATCGTTGAAGGCGGCGCTGCTGCTGCCGCTCCTGCTGCTGCCGCTGCACCGGCCGCCCAGGCTGCTGCTCCTGCTGCCGATGGCGAAGACGATCCTGTTGCTGCTCCGGCTGCACGCAAGATCGCTGAAGAAAACGGTATCAACATCGCTTCCGTTGCCGGTACTGGCAAAGGCGGTCGTGTGACCAAGGAAGACGTAGTTGCTGCGGTAGCTGCCAAAAAAGCCGCTCCTGCTGCTGCGCCGGCCAAGGCCGCTGCACCTGCCGCTGCCGCTCCGGTATTCGCTGCTGGCGACCGCGTAGAAAAACGCGTTCCGATGACCCGCGTTCGTGCCACCGTGGCCAAGCGTCTGGTTGAAGCTCAGTCGAACATGGCGATGCTGACCACTTTCAACGAAGTGGACATGACTGAAATCATGGCACTGCGTTCGAAGTACAAGGATCTGTTCGAGAAGTCCCACAACGGCGTACGCCTGGGCTTCATGTCGTTCTTCGTGAAAGCAGCTACCGAAGCACTGAAACGCTTCCCGGCCGTTAACGCCTCGATCGACGGTTCCGACATCGTTTACCACGGCTTCGCCGACATCGGTGTAGCTGTTTCCAGCGACCGTGGTCTGGTGGTTCCGGTTCTGCGTAACGCCGAACTGATGAGCCTGGCTGAAATCGAAGGCGGCATCGCTGCCTACGGTAAAAAAGCCCGTGACGGCAAACTGTCGATCGACGAAATGACCGGTGGTACTTTCACTATCACCAACGGTGGTACTTTCGGTTCGATGATGTCGACCCCGATCGTTAACCCGCCGCAAGCCGCGATCCTGGGCATGCACAACATCCTTCAGCGTCCAATGGCAGTCAACGGTCAGGTAGTTATCCGTCCGATGATGTATTTGGCTCTGTCTTACGATCACCGCTTGATCGATGGCAAAGAAGCTGTAAGTTTCCTGGTAGCAATCAAAAACCTGCTGGAAGACCCGGCTCGTCTGCTGCTGGATATCTAATAGAAGCTGCTGCAAGTTTCAGGTGCCAGGCTGCGGGAAAAAGCAGTCTGGCTTTGGCTTGCAGCTTGCTGCTGACAGCTTGTAGCTAATAGAGGATCTATTTTCATGTCTCAGAAATTTGACGTTGTAGTGATTGGTGCGGGCCCTGGCGGCTATGTTGCAGCCATCAAGGCCGCGCAACTGGGCCTTTCGACTGCTTGCATCGAAAAATACACCGACAAGGAAGGCAAACTGGCGCTGGGCGGTACTTGCCTGAACGTTGGCTGCATTCCATCCAAGGCGCTGCTGGACAGCTCCTGGAAGTACCACGAAGCCAAGGATGCATTCGCCATCCACGGCATCACCACCGGTGAAGTGAAGATGGACGTTGCTGCGATGGTTGGCCGTAAAGCCAACATCGTTAAAGGTCTGACTTCCGGCGTTGCGACCCTGTTCAAGGCCAACGGCGTTACTTCCCTGCAAGGCCACGGCAAACTGCTGGCCGGCAAGCGTGTTGAGCTGACCAAGCCAGACGGCAGCGTTGAAATCATCGAAGCCGAGAACGTGATTCTGGCTTCGGGCTCGCGTCCGATCGACATTCCACCTGCTCCAGTCGACAACAACGTGATCGTTGATTCGACCGGCGCCCTGGAATTCCAGTCCGTGCCAAAACGTCTGGGCGTTATCGGCGCTGGCGTGATCGGTCTGGAACTGGGTTCGGTATGGTCCCGTCTGGGCGCTGAAGTGACTGTTCTGGAAGCCCTGGACACCTTCTTGATGGCTGCTGACGCTGCCGTTTCGAAAGAAGCCTACAAAACCCTGACCAAACAAGGTCTGGACATCAAGCTGGGCGCTCGCGTCACCGGTTCCAAGGTCAACGGCGAAGAAGTCGTTGTGACCTACACCGACGCCAACGGCGAACAGACCATCACCTTCGACAAGCTGATCGTAGCCGTGGGTCGCCGTCCGGTGACTACCGAGTTGCTGGCAGCTGACAGCGGCGTGACCATCGACGAGCGCGGTTTCGTGTTTGTTGACGATCATTGCGCAACCAGCGTACCGGGCGTATTCGCCATTGGTGACGTGGTTCGCGGCATGATGCTGGCACACAAGGCTTCTGAAGAAGGCATCATGGTTGTCGAGCGCATCAAAGGTCACAAGACCGAGATGAACTACGACCTGATTCCATCGGTTATTTACACTCACCCGGAGATCGCGTGGGTTGGTAAAACCGAGCAGGCCTTGAAAGCTGAAGGCGTTGAGGTTAACGTCGGCACCTTCCCGTTCGCCGCCAGTGGCCGTGCCATGGCAGCAAACGACACCGGTGGCTTTGTCAAAGTCATTGCTGATGCCAAAACTGACCGCGTACTGGGCGTCCACGTGATTGGCCCGAGCGCTGCAGAGCTGGTACAGCAGGGCGCGATCGGTATGGAATTCGGCACCAGCGCTGAAGATCTGGGCATGATGGTTTTCTCCCATCCGACCCTGTCCGAAGCCTTGCACGAAGCAGCACTGGCTGTGAATGGCGGCGCCATCCACATTGCCAACCGTAAGAAACGTTAAGACCAGACAATAAGAAACCACGGCGGTTTGCCCGTCGTGAGCCTTGCTAGCAAGCCTCACCGCGGAACTTCCGCCGGACGCAGTCTTGTCTTGTTTTAACCGGGCCCGGCTCCGCTCAAGCGGATGTCGGGTTTGTTGAAACAGCACAAGCAGCAGTCACAGGTGGTGCGGCACTAATAGTAGTGCAGCGCCGAATGCGCAGTACCTAACGAAGACGGTAAAAAGCATGAATCTTCACGAGTATCAGGGTAAGCAGCTGTTCGCTGAATACGGCCTGCCAGTATCCAAGGGTTATGCAGTAGACACCCCGGAAGCAGCCGCAGAAGCTTGCGACAAAATCGGTGGGACCGAATGGGTTGTAAAAGCCCAGGTTCACGCAGGTGGTCGCGGTAAAGCGGGCGGCGTTAAGCTGGTTCGCAGCAAAGAAGACGCTAAAGCATTCGCACAACAGTGGTTGGGCAAGCGTCTGGTGACTTACCAGACTGACGCCAATGGTCAGCCGGTCACCAAGATCCTGGTTGAGTCGTGCACTGATATCGCTAAAGAGCTGTACCTGGGCGCTGTCGTTGACCGTTCGAGCCGTCGTATCGTGTTCATGGCTTCCACCGAAGGTGGCGTGGACATCGAGAAAATCGCTCACGACACTCCAGAAAAAATTCTGAAAGCAACGATCGATCCACTGGTTGGCGCACAGCCATTCCAGGGTCGCGAGTTGGCTTTCCAGCTGGGTCTGGAAGGCAAGCAAGTTGCTCAGTTCGCCAAGATCTTCGTAGGTCTGGCCAAACTGTTCAAGGATCACGATCTGGCCCTGCTGGAAGTGAACCCGCTGGTTATCAAGACTGACGGCGATCTGCACTGCCTCGATGCCAAAATCAACATCGACGCAAACGCCATGTACCGTCAGCCTAAGCTGAAAACTTTCCACGATCCGTCGCAAGACGATCCGCGCGAAGCGCACGCTGCCAAGTTCGAACTGAACTACGTAGCGCTGGAAGGCAACATCGGCTGCATGGTTAACGGCGCTGGTCTGGCCATGGGCACCATGGACATCGTTAACCTGCATGGCGGCAAGCCAGCCAACTTCCTCGACGTTGGCGGTGGTGCTACCAAAGAACGCGTTACCGAAGCGTTCAAAATCATCCTGTCCGACAGCAATGTCGCAGCAGTGCTGGTTAACATCTTCGGCGGCATCGTTCGTTGCGACATGATTGCCGAAGGCATCATCGGTGCAGTGAAAGAAGTCGGCGTGAAAATCCCGGTAGTTGTGCGCCTTGAAGGCAACAACGCTGATCTGGGCGCTAAAGTACTGGCAGAAAGCGGTTTGAACATCATCGCTGCTACCAGCTTGACCGACGCTGCTCAACAAGTTGTTAAAGCTGCGGAGGGCAAGTAATGAGCGTCCTGATCAATAAAGACACCAAAGTTATCTGCCAGGGCATCACCGGTTCGCAGGGCAGCTTCCACACCCAGCAAGCCATCGAATACGGCACCAAGATGGTTGGTGGCGTTACTCCGGGCAAAGGCGGCACCACTCACCTGGACCTGCCTGTTTTCAACACCGTGAAAGAAGCCGTAGAAGCAACTGGCGCAACCGCCAGCGTTATCTACGTACCGGCTCCTTTCTGCAAGGACTCCATCCTTGAAGCAGCGTTCGGCGGCATCAAGCTGATCGTGTGCATCACTGAAGGCATTCCTACCCTGGACATGCTGGACTGCAAAGTTAAGTGCGACGAACTGGGTGTTACCCTGATCGGCCCTAACTGCCCGGGCGTTATCACGCCAGGCGAATGCAAGATCGGCATCATGCCAGGTCACATTCACTTGCCAGGCAAAGTAGGCATCGTGTCGCGTTCCGGCACCCTGACTTACGAAGCTGTAAAGCAAACCACTGACGCCGGTTTCGGCCAGTCGACTTGCGTAGGCATCGGTGGTGACCCGATCCCTGGTTCCAACTTCATCGACATCCTGAAGCTGTTCCAGGAAGACCCGAAGACCGAAGCGATCGTTATGATCGGTGAGATCGGCGGTTCGGCTGAAGAAGAAGCGGCTGCCTACATCAAGGCAAACGTGACCAAGCCGGTTGTTTCCTACATCGCTGGTGTGACTGCCCCTCCAGGCAAGCGCATGGGCCACGCAGGCGCAATCATCTCTGGCGGCAAGGGTACTGCAGACGAGAAGTTTGCTGCCCTGGAAGACGCAGGCGTAAAAACCGTGCGTTCGCTGGCAGACATCGGCAAGGCTCTGTCCGAGCTGACTGGCTGGGCAATGAAGTAAGCCTCGCGCTTAACTGACTGCTCTACCAGGCAAAGGCCACCTTCGGGTGGCCTTTGTGCGTTTGGGGTCAAGCAAAACCCTTGTGGGAGCGGGCAAGCCCGCTCCCACAACGTGCGGTTTTGAGCTATCCAGGGCAGGCAAGACCACACCAAAGCATTTTTCGATGTCGTCCAGGCGACAACTGCGTTCGTTCATCGGACAGTCCGCCCTCTAACAGTGCGCTGTAGGAAAAAACTCGGTAATCTTGCCAGCATTCCGCAGTTCTGCGTGTGCATCCCAAAAGGAAGCCACGCGCTAGAAGGGTTGGTCTTATACGGATCGACAGCATTTCCCACATCCGCACGGGAAATTCCCCTCTAAATCCCGATTCAGTAGTGTGGTATTTCCGTAATGAAAGTATTGAAAGGCCAGGACATCCTGGCACTTGGGTTTATGACTTTTGCCCTGTTCGTTGGGGCAGGCAACATCATTTTCCCGCCAATCGTTGGCCTGCAGGCCGGACCTAACGTCTGGATGGCTGCATTGGGCTTCCTGATCACCGCAGTCGGTCTGCCGGTAGTCACCGTTATTGCCCTGGCCAAGGTCGGTGGCGGCATGGACGCACTGAGCAGCCCGATCGGCAAGATCGCCGGGGGCTTGTTGGCAGCCGTGGCCTATCTGGCTGTTGGCCCGTTGTTCGCGACCCCGCGTACCGCCACCGTATCCTTTGAAGTCGGCCTGGCACCTTTGACCGGTGAAAGCCCACTGGCGCTGTTTCTGTACAGCTCGGTGTACTTCCTGATCGTGTTTTTCGTGTCGTTGTACCCGGGTCGCCTGCTGGACACGGTAGGGCGCTTCCTTGCTCCGTTGAAGATCATCGCCCTGGCCATTCTCGGCATTGCTGCCGTTGCCTTGCCTGCAGGTGATGTTGGCGTCGCGACCCCCGAGTACGTGGCCGCACCGTTCTCCCAGGGTTTTATCAATGGCTACTTGACCATGGATACCCTGGGTGCGCTGGTGTTCGGTATCGTGATCGTGAATGCCATCCGTTCCCGTGGTGTTGAATCACCCAAGCTGATTACCCGCTACGCCATCATTGCCGGCCTGATCGCCGGTGTCGGCCTGGCGCTGGTCTACATCAGCCTGTTCCGCCTGGGTGCGGGCAGCCATGAAGTGGCGGCGGGTGCAACCAATGGTGCGGCGGTACTGCACGCCTATGTACAACACACCTTCGGTTCGCTGGGCAGCGGTTTCCTTGCCGTACTGATTGCACTGGCTTGCCTGGTAACGGCCGTTGGCCTGACCTGTGCCTGCGCTGAATACTTCAGTACTGTGCTGCCACTGTCTTACAAGACGCTGGTGATCATCCTTGCGCTGTTTTCGCTGGCCGTGTCGAACCTTGGCTTGACCCAGTTGATTGCGTTTTCCATCCCGTTGCTGACGGCGATCTACCCGCCTTGCATCGTGTTGGTGGCGCTGAGTTTCTGCAAAGGCCTGTGGAATGCCCAGAGCCGGATCGTTGGTCCGGTCATGCTGGTGTCGTTCTTCTTTGGCTCGATCGACGCGCTTAAAGGTGCTGGCCTGGGTGAGTGGATTCCGGCCCAATTGGCCAATATGCCATTTAGCGAGCAGGGCCTGGCGTGGCTGGTGCCTAGTCTTGTGACCCTGCTGGGCGCAGTTATCTGCGACCGTCTGCTGGGCAAACGAGTTGAAGCAATGGCGTAATTACCCGGTTCGCCAAAAGCGTTGCCGAGTCAATAAAAAAGCCCTGCATCTTAATGGATGCAGGGCTTTTTTAATGGGCGTGTGTTCAAGCATGCAAACACTAGCCATTAACGTTCAGATACAACAAAGCCCGCACTTGGCGGGCTTGGTTTTATATCGCAGAAAGTCGTGTTACTTGCTTTCTGTAGTTGCCGCAGGTGCAACCGGAGCAGTCTGGCCGGCTTCTTCAGCAGCGGCTTTATTGGACTCGGCTTGTGCTTTTGCAGCTTCGGCGTTCTCTTTGGCCGCGTCGTTTACTTTGTCTTGTGCTTCAGACATTTTTTCTTGCGCTTGCTCAGAATGCTGGGCAGCGTCCTGGGCTTTGTCTTCGGATTTTTTGTCGCAGGCAGCCAGGCCAAGCGAAGCAGCCAGCATCAAGGCAACAGCAAAAGTATTACGCATGGGGTGTTTCTCCTTATGAGTAGATCTACGGGGCGTTTGAGCATGGGCTGATGGCTTAAGTTCCATGCTCGAACACATATATAAGTAAAGCAGCGCGGGCGGAAATATTGGTAAAAAACTTGAGCCACTGGTTCGGCCCTTGAAATTTGCATCATTGGCCCCAACTTTCATCACATCCCGCCGCTAACCCTTACGGGCGTGGCCACTGCCATCCAATCGGAGTTTGATAACAATGAGCGTGGAAACTCAAAAAGAAACCCTGGGCTTCCAGACCGAGGTCAAGCAACTGCTGCACCTCATGATCCATTCGCTGTACTCCAACAAGGAAATCTTCCTTCGCGAACTGATCTCGAACGCCTCTGATGCTGTCGACAAATTACGTTTTGAAGCACTGTCCAAGCCAGATCTGCTGGAGGGCGGTGCCGAGCTTAAAATCCGTGTGAGCTTCGACAAAGACGCCAACACCGTCACCCTCGAAGACAACGGTATCGGCATGAACCGCGATGACGTGATCACCCACCTGGGTACGATCGCCAAGTCCGGCACTGCCGACTTCATGAAAAACCTCACCGGCGACCAGAAAAAAGATTCGCACCTGATCGGTCAGTTCGGCGTGGGTTTCTACTCGGCCTTTATCGTTGCCGACAAGGTTGACGTGTACAGCCGCCGTGCCGGTACCCCGGCAAGCGAGGGCGTGCACTGGTCTTCGAAGGGCGAAGGCGAGTTTGAAGTGGCCACCGTCGAGAAGGCCGACCGCGGCACCAAAATCGTGCTGCACCTCAAGCCTGGCGAATCCGAATTCGCTGACGGCTGGCGCCTGCGCAACATCATCAAGAAGTACTCCGACCATATCGCCCTGCCTATCGAACTGCCTAAAGAGCAGACCGTTGCCGAAGGCGAAGAAGCGCCTGCACTGGAATGGGAAACCGTCAACCGGGCAAGTGCTCTGTGGACCCGTCCTCGTACTGAAGTAAAGGACGAGGAATATCAGGAGTTCTACAAGCACATTGCCCATGACTACGAGAACCCGCTGGCCTGGAGCCACAACAAGGTTGAGGGCAAGCTTGAATACAGCTCGCTGCTCTACGTTCCGGCCCGTGCACCGTTTGATCTGTACCAGCGTGAAGCGCCTAAAGGCCTGAAGCTGTATGTGCAGCGTGTCTTCGTGATGGATCAGGCCGAGTCGTTCCTGCCGCTGTACCTGCGCTTTATCAAGGGCGTGATCGACTCCAACGACCTGTCGCTGAACGTGTCGCGGGAAATCCTGCAAAAAGACCCGATCATCGACTCGATGAAGACGGCGCTGACCAAGCGTGTACTCGACATGCTGGAAAAACTGGCGAAGAACGAGCCTGAGAAATATCAGGGCTTCTGGAAAAACTTCGGCCAGGTGATGAAAGAAGGTCCGGCCGAAGATTTCGCCAACAAAGAAAAAATCGCCGGTCTGCTGCGTTTTGCTTCGACCCACGGCGACGACGGCGAACAGAATGTTTCCTTGACCGACTACCTGGCCCGCGCCAAGGAAGGTCAGGACAAGATTTACTACCTGACCGGCGAAACCTACGCGCAGGTTAAAAACAGCCCGCACCTCGAAGTCTTCCGCAAAAAAGGCATCGAAGTCCTGCTGCTGACCGACCGCATCGACGAGTGGCTGATGAGCTACCTCAGCGACTTCGACGGCAAGAGCTTTGTCGACGTGGCCCGTGGTGACCTCGACCTGGGCAATCTGGACTCGGAAGAGGACAAGAAAGCCGCAGAAGAAGTGGCCAAGGCCAAAGAAGGTCTGGTGGAGCGCATCAAGGCTGCCTTGGGTGAGAGCGTCAGCGAAGTGCGCGTGTCGCATCGTCTGACTGATTCCCCGGCGATTCTTGCCATTGGTGAGCAGGATCTGGGCATGCAAATGCGTCAGATCCTCGAAGCCAGCGGTCAAAAAGTGCCTGAGTCCAAGCCTATCTTCGAGTTCAACCCGGCTCACCCGCTGATCGAGAAACTCGATGCTGAGCAGAGTGAAGAGCGTTTTGGCGACCTGTCGCACATCCTCTTCGATCAGGCAGCCCTGGCAGCCGGTGACAGTTTGAAAGACCCTGCGGCCTATGTCCGTCGGCTAAACAAATTGTTAGTAGAGTTGTCGGTCTAACCGCGCTATAAAAACCCGCTTCGGCGGGTTTTTTTTGTTTCAAATTCAGGAGTTTTTGATGAAATCCATTTCGGTCAGCTCTGTGGCTTATCAAATCGACGGCCAACCTTACGAAGGCCGTTTGGCCTTTGATCCGAGCCGTGAAGACCCGTTGCCGGGTTTGCTGATGGCGCCCAACTGGATGGGCATCAGCGCAGGCGCCGAAGAGATTGCCAAGTCGGTGGCAGAACAGGGTTATGTGGTACTGATCGCCGATTTGTATGGCCAGGGCACCCGGCCCGGCAACGCCGACGAAGCCGGTGCGGCGATGATGCCGCTCAAGAATGACCGTGCCTTGCTGCGCAAGCGTATGTGGGCAGCGTATGACATGCTGAAAAATCAGGGCCTGGCCCAGGTCGACAGCAACAAGCTGGCAACCTTTGGTTTCTGTTTTGGCGGGTGCTGTTCACTGGAACTGGCACGCAGTGGTGCACCGTTGCAAGCTGCGGTGTCATTCCACGGCACCCTGGACACACCTAACCCGATCGATGCCCAGAGCATCAAGGGCTCGGTGCTGGTGTTGCACGGCGCGTCTGACCCGTTGGTGCCAAGCGAGCAGCTACCAGCGTTTGAGGCGGAGATGAACGCGGCGGGTGTGGACTGGCAACTGACCAGCTATGGCGGCGCAGTGCATTCGTTCACTGACCCCCACGCCAATGTGCCGGGCAAGATGATGTACGACGCCAAAACTGCGGGTCGGGCGTTCACCGCCATGCATAACTTGCTGGATGAAGTGTTTCGCGATTAATCGCAATCACGACAGTCTGTGGGAGCGGGCTTGCTCGCGATGCTGACGGCTCGGTCTGTCAGACAACACCGGGCGATGCTATCGCGAGCAAGCCCGCTCCCACAGTGGTCACGCCGAACGTTCCATCACCTCGCTCACCGTCAAATCCCGCATCAACAACCCGTAGTTCAAGTCCACCTGTTCGGGGATCGGCAGGTACACCGTGTGGCCATCACCCGGCGCCACTTGGGTCGGCAAGCCTGCACTGTTAAGCAAACGTTCCAGATCAAAGTGATAGTTGCCGTGGGGTGTCATCAGCTCCAGATGATCGCCCAAAGCAAATCGGTTTTTCACTTTGACTTCGGCCAGGCCATTGCGTCGTTCGCCGGTCAATTCCCCGACAAACTGCTGGCGATGGGACAATGAACTGCCATGCAGGTAGTTCTGGTATTCATCGTGGACATGGCGGCGCAAGAACCCTTCGGTATAGCCGCGCTGGGCCAGGGACTCCAGATCGGTCATCAGGCTGCGGTCAAACTCACGACCCGCCACCGCATCATCGATGGCCTTGCGATACACCTGGGTGGCCCGTGCGCAGTAAAAGTGCGACTTGGTGCGGCCCTCGATCTTCAGCGAATGCACGCCCATTTCCGCCAGCCGCGCCACATGCTGTACAGCACGCAGATCCTTGGAGTTCATGATGTAAGTACCGTGTTCGTCCTCGAACGCGGTCATCGGTTCATCGGCACGGTTGGCTTCGTTCAGCACAAACACTTCGTCAGTCGGCGCACCCACGCCCAGGGTTGGCTCGACCACATTGACGATATTGCCCAGCTCGTTTTCTGTACCCGGTTTGGCCTCGTACTTCCAGCGGCAGGCATTGGTGCAGCTGCCCTGGTTGGCATCTCGCTTGTTCATGTAGCCAGATAACAGGCAGCGCCCGGAGTAGGCCATGCATAGCGCGCCATGTACGAAAATCTCCAGCTCCATATCGGGTACTTGCTGACGGATTTCTTCGATCTCTTCCAGCGACAACTCCCGGGACAGGATGATGCGGCTCAGACCCTGCTGGCGCCAGAATTCAACACTGGCCCAGTTCACGGTATTGGCCTGAACCGACAAGTGAATCGGCACATGGGGGAAGTTTTTGCGCACCAGCATGATCAGGCCCGGGTCGGACATGATCAGCGCATCCGGTGCCATGGCAATCACCGGCTCCAGATCCTTGAGAAAGGTACGCAGCTTGGCGTTGTGCGGGGCGATATTGACCACCACGTAAAAACGCTTGCCCTGAGCCTGGGCTTCGGCGATGCCAATGGCCAGGTTGGTGTGGTCGAATTCGTTGTTGCGCACGCGCAAGCTGTAGCGTGGTTGGCCCGCATACACCGCGTCGGCGCCATACGCGAAGGCATAGCGCATATTTTTCAGGGTGCCGGCAGGGGCGAGGAGTTCGGGCGGAGCAAGGCGCATAGTCAGTTCGTTCGCAAAAAAGGCGCGATGGTAGTCGAGCCCTTGCTCCCGGCTATTGATCTGGATCTATGCTTTGCGCGGCCAGGTCAGCATCACAATGCCCGCGACCACAATCAGGCCGCCGATGATCTGGCCGCTGCTGAGCAACTGGTCAAGAATCAGCCAGCCAAACAGCAGGCTCGCCACCGGTTCGACGTTCATTACCGGTGCGTTGCGGGCCATGTTCAGCCGCGTCATGCAGATAAACAACAGGCAGAAGCCCAGCCCGTAAAGCGCAACCAGAAAGGCCAGGGCTGTCCAGCCGGTAGACGAGGAGGGCAGCGACACCCCGCCCGGCAGCACCCCGCTGACCCCGGCCAGGGCTGCCGCACAAAATACGATAAGCATGGTCAGCATGCTACGCACCGTACCGCGCAGGCTCGAGAGTTTGTGATCGGTGATCCATAGCGCACAGGCAAACACGCAAGCGGCAGCAAAGCCGAAAAGGATGCCTTCGAGCCACTGTGCCTCGGTGGAGGCCTGGCTGGACAGTCGTTCGGGCACGTCGAGGGCAAACACCAGGCCGCACATGATCAACCCCATCAGCAGTGCCGCCCGCAGGGTGGGTGCCGCACCGCCCAGGGCCCAGGTCAGCAGTACCAGCAGGATCGGTGCCATATTGCCGATCAACAATGCCAGGGCCACGGGGATACGGGCCACGGCTGAATAAATGCAGAAGCTTTGTGCTGCGATCAGCAATCCCAACAGCAATTGCCAACGCCAGTTGGCGGGGGTTAGCCGAGGGCGCTCGCGTTGCCATAGCACCAGGCCGGTCAATACCAGCAAGGTCACGCCAGCACGACATAGAATCGCCAGCAGCAAACCGGTGTCGTGGTCGAAGGCAATCCGGGCGGCGATATGATTGCCCGCAAAAGCGCAGGCCAGCAGTACCAGAATCAATACTGCGATATGGCGGGGGAACAACGCAGGAGCAGACATAAGCAACCAGCCTCCTTGGCTGGAAATAGAGCCGCTTTAATATCCCTGTGGGAGCGGGCTTGCTCGCTCCCACAGGGGTAAGGCGGGGTTACAGCACCAGGTTTGGCAACCACAGCGAGATGGCCGGAACGTAGGTCACCAGCATCAGCACCATAAACAGTGCCAGGTAGAATGGCAGCAGCGCTTTAACGGTGTTTTCGATGGTGACCTTGCCCACGGCTGCACCCACGAACAGCACCGCGCCCACCGGCGGTGTGATCAGGCCGATGCCCAGGTTGACCAGCATGATCATGCCAAAATGCACCGGGTCGACACCGATACCGATAATCACCGGCAGCAGGATCGGGGTGAGGATCAGGATCAGCGGCGCCATGTCCATCACCGTGCCCAGCAACAACAACATGACGTTGATGCACATCAGGATCACGTAGCGGTTATCCGACAGGGTCAGGAACGCGGTGGTGATCTTCATCGGGATTTCCATCAGCGTCAGGATGTAACCGAAGCTGGCAGCAAAGCCGATCAGGATCATCACGATGGAAATGGTACGCACCGCCCGATGCATCAGCTTGGGCAGATCACGCCACTTGTAGTCGCGGTAAATGAACATGGTGACGAAGAACGACCACACCACCGCGACCGCCGCCGACTCGGTGGCAGTGAAGACGCCAGTGAGGATGCCGCCAAGGATGATGACCATGGCCATCAGGCCCCACATCGCTTCACCGGCGATTTTCAGCGCGGTGCGCAGCGGGATCACTTCACCCTTGGGGTAGTTGCGTCTGCGCGCAAAGATCATGCACAGGCCCATCATCACTGCGCTGAGCAACAACCCCGGCATGATCCCGGCCATAAACAGCGAAGCGATCGATACCGTGCCCCCCGCTGCCAGCGAGTACAGCACCGAGTTGTGGCTGGGCGGGGTGAGCAAAGCCTGTACCGAGCCGCTGACCGTTACCGCCGTGGAGAACTCACGGGGGTAACCGGCGCGCTCCATTTCCGGAATCAGTACCGAGCCCACGGAAGCGGTGTCGGCGACGGAAGAGCCGGAAATCGCGCCAAAGAAGGTCGAGGCGACGATATTGACCAGCGACAGACCGCCGCGCACAAACCCTACCAATACCCCGGCAAAGGCCACCAGCCGACGTGACATGCCGCCTTCGGCCATGATTGCACCGGCCAGGACAAAAAACGGGATGGCCAGCAGCGAGAACTTGTTAACCCCGCCAGCGACTTGAATCATCAGGGCATCGAACGGGATATCGATCCACCAGGCGCCGACGAGTGCCGACAGGCCCAGCGCGTAGGCGACCGGCATGCCGATAAGGATCAGGGCGATAAAACTGCCCAACAGTACGAAAGCGTCCATTTATACGGCCTCTTCGCTGGCTTCTACAATGTCGAACCGCACGGCACGGCGGTGGCTTTGGTCACCCAGGAAGAGTTTTTCCAGGACGAAGATCAGGGTCACGATGCCGCCCAGCGGGATAGGCAGATAGGAGATGCCTACGCGCAAACCCGGCATTTCGCCAAGAAACTGGTTCCAGGTGGTCGCGCACAGTTTGAAGCCCTTGACCGTCATGAACAGGCAGACGATGACCATCAGGATTTGCACCAGCACCGCGGCCAGTTTGCGGACATGGGCCGGCATGCGCTCGACCGCCATCGCCACTGCCATATGGGCACCGGCACGGTAGCTGGCGGCAGCGCCAAAGAAGGTAAACACCACCATCAGCAGAATGGCGGTGGGCTCGGGCCAGCTGGAGCCGCTGCCCAGCACGTAGCGGGCAAAAATGCCCCAGGGGATGATCAAGGTCATGGTCAGCACCGACAAACCGGCGATCCCGATGCAGGCCCTGTACAGCAAGTCATTAAAGCGCAGTACGGTATTTTTCATGGGGCTCACCACTACGCGGCAAACGGGCTTGCGCCCGTTGCGGCGGCGTTATCGGACTGGCTTATTGGACGGCTTCGATGCGCGAGATCAGATCTTTGTAGTTGGCACCGTACTTGTCGCGAACCGGCTGGGTGGCGTCGTAGAAGGCTTTTTTCTGCTCTGGGGTGAGGGTGATGAATTCCACGCCGGCAGTTTTGAGTTTGGTTTCGCTCTCTGCGGATTTTTTGTCCCAGATCACTCGCTCTTCCATTTGCGCTTCACGGGCCAGTTTTTGCACCAGGGCTTGTTGCTCGGGGCTGAGTTTGGCCCAGGTGGTCTTGGCGATCACGATCGGCTCGGGGAGGATCAGGTGGTCGGTCCAGGTGAAGTACTTGGCGTTCTGGTAGTGGTTGTGCTCAAGGAAGGTCGGCGGGTTGTTCTCTGCGCCATCGATCACGCCGGTCTGCAGGGCGCTGAAAATCTCGCCGGTGGCCATGGCAATGCCATTGCCACCCATGTCGTTGATGGTGTCGATAAACACCGGGTTGCCTTGTACGCGGATTTTCATGCCTTTGAGGTCGGCAATCTCACGTACCGGTTTTTTTGTGTACAGGTTGCGTGTGCCGCCGTCCATCCAGGCCAGCGCGACCATATTGAAGTCGGAGTTGGTGATTTTATCCAGCATCTCCTGGCCGATTTCGCCGTCGATGATCTTGCGCATA
Source organism: Pseudomonas bubulae (assembly GCF_900618535.1). Lineage (GTDB taxonomy): Bacteria > Pseudomonadota > Gammaproteobacteria > Pseudomonadales > Pseudomonadaceae > Aquipseudomonas > Aquipseudomonas bubulae. The sequence goes on along the minus strand of NZ_UYJA01000001.1, from coordinate 1,339,697 downwards.
TGGGCTTGGTCGCGGAACACGAACGGCAGGTTGAAGGCATTGGTTTCCGGTACTACCGGACCAAGGATGCCGAGGCTGACCCGGGTCATCTGCACCGCGCCGGACTGCAATTGTTCGACCACTTCTTTCTCTGAACCCAGTACGCCACCAGCAAACATCTTGAAAGAAATATCGCCGTTGCTCTGTTCCTGAAGCTTTTTGCCCATTTCCTGTTCGGCCAGCACCGGCGGATAGCCAGTGGGATGAACCTCGGCGAACTTGATCTTGATTTCGGCCTGGGCCACGCCTGAGAGGCAGAAGGCCAGGGGGAGAGCAGCAATCAGCAGGGTGCGTTTGAAATCCATGGGTCACTCCAAATATTGTTTTTGTTATTTCAAGGTGTTGGATCGGTTGTCAGTTATTCAGTAGTGGCTCCGGCAAGCCCTTGACCCCGGGGCGGAGGGCAAACACGCCTCCTGCCAACGGCTGGTCGGCGAGATCGCCTGCAGGGCGGATCGAGGTCACAAACAGGGTGTCCAGATCAGCGCCGCCAAAAGCGCACATCGCCGGTTTTTTCACGGGTACGGTCAGGGAGCGGTCGAGCTTGCCTTGCGGGGTAAAGCGATGGATCAGCCCGGCATCGTTGCCGCAAATCCAGTAGCAGCCCTCGGCATCCACGGCGGCGCCATCGGGGCGACCCGGGTGCTCGCCCATGTCCACAAACAGGCGACGGTTGTGAGGGGTACCCGTGTCGGTGTCGTAGTCAAAAGCCCAGATTTTTTGCACGTCCGGGTGTGAGTCCGACAGGTACAGGGTTTTGCCATCGGGGCTGAACGCCAGGCCGTTGGGCACGATCAAGCCCTGCAGTTGTGCCTTGAGCGGCTCGGTCTGGCCTACGTTGTAGCGGTACATGGCGCCCACCGGGGCGCCGGCGGCCATGTCCATCACCATGGTGCCCGCCCAGAAGCGGCCCTGGCGGTCGCAGCGGCCATCATTGAAGCGCATGCCTGGCAGGGCATGGGTCACGCTGGCCAGCAAACGACTGTCGAGGCTGCCATCGGCGTGAGGGGTGATAGCGAACAGACCGTTTTCCATCGCGGCGATCCAACTGCCATGACCTGTCTGAGCAATGCAGGCGAGCATTTGCGAGGCTTGCCAACTGTGCTCTTTACCATCGGCGGGGCTCCAGCGATGCAAGCGTTTTGCCGGGATATCCACCCAGTAAAGTGCCTGCTCCGCGATGCTCCAGACCGGGCTTTCGCCGGTGGCATTACGTGCATCGAGAATCAGTTCAGCTGTCATGATGCCTCGACCTCTGTGATCTTGTTTTGGTGGCAGGGGCGTATTTATTCGTCGCCAAACGGGCCGGCAGCCACGAAGGCACCGCCCTGGTAAACCATGCTCGGGTCATTGGCCGCAGGCATCGGCTGAGCTTCGATCTTGTCGCGAAACACTTCAGAGGTGTCTCTGGGCTCAAAACCCAGGTGGGCGGCATAGCGGTTGTCCCACCACACATTGAGGTTGTTGGAGGCGCCATAGACCACGGTGTGGCCGACATCCGGCGTGTACAGCGAGCGCTCGAGCAGCTGTGTAAGGTCAGCAAAGCTCAGCCAGGTGCTCATCATCCGGCGGTTTTGCGGCTCGGGGAACGAGGAACCGATGCGGATGCTGACGGTTTCGATGCCATAGCGATCGAAGTAGAAGGTGGCCATGTCTTCGCCATAAGACTTGGACAGCCCGTAGTAACTGTCAGGCCGGCGCGGGGAGTGGGCATCCAGGGTCTGGTCCTGTTTGTAGAACCCGATGACATGATTGGAACTGGCGAAAATCACCCGTTTGACGCCATGTCGGCGTGCCGCTTCGTAGATATGGAAAATGCCGCTGATATTGGGGCCGAGGATCTCTTCGAACGGGCGCTCCACCGAGACACCGCCAAAGTGCAGGATGGCGTCTACCCCTTCAACCAGCTGGTGGACGGCCTGTTTGTCGGCAAGGTCGCAGATGAACACTTCCTCGCGGCTGTCGGCAGCAGGAGCCATTGCGGCGATATCTGAAAGTCGCAGCACCCTGGCGTAGGGCTTGAGGGTTTCGCGTAGCACCTTCCCCAGACCGCCAGCAGCACCGGTGAGGAGAAGGCGATTGAAGGGGGTTTGGACAGTGTGTGTGGTTGTCATCAAAGGGCCCTGTCGTACTTGTTATTGTCAGTTGTCGTATGACTTGGGTTGGATTATTCACAGTCATTGCGGTGGTTGTCAATGCACAAGTGATCTGGATTATTCACCAAAAGCACCCTCTCCCAAAGGGAGAGGGGACTGAAGGCAAAAGCAGTTCTGCGTAACACCACACATCAGCCCCCTCTCCCTTTGGGAGAGGGCAGGGGTGAGGGTCGCAAGCGCCCCCCGATGGCACAGACATGACTTACAGCAACGACAACGGATAGCTGATAAAGATGCGGTTTTCGTCGAATTCGTGGGTGCTGTAGTCGCGTCGGATACTCGCATTGCGCCAGCGTAGGTTAAGGTCCTTGAACGTACCGGCCTGTACGGTGTAAGCCAGTTCCGATTCGCGGCCCCATTCCTTGCCATCGGTGATGCTGCCGGTGTGGATGTTATCGCCACTGATATAGCGGTTCATCATGGTCAGGCCGGGGACGCCGAGCACCGCGAAATCCAGGTCATGACGCACTTGCCAGGAGCGCTCCTTGGCCAGGTCATAGCTGGAGTTGTAGCTGTCGTTGGCCAGGGTTCCGCCGCTGGTGCCATTGACCCTGAACCAGCCATCGTCGCCACTGATTTTCTGCAGGCCCACATACAGAGTGTTGCCCTTGTATTTGGCCGACAGCAGGGCGTAGGCGGTTCTATTGTCCAGGTCCCCCGCCAGTTTGTTACCGTCTTCCTTGCCCCAGAAATAACCGAGGTTTGCGCCCAGCGTCACATCGCCAACAGGTTGGCTGTGCAACACGTTTAAAAATTGCTGCTGGTAGATGTCTTCCAGCTGGGCATACCACAGGCCGACCTGGGTACGCTTTTCATTGAAGCTGTAATCACCGCCGGCAAAGTTGAAGCGATCGGAGGTAAAGGCACCTTTGCCGTTGAGCGACATGTCTTCCATGCTTGCGTCGTTACGCGGGCTGTTGGCGCGGAACTGGCCACCGTAGAGGTTCAGCCCGGCGATTTCTTTTGAAGTGATCTGGCCGCCACGGAAGGTTTGCGGCAAGGAGCGGCCATCGTCCGAGCGCAGGATCGGCAGTACCGGCATCCACTCGCCGATTTTCAGTTCCGTATTGGAGATTTTGGCCTTGGCCGCAACACCCAAACGACCAAAGTTATCGGCGGGCTCACCATCGCTGTGGGTCGGTAACAGTTGAGTACCGACCGTGCCCTTGCCGCCGTCGAGTTTTTGCGAGTAAAGCCCCAGTACATCCACTCCGAAACCGACAGTGCCCTGGGTAAAGCCGGACTTGACGTCGAGAATGAAGTTTTGCGTCCACTCTTCGGCCTTGCTTTGCGGGTAGTCAGGGTTGGTGTAGTTGCGGTTGATATAGGCGTTGCGCAGGGTCAATGTAGCCTTGGTGTCATCGATAAAGCCTTCGGCCATACCGCTGACGGGCAGCGCCAGCCCCATACTGCCAAGGCCCAGCAACACCAGCGAGCGGGTACCACGGGAGGTTCTTGAGCAAGTGAACAGGGAGGGGGCACAGGTAGGTGTGATCATCCGTAGAGCTCCTGAGTATTATTATTTTTGTTATCTGTCGTCGTACAACCAGGCAGATTATTTACAGAGTGTCTAGGGAGTTGTCAATGTCAGCGGCTACACTGCGTGCACCAGATTCCTACTCGCATCACTGACATGGATGGCTCATGAACGAAACAAGTCTGCAACGTAAAACCCTGCTCCTGTTGCTGGCCTTGGTCACAATTGCATTCATCTGGATTTTATTGCCGTTTTATGGCGCGATTTTTTGGGCTGTTGCCCTGGGGATTCTGTTTGCACCCCTGCAACGCAAGCTGCTACTCAAGCTAAAAGGCCGACGCAACCTGGCAACTTTTACCACGCTGGGGGCCTGTACGGTGATCGCGATCATTCCGGTCATCATCACCACGACCTTGCTGGTGCAGGAAGTGGCAACGCTCTACAAGGATGTTGAAAGCGGCAGAATCAACGTCGCCAGCTATGTCATGCAGTTCAAGGATATCCTGCCGGCCACCGCCCAGGACTGGCTTGACCGTTTCGGTATGGGCAATATCGACGGGCTGAGCGAGAAAGTATCCAAGGGTGCACTCGAAGGCAGCCAGTTTTTTGCCACCCAAGTTTTTAGCTTCGGTCAGAGCACCTTTGATCTGGTGGTGAGCTTTTTCATCATGCTGTATCTGCTGTACTTCTTTATTCGCGATGGCCAGCAAATGGTGCGCACCATCCGCAACGCGGTACCGCTTGCCGAACAGCAAAAACGCCTGTTGCAGCTCAAATTGCGCCGTGTGGTCCGGGCCTCGGTCAAGGGCAATCTGGCGGTGGCAATTACCCAAGGGGCATTGGGCGGGGTGATTTTCTGGGTACTGGGCATCCACAGCGCGCTGTTCTGGGCGGTGCTGATGATGTTCCTGTCGCTGTTGCCCGCCGTGGGTGCTGGCATTGTCTGGGCACCGGTCGCGGTTTACTTCGTGGTGACCGGCTCGGTCTGGCAGGGTGTGGTGCTGGCGCTGTATGGGGTCTTTGTGATCGGCATGGTGGACAACGTGCTGCGCCCCATCCTGGTGGGCAAGGACACGAAAATGCCGGACTTCCTGATTTTGATCTCGACTCTGGGCGGCATGGCGATCTTCGGCCTCAATGGCTTTGTGATCGGGCCATTGATTGCCGCCCTGTTCCTGTCCAGCTGGGGCCTGTTCAGTGGCACCCGGCGCAAGGTGCGGTTGCCAGCCGATATCCCGTCCGGCGATTAACGGAAGCTGTAGGAAACCCCCACGTAGGCGCCCCTGCCTTCACCGGGGGTGGAGCGCGCGGCGTCCAGTCCCTTGTCGTCATACCCTGGCGTAACCGTAGCGGCATAGCGCTCGCCGCTCAGGTTGCGCAGGTCGAGCCAGGCTTGCCAGGCCTGCTTGGGGGCGTTGTAGCCCAGGGTTGCGCCCCAAAGCATATAGGACGAGGTGTAATACGAGTTGGCGTAATCCACCGCCATGCGTGAGGCAACCTGGGTGTTCACCCCGGCATAGAAGCCCTGCGGGTGGTCATAGCGCACTTCGGCCTGGTAGTAGTGTTGCGGGATCCCCGGTAACTTGTTGTCACCAAAGCGCTCGTCGTCACGGTAATGGAAGTCGCTGAAGGTGTAGGCCTGGCGCAGGGATACTTTGCCCACTGCTTGTCTTTCCCACAGCAGGCTGTTGAGTCCTGCTTCGATGCCTTGGTGCACGGTGGGGCTGGCGTTGGACTCGCCGACAATCGGGCTTTGGGTGAGAGTGGCGGCCTGGGTTTCGACGCTCAGCAGCTCATGGCGCACGGCCGAGTAATACCAGGCCAGATCCCACTGCCCGAGCCACGAATCGCCACGGGTGCCGAGTTCCAAGGTAGTAGCAGTTTGATTGTCCAGCGACACGGGGGTGCTCTGGCGACCGGTAGCCGGGCCACTGTTGACCGGGAAGGTAAACGGCGAGCCCCAGATCATCGACCACGGGTGCGGCGGCTCAACCGAACGGCTCAGGTTGCCGTATACCTGCAAGTGCGGATTGAACTCGTAACGCAGGCCAACACGGGGCGCGTAGTCCCAGTCATGCTGGCTGACCTTGCCACCGCTGTCGGGGTAGCTCACGTCGCTCTCGCGGCGGGTGTAGATCAGCGCCATGCCGGTGGTCAGCCACAGGTCGGGGATCAGTTCCAGATCATTGCTGGCGTGCAGCACGGTGTCGGAACCCTGGTAACTGAAGTCGCGAATCTTGGTGCCCGGGGCATAGCCTGCAGTGTTGCCCACAGGGATACGCACATATTCCGATGCACCACTGTTGGGCAAATGCTTGGTGTTGCGCAGGCCCACGGTGGTGTTGCTTTCGAGGCCGAACAGAGTGTCGCGGCGCTTGTAGTTGAGCGTGCCGCTGACATCGGTGTAGGCAACTTTCAAACGGTTAGGGCCTTCTCGCAGATCCATCGGGTAGTCGTGATAGACCAGGCCCACTTCCAGCTGCGAATCGTCATCCAGGTACATCGTGGTCTTGTTGCCCAGCCAGGTACTGCCGGGTTGCGGGCGGCTGTAGTCCCCTGCCACATAGGCCGGGTTGGCTGCGCGGGGGTGATGCTTGATATTGTCTTTGGTCACGCGCCCGGCCAGTTCGTTATCGGTTTCGCGATAGCGCAGGTAGAAGCGGGTTTCCAGTTGTGGACTGAAGCGATAACCGACATTGGCTGCGATGCCTTTGCTGCTGCCAGCGGTATGGTGTTGATAGCCGTCGGTGTCTGAGTCGGTCAGGGCGACATAGTAGTCCAGATCTCCCAGCACCTGCCCGGAGCTGATCTGGCGTTTCTGATAGCCATAGCTGCCCGTTTCGTAACGCACCTGCAATGGCGCGGCGTCGTAGCCGGTGTGGGTGACGTAGTTGATCGAGCCGCCCAGGGCCAGCGAGCCGGTGTCGAAGCCATTGGCGCCGCGCAGCACTTCGGCGCGGCTCAACCATAGCGGCTCGAACAGTTCGTAGGGCGTACCGCCGGGGCCGGTCAGGGGCAGGCCGTCGAACATGACATACAGCCCCGAGCCGTGGGCGCTAGGGGCGCGGTTGATACCCGAGCCACGCACCGAGACCTTGGCCCCGTCATTGCCCGCCGATTGCGCGTAGACCCCTGGCTGGTAGGCCAGTACATCGGCATTGCTGGCGGTGCGACCGTTTTCGACGCGGGCCATATCGATCAGGTTGCTGGCGCCGGGCACTTCATTGAGTGCGTTCTGGGCGGCTTCCAGTTCGCTGCTTTCTTCGCTGCGTACCTGCACCTCACCCAGTTCCAGGGCACTGCCGTAGGCGGGGGTGGCACTGAGGAGTGCCAAAGGTAAAAGCGAGGAGAACACGGATCGCATTAATGGAGCTTCCAGATCGATGGGCGGGCGGCGCGCCAGCCTATACAAGCCCGGAATCACTCGCAACTGTCACGGTTGCAATCCAGTTGTGGGAGCGAGCCTGCTCGCGAAGCTGCAAGCTCACGCTTTTTCGGGATTTATCGCACAGGTTTGGCAATTGCTGGAGGTCTGATGCGGGGCCTATAGTGGGTGCTCGCCGATAAGGCGACCGGGTTTGGCGATCCGCAGTAACTTTAAATAAGTACATAATTGCTATTTACGGTTGAGCGTGTAATTTGCTCGAAATGTTTTATGGCAGTTGTACGTGGGAGATCTTCGGATCTGCCGGGTTTTCTTAAAGTTACCGGTTCGCCAACCCACGTACAGCGGCCACCTTTTTTGTTTGGCGACAAAAATGGATGGCTAAATCCAACTTTAAGAGACTTTCTTATGACGAATTCACCGTATATCCCGTTAACAGCCATTGACTGCACCATCCCCGCCTTGCTGATCGATCGCAACGTCCCCCTCGATGTGCTCCATGCCAACGCAGTCGCCCGCGTTCTGGCTGTAACTCAACTGATGGAATCGTTCTCCAGCCGCGAAGCGCAGCAGGCCGATTCGGTTGATCTCAAACATCTGGCCACGGTTTCAGCGCAATTGCTGCGCGATGGTTGTGACCTGCTCGATGTGCTGGGCTGGCGCTTGCGGCCCGCTTGATCGTGTTTGTTTAACTGATACGTTGAGTACATATCCGGCATTTGTGTCAAACTGAAATAGTGGTTTCGCCCTTACGGCGAGTCCCTTTTTGAAGGACCAAAAAGGAACCAAAAAGTCCTCGCCCCATCGTACGGCCTTCGCTTCGCTCAGGTTCCCTCGCTCCGGCTCTGCTCCGTGGGCACGCCGCCACGGGCCATCCATGGCCCATCGCGGCTCTCCCGGCATCCATGCCGGGAGACCCACTCCACAGAACCTCCTCTCGGCCTCCCGGGAGGGCTGGCAGATCAAAAGCACTGCACCGCGAGGCGGCCGACCGGCCGGCCTGTTTGGCGGCGAGGTCTGCGAGCCCCGCACATCCCCTCTGTGGGAGCGGGCTTGCTCGCGATGGCATCGGCGCGCTTAGCCTGCCAGACCATGCCGTCTGCATCGCAGGCAAGCCAGCTCCCACAGGTTTAGCGTCGCATAGAAATCCTGAGTATTTACAACTTCCACATGATTTGTGGTGCAACAAAAAACCCCGTGAAGGCCAGGCCTCCACGGGGTTTTGGGTACAGCCGCTAACGCTTAGCCAACCAGGCCCAGGGTTGCCTGTTGCACCAGCTGCAGCATCGGCTGCGGGTAGACACCCAGGAAGAACACCAGTACCGAGACCGCCAGCAGCATCACGCCGCCCGCTTTCTGTTCCCAGTTCAGCGGTGCATCGTGGCGATGCAGTTTCGGCTCGACCAGGTACAGGGTCACCATCACACGCAGGTAGTAGAACACGCCAATGGCGCTACCCAGGATCAGGGAACCCACCAGCCACCATTGGTGAGCTTCAACACCGGTGGCAATGATGTAGAACTTGCCGATAAAGCCGGCGGTCAGCGGGATACCCGCCAGCGACAGCATCATCACGGTCATCACCGCAGTCAGGTACGGACGACGCCAGAACAGGCCGCGGTACTCGTACAGGGCGTCGGCGTCACGGCCTTTGTACGGCGAGGACATCAACGTGATCACACCGAATGCACCCAGGCTGGTCAGCACATAGGTGATCAGGTAAACACCAATGGCTTCCATGGCCATGCCTTTGCTCGCCACCAGGGCGATCAGCAGGTAGCCAAAGTGAGCGATGGACGAGTAACCCAGCAGACGCTTGAGGTTGTTCTGGGTCAGTGCCAGCAGGTTACCGAACAGGATCGAGGCAATCGCGATCACGGTCAGGACATCGCTCATCACACCGGTGGTTGCCGATGGGGTGATCTGGAACAGACGCACCATCACGGCAAACACGGCAACTTTCGACGCGGTAGCCAGGAACGCGGCGACCGGCGCCGGAGCACCTTCGTATACGTCCGGCGTCCACAGGTGGAAAGGCACCAGCGACAGTTTGAAGGCCAGGCCTACCAGCATCATGCCCAGGCCCAGTTGGGCAATGGCGCTAGGAGCGCCAGTGGCCGCCAGGGCGTGACCGATACCGCTGAAGCTCAAGCTGCCGGCTTCGGCGTACAGCAAGGCCATGCCGAACAACAGGAACGCGGAACCGGCTGCCGACAGCACCATGTACTTGATGCCGGCTTCCAGGGAGCGCTTGTTGAAGAAGGCATAGGCCACGAGGCCGTAAACCGGTACCGAGAGCAGTTCCAGACCGATAAACAAACCGGCCAGGTGTTGCGCGCTGACCAGCACAATACCGCCGGTCGCTGCCAGCAGCATCAGCAGGTACAGCTCTTCGCGGTTGCCCGGATAGCCCGTGCCGCCTTCACCCAGGTAGGCGTGCGCCAGGGTGACGCAGGCCAGGGTCGCGACCAGGATCAGGCCGATATACAGATAGGCGAAGTTGTCCATCATCAACAGCGGGGTGACAGCCAGTGGAACAACTTTCAACGCCGGGAAGATCGACAACAGGGCCAGGTTAAGACCCGCCACCGAAAGCAGGAAGGTCTGTGAATGGTTGCGGCGCCACGCGATTGCCAGCATCACCACAACAACGGTGAGGCTGGTAATCAGCAGTGGAGCAAGCGCGATAAAGTGTTGGATCGTGAATTCCATAGCGCTCTTACCGGGCCGAAGCGAGTTGAGTGAAGGCGGTGCCGAGCCATTGCTGCACGCCATGCATGGTCGCAGCGGAGGTATCGAGGAACGGTTGTGGGTACACGCCGATAAACACCAGCAGTACCGCCAGACCGAGCACCATGATCAGTTCACGTGCATCCATACCGGCCAGTACATCGTCCGATTTGGATGGGCCGAAGTAGGCACGGTGAATCATGATCAGCGAGTAGACCGAACCAAACACCAGGCCGGTTGTGGCGATCGCGGTGACCCAAGGGAAGCTGGCAAACGAGCCAATCAGGATCAGGAACTCGCCGACAAAGTTGCCGGTGCCCGGCAAGCCCAGGGACGCCGCCGCGAAGAACAGGCTAATGGCCGGCAGGTAAGCGATCTTGGACCACAAACCACCCATTTCACGCATGTCACGGGTATGCAGACGCTCATACAACTGGCCGCTGAGGATAAACAGCGCAGCTGCCGAAACACCGTGGGCCAGCATCTGGATCACGGCGCCTTGCAGGGCCAGCTGGCTGCCGGAGTAGATACCGATCAGCACGAAACCCATATGGGAAACGCTGGAGAACGCGATCAGACGCTTGATATCGGTTTGTGCGAACGCCAGGAAAGCACCGTAGAAAATCCCGATCAGACCCAGGGTCATGGCGATCGGCGCAAACTCGGCCGAGGCATTCGGGAACAGCGGCAAGGCGAAACGCAGCAAGCCATACGCAGCGGTCTTCAACAGGATACCGGCCAGGTCCACAGAACCTGCAGTAGGTGCCTGTGCGTGAGCATCCGGCAGCCAGGAGTGGAACGGTACGACCGGCAGCTTCACGGCGAAAGCAATGAAGAAGCCCAGCATCAGGATGTACTCGGTGGTGAGCGACATCTTGGTTTTCAGCAACTCGGCGTAGCTGAAGGTAATCACGCCGGTGTTGTTGAAGTTGACCAGCACCAGACCCAGGATCGCCACCAGCATGATCAGGCCGGAAGCCTGAGTGAAGATGAAGAACTTGGTGGCGGCGTAGATACGGGTTTTCTTGCCATCCGACGAGCTATGACCCCAGAGCGCGATGAGGAAATACATCGGCACCAGCATCATTTCCCAGAAGAAGAAGAACATGAACAGGTCGATGGCGAGGAACACGCCAACCACACCGCCCAGGATCCACATCAGGTTCAGGTGGAAGAAGCCCACGTGACGCTGGATTTCTTTCCAGGAACACAGCACCGACAGCACACCGAGCAAGCCGGTGAGCAGGATCATCAGCAGCGACAGGCCGTCCAGCGCCAGGTGCACGCTGATACCGAAGCGGGCAATCCAGGTGTGCTGGAACTCAAGGGCCCAGGTCGGATCGGCGCCAGGCGCCGGTGCAAATGAGTAGTTCCCCTGGGACCACAGCCAAAGGCCGAGGGCAAGCTCAAGGGACATGGTCAGCAACGCAATCCAGCGTGGCAGGGTAGAGCCGAAGCGCTCACCCAGCCAGCACAGCAGGCCGCCGATAAAGGGGATCAGGATTAGCCAAGGCAGAATCATGACGGGCTCAATTCCTTTCGCAAAGTCGAAGGTTCATATCAGACCGCTACCAGCACGATGGCGCCCATGACCAGTACAGCACCGGCGGCCATGGATGCAGCGTACCAACGCAGTTGACCGGTTTCGCTGCGGCTCAGGGCGTTATGCCCGGCCTTGGCCATCTTCGGGATCAAACCAATGGTCTGGTCCAGAGGATCTTTGGCCAGCAAGCGGCAGATCAACAGATACGGTTTGACGAACAGTTTGTCGTACAGCCAGTCGAAGCCCCAGGCAGCGAACCACCAGGCTGACAGGAAGCGACCGATGCCGCTGTTGGCGACGGCGCTTACAAAGCGACGCTTGCCCAGGTACAGCAGGGCAGCCAGCAGGATACCGGCCAGGGCGATGGCACCCGAGGCGATTTCCAGGCTGTGCTTGGCTTCACCGCCAGCATGGCCAACGCTTTGTGGCAGTACACCGGCCAGTGGCGGGGTGATCATGGCGCCGATAAAAGTCGACAGTACGATCAGCACGCTCAGTGGCAGCCAGTAGGTCACGCCGTGGCCTGCATGGGCTTCAGTCTTGGCTTCACCGTGGAACGTGACGAAGATCAGGCGGAAGGTGTACAGCGAGGTCATGAACGCACCGACCAGACCGGCATACAACAGTTCGTTGTTACCGCTGGCGAAGGCTTCCCAGAGGATTTCGTCCTTAGAGTAGAAACCGGCCGTCAGCAATGGCAAGGCAGACAGCGCCGCGCCACCGACGATAAAGCTGGCGTAGGCCAATGGCAGTTTTTTCCACAGGCCGCCCATCTTGAAGATGTTCTGCTCGTGATGGCAGGCAACGATGACCGCACCGGAGGCAAGGAACAGCAGCGCCTTGAAGAAGGCGTGGGTCATCAGGTGGAAGATCGCGCCGTCCCAGGCACCCACGCCCAATGCCAGGAACATGTAGCCGATCTGGCTCATGGTCGAGTAGGCAAGGATACGTTTGATGTCGGTTTGTACCAGTGCGGCGAAACCGGCCAGTACCAGGGTCACACCGCCGACGATGCCCACCAGGTGCAGCACTTCAGGTGCCAGGGTGAACAGGCCGTGGGTACGGGCAATCAGGTACACACCGGCGGTTACCATGGTTGCGGCGTGGATCAGTGCCGAAACCGGGGTAGGGCCGGCCATCGCGTCTGCCAGCCAGGTTTGCAGCGGCAGTTGCGCGGATTTACCGACAGCACCACCCAGCAGCATCAGGGTTGCCAGCACGATCCAGAAATCACCGGCCTGGAACTTCTGCGGTGCCAGCACCAGCAGTTCCTTGATGTTCAGCGTGCCCAGTTGCTGGAACAGGATAAACAGGCCGATGGCCAGGAACACGTCGCCGACACGGGTCACGATAAAGGCTTTGAGTGCCGCGTTGCCGTTGTTGCGGTTGCTGTAGTAGAAACCGATCAACAGGTACGAGCACAGGCCCACGCCTTCCCAGCCGAAGTACACGAACAGCAGGTTATCGGCCAGGATCAGGAACAGCATGCTGGCGATAAACAGGTTGGTGTAGGCAAAGAAACGCGAGTAGCCGTCTTCACCGCGCATGTACCACGAGGCGAAGACATGGATCAGAAAGCCCACGCCGACCACGACACCGAGCATGGTGACCGACAGGCCGTCCAGGTGCAGGGCGAAGTTGGGCTTGAAGCCTTCTACCGAGATCCACTGCCACAGTACTTGTGTGTACTCGCCGCCGGGTGGCGGCGCGACATTGAATTGCCAGATCACAAACGCGGCCACGATGGCCGAAAGGCCAATGGAGCCGACGCCGATCAGCGCCGAGAGGTTTTCGCTGAAGCGTCCACGGGAGAACGACAGCAGCAAAAAGCCGATCAGGGGGAATACGAAAGTCAGAAAGAGAAGGTTCATCCGCGCATCTCACTGGCAGCATCGATATCAAGCGTATGGAAGCGGCGATACAGCTGCAGCAGGATCGCCAGGCCGATACTGGCCTCGGCGGCTGCCAGGGTGATCACCAGGATGAACATGACCTGTCCATCCGGCTGCGCCCAGCGTGCACCGGCAACAATGAAGGCCAGAGCAGCGGCGTTCATCATGATTTCCAGACTCATCAATACGAAGAGAATGTTGCGACGTACCATCAGGCCAACCAGACCGAGGCAGAACAGGATGCCGGCAACGGCCAAACCATGTTCGAGAGGTATTCCTGGCATGTTATTGCTCCTTCGCCTCAGTACGGCCCAAGTGGAACGCCGTCACAGCTGCAGCAAGCAGCAGCATCGAGGCGAGTTCGACCACCAGCAGATACGGGCCGAACAGGCTGATGCCCACGGCTTTTGCATCAATGGTGGTTTGACCGATTGCCGCACCGCTCGGGTGAGCGAACAGCACGTACAGCAATTCGGCCAGCAGGATGGCGGACAGAATGCTCGGCCCGATCCAGATGCCCGGCTTGAGCCAGTGGCGTTCTTGCGTCACCGAGGCGGGGCCCTGGTTGAGCATCATCACCACGAACACAAACAGCACCATGATGGCACCGGCGTAGGCGATCACTTCGAGCACACCGGCAAAGGGTGCGCCCAGGCTAAAGAACGTCATCGCCACGGCAATCAGCGAAATAATTAGGTAGAGCAGGGCGTGCACAGGGTTGGTGTTGGTGATCACGCGTAGCGTGGACACGACAGCGACACCCGATGCGAAATAGAAAGCGAATTCCATCGTTCTTCCTTAAGGCAGCAAGCTCTTCACGTTGATCGGCTCGGCTTCGTTCTGGGCAGCGCCTTTCGGCTTGCCTTCCACGGCCATACCCGCAACACGATAGAAGTTGTAATCAGGGTTCTTACCGGGACCGGAGATCAGCAGATCTTCTTTCTCGTACACCAGATCCTGACGTTTGAACTCGGCCATCTCGAAATCCGGTGTCAGCTGGATCGCGGTGGTCGGGCAGGCTTCCTCACACAGGCCGCAAAAAATGCAGCGTGAGAAGTTGATGCGGAAGAATTCCGGGTACCAACGGCCATCTTCGGTTTCGGCTTTTTGCAGCGAGATGCAGCCGACCGGGCACGCCACGGCGCACAGGTTGCAGGCTACACAGCGCTCTTCGCCGTCCGGGTCGCGGGTCAGGACAATCCGGCCACGGTAGCGCGGCGGCAAGTACACCGGTTCTTCCGGATACTGCAGCGTGTCACGCTTGCGGAAGGCATGGCCAAACACCATCACCAAGCTGCGAAGCTGGGTGTAGGTGCCATGCACGATGTCAAACAGATACTTGAACATGGGTCTCTATCCTCACTGAACCGCGCCGGCAGGCGTGTTCAACAACACGACTGCGGCGGTCACCAGCAGATTGATCAGGGTCAGCGGCAGGCAGAACTTCCAGCTGAAGTCCATCACTTGGTCATACCGTGGGCGCGGAATGGAAGCGCGCAGCAGGATGAAGATCATGATGAAAAACGCGGTCTTCAGGGCAAACCAGATAAACGGAATCTGTGGCAGCAGACCGAAAGGTCCGTGCCAGCCACCGAAGAACAAAGTCACCAGCAACGCCGAGATCAACACGATCCCGATGTACTCACCCACGAAGAACATGCCCCATTTCATGCCGGCGTATTCAATGTGGTAACCATCGGCCAGTTCCTGTTCCGCTTCCGGCTGGTCGAAGGGGTGACGGTGAGTCACGGCCACGCCAGCGATAAAGAAGGTCAGGAAACCGAAGATCTGCGGGATGATGAACCACAGGTTCTGCGCTTGATATTCAACGATGTCGCGCATGTTGAACGAGCCAACCTGCACCACGATGCCCATCAGCGCCAGGCCCATGAACACTTCGTAGGACACGGTTTGCGCCGAGGCACGCAAGGCACCCAGCAGGGCGAACTTGTTGTTGCTCGACCAGCCGGCGAACAGCACCGCATAGACCGACAGACCGGCCATGGCGAAGAAGAACAGGATACCGACGTTCAGATCCGCCACGCCCCAGGTCGGGGTGATCGGGATAATCGCAAAGGCGATCAGCAAGGCACTCATGGCCACAACCGGCGCCAGGGTGAAAATCGCCTTGTCGGCAAACGGTGGGGTCCAGTCTTCCTTGAAGAACATCTTGATCATGTCGGCTGCGATCTGGAACGCACCGAACGGGCCCACGCGGTTCGGACCGTAACGGTCCTGCCACAGGGCCAGCAGGCGACGTTCAACCCAGCTCAGCAGCGCGCCGCACACCACTACGGCGAGCAGGATTACCACGGCTTTGACCACCGAGATAATCACGTCGATCACTTCAGGCGTAAACCAGGTCATTGGGCTGCCTCCTGCAAACCGTCAACGGTAAGGCCAAAGATCGCTGGCGGGATACCGGCCAGGCCTGCTGGCAGTGCTACCAGGCCTGCACCCAGCTCTTCATTGATACGCAGTGGCAGACGTAGGGTCACACCGGCAACGTTGAGGCTGAGCAGGGCGCCATCGTTGACACCCAGGCGGTCGGCTTCGGATTTGGCCAGTGCGATATAAGCGGCTGGAATGCGTTCTTGCACCGGTGCGGCTTTCGAAGAGTTCTCTTCGCTGCCCAGCAGATGGTAGAACGGCACGACTTGCCAGGTGCCGCGAGCCGGGTTGAACGCGCCCGGAATGCTGGCGAACCAATTCAGCGAGTCGCCCTTGCTTTCGATCAGGCGGATGCCCGGGTCGCCCGCACGGATATGACCACCCACTTCGTCCTGGAACTTGTTCCAGGCTTGTGGCGAGTTCCAGCCCGGCGACCAGGCGAACGGCACTTGTTGGCGCGGTTCGACGGAGCCCGAGTAACCTTCCATGGAGAAGGCGAATGCGGTGTCCGGGTCTTGCGGGGTGCGCGGTTCGTGCACGCTGATATTGGCGCGCATGGCAGTACGGCCGCTGTAGCGCAAAGGTTCGCGCGCCAGCTTCATGCCTTTGATACGGAATGCTGCCGACGGTGCCGCATCAACGATGCCGGCCAGTTCTGGCGTGCTTGCCGCTGTTTGCTGTGTCACGTGATCGAGCAGGGTCCAGTCAACCGCCTTGTTCAGCAGGGTGCTGCGCAGGGCGTGCAACCAGCGCCAGCCTTCGTGGATCAAGTTGCTCGAATCGAGGTAGCGCGGCTCGAACACCTGGAAGAAGCGTTGGGCACGACCTTCCTGACTCACCAGCGTACCGTCGCCTTCAGCAAAGCTTGCCGCTGGCAGAACCAGATCGGCACGGTCGGTGGTTGCGGTCTTCTGATGATCGGCAACGATCACCACTTTGGCCGCGTCCAGTGCTGCGTTGACCTTGACCGCATCGACACGGGTAAACAGATCGTTTTCCAGTACCACGATGGCGTCTGCTTTACCGTCGATCACTGCTTGCAATGCAGCGTCTACCGATTCGCCGCCGAGCATGGCCAGACCGAGGCTGTTGGCTTCCGGCACGACCAGGCTGATGGAGCCGGCTTTCTCACGCAGGTGTAGCGCCTTGGCGATGTTACCTGCGGCTTCGATCAGGGCCTTGGAGCCCAGCGAGGTACCGGCAATGATCAATGGGCGTTTGGCTGCAAGCAGGGCGTCGGCGATGCGTTTGGCCAGCTCCAGGGCTTCAGCGTCCAGGCCGGCAACGGCAGGGGCGCTGGCGTCGATGGCGTGAGCCACGGCGAAACCGATACGGGCCAGGTCATCCGGCGCAGCGTGTACGCATTCTTCAGCCACGTCGTCGAGCTTGGTTTCAGCCAGGCTGGCAATAAACAGCGGGTTCAGCGCGTGCTGACCGATGTTTTTCACCGCAGCGTCGAGCCACGGCTGAACGCGCATGGCGTCGGCCATTTCTTCAGCTTTGCCCTTGACCGACTGACGCAGCGACAGCGCCATACGGGCGGCGGTCTGGGTCAGGTCTTCACCCAGTACGAAGATGGCGTCGTGATCTTCGATCTCGCGCATGTTCGGGACGGGCAGCGGGCTGTCTTTCAAGACTTGCAGCACCAGGCGGATGCGCTCCAGCTCACCGGCTTCGATACCCGAGTAGAAGTGCTCGGCACCGACCAGCTCGCGCAACGCGTAGTTGCTTTCGAGGCTGGCGCGCGGCGATCCGATACCGACGATGTTACGACCGCGCAACAGATCGGCGGCTTTATCCAGTGCAGCGTCAACGCTCAGTTTGCTGCCGTCGGCCAACAATGGCTGACGTGGGCGGTCGGTGCGGTTGACGTAGCCATAGCCAAAACGGCCACGGTCACACAGGAAGTACTGGTTAACCGAACCGTTGAAACGGTTTTCGATGCGACGCAGTTCACCGTAACGCTCGCCCGGGCTGATGTTGCAGCCGCTGGAACAACCGTGGCAGATGCTTGGTGCAAACTGCATGTCCCATTTGCGGTTGTAACGCTCGGAGTGAGTTTTGTCGGTGAACACACCGGTCGGGCAGACTTCTGTGAGGTTGCCCGAGAACTCGCTTTCGAGCACGCCGTCTTCAACGCGACCGAAGTACACGTTGTCGTGGGCGCCGAATACACCGAGGTCAGTGCCGCCCGCGTAGTCTTTATAGAAACGCACACAGCGATAGCAGGCGATGCAGCGGTTCATTTCATGGGAAATGAACGGGCCGAGTTCCTGGTTCTGGTGAGTACGCTTGGTGAAGCGATAACGGCGCTCGTTGTGGCCGGTCATCACGGTCATGTCTTGCAGATGGCAGTGGCCGCCCTCTTCGCACACAGGACAGTCATGCGGGTGGTTGGTCATCAGCCATTCAACAACGCTGGCGCGAAACACTTTCGCTTCTTCGTCGTCGATGGAAATCCAGCTACCGTCGGTGGCCGGGGTCATGCATGACATGACGATACGACCACGCTTGTCGTTCTCGTCGGTGTACTGCTTGACGGCGCATTGGCGGCAGGCGCCAACACTGCCCAGGGCAGGGTGCCAGCAGAAATACGGGATATCGAGGCCCAGCGACAGACATGCCTGTAACAGGTTGTCTGCCCCATCGACTTCGAGATCTTTGCCGTCTACGTGGATAGTGGCCATGGTTCAAAGGTCTTCGTTGGCCCGGTGTCAGCGGGCGTGGCTAATGGAATCTTGTTATGCGTTCGAAGCAACCCAGCCTTACGGCGTTATCGAACGATCAGAAGGGGGCACGGACCCCCTTCATTCAGAGCGTTACGCGCCGATAACAATCGGGCGTGCCAGAGGTGGAACACCGGGTTTTGCTTGCGCAATACCGGCTTCGAACTCTGGACGGAAGTACTTGATCGCGCTGCCCAACGGTTCCACGGCGCCCGGTGCGTGAGCACAGAACGTCTTGCCAGGGCCGAGGAAACCGACCAGACCCAGCAGGGTCTCGATATCGCCAGGCTGACCTTCGCCGTGTTCGATCGCCATCAGCAGCTTGACGCTCCACGGCAGACCATCACGGCAAGGGGTGCAGAAACCGCACGACTCACGGGCAAAGAACTGTTCCATGTTGCGCAGCAAGGAGACCATGTTGACGCTGTCGTCCACGGCCATGGCCAGGCCAGTACCCATACGGGTGCCAACCTTGGCGATGCCGCCGGCATACATTTGTGCGTCCAGGTGCTCGGGCAACAGGAAGCCGGTACCGGCGCCGCCTGGCTGCCAGCACTTGAGCTTGAAGCCGTCGCGCATGCCGCCGGCGTAGTCTTCGAACAGCTCGCGAGCGGTCACGCCGAATGGCAGTTCCCACAGGCCAGGGTTCTTCACTTTGCCGGAGAAGCCCATCAGCTTGGTGCCGTGGTCTTCGCTGCCTTCGCGGGCGAGGGATTTGTACCAGTCAACGCCGTTGCCGATGATGGCCGGTACGTTGCACAGGGTTTCCACGTTGTTCACGCAGGTCGGCTTGCCCCATACGCCCACAGCGGCCGGGAACGGCGGCTTGGAGCGCGGGTTGGCGCGACGGCCTTCGAGGGAGTTGATCAGTGCGGTTTCTTCACCGCAGATGTAACGCCCGGCGCCGGTGTGCACGAACAGTTCGAAGTCGAAACCCGAACCGAGGATATTCTTGCCCAGCAGGCCTGCTGCCTTGGCTTCTTCGACGGCACGGCGCAGATGCACCGCTGCAGTGGTGTATTCGCCACGCAGGAAGATATAGCCACGGTAGGTTTTCAGTGCGCGGGCACTGATCAGCATGCCTTCGATCAGCAGATGGGGCAGTTGCTCCATCAGCATGCGGTCTTTCCAGGTGTTGGGTTCCATTTCATCGGCGTTACACAACAGGTAACGGATGTTCATGGATTCGTCTTTGGGCATCAGCCCCCACTTCACGCCCGTCGGGAAGCCGGCACCGCCGCGACCCTTGAGGCCTGCGTCTTTCACGGTCTGGACGATATCGTCCTGGGCCATGTCGGCGAAGGCCTTGCGCGCAGCGGCGTAGCCGTCCTTGGCCTGGTACTCGTCGAGCCACACGGGCTCGCCGTCGTCACGCAGGCGCCAGGTCAGCGGGTGGGTTTCTGCCGAACGCTTGATCAGGTTGGCAGGACCGAAAGAAGTCAGGCTCATGGGTAGGCCTCCAACAACGTGGCGACGCCAGCAGGCTGCACGTCACCGAATGTGTCGTCGTCGATCATCAACGCCGGCGCCTTGTCGCAGTTGCCCAGGCAGCACACCGGCAGCAGCGTAAAGCGGCCGTCCGGGGTAGTCTGACCGAGGCCGATGCCCAGCTTGTTCTGGATTTCGCCGACCACGGATTCGTGGCCACCGATGTAGCAGACCATGCTGTCGCACACGCGGATGATGTGGCGGCCGACCGGCTGACGGAAGATCTGGCTGTAGAACGTAGCCACGCCTTCAACGTCGCTGGCAGGGATGCCCAGCAGTTCGCCGATGGCGTAAATCGCGCCGTCCGGCACCCAGCCGCGTTCCTTCTGAACGATCTTCAGGGCTTCGATCGACGCCGCACGCGGGTCTTCGTAGTGATGCATCTCATGCTCGATGGCCGAGCGCTCGGTTTCGCTCAGGGCGAAACGGTCTGTCTGGATAAGCGTGCTGTTCATGCTTAGCGGTCCACGTCGGCCATAACGAAATCGATACTACCCAGGTACGCAATCAAGTCCGCGACCATTTCACCTTTGATCACCGAAGGGATCTGTTGCAGGTGCGGGAAGCTTGGGGTGCGAATCCGGGTGCGGTAGCTCATGGTGCCGCCATCGCTCGTCAGGTAATAACTGTTGATGCCCTTGGTCGCTTCGATCATCTGGAAGGATTCGTTGGCCGGCATCACCGGGCCCCACGAAACTTGCAGGAAGTGCGTGATCAAGGTCTCGATATGCTGCAGCGTGCGTTCTTTAGGCGGCGGCGTGGTCAGCGGGTGATCCGCCTTGTACGGGCCGGCCGGCATGTTGCGCATGCACTGCTCGATGATTTTCAGGCTCTGGCGCATTTCTTCGACGCGCACGATGCAACGATCGTAGGCATCGCCGTTGGCTGCCAGCGGGACTTCGAATTCGAAGTTCTCGTAGCCGGAATACGGGCGCGCCTTGCGGATATCGAAGTCACAACCGGTGGAGCGCAGGCCGGCACCGGTGACGCCCCATTCCAGGGCTTCTTTGGTGTTGTAGGCGGCAACGCCGATGGTACGACCACGCAGGATGCTGTTGTCCAGAGCGGCTTTCTGGTACTCGTCCAGACGCTTGGGCATCCAGTCGATGAATTCCTTGACCAGGCGATCCCAGCCGTTCGGCAGGTCGTGGGCAACGCCGCCGATGCGGTACCAGGCCGGGTGCAGACGGAAACCGGTGATGGCCTCGATCACCTTGTAAGCGCGCTGACGGTCGGTGAACGTGAAGAACACCGGGGTCATGGCGCCCACGTCCTGGATATAGGTACCCAGGAACAGCAGGTGGCTGGTGATACGGAAGAATTCGGCCATCATGATGCGGATGGTGTCGACCCGATCCGGCACTTTGATACCGGCCAGCTTCTCGACCGAGAGCACGTACGGCAGGTTGTTCATCACGCCGCCGAGGTAGTCGATACGGTCGGTGTACGGGATGAAGCTGTGCCAGGACTGGCGTTCGGCCATTTTCTCGGCGCCACGGTGGTGGTAACCGACGTCAGGCACGCAGTCGACGATCTCTTCACCGTCCAGCTGCAGGATGATGCGGAAGGCACCGTGAGCCGAAGGGTGGTTCGGCCCCAGGTTGAGGAACATGTAGTCCTCGTTATCACCGGAGCGTTTCATGCCCCAGTCTTCCGGGCGGAAGCGCGCGGCTTCCTCTTCCAGCTGCACCTTGGCCAGGGTCAGGCTGTACGGATCGAACTCGGTAGCACGGGCCGGGAAGTCCTTGCGCAGCGGGTGACCTTCCCAGGTCGGCGGCATCATGATGCGCGACAGGTGCGGGTGGCCTTTGAAATCGATGCCGAACATGTCCCAGACTTCACGCTCGTACCAGTTGGCGTTCGGCCAGATACCGGTCACGGTAGGGACACTCAGGTCTTTTTCAGACAGGGCCACCTTGATCATGACGTCGCTGTTACGTTCCAGCGACATCAGGTGGTAGAAGACGGTGAAGTCTGCACCCGATGGCAGGCCCTGACGCTTGGTACGCAGACGTTCGTCCACACCGTGCAGGTCATAGAGCATGACGTAGGGTTTTGGCAGGTTGCGCAGGAAGGTCAGTACTTCGACCAGTTTTGCGCGGCTAACCCAAAGCACCGGCATGCCGGTGCGCGTGGCCTGGGCGGTGAACGCCTCAGGGCCAAAACGGGTGTTGAG
Organism: Pseudomonas bubulae; assembly: GCF_900618535.1. GTDB lineage: Bacteria > Pseudomonadota > Gammaproteobacteria > Pseudomonadales > Pseudomonadaceae > Aquipseudomonas > Aquipseudomonas bubulae. The sequence continues at coordinate 1,317,694 of NZ_UYJA01000001.1, read as the reverse complement.
TTCGACAACCACATCTTGGTCGTCAGCCTTGTAAGGCGGGATGTACAGAGCGGAGCCTGCAGTCATGGTTTTTTATCGCTTTCGGTCAACGTAAAGAATGAAGCCAGTGATTCGTTCTATTGAGTAGAAACGGCGCTGGATCAGACTTCGTCGGGGCTGCGCAGGTTGGTTACCTGAATACGCTGTTCGCGGCGCTGTTCCTTTTGCGATGGCATCTCGGCGCGGTACACGCCTTGTTCGCCAACGACCCAGGAAAGTGGGCGACGCTCCTGGCCAATCGACTCTTGCAAGAGCATCAAGCCTTGCAGAAAAGCCTCAGGGCGGGGCGGGCAGCCGGGTACGTAAACGTCCACAGGCAAGAACTTGTCGACCCCTTGAACCACGGAGTAGATGTCGTACATGCCACCGGAGTTGGCGCACGAACCCATGGAAATGACCCATTTAGGTTCAAGCATTTGCTCGTAGAGACGCTGGATGATCGGCGCCATCTTGATAAAGCAGGTCCCGGCAATAACCATGAAATCCGCCTGACGCGGCGAAGCCCGGATAACCTCGGCGCCAAAGCGCGCGATGTCGTGGGGCGCCGTGAAGGCGGTGGTCATTTCCACATAGCAGCACGACAGGCCGAAGTTGTACGGCCACAGGGAATTTTTACGTCCCCAGTTGACCGTGCCGTTCAGCACGTCTTCGAGCTTGCCCATGAAAATGTTTTTGTGGACTTGATCTTCTAACGGATCGGCAACGGTTTCCCGTGTGCCGATCGGATATTGCTCGTTAGGAGCATCCGGGTCGATCCTGGTGAGTTCGTATTGCATCGCCAAAGCCTCATTGTTTCAGCTTGGCCTGCCGCTTACGACGAGCTTCCGGTGCCCAATCAAGAGCACCCACCCGAAATAGGTAGACAAGGCCTGCCAACAGAATTGCTATGAAAACGAGAGCTTCGACGAATCCGGTCCAGCCGCTTTCGCGAACAGACACAGACCAGGCAAAGAGAAAGAGGGCTTCGATATCGAAGATCACGAACAGCATCGCGACCAGATAGAATTTGGCTGAGAGCCGCAAGCGGGCGCCACCGGTAGGTAGCATGCCGGACTCGAACGGTTCATTTTTGCTGCGACCCCAGGCTTTTGACCCAAGGAGGCTGGAGACGCCAAGCATGAAGGCACAGAGGCCGACAACGCCGAGAAGGAAAATGGCAAAGCCCCAGTTGTGGGCTATGAGTCCTGTCGCTTCGGGCATGCTGGAAATCCTTAACAGAGAGCAAAGGTCTCTGAGCTAGAAAAGGTGATAAAGCAGTGACGTTATGTCGCAGTGCTATTGATTGCCGGGATTTTATGGCTAAACACCCAGCAAGTAAATTTTCTAAGATGAATTAATTCAGTCCTTTAGTTGTAGAACCTCCATCAATGTCTATGCAGGCCTTGAACTGTGGGCGTTACAGCGTTTTTCAGTGTTTGTTTTTCAGTGTTCATGTATTCAACAAAAGCAACTCGTAATGATAATTAATATCGTTTGAGTGGTTATTTGTTGTGTCGCTATGTCGCAGGCCTGTAGAACTTGGCTTATATAAGCGCTGTTAGCAAGTTTGGAACTTGGCTTTTTAACCCGGTCTGGCGATCGAAGCATGGATCTGGGTCAGTGTTTTGTCGGATGGGCAGGGCAGCGGGATGTCTTTCTGTGGGAGCGGGCTTGCTCGCGATGCTGATAACTCGGTCCTCCAGGCAGGCGCGGTGATGCCATCGCGAGCAAGCCCGCTCCCACAGGGGAGGGGTGAACAAGTCGCCGGGCAAAAAAACGCCCCGAACCAGTCGGGGCGTCATGGGCATGGCATTGCGTTTGTTCTTTACAGGCTGGGCAATGGCCGTGGTTCCATTATCAGTGGAACTGTTCTTCTTCTGTAGAGCCGGTCAGGGCGGTAACCGAAGACGAACCACCCTGGATCACGGTGGTCATGTCGTCGAAGTAGCCAGTGCCCACTTCCTGCTGGTGCGCCACAAAGGTGTAGCCTTTGGCTGCGTCAGCAAATTCCTGCTCTTGCAGTTTCACGTAGGCGGTCATGTCGTTGCGGGCGTAGTCGTGCGCCAGGTTGAACATGCTGTGCCACATGTTGTGGATACCCGCCAGGGTGATGAACTGGTGTTTGTAGCCCATTGCCGACAGCTCGCGCTGGAATTTGGCGATGGTCGCGTCGTCCAGGTTTTTCTTCCAGTTGAAGGAAGGCGAGCAGTTGTATGACAGCAACTGGTCCGGGTATTCCTTTTTGATTGCTTCGGCAAAGCGGCGCGCTTCTTCCAGGTCCGGCTTGGCGGTTTCGCACCAGATCAGGTCGGCATACGGCGCGTAAGCCAGGCCACGGGCAATGGCTTGATCAAGGCCGGCACGTACTTTATAGAAGCCTTCCTTGGTGCGCTCGCCAGTCACGAATGGCTGGTCGTACGGGTCGCAATCGGAAGTCAGCAGGTCAGCCGCGTTGGCGTCGGTACGAGCCAGAATGATGGTCGGCGTACCGGCAACGTCAGCTGCCAGACGTGCTGCTGTCAGTTTTTGCACAGCTTCCTGGGTCGGAACCAGTACCTTGCCGCCCATGTGACCGCATTTTTTCACCGAGGCCAGCTGGTCTTCGAAGTGAACGCCTGCAGCGCCCGCTTCGATCATGCTTTTCATCAGCTCGTAAGCGTTGAGTACGCCGCCGAAACCGGCTTCAGCGTCAGCCACGATCGGTGCGAAGTAGTCGATATAACCCTGGTCGCCCGGGTTTTTACCGGCTTTCCACTGAATCTGGTCGGCACGACGGAATGAGTTGTTGATGCGCTTGACCACGGTTGGAACGGAGTCCACCGGGTACAGCGACTGATCCGGGTACATGGATTCGGCAGAGTTGTTGTCTGCCGCCACTTGCCAACCCGACAGGTAGATAGCCTGGATACCGGCTTTAACCTGTTGTACCGCTTGGCCCCCGGTCAGGGCGCCCATGCAGTTGACGAAGTCTTTCTCAGGACGGAAGGACGGGTGTGCGCCCTGTGTCACCAGTTTCCACAGCTTGTCGGCACCCATTTTTGCAAAGGTGTGCTCGGGTTGAACCGAGCCGCGCAGGCGGACCACGTCAGCAGCGGAGTAATCGCGAGTCACGCCTTTCCAGCGTGGGTTTTCGGCCCAGTCTTTCTCAAGGGCTGCAATTTGCTGTTCGCGTGTCAGTGCCATGGTGATAAACCTCGTCGCATAGGTCTGGGTTGAAAAATGGTTGCTCCACCAGGCACACAACACTGTTGTTTGTATAAGTGCGTGAATGGCGGCTCGCTACGGGCAGTACAGGCCCCAGGGCCTTTGCGGGGCCTCTGATCAGCGGGAGCGGGGCCATCATGCCTTTGCATTTTTGAGGCGTCAAATGTTTTGTAGTGCTTTTTTTATAACACTACATAATTTGCGAAAAACGACTCGTCGGTCAGTTTTGGCCCTTTTGGTCGAGTACATCGACTTTGACCCGAATGGTCATGTCATCCCGGCTTTGCGTAGAGTAGCTGCGGGTTTGCGGCGGATTGTCAGTCTGGTTAAGAGCGTTGTTGCCCGCCACGGTTATCCATTGCCCCAGAGGGCCGCTGACTTGTGTGTCGGTACTTTGCGTGTTCACTACATCGGGTTGCTCCTGGCTCATGCGATCGCGAGTCGTACTGATCGCCAGGTGTACCGTTTCACCTGTGACGCTGGCGGTCACGTAAAAACCCCGGGTGACGTTGCGGTAGTCGGTCTGGGTAAGCAAGCGGCCGTAGGCGTCGGTCTGGGTGCTGGTCAGCGGTACGCTCTGGCCGATCTGGATAAATGCCGGGGTGCCTTCGCTGGTCTGGATTTGCTGGGTGCCGCCGTCGCGGCTGGCGGTGCTGATCACCCGGGTGTCCGGATCATTAGTGGCCAGGTTGTTGTCACTGGTATCGACCGTGATCAGCAGGCGCCGGGCGGGTGTGTCGAGTTGCGCCAGCAGGTCTTCGAGGTTCTGGATTTTCGAGGCGCCTGCCTCGACGATCAGTTGGTTGCCATAGGCGCTGACTTTGCCGTTTTTGCCGATAAAGTTCTGCGCGATGGGCAGCAAATCGGCGCTGGTGCGGTTTTGCAGGGTGATGACGCGGGTGTCGGCGATCGCGCTGAAGCTAGCGATCAGCAGCAGGCCAGCGATGAAGGGGCGTAGGGACATGTCCATTATCTCCGCAATGCTTGAAAGGGCTGGGTCTGAGTGTGCCAGATAGCAAAACGCCCTGCGATCCGGGGATGGCAGGGCGTTTTGCAAAACTGCTGTGGGAGCAAGCCTGCTCGCGAAGTTCTCAAGAGTGCCGCGCTAGCAGCCTTCGCGAGCAGGCTCGCTCCCACAGAGATGGGCGTGGCTGTTAGCTCACCCGCACCATATCAACGTGGGGAATCCCTGCTTCGAGGAATTCATCGCTGACGATCTTGAAGCCAAGGCGCTCGTAGAAGGGTGTGGCATGCACTTGGGCACTGAGCATTTGTTGCTTGAGGCCACGTTTTTCGGCTTCAAGAATCGTGGCCTGCATCAGTGCGTCGCCAACCTTCAGGCCGCGCCAGTCCTTGAGAACCGATACGCGGCCGATATGGCCGTCCGGCAGGAGCCGGGCGGTACCAATCGGGAAGTCGCCTTCATAGGCCAGAAAATGCACGGCATCGGCATCGTCTGCATCCCACTCCAGTTCTGGAGGTACAGATTGTTCGGCAATAAATACCGCCTCACGAATGCGTCGAAGTTCGGCGTTGTCCTTTTGCCAGTCGGCGACACGTACGTGAATGCTATTCATCAGCGAACCCCAGGCTTCCTTGTTTAACCAGCTCGCAGAGCAGGTTGCGTCCATCTTCATCGGCCAGCCATGTGCCGAGGTTGTCACTGTGCAGCGCGTCGGCGGCACAGATCATTTTCAGCAGTTCGCGCAGCTTGCCCGGCAGCAGGCGGCTTTGGCCGCTGGCGAACAACAACAGGTCGTCATCGACCTCGGACCATGCCAGGCGTGCGCTCGGGTTGCGGATCAGGATTGCGCCCTGTTCCAGGCTACCCAGCAGGTCTTCTTCTTCGAGTTCAGGGCCGACCACGAGTTCCGGATAACGTGGCTCGGTCATGAACTGGCCGAACCAGGTCAGCAACATGCGCTCGTCGCTCATGTGCTCGGTCAGCAGGCTCTTGAGGCGATCAAGGGCGTCGTGCTGGATCTGGTGCGGGTCGCTGACCGGTTGCGCGTCAGCGTCGGTGTAGCGATCTTCGTCCGGCAGGTACTGGCTGAGGAAGTCGGTGAAGTGGGTCAGTACTTCAGCGGCGCTCGGTGCACGGAAGCCCACCGAGTAGGTCAGGCAGTCGTCTACGGCTACGCCACAGTGGGCCAGGCGCGGTGGCAGGTAGAGCATGTCGCCGGGCTCAAGGGTCCACTCGTCGGTGGCCTGGAAATCAGCGAGGATACGCAGGTCCGCGTGCTCCAGCAGCTTGCTGTCGGAGTCGCACATCTGGCCGATCTGCCAGTGACGCTTGCCATGACCCTGCAGCAGGAACACGTCGTAGTTGTCGAAGTGCGGACCAACACTGCCACCTGGGGCGGCGTAGCTGATCATCACGTCGTCGATACGCCAGCTCGGCAGGAAGCGGAAGTTTTCCAGCAGTTCATTGACTTCAGGCACGAACTGATCAACGGCCTGCACCAGCAGAGTCCACTCGCGCTCTGGCAGTTTGCCGAATTCGTCTTCGGCGAACGGACCGCGGCGCAGTTCCCATGGGCGCTCGCCGTGTTCGATGATCAGGCGCGATTCGACTTCTTCTTCAAGGGCCAGACCGGCCAGTTCGTCGGCGTCGATCGGGCTTTCGAAGTCAGGAATTGCCTGGCGCACCAGCAGCGGTTTTTTCTGCCAGTAGTCGCGCATGAACTCGCGCGCAGTGATGCCGCCCAGAAGTTGAAGAGGAATGTCAGGATTCATGTGTAACCTATTGAAAAATTGCACTTTGTAATCGGGAATAAAAACGCCCGGCACGGCCGGGCGTTAATAGGTCGTTGCAGCGATCAGATGCGCTTGGCTTGCTCGACGGCGTTGCCAATGTAGTTGGCCGGAGTCAGCAGCTTCAGCTCGGCTTTGGCCGCTTCCGGCATTTCAAGGCCGTCGATGAAAGTTTGCAGTGCTTCAGGGCTGATGCCCTTGCCGCGGGTCAGCTCTTTGAGCTTTTCGTACGGGTTTTCGATGTTGTAACGACGCATCACGGTCTGGATCGGCTCGGCCAGGACTTCCCAGCAGGCGTCCAGGTCAGCAGCGATTTTCTGTGCATTCAGTTCAAGCTTGCTGATGCCCTTGAGGCTGGCTTCGTACGCGATCACGCTGTGAGCAAAGCCCACGCCGAGGTTGCGCAGTACGGTGGAGTCGGTCAGGTCGCGCTGCCAGCGGGAGATTGGCAATTTGCTGGCCAGATGCTGGAACAGGGCGTTGGCGATACCCAGGTTGCCTTCGGAGTTTTCGAAGTCGATCGGGTTGACCTTGTGCGGCATGGTCGAGGAACCGATTTCGCCGGCAATGGTGCGCTGCTTGAAGTAGCCCAGGGAGATGTAGCCCCAGATATCGCGATCGAAGTCGATCAGGATGGTGTTGAAGCGGGCGATGGCGTCGAACAGCTCGGCAATGTAGTCGTGCGGCTCGATCTGGGTGGTGTACGGGTTGAAACCCAGGCCCAGCTCGTCTTCGATAAAGGCGCGGGCGTTTTCTTCCCAGTCGATCTGCGGGTAGGCCGACAGGTGGGCGTTGTAGTTGCCCACGGCGCCGTTGATCTTGCCCAGCAACGGTACAGCAGCGACTTGAGCGATTTGACGCTCCAGACGGTAGACCACGTTGGCCAGCTCTTTGCCCAGGGTGGTCGGCGAAGCCGGTTGACCGTGGGTGCGGGACAGCATGGGTACGTCGGCGAACTTGATCGCCAGTTCGCGGATGGCTTCTGCGGTTTGACGCATCAGCGGCAGCATCACGTCATCACGACCTTCACGCAGCATCAGGGCGTGGGACAGGTTGTTGATGTCCTCGCTGGTGCAGGCAAAGTGGATGAACTCACTGACGTTGGCCAGTTCAGGCAGCTTGGCGGCCTGTTCTTTGAGCAGGTACTCAATGGCCTTCACGTCGTGGTTGGTGGTGCGCTCGATCTCTTTGACGCGTTCGGCGTGCTCAAGAGAGAAGTTCTCGGCCAGTTCATTCAGAACGGCGTTGGCTTCGGCAGAGAAGGCCGGGACTTCAGGGATGGCAGCGTGGGCGGCCAGGCGCTGGAGCCAGCGAACTTCAACCAGAACGCGAGCACGGATCAAGCCGTATTCGCTGAAAATTGGGCGCAGGGCCTGGGTTTTGCCGGCGTAGCGGCCGTCAACAGGGGAAACCGCAGTGAGCGAAGAGAGCTTCATGGGGTGTTCTCGGACAGTCGGGCAACGAAATGGGGCGCGTATCATACATGAAAAAACGGCCGGTCCGTTGCCAAGTGACCGGCGTCATACGCGTATCGATTTTAAATTCTGTGCCTGCCGGCGTGTTTCAGTTGCCGCGCAGCATCGGGTAAAGCTCTTTGAGCAGCTTGCGTCGGCTGATGACCAGCTGCCAGCGGTGGCCGCCCAATTGGCGCCACAGCCTTGCGCAGCGGATACCGGCCAGCAGCAGGGCGCGAATTTTTGCCGCGTTGTTCGGTTGTTGCAGGTTGCGCATGTCGCCGTGCACCTGGATACGCTGGCGCAGGGTGCTCAGGGTGTCCTGGTACAACGCGCCACAGGCGGCCACCACGTTTTCATGGGCCGGGCCGAAATGCTCGACCTGGGACTGGATCTGCGGCAGGCGCTTGCCGATCAGCTCCAGCATGTCGTCCCGCTTGGCCAGTTGGCGCTCAAGGCCGAGCATCGACAGTGCGTAACGCAGGGGCTCGCGCTGCAGGGTGTTGGGATCGCGCTCAAGAGCACCGATCAGGGCACGATAGCCTTCGCGCAGGTTGATGTCGTCTCCACCAAAGACTTCCAGGGTGTCCTTGGGGTCACGCACCAGCAGGCTGCCGAGCATGCAGCTCAGGTCGGCTTCGCTGACCTGGCCGGTCTTGGCAATTTTATCCACTAGCACCGCGGCCAGAAATACGCCGCCGAGGGCTACCAGTTGCTCCTGAGTGGCGTTCATGGGCGTTTGCCCTTGCTCGACCAGGGCTCGGCCACTTCGATCACGCCGCCGCCCAGGCAGACTTCGCCGTCGTAGAACACCACGGACTGGCCGGGGGTGACCGCGCGTTGCGGGTCGTCGAAGGTGGCGCGGTAGCCGTTGGCGGTTTTTTCCAGGGTGCAGGGCTGATCGCTCTGACGATAGCGAACCTTGGCCGTCAGGCGCAGCGGGGTGCTCAGGTCGATCGGATTGACCCAGTAGATCTCGGAGGCGAGCAGGGCGCCGGAGAACAGCCACGGGTGGTCGTTGCCCTGGCCGACGATCAGCTCGTTGTGCTCCAGATCCTTGACCAGCACGTACCACGGCTCGTCGCTGGCGTCCTTGAGGCCGCCAATGCCCAGGCCCTGGCGCTGACCGATGGTGTGGTACATCAGGCCATGATGGCGGCCGATCACTTCACCTTCTGTGGTCTTGATCTCGCCCGGCTGTGCCGGCAGGTATTGCTTGAGGAAGTCGCTGAAGCGGCGTTCGCCGATAAAGCAGATCCCGGTGGAGTCTTTTTTCTTCGCGGTGGCCAGATCGTGTTTTTCCGCAATGCGGCGCACTTCCGGTTTTTCCAGCTCGCCTACCGGGAACAGGGTGCGGGCGATCTGTTCGCCGCCGACGGCGTGCAGGAAGTAGCTCTGGTCTTTGTTCGGGTCCAGGCCCTTGAGCAGCTCGGTACGGCCGTCAATGTCGCGACGGCGCACATAGTGGCCGGTAGCAATCAGATCGGCGCCCAGCATCAGGGCGTAGTCCAGGAAAGCCTTGAACTTGATTTCGCGGTTGCACAGGATGTCCGGGTTCGGCGTGCGACCGGCCTTGTATTCGGCCAGGAAGTGCTCGAACACGTTGTCCCAGTACTCGGCGGCAAAGTTGGCGGTGTGCAGCTTGATGCCGATTTTGTCGCACACGGCCTGGGCGTCTGCCAGATCATCCATGGCGGTGCAGTAATCCGTTCCGTCGTCTTCCTCCCAGTTCTTCATGAACAGGCCTTCCACCTGGTAGCCCTGCTCCATAAGCAGAACGGCGGAAACGGAAGAGTCGACACCGCCGGACATGCCGACGATGACGCGCTGTTTTTCGGGGGCGACTAGGGCTGGATCACGCATAAGGATTCAATGAGTGTCTTGAAAAAGGACGCGATTCTAGCAGGCCCGAGCGCTCAAGGCTAAACCGAAGGGCGGATTAACGTCAGGTCGAACAGTTTGCCGCCCAGATAATCATCGATGCACTGCAGGGTCAGCTCGCTGCGCCAGCGTTCGCGCTGTGCAAGCAGTTCGTCGCGAGTCAGCCACAGCGGGCCAATGATGCCGGTGTCCAGCTGGTAGTCGGGGTGGTGCTTGAGCGCCTTGCCGGCAAAGCAGATGCGCTGGTAGGTCACGCCGTTGCTGGGAGCGGTGTAGAGGTAAATGCCGATCACACCGGTCAGTTCGACGTCATAGCCGGTTTCTTCGAGGGTTTCGCGGATGGCGGCCTCGATCAGGCTTTCGTCGGGGTCCAGATGACCGGCCGGTTGATTGAGCACGGCGCGGTCGCGCTTGAGTTCTTCGACCATCAGGAAGCGGCCATTGTCTTCGACGACAGTGGCGACGGTGATGTGGGGTTTCCATTCCATGGGGTGGGTCTCGGTTTATAGGTGGATGCATATCCCCTGTGGGAGCGGGCTTGCTCGCGATGCAGGCGCTTCGGTCTGTGCTTTTTACGCGGTGATGCTATCGCGGGCAAGCCCGCTCCCACCGGGTTTGTGTAGGCCGTAAAAACACAAACCCCGGCGTCGTGGGCCGGGGTCTGTGGTGTTGCCTGTTGCCCTTACACCGAAGCGATGATCGCGTTCAGTGTGGCGCTAGGGCGCATTACTTTGCTTACCTTGTCGGCATCGGCGTGGTAGTAACCACCGATATCGACCGGCTTGCCCTGCACGGCGTTGAGTTCGGCAACGATTTTTGCCTCGTTCTCGGCCATGGCTTTTGCTACTGGAGCAAATTGGGCTTGCAGCTCTTTGTCTTCAGTCTGGGCAGCCAGGGCTTGTGCCCAGTACAGCGCCAGGTAGAAGTGGCTACCGCGGTTGTCGATGTTGCCGACTTTGCGCGATGGCGATTTGTTGTTGTCGAGGAACTGACCGGTAGCCTGGTCCAGGGTCTTGGCCAACACCAACGCTTTCGGGTTGTTGTAGGTTGTGCCCAGGTGCTCCAGGGAAGCCGCCAGTGCCAGGAACTCACCCAGCGAGTCCCAGCGCAGGAAGTTTTCTTCCAGCAACTGTTGAACGTGCTTCGGGGCCGAGCCGCCGGCGCCGGTTTCGAACAGGCCGCCGCCATTCATCAGCGGTACGATCGACAGCATTTTGGCGCTGGTGCCCAGTTCCATGATCGGGAACAGGTCGGTCAGGTAGTCACGCAGCACGTTGCCGGTTACCGAGATGGTATCCAGGCCAGCGCGGGTGCGCTCCAGGGTGAACTTCATGGCCTCTACCGGCGCCATGATGCGAATGTCCAGGCCGCTGGTGTCGTGATCTTTCAGGTAGGTTTCAACCTTTTTGATCATTTCGGCGTCGTGGCTACGCTTTGGATCGAGCCAGAACACGGCCGGAGTGTTGCTGGCGCGGGCACGGTTGACGGCCAGTTTGACCCAGTCGCGGATCGGCGCGTCTTTGGCCTGGCACATGCGCCAGATATCGCCTTCCTCGACGTTCTGTTCCATCAGCACGTTGCCGTTGCTGTCAGTTACCCGCACAACGCCCGGGGTCTTGATCTGGAAAGTCTTGTCGTGGGAACCGTACTCTTCGGCTTTTTGCGCCATCAGGCCAACGTTTGGCACGCTGCCCATGGTGGTCGGATCGAAGGCGCCGTGTTTCTTGCAGTCTTCGATGGTGGCCTGGTAGATGGTGGCGTAGCAGCGATCCGGGATCACGGCCTTGGTGTCTTGCAGCTGGCCTTCGGTGTTCCACATCTTGCCGGAATCACGAATCATGGCCGGCATCGAGGCGTCGACGATTACGTCGCTCGGCACGTGCAGGTTGGTGATGCCTTTGTCGGAGTTGACCATGGCCAGCGCAGGGCGGTTGGCGTACACGGCTTCGATGTCGGCTTCGATTTCAGCCTGCTTCTCGGCTGGCAGCGCCTTGATGCGGGCGTACAGGTCGCCGATACCGTTGTTCAGGTTGAAACCGATTTCTTTGAGGACGTCAGCGTGTTTTTCCAGCGCATCCTTGTAGAACTCGGCCACGATCTGACCAAACATGATCGGGTCGGAAACCTTCATCATGGTGGCTTTCAGGTGAACCGAGAACAGTACGCCCTGCTTTTTGGCGTCTTCGATTTCGGCCGCTACGAACTCGCGCAGGGCTTTTTTGCTCATGACCGAGCAATCGATGATCTCACCGGCCTGGACGGCGGTTTTTTCTTTCAGGACGGTGGTGGTGCCGTCTTGAGCGATCAGTTCGATTTTAACGCTGCCCGGTGCTTCGATCAGGGCGGCTTTTTCGCTGCCGTAGAAGTCGCCTTCGCTCATGTGAGCAACGTGGGACTTGGAGTCTGCAGCCCAGGCGCCCATTTTGTGCGGGTGCTTGCGCGCGTAGTTCTTGACCGACAGCGGTGCGCGGCGGTCGGAGTTGCCTTCGCGCAGTACCGGGTTTACGGCACTGCCCATCACTTTGCTGTAACGCGCCTTGATTTCTTTTTCAGCGTCAGTGGTGACGGTTTCCGGGTAGTCCGGGATGTTGAAGCCCTGCGCTTGCAGTTCTTTGATCGCGGCCTGCAACTGCGGGACCGAGGCGCTGATATTGGGCAGCTTGATGATGTTGGCTTCAGGGGTAACGGCCAGGGCGCCCAGTTCGGCGAGGTGGTCTGCTACAGCCTTGTCACCCAATTGCTCGGGGAAGCTTGAGAGGATGCGGCCAGCCAGAGAGATGTCGCGCGTTTCAACGGCGATATCGGCGCTGGCGGTAAACGCCTCGATGATAGGCAGCAGTGAATAGGTGGCGAGCGCCGGAGCTTCGTCGGTGAAGGTATAGATGATCTTCGAACGGTTGGGCATTTCGGATTAACTCTCTTCTTTGCTGAGCGTGCTCAGATACTCGAGATGCGCAGGGTAGGCGCTTTCGTTCACAGTGAACAATGAGCCGAAAGTCGAGGTTCTTCGCGGTGATGTGAATGCATCAGTAGAGCGTCAAGCGGTCGGGCCGGGGTAACGGCCCAGCCTTTCTAGGCCTGAAAGACTCATTCCAGCATGTGTTTGCAGGTGACTCCATGGTCACCGGCGCAGTATACATAGGTCACCAAGGTTGCTGCGAGGGGGGCGGCCTAACACGAATCATCCATTGGTCTAAGTCCCTGCGGCAAAATGCCCTGATTTTTCGCGGTTTGCCCCGTGATTACGGGGTTTTTCGGCAACCTCAATTTTTCCTCGTGATGGCACGGGCATAAAAAAACCGGCCGATTCGCATGATCGAATCGGCCGGTTTCTTGGGCAGCGGGTCAGACCGGGAGGCTGGTCACCTCTTGCGCGGTCGCTGAAGCGCTGGCTGGAACTTGAGCGTTGGTGATTGCAACAGCATGCAGGCCCTTGGGGCCCTGGATTATTTCGAAGCTCACGGGTTGGCCTGCCTTGAGCGTCTTGTAACCGTCCATCTGGATTGCCGAAAAATGCGCAAAAAAGTCGATCGGGTTTCCGTGTTCATCGATGCCTTCCTTGGCCTGCGTATTAATGAAGCCGAAGCCTTTGGCGTTGTTGAACCACTTGACCTTGCCTTGCATACTCATATCCCTCTGCTGCAAACAACTCCATCACTGGAGTATCATCCAGTCAACTCGCACAGAAACCAGTAAAAGTGGTTGACTGCGCGGACCATTTTTCCCCACTGTGGGTACTATATGGTTGTAACACCGTTTTACCGATAGTCAAGGTCACGCGGCGGCGGTGTTGAAATTTGACACCTTTGCCTCCATCACTGTAGTTGCACAACCAACGACGAACCTTTCTTTCCATGCATGCAATCAGCCAGACTCGACTAACATTTAATCAGGATCACCCCGATTTTGATGACGAAGACTCCGCTGGCTTGGCTGTGCAAGAGGCTAAGCCTGCGCTTCAGGCGCCGCCGATGTACAAGGTGGTTTTGTTTAATGATGACTACACGCCAATGGATTTCGTTGTAGAGATCCTTGAGGTGTTTTTTAACTTGAATCGCGAATTGGCGACCAAGGTCATGCTGGCCGTCCATACAGAAGGACGGGCTGTGTGCGGCATCTATACCCGCGACATTGCCGAGACCAAGGCAGCGCAGGTAAATCAGTACGCACGTGAAAGCCAGCATCCGCTACTCTGTGAAATCGAGAAGGACGGTTAACGCCGACCACTTGGGTATGAGGTGAAGCCATGTTAAATCGCGAGCTCGAAGTCACCCTCAATCTTGCCTTCAAGGAAGCCCGCTCCAAACGTCATGAATTCATGACGGTTGAGCACCTCCTTTTAGCGCTTCTGGATAATGAGGCGGCCGCAACCGTTCTACGCGCCTGTGGCGCAAACCTCGAAAAACTCAAGCATGACCTGCAAGAGTTTATTGATTCCACAACTCCCCTGATCCCCGTCCACGACGAAGACCGCGAAACGCAGCCAACCCTGGGTTTTCAGCGGGTCTTGCAGCGTGCCGTGTTCCACGTGCAGAGCTCCGGCAAGCGTGAAGTCACCGGCGCCAATGTGCTGGTAGCCATCTTCAGCGAACAGGAAAGCCAGGCCGTATTCCTGCTCAAGCAACAGAGCGTGGCGCGCATCGATGTGGTCAACTTTATTGCCCACGGCATCTCCAAGGTGCCCGGGCATGGCGAGCACAGCGACAGCGATCATGAGATGCAGGATGAAGAGGGCGGCGAATCGTCGTCTTCCAGCAATCCTCTGGACGCTTATGCCAGTAACCTGAATGAACTGGCCCGCCAGGGCCGGATCGATCCGCTGGTAGGTCGGGAAATGGAAGTTGAGCGTGTCGCCCAGATCCTGGCGCGTCGGCGTAAAAACAACCCGTTACTGGTGGGTGAGGCAGGCGTGGGTAAAACCGCGATTGCCGAGGGTCTGGCCAAGCGCATCGTCGATAACCAGGTGCCTGACCTGCTGGCTAACAGCATCGTCTACTCCCTGGATCTTGGCGCCTTGCTGGCAGGTACCAAGTACCGTGGCGATTTCGAGAAGCGCTTCAAGGCGCTGCTGGGCGAGCTGAAGAAACGCCCGCAAGCGATCCTCTTTATCGACGAAATCCATACGATCATCGGTGCCGGTGCGGCTTCGGGCGGGGTGATGGATGCGTCCAACCTGCTCAAGCCGCTGCTGTCTTCGGGTGACATTCGCTGCATCGGTTCCACCACGTTCCAGGAATTTCGCGGGATCTTCGAAAAAGACCGCGCCCTGGCGCGCCGTTTCCAGAAAGTCGACGTATCCGAACCTTCGGTTGAAGATACCATCAGCATTCTGCGCGGGCTTAAAGGTCGTTTCGAGCAGCACCATGGCATCGAGTACAGCGATGAAGCCCTGCGCGCAGCGGCGGAGCTGGCCTCGCGCTATATCAATGACCGGCACATGCCCGACAAGGCCATTGATGTGATCGACGAGGCGGGTGCCTTCCAGCGTCTGCAACCGGTTGAAAGCCGGGTTAAACGCATTGAAGTCGCGCAGGTTGAAGATATCGTGGCGAAAATCGCCCGTATTCCGCCTAAACACGTCTCGGTCTCGGACAAGGAGCTGTTGCGCAACCTCGAGCGCGACCTGCGCCTGACCGTGTTCGGCCAGGATGCGGCAATCGATTCGTTGTCCACGGCAATCAAGTTGTCCCGTGCGGGGCTCAAGTCACCGGACAAACCGGTCGGTTCGTTCCTGTTCGCAGGCCCCACCGGTGTCGGTAAAACCGAGGCAGCACGCCAGTTGGCCAAAGCTTTGGGTATCGAGCTGATTCGCTTCGACATGTCCGAGTACATGGAGCGCCACACCGTATCGCGTCTGATCGGTGCGCCTCCGGGCTATGTCGGTTTCGATCAGGGCGGTTTGCTGACCGAGGCCATCACCAAGCAACCTCACTGCGTACTGCTGCTCGATGAAATCGAGAAGGCGCACCCTGAAGTCTTCAACCTGCTGCTGCAGGTCATGGACCACGGCACGCTGACCGACAACAACGGGCGCAAGGCGGACTTCCGCAACGTGATCGTCATCATGACCACCAACGCCGGTGCCGAAACCGCCTCTCGGGCTTCGATGGGCTTTGCCCATCAGGATCATGCTTCCGATGCCATGGAAGCGATCAAGAAGAGCTTCACCCCCGAGTTCCGTAACCGTCTGGACACCATTATCCAGTTTGGTCGCCTCAGCCATGAGGTTATCAAGCATGTGGTGGACAAGTTCCTTACCGAACTGCAGGCGCAGCTGGAAGACAAGCACGTGCAGCTCGAGGTGTCGGATGCGGCGCGTGGCTGGCTTGCAGCGGGTGGTTATGACGCGCTGATGGGGGCACGGCCGATGGCCCGTTTGATCCAGGACAAGATCAAGCGTCCGTTGGCTGAGGAGATTCTCTTTGGTGAACTGGCCGATCATGGCGGTGTGGTACACATCGACCTGGAAAACGGCGAGTTGACCTTCGAGTTTGAAACCGCAGTCGAAATGGCTTGATGTAACACCGTAGTCATAAAAGGCGACTTCGGGCCAGTGACGATCAGTTGGGCGGGATGCAAAATCCCTGTGGGAGCGGGCTTGCTCGCGATTGGAACAGCGCGGTTTGATAGTTGAACCGCGTCGTCTGTATCGCGGGAAAACCCGCTCCCACAATGCCCATGACTGGTTTGCATTGGTGCTTGGGCGCCTTTTTGCTGTCTGCGATCAAGCGGCCTGGGCCGACGCGGTATTGCGCTCCAGTACCGTATAGCCGAGTGCGGCAATATGATGATGGACGCGTCGGTAGTCGCGCAGCACCCGCTGGAAGATATCCCCGGATTCGGCCCAGGCCGTCTTGTCGTTCTGCAGCTTGCGAAAGTGCTCGCGGCTGGCGCTGGCTTCCAGCTTGCGCACGGTCTCCTTGTGGCCGATCAGTGCCTTGGCAGCGCTCACGTCCTCACGCAAAAACGCGGTAACGGCCAGGTTCAGGCTGTCCAGCAGGGCCAGGTGCATGGCCTGGATCTGGATCAGTTCGAATGAGGAAAAGCGTTCGCCACGGCGTGTGCGGCGAACAGCCAGTTGCGCGAGGTTGCCGAGGATGTCGCCGGCGTGCTCAAGGTTGATCACGAACATCAGCACTTCCTGGGCGCGATCGGCATCGTCATCGCTCAGGCCATCCTGGCCAATGTCTGCAAGATAGGCGCGGATCGCGGCACTTAGCAGGTCGATGGAGTGATCCAGTTGGCGCACCTTGTCCGCTGTGTCCGGATCGGGTTTCTCGAACAGCTGCAACACCTGGTTGAGCATCAGCGAGGTCATGTCCGCCAGGCGCAGGGCTTCGCGTACGGCATTGGACAGGCCGATATTGGCCACTTCAAGCCCGGCCTCGTCCAGGTATTGCGGCATGCCGGGGTCTGCCGGTGGCTCCTGCTGGGGAAACAGGTAAGTCAGCAGGCGTGCGCAAGGTTCGATCAGGCCGATGAACACCACGGCCAGCAGCAGATTGAACGCGGTATGCAGGTAAACCACCCAATGTGCCAGGCCGATATCGCTGCGAGCCAGCAAGTTGGCTATCAGCGGCAGGCAGGGCAGCAGCGCCAGGGAGCCCAGCAGGCGCGCCAGCAAGTTGCCCATAGGCAGGCGTCGCGCCACTGGCGAACTGGCGCTCATCACGGAGGGCAAGGCGCCGCCGATATTGGCGCCGAGCATCAAGGCGATGGCGGTGGCGGGCGTCATCAGGCCAGCACCTGCCAGCGAGGCGATCAACAGCACCACCGCGACGCTGGAGTGGCAGATCCAGGTCAGCAGCACGGCAGCGACCACCGCGATGATCACATCGCCTTCCAGGCTTTGCATGATGGCGCGAAACACCGAGGTGGCTTCCATATGGCCCAGAGTGGCGCTGAGCAAGCCCAGGGCCAGCAGCATCAGGCCCAGGCCTATCTGTGCGCAGCCGACGCTTTCAAACCGCGAATCATCGCGCAGGCGAAAGACGATATAACCTGTCAGCAAAGTCACCGGCATTGCCAGCGAGGTATCAAAACTCAGCAGTTGTACCACCAGGGTCGAGCCGATATTGGCCCCCAGCATCACGGCCAGGGCGGGCGCCAGGCCCAGGGTGCCGGCTGCGGTAAAGGACGTGGCCATGAGGCTGACCGCCGTACTGCTTTGCAGTACGCCGGTAATGCCTATGCCGCTGATCAGTGCCATCCAGCGGTTATTCAGATTGCGCCCCATCCAGTTGCGCAGCTGGGTGCCAAACCCGCGCAGCAGGGCCGTGGAAATCATATGGGTGCCCCACAGCAAAAGTGCGATGGCGCCCGCGAGGTTGAGTAACAGAGTGGTTCCCGACATGAGGAATCTCCACAGAACACGCATTCATTTTTTGCGCGCGGGCTGGCGCGGTGTGGCGCCGGCCCGCGTTGTTTCAACTCAGTACCACTGCTTGAAACGGCGGATGTAGATCGTTTTCATCAGTTGCGCGACACAGCAATAGCTGAACAGGGTGGCCACCAGCCAAGGGAAATACGACAACGGCAGTGGTTCCAGGCCCACCATGGTGCCCAGGGGCGAGAACGGTACGTAGATACCCAGCACGATCACGATGAGGGTCATCATGATCACCGGCCATGCTGCAGTGCTCTGGAAGAACGGAATCTTGCGCGTGCGCAGCATGTGCACCACCAGGGTTTGTGACAGCAGTCCCTCAATAAACCAGCCGGACTGGAACAGGGTCTGCATTTCCACGCTGTTGGCCGAGAACACGTACCACATCAGGGCGAAGGTAGTGATGTCGAAGATCGACGACGTTGGCCCGATCCAGATCATGAAGCGGCCGATGTTCTTGGCGTCCCACTTGCGCGGTTTTTGCAGGTATTCCCTGTCCATCTTGTCCCACGGCAAGGCCAGCTGGGAGATGTCGTACATCAGGTTTTGCAGTAGCAGGTGGATCGACAGCATTGGCAGAAAAGGGATGAAGGCGCTGGCTACCAATACCGAGAACACGTTGCCGAAGTTCGAACTGGCGGTCATGTTCAGGTACTTCATGATATTGCCGAAGGTCTCGCGCCCCTTGAGTACGCCTTCTTCGAGCACCATCAGGCTCTTTTCCAGGAGGATGATGTCAGCCGACTCCTTGGCGATATCCGTGCCGCTGTCTACCGAAATGCCTACGTCGGCATCGCGCAGGGCTGGCGCGTCATTGATACCGTCACCGAGAAAACCGACGGTATGGCCATTGGCTTGCAGCGCTTTCAGCACCCGGGATTTTTGCAGCGGGGTGAGCTTGGCAAACACCGTGCGCTGCTCAACCTCCAGTTGCAGTGCGGCGTCGTCCATTGTTTCGATTTGTGGCCCAAGCAGTGGCGTGCCTGGCTCCAGGCCCACCTGCCGGCAGATTTTGCCGGTGACTACAGCGTTGTCGCCGGTCAGCACCTTGATCGCTACGCCGATTTCTTGCAGGGCTGCAATCGCCGGCCCGGCAGTTTCCTTTGGTGGATCGAGGAAGGTGAGCATGCCGCGGATGACCAGGTCGCGCTCGTCTGCGGTGTTGTACTGCTTGTGCGCCTGTGCCTTGGGGATTTCGCGGGTGGCGACCAGCAGTACGCGGAAGCCGTCCTCGTTGTACTCGTTGGCCAGGGCCAGCAGTTGCTCGCGGCGTGTGGGGTCCAGAACCACGCGGGTGTCGCCTTCCATGACATGGGTGGCGATGCCGAGCATTTCTTCGACTGCGCCCTTGCACACCAGCAGGTGGTCGCCACGGTTGTCCTTGACGATGATCGACAGGCGCCGCCGTACGAAGTCAAAGGGCAGTTCATCGACCTTGCTGTAGTTGTGCGGCGCGTTGAATTTTGGGTCCTGCAGGGCAAACTGCACCACGGCCTGATCCATCAGGTTGCGGATGCCGCTTTGGTGATGGCTGTTGAGCCAGGCCAGGGCCAGTACCGACTCATCGCGCTGGCCACTGGCGTCGATGTGATGCTCGAGGATGATGTGATCCTGGGTCAGGGTGCCGGTCTTGTCGGTACACAGCACGTCCATCGAGCCCAGGTTCTGGATGGCATTGAGGCGTTTGACCACCACCTTGCGTTTGGCCATGGCGGTTGCGCCCTTGGCCAGGTTGGCGCTGACAATCATTGGCAGCATTTCCGGGGTCAGGCCCACGGCCACTGCCAGGGCAAACAGGAAGGCATCGCCCCAGTCGCCCTTGGAGAAACCATTGAGGAAAAACACAATGGGCACCATAACCAGCATAAAGCGGATCAACAGCCAGCTGACGCTGTTGACTCCGCGATCGAACGCGGTTTGCGTGCGCGAGCCGACGATGGCCTTGGCCAGCGAGCCAAAGTAGGTGCGCGGGCCGGTGGCCACGACTACGGCGCGAGCAGTGCCACTGACCACGTTGGTGCCCATAAAGCAGATATTGGGCAGATCCAGCAGGTTGCTCTGGTCGGCGGCGGTGCTGGAGGCGGACTTTTGTGTCACATCGCCCAGGGTGTCGTACTTCTCCACCGGCAAGGCTTCGCCGGTGAGCACGGCCTGGCTGATAAACAGATCGCGGGACTCGATCAGGCGAATATCCGCCGGGATCATATCGCCGGCCGACAGCTGCACGATATCGCCGGCCACCAGTTCGCGCATCGGTACTTCGTGCACCGAGGTGCGGGTACCGCTGTTGTCGCGCCGCACCACGGTCGCGGTGGTGCGGACCATGGCCTTGAGGGCTTCGGCGGACTTGGCCGAGCGGTGCTCCTGCCAGAACCGCAGCAGGCTGCTGAGGCCAACCATCAGGCCAATGATGATGACTTTGGTCAGGTCGCCTTCTTCGCCATCGCGTTCTGGCAGCCAGTAGTCAGTGACAAAGCTGATCACACCCAGGGTCAGCAGCACATAGATAAAAGGGTTATGCAGGGCCAGCAGAAACTGCACCAGTGCGTGAGGCGGCTTGTCGTGAGCCACTTCGTTGTAGCCATCGCTTTGCAGGCGTTCAGTGGCTTCCTGCTCGGTCAGGCCTGCGGTAGTGGCGCGTACATTGGCCAGGGTGGCTGAAAGGCCGTTTTGTGCTTCCCTAGCGGCACGCATGGACAGTTTATTGCTGTCGCTGGCGCTGTTCTTGTCCCGAACTTTAGTATTTTTTACGGCGCTCATGATGAGTACTCCTGTCGCCAACTCTTGACCGGGCATATATTGAATGGCCTTTTAACAGGCGTGCCAATGTATGCCGAGTCGCAAACTTCGCAATCGGTTTAATTGAAGTGTTAAGTGCGCTTTAAAGTCCCGCTGCTGCGAAGTAATTAATACGCGGGCAGCGGGTGACTACTGGCTTCTTCCATAAGGAACTCCAGTGGGTTGGCAGGGTTTTAATTAATTATGAATCAGCGCAAGAACCGACTCTGCGGGTCCTGGGTGTCGGCCATGCTCCAGCGCTGCTCCAGTTGGCCTGTGGCAGGGCTGACGCGCCAATGCACCTGGCGGTGCGCAGGTTTTGCGTCGGCAACGGATGTGGAAAAGGGTGAGCGGGTCGAGCGGGCCAGGGTGGGCTCGCGTGAAAGTTTCACGCGCATGCTTGAGGCAAAGGCTTGAACGCCGGGTAGTACATGGGTTTTAAAGGTCATAACACACCTCGTGACCGGACTGTCGCCGGTGAGGTCGTTACGATGGAGCGTCAGGCTCTAGCGCAGTTGACCCCGCCGTGCAGGCAAGTCCTGTCAATGTCTGGATTTAGCGCCCGGATCGCCGTAGTGACGGTGACCGGACAGCGACTAGATACTGTGTCCATTGGCTTCTTTTGTGAAGTTTATAGGCGGCCTGAATGACCGGCCTGTGCAATCTACTCAGGCCGCGGGTGCAAGTCAATGTTTAAACCCGGCAAGTGTGGCTGGTACAGCCAGGGTTCAGGAAGTTTGGAAGTTAGGTTTGGGTATATAGCTAATAAGACAAAACAGTTACAGGAGTTCAAACTTTATATGTTGAGCCCTGATTGTGGGAGCGAGCCTGCTCGCGAAGGGATCACTGCGGTTTGCCCGAAAAATTGCGTCGTTTGCTTCGCGAGCAGGCTTGCTCCCACGGCAGGCTCAAATCGCAGACAAACAAAAACGCCCGGCAGAGCCGGGCGTTTTGTATTGACTTGCTTAGCGAGCGCGGTAAGTGATGCGCCCTTTGCTCAAGTCATAGGGCGTCAGCTCGACGCGCACTTTGTCACCGGTAAGAATACGAATGTAGTTCTTGCGCATCTTGCCGGAGATATGCGCGGTTACGACGTGCCCATTTTCCAACTCCACACGAAACATGGTGTTGGGCAGGGTGTCGACGACAGTGCCTTCCATTTCGAAGCTGTCTTCTTTCGACATGCAGTAAAGCCCTCGGTGTCCAATGAATGGCCCGGTGCAACTGCGCCAGGCAAAAGCGGCGTGCATTGTGCCCGAAAAATGGGGGTTAAGCCAAGGGTTCAATCAAGAGAGCTCCATCTCTGATTGATTAAGAGCTCAATGGGCCGATATTCGGTCTTGTAATTCATCTTCTTGCAGTTCTTGATCCAGTACCCCAGATACAGCGCATCCAGCTCCAGGCGGCGCGCTTCGGCGATTTGCCAGAGGATTGCATAGCGCCCCAGGCTGCGCCGCTCTTCGTCGGGATCGTAGAAGGTGTAGACCGCCGACAGGCCATTGGGCAGCACGTCCGTGACGGCGACCGCCAATAAACGGCCATCAAGGCGGAATTCGTAAAATCTGGAAAACGCCAGGTCGCGCACCAGGAAGGTCGAAAATTGATCGCGACTGGGCGGGTACATATCGCCATCGGCATGGCGCTGCTCGATATAGCGCTGGTAAAGATCAAAGTTCTCTTCACTGAACGCCGGTTTTACCGCCTCTACCTGCAAGTCGGCATTGCGCTTGAAAATGCGTTTTTGCTGGCGGTTGGGCAGGAAGCGGGCAACCGGGATGCGCGCCGGGGTGCAGGCATCGCACTTCAGGCAATGCGGGCGATAAAGATGGTCGCCACTGCGCCGGAAACCCATCTCGGACAAATCGGCATAAACCTGCACATCCATCGGCTGGCTGGGGTCGAGGAACAGCGTGGTGGCCTGTTCGCCAGGCAAGTAGCTGCATGCGTGAGGTTGAGTGGCATAAAACTTCAAGCGCGCCAACTCGGTCATGATGAACCCTCGGAAAATCTTTAAATTAAGTGTAAGCCAGCGCGCAAAAGTCGCCTACTAAACCCACTGCGCAGTTGTGGGAAGATCCAGATGTTTTTGCAAATACTCGGCAAATATCTGGCGCGGGATTGAACGCGCACCCAGGCTTTGCAGGTGATCTGTAGGCATCTGGCAGTCAATCAGCACAAACCCCCAGGCCTGCAGCTGTCTGACCAGCGTGGCGAAGCCGAACTTTGAGGCGTTGTCGGCACGGCTGAACATGGACTCGCCAAAAAACAACTGGCCCATGGCCAGGCCATACAAACCGCCCACCAGCTCACCGTTGTCCCAGACTTCCACCGAATGGGCATGGCCGCGGGCATGCAGTTCGATATAGGCGTTTTGCATGTCGTCGGTAATCCAGGTGCCATCCGCATAGTCTCGTGGAGCGGCACAGGCCTGGATCACGGCTGCGAAGTCGCGGTCAAAACTCACCTGGTAGCGTTGCTTGCGCAGCAGTTTGCCCAAACTGCGGGAGATATGCAGCTCTTCGGGAAACAGCACCGTGCGCGGATCAGGCGACCACCACAGGATTGGCTGGCCCTCGCTGAACCACGGAAAACAGCCATGGCGATAGGCCTGGATCAGCCGGTCGGCGGACAGGTCACCGCCAGCGGCCAGCAGGCCATTGGGTTCGCGCATGGCGTTGGCCAGTGGCGGAAATGTCAGGGTGTCGCGTTTTAACCAGGTCAGCATGGCATTGAGTCTTGCACAAGAAGGGGAGGGCGGCTGCAACTCTTTCACGCAAGTGCGGTCTCAGTCGATCTGCCAGTTAATTACAAGCTGTGTTTTGGTGGTGGTATAAGTCTTTGTCACAAAAGGTAATACATGCTCAAATTGGCGCTTCCCGGCGAGTTATGGCCAGCATGGCATCAGCGGCTCAAACCCGTACAATGGCCTGCCTGTATGAGCTGATCTAAACTGCTCCACGTTGCAGCACGCAATAATAAGGGCAGGGCTCATTTCAAGTCCGAACTTGTCGTCTGCTCGCTATGAGCAGTATTTTGCAGTCACATTAGTCAATTAATAGTTGGGCGCGCCACAGGCGCAGGAAAAGACCCGTTTTGAAGAAATCCACAGCAGCACCCAAAGCAGTTCCTCTCTGGCGTCAGCAATTGCACTACCGGCTCAAGGAAGGTGCATTGATCGCTATCGGCGCCCTGTGCCTGTTCCTGATGATGGCCCTGCTGACCTATGGCAAGGATGACCCCGGCTGGAGCCATAACAGCCGGGTTGTCGATGTACAGAACTTCGGCGGGCCAGCCGGCTCCTACAGTGCCGACATCCTGTTTATGGTGCTGGGTTACTTTGCCTATATTTTCCCGCTGCTGCTGGCGGTCAAGGCCTACCAGATCTTCCGCGAGCGGCATCAGCCCTGGCAGTGGAGCGGCTGGCTGTTTTCGTGGCGGCTGGTCGGCCTGATTTTTCTGGTGCTCTCCGGTGCGGCGCTGGCCCATATCCATTTTCACTCTGCCTCGGGTCTGCCTGCGGGGGCGGGCGGTGCGCTGGGCGAAAGCCTGGGCGACCTGGCCAGGAATGCACTGAATATCCAGGGCAGTACCCTGCTATTGATTGCCTTGTTCCTGTTTGGCCTGACGGTGTTTACCGACCTGTCATGGTTCAAGGTCATGGACGTGACGGGCAAGATCACCCTCGACCTGTTCGAGCTGATCCAGGGCGCGGCCAACCGTTGGTGGGCCGAACGTAACGAGCGCAAGCAACTGCAGGCCAAGCTGCGCGAAGTGGATGCCCGGGTCAATGAAGTGGTCGCGCCAAGCGTTTCCGACAAGCGTGAGCAGGCCAAGGCCAAAGAGCGCCTGATCGAGCGCGAGCAGGCGTTGAGCAAGCACATGTCCGAGCGTGAAAAACACGTGCCGGCAGTGATTGCCCCGGCACCGCCCAAGGCGCCCGAGCCGAGCAAGCGCGTGCAAAAAGAGAAACAGGCGCCGTTGTTTGTGGACAGCGCGGTTGAAGGTACCTTGCCGCCGATCTCGATTCTGGATCCGGCCGAGAAAAAACAGCTCAATTATTCCCCCGAATCCCTAGCGGCCGTTGGCCACTTGCTGGAAATCAAGCTCAAGGAATTCGGCGTCGAAGTGACGGTGGATTCCATCCACCCGGGCCCGGTGATTACCCGTTACGAAATTCAACCTGCTGCTGGCGTAAAGGTCAGCCGCATTGCCAACCTGGCCAAGGACCTCGCGCGCTCGCTGGCCGTGACCAGTGTGCGGGTGGTTGAGGTCATTCCTGGCAAAACCACCGTCGGTATCGAGATTCCCAACGAAGACCGCCAGATCGTGCGCTTCTCCGAAGTGTTGTCGACCCCTGAGTACGATAACGCCAAGTCGCCGGTAGCTCTGGCCCTGGGCCATGACATTGGTGGGCGGCCGGTGATCACCGACCTGGCGAAAATGCCGCACTTGCTGGTAGCCGGTACTACCGGTTCTGGTAAGTCTGTAGGCGTTAACGCCATGATCCTGTCGATCCTGTTCAAGTCTGGCCCGGAAGACGCCAAGCTGATCATGATCGACCCGAAAATGCTTGAATTGTCGATCTACGAAGGCATCCCGCACCTGCTGTGCCCGGTGGTAACGGACATGAAGGACGCCGCCAACGCCTTGCGCTGGAGCGTTGCCGAGATGGAGCGCCGCTATAAGCTGATGGCCAAAATGGGCGTGCGTAACCTCGCCGGCTTCAACCAGAAGGTCAAGGACGCCCAGGATGCCGGCGAGCCGCTGGTCGATCCGCTGTACAAGCGCGAAAGCATTCACGACGAAGCACCGTTGCTGGTGAAGTTGCCGACCATCGTGGTAGTGGTCGACGAATTTGCCGACATGATGATGATCGTCGGCAAGAAAGTTGAAGAATTGATCGCCCGTATTGCCCAGAAGGCTCGGGCTGCGGGCATCCACTTGATCCTCGCGACCCAGCGCCCGTCGGTGGACGTGATTACCGGCCTGATCAAGGCCAACATCCCGACCCGCATGGCGTTCCAGGTATCGAGCAAGATCGACTCGCGTACCATCATCGATCAGGGTGGCGCCGAGCAACTGCTGGGTCACGGTGACATGCTCTATATGCCGCCAGGTACCAGCTTGCCGATCCGGGTTCATGGCGCGTTTGTGTCCGACGATGAAGTTCACCGCGTGGTTGAAGCCTGGAAGCTGCGCGGCGCTCCGGACTACAACGAAGATATCCTCAACGGTGTTGAAGAGGCGGGCAGCGGCTTTGAAGGCGGTGGCAGCGAAGGTGGGGACGACCCTGAAACGGATGCCTTGTATGACGAAGCCGTACAGTTTGTACTGGAAAGCCGTCGTGCCTCCATTTCTGCTGTACAACGCAAATTGAAGATCGGTTACAACCGCGCTGCGCGAATGATTGAATCCATGGAAATGGCCGGGGTCGTAACCTCTATGAACACTAATGGCTCGCGCGAAGTACTGGCGCCGGCCCCGATGCGCGATTGATCAGCCCCAGGGCTTCTAACTAATCAATGAGGATGTCCATGCGTTTTGTCAGCATGCTGTTGCTACCGGTACTGGCCTTTTCCTCGCTGTCGGCCCATGCCGACGCCGAGAGTGTGAAGCGTCTTGGCCAACTGTTGGGCTCTGATACCATCACGGCCCGTTTTTCCCAGCTGACCCTCGACGGCAGTGGCACCCAGTTGCAGGAAACTGCCGGCGAAATGTCGGTAAAGCGTCCTGGGCTGTTCTACTGGCACACCGATGCTCCCCAGGAGCAACTGATGGTCTCCGATGGCCAGAAAGTCTCGCTGTGGGACCCGGACCTGGAGCAGGTTACGATCAAGAAACTCGATCAGCGCCTGACCCAGACCCCGGCCTTGTTGCTGTCCGGTGATGTATCAAAAATCAGCGAAAGTTTTGACATCACCTCCAAGCAGGCCGGTGACGTGATGGACTTCACCCTCAAGCCCAAGACCAAGGACACCTTGTTCGACTCCCTGCGCCTGTCGTTTCGCGGCGGCAAGATCAACGACATGCAGTTGATCGACAGCGTGGGTCAGCGCACCAACATCCTGTTCACCGGGGTAAAGGTCAACGAGCCGATCCCGGCTTCCAAGTTCAAGTTCGATATCCCGAAAGGGGCTGATGTCATCCAGGAATAAGCCCTGGAAGAGGTTTCAAACGCTGCCCATGGATCTGTTTCGAAGTGCCCCGATAGCCCAGCCACTGGCTGCCCGATTGCGGGCGGCCAACCTGGACGAATACGTCGGTCAGCAGCACCTGCTCGCCCGCGGCAAGCCCTTGCGTGAAGCGCTGGAGCAGGGTGCACTGCACTCCATGATCTTCTGGGGCCCGCCGGGCGTGGGCAAGACCACCCTGGCGCGGCTGCTGGCGGAAGTCTCGGATGCCCACTTTGAAACGGTCTCGGCGGTCCTGGCCGGGGTCAAGGAGATTCGCCAGGCCGTCGAAATCGCCAAGCAGCAGGCGGGCCAGTATGGGCGCCGCACCATCCTGTTTGTCGACGAAGTGCATCGCTTCAACAAGTCGCAGCAAGATGCCTTTTTGCCCTACGTCGAAGATGGCACCCTGATCTTTATCGGTGCCACCACGGAAAACCCCTCGTTCGAACTGAACAACGCCTTGCTCTCGCGGGCGCGGGTCTATGTGCTCAAAAGCCTGGACGAAGCGGCGCTACGCAAGCTGGTGCAGCGTGCGCTGACCGAAGACAAGGGCCTGGGCAAGCGCGGCCTGACCCTTGGCGAAGAAAGCTTTCAGATTTTGCTGCGGGCGACTGACGGCGATGGCCGGCGCATGCTCAATCTGCTGGAAAACGCTTCGGACCTCGCCGAAGACCACAGCGAAATCGGCACCGAGCTGCTGCACAACCTGCTGGGTGATACCCAGCGTCGTTTCGACAAAGGCGGCGAAGCCTTTTATGACCAGATCTCTGCCTTGCACAAGTCGGTGCGCGGCTCGAATCCTGACGGTGCCCTGTACTGGTTTGCACGCATGATCGACGGCGGCTGCGATCCGCTTTACATCGCCCGGCGCGTGGTACGCATGGCCAGTGAGGATATCGGCAACGCCGACCCGCGAGCTCTGAGCCTGTGCCTGTCGGCCTGGGATGTGCAAGAGCGGCTCGGCAGCCCGGAAGGCGAACTGGCAGTGGCCCAGGCCATCACTTACCTGGCCTGCGCACCGAAAAGCAACGCGGTGTACATGGGTTTCAAGGCCGCACTGCGCAGCGCGGCAGAACACGGCTCGCTGGAAGTGCCGCTGCATTTACGCAATGCGCCGACCAAGCTGATGAAGCAACTGGGTTATGGCGACGAGTATCGCTATGCCCATGACGAGCCTGACGCGTACGCGGCCGGGGAAGACTATTACCCGGACGAACTTGAACCCTTGAACCTGTATCAGCCGGTGCCACGGGGCCTTGAGCTCAAAATCGGCGAAAAGTTGAAATACCTCGCCGCACTGGACCGGGCCAGCCCCAAACAGCGGAGAAAACCGTGATTCCATTGATTGCAGCGGTCTCGGTGGGTGGCATTGCAGGTACATTGTTGCGCTTCGCTACGGGTAACTGGATCAACGCCAATTGGCCGCGGCACTTTTATACCGCGACATTGGCCGTTAATATCGTGGGCTGCCTGCTGATTGGCGTCCTGTACGGACTTTTTCTGATACGCCCGGAAGTACCGATTGAAGTCCGCGCCGGGCTGATGGTCGGTTTCCTGGGTGGCTTGACCACTTTTTCATCCTTTTCACTGGATACGGTGCGCCTGCTGGAAAGCGGGCAGGTGCCACTGGCATTGGGCTATGCGGCCCTCAGCGTATTCGGCGGGCTGCTCGCAACCTGGGCTGGCCTGTCCTTGACCAAACTTTGATAAACGAGAAACCGACATGCTTGATTCCAAACTGTTACGTAGCAACCTGCAGGACGTAGCGGATCGCCTGGCATCCCGTGGCTTCAAGCTGGACGTGGCGCGCATTGACGCGCTGGAAGCCAAGCGTAAAGAAGTCCAGACCCTGACCGAGAAGCTGCAGGCCGAGCGCAATGCCATCTCCAAAAGCATTGGCCAGGCCAAGGCTCGCGGTGAAGATATCGCGCCACTGATGGCCAGCGTCGAGACCATGGGCAGCGACCTGGCCAATGGCAAGGTTGAACTGGAAGCCATCCAGACTGAGCTGGACGCCATCCTGCTGGGCCTGCCGAACCTGCCGGATGCGTCCGTGCCGGTAGGCGCTGACGAAGACGGCAACGTCGAAATCCGTCGCTGGGGCACCCCGACTGCCTTTGATTTCGAGATCAAGGACCATGTCGCCCTGGGCGAGCAGCACGGCTGGCTGGACTTTGAAACCGCCGCCAAACTGTCCGGTGCCCGTTTTGCCTTGCTGCGCGGCCCGATTGCCCGTCTGCATCGTGCTCTGGCACAGTTCATGATCAACCTGCACACCGGTGAGCATGGCTACGAAGAGGCCTACACGCCTTATCTGGTACAGGCCCCGGCGCTGCAAGGCACTGGCCAGTTGCCAAAGTTCGAAGAAGAACTGTTCAAGATCAGCCGTGAAGGCGAAGCCGATTTCTACCTGATCCCGACCGCTGAGGTCACCCTGACCAATATCGTTGCCGGCGAAATCGTTGAACACAAGGCCCTGCCTATCAAGCTGGTGGCGCACACGCCGTGCTTCCGCAGCGAGGCCGGTGCATCGGGGCGCGATACCCGCGGCATGATCCGTCAGCACCAGTTCGACAAGGTCGAGATGGTCCAGATCGTTGAGCCGTCCACCTCGATGGACGCGCTGGAAGGCCTGGTCGGCAATGCCGAGAAGGTTCTGCAACTGCTGCAACTGCCTTACCGCACCCTGGCGCTGTGCACCGGTGACATGGGTTTCAGCGCAGTTAAAACCTACGATCTGGAAGTGTGGGTCCCGAGCCAGGACAAGTACCGCGAAATTTCGTCGTGCTCCAACTGCGGTGATTTCCAGGCCCGTCGCATGCAGGCGCGTTTCCGTAACCCGGAAACCGGCAAGCCGGAACTGGTACACACCCTTAACGGTTCCGGTCTGGCGGTAGGCCGCACCCTGGTAGCCGTGTTGGAAAACTACCAGCAGGCTGACGGTTCGATCCGTGTGCCGGACGTGCTCAAGCCTTACATGGGCGGTATTGAGGTCATCGGCTAAATGGAGTTTCTGCCGCTGTTTCATAACCTGCGTGGCAGCCGTGTACTGGTGGTTGGCGGTGGGGAGATTGCCTTGCGCAAATCCCGCCTGCTGGCCGATGCCGGTGCCGTGCTGCGGGTGGTCGCACCCGCCATGGAGCCACAGTTGTGCGAGTTGATAAACAGCAGCGGTGGCGAACAGGTGCTGCGCGGATATGCCGAGGCCGACCTTGAAGGGTGCGTCCTGATCATCGCCGCCACCGACGATGAGCCACTTAACGCTCAGGTTTCCGCCGACGCCCATCGCCGTTGCGTACCGGTCAACGTGGTCGACGCGCCCGCCTTGTGCAGCGTGATCTTCCCGGCGATTGTCGACCGTTCGCCGCTGGTAATTGCCATTTCAAGTGGTGGTGATGCGCCCGTGCTGGCGCGGTTGATCCGGGCCAAGATAGAAACCTGGATTCCGTCGACCTACGGCCAGTTGGCGGGCCTTGCGGCGCGCTTCCGTAGCCGGGTCAAAGGCTTGTTTCCGGATGTGCAGCAGCGTCGCGGGTTTTGGGAAGATGTGTTCCAGGGCCCGATTGCCGACCGTTTGCTGGCCGGGCAGGGCGCTGAAGCCGAGCGCTTGCTGCTGGCCAAGATTGAAGGTCAGGCCGTCGAAACCACCGGTGAGGTGTATCTGGTGGGTGCCGGGCCGGGTGATCCCGATCTGCTGACCTTCCGTGCACTGCGTCTGATGCAACAGGCAGACGTGGTGCTCTACGACCGTCTGGTGGCCCCGGCGATTCTTGAACTGTGCCGTCGCGATGCCGAACGTATTTATGTGGGCAAGCGTCGCGCTGAGCATGCGGTGCCACAAGACCAGATCAACCAGCAACTGGTCGATCTGGCCAAGCAGGGCAAGCGCGTGGTGCGGCTCAAAGGTGGCGATCCGTTCATCTTTGGCCGTGGCGGTGAAGAAATCGAAGAGCTGGCCGCCCATGGGATTCCGTTCCAGGTGGTGCCGGGTATTACCGCCGCCAGTGGTTGCGCGGCGTATGCCGGTATTCCGTTGACCCATCGCGACTACGCGCAGTCTGTGCGCTTTGTTACCGGCCACCTGAAAGACGGCACCAGCAACCTGCCCTGGAGCGACCTGGTTGCTCCGGCGCAAACTCTGGTGTTCTACATGGGCCTGGTGGGCTTGCCGATCATCTGCGAGCAGTTGATCAAGCATGGTCGTTCGGCTGATACCCCGGCTGCGTTGATTCAGCAGGGCACTACGTCCAACCAGCGCGTGTTTACCGGTACCCTGGCCGACTTGCCGACATTGGTGGCGGAGCATGAAGTGCATGCGCCTACGCTGGTGATCGTGGGCGAAGTGGTTTTGCTGCGTGAGAAACTGGCATGGTTTGAAGGGGCTCAGGCTCAGGTCTGACGTCTGCCCTCACCCCAACCCTCTCCCTCTGGGAGAGGGTTGGGGCTTTGCTTCAGCTCCGATTTTCCCCCACCAGACTCTCTACCGACGGCACTCGCGTATCGCTTTCCATCTGCGCATCATGTTCGATCTGATGGCTGAAGCGGTCCAGTGAGCCCTGCGCCGGCTGGGCATCGCTGGCAAACACCGGCGGGCTGAGGATGTAGGCACCCAGCAAACGACTCAACGCCGCCAGGCTATCAATATGGGTGCGCTCATACCCGTGGGTGGCATCACAGCCAAACGCCAGTAACGCACAGCGAATATCATGCCCCGCCGTCACGGCCGAATGAGCATCGCTGAAGTAATAACGGAACATGTCCCGGCGCACCGGCAACTCATTGTCACTGGCCAGCCCCAGCAAATGCCGCGACAGGTGATAGTCATAGGGGCCGCCCGAATCCTGCATCGCCACACTGACCGCATGCTCGCTGGAATGTTGGCCCGGAGCCACCGGAGCAATATCAATCCCGACAAACTCGCTCACATCCCACGGCAAGGCCGCTGCCGCACCATTGCCGATTTCTTCGGTGATGGTAAACAGCGGATGACAGTCGATAAGGGGCTGTTCGCCACTGTCGACAATGGCTTTCAGGGCGGCGAGCAGGGCCGCCACACCCGCCTTGTCATCCAGATGCCGCGCACTGATATGGCCACTTTCGGTAAATTCCGGCAGTGGGTCGAACGCTACGAAGTCACCGATATTGACCCCCAGGGAATCGCAATCCGCGCGGGTGGCGCAGTAGGCATCCAGGCGCAACTCGATATGGTCCCAACTGATCGGCAGTTCATCCACGCCGGTATTGAAGGCGTGGCCAGAAGCCATTAATGGCAGGACACTGCCACGGATCACGCCGTTGTCGGTAAACAGGCTGACGCGGCTGCCTTCGGCAAACCGGCTCGACCAGCAACCAACAGGTGCCAGCACCAGCCGGCCGTTGTCCTTGATCGCCCGCACGCTGGCGCCAATCGTATCCAGATGGGCGGACACGGCGCGGTCCGGGCTGTTTTTCTGGCCCTTGAGGGTGGCGCGCAAGGTGCCGCGGCGGGTCAGTTCAAAAGGGATCCCCAATTCGTCGAGGCGTTCGGCGACATAGCGCACGATGGTGTCGGTAAAACCAGTGGGGCTGGGAATGGCGAGCATTTCCAGCAATACCCGTTGCAGGTAGTCGAGGTCGGGTTCAGGGAGGCTGCGGTTCATAAAAACTCCTGAGGGCCGGTCAGCTATTGAGCAGGCTGACTGTGGGGAAACAACAGATCGATAAAGCGCTCGGCGGTGGGCTGTGGTTCATGGTTGGCCAGCCCGGCGCGTTCGTTGGCTTCAATAAATACATAGTCGGGTTGGTCGGCGGCGGGCACCATCAGGTCGAGCCCCACCACCGGAATATCCAGGGCCCGGGCTGCGCGAATGGCGGCGTCGGCCAGCACCGGGTGCAGCACGGCGGTGACGTCTTCCAGGCAGCCGCCGGTGTGCAGGTTGGCGGTGCGGCGCACGGCCAGTACTTGCCCGGCAGGCAGGATGCTGTCGTAGTCATAGCCTGCGGCCTGCACGGTGCGCAGGGTTTCGGCGTCCAGCGGGATTCGGCTTTCGCCACCGGTGGCGGCCTGGCGTCGGCGGCTTTGCGCCTCGATCAGGCGCTGAATGCGGTGCTGACCGTCGCCGATCACTTGCGCGGGACGGCGGATGGCGGCAGCCACCACCTCAAAGCCGATCACCACGATGCGCAGGTCGAGGCCTTCGTGAAAGCTCTCGAGCAGCACCCGGCTGTCGAACGCCCGCGCTGCCTCGATGGCCTGTTGCACCTGTTCGATGCTGTCCAGGTCCACCGCTACGCCATTGCCTTGCTCGCCATCCACCGGTTTGACCACCACCCGGCCGTGCTCTTCGACAAACGCCAGGTTGTCATCGGCATTGCCCGCCAGTTGCTGGGTCGGCACGTTCAGGCCGGCCTGGCTGAGCACCTTGTGGGTCAGGCACTTGTCCTGGCACAGGCTCATGCTGATGGCGCTGGTCAGGTCGCTGAGGGACTCGCGGCAACGAATCCGTCGCCCGCCGTGGCTAAGGGTGAACAGGCCGGCGGCCGCGTCGTCAATTTGCACGTCGATGCCACGTTTGTAGGCTTCTTCAACGAGGATGCTGGCATAGGGGTTGAGTCCGACCTCGGGACCAGGCCCCAGAAACAGCGGCTGGTTGATGCCGTTCTTGCGCTTGATGGCAAAGGTCGACAGGGTGCGAAACCCCAGTTTGGCATACAGGTTCTTGGCCTGGGCATTGTCATGCAGCACCGACAGGTCGAGATAGCTCAGGCCGCGGCTCATAAAGTGCTCGACCAAATGCCGCACCAGCACTTCACCCACTCCCGGGCGTGAACAGAGCGGGTCGACCGCCAGGCACCAGAGGCTGCTGCCATTTTCGGGGTCGTTGAATGCGGTGTGATGGTTCAAGCCCATGACACTGCCGATCACCGCGCCGCTGTCCTCGTCTTCGGCCATCCAGTACACCGGGCCGCCGTCGTGGCGCGAGGTCAGCAGGGTCGGGTCGATGGGCAGCATGGAGCGTGACAGGTACAGGGTGTTGATCGCGTTCCAGTCCGCCTCGCTTTGTGCGCGGCGGATACGGAAGCCGCGAAACACGCGGGTGGCCTGGCGGTAATCGGTAAACCACAGGCGCAGCGTATCCGAGGGGTCGAGAAACAGTTGTTGCGGCGACTGCGCCAGCACCTGCTGGGGCGCGGCGACATACAGGGCAATATCGCGCTCGCCGGGCTGCTCGTTGAGCAGCTCTTCGGCCAGGGTGACGGGATCGGGAAAGGTATGCCCGATCAACAGCCGGCCCCAGCCGCAGTGTACGGCCACGGGGCAGGCATTCAGTTCGCTGCCATCCTCGGCAAAGCGGGCTTGCAGGCGTTCATAGGAAGGCGTCTGGCCACGCAGTAAACGCTGGCTATAAGCCGTAGCGAGAGGTTTCATCGATCAGATTCCTTGTTCGCTCAGCCACAGGTTCAGGGCGGCCAGTTGCCACAGCTTGGAGCCGTTGAGGGGGGTCAGCTGGCTTTGCGGGTTGGTCAGCAACTGGTCAAGCATGGCTGGCTGGAACAGGCCGCGATCCTGGCTCGGGTCCAGCAGCAGGTCGCGCACCCAGTTGAGGGTGTTGCCCTGCAAGTGCTTGAGCCCCGGCACCGGGAAATAGCCTTTTTTGCGGTCGATGACTTCGCTGGGGATCACCAGTCGTGCGGCTTCCTTGAGTACCTGCTTACCGCCGTCGGGCAGTTTGAAGCGCGCTGGAATCCGCGCTGACAGCTCGGCCAGGCGGTAATCGAGAAACGGCGTGCGGGCTTCCAGGCCCCAGGCCATGGTCATGTTGTCCACCCGTTTGACCGGGTCATCCACCAGCATCACGGTGCTGTCCAGGCGCAAGGCCTTGTCCACCCCGGCCTGGGCCCCCGGCTGTGCGAAATGCTCACGCACAAAGTCGCCAGCGGCGTCATTGGCTGTCAGCCATTGTGGCTGGACGGTGGCCTTGTACTCGTCGTAACTGCGGTCGAAAAAGGCTTCGCGGTACGCGGCATAAGGATCGCTGGCGCCATCTACTTGTGGATACCAGTGATAGCCGGCAAACAGTTCGTCAGCGCCCTGGCCGCTTTGCACCACCTTGCAATGCTTGGCCACTTCACGCGACAACAGATAAAAGGCGATGCAGTCATGACTGACCATCGGCTCGCTCATGGCGCGGAAGGCCGCTGGCAGTTGCTCGATGATTTCGTGCTCGCCAATGCGCAGTTGGTGATGGCGCGTACCGTAATGCCGGGCAATCAAATCCGAATACTGGAATTCATCCCCGCGCTCGCCGCCTGCGTCCTCAAAGCCGATGGAGAAAGTCGACAGATCCTGTACGCCCACATCGCGCAACAACCCCACCAACAAACTGGAGTCGACACCGCCAGAGAGCAGCACGCCGACATCCACCGCCGCCCGTTGGCGGATGGCCACGGCTTCGCGGGTGCTGTCGAGGACACGATCGCGCCAATCTTCCAGGGTCAGATTGACTTCATCGGCACGCGGGCCGTAGGGCAGGGTCCACCAGGTTTTTTGCTCGGTGTGGCCATTGGCGTCAATACGCAACCAGGTCGCGGGTGGCAGCTTTTCGATACCGGCAATCAGCGTGCGTGGCGCTGGTACAACGGCATGAAAATTCAGGTAGTGATTAAGCGCCACCGGGTCGAGCATGGGGCTGATATCACCGCCCTTGAGCAGCGCCGGCAGGGTCGAGGCAAAGCGCAAGCGCTCACCGGTACGCGACAGATACAGCGGCTTGACCCCCAGACGATCGCGGGCCAGAAACAGGCGCTGGGCATCGCGTTCCCAGATGGCAAAGGCAAACATGCCATTGAGCTTGGGCAGCAGCGCTTCGCCCCAGGCGTGATAGCCCTTGAGCAGCACTTCGGTATCGCCACCCGAATAAAAGCTGTAGCCCAGGGCTTCAAGCTCGGCGCGCAGCTCGGGGAAGTTATAGATCGCGCCGTTGAAGGCCAGCGACAAACCCAGCTGGCTGTCGATCATCGGTTGGGCTGAACCATCCGACAAATCCATGATTTTCAGGCGGCGATGGCCCAGGGCTATCGGCCCCTGGCTGTGAAAACCCCAGGCATCGGGGCCACGTGGTGCAAGGTGGTGGGTGATGCGTTCGATGGCTGCCAGGTCGGCAGGGTGTTGATCAAAACGTAACTCGCCAGCTAATCCGCACATGGTGTGTAAATCCTTGGTCTTTCGGCATGTGGTGCTACAGGGATGAGTCAGCGTCTTTGCAGGACGCCTGGTAGCGCTTTGGGCCCGGTTTTAAAGGGCGATGCAGTTTTTGACTGCATCGCCAGCCCTTGCGGTGCAAGGCACAAGGCACTCGCTCCGGCATAAATGACCGTGTTTTATCGAGTGACCTGTGCCCGGATCGTTCAATAAAAGTTACAAGTGGTTGTTTTGTCGGGGCTTGGGAGGCCAGCAGGGTTTTGGCTGAAGAGCACTATTTATCTATGTCACATCCCCTGCGACGCCACGTTAGGTTAGGCGCTCTCTGACCTGCAGAAGACCGGATATGCCCCGCCATATGCCCCCGCTGGATGCTCGCGATACCACGCTCAGTGACCTGGAACCCCTGGAACTGGTCCACAGCCATATGCCCAAATGGTTGTTGGGCGCTGATCCACAGGTCATTGCGGCCATGAATGCATCCATGGCCAGTAGCCGTTTCTATCATGGCCTGGTCGGCAAGAAGTTCGGTGAGCTGCAAAGTGTCGAGGTGTACTGCGGGGCATTGCTGGCAGCCGAGGTCAGGCGTGAGTTCGGGTCGTCACTGAATATTCACCGTGACTATCTGGCGGTGGTGCATGTTCACCTGATCCCCAATATCACGTTGTTCAGTTCCGTTCGCCATTACCTGGTGCATGACGAGCCGAAAACCCTGCTGTGGGCAGCCCTGCAGAATTTTTCGGCCGACGAGGCCCTTGCAAACGGCTTTAATCCGCAAAGCCATATCCGCTACGGTGGCCATCCTCAGCAGATCAGCCCTCTCGAGCCCTGCCACTTTGCCGCGCTATGCCGCAGGCTGGATCTGGGGCTCAAGTATCAACAGTATCTGGAGCATGCTTTGGGCGTTACGGCGTCGGGAACTCCCGGGCCCAGGCATTTGGCGACAGAGTCGAACCTCAGGCTTTTAAAAACCCATGACATGGCGGTCGACGCGCATGTCGCCTACCTCAAGAAACAAATCAGTCAGGCAGCCTATACCACACTGCTTGCCGCCCTGGCTCTGCCCGCCAGTACTGCCCAGGTGCACGGGGTGCAACTGGACGGCAAGCCGATGGTGCCAAGTTCCTTGTCGATACTGGACACGGAAATTGACGGGGTGGTGGTCTTCTCTTCCGACACCTTGTTGTTGCACCCCGGCAACCGCTTGATTGCCTATATCCCCAATGACCCGCGGGCACCCTTGTTCGAGTTCAGTTCATTGCAGGTATTCACCGATGAGTTGAAGCATCGCCTGCTGGATCCGGCGTATGCCAGGTTTTTCTCCCGCTTCACCGCCTTGAATGTACGGCCGCTGTTTATGCAAAAGGTCGCTGGCAGGCCCGAGCATCTGGCCCTTACCGCAACCCCTCTGACCATCAGCGCAGCGCATTACCTGTGCACGGTGCAGCTCAGGAACATGTTTGCCGATGCCCGGCAACTGGCCGTGCCCACCGGCGTGCTGGACGAGCGCGAACGCGAAGAGCGCTGGCAGATGTACAAAACGGCAGGGTTGTTTCTGGTAAACGTCGCGGCCCTTTTTGTGCCGGTGCTGGGCGATCTGATGCTGGCGGTGGCCATTGGGGAGATGCTCAAAGAAGTCTATGAGGGGGTGGAAGACTGGGCCCAGGGCGATGTTGACCATGCTCGCGAGCACTTGCTCAATGTCGCCACGGATCTGGCCGTCAACGCAGGGGTAGTGGTCGGGCTGGGAGCTGTCAAAGCCGCTGCCAGTCGTTTGAGCGCAGCCACCCGGGCGCACTTTGAAGGCTTTCAACCCGTCAGTCGTGATGATGGCACCACCCGGTTATGGAATAAAAACCTGCAGCACTACGAGCATAAAGTAATGGGCGAGCATCGCTATACAGCTGATGCCCAAGGTTTACTCAGCCTTCATGGCAGGCAGTATGTAGACGTGGACGGCAAGCACTATCCTGTCGAATTCGACAGCGAGCGCAGGCAATGGCGCATACCTCATCCGCGCAGGGCCGATGCTTTCAGGCCTGCCTTGCTACATAACAACGAAGGGGCCTGGCAGCATGCCCATGAGCGGCCACTGGAGTGGCAAGACAGTGCGACGCTGCTGGGCCGTTTGGGATCGGCAACAGCAGCACTGGACAGGCAGACACTGGAACGGATTCGGGAACTGACTGACACGGCACCGGGCGTCCTGCGCCGCATGCATCTGGAAAGTCTGGCGCCGCCTTCCTTGCTGAAAGTCAGCCTCAAGCGCTTTGAAATCAACCAGCTTATCGACACCTTTGTCGCACAGATGAGTACCGACCAGTATGCCTCCCGGCGCTGGAGCGAGCTGCAATTACAGCTCTTGCCGGCATTGCCGAAATGGCCAGCGGGCAAGGTGTTGACGGTTGCCGACGATACGGGAAACCGCCTTGCGCACTATGCCAGTGTGATGTGGCCGGCTACGTCCCATATCAACCTGACAAGCTCTGTCGTTGAGCAAGGCAAGTTGCTGGATGCTGTTCTTGCGGCCTTGTCCGACTCACAGGTCAGGGAACTGCTGGGCAATGACCTGCCTGCTCCGGGGGCACTGGCCCGCAGACTGGCCCTGGTATTGGGCAGTCATGCGCGGGATAACAAACGTCAGGTCTTCGAGAGGTTGTATGGGCTTTTCAATATCTCGTCTGCGGCAGAAGCCTTGCCCATCGAACGTGACTTTCCGGGGTTGCCCCGTACGGTAGCGCAAGCGTTGGTTGAGTCGGCCAGTAATCCGCAGCTTGAACATTTGCGCAGGGGCAGAGTGCCGCTGGAACTGGCCGAGCTGGCGCGCATGCACCTGCGTGAGGCCAGGATAAACCGGGCGATCGAAGGCTTTTATCTTGAGCATCAGGCCAATGACGACACTGAGCGGCTGGCCTTGCATTATCTGGATCAACTGCCCGGCTGGCCTGCTGACAAGGCGCTGGAGATTCGCGAAGATTCGATTTCAGGCGCCATGACTCATTATTGGGGCGGCGTACAGACGACCCCACCGCACGTGCTGGTCAAAACGCTGCGGGGCTACGAGCGTTACCGGCCACGCGGTCATGTCCATTTGCTTGAGCCTGGCGGTCCTCTGCCATTATCCACTGCCGTGTTTGAATCCCTGACCGATCTTGAGCGCGATGCCATGGGCTTTGCTGCAAACACGGATGCCCCGGCGTTCAATGCGGCCCTGGCAAAGCGGGCGGCCAATGCCCGTCAGGAGTCCGCCCAGGTGTTGCGCATACAGCCGATCAAACCGGGGTTCAAACCGCCGATTACCTTGGCAGATGGTCAGGTGGGCTACCCCCTGTGCGGAATGACATCCGGTGAGCACTCCTGGGAATTGCAGCGCCGTGTGCGCAGGATTTACTCCGACTTTGAAGATGAGCAAGTCATTGAATACCTCGACACCCTGGTCGAGCGGGGGCTTGAACCGCTCAATATCCTGCGTGAGCGCAAGCGCGAGAGAAGGGCCTTGCTAACGAGCCTGCAAGCCTGGATCGATGCCACTCCGGGTGAAGTTGTTCCGACCGATACCCTATATGACTACCCCGAGAACCGATATCAGGCTGCAGGGCTGATTGAGCGTTGCTGGCGTAAAAACCCCGCTCATATTCCCTGGGCTCACAACGAAGAGTTGCACAGCCTGAGCCTGGACGGCTTTCGATTGGGCAACTTTCCGGATCTGCCAGCCATTGCCGACTTCAGCCATGTGCGGGAATTGAAACTCAGCAACATGAATTGCCGGGACACGGCCAATGCATTCCTTGAACATTTCAGCGGGCTGGTTGCCCTTGAAATGGATAACAATCGCATGGTCAACCTGCCCAGGCAGTTGGAGCGCATGCCCAATCTGCAGCGTTTGTCCCTGGCCCGTAACCTGTTGTATCTGAACCCGGGCAACCTGTCGGTATTGAACTCGCTGGGCAAGCTGCAAGTGCTCAACCTCAATGACAACCTGCTGGGTCCGAACCTTAGCCTCAGTAATCTGGGTTTTTTGCGTCGGGTCTATTTGCGTCGTACCTGGATCGACCAATGGCCGCAAGACCTGATATCCCGCCCGTTTCTTGAGTCGGCCGATCTGCGGGAAAACCGTATTATCGACATACCTGAACATGTCTATCAGGCCTCACCCACTGTGACGCGCAATATTTCCCTGGCCGGCAACCCGTTGTCCGCCACCAGCCGCCTGCGTCTGGCCCGCTATGCCATGCAGGGTGGCAGCAGCATGGGCATCAACAGCGAACAGTTGATGAGCGAGGCGGCGGCGTTCGAGTTCTGGACGGCGGGTATTACCGCTCAGGAATTGCGAAGAAGAGAGCTGTTATGGAACAGCTTGCGAGCCGATGCGGCTTCAGACGATTTTTTTACGGTGCTCAGCCGTTTGACATCGACTGCGGACGCCCATGAAGTGCGTCAGGATTTCAGCCGACGTGTCTGGGAAATGATTGAAGCGGCCAACGAGAGCTCCTCCTTGCGCCGTGATGTGCTGGATATTGCGGCTTCGCCGCGTAGCTGTACAGACAGTGTGGCTTTTACGTTCAGCGAGATGGAAGTGCAAATGGAACTGTCCGGGCTTTCAGGCGCGGGCTCGCCTCAGAAGCAGCAACTGCTGACTCTGGGCAAAGGGCTTTTCAGGCTCGACAGGCTCGCCAGAATCGCCCACGAGCACTTTTTGTTACGCCTTGAGGGGGCAGGCCCGGCACCGGACGAGCTTGAGATGCACCTGGCTTACCGTGTGGGCCTGGCGCGAGCCCTTGAGCTGCCGGGGCAACCTGAAAGCATGGCGTTTAAATCACTGGCCGGGGTGACTCAGGCAGATCTGGACATTGCGCGGCTGGAAGTCGAAAAGGCCGAGAAAACGGCCTCGCTGAACATCTTTATCAGCACCCGCCAGTTTTGGCGGGAGTACTTGATACGTACCCACAGGACGCAATATGGCGCGCTGACCGAGCCGTACTTCGAGGCGTTAAGCAACTTGCTTAAAAGATCTCCAGAAATGAACAGTGAGCGCTATCTGCGCGAGGTCAGCGAAGTTCGCCATCAGATGGACGCGGCTGTCGATGTCTGGAGCCTGCAAAAGACCGAGGCGCTGCTGGCGCCCAAGTCCCTTGAGGGGTCGCCCTCTACAGCCCTTTGATCAGGGCCCGCAGCCCGAACCGGTTCGGCAGGCAGGCTTCGGCCACTGCTCTGGATACGGGCAGGGGTTCATCGTTGATCCAGGCGGCGAGTATTTCGCCAGACAGGGGTGCGGTGATGAGCCCGCGAGAGCCGTGGCCGCTGTTGACGTACAAGCCATCAAGCCACGGGCAGGGGACGTCAGGCACCTGTCGGGCATCCTTGCGCAACACGCCATAGGCGCTGGCGAACTGCTCCGGATCCGCGAGCGGGCCTACAATTGGCAAGTAGTCCGGGCTGGTGCAGCGGAACGCTGCCCATCCACGCAGGGTGTCAGGGTTGAGTTGTTCGTCACCGAGCCGATGGGCCAGGTCCGGTGAGATTTCCTCGAGCAGCTCGAGGTTACCTTGATGCCCCTGCGGGGTGGTGGTCAGGTCTTCGTTATCAAAGTCGAAGCTGGCGCCCAGCGTGTGCTCACCGAGGCGGCCAGGAGCCACATAGCCCTCGGCACACACTACGGTTTTCAATACGGCGCTGGCAGGGGTTTCTACCAGTTGAGTGATTTGCCCGCGAATCCGTTTGAGTGGCAGGCCGCTGCTGGCCGGGAAGCGCTTGACCTCGGCAGCGCCAGCCAGAATGACAACCGGAGCGCTGGCCAGTACCTGGTCGTTGTGGCACGCCTGCCATTGCTCATTGACCTTGTGCAGTTGCAAAATGTCATGGTGGGTCAGCACCCGAACCTTGGGGTGCAGGGCCTGGTAGTGGCAAAGCGCTGGAGGGTGAACCCAGCCGCCTTCGGGGTAGAACAGGCCGCCGTGGGCCAGTTC
Organism: Pseudomonas bubulae; assembly: GCF_900618535.1. Lineage (GTDB taxonomy): Bacteria > Pseudomonadota > Gammaproteobacteria > Pseudomonadales > Pseudomonadaceae > Aquipseudomonas > Aquipseudomonas bubulae. The sequence goes on along the minus strand of NZ_UYJA01000001.1, from coordinate 1,275,899 downwards.
GATCCCGGCCAGGGCTTGTGCCTGGGGTTGGTCAAGCAGATGCACCAGCGCCGGGGGAAAGGCTGCGGCCAGTTGGGCCTGTCGTGCGGCTTCCTTGGCGTTGAAAGCCAATTGCAGGACCCCGCAATCATCCCAGTCGCGCCCGCGCTGCAGGTGTTCCAGCAGACGACGGGTGTAGCCAAAGCCGCTGACGATCATCTGCGACAAAGTCGTACCGTGTGCCGAGAGCTTGAGGTACAGAACGCCTTGCGGGTTGCCCGACGCTTCCTTGGCCAGTCTTTCGTGGCGCTCCAGCAATATCACCGTCCAGCCGCGGCGGGCCAGGCTATTGGCGCTGGCGCAACCCGACAGGCCGCCACCGATGACCAGTGCTGTACGCGGGCCTTTGACCCGGGGCGGGCGGGCAAACCAGGGTTTGACTGTGGGTGCTGTTGAAGCGGTGTCCGGCAAGCCGACAAAGGTGCCGCGCAGGATTTCCCACTTATGGCCTATGCCTGGCGTGCGGCGCATCTTGAATCCGGCGTCATTCAGTGCGCGGCGTACCCAGCCGGTGCTGGTGAATGTGCTGATTGTCGAATCGGGTGCCGCCAGGCGTGCCAATTGCGCGAACAGTTCCGGGGTCCACATGTCGGGGTTTTTCGCCGGGGCAAAACCGTCTAGAAACCATGCATCAACTTTGGCGTCGAGTTGCGGCAACTGTTCAAGTGCATCGCCGATCAATAACGTGAGCGTGACCCGGCCATCGGCCAGGGTCAGGGTCTGAAAGCCCGGATGGATTGCAAAATACACGGCCAGCAATTGTTCGCTGAGGGGCGTCAGCTCCGGCCACAGGGCCAGCGCGCGTTGCAGGTCGTTGCGGGTCAGCGGGTATTTTTCGACGCTGATGAACTGCAGGCGCGCATCGGGGTGGGCATGTTGCTCGAACAGCTGCCATGCGCACAAAAAATTCAGCCCGGTGCCGAAACCGGTTTCGCCAATAACCAGATGGCCGTCAGCGGGCAGGGCGGCGAAACGCTCTGCAAGGGCGTTCTGTTCGATAAAGACATAGCGGGTTTCTTCAAGCCCCGACTTGTCCGAAAAATACACGTCATCAAACACCCGTGAATGGGGGCGACCTTGGTCATCCCAGTCGATCTGGGCATTGGCAGTTTCAGTAGTCATGTGTGGCTCGGCAACGGCAAGGCAGCCATTCTAGCCGATCAGTCAGGCCGGGACTGATCCATGACAGGTTTGCTCGGTTTCTTCCTGCATATTGCAGAGCAATCCGCTAGGCTTGGTTCATCTTGCCAGGGAGCATTCCATGTTCGAATCAGCTGAAATCGGCCATTTCATCGATAAAGAAACCTACGACAGGGAAGCCCCCGCTTTACGTGAAGCGTTGCTTGAAGCCCAGTTTGAGCTCCATCAGCAAAAGCGTGCTTCGGTCATTGTGCTGATCAATGGCATTGAAGGCGCCGGCAAGGGTGAAACGGTCAAACTGCTTAGTGAATGGATGGATCCGCGCCTGATCGAAGTGCGGACTTTTGATAGCCAGACCGATGAAGAGCTGGCTCATCCGCCGGCCTGGCGTTACTGGCGTCAATTGCCCGCCAAGGGGCGGATGGGCGTGTTTTTTGGCAATTGGTACAGCCAGATGCTCCAGGGCCGGGTTCACGGCCTGTTCAAGAATGCCGTGCTTGATCAGGCGATCACGGGCGCCGAACGTCTGGAAAAGATGCTGTGCAATGAGGGCGCAGTGATCTTCAAGTTCTGGTTCCACCTGTCCAAAAAACAAATGAAGGAACGCCTGCAAACCCTCAAGGATGACCCATTGCACAGCTGGCGCATCAGCCCGCTGGACTGGCAGCAGTCCAAAACCTATGACAAGTTCGTACGCTATGGCGAGCGGGCGATCCGCCGCACCAGTCGTGATTACGCGCCGTGGAATATCGTCGAAGGTATTGACCCCTATTACCGCAGTTTGACTGTGGGCAAAATCCTTCTTGAAGGCTTGCAGGCGGCGTTGCATACCCCCAAGGTTGCAGCCCGCCCGGCGGGTGTGCCGCCGTTACCGGACAAGCAAGGCGAATTGACCCTGCTCGATTGCCTGGACCTGACCCGGCATCTTGAAAAAGAGGATTACCAGGAGCAATTGATCACTGAGCAGGCGCGTCTATCGGGCCTGATGCGTGACAAACGGATGCGCCGGCATTCATTGATCGCCGTATTTGAAGGCAATGATGCCGCAGGCAAAGGCGGCTCTATCCGGCGGGTGGCGGCAGCGCTGGACCCGCGTCAGTACATCATTGTGCCTATTGCTGCGCCTTCCGAGGATGAGCGAGCACAACCTTATCTTTGGCGTTTTTGGCGACATATCCCGGCGCGGGGCAAATTCACCATTTTTGACCGCTCCTGGTATGGCCGGGTGCTGGTTGAACGGGTCGAGGGTTTTTGCACGAAGGCGGACTGGATGCGCGCTTATGGCGAAATCAACGATTTCGAAGAACAACTTACGGCAGCAGGCGCGATTGTCGTCAAATTCTGGCTGGCAATCGACAAGGACACCCAGCTTGAGCGTTTTCAGGAGCGTGAAGAAATCCCGTTCAAACGCTTCAAGATTACCGAGGAAGATTGGCGTAATCGCGAAAAGTGGGATGTGTACCGCAGTGCGGTATGCGACATGGTGGATCGCACCAGCACCGAAATCTCGCCCTGGACCCTGGTTGAAGCCAATGACAAGCGCTGGGCACGGGTAAAGGTGCTACGCACGATCAACGAGGCTCTGGAAGCAGCCTTCGAGAAACGCGACAGGCAGGAAAAAAAGCGCAAGAAGAAGTAACACGGTACTTACCCTGTGGTGCTTCGCTTGTGCGCGGCAACACGGGGTTAGCCTGCGACTATATATCTACCACTGATGCACTCCGGATTTCTGTTCAGATCAGGTGACTGTCGATCACTTGGGATGAACGCTTTCATGTCCGAAAACAGCCACACCCTTAACGCTGACCAGTACCTTTCATTTGGCAGCCTGTCTATCAATTTGCCCGGTACTCTGCGAGAGCGAAAAGTCTCACGCTACGAAGCAAGCCTGCAGTCATTTATAGGCACTGCTGATCAGGCGATGACTCGCTTGGCCGCTTACCGGGATACTCATGAGCAGGCTCTGACCCAGTGTGCCGAAACTCAACAGGCAACGGACAGGCTGCTTGAAGGGGCCGAGTCTCAGGGCGCCGACTTCTGGACCCGGCTGGATGCCGGCGGGCTTAGTCTGTTGCAGCGTTTGTCTACGGGCAGGTCGCGCAGCTTGCTGGCCGAAGCACAGTTGCAAGTGTATGAAGGCCGGTTGAGCGAATCTGCGTATCAACAGATAAAAGAAGTTGTCAGCGAACCCTGGTCTTCACTCCGCGGGCAAAGTGTCAGCTGCGTTTGCGACCTGTCCCTGGGCACCTCGCAACGCTCTTATTTGCTGCAGGGGGCGATGGTGATAACTCGTCAGCCTGCGCTTGATGACCATCAACATCCGGAGCCCGTATTTCTGTTCGTTCCGGGCAATGCGGGCGGTTTGCAAGCATTCACTTCCGTGGCTCAGCTCAAGACCCAACTGGCCCGCAGCGTTCGGGCCGATCCGGACGGGTTCTGGCTCGGCCATGTTTCGCTGAAAAACCGCGCTGCTGCCCGGGCAGCGATAATGCTCGAGGGTACTGAAAGCCCCGTTATCCTGCGTGTGCTCGATGGTCATGCCTTCAGTCTGGGGGTTGAGGATCAAATCGCCGGCTATAAAGAAATTGCTTCGCTTATAGCCAGGGGCCAGTTGTTGTACAGCGAATCGACGGTTGCGCAGTCTCTTGAGCGCTTGCGTCTGGAAACCGCACAAAACCTGCTGGCGCCGGGCAATGAGGCCCGTGAACAGGGCATTGACCTTGTGGCTGAACAATTGCGTACGGCACTGGCTACGCAGGACTTGCCGGACTGGTTGCTGCGGGCATCGGTCGAAGAGCGGGCCGAATATGCCAAGGGACTTGTGGTTTACGCACGTAATGCCCTTTGGCTGGAGGACGATCTGAACCGTCATCTGCCGTCATTCGAGGTGTTTACCCGCGATAAGCTGGCTGAGCGGCTCAAGGCCGATTTAAAACGAGATATCGATCCGGATGCGGTCAGGGTCGATATGCCCGATCGGGTCATCGTTGAGGTGCTGCAAACGAGCGAGAGGGCCGAGCGTCCGCATCTGGCGGGCGATACGTCGGAAAGCATAGCGATCACCGGCTTTTCAACCTGGGATGACGTCAGTCTTGCGCGTCACACCTTCAGCTTGTCCGAGCTGGCTCGCAAGAATATTGATGTGAATGACGAACAGCAGATGCTGCGTCTCAAGCACAGCTACTTCACTCTGGATGGCGTGGATACCAAGGCGCTGGGTATTGACCTTAAGTATCTGCTCAAAACCATTCTGGATCTGGATGTTGCCATGCTTTACAGCATGAGGATCACCCGTGCTTTTCTGGGTCGCACAGTAGGGGGTAGCCAGCCCGGAGCTCCCGATATTGCCAGGCGACTGGGAGTGTTCAGGCAAGCCATCAACCTTGAGGCCTGGGTCGCACGTCAGCGCAGCCACCTGTCAGAGCGGGGGTACAGGCTGGCGCAGGCAGCGACCGCACCCGGCAATGGTAATCACAAACCTGACGCCGAATTCGACATCGAATACCGTTATACCTGGTTACGCTCACCAGACCGGGGGGACAGTTCCTATACCGAACAAGCCTTGATCGGGGTGTCTGTGGTGCATGACAAAACCTCGGGGCTGGCGCTGATGTATCTGGCGGGCGCTCCGGGTAATCAGAAGTTCTTCGAAGGTTCCGGGTTCCAGCATCTGATTGAACGTCTCTCCAATCATGTGCTGCTCAACAGGGAGCTGCTCACCTACTTCGCAAACAGTACAGAGACCGGTTCGAGCGTTGCGCGGAATATTCAGAACATCAATGCCATTTTGCGTGTCGGAACTTACGGTTTTCTCGTGATTGACCCGGTCAAGGCGTCCCATGTGTCGCTGACTGACATGCAGTACCTGGCACGCATGGGGCGGCTCAAGGAGCAGGTCTATGGTTCCTCCAGATCGGCGCTGGATATCGAGCGCCGTCAGATGGAGCGTATTGCGCAGCGGGATCTGAGCTACATAAAGATTGGCCTGTCGGTTATTCCGGGTATTGGCACAACCATTGGTGTCTATGACGGCTGGAATGACGCATCTGCGGCCATCAGTGCGTTTGCCCGAGGCGATTACAAGGCGGGAGCGTGGCTGGCTTTCTCTGCCGCGCTTAATTTGGGCGAGGCGGTTCTTACGCTCGCACCTCTGGTGGCGCGCCCCAGAGCAGTAAGCGCAGTGCTGGGCAGCCTGGATGAAACGGTGACCAAGGCCGTAGCAACCCTATATGACGCAGGGTGGAGAGCCAGTAAATCGTTGCAGAAAAAACGCCTGAAGGATCTATTGCCGTCTGTCACTTCCCGCAAGCCCTGGCGTACCAAGGCATTCGAGGGCTATGAGGTCAAAGTCCCGCTCTATGACGCCGTGAGGCTCAGGGGGAAAAACGAAAATGTCTATCTCTTGAATAACAAGATGTACATTCAGATCGATGAAAAAGTGTACGAAGTGTATCGTCGCTCAGGTGAGAAAACCCTTCGCCTCAAGGCGCGCCCGCCCAAGAACTATGAACCGCCGATCAGGATGGATGCACGGGGGCGCTGGGAGTATCACGCCGATGTCGGGGGCAAGGGAGGGGCGCCGTTTCCGGAGCTGGAAGAGCTGATTGTTGATTCAACCCCCGTTACATCCACGCGCAAGGTTCCTGATGGATACGCTGTGACGGCCGCGGTTACCCCGGCGCCAATTCCTGCCGTACATCCTCAAGGCGTCGAGTCGATGGACAGGGTGGTTATCGGCCATCGGGATTTGTTTGTTTCCAGCGAACTTGATAGTGCAGGCAATTTTGGAATCTATCGTATTGATCCTGCTGATCCGACCCGACTGCAGGCTCAGGGTGTATTAACGCCCGAAGGGGTATATCGCCTCACCGATCAGCCTCTAGTCTCCGGTAGCGATCTGTTTGAAGAAGTCGCCGAAGATTTTGTCTTTATGGACAACAAGTTCTATCGGGTGCAACTGGATACTGAGCAGTTTTCCTGGAAAGTGGTGCGCACGGGTGATGAGGGTAGCAGCACGCTGTTTATCGAAAGTGATGGGGTATTTGATCCGGTCACACAACGGTTGGTCATCAGCAACTGGCACCTGATGCCAAGGCTCGGAGAACATCCCAGTCTGGAGGCCCTGGTGCGCCAGGCGCTTGACTTGCCTGCAACTGGTCTTGACCACGAAGTCTATGCATTTTTGCGCAACTACACGCGCCAGATCATCCAGTCTGTCGACACACAGGTGATACGGGCACCTGATGTGCTGGAGCTGGAGCGTCTGTGTGAGCAGAGCCTGCGCCGCAAGCAATTCCCGGTGGGCAGGCTGGACGAAGCCTTGACGGCCATGGCCAACAAGCAGCCCCTGCCGATCTGGGCACCGGTCTATGACGAACTGCAGGGTATGCGCTCGGTGTTCCCGACGACATCCGGAAGGTATTACAACATTGATGCCGTGCGTCAATTGCGCAGTCATATGTCGATCCGCGATCTGGATGTGGAGGTTGCCGCCCTTATTGACAACTATGCAGCAATGCGTGCCGGATTGATCTCTACGTTTAATATGAGAAACACTCTGGCCAAAAGCGTCATGCAGTTGGTCTTGAAAAAGCGTGGTTACACATTACTTGATGGCGGTCGCTACAAAGTGGGGGCTGCCGGTTTCGGTATGGTGCTACGTGGTCCCAACGGTGATCTGTATCTGATGGAAGTCAGGCATATACGGGCCACCGGCAACACCTGGGGGCATGTATTTTTTGATCGTGGATCCGCGAGCAAACTAGTCATGATGTCTGATGAATGGGTCGATATCGTCGTGCGAAAATCCCTGGAGGAAGTGCCATTCAATCCTGCAGCTGTGGCAGTACAGCAAGCCAGGGCAGATGGCCGCTTGTTCAAACTGGTTGGCACCATCACCCCCGACAAGGAAGTGATGGTGTTCAAGGTTGCAACCCCGGGCCCAGGATTGTAAAAAACCGCCTAGCCGTGCTTGCCCGCGCCCAGCATGTTTTCAGGACGAACCCACTGGTCAAACTCGGCGTCCGTGAGGTAGCCCAGTTCCAGTGCTGCTTCGCGCAGGGTCAAACCTTCGGCGTAGGCCTTTTTGGCAATCTCGGCTGACTTGTCATAGCCGATATGGGGGTTGAGTGCGGTCACCAGCATCAGGCCGCGCTCCAGGTGTTCGGCCATTTTGGCGGCATCGACCTCAAGCCCGGTGACGCAGTGTTTGAAAAAGTTGCTGCAACCGTCTCCCAGCAACTGGATGGATTGCAGCAGGTTGTGAATGATCACCGGTTTATAGACGTTCAGTTGCAAATGCCCCTGGCTTGCAGCAAAGCCGATGGCAACATCGTTGCCCATCACCTGGCACGCCAGCATCGACAAGGCTTCGCACTGGGTCGGATTAACCTTGCCCGGCATGATCGAACTGCCCGGCTCATTGGCGGGCAGTTTGATTTCGGCCAGCCCGGCGCGGGGGCCGGAACCCAGCAGGCGGAAGTCATTGGCCAGTTTCATGAGGGTCACGGCCAGTGTTTTGAGGGCGCCTGACAAGGTGGTCAAGGGCTCGTGGCCGGCCAGCGCGGCAAATTTGTTCGGCGCGGTCACAAATGGCAGGCCAGATAACGCAGCCAGTTCAGCGGCAATCGCTTCGGCGAAACCGTGGGGTGCATTCAGCCCGGTGCCCACCGCGGTACCCCCCTGTGCCAGCTCGCACACTGCGGGCAAGGCCGAACGTATGGCTTGCTCGGCGTAGTCCAGCTGCGCGATATAGGCTGACAGCTCCTGGCCGAAGGTGATCGGCGTGGCGTCCATCATATGGGTGCGGCCGGTCTTGACCAGTTTCATATGCCGTGCCGACAACTCGGCCAGGCCTCCTGCCAGTTCATTGATCGCGGGCAGCAAATGATTGTGCACAGCCTTGGCGGCGGCGATATGCATGGCGGTGGGGAAGCAGTCGTTGGAGCTTTGCGAGCGGTTGACATGGTCATTGGGGTGGACTGGCGACTTGCCGCCACGGCCTTTGCCCGCCAGTTCATTGGCGCGTCCTGCAATGACTTCGTTGGCGTTCATGTTGCTCTGTGTACCGCTGCCTGTCTGCCACACCACCAGCGGGAACTGGTCGTCGTGTTCACCGTTGAGCACTTCATCGGCGGCCTGTTCGATCAGGCGGGCGATATCGGCAGGCAAATCACCGTTGCGGTCATTGACCCGCGAGGCAGCCTTTTTGATCAAGACCAGGGCATGCAGAACCGCCAGCGGTATTTTTTCGTTGCCGATGGCAAAGTTGATCAGTGACCGCTGTGTCTGCGCCCCCCAATAAGCCTCATCGGCCACGCTTACTTCACCCAGGCTGTCGGTTTCGATACGGCTCATCGGCTCTTTCTCCTTGAAGTCTGACCTGACAGCTTAGGCGTTGATTCACACTAAGGGTTCAATCTTGCGTTTTCGGTGCTTTTGGTCGGCTGATGAGAACGTCTATCAGTGTCGGGGTTGAGTGACACACTTTATTAGGCGCAGAATGGCCGCCCTTGGGGTTAAACCTCGCTTGCTAGAAAAGGAAACTCGATGACCCGTCTTCGCGCCATCTGTACAGCGGTAGCTCTGGTTTGCGCCAGCGGCCAGGTTTTCGCCGATGCAGCTAGCCACGCTGCCAGTGCTGAAACGTTCCTGAAACTGGCACATGCCGATAAGCTGGGTACCCCGGTGTATATGCAAGTGCAGCAAATGTTCGCTCAGCGTTTCGAGCAAACCAAAGCACCAGCCTCCAAGAAAGCCCTGCTGGAAACTTACCAGGCCAAAGCCAACACCGCTCTGGATCAAGCCATTGGCTGGAACAAGCTGAAGCCGGACATGGTCAAGCTCTACACCACCAATTTCACCGAGTCTGAGCTCAAGGACCTGGTAGCGTTCTACCAGTCGCCTCTGGGCAAGAAAGTGCTGGAAAAAATGCCGCAACTGACCCAGCAATCGGCACAAATGACCCAGGCCAAACTGGAAAGTGCAGTGCCGGTTGTCAACAAGCTGCTAGAAGACATGACAGCCGAGCTGGAGCCAAAAGCGGCCCCGGCCAAAAAGAAGTAAGCGGAGCCTGAATGAGCATGCAACAGCGTATTGAAGCGGCGCTAGGCGCTCTGCAACCCGAGCACCTGAGCGTGCTGGATGAAAGCCATATGCACAGTCGTGGGTTGCAGACCCACTTCAAGGCAGTGGTGGTCAGCGAGCAGTTCGCCGGGCTCAACAGCGTCAAGCGTCATCAAAAGGTCTATGCCACCCTGGGTGACCTGATGGGCGAGTTCCATGCGCTGGCTTTGCACACGTACACGCCTGTGGAATGGGCGAAAATCGGCACGGCCCCGGCATCGCCGACCTGTGCTGGCGGTGGGCACTGAGTTGGCGTAATCCGCCTGCTTTTTGTTAGAATCCGCAACGCGCCGCTTCGTCGGCGCGTTTTTTTTTGCGCCCGGTTCACCCTTTACGAGGGTAGCCACCTGGAGATTGATGCGATGACTTCGCCTGTTGTTGTAGCTGCACTGTATAAATTCGTCACCCTTGAGGACTACGTCGAGCTGCGTGAGCCACTGCTCAAGGCCATGGTCGACAACGGTATCAAGGGCACCTTGCTGATCGCCGAAGAAGGCATCAACGGTACGGTATCCGGCAGCCGTGAAGGTATTGACGGGCTGATGGCCTGGCTCAAGACTGATCCGCGCATGGTCGATATCGATCACAAGGAATCCTACTGCGATGACCAGCCGTTCTATCGGACCAAGGTCAAGCTCAAGAAAGAAATCGTCACCCTCGGTGTTGAAGGCGTGGACCCGAACAAGAAGGTCGGGACCTATGTCGACCCCGAGAACTGGAATGCGCTGATCAGCGATCCAGAGGTGTTGTTGATCGACACCCGCAACGATTACGAGGTTTCGATCGGTACGTTTGAAGGCGCTATCGATCCGAAAACGACCAGCTTTCGCGAATTCCCCGACTATATCAAAGCCAATTTCGACCCTGCCAGGCACAAGAAAGTCGCGATGTTCTGCACCGGCGGCATTCGCTGTGAAAAGGCTTCGAGCTATATGCTCAGCCAGGGTTTTGACGAGGTTTATCACCTCAAGGGCGGTATCCTGAAGTACCTCGAAGAGGTACCCCAGGAAGAAACCAAATGGCAGGGCGACTGCTTTGTATTTGATAACCGCGTTACCGTGCGCCATGACCTCAGCGCCGGCGAATACGATCAGTGCCATGCCTGCCGCACCCCGATCAGCCTCGCTGATCGCGAGTCCGAGCACTATCAACCCGGTATCAGTTGCCCGTATTGCTGGGACAGCTTGAGCGAGAAAACCCGTCGCAGCGCCATTGATCGCCAAAAGCAGATCGAGCTGGCCAAGGAGCGTAACCAGCCGCACCCGATCGGTCACAACTACCGTAAAGCTGCCGAGGCCTGATATGACAGCGCGCCTGCTCTATGTGATGGATCCAATGTGCTCCTGGTGCTGGGGTTTTTCGCCCATCGCCCAGGCGCTGGTTGAGCAGGCGCAGGCCGCAGGCGTTGAGTTGCATCTGGTAGTGGGAGGTTTGCGCACCGGCAGTGGCTCGGCGCTTGAGCCTGCTACGCGGCGCTATATTCTTGAGCACTGGCAGGCGGTCACAGAGGCCACCGGGCAACCTTTCAACTTCGAGGGGGCCTTGCCCGACGGCTTTATCTACGACACCGAACCTGCCTGCCGGGCTATTGTCGCGGTACGCAGCCTTGCCCCCGATTGCGCCTGGAAGCTGGTCAAACTGATACAGCAGGCGTTTTACGTACAAGGCCGTGATGTGACCCAGGCCAGTGTGCTGGTCGAACTGGCTGAAATCGCGGGAGTGCCGCGTATCGAATTTGCTGCCGCTTTTGACTCTGCCGAGCAGCATGCAGCGACAGCCGCGGATTTTACCTGGGTGCAGGATCTGGGGATTGCCGGTTTTCCGACCTTGCTTGCCGAGCGCAACGGCCAGCTGGCGTTGTTGACCAACGGCTATCAGCCGCTTGCGCCCTTGTCTGACTTGCTTGTTCGCTGGCTTGAACGCGCTGCACGTGTTTGATCCCTCTGCTGTACCGCCTGCGGCTGCGGTGACGGATCGCCTGACCTGGGCCGAAATCCGCCGCCTGGCTCTGCGCCATAAAAAAGCCCTGTGGCTTGCCAACGGCGTTGCCGTGCTGGCGACCCTGTGCAGTGTGCCGATCCCCTTGCTTCTGCCTTTGCTGGTGGACGAGGTGCTGTTGGGTAACGGGGACGCTGCGCTGAAGATCATGAACCACTGGCTGCCGACTGCGTGGCAAAGCGCGGCAGGCTATATCGGCCTGATGCTGGCGATTACCCTGTTGCTGCGCTGCGGTGCTTTGCTGTTTAACGTGCTGCAGGCGCGGCTGTTTTCGCGGCTGGCCAAGGACATTGTGTTTCGCATTCGCCTGCGCCTGATCGAACGCTTGAAGCGAATATCACTGGCCGAGTACGAAAGCCTGGGCAGCGGCACGGTGACGACTCATCTGGTCACCGACCTCGATACGCTCGACAAGTTTGTCGGAGAAACCCTGAGCCGATTTTTGGTGGCGATGCTCACTCTGGTGGGCACTTCGGCGATTTTGTTGTGGATGCACTGGCAGCTGGCGCTGCTGATTTTGCTGTTCAACCCGCTGGTGATTTACGCCACGGTGCAGTTGGGCAAGCGGGTCAAGCACCTGAAAAAGCTTGAAAACGACAGCACGGCGCGCTTTACCCAGGCCCTTACCGAGACGCTGGATTCCATCCAGGAAGTGCGTGCAGGTAACCGTCAGGGCTTTTTCCTGGGCCGTCTGGGGTTACGGGCGCGAGAAGTGCGGGACTTTGCCGTGGCTTCACAGTGGAAGAGCGATGCCTCCAATCGCGCCAGCGGTTTGTTGTTCCAGTTCGGGATCGATATTTTTCGAGCCGCCGCGATGTTGACGGTATTGTTTTCGGATCTGTCGATCGGTCAGATGCTCGCAGTGTTCAGTTATCTGTGGTTCATGATCGGGCCGGTTGAGCAGTTGCTCAATTTGCAATATGCCTTCTATGCCGCTGATGGAGCCGTTACGCGGATCAATCAGTTATTGGCGCGCAACGACGAGCCACAATACCCCGGCGGCGCCAATCCATTTGTGGGGCGACAGACGGTCGGCATCGAAGTGCGTGACCTTAGCTTCAGCTATGGCGACGAAAAGGTACTCGATCACCTTAACCTGACCATTGCTCCTGGTGAGAAGGTGGCCATTGTCGGCACTAGCGGTGGTGGTAAAAGCACCCTTGTGCAACTGTTGCTGGGCTTATACACGCCGCAGTCGGGGAGTATCCGCTTTGCTGATGCCAGCCAGCCCGAAATCGGCCTGCAGACCATTCGCGAGCATGTGGCGGTGGTGCTGCAACACCCGGCATTGTTCAACGATACCGTGCGTGCCAATCTGACCATGGGCCGTGAACGAACCGATGAAGCGTGCTGGCACGCCCTGCAAATCGCTCAGCTCGATGGCACCATTGATGCGCTGCCCCAGGGCCTGGACAGCATCGTGGGGCGTTCGGGGGTGCGTTTGTCCGGCGGTCAGCGTCAGCGCCTGGCGATTGCGCGCATGGTATTGGCCGAACCCAAGGTGGTGATCCTCGACGAGGCCACCAGTGCCCTGGATGCTGCCACCGAATACAACCTGCATCACGCTTTGGGAAAATTTTTGAGCGGGCGCACAACTTTAATCATCGCTCACCGTTTATCTGCGGTAAAACAGGCTGACCGGGTGCTGGTGTTTGATGGTGGGTGCATTGCCGAAGAGGGCGATCACCAGCAGTTGATTGCAGAGGGTGGGCTCTATGCCAAGCTCTACGGGCATCTGCAGCAGACGTGATGTCGCAGGGTTGTGGGGGCGAGCCTGCACGCGAAAGCCCATGAGCATCGCAGTTATCCGGCCAATACACGGTATTGCTCACGATCTTCTCGAGCAGGTTCTTTTGCACAGGCGCATTGCTTGCTTCAATGAACATAATGATGCGGCTGCACGCTTATTGAAGATTTAGATCGGCTCAGACTACTCAATTTTTGAAAAATTGGCCTAGGCTGACTTGTAGTGAGATTTTCTCTCTGGTTTTCATTTGACTCCATGAAGCAAAGGGAACTCATGAAATCTAAACGCCCCCTTGGTACACCACGCTTATTGGGCATTGTTTGGCCTTTTATTGCTGTCGTGCTGTTCCAGGCGTTATTGGGGTGCGTGAGTCTGTATATGCTTTCTGCCGTGAGGAGTTATGTCGGTGGCGAAAGTTTATGGTCCAAGGGGCAGAAGGACGCCATCTACTTTCTCTATCTGTATTCCGATACCCATGACCCGGTTTATTACGAAAAATACACACAGGCCATAAGTGTTCCCCAGGGCGACCATAAGTTACGCCTGGCGATGGATGAGTCCCCACCCAATGAAGTCGCTGCCCGCGAAGGCATTCTGCAGGGCGGCAACAGCGCGCAAGATGCCTCCAGCATTATCTGGTTTTACCGCTACTTCCGCCATGTAAGCTATATGGAAACCGCCATCGAGAAGTGGGCCATAGGTGATGCTTACCTGCTCAAGCTCGACAATCTGGCCCAGGAGATGCACAAGGCCATCCTCGCCGGCAATGCCGATGCTGCGGAGTCCCAGCGCTGGGAAGACGAGATTTTCGCCATCAACGAGGGTATTGCGCCTTCTGCCAAGGCTTTCAGTGATGCGCTGGGTGAAGGCTCGCGCTTTATCTGGCGGTTGCTGGTGGTCATAAACCTGGTCACGGCGGTGGCGCTGATCCTGCTGGTACTCAAGCGCACCCATAAAGTGCTCAAGCAGAGCCGTGCTTTTGCCGAGGCGCTGCAGCTGGAAAAAGAGCGGGCGCAAATCACCCTGCAGTCGATTGGCGACGGTGTTATCACCACCGACGTCAATGGCGCGATTGCCTATATGAACCCTGCGGCCGAGAACTTGACCCAGTGGAAGTCCGAGCAGGCGCAAGGCATTTCCCTGGCTGCGCTGTTCAAGTTGCTTGATGACAACGATCAGGACGAAGGCCCCAGGCTGGTCGAGCGTATTCTCACTGGCGAGCTGGGTAACAGTCGCGAGCACTCCCGGCAGATTCAACGCATGGATGGCAGTACCGTTGCGGTAACCCTTGTGGGTGCGCCAATCCTTCACGATGGCGATGTCAGTGGCGCAGTGCTGGTGCTGCATGACATGACCCAGGAGCGCCAGTACATTGCCAACCTGTCCTGGCAGGCGACCCATGATGCACTGACCGGGCTGGCCAACCGACGTGAGTTCGAATACCGCCTGGAGTTGGTACTGAAGAACCTGGGGCGCCAGCAGGGCCGGCATGCCCTGATGTTTCTTGATCTGGACCAGTTCAAGCTGGTCAATGACACCTGCGGTCACGCGGCGGGTGATGAGCTGTTGCGGCATATTTGTACGTTGCTGCGTACCGGCCTGCGTGAAGGCGATACCCTGGCCCGGCTGGGTGGGGATGAGTTTGGCATCCTGCTGGAAAACTGCCCGGTGGACATGGCGGAAAAAATCGCCGGCGGTTTGCGTCAGGCGGTGCAAAGCCTGCATTTTGCCTGGAAAGGGCGCCCGTTCATGAGCACCATCAGCATCGGCCTTGTGCATATCCATAAAGCGCTAGTCACCCTTGAGTCTTTGATGCGGGCTGCGGACATGGCCTGTTATATGGCCAAGGAAAAGGGCCGTAACCGGGTGCAGGTTTATCATGTAGATGACACGGAGTTGTCATTGCGCTTTGGTGAAATGGCCTGGGTGCAGCGCTTGCATGTCGCACTGGAAGAAAACCGCTTCAGTCTGTATGCCCAGGAAATAACCCCCCTGGGACCTGTGCAGGACGGGGGCGGGCATATCGAGATTCTGTTGCGCCTGCAAGATGAAAACGGTCGCATTGTATTCCCGGACAGTTTTATTCCTGCGGCGGAACGTTATGGCTTGATGAGTTCGATAGACCGCTGGGTGGTCGAAAATGTGTTCAGGATCATTGCGGAATGTTCAGCCCAGGCGGGTGGGCGGCCAATGGCCATGTGTGCGATCAACCTGTCTGGGTCAACCATTGGCGATGATGACTTTCTTGCGTTTTTGCATGAACAATTTGACTGTTACGGCGTGTCGCCAAAACTCATCTGTTTTGAAATTACTGAAACCAGTGCAATTGCCAACCTGGGTAATGCCATCCGTTTTATCAATGATCTTAAAACCCTGGGTTGTCACTTTTCGCTGGATGACTTTTGTGCCGGGATGTCCTCATTTGCCTATTTGAAACATCTTCCTGTCGACTTTTTGAAGATCGACGGCAGTTTCGTCAAGGACATGTTGGACGACCCGATCAATCGTGCCATGGTTGAAGTCATTAATCATATTGGCCATGTCATGGGCAAACGCACGATTGCCGAGTTTGTTGAAAGCACACAGATTGAAGAGGCCTTGATTGAAATCGGCGTTGATTATGCGCAGGGCTATATTGTCCAGCGGCCACAGTTATTCACGTTCGATAGTTTGTTGCAGCGTCCTCAGCGTGCCCGGGCGTTGACATTGAAGTCCCCGGGCACGTTGCGTTGATCTGTTCTACATTTCTAAAGTCTATTATCAAAAAGGATTTGGATTGTGAGTGAAGTCTTCAACCGAACGGGGCCTCTTATGGAGGAAGCCAGTTACCCCCAGTGGGCCCGGCAGTTGATTCGGGACTGTAGCGAAAGCAAGCGTCGGGCAGTCAAACACGAAATTTACAAGCGCATGCGTGACAACACCTTGAGCCCCAGAGCAATGCGCATGTTTCTCGTGGGCGGCTGGCCGGTAGTCGAGCAGTTTTCGTTGTACATGGGCCATAACCTGGGCAAGACCCGCTACGGGCGTCACCCTGGCGAAGACATGGCTCGCCGCTGGTTGATTCGCAATATCCGGGTCGAGCTTAATCATGCCGACTATTGGGTGAACTGGGCGCTGGCGCACGGGGTCAGCCTTGAAGACCTCAATGCCCAGGACCTGCCTGCCGAGTTTCAGGCGCTGAACGACTGGTGCTGGCATAGCTGTTCCAAGGATTCGCTGGCCGTGGCGATGGCTGCCACCAACTACGCCATCGAGGGTGCCGTGGGTGAGTGGGCGGCGATTGTCTGCTCGGCCGATATCTATGAAGAGTCGTTTGCGGTCGATCAACGCAAGCGCGCGATGAAGTGGCTGAAGATGCACGCCCAGTACGATGACGAGCATCCCTGGGAGGCGCTGGAAATTGTCTGTACCCTCGTGGGAATGAATCCGAGCCAGGAGCAGATCACTGAACTGCGCAAAGCCATCTGCAAGAGCTACGACTATATGTATCTGTTTCTGCAAAGTTGCCTGTTGTTCGACAAGGCCGCTGTGGCGCGTGAGCATCGGGAACTGGTAGAGAGCTGAACACCGGCTTTTCAGTGCATAAAAAAACCGCGGGCTGCATGGGATGCAGCCCGCGGTTTTTGTTTGTAGCCCTGTTACTGTGCGTTGAAAGCCTGCCCGTTGATCCCGGTACTGTCCGGGCCCATCAGGTACAGGTAAACCGGCATGATTTCGTGTGGCTCTGGATTGTTCTCGGGGTTTTCACCCGGATAGGCCAGGGCGCGCATGCTGGTGCGGGTCGCGCCGGGGTTGATGCTGTTGGCACGTACCGGGGCCACGCCGTCGACTTCGTCGGCCAGGGTTTGCATCAAACCTTCGGTGGCGAACTTGGAGACGCCATAGGCACCCCAGTAAGCACGGCCTTTGCGCCCGACACTGCTGGAAGTGAAGATCACCGAGGCGTCCTGCGACAGCTTGAGCAGGGGTAGCAGGGTGCTGGTGAGCATAAACATGGCATTGACGTTGATATGCATCACGCGCATGAAATTTTCCCCCGACAGCTGCTCCAGCGGCGTGCGCGGACCAATGATCGAAGCGTTGTGCAGCAGCCCGTCAAGGCGGCCGAACTCGGTCTCGATCATGGCGGCCAGCTCATCGTATTGATGGGGTTGGGCGGTTTCGAGGTTGAACGGGATAACCACTGGCTGCGGATGGCCCGCAGCTTCGATTTCGTCGTAGACCTGGCTTAGGTTGGCTTCGGTCTTGCCCAGCAGCAATACGGTTGCGCCGTGTGCGGCATAGGTCCTGGCTGCAGCAGCGCCGATGCCGCGACCGGCGCCGGTAACCAGGATCACCCGATCCTGGAGCAGGTTGGGGCGGGCTGAATAATCAAACATAAAAAACCTCAACAAAATCGGTCATCGTTAGCAGCTGCACATCGCGTTATCCAGCACTTTGCGCAGTTCGGCCGGATGATCGACCACCACGTCCGCACCCCAGTGATCAGGGTTGTCGTCAGGGTGGATATAACCAAAGCGCACGGCTGCAGTTTTGGTCCCGGCATCGCGCCCGGACTCGATATCGCGCAGGTCATCGCCTACAAACAGTACGCTGGCCGGGTCAAGGTCGAGCATTTTGCAGGCCAGAATCAGCGGCTCGGGGTCCGGCTTGCTGTTTTTGACGTGGTCGGGGCAAATCAGCAGCGCCGAGCGCTCGGCCAGGCCCAGGCGTTCCATGATTGGCTGGGCGAACCGCACCGGTTTGTTGGTGACGACGCCCCACACCAGATGGGCCTTTTCGATATCGGCGAGCAACTCTTCCATGCCATCAAACAGCTTGGTATGGACTGCGCAATCGCGCTGATAGCGCTCCAGGAACTCCTGACGCAGCTCTTCAAAGCCAGGTGCGTCAGGGTCCATGTTGAAAGTCGCTGCCACCATGGCGCGTGCACCGCCGGAAATCTCGTCGCGGATAAGTTTGTCTGCGACGGGAGGCAGGTCGCGATCGGCGCGCATGGCCTGGCAGATGGCGATAAAGTCCGGCGCGGTGTCGAGCAGGGTGCCGTCCATGTCAAAAAGAACTGCTCTTAAACGCATGTGTTACTCCTCGCGAAGGGTCTGGATCATGTAGTTGACGTCAACATCGGCGGCCAGCTTGTAGTGCTTGGTCAGCGGGTTGTAGGTCAGGCCGATGATGTCCTTGACGCTCAATCCGGCCTGGCGGCTCCAGGCACCCAGCTCGGAAGGGCGAATGAATTTTTTGAAGTCATGGGTGCCACGGGGGATCAGCTTGAGTATGTATTCCGCACCGAGGATAGCGAACAGATAGGACTTGGGGTTGCGGTTGATGGTCGAGAAGAACACCTGGCCACCGGGCTTGACCATTTTGTAGCAGGCGCGGATCACCGACGATGGGTCGGGTACATGCTCAAGCATTTCGAGGCAGGTGACTACATCGAACTGCCCGGGCATTTCTTCAGCAAGATCTTCAGCAGTGACCTGGCGGTACTCAACGTTTACGCCGGACTCGAGCTGATGCAGCTGTGCCACGGCCAGCGGGGCTTCGCCCATGTCGATGCCCATTACGGTGGCGCCGCGCTGAGCCATCGACTCGCTGAGAATGCCGCCGCCGCAGCCGACGTCGAGGACTTTTTTGCCAGCCAGTTGTACGCGCTCGTCAATCCAGTTGACGCGCAGCGGGTTGATGTCGTGCAGCGGCTTGAACTCGCTCTCACGGTCCCACCAGCGATGGGCTAGCGCTTCGAATTTGGCGATCTCGGCGTGGTCAACGTTGCTCATGGGTAAATCCTCTAAAGCTGAATAATCTGGTAAAGCTCCGGGCGCAGGCCCGAAGGTACTGAATCAATGAGTATGGCCGCTTATGCGTTCGCCCCAGGCCCTTGCGGTTGCGCAGAGTTGTTGCTCGTCCAGGCGGGTCAGGTGTCGATCCTCGAGCAGCTGCTTGCCTGCGACCCACACATGTTTAACGCAATCGCGGCCAGTGGCGTAGATCAACTGCGAAACGGGGTCGTAAACCGGTTGCTGGGCCAGGCCGCTGAGGTCAAAGGCTACCAGGTCGGCGGCCTTGCCGATTTCGATCGAGCCGGTGTCGCTTTCAATGCCCAGGGCGCGCGCGCCATTGAGGGTGGCCATGCGCAGTGCGCGGTGGGCGTCCAGCGCGGTGGCAGAGCCTGCAACGGCCTTGGCCAGCAAGGCGGCGGTGCGGGTTTCGCCGAGCAGATCGAGGTCATTGTTGCTGGCCGCTCCGTCGGTACCCACCGCCACATTGACCCCGGCTTGCCACAGGCGCTCCACCGGGCAGAAGCCACTGGCCAGTTTGAGGTTGGACTCGGGGCAATGAACCACGCTGGAGTTGCTTTCTACCAGCATGGCCAGGTCGTCATCGCTGATCTGGGTCATGTGTACGGCCTGGAAGCGCGGGCCCAGCAAGCCCAGGCGGGCGAGGCGGGCCATCGGGCGTTCGGCGTGTTGCTCGACGGCCTGATGCACTTCGAAGGCGGTTTCGTGAACGTGCATATGAATGGCGGCATCCAGCTCGTCGGCGATGACCCGGATTTTCTCCAGGTTGTCGTCGCTTACGGTGTAAGGCGCATGGGGACCGAAGGCAATTTTGATCCGCGGGTGAAACTTCAGGTCGGCAAGCAGTTCGACGGCCTGGCGCAGGGATTCGTCTGCGCTGCTGGCGCCGGGAATCGGAAAGTCGAGAATCGGAATGGCGATTTGTGCACGGATACCGCTCTTGTGCACGCACTCGCTGGCAACTTTCGGGAAAAAATACATGTCACTGAAGCAGGTGATGCCGCCCTTGAGCTGTTCGGCGATGGCCAGGTTGGTGCCGTCGCGCACGAACTGCTCATCGACCCATTTGCCCTCGGCCGGCCAGATATGCTGTTCGAGCCAGGTCATCAGGGGCAGGTCGTCGGCCATGCCGCGGAACAGCGTCATGGCCGCATGCCCGTGCGCGTTGATCAGCCCCGGGCTGAGCAGCATGTCCGGCAGCTCGCGGGTTTGCGTGGTGGTGAGCTTCAGCGCCTGTTCGCGCGGGCCGATGAACACAATGCAGCCGTCGCGAATGCCCACGCCGTGATCCTTGAGTACGACACCGGCCGGTTCTACAGGCACCAGCCAGGTGGGTAACAGCAGTAAGTCCAGGGGCGTGGTTGGGGTCGGCATCGAAAACTGATTCCAGTGCGTTATAAAAGGAGGCGAAGTATACCCGAGCGTCTTGGGGGTGGGCTCGCTATAATCGGCCGCTTTGTTACCAGGTAATGGGGGAAGGCATGCGCGATCGACTGTTGGCTGCGGAAAAGGTTAAGGCCATCGATTGGCGGGATGACGCCCTGTATCTGTTGGATCAACGCATTCTGCCCTTTGAAGAGAGCTGGCTGGCGTACACCGGCGTTGACGGTGTGGCGCAAGCGATTCGCGACATGGTCGTGCGCGGCGCCCCGGCAATCGGTATCGCGGCGGCCTATGGCGTGGTGCTGGCTGCGCGTGTGCGCAAGGCTGCAGGTGGTGACTGGCTGGCAGCGCTGGAAGAGGACTTCACCCTGCTGGCGGACTCGCGTCCTACGGCAGTGAACCTGTTCTGGGCCTTGAATCGCATGCGCGAACGTCTGGCTCGAAGCCAAAACCGCGCGGATGTATTGCAGGTGCTTGAGGCAGAGGCTGTTGCCATCCACGAAAGTGATCGCGAGGCCAATCTGACCATGGCGCAGTTGGGTGTCGATGTCATTCGCCGCCATCAGGGCAATGCCCAGGCGGTGCTGACCCACTGCAACACCGGAGCCCTGGCCACAGGCGGCTTTGGTACGGCGCTGGGGGTCATCCGGGCGGCCTGGCTCGAAGGCATGATCGAGCAGGTCTATGCCGACGAAACCCGGCCCTGGCTGCAGGGTTCGCGCCTGACTGCGTGGGAGCTGGCCAATGAAGGCATCCCGGTGGTACTGAATGTCGATTCGGCAGCAGCGCATATCATGAAAACCAAAGGCGTCACCTGGGTGATCGTGGGCGCTGACCGCATCACTGCGAATGGCGATGTGGCGAACAAGATCGGCACCTACCAACTGGCGGTCAACGCCATGCACCACGGCGTGCGCTTTATGGTGGTGGCCCCGAGCTCGACCATCGACATGGATCTGGCCTCGGGTGATGACATCCCGATTGAGGAGCGTGACGGCCGCGAACTGCTGGAAGTGGGTGGCAAGCGGGTCGGCGCGGATGTGCAGGCCTTCAACCCGGTGTTTGATGTGACGCCTGCGGACCTGATCGATGTGATTGTCACCGAGAAGGGTGTGATTGAACGCCCGGATGCGGCGAAGATGGCGCAATTGATGTGCCGCAAGCGCTTGCATTGAAACGCAAGCCTGTCGTCGCTGCCGAAGGCCGCGAAGAGGAACGCGGGTGCTTCAAATCGCCTTCAGAGTCCCTCTGGGGCCCTTCAGGCCGATAAACGTCGTAATTACTACGCTCCATGCACATCTGAGGGATAGGTGCGTGGCGGCGATTGTGATAACATTCGGCGGTTTCCAGGGTGACCCGCAAGGGTTGCCCTTACTGCGCAAATCCGTGACATAACTTGTTGATTTGTCGTAAGTCGTTGCGTGGCACGTGGCCAGCGGCGGCGAGCTTCGTTCGTCCCGAATGGATGTGGCGAAGTTTCACCCGAAAAAGGAATCAGGCTTCTCATGGGCGAACTGGCCAAAGAAATCCTCCCGGTCAATATCGAAGACGAGCTGAAACAGTCCTACCTCGACTACGCAATGAGCGTAATTGTCGGGCGGGCACTGCCTGATGCGCGCGATGGCTTGAAGCCCGTGCACAGGCGTGTGCTGTTTGCGATGAGCGAACTGAACAACGACTGGAACAAGCCGTACAAGAAATCTGCCCGTGTGGTCGGTGACGTAATCGGTAAGTATCACCCGCATGGTGATACTGCTGTTTACGACACCATCGTTCGAATGGCTCAGCCATTCTCCCTGCGCTACCTGCTGGTAGACGGTCAGGGCAACTTCGGTTCGGTCGACGGCGACAACGCTGCGGCCATGCGATACACCGAAGTGCGCATGACCAAGCTGGCCCACGAATTGCTGGCCGACTTGCACAAAGAGACCGTGGACTGGGTGCCGAACTACGACGGCACGGAAATGATCCCGGCCGTCATGCCGACACGAATTCCCAACTTGCTGGTCAACGGCTCAAGCGGTATCGCCGTGGGTATGGCCACCAATATTCCGCCGCATAACCTGGGTGAAGTCATCGACGGCTGCCTGGCGCTGATCGACAACCCGGAACTGAGCATCGATGAACTGATGCAGTTCATCCCGGGCCCGGACTTCCCGACTGCCGCCATCATCAACGGCCGTGCCGGTATCATCGAAGCCTATCGCACGGGCCGTGGCCGCATTTACATGCGCGCCCGCTCGATGATCGAAGACATCGACAAGGTCGGTGGTCGTCAACAGATCGTCATCACCGAGCTGCCGTACCAGCTGAACAAGGCTCGCCTGATCGAAAAGATCGCCGAGCTGGTTAAAGAGAAGAAGCTCGAAGGCATCACCGAGCTGCGTGACGAGTCCGACAAAGACGGCATGCGCGTTGTGATCGAGCTGCGCCGTGGTGAGGTGCCGGAGGTTATTCTCAATAACCTTTATGCCCAGACCCAGCTGCAAAGTGTTTTCGGTATCAACATCGTTGCCCTAATCGATGGCCGCCCGCGCATCCTGAACCTCAAGGACCTGCTCGAAGCTTTCGTACGTCACCGTCGTGAAGTGGTTACCCGTCGTACTGTTTTCGAGCTGCGCAAAGCCCGCGAGCGAGGCCATATCCTTGAAGGCCAGGCCGTAGCCCTGTCCAACATCGATCCGGTCATTGCACTGATCAAGGCCTCGCCAACCCCGTCCGAAGCCAAGGAAGCGCTGATCAGCACCCCTTGGGAGTCGACAGCGGTAGTGGCCATGGTTGAGCGCGCCGGTGCCGATTCGTGCCGTCCGGAAAACCTCGATCCGCAATACGGTCTGCGTGATGGCAAATACTTCCTGTCGCCGGAGCAGGCCCAGGCCATTCTTGAGTTGCGCCTGCACCGCTTGACCGGTCTGGAGCACGAAAAGCTGCTGGCCGAGTACCAGGAAATTCTCAACCAGATCGGTGAGCTGATCCGCATCCTCAATAGCGCCGTGCGCCTGATGGAAGTGATCCGCGAAGAGCTGGAAGTCATTCGCGCCGAATACGGCGATGTGCGTCGTACCGAAATCCTGGATCACCGTCTTGATCTGACCCTGGGTGACATGATCCCGGAAGAAGAGCGCGTCGTGACCATTTCCCACGGTGGCTATGCCAAGACCCAGCCATTGGCTGCGTACCAGGCCCAGCGTCGTGGCGGTAAAGGCAAGTCGGCTACTGGCGTCAAGGATGAGGACTACATCGCTCACCTGCTGGTTGCCAACAGTCACACCACGCTGCTGCTGTTCTCCAGCAAGGGCAAGGTGTACTGGCTGAAGACCTATGAAATTCCTGAGGCGTCCCGCGCTGCCCGTGGTCGTCCGCTGGTGAACCTGCTGCCGCTGGATGAGGGTGAATACATCACCACCATGCTGCCGGTCGAAGAGTACACCGAGGGTCACTTCATCTTTATGGCGACCGCCAACGGCACCGTGAAGAAGACCCCTCTGGAAGCCTTCAGCCGTCAGCGCAGCGTAGGCTTGATCGCGCTGGAACTGGACGAAGGCGACGTGCTGATCAGCGCCGCGATCACCGATGGCGAGCGTGAAGTCATGCTGTTCTCCGACGGTGGCAAGGTGACTCGCTTCAAAGAGTCCGATGTCCGTGCCATGGGTCGTACTGCCCGCGGTGTACGCGGCATGCGTCTGCCAGAAGGGCAGAAGCTGATTTCCATGCTGATCCCTGAGGAGGGTAGCCAGATCCTTACCGCTTCGGCGCGTGGCTATGGCAAGCGTACGGCGATCAGCGAGTTCCCAGAGTACAAGCGTGGCGGCCAGGGTGTTATCGCCATGGTCAGCAACGAGCGTAATGGCCGTCTGGTCGGTGCGGTTCAGGTGCAGGACGGTGAAGAAATCATGTTGATTTCGGATCAGGGCACTCTGGTACGTACGCGCGTCGACGAAGTGTCGAGCCTGGGTCGTAATACCCAGGGCGTCACCTTGATCAAGCTGGCCAGTGACGAAACGCTGGTAGGGCTTGAGCGGGTTCAGGAGCCTTCTGAAGTTGAAGGCGAAGAGCTCGAAGATGAAGGCGGTGCAGAGTTCGACGGTGAGGCCATCCAGGATGGCGCAGACGACGAGCAGCCGCTAGAGGCTGGCGCTGACGAAGAGCCGCAGGAATAAGCGGACACACAGGGGGCGGATGAGAATTCGCCCCCTTGTTGTATGTCCAGTATGAAAGTTTGCGACACTGTGGGAGCGAGCCTGCTCGCGATGGCATCAGCGCGGTATGTCAGATAGACATTACTGCCCGTATCGCTAGCAAGCCCGCTTCTACAAGCAACAATGTGTCGAGAGTTGATTTATTGCGTGACCACCAAATCAGAGTGAGAGTGGAAGTGAGCAAACGAGCCTATAACTTCTGCGCAGGTCCTGCTGCGCTACCTGAAGCTGTTCTGTTGCGTGCCCAGTCCGAGTTGCTCGACTGGCATGGCAAGGGCCTCTCGGTCATGGAAATGAGCCATCGCAGCGATGAGTTCGTGTCCATTGCGACCAAGGCTGAGCAGGATCTGCGTGACCTGCTGTCTATTCCCTCGAACTACAAAGTCCTGTTTCTGCAAGGCGGTGCCAGCCAACAGTTTGCCCAGATCCCGCTGAATCTTTTGCCTGAAAATGGCAAGGCGGATTACATCGATACCGGTATCTGGTCGCAGAAGGCCATTGAAGAGGCGTCGCGTTTCGGTCACGTCAACGTGGCAGCAACCGCCAAACCTTACGATTACTTCGCGATTCCTGGTCAGAATGAGTGGAATCTGTCGAAAGACGCGGCCTACGTTCATTACGCGCCAAACGAAACCATCGGCGGTCTGGAATTCAACTGGATCCCTGAGACTGGCGATGTGCCATTGGTCGCTGACATGTCTTCGGATATTCTGTCGCGCCCGGTTGATGTGTCCCGTTTTGGCATGATCTACGCGGGTGCCCAGAAAAACATCGGCCCAAGTGGCATCGTGGTCAATATCATTCGCGAAGATCTGCTGGGTCGTGCGCGTTCGATCTGCCCGACCATGCTCGATTACAAGGTCGCGGCTGACAACGGCTCGATGTACAACACGCCGCCGACCCTGGCCTGGTACCTGTCAGGTCTGGTATTCGAATGGCTCAAGGAGCAGGGCGGTGTCGAGGCAATCGGCAAGCTCAATGAAGTGAAAAAACGTACCTTGTACGACTTTATCGACGCCAGTGGCCTGTACAGCAACCCGATCAACCTTTCTGATCGCTCGTGGATGAACGTCCCGTTCCGTCTGGCGGACGATCGCCTCGACAAGCCATTCCTGGCAGGCGCTGAAGCACGCGGGCTGCTGAACCTCAAGGGGCACCGCTCCGTTGGTGGCATGCGCGCATCGATCTATAACGCTGTGGATATCAACGCGGTTAACGCGCTGGTGGCTTACATGGCAGAGTTCGAAAAGGAACACGGCTAATGTCCGAGCAAGAACTCAAGGCGCTGCGCCTGCGTATCGACAGTCTGGACGAAAAAGTCCTGGAGCTTATCAGCGAGCGGGCGCGTTGTGCCCAGGAAGTGGCGCGGGTCAAGATGGCTTCCCTGGCTGAGGGTGAAGTGCCGGTATTTTACCGGCCTGAGCGTGAGGCTCAGGTGCTCAAGCGCGTTATGGAGCGCAATAAAGGCCCGTTGGGCAACGAAGAGATGGCGCGGTTGTTCCGCGAAATCATGTCCTCGTGCCTGGCGCTGGAGCAGCCGCTGAAAGTGGCTTATCTCGGCCCGGAAGGCACCTTTACCCAGGCTGCGGCCATGAAGCACTTTGGCCATGCCGTGATCAGCAAGCCGATGGCGGCCATCGACGAAGTGTTTCGTGAAGTCGCTGCCGGTGCGGTGAATTTTGGCGTGGTGCCAGTGGAAAACTCCACAGAAGGCGCAGTCAACCACACTCTCGACAGCTTCCTTGAGCATGACATGGTGATCTGCGGTGAAGTAGAGCTGCGCATCCACCATCACCTGCTGGTCGGCGAAAACACCAAAACGGACAGTATCAGCCGCATTTACTCCCACGCCCAGTCGCTGGCTCAGTGCCGCAAATGGCTGGATGCACACTACCCGAATGTCGAGCGTATTGCGGTGTCGAGCAATGCCGAAGCGGCCAAACGGGTCAAGGGTGAGTGGAACTCCGCTGCCATTGCCGGTGATATGGCTGCTGGCCTGTACGGCTTGACCCGACTGGCCGAAAAAATTGAAGACCGCCCGGACAACTCCACGCGGTTCTTGATGATTGGCAGTCAGGAAGTGCCACCCACTGGCGATGACAAGACGTCGATCATTGTGTCCATGAGCAACCGTCCTGGGGCCCTGCATGAGCTGCTGGTGCCGTTCCATGAGAACGGGATCGATCTGACGCGCATTGAGACGCGTCCTTCGCGTAGCGGTAAATGGACCTATGTGTTTTTCATCGACTTTGCTGGTCATCACCGCGACCCCTTGGTCAAAAGTGTCCTGGAGCAGATCAGTCAAGAAGCCGTAGCGCTTAAAGTATTGGGTTCCTACCCGAAAGCGGTTCTCTGAGGCGATAAAACATGAGCGGTGATTTCCTCGCCCTGGCACAGCCGGGCGTACAACAACTTTCGCCTTATGTCCCGGGTAAACCTGTGGATGAGCTGGCGCGTGAACTGGATCTGGATCCGGCCATGATCGTCAAGCTGGCCAGCAACGAAAACCCTTTGGGTGCGAGCCCCAAGGCGCTGGAAGCCATTCGTGCCGAGCTGGCCGAATTGACGCGCTACCCGGATGGCAATGGCTTTGCCCTGAAAAGCCTGTTGGCTGAGCAGTGTGGCGTACAGCTTGACCAGGTAACACTGGGCAACGGTTCTAACGATATTCTGGAGCTGGTGGCGCGTGCCTACCTGGCGCCGGGGCTAAATGCCGTGTTCAGTGAGCATGCATTTGCCGTGTATCCGATTGTGACCCAGGCGGTAGGTGCCCAGGCCCGCGTTGTGCCGGCCAAGGACTGGGGGCATGACCTGCCTGCCATGCTGGCTGCCATCGACAGTGATACCCGGGTGGTCTTTATTGCCAACCCGAACAACCCGACCGGTACCTGGTTTGGCGTCGATGCGCTGAACGAGTTTTTGCAGGACGTGCCCGAACACGTGCTTGTGGTGCTGGACGAAGCTTATATCGAGTACGCAGAGGGCGGTGATCTGCCCGATGGTCTGGAGTTTTTGTCGGGGTATCCCAACCTGCTGGTTTCCCGCACGTTCTCCAAGGCCTATGGCCTGGCCGCGTTGCGGGTGGGTTATGGGTTGTCAACGGCGGTGGTGGCCGATGTGCTGAACCGCGTTCGCCAGCCATTCAACGTCAACAGTCTGGCGCTGGCTGCGGCTTGCGCGGCGCTGAAAGACAGCGATTACCTGGAGCAAAGCCGCCGCCTGAACGAGGCCGGCATGCAGCAGTTACAGGACGGTTTTCGTGAGTTGGGCCTGGGCTGGATCCCGTCGCGCGGCAATTTTATCGCGCTGGATCTCGGTCAGGTAGCGGCTCCCGTCTATCAGGGGCTGTTGCGTGAAGGTGTCATAGTGCGTCCGGTGGCCAACTACGGAATGCCTGACCATCTGCGTATCACTATTGGTTTGCCGGCGGAAAACACTCGCCTGCTTGAAGCGCTGTCCAAGGTTCTTGCTCGTGGTTGATGTAATGTCTGTGCAATCTGTAAGGCCTGTAATAGGGCGGCTGGTCGTTGTCGGGTTGGGTCTGATTGGCGGGTCTTTCGCCAAGGGCATGCGTGAGAGCGGTCTGTGCGACGAAGTGGTCGGTGTTGATCTCGATCCCGAATCCTGTGTTCTGGCCGTTGAGCTGGGAGTGGTCGATCGCTGTGAAGCAAATCTGGCCGCTGCTTGCGTGGGCGCAGATGTGATTCAGTTGGCCGTGCCGATTCTGGCCATGGAAAAAATGCTCGGCCTTCTGGCGGGCATGGATCTGGGTAACGCGGTGCTTACCGATGTGGGCAGTGCCAAAGGCAATGTTGTGCGGGCAGCGGCACAAGCCTTTGGTGGCATGCCTGCGCGCTTTGTACCTGGCCATCCGATTGCCGGGTCTGAACAGAGTGGTGTAGAAGCTTCGAATGCCAGTCTGTTTGAGAGGCACAAGGTGATTTTGACGCCTGTGGCTCAGACCGATGCCGATGCGCTGGCTCTGGTTGATGCGATGTGGCGCGCCCTGGGGGCAGACGTCGAGCATATGCAGGTCGAGCGACATGACGAGGTACTGGCTGCAACCAGCCATTTACCTCATTTGCTGGCTTTCGGGCTGGTGGACTCTCTTGCCAAGCGCAACGAGAATCTGGACATCTTCCGTTACGCAGCGGGTGGCTTCCGTGATTTCACAAGAATCGCCGGCAGCGACCCGGTAATGTGGCATGACATTTTTCTCGCTAATCGCGAGGCAGTGCTGCGCACATTGGATACATTTCGCAGTGATCTCGACGCTTTGCGCGACGCGGTCGATGCAGGGGATGGGCATCAATTGCTGGGCGTTTTCACTCGCGCCCGGGTTGCCCGCGAGCATTTCAGTAAAATCCTGGCCCGCCGGGCATATGTGGACGCTATGAATTCCAACGATCTGATTTTTTTGGCAAATCCTGGTGGTCAAGTAACTGGCCGAATTCGCGTACCAGGCGACAAATCCATTTCCCACCGCTCGATCATGCTCGGCTCGCTGGCTGAAGGTACGACCGAAGTGGAAGGTTTCCTTGAGGGTGAAGACGCCCTGGCGACGCTGCAGGCGTTCCGTGACATGGGCGTGGTGATTGAGGGCCCGCATCATGGTCGCGTGACCATTCATGGCGTTGGCCTGCACGGTCTGAAAGCGCCACCTGGCCCGATCTACCTGGGCAACTCGGGTACTTCGATGCGCCTGTTGTCCGGCCTGCTGGCAGCTCAGAGCTTCGACACCACCCTGACCGGCGATGCGTCCCTGACCAAGCGCCCGATGAACCGTGTGGCCAATCCATTGCGTGAAATGGGTGCCGTGATTGAGACCGCTGCCGAAGGTCGCCCGCCGATGACCATTCGTGGTGGTCATGCGCTCAAGGGCATGGATTACACCTTGCCGATGGCCAGTGCCCAGGTTAAATCCTGCCTGTTGCTGGCGGGCCTGTATGCAGAAGGCAAGACCTCGGTAACCGAGCCTGCACCGACTCGTGACCATACCGAGCGCATGCTGCAAGGGTTCGGATACCCGGTAACTGTTAATGGTCCTACTGCTTCGGTTGAGTCGGGCCACAAGCTGACGGCGACCCATATCGAAGTGCCGGGGGATATTTCCTCGTCGGCGTTCTTCCTGGTCGCCGCTTCGATCGCAGAAGGCTCGGATCTGCTGCTTGAGCATGTGGGCATCAACCCGACCCGTACTGGCGTTATCGACATCTTGCGTCTGATGGGGGCGGATATCACCCTGGAAAATCAACGTGAAGTGGGCGGTGAGCCGGTGGCGGACCTGCGCGTGCGGGCTGCTAAACTCAAGGGTATCGAGATTCCTGAAGAGCTGGTGCCGCTGGCGATTGACGAGTTCCCGGTACTCTTTGTGGCCGCGGCCGTGGCTGAGGGTCGTACGATCCTTCGGGGTGCTGAAGAGCTGCGGGTCAAGGAGTCCGACCGGATCCAGGTAATGGCAGATGGCTTGCTGACCCTGGGTGTGAAGTGCGAGCCGACACCGGATGGCATCATCATTGATGGTGGCACTATTGGCGGTGGTGAGGTTCATGGTCATGGCGATCACCGTATCGCAATGGCCTTCAGTGTGGCTTCGTTGCGCGCAACCGCACCCATCCGTATCCATGATTGCGCCAACGTGGCGACTTCTTTCCCCAACTTCCTTGCTCTGTGCAAGCAAGTGGGCATGCGTGTTGCTCAAGAGGCAAACTCGTGATGGTTTCGGCACCGGTTATCACCATCGACGGCCCAAGCGGTTCAGGTAAAGGCACGGTTGCTGGCATCCTGGCCAAGCGCCTGGGGTGGAATTTGCTCGACTCCGGTGCTCTGTACCGCCTGCTGGCGTTTGCCGCAGGTAACCATGGTGTGGCCCTGGATAACGAGGCGTTGCTGGAAAAACTGGCTGCGCATCTTGATGTGCAGTTCATCGGCGCGACGGACGGTAAGCCGGCGCGGATCATTCTGGAAGGTGATGACGTGACTCACGCCATCCGCAGTGAGACCGTAGCGGCCGGAGCCTCGAAAGTCGCGGCTTTGCCGGCTGTTCGCGATGCGTTGCTGCAGCGTCAGCGTGCTTTCCTTGAGTTCCCGGGGCTGGTTGCAGATGGTCGGGACATGGGTACCGTGGTCTTTCCTGACGCGCCATTGAAGGTTTTTCTGACCGCTAGCGCTGAGGAACGGGCCCGCCGCCGTTACTTGCAGTTGAAGGCCAAGGGCGATGATGTTAGTCTCTCGGGTCTGCTAGATGAGATTCGTGCCCGCGACGAGCGTGACACACAGCGTGCAATAGCCCCGCTCAAGCCGGCGGCTGATGCCATACAGCTGGACTCCACGGAGTTGTCCATCGAGCAGGTGCTGGAACGCATCATGAGCGAAATCGCACTTCGCGATATCGCTGGATGACCAAGAAAGCGTGCAGGAGACCAGAAATAGTCCTGCATGCCTTCTTTTATATGAACGTAACCCACATTGTCTGGAATGTGGCTGATGGGCGTATTCCTTCGCCCTTGAACAACAGGAATTAAAATGAGCGAAAGCTTTGCAGAACTCTTTGAAGAAAGCCTAAAAACCCTGAATCTTCAGGCTGGCTCGATCATCACCGCTATCATCGTTGATATCGATTACCAAGCTGGTTGGGTTACCGTTCACGCTGGTTTGAAGTCGGAAGGCCTCATCCCGCTGGAGCAGTTCCACAACGACGCTGGCGAACTGAACATCAACATCGGTGATGAAGTTCACGTTGCGCTGGACGCGGTCGAAGACGGCTTTGGCGAAACCAAACTGTCCCGTGAAAAAGCCAAGCGCGCTGAATGCTGGATCGTTCTGGAAGCAGCCTTCGCAGCAGAAGAAGTGGTCAAGGGCGTTATCAACGGTAAGGTTAAAGGCGGCTTCACTGTCGACGTTAACGGCATCCGTGCGTTCCTGCCAGGTTCTCTGGTTGACGTTCGTCCAGTGCGCGATACTACGCACCTGGAAGGCAAAGAGCTGGAATTCAAGGTCATCAAGCTGGACCAGAAGCGCAACAACGTAGTTGTTTCGCGTCGCAGCGTGCTTGAAGCAGAGAACTCCGCCGAGCGTGAAGCTCTGCTGGAATCGCTGCAAGAAGGTCAGCAAGTTAAAGGTATCGTCAAAAACCTCACCGATTACGGCGCATTCGTCGATCTGGGTGGCGTTGATGGCCTGCTGCACATCACTGACATGGCTTGGAAGCGTATCAAGCATCCTTCCGAAATCGTCAACGTTGGCGACGAGATCGATGTCAAGGTTCTGAAATATGATCGCGAACGCAATCGTGTTTCCCTGGGCCTGAAGCAACTGGGCGAAGATCCATGGGTTGCTATCAAAGCCCGTTACCCAGAAAGCACTCGCGTTACCGCTCGTGTAACCAACCTGACTGACTACGGCTGCTTCGCAGAGCTGGAAGAAGGCGTTGAAGGTCTGGTACACGTTTCGGAAATGGACTGGACCAACAAAAACATCCACCCTTCGAAAGTCGTACAAGTCGGCGACGAAGTGGAAGTTATGGTTCTGGACATCGACGAAGAGCGTCGTCGTATCTCCCTGGGCATCAAGCAGTGCAAATCTAACCCATGGGAAGATTTCTCTGGCCAGTTCAACAAGGGCGATAAAATCTCCGGCACCATCAAGTCGATCACCGATTTCGGTATCTTCATTGGTCTGGACGGCGGCATCGACGGCCTGGTTCACCTGTCCGACATCTCCTGGAACGAAGTTGGCGAAGAAGCCGTACGTCGTTTCAAGAAGGGCGACGAGCTGGACACCGTTATCCTGTCTGTTGATCCAGAGCGCGAGCGCATCTCCCTGGGTATCAAGCAGCTGGAAAGCGATCCGTTCTCCGAGTACGTACAAGAGAACGACAAAGGCGCAATCGTTAAGGGCATCGTGAAAGAAGTTGACGCTAAAGGCGCCATCATCACTCTGGCCAACGATATCGAAGCGACTCTGAAAGCCTCCGAAATCAGCCGTGACCGCGTTGAAGACGCGCGCAACGTTCTGAAAGAAGGCGAAGAAGTAGAAGCCAAGATCATCAGCGTTGATCGCAAGAGCCGCGTAATCCAACTCTCCATCAAGTCGAAAGATGATGCTGAAGAGAAAGAAGCAATCCAGAGCCTGCGCGACAAGCCAGCTACCTCTGACATTGCTGCTGGTCCGACCACTTTGGGCGACCTGCTGCGTGCACAAATGGAAAAACAGAACTAAGTTCTGATTGACCATAGAAAAAGGGCGACTTAGGTCGCCCTTTTTTGTGCCTGCGATTTGTGATGGTGCTTAGCAGGATCTTTTGTAGGTCGGTTTGCTGCACGTCAGGGAGCTAGCTGTGGGGCAGGGTGAGTGCTGTCGCTGTGCGGCCTGTGAGCGACCATGGGCTGTTTGGGCCTGATGGCTATGATGGTGGGTGGTGGAGTCGATTTTTTACAGTGCTTATGCGGGTTGTAAAGATAAGTCAATCCCTGGGCTGTTCAAATTCATTCGATCATGCTAAAACCTTGGGAGCGCTGATCTAGCTGCTTGAAAAAGAAGGGAAAAATATGACGAAGTCGGAGTTGATCGAACGAATTGTCACCCATCAAGGGCTACTCTCATCCAAGGATGTGGAGTTGGCCATCAAGACCATGCTTGAACAAATGTCTCAATGCCTCGCGACCGGGGATCGTATTGAAATCCGTGGTTTTGGCAGCTTCTCCCTGCATTACCGCGCCCCTCGTGTAGGCCGCAACCCCAAGACAGGCCAGTCGGTCAGCCTGGATGGAAAATTTGTGCCTCATTTCAAACCGGGCAAAGAGCTGCGAGACCGGGTGAACGAGGATGAGGAAGACGACATTTAACCTTCAGGGAACAGGAGTTGCCGATGCGTACCTTTAAGCGTGCTGCGTCAGTGGTATTTGGGCTGATTGTCATTTTTGGGGTGCTTATTTTTATCCTGGAAAATCAACAGCCTGTAGCATTGGTGTTTTTGGGCTGGCGCACACCCGAATTACCTGGGTCGTTGTTGATCATCTGCGCACTGCTGCTAGGTATGGCTATCGGCCCTGTTCTGGGTTGGCTAGCCTACAGTCGCAAAGCCCGCAAGCTGAAGCTCGAGCTGATGGTGCAAGCCAAGCCAGCAATTTAGGCGCGTCTGGATCCCATTTGCACCATGGATGGCGCATTAGGCAGGGAAAGGAATGTTTGGATAGTTGGTATTTAAAGAATGGTTTAAGCCTCAAACATTCCGTTGAGCCGGAAATAACATCATTGTGCCACTCTTATATTGAAATGTTCTGGAATGCTGGCAAAATGCGGGCTGCTCTCGATTGCCAGTGATTTTTATGCTTTATCAGGTGCGCATTGATGCTCAAGCCTGATGATTAAAACAATAAAAGCCAGTTAAGCGTATGTAAGAATTCCTGCATAACGAGCCCGCAGTTTATTTTAGAAGGCAGGCCCCGGTTGTGAATAGCAAATCCCGTATCCCCGCTGGAAATCCGTCGTTTGAAGTGGACCTGTTCACTTTATTTCAGGCGGTCTGGAACAAAAAATCCATCATCATTGCAACGAGCGCGCTTTGTGGCATTGCAGCATTGGGTTATGCCTATTTCGTGACGCCTGAGTACCAGGTGAGCAGCATCTTGCGGCCTGCCGCGATCAACGAACTGGATGCCCTCAATCGTTCGGGTGTTTACACCTTGCCGCCTAAAGAAGCTTTGTTAAAAGTCGGTTCATCACTTGAGTCCTATGAGACGCGCCTGAGCTTTTTCAAAGCTAATCAGGCTCTGTTCAGCCAATTCAAGCGTCCGGGCCGGACCTTGGAGCAGAGTTTTGAAGATTTCAATCGTGACTCGCTGAAGCTGATTCTGCCTGATCCAACAAAAGCTGATTCGCTTAATGTTTCCATAGGCTTGGAGCTGAACTACCCCAAGGGTGTGGACGGTGTGCAAATTCTTAACGGATTTGTGGATCACGCCATTACAGCTGAGCGTGATCAAATTTCCGCCGATCTGAAGGTTATCGTCAATAATCGTTTAACCGAGCTCAAGGGTAAGATCGACGCTGCTCGCTCCAACTATGAGACCGAAAAGCAGGCGCGGATTGCTACCTTGCTCGAGACGGATAATCTCAAGCGCGCGCAATTGCAGGACGAACTCAAGGCTTTGCGTCAACAGCTCAAGACTGGACGCATGGATCGTATGGCCCAGTTGAGTGAGGCCATTGGCATTGCCAAGGCGCTGGGTATACAAAAGCCTACAACCCCCTCCGCTTTGGGCGATTCTGCGCGACCGGCTGATTCCAGTCTTATGCGCACCGAAATAAACAATCAACAGATCCCCTTGTACTTTCTTGGTGTAGAGGCGCTAGAGGCAGAGCGTGCTGCTTTGAAGAATCGTAGTAACGACGATTTTACCGAAAACCGTATCGCCCAGATCGCTCGTGAACTGTTGTTGTTGCAAAGCAACCGTGAAGTCGAAGTTCTTAAGCTGCGTCAAAATGAAGACCTCTTTTTAAGTGGTGTCGAGCCACTGCGTGCAGAAATTGTCCGTTTGGGTGGGGTTAGCAATCTCGATTTTACTAATTTGAAGCTGGTATCCATTGACCGCAAGGCTCTGGAACCCGTGGCTCCAATCAAGCCAAAAAAAGCCTTGATTACCTTGTTGGGGTTGGTGCTGGGCGCTCTGTTTGGCATCTTGATCGTTATCGCCAAGTACTTTGTAGCTCAGCGTCGTGACGGGCTTCACCAGCCTCTCTCGGTGCAAAGCCGAAGAGATCCGACTGAAACGACGGGTGCTGGTAACCTTTTACAAAAGGATCTGCGCTGATAGGGGGCTGGGCTGACACATTACTAGCCACTAGTTGATGGATTAATTGCTTCTTCATGGAGCTGTACTGAGAGCAACCTGTACCTTATCAGCTCATGTTTCAACATGGCGCCGGCAACGGCGTCATGGGTTCGCACCATCAGTTGCAGATGGGCACCCTGAGTAATCTGTTAATCGACGGCGGTCTGTTTCAGGGCAGTGAGCGCACTGTCAGCGGTGTCATCGGTGCATTGCATCCGCGAAAACTTTGTACTTGCCGGTATCAAAGTGCTGATGCTTACCCATGTCCAAGCTGATCATGTCGGATGCATTCCATAATTTTTTGGCGGCAGGTCTCAAGGATCCGATTGTGTGCAGTGATGCTCCCTCGCCGAAATTATTGGCGTTGGTGCTTTAAGGCTAATTGCGCCTGGAATTGAGCAGAGAGTCGGCACACATTGATCCTTGTCTGAGACGGCTGAAGCAGCACATCACCGAGATGCCTGCTCATCAGTGGTTCTGCATAAGTCAAGAATGAAACTCTGCAGACGCAGACCAGATACAAAAGTACGGCCACCCAAGCGGTTATGTTGAATTGGAGGGCAAGCGCTGTATCATTCGCGCAGGCATCAGCACGTTGGGTGGCAATTTTCCCATGCCGATCAGCATGGTTTGCTCGGCTTTGTTTCAGGTATGAAGCATTGGGCCGAGAAATATGCTTGGGGTATGGCGAAATAGTGGCGGAACGGGTGGTGGCAGTGAAATTGTCAAACCTGTATCAAACTCAAAACAGATTCGTTGAGGCATTCATCCCGGCGAGCTGAAGGCCACCCTGTTATTGGCACATGCACTGTACGATGGTAAAACACGGAAGAACTTACTAAATGAATTATCCATGCCCATGATCAGCACCGCAGCAGCTCAGGAATCGACAGTGGCCACAACCGGCGAGTGGTATCTGGTGCAATGCAAGCCCAGACAGGACGAGCGTGCAGAAGAAAACCTTATACGCCAGGGTTATGGGTGTTCACGGCCCACATGCAGGCGTGAGCGAACCCTGCGTGGCCAGATGCACTACGCTGAGGAATCGCTGTTTCCTGGCTACTTGTTTATACATATGCCTGAAGGTGCCAACTGGGCTCCTCTACGTTCCACCCGTGGCGTAGCTCGCGTGGTGGCCTTTGGTGGTCGGCCGCTGGCAGTCGGTCACGAGCTGATTATGCAGCTGCAGAGTCGCGCGAGTACTCATATTATCGCCAAATTTAACCCTGGCGATAAAGTCACCATCCTTGATCAAGGTTTCGCAGGTATTGAGTCCATTTTCATGACAATGGACGGCGAAGAGCGGGTCATCCTGCTTATTAACTTGATGAATCGTCAGCAACAGATCAGCTTGCCTTTGGCGAGTATCGCCAATCGTTGAATAAACGCAGACTGAAGCCGGGGCTATCAATAGTCTTACAACCGTTCTCAGGAAATCGACGAAGAATCCTGGGGCGGTAGCGTACTTTTTTAAAACTCAAATTTATCTCATCACCGGCCAGCGCTGCGAGTGGTGCATTCGAATAATTAAGGAAGTGCTTGAAACATGATCTCGATCAAGCGTAAAGGCATCATTCTTGCTGGTGGCTCAGGTACGCGCCTGCATCCGCTCACGCTGGGAGTCTCTAAACAGATGCTGCCGATCTACGACAAGCCGATGATCTTTTACCCGCTGTCTGTTTTGATGCTGGCGGGGATACAGGAAATTCTGATTATTTCTACTCCGGAAGATCTGCCAAATTTTGAAAAATTGCTAGGTAATGGCAGTCATTATGGTGTTGAGCTCAGTTATGCCGAACAACCTAGTCCCGACGGACTGGCACAAGCCTTTATTATTGGTGAGGCCTTTATTGGTCAAGATCCGGTCTGCCTGATTCTGGGTGACAATATTTTCTATGGACAGCACTTCTCGGACAACTTGCGCTCAGCAATGTCAAAGACGGTAGGTGCTACAGTTTTTGGTTATCACGTCAGTGACCCCGAGCGTTTTGGCGTCGTGGAGTTTGACAGCTCTGGCCAGGCGCTTAGCATCGAGGAAAAACCGCCTAAACCCAAATCGAACTATGCTGTGACCGGGCTGTATTTCTACGACAACCAAATTGTTGAGATAGCGAAGAAGATCAAACCTTCGGCAAGGGGCGAGCTTGAGATTACCGATGTCAACCAGGCATATCTAGAACAGAAAGAACTGAGCGTTGAAATATTGGGGCGCGGGTTTGCCTGGCTTGACACTGGGACCCATGAATCACTGCTGGAGGCGAGTCATTTTGTCCATACCATTGAGAAGCGCCAGGGATTGAAGGTTGCTTGCCTGGAAGAGATTGCATTCAACAATGGCTGGATAACCTCTCAGGTGTTGGCTGAGCAGGCCGAAAGATTTAAAAAAACCGGTTACGGGCAATACCTGGGCAAGCTGTTATCTGAGGGGAACGGTGCATGAAATTTATGCCATCAACACTGCCTGGCGTGGTGATCATCGAGCCGGACGTTTACGAAGATGAACGCGGCTGGTTCATGGAAAGTTTCAATCTTCAAAAATTCGAGGAAGGATTGCGTCACTTGGGGCTGCCCGTTCCTGATCCTTTCGTTCAGGATAATCAATCCTGTTCCAAAAAGGGTGTTCTGCGAGGGTTGCATTATCAACTAGAGCCTTTCGCGCAAGGCAAACTGGTCTGTGTGAACCATGGCGCAGCTTTCGATGTCGCTGTGGATATTCGTCAGGGGTCTCCGTCGTATGGCGAATGGTTTGGACTGGAATTGAATACAGAGAATAAAAAAATGCTGTGGATTCCTGCTGGATTTGCCCATGGCTTCCTTGCGCTGGAAGAAAACACGATATTTAGTTATAAAACGACCAATTTCTATAATAAGGAATCTGAGCGCAGCATTCGCTGGAATGACGAAGCGTTGAATATTCATTGGCCCGACGTTGGAGGGTATCTTATCAACGATAAAGATCAGGCTGCTGCATTGTTCGTGATGTGATGTGCATTAGCTAAAACGCTGGAACAGATGCAGAGTTTTAGGAGGTTATTGCAAGTGGCTAAACGCTTACTGTGTGACTCTGAGGCTAAAGTTTGTTAAATCACGTGTAAGTAGGCAGGTGTAAGTGGAAAACGTGAAAAAAAATGCAGCGTCTTACGGTATCGTGTTGAGTGCTTGCCTATTGGTCGTATTGGGTGATGTTAGAAGTTTGATCAGTCCCGCAGGATATTGGGCTTTATGGGGCTTGATCGTAGTGGTCGGGTTAATCTCAGCCCCTGAACGATTGTCTTTCAAGGTAAGTCCCGAGTTGGCTGTATATATTCTCGGGTTTTTCGTGTTGTTTAGCGCCTTTGTACTGTCAGCATTGGCCAATGCTGAAATTCAAACCTTTTACCAAGGGTTGAAGATGATGTGTATTGGTGTTGTCTTTGTTTGTGTTTATGCGCACTCTCAGTTTTTGGAACAAGGTGACTATCATTCGATCGCCTCGCGATCGATATTGACAGGTTTCCTGGTTTTTTGCATGGCGAAATATTACCTGACAGGTTTATATATTGAGTTGGGCGATGGTCGGCAAGGAAGTTTATTTGCCTATCCGGGCGTGTTGTGGAAAACGTGTGCATTCTTCGCAGGTTTTGTAATTGTGGGTACGCTCTTTGATGGCAGAAGTAAAGTAACTAGCCTACTGGTCATGATCGCCGGCGCGTACATACTTGTTATGGATTCCAGTCGTACAGGATTTATTGTATTTTTGCTTGTGATACTCTTGATACTGCTGCTCAGCATGCATGTCAGACCAAAGCTGACATTACTCCTGTTTTTTATTTCAATCATTTCATTCACTGCCGTGTTGATGCTGTACAGCACCGGCTACGATATTCTTAATTTCAATCAGAATCCTCTAGTCGTGGACAGATTGGCAGCAGGGGATCCTGTAAGGGCTCGAATGCTAGCTGATGGTCTGAGGTCTTTTGAAACGTGCATGCCATTTGGTTGCGGTTTCGGCAGTACGACGTCTGAAGTGGATGGTAGTCCGATGGTTGTGCACAACGCTTTTATTTCATCCGGTGGCGATCTGGGTATTTTGGGTTTTATCGGCCTTCTGATTCTCATATTCTCACCCTTGCTGATATTTGCAATACGATTGTGTCGCTACGCAATGCATGAACACAAAGCAAAATATATTTTTATTTATGCCATTGCTGCATTAGGCGGTTCGTTAGGTTTTGCCCTATTGTTGATGCTCCATCCTTTCAGTACAGAACTATCTGAGTGGGGAATATGGATCTTGATGACATCCGCCCTATCGGTATTGTCGCGTCAGTTCATCATGAGCGAACATGTCCAGGTCACAGGGGGTGATGACGAAAATGAGGTTGCAATTTAAAAATGTCAGCTTGTTGTTGGTAGCTCAGCTGGTTAGCTATTTAATACCCATTCTAGAAATTCCGATTCTGGCCAAAGCACTGGGTGTCGATCAATATGGTCAGGTGCTGATCATTCAAACAACTGCTTTGTTGTGCTCCCTCATCGTCGAGTATGGTTTTTCCTTGAGTGGGGCGAGGCAGGTGGCAGTGTGCGGGCCAGAGAATAAGTCGCTGCTTTCTGCGATTTATAATGGTGTCAACTCAGCCAAGTTATTACTCTCGAGCGGCATGATTGTGGTGTCCATGGGCGTGCTGTCAATTCTGGATTTTGATCTCGATTTGCAATTAATCCTGTGGGGGTATCTTTATTTTCTGGCATTTAGCTTCAGTAATATTTGGCTATTTCAGGGGCTGGAGAAGCTTACGTTTGTTGTGACCTTCGAATTGGTGTTGAGATTTGCCGGTTTGTTAGTTTTATACCTGCTGCTGAATGTCTCTGCCAATGCCAGTTTTGCTTTAATGATCATGTCCTCTTTTTCTCTGTTTAATACTTTGGTTGGACTCTATCTTGCGTACAAAATAGTGGGTGGTTTCAATATTGATTTCAAAAGTGGGGTCGAGCAAATAAAGTCGGGCTTTCATGGTTTTATCTACAAAAGCTCCAATAATATTATGTTGAGTGCAGGGCCCGCGCTTGTCGGGGTTATGTGTGGGCAGGCATCGGTTGCAAAGTTTGTGCCTGCTGAAAAAATTATAAAAGCTTCTGTTGGTCTGGTAGGGCCAGTGTTGATCGGGTTGTATCCCTACTTAAGCAGGCGGCTTTTGAAAACAACCAGTATCAACTTGAAGCTGTCGAGTCTTATCGTAGCATTCCTGTTTGCTGCCGGCGTTGCTGGGGCTACAATAATTTATGCGTTGGGCGATTTTTTAATTAATCTGATGTTAGGTCCTGGCTTTGATGA
Organism: Pseudomonas bubulae; assembly: GCF_900618535.1. Taxonomy (GTDB): domain Bacteria; phylum Pseudomonadota; class Gammaproteobacteria; order Pseudomonadales; family Pseudomonadaceae; genus Aquipseudomonas; species Aquipseudomonas bubulae. The sequence continues at coordinate 1,235,319 of NZ_UYJA01000001.1, read as the reverse complement.
AGCTAAATCTATCCTGCAAGTATTTGTCATGATCATACCCTTTCGCATGATGAATCAGGCCATAGGTCTGACGATATTCATGCCTTTAGGGAAAGATAAAATCCTCAGTATGTGTTTGATGTTTTTTTCGTTGCTTTCCTTGTGTTTGGCAGCTCTGTTTTCTCTCTGGTATGACTTGGCTGGTATCGTGTATGGCCTGGTTTTGGCTGAGGTATTATTCTCCATCTCGCTGATTTTGTTAGCGTACAAAATAAAATAGATGAGCGGTATTTATGATTACTGTACTGACAGCAACTTATAACCGTGCTTACACCTTGGGCCGCTTGTATGAAAGCCTGGAGAAGCAGACTAATAAGTCCTTCGAGTGGGTCGTAGTTGATGATGGAAGCCAAGACGAAACGCTTTCATTGCTGGAGGAGTTTCAGCAGAATTCCAGTTTCTCTATCAAGATTTTGCAGCAAGAAAACGCCGGAAAACATATAGCGATTAACGCCGGGGTTCCAGCCGGAACAGGGGATTGGGTGTTGTTGGTCGATAGTGACGATGCGCTTACATCGAATGCTATTGAAGTCATTAACGAAGACTTGCAGAACCTGGACACCCATGGTATTGCCGGGCTTTGTTATAGGAGGGCCGATCTGGCCGGTAATATTATCGGGGCCGTATTCTCAGACGACGATACTGTCGCTTCGAAGATGACACCTACTGAAGCAGCCAATCACTTTCTAGGGGATCTGGCTTATGTATTCAAGAAAAGTGCATTGCTTAAACATCCTTTTCCTCGTTTTAAAGACGAGATATTTGTCCCTGAATTGTTGATCTGGAACAGAATATCCGACGAAGGTGAGATCCTGTACTTTTACAGCAAATATATCTATTTGTGCGAATATTTACCGGATGGGTATTCAGCTAATTTTTTCAATAATCTGAAACGAAATCCCCAGGGTTTTGGTTTGTTTTATAAAGAACAGGTGTTGCGCGAGGCAGGTGCTGTCAGGAAGTTAAAGTGCATAGTGCGATATTTTCAGTGTGTCGTGTTTCGTGTGTGCAACAGGCGAAAAATTTAGTATGAAAATTTTATATATCATCACAGGTCTTGGTGTGGGTGGTGCGGAAAGACAGGTTCTGGACCTTGCCGATCGTTTTCACGAGATCGGGCATGAGGTGAAAATCTGCTATCTAACCGGGCCTGCTCTGTTGCGACCCAAAAGTCCATGTGTTGAGCTTTTGGGGTTGAATCTAGAGAAAACAGTACCTGGATTTCTCAAAGGCTTTATTAAGTTGAGGAGTATTATCAAGGATTTTGATCCTGATGTCGTTCATGCGCACATGGTGCATGCGAACCTCTTCTCTCGAATGATCAGGCCGATTTGTACCATCAAAAGACTGATCAATACAGCACACAATACCAATGAAGGCGGTAAGGCAAGAATGCTCGCTTATCGGCTCACGCATTCTTTAGCTGATGTGACAACCAATGTAACGGTTGAAGCTGTGCATATATTCGAACAAAAAAAAGCCTGTCCGCCAGGTACCATGCTGGCCATTCCGAATGGTATTGATACCCAACGCTTCAAGCCTGACCCGGTTACGCGGGCAGCCATCAGGAGTTCGGAAGGTCTTGTTGATCAGGACGAATTGCTTGTAGCGGTGGGTCGACTGGTTGATGCCAAAGACTATAAAAATCTAATACATGCATTTAAAGTACTGTCCGATAACAAACAAACGGTGAAGCTATGGATTGTAGGTGATGGTCCGCTGAGACAGGAGCTGAAAGATCTCGTAGCTACCTTGAAACTTACCCCGCTGGTGAGATTTTTAGGCGTCAGATCAGACGTCAATGATATATATAATGCAGCGGATTTATACGTGCTTTCCTCGGCCTGGGAGGGCTTTGGTTTGGTGGTAGCTGAAGCCATGGCGTCCGAGAAAGTCGTGGTAGCAACCGATTGCGGCGGCGTTAAAGAAGTCGTGGGTGGTTGCGGATACTTAGTTCCAGCCAAGGATCCTAAGGGGCTTGCTCAGGCCATGAGCATTGCTCTGGCTAAGACGGCCAGTGAAAAAAATAACATGTCGCGCGCCGCAAGATTGCGGATCGTTGAAAACTACTCTATTGATGAGATCGTCAGCATCTGGACTCGTCTTTATACAGCTTGAGCTTTGTCTGTTTTGATCCGTTTAAAGGTTGAGTCATGAAAGAAGCAACTTTATTAATTGTCACAACCGTTCCGGAAACACTGATGACCATATTGGCTCATCAGCCAAAGTTTCTGAACCATTCGTTCAAGGTACATCTGGCTTGTTCTGCTGATGGACCGGTAGATAGAATTGCTGTTCGGGAAGCCGTCCCCGTTCATCCTGTAGCAATGAAGCGGGGCATCAGTCCATTCGCTGACGTTATTTCAATTCTCTCGATGTGCAGGTTGCTTCGTAAATTAAAACCTTCGGTGGTTCAATCGTATACACCCAAGGCGGGCCTGGTGACGATGATTGCGGCTTTTTTGTGCCGGGTTCCTGTCAGGATTCATACGTTTACCGGACTTATATTCCCCACCCAGACCGGTTTCAAGAAAACACTTCTTATCAACGTAGATCGATTGATTTGTGTCTGTGCCACCACAGTCGTCCCTGAAGGATTGGGTGTGAAAAAAGATTTGCTGGCTTATCGCGTGACTAAAAAGCAGATGTCTGTCATTGGGCATGGGAATATTGCGGGTGTGGATCTTGATTTTTTTCGACCTGATAACCAGTTCGTTATAACTAACTCTAAAGCGCTTAAAGAAAGCCTGGGAATAATGGACGATGAGTTCGTTTTTTGCTTTATCGGACGCTTGAACAGAGACAAGGGTCTGAAGGAGTTGGGGCAGGCTTTTTTGAGACTTCCTGATCACACCCATTTGATTGTGGTCGGAGGCTTGGACTCTGAAGCGCCGATAGATGCAGAAACATTCGCATTGTTGAAGCAGCATCCAAGGATTCATACGTTGGGGTTTCAGGAAGATATACGTGATGCCCTGGCAGCGTCCGACGCCCTTGTCTTGTCAAGCTATCGGGAGGGCTTTCCCAATGTCGTGTTGCAGGCATGTGCCATGGGCATACCTGCTGTTGTAACAGATATCAGTGGTTGTAACGAAATTATTGAGTCAGGTATGAATGGTTGGTTGGCCCAGCCCCGTGATGTCACGTCCTTGACGAGTGCAATGATGCAGGCGGTTGAAACACCCCATGACCGTATGACTGAAATGGGAACTTCCGCCCGCGCTAGAATTGTTGAGCGTTTTGATCGTACTGCTCATTGGGAACGGATGCAGAATTTTTACTTGCAGGAGCTTGACATTGATTAAGCGTCTATTCGATATAACAGCATCTTTTTTTGGTCTGCTTGTTCTTTCACCAGTCATCGCTTGTTTAGGTTTAGCTGTGCGACTTAAATTGGGAAGTCCAATATTGTTCAGGCAGATAAGGCCCGGTTTGCACGGCGTGCCTTTTGAAATGCTGAAATTTAGAACCATGAAAGATGCGGTTGATGCACATGGTAATCCTTTGCCTGATTCGGAACGCATGACCTCTTTCGGAGCTTTTTTACGCTCAAGCAGCTTGGATGAGTTGCCTGGACTTTGGAGTGTCTTGAAGGGCGATATGAGTCTGGTTGGCCCCAGGCCGTTGTTAATGGAGTATTTGCCACTGTATAGCGTTGAACAGGCGCGCCGACATGATGTAAAACCCGGGATTACAGGTTGGGCACAAGTTAATGGCCGTAATGCAATCAGCTGGGAGCAGAAATTCCAATACGATATTTGGTATGTCGAAAACCAATCATTTTGGCTCGACCTCAAAATTATCGCGCTTACTCTTAAGAAAGTGCTTGTCCGCGAGGGTATCTCCGCTGCCGGCGAGGTCACGATATCAAAGTTTACAGGGACTGCACCAGCTGAAAAAAAACTCGCCATTGTGGGGGCAGGTGGGCATGCCAAAGTTGTAGCAGATACCGCTGAATGCTGTGACTGGGACATTGTTGAAGTATTTGATGATAACTGGCCATCTATCCAGTTTGTGGGCCATTGGCCTGTGGTGGGTGATACACATGCATTATTGGAGCGCCTTCAGGAGTTCGACGGTGTCATAGTTGCGATTGGCAATAATGATATTCGCTGCATGAAAATGAAAGAGCTCGATAATGCCGGAGCAATGCTAATCACACTTATTCACCCGGCAGCGACAATCAGTCGACACGCCACTATGGGTAAAGGCGTCGTGGCATTTGCAGGGGTAGTGGTAAATCCAGGCGCAAACGTAGGTGATGGAAGCATTCTTAATACCGGGTGCAGTATTGACCACGATTGTATTTTGCAAGAATGTGTCCACATCAGCCCAGGCGCAAGGTTGGCGGGTACAGTCCATGTTGGTCAATTGAGCTGGATTGGAATAGGTGCATCCGTTAAGCAGTCGGTCAGCATTGGATCCCGGGTCAAGGTTGGGGCAGGTGCGGCCGTGGTCAATGATGTTGTCGACAATATGACTGTTGTGGGTGTTCCAGCGAAAGCTTTACAGCATTAATGGTTTATAGTGGTAACTCATTTGCATGAGTTTTGTACAGTCGGACGTGCACGGACCAAATTTCTATCATTCAAATCATGGGTACTGAATCGTGCTGAATACACCATTTTCTCCTTGGCCCTCCTTCACGGAAGAAGAAGCCGACGCTGTCCGTGCGGTAATTTTGTCGAACAAGGTCAACTATTGGACTGGGCAAGAAACCCGCTCTTTTGAAAAAGAATTTGCCGCCTGGTCAGGCACGGAATATGCCGTGGCCCTAGCCAATGGTACGGTAGCACTGGATGTGGCGTTGAAGGCACTTGATATCGGTCCGGGTGATGAAGTTGTTGTTACTTCTCGTACCTTCCTGGCTTCGGTTTCAAGCATTGTTAATGCTGGGGCTGTGCCGGTATTTGCAGATGTCGACCTTGACTCGCAGAACTTCACTGCTGAAACCATTAGTGCAGTGTTGACGCCCCGTACCAAAGCCCTCATTTGTGTTCATCTGGCTGGATGGCCATGTGACATGGATCCGATCATGGATTTGGCGGCTGAGCATGACCTGAAGGTGATCGAAGATTGCGCCCAAGCTCATGGAGCTCATTACAAAGGCCGTCCTGTCGGCTCCATCGGTCATATCGCCGCCTGGTCGTTCTGCCAGGACAAGATCATGACCACGGGCGGCGAAGGCGGCATGGTCACCACCAATGATCGTCAGCTGTGGGCCGACATGTGGGCTTACAAGGATCATGGCAAGAGCTGGGAAGCGGTTTACGAGCGTGAGCATGCACCAGGTTTCCGCTGGCTGCACGAAAGCTTCGGCACGAACTGGCGGATGCTTGAGGTTCAGGCTGTTATCGGACGCATCCAGTTGCGCCGGATGCAAGAGTGGCATGCCGCTCGGCTGAAAAATGCTTCACGTATTTGGGCCCAGGCCCGGCAGTTGCCTGCACTTCGTGTACCCGTGTTGCCGGTCGCTGATGTGCACGCGGCCTACAAGTGCTATGTATTTGTACGCCCGCAAGCCCTTAAGGCTAGTTGGTCCCGTGATCGCATTCTCAACGAGATGGTCGCGCGCGGTGTACCTGCTTTTTCCGGTTCATGTTCTGAGGTGTATCTAGAAAAGGCATTTGAAGGTACTGGCTGGCGTCCTTCGTTACGATTAGCGCATGCGAAAGAGTTGGGCGAGACGAGCATGATGTTTCTGGTTCATCCCACACTGACACAGCAAGAAATAGAATTGACCTGCAAGGTATTGAGTGATGTCGTGCAGGAAGCTTCACTGGTCTGACGCTCAACTTAGGGATATATAGAGTGGTGTATAGAGTGTCAGCTTGTTGATGGTTTTTTGGAGTAGCGTAGGTGTTCAAAGGATATATGGATAAAATTCGAGCGTACTTACTCAACCTGTCGAGACGGGATAAACGAGTTATTCAAGTGGTGACAGACGTGGTTCTCGTCTGGTTCGCCCTATGGCTTGCATTTGTCGTGCGCCTAGGGATTGACGATATGATCAATCCGGTCAAGCTACATCTGTGGCTGTTTATCTGCGCCCCTTTGATTGCCATCCCGCTGTTTATCCGTTTCGGCATGTACCGTGCCGTAATGCGCTATTTCGGCAATGATGCTCTGATCGCCATTATCAAGGCTGTCAGTCTTTCTTCATTGATCTTGGCAGTGGTGATGTATTGGTATAGCACCCCTGAAAATACTGTGCCGCGCTCGATAATCTTCAACTACTGGTGGCTAAGCCTAATCCTGCTCGGTGGTTTGCGCCTTGCCATGCGTCAATACTTTCTGGGCGACTGGTTTGCGGCAGTTCAACACGTGCCGTTTACCAATCGCGATGACGGTTTGCCGCGGGTGGCCATCTACGGTGCCGGTGCCGCTGGCAACCAACTGGTTGCCGCCTTGCGCATGGGCCGTGCTATGAGGCCTGTAGCGTTTATCGACGATGACGAAAGTATTGCAGATCGTATCATCTCTGGCTTGCAGGTTTACAAACCCGAACGTATTCAGCAGATGATCGAACGTACCGGCGCCCAGGAGTTGCTGTTGGCAGTGCCATCTTCGTCTCGGGCCCGGCGCCGCGAGATTTTGGGTTTGCTTGAGGGATTTCCTCTCCACGTTCGCAGTGTGCCCGGGTTTATGGATCTGGCCAGTGGCCGGGTCAAGGTTGATGATATCCAGGAAGTGGATATTGCCGACTTGCTGGGTCGCGACCCGGTTCCCGCGCAAGGTGAGTTGCAGGAGCGTTGTATCAAGGGGCAATGTGTCATGGTTACAGGCGCTGGCGGTTCGATTGGTTCGGAACTGTGCCGGCAGATCTTGGCTTTGAAGCCAACCACGCTGCTGCTGTACGAACACGGCGAATTCAATCTGTACAGCATATTTGGCGAGTTGGAGCAGCGGGTCAATCTGGAGTCTCTTTCGGTGAAGGTGCTGCCGATCCTGGGTTCTGTGCGCAATCCGCACAAGTTGCTGGATGTGATGAAGACCTGGCATGTCGATACGGTCTATCACGCTGCGGCTTATAAACATGTGCCAATGGTTGAGCACAATATTGCCGAAGGTGTGTTAAACAACGTTATAGGCACGCTCAACACTGCTCAGGCGGCCCTGCAGTCGGGAGTATCGAACTTCGTTCTTATTTCTACCGACAAGGCCGTACGGCCGACTAATGTCATGGGCAGCACCAAGCGTCTGGCTGAGATGACGCTTCAAGCACTCAGTCGGGAAGTCGCGCCTGTAATGTTTGGCGACTCGGCCAATGTGTCGCGGGTAAATAAAACCCGTTTCACCATGGTGCGTTTTGGCAATGTATTGGGCTCTTCAGGGTCGGTGATTCCGCTGTTTCACAAGCAGATCAAGACCGGTGGCCCGCTAACCGTGACTCACCCCAAGATTACCCGCTACTTCATGACGATTCCCGAGGCCGCTCAGTTGGTGATTCAGGCCGGCTCAATGGGGCAGGGTGGCGATGTATTCGTCCTTGATATGGGTGAGCCGGTACGCATTGTCGAGCTCGCCGAGAAAATGATCCATCTCTCTGGTTTTAGCGTTCGTTCGGATAAAAATCTACATGGCGATATTGAGATCGAGTTCACTGGGTTGCGTCCTGGCGAAAAGCTTTACGAAGAGTTACTGATTGGCGATAACGTAGTCGCGACCCGACACCCCATGATCATGTCTGCCAACGAAGACATGTTACCTTGGGATGAGCTGAAGCAGCGATTGACGCAACTGCTTGAAGCGGTAGATCAGGATGACTATTTGCGTGTTCGCCAGCTGCTGCGCGAGACGGTCAGTGGTTATGCACCCGAAGGTGAGATTGTAGATTGGATACATCAGCAGCGTCGTGTTGAGCCATCTTGAAAGGTGCTGTTTTAGGTCAATGGAGCCGGCGCGTATCAAGATCTTGCCAATGCAGAGTTCACTAAAATGGTGAACGCTTCATTGGCAATGTTTTGATGGCATCACAGGTGCGGCATATAAAGTTAGGCTTTAACTTTCGGCAGCAGCTGCGGTGCCAGCAGCGACAGTAATCGTGTTGGCTTTTTTGCTCATGAACCTCTTTTCAATATGAATGAAGGTCAGTGTAGAGACTATTGTGATCAACGGTACTGCAATCATATTGATTGACCAGAAAGCTGTCTTTGACATGGTGGATAAATCGACCATGTGTGACGCTGCTTTGAATGTTAAATACAGGATTGGTAGATGCATCAGGTATATGCTGTAGCTGATGTCACTCAATCGGTTTAGGCATTGTGCATGCAGGGCTCTTGGATTTGCCAGTGTAATACATAAGAAGAAACAGGACGTGAGCGCGAATCGCAGTGCGCCGTATCCTTCAGGTGCTTTAGTCCCGCAAGTGTATATAAAGATGCATAGTGCAATGATGGATAAAGGCCAGCTTGCCGGTTTTATGTAAGTGAGTTTTTGGTGAAGAACTGCTGCAATGATACCAGTCAGAAAGTACGGCCAGCACACAACTGTACTCATGCTTAGATCGACGGCGGCTAATAATAATGCAGTGCTTAGTATTAATTTGTTATATCTGGATCTGTAGGTAAGTGCGATAAGAGGCAGTACTGCATAAAATCGCCACTCATGAACCAGTGTCCAGGTCACTGAATTGAGAGGCGTTAGTGCAATGCCGCCGATTTTGGAGGGGCCATCCAAAAAATTGAATGTTAACATACTGGCCACTGTCATAAGTGTTTCTTTGTTGAAGATATCAAAGTTGGAATATAACGTCGCAATTAAAAAAACTACAAATGACGAGAAATAGTATAAGGGTGCTACACGTCTTACTCGGCCTTCAAAGAATTTTTCCCACTGAATATTTGGGGATTTGATTATTTTATCGAAGAACAAAAAGCCTGTTATGCAAAAAAATATTTGTACGCCGAAGGAGCCAAGATTTGCATATATCCACGCCCATGAGGAGAAGTTGTCGTTCTTAAGGCCCATGTTAGTCAGCATGAAAGGGGCATGATTGATAACGACGAATACTGCTGCTAGACCACGCAAGCCGTTGATGAATTTGTATTCGTGCTTTATTTCATTTTGCTCTATTTTATTTTTGATCAAGGTTGATGAGAGCAGAAACAGCAAGATAATGGATATGGAGATTATGAGTGATTCAAGTGTGAATTCAGTATTCATTTTTTAGTTAGAATCCATGCGATTTTTTTAAATTTCATATGGCAGTCCATTATGAGTTGCATTGTGACAGATTTCGCCATCTGTAAGGTCGATGATTGCTCGGGGGGGGCTCGGCATCTAGACCGGACATGGTTTTGGATCATATCGACCTAAGGGGGAATCTGCTAGGGAAGGTTTAGAAAATTTATCATTTTTGAGTAAAATTCACCTAAAAGCGATAGCCAAACCTTTGCAAGTTTGTGGTTTTTTTCTTGTTTGGTGGAGCGGTTTTTCTGCGAATCAAAGATATACACACCCTGCAACGCTCTGGTTTTTGACACTCCATAACCATCGCCTAAGTTTGAAATACAGCTCAGGAAAGCTGTTTTTAAATTAACGATGTTATGGAGTGTCAATTATGCGTACTGCTTTTCTCTCTTCGATTTTCTTTGCCTTGATGGTAGGTGTTTCCAGTGTGGCCCATGCCGCACCTGCGGCCGGAGCAGTTGAACCGGTGGTTGCTGCGCCAGTAGTGCTGGATGCCAAAGTGGTGACGATTAATATCAATACCGCAGATGAGGCTACCCTGCAGCGTGAACTCTCTGGTGTAGGGGCTGTTAAAGCCAAGGCGATCGTGGCTTATCGCGAGGCCAATGGTGATTTTACTTCAGTCGATGAGTTGCTTGAGGTCAAAGGCATAGGCAAGGTTATTCTGGAGAGAAACCGCGACAAGATCGTAATCAGCTAAGCCAGGTAACAGAACGAAAAAAGCCAGTCATAGACTGGCTTTTTTGTGGCTGTCAGCAAGCGTTCAGGCATAAGGCGCTGACGACTTCAATGTACTGCGCGTGACTTCGAAAATCTTCTGTTTCAGTGCATCACTCTCTGCGCCGCGAGCCAGAACCAGTGCGCCTACCAGGGTAGCGAAAATCACGATGCTTTTGTCTTCAGTGTCTGACCCTTGCAGGGTCGCCTGGATCTGTTTGAGCCTGGCATCGATGACATGGTCGGTGGTGACACTTGCCTGGCCCTGTTGGGCCATTTCAGCGGACATGGTCGGCAACGGGCAACCCTCATGGGGGGAGGTCAGATGCCACTCAGACAAGTAAGCATCGATAAATGCGTGCAGGGGGTGGGGCTGGCTGAACAGTTCGGCGCAGATACCGTCAACCTGGTTGGCTGCGTGCTGCAAGGCTTTTTCTACCAGGTCGTTTTTGGATGAAAAATGAGCATAGAAACCACCGTGAGTAAGGCCCAGTGATTTCATCAGGGGTTGCAGGCCTGTGGCGCCAATACCGTGTCGTCGAAAGAGCCCGGATGCTTCTTTAACGATGCGCTGATGGGTTTGGGCTTTATGATCTTGTGAATAGCGCATGACAGGTGTCTCTTTATGCAATGGACCATCATAGCGTCGACCTTCAAACAGATGCAGTGGTTAATCATGCAACTGTTTGTAGGTTTTTCCTCACCGATGCTCATTCCTTGGCATGCAGGCCCTGAGCGCTTGTCTGACTACCTGTCTTTTGATTCCTTGGCGTCCATTTCGGCATTGCGTTCGGCAACACGTTTGCGTTGCTCATCGGTCAGTTCAACTTTATTGGCTGTGTCACGTAGTGTCATCAGGGCGCCTACAATGACACCGATAGCGACGACGAGAATTAACCAGGCATACCAAGGCATAGAGTGTTCTCCGTGTTGAGTGCAGCACAGGGCAGGGGTTGCGCTGTGTGCTGCTGTTTATCCTGTTAAGTGAGTAAGTGTTGATTGCTTTCAGTGTAGGCCGGTTATTCAGTCATGTGCGGTATAAGCTTGGTAAAGACTAAAATCGTGTATTTGCGATCATCGGGTGCCGGTAAGCGGCTGGTTCCGCTACAATGCGCGCCGATTTCGACCAGCCTGAGAACCCGCTAATGTCCGACTGCCAGACTCCTATTATCGTCGCCCTGGATTTCCCGACCCGTGACGCCGCATTGAAACTGGCTGATCAGTTGGACCCCAAGCAGTGCCGTGTCAAGGTGGGCAAAGAGCTGTTCACCAGTTGCGCTTCGGAAATCGTCGGTACTTTGCGCGACAAGGGTTTTGAAGTATTTCTGGACCTGAAGTTCCACGATATCCCCAATACCACGGCAATGGCGGTCAAGGCCGCAGCTGAAATGGGCGTATGGATGGTTAACGTTCACTGTTCGGGCGGCTTGCGCATGATGGCCGCTTGCCGCGAAGTACTCGACAAGCGCACCGGCCCGCAGCCGTTGCTGATTGGCGTGACCGTGTTGACCAGCATGGAGCGTGAAGACCTGGCCGGTATTGGCCTGGATATTGAGCCTCAGGAGCAAGTGTTACGCCTGGCAGCCCTGGCCGACAAGGCCGGTATGGATGGCCTGGTGTGTTCGGCCCTGGAGGCGCAAGCGCTGAAGGCCGCGCACCCGGGTCTGCAACTGGTAACCCCGGGGATTCGTCCTGCGGGCAGTGCGCAGGACGATCAGCGTCGTATCCTGACGCCTCGCCAGGCACTGGATGCAGGTTCTGATTATCTGGTAATCGGGCGCCCGATCAGCCAGGCAGTGGATCCGGCCAAGGCACTCGCTGCCGTGGTAGCTGAGCTGGCTTAAGGTTGTTTGCCACCGTTTTGATTCGGCAATCGCGGGCAAGCCCGCGATTGCCGCGCCGCGGTCTGCCTTGACAGGCCGCGGTGCCTGTATTGCGAGCAAGTCCGCTGCCACCTGTATGTGGTGTGTCAGACCTTCAACACCAGCTTGCCGTGATTTTCCCCGCTGAACAGCTTCGCCAGGCTTTCCGGGAAGCTTTCCAGGCCTTCAACAATATGCTCTTTGCTTTTCAACTGGCCCTTGAGCAGCCAGCCCGCCATCTCTTGTCCGGCTGCTGCATAGCGATCGGCATAGTCCATTACCACAAAGCCTTCCATGCGGGCGCGATTGACCAGCAGTGACAAGTAGTTGGCCGGACCTTTAACGGCTTCCTTGTTGTTGTATTGGCTGATGGCTCCGCAGATGATGACCCGCGCCTTGAAATTCAAACGGCTCAATACGGCGTCGAGAATATCGCCGCCCACGTTGTCGAAAAACACATCTACACCCTTGGGGCATTCGCGTTTGAGGCCTGCGAGCATATCTTCGTTCTTGTAGTCGATTACACCGTCAAAGCCGAACTCCTCGACCAGCCGCTTACATTTCTCTTGGCCGCCGGCAATGCCTACCACGCGGCAGCCCTTCAACTTGGCGATTTGCCCGGCAATGCTGCCAACAGCACCCGCTGCGCCGGAAATCACCACGGTGTCTCCTGTTTTCGGTGCGCCGACGTCCAGCAGGGCGAAGTAGGCCGTCATGCCCGTCATGCCCAGTGCGGACAGATACACGGGCAGCGGTACCAGTTTCGGGTCGACCTTGTAGAAACCCCGTGGCTCACCGGTGAAGTAATCCTGCATTCCCAGGGCACCGTTGACGTAATCCCCCACAGCAAAGCCCGGGTGGGCGCTGGCAATCACCTTGCCCACTCCCAGGGCGCGCATCACATCACCCAGCGCTACCGGCGGAATATAGGACTTGCCTTCGTTCATCCAGCCACGCATGGCCGGGTCGAGGGACAAGTATTCATTTTTGACCAGGATCTGGCCGTCCTTGGGCTGTACTACGGGCACTTGCTGGAAGGTAAAGGTATCGCGGGTTGCTGCACCGACTGGACGTTTGGCGAGCAGGAATTGGCGGTTTGTCTGGTCAGTCATTGCTATAACTCTTTAGAGATTGATGGCTGTTGATAGACCTTCTCACGCTACAGGGCAAGTGAATACGCGCTTACGAATAGGTTTTTATCAGTGATGGTGATGGTTGTAGGCAGTCTTTTATCACTCGGATAAATAGGCGGATGGCCGTGCCCGAACGTTTCGGGGGTACAGATGCACTCTGCTGAGGGTTAAGACGATGGGCATGACGTTTACGGGGCAAGTGGCTGTAGTGACAGGGGGCGGGGCCGGTATCGGGAGGGCCGCGGCGCTGGCATTTGCCGGCGAGGGTTTGAAGGTGGTGGTGGCTGATCGGGATGTGGCAGCGGGTGAAGACACTGTCGAGCAGATAAGGGCTGCGGGCGGCAGTGCTGTTTTCGCAGGCTGCGATGTCACTGTAGAGGCGCAGGTCAGGCAACTGATGGAGCAGACAATCAGCACCTACGGGCGTCTGGACTATGCCTTCAACAATGCCGGGATCGAGATCGAGCATGGTCGCCTGGCCGACGGTACCCTGGATGAGTTCGATGCGATCATGGGGGTAAACGTCAAGGGCGTTTGGCTGTGCATGAAATATCAGCTGCCATTGATGCTGGCCCAAGGTGGCGGGGCGATCGTCAATACTGCCTCGGTGGCCGGACTGGGCGCCGCGCCAAAGATGAGCATTTACTCGGCGTCCAAACATGCGGTGATCGGGCTGACCAAATCGGCAGCCATTGAGTATGCGAAAAAGCATATTCGGGTGAACGCGGTGTGCCCGGCGGTCATCGATACCGATATGTTCCGCCGCGCTTATGAGGTCGACCCGCGCAAGGCTGAATTTGCCGCCGCGATGCACCCGGTGGGGCGTATCGGCACGGTCGAAGAAGTTGCCAGCGCCGTGCTGTACCTGTGCTCGGATGGCGCAGCATTTACCACAGGCCATGCGCTGGCGGTCGATGGCGGGGCACTGGCGATCTGATAGCTCAGCGTGATTTGACGTTCAGGATCATCAGGGTCAGTACGCCCGCAACAATGCCCCAGAAAGCCGAGCCAATTGAAAACAGGGTCATGCCCGATGCGGTGACCATAAAGGTCACCAGGGCAGCTTCACGCTCCCTGGCTTCGCCCATGGCAATACTCAGCCCGTTCATGATCGAGCCGAACAGTGCCAGTGCGGCAATTGACAGCACCAGCTCCTTGGGCAATGAGGCGAACAGGGCGGCCAGGGTGGCGCCGAATATGCCGGCGATGCCATAGAAAATTCCGCACCACACGGCTGCGGTGTAGCGTTTTTTCGGGTCTTCGTGGGCATGGGGGCCGGTGCAGATGGCGGCACTGATGGCTGCCAGGTTGATGCCGTGGGAACCGAAGGGGGCGAGCAGCAAGGAGGCTACCCCGGTGGTGGTGATCAGCGGCGAGGCGGGCACGTCATAGCCATCGGCCCGCAGTACGGCGATGCCCGGCATGTTTTGCGAGGTCATGGCCACCACAAACAGCGGGATGCCGATGCTGATGGTTGCCGCCAGCGAAAAGGACGGCGTGGTCCACACCGGCACGGCCACTTCAAGGGAAAAACCGCTGAAGTCCAGCAGCCCGAGCATGCCCGACAGCAGGGTGCCGATCAGCAGCGCCGCCAGTACGGCGTAGCGGGGTGACAGGCGCTTGACGATCAGGTAGGTGAAAAACATGCCGATCACCAGGCCGGTGCGATGTTGCGCCGCGACGAAGATTTCGCTGCCGATTTTAAACAGGATGCCCGCCAGCAACGCGGCGGCCAGGGATGAGGGGATGCGCTTGACCAGGCGCTCAAAACTGCCGGTGATGCCACAGATGATCACCAGTACCGCGCAGGTGATATAGGCGCCGATGGCCTCGCCGTAACTGACGCCGCCAAGGCTGGTGATCAGCAGTGCCGCGCCCGGTGTGGACCAGGCGATGGTGATCGGTGTGCGATAACGCAAAGACAAGCCTATGCTGCAAACAGCCATGCCGATCGACAGTGCCCAGATCCATGATGAAATCTGCCCGCTGGTAAGTCCCGCTGCCTGACCCGCCTGGAACATCAGGACCAGGGAGCTGGTGTAGCCGGTCATCATGGCGATAAAGCCTGCGACCACCGCCGAGGGCGAGGTGTCTGCCAGTGGATGCAAGCGCGGCTGCGGGGTGTCGGTCATGGAACGGTCTTCCTTGTGTGCTATAGGAGTTCGGGCAGGCGACAAGCCTAAACGTAAAGGTTGCATCTAGTTGCGATACAGCAGGGTTCGTAAACGACCGTACAGTCGTACTGGCACTCTGCTTTGTGTACAATGCGCCCTGTTTTTTGCATTAATTTCTGGTCGGTGACACCCGTTTACGTACTAGCGTAATCCCTTATTCGCCGCCGCTTCCCACACGAGTGCCCATGAACGAACAGTTGCAGCCTCTCAAGAAACAACCCCGCGCTGGCAAGGCCGGCCGCAGTGGAACCCAGGACGATATTGTCTATGCGCATATTTTCGAGGCGATCCTTGAACAGCGTCTGGCGCCTGGCACCAAGTTGAGTGAAGAGGCTCTGGGCGAAATCTTTGGCGTGAGCCGCACCATTATTCGTCGCGCCCTGTCGCGTCTGGCCCATGAAGGGGTTGTGCTGCTGCGCCCTAATCGTGGTGCAGTGGTGGCGAGCCCTAGCGTAGAAGAAGCGCGCCAGGTGTTTCTGGCCCGGCGACTGGTTGAAAAGGCCATTACCGAGCTGGCGGTGGTGCATGCTACGGCTGATGATCTGGCGCAACTGCGCAAGATGGTCCAGGACGAGCGCGACAGTTTTTCGCGGGGCGATCGGGGTGCGGGTATTCGCCTGTCGGGCGAGTTCCACCTGAAGTTGGCCGAAGCGGCGAAGAATGCGCCGCTGATCAGCTTTCAGCGCAGTCTGGTGTCGCAAACGTCGTTGATTATTGCCCAGTACGAGAGCGGCAACCGTTCGCACTGCTCTTATGACGAGCACATGCAATTGATCGATGCCATCGAAGCCCGTGATGCCGGCCAGGCCGTGCACCTGATGATGCATCACATGGATCACATTGACAGCAAGCTCAACCTTGACGAAGAAAGCGCCTCTGACGACTTGCACGCGGTGTTTTCGCACTTGCTGCAAACCAAGGGCAAAAGCCCTCGGCCTGCTGCCAAGCTTTAAGCCTCGGCTGCTCTTGTGGGAGCGGGCTTGCCCGCGATGCAGGCGACGCGGTGCTTCAGTAGAACCGCATCGATAACCTCTCGAGCAAGCCCGCTCCCACAAGGGAAATTATCAGCGCTGATGCACCAGATTGCCTGCCGCATAGGTTTGCTGCACGGTACGGTCATCCCCAAGGGTCATCAATACAAACAGCGTCTCGGCGATGTTTTTTGACTGCTTGAGGCGATAGCTCATCAGTGGCGTAGCGTTGTAGTCCAGTACCAGGAAGTCAGCGTCGCTGCCCGGTTGCAGATTGCCGATCTTGTCTTCCAGGCGCAGTGCTCGCGCCCCGCCCAACGTAGCCAGGTACAACGACTTGAACGGATCGAGGCGTGCGCCCTGCAGTTGCATGATCTTGTAGGCTTCGTTCAGGGTGTTGAGCAGCGAGAAGCTGGTACCTGCACCCACGTCTGTGCCCAGCCCCACATTGAGCTTGTGCTTTTCGGCCATCGGCAGGTTGAACAGGCCGCTGCCCAAAAACAGGTTGGAAGTCGGGCAGAACGCCACTGCCGAACCGGTCTCGGCGAGTCGCGCACATTCCTCGTCACACAGATGCACACCGTGGGCAAACACCGAGCGTTCGCCGAGCAACTGGTAGTGGTCGTACACATCCAGATAGCCTTTTCGCTCAGGGAACAGTGACTTCACCCACTCGATTTCCTGAAGGTTCTCGCTGATATGGGTGTGTAGATACACATCCGGGTATTCGCCCAGCAGCTTGCCGGCCAGGGTCAATTGCTCCGGGGTGCTGGTCGGCGCGAAGCGCGGGGTGACGGCGTAATGCAGGCGGCCCTTACCGTGCCAGCGCTCGATCAGTGCCTTGCTTTCGCTGTAGCCGGTTTCGGCGGTATCGGTCAGATAGTCTGGGGCGTTGCGGTCCATCATCACCTTGCCGGCGATCAGACGCAGGTCCAGGTGCTGTGCGGCCTCAAACAGGGCATCCACCGATTGCGGGTGTACGCTGCCGAAGACCAGGGCGGTGGTAGTGCCGTTGCGTAGCAGTTCCTTCAGGAATACGTCAGCAACTTCGTCAGCATGGGCCTTATCGGCGAACTGGTTTTCGCACGGGAAGGTGTAGGTGTTGAGCCAGTCGAGCAGTTGCTCTCCGTAAGCGCCAATCATCCCGGTTTGCGGGAAATGGATATGGGTATCGATAAAGCCGGGGGTGATCAGTGCGTCTTTGTACTCGGTCACAGCAACGTCGGCGGCCAGTGTGCCAAGCAGTTCGCTGGCCGGGCCAACAGCCTT
Organism: Pseudomonas bubulae; assembly: GCF_900618535.1. Lineage (GTDB taxonomy): Bacteria > Pseudomonadota > Gammaproteobacteria > Pseudomonadales > Pseudomonadaceae > Aquipseudomonas > Aquipseudomonas bubulae. The sequence goes on along the minus strand of NZ_UYJA01000001.1, from coordinate 1,217,959 downwards.
GATCTGGCCGTTGTCGACCACCAGCAAGCCGTCTGCAAAATATTCATAGGAGGCCTCGATCCCGACTTCGGCGGGGTCGGCGATGCTGTGCAAAATGGCGGCGCGATAGGCTTTACAAGTCATGGCAATTCTCAGTGTGTGGCATGGCTGCGTCGTGAAGACGGCAACAATTGTTTAATGGATTCAGATGACGCGCTGTCGGCGCTCGCAGTGTGCTGGCCGAAATGAGTGTTGTAGGTGGCGATGATTTCGCCGGCGATGGAGATCGCGATTTCAACAGGCAATTTGCCTTTGACTTCGCTCAAACCCATCGGGCAACGCATGCGCTGCAAAGGTGAGGCGTCGATACCGCGCTCACGCAGGCGATGTTCGAACTTCACGCGTTTGGTTTTCGAACCAATCAAGCCGAAGTAAGTAAAGTCGTTGCGTTTAAGCAGGGCGGCGCTGAGCTCCAGGTCCAGGGCGTGATTATGCGTCATGACGATGCAGTAGCAACCCGCAGGCAGGGCATCGACTTCATCTACCGGTTCGTCGGTAACGATTTTTTCCACGCCTTGGGGGATAAGTGTCGGGAATTCCTGCTCCCGCGAGTCGATCCAGCGCACCCGGCACGGCAGGCTGGCGAGCAGGGGTACCAAGGCCCGGGCCACGTGCCCTGCGCCAAACACCGCAATCTGAGCCTGCACCTTGCCCATCGGTTCGAACAGCAGCACGGCCACCCCGCCGCAACACTGGCCCAGGCTGGCGCCGAGGCTGAAGCGCTGTAGAAGGGTATCGTGCTTGCCGCTGCTGAGCATCTGGCGGGCAATTTCCATTGCCTTGTACTCCAGATGACCGCCACCAATGGTGTCGAAGATTTTATCTGCACAAATGACCATCTTCGAACCGGCATTGCGCGGGGTAGAGCCTTGCTCTTCGATGATGGTCACCAGCACGCAGGGTTCGCCTTGCTGCTGCAACTCGGCCAGGGCACTGATCCAGTTATTCATGCTGATCTCCCGACAGGCTTTTGCGCATTTGCTCACAACCCCACAGCACCCGCTCCGGGGTGGCCGGGGCGTCAATCGCAGGTTGCACGCGGTAGTCGGCCAGGCTCGCCACAGCGTCCTTGAGTGCACACCATGCGGCGATGCCGAGCATAAATGGCGGTTCGCCCACGGCCTTGGAGTGGAACACGGTGTCTTCGGGGTTCTTGCGGTTTTCCACCAGGGTTACGCGCAGGTCCAGCGGCATGTCTGCCACCGCGGGGATCTTGTAGCTGGCCGGGCCGTTGGTCATCAGCTTGCCCTTGGCATTCCACACCAGTTCCTCCATGGTCAGCCAGCCCGCCCCCTGTATATACCCGCCTTCGACCTGGCCGATGTCGATGGCCGGGTTCAGCGAGGCACCGACATCATGGAGGATATCGGTACGCAACATTTTGTATTCGCCGGTCAGGGTGTCGACGATCACCTCGGCGCAGGCGGCGCCAAAGGCAAAGTAATAAAACGGCCGACCACGTGCCTGAGTGCGGTCATAAAAAATCTTCGGGGTTTTGTAGTACCCGGTGCTCGATAACGACACCTGGCCGAAATAGGCCTGCTGGATCAGGCTTTCAAAACTGATGATCTGCTCGCCAGCCTGCACCTGGCCGTTATGGAAGATCACCGCCCGTTGCTCGACCTGATATTTGTCGGCAGCAAATTCAACAAGTCGCTGCTTGATGGTTTCGGCTGCGTTTTGCGCGGCCTTGCCATTGAGGTCGGCACCGCTGGACGCTGCAGTAGGCGAGGTGTTTGGCACTTTGTCAGTGTTGGTTGCGGTGATCTGGATGCGGCTGATATCCACCTGGAACACTTCGGCGACCACCTGCGCGACCTTGATATTCAGGCCCTGGCCCATCTCGGTGCCGCCGTGGTTGAGGTGGATGCTGCCATCGGTATAAATATGAATCAGGGCGCCGGCCTGGTTGAGGAAGCTGGCGGTAAAGGAGATGCCGAATTTGACCGGGGTCAGCGCCAGGCCTTTTTTCAGGATCGGACTGCTGGCGTTGAACGCCTTGATCGCTTCCCGGCGCTCGGTGTACTGGCTGCTGGCCTCAAGGTCGGCGGTCATTTCTTGCAGCAGGTTGTGTTCCACGGTCTGGTAGTAGTGGGTCACGTTGCGTTCGGTTTTGCCGTAGTAATTGGCCTTGCGTACGGCCAGCGGGTCGAGGCCCAGATGGCGGGCGATACGGTCCATGACCTCTTCGATGGCGACCATGCCTTGCGGGCCACCAAAGCCGCGATAGGCCGTGTTGGAAGCCGTGTTGGTTTTACAGCGATAACCATTGATCGTCGCGTCGCCCAGATAATAGGCGTTGTCGGCGTGGAACATGGCGCGGTCGACAATGGAGTTGGACAAGTCCGGCGAACAGCCACAGTTGCCCGCCAGGTCCAGCTGGATGCCCTGCAAGCGGCCGCTGGCGTCGAAACCGACGTCATATTCGATATAAAACGGGTGGCGCTTGCCGGTCATCAGCATGTCTTCGACCCGCGGCAGGCGCATCTTGGCCGGTTGCCCGGTGAGGCGTGCCACCACGGCGCACAGGCAGGCGGGGCTGGCGGCCTGGGTCTCCTTGCCGCCAAAGCCGCCGCCCATGCGGCGCATATCGACAACGATCTTGTTCATTGAAACATCAAGGACTTCTGCCACCAGCTTCTGCACTTCAGTAGGGTTCTGCGTGGAGCAGTAAACGATCATCCCGCCGTCTTCGGTAGGCATGACCGATGAGATCTGGGTCTCGAGGTAAAAGTGCTCCTGCCCGCCAATATGCAGGCTGCCCTGCAGGCGATGTTCGGCCCCGGCCAGTGCGCCGGCAGAGTCGCCGCGTTGATGGGTGTGGGTATCGAGCACAAAGTGCTTCTGGCGCAGGGCCTGAACCACGTCCAGCACCGGCTCCAGGTCTTCGTATTCGATAATGGCAGCCATTGCCGCCTTGCGCGCGGTGTCCAGGTCGCAAGCGGCCACTGCCAGTACGGGCTGGCCGACAAACTCCACCTTGTCGATGGCCAGCAGCGGATCGCCGGGCAGTAGCGGGCCAATGTCCTTCAGACCGGGGATATCTTCGTGGGTGATCACCAGGCGCACGCCTGCGAAGGCGTAGCAGGGCGTGGTGTCGACACGCAGGATTCTGGCGTGGGCGCGGTCGGACAGGCGTGCGAAAAGGTGCAACTGGTTGGGGAATTCCAGGCGGTCATCGATGTACTGCGCTTCGCCGCTGACATGTTTTTCGGCACTGTCATGCTTGACGCTGCGACCCACACCGGTTTTCAAGTCCTGCTGGAAGAGGGCGGCCAGCTCGGCCTGGGTTGGGGCAACCTTGTGATGGTTAGACATAAGCTGTTACCCGCGTCTCGAGATGTGGCGTTTGCAGTTCGATAAAGTATTTGCGTAGCAGGTTTTGTGCACTCAGCAGACGGTATTCCTTGCTGGCGCGAAAGTCCGAGAGCGGGGTGAAGTCGTTTGCCAGTGCAGCGCAGGCCCGTTCGATGCTGGCGCTGTTCCAGTCAGCGCCGAGCAGTGCGGCTTCGCAGGCGGCGGCGCGTTTGGCGATGGCCGCCATGCCGCCGAATGCCACGCGGGCACCGGTCACCACGCCGTTGTCGATGTGCAGGTTGAACGCTGCGCACACGGCGCTGATGTCGTCATCCAGGCGCTTGGAGATTTTATAGGCGCGAAATGCATGGCTGGGGTCGGCGCGAGGGATGATGATTTTTTCGATAAATTCGCCTTCCTGGCGTGCCGTCACCCGGTAGTCGATAAAGTAATCCTCGATCGCCAGGGTGCGCAGGGTTTGCCCTTTGCGCAGTACCAGTTGTGCGCCGAGGGCAATCAGCAGCGGTGGCGAGTCGCCAATGGGCGAGGCATTGCCGATGTTGCCGCCCAGGGTGCCCTGATTGCGGATTTGCAGGGAGGCGAAGCGTTGCAGCAATTCGCCGAAGTCCGGGTACTCGGCCTTGAGCGTGCCGTAGGCGTCTGTCAGCGACACCGCCGCGCCGATTTCAATACGGTCATCAAAGCGCTCGATGTGCTTCATTTCGGCCACGTTGCCGACGTAGATCATGACCGGCAGCGGGCGATGAAACTGGGTCACCTCAAGCGCCAGGTCGGTACCGCCGGCCAGCAGGCGGGCCTGGGGTTGGGATTCGTACAGCTGGGCCAGGTCGCTGATGGTCATGGGCAGCAGGCAGCGCTTGTCGCCGCTGTTCAGTTCGCCGGTTTGAGTCGGGGTGATGGTCTTGAGCAAGGCAATGGTCGCGCTCTGGTATGTATCGAACTGATCCTGTTGTTGCCCGCTGCAAGCCTGTTCGGCAGCCGCCAGAATAGGGCGGTAGCCGGTGCAGCGACAGAGGTTGCCCGCCAGGGCTTCATGAGCCTGATGGCCATCAGGCTGGCCCGTGCTGTTTTTTTGCAGGGCGAACAGTGACATCACAAATCCCGGCGTGCAAAACCCGCACTGTGAGCCGTGGCAGTCGACCATCGCCCGCTGCACGCTGTGCAACTGCCCCTGGTGCTTGAGGTCTTCGATGCTGATCAGTTGCTTGCCGTGCAAAGCCGAGACAAAGGTCAGGCACGAATTGAGGCTGCGATAGCGCAGCCGTTCAAGGCCTTCAGCGTCGGTGTGAAGTTCGCCGACAACCACGGTACAGGCCCCGCAGTCGCCGCTGGCGCATCCTTCTTTGGTACCAGGCTTGTGCAGGTGTTCACGCAGGTAATTGAGCACGGTCAAATTCGGGTCGAGCGTGTGCTCGGTGCGCAGCGTCTGGTTGAGTAGGAACTGGATCACGGAAGGCCTCGCATAATCATTATTGTTGTAACGCGGGATGCACTGAATTTAGCTAAAGCTGACCTGCGGGTCAAGAAATAGCGATCGGTAATCCCTGTGATTGATAACCGGGGGATTTATTTGCGGGTTTCGTGCCATATTCAGCCCCTGAGGCTCTGCGCGAGGGCATATCAAGTGCGTTACACTGCACCGCCTGCACTGATCAAAGATTTTGAAGGTAAAACATGACGTTCAAGGCGCCGGACAGCCTCGCCGAGCAAATCGCTCACCACCTCGCCGAACGCATCATTCGCGGCGAGTTAAAGCCTGGGGAACGCATTCAGGAACAGAAAGTGACGCTGGCGCTGAATGTCAGTCGCGGCTCTGTGCGCGAAGCATTATTGATCCTTGAGCGTCGACATCTGATCGCCATCCTGCCGCGTCGTGGCGCCCATGTGACCGAGCTTACGGCGCACAAGGTGCAGAGCCTGTGCACGCTGATGAGCGAAATGTACATCCTGCTCGGCAATGCCGTAGCCCAGCGCTGGGCAGTTCCGGCCGACCTGGGGCCGTTCTTGCAGATCCAGCAGCGCCTGGCCGCCAGCTACGAACGCCAGGACATCAGCACCTTCGTTGAAGACAGCTTCAATGTGATGCGTGCGGCGTACCCGTTCGCCGACAACCCCTATTTGCAGGAAACCGTCGAGAACCTGCACCCGGCCATGAGCCGTGCCTATTACCTGGCACTGGACCAGCGCAAGGCGGAGATGAGCGAGTTCCTGGCGTTGTTTGCGCAGTTGCTCGACGCCGTGCTGGCGCGTGACCTGGCGCAGATTCGCGTGGTGCTGAGCAGCTATGCCCAGCGCAGTTGTGCCCTGGTGCTGTCTGCCTTGACGGTTGCCTGAGCGTGCGCCTGACCTGTATCAAGCTGGCCGGCTTCAAGTCCTTCGTTGACCCGACAACCGTTACCTTTCCAAGCAATATGGCGGCGGTGGTAGGCCCCAACGGCTGTGGCAAGTCCAATATCATCGATGCCGTGCGCTGGGTCATGGGCGAAAGCTCGGCCAAGAACCTGCGCGGCGAGTCGATGACCGACGTTATCTTCAACGGCTCCACCACGCGCAAACCGGTGAGCCAGGCCAGTATCGAACTGGTCTTCGACAACTCCGACGGCACGCTGCTGGGCGAGTATGCGGCCTATGTCGAGATATCCATCCGCCGCAAAGTCACCCGCGACAGCCAGACCACCTATTACCTCAATGGCACCAAGTGCCGTCGTCGTGACATTACCGATATCTTCCTCGGTACGGGGCTGGGGCCGCGCAGCTACTCGATCATCGAGCAGGGCATGATCTCCAAGCTGATCGAGTCCAAGCCTGAAGATCTGCGCAACTTTATCGAAGAGGCGGCGGGCATTTCCAAGTACAAGGAGCGCCGCCGCGAGACTGAAAACCGTATCCGCCGTACCCACGAAAACCTTGCCCGTCTGACTGACCTGCGCGATGAGCTGGGGCGTCAGCTGGAGCGTTTGCACCGCCAGGCCCAGGCCGCCGAGAAATATCAGGAATACAAGGCCGAGGAGCGTCAGCTCAAGGCCCGGCTGTCGGCTCTGCGCTGGCAGGCCCTGAATGAGCAGGTGGGGCAGCGCGAAGCGGTCATCGGTAATCAGGAAGTCAGTTTCGAAGCCCTGGTGGCCGAGCAGCGCAATGCCGATGCCAGCATCGAACGCCTGCGTGACGGGCACCATGATCTGTCAGAGCGCTTCAATCTGGTGCAGGGGCGCTTCTATTCGGTAGGGGGCGATATTGCCCGGGTCGAGCAGAGCATTCAGCATGGCCAGCAACGTTTGCGCCAGTTGCAGGATGACCTGCGCGAAGCCGAGCGCTCGCGCCTGGAAACCGAATCCCATCTGGGGCATGACCGCACCTTGCTGGCGACTCTGGCTGAAGAGCTGCACATGCTTGAGCCCGAGCAGGAACTGACCAGCGCGGCCGCCGAAGAGGCTGCCGCTACTCTGGAAGTGGCCGAGCAGACCATGCATGGCTGGCAGGAACAGTGGGACATTTTCAACCTTCGCTCGGCCGAGCCGCAGCGCCAGTCTGAAGTGCTGCAAGCCCGTATCCAGCAGCTGGAAACCAGTATGGAGCGCGTGGCGGAACGTCAGCGCCGCCTGGCTGAAGAGCGTGCCTTGCTGGCCGCAGACCCTGAAGATGCGGCCATTCTGGAGCTCAGTGAGCAACTGGCCAGCAGCGAAATGGCCCACGAAGAGCTGCAGGCCAGTGAGCAGCAACTGGTCGAGCAGCTCGAGCAAGTGCGTCACGACTTGCAACAGGCCACGCAGAACCAGCAGCAGGCCCAGGGCGAGCTGCAGCGCCTCAACGGTCGTCTGGCATCGCTGGAGGCCTTGCAGCAGGCTGCGCTTGATCCGGGTACCGGTACTGGCGAATGGTTGCGCGATCAGCAGCTTGCCGAGCAGCCACGACTGGCAGAAGGCCTGCGCGTAGAGGCTGGCTGGGAGCTGGCGGTAGAGACCGTGTTGGGGGCTGATTTGCAGGCCGTACTGGTCGAGGATTTTGCCCGGCTGGATCTGGCAGGGTTTGCCCAGGGTGATTTGCGCCTGTTCAGTGATGCAGGGCAGGCCCCTCGCTTGGCGGGCAGCCTGCTTGACAAGGTCACGGCCGATTTTGATCTGGCGCCGTGGCTGGGCCAGGTCAAACCGGTCGAAACACTGGAGCAGGCACTGGCCTTGCGTGCACAACTGGCCGAGGGCCAGAGCCTGATCAGCCGTGATGGCTATTGGGTCGGGCGCAACTTCCTGCGGGTGCGCCGCGCCAGTGAAGCCGAAAGCGGGGTGCTGGCCCGGGGCCAGGAAATCCAGCGCCTGGGGCTTGAGTGCGAAGAACGTGAAGCCACCCTGGCGGCCCTGGAGGAACAACTACAAAGCATGCGTGAGCAACAGCGTATGCATGAAGACTCTCGTGAGCAGCTTCGCCGTCGCTTGCAGGATGAAGCTCGTCACCAGGGTGAGATCAAGGCCAAGCTCTCCGCCAGCAAGGCCAAGGTCGAGCAATTGACCTTGCGCCGCCGCCGTCTGGACGAAGAACTGGGCGAGTTGGGTGAGCAGCGCGCCCTGGAGCATGAGCAGGTAGGGGAGGCGCGCCTGCTGTTGCAGGAAGCCCTGGATGCCATGGCCACCGATACCGGGCAGCGCGAGCTGTTGCTGGCCCGTCGCGACAGTCTGCGCGAGCAGTTGGACCGGGTGCGTCAGGATGCTCGACAACATAAAGACCACGCCCACCAGTTGGCTGTCCGCCTGGGGTCGCTCAAGGCGCAGCATGATTCCACCCGCCAGGCTCTTGAGCGCCTGGAAATGCAGGCCGAGCGCCTGGCTGAAAAGCGCGAACAGCTGACCCTCAATCTGGAGGAGGGCGAAGCGCCGCTGGAAGAGTTGCGCCTCAAGCTTGAAGAGTTGCTCGACAAGCGCCTGAGCGTGGATGAAGAACTCAAGATTGCCCAGACCGCGCTCGAAGATGCCGATCGCGAATTGCGCGATGCCGAAAAACGCCGCAATCAGGCTGAGCAACAATCGCAATTGATTCGTGGCCAGCTCGAACAGCAGCGCATGGAGTGGCAGGCCTTGAGCGTGCGTCGTACTGCGTTGCAGGATCAGTTGCTGGCCGATGGCTATGACCTGCACGGGGTGCTGGCCACCCTCGATGCCGAGGTCAACGAGCAGCAGGCCGAAGAAGAACTGGAGCGTATCGCTGCGCGAATTCAGCGCCTGGGCGCGATCAACCTTGCAGCCATTGATGAGTATCAGCAGCAGTCGGAGCGCAAGCGCTATCTGGATGCTCAGGATGCCGATCTGGTCGAGGCACTCGATACCCTGGAAAACGTCATCCGCAAGATCGACAAAGAGACCCGCAGCCGCTTCAAGGACACCTTTGATCAGATAAATGGTGGATTACAGGCACTTTTCCCAAAAGTTTTCGGTGGCGGCAGCGCTTATTTGGAACTGACGGGCGAAGATCTACTCGATACAGGGGTGACCATCATGGCGCGTCCGCCGGGCAAGAAGAACAGCACGATCCATTTGCTGTCCGGTGGCGAGAAAGCCTTGACGGCCCTGGCGCTGGTTTTTGCCATTTTCAAGCTCAACCCGGCGCCGTTTTGCATGCTCGACGAAGTCGATGCACCGCTTGATGACGCTAACGTAGGCCGCTATGCACGCTTGGTAAAGGAGATGTCGCAGACCGTGCAATTTATCTATATCACTCACAACAAGATCGCCATGGAGATGGCGGATCAGTTGATGGGGGTGACGATGCATGAGCCGGGCTGTTCACGTCTTGTAGCGGTTGATGTTGAGGAGGCAATGGCAATGGTCGATGCTTGAGCTATAAGCATGTAGGACGATTTTTTTCTTCTTGTAAGAAAAATTTCAAGCATTTGACCGATATGACGTGTAGGTCGAAGGCAGCATGGGCCTAGCTCAATGCGACAGACGGTGTAAAGTTATCTTTGGTCGTGTTAATTTAATGTCTAATTTTTTTGTACGTGGGTAAAACGCCATTCAGAACATAGAGTTGGCGCCACGTTTTAAAGGGCTTTAGGCTCTTCTTCATAGAATCATTTTTTAGGGGCAAGGGATTACATGGAAATCGGTCTGCGCGAATGGCTGATAGTCATCGGCATAGTGGTAATCGCCGGTATTCTTTTTGATGGCTGGCGCCGCATGCGTGGTGGCAAAGGCAAGCTCAAGTTTCGACTTGATCGCAGTTTTTCCAATGCCCCTGACGACGAGCACAGCCCTGAGTTGTTGGGCCCGTCACGGGTGCTGGATACGCCAACCCATAAAGAGCCGCAACTTGATGAGCACGACTTGCCATCGGTCAGCATGCCTGCACGGGACAAAGGTGCCAAGCGCGGCAAGCGTGGCGGTGAGCCGAGCCAGGGTGACCTGAACCTTGATCTTGAACTGGATGAAGGCCCGAGCATCAGCGCCCGTGATGATGATCATGTAGCGCCAGTCAAGCCGGCGCGTGGTCGTGCCAAGCCGAGCGTAGCGGACGTTGAAGTCAAGGAGCCTGCACCGCAGCAGGCCGCCGAAGAAGTGCTGGTGATCAGCGTGATCAGCCGTGACCCGGCAGGCTTCAAAGGTCCGGCACTGTTGCAGAACATCCTCGAAAGCGGTTTGCGTTTTGGCGAGATGGATATTTTCCATCGCCACGAAAGCATGGCCGGTAATGGCGAAGTGCTGTTCTCCATGGCCAATGCGGTGAAACCGGGTGTATTCGACCTGGATGATATTGACCTGTTCAGTACGCCAGCTGTCAGCTTTTTCCTTGGTTTGCCCGGCCCGCGCCATCCCAAGCAGGCTTTTGATGTGATGGTTGCCGCTGCACGCAAGCTGTCCCAGGAGCTCAATGGTGAGCTTAAAGATGACCAGCGCAGTGTGTTGACGGCCCAGACTATCGAGCATTACCGCCAGCGCATCGTTGAATTCGAGCGCCGTGCCCTGACTCAAAAACGCTGAACATGTGGGGGCGGCTTGCCTGCTCCACCCACATGCAGCATGAATAACACAAGGAGCAGCCTCGGCTGCTCTTTTGCTTTGTGAGAGAACACCCCATGACCGCCGCCAATACCCGCATTCTAGAGCTGCGCGCTGAACTGGATCAGCATAATTACCGCTACCATGTACTCGACGAGCCAAGCATTCCGGACGCCGAGTACGATCGCCTGTTCCGCGAGCTGAAGGCCCTGGAGGCCGAACATCCTGAGCTGGTGACCGCCGACTCGCCCACTCAGCGCGTTGGCAGCGCAGCCTTGTCTGCCTTTACTCAGGTGCGTCACGAAGTGCCCATGCTGAGCCTGGGTAACGCATTCGATGAAACCGATATGCGCGAATTCGATCGCCGTGTCAGCGAGGGCCTGGATCTGCCCGCGGGCGATCTGTTTGGTGGCGGCGCTGAAGTTGAATACAGCTGTGAGCCCAAGCTGGACGGGCTGGCAGTCAGCTTGTTGTACCGGGATGGCAGCCTGGTGCGTGGTGCCACGCGGGGTGATGGCACTACCGGTGAAGACATCAGCGTCAACGTACGCACCGTGCGCAATATTCCGCTCAAGCTGCATGGCAGCGGCTGGCCAGCGGTGCTGGAAGTGCGTGGCGAAGTGTTTATGTCCAAGGCCGGCTTTGAGCGTCTTAATGAGTCTCAGCTGGCTGCTGGCGGCAAGACCTTTGCCAATCCGCGCAACGCAGCGGCGGGCAGCTTGCGTCAGCTGGATTCGAAGATCACGGCCAGCCGCCCGCTGGAATTTTGCTGCTACGGTCTGGGGCAGGTCTCTGAAGAGTTTTCGGACACCCATATCGGCAACCTCAAACAATTGCAGCAATGGGGCATGCCCATCAGTCATGAGCTGAAGCTGGCAAAGGGAATTGCCGAGTGCCTGGACTATTACCGTGATATCGGTGAGCGTCGTGCTTCCTTGCCCTACGAGATCGACGGAGTGGTGTTCAAGGTCAACAGCCTGGCGTCGCAGCGCGAGCTGGGCTTTCGTGCGCGTGAACCGCGCTGGGCCATCGCGCACAAGTTTCCGGCCATGGAGGAACTGACCGAGTTGCTGGATGTTGAGTTTCAGGTCGGACGCACCGGTGCAGTAACGCCCGTGGCGCGTCTCAAACCGGTCAAGGTGGCCGGGGTGACCGTATCCAATGCCACCCTGCACAATATGGATGAAGTGGCGCGGCTGGGCCTGATGATTGGCGATACCGTGATTATTCGCCGTGCTGGTGATGTTATCCCGCAGGTTGTGCAGGTGGTGCTGGAGCGTCGCCCTGAAGATGCCCGGCCGGTGCAGATCCCTGAAAGCTGTCCGGTGTGCGGCTCCCACGTTGAGCGCACGCAGCTGATCAAGCGCAGCAAGGGCCGTGAAACCGTCAGCGAAGGTGCGGTGTACCGCTGTGTCGGCCGGCTGGCCTGTGGTGCCCAGCTTAAACAGGCGATCATTCATTTTGTTTCGCGCCGGGCGATGGACATTGAAGGCCTGGGGGAAAAAAGTGTCGAGCAGTTGGTCGATGAGGGCCTGGTGAGTTCGCCGGCAGACCTCTATACCCTGCAGTTCGAGCAGATCGTCGATCTCGAAGGCTTTGCCGAGCTGTCGAGCAATAACTTGCTGCAGGCCATCGCCGACAGCAAGCGTCCGACGTTGGCGCGTTTTATCTACGCATTGGGCATTCCCGATGTGGGCGAAGAGACTGCCAAGGTGCTGGCGCGTTCATTGGCCTCCCTGGAGCGTGTGCAGCGGGCCTTGCCGCAAGTGCTTACCTACCTGCCGGACGTGGGGCTGGAAGTGGCGCACGAGATTCATAGTTTCTTCAGTGACGCACACAACCAGCAGGTGATTGATCAACTGCTGGAGCGTGGTCTTGAGTTGCAGGATCAAGGTGAGCTGGGTGCCGAGTTTGCCGCCAGCACAACCTTGGGCGGGTTGATCGACAAGTTGCATATTCCTTCGGTGGGGCCGGGCGGGGCGCAAAAACTGGCCGACAGGTTTGGCTCCCTTGAAGGGGTGATCACTGCAGACTGGCTCGATATGCGCCAGGCCTTGCCGGAAAAACAGGCCAAGGCGGTACGCGAGTTCTTCGATAACCCTGAAAATGCCCGTATGGCGCTGGCAATCGAAGCGCAACTGCGTGATTTCGGCATGCACTGGCACAGCGAGAAAAAGGCCGTGGAAGGTTTGCCGCTGGCAGGCCAGACCTGGGTGTTGACCGGCTCGCTGGAATTAATGAGTCGCGATGTGGCCAAGGACAAGCTGGAAAGTCTGGGGGCCAAGGTTTCGGGCTCGGTGTCGGGCAAGACCCATTGCGTCGTAGCGGGGCCGGGAGCAGGCTCCAAGCTGGCCAAGGCCAACGAGCTGGGGCTCAAGGTGCTGGATGAAGAAGCCTTTGTCGCGTTTTTGAGCGAACAGGGTATTTCGATTCCGTAATGGCTGTGGCAGCGGGCTTGCTCGCGATGCAGGCGACGCGGTGTCTCAGTTGAGCCGCGCAGAAGCCATCGCGAGCAAGCCCGCTCCCACAAATGACCTGTGCCGGGTTGCGAGGCGGTGTTTCAACCCGAATCCAAGTGCTTGAGCCCATTCATTTTTTTATTCTTGCCGCAGCGGTTGTAAGTTTTTCTCAGACAGGTACAATGGCGCCGTTCGCTGCTAAGCGGATGTTGTTATGGTGACCCTATCGGTCCCCCCGCAACGATTACCCGTGAACCTGGTCAGATCCGGAAGGAAGCAGCCACAGCGGGAACATTGTGTGCCGGGGTGTGGCTGGTGGGGTTGCCTCCATTTTAAACCCGCAGTTCTGTCGGGTTCGAACCAAACTCCAAATCTTGCAGTCAAGCCTTGTTCGACGGTCAAAAGACCGGGCGATGATTTTCTGTGCGTGGGTAAAAAGGTCTATGCCAAGGCTGCGCGCAGTTAAACGTGCGCATCGGATGCAATTTTGCCCTTGCTCCGCTAGCATTAGCCCCCTCCGCTTTTCTGACGCGACGGTTATCAATGAGTTATCAGGTTCTTGCACGTAAATGGCGTCCGCGCTCGTTCCGCGAAATGGTCGGCCAGACCCATGTGCTCAAGGCTCTGATCAATGCCCTGGACAGTCAGCGCCTGCACCACGCTTACCTTTTCACCGGTACCCGTGGCGTCGGCAAGACCACCATTGCGCGGATCATCGCCAAATGCCTGAACTGTGAAACAGGTATCACCTCGACTCCCTGTGGCGAGTGCTCCGTGTGCCGTGAAATCGATGAAGGGCGCTTTGTCGACCTGATCGAAATCGACGCCGCCAGCCGCACCAAGGTCGAGGACACCCGCGAACTGCTCGACAACGTGCAGTACGCGCCGAGCCGCGGGCGCTTCAAGGTCTACCTGATCGACGAAGTGCACATGCTCTCCAGCCATTCGTTCAATGCGCTGCTCAAGACCCTTGAAGAGCCGCCGCCTTACGTCAAGTTCATCCTCGCGACCACCGACCCGCAGAAATTGCCGGCCACGATCCTGTCGCGCTGCCTGCAGTTTTCGCTGAAGAACATGACACCCGAGCGCGTGGTCGAGCATTTGACCCACGTTCTCAGTGTCGAAAATGTGCCGTTTGAAGATGATGCGCTGTGGCTGCTCGGTCGCGCCGCCGATGGCTCGATGCGTGATGCCATGAGCCTCACCGATCAGGCCATTGCCTTCGGTGAGGGCAAGGTACTGGCGGGTGATGTGCGGGCGATGCTTGGTACGCTGGATCACGGTCAGGTGTTCGACCTGTTGCACGCCTTGATCGAAGGTGATGCCAGGGCCATGCTCGAGGCCGTTCGCCATCTGGCCGAGCAGGGCCCGGACTGGAATGGCGTGCTGTCCGAGATCCTCAACGTCTTCCATCGCGTGGCCATTGCCCAGGCGCTGCCCGAAGGCGTCGATAATGGTCACGGCGACCGCGATCGCGTCTTGGCCCTGGCCAAGGCGTTGCCTGCCGAAGATGTGCAATTTTATTACCAGATGGGCCTGATTGGCCGGCGCGATTTGCCGCTGGCGCCAGACCCCCGTGGTGGCTTTGAAATGGTCCTGCTGCGAATGCTGGCCTTCCGCCCGGCAGACACTGGCAATGCGCCGGTTCAGCCGCTAAAGCCAGTGGGGATCAGCCAGGCCACAGTTGATTCCGCCCCAACCGTGGCGGCCACGTCCCCTGTCGAGCCAGTGCTGGCCGCGCCGGCACCGGTTGCAGTGCAACCGGTACCGCCTGTGGTCGAAGCGGTTGCCGAGCCTGTGCAGGCGCCCAAGGCTCCGTCAGTGGCGGAAAAGGACTTGCCCTGGAACGAGCCGGCTGCCCCGGTGATCGAGGTCAAGGTTGCGCCCGAGTCGGTACTGGACACCGTTGGCGAGCCTCCTGAGTTGCCGCCGATGCCGCTGCCGACGCCGGACAGTGTGGTGCCGGATGCGCCGGAGTGGATCGCGGCGCCGCTTCCAGAGCCGACCGTCGAGCAGGTGGACGCAGCGGTGTCGGGCATGGATCGTGACGACGAGCCGCCCCTGGACGAAGACTACATTGAGCCGGACATGGATTCGGCGGCCTACAGCTACCTCGACGAGCTGGCCAGTGAGCATGCCAGCGAGCCAGCGCCTGCGCCCGAACCGCTGCCTGCGGCGATGCCGGCGACCGGTCTGGCCCTTGAATGGCTGGAGATGTTCCCCAAATTACCGGTGTCGGGCATGACCGCCAGCATTGGTGCCAACTGCACGCTGATTGCGGTTGACGGTGATGACTGGCTGTTGCATCTGGACCCGGCCCACAGCGCGTTGTTCAACCTGACCCAGCAGCGTCGACTCAACGATGCACTGAACCAGTTCACTCAGCGTACACTCAAAGTCACGATTGAGCTGGTCAAGCCGGAGCAGGAAACCCCGGCCCAGGCGGCTTCGCGTTTTCGCGCAGAGCGCCAGCGTCTGGCCGAAGAGTCGATCCATGCTGACCCGGTGGTCCGGCAGATGGTCGAGCAGTTCGGTGCGGCCGTACGCGAAGATACGATTCAACCTTTAGAGGTGGCTCAGGCTCAAGTGTCGTAACGCCAGAGCAGAAACTTACAGCCCGCAGTCGTTTTGATTGCGGGTGCATTGTCCAAATAACGTTTGAGGTGATTCCCATGATGAAAGGTGGCATGGCCGGCCTGATGAAGCAGGCGCAGCAGATGCAGGAAAAAATGGCCAAGATGCAGGAAGAGCTGGCCAATGCTGAAGTCACCGGCAAGGCGGGTGGCGATATGGTCACTGTGGTCATGACCGGCCGTCATGACGTCAAGCGGGTGAGCATTGACCCGACTTTGCTGGAAGGTGTGAGCGAAGACGACCGCGAAGTGCTGGAAGACCTGTTCGCCGCAGCGGTCAACGACGCCGTGCGCAAGATCGAAGCCAACAGCCAGGACAAAATGTCTGGCGTGACCGCCGGCATGCAACTGCCGCCGGGCATGAAGATGCCGTTCTAAGGCATCTGAAATGCCAGGCCATGAGCCTGGCATTTTTTTGCCTGTTTTACGGGTATTTGACGCTAGCTCACACCGAGGGTATAAACCGCGTCTCGTTGTTTTGTCGGACCTTTCCTTATGAGCTTTAGCCCTCTGATTCGCCAACTGATCGATGCCTTGCGTACCTTGCCGGGCGTGGGTCAAAAGACCGCCCAGCGCATGGCGTTGCAATTGCTTGAGCGTGATCGCAGTGGTGGCTCGCGCCTGGCCCTGGCGCTGACTCAGGCGATGGAAGGCGTGGGGCATTGCCGTTTGTGCAGAACCCTGACCGAAGATGATCTGTGCCCGCAGTGTGCCGATGTGCGCCGGGATGACACCTTGCTGTGCGTGGTCGAGGGTCCGATGGACGTGTATGCCGTGGAACAGACCGGTTATCGCGGCCGTTACTTTGTGCTCAAGGGGCATTTGTCGCCGCTCGATGGTTTAGGCCCTGAGGCGATAGGCATTCCGCAATTGATGGCGCGTATTGCAGAGCAGGGTACGTTTGCGGAGGTGATCCTGGCCACCAATCCAACGGTTGAGGGCGAGGCCACTGCGCATTACATCGCCCAGTTGCTGAGCAACAAAGGCCTGATAGCGTCGCGTATTGCCCACGGTGTGCCGCTGGGTGGCGAGCTGGAGCTGGTGGATGGCGGTACTTTGGCGCACTCGTTCTCGGGGCGTCGGCCGATTACGCTCTGACTGCGATTGC
Organism: Pseudomonas bubulae; assembly: GCF_900618535.1. Classification (GTDB taxonomy): domain Bacteria; phylum Pseudomonadota; class Gammaproteobacteria; order Pseudomonadales; family Pseudomonadaceae; genus Aquipseudomonas; species Aquipseudomonas bubulae. The sequence goes on along the minus strand of NZ_UYJA01000001.1, from coordinate 1,201,419 downwards.
AGGGGAGAGGGGACTCCTGTGGGAGCGGGCTTGCTCGCGATGCAGGCACCGCGGTATTCAGTTGAACCGCGCTGATGCCATCGCGAGCAAGCCCGCTCCCACGTGTCGGTATTACTCGGTCAACGAAAATTCCGTCAGACAGAAAGTAGGCACACCCAAATCCTGCAAGCGCTGCGAACCGCCCAGTTCGGGCAGGTCGATAATGGCCGCTGCTTCAAACACCTGCGCACCCATGCGTCGCACCAGGTTGGCTGCCGCAATCAGCGTGCCGCCCGTAGCAATCAGGTCATCGACGATCAGCAGCGAGTCACCCTCGCACAGGCTGTCGGCGTGAACCTCCAGAAACGCTTCGCCATATTCCGTCTGATAGCCTTCGGCCAAAACGTCTGCGGGCAATTTGCCCTGTTTGCGAAACAGGATCAGCGGTTTATTGAGCTGGTGGGCCAGTACCGAGCCGATCAGGAAGCCGCGGGCATCCATGGCGCCGATATGGCTGAAGTCAGCCTCGACGTAGCGCTCGATAAAGCTGTCGGCGATCACGCGCATGGCGCGGGGCGACTGGTAGAGGGGGGTGATGTCGCGAAAGATGACGCCCGGCTTGGGGAAATCAATAACCGGGCGAATCAGGGTTTTGAGGCAAAAATCGTCGGAGACCATATCGGGCTGTCCTGGGGAGCGTTAAGCGCGCCAGTATAACCCGTCAGGCCGTGTCAAACCTCCAGCGAACCACCGGCCAGGGCACACAGCTTGATCGGGTCAAGAATATGCACTTCCTTGCCTTCGGCAGTGATCAACTGGTTTTCCTGCAGGCGGGTAAACACGCGGGACACGGTTTCAACGGCCAGGCCCAGATAGTTGCCGATTTCGTTGCGCGACATGCTCAGGCGGAACTGATTGGCCGAAAAGCCGCGAGCACGAAAACGCGCAGACAGGTTGACCAGGAACGTGGCGATACGTTCGTCGGCGGTTTTTTTCGACAGCAGCAACATCATTTGCTGATCGTCGCGGATTTCGCGGCTCATCACACGCATCAGCTGGCGACGCAGTTGCGGCAGTTGCACGGAGAGTTCGTCGAGACGTTCGAAAGGGATTTCGCATACCGGTGTAGTCTCTAGCGCCTGGGCCGATACCGGGTAGGTTTCAGTGTCCATACCCGACAGGCCGACCAGTTCGCTGGGCAGGTGGAAGCCGGTAATTTGCTCTTCACCGTTGTCGCTCAGGCTAAAGGTTTTCAGTGCGCCGGAACGTACCGCGTAAACCGAGCCAAACGTGTCGCCCTGGCGGAACAGGAACTCGCCTTTTTTCAGTGGGCGGCCGCGCTTGACGATTTCTTCCAGCGCATCCATGTCTTCCAGGTTCAACGAAAGTGGCAAACAGAGTGGGGCCAGGCTGCAATCCTTGCACTGTGCCTGAGTGTGAGCGCGCACTTTTACTGGCTCGGACATTTCTTAAATCCTTGTAGGAAAACACACATAAGATGCAAGGGTAACCCAGCGTGGGGGGGCTAGACCAGCCGCACCATGCCAGGGCACTCATCTCATGCTGTAGAGGTCGTGTTTGCGACCTTAGATCACCCGCGAATAGCGCTGACGGGTTTGTTGCTCAAGGTAAGCGTCGAACACCATGCACACCGAGCGCACCAGCAGCCTGCCAGCAGGCAGCACAGTCAGTTGCTGGTCGTCCAGGGCGATCAGGCCGTCGGCGGCCATGGTCTTGAGCGTCGGCCACTGAGGGGCAAAATAGCCGCGAAAGTCGATATTGAACGCCTGCTCCACGGTCGCGAACGGTAGGTGCAAATTGCAGATGATCTGCTGGATGACCTCGCGACGGATACGGTCATCCTGATTGCATACCAGGCCACGGCTGGTGGCGAGCTGGCCGCTGGCCAGGGTGTGCTGGTATTTGGCCAGGTCGCTGTCATTTTGGCAGTACAGGTCGCCGATCTGGCTGATGGCGGAGACACCAAGCCCGATCAGGTCGCAATGGCCGTGGGTGGTATAACCCTGGAAGTTGCGTTGCAGGGTTGATTCTTCCTGGGCGATGGCCAGTTCATCGTCTGGCAGGGCGAAATGATCCATGCCGATATAGCGGTAGCCGGCGCCGGTCAGTTGCTCGATGGTGCGCTCCAGCATCTGCAGCTTGGCGGCAGGCGAGGGCAGGTCGCTGGTGTTGATGCGTCGTTGGGGCATGAAGCGTTCAGGCAAGTGCGCGTAGTTGAACACCGACAGGCGATCGGGCTGCAGGCTGATCACTTCTTCAACGGTGCGGGCAAAGGCTTCCGGGGTCTGCTTGGGCAGGCCGTAGATCAGGTCGATATTGATCGAGCGAAATTGCAGCGTGCGTGCAGCGTCGATCACTGCCCGGGTCTCTTCCAGGCTTTGCAGGCGATTGACCGCCCTTTGCACGTCCGGGTCGAGGTCTTGCAGGCCGATGCTGACACGGTTGAAGCCCAGTTCACGCAACAGGCCCATGGTCGACCAGTCGGCTTCGCGGGGGTCGATTTCGATGCCGTAGTCGCCGGAGTCGTCGTCCAGCAGATTGAATTGCTGACGCAGCTTGGCCATCAGTTGGCGCAATTCGTCGTGGCTAAGAAAAGTCGGGGTGCCGCCGCCAAAGTGCAGTTGCTCGACCTTCTGCCTGGGGTCGAGGTGGCAGGCGATCATCTGGATTTCCTGCTCGAGTTTCTGCAGGTAGGGCTGGGCCCGGCCACGGTCTTTGGTAATGACCTTGTTGCAGGCGCAGTAATAGCAAATATTGGCGCAAAACGGCACGTGCACATACAACGACAGCGGGCGCAGAGCCTTGCGGCTTTCGCGCAGGGCGTGCAGCAGGTCGAACGGGCTGACCTGGCTGTTGAACTGCATGGCTGTCGGGTATGAGGTGTAGCGCGGTCCGGCAAGATCGTAGCGGCGGATCAATTCTGGGTCCCAACGAATGGCGTCGAGCATGCGGGCATTCCCCTGGGATGGCTGGCAATGCTCCGGATTCTAGGGGGTGGGTCGTTGTAGCATCTTGATTTGCATCAACAGCTGTGATTGGCAAGTGCACCTGTGGGAGCGAGCTTGCTCGCGATACCGGCGACGCAATCTGTCAGGCAAATCGCGGTGATGCCATCGCGAGCAAGCTCGCTCCCACGGGTTCTGTCTAATGCCCCATCAACCAGTGCTGATGCGGGCCGGGCAGGGTCCAGATACCGAACAGGATCACCAGTAATCCTCCAGCCATGCGCACGCTGCGTTTGCGCAGCACTGCGGTAACACGTTCTGCGGCAAGGCCGGTGGCCAGCAGTACGGGCCAGGTGCCCAGCCCGAACCCCAGCATCAGTAATGCACTGTCGACTGCGCTGCCCTGGCTGGCGGACCAGATCAGCGTGCTGTACACCAGCCCGCAGGGCAGCCAGCCCCACAGTGCCCCCAGCAGCAAGGCGCGCGGCAGGCTGGTGACCGGCAACAAGCGGCTGGCCACCGGCTGGATATGGCGCCACAGGCCGCGGCCCAGGCTTTCAATGCGGGTCAGGCCGCTCCACCAGCCGGCGAGGTACAGGCCCATGCAAATCAGCAGCAAACCGGCGAGGATGCGCATAAACATGGCCGCCGGGCTGTTGGCCACAGCCCAGCCTGCCAGCCCCAGCAGTAGTCCTGCTGTGGCATAGCTGAGAATTCGGCCAAGGTTGTAGGCCAGCAGCAGCCTGAAGCGTCTGCTGCGTTGCTCTTTGGGGATGGCCAGCGTCAGTGCGCCCATCAGACCGCCGCACATGCCCAGGCAGTGTCCGCCCCCGAGCAGGCCCAGGATAACGGCCGATACCAGCAGCGGGGCCAGCTCAAGCATGGGGCGGGGCTTTTTTGTCGGTGTCGCTGGCCGACTCCGGGTGCAGGTTCTTGGCTTCTTCGACGGCAGCGGTATGCTGCGGATCCTGGTCATCGAACAGGATGCTGTGGGCCGGGCTGTCCAGGTCATCATACTGGCCGCTGTCGACTGCCCAGAAGAAGATAAAGATGCAGATGGCGACAATCAGCAGGGCCGCCGGAATCATGATGTAAAGCGCTGGCATAAGGGCTCCAGGTGACCGGGTCAAGCCGGTAGCGGGCGAGAGTGTGGCATGGCTGGAGTATGCGCCTGGGCGGGCATGCGCGTCAGGCGCAAGGCGTTGAGCACCACGGTCAGTGAGCTGATCGACATGCCGATGGCGGCCCAGATCGGAGTAATCCAGCCCAGTGCGGCGAATGGCAGCATCAGGCCATTATAGAGTCCGGCCCACAACAGGTTTTCGATGATCACCCGTCGGGTCCTTCGCGCCAGGCTGAACGCTTGCACCAGCGCGTCCAGGCGGTTGGACAGCAGCACCGCATCGGCGCTGGTTTTCGCCAGGTCGGTCGCCGAGCCCATGGCCACGCTGATATCAGCAGCGGCGAGCACAGGTACATCGTTGACACCATCCCCCAGCATCAGCACCTTGCGGCCTTGGGCGTGCAGTTTTTGCAAGACCTGCAATTTGTCATCCGGGCGCAAGCCGCCCTGAGCTTCATCGATCCCCAGTTCGGCGGCCACGCTGGCGACCATCGGCGAACTGTCCCCCGACAGCAGCAGCGTGTGCCAGCCGCGGGCCTTGCACGCTGCCAGCAATGCCGGGGCATCGTCCCGCAGGCGGTCGTCCAGAACAAACCAGGCCAGCACGCCTTGGGTGTCGCCCAGCAGCAGCCATTGGCCGGGTTCGTCCGGCATGTCCGGGATCGGGCACTGGCTCAGCCCACAGGCAAATCCTGGCTGGCCTATGCGCAAGCGCTGCTCGCCGACCAGCCCTTCAAGGCCCAGTCCAGGCACGCTGCGTACTTCTTCAGCGGCTTGCGCAGCGCGGCCAAACGCACGGGCAATCGGGTGCTCGGAGCGGTTTTCCAGAGCGGCCGCAAGGGCCAGGCAGTGGTCGCTGTCCAGCTCGCGCAAAGGGCGAATGGCCCGCAGCGCCAGGCGTCCTTCAGTCAGGGTGCCGGTCTTGTCGAAAATCACTGTGTCGATCTGGTTCAGGCCTTCGATCACATGGCCACGGGTCAGTAGCAGGCCCAGCTTGTGCAGGGTGCCGGTAGCGGCGGTGAGTGCGGTCGGCGTCGCCAGCGACAAAGCGCAAGGGCAGGTGGCGACCAGCATCGCCAGGACAATCCAGAAGGCCCGTGATGCATCAAGTTGCCACCACCACAGGCCGATACCCGCAGCAGCGATCAATGAGAACAGCAGGAACCACTGCGCGGCCTTGTCGGCAATCTCCGCAAGGCGAGGTTTTTCGCTTTGAGCGCGATCAAGCAGGCGCACGATGGCGGACAGGCGCGTGTCCTGGCCCAGCGCCATGACTTCAACGGTCAGCGCGCCTTCCACATTGAGGGTGCCGGCCGTGACGGCGTCGCCAATCTGCCGTGGTTGTGGCAGGTATTCGCCAGTCAGCAGGGATTCGTCGATGCTGGACTGACCATCCAGGATCTTGCCGTCAGCCGGCATGATTGAGCCGGGGTGCACCAGCACCCGGTCGCCGACCTTGAGTTCAGTCAGCAGAATGCGTTCGCTTTGCCCGTCAGCGCTCAGGCGCAGGCATGAGGCTGGCAGCAGGTTGACCAATTGCGCAGTGGCGGCGGCGGTGCGCTCGCGGGCGCGGCGCTCCAGATAGCGGCCGGCCAGCAAAAACAGGGCAAACATGCCCACAGCATCGAAATACAGCTCGCCGACGCCGGTGATGGCCGTCCAGATCCCGGCGATATAAGCACCGCCGATGGCCAGGGAGACTGACACATCCATGGTCAGGTGGCGGGTGCGCAGGTCGCGCATGGCGCCTTTGAAAAAGGGGGCGCAACTGTAGAACACGATAGGTGTTGTCAGAAACAACGCTACCCAGCGCAGGATGGTGTGCATCTCGGGGCTGAGGTCGATATTGAACTCTGGCCAGGTGGCCATGGTAGCCATCATGGCCTGAAACCACAGCAGCCCGGCGACACCGAGCTGGCGCAAGGCCAGGCGGTTTTCGCTGGCCAATTGTTCGGTGGCACGGTCGGCCTGGTACGGGTGCGCGGCATAGCCGATATGGCGCAGTTCGCTGAGGACTTCACTCAATGGCAATTGGCTATCGTCCCAGCGTACCTGCAGGCGATGGTTGGACAAGTTGAGTCGCGCTTCACTGACGGCTGGCAGATGGCGCAGGTGCTTTTCGATCAGCCAGCCACAGGCGGCGCAGCTGATGCCTTCGATCAGCAGGGTGGTTTCGGCTTGCTCGCCCTCATGTCGGACAAAGGGTTTTTGCACATCGGGGCGGTCATACAGCGCCAACTCTTCAACCAGTTGCACGGGCAGGGCTTGAGGGTTGGCGGATGCTTCACTGCGGTGCTGGTAATAGCTTTCGAGACCGCCAGCGACGATAGCCTCGGCCACTGCCTGGCAGCCGGGGCAGCAGAACTCGCGAACTTCGCCCAGAACAACGGCGGTAAACCGGCTGCCGGGCGGGACGGGCAGGGCGCAGTGATAGCAGGGAACGGGAGTGGTCATGGTGCTCTATCGCGATATTGTGTCACCAGAAAATACGTCATCGCGGACAAGACCGCTCCCACAGGGTTCGCGCATCCCTGTGGGAGCGGGCTTGCCCGCGATGGGGTTATTTCGACTTGTGGTCTTCGGCGCCTTGAATGGGCTCGTCGCCCAGCAGCAGGTCCTTGTCGTGGCCGACCAGTTCTTCTTCGAACAGGCGCCAGGTCTTGCCATCTTCAACACCCAGCAGCTCAACAAAGCGGCGACCTTCAATCTTGTCATCCAGTTGGCCGATATAGCGACCCGGTTCCGTTGCGCTCTGGCTCAGGCTGACCTTGCGGTCTTTTTCCGGCTGGGTCGGTGAAATCAGGTTCAGTTCCAGCACTTGCGGCTTGCTGTTGCCCTCAAGCAGCAGCACGACTTCGCCGGTCATTTCATCCAGGCGCAACTTGGCTTTGAGTTGCAGGGTCTGGCCCAGCAGCTCACGGTCCAGTGCCCGATTGATGCCTTTGCCCGCCTCGTAGTAATTATCGTTGACCAGGTTGTCCGGGTTGTTCACGGCAATGGTGACCATCGACAGGGTCAGGGTTACCGAGCAGGCCAGGATGGCAATGATGATCCATGGCCAGATGTGCTTGTACCAGGGGCTGGAAGCATTTGCTGCGGGCATGTCGAGTTCTCTTATCTGATTTGTGGGCCGATGAATCGGCTCTTGGCTTTAACGTTGACGTCGTTGTTGTCGGCGTCCTTGAGGATAAAGAACACCTCGTTGGTACTCGACGGCAGCTTCTCGGGGGCAATTGACAGCTCGACCGGCAGGCTGACGATATCGCCGGCCGCGACCTTGATTTCGCGTTTGCCCTGCAGCTTGAGATCCGGCAGGCCGGTGGCCTCCAGCACGTAGGTGTGGTCGTGCTGGTCCTTGTTCATGATCTTCAGGCTGTAGACGTTTTCGATCCGCCCTTCGGCGTTCTCGCGATACAGCACGCGGTCTTTGCTCACGTCGAAGCCTACCAGCGTGCGGGTAAAGAACGCAGCGGCCAGCAGACCCATCATGGTCAGCAATACCAGGGCATAGCCGATCAGGCGCGGACGCAGCTTATGGGTTTTCTGGCCGGAGAGGTTGTGCTCGGTGGTGTAGCTGATCAAGCCGCGGGGGTAGTTCATCTTGTCCATGATGCTGTCGCAGGCATCGATACAGGCCGCGCAGCCGATGCACTCGATCTGCAGGCCATCGCGGATATCAATCCCGGTTGGGCATACCTGCACGCACATGGTGCAGTCGATGCAGTCGCCCAGGCCCATGGCCTTGTAGTCGGCGTCCTTTTTGCGCGGGCCACGGACTTCACCACGGCGCGGGTCGTAGGAAACGATCAGGGTGTCTTTATCAAACATCACGCTCTGGAAGCGCGCATACGGGCACATATAGATGCACACCTGCTCGCGCAGCCAGCCGGCGTTGCCATAGGTGGCGAGGGTGAAGAAGCCGACCCAGAAATACGCCCAGCCATCAGCCTGACCAGTGAAGAAGTCGATCACCAGTTCGCGGATGGGTGAGAAGTAGCCGACAAAGGTCATGCCGGTGACAAAGCCGATCAATAGCCAGAGTGTGTGCTTGCTGAACTTGCGCACAAACTTGTTGGCGCTCATCGGTGCCTTGTCGAGCTTGATGCGCTGGTTGCGGTCGCCTTCAGTGACCTTCTCGCACCACATGAACACCCACGTCCAAACGCTTTGCGGGCAGGTGTAGCCGCACCACACGCGCCCGGCGTAAACCGTAATAAAGAACAGGCCAAAGGCCGCGACGATCAGCAGCCCCGAGAGCAGGATAAAATCCTGTGGCCAGAAAGTGGCGCCAAAAATAAAGAATTTGCGTTCGGGCAGGTTCCACCACACCGCCTGGTGACCGCCCCAGTTGAGCCATACCGTACCGAAATACAGCAGGAACAACAGCGCTCCGCCACCAATGCGCAGATTGCGGAAAAGCCCGGTAAAGGCGCGGGTGTAGATTTTCTCCCTGGCCGCGTACAGATCAGTGCTTTCAGCGGGTTTTTTGGCAGGTGGAGTGACGTTGTGTACAGGAATCTGATTGCTCATTAGTGCGTCCCACGGCAGTGGAAAATGCCTCGGTCAGTACGTGCCGACCGCGGTCAGAAGGTGTTGCGATAGCGTAATGATACCCCTGTGACTCTAGCTCAAGGGTGCGACCTTTGGTCGCGTTCCGGAAAATGGCAAGTTGGTATAGGAGTTGTAACAACTCATGACATGGATCAATTGACTTACACCTGCAGGTGAGTTGCGTTCTGGCCGAGTCAAAGCTCCCAAGGGTTGAGTACAGGGGCGCCGCTAAAGGCAAAGTCCCGGGTATTGCGGGTAACCACGGTCATGTCATGCACCAGTGCGGTGGCCGCGATCAGGGCGTCGCATTCATTGCTGCGGTCAGGCACATGCAGGCGGGCGCAGCGTCTGGCAACGGCGCCATCGACTGACAGCACGCGCCCGGCAAAAGCAGACATAACATGTACTTCAAGCCAGTTGCGCAAGGGGGCTGCCTGCTCCGGGTCGCGGCGCTCCAGGCGCAAGATGCCAGTTTCGATTTCCAGCAGGGTAATGGCCGAGATATACAGTTTGTAAGCCGGGACGCTGCGGGCCCAGGCCACCACTGCAGGGTCGGCCTGGGTTTTGCGCAGTTCAGAAACTACGTTGGTATCGAGCAGGAACATTAGAAATCCACTGGGCGCGGCGTGATGACTGCGCGTTCGGGTTCGAATTCAACCGGCGTTGTTTCGGGCATCACCAGCAGGTCGACAATGCTGGTGTCCAGGCCGGTTAGCCGTTGGTACTCCTCCATGCATAGCAGTACATGGGCGGGGCGGCCACGGTCCGTGATGTAAACAGGCCCTTGTTGCGATGCTTTTTTGGCACCGCTTGTGTCCTGGTTGAATTCGCGGCTTGAAATGGTGGTCATGGGCTGATCCTCCCCAAAAATACAATGTAGAAACGTTACTACCTTGTGGGTGCGTACGGCAATAGCTGCTGCAGCCCTGAAACAAAATGGCCCCGCCAACTGTCGTTGGCGGGGCCATTTTTTGCAGCGTTCAAACTAACGCGTTACTCGTCTGTCTTGGCTTCATCACCATGGGACAGGCTGTACACGTAGGCAGCCAGCAAGTGAACCTTGTCGTTCCCCTGCAGGTCAGCCTGGGCAGGCATCTGGCCCTGACGGCCGTAGCGGATGGTCTGCTGCAGTTGAGCAAAGCTCGAACCGTAGATAAACGCCCCCGGGTGAGTCAGGTTGGGTGCGCCCATCAGCGGGTTGCCCTTGCCCTCCGGCCCGTGGCAAACCGCACAGTTGGTCGCGTAGATTTCCTTGCCTTTGGCAGGGTCGGCTTTCGCGCCTTCTGGCAGCTTGCGCCCGTCGAGACTGGTCAGCACATAGGCGGCCACGTCGCTGACGCCTTGCTCACCGATCACTTCGGACCAGCCCGGCATGACCGCGTGACGGCCGGCCATGATGGTGGTCTTGATGTCGGCAGGCGTCCCGCCCCAGCGCCAGTCGGCGTCGGTCAGGTTGGGGAAGCCGTAGGCGCCTTTGGCGTCGGAGCCGTGGCACACCGAACAGTTGGAGGCGAACAGGCGGCCACCCATTTTCAGTGCTTGCGGGTCCTTGGCCACTTCTTCGATGGGCATGGCTGCGAATTTGGCGAAGATCGGCCCAAACTTGGCGTCCGATTTGGCCATTTCCTTTTCCCACTCGTGTACACCGGTCCAGCCGGTCTGACCATTGGCAAACGGCGTCTGCTCTTTGGTGTCCAGGTACTGGTAGCCCGGCAGCAGGCCTTTCCAGTTACCCAGGCCCGGGTACAGCACAAGGTAGCCGAGGGCGAAAATGACGGTGCCCACAAACAGCATGAACCACCATTTCGGCATTGGGTTGTCGTACTCTTCGATGCCGTCGAACGCGTGGCCGACTTTCTCGTCGGTCTGCTCGCTGCGCTGGCCCTTGCGGGTGGCCAGCAACAACCAGGTCAGGGCGAAGATGGTACCCAGAGTGAGGACTGTAACGTACAGACTCCAGAACGTAGTCATTCTTTGTTACTCCTAGAAGCTTGCTCTTGCTCGACGTGCTTGATGGCTTCGGGATCATCCTTGAACGGCAACAGGGTCGCGTCGTCAAATTCTGACTTGCGTCGCGGGCTGAATACCCACAATGCCAAACCGATAAAAGCCACCATCACGACGACAGTGCCCAGGCCACGAATCATCCCGATATCCATTCAGATCACCGTTTGCTTTTGATGATGGTGCCCAAGCCCTGGAGGTAAGCCACCAGTGCGTCCATTTCGGTTTTGCCCTTCACTGCATCCTTGGCCCCGGCGATGTCTTCGTCGGTGTAAGGGACGCCAAGCGTGCGCAAGACTTCCATTTTTTTCGCGGTGTCCTTGCCGTCCAGCTTGCGCTCAACGAGGAACGGGTAAGCCGGCATGATCGATTCGGGCACGACGTTGCGCGGGTTATACAAGTGCGCGCGCTGCCAGTCATCGGAGTAACGCCCGCCCACTCGGGCCAGGTCCGGGCCGGTGCGTTTGGAGCCCCACAGGAACGGGTGGTCCCACACGCTTTCACCGGCAACCGAATAGTGGCCATAGCGTTCGGTTTCGGCACGGAACGGACGGATCATCTGCGAGTGGCAGCCGACACAGCCGTTGGCGATATAAATGTCACGGCCTTCCAGTTCCAGCGCGCTACGCGGCTTCATGCCCTCGACCGGGGTGTTGGTCACGTCCTGGAAGAACAGCGGAACGATTTGGGTAAGGCCGCCGATGCTCACGGCGATAACCATGAAGAAGGCCATCAGGCCGATGTTCTTCTCGATTGTTTCGTGCTTGATCATCAGTGCGCTCCAACTACAGCGATCTTGGTCGCCGCTTCAGCTTCTACCGGGTTCGAGGCACGCACGGTGCGGAACACGTTGTAGGCCATGAACAGCATACCGCTGGCGAAAATGGCACCGCCAAGGGCGCGAACAATAAAGCCCGGGTGGCTGGCTTGCAGTGCTTCGACAAACGAGTAGGTCAGAGTGCCGTCGTCGTTGATCGCACGCCACATCAGGCCCTGGGTGATGCCGTTGACCCACATCGAGGCGATGTAGAGCACGGTACCGATAGTCGCCAGCCAGAAGTGAACGTTGATCAGGCCGGTGCTGTACATCTGCTTCTGGCCATAGACTTTGGGGATCATGTGGTACATGGCACCGATCGAAATCATCGCCACCCAGCCCAGAGCGCCGGCGTGTACGTGGCCGATGGTCCAGTCGGTGTAGTGCGACAGCGCGTTGACGGTCTTGATCGCCATCATCGGGCCTTCGAAGGTCGACATGCCGTAGAAGGCCAGGGATACCACGAGGAAGCGCAGGATCGGGTCGGTGCGCAGCTTATGCCAGGCGCCCGAGAGGGTCATCATGCCGTTGATCATGCCGCCCCAGCTGGGTGCCAGCAGGATGATCGACATCGCCATGCCCAGAGACTGGGCCCAGTCCGGCAGTGCGGTGTAGTGCAAGTGGTGCGGACCGGCCCAGATATACAGGGTGATCAGCGCCCAGAAGTGCACGATGGACAGGCGATAGGAGTAGATCGGACGTTCGGCCTGCTTGGGCACGAAGTAGTACATCATCCCCAAAAAGCCGGTAGTCAGGAAGAAACCTACCGCGTTATGGCCGTACCACCACTGAATCATGGCGTCAGTCGCACCGGCATAAGCCGAGTAGGACTTGAAGAAGCTCACCGGCAGGGACGCGTGGTTGACGATATGCAGCATTGCCGTCACGACAATGAATGCACCGTAGAACCAGTTACCGACATAGATATGCTTGGTTTTACGCTTGGTGATGGTGCCGAAGAACACAATGCCGTAGGTCACCCAGACAATGGCCAGCAAAATAGCCAAAGGCCATTCCAGCTCGGCGTATTCTTTGGTGGTGGTGTAACCCAGTGGCAGGGTGATGATCGCGCCGACGATAACCGCTTGCCAACCCCAGAAGGTAAACGAGGCCAGCGAATCGGAGATCAGTCGTGTCTGGCAGGTTCGCTGCACGACGTAGTAGGAGGTGCCAAACAATGCACAGCCACCAAAGGCAAAGATCACAAGGTTGGTATGCAGGGGACGCAGACGGCCGAAGGTCGTCCACTCGAGGCCAAGGTTCAATTCAGGCCACACAAGCTGTGACGCGATGAAAACCCCGAGCCCCATGCCAAGGATCCCCCAGACCACCGTCATGATGGCGAACTGGCGGACTACCTTATAGTTATAAGCAGTCGGGCTGATTGCTGTGCTCATTCTAAGGTTCCACGGTTTAGGTATTTTATTAGGATAAAAATCGGTCGCAAGTATGTATAAAGCGTAGGGCTATTGCAACGAACCATGACCCCGGTCAATGCTTTCCAAGGCTTGTTCTGCGGCCTTTCCATGCGCGGAGTAAGGTCAAAGTGACCTCACCAAAAACGCCGCATGCAGGGCAAAAGTGGAGGGGTCGAGGCGGGCGGGTTGAGGTGGGGGCAAGGCGCGGCAAACATCGTAATGCACGATAGCCGGTGCAAACCCACCATTGTGGCCCGTAACGCTGCCCTTCAACTTACCGGTTAGTTTCACTTGACGTGGCGCTGCACAGATCCGGCTCACACAAGCGTTGAGCTTAGTCCTGAATGGCGGGAGAGCAATGGCGGGGCTGAAAGAGGTGCGACACTTGGTCGCGCTTTGAGGCGGGAACTGCCGCACCAAAATGATGCGGCAGGAAATGTCCGGTAATTATTCGGCTATTTTTTCCTCTTGATTACCGTGTGACAAGCTGAACACGTAGGCCGCCAGCAGCTGCACCTTGTCGTTGCCCAGCAAATCGTTTTGCGCAGGCATGTGGCCCTGACGGCCATGGCGAATGGTTTGTTGCAATTGCGCCAGGCTGGTGCCGTAGATAAAACCGGCAGGTTGGGTCAGGTCTGGCGCGCCCATCAGCGGCATGCCTTTACCGTTTGCCCCGTGGCAGGCCACGCAAGTGGTTTCGTAGGCTTGCTTGCCAGCCGTCAGATCGACAGTGGCGCCTTCAGGGAGGGGCAGGCCCGCCAGGTCGTGGCGTACATAGGCGGCGACGTTTTTGACTCCGTTTTCACCCAGTACTTCACCCCAGGCCGGCATTGCCGCGATGCGACCGCCCATGATGGTGGCCTTGATCGTGTCGGCGTCGCCGCCCCAGCGCCAGGTGTTGTCGGCCAGGTTAGGGAAGCCGAAAGCGCCCTTGGCATCCGAGCCGTGGCACACCGAGCAGTTGGAAGCAAACAGGCGCCCGCCCATTTTCAGTGCTGCCGGATCCTGAGCGACTTGCTCAACGGGCATGGAGGCATATTTGGCGTAGATGGGCCCAAATTTGGCGTCCGCCTTGTCCATTTCCTTTTCCCACTCATGTACACCGGTCCAGCCATTCTCATAGCCGGGCAGCAGGCCTTTCCAGTTGCCCAGGCCCGGGTACAGGATCAGGTAGCCCACGGCAAATACCAGCGTGCCGACGAACAACATGAACCACCATTGTGGCAGCGGGTTGTCGTACTCCTCGATGCCGTCAAAGCTGTGGCCCATGGTTTCGACCGTATCGCTTTTAGTCTCGCCCTTGCGCGTGCTGACCAGCAGCCAGGTCAGGCCGATCAGCGTGCCGATAGTCAGCACGCATATGTACAGACTCCAGAAGGTGGTCATGCTTTTTTACTCCTAGACGCTTGTTCTTTCTCGACGTGTTGAATCGCCTCTGGATCGTCCTTGAATGGCAGTAATGTCGCGTCTTCAAACTCCGATTTGCGTCGCGGGCTGAACACCCACAGCGCCAGGCCTATAAACGCCACGGCCACCACCACGGTGCCCAGGCCGCGAATCATTCCACTACTCATCTCCAAGACCATGGCTCACCTCTTGCTCTTGATGGCAGTGCCCAGCACTTGCAGGTAGGCGACCAGAGCGTCCATCTCGGTCTTGCCCTGCACGGACTGCTTGGCGTTGGCGATGTCTTCGTCGGTGTAAGGCACGCCCAGGGTGCGCATCACTTCGAGTTTTTTCTCGGTATGGCTGCTGTCTACCGGCGAGGCCACCAGCCATGGGTAAGCTGGCATTTTTGATTCGGGCACGACGTTGCGCGGGTTGTACAAGTGCGCGCGGTGCCAGTCATCCGAATAGCGGCCACCGACGCGGGCCAGGTCCGGCCCGGTGCGCTTGGAACCCCACAGGAAGGGGTGATCCCACACGCTCTCACCGGCTACCGAGTAGTGACCATAACGCTCGGTCTCGGCACGGAACGGACGGATCATCTGCGAGTGGCACTGCACGCAGCCTTCACGGATGTAGATGTCGCGACCTTCCAGTTGCAGTGCGGTGTAAGGCTTCATGCCCTCCACCGGGGTGTTGGTCACGTCTTCAAAGAACAGCGGGACGATTTGCGTCAGGCCGCCCACGCTTACGCACAGGATCATCAGCAACAGCATCAGGCCGATATTTTTTTCAACGACTTCGTGTTTCATTGCCAACTCCTCAGGCCATCTGCGCGGCGGCTACGACTTCAGCGGGCTCGGCGTTACGCACGGTGCGCCAAGTGTTGTAAGCCATCAGCAACATGCCGCTGAAGAAGATTGCACCACCGACCAGTCGCACGACATAGCCCGGGTGGCTGGCCACCAGGGTTTCGACGAAGGAGTAAGTCAGCGTGCCGTCTTCGTTGACTGCGCGCCACATCAGGCCCTGGGCAATGCCGTTGACCCACATCGAGGCGATGTAGAGCACGGTGCCGATGGTGGCCAGCCAGAAGTGCGCGTTGATCAGGCCCAGGCTGTACATCTGCGGGCGGCCGAAGATTTTCGGGATCATGTGGTACAGCGCGCCGATCGAAATCATCGCCACCCAGCCCAGGGCACCGGCGTGTACGTGGCCGATGGTCCAGTCGGTGTAGTGGGAGAGGGCGTTGACGGTCTTGATTGCCATCATCGGGCCTTCGAAGGTCGACATGCCGTAGAAGGCCAGGGACACCACGAGGAAGCGCAGGATCGGATCGCTGCGCAGCTTATGCCAGGCGCCCGAGAGGGTCATCATGCCGTTGATCATGCCGCCCCAGCTCGGTGCCAGCAGAATCAGCGACATCACCATGCCCAGCGACTGCGCCCAGTCCGGCAGCGCGGTGTAGTGCAGGTGGTGGGGGCCCGCCCAGATGTACAGGGTGATCAATGCCCAGAAGTGCACGATGGACAGGCGATAGGAGTAGATCGGACGTTCGGCCTGTTTAGGCACGAAGTAGTACATCATCCCCAAGAAGCCAGCCGTCAGGAAAAAACCCACAGCGTTATGCCCGTACCACCACTGCACCATGGCGTCAGTGGCGCCACCGTAGAGCGAGTAGGACTTGGTGAAACTGACCGGGATTTCCAGGTTATTGACGATGTGCAAAATCGCCACGGTCACGATAAACGCGCCGAAGAACCAGTTGCCCACGTAAATATGCTTGGTCTTGCGCTTCATGATCGTGCCGAAGAACACGATGGCGTAGGCCACCCAGACAATGGTGATCAAAATGTCGATCGGCCATTCCAGCTCGGCGTATTCCTTGGAACTGGTGTAACCCAGTGGCAGGCTGATGGCCGCCAGGACGATGACCAGCTGCCAGCCCCAGAAGGTAAACGCCGCGATTTTCGGCGAAAACAGGGTGGCCTGGCAGGTGCGTTGCACCGAGTAGAATGAAGCCGCGAACAGCGCGCAGCCGCCGAAGGCGAAAATCACCGCGTTGGTGTGCAATGGGCGCAGGCGCCCGAAACTGGTCCAAGGCAAATTGAAGTTAAGTTCTGGCCAAACCAACTGCGCGGCGAGAAAAACGCCGAGCCCCATACCGACGATGCCCCAAACCACCGTCATAATGGCAAATTGGCGGACCACCTTGTAGTTATAGGCGGTACTTGTAGAAGTGTTCATGGTTCCCCATCCACGGTTCAGGCGCGTCAAACGCACGCCTGGAGTTATAGGCAGACTAAAAGCGAGGCAAGCATGGTCGTAGCGGGCAAGGCCGGTATTGACGGGGATCAATGGGCGCAGTGCGTGCAGGACAGGGGCTGGCTGTGGAATGGCGCGTCAGCGGGTTCAACCGCGACCCTTATCCTGGCCCACGGCGCGGGTGCGCCGATGGACAGCAGCTGGATGAACGGCATGGCTGCACGCCTTGCTGCACGCGGGGTGAGCGTGTTGCGCTTCGAGTTCCCGTATATGGCGCAGCGCCGTCTCGATAATGGCAAAAGGCCTCCTAATCAGCAGGCGAAACTGCTCGAAAGCTGGCGTGAAGTTTTTACCGAGGTGCGACGGCATGTCGCTGGGCCATTAGCCATTGGCGGCAAGTCAATGGGTGGGCGTATGGCCAGTCTGCTGGCCGATGAGCTGCAAGTGCACGCGCTGGTGTGCCTGGGTTATCCGTTCTATGCCGCAGGCAAGCCGGAAAAACCCCGGGTGGCGCACCTGGCTGAATTGGCAACGCCGACGTTGATCGTACAAGGCGAGCGCGATGCCTTGGGCAACCGCGAAGCGGTAGAGGCCTACACGCTGGCGCCGGGCATTGAAGTGTCGTGGCTGCTATCGGGGGATCACGACCTTAAGCCGTTGAAGGCCTCCGGGTTTACCCATGAGCAGCATCTGGATGCGGCGGCGGACCGGATTGCGCGGTGGTTGCAGCAACCTTGAACAATTTGTGGGAGCGAGCCTGCTCGCGATTGGATCGCTGCAGCGTGTTGATGCCATCGCGAGCAGGCTCGCTCCCACAAGGCTTAACGGTTAAACCGCTCCACCAGCGAATACTGGGTGTTGACGGTCTGGGTCAGTTCTTCGCTGAGCAGCGCCGAATGCTGCGCCTGCTCTGAGGTCTGGTCAGCCAGGTCGGCAATGGTGCTGATATTGCGGCTGATTTCTTCAGCCACGGCGCTTTGCTCCTCGGTCGCTGCCGCGATTTGGGTGGTCATGTCGGTGATATTGGCCACCGCTTCGCTGATGCCCACCAGTGCCTGATCTGCTTCCAGTACCCGCGCTACGCCTTCTTCCGCCTGACGATGGCCAGCGTCCATGGTTTGCACCGCGGTGGCTGCTGTCTGCTGCAGCTTGGCGATCAGGCTGTGAATCTGCCCGGTCGAAGCGCTGGTGCGTTGCGCCAGCTGGCGCACTTCGTCAGCCACCACGGCGAAGCCCCGGCCCATTTCTCCAGCCCGTGCCGCTTCGATGGCGGCGTTCAGGGCCAGCAGGTTGGTCTGGTCGGCAATGCCCTTGATCACATCGACCACGCCGCCGATCTCGTCACTGTCCTTGGCCAGTTGCGTTACCGTGGCCCCGGTTTCACCCACCACAACCGACAGGCGCTGGATCGCTTCGCGGGTTTCGCCGGCAATATCGCGACCGCGACTGGTCAGACGGTTGGCTTCCTGGGTCGCGTCGGCAGTGCGCTGCACATGGCTGGCCACTTCCTGGGTGGTGGCAGCCATCTGGTTGACGGCGGTAGCCACTTGCTCGGTCTCGACGCGCTGGCGCTCCAGTCCGGTCGAGCTTTTGTGCGCCAGAATGTCGGACTGACGGGCCTGGCCGCTGAGGTGTTCGGCGGTATCCTGCAGGCGTGTCAGGCAGGTCTTCAGGCGCGCTTCCTGGCTCAGGATGGACATTTCCAGACGCGCTTGCGGGCCACGGCTGTCGGTGTACATCTGGGCAATCAACGGGTCGGAGGTGGTCTGCTCGGCCAGACGCAGCAGGCGTTTGACCCCGCGCTGTTGCCAGCTCAGGCCCAGCAGCCCCAACGGTATCGACAGCAGGGCTGCCAGGGCAAAACCCCAGCTCGAATTGAGCATGGCGCCAATCATGAAGCTCAATTGGCTGACCAGGATAAAGGGCAGCCAGTCCTGCAGCACCGGCAGCCACTTGTCGCGCTGAGGCACCGCGGATTTGCCGCGGTTGAGGCGTGTGTACAGGGCTTCGGCGCGGCGGATCTGTTCGGCCGTTGGCTTGACCCGCACCGACTCGTAACCCACGACCTGCTCATTCTCGAAAACCGGCGTTACATAGGCGTTAACCCAGTAATGGTCGCCGTTTTTGCAGCGGTTTTTGACGATGCCCATCCACGGCGAACCCTTTTTCAGGGTGCTCCACATATGCTCGAAGACTGCTGAGGGCACGTCCGGGTGGCGCACCAGATTGTGCGGCGCGCGTATCAGCTCCTCACGCGAAAACCCGCTGATTTCCCTGAACGCATCGTTGCAGTAGGTGATCACGCCTTTGGCATCGGTCGTGGAAATCAACCGTTGTTGCGCGGGGAATGTGCGTTCGCGTTGAGTGATGGGCTGGTTGTTACGCATGTCGTTTCAATCCGCAAGACTTTGACAGGCTGTCGGCATGCTCAAGGAATTGTTTAATTTATATTTCAGGCCCCTGGCCTTCAGGGGGCGAGCATCGGGTAGGTAAAAAACAGGAAATGCAGCACATTGAGGCCAAAGTGGGTGGCGATCGCCGCACCCAGCCCGCCAAAGCGGTAGGCCAGGCCGTAACCGACACCGGCCAGCCCGGCCAGTAGCATCCATTGCCAGCCGGCGGGTGCATGGGCCAGGCCAAACAGTATCGAGGCCAGCACCAGCGCAATGCTCTGCCCATGGGGCAGCAACTTGAACTTGCGGCTCAGTCCGCCCTGGATGTAACCGCGAAACAGCGCTTCTTCAACCAGGGTGACCAGCAGTAGATTATTCAGCAGCCAGAGGGTGCTCTGATGAGGCCATTTCGGTGCCCAGGCAATCATGCCCAGCAGCATCGCTCCGCCCAGCGCCGCAATGGCGGCCAGGGCCAGACCCATTGCAGTGGCCCCCAGGGATACCCGCCAGGCAAAGCGCGGTGCTATCCAGGGGCATACCAGCAGCAGCCAGAAGCCAATCAGCGGTTTGTCCAGATTGAAGTACATCGAGAAGGGCACGGCATCAGGGGTCAGTCGCGTGGGGGTGATGGCGCGACCGTTATGGAAACCTGGCAGCCAGTGCAAGGCCAGCGCCAGCGCCAGCAGCACAAACAAGGCATGCCCGGCATAGCGCAGCAAATGGCTTTTGTTCTGCACAACGGCAAATCCGCTGACAGTCAACAAGGCTAGCGCGATGAGGGTTTGAGCGCCTAATTGCCCGTAGCTGAGGGCAAGGCCGTAGCCCAGGGTCAGTAGTGCCAGATAAGGCCAGGGCAAAGCAATCATGTGAATCCTTGCAATCGTTAAAAAACACCCCGGATCCAGTCCGGGGTGCGCAAGTATAACGATTCGTGGCCCTGTGGGAGCGGGCTCGCTCGCGATGGCATCACCTCGGCCTGGCTGACAGACCGTGTAGTCCGAATCGCGAGCAAGCCCGCTCCCACAAGGTTGAGGTGCGTCTATGAAGCAATCAGCTGACGCAGCACATAGTGCAAAATCCCTCCGGCCTTGAAGTATTCCACCTCGTTAAGGGTATCGATCCTGCAGAGCACTTCGACTTTTTCCTGGCTGCCGTCCTCGCGGGTGATCACCAGGGTCAGGTTCATTCGCGGTTGCAGTTCGGTACCGGTCAACCCGAGGATATCCAGGGTTTCCTTGCCTGTAATGTTCAGGCTTTTGCGGTTCTGATCGAGCTTGAACTGCAAGGGCAGCACGCCCATGCCCACCAGGTTGGAGCGGTGGATGCGCTCGAAACTCTCGGCAATCACCGCCTTGACCCCCAACAGGTTGGTGCCCTTGGCCGCCCAGTCGCGGCTTGAGCCAGTACCGTATTCCTGGCCGGCTATCACCACCAGCGGAGTGCCTGAGGCCTGGTAACGCATGGCCGCGTCAAAGATCGGCAGTTTTTCACCGGTGGGGATGTAGATCGTATTGCCGCCTTCTTCGCCGCCGAGCATTTCGTTGCGAATGCGAATATTGGCGAAGGTACCGCGCATCATCACTTCATGGTTGCCACGCCGCGAGCCGTAAGAGTTGAAGTCCCGTGGTTCTACGCCCTTGTCGCGCAAATAGCGCCCGGCGGGGCTGTCAGCCTTGATATTGCCGGCCGGGGAAATATGGTCGGTGGTGACCGAGTCGCCCAGCAACGCAAGGATGTTTGCGCCTTTGACGTCGGCAATCACCGGTAGTGGCCCGCTGATTTCGTCGAAGAACGGCGGATGCTGGATGTAGGTTGAGTCCTCTTGCCAGACATAAGTTGCGGCTTGCGGTACTTCGATGGCTTGCCACTGTTCGTCGCCGGCAAACACCTCGGCGTATTCCTTGTGGAACATGCCTGTGGTCACCTGGGCCACGGCGTCGGCGATTTCTTTCTGGCTGGGCCAGATATCGCGCAGGTACACCGGTTTTCCGTCTTTGCCGGTGCCCAGCGGATCTCGGCTGATATCGATGCGTACTGTGCCGGCCAGGGCGTAGGCCACCACCAGGGGTGGCGAGGCCAGCCAGTTGGTTTTCACCAGCGGATGCACGCGCCCCTCAAAGTTGCGGTTGCCAGACAGCACTGAAGCCACGGTCAGGTCAGACTGGGTAATGGCCTTTTCGATCGGCTCGGGCAGTGGCCCGGAATTGCCGATACAGGTGGTGCAGCCATAGCCCACCAGGGCAAAGCCCAATTGGTCGAGGTACGGGGTCAGGCCGGCGGCCGCGTAATAATCGGTGACTACCTTGGAGCCCGGTGCCAGCGACGTCTTGACCCACGGTTGGCGTGTCAGGCCTTTTTCGACGGCTTTTTTTGCCACCAGGCCTGCAGCCATCATCACACTGGGGTTCGAGGTGTTGGTGCAGGACGTAATGGCGGCAATCACCACAGCGCCGTTTTTCAGGCGATAGGTATGGCCTTCGTAACTGTAGTCCGCTTCACCGATCAAGTCGGCATTGCCCACGGCAACACCGCCGCCACCTTCGCTTTCAAGGCGGCCTTCTTCTTTTTTAGTGGCCGGCTTGAATTGCAGGCTGAGAAAGTCGTCGAAAGCTTGCCCGACATCGGGCAGTGCAACCCGGTCTTGCGGTCGTTTTGGCCCGGCCAGGCTGGCTTCGACGGTGCCCATGTCCAGAGCCAGGGTTTCGCTGAAAACCGGCTCCTGGCCTGCGACCCGCCATAGCCCTTGGGCCTTGCAGTAAGCCTCGACCAGTTTGACTGTGGCCTCTGGGCGGCCTGAAAGACGCAGGTAATCCAGGGTGATCTCATCCACCGGGAAAAACCCGCAGGTGGCGCCGTACTCCGGGGCCATATTGGCAAGCGTGGCACGGTCGGCCAGCGGCAGATCCGCCAGGCCATCGCCATAGAATTCTACGAACTTGCCGACCACACCCTTGCTGCGCAGCATTTGCGTCACGGTCAGCACCAGGTCGGTGGCGGTGATGCCTTCTTTGAGCTTGCCGCTGAGCTTGAAGCCCACGACTTCGGGGATCAGCATCGACACGGGCTGGCCCAGCATGGCCGCTTCGGCTTCAATGCCGCCCACGCCCCAGCCCAGCACACCCAGGCCATTGATCATGGTGGTATGGGAGTCGGTGCCTACCAGGGTGTCGGGGAAGGCGTAGGTGCGGCCGTCTTCATCCTTGGTCCAGACCGTGCGGCCCAGGTATTCCAGGTTCACCTGATGGCAAATCCCGGTACCGGGTGGGACCACGCTGAAATTATCGAAGGCATTTTGACCCCAGCGTAAAAACGCATAGCGTTCGCCGTTGCGCTCCATCTCTATATCGACGTTTTGCTCGAAGGCGCTGGCGCTGGCAAACCGGTCGACCATCACCGAGTGGTCAATTACCAGGTCCACGGGGGACAGCGGGTTGATACGTTGCGGATCACCCCCGGCTTTGGCCATGGCGGCGCGCATGGCGGCCAGGTCGACCACTGCCGGTACGCCGGTGAAGTCCTGCATCAGCACCCGCGCAGGGCGGTACTGGATTTCCCGGTCGCTGCGCCGTGCCTTGAGCCAGGCGGCCAGAGCTTTGAGGTCGGGCTCGGTGACGGTTTTACCGTCTTCCCAGCGCAGCAGGTTTTCCAGCAGCACTTTGAGTGACATGGGTAGCCTGCTCAAATCGCCGAGTGATTTGGCGGCGAGGGCAAGGCTGAAATAGTGATAAGTCTTATCGTCGACTTTTAGTGTGGCTAGGGTGTTCAGGCTATCGAGGGAGGACATGAAATGACTCCTTTAGACGGATCACGTGGCACAAGCAGAGCTTCTAACCTAGCTCTGATTAGGGGCTGTGGCTAATAACTGGACTGTCTATGCGGGTTCAAGGTTCCGAACTCGGCTATCATGCCGACCTTTTCGTGACAGTCCTTGCGCCAAATCAAGGATGCGCAGCCGGGCAATTCCTGCCTGCTGCCCAGGAGTAATTCAATGAACACCGTTTTTATGCACTGCCGGCCCGGGTTTGAAGGCGAAGTCTGCTCGGAAATCGCCGAGCACGCCGCCCGCCTTAATGTGGCTGGCTACGCCAAGGCCAAGCCTGGCACTGCCTGTGCCGAGTTTGTGTGCACTGAAGAGGGCGGCGCTGAACGGCTGATGAACAGCTTGCGTTTTGCCGAACTGATTTTCCCGCGTCAATGGGCTCGTGGCGGCTTTGTCGAACTGCCGGAGACCGACCGGATCAGCGTGATCCTCGAACACATGGCCGACTTCCCGGTGTGTGGCAGCCTGTGGCTGGAAATCGTCGACACCAATGACGGCAAGGAACTGTCCAACTTCTGCAAAAAGTTCGACGGTCATCTGCGCAAAGCGCTGATCAAGGCCGGCAAACTGACTGAAGAAGAGGACGGGAGCAAACCGCGCCTGCTGCTGACGTTTAAAAGTGGTCGTGAAGTGTTTCTTGGCCTGGCCCCGGCCAACAACTCGGCCATGTGGCCCATGGGCATCCCGCGCCTGAAATTCCCCCGCGAAGCGCCTAGCCGTTCAACCCTCAAGCTTGAAGAGGCCTGGCACCATTTTATCCCCCGCGACCAGTGGGACGAGCGCCTGCACAGCGACATGACCGGTGTTGACCTTGGCGCTGCGCCGGGTGGCTGGACCTGGCAACTGGTCAACCGTGGCATGATCGTGACTGCCATCGACAATGGCCCTATGGCTGAAAGCCTGATGGATACCGGTCTGGTGCAGCACTTGATGGCCGATGGCTTTACCTTCAAGCCCAAGCAGCCGGTGGACTGGATGGTCTGCGATATTGTGGAGAAACCGGCGCGCAATGCGGCCATGCTCGAAGAGTGGATTGGTGAAGGTCATTGCCGTGAAGCGGTAGTCAACTTGAAGCTGCCGATGAAACAGCGTTACGCCGAAGTACGCCGTTTGCTCGACCGTATTGCAGACGGTTTCAAGGCACGCGGCATTCAGGTTGAAATCGGCTGCAAGCAGCTGTACCACGACCGTGAAGAAGTGACCTGCCATTTGCGTCGACTGGACGTTAAAAAAACCAAATCTCGCTGATCGGGGAGTAAGTGATGAGTTTTACCGACCTGCCGGTTGACGGCACCCTGGACGCTACCGGCCTGAACTGCCCGGAGCCGGTGATGATGCTGCACCAATATATTCGCGACCTGGCGCCGGGTGGCTTGTTGAAAGTCATTGCGACGGATCCTTCGACCCGCCGCGACATTCCCAAGTTCTGCGTGTTTCTGGACCATGAGCTGGTGGGCCAGCAGGAAGAGGCGGGCACGTACCTGTACTGGATCCGCAAGAAGCAGGATTGACGGCGCCCATAGCAATTGCGCCGGTCTTGTGGGAGCGGGCTTGCTCGCGATGCAGGGCGCCACGGTCTGTCAGGCAAACCACGCTGATGCCATCGCGGGCAAGCCCGCTGCCACCGCATTTATGTGCGGCGGCGGATATGTTTTTTCGCACTGCGCGCCAACCGCACACCCAGCATCAGTGCCGCGCAGGTCAGGCCAACGATCAAGCCCTGCCATAGCCCGCTCGGGCCATTGGCCGGGCCGAACCAGTCGGTCAGCCCCAGGGCGTAGCCCACCGGCAAACCAATCCCCCAGTAGGCAAACAGGGTCAGGATCATCGTCACTCGTGTGTCCTGATAACCGCGCAGGGCACCGGCAGCGGTGACCTGGATCACGTCCGAAAACTGATACAGCGCAGCAAACATCAACAGCATGGTCGCCACCTCGATCACCATGGGATCGGCGGTGTAGACGGTGGCAATCTGCTCACGCAGCAGCAGGATCAGACTGGCGGAAATCGCCGCCCAGACCAGTGCGGTGCCCATGCCCACGCCCGCTACAAAGCGTGCCTCGCGCGGTTGCTGGCGGCCCAGGGCCTGACCCACGCGCACGGTAATCGCCATACCCAGTGAGTATGGAATCATAAAGACCAGCGAACTGAAGTTCAGGGCGATTTGATGGCCCGCCACCACCGTGGCCCCCAAACTGCCGATCAACAGCGCAATCACCGCAAAAATGCTCGATTCGGCAAAGACTGCGATGCCAATCGGCAAGCCCACACTGAGCAAACGCTTGAGGATCGCCCATTTTGGCCATTCAAAATGGCTGTAGACCTTACTCGACTGGTAGATGGCCCCTCTGAACGTCCAGACCACCATGCCCAGAGCCATAAACCACATCACAATGGCCGTGGCCCAGCCGCAGCCCACGCCGCCCATGGCCGGGACGCCAAAGTGGCCATAGATGAAGATGTAGTTGATCGGGATATTCAGTGCCAGGGCACTGAGCCCCAGGATCATGCTTGGCCGGGTTTTTCCCAGGCCATCGCTGAAATTACGCAACACGCAATACAGCCCCACGGCGGGCATACCGCTGGCGATCCCGTGCAGGTAACCCATGCTGGGGGTGATCAGCTCAGGGTCGACCTTCATCAGATGCAATAGCGGCTCGGCCGCGATCAGGATCAACGCTGCGCACAGGCCGGTAATCAGTGCCAGCCACAGTGCCTGGCGTACGATGGGGCCGATTTCGCCGTGTGCATTGGCGCCAAACCGCTGGGCGACCTTGGGCGTGGTCGCCAGCAGAATGCCGGACATCAACAAAAACACCGGAACCCAGATCGAGTTGCCCAGTGCCACGGCGGCCAGATCCCGAGGGCCTACGCGCCCGGCCATCACGGCATCGACAAAACCCATGGCCGTGGTTGCGATCTGCGAAATGATGATGGGAAATGCCAGCGCCAACAGCGCGCGCACCTCGGTGCGTACCCGGGCCGGGCGGCTGACAGGGAGGGAAGAGGGGGGGTGAGTCACAGAGTTCACTGGCTTGTATCCACAGGGTTAAACGCGCAAAGCCGGGGATTGTACGCCTGACCATGTGGTCAGTTAATAGCGAGTTGTAGGCCCTTTGTAAACGTGCCCGCAAGTACCTGCACACCCGGCTGGCCCATTGCGCGTAACAACGCCTACACTGCCACTCCGCGAAAGGAGCCTGCCATGTTGATTGTTGCTGATGAAAATATTCCGCTGATCGAAGAATTTTTTGCTGACTTCGGTGAAATACGCCGCTTGCCGGGGCGCCAGATCAACCGTGCAGACGTTCACGATGCCGATGTTTTGCTGGTGCGCTCGGTGACCAAAGTGGACCGCGAACTGCTCGAAGGCAGTGCAGTGCGGTTTGTCGGAACCTGCACCATCGGCACTGATCACCTGGCGCTGGACTACTTCCAGCAGTCTGGTATCCACTGGTCCAGTGCTCCTGGCTGCAATGCCCGTGGCGTCGTGGACTACGTGCTTGGCAGCCTGCTGACGCTGGCTGAAATCGAAGGCGCCGACTTGACCCAGCGCACCTACGGCGTGATTGGTGCCGGTGAAGTGGGCGGTCGCCTGGTCAACGTCTTGCGTTCACTGGGCTTCAATGTGCTGGTTTGCGACCCGGTGCGGGCGGCGGCCGAGGGCGGTGACTATGTCAGCCTTGAGCACGTGATCGAGCAGTGCGATGTACTCAGCCTGCATACGCCGCTGGACAGGACCGGCGATTACCCGACCTGGCATCTGCTTGATCAGCAGCGGCTGGAACAGCTGAAACCGGGTACCTGGCTGATCAACGCCAGCCGCGGCCCGGTGGTGGATAATGCCGCGCTGCGTGAAGTTTTGACCCGCCGGGATGATCTGCAAGCGGTACTCGATGTATGGGAGGGTGAGCCGCAAGTAGACCGCGAACTGGCGGATCTGTGCGTGCTGGCCACCCCGCATATTGCCGGCTACAGCCTGGATGGCAAACAGCGGGGTACGGCACAGATTTATCAGGCATTGTGCGATTTTCTGGGGCATAGCCCTGAAGTCAAACTGGCCGACCTGCTGCCGTCCCCCTGGCTGGCCAAGGTTGAACTGAGTGCTGACAGCGACCCGGCATGGGCCCTGGCCATGCTCTGTCGCGGTGTGTACGACCCGCGCCGTGACGATGCCGACTTTCGCCGCAGTTTGAGTGGAACCGTCCAGGAGCAAAAGCTGGCATTCGACGGACTGCGCAAAAACTACCCGATTCGCCGCGAAATTGAAGGCTTGCCGGTGCATATCGCGGGTGATTCAGTGGCCCTGAAGCAACTGGTAAAAGCCTTGGGCGCCGTGCCGGTCTGAATGTGCAGGCCTAAAAAAACCGGCCCTACGCAGTAAGGCCGGTCAGTGACGCGAATGCTGTTTAATCATGTACAGGGTCTTGTTGGCAAGGATCAGCCCTTGCGTGATGGCGTGACCAGGCGTTGCTCCAGCTCATGGCAGGCGTCCTGAATCATCGCCTCGGTGATCAGGATCTCCTGACCATTCTCGTCGATAAACGCGCACCCCAGAGATTGCTGTGGCTGGGTACGAATCACCGGTACGGCTTGAGCGTTCTGTTGCAAATCCATGGCCTGTCTCCTCATCAGGGTGTAGCGCTACTGTAGATCCGCTTAATGACCAAGCTGTTACAAACTTGGCGACCACCCCAGTCCAACAGAAATATCCTGAAACTTCCAGCCCGACTTTAGAACATTACTGTCTAGGGTTTGTGGTGACAGGTCATATTCAAAACGAGTGAGAAAGATTTACCGGTTTTAGGCGAACTTCGTTGTAGGCTGTGTAAGGCTTTTTACGCTGATCCTCACTGCGGATACCCTCCCATGCTTTCTTCCCGTCATCGCCGCGCCATTCGTCTGGCAGCGCATTTTATTGCACCCTATTGTTGGCAGGCTCTTGGCGCCCTGCTGGCGCTGATTGTTACGGCGGGTATTACCTTGTCGATGGGGCAGGGCATCCGTCTATTGGTCGACAAGGGTTTCATGACCCAGTCAGCGCATTTGCTAAACCAGTCCATCGGCTTTTTTCTGTTGCTGGTGCTGGGCTTGTCAGTGGGCACTTTCGTGCGCTTTTACCTGGTGTCATGGATCGGTGAACGGGTGGTCGCCGATATTCGGCGCCAGGTGTTCAATCACCTGATCGGTCTGCACCCGGGGTTCTACGAGAACAACCGCAGCTCGGAAATCCAGTCGCGGCTGACCACGGATACGACCTTGCTGCAGTCGGTGATCGGTTCATCGCTGTCGTTGTTCCTGCGCAACAGCCTGATGGTGATCGGCGGCGTGGTGCTGTTGTTTGTCACCAACCCCAAGCTCACCAGTATCGTGGTGGTGGCCTTGCCACTGGTGCTGGTGCCCATCCTGTTTTTTGGTCGCCGGGTGCGCAGTCTGTCGCGCCAGAGCCAGGACCGTATCGCTGATGTCGGCAGTTATGTCGCCGAGGCCCTGGGCCAGATCAAGACGGTGCAGGCTTATAACCATCAACAGCAAGACCAGCAACGCTTTGCCAGTACCGTGGAGCAGGCGTTTGCCACTGCCCGCAAACGCATCCTGCAACGGGCGTGGTTGATCACGCTGGTGATCTTGCTGGTGCTGGGCGCCGTGGGGGTGATGCTGTGGGTCGGCGGCATGGACGTGATCGCCGGGCGCATCACCGGCGGCGAGCTGGCCGCCTTTGTGTTTTACAGCCTGGTGGTGGGCAGCGCATTCGGCACCCTGAGCGAAGTGATTGGCGAGTTGCAACAGGCAGCGGGCGCGGCCGAGCGAATTGCCGAGCTGTTGCAGGCGAAAAGCTTGATCCTGCCACCGAGCACGGATTTGCGCGTGTTACCCGCACGGGTGAAGGGCAATTTGCAGCTTGAAAACTTGCGCTTTTCTTACCCTTCACGGCCCGAAAGCCATGCGATCGATGGCCTGAGCCTGACGATCAATGCGGGAGAAACCCTGGCGCTGGTCGGCCCTTCCGGGGCGGGCAAGTCAACATTGTTCGACTTGTTGCTGCGCTTTTACGATCCGCAACAAGGGCAAATCCTGCTTGAAGGGCAGCCGATCACTCAGCTTGACCCGCAAGACCTGCGTCGTTGTTTTGCCCTGGTGGCGCAAACACCTGCGCTGTTTTTCGGCACCATTGAAGACAACATCCGTTATGGCAATGCTGCTGCCAGCGATGAGCAAGTCGAAGCGGCGGCGCGAATTGCCCACGCCCACGACTTTATCCTGCAAATGCCTGAGGGCTATAAAACTCACCTGGGTGATGGTGGCCTGGGCTTGTCGGGCGGTCAGCGCCAGCGTCTGGCGATTGCCCGGGCGTTGCTGGTGGATGCGCCGATCCTGTTGCTGGACGAGGCCACCAGTGCCCTGGATGCCCAAAGCGAGCATCTGATCCAGCAGGCTTTGCCGAGCCTGATGCAAGGCCGTACCACACTGGTGATTGCCCACCGTCTGGCCACCGTGCAAAACGCTGATCGTATCGCGGTAATGGATCAGGGCAAGCTGGTCGCCATCGGCACCCATGCCCAATTAATCGCCGCCAACCCGCTGTATGCACGGTTGGCGGCGTTGCAGTTCAACGTAGGGGTGTAGCTGTGGGAGCGGGCTTGCTCGCGATGGCATCAACGCGATTCAACAGACAGACCGGGTCGTCTGTATCGCGAGCAAGCCCGCTCCCACATGGCAGCATCAAGACAGTTGCTGCCAGAGGGAGATTTAGCGGTACTCACACACGTAGGCGGTATCCACTGCGACCTTGAGCTGAAACTTGCTGTTGGCCGGCACGTTGAACTGGCTGCCGGTCTTGAAGGTTTCATATTCGCTGCTGCCCGGCAACTTGACGCTCAGCTCGCCCGAGACCACGTGCATGATTTCACGCTCGGCGGTGCCGAACTCGTATTCACCTGCAGCCATGACGCCAATGGTGGCCTTGCCTTCGGTTTGGGCGAAGGCAATCGACTTGACGGTGCCGTCGAAGTATTCGTTGACTTTAAACATGGCGATTCCTCGGAATGGGCTAAAAAGGGCTGGCCAGTATGCAGAAGCGGTTTTATCCCGTCACGCCCTTTTATGGCCGTCACCCCTTGAGCACCAGGGGCAATAAACGCGCAGTATTACGGGCATCTTCCAGGGCCCGGTGCTGTTGACCATTGAATTGCATTCCGGCCAGTTGCAACGCGCTGTTCAGGCCCAGCGGCTGCTTTAACTGGCGAGCCCTGGCAAATTGCTGCTTGAGGTTCATATGCGGCAATTGCTGCAGGGCGCTGTGCAGTTGTTTGTGCTGCCATTCCTGTTCCAGTTGTTTTCGGTCGTAATCGCCCCAGCTGGCCCAGCCTTCAAGCTTGGGCAGGTGCTGGCCGAGCCAGCGTTCAAATTGCTCCCAAACCAAAGGCATCGATGCAGCGGCATCAATCTTGGCCTGGGTGATGCGGGTCAGTTGCCGACAGAAAGGGGTCAACAGCGGACGACGTTGCGGGCGAATAAATCGCTGAAAATGATCCACCTCACGACCTGCGCGGGTGAC
Organism: Pseudomonas bubulae; assembly: GCF_900618535.1. GTDB lineage: Bacteria > Pseudomonadota > Gammaproteobacteria > Pseudomonadales > Pseudomonadaceae > Aquipseudomonas > Aquipseudomonas bubulae. The sequence goes on along the minus strand of NZ_UYJA01000001.1, from coordinate 1,171,139 downwards.
CACGCTGGCGCCGATTTCGATCACTTCCATTTCCTCCAGGGGCCAGCCGCCATCATCGGTAGTGGCTTCCAGGTCAATTACCAGCCAGTGAGGCATGTGCAGCTTCCTTTAACAGCATCGGCGTTGAAGTTGGAGCGTAGCTAAAACACTGAGCACGGTGCTTATTTTGTAGTGGGCCAGTCGACCCCTTGCTTGCTAGTCTATATGCGCTTTAATGGTGTGCGTGCCCGATCTCAGGTCGTGTGTCGATCAATAAGTTCCAGCCATGAACGGCGTCAGGTGTGTATGGTTTTGAAGTGTTCGCCAATTCAATTGGCCCACAGCCTGTTGCTGACCCTGGGAATGGGCTGGCTGGCACCGGTGTGGGCGATTCAGGAAATCAGGGTTGGAGCTGCGCACTTTCCGCCTTATATCGTACGTCCCGAGCGCGGCACCGACACGGGCCTGTTGTCGCAACTGCTTGCAGCCCTCAACCAGTTGCAAGGCGACTACCGCTTTGTCCTTGTGCCCAGTTCCATTGCCCGGCGTGTGCGTGACTTCGAGCGTGGGCGGGTGGACATGCTGATGTTCGAGAACCCGGCCTGGGGCTGGCAGGCGTTCTCCTATGCTGCAGTTGATATGGGCCTGGAAGACGCTGAAGTGTTTGTTGCCCGGCAGCATCCTGACCGTGAACAAGGCTATTTTGATGACCTCAAGGGCAAGCGCCTCGCCCTGTACAGCGGCTATCACTATGCTTTTGCCGGGTTCAACGCCTCGCCGAAATTTCTCACCGAGACCTTCGGCGCAACCCTGACCTATTCCCACGAAAGCAATTTATTGATGGTCTTGAGGGGGCGGGCGGATATTGCCTTGATGACACGTTCCAACCTGATCGACATGCTGGGCTGCGACCCGCAGGCCAAGGCGAAGGTGATGGTGTCAGAGCGTATCGATCAGACTTATCGTCACTTCGCCCTGCTGCGGCCACAGGCACCGATCCAGAGTCAGCAGTTTGCACAAATGCTGCAAAAGCTGCGCGACAACGGCCAGTTGAAGGCGATTTTTGCGCCTTACAAAATTGCCGTGGTTGAGATGTAGGAAGGTGCAAGCCCGGTTGTATCAACGCCGCGCGTAGGTATCTGCGTGGGTGCCCGACACTGCGCGGCAATGGATCAGGGCATCGCGGATCATGAAGTTGACCAGGGTGGGAGATACGCCCAGTTCCTTGGCAATATCTTTTTGCTGTACGCCATGCAGGCGATACATCTCGAAGGCATAACGGGTACGGCTTGGCAGCTCGGTGAGTGCCACCGCGATATGTTCCAGAGTCGAGAAATTGATCAGCGAGGTTTCCGGGGAGGCGCCGTGGATCACCACGTTCATGCCTTCTTCTTCGGTGCCGGAGTATTTTTGCTCCAGCGCCTGCTTGCGGTAGTGGTCAATTGCCAGGTTACGCACGATCTGGAACAGGTAGCTCAGTTGTGCCTTGAACGATGAAGTGATCTGCGGCGCGGACTGCAAACGGAAGAAGGCATCCTGAACCACATCTTCAGCCCGGTATCGGCAGCCCGTTATGCGGGCTGCGATTTTGACCAGGACCAGTCGGTTATCAACAAAGGCTTGAAGTAGGGGTGAGTCGCACTTGCCTGTGGACATTGGTTCCGTCATGGAGATCACCTGCTGCGAATGAGTGAGTGAGGACCTCTTCGTGGGAAGCGTCCTACACAGCTGTTCACAAGCTAGGCTTAATGATAATGATTGTCAATTGAGAAATAGAATTAATAGCGCTGTAGGTGGTGAACTGAGACATGGCTCACGCCAGCATCGGCGTGGGCTGCGAACGCTTTGTAACGCGATCGCAGCCCTCGGGTTTTACTTGGGCCCCAGTATCTGGACCAGTTTCTCCGGCGATGGCGCGCCTTGCTGCTGTTGCAGGTTGCCTTGTGCGTCCTGGTAGAAAATGGCCGGGGTGGCGGCCACGTCCAGCTCTTCCATCAACTTGGCATTGGCATCGAGCTTGGCTTGAATGTCAGCCGGGATTTTGGCCAGGGGCTTGAGGCTACTGGCCTTGCCGGCTTTTTCGTGTTCGTGCAGGGCTTGCTGCGGGTCCTTGGCGGCCAGCAGGGCGGCAGATTTGGCCGGGCTGTCTTCGCGGATGATGCCCACCATGATATGGCGCAATTGCACTTTGCCCGAGTCAACCCAAGGGCGGGCCTGCTCCCAGAACATGTTGCAGTACGGGCAGTTGGGGTCGCTGAACAAGTACACGATGCGCGGTGCATCCGCCTTGCCGTCGGCAATCCAGTTGCTCTTCTCCATTTCGCCCCAGACCTGCTTGGCCATTGGCTCGTACACCAGCTTCTGCAGGGGCGCCAGGCTCAGGTCTTTGCCGTCTGCATCATATAGATTACCCACCAGAACGTTACCGTCCGGGGTCAGGTACAGCGCCATGCCACGGTTCTGGTATTGGGCGGCATAACCTCGCAAACCGCCGGGTGCATCGAAACTGCCAATAATTTTTGCGCCCTTGGCTTCAATCTTCTTGATCGCCGGCGGCAGCTCTTCTGCCTGCAATACAGGCGATTGCAGGAGCGCAGCTCCCAGCAGGGAGGCCATGCCCAGGGTTAGCAGTTTGCGGTTAAACATTTTTGCTCATTCCTTGCAGGGTCGACCTGTTGGGCCGACATTGAATGGTTCAGATTGAAAGGCTCCATGGCCCGGGCCAGACTGGCTTTTGACAGCTCGCCCAAATGACTGCCCAGCAGTCGACCATCAGCGCTGTAGAACAGCGTAGTCGGCAGGGCCATCGAACCGACTTTTTGTGCCAACTGGCCGCCGCTGTCGAACAGCACGTTGCTGAGGTTCAGACCCTGGGTTTCAAGGAAGGTGCTGACGCTCTGCATGCTCTCGCCCTGATTGACGAACAGGAAGGTCACGTTTTGATGTTGATGCTGGGCGTTTTGCAGCACCGGCATTTCGCGCCGGCACGGCGGGCACCAGGTGGCCCACAGATTGATCACCAGCGGGCCGCCCTGATAGCTGCTCAACTGCACCGACTCGCCATTGGCATTGCGCAATACCATTTCCGGCAGGCGCGTGCCTTTTTCGTAAAGGCTGGACGACAGGCTGGCCAGCAGCCAGAACGCCAGCCCGCTGGCCAGCCCCCAACCCAGCGGGCGACGCAAACCGACGCGGCGCCAGCCCCAGATAAGCCCACCCAGCAGTACCGCCACCAACCCCGGCCACAGTAAAAAACCGCCATCGCGCAGGTCGAGAATTTGCAGCGGGTCGTCCTTGAAGTAGCGCCAGTAGCTGAGCACAAAGCCGATGCGTGCGCTCAGCAAACCCAGTAAAAACAGGCTGAACAGCACTGATTCGGGGTTTTCACCACCGCGTTTGGCCACACGCCACCCCACCAGTGTCGCCAGGGCAAGGGCCAGTATCAGCAGCAAGTGGTTGATGGCCAGCGCAAACGAACCGATGGTCAGGGTCAGCATTTAGAGGAGTTCCCGAGTGGCGTTCCAGTTATTCAAAAAGGTCTGGGCGTTGACTTCGCCAGTGATGCGTTGTCCGCGCCGCTCAACACCATTGGGGCCGATCCAGACAAAACTGGGCGGGCCGGGTACTTGATAGCGGCTGAGCAGCTCGCGGCTGGCGACATTATCGGCGGTCACGTCAAGACGCAACAGGCGCACGCCTTGCAGGGCATCCATCACCTGGGGTTTGGCAAATACCTGCTTCTCCATGACCTTGCATGACACGCACCAGTCTGCGTAGTAGTCGAGCATCACCCATTGGCCTGCTGCCTTGGCATCTGCCAGCTCGCGGTCCAGGCTGGCCGGGTCCTTGAGGGTGATAAAGGCGTCATGGGCGGAGTTTGTCGTGCTGCCCGCCACGGTTGTGGCGGTATACACCTGCAGCGGTTGCCACAGCTCGGTCCCGCCCCCGGCCGCTCCCACCAGCAACAGGCTGCCCCACAGTCCGGCCAGCAGGCTGAGCGGGCGGAACAGCGGTTTGGCGCGAAGGAATGCCTGTGCCTGTTGCCACAGGCTGGACGCCAGAACGACCAGCAGCACGCCCCACAAACCGACCCACAAGGATTCATCGAGGACCGGGCGTACCAGCAACAGCGCAGTACCCAGGAACAAAAAGCCGAACAGGCCTTTCATCAGGTTCATCCACGCACCGGGCTTGGGCAGGAAACGGCTGCCCACGGTGACCAGCAGCAACAACGGCACGCCAATGCCCAGGCCCATCACAAACAGCACCAGGCCACCTTCAACGGCGTTGCCGCTTTGCGCGATATACAACAGGGCACCGGCCAGCGGTGCGGTCATGCAGGGGCCCACCAGCAGGCCAGAGAGAGCACCCAGAATACCCGCACCCAGGAAGCTGCCGCCCTTGCGGCCACGCCCGGCGCTTTCCAGGCGGTCACGCAGGCCGGCAGGCAGTTGCAGTTCAAAAAAACCGAACATCGGCAGTGCCAGCACTACGAACAGGGCAGCAAAACTACCCAGCAACCAGGGTTGTTGCAGCAACGCCTGCAAGTTGGCGCCGAGCAGGGCCGCCAGCACGCCCAGCCCGGCATACACCAGCGCCATGCTGATCACATAACTGCCGGCCACGGCAAAACCGCGCCCGGCCGTGGCGCCACTGCCCACCACCAGCCCGGCCAGAATCGGCAGCATGGGCAGCGAGCAAGGCGTAAAGGCCAGCAGCAGGCCCAGGCCGAAGAACAGCAGCAGGCTCCAGCCCAGGGAGCGCTGCTGCAAGGTGGCCGCCAGCGACTGGTCCTGGGCCTGACCCTGCGCTGCGGCAGACTGCATGCCGCCCAAATCGATGGTCCGGCTTTGTGGCGGATAGCACAGGCCGGCATCGGCGCAGCCTTGCCAGCTGACCTTGACCTGACCGCTGGCACCTGCCGGAATCACTAGCGCAACGTTGTCGCGATACACCTCTGTGGCGCCAAAAAACTCATCGCTGTGTTCCAGCCCTTTAGGCAACTCGGGTGTGTGTGCGGCATCCAGCCCGTCAAACTTGAAGCGTTTTTGATACAAATAGTACTTGTCGGCTATTTTCCACTGCAGGCGGGTTTCACCAGAGGGCAGATCTTCGCTGCTGAACACAAACGCCTTGGCGACCGGAAGGAAGTCCGGCTTTTGTGCAAACGGATCTTCATTGGCATGCGCCTGGCTAAAACCGGCGACCAGCAGCAGGAGAAAGAAAAACAAACGAGACATGCGCCCAACCTTGGAGTGTACGGATACGCCACACCTTGGCGGGCGTTGATTAACCGAGTGTTAATACGCGAGAGGTTCAAGCCGGTTGAGGGCTTAGAGCAAGCAGGCGCGCAGGCGGAATTCGGACAGCAGCGGGTAGTGCTCACGCCACTCATGGGCAATCTCTTTGGCGGTAATGACTTGGGCCGGGCCCAGCTCCGACTCAAGATGATGGAGTTTGTCCTGGATATTATAGGGATTGCTCCCCCGGCCCTTTACCTGGTTGACCAGCCATAACAGGGCATACCCCCCTGTGTAATCGGCTTCGAAACCGCTGACGGTATCGTTATGGGTGCCATCGCTGTTCATGCCGGTCAGGGCCAGGCCATATTGCTGGACAGCATTGATGCTGCCGGCCTGGGCTTCCTTGAGTATCCAGTGTTGAATAAGCGCAAAGTTCCGGCGGTTTTCAATGCGGTTCGCAAACCAGTTCATGGCAGGAGGATATCCACCATAGGCTGAGCTGCTGATCAGTTCATAGATGACTTCTTGGGGATCCTCGGTGCTGGCCAGCATTGTTGGGTTTTTATCGTAGAGGGTTGCCAGCAAGTATTGAGCGATGGCATGTCCTGATGCCGCCGAATGCTTTAGCCAGTTCAAATCCCTGGTCAAGGCATACATGTCCAGCAGTGCTTCGGGGGTATGGACTCGCAAGCCGCTTTCGAGCTGTGCGCGCACTTTTGCGTTCCACGCATCACCACCCAGACGCAGCATTGCGTCAATATTGCCGTGCTCCGCGGCAGCCTCGTAGAGGGGCATATACTGCGCCTTGAGGGTGATCTGCAGTCTTTCGATCATCTGTGAGGCCTGTGTTACCAGGTGCCAGTGATGCTCTTTCTGGCGACTGATTTGCGTTATCCCTGCAATTTGTCGCCTGAGCGTGGTGATCTGGGACGAGATTTCAGTAGGGCTATGCTCGATGATGCTGGCCAGTGCAAACTGAGCCTCGGCATCGCCCACCGTCGCGGGTAATTGCAAAAACTGCCGGGCATGTTCAAAGGCGCCAAGGTCGTAAAGACGCATGCCTTTTTGATGAAGTGTGGTGTAGGTGGGGAGCCCTTCGAAGAGCCACGAAAACTCATCACTGGATGCCAGCATGTGAAGTTCCTTCAGGTTGTTGGCGAGGCGATCTCCAGCTTAGGGATGGATTGGAGTGCGAGTGCGTTACATAAATAGGCATTGTCCGCACCGCGCACAGTGCCACGAGCCACGGTTTGCCCAGGCATAATCGGGCCTTAATCCCATGACCTTTTAATCGGCTTATTTACGCGGGTATCAGCATGCATGTACTGGTTTGCGAAGACGACGAACTGATTGCCAGCGGCATCAAGGCCGGGCTGACGGCACAGGGGCTGACGGTTGAGCATGTGAGTACCGCCGCCGCAGCACGGGCCATGCTCAAGGCTGCCGAGTTCGACGTCATGGTGCTCGACCTGGGCCTGCCCGATGAAGATGGCCTCAAGCTGCTGCAGCAGTTGCGCCAGCAGGGCCTTGAATTGCCGGTGCTGATCCTGACCGCCCGTGACTCGGTCACCGACCGTGTCGACGGCCTGCAGGCCGGTGCCGATGACTACCTGCTCAAGCCCTTCGACCTGCGTGAACTCGCTGCCCGCCTGCATACCTTGTTGCGCAGGGTGGCCGGGCGCAGCGTCAACCTGATCGAACATGGCAGCCTGACCTACGACCCCAGCAGCCGCGTGACCCTTCTGGGCGGCCAGCCGGTGGACTTGTCCCGTCGCGAGCAGGCGCTGCTGCAAGCCTTGCTGCACAACCGTGGACGTGTGCTGTCCAGCGAGCAACTCAAGGACAGCATCTACGGTTTTGGCGACGAGCTGGAAAGCAACGCCTTGAACGTGCATATCCATCATCTGCGACGCAAATTGGGTAACGGTATCGTTGAGACCGTGCGTGGCCTGGGCTATCGCCTGGGCCCGGCCGACAGCGCAGAGTCCGAAGCACGATGAGCTTGCGTCTGCGTCTGAGCCTGACCATCGGTTCGGCGTTTGTGCTGGTGTGGGCTCTGGCTGCGGCCTGGATGCTCAGCGACCTGCGTCAGCAGATGATGTTCTCCCTCGACCAGCGCCTGGTGGCCTCGGCTCGCATGGTCGCCGGGTTGCTGGAGCAGCTGCCGCAATTGCCGGTCAAGGGCGAGGGCACCCATTTCAGTGCCGAGCAACTGACCATCCCCGGCGGCATGGCCTGCCAGGTCAGTTCGCTGCGCGGCGAGGTTCTGGCCCGCAGCCACAACAACCCTGACCAGCCGATGCAATCGCAGTCGGCGGGTTTTCATGATCAGGTCATCGATGGCGCAACCTGGCGTACTTTCACCCTGGACCGTGGCGATGTGCGTATCACCACAGCCGATCGCCAGGTCGAGCGCGAGGCCTTGAACCTGTCGGTGCTGCTGGCGGCCTCGGTGCCGGTGGGCATGGCATTGATCGTCTGCTTACTGCTGCTGTGGCTGGGGATCGGCCAGGGGCTGGCGCCACTCAACCGCATGCGCGATGCCCTGATGCGGCGTGATGCCGATTCGTTGCAGCCGTTGCACATTTCACCGTTGCCCGGCGAACTGAAACCGCTGCTCGATTCACAGAACCAGCTGTTTGCCCGTATCGCCAAGACCATCGAGCGTGAACGCCGCCTGACCGGCGATGCGGCCCACGAGCTGCGCAGCCCGCTGACCGCGATCAAGACCCACCTGCAAGTGGCGCGCATGACCGACGGCGAGGCCCGCGAACAGTCACTGGCCCATGCCGAGGCCGGTGCCGACCGCCTGCACCGCACCCTGGAGCAATTGCTGTTGCTGGCGCGGGTCGAGGGCAGCCTGTCGTTTGACGACGGGGTCAATTGTTCGGCCGCACAGGTGGCGCATTTCGCGGTGCACGATGCGGCGGCTGGCGATGGTGAGCGTATCTGCCTGCAGCTGCCGCCCGATCTCCCGGACACGGCGCTTGAAGTACCGTCGGTACTGGCCATCGCTGCGCTGCGCAACTTGCTGGACAACGCCTTGCGTCATACCCCGGCGGGCACCCGGGTGGAGTTGACCGTGGCCGTTGAAGGTTCACAGGTTAAATACCAGGTCCGTGACCACGGCCCCGGTATCCCTGCCGAAACCCTGCAACACATGACCCAGCGCTTCTGGCGCAATGGCAACAGCAACGGCTGCGGCCTGGGCCTGGCGATTGTTCAGGCGATTGTCGAGCGTTGCCGCTGTGAACTGAGATTCGACAGCCAGCCCGATGGTTTGCGGGTTGAATTGCGCATGCCGTTGAAAAGGAGCGCTTGAGGCGCATCCCCTGTGGGAGCGGGCTTGCTCGCGATACAGGCAACGGGGTCTTGCAGGTCGTTTGAGGTGATGCCATCGCGAGTAAGCCCGCTCCCACAATAAGAGCGACTTTCGGCCGCCCACGGTACGAATACGCTCCAATGTACTGATTTCGTTACAACTTCAGTCGGACCATGGTTTACAGTACCCGCGCTCCAATGAACCACCCGCAAACGCTTATTTGTGGAGTGATTCCATTACACACAAACAGACTCCACGGCGCATAAACGGCCCGCTTGACCTCTTGTACGGTGCTGGCACAGAACGTGCTCATGTCCCTTTGTCCGCTCTGGGTAAACATGATGTTTATCTGGTCCAGGGACCCCGTACAAGAACAATAAAGAGGATGATTCATGCAAAATCACCGACCTGATACCCAGGAACCGGAGCTGCAACGCAGCCTGTCCAATCGCCATATCCAGCTGATCGCCATTGGCGGTGCCATCGGTACCGGTCTGTTCATGGGCTCGGGCAAGACCATCAGCCTCGCCGGTCCCTCGATCATCTTCGTCTACATGATCATCGGCTTTATGTTGTTTTTCGTGATGCGTGCCATGGGCGAGCTGTTGCTGTCCAACCTCAAGTACAAATCCTTTATCGACTTCTCCGCAGACCTGCTGGGCCCCATGGCCGGATACTTCACCGGCTGGACCTACTGGTTCTGCTGGATTGTGACCGGCATTGCCGATGTGATCGCGATCTCCGGCTATACCCATTTCTGGTTCCCCGATATCCCGTTATGGCTGCCTGCCATCGGCTGCGTCGCGTTGCTGCTGTCACTGAACCTGATCACGGTGAAGATGTTCGGCGAACTGGAGTTCTGGTTTGCCATGATCAAGATCGTGGCCATTTGCGCACTGGTCTGCACCGGGCTGTATATGGTGACCACGGCGTTTCAGTCACCCACCGGCAATTCGGCATCGCTGGCCAACCTGTGGAATGACGGCGGCATGTTCCCCCATGGGCTGATGGGCTTTTTCGCCGGTTTCCAGATTGCCGTGTTTGCCTTTGTCGGCATCGAGCTGGTGGGCACCACTGCGGCGGAGACCAAAAACCCGGAGCGCAACCTGCCGCGGGCGATCAACTCGATTCCGCTGCGTATCATCATGTTCTACGTGTTTGCGCTGATTGCGATCCTGGCGGTCACCCCGTGGCGTGATGTGGTGGCTGACAAAAGCCCGTTCGTTGAGCTGTTCATGCTCGCCGGTTTGCCCGCAGCCGCAGGCATCATCAATTTCGTGGTGTTGACCTCGGCAGCGTCTTCGGCCAACAGCGGTGTGTTCTCCACCAGCCGCATGCTGTTCGGTCTGGCAATGGATGGCGACGCGCCGAGCAAGTTCAAGAACCTGTCGAGCCGTGCGGTACCGTCCAATGGCCTGATCTTCTCCTGCATCTGTCTGCTGGCGGGCGCGCTGGTGATTTATGTGGTGCCCAACCTGATGGAGGCCTTCACCCTGATCACCACGGTATCGGCCACCTTGTTCATGTTTGTGTGGACCATGATCCTGCTGTCCTACCTGGCCTATCGTAAAAAGCGCGATCACCTGCACCGTGCCTCGAAGTACAAAATGCCGGGTGGCAAGTTCATGGTCTGGGTGTGCCTGACCTTCTTCGTGTTTATCCTGACTTTGCTGGCGCTGGAAGATGACACTCGCCAGGCGCTGTACATGGTGCCGGTGTGGTTTGTGGTGCTGGGCCTGGGCTATCGCACGGTGCTGCGCAACAAGCAGGAGGCTGCGGAACTGGCTTGCCAGACCGACTGATGGCCGCTTCACGACATTGATTCTGCCCGGGGGGCGGCACAGGGCGTGCCGCCCTTCGTTGTTTGCTGTCAGGGAGTGCCAGGCCATGCGAATTCACGTTACCTTCAAAGACCGCGTCGGCATCACCCAGGAAATCCTGATGCTGCTGGGCGCGCGCAATCTCAACCTGGACGCGGTGGAGATGAGCCCGCCGAATGTCTATATCGATGCACCCACCCTGTCGCAAAAAGTGCTGGAGGAACTCCACCACGCCTTGCTGGGGGTAGCAGGGGTGCAGGCTGTGGACCTGGTGGACATCCTCCCGGGCCAGCGCCGCCGCCTGCAACTGGAGGCCTTGCTGGCCGCCATGAGCGATCCGGTGATGGCGGTGGATCCCGACGGCTGCGTGCTGCTGGCCAACCCCGGGCTGACGGATCTTTATGGCAGCGACCCCACCGGAGAGCCGTTGTCGAATCTGTTCGCGGCCCCTGACCTGGCCCGTACCCTGATCGATAAAGGCTTTCGCCTGCCCATGTGCGAAGTGAATTTCAAGGGTCGCGACCTGCTGCTCGATGCCACGCCCATCAGCGGCGGCAGGGATGTTCTGGTGGGCGGGCTGTTGACCCTGTATCCGCCGAGCCGTATCGGCGAGCGGCTGGCGTCCTTGTTGCGCGACCCGGCTGAAGGGCTGGAGGCATTGCTCGGCAAGTCACTTGTGCTGGAAGAACTCAAGACGCGGCTGCACAAAGTGGCGAGCCTGGATGCGCCGCTGCTGATCCAGGGCGAAACCGGCACCGGCAAGGAACTGGTGGCCCACGCCTGTCATGCCATGAGCGCCCGCCGCGATGCGTCGTTCCTGGCCTTGAACTGTGCAGCGCTGCCCGAGAGCCTGGCCGAAAGCGAGTTGTTCGGCTATGCCGCCGGGGCCTTTACCGGTGCCCAGCGTGGCGGCAAACCGGGGCTGCTGGAGTTGGCAGACCGTGGCACGGTGTTTCTCGATGAGGTGGGGGAGATGTCTCCGTACCTGCAAGCCAAGCTGCTGCGGTTTCTCAGCGACGGCTGCTTTCGACGTATCGGCGGCGAGCGCGAAGTGCGGGTCAATGTGCGGGTGCTCTGCGCGACCCACCGCGACCTGGAGCGCATGGTGAGGGAGGGGACTTTCCGTGAGGATCTGTATTACCGTCTTAACGTCCTCAATTTGCTGGTGCCACCGTTGCGCGACCGTGGCATGGACATTCTGCTGTTGGCCGAACACTTTCTGCGCCAGGCCTGCGAACAGATTCACCGCTCGCCCTGTCAACTGGCTGTGGCGACCCATCCGCTGTTGCTGGGCAATCGCTGGGCGGGCAATGTTCGGCAACTGCAAAACGTCATCTTCCGCGCGGCAGCCACCAGCGAGGGCGATGTGATTGATTGTGGGGATCTGGAACTGGCGGGTACCGAGCTGACCGGCCAAAAGGCGGCCAGCGAAGAAGTGACCAGCCTGGAAGCGGCGGTGCAAGGCTTTGAAAAAACCTTGCTGGAGCGTTACTACGTGGCCTATCCATCGACCCGGCAGTTGGCCTCCAGGCTGCAGACGTCGCATACCGCCATTGGCCAGCGGTTGCGTAAATACGGCATAACCTCGCGTTCGTAACCCGCACCGCTGAACTGTAGATACTCTGTTGGAGATCAAGCCCTATTGTGGGAGCGAGCCTGCTCGCGAACGACCTTCGCGAGCAGGCTCGCTCCCACAGTTGCAGTTTTTCCTGTAGCCGCTGAGCTCCTCAGCGGCTGCATTCAGTGCGCGCAGCGTACGTTGGTTCGAGTGGTGTGATTCTGCTCCAGTGGAATGATTTCGCTCCGTACCCATCCTGACCCCGCCCTTGCGGGATCAACCCGCCAGACCCTCTCCAGAGCTGGAGCAGTTTCACTCCACTGCTTTCGTCACAATGCGTTCATTTTTATTTAAGTTATTGATTTTAAAGGTTTTTTAAAACTTGGCATCGCCTTTGCTCTTGTCCTGTCAGTTGCGCCTGTTCGTCCTGCACCAGGACACATTGATAACAAGAGAAAAGTCCATGAGCACTCTGCGTTTTACTCCTGAACACGAATGGCTGCGCCTGGAAGCATCGGGCCATTTGACCGTTGGCATTACCGACTTTGCCCAGCAGGCACTGGGTGATGTGGTGTTTGTGCAGGTACCCGAGCTGGGGGCGTTCGAGGCAGGTCACGAAGTGGCCGTGCTGGAGTCGGTCAAGGCAGCCAGCACTATCACCATGCCGCTCACCGGAGAGGTGGTGGCCGTTAACCAGGCTCTGGCCGATGACCCGGCACTGGTCAATGCCTCACCCATGGGCGAAGGCTGGTTCTTTCGTATTTGCATCGAAGACATGTCGGCTTTCAACGATCTGCTCGACCAGCAGGCCTATGACGCCTTTGTTGCCGAAAACGGCTGATATCGCCGCGCAGGCATTGCTTGAATCTCTAATAAAAAGGAAATCCCTCATGTTCCATAAAAGCCTGACCCTGTCCGATTTCGACCCCGCCCTGTTCGACGCCATTACCCGCGAGGCGCAACGTCAGGAAGAGCATATCGAGCTGATCGCCTCGGAGAACTACACCAGCCCGCAAGTAATGCAGGCCCAGGGCACCGAGCTGACCAACAAATACGCCGAAGGCTACCCGGGCAAGCGTTATTACGGCGGCTGTGAGCACGTGGATGTGGTCGAACAACTGGCCATCGATCGCGCCAAACAACTATTCGGCGCAGGCTATGCCAACGTCCAGCCGCACTCCGGCTCACAAGCCAACGCGGCGGTGTACCTGGCGTTGCTGCAAGCAGGCGACACTCTTCTGGGCATGAGCCTGGCTCACGGCGGCCACCTGACTCATGGAGCCAAAGTCAGTTCATCGGGCAAACTGTACAACGCGGTGCAATACGGCACCGACGCCAATGGCCTGATCGACTATGACGAGGTCGAACGCCTGGCCCTGGAGCATCGGCCCAAAATGATCGTGGCCGGGTTCTCGGCCTACTCCAAGACCCTGGATTTCCCGCGTTTTCGTGCCATTGCCGACAAGGTCGGGGCGTATCTGTTTGTGGACATGGCCCATGTCGCCGGGCTGGTGGCGGTCGGTTTGTACCCCAACCCGCTGCCTTACGCCGATGTGGTCACCACCACCACCCACAAGACCCTGCGCGGGCCGCGGGGCGGGCTGATTCTGGCCAGGGCTGATGCCGATCTGGAGAAAAAACTCAACTCGGCAGTATTCCCCGGCGGGCAGGGCGGCCCTCTGATGCATGTAATCGCTGCCAAGGCGGTGTGCTTCAAGGAGGCGCTGGAGCCAGGCTTCAGGGACTACCAGTTCCAGGTGATCAAGAATGCCCAGGCCATGGCTGAAGCGTTCAGGCAGCGCGGCTATGACGTGGTTTCCGGCGGCACCGACAACCACCTGTTTCTGGTCAGCCTGATCCGCCAGGGCATTACCGGCAAGGATGCCGACGCAGCACTGGGCCGTGCCCATATCACTGTCAACAAAAACGCTGTGCCCAACGATCCGCAGTCACCGTTCGTGACCTCGGGCCTGCGTATCGGCACCCCGGCGGTGACCACCCGTGGCATGCAGATTCCCGAGTGCCGTGCGCTGGCCACCTGGATCTGCGACATCCTCGACCATCCGGGCGATGCGGCGATCGAGGCCCGGGTTGCCCGTCAGGTCGGTGAGCTGTGCGCACTGTTTCCAGTGTATTCGGCCTGAATGCATACCCGTGTGGAGCCAAGCCATGAATGCACCATTGCCTGTTACCAGCCGCCCGCAGCCCTTGCAGACCGGGGTAAAACTGCGGGGAGCCGAGAAGGTGGCGCGTATCCCGGTGAAGATCCTGCCCACCGAAGAAATCCCGCGCAAGCCAGAGTGGATCCGCGTGCCCATTGCCACCTCGCCCGAGGTGGCACGGGTCAAGGCGCTGCTGCGTAAGCACAAGCTGCACAGTGTGTGCGAAGAAGCGGCCTGTCCAAACCTGGGCGAGTGTTTTTCGGGCGGTACTGCGACCTTTATGATCATGGGTGATATCTGCACCCGGCGCTGCCCGTTCTGCGACGTGGGGCACGGCCGGCCCAAACCTCTGGACAGGGACGAGCCGAAAAACCTGGCGATTGCCATTGCCGACCTGGGCCTCAAGTATGTGGTGATCACTTCGGTGGACCGTGATGACTTGCGCGACGGCGGCGCGCAGCACTTTGTCGATTGCCTGCGTGAAATCCGCAAGCTGTCGCCCGGTGTGCAACTGGAAACCCTGGTGCCCGACTATCGCGGGCGCATGGATGTGGCGCTGGCGATCACTGCGCAGGAGCCCCCCGATGTGTTCAACCACAACCTGGAAACCGTACCGCGACTGTATAAAGCCGCACGCCCGGGGTCGGATTTCGGGTGGTCACTGGATTTGCTGCAGAACTTCAAACACCGGGTGCCCCATGTACCGACGAAGTCGGGACTGATGCTGGGGCTGGGCGAGACGGACGAAGAGGTGATCGAAGTGATGCGGTGCATGCGCGAGCATGAGGTCGACATGCTGACCCTGGGCCAGTACCTGCAACCTTCGCGCAGCCACCTGGCGGTACAGAGGTTTGTGCACCCTGACACCTTCGCCTGGTTTGCCGAAGAAGGGTTGCGCATGGGCTTCAAAAACGTCGCCTCGGGGCCGTTGGTGCGCTCCTCCTATCATGCCGACAAGCAGGTACTTAACACCTTGTAGCAGCTGCCGGAGGAACGAGGCTGCGTTCGGCGGCGCAGCCGTCGTAAAACCGGATACAGCGGTGTGTCAGACAAGTGCCGGATTCAGGTTTTACGGGCGCTGCGCACCCGAACGCAGCCTCGTTCCTTCGGCAGCTGCTACGGTACGTGGCGTTCAATCCTTATTCAGTGCCTTGATGATCGCTTCAAAGTTGCCCTGCAACTCAGTCACGGGATCGGTGCCATCGGCACCGATTACCACCAGCTTGCTGCCACCCTCGGCAATGGCTTTTTGTACCTCGGCTGAAGGCTGGCGATGGTCCAGCACCAACGCCACTTCATTGTTTTTCAGGGTTTGGGTCAACCCTTGCAGTGATTCCGGTGTCCAGGTTTCATCACCCTTGTGATTGACCTCGACCCGCTCCAGATTCAACCCGCCAATCAGGTAATCCAATCGGTCGGACAGGCTCACCACACTCAAGTTGTCCGCCTGGGCCAACTGCGCTTCGCTGTCGGCGCTGAGCTTGAGCAGGCGCTGCTTGAGGCTCGCCAGATTGGCTTCGATCTGCGGCTTGGCATCCGGTGCCAAACGCACCAGATCGGCAGCGATCACATCCGCCATGCGCCCCATATTGTTGCTGGTCAGCCACGGTTGGCTATTGAGGCCATCGACATGAACACCTGGTTGCACGGCAATGCCCGGCAGGCTGCCGTCCACCGGCCGCGCCGCGTCCACTTCAACAATGCGGATATTGCTGCGCCGCGCCATCGGGTATAGCGGATCGTCGCTCCACACGGAGCGCAGGCCGATCACCGCATCGGCTTTTGTGGCCAGCGAGTGCAGGGCCGGGGCACCACGGCTGCTGAAATAGGCACTCTGGCGGCTGCCCGGCAGGTTGGCCGGTGCTGCCCGTTGCAGTTTCACGCCGCTGTCCTTGAGCAGCAGTTCGCTCAACCCAAAGGTAATCGGCAGGCTGGCCAGTACGGTGGTTTCGGCCAGCACCGGGGTGCTCAACAGGCCGGTGAGGGCCAGGGCGAGGGTCAGTTTGCGCAGAGTGAACATTTATCCAATATTCCCTTTCAGGCTGGGCACCACGCCACGGGCGATGGCGGCGAGGGCGAAGGCGATGCCGGCCATCAGAATGATCGCGGCACCGGACGGGATCGGCAGGTCAAACACGATGGGCAGCAGAATGCCGCACAGGGTGCTGACGGTGGCGATCAGCACCGAGATCCAGAAAAACCCTTTCAGCGACTGGCTGAGCAATCGTGCCGCCGCCGCAGGAATTACCAGCAGGGCGCCGACCAGAATCGCGCCGATAACTTTAACGGCGGCGACGGTGATCAGCGTCACCAGAATCACGAACAGGTAGTCCAGCGCCTTCACGGCCACCCCGCGTACAGCGGCCAGTTGCGGGTTGAAGCTGGCCAGCATGATGCGGTTGTACAGCGGCAAGCTGAGGCCCAGCACCAGCGCGCCGACCACGGCCAGTACCAGCAGGTCGTTACCGTTGACCGTCAATACCGAACCGAACAGCACGTTTTCGAGGATGTGCACGTTGATCTTGCCGGCCAGAATCAGCAGCAGGCTCGCGCCCAGGGCCAGCGACACCGAGAGGAACACTCCGATCAGCGTATCCGGTGCCAGCCCGGTGCGGTTGCGCAGGTAGTTGAGCGAAATCCCGAACAGCAGGCAGTAGCCGAACAGGCTGCCATAGGGGCCGGTGTAGGGTTCGCCGAGCAGGATGCCGATGGCCACGCCGGTCAGTGCGGCATGGCCCACGGCCTCGGAAAAAAACGCAAAACGCTTGACCACTACCAGGGTGCCCAGGCCACCCAGCACGGGGCCGATCAGCAAGCCTGCGAGCAGGGCGTTGACCACAAAGCCATACGCCAGTACTTCTGGCAGATAACCGGCAGACGCCCAGCCCTGGACTAGCAAGCGGAAGGCTTCGTAACTCATGAAAGGGCGCTCCCGTGAGCCTTGGGATGGGTCGAAAATAGCGTGAGCAAACGTTCCGGGCTCAGGGTTTGTTCCGGAGCCCCGTCGAACAGCACCTGGCGGTTGAGCCCGGTGACACGCTCGGCCAAGCGCTTGACGGCGGCCAGGTCGTGTTCGATCCACACCACCGTGACCCCTGCCCGGCGCCAGTCCGTCAGCAGTCGTTCAAACACCTGGGCACCGGCTTCGTCCAGGGCCGACATGGGTTCATCCAGCACCAGCAATTGCGGTGCCGGGATCAGCCCCTGGGCCAGCAGCACCCGCTGGCGTTCACCACCGGACAGCGCGCCCATGCGCCGCTTGCGTTTGTCTTGCATGCCCACCCGTTCCAGCGCTTCGCCGATGGCCGGGGCGACCTTGCGCGACAACCCCATAAAGGCCGGGCGACGCTGGCACATGGCGGCCATAAAGTCATCGACGGTCATCGGCAGGCCACGGTCGAATTCCAGTGCCTGGGGCACATAACCGATTAGCCCCGGCTCACCGGGCCAGTTCAGGCACAGGCGACCCTGATGGGGCATTTGCCCCAATAGCGTCTTGATCAGCGAACTTTTACCGCCGCCGTTGGGCCCTACCAGGGCATGCACACTGCCGGGGCGGATGCTGAAGCTGACATGATCGAGAATGGGCGTGCGCCCCAGGGTCAGCGACACCTGGTCAAATTCGACCCCCGGCCCGCAGGCCGTGACGCAGAGGCGTTCGGCGGCGGTCATGCGCCGGCCTCCTGGATTGCCCGGACCACGGTATTGAGGTTGCCGGTCATTTCTTTTTCGTACTTGTCGGCGCTGTAGTCACCGTAGGAAATGTGCGACAGCGGGTACAGCCTGACCCCTGACTCGCGCTGAATGGTGTCGACGTAAGTGGACGGGAAATCCATCTCGGAGAAGATCACCTTCACATCCAGTTCGCGCAATTGGTCGATGGTTTTCTTCAACTGGCTGGGGCTGGGCTCGATACCGTGGGCAGGTTCAACCACAGCCGTCACTTCCAGGCCAAACTCGCGCAGCAGATAGTCGTAAGCCGCGTGCACCGTGGCTACGCGCAGGTCGGCATTGGGTGCCTGGGTCAGCTTGGCCAGGGCATCTGCGCGCATCTGGCGCAGGCGTTTGCCGTAGGCGCGGGCATTGGCGGTGTAAGCCTTGGCGTTGGCCGGGTCGAGCTTGCCCAGTTCACGGGCAATGTTGTTGACCTGAGCGATCGAGGCGCTGATGGACAGAAAGGTATGCGGGTTGACCACCTTGCCTGCACCCCGTGCCGCGTTACCTGTGGCGGCCAGCAGCGGTACGTTCTGGTTGGCCTCGATCACCGGGATCTGCGGTTTTTCGCTGGCCTCGATCATGCGATCGGCGAAGTCATCATGGCCCACACCATTGAGCACGATGACATCCAGGGTGCCGATGCGCTTGATGTCTTCAGCGCGGGGCTCGTAGGCGTGCGGGTTGAACCCGGCCGGAATCAGCGGCACCACTTCAGCCCTGTCACCGACGATGTTTTTTACATAGCTGTAGTAAGGGTGCAGGGTGATGCCGATACGCAGCGGCTTGGCCAGGGGCGCGGGCGCGGTGTCGGCGCTGACCAGGGGAGACAGGCAAAGGGCGAACAGGCTGGCCAGCAACAGGGTGCGGCGGCGCAATACAGATGAAATCGACATGGCGAGCAGTCTTCTCTCAGGGCAAGCGGTGGGTTCAGTGGCGGTGCTGACGGGTAACCCCGGCATC
Organism: Pseudomonas bubulae; assembly: GCF_900618535.1. Classification (GTDB taxonomy): domain Bacteria; phylum Pseudomonadota; class Gammaproteobacteria; order Pseudomonadales; family Pseudomonadaceae; genus Aquipseudomonas; species Aquipseudomonas bubulae. The sequence goes on along the minus strand of NZ_UYJA01000001.1, from coordinate 1,152,378 downwards.
GAATTGCGCGATCACTTGTTGCCAGCCACTCTGGTTGAGGGCGGCATCGTCAAGGTCGGCAGGGACACTGGCGCCGGGATTGCGGTTAAGCCACACGTCCGGTTGGTCGCCAATGCGCAGCAGAAACGAGCCTGCCACTTCAGGGCTGGGGCTCAGGCCCAGGTACGCCTGCTCGCCGAGCAACTGCCAGGCGTGGTTGCCACGGCTCACCGAACTGGCGTCTTGGGCAAAGGGCGCGAAGCCTTCTTCGGCCAGTTGCGCGGGTTGGGGCAGGGCGGCGGACTCTTCGCGCAGCAGCAGGATTTCGTCCAGGGTGACCCGCAGGTCGGCATAGATCCCTTGTTCGGCGGCATTCAGGTCGCGGCGCGCATCCAGCTGATGGGCCGCCACCGACGTCACCTCGCTGGATTCATGACGCCAGGCCACCACCGAGCCGGCCACGGTCACAATCAGCAGGCACAACAGCAGCACATACAGGGTTTCATGCCCCGCCCCGGCCGGGCGTACGACTTGAGTACTCATGGGGCCTCGATATCGGCTTGGTCGATTTCAACGATATGCCCAGGGCCGGCGTCGAAGAGCACATAAAACTCGGCATCCGGACGTTTGAAGGTCAGGGTCGAATCGGCCCCCAGCTTGCCGGGTACCAGGATGGTTTCGTCGTAGCCGATCACGTCCAGGGTCACCCCCGGTGCGCCGCTGCCATCAGAAAACCCGCCGGTGCAGCGGATTTGTCCGTCTTCAATGGCCTTGCATTCGCACATCGGGTTGTGGGCCTGTGCCTGGCTGCAAACGCCGATCAAGGCGATCAGGGCCGTTGCCAGGGCAGGTGTTTTAAACAGGCGCGCATGCATTATTTCGCTCCTCGTTGGGCCAGCCAGGCGAGGGTTGCCGGTGAGGCCTGGCTCAGGGGAATGGCGGCCTGGTGCATGGAGCCGTCCCACCCTTCGAGGGTGATCCACAGCTCGGCATCGGCCTTGGTGCGTTCCGGGATGGGCAGGGTGGCGCCCATGCGATAAGGCGTGCCGAAGAAAATCACCCCGGCGGCGCGCAGGCTGCGCGGTTTGCCGATACGCAGGTAGGCGGCCTTGACCTGATCGATGCAGGTGTCACACAGGGCCGCGTTAAAACTTTTCATATAACCTGCCGGGCCATCGGGGCGCGGGGCCTCGTTGCGCAACTCGGCCAGTTGCAGGCTCCAGGGGCCGACCTGCACGGTGCCGATGTCGCGCTCGCCCAGGCCGCTGTCGCCGCGAAACAGGGAAGCGTCGGCAAAGTACTTGGGCATAAAGCCCAGCGGCACCAGTAACAGCAGGACATTGATGTGAAAGCGCCATTTGTGCCACAGCCGGCTCAGGGTGGACGCAGGCTGTGCAGCCGCTGCCTTACTCATACATTGGCCTCTTCGTGCTGTGGTTTATGCGCCGAGACGGCGGCTGCCCGCCGGGGTATTTCGCTGCGTTTGAGGGCATTGGCGGTGGCCAGGGCCGTACGTTTGGTCCAGATCAACAGGCCGCTCAACACCATCATGCTGAGAATCAGGCCGAAGAAGAACCAGATCAGCTTGACCCACAACCCGCCAAAATCGCCGGTGTGCAGCGGGCGCATGGACTCGGTCACCAGCTCCAGTCCGGAGCGGTCGGCAATCATCCGTGAGCCTTCGATTGCGCCGTTGTACGGGTTGATGTCGGCAGTCTGGAACAGCAGCGGGTACCAGCCCGGGCCGCCCACCTCGATATGCCCGTAGGCATTGCTCGGCAGGCTGACAAAGCTGGCTTCCAGCCCCGGGATGTTGTCGGCGGCAATCTTGACCGCCTGATCGAGGCTGATCTGCGGTGCTGGCTTGCCGTCCGGCATAAGCGGCACATCCTGGCGGGCCACAACCGGCGGGTTGCCTGCGGTCGAGATGGAGATCTGGTTATCGAACATGAAAGCCTGGATCAGGAACCACAGACCGGTGATGGAAATCACTGCAATAAACCAGATCGACCAGATGCCGCACAGGCGATGAAAATCCCCCCAAAAAATCCGCGCCCCGTGTTTGAAACGCAGGTTGGGCTTGAAAAAGCCTTTCCAGAACTTCTTGTAGACCACCAGCCCGGTGATCAGCGATGCCAGCAGCGGCAGGCCGAGGAATGACACCAGGTACCAGCCCCAGCTATAGCCGTTGGTAAAGGGCACCAGCCACCAGCCGTGGAGGGCGCGGGTAAAGGCCTTGAAGTCAAAGCTGGGGCTTTCGCCCTGGATCACTCCGGTATAGGGACTGATATACAACGATGGCGAGCGGCCGTCCGGGTACACCACGCTGGCCACCAGGGCAAAGTGCGACTCGTCCGGGCGGCTGATCGACTGTACGGCCAGCGTCGGTTCGGCCTTGTGAATGGCGCTCAGTACCTGCTCGTAAGTCAGCAGGGGTGCATCATCGGCCGGTTGTGTGGCACGGGCCTCGGGGGTGGCTAGCCAGACGATCTCCTGACTGACCACAGCCAGCGTGCCGGTCACGCAGACAATCAGCACAAAGAACCAGATGGGCAGGGTCATCCAGCTGTGAACCAGGAACCAGAGTTTTGAACGGGATTTTTTGGACATGGGAAACGGCAAACTCGCGGCGGGGCGGGTGTGTAATCGCCATTGAGAAGCGACTGCTTATCCATGTAGGACGGATGAGAAGAGCAAAACCCGAAGCTAGATATGTAAAAAATTGTTTCTTGTTCTCATTCGCCTGTAGCAGCTGACGAGCGGAGCGAGGCTGTGTTCGGCAGCTGCTACAAGGGCCAGTATCACCCTAGCGACCGCCCCAGCTTCCAGTACCCCATCAAGGTCAGCCCCTTGCGGTCCATGCCGCACTCATGGACGAAAAACCGCCTGATCGCCATCACCGCCATCGATTCCCCGGCTACCCAGGCATAAAACTCATTGTGTTTGGCGCTGGCCCGATCCCACAGGCGCTGGTTATCCAGATCCAGCTCTTGCAGTTCAGCGCACGCCCGGGCCTGCATGCGTCTGGGCGGCAGGCTGGCCAGTTCGCGGGCGGCCAGGAGCATGCCATCGCCATGCTGTTTGCCCAGGCTGGCACGCGGCAACCAGTGCACCTTGGTGTTCGGGCCACAGAGCAAGGGCTGGCAGTCGGCTTCTTGAGGAACTTCAATAAAGGCCTGGACCTGGGGGGTGTCGGGGTGCAGGGCAAGTTCTTCAAGGATGCCGGCAATGGCTGGCAGCGCAGTTTCGTCGCCGATCAGCAACAGTTTGCGCATGCCTTGCGGTGGCTGCCATTCATAGCCACCGGGGTCGTCGGTGCAGGCTGCATTGGGCGCTGCGATCTGCAGGCGATCCCCCACCCTGGCCTGGCTAGCCCAACGTGTGGCAGGGCCGGTGACGCCGTGGAGGACGAAGTCGATATCCAGTTCGCCGGCCTCTGTGCGCAGGTTGCGAAGGGTGTAGGAGCGCATGGGTGGCACTGACTCGGGGCTCATATCCCGCAGGGGCGCTCGCCAGTCGCTCTGTTTGGGCAGGTTGGCGGTGGCGCCGTTGGCGCTGGGGAACAGTAGCTTGACCCGTTGGTCGGGTGCCAGGGTGCGCATCAGCGCCACATCGCTACCGCTGAACACAAAGCGCGTCAGTGACGGGCTCAAGGTGATGCGGTGCTTGAGCTGGATATCGAACAGACGATATCCCGCAGGCTTGCTCAGACGATTGCGCAGGTTTTGCACCAGGGTGGCAGCGGCGGACATAACAGCACCTCAATAGCAGGAGTCGTCTTGTATAACGAGCCATTGCGCGCCGAATTTAAGGGGCTGGGGGTTAGGCGCCGAACCCGATCTGTGCAATCAGCCACAGGTTGGCGCAACTGATGACTGCAAACAGAAACCACGCCAGCAGCCGCGTCGGCAGTCGGTTGGCAAACGGGCCCATAAGTCGTTTGTCGCTGGTCATGCGGATCAGCGGGTACAGGGCAAAGGGCAGTTGCAGGCTGAGTACCACCTGGCTGAGGATCAGCAGCTTGCCCACCGCATCGTCGCCCATCAGCCACACGCCCAGGAATGCAGGCACCAGTGCCAGCCCGCGGGTGATCAGGCGCCGTTGCCAGCAGGGAATCTTCAGGTTCAGATAGCCCTCCATGATCACTTGCCCGGCAATGGTGCCGGTGAATGTCGAGCTTTGCCCCGAGGCCAGCAATGCCACGCCGAACAGGATGCTGGCCATGGCTCCGCCCACCAGCGGGTCGAGCATGCGGTAGGCGTCCTGGATCTCGACCACGTCGGTATTGCCGGTCTGGTGGAAAGCGGCCGCAGCGAGGATCAGGATGGCTGCATTGACCAGCAGCGCCAGGGCCAGGGAGCCGATGGTGTCGATGCGTGAAAGGCGTACGGCATCCAGTTTGCTGGCGTAGTCGCTGCCGGTCAGGCGTGTCTGGACGATGGAGCTGTGCAGGTACAGGTTGTGCGGCATCACGGTGGCGCCAATGATGCCGATGGCGATGTACAGCGGTGCTGCGTCGCTGATGGCCGACAGTGAGGGTTTGAAGCCCTCGAACACGTCGGGCCAGTAAGGTTTGATCAGTACCAGTTCGACAAAAAAACAACCGACGATAGTCATCACCAGCGCCAGCATGATCGCTTCAAGTCGGCGAAATCCCCGGCCTTGCAAGGCCAGCACCAGCAAGGTGTCGAAGGCAGTGAGGGCGATGCCGGTGGTCAGCGAGCAGCCCAGCAGCAGATGGAACGCCAGCGCGCAGCCGAGTACTTCGGCCAGGTCGGTGGCGATGATCGAGATTTCCGCCAGCATCCATTGCACCCGCGCCGAGCGCTTGCTGTAGCGCTCACGGCACAGCTGCGCCAGATCGCGGCCGGTGGCGATGCCAAGGCGCGAACACAGGCATTGCACGGCCATGCCCGCGAGGCTGGCGAGCAGTACCACAAACAGCAGGTGGTAGCCGTAACGTGAGCCGGCTTCGATGGCGGTGGCCCAGTTGCCGGGGTCCATATAGCCGATGCTGATCAGCAGGCCGGGCCCGGCAAAGCGCAGCACGCGCCTGAAAAACGGCGCGCTGGCGTCGACGGGCACGCTGCCACTGACTTCGGAGGGGCAGAAGGGCGCAGTGGCGGTTGTTGGCAGGCGGAATTTCAAGCGCAGGCTCCGGGTCAGGCTGGGTGGGGCAATGGCACCGGGGTGAGAACGGGTTTGCCGGCAAAAAACGCCCGCAGGTTATCGACCACCAATTGCACCGTGGCTTCGACCGCATCGGGTGACTGGCCCGCTACATGCGGGGTCATGACCACATTGCCGAGGGTTTTCAGCGGGTCGGGTACCAGGGGTTCGTCTTCGAACACATCCAGCCCGGCCCCGGCGATTTTGCCGGCGGTCAGGGCGCTGATCAGCGCCTGGGTATCGACCACACTGCCGCGGGCAATATTGATCAGGTAGCCTTCGCTGCCCAGGGCGTCCAGCACACGGGCGTTGACCAGGTGATGGGTGGCGCTGCCACCGGGGGTGGCGATCATCAGGAAATCCACCGCAGCGGCCAGTTCCAGCACGCTGGCACAGTAGGTGTAGGGCGAGTCGGGGTGCGGCTGGCGGCTGTGGTAGCGGATGCTCATGTCAAAGCCGTGGGCCGCTCGTTTGGCGATGGCAGCGCCGATGGCGCCGAGGCCGATAATGCCCATGCGTTTGCCCGACAGTGACGGCTGGCGCACCTTGACCCATTCATTGCGGCGGATGCTGGCGTCGGCCTGGGGGATGCCGCGCACCACGGACAACAGCAGCGCCATGGCGTGGTCGGCAACCGATGAAGCATTGGCACCGGCGCCAAAGGTCACGGTAATGCCCAGGTTGCTGGCGGCCTGCAAATCGACCTGTTCGAAGCCGGCGCCGATCACGCAGATGATTCGGAGCAGGGGCAGGGCGGCCATTTCATCGGCCTGCAAGCCCAGCGGGCCGCGAGTCAGCACGGCGTCGATGCGGGCGCCGTGTCGGGCTATGGCTTCGGCGCGACTGGCGGGGGTGGGCGCAAGGATCAGCTCGTAGCCCTGGTTCTCCAGCATATGCAGGTAATCGTTAACGCTCTCTACCAGCACCAGCACAACGTGGGGCATAGGTCTCTCCAGCCAGGGGATGTCGGGAATGAGCCGAGATTAACACCGGTATAGGCTGTTTTTCCCCGTATCAATTCGATACAAACGCTCTATTACAGCTTTTTTCAACCGTGTGGCGGCCGGGCTGAGTCCTGTACTGGAGCCGGGCCGGGTCGGCCTGTTACCATTCGCCCTTTGTTTTATCTTCACTTCGAGACCGCCCATGACCACCGTTCGCACGCGCATTGCGCCATCGCCTACCGGCGACCCCCACGTCGGCACCGCTTACATTGCTTTGTTCAACTACTGCTTTGCCAAGCAGCATGGCGGCGAATTCATCCTGCGGATCGAAGATACCGACCAACTGCGCTCGACCCGCGAGTCCGAGCAGCAGATCTACGATGCCCTGCGCTGGCTGGGTATCACCTGGAGTGAAGGCCCGGACGTCGGCGGCCCGCACGGCCCGTACCGTCAGAGCGAACGTAGCGACATTTACAAGAAATACACCCAGCAACTGGTGGATATGGGCCATGCGTTCCCGTGCTTCTGCACGAGTGAAGAGCTGGACCAGATGCGCGCCGAGCAAATGGCCAAGGGCGAGACCCCGCGCTACGACGGTCGTGCGCTGCTGTTGTCCAAGGAAGAAGTGGCTGAACGCCTGGCCGCTGGCGAACCTCACGTAATCCGCATGAAAGTGCCGACCGAGGGTGTCTGCGTGGTGCCGGACCTGCTGCGCGGTGACGTTGAAATCCCGTGGGACCGCATGGACATGCAAGTCCTGATGAAAACCGATGGCCTGCCGACCTACTTCCTGGCCAACGTGGTCGACGATCACCTGATGGGCATCACCCACGTACTGCGTGGCGAAGAGTGGCTGCCATCGGCACCCAAACTGATCCTGCTGTATGAATACTTCGGCTGGGAACAACCGCAGCTGTGCTACATGCCGCTGCTGCGCAACCCGGACAAGAGCAAGCTGTCCAAGCGCAAGAACCCGACTTCGGTGACGTTCTACGAGCGCATGGGCTTTATGCCTGAAGCGATGCTCAACTACCTGGGCCGCATGGGCTGGTCGATGCCGGACGAGCGCGAGAAGTTCTCGCTGCAGGAAATGGTCGACAACTTCGATCTGAGCCGTGTATCGCTGGGCGGGCCGATTTTCGACGTTGAAAAGCTGTCCTGGCTCAATGGCCAATGGCTGCGTGATTTGCCGCTGGACGAGTTCGCCAGCCGCGTACAGCAATGGGCGCTGAACCCCGAGTACATGATGAAAATCGCGCCGCTGGTACAGGGCCGTGTCGAGACGTTCAGCCAGATTGCACCGCTGGCCGGGTTCTTCTTCTCGGGCGGCCTGCAGCTGGATGCCAAACTGTTTGAGCACAAGAAGCTGTCCAACGAGCAAGTGCGTCAATTGATGCAGTTGATCCTGTGGAAGCTGGAAAGCCTGCGTCAGTGGGAAAAGGACGCCATCACCGGCAGCATCCAGGCCGTGGTTGAAAGCTTGGAGTTGAAGCTGCGTGATGCCATGCCGCTGATGTTTGCCTCGATCACGGGGCAGGCCAGCTCTGTGTCGGTGCTGGACGCCATGGAAATCCTGGGGCCGGACCTGACCCGTTTCCGTCTGCGTCAGGCGCTGGACCTGCTGGGTGGCGTGTCCAAGAAAGAAAACAAAGAGTGGGAAAAGCTGTTTAACACGATTGGTTAACAGGGCGTAAAAAACCGTAGCAGCTGCCGAAGGAACGAGGCTGCGTTCGATTGCGAAGCAATCGTAAAATCTAAATGCACGGTTTTTCAGTCAAATCGAGCATTCTGCATTTACGACGGCTATGCCGCCGGACGCAGCCTTCGGCAGCTGCTACAAGGTTTTGGTTGGGGTTTGGCCCCGTATTTACGGGGTATGAAGGGTAAGTGGTTGTTCTCACGGCAAATTTTTTTAAAAAAGTTTAAAAATAAGTTTGACAGCCTACCGATCCAGTCTTAATATGCGCCCCGTCAACACAGCAACACGAAACAAGCAGAACGCAACACGGCAACACCCAAGACTGAAAGTTTGGGGCTATAGCTCAGCTGGGAGAGCGCTTGCATGGCATGCAAGAGGTCAACGGTTCGATCCCGTTTAGCTCCACCAAATTTACTGTTCAATGCCTGGCCACACCGGCATTGAATCGACCAGCACTCAGTGCTGGTCAAGTTAGAAGGTTTGTGTCCCCTTCGTCTAGTGGCCTAGGACACCGCCCTTTCACGGCGGTAACAGGGGTTCGAGTCCCCTAGGGGACGCCAGTTTTACAGAAGCAGCACTTCGGTGATGCTCCGCCGCCAGGCGATAAATCGGGGCTATAGCTCAGCTGGGAGAGCGCTTGCATGGCATGCAAGAGGTCAACGGTTCGATCCCGTTTAGCTCCACCAATTTACAGTTCAATGTCGGGCCACACTGGCATTGGATCGATCAGCACTCAGTGCTGATCACTGTTAGAAGGGTTTGTGTCCCCTTCGTCTAGTGGCCTAGGACACCGCCCTTTCACGGCGGTAACAGGGGTTCGAGTCCCCTAGGGGACGCCACGATTACCCGCTTTGCGGGATTTATAAGGGTCATTCGATTATTGAATGACCCTTTTGTTTGTCTGCAGTTTTTTAATTCCAGCTCTTCAAGTTTCCCGTCGCCCCCTCTGCGTTACACTGCGCTCCTTATTTCTGTACAGGGAGACAAGGCATGAGTTGGGATTTGGCAGCGCCGTTTATCATTGACCTGCAGGTGCAGGCCGAAGACATTGACGGGTTTGGTCATGCCAATAACGCGTCCTATGTGGTCTGGCTGGAACGCTGCGCTTGGCGCCACTCGCAGCGCCTGGGCTTGGACCTCACCGAGTACCGTCGCCTCGACCGCGCCATGGCGGTCTCCCGTCATGAAATCGACTATCTTGCCAGCGCCTACGAAGGCGATGAGCTGCAGCTAGCCACCTGGATTGTCGATTGTGACCAGCGCCTGCGCATGACCCGTCATTTTCAATTGGTGCGCCCCTGCGATGGTGTGACCCTGTTGCGTGCCCAAACCACCTTTGTCTGCATCGAACTGTCCACGGGCAAGGCCAGGCGCCTGCCGCCCGAGTTCCTTGACGGTTATGGCCCGGCTGTCGTGACGGCCTGACCGTCAGCGCCTACGCATACCGATTGCCCGCAGAACCGCGTAAACTGCCGCACGTTTTTCATGAGAGTCACCCATGCAAATTGCTTTGGCGCCGATGGAGGGGTTGGTCGACAACATCCTGCGTGATGTCCTGACCCGCACCGGCGGTATTGATTGGTGCGTGACCGAATTTATTCGGGTCACCGAACGGCTTTTGCCCGAAGCCTACTTCCATAAACTCGCTCCCGAGTTGCAGCACGGTGCGCAAACGCGTTCCGGCGTGCCGCTGCGCGTGCAGTTGCTGGGCTCGGACCCGGCGTGCCTGGCCGATAACGCGGCATTGGCCTGTGAGCTGGGCAGCGGGGTGATCGACCTCAATTTTGGTTGTCCGGCCAAGACCGTGAACAAGTCCCGTGGCGGGGCGGTGTTGCTCAAGGAGCCCGAACTGCTGCACGCCATCTTGCTGCAAGTGCGTCGCACCGTGCCTGCGCATATTCCGGTCACCGCCAAGATGCGCCTGGGCTTCGACACGCCCGACAGCGCCAATGAGTGCGCAATCGCCCTGGCCGAAGGCGGCGCCAGCCAGATCGTGGTGCATGCGCGGACCAAGATGGATGGCTACAAGCCGCCTGCGCATTGGGAATACATTGCCCAGGTGCAGGAAGCGGTCAAGGTGCCGGTGTTTGCCAATGGCGATATCTGGTCGGTTGAAGATTGGCGTCGTTGCCGCGAAATCAGTGGCGCTGAAGACATCATGCTCGGCCGTGGTCTGGTGTCGCGCCCCGATCTGGCCGCGCAAATTGCCGCTGCCCGCGCCGGTGTTGAGGTAGTGCCGATGACCTGGGCCGATTTGCAGCCCATGATCCGCGACTTCTGGGCCCAGGCCGAGGCCCAGCTGACCCCGCGCTCGGCACCGGGGCGGCTCAAGCAGTGGCTGGCAATGTTGACCCGCAACTATCCTGAAGCGGTGGTGTTGTTCAATGCCATGCGTCGTGAAACAGACTGTGAGAAGGTCCGGCACATGGTCAACAACCCGCCTGTCGATGTGGCTTGAAGCGTCTGAAAAAAATTTCAAAAAAAGCCTTGAAATGGTTTTGACGGTCCCTATCTTAGGGGTACGCGATGCCGAAACCGGGTCGCGTAACAAAATCTCGCTGAAATCAGGAGGATGAAATTATGAGCAACGCTTTTTCAATGGCGCCACTGTTCCGTAATTCTGTCGGCTTTGACCGTTTTAGTGATTTGTTTGAAACCGCACTGCGCAACGATTCAAGCGGCGGCTACCCACCTTACAACGTTGAAAAACGGGGTGAAGACAGCTACCGCATCGTGGTAGCAGCTGCAGGCTTCCAGCAAGATGATCTGGACCTGCAAGTAGAGAAAGGTGTGCTGAGCGTCAGCGGCAGCAAACGCGAAAGCACCAGCGAAGAAGGCGTGACCTTCTTGCATCAAGGTATTGCACAGCGGGCATTCAAATTGTCCTTCCGCCTTGACGATCATATCGAGATCAAAGGCGCAAACCTGAGCAATGGTTTGCTGAGCATCGACCTGCAGCGGGTGGTGCCGGAAGAGGCAAAAGCCAAACGCATCCCGATCAATGGGGATTCGCAGCCTGCTCTGCAAAACTGATCTGAGCATGTGCCAGGCAAGAACCCCGTCCAGGTGACGGGGTTCTTTCTATCCGCAGTTTGTAACGAGCAGTACGCAGGCATTTGTCCCCGATCCTCTCCCCGGGGCAAGTGCCTGCATTTCATCTCACCCGTACTTCTTCACTTACCCGCCTGACCTGCTGTCAGCTGGTTTTTCTGCAGGTTTTTTTCGGCTTTGTAGCGCAGGGCTACGTCGGGCACACCGCCACTTTTACCGGTTTCCACCCAGTTGCGAATTCGACCGGCATCGGCGAAGTGGGTGTACTTGCCAAAGGCATCCAGAATGACCAGGGACACCGGGCGCCCACCCATTTCAGTCACCAGCACCAGGCAATGACCGGCCTGATTGGTAAAGCCGGTCTTGGTGATCTTGATATTCCATTTGTCTTTTCTGACCAGGTGATCGGTGTTGCTGAAACCCAGGCTGTAGTTGGGTTTGCGGAACGCCACGGTCTTTTCCTTGGTGGTGCTCAACTGGCTGAGCATCGGGTAATGCCGCGCCGCTGCCAGCAGCTTGCTCAGGTCGCGGGCAGTGGATACGTTGTGGATCGACAACCCGGTCGGCTCAACATAGTGAGTGCTCATCATGCCCAGGCTTTTGGCCTTGGCATTCATCGCCGCGATAAAGGCTACATAACCCCCCGGATAGTGGTGGGCAAGGCTGGCGGCTGCCCGGTTTTCCGAAGACATCAGGGTGATCAGCATCATTTCGTGACGCGACAGCTCGCTGCCGATTTTTACCCGCGAAAACACGCCCTTCATCTCCGGGGTGTCGCTGATATTGACCGAAATGGATTCGTCCATCGACTGCTTGGCATCCAGCACTACCATGGCGGTCATCAATTTGGTGACGGAGGCAATTGGCACGATGGCGTCAGGGTTGCTGGCAAAAATCACTTTGTTGGTTTGCAGGTCGATCAGCAGCGCACTGCCTGAGGCGATGTGCAGTTGCGAGGTATCCCGTGGGGCCGAAGTGCTTTCAGCCGCTGCGGCGATTGAAGAAGCACTGGTGCCTGCCAGAACTAAACACAGGCTCAAAATGGAAAAATGAATTTTCACGCAGAATGACTCAAGAAGGGTTGGGAAGTACCGGGCTGCAACGGCTGTTATACACATGACGTTACATTTAGTCAGTATGGATCAGTGGCGGCAGAAATGCCTGATTTTGCAGAGGTTTGTCAGAGAAAACCCGAATATACCGGTAAAAAGGTTGGGTGCCGCGGCGACCCTAGCAGGAGGATGCTGTTGGTTGGCTGAACGGACTGGAGGCTTTGAAGTGCAGGCAGGCAGAGCCTGGTGCGCCACCTGCGAGGGCTTGGCCTCGCAGGCGTGCGTGCTTACGATTCCGGTTGATAATGCAGCAAGTCCCCCGGCTGACAATCCAGTGCGATGCAAATGGCTTCCAGGGTTGCCAGCCTGATGCCCTTTACTTTCCCTTGCTTGAGCAGTGACAGGTTCTGCTCGGTAATGCCCACCCTGTGCGCCAGGTCCTTGGATTTGACCTTGCGCATGGCCAGCATGACGTCCAGCTTGATCTCGATCGGCATTTTGGCCTCTTAAACGAACTGCTGATTTTCCCGCGCCAACGAACACGCCTTGTACAGGCTGCGGGCGATGATCATAAGGGAAGCCGAGAGGAACAAGGCAACAAGATGCGACGGCTCGAAGCTGATCGTGAGCAAGCGCTCGCCCGCAGGCCGCAAAATGGTGACCCAGACACTCATGACCGGGGTTAACAGGAGGCTGGCCAGCACCCATATAGAAACGCTTTTACCCACTTTACCCAGCAACTCGGCAGATTCGGTCGAGAAATACTCGCCCTTGCTGTAGGCCAGAAACAGGCTGCGCAGGGCCAGCAAGCCTTTGGCGAGTATCAGCAGGGGGATGCTGGACAGGGTTATGGCACCAGCAACCTGCCACCAGGGCATCAACGGGATGTCGGCCTGCAGTGTTTCGGTCATGGCGCTCAGGTTGAACCCGCCCACATAAGTGCCTATGGCGTTGGGGAAGATCCAGTAAGCGATATTGGCCAGCAACATACCCGCGACAAGTGCCAGCGTGGTTGTGGCCAGGATGCGGCTGCGATTGGCAAGGGGATCGGTTTTCATCGAACAGTCCTTCTGGTTCTGCTTGTGGTTGTAAAAAGCCCGGAATCTGCCCAGGGAAAGCGTATTGCCCTGCGCAGTGAAACTATCGTATTGCGATAAAAAATTACTGTAAAACGATAATATCACCCTCTGTATTAACAAATATTTCCACTGTGCCGATTAGGCAGGGCAGTGCAATTGTGTAAAATGCCGGCCCCTTGAAATTGACCGGTCGGCCTGATGACTCCTGAAGCGTTAACCACCCTGCACCAGCACTTATTGACTGCACTGCAGGCTGTGCCTGCTGAAACCCGGCGTTTGTTCCATGGGCGTGGACGTTGCTGGCCCGGGCTTGAGCAGTTGACGGTGGACTGGTTGCAAGGCGTGGTGCTGGTTTCTCTATTCAAGGAGCCCGAGGCCCTGCAACTGGCTGCACTCAAGCAACTGCTGCAGGCCATTGTTCAGTCAGCCGCGTGGCAGGCCAGCGGTGCACACACACTGGTGCTGCAACATCGCTATACGCTGCAAAGCGACACCGAGTGGCTGGTGGGCGAGGCAATTGACGAGTGGACGCTGACTGAAGGCGGATTGCGCTATCGCGTGGACCTGGGCCGCAAACAGAACAACGGCCTGTTCCTGGACATGCGTTATGGTCGTGACTGGGTAAGGGCCAATGCCGGGGGCAAGCGAGTGTTGAACCTGTTTGCCTATACCTGCGGTTTTTCAGTGGCCGCCATAGAAGGCGGCGCCCAGCATGTGGTCAACCTCGACATGTCCCGTGCGGCCCTGAGCCGTGGCCGCGACAACCATCGCCTGAACGGGCATGACATGAGCAAGGTGACGTTTCTGGGTCATGAGCTGTTCAAGTCCTGGGGCAAGGTGAAAAGCACCGGCCCTTACGATCTGGTGATCATCGATCCGCCGTCATTTCAGAAAGGCAGCTTTTTGCTGACCAAGGACTACCAGCGCGTGGTGCGCCGCCTGCCGGAGTTGCTCAGTGAAAATGGCACAGTACTGGCGTGCATGAATGACCCGGCACTGGGTTCGGACTTTTTGATCGATGGCGTGACCCGTGATGCGCCGAGCCTGCGTTTTGTTCAGCGCCTGGACAACCCGCCGGAGTTCCCGGACGCCGATGTCGAGTGCGGCCTCAAGGCGCTGGTGTTCAGGCAGGGCGTTTGACAGGCGAAAAAAAGCCCGCAGGGGAGGTGCGGGCAAGGGGTTCATTGAATGAGCAATGAGCGCTGCGAATATACCGCTCGTTGCGTTCGAAGACTGTGAAACAAAATTCATGGTTCTGCGGGTGCTCGTGACCGTAGCAGCTGGCGCAGGAACAAGGCTGCGTCCGGCGGCGAAGCCGTCGTAAAGTCAGAGCACAGGTTTTTACAGATAAACCGCATGCTCTGGTTTTACGATCGCTTGGCAATCGAACGCAGCCTCGTTCCTTCGGCAGCTGCTACGCAGGGGTTATTTGGTACGCGACGACTCAAACAGGAACCACACGCGGCGCTCGGCCTCGTCGATCCAGTTTTCCAGCAGGCTGGTAGTCGCCACATCGCCCAGCTCGGAGCACATGTCGTGAGTCTCACGCATATAGGCGGCCAGCTGGATATTGTCTTCGCGCAGTTCTGCCAGCATGTCTTCCGGCGTCACGAAGTCGGCGTCGTTGTCCAGCAGGCGTTGCAGCTTCTTGATGTGGCCGATGGAGCGGATTGTGGTGCGCCCCAGCTTGCGCACACGCTCGGCGATGGCATCGGTGGTCGCGTAGATCTGGTCAGCCTGCTCGTCGAGCAGCAGGTGGAAATCACGGAAGTGCGGGCCGGACATGTGCCAGTGGAAATTCTTGGTCTTCATGTAGATGGCGAAGGTGTCTGCGAGCAGCGCGTTCACTTCGGCTGCGATATCGATACAGGCTTTTTCGCTCAGTGCCGTAGGTGTCCGCAGATCGGCCTTTCTGCTTTCCTTGGCGGATTTCAGGTCTTTCATGGTGGTTCCTCGTGGCAGCGGTTGATCGGAATTAACGTCTCTTGAATGCGGCTGACTAAAGACCAGGTTTGCTCTCTCGTCAAACGCGGCGGGCTGTTTTCACGCGGTCCGCGTCAGGTTATGAGGGCAGCAGAGCAAGATCGTTCAAGACTTTTTACCCTGATGTTGCGACCCTTTGCCGCTGCTTACTGCCGGAATGTTTTTGATGCCTGATGCCCTTGCTCGAACCGCGTTTATGCGCGGCGCAATTGCCTGCCTGCCGCTGACCCTGGCGTGTGCCCCCTGGGGGCTGCTGGCCGGTTCCACCGCAATCGATGCCCAGCTGACCCCCGCGCAAAGCCAGGGGCTGTCACTGTTTGTGTTTGCCGGTGCGGCGCAACTGGTTGCCATTGGCATGATCAAGGGCGGTGCCAGTGCGATTTCGATTCTGGTCACCACCTTGCTGCTGACCTCGCAACACTTGCTCTATGCCATGCACTTGCGCCCGCTGGTGGCGCCGCTCGAGCCCAAATGGCGCTTCGGGCTGGGCTTTTTGCTCACCGATGAGTTCTTTGCCCTGGTCAGCCCCTTCGACCAGAATACCTTCAATCGCTGGTATGCCCTGGGTGTGGGGCTGTGCATGTATGTGGGCTGGAATATTTTCACCCTGCTGGGCGTGGTGCTGGGCAAGAGCATCCCGGGGCTGGATCAGCTAGGGCTGGAGTTCTCGATCGCGGCCACCTTTATCGCGTTGATTACCCCGGTGGTGCGCAATATCCCGACCGTGGTCTGCGTGGCGGTCTCTTTGTTCACGGTGGTGGTGTTCAGTCACTGGCAGTGGGAGTCGGCGATTGTGCTGGCCGGGTTGGCGGGTATGGTCGCGGGCTATGCCTGCAAGCGGCTGGGAGGGTACTGGGCATGATCTGGGCAATTATTGGCGGGATGACGTTGATCCTGTTTTTCAACCGCTACCTGTTTCTGGAACCACGCTTGCCGATTCGCCTGAATCGAGGGGTGAAGGAGTTTTTGGGCTTTGCCGTACCGGGGATGCTGACGGCGATTTGCGGGCCGATCATTTTCGTCAAGGACCATCAGCTGGATCTGAGCCTGGCCAACCCCTACCTGCTGGCCGGGTTGTGCGCCATCGGGCTGATGCTGTGGAGCCGCAATGTGCTGCTCAGTGTCGCGTTGAGTGTGGCGCTGTTTTATCTGTTTCGCTGGTGGCTTTGAGCTGGGCGGCGGCGCGCGAGGTAAACGGGCCGCTGACGGCAACGCCGTCACTGACCACATACCAGCATGCGAGCAGGCCGTCGGCACGCAGCGGGGCGGGAACGGCACTGCCGATCACCGACATGACATGAATCTTGGGCATACAGACCTCCTTCAACAATGGCGCTACCTTACGGGCTGTGCCGCTGCGCAAGAAATCATTGCGCGTGATAGTGGTCATTGATGTCGATGAGGTGTCAGTCAACCACCTGATCGAGCATGTGCATCACTTCCTGATCACTCAGCAGCCCTTCGCGAACCAGGTGCTGGGTCAGCAGGGAGAGCAGTTTGGCGGTGCGGTGACCTTCGAGCTGCTTGAGCTCGGTCAGAGTGTTGTACACCTTGCTGGAGGTGCAGAGCCCGACGATATGGTGCGGGTTTTGTGTAGGCATAAAGGTCGTCCTTGTTTTTATGAATGTGCCGATTGTTGCGCCAGCCAAGCTGCATGATGCCGCAGTCCGGGGCGTTACGGTGTCTTGTCCGCGACATTCACATGATCTATCCGGACCTGCCGGCAGCTGTCCAAGCCTGCCGGCTGCCAGCACCGGTTACCAGCGCGGCGGGCCGTAGTAACCCCGTGGCGGACCGTAGTACACCGGTTGCGGTCGACCGTAGTAGCCCTGATAGTAAACGGGCTGGGGCGGCTGGACATACACCGGTTGCGGTTGGTAATAAACAGGTGGGGCCTGTACGTAAACCGGCTGTGGCTGCACATACACCGGTTGCTGCACATACACCGGGCGCTGTTCGTGGCCAGCGATAACCGAGCCAACCACCGCGGCACCCACCACCGCGCCAAAAATTGCAGGCCCGGGGCCCCAGCCACCATGGGCCGATGCCTGCCCTGCAACAGCCAGGGTGCCGATAAGCAAAGCGATTTTGGGGATGCTACGCATCATGACGATTCCTCGAATTCCCGCCCCGACGATTCGGCCTGCACCAGACCGCAGTTAAACCCGGGGATAACATTAAGACCGTATTTATTTTAAAAACTGCGAAGCGTCCGGGTAAATTTTGTGTAAGGTCTGCGGGCGCTGAGACGATTCAGCGTTGGCGCTCCACTATGATCCAACAAAACTCCCGGTACGGCTTGTGCCGTCCATCTAAAAGCATTCAGCAAGGAGATGAGCATGCAAATGAATCCGGACAAAGACACCCGACTGTGCATATCGTTGTCGGGTCGACCGGGTAATTTCGGGCTGCGTTTTCATAATCATCTATACGAACAACTGGGCTTGAACTTTTACTACAAGGCCTTCAGCAGCAAGGATCTGGCGGGCGCAGTGACCGGTATCCGGGCATTGGGCATTCGTGGTTGCGGCGTGTCGATGCCGTTCAAGGAGGCCTGCATCGAGCTGGTGGACGAACTGGACACGTCAGCCCGGGCCATTGCCTCGATCAACACCATCGTCAACACCGACGGCCACCTCAAGGCCTATAACACCGACTACATAGCCATTGCCCAACTGCTGGACAGCCATAAAGTACCCAAAGACACGACCTTTGCCCTGCGCGGCAGTGGCGGCATGGCCAAGGCGGTGGCATCGGCCCTGCGCGATGGCGGTTATCGCAATGGCCTGATCGTTGCGCGCAACGAGGCAACAGGGGCGGCGCTGGCGGCAAGTTGCGGTTATGAATGGCAGCCTGAGCTGGGCGAGCGCAGGCCGCACATGCTGATCAATGTTACACCTGTCGGCATGGCGGGCGGGGCCGAGGCCGATGATCTGGCTTTCGAGGCAGATGCCATTGATCGTGCGGATATTATCTTCGACGTGGTGGCGATCCCGGTTGAAACACCCCTGATCGTGCGCGGTTGTGCCCAGGGCAAGCAGGTCATCACCGGGCTTGAGGTTATTGCCATTCAGGCCCTGGAGCAGTTTGTGCTGTACACCGGTGTGCGGCCCACCGCCGAGCAGTTCCAGGCGGCCGTGGCATTCGCGCGCAGCTGATGGCGATTGGGGGCGAGTGAGCTCGCCCCCAAAACGCTTTTACTCCAGCTCTGCCAGACGGGCTTCGAGGGCTGCAATGCGCGCCTCAAGGGCTTCGAAACGCTCTATCGAGACTGCCTGCGCGCTTGAGCGTTCTGCAGGTTGCTGGCGTGCAGTCATGATGGTTTCGATATCGGCCGGGTCGCCCAGGGCGTGCATGTAACGGTCTTCGCGTTGGCCGCTCTGACGCGGTACCAGCAGGGCCAGATCACGGGCAATCAGGCGTTCAAGCTGATGCTGGACCTGTTCGGTGTCTTCAAAGTCGTGCATGCGCGAACTGCGGGTCAGCAACTCGTTGAGGGTTTGCGGCCCCCGCAGAAAAAGCAGGCCCAGCAACACCACTTGCGCAGGCACCAGCTCCAGCGCCTTGTCGACCTTGTGTTCCCAGCGATCAGCTCGGCTGCCCATCACCAGGCGGGTAAAACCACGCCCTTCGAGGGCGCGCAGGCTTTGCCCGACCTGGCCCTGGGTCAGGTTGAGCACCGGCTCGCGGCTGGTTTTCTGGTTGCACGCCAGCACCAGGGCATTGAGCGTCAGCGGGTAGGTTTCCGGGTTGGTGACCTGTTTCTCGATTAGGGAGCCGAGAATACGGATCTCGGTACTGTTGAGCAGAGGTCCTGCGTCAGCATCGTTTGGTACCTGTTCTGAGAACTGATCAGCGGGAACGTCCATTTTCATCTCCAATTTGAGTAACCGTTGCCAGCGACCATTGTGGTGTTTTTTGCGCGGTAGAGCGACTGGCATCTAGCCCCGTCTGTGGCAGAGAGTCTTTTTGCGTGTCAGCGGTTAACCACTTTGGCAGGCAGCGCGATCACCAGCAGGCAGCTCACTAGCAGGCAACTGGCGAAGAACCACAGCGCGCCGGAACTGCTGCCCGTTACGTCGATGGCGATACCCATCAGGGAATTGCTCACCAGCCCTGCGATATTGGCCAGCGAACACGCGAGGGCGAAGCCGGTAGCGGCAGCACGGCCCTTGAGAAAGGTGGCCGGCAAGCTGAAAAACACCGGTACGGCGCCAATGATGGCGGCCGAGGCAATGGCAAACAGCAAAACGATCACAAGCAGGTTGTCGCTGAAAAAAGTGCTGGCTGCCATCGCGGCCGCGCCAATCACAAAGGGCACAATGATATGCCAGCGGCGTTCTCGATAGTGGTCGCTGCTGGCGCCAATCATCAGCATGCCGATCAGGGCTGCAACGCTGGGCAGGGCGGTGAGCAGGCCAATATGGAAGTTGTCGGCCACACCGGCGTTACGGATAAACGTCGGCATCCAGAATGCCATTGCGTAGGCGCTAAGCAGGATGGAGAAGTCGATACCCCCCAGCATCCAGATCTTGAGGTTAAAGAACCCGTCGCGAAAACTGTGCTTGCTGTTCTGGCCTTCGGCGTTGTCCTGGTGCAGTTGCTGTTCCAGTAACGCTTTTTCGTCGGCGTTCAGCCATTTTGCCGTGTGATGGCTGTCTGGCAGAACCCAGAAGGTCAGGATGCCCAGCAATACGCTGGGGATCGCCTCAAGCACAAACAGCCACTGCCAGCCGCGCAGCCCCGCCGTATTGTCGAAGGCGACCATGATCCAGCCCGACAGTGGCCCGCCAACGACACTGGACAGCGGCATGCCGATCATAAACAGGGCAATGATGCGGCCCCGTCGCTGGGTCGGGAACCAGGTGGTCAGGTAATACAGCACCCCGGGCAGAAAACCGGCTTCGGCCACCCCCAGCAGAAAGCGTACAACATAGAACTGGGCAGGCGTGGTGACCAGCAGGGTGCAGGCCGAAAGCAGGCCCCAGCTGATCATGATCCGGGCTATCCAGACCCTGGCGCCGACTTTCTCCAGAAGCAGATTGCTGGGTACCTCGAACAGGATATAGCCGACAAAAAACAGCCCCGCCCCCAGGCCAAATGCCGTTTCGCTGAACTGCAGGTCACCTAGCATCTGCAATTTAGCGAAGCCGATATTGATCCGGTCCAGATAAGCGGCCAGATAACAGAAGCAGAGAAAGGGAATGAGTTTGCGGGTGATTTTGCGATAGAGCGCCTGGGTCGGGTCCGCTGCTGGAACTGTAGAGGGATGAGCAGAGGGCATATGGGTGTCCAGGGGCTGAGCTTGGGGTTGATCTTCATACACCAGATGGGCGCTGGCGTGTCTATAATCGGCGCACATTGCATTCCTGCCCACAGACTGTCGAGACTTCCATGACTATCTCTCTGTACGCCGCTTCCGTTCCAGTGTTCAAACAAATGCTCAACGCCCTGAGCGGTGTGCTGGCCAAGGCTGAAGCTCACGCAACGGCCAAGAACATCGACCCGAGCGTGTTTTTGCAGGCGCGCCTGGCCCCGGACATGTTCCCGCTGGTGCGTCAGGTGCAAATCGCCGTTGATTTCACCAAGGGTGTTTCGGGCCGTCTGGCTGAAATCGAATTGCCAAAATATGACGACAGCGAAGTGACCTTTGCCGACCTGCAAGCCTTGATCAGCAAAGTGCTGGCGTTTGTCGACGGGATCAAGCCAGAGCAAATCGATGGCAAGGAAGGCATCGAAATCATCACCCGTCAGGGCACGCCTAAAGAAAAACGCTTCACTGGTCAGGCTTACCTGCTGACCTACGGCCTGCCGCAGTTCTTCTTCCATGTGACCACGGCTTACGCGATCCTGCGCCACAATGGTGTTGAGATCGGCAAGCGTGACTACATGGGTGCGTTCTAATCAAGCGCACTGTGTCAGCGCCTTGGTCATTCAGACCTACCGGGTTGTAAGCATCGCAGGCAAGCCAGCTCCCACAGATTCATTGACACCCTCAACGCCAGGTGCTGACCTGATCCACTGTGGGAGCGGGCTTGCTCGCGATGGCAGCGCCCCGGTTATTTAGACATACCGGGTTGCAAGCATCGCAGGCAAGCCAGCTCCCACAGGTTCATTGGCACCCTCAACGTCAGGTGCTGGCCTGATCCACTGTGGGAGCGGGCTTGCTCGCGATGGCAGCGCCCCGGTTATTTAGACAGACCGAGTTGCAAGCATCGCAGGCAAGCCAGCTCCCACAGGTTCATTGGCACCCTCAAGGCCAGGTGCTGGCCTGATCCACTGTGGGAGCGGGCTTGCTCGCGATGGCAGCGCCCCGGTTATTTAGACAGACCGGGTTGTAAGCATCGCAGGCAAGCCAGCTCCCACAGGTTCATTGGCACCCTCAACGCCAGGTGCTGGCCTGACCCACTGTGGGAGCGGGCTTGCTCGCGATGGCAGCGCCCCGGTTATTTAGACAGACCGAGTTGCAAGCATCGCAGGCAAGCCAGCTCCCACAGGTTCATTGGCACCCTCAACGCCAGGTGCTGGCCTGATCCACTGTGGGAGCGGGCTTGCTCGCGATGGCAGCGCCCCGGTTATTTAGACAGACCGAGTTGCAAGCATCGCAGGCTTACCCGCCCCACATGGCCTCAACCTTGTTGCAGGGGCTTGTCTTCCTGGGCCATGCAGGCCGCAGCCGTAAACAGGACGTCGGTAGACGAATTGAGCGCGGTTTCTGCGGAGTCTTGCAGGATGCCGATAATGAAACCCACGGCTACCACCTGCATGGCAATCTCGCTCGGGATGCCGAACAGGCTGCACGCCAGCGGAATCAACAGTAGCGAACCGCCCGCCACACCCGATGCGCCGCAGGCGCAAATGGCTGCAACCACACTCAGCAAAATAGCAGTCGGAATATCGACCGCAATCCCCAGTGTATGCACGGCAGCCAGGCTCAACACGGTGATGGTAATCGCCGCGCCCGCCATATTGATGGTGGCCCCCAGCGGGATGGACACCGAGTAGGTGTCTTCATGCAGGCCCAGACGCTCGCTCAACGCCATGTTCACCGGAATGTTGGCCGCCGAACTGCGGGTGAAAAACGCGGTAATCCCGCTTTCGCGCAGGCACAGAAATACCAGCGGATACGGGTTGCGACGCAACTTCCAGAACACAATCAGCGGATTGACCACCAGCGCCACAAGCAGCATGCAGCCAATCAACACTGTGAGCAGGTGCAGATAACCCAGCAGGGCACCGAAGCCCGAAGAGGCGAGGGTGGCAGCCACCAGGCCGAAAATGCCCAGCGGTGCAAAGCGGATAACTACGCGCACGATCAGGGTGACACCGTTGGACAGGTCATTGAGTACGGTGCGGGTAGTGTCGCCGGCATGACGAATGGCAATGCCCATGCCGATGGCCCACGCCAGGATGCCGATAAAGTTGGCATTCATCAGTGCGCTGACCGGGTTGTCGACCACACTCAACATCAGGCTTTGCAGTACCTCGCTGATACCCCCGGGGGCGGTAATGGCGATGTTCTCGGTGGCCAGTACCAGATTCGACGGGAACAGCATGCTGGCGATAACGGCCACGACAGCAGCAGCAAAGGTGCCGAACAGGTACAGAACCAGAATCGGGCGGATATGGGTTTCCTGGCCGTGCTTGTGGTTGGCAATCGAGGCCATGACCAGTACAAACACGAGAATCGGCGCAACGGCTTTCAAGGCGCTGACGAACACCTTGCCGATAAAGGCCACCGAAAGCGCTGCCGAGGGCGCAAGCCATGCCAGCAAAATACCTGCAATCAGACCGATCACAATCTGGGTTACCAGGCTGGTGCGCATGAGCTTTTGCAGCAGGGTAGGTGGAGCGTCAGTCATAAAGGTTTCTCTAGTTGTTCTGGGTAGCGCATTGAAAAACTGTGGGGCGATCGGCGGCAAACGGGCAGGCTGATCGACGCAAGTCGGCGGGATACGAACTTTATCATAGACGTGTAGGTGCTTTCCTACGCAGGGGCAATCTGCCACATCCGTGGTTGAACTTGTTTCGGGTTACATCGCTTCAAGGTGAAGCATTCTGTTACCATTGCTCATCCCCCACTTTTCTTCAAATCAGCGGGCCTTTCGGGCTTTCGCTGGCCTCGTTGTCTCTGGAGTTATTCATGCTGTTGCCCATCCTGCTGCTGTCTGCGGCCGGCTTTACCGTGCTCACCACCGAATTTGTCATCGTCGGCCTGCTGCCTTCGATAGCCCGCGACTTGGAGGTCAGCGTGCCCCAGGCCGGTTTGCTGGTGACCTTGTTCGCCTTTACGGTCGCTGCCCTCGGGCCGTTTTTGACCGCCTACTTTGCGCGTTTTCAGCGCAAGCGCCTGTTTATCTCGATTTTGCTGATGTTCGCCTTCGCCAACACCGTGGCGGCGCTGGCGCCGAACATTTGGGTGATGGCTTTTGCGCGGCTGCTGCCGGCATTGGGGTTGCCGGTGTTTTGGGCTCTGGCTAGCGAAACGGCGGTGGATATCGTAGGCCCGGATTACGCCGGGCGGGCGATTGCCAAAATCGGGTTCGGCATCGTTTGTGCGACGGTATTTGGCATTCCTGTAGGCACCCTGATCTCGGATGCTTGGGGCTGGCGCAGTGCCTTCGGTATTCTGGCGGTGGTCGCCCTGGCCAAGGCGCTGTTGCTGTGGATCTATTTACCTGTCACCCGGGCAGTGAAAGAAAGCGTCACCCTGAGTTCGCAGTTTGCCCTGCTGCGCAGCCCATTGATGATTGGCCATATCGTGTTGTCCGTTCTGGTGTTCAGCGGCATGTTTACGGCCTACACCTATCTGGCCGATATTCTTGAGCGCCTGGCAGGCTTTGACGGCACGCTGGTGGGGTGGTGCCTGATGGGCTTTGGCGCCGTAGGCCTGATCGGCAACTCGTTGGGCGGGCGCATGGTGGATCGCCATCCGCTGATCGCCTCGATGGTGTTTTGTGCCTTTATGATCGGCGGCCTGGTGGCGCTGGTGCCGAGCATTCACTCAACCCTGGGCCTGGCGGCGGCCATGGGCATATGGGGGGTGACCCAGGCGGCCATGTTTCTGGTCAGCCATGTGCGGCTGATGAAAGTTGCCCCCCATGCCCCGGCATTTGCCGCGTCGCTGAACATTGCCGGGGCCAATCTGGGGATCGGCCTGGGTGCGATGGTGGGGGGGCGGGTAATCGATAGCTATGGCCTGGATAACCTGGGGTTTGCTGCCGCCGGGTTTATCCTGGTATCGATTCTGCTGGCGCTGGTGCTGATGACTGCCAAGGCGCCGCCAGTGTGTGCTAGCGCGGGGTAAACAACTCGCGGCGTGCCCCCTCGGTAATCGCAACGATGCCGGGGTGGCGGATCTTGCGCTCCACGGTAATGGCGTAGAAGGATTCGGTGACCGCCTCGGTGTGGCCGATCAGTTCGACATCAAACTGACGCATCACTTCCTGGGCAATCACGCTGGGTGCGATAAAGACGCCGATCCCCGACTGACCAAAAGCCTGCATCAGCGCGCTGTCATCAAATTCCCCCACGATTCGCGGCTGGATCTGCTGCTCGGCCAGCCAGCGCAACAAGCGGCTGCGCAGCATGGTTTCGGGCCCGGGGATCAGTAGCGGCGCGCCTTGCAGGCAATGCGGAAAGTTTTCGGCATAGTCTTGGGCCAGCGTCGCAGTAGCAAAAAAACTGATGCCGCACTCGCCCAGTTTTTGACTGAAACCCTTGATATCCAGGTGCGAAGGCATAGGGCTGTCGGAAATTACCAAATCAAGACGCTGAATAGCGAGGTCCGCGAGTAGCCGGTCAAGCTTGTCTTCGCGACAGGTGATGCGAATCGGTTTATCCAGCTCCATGGTCGGAGCAATCAGGCGGTACACAATCGACTTGGGCACCACGTCGGCCACACCCACTCGAAACAGGATCTGTTGTTCCTTGGGCGCCATGCGCAGCATGCTTTCCAGTTCACTGCCGACCTGAAAGATCTGCTCGGCATAAGGCAGCACCTGGCGTCCGGTCTCGGTCAGCTCCAGTTGGCGTCCGACCCGGCGAAACAACGGCAGGCCATAGGTATCTTCGAGCAGGCTGATTTGCCCGCTGATCGTCTGCGGCGTGAGGTTCAGTTGCTCGCAAGCGCGAACAATGCTGCCGGTCTTGGCCACGACCCAGAAGTAATGCAATTGGCGGTAATTAAGCATCAGCGTCGCAACACTTCGTAAAAACCGAAGTATAGCGTTTAAAAATACGAATTTTCCTGAAGTGTTGGATTCTCTAGAATCCCGCGTTATGCGCAAGCCACTTTGGTGGCTGCCGGTTTAGAGAGGGAAATGACCATGAACATGAAAAAAGCAGCAGTAGCCGTACTGTTATCGGCAGGTTTGCTGGCGATTGCGGGTTGCGACCAGGCTGAAAAAGCCGCGCAACAGGTGCTGAGCAAAACCGCTGAATCCGCTAAACAGGCAATTGATGACACTCACAAGGCTGCGGAGCAAGCGCTCAGCGAAGCCACCGGTGGGCTGATTGAAAAAGAAAAGCCTGAGCAAGAAAAGCAAGATTCATCTAAAGCTATTTAACTGGTCTTACTGCAGAGTCCGAACACACCTATGGAATATCTTTTACAACTGGCTGCCAGCCCCGCAGCCTGGGTCGCTTTAGCCACGTTGATCGTGATGGAAATCGTGCTGGGTATCGATAACCTGATCTTTATCTCGATTTTGACCAACAAACTGCCTGAGCAATACCGCACCAAGGCACGCCGTATTGGTATCGGCATGGCGCTGATCCTGCGTCTGGGCTTGCTGGGTACCATTGCCTACATCGTGCAACTGACCACGCCGGTATTTGAAGTGCTGGGCAAGGCCTTCTCGTGGAAGGACATGATCCTGATTGCCGGTGGTCTGTTTCTGGTGTGGAAGGCCACCAGCGAAATCCACCACAGCATGACTCCGCAAGTGGAAGAAAAAGCCGACAGCGTGTCGTCGAAAGTCACCTTGGGCTTTGCCGCTGCCATCGGCCAGATCCTCATGCTTGACCTGGTGTTTTCCATCGACAGCATCATTACGGCGGTGGGCATGACCGAGCACTTGCCGATCATGGTGATTGCAGTGGTGGTGGCGGTGATGGTGATGTTGCTGGCTTCGGAGCCTCTGGCCAAGTTCATCAACGACAACCCGACCGTAGTGATGCTGGCCCTGGCCTTCCTGATCATGATCGGCATGACCTTGATCGCTGAAGGGTTCGGTGCCCATGTGCCGAAAGGTTACGTGTATGCAGCGATGGCGTTCTCGGCCACGGTTGAAACACTCAACATTGTGGCGCGTCAGATCCGGGAAAGGCGTCAGGCTGCGCTGATCAAGTAAACGCAGGTTGATGTTAAAAAGCCGTCCACTCTCTTTGGGGTGGACGGCTTTTTTGTGGGTTCAATGTGCGCTTGCTGCGCCAGCTACCGGTTTTTCAGGGATATCTTGCGGTTTTGCCTGCACCTGCGGGTGATGATGGCGGCTAATACGCATCAGGCCCCAGAGCATGGCGCCAGCAACGGCCAGCCAACCGGCAATCAGCAGAAAAATAGTGAGTATCGGGCTCATCAGTGCCTCCTTTGCCCCCTACGGGCTCAAACACACGCTAAGCAGATGACAGTCTAGCCTGTGCGATGTTGCAGTCTATTGACCGAAGGTCGTGTAGGGCTAATCGATTCGCTCTATATCAGCCATTGGGCTGTGGCTTAAGGCTATACCTCGCATTATTGGCGCCCTATGATTGACGGTCATGGCGGACTTTGAGGTCTGGCGTTTATTAAGAGCGAGGCAATATGCGGGCAGTGACAGGGGCAAAATCGGCGCGGCTGTGGCTGATGGGGGTGTTTGCGTTAGCGATGGTGGGCTGCGCCAGTGTCGAACCCCCTGAGTTTCGACGCTTGCCAGAACGGGTAGAGCTCAATGGCGTGCCGTTTTTCCGCGGCAATGCCAACCAGGGTGCCCCGCAAATATTGGCGGGCATGCTCAGTGAGCAAAGAGTCCGCATCACCCCCGGACTTTTGGTCAAACCGCTGCAGTTACCGGGTGCCGAAGCCTCATTGCAATCTAATATCGAGCAGCTTGCGGCGGGTTACGGGCTGATGGTGTACCCGCTGGACAAATCCCTGTCTGCGTTGCTGACTCAAGTGGCAGCCGGCTACCCGGTGATGCTGCGATTTAGCGACGGCACCCTGTGGTCCGAGCCGCGCTACGCGATGCTGGTGGGTTACAACCGCGCCAAAGGCACGGTGTTGCTGCGTTCAGGTATGGAGCGTCGGCGGTTGATGGACTTCAGCACATTCGAGTCGGCGTGGAAGGATGCCGGAGGCTGGGCCGTGCTGATTTTGTCTCCGGCCCAGCTACCGGCCAACGTCGACAAGGCCCGCTGGCTGAAAATTGCCAATGAACTGTCCCGCTCGGGCCAGGAGCAGGCGGGTGCAGCAGCGATCAAGACGCTGGAGTCCCACAGGTAAGTTTTGGCAAAAATACCTGTGGGAGCGGGCTTGCTCGCGATAAATTCACCGCGACCTCCCTGACAGTCTGCGGCGATGCCATCGCGAGCAAGCCCGCTCCCACATAGCCACCACAAGAGTTAAAAGCCGAACTTGTCCCGCAAGCTGTAATACCAGGCACCCAAAGCAGTCAGCGGTGTACGCAACAGCTGTCCGCCGGGGAAAGGGTAGTGGGGCAGATCGGCAAACGCATCAAAACGCTCTGCCTGCCCGCGCAGGGCTTCAGCCAGCACCTTGCCAGCCAGATGGGTATAGGTCACGCCATGCCCGCTGCAACCTTGTGAGTAATAGATGTTGTCACCGATACGACCGACCTGAGGCAGGCGTGACAGCGTCAGCAGGAAGTTGCCCGTCCACGCGTAGTCAATTTTCACATCCTTGAGCTGCGGGAAAGCCTTGAGCATTTTCGGCCGGATAATCGCCTCGATATTGGCAGGGTCCCGTGCGCCATACACCACGCCGCCCCCGAAAATCAGACGCTTGTCACCGGACAGGCGATAGTAGTCGAGCAAGTAGTTACAGTCCTCAACGCAATAGTCCTGTGGCAACAGAGTCTTGGCCAGCTCATCACCCAGGGGCTCGGTGGTGATTACCTGTGTACCGCAGGGCATGGACTTGGAAGCCAGTTCCGGTACCAGATTGCCCAGATAGGCATTGCCTGCGACGATAATGAACTTGGCTCGCACCTTGCCCTGGGGGGTATGCACCACAGGATTGGCGCCGCGTTCAATGCGAACAGCGGGGGACTGCTCATAAATGGTGCCGCCCAACGACTCCACGGCAGCGGCTTCGCCCAGCGCCAGATTGAGCGGGTGAATATGCCCGCCGCTCATATCCAGCAGCCCGCCCTGATACTGATCACAGGCAACCACTTCACGAATCCGGCGCTGATCCAGCAGCTCCAGTGACGTATTGCCAAAACGCTCCCAGAGTTTTTTCTGCGCTTCCAGATGGCCCATCTGCTTGGCGGTGATGGCGGCAAACACGCCGCCGTCTTTCAAATCGCACTGGATCTGATACTTGGCCACACGCTCACGAATGATCTTGCCGCCTTCAAAGGCCATCTGCCCCAGCAACTGAGCCTGCTTGGCGCCGACAGTGCGTTCGATGACATCGATATCGCGGCTGTAACTGTTAACGATCTGGCCGCCATTGCGTCCGGAAGCACCGAACCCCACCTTCGCTGCTTCCAGGACCGTGACCTTGAAACCGGCCTCCAGCAAAAAAAGCGCACTCGACAGCCCGGTATAGCCGGCGCCGATAACACACACATCCGTCTCCACCTCGCCCTGCAGGGCAGGGCGCCCAGGGGCTGGATTGGCTGAAGCCGCATAGTAGGACTGGGGATAGGGAGTGTTCGACATTCTGCAGCCTCTGTTTTATATTTTTTACGAGTGAAGCCGATGCTACCTGAGTTGAAAACCGCCCGCCAGCCACTGGCGGCTAAGTGTTTTCGGGTTAAAAATAAAAAATTCGACTATTCATAGGGTTAGCTGCAAAAAAGGTGTTGACACCCCTCCGCAAATCTATAGAATGCGACCCCACAGCAGGCACGTAGCTCAGTTGGTTAGAGCACCACCTTGACATGGTGGGGGTCGTTGGTTCGAGTCCAATCGCGCCTACCAAACAAAATCCGCTCTGCTGGGCGGTCTAGAAGGGCTCACCGAAAGGTGGGCCCTTTTTTGTTGTCTAAGAAAACGTTCACAAATTATAGGCTTCGTTCACACAAGGCAATGTGAACGTGAATTCATGCCTGCCTCTGTTCACACTCTGAATTGTGAATGACTATACCTAACCTATTGATACATAAGGCTTGAGCACTTTCCTGTCTAGGTGGTGGTACGTTCGCAAACTCACTCCCTTGCCCGTTGTTCGTGCCTCACTTGGGCTGGCTACTAACCAACTGAGCTACGTGCCTGCTGTGTCTTAAGCGCCTGCCGGCTGACGCTCTACAGGCCACCCCCTTGTGTTTGTTTCTACGCACACATTGAGGGTTGCTGTTTGAGAATCTGTGCGAGCTAGTCGAGGGGGAGAGCAGGGGGGTATGGGATAGGCTCCTTCTTATGCAATGCACCTCCTGAATTTCTGCTACAAATTAATCATCTAGTGGTTAGTTTAAGGTGGTTGCTATGCTCGGTGGGATATATGCAGCTTGGCGGGGGAAGGCATTTGGGAATCAGGTTGCTGATTTTATTGGTATGCACCGCAGTCTCTATCATGGGGCGATGGAGGAGGGTGGTTGCAATATGCACATGCTAACGCTCTCTCACCTGAAATCTGAAGGGCATGCAGTAGAGGCTGTAGCTCAGGACTCGTGTAAGTTTCTAATTGCTGGGCTAGGGATTATCGAGAGTAAATTCGGGCAGCAGGCGCATATTGACCATGCTAGGGTTTGTGTGATGAATTTGATGGATAACAGTCAATCTTGATTTTTGATGGGTTACATTATATAAAGGGCTTCATAGGCAAGCGGGCCTAGCATAAGCTGAACTGTATGTCTCATTAGGAGGCGCTGTGAAGTGACTAGCGTTATGGCGGAACCTTTAATGGTGTAGTTGTAACAGGAAAGCTAAGCGGACAATGGGAGGATGGTTGGTAGAACTCCCCAGCAAGGCGTGGCTTTATACGCTGGCTTACCCCTTCTGGCTTTGTTAGGAGGGCAGGTTACTGGTAGCTGAACTATCAGGCATAGAAGGCGCTAGCCTCTGTGAAGAACGGCCAGTGTGGTAACGCATTGAGCACCCGAGAAGGGCATCTAGGAATCTCCTAGAAAATAACCTGCTATAGCTACGTGTGAAATTCCCATATCAATGTGGTGGGTAGTGCTTAGAGTCAATACGCTTCTTCTCATTAACTAAATAATTATCCTAAACAACACTCATCCTGCGTACGTCCGTAGCCCATTCTTCAGCTACCTTGGCTTCTATAGCTATGTGGCGCTCTACATCTAGCTTGCGAGGTCTGCCAACAGGTCTGATAGCGCCAGTTAGCTTTAGCATTTCTTTAACAGCTGATACATTGCCGTTAACTAGTTCTTGTTTTAGAATCTCTACTGACTTATCAAACCAATACAAGCGATGCTCATCCTTCCAACCTAACGACTCTGCTTGAGCGTCAAGTGATGTAAGGCTAATGCCTAGCTTGTCTGCTAGATTTGAATGTGAGAATGATTCGATGTAGCTTTTCTTATTGTTATCTATAGTTTTCATATGTACTCTTGATTTGTTAGATTGGCAGTAATGTGCTTTCAGTAGGAGTCACTGCGTGACAGCAGAAACAAGAGCACGCCACGTAGTGGCATCCGCATTAAAGAAAGATCAAGAACGAATAGCTGGTAAGCAGTTCCGCCTTTGATCCTCTCTTTGAATGCGTGCTCTTTGTCAGCTTTGCTGACGTTGCTTCTGCTTTTAAATACTTATTGATTAGGTCTGGTAGAAATAAACTAGAAGTATTTAATAGGACTATCTCTCCTTAGAGGTATCTAAGAAGTAATGGTCTTGGTGTTGTATGAATTGCCCAAAAGCTCTTAAGGAGTCTTTAAGGAAAATTGGGCAAAAGCATGTTGACGTTGGGCATTATGCTCACATGTCTTAAGGTGTTTAAGAAGTAATGGTATTTCTATGTCATAAATTGTGCAATTTCTCTTAAGGAGTCTTTAAGGAAAAGTGCACAAAATATCTGATGACGCTGCACATTATGCTACTTTTTTAAGTCTTGCAGTCCAGCGTCTCACCTGATGGTAAGGAACATTAAGTCTCTCGGCGATTGCTTGTCGATCCACTCCTTCAATCTGAAACATCATAATTACCTCTGCTTGAAGAAGGGCTTTATCTTTCTTCTTCTCTGATTGCTCCTTCTCCCAAGGAGTCATACTCAATTCAGTGTTGATAGTAGCTAAGCGGCCTAGCTTGCTTTGAAGGTACACAGCCATGTCCATACTCTGAACAAATAATGTGACTGGCTCTGTGCTGCTTCTGTCTCTAAGAGATGTCCTGGCTACAGCTTGTAATGTACTTTCATAGAAACGTTCGAATTCGATTGCCTTTCGTACTTCAGCAACAGGAACACCTAACATCTCACCTAGAGTGTGAAAGCTTAATCCATCATCAGGGCTTACGTTTCCATGCTGAAGACATATAGCAATGTGTCTATCTTGATAGCCATTAATACCCCTGCTATCAATAGGCAGCTTAGTGATATTGTCATTGAAGTTATGGTTCATCCATTGGTGTGCAAAGGCTAGACCTTTTTCGTCACCAACCATAGCTGTGATACAGCGCAACCAATCAGCTAGCTGTACACCATCATCCCAAGTGTCAGCAGGCTTACCATTACGTTGCATCATGCTTTGTGTCTTAGAGTACTTGCCAGTAAGGAAAGGGTGTAGCTCAACACGCTTACCATAACCATCGAACTCAGGGGTGAAAAGAGAAGGCTCAAATCCCCACCCTTGATGCTTGGCATGGATACCCAGAAGGGTATCACGCACATTATTGGCTAGGATGTGGACGCTGTTAGCGTACGAGAAGGCTGGAAGGAAATCTCTATAGCGCACAATGCGTACAAGACGCTTGCCTTTAGTGTTCTGAGCTTCCACCTCAACACTACATTTGGGTGTGAGCATAGCCTTCAGTACGTCTAGGGCTGACTCGCTGAGTGCGCTACTGTCCTTAGCTTTAATCATATTCTCAACAAGGGCAATACTCTCAGGCTTAATCTCTGCTTTCTTTTCAGGGGTAACGCTAAGGTAGTTACCAATACTCCCAAGATAGCTGATGCTGTCGAACTGATGGCCCTTGCAGTCAGAAACACTAGGCACCTCATCCACAACAAGCTCCCAGCCCGCTAAGAGGCGAGCATCTATACGTCTTAGGGCTTCATGAGTGAGCATAATCAAAGGCTGTGAGTGAGCTGCTAGGGCCTTCTCTACGCTGACTGTGACATGATCTGTAGTGTCTGAAGTAATAACTGTGGGAGAGATGCCCGCTTTTAGCTTGATGTCTAAAGCTAACTCTTTAATAAGCGCGTTAGTAGGCATTGCATACACAATGTGGCTGTCAAGGATTAGCTCGGGGAGGGATTGAATAAACTTTGTGGACTTGCCACTACCGGGGAGCGCCTCGGCAATAAATAGTGTCTTAGAATTCATATTGTCCTTTGTGTTTGGTGTGATGCTGGGTATTCCTTGTTAGGCAAGTAGCGTTAGTGTCAGTGTTGCGAGTACTAACAATATGGAATAGGTTGTGTATAATATTAAAACTGTAATAAGCCAGCTTAAAGCTGTGTTCATTTAGATTCTTTTGGTTTGTTGGTGGTCTTAAGGTCATCTATGATTTTATGTAGGGCAAATGCTGATGTGAATGAGCCACTTAAACTACTTGATGCTGGCTGGTTGAGGCACACATAGGTGCCGCGAGGTTCCATCTGGTACTCAACACCCTTGTAGGTTTTGACTTCTCCTACAAGTTTAGAGTTCTTGCTATCAATCCATTCAGCAGTTGCAGCCAATGCTGCCTTACGCTTCTCAATGTACTGGCGCTCACCTTCAGACATAAAGTGCATGTTCATTCTGTTACTCCAAAACGTTTATAGATGTCAGCTCTAATAGCTTTCATGGTTTCTGTTTGATGCTTGCCAGTAGCATGGGTGCCACTAACAACACTATGCGTAATTCCTTGCAGGTTGCCGTTAGCGTCGTAGTTGAGATTGCTAGGCTTAACTGTGATGAGTCCATTACGGGCTTGCTCAACAGCAGCTTGTGCATTGATGCTCTCGCGCACTAGAGGATCATTCTGATACAGGTGGGAGATTGCTTGTTCTTTCGCTAGCTTCATCATTGCGTAAGCATCAGAAGCGCTGTCAAGACCACGTAGGGGCTTAGTGGGTGAGTCAGAGTATTGCCACCCAGACTGTTGGGCAATATGCATAACTTCCTCTAGGCTACGGCCTGTTGCATTGGCAAGGTCTTGCAAGTCATTGCGGCTTAGTACTTTCATTTTTATTATCCTCAGTGGTTATGGTTTGATGATGCGATATTGATAAGGGGAGGAGTGCTTGTCGCCAGACTTACGGCGCTCAATTAGCGCAATGCTAACTAGGTATTTCAGAATAGTGTCAACTGAGCGGCTGGGTAGTGTGGTGGCTTTAGAGAAGTCATTGCGAGAGATAGTAGCCCAACCTTCGACCTTGGCGTTACCTTGGATCATAAGGTAGATTAGCTTTCGAGAGAGCGTGTTGAGTTTGTTGTGTTGCAAGGTGATAATGTCATCTAATGTAATTGTCATTTTGTTTCCTTGGATTATTGGTTTGTGTGACAGTTAGGTTCCTGTCGTATTAGTCCCCTGTTGTCAGTGCTTAATATTTTCACAATAAAATCCTGCTCTCTTATACATCCCATTAGGCTTTATAGAAGAAAGGTGTCTTGTGTTTGTTTAAACAGTGAAGTAGGGGCGCTATGTCTTGGGGTGAAGGGGGCTTGTATGCTATATGTGCCTGTATTATAGAGGGTGAGCTTTTGGCTAGGTGGAGAGTTTAGAAGAGTAGAGAAATGTATCTCTTGTACTAATATATACCCGTTCTATAAACTTTCAGGTGCAAAATAAATGAAGCTAATAATATAAGGTTAGTTGTGTTGTAGCCTCCTCTCAGGCAATGGTTGCAAGGCTCTACAAGCTCGCACAAGGAGCCGTGCCCTATCATGGTGTAAGCTGGGGAGGGGTCGATGCTAGTACCTCCCCAGCAAGCTCACAGGGACTTAGTCAATTAGATGTAATACATCCTTGACGCTAAGGTGGGAGTATCTAGCCACTGACCTAGTGTCTCTGTGTCCTGAGACAATCATTATCTGAGCGTTATTGAATCCCTTCTTCGCTACATTGGTAATACGGGTGTGCCTTAATTGGTGGAGCTTAACGGTGCTATCAAGGCCAGCTTTGTTTCTTGCTAGCCTGACGGCCTGTGAGACGCTATGAGGTGTCACAAGGAACAGTCTGCCTCTATGTGCTCTCTCTGCTACTGACAGCCTCTGAGCTTCTCTCAATAGCTCTATGGCCCTTATGGTAAGGGGCACAGACCTAGTCCCGTTCTTGCCGTCTATTACATCTGCAATACGATCATCCAGGTGGAGACATTGAGTAGTGAGCTTAAGTATCTCTGAGCGTCTCATAGCTATCTCATAGGCAAGCTCCACTATCAGAGCCATAGTGGGTGAGAGTTCATTGAGTAGTAGTCTCAGCTCGCCAGCACTGACGACCTTGTCACTCGACTTGTCTGGTTTGGGAAGAGCTATATCACTTACGGGATTATGTATATCAATAAGCAGGCCACGTTTAGCGAACCTGAAGAAACGAGACATGAACGCTAGCTGTATACGACAGGTAGCAGGTTTGACCGTTTGTAGACGCTTCAGCTTGAAGTCATTGACTAGCTGAGGGGTGATGTTATGGATTGACTGAGGGAAGGCAGCAAAGAGCTGCTCAACGATCTTTAGCGCATGGTCATAGCTGCCCTTACCCTTGAGCATGGTTTCGCAATAAGTCATGCCCAAGGTGTACAGCGTATGGGACTGGTGCGTCTTGGTGACAGCTTCTAGCTGGTCAGCCCACGCTTGAGCGAGTGCTTGAGTTGGGAATGTTTTAGATTGTGGTGACTGTCCCTTCAGTCTTACCTGAGCGTTCCAGTTCCCTGAAGGTAGTGAACGAATGTTAGCCATGCTTGACGCCTCATAATGTGAATGGGCGTTCTCTTAAGACCTTATGCCGTGTGGCCTAGCGCTTAGCATGGTGGCTCTTGACATGGTGGGGGTCGTTGGTTCGAGTCCAATCGCGCCTACCAAACAAAATCCGCTCTGCTGGGCGGTCTAGAAGGGCTCACCGAAAGGTGGGCCCTTTTTTGTTGTCTGCGATTTGCAAAACCCCCACCTCAAAACGCCAAATCAGCCCCCACCTCCAGGTACTCGATACCTTTCTCTGTGTGCCCGTCCTGATAGTGTTTGGTCGCGCGGCTTTGGTGATGGATGGCATGACCTGGAAGGGGCGCAAGACCAGCAGCGAACAGGCTTTGTCCTGGCCACGCCGGGAAGTGCATCTGGATGGCGAGAACAAAGCCGCCAACTATTTGCCTGCGCGTATCCAGTACGGGCAGATGGCCTTGGCGGCCGAAATTCACGCCGACGATATTGACCCAATCGACAAACGCAAAGGGGCCGTGACATTGGAGCGTGTCGAGGGGGCCGTGACACGCGAGTACGCAACGATCCCGAACACCAGCAAGCGGTTATTGCCTGCGGCGCCTGATCGGCCCAGTGCGACGCAGTTTGCGGACTACTTGCTGCAACGAGGATTGTTTTCTGTAAAGGTATAAACAGATGATGGCATTCGTAGTGGCCAGTACTAAAAGTTACTAGTAGAAGTTACTTTGAGTGCTTTAGTATGCTCCTCTCAAAAAGGGAGTGATGCATGTTACCTAATCCAAAAAGCAGTAATTTTCGCTCGGCTCTACGTAATGCGCGCAAGGATGCAGGGCTCACATTGACTGAGTTGGCTGATGCTGCAGGCATATCCAATGTTATGCCTGGACGCTACGAGCGAGGCGAATCTCAGCCTACGATGGGCACTTGGCAAGAGTTGAACAAAGCTCTGTTTGAGGTCGATGACGAGGAAGTTGAGGCAGAAGCGAAAAAGCAGGAAATCGGCGAATCACTTTCCGACTCGTCTATTGAGCAGATACTTGAAGAGCTAAAAAGCCGCGGATTCAGCACGGTTAACCTTTCCTACAGCTGATTCGTTGACCCAGCCCCGCTATCTAGTGGGGTTTTCTATCTCAGGTGCCACCATGACTTTCTATGACGAAATGGCCATGATGGCTCTGGAGATGATCACCGAGTTCGGCCAGTCGATACTTGTCGGTAATGTCCTTCCCGGCGAGTACGATCCCGAAACCGGAACGTCAGATCCTGACATTATCACTGAGCAAACTGCCCAAGGCATCCTGCTCGACTTCACTGGCCAGGAATTCCAGAACAACAGCCTCATCAAGCAAGGCGACAAGAAGCTCAAGATTGCTGCGCAGGGGCTTGAGTGGGTGCCTGACCTGCTGAGCAAGATGTCAATTCAAGGCCGCACCTGGTCAATCGTTCCTCCGCTCAAAGAGATCAACCCTGCCGGGACACCGATCCTCTATGAATTGCAGGTGCGATCATGAGCAATCATTACGCAGGCAAGAGCGGCAGTTTCTCAGCTCAAATCCGGGCCTTCGCGGATCGAGCGAAAGATGCCATTGATATGACGATGCGCGACATCATCATCAACATAGGTAACAGCGTTATCACGATGTCACCTGTGGGCACTCCTGATGTCTGGAAGATTAACAAGATCAGTCGCGAGTACAACCAGGCCGTCGCGGAACACAACGAAAACCTGCGCCAAAATCCGCAAAACTTCGACAAACGTGGCTATCTCAAGCGCGGCTTAAAGCTCAATGACGGCATGGGCATACGTGCGCCGCAGGGCTGTGTGGGCGGGCGCTTTCGCGGCAACTGGATGTTCAGTGTCGGATCACCTGACACCTCCACGGTGGATCAGGTAGACCCCCGGTGGTAGCCGTTCCATGGCACGTATCGTCAATGGTGCCCTGGAGTTCAATGCAGGGGAGACGGCTTACATCACCAACTCACTGCCTTATGCCATCCCCTTGGAGTACGGGCATTCAACCCAGGCACCGAGCGGTATGGTTCGGATCACCCTGGGCAACTTTCAAAAGATTGTTGAAGAGGCCATCAGGAAGAACCAGGTATGAGCCATAAGATTGTTCGCGCACTGTTTGAGGCCCGGCTGGCAGCTTGGGCAAAGCTGCAGAAGCCTGTACTGCGCATTGCCTATCAAAATGTGGTGTTCAAGCCTGCTGACGGCGAAACCTACCTGCGGGCTTTCTTGATACCTGCTCACACGGGGAGCGACGACCTCGCTGGCGAGCATCGGGTTTATACCGGTCTGTTTCAAATCACCATCGTCACACCTGCCGGAATGGGTTCCGGTGCGGGCGAAGGGTTGGCAGATGACCTGTCTGCTTTGTTTGCCCTCAATGATCGATTAACCCGGGGTGACTTCACGGTACTGGTGATGACCCCGGTCGAGCCTGGTCCCGAGCAACAAGAAGACACCGGCTGTGCGTTGCCTGTGTCGTTTCAGTACCGTGCCGACACGACTTTATCAGTACTTAGGATTTGGCGCGGCGGCTTCTGAACCACTTCACTAAATACCAAGGCGCGGCCAGTATCAGAACAAGAATCGCCGCCAGGGGCAGAGAGTCAACCCAGAGGGACGCTAGAAGCCTGGATTCGATCAACCAACCTTGTGCACTATTCGGATCGGTTTGGGCGTAGGCCGACAGCAGTGCAATCACTGAGGTGATTATCGCGAACCAAATGGCGCTACGAACTTGCTCTCGATTCATATGTGTTTGATTCCCGGAGTGGCATTAAGTAAGGCGCGCGATCCTATCAACCAGCCGTCATCCGGTCGATGGCTCTATTTGCCAATCCACTGACTTCATCCTAATACGCCCATACCCGAAAGAGTGCTGCGGGCTGCTGCTGGCCATCGGGCGCAAGCAGCAGTACTTCCCGTGCCGGAACATTGCCAGCGAGCCGAATGAAGAGTTTCGTCTCGATCCAGAAGACTACGCAGCAGCGGAAGACCTGGGCGAGGTGATCGGCATTGTTCACTCACACCCGGATGCCACCAGCCGGCCGTCTCCGCATGATCTGGCGATGTGCGAGGCTACGGCGTTGCCATGGCACATCCTGAGTTGGCCTGAAGGCGACTTGCGCACTATTACACCGACCGGAAACACGCCGCTGCTTAAGCGTCCGTTTGTTCACGGCGCGTGGGATTGCTGGCAGGTCTGTGCGGATTGGTACAAGCGCGAGTGGGGACTGGAGTTTGAAGCTTTTAGACGGGAGGACGGCTGGTGGGAGAGTGCTGGCAACACCAGTTTGTACGAAGCCAATTACGAGGAGGCAGGTTTTGTGCGGGGCGACCAGCCACGGCGTGGTGACCTGATCGTTATGGCGATTGGGCGAACGGTTCACCCGAATCATGCTGGGATTTATCTCGGTGATGATCCGGAGCTGCCTGGAGAAGAATCAGGGGTGTTCGGGCCGGGGCCGTTTTTGTTGCATCACCTGTACGGCAGGCCGTCAGAGGTGATCGTTTATGGCGGCCCTTGGCTGGATCGGACGCAGCTGATCCTCAGGCACACAGATGCAAAATAACTAAAATGACGAGGCTTACCCGCAGGAGATCAACATGCACCAACTTAAAACTCAAATGACGAGTACTGGAGCGCTTGTGGTTACCGGTATTGGTACTGGAATTGAAACCAGTCAGCTTT
The DNA here is from genome assembly GCF_900618535.1 of Pseudomonas bubulae. GTDB lineage: Bacteria > Pseudomonadota > Gammaproteobacteria > Pseudomonadales > Pseudomonadaceae > Aquipseudomonas > Aquipseudomonas bubulae. The sequence continues at coordinate 1,113,508 of NZ_UYJA01000001.1, read as the reverse complement.
TGATTTCAGCTGATAGATTTTCGATCAAGAGTGTTGAGCAATTTCTGGCAACAGAGAAAGCCGACCTGTTGGAGCGTCGACTTGCACGGATTGAGAGCAAATTAGGGTTTAGTCCTTTGGGTGATCGCTGAAAAATTCCGAGATCCTCTTGGGGTTCGGACGAACAGGACTGTTCTTGGGCATCGCCTCCGCCACGCGCAATGCAAAGACTCTTGCAGTCTCGAGGCCTTCTTTTCCTTGAGAAGCGGACAATTGATGAACAAGTCCGGAAATTACGCAATTGAGATTTTGTAGGTCTGAGCCATGCGCGTTGACGGCGTCGATCAGTTTCTGACTCAGTTCGCTTTGTTCCATTTTGCCTCCTTGGTAATCCGCGCCGAAATTAGCGCAACCCCAGTCCGTGGGCTTGCAGGCAAAAGACTGGGGAATTCTGTTGCGTAAGTGCTGGAGGCTACTACTACAGGCAACGGGGTGTTACTGAGGATTCGTACATGCTGCAACCATTTGCTAATCTATAGGCAATCTGCGTACACTTTACGCCAATGAAAACAGTCTTCTTTGAAACCACAAGCTTCACCGCCACGGTAGGTGATTACCTGACTGACGATGAATACCGGCAGCTTCAGGTAGAGATGCAGGCGAACCCGGCCGCAGGCGATGTAATGCCGCGCACGGGTGGATTCCGAAAGCTACGCTGGCAAGACGCCCGCAGAGGAAAGGGCAAGCGTGGCGGGTTGCGGGTCATCTATTACTGGCTGCTGGATGATGGTCAGTTCTGGATGTTCGCAATTTACGACAAGGATGAGCTTGAAAACCTGACCGCTGATCAGGAGAAAGCGCTGAAGGCGGCCATTGGTGCAGAATTGAAACAACGAGGTGGGAAATGAAAAAGCGCGATCTGTTTGCCGAGCTGATGCAAGGCGTGAACGAGATGGGCGAACATCGCGAAGGGAAGATCACCCTTCGCCAGTACGAAGTGGAGGCGATGCCGGCCCCCGAGGTGACTGCTGCCGAGATCGTTTCTCTGCGTGAAAAATTGCACATGTCCCAGCCAGTGTTTGCCCGGCAGATCAGAACCAGCCCGGACACACTGAAAAATTGGGAGCAGTCGAAGTCAAAGCCGAATGCCCAGGCAGCACTACTGATCAAGTTGGTCCAGCGCTTCCCTGATATGGTTGATCGCCTCAACGCTGTTTAAGCTGACCTGTATATGAAAGCCCGGCCCTCGCGCTGGGCTTGTTGCATCTGGTGCCTTACCAGCAAACGAGCCGCAAGCCGCCTACTAGATCTAATATTTCATCGGGGCGAATTGGCTGGATCTCCAATATGGAGATCAGACCATCAATCACCCTGCGCGATTCTTGACTGACCGGTTTTCCATGAGGCAGCAGCAAGTCTGCAATCGGATAGCACTCATTCGGCCAGTTTTTAAGCGCATTGATTAGTAGGTTACGTTTTTCTACCAGTGCGTAAGGACCATCGGCTGGATCTGCAAGCGCTAGCCTCAGTTTCGTGAATTCAAGTTGCATTATCTGCATCCTAGCCAGTAAAAAAACGCCCGGCAGCCCAGGCTTGGGCTACCTGTAATGGCGCTGGCGAAGCACTTCGGAGCAGCGCTTGGCGATTGTCAAAAAGTGCCAGCCAGTAAAAAGCATCAGCCCAACGGCACTGTACGCAGCGACTCCCAATGCTGTTATACCTACTTGGTTTGTAGCGTGTATGAGTTCTGGAGCAACGTCTTTGGCTACCCATAAGTAGTAACTGCCGGCCAGAAAACTTGGTCCACCAATTAGGGCAAGCGCCCAACTATTGAGCTCCGACCAGGGCCGCTTACGTTCGTTTCGAAATAACTGTAGAGCTTTATTAAGCGCCTTCAATTGGACTTCCTCAGACTTGGTTATAGGGCACAACGCTACTACTGTGGCGAGTATTTAGGTATTGGCATTTCATCCATGCTGGATGCCCATTCAGGTTCCGACAGAGCGTTATTCTTGGTGCTGGCATTTTGATGCTAAAGTTGCTTTTTTTCAAAGGAACTGAGTCATGGCCCTCGGAATCAGGAAGAGCATCAAAATTGCTCCTGGTGTTCGGATCAACATCAGCAAAAGTGGTGTGAGTACGTCACTAGGCGTGAAAGGTGCCACAGTAAACCTAAGTAAACGCGGTACGCGGGTCACGACCGGAATTCCTGGCACTGGAATATCTTCGTCGAAGTTCTACGGGGTCGGAAAGAGAGAGGCTACCCCTACGCCACCTACACCGGCGTGGGCGCATGTGGCCACCTTGCTAATTATCGCAGCAGTTCTTTGGTGGATATTCAGCTGAGGTCCACGCGCAGCCCTAATGTTTTCGGTGCCCTGAAATGAGAAAGCCCAGCTAAATGCTGGGCTTATTGTGTTTGATTGTTATTACCCGCGTTTGAGAGACACCATTGCATCCACAAACCGTTCAGCTTTCTTCTGCGTATCTACAAGAGAGCTGTTCATGACGTTCCCGCCAGTGCTCCGGGTCTGCACAACCCATCGGCCGCGTTTCGAGTAGAGGGCCACACTACCGATGGAGTTGTAGTAAATACGAGTCTGAACGGCTTTTGAGGATGTTCGTGAGCTGCCTGCTGCTATCGCTCCGCCACCGAGAGGGACTGCACTGGCAAAGCCGCTGGTGGTCGAAAGTATGCCGCTGCCATAGCCAATGTACTCATCAGTAAACACGACCTGCTCCGGCCTGGTCTTGAGAGGTTGTTCCATAAGCACCTGCTCGATTACCGAACGTGCCTGTTCTGGGCTGATCTTGGCCGGAGTGTACTCAACGACCTTTGATACGCATCCTGTGAGCAGAAGCATTAGTGCAGCTATGGCGAAGGGTCTCATCACAGGCTCCGTTATTGTTGGCGGGGCATTCTGCCATGACCGCGTTGCTGATGCTAAAGTCCCGCCAAATCAATAGAGGGAACGACATGCGAATTTTGATAGGTGCGTTGGCAGTAGCGTTGCTGGCGGGGTGTGCGTCTTCACCCATTCCGGTCAGCCAGGCAAAGCCGGTTCCATCGGATGAGCTTTATGCTTTCCAGTCAAAGCCCGCGGGTGAGAGTGGCGTGATTACAATCGTCCGGGATTCTGGAATGGTTGGGTCGGAGTTCAAAACTGTGCGGCTAATCACGCGTAACCTTCCTAGCATTCACGTCGACTGCCAGCATCCTGTGTCGATCCACATGACATCGCACAAATCGACCACCTGAAAGCTGCAACAAAAATTTTATTTATCAGGGCATAATGGCGTTTTGATATTGCCTACTGATTCGAAACTCAAGGACCCAGCATGCCGAAACTGAGCAAATACGAGCAACACGCTCTTAAAGAGATTCACAGCTGGAAGGCGCCGGACATCGGCTGGTTCGGCCAAGCATTAAAGGTGATAAACCAACCGCTCGACAAAGCGGGTGACCTTCTGTTCAAGACGCCTGTAGTTGGTTCCACTATTCAAAGCGCAATCGAGGGCCTAACGAGTGTATGCCACGACGCGGCTCAATGGAGTGTAAGGCCAGAAGCTATTTTTGAAGAGTTTCGCGGCGACGGGCACAGTACAATCAAAACTCATATGGATATTCACGACTTGGATCTGGCGCAAATCGATAAAGTCGTTGGCTTCTTGGGTGCTAAATATAAAGGTATTGCTTTAGTCGAGGGGGCCGGGGCAGGAGCTGTTGGCATAGCTGGCTTGGCGGTCGATATCCCTACGCTAATAACACTCAATCTTCGTGCTATAGGCGAGTATGCTGCGTATTACGGTTTTGATACCTCGCGTCAGGAGGAGCGGCTGTTCGCTTTCAACGTATTAGGCCTCGCATCCTCCCCAAGCGATAGCTCCAAAGCCCTCGCAATGGCTCAACTGATCAAAATTTCTCAAGATGTTGCAAAGAAGGCAACTTGGCAGGAGCTGGAAAAAAGTGTTTTCGTAAAGATTATCCAAGAAATTGCTAAATCTTTAGGCATACGCCTTACTAAAGCAAAGCTCGCACAAACCATTCCTGCGGTGGGTGCGATTGTGGGGGGAGGCTTCAACGCTTACTTCACCATGAAAGTCTGCGACGCAGCCTTCTACCTTTATCGGGAGCGCTTCTTAGCCCATAAGTATGGTCCTGAAGTAATTGAGGTTACCGTAAAACCTGCGGCCGACTATGATCCGCATTACGAAGAAGCTTCGCAAACGGTGTGAAAGCTCAAATTTTCGTCGATCGCCGGGTGTGCAATCAGCAAATTATGGGTTTGAGCCCATCCCCGGCATGGTATGCGATGCGCTTAGATAGGCGTAATGCTATGCAGTTTTACTGTCAATAGAGAGCTGCAGGGAGGGTGGGTTTATGGCCAGAGCCCAAGATAAAACACAGATAGAAAGCGGGCAGTAGGCTGTTGAAAATCACTGATTATTTCAGCGCCAAGGAGGCTCCAAACCACGGTTTTAAAGGACTTTTCACTTGTTTGCAGATCCGTTGTAATAAATAAGAACGTTCGTTCGGCAGAACACTGCAGAAGTTTCGTACTTACTGGATCTTAGTCGCTGAAAAGCAATGCCGAGACTGCTCGCACTAAAGACAGAGTGAGATCACAAGGACGCGTCTCAACATAGACTACATGTCATCATAGGGAATGCACTAAACCTGTAGCAAAATACAACGCTAAGTTATTGATTCTTATAGGGTAGTTGTCTCGGTTTTATGAAACTTCAATCACCCATAAACCCTATATATTTCAATAACTTACGATAGGTAAACGGTCAGCCTTGACATGGTGGGGGTCGTTGGTTCGAGTCCAATCGCGCCTACCAAACAAAATCCGCTCTGCTGGGCGGTCTAGAAGGGCTCACCGAAAGGTGGGCCCTTTTTTGTTGTTCTCGTTTGGCCAATCATTGGGCAAACCACCAACGCGCAGCAGCTTCACATCCGCATGCCCCATCAAACCCTGAATGTCATCCTGAGCAAATCCCTGTTACTCATATAGCCAGGCACCCAACGCTCGAGTCTCATGAAAGGTTGACCGCTCATTCGCCGGGATGTGGTCATAGGCCTTTGCTTGCCCAAAGCGAGCGAGTCGCTACTTGATTTGTTATTCAGCAGTTGAATACCGGTGCGTAGCGTTCTTCGCGCTTCTTGAAGTGGACAGGTGCCATCGGGACTTTCTCACCGTTCACGAAAATATCCGGAAAGGTTACGGTGAAGTCATCCATATCCCCTTTGCCCAAGGGTGTTCCCTTGAAGCCCGCGTGGAAGATTTTCCTCGGATCAAAACCGGTTTCCAGCTGTTCAACGCTGACCTGATAAGACTGCCCTGTAGCCAGTTGCACGGTGACCATGGGCGATGCGGCACTCACCCAAAGGTCGGGCGGGGTCTGTTTGAGCGCCGCGCTGCGTTGTTCCGGGGTGTTCAGGTTGAGCAGGTAAGGCGGTTTGTACAGGCGACCGAAGAGGCGCAGTTCCGTGTCAGTTGAGCGCTTGTTGCTTGGCCAGCTGGATGTACCCGGCGGTGCTGCATAAACCAGCACATGAACCCAGTCGAGTTCTTCAGAAAGAGGCGTATAGCTCATCGCCGCCTTTGGCCCGGGGCAGGTACGCTCGAGAAGGGCGTTTTGGCCCACGGCTGATTCTGGATGCAGATAGGGCCCTGTACTGCATCCCGCGAGCAGTACCAACAGCGCATACAAGGTGTGTTTTTTCATAGGGGCAACTCCATTTGCTGCGCGATAAGCCGCTAGTTCGACGTCTGGGCTGCTTGATTCAAGCTAAGAATTTATTTCGAAATTGCAAAATTGAATGCCGGCTCTTGTAGGCTCGCTTTGATCAATGCTGCGAGTTCACGCGTGGCGGGTGTGGGAGCCTCAGTACAGCTATGAATCATGTAACCAAGGTGTGGTACAGGGGGCAAGCCTGAAACGATGTCGAGATGGCCCGGTAGCCCGATGCGGGTTCTTAGCGTCAAGCCTAATCCAGCAGCAACGGCGGCCCATATACCGGCAACGCTGGGGCTGGTCAGGGCGATTCGCCAGGGGATATTCGCCGCATCCAGTGCCTGGGTGGCGGCACTGCGCAACACGCACGGCGCATCAAACAGGATCAATGGCAGCGGTGAGTCATCCATCATGGTTGGCAGTCGTGTGTTACGTGCCCCGATCCAGTGCATCGGCGTTTCACCCAGTCTCGTCGCAAGCGGCGAATTGCGCTCCGTGTCCCATGTTAGGGCCAAGTCCAGGCCGGTGCTTTCTACCATTGAAAGTAATTCAGCGTTTCGCGCAATCCTGACTTCAAGATTCACCATTGGGTAGGCTTGAACGAAGCGTCGCAGGATGTCGCTGAGGAAATGCTCCCCAAAATCTTCTTGAACTCCGAAGCGAACGGTTCCGGTCGTCTGGCTTTCGTGCAGGCTCAAGAAGATCCCGTCGTTGAGCTCCAGTAGCCGGCGGGCGTGGCTGAGCAGGATTTCTCCCACAGGTGTCAAGACCAGGCCACGTCCTGATCTGGCCAACACCGGGGTGCCCACCTGCTCTTCAAGTTTCTTCAATTGAGCGCTCACTGCGGACGTAGATCGACCGAGGCAATCCGCAGCCTTGGCAAAGCTGTTGAACTCAACGCCGGTAACGAAGGTGCGCAAGACATCGAGATCGAAAGTTGGACGGCGCATCGGATAATCCACAAATTTGGAACAGTTGATCCTATTAAATCTGATATTCGCAATTACCGCGACTTGATAGTTTTGTCCGATTGACAAGGTAATTCGGGGATTAAGGTCGTGAATACATTAAAGGATAGCGGGCGAGAGCACGTGGGCAGATTGCCGCATAAGTTTGCCGATTTAACTGACCAAACCCTGTTTGGTGATATGTGGAAGCGAACGCAATTGACACCTCGCGAGCGCAGCCTGGTGACGGTGGCTGCCCTGGTGGCGCTGTACCGGCTGGAGCAACTGCCATTCCATTTGAGTCGAGCACTGGACAACGGTTTGAGTGATGATGAATTGGAGGAAGTCATGACCCATCTGGCGTTCTATTCAGGCTGGCCGACGGCTGCTTCTGGCCTGAAGCAGCTCCGCGATGTGCAAGCCAGTCGTGCTCCCAGCCAAGGGTAACTATTTATGCCATTTGCACGTATTTCACTGCATCGCGGAAAGTCCGCTGCGTATCTGCAGGCGTTATCCCAAGGGGTGCATGACGCTCTGGTCGAGAGTTTTGAGGTGCCTGGCGCAGATCGCTTCCAGGTCATCCATCAGCATGATGTCGGTGAGCTGATTTTCAATCCCGAGTACCTGGGCGGGCCGCGCAGTCATGATTTTGTGTTGATTGCTATCACCGCTGGCCGTTCACGAAGCGTCGAAACGAAACAGCATTTCTACCGCACTCTGGTCGAGAAACTTAACGAGGCTACTGGGCTCAGCGAGGAAGATGTCATGGTGGTAATTACCACCACAGACAGTGAGGATTGGTCGTTTGCTGGCGGTCGGGGTAACTAGCTCGTGGACCTTGCGGGAATTTGCACCACCATGCTGTGCATCGTTTAATTCTGAGATAATGGTGAAACGCCACGCAGCCCTTGATCACGCGGGGCATGGTTTATCATGACTTGACCCAAGCATTAGGTGGTAGAGTCTTGGTTCTCGTTAAGGATGAGACCATGCCCGGGGAAGAGCAGGCCGTTTCTGAGCGCGCCGTAGCGTTTGCAAAGCTAAATCGAACTAGCGTTGCCCGGGAATTGGCATCCTTGGATCGATATCCGTGCGATGAGTACCCCGTCTCGGTGTTTATGGCGGGGTCGCCAGGAGCAGGGAAAACTGAAGTGTCCAGGGCGTTTATTCAAATGATGCAGGCCGGAGGATCGTGTGCGTTACGAATCGATCCGGATGATTTTCGGTGCTACTTCCCTGAATACACGGGGCTTAACTCCAGTCTTTTCCAGCGAGGGGTGACCATTTTTGTTGAGCGCACCTTGGACTTGGTTTACCAGCAGCGTCAGTCGTTTTTGCTGGATGGGACACTTGCGAATCTCGATGTAGCAAGGCGGAATATCTCCCGCGCTCTTGATAAAGAAAACAGGTCGGCCCAAATTATCTACGTGTACCAGAGGCCAGAACTTGCATGGGAGTTTGTGCTTGCAAGGGAGAAAAAAGATGGAAGGAACATTCCCTGTTTAGAGTTTGTCAGGCAGTTCTATGCTGCAAAGGCATCTGTTTGCGCGCTTAAGCGTGAATTTGACGCTGCTTTGCAGGTAGATGTAATCATCAAGGATATCGATGGTGGAAATGAAGACATTGGGATCGACCTTTCAGCTGGTGAAATTGACGGGTTCGTCAACCAGCCCTATGATCACCTCGAGCTTGAAAGAATTTTGAACGGAGTACCCCAATGAAAGGCGAAAATGCAGCAGTCGCTTCGACGAAGGTGAATGCCTCTTCGAAGATGTCTGAGTTTTTCCGCCACGGCTCCGTGGAGGAAAGGCGAGCGGTCTATCTCATGGCAGCCAATGTCGCCATCAACGAGCAGAAGGATGTCATTCGCTCAGTTAAGTCTGGCGAATTTCTGATCACGAAACGCAAATAGCCTTCTCCGGACGTCCTAAACCCAGCCCTCGTGCTGGGTTTTTTCATTTGGCAGTCTGCCAGTTGCCTCCGAGAGAAACCATCGCACCCACAAAGCGCTCAGCTTTCTTCTGTGTGTCTACGAGTCAGCTATTTATGACGCTCCCACCAGTACTCCGGATCTGCACCACCCAGAGGTCACGCTTCGGGTAGAGGCAACGCTATCGATTGAGTGGTAGTAGATGCTGAAGTGGCCCGGTTTCTGCGTATAACGGGCAGTCACCAGACCCATTCAAGGACATAAAATGCTTATTGTCTTCAGCGGCCTTCCAGGCACCGGAAAAACGACTATCGCAAGCGAGCTTGCCGGCAGAGCGGGTGCCGTCTACCTAAGGGTCGATACCATCGAACAGGCGATTCGAAACGCCGGCGTTCTTGCAAAAGAGGTGGGCAAGAGCGGTTACATGGTCGCCAATGAGCTTGCTCTGAGCAATCTTCGTTTTGGCCACACGGTTATAGTCGACTGTGTAAACCCGGTCGTTGAAAGCCGACAGGCATGGAGTGATATTGCTCAGCGCGCTGATGTGCCCTTGGTCAACATTAAGGTGATCTGTTCTGACAGGCGCGAGCACCAGCGTCGGGTGGAAACCAGGGAGGTCGATATTCCCGGGCTGACGCCCCCAACCTGGCAGTCTGTTCTCGATCATGAATATGAGGCGTGGGGCACTGCTCCATTCAGCATCGACACGGCCTTGACTTCTAAGGCGCAGGCTGTGGCGCTGATCACTGAAACGCTTTTATCCAGGGCGCGTCTGCTCTGAAGGCGTTCAATGCGCCCCCGGTTCTCCTGGAGCCGGTTATCTGTCCGCATCGGAGTGCGATCTGCCTGATGCTTGTCAGCTGCGCTTGTGCGCTGGCCGGCAGCCCCGGATCACACTCCGATGCGACCTCCCGTGAGGGATCGGGCAGTTAGCGACAGGCTGTCGTTGGCGCTGGTTGTTCGGTGCGGTTCTATACCTGTAATTGAAGCTTGATCAGGTCAACTTGCACTGCTTTTTGCAGATTTATTCACCGTCGGTTGTCATTCTGCTCCCCAATTAACCAACACCAGGCAGGCGTAAGTGGGTGGGTCAGGTAGGGGCGTGTGCCCCAGTACGCAGTCTTTGCGAGGGCGGGAGCAGCCGCGGGTATCGAGGAATCATTGGTCGTTTTTATTGTCATATTTATGAACTTTTCTTTCAGGACGCTCAAATGAAGCGCACAACCCTATTGATCCTGGCCGTCTCAGGCGCTTTTCTGCTGGGCGGCTGCGCGCCTGTCTGGTACGACGGGGGGCGGCATGGTCACGATCGAGGTTACGACTCGGGCCGTGGATACGATCGCGGGCATGATGATCGGGGTTATGACCGCGGCTACGATCGTCGCGACAATGATCGCCGTTATGACCGCAATCGCGATCGTGATGACAGGGACGACTGATCCTCTGGTGCTTTAACTGCGCAGCGTGTCATCCACGCTGCGCTTCAGGTTATTAACTGCTGGCTCAATCAATTCCCGCCATTTGTTTCACCTCTGCAATATCCCTGCTTCGCGGAAACAAACCGGACATCTGCCAGCAATTGCGTTCAGGCAAGCTGTGCGCAATTAGTCCCGCCGCGCTCGTTCTGGCACCCGGGGCTGATGAGAACCCTCCTGTAAAACATCGTCCCGGGAATTCCTGCTCCATGCGAACCAGTCTTTCGCTGCCGCTGCTGGCTGCCTTGTCCATTTTGCTTGCGGCCTGTGCCAGCAAGACCATCCCGCCCGAAGAGTTTTCGGGCTATCTGTCCGATTACAGCCAGTTGGCGCAAAAGCAGTTGCCTTCCGGGCAGGCCGTACTGTCCTGGGTAAGCCCTGATCTGGATATCAGCCATTACACCGGCGTCTATATCGAGCCAAGCCAGTTTTACCCGTGGGTGCTACCGACCGGGCGGGGGCCACAGTCCACGCTGTCGGCCGTAACCGGTTATTACGATGCTGCGCTCAAGCGCGAACTGGGCAAGGTCATGACGGTTGTCGCGGCCCCGGGGCCTGGCACGCTGATTGTCAGGCCGGCCATAGTCTCGCTCTCGGCTAGTACCCAGGGCCTGCGGTTTTATGAGTATTTGCCCGTGACCCTGCTCGCCGCTGGGGTCAGCACGGCGGTCGGGATGCGTGATCAGGACAGTGAAATCAGCACCGAAATCGCCGTGATCGATGCTGCTGACCAGCAGGTGGTCGCGCAAGTGGTGCGCAAGGGGACAGGGCTGGCGCTGGAAAATGATTCTCAGGTCATGACGCTGGATGATTTCAAGCTGGTGCTCGATGGCTGGGCGCTTGATATGCGCCGCGAATACTTGTCCAGCCGCCATTGAGAGCCGGTCAAGGGTTGGTCCGGGGCTCGCCGAAAGGCGGGCTTTTTTTTGTCTGCGATTTGTCTGGCTCCTTCACACGACTTCAAGTGCCGCCTGAATCTGATCGGCGTACTTGCTCAGGTTATTCATTTCTGTCTGTAACTGACCGGAGCTGGCTGAATTCAGCACCTTGGACTGGATCAAGGTCAAAGCAGCCGCGACGGCCAGTTCACGTTTGCCTTCCGGACTGGCAGCACCAAAGGGGGTATCGCCCCGGAGGTTTTTGAAGTGCTCAGACATGATGCTCTCCTTATCGTTGCGGGTTTGAAACCTGTTACTACCGGTAACCGGTAATAACTAAAGTTTAGGGTAGGATTGATGGCGCGCATCGAAAAGGGCCTGAAAACAGCCTGGTAGACATGGTTGTGCCCGAAAGTACCGGCATGAATCTGAGGAACCGATCAGGGTGACCAGCGGTGCACCGTTAGTCGCTGCGTAACGTTCAACTTTGTTCATAATGGCGCGCTAATTGCTGTCTGTCGGTCCGCCAATGGATCACTCGTCTAATTGATGTGCATTTCCTGCGCATTTTCCGGTCTTTCCGGCCTTCGCGTATAAGCCTCGTCATTACAAAGGATTGGGTTGATTGGTTGAGAGCGACGCGAGCAGCGCCAAATAAAAATAGCCGTATTCGTCAATAAAATGGCGAATAGCCTGATTATTTGTGCTTGCAATTACGATATTAATCCAAATTTGTTCAATTTATTGACGATATCATTGTGATGGCTTATTTTGACGCCCTGTTGCTGGCCATGCGTCGTGAATACTCAGTCCGGAAGGAACCTACTTATGAGTCGTACAGACGACATATCGAACTTGTTCAGCAGGTTCGGCGCCACTTCGGACAGTTATCACGAGTTCGACAGTCAGTTCGAATACCCCAATACGCCGCCAGCTCAAGTTAAAGCCTCTGAGCCTGAAGAAGTCACGGCCCCGGTACTTGCTGCTCTGCCACCGGTTGCGCCAGTCTGCGTGGCATTGGCGAAAGCCGAAGATCCGGCACCGCTGATGAGCACTGCCGACGTTGCCATCCCGCTGCGTAATTTGCTCGCTGAAGTAGCGCTTGCTCGTCAGGCCGAAACCGAGGCCCTGCAGGCACAATTGCGCACGCCGCAGTGCAAGGCTCGTGTCGTGGTGCTGGTCTCGGCCAAGGGCGGCGTTGGCAAGACCACGCTGGCCGCCAGCCTGGCAAGCAGCCTGCGTCTGGAGGGTGGCAAGACCCTGGCCATCGACCTTGATCCGCAAAATGCCCTGCACCATCACCTCGGCGTTGAATCCGGCGTGACCGGCATCGGCAGCGCCTGCTGGAGCAGCAATCTGCAGCAGGGATTCAACGATGTACAAGTGCTGCCCTACGGCGTGTTGAGCGATGACCAGCGCTGTGCCCTGGAGCGCGAAATAAGCCAGGACCGCCACTGGCTGGCACGGCAACTGGAACGCATGGACCTTGGCACACATGACCTGGTGATTGTCGATACGCCCAGCGGCCGCTCGGCGTACCTGCAGCAGGCGCTGGATGTGGCCGATCAGGTGCTGGTGGTCACTGCTGCCGACGCGGCCAGCTTTATTGCCCTGGAGCATATGGACCGTCTGCTGGGAGCCAACGTTGCGCGCAGCTATGTGGTCAATCAATTTGAGCCCGGGCGCGAGTTTTCCCGCGACATGCTCGAAGTGCTCAAGCGCCGTCTGGGTGCGCAGTTGACGGGGGTAGTAGAGCAGGATCACGGTTTTGGCGAGGCCTTGGCTTACGGCCGCAACCCGTTGACGGTGCCCGTCCGGTCTGTAGGTGGTGAAGGGGTTTTACTGCTTGGCGAACACCTTAAGGCTGCTTTGCAGAACGCCCGTGTAACCGAGAGCTCAGCTTCATGAGTCAGTCAAACAGCCCCCCCCAGGTTGCGCAAAGCCGGTTTCAGCGTTGGGCCCAGTCGCTGTCAGATCATCTTGATCAGTGGCCGGCTGCGGCACGCCGTGCGCTGCTTGCCGGTACCGCAGTGTTTTGCGGGCTTTTGGGCCTGCTGATCATTACCGTACCGTTCGAATTCTATGCGCAGTGCATCTTTGCCATCGGCTGCTTTGTTGCAGCATTGGTGCTGCGCAGGATACCCGGGCGCCTGACCATCCTGATCATGATCGGCCTGTCACTCACGGCCTCGTTGCGCTATATATACTGGCGCTTGACCGAAACCCTGGGGTTCGACGACTGGGTCGACATGGCGTTCGGTTATGGCCTGGTGCTGGCCGAAATCTATGCCCTGGTGGTGCTGGTGTTCGGCTACCTGCAAACGGCCTGGCCGCTGCGGCGCCAGCCGGTATTGCTCAAGGGCCCGCCAAGCGAATGGCCAGTGGTTGACGTGTTTATCCCGTCATACAACGAGACGCTCGATATCGTGAAGCTGACCATCTTTGCCGCTCAGGCAATTGACTGGCCACAGGACAAGCTGCGCGTGCATGTGCTCGATGACGGTCGCCGCGAAGACTTTCGCGAGTTCTGCGAGCAGATCAACGTCAACTACATCACCCGTGACAACAACCGTCATGCCAAGGCCGGTAACCTCAACGAAGCATTGCAGGTCACCAGTGGCGAGTTCGTAGCATTTTTCGATGCCGACCACGTGCCGACCCGCTCTTTCTTGCAAGTGAGCATTGGCTGGTTCCTCAAAGACCCCAAGCTGGCGATGTTGCAAACGCCGCACTTTTTCTTTTCGCCCGACCCATTCGAAAAAAATCTCGACACCTTCCGTTCGGTGCCCAACGAAGGCGAGTTGTTTTATGGTCTGGTGCAAGACGGCAACGACCTGTGGAACGCCACGTTTTTCTGTGGCTCTTGCGCAGTGATCCGTCGCAAGCCGCTGATGGAAGTCGGCGGGGTGGCGGTCGAAACTGTGACCGAAGATGCCCATACCGCGCTCAAGCTCAACCGCGCCGGCTACAACACTGCTTATCTGGCGATACCGCAGGCAGCGGGTCTGGCCACGGAAAGCCTTTCACGCCACATTAGCCAGCGTATTCGCTGGGCGCGGGGTATGGCGCAGATTTTTCGCACCGACAATCCGCTGTTCGGCAAGGGCCTGAACCTGGGCCAGCGCCTGTGCTACCTCAACGCAATGCTGCATTTCTTCTATGGTTTGCCGCGCTTGGTGTTTTTGACGGCGCCGCTGGCTTTTCTGTTTTTTGATGCGCAAATCTTTCATGCCTCGGGCTTGATGATTGCCGCCTATGCATTGCCGCATATTTTTCATGCCAGCCTCACCAACTCCAGCATTCAGGGGCAATACCGGCATTCGTTCTGGAACGAGGTCTACGAGACAGTACTGGCCTGGTACATCATGGCCCCGGTGCTGGTGGCGCTGGTCAACCCCAAGTTCGGTGGTTTCAACGTGACCGACAAGGGCGGGATCATTGACGAGAAGTACTTCGACTGGAAGCTCGCCCGTCCATATATCGTGCTGCTGACCCTTAACATGGCAGGGATGGCGTACGGGATCGCGCGGCTGGCAATGGGTGAGGAGGGCGCCACGACCACGCTGTTGATCAACCTGTTGTGGACGCTCTACAACGTGATCATCACCAGTGCCGCCGTGGCAGTGGCCAGTGAAACCCGGCAGGTTCGTGCCGAGCCGCGGGTTGCTGCCACATTACCGGTGCGCCTGGTCCGTGCCGATGGCAGTGTGATAGACGGCGTTACCCAGGACTTTTCGCAAAAAGGCATGGGCTTGCGTTTGCCACAGGGCGTCAGCGTACCTCAAGGCGAGCAGGTGCAGATTTCGCTATTGCGCAGCCAGCACTTGAGCCTGTTCCCGGCTGTGATTGTATTCAGTCGCGGTGAATTGCTCGGCGTTCAATTTGAAGCTCTGACTCTGCGCCAGCAAAGTGATCTGGTACGTCTCACCTTTTCCCGTGCCGACACTTGGGCATCGACCTGGGGTAGCGGGCAGGTTGATACCCCGCTGGTGGCCCTGCGCGGAGTCAGCCGAATTGGTTTTCGCGGTATCCAAGAACTCTTCAAAGCCTCGCTCATGGAAGTGCGCAGCTTGCTGCGCCGTCGCCGCGTCGCCCCATCAAAGCTAGAAAACATCCAGGATAAGTGATGAATTCAACGTCTTCAGTCTTCGCCAATTTGCGCGATCCGCGTCGTGCCCTGGCACGCATTGCGTGTGCCTTGCTGGCTTTGAACAGCGGCGCTGCCTGCGCCGAGAGCGCTCCAGCCGTTGCTGCAACCGGTAGCAATAATTACACCGTGACCCTCAAACAGTTGGGCCGCAATTATCCGATGAACCTGCGTGGTGTGGAATCGAGCGACAGTGTCAGTTTCGATGTGCGGGCCGACTCGATTGTGACGGGTGCCAAGTTGAACTTGCAGTACACCTACTCGCCGGCATTGCTGGAAGAGCTGTCGCAAATCAACGTCATCATCAACGATGAAGTGGCGGCAAGCCTGCCGTTGCCCAAGGACAAAGCCGGGCAACTGCAACAGCATGTCGTCGACATACCGGCGCACCTGATTACCGAGTTCAACCGTCTGAGTTTGCAGTTTATCGGGCACTACACCATGAGTTGCGAAGATCCGCAGCACACCAGCCTGTGGGCCAAGATCAGCAACGCCACCAGCTTGAGCATTGATGTATCGCCCTTGGGTTTACCCAATGATCTGTCCATCTTGCCGTTGCCATTTTTCGATCGTCGCGATACCCGGGCCCTGGATTTGCCGTTTGTGTTCGTCTCTGCGCCTGACAACGCCACGCTCGAAGCAGCCGGTGCACTGTCGTCGTGGTTTGGCGCCCAAGCCAGTTTTCGGGGTGCACGGTTTTCCTCGAGTTACAACCAAATTCCCGCCAGCGGCAGTGCGGTGGTTTTGATCAGCGGTCCGGATGCGCTGCAGATTGGCAGTATTAGTCTACCGCCAGCGAAGGGCCCGACCCTGACCTTGATGACCAATCCGAATGACGTCAATGCCAAGCTGCTGGTGGTCAGCGGTCGCGACGGTGCCGAACTCAAGAGTGCCGCAACTGCTTTGGTACTGGGCAGCCAGGCCTTGTCGGGCAGCAGCGTGGTGATCGATCGATTGCAGGTGGTGCAGCCCCGCAAGCCCTATGACGCGCCGAACTGGTTGCCCAGTGATCGCCCGGTAAAGATTGGTGAGTTGATGCAGGCCAAGCAACTGGCGGTGTCCGGCTACAACCCGGGTGACATCACCGTGCCGTTGAATTTTCCGCCGGATTTGTTTACCTGGCGTAACGAAGGCGCGCCGCTGAATCTTAAATACCGCTATACGCCGCAAGAGAAGTCCTACAATTCGTCGTTCATTATCAGTTTTAATGACGCGCTGATTCAGTCGCAGAACCTGCTGTCCCGGGACAGGCTCGACAGCAGTGTGCTCAGAACACTGAAGTCAGACGACAGCCTTGACCGCGAAACCAATGTGTTGCTGCCCCTGAACTCGGTGGCCCTGCAGTCCCGCCTGCAGTTGCGCTATATGTTCGATTACATCAAGCAGGGCCAATGTAACGACATCATCATTGACAATATGCGCGGTGCGATTGATCCCGAGTCGACCCTTGATTTGAGCGGCTACGACCACTTTATCGCCATGCCCAACCTGGGCGTGTTCAAGGATTCCGGCTTTCCGTTTACCCGTATGGCTGACCTGTCGCAAACCGCCGTGGTGTTGCCGGATGATGCCGGGGTTGCTGATTTGAATGCCTACCTCACACTGCTCGGCCGATTTGGCCAGTCCACCGGCTACCCGGCTACTGGCGTACAGGTGATTCAGGCGGATCAGGTGGCGGGCGCTGCGGACAAGGACTTGCTGGTGCTGGCGTCCGGTGCCAATCAGCCTTTGCTGACACATTGGGCCGATCGCCTGCCCGCTAACGATGGCGAAGGCCAGCAGAGCTTTCATTTATCTGACTTGCCGATGCGGCTACGTGACTGGTTTAGCCCCGATCCTGAAGCCAATATTCGCAAGACGCGGTTGGCGATGGCGTTTTCCGGTGGCGCGCGTAGCACTTACCTGACCGGTTTCGAATCGCCGCTTAAAAAAGGGCGCAGTGTTGTGGTTATCGCCAGTGGTCAACCGCAAGGTCTGGCCGATGCCACAAATGCACTGATCGGAGGTGAGGATTACACCCATTCGATCCAGGGCAGTCTGGTGGTGGTACGCGGTAAAAACATCGAGCCTCTGGTGGCGGACGAGCAGTACTACGTTGGCAGCCTGGGGCCTATCAAGTACCTGCAATGGTTGATGTCGCGCCATGTGGTCCTGTCCCTGCTGCTGACCGGTCTGGGGGTGATTTTGCTGAGTGGTCTGGCTTATCTGGCACTGCGCGCACGCGCCAACAAACGACTAGGTAACTGACGGCTCATGGGGTTCTTCGCGATCAAACGTTTTAATTCCTCACCGCGGCGCCTGCATCGTGCGCTGCTGTGGTTGGCAGGCGCTCTGGCAGGTATCGCCCTGACCCCCGCGATGGCCAAGGACACCAGGTGCCAAAAAGCCGACTGGCCGCTGTGGCAAGCCTACGCTTCGCGCTTTGTACAGGCTGACGGCCGTATGCTGGAGTCCAGCCCACAGCTCAACCAAAGCTCTTCCGAAGGTCAGTCCTACGGGATGTTATTTGCGTTGATCGGCAATGATCAGGCGCGCTTTGACAGGTTATGGCAATGGACCCTGGCCAATATGGCTGGCGCCGACGTGAGCACGCGTTTGCCAGGCTGGTTGTGGGGGCAGGGCAAGGACGGGACGTGGCAATTGCAGGACGCCAATTCAGCGTCCGATTCGGACTTGTGGATTGCCTATTCGTTGCTCGAAGCGGCACGTCTGTGGCAGCGCCCGGACTACCGCGAGGCAGCCTTGCATCTGCTTGAAAACATCCAGAGCCAACTGGTCGTGAGCTTGCCCGGTCTGGGCAAAATGGTGTTGCCCGGGCCTCAAGGCTTTGTGCAGCCAGATCATCTGTGGCGCTTGAATCCCAGCTATCTGCCGCTGCCGTTGCTGCGGCGGCTGGCCATGCAGGCACCGGCCGGGCCGTGGAAAGAAATTGCCGAAAACACCGTGAAAATGGTCAAGGCTTCCAGCCCCAAGGGCTATGTTGCCGACTGGATCGGCTATCGTGCCACCGGGCCGAACAGCGGTCTGTTCGTGGTCGATCCGGTTAATGGCGAACTGGGCAGTTACGACGCGATTCGCGTTTACCTGTGGGCAGGCATGACGCCCAAATCCGATGTGCTGGCAGCACCGTTGCTGGCGCGACTGGAGGGCATGGCGAACAGCACGGCTTCCACTGGCATTCCACCGGAAAAGGTCCAGGTCAGGAGCGGTACGCTAGAGGGGCAGGGGCCGTTCGGCTTCTCCGCCGCGCTGATTCCTTACTTCCAGGCCAAAGGCCAGCCCTGGCTTGCCCAAGCCCAGCAGCGTCGAACCGAGCTAGCCCTCACGAAGGCGCTGGGGCAGGCCGATGGCGAACGTACCGAGCCTTTGTATTACAACGTCATGCTTAGCCTGTTCGCACTCGGCTGGGCAGAAAACCGCTTTCAGTTTCGTGATGACGGAACACTCAAACTGTCTTGGGAGACGTCATGCGTCCGCACCGCCACGCACTAGCCATCGGGATTCTAACCGCAGTCATCGGCACAGCCGTCCACGCCGATACCAGCGACGTGCAAGCGCGGCTGGTCGAACAGGGTCAGTACTGGCAAGGCCGCGCCAATGCACAACGGGCGGCCGAGGCCTGGGAAAAAGTCTTGCGTCTGGACCCCAATCAAGTGGATGCCCTTTATGGTATGGGCTTTGCCAGCCTCAAACAGAACAAGCCCGAGCAAGCCAGGCAATACCTGGCGCGTTTGCAGGCCCTGTCGCCCCGACCGTGGCTGGCGGCGCAGCTGGAACAGGATATTGCCCTGACTGAGACGCAGAACAAAGCACTGCTGGATGAGGCCCGACGTCTGGTCGATAGCGATCAGCGAGATGAGGCGACTCAGGTGTTTGCCAAACTGTTTGCCGGTCGCACACCGTCAGGCACGGTGGGACGTGAGTATTACAACAACCTGGCGTTCAATCCTGCAGGTTGGCCAGAAGCGCGAAAAGGCATGGAGCGCTTGCTGCGCGAGACGCCCAACGACTCGACTCTGGCGCTGTTTCTGGCCAAGCAACTGATTCGTTACGAAGACAGTCGCCCTGAAGGTATCCGTAATCTGGCCAAGCTATCGACCCGGCCCGACATCGGCGGTGACGCTGATGAAAGCTGGCGTCTGGCGCTGGTCTGGTCCGGTCCGCCGAGTGCTGCCCAGGTGCCGTTGTTCGAAGCCTTTTTAAAGGCTCATCCAGATGATCAGGAAATTCGTGACCTGCTGAACAAAGGTAAATTGAAAGCCAGCACTGCAGACCGTGTACCGGCCTGGCAACCTGATCCGCTGGTCGAGCGTGGGCTCAAGGCGTTGGATAAAGGTGATCAGGCGGGTGCCGAGCAAGCCTTTGCCGCACGCTTGAAAAACAAGGCGAATGATCCTGATGCTTTGGGTGGGCTCGGTGTGGTGCGTCAGCAACAGGACCGTCTGAGCGAAGCTGAGCAACTTTTGAACCGCGCTATCGGCAACGGCGGCTCGCGCTGGAAGCCGGCGCTGGATAACGTGCGCTACTGGGCTTTGCTGCAACAGGCGCGCAACCAGGCCAAGAGCCAGCCCGCCAAGGCCCGGGAAAGCATTGCCCAGGCAATGCGAGTGAACCCCAGGGGCATCGAGGCACGTTTGGCCCTCGCGGATATTCAGGCTCAGAACGGTCAGCTCGATGAGGCTCAAGCCAGTTACCGTCAGGTGCTGAGTGTGCAGAAGGACAATGCTCAGGCCGTACAAGGGCTGGTCAATGTTCTGTCGCAAGCGGGGCAGGCCGATGAGGCCTTGCGCCTGCTAGATACCCTGACCCCGGCCCAGCAGGCCGAAATGGGCGGTGGCGGTCGACTGCGTGCGCTGCGCTACACGCAGGCTGCGGCATTGGCCGAGCAGCGTGGCGATACCCGGGGCGCACAACAAGCTTTGGTGCAAGCGGTCAAAGATGACCCGGACAACGTCTGGACCCGTTTTGATCTCGCCCGCCTTTACCTGAAAACCGGTGAGCCGCAAAAAGCCCGCGTTCTGATCGACAGCTACCTCAAAGCCCATCCGACAGATGTTGACGCCCTCTATACCAGTGCTCTGCTCTCAGTGGAAATGGAGCAGTGGGACGCTGCCCAGGCTGCCATAAGCCGGATTCCAGTGGGTCGTCGCACCGCAGATATGAACGATTTGGCGGATCAGATCACGCTGACGGTGCAGGTCAAGCTCGCTGCCACCATGGCCAAGCGTGGCCAGCGTCAGGAAGCCCTGGCACTGCTCGACCGGTTGCAACCGATGGCGAGCCGCAGTCCGGATCGTATGGCAACGCTGGCCTCGGCTTATGTGGACACAGGAGATTCCACGCGAGCGTTGACCATGATGCGCGATGTGATCAACCAGACACCGACACCTTCCGCCGACTTGATGTTGCAGTACGCCAATCTGCTGCTCAAGACGGGTAATGATGCCCAGGTCAACTCGATCCTGCGCGGCCTGCAAAACCAGCGAATGAGCGTTGCCACACGCAAACGTTTCGACGACCTGCTGTATCAGTACCGCATTCGTCAGGCCGATCTGCTGCGTGAAGGCGGTGACCTGGCGGGCGCTTATGACACTCTGGCACCGGCGCTGGCATCGCGGCCTGGGGACGCCGGTGCGACTTCGGCGCTGGCGCGGATGTACGTCAGCAGCGGCAATAACGCCAAGGCGTTTGAGCTGTACAAGCCTTTGCTGCAACGTCAGCCCAACGATCCGCAAATCCTCCTCAATGCCGCGGACGCTGCGGTTCTGGCCCGAGATAACGGCTACGCCGAGCGTGCGCTGGAGCAGTTTGTGAAACTGCAAAACTACGACCCGCAGTCTTTGACCGAAGCGGCACGAATCTACCGCAGCATGGGCAAGAGCGCTCAGGCTGCGCACCTGTTGCGCAAGGCCGTGGACATCGAGCAAACCGAGAAAAAACGCAACCTTACGGCTCAGGCCGGCGTATCTGGCGTTGCGCCGAACCCGTTCGCCGGCTTGTCGGGCCCAGCCAATCAGATGGGGCGTGGGGCCATCGATGCGATTCCCGCGCCCGCCCAAACCACGCTCGATTCGAGCGCTTATATGGCAGACGACAATGCGCTGTTGGCCAGCGATGTCTATCCGGGGCAACCCCTGCCTTCCAGGACAGGCAATGGCACCTTGCCGGTGGGACGTAATGCTGGTGCCGGGGCTAATCCATTTTTACCCCAAGGCACGGTCAATGTGGCGGTGGACCAAGCCAGTTCGGCCCAGCGTGCGCTGGACAGTATCCTCCAGGAGCGCAGTGCCTACGTGACCCAGGGCGTCACTATTCGCAACAACGACAGTGAGCCTGGCCTTGGCAAAATGACCGATATCGAAACACCGCTGGAAATTAACTTTCCGGCGGGTGACAACCGTATCGCCGTACGTGTGACACCGGTGTCCCTGAATGCGGGTAGGGTGGGTGTTTATGCCGCCGAACGCTTTGGTAGTGGCAAAGAGTCAACCGAGGGGATTGGCGCCCAGCGTGAGAGTGGTGTGGGTGTGAGCGTTGGCTACGCTCGCCCGGATGAAGGGATCAAGGCCGACCTCGGTACCACGCCGATCGGCTTTCAATACAGCACCGTGGCCGGTGGCGTGAGTGTCGATCGCCCGCTCGCCAGCAATTCCAATGTGCGTTATGGCGTCAATGTTTCACGCCGCCCGGTGATCGACAGCGTAACGTCATTCGCCGGTACCACCGATGAGCGCACCGGGCAGACGTGGGGTGGCGTAACGGCTAACGGCGGCCGTGGTCAGCTGAGCTATGACAACCAGGCTGTCGGCGCCTATGGCTACGGCGCCTGGCACAAGCTGCTGGGTCATAACGTCGAATCCAACAGCCGTGCCGAACTGGGCGGTGGAGTGTATTGGTATTTGCAAAACACCGAGGACAGCAAGCTGACACTGGGTCTGAGCGCTACCGGCATGAGTTTTGAGAACAACCAGAACTTCTTTACCTATGGCCACGGCGGCTACTTCAGCCCGCAAAGCTACTTTGCCCTGGGCGTGCCGGTGGCCTGGTCGCAGCGCACCGATCGCTTCAGCTACCAGGTCAAGGGCTCGGTGGGCGTTCAGTACACCCATCAGGCCGGTGCCGACTACTTCCCCGGTGACAAGGACATGCAGGCCACCAACGACCAGCGCTACTCCGGCGAGAGCAAGACTGGCGTCGGTTACAGCCTGGCCGCTGCCGGTGAGTACAAGTTCGGGTCGAGCGTTTTCCTGGGGGCCAATTTGGGTCTGGATAATGCTCAGGACTACCAGCAAATCACCGGGGCGATGTACCTGCGCTATATGTTTGAAAATATGAATGGCCCTATGGAGCTGCCGGTCAGCCCATACAGTTCGCCTTATTCCAATTGATGTCCTGGAGACTTTAAATGCCTTCTTCCGTTCTTGCCGGTATGACCCTTCTTGTTCTAGGGGAAAGCCACATGAGCCTGCCTAACTGTTTGATGGAGCCGCTGCACGCCAACCTGACCCAGCAGGGCGCAAATGTGCACTCGATTGGCGCGTGCGGTGCCAGTGCCGGCGATTGGTTGATTACCAAAAAAGTCGATTGTGGAGCCGAAGAAAAGGGTAACGGTAAAATTGTGATCAGGGGGCGTGACGCGACCACTACGCCGATCAAGGAGTTGCTTGCAGCGGATAAACCGGATCTGGTGGTGCTGGTGATTGCAGACACTATGGCCTCTTACGACAAGCCGGTGTTTCCCAAGGCGTGGGCGTGGCAAAACGTGTCTGCCCTGGCCAAGGAAATTACCGCCAATGGCGCCAAGTGCGCCTGGGTAGGCCCGGCGTGGGGCAAGGAAGGTGGCATGTACAAGAAGAACGATGCCCGCACCAAGCTGATATCTGCGTTCCTGGCGACCAATGTTGCACCTTGTACTTACATCGATTCGCTGGAGTTTTCCAAGCCGGGGCAGTGGGTGACCACTGACGGCCAGCATTTTACTGTAGCGGGTTACAAATCCTGGGCCAACGCCATCGGTGATGCATTGGGCAAGCTGCCCCCTGAAGCGGTCAGTGCCAAGGGTGCAAACAAGTGATCCGAGCTGTATTGAGCACGGCAGTGTTGTTTTGCAGCGCGCATGCGCTGGCTGCCGACGTTGCGCTGTACCCCACTGGCCCCGATCAGGACGCCGCCTTTATCCGCTTCGTCAACGCCACCGCTGCCCCTCTGGACGTAATGGGCCAGCCCGGGCAACCACCGTTGCGCCTTGAAACGGCAGCGCCTGCTTCATTGTTGTTCCCGGTGGATTCGGGCAAGGCCGTCAAGGGCTCGCTGGCCAGTGGTGCGCACCGGTTGGCCCTGGACCTCAAGGTCGAGCCCGGTGAGTTCGCGACCATTGTGGTGGTGCCGCAAGGCGACGGGATCGAACAAGTCGCGGTGCGCGAAACACCGGATGACTTCAACGGCCTCAAGGCTTCACTGGCGTTCGTCAATGTCGACGAGTCCTGCAGCGATGCCAGCCTGCGTCCCGCGGGGCGCACGGGCGATCTGTTCAAGGCAGTACCGGTGGCCAGCCTGCAGCGACGTTCGATCAACCCGGTGAACCTGTCGGTACAACTGGTGTGCGCCAATACCAACGTGGGGGCGCCGCTGGATCTGGGCATGCTCAAGGCGGGCGAGCGCTACAGCGTATTGCTGGTGCCTTCTGTCAGCGGGCCGCGCCTGTTGAGCACCACGGATACTCTGTCCCACTGATCGGATTGCACCGCCACCATGGTCTTCGCCTCACTCGAGTTCCTGACGCTGTTTTTACCGGCCTTTATGCTGGTCTACGCCCTGGGCAAGCCGCAGTGGCGCAACGTGATTCTGTTGATCGGCAGCTGGCTGTTCTATGGCTGGTTGAACCCGATGTTCCTCGCGTTGCATGTGGCATTGACGGTCGTGGCATGGCTTGGCGGGTTGCTCATCGATCGCAGTCGTGAGGACTCCCGGGGCAGGGTGCGGCTGTTGATCGCGCTGATCGTGTTCAACACGGCGGTGCTGTGCTGGTACAAGTACGCCAATATCCTGGCCGCAACCTGGATCGACTGGATCACGTATCCGGGGGCGATGCCGCTGGAATGGCAGCGGGTGGCGCTGCCCGCCGGGCTTTCGTTTATCGTGCTGCAGGCGATTTCCTATCTGGTGGATGTACATCGCCACACCGTGCCGGTGGAGCGCAGCTTTATCAATTACGCCACCTATATCTCGATGTTCGGCCACTCGATTGCGGGGCCGATCATTCGTTATGACTGGGTGCGTCGCGAACTCACCCAACGTTATTTCGACTGGCAGAATTTCTCCCTGGGTGCGCGCCGTTTCATGATCGGCATGTGCATGAAAGTGCTGGTTGCCGACACCCTGTCGCCGCTGGTGGATGTTGCGTTTCACCTCGACAACCCCTCTTTTGTCGACGCCTGGATCGGCTGCCTGGCCTACTCGCTGCAACTGTTTTTCGACTTTGCAGGCTATAGCGCCATGGCCATTGGCCTGGGCCTGATGCTGGGTTTTCATTTCCCGGAAAACTTCAACCAGCCGTATCTGGCCTGCAGCATTCAGGACTTCTGGCGGCGCTGGCACATGTCGTTGTCCAGCTGGCTGCGGGACTATCTTTATATCGCCCTGGGCGGCAACCGCAACGGTGCCTGGAAAACCTATCGCAACCTGTTCCTGACCATGGCCATTGCGGGGCTGTGGCATGGCGGTGACAGCTGGAACTACCTGCTATGGGGCGCGGCCCACGGTATTGCGCTGTGTGTGGACCGGTTGTGGTCGCGTTCCAGCCTGCCGAGCATTCCGTCATGGTTGTCACATACATTGACGCTGCTGTTTGTGTTTATGGCCTGGACCTTGTTCCGCGCTCAGGATTTTGCTTCGGCCCTGAATATGTACGCCGCTCAGTTGGGTTTGCACGAGTTTGCCCTGGGCGACGCGCTGGCCGTGACCCTGCGCTCGGCTCACGGCCTGGCGGCATTGCTGGGGGTGGCGTGCATCATCGCGCCGCTGTTCAAGCGCCGGTATGAAGAGCGTTTTGGTGCGCAATTCTGGTTTGCGCCGATGGCGGCGCTGTGGCCAGTCGCGGGTTTTCTGCTGTCGTTCGCCTTGATAGCGAGCCGTGAAGCGGTGCCCTTTCTGTACTTCCAGTTCTAATGGTCGCGCCCATGTCCTCGTCATCGCCCAAACCGGCTGTAGCCACTGAATTCACTGCCAGTGTGAGCAGATTTGGCGGCGCAGTGTTTGTGCTGTTTCTGGCGGCGAGCTTTGCCTCGTCCCTGTGGTTGTTTGCCAGCGGCAAAATACAGATGCTTGCCCCTGACCTGAGCCGTGATGCGGTGCTGCATGGCGAGGTGACCCACAGAATTGCCAAGCAGTTGTCCGAGTCCGGCGTTGCACAAAAGGCGGCCGATCTGGAGCGTGGCGCCAGCTGGTTGCTGTTCCACGACACCGGCGCGCGGGTGCGTCCGGGCTGTACGGGCTGGCTGTTCTTGACCGATGAAATGCGCATCAATCGTCATGCTCAGGTTAATGCTCAAACCAAGGCAGCAGCGGTGCGTCAAATCCAGCAGCAGTTAGCCGGGCGTGGTATCCGCTTGCTGGTGGCCGTGGTGCCGGACAAGAGCCGGATTGCCAGTGCGCAACTCTGTGATTTACGCCGCCCGGTACAGTTGCAACATCGCGCCGAAGCCTGGGTTGAGGGATTGAACAAGGCAGGGGTGAGCGCTGTGGATCTCGCGCCAGTTCTTCAGTCTGTGGGCAGCGATGCCTATCTGCGCACTGATACCCACTGGAGTGAAGCCGGGGCCTCGGCGGCAGCCAGGGCCATTGCCGTGCAGGTACAGGCAATGGGGATCAGCGCCACGCCGCACAAGCTTTATGAAATTGCCCGGCAAGACCCGGCGCGTCGCCCGGGAGATCTGGTGCGGCTGGCCGGTCTTGAATGGTTGCCAGTGGGGTTGCAACCCGCAGTAGAATCGGTGGCGGCCAGCCGGTTCAGTGAGAAAGTCGATTTATCCCAAAGCGATGCAGATAACCTGGATGATCTGTTTGGCGATGACAACCTGCCCAACGTTGCCTTGATCGGCACATCGTTCTCGCGCAACTCCAACTTTGCCGAGTTTCTGCAACAGGCCCTTGGCGCACCGATAGGTGACTTTTCCAAGGACGGTGGCGAGTTCTCCGGTGGTGCCAATGGCTACTTCAGCAATCCTGCCTTCAAACAGACACCGCCAAAACTGGTGATCTGGGAAATCCCCGAGCGTGATTTGCAGACGCCTTACAGCGAGCCAATAAAACTGTAACCCGTAGCAGCTGCCGCAGGAACGAGGCTGCGTCCGGCGACGCAGTCGCCGCAAAATCAGGCACTGCGGTGTGCCAGGTAAACCCGACTCGCAGGATTAACGGTCGCTTCGCAACCGAACGCAGCCTCGTTCCTGCGGCAGTTGCTACGGACGGTCAGCCAAGGTGCTAGTCTGGTGATCAGACACCTGCCCATCACGGTCACGCTACCATGCCCGCAAGCCCGTCAACACACTGCGCTACACCCCGGTTCTGGCGGGACGCGCAGTTGCCCTTTATCGAAGCGCGCTCCATCGCCGATGGCCGTAAGGTCTGCTATGCCCGACACTCCCACGAGATTTTCTCCATCGGCGCCATCACCTCCGGCTGCTGCACTTACCTGCATGAGAAAACCAGTCACGGTATCAGCGCCGGCACGGTGGTGTTGATGAACCCGGGAGATGTCCACGCCTGTAATCCGCTGGACGACCAGCCATGGTCCTATGTGATGCTGTATGTCGATGCGCAGTGGCTGGCAGGCATTCAACAGGCGTTTGACGATCAGGCCAGCGGGGTGTTCCAGCCCCTGGCGGCCACCCACACCCGCTCGCCGGGGTTGTTCAATGGCCTGACCGCCCTGTATGCGCAGCTGGTCGACCCGCACCTCGAGGGGCTGGCCAAGCACGAGTCGGCGGTCAAGTTCTTTTCAGCGATGCAGCAGGAACTGGGCGGCCCGCTGGTGCTTCGCAAGAGCGCCAATGCACGGGTGGAGCGCGCCGCCAAATTTATCGACGAGCGTTTCCTGCACACCATTCGCCTGCAGGATATCTGTGCCGCCGCCAGCCTGTCGGAGGCTTACCTGATCCGTGCCTTCGAGCAGCGTTACCATATGACGCCCCACGCCTATCTGATCAATCGGCGCATTCAACATGCCCAGGCGCAACTGCGCGAAGGGGCGTTGATCGCCGATATCGCCCAGCAAACCGGTTTTGCCGATCAGGCGCATTTCCAGCGGGTGTTCAAAAAACACCTCGCGGCCACGCCCGGGCAGTACAAGGGCTAAAACCACAGCAAGGACACCGCGCAGCCCGCCAGCATGGCCGCCATGCCGCGATTGAACAGGCGGATGCGCCGGGTGCTGTGCAGGTAACGGCTCAGAAAGGCGCCGGTGTAGGCCCAGCAGGCCACTGACAGGTAGCAGACTACAAAGTAGATCAGTGCAAATGCCCAGATCAGCGTGGCTTCGCCCCCCGAAACAAACGCGCCCATACCTGCAACCGCCGCCAGCCAGGCTTTGGGGTTGAGCCATTGCATGGCGGCGCCGGTAAAAAACGATGGCTGCCGGGCGTCCCTGCCAAACTCGATGCGGCCGTTATCCATCGCCAGTTTCCAGGCCAGGTACAACAAAAATGCCATGCCGGCCCAGCGGATCAGGTCGGTGAGGATCGGCCACTGCTTGAGCACTTCATGCAGGCCAAAACCGGTAAACAGCAGCAACACCACAAAACCGACGGTGGCCCCCAGCACATGGCGCAGACTGGGCCCCAGGCCGAACTGCATACCCGAACTCAGGGCCACCACATTCACCGGCCCCGGTGAGATGGAGGCTGCCAGGGCGAACGCCGCCATTGAAATCAGCACGCTCATCGTTATTGTTCTCCGCTCCAAGGTTGAGCCCTGAGGTTATGGGGCGCGGACCCAAGCGTATTGAACAAAACTCCCCTGTACGGAGGCACCTTGCGTTTATGAAATTTAATCTGTATTTTTTCATGAAAATAAATGATTTAAATTTCATGGCGGCCCGGGATGAACAAGCAAGAAGAGATGGCCGCCCTGGCCATCCTTATCCACGACCTGCGCAAGCACAAGAAGTACACGCTCAAGGAACTGGCCGATAAAATTGGCCGCTCCGTGGGTTTTTTGTCCCAGGTCGAGCGCGGCCTGTCCCAGCCCACGGTGGCCGACCTGACGGCCATCAGTGAAACCCTGGGTGTGCCCACCACCTATTTCTACAGTTTGCCCAAGCCCAAGCAGTTGCCCTGGGTGACCCGCCCGGACGAGCGACGCACGCTGTACCTGGGCAACGGCATCACCGATATCCTGGTCTCGCCACAAATCCGTGCGTCGTTCTCCATGCTCGAAAGCCTGCTGGAAGCCGGCGCCAGCAGCGGCGAACGGCTTATGACCGACAGCTCGGAGCAGGGCGGCTATGTCATTGAAGGGCAATTGACCCTGTGGCTGGGCGACGACGCTGAACCTGCCACCCTCAATGCCGGTGACAGTTTCCAGTTCGACAGCCATACGCGCTGTCGCTACGCCAACCTGACACAGCAGCTTGCCCGCGTGCTGTGGGTTTACACCTGATAACAACAAAGGAACCTTGAAGATGGATGCTGCCTGCTCTGATCTGCTGGCCGAAGTGCGTGCGTTTCGTCAGCGCAACCCCGAGGTGCGTTATGTCGACCTGATCTCCCTGGATATCCCCGGGCATTTCTACGGCAAGCGTTACCCCATCGACATGCTGGAAAAAGTCGCGGCCGGCAGCGTCCTGAAACTGCCGCAGAACTGTGTGTTGCTAGGGGTGCAGGGCGGATTGTTCAAGATAGGCGACTATTGTTTCAACGATGGCGACCCGGATGCCGTGCGGCGTCTGGTACCGGGCACGCTCAAGCCGGTGACCTGGGAAGACAAGCCCCTGGGCCAGATGCTGATCACTTCTGACGGCACTGAACAGCCGATCGTCTTTGAGCCCCGCGAAGTCCTGGCCCGGGTGCTGGCCCGGCTGGCGCGCAAAGGCATTCGCCCGGTGGTGGCGTTCGAGCTGGAGTTCTACCTGTTCGACAAGAAGCTGCGCGATGGCTTGCCGCAGTTCCCCCGTGATCACTTGAGCGATGATGCCGACGATCAGCCCACTATGCATATCGAGCGGTTGTCGCGCTTTGCCCCGGTGCTGGATGACATGGTCGATGCGGCCCAGGCCCAAGGGATTGATGCCACCGTGATTACGGCCGAGCTGGGCCCGGGGCAGTTCGAAATCAATTTCGCTCACCTCGATGACGGTTTGCGTGCCGCGGACTGGGCGGCGCTGTTCTGTCGCAGCACCCGCGGG
Organism: Pseudomonas bubulae; assembly: GCF_900618535.1. Taxonomy (GTDB): domain Bacteria; phylum Pseudomonadota; class Gammaproteobacteria; order Pseudomonadales; family Pseudomonadaceae; genus Aquipseudomonas; species Aquipseudomonas bubulae. The sequence goes on along the minus strand of NZ_UYJA01000001.1, from coordinate 1,084,009 downwards.
GTGGCGCTCAAGCATGGCTATCGCGCCAGCTTTATGGCCAAACCCTACCTGGAGCACCCGGGCAGCGGCATGCATGTGCATGTCAGTCTGTACGACGCGGGCGGCAACAACTTGCTGGCGGCCAACCAGCAGCAGCCCTTGCGCCACGCTATCGGCGGTTGCCTGGAATTACTGCCGGCGTGCATGCCGATATTTGCACCTAACCACAATGCTTTTCGCCGCCTGGGCGGTACGACCAATATCGCCACCCAGGCCAGTTGGGGGTATGAGGACCGCGATGCGTGCTTGCGTATCCCGGAATCGGACAGTAAAAACCTGCGGGTCGAGTATCGCCTTGCGGGCGCTGATGCCAATCCGTATCTGGTATTGGCGGCGATTCTGGTGGGGCTCGAACACGGGCTGGAAGCGGGCAAGGAGCCGATCCTGCCCCTGAACGAAGACCGCAGCAGCGGCATCGCCTTCCCGCTGGACATGCTTGAGGCCGTGCGCGCCATGCAGCACCAGCCGCAGCTGCGTGAAGGGCTGGGCGGCGAATTTGTCGATGTGTACTGCGAGAACAAGCGCCAGGATCATCTGGCCTTTATGCAGGAAATCAGTGCCCGGGAATATCGCTGGTTTATGTAAAAACCCATACAAGAGTTTTTGATCGCAACAATGCCTACTCCTGACAGCAGGTTTTCAGGTGAGAGCTGCTATACCTAATGATCAAATCAGATGCTGGTCAGTCAGGGCGATGAAAAATACAAGGTTCAATAGAGCTGCAACGGCTTTGCCGCTGTTGCTGTTCGTGCAGGTGGCACATGCTGATCAGCCTGCGGACTCACAATGGTTATTGCTGGCCAGCCCCTTTGTCTGGGCGCCCTCCATGAGCGGGCAGGCGGCGCTTGGCGGGGTCAATACCAAGGTTGATGTTCCGTTTGCGGATGTCTGGGAAAACCTGAGCACGGTATTTATGGGCAATCTGGAATTGACCAATCGCACACTGGGTTTTTATATCGACGGCGTCCACGCTAAAACCGATCAGTCCGAACGGGTGTACGGGCGCAAGGTGGGCCTGGCGATCACCCAGAGCACCCTGGCTGTCGGCACCTATTACCGGGCCTATGAGTATGAGTTGGGTGGTCAAACGATTTTTGGCGAGCCGCGCACCTGGCGTGTCGAACCTACGATCGGTGTGCGCTGGACCAAGCTGTCAACCAAGCTGGACATTGACTCGCTGGGGTTCAGCACCAAGAAAAAAACCGAGTGGACCGACCCGTTCGTGGGGCTGCGCATGCAGGCTGACCTGACCGACCGCTGGACCCTGTCCGGTGAAACCGACACCGGCGGGCTGGATACCTCCTCAAAGAAAACCTGGAACGCCCAGGGCTATCTGGGTTATCGCATGTACCTGGCCGATCACCCCACGATCATCCGCGTCGGCTATCGGGTTCTGGCGCAAAATTACCGCACCACCGACTTTACCGGCAACAAGTTCAAGTACGACGTGACCCAGCGCGGCCCGGTACTGGGCCTGTCCATGCGCTTTTGACAAGCACCGAGGAGACAAGGGAATGCAACTGCTCAAACACACCCGCAACCTGACGCTGGCCCTGGCGGGCTTTATGCTGGCGCTGCCGGTGGCTACTGCCTGTACCCGCCTGGTGTATCTGGGGGACAACGACAGGGTGATTACGGCGCGTTCGATGGACTGGAAAACCGACGTGGCCACCAACCTGTGGATCTTCCCCCAGGGCATGCAGCGCACAGGTGAAGTAGGGCCGGGGTCGCTGAAGTGGACATCAAAGTACGGCAGCGTGATTGCCAGCGGCTATGACATTTCCACCACCGACGGCGTCAACGAAGCGGGGCTGTCGGCTAACCTGCTGTGGCTGGTCGAGTCCGAGTACCCGCCGGTCAATCAGGGTAAACCGGGGCTGAGCATTGCCGCCTGGGCCCAGTATGTACTGGACAATTTCAGCAGCGTTGCCGAAGCGGTGGCGGTGCTCAAGACTGAACCCTTTACCGTGGTTACCGCCAATGTGCCGGGTGAAAGTCGCCTGGCGACCTTGCATCTTTCAATGTCCGATGCATCGGGTGACAGCGCCATCATTGAGTTTATCGATGGAAAGCAGGTGATCCACCATGATCGCAGCTATCAGGTCATGACCAACTCCCCGGCGTTCGATGCCCAACTGGCCATGAACGCCTACTGGCAAGCCATCGGCGGGACGGTAATGCTACCGGGTACCAATCGCTCGGCGGACCGTTTTGCCCGGGCCTCGTTTTACGTCAATGCGGTGCCGAAAAACCAGGACTCGCGCTTGTCGCTGGCCAGTGTATTCAGCGTGATCCGCAACGTTTCAGTGCCGTATGGCATCACCACTCCCGGCGAGCCGAATATTTCCTCGACGCGCTGGCGCTCGGTAATCGACCACAAGCAGGGGCTGTACTTTTTCGAGTCGGCCATTACACCAAACACCTTCTGGGTGGACTTGAACAAGATCGATTTCACCAGGGCTACAGGCGCGGTCAAAAAACTGGATCTGGGCCCGGACCAAAGCACCATTTACTCCGGGGAGGTTTCAAGCCGCTTCAAGGCCACTCAGGCCTTCAAGTTTGAAGGGGCGTAAGGGGTTAACCTTGTTCGGCTGAGTGCTCCGGAACCAGACGAATTTCTACGCGTTGGCCTAATGCCCGTGCGGCGCTGGCCAGGGTGGCCAGGGTCATGCCTGGGTCATTCTGGTCGAGCGCCCGATCCACCGCCGTGCGGCTGGTATGCATGCGGTCGGCCAGGTTTTTTTTGCTGACGTGCTGCTCTTTCATGGCCTGGGTTATCTGCCAGGCAATAACGCGTTTGAGTGCGGCGGCCGAAACCTCTTCTGCAAGGCCTTGTTCCGAAAGAAAGTCGTCAAAGTCGGAGCCGATATGGTTATTCATGTGCGGTACCTCGTAGTTTTGCATGGCGCTGCCTGGCGGTTTGCAGATCCACCGCCGGGGCTTTCTGACTTTTCTTGATAAATCCGTGAAGCAGGATCATCTGTGAGCCGATTACCGTAAAGATTATACGGGCAATGACGCCATCCAGATCAGAGCGAACTTCCCACAGTTTTGGCTCCAGTTTGCGAACAACCGGCATGCCAATCGGCCAGCCAAGTTGCACGGTCTTAATATCGGTGCCAATCAGTCGTCTTTGCTCGCGCCCAAGGCCGATTAACCATTCGCGAACGGGTTCGTTACCGGCTTCGGTGCTAAAAAATGCAACCGTCAGGATGGGAGGGATTCCAGTCATGAACTTGAGTGTACCTAAAATGGTACATCTATCAAGCGCGCCTGATCGCCAGATGACCAGTGGCTCAAGCCCGTGCGATCACCTGTCGTGCTTTTAAAACGTCTGCCCCATGGAGAACTGGAACACCTGTGTTTCTGCATCATCCGGTTTGCGGATGGGCAGCGCGAGGTTGACGCTCAGCGGGCCCATCGGGCTGTACCAGGTCACGCCCACCCCTACGGAACTGGCCATCTGGCTGAGGTCCACGCCGTCACAGCCGGTGGTGGTGCTCAGGTAGCATTTGTCCGAGTACACGCTGCCCACATCCCAGAACAGCGAGGTGCGCAGGGATTTGTTGTCCTTGATAAAGGGCATCGGGAACAGGTACTCGACCCCGCCGGTGATCATGATATTGCCGCCTAGCGCCTCGGTGTCGCGGTCGGAGTAGTACGCCTGCCCGGCGCTGCTATAGGTGCCGGTGGCCGGGGTGTTGCGCGGGCCCAGGGTGCCGCTTTCAAAACCGCGCACCGTGCCTTCACCGCCCGCAGTGTAGTTTTCATAGAATGGCAGGCCATCGGTGGAGCCATAGCCGTTGCCGTATCCCAGCTTGGTGTGAAAGCGCAGTGAGGTGGATGCACTGACGGGCAGGAAGGTCTGGCCGGTGTAGTCGATCTTGTAGAAGCTCAGGTCGCTGCCGGGCACCGTGACCATCAGGTTAAGGTTTTGCGCATATCCGCGGGTAGCCAGGATGCCCTTGTTCAGGGTCGATTCCGACCAGCCCAGGTTGGCCTTGAAATTGGTAAATTCCTTGCCTTCGCGGTCGATAAAATCATAGATCTCGTCGGCACTGTAGGTGCCGGGCTCGATGCTGTCATGCTGCGCGGTGAGGCCGAAACTGATCCGTGAGGTTTCATTGATCGGGTAGCCCAGGGTGGCACCGGCGCCATAACTGTTGATCGAGTAGTACGACACGCCATCGTCGTAGTAATCGTTGTAGTCGGTCTTGTTGTAGAACGCGTTGTAGCCAAGGCTGACGCCATCCTTGGTGAAGTACGGATCGGTAAAACCGATGTTGTACTTGCTCTGGTACTCGGAGCGGGTCAGGCCCAGGCTGGCGGAGTTGCCCGTGCCCAGAAAGTTGTTCTGGGTGATAGAACCACCAAGAATCAGGCCGGCACTCTGGGCAAAGCCGACGCTGGCAGTGATCGAGCCGGAAGACTGCTCTTCAACGCTGTAATTGACGTCAACCTGATCGTCGACTCCCGCCACCGCCGGGGTCTCGACGTTGACTTCCTTAAAGTAACCCAGGCGCTCAAGCCGCGTTTTGGACTGGTCGATCAGGTAGGTCGAAGCCCAGCCGCCTTCCATCTGGCGCATCTCTCGGCGCAAGACCTGGTCTTCGGTCTTGGTATTGCCGCGAAAGTTGATGCGGTTGGCATACGCGCGCTTGCCCGGGTCGACCACGAATTCGATATCTACCGTGTTGCCGTCCTTGCTTGGGACCGGCACCGCGTTGACGTTGGCAAAGGTATAGCCTTCGTTGCCCAGGCGGCGAGTGATCAGGTCCGAGGTGGAGGTCATCAGCTTGCGGGAAAATACCTGGCCCTTTTGTACCAGCAGCAAGGCGTGGATCTGATCTTCGGGTACTTTAAGGTCACCGCGCAGCGTAATGTCGCGCACGGTGTATTTGGCGCCTTCGCTGATATTGACGGTAATGAAGACCTGCTTTTTGTCCGGGCTGATCGACACCTGGGTCGACAAGATTTCCATATTGATATAGCCGCGGTCCATGTAGTACGAGCGCAAACGCTCCAGATCGCCGGACAGTTTTTCCCGGGCATACTTGTCATCGTTCTTGAAGAACGACAGCCAGTTGCTGGTCTTGAGGGTGAACTGATCGTCCAGCTCGGCCTGGTCGAAGACGGTATTGCCCACCACATTGATGTGCTTGATCGCGGCCACTTCGCCTTCGTCGATCCTGATCTTGAGGCCGACGCGGTTGCGCGGCTGGGCCACCACCTCGGCGTCCACCGCGGCCGAGTAACGCCCCTGGGCTACGTACTGACGCAGCAGCTCATTGCGTACACCTTCGAGCGTGGCGCGCTGGAACACTTCGCCTTCGGCCAGCCCCGATTGCTTGAGGCCTTTCATCAGGTCATCGGTGGAGATCGCCTTGTTGCCCTCGATGTCGATACTGGCAATGGACGGCCGCTCGACTACGGTGATCACCAGGACGTCGCCGTCGCGGCCCAGCTGGATATCTTGAAAGAATCCGGTCTTGAACAGTGCGCGTGTGGATTCCACCAGTTGCTGGTCATCGACCTGTTCGCCAACGTTCAAGGGCAGGGCACCGAACACGCTGCCGGCGGACACCCGCTGCAGGCCGTTGATGCGGATATCGGCAATCTTGAAGCCCTGGGCGTGGGCCAGTGAGGCATTGAGCAGCAGTGCAACCGAGCAGAGCAGGCGCGCAAAATTCATGTAGATCATTTATCCAGGACACATCGACAAACAGCACAAGCAGGCTGGTGGAGGTCCAGCATAAAAGCTCGGGGCGTATGGTGCGGTTAACCGAGTGTCAAGTTAGGTAAAGGTTGGCTGCAGGCAATGACGCTGCGGGCCGCAAGGACGATAATGGGCAGATCCCCCCTTCAAGAGTTCGCCATGATCCGTGTATTGCTCGTCGACGATGACCAGGAACTGACCGGTTTGCTCAGTGAGTATCTGGAGCGCGAAGGCTTTGAAGCGACTGCGGTGCATACCGGGGAAGAGGGCGAGGTGCAGGCTTTGTCCGGGCAATTCAGCATTGTGGTGCTGGATGTGATGCTGCCGCGACTGTCGGGGATCGAAGTGCTGCGGCGCATTCGCGCGCGCAGTCAGGTGCCGGTGGTGTTGCTCACTGCCCGTGGCGACAACATCGACCGCATCACCGGCCTGGAGCTGGGTGCCGATGACTATGTGCCCAAACCCAGCTCGCCGGGGGAGCTGGTGGCGCGTTTGCGCGCCATCATGCGCCGGGTGCAGCCGGCGGAGCAGGCCACCACCGAGGTGATCAAGACCGGCCCGCTGGTGTTGTGGCCCGGCAAGCGCCAGGCGCTGTGGCAGGGACGGGAGCTGGGAGTGACCAGCACCGAGTTCAGCCTGCTCGAAGAGCTGGCCCGCAGTGCCGGGCAAGTGGTGAGCAAGCAGGACTTGTCGCTCAATGCCCTGGGCTGCCCGTTGACCCGCTATGACCGGCGTATCGACGTCCATATCAGCAGCATCCGCCAGAAGCTCGGCCCGCGACCAGATGCCAAGGCGTGGATCCAGAGCGTGCGCGGGCTCGGCTATCTGTTGATCGCGGAATGATGAAACCCAGCCGGCTGTTCTGGAAACTGTTCCTGGCCTTCTGGCTGGCCACCAGCCTGACGTTTTTTGTCGGTATAGGCATTATCACCTTGAGCCGCCAGGGCCCTGGCAATCCGCATCTGGATACCATTCTTGAAAGCGAGGAGCAGTTGCTGCGCCAGTTCGGTGTCGAGGCTGGCAAGCAGTTGCTGCAGGCATGGCACCACCCCGATGACGAGGCCATTGCGGTGTATGGCAGTGGCGGGCAACTGCTGGCCGGGTTGCCGATTGTGCGCCCGGCGTTCGAGCGCACGGTGATCAGCAAGGAAGGCCTCACGCTGTCGCTCAGGTCGACGCGGGTGCCCGGCAATGGCGGTGGTGGGGAGGGCGGACCGGGGCTGATGCCATTGCTTATCGGCACCGTGATGAGCGCGCTGTTCAGCAGCTTTATGGCGTTTTACCTGGCCTGGCCGTTGGCTTATTTGCGTCGGGCGATGAGCGATGTGGCCCAAGGGCGATTCGAAACCCGGGTAAAGCCGTTTATGGGCGCGCGACGTGATGAAATTGTCGACCTGGCCGAAGACTGCGACCGTATGGCCAACCAACTCAAGCTGCTGGTTGATGCCCAGCAACACTTGTTGCATGACATCTCCCATGAATTGCGTTCGCCCCTGACACGCATGCAGGCCGCCATCGGGTTGTTGCATCAAAACCCGTCCCGCGCCGATATGGTCGAACGCATCGAGCGCGAATCGCAGCGCATGGACACCCTGATCGAAGCCCTGCTGACCCTGGCCCGGGTGCAAGGGCGGCCCGAGAGCATCGCACGCGAGCCGGTGGACATCATCGAGTTGCTGCACTTGATAGTCGAAGACGCGCAGTTCGAAGCGGGCATCAAGGGTTGTCGGGTGATCCTGGAAGGGTGCCCGTCCTTTGTCAGCCGGGTCAGTGGCGAACTGTTGTATCGCTGCTTTGAGAACGTGATCCGCAATGCAGTGCGCCATACCCGTGCCGACAGCACGGTGCTGGTAATGGCTGAAGCCAGCCCGGCGGGCCACTGCCTGACAGTACGGATCAACGATCAGGGTCCGGGTGTTGAAGAATCGCGGTTGCAGCGGATTTTCGACCCGTTTGAGCGGGGTGTCAGTGAGACGGGTAGCGGTTTTGGCCTGGGTCTGGCGATTGCTTCAAGGGCGGTGGAAATGCACGGCGGCAGCATCAAGGCGAGCAACCTGCCGGGAGGCGGCTTGAGCGTGGCAATCACCTTGCCGCTGTAGATACTCTGTTGCAGGTCAAGCCCTATTGTGGGAGCGAGCCTGCTCGCGAACGACCTTCGCGAGCAGGCTCGCTCCCACAGTTGCAGTGTTCCTGTAGATACTACGGGATCGCCGGGGATCTTTACACGAAATTACATTGCCTTGACGGCCCTGTACGCCATGCCCCCGTAGACTTTACCGCTCAATATCGAGCGGAGTTGGGCATGTTTCTGGTGCATAAAAAAGGGTTCGTTGCCGGCAAGAAAATGGTTGATGGCCTGGTGCCTTATGACTTTTTTTGCGAGGACAATCCGGCCATCAATCTGTTTGTGTTTACCGGTGCCGGCGCGTTGGGCAAACCGGTAGAAGAGCAGACGCTATGGGGCTTTACCCGCCTTGAACGCTTTGAAGCGCTGAGCAGTACCCTGGTCGCCAACAAAAAGAACCAGGGCTGGTTTCAAAGCGTCAATGTGCTCACCGGGCCCGCACAGAACGGCACCCAGACAGTGAAGTTCCAGCGGGTGCTGAAGATCATCAAGCATGTCAGCGTCAACAATCGCGTAGCCAGCAAGGCGGGCTACGAGATCCTGACCGAAGAGGGCGACACCTACTTCACCCTCAGGCATGCAGCCGGGCATAGCGCCCAGACCGTGATTTACGCCGCCGATCAGTAACCCAGCGGATTGCGGCTGTGGCTGCCGTTGACCAGACGCTCGATACCCAGCGGGTTGGCGTTTTTCAGCGCATCCGGCAGCAGGCTGTCAGGGTAGTTCTGGTAGCACACCGGGCGCAGGAAACGGTCGATGGCCAGGGTGCCGACCGAGGTGCCACGGGCATCTGACGTTGCCGGATATGGCCCGCCATGCACCATCGCGTCACACACCTCGACACCGGTAGGGTAGCCATTGAGCAGCAGGCGCCCGGCCTTGTGCTCCAGCACGGGCACCACCTCGGCGAAGGCTTCAAGGTCGCCAGGTTCAGCAATCAGCGTAGCTGTCAGCTGCCCATGCAGGCTGTGCAGCGCTTGCAGCAACTGCGCCTTGTCCGCGACCTCGACGACCAGGGTGGTTGGCCCGAAGACTTCCTCCTGCAACACCTCGGCACCACCGATCAACAGGCTGGCACTGGCCTGGAACAACTGCGGGCTGGCCTGGTTGCCCTGTTGCGGCGCACCGGCAAGGTGGCGGATGCCATCGACCTGGGCCAGACGCTGGATGCCTTTGCTGTAACTGGCCAGGCCCCCGGCGTTGAGCAGTGTTTGCGCCGGTTGAGCACTGAAGAACTGGCCAAGCGCGGCGACAAAGGCGCTGAATTCAGGGGAGCGGATACCCAGTACCAGACCGGGACTGGTACAGAACTGCCCGGCGCCAAGCATCACCGAACTGCCCAGCTCCTGTGCGATCTGCTCGCCACGCTTGAGCAGTGCCTGGGGTAATACCAGCACCGGGTTGATGCTCGACATCTCAGCAAACACCGGGATTGGCTGGGGTCTGGCGGCGGCCATATCGCACAGGGCGCGACCACCGGACAACGAACCGGTAAAGCCGACGGCCTGAATCGCCGGGTGCTTGACCAGCGCTGCGCCCACACCCGCGCCGAAGATCATATTGAATACACCGGCGGGCATGTCGGTGCGCTCGGCAGCGCGCACTATGGCCAGGGCAACTTGTTCAGCAGTTGCCATATGCCCGCTGTGTGCCTTGAACACCACCGGGCAACCTGCGGCCAGTGCCGAAGCGGTATCACCGCCAGCGGTGGAGAACGCCAGCGGGAAGTTGCTGGCGCCAAACACGGCCACCGGGCCCACGCCGATGCGGCATTGACGCAGATCTGCGCGCGGCAGGGGCTGACGGTCCGGTAGCGCCTGATCGATGCGTGCGCCATAAAAATCGCCGCGCCGCAGTACGTTGGCGAACAGACGCATCTGCCCGCTGGTGCGTCCCCGCTCGCCCTGGATCCGGGCGGCAGGCAGGGCGGTTTCGCGACAGACGATGGCAACAAAGTCGTCACCCAGCGCGTCTATTTCTTCGGCGATAGCTTCCAGAAACTCGGCCCGGCGTGTGGCCGGCAAACTGCGAAAGGCCGGGAAGGCGGTATTGGCCGCGCTGACAGCGGCATCCACTTCGGTTTCGGTGGCCTGCACAAACGCGTATGGCAATGCCTCGCCAGTACTGGCATCCACGCTGTACAGGTGAACGGTGCCGGCGCCGCTGCGCTGACCGCCAATAAAGTTCTGGCCGGTGATGGGGAACATAGGGATTTCCTTTAGGTGGGAAGGCAGAGACGCGCTGTTGCGAGACGAATCATGTCGCCGCTGACGAGCGCAGCGAGGCTGCGGCAAGGCCCGAAGGGCCTTGAACAGGCAGGGGCCGCTAGCAGCCTCGCTGCGCTCGTCAGCGGCTACAGGGGATTGCCACCCAAGTACAGGCAGTGGCAGCGTTTTCGCCGCCTATTGTCGTTATAAGTTGCACCGCAGTTATCCCGATAGCGAGCCATAAGGGCTCTTTCAGGCGACCACTGTAGGTTTTGTCGGGGGCACTGCCCAATGACGAATATTGATTGGCCGATAACCAGCGCTCATCCCTCAGGCGCGCGCGGCATCCCAAGTGCTCATCACCTGGGTGATCGCAGCGTCCAGTACGGCATGGGCTACACCATCCCGGGCCAGGGTGGTCAGGCCCAGCAGAAAACTCTCGAACACCGTGGCCAGCGCTCGCGGATCAGTCTGGGCGGCAAGCTCACCCTCGCGGATGGCGCGCTCGACACAAGCCATAAACCCGGCCCGGTTACGCGCCCTCGCTTCGGCCAGAGGGGCGCTTATCGCCACCGCTTGAGCTGAACTGGCACTCATCAGCCCCAGAGCGACCAGACAACCCCGTGGGTGACCCGGCTCACATTGCATTTTGGCGGAGCTGCGCAACGTTCGCTCGATCGCTTCGCGTGGGGGCAGGTGAGTGTCGAACAGGCTTTCGGTGACCCTGCCATGGCTGTTCAGGTAGCGCGTCATGACCTCTTTGAACAGCGCCTCCTTGGAGCCGAAAGCTGCGTAAAAGCTGGGCGCGGAAATGCCTGAGCCCATATTGGCCTTGAGCTGGCTCAGCGATGTCGAGTCATAACCGTGCTCCCAGAACAGGTGCATGGCCTGGGTGATTGCCGCGTCCCGATCAAATGTGCGCGGGCGTCCCATCTGTGCCATTTGAGTCTCCTTCGTAGCGAGATATAAATACTAGTCGATACAAAAGTCATTGACCAATATTTCCCGTCGCCCTACATTTGTACCTATCGATACATAACTAGCAGGAGCAGGGCATCCATGGGCAAAGAGCAAAACACCACTGAGCGATTACCCATGGGCGCGCTGCTGGCGCTGGCCATGACCGGTTTTATTTGCATTGTTACCGAGACCTTACCCGCAGGCCTGTTGCCGCAAATCAGCAGCGGCCTGCAAGTGTCATCGGCGCTGGCGGGGCAGATGGTTACGGTCTACGCGCTGGGCTCCCTGCTGGCGGCGATCCCGTTGACCATCGCGACCCAGGGCTGGCGGCGTCGCAACGTAATGCTGCTGACGATTGTCGGGTTTCTGCTGTTCAATTCGATTACCGCGTGGTCGTCTCAGTACGGCGTGACCCTGATTGCACGTTTTTTTGCCGGCGCATCAGCCGGGTTGGCCTGGAGCCTGCTGGCAGGTTATGCGCGGCGCATGGTTGCCCCGCAGTTGCAGGGCCGGGCCATGGCGGTGGCGATGGTGGGCACGCCGATTGCCCTGTCACTGGGTGTGCCATTGGGCACCTGGCTGGGTGCGCTGGTAGGGTGGCGTACGGCATTTGGCCTGATGTCGGCCTTGACCCTGGTGCTGATGGCCTGGGTAGTGCTCAAGGTGCCTGATTACCCAGGGCAGTCTGCTTCGCAACGTATCGGCTTGCGACAGGTGCTGCTGACACCGGGAGTGCGCTCCGTGCTTGCCGTGGTACTGACCTGGATGCTGGCGCACAACATGCTCTACACCTATATCGCGCCTTTCGTGGCATCGGCGGGCCTTGCCGATAAGGTCGATATTGTGTTGCTGGTCTTCGGATTGGCGGCGCTGCTGGGAATCTGGCTGACCGGGCGACTGGTAGACCGGCATCTGCGCAAGGCAGTCATGGCTTGCCTGGCGACATTTGCTGCGATTTCGCTGCTGTTCGGTTTCTTCTCGCAGTCGGTGGCTGTCGTATATGCAGGGATTTTTGTTTGGGGGTTGTCCTTCGGCGGTGCCGCCACCCTGCTGCAAACCGCTCTGGCCGATGCGGCAGGCGAGGGCGCCGATGTTGCGTTGTCGATGAACGTGGTGGTGTGGAACAGCGCCATTGCCGCGGGGGCATTGACCGGTGGCATATTGCTCGATCAATTCGGGGTGAACGTCTTCCCCTGGGTGTTGCTGGTGTTGTTGCTGGTCGGGCTGGGGATCGTGTTCAGTGCCCGTGCCCATGGTTTCCCGCAAGGGCACCGGCAGGCGGGGGCGGCGGTTGTCGGTCATTAGGCCGATAGCCGTGTTGGTCAGGCAGCGACTACCAATCGTGCCCGGTTTCCAACGCGTTATCAGCTGACCTGGCCACCACCTTCAAGTACATCATCTTCGGTATTCAGGGCCGTGATTACGGCGATGCGCAACCCTTCCACCTGGGTGGCCAGTGCCATGGACGGGCCACCAGCCACCACCGCCTGTTGCGGCAGAGGCGGGACGTGGATAAAACCACCGCGTACGCCGGTCCCGGCCAATGCATGCTGTAGGCAATAGAACACCTGATTGCAGACAAAGGTGCCCGCCGTATGGGAAACCGACGCGGGAATCCCGCCGGCCCTGATCGCCCGCACCATTGCCTTGAGCGGCAAGGTACTGAAATACGCCGCTGGCCCTTGCGCCACCACGGGTGTATCGATCGGCTGATAGCCAAGGTTGTCAGGGATGCGGGCGTCGTTGATATTGATCGCTACCCGCTCGATGCAGATGTCCGTGCGACCGGGGCCAAGCCCGACGGCGATCACCAGCGTCGGGGTGAACTCCTGCAGAAGTTGGCTCAGTCGCTCGGGCGCTCCGGCGAACGTACAGGGCAACTGACGGGCGATGATCTGCATATCGCCCTGCAAGGTGCCGTCCAGAAGGCGTACGGCCTCCCAGGACGGGTTGACGGTGTCTTGGTCGAACGGTTCGAAACCGGTCAGCAGTACAGTGCGCATGCTGTTCTCACATCAGTACGTAAAGAAGCACGATATTGACCACCAGCATCATCAGAGCGGTGGGCATTTGAGCCTTGATCACGGCGTATTTGTCCGGCAGCTCCAGCAGGGCCACGGGCACGATATTGAAGTTGGCTGCCATTGGCGTCATCAGCGTGCCGCAGTAGCCGGAAAACATGCCGATTGCCGCCATGACAGCCGGGTTGGCATCGTAGATGCCGACCAGTACCGGCACGCCGACCCCGCCGGTCATGACCGGGAATGCAGCAAAACCGTTGCCCATGATGACCGTGAACAGCGCCATGCCCAGCACGTAGACCATCACCGCTACCAGGCGATAGTCCATGTTGATATAAGCGGTGGTGACATGAGCAACGGCGGTACCGACCCCGGCGTCATTGAACAGCAGGCCAAGCATGGCCAGCATTTGCGGCAGCACCATGGTCCAGCCCAGGGCTTCGGTCAGGCGGCGCGATTCACGCAGGCCTTGCAGCGGCGTATCACGGGTCAGGATGCAGGCCAGAACCAGGGCCACCATGCAGCCGATGCCCAGGGACACGAACGTGGTGTTTTTCGGGTCAAGCAGCGGTACGCCACCGATCTGGGTGTTTTTCAGCAGGATCGAACCGATCACGGTCACCAGCGGAATCGACAGGGCCGGGATAAACAGCTTGTGCCCCAGACGGCCAGCACTGGCCCGTGCAGCCTTGACATGCAACTCGGCGTGGGTGCCTCGGCCAACACCGCCAATGCCGGCAATGCCGGCCATGACCAGCACGCCAATACCTACCACGAACGGCGAAAGGCGATCGCCAATCAGGAACACCATGGCGAACAACGCCCAGAACAGGCCACTGGTCCAGCGTTTGGGGTGGGTGCGGTCTGTCAGGATCATGCCCGCGGTGATCAGCAGCAGCACTCCCGCCAGCCAGTAGAAGTACTCAATAGAAATAATCATCGTGCCAGCTCCTGAGCTGCGTCAACTTCTTCCCGGGCAACTTCGGCCATGCTGCGCTCCAGCATCAGGTCAAAGCGATACAGGCGCAGGGCATGCACGATAAAGGCGCAAATCGCCGTCGGAATTCCCCAGAAAGCGATGTGCAGCGGCTCGACATCAAGCCCCGAACCCAGCAGGAAGGTGTGCATCAGTGCGATTGCGCCGAAGGCCACAAACACGTCTTCACCAAAAAACAAGCCGATGTTGTCGGTGGCGGCACACATGGCCAGGACTTTCTGCCGCACAGGAGCAGGCAGCTTGCCGTACTTGTTCTCGGCTGCGCCCTCGGCCATCGGGGCCAGCAGCGGGCGGACCATTTGCGGATGCCCGCCCAGACTGGTCAGGCCTACAGCAGCGGTGGTCTCACGCACGAACAGGTACATAATCAGCAACCGGCCGACCGTTGCGCGCTGGAAGCTGGCGATCCAGTTTTGCGCGTGCAGACGCAGGCCGTGACGCTCCAGCAAGCCGATCACGGCCAGGGGCAGCAGCAGAATCAATTGCAGGGCGCGGGTTTGCAGGAAGCCTTCACCCATTTCACTGATGATTTTTTCCAGCGGGAAGTTGGCAGCAAGGCCGGTGACGATAGCCGCCGCGCTGACCACCAACAGTGGGTTAAAGCGCAGCACAAAGCCGATGATGATGACGAACACGCCAATCAAGGGCCAAAGGTTTACGACGGTTTGCATGAGGGGGCAATCCCTTTAGCTGATTGCCGCAGCACCAGGGCAGGCTGGTGAGGGCAAGTCGAAAGCGGTCAGGCACACTTTCGAAAAATCGGTACGCTGCCGGACTCAGCGTGTTTTTTTATTGTTGAGACCCTATGGGCCTCATTGCCCGATATGGTTGGTGGCTTTGGGTTGTGCGTCCAGTCAATAAAAGTTGTCACCCCCGAACAGAAAAGTTTTATCAATCACCGACTTAAGCCGACTGGCCTGTCCCTGCGGCAAGGGTTTACAGTGCTGCCCTGGTTTTGATTGGGTGGGGCGTCCTGTATGAATATGCGATTTCTTCTGACATTCGTCTGGGTAGCGCGCCTTGGCAGTTTTCGGCTGACCGCCGAAAAGTTATCCAGTACCCAGGCAGCCATTTCGAGCCGTATTTCAGTCCTCGAAACCGAGCTTGGCGTGCAGTTGTTCCAGCGCGATTCCCGTGGTGTCAACCTCACCCGTGAAGGCCATCAGGTGCTGGGTTACGCCGAAGAAATGCTGGCCACCCAGCAACGCCTTCTGCAATCGCTGGGGCAGGCGGACAGGTTTGCCGGGCGCCTGCGCATCGGCGTGATGGACACGGTTATCCATAGCTGGCTGAGCGATCTGATCAGTGCGCTGAGCCGCGACTACCCCCAGGTAGAGGTTGAACTGACCGCCGATACGGCGCTGAACCTTAATGAACAATTGCTTAAAGGTCAGCTGGACCTGATTTTTCAGACGGATTTATTGCGTGCCGACGGCGTGCGCAATGTACAACTGGCCAGTTACCCGTTGAGTTGGATTGTGGCCAGGGACGCAGCTCTGAACCGCAGCTACCGTGACCTGGCGGATCTTTGCGAGGAGCGCTTGCTGACCTTTTCACGCTTGTCGCGGCCGCATCAGGACATGCTCAATTTTCTGCATCAGCACGATATTGCCGCGCCACGCATCAGCTGCATCAACTCGGTGGCGGCGATTATCAAACTGGTGGCGGACGGCTTTGGCATCGGTGCCCTGCCGCCGGTACTGGTCAGTCGCGAATTGCAGAGCGGGGCCATGATTGCGTTGCCGATCGAGACTGCACCGGGCTTTGCGGTATACGCCAGTTGGCGCACGGGGGCGGGGCTGGAGCTGAATGAGGCGGTGGTCAACCTCAGTCAGGCGGTTGTTGCCGAGTACCAACACAGCGTTGAGCCTGGGCATTTTGTGCTGCCGGGCATCTGATCCGTATTTTTTCGCGTTATCTGCACCTGTTATGTGTGCAGTTTGCGGCGCAAAATTTCCTCCAACCTTCCGAGACAGACGAGGACGCGACTACACAGCAGCACCTGTGTGTGGTCGGCAGCTGTTCTGCGCCTGTTTTATGACGAACGACTGACGGGGAAACATCATGAACAAGATGGCTTGGTTTTTGGGCGGTTTTTTGGTGCTGACCATCGGCATCGGTATTTTGGCGACAATTCCGCCGGGTTGATATTTCATCCTGTCCTCCACACGGCTTGTAGCAGCTGACGAACGCAGCCTCGTTCCTCGGCAGCTGCTAGGTCTGAAGGGAATTTTAACTGTGGGAGCGAGCCTGCTCGCGAAAGTCGTTCGCGAGCAGGCTCGCTCCCACAGGGAGGGTTGACCGGCAACAGAGTATCTACAGGGGAGGCTGGCGCTGCCCCCCTATAATGCCTGCTCTATATCCGCCAGCAAATCGGCGACATCCTCCAGCCCCACCGCCAGACGCACCAATCCTTCACTTATTCCGTGTCGTGCCCGTTCCTCCAGGGTGTAGGTAGAGTGGGTCATGCTCGCGGGATGCTGCGCCAGTGACTCGGCCCCCCCCAGGCTGACCGCACGGCTGAACAATTGCAGGGCATTCATAAAGCGCTGTCCTGCAGCCATGCCGCCCTTGAGCTCAAAGGCAATCATGCCCCCCGGCAGTTTCATCTGCCGGGATGCCAGCTCGTATTGCGGGAAAGAGGGCAGGCCGGGGTAGGCCACCCATTCCACGGCAGGGTGATCCTGCAACATATGCGCAATGGCCTGGGCGCTGCTGCAATGGCGGTCCATGCGCAGGGCCAGGGTCTTGATGCCGCGCATCAGCAAATGCGCATCATGGGGCGACAAGACTGCCCCGGTCAGGTCCTTCAAGCCTTGCAGACGGATCCGGTCAGCCAGGAGCTGGCTGGTGACCACCATGCCAGCGGTGATATCACTGTGCCCGCTCAGGTACTTGGTGGCCGAATGCACCACCACGTCGGCGCCCAGTTCCAGTGGACGCTGCAGATAGGGCGTGCAGTAGGTGTTGTCGATCACCACGAGCAGGTTGTCATGTGTGTGGGCAATCCGCGCTACGGCAGGGATGTCCACCAGTTGCATATTCGGATTGGCCGGCGTCTCGAAGTAGATCATGCGGGTTGCAGGGCTGATCGCGGCTTGCAGTTCGGCCGGGTTGGCCATGTCCACATGTTTGACTACCACCCCGAATTCACCGATGCCGTGGTGCAGCAGGGCAAAGGTGCAGCCATACAAGGTGCGGTTGACGATGATTTCATCGCCGGGCCGCAGCAGGGTCCAGAATGTTGCGGCGATCGCGCCCATGCCGGAACTGAACGCCACACCCGCTTCGCCGTTTTCCAGCGCCGCCATGCGTGCTTCCAGCAGGGCCAGGGTGGGGTTGGAAATGCGGGTGTAAAAATGCCCGTGCTCTTCACCGGAAAAACAGCCTGCGCCGTATTCGGCCGTGGCAAAGGCAAAGGTTGAGGTCATATAAACAGGGGGGATTACCGCGCCGTTGTGTTCCAGCGGGTTATAACCGTAGTGGATGGCGCGAGTAGAAAAGCCGAAGTTGTTGTTCTTATCGTTCATGGTGAACTCTCCGATATTTCCTACAATGCTATGCTTTAAATGAACGTGGAAAATTCCAAATTTACCTGTAAATACACCACTTACCAGAACAAAAAACCGCCACGCTGACCGCTAGGGGCAAAACATGCCAAACGCTCTGGACAGAACCGATAAAGCCTTGCTTTGCGCACTGCAGGGCAATGCCCGACTTACCGTTGCAGAGTTGGCCGAGAGTGTCTCACTGACCACCTCGCCGTGTTGGCGACGGGTCAAAATGCTGGAAGAGAGCGGGATCATTACGGGCTATCAGGCGGTTCTTTCGCCAAAGGAACTGGGATACGGGGTCACGGCGTTTGTCAGCATCATGATGGCCTCTCACTCGCAAGAACTGGCCAGAAGCTTTGAACAACGGTTATTGGAAATTCCCGAAATCGTCGCGTGTCACAACGTGTCGGGTCGTTACGACTTTTTATTGGAAGTCGTGGCCAGGGATCTCGAATCCTTTGGCGAATTTGCCCGTGAAGTCCTGCAGACATTGCCCGCGGTCAAAGAGATTTACTCGAGTTTTTCGTATAAGTCGGTCAAGCCAAGGCGAGAGGTGCCTGTTGAAGGTTGAGTGCATCAAGGGTGCATTCAAGTCGTATCTGTAAAATAACTTTTCGATGAGTTGTAAGTGTTTTCTTTGAGTAGAGTAGTTCTGGCCTGATTACTCTTTTGGTGACGGCAGGTGCGTGGCTTTAGTGCTTGGCTTTTACTTTTAATTACATTGATTAAGAGTAAATCCCCATGTTGAGCCGCGAAGTAATGCTCCAGCTGTTCCCCAAAAGTACGGCCTGCGTCGATCTGTATTTGCCCCTTGTGCAGGCCGTTAGCCGTCAAGTGTTGATCAATACCCCCCGACGCCTTGCTGCATTTCTAGCTCAGGTAGGCCATGAAAGTGCAGGGTTCACGGTACTTGTCGAAAACCTTAATTACAGTGCCGGTGGCCTCGCGGCCACCTGGGGCTCCCGCTTTGCGCAGAAGGATGGCGAAGGTCAATACATTACCGTAACGGACGGCAATCGCTCCCGGCGCGTACCCAATGCTGACGCGCTTATGCTTCAGCGCCGGCCGCAGGCAATTGCAAACCGGGTCTACAGCAACCGCCTGGGCAATGGCTCAGAGGCGTCGGGGGAAGGCTGGTTATATCGGGGCAGGGGATTGATTCAAGTCACCGGTAAAACCAACTACTGCCAGTGCAGCCAGGGGTTGTTCGGGGATGAGCGCTTGCTCACCAGCCCGCAACTGCTGCAAGAGTGGCAATGGGCAGTGGCGTCGGCGGGCTGGTACTGGAACTCGCGCAGTATAAATACCCTGGCAGACGGGGAGGATTTCGAACGCGTGACAAGGGCTATCAATGGTGGTCTCAATGGTCACGCCCAGCGTGCGGCGCTATACCGCAAGGCACTGGTTTTATTGCACGCCTGAGCGGTTCAATCAGGCCATAATGCCCGCGCAGTTTGTTCGCAGCCATCAGGAGCCATAGATCAGTGATGTTCGAGATAAAGCCGATTAACCCCGAGACATATCGTCAGCAAACTCGCCGCAGTACGCTGTATATCGCGTTGACGTTTGTCTTGCTGGCGCTGCTGTTGTCAGGTGTGCTGGTCATGGTTTTGGGTGTCGCCGGTGGCGACAATTTTCGCCTGAATCTGGCCGGGGTCATTGTTGCCCTGATCACGACCTTCCTGCTGGTGCGCTACCTGTTCTGGTCTCAACCCTGGATGGCGCCCGCAGTCTACGGCTGGCAACTCAAGCGTAGCCTGATGAAGGTCACCAATGTCATGCATCACGTAACGGCGGGAGTCATGGAGGGGGATGTGGCGGCGATGAAGCTGCTGCGCTTCTATCATCTGGGCGTGACCCAGATGTACCAGCTGGACGCCAATTCCAGCGCGTTAAGCCAAATGGTTCGCGAGATCGATTTGCACAAGGCACGTCTTGAAGCACTGGGCATCGACACCGGGCAGACCCGGCTCGATCCGCAGTGGATTGATGCGGTGAAAAAGTTTGCGCCGCTGAAGTAATGCTGCTCACCGGACCTGCTGTGTTTGTGTGGGAGCGAGCCTGCTCGCGAAGTTCGTAAGTGATAGCCTGTTTTTACGGGATAAATGCGACGATCTGGAGCTCTTCGCGAGCAGGCTCGCTCCCACCGTCGGGGCATGCGAGCCTTATGGGTGGGGTTCAGCTTACGACGCGATAGCACGGCTCATAGGCCGCACCGCCTGGCAGTTTCATACGATGCTGCTCAACAAATGCCTGCAGCAGTTTGTCCAGAGGTTTCATCACGGCAGCGTCACCGTGGATCTCGTAAGGCCCGTATTGCTCGATCAGATGGATGCCTTTCTCTTTTACGTTACCCGACACAATCCCGGAGAAGGCCTGACGCAGGTTGATGGCCAATTCATGTGCTGGCATGTCGCTGCGCAGTTTCAGGCTGGCCATGTTGGCGTGGGTCGGGTCGAACGGGCGCTGAAAGCCTTCGTCGATTTTCAGTAACCAGTTGAAGTGGAAAGCGTCGTTGCGCTCGCGGCGGAATTGTTTAACCGCCTTGAGCCCGGCGGTCATATGACGGGCCACTTCGGCCGGGTTGTCGATGATGATCTGATACTGCTGTTGCGCTTCTTCACCCAGGGTAGCGCCGACAAACTCATGCAGTTGCTGCAGATAGGGTTCGGCTTCCTTGGGGCCGGTCAGGACAACCGGGAACGGCACATCTTTGTTCTCCGGGTGCATCAGAATGCCCAGCAGGTACAGGAATTCTTCTGCCGTGCCAGCACCGCCCGGGAAGATAATCACCCCGTGACCGACCCGCACAAAGGCCTCAAGACGCTTTTCGATATCCGGCAGAATGACCAGTTCATTGACGATGGGATTCGGCGCTTCGGCAGCAATGATGCCCGGCTCGGTCAGGCCCAGATAGCGGCCCCCGGTCAGACGCTGTTTGGCGTGGGAAATGGTCGCGCCCTTCATTGGCCCTTTCATCACACCGGGACCGCAGCCGGTACAGATATCCAGGCTGCGCAGGCCCAGTTCGTGGCCGACCTTTTTGGTGTATTTGTACTCTTCGGTATTGATGGAGTGGCCACCCCAGCACACCACGATTTTCGGTTCGACGCCCGGGCGCAACGTGCGGGCATTGCGCAGCAGATGGAACACGTAGTCGGTGATGCCCGCCGAGCTGCTCAGGTCAATGCGTGGGCTGTCCAGGCCGCTCTGGGTATAGACGATGTCGCGCAGGGCGCTGAAGAGCATTTCACGGGTACTGGCGATCATTTCGCCATCCACAAATGCATCGGCAGGGGCGTTGAGCAGTTCAAGCCGCACGCCGCGGTCTTGCTGGTGAATCCGCACCTCGAAGTCCTGATAGGCCTCAAGGATGGTCTTGGCGTTATCGACGTGAGCGCCGGTGTTGAGGATAGCCAGTACGCACTGGCGGAAAAGCGTGTAGCTGGTGCCTGAGCCAACTTCGCTCAGCTGTTGTACTTCACGTTGGGAAAGTGTTTCCAGGCTGCCTTTCGGGCTGACCGAGGCGTTGATGACTTGTCTTTGGACCATTGCGAGCTTCCTTGAGCGGGGTCGAAAAATTGCTTGGCGCAGCTTTTGAATTCATGTCATCAGTGCGAGCGAGGCGTCCCGACTCTTGCGTCTTTGGATTGCATTTCTGTAAGCATAGTAGCCTTGGTCCTGTAATTAAAAGAGCCGCAGTTAACTCCAGTTACAGTACCAGCAGTGAGCACGGCAGCGATAAGGTAACCTCGCAAGTCACTGAAACAGAAAATGGACGGGCAGATGATCATCACCACCACACACAGCATTGACGGCAGAAAAGCCATTGAATACCTGGGGATTGTCAGTGCCGAATCGGTTCACGGCATCAATGTGGTACGAGATTTTTTTACCGGAGTACGCGACTTTTTTGGTGGACGCTCTCAGACGCTGGAGCGAGCACTGAAAGAAGCGCGAGCAGAGGTCACGGACGAGATTCGAGACAGGGCCAAAGCCATGGGAGCGGATGCGATTATGGGGCTGGGGTTTGAAATCAGCATGCCGTCAGGGCGTGGCGGCATGCTGGTGGTGTTTGCCACGGGCACGGCTGTGCGCTTGAACTGAGGCACCAGGATTCGACCGCACAGGGCGGTCGAATGGGCTTTACGAATTAAACCGTTTTCGCCAAAGGTACGCCTGCAGTGGTTTTGGACAGCGCGTCCTGCAGTTTTTGCTCTTGTTCCGGGGACAGGGAGGTACGCAGGACCTTGCCCTTGAAGTCCGAGTCTTCCAGTTCCTTCAGCACTTTTTCCGGCTGGAATTTGCGCAGCAGAACGAACAGGGCCGAGGAATCATTCGGAATGGTCTCGCTCAATGACTTGATGAAATCATCATCGATCCCGTAATCGCTCAATGAGCCCGACAAAGCGCCGGTACCGGCACCCAGTGCGCCGCCGATGGCAAAGCCTGCCAGCGGGTTGAGAAACAGCAGCCCGACCAGTGCGCCCCACAGGCCGCCGGTGACCAGGCCTGAAGTAGCCCCGATCGCTGTCAGGTTAACGCTTTGCTTGATATGGATCTTGCCTTCGGCATTACGCACCACAATCACCGCATCTTCCAGCTCGACCAGATGCTCCTTGCTCAGCGAAACCATCTTGGTGAGGGCACGATCTGCTTTTTCGGTGTCTGAAAATCCCACTACGATTAAATCGGACATGTCTTTCATTCCTTGACGGTACAGGTCCAGCCCGGCGAAGGGCTGAAGGGTGGAGGGGTTTCTCAAGGCGGCACAATGCAAACACCCTGGCGCGCAGTGGTTCAGCTTTCTGGAGCCTGCTGCGAGGAATGAGCGTGGTCGCTAACCTTGAAACGGTCAAGTCGACGAGACATATCTCTTGATAAAGAGAGGGGTGCGGCAAGGGGATAATGCCGTGGCAGGTGCAGTGTGCAAATGATTTGAGGAGGGCTGGCTGAGCAGCCCTGACCTCAAGCCTTGGGCTGATACCTCACAGGCTTATGGCTGTTCGTTCTTTTCAGGTGCATTCAGGCCGGCCTGGATACGTTGGTAAATTTCTTCACGGTGAACGGCTACATCCTTCGGCGCATTGATGCCGATTCTGACCTGTTGTCCGCTGACACCTAAAATAGTGATCGTAATATCGTCACCGATGTTTATGCTTTCACCAACTTTGCGGGTGAGTATCAGCATTTTTTTCTCCTTGATGGCTTTGTAAGGCACGTCTCTGAGACGGTGCGGCTTCGGTCATGACTACAGAATACTGCTAAGTACGTATTATTGCGCCGCTCATTACAGACGACATGGCCAGAGGTTTAATTCCCTTTACGGGGAAAATTCTCGCGCATAAGCCTTAAATTGGGGCACTTTGGATTTGTTCAAGGAGAGCAAGGCCGCTGCCCCAGTGATAAAATCTACCCATTCAAACAGACAGGGGAAACGCAGTGCGTATAGTCATCGTGATGACAGCAATATTGGCCTTGACGGCTTGCGGTCAGGAGTCTAACGATAAAATCCAGCGGGCTAAAGCAGCTTCTGAAGCAACGATGGCCCAGGCCCCTGTTGCTCACTGGGCTTTGGAGATCACTGAAGGCCAGAGAGCGACCATTCCGGACACGACCGGCAGGCTTCTTGACAACGGTTTTACTCCTTACATTTACGAGAGTGGCGGGGTTCAGCACTTCCTGATCGGACCATTCACCACCCAGGCTCAAGCGCTTGAGGCCCAGCAAAAGATGAAACTCAAGCCCAAGCTGGACGGTATTGAAACCAACGTGATCGAACTGCCCGCCGCGAAATAGTCTGATACAGCGTCGGGTACCCGCCTGAGCTTAGCTGCCGCTGGCGTTATTCGACGCTTTGTGCAGGAAATATTTGTTCACTCGGCGCACATCAGAGCAACACGACGGCAAGGGCCATCGCCATGAGCAATCACAAGATCGAAATTCGACGCAGCAATGTCGAAAAAATCCTTCTGGGGGCTGAAAAGGTTTTTGCCGAAAAAGGCTTTGCCGGTACGGCGATGGCGGACATTGCGGCGCAAGTCCAGTTGCCACGTTCCAACCTGCATTACTACTTCAGCACCAAGACGGATCTTTACAGCGCGGTATTGCTGGGGTTGCTGGAAGTGTGGAAACAGGATGCGCTGTGTTTCGAGACCTACGACGATCCTCGTCTGGTATTGAGCAGTTACATTCGTGCCAAAATGCACCACTCACGTACCCGGCCCCATGGCTCCAAAGTCTGGGCCAATGAAATGATCCATGGCGCCCCGACCCTGGGTCTTGCGCTTGATGCCAGTTTGTATGACTGGGCCAAGATCAAGGAGGCGAAAATTCGCCAATGGGTGCAAGACAAGCGAATCCTGCCTGTTGAGCCGTCCAGCCTGCTGTATATGATCTGGGCATCAACTCAGCATTACGCTGACTTTGACCATCAAGTGATGATCATCAACGATCACCAGCCGTTGTCCGATATCCAGTTTGAACGTGCGGTGCAGACCGTCACCAGCGTGATCCTGCGCGGGATCGGGCTGGAGCCGTAAGCAACCCTGCTTATCGATCGTGTGGGAGCGGGCTTGCTCGCGATGGCATCACCCCGGTGTACCTGACACACCGCATTGCCTGCATCGCGAGCAAGCCCGCTCCCACAGGGGTGATTTACGAAGCCACGCAGTACGGGTTACGTGGGTCGTGGTTCCAGTCCAGAAATGGCAGGCCATTGTTGTGTGGCACCATCTCGATACAGTCCTGCACCGGGCAGGTTATCTGGCACAGGTTGCAACCCACACATTCATCGTCGATCACTTCATACCGATGTGTGCCGTCGGCCTGCTTCAAGCTGGCGATGGCCTGGTGCGAAGTATCTTCGCAGGCAATATGGCAGCGCCCGCAACCAATACAGGCGTCCTGATCGATCCTGGCGATAACCTGATAATTGATATCCAGATATTTCCAGTCAGTAGTATTGGCCACTGCACGGCCGGAAAAGTCCTCCAGGCTGGTATAGCCTTGACTGTCCATCCAACGCGACAAACCGTCTTTCATTTCTTCAACAATTCGAAATCCGTGAAGCATCGCTGCGGTGCATACCTGTACCGAGCCACAGCCCAGGGCAATAAACTCTGCAGCATCACGCCAACTGCCAATGCCGCCTATCCCGCTGATAGGCAAGCCTTTGGTCAGCGGGTCGCGGGCAATTTCCGCCACCATATTCAGGGCTATCGGCTTGACTGCCGAACCGCAATAGCCACCGTGGGTGCTCTGGCTGCCCACTACGGGTAGCGCCACCATGCGTTCAAGGTCGACACTGGTGATCGAGTTGATGGTGTTGATCAATGACACCGCATCGGCGCCGCCACGATGGGCCGCCCGGGCGCTAAGGCGCACATCGGTGATATTGGGCGTCAGTTTGACGATCACCGGCAATGAACAGTAGGTCTTGCACCAGCGTGTGACCATTTCCACGTACTCGGGCACCTGGCCCACGGCCGCGCCCATGCCGCGCTCCGGCATGCCGTGGGGGCATCCGAAATTCAGCTCGATGCCATCGGCACCGGTGGCCTCCACCAGTGGCAGGATGTATTTCCAGGACTCTTCTTCGCAGGGCACCATCAGCGACACGATAAGGGCCCGATCCGGCCAGTCCTTCTTGACCTGGGTGATCTCGCGCAAGTTGATTTCAAGGGAGCGATCGGTGATCAGCTCGATATTGTTGATGCCCATGACTTCGCGGTTGGGGCCGTAGTGTGCCGAGTAACGCGAGGACACGTTAACCGCGGCCGGGTCCTCACCCAGGGTTTTCCAGACCACGCCACCCCAGCCTGCCTCGTAGGCTCGTACCACGTTGTAGGCTTTGTCGGTAGGTGGCGCAGACGCCAGCCAGAACGGGTTGGGGGCCTTGATACCGGCGAAAACAATCGAGAGATCGGCCATTTATGCAGCCTCCTGATCAAGCATGAGTTGGGCATGCATGGCTTCTGCGGCCAGCTTGCCGTGTTGCACGGCCTGTACGGTCAGGTCTTGCCCCAGAGAGGTGCAATCGCCTCCGGCATACACACCGGGAATATTGGTGCGCAGGTGTTCGTCTACTTCGATGCGATCGCCCGCGCGCTTGAGTGTTTGCGCCAGCGGATCGCTCAGGGCTGCATCATCAAAGGCCTGGCCTATGGCCTTGAACACCGCGTCTGCGGCCAGCTCGAAGGTTTCACCGGTGGTCACCAGGCGCCCGTCTTCCAGGCGTGTGCGGGCAAAGCGCATGCCGCGCACCTTGCCGGTGTTGTCCAGCAACACGTCCTGTGGCTGTGCCCAGGTCATTAGTCGCACCTGATTGGCCTTGGCAATGTCCTGCTCGTGCCCGGTGGCGCCCATGTCCTGCAGCCCGCGGCGATACACCAGATTCACTTCGCGAGCGCCAAGACGGGCCATTTGCACGGCCATATCGATCGCGGTGTTGCCAGCGCCCAGCACAATGCAGCGCTCGGCCAGGGGTAACCGGGTCAGGTCGTCGCTCTGGCGCAACTCGCGGATGTAGTCGGTGGCAGCCAGCAGCCCCGGAGCATTTTCATGGGGCAAACCCAGCTGGCGACTGGCAGCCAGACCCAGCCCGAGAAATACCGCATCGAATTGCTGGTGCAGTTCGCTCAGGCTCAGGTTGTCGCCCAAGCGCTGGCCGTGGCGCACTTCAATGCCGCCAACCTGCAGGACGAAATCCACTTCGCGCTGGGCAAAATCGTCCACCAACTTGTATTTGGCAATCCCGTACTCGTTAAGCCCGCCGGATTTCTCCCGCGCTTCGAAAATCACCACCTCATGCCCGTGCAGTGCCAGGCGATGGGCGCAAGCCAGCCCCGCAGGTCCGGCGCCGACCACCGCGATGCGTTTGCCGGTGGGCGCAGCACGCTTGAACGGATGCTCGCTGAACTGTGCATGATCGACCGCATAGCGCTGTAACAAACCGATCAGTACAGGCGCGCATTCCTGGCTGTTGTTGCGCACGCAGGCTTGCTCGCACAGTACCTCGGTAGGGCACACCCGGGCACAACTGCCGCCGAGGATATTGGCCGAAAGAATTTTCTGTGCTGCGCCCTGGATGTTTTCCTGTTGGATATTGCGAATAAACGACGGGATATCTATATCGCTGGGGCAGGCATTGACGCAGGGGGCGTCGTAGCAATACAGGCAACGTGAGCTTTCCAGCACGGCCTGGCGAGCATTGAGGGGCGGCGCCAGATCGGTAAAGTGGCTGGCCAGCACCTGCGCAGATTCATGGGGGTGGGGTAAATGGTTCAAGGACTTGATCACGGTGCTTACCTCAGGGGTGAGGAGATCTTTGTGCCTCTGTCGGGCAGTGTTTTTATGCTCAGCGTTTAACAGCCACCGGTTGCTGATGCTCGGCGCGCTTTTTCAGCAAGTCGAACACCGCAGGGTAGGCCGGGCGTTCGATATAGCGACCGGCTCCGCGTTCGGCCCGCAGGTCACCGTCAACCCACACCAGGCGTCCCTGACTGATGGTATGACTGGGCACACCGCGTACGGTCTTGCCTTCAAAGATGTTGAAGTCGACATTTTGATGGTGGGTTTTGGCGGAAATGGTGCGGGTGCCCTGAGGGTCCCACAGCACCAGGTCGGCATCGGCACCGACCCGGATCGTGCCTTTGCGCGGGTAGATATTGAAGATCTTCGCGGTGTTGGTGGAGGTCAGCGCTACAAACTCCTGCATCGACAGGCGCCCGGTATTCACGCCTTCATCCCACAGCAGCGCCATGCGGTCTTCGATACCCGCCGTGCCGTTGGGGATCTTGCTGAAATCGTCACGCCCGGCGGCCTTTTGTTCGGCGCAAAAGCAGCAGTGGTCGGTGGCGGTAGTGTGCAGGTTGCCCGATTGCAGGCCGTGCCACAGTGCCTCCTGATGCCCGCGAGGGCGGAAGGGCGGGCTCATCACGTAGCCTGCTGCCGTTTGCCAGTCGGGATGCTGGTACACGCTGTCATCCAGCAGCAAATGCCCGGCCAGTACTTCGCCATATACCGGTTGGCCCTGGCTACGGGCGTAGGTGATTTCGTCGAGTGCTTCACGGGTCGAAACATGCACCAGGTACAACGGCGTACCGAGGGTCTGAGCGATGCGGATCGCCCGGCTGGCAGCTTCGCCTTCCACCTGGGAGGGACGTGACAGCGGATGGGCTTCCGGCCCCGTCATGCCCTGAGCCATAAGTTTGCGTTGCAGGTGGTACACCAGTTCGCCATTTTCGGCATGCACGGTGGGCACTGCGCCCAGCTCCAGGCAACGCTCGAAGCTGGCCACCAGAGTGTCGTCTGCGGCCATGATCGCGTTCTTGTAGGCCATGAAATGCTTGAAGCTGTTGATGCCGTGATGGCTGACCAATTCGGCCATTTCTTCACGTACCTGCTCGCTCCACCAAGTGATTGCGACATGAAAGCCATAGTCTGCTGCCGACTTTTCGGCCCAGCCCCGCCACTGATGAAAAGCCTCAAGCAGGGACTGCTGCGGGTTGGGAATGACAAAGTCGATAATCGATGTTGTACCGCCTGCCAGACCGGCCGCGGTGCCACTGAAAAAGTCTTCGCTGGCGACGGTGCCCATAAACGGCAATTGCATATGCGTGTGGGGGTCGATACCACCGGGCATCAGATATTGGCCGCGACCATCGACAACTTCGCAGCCTGGGGGAACATCAAGATCAGTGCCAATCGCGCGGACCAGACCGTCAGCGCAATATACATCCGCACAATAACTTTCATCATGGGTCACAAGCGTAGCGCCACGGATTAACAGCGACATACGGAGTTCCTCGCAGGCTGACCGGCTAGAGCCGGTTCTAACTGTTGTTATTGAAATTTAGTGGGAAGTTTGCATTCCTGCCACTGGTGACAGGAATAAAATCTAGAGGGTTGTTGAAGAATGATCAAACTTTATTTTTAACGAGGTTAGATATGTATAACTATATGATTTTTAAAGTTAATTATTTTAAATCACCAAAATGATGCACGGCCTCACCATTTTGACGCACTTGACAGGATTCAAATATAAGCGAACTTTCTTATGCGAAATCAGGTGCTTGAGCTTGCGGATGAAGGGAGGTGAGTCGATTAAGTTAATAAGCACGCACCGAAGTGTTTCGTTTGGCGATATAAAAAACTGATAAAGGCCTTTAACGGGAATGAGAGTCATTTGGCTGGTGTTTAAAACGGTTTTAAAAGCAGCGTGTTGCCAGTCATGCAGGACGGTTTGAGCAGGCGAGGGAAGTAACACGGCACAGTTCTTGATTGTTGCTGCCATGACCGGGCGGGATAGGCAAGTAAGTGTCCAGGCAAGGGAGCGCTTTGTGTCCATACGCAGCGCCAGGCAGTTCAACCAGGAGCAGCACAACAAGAGAGTGATCGACTATGCAACCGAGCAGATCAAAAGTCACCGAACGTAACGGTTTGTACGAACTGGATGCCGGGCCTGAAGTCCTCGATAGCCCCCGGTACAACCACGATATCGCCCCCACCAAAGTTCATGAGCGCACCTGGAACAAGTGGCATATCACTGCCTTGTGGGTCGGCATGTCCATTTGCGTACCCACCTATACCCTGGGCGGGGTTCTGACAGCCTATTTCGGGCTTTCAGTGGGTGAGGCACTGCTGGCGATTCTGCTGGCAAATATCGTGGTATTGATCCCTCTGACTCTCAATGCCTTTGCGGGCACCAAATACGGCATTCCCTTTCCGGTGTTGCTGCGTTCTTCCTTCGGCATTATCGGCTCCAACGTACCGTGTCTGATCCGTGCTCTGGTGGCCTGCGGCTGGTTCGGGATCCAGACACTGTTCGGCGGTCTGGCCATTCACCTGTTTCTGGGCTCGGTGTTCGAGGGCTGGAAAAGCCTGGACGGTACGGGTGAAGTGATCGGCTTCATGATTTTCTGGGCGCTCAACCTGTGGGTGGTATTGCGCGGTGCCGAGTCGATCAAGTGGCTGGAAACCCTGTCTGCACCCTTGCTGGTACTGGTCGGTCTGGGCCTGCTGGTGTGGGCTCTGCCCAATGTGTCGATGAGTGAACTGCTGGCCCAGCCGCCCAAGCGCCCGGAAGGTGCCAGTGTGTACGGCTACTTCTTTGCCGGCCTGACTGCAATGGTGGGTTTCTGGGCCACCTTGTCCCTGAATATTCCGGATTTCAGCCGATACGCAAAAAGCCAGAAAGACCAGATCCTGGGGCAGATTTTTGGCCTGCCGCTGACCATGTTCCTGTTCGCCGCTCTGGGCGTGGTGATGACGGCAGCGTCCGAAAAACTGGTAGGCGTTACCGTATCCGACCCGGTCAGCCTGATCGGCCATATCCAGAGCCCGGGCTGGGTGGCACTAGCCATGGCGCTGATCATCATCGCCACGCTGTCGACCAATACGGCGGCCAATATTGTGTCGCCCACCAATGACTTCCAGAACATCGCTCCCAAGTTGATCAACCGCACCACGGCAGTGATCTTGACCGGCCTGGTGGGCTTGGCGCTGATGGCTCATGAATTGCTGAAGAAACTCGGCCTGCTGGTCTCGGATGTGAGCCTGGAAACCGTGTACTCCAACTGGTTGCTGGGTTACTCCAGCCTGCTTGGGCCGATTGCCGGGATCATGGTGGTCGACTATTTCGTTATCCGTCAGCAAAAACTCGACCTTGCCGGGCTGTACCGTGACGGGGTGTACCCGGCCTGGAACTGGAAGGGTTTTATCGCTTTTGGTGTACCTGTGGCGCTGACGTTGCTGTCGTTGGGCAGCAGTGCCTTCAGCTGGTTCTATGACTTCGGCTGGTTTACCGGGTCGTTGCTCGGGGCCGTGATTTATTACGGGTTGTATCGCCTGAACAGTCAGCAAGCAGAAGCCGTCAAAGGCACGGTTTGAAGCGCCTTCCTATAAAAACTGCCTGAGGAAACTATCATGAACGCCGCACACGACCTTCAGCAGCACCGCGCGCCATTGACCAACGGCGAGCGCCTGTGGGCCTCGTTAATGGAACTGGCCCAGCTGGGTGCCACGGTAAAGGGCGGTGTATGCCGCCTGGCCCTGACCGACCTGGACCGCCAGGCCCGGGATATTTTTGTACGCTGGTGTGAGGACGCCGGTTGCACCGTCAGCGTGGACGCCGTGGGCAATATCTTTGCCCGCCGCCCGGGGCGCAATCCGGATTTGCCGCCGGTGATGACCGGCAGCCATATCGACACCCAGCCCACCGGCGGCAAGTTCGACGGCTGCTTTGGCGTACTGGCCGGGGTTGAAGTACTGCGCACCCTCAACGACCTCAATATCGAGACCGACGCGCCGCTGGAAGTGGTGGTGTGGACCAATGAAGAAGGCTCACGCTTTGCGCCTTGCATGATGGGTTCCGGGGTTTTTGCAGACAAGTTTACCCTTGAAGAAACCCTGGCCAAAACCGATGCCCAGGGCGTGACCGTGGGTGAGGCCCTGAATGCAATTGGCTATGCTGGCAGCCGCCAGGTCAACGGCCACCCGGTGGGGGCCTACTTTGAAGCTCACATCGAACAGGGGCCGATTCTTGAGGACGAGCGCAAAACCATCGGCGTCGTACTTGGCGCCCTGGGGCAGAAATGGTTCGACCTCAACCTGCGCGGTGTAGAAGCCCATGCCGGGCCAACGCCCATGCACCTGCGCAAGGATGCATTGGTCGGGGCGGCGGCCGTGGTTGCCGCCGTCAACAAGGCAGCTCTTGGCCATCAACCCCACGCCTGCGGGACCGTGGGTTGCCTGCAAGCCTATCCGGGCTCGCGCAATGTTATCCCCGGTGAAGTACGCATGACCCTGGACTTCCGGCATTTGCTGCCCGAGCGGCTGGACTCGATGATCGAGCAAGTGCGTGGGGTGATTGAAGCCACCTGCGAGGAGCATGGCCTGAGTTTCGAACTGACTCCCACAGCAGACTTTCCGCCGCTGTACTTCAACCCTGATTGCGTCAACGCCGTGCGGGATGCGGCCAATGAGTTGGGCTTGTCGAACATGGATATCGTCAGCGGGGCAGGGCACGATGCTATCTTCCTGGCCGAGTTGGGTCCGGCAGGGATGATATTTGTGCCCTGTGAAGGCGGCATCAGCCACAACGAAATCGAAAACGCCGATCCCAAGGATCTGGCAGCGGGATGCGCGGTATTGCTTAAGGCAATGTTGGCGGCGTCGAAAAATGTAGCGCATTGATGCTTATTTAAAGATCCAGCACTTTCTCCTGTCTATGGGAGCGGTAAAAGCCGCTCCTGTTCCCATATTTTCTTGTTCTTTAGATGCCCGCGAGATCGAATATTTGTTTCGTGATGTTTCGTTTCGCCTGCTGTGTCGGCATATTTGTATTTTAAGTTTGCGCAATAACAATGGCTTAGTGTTGTCCTAAAGATGATTCTGTAAGATGGTGTAGGATCTTTCTATGTGTATTTGTTTGCGGCTATGGTCTCTTGAGGGTAATGTTTATTTGAGAGCTTGTTGAGTTATTAATAACTGGGAAGTTATCAGGCTTAGGTCGTGGGGGTTTTATGAATCTGGACGATATTGGCAATACACCACTCGTTGAGCTAATGCGATTTGCCTGCAATGGAGGTCGCTTGTTTTCGAAGTGTGAATATATGAATCCTTCTGGCAGTCATAAAGATCGAACTTATTTGAATATCATCACTTCGCTAGAGCGTGAGGGTGTCATTCGTAAAGGTATGACGCTGGTTGACTGCTCGACCGGTAACGGTGGGGCGGCGCTAGCATGGATTGGAAAGAAGAAAGGTTATTCCATCACAATATTCATGCCGGAAGGGATGACATGTGAACGTAAAGAGCAAATAAGAACGTATGGAGCACATGTGGTCGAAACCCCCAAAGAAAGCTTTTTGGTAGGGGCCGTTGATGCAGCTAAAGAGTATGTGAAAAGTAAAAATTCTAGTGAGGTCTATTTCTTGGATCAGTCGAGCACGCTACTTAATAAGTTGGCCTGGCATACCTGCGGAGAGGAGATTGTCAAAGCGCTTGGTGAGTACAAAGTTGTACCGGATTATTTCGTGTGTTCTTTAGGTACTGGAGGCACGTTCTCGGGTATTGCTGAAGTCTTGAAGCGGCATTATAGAGATATTAAAACAGTCGGTATTGAGGTGGATGCTTCTGCTCCATTGTATGCCGCAAGGCAAGGGCTTGAGTTTGAACATCGGTCGCATAATCTTATGGGGCTGGGAGCAGGTGTGTTGTCGATTAATACAACCCCTAACTTGATCGACGAAGTGGTTGTCGTGGATGGTGATGAAGCCTGGGAACAGATGAGGTTGTTTGTGTCAAAAAATGAATATGGCATAGGGCCGACGTGTGGTGCCAACTTGTTAGTGTGTGAAAAGATAGCGGCTATGCAAAGAGGTTTAAATATCGTCACGCTTTTTTTTGATAGTGCATGGAAGTACAAGAGCTGTTGGGATGGGGTTTATCCAGCGTATACGGAGGTCAAATGATGCTGCTGAAAGAGGTATATGAGAGAGCTAAAGTAGTTAGTGTGGGGGCAACAAGAATTACAGTAAATGAATTTACGGATCAGCTGCCGGCTTTGAGGCCGGAGGTGCTCCTCGAAGCGGCACGTGGTGTCATTGAGGTCATGGATTGGCATGTTGATAAAATAGTGACGGAGGAAGATAAGGGCGCACCGCTGGCGACAGCAGTCTCCATATTGACGGGTATTCCAATGGCTATTGCACGATGGTACACATATAGCCTTGAAGATGTGAATGATGTGTGTGTGGATCTTGAATCAGAATATTATCAAGGGAAGCTTTACCTTAATGGAGTTGTTGCGGGTGATAGAGTGGTCATTGTCGATGATACTCTGAGTACGGGAGGTGCTGTTATATCGTTGGTGGAGGCTGTTCGGCGTAGTGGGGCTGAAGTGGTCGATGTCGTGTGTGCAGTAGAGAAAGTACAAAATAATGGTAGGGAGCAGGTTTTGAATAGTACGGGTGTTGCAGTTAAAACGCTCGTTAGGATTGTATTGTCTGAAGATAGGGTTCGGGTGTTGGACTGATCCAGAAAAGCTCGCTAGGCGTGAGGGGAAGTAAGTAGGAAGGGTTGTCTATGAAGCCTGAAAACTTGGGTGTTATATTAGGGTTGTTCTTTTGTTTTATCAGCGCCGCCTTTGACGTGTATGTCGCGTTTATAACGCAGGTACTTGATACCCTGGTGGTTGTTTTCTATTGCTTTGTTTCGTCTGCTGCATTGTTTATGATGTACAGCCTCCGTGCAGGCAGGCATAGCTTGATGGACAAGATCCAGCAAGACTGGCCATTGGTGGTATGGATCAATCTGTCGGTATTGTTGAATTGGGGCGGTCTTTTTTATGCCCTGCGATTTCTGGAACCAGCGGTAGTAGGGGTAGCCTCAGTAGCCTGCGGCCCAGCATTGACTTTGCTGGTGTCGAGCTTTGTAAAAGGTGCTGGCAAGGCCACTGCACTCGAAACCCTGATTGCCGGACTGGTATTGCTCTCGGTTGCCATAATGCTGTTTCAGTCTTTGGTCGGGGAAAGTGGTATTTCTTCGACTTCCATAGAACAGAGAATTATCGGTATTGTCAGTGTAATGCTGTGTGCAATGGGCACGGTATTTTATACGATTGTTTCCAAAAAGATGTTTTATTGTCGTTGGAAAACTTATGACATTCTGGCTGTGAGGAGCGTCATGATGGTAGTTGTTTGCAGCCTGTTTATCAGCTTCAGCGACACCTCATTCAGTCTCGCCCCCCAGTGGATCTTGCCGCTGTCAGTTCTGGTTGTCGTCGGCCATCTGTTGCCTGTCTACCTTATTCAAAAAACCATTTTTCATCTCAGTCCAATAGCGGTGTCATTTGTATTGCTGACGTTGCCGGTTTTTACCTTGCTACTTCAATACCTGGATTCGCGGGTGGCGATTTCAATGCCGAGCATCCTGGCCGTCTGTCTTATTGTTGTACTGCTGGCCTGGCTGGATATATCAAACAGGCGAGGTGCGAAATGATAAGAGTTGTAGTGGTTGACGGATTTTCGTCGGGTAAATTCCTGGCAAAGAAATTGTACGAAAATGAATGTGCTTTATTTCATGTTGTGTCCAGTTCTGATCTCGATGGCTATTATTATGCCGGATTTGATTCGTCTATTTACGAGCGATCCATCGTTCATACGGATACGACGTTCACGTTGGCGGAGCTCAGGCATTTTAATCCCGATGTTATTATTGCTGGGGCAGAAAGCGGGGTGTTATTGGCCGATCTGTTGAATGAACAGTTGGGGCTGGATTACGTCAATGAGTTTTCCAGGAGCAGGGCTCGCAGAAACAAATACGAGATGATTCAGTGCGTTACCGAAGCCGGTTTATCCGCCCCTGCCCAGTGCGCAGTGGATACGTGGAGCGACGGTAAAGACTGGGTCGCTGCCCATGGCAGGTTTCCGCTAGTCGTAAAACCCCTGGAAAGCGCAGGGGCGGACGGGGTTTATATTTGCCGCGATCTGGCAGCGTGCAAGGGGGCATTCAAGGCGCTGTTGGGTACGCGCAACAAGTTGAGTCTCGAAAACAGCCAGGTGCTACTTCAGGAGTATTTGGTGGGCACTGAGTATGTCGTCAATATGGTGTCCTTGAATGGGTATCAGTTGGTCACAGAGGTGGTGAAATACACCAAGCGTGTGCTGGAAACAGGCAGCATCGTATATGACATCGATCAACTGCTTGCTTGCACCGACGCTCCGTATGCCGAGTTGGTGGCCTATACCCGTAAGGTGGTGAAGTGCCTGGGTATCCGTAATGGCCCCAGCCATGCCGAGGTTATGTACACCGAGGACGGGCCAAAACTGGTGGAGATTGCAGCACGTACAGACGGGATTCTAAGGCCCGGTGTCTCGGCACTGACCACCGGTCTTGGACAGATTGATGCATGTGCACTGTCCATTACTCGGCCCCTTGAGTTTGAGCAGCTACTGGCCGGCAATCAGGACTATGTACTGTCCAGGCACACTTACAATGTGTGCCTGATCAATCATTCGGAAGGTGTTTTCTGTACCGGGGCATTTGTGCAGCAATTGCGCAGCCTGGCGTCTTTTTTCGAGGTGGTGTTCTACGTCGAAAATGGTCAGCGAATTGCGCCTACCCGGGATGTATTCAGTCAGCCGGGCACTGTTTATCTGGTTCATACCGATCTGGCGCAGATCGAAGCCGATTACGCTCGAATCCGTGAAATGGAAGCAGCCGGGATCTATCTACAAGAGAAGAAATAAGACAGACGCCCCAACCTGTGGGAGCGGGCTTGCCCGCGATGCAAGCACTGCGTTCTGTCAGGCAAATCGCGGTGTTGCCATCGCGGGCAAGCCTGCTCCCACTGATGCGCAGGGCGTCAGCCCTGCCAACCACCCCCCAACGCCGTCAATAACCCTACGCTGGCCTGTAACTGTCGGGTGTGCAATGCCTGCACCTGGCGCTGGGCCTGCAGGGCGGCAGTCTGTGCGGTGACTACGTCCAGGTAACTCACCGCGCCGGCTTCATAGCTGTGGGTGGCGATTGCCCGGGTGTGTTCGGCGGCATTGGCTGCGGCCTGTTCATCGAGGCTTTCCTGTTGCAGGTCACGCAGCTGGGCGAGGTTGTCTTCAACTTCACGCACCGCGTGCAGCACCTGGCTACGGTAATGGGCTGATGCTTCTGCAAATTCGGCCCTGGCCTGGCGTTCCTGGCCATCGAGCCTGCCGCCGTCAAAAATCGGCAGGTTGATCAACGGCCCCAACGCCCAGAACCTGTTACCGGCAGACAGCAAATTGCCGCTACCCTGGGTTTGCCCGCCAAGCAGGCCGGTCAGGCTGAAGTCCGGGTACCAGGCGGCCTTGGCTACGCCGATCCCGGCATTGGCGGCGAAAACCCGGCGCTCGGCCGCGGCGATGTCGGGGCGCCGTTGCAGCAGGGTACTGGGCAGGGTGCGCGGTTGATCAGGCAGGTTTAGCGTTTGCGAGTTGGCCACCAGCTGAAAGTTGCTGGCAGGTTCGCCCACCAGTTCACCGATGGCGTGTTCGGTCAGGTTGCGTTGGGCGCGGACGTCATCCAGCTGCGCCTCGGCTTCGGCCAGTTGGCTTTGGGCACGGGTCAGGTCGAGTTCCGAGGCGATCTGCCCCTGATAGCGCGAGCGGGTCAGTTGCAGGGCCTGAGCGTAATCATCCAGCGAGCGGGTGAGGATTTGCTGCTGCGCATCCAGCCCGTCAAGTTGCACATACAGGCTGGCCAATTGGCGTTGCAGGCTCAAACGCGCGACGGCCAGGTCATCCGCCGAGGCCTGGGCTTGAGCATCGCCCGCCGCCACCTGATTGCGGATTTTGCCCCACAGGTCGAGGTCGAAATTCAACGCAAATCCCGCCGTATTGCTGTTGTAGACCGATGGCTGAGTACTGCCGCGCAATGGACGGTTGTCCGATTGACGCTGGCGCAACGGCTGGCCACTGGCGGTAATTTGTGGGAACAGCCCAGCGTGCAACTGGCTGGCATACGCCTGCGCCGCATCGAAGTGGGCCAGTGCCGCGGCCAGATCCGGATTGGCCTTGAGCAACTGCTGTTGCAGGCTGTTCAGGCGTTCATCCTGGTATACCCGCCACCACTGTGGTGAGAGCTGGTCGGCAGGTTGCGCGCTGTGCCACGGGCCGTCGCTGGTTTGCTCACGGTAGTGCTCGGGCAACTTGAGGTCGGGTGCCTTGTAGCCTGGTGCCAGTGAGCAACCCTGCAACGCCAGGGTCAGTAACAGGGCGCTGCGTTTAAGCCTTGGCTGCATGGGGGGCTCCTGCGTCGGCCAGCTTGACCGAGTCGCCTTCGCGCAAGGCGTCGGGCGGATTGTCGATGACGGTGTCGGTGGCCGTAAGGCCTTGATCGATCACCAGTCGTTCGCCCAGATCAAGGCCGATATGGATCGTTTGCAAATGCACATGCCGGGCCTTGTCGAGCACTGCCACCTGTGTGCCCTGGGCACGGAAAATCAGGGCGCTGGCCGGGATACTGACGCCATGGGTATCGGCCGGGATCGACAGTAGCGCCTCGGCATAGTCGCCGGGCATCAGCGCGTCACCAGGGTTGAGGGCGACGAACTGGGCCATCAGGGTGCCGGAGCGCTGGTCAATTGCTGTCGAGTTGCCGATCAGTTTTGCGTTGAACATTTGCCCCGGATGTTCCGGCACACTGAGTTGTACCTGCATGCCGGGGCGGATCACGCTGGCGTAGTTCTGTGGCACTGGCACATACAGGCGCAGCTGGTGCGTGTCAGCAAGATCGAACAGCTCGGTATCGCTGTCGGTGTCGGCCTTGATCAACTGGCCGATATCGGTATTGCGCGCGGTGATGGTGCCTGCAAAAGGTGCGCGAATGGTCTTGTAGGCTTCCAGCGTCGACAGTCGTGCGTAATCCGCCTCAGCGGCTTGGGCATTGGCCTTGGCGGCGGTAGCATTGGATAGCTTTTCGTCAGCCTCCTGGCGCGACACCGAATGGCTTGCCAGCAGATTTTGCCAGCGTGTGGCCGTAGTGGCCGCGAGCCGGGCGTTGGCTTGCTCCTGGAGCATATGGGCGCGGGTCTGCGCCAGTTGCTGATCCAGATCCGGACTGTCGATAACCGCCAGGACCTGCCCGGCCTTGACCTTGCTGCCAATGTCGGTTTGCCAGCTTTGCAGGTAGCCGTTGACCCGGGCATGGATCGGCGCCTTGCTCCAGGCCTCCAGATGCGCGGGCAGGCGCAGGGTATCGCCATGGGCGTTCTGCAGGGGCTGGAATACGTTGACAATCGGCAGTGCGGCCGCTTCGGTCCATTGGCTCACCGCGTGCTCATGGCGACTGCGGGCGGCCAGCCCATTGGCGACCAGCAAGGCGGCCAGGGTCAGGCCACCGATGCCCAGGTATATCAAGCGCTTGCGCGAGGGTTTTTGATCAGACGACATGGGAAGTTTCTCCAGCAGCAGCTCGATTTTTTTCACGGCCGTGCACCAGGCTAAAGACCACGGGCACGAACAGCAGGGTGGCAACGGTGGCTAGCATCAGACCGCCAATAACGGCGCGTCCCAGGGGGGCGTTCTGTTCTTCTGACAAGGCCAGCGGGAGCATGCCGATCATCATCGCCAGTGCGGTCATGCACACGGGTCTGAAACGTGTATAGCCCGCTTCCATTGCTGCCTTGAGAGCGTCGCCATGTTCGGCCAGGCGTTCGCGGCAGAAGCTCACCACCAGGATCGAGTTGGCGGTAGCCACCCCCATGCACAAAATAGCTCCGGTCAAGGCGGGCACCGACAGCGAGGTACCACTGAGAAAAAGCATCCACACAATCCCGGCCAGGGCCGCGGGCAGGGCAGTGATGATCACAAAAGGATCGAGCCACGACTGGAAGTTGACCACGATCAGCAAGTAGATCAGCACCACCGCGCCGAGCAGGCCGAAGCTCAGGCCGCTGAAGGCTTCATGCAGGGCATCGATCTGGCCGTGAAGGCTGATGATTGCGCCTTTGGGCCGCAGGTTGGCTGCGCCATCAATTACTTTTTGCACATCGGCCGCCACCGAGCCCAGATCGCGACCCTGAATATTGGCGTAGAGGTCCAGCGTCGGCTGAATGTTGTAGTGAGTGACCACGGCCGGGCTTTGCACACGGCTGATAGTCGCCAGCCCGCCCAGGATTTGTGACTGGCCGTTACTGCCGGTCACGGGCAGGGCTTCGAGGGCCGGCAGGCTGTCCAGACGATACTGCGGCGTTGCGGCTACCACACCATAAGACACACCGTTCTGCGGGTTGAGCCAGAAGGTCGGTGCTACCTGGGAGCTGCCCGCCAGGGACGCCACCATGCTGTTGGTCACATCGCGCTCGGTAATCCCCAGGCCATTGGCGCGCAGGCGGTCCACCTTGACCTGCAGCGACGGGTAACCCACCGACTGCTGAATACGCAGGTCGGCAATTCCCGGTACATGTTGCAGGCGACGTTGCAGCTCCAGGGCATAGGCGCGGTTGGCCTCGTCGTCACGCCCGGAAATTTTCACGTCCAGCGGAGCCGGTGCTCCGAAATTGAGGATCTGGGTGCTGATATCTGCAGGCATAAAGGCAAACTGGCTGCCGGGGAAACTCTCCGGCAGGGCTTCTCGCAAGCGTTTTACATAGTCGGCCGTCGGGCTGTGGCCTTCTTTAAGGGTGACCTGAATATCACCGTCCTGCGGGCCGATAGTGCCACTGCTGCTGTAGGCCATATCGATGCCGCTAAGCGGAATGCCGATATTGTCGATCACTGTGTCCAGTTGCTCGGCGGGGATGATTTCTCGAATCCGTGACTCGATGCGATCGAAGTCCGCAGCGCTTTCTTCAATGCGCGTGCCCAGCGGCAAGCGCACATGCAGGGCCAGGGCACCGGCATCGGTGGCCGGGAAAAAGTCCTGGCCCAGGCTTGGCAGCAAGGCAAAGGAGGCCAGTACACAGGCCATAAAACCCAGCAGAAAGCGTTTGCGATTGGCCAGGGCCAGTTCCAGTACGGCGTAGTAAGCGTCCCGTACTGCCGAAAAACGGCGCTCGAAT
Organism: Pseudomonas bubulae; assembly: GCF_900618535.1. Lineage (GTDB taxonomy): Bacteria > Pseudomonadota > Gammaproteobacteria > Pseudomonadales > Pseudomonadaceae > Aquipseudomonas > Aquipseudomonas bubulae. The sequence goes on along the minus strand of NZ_UYJA01000001.1, from coordinate 1,043,847 downwards.
CCCGCCTGAAAGCTCAGCAGTGCACGCACTGGTGCCGAGTGCTGGCGGGTGTGCTGATCGCCCTCGTGATGGTTGATGTAGCCGTCTTCCGGGTGATGCCCTGAACCTTGTTCCGGCACATGTGGCTTAAGCAGAAACATCGCTAGGGTCGGCACCAGAGTGCGCGACAGAATAAAGGAACTGCCCATGGCGAAAATCACCGACAGCGCCATCGGCCGGAACAGATAGCCAGCAATGCCCTGCAACATGAACATCGGCACAAACACGATGCAAATACACAGCAGCGACACGAACGCCGGGCCGACAATCTGCTTGGCGCCGTCCAGGATCGCATCGCGCACCGACTTGCCTTGCTCGAGGTGCCAGTTAATGTTCTCGATGGTTACTGTGGCATCGTCCACCAGAATCCCCACCGCCAGCGCCAGCCCGCCAAGGGTCATGACATTGAGGGTTTGCCCGCTCAGGGCCAGCAGGGCGATGGCCGACAGCACGGCCAGGGGGATCGACACGGCAATGATCAGGGTGGAACGCCAGCTGCCGAGGAACAGCAGAATCATTGCGCTGGTCAGCAGGGCGGCAATGATGCCTTCCTGGGCCACGCTGCCCACCGATTGCTTGACGAATACCGAAGCGTCGCCCAGCAACGAGGTTTTCAGCGACGGTGGCAGGGTTTCGTTGATACGCGGCAGCATTGCGCGAATGCCGTCGACGATCGACAGGGTGGAGATATTGCCGTTTTTCAGCGCCGGCATCAGCACCGCACGATGGCCGTCGACGCGCACGATATTGGTTTGCGGCGGCGAGCCGTCACGTACGTGGGCCACCTGGCCAATGGTGATCAGGGCGCCATTGACGGTCTTGATCGGCAGGTCATTGAGTTCGTCGATGGCCTTGGGGCTGTTGTTGAGCAACACCGTGTATTCATAGGTGCCAAGCTTGGCGGTGCCCACCGGGATGATCTGGTTTTGCGCTGCCAGGGCATTGCCCACATCCTGTGCGGACAGGCCTTTGGCAGCCAGTGCCTGGGGGTCAAGGTCGAGGGTGATCTGACGCTGCTTGCCACCCATCGGCGTCGGCATGGCCAGGCCCGGCAGGGCGCTCAGGGGCAGGCGGATATTGTTCTGCACCAGGTCGCGGATTTTGGCTTCCGAAAGTGTCGGGCTGGAGAACGCCAGTTGCAGGATCGGCACCGTGGACGCGCTGTAATTAAGGATTAGTGGTGGGGTAATCCCCGGCGGCATCTGCTTGAGCACGGTCTGTGACACGGCGGTCACTTGCGCGTTGGCGGTGCGAATATCGACGCCGGGCTGGAAGAAAATTTTCACGATGCCCATGCCGGGCAATGACTGCGACTCGATATGTTCGATGTCGTTGACCGTGGTACTCAGCGAGCGTTCGTAGGTGTAGATCACCCGGCCGGCCATGTCGGCAGGTGCCAGGCTGGTGTATTGCCAGACCACGGCGACTACCGGAATGCCAATATCAGGAAATACATCAGTAGGGGTCCGCACAGCGGCAAGTGGCCCGATGATGCAGATGAAAATCGCCAGCACGATAAACGTGTACGGCTTGTGCAGTGCGGTCTTTACCAGCCCGAGCATGCCAGAACCTCCGAGGAGTGGAATTGCAAACCTCGGCAGTCTCACCGCTCAAACCTAACGTTCAGCTTTCAGCAACGTGAAGGATCCTTTAGGAAAGGGCTGAAATTCCCTTCATTTTCATTCATTTGGCGCAAGGCGCGAGGCGCCGCAAGCTTGCGGCCTACTCTATTGTTTCGAGGCTCGACTGCGATGAACCTTAAACCGCTTCTGCTGATTCCGTCCCTGAGCCTGGTGCTGTTGCTGTCGGCTTGTGCAGGGCCCATGCCCAAGCAGGACCCGGGCGAAGCCTGGATCGGACTGAAAGAAGAGGGCAACAGTGACCTGATGGCCGAGCGCGTAGACGGCAAAAGCATCAACGATGGCCGCTATTTTGAAGTCACGCCTGGTGCCCACCGGCTGGACGTGAACCTGTATGAAGGTGCCACGGGTGATGAAAACCAGGTCGATTGCCAGGGTAAGGTCAACTACAGCGGGTTTAAAGCGGGTGAGCATTACGAATTGATCGAATCGAGCCTGGGGCCTGAAGTGAGTGCACGCCTGGTGGATGGCCACGGCAAGGAAGTGGCCCACACGGCGGACTTCACCTGTATGCCGGGGTGAGATTGCGATCCCTGTAGATACGCTGTTGCCGGTCAACCCTCCCTGCTCGCTCCCACAGTTGAAATGTCCTTCAGACTTTGTAGCCACTACCGAAGGAACGAGGGCATCAAGTGAACGATTTGACGATTTTGCCCAGGGTCTCCATGGCCTTTTCGCAGGCAGCGTCCCATGGGCTGCCGTAGTTCAGGCGGATGCAGTTTCTAAAACGTTGGGTAGCCGAGAAGATCGGCCCCGGCGCAATGCTGATACCTTGGGCCAACGCCATCTGAAACAGCTTGAGCGAGTCCATTTGCTCGGGCAGCTCCAGCCACAGAAAGTACCCTCCCGATGGCTGGCTGACCCGGGTTTGTGCCGGGAAATAACGCCCTATCGCTGCCAGCATCGCGCTTTGCTGCTCTTCCAGGGCATAGCGTAATTTACGCAGGTGGCGGTCATAGCCGCCATGTTGCAAATAGTCGGCAATCGCCGCCTGGGCTGGCATGGAGGCGCACAGCGAGGTCATCAGTTTAAGCCGCTCGATTTTCTGCGCGTAACGCCCCGCAGCCACCCAGCCAATGCGATAGCCCGGCGCCAGGCTTTTGGCAAACGAGCCGCAATGCATCACCAGTCCTTCGGTATCAAACGCCTTGGCCGGCTTGGGCGGGTGCTGACCGTAATACAGCTCGGCGTACACATCGTCTTCGATCAACGGCACCTGATGGTCACTCAGCAACTTCACCAGTGCCTGTTTCTTGGCCTCTGGCATGGTCGCGCCAATCGGGTTCTGAAAGCTGGTCATGCACCACACGGCCTTGATCGGGTGGCGCTCAAGGGTTTGTGCCAGCACGCCGAGGTCGATGCCATCTCGCGGGTGCACCGGGATTTCCACGGCCTTGAGCTTGAGCCGTTCCAGCACTTGCAGGCAGGCGTAGAACGCCGGGGCTTCGATGGCCACCAGATCACCGGGTTCGGTGACGGCCTGCAGGCACAGGTTGAGGGCCTCCAGCGCGCCATTGGTGATCAGCAGTTCCTCCATCGGCAGCATCAGCCCGCCGACCATATAGCGCAGGGCGATTTGCCGGCGTAATTGCGGGTTGCCGGGGGACATGTCGGTCACCACCATGCGCGGGTCCATTTCGCGGCTGGCGGTGGCCATCGAGCGGGCCAGGCGTTGCAAAGGGAACAGCATCGGGCTGGGGAAGGCCGAGCCAAAGGGTACGGTGTGCGGATCCTTGATCGAGTCCAGCACCGAAAACACCAGGGCGCTGACATCCACCTGGGTGGACTCGGTGACGTGGCTGCTGAACACTGGCTCGCAAAACGGACTGGGTGCATGGGTGTTGACGAAATAGCCTGAGCGCGGCTTGGCCCGGATCAAACCGCGACGCTCCAGCAAATAATAGGCTTGAAAAACCGTCGAGGGGCTGACGCCGTAGGTCTGGCTGGCATAGCGCACCGAAGGCACGCGCTGGCCGGGGCCGAGCACCCCGGAGCGAATCAGTTCGGCAATATCGTCGGCAAATTTTTCGTAGCGTTTCATGGAATAAGGCTCGGTCCGGCGTTGGGTTACTGGCGGGGCAATGGTGTGGGAGCGGGCTTGCTCGCGATGGCCTGACTGCGATTTGCCTGACACACCGCAGCAATCCTGTCGCGAGCAAGCCCGCTCCCACACAAAGTATTTGCAGCTTAACGGTTCAGCGGGGCAACAAAACGGCTTTTGGCCACACTGCGCACGCTCGGTTCATCAGTGTCAGTGACCACAAACTCGATGGTCTGCGAGCTGCTTTTCGGGCGCTCGGCCAGCAGGGCCACAGACACCGGTACGTCGACAATCTCGCCGGGGGCCAGGGTCAGTTCGGTTTTACCCTGCAACTGGAACGCCTCGCCGTCCTGCAACGAAACCCGGTAGTGCTGAGGCTCCTGGGTCTTGTTGATGATTTTCAGGCTGTAGATATTCTCGATCTGGCCCTGGCTGTTCTCACGGAACAGACCGCGATCCTTGATCACATCCAGGGACACCATGGTGCGCATATTCAGCGCCATCACCAGCGCGCCGATCATCACCACCAGCACCACGGCATAGCCGATCAGCCGCGGACGCAGCAAATGGGTCTTGCCGCCTTGCAATTCGTGCTCGGAGGTATAACGCACCAGACCCGGAGCGTAACCCATTTTCTCCATCACCGAGTCGCAGGCATCGATACAGGCCGCGCAGCCGATGCACTCCATCTGCAAGCCATCGCGAATATCTATCCCGGTGGGGCATACCTGCACACACATATAGCAATCGATGCAATCACCCAACCCGGCCTGCTTGGGTTCGACCCCGCGTTTGCGCGGGCCGCGGTTTTCGCCACGGGCCACATCATAGGAAATGGCCAGCGTATCCTTGTCGAACATCACGCTCTGGAACCGTGCATACGGGCACATGTGCATGCACACTGCCTCGCGCAGCCAGCCGGCGCTGATATAGGTGGCGCCGGTGAAAAACAGCATCCAGAACAGGCTGATACCGGCGATCTCCAGGGTCAGCAGCTCTGTGGCCAGTGGCCGTACCGGGGTGAAATAACCGACAAAGGTCAGTGCCGTCATCACGCTGATGGCCAGCCACAACGAGTGCTTGGCCGTTCGGCGCAGGATCTTGTTCAGGCGCCAGGGCGCTGCTTGCAGCTTTATGCGCTGGTTTCTGTCACCTTCGGTGATCTTTTCGCACCACATAAACAGCCAGGTCCAGGTGCTCTGCGGGCAGGTGTAGCCACACCATACGCGCCCGGCAAATACCGTGATTGCAAACAGGCCAAAGGCGGCAATGATCAGCAGTGCCGAAAGCAGGATGAAATCCTGCGGCCAGAAGGTCGCGCCGAATATATGAAACTTGCTTTCAGACAAGTCCCACAGCACTGCCTGACGGCCGTCCCAGTTGAGCCATACGGTGCCAAAGAACAGTAAAAACAACAGGCCTGCTCCCACGATTCGCAGGGTGCGAAACAGGCCGGTGAAACTGCGGGTATGAATCAGGTTGTCGCTGGACTTGTTATTGGTTTTTGCGGCTCTTGGTCGGGGAGCCTCAAATGATTCAAGTATCTGGACGGGAATTTGTTCGCTCATGGTCTTTCGCTCATCAGCCTCCATCAGGCCCGAGCACTATGCCCAGCGAACTGTTTGCATAACAGACTCAGTTATTTGAATTAAAAGCGGATCAGATGGCGCTTTCAGGCGGCCTGCGACAATCGGCTGCACCCGAGGTTCTGCCCCGGTTTTGCTGGCTTTGCACGCCTGTAACGCAGTTGGGTGGTACAGGGGGTGATCGGGGTCAAGAAAATCTGCGAATCACGGTCTGATGGGTTGTGATGACTTGTGCATGTCAGCCCCACATGCGGCCTTGATAAAGGCTTGATCGAGGGTGCTGGCCTGATAGTGATATTTGAACGCTTCACCGTCTTCAAAGTGTAGGAATTTCTGTTGGCTGATCATGTAAAAGCCTTGGCAGTTTTCGCTGATTTCATCGACATTGTGCGAGGACACAAGGATTGCCGCCCCGTCCTGTGCCGCACCGCGCAGGCATTGCCAGATATGAAAGCGAAATTCCGGATCTACCCCTGCAGTGGGTTCATCCAAAATGTAGAAATCAGCTGCGATCGACAGCAGTGAAACGGTGAAGAACCAGCGTTTTTCACCGTAACTGCACAGAGAGGATTTTTTGCTCCAGATCTCGTTGTAGCGGTCAAGGATTCGAGGGCTCCAGCGGGCCAGATTCTCTTGTATATGGCATTTGTTAATGGGGGCGGGCGAGCAGAGTAAGGCCGTCATTTTGAAAATGTCATACATGCGCAACGCGGGAGGTGTCATTAGCGTCTGAGATAAATAAAGTTGTTGAGTAAAAGGGTTTGTGATCTGGCCATTATCTGGTTTTTTTAAACCGCATAAAATATCAAAGAACGTGGTCTTGCCTGCACCATTAGGTCCTAGTAAACCAGTCATTGAGCCTGAGCAAACCTGCAGGCTAGCTTGGCTGAAAAGCGGTTTTTCTGGGTAGCGGAAATCAATGCAGTCTGCCTGTAAAATACTCATTAGTAGCGGCTCCATACTGGATTGATACGCAAGTACTTGCAGGCCAATAACAAGGCGATGATGAAGGTCACAAAAATGCTGATAATGATTTTCCATAGCGGTTGTATACCCTGTTGCATAATGCTTTTGCCAAGGCTTAGAGGGTTGAATAATTCAATTGGGAAATAGGTGGGTTCAGGAAGGGCAGCTTGTGCTACCCCGAGGGCAAGCATGATAAAAGATAAGATTGAAAAAACAGTGTTGGCCGTTTGGAAATTGAGTGGTAGTGCGGTAATGAGCAGGCCGGGTGAGCAGAATAAAATAAAGCAACTATAAAATCGGATCATGAGTGTTGAGGCTTCATAAGTGGAGTAACCCCCAAAAGGGAGCCGTGTCATCATGTAAAAAAACAAGCAGTACAAGCAGGCGATTGTGGAATAAGCGATGAGTTGCGCTATCAGGAACACTGCTCTGGCATGTGGCGTATAAATGAATGAACGGATGAAACCACTTTCTCGACGGCCAATGATATAAAAAGAAAATCCAAAGAATGCTACGCTTGAAGATATATAGGCATAAAACCATGCGGTGACAGCGCTGTAATCTTGATTGAAATTATCGTCTCCTTTCGAGTAGATCAGCAGATAGAAAACAGCACCGGGCGACAGTAATATCCAGAACAGTGCAGTCGGTTCCTTGAGCTGTTCCTTGATAAAAATCATGGCCAGTTGAAAGGCTCGAGATCCTGTATTCTTGTGCATGTGGTACCTGCTAAGGGAAGGGCACCATGTTTGTTTGGCGCGAAGGGAGAATATCGCCCTGGAAAATGGCAGAGTAGTCATTGTCCAGGTTGATATGCCTTGAGTTGTTCATGTGCATAAAGAGTTGAGGTGATATGAATTTGCAGAAGACGCATCTCTTATCTTCAATATGTGAAGGTTTTAAGTATAGGTACCCTTGTATTTTCTGAAGGGCCAATGAGTTGAGTAACTCGTTTGTAGTGAATCGTCGTGCGAGTTGGCTAGTAGAACGACAGCCTGCTTCGCATGAGGTGATTTCCTTGAAGGATTCGTAGGTGTTGCAATTGAAAAAATGCTTTAGGTAAGGATCTTTAAGCGTGTTCTTGTCGCCTTTGCAATGTGTAAATAAATCCATGAATCGGTAGGTTTGCCACAATTCTTCGAATGCTTTCTCCAAGGCATGTGTTTGCGTATCTGAATAGGCCATGCCGGTACAATAGTTGACATGATGGCTACGATTTTTTTGGCCATAACACGCGATTATGCACCGGCCTGGAAATGAGGGGTCGGAAATGTCAAAAGCAATAATGTCTCCCGCTTTGTTTAAACTGCTCGCCAGCGCTAAAATATTACTTTTCGTTAGTTGGTCTATTATTGATTGAGCGCTTATGCGTTTCTGGTAGTGGGCTGTGAGCCAAAAACGGTTTAAGAATTGGCGTTCCAGACATTCCTTGAGTGCGCAGAAAATCGCTTTTTTTGCATCCCAGTGGAAGCTGCACCCGCATGTGTCCCTCAATGGGTAAATGGTATTGTCTTCCCCCAAGCCGTAGTGTGTTAAGGAGAGGCATGCCGTGGGGATATAGCATTCAGTGAGATCAGATATTCGTATGACTTTTGTTAAGTGGTACGTATGTTCCAGCAAGTTATCCAGCTGACGTGTCGGATAAGACGTTTGCGAAAAGGCGTGTACAAATTGATAGGCTTCGTCCGGTCTCAGAGAATAGGTGAGCTTATTTTGTGTGTCTGAAAGAATTTCTGTATAAAAATGCTTTCTTTCGTAGTATTCACCCAAGGCCGTTTTCAGTGAGTTAGATCCACTGCCGATCCCGGATCCTGCCACAGACCAAGCATCACTGACTTCAGTGCAGGAAGGAAAGTCCAACATACAAGCAGGTTGGCAGTAAAGTCTTCTTGGTACATGCCGAGTGGGATGCATGCAGGTAATGTTCATTTGCCTTGACCTATAAAATGGACGCAGAGAGGGGAGAAAAGCGCTGGATTCAAACCCAGTGACTTACAGAGCATCGAATCAGTGAAACCAGACCATAGACGACATCTCAGATCGAGGGCCTTTGCTTGTAACTCAATAAGCATATACATCGAGCCTGCTTCCATAAGCGCTAGTCGGTAACCGCGATATCTATATTTGAAAAGGGTTTTAGGCCAGTATGCAACATAAACAAGTGCCAGGGCTGGGGTGCCTATGGTTGAAGGAGGGCAAAGTATTGAGTCTTTAAGGTGTTTGCTGCTTAAAGTATTCTGTACAGTTTCGAGTGCGCGCGAATAAGGTAGGAGATGGAGGACCTTTTCAACAAAAGGCCAGTGTTCAGGGCTTTCATTTAAAGAACAAATAAATACTTCTACAGGGTACAGTGCCCCGCCGCTCGGGTAGCCGCGCTTGTGGCTGGTTGGATGGGTGTTGAGTAACGGAGAAATGAGCTGTTCAATTGTCGAGAATGCAATGTTGCTCTTCTTGAATGTGACGCAGGATTCATTTCTCATTAAAGCGTGATGCGTTATTGATGCCCTATGTAAGGGTGTGGACAGGTTCATGTCCGGGTACAGATGAAGCTCTTTACCTGTCAAACTATCCAGGTCGAAGGGGGTGAGTGAGTGCAGGTAACTCATATGCTTGAATGCGCTATGAAGGGTGTAGTTTCCCTTGTTGTGAAAGGCTTGAATGTCAGACAATACTTCGCTGTCTGTGAACTTCAAGTAGTAGTCATGTGGCATTGTGGTCATTTTATAGGCCTCAGGCAGTCACACATTTGCCAATGGGTAACGTGTTCTTCGGTAATTTGGCCATTAAATAAGTTGATGTGTGACGACAACATGATTCTGTCTTGGGTTCTATGTCCGGAGCCTGGACAAGTCCAGAGCTTTATTCGTTCTACTAACAAACCCGCTATCAGTGCGAATTGCAGTTTTGTCATTGGCTGTTCAGGCAGGGCAATATGGCTATCGGTACAAAAATTGAACAGTGATGACCAGTTATTAAAGGTAGGGCGGACACGTTCCGTACGAGCTATGTTGTCAAAATTGCAAAAGTGGCACGGCCCCCCAATTTCGGATAAGTAGGGTTGGCTGATATAGAAAGAATCACCTGTTCGTAAGGCTACGCAGAGACAACAGGTCGGGTGCTTTTTTGCGATTTCGAAATAGATATGTTTGATCTTATGGTGGTCATATTTTGTTGGCATGATTATGACGAGGCTTTCGCTTAGCTGTGTCTGTTTGGTCAGATGTGTGTTGATGGGGAGTGCAAAGAAGGCCTCTTTGAATTCTGAATTGAGGATGTTGTCGAGTTCGCAGCCCCATTCGTGTGCGATAATAATTTTCTTGAAATGTTTTTCAGTAACCGCTTTGATGTGAATTGCTTGCTCCAGGAAACTGAAAGCTTCATCCGGAGCAAGGTTGAATTCTTCGAGCGTGTGCAGTATGTGTTTCTTGGTTTGCTGCGTTGATGTGAGAGTGCTCAGTTTATGCAGCGCTTTTATTAGTGGGCGAGATTTGATAGTGGTCACCCCCTTCTCGGAAATGACTATTGTGTGCTCCTTTAATTTGATGACTTGAAACTCTGAGATGATCAAATTCATGGTTGTTGCGCCGTGATGGTTAATAAATGAGGTTTCTGGTAGGGCGCCAGAAACCTCACGGGCTAATCCTCTTGCAGAGGGTTTATTGCGTTGCCACCACCGCAACCGCCGCTTCCCCCGCTTCCGCCATTGCATCCGCCGCCGCCCCCACATCCGCCGCTTCCGCCGCAGCCCCCTGCGCTACCTGAACCTCCATTATTTACTTGAGAGTTAACATCGAAGTCGGATTCTTTGTTAAACAGGAAAATAATTTCGCCAAACTTATTGTTCATATTGATAGCTCTGTAGTGTATTTTTTGTGTTTTGTGTTTTGTGTTTTGTGTTTTGTGGTCTGGGGCCAAAATAAGTCTCAGACAAGCGTAGGTTTAATACTTGATTTCAGTATTGTCAAAGATCCTCATCTGTAGTTTGAGATTCTTCCTACAGCAAAAGAGGATTGTTACTTGCTAATTAATAGCACTCGCTGTAGCGCTTGCGGCGATCTAAATTTTTTGTTTGAAAGATATTTATATATGTTGTCTGGAAATATTAAAAATTTCAAACGCTTGTAAGTGTTTTCTTTTTTCGGGCTGGTATGTTTAAAGGGATATTTGTAAGGCTGTTCTGTAGTATGGCAATTGCTTTTTTTTCAAAAAAAGGGACGAGCGGCATGCTGTTTGAATGTGCGCTGCCATACCGCTCCTTGTTATTTGCCGTAATTAGAACTTTTCAGTCTTTACCTTTCGCGGCACTTGCTCACAGGGCGGGTCACCCATGGGTTGCGGGTCACGCTCGGGCGGCTCCTGTTGCGGTTGTGGCCCGGGAACGGGCGGCAAAGCTGGCTGGTCGATATTGGGGTCAGGGGTTTCAGGTGCAATGGGGATACTCATCACGATGACCTCTCGGTGGCGGGATGTAGAGGGCTGTCGGACGGTTGACCGTGTGATGGCAGGTTTGATTCCGCTCACGTGACCGACGGCGCACTGCGCTGCGCGTACCGCAATATTTGCATGGGTTTTGCATAAACCAAGGGTAATTAGCCCTCACGGGGTGCCCCACAAGAGCTAGTCTTGGTGGGACTGTGGATTCAGGACATAGGCCAAGTCGAAGACCGAAACGTATGCACAGGCATGCACAACCTTTACCAGACGGAGAGCAGCATGAGTTCGAGCATGGATACTGGTAAAGGTAAAGACTCGCTGTTACCCGCCCCTACGGACATCGACGCACTGACCAAAGCCGAACACCCCGATCCGTTTGCGGTGCTGGGGCCTCACGCCGATGCTGCAGGCGGGCAGTTTGTCCGGGCTTTTTTGCCCGGCGCGGTCAGTGTCAATGTACTCGCCAGGGATACCGGTGAAGTACTCGGGCGCCTTGATGACGCACAAGTCACCGGCCTTTTTGTCGGGCATTTCACACAGGCGCGGCCGTACTTGCTCCAGGTTGATTGGGGCAATGCCGTGCAAACCAGCGAAGATCCTTACAGTTTTGGTCCGTTGTTGGGTGAGATGGACTTGTACCTGTTTGCCGAAGGCAACCACCGTGATTTAAGCAGCTGCTTCGGGGCGCAATTGCTGGAGGTTGATGGCGTGCCGGGGGTGCGCTTTGCCGTGTGGGCGCCAAATGCGCGGCGGGTGTCTGTGGTAGGCGATTTCAACGGCTGGGATGGCCGTCGCCACCCCATGCGCCTGCGCCACGCCAACGGCGTGTGGGAGCTGTTTGTGCCGCGCCTGCAGGCGGGCGAGGCGTACAAATACGAAATCCTTGGCGCCCACGGCATCTTGCCGCTCAAGGCCGACCCCGTGGCGCTGGCCACTCAGTTGCCGCCTGATACGGCGTCGAAGGTGGCGTCACCCCTGGCCATCGACTGGCAGGATGGTGACTGGATGCAAGCCCGTGAGCAGCGTCAGCGCCGTGACGCACCGCTGTCAATTTACGAGTTACATGCAGGGTCATGGCAGTGCGAGACCGATGATGTTGGCGACATCGAACGCCAGTACAGCTGGCCCGAGCTGGCCGAGCGCCTGATCCCTTACGTGCAGCAACTGGGTTTCACCCATATCGAGCTGATGCCGATCATGGAGCACCCGTTTGGTGGCTCCTGGGGCTATCAGCCTCTGTCACAATTTGCGCCGACGGCCCGCTATGGTTCGCCTGATGATTTTGCCGCGTTCGTCAATGCCTGTCATATGGCCGGTATCGGTGTGATTCTGGACTGGGTACCAGCGCATTTTCCCAACGATACCCATGGGCTGGCGCAGTTTGATGGCACGGCGCTGTACGAATACGCCAACCCTCTTGAAGGTTTTCATCAGGACTGGAACACCCTGATTTACAACCTGGGCCGTACCGAAGTGCATGGTTTTATGCTTGCCTCGGCCTTGCATTGGCTCAAGCACTTTCATGTCGACGGGTTGCGCGTGGATGCGGTGGCGTCCATGTTGTACCGCGACTATTCGCGCAAGGCTGGTGAGTGGGTGCCCAACCGGCATGGCGGGCGGGAAAACCTCGAAGCCATAGAATTTTTGCGCCATCTCAATGATGTGGTTGCCTACGAGGTACCAGGCGCGCTGGTGATTGCCGAAGAGTCCACGGCCTGGCCCGGCGTCAGCGAGAGCACCGATCAGGGCGGGCTGGGGTTTTCCTACAAATGGAACATGGGCTGGATGCACGATTCGCTGCATTACATCCAGCAAGACCCGGTGTACCGCGCCCATCATCACAACGAACTGAGCTTTGGCCTGGTGTACGCCTGGACCGAGCGCTTTATCCTGCCGATCTCCCACGATGAAGTGGTGCACGGCAAACACTCGCTGATCGACAAGATGCCCGGTGATCGCTGGCAGAAATTCGCCAATCTGCGTGCTTACTTGAGTTTTATGTGGGCACATCCGGGTAAGAAACTGCTGTTTATGGGCTGCGAATTCGGCCAGTGGCGTGAATGGAATCACGATCAGCAACTGGACTGGTATTTACTGCAATACCCCGAGCACCGAGGGGTGCAAAAACTGGTTGGCGACTTGAATCGTTTGTACCGGGAGCAGCCAGCGCTGTATGAGCAGGATGATGTATCGCAGGGTTTCCAGTGGTTGATTGGCGATGACGCAGCCAACAGCGTTTTTGCGTGGCTACGCTGGAGCAAGGACGGTTCGCCCTTGCTGGTGGTGACCAACTTTACCCCGGTGCCGCGCGAAGGTTATCGGATCGGTGTGCCATTTGCCGGTACCTGGCAGGAGGTTATCAACAGTGATTCGGCGATCTATGCCGGTTCCGATTATGGCAATGGCGGCGGGGTGGTGACCCAGGAGGTAGCCAGCCATGGTCAGGGCGTATCGCTGGCCTTGAATCTGCCGCCGCTGGGGGTGCTGATATTGCGGCCGGTGACGGGGTAGAGCAACAGCGCCCTCACCCCAGGCCTCACCCTCGGGAGAGGGTTGGGGTGAGGGCAGGCGGGCACCTCGGTATTACAGATGCACCTCAACCGCCAACGGTAAATGATCGGATAGATGGCTCCACGGCTTATTGCCAAGGATCTCTGGATTATGGCTGCGTGCATTGCGCAAGTAGATACGATCCAGACGCAGGAGTGGCCAGCGCGCGGGATAGCTCTTGGCCACTTGGCCGTGATGGCGCTCAAACACCTCATGCAGGTCGTCACGCTGGCGCAGGGCAGCGTTGCCTTGCTGCTTCCAGTCGTTGAAGTCACCGGCAATGATCACCGGCTCATGGGGCGGCAAGGATTTGAGCAGTTGGTTGAGCAACACGATCTGCAGTTGGCGATGGCTTTCCAGCAGGCTCAAATGCACGCAAATGGCATGCACATTGTCATGCCCTGGCACATCCAGCACACAGTGCAGCAAGCCGCGCCGCTCAGGCCCGGTGATCGACACATCGAGATTGCGCGAAGCCTTGATCGGGTACTTGGACAACAGGGCATTACCGTGATGACCGTCGGGGTAAACGGCATTTTGCCCGTAGGCAAAGTCGCTCCACATGCTGTCGGCGAGGAATTCGTACTGTGAGGTGGCAGGCCAGTCTTCATAACGTGAGGCGTGCTTGCCGTGCTCGCCGAGCACTTCCTGCAAAAACACCAGATCGGCACCGGTGCTGCGCACGGCTTCGCGCAGTTCGGGCAGGATGAAGCGGCGGTTGAAGGCGGTAAAGCCCTTGTGTGTATTGACCGTCAGCACCTTGATTCGATGCACGGCAGGTGCTGTTGCCGGGGTGGCAGATAAAAGTGTATTGCCGACAGCTTGTTCGGTAGGCATGGTCACTCCTCTGTCAGGGGCAGTTTCAAAGCGGCAAGTTACAGTCACAGCTTGCCGCTTTTTATGGGGGTGCACTTGATGTTTATCAATACATTCACGACACCTCGGTGTGTTGCAATTCAAACAGCACCAGCGAACGCCCGGTGACATTGTAGGGTTTGTTGAAGGGCAGATGCTGCGGGCCCTTGATGCTCGGGTCAGTGGTGTCGAGCCGGCATGACCAGCTGATGCCGTGGGGCACTTTGGGCAGGTTGAAGTTGACCGGGTCGTGGTTGGCATTGACCACGATCAGCAAGGTGGCATCAGCGCCGGCGCGCTGCACCCCGGATACCTGCGCCCGGCCATCGAGCAGCATGCCCATGCACCGGGCCTCGGCGTCCTGCCACTGTTCGGTGGTCATCTCGTTGCCATCGGCGGCCAGCCAGGTCACGTCCTTGTACTCGGGCGTGTCAACGGAGTGCCCCACCAGGAACAGGCCGCGCCGCAGGATGGGGTACTGCATGCGTAACTTGATCAGGCGTTTGACAAAGGCCAGCAGGGATTTGCCGGTCTTGTCCAGTTCCCAGTTGATCCAGCCGATTTCGCTGTCCTGGCAGTAGGCGTTGTTGTTGCCGTGCTGGGTGCGGGCGAATTCGTCGCCGGCCACGAGCATCGGCGTGCCCTGGGCCAGGAACAGGGTGGCCATGAAATTGCGCATTTGGCGCTGGCGCAAGGCGTTGATTTCGGGGTCGTCGGTGGGCCCTTCGACGCCGTGGTTCCAGGAAATATTGTTGTTGCTACCGTCCTGGTTGTTTTCGTCGTTGGCCTCGTTATGTTTATCGTTGTAGGACACCAGGTCGTGCAGCGTGAAGCCGTCATGGGCGGTAATGAAGTTGACCGAGCTATAGGGCCTTCGGCCCCGGTGGTTGAACAGATCGGCCGAACCGGTCATGCGCCCGGCAAATTCAGCCAGTTTGCCTTCGTCGCCTTTCCAGAACGCGCGCACGGTGTCGCGGAAGCGGTCGTTCCATTCCGCCCAGCCGGGCGGGAAGCCGCCGACCTGGTAGCCACCGGGGCCACAGTCCCAAGGTTCGGCAATCATTTTTACCCGGCGCAGCAGCGGGTCCTGGCGACAGGCCACCAGAAAGCTGTGACGTTCGTTGAAGCCGTCGTGATAGCGCCCCAGAATCGTCGCCAGGTCGAAGCGGAAACCGTCGACGTGCATCTCCCGGGCCCAATAGCGCAGCGAGTCAGTGACCATCTGCAAGACGCATGGATGGCTAAGGTCCAGAGTGTTGCCGGTGCCGGAATCGTTGATGTAGTAGCGCTTGTCCTCGGGCATCAGGCGATAGTACGAGGCGTTGTCGATGCCGCGCATGGACAGGGTCGGACCTTGTTCGTTGCCTTCGGCGGTGTGGTTGTAGACCACATCCAGAATCACCTCGAGGCCGGCCTTGTGCAGGCGCGCCACCATCTCCTTGAACTCGGCAATCTTGCCGCTGGCCAGATAGCGCGGGTCGGGGGCAAAAAAAGCGATGCTGTTGTAGCCCCAATAATTGGTCATGCCTTTTTGCAGCAGATGCTGGTCATTGACGAAGGCATGCACCGGCAATAGCTCGATGCTGGTTACGCCCAGGTCGGTGATGTGCTCGACCACTTCATCGATCATCAAGCCGGCAAAGGTGCCACGCACCGCATCCGGCACGGCGGGGTGGCGCATGCTGATGCCGCGCACGTGGGCCTCGTAGAAGATGGTGCGTTCCCAAGGCACGCTCAAGCGGTGGTCATGACCCCAGGTGTGCGCCGGGTCGATGACCTTGCACTTGGGCACGAAGGGCGCGCTGTCCCGTTCATCAAAGCTCAAGTCGGCATCCGGGTGACCGATGGTGTAGCCAAACAGGGCCTCGGACCACTTCAGTTCACCCACCAGCTGTTTGGCGTAGGGGTCGATCAGCAGTTTGTGGTGGTTGAAGCGATGGCCGTTTTCCGGGTCGTAAGGGCCATGCACGCGATAACCGTAGACCTGCCCGGGATGGGCGTCCGGCAGATAGCCGTGGAAGGTCTCGTCGGTGTACTCGGGCAGCTCGATACGCTCCAGCTCGACCTCGCCTGCGGCATCGAACAGGCACAGCTCGACCTTGGTGGCATTGGCCGAGAACAGGGCAAAGTTGACGCCCAGGCCATCCCAGGTGGCCCCAAGGGGGAAGGGCAGCCCTTCGCGGATGCGCAAGGGGTCGCCAGTGGGCGGTGCTGACGTGTGTTTACTCATGACCTGCTCCTGCACAACCGGATTTTTGGGTGTAGGTGGCCTGTGGGGGCGGGCTTGCGATTGCACTTCTGCGGTTCAATCCGTTGGCCGGGTTGAGGCAATCGCGAGCTGGCGCTCCCACAAGGGGGAAGGTGGACTCAAGACGAGGCAGGCTTGCGCGGTGCCCGGGGCTTTTTCTCCCCAGCAGGTTTTGCTGCGGCCTTGGCCTTGGTGGCCTTGGGGGCTGCCTTGGAGGGGGCCAGGGCTTGTGCCTGGGCCAGTTTGTGGGCCATTTCCCAGTGACGCGCCTCCTGGCCCTCCGGGCGACCTTCAGACTCCCAGATCTGATAGGCAAATTCACGAATGTGCTTGTCGTCATTACTCATGGTGAAGCTCCTTGCTCATGGGTGATTTAGCGGTCTCGCTCGTGGGCTTGCTGGCGGGCGCAGGCCAGCAGTTCAAAACGTTGAGTGGCATCGATGGCGTCCAGCAAGGTATTGCCGTCGCCCGGCAGACGTCGGCACCAATTGGGGTGGCCGCTGACGGTGCCGGGCAAGTTGGCTTGCTCCTCGAGCCCCAGTGCATCTTCGATTGGCAGCAGTACCAGCGGCGCACGGGTGTGCCCCAGATAACGGATGCTGGCGTCCAGTGTCGGAGCGTTGCCCTGGGCTTCTTCCTGAAAGTTTTGCGGATCCAGGCGCAAGGCCAGATCCAGGCCTTCGCACTCGCGCTGACGGCTTTCGCGCCAGTGGTGTGCAGTGACCGGGTCAATCAGGCCCAGGCGTTCATTCCAGTCGATATCGCGTCCGTGCAGCCAGCCGGTGAGTGTCGGCAGGTCGTGGGTGCTGGTGGTGGCCAGGGCATCGTCCGGCCAGTCCAGAATCGGTTTGAAGCGCGCGCCGTAGTCCTGCTCGAACAGCAGCACGCGAATGCCCAGGATTGCCCGCTCGCTGAGCTTTTCCCGCAGGCCGTCAGGTACGGTGCCAAGGTCCTCGCCCAGCACGATGGCCTGGTGGCGCACCGATTCAAGGCACACCAGGCGCAGCAGGTCGTCGATCGGGTAATACAGATAGGCGCCTTCATCGGGCGAAGCCCCCAGGGGTATTACCCACAGGCGCTGCAAACCCAGCACATGGTCGATGCGCAGCCCGCCAGCATGGGCAAAATTGGCCCGCAGCATCTCGATAAAGGCACGAAAACCATTGCGCTTCAGGCCTTCGGGGGAAAACGCCGAGATGCCCCAGCCCTGGCCCGCGCGGTTGAGTGCATCGGGTGGCGCGCCCACGGTCAGTTGCGCCAGCAGTTCATCCTGGCGGCACCAGGCCTGGCTGCCGGCACCATCGGCACCCACGGCCAGGTCGGCGATCAGGCCGATGGCCATGCCGCTGCTACGCGCCGTGGTCTGGGCCCGGTCCAGGCAGCGGGCGATCAGCCATTGGCAAAAGGCGTAATAACCGATGAGCGCCTGGTGCCCCTCGGCAAACCGCAGTAGCGCCGGGCTGTCCGGGTTGCGCCATTGTTCGGGCCACTCGCGCCAGTCGAAGCTGTGATGCCCGGCCACACAGGTTTCCTGCAGGGCCTCAAAGCGGCAGTGGTTTTCCAGTGCTTCGCCACCCAGCTCGCGAAAGTGATTGAAGTCGGCCAGCAGCGGGTGTTCGTCCCGGGCAAAGTCGTTGTAGAGCTGACGCAGCAATGTCTGTTTGGCCAGGGTTGCGGCTGGCCAGTCGATCAGCGGCAACTGTTCAAGGCGTTGCAGTTCGTCTCTCAGGCCTGTGGCTTCAATGGCCCTGTGCAGTGCCTCCTCACCAAGGATACTGGCGGGTGCTGCATACAGGCTGTTGAGAAACAGGCGACTGGAAGGTGAGTACGGGCTGTAATGTTTGGGCGCGCTGCTGAACATGGCGTGCAGGGGGCTGATCGCCAGCGCATCGGCGCCGCGCTCACCCACAGCCTGCAGCAGGGTTTCGAGTGCCCGGGTATCACCAAAGCCGCCGTCGCCGTGGCGCCGCAGCGAGTACAGTTGCACGCTGACACCCCATGCCCGTGGCGCTGTCTGATGCAGGGCATCGCCGATACTGAAGCACCTGGCCGGGGCCACAGCCAGGGTGAACTGTTGATCTTCCAGCTGCACCCGGTGGTAGCCGACGGGGATCATGCCTGGCAACATGGCGTCGGCATCCAGCTGGATTGGCAACGCATCGCCGTTCTCCAGATGCACGATGCACTGACTATGGGCGTGAAAGTAGCGTGACAAGTCCAGGGCCTTGCCGACGTCTGCCGTGAGCAAGGGCGGCAGGCGTTTGTTCTGCTGCTCCAGTTGCAGGTTTAGCAGACTGGTTTCGATGGCTTCGGCGCTGTCGGCGGGCAATCCCAGCCCCGCCAGAATGGCCTCCAGCACCTGTGGCCTGACCCTCTGTGGCTGGCCGTTGGCATCAATCCAGTCAACGGCCAGTCCGGCCCGGCCGGCGAGTACTTCAAGTTGCGCTTCGCTCATTGGCGGTTCCCTTGATGGCGATAAATGAACGAACGTCAGGCAGATCCGCAGGGCTCATGGCTTCACGGTGCGAAGCAATGACTTGGCAACCAGTTGCTCATACAGCTCGGCATAGGGTTCCACGGCCTTGCTCCAGTTGAATGGAGCGGCCATTGCGCGGCAGCGCATGGCATTCAACAGTTTGGGGTAGCTGAACACCTTGAAGGCGCGCTTGAGTGCTTCCTCGTAGCTGGCCACGGTGGACTCGTCGAACAGAAAACCGGTCACGCCGTTTTCGATGGTGTCCGCCAGGCCGCCGGTGTTGCGCGCTACTGGCAGCGAGCCGAAGCGTTGTGCATACATCTGGCTCAAACCGCAGGGTTCATAGCGCGAGGGCATCAGCAAAAAGTCGCTGCCCGCGAACATGCGCCGTGCATCGGTTTCATTGAAACCGATGCGTACTCCGATCTGACCCGGGAAGCGCAAGGCAAGTTCACGCATGGCCTGTTCTTCTTCGGGTTCACCGCGGCCGATGATGCAAATCTGCCCGCCCGAAGCGACGATAAAGGCGGCCACGGCTTCGGTGAGGTCCAGGCCCTTCTGGTAAACCAGGCGCGACACGACGGCAAACAATGGCCCTTTGGAAGGGGTGAGGCCGAACAGGGTACGCACATGGGTGGTATTGACGGCGCGGGCATCCCAGTCACCGATACCGAAGGGCGCCACCAGATGGGGGTCGGTGGTGGCTTCCCAGCTTTCATCGATGCCATTGGGAATACCGCTCAACAGGCCTTGCTGAGTCTTGCTGGCCAAAAAGCCATCGAGCCCGCAGCCAAAGGCCGGGGTGGTGATTTCGGCGGCGTAGGTCGCGCTGACCGTAGTGATGTGGCTGGCGTAGGCCATGCCGGCCTTGAGAAACGACAGTTTGCCGTAGAACTCCATACCGTCCTGTTGCAGGGCATGGTGCGGGATGCCCAGCTCCGGGCAGCAGGCGCGGCTGAATACGCCCTGGTAGGCGAGGTTGTGAATAGTGAACAGGGTGGGGGTGCGTTGCCCGCGCCAGTGCATATAGGCCGGGGCCAGCCCTGCAGGCCAGTCGTGGGCATGCACGAGGTCGGGTTGCCAGTGTATCTGTGCCAGATTGGCAGCGATATCGGCTGCAGCCAGCCCCAGGCGGGCGAAACGGATGTGGTTGTCGGGCCAGTCGCGGCCATTGTTGGCGCCGTAGGGCGTGCCTTCGCGCTCATAAAGCTCAGGGCAGATCAGTACATAGATGACCAGGCCGTCGGTCATGTCCATGCGTCCGATCTTGCAGGCGGGCAGGGCGGCATGGCCACCGAGTTCACCGATGATGTGGATCGGGTTGTCGCTGTTGAGCACTTGTGGGTAGCCGGGGATCAGCACCCGTACATCATGCAAGTGACGCATGGCCCGCGGCAGTGCTGCCGACACATCACCCAGGCCACCGGTCTTCACCAGGTCGGCCAGTTCGGAGGTGACAAACAGCACCTTCTTTTTATTGGGATTGGCGTTTATCACCGCCAGCGCGGGCCTCCCTGCAGGGGCCAGATCTGGCAGTGAAATCAGCTCATTCACAACTTGCGGGGTCAGACGTTCTTCTTGATGTGGCGCAGCAGCACTGATCATGAATCTCTCCCGTTGTATTTATTGATCTGCTAACGGCCACCCGGCCGGCACTTCCCCACTGACTGATCGGCCATGTCATCCACGGCAAAAATGCGTAAAAGATGATTTGGGCACTGCAAGGAATGCACCAACAGCTGCAACCCAGCCCCAAGTTGGCCTATCACGGGCGAAGAAGATCCGATTATTCAAATACGAAAAATACACGCCGTAGATGCGACAGCGTTGAGTGTAGAAGAGATGGGTCAAGCTGCTAGCTAAAGGCAGTGTTTTTTGTAAGACAATGAGAGTTGTCTTGTAGGAAAAGTATCTATCACAAAGTCTGTTTCAGTTTTTGTAGCAGCTGACGAGCGGAGCGAGGCTGCGTTCGGCTGCGCAGCAGCCGTAAAATCAGACACTGCGATATGCTAGCCCAATCGGGTTCGCAGGGTTCACGGCTGCTACGCGCCCGAACGCAGCCTCGCTCCGCTCGTCAGCTGCTATGGGGATGGGGGGCGGTTCTGCAAAATAACAGGGCGCGCGCACCGATGTGGTGCGCGCGCCTCGCGTATTTCAGTTGCCAGGGTACTCGGCGATCACCTGGTCTTTACCG
Source organism: Pseudomonas bubulae (assembly GCF_900618535.1). Lineage (GTDB taxonomy): Bacteria > Pseudomonadota > Gammaproteobacteria > Pseudomonadales > Pseudomonadaceae > Aquipseudomonas > Aquipseudomonas bubulae. Next base: position 1,022,818 of record NZ_UYJA01000001.1, on the reverse strand, counting down.
TCGTTGTCCAGGCCGATCACCTGGTAGGCGTCCTTGCGGTCACCCATTTCCATACCCGGCGAGCCCATTGGCATGCCCGGTACAGCAATACCCTTGAGGTCGTTGCGCTGGGTCAGTGCCACCACTTGTTCGGCAGGCACGTGACCTTCAACGAACTTGCCGTTGATCACTCCGGTATGGCACGACGCCAGCCGGGGCTGCACGCCGAGGCGCTGTTTGACGCTGGCCATATCCGTTTCTACATGGTCATTGACCTTGAAGCCGTTGCTCTCAAGGTGAGAAATCCAGGCTTTGCAGCAGCCGCAGTTGGCATCGCGGTGCACATCAATGGTCAGTTGTTCGGCCGCTTGCGCCAAAGAGGTCAACAACAGGGCCGAGAGAGCGAAAAGGCGCAATGGAGTCTTCATCGAGATCCTCTATACGAAAAAACGTCAGCCTGAGCGACAGGGACTGTCAGGCAGCTGATGGACAGATGACAAATCTGTCAGGTTGGGGCGCTTTGGGTGGAATCAAGGCACTATAACCTCGTTCCCTTAATCGCTCACTTTTCTGATGTGTACCGTATATGGCGCTTGCCGTTCCACCCGATTTGTCTGACACCGATGTGCGGGTACAACCCTTGGCGCGTACTTATCCCCGTGGCCTGTATATCGAGCCGCATCAGCACGAGTGGGGGCAGTTGCTCTACGCAAGCAGCGGCGTGATGTGGGTCGATACCCCGGATGAAGCCCTGGCCGTGCCACCGCAGCGGGCGGTGTGGTTGCCGCCGCAGGTGCCCCACGGGATTCGCGTGGTGTCGGATTTGCAGATGCGAAATATCTATTTGCCACCCAAGCTGGCCAGCACCCTGGACAGTCGTGTGCAGGTGATTGAAGTCGGCCGCTTGCTCAGAGAGCTGATTATCAAGTTGGTGGAGCGGGCGGACGGGCAAACGTCCTACACCGAGGCTCTGCTCAATCTGACGTTGCTGGAATTGCAGCGGGCCCGCCGAACCCAGCTTAAGGTGCCCATGCCCGATACCCCGGACCGGCGCCTGCTCAACCTGTGCCAGTCGGTCATGGCCAGCCCTTCGCTGGATATCGCCTTTGAGCAACATGCCGAGAACGCCGGGGCCAGTGTACGAACCCTGGCCCGTCTTTTTCAGGGCGAACTGGGCATGGGCTTCGCCCAGTGGCGGCGGCAGGTGCAATTGGCAACCGCCGCGGCCGAGCTGATCCAGGGCGCTTCTGTTAGCCAGATCTCACGCTCGCTTGGTTATTCGCCCAGCAGTTTCAGCGATATGTTCCGACGCGAGCTGGGTGTGAGTCCTTCTTTGTATGCCTCAGGTCAGGTAGCAGAGATCTGAACTTGTCCGGCAGACAGAAGGCATTGGCAGAAGCACCACGCTTGTCGGCCATAAACTGGGGCATCTCTACAGCATCCAGAGGGCTGAATATGAAAGCACTGCAATTTTCCAAAACCGGTGATCTGGCGGCGCTGAACCTCGTTGAGTTGCCGCTGCCGGTACCTGGTGCCGATGAAGTGCTGGTGCAGGTCAGGGCTGCAGGCCTGAACCCCAGCGATGTGAAAAATGTACTCGGCCGTTTTCCCTACACCACCTTGCCCCGCGTGCCCGGTCGGGATTTTGCCGGGGTGATCGTGGATGGACCGCAGGCGTTGGTGGGGCAGGAAGTCTGGGGTACGGGTAAGGAACTGGGGTTCTACCGGGACGGTTCTCATGCGAGCTATTTGGTCTTGCCGATTGAAGGCGTTGCGCTGAAACCCAAGTCGCTGAGTTTTGAGCAGGCCGCCAGCCTGGGCGTGCCTTACACCACGGCGTGGGATGCTCTGCAACGAACGGCTGTAGGCGCGGATACCCGTTTGCTGGTGATCGGTGCCAATGGCGCGGTAGGCACCGCGGCTATCGCGCTGGCGAAAGTGCTTGGCGCGCGGGTGCTGGCGGCGGTGCGTCGTATCGAGCAGGCGCAGGTGCTGCTGGAGCAGGGCCTTGAAGTGCTGGTTCTGGATACACCGGAGTCGCTGGGGGCTCAAGTGAATGAGGTATTTGCAGGTGGCGCTGAAGTGATTTTCGACACCACTGGCCATTGGTTGCCAGCGGCAGTGTCGGCGTTGCGCACTTTCGGGCGAATCGCCTTTATTGCCGCACCGCTGGACGGTCATGTGCATTTGCCTGCGCTGGCCCTGTATCGCAAGGGCGGGTCGCTGGTCGGGGTCAACACGCTGCTGTATAGCTGCGGCGATTGCGCGCAGAGGCTCAATCAGTTTGGTCAGTACTTCGATCAAGGGCTGTTGCCGGCACCGGGTGGTTTTCAGGAAGCGGCCCTGGCGGACGGACTGGCCTGTTATGCGCAGGTCAATGAAGGTGCGTGCGCCAAAGTGGTGCTGATCCCGTAGGCACTGCCTGAACTGTGGGAGCGAACAGGCTCGTTCCCACAGAGGCAAGTGCTACCCGGTTATTGCCCCAGCCGCAAGCTGGCGCGAATGCCATTGACCTCAGGTTCGATGGCTTTGTAGCCGTCAGCCGGGCCTGCGTAGGAAAGGGCGTAGGCGCTGTTGCCCTGGGTGGCGGCCACCAGGGTCTGGGTGATCACGTGGTTGCCGTTCTGGGTGATCTTGCAGGTGGTTTGCAATGCGTCCAGCCCGCCCAGGGTGCTGCTGTGGATCTTGTTGCAAGCGCTCTGGTAACCGCCTTTGGCGAAATTCTGCTGCAAGGTTTTGCGCATTTGCAGCAACACCGCCTCCATATTGACCTTGTGCTCGGGCACCAGGGTCGACTGAGTCAGCTCCATAACCATCTGCGGGTCACCATTGGCATCGTTCTTCACCGCCCGCTGGCGCACACTGCTGTCGTCCGGGGCAGGGGGGACGGCCTGCACTTCCCAGCCGCCGGGCCAGGTAATCATCAGACCGTCGGCGCTGGCCATGGGCGCTGCAGCCAGCAGGCACAAGCCGATAAAAACGGGATAACGTCGGGCAAAATGCATGGTTCTCGGGCCTTTTGAGCGATGGGGGGACTTCAATAGTGTATCAATTGGTGTCCAGGTATTGCTTTGCAACGTGACATCATTTCGACCATTGCTCAGCTAAACCTTTGCTTCTTATGTCTAATCCCGGACAATCGCGCCCCTCTTATGGCCGGGGCGATGTCAGCAAGATGTTTCTTGTCCGCCCCGGCTGCGTGGTAACGACCGGCTAGCGGAGATTCGACCGGATGAATGACCAGGCTAACAGCGTCGACGAACGCTTCGACGAGACACCAGCGACCCTCACTCGCTGGAATCGTCATGACACCACCTGGATGCTGGGCCTGTTTGGCACGGCGATTGGCGCAGGTACCTTGTTTTTGCCGATCAACGCTGGGCTTGGCGGCTTTTGGCCGTTACTGATCCTGGCGCTGCTGGCGTTCCCGATGACCTTTTACGCTCACCGCGGCCTGACCCGCTTCGTTCTCTCCGGGCGTGAAGGCTCAGATATCACTGACGTGGTTGAAGAACATTTCGGCCTGCGTGCAGGTGCTGTGATTACGTTGCTGTACTTCCTGGCCATCTTCCCGATCCTGCTGATCTATAGCGTAGCGCTGACCAACACGGTTGGCAGCTTTATGCTCAACCAGATGCATATCACTCCACCTCCACGGGCAATCCTGTCGCTGGTGCTGATTCTGGGCTTGCTGATTGTGGTGCGCTGCGGCGAGCAGGTGATCGTCAAGGCCATGAGCATGCTGGTCTACCCGTTTATCGTGGCGTTGCTGTTTTTGGCGGTGTTTTTGATCCCGCACTGGAACGGCGGCATTCTCAGTACCGCGACTACGCTGCCTGCGCCTTCGGTATTGCTGCATACCTTGTGGCTGGCGATTCCGGTGATGGTTTTTTCCTTTAACCATTCACCGATCATTTCGGCGTTCGCCGTAGACCAGAAGCGCCGGTATGGCGCCAATGCCGATGAGCGCAGCTCGCAGATCCTGTCCCGTGCTCACCTGCTGATGGTAGTGATGGTGCTGTTCTTCGTGTTCAGTTGCGTGCTGACCCTGTCGCCGGAACAACTGGCCGAAGCCAAGGCGCAGAACCTGTCGATCCTGTCCTACCTGGCCAACCATTTCAGCAACCCGACCATCGCTTTTGCCGCGCCACTGATTGCTTTTGTGGCCATTGCCAAGTCCTTTCTGGGCCACTACATCGGCGCCAGCGAAGGCCTTAAAGGCCTGGTGCTGAAAACCGGCAAGCGCCCGGGCGCGAAAAACCTGGACCGCATGACGGCCGCTTTCATGCTGGTGGTGTGCTGGGCTGTGGCCACGCTCAACCCGAGCATCCTGGTGATGATTGAAACCTTGGGCGGGCCGGTGATTGCAGCCATTCTGTTCCTGATGCCGATGTACGCGATTCGCCGGGTGCCGTCTATGCGCCAGTACTCGGGGCAGATCTCCAACGTGTTCGTGACGGTTATCGGCCTGATTGCGATCTCCTCGCTGGTGTACTCGCTGATCCCTTGATACATACCCCTGGCGCCGCCGTCCTGGCGGCGACAGGGCGCTGATTGACCCGCGCAAGCCGTCCAGGGCTTGAGTCTGGCCGGTACTGCGAATATGATTGCGACCCATTCCTATTCGCAGTGTGCCCACGGCACGTCCCGAGGGTTTCCGTGTCGCCATCCCCGCCGAACCCGCCGTTGCTGCACGCAGATGTGCAAAGCCTCTACAGCGATCACCATGGCTGGCTGCTGAACTGGCTGCGCAGGCGCCTGCGAGATACCGACAATGCTGCCGACATGGCGCAGGACACCTTTCTCTATGTGCTGGGCAAGCCGGAACAGGTTGCGCATTTGCGCGAGCCACGGGCCTGGCTGAGCACCATTGCCAAGGGCCTGTTGATTGACCGCTTCCGCCGCCAGAAAGTCGAGCAGGCCTATTTGCAAGCGCTGGCTCACTTGCCCGAGCAGCACATGCCTGCCCCCGAAGAACGTTTGATCCTGCTGGAAACCCTGACCCGCATCGATGCGTTGCTCGAGGGCCTAAAAGCCAATGTACGCACTGCCTTTTTGCTGTCACGCCTTGAAGGGCTTGGCTATCAGGCTATTGCCGAGCGCCTGGGGGTGAGCGGGAGTTCAGTGGAAAAATACATGGCCACGGCCATTCGCCATTGTTTTCTGATGCGTAACGCCCTGTGAGCGCTGGTTCGTCGCCGCCAGGATTCGCCCCCCATGTCCTTGACCAGGCGATTGAGTGGCTGGTCAAAACCCAATCCGGTGCGGCGCCGCCTCAGGTATTTGCAGCGTGCGAGCAATGGCGTGCAGCCGATGCCAGCCATGAAGCCGCGTGGCAAGCCCTGCAAATGACCGAAGCGACCTTGCGCCAGGCCACGGTGCTGCCGGGCCGTGTGGCTTTGGACACCCTGGCCGGCAGTGGCCGCCTGCGCTCACGGCGTCAGGCCCTCAAAGTGCTCGGCCTGGGCATCCTCGGCGCAGGCGCGGGCGGTTTGGTCCTGCAACAGCAGCCCTGGCGGAGCGTGGGTGCCGACTATGCGACCGGCGTGGGAGAGCGGCATTCGTTCAATCTGCTCGATGGCACGCGTTTGCAGCTCAATACCGACAGTGCTGCTGATGTGCTGTTCACTGCGCAACAGCGCCTGATTGTGTTGCGCGAAGGCGAGATATTTATCCGTACCGGTCAGGATCCGGGATCTGCGAGCGGGCGCAGGCCATTCTGGGTGCATACCCGTGAAGCGCGCCTGCAGGCTATTGGCACCGCATTCGATGTACGTCAGGAGTCAGGGCGTACTCGCTTGATGGTCGAGGAGGGCGTAGTGGCGATTCACTTGCCCGATACCCGGCCAGTGCTGGTACAGGCGGGCAGCGAGTACCTGATCGATCCACGTTCTGCGCAGTTGCAGCCTGCGCCCGTGTTTAGTGCCAATGGCTGGGTCAGCGGTGTGCTGGTGGCCAGGCAGATGCGCTTGCAGGATCTCGTGCAAGAACTGGCGCGCTATCGCCACGGCTGGTTGCAGTGTGATCCGGCGGTGGCTGAATTGCGGGTTTCCGGGGTGTTTCAACTCCAGCGCATTGACCATGCGCTGGAGGGTTTGAGCCAGTCGCTGGCGGTGCGTATTGAGCGCCGGACACGGTTCTGGACACGCATTGTGGCGGCTTAGTAGTGTGGAAGCGAGCCTGCTCGCGAAAGCCATTCGCGAGCAGGCTCGCTCCCACAGCGCAAATTTCTTTGCGGGTTTTCGGCTGGCCTTCGACAGATAGGCATAAGACTTATCCATTGCAGGAGCCCCGCGCCAATGTCCCGTGTTTTTCGCAACCCTTCATTGCCTCCCCGCAACCGCCTGGCCATGGCCTTGCATATCGTTTTACTGGGCACCGTGGCGCAGCCGCTATCGCTGGTCAGTGCTGCGCCCTTGAGTGTTCAGCGCAGTTTCGACGTGCCCGCTAGCACGCTTGAAGATTCACTGAACCGCTTCGCCCAGCAGGCCAATATCTCCCTGCCTTATGACCCGGCGCTGGTGCAAGACAAGCAGGCGTCAGCCCTCAAGGGCCGCTTTGATGTGCCCCAGGGCTTGCAGCAACTGCTCAAGGGCAGCGGTTTGACGGCCACGGAAGGCGCCAGCGGAGTCTGGACCCTATACCCACTGACTTCCGCCAATGTGGACGGCCAGTTGCAATTGCAAGCCACCAGCGTCACGGGTTTGGCGTTGGGCAGCACCACTGAGGGCAGTCACTCCTACACCACGGGTGAAACCAGTACGGCGACCAAGTTGCCGCTTTCGCTGCGTGAAACGCCGCAATCGGTGACGGTCATTACCCGTCAGCAAATGACTGACCAAGGTTTGGGCAGTATCGCTCAGGTATTGGCGCAAACCCCCGGCATCACCGTGGTGCATGACGACAGCGAGCGCTACAACTTTTACTCTCGCGGTTTCACCCTCGATAACTTTCAGTACGACGGTGTGCCGACCTCGGATTTCACCACCAATACCAATGGCCTGGGCATGCGTGACATGGCCATTTACGATCGCGTAGAGGTGGTGCGCGGTGCCACCGGCTTGATGAGCGGTGTGGGTAGCCCGTCGGGGGCCGTGAACCTGGTGCGCAAGCGTCCCACCAAGGAGTTTCAGGGCTATGTATCAGGCAGCGGCGGCTCATGGGACCACTATCGCAGCGAGCTGGATTTGTCCGGGCCGCTGACGGAAAACGGCGCACTGCGCGGACGTGTCGTCGCCGCCCACGAAGATGGCCGTTCCTTTATCGATCGCTATTCCTCGACCAAGGACGTGTTCTATGGCATCGGCGAAGCGGATTTGACCGACGACACCACTCTGTACGCCGGTATCGACTATCAGCGGATCAATTCCAACGGCTCGAGCTTTGGCCAATTGCCGCTGTATTACAGCGATGGCAGCCGCACCCATTTCAAGCGCTCGATGAATCCCGCCGCCAAGTGGGCGTATGCCGACAGTGAAAGCACCAAGTATTTCGCCGGTGTTGAACAGCGTTTTGCCAACGACTGGCTGCTCAAGGTCGAGGCCAGCCACTGGAAGGGCAACACCGAGCAGTTGCAGGGCAACCTGGTGGGCTGGGGGCCTTTTCCGGACAAGGCCACCGGCCAGGCGCAGTTCATGAGCGGGAGCAAAACCTTCGAAATCAATACCGATACACTGGACGCCTATGCGACCGGGCCGTTTGAGCTGTTGGGGCGTACCCATGATCTGGTGGTGGGGATGAACGTCAGTGACCGGCGCACGGACTACCTGGCAATGAATGCCGATGACCTGACCGTCAACTACGAAAACTGGAACAATGACGCGCCGCGTCCTACTGATCTGAGCCAGGGGTTGAAGCAAAAGTACAAAACCAAAGAGTCGGCAGCCTACGCAGCATTGCGCCTCAAACCTGTGGACGACCTGTCGATCATCCTGGGAACCAGGGTAGTGGACTACGATCGCAAAGGCACAATGACCTATAACGCGGCGCAAACTGTGCCAACCACGGATAACAGCAAAAAAACCGGGAAGATGATTCCTTATGCCGGGATCGTCTACGACCTGAACGAAAACCACTCGGTCTATGCCAGCTACACGGATATCTTCACGCCGCAAAGCTACTTCGACCGTGACGACAAGGTTCTGCCGCCGATGACTGGCCAAAGCTATGAAGCGGGTCTGAAGTCCGAGTATTTCGGCGGGGCGCTGAACACCAGTTTTGCCCTGTTCATGATCAAACAGGACAACTACGCCGAATACGATGGTGTGCGGGATGATGGCCAGGATGCCTACAAGGCAATCAGCGGTACCAAGACCAAGGGCTTCGAGGCTGAAATATCCGGCGAAATCATGACCGGCTGGCAATTGCTGGCGGGCTACACCTACGCCCAGCCACGGGACAAGGACGGCAAGCGGATCAACAGCAACCACCCTGAGCAATTGTTCAAACTGGCCACCAGCTATCAACTGACCGGCGACCTCAAAGACCTTAACGTGGGCGGCAACCTGACCTGGCAGGGCTCGACCTACAGCGAGCTGGATTCAACAATCAAGACCGAAGCCAAGGAAGGCAGCTTTGCCGTGGTCGGCTTGATGGCCCGCTATGACATCACCAAGAACCTCAGTGCGTCGGCCAATTTAAACAACGTTTTCGATCGTGAATACCTCAGCGGTTATGGTTTGTACTCGACTTATTACTACGGTGATCCGCGCAACCTGATGCTGGGTATGAAGTATCGTTTCTGACGAGGTTTTCATCTCGCGTGTGCCCTGGGTCGACTATGGTTAAAAACCACGAAATCGGAGGCTGGCAATGAGCGATACCACCATCCATAAGGCAGCAGCAGATGGTTACAAGCAGGGCGCCGACACCTATGTGCGCGGGCGCCCGGATTACCCGGCGGGTGTGACCGCATGGTTGTCCGAAACCCTTGGCCTGGGGCCCGGGCAAACCGTGCTTGAAGTTGGAGCCGGTACCGGCAAGTTCACCACGCGCCTGTTACAGACGGGCGCGCGGGTGATTGTGGTCGAGCCGGTGCAGGCCATGCTCGACAAGCTCTCCAGCAGCTATCCGCAAGTCGAAACCCATCAAGGCACTGCCCAGGCCATTCCTCTGGCCGATGCCAGTGTCGATGTGGTGGTGTGCGCGCAGGCTTTTCACTGGTTCGCCACCTCTGCAGCGCTGACCGAGATTCATCGCGTGCTCAAGCCTGGCGGGCAACTGGGGCTGATCTGGAACCTGCGCGATGCCAGTGTGCCGTGGGTGGCGCAACTGGATGCGCTTGTCAATCAGTGGGAAGGTGATGCCCCGCGCTTCTATACCGGCGCGTGGCGTCAGGCATTTCCTCATCCGGGTTTTGGCCCTTTGCGCGAGCAGAAACTGAGCCATTCCCACGACGGACCGGTAGAAGACGTAATCTTCAATCGGGTGCGTTCCACCAGCTTTATCTCGGCTCTGATACCGGCCGAGCGTGATCGGCTGGAACAGCAACTGGCGGCTTTTGTCGCCTCGCATAACGCGTTGAATCACGGTGGCACCGTCAGCGTGCCGTATGTCACGTCGGCATTTGTCACCCGCAAGGACGCTTGACCTGCATCAATGCTGACGCGTCGCACAGGCATAGCCTGAGCTCAACTCATGTTCCAGGAGGTAGCCATAGATGAGCATCATCGTGACCGGAGCTGCCGGGTTTATCGGCAGCAATCTGGTGAAGGCCCTGAACCGACGCGGCGAGCGCGACATCATCGCCGTCGACGATCTGACTGACGGCGACAAGTGCCGCAATCTAGCAGACTGCGATATCGCTGATTACTTCGACAAGCGTGAATTCGTACAGCGCTTTACGACCCATCAACTGGGCGAAGTGCGTGCCGTGCTGCATCAGGGCGCCTGTTCCAGTACGGTAGAAAGTGATGGCCGGTTGATGATGGACAACAACTACCGTTACAGCTGCGACCTGCTGCAAGCCTGTCAGGAACAGTCGGTACCTTTGCTGTATGCCTCTTCGGCGGCGGTCTACGGCGCGAAACGGGAGTTTCGTGAAGCCCGCGAGTACGAGCAGCCTCTGAATGTCTATGCCTACTCAAAATTCCTCTTCGACCAGCGGGTACGCCAGTTGCTGCCCAGAACGCGCAGCCAGATTGTGGGCTTGCGCTACTTCAATGTGTATGGCCCCCGCGAACAGCATAAAGGGCGCATGGCTTCGATGGTCTGGCACTGTTTTAACCAGTATCGCGATCATGGCCATGTCGAGTTGTTTGGCGAGTACGGCGGCTACCCGGCGGGCGGGCATGAGCGCGATTTTGTCTCTGTGGAGGATGTGGTCAAGGTCAATCTGCATTGGCTGGACCATCCGCAAACCAGTGGTGTTTTCAACCTGGGCACTGGGTGCGCGCGGTCATTCAATGACCTGGCACTGGCGACCATCAACAGTGTACGCGCTGCCGAGGACAGGCCGCCCCTGACCTTTGAGACGGCCTTGCTGGACGGAGTGTTGCGGTATTGCGAGTTCCCTGACGGGCTCAAGCACAAGTATCAGGTGTACACCTGCGCAGATCTCGGGCAGTTGCGCGAAGCGGGGTATCGCGAGCCAATGCTTGGGCTGGAGGAGGGCGTGCAGAGCTATTGTGCAGGGCTTCTTGCATCTTAGGTTGTGGGAGCGAGCCTGCTGGCGAAGGGCATTTCGCTAGCAGGCTTGCTCCCACAAGATGAAGTTATTTACCTGACAGCAGTGCTTCCAGCTTTTCCTGGTCACGGGCGAATTGGCGGATGCCTTCGGCCAGTTTTTCGGTGGCCATGGCATCTTCGTTGGAGGCCCAGCGGAATTGTGCTTCGTTCAGGCTCAGGCGGGGTTCGCCTTTATTGCCCGGAGCCAGTTTGCGTTCCAGTTTGCCGTCGTCCAATGCCAGTTTTTCCAGCAGGTCGGGGCTGATGGTCAGGCGGTCGCAGCCGGCCAGCTGTTCGATCTGGTTAAGGTTGCGAAAGCTCGCGCCCATCACCACGGTGTTGTAGCCGTTGGCCTTGTAGTAGTTGTAGATGCGGGTCACGGACTGCACGCCCGGATCATCGGAGCCGGTGTAGTCAATGCCGGTGGACTTCTTGTACCAGTCGTAAATCCGACCCACGAACGGCGAGATCAGGAACACCCCGGCATCGGCACAGGCAGCGGCCTGGGCAAACGAGAACAGCAGGGTCAGGTTGGTTTGAATGCCGTCCTTTTCCAGTTTCTCGGCAGCGCGGATGCCTTCCCAGGTCGAGGCCAGCTTGATCAGCACGCGGTCGCGACCTACACCGGCCTTGTCGTAAAGCTCGATCAACTGGTGGGCTTTTTGCAGCAGGGCAGGCTCGTCGAACGACAGGCGGGCGTCGACTTCAGTGGAAATGCGCCCCGGAATCACATTCAAGATACCGCTACCCACAGACACCGCGAAGTGGTCGCAGGCCTGACCTACATCACCTTTGGCGTGGCTGATGGCGTTTTGCAGCAGTTCTGCGTAGCCGGGCATCGCGGCGGCCTTGAGCAGCAGCGATGGGTTGGTGGTTGCATCCACGGGTTTGAGGCGGGTAATCGCGTCGAGGTCGCCGGTGTCTGCGACCACGGTGGTGAACTGCTTGAGTTGTTCCAGCTTGGAAGTCATGAGCGTCTCTGTCGGAAAGGTATTAATGGCAGTACAGATTGAGTGCGTCTTCGATCATTAGTTCGTTGAACGGTAAGTGGCAGAATGCCGTTGAATACGCCCGCAGTGCAACTAATGGTGCAGATTTAATCTGTCGCAGTGCCATTACCCTGCTTTCACAGGTCGAGCGTGCCCCATCCCGGCTTGCGCAGCTCTGGTTCGGCGGTCTGCACGGCGTTGACGGTTTTGCCGGTGGCCAGCTCGACCCGGCGTGCTACTTCCGGGTCATCGGCAAAGGGAATCAGGCTGGCGTCGTCGAGGTCGTTTTCGGTCTTGTGTTTCAGGCACCAGCCTACGGCAAAGTAAAGGCTGATAACCGCGGCGCTGTTGAGGGCGATGTCGAGCATGGGCAAGGTTCCTTGCTGTAGGGTACCGCAGGCCCTGGGGCCTGCGGTGCAGCGTGGTCAGGCGATGTGTGCGGTCAGTTCGGCCTGCTTGAGGTTGCCTGCACGCACCGTGCGCCAGACGTTCCAGGCCATGAGCAACATGCCGCAGAGGAAAAACAATCCGCCCACCAGGCGAACCACGAAGCCCGGGTGGCTGGCCTGCAACGATTCCACAAACGAATAAGTCAGCGTGCCGTCATCGTTGATAGCTCGCCACATCAGACCCTGGGTGATGCCATTGACCCACATCGAGGCGATGTAGAGCACCGTGCCGATGGTGGCCAGCCAGAAGTGCAGGTTGATCAGGCTGGTGCTGTACATCTGCTCGCGGCCGAAGATTTTCGGGATCATGTGGTACAGCGCGCCGAAGGTGATCATCGCCACCCAGCCCAGGGCACCGGCGTGGACATGACCGATGGTCCAGTCGGTGTAGTGGGAGAGGGCGTTGACGGTCTTGATCGCCATCATCGGGCCTTCAAAGGTCGACATGCCGTAGAACGCCAGGGACAGCACCAGAAAGCGCAGGATCGGGTCGGTGCGCAATTTATGCCAGGCGCCCGAGAGGGTCATCATGCCGTTGATCATGCCGCCCCAACTGGGTGCCAGCAGGATGATCGACATGGCCATGCCCAGAGACTGCGCCCAGTCGGGCAAGGCGGTGTAGTGCAAGTGGTGCGGACCGGCCCAGATATAGAGAGTGATCAGTGCCCAGAAATGCACAATCGACAGGCGATAGGAGTAGATCGGTTTGCCAACTTGTTTGGGCACGAAGTAGTACATCATCCCCAGAAAACCGGTGGTCAGGAAGAAACCTACGGCGTTATGCCCGTACCACCACTGCACCATGGCATCGGTAGCGCCGGAGTACACCGGATATGATTTAAACCAGTCCACCGGAATGGCCAGGTGGTTGACCACATGGAGCATGGCGATCACCAGGATAAAGGCGCCAAAGAACCAGTTGCCGACATAGATGTGCTTGCTTTTGCGGCGTACCACCGTGGTGAAAAATACGATGGCGTAGGCCACCCATACCACCGTCAGCCAGACTGCGCCGGTGAATTCGATTTCGGCGTATTCCTTGGTTGTGGTGTAGCCCAGGGGCAGGGTGACCAGCATGATCACGATCACCGACTGCCAGCCCCAAAAAGTGAAGGCTGCGAGTTTGTCCGAATACAACCGCACCCCGCAGGTACGCTGTACGGCGTAGTAGCTGGCGGCAAATTGCGCGCTGCCGGCAAAGCCGAAAATCACCAGGCTGGTATGCAGCGGGCGCAAGCGGCCGAAGGTGGTCCAGGGCAGGTCTAGGTTCATCTGCGGCCAGGCCAGTTGTGAGGCGATCCACACGCCCATGGCCATGCCGACAACGCCCCATACCACGGTCATGATGGCGAATTGGCGGACGACCTTGTAGTTATAGGCCTGCCCGTTCAGTGCTGTGCTCATGCTCAAGTCTTCCACGGTTCAAAGTCCTGCCAGGCCTCGTGGTCTGGCGCAGGGGGAACTTTAGGAATCAGGGCAAAAACAAAACAGATTCAGAAAACGAGAATTAATGCAGATCACAATTTTGCGCTGGATCAGGCGAATATTTACCCATCTGATCTGGTTTTAGAGTGTTTCTTGAAAGCCAAATAGAACTGAGCTGTAAAAAGTATGCCGATGTGTATTGAGCATTCGATCACAATCGCCGTCGGATCAATTCGGGTTCTGCGGCGATTGTTCAATGCTTGGCTATACCTATAGGGCGCGTTCCTACGGCTGCGCCCCCTACAGGAGCTACAGAATGAAGCTTGGTCTAATGATCGGTACGTTGTGCATTGCATCAATCGGGATGGTTGGTTGTGCGAGCAAGGTTCAGCAACCTGACGAATATTCCGGATTCTTGAAGGATTACAGCCGCCTCAAAGAGGCCAAGTCGCCCTCTGGTGCTGAGGTGATGCGCTGGATTGACCCCAAACTGAAGCCAGGACAGTACACCAGCGTGTATATCGAGCCGACCCAGTTATATCCGGCGCCAAAACCGACAGAAAAGATCCCGCAAAGTACCCTCAATGGTATTACCCAGTATTACGACCAGGCGCTCAAGCGCGAGCTGAGCAAATCATTGCCACTGGCAAGCGCCCCTGGGCCGGGAGTGATTGTGGTGCGTGCAGCCATCACTGCGGTGAGCAGCGAGACCGAAAGCCTGGCACCGTATGAGTACATTCCGGTAGCGCTGGTGGCGGCTGCTGTGAGCACAGCGTCGGGGATCCGCGACCAGGAAACCCAGTTGGCTACCGAGGCGGTGTTTATCGATGGGCAAAGCCAGGATGTGGTGGCCCAGGTGGTGCGCAAAGGCACCGGCAAGCCCCTGGCCAATGCCAGCCAGGCGATGAAGGCCGATGACGTGAAAAACGTGATCGATACCTGGGCTTCGGACTTGCATCAGTCGTATTTGAAACTCAACAAGTAAACGTACCCGGTGTAGCCGCCAGCCCCGGATATTGCGTAGCAGCTGACGAGCGGAGCGAGGCTGCGTTCGGCGGCGTAGCCGTCGTAGAACCTGAATCCAAGGTTCTACGACCATACCGTGCACCCTGGCATTACGAAGGCCGCACTACGCGGACGCAGCCTTCGGCAGCTGCTACGGAGCTGTTTGGCTAACTACCGGCGTTAGCAAGGGCATTTTCCATGCACCGCTGGCGACCTCGGGCTTGGGCATGTAAATGCGCAATACACCATAAAACGGACCGTCAGGTGCTGGCAGCCAGTTGTTTAGCCACTCCCTGGCGGGCGGCTGGTTCTGCACATACAGAGTCAAGCTGCCATCAGCGTTGCGTTTGAGATCTGACAGCATGCGCGAGTTGATCAGGTAGCGATTGATCGGGTTTTCGACCAGCAGTTTGGTTTTGCCGTCATACATCGTCAGCGACCAGAACGCATTGGCGGGCGGCAGTGCATCCTTGTTGAAATGCAGGGTGTAGCGATCCCTGGAGGCGTCGACAGGGTGCTGCTGATTGTCGACGAAGTAACCGATGTAATTGGCCTCCGCGGCCGAGTTGCCGAAAATCCCCATATTGGCGCCCGCATAGCGGTACAGGTAATTGTTGTTCAGGTGTTCGCGGGAGCCGAACAGGTCACCGCTGGTGATTTTATGGGTGTCTACCTTGTCATGCTTGAATTGTGCGAACTCGGCTTTGCCTGCCGCAATTCCATCCTCCAGTGAAGTGCGCTGCTCAAGGGTCAGTTCATTGAGGTTGAAGGGCTGGCCCGGTTCAATCCCGATTTTCCTGAAACGCTCGCGCAATGCCGCTTCGCTGGGCTGGGGCTGGGCAAACGCGAGCATGAAACTCAGGTACCTGAACAGCTCGGGGCTGTCGCTCATATCGGCAACAGGTGCGGGCCAGTCCACGGCGGGCGCCGCAGCTGGCGTGGGTTTGCCCAGGAACTGGCTCAGGGGCCGGACCTTGTAACCGCTCCGGATGTGCTTGACCTTGGCCAGGTCTTTGTCATCGAACAACTGGGTGCGGTACAGGCCGTAGGCAATGGCACTCTCGCTGGGAATCACGGCGTCGATACCGGCCGGTTTTTCCCCTGTCCAGCCAGGCCCGGCGATCATGTAATTGCCGCCTTTATTGCCTGTGGTGCGGGTGCCCAGGTACGCGAAGTTTTGTGTGTACAGGTCGATCAGTTGCGTCGAGTAGTAGCGGCCATCCTCGATGGCAGGCAGGGTCAGTACCAGCGGCTCTGCACGCAGGTCCATCCACAGGAATGAGTAGGGCGTGTCCGAGTTGGGCGTCACGAATGCGGTATCCCTGGGGGTAAATACCATGGCGGTATTGCCGATTTCATTGAACGGCGCCTTGAAGTTTTTGCCCTGCGTGTCTACGGCCTGGGTGTAGAGGGTCTTGTACATTTCCACCACGGGGAAGCCGTACAGGTAGGCCTCCCTGGCGATGCTGGCAGCCTCGGTGGGTGAGGCACTGAAATTGATGGCGTCAGCATTGCCCGCCCCCAAGGAGAGGCAGGCAGCGAGCAGACAGGCGGGTGGCTTTATGTGCATGGCAGGTTCCTATTTTCCGAAGGTGACGTTGATCCCGGCAAACAGGGTGAACTGGGGCAGGTCGTCGCCCTTGCGTTCCACGGTCCATTGCGGCTCAACGAAGGCATTGAGGATGTTGCTTCCGGCTTTCCAGGCCTTGCCCACGCCCAGCCCGACGGGGATGTAGTGGGTGTTGTTTTTCAGGTCCCAGGTCCAGGTGCCGGTGGAGCGCAAATACCACCCCTTGGGCAGGTTGTGGATGATAAAGGGCTGGAACGTGGCGCTCTCGACATGCTGGCGGTCGCTGTCCCCGGCAAACGAGCTTTGATACTGCACCAGTGCGCCCAGCAGGCCCCGTGGCGAAGCATCGATGGCAATGGCCGCCAGGCCGGCTTGCCACTTGCCGGTGCCCAGTTCGTCATGCTCGGCAGTGGGTGCGGTTATCTGCGGGCCAATGCCCAATTGCACGCCTTCGGTTTTGAGCAGGAAAATATCGAACAGGTTGAGGTCGCCGATCCCGCTGCTGTAGCCACCGTGCGGGTCTGGACGGGTGCTGACCGGAAGCGTCACGCGCAACAGTTGCGGTACACCGATAACGTCGTTGGGTGCCACGGGCAGGGCGCCGCGCAGCAGGGCGTCATTGGTGTGGATATTGCTGTCGTACACCTGCGGCGTGTAGTAGTCCTGCAGATTGACCCCCGGGGCCAGATTCAGCGGGTTGTTGCTCTTGTTGGCGGTCTCGGCGTTATCTGCCAATGCATCGGCAGCCGGGTACAGGGCCAGGGTGAGCAACAGACTTGAGGCAAGGCGAGTGATGGGCATGCGATCCTGTTCCTTGGGCGCTAGCCATGTACGCTAGCAGTTGGCAGGGAACTGGCGCTTATGTCGGGGCTATTTCCGTCTTTTTTGCGCACCCGGGCACAAAAATACAGCTAATAACTGCGGTGCATGGCGCCTTGTAGGAATCGTCTTTTAGTGCCGCAGAGCATAAGATTTTTTGTTCGATCCATAGGTCAGCCCGGCTGATTCATGTTTAACTTCGGCCTCTTCAACAACCTGTCAAAAAGGACATCGTTCATGGCTCAAGTGACGCTTAAAGGCAACCCTGTTCAAGTCAACGGCGAATTGCCTGCAGTAGGTTCCAAGGCACCAGCGTTTTCGCTGGTTGCGGGTGATTTGTCCGATGCAACACTGGCGAGCTTTGCCGGCAAGCGCAAAGTGCTGAACATCTTCCCAAGCGTTGATACGCCAACCTGCGCTACTTCGGTACGCAAATTCAACGCCGAAGCCAACGCTTTGCCGAACACCGTTGTGCTGAACATCTCGGCTGACCTGCCATTCGCCCAGGCCCGCTTTTGCGGCGCTGAAGGCCTGGAAAACGTGCAAAACCTGTCGACCCTGCGCGGCCGCGAGTTTATCGAGAACTACGGCGTGGCAATCGCTGATGGCCCGTTGGCCGGCCTGACTGCCCGTGCGGTGGTGGTGCTGGACGAAAACGACAACGTGCTGCACAGCGAGCTGGTTAAAGAAATCGCTGAAGAGCCAAACTACGAAGCAACCCTGGCTGTTTTGAAGTAAGTCGTACTGCAAGACCTGAAGCGGCCTGGCACTTAAGTGCCAGGCCGTTTTTTTTTGTACGGCCTGTTGATCGGTGGGAGCGAGCCTGCTCGCGAAATCTTCAAGCACCATCGTCGGCTGCCTTCGCGAGCAGGCTCGCTCCCACACAGAGTCCACAGATTTCGTCGATCTTCATCTCAATGCCATCTCTATAACGTAAATAGCGGGTAAAGAGCCTTTTCATAACGGCCCGCACTGCTTATCGTTCCACCTCCTGAAAATTATCGCTCGCGCTAATGGTTGATCACTCCATGCAATCCTCTGTTTCCCACAAATCCCGTTTCTGGCTGTTTGGCCTGCTGGTCTTGCTGATAGTCCTTGGCCTGTGCTGGTGGCTATGGCCGTCTGCCGCAAAAAAGGCTGCGACCGATCAGCCCGCCGGGCACACCGGTCGCTCGGGCATGATGCGCCCGGGCTTTGGTGGCTCGACCCAGCCCGTGCCGGTGCGGGTGTCGGAAGTAACGCAGGGCGATTTCCCGATTTACTACAAGGCGCTGGGCACGGTGACCGCATTGAACACCATCAATGTGCGCAGCCGTGTAGCAGGGGAACTGGTCAAGGTCTATTTCAAGGAAGGGCAGATGGTCAAGGCAGGCGAACTGCTGGCTGAGATCGACCCGCGCAGTTATCAAAATGCCCTGCTGCAAGCCGAAGGCACGTTGCTGCAGAACCAGGCCCAGCTGAAAAATGCCCAGGTTGATGTGCAGCGCTACCGCGGGCTGTACGCCGAGGACAGTATCGCCAAACAGACCCTGGACACCGCCGAAGCGCTGGTCAGCCAATATCAGGGCACGGTGAAGACCAATCAGGCGGCGGTCAACGATGCCAGGCTGAACCTGGATTTCACCAAGATCCGCGCACCGATCAGCGGCCGTGTGGGCCTGCGTCAGCTGGACGTCGGTAATCTGGTAGCGGCCAACGACGCCACGGCCTTGGTGGTGATCACCCAGACCGAGCCGATTGTGGTCAGTTTTACCTTGCCCGAGACCAACCTGGCGCTGGTACTTGAGCGTTATCGCAGCGGCGCGAAAATGCCGGTGCAGGCCTGGAACCGTGGCGATACCAAAGAGCTGGCAGTCGGTGTGTTGAGCAGCATCGACAATCAGATTGATATCACCACCGGCACCCTGAAGTTCAAGGCACTGTTCGAGAACCGCGATCAGGCGCTGTTCCCTAACCAGTTTGTCAATGTACGCCTGTTGGCCGACACCCTTGAAAACGTGGTGCTGGCTCCCACTGCAGCGATTCAGTACGGCACCAACGGCTCGTTCGTGTATGCCATGGACGGTGACAACAAGGTCAAGATTCGCAGCATTAAAGTGGGTGCCACCGATGGCGATGTGACCGTGATCGAAGAAGGCCTCAAGCCCGGTGATCGTGTAGTACTCGAAGGTACCGACCGTCTGCGTGATGGTGGCGCGGTGGAAGTGGTCAACGACAGTGCCGACGTACCGGAAACGGCTGCCGGGCAACTGCTCGATGGCGGTGCCGATACCGATGCCACCCCGGCCGCGCACAACACCAAGTCCAAGGCCCGCGAATGAACCTGTCGCGCCTGTTTATCCTGCGCCCGGTTGCAACCACGCTGTGCATGCTGGCCATCGTGTTGTCCGGGATCATCGCCTATCGCTTGCTGCCGGTATCGGCCTTGCCCCAGGTGGATTACCCGACCATCCGCGTGATGACCCTGTACCCCGGGGCCAGCCCGGATGTGATGACCAGTGCAGTGACGGCACCACTTGAGCGTCAGTTCGGGCAAATGCCGGGGCTTACGCAGATGGCCTCCACCAGTTCCGGTGGTGCTTCGGTACTGACCCTGCGTTTCAATCTCGACATCAATATGGATGTTGCCGAGCAACAGGTGCAGGCTGCGATCAACGCCGCCAGCAACCTGCTGCCCAAGGATTTGCCGGCACCACCGGTGTACAACAAGGTCAACCCGGCGGATACCCCGGTACTGACCCTGGCCATCAGCTCCAAAACCATGCTGTTGCCCAAGCTCAATGACCTGGTCGATACGCGCATGGCGCAAAAAATTGCCCAGATCAGCGGCGTGGGCATGGTCAGCATCGCTGGCGGGCAACGCCAGGCGGTGCGGATCAAGGTCAACCCTGAAGCGCTGGCTGCCAATGGTCTGAACCTGGCCGATGTGCGCACCCTGATCGGTGCGTCCAACGTCAACCAGCCCAAGGGTAACTTCGACGGCCCTACCCGGGTGTCGATGCTGGACGCCAATGACCAGCTGAAAACCCCGCAAGAATACGCCGAACTGATTCTTGCCTATAACAACGGCGCACCGCTGCGACTCAAGGACGTGGCCGAAATTGTCGACGGCGCCGAGAACGAGCGCCTCGCAGCCTGGGCCAACGAAAACCAGGCGGTGCTGCTCAATATCCAGCGCCAGCCCGGTGCAAACGTGATTGAGGTGGTGGACCGGATCAAGGCACTGCTGCCAAGCATTACCGACAACCTGCCCGCCGGCATCGATGTCACGGTGCTGACCGACCGTACACAAACCATTCGCGCCTCAGTGCGCGATGTGCAGCATGAATTGCTGATCGCCATCGCCCTGGTGGTGATGGTGACCTTCCTGTTTCTGCGCAGGGCCAGCGCCACCCTCATTCCGTCGATTGCCGTACCGCTGTCGCTGGTCGGCACCTTTGGCGTGATGTACCTGGCCGGGTTTTCCATCAACAACCTGACGCTGATGGCCCTGACCATCGCCACCGGCTTTGTGGTCGATGATGCCATCGTCATGCTGGAGAACATCTCGCGCTATATCGAGGAAGGTGACAGCCCGATGCAGGCGGCGCTCAAGGGCGCCAAACAGATCGGCTTCACCCTGATCTCGCTGACCCTGTCGCTGATCGCGGTATTGATCCCGCTGCTGTTTATGGCCGATGTAGTGGGGCGCCTGTTCCGCGAATTTGCCATCACCCTGGCGGTGGCGATCCTGATCTCGCTGGTGGTCTCGCTGACCCTGACCCCGATGATGTGCGCGCGCCTGCTCAAGGCCGAGCCCAAGCCTGAAGAGCAGGGGCGTTTCTACCGTGCCAGCGGCGCGTTTATCGACTGGATGATCGCCGAGTACGGGCGCATGTTGCAGTGGGTGCTCAAGCACCAGCCGCTGACCCTGCTGGTGGCCATCGGTACACTGGCCTTGACCGTGTTCCTGTATATGGTGGTGCCCAAGGGCTTTTTCCCGGTGCAGGACACCGGGGTGATCCAGGGCATTTCCGAGGCGCCGCAATCGATTTCGTTCAGTGCCATGAGTCAGCGTCAGCAGGAGCTGGGCAAGATCATTCTGCAAGACCCGGATGTCGAGAGCCTGTCCTCCTATATTGGCGTGGACGGGGATAACCCGACCCTCAACAGCGGTCGCATGCTGATCAACCTCAAGCCCCACAGCGAGCGCAGCGACAGTGCCATCGAGGTGATTGCGCGGCTGCAGCCGCAACTGGACAAGCTGTCGGGCATCCGCCTGTTTATGCAGCCGGTGCAGGACCTGACCATCGAAGACCGCGTCAGCCGTACCCAGTACCAGTTCAGCCTGTCATCCCCGGATGCTGACATGCTCAGCACCTGGACGCAGAAACTGGTCACCGCGTTGTCCAATCAGCCTGAACTGGTCGATGTGGCCAGTGACCTGCAGGACAAGGGGCTGCAGGTATACCTGGTGATCGACCGCGATGCGGCATCACGCCTGGGCGTGTCGGTGGCCAATATTACCGATGCCCTGTATGACGCTTTCGGTCAGCGGCAGATTTCGACCATTTACACCCAGGCCAGCCAGTACCGCGTGGTCTTGCAGGCCAAGGACGGCGAGAAAATAGGCCCGCAGGCGCTGGATCAGATCCACGTCAAGACTACCGATGGTGGCCAGGTGCGGCTGTCGAGCCTGGCCCGGGTCGAGGAGCGTCAGGCACAACTGGCCATTTCCCATATCGGCCAGTTCCCTTCGGTAATGGTCTCGTTCAACCTTGCGCCTGGCGTGGCATTGGGCCAGGCCGTGGAACTGATCGATCAGGTGCAGAAGGACATCGGTATGCCGGTGGGGGTCAAGACCGAATTCCAGGGTGCCGCGCAGGCGTTCCAGGCTTCGTTGTCGAGCACTTTGCTGCTGATTCTGGCGGCGGTGGTGACCATGTATATCGTGCTGGGCGTGCTCTATGAGAGCTACATCCACCCGATCACCATTCTCTCCACCCTGCCATCGGCAGCAGTGGGTGCCTTGCTGGCGCTGATCCTCAGCGGCAATGACCTGGGCATGATTGCGATTATCGGCATTATCCTGCTGATCGGCATCGTCAAGAAAAACGCAATCATGATGATCGACTTCGCCCTCGACGCCGAGCGCAATCAGGGCATGGCGCCGGAGCAGGCGATCTATCAGGCGGCACTGTTGCGCTTCCGGCCGATCCTGATGACCACCCTGGCAGCATTGTTTGGTGCCGTACCGCTGATGCTGGCCACCGGTTCCGGGGCAGAATTGCGCCAGCCCCTGGGTCTGGTGATGGTCGGTGGTTTGCTGGTGAGCCAGGTCTTGACCCTGTTTACTACCCCCGTGATCTATCTGTACTTCGATCGCTTAGGGCGTCGCTGGCGTGGTGATGCGGCCCAGGCTGAGCAGGCGTCGGTATGAACCTGTCCGGCCCGTTTATCAAACGCCCGGTAGCCACCATGCTGCTGAGCCTGGCAATCATGTTGCTGGGCGGGGTGAGCTTTGGTTTGCTGCCGGTGTCGCCGTTGCCGCAAATGGATTTCCCGGTGATCGTGGTGTCGGCCAGTTTGCCCGGGGCCAGCCCCGAGGTGATGGCATCTACCGTGGCCACGCCGCTTGAGCGGGCCTTCGGTGCGATTGCCGGGGTCAATACCATGAGCAGCAATTCAAGCCAGGGCTCGACCCGGGTGATTTTGCAGTTCGATCAGGACCGCGACATCAACGGCGCGGCGCGGGAGGTGCAGGCGGCGATCAACGCCTCGCGCAACCTGCTGCCCAGCGGCATGAAAAGCATGCCCACCTACAAGAAGATCAACCCCTCGCAAGCACCGATCATGGTGTTATCGCTGACCTCCGAGGTGTTGTCCAAGGGCCAGCTCTATGACCTGGCCTCGACCATTCTTTCGCAAAGCCTGTCCCAGGTGCCGGGTGTAGGTGAAGTGCAGATTGGCGGCAGCTCGCTGCCCGCCGTGCGCATCGAGCTGGAACCGCAACTGCTCAACCAGTACGGCGTCTCGCTGGATGACGTGCGCAACACCATTGCCAATGCCAACGTGCGCCGGCCCAAGGGCGCAGTGTCCGATGGCGAGCGCAACTGGCAGATCCAGGCCAACGACCAGCTGGAAAAGGCCAAGGACTACGAACCGCTGATCATCCGTTACCAGGATGGCGCGGCGCTGCGCCTGAGCCATGTGGCCAAGGTCAAGGACAGTGTTGAAGACCGTTACAACAGCGGTTTTTTCAATAACGATGCGGCGGTGCTGCTGGTGGTCAACCGCCAGGCCGGGGCCAATATCATCGAGACCGTGAACGCGATCAAGGCCCAGTTGCCGGCCTTGCAGGCGGTGCTGCCGGCAAGCGTGCAGCTGAACCTGGCCATGGACCGTTCACCGGTGATCAAGGCTACGCTGCACGAGGCCGAAATGACCCTGCTGATCGCCGTGGCGCTGGTGATTCTGGTGGTGTTCCTGTTCCTCGGCAATTTCCGCGCTTCGCTGATTCCGACGCTGGCGGTGCCGGTGTCGTTGGTGGGCACTTTTGCCATCATGTACCTCTACGGCTTCTCGCTGAACAACCTGTCGCTGATGGCGCTGATTTTGGCCACCGGGCTGGTGGTGGACGACGCTATCGTGGTGCTGGAGAACATCTCGCGGCATATCGACGCCGGTGTGGCGCCCATGAAAGCGGCCATGCTGGGGGCCAAGGAAGTCGGTTTTACCCTGCTCTCGATGAACGTGTCACTGGTGGCAGTGTTCCTCTCGATCCTGTTTATGGGCGGGATTGTCGAGAGCTTGTTCCGCGAGTTTTCCATCACCCTGGCCGCTTCGATCGTGGTGTCGCTGGTGGTGTCCCTGACCCTCACGCCCATGCTTTGCGCACGCTGGCTAAAACCCCATGTGCCGGGCACGGAAAACGCCATGCAGCGCTGGAGCATCCGCCTTAACCAGCGCATGGTCAGCGGCTATGCACGCAGCCTGGACTGGGTGCTGCGGCACAAGCGCCTGGCATTGCTCAGCCTGCTGGTGACCATTGGGGTCAACGTGGCGCTGTATGTGGTGGTGCCGAAAACCTTTATGCCGCAACAGGACACCGGGCAACTGATCGGTTTTGTGCGTGGCGACGACGGCCTGTCGTTCAGCGTGATGCAGCCGAAAATGGAAATCTTCCGCAAGGCTGTGCTGGCAGACCCGGCAGTAGAAAGCGTTGCCGGTTTTATTGGCGGCAATGGCGGCACCAACAACGCCTTTATGATCGTGCGTCTCAAGCCGATCTCGGAGCGCAAGGTGTCGGCGCAAAAGGTCATCGAACGGCTGCGCGAGAGCATGCCCAAAGTGCCCGGCGGCCGCCTGATGCTGATGGCTGACCAGGACCTGCAGTTTGGCGGTGGGCGTGACCAGACCAGTTCGCAGTACTCCTACATCCTGCAAAGCGGCGATCTGGGCGAGTTGCGCACCTGGTATCCAAAAGTGGTGGCCGCGTTCAAGGCATTGCCTGAGCTGACCGCTATCGATGCCCGTGAAGGCCGCGGTGCCCAGCAGGTGACCCTGGTGGTTGATCGCGACCAGGCCAAGCGCCTGGGGGTGGATATGGACATGGTCACTGCCGTGCTCAATAACGCCTACAGCCAGCGGCAGATTTCCACTATCTACGACAGCCTGAACCAGTATCAGGTGGTGATGGAGGTCAACCCCAAGTACGCCCAGGACCCCGAAACCCTGAATCAGGTGCAGGTGATAACCGCCGATGGCCAGCGTATTCCGCTGTCGACCATTGCCCACTATGAGAACAGCCTGCAGAACGACCGGGTATCCCACGAGGGCCAGTTCGCCTCGGAGAGCATTGCGTTCGACCTGGCCCCCGGTGTCACCCTGGAGCAGGGTACGGCAGCCATTGAACGGGCGGTGGCCAAGCTCGGTCTGCCGGAAGAAGTGATCGTGAAAATGGCCGGTACGGGCGATGCTTTTGCCGCCACGCAAAAAAGCCAGCCGTTCATGATTCTTGGCGCCTTGGTAGCGGTGTACCTGGTACTGGGGATTCTCTATGAGAGTTACATCCACCCGTTGACCATTCTGTCGACCTTGCCGTCTGCCGGTGTTGGTGCGTTGTTGAGCATTTACCTCACGGGCGGGGAGTTCAGCCTGATTTCACTGCTGGGGCTGTTCCTGTTGATTGGTGTGGTAAAGAAAAACGCGATTTTGATGATCGATCTTGCCCTGCAACTGGAACGTCATTCGGGCCTCGACCCGCAAGCGTCGATCCGCAGTGCCTGCCTGCAACGTTTAAGGCCGATCCTGATGACCACCCTGGCGGCCATTCTCGGTGCCTTGCCACTGATGCTGAGCAGCGCCGAAGGCGCGGAAATGCGCCAGCCCCTGGGCCTGACCATTATCGGCGGGCTGATCTTCAGCCAGATTCTGACCCTTTACACCACGCCTGTGGTTTACCTCTATCTCGACCGTCTGCGCCATCGCTTCAACAAATGGCGCGGCGTGCGCACTGATGCTGCTCTGGAAACTCCGCTATGACCTCTCGTTCGTTTTTCCTTGCCCCGGCGTTGTCCGTTGCGCTGCTTAGCGGCTGTGCCATCGGCCCGGACTACCAGCGCCCGCAAACGGCGGCGCCCCTTGAGTACAAGCAGGCAGCCGGCTGGACCCAGGCCAATCCGAGCGACTCACTGGCCCGAGGTGCCTGGTGGGAGCTGTATGGCGACCCGCAGCTCAATGCGCTGGTCGACAAACTCAACAGTGCCAACCAGAGCGTTGCGCAGTCTGAAGCCCAGTTCCGTCAGGCCCAGGCCTTGGTGCGCAGTGCGCGCGGGGCGTTCCTGCCCAGCGCCGACCTTAGCGTGGGCAAGACCCGTTCCAGCCAGGGCACCGGCAGCTCAAACTCCAGCCTGACCAGCTCCAGCAGCGGCATACGGGACACCTTGAATGCCCAGGTCGGGGTGAGCTGGGAGGCCGACGTTTGGGGCAAGTTGCGCCGTGGTCTGGAAGCCAACGAGGCGAGTGCCGAGGCCAGCCTGGCCGACCTCGCGGCGATGCGCCTGAGCCAGCAGTCGGAGCTGGTGCAGAACTACCTGCAATTGCGGGTGATCGATGAGCAGAAGCGTTTGCTCGAAGCCACGGTCGAGGCCTATCAACGTTCACTGAAAATGAGCGAAAACCAGTACCGTGCGGGAATTTCCGGCAAGGATGCGGTGGCTCAGGCGCAAACCCAGTTGCGCAATACCCAGGCCAGCCTGATCGACCTGATCTGGCAGCGGGCGCAATTTGAAAACGCAATAGCGGTGCTCACCGGTCAAGCACCAGCAGGGTTCAACCTGGCGGAAATTAAAAACGTACCCAAGTTGCCGCAGATCCCGGTCAGCCTGCCTTCGCAACTGCTGGAGCGGCGTCCTGACATCGCTTCGGCGGAGCGCTCGGTGATTGCTGCCAACGCCAACATTGGCGTAGCCAAGGCGGC
The DNA here is from genome assembly GCF_900618535.1 of Pseudomonas bubulae. Taxonomy (GTDB): domain Bacteria; phylum Pseudomonadota; class Gammaproteobacteria; order Pseudomonadales; family Pseudomonadaceae; genus Aquipseudomonas; species Aquipseudomonas bubulae. The sequence continues at coordinate 996,457 of NZ_UYJA01000001.1, read as the reverse complement.
TTACTACCCCGATTTCAGTTTGAGCCTGTCGGGTGGCTACAGCAGCAGTCAGTATCAGGACTGGATCAGCGTGCCCAACCGCTTCTGGTCGGTGGGGCCGAAAATCTCCCTGCCGTTGTTCGATGGTGGCCAGCGCTCGGCAGAAGTCGATCGCAATGAAGCCGTGTATGACCAGACGGTGGCCAAGTATCGCCAGACCGTGCTCGACGGTCTGCGGGAAGTGGAAAACTACATGGTGCAGTTGAAGGTCCTGGGCGATGAGTCGGTGGTACAGGAGCAGGCACTGGAGTCGGCCCGCGAGTCGTTGCGCCTGACCAGTAACCAGTACAAGGCGGGCTTGATTGCTTACCTGGACGTGGTTTCGGTGCAAACAACAGCCCTGAGCACCGAGCGCAGCGTACTTAACTTGCTGCAGAGCCGTCTGATTGCCAGTGTGCAACTGATTGCGGCGCTGGGTGGCGGCTGGGATGGCAATACCGAGTTGAGCGACTGACGCAGACCCCTCACCCCAGCTTGATCCGCTTTTGCTCTTGGTTCCCTCTCCCTCTGGGAGAGGGCCAGGGTGAGGGGCTTTTGATCCGGCTCAATACGGCCAGCTCGCCGAATTACGCTATATCCCCCGATCTGCCAGCCGCTCACGAATAAAACGTAAACCTGTCCTTGCCGTCATGCTTGGAGCCGTACAGCGCCTGGTTGAGGGTGTCTTCCTCTTCGACCCGGGCCAGGCCGATACTGATGGTCACGGGGTGTGCGTCGGGATCTTCACGCACCCGGCGACACAGACTCTGCGCCAGTACTTCGACGTCTTCGCGGCGCACGCCGGGCAGGTACACGGCAAACTCCTCACCACCCAGCCGTGCGTACGCAAAATCAGCCATCACTGCCTTGATGCTGGCGGCCGTACGCTTGAGCACCTCATCGCCAATATCATGGCCGTACTGGTCGTTGACCTTCTTGAAATTGTCGATATCGATCATCGCCAGATAGTGGTCGTGCTCCCTGGGGCGGGTCAGCAGTACATGCCCGGCCTGAAGCATGAAAGAGCGCCGGTTGGGGATCTCGGTCAGGGCATCGATGTAGGCCTGGGCCACCAGTAACTTGGACATGGTGTAATTGTGCAGCTTGATCCGGCGCAGCTTGAAAAAACTGTAGGTGGTCAGGCTGCACAAAAAGGTGAAGTAGCAGAGGATCAGCAAGCCGCGCAGATCCATGACCGAGACATCGGCCATCAGGAAAGGGTTGAGGGTGACACAGCTGATGGCGGCAACGGCGAGAAACGCCCAGCGGCTGAGCGGCAGCACCGACGCGCTATAAAGAATGCTTGAGGTGGCGAGTGCCAGCCAGATCGGCTGGGTCTCGGCTGGCAGGCCGAAAATGATCAGGCGCAAACCGAGTGTGATGATGGCTACGAAAACCGTATTGAGTACATCGAAGTGCCGGTAATTGCCGACAAAGCCCAGAATAATGGTCAACCCCACCATGACGCTGATAAACAGCAGGGACAGGCCGGTAAACCCCTGGCCGCCCTTGGTGCTGACAATCAGGTTGAACAGTAACCAGATAGCAATGCTGGTGATATAGGTCAGGCTGCAAAAATTGCGCAGCTTTTCGAAATCATGTTGGGCAAATTCAGCTTGCAAGGCGGGCGGGGCGGCCTGTTTCGAGATCTCATTTTCAATGGTTTTGAGCATTGCGAGCCTTGATCACTGTCGGATGGCGGAATCCGGGTGATCAGGCACTCAAGCATGTCTGCCGCCCAGGTTACCTCGTTAACCCTAGCAGGAGTTGGGCGCTTATCGATACAGGGCAAGCAGGGCAGGCAGCGCCCCAGGCTCAACGGTTCTGGCTGAACACTTCACCGATACTGCGCCGGCGCGCATGCAGCTCGCTGGCTCGAATCAACTCTTCGAGATCTTCGGGGGTAACGTCGATAAATGCGTCCATTTGCTGCAACGCATGGTGCAAATCTTCAGCACTGATGCCCGGATTGATCGGTGCCTGATCGGTGCTGGCCGCAGGGCTCGGCTCGGACGGTTTTTTCGGGTAACGCACGCGGGTCAGGTTGTTATAGGCCAGCGCCGCGAGCAGCATGCACACTGCGCCGAGCATCACCGGTGCAAGCATGCCCCAGCCAAGACTGGCACTGTCCGGGTCGGCCAGTACCACCAGCAGCGCCAGTGCACCTGCAGGCGGGTGCAGGCAGCGCAGCAGGCACATGCTGATCATTGCCAGACCTACGGCCAGGCACGCGCTGTCGAGGCTGCGGCCAAGAAAATGCACGACCCCCAGCGACACGACCGTGGCGCACAGATAGCCGCCGACAATCGACCAGGGTTGCGCCAGTGCACCCGAGGACACGGCAAACAGCAAAATGGCCGAAGCGCCCAACGGGCCGATCAGGTGCATGGCCACGGGCAGGCCATAGAACAGGCTGCAGAACCACACACTGAATAGTGTGCCAAGGGACACGCCAATGGCGGCACGGCTCCATTCGGTGGGGCGGGTGTTCGTAGCCGCAGGCAATAGGCGGCTGATCCAGCGGGTTTGCATGGTCAGGTAAATCCGGTTTTGTGAAGCAGGAAGGTAAAAAAAGGGCCTGGCGGGTTAACCGGCAAGCCCTTGAAAATGTTCCTTCATCTGGGGGAGGAACGCGAGCAGTCTGCCCAGCCGTTAACCAATACGCAAATGCATAATAATGATGGTTAAGTGCATTTAAATTGATGTTTGGTGGGGTGGAGCATTACCTGGGCATGGCTGCCCGGTTTCCCGGGCGAGCCAGCCATGAAAAGTTGGCCCAATACGCGCTCATGCACCCCATTGCTTACTAAACGTCGCTCGATCTGGTTGCACACGGCAGGGCTGTATTGGCCAGTGGTTCTTTTATTACGAGCAGGGCATTTCGCGGTTTTATCGGCGTGCCCGGTTCGGGTGCGCGGGTCTCGCCCTTAACAATATAGAGATGACCCACCAGCTGTGGGTCATCGCACCTGGCAGGGGATTTTCAGCCTGCGCATTGAATTTCTTGCTATAAACGCACTCCATTAGCCCCGCTGAGCACGTTTTTCGTCACTTTCCAGGTTTTGCTGGACAAATAGGTGTGTTTTCAGTTGCTGAGTCGATAACTCGGCCTTAGACTGCCGCCCCTCGTAAATTGAGTGCCGGGTGGCGCTTGAAATAGATGGCACCTAACTGGTTGGGATGAAGATCGGTCAGAACGCTCCCTAATTCGCCTTAATGCACGTATTTTTTATAGAGAAATCAATGACAAAGGATAAGTTGCTGGCCATGCCGGCGGATGACTACATGAATGCCGAGCAACATGCTTTTTTCAGCGAGTTGCTGCAAAACATGAAGGTCGAAACCCACGAGCGTATCGAGCAGAACCGCATCGCGATCGAGAGCCTGGACACTCCGGCTGACCCGGCCGACGCTGCTTCGGTTGAAGAAGAGCGCACCTGGCTGGTGAACGCCATCGACCGTGATCAGCGCATGCTGCCCCAGCTCGAACAGGCGCTGGAACGTATCAAGGATGACAGCTTCGGCTGGTGTGATGACAGTGGCGATGCAATTGGCCTCAAGCGCCTGCTGATCAGCCCTACCACCAAGTACTGCATCGAAGCTCAAGAGCGTCACGAGCAAATCGACAAGCATCAGCGTCAAGCCTGAAGGCTTGACCTTGCCGGAGCCGTGTCCTGCGGTTCCGGTAGCTTGGGCTGCGCAGCCGTCCGCGCTGTCGCCCTGGCCTCTGTTGTAATTCCCCGTAAAAATTTAAACCTGACGTTGAGCTGAGTGTTTTGGTCATGCCCCTTTATATTTGGCACGGCGTTTCCACGCGAAGCTGAAAAGAACGAGGGCCAGTGTCATGAGTCACTCAAGCAATACGGGGTATGTATTGCGTGTCGGTATTTTTTTTGATGGCACGGCCAATAACCAGTTCAATATCCTCTCGGGCCGCGAGCGCCAGGCCCGGGGCCTCAAGGTCGAACCCGGCAGCAGTTATGCCGGTGAACCCACCAATATCGCCCGCCTGCACCGGCACTACCCTGTGCAAACGACGTTCAAGGATGCACAGGCGCTGACTTCGCTCTACGTCGGCGGTATTGGCACAACCACAGGGGCAGTTGATACCTCCTTCCCGGGCCTGACCTATGGCCGTGGGCGCACCGGGGTGCTGGGCAAGGCCGATGAGGCCCTGGAGCAACTGAGCCAATGTCTGGCGCAATTTCTACGGCTGGCTCCCGCCAATGCCCTGAGCCGTCTGCAACTTGACCTTTTTGGCTTCAGCCGCGGCGCTGCCGCAGCCCGCCACTTTGCCAACCAGGTGCATGCCACGGCCTTCACGCAGCAGTTTGCGCTGGCTTCTGACTTCAAGTGCAGCATCGAGTTTATCGGGCTCTTCGATACTGTTGCAGCCATGGGCGGGCTGGAGGACCTGGGTGATGTGGGGGATGACATCAATCCGGGGCTCAATCTGTATCTGGGGCCAGACTGCGCGCAACAGGTGGTGCAACTGTGTGCGCGGGATGAATGCCGACGCAATTTTTCCCTGACCCGCATTGCCCCGCAATGGCCGCTGGATATATCCCTGCCCGGAGTCCATGCCGATCTTGGCGGCGGTTATCCGCTCGAGATGCAAGAGCAGGTGCAGTTGACCCGCTGGCAGAGCAATCTGGTCAGCCCGTCCACACCCATCAGGCTGACCAGTGCCTGGAAGCTGGCCCAGGCGCAGTTGCTGGACTGGCAAGCCAGGGACTTGATTGATCCGCTCGCTGAGCAGGACTTCGTGCAAGTGCGCACCGAAGAGCAGAAGGCCGGCAGCCGCCAGGACCCGATGAAGCGCGTCCAGGCCGCCGTCTTTATGCAGCGCCGGGTGCTGGGTCATCTTTCCCGTGTGTATCTGCGCATCATGCATTCGCTGGCATGCAAACAGGGTGTGCCCTTTGCCGCCTTGAACAGTGCCCAGGATGCCTTGCCTGATGAACTGTTGCCCATCGCTGCAAGGCTCGAAGCGCAGGTACTGAAAAGTACAATCAAGCTCACCCCTGCCCAGGAGCGCTTGTTGCGTCAGCGCTACGTTCATCAATCGGCCAATTTCAATGCCAATGTGGGCCAGGGGCTAGGGGTGCTCGACAAGGCGTTTTTCAATATTGCCCAAGAGGGCGGGCGCAATGTTTTCGAGCAAAAACCGCCGGTTTGAGCCCGCATACAGGGGATATTGTTACCGCTGATGCAATGCAGCTATGCAGGGCATAGCTTTTTCCAGCGTCCTTAACTCTTTAAGATGGCCGACATCGTTAGGTGACTAACTAAATAGTTGGAGTATCCACCATGTCCAATCGGGTAGACGTTGCCGTGATGATCGGCTCGGGTGTCCCCAAGGGGTTGCGGGCCACGGGGCAGAAGGCCTGCTGGGTTGTGCTGGTCAACGGCGAGCAACGCGGGACGGCGTTCTCCAGCCGCATGGAAGCTGAAGAGTGTCGCGCTGCCTGGCTGGCGCAGCTGAGCGCTGGCGCGTGCGCAATGCAGGCTCGGGCTCAGCGTGCTTGACGGGTTACGTCAAGATGCGTTCAGGGCGCCTGCGTCCACTGCGAGCTTCAATTCCTGCGCCGAACCCCTGGCGGCAATTTCAGCCTGCTCGGCGGTCTTGAACCAGCGGTCTTTCTCGACCTGATGGTAAGTCACGGTTTTCAACGGTGGCTTGGCGCGCATCACGATCACGGCCTGAAACTCACCATCGACTTCTTTGGACTCGCCGCGGATAAAAAATTCGCCAATATCAAATTCCGTCACGTGTCGCTTTCCCTTCGAGGTAATGAAGCCGGACAACCCGGCGGCATGGGCCAGGCTGATTTTTCGGCCAGTATGGCAGTTGTTGACAGCCAGCGGCGCAGTTAACGACGAAAGCCCTGTAGAACCGGGCCTCAATCAAGAAAAATTTACGGATTCCCTGACTGAGAAGTGGATGTGTATACCCAACTTCGGGCATGAGCCGGTAGAATGGTGGTCCTGTCGTATTTTTAGTCTTGATGTCACATGCCACTCCTTGCCCCATCAGCCAGGAGATTTTGCTGTACCCGGTTTTTTAATAAGTGGGCTGAGGCCTTTTTTCTGCTGCCTGTTATTTGTTCTGGTAGCGCCACTTCACGTTTTCGAGGGTTTTTCGTTGGCAGTCAGCAATCTGGAAATGCATGCGTTGTTTGTTCTGGGTGATTTGCGGGCACGTTTGGTCAAACTGTTCCAGTCCCGCTTTGTGTACGTTACCGAGCAGAACGCTGAAGGTATTTACATCGCTGAAATCGATACTGAATCAGCGCTGGTGGTAGATGACAAACCAGGTCTGGGGCTCAAGGTCGGTGATCATTTTCGCGCAGCAGTCTTGCCCAGCCGCGAAGGTGGCAAGTTCGAAATCAAATTTCGCGATATCAAAATGACGATCTACGGCATCGGTGACTACGCCTATGTCAGCTCGCCTCTGGGCGAAGGTATCGTGTTCAAGGAAGGTCAGACCGTGATGCTGATCTTCGCAGCCCAGGAGCAGCTCAAGGAAGGCCTGAGCAAGACCCTCAAGGCAGTGACCGCCAAAGCGGCCAAATGGCCCAAGGGCGAGCTGGCGTTCAAGGCCAGCAAAGAGTGACCGAAACCTGAGCAAAACACCTGTTGCAGTTGACGAGTAGAACGAGGCTACGTCCGGCGGCGAAGCCGTCGTAAACCCGGTGAGCCGGGTTTGACTGGCAGACCGCAGTGCCTGTTTTGGGGCTGCTGCGCAGCCCAACGCAGCCTCGTTCCTACGCCAGCAGCTACAGAATCACTGCAACTGTGGGAGCGAGCTGCAACAGAGTCTCTCCAGAGACTGCCAGCTCACGTTTTTCGGGATTTTTCGTACAGATTTGTCAATTGCTGCGTGACGGTTGAGGCCTGCTTGATCTTGTTTGTTTAACTGATACGTTGAGTACATATCCGGCATTTGTGTCTAACGGAGACTATGGTTTCGACCTTACGTCGAGTCCGTACAGAAGGACCCAAAAGGAACCAAAAGGTCCTCGCCCCATCGTACGGCCTTCGCTGCGCTCAGGTTCCCTCGCTCCGGACCTGCTCCGTGGGCACGCCGCCACGGGCCATCCATGGCCCCGTCGCGGCTCTCCCGGCATCCATGCCGGTCGACCCACTCCTCAGCACCTCCTCTCGGCCTCCCGGGAGGGCTGGCAGATCAAAAACACTGCGCCCCGAGGCGGCCGACCGGCCGGCCTGTTCGGTTCGCGTGTACTGCGCAATCTCTGTAGATACTCTGTTGCAGGTCAAGCCCTATTGTGGGAGCGAGCCTGCTCGCGAACGACCTTCGCGAGCAGGCTCGCTCCCACAGTTGCAGTGTTCCTGCAGCAGCCTTCGTTCCTCGGCAGCTACAGGGGCAGTTGCCCCATCCCTCAAACAGCCTAACCCTTACGGACGATGTTCAAGGCCCGGCCCCGTCTGATTATCGCGATCACTTTCAACCAGTGTGCGAGGGACCGCGAGCATGGGCGCTTTTGTCTTGTCATCGGCTGTGCAGCGCTGCGCCGAGCAATTAATGGCCCGGCGCAAAGTGTTGCTCGGCTTTTTTATGCTGGTGACCCTGGCCCTTGGTTACAGCGCCACCCATGTTCGGCTGGACCCCGGGTTCAACAAGCAGATCCCGGTGCGTCATGCCTACATGCTCAACTTTCTGGATTTCAGCCGCATTTTTACCGGTGCCAACCGCTTGCTGGTCAGCGTGCACTGGAAAGGCGAGGGGGATATCTATAACCCCGAATTCCTCGAAACCCTGCAACACGTCACCGATGATGTGTTCTATATCTCCGGGGTCAGTCGCCCCAGCGTAACGTCGCTGTTTACGCCCAACGTGCGCTACATCGAAATTACCGAAGACGGCTATGTCGGTGATCTGGTGGTGCCGCCGCAATACGCCGCCACGCCCGCCGACCTGCAACAGGTGCGCAGCAATGCCGCTCGCTCCGGGCAGATCGGTCGGTTGCTGGCCAATGACCTCAAGTCTGCCCTGGTGCGCGCCGACCTGCAGGATATCGACCCCAAGACCGGGCAGCCGGTGAACTATGTGCAAATCGCCCAGCGCCTGGAGGATATCCGCGCCAAATACAGCAGTGCCGACATCGAAATCAATATCGTCGGGTTTGCCAAGCTGGTCGGTGACGTGGTCGAAGGGCTGAACACGGTGATGGGTTTTTTCGCCATCGCGTTCCTGATCACCGCCGCGTTGTTGTGGCTGTATTCACGCTCGTTGCGCCTGACCCTGGTGGCGCTGTTTGTCGCCTTGCTGCCAGTCGTGTGGTTACTCGGCCTGCTGCCATTGCTGGGCCTGGGTATCGACCCGATGTCGATACTGGTGCCGTTTCTGATCTTCTCCATCGGTGTGTCCCATGCCGTGCAAATGACCAACGCCTGGAAGCAGGAAGTACTGGCCGGAAGTGATTCAGTGAGTGCGGCCAAGGTGGCGTTCAGCAAGATTTTTATCCCCGGCGCGCTGGCGCTGCTGATGAACGCCCTGGGCTTCGGGGTGATCATGCTGATCGATATCCCCATCGTCCACGAGCTGGGCGTCACGGCCTGCATCGGTGTGATGCTGATGATCATCACCAACAAAATCATGCTGCCGCTGATCATCGCCCACCTGACGCTGGAGCCGCGCTTGCTGACGGTTCAGGCGCGCATTGCCAGTTCACGCCACCCGCTGTGGTGGCGGCTGTCGGCGCTGGCCACGCCCGGCCCAGCACTTTGGGTATTTGCCTTGAGTGTGTTGTTGCTGGTGGCCGGCGCGTACAAGGCCCGTGAACTGGCCACCGGTGATATCGGCTCAGGTGCGCCGGAATTGCGTGCCGACTCGCGCTACAACCAGGACAACCAGAAAATCATCAGCAATTACGCCATCGGCCTGGATGTGCTCTCGGTGTTCCTGACCATTCGCGATCGCAGTGAGGCCTGCCTGGACCCGGCCGTGATGCGGGCTGTGGAAACCTTCGATTTCAAGATGCGCGAAGTGCCCGGTGTGCAATCGGTGCAAAGCGTGGCAGGGATGAGCAAGCAGGTGATTGCCGGCAACAACGAAGGCAACCCGCGCTGGGCGGCCATCCCCGGTTCCGCCCAGGGCTTGCAGCAGGGCGCCTACGCCTATTCACCGGACTCGGGGCTGGTCACTGACGGCTGCCAGCAGATGCAGATTCTGGTGTTCCTGAGCGATCACGAAGGCGCCACCGTGGCCCATGTGCTGGCGGAGGCCAAACGTATTATCGCCAGCATCCATGTGCCCGGCGTGGCGTTCAAGCTGGCGGGGGGCAATATCGGCGTCATGGCGGCCTCCAACGAAGCGGTCAAGCATGCCGAAGTAGTGATGCTGGCGGCGCTGTTCTTCTCGGTGGCGCTGTTCTGCCTGCTGACCTTTCGTTCGGTGCGCGCGGTGCTGTGCATTCTGGTGCCCTTGGCGATTGTCGCGGTGCTGTGCAATGCACTGATGGCCCTGCTGGGTATTGGCCTCAAGGTCGCGACCTTGCCGGTAATGGCGCTGGGTGTGGGGGTAGGGGTGGACTACGGCATCTATCTGTACGAGCGCATCGAGCATGAGATGGCCGCGGGGCATGACCTGCGCGAAGCCTTCTACCGCGCCATGTGCCAGCGCGGCACGGCGGCGGTGTTTACCGCGCTGACCATGTCGCTGGGGGTGTGCACCTGGGTATTTGCGCCCCTCAAGTTCCAGGCCGATATGGGTGTGCTGTTGGCCTTCATGTTTATGGTCAACGTGCTGGGGGCGATCTTCCTGCTGCCGGCACTGGCTGCGTGGTTCAACCTGGGCAAGCCGCTGGTGGAACCCGCGATGCTCACGATTGCGCAATCAGCCAGAGCGTGAGTGGGCGCCAGGTTTCAGGTGGGAGCGGGCTTGCTCGCGATTCAGGCTCCGCGATGTATCAGCCAGACCACGTCGATCCAATCGCGGGCACGCCCGCTCCCACCAGTAAATGTGCATGACCAATAAAAAGGAGAACTCCATGGGACGCATCACCCATATGGGCGGCTGGCTGTCAGTTGCCCTGGCATTGCAGGGTTACAGCGCTCTGGCGCTGGCCCAGGCCCCTGCCGACCAGATCACCCGGCTGGGCAAGGACCTGACCTGTGTCGGCGCCGAAAAGGCGGGCAACGCCGCAGGCACCATCCCTGCTTTTGGCGGCCAATGGCTGGGCGCGGCACCGGGGATGAAGTTCGAGGGCACGGGCAAGCATCCCGTAGACCCTTACCCCAACGAAAAGCCGCTGTTTGTGATCACCGCGCAAAACCTCAGTCAGTACGACGGGCACTTGTCCGAGGGGCAAAAGGCCCTGTTCAAACTCTATCCGCAAACATTCCGCATGCCGGTTTACCCTTCGCACCGTGACTTTCGTTTTTCTGACACGGTGTGCAAGGCCACCCTGGAAAATGCCTCGGTCGCCAAACTGGTCGACGACGGCGAAGGCGTGGTTGCCCGCACTGGCGGGGTAGCATTCCCGATACCGCAAAACGGTATTGAACTGCTGAAAAATGCCTCGCTGTTTACCGTGCGTGCCTGGACCGAGGAATACACTTCGGACAACGCCTATGTGCTCAAGGATGGCAATATCAACTGGGGCCGCGTGCACTCGCGCAATATGGCGCCGGGGCTGGAGCCGGGCAAGATTGGCGACACGGTGGGCAATTCGTCTTTCTACCTTAACGAAACCCTGCTGCCACAGCGCGACAAGGGTGAAATCAACACCGGTACCGAGTACTGGAACGACAAGACCGAGCCGCGCCAGAGCTGGCGCTACGATCCGGGTACGCGGCGTGTGCGGCAGTCGCCGGGTTACGGTTTTGACATGGCCTTTCCGGGCTCCGGCGGTTCGATCACCGTCGACGAAGTACGCATCTTCAACGGCTCGGCCCAGCGCTATAACTGGAACATCGTCGGTAAAAAAGAGCTGTATATCCCTTACAACACTGCGCGCCTGCACGCCGGTGACCTGAAGTACGCGAGCATGCTCACTCCCGGTCATATCAACCCCGACAACATGCGTTACGAACTGCATCGCGTGTGGGTGCTCGAGGGTGTGCTCAAGCCGGGTAACCGCCATCTGTACGGCAAGCGCATGCTGTATATCGACGAAGACAGCTGGTTCCCGATCATGGGTGACAACTACGACAACCGCGGCGAGTTGTGGCGCACCTCGATGGTCAATTACTTCTATGCCCCGGAAACGCAAACCTGGCAGGCCGGTGTTGGCCTGTATCACGACCTGAACGCTGGCAGTTATCTGGCCTTCAACCTGATCAACGAACAACGCAACGGCTATGTGCTGAACAAAGGCGGTTTTGCTGCTGGCGATTTTGGCCCCGAAGCGGCACGTCGGGCCGGCAAGTAACGCCCTGACGCCATCCTGCTGTCTGCCACGGGCCCTGCCTGTGCGCAGGTGGCCGGGCGGAGCAAAACAACAATAACAAGGAGCAAGGCATGTTCAAGCAATACACGCGTGTTGTCGGGACCGGTTTATTGTCGGGGCTGAGCGGTCTGGCCCTGGCGGCACCTACCCTCGAGCTGGGCGAAAACACCACCCTCGACTCTTCTCTGACCGTCAACTACACGGCCTCGATGCGTACCGCAAAACCGGATCACGAATACCTGAACAACATCAACTACGATGATGCCACGCGCAACTTCAAGCGCGGCTCGCTGATCAACAACCGGGTCAGCGTATTTGGCGAGTTGATGCTCAAGCACGACAACCTCGGCGCCGTGGTGCGCGGCAGTCATTTCTATGACGAGGTCTACCACCAGCGCAACGACAACGACTCACCGGACACGGTGAACAAGACCGGACGCTACAACGACTTCAGCCAGGACACGCGCAAACTCAGCGGCAGCAAGGCGCGGCTGCTGGATGCTTATGTGTATGGCGACTTTACCGTCAATGATGACCAGTACCTGTCACTAAAGGCCGGGCGGCATCTGGTGGCCTGGGGCGAGAGCCTGTTCTGGCCCAACATCAGCCAGGGCCAGGCACCGGTGGATTCGACCAAGTTCAACGTGCCCGGCACCGAAGCCAAGGATGCCTACTTGCCGGTGGGGCAGATATCGGGCGCGTGGTCGGTGAACGAAGACCTGACCCTGCTCGGGTTCTACCAGTACAAGTGGGAAGAAACCCAGCTCAACCCCGTGGGCGACTACTTTGGCAGCGATACCTTTGGCCCGGGGGCCGAGTTCTTCCGGCTCGCCCCGGGCATCGTCGACCACCTGCCCAACGGGGCCGCAGTCGGCTACGCCGGCTCGGTAAAACCGGGCGACAGCGGCGAGTGGGGCCTGGGCACGAGATACCGGGTGACGCAAAACACCGAGGTCGGCCTGTTTCATTACCGTTATCACGACCGCGTCCCGGCACTGTTCTTCGACTTTACCGGGCAGACTCATTACTCGTCCCTGAACAAAGTGGGTGGCAACGGCAATGGCCCGAGTTACCAGCTGGGTTACTTTGACAACATCAAGCTCACCGGCATCAGTTTCACCACCAAAGCCGGTGATTCGGTGCAATTCGCCGGTGACCTGAGCTATCGCGACGGCGCGGCGGTGTACCTGAGCAACGGTGCGCCGGCGCGGGGGCAGGTGTGGCAGGGAAACCTGAATGCCGTGTACATGATCGGGCCGACGTTTATGGCGCAGCAGACCACCCTGATGACCGAGGTGGTGCACCAGCGCATCCAGGGCGTGGATGACCTGACCATTAGCGGTGGCGGGGCGGGCACGGACGGGACTTTCAATAAATATGTGTATGACGGTCAAACACGGGGTTCAAGCCTGTTGGGGATCGGCGCCTATTTCGATCACCCCAGCGTATTCAACGGCTGGGACTTGACCACCAAGGCCACCTGGACCCAGAACATTGACGGCAGTGCCTATTCGGGGTTGGGCCGTGCTGAAAAGCGTCTGACAGTGGGTGGCGATTTCAAGTACCTGGGCAACTTTCAGCTGGGGCTGACTTATGTGGCGTATTTGAGTTCGGCCGATATTGCCCAGGGACGGACAATGGCGGATCGGGATTACCTGTCGTTCAATGGCAAGTACACCTTTTGACCCGGGCCCTCACGGCAACCCTCTCCCGGAGGGAGAGGGGCGGGATGAGAGGGCTTGTGATTCTCAGCCCGTCTACCGGGCCTCCCGCGGCATCCCCAGCGCTCGTTCGGCAATGATATTGCGCTGAATCTCATTACTGCCGCCATAAAGGGTATCCGCACGGGTAAACAGAAACAGCGCCTGCAACCGTGTCAGCTCATAAGGCGCCCCGGCCAGCAACTCGGCCTCTGGCCCCAGTACATCCATCGCCAGCTTGCCCAGGGCCACATGCCAGGTCGACCAGGCCAGTTTGTAGATCGTCGCTTCAGGCCGCAGGCTGCCATCCTGTACCCCGGACAACATGCGCAACGAGTTGTAGCGCAACACCCGCAAGCCGCTCCAGGCCTGTGCGATGCGCTGGCGCAGCACCGGGTCTTGCGCCGCACCATTGGCCTTGGCAATACGCACCACTTCGTCCAACTCATTCTGAAACTGCATTTGCTGGCCCAGGGTCGATACCCCGCGTTCAAACCCCAGCAGCGCCATGGCGATTTTCCAGCCATCACCCGGTTGGCCGATCAGGTTGTCTGCCGAAGCCCGCGCCTGATCAAAAAAAACCTCGTTGAATTCACTGGTACCGGTCAATTGCCGGATCGGCTGTACCCGTATACCCGGCTGGTCCATCTCCACCAGCAAGAACGACAGGCCGCGATGGCCAACACTTCCCGGCTCGGTACGTGCCAGCACAAAGCACCAGTCCGATTCATGAGCCAGTGAGGTCCAGACCTTTTGCCCGCTGATCAACCATTGCCCGCGGTCTTCATCGAAACTGGCGCGGGTCTTTATATTGGCCAGGTCCGACCCGGCACCCGGTTCGGAGTAGCCCTGACACCAAAAGTGCTGGCCCGCCAGTATCGGCGGCAAAAAACGTTGCTGCTGTTCCTGGCTGCCAAAGGCCGCAATCGTCGGCCCTACCAGCCCTTCGCCGATATGGCCCATACGTCCCGGGCCACCCGCCCTTGCGTACTCTTCGAAAAAGATCACTTGCTGGCTGATGCTCAAGCCACGGCCGCCATGCTCGGTGGCCCAGCCAGCACCCACCCAGTGGCCTTGGGCCAAGACCTGTTCCCAGCGCTTGCGCAACCCGGGAGCAAAGTCCTCATCCCCCGGGCCACCGCGAAAGCGCAAAGCTGCAAAGTCACCGCTCAGGTGCTGCTGCATCCACTGCGCAACCTGTTGGCGAAACTGCTCATCTGCTGCGCTAAAACCGATATTCATGTGCACTCTCCGAAAATCTGCCGGGCCAATTGCTCGCGATGAAACGCCGGGGTGCCGAGCATCTGCTCACTGGCCCGGGCTCGCTTGAAATACAGATGCGGGTCGTATTCCCAGGTAAAACCCACGCCACCGTGCAACTGGATGGACTCGGCGGCACACTGGAAAAAGCCTTCGCTGGCAAAAATTTTCGCAGTGGCCGCGGCTTCCCCAAGTTGCTCACGGATACCCGGATCACCATCGATATTCAGGCACTCGGCGGCAATGCAGGCAGCGTAGTAACTGGCCGAGCGCGCGCATTCGATGGCCAGCATCAAATCGGCACAGCGGTGCTTGATGGCCTGGAAACTGGCGATAGTGCGACCAAATTGTTCGCGGCCGCTGATATAGGCCAGAGTGATGTCCAGCGACTGCTGTGCGCCACCGGTCTGCTCGGCCGCCAGGCCAACACAGGCTATCTGCAGCACATCGCGCAGCATCGGCCAGCCTTGCCCGGGTTCGCTGAGCAACTGATCGTCGTGGACGACTACATCGTTCAGGGTGATGGTAGCCAGGCGGCGGGTCTGATCCAGTGTCGGTTGCCACTGGCAAACAATCCCGGGAGTATCGGCAGGCAGTGCAAACAGGCGGATACCGGCTTCGCCGACGCTGCCCGGCGTGCGTGCGGCAATGATCAACAGCTGGCAATCGCTGCCATCGATCACATAGTGATACTCGCCATTGAGGCGATAACCCCCCGCATGGCTCTGCGCATACACCTGCACGGCGCTGTCGTCCCAGCGAGGCGCGCTGGTGTAGGCGAGGCTGGCGCGAATCTCACCGGCGGCAATCAACGGCAGCCAGCGTTCCTTGAGTGCTTCATTGCGACTGAGCAGCAGGGCAGGGGTGGCCAGGCAGCAGGTTGCAAAGAATGGTGTGGGCAGCAGGCAGCGCCCGAGCTGTTCCTGGAGCAGACTGACTTCGACAAAGCCCAGGCCAAGACCTCCATAGGCCTCGGGGATCGCCAGTGCGGGCCAATACAGCTCCCTGGCCATTCGCGCCCAGGTAGCGGTGTCGTACCCCTGATCGCTGGTCATGGCCGTGCGCACCGCAGCGGAGCTGGCCACTTGGTTCAAAAAACGTTCGGCGGATGCCTGAATCATTCGCTGTTCGTCTGTCAGGGCAAGCTCCATATGGGCCTCGTCGTAAAAATACGGATCAAGGCGCCAGCATGAAAGCGCGCAGCACGGGTGCAATCCCTGAGCCGGACTAGTCCGTTTGATTAGCCCGAGTCAGATTTCGGAGTCCCAGACTACCGTGATATTCCCGGAATACTTGCCTTGCTCGGACAACATCTGCAGGACATGCTGCCTTTGTATTTCAAAATGCAGCGTGGATGGCTTGTTATCGACATAGTGCGTGGACTTGAACAGCAGTCCAGTTGAAGCCCTTAGGGGTTCTCGAGAGACCGAGGAGTCATCATCATTGCCGATGCCATTGGGCATGCTGACCAGAACATCGACTGGAACTGAGTGGCCGCTGCTGGTATTGCTGATTGCGCAGGTATCGCCTACCAACCGGTCACAGGCCAGTTGCATCTTGAAACGTGAGCTGGCAGAAATCATGAAAGGCTGATCCCGAAAAAGTTTCTCGGGCGTGCGGCCATTTTGCATCCATTCTTGCCAACTACCCTTGGGTGTCAGTTCTACTTTATTGCCGCCGGGTGGAATATCCACTTTAAGGGTGTGCTGGACATTAAGCAGGAATTTGATCGTGAGTATATTGTCGCTGGGGAGCATATTGTCTCCCATGTCAATGTCTTGGTAAGGCCCCACGGTATAGTTGATTTCACCATTATAATCACCCGATGACATTCCGAGTGGGTTGGGCGTCTTCATTTCATAAGAGAAGTCCAGGGTTCGATAAGTGAAGTTGGGGATGTCGTACAGTGCTGCTCTACTACAGGTTGCTCCGGAAACAGGTGTTGTCCAGTAGATCGGGATTCCGAACCAGTTAGCGACGAATGTCGTCGCACCAATGCAGGTGCCAGCCCCCCGCCATAAATAACCTCCCACCCATAATTTATTGAGACCATCCGACCAGCTGCTTGCATTGGGTACCAAGGTATGGATGTTCTGTGGTTCGATAGATGTATATGTTCCAATGCCGGTGATACGAACCTGTAACTCTTCAGTTTCCAGCGTTTGAGCATGGGTGACGATCAGAGTACGCCAATCACTGTTTGCCCGAATCATCATGCCTTGCCTGGGGTCTGGGTTGTTGGCAATTATCCGGCTGGAGTTGCGAAAGGAAATAGGGGCGGAAATGCTGATAATGCCTTTATTGATACAGGTTTGAGGCACGTAGCTGCAGTAGTGGCTATTGCTGGGTGTTTTGTTTGTGAATGTATTTTGGTGTGGAAGTGCCGGGTCGGGCTTGAACTCGGCCCGCACATTGACGTTCGCAGCATACACAGGCTGAAGAAAACCAAGTGTCAATACAAAAATGGCCAATACACAAGTTTGCCGATATATTGAGAATGGTACGTTATTCAAAGGAGTGGGGTTGTAATCAATGACAGAGGCCCTGGAGGGTTTATTCTTCATGCTATTACCTGAGTGCTGTTTATTGAGCTGCAGAAGGCGTCGGCCCATCAAACATGATTTGGACACTGCCAAAGTATGCCCCTGGCTTAAAACCTGTTTCAGGCTTGATCGCCTCGATTCGTAAGGGAACCCTGTAACCCGTTTTGGCTTCGTTGTCGGGCACGACCACTGTGTCGGTCAGCGCAAGTTCGTGGCCATTGAACTTGACCCGCAGGCTGATCAGATCCCTTCCGTTGGACAGCATTGATTCATGGCCCAGGCGTGCGGTAATGGCGCCACTGCGACTGCGTACATCGAATGACGCCTGCAGGGGCTCCAGATACCCGCGGGCAAGGTTCCATTTCATTATTTGTGTGCGCTCTAGAAACTGCGACTCCACGGGCAATATATAGAAGTCCGGGGTCGGAATAGTGACACTCACTTCAAAGATGTGTTCTTCGCGCGCTGCAAACCCCGCTTGCATCCAGAGTGCCAGGCTTGCCGCGACAGTCAGGCATGAGATTTTGCACGCAGATAGATGCATCAGCCTTTAACCTCCATGGGTTTATTGTTACTGCCCTCAATCAGGATAAAGCGATAATGACGGCCAGCTTTTTTGGTAAAGCTGAACAGGCGACCCGGCAAGATATGGTTTTTGGTAACGGGCTCGCACTCCAGCGGGTTCTGGACGGAGCAGTCTTTGAATTCATCAAGCAGCATGATGGTATTGCCGTTGTTTTTGACTGAGTACTGTTGCGCGGTGTCGTTTATCTGGGTATCAAAACCGGCGTTTTCAGGGCGTACAACAAAGAAGGTGCCATAGCCTGCGAGCACGTTGATCCCGGCCGACAGGGTCTTTTTATAGACGTCGGTTTCTTCGGTGGAAAGGGCAAATTCATCTTCTTTTTCCGGCACGACCGGCACAAAACGCACGCGAAAATACCGCTCTTGGTCTCGTATCCCCTTGAACAGCAGGCGGGTGCCCTGGGTGCCGCTGGCAGGGATTATCAGCCGTGCCGGGCTGGCGATCAGGCCATCACGCATGGCTGCATTGCCTTGGGTTTTCAGCGGTACTTCTTCTGAAGTGCCGTCGGCTTTGTAGACTATCTCCAGTATGGAAACGCGAACAAAGGCGGTGCTGCCGCCGCCGTTATACACCCGCTTCAAATAGGTGCTTTTATCGCCATCCATATAGTCAAAGACGGTTCCGACGTTGAAACTGGGGCCCGCGATGGCACCCAATGAGATACCCCATAGACTGAGTATGGCACTTGCAAGTTTCATGGTAAGTTCCTGTTTTCTCTATTTACTACCCGGGAGCCTTAAACTTCCGAATCCCAGATGACGGTCACATTTCCTTTATAGGTGCCTTCCTGGTCGAGCATTTCATTCACGTATTTCTTTTCGATTTCGAAGTGCAGTACCCCGGTTTTTCCATCCACATATCGGCTGGGCTGGAACAGTTCAGTACCCTGGCCGCTTGTAAGCAAGGGCTTACGGGTGATCGAAGCGCCGTTTGAATCGGTAATGCCGCCGGGCAGACTGACAAATATATTGATCGGCACGTTGTGGCTCACGTTGTTGCTGAGTGCGCAGGTGTCGCCCATGACTCTTTCGCAGCTCAACAGCATCTTGAAACGTGAACTGGCGGAAACACTAAAGGATTGGTCGCTGGCAAGTGTTTCCGGTACTCGAGCTATGAGCAACCATTGATACCAGCCGCCTTTGGGAACCAGCTCGACCCTATTACCGCCCGGGGGGATATCAACTTTTAAGGTGTGCTGAACGTTCAGGTTAAAATTGAGATTCAGCACGGAGCTGTTAGGGATCAACAAATCACCCATGTCGAAATCCTGGTAAGGCCCTATTGTGTAAGCCAAGTTTCCGGAATAGTCACCTGCTGACATGCCTAATGGATCAGGTGTCTTTAATTCGTAGGCGAAGTCCAAAGAGTGGTATGCCAACTTTGGGATGTTGTAAAGTGCCTTTTTGGCACAGGTTACATCGGCCTCCGGTGCTCCCCAAAAGAACCAAAAATTTCCACCGGTGTAGAGGGGCGTCGATTTTCTGGTGCAGGGTGACGGCGGTATCGACCAGTTACTTCCGGACCACAGTTTGTTATGCCCGTCCCCCCAGCTTGTCGCACCAGGAACCAGGGTGTGTACGGTGTCGGGGTCAATGCTCAGTACTGTACCAAAACCGGTTATACGGATCTTCACTTCCTCTGTTTCCAGAGTCTGGTTGTGCCTGACGGTTAATGTCCGCCATGCTCCCGGGATTGTCACCATCGCACCTTGACGCGGATCTGTGTGATTGGCTACTACAGGCACCGCAGACCTGAAAACTACGGGGGCGGCGATGCCGAACACGCCTTTGGAAGCGCAGTCAGCAGGGTTGTAATAGCAATATTGACCGGTATTCGGTGTTTTATTCGTAAATACATTGCGATTGGGAAAGGCGGGGTCAGGTTTGAACTCTGCATTTATTGTTATCTCTACCCCGTGAGTATTGGGCGGGGCAACAAGGCCACAAACAAAAATCAATACAATACCGGCAGCGGTTTTTGCCATCCGATTTAGCCTGCGGCTTTGTACCAGACTCAATAAACACTTTACGTTGAAGTCCGCTAGATTGTTCCGCTTCATCCTGCTGCCTCAACATTATTAGCCGATTCTGCCAACGTGTCGGGATGGCAACGCAGGTCGCCGATTTCCAGCACATTGTTCTGCCTGAGGGTTTTGGTGATGTCGATACGGAATTGGCAGAGTAATGCTTCGTCCTTGCGCACTTCCAGAGTGGGAGTGCCGGCGTTCATCTCCATTGAGAAGAAACCGTCCACTTCACTGATGCCGCGGCTGGTGGTGTTGATGATGTGATAACCCTTGAGCGGGTTACCGTCCGCGTCAATCAAGCGGCCAAGAACGGTGACGGTATTCACCACGTTGATCTTGCGGTAGCCCACGCCGCCCTTGTTCAGGTGATAACGGGCGCGAGGTGGCTGGATCGCAGCGGCGGGCACGTGGTTGCCCTGAAAGTCGAAACTGACTGAGCTGCTCTCGTACGCGGTGAGGGGAATATAGTTGCGGCCGGGGCGCAGCATGGTGCTGCCACCGCTGAGGTCATCGGCACGCAAGGCAATGTTGGCGATATCGGACTCGACGTCGACGATCATTCCGGCCCCGCGCCCGGAGGGCTCACTGCTCATGGCCATGGTCAAGCCGCTCAGGGCGATGGTGCTGTCCAGGTTAAGGCCACCGCTTAGGTAGCCGTTATAAGACGAGCGTTGCACAAAGGTATCGGCGCTGAGGCTGTCGGTCAGGAAGGTGGCCCGGCCATTGACGCCCACTCCGTAGGTATCGGTACTTGCGGTGGCAGCCACGCTTTGCAGGACGTGGCCTTCGATATTTTTGCTGTAACTGAGGGAGGCATTGTTGTCACGCTCACCGTCCCGGCCGGTGCGTGACCCCAGGCTGGCTGACCAGCGTTCACCCGGGCCGCCGAGGGCCAGGCTGATGCTCAGGTCGACCCCGCGATTGCGCTTGTTGCCGGAACTGAGGCTGCCGGGTCGATCAAAGACCGACAAACGCCAGTTACCGTCGCTGCCAAACAGGTGCGTGGGTTGCGCCCAGCCCACGTCCAGGCCGTAGCCGCGGCTATAGCCATTGCTGTGGGAGAGGCGGGCACTCAAGGTGCTTTGCAGGCCGAAGCGATGGTTCAGGGACAGGGCGGTAGTGCTGGTCTGGCCCACATAGCTGGACTTTGTGCGCAGGCGCGTGCCGTCCGGCAGGGTTTCGTAGGTGTTACGGGTGTCGAGCCAGCTGCGGTTGTGGTTGAACACGACATTGCCGAGGCCGTAGTGGTACTGGCCGTTAAAGTCGACACCGGTGCCGTAGCTTTGAGTCTTGTAAAGATTGGCATAAAAGGTGAGATTGCTGGCCAGCGTCCAGTCAATGGCGGTGCCCCATTGCATCCTGTTTTTTACCTGGCGCGCAGACAGACCCAGGATGGCGCGCGGGTGCAGCAGGTAATTGAGCGAGGCGCCGGCGGTCATGTCGCCGGTGGCCTGGTCGTCCCAGTTGCTCAGCAGTTTGCTTTCGCGTCCGGCGAACAGGTTATAGCGCCATGGGTCGTCGTAGTTGCGCCAGTTGGACGGTTTATAGATCAGCTCCGAAGACGTGCTGCTAACTCGGCCGTCTTCGACCAGGCGAACCTCGACTTCGTAAATACCGCTGGGCAAGGGGCGGGTATCGAGGCTCTGCAAACCGGCGGCAACCAGCTGGGAATTGATCAACAGGCCGTTGCGGTAGATTTGTGCCGTTGCCGGACGACTGGCGGTGACATACACCGGGTATACGCCGGGTTTGGCTTGATCGATGACCAGGCTGTCGGAACTGCCATACATGATGCCCACTGTGGTATCGGGGCTGGCGCCAAAAGTGCGAATTTGCCGGGTCAAACCTTCGGAGCCTGGAGTGAAATAGCCCAGGCGCAGAAATGTACCTTCCAGTTCACGCTGGGTGTGGGCTTCATAGACAGCATGTTTGAGCTGACTTTGGTCCGGACCATCCATGCGTGTGAGTTGCAGGTTGAGCGTTTGGCTCCAGTGGCCGATGCTGCCGCTGGCCTCCAGGCCATAACGACCGTCAACTTGCTCTCGCTGGCCGGCGGTGAGGTTTAGCTGATTGCGCACAATCAAACCGCCGCTGCCGCCGCTGGGCAGTTCGTGATAGCGGCTCTTCTGATAATCCTGTTCCGCCCTGGCGGTCAGCAACGAGACCATGGAGTTTTCCAGGTTGTAATGAACCGCCATTAACTGTTCGGGGCATTTGCCAGTGCAGGCTCCCAGTTGCACTCCTTGCTGGAGAAACTCCGACCAGGTGTCGCGCTCACTGGCCGGAATCTGGCTGGCGTTGAAGTCGGTGAACTCAAGGAGGGTCAGACGATCATCGCGGGTCAGTACGACCATGGCTTCACCCACCAGTTGCGAGTTGCGCTCGACCTGAACGGCCAGCGGTACATCGAAAAGGTGCTCTTCGAAGTCAGCCGGCAAGCCTTTGGCCTGGGCAAGCAAACTTCGGGGTGTACTGACTTCTGCGGCTGCCATTGATGCTGCAGGGAACAACAAGGCCAGCGTCACCGCGATGCGAGTCATCGGGAACATAAACGCAATACTCTAATAACGGACAGTCAATCCAGAAGAGGCGCCCGGTCGAAAACCGGCCGGGCGCGGGTATCGCCAGATGAATCAACGGTGTTGGCAGATCAGGGGGTGGGTGGCGTGCTGTCGAACATCACGGTAAATGCGGTACTGAAATTGCCAGAGGCACCTGTTGGTATGGCGCCAGCAGATACCTCCAGCTCTGCAGTACCGCCTGCGGCGGAGGCGGGGGCGGTTGCCACCTCCAGGGCTGCAGCCGTAAGGGTCACACCGTTGAATTTGGTGGTCAGAGGGATGTTGTGTGCGGTGTTACCGTTGAACAGCGCCCGTGGCCCGCCATCGATATACGCGCGCAATGCACCGCCTGTGCTCTTGTAGGTGAAGTTTTCACGAAGGCTGTTGATTTTGTTTTGGCCGATGTCATAGCCCATTACTTCAGCCTGACCGAAGGTCGGGCTAGAGGCTTGTGCATAGAAAGCAGTGCTTGGAACAGTGGCGCTGATATTAATCTGGGTACTTGTACTGTCGGCAGCCCATGCACTGGAAACACCGAACACCATTACTGCCGCAGCAACCAGAGCGGTTTTGTTTATTAACATTTTGTTTACCTGTTGTATAATAGGTGTAAAGGAACATGCATTTGTGGAAACAGAGTGTTTTCCAATCGGCCGAGGATGATTAAGTTTGAATTCCGTCCAGATATCTGGCGTTTGTCATCAGGCTGGAATGGGCTTTCGACCCCCGGCTGGTCAAGCTGGATCAGAATATTAGAATTTCAGGATGGTTAAAGTAGCCAAGTGCGAACGTTTAAGTGGCTTTGGTCTTGCGATCTTGCGGCTTTCTTCCTTTGATAGTTGAGTGAATAATCCTGCTTGCATAAGTTCCTCCTGTAAGTGCAGGCTATGGCAACAAGTTGTATTGTTTGAGCTTTGTTATTTTCTGCTGGGGCGGCTGATCTGTTTTTATAAGAGAGTGCTGTGTTGTTTGAGTGAAATATCCAAGTAAAACGTAAGTTCATTAGTTCTTATGGCGTAGGGTGTGATTAATTAATGATGATTGATCGCTGCCGCGGGCATTTACTTGTGGCTATACGGGCGTGCGCCTGTGGCTCTGTGTCTTATGTTTAGTCTCAACGGACGATGATCCGCCTCGCGCGCCTTCCCATACTGCTCCCATGGTTTTTTTGCCAATCCAGGAGCACATGTGAACAGCGCAGCCCATACCGCATTTCAGACCAGTATCGACGCGGGCGTCGCTGAACTGGTGATCGACCGGCCACCGGTCAATGCCCTCGACAGCCAGGAATGGCTCGATCTGGCACGTACTCTCGAAGCATTGGGGCAAGACCCGCAAGTGCGAGTCATCGTGATCCGCTCCGAGGGCCGTGGCTTCTGCGCCGGGGTCGATATCAAGGAACTGGACGCCCACCCCGAACGTATCGTGACCGTCAATGCCGGCAACTACGCCACCTTCAAGGCCATTCACCGCAATCCGGTGCCGGTGATTGTTGCCGTGCATGGCTATGTGCTGGGTGGCGGGATCGGTATTACCGGCGCTGCCGATATTGTCGTTGCCTCCGATTGCGCCAGTTTTGCCTTACCCGAAGTGGATCGCGGCGCCATGGGCGGCGGGGCGCATTTGCAGCGTCTGTTCCCGGTGCAGAAAGTCCGTTATCTGTTTTTGACCGGCGACAAGATCAGTGCCGTTGACGCCCAGCAATACGGCTTTATCGAGCGCGTGGTGCCCCGTGAGCAATTGCGTGAAACCGCGCTGCAAATTGCCCGCAAGATCGCCAGCAAAAGCCCGGACATGATCCGCATCGCCAAGGAGGCCCTGAACGGTATCGAAGACGGCAACCTGGAAGACAAATACCGCTGGGAACAGGGGTTCACGCTGCAGGCCTACAACAGCACGGACTCCGCCGAAACCCGCCGCGCATTCGTAGAAAAACGCGACGCCAACTTCTGAGGAGCTGACGATGGATCTGACCTACTCCCCCAAACAAAAGGCCTTTCGCCAGGAGGTGCGCCAATGGCTGGCGGACAACCTGCCGACCACGCCGCTGGCCAGCTACGATACCCGCGAGGGCTTCGAGCAACACCGCCAGTGGGAAGCCAAATTATTCGAAAACCGTCTGTCGATGGTCATGTGGCCCACCGAGCTGGGCGGGCGCGGCTGCGACCTGATCGAGTGGCTGATTTTCGAAGAGGAATATTACGGCGCCGGCGGGCCGATGCGGGTCAATCAGAACGGCCAGCTGTTGCTCGGCCCGACGCTGATGGAGTTCGGCACCGAGGCGCAAAAACTGCGTTTCCTGCCGCGCATGGCCGCCAGTACCGACATGTGGGCCCAGGGCTGGTCCGAACCGAACGCAGGTTCCGACATGGCCGCTATCACCAGCAAGGCCACCCGCGATGGCGACAGCTACGTGCTCAACGGCCAGAAAACCTGGTCCACACGAGCGATTTTTGCCGACTGGCTGTTCGGCCTGTTCCGTAGCGATCCGTCGTCCAGCCGCCATCACGGGCTGTCCTTCGTGATGGTGCCGCTCAATGCACCGGGGGTCACCGTACGCCCGATCAAGGCCCTGAACGGCAAGGATGCGTTTGCCGAAGTGTTCTTTGATGACGTGCGCATCCCGCTGGAAAACCGTATTGGCGATGAAGGCCAGGGCTGGCATGTGGCAATGGCCACTGCCGGCTTCGAGCGAGGTCTGCTGCTGCGTTCCCCGGCCCGTTTTCAATACACGGCGCGCAAATTGGTGGAGCTGTACCAGGCCAACCGCACCAGCGCCGATCGTGATCCGAGCCTTGGCGAGGCGGTGTGCAAGGCCTGGTCGGACGCCCAGGCTTACGCCCTGTCTGCGTACCACACCGTGGGCCGCCTGAGCCGCGGGGCACAGATTGGCGCCGAGTCGAGCACCAACAAAATATTCTGGTCGGAGCTGGATCTGCGCATGCACGAAACCGCCATGCGCATTCTCGGCGCCAGTGGCGAGCTGACCGGTCAATCGGAGGGCGGCTACAGCTGGCTGGACGGCTTTTTGTTCGCCCAGGCCGGGCCTATTTACGCCGGCACCAACGAGATCCAGCGCAACATTATCGCCGAGCGCATGCTCGGCCTGCCGAAGTGAGGCCGGGCATGGACTTTACCTTTACCGAAGACCAGATCTCTTTTCGCGAGGCCATCAGCCGTTTTCTGATGACCGAAGCGGCCCCCGAAATGCTCCGTGAAATCTGGGAAACCGATGTCGGTCGCTCCCCGGATTTGCGTAACAAGATCGCCGAGCAGGGCCTGACCGCATTGTCGATCCCCGAAGCTTTCGGTGGCCTGGGCATGGACGATGTGGCCTGGGCCCTGATGACCCAGGAACTGGGTTACTACGCCATTCCTGATTCCCTGGGTGATACCGCTTATGTGGCCAGTGCGCTGATCGCCGGGCTGGATGACGGCGTAGCCCGTCGCGGCGAATGGCTGGAACGCATTGCCGACGGCAGTTTGCGGGTGGCCATCGGGCACCCGGTCAATCCGCTGGTGGCCGATGCCGCCCACGCTGACTTGCTGCTGCTGGCCCATGGCGATGAAGTCCACGCCGTGCCGCGTAGCCAGGTGGATGTGCAAAATCACGCCAGTATCGATGCCTCTCGGCGCCTGGCGCAGGTCAGTTGGCAACCCGGCGCAGCCACCCTGGTGGCGCAGGGCGAACAGGGCCGCCAGCTGTGGGCGCAAACCCTTGATCGTGGCGCGCTGTCGGTGGCCGGGCAGTTGCTCGGGCTGGCTCAGCGCATGCTGGATTTATCGGTGGACTACGCCGCGCAGCGCAAACAATTCGGTAAGCCCATCGGCAGTTTTCAGGCAGTCAAGCATCATCTGGCCGACGTGGCTACTGCGCTGGAGTTCGCCAAACCGGTGCTGTACCGCGCCGCTTACGCCCTGGCACACAACGAACCGAATGCCGCCGTGTGGGTGTCCCAGGCGCGCCTGGCCAGTTGCGAAGCCAGCTGGCTGGCGGCCCGCCACGGCATCCAGGTGCATGGGGCGATGGGTTACACCTGGGAAGTCGATCTGCAAATGTTCATGAAGCGCGCCTGGGCACTGGACAGTGCCTGGGGCGACCGTGCACTGCACAAGGCCCGTGTGGCCGAATATGTATTGAGTGGCGCGGCGCCTCTGGGCTGCGGTCACACCTTCGAGGATTGACCGATGCCTGAAGCCTATATTGTTGATGCATTGCGCAGCCCCACCGGCAAGCGCAAGGGCGGCCTGGCCCACGTGCATGCCATCGACCTCGGCGCCCATGTGCTCAAGGTACTGGTGGAGCGCAACGCAATTCCGGCCGACGAATATGACGACGTGATTTTTGGGTGTGTCGACACCATCGGCTCCCAGGCCGGTGATATCGCCCGCACCAGCTGGCTGGCCGCCGGTTTGCCGCTGAACGTGCCGGGCACCACCATCGATCGCCAGTGCGGTTCGTCACAACAGGCGCTGCACTTCGCCGCGCAGGCGGTGATGAGTGGCACCCAGGATGTGATTGCCGTGGGTGGTGTGCAAACCATGACCCAGATTCCGATTTCCTCGGCGATGCTGGCCGGGCAGACACTGGGCTTTGCCGACCCGTTCTCTGGCAGCAAGGGCTGGCAAGCGCGCTTTGGCAAACAGCCGGTCAACCAGTTCTACGCTGCCCAGCGCATCGCCGATCACTGGGGGATCAGCCGCCAGGACATGGAAGCCTATGCCCTGGAGAGCCATCGCCGGGCGCTGGCCGCCATGGCCGACGGCCGTTTCGTCAACGAAATCGTGCCCTGTGAAGGGGTAAGGGACGACGAAACACCGCGCCAAACCAGCCTGGCCAAAATGGCCGAACTGGAGCCGGTGTTTGCCGAGTTTGCGTCGATCACCGCTGCGGTATCCAGCCAGACCTGCGATGCCTCGGCCGCCTTGCTGGTGGTCTCCGAGGCGGCGCTCAAACGCTACAACCTCACGCCACGGGCGCGGATCCATCACCTGTCGGTGTTGGGCGACGACCCGATCTGGCACCTCAGGGCCCCGATTGCCGCCACCCGTGCCGCACTGAAAAAGGCTGGCATGGGCATGCAGGACATTGACCTTGTTGAAATCAACGAAGCCTTCGCCTCGGTGGTGATGGCCTGGGCCAAGGAGCTGGATTTCGACCCGGCCAGGACCAACGCCAACGGCGGTGCAATTGCTCTCGGCCATCCGTTGGGGGCAAGCGGTGCACGGTTGATGACCGGCCTGCTCAACCAGCTTGAGCACAGCGGTGGCCGCTACGGTTTGCAGACCATGTGCGAAGGCGGCGGTCAAGCCAACGTGACGATTATTGAACGCCTCTAGGAGCAACGACATGGCAATTTGTGCAGAACGTACCGTCATCATTACCGGCGCGGGCGGCGGTTTGGGCCGCGCTTACGCGCTGGCGTTCGCCGGGCAGGGCGCCAATGTGGTGGTCAACGATATTCGTCGCGAAGCCGCCGAAGAGGTCGTGGCAGAAATCCTCCAGGCCGGTGGGCAGGCCATTGCCAATGCCGATGACATCACTACCCTGGCCACGGCACAGCACATCGTCGACGCCGCCCTGGCCGCGTTTGGCGAAGTGCATGTGCTGGTCAACAACGCCGGAATCCTGCGTGACCGCATGTTTATCAGCCTCGCTGAAGAGGACTGGGATGCGGTCATGCGTGTGCATCTCAAGGGGCATTTTTGCCTGGCCAATATCCTCGGCAAGCGCTGGCGCGACCTGGCCAAGGCCGGCCGGCCGGTGGCGGCACGGATCATCAATACCAGTTCCGGCGCGGGCCTGCAGGGGTCGGTGGGGCAGTCCAACTACAGCGCAGCCAAAGGCGGGATTGCCGCGCTGACCCTGGTGCAGGCAGCCGAGCTGGGGCGCTACGGCGTGACGGCCAATGCCCTGGCGCCGGCGGCGCGGACCTCGATGACCGAAAGCGCGATGCCGGACATGGTGAAAAAACCTGAAGACGGTGGCTTTGATTCATGGGCACCGGAAAACGTCGCGCCGCTGGTGGTATGGCTGGGCAGCGAACTGTCGGGGGATGTTACCGGGCAGATCATCGAAAGCCAGGGTGGGCGATTGTCCCTGGGCGATGGCTGGCGCACCGGGGTGACCCGCGACAAGGGCGCGCAATGGCAACCCGAAGAAGTGGGGGTTGCCCTGGGCCAGATTCTGGCCGAAGCGCCTGCACCGCAGCGGGTGTGGGGTAGCTGATACCGCTGGCCCTCACCCCAACCCCTCCCTTTGGAAGAGGGCCAGGGTGAGGGGCTTTTGATTTGCCGCTTAACAAGAGAATTCAACCATGAGACAAGCACCTCCCTATGTCCCCGGCCACCAGTTACTGGCTGGCAAGTCGATTTTGATCACTGCCGCAGCCGGCGCCGGTATCGGTTATGCCGCGGCCAAACGCTGCGCGGAAGAGGGCTGTCGCGCCCTGATGATTTCCGATATCCACCCGCGTCGTCTCGAAGAGGCAGTCGAGCGGCTAAAGGCCGAAACCGGCTTGCAGGCGGTCTACGGGCAGCTGTGCAACGTCACCGTCGAAGCCGACGTGCAAGCCCTGGTCGCCGCCGCTGAGGAGGCGCTGGGCGGTGTCGATGTGCTGATCAACAACGCCGGGCTTGGCGGTCAGGTACGCCTGACCGAAATGACCGATGAGCAGTGGTCGTCGGTACTGGATATCACCCTGACCGGCACCATGCGCATGACTCGCGCCATGCTCCCGCATATGGAGCGCCGTGGCGCCGGAGCCATCGTCAACAACGCCTCGGTACTGGGCTGGCGCGCGCAAAAGGAGCAGGCCCATTACGCTGCGGCCAAGGCCGGAGTCATGGCCCTGACCCGCTGCAGCGCCCTGGAAGCCGCCGAAAACGGCGTGCGGATCAACGCTGTGGCGCCGTCGATCGCCCTGCACGACTTTCTGAAAAAAGCCGCCAGCATCGAATTGCTCGACCAGCTCACCAGCCGCGAAGCCTTTGGCCGCGCCGCCGAAGTGTGGGAAGTGGCCAATGTCATGGTGTTTCTGGCCAGTGACTATGCCTCGTACATGGTCGGCGAAGTGCTGCCCGTCAGCTCGCAACACGCGTGAGGAACAGAGCATGAGCACAGTTTTCAGCAGCACCGGGCAGTTGCTGGCGGCCGAGGGCATGGATCTGGGGCGCACAGACTGGCTGCTGCTGACCCAGGAACGGATCAACCTGTTTGCCGAAGCCACGGGCGATCACCAGTGGATCCATGTCGACCCTCAGCGCGCCGCCACCGGGCCATTTGGCGCCTGCATCGCCCATGGTTACCTGACCCTGGCCCTGGCCAATCTGTTTATGCCGCAACTGATGCAGTTCGAGAACCTGGCCATGGGCGTCAACTACGGCAGTGACCGGCTGCGCTTCCCTGCGCCG
This sequence comes from Pseudomonas bubulae, assembly GCF_900618535.1. Lineage (GTDB taxonomy): Bacteria > Pseudomonadota > Gammaproteobacteria > Pseudomonadales > Pseudomonadaceae > Aquipseudomonas > Aquipseudomonas bubulae. Next base: position 966,936 of record NZ_UYJA01000001.1, on the reverse strand, counting down.
GTCAAGGTCGGTTCGCGGATTCGCGGCCATGGCCAGTTGGTACGGGTCGAGATGCAGGGCCAGGCCGTGCAGGCTGTAGTGCGCATGAGCGTCGAAATCGAGGGCAGCGAACGCCCCGGCTGCGTGGTGGACACCATCAGCCGCTACACCTTCAACCCCCTTGAACAGTGAGCCTTGAACATGAATTTGAATGACGTTGTGATCGTATCCACCGCCCGCACTGCCTTGACCAAATCCTTTCGTGGCTCGTTCAACGATACCGAGGCGCCTGTGCTGGGCGGTCACGTGGTGCGTGCCGTGGTCGAGCGCGCGGGTATCGAGCCGGGTTCAGTGGAAGACGTGATCATGGGTGCCGCCGCCCAGCAGGGCACTCAGAGTTACAACATCGGCCGCCTGTGTGCGTACACCGGCGGTTTGCCCGATACTGTGCCGGGCATGGCGCTCGATCGCATGTGCGCCTCGGGCCTGATGAGTATCGGCGTGGCGGCCAATGGCATCATGACCGGCGAAATGAAGATTGCCGTGGCCGGTGGCGTGGAGTCATTGTCGCTGACCCAGAACAAGTACAAAAACACCTACCGCGCCCAGTCCGAGGCCGTGCTTGAGTGCATGCCGACGGCTTATATTCCGATGCTCGAAACAGCCGAAATCGTGTCGCGGCGCTACAACATCAGCCGCGAGGTACAGGATCAGTATGCGTTGCAGAGCCAGCAACGTACTGCCGCCGCCCAGGCTGAGGGCCTGTTTACCGATGAGATCGTGCCCTTGGCGGCGCGCAAGCTGTGCTTTGACAAGGAAGGCAAACCCGCCGGTCATCAGGACGTGATCGCGGACCGTGACGAGTGCAACCGTCCCTCTACCACCCTTGAAGACCTGTCGACCCTCAAACCGGTGTGGAAAGACGGCAAGTGGATTGAACAGGGTGAGTTCATCACGGCAGGCAACGCCTCGCAGTTTTCCGATGGGGCCGCTGCGGTATTGCTGATGAGTCGTGCCGAAGCCAGGCAGCGCGGTATCGAAGCGCTGGGCGTGTATCGCGGGATTGCCGTGAGTGGTTGTGCACCGGAGGAAATGGGCATTGGTCCGGTGTATGCGATTCCCAAGTTGCTCAAACGTTTTGGCCTGACCGTTGCGGATATTGACCTCTGGGAGATCAACGAAGCGTTCGCCTGTCAGGTGGTGCATTGCCGTGACTTTCTGCAGATCCCCAATGACCGCCTGAACGTCAATGGCGGGGCGATAGCCATTGGTCATCCGTTCGGCATGTCGGGTGCACGGATGGTGGGTCACAGCCTGCTCGAAGGTCGCCGCCGTGGTGCGCGGTTTGTCGTGGTTGCCATGTGCATTGGCGGCGGGATGGGGGCGGCGGGGTTGTTTGAGCTGAGCTGAAGGCAGGGGGACAGTTTCTTTGTGGGAGCGGGCATGGAGCTTAAGGATTTAGTCGCGCGGATAGGTGCGTAAATGCAGGGAAGCAGTACAATTGCGCTTCTTTACCGGGCATGGACGCTGTTCGGCATCTGTTCACGAGTAGGCCCATGGTTTCCGCTAGTTACTCCCCCGCGCTGGTCCTGATTTCCCTGTGTGTGGCCATTCTGGCCTCTTATACCGCTCTTGACCTGAGTGGTCGCATCGCCACGGCGCGCGGCCGTACCCAGTACCTGTGGATTGCCGGCGGTGCACTGGCAATGGGCTTTGGCGTGTGGTCGATGCACTTTATCGGCATGCTCGCGTTGCAGTTGCCACTGGCGCTGGGCTACGACCTGGGGCTGACCCTGTGGTCATTGCTGGTTGCCATCCTGTCTTCGGGCTTTGCCTTGTGGCTGGTCAGCCAGCCGCGTTTGCCGGCGCTGCAGTTGTTGTTTGGCGCCCTGATCATGGGCGCGGGCATCAGCGCCATGCACTACAGCGGCATGGCCGCGTTGCGCATGCAGCCGGGCATCGATTACGACCCGGCACTGTTTGGCCTGTCGCTGGTGATTGCGGTGGGGGCCTCGGCGGCCGCGTTGTCGATCGCGTTTCGTCTGCGCCGGCAAACCCCTTACGTGCGGCTGATGCGCGGTGGTGCTGCGGTAATCATGGGGCTGGCGATTGTCGGCATGCATTACACCGGCATGGCTGCAGCCAATTTCCCCATCGGCAGTTTTTGCGGTGCCGCCATCGACGGTCTGAGCGGTAACGGCCTGGACAATCTGGTACTGGTGTCCAGCCTGGCGGTATTGGTCATCGCCTTGCTGACCTCTATTTTTGATGCCCGCCTCGATGCCCGTACAGCTGCGCTGGCGGACTCCCTGACCCTGGCCAACGAAGAGCTGACCCAACTGGCGCTGCACGACACCCTGACCGGGTTGCCCAACCGCATCCTGCTGGCTGACCGTATCGGTCAGGCGATGAGCAAGGTGGCGGAGCAGGGCGGCTGCTTCTCGCTGATGTTTATCGACCTCGATGGCTTCAAGCCGGTCAACGATGCCTTTGGTCATCATCTGGGCGACCGTTTGCTGCGCGAGGTGGCCTTGCGCCTGCGCGAGCAGTTGCGCAGCCAGGACACCCTGGCGCGTATTGGCGGCGACGAATTTGTGCTGCTGGTGCGTCTGCTGGAGCCTGATGACGCACCGCAAGTGGCAGCGCGGCAGGTGGGTCTGTTGTCCAGGGCGTTCCGGGTCGATGAGCATGAGCTGCTGATCTCCGCCAGTGTCGGTATCGCCCTGTACCCCGGCAATGGCCTGACCGCTGAAGAGCTGCTGATGAACGCCGATGCGGCGATGTATCACGCCAAGGGCGCGGGCAAAAATGGCTACAGCTTTTTCGACGCATCGATGAACACCAATGCCCGCAAGCAATTGCAGCTGCTGCAGGACTTGCGTCAGGCCCTGGAGCTGCAGCAGTTTCGCCTGCACTACCAGCCCAAGTTCGACGCCAGCAACAGCCGGCCGGTGGGGGCCGAAGCGCTGTTGCGCTGGGAGCATCCGCAGCAAGGGTTGCTGCTGCCGGAAAATTTTATCGACCTGGCGGAAAAAACCGGCCTGATCATCCCCATTGGTGACTGGGTGCTCAATGAAGCCTGCCGCCAGATGCGCATCTGGTTCGATCAGGGCTATAGCCACTGGCGTATTGCGGTCAACCTGTCGGCATTGCAGTTCTGCTATTCAGGGCTGGTTGACAGCGTGGTCGCGGCGCTCGAGCGTCATCGGTTACCGGCCAACAGCCTGACCCTGGAAATCACCGAAACCACCGCCATGAGCGATGCCGATGCGAGCATGGTGGTGTTGCAGCGGTTGTCGCAAATGGGCGTGGACCTGTCCATCGATGACTTTGGCACTGGCTATTCCAGCCTGATGTACCTCAAACGCCTGCCCGCCAATGAACTGAAAATCGACCGCGGTTTTGTGCGCGACCTGGAGCACGACAGCGACGATGCGGCGATTGTCTCGGCCATTGTCGCGCTGGGCCAGGCCCTGGGTTTGCGTATCGTCGCCGAAGGGGTGGAGACCGATACCCAGCAAAGTTTTTTAACCACGCTTGGCTGTGATGCCCTGCAAGGTTTTCTGCTGGGCGAGCCGCTGCCGGCGGAGCAATTCATGGCCGATATCCAAGGTGCCGAACCCGCCGGGCCGGGCAACAAAACAGCGACCTGACAAAACCGGGCCTTCGCGGTTATTCTGACAGCCAGATTTGGATCGGTGTAAGGGGAACACGTATTTATGGATAAAGTCATCGTGATCACCGGCGGCAGCCGCGGCATAGGCGCTGCCACGGCCTTGCTGGCTGCAAAGCAGGGTTATCGGATCTGCATCAACTACCTGACCGATGATGCTGCGGCCCATGAGGTGCTGGCGCAGGTTCGCGCCATGGGCGCCAAGGCCATTGCCGTGCGTGCCGATGTCAGCGACGAAGAGGAAATCATTCGCCTGTTTCTCGAAGTTGACGAACAGTTGGGGCCTGTTACCGCGCTGGTCAACAACGCCGGCACCGTGGGGCTCAAATCGCGGGTCGACGAGCTGACCGACCTGCGCATCATGCACACCCTGAAAACCAATGTGCTGGGGCCCATTCTGTGTGCCAAGCATGCCGTGCTGCGCATGTCGCCACGTTACGGCGGGCAGGGCGGTAATATCGTCAACGTGTCGTCGGTGGCGGCCCGCCTGGGTTCGCCCGGTGAATACGTCGATTACGCCGCCTCCAAGGGCGCGCTGGACACTTTCACCCTGGGGCTGTCCAAGGAACTGGCGGGCGAGGGGATCCGGGTCAACGCGGTGCGGCCGGGCTATATCTTCACCGATTTTCACGCCTTGAGCGGCGATCCGGGCCGGGTCAGCAAACTTGAACCTATCATCCCCATGGGGCGTGGCGGGCGGCCGGAAGAAGTGGCCGAAGCCATTGTATGGCTGCTGTCGGACAAGGCGTCGTATACCACCGGCACTTTTCTCGACCTGGGCGGCGGGCGCTGAAGATCGTGCTTTTGTGGGAGCGGGCTTGCTCGCGATGGCATCAGCGCGGTCAGGCTGAGTAACCGCGCCGCCTGCATCGCGGGCAAGCCCGCTCCCACATGGCTTGCATTTATGCTTGATCCGACGATAATGCGACTTATTGCTGTTTAAGTATGGTTATCTATCGTGTCGAGTCCTGTGGATCCCCAAAGGCTGCTGGCCAGTCTATATCACGACAATCACGCGTGGCTGCGCGGCTGGTTGTCGCGACAGGTACGATGCCCGCAGGATGCGGCCGATCTGGCCCAGGACACATTTTTGCGCGCTTGGGATGCCCGCCAACTGGAACGTATCCAGGAGCCTCGGGCTTACCTGAGTACCGTTGCCCGGCGCTTGCTCTGCTCACTGTGGCGGCGGCGCAAGCTTGAGCAAGCCTATCTCGACCAACTGGCCGAGCTGCCACTGGCCTACGCACCTTCTGCAGAAGACATTGCCCTGGTCCGTGAGGCGATCGAAGCCATTGATTGCCTGCTCGAAGGTTTGCCATCGCGGGTCAAGCGCGCCTTTTTGCTCAATCGTCTTGAAGGTATGCCCCAGCAGGCCATTGCCGAGCAACTGGGCGTATCCCTGGCCACCGTTGAGCGCGACTTGCGCCGCGCTTTTGTTCATTGCCTGTCGCAAACGGCGGAGAGCCCATGAGTACAGCCAAGGTTGACCCGACCACCCGTGCCGCCATTGACTGGATGCTGCGCCTCGAGTCCGGCCAGGCCTGCCCGTCGGAGCGTCAGGTGTTCAAGGCGTGGCTGGCCGAAAACCCGGCACATCTGGCTGCGTGGCAGCGGGTCGCCGGGGTGCTCAAGGCTCCCGTAGCCGATCTGCAATCGGTTGAGCGGCGCAGCCCGGGGCAATTGCAGGCGGTACGTCGGGCGCTGCTGGCCGGTACATCACCATCGGGCAAAAAGACCCTGCAAGGCAGCCTGCTGCTGTTGGTGCTCGGCCTGGGTGCCGCGGGTCTGGTGGATCGCGTGACGCCCCTGACGGGGTTGACGGCCGATTACCAGACGGCCACCGGCGAGCGCAAAACCGTCGAACTGGCCGATGGCAGCCTGCTCACCCTCAACGCCCGCAGTGCGGTGGATATCGACTTCAATAGCGATAAGCGCCGGGTGCACCTGCGTGAAGGCGAGTTGCAGGTGGATGTGGCAGCCGACGCCCAGCGTCCTTTTGTGGTGAGCACTGCCCAGGGCCAGGTGCAAGCCCTTGGCACGCGCTTTATGGTGCGCCAGGGCAGCACTGAAAGCCTGGCCAGCGTGCAACAGCACAGCGTGCAGTTGCACACCCTGAGCGGTCAGCAACTCCACCTCGAAACCGGTCGGGCGGCGTCATTTACCGCCACCCGGATAGACGCGCAAACCCCGACATCCCGTAGCCAGCCCGACTGGCTCGCGGGCCGGGTCGAGCTGCACGACGAACCCCTGTCAGCCCTGGTCGAGGCGCTGCGGCCCTACCAGACCGGCATGCTGCGTATCAGCCCGGAAGCCGCGCGGGTGCGGGTATTCGGTGTATTCCCGCTGGACAACACCGCACACACCCTGAATACGCTGGCGCAAACCTTGCCGATCAAGATCACGCGCTATGGGCCGTGGCTGACCCTGATCGATGTGCGCCAGTAAAAACCAATGAATGCGAATTAATTGCAGATAAGGTGAGGGGAAAGGCTTTCTCGTTGGTCAAGGTTACAACTGCCTACCTTGCAACGAGAAAGGATGCCCCATGCCGTACGCCTATCCCAAAACCTGCCTGCTGGCGCTGGCCATCACCCTGAGCATTGGCGGTTACCCGCTGAGCGCGGTGGCCGAAACCCTGTCTGGCGAGCAAAATGCCACGCGTTTTTTTGACTTGCCTGCCGCGCCCCTGGGCGTGACCCTGAGCCGCATTGCCCGCGACAGCAACCTGACCCTGTCGGTGGCCCCGGCCTTGTTGCAGGGTAAAACCTCCGCGCCGGTCAATGGCATGTACACCCCGCAACAGGCCGCCGAACGCGCGCTGGTGGGCAGCGGGCTGGGCCTGGGCGTGACCGGTAGCGGTGCCTTGAGTGTCTACCCCAACGCCGGTGACGGGGTACTGAATCTGGGCGCAACCAACGTGTCTGCGCGTCTGGGTGAGGATGGTCGTGGCCATGTTGACGGCTTTGTCGCCACCCGTTCGGCCACCGCCACCAAGACCGACACACCGATCCTCGAGATTCCGCAAACCATCAACGTGGTCACTGCTGATCAGGTTGAAGTGCAGGGCGCCCACGATCTGACCCAGGCCCTGCGCTACACCCCGGGGCTGAGCACCAACGGCTATACCGACCGCAACACCATTGCCGATGAAATCACCAGCCGCGGTTTTGCCCCGACCCTGCTCTACCTTGATGGCGCCTATCTGCCTTCGGCGGGCAGCCTGGGCGGCACCCCGCAGATCGACCCCTACACCCTGGAGCGTATCGAAGTGCTCAAGGGGCCGTCCTCCGTTCTGTACGGGCAAAACCAGCCGGGGGGCATGATCAATATGGTGGCCAAGCGCCCGAGCACCGAGGCCAGGCATCAAATCAAGGTCGGCACCGGCAGCTTTGACCGTTACAACCTGGCCTTCGATACCACCGGCCCGCTGGATGAAGGCAAAACCCTGAGCTACCGGCTGATCGGCGTCGGCAACACCGGCAGCGAGCAAATCGACTACACGGAAGATTCCCGCATGCTGCTGGCGCCCAGTCTCACCTGGGCGCCGGATGACCGCAATGAACTGACGGTCTACGCGCAAGTGCAACGGGACGATGCCCTGGCCGACTACCAGTCCTTGCCGGCCGTGGGCAGTCTGTACCGCAACTCCCAAGGCAACAAGATAGATCGAGACTTCTTCTCGGGCGACTCGAAATGGAACGACTACAAGCGCGATCAATATGTGCTCGGCTACCAGTTTTCCCATGCCTTCAACGAGGTCATGACCTATCGCCAGAGCCTGAGCTACATCGACGTCAATGACCGTTACAAGGGCTTTTACCTGAACCGTTTCGTCACCGCCCCGGACGGCGCCACCGATACCCATGCCAGCCGCACCAAGCTCGACTGGCGCCAGCAAAACAGCTCTTATACTTTCGACAACCACCTGCAAAGTGACTTCACCACCGGGCCTGTGCAGCACACCCTGCTGGTGGGGCTCGACTACCGTGACTTCACCCGCAAGTTCCAGGGCTACAACCTGTCCGGCAGCGAGGTGATTGACCTCTACAACCCCACCAACTACCGCACCACGGGTGTGCCGACCCTGACTACCAAATGGGATAACAGGGTCAAGCAGACCGGTTTTTATGTGCAGGACCAGATCAAACTGAACAACTTTATCCTGACCATTGGCGGTCGCCAGGATTGGGCCAAGGTCGACAACAATGACTTGCTGGCCAACTCCCACGAGATCCAGAGCGATAGCAAGTTCACCGGGCGTGTGGGCCTGACCTATGTCACTTCGTTTGGTCTGGCGCCGTATATCAGTTACACCGAATCCTTTCTGCCTTCCGTGGGCACTGCGGCACCGGTCCGAGGTGGCAAGGCGTTCGTGCCCATGACGGGCAAGCAATATGAAGTGGGGGTCAAATACCAGCCCGATGAGAGCACTTTGCTCAGCGCCTCGGTATTTGAAATCACCCAGCAAAACGTCCTGACCGGTGACTTGCAGTACCAGGAGTATCAAATCCAGGAAGGCGAGGTCCGGTCGCGGGGGATCGAACTTGAAGGCAAAAGCAGTTTCAGCAACATCGACCTGATCGCCTCGCTGTCGTATCTGGACGTGTTCTACACCAAGTCCAACTATGGCAATGAAGGCAACCGCAGCGAGGCACAGGCACCCTGGGCAGCCAGCGTGTGGGCCGACTACCACTTCACCGGACAGGCCCTGGCGGGCGTGACCCTGGGCGGCGGTGCACGTTATACCGGGAAAAACTTCGGCGACTCGGACAACACTTTCAAGACGCCGTCGTTTGTGGTGTATGACGCAACGCTCAGCTATGACCTGGCGGCCCTGGATGCGAGCTTCAAGGGTGTCAGTACCCGGCTGAACGTGCAGAACCTGTTTGATCGAGAGTACGTGTCGTCGTGCAACTACAGCTTTGGCTGCTACTACGGCCAGCAGCGCACGGCGTCGCTGGAGGTCAAATACGATTGGTGAGGGAGCGCTCTGCTACGGGGGCGGGATTGCTCAGCGCCGCAGCTTGAGCGCGCTGGCCAGGCTGATAGCCAACGGCAAACGGGGCAGCAGCGTGGCCTGGTAAGCATGGTAAAGGTCCGGCTTGCCCGGCCAGATATTTTGCGAAGGCAGGTTGTCGATCCCCAGTTCGTGATGCCAGCTACCGTTCTGGCGGTCGATCATGTACAGGTCGATATAGTCCCAGAACTGTTGATACCAGACTTCGTATTCATGCTCGCCGCTGCGTTGCAACAACGCCGCCGCAGCTGCCGAGGCTTCGGCCAGGGTCCAGTGCAGACGCTCACGCACCAGCGGCTGGTGGTTCCAGTCCACGGTGTAGACGATTCCGCAGCCACCATCGACGTTCCAGCCGAACTGGCATGCACTGGCGAATAACCGCCGCGCGTCTTCCAGCAGCCATTCGGGCGCCGCCAGGCCGCGTTGCTTGCGGGCCGCCTCGAGGTGCAACAGCAGGCGCGCCCATTCGAAGGCGTGGCCGGGCGTTTTGCCGAACGGGCGAAAACCGTCTGCCGGGTTGTCCCGGTTGTAATCGGGCAATGGCTGCCACTGGCTGTCGAAATGCTCCACGGGCACGTAGCCGGATTGCGCTGCATGCTGGTGAACAAGCTTTTCGGCAATCGACAGGGCGCGATCGAGCCACAGGTCTTCATCGAGGACATCGGCCAGGGCCAGAAAAGCTTCGACACCGTGCATATTGCTGTTGGCCCCGCGATACGCCTCGCAGTCACTCCAGTCGCCAGCAAAGCTTTCCAGCAGGGCGCCTTCCGACCCGGACCAGAAATGACCTTCAAGTATTGCTACCGTATCGCCCAGCAACTCGGCAGAACCGCCGCGCCCGGCAACTGCAGCCGAGCTGGCGGCCAGGGCCACAAAGGCGTGCAGGTAGGCGTCTTTACGGGTATTGCCGTCTTCGGCGGCGGGGCGGGCAAACCAGCCGCCATGCACGGCATCACGCAGCGGCCCGGCCAGTGCGGCCAGACCGTGGTCGATCAGCGGCGCGCAACCGGGCAGGCCTTGAATATGGGCCAGGGAAAAACTGTGCACCATGCGTGCGGTGGTGATGGTGTCTGCCGGGGCGTTGTTCGGGCGGCGACCGAACGGGTCGAGCGCGGCGAAGCCGCAGGGCACGCGGGCGGCCTTGGCGAAATCCACCAGCGCCTGGCCCTGATCGCGCAGCCACTGTTGATGGATCGGCGATGTCAGCCAGCTTTCGTTGGCCCGGGTTAGGTCGGTCATGTGCCACCTGTATTGTTTTTATGGGTGATTCAACGCTCGCAGACTAAGGGATCTGGCACAAAGCTGAAAGCTTTCATCCGGCGCCTGGCGACTTAAATTTCCGGCTCCCGGGGCTGTGACCAGTCGCTGTCCTGTCTGACGATTTCGCGCAGCAGCGCGATGCCCTGTTGCAAGGCTGCGCAGTCACGCTCGCGGGAGTACACCAGGTAGGTGGGGTAGCTGAATTCCGGGGCCTTGGGCACCCGTTCCAGGGCACCGCTGTCCAGATAGCGCTCGACCACACGGGTGCGGAAGTAGCCGCTGCCGCCGTTGTCGAGGATGTAATGCAAGGCCACCGGGCCCAGGTTGAAGCTGATGGCCGCTCGCGCCCTGTCGGGCAGGGCGGCGTCATGCTGGCGGCGAAAACCCTCACCCCATTCGACGTATACATAAGGTTCAGGTTGTTCGGGGCGGCGGATCTGGATCAGTTTTTCCTCCAGCAACTGCTCCACTTGCACACCGGGCCAGTAGGCGGGCTGATAGACCAGTGCAGCATCCAGCAGGCCCATCTCGATCTGACGCAGTAATTGTTCGGCATCGCTGATTTGTATGCGCAAGGCATGAGTGGTGAGGTGCTGACGCAGGGCTTTGGCCCAGTTGAGGATCAGCGGGTTGCACAGGCTGACTTCCCCGCCGATATGCAGCAACTGATGCAAGCCTTCGGGGCGCGGCAGATCGCGCCGTGCGGCTTCCCAGGTGTGCAGCAACTGGTTGGCGTACACCACAAAGGCCTCGCCTTCGGGGGTGAGTTTTGCGCCGGCGCGGTTGCGGGTAAACAGGGTGACGCCGAGCAGGCTTTCGAGCTTGTGTACCCGTGCGGTCACGGCCGTCTGGGTAACGTGCAGCTTTTCGGCCGCGCCCACCAGGCTGCCGTAGCGGACAATTTCAAGGAAAGTACGGGCCAGGTCGAGGTCCATAAGCGCGCCAGTGTGCAAGGGGTTTGCAGTGTAAGGGTAATGGCTGGAAAACACATGAAACGCGACGTTTATTGGCACGCATCAATGTTTGTTTTCAGGAGCAGGCTAAGGTCGTCGGCCCTGGTACCCGGTGCCAGTGATTGACCGGGCAACACCACATAAAAAGGATGACAGACATGGATGACTTGAAGCGACAGTACGATATTCAACCCTTGAGGCAGGCCGACATGTCCATTCTGGTCAATGGTCAGCCAGTCAATGCCGCTCAAGGTGAAACCGTGCTCAGCGTGTTGAACTCAGTGGGTGTGCGGCAACTGTCGCGCAACGACCACGGGCGGATGACGGGCGCTTATTGCGGCATGGGCGTGTGCTACTGCTGCCTGGTGAATATCGATGGCAGGCACAAGCGTCGCGCCTGCCAGACCGTGGTAAAGCCCGGTATGCAGGTCGAGACCGGGATCAACCGCGTCGCCAGCCAGGAGCTGGTGCTATGAGCGCCCGTACGGTGATTGTCGGTGGCGGACCGGCAGGGATGTCGGCGGCAATAGAGCTGGCGCAGCATGGCGTGCAAAGCACGTTGTTCGAAGAAGCCTCGCGGCTGGGTGGTGTAGTTTATCGCGGGCCTTTGCGCGACGGTGTCGAACTCGACTATCTGGGAGAACGCTACAAGGCTGCGCTGCACAAGTTGCACGGCGAATTTTCGGTCATTGCCCACTCAGTGGATGTACGCCTCAACCATCGCGTTGTCGGCGGGCAAGGTCAGCAAAGCCTGCAAGTGCTGGATGAGCATGAGCAATTGCAGCAAATCGGCTTCGATCAACTGCTGCTGTCCGCTGGCTGCCATGAGCGCAGCGTGCCGTTCCCGGGTTGGACCACCCCGGGTGTGATCATGCTGGGTGGCCTGCAGCTGCAGATCAAAAGTGGTGTTGTCAAACCCCGTGGGCCGACGCTGATTGCGGGCACCGGGCCCTTGCTGATGCTGGTGGCGTGCCAGTTGCACGCAGCGGGTGTGGAAGTGGCCGGGGTATATGAAGCGTGCGAGTTTGGCCGCATTGCCAAGGAAAGCCTGGCGCTGCTCAACCAGCCCCAGTTGTTCCTCGACGGCCTGAGCATGCTGGTTTACCTCAAGCGCCATGGCGTGGCCGTGCATTACGGCTGGGGTGTGGTGCAGGCGTTTGGCGAAGGGGAACTGAGCGAAGTGATCGTGGCTCCCTATTCCAACACCTGGCAGGCCGACATGAGCCAGGCGCAGGCGGTGAAAGCCTGCACCCTGGCGGTGGGTTATGGCTTTATTCCACGCACTCAGCTCAGCCAGCAGATGGGTCTGGATCATGCTTACAACGTCGACGGTTATCTGGCGGCCAAAGCCGATAACTGGCAGCAGAGCAGTCAGGCATCAATCCACCTGGCCGGTGATGTCACGGGCATGCGCGGGGGCGAGGCAGCGATGCTCACGGGGCGGATTGGCGCGTTGTCGATCTTGCAGCAGCGTGGGGTCCTGAGTGCAAAGCAGGCGCTTGAACAGCGCCGCGAGTACCTGTCCAGGCTCAACACCCTCATGCGCTTTCGCGGCGGGATTGATCGTTATACCCGGCGCGGTACGCGCCAGATCGATCTGCCCCAGGCCGACACGGTGGTATGCCGTTGCGAGCATGTCACCCGCGCCGATATCGACCTTGCGCTCAGCCAGGGCGTGCAGGACATGGCCAGCCTTAAAATGCGTACACGCATCAGCATGGGCGACTGCCAGGGCCGCATGTGTGTCGGTTATTGCAGTGACCGCCTGCGTGAAGCCACCGGGCGCAAGGATGTGGGCTGGTTGCGCCCGCGATTCCCGCTGGAACCCGTGCCGTTTTCGGCTTTTATCAACGCGAGCAAGGATGCCTGACATGATCAAGACCTATGACGTGGTCATCGCCGGTGGCGGTGTTATTGGCGCCTCCTGTGCGTATCACCTGTCCCGGCGCAAGGATCTTAAAATAGCCCTGATCGACTGCAAGCGCCCCGGCAATGCCAGCCGCGCGTCGGCAGGCGGGCTGTGGGCCATCGGCGAGTCCGTGGGGCTGGGCTGCGGGGTGATTTTTTTTCGCATGATGTCTGCCGAACGCAAGCGTGAAGCCCGGGGTTCGGCCGTGATTGTCGACGCCAGTACCCCGCATATCCTGCCAGCGTGTTTTTTCGACTTTGCCCTGCAATCCAATGCCTTGTACCCCGGCTTGCACAAGGAACTGCTGGAAAACCACGGGATGGATTTCAAGTTCGAGCGCACCGGGCTCAAGTACGTGATTTATGACGATGAAGACCGGCTCTATGCCGAGCATATTGTCGCCAATATCCCGCATCTGGCCGATGAGGTGCGCTGGCTCGACCAGGCGGCCCTGCGCGAGGCGGAGCCGAGCGTCAGTCACGATGCGCAAGGTGCGCTGGAGTTTTTGTGCGATCACCAGGTGAGCCCGTTCCGGTTGACCGATGCCTACACCGAAGGGGCCCGGCAAAATGGAGTCGATCTGTACTTCAACACCAACGTCATCGAGGTCATGCGTCAGGGCAGCAAGGTGACCGGCGTGCGCACCGACAGCCAGGGCGCGTTCCACTGCAAAACCCTGATTAATGCCGCTGGCGCCTGGGCGGCAGAACTCAGCGTGATGGCCACTGACTTGAGTATCCCTGTGGCCCCGGTCAAGGGGCAGATTGTATTGACCGAGCGCATGCCCAAGTTGCTGAACGGCTGCCTGACCACCAGTGATTGCTACCTGGCGCAAAAGGACAACGGCGAAATCCTGATTGGCAGCACTACCGAAGACAAAGGCTTCGACGTGACCACCACCTTCCCTGAAATCACCGGGCTGGTACAGGGGGCGATGCGCTGTATTCCCGAACTCAAGGACGCCAACCTGAAGCGTACCTGGGCCGGGTTGCGGCCAGGCTCCCCCGATGAGCTGCCGATCCTGGGGCCCATGAAGGGGATTGAGGGGTATTTGAATGCCTGCGGGCATTTCCGTACCGGCATCCTGACTTCGGCGATCACCGGTGTCATGCTCGACGCACTGGTGCGGCAAGAGCCGCTGCCGCTGGAGGTCACGCCGTTTCTGGCGGAGCGTTTTGACTTGCAACCGGTGGCGCTGAAAAAAGCCGTGAGTGCCTGACACGGTCTGCTCGCGATGCGCTTGGCCTTCGCGAGCAGGCTCGTTGCCGCTGCTGACTTAGAAGGTGTACTTGGACGTCAGCATCAGGCTGCGTGGTTCGCCATAGTAGGTGGTGTTGAAGTTACCCAGCCCCGACAGGTACTTTTTATCGAACACGTTGTTGGCGTTGAGGTTAAACGTCAGGTGTTCGTTGTACTCGTAGCGGGTCATCAGGTTGACCAGCGCGTAGCTGTGCTGCTCGATGATGTCGTAGTCGCCCTTGGCATCGTTGTAGATCTTGCCGTAGAACGGGCTTTGCCAGTTCACGCCACCGCCCACGGTGACTTTGTTCAGCACCCCCGGCAGGCGGTAAGTGGTGAACAACCGCGCCACGTTTTCCGGCTTGGTGGTTTCCAGCGGGTAGCCGTAGACACGTTCGCCATCATCAGAGCGGGTGCGGGCGTAGGTGTAGCCGGCGATCAGGTTCCAGTCCGGCATCAGTTCACCGGCCAGTTCCAGCTCGATGCCGTTGGTGGTCGCACCATCAAGGGATTCATAAATGCCCAGGTTGGTGTTGGCGTTAGTGCCGACCTGAATCGGTACATTTTTCTGTTCGGTCCGGAACACGGCCGCACTGGCATTCAAACGGCCATCAAAGTACTCGCCCTTCAAACCGAGTTCGTAGCTGTTGCCTTCTGTGGGGGCCAGGGTGGCACCGGAACTGCTCTGCTCGGTAAGAGGTTTGTAGATCGAGGTGTAGCTGCCGTACACCGAATAGTTGTCGTTGATGTCGTAGACAACCCCGGCGTAGGGCGTCACCTCGCCGTGCTGTTTTGCCGTGGTCTTGTTGTCCTGGAACGTGCTGGTCTGCTCGTAGTACTTGTAGGTGCTGTTGTACTGGAAATCACTTACGCGGCTGCCAAGGATAATCGACCAGTCGTCTGCCGGCTTGAAGCGTGCGGCGATATAGGCGCTGTTTTGATTTTGGTTGGTTTCGTATTTGCCGTTTTTCGGGAAGTCCGGTCTCGGGTATTTGCCGTTCCAGTCAAAAATGCTGCTCGACAGCTCACGGAATTCGCTGCCGTCGAAGGTCGCGCCGGTCTGGCGGGAGGTCTGGGAGGTTGCGCCCACTACCAGTTCATGTTCGCGGCCAAACAGGGTAAACGGGCCGGTCGCATTGATATCGAAGGTGTTCTGGACGCGATGGCCTTCCCACTGGCCCCAGTAGAAGAACATGCCGTCACCCGTGACCGGATCTGGCATCCCGCCGCTGGCCGAACCCAGCAGGGTGTCGTGGTCGTTGGTTTGCTGGGTGAGGGTGCCTTTGACTTTCCAGTCATTGGCGAAACGGTGCTCCAGGGAGGCGAAGGTGGACTGGATCTGGACGTCGCGGCGGCTCCAGTCGGTGGCCGGGTTGAACGAGCGGCTGAAGTCGGTTTTGGTGTAGTTGGAGAAGTAATACGGGTTGCCGGTCCAGGACGAGCCGCGAGGTTTGATATTCTGGTAGTCCATGCCGAAGGTGAACAGGGTGTCGGGGGTGAGGTCGGCCTGGATGATGCCGTAGAACACGTCATTTTTACGTGAGTAGTGGTCGCGGTACGAGTCGGCATCCTGGTAAACCGCCACCATTCGCCCGCGCACGCTGCCATCGTCATTCAACGGCCCGGAGATATCACCTTCGGTGCGATAGTTGTCCCACGAGCCCGCACTGGCAGTGACCGATGCCTTGAAGTCGCGGGTCGGTTTTTTGCGAATCAGGTTGACCGTGGCCGACGGCTCGCCCGAGCCGGACAACAGGCCAGTAGCGCCCTTGACGATATCGACGCGGTCATACAGGGCCATATCGACCTTGGTCGCACCTTCATCGAACACGCCGTCATACAGGGTGTTGACCCCGTCGTACTGAAAGTTGGTGATGGCATAGCCGCGGGCCGAGTACTCCATGCGGTCGCTGTCGTAGGCCTGGGTGGAAATGCCCGGCGCGTTGCGCAGTACATCGCCGATGCTCTGTGCGGCTTGATCGTCCATCAGTTGGCGGGTGACTACTGTGACGGTCTGCGGGGTTTCGCGAATCGACAGCGGCAGTTTGGTCGAGCTGTTGCTGGCGCCGGTAGTATAGGAATGGGTGTCTTCGGTGGTCAGCGAGTCGCCCAGGCCCTGGCCTGTGACAGTGGTTGCACCCAGTTCCAGACCTTTGCCTTGGGGGGCGCTCAAAATCACCGTGTCGCCGTTGAGCTGATACGAGATGCCGCTGCCCTGCAGCAGTGACTCCAGTGCCTTGACCGGCTCCAGCGAACCGCTCACTGGACGCGACTTGATGCCTTGCACCTGATCCGGGCTGTAGAGGATCTGCAGGTTGGCCTGCTTGCCCAGTTCATTCAGCGCGCTGGCCAGGGCTTGCGACGGAATGTTCAGGGCCACCGGCGCCGCGCTGGCAAGGGATGCCCCCAGCATGACCGAGGCCATCAGGGCACTGGACAGCAAGGTGTGACGTACCGTCCGGCGTTGGGTGGCGATCGAAAGAGGGGTCCGGCTCAAGTTGGGTCGTTGCATCGCGTGCCTAGGCTCCGAAGTAAGAAATTTCATTCTTGTTAATAGGAATAGTTATTAGACGCAGCACGATTGATAAACCAGAAACAAGTTTCTGATTTAGTTGGTTTTGCTCCGGCCATTACAGGCTTGACCCGCTGATGCAGGGCGGAATAATTGTTCCATTCATAGAACGATCAGTACCAAAAAACCTGTCTAGTCTTATGGGTGCGACGAATCTATAGTTGTTGCCATGATTTACAGGAGGTGCAACATGAAAAAAATTCTTGGTGTTTATCAGGCCCCCCGCCCTCATTGGGTCGGCGATGGTTTTCCGGTTCGCACGATGTTTTCCTACGACAGCATGGGCAAACACATCAGCCCGTTTCTGTTGCTGGATTACGCCGGGCCAGCCGAGTTCACGCCCACTACAGAGCGTCGTGGTGTAGGCCAGCACCCGCACCGTGGTTTTGAAACGGTGACCATCGTCTACAAGGGCGAAGTGGAACACCGTGACTCCACCGGCAACGGCGGGGTGATCGGCCCGGGTGATGTGCAGTGGATGACCGCAGCGTCCGGCATCCTGCACGAGGAGTTCCATTCCGAGGCGTTTGCCCGCAGTGGCGGCCCGCTGGAGATGGTGCAGCTATGGGTCAACCTGCCGGCAAAGGACAAAATGGCCGCGCCGGGGTATCAGGGCATCGTCGACCGTGACATCCCCGACCTGGCGCTCAAGGACGATGCCGGCCGTTTGCGCCTGATTGCCGGTGAGTTCGATGGCAAACGCGGCCCGGCCCATACCTTTACGCCGATCGACGTGTGGGATATCCGCTTGAATGCGGGCAAGTCGACTACGCTGGATCTTCACCCGGGCCGCAACACTGCGCTGGTGGTGCTGCATGGTGCGGTCGAGGTCAACGGTCAGGACGTGGTGCGTGAAGGGCAGCTTGCGCTGTTTGAGCGTGATGGCTCGAGCATCCGCCTTGAAGCCAATAACGACGCCGTGCTGCTGGTCCTCAGCGGCGAGCCGATCGACGAACCGATCGTGGGCCATGGGCCGTTTGTGATGAACACCGACGCCGAAATCCATCAGGCGTTTGTGGACTTCCAGTCGGGCAAGTTTGGCCGCATGCCCGCGTAGCAATGCTGCACCGAAGCGCAATGCCAGGCCATGAGGGTCATGGCCTGGCCTTTTCTGTCTTATCCCAGAGAGGTAAACCCTGTGACAACTTCTTACAAGCGTTTGGACAAGGACAATGCCGCCGTTTTGTTGGTGGACCATCAGGCGGGTTTGCTGTCGCTGGTGCGGGATATCGAACCGGACAAATTCAAGAACAACGTGCTGGCGCTGGCTGATCTGGCCAAGTACTTCAAGTTGCCGACCATTTTGACCACCAGCTTCGAAACCGGACCCAACGGCCCGCTGGTGCCCGAGTTGAAGGCGCTGTTCCCGCAAGCGCCCTATATCGCCCGCCCGGGGCAGATCAATGCCTGGGACAACGAGGATTTTGTCAAGGCGGTCAAGGCAACAGGTAAAAAGCAACTGATCATCGCAGGGGTGGTCACTGAGGTCTGCGTGGCATTCCCGGCACTGTCGGCACTGGCTGAAGGCTATGAGGTGTTTGTGGTGACGGATGCGTCGGGTACGTTCAACGAAATCACCCGCCATTCGGCCTGGGATCGCATGTCATCCTCGGGTGCGCAACTGATGACCTGGTTTGGTCTGGCCTGTGAGCTGCATCGCGACTGGCGCAATGACATTGAAGGCCTGGGCGCGCTGTTCTCCAACCATATCCCGGACTATCGCAATCTGATCACCAGCTACTCCACGTTGACAGCCGGTAAATAACCGTTGGGCTCGTAGCGGCTGCCGAAGGAACGATGCTGCGTTCGGCGGCAGTTGCTACGAGTTTTGGTCGTGTTTCACACCCGTTCGAAAATCACCGCTATGCCCTGGCCGCCGCCAATGCACATGGTCGCCAGGGCATAACGACCCTGTGTCCGATGCAGTTCATGGATGGCCTTGGTCGCGATGATCGCGCCCGTGGCCCCCACCGGGTGGCCCAGGGCGATGCCCGAACCGTTGGGGTTGACCCTGGCCGGGTCCATATCCAGTTCCTGCATCACGGCACACGCCTGGGCGGCGAAGGCAATGTTGGCTTCGATCACGTCCATGTCACCGATCTTCAAGCCAGCCCGCTTCAATGCCAGCCGCGTTGCCGGTATCGGTCCCAACCCCATCAGCTCGGGTTCAACCCCTGCATGGGCGTAGGCCACCAGCCGCGCCATCGGCGCAAGATTGCCCGCCAGTACTGCCGCGCCAGTGGCCAGCACCAGCGCCGCCGCCCCATCATTGAGCCCCGATGCATTGCCTGCAGTCACGCTGCCGTCTTTCTTGAAGGCCGGTTTCATCAGCGCCAACTGCTCCAGGGTAGTGGCCCGCGGGTGCTCGTCCTGGCTGAACATCACACTGCCTTTGCGGCTGCGTACCTCGACGGTGGCGATCTGGCTGTCGAAGTAACCTTGCTCGATAGCCCGGGCGGCGCGTTGCTGGTCTTCAAGCGCCAGAGCGTCCTGGGCCTGGCGGCTGATGCTGTTGCGTTGGGCGATATTCTCGGCCGTTACACCCATATGAATGCCGTGGAACGGGTCGTGCAAAATACCCAGCATGTAGTCGAGCATTGGCGTATCGCCCATGCGCGCACCCCAGCGGGCGGCGGGCATCAGGTAGGGGCCGCGGCTCATGGCTTCGGCCCCGGCGCCAATGGCGAAGTCGGCGTCGCCGAGCATCAGGGTATGGGCGGCAGAAATGATCGCCTGCAAGCCCGAACCGCACAGGCGGTTGACGTTGTAGGCCGGGGTTTCCTTGGGGATCCCGGCATTGATCGCCGCAACCCGCGCCAGATAGGCATCCTGGGGCTCGGTGGGAATCACGTTGCCCATCACCACATGACCGATGCGCCCGGGGTCGACCTGGCTGCTGTGCAACGCGGCCTTGACCGCAGTGCTGGCCAGCTCGGCCAGGGGCACGTCCTTGAGCGAGCCGCCAAAGGTGCCGATGGCCGTGCGCCGGGCGCTGAGGATGAAAATTTCAGGAGTTTGCATGGCGGGTCCTTATTGTTTTATCGGGCCAAATGCGCGGGATTATTTCACCGGTGTACGGTTTGGGCGTCGTCCGTTTGTGCGGGCAGGGCATCTACCTGGGCATCGAGCAGGGTCATAAAGGCATGGGCCGCATTGGACAAGGTGCGTTCGGTATGCAGGATATACCCCAGCTGGCGGGTCAGCTGGATGCCGGGCAGGGCAATCGATGCCACCTGCTCATCCAGCATGGTGCGCGGCAACACGCTCCAGGCCAGGCCGATGGACACCATCATCTTGATGGTCTCCAGGTAATTGGTGCTCATGGCGATGTTGGGCGTCAGGCCCTGGGCTTCAAACAGGCGATGGACAATATGATGGGTAAAGGTATTGCCGCCGGGAAACACCGCTGGATGGCGTGCAATATCGGCCATGCTTACGGCTTTTTGCCGGGTCAGGCGGTGCTCCGGGGCCACCACGAAATCCAGCGGGTCATCCCAGACCGGTACCGCGCGAATCAGTGAATGGGGCTCCGGCGCCAGGGTAATCACTGCCAGTTCGGCACGCCCATGCAGAATTTCATCGTAGGCCACTTCTGAATCGAGAAACTGAATATCCAGCGCGACCTTGGGGTAAGTGCGGGTGAACTCGCGCAGTAAAGGTGGCAGTCGGTGCAGACCGATATGATGGCTGGTAGCCAGGGTCAGGCGCCCGCTGACTTCGCCATTGAGGTTGTTGAGTGCCCGGCGCGTGTCATCCAGTACGTTGAGGATCTGGTAAGCGCGCGGCAGCAAGGCCCGGCCGGCTTCGGTGAGGCTGACCTCACGGCCCAGCCGGTCGAACAGCCTGAGCTTGAGTTGCTGCTCGATGCTGGCAATGCGTTTGCTGATGGCTGGCTGGGTCAGGAACAGCCGTTCGGCGGCCCCGGAAAAACTGCCGGTTTCAGCAATTGCAATAAACGCATTGAGATTCGCGAGATCCATCTATTCGAATTCCTGTTGGTTATCCAAAGCATAAAAATTATGAATTTGAGTTATTCACTGTAACCCCATAGGATCGACCTCACAAGCCAAGTGGTTATTGGCACAGAAAAGTAGCTGATGAGGAAACCGTCTGATGGCCGGCAAAACGCTCTACGACAAGCTCTGGGATTCGCATTTGGTCAAGCAGCGTGACGATGGCTCGGCGCTGATCTACATCGACCGTCACATCATTCACGAAGTGACCTCGCCGCAAGCCTTTGAAGGCCTGCGGCTGGCCGGGCGCAAGCCTTGGCGTATCGATGCCAACATCGCCACCCCGGACCACAACGTACCGACCACGCCGGAGCGTAAAGGCGGGATCGAAGCGATTGCCGATCAGGTTTCCCGTCTGCAGGTGCAAACCCTGGATGACAACTGTGACGAATACGGCATTACCGAATTCAAGATGAACGACGTGCGTCAGGGTATCGTCCATGTGATCGGCCCGGAGCAGGGCGCGACCTTGCCGGGCATGACCGTGGTCTGCGGTGACTCGCACACCTCGACTCACGGCGCCTTCGGTGCATTGGCCCACGGTATCGGCACTTCCGAGGTCGAGCATGTGCTCGCCACCCAGTGCCTTGTCGCCAAAAAAATGAAGAACATGCTGGTGTCGGTCGAAGGGCAATTGCCGTTCGGCGTAACCGCCAAGGACATCGTACTGGCCGTGATCGGCAAGATCGGCACCGCGGGCGGCAATGGTCATGCCATCGAATTCGCCGGCAGCGCGATTCGTGACTTGTCCGTCGAAGGCCGCATGACCATCTGCAATATGTCCATCGAAGCCGGTGCCCGTGTAGGCCTGGTGGCCGCCGATCAGAAAACTGTCGATTATGTAAAGGGCCGTCCGTTTTCGCCTAAAGGCGCTGAATGGGACCTGGCGGTCGAAGCCTGGAAAGACCTGGTGTCCGACAGCGATGCGCAGTTCGACACCGTGGTTGAACTGGACGCTACGCAGATCAAGCCGCAAGTCAGCTGGGGCACTTCGCCCGAGATGGTTCTGGCGGTTGATCAGAACGTGCCGGATCCGGCACAGGAAACCGACCTGGTCAAGCGTGGCTCGATCGAACGTGCATTGAAGTACATGGGCCTGACCGCCAACCAGGCGATCACCGATATCCAGCTCGATCGCGTATTTATCGGCTCGTGCACCAACTCGCGGATCGAAGACTTGCGTGCTGCGGCAGTAATTGCCAAGGGGCGCAAGGTGGCGTCCACCATCAAACAGGCGATTGTGGTGCCGGGCTCGGGTCTGGTTAAAGCCCAAGCCGAGGCTGAAGGTCTGGACAAGATCTTTATCGAGGCCGGTTTTGAATGGCGTGAGCCGGGTTGTTCGATGTGCCTGGCGATGAACCCGGACCGCCTTGAGTCGGGCGAGCATTGTGCCTCGACCTCCAACCGCAACTTTGAAGGCCGTCAGGGCGCCGGTGGCCGTACTCACCTGGTCAGCCCGGCCATGGCCGCTGCCGCCGCCGTGAATGGTCGTTTTATTGATGTCCGTGAATTGATCCAGGGGAGCGCAGCATGAAGGCTTTTACTCAGCACACCGGTTTGGTCGCGCCTTTGGATCGTGCCAACGTCGATACCGACCAGATCATTCCCAAGCAATTCCTGAAGTCGATCAAGCGTACCGGCTTTGGCCCTAACCTGTTTGACGAGTGGCGTTATCTGGATGTGGGTCAGCCCTACCAGGACAACTCCAAGCGCCCGCTGAACAAGGATTTTGTGCTTAACGCCGAGCGTTACCAGGGCGCCAGTGTGTTGCTGGCCCGGGAAAACTTCGGTTGCGGCTCCAGCCGTGAGCACGCGCCGTGGGCGCTGGAAGAGTACGGTTTTCGCAGCATCATCGCGCCGAGCTACGCCGATATCTTCTTCAATAACAGCTTCAAGAACGGTTTGTTGCCGATCATCCTGAGCGACGCCGAAGTCGATGAGCTGTTTGCCCAGGTTGAAGCCGAGCCGGGTTACCAGCTCAAGATCGACCTCGAGGCACAAACCGTGACCCGCCCGGATGGCAAGGTGCTGGGCTTTGAAATCGATGCGTTTCGCAAGCATTGCCTGCTCAACGGCCTGGACGATATCGGCCTGACCTTGCAGGACGGCGATGCAATTGCCGCGTTTGAAAGCAAGCACCGTGCGAGCCAGCCGTGGTTGTTTCGCGACGCTTGAATGGCCTCATCGCGGGCAAGCCCGGCTCCCACAGGGGAATGCATTTCAAATGTGGGAGCGGGCTTGCCCGCGATGACGGCAGTGTGGACAACCCAAGTCTTGACGCTAAAAGGAAGTTTTAATGACCAGTACCGCCCAGCACACCCAGGTCGTACAAAAGCAGTTCGGCGAACAGGCGTCGGCCTATCTGAGCAGCGCCGTGCATGCGCAAGGCACCGAGTTCGGTCTGCTCAAGGCCGAGCTGGCGGGTAAAGTTGAAGCGCGGGTGCTGGACCTGGGGTGTGGCGCGGGCCATGTAAGCTTTCATGTGGCTGCACTGGTCAAGGATGTGGTGGCATACGACCTGTCGCAACAAATGCTCGATGTGGTCGGTGCTGCCGCCAGCGATCGCGGGCTGGGCAATATCAGCACCGTTTGCGGCGCGGCAGAGCGTTTGCCGTTTGCCGATGGCGAGTTCGACTATGTGCTCAGCCGTTACTCGGCCCATCACTGGAGCGATCTGGGCGTTGCCCTGCGCGAAGTGCGCCGGGTGCTCAAGCCGGGTGGCGTAGCGGCATTTATCGATGTGATCTCACCCGGCAGCCCGTTGTTCGACACCTACCTGCAAAGTGTCGAAGTGCTGCGCGACACCAGCCATGTACGCGATTATTCGAGCGCCGAATGGCTGCGTCAGGTCAGTGAAGCCGGTTTGCACGTGCGCAGCACACAGCGTCAGCGTTTGCGTTTAGAGTTCAGCTCCTGGATCGAGCGCATGCGTACGCCACAGGTCATGAGCGCGGCCATCCGCCAGTTGCAGCAGTCGATGGGCGCCGAAGTACGCGATTATTTTGAAATTGAAGCCGATGGTTCGTTCAGCACCGATGTGCTGGTGCTGTGGGCCGAGAAGTAACCTGAATATTTCCGGGTGCGCCTGCGGGGGCATCAACAGACAAGAAAGAGGAACCCATGAGCAAGCAGATTCTGATTCTCCCTGGCGACGGTATTGGTCCGGAAATCATGGCCGAAGCGGTCAAGGTGCTGGAGCTGGCCAGTGACAAGTTCAACCTGGGCCTGGAGCTGACCCACGACCTGATCGGCGGCGCAGCCATCGACAAGCATGGCGTACCGTTGGCCGACGAGACCCTTGAGCGCGCCCGTGCGGCCGACGCTGTCTTGCTGGGCGCCGTGGGTGGCCCGAAATGGGACAAGATCGAGCGCGACATTCGCCCCGAGCGCGGCCTGCTGAAAATCCGTGCGCAACTGGGCCTGTTCGGCAACCTGCGCCCGGCAATCCTGTACCCGCAACTGGCTGATGCATCGAGCCTCAAGCCGGAAATCGTTTCCGGACTGGATATCCTCATCGTTCGCGAATTGACCGGTGGTATCTACTTCGGCGCCCCCCGTGGCACCCGCGAGCTGGAAAACGGTGAGCGTCAGGCTTATGACACCCTGCCGTACAGCGAAAGCGAAATCCGCCGCATTGCCCGCGTCGGTTTCGACATGGCCCGCGTGCGTGGCAAAAAGCTCTGCTCGGTGGACAAGGCCAACGTGCTGGCGTCCAGCCAGCTGTGGCGTGAAGTGGTCGAGCAAGTGGCCAAGGACTACCCGGACGTCGAGCTGAGCCATATGTACGTCGACAACGCGGCCATGCAACTGGTGCGCGCACCCAAGCAATTTGACGTGATCGTCACCGAAAACATGTTCGGTGACATCCTCTCCGACCAGGCTTCGATGCTCACCGGCTCTATCGGCATGCTGCCATCGGCATCCCTGGACACCCACAACAAGGGCATGTACGAGCCTTGCCACGGTTCGGCGCCGGACATCGCGGGGCAGGGCATTGCCAACCCGCTGGCGACCATTTTGTCGGTGTCGATGATGCTGCGTTACAGCTTCAACCAGACCGCTGCTGCCGATGCCATCGAGCAGGCCGTAAGCCTGGTTCTGGACCAGGGTTTGCGTACCGGTGATATCTGGTCGACGGGTTGCACCCGGGTCGGAACACAGGAAATGGGCAATGCAGTAGTCGCGGCGCTGCAGAATCTGTAATCTCTCGGGCCCGTTACTTCCTGTTGGTGGAAGTAACGACCCCACTTTTTGTTAAAGGTGTAGTTGCGATGAAACGTGTAGGTCTGGTCGGTTGGCGCGGTATGGTTGGTTCCGTGCTCATGCAGCGGATGCTGGAAGAGCAGGATTTCGATCTGATCGAACCGGTGTTTTTCACCACTTCCAATGTCGGTGGACAAGGTCCGTCCGTGGGCAAGGATATTGCCCCGCTCAAGGATGCTTACAACATTGAAGAGCTGAAAACCCTCGATGTAATCCTGACCTGCCAGGGCGGCGACTACACCAGCGAGGTGTTCCCCAAGCTGCGTGAGGCGGGCTGGCAAGGTTACTGGATCGATGCAGCGTCGACCCTGCGCATGCAGGATGATGCGGTCATTATTCTGGACCCGGTCAACCGCAAGGTCATCGACCAGCAGCTGGATGCCGGCACCAAAAACTATATCGGCGGCAACTGCACTGTCAGCCTGATGCTGATGGGTCTGGGCGGTCTGTTCGAAGCCGGTCTGGTAGAGTGGATGAGCGCCATGACCTACCAGGCGGCCTCGGGCGCCGGTGCGCAGAACATGCGCGAGCTGATCAAGCAGATGGGCACTACTCATGCGGCGGTCGCCGATCAACTGGCCGACCCGGCCAGCGCGATTCTGGATATCGACCGTCGTGTGGCCGAGGCCATGCGCAGCGATGCCTACCCGACCGAAAACTTCGGTGTGCCATTGGCCGGCAGCCTGATCCCGTGGATCGACAAAGAGCTGCCGAACGGTCAAAGCCGTGAAGAGTGGAAAGCGCAGGCAGAAACCAACAAGATCCTGGGTCGCTTCAAGAACCCGGTTCCGGTGGACGGTATTTGCGTACGTATCGGTGCGATGCGTTGCCACAGCCAGGCCTTGACCATCAAGCTGAACAAAGATGTGCCTATCGCCGATATCGAAGGTTTGATCAGCCAGCACAACCCCTGGGTCAAGCTGGTGCCAAACCAGCGTGAAGCCAGCATCCAGGAACTGAGCCCGACCAAGGTTACCGGCACCCTGAATGTACCGGTTGGCCGTCTGCGCAAGCTGAACATGGGTTCGCAGTTCCTCGGTGCCTTTACCGTGGGCGACCAGTTGCTGTGGGGCGCGGCAGAACCGCTGCGCCGCATGCTGCGGATTTTGCTGGAGCGTTAATTCGCCTCTGGCAGGTTCAAGCCCGCGTCTCGCAAGAGGCGCGGGCTTTTTATTGGATGATCAGCTGCTACGAGTTGTCATCATCCATCAAATAGGCCGGGCGCGTTGCCTGTCGGGGTTGTGCCCGGTACAGTGCCGCTCCCCACGTTTCGCCTGAGGTAGATACATGAACCAGTCCTTTGATATCGCCGTCGTTGGCGCCACCGGCACTGTCGGCGAAACCATCGTACAAATGCTCGAAGAGCGTGATTTTCCGGTTGGCAAGTTGCACTTGCTGGCCAGCAGTGAATCTGACGGGCATTCGGTGCCTTTTCGCGGTAAAAACGTCAGGGTGCGCGATGTCGACACGTTCGATTTCAGCAGCGTACAGCTGGCATTCTTTGCCGCAGGCCCTGCCGTGACCTTGAGTTTTGCTGCCAAGGCCAGTGCAGCCGGCAGCATGGTGGTCGACCTGTCCGGCGCGCTGCCTTCTGCACAGGCGCCGCAGGTGGTACCTGAAGCCAACGCGCAGGTGCTGGCAACCTTGAAAAAACCACTGCAAGTCAGCAGCCCGAGTCCTTCGGCCACCGCACTGGCCGTGGTGCTGGCGCCTTTGCTAAGAGTGCTGGAAATTCAGCGGGTCAATGTGACGGCCTGCATGGCAGTTTCCGCTCAAGGCCGTGAAGCGGTCTCGGAGCTGGCACGCCAAACCACCGCGCTGCTGAACCTGCATCCGCTGGAAACCAGCTTCTTTGATCGTCAGATGGCCTTCAACGTCCTGGCCCAGGTCGGCCCGCCGGACGCACAGGGCCATGTGCCGCTGGAAAAACGTTTGGTCAATGAGCTGCGCGAAGTTCTGGCTATGCCTACGCTGAAGGTATCGGCCAGCAGTGTGCAAGTGCCGGTATTTTTTGGTGACAGCTTCAGCGTGTCCCTGCAACTGGCCGGGCCGGTGGATCTGGTTGAAGTCAATGCCGCCCTCGAGGCAGGTGAGGGTATCGAGCTGGTGGAAGCCGGTGACTACCCGACTGCTGTTGGCGATGCCGTAGGTCAGGATGTGGTGTATGTCGGTCGAGTGCGTCACGGTGTGGACGACACATCTGAACTTAATCTGTGGCTGACGTCAGATAACGTACGCAAGGGTGGCGCATTGAACGCCGTGCAGTTGGCTGAGTTGTTGATAAAAGACCAACTGTAAAAGATACTTGGCTGCTATACAGGTCTCGTGGGACGAGGCCTGTACCAATAAGGAAGAGGCTATGGTTCAGGTTCGCAAATTGGTGTTGGCAATCGCTGCCGCTTCGGCGCTGTCATCCGGTATGGCGCAGGCGCTTGAGCTTGGGGAGCTGACGCTCAAGTCGGCGCAGAACCAGCCGCTGCTGGCAGAAATCGAGCTGCTCGATGTCAAGGACCTGACTGCTGCGCAAGTGGTGCCAAGCCTTGCCCCCGAACAGGAGTTCAGCAAGGCCGGAGTTCCGCGCCCGGCGTTTCTGGATGATTTGCGCTTTACCCCGATCATCAACGCCGATGGCAAGAGCGTATTGCGCGTCACCTCCAGCCAGCCGCTGTCCGAACCTTTTGTGAACTTCCTGGTGCAGGTGATGTGGCCCAACGGCCGCTTGATGCGCGACTACAGCGTGTTGCTCGATCCCGCCCGGTTCTCGCCGCAGGCCGCGTCGGCGGCATCAACGTCTGCGCCTGCCGCGCCCGTGCAGTACACCACCACGTCCCGTGACACACTGTGGGAGATCGCCGCCAAGGCGCGCAACGGCGGCTCGGTGCAGCAGACCATGCTGGCAATTCAGGCCCTGCACCCTGATGCGTTTATCAACGGCAATATCAACCGGCTTAAAACCGGCCAGGTACTGCGCCTGCCAGATGCCTCGCAAAGTGTGCAATTGCCCCAGGCCAGGGCCATCAACGAAGTGGCGTCGCAAAATGCCGACTGGCGCAGTGGCCGTCGCACCGTACCGTTGGCCCAGCAACTCGATGCAACCGGTCGCAAGCCTGTGCCGGCGCCTGCCGCCAAGGCTGTGCATCAGGATGCCTTGAGTCTGGTTTCCGCTCAGGCAGGCAAGGGTGCTGCCGGGGATGCGAAAAAACTGGCTGACCAGCTGGCGATGACTCAGGAAGGTCTGGACAGCAGCCGTCGTGAAAATGCCGAGCTGCAAGACCGGATGAAAGACCTGCAAAGCCAGTTGGACAAGCTGCAGCGTTTGATTGAATTGAAGAACGATCAACTGGCCAGGCTGGAGGCCGGCAAAGGTGCGCCTGTCGACCCGGCAGTTGCGTTGGCCGGCGTGCAGGCCGCGGATGCGCCTGAAGCCGATATTGCGCCGGCAATCGAAGGTGCGCCGGCCACTGCAGTGGCACCAAGTCCTGAAGACACCGGGGCGACGCAAGGCCATGAGCGAAACATTCAGGACCTGCTGAACAGCCCGCTATTACTGGGGCTTGTCGGCGGCGGGGCGGTCTTGTTGCTGCTCTTGCTGTTGTTGCTCGTGCGTCGGCGCAAGGCGCTGCAAGAAGCGCAAAAACATGCGCGAATGGCTCGGGATCTTGAAAGTGAGTCCGGGTTTGCAGCCGATCTGGATCTGCCGCAAAGCAGTTTTGAGGGGCTTGAAGCGCCGTCGCGCAGTATCGATCCTGCACCTGCACCTGCACCTGCACCTGCACCTGCACCGGTCGTGGAGGCAGTAGCTCCGGTGGTCGCGCCGGTTACCCTGGCCAAGCCTGCGGCTGATGTGCTGGATCAGGCCGAGCGGTTGATTGAGCAGCGTCAGTTGAGCGAGGCCGTTGTATTGCTCAAGGCTGCGATCGATCGGGAGCCCCAGCGCAGTGATTTGCGTCTTGAGTTGATGCGGGTTTACGCCGAACTGGGTGATCGTGACGCTTTTATCGCTCAAGAGCGCCAACTGGTAGCCAATGGCAAGAATCACGCCCAGGTCGAGCAGCTCATAAATCGTTATCCGGGCATGGCGGTGGCGGCAGCGGCCGGCATTGCTACCGCAGCGGTGGCCACCCAGCTGCAAGCGCAATTTGTCCAGGACATGATGCGCGACGATCGCGAGGTCGAACCGCAGCCGGAGCCTGCTGCACCTGCACCTGCAGCGTTCGATCACGATTTTGATCTGAGCCTTGATGAACTGGAAGCGGCTTCCCCTGCGGTGGTGACGCCAGAACCTGCAGGGCTCGACAAGCCGGCGGCAGACAGTTTCGAAGCGGTGCTTGAACAGCAGGCTCAGGTTCAGGCGGCTCACGAAGGGGCGTCGGACTTTGATCTGGACCTGCCGGCGGACTTTGACCTGTCCCTGGCTGAAGAAAGCGCTCCACCCGCTGTGGCGGCGGACAGCTTTGCCCTTGAGCTGGACAAGGTCAATGCCGAGTTGCATCGCCTGTCGCAAAGCCTTGAGCAATCATCGCTGGAACAGCCCTTTGCCGATGATGAGCCGGAATTCGACTTCCTCTCGGGCGCCGATGAAACGGCCACCAAACTCGATCTGGCCCAGGCCTATATCGATATGGGTGACGACGAAGGTGCGCGGGATATTCTGACCGAGGTCATGGAGGAGGGTAATCCACAGCAGCAGGCCGAAGCCCTGGAAATGATGGCACGCCTGAACTGAGTGAAACGCCTTTAGATACTCTGTTGCCGGTCAACCCTCCCTGTGGGAGCTAGCCTGCTCGCGAACGACCTTCGCGAGCAGGCTCGCTCCCACAGTTGAAATGTCCTTCGGCAGCTGCTACGAAGCCTGGTTTGTCTGACGTTCCGGTTAAATGTTTCATGGCGTCTTGCCGGGTGCGCCCTATAATGGCCGCCTTTGCGTTTATGAGCAGGCTGCAAGTCCTTGGCAAATATAGATAACCCGGCCGCTGAAATGGCCGCGGAAGGTTTTTACCGAATCGCCCTTGGGGTGGAATACAAAGGTTCGCGCTACAGCGGCTGGCAGCGCCAGGCCAATGGTGTGCTGACCGTTCAGGAAACCCTGGAAAACGCCCTGTCCAAAGTGGCCGCCTCACCGGTCTCCCTGATGTGCGCCGGGCGTACGGATGCCGGTGTGCATGCCTGCGGGCAGGTGGTGCATTTTGACACCCGGGCCGAGCGCTCCCTGAAAGCCTGGGTCATGGGCGCCAATATCAATTTGCCCCATGACATCAGCGTCACCTGGGCCCAGGTCATGCCCGCGCACTTCCATGCCCGCTTCAAGGCCATCGCCCGGCGCTACCGCTATGTGATCTACAACGATCAGATCCGGCCGGCCCATCTGAATCAGGAAATCACCTGGAACCACCGCCCGCTGGATGTCGAGCGTATGGCCGAGGCAGCTCGACATCTGTTGGGCGTGCATGATTTCAGTGCCTTTCGCGCCGGACAGTGCCAGGCCAAATCCCCGATCAAGGAAATGCACCACCTGCGCGTGACCCGTCACGGCAACATGATTGTGCTGGATATTCGTGCCAGTGCCTTTCTGCACCATATGGTGCGCAATATCGCCGGGGTGCTGATGACTATCGGCACGGGCGAGCGGCCGGTGGAGTGGATCAAGGAAGTGCTGGAGAGCCGCGAGCGGCGCTCGGGCGGTGTGACGGCCCATCCCTACGGCCTGTATCTGGTGCAAGTTGAATACCGCGACGAGTTCCAGTTGCCGGAACGTTACATTGGTCCACATTTCTTGACCGGTTTTAGCGGCCTGGACGGCTGACGCCCGGATAAGCATTTGTTACCATCCGGGGCTTTCGCGTTCGGGGTGTTATCGAGATGTCCGTTGTTCGCAGCAAGATCTGCGGTATTACCCGCATAGAAGATGCACTGGCTGCGGTCGAGGCCGGGGCTGACGCCATAGGCTTCGTGTTCTACGCCAAGAGCCCGCGGTCAGTCACGGCCGCGCAGGCGCGGGCCATTATTGCCGCCTTGCCGCCTTTCGTGACTTCGGTGGGGTTGTTCGTCAATGCCAGCGCCTGTGAGCTGAACGAAACCCTGGATGCCGTGCCGCTGGATCTGCTGCAGTTTCATGGCGATGAAACCCCGGAGCAGTGCGAAGGCTATCACCGTCCTTATATCAAGGCGTTGCGGGTCAAGGCCGGTGATGACATCGCCGGTGCCTGCAAGGCCTATGCAGGGGCCAGCGGTATTTTGCTCGATGCCTATGTTGAAGGTGTACCGGGTGGAACTGGTCAGGCATTTGACTGGTCTTTGATACCTCAGGGTTTGCACAAGCCGATTATCCTGGCCGGCGGCCTGACGCCCGACAACGTTGCAGACGCCATCGCCCGGGTGCAGCCCTACGCCGTGGATGTCAGTGGCGGCGTTGAAAAGAGCAAGGGCATCAAGGATCACGACAGGATTCGTGCCTTTATGCGGGCAGTGCGCACGGCAAACTGATGCGGATGTGACGGCTGGCACTCTGCCGCCGTCCATCAATACCGCTCTGCGAAGCAGGCGGGCCCGGTGAGAAGACGGGCAGAAATTTAAGTGGCGGCCGCTCTGGTGCGTGCTGTCGGTAAGGCTGAGGGTTGCAGGGTTTTGCTGGTTTGCCGAGTGCGGACCGCGGTTCCGGCAATTATCGCCACACACCTGATTAATTTAGCTCAAGGGCATACACGGGGCCTGAACTGAACTGTTCTGGCCACCGGTACTGGAGAAAGAAAGCATGAGCAACTGGTTGGTAGACAAGCTGATTCCTTCGATCATGCGTTCCGAGGTCAAAAAGAGCTCGGTACCTGAAGGCCTGTGGCACAAATGCCCGTCCTGCGACGCTGTGCTTTATCGTCCGGAGCTGGAAAAGACCCTGGACGTTTGCCCGAAATGCAATCACCACATGCGTATCGGCGCCCGCGCCCGCATTGATATCTTCCTGGACGCCGACGGCCGTGCCGAACTGGGTGCAGACCTGGAGCCGGTTGACCGTCTCAAGTTCCGTGACAGCAAGAAGTACAAGGACCGTCTGGTCGGCGCGCAAAAGCAGACCGGCGAAAAAGACGCCCTGATCTCCATGAGCGGTACCTTGCTGGGCATGCCGGTGGTGGTATCGGCCTTCGAGTTCTCCTTCATGGGTGGCTCTATGGGTGCCATTGTTGGCGAGCGCTTCGTGCGTGCGGCCAATTACGCCCTTGAACACCGCTGCCCGATGATCTGCTTCGCAGCCTCGGGCGGTGCGCGGATGCAGGAAGCCCTGATCTCCCTGATGCAAATGGCCAAGACCTCGGCGGTACTGGCGCGTCTGCGTGAAGAAGGCATCCCGTTTATCTCGGTACTGACCGACCCGGTATACGGCGGTGTTTCGGCCAGCCTGGCGATGCTGGGTGACGTGATCGTGGCTGAGCCAAAGGCGCTGATCGGTTTTGCCGGCCCGCGTGTTATCGAACAGACCGTTCGCGAAAAACTGCCGGAAGGTTTCCAGCGCAGCGAGTTCCTGCTGGAGCACGGCGCCATCGACCTGATCGTTGCACGTCAGGAGCTGCGTCCGCGCCTGGGCAACCTGCTGGCGCAAATGATGGGCTTGCCGACACCGGTGTTCGTGGCCGCGCCTGTTGAAACCATCGTTGTTCCGCCGGCACCTGCGAACCTATGACCCAGCGCACCCTTGGCGAGTGGCTCGCCTATCTTGAGCAGTTGCATCCATCGGCCATCGATATGGGGCTGGATCGCGCACGCGAGGTAACGAACCGCTTGGGGCTGCAAAAGCCTGCGCCTCGGGTGGTGACGGTGACGGGTACCAATGGCAAGGGCTCGACCTGTGCGTTTGTGGCTTCGTTGCTGCAGGCGCAAGGGCTCAAGGTGGGGGTTTACAGTTCGCCCCACCTGCTGCGCTATAACGAGCGCGTACAAATTGAGGGTGTTGAAGTCTCGGACGAGCTGCTTTGCGAGGCCTTTGCGGCCCTGGATGCAGGGCGCGGCGAGACATCCCTTACATATTTTGAAATGGGTACGCTGGCAGCCTTCTGGTTGTTCGAGCGTGCCCAGCTGGATGCCGTGGTGCTGGAAGTCGGCCTGGGCGGGCGCCTGGATGCGGTCAATCTGGTGGATGCCGACCTGGCGCTGGTGACCAGTATCGGTGTCGATCATATTGAGTATCTGGGCAACACCCGCGAATCCGTGGGCTTTGAAAAGGCCGGGATTTTCCGTGCCGGCAAGCCGGCCCTGTGTGGCGATCTGAACCCGCCGCATACATTGCTCGACAAGGCTGCAGAGCTGGGTTGCCCGCTGTTTCTGCGCGGTCGTGACTTTGATCTGGCCAGTACCGATCAGGTCTGGCATTGGCGTGGTCAGGATGCCCGGGGGCAATTGATCGAGCTGCGCGATATTCCGCTGCTGGATCTGCCGATGGAAAACGCGGCGCTGGCCGTGCAGGCCTATGCGTTGACCGATCTGCCCTGGCAGCCGGAGCGCATTGTCGCGGCGCTGGCAGGTACTCGCATCACGGGGCGCCTGGATCGTCGCCAGTTCAGTTGGAAGGGCAAGCCCTTGCATATACTGCTGGATGTAGGGCACAACCCCCATGCCGCCGAGTATTTGGCGCGGCGCCTGGCGCAGCGGCCGGTGGCAGGCAAGCGCCTGGCGGTGTTCGGTTTGCTGGCCGACAAGGACCTGGATGGCGTAGTGTCACAACTGACGGGCTCGGTCGCGCATTGGGCTGTTGCGCCGCTGGATACCCCGCGCACGCGCCCGGGCGCTGAAGTCGAGGCCGCGCTGCAGGGTTTTGGGGCGGCTGTTTCGGCTTATGCCAGCGTGGAGCAAGCGCTTGAGGCGCAGTGCGAACGGGCCACGACTGACGACGAAATCCTGTTGTTCGGATCATTTTATTGTGTTGCCGAAGCGCTCGAGTGGTTGGAGCGGCGTGCCACGCAGGAGGCTGCAAATGGCTTTGCTGGATAAGGCGTACAAACAAAGGATGGTGGGTGCCCTGGTGCTGGTGGCGCTGGCGGTTATTTTTCTGCCGATGCTGTTCTCCCGGCAGGACGAGCTGCGTCAGATTGAGGTGGATGCACCGAGCGCCCCTGAAATGCCGGTAATGCCGCAGGTCAAGGTCGAGCCGGTTGCCGTGCCTGAGCCTCAGGTGATCCCTGAGGAACCGGCTCCGGTTGAGCAGCCGGTTGTCGAGCAGCAGGCACCAGCCCCGGTCGCACCGGTCGTGGCAAAGCCTGCAGTGGCTGCGCCCAAGCCTCCGGCTGTCACGCCGGCGCAAACCGTTGCCCAGGCACCGGCCAAGCTGGACACCACGCAAAAGCGTGTTGATCCCAATGGCTTGCCAATCAGCTGGTCGGTGCAACTGGTGAGCCTGTCCAATCGGGCCAGTGCTGATAACCTGCAAAAAACCCTTCGCAATCAAGGCTATAACGCTTATGTGCGATCTTCCGGCGGGATGAACCGGGTTTTTGTCGGCCCATTGCTGGAGCGTGCAGAGGCCGATCGCCTGCGCGATTTGCTTGGCAAGCAGCAAAACCTCAAGGGTTTTGTGGTGCGCTTCCAGCCTGAACGTGGCTGACAGCGTAAAAAGGTTCAATCTGATTGCACAAGCACGGATAAATCGCCTTACCTGAGCGGCGGCGCTCTGCTAAAATGCGCCGCCTCATCTATCCGTAGGCTGAACTGTGCCATTTACCTGGGTTGACTGGGCGATCGTTGCAATCATCGCCATCTCCGCTTTGATCAGCTTGAAGCGCGGCTTCGTAAAAGAAGCATTGTCGCTGTGCACCTGGATCATTGCCGGGGTCGTTGCCTGGATGTTCGGCGGTTCGCTGTCGCAATACCTCTCCGGATACATCGAAACACCTTCCGCCCGCGTTATCGCAGGGTGCACCATCATGTTTGTGGCCACCTTGCTGGTAGGCGCAATGATCAATTTTCTTATCGGCGAACTGATTCGCGTCACCGGCCTGTCCGGGACCGATCGTTTTCTCGGCATGGCTTTCGGCGCTGCGCGTGGCGCATTGCTGGTGGTCACTGCGGTCGGGCTGTTGAGCCTGGGGCCGGTACAGCAGGACTCATGGTGGCAGGAGTCACGGCTCGTGCCACAATTTCTATTGGTTGCCGACTGGTCCAAAAACCTCATTCTGGGGTGGAGCAGTCAGTGGCTGGCCAGCGGAATCAGCGTACCCGCTGACATTCCGTTCAAGGAGCATCTCTTGCCGGCTACCCAGCCCAAGTGAGTGGTGTTCAGTTCAGATCCATTAAGTAGGGGTTGCGTCGCATGTGTGGCATCGTCGGTATCGTCGGTAAGTCGAACGTCAATCAGGCGCTGTATGACGCGCTAACCGTCCTCCAGCACCGCGGCCAGGATGCTGCCGGTATTGTGACCAGCCATAATGGCCGGTTATTTCTGCGCAAGGACAACGGGCTGGTTCGTGACGTCTTTCATCAGCGTCATATGCAGCGCCTGGTCGGCAACGTGGGCATTGGCCACGTGCGCTATCCAACCGCTGGCAGCTCGACTTCAGCTGAAGCCCAGCCGTTTTATGTCAACTCGCCGTATGGCATCACCCTGGCGCATAACGGCAACCTGACCAACGTTGAACAGCTGGCCAAGGAGATTTACGAATCTGATTTGCGTCACGTCAACACCAACTCCGATTCGGAAGTGTTGCTTAACGTTTTCGCTCACGAACTGGCGCAGCGCGGCAAATTACAGCCGACTGAAGAAGACGTGTTTGCTGCCGTGACTGACGTGCACAACCGTTGCCGTGGCGGTTACGCCGTGGTTGCGATGATCACCGGTTATGGCATCGTCGGTTTCCGCGACCCGAACGGCATTCGTCCGATTGTCTTCGGTCAGCGTCATACCGACGAAGGCGTCGAGTACATGATCGCCTCCGAGAGCGTTTCCCTGGATGTACTGGGCTTTACCCTGATCCGCGATCTGGCGCCGGGTGAAGCGGTTTACATCACTGAAGACGGCAAGCTGCACACCCGTCAGTGCGCGGTAAACCCGAAACTGACCCCGTGCATCTTCGAACACGTGTATCTGGCGCGCCCGGACTCGATCATCGACGGCGTGTCGGTGTACAAGGCCCGTCTGCGCATGGGCGAGAAACTCGCCGAGAAGATCCTGCGTGAGCGTCCTGAGCACGATATCGACGTGGTGATCCCGATTCCGGACACCAGCCGCTGCGCTGCACTGGAACTGGCCAACCATCTGGGCGTCAAGTTCCGCGAAGGCTTCGTGAAAAACCGTTACATCGGTCGTACCTTCATCATGCCGGGCCAGGCTGCACGTAAAAAATCCGTGCGCCAGAAGCTCAACGCCATCGAACTCGAGTTCCGCGGCAAGAACGTGATGCTGGTGGATGACTCGATCGTGCGCGGTACCACCTGCAAGCAGATCATTCAGATGGCCCGCGAAGCCGGCGCCAAGAACGTTTACTTCTGCTCGGCGGCCCCGGCGGTTCGTTACCCGAACGTGTATGGCATCGACATGCCAAGCGCTCACGAACTGATCGCCCATAACCGCAGCACCCAGGAAGTGGCTGAGCTGATCGGCGCCGACTGGCTGATCTATCAGGATCTGCCTGACCTGATCGACGCTGTCGGTGGTGGCAAGATCAAGATCGATGCGTTCGATTGTGCAGTGTTTGACGGCAAGTACGTCACCGGCGATATTGACGACAACTACCTGGAGCGAATCGAGCGTGCGCGCAACGATGCTTCCAAGGTGATTGCCCAGGGCGTCGGTGCGACGATAGGCTTGTACAACAACTAAGTGTTCACCAAACCGGCCCTGATGGGCCGGTTTGCGTTTATCCAATACAAAGTAGAGCAAGGAGTGGGCAGCATGAGTCAGGATTGGGATGCGGGTCGGCTGGACAGCGACCTTGAGGGCGTAGCGTTCGACACCCTGGCGGTGCGTGCTGGCCAGCACCGTACGCCGGAAGGTGAGCACGGTGATGCAATGTTCCTGACCTCCAGCTACGTGTTCCGCACGGCGGCAGACGCGGCAGCGCGGTTCTCGGGCGAGGTGGCAGGCAATGTTTATTCGCGTTACACTAACCCCACCGTTCGTGCTTTCGAAGAGCGCATCGCCGCCCTTGAAGGTGCCGAGCAGGCTGTAGCCACGGCCACGGGCATGGCAGCCATTCTGTCGGTGGTGATGAGCCTGTGCAGCGCCGGCGACCATATCCTGGTCTCGCGCAGTGTGTTCGGTTCGACCATCAGCCTGTTTGAGAAGTACTTCAAGCGCTTTGGCGTGCAGGTCGATTACGTGCCGTTGGCCGAACTGGCTGGCTGGGACGCGGCGATCAAGCCCAACACCAAGCTGCTGTTTGTCGAGTCGCCGTCCAACCCGCTGGCCGAGCTGGTCGATATCGCCGCGCTGGCTGAAATCGCCCACGCCAAGGGTGCCTTGCTGGTGGTCGACAACTGCTTTTGCACGCCAGCCTTGCAACAGCCGCTGAAGCTGGGTGCAGACATCGTGGTGCATTCGGCAACCAAGTTCATCGATGGCCAGGGTCGTTGCATGGGTGGGGTAGTGGCCGGTCGTGGCGAGCTGATGAAAGAAATCGTCGGTTTCCTGCGTACCGCCGGGCCGACTCTGAGCCCGTTCAACGCGTGGATCTTCCTCAAGGGTCTGGAGACCCTCAACCTGCGCATGCGCGCTCACTGCGCCAGTGCCCAGGCCCTGGCCGAGTGGCTGGAGCAGCAGGATGGCGTAGAGAAGGTTCACTACGCCGGTCTCAAGAGCCATCCACAGTACGAATTGGCCCAGCGCCAGCAGCGCGGCTTTGGTGCCGTGGTCAGTTTTGAGGTCAAGGGCGGCAAAGAAGGCGCGTGGCGCTTTATCGACGCGACACGTCTGATCTCGATCACTGCCAACCTGGGTGACAGCAAAACCACGATTACTCATCCGGCGACCACTTCCCATGGTCGCCTGGCACCGCAAGAGCGTGAAGCGGCCGGTATTCGTGACAGCCTGATCCGCATCGCCGTAGGCCTGGAAGATGTCAGTGACCTGCAAGCCGACCTCGCACGAGGCCTGGCCGCGCTGTGACCGACTGGATGCTCGAGGCGCCGGTAAGCGGCAATGGCCGTGTAGCACTGGTCACCGGTGCTGCGCGGGGCATTGGCCTGGGCATTGCAGCCTGGCTGGTCAGTGAAGGCTGGCAAGTGGTGCTCAGCGACATTGACCGCGCCCGGGGCACAAAAGTGGCCAAGGCGCTGGGCGACAGTGCCTGGTTTGTGCGCATGGATGTGTCGGTTGAAGACGATGTCATCCAGTGTGTCGCGCAAGTGCTGGGGCAGTTCGGACGGCTGGACGGGCTGGTGTGCAACGCCGCGATTGCGGACCCGCACAACACGCCCCTGGAAAGCCTCGATCTGGAGCAGTGGAATCGCGTGCTGGCGGTCAATCTCACCGGGCCGATGTTGCTGGCCAAGCATTGTGCGCCGTATCTGCGTGCCCATTGCGGGGCGATCGTCAACCTGGCTTCCACCCGTGCGCGCCAGTCGGAGCCTGATACCGAGGCTTACGTGGCAAGCAAGGGCGGGTTGCTGGCATTGACCCATGCGCTGGCCATCAGCCTTGGCCCGCAAATCAGGGTCAATGCTGTAAGCCCGGGCTGGATCGACGCCCGTGATCCATCTGTAAGGCGTGCAGCGCCGTTGACGGACGCCGATCACGCTCAGCACCCTGCTGGCAGGGCAGGGGTTGTGGAGGACGTTGCC
Organism: Pseudomonas bubulae; assembly: GCF_900618535.1. Taxonomy (GTDB): domain Bacteria; phylum Pseudomonadota; class Gammaproteobacteria; order Pseudomonadales; family Pseudomonadaceae; genus Aquipseudomonas; species Aquipseudomonas bubulae. The sequence goes on along the minus strand of NZ_UYJA01000001.1, from coordinate 928,303 downwards.
GCGATGGTTGCCTGGTTGTTGTCGCGCAACTCCGGTTTTGTCACGGGTCAGGAGTTTGTGGTGGATGGCGGCATGAGCAAGAAGATGATCTATGGCGATTAAGGCCAGGCCACTATTTTTGCTTGTTTTGAAAAAAACCAATCTTGTCCTTGACTTAGCTTCGATAGGTGCGTAAATTTCGCGGCCTCAACGAAGCAAAGGGTGATTAGCTCAGCTGGGAGAGCATCTGCCTTACAAGCAGAGGGTCGGCGGTTCGATCCCGTCATCACCCACCACTTCTTGAGATTCTCGCAAGAGAAAGGTCGTTCCGAAAGGAGCTGCCACCGACGCGCAGCGGTAGTTCAGTCGGTTAGAATACCGGCCTGTCACGCCGGGGGTCGCGGGTTCGAGTCCCGTCCGCTGCGCCATATTTGTACAAATCAGGTTCGCCTGGTTTGCGATTGAAAAGCACCGAAGCTCTTCAGTCACAGGTTTTAAAAGTTTCAAACGGACGCAAGTCCGAGCGATACGCAGCGGTAGTTCAGTCGGTTAGAATACCGGCCTGTCACGCCGGGGGTCGCGGGTTCGAGTCCCGTCCGCTGCGCCATATTTGCTTCAGGGCCCTTGAACTCCCTGAATCTACATAAAAAGCGACCCCAGGGTCGCTTTTTTTGTGCCCGGGATTTTGTACGGACCCAGCCACTGTGGGAGCGAGCCTGCTCGCGAAGATGCCGGACTTGCCGGATAACCGCGAAGCTCTTGGCGCCTTCGCGAGCAGGCTCGCTCCCACAGTGGGGTCGAATGCGGTTTCAGGCCGCGATCCACGATCAGATGCGACAAACTGCCCGCGATTATCACCACTTGATGCACAATACGCCCCGTACCGTTCTCTTCAGGATTTTCAATGCTTATGTCATTCCCCGTGCGTGCCGTGGTAGTCGCTCTCGTGCTGACTGGCCTGGCAGGTTGCTCGTCGAAGAAAACTGCCATCTATGAACATGAAAACTTCGATGACTCCGGTACGTTCTCGCGCAATTACCCGGTGACCGACAAGACAGCCTGCGAATCAGCGCGGCGCGCCTTGCTTAGCCAGGGCTATATCATCACCAGCAATGACCCGAAAATGATCAGCGGCCACAAGAGCTTCCAGCAAACCGGCGAAAGCCATCTGGAGATCAGCTTCAACATTGTGTGTGCCGACGATGGCGGTTCTGAGCATCACGCCACCATGTTTGCCAATGCGCTGCAGGACCGTTACGCCCTGAAGAAAGTCAACAACTCTGCCAGTCTGGGTGTCGGTGTGCTGGGTTCGGTGTCGATGCCGATTGGTTCAACCGATGATTCGATGGTCAAAGTCGCCAGCGAGACGGTGTCTTCGGCGCAGTTCTATGACCGCTTTTTTGGCCTGGTCGAAGTGTTCCTGCCCAAGCCCAAGGAAGTCGTGAAAGCGGTAAAGGCGCCGCAAAAAGCCAAGCCTGATCTGGGCGTGCCTGAGCCTGCGCCAGTGCCGACTGAAGTGATTGTGCCTGCACCCCAGCCGGTTATTGTGCCCGAGCCAGTTGTGGCGCCTGCCAGCGAGCCTGTGCTGCTGCCCCCGGCCGCAGCCGAACCTGTTCTACCTGTGCTGGAGGCCCCGGTAACGGTACCTGCAGTGGTGGCGCCAGTCACGCCTGTGGTCGAGCCTGTGACCGAGCCTGCCATCACCTCCGTACCTGCCGCCGTAGAGCCTTCCCCCGTTCAATAACTGTGCAGTAAATCTCAAAAGCTCTGCTACGTTTAACGATGAGTATTGACAGTGCCCGCGAAGGTGTCATTTTTCCTTCATGCGGGCACTTTATGCTCAGGCATGACTTAAACAAACAGACTGAAAAGGGATGCTGTATGGACGACTATCAGGAAGAGCTGCTTGAATACCAGGCCTTTGAACTGGACCCGCTGGAACCTGCCGACGATGCGACCGAGCTTTGAGCCCGGTGCAGCATCAGGCAGTCTGGCGCTGACGCCGTCGGTATTCTCCCGGCGTCTGCGCATTCCAGCGCTTGAAGGCCCGCTGAAACGCCTCGGCTGAGGCAAACCCCAACAAATAAGCGATTTCGCCGAAGGCCAGCTCCGTATCACGGATATAGGTCATGGCGAGGTCGCGGCGTGTGTCGTTGAGAATGGCGCGAAATTGCGTGCCTTCTTCGGCCAGCTTGCGGCGCAAGGTCCAGGTCGGCAGCTTGAGGCGTGCCGCCACTTCCTCCAGGTCGGGTTCGCGACCGCCATTGAGCAAAGGCCCCAGCAGTTGCGTAATGCGCTCGCGCAGGCTGCGGGTGCGGGTCATTTGCTCCAGTTCGCGCTCACACAGTTGCAGCAGGTAGGCCCAGGTGCTGGGGCAGTGCTGCGGGTTGCGCAGGTCGAGGGTGGCGTGATTGAGGCGCAGCTGGTTGGTTTCTGCACGAAACTGCAGGGTCGAGCTGCCCAGCCCGTTGTAGCATTGGGCGTAATCCGGTTCGCTGAATTCGATATCGATCTGCTCGCAGCTCAAGGGCCGGGCTGCAACCGCGGACAGGTGCTGCAACCAGCCGGCAATGATCGAGTCCACCACAAAGCGGTTATAGGCGTTGTACGGGCTGATGGAGTAAAACCGCAGCCAGGCACCCTGGGCGTCTTCGTGCAGGCTTGACTGCCCGCGGTAGTTGGAGCCGTACAAGGGTTCGAAACGTATCAGGGTGCGGGCCGCTTCGCGCACTGTGGGTGCCTGGGCTGCAGTGACGCCGGCCAGGCCCACCTGGCCCAGACGGCTGAGTTGGCCCATACGCAGGCCCAGTGCCGGCTCGCCGGTCAGCATAATTGCGGCGTGGCCCAGGCGCATATAGCGCGGGATCGACAGGCGTGCCAGAGGCTGGGCCAGACGGGCTGGGTCAAGGCCGAACTGGTCGAGCAGGGGGGCCGGGTCGTGGCCGCAACTGCGCACGGCGTCGGCCAGGGACTCAACGAACCCGACCGATAGATCGCCCAGGCGCATCGGCAGTGGTTTCATCATTCTATAACCAGAGGTTCAGCAGTCGTGCACCGCTGCCAGGCTGGTCCGGGCTGGTCTGGCCGTTGCGGCTGATAAAGCCCTGGCCGGTGCTGTGCTTGTCCCAGAACTTGCCGCGCAAGAACACGGTGACGCCAGCGTTGGCGGTGCTGATGGGCAGGCTGCTGGTGAAGGTCAGCCGATGCCAGGCATCGCCCTCAGTGACTTCGCCGGGCTTGAGGCTGATTTCACTGGGCGTCGACACGCTTTTGTAACCGCCCCAGGGCTTGTCCCAAGTGGTTTTACCGACGATAAACGCGGGCACTGCGATCAGTTGCGCGCCTTTTTCGTTCAGCGTGCGGTAGTTCTCGGGGTACCAGCTGTCGCTGCCGATCAGGATGCCCAGGCGCCCGGCCGGGGTGTCGACCACATTCAGCTCATGATCGGGGCTGGGCTGGATATAGCTCTGTTCTTCATAGGTGGGCAGCAATTGGCGCTGCGGAGTGCCGATGGCGGCACCCTCGCGGTCAAACACCACGCTGCTGTTGTACAACGCGCCGGTGCCGACCAGCAGTTTGCCGTGTTCAATGCGCGGGTCGGGCAAGGCGATACTGCCGGCCACCAGGGTGACCCCGAACTCTTTGGCCAGGCCGCCAAACAGGGTCTGGTAATCGTCGGCCATGCTGTTGGCTTTCATGCGCAGATGAGCATCGTTGACCCGGCTTTCGCCGTCAGCGCGCAACCATGCATTGGCAAAGGCCAGCGGGTTGCTGATGGCCAGCCAGTGCATCGCTTGATTGAGGTTGGCGGCTTGATACAGCTGGCTTTTTTCACCGCGAAACATCAACCAGGAACCGATATGTTCCGGCAGTACCACTACGGTTTTGCCGTTGACCAGCCCGGCATCGCGGGCGCTGTTCAAGTAGGCCGCCAGTTTCAGATGGACCAGCGCCAGGCTTTGGTAGTCGCGGGGTGACAGGTCGGGCTCGATGCCCAGCAGGTTGCCGCGATCATTATTCACACCCTCGTTAATCGCGAGCTCGATGCGCAAGTCAGAAAGGTAGTGGCCAACATCCCGTTGCGTGGTCCACCAGGCATAACCGCCTGCAGCAGCGAAGAGGGCAATCAGTAAGGTGCAGCCAATTATTTTGCGCATATAAATAAAACAGACAGCTTTCAGCGGAATTCAATCTACAGGGTAGGCGGCGGTTGTTGGCTTGCCAAGGGGTGCTGCGCATTTGGGTTAATAATTTGTAACTTTGGGTCATTGAGTGGGGTCGGTTGAGTCTTTACTGTGCCTCAGATCAACGACGGGAGCCGCAGAGCATCCCGCGTTCCGTGATTTCGCCCGTTGTGGAGCCTACTGATGACCGCCACTCGCTACCCGCACTTGCTCGCCCCGCTGGATCTGGGTTTTACCACTTTGCGCAACCGCAGCCTGATGGGCTCGATGCACACCGGCCTGGAAGAAAAGCCCGGTGGCTTTGAACGCATGGCCGCCTACTTTGCCGAGCGTGCCCGGGGTGGCGTGGGCCTGATCGTCACGGGCGGCATTGCGCCCAACGACGAGGGTGGGGTGTACAGCGGTGCAGCCAAGCTGAGTACGGTGGAAGAGGCCGAAAAGCATGTGGTTGTGACCCGCGCAGTACACGATGCCGGCGGCAAGATCTGCCTGCAGATCCTCCACGCCGGGCGTTATGCCTACAGCCCGCGCCAGGTTGCGCCGAGTGCGATCCAGGCGCCGATCAACCCGTTCAAACCCAGGGAGCTGGATGAAGAGGGCATCGAAAAGCAGATCAGCGACTTCGTGACCTGCGCCAGGCTGGCCCAGAGTGCCGGCTATGACGGTGTCGAAATCATGGGGTCCGAGGGTTACCTGATTAACCAGTTCCTGGCGGCGCACACCAACCAGCGTACTGACCGTTGGGGTGGCAGCTACGAAAACCGCATGCGCCTGCCCGTGGAAATCGTGCGTCGCGTGCGCGAAGCCGTTGGCCCGAATTTCATCATTATCTATCGTCTGTCGATGCTCGATCTGGTGGCAGGCGGCAGCGTCTGGGAAGAGATCGTGCAACTGGCCAAGGCGGTCGAATCGGCCGGTGCGACCCTGATCAACACCGGTATTGGCTGGCATGAAGCACGCATCCCGACCATCGCCACCAAGGTACCCCGTGCGGCTTTCAGCAAAGTCACCGCCAAGCTGCGCGGTTCGGTGAGTGTGCCGCTGATCACCACCAACCGCATCAACACCCCGGAAATCGCCGAGCAGATCCTGGCCGAAGGCGATGCCGATATGGTGTCGATGGCGCGGCCGTTCCTGGCTGATCCGGAGTTCGTCAACAAGGCGGCTGCCGGGCGCAGTGATGAGATCAACACCTGCATCGGCTGCAACCAGGCCTGCCTGGACCACACCTTCGGCGGCAAGCTGACCAGTTGCCTGGTCAATCCCCGAGCCTGCCACGAAACCGAACTCAATTATTTGCCGACCATCGCGGTGAAAAAAATCGCCGTGGTCGGTGCCGGCCCGGCCGGGCTGTCTGCGGCTAGCGTGGCGGCTGAGCGCGGGCATGAAGTGGTGCTGTTTGACGCAGCCAGCGAGATTGGCGGGCAGTTCAATGTGGCCAAGCGCATACCGGGCAAGGAAGAGTTCTTTGAAACCCTGCGTTACTTCAAGCGCAAACTGCAAACCACCGGTGTCGAGGTGTGCCTGAACACCCGGGTGGATGTGCAGCAACTGGTCGAAGGCAAGTTTGACGAAATCATCCTGGCCACCGGCATCGCACCGCGCACGCCGGCGATCCCGGGTATCGACCACCCCAAGGTTCTGAGCTATCTGGACGTGATCCTGGAGCGCAAGCCGGTGGGCGGTAAGGTTGCAGTGATTGGCGCGGGCGGGATTGGTTTTGACGTGTCGGAGTTTCTGGTGCACCAGGGGGTGTCTACCAGCCAGGACCGTGAAGCGTTCTGGAAAGAGTGGGGCATCGACACCGAGCTTGAGGCTCGCGGCGGTGTGGCCGGGATCAAGCCTCAGGTGCATGCCCCGGCGCGTCAGGTGTACTTGCTGCAACGCAAGGCGAGCAAGGTGGGTGACGGGCTGGGCAAGACCACTGGCTGGATCCATCGCGCCGGGCTGAAAAACAAGCAGGTACAGATGCTCAACAGCGTGGAATACCTGAGCATCGACGATGCCGGTTTGCATGTGCGTATTGGCGAGGGCGAGCCGCAGGTATTGCCTGTAGACAATATTGTGATTTGCGCGGGGCAGGATCCGTTGCGTGAGTTGCAGGATGGCCTGGTTGCAGCGGGGCAGAGCGTGCATTTGATCGGCGGTGCCGATGTGGCGGCGGAACTGGATGCCAAGCGTGCGATTGATCAGGGGTCGAGATTGGCGGCGCAGCTGTAAAGCGCCCTCACCCTAACCCTCTCCCGGAGGGAGAGGGGACTGATTTGTGGCGTTGCGATAATCTGCTTTGGCCTTTAGCCCCCTCTCCCTTTGGGAGAGGGTTGGGGTGAGGGGCTTTGCTCTTAATGCACGATCTGGGCTAAAAACGCCTTGGCCCGCGGGCTTTTCGGGGCGTTGAAAAACTCCTCGGGCGGCGAGTCTTCAATCACCATGCCGCCATCCAGGAACAACACCCGCTCCGCCACCTGCCGGGCAAAACCCATTTCATGGGTCACGCACAACATGGTCATGCCACTGCCCGCCAGGTTGACCATCACATCCAGCACTTCGCTGACCATTTCCGGGTCCAGCGCCGAAGTCGGCTCATCGAACAACATGATTTTCGGTTCCATGCACAACGCCCGGGCAATGGCCACACGTTGCTGCTGGCCGCCGGACAACTGGCTCGGGTATTTCTCAGCCTGGCTGGCAATGCCCACCTTGGTCAAAAAATGCTGGGCCAGTTCAATGGCCTTTTTACGCGACAGGCCGCGAACCGACATCGGCGCCAGGATGCAGTTGTCCAGCACGCTCATGTGCGGGAACAGGTTGAAATGCTGGAACACCATACCGATCTCACTGCGCACTTTTGCCGCTTCACGGGTTGGCAGTGCCAGGTCGGTGTCGTTGATCAGGATGCGACCCTGCTCGGCGATTTCCAGGCGGTTGATGCAGCGGATCAGCGTCGACTTGCCAGAGCCGGACGGGCCGCACAGCACAATGCGTTCACCTTCGCGCACCTTCAGGTCGATGCCCTTGAGCACGTGAAAAGCGCTGTAATATTTGTTCAGCCCGGCGATATCCACGACGACCTTGCGGGTGTCAGTGACTGGCGACACAGGATGAACGTAAGCAGGTTGTGCAAGCATGGTGTGTCTCCAGTAATCAGTGAAAACGCTCGGCGCTGTAGGGCGCAGGGTCGGTGAAAGGTTTTTCCCCGGTCATCATTTCGGCCAGCAGACGCCCGCTGACCGGGCCCAGGGTCAGGCCGTGGTGGGCGTGGCCAAAGTTGAACCACAGGCCCTTGTGGCGGCTGCCAGGGCCAATCACCGGGCACATATCCGGCAGGCACGGGCGCCGGCCCAGCCAGGGTTCGGCATCCACACGCTCACCCAGCGGGTACAGGCGTTGGGCGCGCTCCTCGCAGCGGCGCAACTGGATTTCGTTGATCGGGTCATCGCTGTCGGCAAATTCGATCCCGGTGGTCAGGCGAATACCGCCCACCATCGGTGCCAGCACATAACCGCCCACCGAATCCAGAATCGGGTGCTGCATGGTGTGGCCGTCTTTGGCCGCGTAATGCATGTGATAGCCGCGCTTGATTGCCAGGGGAATGCGATAGCCCAGCGGTTCGAAAATCGCCCGTGCTTGCGGGCCGAGGGCAATCACCACTTCGTTGCCGACGATCAGGCCCTTCTGGCTCTCGACCTGCCATTGCCCGGCCGTTGCCCGCAGGTTGGTGGCGTCACCGATGACAAAGGTGCCTCCACGCTTTACAAACAATTCGGCATAACCACGGGTCAGGCCGCCCGGGTCACTGACGGTCTTGGGATCGAGCCAGTGAATGCCTCCGATCACATCGTTATGCAGGCCCGGCTCCAGGGCGTGCACCTGCTGTTCGCCCAGTACCCGGTAGTTGAGCCTGTAGTCGCTCAAGGCCGCCGCATCGCGTTGGGCCTTGTCGAAGTCGGCCTGGGTGCGATAGACCTCGATCCAGCCGCTGTCATCGATCAGCGCAGTCACCCCGGCGGGCTCGGCCAGCAAGTCGTGTTCGCTGACGCATTGTTCAATCAGCGGCAGCATGGCCCGGGTGGCCCTGGCCAGCGCCTTGGGAGCGGATTGCTGCCAGTACTTCAACAGCCACGGCCCGGCCTTGGGCAGGTGCTTGAGGCTGTAGCGCACGTCCGATTGCTGGTTGAGGCCATAGCGCAACAGGCGCGAAAGTTCCCGCGGGAACGAATAGGGGATCACGCTGGCGCGCTCGATCAGCCCGGCATTGCCGTGGCTGGTGCCGCTGCCTGGCTGGGCGCGGTCAAGCAGCACGACGCTGCGCCCACGAGCCTGGAGTTGCAACGCGGTACTGACGCCGACAATGCCGGCGCCCAGAACGATAGTGTCGCAGTGCATAAACAAATCCTTAAAACAGGGGGCCGTGTGCGCAGCCCGGGCAATGGGCTTACTGCAAATGGCGGCCGAGGCGGCCTTCGATCAGTTTCAGGCTGCGCCGCACCACTTCCACGATCAGCAGATACAGCACGGCGGCCCACAGGTAGACCTGAAAGTCGAAACTGCGCGAAAACGCCATCTTGGTCACGCCCATCAGGTCGTAAATGGTTACCAGCGAGGCAATCGCACTGGCCTTGATCATCAGGATCAGTTCATTGCCCAGCGGGCCGATGGCCACCAGCAACGATTGCGGCAGAATGATCTTGCGGAAGGCGGTCCAGCGCGACAGGTTCAGCGCTTTGCAGGCCTCACGCTGGCCCTGGGCCACGGAGAGGATACTGCCGCGCAGGATCTCGGCCTGGTACGCCGCCGTGTTGAGGGTGAAAGCCAGCAGGGTGCAGAACCACGCATCGCGGAAAAACCACCACAGGCCCACGTCCTGCCAGAAGCCCTTGAACGAGCCGAGGCCGTAGTACAGCAAAAACAGTTGCGCCAGCAGCGGTGAGCCGCGGAAAAAGTACACGTAGGCACCGGTAAAACTGCGCAAGAAGCGGTTACTCGACAAACGCCCCAGGGCGATCAGCAAACCGAGCAAAGCCCCCAGGGTAAAGGAAATCGCTACCAGTTTGCCGGTGACCAGCAGCCCGTCGATAAACCGCGGGCCGTAGCGTTCCAGCAGGTCGGGGTTGAGAAACATGTTTTGCAGATCCGCCAGACTCATGGCTGCGCGCTCCGTTGATGGCGGCTGAAGTAGCGTTCAAGGAAGGCGAACAGACGCCCGGAAATCGCCGAGAAAAACAGATAGCCCAGGCAGGCGACGGTGTAGAACAGCATCGGCTCTTTGGTCACGCTGACCGCCAGGTTGGTCTGGCGCATCAGGTCCACCAGGGAAATGGTCGACACCAGCGAGGTGTCCTTGAGCAGCGACAGCCAGTTGTTCGAGAGCCCCGGCAGGGCGATGCGTGCCAGTTGTGGCAGTACCACCTTACGAAAGGTGGTGAATTTGCTCAGGCCCAGTGCCGAGGCCGCTTCGAACTGGCCCTTGGGAATGGTTTTAAACGCACCCAGCCAGATCTCGCTCGAGAAGGCGGCAAATACCAGGCTGAAAGCCACCATCGCAGCGACGAAGGTATTGATCGTCACCTGCGCGTCGTAGCCCATCATGGCGAGCAGCTTTTGTGCGGCGATCTGGCAGCCGTAATAAATGATCAGCAGGGTCAGCAGTTCCGGCAAACCGCGAAATACCGTGGAAAAGGTCGTCGCCCACGCCCGCAGCCAACGGTTTTTCGAGCGTGCCGCCACCGCCACGACCAGGCCCAGGGGCAAGCCGATAGGCAGGCAGCTCAAGGCCAGGGCAATGGTCACCAGCGCGCCGGCGAGCAACGCCGAGCCCCAGCCGCCACTGGCAAAAGAAAGAAGTGAGAGTTGATCGAGCATGCTCGAATCCCCGGGCAAAAGTGGGCCGAAATTCAGCCACTGCGCACGTTATGTGCGCAGGGCAGGGTCATTGGCAGGGAGGCCCTCAAGCGAGGGCAGGCGACTCAGTAAATGTCGAAGTCGAAGTACTTGCTGCTGATCTTTTTATAGGTGCCGTCAGCCACGATTTCGTCCAGCGCCTTGTTGAAACGCTCGCGCAGCACGGTATCGCTCTGGCGTACGGCAATGGCGGCGTCGGCATTGGTGCCGTTGACGTCACCGATGATTTTGCAGCAGTCGTCGCTGGCCTTGTTGATCCATTCCAGCAGCGGGAATTTGTCGGCAATCACCGCATCGACACGACCGTTTTTCAACTCGGCGTTGGCCTCGTCCAGGGTCGGGTACAGGTTGAGCTTGGCGCCGGCTTTTTCGTAGTGGTCTTCGGCGTAGATGCCCTGGGTTGCAGCGCCCTGGGCACCGATGGTGCGGCCCTTGAAGTCGATCTGGGCATCGGTGATATCAGAGTCTTTAGGCACGGCGATCGACAGAGGGGTGCGGTAGTAGTGATTGGTAAACGCGATCTTCTTTTTGCGTTCATCGGTCACGATCATCGACGCGACGATGGCGTCGTATTTTTTCGCCATCAGCCCCGGGATAATACCGTCCCAGTCCTGGGCAACGATCTTGCATTGCGCGTTCATGCGCTCGCACAGGGCATTGGTGATGTCGACGTCAAAGCCGGACACCGTGCCGTCCGAGTTGGTGGTGTTGAAGGGAGGGTAGGCGCCTTCGGTGGCGATAGTCAGCGTGTCGGCCTGAGCGTTGGCTGCAACGGCGGCCACCAGTGCGCATGCACTTGCAAAGCGAATGACGTATTTCATCTAGCACCTCGTTTTATTGTTTTGATCCGGGTGAGGATGTGTAGCCCACGAACTCATTGTGTAAGGCCGCGGTTGCCTCAAGACGCTTTTCAACGTCAGGCCCCAGTTGTTTGCACACTTCATTGATCAGCAAATGCACCAGCGACAGCATGGCCGCGGTGGACTCCCAGAACAGGTTGAACTCGGTGGGCACGCGAAACACTTCATTGGCGCTCTGGTCGGCCCAGTCGCAGAAGGTATCGGTGACCAGCGTGACCTCGATGCCGGCCTCGCGTGCCTTGCGGCACAACAACTGGGCGTGGCGCGAGTAGCGACGGGCTTCAAACACCACCAGGGCGCAGTCTGCGGGCGGGCACAGCAGTACATCGGCGTAATGCCCGGCGGCGCCGTCGACCAGCTGCACGCCATCGCGCAGGTATTGCAGTAAATGCACCATCGAGGCGGCGATTCCGCGCTCGGTCTGGAAGCCTGCGACAAACACCTTGCGCCGCGTGGCCAGGCGCTGGCTGACGGCACGCCACTGCGGGGTGAGGCTGTATTCGTAGACCTTGACCAGCGCCCCGACTTCCAGCTCGAAGCTGCGCGGCAAGGCCTGCGGGCTCTGGCTCGACTGCTGGCGGAATTCTTGCAAGCGATCACCGACCAGCCACGGGCCATCGCCCAGGTCGTCCTTGAGATCGTTTTTCAAATCCTTGAAATGGCTATAGCCCAGGGCACGGCAAAAGCGCCCCACACTGGACTCGCTGACCCCCAATTTGCTGGCGATATCGGCGGCGGTCTGAAAGGGCAGCTCGTAGAGATTGGCCAGCATGTAGCTGGCAATCGCCCGGCCCGAGGGGGCGGCGGTTGACAGACTGCTTTCAAGGCGTTGTTTAATCGGCTGGCTCACGACTGCTTCCTGTTTTTATTTCAGCGCGTTGCAGAAAGTGAATGTTTTCTGTCATTAAGTCAACAATTGACAGAGAACTGTCATAGAAGGATAGTTTGCCTCAGACAAAAATAATCAGACTGGAGCCCCAGAATGTCATCCACGCAGTCGCTTTCCCTCGCCGAATTGACCGCCTTGCTGCAACGGATTTTTGAGCGTCATGGCACCTCGCCGGAGGTTGCCGGGGTACTGGCGGACAACTGCGCCCGGGCGCAGCGCGATGGTTCCTATAGCCATGGGGTGTTCCGCATTCCGGGTTATCTGTCATCACTGGCCAGCAACTGGGTCAATGGCCAGGCGGTGCCGGTTGTAGAAGACGTTGCCAGCGGGTTTATCCGCGTGGATGCGGCGGGGGGCTTTGCCCAGCCTGCATTGGCGGCCGCCCGCGAGTTGCTGGTGGCAAAAGCCCGCAGTGCCGGGATTGCGGTGCTGGCGATTCGTAACTCCCATCACTTCGCCGCACTTTGGCCGGATGTCGAGCCGTTTGCCGAAGAAGGCCTGGTGGCCTTGAGCGTGGTCAACAGCATGACCTGCGTAGTGCCTCACGGTGCACAAAAACCGTTGTTTGGCACCAACCCGATTGCCTTTGCCGCACCCTGTGCGGATGGCAATCCGATCGTATTCGACCTGGCCACCAGTGCGATTGCCCACGGCGACGTGCAAATTGCCGCTCGTAAAGGCCACTCGTTGCCTGCTGGCATGGGCGTAGACAAGCAGGGTGAGCCCACTGAAGACCCGAAAGCCATCCTCGACGGCGGCGCCTTGCTGCCCTTTGGCGGGCACAAGGGCTCGGCGCTGTCGATGATGGTCGAGTTGCTGGCGGCGGCGCTGACGGGGGGCAATTTCTCGTTTGAGTTTGACTGGTCGAAACACCCGGGTGCACAAACCCCGTGGACCGGCCAATTGCTGATCGTGATCGACCCGAGCAAATCTGGCGGCAACAGCTTTGCCCAGCGCAGCGCAGAACTGGTTCGGCAGATGCATGCAGTAGGGCTTGAGCGCATGCCGGGTGACCGGCGCTTTATCGAGCGGGCCAAATCGTTGAGCGAAGGCATCCCGCTGGGGGCTGAAGAGCTGGCGAAGTTGCGTGAATTGGCGGGGTAACTGCGCCAAGGATCCGTTTGGTAAACGCCGCTAAACCTGTGGGAGCGGGCTTGCTCGCGATAGCATCACCGCGGTTTGCCAGATAACCGGCGTGGCCTGCATCGCGAGCAAGCCCGCTCCCACAATCCACCTGCGCGCATCAGGTTTGGGGAGTGGTTTACAACGCCAGAAACTGCCGTATCAGATTGGGCGTACACCCCGTCCAGCGTTTCAGGGCGCGGCGAAAGTTCGCCGGGTCGTTGAAGTTCAGGTACTCGGCCACCGCTTCATTGCTCAGCCCCTTGATCTGGTAAAGATACAGCGCCATATGCTTGCGCGCCTGATCCTGCTGGGCCTGAAAGTGGGTGCCGTGCTTGTTCAGCTTGCGCTTGAGGGTGGCCTGGCTCACCGAAAAATGCTGCGCGGCCTGCTCAAGGCCCGGAGCCTCCCGGGCATTGTTGCGCAAGTACACATACAGCCGGTCAAGCAGGCTGGCGCGAAAGCCCAGGCTGTGCAACTGCTCCTGTGCCTGTTGATAGGCCACTTGGCGGGCAATGGCCGAGGCATTCGGCCAGGGCCGGGTCAGGTATTCACGGGGCAGGCGCATCATGTCCAGCTGGCAGCCAAACTGGGTGTTCTCCCCCAGATGTACCCAGTACTGCTCCACATAATGCGGCTCGGCATGGCTGAAACTGCATTCCCACGGCAGGCGCTCGCCACTGAGCCACTGACTCATGGCCATCAGCGCCGTCATACTGGCCTCCAGTACAAAACGCAATTGCTCCTGGGCCCCACAACTGTCGAGCCAGTACACATAGGCGTATTTGTCGTCCAGCAACAGCCGCGGGGTGAGCAAGGGGCTGAGCAGGGCGCGGTGATGGATCAGGGTTTCCAGGGCCTGCTGCAGGTTCTGTGCCTGATGCAAGGCGTGGCTAGCCGGGCCGTAATGTCCCGGCCACAGGCGCTGGCCAAACAGAAAACTGCTGTCATCGGCTTCGAGTAAGCGTTGTGCATTGGCGATCAGGGTAAAACACTGCTGGGGGCTGAGACGCGTGTGCCCGGCGACGATGTCTTCGTAAAACAGCCCGGTACCGCGCAGCAGGCGATGGCTGTCGATATCCCGCGACAACGCCAGATCAATCAGGGTCGCAGGTTGATAGTGCCCGGCAATAAAGCGGCTGTCGGCTTCGTACCAGCGGCTGTCCAGGGTCATGCGCGTTTGCTCCGTGGCGGCTTGGCCCGCACCAGTGTCAGGTTCAGGCGCTTGAGCAGCTCATCGGGCGCTTCGTTGACGGCCATCACCACCGCGGTAGTGGCCGACAGATACACCCGTTCACCCTGTTGGCGGGTTTTGTGGGCCAGGCTCTGCACCGCCTGCTGCAGTTCCAGCGCCAGCAGGCGGGCCTGACTCTCGCCGGTATTGGGCAACAGCACCACAAAACGGTCACCTGCCAGCCTGCAGAGCAGATCGTGGCGACGCAGGTTGAGCAGCAGCAACTGGCTGAGGGCCTGCAACACGGCATCACCTTCGGCGTGGCCGTAATGCTGGTTGATGGACGTGAAATCGTCGATATCCAGCGCCAGCAGTGACAGCGGCTGTTGCTGCTCGACGCTTTGCGCCAGGCAGTCGCTGACCTGGTGCTTGAGGTAACCGGCGCCGCCCAGGGGGGTGAGTTTGTCGAACAGCCGGTGCTCGCGAAATACCCGCTCGCGCTTCTCCATCTGTTGATTGATAGCCTGCTGCTCGCGGTGCCAATGAAACAGGCCGATGGTCAGCAGAATCATGCCGACGGGCATGGGTGCCGACTCCATCCAGTGATCCCAGCCAATATGTTTGGGCAGGCGGATAAACTCGTCGAGCACATCCACCCACCAGGAAAAAAACATAAAGCACAGGCCGTACGCCAGGTAGTTGGTGACCCGCCCGGTGGGCCGGCTTTTAATCACCAGCCCCAGCCAGAACAGCATAAACAGGGCGGTGCCGCCCTCGCCGAAGATATCCAGCCAGTGCCATTCGCTGAAGGCCTTGGGCGTGCCGAATGCCAGGTTGAGCAGTACCGCGGCATTGGCGGCCAGCAGCAGTAAACCAAGCTTGTAGCGATGGTGTTTAAGGACGTTTAACCAAGTCATCACAGTTCTACCCAAACCTATTGCCGGTCAGCAGAGCAGAGCGGTGTGACAACTGTATGACGGGGCTTGCGGGTCGAATCAGCTCAGGTGTGTGGTGAAAAAAAAGTTAAACGCAAGCTCGTGGTTGCCCCCGATTTCGTAGCAGCAGCCTCGTTCCTTCGGCAGCTGCTACGGGGGGCGATCCTTTCGTAATCAGGTCAAATCAGCTCATTTACCCCTTTCTCACTGCTTGAAACCTTTTGTTTCGGGCGTTTCGCCGAACACTG
This sequence comes from Pseudomonas bubulae, assembly GCF_900618535.1. Lineage (GTDB taxonomy): Bacteria > Pseudomonadota > Gammaproteobacteria > Pseudomonadales > Pseudomonadaceae > Aquipseudomonas > Aquipseudomonas bubulae. The sequence continues at coordinate 913,011 of NZ_UYJA01000001.1, read as the reverse complement.
TCACAGCGCTGTCATCCGCCGACCCTAGCTTTCGCTCCCAAGTTGTCGGGCCATTTGCCCGGCCTGACGTGCGATTTTGGGGGAGCACCAACATGTACAAGTGTCGCAGCAAGGCGCAGTGGGTCGGCTTTACGGTCAGTGCATTGGCCCTGGCAATCGCCAGCGAACGTTTGAGCGCCGCCGAGACATCGGCCATCGGTGCCACTGAACACGTCGAAGTAGTCGGTCAGGCCGTCAGCCTGGACAAGGCACTCAAGCAACAACGCAACTCGGACACCATCGAAAGCGTGGTGCATGCCGATGGCGTGGCGCAGTTGCCCGACGCCAACGTGGCCGAGGCGGTACAGCGCCTGCCCGGTATCAGCATTGAGCGCGATCAGGGCGAAGGCCGCTTTGTCAGCGTGCGCGGCCTGGGCCCGGACCTCAATAGCGTGACCATCAACGGCACCCTGGTGCCTTCCCCGGAAAGCGCCCGCCGCGCCGTGGCCCTGGACGTCTTGCCCTCGGAGCTGGTGCAGTCGCTGTCGGTGATCAAGACCCTGACCCCGGACATGGACGCCAACTCCCTGGGTGGCACGGTAGACGTACAAAGCCTCTCGGCCTTCGACCATGACGGCCTGTTTTTCACCGGCAGCACCGAGGCCGGATACAACAAGAACAGCCACAAGACCAGCCCCAAGGTGTCGGGCGCCATCAGCGACCGTTTCAGCCTGGGTGACGGTGTCGACAACTTCGGTGTGGCCGCAGCCCTGAGCTGGAACAAGCGCGACTTTCGCTCCGACAACGTCGAAACCGGCGGCGACTGGGATTTCACCGATGGCGCCCGTCTGAACAGCTTTGAACAGCGTGTTTACGAGATCAGCCGCGAGCGTGCCGGTGGCGGCCTCAACTTTGATTACAAGCCCGACGACGACACCAGTCTGTACCTGCGCACCCTGTACAGCCGCTTTGAGGACAACGAAACCCGCAACTCCACCGCCTTTGAATTCTCCGACCCCCAGGCCGAAGACGAGGTGGGTAAAACCAAGACCAAGCGCAAGCTCAAGCAGCGCGAGGAAACCCAGGAAATCCAGTCCTACGTATTCGGCGGCGAACGCACCATGGGCCTGTGGACCCTCAGCGGACAGGCCGGTTACAGCGAGTCCAGCGAAGACAACCCGGGAGGCATCGCCGGCGCAACGTTCAAGGGCAGCTCGAGCATTGGCAACGGCGGTTTCTACGACACCGAAAAACCGCGGCCGATCATCGGCGCTGGCTTTTATGACCCGACCAACTTCAGCCTCGACAAGGTGGACTGGCAAGAACAGCACACCAAGGACACCGAGAAAAATATCCGCCTGGACCTGGCCCGCGATTACGACGTGCAGGGCTACGCCTCCCAGGTCAAGTTCGGCGGCAAGGTCAGCCGGCGCAACAAGGACAACGACCTCAATGCCTGGACCTACAAGGACTTCTCCGACCTGGGCTTCAGCGACGAGCAACTGAGCCTCAATGCGTTCAACAAGGGCAACCTGCACTACAACCTTGGCCAGTACGGCCCGGGCATCAGCGGCGGGGCGATCAAGGACCTGATCGGCGGCCTCAACCGCGACGACTTCTACAACGAGCAGGACTCGCGGGCCAATGACTTCAAGATGCGCGAAGACATCAATGCTGCGTATCTGATGAATACCCTGGATATCGATGATTGGCGCTTTATCGCCGGCATGCGCTACGAGGGCACCGAGTTCGAGGCCAAGGGTACGGGCGTGCGCGATGGCGTCTTTGCAGACCAAAACACCCAGCGCGATTACCACCACTGGCTGCCGGGCCTGCATGCGCGCTATCAGTTGGCGAAAAACACCCAGGTGCGGGCGGCCTGGACCAACACCGTCGTGCGCCCGACCTTTGGCCAGCTAGCCCCGGGCTTTGTTATCGAAGATGACAAAGCCGAGTTCGGCAACCCCAACCTCAAGCCGCTGGAATCGAGCAACTTCGACCTTGGCATCGAGCACTTTATGGGGCAGGCGGGCACGGTGTCGGCGTTCCTCTTCTACAAAGACATTAAAAACTTCGTCTACAACAACGACCTGGCGGGCAGCGGCGAGTGGGTCGACTTCACCGAAGCCCACAGCTATGCCAACGGCGACAGCGCCAAGCTCTATGGCCTGGAACTGGCCTACTCGCAGAAGTTCGACTGGCTGCCGTCACCCTGGAACGGTTTGATCCTGGGCGCCAACAGCACGTTCAGCCGCTCCAATGCCAGTATCAAGGGCGTTGACGCAGCGACCGGAGCCAGCCTCAAGCGCGATATCGATTTGCCCAACCAGTCCAAGACCGTCGGCAACCTGATGCTCGGCTGGGAAGACGACAAGCTGAGCCTGCGCCTGTCGGCCAACTACAAGTCGGACTACCTCTACGAACTGGCCGGGGTCAACGACAAGGCCCATGACACCTATGTCAATGCCCAGACCTTTGTCGACTTCAGTGCCCGCTACTCGCTGACCAAGAACCTGCAAGTCAAGTTCGACGCCCAGAACCTTACGGACCAGCCGTACTTCACGTACAGCGGCAACAGCCGCTTCAACAACCAGTACGAAGAATACGGCCCGACCTACTCACTGGGCCTGACCTACACCCATTTTTAAGGCTTCGATGTCCCCCCTTGTGGGAGCGAGCCTGCTCGCGAAGGCCGTAAGTGATGTTGAGACCTTCGCGAGCAGGCTCGCTCCCACTGAAGCGCCTTTGTTTTTTTGAACAGAATTCAGGATTGATCACTCATGTTCACACGCAAACCCCGCATCCTGCCCTTGCTGGCCTGCCTGACCGCAGGCAGCGTCCAGGCAGCTACCGAAATTGCTGCCCCGACATTGCAGCAATGGTCCACCAGCAAGGCCCAGGCCCTGAGTTTTTTACCCGGTAGCACAGGTGACGAGCGCCTGGCGGCAAGCAAGCGCGAAGGCCTGTTGTTGCTTGATAAACAGGGCAACACCCTGAGCCGGGTCCAGGGCGCCTTTGCCGGGCTGGACAGCCGCGCCCTGGGCGACCAGGTGCTGGTGGCCAGTAACGACAAGGACAAGCAGCAGGTTGCGCTGTTCAATCTCGACCCCAAGAGCCATCAATGGCAGGCGCCGTCCTATCTGCCCACCCGCGACTACGCGGTGAATGGCGTGTGCCTGTACCAGGACGATGCGAGCAATATCTACCTGTTTACCGTGGGTGAAGAGGGCAGGGGCGAGCAATGGCTGGTTGCCGCTGAGAGCCGCCGTTTGCCGACGCCGCTGCTGGTGCGCAGCCTGCCCCTGCCGCCGCAGGCCAAGTTCTGCAAGGTCGATGACGCCGCGCAGAACCTGTTCGTCAACGAAGAGAATGTCGGTTGGTGGGCCTACCCGGCCCATGCCGAGGCCGACGTCGAGCGTGTGCCGGTGGCGATGGTCGAGCCATTTGGCAACGTAAAAAAATCCACCGGGGACATGGCCCTGGTGCCGGGCGGTATGCTCGGCCTCGATCCCGAGGCGGCACAACTGAATCTGTATCAGCAGCAGGGCAAGGGCTGGGCAGCCGTTGCCAGCTTGCCCCTGGCCGGGGTCCGCGAGCCGGAGCATCTGGCCCTGCGTCAGACGCCGCATGGCCTGCAACTGCTGGTGCAGGACGGTGCCAGCAGCAAAATGTACGAAGGCGCATTGGACTGGAAGGCCACCCCGGCCAGCCACCCCCCTGTGCTGGTCAGCGTAAAACCTGCGGTGCAAACCGACGTGGTGATGAGCCAGGGTGATGCCGCGGATGACCCGGCCATCTGGGTACACCCGAAAACCCCCGCGCTGAGCCGGGTACTGGGCACCAACAAGCAGCAGGGCCTTGAGGTGTACGACCTGCAGGGCAAACGCGTGCAGCATCTGCCTGTGGGTCGCCTGAACAACGTCGATGTGCGCCCGGGTTTCGAGCTGGGCGGACGCACTGTGGATCTGGCCGTGGCAACCAATCGCGATCACAACAGCCTCAGCGTGTTCAGCATCGACCGCGCCACCGGCACCTTGCAGGAAGCGGGCGAGATTGCCACGCCGGTCACCGATATTTACGGCCTGTGCCTGTTCAAGGCCCCTACCGGCGAGATCTACAGTTTCACCAACGACAAGGACGGCACTTTTGTGCAGCACCGCTTGTACGCCAAGGGCGACAAGGTGCAGGGCGAGCTGGTGCGCCAGTTCAAGGTGGCCAGCCAACCCGAAGGCTGTGTAGCGGACGATCGCAACCAGCGGCTGTTCCTCGGTGAGGAGGATGTGGCGGTGTGGGCGGTGGATGCCCGGCCTGACCAACCGGCCACGCTCACCAGCGTGATCAGGGTGGGTGAACAGGTGCATGACGATATCGAAGGCATGGGCCTGTACCAGACCGACAAAGACAACTACCTGGTGATCTCCAGCCAGGGCAACGACAGCTATGTGGTGGTCGATGCCGAGCCGCCGTATGCCCTGCGCGGTGCGTTCCGGGTGGGGGTCAATGCGGCGGCGGGCATCGACGGCGCGTCGGAAACCGATGGCCTGGAAGTGACCTCGGCCAACCTCGGCGGCCCATGGCACAAAGGCATGCTGGTGGTTCAGGACGGTCGCAAACGCATGCCCGAGCAGGCGCAAAACTTCAAGTACATCCCCTGGGCTGAAGTGGCCAAGGCCCTGCACTTGCCATAACCCGGTCATTTAAGACGCTTATAAATACCCCTTTATTGGAGCAACAACATGCACGCAACCATGGAACATATGACGATCTGGGGCCTGATCAGCGACGCGAGTCTGCTGGTCAAGGGGGTGATGCTGATCCTGCTGCTGGCCTCGCTGTTGAGCTGGTTTCTGATTGTGCGCCGTAGCGCCATCCTGCGCCGTAGCGAGCGCGACATGGACAACTTTGCAGGGCGCCTGCGTGGCCAGGGCGAGCTCAACACCCTGTACCGCGAAAGCCGCGATACCAGCCATGAAGATGCCGGTGCCGAGCAAGTATTCGCCGCTGCCTACAGTGAATACGCCCAACTCAAGCAGCAGCCGGGTGTGGATGCCGAAGGCGTGATGCAAGGGGTGGAGCGGGCGCTGTATGTGGCCATCAGCGAGCAGGAGATCCGCCTGGAGAAAGGCCTGCAGTTTCTCGCGACCGTGGGCTCGGTGAGCCCCTATATCGGACTCTTCGGTACCGTGTGGGGGATCATGAACTCCTTTATCGGCCTGTCCCAGGTGCAACAGGCGACCCTGTCCACCGTCGCCCCGGGCATCGCCGAAGCCCTGATCGCCACCGCCATCGGCCTGTTTGCGGCGATCCCGGCCGTGATCGCCTACAACCGTTTTTCGGCCCGTGGCCAGACCTTGCTGACCCGCTACTACAGCCTCGGCAATGAAGTGCAGATGCGCTTGTACCGCAGCCTGCATGCCGGTTCGCGGAACATGTCCGCCGTCGCTTGAAAGGGAGTTTCATCATGCTTGCTCGACCACAGCGCAAACACGGGCCCAAAGCCGAAATGAACGTAGTGCCTTACATCGACGTGATGCTGGTGCTGCTGGTGATCTTTATGGTGACCGCGCCGATGTTGACCCAGGGGGTGAAAATCGAGCTGCCGAAAGTGGCCAGTGAAGCGCTGGTCAATGACAGCCAGCAAAAAATCCTCACTCTGTCAGTCAAGGCCGAAGGTGGCTACTACTGGAACCTGGGCAGTGAACTGGACACCAAGAACCAGACCGACAGCGCCGTCAGCCTTGAGGAGTTGCAGGCCAAGGTCGGCCAGGTGGTGGCGCAGGACAGCAACACCCAGGTGTATATCCGCGCCGACAACGAGGCGGGTTATGGCAGCGTGGTCAAGGCGATGGCGGCCCTGCAGCAAGGTGGCGTGAGCAACCTGGGGCTGGTGACCGAGGCGCCACAATGAGTGCCGCGTTGATGCACGGCGAGCTGGCGCCTGCACAGCCGTTGCCCTGGTCGCGGATGTGGCATAACAGCCAGGCGCTGGTGGTCAGCGTGGCTCTGCACAGCGCTGTGGTGGCGTTCCTGGTGCTGGGCTGGAGCATGGAGCAATCGCTGCCGGAGCCTGTGCCATCGACCCTGAAAACCCGGCTGGTGATGCTGCCCGCCGAACCGGTAATGGCGCCTCCTGCGCCGGAGCCGCTGCCGGTGGTGACTCCGGCACCGGTGGTTGAGGCCAGGCCCGAGGTGGTCAAGCCTAAAGTGGACCCGCAGATCCAGGCGCGCAAACTGGAACAGGCGGCACTGGCGCGCAAGCGGGTCGAGGAGCAGAAACAGGCGCAAGTGGAGCAACAAAAAACCGCGCAGCAGCGCGCCGAACAGGTTGAGGCCCAGCGTCAGCAGGCCGTGGCTGAACAGGCCCGGGTTGCAGCGGCGGATAATGCCCGGCGAGCGAAGCAGGCCGCTGCGGCGGCGGATGTGCGTCAGTACCTGCCCATCAGCAAACAAGCCCCGGACTACCCGCAACGAGCACTGGACAAGGGCATTCAGGGCGATTGCACGGTGGAGTACTCGGTAACGCTCCAGGGCAAGGTCGACAACCCCAAAGTGGTGGGCAACTGTCACCCGGCGTTTATTCGTCCTTCACTGGTGGCGGCGGCGACGTTCCGCTACCAGCCGCGCATGGTCGATGGCCAGGCAGTGACGGTGCCGGGGGTGCGTAATACCTTTCACTACAAGATCCAGTAGCCCAAAGCCCCCTCACCCTAACCCTCTCCCAGAGGGAGAGGGGACTGATTGGCGTTGAGTTTGAATCCGCGTGCGGTCAGCTCCCTCTCCCTCTGGGAGAGGGTTGGGGTGAGGGTGCCTCTGAGCTGATCAATATCAAAACCCATCCGCCGCTCTTGACCTATGCTCCACGGGTTTTCAAGCTCAAGGAGATGGCCATGAATGCGCCTGCAACCAGCCCCACGCCTGCGACGGCAAAAGCAAAACTTCCCATTGGTCTGGTGATAGCAGTCCTGGTCATGATCGGCATTCTGCTGCTGCCACTGCCCGCCGACTTGCCGGTAGCCGGTCATCGCATGCTGGCGATCCTGGCATTTGCCGTGGTGGTATGGATCACTGAAGCGGTGTCGTACGAAGCCAGTGCCATCATGATCACCTCGCTGATGGCGTTTTTAATCGGCATGGCGCCCACCCTGGCGGACCCGTCCAAGCTCTACGGCACCTCTGCTGGCATCACCATGGCCCTGACCGGGTTTTCCAATGCTGCCCTGGCCCTGGTGGCGGGTGCCCTGTTTATCGCGGCTGCCATGACCCACACCGGCCTTGACCGGCGCATTGCCCTGGTCACCTTGTCGCGTATCGGCACCAGCACCCGACGCATTTTGCTGGGGGCTATTGCGGTCACCATTTTGCTCAGCCTGGTGGTGCCCAGTGCCACGGCGCGCAGTGCCTGCGTGGTACCGATCATGATGGGGGTGATCCTGGCCTTCGGCGTGGACAAACGCTCCAACATTGCTGCCGGGATCATGATTGTCGTGGCCCAGGGCACCAGTATCTGGAACGTCGGCATTCAAACCGCGGCGGCACAGAACCTGCTGACCGTAGGCTTTATGGACAAGATGCTCGGTGCGCGGGTGAACTGGCTCGACTGGCTGATCGCCGGTGCACCCTGGGCCATTATCATGTCGGCGGTGCTGCTGTTTGTGGTGCTGAAAATGCTCCCGCCAGAGAGCGACAGCATCCCCGGCGGCAAGGAGGCCGTAGAAAAATCACTGGCCGAACTGGGCCCCATGACCGGCCCGCAGAAGCGCCTGATGGGCGTATCGATCGCCTTGCTGCTGGCCTGGGCCACCGAGGGCAAACTGCACAGTTTTGACACCACTTCGACCACCTATGCCGGCCTTGTATTCTTGCTGCTGCCGCGCTTTGGCGTGATGACCTGGAAAGACGTGCAGTCGCGTATCCCCTGGGGCACGGTGATTGTGTTCGGGGTGGGTATCAGTTTGGGTACGGCCTTGCTCACCACCCAGGCCGGGCAATGGTTGGGCGGGCAGGTGGTGGCCAATACCGGGCTGGATCAGGTAGGGCCGCTGGGGATCTTTGCGATTCTGGGCGCGTTTTTGATATTGATTCACCTGGGCTTTGCCAGTGCCACGGCATTGACCTCGGCCTTGCTGCCGATTCTGATCGCGGTGCTGCAAACCTTGCCGGGCGAATTCAACCGCCTGGGCATGACCATGTTGCTGGGCTTTGTGGTCAGCTACGGTTTTATCCTGCCGATCAACGCCCCGCAAAATATGGTGTGCCTGGGCACCCAGACCTTTACCGCGAAACAGTTCGCCAAGGTCGGGTTGATCGTTACGGCGGTGGGTTATCTGCTGATGCTGCTGTTCGGTGCCACGTACTGGAGCTGGCTGGGCTGGATGTAGCCCAGTGGGTGGGAGCGGGCTTGCCCGCGATGGGCGCACTGCGGTCTGACAGACACACCGCGTCGTTCCTATCGCGAGCAAGCCCGCTCCCACAGGTTCAGTTAGCGTTTTCGCTACGCCCGCCGCTGCTGACTTCCGCCGGTACATCCTCGCCTGCCATGCGCTTGCGAAACAACGAAGTCCGCGCCAGCAGCAAGGTGGTCACCGGTACGGTAATCGACAACAGGATCGGCATCAGCCAGGCATGCAGTACCGGGGTCGATTTAAGGGCGGAAAAGTACAGAATCGAGGCCAGGGCCACGCCCCAAGCGCCAAGGGTTGAAGCCAGTGCCGGCGGGTGCATGCGCTGAAAAAAATCCTTGAGGCGCAACAACCCGATAGCGCCGCACAAGGCAAACAGGCTGCTGAGCACCAGCAGCACAGCCACCGATATTTCGATCCAGAGACTCATTCGATCACCTCGCCACGCAGCAGGAATTTGGCCAGCGCAAACGAGCCGACAAAGCCAAACAGGGCAATCAGCAGTGCGCCTTCAAAGTAGGTGTCACTGGCGTATCTGATACCCAGCACCAGCATCATCAACATGGCCAGGATATACAGGTAGTCCAGCGCCAGAACCCGGTCCTGGGCCGAGGGGCCCTTGAACAGGCGGATCACGGTCAAGACCATTGCCAGGCTGAAAATAAACAGGCTGAGCAGGATGGCATTGGTGAGCAGGGCACTCATTCAAAAATCTCCATCAGTGGGCGCTCGTAGGCGGTTTTGAAGTGCTCGATAAACGACGCCTCGTCATCCAGGTCGAACACGTGCAGCAACAGCACGCTGCGGTCCAGCGCCAGTTCCGACCAGATGGTGCCGGGCACCACGGTGGTGATCATCGACAGGGCGGCAAGACCGTTGGCATCGCGCAGGTCCAGAGGTATTTTGATAAACCGCGAACGGGGCGGATTTTTGCCGGCGCGCAGTACACCCCAGGCCACGGCAATATTGGAGGCCACCACATCGCGGCCTACCAAAAAGAACAGCTTGATAATCACCCCGGGACGGCGAATGCGCACCGGCAGCGGGCGCAGCGGCGCAAACATTACCGGCGCCAGAATGGCCAGCGCCGCGCCCAGCAGCAGATTGCCGGCACTCAGGGACAGGTTGAGCAACAGCCACAATGCCCACAGTGCCAGGGACAGCCAGGGAGCAGGGAACAGGCGCCTCATGGTTGCACCTCCTGTAGTGCCGCCTTGGCCTGCGGGCTTGGTACAGGGCGGGTGGCGATCACGGCCATGACATAACGCTCGGGGTTGTTCAGGGTGTCGGCAGCGGCCTGGGTATAACGCAGGACCGGCTCAGCCTTGAACGTCAGCACCACACACAGCCCCAGCAGCAGCACGATGGGCAGGCATTCAATGCGACGCAGGATCGGCGACGGGCGCTCAAGGGGGGTCCAGAAACGCTGGATGCCCATACGTGAAAAGCCGATCAACGAGGCCAGCCCGGAAAGAATCAACAAGGCCAGCAGGCTCCAGGCCGCGGTTGAGATTGGCGCATCGGTGGCATTGCCCAGCCCCAGCGGATTGAGCAGGGCATTGAGCAGGCCAAGTTTGCCGATAAAGCCCGACAGCGGCGGCATGCCGATGATCAACAGCGCGCAGGCGATAAAGCTCAGGCCCAGAAAGGCCATCGTCCACGGGATGACCAGCCCGACCACCACTTTCTGTTCGTCGTCCAGGTTGCTGCCCCGGGGCGGGGCCGTGGGCTCGCTGAGGCTGGGCGTGACCTCGACATCATCCTCAAGCACCAGGTCGGCAGAAGAACGCGAGCGTTCAATCAGCTCGGCCAGCAGGAACAGCGCACTCAGGGCCAGGGTGGAACTGACCAGATAGAACAGCGCGGCGCTGGTCAGGTTGGGCTGGGCGAAACCCACGGCTGACAACAGGATCCCGGCAGACACCAGAATGCTCAGGCTGGCCATGCGCTCCAGGCGCTGGGCGGCGAGGATGGCGATGGCGGCGCAAACAATGGTGGCCATGCCGCCGTAGATCAGCCAGTCACCGGCAAAGTACGCCGAAGCCCCGGCTTGCCCGGAAAACAGCAGGGTCCACAGACGCAGCACGGTGTAGATACCGACCTTGGTCATGATCGCAAACAGCGCCGCCACCGGCGCACTGGCCGACGAGTACGCCGGTACCAGCCAGAAGTTAAGCGGCCACATGCCGGCCTTGGCCAGAAAGGCCACCGCCAGAATGGCCGTGCCTGCATGCAGCAAGCCGCGATCGGCCTCGGGCACCAAAGGGATCTTCAGCGCCAGATCGGCCATGTTTAAGGTGCCGGTCACCCCGTAGATCAACGCCGCACCGATCAGGAACAGCGATGAAGCCAGCAGGTTGATCGAGATGTAATGCAACCCGGCAGAGACACGCGCCTTGCCCGAACCGTGCAGCATCAGGCCGTAGGAAGCGGCCAGCAGCACTTCGAAAAACACGAACAGGTTGAACAGGTCGGCGGTCAGGAAGGCGCCGTACAGCCCCATCAGCTGGATCTGGAACAACGCGTGGAAACTGGCCCCGGCGCGATCCCAGCGGGCCATGGCGAACAGCAGGGCGCAACTGGCGATGATACCGGTCAGCACCAGCATCAAGGCGCTCAGGTGATCGACCACCAGGGCAATCCCGAACGGCACTTGCCAGTTGCTCGGCAGGTACACGCCAATCGAAGCCGGAATCGCCTGCTCGCGAGTCCACAGCAACAGCATCACCGAAATACCCAGGCCGAGCAGGGTCGAGACCAGGTTGATCCGCGCCTTGAGCGGGCGGTGTTTTTCCCCCAGCAACAGCATGCAGGCAGCGGTCAGCAGTGGCAGCAGAATGGGCGCGACAATCAGGTGCGGCATTACATTCATTCTTTTGGCTCCCGGCCATCAACGTGGTCGGTACCGGTCAGGCCCCGAGAGGCCAGCAAGACCACCAGAAACAGCGCGGTCATGGCAAAACTGATGACGATGGCAGTGAGTACCAGTGCCTGGGGCAGCGGGTCGGTGTAATTGAGCAAGTCCTGGGGCACGCCGTCCTTGATCACCGGCTCCTTGCCGATAAACAGGCTGCCCATGCTGAAGATAAACAGGTTAACCCCGTAAGACAGCAGGCACAGGCCCATGACCACCTGAAAGGTTCGCGGACGCAGAACCAGCCAGGTGCCCGATGCGGCCAATACTCCGATAGCGATGGCGATGACTTCTTCCATCAGGCGGCTCCTTCTTTGGATGCAAGAGGCGGTTGCAGGGCAGGCAGCGGGGCAAGCTGATTGCTCGGGCGATGGGCGCGCACCGACTGGTGAGCCAGTGCCGTCAGGATCAGCAGGGTTGCACCGACCACCACCGCATACACGCCAATATCGAAGAACAGGGCGCTGGCCACATGAATATCGCCCAACAGCGGCAGTCTGAAGTGAGCGGTGTGGGTGGTCAGGAACGGATAGCCCAGGGGGATCGAGCCCAGCCCGGTCAGGGTTGCGCACAGCAGCCCGGTACCCATCCAGCGCAGCGGTCGCAGGCTCATTTGCGCCTCCACCCACTGCGTGCCGGCAACCATGTACTGCAGGATAAACGCCACACTCATCACCAGGCCGGCGACAAAGCCACCGCCGGGCTGGTTGTGACCGCGCATGAACAGGTACATCGACACCACAAAGGCGATCGGCAGCAACAGGCGCACCAGCACCGCCGGCACCATCATAAAGCCCAGGGCGGTGTCACTGGCGCTGCGCGGGTTGACCAGGTCGGTCATCACGTCCTTGGCCAGCAAGCGCTGCTGGGCAGGCAATTGCATGCTCTCTTTCGAAGGGCGGAAGCGGCGCAGCAGGGCAAACACGGTCAGCGCCACGGCGGCCAGTACGGTGATCTCGCCCAGGGTATCGAAGCCGCGGAAGTCCACCAGCATCACATTCACCACATTGCTGCCGCCGCCTTCAGGCAGGGCGCGGCTGAGGTAGAACGAGGAGATATCGTTGGGTGTCTGACGGGTCAGCATCGCGTAGGACAGCAACGCCATGCCGCCACCGACCGCGGTGGACAGGAGCAAGTCGCGCAAGCGACGGACCTGGGCCTTGCGCAACGTGCCCGGCAGCGGTGAAACCTCTTCGATCCGTCGCGGCAGCCAGCGCAGGCCCAGCAGGATCAACACCGTGGTCACCACTTCAACCACCAGTTGGGTCAACGCCAGATCAGGCGCCGAAAACCATACGAACGTCACGCAGGTCATCAGGCCGCATACGCTGACCATGGTCAGGGCTGCGAGACGGTGGTACTTGGCTTGCCAGGCGGCGCCCAGGGCACAGGCAATCGCAATCAGCCACAGGGTGATAAACACGATCGAGCCCGGTATTTTCGGGCGGTCGCCCCAGCCCAGCCCGCTGTACAACATCGGGATCAGTCCGGCGATCACGGCGACCAGAATCAACAAAAACAGCTGGGTTTGCAGGCGCTGGGTGCTGATGCGGCGTTCCAGGCGCCGCGCGCCGCGCATGATCACCACCAGGCTGCGCTCGAAGAAGCGTTTGCCATTGAAATACTGGATCAGCGGCGGCAGCGGGAAGCGGTCGAGCTTGAGCTGCTTGCGCAACAGCACATACAGCACGATACCGCCGGACATGGCGATCAGGCTCATGATCATGGGGGCATTCAGGCCGTGCCAGATGGCCAGGCTGTACTCGGGCAACTCACCCCCCACCACGGGTTGAGCCGCTGCAGCAAGCAGCGGGCCGACGGTTTGCGCCGGGAAAATGCCCACGGTCAAACAGGTAAGCACCAGCAGTTCAACCGGGGCACGCATCCAGCGCGGTGGCTCGTGGGGTGTATGGGGCAAGTTGGTCGCGGGTGGGCCGAAGAACACATCCACCGTAAAGCGCAGGGCATAAGCCACGCTGAAGGTACCGGCGATCGTCGCAATGACCGGCAGGGCGATTTCTACCCAGGCCGTGGAATTGATAAACACGGTTTCGGCAAAGAACATCTCTTTGGACAGGAACCCGTTCAGCAACGGCACCCCGGCCATCGAGGCACTGGCCACCATGGCCAGGGTCGCGGTGTAAGGCATGAGCTTGAACAGGCCGCTGAGCTTGCGGATATCCCGTGTACCAGTCTCATGGTCGATAATCCCCGCCGCCATAAACAGCGACGCCTTGAACGTGGCGTGGTTGAGGATATGGAACACCGCAGCCACCGCTGCCAGCGGGCTGTTCAGGCCCAACAGCAGGGTAATCAGGCCCAGATGGCTGATGGTGGAGTAGGCCAGCAGGCCTTTAAGGTCATTTTGAAACATCGCGCAATAGGCGCCCAGCACCAGGGTGCAGGCACCGGCGCCACTGACAATCCAGAACCACTCTTCGCTGCCCGACAGCGAAGGCCACAGGCGCGCAAGCAGAAAGACCCCGGCCTTGACCATGGTTGCCGAGTGCAGATAGGCCGATACGGGGGTTGGCGCCGCCATGGCGTGGGGCAACCAGAAATGGAACGGGAACTGCGCGCTCTTGCTCAGGGCGCCGATCAGGATCAGCGGCAGCAGGATCGGATACAGGCTGTGGGCGCGGATCTTGTCGCCCGCAGCCAGCACGGCATCCAGATCATAGCTGCCGACGACATGGCCGAGCAGCATGACCCCCGCCAGCAGACACAACCCACCCGCGCCCGTGACCATCAGCGCCATATAGGCGCCGCGGCGGGCATCCGAGCGGTGGTGCCAATAACCAATCAGCAAAAATGAAAAGAGGCTGGTGAGCTCCCAGAAAAACACGATCTGGATCAGGTTACCCGACAACACCAGGCCCAGCATGGCTCCCATAAACGCCAGGAAAAACGCAAAAAAGCGCGGGACCGGGTCCTCGGGTGACATGTAATAACGGGCGTACAGCGACACCAGCGTGCCGATGCCAAGCACCAGAATCGAGAACAGCCAGGCGAACCCGTCCAGGCGCAGAACGAAATTCAGGCCGAGGCTGGGCAGCCACATGAACTCTTCACGGATAACCCCACCGTGGGCAATCTGTGGATAGAGCAGGGCTACTTGTACAGTACCGATCAAAGCAATCAGACCGGCCAACAGTGATTCACTGTTACGTGCGTTATGCGGCAAAACAGCCGCCAGACAGCTGCCGATAAAGGGCAGAAGCAGTAGAACTATCAGGGACATAGGCTTCTAATCTGCAGGAGTTTGTAAGCGATCATACGGGGCGGGCTGCAGATCACCAACAGCAAACCTGTGGCTGAATCCTACAAAGACTGTCGATAACCTGTCTGGTTTCCTACAGCTCTACCCCTATATAAGCGCTTGTAAGTAAAAAAAATCGTACCGTCTTTCAGGCTTGCAGCTTCAATCGCAGGCTTGATCGCCTTGCTTGTCCTCAAGCGCTTCGGGCTTTTTACCCTTGGTTTTTAACTCACTGACGATCACCGCTGCAACAATCAATACGGCACCCAGCAAGGCAATGCCTGGCAAACGCTCGCCCGCCAGGCGCCCGGCGATGCCTGCCCAGACCGGCTCGCCGGCATAAATCAGGGTGGCGCGGGTGGGTGAAACGCTTTTCTGTGCCCAGTTCATGGCCACCTGAATCACCGCACTGGCGCCACCCAGGCCGACAGCACTGGCTAACAATAGCCATGAAAAGTCAGGAGTGGCCTCTTGTGTTGGAATAATCATCAAAAAGGCCAGAATGGACGCAGTACTGAGCTGCACCACCGTGACGCGGCGCACATCCACCTTGCCCGCATAAGCACTGATCAGAATAATCTCCGCCGCTATGGCAATGGCACTGATCAACGTGGCGATCTCTCCCGGGCTGAAATCCAGCGATGCGCCGCCGGGGCCGGACAGCAGCATCAGCCCGGTAAAGGCCAGCATGATCCCCAGGCTCGGCATCAACCCGGGCCTGCGCCCCAGCACCAGCCATTGCAGCAGGGGCACGAAAGGCACATACAGCGCGGTAATAAAGGCCGACTGGCTACTGGGAATGGTTTGCAGGCCGATGGTCTGCAAACCGTAGCCGAGCATGATCGACACCCCGATAAACATCCCGGCCTTGAGCTCGAACAGCGTGATGCCACGCAAACTGCGCAGAGAAAACAGCGCGACCATGGCCGCCGCGGCCGCAAAACGCAGGCCGACAAAAAACATCGGCCCACTTGCCGTCAAGGCATGTTGTACCAATAGAAAGGTGATGCCCCAGACCATGGTGATCAGGATCAGCACACACTCCGCTTTACTGAAGCGGGACGTCAATGACAGCAACCCGGGTAGTTTCAATGACATTGCAACCTTGCGTGTGACGGGAATGGAGACGCACAATGCGCCAAAGCTGGGCAGTATACTGCGCAGCCCCACAAGGTGAGCAATATAGTGCCCAAAGAAAATTCACAACGCGCATCCGTTCTCCAGCACGTCAGCCAGAACGTACGACGTCTCAGGCTGCTTGCGCACCTGAGCCAGAGCGCATTGTCAGAACAGTCCGGGGTAAGCCGGCGAATGCTGGTGGCGATCGAGGCAGGCGAAAAGAACGTCAGCCTTAGCACCCTTGACCGTGTGGCGGAGGCGTTGAACGTAGCCTTTAGCGACCTGATCCAGGCCCCGGGTTCCGCGGACCCGAGCCGCATCAACGAAGTGGCCTGGACGGGCACGCGGGTGGGCAGCAAGGCAGTTCTACTGTCCAAGGCCAGCGCCACACGGGAAGTAGAACTGTGGGAGTGGACACTGGAGCCGGGTGAGGAATACCACTCCCAGGCGGATGCCGAGGGCTGGAGCGAACAGCTCTACGTATTTGAGGGTTGCCTGACCCTGGTGATGGACGACCGGACGCTGCATATAGCGGCGGGCGAGTTCCATATGTACGCCAGTAACCGCCCCCATGCCTACCGCAACGAAGGCGACGGACTACTGCGCTTTGTACGCAACGTCGTGATTTGAAAACGGGGGGCTGAAAAATAACTAAAAATTATTAGAATTCAGGGGGTTGCCAGCTTCCAGCTTCTAGTACATAATGCGCGCCATCAGCCCGGGGGCAACAACCTGAAGTGCTGAAGAATCAAATGCTTGTAGCGATATAGTCGCAGTAACAAACTCTTGTTTTTGATGTTTCCAAGGAATCATCAAGCACAATTGGCCGAATAGCAAAATGGTTATGCAGCGGATTGCAAATCCGCCCACGCCGGTTCGATTCCGGCTTCGGCCTCCACATTCGAAAACCCCGTAGATTAACGTCTACGGGGTTTTTTTATGCCTGCGATTTGGCCGATCACTTCCGCAATTTTTGGGATCGCTTGCGCAACCTGGGGAATGGCCTAAATCCTGCGGCTTGTGGTCAGCTCGATGAAATCAGCGTGGTAATTGTTGGGGATGCAAGTTGTTGAAGGCTAGGCTTGGAGTCATTGCATAAGGGGGGGCGGTTGATCATGCTGGTGGTATCCCCTGAATATGGGCGTGAACTTCAGAATCTATGCGGGCGTCAGCTCGCCCGGTCGAAATGGATGCCAAATAGGCCAATATAACGACCTGTTTTGGAGTCTTAATTATGCATGATGTACAGGCAAGCCGAACTGTTGGTGTATCCCATCTCAAGTCCTCCCTCGGCAGTCATGAGCGGCACTATTATCATGGTGTGTTCGCAGTATTTAGTTATCAAATGACTGGTCGGGGTAGTCATTGTGAGAGGGGTTGTTATCAAAGTGCGAAATAATCGCGTGTTCCATACACTAACTTTCAGGGCTGGCTGATAGCTCGGCCCTGATAGTAGATAAGAACAAACTGGCTAAAACTGCGCACGCAAGTGGTACGCCGTTAGAGTATTTATTTGGTGGGTATGTTCAACGGGCTCAAGCCTGAAGTGGAGCAGAAATCAGTTTTCAGGGCCGGGCCTGCCGGGCCATGCTGGTTATTAAGCTGAGCCTGGAACATTCGCCACTCGCGGGCAATAATCGAGAAAGGAACAAAGATACTCACCCGCTTGGCGCCCCTTAAGCCGGACTGGGCAGCAATATCATTCGGTGTGACTGAATAGTAACCGGCATTAATCCCCACAACACTGCCGTCACTGCCCATGACCGGCCCACCCGACATTCCTTTGATCAGTGGCCCATCGTGGATGCCATAAAGGTCACCGCTATCTTCCTTTAAATTCAGAAAGGGAGTTTGATACACCTTGCCCTTACCCGTTGTGGTCATCATGTAGGGGCTCATCCCGACAGCCGTTACGTCCTCACCCAGGCAGGGTGCTCGCCAGGTAGGAAGGCGGCCATCTGCTTTGTGTTTGATAAAGGCAAGGTCGCAGCCTGTACTGCAGGTGTAGGCGACATCGGGCAGGAATGGGGTATGTCGGGTCGTTACGGCGTAATCCTCGTTCCACTGCACGGCCGAGGCCGTATACAGAAAGGGGGCTGGAAAGCCTGAGTAGACCACAAAGTAGGCGTCATTAACGGGGCTCGATAAATCGGGTTTTACAAAGCCATTGCATCCTGCAATGGAAAATACAACTAACAAAATACTTATTATCTTGATCATTATTAAATGTCGGCTCATGGAGAAATGCAGTCGAGAGAGATTGTCAGTATTTTGACAGCGGAGGGGGATAGCGTCTGAATCATCTGCTTGAGTAGCCGCTGCATTACTTATAGTCGAATTTTTAATAATGCGAATTACTAAATCCTGCTACGGGCTATTTGAATGGCCGCCGTGATTTAATGCCGAGTTGCCTTGCGTGGTTTCGAGTCAGATTCTTGCAGCGTGCAAGTCGACTGGGAAATGCCCAGGTGTTCGCGCCATGCGCTAACCAGGGGTGGCGCCGTACACGAAAGGGCTGACGCTCGCCCCGCACGACTTCATCCATTTGTTATACGCTTTCCTTCAGCTCATCAGGTGTAACCATTTGCGATCGGTAAGGGGCCTGGAGAGTTTACGATCAGCCTTGGGTTTTGGGCGTGCGAAAAATACCGTTCATTACTGGCAATCGTAGTAAGCCCGGTCATTCAGCGGGTGATGGGGCACTCATACCTCACCTCTTCCAGTGTCACCCCGCCTCTCACAAGATTACGTTTTGTCCCGATATCTTCGACCCATCCGGCCTTGCGATAGAAGCCAATCGCCCGGTTATTAAGGACTAACACCCACAGGGTCAAACGACTGTGGCCCTGTTCGATCAGCCGCTGAACGCCTGCCTGCCATAAAGCACGCCCGATGCCGGTTTGCCAATGCGCTTCCAGAACGTAGAGCGCCATGACTTCACCTGTGTTGCAGGCAACCGCATCCGGGTCACGACTGGCCCCGACCGAAATCCAGCCGATGATCTGCTTGTCCAGCTCGGCAACCAACAGGGTCGAATCGCCAGCCTGTATGGCGTTAGCCCAATATAACGCGCGCTGGTGCAGGGTTCGGTCCAGTGAGTCCAGGTATTCCTTGGGCATCAGATCACGGTACGCGTGCTGCCAACTGCGAATATGCACTTGAGCAATGGCCATGGCATCAGAGGGAGTGGCGCTACGAATCATTGAGGGCATCCTTGTGCGAACACTGGTGGCGGATTATGGATAATCGCCGATGCCGAGGGCCGCTGCAGCCAGTTTGGCCACCCCGAGGTTAGTGCCTGGTTCAAGATCGGCTTCGAGCATCCAGGTTATCGACAATCCTGTCCACGCGAGCACCCATTGCAGTATTCGCTGGCGATCGATGCCGGAAGCCTTTGCGACAATTTCGATTCGACGCGTGAAAGATCCCGGTGCCAGAGCGCTTTCACTGTCGGGATTACAGAAAATGTTCGCATAGTCAAAGCCTCGCTCGCCGTAGAGCCCCTTGGGATCGATGGCAAGCCAGCCTGACGGGCCGAAATCCAGAACATTGCCATGATGAATGTCGCCATGCAGCACCGTTATTTCGCGTGGAGCAGCCAGGAGTTCCCGTGCGGTTCTTGCGCAGTGTTCGAGGATACCGCCGTGTATCGCTGCCGTGTCCCATAACGCCACAAACCATTGCTCCAGTGGAACCAGAGGGGGAGTCGGCTTGGCAACGGGTGCATGCAGTTGGGCGGCTACCATGCAGAGGATGCGAGTTGCTTCGTCGTCCCAGCCACTACTGGCCATCCGCGCAAGTGACGCAGGGCCCTGCGCGCGTAGCATCAGTAAGGCTTGGTCATCATGGGCGAGTACGGGCGCAGCCCCCTTGCCGTCCCACCAAGCCATCAGCAGGCCACCAGCTTGCTCCTCTGCTACTTGCGAGATTTTGAGCATGGCGGGTATGCCGTGCTGGCGGACGGGCAGTAGATTACCGTTCAGGGAGGTGAAAGCCTCGCCGTCGATAGTCAGATCCCATCGTTTCAAATATTCATCAAACATATGTGCACTGAATTTAGGGGGGGGGCATCGCGAGCGGAAGATCTTTTGATAGGGTGGCGATGAGTGCAGCGTTTGTGCAACTTGTTTTTTGGAGGTTTCATCAAGGATTAGAGCAGCGATAAATACGTCCAGCGAGTGCTCCGGCAGCAAAGTCTTCGCAAAACGGTTATGCATGAGCACCTGAAACACGAAGGGTGGGTGGCTTTACGACTACTTCGCAGAGCTCGTCAGCTGCTACGAAGATATGTGTGGCCTATGGAGCGGCTTCTGGCGCAGGAACAGTTGCCTGGGTATAAGGCGTTAAATCCCCCGATGGCCAGCGCTGGAGCCGGTGCATCTTTAGCCGAACCCATAGCCAATAGCTGAAGCTCAGGAACGCAACCCCGGCCCCGATCTGCAGGCTGAGTGTTTCCAGCAAGGGCACACCCTTTTGCGCATTGGCGCCATACCAGGACATTACAGGCACCGCCAGCAAAGCCCAGGTGGCGAACCAGGCCAGCACGCCGGCAAGCAAGGTTCTGAACATCATTTTGTAAGGGCTGCTGAATGCGCGATTGCGCAGCACGTTGTGCGGATGGTCGGCAGGTTGAACCGCGGCGATAACCAGCGCTTTATTGAAGCCTGGAGCGTAAAACCAGACCCTGCGTTTGGCACTGCGATCAGCGGCCATAAGCAGGTGATAAAGCTCATGGGGCATGGTCAGGCGCTTGGCCGTGCGACCATTAATACGGGCAGAAAACTCGTCGCGGTGAAAGTCTATTTGTTTAAGATCGGTTATTACGCAGTCCGTGTAAAAGAACTTCGGCACACAAAACATCCTGTTTGGGTGGGGCTTGCTTGTCGGGGTGATATCATATAGCCATGTATGTTTTCTGTCGAGACGATGAGGCTGTTTTGTTGTGTGTTTAGAGTGGGTTAGTTAGAGGGTATATTGACGCCAATTTAATGGCTGGCAACTAAAGATGGATAAGAGTATTGAAGTTTCTATTGCGGAGGGGGGTGTTGAGTGCGAATTTGAAGGAAGAGTTACGGAGGGGGTAAGGGGCGGGAGGTACGGGGGGAGTGAAGCTATTAAGTGGGTGGGAGCGAGCCTGCTCGCGAAGTTTTAAAGAACATCGCGAGCAGGCTCGCTCCCACAGAGGTAGGGCGCTCTACTGTCAGTAAATATCTTTCGAGATCAAGGTAAGCGGGGTTTTGATCATGATTTTGATATCGAGCCACAATGACCAGTTGTTGATGTAGTCGAGGTCAATTTCTACCCGCTTCTGCATCTTTTCAATGGTATCGGTTTCACCACGGCAACCACTGATTTGCGCCAGGCCGGTAATGCCGGGCTTGATACGGTGACGTGCCATATAAGCGTGGATCTTGCCGGTGTAATAGTCGTTATGGGCAACGGCGTGAGGGCGAGGCCCCACTAATGCCATATCGCCATGTAACACATTGAACAGTTGAGGCAGTTCGTCCAGCGAGGTACGGCGGATAAAGCGGCCAACGGCTGTTACACGTGAATCGTTGCGGCTGGCTTGCTTGACGTGTTTGTCATCATGAACTTGCATGGAGCGAAATTTCCACACCTTGATCACCTTGCCATTCCAGCCATGGCGATGCTGTTTAAACAGGATCGGGCCAGGGGACGACAACTTCACGGCAATGGCTATCACTGCAAGTATGGTGAGCAACATTTGATACTATGGTATGAGGCTTATAATCTTCAATGTCCTCGTCGAAAGCCGTGGCCTAAAGTGTCTATTGGAAGGGGCCGGGCCTATCTATGGGCTTGCCCTAAGTGATTATTGGTCTTTGAGCAGACCACGTATGAGGGGGTTGATTGAGGTTTGTCACGGTGGATGTTGCTTTCTGAGACGGAATTTCAGTATCGCTAAATTTTTGGCTTAGAATTAGATTGCAGAACAGTACATCATGAAAGTTATGGAATATTTGACGCTTACATCTGTCACGCAGCCCTTGAGCAGACGCAAAGATGCGCTGCCATGTATCCGGCCAATTCGAAGGCTGCGAAAAAGTGCTGAACCGTCCCGTATTTTTGGAAGATTTCTCACACATTGGCTGATTTAGGTTTTACGGAGCAATTACTGTGGGGCGAAAAAACCAGATTTAATAAGGACTGTAGCCGCCCCGCCAATGCGGCTCTGATAGTCGCCCCATTTCTGCTCAAGAGCTTCATGCGCCTCTTGATTATCTGGATGGCGCATGGCAAAAAAAATTAACCAGCAACCAGGGTGCGTTAGTTCTTGAGTCGCCCCACCTGAACGATCCTGAAACCATTTCGGATTTTTAATGCCGTAGAGAATGCGAGCTTGGGTTAGATCAAGTCGTCCTGAGTGAATGGTATACCAGTTTTCGTTAATTTTTTTTGATAATTCAGCCATTATTACAAGGGGGATGGCTGCGCCATCTGTGTAAATAAGTGCTCGATGTCGGCGTGAAATTTCTGTGTCGATTGTGCCGTCATCATTAATAAGGCCAGTTGCCAGAGTGAATTTTTCTCGTGCTTCATCAATTAGGGAGTTGTTGTTAGTTGCTATGCCTGTGGCAAGTATGCCTAGCGCATACCAGCTGCGCAAATTGCCATTGCTATTGAGGTAAATGGATGATTTCTTGTTTCGTTTTGCTAGCTTTAAAAGCCATATTTCGATAGTCTTCTGGTTTTTATAAGAAAGCGCAGGCTTTACCTTAAGGTAATTCATTGCGGTAGCTGAAAGAAACATATAGCGGTTAACATCAGATTCGCTTATGTGCTTTTCCGTACCGGTCAAGGCATCGGCTTGTGCCCAGCTTGTGAGGAAGTGTCCAGCAAGTTCGGCTGCAGCTAAGTCTTTTGTACTTAGATAACTATCGCCCAGTTTTGATAATTTGTTTTGGTAATCGTGTATAGGTTGCATTGCAATATCATTAGATTTCATTGCGCTGGCATTTATAATGGATCCGCCAGTGTTTGATAAATAAATGGGCTGGAGTTCGGGGATATTAAGAGTTGGGTTTGGAGGTGTCATAGAGTTAATGACTTGTGAAGTCAGGGGGGATGCCGATAGAGCAATGGGTGTCGTAAATAAAAAAACGGAAAATATAATATTTCGCAGCATTATGGCTTCCGAAAGCTAGACCGTATATGATTGGTTTTTAGTGTGCGCCGGGTAATATCGTGGCATTACTTGCTTAGCTGAACAAGTATTAAATTTAATTCTTTGTATATATTTGGAGGGCGAAAGTTTTTGAGCTTGGTTTTGTTGGTTTTTTAGTGAGTTCAGTCATCGGGGTTTGGGTTTTGAACAAGCATCATGATCATGTTGGTTCTAGATTTCGAGCGGATTGACTTTGATGGTATATCTTGGTAGTTAGGCGATATGAATATTATCTGCTGATGCCTGTAGTCAATGCGGAAGGCTCAACTACAGGCAGTAGAAAATATTAATTCTTAATAAATATCTTTCGAGATCAAGGTAAGCGGGGTCTTGATCATGATTTTGATATCGAGCCACAATGACCAGTTGTTGATGTAGTCGAGGTCAATTTCTACTCGCTTCTGCATCTTTTCAATGGTATCGGTTTCACCACGGCAGCCACTGATTTGCGCCAGACCGGTAATGCCGGGCTTGATACGGTGACGGGCCATATAAGCGTGGATCTTGCCGGTGTAATAGTCGTTATGGGCAACGGCATGAGGGCGAGGTCCCACTAATGCCATATCGCCATGTAACACATTGAACAGTTGAGGCAGTTCGTCCAGCGAGGTACGGCGAATAAAGCGGCCAACGGCTGTTACACGTGAATCGTTGCGGCTGGCTTGTTTGACGTGTTTGTCATCATGAACTTGCATGGAGCGAAATTTCCACACCTTGATCACCTTGCCATTCCAGCCATGGCGATGCTGTTTAAACAGGATCGGGCCAGGGGATGACAATTTCACGGCAATGGCAATTCCTGCAAGCACCGGGCTTAGGCAGATAATGGCCGCCAGTGACAGCGAGCGCTCCATCAATGCCTTGCTCAAGGCTGCAGTTGGATAGCTGGTAAGCGGGCTTTCATTCAAATGGATAGCAGGGCGGCCGCCAATTTCACTGACCGAATGGTTAAGCAACATCATGCTGTCCAAGTCAGGTACCCAGACAACGTCGACATTCAAATCAAGCAGGTCGATATACAGTGCTTCAATACGCTGAGCTTCTTGCAGGGACAGCGAAATATAAAGCCGGCGGATGTTATGTTCGGTAATCAGTGAGCGTAACTGGGTCAGTTCACCCACGATAAGTGGGGAGTTAGTCGCGTCTTCAAAGGGGGAAGCGCTGACCACCCCGACCAATGGAAAGTGGTTTTGTTCAATAAAACTGTCAGCCAGTTTCAGGGCCACACCATCAGAACCAATAATAAGGCTGTTGTAATGATGGTTATTGCGCTGGTGATAAAACCTGGAGAGCCGATGCAGGATCAAATACGGCGGCACTTGAATCAGAAAGCCCAGGGCGGCCCAGCTGAGCAGGGTTTCCCGGGAAAATAACTCGCCGGATTTCGTTACGAAACCGATGGTGCACAGACACGCCAGGGTCAGCATCCATCCGAGAAACAGACGGATGCAGCCGTTAAAAAGCGTATGTCTTTTATAGTAAACATGGGTGGCGGAATAGGCGGGCACGGATACAAGCATGGTCAGCACGGCAAGCATGCGGTAATGGAAATCGACGCTGCCTAATTTGGTATAGACCAGTGCCATTAACAGCGCAATGACAAAGGCCATGGCGACAGCCCACTGGCCCCAAAAAGTCAGCCCTCTGGCCACGGTTTTACGATCTAGACGTGTATGAATCAAGGTAGCAGCCTTGTGATAATGACTTGACTATAGGGGAGCAACTGACGTGAATAAATCACAGCACTCTTCCATGTGCAGGCGTTGAGCGGCGCTATATCTGATAAGGTATCGGCCACACGAAACGTTGATAATAAAGGTTCTCAGTAACAAGGGTTCGACGTTTTATAACAAGGCATTGAGCAAATGTTATTTTTAATAGAGCGATAAAATACGGCTTGCAGTGATGTCGATATAATAGCTAATTGCCTGTATCGGTCGGTTGCGTGATTGCTTTATGCCATTTATTCGGTCATTTGCACATCTTGTACCAGGCAATAACCGCGGTTGCGTACCGAGCGAAACAGGCGCTCACCAAAAACACCTTTAAACTTGCTCTGGAGTCGGCTGAGGCACATTTCCAGACCGCTGTAGCTGTATGTATCTTTATTGATGCCGATAATAAGTTCCTGTTTGCTGCAAACACGCTCATCTCTTTGGGTCAGAGTCTTGATCAGCAGCGACTCTATAGCAGTCAGCTGTATGCAGGTGTTGTTATTGCACAGGCGATGTGATGTTGAGCAAAACAACCAGGTATCAGGGCTATTGGAATAGCGTGCGGTAGGCGCAAGGGCTGGAGAGGTCAGGGGAGTTTTCAAAGTAGGAATAACAGTCAGGCCCAGAGAGCAGGGGTGGATGTTCAGCAAGTGAGGCTTTATTGCCGTTATCAAGCTGGCTGCGTTAGATACATGATTGTTAGCAGGCACCATGCCACGCTGTGCATTTACCCAGCTATCCAATTGCAGCGTACGCCACTGCGAACGACTGCGTTCGCCGGTCTGTTGGCTAGCTGGGCTTTGTTTAAGGGCTGCGCTGGGTAAGCTATATGCAATCCAGTTGTTATTGGTCGAGGGTATGTAAGCTGAGTATCTGAGTGTTACCTTCATGCTTCAACGTCTCCATTCGTCGGTGTCAGGCGGGTGCCAGTTGGCGAACTACAGCGCGCTGCAGCGCAGTTCATGAAGTAATTGTTTTATTCCTGAATAGTGCCTCGACGCAGTCGATAACCGAATGCGCGAACACTAAAAATTAATTCCAGGTGATAGTATTTTTTTATCTTGGTTCTCAAGCGGCTAATGGTTTTTTCCAATGCTCGCGGATCATAAAATACAATATTGGGGGCCAGGGTTTTAGCAATGCTGTCCTGACTCAGTACATGCTGCGGCGCTTGTATCAGTGCGTCGATAATGATCATTTCAGTATACGAAATTTCAATTTTTTGACTGGCGCTGCACAATAAAAGCCGAGTGCGGTCAAGGGTCAGGTGGGTAGTTGTGGCCCAGTGTGACTCCGCTAAAGTACGTGACAGTAATGCCTGCTTTTCCAGCGGATCAACCGGTAACTTTATACAGTGATCGGCGCCGGCAAGATAATAATGGGTACTGTTGAACGATTTGTTATGGGTCACCAGTATATAAATACAGGCAGACTCATTGATTGTACGGATATGCTTAAGCAACTCCAGGCTGTCATTAACAGCTTCAGGAGCATTCACCTCAATAAAAGCGGCTTCTGTGGTACTAAAATCGCAAGCCATATTCCCCAGCGTGTCGCAGGCGTCGAGATGCCTCACTTCAGCAGTGACAAGCTGATTTATATCATCGACCAGCGCTTGGCTATAGACAAAATTAAGCGCTTTGGGGGCCTGAATATCGGTAGTGCATCCTGCAGCAAGCATATCACCTAACCCAAGTACTTAGAGGCTGTGGGATTTTGCCATACAAGACAATATCTAATCAGACATTTTATAACATTTGCTGCATTTAGTGTTATTTCTGCTGGCAATTTTCAAGTTTGTGCATATCGAAGGTCGATTTATCGAGATAAATAGCGTTGTTGGCAGTATAAATTATCGGATCTGGCATGAATTCGCACATTGTTCAATGTATGTTTGCGGGGCGCGAGAAGCGCCAAGCTACTAGCAGGCCCAGTGCCACTCCGGCAGTATTGGCAAGTGCGTCGTAAAACGACGCTGTGCGCAATGGAATAAGGGCCTGGGCATATTCAATCAACACCCCGGCCAGTACGTAGCCGATGGCGATCCAGTGCAGCTTGACAGGCAAAAACGCAAGGCGGCAACTGAATGCCAGGGCGAAAAAACCAATAAAGTGATGCAGCTTGTCTTCTTGGGCAAAAAGCTTCGGAATCGGCTGGCTGCGCAAGCCAGTAAACAGCAGGCCTGCGCACACGGCCAAAAACAGCAGTGCACGCAGCCAAAATGGGAGATCAACCAGGCGCTGAATCAGCGGCTTCACTCGGTGATCTTCTCGAAGTTTTCATAGAAGGCATCACGATTGCGGCCATCGGTCATGGTGTGCAGCGAGTACTGGCGATGCAGCATGGCGCCACCGTCTCGAGTTAGCGGGGCCCAGGCGATATTGGCGCGGCTCATGGTCGACACACTCATCATCTCGTCGAATGGAATCGAGATATAGATGCCTTTGTCGAAACTACCTTCGCCGTATTCTTCCTTGGATGCCGTGGTACGGGTTACCCAGCCGCCGAACTTCACGCCATTGGTGAATTCGCGGGAGATATCAATGGTGGTACCCCAGTCACGGGCCAGATAACGGCCGACGCTGACTGCGGCGTCCAGATCGAACGGCAGCTTGGTGTAAGTGGTGATATGGCCAGTTACGGTTCTGTAGTCTCGTAGGCCAAAGCCCTGGTCGAATGCCCGCTGCCGCACATAGTTCAAATCGGCGCCGATCGACCAGCGTTCACCCATGGGGCGATACAAGAGTTCGCCGCCGACACCGGCATACATCGATTCCAGATAACCGCCGTAGACCATGCCATACAGATCCTGGTCCAGTCGCTTTGCCTTGTTAAGTTGTAAGGCTGGCATGGTGATATCGGAGGTGGTGACATATTGGCGCAAATCAGTACGTACACGCGGCATATTGCTGGGTGCGTCATAGGTGAACTTGTCAAAGTTGTTCAGCAGGTTGACGCTGACCCCGCCACTGGCCCATGTATTTGGGGTAAAGCGATATTGCCCTTCAGCATAGGCGCTGATTTGATACAGCAGGAAGCCGTCAGGCCCGCCAAGGTTTTGCTGGTAGCCCAGACCAAAGCCATAGGTAAAGGGATCAGGCTTGTGCTGATACAGGGTTTTATCATAATGAGCCGTGGCACGGTTGACCTCGGTGGTGCGATGCAGATTGACCAGATCCTGTTCGTTATTGACCACGTCGCGAAAGGTCGAGCGCGGGACACTGATTTCTTCCACGGGCATGTCATAACGCTTGTTGACCATGGTGAACCACTGGATCTGATCATTGGCGGTATTGTCCAGAATCCGGCTGGCCCGGCCCGCACCCTTGGCAGTGTAGAAATACTTCGACTGCTCGCCATATACCATCAGTTCGGAATCGCGCTGGGCGACTCGCTCGACTTTATAGCCGGCATTTTTTTCCAGTTGTTGCGATACCGCAGCCCAGTCGATGTCCTCCAGGGGAGCAACCGGTGCTTGTACCGGTAACGGTTGGGCAGGCGGATCATAACTTTTGACCGGTGCTTTGCGGCTGACAAAGTTGGTATGCAGGGTAATACCGAAGAGGGCGGTATTGCCGCGTTCCCAGCCTGCGGTAAGATCGATATTGTCGTTCAGCTTGTACACTGCGCCGATGTTGATCGGAGAGTCCTGGATCTGGTTGTTGCTTTGAGGTTCGTTTTTGTAGTCATTACCGTCGAATTCGAGTTTTAGACTCAAGGGTGCCCAAGGCGTTTGATACAAAACCCCGCCAAAAAGCGCTGGTGAGCCACGGAAATATGTGCTGGTGTTAACATCGCCTACGCTTGTATGAGATGGGCGTGTGTCAAAACGGTCATCAATAAATCCCAGCGGGTTGTCTATATCAGCGCGGTTACCGATGTAGCCCCAGGCAATCCCTAGGCTAAAATCCAAATTTTTGTATCGTTTGTTAGCGACAAAGTATTCGCTCGAGAACAAGCCTGTACCGCCGATATCCCTGAAGCCCAATGCTACTTCGGGCAGCCAGTGACTTTCTTGCCAGAGTCTGACTTTGGCATCGACCGCCTTGTCCTTATAGCTCTGGCTTCCACTCAGCGCCTCTGAGCCGTACATCCTGTTGGTAATGGCGGTGTAGCGAAATGTCCCTTCCAGCCAGTCAAGGGGCTGCAAAGACAGGCTATAACGTGAATAGGGATCTGTACGGTTGGCGTTCAGGCTTAACTCACCTGCAGGCGCCATTCGTGCCGTGGGTGTTTGCAGCAGGCCGACACCACCAAAGTCATTCTGGGTATAGCGCGGCTCCGCATGGGCCAGGCTGTAAGGTAACAAGGCGACAACAACAAAACGTAACTTCAAGGTGCAACCTCAGCCAGCGGTTGGGTGGCGAGGAATTGCGCCAACTGCTCGTTTAAATCAGGTGTGGGCAAATCGGCATTGTCATTGCGTACGGGCACCAGAATCTTGCTGCCCGCCACGGCATATACGCCGTCCTCACGGTTCCAGGCGGCAATGGCAACACGCTTGTAGGTGCCATCAGGGTGTATCAACCACAGGAAATCCGCTTCCGCCTCTTTCAGTCGCGGGCAGCTGTCGAGGTAGTCACGTACTTCCAGCAGGGGCTGATAGGGCAGGGTGCAGTCATGTTCCACTGCGCCTACCACGGACACACTATTGGTGCGCGTCGGGTAAGTTACCTTGTCGCCATCACTGAGCAGATAGTTGTGGGCAAAGCCGACTTCCAGCGCGACCGGGTCAAGGTTAACCGCTTTCCGGCCAGTAACAGGCAATTGACTGATGTCCTGGTGCAGACGTGCCGCCACCGCTGCGAGGCCGTGGTTGTTATTGAGCAAGGCGCCGCGCTGTAGCAGTTTCAGGTCAAACAGCACCCCTACCTTGAGCCGCGTTTGCTTCTCAACTTCAGGCTGATGCAACCATGCGGCTGCCAGCCAGTAGCTTTCCGGATTGGGTTGGGCCTGGCTGATCACATCCAGCAAACGCATACCGGGTTTATAAGCCACGCTGACGGGTTTGAGCACATCACCGCTGACGGACACGGCGGCCTGGCTGATAGCGGCATGACTGAGCAGCACGCACAGGGCCAGTTTTTTTAAAGAGATCACTGGGTAGCCTCCCAGTCAGGGCGCAGATGGACAATGCGCAGCTCAAGCCCTGGCGTAACATATTGCTCGCTTTGCAGGATCACCCCGTCTTCGGGGCGCACCCAAAAATGGTTGGTGCCGCTAAAGCCCAGGGCCGGAATTTCAAATTTTTCATCGATGCGCTGCAGCACATAAGGCTTATCGAGAATGCTCACGGTTTCCAGGCTTTTACGCACAAAGCGGCTGTTAACCGCCAGGCCGACCTGTTGACCCTGATAGATATCGATCCAGCGCGTACTGCGCTCACCGTCTGCCACATGCTGCAAACCGCGCTTGAACGGCGACTGCCCGTCAAAACGGGTACCGTCCAGGCTTGGCTCCAGCCCGGTGGTACGAACCACCAGACCGTTGCGCATCAGCAACACTTGCTTGCCCGAGGCGACCCAGTACTGCAGGTCACCCTGCTGGCGAAGCTTGGCCATCACACCTTGACTGGAGGGTGTGGTTACCAGGATTTGCGCATAAGGCACGGCCGTGACGTCGGCCGCTGTCAATTGCAGCGGCTCCACGCCTTGTACGGCGGCCTTAAAGGTATCGAGCGAGCCCTGCATCAGCGGGCTACAGCCACACAGCAACAGGCACGCCACCAGGCATGAGCGGTTACGAAGAGTTTTCAAAACGGCTCAAACCTTATCGGCTGCTGGCTTCACTGAGGTTGTTACCGGCTGCAGCGCCTGTACCCAGAATGGTTGCCGATGGCAACAACTGGCTGATCAGGCGGTTCCAACGGGTAACCTGGGCAGGGCCCACGTAGACGATGTCCTGCGGCTTCAACTCAAAATGGCTGGCAACCGCAAAGGATACCGGTGACTCACCATCCAGTTGGAAAACCTGAACCGGTTGCGTCTCAAGGTTCTCTGCGCCACGGATTACATACAGCGCATTGCCGTTGGAAGTAGTTTGGTTCAAGCCGCCAACCGAGCCGACAACATCAGCCAGGTTCATGTTTTTGGTTTTGAAGCGGATAGCCTGGGGAGAAAGAACTTCACCCATGACATAAATCTTTTTGCGGTCATTGTAAGGCAGGTACAACTGGTCACCGTCTTTCAAGAACACATTTTGCAACTGCGAGCCGCTGGAGTTCAGGGCATCGATATCCAATACATACTCCTTGCCGTCACGGGTCAGTATCAGCCCAGACAGATCCGCATTGGCTGGTTGAACCCCGGCAGCGCCGAGTGCCTCAATCACGCTTAGCGGTGAAGTAGTGATAGGCATTGGCCCAGCTTTGTTCACGGCACCGGCAAGAATTGCCTTTTGGCTGGCAAAGCGAAGCACGTTCAAATCGACCTGAGGGCTATCTACATACTGCCGAAGACGGTCGGAGATAGTAGTGCGAAGCTCTTCGATGGTTTTGCCCGCTGCATCGACCTGGCCAATGTACGGGTAAAAAATGGTGCCATCAGGGCGTACTAAGCGACCGTTGGAATCAATCTGCTGCTGCGGGCCGGAAGGCGCCGTCAACTCAGGGTGATCCCAAACGGTGATATACAGTACATCGTTGGCGCCGATTCTGTAGGCCGCAGGCTTGAATGCCAACAAGGCTGCTGGCACCGAGCTTGAGACGTGTGTCGCCGCGTTTTGCGCAATCAGCTTGGGAGTGATGGGGATTAGCTCAACCCGACTGCTTTCTGGAGAGCCTTCAGTTCCGATCTCACTGGTATCCAGGTACTGACCGGGCGCAAACATACAACCTTGCAGGGCGAACCCTGCAAGTACCGCGAACGACAAACTACGAATCATCATTGAGGACACTTGTAAAGGAAACACATCAAAATCAAATGCCTGGAATTTTCCAGGTGGTTTAGTCCTTTCGACCTGGCAGGTACTTAGTTGGTACCGGTAGTGCCCGTGGTACCAGTAGTACCAGTAGTACCAGTAGTACCGCCATTGCCGCCACCCCCACCACCACCGCCCGAAGCTGCAGCGGCAATGCCGGCAGCGGCTGCAACACCCAGGCCTACAGCCGTTGTTGTGCTTACGCCACCAAGTACACCGGTGGTGGTGGTCAAGGAGGTGCCTGAAGTAGTGCCAGCCGCACCCGATTCTGCTGCTGAGTCTGGAGCCGGTGCTGCTACAGGCTCAGCTGCGAATGCAGAAGCGCTCAAGGCAAGTGCGAGGGCGGAAACGATAAATTTGTTCATTGGAAATCCTTTTGATGAGTAATCAGTATTTGCAGTGGCATTTGAGCAAGCGTGCCTAAGGTTGCCAACTCAAATTCTCCAGCGCTTGGGCCTGCATTATACGACAAGCAATACACCCAAGTGGTTTCATCCCGCGCATTTTATTTCATATGCCGGTTCAAGAATACCCGCGTAGAGAGGTAGTGATCGCTGACGTTTTATAACGTTCAGAGGGTTTTAATTTATTGCTTATTCGATCTATTAAATTTAAAGCAGTGTTTGTTAATTGTAAAGATCGCTGAGCGAAGCAACCAGTATAAAAAAGAGCTTAGGCAGGTATCTAATATGTTAAGCAGCGCCATCTTGCTGAAGATGGGGCCTGAAAGTAAGGTGCTTAGCCAGATCGCAGCTCTTGTTTTGGGGGATTTCTGAAAGTTATCTTGTATGCTCGAAGCTAGTGTTGGTTTTGTTTGATATGTATGAATTTAACAACCCTTTGATAGTCCCTGCTCCATGGCTTAAATGTCCAATAAGGAACGTTAGCATAAGCAATGGATGTTCGCGTAGAGATATTTCTTTTTTTAAGACGCTTCTCATCGAAACAGTTGCAGATATCAAGAGGTAGGAGCCAGTAAGAAAGAGAGATGTGGTGCTGATAAGTGAAAGTGGAATATTGATTAAAAAAGCCGCTGGTATGATTGCCCTTGCAGGGGGAAATGTGCCGTGCTTTTTTAGTATAATAGGCTTGCAGTAAGCATATTGAAAAATCATCCTAGAGAATTTTGATAAGCTGTCTCGGGTGTTGTATTTGAATGGAGGTGATGGGATTTGAACTACAGTGCCGCCAGCTTTTTTAATTCTGATGTTGTGTTCGTAGTCTTGGCCGCGAATAAAATTTTCGTCAAACCCCCCTACTTCAGCAAAAGTGGTTTTGCGCCAAGCGCCAAAAAGCACAGTATCAACCTCTGTGGGTTTGGATATTTCTTTGCTTCTATGCGATATTCCGACTCCGAAAGGATTGGACATTGCAGTTTTAATGCTTTTCGCAAAGGCTCCGGAGTTTTTATTTGTTGTTAAGTAGGTGCTTCCTACATTTACAAGGCTGCTTTCCGAGGTGCTTAGATAATTTACTAGTGTTTCTGCATAATTATATGGGTATTCCGAGTGAGCATCGCATCGTATAATATACTCTCCGCGACACGCTTGAATACCAATATTTAGAGCAAATACTTGCTTGGTTTTTGGGTTTTGAATGAGTTGGATGTTTGGATTTTTTTCGATGTGTGTATTTACAATTTGTCTAGTCGAGTCAGTGCTTCCACCATCGATAACGATGATTTCGTATTCGTTGGAGGGGGTCTCGCAGTCCAGTAACGACTTTAAGCAACTCTCAATATAGTTTTCTTCATTATAGCTTGGGATTATTATGCTGTAGCGCATGACTATACTGCCTTTTAGTGTTCGGGGGGGATGCTAGGATCCCAATTAGTGTCCAAAACAGGAGGCTCAACTCCATGTTGTTTTGTAGTAGGTATATTTCAAAGTTATTTTGAAATATGACCATTACAACTAGTGCCAGGCCAGTAGAATATTTTTTCTTGAGATGAATGTCTGTTGCAGACTGAATTTTCTTTGAGAAAAAAAGTGCTAAAGATATCAGGGCTAGCATTAAAAAAAGAGTGCTAAATACACCAGATTGTAACGTTGTCTGTATAAATTGATTGTGCGCAGAGTAGGTTACGTCTGCATATTGACTTGCATGGCTGTTAAGGCCATGACCAAGGAAGGGACTTTGGTTTATGGCATGGAATAATTGTTCCCATAATTTTTCTCTGCCAGAGAATAAATTCTTCCCGGTGTTGCTGAACATCATTTCATTCAGGAGGAGACCAAGTGGTGATTGATAGAAATTTACTGTCAGGTAAATAAATAAAGATATTGTAAGTAATAGTGCAGTTAGCAGCGTGAATGAGTATTTTCGTGTATTGCGATGCTTTGCTATATATATAGCAAAGAGAATCCCAAGTAGTGCTCCGAGTAGTGCTGATCTACCTTTTGAGAATACGATTACTAACAGCGCAAGAATTATAATTAATTTTTTTTGTGTGCTTCGAGGGACCAAGAAATAGAACGGGACTAGTAACATTGATGAGACTGTAGAGAAAGCATTTGGGTTGTCATAGATGAATGAGTAGTTGCCGTCTTGGTCATAATGGCCGGTTTTAGTTGCTAATACAATAAGGCATGCAATTACAAAAAAACTGTACAGTGGTTTTATTCCGGAGCATTCAATACTGGTAGATGAAGTGAGGAAAAAGAAACACAGTATGAATACATATTGGGCTAGAACATATAGAGAGCCTGTGTCTCGGTCCTGCGTTAGAGATAGTATGCAAGTGAGAACGAAAAGCAGATAGAATATATAAAAATATGCAAGATCTTTTTTGATTGTTAGTGGTGATCTTTTTTGCGCGCTAATATTTTTCTTAAGTGTGATTATAAGTGTCATGGCAAGAGCCGCGAATCCAATAATCTTTAAACTGTCTGTTGCGATCAATGTAGTCAAAAGCATGCAGAGCAACAATGATATTGATTTTGGTAGTCGTAGGTTTTTCATGATTTATCAATTATAGTGTTAAGTTCTTTTTCAATTGTATGGGACGGGCTGAATTTTGTTTTGTTTGGAGGAGATATATTGCGCGTTAGAGATTTAATTAAATCTTCTAGATCCAGGGATGTATAATCTTCTATGAGTGCCACATTGGGCATATCTGCAAATATTTCTTGGCAAACAGCGATGTTAGACGTTATTAGTGGGATGCCAAACGTAGCCATTTCGCATGACATGACACCTTGAGTGTCATGTTTAGTTGGCATTAGTGCTACTCTATGTGCCGACAGTATTTCTGGCAGCTGTTCGTGCTTAAAAAAACCTTTGATTAGCGTGATATTGCTTGGAGGGTAATTGTAATCAAAGAAGACACCTTTGCCGTAAACTGTAAATGTCACATTTGGATTTTCCAATGCCAACTTATGAACTATATCCATGCAATAGGTTGAGTTGTCAAGCTGGCGTATTGTTACAACGTCAGCTATTTTGGGTGATGAAGCCAGATATGATTTGGTAATAAACTCTTCGTTGACACAGTTATTTATGATGTGCGTTCTATTAGAAGGAAAATCTGTTTTTAGATCTTTCTGGGCCAAGTTCTTAAGGTGGTTGCTGACTAATATAAAATTAGAGTTCTTGGTTTTGGATATCAAATAGCGGATTATTTTTGTTTTTGATGAGTCATATAATTTGTGTATTGTATTATGCACTAGGCGATGTGCTGAGTTTTTGAATTTAAAACTGTATGCTTTAGGGTAATGATGGCTTTTGATTAAAACTTCGTGACCATGTAGGAAGAGTGTTTTGCTTTTTCCGGTGCAATACTTGAGCAGAAATGGCAAGTGTTGTCGAAGGTTGGGGGCGTGCGAAATTATGTGTGTGTAACTATTTATATTAGATGCTGCTTCTTTTTGTGTAATAACATCGATGCCTTGATAGGTGTAGCTCTTTGAGTTGTCAAACGATAGAACATCAAAAGCTACTCCGCGCTTCTTGTATTCAATACACCTCGAATGCACATAAGTCATAGCATACGGCTCATGTTCAGTCGGATATTTCTTTACTAGTATAAGAAGCTTAGTCAAAGTTGGTTCTCGCTTTAATCATTTTAGCAGGGTTGCCGGCCCAAATTTCACCATCAGGAACATTTTTCAAAACAACAGAGCCTGCACCTATCACTGCACCTTTCCCAATATGCAAACCCTGACGGATTATGCAATTAGCACCTATCCAGCATCCGTCACCTATAGAAGTTCTTTTTCTGGGGAGGTTGGCAAGTTCAGGGTCTCCATACTTTATTTTTGCCAGAACAGGGGAGGTAGTCTTGAAAGTGTGGTCGTGCTCTCTCAGGCCAATCATAACACCATAAGCAATGGAGCAATATTCGCCAATTGACGTGTT
Organism: Pseudomonas bubulae; assembly: GCF_900618535.1. Classification (GTDB taxonomy): domain Bacteria; phylum Pseudomonadota; class Gammaproteobacteria; order Pseudomonadales; family Pseudomonadaceae; genus Aquipseudomonas; species Aquipseudomonas bubulae. The sequence continues at coordinate 877,163 of NZ_UYJA01000001.1, read as the reverse complement.
TTGAATTATTCCGGAGTTAATGTAGCTACCTTTACCTACGGTGGAACCGAACGATATTTTAACATCCCCTATATATTCGGCACCTTTTGATATTATTACATCTTTACCTATTTCGGCATCTAGTGATATTCTGTTGCAAATAAAGTAATGCTTGATGATGTTTATCTTATAGTACGCTTTGGTGAGTATCGACTTTATCATGATTTCTCCCGAGTTTTATTTGTAGGATTGCTAATAGTAAGTAAAAGGTTACCGAGGTTGCTGCATATAATTTCAACGAGTTTGATAGTGTGTCTGGGAGAGTTATTGCTAGAAAAATTGCGCCTAAGTGAAATGCCTGCAAGATAGAATATAGGTTCAGCTTGTTTGTTTTATTGAATATGAAGTTAGTGCCGCCAACTATTGTCTGCAAAATAAATAAAGGAAATAAAATCGTGCAGATCTGCGCTGCTTCTATCCATTCACTTCCCCATGCGGATGAAATTAGCGGTTTTGCGATCACTGGAGTAAGTAAAAGCGGTGACGTTAATATAAAACTTCCAAGCCAATATTTTTTGATGGTTGGTATTGTTTGAGATGAGTGCATTAACTTGTTAATTGCAAAAGGGATCACAGATGAAATTATTATTGCTGTCGGTGCTCTGAATAATTTTTCAGAAAATGCAAATAAACCAGCGCTATGTGGATTGAATTTGGCGGTTATTATTATTATTGGTGTGAATGATATCGCTGTTTCAATAAACCACGCGGTCAGATTTTTTAGAACTTCTATGCGCTTGCGGAGTACTTTACGTACCTCATTTGAAAAAGTCACTTTTGCAGGATTTTTGTTTTTTGATGCAATAGAGAAAATCACAGATACTACTACGTTGGCTAAAGTAGCACCCACTAGTAGCTTGTTTGAAGAAATATCCAGATAGTTAATTAATATTTGACCAGCCAAGATTGTTGTTGCGAGTGCAAGTTTGAAAAGTCCTATCAGAGTTTGCTTGTTTTTCGGTATAAGGTTGTATGCGTTTGAAGTAAATACAGCCATTGAAGATGCTAGAATTAAAGTAAGAATTGCATTGCTGTCTCCGAAGAGTGCGACAGCTGGAAGTGTGGCGAGTGTAGCTGCAAATATAATTTTTTTATCGGTATCATTTAGCTCTGAGTGAACTAAGGAGGTTGTATCAATTCGGAGTGATAAAAAGCCTGATAAAATTGTTGCAATGGCAAAATAGTATGCGAACTCTCCAAACTCTGTTGTTTGATATATTTTAGCAATTATCAGAGAAGTTATGAAGCTTATCCCGCTAGCGGAAACGGTAAGGGCGAGTAACAAAAGTTGTTTGAGGTTTTGCATTCTTGTCCTGCTTTCAATGGCTAGCTGTTATGGCGTTTTTATTGAGTTATTTCCTTCGCAGAACGTGTATGGCAACGCAAGGGGTTACGGGTATTATGTGGTGCTGTACGTTATATGATATTTAGTTTTTGTCTGATTTACATGCGCGGGCTTGATATGAATTGTTGCGGAGAGCTAGGATGTAAGGTTGTCTTTTATAAGGTTGCATACAAGGCGCCTGGCTATAATGTTTCGCCAGGCGCACTTTCAAAGTGTGCTGATGTTATCGGCCTATCGAAAAATAAGTAATATCTTTGTTTTTCATTCTTTTGGGCTCAAATAAATTTCGGCCGTCAAAGATAATTGCTTTTTTAAGTTGCTGCTTAATAACATCGAAGTCTGGGGCTTTGAACGCTTGCCATTCGGTTACGATTACAAGAGCATCAGCACCTTTGAGTGCAGATTCTTTTGTGCCGCACAGGCTTAGATCATCGCGATCACCATAAATGCGTTGTGTCTCTTCCATTGCTTCTGGATCATAAGCTTGTACTTTAGCACCAGCTTTCCACAGCGCCTCTATCAAAACACGACTTGGAGCTTCACGCATATCATCAGTATTAGGTTTGAAACTGAGACCCCAGAGGGCGAACGTTTTTCCTAATAGATTGCCGTCAAAGTGTTTGTTGATTTTTTTGAACAAGTTAGTCTTTTGTTCGTCGTTGCGACTTTCAACTGCCTTCAGGACTTTAGAGTCAAAATCTATACTGTCAGCTGTTCGGATAAGCGCTTGTACATCTTTTGGGAAGCAAGAACCACCGTAACCCACGCCGGCGTACAAAAACTGGTAGCCGATACGAGGGTCGGAGCCGATACCTTGACGAACCATTTCTATGTCGGCACCAAGCATTTCTGCCAGGTTAGCCATTTCGTTCATGAAGCTAATTTTTGTTGCTAACATACAGTTCGCCGCGTACTTGGTCAGCTCGGCACTGCGAACATCCATGACGATGATCTTTTCGTGGTTACGATTAAAAGGGGCATATAGTTCCCTCATAACGTCTTCGGTCGTCGCGCTGCTGGTACCAATAACAATGCGATCAGGGCGCATACAGTCAGCAACTGCAGAGCCTTCTTTAAGAAACTCTGGGTTAGACACTACATCGAAACTCAAGTCCTTGCGTTCACGAAGTGCTAAAACATGTGCGATTCGTGCGCTGACTTTATCCGCTGTGCCGACAGGAACAGTAGACTTATCAATAATTATCTGATGACTTTCCATATGTTGAGCAATGCTTTCGGCAACTGCGAGTACATATTTCAGGTCTGCGGATCCATCTTCATCAGGAGGAGTGCCCACGGCAATAAACTGCACCTCTCCGTGTTTGACGCCAGCCGCAGCATCAGTGGTGAAATTTAAACGTCCGGATGCATGGTTTTCTTTAACTAGTGCTTCTAAGCCTGGTTCATAGATTGGGATATGCCCTTGCTTAAGAAGTTCGACCTTATTGGCATCGATGTCAACACAGACCACGTCATGGCCGACTTCCGCGAGAACAGCCCCTTGTACTAAACCGACGTAACCGATGCCAAAAACTGTTACTTTCATGTCATTCCCTTTGATCGTATGAAGAGAAATAAATAGTTGTAAAATTATTTAAAAATGTGGCTGGAATGGTGTGCGTTTTAATATTTGTCACTTAGTAAGTTTTTGCTGTTCTGAAATTTCGACTTCGATTTTCCTATCTGTTCAAGCATAGTAAGCATTAAAAAACTTAATTAGCTATCTATTGTTTCTAGATTTTTTGCTTGGCCATAAAATATACCTGGCTATATTTTTTATTGCGCGAATGAAAGTTTATTTTTGCCTGATTTGTGTTCTAAAAGTACTCGAAGTGCTCATGGTCAGTAGCTTTCAATAGTCATTTAGGCACGCTACCGCCCCAGGATTACCCGCAAGTCCCTGAAAGCAGTCCATACTTTTTAAGTAATGTTTTTTGCGTAGATTAAGCAGTAAAAGAGCGCTCTTAAAATATCAGAGGGCTCTAAACTGCTTATGTTAATGCGAGGTTAAACGCTGTCCGACTTGTATTCGTAGTTATAGTAACCGTATGCACCATAGCCATACTTTGCTGATGCGCGCTTTTCAACGCCATTAAAAATTGCGCCTTTAAGCTCTATTCCATTTTGGGCAAAGCGGCGCATCGTCAATTCCACTTCTCGAGCCGGGTTCAGTTCGAAACGAGTCACAATCAAGTTGGTGCCAGACTGACGGCCGACAATGGCCGCATCTGTTACTGCCAAGAATGGAGGTGTATCGAGAATTACTTGGTCGTACCTGTCACTGATTTCTTCAAGGAACTCGGTGAAGTTTTTATGCATCAACAGTTCGGATGGGTTTGGCGGGATTTGCCCGCGACCAATAACATCGAGATTCTCAATTTCAGTTTTATGAATGGCAGTATCAAGCTCGCAGCGTTTGGCCAGTAAATCGGATAGACCGTTCTCTACAGGGATACCAAACATTTTATGGATATAGCCTTTACGCATATCCACGTCTACCAGCAGTACTCGCTGCCCCGATTGTGCAATAACTGCTGCAAGGTTGGCGGAGACAAAGGACTTGCCAACCTTGGGGCTTGGGCCGGAGATCATCAGGCGGTTATTGTTGGCTTCCAGCATTGCAAAATGCAGGCTGGTGCGCAGGCTGCGCAACCCTTCAATTGCTAAATCTGTTGGATGACTACTTGCCAGCAATGGCGTGGTTCGTTTACCTCGGCCATTAGGGCTTTTTTCGTCCTCTACTTTTTGTAATGAGCTAAACGGTATAGATGCATATACAGGCAAACCTAGCTTTTCGATGTCATCCGGATTTTCCACTCCGCGGTTTAGCGCCTTACGAAATAGCACCCAACCAATTGCTAAAAGCGCGCCGAGCAGTGTAGCGACTAATACAATTAATGCTTTTTTCGGTTTAACAGGATTTTTCAGGTCCACATCTGCAACGTCAATCAACCGAACATTGCCCACAGCGCCTGCTCGCATTACATCTAGCTCTTGGGATTTGTTCAGCAGCTGGGTATATATTTCGGTGCTGACTTTCAGGTCGCGGGTCAGGCTTAATAGTTCTTGCTGAGTTGTTGGCAAGTTTTCAACTTGCTTGGCCAGGCGCTGTTGCTTGCTGGTCAGTTCGGCCAGTTGGCCCATCAGTGCACGATAAGCCGGATGTTGTGGAGTGAACTTGCGATCCATCTCGGCTTGTTGCAGCTTCAGGGTTGAAATGCTTGTGTCGAGTGCCACGATCTGGTCAAGAATGGCCTTGGCTTCAAGGCTGATATCAATCGACTTGCTGCGGATTTGGAAAGCATTCAGAGCGCTTTCAGCTTTTTCCAGATCTTTGCGCACTTGCGGCAGTTGATTTTTCAGGAAGCCCAAGCTTTGCGCGGCTTCGGCGGAAGTGCGGTCAATATTTTGTTGAACGTACAAGCGGGCGATTTCATTCAGAGTACGGATAGCAGTTTCCGGTTCTGGGCTTTCCAGTGCCAGTGCCACCATGCCGGACTCTTTACCGCGCTCTGCGACATCCAGATCTTTTTGGTATTTCAGGATGGTGGTCAGACGAGGGTAGCGAACCACATCAAATCCAGTGCCGGGGTTGGCTCGGAGGCTTTCGACAAGTATCTTTACACCATTTTGCTCGCTAGGTTGGCCGACCTTACCTTTGACGAGTACATTGTTGTCTTCATCAAGCAAAGTGAAGCTGCCTTCCTCACCACTAATCAATGTTAGATCTGTTGCTAGCAATTCTTGGGGCAGTTGCAGCTCGGAAAGTTTCAGCTGTTCCCCCCCCCATGCAAAGCTGTTCATGCCAAGTATCGGGCTGGCTACACCGTTTTCTATTTCAGGTTTGAAGCGACGAGCGAAGAACTCACCGATCACTGGGAAGCGGTTTGGTGTGATTTCAATGTCGAGATTGAGATTATCTACAGCTGCGCCTATGTTTCTGCGGGACTTGATCAGCTCAATTTCTGTAGCAGAAGGCGATTCCTTGCCCAGCATGCTGCCGATATCGGAGAAGCCCAGCATATCGTTTTTCTTGGCTTCCACCTGAATCAGCGCATTCGCCTGGTACACGGGTGTAGCCAACAGGGCGTAAGCAACCCCCGCAGCCATAAACACGCCCGTGACGCCGGCAATCAGCCATTTATGGTCGATCAGCGTACCCAACAACCCCATCAGGTCGATTTCGTCGTTGTCGTCATCTTGTTCATGGGGCTTTGTCACGGGTGTTTGCTGCATAAGTCGGTTTCTTATCTTCACAGGTAATTCGAGGAATGACTCAGCGTTTGATCCGCTGGGCCCATGCATTTACGGCGGTGTCAATCAGTGCGTACGCATGCACAAAAGCAGGCTTGCCCTGGCGGTACGGGTCGTTGATTTCGCGGTTGTCTTGCCATTTGCCCAGCAGAAAAACTTTGCCCCGAGCCTCTGGAGCGAGGCTTAGGACACCATTAATATGATGTTGTTCCATGACCAAAATAAGATCGGCTTCATTTATTTTGGCGGCGGTCAGCTGGGTGGAGATATGTTCAGGCACAGCGTGGCCATGTTCTTCTAGAACGGCCGCCGCTGTGGCTTCGATGGGTTTGCTTTTTACGGCGCTCAGGCCTGCGGAGCTCACGACGATGTCGGTAGGCGCAAGGGCGACCCGCAAGAGATGCTCGGCGGTAGGGCTGCGGCAAATATTGCCAATGCAGACAATCAAGATTCGTTTAAACAAGGCAGCTTCCTTTGTGCCATACATGCTCAGCCGGCGAGAGCACTTAACGAATCGTCACGACCAATACTCCCTGTCCAGGGAGTGGCTGTGCCTATCAATAAAGGCTGCCGGCATCAGTATGATGTGGCGATGGCCTGGGCAGGAGCACAGTTGCTCCGGCTTTATTACAGATAAAGGGTCGGTACGAAATTGAACGGGCAAAATATTAACTGCGAACCGATTGCAATATCAACCTTTAAATCTGCAGGCGATTTTGTTTGAGCTATATAGCTGTATTTCAATATCTATTGTTCGACAATAAATAACATTTCGGCCATTTTCGACCAAAAATAACTCCGCTCAATGGCAGGTCTCTTGAGCCGGGCCCTTTGTTGGCGGGCGCTGCCCCGGACTTGGGTGCGGCCCTTGCCGGGGCCGTGTACAGACGGGTGGTGTGCGCAGGCCGGTGTTTAGGGGCCCGAAATCGGGTGTTTTTACCGCAGGTTTGTGGCACGCCCTAGCCCTGCCAGGGCTCGGTCGGGCGGGATAGTGGCACTATGATATGGCTGTGTAAATAGTGTTTTAGAACTTGTTTCGGGGCAGGGCAGGCATGGCTTATAACCCTGGAATAATAGTTCTGACTATAAAGCTATATAATTTAAATGATGGCTTAGTTGCTGCGTTAAGTTAGTGCATGTTTCAAAGTTGTGCCCGGGATTGTGTCAGTACAGTGACTTGAATATGGCTTATGGTCGCGATAGGGGCGGCGCAGGGGTGAATATTCACAGTTTGCTGCTTGGGAGGTGGGTTGTCGTTGTTGGGTGGTAAGGGGCCAGGTGGGGTTTTTTGACCTTTGTTTTCAGGCGTTTCGTACGACGTTTCGCTTTCATTGCCGTGAAACATCCTAGAAAATCCCCCTGGCTTGCGCCTGTCCAGTTCGGGGCATAGTCTCGGCCCATCGCTGCCTTTCAGCGGTCGGGTTTAGTAGCCCGGCTGGTAAACTTGACGCAAAATGCCATTGTTATGGTGGCCGTGCGTAGGGCACCTTCGTGTGCGCCGGTTTCCAAGTTTTCCGGTCTACTAACCTGCGTACGGCTGCCTTCCCATTCGTTTAGTAGCGATCAAGGGCAGCTCCATAAATTTGGAGAACCCCATGAAAAAGATCACCCCCGATCCACCCGTGTTATCCCTCGCTGCTGCTGAGGCTAACGACCCGTTGCTGGACCGTGCCGCCGCTGAGCGCGCGCTCAATTACTACCTGCAAAACCATAAGCCTCTTCGCCCCTTGGGCACGGCCTTGTTTGCCATCCCGCACAGTGTCAATTCAGAAGCGGCCCTGGCCCAGGCGTCAGACTTGTTGCGCTGTGCGGGTGCCTGCGCGAATGAGGCGGGGAATGGCTTGAGCGGGCCCGCGCGCGATCTGGTGTTGTCGGTCATGCACTTGGTGGAGCTGGCCAAGGGGTATGTCGACAAGTCGCTGGATACGCTGGCAACGCACTGAAGCAGCACGCGCCTGATTGGCGACAGGCGCGTTATTTAGCTTTAAATAACAGATCCACCGGGTACATATCCGGCATTTGTGTCTAACTGGAATATTGGTTTCGCTCTTACAGCGAGTCCCTTTTGGAAGGACCCAAAATGAACCAAAAGGTCCTCGCCCCATCGTACGGCCTTCGCTGCGCTCAGGTTCCCTCGCTCCGGTCCTGCTCCGTGGGCACGCCGTCACGGGCCATCCATGGCCCATCACGGCTCTCCCGGCATCCATGCCGGTCGACCCACTCCACAGAACCTCCTCTCGGCCTCCCGGGAGGGCAACCAGATCAAAAGCACTGCGCCCCGAGGCGGCCGACCGGCCGGCCTGTTCAGTTCGCGTGTACTGCTCTATTGCTGTAGTCGCTGACGAGGAACGAAGGCTGCGTTCGGCGTGATGCGGCACTCCGACGAAGTCGTCGCAAAATCAGGCAATGTGTTGTGTCTGTTAAATCAGGTTCGCAGGGTTTACGGCTGCTGCGCAGTCGATCGCAGCCTCGTTCCTTCGGCAGTTGCTCCAGGAGCGGGGCGCTTGGCTGCGGGTTATGCGCAAAAGCACAACACTTCACGCGTAAAAGCCGGATAATGGCCGCCATTATTTGTTAGCAACTCTGGTAATCCCGCATGGAAATCAAGGTCAACTTTCTCGACAACCTCCGACTTGAAGCCAAGTTCGATGACTTCACCGTGGTTGCCGATCAGCCCATCCGCTACAAGGGCGATGGTTCGGCTCCTGGTCCGTTCGATTACTTTCTGGCTTCGTCGGCGCTGTGCGCGGCTTACTTTGTGAAGTTGTACTGCTCGACACGCAATATTCCCACCGAGAATATTCGCCTGTCGCAGAACAATATTGTCGACCCCGAAAACCGCTATAACCAGATTTTCAAGATTCAGGTCGAGTTGCCGGCGGATATTTCCGAGAAGGACCGTCAGGGCATTCTGCGCTCCATCGACCGCTGCACGGTAAAGAAAGTGGTGCAGGCCGGCCCCGAGTTTGTCATTGAAGAGGTGGAGAACCTCGACGCCGATGCTCAGGCCCTGTTGATGCCGGCGTCCGGTTCTGAAGGCGGTACCTTTATCGCCGGCAAGGACCTGCCCCTGGAGCAGACCATCGCCAATATGTCCGCCATTCTGGCTGGCCTGGGGATGAAGATCGAAATCGCTTCGTGGCGCAATATCGTGCCCAATGTGTGGTCGCTGCATATTCGCGATGCGCAGTCGCCGATGTGTTTTACCAACGGCAAGGGCGCTACCAAGGAGGGCGCGCTGGCGTCGGCCCTGGGCGAGTTTATCGAGCGCCTGAACTGTAACTTCTTCTATAACGATCAGTTCTGGGGCGAGGAGATCGCCAATGCCGAGTTTGTGCATTACCCCGACGAGCGCTGGTTCAAGCCGGGGCCCGAGGATGAGTTGCCGGGCGAGATTCTCGACCCGTACTGCCTCAAGGTTTATAACCGCGAAGGTGAGCTGCGCGGCTCCCATCTGATCGATACCAACTCGGGTAATGAAGCACGCGGGATCTGTTCGCTGCCTTTCGTGCGCCAGTCAGATGGCGAAGTGGTGTACTTCCCCTCCAACCTGATCGAAAACCTCTTCCTGAGCAATGGCATGAGTGCCGGTAACACTCTGGCCGAAGCCCAGGTGCAGTGCCTGTCGGAGATTTTCGAACGGGCGGTCAAGCGCGAAATCATCGAGGGTGAGTTCGCCCTGCCGGATGTACCCCAGGCGGTGCTGGCCAGGTACCCGTCGATTCTGGCCGGGATCCAGGCGCTGGAAGAGCAGGGCTTCCCGGTGCTGGTCAAGGATGCGTCGCTGGGCGGTGAGTTCCCGGTGATGTGCGTGACCCTGATGAACCCGCGTACCGGTGGGGTGTTCGCTTCGTTCGGGGCGCACCCGAGCCTGGAAGTGGCGCTGGAGCGCAGCCTGACCGAGTTGCTGCAGGGCCGCAGCTTTGAGGGGCTTAACGATTTGCCACAGCCGACCTTCGAAGGTCAGGCGGTAACCGAGCCGAACAACTTCGTCGAGCACTTTATCGATTCCAGCGGTGTGGTGTCGTGGCGCTTCTTCAGTGCCAAATCCGATTACGAGTTTGTCGACTGGGATTTCACCAGTCAGGGCGAAAACGCCAATGCCGAAGAAGCCGCGACCCTTTTCGCGATTCTCGAGGGCATGGGCAAGCAGGTGTATATGGCGGTGTACGAGCATATCGGCGCCAAGGCCTGCCGCATTCTGGTTCCGGATTATTCGGAAATCTACCCGGCTGACGATCTGATCTGGGACAACACCAACAAGGCGCTGTTTTTCCGTGCCGATATCCTTGACCTGCATCGCCTTGATGAAGAAGCGCTGCAGGGGCTGGTCGAGCGTCTGGTGGAAAGCGAGCTGGATGATTACACCGATATCACCACGTTGATCGGTATCGAGTTTGACGACAATACCGCCTGGGGCCAGTTGACCATCCTGGAGTTGAAGCTGCTGATCTGGCTCGCCCTTGAGCAGTATGAAGAGGCGAAAGAGGCGGTGGAGATGTTCCTGCAGTACAACGACAACACCGTGGAGCGCGGTTTGTTCTACCAGGCGGTGAATGCGGTGCTGGAGATGAAACTGGACGAAGATCTGGAGCTGGAAGATTACGAGGCCAATTTCCGCCGTATGTTTGGTAACGAGCGTATGGACGCCGCCATCGGTTCGGTGAACAGTACGGTGCGTTTCCATGGTTTGACCCCCACCAGCATCAAGCTGGAAGGGCTGGACAAGCATCTGCGCCTGATTGACAGCTACAAGAAGCTGCATGCTGCGCGGGCCAGGGCAGCGGGCCTGGCCGGCTAAGCCGCAGCGCAGGCAAAAAAGCACCTTAGGGTGCTTTTTTTGTTTTTGGCGTTCATGGTGAAGCGCGGGTATCGGTGCTTTACTGGATCTTTAAACGGGCACGGGTCGCTAGCCAGGGAGGCCGGCGGATCAGGCACCTAACAGCCTCTTATTTGAGCGCGTTCCATGTCCAATACAGCTGCCACACTCTTGATCGTGGATGACGATGTTCATGTTCGCGAGCTGCTTGAAGCCTTGCTGCAAGAGCAGGGTTACCACACGCTGACGGCCAGTTCGGGTGAGCAGGCCTTGAGTACGGTTGCGCAACAGCAGCCGGATCTGATTTTGCTCGATGCGATGATGCCGGGCACTGACGGTTATCAGGTTGCCCGCCAGCTCAAGGCCAATTCATCCACGGCCAATATCCCGATCATCATGCTGTCGGGGCAGGGCGAGCAGAGTGCGCGCCTGCTGGGGCTGGAAGCGGGCGCTGAAGACTTCCTGTGCAAGCCTGTGAGCAGTGACGAGTTGTGGTTGCGGGTGCGCAACCTGTTACGGCTCAAGGCGTTTGGTGATTATCAGGCGGTGCATACCCTGATGCTTGAGCAGCAGCTTGAAAAACGCACCAGCGATCTGGAGCGTTTTCGAACGGCAATGGGGACTGATGAGCGGCTGCTGAAGATGGCCAATTACGACCCGCTGACGGGCTTGCCCAACCGCGACCTGTTTTACACCACCTTGCAGATGGGCCTTACCCAGGCGGTGCTGCGCGGCTGGCAGCTGGCGGTGGTGACGGTTGGCCTCAATGACTTCAAGAATATCAACCTGACCTGGGGCCATTTGATGGGGGACAAGGTGTTGGCCGAGTTCAGCCAGCGCCTGTCCAATTGCCTAAATGTCAGCGATACCCTGGGACGGATGGACGGTGACGAGCTGGCCTTGATCCTGATGATCCGCAAGGGGCAGCCCGGCCCGCGGCAGATGGTTGATCGTATCCGCGAGGTGCTGCGCGAGCCGTTCAGGCTGCAGGGGCATGACACGCCGATGACGGCCAGTTACGGGATTGCCCTGTATCCGGATGACGGTGCCGAGGCGCACCGCCTGATCAAGCACGCCAATACCGCCATGGGCCTGGCCAAGCAGGCGGGCAAGGACACTTACCGGTTTTACACGGCCCAGATGAATGTCGAGGTTCTGGCCCGGCAAGAGCTGGAAACCGCGCTGCGCGATGCGGTGCGCAAGCAGGCCTTCGAGGTCTATTACCAGCCCAAGATCAGCCTCAAGGACGGCAGGATTTGTGGCGTCGAGGCGCTGTTGCGCTGGCACCGGCCAGGGGTTGCGACGATTTCGCCTGCGGTTTTTGTGCCGCTGCTGGAAAGCCTCGGGCTGATTTCCCGGGTGGGGCAGTGGGTGATTGACCGGGTCTGCAGCCAGATTGCCCAATGGCAAGGTGCGGGGCTTGGCGGGGTGGAAGTGGCGGTCAATGTGTCGGCACAACAGATTTGTGAAGGCGACCTGGTCAGTGACATCGAGCGTTCGCTCAAGGCCCATCAACTGGATCCGCACTTGCTCGAGGTGGAGCTGACGGAGGGTTCGCTGATGGAAAACACGCCCCATACCGTGGCCAGCCTGCTGACGCTGCGCGATATGGGGGTGAAAATTTCCATTGATGACTTTGGCACGGGGTATTCGAGCCTTGCTTACCTGAGCCGTTTCCCCATCGACAAGTTGAAGATTGATATTGCGTTTATCCGTGAAGTCACCTTGAGCCCTCAGGATGCGGCTATAGCCCGGACGATTATCGAGTTGGCGCATAGCCTGAGCTTGCAGGTGATTGCCGAAGGTGTAGAGACCCGTGAGCAGCTGGCGTTCCTGACCGACAACGGTTGCGACCAGGTGCAGGGTTATCTGTTTTGCCGACCTTTGCCGGCCGAGGAGCTGGAGGTCTTGCTGCGCGAACCGCGCAGTTTTATCTAAGCCCTGGGTCTGTAGCAGCTGCCTCGTTCCTTCGGCAGCTGCTACGGATATGGATATGGATATGATTTCAGTGACCATGCACTAGCCCGTTACCCCAGGTTACGGCCGAAATTTCCTTTAACTGTTGCCTTGACCCAACAGTGAAGGATACCCCTGTGAATACAGCCGATTTACCCGACACCCGGCTGCTCCAGCAAGCCGTGGCCAGTGAGTTTGCCTTGCGCCCCAATCTGCGCAGCGTGGTTCACCAGTTGCTCCTCCAACAATTGACCGAGGCCTTTGCGCCGCAGGTCTTCGATATTTTTCATACCTGGCTGGTGCATACGGTGGCCCCGGACGGTACTGCGCTTGAGCAGCCCGGCTATCGGTTGCTGAGCAATGTGCTGCTGGAGCATATCGCCAGCCTGCAACCGCTCAACGACGACTACTACTCCGGCGAAGAGTGTTTTATCGGGGTAAGAACCGCCCATTCGCAGATGAGCCCTGTCGCGCCCATCAGCCGGGTCGTAGCACTGATGCGCAACGTGGTGCAGGGCTGGCGTGTGGCGCTGCAAAAAGCCCTGGTCGAGTACTGGAATCAACCCGCCGATGCCGGGCCGAGCCGTTTGATCTGGTTGTCGCGCCTCATTCAGGATCAACTGCTGGCCAGTGCCGAGACCACGGTTAACCTGAGTGCCCGGCAGCGCGCGGTGCTGCGCTCGGTGTTCAGTTACCCCGACCGGCTCGATCGCTACGGTTTGCCCGGCCTCGACAGCAGCACCCGGGTCTACACGGTGGCCGCGAAGATGATGGCCGCGGGCAAGACCTGGGAGGTGCTGACCCCCGATGTGCTGATTGTGCATGGGCTCAGTGGCGAAAATGGCGTTTTCCACTGCAAGGTCGACGGTACTATTCAGGCTTTCGCGTCCATCAGCGGCTTTACCCAACACTGGGGCGGCGACATGGCGGCGCGCTATGCACTGGACTCCATAACCCGCGTGCTTTATGAGCCTGAAGGCAACTTCGTGCAGGCCCAGGCCATGTGCATACTTGAACGTCATCTGGATGCCATTATGGCGCCCGTGCCGCCGGCAAGTACTGATGCCCTGGAAGTTCAGGTGCTGGACATTACCGACACCTCAGCCGTGTTCAGCGCCACGCAAGCACGTGCGCCGCGGGACCTGTCAAGTCTCTACGCCAGCCTGCCCGAGTGGTTGCGCCAGGCATCTGCAGCCGACCGGTTTGCTTATCGCAGCCATCTGACGGCGTTGGCCAGCACCAATCAGCAGGCCAATGGCCGTCGTTTCAACGACGATATCCCCAGCTTGCACGACTTCACCGTCGATGCCCTGCGCCGGCGGATGGGCCGGGATCAGCCACTGGCACCGGGCTATAACCCTGATGAGGTCGTGCTGACCTTTAACCAGCCGCTGGGCCCGGGCGGTGAGGGCACGGTCGGCACGCTCAACCCTTACACCCTGACCCTGACCGAGCTGGCCGTGCAAAACCTCAGGGGCGCACTGAGCCGCCCGGTGCGCATCAGCCATGCCAAAGGCCAGTTGATCCAGGACTGGTGGATGACCCCGGACTATGTCCGGCGCCTGGTTCAGGCGGTCGATATTGGCCAGAACTACCCGCAATGGATCAGGCGCTGTCTGCTGGGCAACCCCGAGCATGCCCAGGCAAGGGAGCGGTTGTTTGTCGATGAGCTGCGGGTGCACTTACCTTTGCAGGCGCTGGAATGCAAATTGCGCCAGCGCTGCAACTTTACCGAACGCGGTTATCAGTGCGTAAAGGGCCTGATGATGCTCGACCCTGCGTTGCGCACGATGCCCGGGCAGGCGGTGGTGATCCGGCCGCTGGCTTTTTTGGCAGCGCCCACGGCGCGGGCGGATGTGGTGCGCAACATGTTCGTGATCGGCCCGCAACAGGTCTCGGCGGGGCCCCATGTGCTTTATCGGCCCTTGTATAAGGATGCGCTGGTGGAGTTTCCGTCCTGGGCGGCACTCAGGGCGTCCATTGTGGCGCCGGGGCCGCTGCAGCAGAGCGTCCTTGACTGGCTGCCTGCCGGTGTTCGGGAGGGCTATGCGGTCGCTGGCTTCAACCGCGCTTTCCCGGCATCGTCATGGGTGTTTGACGAGTTTCCCGTGCCGCCTGTTTCCCGCCCGGCCCAGCTGGGCGAGGACGCCCTCGAGGGTGACTTCGGGCATACGTTATATACCGAAATGGCCCTGGCACTGAGCGATCTGGCAGACCGGCAAACCCTGTCCAACAGTGAGCGCCGCTGGGCCTCACTGCTGGCAGGGGGCTGGCTGCTGTTCAATACGGTGGTGCCCATGCTCAAGTTGCCAGGGGCGCTGCATGTGCTTAATGCGGTGGTGATGACGGTGCTGGCGTTGCAAACGGATGTGCAAAGCCTGCGCAGCCCTGACTCAACCTCCAGGGCGCCGGCGCTGATCGATCTGCTGTTCAATGTCGGGCTGACTCTGTTGCATCTGCGACCCACCCAGTTACCGTTACCGGCAAGGGTGCTACGCCCCGATACCGCGCTGCTGCCGCCTGAATTTCAGCAGCGACGCATTGCCCCGGAGGCCGAACCCCCGGTGCCTGCAGCTATCCGCGAAGGTGTGACTTTCTTGCCCGCAGTGCCGTTGGGCAACCATAAAAGCCAGCTGGACCATGCCTGGTTCAACAACAATTGGGTGCATATCAAGCCTTCCCATCTCGAATGGCTTGATCGCAACCGGGGGGAATGGTCCGCCACGCAAAATATGTATGTGCGGGAGGGGGTCTATAAGGGGTTGTACATACTGAACGGCAAATGGCATGCCCTTGTTGAGGATTTCCCCTATCAAATCGGAATGGATTCGTCAGGGGTCTTTCTGGTCAGTCCACGTAACCCTTCCGAGCGGGGGCCGCGTATTCAGGGTGATCACGAGGGGGTGTGGCGGTTTTCCCGCGAGGCAGGGCTGCGGGGAGGCAGCGATGTGCCCCAGGTTCTGCCCAGAGGCGTCGCCCGTATCAAGCGCATCAATGAATTGCGCAAAAAAATGGCGCTCTACAACGAGCGGGTGCCGGTTCTGCAGGCTGAAATTAATCAAGCCACCCTGGCTTATGAACAACTCGGCGCCCAGGGTGCGCCACCGACTGCCTGTATCCAGGCGCTGGAGCGCTGTATTGCGGTGTTTGAAAAGCAGCTGCCGGAATACCTTGAGGCGCTGGATCATCTGCTGCAAAAGCACGGGCTGCTGGTGGAAGACCATGACCATGTGATCGTGTCGCAGCAGTACAAGAACCTGATCCTGCTGACGGCGCATCTGTTCGACTCGAGAGTGAGTATCTGCCGTTCTCTGCAGGAAATGCACCCCGAGGTGTTCAGGGGCGAGAAGCAGGTAGTGGATGCCGCGATGTTCAAAACGGGGGCTTATCGAGCCGATTGCCTGAGGATTTTCGAACAGCTGGAGGGCGCCGTTAATGACTTCAAGGCCATGCAGGGGTATCTGGAGAAGCTGCGCGGGGTGCCAAAGTCGGGTTTCAGGGAGGCGCAGGATGCGCGCAGGCGCTATTTCGGCTATGAGGTCGAGATTGAGGGTGAGACGGTCACCCGTTACCGCTCCGATGTGCTGTGCCGATCCCATCAACTGGTGGTGCTGCGTGATCTTGTACCGCTGGAGCCGCTGGGCGATGACCGTCGCGCCGTGGATGAGATTGTCGGGCCGCTGTATTTCAAGGCTAAAAACCAGTCCGAACTTGAAGACGAAACCTTGTTCAGCCGCAGTGAACGCCTTGAAGTCCTCAGTGATGTGCGCGAGCACTACGCTGCGGCTGATGATGCGTTGAGCATTTTTCTTATGCGCCCGGGGACACGGCTCGATCAACGTCAGGTTGGGCAGGTCAGGGCGGTGATCAAGGCTCTGGATACCCGGGCCGAGGCGATGCAACTGGAGCAGGCCCGGGCCCGGGATGAATGGCTGCCGGCGCAGCCGGGGCCTTCCCGTGTGCCTGACGCCAGGCGCAAAATCGTGCGCACGCGCAACAAGGGACTGCTGATCGGAACCGTCAGGGCCAGCCCGGTACAGGGCGAGGCGTCAATTGTCGATATCGGCGACCTGCCGGTGGCCCGTGCGGCGGGTGGTCTGTCGACGAATGTCTCGACGGCCTATCAACAGACGGCGGCGGATCAATGGGTCGAGCTGCACACACCTGAGGTGGCGCCGGTACGCCCCTATGGCACGGTCAGGACCCAGGCTGCCACCCTGTTAAAGCAGGTCAATGGCGAAATTCATCGCGTAAAAAGTCACGTCAAACGCACGAAGTTCCCGCCGGAGCTGTATGGCTCTCTGGATCGCTTTGCCCATAACCTTGACCGGCTCGTGGCTGAAATCAAGGCGTTGCATCCCGATCGGGGGCCCGCGGCGGTGCCCGTGCCCGATACGCCCCAGGCATTGATCGGCCGTCTTGAGGCCGCATCAACCCGGTTGCGCGCCGAGGGGCTGGGCATCCTTCTGGGCATGCCGCCGACCTCGGTGACGGTGGATTTTTTGCTGAAGCAGGGCCAGGTGCAATTGGCCAAAATCAATCAGCGCATCGCCATGACCGGTGAGCGGCAGGATTTCGTGCAGGAATATGCCGTGCAGGATCGCGCCGGTCAGGTGCTCTGGTACGCGCATTTGCACTATGCCCAGGCGCGTGGCGGGGACGAGCACCCGACGGCGGCCCACTTCAAGCTGCCCGGCCAGCGCATGGACAGTAAAAAGAGCCTGGAGGCCAAGGCCGGGCCCGGGCAGAAAGTGCCCGAGGTGTATTACGCAACGATCAGCGAACAGTTGCTCAAGACGCATTTTTTTGGCAAAGAAGCCTGATCGCGCATCGGGTACGTGGGTTCCCGGCGCCAATTGACCTATCATTACGCCTTTCCAACAGGTGATTGATCAATGAGCGATTCAAACCAGACCTTGCGCACAGCCCTTGAAACCAGCGATATGCTGGTGATTGACGGGCTGCATGCCTGGGATCTCTCTCTGGACGATGTGCAATTGCTCATCAAGTGCATGGACGGACGTGCTGAAAAGCGCTGGCATTTCACTGCGCCACAGATTGACGCGGCGCAGTTTGACCAGGGTTTGCAAAGCTGGACCCTGGTGGGCGACTCGGGCGAGCATCGCCTGGTTTGCCTGAGCGCCTTGAGCGCAAACAACGACGACGATGAAGCCGAGGCCGAAGATGAAGTTTAAATCGCTGCCAATGCTGATGGCGCTGAGCGTGGGCGCGATGTCGGCCCAGGCCGAGTCCCGCGATGAAGTCGAACTGCTGGTGGGTTCCTATACCCAGGGCAAAAGCCAGGGTATCTACCGCCTGCAGTTTGACAGTGCCAAGGGGCATATCACCCCTGAGCCGCTGCAAGTGTTCAAGGCTGCCAACCCTTCGTGGCTGACCCTGTCCAAAGACCAGACCCGCCTGTTTGTGGTCAATGAAAACGGTCAGGGCCAGGCCGATGTGGTCGGGCGCGCCAGTAGCGTTGCCATCGATCCGAAAACCAACGCGCTGACGCTGATCAACCAGGTCAAGACCTTGGGCGAAGAGCCGACCCACTCCAGCCTGAGCGCCGACGAGCGTTATCTGTTTGTGGCCAACTACGGGGTTCACGCCGACCCTGGCGGCAGCCTGGCGGTATTGCCGATCGACGCCGAAGGTCAGTTGCAACCTGTGACCCAGATGAGCAGCCACCCGGCCAGTCGGGTCAACCCCGAGCGGCAGATGTCGGCGCATGTGCATTCGGTGGTGTCCTCGCCCGATGGCAAGTTTGTGTACGCCAGTGACCTGGGTGCAGACAAGGTGTTTGTCTATCGTTACGACCCGGTAGCCAGCCCGGAGCATCCACTGGTAGCCGCGGCACCGGCCTTCATTGAGTTGCCGGCAGGTAGTGGGCCGCGTCATCTGCTGTTTTCCAAAGATGGCAAGCATGCGTACCTGACCACTGAAATGAGTGCCCAGGTGTTTGTGTTCGACTATGCCGATGGCCAGCTCAAGCAGCGTCAGGTGGTGGATCTGGCTCAGGGTATGCCTGCGCAAAACCGTGCCGCCGGTGCTGTGCATGCTTCACCTGACGGCCGTTTCCTGTATGTCAGCAACCGTGGCAAGGCCAATGAAATCCTGGTGTTTGCGATCGATCCGGGCAATGGCGAGTTGACTGAAGTCCAGCGCCGCTCGGTGGAGGGTGATCACCCGCGCGAGTTTGCCCTGAGCCCCAATGGCAAGTTTTTGCTGATTGCCAACCAGATGAGCAATGCCATTGTGGTGCTTGAGCGTGATCCTGCCAGCGGCAAGCTGGGCAAGGCCGTGCAGTCCCTGGCAATGGACGCGCCGTCTGATGTGAAATTTATCAACCGCCCGTAATCAAGGGCGTGCTGGCCTCTATCAATTGCGCTGATAGAGGCTAGTGCTGCAATGAATTTCTGCACGATCGCCCTTGGCGTTAAGTTGGTTGCACGGCCTGAAAAGGCAAGCAAACCAACTGAATCGTCGAGGGTTAGTGCCATGAACTTCAATCTGTTCTCTGTAATTGCTGCTTCAGCCATCTCCGCTACTGTGGCTTTGCCTGCCAGCGCGACCCCGGTGCTTGGCGACAAAAAGTCCGCGGCCTATACCCAGAAATACCTGCAACAAAGCGCCCATTTTTATGCGGCGCTGAATCATAAAACCCGCTCTTGAGAGCACGCTATCCGTAGCAGCTGCCGAAGGAACGAGACTGCGTTCCTTCGGCAGCTGCTACGAAATACTTGTGCGCCGTTTAAAGCTTCACCGTCTCCAGCAACCCGGCCGGGCCAACCATGGCGTAGTTGTAGCCAGGGCCGGACCAGTACTGGGCCTGCAGTTCGCCATCCTGGCGGTTACCCCGTGGCAACAGGCTGTTGTGTGGCCCAGGCGGACGGATATAGAAGCTGATCTGGCGCCCTTGCCGATCCTGGTATAACACCATCGCTGCGCCGCCCTGGTCGGTGGTCAGCAGGCGACTGCTCACCGGTCTGAAGCCTGCGCCCGTCAGATCCGGCAAGCGTTCGGCGTGGCTGAAGTAACGGTCAACCCAACCTTGCATCTCGCTGCTTTGCACGACGTTATAGTCCGCGGGCAAAAAACCCTGCTCGGCAAACATGCGATGGGCTGCCAGGGCGTCGCTCATGGGCAGGCTGCCAGGCTGGATGATTTGTCGGGCTTGCCAGCCCCCCAGCCCACCCACACTCACGGCAATCAGCAGCACCGCCGCACTGGCCCAGTGGCGCCGTGATTGTCGGCGCTGGCGCTGGCGCAGGGCCGTCGGGTCAAGTGCCGGGTTGGCCGGTTGCAGCAAGTCTTGGTTCAACGCAGAGCGCAGGTTCTGTGCATCGCGCTGCCAGGCTTCGACCTGGGCGGCGATAGGCGGGTTGGCTTGCAGATAAAGCTCAACTTGATGGCGTTGAGCATCGCTGAGCGCGTGATCGACGTAAGCATGAAGGTCGCGCTCGCTGGGCGGGATGCTGATCATTTGAGTCTCCGCAGGGCAGGGCGGGTGATTTCGCCCTCGCTGAGTTGGCGCAAGGCGTTGCGCGCTCTGGACAGGCGCGACATGACGGTGCCGATCGGCACGTCGAGTATTTCGGCCACTTGTTTGTAGCTCAAACCCTCCACCGACACCCACAACAGCAGGGCGCGCTGTTCGGTGGCCAATTGGTCGAAGGCTTCGAGTGTCGATTGGGCAAGTACCGTGCGTTCAGTCGAAGGCTGGGTGTCATCGCGGCCGGTAAAAAATTCCAGCATGCGCGCATAGCGCCGTGACCGCCGGTGGTTGTCGACAAACTGGCGATACAGGATGGTGAACAGCCAGGCGCGCAAGTCACCGTCAGGGCGTTTATCGGCCACGCTGCCAAGGGCTCGCTCCAGGCAGTTTTGCACCAGGTCGTCGGCATTGCTGGCATGACGGGTCAGCGACAGGGCGAAGCGCCGCAGGCGCGGGATCAGTTCACGCAGTTGCTCATCAAGTGAGGTCATCGTCTGGCCAAATGACTGGGTGGGTGCAGGCAAGACGTTCAGGATGAGGCCTTATTCCCGGTGTTGTCGAAAAAAATTAATCGTTCATGGCTGGAATAAGGTTTTGCGGCCTGCGTCCTATAGGTCATTCACCTCACGGTCCTGTGGCCCCGGAGTTTTATATGGTCGATCAATTGCCGCCTGTGCGGCCCGCCACACCCCCGTTGAGTCCTGCCAGTGTGCTGTTGCGCCTGGCGGGCATCGGAGGGGTGGTGGCGGTTATCCTCGGCGGGTTCTATTACGTCAACGGCACGCTGGACCCGCAGCGTTTGAGCCCCGGCAAGCTGGTCAATGCGCTGGAACACAATAACGGCGTGCATCCAGGTTACCGGCGTAACCATGCCAAGGGCCTGTGCGTGGCGGGTTATTTTGAGGGCAATGGTGCTGCGCAGGGGTTGTCTACCGCGCAGGTATTCGGTACCGGGCGTACGCCGGTGGTCGGGCGCTTTGCCTTGCCCAGTGGCAACCCCTATGCCCCCGACAGCAGTGTGCCGATCCGCAGTTTTGCCCTGCGCTTTACCCAGGCCAATGGTCAGCAATGGCGTACAGGGATGAACAGCATGCCGGTGTTCCCGGTGGGCACGCCTGAGGCGTTCTACCAGATGCTGCAAGCCGGTGCCCCAGAAGCGGCCACGGGCAAGCCTGCGCCCGGTGCCATGCCGGCGTTTTTTGCCGCGCACCCGGAAACGGCGGCCTTTTTGCAATGGGTCAAAACCGCGAAACCCTCGGCCAGCTATGCCACCGAGAGCTATAACGGGATCAATGCGTTTTATCTGGTCAACGCAGCCGGGCAGCGGCAGGCGGTGCGCTGGGGTGTGGTGCCGTTGGGGCAGGACGCGCCGGGTGCTGCGGCGCCCGACGATGCCGATTATCTGGAGCAGGATCTGGATAAACGCCTGGCGGCGGGGCCTTTGAAATGGCAGTTCAACCTGACATTGGCCGAGGCGGGTGACCCGACCACTGATGCCAGCAAGGCCTGGCCAGCGGGGCGCAAGGTGGTGGATGCAGGCACCCTGGTACTGGTTAAGGCCCAGGCGCAGAACGACGGCGAATGCCGCGATATCAATTACGATCCGCTGATTTTGCCCAGTGGCATAGAGGGCTCGGCTGACCCCTTGCTGGCGGCGCGCTCGGCGGCCTATGCCAGTTCCTATGTACGACGCACCAGCGAAGTTGACCAGCTACCCAAGGAGACACGGCCATGAGCGCACCCACTAAGCATTTCGCCCCGGTGGCGCGCCTGCTGCACTGGCTGATGGCGCTGATGATTATTGCCATGCTGTTTATCGGCGCAGGTATGGCGGCTTCGGTGTCGCAGCGGCATGAATGGCTGCTCAATCTGCACAAGCCCTTGGGTATCGCCATCCTGTTGCTGGTGGTGGTGCGCCTGTTTGTGCGTTTTGCTACCCGCCAGCCGCCGTTGCCTGCAGATCTGCCTGGGGTACAGGTGCTGGCGGCCAAGCTGTCCCATCTGTTGCTGTATGCCTTGATGCTGGTGTTGCCGCTGGTGGGCTGGGCGATGATTTCGGCAGCGGGGGACCCGGTCATGCTCGGCGGTTCATTGCAGTTGCCGGGTATTCTGCCGGCTGATCCCAGGGTGTTTGCATCGTTGCGCAAAGCGCATACGTTTCTGGCTTATTTGCTGTTTTTTACCGTCCTGGCCCATTTGGCAGCGGCGCTGTTTCATGGCTGGGTGAGGCGCGACGGGGTGTTGCAGAGCATGGTGCGGGGCAAGCAGGGTTGAGCCTGAATCAAAAGCCCCTCACCCCAACCCTCTCCCGGAGGGAGAGGGAGCTGATTATCAGTGGTCATGAAGTCGCGTGTGCTCAGTCCCCTCTCCCTCCGGGAGAGGGCTGGGTGAGGGGCTTTTGGCCATCGCCGAAGCAAACAGGTCAGAAGCCAGAAACCGCTCCAGCCAGGCATTCAAGTGCGGCAAGGGCGCCTGCGCAAACCACTCGCGATCGACATGGGCAAACTGCCGAACAAAAGGCGCCAGAGCCACATCGGCAAGACCCAGCGCAGACCCTGCAAGGTACGGCGTGTGCGCCAGCACATCTTCCAGCCGCTGCAAATACTCGACACCCTGAGCCCGGTAATGCTCCATCGGATGCTCCGGATAGCGAATGGCGTATTTGTAGCGATCGAGGAGTACCTTGAACACGCTGTCATTCGCCTCGATCAGCCCCCTGTGATCCGCTTGCAGCCAGTTGTCCGGGTCATGTTGGCCCAGCGCCCAGAGCATGATTTCCAGGCTTTGTTCGATCACCCGGCCATCAGCACAGACCAGCACCGGCACCGTGCCCTTGGGCGAGGCCGCGAGCATTTCGGTCGGCTTGGCCTTGAGGCTGACTTCGACAATCGATAACGGCACGCCGCTGTAACGCAAGGCCATGCGGGCCCGCATGGCATAGGGGCAGCGGCGGAAGGAATAAAGCAGGTGCCGGTTCATTTCACCTCCACGGTGCTCAAGCCGTTGCCCTGGCGCTGCACCTGGATTTGCACCGGGATGCGTTCATGCATTTCCTGCACATGGGAAATCACCCCCACCTTGCGCCCCTGGGCCTGCAGGCCGTCCAGGGCGTCCATGGCCAGTTGCAGTGACTCGGGGTCGAGGCTGCCAAAGCCTTCGTCGATAAACAGCGATTCGATTTTCAGGGTGCTGGAGGCCATCGACGCCAGCCCCAGGGCCAGGGCCAGCGACACCAGGAACGTTTCACCCCCCGACAGCGAATGCACCGAGCGCAGCTCGTCACCCATTTCGGTGTCCATCACCAGCAGGCCAAGCATGCTGCCGCCACGCTTGAGGCGGTAGCGGCGTACCAACTGGCGCAATTGCGCGTTGGCGTGATGCACCAGCAGGTCGAGGTTGTAGGCCTGGGCGATCTTGCGGAATTTGTCGCCGCTGCCCGAGCCGATCAGCTCGCTGAGGCGCGCCCAGCGTTGCCATTCGCTGTCGGCTTGGGCGATACGTTGCCCAAGCGCCTGATTGACGTCCTGGCGCCTCTGGTCTTCTGCCTGTTGTGCGCGCAGTTCGGCGATCTGCTGTTCGCTGGCGCTGATCTGCGCAGTGAGTTCGGCCAGTGCCTGGTTGAGGACGTCGGCGTCCAGGTTGCCATTGGCTTGCGCCTGGTGTTGGGCCAGGCGCTGTTCGCGCTCCTGCAGCAGTACGCGGGCTTGCTCGACGGCTTTTTCGCCGTTTTGCAGTTGCTGACGCAGTTCGCGCACCTGTGTGTCGTCGTAACTGAGCAACTGTTGCAGTTGGTTGTCATCAAGTTCGCTGTGCAGCGCGCGCCATTCGCTGAGCCGGGCGCTCAGGTTGGCGTGTTCCTGCTGCAAGGCCTGCAGGCGCTCCTGGCCGGATTTGAGCTCGGCGGCCAGTTGCAGCAACTGGTTGGCGGTGACCTGCAAGGTTTGCCCTGCCTGGGTCTGGACCGTGCGGGCCTGTTCGACAGCCTGCTCCAGGGCCTGCTGCCACTGTTCGGCGCTGCTGTAGTCACCCAGCAACGCCTTGAGGCTGTGCTGGCTGGCCTGTTGCTGGGCCTTCAGTTCGCTGACGCTGCGCTGCAGGGCGTCCAGTTCCTTGTTGCGATTGGCTTGCTGATACTGCTCGCGCTCGATGCTGCTGGCCCGCTGCGCCTGCTCGTTCTGCTCGTCGCGCTGCTGATCGAGTTGGGCCACTCGCTCAGCCACTTGCTGGTCGAGGCTTATAAAGCAGGCGGATGCGTTGTCGCGCAGGGCATTGAGGGTGGCCGGTGGCAGCAGGCTGGCAAATTCGCGCAGCTCGTCCTCAAGGCGCTGGCTGTCGGCATTGAGGTGTAATTGCTGCTCTGCCAGTTGCTGGCCAGCGAGCTGGCTGGTCTCGCTGCAGCGCTGCACTTGTTGCTGCAGGTGGGCCGCTTCCTTTTGCAGGCCAAGCAGGACGTTCTGGCGCTGCTCGTCCTGGCTGATGCTGTGCTGCAACTGGTTCAGGCGCAGGGTCAGCCATTGGGCGCGCTTGTCCGGGGCCTGGGCCTGCCACTGTTGATGCAGTGGATGCGCTTCAAGGCTCGGCGCGAGGGCCTGTTGTTCTTCAATGAGGTGTTGATGTTGCACACGCAGTTCCTGGATCTGCGCTTTCATTGCGCTGAATTTATCGCGCAACTGATCCAGTGTTTCTTTAAGCCCGTCTACGGTTTGACGGGCGTTGGTTTCTTCCCGTTCATCGTGGCGGGACAAGCTGTGCAACAAGGCTTCGGGCTGGTGGTAGGGGTGTTCGTGGCTGCCGCATACCGGGCAGGGCTGATCGTCCTGCAGTTGTTCGCGCAGCTCTTCAACGCTGGCGCTACGGGCCAGGCGCTGGCGCTCCAGTAGCTGGCGGGTGATTTGCAGGGCTTGCTCGGCAGCCTCGTACTGACTTTTGGTCTGGTTGCCTTGCTCGACCAATGTTTCGCGCTCGGCGTGCAGTGCCTGCAGTTTGGTGTGTAACGCCAGCAGGCGATTGTCGAGGGTCTGCCGGGTGCTGCACAGGCGTTGCAGCTCTTCAAAGGCGCGCTGCTGCTGGCGGTTGTCCTGGAGCAGGCTGCCCAGGGTCTGGATTTGCTCGTTGACCGCATGGGGCTCGGCGCCTGCTTCCTGGAACAGGATTTCCAGGCTGTTGCGCAGCTCGGTCAGTTGTTGCGTGGCCTGCTGGGCGCGTTGTTCAAGGCCGGGCAGTTCCTTGCGCCCGGTAGTGAGGTTATTGCTCAGCCGCACCAAGTGTTGCAGCCGGGGGCGATAGGCGTCCCAGGCGCTGGTCAGTGGCGCCAGTTCGCGGCTGTGTTCGAGTTGTGTGGCTATGTGCGCCAGGCGTTCGGTGCCTTGCTGCTGGCGCTCAAGCAGGGCATTGAGTGCCTGCTGGCCTGTGCTGCAGGCCTGTTCAGCCTGCTGCTCGAGGGCTTGTTGGGTGCTCAGGGCCTGGGTCATGCGATCGAAGTTGGCTTGTTCCAGCAGGGCTTGCTGGACCTGCGGTGCGGCTTCCCGTTGCTGCGTCTGTGCCTGGGTTGCCGCCAGCGTGGCGCTTTGCACCTGGGCTTGCAGCTGGACCTGGCGCTGGCTCAGTTCGGTCTGTTGCTGCAGCTGGGCGCCGATGTGCTCGGCCAGCGGGTTCAGTTGCCCATTTAGCTCGGCAAGGCGGGCAAATTGATGCCGTTGCGGCGCCAGTTGCTCAAGCAGATGCAGGGTCTGGCGCTGTCCGGCCTGGCTGTCGAACAGGGTTTGTGCCTGTTGCAGTTGCTCGGCCGCGCTCTGGCGCTGTGCTTGCAGTTCGCCCAGGGTGTTGAGCCAGGTCTGTTGCAGCTCTAGCTGTTTGAGCTGGCCCTGCCGGTTTTTCAGCTGTTGCTGCGCTTCGTTGAACTGTCGGTCCAGTTCGGCACGGGCTTCGGGTTCCAGGGGGGTAATGCCCACAGCCTGGTCTTTGAGTTGCTTGAGCGCTTCCCGGGCTTCTTTGGCCTTGTCGAAGGCACGCTTGCCCAGGCGCGTATAAAGGGCCGTGTCGGTGAGCTTTTCCAGCAGTTCACTGCGCTCGTTGTCATCGGCCTTGAGAAAGGCGCTGAATTCGCTTTGCGCCAGCATCACCGCACGGGTGAACTGTTCGAAGTTCAAGCCCAGGCGCGCTTCGAGCTGGACTTTGTAATCGCCTTTCTGGCTGGCCAGCAGTTGATCGCTGTCCAGGTCGCGCAGGCTCTGGCGGCTGGCCTGCAGCTTGCCGGTGGCCTTCTCGCGGGCGCGGTTGGCTTCCCAGCGGGCGCGGTAGCGGCGCCCGTCGATACCGACAAAATCCACTTCGGCATAGCCTTCACCGGTGCCGCGGCGCAGCAGGGTGCGCGGGTCGCCGGTGGTGATTTCACCGTCGGCATCCGGCACTTTGGCATCGCGACCGGTGTTGTTCAGCCGTGGCACGGCGCCAAACAGGGCCAGGCACAGGGCGTCGAGCAGGGTGCTTTTACCGGCGCCGGTGGGGCCGGTAATGGCGAACAGGCCGGCACTGGCCAAAGGTTCGGCGGTAAAGTCCAGTTCAAAGGGGCCCGCCAGGGAGGCAAGGTTTTTCAGGCGAATGGCGAGGATTTTCATGGCTGTTCACCTTCTAGCTGTACTTCCTGCAGCAACACGGCAAAGTCCTTGAGGGTCTGTTCGTCGACTTCGCTGCCGTAGCTTTCCTGCCAGGCGCGGCTGAACAGTTCCTGGGGGGTGAGCTGGTCGAGTTCGATCAGGCGGGTGGCATCGTCATCGCCGTGGCGGCTGCCGCTGCCGGCATAGTCGGCGGCGATGCGCACCAGGCGTACGGACTTGCCCTGCAGCGCGGTTTCGATCTGCTGGCGTAAATCGGGCTGCGGTTCGTCGAGGGTGACCCGCACTTCGAGCCAGGGCTGGCGCTGGGTATCGGCGAGCAGGTCGATATCAGGCAGTGCGGCCAGGTGGGTGAGGATTTCAGCCAGTGGCAGCGGGCCAATGCGTTGCAGGTTGACGGCGCGGGGAATCAACAGCGGCTCAACGCTGACCAGGGTTTCGCCTT
The DNA here is from genome assembly GCF_900618535.1 of Pseudomonas bubulae. Classification (GTDB taxonomy): domain Bacteria; phylum Pseudomonadota; class Gammaproteobacteria; order Pseudomonadales; family Pseudomonadaceae; genus Aquipseudomonas; species Aquipseudomonas bubulae. The sequence continues at coordinate 850,196 of NZ_UYJA01000001.1, read as the reverse complement.
TGAGGGTGACATCGAGGATCTGGTGCTGATAGCCAATTTCCGAGAAGGACAACGGGATCGGCGAGCCGCAATAGCGGATGCGTTCTTCGCTGTTGACCCGCTGCGGCTTGTGTAAATGGCCCAGGGCCACATAGCTGATATCGGGCCCGAACAGGCTCGCGGGCAGGGCTTCGGCATTGCCGATGATCAGGCTGCGCTCGGAGTCTTCGCTGACCGAGCCGCCCGCCATATGGGCATGGCTGATGGCGATCAGGGCCTGGCCCGGCTTGCGTTTGGCGTTGGCGGCTGCGATCAGCCATTCATGCACCTGGCCGATACCGCGCAGGTAGTCATCGCCCAGGTGGGCGCCGGTGACTTCGGCGGGGCGCAAAAACGGCAGGGCCAGGCACCAGGCGGCAATTTTGCCCTTGGCATCGGGCAAGGGGATCAGCAGGCGTTCGGCATCGAGCTGGCCGTCGTCGAGCCACAGCACCCGGCCCAGGGCATGGGTGCGCAGACGACGCATCAAGGGGGCGGGCAGTTCGATCCGCGAGCCGGAGTCGTGGTTGCCGGCAATCATCACGATGGTCAGTTTGGGCTGTTGCTCATGGGCGCTGACGATAAAGTCGTAGAGCCGCTCCTGGGCTTTGACCGGCGGGTTGACGGTGTCGAAGATATCACCGGCGATCAGCAACACATCGGGCTTGTGTTCTGCCAGCCGGGCCAGTAGCCAGGTGAGAAAACAGGCGTGTTCGAAGTCGCGGTCCTGGCCGTGGAGGTTTTGCCCCAGGTGCCAGTCGGAAGTGTGAAACAGGCGCATGACAGAATCCGTTTTCAAAGGTGCAGGCAGCCCGTTCGCTCAGGCGGTTCAGGGGCTGCCTTGAATTTATTTGGGGTAAAGCGGCGGCAGGCTGCTCGGCTCGGCGCTGTCTTGCTGCTCGCGCTCGGCGGCAGGAATACTGCGGATGGCCTTCCACAGTTCTTCGCCTTGCCAGTGCTGGCCGGTTTCGCTGTAGAGCGCCCCATTGAGGCCGTCGAGGGCATCGGACAGTAATACAAAACGAGCGGCCATGTCGGCCAGGGTTTCCGGCTGTTGCCGCGCCCAGGCATCCAGGGCCTGGCGGGTGGCTTGCGGGTCGTTGGCCAGGCTCGCGCGCTTGAGGTCGTCCAGCAGGGTGCGCGGGCTCGGGCCGGTTTGCGCGGCGCGCAGGATTGCCGGTTGCCAGCGGGCACGCCACCACAGGCCCAGGCTCGCCAGGGTGGTGAATGCCAGGAACAGGGTGCTCAGTTGCCAGATCCACAGCGAAGACGTTTCGTTCAGGGCTGCGGGTGTGCCGCTGGCAGGCGTGTCCACGGCCAGATTGGGGTTGGCCGCCGCCATCAGGGTGCGGGCGGGCAGGTAAGTGCGCTCCAGATGATCTTCGTGGGTGTTCCACCACACCACTTCGACTGCGGGCAGTTCAATCTGGCCAACCCGGGTCGGGACCAGTGCTTCGCGTTCTTCGCGGCTGCCGATCAGGCCGTTTTCGGTGATCTGGTTGCTCAGTTGCGGCAGGTCAGGGTAGCGCCGCAGGCCGTTGACATCGGTGGCAGGCAGGGGCGGCAGCTGGGCGCTGGACAGGCCTTCGGCCTTGAGCGTGAGGGTGCGGGTCAGGGAGTCACCGACGAGTGTATGGTCAGGTTCCAGGTTCCAGGTTTCGCTTATGCTCAGGCTGCGCGCAGGCAACCAGGGAGCCGTGGCTGGCCAGGCGTCGGGCTTGGGCAACACGCTCAGGGGGATTTCAGCCGAGGTTACGTGGACCATCTTGCCGGGTGTTGGCCCCAGCGGGGCAGGGGCCGTGGCTTGCTGGCTGTCGACCTGGGTGGCGCTGAAGGTTTGTGCCGGGATGATCAGTTCGCCGCTGCGCTGCGGGTAGATGCCGTAGCGGCGTTCGATCACACCATGGCGCACGCCGTTGATAAGCTTTTCATAGGTGCGCGACTCGCCCAGTTGCTCGACGATGGCGTCGTCCAGGTGCAGGGTGGTCAGGCTGCTGTCGTCGTACAGCGCTACGGAGTGGTAAATGCGCAGGGTCAGCAGCGCCTGTGCCTGCACATAGACCTTGGGCTGGTCGAGGCTGGCCTCGATAAACACCGGTTCCAGTTCGCTTTCGCTGGCCACGCTCTGGGTCACGGTGAGGGTGATCGGCTGGCTGTGGTAGTCGCCGATTTGCAGTGACGGGATGATCACCGTGCCGGTCTGTCTGGGTTGCAGGGTGATGATCCAGCGGGTGGTGCCCTTGTTGTCGTCGCTGAGGCTGTTGAGCTGGTTGACCTGGCGAGTGCCGCGCACTTCGAACAGCCCGTCCAGCGGGGTGAGGTCGGGCTTGCCGAACTGGGTGACGTCGTCGGATTCCAGGGTCAGTTCGACGGTTTCACCGGAGTTGAGCTGGTCGCGGTCAACACTGGCGATCAGGCCCAGGGCGTTTGCCGGCAAGGTCCAGCAACACAGCAAAAGAAGCAAAACACAGAGGCGGTTCATTTGGGCGTGTCCTGATGGAGCTGCTGTTCGTACCAGAATTTGCGGCGTAACAATTCGGCAGGGTTGTCGGGGATCTGTCTGAGCCATTGTTCCAGGGCCTGGCGCTGTTCTTCTGCGGTCTGGTTGGCGGCCGGGGCGGGCGGGCGCGTGGTGGGCCCGTCGTCCGGTTCGCCGTCGGCGTGCGGAGCAGTGTCGGGGTCGAGCTGCTCGTGCGGCGCAGGCTCGGTGGTGGGGCTGGTGGCCGAGCTGTTGTCTTCATTGCGGGTGCTGCTGCTGGTGGCACCCTGTGCGCTGCTGCTCAGCGGGGTTTCAGTCTCGGCTGGCGCGGGCGGCTCGGGGGGGTGTTCGGCTTCGGCTTCAGCTTCGGCCTGGGCGCGTTGCTGCTCGAGCAACTGTTCGACCAGGGCTTTGTTCTGTGCCGCAGCCTCCAGCTCGGGTTGCAGTTCCAGCGCCTGTTCCCAGGCATCGATGGCCGCTTCCAGCTCGCCGTTCATGGCCAGTGCATTGCCGCGATTATAGTGCGCGCTGGCGCTGTTGACTTCGGCAAAGCGTCGGGCTGCACCCGCATAGTCACCCGCCCGGTACAGGGCCACGCCCTGCCAGAGCGGGTCGCTGAAATGCTCCACGGCCAGCAGCGGCTTGTTTTGCTGCAACAGGCGCAGGCCCTGTTGGTCGGGACGCAGCCACAGGTCGGTAAAGCTCATGGCCTGCGCGGGCTGCGGTTGCAGCATAAACAGCAGGGGCAGGCAGAACAGCCAGCCACGGCGGCCCGCGCAAGCCACCAGCAGCAGAAGCGGCAGCAACAGCCAGTAACCCTGGTCGGCCCAGGTATCCAGTTGCAGGGTCTGGCCGTCATTGCGCAGGTTGCGCGGGCCGTCGAGCAGGCCCAGGCCGCGCAGGTCGTTGTCATCCAGACGCGCCTGGCGGTAGCGGCCACCTATATCGAGGGCAAAGGCGCGCAGGCTCGGGCTGTCGAGACGCGGCAGGAGAATGGCACCCTGGTCGTCCTGGAGAAACTGCCCGTTTTCATCCACCACGGGGGCGCCTTCGCGACTGCCAATACCCAGTATCAGCAGTTGCGGTGCATGGCCGCTCAAGGCCTGGCGGATGCCGTTGCGCTCCTGCTCACTGAGCGATGAGGTGATCAGCAGCAAGCGGCCCTGGCCCAGTGCGCTCTGATCCAGCAGTTCAAGGGCTTTGCCAATCGCCAGGTCGGCGCGATGGCCCGGCTGCGGCATGATCGACGGTTTGAGGGCTTCAAGCAGGTTGCGGCTGGTGGCCATGTCATCGGACAGCGGCACCAGGGTATGGGCGCTGCCCGCGTAGACAATCACGCCGGTTTGCGCGTCGCTGCGGTTTTGCAGCAGGTCGTAGATTTTGCGCCGTGCCTGCTCAAGACGGTTGGGCGAACTGTCGGTGGCGAGCATTTCGGGGGTCAGTTCGAGCATCACCACCAGCGGGTCTTCGGGTTTCTGCGAGGACTGCTCGACGCGCTGCCAACTGGGCCCGAGCAGGGCCAGCAGGGCCAGCAGCCAGCCGAGCCCGAGGGCGATCCATGGCAATTTGCTGCTACGCCCGCTGCCGCCGCTGAGCAGCACCCGATGAAAAGCCGGCGGCAGGATTTTCTGCCAGCGGCCCGCGCGTTTTTCCCGGTGCCAGCGCTGCCACAGCAACCAGCCGAGCAGCGGCAGGATGAGCAGCCATTCGGGGCGGAACCAGTGCGGCCAGAGCGTGCTCATCGACGCCTCCGCAGGCGCAGGCGTGTGAGGCGCGCACGCCAGTCAGGATGTTGCTGCAGAAAATGCTCCTTGCTCAGCCAGCGCTGCACAGGGTTGTTGGGCCACAGTTCGCGGATCACCAGCAGCATACTGAGCAACAGGGCCGCGGCCAGCGGCCAGCTGTAGAGTGCCTGCGCCGGACGCGCCTGGGTCGGTTGTTGGGCCACAGGCTCCAGTTGGTCGAGGGTGTCCTTGATGGCCGCCAGTTCACCGCCGTTGCGGGCGCGGAAGTAGCGGCCACCGGTGACTTTGGCGATTTCTTCGAGTGCCGGCTCATCGAGGTCGACCCCGGGGTTGATGCTGAGCAGGCCCTTGCTGCTCTCGTCCGGGTCTGCGCCGATGCCGATGGGGTAGATTTTGACTCCCTCTTCGGCAGCCAGGCGAGCGGCGGTCAGCGGGTCGATATGCCCGCCGTTGTTGGCGCCATCGGTAATCAGGATCAGCACCCGGCTTTGTGCCGGGCGTTGGCGCAGGCGCTTGAGGGCCAGGCCAATGGCGTCGCCGATGGCGGTGTTCTTACCGGCGATGCCAATGCGTGCTTCGTCGAGCCAGGTATGCACGGTGTGGCGGTCGAAGGTCAGCGGCGCTTGCAGGTAAGCCTGGCTGCCGAAGAGGATCAGGCCGACGCGATCGCCCTCACGGTTTTCGAGGAACTCGCCGAGCAGGTTTTTGACCAGGTCCAGGCGGGTTACGTCTTCGCCCTGCCATTGCATGTCGGGGTAGTCCATCGAACCCGAGACATCCACCGCCACCAGCAAATCACGGCCGCTGGCGGCAATTGGCAAAGGTTCGCCCAGCCACTGCGGGCGGGCAGCGGCCGTCAGCAACAGCAGCCAGAGCAGGACATGGGGAATTTGCTGGCGCCAGGAAGGCAGGGTGGCGCGGGCCTTGCGCCGGGTCAGTTGTTCAAGGTCACTCAAGAAACTGACCTGCAGCGCCGCCTCCCCGCTGTCGGCAGGCGGCAGCACCAGGCGCATCAACCAGGGCAGGGGCAGCAGGATGAAGATCCACGGCCAGGCAAATTCAAACATGTTTGCGAATCCAGGTTTCGACCGCCTGATTGAGCCCGGCAATGGCCTTGTCGTCGAGCTTGCACTCGGGCTTGTAGGCACCTTCGACCAGCACCATCCAGCGGGTCAAGCCGGCAGCCGGGCAGCGGTTGTCCAGGAACGCCAGCCACTTGCGGCCATTGAGGGTGTGGCTCTGGCTGTAGGGGTAGTGGTTGCGGCACAGGCGCTTGAGCAGGCCGTTGAGCTGTTGCAACCAGGCGCCGGCCGGTGCGCCATCGTAGGGTTTGGGGAACCGGGCCAGTTCTTCCAGGGCAGCCAGGCGTACCGGGTCAAGCGGTTGTTCGGTGCGTGCCGGCAGGCGTTTGGCGGGCAGGTAGCGACGCAGCCACCACAGGCCCCATCCCAGGGCGGGCACCACGAGCAATAATAGCCACCAGCCCGGCGCTGGCGGCCAGATGCCGAGTGCAGGCGGCAGGATCAAGGGTTGCAGTTGTTCAAGTTCTTTCATGAGGCTTTGCCGGGGCGTTTGGCGTTCAGGTATTCGCGCAGCTGTTCGACCATCTCGCTTTGAGTGCTCAGCGGCATCAGCAACACCCGCAGTTTTTGCGCCAGCAGTTCCCAGCGGGCGATGCGGGCCTCGGCCTGGGCGCGGTAGGCCTGGCGCAGATCATAGTTGAGGGTGTCCAGTTCCAGTTGCGCGCCGCGCTCGGCAAAGCGCAACAACCCGGCAGCGGGCAAGGCGTGGTCGAGAGGATCGGACAACGGCAGTAGCATCAGGTCGCAATGGCGTGACAGCAGGCTCAGTTGCTGCTCGGCGGCGTCGGTGAGGCCGCGTTCATCACAGATCACGATCACCAGGCTGCCGGGGCGCAGTACTTCACGGGCGCGGATCAGGGCCATGCCCAGCGCGTCGCGGTCCGATTGCACTTCGGTGTGCAGCGACTGGTTGACCCGCACCAGGCGGTTCAGCAGCTGCAGTAGGCTCTGCTTGCTGCGCCGTGGTTTGATTTCGTAGTGTTCATGGTCGCCAAATACCAGCCCGCCAACACGATCGTTGTGACCCAGGGCGGCCCAGCCGATCAGGCTGGCGGCCTGGGCGGCAAGCACCGACTTGAACATCAGCCCCGAGCCGAAAAACAGCCGCCGGCTTTGTTCGGCAAGGATGAAAATTGGCCGCTCGCGTTCCTCATGGAACATCTTGGTATGCGGTTCCTGGGTACGCGCCGTGACGCGCCAGTCAATGGTGCGCACATCGTCACCGGCCTGATAGACCCGCACCTGATCGAAGTCGACCCCGCGTCCGCGCAGTTTCGAGTGATGCAGGCCCACCAGCGGGCTGCGCTGGCTGGGCGAGGCGAACAGCTGCACTTCACGCACCCGATGGCGCATCTCGATCAGTTCCGCAAGGGTGACGCGGATGCCGGGCTCGGCGGGCAGGGGGGTGTTCATGGGTCAGGCAACGGCCACGACGTCGAGGATGCGTTGCACCACGCGGTCCTGGTCGATACCGGCGGCTTCGGCTTCAAACGACAGGATGATGCGGTGGCGCAGCACGTCAAACAACACAGCCTGGATATCTTCGGGGCTGACGAAGTCGCGCCCGGCCAGCCAGGCGTGGGCCCGTGCGCAGCGGTCCAGGGCAATCGAACCGCGGGGGCTGGCGCCGTAGGCGATCCACTCGGCCATTTCGGGGTCGAACTTGCCCGGGGTGCGGGTGGCCATGACCAGTTGCACCAGGTACTCCTCCACGGCATCGGCCATGTACAGGCCGAGGATTTCCTTGCGCGCGGCGAAGATGGCCTGCTGGCTGACCCGGCGCTCGGGCTTGGTTTCCCCGTTAAGGGCTTCGCCACGTGCCTGCTGCAGAATGCGGCGTTCGACGGCGGCATCCGGAAAACCGATTTTGACGTGCATCAGAAAGCGGTCGAGCTGGGCTTCGGGCAGCGGGTAGGTGCCTTCCTGCTCAATGGGGTTTTGCGTGGCCATGACCAGAAACAGCGGCGACAGCTCATAGGTACTGCGCCCGACACTGACCTGGCGCTCGGCCATGGCTTCGAGCAGCGCCGATTGCACCTTGGCCGGGGCGCGGTTGATTTCGTCTGCCAGTACCAGGTTATGGAAGATCGGCCCTTGCTGGAACACGAAACTGCCGGTTTCCGGGCGATAGATCTCGGTGCCGGTGATATCGGCAGGCAGCAGGTCGGGAGTGAACTGGATTCGATGGAACTGCGCTTCAATACCTTCTGCCAGCTCCTTGATGGCCTTGGTCTTGGCCAGGCCGGGGGCGCCCTCGACCAGCATATGGCCATCAGCGAGCAAGGCGATCAGCAGACGGTCGATCAGTTTTTCCTGACCGAGGATCTGGGTTGAAAGAAAGGTTCGCAGCGCCAGTAGCGCTTCACGATGTTCCATCGATGACTGTTCCTGAAAAGGACACCGGCGGCGCAGAAATTACACCGGGGCTGGGGGCGTTACTTTAATCCATTGGAGGCTCTGCGGACTAATGGCGGTGGGGATTTTTACAGGAAAAACCTGAAATGCCCGGGCTTGTTGAGATTGGTGCTCATCTGCATGGGGTCTTGTAGCCGCTGATGAGCGTAGCGAGGCTGCGAACGGCTGCGCAGCAGTCCTAAATCCCGGCCATCCGATAGTTCGGCTGCACCGCGTCTATCGGATTTGCGAACGCTTTGCCTTCGATCGCAGCCTCGCTACGCTCGTCAGCGGCTACAGGATTAAAAGCCATAAAAGCTGCGTGCGTTATGGCACAGGGCTTTGTGTGCGCCATCTTCGCCAAGGGCCTCTACCAGCAAGGCAATATCGTTGTCCTCAAAGGCCCGTGGCGCCCGGGTTGATGGCAGGTCCGTAGCAAACATCAGGGCGTCGGGGTTGATGCTATGGATCTGTTGCAGTACTTGCGGTACGGCAAAATCAACCCGGCCAAAACCGCAGGCCTTGATCCGCACGCCGTGCTCCGCCAGGCGCAGCAGGCTGGGCAGGCCCTCATGGCTTAAACCCAGATGGTCGATGCTCAGCGCCGGCAGGCGTCGCAACCGGTCTTCCAGTCCTGACAGTTCCCGTGAGTCAACGTACAGCTCGGAATGCCAGCCCACTTGTTCATGCACGCGCATGGCCAATGATTCGAGCTGGTCAAGTTGTTCGGAGCCTCCGCGCTTGAGGTTGAAGCGCAGGGCGCGGATGCCCTGCCGGTGCAGGGTCTGCAGCTCGGCATCGGTGACGCTGTCGGGCAACTGGGTCACGCCCACAAACCCCGGGCCTAAACGCTTGAGTGCAGCGATCAGGTAGCTCTGGTCGTAGCCCTGAAAGGAACCCGATACCACGGCACCGCCCACGATACCCAGGGGGGTGGCCCGGGCCAGGTAGTCATCGACACTGAAGAACTCGGGCACATAGCCATTGTTGGGAATCAGCGGGTAGGCGCTGTCAATGATATGGCAGTGGGCATCGAAGATCGGGCGCATGGTGGTGAGCTCCAGTGGAAGTGTATGACTGTGGGAGCGAGCCTGCTCGCTCCCACAATGTGCCCTGCAAGACTCCCTTCCTCATGGAGGATTAATTCAGCTCGCTGATATAGGTGCCGGTGCCCTTGAGGATGTTCTGCAGGGTCTCTTCGACTTCGCCAAGGTCTGCCGCAGGGGTGTTGTGGAGGATTTCCAGGTGGTCATCGCCCTTGAGAACATCCGCATCACCCGCGCCGATTTCGATCAGCAGGCGGGTAGGGCTCAAGGTGACCTTGACGCCGTCCAGGGTCGAAGGCTCGTCTTCCAGGGTGATTTCCAGCTCGTCTTCGTCCGGGTAACGGGTCATCAGAAACATTTCGCCGCTGTCGGTGTGGCAGCACAGCATGGCCATATTGTCTTCTTCGTCGTCGCACGGGTTGGCGAGCAGGTGGTCGGTGTTCATTTGCATGGGTAATTCCTGGCGCTCTGGGCGCGGGTAGGTCGATCAGAGGCCAATTTTGCCAGCCTGAACCGATTTGTGCAGGTTTGAATGGAACAACTGGGCAAATGGTCAGTCATTTCTGTTGCTCGCTACGGAAACTACGGTGCTTTTATGAAGGTTTTTCGCTTGCCGATGCTAGGGTTGTTCTATGACCGCCCTGGCGGTTGCGTCCCGATGACCGAATATGTCGCCGCACCGTAAGCAGGCCGTACAGCGCAATCGTTAAGCTGCGCGGTGATTGTTATCTCTAAAGACACAGCCTGTTCAACCGGCAGTCGTTTTTGTAGATCACCATCCTTGCAGGTGAATGTGACCCGTGGGTCACGGCCAGCTTCACCTCCTCACGCGGGAACAACACGCGACGCTTCTCTCAATAACAAGCCCAAGCGGAGTACCACAGATGGCGTTCTTCACCGCAGCCAGCAAAGCCGACTTCCAGCATCAACTGCAAGCGGCACTGGCGCAGCACATCAGTGAACAGGCACTGCCACAAGTGGCGCTGTTCGCTGAGCAATTCTTCGGCATCATTTCTCTGGATGAACTTACCCAGCGGCGCATGTCCGACCTCGCCGGCTGCACGCTGTCGGCGTGGCGCCTGCTGGAGCGTTTCGACCCGGCCCAGCCGCAAGTGCGGGTATTCAACCCCGACTACGAGCGCCACGGCTGGCAGTCCACCCACACGGCAGTTGAAGTCCTGCACCACGACCTGCCGTTTCTGGTGGACTCGGTGCGTACCGAGCTGAACCGTCGCGGTTACAGCATTCATACCCTGCAAACCACGGTGTTGAGCGTGCGTCGCGGCGGCAAAGGCGAGTTGCTGGAAATCCTGCCCAAGGGCACCACGGGGGAAGGCGTCTCGCAAGAGTCGCTGATGTACCTGGAAATCGATCGCTGCGCACACGCCGCCGAATTGAATGTGCTGAGCAAGGAACTGGAGCAGGTTCTGGGTGAAGTACGGGTTGCCGTGGCTGACTTCGAGCCGATGAAGGCCAAGGTGCAGGAACTGCTGGCCAGTGTCGACAACTGCCAGTACGCCGTCGATGCCGATGAGAAAGCCGAAGTCAAAAGCTTCCTGGAATGGCTGGTGGGCAACCACTTCACCTTCCTGGGCTATGAAGAATTTGTGGTGCGTGACGATGCCGATGGCGGTCATATCGAATATGACCCCGACTCGTTCCTGGGCCTGACCAAGCTGTTGCGCGCCGGGCTCACCGCCGAAGACCTGCGTATCGAAGACTACGCCGTCAGCTACCTGCGCGAGCCGACCCTGCTGTCGTTCGCCAAGGCCGCGCACCCGAGCCGCGTGCATCGCCCGGCGTACCCGGACTATGTGTCGATTCGCCAGATCGATGCCAGCGGCAAGGTCATCAAGGAGTGCCGCTTTATGGGCCTGTACACCTCTTCGGTGTACGGCGAGAGCGTGCGGGTGATCCCTTATATTCGTCGCAAGGTGGCAGAAATCGAGCGCCGCTCGGGCTTCCAGGCCAAGGCTCACCTGGGCAAGGAACTGGCTCAGGTGGTGGAAGTCCTGCCCCGTGACGACCTGTTCCAGACTCCGGTGGACGAACTGTTCAACACCGTGATGTCGATCGTGCAAATCCAGGAGCGCAACAAGATTCGCGTGTTCCTGCGCAAGGACCCGTACGGCCGCTTCTGCTATTGCCTGGCCTACGTACCGCGGGATATCTACTCCACCGAAGTGCGGCAGAAAATCCAGCAGGTGCTGATGGAGCGTCTGCAGGCGTCGGATTGCGAGTTCTGGACCTTCTTCTCGGAGTCGGTGCTGGCCCGCGTGCAGCTGATTCTGCGGGTTGACCCGAAAAACCGCATCGATATCGACCCGCTGTTGCTGGAAAAAGAAGTGGTCCAGGCCTGCCGCAGCTGGCAGGACGACTACGCCAGCCTGGTGGTCGAAAGCTTTGGCGAGGCCAATGGCACCAAGGTGCTGGCCGATTTCCCCAAAGGTTTCCCGGCAGGCTATCGCGAGCGCTTTGCTGCACATTCGGCCGTGGTCGACATGCAGCATCTGATGAACCTCAGCGAAAAGAACCCGCTGGTGATGAGTTTCTATCAGCCGCTGGGGCAAAGTGCCGGTCAGGAGCTGCATTGCAAGCTGTATCACGCCGATACGCCGCTGGCCCTGTCCGATGTCCTGCCGATTCTGGAGAACCTCGGCCTGCGCGTGCTGGGCGAGTTCCCGTACCGTTTGCGGCATGCCAATGGCCGTGAGTTCTGGATCCATGACTTCGCCTTTACCGCTGGCGAAGGCTTGAACCTGGATATCCAGCAACTCAACGACACGCTGCAGGATGCGTTCGTGCATATCGTACGCGGCGATGCCGAGAACGATGCGTTCAACCGCCTGGTACTGACTGCCGGCCTGCCATGGCGCGACGTGGCGCTGCTGCGTGCGTACGCGCGTTACCTGAAGCAGATTCGCCTGGGTTTTGACCTGGGTTATATCGCCAGCACCCTGAACAACCACACCGACATCGCCCGCGAGTTGACCCGGCTGTTCAAGACCCGCTTCTACCTGGCGCGCAAGCTGACGGCCGAAGACCTCGAAGACAAGCAGCTGCGTCTGGAACAGGCGATCCTGACAGCGCTGGACGATGTGCAGGTGCTCAACGAAGACCGCATCCTGCGTCGTTACCTGGACTTGATCAAAGCCACGTTGCGCACCAACTTCTACCAGCCGGATGGCAACGGTCACAACCGTTCCTACTTCAGCTTCAAGTTCAACCCGCACCTGATCCCCGAGCTGCCAAGGCCGGTGCCGAAGTTTGAAATCTTCGTCTACTCGCCGCGGGTTGAAGGCGTGCACTTGCGCTTCGGCAACGTGGCCCGTGGCGGCTTGCGCTGGTCGGACCGTGAAGAAGACTTCCGCACCGAAGTGCTGGGCCTGGTAAAAGCCCAGCAAGTGAAAAACTCGGTCATTGTGCCGGTGGGTGCCAAAGGCGGCTTCGTGCCGCGCCGCCTGCCGCTGGGCGGCGGCCGTGATGAAATCCAGGCCGAGGCGATTGCCTGCTACCGGATCTTTATTTCCGGCCTGCTGGACATCACCGACAACTTGAAAGACGGCGCATTGGTACCGCCGTTGAACGTGGTCCGTCACGATGATGATGACCCGTACCTGGTGGTGGCTGCCGACAAGGGCACCGCGACCTTCTCCGATATCGCCAACGGCATTGCCATCGATTACGGCTTCTGGCTGGGCGATGCGTTCGCTTCGGGCGGTTCGGCCGGTTATGACCATAAAAAGATGGGCATTACCGCCAAAGGTGCCTGGGTTGGCGTGCAGCGTCACTTTAAAGAGCGCGGGATCAACGTTCAGAAAGACAGCATCAGCGTGGTCGGTATCGGAGATATGGCCGGTGACGTGTTCGGCAACGGCCTGCTGATGTCCGATCAGTTGCAACTGGTCGCGGCGTTCAACCACCTGCATATCTTTATCGACCCGAACCCGGAGCCTGCCAGCAGCTTCGCCGAGCGTCAGCGCCTGTTCGATCTGCCGCGTTCGGCGTGGTCGGACTACGACACCGGCATCATGTCGGCGGGCGGCGGGATCTTCTCGCGCAGCGCGAAAAGCATCGCCATCTCCGCGCAGATGAAAGAGCGCTTCGCGATTACCGCTGACAGGCTGACCCCCACCGAACTGCTCAATGCCTTGCTCAAGGCCCCGGTGGACCTGCTGTGGAACGGCGGTATCGGCACCTACGTCAAGGCCAGTAGCGAAAGCCATGCCGATGTCGGCGACAAGGCCAATGATGCATTACGGGTCAACGGCAATGAGCTGCGCTGCAAGGTGGTAGGCGAGGGCGGCAACCTGGGCATGACCCAGCTGGGCCGTGTCGAGTTCAACCTCAATGGCGGCGGCTCCAACACCGACTTTATCGATAATGCCGGCGGTGTGGACTGCTCTGACCACGAAGTGAATATCAAGATCCTGCTCAATGAAGTGGTGCAGGCCGGCGATATGACCGAGAAGCAGCGTAACCAGCTGCTGGGCAGCATGACCGATGAGGTGGGCGGCCTGGTCCTGGGCAACAACTACAAGCAGACCCAGGCCATTTCGCTGGCCGCGCGCAAGGCCTATGAGCGGATTGCCGAATACAAGCGCCTGATGAACGATCTGGAAGCCCGTGGCAAGCTGGACCGTGCCATCGAGTTCCTGCCGTCAGAAGAGCAGCTCAACGAGCGCGTAGCGGCGGGCCACGGCCTGACCCGTGCCGAGCTGTCGGTGCTGATCTCGTACAGCAAGATCGACCTTAAAGAGGCGCTGCTCAACTCCCGGGTGCCGGATGACGACTACCTGACCCGGGACATGGAAACCGCGTTCCCGCCGATGCTGGTGAGCAAATTTGCCGAAGCCATGCGTCGCCATCGCCTGAAGCGTGAAATCGTCAGCACCCAGATTGCCAACGATCTGGTCAACCATATGGGCATCACCTTTGTCGAGCGCCTGAAAGAGTCGACGGGGATGAGTGCTGCCAACGTGGCCGGCGCCTACGTCATCGTGCGTGATATTTTCCACCTGCCGCACTGGTTCCGGCAGATCGAGGCGCTGGACTATCAGGTACCGGCTGAAATCCAGCTGGCACTGATGGATGAGTTGATGCGTCTGGGGCGCCGCGCTACACGCTGGTTCCTGCGCAGCCGTCGTAACGAGCTGGATGCTGCACGGGATGTGGCGCATTTCGGCCCGCATCTGGCGGCATTGGGCCTCAAGCTCGACGAACTGCTGGAAGGGCCGACCCGCGAAGGCTGGCAGACCCGCTATCAGGCCTACGTCGAGGCGGGCGTGCCGGAGTTGCTGGCGCGCATGGTAGCGGGTACCACGCACCTGTATACCCTGTTGCCGATTATCGAGGCTTCGGATGTCACCGGGCAAAATGCTGCGGATGTGGCCAAGACGTACTTCGCCGTGGGCAGTGCGCTGGACCTGACCTGGTACTTGCAGCAGATCAGCAACCTGCCGGTGGAGAACAACTGGCAGGCCCTGGCCCGCGAGGCGTTCCGCGACGATATCGACTGGCAGCAGCGGGCAATTACCATTTCGGTGTTGCAGATGACCGAGGCCGGGGAAAGTATCGAGGCACGGCTGGCGCTGTGGCTTGAACAGAACCACTCGATGGTTGAGCGCTGGCGCTCGATGCTGGTGGATCTGCGTGCCGCCACCGGCAGCGACTATGCCATGTACGCGGTGGCCAACCGCGAGCTGCTGGACCTGGCGTTGAGCGGTCAATCAGGGCTTTGACAGCCTGAGTTGCAAAACAAAGCCCCGGCTCATGTGCAATGAGTCGGGGCTTTTTTGTTTCTGGGGGTTACCGGAAATCAGATGCCGATATTGCCCAAGGTTTGCACGATGCTGCGCAGGGTAACGGCGAGAGTGGGATGATCGACCTCAAAGCGCTCTACAGCGAGGTTGACGCTGTCGGCAAGGCTGGAATCGTTGGTCGCTTTTTCGATGTCGATCTGAGCCTGGATTTGTGTGGCGAGCTGGTTCAAGTGTTCACGCTCTTCCTGGGTGAGCGGCGGGTTCTGTTCCAGTTGCTCGCGCAAGGTATTGAGTTGTTCTTGCAGATCGCGGGCAGGCATAGCATTCATCCTTTATTGATAGGCTCTGGTGTAGACCTTCGAAGTGAGCAAAAGGTCTGTCTCTAGATTAATCCACTCGCGGGCGAAGTGCATGATCTCTATCAAAATCCCCGGTGCGTGTTTTTGTCGTTCAGGCGGGTGGATTTAAAAGAATCGGCAGCGGGGGGAACGTCTATCTTTTATACAAGTCTGTTTAGGCGATTGCTTGGGGGCTGCCTAAAAGCCATTTGCCGTTATACTGATGTTCAGACTCAGGGCATAGCGCCCAAGTGTTGAGTAACTTCAGGGAGTTTTGCTATGCGCTGGACTGTTCGTCTCGCCCCATTGTTTGTCTGTGCCGGTGTGGCCATGATGCCGTTTGCTGCCAATGCCGCCACCGAGGATGACCCGTGGGAAGGGTTTAACCGCGTTGTGTTCAAGTTTAACGACACCCTCGACACCTATGCCCTGAAGCCGATTGCCCAGGGCTACCAGTTCATCACTCCGCAGTTTCTGGAGGATGGCATCCACAATATGTACCGCAACGTCGGTGACGTGCGCAACCTGGCCAACAACGTGCTGCAGGTAAAACCCCACGCTGCGGGCGTGGATACCGCCCGTTTGCTGATGAACACCATTATCGGTGTCGGCGGCTTCTTTGATGTGGGCACCAAGATGGGCCTGCAGCGCAACGACGAAGACTTTGGCCAGACCCTTGGCTACTGGGGGCTGAGCAGTGGCCCTTACCTTGTATTGCCGCTGCTGGGCCCAAGTACGGTGCGAGATGCCCTGGGCATCTACCCGGACTCCTATGCCGAACCTTACCGCTACATGCATGACGTTTCAGCACGTAACACCGTTGCCGGGATGAAAATCATCGATGCCCGCGCCAATCTGCTGTCGGCCGAAAAATTGATCACAGGGGATAAATACATCTTTATCCGCAATGCGTATCTGCAAAGCCGTGAATTCAAGGTCAAGGACGGGCAGGTTGTCGACGACTTCTGAGTCTTTTGACCGATGCGCAAAAAACGGCCCTTGTGGCCGTTTTTTGTATGGGTGCAGATGAGAATCAATCGGCTTTGCGGCCTTTGTTACCAAGGTTTTAGTTGCCGTAAACGTGGTTCTTATAACCCGCAGTAATTTAACGTGACGAACACCTCAAGCCGCTATCGGCCTGAGCTTGAAACACCCCGCGGATGGGAGTACCGTCTGCGCCTTACACGGGCACCTTTGTAGGATCGAGCAATACAGTCGATTTGAATCAGGGATGTTCACAAGCCATTTCAGTTGTTGAGCCCGACGTTTACGAGCTTCAACGACAACCTAATTCTGGCGCCATTTGCCCACATGCAAAAAACCAGTGCCACGCTGCTGATCATTGATGACGACCAGGTAGTACGCGCAAGTCTGGCGGCCTACTTGGAAGACAGCGGCTTCAGCGTCCTTCAGGCCAATAATGGCTTGCAAGGCCTTCAGATGTTCGAGCAAGAGCAGCCAGATCTGATCATCTGTGACCTGCGCATGCCGCAAATGAGTGGCCTGGAGGTGATTCGCCAGGTTGCCCAGCGGTCGGCGCAAACGCCGGTGATCGTCATCTCGGGCGCAGGCGTGATGAGCGATGTGGTCGAGGCTTTGCGCCTTGGCGCTGCCGACTACCTGATCAAGCCGCTGGAAGACCTTGCCGTGCTGGAGCATTCGGTTCACCGAGCTCTGGATCGTGCGCGGTTGCAGCTTGAGAACCAGCGCTACCGTGAGAAGCTGGAGTCGGCCAACCGGGAACTGGAAGCCAGCCTGCATTTGCTGCAGGAAGACCAGAACGCCGGCCGGCAGGTGCAGATGAACATGCTGCCGGTCAGCCCCTGGACCACTGATGAGTTCAGTTTTGCCCACAAGATCATCCCGTCACTGTATCTGTCCGGGGATTTTGTCGACTACTTCCGGGTTGACGAGCATCGGGTCGCTTTTTATCTGGCGGATGTTTCCGGGCACGGCGCCTCTTCGGCCTTTGTCACGGTGCTGCTCAAGTTCATGACCACGCGCCTGCTGTTCGAGTCCAAGCGCAATGGCACCTTGCCGGAGTTCAAGCCCTCCGAAGTGCTTGGGCATATCAACCGTGGTCTGATCAACTGCAAGCTGGGCAAGCACGTGACCATGGTGGGCGGTGTGATCAATGAAGAAAGCGGCGAGCTGACCTATAGCATTGGCGGGCACTTGCCGCTGCCGGTGCTCTACACTCCAGACAGTGTCCGTTATCTGGAAGGGCGGGGTTTGCCCGTTGGCCTGTTCAACGAAGCCACCTATGAAGACCAGGTTATGAAATTGCCTGAAGCTTTCAGCCTGACTCTGATGTCTGACGGTATCCTGGATCTTTTGACCGAGCCGACGCTCAAAGAGAAAGAAGCTGCTTTGCCGCAACGGGTGAAAGCAGCAGGCGGCAGCCTGGATGGTCTGCGCAAAGTGTTTGGATTAGCTACGCTAGGGGAGATGCCGGATGATATCGCCTTGTTGGTGTTGAGCAGGAATCTTAAATGAGTACCGGTAGAATTCAGTTCGCCGAACAGGACGGCACTTTTGTCCTGAAGTTTGTGGGTGAAGTGCGTCTGACGTTGTGTTCGGCACTGGATGCGACGATCGAGAGGATTTTCACGGCGTTGAATTTCAATGCCATCGTGATTGACCTCACCGAAACCCGCAGTATCGACAGCACCACCTTGGGTTTGCTGGCGAAACTGTCGATATTGTCGCGCCAAAAAACAGGCCTGTTACCGACTGTTGTCACCACCCACGAAGACATCACCCGGCTGCTGGAGTCGATGGGCTTCGATCAGGTGTTCAACATCATCGGCAAGCCGATCCCTTGCCCGGATTGCCTGACCGACCTGCCTTCGCAGGATCAGACAGAAGAAGTTGTGCGGGTAAAAGTGCTGGAAGCGCACAAGATTCTGATGGGGCTCAACGACTCCAACCGTGAAGCTTTCCATGATCTGGTGAATGCACTCGAGCGGAATTGATTTCCGGTCGCCTCATCCCGCAGGTTGTCAAAGATCAAAAGCCCCTCACCACGCCTCTCCCTCCGGGAGAGGCGTGGTGAGGGGCTTTTAGCTTTTTATGTTACAACCAACCATGGTATTTCCCGGCGCTGATAACGGTGCGCGCGGAAGATCGCGTTGTTTTCACCCGGCAGATAGGCTCTGGAGGCTGCATCCGGGTACGGGGCAAAGAAGGGATTGATATATTCCCAGACCACTTCTCCCGTCGGCGTGATTTCAAACAGTCGACCAAAATTGGCCTCGGTCACCAGCGTATTGCCGTTGTGCAGGCGTTGCGCGCCGCCCATGAACGGGGTGAAAAAGGCATAGCCCGGGGTATCGGCGTACTGCCACACGATCTGTTGGCTCAGTGGCTCTATTTCCAGTATTCGTGAGTGCGGCATGCTGGTATGTGGCCGAAAGATGCCGTTGTCGAATACCAGCACGTTGCCGTTTTCCAGCTCGCTCGGGCAGTGCTGTTGCGCAACCAGATCATGGCCCAGGCGCCACAGCACCTTACTGCTGCTGCGCGAAATGGCAATCACCGCAGAGACGCTGCGCAGGCTGAGAATGATCTTGCCATCGCGGCCCGGCGAGACGGCGTTGGTCATCGGCCAGTGGTAGCGCTCAAACGCATCATGCAGCGGATAGTCTTCAGGGCGCAGGTGCTCCCAGCTGCGCCACTCCCACACCACATGGCCCTGGCGGTCGACTTCTTTGACCACATCGGCATAGATCACCCCGCCGGGTGCTTCGCTGCCAGGAATGCCACCCACCACGCGCGCGGCCAGCTGCGGGCTCAGCGGTTCAACGGTGGTGTAGAGCAGATGACCGTTGTCCAGCCATTGGGCATCGTGATGGTGCATCAGGTCAGTGTGTTCCCAGACCACTTCTCCCTCGGCAGTGACTTCGCTGAAGGCGCCGCCGTGCCAGACTGACCAGCCCGTAAACAACTCTGGCGAGTCGGGGTGGTTGCCGTTGTATCCCAGGTTGCCGTTGCGCAGTATTACGGCGTCGCGGCCGGGGCGCCAGGGCAGCTTCCAGCGGTGTACGATTTCGCCTTCCAGATCGATCAGGAATACATTGCCATCTGCCGTTTGCGGGGCGAACAGTGTGTAGCCACCGGCGCTACGGGCGTGGTCGACGCCGACCAGACCGGTCTTGTGGCGCTTCAGGGTGGTGTTGTGCAGTTTTGACATGGTGCCACTCCCACTAGGTTCCACTGGTATTGTGCGCGGCAGGGGAGCATTGTCGGTCTCCCCTGTGTGCGTGGAATCGAGTATGTCGAGGCAAACCGTGGCGCTCCATGCCAAACACCCCTCTTTTGCTGCCATGCCGGGCGCCACGCCGCGTACGGTGGTGGTGCTGGCATTCGATGAGCTGTTGTTGCTCAACGCCGCGGGGCCACTTGAGGTCTTCGCCGCGATACCGCGGCTGTTGGGCGGCACTTTTGCCAGCGATCCACCTTATCGGCTGTTGCTCGTATCGCCCATGGGAGGCCAGATAACCTCGGTTTCCGGGATCAGCGTCAATACACTGTCCCTGGAACAGATCGACCAGCAAGCGGACGTTATCGACACCCTGATCGTGGCAGGGGGGCCGGGTGTGGCAGCACTTGAAGCCAGCGTACCTGTGTGCAGCTGGTTGCGCCGCCGCGCCACGGCCGTACGCAGGCTGTGTTCCATAGGTACTGGTACATTCGCCTTGGCCGCTGCCGGTCTGCTTGAGGGGCGCAAGGTGGTGACCCACTGGAAGTTTGCCGAAGAACTGCAAGCCCGCTACCCGGCGCTCCAGTGCCAGACTGAAGGGTTGTACCTGCATGACGCGAATCTGTGGACGTGCGCGGGAGCTGCTGCCGGTATCGACCTGGCGCTGGGGCTGGTGGAGCAGGATCTCGGCCCCCATGCGGCATTGGAGCTGGCGCGCTATTTCACCGTTTTCGTATGGCGCTCGGCGGCTCAACCCCAGCTCAGCGCTTCGCTCAATGCCCAGTCCCTGGCCTTGCGTACCGCCCCTGACGTGCGCCTGGTGCGTCTGCATGCCTGGATTGCAGCCAACCTGCAAAGCGACCTGCGTGTGGAAATACTGGCGGAGCAATTTGGCATGAGTGCGCGCCACTTTGCCCGTGCCTACGTGGCCACTACTGGCCATACACCTGCACATGCGGTAGAGCTCTTACGTATTGAAGCTGCCTGCCAGATGCTGAAAACCACCAGCGAGCCGATCAAGCGGATAGCCGAAACCGCAGGTTTTGGTCGGGAAGAGCGTATGCGGCGAGGGTTTCACAAGCACTTGGGCATCGGCCCGCAGCATTACCGCAACCAGAGTCGATGCGCTGCACCGCAAGGCTGATCTGACGGCTTATCGCATGCCGGGTCTGATCGCTGGCCAAGGATATCGGTGCAGGACTAATTGCCTGGCTCAACGCTCTTGTGATGCTCCAGCACCCTGTTGATCAAGGCCCGGGTCACCTTGGGCAGTGCCTGCAGGTCGCGCACCAGAATGCTGCGTTCGCGCACCCGCCAGGGCTCGTCCAGTTCGATCACCGACAGGCCCATGGTCTGCTGGTGACGACGGGCCGAAGACTCCGGCAGGATGGCGATACCCACCCCGGCTTCGACCATCCGGCACATCGCTTCGAAGCTGTAGACCTTGATGCGCATGTTCAGGGTATTGCCGTGCAGGGCGACCTGCTCATTTAAAAATCGCAGCAGGGTAGTGCCTTCGTGCAGGCCGATATGCGGATAGGCCAGGGTTTCGGCCAGCTTGATCGACCTGGAGCGGGCCAGGGGGTGATCCAGTGAGGTGACCAGGATCAATTGGTCGGTGCTGAAGTGGATGACCTGCAGGCTGTCAGCCTCGACCGGACCGGCGATGATGCCCATATCGGTTGAGCCATCCATGACCCCGCGGACGATATCGCGGCTCAGGCGCTCTTGCAGGTCCACTGTCACACCTGGGCGTTCGGCAAGAAAACCGGCCAGGATACCGGGCAAGAATTCCGTGGCTGCCGTGGTGTTGGCAAAGATCCTGATATGCCCCGACGCGTCGGTGTCGTACTCGGTGAACTCGCTTTTCATATAGTCCACCTGGCGCATGATCATCCGCGCATGGTGCAAGAACAGTTCACCGGCGGGGGTCAGTTCAACCCCGCGGCTGTCGCGGTACAACAGGCGGCTGGCCAGGTTCTCTTCCAGGCTCTTGATCCGTGCACTGGCGGCTGGCGGCGAGATAAACGCCTTGCGCGCACCCTGGGTGAGGCTGGGGGATTCGGCGATATGAATAAACAGGCGCAGGTCGACAAGATCAAAATGCATGGCTGATTTCCGTTGGGCTTGAGCGTTAAGTAAAACCGAACGCCCCCTTACCGAAACGCAGATTCACAGATCGCCCGGCTTTTGGCAATCATGGCCAAAATAACAAGCCACGGGGCAATCACCGATGAGCGATAACGCACTGGCCGACTGGATCGGTCGTACTGAAGAAATCCATGACGTTCTTAGCCTGAACCTGGTCACCCGTATCGCCGCGACCTTCGGTGAGAAGGTGCCGCAGGCCGGGGAGCCTCTGCCGGCGTTGTGGCAGTGGTGTTTCTTTCAGCCCACGGTAGAGGAACAGGGGCTGGGTGATGATGGTCACCCGGCCCGGGGCGGCTTTTTGCCTCCGGCCCACAACCGCAACCGCATGTGGGCGGGCGGGCGTGTCGAGTTCTTTACTCCGCTCAGGGTGGATGCCAGGGCGACGCGTTTTTCCACTATTCTCGATGTTCGGGAAAAACTCGGTAAAACCGGCTCGCTGCTGTTTGTCACTGTCCAGCATGATTATCTGCAGGACGGCCAACTGGCCATTCGCGAAGAACAGGACATTGTCTACCGCGAACCAACCCCGCCCAAGCTGGCAGAGGGCGAGCCCTTGCCTGCGGGCATCTGGCAGGAGTCGATCACGCCGAGCCCCACCTTGCTGTTCCGCTACTCGGCGGTCACCTTCAATGGCCATCGCATCCATTACGACTGGCCTTATGCGACCGCAACGGAAGGCTACCCGGGGCTGGTGGTACACGGGCCGCTGATGGCCACCCTCAGCCTGCGCGCTTTTTGCCGCGCCAATCCCCAGGCCCAAGTGCGGCGCTTTGCCTATCGCGGCGTGCGGCCGTTGATTGCACCTCAGCCCTTTGTGCTGCGGGGGCGTGTCGTGGCGGCGGGCAAAGCCGAGTTGTGGGTGGGCAACGCAGAGGGTATCGCCCAGCAGGGCGAAGTGAGCTTCGACTAATAACGACAACAAGGAGCGCTAATGAATCCGTATCTGAACGAAGACTATAACGCCATTCGCGAGGGTGTCCGCGCCCTGTGTGCGGAGTTTCCAGCCGAGTACTGGCGCAAGATTGACGAAGACAAGGGCTTTCCTGAAGCCTTTGTCGCCGCCATGACCGAAGCCGGCTGGTTGTCGGCGATGATCCCCGAGCACTACGGCGGTTCGGGCCTGGGGCTGGCTGAGGCCTCGGTGATTCTTGAGGAAGTGAACCACTGTGGCGGCAACTCCGGCACCGTGCATGGCCAGATGTACAATATGTTTACCTTGCTGCGTCACGGCAGCGAGGCGCAAAAAAGTTATTACCTGCCCCGGCTGGCCAGTGGCGAGCTGCGTTTGCAGTCGATGGCAGTGACCGAGCCAACCACGGGCACCGACACCACGAAGATCAAGACCACTGCCGTGCGCCAGGGCGACACGTATGTGATCAATGGCCAGAAGGTGTGGATTTCACGGGTTCAGCATTCCGACCTGATGATCCTGCTGGCCCGCACCACGCCGTTGGCCGACGTGCAGAAAAAAGCCGACGGCATGTCGATCTTTCTCGTCGATCTGCGCGAAGCCATCGGCAACGGCCTGACCGTGCAGCCGATTGCCAATATGGTCAATCACGAGACCAACGAGCTGTTTTTCGACAACCTGGTAATCCCCGCCAGCAGCCTGATCGGCGAAGAGGGCAAGGGCTTTCGTTATATCCTCGACGGGCTCAATGCCGAGCGCACGCTGATCGCCGCTGAATGCATCGGTGATGGCCGCTGGTTCAATGAAAAGTCTGCACAGTACGCCCGCGATCGTGTGGTATTCGGTCGTCCGATCGGGCAGAACCAGGGCGTACAGTTCCCGATTGCCGAAGCCCATATCGAGCTGGAAGCCGCCGACCTGATGCGCTGGCGCGCCTGCGAAGAATACGACAGTGGGGGTAAAGCCGGGGCGGCGGCCAATATGGCCAAGTACCTGGCAGCCAAGGCCAGCTGGGAAGCGGCCAATGCCTGCCTGCAAACCCACGGCGGTTTCGGTTTTGCCAATGAGTATGACGTCGAGCGCAAGTTTCGCGAGACCCGTCTGTACCAGGTGGCGCCCATCTCCACCAACCTGATCCTGTCCTATGTGGCCGAGCATCTGCTCGAGTTGCCGCGTTCCTTTTAATTAACGGAGACAGAACATGCAGATCAGTCATCTGGACCATCTGGTCCTGACAGTACGGGATATCCCCACAAGTCTGGATTTTTACAGCCGGGTGCTGGGCATGCAGCCCGTGGTGTTCGGTCAGGGCCGCCATGCCCTTGGGTTCGGCCAGCAAAAGATCAACCTGCACCAGGCCGGGGCCGAGTTCGAGCCCAAGGCCAGCCAGCCACTGCCGGGTTCGGCAGACCTGTGTTTTATCGTCGCGACCCCATTGGATGCTGTGATCGAGCAGCTGCACGGCCTGGGTGTTGCCATCCTCGAGGGGCCGGTCATGCGCACCGGTGCCCAGGGGCCGATTCGCTCGATTTACCTGCGTGACCCGGATCTGAACCTGATCGAGTTGTCCAATCGAGTGGAGAGCGCGGCATGAGTCAGCACACGCAAGCGCTCACCCGTTTTTTGGCCAGCCTGGATTACCAGCAATTACCCGAAGCCGTTATCAGCCGTACTGAAGAGCTGTTTCTCGACTGGCTGGGATCGGCCCTGGCCAGTCAGGGCGCGCACCCGATCCCGTTGTTTGAACGCTACGTGGCGAAGATGGGCCCGGGCACCGGGCCTGCCGGTATTCTGGTCAATGGCCAGACCACCTCGGCGTATTTTGCCGCGCTGGTCAATGGCGCCAGCTCCCATTTGGTGGAGCAGGACGACCTGCATAACAGCTCCGTGCTGCACCCGGCGACCGTGGTGTTTCCTGCGGTGCTGGCGGCGGCACAGGACCTGGGAAAATCGGGTCGCGATCTGATTGTCGCCGCCGTCGCCGGTTATGAAGCGGGCATTCGCATCGGTGAGTTTCTTGGCCGTTCGCATTACCGCATCTTTCACACCACGGCTACGGTCGGCACCCTGGCGGCAGCGGTGGGGGTCGGCAAGCTGATGGGGTTCAACCCGCAGCAGTTCACCCACCTGCTGGGCACTGCCGGGACCCAGGCCGCGGGCCTGTGGGAGTTTCTGCGCGATGCCGCGGACTCCAAGCAGCTGCATACCGCCAAGGCCGCCGCTGATGGTTTGCTGGCTGCTTACCTGACGGGCGAGGGTCTGAGCGGTGCGCAAAATATTCTTGAGGGTGAGCAGGGCATGGCTGCCGGCATGTCCAGCGACGCCAACCCGGCGTGCCTGTCCGATCGCCTGGGCAGCCGCTGGGCGCTGACGGAGACTTCGTTCAAGTTTCACGCCTCGTGCCGCCACACCCACCCGGCGGCCGATGCGCTGCTGGCGTTGATGCAACGGGAGGGGCTTGGAGCAGAGGACATTGCCAGTGTCACCACCCGCGTCCATCAAGCCGCCATCGATGTATTGGGCCGCGTAGAGGTGCCGCAGAGCGTGCACCAGGCCAAGTTTTCCATGGGCACGGTGCTGGGCCTGATTGCCGTCTATGGCAAGGCCGGCTTGCCCGAGTTTCATCAACATGCGCTGAGCGATGCGCGCGTTGGCGCGTTTCGCGACAAGGTGCGCATGGTCCTCGATAACGACGTTGACGATGCGTATCCACAACGCTGGCTGGGCCGGGTGCTGGTGACCACGGTGCAGGGGCGCAGCCTGCAGGGCAGCATCGATGAGCCCAGGGGCGACCCGGGCAATACGTTGAGCCGCGCCGAACTGGAAGACAAGTTTCGCCGCCTGCTGGCCTTCTCGGGAGCGCGTAGCGACGAACAGGCCAGCGGGCTGCTCGAGCAGGTCTGGCACCTGCGCCATCTTGACGACTTGAGTGTACTGACCTGCATCGGGAGACCATCATGACCGCCACCGCGCACAAACCCCGGCCGCTGGACGGTATTACCGTGATCAGCCTGGAGCACGCTATCGCCGCGCCGTTTTGCACCCGCCAGCTGGCTGACCTCGGTGCACGGGTGATCAAGATCGAGCGCCCCGGCTCCGGCGACTTTGCCCGCGACTATGACGGGCGGGTCAATGGTCTGGCCTCGCACTTTGTCTGGACCAACCGCTCCAAGGAAAGCCTGACCCTCAACGTCAAGCAGCAGCAAGCTGCGGACGTGCTCGACAAGCTGCTGGCCACGGCCGATGTGCTGGTACAGAACCTGGCGCCGGGAGCAGCAGAACGCATGGGGTTGTCGTTTGCAACCCTGCATGAGCGTTTCCCGCGGTTGATCGTCTGCGATATTTCCGGTTATGGCGAAGGCGGACCCTACGAGCAGAAAAAGGCTTACGACCTGCTGATCCAGAGTGAAGGCGGGTTTTTGTCGGTGACCGGCGGGCCGGATGAACATGACATGGCCAAGGCCGGTTGCTCGATTGCCGATATCGCTGCAGGCATGTATGCCTACACCGGAGTGCTTTCGGCGCTGCTGCTGCGGGACAAGACCGGGGAGGGCAGCCGCATCGATGTGTCGATGCTCGAAAGCCTGGTGGAGTGGATGAACTACCCGCTGTATTACGCCTACGACGGTGCCGCGCCCCCGCCGCGGGCGGGGGCCGCGCATGCCACCATCTACCCCTATGGCCCGTTCCCCACCGGCGATGGCGGCACGGTGATGCTTGGCCTGCAGAATGAACGCGAATGGCAGCAATTTTGCGACAGGGTGTTGCTACAGCCAGACCTGGCGAGCAACCCGCGCTTTAATGCCAATGCACGGCGTTCAGAAAACCGTAGCGAGTTGCGCGCCATCATTGTTGAAACCTTTGCCAGCATGGGTGCCGATGAAGTGATTGCCCGGCTCGACGGGGCATCGATTGCCAATGCCCATGTCAACGATATGGCCGGTGTGTGGGCTCATCCGCAACTGGCCGCCCGTAAACGCTGGCGCGAAGTGGACAGCCCGGCGGGCAAGTTGCCTGCGCTGCTGCCACCGGGGTGCAACACCGCTTTCGAGCCGCGTATGGAGGCGGTTCCCGGTCTGGGCCAGCACACCGACAGCCTGCTGGGTGAACTGGGTTATGGCGCGGACGAGATCCAGCGCCTGCATCAACTAGGAGCGGTATAAGGCATGGAGCATCGTGATGGATAACACCAGCATTCGTTCAGCGCTGTTCGTCCCGGCTACTCGCCCCGAGCGGATACCCAAGGCGCTGCAAAGCGGCGCCGATCAGGTGATCGTCGATCTGGAAGACGCTGTGGCCGAGGACCTCAAGGCCCAGGCCCGCGCCAGTCTGGATGCTTTCCTTAATGACAATCCGCAGGCCAGGGTGCTGGTGCGGATCAATGCGCCGCAGCATCAGCAGCAGGCAGCCGATATCGAGTTGTGCCGTCGCCAGCCCGGCGTGGTGGCGGTATTGCTGCCCAAGGCCGAAAGCGCTGCACAGGTCGAACAGGCTGCGGCGTGTGGCAAGTCGGTGTGGCCGATTATCGAAAGCGCCAGGGGCTTGCTTGAATTGCCGGCCATTGCCCGGGCTCGCGGGGTGGAACGCCTGAGTTTCGGTGCGCTGGACCTGGGCCTGGACCTGGGCCTGGCCAGCGATACGGCTGGCGCGCAGCGCATTCTCGATCAGGCCCGCTACGCCATTTTGCTGCACAGCGTCCTGGCGCAACTGGCGCCGCCGCTGGACAGTGTATTTGCGGACATCAACAACAGCGCCGGCATGGCCCGCATGGCCGCCGATGCCAGGGATATGGGCTTTGGCGGCTTGCTGTGCATTCATCCTGGTCAGGTGGCAGTGATTCACGCCGCTTTTATGCCGCGTCAGGACGAGCTGGACTGGGCGCGGCGGGTTCTGGATGCGGTTGCATCCACAGGCGGGGTGTTTGTGCTTGACGGGCAAATGGTCGATGCCCCGGTCATCGGCCTTGCCCGGCGGGTATTGCGCCGGGCCGGTCTGCCTTGTAACTGAGGCCAGGCGAAGCGGTTAAACGCAGCACAGGCAACACCAGGCACTACCAAATCTATAACAACAAGAGGTATGTCCCATGTTCAAGCACACTCTCAAGGCTCTGGCCTGCGCATTGCCATTATTCGCAGGTTTTGCGGGCGCTGCCGACCCCATCAGCATCAAATTCGCCCACGTTGTCGCCGAGCACACACCCAAGGGGCAGGGCGCGCTGTTGTTCAAGAAACTGGCCGAGGAACGCCTGCCCGGGCAGGTCAAGGTCGAGGTCTATCCGAACTCCTCGCTGTTTGGCGACGGCAAGGAAATGGAAGCGCTGCTGCTGGGTGACGTGCAACTGCTGGCGCCGTCGCTGGCCAAGTTCGAGCATTACTCCAAGCCGATCCAGATTTTCGATTTGCCCTTTCTGTTCACTGATATCCAGGCCCTCGACCGTTTCCAGCAAAGCCCGCAAGGTCAGGCTCTGCTCAAGTCGATGGAGGGCAAGGGCATTACCGGGCTTGGTTACTGGCATAACGGGATGAAGCAACTGTCCGCCAACAAAGCGCTCTACGAGCCCAAGGACGCCCGCGGCCTGAAGTTCCGCGTACAGGCTTCCGCCGTGCTGGATGAGCAGTTCAAGGCCCTGCGCGCGGCGCCACGCAAGATGAGTTTTGCCGAGGTTTATCAGGGCTTGCAGACCGTGTGGTGAATGGCACCGAGAATACCTGGTCCAACTACGAAAGCCAGAACGTCTATGAGGTGCAGAAGTTCTTCACCGAGTCCAACCATGGCGCCATCGATTACATGGTGATCACCAATACCAAGTTCTGGAATGGCCTGCCTGAAGAGGTGCGCAACACCCTGGATGCGGTCATGGCCGAGGTCACCGTGGAGGTGAACAAGCAGGCCGAGGCGCTTAACCAGGCTTCCCGCCAGCGCATTGCCGATTCCGGCAACAGCGAAATCATCATCCTTACCCCGGAACAGCGCGAGTTGTGGCGTGAAGCCATGCGCCCGGTATGGAAGAAGTTCGAGAGCGACATCGGCCCTGATGTGATCGCGGCCGCCGAGCAGGCCAACCAAAGCAGTTAATAGTCGCCAGCGCTGATTGCCGTCGGTGGTCCCGCAGGGGATCGCCACGGCAACCTTTGCTTTGTCGTTTCTCGACCGTTCTTTCAAGGGAGATTACCCATGCACGCAGCCGTTCGCGTCTGGAATCACGCGGAAGAAATGCTGGTGGCATTCCTGCTTGCAGGCATGACCCTGGTCACCTTCGCGTATGTCGTATTCAACAACCTCTATGGTGTTTTCTATTCCCTGGGGGACTCGCTGCCGTTCGCCAACGAGACCCTGCTCGGCATCGGCGACAGTATTCTCTACGTCGCCCAGGAGATGACCTGGAGTGTGGCCCTGACCAAGGCCATGTTCGGCTGGCAGATTTTTGTCGGCCTGGCCTGGGGCGTGCGCATTGGCGCGCATATTGGCGTCGACTTGCTGGTGCGCCAGTTCAAGCCTGCCAATCAGCGGCGGGTGGCCT
Source organism: Pseudomonas bubulae (assembly GCF_900618535.1). Taxonomy (GTDB): domain Bacteria; phylum Pseudomonadota; class Gammaproteobacteria; order Pseudomonadales; family Pseudomonadaceae; genus Aquipseudomonas; species Aquipseudomonas bubulae. The sequence continues at coordinate 821,550 of NZ_UYJA01000001.1, read as the reverse complement.
TGCTGGCAGTGGCCATTTGCCTGGGCTATTGCGTGCTGATGGCGTACTCCAGCGAGCAGTGGGTGGCCACGTTGTATGCCGTTGGCACCAGTGCCGAAGACCTGGACCGCTTCGGTATCAGGCAATGGCAAATCGTGATGATCGTGCCGATCGGTTTTGCCTTGATGTTTGTGCGTTTTCTGCAGGTTTTTATCCGCATTATTCAGGGCAAGCAGCAAGGCCTGGGCTTGCACAGTGAAGTGGACGACGCCGTCAAGCTGGCGGAAAACGACCAGCAGGGGACTCCAAAATGACTATTGCCTTCCTTTTTGTCGCCCTGTTCGTGCTGATGTTTGTCGGTATTCCGGTGGCGATTTCCCTGGGCTTATCCGGGGCCATGACCATTCTGTTCTTCAGTAACGACTCGGTGCGTTCGCTGGCGATCAAGCTGTTTGAAACCAGCGAGCACTACACATTGCTGGCGATCCCGTTTTTCCTGCTATCGGGTGCATTCATGACCAGCGGCGGCGTGGCCCGGCGCCTGATCGATTTCGCCAACGCCTGCGTCGGGCATATCAAGGGTGGCCTGGCCATTGCCGCAATCCTGGCCTGCATGCTGTTTGCGGCGCTGAGTGGCTCTTCTCCGGCCACGGTGGCGGCGGTGGGCTCGATCGTTATCGCCGGCATGGTCCGTTCTGGCTATAAGCAGGATTTTGCTGCCGGTATCGTCTGTAACGCCGGGACCCTGGGCATCCTGATTCCGCCGTCGATCGTCATGGTGGTTTACGCTACCGCCACCGAAACCTCGGTGGGCAAGCTGTTTATGGCCGGTGTTGTGCCGGGTCTGTTGCTGGGGCTGGTATTGATGGTGACCATCTACATCCTGGCGCGGGTCAAGGACATGCCATCGCTGCCCCGGGCCTCGTTCAAGGAAATCGTCACCGCCGGGCGCCGTGCCGGCTGGGGCCTGATGTTGATCGTGATCATTCTCGGCGGTATTTACTCGGGCATGTTCACCCCTACCGAAGCGGCTGCTGTGGCAGCGGTGTATGCAGCGTTCGTGGCGATCTTTATCTACAAGGACATGACCGTCCGCGAATGCCCGAAGGTGATTGTCGAGGCGGGCAAGCTGAGCGTGGTGCTGATGTTTATCATTGCCAACGCCATGCTTTTTGCCCATGTGCTGACCACCGAGCAGATCCCGCAGTCGATTACCGCCTGGGTGGTGGAGCAGGGCTTTACCCCGATTGAGTTCCTGTTGGTGGTCAATATTGTGCTGTTGGTTGCAGGGACTTTTATGGAGCCTTCGGCAATCATCCTGATTCTGGCGCCGATCCTGTTCCCGATTGCCATGCAACTGGGCATTGATCCGATCCATCTGGGCATCATCATGGTGGTGAATATGGAAATCGGCCTGATCACCCCACCCACCGGGCTAAACCTGTTTGTCACCTCGGCGGTCACGGGTATGCCGCTCACTCGAGTGGTACGTGCGGTATCGCCGTGGTTACTGGTGATGCTGGCGTTCCTGGTGCTGGTGACCTATGTGCCGTTTGTGTCGCTGGCGTTGCCGAATTGGCTGGGGATGTAGCGGGCGGGCGCAGGGAATAGTGTGGGAGCGGGCTTGCATCGCGATGCAGGCGACGCGGTCTGGCAGGCTCACCGTATGGATGCCATCGCGGGCAAGCCGCGCTCCCACAGGTTTTGTGGCGTACTTAAGAGCTGCGGTCTGCAGGATCCATGTGGGAGCGGGCTTGCTCGCGATGCAGGCGGCGCGGTCTGGCAGGCTCATCGTATGGATGCCATCGCGGGCAAGCCACGCTCCCACAGGTTTTGTGTCGTAGGTAAGAGCTGCGGTTTGCAGGATTCATTGTGATGCAGGCGGCGCGGTCTGGCAGGCTCACCGTATGGATGCCATCGCGGGCAAGCCGCGCTCCCACAGGTTTTGTGGCGCACACATGAGCTGATGCCTGCATGCACGCTGCTTGGGTCAAACGCGGCCGACTGCCGCAATCAATTCCTCAGGCTCCACCCGTTGCGCGTAGTCCAGGTTGAAGAACGCTTCGCGTATTACCGCATCCTGGTCGATTACAAATGCACTGGCCAGTGGCAGTGTCAGCGAGTCAGACCCGTTGACGCTCTTGAGGTCCGCACCCAGGGAACGGTAGATTTGGTCCAGTTCGTCCTCAAGCTCGAAAACAATGCCGTACTGACGGGCAAGGTGGTTGCCGATATCACTGAGCAGCAGGTAAGTGATCCCCAGCGCTTCACGGGTTTTACCCGTGAACTGCGGCGTCTGCGCCGAGACGGCAACCAGCGTCGCCCCCGCGGCCGTTAGATCACTGACCATCTGCTGGTATGCACTCACGGCCCCATGTCGAGAAAATCGCGCAGATCGACGTTCTGCCCGTTCTCGTCCTTGAGTATCGCCAGCGGCGCCTTGTCGTTGGCTGCAACGCCTTGCTGCTCAAATGGCTATCGACCAGCTTTTGTAGCGAGGTCGAGCGCTTGGCTGGCCGAGAGGCAATAGATCGACTCGGCCAGGGCCTGGCGTTGCCCGGGAGGCAAGTCCTGGATCATTCCGCTGATCCAGGCGGTGTGCTCGACAAAAACGTCATCGACCACGCGCTTGCCTTGCGCTGTCAGCGTAATAATCAATTTGCGCCGGTCCGTCGGGTCGGTTTTGCGCTTGATCAACGCGGCGCGCTGCAAACCATCGAGCAGCCCGGTGACCGTTCCCGTGGTAATCGACAATCGGGTCGCCAGTTCCAGAGGGGAGAGCTTGCCTCCCGCGTTTTTGAGGGTCAGCATGATGACAAAACGGCCCTCCGACAGGTTGTAGCGGGCCAGCCGGGTTGCGCAGGCGCGATTGATCGCCGCCGCCGCAGAGAGCAACTCGAAACACAGCTTTACGCTGTCCCTGACCTCGGGCGCTGCGCTCTCTAGTTCACGCAGCATGATGTGGTGCTTGTTCTCTAAAATATTCATAAGGCGCAGTTTATCTTGGCGCCTTACTAAGTCAAACGGTTAGGCCGCAGCCCCGCCTGGGGTATACTTTGCCGCCACGCAATTCAGCCAAATCATACGTATCGGGATTTCCATGAGTCGTTCTCTTTCCATAACCCCTGGGCGCAAACCGCTTGCGCCGCTGTTGGCCTTTATCTTGTTGCTGCAGGGCGCTGTTTTCCTGCAAAACAATGTCGGTACGCGCCAGGTGTTGTTACTGATCGTCGGCGCGGCGCTGGGCTTGACCCTTTATCACGCTGCATTCGGTTTTACCTCGGCCTGGCGAGTCTTTATCAATGATCGCCGTGGTGCAGGCCTGCGCGCGCAAATGGTGATGCTGGCCGTGGCTGTGGTGCTGTTTTTCCCCGCGCTGGGGGCGGGCACCCTGTTTGGCCAGCCGGTCGTCGGGCTGGTGGCGCCGATCGGTGTGTCGGTGGTGTTCGGTGCGTTTATTTTCGGCATCGGCATGCAGTTGGGCGGCGGGTGTGCGTCCGGCACCCTGTTCACTGTCGGCGGCGGCAATGCGCGCATGCTGGTGACCCTGTTGTTCTTTATCTGCGGATCATTAATCGCCACTCAGCATGTTGACTGGTGGTTTGCCCTGCCTGCGTTTCCGGCGACCTCTATCGTTAAAAGCTTCGGGGTGGTTCCCGCCTTGCTGCTGAGCCTGGCCGTGTTCGCGATCATCGCCGCAGTGACCGTACGCCTGGAGAAATCCCGTCACGCCAGCCTTGAAGCAGGGGTGACCAGTGAACATCAGGGCCTGCGCCGCTTTTTGCGTGGGCCGTGGCCTCTGGTCTGGGGCGCGATAGGTCTGGCGCTGCTAAACTATGCCACGCTGACACTGGCCGGGCGGCCGTGGGGTATTACTTCTGCGTTCGCGCTGTGGGGCGCCAAGGCGGCAAGCGGACTGGGGGTTGATGTTGGCAGTTGGGGGTTCTGGCAGATGCCGGGCAATGCCAAGGCACTGGCCGCACCGGTGTGGGAAGACATCACCAGCGTAATGGATATTGGCATCGTTCTCGGTGCGTTGTTGGCCGCCGGCCTGGCCGGTCGTTTTGCTCCCAGCCTGAAAATCCCGCCGCGCTCGCTGCTGGCGGCAGTGATTGGTGGCCTGCTGCTCGGGTATGGCTCGCGTCTGGCCTACGGCTGCAATATTGGCGCGTACTTCAGCGGCATCGCCTCGGGCAGCCTGCATGGCTGGGTATGGCTGGTGGCAGCGTTTATCGGCAACACGGTGGGCGTGCGCCTGCGACCACTGTTCTTTACCGGCGAGCGGCCACAGGCGGCGTTGAGCGGCTGCTAAAAAAGGTACAGGGGCTGCTTTCTCGGCAGCCGTTTTTTTCAGCGACGATAGTCGCGGTGATGGTTGTCGTAACGCTGGTGCATGGCCCGGTCATGACGGCGGCGCTCGGCTTCGCGGCGGGCTTGCTCCCGACGCCATTGATCGCGACGCCAGTTTTCTCTGCGGCGATCGTCTCTGCGAGCTTGCCAGCGGTTGTCATACCGGTGGTGGTCGTCACGGGCAAGCAGGGGTGCTGTCTGTTCACCGGCCAGCCTTGGCCAGGGATTGGCAGCCGTCGTCTGAACGGCTCCAGGTTCAGTAGCATAAACCGCGGGCGGGGTCTTTGTCGGTGTAGCTGATGCCGAGCCCATTGCCGCAAACGCGAACAGGCTCAAAAGCACCATCCGTGGGGCGTGGAATTTCATGAGCGAAGATAACCTCTGAATATCATTCGAATGTGTCGCCATCTGCTGACTGACGCCTGGAGCTCGCGCTTGTCGCGCAGATACGCGTACTCACATAGACAGATAAACAGGGAAAAGTTCGCATGCCGGCTGTTTGTGTAAATCGGCGCAGTATGCAAAACGGCGCCTGAGCGCCGTTGTGCCGGGTTTAAGGCAGGTTAGTGTTCTTGCTCGAAGCTCTTTTTACGCAAGGGCGGGGACTGTTCGTAGTGCTCGTCCGACTCCACCACGGGTACTTCCTTGCCATTGCAGTCGAACAGCTTGCCATCGCGAAATACATCGCCATCGTTGAGGCAGCTGATATCCCGGGAGCGCAGGATACGGTCGCTGGCGGCGACGAATACCGACTGCTGGTCGGAGTTGCCGGCCCGCAGATGGTTGAACAGCAGGTTGAGCAGGATGGCCATGATTGCGGCCGAGCTGATGCCGGAGTGGAAGATGGTCTCGAACCAGGTCGGGAAGTGCTGGTAGAAGTTGGGCGCTGCAATGGGGATCATGCCGAAACCGATCGATGTGGCGACGATGATCAGGTTCATGTTGTTGCGATAGTCCACCTGCGCCAGGGTGCGGATGCCGCTGGCGGCGACGGTACCAAACAGGACCAGGCCAGCACCGCCAAGCACGGCAGTGGGCACGGCTGCGACCAGGCGACCCATCACCGGCAGCAGCCCCAGTGTCACCAGGATCAGGCCGCCGGTGGCCACCACATAACGGCTCTTGATACCGGTCACGGCGACCAGGCCAACGTTCTGTGCAAAGGCGCTCTGGGTAAAGGAGCCGAACAGCGGCGCCAGGGCACTGGAAATCATGTCGGCGCGCAGGCCGTTGCCAAGGCGTTTGGCGTCGACCTTGGTGTCGATGATTTCGCCCACTGCCAGGATATCGGCGGAGGTCTCGACCATGGTCACGATAATCACGATCAGCATCGACAGGATGGCTGCGAGGCGGAACTCGGGCATGCCGAAGTGCAGCACCTCGGGCAGTGCGACCAGCGGGCCTTCCAGCACCCGGGAGAAGTCGGTCATGCCCACGGCCGTGGCAACCAGTGTGCCGATAACGATAGCCAGCAGAATCGACAGGCGTGAAATACTGGCGCTGCCCAGCTTGCTGAGCAGCAGCACGAGCACCAGGGTGATTGCCGCCAGGCCGATGTTGGCCATGCTGCCGAAGTCAGGTGACTGACTGTTGCCGCCCATGGCCCAGCGCGCCGTGACCGGCATCAGGGTCAGACCGATGGTGGTGATGACGATGCCCGTCACCAGGGGCGGAAAGTACTTGGTGATGCTGGAAAACAGCGGTGTGATCAGCAAGCCGATCACGGAAGCCACGATCACCGCCCCAAACACCACCGGCAGGCCTCCTGCGCCGTCACCGCCAATGATGGCGACCATGGTGGAGACACCGGCGAAGGACACCCCCTGCACCAGCGGCAGGCGACAGCCAAAGAAAGGGATACCCAGTGTCTGCAACAGTGTGGCCAGGCCACCGGCGAACAGCGAAGCGGCGATCAGCAGGCCAACGTCGGCCGATGAAAGGCCGGCTGCCTGGCCAATGATCAGGGGCACCGCAATGATGCCCCCATACATTGTCAGGACGTGCTGCAGGCCGTAGGCCAGGTTGGCGCCAGTACCGAGGTTTTCGTCTTCTGGACGAGGGGAAGCGGTAGAAGTCATGGTGAGTAGCTCGCTTTTGTTATTTTAGATGCGTCTAACAGCACGTTCTCAGTTGCATCCGTTGAGCCCTCTCAGGAACTCAACGGCCTGAAGGGGTTATTCACCGCTGACCAGCTGGTGGGCCAACTGGTTGTGGCGTTCCAGCACCCGCGGCAGGTCGACGGTGGTGAGGTGGCCATCCCTGACCACCACGCGACCATTGATCACGCTGGTATGGACCTGGGTCGGGGTACAGAACACCAACGCTGCCAGCGGGTCGTGATGGGCTCCGGCGTAGGCCAGATGGCCAAGGTCGAAAGCGACAAAATCCGCGACCATGCCCGGTGCCAGTGCACCAATATCATTGCGGTTAAGCACCTTGGCGCCCCCCAATGTGGCAATTTCCAGCGCCTCGCGGGCGGACATCGCATCGGGGCCAAAACCCACCCGCTGCAACAGCAGGGCCTGACGTACTTCACCAATCATGCTGGCGCCATCGTTGGACGCAGAACCGTCAACCCCCAACCCCACCGGCACGCCGTGGTCGCGCATCCTGCGAATCGGCGCGATCCCCGAAGCCAGGCGCATGTTCGAGCACGGGCAGTGGGCGACCCCAGTACCGGTGCGGGCGAACAGCTCGATGCCGTGCTGGTCGAGTTGCACGCAATGGGCGTGCCAGACGTCGTGGCCGACCCAGCCCAGGTCTTCGGCGTACTCGGCAGGGGTCATGCCGAACTTCTCGCGGCTGTAGGCGATGTCACTGACGTTCTCGGCAAGGTGGGTGTGCAGCGAGACCCCGTACTGGCGGGCGAGTACTGCGGCCTCGCGCATCAGGTCGCGGCTGACCGAGAAGGGCGAGCAGGGCGCCACGACCATGCGCAGCATCGAGCCATGGCGGGGGTCGTGGTAGTCCTCGATCAGACGCTGGGACTCTTTGAGAATATGGCTTTCTTTCTCAACCACCGAGTCGGGCGGCAAGCCGCCCTGGCTACGGCCCACGCTCATGCTCCCGCGTGCGGCGTGAAAGCGCATGCCGATCTCTGCAGCGGCATGGATGCTGTCGTCCAGCTTGCAGCCGTTGGGGTAGATATACAGATGGTCACTGGAAGTGGTGCAGCCAGAGAGAATCAGCTCGGCCATCGCCGTCTGGGTCGAAACCGCGATCATTTCCGGCGTGAGTCGCGCCCAGATTGGATACAAGTTGTTGAGCCAATTGAACAACTCGCCGTCCTGGGCTGCCGGTACAACGCGGGTCAGGCTCTGGTACATATGGTGGTGGGTGTTGACCAGGCCCGGGATAACCACCTTGCCGGTCATGTCCAGAATCACGTCGGCCTGTTGCGGCAGGGATTCGCTGGGGCCGACCTGCTTGATCAGGTTGTCTTCGATAAACAGGCCGCCGCGCCGGATTTCCCTGCGTTCACCATCCATTGTGACCAGCAGTTCTGCGTTCTTGACCAGTAAAGTCTTTGCCATGGGTATTCCTCTTCCGTTTGGAGTTTGCTTTCAACGTGATGCGGTTGCAGGCATCGGTTTTCGGCTTGAGCCAAGCCCTGGCAGCCGGATGCAGCATGGCTGGGCAGGGGCGGTCGGTTCACTGGCACACCCATGGGCGCAGTGAATACGCGATGACATGCGCCGGTAAGGCGCGTTGAATTGAAGCGGCTGTGCAAGCTGCATGGTGTTTGACCATCGCAATACGCAGCGGCGATTGCCGGAGTCGTAGGCGTGCAATGATGTAACCAGAATTGGTTATTATTGTATACAACTAAAAATGCAGTGATGTTGTCGATTGTGACCGGGGACTGGCAGGGGAGAAAATTTGCTGGAGTCTGGAGAGTCGATCAGGAGCGGGTGCGGGGGCGGGTAATGTGGGAGCGAGCCTGCTCGCGATGCAGGCGACGCGGTCTTTCGGGTAAACCGCAGGGATGTCTTCGCGAGCAGGCTCGCTCCCACAGGAATTGCGGGGTGTTTTTATCACCCGGTGCGAGGGCGGGACCTATGAGCGGCGCTGCTCACAGATCCCGCCCATGCCATCACGTCAACGGCGGTGTACGCGGCGGGATCATGCGTTTGCTGCCGGTTGCCTCAAATGCCGAAGCAAAGCGCAGCAATGTCGAATCGTCATAGGCGCGACCGGCAAACGTCAGCCCCACCGGCATGCCGATGTCGGCCATCACGCCCATGGGCACGGTCACGGTCGGTACGCCCAGATGGCGGATGGCCAGGTTGCCGTTGGCCACCCAGACGCCGTTGCTCCAGGCGATATCCGCCGACGCCGGGTTCACATCCGCATCTGCCGGAGCCACATCGGCCACGGTCGGGAACAGCACGGCATCCAGTCCCAGGCGGTCCATCCAGTCTTCCAGGTCGATGCGCCGGGTTTTTTCAAGGCCGCGCAGACCGTCTGGCACGCTACTGATCTGATCCCACGGGGTAATCCCGCGCTGGGCCATGCGCACGTATTCGTCCATGCCTGCCGCCAGTTCGTCTTCACGGTTGGGCAGGGTGCCCGGGTCGTGAGGGAAAATCAGCGGCCCATCGACGTCGGCCAACCGGTTGAGTTTAGGGTCACCGTTGGCGCGCAGGAAATCATCGAACGCCCACGCGGACAACTCCCAAAGCTCGTCATGCATAAACTCTTTGGACACCAGCCCGCGGGTGAACACGGTTGGCGCGCCGGGGCGATCGCCTTCGCAGTTGGAGACCAGCGGGAAGTCCACTTCAATCACTTCTCCGCCCTGGGCCTCGATGGCCTTGCGCGCGGCTTGCCACAGGTCGATCACCGAGGCACGGGTGATGATGCGTTGCCCGGTGGGGCCGCCGATGCCCGGTGCTTCGGATGTGCCGGCCTCGGGGTCGGCATTGATATACATGCGCGGTACGCCAAAGCGTTTGCCGGCCAGCGCTTCGCTGCCGGCATTGAGTTGTGCATAGGAGGCCGGCCGCACCGAAGCCACACTCGGAATCGGTACCCAGGGCTGCAGGCGCCACAGGTCTCCACGGGTATCAGTATCTTCAGCGACGACCACATCGAGCACTTCGAGCAAGTCGGCCATGGTGCGGGCAAAGGGCACCACCACGTCCATGGTCGGCGTCAGCGGCCAGTTGCCACGTACCGAAATCACGCCCCGTGAAGGGGTGTAGGCGCACAGGCCGTTGTTGGACGCCGGGCCGCGCCCGCTCGACCAGGTTTCTTCCGCCAGGCCGAAGGCCGAGAAGCTGGCCGCCGTGGCCGTGCCCGCACCGTTGGACGAGCCGGAGGCAAAAGGTGCCGTCAGGTAGTGGGCGTTGTACGGGCTTTCAGCGCGGCCATAGACCCCGCGCTGCATACCGCCGTTGGCCATGGGCGGCATATTGGTCTTGCCCAGGCAGATGGCACCGGCACCGCGCAGGCGCTCGATGGTGAATGCATCGCGGTACGCCACCAGGTCCTTGAAGGCGGGGCTGCCCGACGCGGCGGTCAAGCCCTTGACCAGGTAGCTGTCCTTGGCGGTATAGGGGATGCCGTCCAGCGGGCCGAGGGTCTGGCCCTTGGCCCGGCGGTCGTCGGAGGCCTGCGCCTCGGTCATTGCCAGGGGGTTGCGCACCACCACGGCATTGAGGGCGGTGGGGGTGTCAGCTGTGTCGTAGGCGTCGATCCGCGCCAGATAAGCCTGTACCAGTTCTACCGCCGTGGTCTGGCCGGATTCGAGCGCGGCGCGCAGTTGGGCTATGGACACCTCGGTGACTTCAATCATGGGCTTACCGCTTGAGGACAATGGGAAACCGCAGAGCTTAGCGAAACTCCTGCCTGCACAGCCAGCCCATGTCGCATGTGTGGTCGCAAATAGTCACCACCATTTCCAGGTGTAATCGATATTGAGCCGCAGCTCGTTGTCATCGCGGTGGCTGGCCTGGGCGGTGAAGTCGTTGCGGTACCAGGCGTTGCGCAGGCGCAGCGACAGATCCTTGAGCGGGCCGCTTTGCAGGACATACCAGACTTCGATGTCTTTTTCGCTCTCGCTCAGGTTCGAGCCGCCAAACCTGGCCAGCTCGATATTGTCGCCACTCACGTAGCGCAGCATGCCGTTGAGGCCCGGCGCGCCCATCCCGGCAAAGTTGTAGTCATAACGCACCTGCCAGCTGCGTTCCTTGGGGTTGAGGAACTCGGAACTGAGGGTGCCCTCAGTGATCACCAGCGGTTCGGTGCCAAACAGATACGGCATGCCAGTCTTGCCAGTCAGTTTCATATAACCGGCGCCGAATTTATGGGCCCCCAGGCTGTAGGTCAGCATCAGTGCGGCATTGCGGTTGTCCACCGTCCCGGCTTTGGCTGCGCCGTCTTCGCCAGTGATAAACAGGCGAAAATCGCTTTTCAGGCTGCCGGGGCCCAGCTTGCGATTATCGACTAAGCCGTAAAAGTCCTTGCGGTACAGTTGCGCGAGTTCGGCGTGGTAGTACTTGAGAGTCAGTTGCGCTGACCAGGCATAGTCGCCGCCGATAAACATAAAGCGGTTGGACTCGGCCGCACCATTGAAGCGGCCATTGGGCGAGCCGACAGACATTTTCTGGTAGTCGGTTGAGTCGCGCAGGTTGATGCGGTCCAGCCAGCCGACGTGCAGCGTCAGTTGATCGATGTCCTGAGACTTCAGGTAGGCGCCGCGAAACGTCTGTGGCAGGAGGCGGGTAGGGCTGGCGAATGCGATCGGCAAAAAGGTGCTGATGGTGCCCACTTGCAGCTCGGTTTGCGAGGCGCGAACCTTGGCGGTCAGCCCCAGTTCCGAGTACTCATCGGCAGGCTCGCGGGTGTTGGCGTCATACGGCAGCAGGCCGGTGCCGGTGCGGGCGCGTGAGGAATCCAGGCGCACACCGAGCAAGCCTTGCGCGTCCAGGCCAAAGCCCACCGGCCCTTCGGTGTAGCCCGAACGCAGGTTGAGGATAAAACCCTGCGCCCACTCTCGGGCCGCAGCCTGCGGGGTTGCATTGACGTAGTTACGATCGAAGTAATAGTTGCGCATCACCAGGTCAGCGTGGCTGTCATCGACAAAACCACTGGCCACAGCCGTGGTCATGGATAAAACCCAGGTGCAGGCGCTGAGCGCCCGAAGAACAGTCTTGAGCATGGCAGGTTCACTTTTATTGTTATGGGGGGTGGAGCACTGCGCGCCTTTCGGCGCGCAGGTAGTCAGTCGGGTGATGCTGCGTTGCGCCGCACCGACAGGTAAAACATGGCCACGGCTGCAATCACGATGCCTGGCGCCGACGCCAGCATCACCCCGGCGGTGCCGGTGCCCAGCGCGAGCATCTTGCCGGCCACCAAGGGGCCGCTCATGGCACCGAGGCGACCGATGGCCACTGCGCTGCCCACGCCCGTGGCGCGTATCGAGGGGCGATAGAAATGCGGTGCCAGGGCGTAGAGCACGCATTGACCTCCGGTGGCAAAAAAACCGGCAATAAAGCCCGCCGCCAGCATGCCCGGCAGATGGCTCGCCAACCCAAGGGCGGTCAGTGACACCAGGATGCCCACATAGATCAGTGCCGACAGCGCCCAGGCGGGCAGGCGGTCCATGACCCAGCCCAGAAACAGGGTGCCGGCTGCTGCGCCAATTTGCAGGGCAAGCATCACCCAGCTGGCCTGGCGCCCGGTGAACCCCTGGCCGATCACCAGGCTGGGCAGCCAGTTGATCAGGATGTAGACCACCATCAGGGTAAAGAAATAGCTAACCCAGATAAGCGTAGTCGGCAGTGCCGCGCCCTCGCGAAATAAACCCCGAACCACACCGATGGGCGCCTCGCCCTGAACGTTGCGAAACTGCTGCGACTCGGGAAGGTAGAGCCCCAGCAGCGGCACGATCAACAGCGGCACCACGCCACCGACGTAGAACACCACTTGCCAGCCACCGGCCAGGTCGGCGATGCCGATCAGGGCGGCCAGCGCGGCGCCCAAAGGCACGCCGCAATACATGAGGCTTACCGCCGTACCGCGCAGGCGCGGGCCAGCCACTTCGCTGGTGAGGGCGATCAGGTTGGGCAGGGCGGCACCGAGGCCAACGCCGGTGAGGCAGCGTGCGACCAGCAGGCTGTTAATGTCCCAGGCCAATGCGGTGGCAAGGGAGAACACCCCGAACAGCCCCACCGAGGCCATCAGCACCCGTTTGCGGCCAATGCGGTCAGCCAGCCACCCACCGGCGAACGCACCGGGCAACAGGCCGAAAATTCCGGCGCTGAACACCCAGCTCATATGTAATTTATCCAGTTCGAACGCGGCAGCCATGCCTTGAGCAGCGATCCCTGCGGCCTGTAGATCGAGGCCTTCCATGAGGGCAACGAGAAAACACAGGCCGATGGTGCGGGCCATTTGCAGATTGAGTGAAGTCATGGGCTGTACCCGTTTTATTGTTGTTATGGATGAAGCAGCGTTAACCCCTGTTTCTGTGGGAGCAGGCTTGCTCGCGATTGGATCAATGCGGTTCGTCAGGTAAACCGCGTTGCCTGCATCGCGAGCAAGCCCGCTCCTACAAGGGGGGGGTAAGGAAGGCCTTAGCGTTTGAGCAGGTCCAGCGCCACGTCGACGATCATGTCTTCCTGGCCGCCCACCATCCGCCGCTTGCCCAGTTCGACCAGGATGTCCAGGGTCTTGAGGCCGTACTTGGCCGCAGCGATTTCGGCGTGGCGCAAGAAGCTCGAATACACCCCGGCATAACCCAGCGCCAAGGTCTCGCGGTCGACCCGCACCGGGCGATCCTGCAACGGTCGGACAATGTCATCCGCGGCATCCATCAGCGTGTAAAGGTCTGTGCCGTGGTTCCAGCCCAGACGCTCGGCGGCGGCGATAAACACTTCCAGCGGGGCATTGCCGGCCCCGGCCCCCATGCCCGCGAGGCTGGCATCGATCCGGTCGCAGCCTTCTTCAACCGCCGTAATCGAGTTGGCTACGCCCAGCGACAGGTTGTGGTGGGCATGCATGCCGGTTTCGGTTTCAGGCTTTAGCACGGCCTTGAACGCACGGAAGCGATCGCGAATGTCCTGCATGTTCATCGCTCCGCCCGAGTCGGCCATGTACACGCAGGTCGCGCCGTAGCTCTCCATCAGTTTGGCCTGGGCCGCCAACTGATCGGCAGGGATCATGTGGCTCATCATCAAAAAGCCGACAGTGTCCATGCCCAGTTCCCGGGCGTACTCGATGTGCTGTTTCGAGACATCGGCTTCGGTGCAGTGCGTGGCGATGCGCACGACCCGGGCCCCGGCGTTGTACGCAGCCTTGAGGTCATGCACCGTGCCGATGCCGGGCAACAGCAGGGTGGTGATTTTTGCGTGGCTGATCACGTCCGCCGCCGCTTCGATCCATTCCAGATCGGTATGGGAGGCGAAACCGTAGTTAAAACTCGAACCTTGCAGACCATCGCCGTGGGCCACCTCGATGGCGTCGACGCGGGCCTTGTCCAGGGCGCGGGCGATGTCCTGCACGTTCTGCAACGAGTACTGGTGGCGCACGGCATGGCTGCCGTCACGCAGGGTGACGTCGCTGATATAGATCTTTTTATCGTTCATGGTTTTCCCCTCAGACGTTGAGCATCGACAGCGCCATGCGCTCAGCGGTGGCCAAGGCTGCAGAGGTCATGATGTCGAGATTTCCGGCGTAGGCCGGCAGGTAGTGGGCGGCGCCTTCGACTTCCAGAAACACTGAAGTCTTGAGCCCGGAATATCTGCCCAGTCCGGGAATGGTCAGCGGCCTGTCTTCAGGGATTACGTCAAACTGCACGCGTTGCTTGAGGCGATAGCCCGGCACATAGGCTTGCACGGCTGCCGCCATTTCGACGACAGACGCCTCGACCAGTGCCTGGTCTGCGGCTTCGCTGAGTACAAAAACGGTATCGCGCATGATCAGCGGCGGCTCGGCAGGGTTCATCACGATGATCGCCTTGCCCTTGGTTGCACCGCCAATCACTTCGATGGCCCTGGAGGTGGTTTCGGTGAACTCGTCGATATTGGCGCGGGTGCCGGGGCCGGCAGATTTACTGGCAATCGAAGCGACGATTTCGGCGTAATGAACCTTGGCCACACGGGACACGGCGGCGACCATCGGAATGGTTGCCTGGCCGCCGCAGGTCACCATGTTGACGTTCAACTGGTCCAGGTTCTGCTCCAGATTGACCACCGGTACACAGTACGGGCCGATGGCCGCCGGGGTGAGGTCAATCAGGCGGATGCCGGGTTTGATCGCGCGCAGAAAAGCGTCGTTCTTGACATGGGCACCGGCCGATGTGGCATCGAACACGAAGTCGATGTCCTTGAACACGTCCATGCGCGTAAGGCCTTCAACGCCTTCGTGGGTGATTGCAACACCCATGCGCGCAGCACGGGCCAGACCGTCGGAGGCCGGGTCGATGCCAACCATTGCGCCCATTTCCAGGTGCCGGGCATTGCGCAGGATTTTAATCATCAGGTCGGTGCCGATATTGCCGGAGCCGATGATGGCGACCTTGAGTTTCTTGTTCATTATTGTTGCCTCAGTTGCACGCAAGTCGCCGATTACTCGGCGCTGCCGTGTTGCGAGAAGTCCACACCGACACTGCCGATGCCTTCGATATGCGCGTCGAAACGATCACCGGCGGCCACGGCCACCATCGGCCCCAGTGCGCCGGTCAGGATGATGTCGCCCGCTTGCAGCGGATTGCCCAGGCGCGCCATGGTGCAAGCCAGCCATACGGCCGCATTGAGCGGATGGCCCAGGCATTGCGCGCCGCTGCCACTGGAAACTTCTTCACCATTGCGGGTCATGCACATGCCCGCATTGCGCAAGTCCAGCCCATCAAGGCTGCGGGCCGGGCCGCCGAGTACGTAGCAGCCGCTGGAGGCGTTATCGGCCACCGTGTCGACAAAGCGGATGTTCCACTGCTGCACGCGGCTGCCGACGATTTCCAGAGCCGGCATCACCCAGCCGGTGGCGGCCATGACCTCGTCGAAGGTGGTGTCGGAGTGGGGCAGGTCATGTTTGAGGATCAAGGCGATTTCAGCCTCGATCTTGGGCTGCAACACGCGATCGATGGGTACGGTCTGGTTGTCGCCGTAGCACATGTCGGCGAACAGAGTGCCGAAGTCCGGTTGGTCCACGCCCAGCTGCGCTTGCACCTTTGGGTTGGTCAGGCCGATTTTTCGGCCCACCACCCGGCGTCCATTGGCGACGCCGTGGGCGACATTGATCTGCTGGATGGTGTAGGCGGCTGTCGCGTTGTCCTCACCGATCAGCTCGCGCAGGGGGGCGATGGCACTGCTGTGGGTTTCGGCGTGGCGCAGGTCGGCGGCCAGTTGGGCCAGTGTTTCGGGAGTCGGGTTCATGGCGGTCTCGGTTATCAGTGGGTCAGGAAGTCCAGCACCATGCGGTTGAAGGTGTCGGCGTGTTCCCATTGCGCCCAGTGGCCGCAGCGGTTGAACACGTGCAGCTGCGCGTTGGGCAGCCCTGCCAGCAGGCGCAAGCCGGTATCCATCGGCACAAAGCGGTCTTCGCGCCCCCAGACCAGCAGGGTTTCGGCGCTGATTTCGTGCAGGCGATGGCTGAAGTCGGGAAACTGTTTGGGATTGATGGTGCTGCTTTTTACGAAGTTTTCCAGGTGATCGCGGCGCGCCAGAAGGTTATCCAGACGGGTCTGGAACAGTTCTTCGGTCAGGCTGCTGGTGTCGAAAACGAAGACGCTCATCATCTTTTTCAGGTTCTCGATGGTCGGCTCGCGGTACAGCGCACCGATCAGCTTGATGCCTTCGGTGGGCTGGGGCACAAATGCGCTCGGGCCGCCGGTGCCGCCGCCCATGAGGATCAGTTTGCCGATGCGCCCGGGGTTTTCCAGAGCGAAGGCCACGGTGCTGTGGGCGCCCATCGAGTTGCCGATGATGTGCACGCGGTCAAGGTCCAGCACATCGAGCAGGCCCTTGAGCGCCGACGCATTGAGGTTGGAGCGTGAGCCTTCGCTCACCACCGGGTCGCTTTTGCTCCAGCCCGGGCAATCGAGCAGGATCACCCGGTAACCGGCAGTCACCAGCGGTTCGATGTTGCGGTTGAAGTTGGCCCAGCCGCTGGCGCCGGGCCCGGAGCCGTGGAGCATGACCACGGTCTCGGCACCCTGGCCGACGTCGTTGTAGTGCAATTGCAGGTCCAGGTCGCCTTCCTTGATACGGGCAAAGCGGCTGGTCGAGGCTTCAGTGAATACGCTGGCAGTGGCAGTCATGGCAGTGATCCTTGAATTCAAAGGGGGTGGGTCAGCGGCTGCGCGCCAAGGGCGCCGAAGCCTGCAATCCATTCGGGAATCGGGCGGTAGTAGCGGCCTTCGGTTTGGTAGGGGCCAAAGGCGGATAATGCGGCGAATGCGGCGACCCAGGTTTTCACCTCGTGGGTCGATTTACCGGCGAGCGCCGACAGCGCGTCATTGCCCAGTGCATCGAGGTCGCTCAAGCGGCCCTGCTCCAGCGTGTCGAGAAACTGCTGGTCCCAGACCGGGTTGAGCGGGTGCAGGCTGTTCTGGTCCTCGACGAAGTGCCGGGCGGCCTGGATGACCCGCTGCTGGCGTGCGGCGCGTTCATCGGCGGGCAACTGGCGGCCGCTGCCCATCAAGCGGTCGGCCATGCGGGCATCGACCTTGGCCAGTTCTGGCACCGGAGGCTGATGGGACAGGCCTCCGGACGCCAGGAACAGCACGCGCAGGTCCAGTGATCTGGCCCACTGGCCGATGGCCTCGCCCAGCAGTCGTGCCCGCTTGAAACCGGGCAGGGGCACGGCTACCGAATTGATGAAGACCGGAATCACCGGGCAGGTGCGCAACCCGCCCAGCAACAGTTCCAGGGGTTGGGCAAAGGCATGATCGACTTGCATTCGGTAGGACACGGCGGTGTCGATACCAGCCTCCATGACGGCTTGGGCGCAGGCTTCGGCCAGGGCTTTGGGTACGTCGAGGGGGCCGGCTGCGGTGTCGAAATCGCCGATGGCATCGGCGGCCATGCCAATGCAAAAAGGCGGCATGACGTCGTAGAAAAAGCCGTTGTAGTGATCGGGCCCCAGGAGCACGATCAGTTGCGGATTGAAGCGGGCGATGCGTTCGCGGGCATTGCGGATCATGCAGTCCACTTCGGCCAGCACTTCGGGGGCCGGGTCGACGTAGCCCACCAGCGGCGTGTGTGACAAACAGTGCAAATAGGCGCTCATCTCAAGCCACCTTGCTGACGGCTGGCGTCATCTGGATGTGTGGCTGCACGTTGAGCGCCAGGGCCAGCTCATTGCAGGCCTTGCCGAGCGTTTGCGGTGTGGCCAGCCCGGCGAGGAAGCGATCAGGGCGCAGCAGGGCAATGGACGATGAGCCGCGGGCGAACCACTCGCGCAGGCGGCCAGTGCTGTCGCCGACCCGAATCACGTCGTTGCCGGCGTCGCTCGGGGCCCTGAGCTGGACATCCGGCAGCACTTGAATAAACCGCGTGCCCAGGGTTTTCCATTGAGCAATCTGCGCCGTCGTAAGGCCCCAGGTCGGGTCGCAGCCCCAGGCGATAAAGGCGAAATTCTCGCCGATCACTTCATCGAGGAGCACGGTCGCACCGGCGTCGGTCAGTACCTTGGGCTGAATGAACATCTTGCCCACCGGCGAGCCTTTTTCGCTCGGCACGATCAGAGCGCCACGGCTGTATTGCGGCATGGGCTTGAAGCGCATCTCGACGAAATAGCGTTTGACCGGCGGCACATAGTTGAGCAGCCACGACACGCCATCGCGCAGGGTGCCCTGCCAGCGCTTGGGGGGGGCCAGTACGTGGCCGGCCAGTACCGAGAGGTCGATCATGGCCTTGGCGTGATCCCGGCGCTCCAGCTCATAGCTGTCGAGCAGGCGGTCATTGGCCAGGCCCTTGATCACCAGTGACAGTTTCCAGGCCAGGTTGGAGGCATCGCGCATGCCGCTGTTGTAACCCTGGCCCTGCCAGACTGGCATGATATGCGCGGCATCCCCGGCCAGCAGTACCCGGCCCTGACGGAAGCGGCCTGCGAGGCGGGCGTTGTGGGTATAGACGCGGCTGCGAATCAGCTCGATGCGATCCGGGTCCGGCAGCACTTTGGCCAGCAGCTTGCGCATGTTTTCGGGCTTGCTCAGCTCGGCCTCTGTCTCACCGGGCATTACCATAAACTCAAAGCGACGCACCCCGTGGGGCAGGGCGGCGGACACGTAGGGGCGCACCGGGTCGCAGCACAGGTACACATGGGGTGTGCTCAGGGGGTCGTTGGCGATATCCACGACGATCCACTGATTGGGCGCAGTCTTGCCCTCAAAACTGATGCCAAGGCTGCGCCGCACCAGGCTGTTGCCGCCATCGCAGCCAATCAGGTACTTGGCCTGCAGGCGTTCGCTGCGACCCTCGGCGTTTTTCAGTGTGAGTTGCACACCGCTGTCGCTTTGCTCGAAGCCATCGAGTTCGCGACCGAACAGTACCTTGACGTTGTCAAAGCGTTGCAGGCCTTCGAACAGCACGCGATCAGCCAGCGGCTGAATAAAGGCGTTACGGCGGGACCAGCCAAACTCATCGGTCTTGGGCTGGATGTCTGCAAAGCAGCGACCTTTGGGCGTCATGAAGCGCATCGCATGCCAGGGCGTGGTGTGCGGCAGCACGTTATCGGCAAGGCCGACGGCCTGGAATGTGCGCAGGCTTTCGTCGTCCAGGCCAATGGCGCGCGGGTAGTCGATCAGGCTGTCGAGCTTTTCCACCAAGGTGACGTTTACACCACATTGGCCCAGGTAATTGGCGATCATCAGCCCGACAGGACCCGCTCCGACAATGGCGATATCGGTGCTCAGGTCCAAGGTGGAAGCAGTGGGTGCAGAACTCATGGGTATCTCCGTACAGCGCTTTTTTTTGGATTTCTTGTTGGGCGCAGTATGGAAATCGCGAAGCTGGTGAACAACGAGAACCCTTGCTAGGGTGCACTCAGTGCACATCGTTGATTTACCAATAAAAATAATGGGAAACACATGAGCGAAACCGAATACAAGGCCGTGCGGGGCCTAATGCGCGGGTTGTTACTGATCAACGGTCTCAACCGTTTTGACGGGGGCGCCAGTACGGCTCAGTTGGCCGAGCAGAGCGGTTTGCACCGTACTACCGTGCGTCGTTTACTGGAGACGTTGCAGGCCGAAGGCTACGTGCGCCGCAGTGAATCGGATGACAGCTACCGGTTGACCCTGAAGGTGCGTGAGCTGAGCGAAGGCTTTCGCGATGAACAGTGGATTTCTTCGATTGCTGCGCCCTTGCTGGGTCAATTGCTCCAGCAAGTGGCCTGGCCCACCGACCTGTGCACCCTGGATGGCGACGCGATGGTGATTCGCGAAACCACTCACCGTTTCAGTCGCCTGTCGTTTCACCGTTCGATGGTGGGGCGCCGCTTGCCCTTGCTGATGACCGCGACCGGGCGGGCATACTTTGCGTTTTGCCCGCCGGCCGAGCGGGAAGAATTGATCGAGTTGATGATCAGTCGGGACGACTCGCAGTCGGCGCTGGCGGCGGATCGCCGATTCGTCGAGCGACTGGTGGAGCACACACGCAGCAAGGGCTATGGCGAAAACAACGCGCACTGGGGAGAAGAGCGCAAGATCGCGGCGATTGCGATCCCGGTGATGCATGAGGAGCGGGTGATGGGTTGCCTGAACCTGGTGTATATCGCCAAGGCCATGCCGGTCGAGGAAGCTGCACGGCGGTTTTTACCGGCGATGCAGGAGGTGGTGGAAAAGATTCAGGTCGGGTTGGTTCAATAGCCTTCTCAGGCTCATATGATTTTCACGGGGTTAAGGCACAGGACATGTGAACAGTGCCAAACCTGTGAGAGCAGGTTTGCCTTCGATGCAGACGCACGGTGCGGCAGGCAAACTGCGGTGCTGCCATCGCGAGCAAGCCCGCTCCCACAAAGGGGGTGCGTGTGGCTAAAGGCGCTGCCAGAGCGCTTCTGCCTGGGGGTTGCGGTTGTCACGCCAGCGCACCAGGATCACTTCCAGATGGTCGGACTCCATGTCCGGGTACACGCGCACCAGTTCACCGCGCTCAATCAGCGGCGCCACCATGCTGTGGGGCATGCACGCCACCCCCTGGCCACTGGCGACCATCGGTTTGAGTGCCTCGGACACCGTGGCCTCGAATACCTGCAGCAAACGCTGAGGCTGGGGGTGACGGTTGATCTGGGTACGCGACAGTTCATGCAATTGCGCACTGCGCGAATAGCTGAGCAGCGGGATCGGTTCGTCGGTCTGGGTGCAATGCGCCGCCAGTTGCGGAGTGGCCACCCAGTACAGCTCGTCATGACCCAGGGACTTGACCTCGAACTCGCTCTGGCGCGAGTAGGGTGCGGTCTTGGTGTCGCGATAGAACAGGATGAAGTCGCAGCGCCCGGACATCAGCGCCATGTAGTAGTCGTCGGTGCTGCGATAGCCCGTGTCGATACGGGTGAACAGCGGCGCCTGCGGGCTGTTCAACTGGCTGATCCAGCCCGGGAAAAAGTTGCACGCCAGGGTATGCAGCGAGGCAAAGGTCAGCGGCCGGTTGAGCACCTTGACGCTTTGCTCGCAGTCGCGGGCCATGCGTACCAGCTCAACGGCATTGGGCAGCAGCGCTTCGCCAGCAGCGGTCAGGCGCACCGGGTTGCGCTCGCGGTCGATCAGGGTCGCGCCCAGGTGGGCTTCCAGCAATTGAATGCGTCGGCTCAGCGCCGATTGCGATGAGTTGCGCATGCTGGCCGCGGCCGTGAACTTGCCGGTATCGGCCAGGGCGAGAAAATCTTCGTACCAGTCAATGTTCATAGACTTATTCCAATATTCGATAGCCCGTCCAGCATAGTGGATCAATTGCCGCTATCCGCGCCATGCCGCCGTCTTTATTGTGCACCTAAACCGCCACCTGCCGTTGGATTGTGGTTGACAGGCATAACAAGAAGAATTTTAAAAGGGCAATGATATGCACAAATTGAATAGGGCCAAGCTTTTGCTGGGGGCTCCGCTGTTGGCCCTGCTGTTGACCGGTGCCCAGGCTGCCCAGGCAGGTGTGCTGGACAAGGTCAAGGCCCATGGCAGCGTGCGCTGCGGGGTCGCAGGTGACAAGCCGGGGTTTTCGCTGATCGATGACAAGGGCCGCTGGACCGGTATGGACGTAGACCTGTGCCGCGCTGTGGCCGCTGCGGTGCTGGGGGATGCAGACAAGGTCGAGTACCTGACCACCACCGCAAAAAACCGCTTTACCGCCCTGGCTTCCGGGGAGATCGACATTCTGTCCCGTGCCGCTTCCTGGACCGCTGAACGCATAGCCAACCTGGGCGTGGACTTCACCACGGTCTGGTTCTACGACGGCCAGGGCTTTATGACCCACGCTGCCGACGGCATCGAGAAACTCACCGACCTGGACGGTGCCACTTTCTGCCTGTCACCGGGCACCACCTCCGAGCAAAACCTGGAAGACTATTTTGGCCGCCGTGGCCTGACTTACAAAACCGTGGTCATCGAAAAAAGCCCCGAACTCTACGCTGCCTTCCAGCGCGGGCGCTGTAACGCCATTTCCAATGACTCTTCGGGGCTGGCGGCGCGTTTGGCGCTGATGAACAACCCCAAGGACTATGCGCTGCTGCCCGAGGTGATTTCCAAGGAGCCGTTGGGGGCCTTTGTCGCACAGGGTGATACGGTCTGGCGCAATATTGTGACCTGGACCGCCTATGCCCTGATGACCGGCGAAGAACTGGGCGTGACCTCGGATAACGTCGACGAGTTGCGTGGCAACAAGAGCGCATCCACCGATATCGCCCGTTTGCTGGGCACCGAAGGCACCATCGGCAAGTCCTTTGGCCTGGACAGTGACTGGGCCTATCGCGCCCTCAAGCAAGTCGGCAACTACGCGCAAATCTACGACCGTAACCTCGGCCAGCAGACGGCATTGAACATCCCGCGCGGCCTCAACCGCAGCTGGAAAGACCATGGCCTGATGTACGCGCCGCCGATTCGCTGAGGGGATTTCTGTGATGTCGACCCATCGTTCGCCCAATCTGCGCCTGTCGAGCGTGCTGCAGCAGGGGCTGGTACTGGCTCTGGTTGCCGCGGTGTTTTATCTGCTCTCCAGCAACGCCGCGCTGAACTTGAAGAACCTCAATATCGCCTCGGGATTCGGTTTTCTGTCCCAGCGCGCAGGCTATGACATCAGCTTCTCGCTGATTGATTACACCCCGGATGCGACCTATGCCCGCGCCTATCTGGTGGGCTTGCTCAACACCTTGCTGGTGTCGGTTCTGAGCATTGTGCTGGCGACCCTGCTGGGAGGTGCGCTGGGCATGGCGCGCGTCTCGGACAACTGGCTGATCAAGCGCCTGAGCGGCACCTGCATCGAATTTTTGCGCAATGTGCCGCTGGTGGTGCATCTGGTCTGGTGGTACGGCCTGGTGCTGGCGCTGCCCGGGGTCAAGCACTCGGCCTCGCTGTTTGGCGTGGTGTTTCTGAACAACAACGGCCTCACACTGCCCTGGCTCGAACAGGGCAGTGTGGTCGGCTGGGGGCTTTCCCTCATGCTGCTGGGCACGTTGCTGGCTTATGTGTTTTGCCGCTTGAAGGAAGCCCGCGGGCCGTGGCGCGGTTTTGCTTCCAGGCGCTGGCCCGCGCTGCTGGCCGGGGCTGTGCTGCTGCCCGTGCTGGTGTACGCCTTGAGTGATGCCCATGTGCAATGGGAAGTACCGGTGCAGCGCGGTTTCGGTTTCAAGGGCGGAATCACCCTGGTGCCGGAGATGCTTGCGTTATGCCTGGCCTTGTCGTTCTACAGCGCCAGTTATATCGCCGAGATTGTGCGTGGCGCGATTGAGTCGGTACACCGCGGCCAGTACGAAGCGGCCAGGGCGCTCGGCTTCAAATCCGGTTCCACAATGCGCCAGTTGATCGTCCCCCAGGCCATCTACCCGATGATCCCGCAGATCACCAACACGTACCTGAATATCGTCAAGAACTCTTCACTGGGGGTGGTCATCGGTTTTATGGAACTGGTGTCGTCCACCGGCGGAACAACCCTGAACCAGACCGGCCAGGCCATTGAATGCATCGCGCTGGTGATGGGCACTTACTGCCTGATCAGCCTGGTGATCTCCCTGGGGATGAACATCTACAACCACCGTATCGGCCAGAGGGGGCACTGAACATGACCGCAATGAATCAGGCACTGGCAGTCCCGCTGGCACCGCCGCGCTTGCCCTGGGTACAGCGCGCCGCAGCCTGGAGCCGCAGCCAGTTGTTCCCCAGCGTGGGCCACAGCCTGCTGACCCTGGGCGTGCTGGCGCTGCTGTGCTGGTGCATTCCTGCTGCGCTGAACTGGCTGGTATTCGATGCCACCTTCATCGGCAGCAGTGCCAAAGACTGCAACCCCGGCGGCGCCTGCTGGTTGCCGATTACCCAACGCTGGAACCTGTTTGTGTACGGCTTCTATCCGCAAGCCGAACAGTGGCGGGTAAGCCTGGCACTGGTGCTGGCAGGGGCGGCGTTTGTCTTGCTGTTTTTCAAGCGCCTGGACCGTCGCCTGCTGCTGGCGTATCTGGCGTTGCTGCCGATCGTGATGTGGTGGCTGCTCAAGGGCGGTGCCGGTTTGCCCGAGGTGTCTTCGACCAAGTTCGCCGGGATGCTGGTGACAGTATTCCTGGGCACCGCCGGGATGATTTTCGCGCTGCCGCTGGGGATTTTGCTGGCGCTGGGCCGACGTTCGAAACTGCCGGTGGTGCGCATGCTTTGCGTGCTCTATATCGAGCTGGTGCGCTCGGTGCCGGTGATTTCGCTGCTGTTTATGGCTTCGCTGATGATTCAGCTGTTCCTGCCGCCGGATTCGGCCTTCGACATCCTCTTGCGGGTGCAACTGGTGCTGATCCTGTTTACCGCCGCCTATATGGCTGAAACCCTGCGCGGCGGTTTGCAGAACCTGCCCAAGGGCCAATACGAGGCGGCCATGGCGCTGGGTTTTGGTTACTGGAAAACCATGGGCCAGATCATTTTGCCGCAAGTGCTCAAGCAATCCATTGCGCCCTTGCTCACGCAGTTTATCGGCCTGTTCAAAGAGACCACGCTGGTGATGATCGTCGGCGTACTGGACATCGTCGGTATCGCCATGAGCACCGCCGTCGCCCCGGAATGGGTTGAGTACGGCCACGAAATCTACGTCTTCCTGGCGATCTACTTCTTCGTCATCTGTTTTGCACTGTCGCGCTATGCCCGACACCTTGAACAACGTATGGAGCAAAGCCGCTCATGATCAGCAAACCCAAGGCTGATGCCGCCGCAATGGTACGCATCGAACAATTGAACAAGTGGTTCGGCAATGCCCATGTGCTGAAAAACATCTCGCTGAATGTCCATGCCGGGGAAAAAGTAGTGATCTGCGGGCCTTCGGGCTCCGGCAAGTCAACTCTGATCCGCTGCATCAACCAGCTGGAACAACACCAGCAGGGCCTGGTTGTCGTGCTGGGCGAGGAACTTGACGGCAACCTCAAGGGGCTTGAGCGCATCCGCCGCCAGGTGGGCATGTGCTTCCAGCACTTCAACCTGTTCCCGCACCTCACGGTGCTGAAAAACTGCACGTTACCGCAGACGTCCAACCTGGGCGTGCCCGAGGCTGAGGCCATTGAACGAGCGCTGGGCTTGCTGGACAAGGTCAAGATGCGCGACCACGCCAACAAGTTTCCGTCGCAGTTATCCGGTGGCCAGCAGCAACGAATCGCCATAGCCCGGGCGCTGTGCATGCAACCCAAGGTCATGCTGTTTGACGAGCCGACCTCGGCCCTGGACCCGGAAATGATCGCTGAAGTGCTGGACGTCATGACCGGCCTGGCCCAGGAAGGCATGACCATGATCTGCGTGACCCACGAAATGGGTTTTGCACGCAAGGTAGCCGACCGCATTGTCTTTATGGATCAGGGTGAAATCATTGAAGAGGCCCCCCCGGAGCGGTTTTTCTCAGCCCCTGAATCACCTCGAACCCAACGTTTTTTGAGCCAGATCATCAATCACGGAGTGCATGCCCAATGACCCAATCCATTGCGATGGCCTTGCATGGCGGTGCCGGTGTGCTGATGCCCGGTGTTTTGACCCGCGAAGACGAACAGGCGATCCACGCAGCACTGCTGCAGGCGCTCAAGGCGGGTGTCGATGTCCTGGAAAAGGGCGGCAGCAGTCTGGATGCGGTACAAGCCAGTGTGGTTGAGCTTGAAGAGTGCCCCTGGTTCAACGCCGGTAAAGGCGCGGTGTTTACCCACAGCGGTGACCACGAACTGGACGCCGCGATCATGAACGGGGCCAACCTGGAAGCCGGAGCCGTAGCCGGCGTGCATCATGTGCGCAACCCGATATGCGGTGCGCGGGCGGTGCTGGAGCACAGCGAGCATGTGCTGCTGGCCGGTGCCGGGGCAGACTTGTTCCTGTCCGAACAGGCGGGTCTCGAACATGTTAGCAATGACTGGTACGACACGCCTTTGCGTCGTCGCCAGTGGGCTGCGCAACAGCAGCAACCGGAGACGGTGTTGCTGGAGCCGGGAGGTGTGGAGAAAAAATTCGGCACTGTGGGGGCTGTCGCCCTGGACCGTCACGGCCATGTAGCAGCAGCCACCTCCACCGGGGGCATCACCAACAAACGCTACGGCCGGGTGGGTGACTCGCCACTGATTGGCTCCGGCACCTGGGCGGATGACCGCAGCGCGGCGATTTCGGCGACTGGCCACGGCGAGTTCTTTATGCGCACCGTGGTGGCCCACAATATTGCATCGCGCATTCGCCTGGTGGGTTCGAGCCTGGCAGACGCCTGCGAGCAAGTTGTGCAGGGCGAGCTCAAGGAGCTGGGTGGTAACGGCGGCGTGGTCGCCGTGACACCGGGCGGCGAGACCGTGCTGAGCTTTAATACGCCGGGCATGTACCGCGCCTGGCTGGATACTGACGGCGGCCTGCACACCGCCATTTATGCCGAGGACGACTGCCTGCATCGACTTTGAGTGAATTGACCCGCGGGGCGGCTGGAGATTAGTCTCGATCTCCTTTCGCCCCGTGGAATGCATCGATGATCACCTGCTACCTGCGTTACGTGATTGACCCTTACCAACTGGCCGAATTCGAGGCCTATGCCAAAGTCTGGATCCCGCTGGTAGCCAAATTTGGCGGCCAGCATCACGGTTACTTCCTGCCCTCGGAAGGTGCCAATAACATTGCTCTGGCCATGTTTACCTTCCCCAGCCTCGCAGCCTATGAAGACTACCGCGAACGCTCAAAAACAGATGCCGAATGCATTGCCGCGTTCAAACTGGCTGAAGATAATCGCTGTATCCTGAGTTACGAGCGCAGCTTTTTCAGGCCGGTTTTCGACTAACCCCCACTTCTTCAAAGAGGCATGCCCCTATGGCAACTGCATCCGCATTTATTGATATTCCCGCTTCACCCGATCAGGTCTGGCAATTGATCGGTGGTTTCAACTCGCTGCCGGACTGGTTGCCCCTGGTTGCCGTCAGCGAAGCTGGCGAAGGCGGGCGCTTGCGCCATCTGCAGACCGTGGATGGCACGGTGATCGTTGAGCGCCTGCAAACATTCGACAATGCCGGCAAGACCTACAGCTACTCCATTGTCGAGGCGCCGTTTCCGGTGACCGACTACCTGGCGACCTTGCGCGTTGAAGCGCTGGGCGACGGCGCCCGTGTGACCTGGTCGGGGCAGTTCACCCCGGCAGGTGTAAGCACTGAAGCTGCCGAAGAGCTGTTTACCGGGGTCTATCAGGGTGGGCTGGCGGCGCTGAGCGGCAATTTCGCAGGCTGATTTGTTGTGGGAGCGGGCTTGCCCGCGATGGTATCGACGCGGTTCGACGGGCACACCGCAGCGCCTGAATCGCAGGCAAGCCAGCTCCCACAGGGCATGTTGTGCTCACATAAATGAGGTTTGCCTGATCATTATTGTGGGAGCGAGCCTGCTCGCGAAGGTATCGATGCGGTCTACCAACTGAACCGCGTCGCCTGAATCGCTCGAGCCCAGTTCCCACATTAAATGCAAGCGCAAAAGTGGGTTGAAAATACCCGTTATCCGTGCCGTGATGGCCATTTCAAATCAACTAAATCTTAAAAAGTGTGGCTATTTAATGACTTAGGTCAGTATTGCCTTGAAATAAAATGTGCAGAATCACTTGTTACTGATTGTTACGATAGGGTAAGATCGCCCTGCGTTCACCTACCACGGTTTATGCATTTTTAAGCCCCAAGTTTCCATCAGCTACTTGGGCTTTTTTTTGCCTGAAATTTGATATTGGATCCAATTTTCGGCCAATAAAAAGGCGCCAATCGCTGGCGCCTTGTGGCAGTTGCCACGCTCTAATAAGCGACTCAGCGCACCAGGCAGGGTTTTTTGTTGTCGTATTTCCAGCCGGGAATCATGTACTGCATGGCCACGCTGTCATCCCGGGCACCCAGGCCCATGCCTTTGTACAGTTCGTGAGCCTTGGCCACGGCGTCCATGTCGATGTCCACGCCCAAGCCAGGCTTTGTCGGAACCTTGATATGGCCGTCGACAATTTTCAGCGGTTCACGGGTCAGGCGCTGGCCGTCCTGCCAGATCCAGTGGGTATCAATGGCGGTGATGTCCCCCGGCGCTGCAGCCGCAACCTGGGTGAACATGGCCAGGGAAATGTCGAAGTGGTTGTTGGAATGCGAGCCCCAGGTCAGGCCCCATTCGTGGCACATCTGCGCAACGCGTACCGAGCCCTGCAGGGTCCAGAAGTGCGGGTCGGCCAATGGGATGTCCACGGCCTGCGATTGAATCGCATGGCCCATTTCGCGCCAGTCGGTGGCAATCATGTTGGTGGCGGTGCGCAGGCCGGTGGCGCGGCGGAACTCGGCCATGACTTCGCGCCCCGAATAGCCGTTTTCGGCGCCGCAAGGGTCTTCGGCATAGGCCAGTACCCGATGCTGGTCGCGACACAGGGCGATGGCTTCCTTGAGAGACCAGGCTCCATTAGGGTCCAGAGTGATGCGGGCATCGGGGAAACGCTCGGCCAGTGCAGTGACCGCTTCGATTTCTTCGCCGCCGCGCAGCACGCCGCCCTTGAGCTTGAAGTCGTTGAAGCCGTAACGGGCCTGTGCCGCTTCCGCCAAGCGCACGATGGCCTGTGGGGTAAGGGCTTGTTCATGGCGCAGGCGTGTCCAGTCATCGCCATCCGCTTCGCTGCGGTAGGCCAGATCGGTGTGTTGACGGTCGCCAATATAGAACAGATAGCCGAGCATCTTCACGGCATCCCGTTGCTGGCTTTCACCGAGCAAGGCGGCTACCGGCACGTGCAGAAATTGACCGAGCAAGTCGAGCAGGGCGGCTTCCATTGCCGTCACGGCGTGGATGGTGATGCGCAGGTCGAAGGTTTGCAGGCCGCGCCCCGCCGAATCCCGTGCGGCGAAGGTGCTGCGCATGGCGTTGAGGACAGCCTGGTAATTGCCGATGGGCTGGCCAATCACCAGGCTGCGGGCGTCTTCCAGAGTTTCGCGGATGCGCTCGCCACCGGGCACTTCACCCACGCCGGTATTGCCGCTGCTGTCCTTGAGGATAACGATATTGCGGGTAAAGAAGGGGCCGTGGGCGCCGCTCAGGTTGAGCAGCATGCTGTCATGGCCCGCCACCGGGATCACCTGCAGGCTGGTCACGATCGGAGCTTGGCTGGCGTGGTGTTGATGGTCGGCATTCATGGTCTGGTCCTTGTCAGGCAGTTTGCAGGGCGGTGGGGGTCACGGCCGTGGGTGTGGGTTTGGTTTTGGCAAAGAACACAATGAGTGCCGCAATGATCGACGTGCCGGCCAGGCCATAGAGCCCGCCCTGGATCGAGCCTGTGGTTTGTTCCAGTAACCCGAAGGTGGTGGGGGCGACGAAGCCGCCGAGGTTGCCGATGGAATTGATCAAGGCAATGACTGCCGCCGCGATACGTGCATCCAGGTAGCCTTGGGGAATGGGCCAGAACAGCGCCGAGGCCGACTTGAAGCCGATGGCGGCAAAGCAGATGGCGATAAACGCAAAGATCGGCCCGCCGGTGGTGGACATAAACATGCCGGTGGCGGCAATCACCAGGGCGGCCGCCACCCAGGCCTGCTGGAACCTGAATTTGCTGGCCAGCGAGGCAAAGGCATACATGGCAATGATTGAAATCAGCCACGGGATCGAGTTGTAGAAGCCCACCTGGATATCGCTCAGGTCACCCATTTTTTTGATGATGCTCGGTAGCCAGAACGTGGCCGCGTAAATGGTCAGCTGGATACAGAAGTAAATCGCGCAGAACAGCATGATCTGGCGGTCCTTGAGCAGCATGCCCAGGGTCGGCTTGACGGTGTTGGCGGCATCGCGTTCACGCTGTTCGCGGTCAATTTCGTTAACCAGCGCATCTTGCTCTGCAAGGCTGAGCCATTTGGCGTCATGGGGTTTTGAGTCCAGCCAGAACCACACAAACACGCATAGCACCACCGAGGCCATACCTTCGATGATGTACATCCACTGCCAGCCGTGCAGTCCCATGCCGGTGATTTGCAGCAGCAGGCCGCTCAGTGGTCCCGAGATCAGCGAGGCCAGTGCCGAGCCGCTGAGGAAGATGGCAATCGCCTTGCCGCGTTCGGCGCCCGGCAGCCAGCGGGTGAAGTAATAGATCACGCCCGGGAAGAAGCCCGCTTCGGCGACGCCAAGCAGAAAACGCAGGATATAGAAGTGGGTTTCGTTCTGGATAAAGGCCATCAGGGTGGCGGTGATACCCCAGGTGAACATGATTCGGGTGAGCCAGATGCGGGCGCCGACTTTTTGCAGCAGCATATTGGACGGCACTTCAAACAGTGCGTAGCCAATGAAAAACAGCCCCGCACCGAAACCATAGGCGGCGGCACCAATACCCAGATCGTGCTCCATGTGGCTGCGTACGAAGCCGATGTTTACCCGGTCGATGTAGTTGACGATAAACATGATGACGAAAAGTGGCAGTACATGCCTCTTCACTTTTTGGATCGCACGCGCCAGGACGGGGTCATTGGCGTACGCAGCAGACGGATTGCTGGAAGTGTTCACAATTCAAAGCCCCACTGATTATTTTTATGCGGGTTGTGTGTGCTGCAGATGGCTCTGCAGTTGCCAGACATCATACGAGTTGGTTTTTTCCCTAGCAATGCCATGAAACAAACGAAAAAGTTATAAAAGATGCAGCTTTAGATACCTTTTGTGAGGTTTTATCGCTGTTTAGAGCATTTTGAAGCCAGAGGTCAGGTTCGGAAACGTATCTGCCTGGGGGGCTGAGTTCGTTCAAACCCAAGGTTTTCTGAGATTTATATAACTTGTCATACATGTTGGGGTGCTAGTATCAAGCGGTCTTGTACGAATGGATTTGCCCCATGCATGACCCCCAGAGTGCGCCGCTGCGCAAGCGTTCACCGGGCCTTGCCCACGACATCGTGGCCGAGCTGACCCAGCGAATTTTGCTGGGCCAACTGGCGCCCGGCGAGAAGCTGCCTTCCGAGTCGGCCATCGTGCGCGAACACGGTGTTAGCCGCACGGTGGTGCGTGAAGCGATTTCAAAATTGCAGGCATCCGGGCTGGTCGAAACCCGTCACGGCATTGGTACCTTCGTGCTTGAGCGCGATCCGCGCCAGGGTATCCACCTGAGCCGTGATACCGCAGCCAGCGTGCGCGGTATCGTCGAATTGCGCCTGGGCCTGGAGACCCAGGCTGCGGCGCTGGCCGCGAGGCGGCGCACGGAGGAGCAACTGCTGCAGATGCGCCAGGCGCTGGATGACCATCAAAGCTCACTGGCCAACAACGACAGCAGCGTCGAGCCGGACCTGCGTTTCCACCAGTTGATCGCTCAGGCCACGGGCAACGCTTATTTCACCGATATCATTGCCCAGTTGGGGCGTTCGGTGATTCCGCGTACCCGGATCAATAGTGAAGAGCGCGGTGATGCCGATCTCAAGCAGTTGGGGCAAATGGCTGTGCTGGAACATGAGGCGATCTTGCGCGCGATCCGCCGTCAGGACCCCGACGCCGCCCGCGCTGCCATGCTGCTGCATTTGAGCAACAGCCTGGAGCGCATGGCGGGGGGGTGAGGGCTGTCACTTCAACGCCATATCCTCAGGATTGATCTGTTTCCAGGCTTGCAGCACCACCTGCGCTTTGGGCTCCTGGCCGCTGTCGAGGTAGAACTGGATCAACGCCAATCGCGCATCGCGAAACGCCGGCTGACGCTTGAGCAGTTCTTCCATTTGCGCGCAGGCCTGTTCGAGCTGGCCGCTCTGGTGCAGGGCCACCGCCAGCACATAGCGGTACTGGCTGTTGTCCGGTTCCAGTTTTACAGCCTGCTGCAAAGCTTTCATCGCTTGTTCGGGCTGGCCACCGCGAATCAATGCCAGCCCCAGGCTGTGTTGCAACAACGCTGCCTGCGGTTGTGCCTTGATCGCGTCGTTGAGCAGGGTCGAGGCCTCGGCACTGCGCCCACTGGCTTCCAGCCATTGGGCCAGAGTGACCAGCGCCGGGTAGAAGTCCGGGTCGCGCAGCAGGGCGGCGCGCAGTCTGGCCTCGACCTCGGCATTGCGCCCGCTGGCCTGATACAGCATGGCCAGGTTGAGGTTGGACTCGGCCCGTTCGGCCAGGCTCAGCTGCACGCTTTCGTATTCACCGATGGCCTTGTCCCACGCCACTTGATTCGTGCCCAGGCCATTGCGCGCAGCGCCCTGCAAGTTGCGCGCGGCGATGATGCGCACTGCACGCACGCTGTCACTCAACAATGGGCTGAGCAACGCGACCCGCTCTGCCGGAGGCAAGAAAGCGCTCACTGCCCGCACCGCGCTTTCACGCACTTGCGGGGCAGGGTGGTTGAGGTCCTTGCTGGCCAGCTGCAGTGCGGATTCGCTGGGGTAGTTGGCCAGTTCAGCCAACAACGTGGCGCGTTGAATCGCTGGCAGGTTGCTGCGCCGCAATTGCTCGTAGAGCGCCTGCGCAGCACCCGGCCGGCCGCCGCGGATCAGCCACAGGCTTTCATCGTACCGGGCTGCTTGCGGTGCATCGTGGGCGGTCCAGAGCTTGAACTGCTCCGTCACCCTGTCACCGGCCTTGCCCTGATGGCAGCCCAGGCAGGCATCCGTTGTGCCCAGGGCTTTGGCCCGCACCGGGTTGGGGATGCTGAAGCTGTGGTCATGGCGATAGTCGTTGCCCATGTAGAACTTGCCGGGCATATGGCAATCCACACATTGCGAGCCCGGTTGGCCTTCGGCATGGCGATGGTGGTCGATGGCGTCATAGTTCTTCGCGTGCAGGCCCTTGCCATCAATCCCGGCAATGGCTGCTTTGCCGGCCGTGTTGTGGCATTGCAGGCACAGTGCATTGCCCGCTGCCTTGAGTTCGGTGCTGTGGGGGTTGTGGCAGTTGCTGCAACGCACGCCCTTGTCGAACATCTTGCTTTGCAGGAACGAGCCGTGTTCGAACACCTCGTCCTTGATCTTGCCGTCCAGTGCGTACAGCTCGCGGGTCAGTACGCTGGGCAGGTAGTCGTCCATCAGCCGCTTGCCCACGGTAAAGCCATCGCCCAGCGGGGCGCGGCGGGCATGGCAGCGGGCGCAGGTTTCGAGTTCTACCGTGGCGTCCTTGCTTTTAAGGTCGACGTCAAAGCCGCTGTGGGGCAACGGGTTGTTTTCCGTGACAGCACGCAGATGGCTGGACGCCGGGCCGTGACAGGCCTGGCAACCGACGCCGAGACTGTTCCATTGGCTGTTGAAGCTGTTGCTGGCGGCATCAAAGTTACGTTTGTAGCCGGTGGTGTGACATTCGACGCACATAAAGTTGGCGTTCTGGTTCGGTTTGCTCCAATGCAGCGGGTTCTTGAAGCTCACCCCCTGGCCTGGGTACAGATGGAACCAGCGGTGTTTTTCGGTATCCCAGGCCACCCCCAGGGCTTGCAGTCTGCCGTCGCCAACTTCGATCAAATACTGCTGCAACGGCGCAATGCCGAAGGTGTAAGCGACCTTGAAGTCGGCGGGTTTGCCATCCAGCCCCGGCGTATTGACCCAGAACTCGTCGCCCTGGCGAAAAAACCGGCTGTTTTCGCCTTCGCCCTTGAACGTGGCATTGCTGAAGTCGGCCAGTACGGTCTGCGGCGCGGCCACCTGCATGGCCAGTTGATGATGAGAGCCTTGCCAGTCCTTGACCTGGGCGTCGTGACAACCCTGGCACTGTTGCTCGTCGACCATCTGCGCCGGGGCGACGGGCTCGGCCACCGCAGCCGTGGCCAGCACCTTGGGCTCATACACCGGCGCCGGGCGGCTGAGATAAAACCATAACCCGCCCAGCACCACCAGCAACACGGCAGCGCTTACGGGTAACAGGTAACGGCTCATCAGGGTGGGGCGCGAATCAGGTGGGTTTGCAGCTTTTATAGTTTTAGTTTTGGGCATTGCGACTTCCGTATCCAAAAGGCTCTAGCGTTCACCGACAAACCAGCGGTAATAGGGGTTGGCGCCATCGCCACGCATTACTTCACGGATATCCCGGCTCCATGCCTCGCGGTCGCCATCATAGGCATGCAGGCTGGAACGGTAAAACTGCATCAGGCGTTGCTGTTGGCTGTGCATGCGCTCGACAAACTCCGGGGCGGCGTTGAGCAACGGTATCGGTTGGCGCAGATCGAGCAGCGCCGGCAGCACCCGGCTGATTTCTTTGCTGCGCACCCACGGAGCGTACTCGATACGCGGTTGGTCGTCCGTGACGGCCGGCGCATCTGCAGCAAAGCGCACCAGCCCTTCACGGTCGGTCACCCAGGTTGCCAGCAGTGCCGCTGGCGAAGCGACGCCCACATCCTGCAGGGCGTTGCGTACACCCGGTTGCCCGAAACGGGCGCTGATGCGCGCGGCATCCAGTTCAATGGGCTGCAATGAACCCACCAGCAGCATTTCGTGAAACTCGCTGGTCCATAGCGTGGCGTAAGGGAATACGTCGAGAAAACTGCGCACCAGCGAACGCGAGTCGTCGATATTCTGCGTCGGCAACGGCAGCCATTGCGCAACTATCCCTTGCGGGTGCAGGCGCTGTGCAGCCAGTTGATAGAAGTCCCGCGAGTACAGATTGACTACGCCGGCGGCGGAGGGCGGTGGTGGTTCGAGGGTGATCAGGTCATAGCGCTGTTCGCTGCGCAGAAGTTCCTGGCGACCGTCGCGCAAACGCACCTGCAAGCCGGGGTTGGAAGCCGCAGCGAAGTTGCCTTTGAACAGGATTGAAGCCTTGACCACCGAGGGCAATAACTCGGCCACCACCCGTTGTTGCAGTCCCGGGTAACTCAACAGGGCCCCGGCAGTGATCCCGGTGCCAAAGCCGATTACCAGCGCCGAGCGTGGTTCGCCGTTGTGGATCAACAGCGGCAACAGGGCCTGGATACGCATGTAGCGCAGTGAAGGCATGGCATCACCGGTGTTGGACACGCCCTGGATATACAGGCGATGGAAGCGGCGTTCACCCTTGCCCTGGGCCACGACGGCGACGGTGCCGCCGCGACCTTCCTGGTAAAACACCAGCTCACCGTTACGGGCTCCGGGCAGCAGTTCGGCGAGGCGCTCAACCGGCGTTAAGACGGCTACCAGCAGCGCTGCCAGGCTGAACGCAACGACTGCCTGGCGATGGCCTTTCTTGACCCGGTGCCCCTGCTGTACCGCGATCAAACCTACTGCAGCGGCGATGACTGCCAGCATGCCGAGCGTATGTACCAGCCCCAGCCAGGGGATCAGGACAAAACCGCAGAGGGCAACGCCGACGATCCCGCCCAGCGTGTTGAACGCCACGACTGCACCGACATCCCGCCCGATCCGGCCGGGGCCGACGCACAGGCGCAGGGCTATCGGGAACGCTGCGCCCAACAGCAACGTAGGGATAAACACAATGCTCAGTGCAGCCACTGCGAAGCGGGCGCTCATGCCCAGCAACACACTGCCACCCAAGGCCAGTGCCGCAGTCTCTGCCTGGGTTTGCAGCAGGATCAGCCAGCGTCCGAGCAGGGCAACTTCCAGCAGGGCAACCAGTCCGGCCCCGGCAATCAGCAAGGCAAACACACCCCAGGGATCGCGTAGCCGATCAACCCGGCGCGCCATCAGGCTGCTGCCGATAAACAGTCCGGTCAGGTAAGTGGCCAGCACCACGGCAAAGGCGTAGGTACGGGTGCTCATGAACTGAACGATCGATTGCGACCAGACCACTTCGTAGCCCAGTGCCACACCGCCCGCGATGGCATACAGGGCCATGGCCAGCCGGGCCGGATTGTGTGCCGCGCTGGTCGCCACCGGATCGGCGACAATGGTGTGCTGCCCGCGTTGCAACCACAGGGCACCCGCGGCGGCAATCAGGTTGAGTACGGCGGCTACAACGGCACTGGCGAAAACACCGAGGCTGGCAATCAGGATAAAGGCGGTCAGCAGAGTGCCGACAATCGCCCCGCCGGTATTGGCGGCATACAGGCGGCCACCGGCCTGGCCCAGATGTTGCGGCTCGGATGCCAGTGCGCGTATCAGCACTGGCAGCGTGCCGCCCATCAAGAGGGCGGGCAGCCCCACCAGCAGCAATGGCAGCAACCAGGCGGGCAGGCCGATCCGTTGTTCGAGCCAGGCAAATGGCGCCGCGGCCATACCCAGCCCCAGCGTGGCGCCGATGCCGAGCACGGCCACACCCACTTCAAGGCCCGCATATAACAGCAAGGGTTTGCCCAGGCGGTCGGCGCAGCGGCCAAACAGCAGCCCGCCAAGGGCCAGCCCGGCAAAGAAGGCGCTGATGCCGGTGGTGATGGCGTACACCTCGACACCGATCACCAGCGACAGTTGTTTGATCCACAGCACCTGATAGATCAGGGCGGCAGTACCGGAAATAAATAGCAGCAAGGCAGTGGCAGACAATGCAGTACGGCTGGGCGGTAAGGGTGACGGCATTGCGCGGGAGCCTTGTGCAGAAGGAATTCGGGAAGGAGTCGTTACCCCGTGTGGGAGCGGGCTTGCTCGCGATGGAGGCGGCGCGATCTGACAGATGCAGTGCGTCGAGACAATCGCGGGCAAGCCCGCTCCCACAGGGCAGGTTTACTGCGCTGGCTGATTTTTCATTTTTTCCGCAATCTTGGCGTCTACCGCTGCCCGTACCTGATCGATACTGAAGCTTGGCGGCTTCTGGCTTGGCGGGTAATCGACGAAGGTTTCCAGGAAGTTGGCCGCCTTCATGATTGCCAGTTCGTTCAAGTAGACGTTTTTCGTGCTCCAGTCGTAATACTGATCGGAGACCACGTCAGCCCGTTCGAACGGGTCCATGCGCAGGTTGAAGATTTTCGGCACCCGCAGGCATACGAAAGGTTCGCTCCAGACCTTGAAACCGCCCGGTTCGCGTTGCTCGCAGAACACCACTTTCCAGTTGTCGAAACGCATCGATACCAGCATGCCGTCATCGTTGAAGTAGTAGAACTCGTTGCGATTGCCCTTGGGTTGTTCGCCGGTCAGGTACGGCAGCTGGTTGAAACCGTCCAGGTGCACCTTGAAGTTGTTGCCACCTGCCACCGGGGCCCAGCCCTTGAGCAACTTGTCTTTGACATCGGCATCGCCAGCCACCGCGAGCAGGGTCGGGAACCAGTCCAGCCCCGAGAACATCTCGTTACTCACTTCGCCAGCCTTGATTTTCCCCGGCCAGCGCACGATTGCCGGGACACGGAAGGCACCTTCCCAGTTGGAGTTCTTCTCGTTCCGGAACGGCGTGGTGGCCGCGTCCGGCCAGGAGAACTGGTTCGGCCCGTTGTCGGTGGTGTAGACCACGATGGTGTTGTCGGCGATTTTCAGGTCATCGAGGGTTTTCAGCAGTTTGCCGACGTCGCCGTCATGCTCAAGCATGCCATCGGCGTACTCGTTGCCGGGCATACCACTCTGGCCCTTCATCGAGTCGCGCACGTGGGTAAAGACGTGCATGCGCGTGGTGTTCATCCACACAAAAAAAGGCTTGTCGGCCTTGGCCTGCTTTTCGATGAACTCCTGCGCGGCCGCGGTGGTTTCGTCGTCGATGGTTTCCATGCGCTTGGCGGTCAGGGCCCCGGTGTCTTCAATCTTGCCGTCGGCAAAACTGTGGATCACGCCACGGGGCGAGGTGGCCTTGACGAAAGCCGGGTCATCCTTGGGCCAGTACGGGCGTTCGGGTTCTTCCTCGGCATTGAGGTGGTAGAGGTTGCCGAAAAACTCGTCAAAACCATGATTGGTCGGCAAGTACTCGTCGCGGTCGCCCAGGTGGTTTTTACCGAATTGTGCAGTGGCGTAGCCCTGGGATTTGAGCGCCTGGGCGATGGTGATATCGCGCTTTTGCAGGCCTACCGGTGCTCCCGGTATGCCGACTTTGGACAGGCCTGTGCGCAGCGGCGTCTGCCCGGTGATAAACGACGAGCGCCCGGCGGTGCAGCTGTTCTCTGCGTAGTAGTCAGTGAACTCACTGAGGTGGCTTGGAGACCAGATGGGGTGGGCACCGTAGCATGTGGCATCACCATTTGATACTGCCTTGTCACACTCTATGAGCCGCTCTTGGGGTCCTTATCGTGCGCCCGTGCCTGAGCCTTTCCGTGCGCTCGCGAGGGTCCCTACCGCGCCTGTGTGCGCCTGAGGGCCTACGGGGTAAACGTGCCCGCAAAGCATTAAAGGTGGTCACTCACATTTTTCTCCCAGATTCCCAAAGGGGTGCCTTTTGTCCGCTTTGAGGTTCCTGTAAGGCGCTGCTGTGTTGATTCTGAGAACTGAGCAGGGTGATTGCCCGCGAGAATTCACACAGGAGCGCCCTAAGGGAAGGCCATTGAGACCAGTACTGCGTCATTGTCCATTGCCGTTATGCTTGTCAGCACCTCCGAGAGGACCTCAGCGATAAGCTCAGCGAACCCTTCAGGGACAGCGATACTGGACATCATTGCGACCAAGGCTACGGTCTTCCAGAAGCTCTTTGAGGCAAGGACTGTTTTCATTAATTTGATGGTCATGGTCGTCACGGTTTACCTCCTTCTGATGTGATGAAATAACGTAACATTAAGAAGACCCCAGAGGACCCTGTTAGAGGCCTTTGAGGTATTCATTGCAATGGCTTGTTAGGCCAAGGTCACACGAGTGACCATAGGGAAATCGACCAGCTCTACTTGGAGCTTCTCTTTAGGGTCAGCAGGGTTTGCCAGCTTGAGCTGTACCTTGGCCTGTGTCACCACATCAGCCACACCAATGACCTCTACGTCCCACGCCATAGCGTTAGGGTTACGGGTCGCATGGATCTGCCACACAGCACCGTTGGAGTCCTTACGGAAGCTCAGTGAGGCCATACCCTTAGGCAACATGAAGATGCCCAAGTCCTCGCCAGAGTAGAACTGAGAGCCACAGCCCAAGAGGTCCTCTACGTCTGACAGTCCAGCACGCTGAGCAGCACGCTCAAGACCAGCAACTTCTTTAGCCGGGATCAGCAACACGAAGTCAGACAGCGAGGTTCCAACTGCTTGGTTGATGTTCATGGTCAGACCATCAATGATGTCCTCAGCGCGTTCGCGTGGGTTCTTAGAGAGACCTGTAAGGGCCTTGACCTCAGTGGACGAAGAGGTGGTCAGAATCTTGGCAATGGTCGCACCACAGGACATCTCGAAGTCCTTCAAGAGCTTCTCAGCGGTCTGCGTCAAACCATTGAGGGTGAAGCCCGACATGATGTGATGGTCCAAGAAGGTCTGACGAAAAGAAAACAGAGCGGCCTGAGGGGTGGCCTCACAGAACAGGAAGTCACCAGCGACGGCCTCGCCTTTAGTGAAGGTCGAATCGTCATAGATGGACTTGCGCGGGTCGAACTCAACACTTCGATCTTGCATCAGAACGATCTGTTGGGTGGTCGGCTCGGTGCCCTTAGGGCGGAACTCACAGGGAATCGCTTCTTCAGCGCCTTCTTCCCAGTCTCCACCGTTGAAGTATTCATCGAGACCATCTGTGAGGGCCTTAACGTAGGCCGCTGCGTCAGTGCCTGCGCCACCTTTGATGGTGGTCTCTGTGTTGAACTGAATGGTCCCACCTTGTTCGGTGATAGCGGTGGACCACGTTGTAGGCTTAACGTATTCGTATGGTTTCATGTTTGATAATCTCCTGAATTGAATTCTGTTTAGGGAAGCCCTGAGAGGTCTCAAAGGCTCCTTGTGGCCGACTGTTAGTTACGGCGAGCTGCACGAATGGTGTTGCCGTGTTCACGGATAGCGGCTGCTTGCTTCTCTTTGGCCTCACGAGCACGAGCTACCTCAAGACGTGTCGGTGCCTTGTAGGATGCAAAGCGTTCCGCATGGAACTGGGCATCACGTTGTCGAGCAGCTTCACGCAGACCAGCCGCATGGATCTCTTGGCGGGCAACTGAGGTTTGATCAGGGAATGCTGCGGTGCTCAGACCAGCCTCCATGAACTGCTTGATGATCGAAGTGATTGCGCCGTGGTTCTTGCCCACAGCAGCCAGCAAGCCTGCCAACATCACGCCTTCGGCATATGCCTTAGTCACAGTTTGGCCTTGAATAGTCAGGGTCTTATCGGTATGTACGATGTCGAGTTTCATATTGGGTTCTCCTTTGAGAGACCCTTAAGTCAAACCTTGCCGCCATGATCGCGTGACCAATGGGGGAAAGGAGACCCGCACGGGATCAACAAGGTTTGCTTAAAGGTATTGGATTGAAGGTGGTTTCACAGTCCTGTGGGCGTTAACTTGGCGGGGACTGTAGGAATGCCTCTGGGCTGAATGGCGGACAGCAAAGAGGTTCCGGTGTGGTGCATAGATTGCCCACTACTGACGCTTAGGGCGCCTCGTGGGACTTTGAGGAGACCATGGGTGACTGATTCCCGTGGCCTTAGTGAGGGTTTTTACGACACCAATGTTTACTGGCCCAAAGGGACCTCATCAAGCATCCTTGTAGGCCACGACGATTGGCTGATTAGACATCGGGATCTGTAGGTCACAGCGGATCAGAGTCTTGAGTGGCAGACCAGCCTCAAGGGCTTCTTTGAGAGCGCCCGTGAAGGACGTACCCATAGTGCGATCGGTGTATGCATAGACCACATCCATGTCATAGATGGTGCCCAACTCAGGACAACGAGAGCGGCCCGGGGCGGTAGCCTTTGTGAGTGCTGTGCGTAGCTCAATGAGGCGGGAGCGGCGTGGCTTAATGAAGAACTGATTGATGATGCTCAAATCAGCTTCAGTTGGAATGGTCTTGCCGTAGTTCAATTGGGCAGTCATAGGGATCTCCTTGAATTAATGAATGGCCTTTGTGGTCAAGCCTTCGGTGTTGTCACCTGTGATAGCGATCGTATAGCCATGCTCATCGACTACAGCCTTAGGGCGGCTCGCAGTGTTGACCGCTGTGTTGATCTCACCTGCATTCGCTGAGAGCCATTCTGTGAGGCCCTTGGAGGTGACCTTGAAGAGGTGCCCACCGTTGGCCTTGACGACCAGATTGGAAGGCTTGAGCACAGTCACGTAGCCTTTCTTAACGTAGCTTGGGTTGATCTCAGTGTGCCCGTGGAGGGTCTTACGGGCTTTCTTCAAGCGGACCATAAGGGCCAAGAACTTGTCGGGGTGCTCAATGCCAGCGAGACGACATGCTTCACGCCAGCTATAGCCAACTGAGCGACCCTTACGGACGTGCTCATCGTAGGCCGGGGCCATTGCATCGACTCGTGTTTGTAGGTCAATGAGGGTCTCAGTGATGGCCTGAGAGGCGAACGCTGGGTTAGCTGCTTGCTCCAATTCGATCCATCGACCAATGACTGTGTAACGCAATGCAGTGTCGTAGCCGGTGATGAGCGTGAAGACCAGATGCTTATTGAGGACCAGCATTCGATATTGCTTACCTCGGTTCTCAAAGGTTCCTTCAGTTGCGTCTACGTCCTTACTTTCAATTTGGCTCCCCAGATTTGGGGCGCGAGATTTCATGACCAGTTCAATAGCCCGGTCTGCATCCCGAAGTACGTGGTCGTGTCGCTTGCCTGTCATTGCGGCAATCTCAACGGTGGTCATGGTGATCGTGTTCAAGGTGGTCATGGTGTTCTCCTTATGTGCTCAAGGTTCTCTCTTAGAGGTCCTCTTTGAAGAGGGTGATATTCATCACAATCCCTCTCTCAATGAGACTGGTCGATAAGTGGTCGATGCTCCTCCTCAGAGGTCTTAAAGTTTTCTTTTATATATTCCGTCGTTAAGCCTGAGAGCCCCGGAATAGAGCCTCTGCGCTCACTTCAGCCTCAACTTCAGCCTTCAACTTCGGGTGTCGATCCACGTAGGAAGCGATGCCATGGGCAGCATGTCGGGCGGCCTTCGCCACACGCTGGGCAGTCCTCAAGCTGATCTCCTGAGTCTTGCAGACCTCCGCTGTGATGTCCTCAGCGAACAAGGCCCCGATCACTGCCCCAGTCTTCACGTTGATCTTGCCGTTGCTAATGCCAGCACTGGTGATGATCGACCCTTTGATGATGTCGTCCACCCAGGGCAGTAAGTAAGGAACTGCGAGGAGGTGCATATAGGCAGCTACTGGATTCTTGAAGGCGGCCTTAGGGCGACCACGACCACGCACAGGCTCCTCAGAGATGACTGCTTGAGCATCAGGCGTAACGACTGGGCTTGTCTTCAAGTGGTCCTCAGCGAGGCTCTCACAGGCTTGACGTTCGGTGGCCCACGCCTTGAACTGGTGATCTTTGGACTTGGGGAGAACCATCGTGTGGCTCTTTAGGATCTGCCCGGTGATTGGGTCAACGTGAAGGATGATGCCGGTGTCGTGGTCAACGTGGCGATGATGTGGTCCGGGTTGGGTGAGCAAGGTCATGGTGTCCTCCTAAGGTCAGTTGGTGTGCTGTAGCCTTAGTGAGGGTATTTAGCGCCACCCCGTATTCATTGCCCCAAAGGGACCCATTGCGATTGGGTTGGTGGACTCTTCAGCGTTGTAAGAGCCGGTCTTGCGGATGGTCGGCAGGACCTCCTCAGTGACCCACTTTCGGAACGGCTCAGACTGAGGCGCGGAGCCTCTCAGAAGCATCTGATACGACTCAGATTCTGTGAAGATCACCGTT
Source organism: Pseudomonas bubulae (assembly GCF_900618535.1). Classification (GTDB taxonomy): domain Bacteria; phylum Pseudomonadota; class Gammaproteobacteria; order Pseudomonadales; family Pseudomonadaceae; genus Aquipseudomonas; species Aquipseudomonas bubulae. Next base: position 779,085 of record NZ_UYJA01000001.1, on the reverse strand, counting down.
GTGGTGCGCAGGCGCTGGTGACGCTCATCCGCTGGGATGTCTTCGAGCCTGATACAACCATCTTGTATGAGGGCCATCAGGGCCTGCCCAGCCTTGTGTACCCGTCGAAATGCAGAGGCAGAGTTCGCCGGTTGCTTCAGCCCAGCAGCACGGGCCACCTGAGTCGCCACAAACAGAAGGTCGTGCTCAGGGTGACCAACCAGAACGTCCAGTTCGATGCCCATGAAGTTGCGCTTTTCGAAGCAGGCCTATCGGCAAGCGATAGACCCTTCACCAATCAGAGTAAGGCAGTCTTCAAAGCCTCAGTCATACGGCCTACCTCTACTGCACTCCCAGCACCATAAAGGTCATAACTGATCGACCCCGACGAGTGCCCCAAGATCGACTCAGCGGTCCCCACAGGCACCTCAGCGGCCTTCAAGGCTCCAGCCAATGAGTGTCGCAAGGAATGAAACGATAGGCTCGCCTTGCCTTTGTCTAACCCAAGGGTCTTCTTGATGAACCTGTTGAGCCTCTCTTGGGTCGCTGAGCGTGAGCCGCTACAGAACAGAGCGTTGCCTTCAGGTGACCCAGCAACAAACTCAAGGAGGTCTTTGAGGTCAAACCCGTAGGCCTCATCGGTCAACGGCACAACCCTAAGGGAACTCTTTGTCTTCACTGACTTACCATCATCAGCATTGATGCTCACGACCCACTGACCATTGACCTCAACGATGTCCTTACGGGTCAACTGAAGGACCTCAGCGATACGGGCACCTGTGAGAACCCCTACAGACACTGCCCAGCGGGTCTCATCGGTCACAGGCAATGAGTTGGCAGCAACCATGAGCCGAGCCACTTGGTCCTTAGAGAACGCTCTACGGGAGCTGTCAGCATCCTTGGTCAACTTAAGTCCTTTGTCGAAGCTCTTATCAAGGTAGCCATTGTTCACAGCCCACGACATGACAGTTGATAGGCGAGTCAATAGCTTGTTCACAGTGGAGCCTTGACGATCAACCATGAGGGCACCTTTGAGAGCAACCATATCCGCCCGAGTGTGCCCCTTAAGATCCAACCCAGCGAAGGCCCCCGAGAGCGTCTTACAGACAGAATGGATATCCCGCAAGGTGGCAGGCTCAACGTTGGCCTTATGTTCCTCTATGTAGAGTGTGGAGAGCTCATTGAAGGTGATACCAGAAGAGGTTCCTTGAGAGGTTCCTTGAGATGCGCTTACAGATAGGGACACACAAGGAGAAGCATGTGAGTGGGGTGCCCCAAGCTCAGTGACCAGATCAGCCAGAGCCCCAGAGTCACCATGAAGACGACCATGAGCAGCCTTGAGTACCTCTTGAGCCTTAGAGAGCCCTTGTTGCTGAGTACTGGTCATTGCCATTTGGCTTGATGCTTTCCTAAGGTTATCGCTTAGATCCCCGTAGATCGACTCATAGGCGACCAGAGAGCTATCACCATGTGCCATGGTCAGGGCTTCCTCTGCGATAACGTAGAGGTGATCGCGTAGCTCATCCCAAGTTGCCCCGGTGTTGTCCAGATGGAATACAGCGAGAGCCGAAAGGATGTCCTGAGAGATGGTCATGGCTGTGGCCTTATCGTTGGTCAGCAAGGAGACCGAATGGTAACCCGTAGAGGACCCTTGGGGACGCAGCCTGAGGTAGTAACGACCAGACCTACGATAGTGGTAAGGCTTAGCTAAGGCAGTCTGTAACAGCTTTGGTGCAGTTTGAGGGATCATCGAGGTTGTCATATGGATCAGGCCCTGTGTCTACTGGGTGATCTCTTCGGTCCTCAGAGTTGTCAGTGAACATCATGCCTTCTTTGGCAATCCGGTCGATGTTGGGGGTTTTGTAGCCCACCACACCCATGGAGTAGGCGCTGATATTGGACTGGCCAATGTCATCACCAAAGATCACCAGGATATTGGGTTTTTCGGCGGCCACGGCGGTGGCGGACAACGCCATCACCGAAGCCGCCACGAGGGCTAGCCGGGGGAACCACTTGGCTGTTCGAGTCATGCAACTTGCTCCTTGTTGACCTGGTTGGTGCACTGCTGACGGCTGTTTTTCTTATTGCTGTTGCTCGTTGGCACTGGTCTCGAACGGGTAGATCCGTCGCCATTGCGACGCCATATCGACGATAGTCCAGTCCTGCTGTTTTGCCTGATCGAGCGCCTTGTCCAGGCGGCCGATTTTCGAGTCCTTGTCATAGGCCCATTCGCGTTTGGCGTCGGTGTGATGCACCAGCCCCATCAGGCGCGGGCCGTCGCCGGCGGCGGTCCACTGGAGCATCTGCAGGTCGCCGTCGGAGTTGCCGAAGGCGAGGATCGGTCGGCGGCCAATCACGCTGTCGATACTTACCGGCTTGCCGGGGCCGTCATCGTTGTGGGCAATTTTGGCGGTGCGCAGGATTGACGGTTTGCCGTCCTTGACCTGGTATTCGGTGACAAACGTGGAGCCGATCACGTGCTCTGGCGGTATGCCATAGACCTCCTCGGCAAATACGCGCATAAAGCCGGTATCGCCGCCGGACACGATGTAGGGCTTGAATCCCTGGCTGCGCAGGTAGGTCAGCACTTCCAGCATCGGCTGGTAGACCATCTCGGTGTAGGGCTTGCCGCTGGTGGGGTGGCGTGCACTGCTTAGCCAGCGCTGGACGTTGTCGCGGAACTCATCAGTGGTGAGCCCGGCGTGGGTCGTCATGAAAATGTTCAGCAGGCCCTCCATGCCGCTTTCGGCCAGGGCCTTGTGGTCGTTTTCCAGCACCGCCTTGAACGGTTGCTGGTCTTTCCATTCCGGGTGTTGGGGGGCCATGCGTTTGATTTCGTCGAAGGCAAACAGCTCCTCGAAATAACCCGGTTGCTCGCTCCACAGGGTGCCATCGTTGTCGAACACGGCGATACGCGCTTCGGGTTGTACAAAGCCCTTACTGTCTGGCGTGGTAACCGTCTCGACAAATTCGATGATGCTTTTTTTCGCCGGCCCTTGGTTCCAGGAGGGCAACGGGTCGGCAGCCAGGGCGAACAGGGGCAGGGCGAATAGCAGAGTCGCTGCCGTTCTTGCCGAGATCCTTTTGCTCCAGTGGGAGCGAGTCTGCTCGCGAAGGCCATTCGCGAGCAGGCTCGCTGCCACGGCTACAGTTTTTTGTTTATTCATTTTTGGAAGTCCTTTTCATGTCTTGGGTTGAGCGGGCGCAAACCATAGTTTTTGCGCGGCGGGCGGTTGTGTTTCCACTGACGCATGGCATTGAAAGCGTGGAGCAAGCGCCGCCGGTTCACAGACAGGGCAACGGTCAGCAGCAATAACCCGATGCCAACCAGCAACGTGGCGGGCAGCCGCAGCCGGGTGGGTTGGCCCATTTGCCTGAGGTCGTCAACGATCGAGAACACCGGGGTGTAGCTGCTGCTGGCTGTGGCCTTGAAGGTGACGGCCGGGAGTTCGCCGAAACGGATTTGGCGGTTCACGCTGTCCCACCATTTGACGCGGATTGCCGGCAGCTCGAAATCGCCTTCGCGCTCGATGCGATAACTGACCCGGTCAATGCGCTGACCGCCATTGAAACCGCCCCGGCCGTCGTCCAGATTGCTCACCTGCGGGGTCTGCGGGTAGGCACCGAGTCCGGCCACCGAGCCCCGGGGCGGAGCGGGCAGGGCCAGCCCCGGGGTACCGTCGGCCTGTAACGTCACGCTGCGGGTCAGGCTGTCACCCACCTTGAACGGGCCGCCTGGCGGGGTCAGGGTCTGGCTCAGGCGCAACGCGCTGGCCACCAGTACCGGTTCGCCGGGGCTGAACCCTTCGGGCAGACTGGCACGAAAGGTCAGCACCGGGGTTTGCCCCGACAGCTCATGGCTGGCCTGCGCCGGGGTCGCGCGCACTGTCAGTGGCGCGATCGAGAACGCTTGCGCCTGCGTCGGGGTGATTCGGTAGGTGTAGCGCAGACCGCTGAAGGTCTGGCCCTGAATCGTCTGCGACAGGTGCCCGGCCTCACCATTGGGCGGTGTCACATCGGTACCGTCCAGGTTCAGTTCGGGTAATGACGCACCACGGGTGAACCAGCTGTCGGTGAGCACATCGACCTGCAACTGCAAGGTCTCGCCCACCACCACGGCATCACCCGGTACCAGCCGGGCCTGCACCAACAGTTGCGGTTCGTTGGCCTGTGCCAGGCCGACGCACATCAGCAGTACCAGGGCGCAGGGCTTCATGGCGCCACCTTTTGGTCTTGCAGGCTGAATTTTTGCCGCAGGAAATTGGCCGGAGAGGTGGTCAGGTTTTGCAGCCATTGTTCGTCGCTGGCCGCCTGCGGGGTTTGCAGCGGTTTGCTCTGGCCTTTGCCTGGGGGCTTGTCGAATTTGACTGCGTCGGGTTTGACCTCGGGGGTGTTCTGCTCGGCGCTGTCGGTATCTTTTTCCAGGGCAATGGCCAATGCCAGGTTGGCACTGGCTTCGGGGAACTGCGGTTGCAGGGCCAAGGCCTGGCGATAGGCGGCAATCGCCTGATCGAACTTGTAGCGGCGTACGTAAATATTGCCCAGGTAAAAGTACGCCGGGGCGGTGTTCAACCGGGCAAAGCTGGCCAGTGCCAGATCGAAATCGGCGGCGTTATAAGCTGCGATGCCTTTCCAGTAAGGATCGACAAATAACTCGGCTGCTGCGGGGTAGTGCTGGTGCTCAAAGGCCCAACGCCCTTGCTGATCCCGGGTGAAGAAGGCATCGGTCAGTGCGTTGGCCTGCGCCGGTGACGGTTGCAGGGCCAGCCCTGCGGCCAGCAGCAGGACGGCGTTCCAGTTGAGGCTCCAGCCACGGCGCACCGAGAACCAGGCAAGCAATAGCAGGGGCCCGCATAACCAGTAACCGGCGTCTTTCCATTGCAGCTCGCGCTGCTCGTCGCTGGCGGCCTGGAAGTGCTGTTGGGCGTGGCCTTCGACCCAGTCCAGATCATCGTTGTTTATGGTCAGGCTGCCCAGCGGTGCATCGGTGGCCGCGGCCAGTTGCTTGAGCGCGGCGCTGTCGAAGCTGCCCAGTTGCGGGCGACCGGAACTGTCGGTGCGCGGTTGGCCGCTGGCATCGCGAATGATCCCGCCATTGCTGCTGCCCACTGCCAGTACCAGTACTTGCAGGGCATTGTCGTGCATCAGGGCTTTGAGGCTGTCCAGTTGCGAGGTGTCGGCGCCATCGGTGATCAGCAGCAGGGTGCCCGGAGCTTTCTCGGCCTGTAGCAGGCGCCTGGCCTGTTCGATCACCGCCGCCACGTTTTTGCCGGGCCGGGCAATCAGGTCGGTGCCCAGGGCCTGGATAAAACTGTCGAGCAGCGCCGGGTCGTCGGTGGCGGGCAACACCAGATGGGCGCTGCCCGCGTAGGCAATCAGGGCCGTGCGGGCACCGCTGCGCCGGGCAGTCAGGTCATGCAATTTGTGCTTGGCGGCTTCCAGCCGCGTGGGCTGCACATCGCTGGCATCCATTGACGGGGACAGGTCGAGGGCAATGATCAACGGCGCGCGGTTTTGCAGGAATGCCGGGCGGTCCTGTTCCCAGGTGGGGCCTGCGGCCGCAATGGCGCCGATGATCAGCAGGGCAGCGGTCAAATGCACCGGGCGCAGGCGGTGGCTGTCGGGCGGGGTGACCAGCAAGTGTGGCAACAGGTGGGGAGCGATGATCGCCCGCAAACGCCGTTGCTGGTCATGGCTGCGGCGCCACATTAGCGGTAGCAGGGCACCCACAATCGCCAACAGAAGCCAGGCCGGGCGCAGAAAGTGGAAGTCACTCAGGTTGATCTCCATTTCAGGCCTCCCGCGGTGGTGAGCGCGGGTGGCGCCGTGAGGCCAGCAGTGCGAGCAGATGATACAGCGCTATCAGGCTGATGGCGGCCGCTACGGGCAACCAGAACAGGTCACGTTTGGGCTGGTGGCTGAAGGTTTGCACCCTGTGCGGGGTGAGTTGGTCGAGGGTGGCGTAGACCTGGTTCAGGCTGTCACGGTCTTCTGCGCGAAAGTACTGGCCGCCGGTGCTTTTGGCGATGCTCTGCAGGGCGGCCAGGTTGACCTTGGCTTCGCCGTCGGCATCCGGGTCGCCTATGCCGATGGTGTGGATCACTACCCCTTTGGCCGCCGCCATGGCCGCGGCACGGGGCACGGGGATGGCGCTGCTGGTGTCGTTGCCGTCGGTGAGCAGGATCAGTACTTTCTCCTGCTCGTGGGCCTGGTCGAGCAGTTTCAGGCTCAGGCCGATGGCGTCGCCGATAGCGGTGTCGGGCCCGGCCATGCCGATGCCGGTGTCGTCCAGCAGCAGCGACAGGCTGGCGTGGTCGAGGGTCAGGGGCGCTTGCGGGTAGGCAGCGCTACCAAACAGGATCAGGCCGATGCGGTCGTCCTTGCGCCGGGCAATAAAGTCCTGCACCACGTGTTTGACCGCGCTCAGGCGGTCGATCCTCTGCCCGCTGGCGTCGGTGAAATCCGTGGTTTGCATCGATTGAGAGATATCGATGGCAAGCATCAGGTCGCGCACCGGTTGCTGGCGCTCGATGGGTTTTTCGACCCATACCGGTCTGGCCACGGCCACCACCAGCAATGTCCACACCAGCAGGTTGAGCAGCAATTGCCAGATGTTGTGCTGCGCACCTGCGATCTGTGGTGCTTGATCGACAGCGCGGCTCATGGCGTTGAAAAATGGCACGCGTACCGCACTGCGGGCTTCGCGGTATGCGGGCAGCCAGCGGTAGCCGAACCACGGCAAGGGCAGCAACAGCAGCAACCAGGGATAATCAAACTGCCACATGGTGCAGCTCCACCCAGCGTGTACAGGTGTCGACCAACTGCTGGCGTTGTGCGGCGGGCAGGGCGAGCAATTGCTCATCCTGGGCGTAGGCCAGAAACGCCAGTTGCTGGCTGAAATCCTCGGGCACAGGCGGTGGGCCGTGGTGTTGTAAAAAGTCCTGCCAGGCCTCGCCCTGCAGAGGCGCCGCTGCCTGCGGGACGGGCATGGACAGTGCCACCCGTTTAAGCAGCGTGGGCAGTTCGCGCAAGGTGCCCAGCGGATCGTTGGCCGCGCGCAGTTGTGCCAGCCGTTGCAAGGCCTCGCGCCGGTAGCGGTCACGCCGCCACTGCCAGCAGGCGCGTGCCGCCCAGACCGCCAGGCCGGTCAGCACAACCCCAAGCAAGGCCCACCAGCCCCAGGTCTGCGGCAGGTAGCTGACAGGTGCAGGCAGGGCCAGGGTTTGCAGTTGGTCAATGCTGGGGATAGGACTGGTCATGGCCGCGCCCCGCCCAGTTTGCCCAGTTCGATTCGCAGCTGGCTGTGAGTATCCTGCGCGGTACTGAACATCATCAGCGGCACCTGGCTGCGGCGCAGCAGGCTGGCGATGTCCTTGAAGCGCCCGCTGAGGAAGTCGCCCAGCGGCTGGCGTACGTGTGCGTGCTCTACCGCCAGCTCCACTTGCAACTGGCCCTGGGTAACCAGCAAGCGCCCGGTATCGGGCAGGTCCAGCGCCAATGGGTCGTAAACCTGCATGGCGATGACATCGTTGTGCACTGCCAGTTGGCGCAGCAACTGCAGGGTGTGCGGCCCGGCCCCGGCGAAATCGCTGATCAGGCAAATCAGGTGGTCGTGACCGGCGATGGCCAGGCAATGTTGCAGGACCTTGTCCAGTTGATCGGCGTCTTCGCAGTCCGGTTGAGTGGCATTGAGTTCCTGGTTTTGCCGGGCAATTTTGCTGCACAACGCCTCCACCCGTTTGCGGCTGCGCAGCGGGGCAATACTGTCGATGCGTTGATCGTTGAATACCAGGGCGCCCACCCGGTCACCGGTGTTGAACACCATCCATGCGGCCAGTGCACCCAGTTCGGCAGCGGTGGCGGATTTGAAGCTGCGGCTGGAGCCAAAAAACATCGACATGCGCTGGTCGACCACGATCAAGGCCGGGCGGTCGCATTCTTCGGTAAAGGTACGCACCACTGGCTTGCCAGTGCGCAATGAGGCGCGCCAGTCGAGGTGGCGCAGGTCGTCACCGGGTTGATAGCGGCGTAGTTCGTCAAAATTCAGGCCGCGGCCACGCAAGCGCGAAGCATGGTTGCCCGAGAGGATACTGCCGTGGGGTTGGCGGGCGACAAAACTCAACGCCCGCGCTTTGAACTCCAGCGCCATTAGTTGCGCAAGCGAGACGTATACCAGGCCGTCGGCCTCCTGCCGTTGGGCGTGCATCAGGCAGGTATCGCGACTTTGTCGAGTATGCGTTGCAGTACCTGATCAGCGCTGACGCCATCGGCCACGGCGTCGTAGCTCAGTTGCAGGCGGTGGCGCAGTACCGGATACGCCACGGCGCGCACGTTGTCCGGGGTGACAAAGGCCTGGCCGCGCAGCCAGGCGTCGGCACGGGCGCAGCGGTCAAGGCCGAGACCGCCGCGGGGGCTGGCGCCGATACTGATCCAGCGGGCCAGATCGGCGTCATAGTCGGCAGGACGGCGGGTGGCGTTGATCAGGTCGATCAGGTAAGCATCGATGGCGGGGGACACGGCCACTGTGGCGACTTCGCGGCGAGCCGCGAAAATCACCTCCTGACCCAGGGTAAACGGCGGGGCTGTATCGGCCGTGGCGTGCTGCACCTGTTCCTCAGCGCGCAGCATGCGCAGCACCCGGGATTCATCTGCCGGGCTTGGGTAGTCGAGCAGCACTTTCATCACAAAGCGGTCCATCTGCGCCTCGGGCAGCGGGTAGGTACCTTCCTGTTCGATGGGGTTTTGCGTAGCCAGCACCATAAACAGTGTGGGCAGCGGGTGGCTGTTGCCGGCGACGGTGATCTGCCGTTCTTCCATGGCTTCAAGCAGGGCCGCCTGCACCTTGGCCGGGGCGCGGTTGATTTCGTCGGCCAGGATCAGGTTGCCGAACAAAGGCCCGGGTTGAAAACGGATCAGGTTCTGGCCGTCCACCTGGTGCAGCACCTCGGCGCCGGTGATGTCCGATGGCAGCAGGTCAGGGGTGAACTGGATACGGCTCATCTGCGCCTCCAGGTGCCTGGCCAACGCCTTGACGGTGCGGGTCTTGGCCAAACCCGGCAGGCTTTCGAGGAGCAGATGACCGTTGGCCAGCAAGCCGACGATGATCTGGCGGATAACCTCGTCCTGGCCCAATACCGCTTCGGCGATGCTGGCTTGCAGGGCATTCAGATCGTTGAGCGCTGTCATAAAGCATTCCTTGCTTGAGCACGATTACCAGGGGGCGGGGACCACCACAAACTGCACGTTGCCACCCACATAGCGGGGCTGATACCAGGTTGGTCCGCAGTGTTGATACGCCACATTGTTGGCCACGACCGATACGCAGTCCGCAGGCACGCTGGTGACTTGCGAGCCGATGGCTATTGCCGTGGCCGTGGTTGCACCGACCACGGCGGCGGCTGCCCACGGGTGATACCAGTTGTCCGGTGGTGGTGGCGCAGGCAAGGGCCGTGGCGGAGGTGGCATGGGCCGTGGTGCCGGGTAGGGATGCGGTTGGGGGGCCGGCTGCGGGTAGGGGGGCGGCCCCGGCTGTGGATGCGGCTGTGGATGCGGCTGTGGCATGGGGTGCGGCGCTGGGTGTCCGCCAGTGTGCGGCAGCACAAAAGTCCGTGCGCCGCCACCACCGCGCAGTTGCCAGGCCAGGGCGACAGAGGTGTGCAGCAGGCAGGCGCTGAGCACGCCACAGAACAGCCAGTGCAGACGCTTCATGGTTGCGCCTCCAGGCTGTATTTGCTCGGGGCCCACTGCAACGGCACTTCCTGGGCACCTGCGGGCGGATCAAAATCAAAGCTGTGGGCGCTGATTGCCGGTGTGAGCTGCCAGGTAAAGTCGACGCTGTGACGCGGCTGCTCGGGTATGTCGCGGCGGGTGATGGTCAGGCGGCACGGCAGGCGCTGTTCGCCCTCACGCAGCCACAGCTGCCAGTCGATAGCATCCTGACGCAAGGCGTAATGATCACAGCGCTGGCCGTCCAGCGTCTCACTGCCAATCAGCACGGCCGAACGCAAACCGGCCTGTCTGACGATGTTGGCGTTCCAGCGAAACAGGTCGGCCAGCGGCAACTCGATGCCATAGCGACTATTGAGCAGGTCGATCAGTGCGTTGATGTTCGCCGGGGCGGGGGCGCTTGCGTAGTAGGGGCTGGGGCTCTGGTAGAGGGTGAAGCGCTTGCCGTTGTAATAGAGGGTGCGGTGTATGCCCTGATTGTCCACCGAGACCAGCAGATTGTCCGGCTGTTGGGCCAGCAGTCGGGTGGTGTGCCGAAATTCGACGGTCTGGCCGTTATCCAGTACCTGGTCTGTCTGGCTGCGGGCCTCGACGCCAAACTGCTTGAGGCTGCGCAGGTAACTGCCCATCTGCTCCAGGGCCTGCACAGCCGCGGGCTCGATGGCGGACGGGTCGCCGGCATGGGCGTGCAAGGCAAGGGCCAGTAACAGGCCTGGCACTACGCGACGTACCCGAGGCATGGTCACGACGCTTACCAGACGTACTGCATGCGCAGCGTCCAGGTGGCGATATCCGGTGAGCCTTTACGCTCGCTCACGGTGTCGGTATAGGCCAGCAGGCCGCCGAATTGGGGGGTGAGCATAAAGCCCATGCTGGCGCCTGCCAGGGTACTTTCCTGTTTGTTGTCCTGCCAGTCGCCGTCAATTTTTGTCTCGCCGCCCCGGCTATAGGTGGCGTCCAGCGAAGCCCACAGGGCGCGGTTGAAGTCGTAGCTGTAATGGCCTTCGATGGCATACAGGGGTTTTTGTTCGAGCTTGCTGTTGCCCTGGTATTCATCGTTGGACCCGAACAACGACACCATGGTGTTGATCTCCAGCCAGGTGGGGCCTATTGGGGTGCCGAAACCCAGCTCGGGTTTGTACACCCAGCGATTGGCACCGATATTGATCACCCGGTTCTTGTCATAGTCGCCGGTGGGGGTGGTGACTGTCAGGGCTGCCGTGAGAAAGGTCTCGGGAGTCCATTTGGCGAACTCCTCCTTGCTCAGGGCGGGGCCGCCAAAGATGTTGTGTGCGAACACCAATTGGGTGTCACCCATGCCACCGTTGTGTTTGGTACCGGTGAAATAGCGGGCGTTGTCGAATGATGCGGATAGATCGGCGTAAGGCTGCAGGATCTCGAAGGCACTGTTGCGCCCGTCGATACCGAAGCTACGGGCATAACGCAGGATATACAGGTCGGCATTGAGGGACAGACCGTCGATGGGTAGCGAGGTGTCGATGGGGGTATTGGAGTCGACGCGGTTGTAATAGCCGAACAGCATGTTCAGGTCGGTGGGGGTGTTTTGCCAGTCACGGGCGTTGTCGGCCCAGCCCGCCAGCGGCGTCAGGATCAGGGTGAGGGCGGTAAAGCTGGCCTTGCGAGCGGTACTTGCTCCCATCGTAGTGCTCCTTCAATCGCTCTTTGGCGGTTTATCGTCCGATGCCCGGCGTGTTTATTTGTTTACTGAAGCTAGCAGCAACCGCGAAATTCGCTGGCTGGTGACGCAAATGCTGCTGATTCTGTGGGCTGGGTCTCTTTTAAATGACGAGCGGTTATAGGTGTTGCGCTCGGGGAGCAGGGTTGGTGTTGTTCAAATTTTTGCTTTTGCTGTAGCCACCCCCAGGAATGGATTTGTCCCCGGTGGTTTTAACTGCAATACCGGCGACATATTTTCTCTATGGGACCAAGCCCATTCAGCGGACTACTGGTTATTTAGCCACCTATGAGCACTGGCTGCGTGATATCGTATTGACCTTTATCCAGAGGCTATCCAATGCGAATGCTGATTAGCGTCATGAGTCTGGCCATGCTGGCCGGTTGTGTGTCTCCTGCGATGGACACTGCCCGTAGCCAGGCCCCGACCCGGGTGCTGGCTTCGGAAAAAGCCACGGCGCTGGTCGCCGAATGCATCAAGTTTTCCTGGCAGGATGAAAGCGTGTTCGGGGTCGATGCCAGTGCCTATATCAATAACGACAAGGCTGGCAAACAGACCGTCTACACCCGTGGCGCCGAGTCCTTTGCCGATCTGACGCCCCAGGGCACCGGCACGGCAGTGAGCTACTACGCCCAACAGCCGGGTGATGCTGCTGCCATGCGCCGCCTGGCGATGCTGGCGACATGCCTGTAACCGCGTAATGGACTTGAGGCAGGGCTTTGTCCTGACCCGGCACTGGCGTGATACGCCGTCGGGTATCGAGGTCGACTTCTGGTTGGCCACCGATGACGGGCCGCAGCAGGTGCGCCTGCCTTACCAAACCTGCACCGCGTTTATCCCCAAGATTCAGCTTGGCCAGGCCCAGGCTCTGCTGCAGAACGAGCGCGATATCGAATGGCGTGAGTTGGCGCTGTGTGATTTTCAGTCGCGCCCGGTGATCGGCCTCTACTGCCGCCAGCATGCCCAGTTGATGGACATCGCCCAGCGCCTGCGCCGCGCCGGGGTCGATGTGTACGAGGCCGATATACGCCCGCCGGAGCGGTTCCTGATGGAGCGTTTTATCACTGCGCCGGTGAGCTTTGGCGGCCGTGTACAGGGCGATGGCCCGCTGCTGGACGCCCGGATCAAGCCGCATCCCGACTACCGGCCACGGTTGAAACTGGTGTCCCTGGATATTGAAACCAGCGAGCAGGGCGATCTGTATTCCATTGCCCTCGAGGGCTGTGGCCAGCGCCAGGTGTATATGCTGGGCAAGGCCACCGCGGCCGATACCCCGGTGGATTTCGACCTGGAGTTCTGCGCCAGCCGCGGCGACCTGTTGCTGCGTCTTAACCAGTGGATGGCCCGGCATGACCCCGACGCGATCATCGGCTGGAATGTGGTGCAGTTCGACATGCGGGTGTTGCACGAGCATGCCCGGCGCCTTGGTATCCCGTTGCTGCTGGGGCGTGGCAGCAGTGAAATGCAGTGGCGCGAACATGGCAGTCGCAAAAACCATTTTTTCGCCAGTGCTGCGGGCCGCTTGATCATTGACGGCATCGAGTCGTTGCGCTCAGCGACTTGGTCGTTCCCGTCTTTCAGCCTGGAAAACGTCGCCCAGACCCTGCTTGGCGAAGGCAAGGACATCAGCACGCCGTATCAGCGCATGGACGAAATCAACCGCATGTTCGCCCACGACAAGCCTGCGTTGGCGCGCTACAACCTCAAGGACTGCGAACTGGTCACGCGGATTTTCGCGAAAACCGAGCTGCTGACCTTTTTGCTGGAGCGCGCCTCGGTCACGGGGCTGGAGGCCGATCGCAGCGGTGGCTCGGTGGCGGCCTTTTATCACCTGTATATGCCGTTGATGCACCGTCAGGGCTTTGTCGCCCCCAATCTGGGGGACAAACCGCCCCAGGCCAGCCCCGGCGGCTTTGTCATGGAGTCCGAGCCGGGGTTGTATGAGTCGGTGCTGGTGCTCGATTACAAAAGCCTGTACCCGTCGATTATCCGCACTTTTTTGATTGACCCGCTGGGGCTGGTTGAAGGCTTGCGCGAGCCTGGCGATGAAACCTCGGTACCGGGCTTTCGCGGTGCGCGTTTCTCTCGCACCCGGCATTGCTTGCCGGCCATTATCGAGCGCGTGGCCAAGGGGCGCGAAGTGGCCAAGCGGGACAAAAACGCGCCCCTGTCACAGGCCCTGAAAATCATCATGAATGCGTTTTACGGGGTGCTGGGCTCCAGCGGTTGCCGGTTTTTTGATACGCGGCTGGCATCCTCGATCACCCTGCGCGGGCATGAAATCATGCTCAAGACGCGGGCACTGATCGAGGCCCGGGGCTATAGCGTGATCTATGGCGACACGGACTCCACCTTTGTCTGGCTGCGCAGTCAGCACAGTGAGGAGGACGCGGCGAGTATCGGCCGTGAGCTGGTGCAGTACGTCAACGACTGGTGGCAGGCCCATGTGCGTGACGAGTATGGGCTGACCAGCGCACTGGAGCTGCAATTCGAGACCCACTACAGCCGCTTTTTCATGCCCACCATTCGTGGCGCCGAAGAGGGCAGCAAAAAGCGCTATGCGGGGTTGGTGGTGCACGCCGACGGCCGTCGGGAGATGGTCTACAAGGGGCTTGAGACCGTGCGCAGCGACTGGTCACCGCTGGCCCGGCAGTTCCAGCAGGCGTTGTACCTGCGCATCTTCAATCGTCAGCCCTGGCAGGCCTACGTGCGTGACTTTGTGCGTGCCACCCTGGCGGGTGAGCATGATGAACTGCTGATCTACCGCAAGCGCCTGCGCCGCCCGCTCAGTGATTACGAGCGCAATGTGCCGCCCCATGTGCGGGCGGCGCGGCTGGCCGATGAGTATAACGACCGGCAGGGGCGGCCCCGGCAGTACCAGAATGGCGGGACGATCAGCTACGTGATCACCGTGGCCGGCCCCCAGCCGTTGGAGAACCGCACCGCAGAAGTGGATTACGAGCACTATCTGTCGCGTCAGCTGCAACCGGTGGCCGACGCGATTCTGGTGTTTGTCGATGACAATTTCAGCGCCCTGGTGGGCGGGCAACTGGGGTTGTTCTAAGCGTCGCTGGCAGGGCTGGCGGCGGCCTTGGAGCGGGCACGATCCTTGGCGGCCTTGGCTTCGGCGGCCAGGCATTCCAGGCAGAACTGCTCGGCATAGCTCATCAGGATTTCGGTGGTGTCGCCCTTGATCGTGCGGGACCCAGCGAGGATATAGCGCATGCGTTTTTCCGTGACCCCGAGGCGCAGGGCAATCCAGGCCGGGGTCTGGCCGATGCGGTCGACCAGTTTGTTGGCGTATTCGGTGGAGTGGTTGTAGCGTTCAGCGTTGGGAAACATAGGGGTTCCATGGGGCGGTAGGATGAAGCCGGAGGGCATGGTACTCCTTTTCACCCGCGCCCATGATTTTGCCTGCCCCGACGGTCACGACTTGACCGGCTTGATCAGACTCTCTGTCGGGATGCCAAACATCTCATGCAGCTTCCAGATCATGGGCAGGGTCAGGGAGCGCTTGCCGTTGAGCACTTCATACACCCGGTTCTGCCGGCCGATCGCAGGCACCAGGTCAGCCGCTGACAACCCGGACTGCTCCATCCTGAAGCGGATGGCATCCACCGGGTTGGGCAGGTCGACGGGAAAGTGCTTGGCTTCGTAGGCTTCGATCAGGGTGATCATGACCTCCAGGTAATCGCCCTCAGGTGTCCCGGGCTGCGGTTCATTGTCGAACAGCGGCGAAACCGACTTCAGTGCGTCTTTGTAGTCCTGCTCGGTGCGAATTGGACGAATATTCATGGCTTACTCCATTTCCACGGTGTTGGCATCGATGGCGTCGTACTGCTGGTGAGTGCCTGCGAATTTGATATAGATGGCGCTGAAGCGGTAGGCCACAGCTACCACGAGCCGATAGTCGTTACCTTTGATGTTGAACACGACCCGGTTGCTCTTGAGAATGCTGGCATGGCGAAACGGCGCCTTGATGTCGGCCGGCGTTTGCCAGTTTGCCTTTTTCGCTTCATCTATCCAGCAGAGGAAGGATTGCTCTGAGCCTGGGTGCTGTTGCCAAAAAATCTTGAGCTGACTGACTGCGATGATTCTCATAAAACGATCCTGGTCCCATGATGGGACTTTTGCAAGTTGGCTTTACGTCCTGTGCTGCTCAAATACCCTGCAACTCTCAGGAGCGCCAGTTTGAAAGCTTGAGCAAATATGAGCTGCGCCATTCAGGCCTCACTGCCCCCGGCATGGACTCTTCTGTAACAGCGAAAGACCCGGCCCAAGTCATGCCCGCCCGCTGTTTTATGAACTAGAGTTTCCCCCACTCACCAACAGACACGAGAGGGACTTTCATGACTGCGCTGGATGTTTTCTGGGTCGGGCTGGGGGGCGGGCTGGGCTCGCTGTTGCGCTGGTGGATCGGTTTGCGGGTAGGGCAGTTCTATAAGGGGCCGTTTCCGCTGGGTACATTTTTGATCAACGTCAGCGGCGCCTTTGTAATCGGTTACCTGAGCATCCTGTTTACCGTGGACTGGCGCGACCGCTACGGCGACTTCCTCAGCGCCGCGGTGCTCACCGGTATCCTGGGCGGTTACACCACATTCAGCAGCATGCAGCTGGATGCCTCGAAACTGGCCAAGGCCAGGGATCGTGCATGGGCCGCAGGTTATCTGATCATCTCGGTACTGGTCGGCTTGGCCGCCGCCGCTTTCGGCGCCTGGCTGGCGCGCTGACTCAGGAGTCACACCATGCTCAACATGATTATTCTGATTTTCGTCGGTGGTGCGTTCGGCGCCATGTGCCGCGAGTTCGTCATGCTCTCGGTGCCGCGCCTGGCCGATGGTTTTCCCATGGATATCTTTGTCGCCAATATCGTCGCCGCGTTCCTGCTGGGCGTGGCCACGTCGCTGTTCAAGAGCAACCGCATCAACCAGTACGTGCACGTGATGGTCGGCACCGGGATCATGGGCGGGTTATCCACGTTCTCCAGTTTCGTGTTTGGCGCAGTCGAGATGATGCAAGACCCGGGCAGTGTTTTTGTCTCCATCTGCTATCTGGTGATCAGCCTGGTAATCGGTTTTGCTGCCGTCGAACTGGGTCTGATTGCCGGGGCCAAGGTTACGCCGCTGCCTGCATCCGATACCCCGCAATAGGCCCTTGCAGCACCCATGAAAAAGCCCTCGTCAGAGGGCTTTTTTTATCCTGCCATGTCTCAGGCCAAAGACGTACGCTTGCCGAAGAACATCTCGGTGATCAGATCATTGTTGATTTGATCGCCCTGCAGGGTACGCACCAGCAACTCACTGCCCAGCAATGGCAACGACAGCACCATGGTCGGGTTGACGCGTTTGACCTTGGGCATGTTCCGCGTTTCGTTGACCAGTGCGATGATCTGGGTTTCGTCGCCTGCCACTTCCTTGGCCGCGAGGATGGTGAACACGTTTTCGGCGTCGCTGTCGCACAGGGTGACGATGTACTTGGCGTCCGCTGCACCGGCCAGTTTCAGGGTCGACGCGGCCGACGGGTCACCTTCAATGATATCGGCCTTTTCCGGCAGGTCATGCTGGCTGCCGGCCACGCATACCACCGTGACGTGTTCGCCGCGATCGGTCAGACCTTTGTAGACGTTTTGTGCCAGGGAACCAACGCCAACGAGAATGTAGTGATTTTTACGCGCCATATGGGTAATCCTGCCTTTAACAATACGTTGGATGTTGTTGCTGATCAGCGGGCCGGCAATGGACGCCACCGAAATCGCGAAGATGGTGATGCCCAGGATGATCACTGTCAGGGTGAAAAAACGCGCATCGGTGGTATGCGGGACGATGTCACCAAAGCCTACGGTGGACATCACCACGATGGCGAAGTAGAACGCCGATGGCAGGTCCGTCACCGGCGGTGCAAAGCCATCACCGATGTAGAGCGTGCCCAGCGTGCTGTAGACGATCAGTGAGGCGATGCTGACCACCGCAAAGAAGCTGCCCGAGGCCAGGCTGTAGTGGTCAAAACGGCGCCAATAGAAGGCCAGCACGGCAATGGTGACCAGCGAGAAGAAGGTCACGCCGTCAGGTTTTTTCAGAATGAAAAAATCCACGCAGACCGTGGCCACCAGCAGCAGCAGGGAAAAAAACCAGCTGATGCGTGACTTGATCAACAGCCCCAGTGACATCAGCAGGAGTACAAGCCCCACCACAAACCCGGGGATTTCCAGCAAGGCTAAAAAGCTTAATGCCTCCTTCCAGGTATCAAAGGAGCCGGATTTGGCATTGGCATGGGCAACGCCACGTTCCAGCACCGGCAGAAACAAAAGAAAGCCGTTGATCGCAACCAGCAAGGCGACTCCATAGGCAAAGGAGATCCGATTTTTTACGTCCTGTAATAAAGTCATGGCACCTACGACGCGTCAGTTAAGGGGTGAGGGGAGTGTAGGTCAGGTTTATCGGGCTGCCACCAGCAGCCCGTGTGCTTGAGCCTCTGATCAGGCGTTGGCAGGCAGTTGGTCATAGCCGCGGATGTAGTAATTGAGGGCCGAAATCAGCCAGCACAGGACAAACATCCCGATGATCCAGTAGCCAATCTCGCCGAAGTTTTCACTGATGGCATTGATCGGCGTCCATATCCCGCCGGTGAGTTGCAGTTTTTCGGCAATCAGCCCCAGCGCTTCGACACCGCCGATAAACAGGGCCACCACCACCGAGGCGGCAGTGATGGTGATGTTGTAGTAAAGCTTGCGCACCGGTTTGGAGAACGCCCAGCCGTAGGCGCCGATCATCACGAAGTTGTCCAGTGAATCGATCAGGGCCATGCCCACCGCAAACAGCACCGGGAACACCATGATTGACCACAGGCTGATGCCGTGGGAGGCGCTGGTGGCGCTGATGCCCAGCAAGCCGATTTCGGTGGCAGTGTCAAAGCCCAGGCCAAACAGAAAGCCCACCGGGTACATGTGCCAGCTTTTGTTAACCAGGTTGAACACCCGACCAAAAATTCGCGCCATCAGGCCACCCTGGTGGGTGGTGATCAGGTCCAGTTCTTCGGGGGGCAGGGTGTGGCCGGCCTTGACCTGTTTGAACTTCTTGTACACCGAGATCAGGATGACCAGGTTGAGCACGCCGAACAGCAGCAGGAATACCGAGGACACCAGGGTGCCGATCAGGCCGCCGGTTTCATGGAACCACTCCATATCGTCCTTGAACGCCATTGCCGTGGCCGCAATCGCGAAAGACGCCAGCACCACAATGGTCGAATGCCCCAGGGAGAACCAGGTGCCTACGGCTATCGGGCGTTTGCCCTGTTGCATCAGCTTGCGGGTGACATTGTCGATGGCGGCAATATGGTCGGCGTCCACGGCGTGGCGCAGGCCGAAGCCGTACGCGAGCAATGCGGTGCCCATCAAGACCGGGTTGTTGCCGAACTCGATAAAGGCCCAGGCCCAAGCCAGCAGGTTGGCCACGATCAGGCCGGTAAGCAGATAAATGGCGCGCCGTGTGGTGTTCGACGGCTCGGCATTTGTCAGGGGGTAGGCAATCGCGGTCATGGAAAGACTCCGGCAAAGGGATCGAAATTATTGACGGTGGGCCGGCATGACGTCTTTGTTGGGCACCAGAAACAGCCAGGAAGCCAGTACAAAGGGCATGGTCAATGTCGGGATGCCAACCGGGGCCAGTACTGTATTCAAGGCGCCTTGCACAAATACAGTGAAAACCACGCCAATCAGGGTGTAGATCAACACGCGCCAGCTGGGCTTGTTGAAGGTCGAACCCAGGGCGATGGCAGTCAGCACGGCGCTGAAGGCATACAGGCCGTTATTGATGCTGGCGTGTTCGGCTTGCAGCACCACGGCCACCAGCACCGCCAGCAGCGAGCCCAGCAGGCCGAACACCGCGGCCCACAACGATGACACCGCCAACCCGGCGAGAAACAGCACGCTGCCGATCACCGTGCTGATCAAGAACACTTCGGAGATCCCGTAGAACGTGCTCTTGAACAGGTCTATACCATCGAACAGGCTGGTGTTGTACGCGACCAGATCATGGGGCAGGTTGGGCACGGGCAGGGCGCTGGTGTTCAGGCCGCCAAAGGCATAGCTGGCCAGCAGCATGGTCCAGGTCACCAGCACGAAGGGCGCCGTGAGGGCGGCGACTTTCCAGGTCTTCAGAATATCGGCGATGCAGATGGTGACGATTACCGAGACCACGCTGCCGAGGATAATACACAGCCACAGGATGGGTGTGACGGCGAGGAAGGTAGGCAGGGCAGCGCCGACCAGGCAGCCGTTATAGCCGTAGAGGCCGGCCTTCCAGGAAGTGCGGTCCTTGAGGTGCATACCGGTAAGGGTTGCCACGACCGTGCCCAGGACACTGCCGAAGGCCATGGCCGGGTTGCCTTCGCCAAACGCGCCGACAAAAATGGCGGCAAAAAACAGTAGCCCGGTCAGCGGGTTATTCTGGAACATGACCTGAGCACAACCACGCAGGGTGACGTCGATAAACTCAAGGACGACGTTGCCATCCACGATTTTCGACCACTTGGATGCAGCTTCCATATTGACTCTCCCAATTGAGCATTTGGCCAGGATCAGCTTGCGTAGCAGCTGCCGTAGGAACGAGGCTGCGTTCGGCGGCGCAGCCGTCGCAAAATCAGGCACTGCGGTGTGCCAGTCAAACCCTGTCCTCAGGAATTACGACGGCTGCGCCGCCGGACGCAGCCTCGTTCCTTCGGCAGCTGCTACACAGCTACTTCCACAAAAACGCCGGTTGCAGGGTCACACCCAGGATTTCTTCGCGGGCCACCTTCCAGAACTCGCGGATTTGCGCCTTGACCTCGCCACTGTCGTTGCCCAGCACCTTGAATATCAGCCCGCAGTCGTTGGGCAGGCGGGTCACCCCGCTGGCCAGCCCGGCCTGCATGTCAAACAGCGCCGGGATGCGCTCGACAATCCGGTCGTGATGCTCCCTGGGCGTGAGCAATACCACGTTGCCGAACACATCGAAGGTCTGCATCACGCCAATGGCGTCCAGGCTCTCTTTTTTTGGCTCAAGAATGTACTTCTCGACAAACAGCTCGCGACCCTCGAGGTTCTCGGCGCGCACCCGGGAGGAGTACACGTCAAAGCCGAAACGCTCATCCACATGATGATACTTGCGCCCCGACATCAGGATTTCGCAGTAGATGGCCGTCGCCGTGGGGTGGATCCTGATTTGCGTGTCGGTGATAAACCGTGCATTGCGATGGGGGATCAGCGGGTCGGGCATAAACTCCAGGTAGCCGCCTTCTTCGATCGTGAAGTGCTGGATTTGCGAGGCGTAGTTGGCATTCATCGAATGCACTTTGGTCGCCGACTGGGTGGTGACGTGCCCGCAGGCACCCACCCCCACGTTGACATCTGTGGCCAGGCGGTCGCCCTGCAGCACGCAGCCCGAAGTTGAAATCATGGTCACACAGGGCAGCTCGGGCATTTCCTCGTCCCAATACAAGGCCCGTTGCACCAGCGATGGTACGCGGCGCTCCATGTCCGCCAGCACGCTGCGGTTACCGCGCTTTTCAAAACCCAGGCGCAGGTAGCCGCTTTTACCCACGGCACCGCTGTGCATTTGCGCCGGTTCGTCCTGGTACTGCGACAGCTCCGGCGCATCAATGCCGAGTGAGTGAGCGCGTAGCCGTGACGGGTTGTTCACGATCTGGCTCTGCGCTGTCATGCACTGACCCCGCTTTTGACCGCCGGTTT
This sequence comes from Pseudomonas bubulae, assembly GCF_900618535.1. Classification (GTDB taxonomy): domain Bacteria; phylum Pseudomonadota; class Gammaproteobacteria; order Pseudomonadales; family Pseudomonadaceae; genus Aquipseudomonas; species Aquipseudomonas bubulae. The sequence continues at coordinate 757,960 of NZ_UYJA01000001.1, read as the reverse complement.
TTGTGCGAACAGGAACATGTGCTCGATCATGTCCACCAGTTCTTCAATGCCCTGACCGGTCTTGCAGTTGGTGAGGATATACGGGCGGTTGCCGCGTACCACTTTGGTGTCGCTTTCCATCACATCAAGGCTGGCGCCAACGTAGGGGGCGAGGTCGATCTTGTTGATGATCAGGATATCGGCCTGCACCAGCCCCGGGCCATTTTTGCGCGGGATTTTCTCGCCTTCGGCGACGTCGATCACGTAGATATAAAAGTCGGCCAGGGCCGGACTGAAGGTCAGGGTCAGGTTGTCGCCGCCGCTCTCGATCATGATCAGGTCGCTGTCGGGGAACTTCTCTTCCATTTCCTCGACCGCGGCAATGTTCATACTCGGGTCTTCACGCACGGCGGTGTGCGGGCAGGCACCCGTTTCCACACCGAGGATCTTGTCTTCATCGAGGATACCCTTGAGGGTACGTTTGACCTGTTTGGCATCTTCGGTGGTGACGATATCGTTGGTGATGATCAAGGGCTTGTAGCCACGGTTGATCAGGATCGGAGTGATCACTTCGATGATCGCGGTTTTACCTGAACCGACCGGGCCGCCAATACCAATACGAGTAATCTTTTTCACGGTTATTTCCTTACCAGATAGGGGAGCGGAAGCTGCGTCGACACATGCCGACGCAGCCCGGGGTGTCAGTTCATGAATAGCCGTACATGTGCCTTGACGTGCACGGCGGCGAGCACATCGACTATCGGGACATAGGAGGACATCTGCTCGATATCGCCGACTTCGGCGATATCGCAGAACGCTTCAATGTCGTGGTTGAGTTCGAACAGGATGTGCTGGGTGTCCAGGTGCGTGACCCGCATCAGGCGCATGGCCGCGCTGAGGATGGTCATGGCCACGCCGTACTGGTGCATCACCACGACCTCACGGGCACCGATGCCCTGGGTCGACATCACCACGGCCTGGGTGACGGGGTAGGTGCCTGCCGCGTTGCCGGCCTTGATCTGTTCAAGCCACCAGCGCACCAGCGGTTTTTCGACGACATGGATCGACATTTCCGCCAGTTTTTTGCCCATGCGCGTGGCCATCAACCGGCTTTCTTCATTGAGCTTGCGGTTATTCACCGCCCAGTCGGCGCGTAAAATGCCGTCGCGGTCTTCTGCCACGGCAGCCCGGTGCGCAGCGACCACACCCATGCCGTCACAGCTGGCCGCCTGCTTGAGGGCGGTGAGCACAAAACCCTTCAGGGTCGGGACATCGTGGACGATGCCTTTTTGAATGGCCGATTCCACGCCGTTGGAGAACGAAAAGGCACCGACCGGCAATACGGAATCGCCAAACTGCATGATGCGAATTAGATCTGATGCGTTCATCTATGCGCCTTCTTGCCGGGTTCAGTGCTTATGGCTGTGAAACGTATGGCCGTTGTCGTGACTGTGACTGTGTGCGTCATGGCTGTGCACGCCCTGGATCTTCAGGGCGGCAGCGTCCAGCTTGTCTTGCGGGCTGGCCACGTGAACATGGGTGTCGGTTTCTTCGGCACCGCCAAACAGCAGGCGCGCCTCGGATGTGGTCAGCAGCGGCAGGATTTCGGCGCCGCCAACAAAAGCGTACGGCAGGTGTTGAAAGCCGTGGGTGCGCATCACCGAGTCCATCATTTTGGTTTCGACGGTGAGCGGGATATAGACCTCGTTGTTTTTGGTCACGGCTTTCCAGTGCTGGTTGCCCAGGGCATGGCCGAGCTCGAAGCTGGTTTTGATCAGCACGTCCAGGGGCTGTTTTTTCAGCTCCTTGAGATCGATGACCATCACGTCGCGCAGGTTCAGTTGCACCACCACGGCGGTGTTGGAGCCTTCATCCCAGAGCAGCACATCGCCGTCTGAAAGCACCACGTTACGTTCCAGCGAAATGCCCAGGTCAAGACCGCCGAGGCTGGTGCGCCGGCAGCGACTTTTTTGCGCTTCACGCTGGTCGAGCACCAGCAGGTCAACCTTGGCGCCTTCGAGTTTGTGCTGCCAGTGCGGGTCTTTCTTGGCGTTGCCGAGTATGTGTTCAATCAAAATCACGTCGCAAACTCCTTCCCTGAATCATGTGCCGGGCGTGTGCCACCGGGTGCAGGTGCCCCCGGTAGCGGCCCGTTCAGGCATTAGCCAAAGAAATAACGCTGGTTCATGGTGGCCACATCGATGGGCTTGCACGTGGCGTGTACGCCGTCGACTTTTACCGCGAAAGTTTCCGGATCAACATCGATATGCGGGGTCTGGTCATTGCGCACCAGGTCCTTTTTGGACACGGTGCGACAACCGCGCACCGCCATGACCTGACGCTCCAGCCCGGCCTTTTCTTTCACGCCGTCTTCCAGCGCCGCCTGCGACACGAAGGTCACGCAGGTGTCTTGCAGGGACTTGCCGAAGGCACCGAACATCGGACGGTAGAACACCGGCTGCGGGGTTGGCAGAGAGGCGTTCGGGTCACCCATGGCGGCCCAGTTGATCATGCCGCCCTTGATCACCATTTTCGGTTTGGCCCCGAAGAAGCGCGGATCCCACAGCACCAGGTCGGCCATCTTGCCGACTTCCACCGAGCCCAGCACATGGCTGATACCCTGGGCCAGTGCCGGGTTGATGGTGATCTTGGCCACGTAACGCAGCACCCGGAAGTTGTCGTTATCGGCGCTGTCTTCCGGCAGTTTGCCACGCGACACTTTCATCGCATGGGCGGTTTGCATCACCCGCAGCCAGTTTTCACCGACCCGGCCCATGGCCTGGGAGTCACTGGAAAACATGGAGATCACGCCCATGTCCTGCAGCACGTTTTCGGCGGCAATGGTTTCCGGGCGTACGCGGCTTTCAGCAAACGACACGTCAGCCGGCACGTTCGGGTTGAGGTTGTGGCAGACCATGATCATGTCGAACAGCTCGGCCTGGCTGTTGACGCCGTAGGGCAGGGTCGGGTTGGTCGAGCTTGGCAGCACGTTGCTCTGGCTGGCCACCTTGATGATGTCGGGGGCGTGACCACCACCGGCGCCTTCCGTGTGGAAGGTGTGAATGGTGCGACCTTCGAAAGCATCAATGGTGTCTTCGACGTAGCCACATTCGTTCAAGCTGTCAGTGTGCACCGACACCTGCACGTCCATCTCGTCGGCGGTACGCAGCGCATGGCGCAGTGCGTTTGAGGTTGCGCCCCAGTCTTCGTGAACCTTGAGCCCGGCGACACCGGCGATGATCTGCTCGGCCAGCGGCTCGCGGCCAAAGGAGTTGCCCTTGCCCAGCATGCCGACGTTGATCGGCAGCCCTTCGAGCGAACGCAGCATCTGGCGGATGTTCCAGGGGCCGGCAGTCACGGTGGTACCGTTGGTGCCATCGGTAGGGCCGATACCGCCGCCGAAGAAGGTGGTGATGCCGTTGGACAGCCCGTGGTAAGCCTGCTGCGGCGAGATCAAGTGAATGTGGGTGTCGATCCCGGCTGCAGTCAGGATCAGGTGCTCGCCGGAGATGGCGTCGGTGCTCACACCCACGACCAGGCCGGGAGTCACGCCGCTCATGATGCCCGGGTTGCCGCTTTTGCCGATCCCGACGATCTTGCCGTCACGGATACCCACGTCGGCTTTGATTACGCCCTGGATCGCGTCGATGATGGTGACGTTGGTGATAACCAGGTCCAGTACGCCGTTGTCACGGGTCAGGGTATTGTCGGCGCCCATGCCGTCGCGCAGGGATTTGCCGCCGCCGTAAACGGATTCTTCACCGTAACCGCGCAGGTCCTTTTCAATCTCGACAAACAGGTTGGTGTCACCCAGGCGGATTTTGTCGCCCGTGGTTGGGCCGAACAGGCCTGCGTATTCTTTGCGTGAAATGGTTGGCATCGGTGGCTCCTTTTCTAATGCCGCGCGAGCGTCAATGGTTCAACGGCGCGAGTGCAAAGTATGAGAATGCGTGGTTACTTGTCGTTGACGGGCTTGGACGGCTTGGCCGGCTCGGAGAACTTGAAGCCGCGATCGACTGCGCGCTGGATGGCCTGCAGTTTTTCCGGGCGCTCATGGTTGCTGGTGAGCTTGTCCGGTACCCAGCCATCGACCAGGTTGTTGAAGCCGTAAAGCGTTTGCTTGCCACCGTAGGGGATCAACGGCACTTCGATTTCGTCGCCCGGCTCGAAGCGGATGGCTGTGGTGGCCGTGATGTTCAGGCGTTTGCCAAAGGCGGCGGCGCGGTCGAATTCCAGGGCACGGTTGACTTCAAAGAAGTGAAAGTGCGAGCCGATCTGGATCGGACGGTCACCGGTGTTGCGCACCTTTACCTTGGTGACGGGGCGGTCTTCGTTAAAGGTGATGGGCGTGCTGGCGTAAATCGTGCCGCCCAGAGGCACATCGGCTTCATTGCCCTTGCTGACGCCACCGGGGTTCTTGGCGTGGGGGATGCTGTGGTTCGGGTGAGTATCCTGGTGCGGGCCTGCTGTCTCTTTGGTGCTCATGACTGATTCCTCAAAACGTGAAAGTTTTGCGTTTACCGGGTTTAAAGCAGACGGTTACTTGATCGGGTCGTGGACCGTGACCAGACGACTGCCGTCGGTGAAAATCGCTTCAACCTGAACGTTGGGAATAAGGTCGCTGACGCCTTCCATCACGTCATCCTTGGTGAGTACTTTGCTGGCCTCGGTCATCACATCCTCAACCGACTTGCCATCGCGTGCGCCTTCCAGGGCGGTCACGGTGATAATTGAAACAGCCTCTGGATAGTTCAATTTCAAGCCGCGAGCCTTGCGCCGGAATGCGACGTCCGACAGGGTGTAAACCATCAGCTTTTCGACTTCTCTGGGGGTGAGCTGCATAAGCCCTCCTATCTACAGTGCGGTAAGAATTAACGTTCTGGAGTGCCGCTCAGGCGTGCGCGCATGCAAAACACTCCACACGATGGGTACGTGTGAAGGCGGGTTGACGAGTGAGTGGGTTTTTTTAATGCCTGTTGTCGTTTCATAAGCTCAACCGTTCAAATCCATTAATACGGGTGCGAGCAGAGCCTAGACCATAATTTCAGGCAGGCCAGGTGTTGCAGGCGTGCGGGTCAGAGGTTGTTGACACAATATGAAATACAAGGTTTTGTTAAAAACTTCTTATAAAACAATTTGTTATATGTTTTGAGTTTGTGGTTTAAGCGTCGTTAATCGCTGAAAACTCCATGTTTATGTACGAAGATTCTTCATCTTTAGTGCGATAAGTCATCTAAATGAGTCGGATGTAACTTTTTTGCTGTGGGTGTTACGTTATTTTTCGTCGGGAAACTTGTCGTTTTTAAACAAATGCCGATGGCCGCAGTGGTACAGCGCGGCATGCAACTGGTCATTGAGTTCGGTCAATTGCCTGAGCATCTCCAGGCTTAGCCAGACATAGGCATAAAAGGGTGTCTCGGTGATCTTGCCGTCCAGGCTCTTGAGCACAAGCTCCTTGAGATCGTGGGCTTTCTGGCGCAGTTCGCCGCTGATCTGGTTGTTGGAAATGCCCATACACAGCTTGTTCTGCAGCGATTCGAGCGCTTGCGGGATCAACTGGTGCAGACCGTTCAAGGCGGGCTCGCTTTCGATCAGCAGGTGGCTTTCCCGTGATGACCAATAAGCGTCAATCATCAGGCTCATGGTGGCCAGCAGGTTGCGGTGCAGGGTTTGCAGGGACTCGAACACTTGTGGCTTGAGGTTGCTTTCGTTGCTGGCAGGGGTGATGTAGTTGCGCAACTTGATGACCGCGTCCAGTTCGTTCTTCAGTTGATCATCCAGATTGGGGCGTTCGGGGATTCGCGGGGAGAAGTATTGCGAGTACAGGGTATTGATCTTGCCCAGGCTCTCGCTGAACTTGATCCGCAGGTCGGTATAGGCCCGCTGTGGGTAAATGCTGGTGTAGAGCATGGCCAACAAAGAACCTGCCAGCACATAGCCGCTGCGGGTGAGTGCCGACTCCATGTCATTGGGCGGGGCGCAGCTGACCACCGCCAGGGTTGCTCCGATCAGCAGGGCCATATAGGGGTGTTTGCCCAGGGTCAGGTAGCCGGCAATAAACATCATCACCGCGCACCAGAGCAGCATCAGGCTAAAAGAGTGCATCTCCAGATACAGCGCCACCAGCCCGGACAGCGCGCCCAGTACTGTGCCGCCGGTACGCTGCAGGGCCCGGGAGAATACGTTGCCCCAGTAGGGCTGTGGTCCCATAACAATGAGCATGGTGATCAGGGCATAGGAGGCGCCGTCGAGCTTGAAGAAGCGGATGACAACAAAGGTAATCAGGAACGCCAGGCTGATGCGGGTGGCGTGGATCCAGCGGTAATTTTTGCAGACCAACTGTTCCAGATTCGAAATCTTTTTACCCAGCCGCATAAAGTCCCCAATTGCTGTAGTGGATTGGGCTGGCAGCGTAGTTCAGGTCTGGCGGGTCCACCACTGGGGATGGCTCTATTGTGGGGCAGGAAAAGCGGCAGGCGTAAAAAAGGCCATTACCATCATGGGGATCCGGTAATGGCCAAAAATCTCAACCAAAGAGAGCGTCAGGCGCAAACCTGACGAGCGGCAATGTATCAATGCTACTCTTAGTTAGCTAGCTAAGAGTGAGCGAAACTGTTTTACCTGCTGCGCAACAATGGTGCATTTCTGGTTGGCTAGGCAGGGGGAGCGTTAGCCGATACCCTTTGCTCCATGCAAATACCTGACTTGAATCTACTGGTTACCTTGAATGTCTTGCTCGAAGAGGGCTCTGTGGTGGGTGCTGCCCGACGCATGAACCTGAGTGCCCCGGCCATGAGCCGCACCCTGACCCGGATTCGCGAGGTCTTGAACGACCCCATTCTGGTGCGTTCAGGGCGTGGCCTGGTGCCCACGCCCCGTGCACTGGAGTTGCGTGAACAGGTGCGCGGTGTGGTGGAGCTGGCGCACGGGGTGTTCACCCAGAGCCAGAACAGTGATTTGCGTGAGCTGGAGCGTACGTTCAGCATTCGCGCCAATGACGTGTTTTTTGGTGTGTATGGCGCAGCACTGCGCCAGCAAATGGCCCTGGAGATGCCCAAGGCTACGTTGCGGGTGGTACCTGAGGGTTTTACTGATGACGAGGCACTGAATGAAGGTCGCATTGACCTGACTATCTGCGCCACTAACCGCTTCAGCCCGGATATCAAGGTCCAGAGGCTGTTTACCTGTCCGTTTGTGGGGTTGGCACGGGAAGGGCATCCGATTTTCGATGAGCCTGTTACGGCCCGGCGCTTTGCCAGTTTTGACCACATCAGTGTGTCCCGCAGGGGCCATGCCCGCGGGCCGATTGATGCGCTGCTGGCCGAACTGGGGCTGGAGCGTCGGGTGTCGTTTACCACGCCGACGTTCTACTCGGCGATTTTTGCCCTGGCAGGGGAGGATCTGATCCTGCCGCTGATGCCCCAGGTGCTGCTCAAAAACCTGGAGCCACTGGGCCTCAAACTGCGCCCGTTCGAGCTGCCGATCACCCTGCAGCCGGTGGATATTGTCCAGGCCTGGCATCCGCGGCTGGACAACGACCATGCCCACCGCTGGCTGCGTCGTACCCTCAAGACCTTTTGTGACAACGCGGTGATTTGACCGCAACCTCTGTAGCCGCTGCCGAAGGAACGAGGCTGCTGCTACGGGGAGGGAGTCAACATTACAATGGTTGCGTCTGACGCACTCCACAGTTAGTTATTTATCAATTTTTATAGCTATGCCGGCTGATTAAACTTTCTGTCATCTATCAAGACGACGGAGTCAGCCATGTATTGGCGGTTTGACCATGGGCGCAGTCTGGCGCCTGGAGCTGCGCTGTGACGGCGCTGGTTGCGGGTGCCGTGGCTCCCGCCCCGGCCCCGGCCAGCAGTGCGGCGTTTGGCCTGCGGATTTTTACCGGTCTGCTGGGCGTTTTGCTCGCCGTGCTGGTGTCGGGGTTCAACGAGAATGTCACCAAGGTGGCCATGCCCGATATCCGCGGGGCGATGGGTATCGGTTATGACGAAAGCACCTGGCTGCTGGCGGTGTATTCGGCCACGTCCATCAGTGCCATGGCCTTTGCGCCGTGGTGTGCAGCCACCTTTTCCCTGCGCCGTTTTACCCTGTGTGCCATCGGCGCCTTTTTACTGTTGGGCATTCTTTGCCCTCTGGCCCCGAATGTTGATGCGCTGATGCTGCTGCGCACCTTGCAAGGCTTTGCCGGTGGGGCCTTGCCGCCGATGTTGATGTCAGTGGCGTTGCGCTTCCTGCCGCCGGGCATTCGCCTGTATGGCCTGGGCAGTTATGCGCTGACGGCCACTTTCGGGCCCAGCTTCGGCACGCCGTTATCGGCCTGGTGGGTGGAGTACGCCGGGTGGCAATGGGCGTTCTGGCAAATCATCCCCCTGGGCCTGTTGTCGATGGCCTGCGTGGCCTGGGGCTTGCCGCAAGACCCGTTGCGTCTGGAGCGTTTCAAGCAGTTTGACTGGCGCGGCCTGCTCCTGGGTTTGCCGGGGTTGATCATGCTGGTACTGGCGCTGGAGCTGGGTCAGCGCCTGAACTGGTTCGAGTCGCCGATGATCCGTTTTTTTATCGTCGCCGGCACGGCCCTGATGGTGCTGTTCTTTATCAATGAGTGGTCCCATCCGCTGCCGTTTTTCAAGCTGCAACTGCTGAAAATCCGCAATCTTGCCCATGCATTGTTGACGCTGGGCGGGGTGTTGTTTGTGTTGCTGGCAGTGATCAAGATTCCGTCCAGTTACCTCGCTCAGGTGCAGGGCTATCGCCCCCTCGAAACCGCGCCGGTGATGTTGCTGGTGGCCTTGCCGCAATTGATTGCGCTGCCACTGGTCGTTGCGTTGTGCAATCTGCGCTGGGTCGATTGTCGCTGGGTGCTGGCCATTGGTCTGGGGTTGCTGGCGCTGGCCTGCGGCATCGGTTCGCAAGTTACCTCGGTGTGGAACCGGGAAAATTTTTACAGCTTGCAGGCGATACAGATCATCGCCCAGCCCATGGCAGTGATTCCTCTGCTGATGCTCGCCACCGGCGGCCTGAACCCGGCGGATGGCCCGTTTGCATCGGCCTGGTTCAACACCGTCAAAGGGTTTTCGGCGGTGGCAGCAAGCAGTGTGCTGGGGGTGCTGACGCTCAATCGCGAGCACTACCACTCAACCATGTTGCTCGATCGGCTGGGCAACTCGCCGCTGGTCAATTCCGGCACAGACCTGGCGCGCCGGGTTCATCAGCAGGCCGTGGTGCTGACCAGTTCCGATCTTTATCTGTACATGGCCGTCCTGGCGCTTTTTCTGATTGTGTTAATTCCTTTTGGCCCCACGCGGATCTACGCGCCGGGCACAGCTGCTGGAGTTGTGAAATGAGTACAACAAACGGGCGCAAGCCCTGGGTTCTGGTCGGCGCAGTCGCGTTGGCAGTGATCGTGCTGTACGGGTTGTGGCGGTTGGTCTTTGCCACGGGCACCGTGCAGAACACCAATGATGCCTTTGTCAGCGCCGATTACACCTTGATTGCGCCAAAAGTGGCGGGGTTTATCGACGAGGTGCTGGTGCAGGATAACCAGCCGGTCAAGGCCGGTCAGTTGCTGGCGCGGATCGATCCGCAGGACTACCGCGCTGCCGTGCAGGCTGCGCAAGCCAGCGTGGCGACGGCACAGGCACAACGGGTCAATGCCCTGGCGATGCTGGAACGCCAGCGTTCGTTGATCGAGCAGGCCAAGGCCACGGTCGATGCGGATCTGGCGCAGGTCGAATTTGCCGAGCATGAGTTGCAGCGTTATCAGCATCTGGCCGGGCAGGGCGCAGGCACGCTGCAGAACTCCCAGCAGGCGAAAAACCGTTCGCTCACCGCGCGTGCCGAGTTGGCACAGCACAAGGCTGCACTGGAAGCTGCTCGCCAGCAAACCCGGGTGCTGGCCGCCCGGGCTACGGCCGCGCAAGCCTCGGTGCAGTATGCCGAGGCCTTACTGGCACGGGCCGATCTGGACTTGTCGCATACACAACTGCTGGCACCGTTTGACGGTGTGGTGGGGCGTCGCAGTGTGCGCCTTGGCGCTTACGTCAAACCCGGCGACACCGTGCTGGCGGTGGTGCCGCTGGCCGACGCCTATGTGGTGGCCAACTTTCTCGAGCACCAGCTCACCAACATGCAGGCAGGGCAGCGTGTGACGATCAAGGTCGACAGTTTTCCGGGGCAGACCCTGCAAGGCACCGTGGACAGCATCGCCCCGGCCACGGGGGTGACGTTCTCGGCGATTGCTCCGGATAACGCCACGGGCAACTTCACCAAAGTGGCGCAACGTATTGCGGTGAAAGTCACTCTGGATCACGGGCAGTTACTGGCCAGCCAATTGCGCCTGGGGATGTCGGTGGATGCCTCCATCGACACGGCAATGGCTCACGATCAGCAGGTCAGCACTCGATGAACAAAACTGCAGTGGCCCTGGCTGTGGCCTGTTACAGCGTACTGAGCCTGAGTGGTTGCGTGGTAGGCCCGGACTTCAAGGCTCCCGTGCCCAAGTTGCCTGCGAACTGGGCGTCGGTACCCACTGAGGCGGGGCACAACCATGCGCTGCAAACAGCGGTGGACCTGCACTGGTGGGACCGTTTCGGCGACAGGCAATTGTCGGCGCTGGTGCGCGAGGCGCAGCAGCGCAACTTTGATGTGCAACTGGCTGCAAGCCGCTTGCAACAAAGCCTGGCTATCCGCCGTCAGATCAACGCCGACACCTTGCCCGAGGTCGGTGCAACGGCGGCTTACAGTCGGAGCCGTAACAGCCAGAAAGGTTTGAGTGACCCTTCCGGGCACAGTGGCAAGCAGGCTTTCAACCTGTGGAATGGTGGCCTTGGGTTCAGTTGGGAGGCTGACCTCTGGGGCCGGGTCAAGCGTTCGGTGGAAGCGGCTGATGCCTCGGTACAAGTGGCGGTGCAGGACCGTAACGCGGTGCAACTGTTGGTGATCGTGCAGACCGCGCAGCACTATATTCAGTTGCGCGGCACTCAGCAGGCATTGGCCGTGGTGGAGCAAAACCTGCAAATCGCCCGCCGCAGCCTGGAACTGACCCGGTTGCAGCTGCGGGAGGGCGTGGCTACGGATTTGCAGGTGTCTGAAGCTGGCGCCCAAGTGGCCGAGATCGAAGCACGTCAGGCCCCCTTGCAGCAACGCAGTGCACAGTTGATCAATGCTCTCGGCTTGCTGCTGGCCCGCGAGCCGAGAGCCTTGCAGGCACAATTGAGCGCAGCGGCAGGGGTGCCGGCCTATGGCGCCGATGTGCCGATCGGTCTGCCCAGCGAATTGGCGCAACGGCGGCCCGATATTCGTCGTGCCGAGGCCCGATTGCATGCAGCCACTGCAGCGATCGGCATGGCCGAGGCGGACTTCTATCCGCGGATTACCCTGTCCGGCAGTATCGGTTTTCAAGCCACGCAGCTGTCGGATCTGGGCAGTTGGGGGTCGCGCAGTTTTGCATTCGGCCCGGGCTTGAGCGTACCGTTGTTCGAGGGCGGGCGTTTGCAAGGGGCCTTGCAGTTGCAGGAAGGGCGCCAGCAGGAGGCGGGCATTGCCTACCAGCAAACCGTATTGCGCGCCTGGCATGAGGTGGACGATACGCTGGTGGCGTATCAGGCCAGCCAGCGCCGGCGCGACAGCCTGCAGCAGGCGGTGATGCATAGCCAGCGGGCGCTGGACAGCGTGCACCAGCAATATGCCCAGGGTACGGTGGACTTTCTCAACGTATTCACGGTGCAAAACGCGTTGCTGGCCAACGAAGCGGCGCTGGTGGACAGCACTGCGCAGGTCTCGTTGTCCCTGGTGGATGTGTTTGCGGCGCTGGGTGGGGGGTGGCAGGGGTAGTTGCCCACAGGTTTTGCTATGCTCGCGCCCTCGACCGCAAACGCCAATATAGGCGTGTCCCGTTCATATTGAGCCTATTTATGTCTGCCGATACTCAAACCACAACGGTGCGCTTTACCCGTTCCGACTATAAAACCCTGGGCCTTGCGGCCCTGGGCGGGGCGCTGGAGATCTACGATTTTATCATTTTCGTGTTCTTTGCCCTGACCCTCAGCCAGCTGTTTTTTCCCCCGGACATGCCCGAATGGCTGCGTCTGCTGCAAAGCTTCGGGATTTTTGTGACCGGCTATCTGGCGCGTCCGCTGGGCGGGATTCTGATGGCGCATTTTGCCGATCACCTGGGGCGCAAACGGGTATTCAGCCTGAGCATCCTGATGATGGCGCTGCCCTGCCTGCTGATCGGCATTATGCCCACTTACGCCGAAATCGGTTACTTCGCCCCGCTGATCCTGCTGGCCCTGCGCATCCTGCAGGGCGCAGCGGTCGGTGGCGAAGTGCCCAGTGCCTGGGTGTTTGTGGCCGAACATGCGCCGGCCGGTCGCCGCGGCTTTGCCCTTGGTTTTTTGCAGGCCGGGCTGACTTTTGGTTACTTGATCGGGGCCTTGACCGCCACACTGCTGGCACAGCTGTTTACCCCGGCAGAAATCCTCGATTACGCCTGGCGCTTTCCGTTCCTGCTCGGTGGCGTGTTCGGCGTGATTGGCGTGTGGTTGCGCCGTTGGCTCAGTGAAACGCCGGTGTTTCTGGCCCTGCGTGAACGTAAAGAGGGCCGGGCCGAGTTCCCCTTGCGCACAGTATTGCGCGAGCACCGGGCTTCATTGCTGCCGGCAGCGCTGCTGACCTGCGTGCTCACCAGTGCCGTTGTGGTGTTTGTGGTTATCACGCCGACCGTGATGCAGCAGCGCTTCGGCATGACTGCCAGCCATACCTTTGCGTTGAGCAGCCTGGGTATCGTATTTTTGAATATAGGCTGTGTGCTGGCCGGGTTAATCGTTGACCGTATCGGCGTATGGCGCAGCATCGCACTGTACAGTCTGCTGCTGCCGCTGGGCATTGGCGTGTTGTATGCCAGCCTGGTCGGGGAGTGGGTTTTGCCCGGCCTGGCCTATGCGTTCGCCGGCTTGACCTGCGGGATTGTCGGGGTGGTGCCGTCGGTGATGGTCGGACTGTTCCCGGCCCCGATCCGGGTTTCGGGGATTTCCTTTACCTATAATATCGCCTATGCGCTTTGGGCCAGTACCACGCCGTTGCTGCTGATCGCGCTGATGCCGTGGAGTCCCTGGGTGTGCCTGGGGTTTTGTGCGCTGATGGGGCTGGTGGGCCTGTCAACTGCATGGCGTTACGGTTTCAGCGGTGTTACAGCGGTTGAGAGGCGTTTGCTGGCCAAGGCCGAAATGTAGTGCGAAGACCTTCTGTCATCCGGGTGATTGCTGGCTCTAATAGGAAGCATTACTATTCGCGCCCCACCTGTGCAGTCCTGTGCGATGACTCAGAAAGTGCCCCGTAGAACGGGCTTCTTTGAACACTACGAAGAGTTGATCGGCACCTGGACCCGGCGCCTGCGCAATCGGCAGCAGGCGCAAGACCTGGCCCATGACACCTTTGTCCGCGTGCTTGAATCCAACCCGGATGCGGTTGAGCAGCCACGCGCCTATTTGCATCAGACTGCACGCAATATTGCGGTAGACGGTTTTCGCCGCCAGGAGTTACGCGACGCCAAGGAGCTGGCTGCCGTTCCCCCAAGTTCGTCGCAAACCGGCGATCCGGAGCAGTATATGCGCGCTATCCAGTTGGCTGAGTCGGTCGAAAGGGCTTTGCAGGAACTGCCGCTCAATTGTCGCAAGGTTTTCGTCTGGCAGAAAATCGAAGGCCTGACCCAGGCCGAGATTGCCGAACGCCTGGGGCTGTCCAGGAACATGGTGGAAAAGTATATGATCCGCACCCTGCGCCATCTGCGTGAACGGGTGGAGGCGCCGTGATGACATCGGTAAAGGATTGCAGGATGGATACACGAGACTGTACCTGTGGCAGCGCCAACGTGCGTGATGCGGCGGCCACCTGGTTTACCCGGGTGCAAGCACAAACCCTGGGTGCGTGCGAGCAGGCCGAGTTTGAAGCCTGGCGTACGCAGCATGCCAGCCATGAGGCGGAGTATCAGTGGCTGGCCAGCCTGTGGTCAGCCGCCGATCTCTTGCCCCGGGCCCGCATGCGGGCGCTGTGTGAAGTGCCGGTGGCGAAGCCGACACGCCTTTCGTTACTGGCTTGCGGGCTGGCCGCAGGTATTGTGGCCGTGGCGGCGGGGGCGGGTGTATGGATGCAACTGCAGTCGTCGGCGGGTTATCACGCCGAATTTGCCACGGTGTTGGGAGAGCAGCGCACCCTTGATTTGCCTGATGGCTCGAGCATTGAACTCAATGGTCGCAGCCGTGTGCGCGTCAGCTTTGCGCGTGAGCAGCGCAATGTTGAACTGGAGCAGGGCGAAGCCATGTTCAGTGTGGCCCATGATCCGGAGCGGCCATTTGTGGTGCAGGCCGGGGCCGGCAGGGTAACGGTGACCGGTACCCGTTTTGATGTGCTGCGCGAAGCCGAGCAGACGCGGGTTGCGGTGGAATCAGGGCATGTGCGGGTCCAGGGAGGCAATCCGGATGCACAGGTCAACCTGACTGCCGGGTTGGGTACCGTGGTCGATGCCCGGGGCCATGTAGCGGCCGCGCAGGCAGTTAATACCGGGGCGCTGACGGCCTGGCGCAAGGGGCAACTGGTATTTGAAGATGTCAGTCTGGGCGAGGTGGCCGCCGAGGTCTCGCGCTATCGCGACAAGCCGCTGCACGTCAGCACCCCAGCGCTGGCGCAAATGCGGCTTTCCAGCGTATTCAAAACCGATGACACCGATGCCCTGCTCAAGGCGTTGCCGCAGATCCTCCCGGTGGCTATCAAAACCCGCGCAGATGGCAGCCAGGAGATCATTGCCAGAAAATAATTGCGCTGGGGATTCAGGTTTTTTTCGAGTTCTTCGTCTTCTTGATCAACTGCAACTGGTTTGTATTAACAGTTGCACTCAAGTGCGATCCATAGGGCAAGACTCGACGTGAAAAACAACAATCTTCGTGGGCGACTATCCTCGCTTGAAACACCCCTGAGCATTCCATCTTCTGTCGCCCGGACGCGCCTGCTACCGCTGGCGTTGGCCCTGGCGGTGAGCGCGGCAATGCCCTGTGCTTTTGCTGGCGAATCTGCGCCGGCTGTGATCCATATTCAATCTCAGCCCCTGGGCTCGGCCCTGAGCCAACTGGCGCAGCAAACGGCATTGCAAGTGTTTTTCAGCCCGCAGCTGGTGGCTGGCAAGCAGGCTCCGGCGGTGAATGGCAACCTGTCGCCAGAACAGGCGCTGGCCCGACTGCTGCAGGACAGTGGCTTGAGCTACGAGCTTGACGGTGATGCTGTAACCCTGCGTGCGGCGCCCACGGTCAGTGCTGCTGCGCCAGCGTCCGGGCCGCTGGAACTGGGGCCGGTGGATGTAAAGGTGGTTGGCAACTGGCTGAGCGATGCCAATGACGCGGTGGTGCAGAACCACCCGGGGGCGCGGACAGTGGTGCGTCGCGAAGCGATGGTCGAGCAGGGCACGATGAACGTCAGTGATGCCCTCAAGCGTATCCCGGGTGTTCAGGTGCAGGAGTCCAACGGCACGGGCGGCAGTGATATCTCGCTGAACGTGGGGGTGCGGGGTTTGACGTCGCGTCTGTCACCGCGCTCCACCGTCCTGATTGACGGTATTCCGGCAGCGTTTGCACCCTACGGCCAGCCACAATTGTCGATGGCACCGATTTCATCGGGCAACCTGGACAGCATCGACGTGGTACGCGGTGCCGGCTCGGTGCGCTACGGGCCGCAAAACGTGGGCGGGGTGATCAACTTTGTGACCCGGGCCATCCCCGAGACCTTCCAGGGCGAGGTCGGCACAACCCTGGAAACCTCCGAGCGTGGTGGCTGGAAACATATTGAATCGGCATTTCTCGGCGGCACGGCGGATAACGGTATCGGTGCTGCATTGCTGTATTCCGGAGTCAAGGGTGATGGCTATCGCGCGCGCAACAACGACAACGATATCGATGACGTCTTGCTCAAGACCCACTGGGCACCCACCGACCAGGATGATTTCACCCTCAATTTCCACTACTACGACGCCACCGCGGACATGCCCGGTGGCCTGACCCAAAAGCAGTTTGACGCTGACCCGTACCAGTCGCTGCGTGACTACGACAACTTTACCGGGCGACGCAAGGATGTGTCCTTCAAGTACCTGCGTCAGATCGACGACCAGACCCAGTTTGAAGTCCTGACCTATTACACCGACAGCTTCCGTGGCAGCAACATTGCAGCCCGCAATCTGCAAACCCTGGCTTCGTATCCGCGCAGTTACCACACCTTCGGTATCGAGCCGCGGGTGTCCCATGTGTTCACCCTGGGGCCGGTCACGCAGGAAGTGGGGCTGGGCTATCGCTACCTCAAAGAGGCGATGCATGAAGAGGCCAGCCAGGTGTACCTGGTCAATAACGTGCCTGTGCCGGGGCCCGGGGCAGACGGTCATGTGTATCAGGATCGCACAGGTGGCACCGAGGCCAACGCGTTCTATATCGATGACAAGATCGATGTGGGCAACTGGACGGTCACCCCGGGTATCCGCTTTGAGCGGATCAGCACCAACTGGCACGACCGCCCGGTACTGGGCAATAACGGCAAACCAGTGCAGGAAAAAAACCGCAGCATCGACAGCAGCGAAGCACTGCCGGCCCTGAGCGTGATGTATCACCTGTCGGACGCGTGGAAACTGTTTGCCAACTACGAGACCTCGTTCGGCAGCCTGCAGTACTTCCAGCTGGGCCAGGGCGGTGTCGGCGATGCGACCGCAGCAGGTTTGCGTCCTGAAAAGGCCAAGACCTATGAACTGGGTACGCGTTACGACAATGGTGTATGGGGCGGTGAGGTGACGCTGTTCTACATCGACTTTGCCGACGAGTTGCAATATGTGAGCAACGATGTGGGCTGGACCAACCTGGGCGCGACCAGGCACCAGGGTATCGAGACCTCGGTTCACTACGATATGTCGGCACTGGACGCACGCCTTGACGGCCTGTCGGTCAATGCGGGCTTTACCTACACCAAGGCGACGTCCGAGGGTGACATCCCCAACTTCAAAGGGCGTGATCTGCCGCTGTATTCGCGCCAGGTGGTCAACCTCGGGGCGCGTTACGTGGTCAACCGCTGGACCTACAACCTGGACATGTTTGCCCAGTCCCAGCAGCACGCGCCGGGCACTGGCGGGGTGTACATCACTGATCCGACCCCGGATGGCCAGTACGGCGATATTCCTGGGTATGCGACCTGGAGCACCCGAGTCGGTTACGACTTCGGCCCTGAAGCGTCAAACCTGAAAGTGGGAGCGGGGATCAAGAACCTGTTCAACCAGGAGTACTACACCCGCTCCAGCGACAACAACGCGGGGATTTACCTGGGCGAGCCGCGTACGTTCTTTGTGCAGGCGAGTGTGGGTTTTTAACCCAAAAGCCCCCTCTCCCGGAGGGAGAGGGGACTAAAAGCAGAAGCAAATTTGTGCAACACCACCCATCGGCCCCCTCTACCGCCGGGAGAGGGCTGGGGTGAGGGGCTCGCTCTAAACCCGCAAAATCCGCCCGCTGATGGCTACGGCTATCAGCATGGCGGTGATCAGCAAAAAGGCCGCGCCCAGGCTGCTGGCATGGGCGATAAAGCCGATGGCCGCAGGCCCTGCCAGAATCCCCGCATACCCCAGGGTGGTAATGGCTGGCACGGCGATATGCTCCGGCATTACGGTCTGTTTGCCCACGGCGGTGTACAGCACCGGCACGATATTCGAACACCCTGCGCCCACCAGCGCATAACCGAGCAATGCTGACTCCCAGTTCGGTGCCAGGGTTGCCAGGGCCATGCCCGCGGCGGCAAACAACCCACCCAGGACAATCACCAGCCGCGCACCCAGACGCTTGACGATGGTATCGCCCATCAGTCGGCCCGCGGTCATGGTCAAGGCAAACGCGGCATAACCCAGCCCGGCATAGGCATCGCCAATGCCTTTCTCGGAGGTCAGGGATACGGCGCTCCAGTCGAGCATTGCGCCTTCGGCCAGGAACACGGTAAAGCACAGCAAGCCGATAAAGAGCACCACGCCGTGGGGCACGGCAAACGCCGGACCGTTGCTTTCGCTGCCATAAGGCAGCAGGTGCGGAGCAGCCTTGAGCAGGGCTGCGAGGATCAATGCAATCACCACCACAATCGCCCACAGCGGCGTCAGGCCCAGCGCCAGCAGGGCGCTGACCCCGGCCGCGCCGGCAATCCCGCCGACGCTGAACAGCCCGTGAAAACCCGACATCATGGTGCGCCCGCTGGCACGCTCGACGATCACGGCCTGCAAGTTGACGGTGGAGTCGACGGCGCCGAGCCCAGCGCCAAACAAGAAGAGTGTGGCGATCAGTAGCGGTATGGCACTGACCGTCGCCAGCAGTGGCAGCGCGAGGCAGATCAACAGCGTGCCGCCCACCAGCACCCGGCGGCAGCCATAACGGCTGGCGAGGATGCCGGCAATGGGCATCGCCAGGATTGAGCCCGCGCCCAGGCACAGCAATAACAAGCCCAAAGTGGCCTCGTCCAGTCCCGCACGGGCTTTGGCGTAGGGCACCAGTGGCGCCCAGGCGGCGAGGCCAAAACCGGCGATGAAAAAGGCAATGCGGGTCGACATTTGTTCGAGGCGCCCCGGCACAAGGGGCATTTGGGTGGTGATGGCAGTCATGGTCATCCTTGGAAAACGGCTTTGGTGCGCTGCGGCGTAACATCCTTGCATATTTGCGGCCTGTGTCGCGAGGGCGCTGGCGTACGGCTTGGCGAGAGTGGTTGAATAGCGCGCTTGCTTATCCCACTGCCACTGGTGCGTATTTTATGGACAAGAATTCTGACTCCGCAGTGCTGTTGCTCAACCCCGTCGGGCTGTATGACCCTGCGCCCAACGGTTACTCCCATGTTGCCCGTGTGGCCGCGAATGTGCGGCTGGTGTACACCGCCGGCCAGGGCGGCGAGAACGCCGACAGTGAGCTGTCGACGGACTTCGCCGAGCAGGTGCGCCAGGCCTTTGCCAACCTGCAGATCGCCCTGGCAGCGGCCGATGCACAGATCAAGGACGTGGCCAAGATCACCGTATTGATCGTGGATCACAGCCTGGAGCGCTTACAGATTTTGGGCGCCGAAGTGAAGCGGGTATGGGGGGAGCTGCCGGCCCCGGCCTGCACCTTGATCCCGGTGCCGCGCCTGGCGCTGGATGAGATGTTGTTTGAGGTCGAGGCGGTAGCGGCGGTAGCCGTCTGAGAGATTGCCCTGTGGGAGCGGGCTTGCTCGCGATAGAAACGGCGCGGTTTACCTGATACACCGCATCGATCCAATCGCGAGCAAGCCCGCTCCCACAGGGACAATGTGGGGCGTTAAACCTGCAATAACCGCTCGCGCAGTTTGCCGATTTCGTCGCGCATTTGCGCCGCCGCCTCGAACTCGAGATCGCGGGCCAGGGCGTACATTTTTTCTTCCAGTTGGCGAATGCGCTTGCTGATCTCGCTGGGCGAGCGCAGCTCGTTCTCGTACTTGGCGTTTTCTTCCGCGGCCTTGGCCATGCCTTTGCGCTTTTTGCTGCGCGAACCCGGCACCACCGCACCCTCCATGATATCCGCGACATCCTTGAACACGCCTTTGGGCGTAATGCCGTTGGCGAGGTTGAAAGCGATCTGTTTCTCGCGCCGGCGTTCGGTCTCGCCAATGGCGCGTTCCATCGAGCCGGTGATGCGATCAGCGTACAGAATCGCCCGGCCATTGAGGTTACGCGCCGCCCGGCCAATGGTCTGGATCAACGAGCGTTCGGAGCGCAGGAAGCCCTCCTTGTCGGCGTCCAGGATCGCCACCAGCGACACCTCGGGCATGTCCAGCCCTTCACGCAGCAGGTTGATCCCCACCAGCACGTCAAATACGCCCAGGCGCAGATCGCGGATGATTTCGACGCGCTCCACGGTGTCGATATCCGAGTGCAGATAGCGTACCCGCACGCCATGGTCGGCCAGGTAATCGGTGAGGTCTTCGGACATGCGTTTGGTCAGGGTGGTGACCAGCACACGCTCTTCCAGCGCCACGCGCTTGGCAATCTCGGAGAGCAAATCGTCGACCTGGGTGAGGGCCGGACGCACTTCGATCTGCGGATCGACCAGGCCGGTGGGGCGCACCACCTGCTCGACCACGCGGCCCGAATGTTCGGCTTCGTAGTTGCCAGGGGTGGCGGAAACAAAAATGGTCTGCGGGCTGATGCGTTCCCATTCGTCAAAACGCATCGGCCGGTTGTCCAGTGCCGAGGGCAGGCGGAAGCCATATTCCACCAGGGTCTCTTTACGCGAACGGTCGCCTTTGTACATGGCGCCCACTTGCGGCACGCTGACGTGAGACTCGTCGATCACCAGCAGCGCGTCGGCCGGCAGGTAGTCGAACAGGGTCGGTGGCGGGGCCCCGGACTCGCGGCCCGAAAGGTAGCGCGAGTAGTTTTCGATGCCGTTGCAGTAACCCAGCTCCATGATCATTTCCAGATCGAAGCGGGTGCGCTGTTCCAGGCGCTGGGCCTCGACCAGCTTGTTGTTGGCCCGCAGGTATTCGAGCCGCTCCTTGAGTTCTTCCTTGATCCCTTCCACGGCGTCGAGCAGGGTTTCGCGCGGTGTCACATAGTGGCTCTTGGGGTAGAAGGTAAAGCGCGGCATCTTGCGGATGACTTCGCCGGTCAGCGGGTCAAAGGCACTGATGCTTTCGACTTCATCATCGAACAGTTCGATGCGCACCGCCTCCAGATCCGATTCGGCAGGATAGATGTCGATCACATCGCCGCGCACGCGGAAGGTGGCGCGGGCAAAGTCCATATCGTTGCGGGTGTATTGCAGATCGGCCAGGCGGCGCAGCAACTCGCGCTGGTCGAGCTTGTCGCCACGGTCGACGTGCAACACCATCTTCAGATAGGTCTCGGGGCTGCCCAGGCCATAAATGCACGACACCGTGGTAACGATGATCGCGTCCTTGCGCTCCAGCAGGGCCTTGGTTGCGGACAGGCGCATCTGCTCGATATGGTCGTTGATCGAGGCATCCTTCTCGATAAAGGTATCGGAGGAGGGCACGTACGCTTCGGGCTGGTAGTAGTCATAGTACGAGACGAAGTACTCCACCGCGTTGTTCGGGAAGAATGACTTGAACTCGCCGTACAGCTGGGCAGCCAGGGTTTTATTGGGCGCCAGCACCAGGGTGGGGCGGTTCACATGGGCGATCACGTTGGCAATGCTGAACGTCTTGCCCGAACCGGTTACCCCGAGCAGGGTCTGGTGCGACAGGCCGGCTTCGATGCCTTCAATCATCTGGCGAATGGCTTCGGGTTGATCGCCTGCGGGCTTGAAGCGGGTAACAAGCTGAAAATCGGGCATGAAGGACCTCAGGGTTTGCTTCTATAAAAGCAGTAGCCTTTATAAGTGCATGCGACTCAGGCCGCAGGAAAAAACAGGATACGGCTAAATATGGAGGTCATGTCCGACTGTTTCAAGGTACAGCTCTGATACGGGCATATCGGCAAAGATTGCAATTAGACCAGTGGCCTGAAAATAAACTCAAATACTTGGGTAAAACCGGCAATAGGCTGTTGCCCGAATCCTGATCGGGCTTATACTTGCTCCCCGTTTGTGCACCGCTCTAGTGCAATCGGCTGGAGCGTTGTCACCCCCTCCATTCCCCATTCAGAGCCGCCGTAATAATGAGCCTGTTCTCCGCTGTCGAAATGGCACCACGCGATCCTATCCTGGGCCTCAACGAAGCATTCAACGCCGATACCCGTACCAGCAAAGTGAACCTGGGGGTTGGTGTTTACTGCAACGAAGAGGGACGAATTCCGCTCTTGCGTGCCGTTGTCGAAGCCGAAACGATCCGGGTTGCCCAGCACGCGTCGCGCGGTTATTTGCCGATCGATGGTATTGCCGCCTACGACCAGGCCGTGCAAAAGCTGTTGTTCGGTGCCGAGTCGCCGTTGCTGGCAGCTGGCCGGGTGATCACCACTCAAGCCGTTGGCGGTACGGGCGCGCTGAAAATCGGTGCTGACTTCCTTAAGCAACTGCAGCCAGGCGCAGTAGTCGCGATCAGCGATCCAAGCTGGGAAAACCACCGTGCACTGTTTGAAGCTGCCGGTTTTCCGGTGCAGAACTACCGTTACTACGACGCCGCCAGCCATGACGTCAACCGTTCCGGCATGCTCGAAGATCTGAATGCCTTGCCCGCCGGCTCCATTGTTGTGCTGCACGCTTGCTGCCACAACCCGACCGGTGTCGACCTGACCCCGGCCGACTGGCAGAACGTGCTGGACGTGGTCAAGGCCAAAGGCCTGATCCCGTTCCTGGACATGGCCTACCAGGGCTTTGGCGACGGCATCGACGAAGACGCAGCTGCAGTGCGCCTGTTCGCCGGCTCGGGCCTGAGCTTCTTTGTTTCCAGCTCGTTCTCCAAGTCGTTTTCTCTGTACGGCGAGCGTGTCGGTGCACTGTCGATCATCACCGAATCGAAGGAAGAGAGCGCCCGTGTGCTGTCCCAGGTCAAGCGCGTGATCCGTACCAACTACTCCAACCCGCCGACTCACGGTGCAACCATTGCTGCAGCCGTGCTTAACAACCCTGAGCTGCGTGCGATGTGGGAAGACGAGCTGGCAGAAATGCGCCTGCGCATTCGTGGCATGCGTCTGCAAATGGTTGAGCTGCTGTCGAAAAAGGCTCCTGGGCATGACTTAAGCTTTGTTGCACGTCAGCGTGGCATGTTCTCGTACTCCGGTCTGACCGTTGAACAAGTAACGCGTCTGCGTACCGAATTCGGTATTTATGCCCTTGATACCGGCCGAATCTGCGTGGCTTCTTTGAACCAGCGCAACATTGAGGCGGTAACCGACGCCATTGTTCAGGTCATCTGAATAATGCAGGGAGAAGTCAGCAAAAGTGTTGACTTCTCTTTTTATATCAGTAAGATAGACGCCATTCCGCGATAGCTCAGTTGGTAGAGCAAATGACTGTTAATCATTGGGTCCCTGGTTCGAGTCCAGGTCGTGGAGCCAGATAGTAAAAAAGCCGCTAGCGATAGCGGCTTTTTTTTGCCTGAAATTTGGCAAGGTCCAGATTCTCCCTCCTGGACCTGGACCTGGACCTCAGCAAAACAATGGCTTATGGCCATTTTCCTACAACCTGAAACGTTTTTTTTAAGATGTTCGTCACGAATATCGCTATTCGGTAATAAAAATCGTTTACCTATATCTGAGAATGATTATTATTGGCGCCAGTGCTGCCTCGCTAAAAGGACCTGTGTCAGTGATAAAAACTTCTCCGGTTTTTTCCCGGCTACAAGACGGGAAAGTTGTTTACGGCATGCTCAATTCCCTGCCTTCACCCATGCTTTGCGAGATGCTCGCGTTTGCCGGCTACGACTTTGTAATTCTTGATCTGGAGCACTTGCTGCGCTCCGAAGAAGACATCATGCATTGCGTTCGGGCATGTGAGGCCGCAGGTATTTCGCCCTGGCTGCGCATGGCGCAAGTGGACGAGAAATTGATCGGCAGGGCGCTGGACGCCGGTATCGAAGCCATCGTGCTGTCACGCACCGAAAGCGCCGTACAGGTTCAGCGCGCCATTGAGGCGGCCTTTTTTCCGCCCCTGGGCAAGCGCGGCATGACCGGTGGGCGCATCACCGGCTTCGGTCGCCTGCCACTGCCCGAATACATCGATCTGGCCAACCGCCAGACCCCCATTATTCCCATGATCGAAAGCCGCGCCGGTGTTGACGCGCTGGGCGACATCCTGCAACTGGACGGGGTCGGCATGATCATGGAAGGCGCCCTGGACCTGGCCCTCGATCTCGGCCTGGGGCCTGATCCTCTCAATCCTCGGGTCTGGCAAACCCTGCAAGGCATGGCCGACGCCTGTCTTGGCGCCGGCGTCGCTTTTTGCGCCAACCCTCGCACCGTCGAACAGAACGCGCTATGGCGCGCCCGCGGCGTGCGCAGTTTTCTGGCCGGTGAAGACCGTGGCTTGCTGCATAACGCCCTCAAAGCCCGCCTGCATTCTCTCCAACAGCAATAATGAGTCGACGTAGTCCAATGAAAACAATATCCCTACACTTTTCACTGAGCCTCATGACACTGGGTATTTGCCAGGCTGCCATGGCCGCCGATCAACAACCCCCCGGCCATAGCGTTGAGCTGGCGCCCATGACGATTGAGGGCGATGTACTGGGTGCCGCCAGCGATCAGGAAGTGCGTACCTATGCCGGGAGTCGCAGCGTCATCGATTCCAGCGACCTGAAAAAAGCCAGCACCCGTGGCCTGGATGATGCGCTGCAACGGGTTCCGGGCATCAAGATTTTCGACGAGACCGGCACCGGTGCGCTGCCCCAGATTTCGGTACGTGGGCTGTACGAGAGCCGCAGCGGACGCATCCAGGCCTTGTCGGACGGCATCCCGCTCGCGTTGGCACCCTACGGCCAGACCGGCCTGTCGCTGTTCCCAATGACCATGGCCACGGTCGACCGGGTTGATATCGTGCGCGGGGGCGCAGCGGTGCAATACGGTCCAAACAACGTCGGCGGGGTGATCAACTTCATCAGCAAGCCGATTCCCCGCGAATGGGAAACCACCCTGCAGGAGAAAACCACGTTCAATGCTGGCGGGCGCCAGTTGTGGGATACCTATCTGGGCACCGGCGGCTACCTGACCGACAACTTCGGGCTGCAACTGGACATCAATACCCTGAGCGGCGAATACGGGCGCGAACACTCTGATACCGATGTGCAGAACTACCGCCTGCGCGGCCAATGGAACATCGATGATGACCGGGATCTGAGTTTCGGCGTTCAGCATTACAAGGCCGACATGGACCTGGCCGGAGCCCTCAGCGTCAAGGACTACAAGGACGACCCGCGTCAGTCAACGCGCCCGCTGGACCGCTTCGAGGGTGACACGGATCGTGTGTGGGGCACTTACACCCAGCGTCTTGGCGCCATGGGGCCGTTCGATTCGGTGGAGTTCAGCTGGACCAACTTTGCCCACAACAGCTACCGCAATTTCGTCGTAGGCCTGCCGTTCACTCCGGACGGTACGGCCGTGACCAAGCAGGACGGCCCGCGTGACTTCAAGGTTTGGGGTTCGGAGCCGCGCATCAGCGCCACCATCGATGGCGACACCGTCGGCCAGACCTGGCTACTCGGTGCCCGCTATGTCAGCGAAGACATCAGTTACAAGGTCAACCGGCAGAGTCTGGCTACGGGTGTGACTGCACCGTTTCGCGACTGGAAATTCGATGACAGCGCCCGTGCCTTCTACATCAGCAACGCCATCAGCCTGCTTGATCATCGCCTGACCATCACCCCCGGCGCGCGCTATGAAAACGCGCGCATGAACTACAGCGATGGCATCACCGGGTTCGAGCGCGAGAACAAGTCTGAAGAATGGCTGCCGGGCCTGACCGTGGGTTACCAGGCCAACGACGCCTGGTATGTCTATGCCAACGCGCAGAAGTCCCTGCGTCCACCTCAGGTTACGCAGATCGTCAAGGAAGGCGCGGTCGGTGCCGAGCTGGCCTGGAACTACGAGACCGGTGTGCGTTACACCCCGTGGGAGGGCATGCGTGTCGACTTCAACCTGTACCGCATCGACTTTGATGACCAGATTGTCTACAACGCTACCACCGACCGTTTCGACAACCTTGGCAGCACACGTCATCAGGGTTTCGAGACCGATATTTTCTGGACCCCGCAGGCCATGCGTGATCTGGACCTGCATGCCGGTTATGCCTACCTCGATGCCAAACAACGCAACGGCACTTACAAAGACAACGAAGTGCCGTACTCCTCGCGAAACCAGTTTATGGTGGATGCCCGCTACCGTTTTGCCGAGCACTGGACCTACAACCTCGACGGTCTTTACATCAGCAAGGCCTACACCGACGCTGCCAATACCCGCGAAGAAAACGCCTCTGCCAGCGTGGGTGAACTGCCTTCTTACTGGGTGTGGAACACGGCTATCGAACGTGAGTTCCCGCTGGCCGACAAGAGCATCCTGACCGCCTCGGCGGGCATCAGTAACCTGTTCAACCGCGAATACTATTTCCGAGGTATCGACACCAGCCCTTGGGGTCGTCAACCCGCGCCAGAGCGTTCGCTCACCTTAGGCGTCAATTACCGCTTCTAAACCGCGCACACGCGCTTTTGTAAATCAGTTGCCCATCCTGCGGGACGGGCAACTGTTGCCCCCAGGAAAGTGCCATGCAACGTCCATTCGTCATCCTTGCTCACGTCACACACCCAGCCATTCTCGAGGGCTTTATGCCAGCCGCGCAGCAGCGCGGGCTGCCAATTGTGCTGATCACCGATCATGCTCAGGAACATCGTCGCCTGCTTGCCGGCTCGTCTCTTTCGCCGGACCGGCTGCAGGTGATCGAATGTGATGTATTCAACCCGCTGGCGGTCATCGAAACCCTCAATGGCCAGGGTTTGCGCCCGGTTGCCGTATTTTCCAACAGCGATCACCTGCAAACCGCGACAGCAGTCGTGGCGGAGGCGTTCGAGTGCCCCGGCAAGAACTGGCGGTTGTGCCATGCCGCCAAGAACAAGGCCGCCATGCGTGAGCGCATGCAGCGTCTGGGTCTGCCCGGGCCGTGGTTCCAGGTGCTTGCCTCGGGCTGCGCGTTGCCTGCTGATGCGCCATGGCCAGTGGTGGCCAAGCCCCGTGAAGGGGTGGCCAGCCTGGACGTGCGCTTGTGTCACAACGCCGCTGAACTGAGTGCTTACTGTGAACGGTTCTGGGAGCAGCAACCGGACCGTGCACTGCTGCTGGAGGCTTACCTGGAAGGGCCACTGTTCACCCTTGAGACCCTCGGTGACGGTCGTGGCCTGCAAGCCATTGGCGGCTTTGACGTAAGCCTTTCTGCGCCGCCCCATTTTGTCGAACTCGCTGCCCGCTGGAATGGCCCGCTAAGCAGCGCACAGCGTACCGCGGCGCTGGCGCAAGTGGCGGCATTCGGGGTCAATTTTGGCGTTTGTCACAGCGAATTCATCCTCACCGCACAAGGCCCGGTGCTGGTCGAGATCAACTATCGCAGTATCGGTGACGGCCGCGAGTTTTTGCTGGACCGGCTGCTGCCACAGGGCTGGTTTGACCGAATCGTTGCCCTGCATCTGGGGCAGGCGCTGGTCGACGCACAACCGGCTCGGGCCCAGGCAACCGTGCACTATCTGGTGGCCGAGCGTTCGGGGCGGCTGGATCAGGCCAGCGCCAGTTTCAATGTCGAATCCGCAGGCCACTGGTGCGATTACCGGGCGCTGCAACATCCCGGCGACACGGTGACCATCAGCCACTCCAACAAGGACTACGTCGGCGTATTGCGCCTGATTGCCCCGGATGACGTGAGCCTGGATGCGCAATTGCATTCGACCCTCAACGACCTGAAATGGGTGGTGGCATGAACCTGCAACCAGAAGCTGCCGATCAGGCCTACATCACCCGCCGCATCATCGATTGCTGCCTGCGTGAAGATATCCGCGGAGTTGTCAGTCAGGGCCGGATCTGTCCGCTGCCCGAGGCGTTGCATCAGCTGCTTGCGCATCAATCCAGCGGCATCTGGCTGCGGATCACCGATCTGGCGGCTGACGAGTTGTGGCTGCCAGTGGTCAAGGCGTATCCGTTGCAGGATTGGAGTGTTACCGGCGATGCCTGGATCCGGGTATCGCGACAGCACCCGCCTGAGGTCCAGCGTGGCTACTCGCTCTGGCTTGGCCACCTGAGCCAGGGTCTGGACGCTGAAAGCCTGGGGTTGTTCGAGGCGTATCTGAAAGAGGCCGATTGCGCCACGCAACACCGGACCCTGTGCAAGCAGGCCGGTCAACGCAATGCCGCCGCGCTCGGCGATGTGATCGGGCTCCAGCACTGGTCGCAGCGCCTGTTGAAGATTGACCAGCTGGCCAGCTATCTGGACCACCCGTACTACCCGACTGCACGGGCCAAAAGCGGCTTCGATGGCGCAGCCCTTGAACGCTATGCGCCGGAGTTTGCACCGCGTTTCGAACTCAACTGGCTGGCGATCCCCAAGCAGGCCATGACCCTCACCAGTGTGCAGCCGCCGCACTGGCCGGGTTTCGAGGAAGTAGGCTTGCCAGGCACTTTGCACAACAGCCACTCACTGCTGCCGGTGCATCCGTTGACCTGGGCTGTGCTTGAACAGTATGGCTTGCCTGAGGGCGCACTCAAGGCGCCACACACGGCCATGCAGGTTGAGCCGACGCTGTCCGTGCGTACGGTGGTGTGCATTGATCAGCCCCATTGGCATATCAAATTACCGTTGCTGGTCACTACCCTGGGCGCGCGCAATCTGCGTCTGATCAAACCGACCACCCTGTACGACGGCCACTGGTTTGAAACCACCTTGCAGGCGCTCGCCAGGCGAGATCCGGAGTTGGGATCACGCTATTTGCACGTAGATGAACAACACGGCGGTCATGTCGCCCAAAGCCGTCATCTGGCCTATATCGTGCGCCGCTATCCGGCGGGGCTGGAGCACACCACACTGGTGCCGGTGGCTGCACTGGCCAGCCCTCTTGCGGGTGGGCGCCTGTTCCTCGAACAGCTGGTCGAGGGTTTTTATGCCGGCTCCCTGCAACACTGGCTCGACGACTACCTTGACCTGTTACTGCAGGTTCATCTACGGCTGTGGCTGCGATACGGCATCGCGCTTGAGGCCAACCAGCAGAACGCCGTGCTGATATTCGAACACGGCCGGCCAATGCGCCTGTTGATGAAGGACAACGACGCCGCGCGCCTTTGGCCGCAACGTTTCGCTGCAGCTTGTGCGGATCTGGCCGGGCTGCCAGCCGCCTTGCAGGATGAGCGCATTCGTGTCAACAGCAGTCAGCCTTTGGCCGAGATGTTCTGCACCATCACCCTGCAACTGAATATCGTCGCTATTTTGCAGGCCATTGCGGCAGCGGGGCTGGCGCCTCAAGCCAGCCTGTACGACACACTGCGCCGGCGCTTGAGCGGTTGTCTGCAGCAACTCGAAGCCGAAGGCATCAACTGTGACGACGCACGCCGCTGGTTGCTCGACAGCCCAAGGTTGCCGGTCAAGTACCTGCTCAGCGCCGGCAGCCTGTTCAGCAAGGCGCATTCCGGTGCCAGTGATATCAACAAGTTCTATGGCTACAGCGCGGCGAATTTCCTGCTGGAGGAGGTGCCATGCAGCGCCGTTTAATCGCCAGCGTCTTGTTGGGGCATTACCTGTCGGCCTTTACGGCGCTGGGGATTCCGCTCTATCTACCGCGCATCCTGGGCGACCTCGCGCCCGGCACGCCGGGATGGGCCATCGGCGTGCTGTTTGTCCTGCCAACCCTGTGCACCGCCCTGGCCGCGCCAGTATGGGGGCGCTGGGCCGATCGCAACGGTTGTCGTCTGTCGTTGCTGCGCGCCCATGCCGGGTTGTTCGCGGGTTTTCTGCTGGCAGGCTTGAGCCCCAATCTGACCGTGTTCGTGCTGGCATTGGTTATCCAGGGCACCTTCGGCGGAGCAATGGCGGCCTCCAACGCCTACCTGTCGACCCAGCTCAAGGGCTCCGGGCTGTCCCGCGCCCTGAACTGGACTCAGTATTCGGCACGGCTGGCAATGATCAGCGGCCCGATCCTGCTGGGGCTGCTGACCTCCCGGGGCTTGGGCATCAACCTTTACAGCTGGCTGGCGTGGTTGCCGCTGCTGGCTTTTGTTCTGGTGTTGGCACTGCCCAACGACAAGCCCGGGCATGCCCTGGACCGCAAACAAAAACCGCCGCCAGGCCAACTGCCAGCCGACATGGCGCGCCTGCTGGCGGTGCAGTTTCTGTTCAGCTTCGCCATGGTGGTCACCTTTCCCTACTTCATGCCATACGGTGAACAATTGGGGATAGGTAACGACACCTTGATCGGTGTGCTCTACAGCCTGCCGCATTTGGTTTATCTGCTGGCCTTGCCCTGGGTCCACAAGTATCAGGGCAACGTCCTGTTGCCGGGGCTGGCGCTGCTGGCGATCAGCAATGCGCTGCAATTCTGGAGCGTGCAGGCAGAGCCGTTGTTCGCCCTGCGTCTGCTCAGTGGCGCGGGCATGCTGCTCAGCTTTGTCGGGCTGCACCGCTGCCTTAGTCAGCGCAGCCGGCAAGGCAGTGCAGGGCGCCTGTTCGGCTGGTTTGACTCCAGCGGCAAATGGGCCGGTACCGCTGCCGGTGTTACGGCTGCTCTGGTCACTCAGACCTGCGGCATTGCATCCCCCTTTCTGGTTGCCTGCCTGGCTGCCATGGCCGCCATGGTCATGGCGCGCCCTCTAATGATCACTTCCCGGGAGATTCCGGCATGACGTTCGTTCCCAATACCTTGTCCCTGAATGACCATGCCCTTGATGGTGAAGCCCAGCGCCATGCCATCGAGTGCCTGCTCAATTGCTATTTGCGCGAATATGCATTGCCGCGCAACGAAGCCGATCTGAACTACCAGGCACAGGATGTGCCGATGAGCCTGCGTCAGGCCGGCGCTCGTTGCATCAGCATCAACCTGCCGGGCGGCCGTTTGGTGGTGCGCATCGACAGCGCCAGCCTGTTGGGCCGCTGTCATTACATCGGCGCGCCTTATTTCAAGGGCAACCAGCAGGGCTGGCGGCCACTGGAGGCCCGGGAACTGGCCAGCCTTCTGTGTACGCCACTGAGCGGTGCCGGGCGTGTCGGCGAGATGCTGCAACAGTTCGCCAACAGCCTGCAGATCACCCGGGCCTTTTTGCGTCATTCCCGTCCGGCCAACGAAGCTGCCGACAGCCTGCTCGCATCCGAGCAGCATCAGCTCTGGGGGCATGCCCTGCACCCGACACCGAAAAGCCGCGAAGGTATTTCCCATAACGATTTGCTGGCCTGCTCGCCTGAGGTTGGGGCGTGTTTTCAGTTGCACTGGTTCAAGATCGACCCGGCGCTGTTTCGCCATCAGGGTGAGGACCCGCGCAGTACCCTGCAGCAACTGTCGGGGCGCGACGACGCCTATCCGTGTCACCCCTGGGAAGTCGCCCGCATACTGGCCGATCCGCTGGTGCAGCGGGCGCAACAGCAGGGTCTGATCGAATACCTCGGCCCTCTGGGTCAGGCCATGTTCCCGACCTCGTCGGTGCGTACGCTCTACCACCCGCAACTGGCTTATTTCATGAAGTTCTCGATGCATGTGCGGCTGACCAATTGCGTACGCAAGAATGCCTGGTATGAGCTGGACAGTGCCGTTGCCCTGACTCATCTGCTCCGGCCGGTCATGAGCGAGCTGGCAATCCGGCAACCGGGCTTTTTGCTGATGCCCGAGCCCGCAGCCTCCAGCCTTGATCTCGGTGCTTTGGGTACGCTGGAGCAGGCCCGCGAAGTCACCGAATGCTTCGGTATCGTTTACCGGGAAAACCTGTCCATGGCCGATCGCGGGGCGTATCAGCCGCAGGTGGCAATGGCGCTGTTTACCTGGGACTTGCAAGGTCGCAGTGTCTGTCGTCACCAGGTTCGACGTTATGCCGACATCACCGGCCTGGGCATTGAGCAGGCCACGCTCAACTGGCTGGATGCCTATGCCGCGAAAATGCTCGGCGGCGTGCTGCACTGCCTGTTCCGTCAGGGGGTGGCGCTGGAGCCGCATTTACAAAACACGGTTGTCGGCTTTGCTCAGGACGGCTTGCCGAACCGGGTGTGGATCCGCGATCTGGAGGGCACCAAGCTGGTTCCTGAAATCTGGCCGGCAGAACGCTTGAGCGCGCTCGACGAGCGTACCCGCAACTCGGTGTACTACAGCGCGCAAAAGGCCTGGCAGCGGGTGGCTTACTGTGCGCTGGTGAATAATCTGGGTGAGGCGATTTTTCATCTGGCCAATGGTAGCGATGCTCTGGAACAACAGTTGTGGACGCGCACCGGCGAGCTGTTGCACGAACAGTGCGCGTTTCTCGGTCATCCGCAGCAGCTGCGCGAGTTGTGCGCCGGTGCGCCATTCCCCGGCAAGGAAAACTTTATGACCCGTCTGATGATGCGCGCCGATCGCGAGGCAGGTTACACCCAGCTGCCCAGCCCATTGGCGTTTATTGCAAAGAGTAAGTGCGCATGACTCTTCCTGTCGCTGTCACCCGCTGTATCGATCAGCTCAAGGCTGAACACGAGGGGCCATTGTGTGCCTATGTCTACGACTTGCTTGCCCTTGAACAGCATATAAAGGCAATGCGCGAGGTGCTGCCCGATAACTGCGAATTGTTCTATGCCGCCAAGGCCAACCCGGAGGCGCGGGTGTTGAAAACCCTTGCACCGTGGGTAGACGGTTTCGAAGCGGCCTCGGGCGGGGAGCTGGCCTGGCTGCATGAGCAGTGCCCCGACGAGCCACTGATCTTTGGCGGCCCGGGCAAGCTTGATCGTGAACTGGATATCGCCATGCAGTACAGCGTCTCGGCGTTTCATGTAGAGAGCGTGACCGAGCTTCGCAGTCTGGCGCGCATCGCTCGCCAGCGTGGCGTGAGGGCTGCGCTGATGTTGCGCTTGAACCTCAAGCTGACGCAGGCACCGCAGAGCAGGCTGGTCATGGGCGGCAAGCCCACGCCGTTCGGGCTGGACGAGCAGGGGCTGGCAAGTGCACTGCAATTGTTGCGCGAAGAGCCGTCTCTGGAGCTCAAGGGGCTGCACTTTCATATGCTGTCACACCAGCTGGATGTCGATGCGCACCTTGCGTTGATACGCAGCTACTTCCTGACTTTCCGCCAGTTGTGTGTCGACCACGACCTGCAACTGCCCGTGCTGAATGTCGGAGGCGGCATGGGCATCAACTACCAGAACCCGGCGCAGTCGTTCGACTGGCCAAGGTTTTGTCAGGGGCTCAAGGGGCTGGTTGATGAGTTCGGCATGGGCGCGACCCGAATCCGCTTCGAAATTGGTCGCTTTATCAGCGCAGCCTGCGGCTATTACGTCATGCAGGTGCTGGATATCAAAAGCAGCCACGGCGAATTTTTTGCCATTGGTCGAGGCGGCACTCATCATTTTCGCACGCCTGCAGCGCAAGACCATAACCATCCGTTCACGGTTATGCGGGGCACAAATCCCCCGCAGATAAGCGGTCAGGACGTCACCCTGGTAGGCCAGTTGTGCACGCCCAAGGATGTGCTGGCCAGGCAGCAACCTGTTGCGCAACTGGCGATTGGTGACCTGCTGGTGTTTAGCCTGGCGGGTGCCTATGCCTGGAATATCTCGCACCAGAACTTCCTGATGCACGAACCGCCTCTGAAGGTGTTTATCGACGGGTGATGCCATGGAGTTGCCAGCCAGGGTGCCGGCAACTCCATCCTTGGCAATCAGCCATCCACGCTGATTCCTGGTATGCATCGAACTCTATAAAGAGCTCGGTTATCAGGAAACCCACAGGGCCACGCAATACGGCTTTGCCCGGGTTTTCATGCGCAAGCTGCTTCAAGCCCAAGCCGGATACTGAACAGCCCATAATGATGCAGGCTGTTCAGTTGAAGTCATCACCCAGGTCGGCCAGGGCTTTACTCCCCCAGTAAAGCCCTGTTGAGAAAGTCATATCCCAATTTGATCGATGGCACGCTGATGCAAATGAAGATGATGCCGAACTGCCAGTGAACAATCTTGCCCTGGGCCTCCAGCGCAGTAATTGACGAGCGCAGTTCGAGGCCTTGTTCCTTGACGGATGACCTGAGCTCTACACCTTGCTCCCTTATCAGAACGCGCAGTTCAGCGCCCAATTCTGAAATGGAGGCTTTCAGGTGCCGTTCGGTTTGCCCCAGGTCTGATTTGGAGGCGAGATCTTTCACTTCATTCTCCCAGGCTTCGACAACGGCTTTAGTTTTACCTGAAGGCATACTGATGGATGTCAGCGCGTCGTAAAGGGTAATGGATGATTTCATATTGTCTCCTGCGATTGGCAAGTGACGTCGGGCCGCCATCTGACGCCTGACTCCTGTCACTGTGAGGGCGATTCACTCCTTGCCTGAGATTCTACTTTTATCCCGAATCAATACAGTCAGACCTTTCTTAGCGTTGCGTCAGTCGCGGTGGTATTTCTGGTGACCGATTATGATTACGAGTAGAGCAGCATCGTGCTGGCGCAAAAAAGCCTGCAGTCAGCAGGCTCTTTGCATGAGTCAGGTTGCAGCACGCAGCATCAGCGTGGCGTCGGTTGCACCACCGGCTGTGGCGTCATCTGCGGAGCGTTGTGAGCAGGCAGCATTTCCCAGGCATCACGGGGCTCGTCCAGATCTCGGTTGAGGGTTTCCGGGGTCTTGAAGGTGGTGTACAGGGTGATCAGCGTCAGCAGCGACAGGTAGCAGGCAATCGGCAACCAGGCGCCGATACCGGCGCTGGCATCGCCATCGTGACTGGCCACGACCAGAGCGATCAGCCCGGCGCCAATCAAGGGCGCAATACCGCCAGCAATCACCGCCGAGGCTTCCCGGGCAATGGATACGCCCATATAGCGGTGGCGCGAGCCGAACAGTTCAGGCATCAGCGCCGCCTGGGTGCCGAACATGCCCCAGGTGCCGATGCCCAGCGCGATAGAGATAGCAATAATGCTCGCGATCACATTGCCCTGGCTCAGTATCCACCATACCGGGAACGCCAGTGCCAGTTGCAGCAGCGCAAAGGCCCGGTACACCACTACACGGCCAAAACGGTCGCTGAGTTTACCGGCAATCGGCACGGTCAGAGCACCCAGGCTGGCGGCGCAGATCAAGGTGAGCACGCCCACCGGCCCTTGCAGGCCGACCACACCAACGATGTAACTCACCGCCAGGGCCTGATAAATCGAAGACCCGCCGTTTTCTCCCAGGCGTAGGCCAATGCCCAGCAGCAGCGTCGGTTTTGAGTGTTTCATCGCACTTTTTAGCGGATTGTCGCAGACGCGCTTGAGGGCCTTGAGGCGGATAAAGGTCGGCGACTCCTTGAGCGACAGGCGCATGTAAAGGCCCAGGGCGACGATCACCACGCTGCTGAAGAACGGTATGCGCCACAACCCGCTTTCGAGCACGTTGTCACTGCTGCTGATAACCATGAAGTACACCAGCGCGGCAAGGATGGTGCCCAGTTGAATGCCAAGGAAGGGCAGGGCAGCGTAAAAACCGCGTCGGCCCGGGGGTGCATACTCGGTCATCATCACTGCCGCGCCGGCCTGTTCGGCACCTGCACCGAGGCCCTGGAGCAAACGCAGCACCACCAGCAGCACCGGGGCCAGGTAGCCGACTTGATCAAACGTGGGCAGGGCACCGATCAGGGTGCTGGAAATACCCATCAGCAACACCGTGGACGTGAGCACGAACTTGCGTCCCACGCGGTCACCGATCATGCCGAACAGCACACCACCCAATGGCCTTATCGCGAAGCCCAGGAAGTAGGTGCCGAAGCTGGCAATCAGGCTCATGGTGCGGGTTTGTTCAGGAAAGAACAGCGGCCCGAAAATCAGCGCCGCTGCCAGGGTGTAGAGGGCAAAGTCGTAGTATTCCAGCGCACTGCCCAGGGAGCAGGCCCAGGCAGCGCGGTGCAGGTCTTTTTTGTGTTCCGGGCTTTCGGGGACCAATTCAATATCAGATGAAGCATGATCGTGAGTCATGTTGGTACCTTCTGGTAGGCGCCTTTACGGCATCTTGTTATCGATAGGCAGCAGGGGGGCTTACAATTTGAGTCGATGTATCTCCTCGAGCATGGCCTGCTCCATGATGTCGATGGGGGCCTCCATGCCGGTGTACAACTCGATTTGCCGGCAGGCCTGCTGCACCAGCATGCGTGTGCCGGACACGGTGCGGCAGCCCAGCGCGGCGGCTTGCAGAAGCAAGGCGGTACGCACGGGCATAAAGGCTACATCCATGACGATCAGATGGCTGGCCAGCAGCCCGTCCAGCGGATTGTTGTCGGGCTGCCTGAAGCCCACGCTGGTGGCATTGATCACGATGTCGAAATCCCGGGCAGCAAAGGCCCCGACACTGCCACCCCAGCGTGCACCCAGATCTGCGGCCAGCGCCTGGCCACGCTCACTGCTGCGGTTGAACACCGTGACCCGGGCTGCCGCTTGCAGGCAGCCAAAGACCACGGCCCGCGCTGCGCCACCGGCGCCGATTACGGCAACACGCTGGTTATTGAGCTCGCAGACTTCCTGCAGGGCGCGTACTGCACCCAGGTAGTCGGTGTTGTAGCCGGTGAGAACGCCGTCGATGTTATTGATGGTGTTGACCGCGCCAATGACCAGCGCTGATTCATCGATCGCGTCCAAATGCTCCATCACGACGGTTTTGTAGGGCATGGACACGTTCATGCCGCGCACACCCAATGTGCGGATGGCCGCGACGCCCGCCACCGGGTCCTCGATGCCGAAGCAGACGAAGGTGTAGTCCAGGCCCAGGGCCGCGTAGGCCGCATTGTGGATTTTCGCAGAGAGAGAAAAGGGCGAGCCCATGATCGAACCGCACAGGGTTGGCAGGGACTGGGGCATGCGTGCCTCCTAGTATTGGATTTATGAGTGGGGCAATAAGCCCACTTTCAACCCCTGCAGCGCAGTGTGCCAATCGTATATGGTGATGCCGTGATCACGGATGCTGATCACCAGCTGAGACTTGATGATTGGCGATGACTGCAGCACATTGTGCTTCTCCCGGTGTTATGGTGCTGAATCCTTCCTGCCAACGGATTTGTTGTGATGACTACACCGCGTGCTGCTGTCGGCCCGATCAAGGCCGTGATTTTCGATATGGACGGGTTATTGCTGGATACTGAGGGTATTTACACCGAAGTCACGCAGATCATCGCCGAACGCTACGGTCGCACCTATGACTGGAGCATCAAGCAGCACATCATCGGCCGTGGCGCCCTGGACCTGGCAGAATTTCTGGTCAAGGCGCTGGAATTGCCGATCACCGCGCAGGAATTTCTGGTTGTCCGCGAGCCGTTGCTAAAAGAACGCTTCCCCAAAGCCACGGGCATGCCGGGTGCCGAGGCGCTGGTGCGCCATCTCAAGGCCCACAAGGTGCCAATTGCCGTGGGCACCAGTTCATCGCAACATTCCTTTGCCCACAAAACCACCTTGCATGGTGAGTGGTTTGAGCTGTTCGACACCATTGTCACCGCTGACGACCCTGAAGTGGGGGCAGCCAAGCCTGCACCGGATATCTTCCTGACGGCGGCACGGCGCCTGGGTGTTGCGCCCGAGCACTGCCTGGTATTCGAAGATTCGCCTTTCGGGGTAACGGCTGCCAAAGCCGCCAACATGACTGCGATTGCCGTACCTGATGTAGCCATGGCCGACAGCAAGTACACGCATGCCGACCTGATCATCCGCCAGCTGGCCGACTTTGATCTGGCGGCTTATGGTTTGCCGCCGATGCGATAAGTGCTAGCCAGATCCCTTACACGCGATTATTGCACCGGCAGTTTTTCCAGTGCCGCACGCAATTCGTCGGCGCTGGAAAACTCTTGCTGCGACATTAGTTTGCCACTCTCCAGTTGCAGCCACAGTACCTTGTCTTCGGCACCGGGGTACTGGGCGGCAACAGCCCCGTCGCGGTCAAGCACAACACGGTAGCTGTAGTCACGCATGGCCGGGATGGCGATAAATTTGCCGATCAGCGAGGGCATGCGCTGCACATCGGCGAGAAACACCACATTGCGTGCTTCCAGGTAGCCCTTGGCCTGGTTTTCCAGCGCAGCCTTGACCAGCTTGGAGCCGTCCATGTTGCGCGCTACCAGCAGCACCTGGGTTTTTTCGTCCAGGGTGTAGGGTTGGTCATGCTGGTCGTTCAGGGTCCATGGCGTCAGGCGCTCACCGATATTCGCGGCCTGGGCCAGCATGGAAAACGCGCTCAACAACAGCACAAGTGCAATTCTCACCGTTTGATACCCCTTCAGTTAATGGTTCTGGCCTGACAGGTTTCAGGCATGGCCGGTATGGTATCCCACAGCACAAGGTAAAAGGTCTGAGACGCATTTAGCTACAAATTGCTCTATGGTTAAGCGCTACCGGCCCAAGGAAACGCCAAGATGACGCGTCTGACAGCGAAAGACTTTGCCCCTGAATTGCTTGAGCTTTATGACTACTACGCCCACGGCAAGATCAACCGTCGCGAGTTTCTTGACCGTGCTGCTGTATTCGCCCTGGGCACCACTGCGTTATCGGTGCTGACGGCGTTGAGCCCAGACTACGCACTCGCCGAGCAGGTCTCCTTTACCGACCCGGATATCATTGCCGAGTACATCATGTATCCATCGCCCAGGGGCAACGGCCAGGTGCGCGGTTATCTGGTGCGGCCAGCCAAGGCAGCGGGCAAGCTGCCGGCCGTGGTGGTGGTGCATGAGAACCGCGGGCTGAATCCTTACATAGAAGATGTTGCCCGGCGCCTGGGCAAGGCGGGATATATCGCTCTGGCACCCGATGGCCTGACGTCAGTGGGCGGATATCCCGGCAATGATGAGCAAGGCCTGGCGTTGCAGCAAAAAGTCGACCCTGCCAGGCTGATGAATGACTTCTTCGCGGCGGTGGAGTGGTTGATGCAGCATGATGCCAGTACCGGCAAAGTTGGGATTACCGGGTTCTGCTATGGCGGCGGGGTGGCCAATGCGGCGGCAGTGGCCTACCCGGAGCTGGGAGCTGCAGTGTCGTTTTACGGGCGCCAGCCCGGTGCAGACGAGGTCGCCCGTATCCAGGCACCGTTGATGCTGCACTACGCCGGGCTGGATACACGGATCAATGACGGCTGGCCAGCTTTTGAGCAGGCGTTGAACCGCAACGGTAAAGTCCATGAAGCGCATATCTACCCGGGAGTGAATCACGGCTTTCATAACGACTCGACGCCTCGCTACGATGAAGCCGCGGCTACTCTGGCCTGGAACAGGACCCTGGGCTGGTTCGGCAAGTATCTGGCGTAGCGGGCTTAGCCGTTCTTCTTGCGCAGGCTCTTGAGCCGAGCGCTGGCGCGCTGCACGGCGGCCATTTTTTCCGGGCGCTTCATGCCCCGCCACTTGCGGATATCTTCCCGGGTTCGACCGCAGCTCACGCAGAGCTCACCACTTAACTGGCAAACTGCAATGCACGGGTTTTCAATGTCTTTTGCCACAGTTCAACTGCGTCCGGTCTGTTTTTGCGCCAGGCGCTTGGGCCAGTTGCCGCCACAACTGCGCTGGCACTCTTCTTCTGAATCGAAGAATACATGGGCCGAGCCGTTACGCACCTTTACACCGGCATCCGCCAGCGCCTGGGCCGTCAGCTCACCCATATAGCGCGCCTCGCCATCGGCCAGGGCGAAGTCTTTGCTGGCTTGCGTATCGAACACCCAGACCACCTTCAGGCTGGCCGGGAAGGCCTCGTAGTCAACAACATGGGTCAACCAGGCAAACCCCGGGATCTGTGATTTGGCCGTTTCGCAGGCCTCGGTCAGGGAGGTGATCAGGCGACGTTCGATCTGTGCCTGGGTGCGTTTGCTTAAAGACATGGGTGAATCCTGTTGATAGGCGGGGCAAAGGCACGATTATACCTGAGCGCGGGGCTTGGCTACTGCTGCTTCGCCCAGAGTGCCACCTGAGGTAGAATGTCGCGGTAAGTCGGCTGGCCGCCCTGGAGCGTCATGCCCACGCAGGTTCCCCGGAAGGAGCCGCGAGCAGGCCGGACATCAAGGGAGTCACATCCGCTGTACCCAAAATGTTACCCAAGTAGCTGAAGCCAAGACCAACAAGAGATCAGCGCCCAAGGTACATGAAGTGAGGTCTGTAACGTGCACAGGCCTTATATGTCTGCCCGTTCGGGGCTTGAAGCTGGCTCGATTGCAGGTGACCGTCTGTAGTGGGTCAGGCAAATTCAGGCACCGAGTGCCGGGCAGATGGCGTTTTATCTTAGGTACTACAACATGTTAAAAAAAATGAACAAGGGGCTACTGGGCCTGGCGCTGACCATGGGGATTACCTCCGTGCATGCGGCAGAACCTAAACACGTGGATGTACTGCTGATCGGCGGCGGCATCATGAGCGCTACTCTGGGTGTATGGCTCAACGAGCTGGAACCCGGCATGTCCATGGAGATGATTGAACGTCTCGATGGCGTTGCCCTGGAAAGCTCCAACGGCTGGAACAACGCAGGTACCGGTCACTCCGCCCTGGCTGAGCTGAACTACACGCCGGAAGACAAGAACGGCAACGTTGAAATCCCGAAGGCCATTGAAATCAATGAAGCTTTCCAGGTATCGCGTCAGTTCTGGTCGTGGCAGGTCAAGAACGGCGTACTGAAAGATCCGCGCTCGTTTATCAACTCCACGCCGCACATGAGTTTTGTGTGGGGCGATGACAACATCAAGTTCTTGAAAAAGCGCTATGAAGCCCTGCAGGCCAGCCCTCTGTTCGCGGGCATGCAGTACTCCGAAGATCCAGTGCAGATCAAGAAGTGGGTTCCGTTGATGATGGAAGGGCGCGATCCCAACCAGAAAATCGCGGCCACCTGGTCTCCGATCGGTACTGACGTGAATTTCGGCGAAATCACACGCCAGTTCGCGGCTTACCTGCAAACCAAGCCTAACTTCTCGCTGAAACTGTCGAGCGAAGTTGAAGACATCAAGCGCAATGAAGATGGTTCGTGGCGCGTGGTGTACAAAAACCTGAAAGATGGCAGCAAAACCGAAACTGACGCCAAGTTCGTCTTTATCGGCGCTGGCGGCGGTGCCCTGCACCTGCTGCAGAAGTCCGGCATTCCTGAAGCCAAGGAATACGCAGGCTTCCCGGTTGGCGGCTCGTTCCTGGTAACCGATAACCCGACTGTTGCCGAGCAGCATCTGGCCAAGGCCTACGGCAAGGCTTCGGTTGGTGCGCCACCGATGTCGGTTCCGCACCTGGACACCCGCGTGCTGGATGGCAAGCGCGTTATCCTGTTTGGCCCGTTCGCGACTTTCTCGACCAAGTTCCTGAAAGAAGGTTCGTACTTCGACCTGCTGACCAGCACCACCCCGCACAACATCTGGCCAATGACCAAAGTGGGTATCGAACAGTACCCACTGGTTGAATACCTGGCCGGCCAGCTGATGCTGTCGGACGAAGACCGCTTCAATGCGTTGAAAGAGTACTTCCCGAACGCCAAGTCCGAAGACTGGCGCCTGTGGCAGGCCGGTCAGCGCGTGCAGATCATCAAGCGTGACGAAGAGAAGGGCGGCGTGCTGAAACTCGGTACCGAGATTGTCAGCGCCAAAGATGGCAGCATCGCCGGTCTGCTGGGCGCATCCCCGGGTGCCTCCACGGCTGCACCGATCATGCTGACCGTGCTTGAAACCGTGTTCAAGGACAAGGTTGCAACACCGGAGTGGCAAGCGAAGCTGCACCAGATCGTGCCGAGCTATGGCACCAAGCTGAACGGCGATCCTGATCGCGTTGCCCAAGAGTGGGCCTACACGGCTGAAGTCCTGCAATTGACTCCACCACCGGCAATCCCGGCGGCAACTCACACTGCAACGCCTGCTACGGAGCCGGCAAAGCCTGCTCCAAGCAACCCAGCGGCTGACATGGCGCTGTAAAAAAACGGCCCCACTCGACGCTGCTCGGGTGGGGCTGCTTTATCTCGCGTTACCGCCTCGCTCAACCCCTTCGCTATACCTCACTGCGTCCCGAACAGGGCCGTCCAGTAAATCCCTGCATCACTTTTTGGGTCTACCGCGTAGGCTGCGCCCAGCTCGCGAAACCCGGGATTCATCACGTTGGCGCAATGACCAGGGCTGGCCAGCCAGCCGTCGACCAGCTTGCGAGTGGTGTCCTGCCCGGCGGCGATATTTTCACCGATCTGCTGCGCGATATAGCCCGCCAGTTCAGCGCGATCCCCCGGGGTGCTGCCATCGCGGCCCTTGTGATCGAAGTAGTTATTGTTGGCCATGTCCCGTGAATGACTCTCGGCAGCGCTAGCCAGGGTGGTGTTCCAGGTCAGGGGCGCGGCAGGGCCGAAGGCCTGGGTGCCGCATTGGCGGGGTTGGTTACGGGCGCTGTTGAGCATCTCGAGGACTTTCTGGCCTTCGGCCTGCCAGTCTCCCAGGCGTGCCGCCAGCAGCGGACGGGCCAGAACGATGCGCCAGTCACGCTGGTCGTGGCTGACGCCGATATCGACAAATTGCGGGTCCAGCACCACGCGGCAAAAGCTTTCCTGGACGGCTTTCATGGCGGCCTGGGCGTCACGGGGGCCGGACAGGTTGATCGCCTGTACGTTGACCATCGGGTATGCCGCCTGTGCCAGGGCTTGCTGCAAATCGCCAAAACTGCTGGCCGGCAGCACCAGGCGGGTGTCGGCCGACAGTGGCGGCAACTCTTGCGAGGCCTGCCCTGCGCACAATTGAATCTGGCTGCGGTAAGCATTGATCGAGTCGATCAGTTGCGATTCTTCGCTGGCCACGGCGCCAGCGCTGAACACCAGACTCAGTGTCAAGGCGCCGAGACGGGGCAGGGTGAAGTGAGCGCGCATACGGGTTCCCTCTTAACGGAGTGCAACCATGATGCGTTATTTCGCCCCTTTAGTCTTTTGCCAGGGCCACAAAGGCTTTGGCCCGGGCAGTCAGTTGATCGATCTGGCGATCACGTTTCTTCTCGGCGTCGAGCATGGCCTTTTTGCCGTTGCGTTGCAGCAGGTAGGTATGGATCTGGCGCACTTCGGTGGACTGGTAGATCGCGGCGACGTCGAGCACGGCCATCAGGCCGTCGCTGCTATGGTCACGGGTGTTCATCAGCAATTGCGGGCCGCGGGTACCGATGACTTGCAGCCCCATTGCCTCGAATTCCGCAACCTTGGTCACACTGCAAGTCAGCTCGGTGTGAGGGTAGCGGCGCACGACTTCCTCGAGCATCGAACGGGTCACCCCCAGATGGCGGTGGCTGGCCAGCTCGGCCATATAGGCAATGCCGCAGGCCTGGGGGTCGTCCTTGAAAGGCAGGTACAAGGCGAAGCCCGTTACTTTTTCCGGGTCCTGGGCATCGGTGGCGACAATCAGCTCGATCGCAATGCCTTTGGTGCCGTCGAGTGCCTGCAGGTACAGATGCACTTCAAAGCCGATGGCGTACTGATAAATGCTGTACAGCAGATTGCTCGGGGCGATTTCCATCGCACTGATATCGCTCAGGTGATCGACCACGAGCTGCAGGATCTGGCTGTTGATCGGTTCGCTGACCGGGGAATCGTAATGGCTGAGGGTGGTCATGGGGATGGTTTCTATAGTGTGCCGCAGCACAATTCGTAGCAGCTGCCGAAGGCTGCGTCCGATTGCGAAGCGATCGTAAATGCGCAGTGCAAGGTTTATCTGGATAATCGCGGTGGCTGATTTTACGGCGGCTTCGCCGCCGGACGCAGCCTTCGGCAGCTGCTACAAAATCAAAATCAGCTTCGCCGAGCTCAGCGCTGGCTCAACCAGAAGTCATGCAGCGCCCGGGCCGCAGGGGCAATGGCGGCAACGCTTTGCTGGTGGGCGGCAACGTCGAGGTCGTCGGGCAGTTCGAAGTTGTCCTGCTCGGCGCAGTCGGCGATGGCCTGGAGCAAGCGTGCTTGCGGCGCCGGAAGTGCTGGCCAGTTGCTGATGGCCACCGCACGGGTGTAACCAAAACACCATTCTTCCGCCAGGGTTACATCCTGGCCCAGATGTTCGGTCTGCTCGAAACGCGGAATAAATGCGCTGCTGTCCTCAGCCAGTTGCCGGGCCAGGGTATTGATATGGCGAACGCTCAGTTCGATGAACTGTTTGGCTTCCTCAGGGTTTTCCCAGGCCGGGTTCTGACCGCCCCAGATTGCCGGGAACCAGTCGGCGATATCGACCTGAGTCGGGCTTGAAACCAGTGCGGTGAAATAACCGTCGAGCTCCGAAGGGTTGAGCACGGAGTGATCGTCGCCGTATTTGAGCAGCGTGTTTTCGATCACGTCAAAGTCGCTGGCGTTCAGGGGTTGCGATTGCATGTTCGGGCTCCTTGGTGTGGCGGCAAAACGGGTGGTCTGCGGCAGACTCAGTCCACCGAAACAATAGACTCGAGTTCAAAGTATTTAAAGCCAGCCTTGGCCAGGGCTTTTTTCGCCTCTTGCTCGGCGTTGAATCGGCTCAAATCCTTGGAGTCATGGACAAACAGGCTTTCATCGCCGTCAAACACCTTGGTCACCCGCATGGTGACGCACAGGACAGGCCCGCTGCGCTTTTTCGGCACAGGTGATGGCGCTTTGGCAGGTGCCGCAGCTTTTTTCGGAGCAGGGATGGTTTTGGCAGGAGCCGGTTCAACTTCAGGTTGAACCGGGGCAGCAGGCAGATCAAGGCCGAGCGCTCTGCGCATGTCGTCCTCGGTGAATCCGGCACTCATTGGTATGACTCAGTTAATTTAAAAGACGCGCTTATAGGGCAGAGATTCGGGTTATGGCAAGCGAATTTGTTCATATGCCGCAAAATATGACCTTTTCCGGGGTTAAAGCCCTTGTTCAGAGCCGATTCAGGGGTCGCTAAACAAGCCGTGACCATCCAGCAGTTTCCAGGCAATTTCAGGTCGTTTCTCCAGCGCCCGGCGGATGGCGGCCGGGATTGCCTGTCGGGTTTTTCGGCACAGGCCCGGTTGCTCGGCGAGGTGTATCGCAATGCCTCGCATGGTACGCACTTCTGTGACGCCGGGGTCGATCAGTACTTCAATGCCCAGTTGCTCGTGCATGCGGCGCTGCATATGTTCAAGATCGTCGAAGCTTTTCAGGTTTTCCAGCCGCTCGATCAGCACTTTCTCGGCCTGACGCGTGAGGTTGAGGATGCGCAGGTCGGTGCCAGGTGTCGCCAACAGTTGCTCCCGCTCGCAGATGCAGGCGCCGGGTGGGCAGGGTGAGCGCAGCGACGCAGAAGAAGTCATCAGGCTCAGCATAGCTGCCCCGGGATTTAGTCGTCCAGACGCAGGGCCATGATCACGGTGCGCTCGTCCCCATGGAACTCGTCGCGTACTTTCGCAAAGCCCAGTTGCGCGTAGAAGGAC
Source organism: Pseudomonas bubulae (assembly GCF_900618535.1). GTDB lineage: Bacteria > Pseudomonadota > Gammaproteobacteria > Pseudomonadales > Pseudomonadaceae > Aquipseudomonas > Aquipseudomonas bubulae. The sequence continues at coordinate 713,024 of NZ_UYJA01000001.1, read as the reverse complement.
TCGGCCGTAAGCGAGGAGGGTACCCGCAGCTCTTGAATCTGCGCAACAATGGCCGCCTCCTTGATGCGTGCCATCAATTGCTGGCCTATGCCTCGGCCCTGATGGCCCGGATTGACGAACACACTGCGCACCACCGCGTGATCCAGGCTGGCAGTTCCCACTACATGGTGTTCGTGTACGGCCACGTACATCTGGCGCTGCTGCATCAACTTCAGAATCTCGGCCGGGCAGAAGTTCTGCCCGATCCGGGCGATCACCTCGGGGGAATAGTCCCGGGCATTGGATTCGCGCAAGGCGGCAATCACCACCTTGCTGATGGCCTGGGCATCGCCCGGTGTGGCGCGGCGAATCAGGTACTGCATACACACTCCTTTAGGTTATGCGTCAGCGCTGTTGGCCAGAATGGCGGCATACAGCAGGCGGTCAATGTTGGCGCCGCTCAGGATCAGTGCAACCCGGCGCCCTTTTTGCCTTGAGCGCTCGCTGATCAGGCCGGCCAGCGCGGCGGCGCCTGCGCCTTCAGCGGTGTTATGGGTGGTTTCATGGTAGACCCGAATCGCATGGGCGATCTGCTGGTCGGACACCCGAATCACCCGCGCCGCGCCCTTGGCAATAATTTCCAGCGCCTCGGGCAGCGGTTGGCGACAAGCCAGCCCGTCAGCAAACGTGTGGGCCGACTCGGTGCAGACCACACGGCCCTGCTCGACACTTTGCGCATAAGCATCGGCGTGCGCAGACACCACACCGACAATCTCGGTCTTCAGGCCCAGCAAGTCGCGCGCCTGGATCAGCCCGCAAATGCCCGAGCCCATGCCGATGGGGACATACACTGTGTCCAGTTCTTCCACTGCTTCTAGCAACTCCAGCGCATAAGTGGCCACGCCGCGAATCAGGTCGGGATGGAAGGCGGGGACCAGGTGCAATTTATAAGTGTGCGCCAGCACCGCCGCATGGGTGCGGGCCTCGTCAAAATCCTTGCCGCATTCAATCACGGTAGCGCCGAGGGCACGCATGGCGGCATTCTTTTCCACCGAGTTGCCTTCCGGCACCACGATCCGGATTGGAAGGCCTACGCTGCGCGCTGCCAGTGCGAGGCTCTGGCCGTGATTGCCGCGTGTGGCTGTGACCAGGCCTTTGGTGCCCGGTTCGCGGGCCAGCAACCCCTGCACATATAACAGGCCGCCGCGCACTTTGAAGGCACCGGTGGGCGTGTGGTTTTCATGCTTGACCCATACCGTGCAACCCATGCGTTCGGTCAGCAAAGGCCAGGCCAGTTGCGGTGTGGGCGCCAGGGTCTGGTGCACGGTATGGGCTGCAAGGCGAAGGGCATTCAAATCAAACATGGCACACCGTCATCGAGGGATTTGACTCGATTCTAGGCACGACGCATTGTATGGGCCGACCCTTATATTGCATGGCCAACAATAAATGTGGATGCCAACCCTCAATGACACAGACCAGCCGCGCTATCTTGCACTGGTCGATGCAATCACCCGGGCCATCGCCTGCGGCGAACTGCAACCCGGTGCACGTTTGCCACCCCAGCGGCGTCTGGCCTGGGCGCTGGGCTGGAACCCCAGTACCACGATGCAGGCTTATCGCGAGGCGGCCAGGCGGCATCTGGTTTCGGGTGAGGTAGGGCGTGGTACCTATGTGCTGGCCAGCAGCCAGGAGGCGACGCTGTTCAGGCTGCAACACGCCGATGAGCAGACACCCCGTATCGACCTGCGAACCAACCTGCCCGCCATTGACCATCTTGGCGAAGAGGATGGGTTGGCCTTGTCCTGGTTGCTCGACAGTAACCAGGCGATCCGCTTGCAGGGTTATTTGAGCGCTGCGGATCTGTTGCAGGCACGGGCACAGGGCGCGGCCTGGCTCAAGGGCCGCGGGCTGGACTTGAGCGTGGACAACATCATGCTCTGCACCGGCGCCCAGCAAGGGCTGTTTACGGTGCTGCTGTCGTTATGCCAGGCAGGCGATGCGGTACTGGTTGAAGCCTTTACTGCGCCGGGAATCAAGGCTGCCTGCGCACAGTTGCGTTTGCCCATGCATGGCGTCGCGATGGATCGGGAAGGGATCCTGGCGCAGGACTTTGACCGGATGATCCGCGCCACGGGTGCGCGGGTTGCCATACTGACCCCGACCCTGCAAAACCCGACTTCGGCGGTGATGAGCGTTGAGCGCAGGCTGGCGATTGCCGATATTGCCCGACGCCATGGTGTGCAGGTGATTGAAGACGATGTCTATGGTGCGCTGACCGATAGCCCGCCGTTGTACCGCTTTTTGCCCGAGCTCGCAGTGCTGGTCACCAGTTTGTCCAAGACCGTTGCGGCGGGAGTGCGCCTGGGCTGGATTGTGGCTAACCCACAGCTGCTGGCGCGTATTGATCCCTATGCGCAGTCGGCGCACTGGGGGGTATCGCCGCTGTGCCAGGCCATCGCCTGCCAATGGATCAGTGATGGCACAGCACAAGCGCGGCTGGAGTGGCAAACCCTGGAAGTGAGCCGGCGCTGGCGCCTGGCAAAAAAGTTTTTGGGGGCTGCGATGTATCAGACAGACACGCCATCACCGCATATCTGGGTGACTGTGGAAGACGGCGCCGAGGCGTGTCGCGCCGTTGGCGTTGAGGTGGTGCCGGCGGATGTATTTGCGGTGAAGTCCAGCGCTGGCCATGCGGTGCGCATCAGCCTGACGGCGGCTGCCAGTGTCCAGGCTTTGAAAGTGGCGCTGGAAAGGATTGCGGGTTTGCAGCCCTCTGCAGGAGGGAGAGGGCACAGGCCGCAACCAGCAAACAAACTTTAGCGTCCCCCAATCAAGTCCCTTTTCCCTGCCGCAGCGCGTTAGGGTGAGGGGCTTTTCATCTGGCTAACCAAGGAACCCCTATGCGTAGAGAAATCGGCTACTGGCACCGCGAAGGTCGCGAATTGTTCTACTACCTGGAATTCAAACCTGAAACCGCCGAGTTCTACCTGACCTGCGAACACACGCCCGCCGAAGGCGAGGGCAGTGTGCGCTCGGTATTGCTCAGTGAGGCTCGCGGCGAGCGCTACTACGAAGATGCGCTGTTGATCATCAAAGAGGAACTGTTCAAGCAATACACCCTCTGAAGGTTGCTGGCAAAACCTGCCACGCGCTGGTCACGCCGAGCATGGGCTTGTGCAAAGCAAGGTTTTCCCTGCGGTTCACAGCCTGAAGTCCAGGGACTTCAAAGGCTGGGCTGAAGAAATCGATCAGGTGACCCGTTCGCCGGAATCCCTGGCCTTATCTTGGCACTTCGCTGAGCTGCAGGACCCAGGTAATCGCCTGCGCCTTGTCATCCCATACATATCTCAAATGCTGGCCCTGAACCGGTAGTGAAAGTGCTGGAGGGCGAAACGCAGCCACGCATTCGTGGCCGGTCAGGCGCACGCTGTTGTACAGCAGGCCCCAGGCGCCATCTGCCCGCAATGGCCGGGCGAAGGCCTGGGGCAGGCCATATCGGGCAGGTGAAGGATCGTGCAGTCGGGCAACGCCACGTATATCGATCATCGGCTTTACCACGCGATTGATATAGGTGCGCAGGGTGATTTCAATACTGGCTTCCCGGGTGGCCCGCCAGAATTGTTCCTGATGAAAGCAGGTCTCAGCAATGGCGGCCTCGAGGCTGTTGGCACAGTAGTACACACCATAAGTGCCATCGGTAAAACGACTGGCCCGGCCAATATGGGTAAAGGCGGCCATTATCGGCGTCGAGCCTTCGCCGCACAGACGGTCTGCTGGCGTTACCCGTTGCAGCACGCCTGCCTGGTCACGCAGGCGGTCATTGGTCAGGCATTCGAGGGCGAAGGCGATTTCAAGATCTGCTGGATCCAGGGTGTCTTCAAATACCGAGATGGGCGGGAAGGCGCTATTGATGATGCGGTAAGCCTTGGTCCATTCAGGCAGCACTGCATCTGGCATCAGCCGCGTACTCCATCCAGATAACGACGCACGTCTGCCAGATCGACCACCTGACCGGCGAGCATGTAGCCCAGGGCGCTCTGGCCATTAAAGGGCGCTGCGGTGTTGGGTTTGTGTACCCATTCGTAGGCCCGCTCAGGCTTGTTGCTGAACAGGATGCGCAGAGCTTTGTGTACGCCCATCAAGTACGAAATGCGTTCCAGAGTGTCGTGGGGCAAGCGCACGTTTGGCAGTTTTTTGTATTTGAAGTAGGTGGTATTACCAATGGCGCCGAGCAGGGTGCACTGTTGATCCTTGGTGCAACCCCAGTGCTCCATCAGGCTGAAGAAAAAGGTCAGGGCAACTCGACCTGCATCGCCGCTGGTGATGTCGGGCTCAGGATTTTGGGCGACTAGATGCATGACTTCCTCCGATACAGGTATAAATCCAGCCTACTCCGGATATGAATAAATTCAAGACGACCGTTCGTAACTGAATGTTTGCCCCAGTGGCCCGGCAGTGAGTTTTTGTCCCGTGGGGGATTGCCTGTGTGTTGGTCTGTCAGACTTTGTCTGTCAGTGAAGTTTTCGTGCCGCGCCACGCTAAGCACACCGCCCGGGCATGATCTACGCTTTACTAATGAAGGCTTTCAAAGCTGGAATTTTCAATGCGTAGCCCATCTGAAAACAGCCTGCACACTGCGTTGAAAGCCTGCCGGGAAAGCTTTCTCTCCGTTGGTTTTTTCAGCTTCTTTATCAATGCGTTAATGCTGGTTCCCACGTTCTATATGTTGCAGGTCTATGGGCGCGTGATCACCAGCGGCAGCCTGACCACCCTCAGCATGTTGACGCTGATCATGACCGGTCTGGTGATCACCCTCGGCTGCCTTGAGTGGACCCGATCACGGATCATGGTCCGGGTCAGCAACCGCCTGGACATGCTGCTCAGCCGCCAGGTCTACAAGGCCAGTTTCAAGCGGGCCCTGGAAAGCGGCGGGATGGACGCCTCGGCCCAACCGCTGAATGACTTGACCGGCTTGCGTCAGTTTCTCTCCGGTAACGGCTTGTTTGCCTTTTTTGATGCCCCCTGGCTACCCATCTATATCGCCGTGATGTTTATGTTTCACCCCTGGTTTGGCTGGGTGGCGACGGGCAGTGCGCTGTTGTTGCTGTTGCTTGCGTTTGTTAATGAAAGATTGACCGGGCCGACGCTGGCCCAGGCCAACAAGGAGCATATTGGCGCTTCGCTCTACACCACGAAAAACCTGCGCAATGCCGAAGTCATCGAATCCATGGGCATGCTTGAAACCTTGATGGACCGTTGGTGGACCCGGCAAAAAAATGTGCTGTTGCTGCAATCCCGGGCCAGCGATAAAGGGGCCATGATCAGCACCCTGTCCAGGTCGTTCCGGATTCTGGTGCAATCGCTGATTCTCGGACTGGGGGCCTATCTGGCCGTTGATCATCAGGTGGGGGCAGGGCTGGTGTTTGCCGGGTCGGTGCTGCTAGGCCGGGCACTGGCACCCATTGATCTGATTATCGGCAGCTGGAAAGGCTTTATTGCGGCGCGCTCGCAGTACGCCCGGCTTAACGCGATCCTGGCCAGCCAACAGGCTCAGCCCGAGCGCATGTCATTACCGGCGCCCAAGGGCGACGTGCAGGTTGAGAACCTGACCGTTGCGGCTCCCGGCTCGAATATTGCCATCATCAAGAACATCAGTTTCAGTGTGCCGGCCGGTTGCGTGGTCGGCATTATCGGCCCCAGTGCGGCGGGCAAGTCTACCCTCGCCAGGGCGCTGCTGGGCATCTGGGCACCGCTGCAAGGTGTGGTGCGCCTGGATGGCGCGGATATCAGCGCCTGGGATAAACATGAACTGGGGCCCCATATCGGCTACTTGCCCCAGGACATCGAGCTGTTCGAAGGCAGCGTCAGCGACAACATTGCCCGTTTTACCCGGGTCGATTCCGAGAAAGTCATTCTTGCGGCCACCACGGCCGGTGTTCACGACATGATCCTGTTGTTGCCCGATGGTTACGACACCGTGATTGGTGGTGACGGCGTGGTACTTTCCGGCGGGCAGCGCCAGCGCATAGGGCTGGCTCGCGCCCTGTACGGCAGCCCGCGGCTGATCATCCTCGATGAGCCCAATTCCAATCTCGACGAAGTCGGTGACCGAGCCCTGATAGCTGCCCTTCACAGGATCAGGCTGTCAGGTGCCACCCTGTTTGTGATTACCCATCGCACCAATATTGTGTCCCAGCTTGACCGGCTCATGGTGATGAGCAACGGCGGCCTCAGTCTGTTCGGGCCGCGTGAGCTCGTGCTGACGGAGCTCAACGCACAGCAGGCGCCAAAACAGACCATGCAGGCTGAAACCGCCATGGCTGCGGTGGCTAACGGCAAGGACGGTTCCGATGAACCCCATGATCCCAATTCCATCAACTGACAACTTTGCCGAACTGACCACTAGCGATCGAAAAATCCGACGCCTGGGTTTTGTCATTGTGGTGCTGACTTTCGGCGTGTTCGGCACCTGGGCTGCGTTCGCGCCGCTTGATGGCGCGGCCTATGCACCGGGTGTGGTGACCGTGCAGGCGTATCGCAAAACGGTACAGCACCTTGAAGGCGGCATCGTCAAAGAGGTGCTGGTACATGACGGTGATACCGTCAAACAGGATGACCCGCTGATCATTCTCGACGATACGCCGCTGCGCTTCGAATACCAGATGACCCGTGGGCAACTGATTGCCGCCAAAGCCATGGAAGCCCGGCTTGTGGCAGAGCGCGACAATCTGCCCGAGATTGCTTTTGCTCCGCTGGCCACAGCCGACATCCAGCGGGGCGGCGAAGCGCGCCAGGGCGAAATCCGGGTATTCAACGCCCAGCGAGGCTCGCGCCTGGGGCAGATTGCCGTGCTGCAAGAGCGCATTGACCAGTTGAATGAACAGATCAATGGCACCCAGGCGATTATCGGCGCCAAGGGGCATCTGGACAGGTCCTACAGTGGTGAAATTGTCGAATTGACTGACCTGCTGGCCCAGGGCTTTGTCGACAAACAGCGTCTGCTCGAGCAGGAACGCAAGCGCCAACTGCTCAGGTCGGAAGTGGTCGAGCACCGTTCCGCAATCACCACCAGCCGCTTGCAGATCAATGAAACCCGGCTGCAGATCCTGCAGATCGACAAGGACTTCAATGCCGAAGTGGTCAAGCAACTGGCAGAGGTCCAGAGCAAAATTTACGACCTGCAGGAGCGCGCCAGCGCCCTGGAAGACCGCCTGGGCCATAGCGTGATTCGTGCCCCTGAAGCGGGCATGGTGATCGGCATGACCGTGCATACGATTGGCGGCGTGGTGCGCCCGGCGACCCCGTTGCTGGACATCGTGCCGTCAGTGTCGGGGCTGGTTATTGAGGCCCAGGTGGCGCCGGTGGACATTGATCGTGTTGCCATCGGCAGGCGTGCCGATATTCGTTTTGGCGCGTTCAACAGCGCCACCACACCGGTGATCGAAGGCGAGGTCAGCAGTGTTTCGGCAGACCGGCTGATCAATGAAAAAACCGGGGCCGGTTATTACCTCGCCCGGGTCAAGGTGACCAAAGCCGGTGAGCACACCCTGGGGGAACGCAAGTTGCTGCCGGGCATGCCGGCGGACGTGTTGATCATCACCGGGCAGCGCACTCTGCTGCACTACCTGATGCAACCGGCGCGCAATGCCCTCTCACAATCGATGATTGAGGAGTGATCATGCAAGTGACTGCACGCGTGCTGGGTGGTTTGTTCGGGCTTGCCGCGGGGGTTGCCCTTGCGCAAGGCGCAGTGCCGGCGGCGCAAGGGGTCAGCGCATCGACATTCACCACTGACCTGATGCAGTTGTATCGCGAGGCCCGTTTGCAGGACCCGCGAATATTGGCCTCCCGTGCGCGGGCGCAAGCAGGGCAGGAGTACCAGCGTGAAGCCATGGGCACCCTGTTGCCGCAGGTATCGCTCAACGCCGGGGTCAACCGGATTCACCAGGAAAACGAGCTGGTGCAGCAGAGTTTCGACAGTGAAGTCTACAGTCTGGTATTGCGTCAGTATCTGTACAACAAGTCCACCTGGGAGAATTACCAGAAGTTCAAAAGCATGGCCAAACAGTCCGATTCCGAAGCCCTGGAGGCTCAGTCCGAGGCCACGGTGGAGCTGGCCCGGCGGTACTTCACGGTATTGGCCGCCGAAGATGAATTCGAACTGATTCAGGCCGAGCTGCGTACCACGCAAAAAAGCCTGGACCGGGTCAACGCGCTGTACGCCAAACAGCTGGCCTTGATTACCGATCAGCTGGACCTCAAGGCCCGTGTCGACGGCCTGGCGGCGCAGGTCCTGGATGCCCGTAACCTGGTCAGCGTCAGTCGCGCGGCGCTGGCCGAGATCGTCGGACGGCCGGTCAAGGAGAAGCTCAGTCGCGTGCGCGACGATGTGCAGTTACGGGTTTCGACGCAGAGCCTGGAAAGCTGGGTGCGCGAAGGGGTTGCGCAAAACCCGGCACTCAAGGCCAATGAAAGCGGGGTAGAGGTGGCTGGCGCGGCCTTGCGTAGCGGCAAGGGCGGGCACTATCCGACTCTGAGCCTGACCCTCAGCGCGCAGCAGTCCAACGAAGGCTATAACAATGCCCTGGTGCCGCGCACCGACAGTTATGTGGCCGGGATCGGCCTGCAGGTACCGATATACAGCGGCGGCTCGACCTCGGCACGGGTGCGCGGGCTGTATCAGGATCAGATCGCGGCCGAGCAACAGCTGGAGTTGGTACAGCGGCGGGTGGTCAAGGAAATCACCAGCGCCTACCTGACGGCCGATACCAGCGCAGAGAAGATCAGCGCCAGTCGCCATGCCCTGGCTTCGGCACAGCTGTCCAGAGCCGCCGCAGAAAAAGCGTTCGGTTACGGGATGGTGAATGCCGTCGATGTGCTGACCAGTGTGCGTAACGAATACCGGGCTCATCGGGATTTGCTCAAGACCCAGTACGACTTCGTCACCAATGTCATTACGCTCAATCGCTGGGCGGGCAAGCCACCTGGTGAAAGTGTCGCAAGCGTGAATCTGTGGCTGAATCCGGGCAGTCCGGCGGCGGACATTGCGGATCCGCGATAACGCCACTTAATTGACTTTGTGCTTATCTGTTAACCTGGCGTTACACCATCTGTCTGTTTTTTTGACACGCATGATGCCTGTCATACATGTCGCGTCCCCCCTGCAGCACGCCTAAGGCCTTGATTTGCGTGGTCTGCTGGCCGCATGCAGGAATAAACACGAGGTGCCTGATTAAAAAACGGATTGCCCGATTGCCGTTCTGGCAGGCGGGGCAGCACGCAGGTCTGTCCTAGACTTACCAGACAGCCCGAGGAAGAACATCAACAGGCGCAAGCTATTGATAAGTACTCCTGATTGTTTTTGCTTCTACTCGAACGGGCAGCGGGTAGAGGTGATTGATGGTTCAAGGGAGTCAGGAAGGTAATGCCCCCCCTCAGAAAACCCATACGTGTGATGCTGATCGACTGTCGCCCGCTTGTTCTCAGAGGTCTTCACGACTTGATCAATGCCAGGAAGCCTCAAATGGAAGTGAGTGGCCAGGCCACCACCTATACCCATGCGCTTGACCTTGCCGATCAGTTACGACCCCATGTCATATTTTTTAGCTTCTTTCCGGACGCGCTGAACCCGCTGGCGGTCATCACCCAACTCACCCGCAGTACCGGGATTAAAGTGCTGGTGCTCAAAGGGCTGTACGAGGTCATACCCGCAACCCAGGCAATGGAAGCGGGTGCTCGTGGCATCGTACTGGCGGAAGACCCGACCGAGTCGATCATCCTTGCCATCATCAAGGTCCACCATCGAGACACCGGGCTCAACAGGGCCTGGACCGGCGGCCTGTGCGACTATGCTGCGAGCGGGCATACGGCCTTGAAACACAATCTGGAACTGGAGAAACAATCGCGTCTGACCTTGCGCGAGAGAGAGCTGATTCGCGCCATCGTGGGTGAGCCCTCGGCCAAGTACATGAGCATCGCCGGAAGCCTGGGCATCAGCGAGCACACCGTGCATAACCATCTGAGCAACATTTACCAGAAGCTTGACCTGATCAACCGTACGGACTTGCTGATGTACGCAATCAAGCACGGGTTGTTTGACAGCAAATAAAGGCCCGACAAAAAAGGCCTGGCTCCTTGTGGGAGCCAGGCCTTTTTACCTGCTGCGACATTTACACAATGTCAGTCGGGGCGATATCCGTCACACCCACCAACTTGATAATGCCGGTGATCCCCGTGCCATCACCGTCGTATGCCAGATAGCCGTCGCCTCCAACGACGCCAAAGTAGTAGTTGGTGGTGCCATTGAGCGCCGTATCGGCGGCGGTAATAAAGGCTGCCACGTTGGCCGCGGGGGCCGCCACTTCCATATAGTTCGCCCCTGTGCCTGCGGTCGGGAAGTTCAGCGTGTCCACCCCGGAAGTGAAGCCGGAGGAGCTCACTGTCGTTGCCGCAGTCAGTGAGCTATCGGTATCCAGGCCGCTGAAGTTGAAGGTGTCGGCCCCCACACCACCGGTGAAGGTTTTGTCCCCTTCGATGGTCACATTCAGGGTCTGGGCTGCGGTTGAATCGGCATCCGCATCCGTCACCACGACGTTGAAGGCCAGATGGGCATCCGGGGTGGTCGAGGTGACAAAACCCAGGTCAGTGATCTTGATCACATCGCCATCCCAGGTTCCCGCTTCACCGGCTTCTACAGGGTTGCTTTTACTGCCCTCGCCGGACTCGTTGCTGAAGGTCAATGTGCTGCCGGTACTGACCCCGCTGACGCCCACATTGCCATTGAGGTTGTAGCCGCTACCGCTGACACCCTCGGTGGAATCCAGCACCTGCAGGCCCTGGATCAGGTAGTTCTCGCTGCCGAAGTTGTAGTCGTTGCTCTCGATAATCACCGCACCGTCGTTCTGATCCAGGGTGATCCCGTAGGCTGCGGGGTTGGCAATCGGATGGAAGTTATTGGGGGCAGTCGAGGCGTTTTTTATGATGATGTCTTCGCTGTCGACAATGATCGCCCGGGTGATCTGGCTGTTGTCGTCAGGATCGATAAGCTTGAGCACCAGTACCAGGTCCTCGCTGCCGATGCCGTCGAACTTGACGTAGATCCCTTTGCTGGTGGCTGTGGGCGCTGCGGCTGTATCACCGAACGGGCTGGCGGTGAAGAAGTCCAGGTCCATTACCTCGCCTTGCTGGATGGTGTCACCGGCCACGCCGGCGGCGGTCCCGGAAACACTGACCCAGGAGGTTGCGGCAGAGAACAGCTCACCGGGGACGAAGGCGCTGTTGCCACCGGCCATGATGTTATTGGCACCGGTGCCTGAACCCTGTTCGGCGAAACCGCTGAACTGCACAAAGAAGTCGTCGGCCAGCTTGGCCACCGACACCGGCGGTTGCTGGTTGATCGGCGTTGTGCCGCCAATGTTGTAGCCGGTGAAGCCTTGTGCTGCGGAGGTTTTCAGGATGCTGAAGCTGTCGATATCGTCCGTCAGGCTCAGGGTGTAGGTGTCTGCCACCTTGTCAAAGGTCATGGTGCCGGTTGCGTTGGTCAGCGCGCCCAGCGTCGGGTTGTTGGAAACATAGGTGAAGGAGAGGTTGAACACCGCACTGGTGTCTGACTCCGAGGCCCATGTCACCACTTTGTTGCTGATGGCGGTGGTGCCCACCGTGCTGTCTCCCATGCTCACGGACAGGTCGCTGTTTGCAGAGCTGTAGACCGTTCCCAGGCGCTCATCCGCGCCGATGTCATAGGCAAATACGCCAGTGCCGCCTGGAGTCGGGTTGCTGGCGTTGGCATAGACCACATTGGACTTGGCGGTGACCACGGGCGAGTCGTCATCCACGGTAATCAGCAGGCCGTTGGCGGCGGCCGTGATGCTGTCGCCGTCATAGTCCGTGGCGTTGATTGCAGTGCCCAGAGCGATGTTCAGATCGTTCTCGTTCAGGCCGGCGGCATGGTCGAGTTGATCGAGCAGCATAAAGGCATAGGCCCCTGTCGCCGCTTGCACGCTGAAGGTGAACACCGAATTGCCGGCCCCGGCAGAAGCGGTCAGCAACCAGGTGTTACTGCCCGCGTCATAGGCAGTGGCATAGGTCACCGTGACCCCGCCGCTTTTCAGGCCCAGGGCTGACAGGCCATTGGTGGTCAGGGAGTAACTCAGCGGCTCGTCTGCGCCGGACTGGAACAGGGCGCTGACATTGCCGCTGGCCAATACGATTTCCCCGGCCACGTCCCCGGTACCGCCCGGGATACCATCACCGGGGCCAGAGTCGGCCGCGCCTTCAAGTACACCGTCTTCGTCCACCGTGCCGGTGAGCAGATTGATCGATGCGAGTGGCGTGTCGTCATCCACCGTGATCACCAGGCCATCGGCCGCTGCCGTCACACTGTCGCCGTCAAAGTCGGTGGCGTTGAGGGTCGTGCCGAGGGCGATGGTCAGATCATTCTCGTTCAGGCCGGCGGCATGATCGAGTTGATCTACCAGGGTAAAGGCAAAGGCGCCGGTTGCAGCGTGCAGGCTGAAGGTGAACACCGTATTGCCAGCTCCGGCCGAGGCCGTCAGCAGCCAGGTGTTGCTGCCTGGGTCAAAGGCGACCGCGTAAGTGACGGCCACGCCGCCGCTCATCAGGCCCAGTGCTGCCATGCCGGTGGTGGTCAGCGAATAGCTCAGGGCTTCGTCTGCACCCGACTGGAACAGGGTACTGACATTGCCGCTGGCCAATACGATTTCCCCGGCCACATCCCCGCTACCACCGGCGATGCCATCGCCGGGGCCGGCGTTAGCCGTGCCTTCCACCACACCGTCTTCGTCCACCGTACCGGTGAGCTGATTGATGGAAGCGATCGGTGAATCGTCGTTCACCGTAATCACCAGGCCATTGGCCGCTGCGGTCACGCTGTCGCCGTCAAAATCAGTGGCATTGACGGCAGTGCCGAGGGCAATGCTCAGATCGTTTTCGTTCAGGCCGGCGGCATGATCGAGTTGATCCACCAGGGTAAAGGCATAGGCGCCGGTTGCGGCGTGCAGGCTGAACGTGAACACCGTATTGCCTGCTCCGGCCGAGGCCGTGAGCTGCCAAGTGTTGCTGCCTGCGTCAAAGGCGACCGCATAGCTGACAGCCACGCCGCCGCTTTGCAGGCCCAGGGCCACCATGCCATTGGTGGTCAGCGAGTAGCTCAGCGCTTCGTCCGCGCCGGACTGGAACAGGGTGCTGACGTTGCCGCTGGCCAATACGGTTTCCCCGGCCACATCCCCGGTACCACCGGCGATACCGTCGCCGGGGCCGGCGTTAGCCGTGCCTTCCACCACACCGTCCTCGTCCACGCTGCCCGTGAGCTGATTGACCGTGGCGACAGGGGTATCATCGTTCACCGTGATCACCAGGCCGTTGGCGGCTGCCGTTACCGTGTCGCCATCAAAGTCGGTAGCGTTGATGGCGGTGCCAAGGGCGATGGTCAGATCGTTCTCGTTCAGGCCGGCGGCATGATCGAGTTGATCCACCAGGGTAAAGGCATAGGCGCCAGTGCTTGTGTGCAGACTGAAAGTGAACACCGTATTGCCTGCTCCGGCTGATGCAGTGAGCAGCCAGGTGCTGCTGATGGCATCAAAGGCGACCGCATAGGTGACGGTCACTCCGGCGCTTTTCAGCCCCAGGGCTGACAGGCCATTGGTGGTCAGCGAATAGCTCAGTGGCTCGTCCGCACCGGAGGCAAACAGGGTACTGACATTGCCGCTGGCAAGCACGATCTCCCCGGCCACATCACCTGTGCCGCCTGCGATACCATCACCGGGACCAGCGTTAGCCGCACCTTCGAGCACACCGTCTTCGTCCACCGTCCCCGTGAGCGGGTTCAGTGTGGCGATCGGGGTGTCGTCATCCACGGTGATTACCAGTTTCTGCGCCGTAGCGGTGACCGAGTCACCATCCTTGTCGGTGACCTTGAACACCGAACCCAACTGCAGCAGCAGTTCGTTTTCGCTGTTGTCGCCACCCACCGTATCCGGGTGATCGAGTTGATCGAGAAGGGTGAAGGTATAGCTGCCGTCAGAGGTATTGGTCAGCTCCAGCTTGAACACCGCGCGGTCAGTGGCGGCGACGTATTCAGCAGCGGCACCGACATAGCCCCACAGGGTGTTGCCGATCACGTCATATTTAACCGCCTCGCCCTTGGAGGCCAGCGCCACCGCAGTCGCGGCGCTGTCAACTACTTGCACGGCGGAAGTGTCGTTGGACAAGGAGTAGCTTGCCGGCGCATCAGTACCGGATGTGAATACAGTGGCCACAGTGCCTGAGGCCGATGCCGGAACCAGCAGGCCCGCGTCGCCGACACCGCCATCGATGCCGCCAATCAGACTGTCTTCATCCACCAGTGCCGTTACCGGCAGCCCCGCGGCGGCAGGGCCGTCGTCTTCAAAGTTAAACAGGCTGCCGACTTCCTGAGGCACGGCCACCACATTGGGCAGATGGAAACCGCCGATATCGAACGTGGAGTTGCCGGTGCCGCTGTTTTCAATTACCACGCGATTGTGGGTGCCATCAACGGTGTATTGCAGGGAGAAGTTGGCTTCGAAGCCGACAATCGTTGCGGTGCGGTCAAGGCCGCCATTGCTGGTGTTGAAGGTCACACTGATGCTGCCTAGCGTGGTGTTGGTCGTGACCCCGGTCAGACCGGCGATGGCAACACCATTGGCACCGATCACCGTGATACTGGCGATATAGCCAAGATTGTCTGCCCCGTTTACCGCATGGCCATTACCGTCAAGCAGGCCGTCATAGTAAGCCGATCCGACCTCCAGGCCGGTGGTAAAGGCGCTGATAGTGGCCGCACAGGTTTTCGGGGGGGTGGCCTGGGCGATGACAATGGTTGCGCCGCTTGCCGCGAAGAGCCCGCCAAACAGGATGTTGCTTTCGTTGGTCGCCTCACCATGGGTCAGGTCTGGCACGGTGTAACGCGCGTCCGGGTTGCTCACAAAACTGAAGATCATGCCTTCGCCAGCCTTGATCCCCTGGCTGTTGGTGCCGATGGTGGTAGGGCCGGCACCCTGACTGGTATTGACTGTGTCAGCCTGATTGGCGGGTACCTGATCCGGATCCATGCCGGTAACGATCAGGCCGGTGGTGCTGCCACCTGCCTTGAACATCAGAAAGCCGTTTTGCCCGGAGGGCAAACCGGCGAAATCAAAAGCCAGATCCTGGCTGGCGGTTACCCAGAGGTGGTTGGTCATGTCGACCACATCATCGGGGTTGGCTGTGTCCGGGTGCAGCAGCGGTTCTTGCTGCACCATCCAGACCTTGGCCCCGGTTGCTGTCTGTTCAAGATAGGCGGCGAAAATAAGAGTACCGCCCGGATCTGCCAGGTCGTCCTCGGGTGCGGGTGTCGCCCCTTCAGTGCCAGCACGGCCCAGCACGATATTGTTGGTCGTGTCCGTATAAAGAAAGATTCTGGTGCCATCGAGGGTATACAGGCCGCTCCAGTCCGAGCCGCTGTTGGCGTTGGTCGGGTCGCCCAGCGCCTTGCCCTGGGCATCGGTAAAGGCCAGGTCCGCGTAGGTACCGGTGATGGTGATCAGGTCGGCACCGCTGTTGCCGGCGGCGCCGGTATAGCCACTCAGCGCCGCATTCTTGACCGGTGTGGCGCCCAGCAGAGTGAACAGACGGGACTCGAATGCGAAGGGCAGGTCGCCGGTATCATCGGTACCATTGATGGCCGCGACGGTGATGTCGTTATCGTTGATATCTTCGATATCGGTGGAGGTGGCGGCGTTCTGCAAACCGCTCGTTTCATCGACCGTGATACTGCTGTTCAAGATGATAGCCATGACGCTCTCCTGGCTGATTCCGGTCACAGAGCTGACCGCTGGGGATTTATTGCGACAGATCTCAACTATGGGTTTGTGCGTCAGGTTGCGCATCGGCCGATACTCCCAGGCGGTCTGGGAGTATCGGCCTATCAGGGAGGGGAAGCAGGAGAGCTGAGGCAGGAGCTTTTTCACCTGCCTACGGTTAGCATTGCGCCTTATAAATACACAAGAAACGGATCGAATCTTGACCGAACGACGTCAATTCAGCACCGGCATGAAGGGCAAGAACCTTCGCTACCTCAAAGACAGTGCCATAGAGCCAGGGCCCATGGTGCGTACCGGTTTTGTGTTGCTGGAGCATTTTTCGCTGCCGGCCTTCACCCAGGCGCTGGACACCATCATTACTGCCAACCTGCTGCGTGCCGGTTTGTTTTCTTCGCGCACCTATGGCTTGAGCGACGGTGAGGTGGTCAGCGATCTGGGCCTGGTGATCCGCCCCGATGCGTGTATTGATCCGGCGATGATCCATGAACTGGACCTGCTGGTGATCTGCGGGGGTTACCGGACCGAGTTGAAGCTCAACGATGAGTTGAGCAGCCTGCTCAGGACGGCTGCGCGTGCGGGTATCACGCTGGGCGGGTTATGGAACGGCGCCTGGTTTCTCGCCAGTGCCGGGGTGCTGGACGGTTATCGTTGCGCAATCCACCCAGAGCATCGCCCGGCACTGACCGAAGTGGCCAAGGCAGCGCAGGTCACCAGCGAACCCTATGTTATCGATCGTGACCGGATGACCGCCTCCAGTCCTGCCGGAGCCTTCCAGATGGCTCTGGGCTGGATCAAGAGCCTGCATGACAAGGCACTGGTGGAAGGCATCGAGGATATTCTGGCATTTGAGGAATCACGCTACCGACGGATCAAGCCGGCGGAAAATATCTGCGTCAGTGCGCCCTTGCGCGAAGTGGTCAAGCTGATGGACGCCAACCTCGAGGACCCTCTGGAGCTTGAACAGCTTGCGGTTTATGTCGGCCGGTCCCGACGTCAGCTCGAGCGTCTGTTCAAGGAGCAACTGGGTACCACGCCGCAGCGCTATTACCTGGAACTGCGCATCACTGAAGCGCGGCGGTTGCTGCAGCACACCGAGCTGTCTCAAGTCGATGTCCTGGTGGCCTGCGGGTTTGTCTCGCCCAGTCATTTCAGCAAGTGCTACAGCGCCTATTTCGGCTATCGACCATCCAAGGAAGTGCGCCTGGTCAAATAACTCAGCCCGGCACAGTGCCGATCCTTGACTATGCTGTGGGCACTTACTGCGCAGACAGATGCTCTGGTTAGAGGGGTTGGGATGATTTCAGAATGGGAAATGATTGGCCGTTTGCTGCTGGCAGCGGTGCTCGGCAGCTTGATTGGCTTGCAGCGCGAGCATCAATTCTGGACAGCAGGTTTGCGGACGCACATGTTGGTGGCGACCGGGGCATGCTTGTTTATGACCGTGTCGGCCTTTGGTTTCCAACAGGCGCTAACCCAGCCGGGCACGCAACTGGATCCTTCGCGGATTGCTGCGCAAATTGTCACCGGCATCGGCTTTCTCGGGGCCGGGTCGATCATGATGCGCGGCGAAGTAATCAAGGGGTTGAACACGGCGGCTAGCCTGTGGGCAGTGGCGGCTATCGGTATGTCCATTGGCGGCGGCATGTATGTGCTGGGCGTAGCTGCGACCGTGTTGATTCTGGCCATTTTGATTGCCATCGGGCCTATCGAGCACCGCTATCGCGATTATATAAAGGTCCATGTGATCAAGCTGGTGGCCCCTCTTGGGGTGGTGAATCGCCAGAGCCTTGAGGAGTTTCTCGGTGAGGATGCTGCGCGACTCAAGCAGGTGGTGGTTGAGCAGGGGCCGGACATGGGGACCGAGAGCATCACGGTGGAGTTCAAAAGAACCAGCCGGGTTGAGACGGCAGAGCTGTTGAAGCGGATTTTGACCATTCCGGATGTCAGGGAAGAGCAGGCGCCGCATTAATTCAAGGCCTGTTGCCCTGGGTTGTAGCCTGCAAATCAATACCCAGGGAGTGCATGACTTTAATTACGGTTTCAAAACGAGGCTTGGCACCCGCAGCGAAAGCCTTGTACAAACTGGCACGACCAAGCCCGGTGGCATTGGCTATTTGCCCCATGCCACGAGCTTTTGCAACGTAGCCAACGGCACGGATCAGTTCGTCAGTGTCACCGTCGGCAAGCACTTGAGTCAGGTATTCGCTGATGGCCTCATCGCTGTTCAGCAGCTGTGCCATGTCGAAGGGCAGTAGCGTAGTGGTCATGTTAAATCTCCTTTGCCATTTTATGCGCCTGGCGGATATCGCCAGGCTGTGTGGACTTGTCACCCCCGGCCAGCAAAATCACGATCGAGACCTCGCGCAGGGTGAAATACACCCGATAGCCTGCGCCGATATCAATGCGCAGCTCAGATACGCCATTGCCCACGGATTTGAAATCACCCAAGTTGCCGGTTGATACCCGGTCAATTCTTCGGGCGATGGCGATCCGTGCACGCATGTCTCTTAAATTCAGCAGCCAATCAGCAAAAATTATGGTTTGCCGTATCTCGTGATTCATCAATGATTGTCTCCATTTGGAGACGATTTGCAAGCCTTGTTGTATGCCAGCATGATTTGCTCCGATGAGTGGTTGCGGCTTGGGTGGTGGTCTCGAAAAAGACTAACCACCGGCCTTCATCGCAGCAGGACAAATATGTGAGCGGCCATGACAAACCATGCCCTTGATGCAGGCGACTACGCGGGCTGGGCCATGGCTGGTGTTTGACGCACTGTCACAGCCCTCGCAGTTGCTGGACACCGCCACCGAACAGCCGCTGGCCTTGATGCAACCGGTGGCTGCGGATGGTCGGGTGATTGGGCCCGGGCAAATCCGGGTAAAAAAATCGAGGTGTGAAGTCTTGAGTCCTGCAGCCGCTGCGGCTTCAGAGTTCACACTCGGATCACGCTTGCACCTGTAGATACTCTGTTGCAGGTCAAGCCCTATTGTCGGAGCGAGCCTGCTCGCGAACGACCTTCGCGAGCAGGCTCGCTCCCACAGTTGCAGTGTTTCTGTAGTCGCTGCTGAGGAACGAAGGCCGCGAGTCAGCTGTTACAGAGCCCTTGACCGGTAACAGAGTAGCTACAGGAATTTCGGTTAAAACTGCATCTCGGGCACATGCTCGGGGACGATCAGTTTGCCGGCGGTTTTGCTGACGATTTCTTCAACACTGACACCCGGGGCACGTTCTTTGAGGATGAAGGCGCCGTTGTCGATTTCCAGATAGGCCAGGTCGGTCAGCACGCGCTTGATGCATCCGGCGCCGGTCAGTGGCAGGCTGCAACGCGCCAGCAGTTTGGACTCGCCGTCCTTGGACGCATGGGTCATGGTGACGATGATGTTCTCGGCACCGGCCACCAGGTCCATCGCTCCACCCATGCCCTTGACCAGTTTTCCGGGGATCATCCAGGAGGCGATATTGCCCTGTACATCGACTTCAAATGCGCCGAGCACGGTCAGATCAATATGGCCACCCCGGATCATTGCGAAGGATTCTGCCGAGGAAAAAATCGACGCCCCGGTGCGCGCAGTCACAGTCTGCTTGCCGGCGTTGATCATGTCGGCGTCGGCTTCACCGACGCGGGGGAAGGCACCCATGCCGAGCAGGCCGTTTTCCGATTGCAGCATGACTTCCATGCCTTCGGGGATGTAGTTGGCAACCAGGGTCGGAATACCGATACCCAGGTTGACGTAGAAACCGTCCTGCATTTCACGGGCGACGCGCTGTGCCATTTGTTCTCGGGTAAGAGCCATTTTTGTTCTCCGTGCTCAGGTTCAAAAGCTTGGGGCAGGGGGGCTGAGGATCAGTCGCGCTCGGTGAGCTGCTCGATGCGTTTTTCAAACGTGCCGCAAATGATCCGGTCGACGTAGATGCCGGGAGTGTGGATCTGCGTCGGGTCCAGTTCGCCGGGCTCGACGATTTCTTCGACTTCGACCACGGTGATCCTGCCCGCCGTGGCGGCCAGGGGGTTGAAGTTCTGCGCGGTGTGGCGATAAATCACGTTGCCGAAGTGATCGGCTTTCCAGCCTTTGACAATGGCAAAATCGCCGGTGATGGACTCTTCCATCAAATAGGTACGCCCTTTGAATTCACGGGTTTCCTTGCCGTCGGCGACCGGGGTGCCGACCCCGGTAGCGGTGAAAAACGCCGGGATACCGGCACCGCCGGCGCGCATTTTTTCCGCGAGCGTACCTTGCGGGGTCAGCTCCACTTCAATTTCGCCGCTGAGCAACTGTTTTTCGAACAGGGCGTTTTCACCGACGTACGAGGCAATGACCTTGCGGATCTGACGGTCTTGCAGCAGTACGCCAAGGCCGAAACCGTCGACTCCGCAGTTGTTGGATACCACGGTCAGGTCACTGATGCCCTGGCGCTTTATCTCGTTGATCAGGTTCTCCGGGATGCCGCACAGGCCAAAGCCGCCAGAGATCACGGTCATGCCATCCTTGAGCCCGGCCAGGGCTTCTTCATAGGACGCCACACGCTTGTCGAAACCTGCCATATGCACCTCTTTTATTGTTCGCCGGCTGTGCTCAGCCATTGGTGATGAGTGTTACTGCGTATCATTGATTTGATAAGTTGATTTTTGCGTCGGATTAATAGATAAAACAAATCAATAAGCCTGAGGCCTGGCCATGACCGTAAAACAAATCCGTGCCTTTCTTGCGGTGGCCCAAAGCCTGAGTTTTGCCGTGGCCTGCGAACGTCTGCATTTGTCCCAGTCGGCCCTGAGCCTGACCATCAAGGCGCTGGAACAGGGCCTGGGCGGGCGATTGTTCAGTCGCACCACGCGCAATGTCGCCCTGACCCCGGAGGGCGAGTCGCTGTTGCCGCTGGCCCGGCGTTTGATTGCTGACTGGGACAATGTCGAAGACCAAATGCGCCAGCGCTTCACCCTGCAGCGCGGGCGCGTCACCCTGGCCGCCATCCCGTCGTTTTCGGGCAACTTGCTGCCGGCCATTGTGAAAATTTTTCGCGCGCGGCATCCCAAGGTCAACGTCACGGTCAACGATGTGATCAACGAGCAGGTACTGGAGATGGTGCGTGACCGGGAGGTGGAGCTGGGTGTGGCCTTCGAACCGGCAGGCGCTTCGTCGCTGACGTTCACCCCGCTGTATCTGGACCGTTTTGTCGCCGTGGTGCCCCGTGACTCGGCACAGGCCGGGCTTGACTTGATCGACTGGCAGACCCTGCTGGAACAGCCCTTTATCACTCTGCAACGACCGTCTGCGGTGAGGGTGCTGCTGGAAGAACACTTGCAGGCGCGGCAGATGAAATTGCCGGTTGAATTTGAAAGCCATCAGTTGGCCACGGTGGGCCGCATGGTCGCCAGCGGGCTGGGCGTGAGCGTGGTGCCGGCCCTGTGTGCCGAACAGATGCGTGAGCTGGGAGCCTGCTGCATCACCTTGCATGAGCCGGTGGTGGAGCGGGCCATTGGCGTTTTGACCAAGCCAGGCCATGAGCTTTCGTCGGCGGCCCAGGCGATGTTCGACAGCTTGTTGGAAAGAACCTGGTAATCGCGGTTGTGGGAGCGGGCTTGCTCGCGATGGCATCGACGCGGTTCAACCGCTATACCGCGCCGCCTGCATCGCGAGCAAGCCCGCTCCCACAGATGAACCGCTAGGCCTCGCGTCCGGCTTTGTGCCCGGCGCTGATTGCGCCTTCGATATAGCCGATACTGTGGCAGTCGCCGATGCTGCTGGCGCTCAACCCCGCTCGGGTCAGTTCGTCGAGCAGTCCGGTATCGGGCTGGGCGCCGATGGCAAGTACCACGGAGTCGGCGTCACTCTGCGCCGAAGTGCCATCGGCCAGTTGATAGCGCACGCTGTGGCCGTCGATCGCCGTAACGCTGGCCCCGGTGATCAACTCGCCGCCATGCACACGAATTTCATGCAGCACCCGCCAGCGCCGCACAATGGCCAGCTCCCGGCCCAGGTGAGTACCGCTTTCCAGTACGGTGACCTGACGTCCGCGGGCAATCAAAAATTCCGCCAGCTCCAGGCCTACCAGGCCGCCACCGATAATGGTCACGCGCTTGCCCAGCGGCATCCACACCCGCGACAGTTTTTCCATGGCTTCACGGCTATCAGTCACGCCAGTCAGGCTGCCGGCCTTCATCAGTGCACGCTGGGTGAAGGACAGTTTGCGTTTGGCTATTTCTTCAGCACGGTCACCCGTCATCAAACGGCGCAGTTCGTCGCCACTCCAGACATGGTCCTGATCGGCGCCGGGGATGGCCGGTGCAGCACGTTCTGCACCTACGGCCACCAGCACCTGATCGGCACCCAGGTCGCGCAGCAGGGCAGGGCTGGCCAGGGTGTTGAGGCGGATATCAATCGCCGACTGCTGCACCTGCACCTTGAGATTTTCCAGCAGGCGGGCGTTTTCGGCATAGGCGAGGCCGGCGAAAAACAACGTGCCACCGAGGCGGTCGCTGCGCTCGAGCAGGGTCACGCGATGGCCGCGTAACGCGGCGATGCGTGCGGCTTCCATCCCGGCAGGCCCGGCTCCCACCACCACCAGATGCTTGGGTGTGGCAGTGGGGCCGATGACGTATTCGAACTCATGGCCGGTCATGGGGTTGACCGCGCATTTGACCCGCTCGTTGATAAAAATCTGGCTCACGCACACGTAGCAGTAAATGCACGGGCGGATACTCGCTTCCTGGTCGTTGAGCAATTTGTTGGGCAGGTCCGGGTCGGCGAGGAACTTGCGGGCCATGGCAATGAAGTCGCAGTCGCCGCGCTTGAGGGCGGCTTCACCGACCTCCGGCTCGATCCGCCCCACGGCAATCACCGGGACTTGCACGCTACGCTTGAGCGCAGCGGTCCATTCCAGATACCCCCCGGGCTTGTGCACCAGTGGCGCCTCGGTAAACACCACGCCGCTGGTGATGCGCGCAGTGGCCGAAACGCTGACCGCATCTACACCTGCCGCCTCGGCCATGCGTGCCACGGCGATGGCATCTTCAAGATTGCTGCCGCCGGGGGTGTGCAGTTCTTCGGCATCCAGGCGCAGCCATACGGCAAATTCATGGCCGACTTTGGCCCGTATTGCAGCGATGATTTGCAGCAGCAGCCGGGCACGGTTCTCCAGCGAGCCGCCGTACTCGTCTTCACGCTGGTTGTAATAGCCGGAGAGGAAACCGGCGATGATGTAGCCGTGGGCCGCATGGATTTCCACACCGTCGAAACCCGCTCGCCTGGCGCGGTCGGCGGCACTGGCAAACCACTCGATCATCTGCGCGATATCGGCGCTGTCCATTACACGGATCGGTGAGCCTTCGGCGCGACGCTTCATGGAGCTGACAAAGTTGGCCAGTTCTTCGGGCGTCAGCGCGGCCATCATGTCGCTTTGCAGCACCGGCGGCACCGAGGGCACCCATAGTTGCCGGCCTTCGGCCATGTCGCGCACTGCCGTCTTGCCGGCGTGCTGCAACTGCATGGCAATTTTTGCGCCGTGCTGGTGGACGCGCTCGGCGAGTCGGCTCAAACCGGGGATAAACTCATCGCTGGAAACGCCGACCTGGAATGGCTCGGCGGTCCCGGCCGGAAACGCCACCGAGCACACCCCCATGATCAATAGCCCGGCGCCGCCACGGGCGCGGGCTTCGTAATAGGCCTGAATGCGCTCGCCACACTGGCCATTGGCCTCGGCGAAGTTGGAGCCCATGGGCGCCATGATGATGCGGTTGCGCAGTTCAAGAGAACCTATGCGACCGGGTGCCAGTAACTGAGGGTATTTTGTCATTGTTATTTCAGCCCGAGCGGGTGTCTGGAAGGGCTACGGCCGCCCGCAGGCAGCCGCAGGTCATGCAGGTATACGGTTAGCCGCGCAGGAACTCCAGGCACGCCTTGTTGAACATGTCGCGGTGTTCGACCTGTACCCAGTGGCCGCACTGATTGAGCATGATAAAACGCGCATTGGGAGCGTGGGTCAGCACTTTAAGCGCGCCGGATGCGGGGTTGAAATTGTCGTCGGTGCCCCAGAACCCGAGGATCGGTGCCTGCAGCTCTTCAAGGCGCTCGGTCATGTTGGGCACCATCATGGTGCTGAACAGATTGCGCGGCTGATGCACGGCCACGGCCACGCGCTCGGCCAACAGGTTGTCGTCCAGTAGCGCGGTGTCGAACAGTTGCAGGCTCATGATCCGGCGCATTTGCTCGATGCCCAGCGGGCCTGCGTTATACAGCTCGACCATGCGCTGGATGCCGATCATCTTGAAGTAGGTTTCGCGCTCTTCAACACCGCCTGGCGCCATGAGAATAAGTTTTTCGACGCGCTCCGGCTCAGCCAGCGCCAGGCCCAGAGCAATCGCACCGCCCAGGGAATTGCCGAGCAAGGTGGCGCGCTTGACCCCCACTGCCTTGAGAAAGCCCGACATGGCGTTGACGAAGAACGCCAGGTCGTAGTTCACATCTTCCGGTTTGTCGGAGCGGCCGAAGCCCGGCAAATCCACCACCAGATTGCGAAAGCCGTTAGCCACAAACTGCGGATAGTTGCCCTTGAAGTTGCTGTAGCCACTGGCGCCCGGGCCACTGCCGTGCAACCACAATACGACCGGGCCGCTGCCCTCGTCGAGAAAGTGCAGGCGCAGGCCGCTGTCCAGTGTCACAAAGTGGCCGATGGGCAGGGGAAGGTCTTGTTCGGTCATCACTCAATCTCCAGTTGTCAGGCAGTGGCCGCGTCAGCCAGCGGTGCTGGGGTCGGGGTCTTGTTCATCAGGTGGTTGCGGTAGCGCGGCAAGGCCATGGCCAGAAACACCGAGGCCAGAACCAGCAGCGAGATACAGGAAGCCAGGGCATAGCGCAGGCCTTCGTTGCCCAGGGTATGGGCAAAGCCGTCACTGAGCATGCCGATCAGCAGCGGCCCGACACCGACCCCGAGCAGGGTCATGGCCATTACAAAAATTGCAGTGGCCTGGGCCAGGCGGGTGGCTGGAAACAGATGGGAGATGGCGCCCAGGCAGGGCGTTGCCCACCAGGTGCCAAAAAAGCTGAATACGCAATAAAACAGAAACGCGGTCGGCATGGGTGTGCTGCCCATATAAAATGCAGTGCCCACTGGCCAGAGGAAATACGCCAGACCGAACGGGATGCTGATCAGCGTGCCCAGCAGCGGCACCCCGATTTGCCAGCCCTTGTCGCGACGCACCAGGCGATCACACAAAATGCCGCAGGTCAGGGTGCCGATGGTTGCCCCGGCACCGCCTGCGACCCCGGCCAGCAGGCCCGCGTCCTGCAGGCTCAGGCCGTGGGAGCGGATCAGGAAGCTCGGGCTCCAGGTGCCGATGGCATAACCGGCAATGGCCGCCGAGCCGCCGGTGCACACCAGCCAGAGAAAGGACGGTGTCTGGAACAACTCGCGAACCGTGACCAGCCAGTGGTCTTGCGCGACCAGATTGGGGCTGACCAGCATCGCCGGCTTGGGTGCCCGCACGGTAAACAGCAGGATCAGGCCGAGCAAAATCCCCGGAGCGCCGATCACCACAAAAGCGAAACGCCAGCCGTAATGCTGGGCAATCCAGCCGCCCAGGCCGAGGCCGAAAATCGCCCCCAGACTTGAGCCCAGCATCAATACCGACAGGGCGGTCGAGCGGCGGTCGGGCGGGTAGAGGTCCGAGACCATGGCCATTGACGGCGCGGTGCCCCCGGCTTCGCCGATAGCGACCCCGATCCGGGCGATCACCAGCATGGTGAAG
Source organism: Pseudomonas bubulae (assembly GCF_900618535.1). GTDB lineage: Bacteria > Pseudomonadota > Gammaproteobacteria > Pseudomonadales > Pseudomonadaceae > Aquipseudomonas > Aquipseudomonas bubulae. The sequence continues at coordinate 687,460 of NZ_UYJA01000001.1, read as the reverse complement.
CTGGCGGCAAAGCCGCAGAAAATGGTCATGACGCTCCAGGCAATACAGCTGAAGGCGATGACTTTTTTGCGCCCGATCCGATCGGACAGGCGCCCCAGCGGAAAGCCGAAAAGGGTGTAGAACACGGCAAAGGTCACACCTGAAAGCAGACCTATACCGGTATCGGAAATGCCGAACTCGGCCTTTACCGGTTCGATCAAAATGGCCATCAGCAGCCGGTCTATGTAGTTGAAGATATAGATGGCTGCCAATACGCCCAGTGCGTAATGGGTTCGCCAGGTGGGGCGCAAGGGTATGGACACGACGGGTCTCCCGGTTTTTGTTCTAGTGAGTGAGTTATTCCACGAACCGGCTGGATGAACATCGTCCATTTAGACCAGCCGGTCATGCACAGAATCTCTCTGGGGATGAAAGCTGTAGATACTCTGTTGCAGGTCAAGCCCTATTGTGGGAGCGAGCCTGCTCGCGAACGACCTTCGCGAGCAGGCTCGCTCCCACAGTTGCAGTGTTTCTGCAGCTGCCGTAGGAACTAGGCTGCTCGTCAGCTGCTACGGTCGTCATCCGCTCTTGAGCTGCTTAGTCCCATCGGACGATGTTCAGCTTTTAGCCGCAGTCAATGATTGCTCCCATACACCGTCCGGGCTTACCGGCGGGCCGACTTCGGGCAGGTGGGAGAACAGGATGAAATTGCTTAACAAAGTGGCGTTTGTAACCGGTGCAGGCCAGGGCATGGGACGAGCGATTGTTCGTCACTTTGCCGAGCAGGGTGCCAAGGTGGTCGCCGCCGACATCAACCTCGATGCCGCGCGTCAAAGTATTGAAGGGCTGGGCGAAAAGGCCCTGGCAGTGTCCTGTAACGTCGCTGACAGCGACTCGGTCGCCACCGCGATGGCTGCCGTGCATGCACATTTCGGCAGCCTCGATGTGCTGGTCAATAATGCCGGTATCGGCTCCATCGATGCCTTCGCACAAACCCCGGACGAACACTGGCAACGAGTGATCGGGGTCAACCTGACCGGGCCGTTTTTCTGCAGCCGAGAAGCGGTGAAGCTGATGCTCGCCGCTGCCACGCCCGGCGTGATTATCAATATCTCCAGCACCGCCGCCCTGACCGGCGAAGGTCCGAGCCATTACTGTGCAGCCAAGGCCGGGGTAATGGGCCTGACCCGCAGTATGGCGCGCGAACTGGCCGGCAACGGCATACGGGTCAACACCATCGTTCCCGGCCCGACCAACACGCCGATGATGGCTGACATCCCGGACGACTGGATGCAAAGCATGCTCAAGGCCATCCCCTTGGGTCGCATGGGTGAAACCGATGAAATCGCTCGCGTCGCGGCCTTTCTGGCCAGTGATGACGCAGCGTTCATCACCGGTCAGAACCTCGCGGTCAACGGCGGCATGGCGTTTATCTGAGTGCCGCGCACAGCAATGGGAGAGCAGATCATGGGTACTCGTTTACAAGACAAAATTGCCTTTATCAGCGGCGCCGGTTCAGGCATCGGCGCGGCCACGGCGTTGCGCTTTGCCGAAGAAGGCGCGCTGGTGGTGTTGTGCGGGCGACGCATCGAGCCGCTGCAAGCCGTAGCGGCACAGATCCGTGACAGCGGCGGCCGCGCCGAATGCGCGGTGGCCGATGTCAGCAATGAAGCCGCTTATGTCGGCGCCATCAGCGAGGCGGCACAGCGCCACGGCCGTCTGGATATTCTGGTCAACAACGCCATGGCCTACAGCTGGGGCGCGATTGACAGCACCTCGACCGCTGACTGGCATTCGAACTTCGCCACCACGGTGGACGGCACCTTTTGGGGTACACGCACGGCCATGGGCCTGATGCGCGCCCAGGGCAGCGGTTCGATCATCAACCTGGCCTCGATCTGCGGGCAGTTCGGTACGCCGTGGATGGCCGGTTACTCGGCGGCCAAGGCCGCGGTGATCAACTTCAGCCGCGCTGCGGCCAGTGAAGGTGCCAGCCACAACATCCGTTGCAACGTGGTCAGCCCGGGTGTGGTCGAGACACCGGCCACGGCAGGCATGCTCACCGATGACAAGACGCGCACCAATACCGAAAAACTGATCCCGCTCAAGCGCGTCGGCCAGCCGGTGGAAGTGGCCAACGCCATTCTGTTCCTGGCCAGTGACGAAGCTTCATACATCACCGGTGCTTGCCTGCCGGTGGATGGCGGACGCAGCAGTGAGCTGTACACGGTATTGGAATAAGGACCCTTTTATGGAACAGAGCGCTTTGTTAGCCCGTCTCGATCGGCTGGAATCGATTGATGAGATCCGCCAGCTGGCTGGTAAATATTCGTTGTCGCTGGACATGCGTGACCTCGATGCCCACGTCAATCTGTTTGCCGAAGACATTCGCGTAGGCCGCGGGAAAACCGGGCGTGCGCACCTCAAGGCCTGGGTCGACGACACGTTACGCGACCAGTTTCACGGCACTTCCCATCACCTGGGCCAGCACCTGATCGAGTTCACCGACCCGGACCATGCCGTGGGCGTGGTGTATTCCAAGAACGAGCACGAGACCGGCCCCGAGTGGGTGACCATGCAAATGCTCTATTGGGATGACTATGAGCGCATGCAGGGGCGCTGGTATTTCCGCCGTCGCCTGCCGTGCTACTGGTACGCCAGTGACCTCAACAAACCGCCGATCGGCACGCAAAAAATGCGCTGGCCGGGGCGCGAACCCTACGCCGGTACGTTCCACGATCTGTTCCCGTCGTGGACCGAGTTCTGGGCCAGCCGCCCGGACAAGGAGCAACTGCCGCAAGTGGCGACAGCGGCTCCGCTCGAGCACTTTCTTGCCACCCTGCGCCGTGGGGCTGGCGCACCGAAAATCCGCGTGCGCTGAGGAAATACCATGAGCATTCTGTTTGAACCCGTGCGCCTGGGTGAGCTTGAACTGGCCAACCGTATCGTCATGGCGCCCATGACCCGCAGCCGCGCCGATCAACACGGGGTGCCGACGGCCGAGATGGTCGAGTATTACCGTCAGCGCGCTTCTGCCGGATTGATTGTCGCCGAAGGCACGGCGCCCTCGGCCAGTGGCCTGGGCTACTGTCGCACCCCGGCGATTTACTCCCCGGCACAAATTGCCGCCTGGAAAGCCGTGACCGATGCAGTGCATGCCGAAGGTGGCCTGATTGTGCTGCAACTGATGCATGTGGGGCGTGCAGCCAGCGCCCACAACAAACCGGCAGGCGCCGCCACGGTAGCGCCGTCGGCCTTGCGCGCCCGCACCCAGCTGTTTACCGACACTGCCGGGATGGTCGATACCGACGAGCCGCAGGCCTTGTCGCCGCACGACATCGAACAGGTCATCGAAGATTACCGCCAGGCCGCACTCAATGCACGCCAGGCCGGTTTTGATGGCGTCGAGCTGCACTGCACCAGCGGTTATCTGCCGATGCAATTCATGGCCTCGGGCAGCAACCGGCGTGAAGACCAATACGGTGGCAGTGTTGAAAATCGCGTGCGCTTCCCGCAGCAGGTGCTGGCAGCGATGGCTTCGGCTATTGGCCCCGGGCGTGTCGCCTTGCGCCTGTGCCCGGGCAATCCGTTCAACGATATCGATGACGAAGACCCGCTGGCCACCGCAGTTGCCCTGTGCAAGGCCGCCGAGCCGATGGGCCTGGCTTATGTGCATATCATGCGCTCACCGCTGGCGGAACTGGATGCCTTTGCCCTGGCCCAGCGTCATTGCAGCAACGGCCTGATCCTCAATGACGGTTTTGACGGCGAATCGGCACAAGCCGCGCTGCAGGCCGGGCAGGGCGATGCAGTGTCGTTTGCCCGGCACTTTATTGCCAACCCGGACCTGGTCGAGCGCTTGCGCAAGGGCTTGCCCCTTGCCCGCTTCGACCGCAAGACCCTGTACTCACCTGGCCCGGAAGGCTACAGCGATTACCCGCTGGCCGAGGCGGTGGCGCCATGAACGACATGTCCCGCATCAGCACCCTGACGGCAGTCAGACAACAGCCCGTGCCCCGTGATCAGACCCAGGCACTGCTGGATTTGCGTTCTGCGGCCAGCGGCCAGATCAAACCGGCGGACCTGTATACCCTGGCCGACCGTCTTGAAGGGCAGGCCCGTGCATTCCCCGATCGGCCTTTTTTGATCGACGGCGAGCAGCGTGTCACCTACGCCGCCGTGGAAGCCCAGGCCAATCGCATGGCCCATGTGTTTTACGCCAAGGGCCTGCGCCCCGGGGATGTTTGCGCGATTGCCATGGAGAACCGTCCGCAGTTCTTCTACAGCTGGTTCGGACTGGTCAAGCTCGGTGTGGTGGTGGCGTTTATCAACACCCAGGTCAGTGGCAAGCCACTGGTGCATGCCTTGCAATCCACGGCGGCCAGGGCGGTGGTGGTGGGCGAAGAATGCCTGGCCAATCTGCTGGGCACTCAAGGTTTGCCCGATGTCCCGCTGTGGCTGGTCAACGATGCACTGAACCCCTTTGACGGCGAGCTGCCGGCCATTGTCGATATTGACTTTGAACAGCACGTCGCCGCTGCCCCGGCCACGGTCTTCGCCCGTGACGTGCGTGCGGCGATTACGGCCGAAACCACCACACTGCTGATATTTACCTCGGGCACCACCGGCCTGCCCAAGGCGGCACGCTATAGCCATATGCGCTGGTTGTCCTCGGGTGACGTGATGGAAGTCACCCTGGGGGCCACCTGTGACGACGTATTTTACTGCTGCCTGCCGCTGTACCACGGCGCGGCGGCCACTTCGGTGACGTCCACGGCACTGCGCGCAGGTGCGAGCATTGTGTTGCGGCGCAAGTTCAGCGTGCGTGAGTTCTGGCCGGATGTGCGCCGCAACCGCATTACCGTGTTCCAGTACATCGGCGAGATCTGCCGCTACCTGCTCAACCAGCCAGTAGTGACCGGTGAGCGCGAGCACAGTTTGCGCCATATGCTCGGCGCCGGGCTCACGCCTGAATCCTGGCAGCGCTGGCTGGAGCGTTTTGGCCCGATCCAGGTGTTCGAGGGCTGGGGTGCCACCGAAGCCAACGCCAACCTGATCAATGTCGACAACTATGTGGGCTCCTGTGGTCGCGTGCCGGACTGGAGCCGCACCAATCTGCGCCTGGTGCGTTACGACGTGGAAAGCGACAGCCATCCGCGGGATGCAAACGGTTTTTACCAGTTGTGCCAACCGGGAGAAATCGGCGAGGCAATGGGCTTTATCGTTGATCACCCGCAGATAGGCGGTGGGCGTTTCGAGGGGTACACCAGTACTGCGGCCAGCGAGAGCAAGATCCGCCGCGATGTGTTTCAACGTGGTGATGCCTACTGGAGTTCGGGCGATCTGCTGCGTTATGACGACGACGGCTATTTCTATTTTGTCGACCGCATCGGCGACACCTTCCGCTGGAAAAGCGAGAACGTCTCGACCCTGGAAGTGGCCGACACCCTGAGTGATATGCCGGGGCTTGAACTGATCAACGTGTACGGCGTGCAGGTACCTGAACACGAAGGCCGTGCGGGGATGGCGGCGATCTTGATGCAGCCCGGGCATAGCTTTGACCCGCAGGCTTTTTATGAGCTGACGCAAACCCGTTTGCCGCGTTATGCCGCGCCGGTGTTTGTACGGGTAACACTGGCGGCGGACCTGACCAGCACCTTCAAGCTGCGCAAGGTTGATTTGCAGCGTCAGGGTTACGCGCCGCAGTTGTTTGCCGATCCGCTGTTTGTGCGCGATGAAAGTAGCCGCACCTATCAGCCGTACTCCCTGCAAGTGCTGGCCCGTAACGGTCTGCTGCCGTTTGCAGGTGCCGACCATGAGTGAACTCGACGCTCAAGGCCATCAATGGCGTGACGGTCTGCGCTACCCCTGGCCACAGGCCCCGGCCAGCGGCCAGGTGCAGGAAGTGGCCGAGGGCGTGCTCTGGCTGCGCATGCCGCTGCCGTTTGGCCTTGATCACATCAACCTGTATCTGCTGCGTCACGGTGACGGCTGGGTGGCGGTGGATACCGGGCTGAACAGCGATCAATGTCGCGCCGTGTGGGAGCAGGTGTTTGTCGAAGCCATGGCTGGCTTGCCCCTCAAGGCGGTCATTTGCACCCATTTTCACAGTGACCACACCGGTGTGGTGGGCTGGCTGGCCGAGCGATTTCGTTGCCCGGTGCTGATGACCCATGGCGAGTTCGAGGCGCTGCACCATGGCCCGCCGCGAGCGACGGCACCGGACTGGGCGTTTCTGGATTTTTATCAAAAGGCCGGCTTCAGCGCCGAGCGCGCGACGGCGTTGCTGCCGCTGATCCAGGGCGAGCACTTTCGCCCGCAACTGGTGGCGGGGTTTACCCGGCTGAACCAGGGCAGCCAGTTGACCATCGGCGGGCGGCGCTGGGAGGTGGTGATGGGGAACGGTCATTCACCGGAACACGCCTGTCTGTATGCGCCGGACGATGGTTTGCTGATCTCCGGCGACCAGGTGTTGCCGCGCATCACTTCCACCATTGCCGTGTATGTCAGCGAGCCTCAGGCCAACCCTTTGCGGGACTGGCTGGACTCGATCGAACGGTTGCGCACGATCCCCGACCACGTACTGGTGCTACCGGCCCATGAACGGCCGTTTTACAACCTGCATCTGCGCCTGGACCAGTTGCGCGACCACCATCGCCAGCACTTGCAGCAGTTGCTGGCAGCGTGCGAACAACCGCGCACCGGGCTGGAAATGATGGCGGTGCTGTTCAAGAAACTGTCAGGCCGTTTCGACGAGCTGATGGCGCTAGGCGAGACGTTGGCGCATGCCAATTACCTTATGGCCGAGGGGGCGCTCGTTCGTGAGGAAGAAGGAGGGCTGCATCGTTATCGACAGGCCCCGACAGGAGTCGTGAAGTTCGACCCGCTTGAGTTGCTTTGAACACAACGCAATGACGCTTGAACCCATCGAAGCGGCCACCGAGTCGCTAATCAGGAGAGGCAGAGTGATCAATAAAAATAACAATAATTGTTCAGGGCAGCGCCCGCACAACTTCCAGGCCAGTGGCCTGGCCGTTGCCGTGGCGCTGGTCTGCAGCCCGCTGTGGGCAGGGGACACCATCGAGTTCGATGACGGCACCACGATTGATTGGTCGGTCACCACCAGCTATGGCATCGGTACGCGGCTGGGCAATCCCAGCGGCCGGTTGATGGGGGTCAACGTCGATGATCCGAACCGCAACTTTGATCAGCACAGCCTCACCACCAACCGGGTGGGCGCGCTGGGCGAAATGATCCTGCGCAAAGACAACTACGGTGCGGTGGTGCGCGCCAGTACCTTTTACGACGATGTGTATCACCGCAAGAATGACAACGATTCACCGGCCACCGTCAACAAATACGGCGACAACGACGAGTTCACCAGTGACACCCGCTACTACAGCGGTGGCCGCACGCGCCTGCTCGACGCTTATGTGTTTGGCGGCTGGCGTTTTGAAAACGACACCATGCTCGACGTAAAAGCGGGTCGGCATATCGAGTCATGGGGCGAGAGCCTTTACTACCCTGGCGTCAACGGCGTGCAGAACCCGTCCGATGCGGTCAAGGCCGCGCAGCCGGGGGTTGAGGTCAAAGAGGTGCTGCTGCCGGTGGGGCAGTTCTCGGCGTCTTACCGGATCAACCCGCAAATTACCCTGGGCGGTTATGTGCAGTACGAGTGGAAGGGCACCGAACTGCCGCCGGTGGGCAGCTTTTTGTCGACTTCCGACGTGATCGGCCCGGGCCGCGAATTTTTGTATATGGGCGCCAACAAGGTGCCTTACCTGGGCACCGACGAGCCGCGCGACAGCGGCCAGTGGGGTGCTCAGGTCCGCTACAGGCCGATTACCGACCTCGAAGTATCGCTGTTCCATGTTGTTTACCACGACAAAAACCCGGCCACTGCGCTGGTGGGCTGGGACCCGATACCGGCAGGCCCCGGTGGCCTGGCTTACAAGGCCAACGGCTACCGGGTCAAATATTTTGAAGACATCAAACTCACCGGTATCAGTGCCACCACCAAGCTTGGCGAGTACCAGCTTGGTGCGGAGTGGTCTTATCGCGACGGTGCTCCGGTGATGGTCAATACCGGTCTGGGCCCGGTGCCGGCCAAGGGTAAGGGCCAACAGTTCCAGTTGTCGGCCATGCGCATCCTGGGGGACCGCCCCTGGGCCAGCCAGACCACCCTGACCGGTGAGTTTGTCACGGTGCGTGCCGACCACGCCGACGAAACCTCTGCCGCGCCGAACCTTGATGGTGTGGGCCTGTTGCCGTCGCTGGTGCCGTCCGTGCAACCGTCCGATCAGTACACCTACAAAACGGCCACGGCCTGGCGTACCCGCTCTTCGAGCGCTTACACCGTGGGCGCCTCGTTCAGTTACCCGGGCGTATTCCAGGGCTGGGACCTTGAAGTGCCGTTCACCTTCTCCAACGTATTCAGCGGTGCGGCACCGATGTCGGGAACCATTGCCGGGGTGGCGGGGGACAGGCGCCTGAGTGCGGGTACCACCTTCAAATACCTGGGCAACCTGGAAGTATCCCTCAGGTATATCGGGTACCTGGGCTCCCCCGACCCGATCTACCGCCCGCTGGCAGACCGTGACTACGCCACGTTCTCGATGAAATACACGTTCTGACGACTTGCCTGCCCCTGTGTGGGAGCGGGCTTGCTCGCGATACAGGCACTGAGGTTTTGCAGCAGAACCGCGTCGGTGCCAGCGCGAGCAAGCCCGCTCCCACGGAACGGCCTGATTTGCACTTTTAAAGAGAGAAAACCATGGGTCTTAAAGGTCATGCCGCCATTGTTGGCAGCGCTCAGTACAAACCGGAGAAATACGCCACGGCCCCGCGCATGTTCCATCTGGAACAAGTGGCTGACCTGGCGGCCCGGGCGTTACAGGATGCCGGCTTGCAGGCATCGGATCTCGATGGGCTGGTGATCAATGGCCCGCATTTTCATGAAGCCTCAGTGTTCGTCCCGGCCATGGCCGCCGAGTACCTGGGCTTGCGCCTGAATTTTGCCGAAGTGGTCGACCTTGGCGGCTGTACCTCGGTGGGCATGGTCTGGCGCGCTGCCGCTGCGATTGAGCTGGGTTTGTGCCAGGCGGTGCTGTGTGTGCTGCCCGCACGCATGGCGCCCATGGGCCCGGATGAAGACGCCAGCTGGATGGCCCGGGCCATGCGCTTTGGCGGCCACAGCACAGCGTTCGGTGCACCTGAAGCCGAGTTCGACTTGCCGTATGGGCATATGGGCCAGAACACCGGCTACGCGATGATCGCCCAGCGCTATGCCGCGCAATATGGTTATGACCCGCGGGCACTGGCAAAAATCGCGGTCGATCAGCGCACCAATGCGCAGTACAACCCAGAAGCGATGTTTTACGGCCAGCCGCTGACCATCGAGCAAGTGCTGGCCAGTAAAAAAGTTGCCGACCCGCTGCATGTACTGGAAATCGTCATGCCGGTGGCCGGTGGCGCCGCGATGATTATCGCCTCCAAAGAGGTGGCAGCACGGGCGCGCAAGCGGCCATCGTGGATCACCGGCTTCGGCGAGCACCTGGCGTTCAAGTCGCCGTCCTATGCCCAGGACATGCTGCACACACCTATCGGGCCTGCCTCGCAGCGCGCATTCGCAATGGCCGGGCTCAAACCGGCCGATGTGGATGCGGCACAAATTTACGACTGCTACACCATCACCGCCTTGCTGACCCTGGAAGACGCCGGTTTTTGCGCCAAGGGCGAAGGCATGAACTTTGTCCGTGAACACGACCTGACCTGGCGCGGCGATTTTCCGATGAACACCCATGGCGGCCAGCTCAGCTTTGGCCAGGCCGGCGCGGCGGGGGGGATGAGCCAGGTGATCGAGGCGGTGACGCAAATTGCCGGAGAAGCGGGCGAGCGCCAGCTCAAACGCTGCGACACGGTATATGTCTCAGGCACCGGTGGGGTGATGAGTGAGCAGGGCGCATTGATACTTCAGGGAGCATAAATCCGATGTCGAACAACAAACCAATGCCGGTTCCGACCGAGATTTCTGCACCGTTCTGGGAAGGCCTGAAGGCCGAGCGCCTGCTGATTCAGCAATGTGAACGATGCAGCCACTGGGTGTTTTATCCGCGCAGGCACTGCCCGGCGTGCTTTACCCATGCCCTGACCTGGCGTGAAGTCAGTGGTGGCGCGACGCTGTACAGCTTTACCGTGACACGCATCGCGACCCTGCCGGACTTTGCCGATGAAATGCCGCAGATACTGGCGGTGGTCGAGCTGGATCAGGGTGTGCGCATCAATACCAATCTGGTCGGGCTGGACGAGTCTGAAGTGAAAGTGGGCATGCGCCTGCAACCGGTATTTGCCGAGGTCGATGCCAAGGGCAACCGGCTGCTGCGTTTTACCGGGCTGGACAAGGATGCCGAGGCGTTGAAGACGCTGCGTACGGTTGAGCAACCGGTGCCAGAAACCGCAGTGCCAGTGCGCCAGATTGCCCTGGATGACGAAGAGGGCCTGCAGGCGCTGGTCAGCGACGAGTTCAGCCCGTGGAGCAACCAGGTGGTGGTCGATCAGGGCCTGATTGACAGCTTTGCCCAGTTATCCGGGGATGATTACTGGATCCACACCGATCCGGAACGTGCGCGCAAGCAAAGCCCGTTTGGCGGGACCATCGCCCACGGTGCGCTGGTGCAGATCCTGCAGTCACGGATGAAACTCAACCTGGGTTATGAGATCACCGGGTTCACCAATATGGTCAACTATGGTTCGGATCGCCTGCGCTTCCCGGCACCGGTGCCGGCGGGCTCGACCATCCATGCGCGGGCCCGGGTCAAGCGGGTAGAGCGGGTCAGAAGCGGTACTCAGCTGACCCTGGAACTCAATACCCATGTGCTGGGCAGCGAGCGGCCGTCGGTGATCAATGAACTGGTGATTTTGTATATGTGATGCCCTGTGGGAGCGGGCGTGCCCGCGATGCTATCGACGCGGTTTTAATGACACGCCGCGCCGCCTGCATCGCGGGCAAGCCCGCGCCCACCGGTTTAAGGCGCCCCACCCGAGCGCTTTAGTCTCAACGGACGATGAACCCCACCCCCATCCTTCCCATACTCCTCCAAGCCAATAAATACAGGCATTGAGGAGCAGGCACATGATCGACATTCGTGGTTTGAGCTACTTCGTTGCAGAGTCTGCAGATCCCGTTCAATGGCAGCGTTACGCCGAAGACGTGCTCGGGATGATGGTCAGCGAAGCACCCGCCGGCGGCTTGTACGTGAAGATGGATGAGCGTCCGTATCGCATGCTTATCGTGCCGGGCGGTGAGTCGCGGTATCTGGCTTCCGGTTGGGAGCTGGCCGGCGAAAAGGCTTTCAACGCCGCGATCGAAGTGCTGGATCAGGCCGACGTCAACTGGCGCCTGGGCAGCGCCCAACAGTGCGATCAGCGCGGTGTGCAAGCACTGCTGCACGTCACCGACCCTTCAGGTAACCGCCATGAATTGAGCTGGGGCCATCGCTCCGATTGCCAGCCCTTTGTCTCGCCCCAGGGAGTGCCGGGTTTTGTCACCGGTGATATGGGCCTGGGCCACACCGTACTGCCCGCGCCAAATTTCGATGCCACCCTGGCGTTTGCCAAGGATGTGCTGGGCTTTGAACTGTCGGATATTTTCAACTTCCGTCCCGACCCTTCGGCACCACCGATCCGCATCCATTTTCTGCATTGCAAAAACAGCCGTCACCACAGCCTGGCCCTGGCCGAGTACCCGGTGCCGTCCGGCTGCGTGCATGTGATGGTCGAGGTCGAGTCGATGACTGAAGTGGGCCGCGCCCATGACCGGCGCATCGCGCATGACGTACAGCTGTCGGCCACCCTCGGCCAGCATCTGAATGACCGCATGACCTCTTTCTATATGAAAACCCCTTCAGGTTTTGACCTGGAGTATGGCTATGGCGGCTTGCTGGTGGATTGGCAGGACCACAGCGCTTTTGAATTCACCCGGGTAAGCCTGTGGGGCCATGACTTCTCCGCAGGACAGTCGTAAGGAGCACTACATGAACAAGCAAATGACAGCGGCAGACGTGGTCGGCCAACTGCGCGACGGCATGACCATCGGCTTCGGCGGCTGGGGCCCGCGGCGCAAGCCTATGGCGATCGTGCGCGAGATCCTGCGTTCTGACGTCAAGGATCTCACCGTGGTCGCCTATGGCGGTCCCGAGGTCGGCATGCTCTGCGCTGCCGGCAAGGTCAAAAAACTGATTTTCGGCTTTGCCACCCTCGATGCCATCCCGCTCGAAGCCTACTTTCGCAAGGCTCGCGAGGCCGGAGAACTGGAGCTGATGGAACTGGACGAGGGCATGCTGCAATGGGGCCTGCGGGCCGCCGGCATGCGTCTGCCGTTCTTGCCGACCCGTTGTGGCCTGGCCACCGATGTCAGCCGCCTGAACCCCGGGATCAAGCAGGTGCAGTCGCCCTATGCGGATGGCGAGGTGTTGCTGGCCATGCCGGCGCTGAATCTGGATATCGCCTTTTTGCACGTCAACGTTGCCGACCGCCTGGGCAATACCCTGGTAACGGGCCCCGATCCTTATTTCGATCATTTGTATGCCCGTGCCGCCAAACAGTGTTTTGTCTCCTGTGAGCGGATCGAGGAGCGCTTGAACCTGGATGCTGCCCAGGCCCGCTTCAACACCTTCGAACGTTATCTGGTCAGCGGCGTGGTGCATGCACCCTTTGGTGCGCATCCGACAGCCTGCCCGTCCGACTACGGCTGGGACCTTAGCCACTTGAAACGCTACAGCGCCAGCGCTGCCGAAGAAGGTGGCTGGGAAGGTTATGTAGCCGAGTTTGTGACCCCGGGCGAAAGCGCCTACCAGGCCAGCAATGGCGGGGTCGATCGATTGAGCGCTTTGCCGCTGCCCGTGTTTTGAGGAGTGTGGACATGACTGCTACTAGCGAATTTACCCTGGCTGAACTGTTGATCGTGGCCGCCTGTGAAGCCTGGCGCGGTAACGGCGAAGTGATTGCTTCGGGCCTGGGGGTAATCCCGCGCCTGGGCGCGAGCCTGGCCAAACTGACCCATAGCCCGGAACTGTTGATGACCGACAGCGAGGCATTTCTGGTGGAAGAGCCTATTCCCCTGGGGCCGCGTGGAGATTTTGTACCGCGTTATTCGGGCTATCTGTCGTTCGAGCGGGTGTTCGAGTGCGTGTGGGGCGGGCGTCGCCACGCCATGATCGGTCCGACCCAGATCGACCGCTGGGGCCAGACCAACCTGTCGTGCATTGGCGACTACCAAAAGCCCAAGGTGGCAATGCTCGGGGTGCGCGGTTTGCCGGGCAACAGCATCAACCATATCAACTCGTTCTTCGTGCCGTCGCACAACACCCGGGCGTTTGTCGCCGGGGAAGTGGACATGGTCTCGGGTGTCGGCTACAAGCCCGAGCGCTGGGAAGAGGGCATGCGCAGCGACCTGATGGACATCCGCCTGATCGTCACCGACCTGTGTGTGATGGACTTCGGCGGACCGGACCGGGCCGTGCAGGTGCGTTCCCTGCATCCGGGCGTGAGCTTTGAAGAGGTACAGGAGAAAACCGGTTTCCCGCTGCTCAAGGCCGCCGACCTCAAGCAGACCGTGGCGCCGACGCCGGAGCAACTGGCGCTGATCCGCCGCCTCGATCCCCATGACTATCGCGCCTCTGCGCTCAAGGGCAACCCGCCCGGCATTCGTCAGGCCTGATGGCCAGGAGTTCATATGAGCAGCGACAGCGAATTTGTGCAGCGGGCTGACACCGCTGTGTATGAAACCGAGGACCCGGTGCTTTATGGGGTGGCCGATGGTATCGCCACGCTGACCATGAACCGGCCGACCGTCAATAACGCGCAAAACTCGCAGATGACCTACGCCCTGGACGACGCCTTGCGCCGTGCCGTCAATGACGATGCGGTGAAGGTCATTGTGCTGCGCGGCAATGGTAAGCATTTTTCCGCAGGGCACGATATCGGCACGCCGGGGCGCGATATCAACAAGGAATTTGAGCGCGCCAGCCTGTGGTGGGACCACACCAACAAGCCGGGCGGCGAGTACCTCTATGCCCGCGAGCAAGAGGTGTACCTGGGCATGTGCCGGCGCTGGCGCGAACTGCCCAAGCCGACCATTGCCATGGTGCAGGGGGCGTGCATTGCCGGCGGGCTGATGCTGGCCTGGGTCTGTGATTTGATCGTGGCCAGTGACGATGCTTTTTTTCAGGACCCGGTGGTACGCATGGGCATTCCGGGGGTTGAGTATTTTGCCCACCCCTATGAACTGAACCCGCGCATTGCCAAGGAGTTTCTGTTTACTGGCGATCGCATGAGCGCCGAACGCGCCTACCAGATGGGCATGGTCAATCGCCTGTTTACCCGCGAAGGGCTGGAGGCCGGTACCTATGCGCTGGCAGCGGCCATCGCCAAACAGCCGCGGATGGGCCTGGCCCTGACCAAGCAGGCGATCAATCACGTCGAGGACTTGCAGGGCAAGCGTACGGCGATGGACGCGGTGTTTGCCTGGCATCACTTCGCCCATAGCCATAACGAGCTGCTGTCCGGGGACAAGCTGGGCGGCTATGACGCCAAGGCCATGATTGAAGCGAACAAGAGTGCTGCGGGAGAGCGTGGATGAGTGACTATCTGCAAACGGCGTTGACCGATGCCCTGGGCTGCGGTTACCCCATTGTGCAAACCGCGATGGGCTGGGTAGCGGACGCCAATCTGGTGATCGCCAGTACCCGTGCGGGGGCCTTCGGTTTTCTGGCCGGAGCGACCATTGCGGCGGATCAGCTGGAGGGCCAAATCCTGCGGGTGATCGAGGCCACGGGGGGGAGTAATTTCGGCCTCAATTTCCATATGTTCCAGGAAAACGCCGCGCAGTGCGTGGACCTGGCCATCAAGTACCGCCTGCGAGCCGTCAGCTATGGCCGCGGCCCCGACCGCCAGACCATCGGGCGTTTCAAAAAGGCCGGGGTGTTGTGCATTCCCACCGTGGGTGCGCTTAAACACGCACTCAAGGCCGTGGAACTGGGCGCAGACATGGTCACCGTACAGGGCGGCGAGGGTGGCGGGCATACCGGGGGCGTGCCGAGCACCATTTTACTGCCGCAGGTGCTGGATGCGGTGCGGGTGCCGGTGATTGCCGCGGGGGGCTATTCCACCGGGCGCGGGCTGGCCGGGGCGCTGGCCACAGGTGCGGCCGGGGTGGCCATGGGCACGCGGTTCCTGATGACCCAGGAGTCGCCAACCCCGATCGCGACGCTGGAGCGCTACGTGAAAGTGACCGACCCACAGCAGATTCGCGTGACGACGGCAGTGGATGGCATGCGCCACCGCATGATCGAAAACGCTTTTATCAATCGTCTGGAAAAAGCCGGTGCCTTTGGCCGCCTGCGCATTGCCCTGGGCAGCGCCTGGCACTGGAAGCAACACACCGGCATGAGCCTTGGGCATATGCTCGGTGTATTTGCCAAATCAATAAAAGAAGACCCTGCTGCGCTGTCGCAGACGGTGATGGCGGCCAATCAGCCGGTGCTGTTGCAGCGCTCGATGGTGGATGGCGTACCGGATGAGGGGATTTTGTCCAGCGGGCAGGTGGCCGCTGCCATTGGCGAACTGAAAAGTTGCCAGAGCCTGATCGACGAGATGGTGCAAGAGGCCGAGCGCTGCCTGATAGCGGTGAATGCACGTCATCAGGCAGCGCGCTGTAAGGCGGGGGAAGCGGCAGCCATCTGAAACGGCTGGCTCTGCTGTAATTTAACTTATCTGGATACAAAGCCTGTCCGCTCTGGCCCGTGGGGCAAGCATTCTGATCACTACACTTTTTAATTATTGTGCAGTTCAGGAAGCTGATTTATGCCCCAAGCCTTGCATCGCCATACTCCCTTGCTAACCGCTTATGACCCTCGCGGGCTGGCCATCTGCACGGTGGCCTGTCATCGGCGCACTGCGGCGCAGGAACCTGAAGCGCGGATCAGCCGCCAGGTGTTTGGCCCCAGCGGTTTTTTGACCGAACAGTGGGATCCGCGTCTGGTGGCATTGCGCCGTAAAAATCCGACTACGGTGCCCAATCAGCGCAATCGATCTTCGCTGTCGGGGCGCCTGCTGCGCAGCGACAGTGTTGACCGCGGCGTGCGTATCAGCCTGGCAGGGGCGGGCGGGCAACTGCGCTTTAGTTGGGATGCCCGGGGTACCCGCAGCATCTGGGAATACGATGAACTGCTGCGCCTGAACGCCGTATTCGAACAGGGCGCCGGAACTGAGGTTGCGCATTGTGTCGAGCGTCTGACCTATGCCGACAACAGCGCTGTGCATGCGAGCCAAAATGGCTGCGCCCGGCTGATCCGTCATGACGACCCTGCCGGCACGCTGTGGTTTGAGGGCTATGACCTGCTGGGGCAGGTGACGAGTCAGTCACGGCGATTCGTACGTGACGCATCCCAAGCGCCCAACTGGTCGCCGCAGGCCGGGTTGCGTGAGCAGCACCTTGAATCCCGAAGCTGGCGCACTCAATGGCGCCGTGATGCTGTGGGCCAGTTGGTTGAGCAAATCGATGCCCAGGGCAATCGGCAGCGTATGCGCCATGATGTGGACGGTCTGCTGGCTGCGGTGATGGTCAATCTCGGCAGCGGTCGCCAGCACAGTGTGGTGCAGCAAAGATCCTATAACGCGAGCGGCCAGATAGAAGTTGAACGGTCGGGCAACGGGGTAGTGCGTGCCCTGGCCTACAGCCCGTTGGATGACCGCCTGCAGCAACTGAAAACATGGCGCACCAGTAATCCGGGTGAAGCCTTGCAGGACTTGAACTATGTCTATGACCGGGTTGGCAATGTGCTGAATATCCGTGATGCGGCGCAACCTGTGCTGTGGTCTGATAATACCCGGCTGCAAGCATTGAGCACTTATACCTACGACTCGCTCTACCAGCTGATAGAAGCCACGGGCCGTGAAAACGCCAGCAATCTCAATGGCCCGCAGCTGCCCGTTGCTGCGGGCCTGGGTGCGGCCAACGGTCAGCGTATGCGTAACTACCGTCAGTCGTATACCTACGATGCAGGCGGCAATCTTGCCCGGCTGCAACACATGCCCAGCCACGGTTCCGGCTATACACGGCAGATGAACGTGGCTGACCACAGCAATCACGGCCTTGAACAAAAGTCGGGGCTGCCCGCCCGCCCCGGGCTGGCAAGCGGCTTTGACGCGAATGGCAACCAGCAGGTACTCGAACCGGGGCAGTGGCTGAGCTGGACCCTGCGCAATCAATTGCAGCGAGTTACCCGTGTCACACGCCAGGACGGTGCCAACGATGATGAGGCCTATGTCTACGACAGCAGCGGGGCAAGGGCGCTTAAAATCAGACAGTCCCATGGCCATCGTCAGCCCCGTCGTGAAGAGGTGTATTACTTGCCCGGTCTCGAAGTCCGGCGCAACAGCGCCACGGGCGAATGGGTGAATGTGCTGATGGTGGTCGGTGATCTCAATAGCGCGAGCATATTGCAGTGGGAGAAGGGGCGCCCCGAAAGCATCGATAACGAACACATGCGTTTGAGCCTCTCGGACCATCTGGGCTGCAGCATGCTGGAGCTGGATGGCTCTGGGCGGTTACTCAGTCAGGAAAGCTACTACCCCTATGGAGCCACTGCCTGGTGGGCGACGAAAAATACCCTTGAAGCCCGTTATAAATTTATTCGCTATTCGGGCAAGGAGCGCGATGCCAGCGGGCTTTACTATTACGGCTTGCGGTATTACGCACCGTGGCTGGCGCGCTGGATCAGCGCCGATCCGGGCGATGATATTGATGGCATGAACCTGTACGCGATGGCGCTGGGCAATCCCGTCGGCAGGGTCGACGAGCAGGGCCTGCTGAGTTCGGAGGCGGCTATTGGCCGGTTTGCCGGATTGCACTCGGCCATCTCCGGGCTGTCCAGGCAGATCAGGTCGCGGTGGCAGGCTTCGAGTGCCGCCGCGATTCGTGATGGGCTGGCAACCTGGATCAGTAATGTTGTCGGGGTGGGGGTCGACCTGGCCCTGTTTGAGGGTCGTCAACCGACTCACGGGCTCAATGTTGCCTTGCGAAGTACGGTAAATGCCATTGATGCACTGGCCGTCATGCACATGGGTACCGGGCTTTTTGCAAACTTGACTCACTGGAGCCCCTTTATCGGTTTTATTGCCGCAAACGTTACGCACAGGGGCTTTGAAATGCGAGGTGCCAGCGAGGGGGCGGGTTCTGATGAGGTTTGGGATCCCGTGGCTCGAGTGAGGCTGGCGGGGCATGTGCGCTCACTTACACGTGAAGTCCTGCAGCAGACCTTGAGAGGTTACGGTGACAGCGTGTCCTGGGGGCAGACCCCGGTAAGTTCCAGAATCATGCGAACGATGATGAGTGCAGGTGCCTATGGCCTGGCTACTGTTCCCAACGCGGTCTATGGTCAGTTTGTGCCAGGGCCACTGCAGCCGAATATAGCGCCTGTGATCGAGGCTTATGACGGGGCGGCGGGGACGTACATTCGCGCGGGCCATCAATCTGCTCAGCTGGATCGTCACGTGAATACGCTGCAGATCCCGCCAGGGATGGCCACGTTTCATGGAGGCATGAGCAGGATGTTCAATCAGACGTGGGTTTACTGGGCCGGGGTCGGGATCGAGGCCATCGCCGCGTATGTCACAGGTTCGCCGATAGCGCAGCAAAGTTCACGGGCCAGGGCCTGGGTGGGGGCTGCCAAAGGGGCGGTATCGGCACTGACCGAGGTGCGTGGGCTTTTGCTGCAAACGGCCAGAAGTGGTTACAACAGCCTGTTCAAGCGTTGGAGACCGGTCAAGCACTGATGATGGATAACCTGCGGCGGCGGGCCTGTTCGCGATGATAGTGCTCCGGTTTGGTGTGATACCCCACGCTGCCTGCACCGCAGGCATTGTGCTGCTCACGCTGTCTGAGGCTTGCCAGATCATCGTGGCAGCGCTTGGCATCAGGACAGAAATCCGCCATCTACATTCAGCGAGATACCCGTGGTGTAGCTCGATGCATCGCTTGCCAGATACAGCACAGCCCCGGCCATCTCGCCGGGGGCGGCGACGCGTTTGAGCGGGATGTGTTGCAGGGCGGTCTTGAGAATGGCGTCGTTGCTGACCAGCGCCGAGGCAAACTTGGTGTCGGTCAGCCCCGGTAGTAACGCATTGCAACGAATGCCGAACCCTGCACATTCCTTGGCAAACACCTTGGTCATATTGATCACCGCTGCCTTGGTCATCGAATACACACCCTGGAACACTCCCGGTGATACGCCGTTGATCGAGGCTACGTTAATGATGCTGCCGCCGCCGTGCTCGCGCATCAGCTTCCCTGCCTCCACGGACATAAAGAAATAGCCGCGAATATTTACATCGACGGTTTTCTGGAAAGCGCCAAGGTCGGTGTCCAGTACGTTGCAGAACTGCGGATTGGTCGCGGCGTTGTTGACCAGAATATCGATGCGGCCAAAGTCTGCGCGTATGCGCGCAAAGGTCTGAGTGATCTGTTCCATTTCGCCAATATGGCAGGCGATGGCAGTGGCCTTGCCGCCCTCGGCGATGATTGCATCGGCCACTGGCTGACAGCCTTCGAGTTTGCGGCTGGAGACAATGACGTGGGCACCTTGTTGGGCCAGCAGCCTGGCAATGGCTTCACCGATGCCGCGGCTGGCACCGGAAACAAAAGCGATTTTGCCATCAAGGTCGAACAGTTGAGTCCTGGACATGTTGATTCCCTGTTATCTGGGGCTTAGAGGCTGGAGCGGCGAATGACGTTGAGGCTCATCTGCTCCAGCAGCGCGTTCATTTGTATGAACTGGGCAAAACGTTTGTCTGCGGTCTGGCCGTGGTAGTAGCGGTAGTAGATCTGTTGAACGATACCCGCCAGACGAAACAGGCCGTAGGTGTAGTAGAAATCGTAGTTGTCTATCTGAATCCCGGAACGCTCGGCGTAGTAATCCACAAATTCGCGGCGGGTCAACATACCCGGAGCGTTGCTCGGCTGGCGCCGCATCAGTTGCACCGGTGCTGGGTCATCCGCCTCGATCCAGTAGGCGAGGGTGTTGCCCAGGTCCATCAGCGGATCACCCAGCGTAGTCAGCTCCCAGTCCAGCACGCCGATGATCTGCATCGGGTTGGCGGGATCTAGGATCACATTATCAAAGCGGTAGTCGTTGTGAACGATAGCCGGGGTCGGGTAGTCGGCTGGCATTTTGGCGTGCAGCCAGTCTTTTACTGCGTGCCAATGGGGTGCATCCGGGGTCAGGGCCTTTTCGTAGCGCTCGCTCCAGCCGCTGATCTGGCGCTGCACGTAGCCTTGCGGCTTACCCAGATCGGCCAGGCCGCAAGCGTTGTAGTCAACGCGATGCAACTCGACCAGTTTGTCGATAAAGCTCTTGCACAGGGTTTTGCTGGCGTCGGCGCCCAATGCCAGTTCCTGCGGCAGATCCGAGCGCAGGATGATGCCCCTGACCCGTTCCATGACATAGAACTCGGAGCCGATCAGACTTTCGTCGGAGCAGTGGGCGTAGGCCCTGGGGCAGTAGGGGAAGGCGTCCTTGAGCTGATTGAGGATGCGAAACTCGCGGCCCATGTCGTGCGCCGATTTGGCCTTTTGGCCAAAGGGCGGGCGGCGCAGTACCAGCTCTCGACCCGGGTATTCAATCAGGTAAGTCAGGTTCGAGGCGCCGCCGGGGAACTGGCTGATCGCAGGTTCCCCCACAAGGCCAGGAATATTTGCCTTGAGGTAAGGGTCAATGCGGCTGGCGTCGAGTTCTTCGCCGGTGCGGATGCGGGTGGACGAGTCGGTAAGCGCCATGTTTATCTCTTCTGTTTATAGTTGAGGCCTGACAACATTCGCTAATCTAATGGGCGGCCCGGGTCTCGACAAGTTGGCTGCTGCCTTAATAGGCAGGGCTGTTAGCAGGGGATCAGCGTCTTTGATGGCCACTGCCTCAATAAACCGCAGGGCAAAAAAAACCGAAGCGCGTGGGCTTCGGTTTTCGGTGCTGCGTGTGGCTTAGGCCGGGAACAGCTCGCTCAGTTTCATGGCCAGCATCATGTCGCCTTCAGCGCGCAGTTTGCCGCCCATAAATGCCTGCATGCCATCGGTTTCGCCGCTAACGATGCCTTCCAGGGTCTCGCCGTCCATCACCAGGGTGACCTGGGCGTCAGGGTTTTCACCTTCTTTGAGTTCACAAGTGCTGTCTTTAACGATCAGCGAGAAGTGTTTATCTTCATCGATGCGGAAACCAAAAACCAGGTCCAGGCCTGCAGCAGCGGCTGGGTTGAATTTGGCTTTCATTGCTTGAACGGCATCAGCTACAGAAGTCATGGTTCGATCCTTATATAGGGTGGAGTACGGCGGCCCGAAGGCCGCGGTTGCCGACGCTCAACGATAGGTGATGAGTGACGGCGTCTTCAACAGTTGCAAATGCACATGACTGTTGAAGGAAGCCAGGGTGACCTCGCGGCCATGAAACTTGAGCTGGCTGAGCGAGGTATTGACGATTTGCCAGCCGAGCTTGAAGGCATCGGTGGCCGGAATTCGGGTCAATAGGTGGACCAGGGCCGTAATGGTGCCTGCAGAAGTGAACACGACAATGTTCTGCTGGCCCTTGGCAAGGTCGAGCAGGCGGTTCAGTCCGCCCTGCACCCGTTCGACAAAGCCCAGCCAGGTTTCCAGTCCAGGGGTATCGTAAGTGCCACTGAGCCAGCGCTCGATGATCAGTTCGAAAATGCGCTGGAACTCGGCCGGATTGTGGGCGGCATTGTTCATCGCCGTTAGGGCCTCTGGCTCGTCCGGCAGCAAGCCGGGAAGCAGGGCATCAAGGATGGCGTAAGCATCGAATTCGTTGAAGGCAGCGTCTGTTTCCAGTGTAGGGGCGGGCAGCCCGGCGGCGTGCAGTTGTGCCAGGGCATGGCGTGCGGTGTCTTGCTGACGTGTCAGATCACCGGCCAGGCAACGGTCAAAGCGCAAATCCAGTTCGGCCAGATGCTTACCGGCAATTTGCGCCTGGTGCACGCCCAGTGGTGACAACTTGTCGTAGTCATCTGCACCAAAGGAGGCCTGGCCATGTCTGATCAAATAGATGCTGCCCACGTGCGCGTCATTCCTGAGCACTGAAAGTCAGGCGAGGTTAGGAGGATGGCAAGTGGCTGTCAATGAAAAAACATACGCTTGTTTGAATTGCTGCCAATGCCCCTGATCAAGGTGTTTCACGGCTGGCAGGCCCCGGTTGGCGTCGGTATGCTGGTTGTCATTGCGCGGCCCTGACCCTCGGGCTGCAATCGTTTTCAAGGAGAGGCTGTGGAATTTCTTGCCGAGTACGCCAGTTTTCTGGCTAAAACAGTGACTCTGGTGGTCGCCATTGTGGTGGTGCTGGTGACTGTTGCTGCATTGCGTGGCAAAGGGCGCCGTTCTACCGGGCAATTGCAGGTCACCAAGCTCAATGATTTCTACAAGGGCCTGCGTGAACGCCTGGAGCAATCGCTGCTGTCCAAAGACCAGTTCAAGGCACTGCGCAAGCAGACTGCCAAGGCCGACAAAAAACTGAAAAAACAGCCAGAAACCAAGGCAAATGTCTTCGTGCTGGATTTTCACGGTGATATCAAGGCCTCGGCGACAGAAAGCCTGCGCCATGAAATTACTGCCTTGCTGACCCTGGCCAGGCCGACTGACGAAGTGGTGCTGCGTCTGGAAAGTGGTGGTGGCATGGTGCACAGCTATGGCCTTGCGTCGTCGCAATTGGCACGTATCCGTCAGGCAGGCATTCCGCTGACGATCTGCATCGATAAAGTTGCTGCCAGCGGTGGCTACATGATGGCTTGTATCGGCCAGAAGATTATCAGTGCACCGTTTGCAATTCTGGGTTCCATCGGTGTGGTGGCGCAGTTGCCCAACGTCAATCGCCTGCTCAAAAAGCACGACATTGATTATGAAGTGCTGACGGCGGGCGAGTACAAGCGAACGCTTACGGTATTTGGCGAAAACACTGAAAAAGGTCGTGAAAAGTTCCAGCAGGACCTGGATATCACCCATCAGCTGTTCAAGAACTTCGTGTCCAAGTACCGCCCGCAGCTGGCGATTGATGAAGTGGCGACCGGCGAAGTGTGGCTGGGCGTTGCTGCGGTCGATAAACAGCTGGTCGACGAATTGAAAACCAGCGATGAGTATTTGTCCGAGCGGGCCGCGAATGCACAGCTGTATCACCTGCACTATGCCCAGCGCAAAAGTTTGCAGGAGCGTGTGGGGCTGGCTGCCAGCAGTTCGGCGGAACATGTTGTTGACTCATTGTGGAGTCGTTTGACCCAATCACGTTTCTGGTGATTAGTCAGGCGCTGTTGTAAGTTTTACAACAGCGCCTGCGTCTGTGTCTGGTGCGGTAGTTAATTATCGTTTAAAACATGTTTTTTAATAAATAACCTGATTCTTTATCAAGTATTCAGCCGACTATTTTTTAGTGTTGTCTATAAGCTGAAGGCACGAATCCCTATCGAGCCTTTACCATGACCGATGCTATTAGTTATCCGTTATCAGAGTCTGAACGATCCGTTGTCGACTATGCCCGTCGATTGGCGAATGTGCCGGTTGAAAACCAGCACGAAACCTATATTGCGGGGTTGCTTGCACCTTGGTTTAAATATGCGTCGCCGATGTTGCGCGAAAGATTACTTAACAGTTTCAAATTAGGGCAAATGGCTCAGCGCGAGGTCGCGCGCGTGCTGGCCCAAATCAAGCCGATAGAGTCGTTCGCCGAGCCGTTGCTCAAGGAGGCGCTGAAGGCACGTGGCTGGACAGATGCTGACCCCAAGAGGTATGGCATAAAACAGGTTCGCTTGTTGAGTAATCTGTTGCTGTTTTTTGCTCGGCAACAATTCAGGCTAGTTGATTCTCTGATCCAGCTTGCCTTGCCCGAGAAGTTCACACCTGAGTCATTGGAGCTGAACCTGGTATCGAGCGTCAGTCATCACAGCCTGCTGCAGGCAGCGTTGCAGAACTATGAGGCTTTTGAGGCTGTTGAAGGCGGCTTCGACCAGGGGTCGTGCATTTATGCACTCAGAGGTACGCAGCAGATTGAACAGGCCGAATTAAAGCCCGAAGGTTTTGCGCAGATCTGCCGTGACCTGAACCTGGGCATGCAATATCAATGGCATTTGACGCGTGTGTTTGAACCGGCGGATGATAATTGGCCTGCCGACAATGCCAATTCAAAGGCGTATAAGTTGCAAGCTGTATTTGTGCAGAATCTGCGCCAGGAATTTGCCTGCGCCTTGCATGTGGCCTATATGAAGGCGGAGGTCACGACACAATCATATAACTATATATTGAATTTTTTGATTCCGCCGGGTGCTCTCTTTTCGTATATTCACTCAGGTCATAGCACGCTTCAAATCATGGGCTTTGAGGTTCCCGGAGTTATTGTTTTTTGGCCGCAGAGAAAACCGGCCGAAGAGGCGCAGCCCTGCATACTTTATTTGCCGAACAGTTCCGGCACGGCGTTTCACGAATTCGAGTCGTTTGATTTATTAAAGGCGACGCTGCGCGAGTGGTTAAAAAATAACGTCTTTGCCACGTATTTCTTTCACTTGGTTCCCTTGCGTTACCGCGCCGAGTTTATGCGGCGCACGGACTTGAAAAATATAACCTGGGATTCGTTGTTGTTACGCCGCCCACCGATCATCAATGAACCTGCATTGATGTCCGAAACCCGGCATCTGCCCAAGTTTGACGATCCATTTTTGATTGCCTGGGGGCTGCAGCTGGCCAAGATTAAAGATGATGCCAGGTTGCTGATCGTCCCCACGGAAGATGAAGACTCTAAAAGTCGTTTGGCACGTCAGGCCTCTTTCTTGAATCTGGGGGTGAGCTTGTTGATGGTTGCGTTGGGTTTTGTCCCGGTTCTGGGTGAGATCTTGCTGGTAACCAGTGTCATGCAACTGGGGGTTGAGGTGTATGACGGTATCAAGGCGTGGCAGCGGGGAGACCGGGCCGCCGCGCTGGAGTACTTGTTCGATGTTGCCGAGAATTTTGCGCTGGCTGCCAGCAGCACTGCAGCGGCAAAAGCACTCAGGCCATCGCCGGTCGTGGATGCACTGGTTGCAGTCACGTCAGTTAAAGGTCAAAAACGATTGTGGCGGCCGGATCTCAGGCCCTACCAATACCCAAACCTTGCGCTGGGTGATGCCGAGCCCGATGCGCGAGGGCTCTATAGCATGGGTAACAAGCAGTTTATCAAGCTGGAAGACAAGGTGTATCAGGTCAAAATCGATACTGCGACACAAAGGTGTCATATCCAGCACCCAACCGAGCCGTACACCTACACACCACGCGTCAGGCATAACGGCAGCGGTGCGTGGGTGCATGAACTCGATGATCCGATACAAATGTCGCGTATGCAGTTGTTCCGTCGGTTGGGCCCTGCGGCCCAAGGGTTATCGGACGCTATGGTCGAGCGTGTGCTGGCTGCATCCAATACCAGTGATGATGCGTTGCGCAGGCTGCACATGGATAACCTGCCGCCACCTCCTGCGTTGGCAGACAGCATGAGGCGCGTGCAGTTGAGTCAAATGATCGAACGCTTCATCGTACAAATGCAGCAGGGGGCAAAGTGTCTACCGATACTGCGCAATTGCAACTGGAGCTGTTGACTCGTCTTGAGGGCTGGCCTGCGGACAGAGTTTTACGCGTGGTGAACATGCGCGGGTCCATGGTCATGGAGTACGGGCCTGAAGTGGAGTCTACGCATCCCCGCCTGCAAGTTACCGAAGCCCAGATCAAGAACGCAGAATTGCTCAAGACCACGCTGGAGTCCTTCTCCTCGGCGCAAATCGAGGTTTTGTTGGGGCAATCTGTCGATGGCCTTGAGCAACAGGAACAGGCATTGGCGCGCCAGTTGGGTCGCTTTGCCCAAGCTACAAAGTCTGACCTGTTCTCGCATCTGTATAAACGGGGCGAGGTGGTGACAGCCCGGATGGAGCTGTTGCAAAAACAGTTTCCGAGTTTGCCGGCAAGTGTGATGGGCGAGTTGATGGATCAACTTGCCCCGGCCGAAATGGCAACAGTGCAGAGCACCGGGCGCCTGCCGCTGCATATCCTGGAAGAGGCGCGCAGCTACACGCAGGTATTGCGTTTGAACCGGGCACTGGAGGGACTCTATTTCGAGGCTCTAAGTAACGTTGATAGCAATACATTGGCATGGCAAACCCTTACCCACTTGCCTGATTGGCCACCCAGTCAGCGCTTGCTATTGCGCGACAGAGCCACAGGTCAAGTACTGAGCTCCGTAGGTAATCCGTTGTCCAGATACAGCCAGGAGATTTTTAAAAGCGCGGGCGAGTACCATTTTTTGGGCCTCGCGACAGATGATATATACAGCAGCCCTTATCTTTGCAGATGTGTGGCCAAAGCCTTGCCGTCTTCCGCGCGTATGTCGCTTGGGCTTCCCGACACTGACCCGGGGGTGTTTTTAAGCTGGAAAATTGCATCCCATGCGGCCGGTCATCGCGCGCAAAGTGCCAATGCGCTGGGGATGCAGCAGGTTAAACCCTGGTTCAAATCGCCCATGCGCCTGGCCGATGGGCGGGCAGGCTACAGGCTCAGCGGTCGCTCAGGCCATGCCGCGCAAGCGAGCAGGCCATTGGTGATAAAGGATCTTGTGATGGATCTTTTTCCGTTGATGAGTGAGGAAACGGTCAGCCAGTTTTTATACCATCTTGAACTTTCACCTGCGTTGACCACCCGGGTACTGGCCAGGTTCAAGGCCGAACTTCAAACCTTGCGTAGCGATCTTGAGCGCTGGGTGGACTCGCCGGTCTGGAGTCAGCGGCGCAATGGCCCGCGGGTACTGGTGACGACCCAGGACAAGCGTGCAATCAGCCAGGCTTTGCTCCATGTCTGGCGCCGACAGACTGCAACCGTGAGCGTGGGTGAGCACACCGGATATGTGCTGAACCTCAATAGTTGGCCAGTTGATTGCTTGCCTGAGATATCGGCAGATTTTTCCCATGTCAGTGCACTGCACTTGAGCAACTCACCCAATGGAAAGTTTCCCGGTTCATTTTTGGAAAAGTTTCCCAACTTACGCATCCTGTCCCTGAAAAGTAACCAGCTCAGTGAGTTGCCCGTGGAAATTGCCGGTATGTCCGAATTGGTCAACTTGAACTTGCAGGACAATCATATTGTATTGAGCGGGCGAACCGCTTCGGCTCTGGCGGGACTGACCCGGTTGAAATCTTTGAATTTAACGGGAAATCCCTTGGGCAGGCGTATTTCGGTGACTCGCATGGTTGACCTTGAGCGTTTGTATCTACGCTACAGTGGTCTGCTGACTTGGCCTGAAGGGGTTGAGTCGCTCAGCCACCTGCAGACCCTGGATATGCGTGACAACAATATTAGTCGCATTCCACTGGAGGTTTTGTCACCTGGCAGAACAGCGATCAATAGTGTTACTCACCTGCATGACAATCCTTTGAGTGCCGACTCGTTACGCCGCCTTGAGAATTATCGGCGAGAGTACGGCATCAGTTTTGGTATTGCTCCGCGACGTCGGCATGTTGACCAGGTACGCGGCATCTTTCACTGGGCGTCCCGGCCAACGTTCTCAGAGACGCGTGTATGGAACAGCTTGAGGGATATCGCCGGGTCGAGTGATTTTTTTCGCGTGCTGGAAGACCTCAGTGCGTCCTCCCAGTATTTGCATGGACGTGAAAGTTTAAGCCAACGGGTCTGGCAAGTTCTCAATGCCATGCACGATTTCAGCGAATTACGTAACCAGCTGTTTGAGGTTTCAGCCAATCCCAATACCTGCGCCGATGGGATTCCGATGATTTTTTCGGATCTTGAACTTCGTTACCGGATCTTTATTGCGCAAAGCTCGGTCAATGCCGAAGCAGAGCTGCTGCAACTGGCACAAGGACTTCTGCGGATCGAACTGCTGGATAAACATGTACAGGGGGTTGTTGAGGCGCGAATTGCTGCAGTCCATGCCGAGCAATCAGAGTACGTGCGCCAATTGCAGGGCTTGATCGATGAGGTCAGCCCGGATTTTGCATCTGAGCCCTTGGCGAACATGACGGCGGAGGAACAACAGGGTGTGGCCTATCGTTTGGGTTCGGCACAAGCGCTGCGTCTGGCGCAGAGGCTCAGCCCGGCTGATTTGCAGGCGCGAATTGCAAAGGTTGATCCGCTGGAGATACAGATGTTTTATCAGGTCAAACTGGCTGCTGACCTTGGCTTGCCGGCGCGGCCCAAGAGCATGATTTTTGAAAGAGTCGCCAATGTCACGCTCGAGCAGCTTGAAGCCGCCAAGCTGTATGTTTTGACTGAGGATACAGCGCAAGCGAGGATTGCTTACATTGAAAAGCAGGGGTTCTGGGAGCGCTTTCTGGAGAAGAAATACCCCGAGCATTTTCAGTCGGTTGACTCACCGCTGCATGAACGCATGCAGGGGCTTTACCTGGCTAGGGAGAGGCTGTCCAGTCAGGAGTATGTGTCGAAAACCCAAGCTGTAGGGGAAAGTCGTTTGCTGGCCAGGCAAGAACTGATCAGCCAGTTGACCCGTGAAGAAGTTGAAAAACACCCTTTCGAGCAGGAGCAATCTTGACCCTGCGCAGGGTTATGCAGGCGCTGGCCCTGGGTAACCAGGGCCAGCCACAGCATCAGCGACGACGGAACAGCGGCATCGGCTCGTCGGTTGAAGACTGGTAGGTCACCGAGAAGTCCTTGAGGCCTTCCAGCGCTTCGTAAGGGTCTTTATCGGCACGGATGGCGAATGCGTCAAAGCCACAGCGATGCAGATAGAACAACTGGTCGCGCAGAACATCGCCAATGGCGCGAAGTTCGCCTTTATAACCATAGCGGTCACGCAGCAAACGGGCGTTGGAATAACTGCGGCCATCAGTGAAAGCCGGGAAGTTCAGGGCAATAACCTGAAAGTTCGCCACGTCCTCGCCCAGCTCTTCAGCTTCTTCGTCGCTGTCCAGCCACACGCCCAGGCCGCCGTCGCGGGCCTTGAGTGCGTGGCCGTGTTCGCGCCACATCACCAAAGGCACGATCAGGTCGTCGCAATTGGAGATTTCGTCAAAGCTGGTTTCCTTGGGCAGCAAGTGCCAGGTTTCATCGATGACCTGGTTGTTCTTAATTATTCGCTGCATAGACGCGCTCCTTGAAAGGGTCAATGCCGATACGCTGGTAGGTATCGATAAAACGTTCGTCTTCGGTACGTTTTTCAACATAGACGTCGATCAGCTTTTCAATCACATCCGGCATGGCGTCCTGGGCAAAGGACGGGCCCAGAATCTTGCCGAGACTGGCATCACGGCTGGCACTGCCACCCAGGGATACCTGATAGAACTCGGCGCCTTTTTTATCTACGCCGAGAATACCGATATGCCCGACGTGGTGGTGACCACAGGCGTTCATGCAACCAGAAATGTTCAGGTCCAGTTCGCCAATGTCGAACAGGTAGTCCAGGTTTTCAAAACGGCGCTGGATCGATTCGGCAATCGGGATCGACTTGGCGTTGGCCAGGGAGCAGAAGTCACCACCAGGGCAGCAGATCATGTCGGTCAGCAAACCGATGTTGGGCGTGGCGAACCCATTTTCGCGCAACTCGCCCCACATGGTGAACAGCTGGCTCTCTTCGACATCGGCCAGGATAATGTTCTGCTCGTGGGAAGTACGCAGTTGGCCAAAGCTGTAACGGTCGGCCATGTCGGCGATGGCATCCCACTGCTTGTCGGTCACATCGCCCGGGGCTACACCTGTAGGTTTGAGCGACAAAGTAACGGCGACATAGCCCGGTTTTTTGTGGGCCAACGTGTTGCGTACGCGCCAACGGGCAAAACCCGGGTGCTGCTTGTCGAGTTCGGCCAGTTCGGCGCCGAAGTCAGGCAGGGCTTTGTAGTCAGGATCGACGAAGTGCTTGGCGATACGCTGCACTTCGGCTTCGGTCAGGGTGTTCGAACCGCCGCGCAAGTGAACCATTTCGGCCTCAACACGCTCGGCGAACACTTCAGGCGTCAGCGCCTTGACCAGAATCTTGATCCGCGCCTTGTACTTGTTGTCACGACGGCCATAGCGGTTGTAAACCCGCAGGATGGCTTCGAGATAACTAAGAAGGTCTTGCCATGGCAGGAACTCATTGATGAAGGCACCGATTACCGGGGTACGGCCCAGGCCGCCACCTACCAGTACACGGAAGCCCACTTCGCCGGCGTCGTTGAGCACCGGCTCCAGGCCGATGTCATGCACTTCAATGGCTGCACGGTCAGATGTCGAACCGTTGATTGCAATTTTGAATTTGCGTGGCAGGTAGGCGAATTCCGGGTGGAAAGTCGTCCACTGACGCACGATTTCGCACCAAGGGCGCGAATCGATCAGTTCATCCGCCGCAACACCGGCGAACTGGTCGGTGGTGACGTTGCGCAGGCAGTTGCCGCTGGTCTGAATGGCGTGCATCTGCACGGTGGCCAGTTCTTCCAGGATGTCCGGGATGTCTTCCAGCGCAGGCCAGTTGAATTGCACGTTCTGGCGGGTACTGATGTGGGCATAGCCCTTGTCATAGTCACGAGCGATTTTGGCCATCATTCGCGCCTGACGCGAAGTCAACTGGCCATAAGGCACAGCGACCCGCAGCATTGGGGCAAAGCGTTGAACATAAAGGCCATTTTGCAGGCGCAGGGGGCGGAACTCTTCTTCGCTCAGCTCACCTGCCAGATAGCGTCGGGTCTGATCCCGGAACTGCTTGACGCGGTCCTCGATGATCTGCTGATCGTACTCGTCATATACGTACATATAGGTCCTGTTCTCAGGCTGCTAACAGCTTATCTGCGCGCACGGCCGCGCACTCCCCAAGGAGCGGGGCACGATACCAGTTTGTAGTTATGCGCAAAAGTGATGTTTAAGCATATGCAAAGAACCAAAACGACTATAAGCGTTTGATTCTCAATCCCTTACTTGTGGGAAGGGCATTGCTGGACTTAACTGTTTTAAGGACTTCAAGCAATCACCCATAAAACCGAAAAAAGGCGATGCGATGAGTACTCCAGTCAAAGCGCGTAAAAGCGACAGCAAGGTCGATGCATGGGCCATTTTCTTTCTGATCATTCTGGTGGTTTCTACTGCCGTGTACTGGGTCAGCCACCAGTAGCAAGCGTGCAAGGTCGAGGCTGATGAGGCGGATGTAGCCGCTAAAGAGCTTGTCGACATTACCTGGTGCCGCCTTCGCTGCCGTTGGCATGCTCAACAATGCCAACGTTGTGCATGGCCCCCCCAGGCCTTCGCGTGCCCGGCACTCAGGTACGCGCTGCCAATTTGCCTCCCTAAACCCCCGCCAGATGAACCACCAGCGTGACGATCCCGTACAGGGTCAAGGCAAACACCAAGGTAAATAACAGCCCCATGATAAGGAAGTGGGAGGCTTTACCGTGGGAAAAATCCCGAGTCCTGTTTTTTCCGCTTTGCACGCCAAAGGCAGCGGCCATGACGCTGTGCAGCATTTGCCAGAAGCTCGGCGGCTTGTTGTCGGCAGGATCGTTCATAGATGCCTCGGCTGTCTGAGGTTGGAACGGCTACATCCCATAGCGTAGTCAACTTCAAGGCCCATTAACTATCTACCACCCATGCCCGGGCACTGTCGGTTGTACTGAGGCGCTCACTCACATGCGTTTCAGGAAGAAGCCGGTCATGGAAAGTTCGTACATTGTCTCGGGGCCGGGGCCCCACGCAGCCTTCATAAAATCCAGAATACCCGCCTGGGTCAAACACAGCGCTGTGGCAGATATCAAACGCCTCAAGCCGGGATTGTTTCCGGCGCATGCTTCAGAGGCTGGAGCAGCCGATGGGCTCGGCCGCGCACCACGGTGGCTGCGTCAGGCCCTGCTCGACAGCCAGGCTCGCAGCCGGGCTGCCAATCAGGCCTTGGCCAGGGCACTGAAAGGCCTGCAGGGGATCACCCAGTTTGCCGAGCCCCGCTTGCAGGAGGCATTGCACAGTCACCTTGGCCAAGGCCGGGCAATGGACGTCAACACAGACCGGCTGTTTTATCTGCGCCGCAATCAGCCCGTGCGCCAACACAGCCTGTTACAGGCTGCCTTGCTCAACTTTGACGGCAGTGAAGATTTTTCCCAAAGGGTCGCAGGACAACTTAGCGCGTTGGCGCCGCAGGGCGCTTTGCCTGTCGAACGGTTCCAGCCAGACAAGGGCCCTGATCAACTGGCCATTGTGTCGGACACCCTGGTGCATGGTTCTGGGGTCGTGGCACACAGATTCCGACAGGAGTGGGAAAGTCTTCGGCCGGTTCCCGGTTTTGCTTACCGCGAAACATTACCCATGTCACCCGAAGTGTTCTCACAGCTGTGCAGATCCCTGGATTTGGGGCAGCAGTACCAGGCCCATCTGCAGGCGGTTTTTGCTCCACCAGCGGTGCGCGCCCTAATGATCCGGGCGCAAAAAGCACTGCTGGCCGTACGCTTGCATCGGGCACTGCTGCAACGGCATATCACTGACTCTGGTTTTGCCATGATCAGTGCGTTGCTGGAGGAGCACCCGCGCGTGTCGTTATATGCAAAACCTGTAGTGTTCAGCCAGCTCCAGCTCTATGGCCAGGTCTTGGACGAGGTGTTGATTATCGGCCCGGATCGTTCCAGGTGGCCGGTTCTGGAATGGGAGCGCACCGGATTGAGCGGTGTGCCGCTGATGAAAAAACCTGAGGTTGAGCCCGTGGTGGTCTATATCCCGGGGGCACCGTTCTCGGCACTCAAAGAATACCCCTCGCTGGAAGCATTTCAGTATGAGCTGGGTCTGAATTTGCGTCTGCCCGCGTATCAGCAGCTGTTTGCCAGTCTGGTCCCCCAAGGGAACGGCGCACTTTTTTTGCAGCGATTGAATCATCAGTTGTACAAGACCACGCCTGATCCGAGAGGTATCGAGCCAGCAGATTATGTTGATGAGGTGGACCTGAAGCTGGAGCTGGTAAGCATCGAAACGTCATCAGCAGGGCTGTTCACGGCCCTCAATACCCTTCATCTGGACAGGCTCAAAGCCAATGCCCGGGCACTTGCAGTGCCCACAGCCGATGCCGACAGCAAGCGCTTGCAGCAGCGTCTTGATGACTACCTTGGCCTTGGTCTTGATGTGTTGAATGTGGCAGCGTTTTTAATCCCCGGTGCAGGGGAGGTCATGATGGCAGTGATGGCTCTACAGATGAGTATGGACATCTACCAGGGCATCGAGTCGTGGCAGGCAGGCGATGTCGAGGATGCCTGGTCGCATGTGGAGTCCGTTGCGCTGAATATCGTGCTGAGTGGTGCAACAGGGGTTGCAGGCCACTTAGCCAGTGGCAGGTTGGCGACTGACCCCGCCGGGATCGACAGGTTCAGGCAAATCGTCCTGCCCAACGGTGAAACCCGTCTGTGGCGGCCCGAAATCGAGGCCTATCAATGCCAGTTGCCGCTCAATCAGCGGCTTGAGCCCAATGCTCTGGGCCAGTATCGGGCAGACGGCAAAACCTGGGTCCAGGTGGGCCGGCAGTTCTACGAGCAGGCCTTCGATCAGCAGCTTAATGCCTGGAGGATAAAGCATCCGAGCGACGAAAATGCTTATCAGCCAATCCTCATGCATAACCATGAAGGAGCCTGGCGTCTCGAGCATGAACAGCCCTTGCAATGGGAGCGCCCGACCTTGCTGCGTCGACTGGGGCACGTGACCCGCATGTTCGATGATGAAGAACTGGGGCAGATCGGCGACATCAGTGCTGTCAGTGACGAAACCTTGCGCAGGGTGCATGTGGACTGCCTGCCCGTGCCTGCTTTGTTGAGGGACACATTGCAACAATGGCGGGTTGAGCGGGAGCTGGGCATGCTGGTCGATGGCACAAGAGCGGGCAAGCACGCACTGCTTGCCCGTCTGACCGGCACAGGCCGGACGGCTCAAGCCAATGTCGAATTAGTACGTCGACGATTTCCCATGCTGTCTGAGTCTGCGGCTCAGGAAGTGCTTGAGCTTGCCGGTGAGAATGATGTGGCACGCCTGCGCCGGACAGGTCGGGGGTCGAGGCGGCTGGACCGGCTGGCGCGTGAGTACGCGCAACAGGGCCGTTTGAACCGGGCGCTGGCCGGCTTGTATGTGCCGGGGCTGGCGAATCTCGACAGTGAGCGTCTGGCCATTGAGGCAATGTTGCACCTGAGCGCCAGTCAAAACGTCGTCAGCCCGGCTGCAGTGGCTCGCTACGCCACTTCGCATCGCAGGGAAATGGCCCGCACGCTGAAATTGCATCCTGTGGCAGCAAGACCCGCCTTGCAGAGAATCAATGGTCGGATCGGCTATGCCTTGTCTGGCAAAGGGGCAGCCTTTGACGTGAGTCCGTCGTTGATAAGCCGTGTGCGCGATATTTGCCCGCAAATCAGCGACGAACAGGCCGAGGCCTATGTGCGCAAGCGCATCGACGATGGAGAGTCTGCCCAGCATATCTTCGATTTTCTAGCCAGTCGCCAACGTGAGCTGGACACATTGCGTAGCACACTGGAACTGTGGTCGAGCACAGCCAGCGGGCCCTTTAACCAACGGATGCGGCGCTTGACGGCTGACCGGCTGGTAGGTTGTTGGCGGGAGGGTGTACTGAGTCGTATTGAACCTTTTGCTTATCTGGATCTTGAATTTGACCTTAGCTGGGCGAGTGAATTTCCTGTACTGGACGCTGACTTTTCCCATGTGCGGACATTGCGGCTGAGCGCCGACCTGATGGTGAGCGAGCCCGATGCCGGATTCGTTAAGCGCTTCCCCAGTGTGGAGCGCCTGGAAATAAGCCTTCAGCGATCACAGATGATGCCCGTTGCCGATGCATTGGCGCAGTTGCCCACGGTCAGCGAGCTGTCACTGGAAGCCGACTGGCAGGGCTTGACCCGTGAGTTCATGGACCGGCTGACAACCCTTGGGCAGATCGAATGCCTGTCTGTGCAGGGGGCACTGGAAACGCTGGATGTCAGTGGCTGGCCGCGGCTGCGGCAATTGCAGGTCAAAGGACGACTTGTTCAGTGGCCAGCAGGCCTGTTCGATCTGACTGATCTTGAAACCCTGGACCTGTTTGGAACCTCGATAACAACGTTGCCCGATGAGCTGTTCACCGGACATCAGCAGTTATGGGCGGGCTTGCTTCTGGATTGGTCAGGCATTGAGCCGTCAACGGCCATGAGAGCCTACGAGCGCCTGCGTACCCATCCTGTGCGAACGGTGGATCTGGAGAAATGGACAATCGCTTACTGCACAGGTTGCCTGACCCGTTTCATGCCCCATGACCGACTGTTTGCCAGTACGGTAATTACGCGTTGGTCCCTTGACGAACAAGCCGTGGCTGAGCTGATGCGGCGCGTTAACGGCTTGCATGAAGAGCACTACAGGTTTGCCGAGGCTCTGGAGGCCTGGGTATCTCAGGATCCTGAGACGACGCAAACGCTGTTGCGCAGGCAAGCGGCTGACAAGATTCAGCGCTGCTGGCGTGCTGGAATTTCACCCCGACTGGGGTTGGAGGATGCTGGCGCCGGGCCTTCCTGGCGGGTCAGTACTGTAAATCAGGAGCTGGATCTGGCAGACGAAATAATCAGTTCCCTGCCACCTGTGCCGGGGGGGCAGGCGTTTGCCCATGTCCATCGCCTTAATTTGAGCGAACTGGAGGTGGCTGGCGAGGAAATGGATCGATTTCTGCAGGCGTTCGGCCAGCTCCGGGAGTTGGACCTGAGCCGCAACGGCCTGGATTTGCTGCCAAATGCTCTGGGTGATTTGCGCCAGCTTACAGACCTCAACCTGGCGCACAACGAGTTGGTGATGAGCCCCTCGTTGCAGATGCAGTTGAGTGGCCTGCGTGGGCTCGTGCGCTTGAATCTGCAGGGCAACCGGGTGACAGCGCTGGATATCGGGGCGCTGACCAAGCTGGAGTCGCTTGATCTCAGTCATACAGCCATTCGCAGCTGGCCAGCCGGGGTTTTTGATCTACCCAGGTTGCGGTTTCTGGATATGAGCAACAGCGCAATCAGGACGGTCCCTGCGACGGCTCTCGTGGGTCATGAGGCACTGATGCAGGGGGTGAAGTTGAATGGTTGCCAGCTGGATGCGCAAAGCTGTGCCGATTTGCGGGCTTATGCCCAGCGTTCGGGACGCGACACGGCAGCCAATATAGCGATCGGATTACTGGCAGCACGCAGGACCGGGGGAACGCCCGAGTTTTTCCCTGCCATTGTCGCTGACAGGCCTGACCTGTTGTTGGCGGCCGCTCCAGTATTGAAGACGGATGAAGTCTTGTTGAGCCCCGCACCGATATTTCAGCCCGGTGCCCCGGAATTGAACCGCACCACCCTGCTGCAAAGGGTCCATCCCGATCTGAGCCTGCATGATGCAGTGCAATACCTTGAACAGATGCAGGCCCGTGGCATGGGTGTGCTGGAAATCGACGCCCGGCTTGCCGAGTGGAATCACCAATACGACGCTCTGGTCCAGCGCCTGAATGGCTGGATCAATATTCCGGGCCACAGGGAAAGCGGACGCTGGGTCAGTGCCGTCGATCGCAGGCGTGCGGCTGACAGGATCATGCAGGCCTGGCGCGATGGGCTGGAGACCGTCACAACGGCGCAGCCCGAGTCTGTGCATACCCTGGACTTCTCGGACCTGTGCCTGGGGGATATACCGCCGCTGAATGTGTCCCAGACTCATATCACCACACTGAACCTCAGCGGTGTACGCATTACTGCCGGGGGCTCGCAAGGGTTTATCCGCGAATTTCCCGGCTTGCGTACCTTGCACCTCAATAATAATGAGCTGACCCGTTTGCCGGAGGGAATCGGCTCGCTTGAAAACCTCACCCGGCTGGAGGCTGCCCACAACCGCTTGCAGGACGAGGAGGGCTTGAGTCGCCAGTTGCAATCACTGGCGCACCTGGAATGGCTGGATCTGAGCTACAACAGGCTCGACACATTTGACCTTACTGGCATGAGCGAATTGCAAACCCTGAACCTGAGGGGGAACAGGCTGGTGCGCTGGCCGACCCGGGTACTCACAACCCCGACCCTCAGAACCCTCAACCTGAGCAACAACCAGATCGATACGATCCCTGTTGAGCTGTTTGAGGGCGATAACGACGCATTGATGGCTCATACTGATTTGTCCCATAACCTGCTCTCCACATCAGGCTATGCAACCTTAAGAGACTACAGGAGCTTTTCGGGCAATGACCTCGGATGCTCCCTTGAGGACATTGAAGACGGCCTGGCCTTCTCCGATAACGGTTCGCTCAGCAGTGATGAGCCTGAGTACGGGGCCGCTGGTGTCGACGAAAACCTCGATCATCTGGAGCACCTGACACCCGAGCAACTGGCCGAGCAAAAGGCCCGCTGGTGTGTGGGGGAGCCGCAAGGCTCGCCGAGGCCAGTGATCTGGGACGACCTGCTGGCGCAAAAGGAGAGCAGGGGGCTGTTCTATTTGCTGGATCAGCTGCAATTCACCCAGGACTATATCCAGGACAGACCGGGCCTGACCCGGCGGGTCTGGAATGTGCTGCAGGCAGCTGCATCCGATAGCCAGTTACGCGACGAGCTATTTATCATCGGTCATTCCGATGTGACCTGTGGCGATGGTCGGATCCTGCTGTTCAGCGATCTGGAAGTGAAGGTGTTTGAGTTCAATGCCCTGCGCTCAGTGGTGGCTGGCCAGGAAGGGCCTGCGTTGCTCGAGCTGGGCCGGCGCCTGTTTCGCTTGGGGCAAGTGGAGGAGGTCGCGCAATTTGCCTATCAATCACGCCGTGGAGCGGACGCTGCGGAGGTTCGACTGGCCTATCGCATTAGCCTGAGCGAGCGCCTCGACCTGCCTGCGCAGCCCAGGGGCATGCAATACAGCCATGCGGCGAAAGTCACTGAGCAAGAGATTGAAAGTGCTTATTTGAAAATAAAGGCAGCCGAAAATTCGCCGGCCTTTATGGAGCAGTTGATCCTGCAGGGCTACTGGATCAATTACCTCAAGCGCCAGTATCCAGAGGAATTCCTGGCCCTGGAGGAGCGTTTTGAAGTGGAGCATAAAGCGCTGGAAGACCGACATGCCGATCTCGGGGAGGTGTATCAACAGGAGCTCGGCGCTCTGGATGAGCGCAAGCGCAGCGAAGAGCAACTTTTGCGTGAGCGTCTCTCGGGAGAGGTTCTCGCAACGCTGTCCACGCAGCCTGATTAACCCATAGTGACTGTCGTCGTTGCCGGACATTGCGATCGATTGGTCATCGATCGCATCCGGCAGCGACTGCAGGGTGTCGGAAGCGTTGCTACCTGTTAGTTGTCATACCCCAGGTTTGGCGCCAGCCAGCGCTCGGTCACGCTCAAATCTTGCCCTTTGCGCGCCGTGTAGCTTTCGATCTGGTCCTTGTCGACCTTGCCCACCGCAAAGTACTGCGCTTGCGGATGTGCGAAGTACCAGCCGCTAACCGCTGCCGCCGGGAACATGGCGTAGTGCTCGGTCAGGAACACGCCGCTTTTGCCCGCACGCATCTCTTCGGCCTCCGGATCCAGCAGCTTGAACAGGGTGGCTTTCTCGGTGTGGTCCGGGCAAGCCGGGTAGCCGGGAGCAGGGCGGATACCGCTGTATTGCTCCTTGATCAGCTCTTCATTGGCCAACTGCTCATCCTTGGCGTAGCCCCAGTAGTGGGTCCGCACCTGCTGGT
Source organism: Pseudomonas bubulae (assembly GCF_900618535.1). GTDB lineage: Bacteria > Pseudomonadota > Gammaproteobacteria > Pseudomonadales > Pseudomonadaceae > Aquipseudomonas > Aquipseudomonas bubulae. The sequence goes on along the minus strand of NZ_UYJA01000001.1, from coordinate 648,773 downwards.
GCAGCCACTCTGCGCAGGCCTCGGCGAGACGATCGGCCAGGGCCTTGACCATGATCGAGTTGTAGTCGTCCCCCGCGTCCTGATACGCCTTGGCCACTTCTTCGGCACCGATGCCTGCGGTAGTGATAAAACCGCCCACGTAGTCGGTCACGCCGCTGTCCTTGGGCGCGACAAAGTCGGCCAGGGAGAAGTTCGGCTTGCCGTCGGTCTTGATGATCTGCTGGCGCAAGTGATGCAGTTTGGCCAATGGCTGGCCATCGTCACCGTACAGTTCCAAATCGTCATCGTTAACCTGATTGGCCGGCCAGAAACCGAACACTGCCCGGGCGCTGATCAGCTTCTCGTCGATCAGTTTTTTGAGCATTTCCTGGGCATCGGCATACAGCGCCGTGGCTGCTTCGCCGACGACTTCGTCGGTGAGGATGCGCGGGAATTTTCCAGCCAGGTCCCAGGAAATAAAGAACGGCGTCCAGTCGATGTACTCGGCCAGTACCTTGAGGTCGATATTGTCCAGTACCTTGGCACCGGTGAAGGTCGGTTTGACCGGCTGGTAGCCGGCCCAGTCGAACTGCGGTTTTTTGGCGATCGATGCCGGGTAGCTCAGGCGCTCGGTGCGGGCACTACGATTGGCGGTGCGTTCGCGGACCTCAACGTACTCTTCGCGGGTTTTCTGAACAAAGGCCGGTTTCAGTTCCTTGGACAGCAATTGCGTGGCCACGCCCACGGCGCGAGAAGCGTCGGTGACATAGATCACGGCATCGTTCTGATACTTGGGTTCGATCTTGACTGCGGTGTGCGCCTTGGATGTAGTCGCACCGCCGATCATCAGTGGCAAGTGGAAGTTCTGACGCTGCATCTCGCGGGCAACATGCACCATTTCATCCAGCGACGGCGTGATCAGGCCGGAAAGGCCGATAATGTCGCACTTCTGCTCTTTGGCTACCTGCAGGATTTTCTCTGCCGGCACCATCACGCCCAGGTCAACGATGTCGTAGCCGTTACAGCCAAGCACCACGCCGACAATATTCTTGCCGATGTCATGCACGTCGCCCTTGACCGTGGCCATCAGGATCTTGCCCTTGGCTTCCGGTTTGTCGCCTTTTTCCAGTTCGATAAACGGGATCAAGTGGGCTACGGCCTGTTTCATCACGCGGGCAGACTTGACCACCTGGGGCAGGAACATTTTGCCCGCACCGAACAGGTCGCCGACGATGTTCATGCCCGACATCAGCGGGCCTTCGATCACTTCGATCGGGCGCTTGAACGACAGGCGCGACTCTTCGGTGTCTTCAACGATATGGGTAGTAATGCCCTTGACCAGTGCATGTTCCAGACGCTTGTTGACGTCCCAGCTGCGCCACTCTTCGGTTTCGGCTTCCTTGACGCTGCCATCGCCCTTGTACTTGTCGGCAATCGCCAGCAGGTTGTCGGTGGCATCCGGGGTACGGTTGAGCACCACGTCTTCCACGGCATCGCGCAACTCGGCCGGGATCTGGTCATAGATTTCCAGCTGGCCGGCGTTGACGATACCCATGGTCAGGCCGTTGCGGATCGCATACAGCAGGAACACCGAGTGGATCGCCTCACGAACCGGGTTGTTGCCACGGAACGAGAACGATACGTTGGATACACCGCCCGAGGTCAGGGCATAGGGCAGTTCGTCGCGGATATAGGCACAGGCATTGATGAAGTCCACAGCGTAGTTGTTGTGTTCTTCAATGCCGGTGGCCACGGCAAAGATGTTCGGGTCGAAAATGATGTCTTCCGGCGGGAAGCCCACTTCGTTGACCAGAATGTCGTAGGAGCGTTTGCAGATTTCTTTTTTGCGCGCCTCGGTGTCGGCCTGGCCGGCTTCGTCGAAAGCCATCACCACCACGGCGGCACCATAGCGCTTGCACAGTTTGGCGTGATGAATGAACTGCTCGACGCCTTCTTTCATGCTGATCGAGTTGACGATGCCCTTGCCCTGGATGCACTTGAGGCCCGCTTCGATCACTTCCCACTTGGAGGAGTCGATCATGATCGGTACGCGGCTGATATCCGGCTCGCCGGCGATCAGGTTGAGGAAGGTCACCATGGCCTTCTTCGAGTCCAGCATGCCCTCGTCCATGTTGATATCGATGATCTGCGCACCGGCTTCAACCTGTTGCAGGGCCACTTCCAGGGCTTCGGTGTAGTTGTCTTCGCGGATCAGCCGGGCGAAGCGGGCAGAGCCGGTGATGTTGGTTCGCTCGCCGACGTTGACGAACAACGAGCTGCGATCGATGGTGAACGGTTCAAGCCCGGAGAGACGGCAGGCCTTTGGAATGTCCGGGATCGGGCGCGGAGCATAACCGGCTACGGCGTTGGCGATGGCCTGGATATGCCCCGGCGTGGTGCCGCAGCAACCGCCGACAATGTTGAGGAAACCGCTCTGGGCGAACTCTTCAATGACCTTGGCGGTTTCCGCCGGCAGTTCGTCGTACTCGCCGAATTCGTTGGGCAGGCCGGCGTTGGGGTGCGCCGAGACGTAGGTGCTGGCCTTGTTCGACAGCTCTTCGAGGTACGGACGCAGTTCGCTGGCACCCAGGGCGCAGTTCAAACCCACGGAAATCGGTTTGGCGTGGGCCACCGAGTTCCAGAACGCTTCGGTGGTCTGGCCCGACAGGGTACGCCCGGAGGCGTCGGTAATGGTGCCGGAAATCATGATCGGCAACTCGACACCCAGCTCTTCGAAAACGCCCTGTACGGCGAAAATCGCGGCCTTGGCATTGAGGGTGTCGAAGATGGTCTCGATCAGGATCAGGTCGGCGCCGCCTTCGATCAGGCCTTTGGTGGCTTCGGTGTAGTTCTCCACCAGCTCATCGAAAGTCACGTTGCGGTAGCCGGGGTTGTTTACGTCCGGGGACAGCGAGCAGGTGCGGCTGGTCGGGCCCAGTACACCGGCAACAAAGCGTGGTTTGTCCGGGGTTTCCAGCGTTTTGGCATCAGCCACCTTGCGCGCCAGGCGGGCGCCTTCTACGTTTAGCTCGTAGGCCAGTGCCTGCATGCCGTAGTCGGCCTGGGAAACCTGGGTAGCATTGAAGGTGTTGGTTTCGAGAATATCGGCACCGGCATCCAGATAGGCCTTTTCAATCGAGCCGATCACGTCGGGGCGGGTGAGCACCAGAAGGTCGTTGTTACCCTTGACGTCGCTCGGCCAGTCGGCGAAGCGTGTGCCACGATAGTCGTGTTCCTCTAGACGGTAGCTTTGGATCATAGTGCCCATGCCGCCATCGAGAATCAGAATGCGCTCTTTGAGGGCTTGCTGAAGTGCTTGGAGACGAGCGCTGCGGTCAGACATAGGACTACCTGTTAGAGCCATGCAAAAGATGCGAAATCATAACAAACCTGCGTGGGATTTGAGCGTCTGCTGTTTTACATGAATTTGATTCATGTTCCGACGTTTGTTCGACAGGTAGAATCGCGACATATTTTTGATATCAGGACAATGGCACATGTTTTTTCGCCTACTCACCAGCGCCGTGACGCTGGTGGTGTGCAGTACAGCGTTGGCACAGGCCCCGTTGGTCAGCCCGGCTATTTCCTATACGCGGGATATCCAGCCGATCCTCACCGAAAAATGCGTTGCCTGTCACGCCTGCAATGATGCGGCCTGCCAGCTCAACCTCGGCAGTGCAGAGGGCGCGACCCGCGGTGCCAGCAAGGTACCGGTCTACAAGGGCGACCGGGTGGATGCCGTGGCACCAACGCGGATTTTCTACGATGCCAGCGGCCCCAATGAATGGCGCAACAAGGGCTTTTACTCGGTACTCGACGCCCAGGGCGCTCAAGCAGCCCTGATGGCCCGCATGCTGGAGCTGGGGCATAGCACGCCGTTGACCCCGAATGCCAAATTGCCCGAAGACATCGTCCTGGGCCTGAACCGCGAAAACGTCTGCCCGGCGCCCGGTGAGTTCAATGCCTATGCCCAGAGCCATCCCAGGGAGGGTATGCCGCTGGCCGTTACCGGCCTGACCGACCAGCAATACAGCACAGTGCAGACCTGGCTGGCGCAGGGCGCTAAAGTTGATCAGCAGGCCATCAAGCCCACAGCGGTCGAGGCTGCGCAAATTGCCGAGTGGGAAGAGCTGTTCAACCGTCCGGGTTCTACCGAAGCACTGGTGGCGCGCTGGTTGTACGAGCATCTGTTTCTTGCCCATACCTTTTTTGACAACGGTGTGCCGGGGCATTATTTCCAATGGGTGCGCTCGCGCACGCCCAGCGGGCAACCTGTCGACCTGATCGCCACCCGTCGCCCCAACGATGACCCGGGCACGGCGTTTTACTATCGCTTGCAGCCGGTGCAGGGCGTGATCGTGCACAAGACCCATATCACCTACCCGATGGGGGCGCATAAGCTGGCGCGGGTCAAGCAGCTGTTCTACAGCGGCGACTGGCATGCCACCAAACTGCCGGGTTACGGGCCACGCGGGCGTGCCAATCCGTTTGAAACCTTTGAGGCTATCCCGGCAGTCGCGCGCTATCAATTTATGCTCGATAACGCTGAATACTTTGTGCGCACCTTTATCCGCGGGCCGGTATGCCGTGGTCAAATTGCCACCGATGTAATCCGCGACAACTTCTGGACCGTGTTTCAGGAGCCTGCCCGGGACCGTTATGTCACCGACGCGGTGTATCGCGGCCTGGCAACGCCCTTGCTGGCAATGCCCGGGCAGATCGACGACGTTGGCAGCGTTATTTCGCTGTGGCACAACTACCGCGACAAGCGTAACGACTATGAAAAGCTGCGGCAAAAGGCCTATGCCGATATGCCGCCTCCAAGCTGGTCGACCCTGTGGGCGGGCAACGATAACGCCTTGCTCACGGTATTCCGCCACTTTGACAGCGCCAGTGTCAGCAAGGGCCTGATCGGCGAGATCCCGCAAACCATGTGGCTGTTCGACTACCCGTTGCTGGAGCGCACCTACTACCAGTTGGCAGTCAACTTCGACGTATTCGGCAATGTCTCGCACCAGGCTCAGACCCGTCTGTACTTTGACTTGATCCGCAACGGTGCCGAAGTCAACTTCCTGCGCCTGATGCCCGCCGATTCCAGAGCGTCGATCCTCAGCGACTGGTATCAGAACAGCGGCAAGCTGAAGATGTGGATGGACTACCAGAAAATTGACACAGACACCCCGACCGGCATGAAGCTCGATCCGGCCGACCCCAAGCGTGACTTCGCCCTCAAGCTGATTGAGCGCACCGGCACCCTGAATGCGCGCCCCGACCCGATCAACCGCTGCTCGGGTGCATACTGCTCACGGCCCAATATTGCGCAGGAATTCAAATACGCCGAGCAAGCGCTCAGCCGTTTGACCTCGCGGCCTGCTGCCGGGCTGGACGTGATCAATCAATTGCCTGAAGCCACCATGCTGCGTATCGAAGGTGCAGACGGCAAGCGCGAGATGTACAGCATGTTGCGCAACCGTGCTCACACCAACGTGGCCTTTATGCTGGGCGAGGAGTACCGCCTTGAGCCGGGGCTGGACACCTTGACCATCTACCCGGGAGTGCTGAGCAGCTACCCCAATTTCATGTTCAACATCCCTGCGGATCAGGTCGAAGCCTTTGTCGAGGCCATGGAGCAATGCAAGGATCAGGCAACGTTCGACACCATCGTCGAGCGTTGGGGCATCCGCCGCAGCCACCCGCAGTTTTGGCAGTACTTCCATGATATAGGCCAGTACATCAATGAAACCGACCCGGTTGAAGCGGGCGTACTGGACATGAACCGCTACGAAAACCTGTAAAGGGGCGGTTGAAATTGAACGAATGGGACGCAGCTTTCCTGACAAAAATACTAGGACTTTGTCAGGCGCGCCGATTGGCGTAAACTGCGTCCCATGTCTGCGAGGAGATTCCATGAGCGCCATAACGATTACCGACGCTGCCCACGATTACCTGGCTGATCTGCTGTCCAAGCAGAACACCCCGGGTATCGGTATCCGCGTTTTTATCACCCAACCCGGTACTCAGTACGCTGAAACCTGCATTGCCTACTGCAAGCCGGCTGAAGTCAAACCTGAAGACACCGCCATTGGCCTGAAAAGCTTCACGGCCTGGATCGATTCTTTCAGTGAACCGTTCCTGGACGATGCCGTGGTGGACTACGCAACGGACCGTATGGGTGGTCAGCTGACCATCAAGGCGCCAAACGCCAAAGTGCCGATGGTCAACGCCGACAGCCCGATCAACGAGCGCATCAACTACTACCTGCAAACCGAGATCAATCCCGGTTTGGCCAGCCACGGTGGTCAGGTCAGCCTGATCGAAGTGGTTGAAGATGGTATCGCGGTGCTCAAGTTCGGTGGCGGTTGCCAGGGCTGCGGCCAGGCGGACGTGACCTTGCGTGAAGGCATCGAGCGCACCTTGCTGGAGCGTGTGCCGGAGCTCAAAGGCGTACGTGACGTGACCGACCACTCGCAGAAAGAAAACGCCTACTACTAACAGGGCGTTCGCTGCGAAGCTGAAGAAAAAACGGTGCCCCGTGAGCACCGTTTTTTTATGGTTGTTTAAAAGCCCTCAGGCCGCACTCAAGGTCGATACAAGTGTGCATGCCCCGCCCGGTACAGCGACGACTCGGCGAAACTGTCATTGGCCAGCACCCGGCCCACCAGAATCAGCGCGGTACGCCGGAAGCCCTTGGCCTGAACCTTGGCCGCAATATCCGCCAGCGTACCTTGCACCCAGTCCTGATCTGGCCAACTGGCACGGTGAATCACGGCAATAGGGCAGTCGCTACCGTAGTGCGGGATCAGCTCGGCAACGATTTTGTCCAGATTCTTGACCCCCAGATGAATCGCCATGGTTGCCTTGTGCTGTGCCAGGCTGGCCAGTTCTTCGCCGGCGGGCATCACGGTTTTCTCCGCATAGCGGGTCAGGATCACGGTCTGGGAAATATCAGGCAGGGTCAGTTCCGCCCCCAAAATGGCTGCGCAGGCCGCCGTGGCTGTCACTCCCGGAATGATTTCAAAAGCGATGCCCAGCTCGCGCAGGCAGCGTATCTGTTCACCAATCGCGCCATACAGGCTCGGGTCGCCGGAGTGTACGCGGGCCACATCCTGGCCTTTGGCGTCGGCCACCTTGATCAGCTCGATGATCTGTTCAAGGTGTAGCTCGGCGCTATTGATCACTTGCTCGGCCTGGTGGCCTGTCAGGACCGCTTGCGGCACCAGTGAACCTGCATAAATGATCAGCGGGCAGCTGCGAATCAGGCGCTGGCCCTTGACAGTAATCAGCTCTGGATCGCCGGGCCCGGCGCCGATGAAATAAACGGTCATGGCAGTCTCTTGAAAAGGTCGAGATAGAGCTGTTCGTGAACAACGCTCATAGTGAGGCGGGGGATTATCGCGGGTTTTACCGGGCGCAGGCTAACGCAAAGGTGGCCATGGAGGTTTTTTTACGTGTGATCAACAAAGTCGCCGGTGCCCCGGCCAGCTGTGTGGCCAGGGCCAGGGCAGCACTTTCGGCAATGCCAAAACAACCGGTTTGAGCGAACGCGGTAGCCGAGTGATGGCTGAGCCGGGGTGAAAACTCGGCCATTTGCGCGGCGCTGAACAGTTCCAGTTCGAGGTTTAGCTCTGTTGCCAGTTGCAGCAGCCCGGGCTCGTGGCGCTTGAGGTCAATACTGGCCAGGGCACGGATCGCACTCAGTGCAATGCCGGCCTGGCTCAGGCTGTCTTCGATCAACGCCAATAGCGCTTGTGCGCTGCAACCCCGGCGACAACCCAGGCCAATCACCAGGCTTGGCGCTGCGCCGGTCGCTGTCATGCCGAGTACTGACCTTCAGGCTTGCGGCGGAACAGCCAGGCGCTGATCACGCCCAGGGCCAGCCAGAAGGCCAGGTTGGTCAGTTGCGCGGCAATTTTGAACTGCGACTCCAGTGCCTCAGGTGCCAGGCTTGAATGCACCAGCGGCTGCGGCGCGCCAAAGAGATGCGGCACCAGCACAATCGCCACACCCAGCACTTTGAGTGCCCAATGCTTGCCAAATACCAGCAAGGCAATGGCCACGGCCGTCGAGGCTGCAGTGCTGACCCACCAGAGCTGGCGTTGCAACAGATCCGCCGCGGCAGTGCCCGGCAGTTCAGGCGGCAAGCCCATGGTCGGTGCCAGGCAGAACACGGCATAGCCGGCCAGGCCCCAGAGCAGGCCCTGGGATGTGCGGGCGGGTGCGCGCAGGGTGTACAGGCCCGCCAGCATCAGGGCAAAACCGACGGCGACCACGAGGTTGCCACCGGATGTCGACAGTACACGTTGCCAGCCATCTTCCGGCTCCCAGGCCTCGGCGTCATGCTCATGTGCAGGCATGGCCATGTCGGCATGTTCGTGCACTTCGCTAGCTGCGGGCTTTTCGTAGGTTTCGGCCTGCAGAATCAGCGGGGCAACCCAAAAGCTTTGCAGCAGGGTCAGCAGCAGGGCGGAAAGCAGGCCGGTAAAGCCTGCCGTTCGAGCGATACGCGTGATCATGGCAGGCAGTCTCAATGGCACGGAAAGGCGGAGCTGTGACGGGTGTCATGAGCTGCGTTGTGCACGGCATCGATATGCGAAAAACCGGCGAAGTAAACGAGGAAAGCGCCCAGTACGGCAGCGCCGACAGCGGCCACGATACGTTGGCTTTGGGTGGTGCTACTCGCAGCGGAGTGGGTACGGCTGGTGCTGATGGACATGGCGCTTGCCTCGGGTCGGACGACGGGCAGCAAAGCGCAAGAAAACCCCGCGAACGAAGCTCGCAGGGTTTAACAGCGCCCGCCCACCGCGGGTTTGTTATTCGAAATAATCAGGCCGGTCTCCGGGCTTGCGAGGGGCTCATGGGCTGAACCTGCAAACATCTCCTTCCCATGCCAGTGGCACAGTGGACGTGATGTTTCTCTCGCTTACCGTTGCGGGGGCAGCGCCGGACTTGTCAGGGCAAAAGCCTGACGCACCGGTTTCCCGTTTCACCCTGTGAAGGGCACCTGATACAAGATGTGTAGGAAACCACAGCCCTGTTGGGCCGTCAATTGCAGAGGTATGCCTGGCTTTTGATTTTCATGTGTGTGGCTTGCCTGCGATGCGGGTAACGCGGTCTTTCAGGGGCACCGCAGTGACGCGATCGCGAGCAAGCCCGCTCCCACAGACTTCTCATGCATTGATCAGCATGCTTTTGACTTTTGCGCGCAGTTGGTCAATGGAGAAAGGCTTGCCGATCACCGCCATGCCTTCTGCAATCTCCAGGGTCTCGGCGTAGCCGCTGGCAAACAGCACTGGCAATGTCTGGCGCAGTTCGCGGGCCTTGGCAGCCAGTGTGCGGCCGTCCATTCCCGGCAGGCCAACGTCGGTCATCAGCAGGTCAATGTTGCGGGCTGTGTCCTCAAGCAGTTCCAGAGCGCGCTCGCTGCCATCGGCTTCAAGCACGCTGAACTCCAGTTCTTGCAGTACATCAACGATCAGCATGCGAACAATGGCGTCGTCTTCGACCACAAGGATGGTGGAGGGTGTTGCGGACATAATCATGATCTCGATAAAAATTTAAGCGCAGTTGCCACAGCGAGTAAGCATAGCCTTCACCTGCCTCCCTATGTGTGTAAAAACGTATTTAAAGGTAAGAAATTAGAACTATTGCTCGATAATCCGGCAAACTCCAGTTTTTTATGACTGTCACGGGCCTGAAAATGAACGCACCTGCATCAATCGACGAGCGAAGCTTTCGCAAGCTCCTGAGTCGCAACGTCGGTTTGCCTTTGGCCGTCGGTGTGCTCAGTGCTGCATTGTTTGTGGTTATGGTCAGCTATTTGCTGTCGGTGATCAGGTGGGTCGAGCACAGTGATCGGGTCATCAGTAATGCCAATGACGCGGTGCGCCTGACGGTCGACCTCGAAACCGGCATGCGCGGTTTTCTCATCACCGGTGATGAGCATTTCCTCGACCCCTATGCCGTCGCCAAGCCGCAAATCAATGTGCAATTAAAAGGTTTGCAGGAGCTGGTCAGCGATAACCCCCAGCAGATTGACCGCCTCAAGCGTCTTGAAGCGTTGCAGGATGAGTGGAATGTCTACGCACAGTCGATGGTCGACCTGCGCCGCCAGGACGGTGACTACCGTTCGGCAGTGCAGGCCGGACGCGGCAAGCGCCTGAGTGATGAAATCCGTAAGGAATATGACGATTTTATTCAAATGGAGCAGCAGCTGCGCATGGCGCGCAGTGAAGACGTCAGCCGTACCACGATTATCTGTATCGCCCTGTACCTGTGTTTTGTACTGGGCTTGAGCGGCTTTCTGGCCTATGTAGGGCGTCGAGATTTAATAGAGCTTTCAAATAGTTACAACAATGTCTTCGAGTCGCAGATCAAGACTGCGCAGCGCCTGGAGCAGCAGGCGTGGTTACGCAACGGTCAGACTGAACTGGCCGAACAGGTGCTGGGGCGTCTGACCCTGAATATGCTGGGGCGCAATATCCTGCAATTCTGCGCCCAGTATCTGGGGTCGGTGGTGGCGGCGGTTTACGTGCGTGAAGATCATGGCGGCCTGAAGCGTGTGGCCAGCTACGGTTTTTCCCGTGAGCAAGAGGTACAGGACCAGCTGATTCACAACGACGAAGGCATCGTCGGGCAGGCCGCGCAGCAGGACAAGCTGATTCGTCTGGACAATGTGCCTGCCGACTACAGCCTCAAAGTAACCTCCGGGCTGGGCCAGGGCAGCCCGCACAGTGTGCTGGTGGTACCGACCAGTGATGATGACCGGGTCAACGGGGTGATTGAGCTGGGGTTTCTGCGCCCGCTGAGCGCGCGCGATATCGAGCTGTTCGAACTGATTGCCGACAATATCGGCACTTCGATCGAAGCTGCCCGCTATCGTCAGCGCCTGCAGGAAGTGCTGGCCGAAACCCAGCAGCTCAACGAGGAGCTGCAAGTCCAGCAGGAAGAATTGAAAACCGCCAACGAAGAACTCGAAGAGCAGTCGCGCATCCTCAAAGAGTCGCAAACCAGCCTCGAAACCCAGCAGGCCGAACTTGAGCAGACCAACGAAGAGCTGGCTGGCCAGCGTGACGCGATGGATCGCAAGAACACCGAGCTGAACCGGGTCCAGATCCAGCTTGAAGACCGCGCGGATGAGTTGCAGCGCTCCAGCAAGTACAAGTCGGAGTTCCTCGCCAACATGTCCCATGAGCTGCGCACGCCGTTGAACAGCTCGCTGATTCTGGCCAAGCTGCTGTCCGAGAACCCGCAGCAAAACCTTAGCGCAGAGCAGGTGAAGTTTGCCGAGTCGATTTACTCGGCGGGCAATGACCTGCTCAACCTGATCAACGACATTCTGGATATTTCCAAGGTCGAAGCCGGCAAGCTTGAAGTGCGCCCCGAGAACACCAGCGTCGGGCGTGTGGTTGAAGACTTGCGCGGGATGTTTCAGCCACTGGCAGGTGAAAAATTCCTGGGCTTTGACGTGCAAGTTCAACCCGGCACGCCGCCGATGATCTACACCGACAGTCAGCGTCTGGAGCAAATCCTGAAAAACCTGCTGTCCAATGCGGTCAAATTCACCGAGAAAGGCCAGGTCAGCCTGGTCGTGTCCCGTGAGCCGGGAGAAGGAGTGGCCTTTGCTGTGACCGATTCGGGCATAGGCATCGCCGCGGATCAGCAGGAAAGCATTTTCGAAGCCTTCCGCCAGGCTGATGGCACCAGCAACCGCCGCTACGGCGGAACTGGCCTGGGCCTGTCGATCTCCCGCGACCTGGCGACCTTGCTCGGTGGTTCGATCACGGTCAGCAGCGAGCCGGGGCAGGGCAGCACCTTTACCCTGGTGCTGCCGGAGCAATATGTGGAGTCGGCCGAGGAGTTGGCGCAACTGTCCGCCACTGCCGCGCCACGGCCAGCACCCGCGGCCCTCAGGTCTCAGCCGTTACCCGTCGTTGTGCCACCGGTAGAGATTGCGCGCTTTATGGATGATCGCGAGCAGGCGCCGTTTGCCACGCGTTGCATCCTGGTGATTGAAGATGAGCCCAACTTTGCGCATATCCTCTTCGATCTTGCACATGAACTCGGCTATCGTTGCCTGGTTGCCCACGGTGCCGACGAAGGTTTCAGCCTGGCCGCACAGTTTATTCCCGATGCCATCCTGCTGGACATGCGCCTGCCGGACCACTCGGGGCTCACCGTGTTGCAGCGCCTCAAGGCCCTTGCGCCGACCCGGCATATACCGGTGCATGTGATTTCCGTCGAGGATCGGGTCGAGGCCGCGATGCATATGGGCGCGGTGGGCTACGCGGTCAAGCCGACCACCCGTGAAGAGCTGAAAAACGTCTTCGCCCGCCTGGAAGCCAAGCTGACCCAGAAGGTCAAGCGCGTGCTGCTGGTAGAGGACGACGATCTGCAGCGTGACAGCATTGCCCGCCTGATCGGCGACGATGACATTGAAATCACCGCCGTAGGTTTTGCCCAGGAGGCACTGGACCTGCTGCGCGACACGATCTACGACTGCATGATCATCGACCTCAAACTGCCGGACATGCTCGGCAACGACTTGCTCAAGCGCATGTCCACCGAGGAAATCTGCTCGTTCCCGCCGGTTATTGTTTATACGGGGCGTAACCTGACCCGCGATGAAGAGGCTGAACTGCGCAAGTATTCGCGCTCGATCATCATCAAGGGCGCCCGCTCACCGGAGCGCTTGCTCGATGAAGTGACATTATTTCTGCACAAAGTTGAATCTCAGTTGTCCCATGAGCGGCAAACAATGCTCAAGACCGCCCGCAGCCGCGACAAGGTGTTCGAAGGGCGCAAGATTCTGTTGGTGGATGACGATGTCCGCAATATCTTTGCCCTGACCAGCGCACTGGAACAAAAAGGCGCCATTGTGGTGATCGGCCGTAATGGCCGCGAAGCCATCGAACGCCTGGATGAAGTTGAAGACATCGACCTGGTGTTGATGGACGTGATGATGCCGGAAATGGATGGCTACGAGGCCACCGTCGAAATTCGCAAGAACCCGCGCTGGCGCAAGCTGCCAATCATTGCGGTGACGGCCAAGGCGATGAAGGACGATCAGGAGCGTTGCCTGCAGGCAGGCGCCAATGATTACCTGGCCAAACCTATCGATCTGGATCGACTGTTTTCGTTGATCCGGGTCTGGCTACCGAAAATGGAACGACTCTAAGTGCAACGAAACACCGATATCGAGTTACGGTTGCTGATTGAAGCGATCTATCTCAAATACAGTTACGACTTTCGCGATTACTCCGGCGCTTCGATCAAGCGCCGGGTCAATCATGCATTGCGTCAGTTCGATTGCCAGACCATTTCGGCCTTGCAGGAGCGCATCCTGCATGACCCTACGGCCTTTATGCAGTTATTGCAGTTCCTGACCATTCCAGTGAGCGAGATGTTTCGCGATCCGGAACACTTCCTGGCCATTCGCCAGGAGGTGGTGCCCATCCTCAAGACCTACCCGTCGCTGAAAATCTGGATTGCGGGGTGCAGCACCGGTGAGGAGGTTTACTCCATGGCGATCCTGTTGCGCGAAGAAGGCTTGCTGGATCGCACTATCATTTACGCCACTGATATCAACCCGCGGTCTCTGGAAAAAGCCAAGCAGGGGATTTTTTCCCTGGAGAACATTCGCGCCTATACCCACAACTACCAGAAGGCCGGTGGTCAGCGTTCGTTTGCCGATTACTACACCGCCGCCTACGACTACGCGATTTTTGACAAGACGTTGCGTGAGAACGTGACCTTTGCCGACCACAGTCTGGCAACGGACAGCGTGTTTTCAGAAACCAATTTAATTTCATGCCGTAACGTATTGATTTACTTCAATAAAGATTTACAAAACAGAGCCTTTGGCCTGTTTCATGAATCGCTCTGCCACCGTGGCTTTCTGATGCTGGGCAGCAAGGAAACCCTGGATTTTTCGAACTACAGCAAACAGTTCACCCCGGTGCTCAAGCAAGAACGGATCTACCGCAAGCTATGACAGCCCGGCACAGCCTGATGGCTGCACACAGACCAGTAGAAGCCGTGGTGATCGGTGCCTCGGCGGGCGGGGTCGAAGCCTTGCTGGCCCTGCTGGGCGATTTGCGACCTGGCTATTGTCTGCCGATCATCGTGGTGTTGCACTTGCCCGACGAGCGCCGCAGCCAGCTGGCAGAAGTGTTTGCCAAGCGCGTGGCCCTGCCGGTGCGGGAGGTTCAGGACAAGCAGCCGATCGAGCCGGGTACCTTGTATTTTGCCGCGCCCGGCTACCATGTCTCGGTGGAGCAGGATCAGAGTTTTTCCCTGAGCCAGGAGGAGAGGGTGCATTTTTCGCGACCTGCGATTGATTACCTTTTTGAGTCTGCGGCCGACGTGTATCAACAACGCCTGGCCGCGATATTGCTCACAGGTGCCAATCGCGATGGTGCGCTGGGGCTGAGCCAGGTCAAGCAGGCGGGCGGCCTGACCATTATCCAGGACCCGGACGAAGCCCATGTATCGACCATGCCCCGCGCAGCCCTGGAGCTTTTTCAACCGGACTGCATCCTTCCCTTGCGCGGCATTGGCCGTCTGCTTGTCGAGCTGGAACATATCCAATGCTGCTAAATGATATTCAAGCCAAACTGCTGATCGTCGATGATCTGCCGGAAAACCTGCTGGCCCTTGAAGCGCTGATCAAGCGTGAGGATCGCCTCGTCTACAAGGCCCTGTCTGCCGACGAGGCGTTGTCGCTGCTGTTGCAGCACGAGTTCGCAATGGCCATTCTGGATGTGCAGATGCCCGGGATGAACGGTTTTGAACTGGCCGAGATGATGCGTGGTACGGCCAAGACCAAAAACATCCCCATCGTGTTTGTCAGTGCCGCCGGCCGTGAGATGAACTATGCCTTCAAGGGCTACGAAAGCGGTGCGGTGGACTTTTTGCACAAGCCGCTGGATATCCATGCGGTCAAAAGCAAGGTCAGCGTGTTCGTTGAGCTGTATCGTCAGAGCAAGGCCATGAAGCAGCAGGTCGAAGCGCTGGAGCAGAGCCGCCGCGAGCAGGAGACCCTGCTAGCGCAGCTCCAGTTGACCCAGGTGGAG
This sequence comes from Pseudomonas bubulae, assembly GCF_900618535.1. GTDB lineage: Bacteria > Pseudomonadota > Gammaproteobacteria > Pseudomonadales > Pseudomonadaceae > Aquipseudomonas > Aquipseudomonas bubulae. The sequence goes on along the minus strand of NZ_UYJA01000001.1, from coordinate 633,723 downwards.
CTGGAGCATGCTGTGCGAATGCGTGATGACTTTATGTCGATCGTCTCCCATGAGGTGCGAACGCCGCTCAACGGGCTGATTCTCGAGACCCAGCTGCGCAAGATGCACCTGGCCCGCGACAACGCCGCGGCATTTACCCTGGACAAAATGCAGGCCATGGTCGAGCGTGACGAACGCCAGATCCAGAGCCTGATTCGCTTGATTGAAGACATGCTCGATGTGTCGCGTATTCGCACCGGCAAGCTGTCTATCCGCCCTGCGCCGGTTGATCTGGCCCAGGTCGTTGCACAGTTGCTGGAGAGCTTCTCCGCACAGATCAGCGCAGCGCAATCAAGTGTCAACTTCACGGCGGTGCAGCCGGTGGTGGGGCAGTGGGATGAGTTCCGGATCGAGCAGGTAATCAGCAACCTGCTGACTAATGCCCTACGTTATGGTGCGAAAAAGCCCATTGAGGTATCTGTTTACATTGACGACGATCAAGCCGTGGTCGATGTGCGCGATCAGGGCATCGGCATCAGCGAAGCAAACCAGCAGCGGGTTTTTCAGCAATTCGAACGGGTTTCAGCCAGCCATGTCACTGCAGGTCTAGGCCTGGGGCTGTTTATCTCGGAGCAGATTGTGGCTGCGCACAGCGGCACCATCAGCGTGCAGAGTACATTGGGTGAGGGGGCATTATTCAGGGTTTGCCTGCCGTTGGTACAAAAGACATAAATTGGGCGCAACCTATGACCGCGCCTGGGGTCATACTGGCAGCGATGGCATGAATTAAGGTTTCCTATGAGTGAAGATGCGCAAGATGTTGTTTTGATTGTCGAAGACGATCCTTCAATCCTGATGGTCCTGAGCGCCTATCTGTCGGGCGAGGGCTACAGGGTCTTGCAGGCCGAAAACGGCGAACAGGCGTTCGAGATCCTGGCGAGCAAGCCGCATCTGGACCTTATGGTTACCGACTTCCGTTTGCCGGGGGGGATTTCCGGGGTACAGATCGCCGAGCCTGCGCTCAAGCTGCGCCCGGACCTGAAAGTCATTTTTATCAGCGGTTACCCGGCCGAGATCCGCGACACGGGCAGCCCCATTACCCTGACGGCGCCGATCCTGGCCAAGCCGTTCGACCTCGACACCTTGCAGGCGCAGATCCAGAAGCTGCTGGCCTGAGCATCTGATTCATGCCGAAACCTGTGGGAGCGGGCTTGCTCGCGATGGCATCACCCGCGCCCCTCAGACAGGCCGGCTTGCCTGCATTGCGAGCAAGCCCGCCACTGCAGGTTCAGTGCTTCACAAGCCCTGTTGCAACGCCGGGTCATCCGGGTTTTGCTGCTCCAGTTGCGCGAGCAGCACCTGCACATTCTGCAATTGCCCGGCCTCCTTCCAATAGCGAATCAACAACACGCGAGCCTTGCGATTGGCAGGCTGGCGTTGCAGCAGCTCTTCGAGCTGACGTTGCGCGGCTTCCAGTTGGTCGAGGTCGTGCAGGGCTGTGGCCAGTTTGTAACGGTAATCACTGTTGTCGGGCTCCAGCTCAACGGCCCTGGCCAGGCCAAGCAGGGCGTACTCGGTCTGGCCGTGATTGAGCAGCCAGATGCCCAGGGCATGCTGCAGATAGGCTGAGTCAGGATGGGCTTGAAGTTGTCTGGCCAGCAATTGCCGGGCCTGGTCGGCTTTACCGCGCTTGTCCAGCAGTTCGATTTGCGCAACGACGGCCTTGAGGTTGTCGGGGTCCAGGCGGGTGACTTGTTCCAGTGCAGCCTGGGCGTCGTCCAGCTGGCCTTCATGCAGGTACAGCCGGGCAAGTTGGCCTTGAGCCTGCGGATCATTGGGGCGGGTCTTGAGGTCGCGTTCGAACTCGTCGACCACTTGCTGCAAGGGGCCGAGGTACAGCCCCTGTTCATCTGGCGACAGACCAAGCAGGGCATTGGCAGCCGCAAAACGCACACTCTGTTCACTGTCATCGAGCAATGGTCCCAGCAATAGCGTGCGCTGGGCGTTGGGCACCAGCCCGACTATGCTCTGGATCGCGGCTTTGCGTACCAGGGGTGAAGGATTATGCAAATCGGCGTCGGCCAGCTTGAGCGCTTGCGGGCTCGGGTAGTTGGGCAGTTCGGCATGCAGGCCCGCGCGGCGGGTATCGGTCAAGTCGGTGCGAGCCAGTTGCTGGTAAAGCACGCGGGCGGCACCGGGTTTGCCGTTATGGGCCATATCCAGTGCGATGGAGTAGCGCTGGTTTACCGAAGGAGTAGGGGCGGCAGGATCAGGGCGCATCGAATACCAGAGGCCGCCGGCAACAAGTGCTGACACAAGGCTGATTACGAGGTAACGGCGGGGCTGGGTCATCCAATATCCAGAAACAGGCATGCATATGGGGTGCAAGAGTGGGTGACTCGGGAGCTTGAGTCAAATCGCCATGGCCACCCTCACCCTGAGGGCGAGGGTGCGGCTTTCACACATGCGGCGTGGCATGGCCCTTGACCTGCGGGCTGGCGTACTGCGGCTTGAGCAGGCCCTGGTTGTCCAGCAACCAGGCATCCATCACCTTGCGCACCACCGGGCCGGCCACCCGGCCACCGGCTTCGCCGTTCTCGATCATCACCGAAATCACGATCTGCGGATCTTCCGCCGGGGCAAAGCCAACAAACAGGGCGTTGTCCCGATTGCGCTCGGCGGTCTTGAGGCGGTTGTAACGCTCGCCCTGCTTGATTGCCACCACCTGCGCCGTACCGCTTTTGCCGGCAATCCGGTATTGCACGCCCTGGGCTGCTGCCCGGGCAATACCGCGCGGGTCGTGCATCACCAACTGCATGGCGTGATTGACCTGATCCCAGTCCCGCGGATCACGCAGCACCAGATTGGGGATCGGGTGTTCATCCACCGGCGGCGTACCGTCCACGGTCCTGGCCAGGTGCGGACGGTTCCATACGCCCTTGTTGGCAATCAGCGCGGTGGCCTGGGCCAGTTGCAGCGGGGTAACCTGCATATAACCCTGGCCGATGCCCAGGATCACTGTTTCGCCAGGGAACCATGCTTGACGGCGGGTGCTGCGCTTCCACTCGCGGGACGGCATCAGGCCAGATGACTCTTCAAACATGTCCAGCGAGACTTTTTGCCCCAGCCCGAATTCGGCCATGTAATCGTGCATGCGGTCAATGCCCAGCTTGGATGCCAGGTCGTAAAAGTAGGTGTCGTTGGAGCGCATGATCGCCGCGTTCAAATCCACCCAGCCGTCACCACTGTGGTTCCAGTTGCGGTATTTGTGGTCGACATTGGGCAACTGGAAATAGCCGGGGTCAAACACCCGGGTCGAGGCGGAAATTACGCCGCTGTCCAGCCCTGCAATCGCCACTTCGGGCTTGATGGTCGATCCCGGTGCATACAGCCCGCGCAGGGCCCGGTTGAACAGCGGTTTGTCGATGGAATCGCGCAAGCCCGAGTAGTCCCTGGAGCTGATACCGGTCACGAACAGGTTGGGGTCGAAACTCGGTTTGCTGACCATCGCCAGCACCTCGCCGGTTTTCGGGTCCAGGGCAATGATCGAGCCACGGCGGTCGCCCAGGGCATCCTCGGCGGCTTCCTGCAATTTGATATCCAGGCTCAGCACGATGTTCTTGCCCGCCACCGCATCGGTGTGGCGCAGCACGCGCATGACCCGGCCCTGTGCATTGGTTTCGACTTCTTCAAAACCGACCTGGCCGTGCAGTTCGTTCTCATAGAAGCGTTCGATGCCGGTTTTGCCGATCGATTGGGTGCCACGGTATTGAGTGGCATTCAGCTGCTTGGCTTCTTTCTCGTTGATGCGCCCGACATAACCGACTGAGTGGGCAAAGTGATCGCCCTGCGGATAGTGGCGTACAAATTGCGCCTCGACATCGATACCTGGCAGGCGGAACTGGTTGACGGCCAGCAGGGCGATCTGATCTTCCGTCAGCTCGTACAGCAGGGTTGAAGGGTCAAACGGGTGGCGCGCCTGTTTCATCGCCTTGGCAAATACGGCGCGATCTTCTTCGGGCAAGTGCAGGATGCTGATCACTGAATCCAGCACCTTGGCGGTATCGCCAGCCCGCTCGCGGGTGATGGTCATATTGAAGCTGGGCTGGTTATCGGCCAGCAGCACGCCGTTGCGGTCATAGATAAAACCGCGCTCCGGGGGGATGGGCAACACGTGCACCCGGTTGTTCTCTGAGACCGTGGAGTTGTAGTCGAACTCGGTGACTTGCAGAAAATACATGCGACCGATCAGGGCGCAGCTGATAGCCAGCACCAGCGCCGCACAGGCGATCAGTCTTTTATTGACCAGCCGTTTTTCGGAATCGTGATCTTTAAGAGGGATCGGCTCAGGCATATCCGGGGTGTCTCGCGTCAGAAAACAGATAGCAGCAGCCAGCAGGTCGTTAGCTGGCTACGAAATTCGGCGCACACCTTACCAAGAAGCCTGTGCTTGAGTCAGTTTATTGGCCGAAATGTGGATGAAAGCCGACGGGCAGTGGGCCTGCTGAGTGGCTTTGGACTCCGACCAAGAAAGCGTGTAGTCCTCTCCTCCCTTCGAGCGAAAAGGACTACAGCCAAGCCACGCTTAAGCTGGCGGGGATACACGTGCCCGCAGACTGTTAATACATTTATTGAAATGTATCAGCCACTGTAAACGGGATATCCAGTTGGGCACCCCAGGCAGGTAACTTCCAATCCCTTGCAGCGAGTTGAATACGGCCTCTTAGGTTGCCTTTAAGCCCAGGATTGTCTTGAGGGTGGTATTCGATGTTCCAATAGCTGTAACCCGGTTGAGCACAGCCAGTCGCGGAGTTTAAAGAGCGTTTTGCACAGCCCCCGTTGCTGCGTGTGCCCCGGAAAGTGAGGTAACTGATTTTATTTGATTGATCCCAGGCAGGCACGATCAGCTTCGTGTAGTTGGAGTCTGCCCATGTCAAGTCCACAGGGCCTTCATTGATGTTGTATGCGACGTATGCAATATTTTTTGCACTACCATCCTGCATCTGGCCATGTGTTGAACTTGCACTGTTTGCCGCGATAGCCCAGTTATTGCGGGTGTCAGCTCCTACAGGTTGTAAAGGTTGTGCCAGTTCCATGTTTGCGATGGTCTTGCTGGCTTCGGCTGAGTAAGCCACCCCCCATTTGTCGAAAAAGCTTCTTAGGTCACGGCCGGAAAAACGACTGGCATTGACAACGAACCAATCTTTTTTCTTGGCGTTGGTATTGAAAGCAGTCGCGTTGTCTGCATAGTTGAACTCTTTACGAAAAGCTTTTCCAAGTTGGGGGTAAAGGTTCTCATAGGAGGCCGCCAATTGGTTGAACATGACCGAGCGATTAAAGTCTCCTCCTTCAATTGCGCCGTCAAAGTTATAAGCCTTGCCTGATTTTAAATAGTTGCCCACGGATTCCCGATCCCAGGTTTTGTCCGAGTAGGCAGCGCCCGGATGACAGTCCTTCAATTGATACGACCCTTGAAGGCGACGGCAAGCGGCGACTGAGTAAAGGTTGACCGTAACTTCCGAGAGCCCCCCCCACGTCCATCCGACCTGATTCATGTGGCCGTATTCATGCCAGTAACCCCATGAGGTGGGAACGGCAGCTCCGCCAAAGTTGATCTTGATGAGTCCCTGGCCACCTGATGCACTGCAACATGCAGCATAAGAAGCATTGATCAAGCCTGGCGTGGGCAAGTCGAGCGGGGCCGCTATCGACTGACTGTCAAATCCATTGAGCCGGTCGTTTACCAGTGTCATGAGCAGGTGCTCGCGCATTAACCGCATAATGTCAATGTTCTTGTTGCGGTTAGCGACTTTAGCTGGCATGTAGAAGCGGGTCCGCCCGTCGAATAACAGCACCTCTCCTGATGGATTGGGCTGTTGGCTGAGGGTTGTTTTCCATTCTTCTTTTGTTGTTATGCCAAAAATAAACATCGGTACATGTTGTGCATTGCCCTTGTTGACGTGTAGGGGAATCATTTTTCCGGCGTTCTGCATGTCGCGTGTCGGGTCTTGGCACGAAAGCAGCAGAGTCCCATTTCTGGAGGCTGTGTAAGTGACCGTGTACTCGGTCGGGGCAGCAGGGAGCCTGAGCTCATCATGTAAACTTGAAGGCACATTGAAGTCTGGGATGGTCCAGGCACTGCAAGTTATATTGCTGTCGGATGGGGTTCTTGTGATTTCTACAGACTGTGAGGTGCTCAAAAATACAGGGGTAGTAAAAAAACCATGCCTGCCATGCATGCTTGTCCTGTTTCGTCCATTAGTATGACCTTCGGTTACAGGTACTTTGTAATTTCCTGAGGTGTCGCCAGTATATTGCTCTAGTGTTTTGCGGATCCAGTAGAGGGGTGTCAGAGGATCATTGCTGTCTGTGAGGGCCTTGTCGGGATCGCTGTTCAATAATTGTGGTGAAAGGTTGAATTCTGCCAGGGCTTCGACGAATCCGGGCTTTGACTCGTGACTTCTCCACCACAGTGTTTGCTCCTGCGCTAGAGCAGGGGTGAATGCACTCAAGGAACATAGGCTGCCAAGTAACATTGCGCTAATACAGTTGATGTTCATATCTTTCGGTCTTTTCATAGTTGTTTGTAGGGAAAGATACCGGCGTAGTCTGCCAGCTCCCTCAGATTGCATGAGCTTGGTCTTGGGAAATAGAGTTTTTTTCTTGTGATTTAGTAGGCATTTTAATGTTGTAGTCGTAAGTTGTAGGTAAAGTTAGCCAGGCTTGATATGTAAGCGGCCTGTATCAAAAAGCATGTTGAATACGGGGCAATGAAGTAAAATCCCTGTTTTTAGAGGAAATCGACCCTTAATGCTGTCTCTGATCGACTGGTACCCTCATGCACCTTTGCAGCCTTTAAACGTAGAGTGGCTGCAGCAGGCCGGGATCGAAGCAGCCGTATTGCGGCTGGACCTTATTGACCCGCTGATCAGCGGCAACAAGTGGTTCAAGCTCACTGACCATTTACGCAGGGCACGGGCAGCAGGGGCTGACGGGCTGATCAGCCTGGGCGGCGCCCATTCCAATCATTTGCATGCCCTGGCAGCTGCCGGCAAGCGTTTTGGCTTTGCCACCGTGGGGCTGTTGCGCGGTCACCCTCAACAAACCCCCACCACGCTCGACCTTGAGCGCTTTGGCATGCAACTGCACTGGCTGGGATTTGCCGGGTATCGGGCGCGGCATGAGCCGGACTTTTGGCAACCGTGGCACGCCCTGTACCCGAACCTGCATCAGGTGCCCGAGGGGGGCGGCGGGCTGGCGGGTGCCCTGGGTTGCATGCCGTTGGTAAGCAGGGTGCGCGAGCAATTGGCGACTATAGGTTGGCAAGATTACGACGCTTGGTGGCTGGCCGCGGGGACCGGCACCACCCTGGCCGGGCTGGTGCTGGGCGAGGAGGGTAGGCGTCGGGTATATGGCGCGCTGGCGGTTCCCGAGGACCACGGCGTGGCCCTGCAGGTTGAGGCCATTTTGCAGGCTGGCGGGCTGCAGGAGCGAAATTTTGAGCTGGTCGATGCCAGTCGTGGCGGTTTTGCCAAGGTGGACGACGCCTTGCTGGCGTTTATGCGGGCCAATGAAGTGGCCAGTGGCATGCCACTGGAGCCGCTTTACACGGCCAAGGCTTTGATGGCACTGGCCCAGGCGGTTGAAAAGGGGGTTATTACACGGGGAATGCGTGTGGTGTTTGTTCACACCGGCGGCCTGCAAGGCCGCCGGGGGGTTGACCTGGGGCTTTAAGAACGCCCGGGCAACATGCGCAGCAAAGTGTTGTCCTTGATCAGATAGTGATGCCCCAGACCGGCCACGGCATGCAGGCCGATCAGCCAGTAACCGATGGTACCGCCCAGTTCATGCCAGCTCTTGATCTGCTTGGCGAAGTCCGGGTCCTTGGCGGTCAGGGGCAGGATATCGAAACCATAAAAGTACACCGGCTTGTCGTTGTAGCTCAGCACCAGGTAACCCAGCACCGGCATGGCGATCATGAACAGGTACAACGCCCAGTGCATCAAAGTGGCCAGAGCGGTCTGCCAAGCGGGTGGTGTCGGGGTGATTTTCGGCGCAACGCCCAGGGTTCGGGCCAGCAGCCTTAGCCAGACCAGTGCAAACACCGTCAACCCGAGCATGAAGTGCGCATCCTTCATCAGGTTGCGCCCGTCGCTGTCCTTGGGGAAGATCCCGCGAAACTCGATCGAGGCGTAGATCAATATAAACAGCAGCACCATCAGCCAGTGCAGGGCGATGGACATCCGGCTGTAGTGATGGGCGGTGCTTTTCCAGGTCATGGTGGTTCCTCACGGTTCAGGTCTAAAGTCCCCGTTCTTGTTGACGGAGTTCCTTTACTCTAAGTGGCCTGAGCAATCTTGCACTTGAGATGTGTCAGTTTTCAGGGCTTCCCGGCACATTAGGCCAAAGATCGGAAACCAGAAACAGGCGTTCAGCCTCTTCCCAGTCGCCCTCATCGTTTTCAGTCAGGCGAACCAGCAGCTGCGCCGGTGCTTGCGGGTGCAGTTCTGCCAGCCAGATATCCAGCTGTTGTGCCGCCCATATCCCCTCAGGAGCATAGCGCGCCGGAGCCAGCCAGGCATGCCGGGGCAGGGGTTGCCAGCAACCGGTGGCGCTCTGGCGGATAAACGCCGGCCAGTCGCGCTGATGCAACCAGCGCCCGCGCAGGTGTTGCGGGTTGGCACCGGCTGGTGGTCGGGCCTGCCCTGGCCACGGATACAGCAGGTAGCCGCCAAGCCACAAATGAGCGCTGAACGCCTGCACATCCAGCCCGGCCAGCACTTCACGGCTTTCCGGGCGGCTGGACATGGGTAGCTGGTGCTGGCAGAAATGCTTGAGCTTGCGGTCCAGGCGGTCATTGCTGCCGGGGCCTAGCCATTGCGCAGGGTCTGCGCCATCACCGTCCTGGGGGCCGAGGTAGAGTTTGATCGCCAGTTCCAGATGATGCACGCCGTCGCGGTCTCGCAGCACTAAATCGAGCTCACCCAGGGTATGCCCGCCCAGGCGGATCGGCAGGTTCGCGGCAATCAGCTCGACGCCCGGGGCATGCTGCACTGCAAACTGCCACAAGCGCTCGTAATAGCGCCCCAGGCGTCGGGTGGTGGCCAGTTCGAGCCAGTGCAGGAGTGGTTGGCAGTTGCGGTCCAGCTCGCGCAGCCAGTGCTCCAGTTGCTCCGGCGCCTGGACCCAGTCGCTGCCTGCCAATGGATGGCGTTGGGGCCAGGGGGTGTGGGTCAGCATCGGTGGTGCGAGGATCACCCACGCCAGATCGCGCACCTCGGGGTGGCGCAATTGATGGGGCAGGTTGAGCAAGTCGGGGAAGAGGGTCATTGTGCGAGCATAGCCGTTCACGGGGCTGAAAGGGTTTTGTCTATCGTCGTCTTTCGCCCATAATCGTTATTTTCGCACGCATAGAATCCCGCAGGAGCCCCATGGAGCAATTTCGTAATATCGGCATCATAGGTCGTCTGGGCAGCTCGCAAGTGCTCGATACGGTTCGCCGACTGAAAAAATTCCTGCTCGAGCGGCATATGCACGTGATCCTTGAAGACACGATCGCCGAGGTGTTGCCCGGTCACGGCCTGCAAACTTCGTCACGCAAAATGCTTGGCGAAGTCTGCGACATGGTGATTGTGGTCGGCGGCGATGGCAGTTTGCTGGGCGCCGCCCGCGCGCTGGCCCGGCACAATGTACCGGTGCTGGGTATCAACCGTGGCAGTCTGGGCTTTCTGACCGATATCCGTCCCGATGAACTGGAAGTCAAAGTTGCTGAGGTGCTTGACGGCCACTACCTGGTTGAAAACCGTTTTCTGCTGCAGGCCGAAGTGCGCCGTCACGGCGAAGCCATCGGCCAGGGCGATGCCCTCAATGATGTGGTGCTGCACCCGGGCAAGTCCACGCGCATGATCGAGTTCGAACTGCATATCGATGGCCAGTTCGTCTGCAGCCAGAAGGCCGACGGCCTGATCGTGGCCACGCCCACGGGCTCAACGGCCTATGCCATGTCAGCGGGCGGCCCGATCATGCACCCCAAGCTCGACGCGATCGTGATTGTGCCCATGTACCCGCATACCCTGAGCAGCCGCCCGATCGTGGTCGATGGCAACAGTGAGTTGAAAATAGTGGTGGCCAAGGACATGCAGATCTACCCGCAGGTTTCGTGTGACGGTCAAAACCACTTCACCTGTGCGCCGGGCGACACCATCAACGTCAGCAAAAAAGCGCAAAAACTGCGCCTGATTCATCCTTTGGACCACAACTACTACGAAGTGTGTCGGACCAAGCTTGGCTGGGGTAGCCGACTGGGCGGCAGGGCTGACTGATGCTCGATCCAGCGCGCAGTTACGATCTGATCGGTGACGTGCATGGCTGTGCTCATACCCTTGAGCACCTGCTGGAGCGTCTGGGCTATCGAAAACTCGCCGGTATCTGGCGACACCCGCAACGGATGGCGGTGTTTCTGGGTGACATTATTGATCGCGGCCCGCGCATTCGCGAGTCGCTGCATATTGTCTACGACATGGTACGCAGCGGTCAGGCCCTGTGCCTGATGGGTAACCATGAATTCAACGCGCTGGGCTGGTGCACACCCGCGCCAGCCGGAAGTGGCAAGCAGTTTGTGCGCGAGCACACGCCGCGCCATGCCCGGTTGATCCACGAAACCCTCGAACAGTTCGACAAGTATCCCGCTGAATGGCGCGAGTTTGTGCAGTGGTTTTACGACATGCCGCTGTTTGTCGATGCCGGGCGCTTCCGGGTGGTACATGCCTGCTGGGACAGCGAAGTGATCGCCACCCTGCGTGCGCAATACCCCGACGGCTGCATTGACGAGGCCTTCTTGCAGGCCGCGGCGGTGTCGGACAGCTTTGCCAGCCTGAGCTTCAACCGCCTGTTGCGTGGCACTGACATGCGCCTGCCGGGGGGCATGACCCTGACCGGTGGCGACGGCCTGACGCGGGCATTCTTTCGCACCAAGTTCTGGGAAGACGACCCCAAGACCTACGGCGATATCGTTTTCCAGCCGGACGCGCTGCCTGAACGGGTGGCACAGCAGCCGCTGTCCTCCACTGAAAAAAGTGCCCTGTTACGTTACGGCATTGATGAACCGCTGTTGTTTGTCGGGCACTACTGGCGCAGCGGCCGGCCCGCGCCGATCCGTCCGAACCTGGCGTGCCTGGATTACAGCGCGGTGTTGTACGGCAAACTGGTGGCTTATCGCCTTGACCAGGAAACCCGGCTCGATCCGGACAAATTTGTATGGGTGAATGTAGATCGCCCTGAGGCCATTCAATGAGTGTTGTAGCGGTATTGCGTTTGCCGTTGTCTGTGGACCTGAGCGGTTTTGTTGCTTTGCTGCGGCGCATGCAGGTGCCCCATCGGGTCAGTGAAGAGGCAGGCGAGCAGGTGCTGTGGGCACCTGAGTCCATTGCCGATGACGTGCGCAGCCTGTACCAGCGTTTTCCGCTGGGTGACCCCGATCACGCCTTACCCGTTGTCGAACGGCCGCAGGCCATGGCCCGCCCGGGTTTTGCGCAGCAGCTGCGCGATAGCCCGGCCACAGCCATCGTGTTGCTGCTGTGCGTAATCGTGGCTGCGGTGACGCAACTGGGTGACAATTTGTCGGCCCTGAGGTTTTTCACGTTTCTGGACTTCAGCATTTATGGCCAGTACATCGACTTTGTCCCCTTGTCTGACAGCCTGGCGTCCGGGCAGTGGTGGCGACTGTTTACGCCGATGTTGATTCACTTCGGTTTCCTGCATATCGCCATGAACGGCATGTGGTACTGGGAGCTGGGGCGGCGCATTGAAATGCGCCAGGGCAGCGTCAACCTGATCGGCCTGAGCCTGTTGTTCAGCCTGGTGTCCAACTTCGCCCAGTACCTGGTGGGCGGCCCGAGCCTGTTTGGCGGGTTGTCGGGGGTGTTGTACGGGCTGTTGGGGCATGTCTGGATCTATCAGTTGATGGCGCCAAACCCCCTGTATAACCTGCCGCGCGGTGTGCTGGTGATGATGCTGGTGTGGCTGGCATTGTGCATGTCGGGGCTGGTGTCGATGATCGGCTTTGGCCAGATCGCCAATGCCGCCCATGTGGGCGGACTGGTCATCGGTTGCCTGACCGGCTTCCTGGGCGGGCTTTGGGCGCGGCGCAGGCAGGCTGTATAAAGTTTCGAATTGTCGCGTGGGAGCGGGCTTGCTCGCGATGGGTTCAACCCGTTGATTCAGATGCACCGAGTTGCCTGAATCGCGAGCAAGCCCGCTCCCACAGATAGAAATGCCATCTGATTTTTAAAGAGCGGAAACAGAACCATGTCCTCTTTCAACGAAATGATTCAAAACATCACCCCCGAGATCTACCAGAGCCTGAAACTGGCCGTGGAAATCGGTAAATGGGCGGACGGCAACAAACTCACTGCCGAACAGCGCGAGCTGTCGTTGCAGGCGATGATTGCCTGGGAAGTGCAGAACCTGCCTGAAGACCAGCGCACCGGTTATATGGGCCCGCAGGAATGCAGCTCGAAATCGGCGCCGGTGCCCAACATCCTGTTCAAGTCGGATGCCATCCATTGATTGAGATTGGTCGCGGTGCAATCAGCAAGATGTCGGCAAGCCTGGAAACGCCGACCGTTCAATATGCGTTCCGTTTGGGCGATACCGAGGTGCCGGTCAATCCCTTGATTGGCACTAAACTGCGTCTGGAATACCTGGGGGAGATCAACTGCTCTCACTGCGGGCGTAAAACCAAGAAGAGCTTCAGCCAGGGCTACTGCTACCCGTGCATGACCAAGCTGGCACAATGTGATGTGTGCATCATGAGCCCGGAGCGTTGCCATTATGACGCGGGCACTTGCCGTGATCCGTTGTGGGGCGAGCAGTTCTGCATGACCGATCATGTGGTGTATCTGGCCAACTCCTCCGGGGTCAAGGTGGGCATTACCCGTGCCACCCAGTTGCCGACCCGCTGGCTCGACCAGGGTGCCAGCCAGGCATTGCCGATCGTGCGCGTGGCGACCCGTCAGCAATCGGGGTTTGTCGAAGACCTGTTCCGCTCGCAAGTGGCTGACCGGACCAACTGGCGTGCACTGCTCAAGGGCGACGCAGCGCCGGTAGACCTCGCCGCAGTGCGTGCGCAACTGTTCGAGAGTTGCGCCGAAGGCCTGCACACCCTGCAGGAGCGTTTCGGCCTGCAAGCGGTACAGCCTTTGCATAGCGTCGAGCCCATCGAGATTTGCTACCCGGTCGAGCAGTATCCGACCAAGATTGTCAGCTTCAATCTGGATAAAGATCCGATCGTCGAAGGCACGCTGATGGGGATCAAGGGCCAATACCTGATCTTTGACACCGGCGTTATCAATATCCGCAAATACACGGCCTACCAGCTGGCCGTGCATCAGTAAAAGGACTCCAGCATGCGCACCGAACAACCGCAAATGATCTACCTGAAGGACTACCAGGCGCCCGATTACCTGATCGACGAGACGCACCTGACCTTCGAGTTGTTCGAGGATCACACCCTGGTTCATGCGCAACTGCTGATGCGCCGCAACCCGGCCCGTGGCGCCGGCCTGCCGGCTCTGGCGCTGGATGGCCAGCAGCTGGAGCTGCTGTCGGTCAGCCTCGACGATATCGAATTGACCGCCGAGGATTATCAGCTCAGCGACAGCCACCTGATCCTGCACCCGACCAGCGAACAGTTCGTGGTCGATACCAGCGTGCGCATCCACCCCGAATCCAACACCGCGCTGGAAGGCCTGTACAAGTCCGGCGGGATGTTCTGCACCCAGTGCGAGGCCGAAGGCTTTCGCAAGATTACCTATTACCTCGACCGCCCGGACGTGATGAGCAAGTTCACCACCACCGTGGTGGCCGAGCAGCACAGTTACCCGATTCTGCTGTCCAACGGCAACCCGATCGCCAGCGGCCCCGACGAAGACGGCCGGCACTGGGCAACCTGGGAAGACCCGTTCATGAAACCGGCGTACCTGTTTGCACTGGTGGCCGGTGACCTGTGGTGCGTCGAAGACACGTTCACCACCATGAGCGAGCGCAGCGTGGCGCTGCGCATTTATGTCGAGCCGGAAAACATCGACAAATGCCAGCACGCCATGACCAGCCTGAAAAAATCCATGCGCTGGGACGAAGAGACCTACGGTCGTGAATACGACCTGGACATCTTTATGATCGTGGCCGTCAACGACTTCAATATGGGCGCCATGGAGAACAAGGGTCTCAATATCTTCAACTCCAGCGCCGTACTGGCCCGCGCCGAAACCGCCACCGATGCCGCGCACCAGCGGGTCGAAGCCATCGTTGCCCACGAGTACTTCCACAACTGGTCGGGTAACCGCGTGACCTGTCGCGACTGGTTCCAGCTGTCGCTCAAGGAAGGCTTCACGGTGTTCCGTGATTCCGAGTTCTCGGCCGACATGAATTCGCGCACCGTCAAGCGCATCCAGGACGTGGCCTACCTGCGCACTCACCAGTTCGCCGAAGACGCCGGCCCCATGGCCCATGCCGTGCGCCCGGAGAGCTTTATCGAGATCTCCAACTTCTACACCCTGACCGTTTACGAGAAGGGTTCTGAGGTGGTGCGCATGATCCACACCCTGCTGGGCGCCGAGGGTTTTCGCAAAGGCAGTGACCTGTACTTCGAGCGTCATGATGGCCAGGCGGTGACCTGCGACGACTTTATCAAGGCCATGGAAGATGCCAATGGCGCCGACCTGAGCCAGTTCAAGCGCTGGTACAGCCAGGCAGGTACACCGCGGCTGGCCGTCAGCGAGCACTACGATGCGCAACAACACACCTATAGCCTGACTTTTGCGCAAAGCTGCCCGGCAACTCCGGACAAGATCGAAAAACTGCCGTTCGTTATTCCGGTCGAACTGGGCCTGCTGGACGCCGGGGGTAGTGAAATTGCCCTGCAACTGGCGGGCGAAGCTGCGGCCTCGGGCACCAGCCGCGTGCTGTCAGTGACTGAAGCCGAACAGACCTTCACCTTTGTCGGCATCAACGAAAAACCGCTGCCGTCCCTGTTGCGCGGGTTCTCGGCACCGGTGAAGCTGAGCTTCGATTACAGCCGTGACCAGTTGATGTTCCTGATGCAGCACGACAGCGACGGGTTCAACCGTTGGGATGCTGGTCAGCAACTGGCGGTACAGGTGCTGCAAGAGTTGATTGCGCAGCATCAGCGCGGTGAAGCACTGGTCATGGATCAGCGTCTGGTCGAGGCGTTGCGCACGGTGCTGGGCAATGAGCAACTGGATCAGGCAATGGTGGCAGAGATGCTCTCGCTGCCGGGCGAAGCCTATCTGACCGAAATCAGTGATGTGGCCGATGTCGAAGCCATCCACGTTGCCCGCGAGTTCGCTCGCAAGCAACTGGCAGACAGCCTGTTCGACGCCCTGTGGACGCGTTACCAGGCCAACCGCGAAGTGTCCAAAGCCACGCCTTATGTGGCTGAAGCCGAGCACTTTGCCCGTCGCGCACTGCAAAATATCGCGCTGTCCTACCTGATGCTCAGCGGCAAGCCGCAAGTGTTGGCGGCGGCGCTGGAGCAGTTCGAGCACAGCGACAACATGACCGAACGCCTGACGGCGCTGGCCGTGCTGGTCAACTCGCCCTACGAGGCGGAAAAAGCTGCGGCGTTGGCCAGTTTTGCCGAGCAATTCAAGGACAACCCGCTGGTCATGGATCAATGGTTCAGCGTGCAGGCGGGCAGCACCTTGCCCGGCGGTTTGCAGCGCGTGCGCGAGCTGATGCAACATCCGGCGTTCACCATCAAGAACCCGAACAAAGTGCGGGCCCTGGTGGGTGCCTTTGCCGGGCAAAACCTGATCAACTTCCATGCTGCGGACGGTTCGGGCTATCGTTTCCTGGCGGACCTGGTGATCGAACTGAATGGTTTCAACCCGCAGATTGCCTCTCGGCAACTGGCGCCGCTGACCCGCTGGCGCAAGTACGACGCTGCGCGACAGGCGCTGATGAAGGCAGAGCTTGAGCGCATCCGCAGCTCGGGCGAACTGTCCAGCGATGTGTTTGAAGTGGTCAGCAAAAGTCTGGCGTAACGCCTGGACGTAAAAAAGGCGCTGTCCGAGTGATCGGGCAGCGCTTTTTTTTATGGTTTTTTGTCGCCCAGAGTGATCAAGCGTGACACAGGCACTTTATCAATCACTGCCGTGTAATTGACTGGCCCTTTGAGTTCCTTGATGTCGTTGTCGATATAACCACGCCGGGAGTAGTCGACAGAGGCGATTTGCTTGCCATTGCGATAAATGTGCACGGGCTTGTCTGCGCTGCCATCGCCATTCCAGGTCAGATTCACCTGTGCCGCATCAGGCGCTAACCGGGCAGTGAATAGCCTTGCACCCAGAGGCCCGGTCAGGGGCAGACCGTCCATGGCATGCCGGGCAGGTACGGGCTCGATGCCAAAATGGGCCAGCAGGGTCGGAGTAATATCCGCCTGGCTGGCAAAGCCGTAGAGGTTGTCGTGGCCCGGATTGTCCGGATTGGTGATGGGGCGGGTAAGTTGCTCGTTGGCGGGTTTGTTGAGTGCGATAAACGTGGTTTTCTCGCTCAGGGTTTGGGCGCCATGATTACGCCCATCGGGCAGGCGCCGGCCATGATCAGTTGTCACCAGTACTAGCCAGTCTTCATCGGGGTTGCTTTGTTTACGGCGCTTGAGTGCCGACAGTAACTGGCCGACCTTGTCGTCGACGCCCTGGATTGCGGTCTGATAGCGGGTTGAAAAACCGTATCTATGGCCGACATTATCAGGCTCGTCGAAGTGCGCGAAAACCAGGTCCGAGCGACCATATTCAAGCTCATAGCTGGCCTTGTCGGCGACGCATTGATCGACGTCGGAGCATTTGATGGCAAGGTCGATAAAGCCTTGGGCAATATCATCGGCGAAGTTGTTGTTGATGGTATTCCAGCTGACAATGCTGCTCGTCTTGCGTTCAGGATCCGCCTGCTTGAGTTGCTTGAACAGGCTGGGCGCTTTGTTGCGCCATGCGTTGTTGTTGGAGGGGACTTTATGTCGGTCTACCCAGGTGCCGGTCAGTATTGTCGTCCAGCCCGGGCCGCTACCGGTAGTTTGCTCTGTCGCAGTTCCGTCAATCCCTCCGATGTAACTTTTGGCGGGGTTCAGGCCGGCAATATGGGGGGCCATATTATTTTGAATGGCTTGCTGAAGTTTTTCGTATTGCATGCCGTCGACACCAATCAACAAGGCCTTGTGGCTTTTGTAGTTTTGGGCGTCGGAGGTATCAGGGGGCGCGGCATGGGACAACATGACGGTGAATGTCAAACCCAGGCCGGTAGCGATAGATAAAGCAATATGGGTATGGCTCATGGCAGATCTCACTCAGTGAGTTGAACACGAGACGAATATGTAAGGGCTGTATGTCACTGACATTACGTTATTGCCAGCTTTAAATGCAGGATATTTCAGTACCCCGCACGTTCATACGCAGTTCATGTCGGGCCAGGGGAACTGGCCCGGCACTTCATCAGAACTTCCAGCTCACCGATGCCGTGACGTTGCGCGGGGAGCCGTAGTTGCTTTGCCCGTAACGTACGCTTTGCAGGTATTTCTCGTTGGTCAGGTTGTCGAGGTTGAGCTGGGTGCTCCAGTGCGGGTCGATATCATAGCTGGCCATCAGGCCCACCAGCATATAGGCAGCCTGGTTTGCTGCCGGGGTGTCGTCGTTCTCGACCTTGCTTTGCCACTTGAGGCTGCCGCCCACTTTTACCTGCGGTGCCATCGGCAGCTTGTAGGCCATGGAGGTGGTCAGGGCATTGCGCGGTATAAACTTGCGCCCGCGGTTGTTGTCGGCATCGGTGATATAGACGTAGGTATAGCCCCCGCTGATTTGCAGGCCCGGCGCCAGTTCGCCCGAAGCTTCCAGTTCTACACCGCTGCTCTTATACGACATGCCGTCATACAGGTAACCGCCCAGGGAAGGGTTGAAACCTGAGTAGGTGGCAACGTTATCCTGCTTGGTATGAAATACCGCTGCCGAAACGTCCAGTTTCTTGTCCAGCAGATGCCCCTTGATCCCGGCCTCGTAGCTCTTGCCTTCCAGCGGGTCGAGCACCTGGCCCTGGGTATTGAGGTAGTACTGCGGGTTGAAAATCTTGGTGTAGCTGGCATACAGCGAGTACTGCGGCGTCAGGTCATAGACTACGCCAGCGTACGGGGTGACTTTGCCATGAATGCTCACGTCCCGCCCCGAACCGTAGTTTTCACCGTCGCTGTCGGCACTGAGCATGCGCGCACCGACGATCAGGTGCAGGTCGTCGGTAAGGCTCAACCGTGTACCGGCGTAGAGACTCTTCTGGCGGTCGGTGTAATTGGAGGTCGCGTCGGCATTGGCCATGTTGTAAGCAGGCTTGGGGATGACGCCGTTGAGGGCATCTTCCAGCGACACCGGGGTGTAGTACGAGGAGGTGCCGTACAGCGAGGTTTCCTGGGTACGGGAACGGGCCACGTTGGCGCCGAAGGTCAACTGGTGCTCGCGGCCGCCCAGGCTGAAAGGCCCGCTGAACGAGAGGTCGCCATCCAGCTCGCGGGTCTTGCCTTTGTAGTTGGAGGCCAGCCCGGTATAGCCGGTGCTAGAGGCGCTGTTGGCATAGATGTAGAACATGTCGGTGTCTTCGCGATGCTCCATGGCGGTTACGGTCAGCGTGGACTTCCAGTCATTGGCGAAGTGGTGCTGCCACTCGGCGAAGGCGCGACTGGTGCGTACATCCCAGTACACCCAGGGCTGGGCAATGTTGGCACTGGTGCTGCTGTAGTGCAGGGCGTTGCCGCTGCTGTCGGTCAGCGGCAGGGAGCCCCAGCTGGCACCGTTGGCATTGCTTTTCTGGTCTTCATAACCGACGGTCAGCGTGTCGTCGTCACTCAGGTCGAAGGCGAGCATGCCACTGAAGATGTTCTTTTCCCGGGAATAACGATCCAGATAAGAGTTGCCCACTTCGTTGGCATAGATCACTCGCCCGCGCACATTGCCCGAATCGGTCAGCGGCCCGGAGACGTCGAGATCGACCCGGCGCTTGTCCCAGGAGCCGGCGCTGACGCTGACCTTGGCCTCAGGCTCATAGGTGGGGCGTTTGCGGATAAAGTTAACCGTGGCCGACGGGTTGCCAGTGCCGGTCATCAGGCCGTTGGCGCCGTGCAAGACATCAACCTGCTCGTAGGGTGCGGTGTCGATATCACCCACCAGCACGCCGCCGGTGAGCCCCATGCCCATGCCGTCGTACTGGAAGTTGGTGATGTCGAAACCGCGGGCAGTGAAGTAAGTCCGGTCGGTCTCGACCTTTTGCACGTTGACTCCGGGGGTACTGTCCAGCACATCGCGAATACTGTTGAGCTTGAAGTCGTCAAGTTGCTCGCGCTTGATGCTGGTGATGCCCTGGGGTGTTTGCCCGGCGGTGAGGTTCAATCGCGTCGTAGTGGCGGCGGGTTTGGCTTGATAGCCCGGTGGTGCATCTTCACTGTCGGCGGTGCCGGTGACGCTGGTGGAAGGCAGGTTCAAGGTGTATTCGTCGGCTGATGCCGAATTGAGCATGCCCAGTGCGACAAGTGTAAGGGCGGACGTCGGAAGGCTGAACAGTGAGCGCATGATCTGCGGATACTCCGGGCTGGAACTGCGTAAACGAGAATTAGTTACAAAGTTTTACATTTGTGCAAATGATAATCAATGCTCTTAACTATTCTTTACGCATTGTTGCAAAATCCTTGCTGCGGTCTTTTTATCGGGCACCTCGGCGCCTCGACCAAACGCCGCCTGCCGAGTATCTGCAAAATCTCGCCAACGGCTCTGCGTGAAGGCTATAAACTGTCAGCCTGTGTGGTTCCGGCTTGAAGCGTCGGAGCCGGTTCATCATCGATAGCGAGTAGTGCATTCATTAAATGAGCAACCCCACCTCTACCTCTAAAGCCAACTGGCAGCCTGTAATCGCGCTGGCGCTGGCCGCTTTTGTGTTCAATACCACCGAGTTTGTGCCGGTGGGGCTGCTGAGTGCGATTGGCGCAAGTTTTGACATGGCCACGGCCAGGGTCGGGCTGATGCTCACCATCTATGCCTGGGTGGTTTCGCTGGCTTCCTTGCCGATCATGCTGGTGACGCGCAACGTTGAGCGGCGCAAGTTACTGCTGGTGCTGTTCGGGTTGTTTATCGCCAGTCATGTACTGTCGAGTCTGGCGACCAGCTTCGGCATTTTGTTGCTTAGCCGGATCGGCGTGGCGCTGTCCCATGCGCTGTTCTGGTCGATAACAGCCTCTCTGGCGGTGCGTCTGGCGCCTGAGGGCAAGCAGGTGCAAGCGCTGGGGTTGCTGGCCACCGGTACTTCGCTGGCGATGGTGATGGGGGTGCCCCTGGGCCGTTTGCTGGGCGAGGCCATGGGCTGGCGTACCACTTTTCTGGTGATCGCAGCGCTGGCGGTGTTGCTGGTGCTGTGGTTGGCGCGCACTTTGCCGTTGCTGCCAAGCCAGAATTCCGGCTCGCTCAGAAGCTTGCCGGTGCTGTTCAAGCGCCCTGCACTGGTGGCTGTGTATCTGTTGACGGCGGTGGTGATCACGGCGCAATTTACCGCGTACAGCTATATCGAACCCTTTGTGCAGAACGTGGCGGGTATGAGCGGCGCTACCGTGACCCTGATCCTGCTGCTCTTCGGCGGTGCGGGGATTTTCGGTTCGCTGTGTTTTAGCTGGTTCCACAAATACAGCCCGCTGGGCTTCCTGCTGACCGCTGTGGGCCTGATCGCGCTGAGCCTGCTGTTGCTGTTGCCGGCCAGCAACTGGATTGAATCCCTGGGGGTGTTGAGCATCATTTGGGGGATGGCGATCATGGGCTTTGGCCTGGCGATGCAGTCCAAAGTACTGACCCTGGCGCCGGACGCGACGGATGTGGCGATGGCGATGTTTTCCGGTATCTACAATATCGGCATTGGCGGCGGGGCATTGCTGGGCAGTTCGGTGGGCAGCCATTTCGGTTTTGCCTGGATCGGGCTGGCAGGTGGTTCGCTGGCGGGGCTGGCGTTGGTGTTCTACGCCTGGACCATGTACCGGCTAAACCGCAGCGCCGCACAGGCCTGACATACCGGGGCTTTGGCGCAAGGCTAGAGCCCCGGCAGGTTTACACGATGATCAGCACCCTCCCGATCGCAGCCTCGTTCCACTCGTCAACGACTACAACATGGAGTAGGTGGCGAGGCAGAAGAGACAACCCCTGATCTCAGGATTCAAACCTTTGAATCCTGAGATCGGCAGAACCTGAACAAACACGCTGTCGAGATGCTCCAGGCCATAGAGTGCAGCCTGGAGTTACTTGTCAGCGGCCACAAAGTCCCGGTTTCAGGCTTGCACTTTGATTGGCACGGGTAATCACCGTGATGACCGCCAATGCCGCAATGACCAGTCCCGGTGAAGTCGCCAGCAGCACCCCGGTCGTTCCGGCCCCGGCGGCGAGGATCTGACCTGCTGCCAAGGGACCTGCAACCGAACCCAGGCGCCCGATAGCGACTGCAGCGCCGACGCCGGTTGCCCGTACGGCTGTCGGATACAGCGGCGGAGCCATTGCATAGAGCACCAACTGCGCCGCCATTACAAACAGGCCCACGGCAAAGCCTGCAGTGGCCACGGGCACAATCCCTACCGAAAAGCCGATCCCGGCCAGTGATGCGAGTAGCCCGGCATAGACGCCCAGAACCACCTTGATCGGGTTGCAGCGGTCCAGCAGCAGGCCACCGAGCAAGGAGCCCAAAGCACCGCCTATGTTGAACAGCATTTGCACCATGCCCGCTTGCGGCTTGGTGAAACCCTGGGCCAGCAGCAGTGTGGGCAGCCAGTTCAGCAACATGTACATCACGGTCAGGGTAAAGAAGTAACTGAGCCACAACGCCAGGGTCGAACGGCCACGACCTTCACCAAACAGTGCCTGACCCGTAGACACGCGCAAAGCCTGGCTGGCGTCCTGGCGGAAAACCCGGGACTCGGGCAGCAGGATGATCATCAGCGGCACGACAAGCAACGGGGCTAGCCCGCCGATGATAAAGGTGGTTTGCCAGTGGTCATGGGAGAACATCGCCACTACGGCTGCCATTGCGCCACCCAGTGGCACGCCGCAATACATGATGCTGATCGCTGTGCCACGACGGCGTTCGTCTACCGCTTCAGCACATAGGGCGATCAGGTTGGGCAAGGCAGCTCCCAGACCAAGGCCGGTCATGAATCGCACCAGCAGCAAGTGGTAGTAGCTGTCTACATAGGCGGTCAGCAGGGAGAAGACGCCAAACAGGATGACCGCGCCGATGAGGATCTTTTTACGGCCGACTCGATCGGCAATCCAGCCGCCGAAGAATGCACCGGGCAGCAGGCCGATGATCCCGACACTGAACACCCAGCCCATCATTTTCGGGTCCAGGTCAAAGGTTTGACGCAGGCCGGCGGCGGCAGTGCCCGCGGCTTGCAGGTCAAACCCTTCGATAAGCGCAACGATAAAGCACAAAGCGATTGTCAGCGTCGAACGATGCTGTGGAGTGTTCATGGACGAACCTCGTTATTGTTTTTGTAGGGGGGCTTTCAGCGAGCCAAATAAAGATTAACAAAGATAACTAAAAAAAGAAGCTGCGAAGGTATTTGCTAAAAAATCAGCTTAAACGTGTTTAAAACAGGCTTTTAGCCAGTGCGTGCCTGTAATTATCAAAAATAGATAAGAAACATAATGTTCGATTATCGATCATTTAAGATTGACGTTGCTTTGACTTGTTTCCATTCTCTGGCCCAGGAAACGCCATGAGAGCGTTCTGGTTCTGTCAAAAACAACAATAAATGGACATTCAATATGCATACGCTCAACCAAGGCGCCCTGCGCTTGTTCCCGCTTTCGTGCATTGCCCTGTGCCTGCTCAGTACCCCTGTTTGGGCCCAGGGATTTATCGAAGACAGTCACGCCACCCTGACCTTGCGCAACTACTACATGGACCGTGATTACAAGGACGATGGCGCCAAGACCGCAGCGCGGGAATGGGCCCAAGGCTTCATTGCCAACATGGAGTCGGGCTTTACCGAGGGCACGGTCGGTTTCGGGCTGGATGTGCGTGGTCTGCTGGGGGTCAAGCTGGACTCTTCGCCTGACCGCAGCGGCACCGAACTGCTGCCGGTCGATAGTGACAAACAGGCTGCGGATGAGTACTCGCGACTGGCCTTCACCGGCAAGCTGCGTTATAGCCAGACCACGCTCAGGACCGGTGATGTGTCGATTTTTCTGCCGTTTGCCTTTGCCAGCCCGTCGCGGCTGTTGCCCCAGACCTTTCGCGGGACCACCGTCAGCTCCAAAGAAATTGACGGCCTGAACTTCAACACCGGATATATCGACGCGATCAACAAACGTGACTCCACCAACTACCAGGCCATGACTATCGCGTCGCCCAATGGCCGATTCAAGGGCTCGGCTGAAACCTCGCACCTGGCTTACGGCGGTGGTGATTATCAGGTCAACAAGAACCTGAGCGTGCGCGCCTACCATGTCGAGGTGGCGGATTTGTACAAGCAAAGCACCCTGGCATTGCTGCACGATCTGCCCCTGGGTGATGGCGTGCTGACCACCGACCTGCGCAGTTTTTTCAGTGACGAGGCGGGCAGTGCCAAAGCAGGCAAGGTCGACAACATCAACGCATCGGCGCTGTTGGGGTATCGGCTGGGAGGGCATCGTTTAAGTGTGGGCTACATGCATTCCAGCGGTGATACGGCGACGCCTTACATCTCGGGTACAGAGTTGATGGGCATGAGCGAAATGACCATGAGTTCGGATTTTCTCAATGCCAAGGAGCGCACCTGGCAGGCCATTTACGACTACGACTTCACGGCGGTGGGGGTAGTGGGATTGAAAGGGCGGTTGCGTTATGTGCGCGGTGACAATATCGAACTGGTGTCCTTGAATGCGGATGATCGCAAGGAGCGCGAGTTTCAGATGGAGCTGGGGTACGTGATACAGAGCGGGCCGCTGAAAAACCTGGGCCTTTTGGCGAGGAAGTCTATTTACCGCAATGACTTCCCGGCAGGTGCGGCCTTTCGCGACGAAAACCAGACCCGCTTCCTGGCCATCTATACCTTGCCGATCTGGTAGGGCCAATTGTCTATTTGCTGGAGAGCCGTGCGAGGCCCTGCGCGTGTTGCGGTTTTGCGACCGCTTCACGCTCGAACGTAGCCTCGTTCTACTCGTCAACTGCTACGCAGTGGCATGAGTTGTGAAAATCGTAGCAGCTGCCGAGCCGTGCGAGGCTGCGTTCGGCTGCGCAGCAGTCGTGAAATCAGCTTTCACTATTGATCAGGCACTGCGCATGTTGCGGATTTGGTAGCTACAGCGCTGGGCTATTCCTGATACACCTTTTTCAGCAGGCGCAGCAGTTCTTCACGCTCGGCGCTATCCAGCGCCGAGGTCGCGTCGATGTCGCTTTGCGCAGCAATAGCCTTAAGCTCTTTGAGCAGGGCTTCGCCGGTCTTGCTCAGGAATATGCCGTAGGAGCGTTTGTCGGGTTTGCAACGAACCCGTACCGCCAACGCCCGACTCTCCAGCTTGTTCAACAATGGCACCACTTGCGGGGGCTCAATCGCCAGCGCCCGGGCCAGGTCCGCCTGCATCAGCCCGGGATGCTGGTCAATGATCGCCATTGCCGAAAACTGCGCCGGACGCAGGTCGTGGGTCGACAGCCGGCTGATCAGGTTCTGGAAAAGCTTGAGCTGGGCGCGGCGCATGGCATAGCCGATCAGTTCGTCCAGCGCGGTGTCCAGAGGAGCCTGTACGTCCGGGCTTTCAGGCATGGCCTCTTGGGCGACGACAGGGGTGGCTGGCTTGGCCATAAATAGAGGGGTCCTTGCTCGAATGAAGTTAATAAACGTATCTAGTTTGCCGCGGTTGCTGGTTGATAGCCATCGCTGCGTTATTTTACGAGCGTTTGCCGCAAAAAAAATTGGTTAATTTAATTAATGGTTAATTGACATAACTAATTATGCCGGTTAGTTTTCACTCATCTTCAAGCGAACAACAAGAGAGCAATCGCTATGAGCCAATACGAAGGCCGCTGGAAAACCGTCAAAGTCGAAATCGAAGACAGCATCGCCTGGGTGATACTCAATCGTCCGGAAAAACGCAATGCCATGAGCCCGACCCTGAACCGTGAAATGATCGACGTGCTGGAAACCCTCGAGCAGGACCCGCAGGCGGGTGTTTTGGTGTTGACCGGCGCGGGCGATGCCTGGACGGCGGGCATGGACTTGAAGGAGTACTTTCGCGAAGTGGACGCCGGTCCCGAGATTCTTCAGGAGAAAATCCGCCGTGAAGCGTCGCAGTGGCAATGGAAGTTGCTGCGCATGTACGCCAAGCCAACGATTGCCATGGTCAATGGCTGGTGCTTTGGTGGTGGTTTCAGCCCGCTGGTGGCGTGCGACCTGGCCATCTGCGCTGACGAGGCAACGTTCGGCCTGTCGGAAATCAACTGGGGCATTCCACCGGGCAACCTGGTCAGCAAGGCTATGGCAGACACCGTAGGCCATCGCCAGTCGCTGTACTACATCATGACCGGCAAGACCTTCGACGGGCGTAAAGCCGCCGAGATGGGCCTGGTCAATGAGAGCGTACCGCTGGCGCAGTTGCGTGAAGTCACCATTGAGCTGGCGCGCAATCTGCTGGAGAAAAACCCGGTTGTACTGCGTGCGGCCAAGCATGGCTTCAAGCGTTGCCGCGAACTGACCTGGGAGCAGAACGAAGATTATCTGTACGCCAAGCTCGACCAGTCGCGACTGCTGGATACCGAAGGCGGGCGTGAGCAGGGCATGAAGCAGTTCCTCGATGACAAGAGCATCAAGCCAGGCCTGCAAGCCTACAAGCGCTAATCTCGCTGTTCAGGGTGCGCCGGGCGCACCCTGTAAATGAATTCCCGATAACGACAATAAAGAGGAATCACCATGTTGGACGTGCCCCTGCTCATTGGCGGAAAGTCGTGCCCGGCCCGTGATGGTCGAACGTTCGAACGCTGCAACCCGGTGACGGGTGAGGTGGTGTCACGCGTGGCCGCCGCCACCCTGGAAGATGCCGATGCCGCAGTTGCCGCGGCTCAGGCTGCTTTTCCCGTGTGGGCCGCGTTGGCGCCCAATGAACGGCGTACCCGGTTGCTCGCTGCTGCCGAGTTGATGCAGGCACGGGCGAGCGAGTTTATCGAGGCAGCGGGTGAAACCGGGGCTATGGCCAACTGGTACGGGTTCAACGTCAAGCTGGCGGCCGGCATGCTTCGTGAGGCCGCCTCCATGACCACCCAGATCAACGGCGAAGTAATCCCCTCCGATGTGCCCGGCAGTTTTGCGATGGCCTTGCGCCAACCCTGTGGCGTCATCCTGGGCATCGCGCCCTGGAATGCCCCGGTGATTCTGGCAACCCGTGCTCTGGCCATGCCGCTGGCGTGCGGCAACACCGTGGTGCTCAAGGCTTCCGAGCTGAGCCCGGCAGTTCACCGGCTGATTGGCCAGGTATTGCAGGACGCGGGACTGGGCGATGGCGTGGTCAACGTGATCAGCAATGCTCCGGTAGATGCGCCCGCGATTGTAGAGCGACTGATCGCCAATCCGGCGGTGCGTCGGGTCAACTTTACCGGCTCAACCCACGTGGGGCGCATTGTTGCCGAGCTGGCAGCCCGTCACCTCAAGCCGGCCCTTCTTGAGCTGGGGGGCAAGGCGCCGTTTCTGGTACTGGATGACGCTGACCTTGACGCCGCAGTCGACGCCGCAGCCTTTGGCGCTTACTTCAATCAGGGCCAGATCTGCATGTCCACCGAGAGGCTGATCGTGGACAGCAAGGTGGCGGATGCCTTTATCGACAAGCTGGCAGCCAAGATTGCCACCTTGCGCGCCGGTCATCCCCAGGCGGACGACTCGGTACTCGGTTCGCTGGTGGACGCCAGCGCCGGTGTGCGGATCAAGGCGCTGATCGACGATGCGGTCGGTAAAGGCGCGCGGCTGGTGGTGGGTGGTCAGGTCGAAGACAGCATCATGCAACCAACGTTGCTCGATGGTGTGACCCCGAGTATGCGCCTGTACCGCGAAGAGTCTTTTGGCCCGGTTGCCGTGCTACTGCGCGGGGACGGCGATGAGGCCTTGCTGAGTCTGGCCAACGATTCGGAGTTCGGTTTGTCGGCGGCGATTTTCAGTCGGGACACCGGGCGTGCCCTGGCACTGGCCCAGCGGGTCGAATCGGGCATTTGCCATATCAACGGCCCTACGGTCCACGATGAAGCGCAAATGCCCTTTGGTGGGGTCAAGTCCAGCGGTTACGGCAGTTTTGGCGGCAAGGCGTCGATCGAGCAATTCACCCAGTTGCGCTGGATCACCTTGCAGAACGGGCCGCGCCACTACCCGATCTGATTGTCTGCACAAGGCATAACAATAATAAGGAGTCATGCCTGCGCCATGCCGCTTAAGTGTCGGACGGGCCGCGCATGCCTTGTTGGAGGAGCATGACGTGAGTATCGAATTCAAATCCCCGGCCAAGTCCCCTACGTCCCCGGCACGTTATCGCGAGGTGGCCATCGGTCACCCGGCGGTCGAAGTGCTTGAGGTCGGCGGCATCTTGCACATGCGCTCCCTGGAAACCCTGGAGCCGATGCCCGAACGCTTGCTTGATCGCCTGGTGCACTGGGCGCAGGTCCGGCCCGAGCACACCTTTATCGCTGCACGGGACAGTGATGGCGAGTGGCGTCGCATCAGCTATGCCCAAATGCTGGAGGACGTTCGCGCCATTGCGCAAAGCCTGCTGGTGTATGGTCTGGGGGCAGAGCGTCCGCTGGCAATCCTGTCAGGCAACGATATTGAGCATTTGCAGATGGCGTTGGGGGCGATGTACGCCGGTATTCCTTACTGCCCGGTTTCACCTGCCTATTCGTTGCTGTCCCAGGATTTTGCCAAGTTGCGCCATGTCTGCGACCTGTTGCAGCCAGGCCTGATCTTTGTCAGTGATGCGGCGGTCTATCAACGTGCCGTGCACGCAGTATTGCCCGCAGGGACGCCATTGGTAGCGGTACGTGGCGAGATGGCGGGGCGGCCCCAGGTGAGCTTTGCCAGCTTGCTGGAGCAGGCGGGCGGCGCCGAGGCCCAGGCTGCGTTCATGGCGTCAGGCCCGGACACCATCGCCAAATTCCTCTTCACTTCAGGCTCTACCAAACTGCCCAAAGCGGTGATTACCACCCAACGCATGCTCTGTGCCAATCAGCAAATGCTGTTGCAGACCTTTCCGGTATTTGCCGAAGAGCCCCCGGTGCTGGTGGACTGGCTGCCCTGGAACCATACGTTTGGCGGCAGTCATAACCTCGGTATCGTTCTGTACAACGGCGGTACGCTGTACCTGGATGGCGGTAAACCAACGGCTCAGGGCTTTGCCGAAACCCTGCGCAATCTCAAGGAAATCTCGCCGACTGCCTACCTCACCGTGCCTAAGGGCTGGGAAGAGCTGGTCACTGCGCTGGAAACTGACAGCGACTTGCGGGCACGATTTTTTGCCCGCATCAAACTGTTCTTTTTCGCCGCAGCGGGCCTTTCGCAAAGTATCTGGGACCGGCTCGACCGGGTTGCCGAGCAACACTGTGGCGAGCGCATCCGCATGATGGCCGGGCTGGGCATGACCGAGGCTTCGCCTTCATGCACCTTCACCACCGGGCCGTTGTCGATGGCCGGTTATATCGGTCTGCCGGCGCCGGGCTGTGAGGTCCGGCTGGTGCCGGTGGACGGCAAGCTGGAGGGGCGCTTTCGCGGCCCGCACATCATGCCCGGTTACTGGCGCGCCCCCGAGCAGAGTGCCGAGGCGTTTGACGATGAAGGCTTTTACCGCTCAGGTGATGCCATCAAGCTGGCCGATCCTTGCAACCCGCAATGGGGGTTGATGTTCGATGGACGACTGGCCGAGGACTTCAAATTGTCCTCCGGGGTATTTGTCAGCGTGGGGCCGCTGCGAAACCGGGCCGTGCTCGAGGGTTCGCCCTATGTTCAGGATCTGGTGATCGCAGCGCCGGATCGCGAGTGTCTTGGTGCGTTGGTATTTGCCCGTCTGTACGAGTGCCGACAGTTGTCGGGCTTGCCTGCGGACGCCAGCGATGCGCAGGTGTTGGCCAGTGAACCGGTACGCCAGTGGTTTGCTGACTGGTTGCAGCGGCTCAATCTCCAGGCCAGTGGCAATGCCAGTCGCCTGGAATGGATCGCGCTGCAGGATGAGGCCGCGTCGATCGATCGCGGTGAAATCACCGACAAGGGTTCGATCAATCAGCGTGCAGTGCTGCAATGGCGAGCGGCGCATGTGGAAGCACTTTATCGCGGGCAGGCGCCTTCGATCCTGCGTGCAGGCAAGCCGTCGTGAGCCCTGGAGGGCAGTACTCGGCATTCACCGATGTCGCCATTCTTGAGGCGGTTCGTACACCATGGGTCGACCTGGGTGGGGCATTGGCCCAGGTTTCACCGATTGATATGGGAATCAAGGTCGCCCGTGAAGTGCTGGCCCGTGCCGGGCTGGGCGGGCAGGCAGTGGACTCGGTACTGGCGGGTTCAATGGCTCAGGCCAGTTTTGATGCGTACATGTTGCCGCGTCATATCGGCCTCTACAGCGGTGTGGCACAACAGGTGCCTGCCCTGGCGGTGCAGCGTATTTGCGCCACAGGGTTTGAACTGTTGCGCCAGGCTGCCGGGCAGTTGCATGACGGCATGGAACTGGCGCTGTGTGTGGGCACCGAGTCCATGTCCCGCAACCCGATTGCCGCCTACACCCATCGTGGTGGATTCCGCCTGGGGGCGCCGGTCGAGTTCAAGGATTTTCTCTGGGAAGCGCTGTACGACCCGGCTCCCGGCGTGGACATGATCGCCACGGCGGAAAACCTGGCCAAGGATTATGGCCTGAGCCGTGAGGCAGTGGACGGCTATGCCCTCAATAGTCACCAGCAGGCACTTCGCGCCCAGGCCAGCGGCTGGCTGGGGGATGAAATCGTCACCCTGCGCAATGAAGTGTTTGAACTGGAGGGCTGTCAGCCGCGTGGTATCAGCCTGCCGCGTCGATGTGAGTCTGTCAGCCTCGACAGTCATCCGCGTGCCACCGACGCCGTGGTCCTTGCCAGGCTGGGAGCCATTCACCCTGATGGTGTGCAAACGGCGGGTAACAGTTGCGCAGTGGTGGATGGCGCCGCTGCCGCGCTGGTCGCCCGTGCATCGGCGGGGCAGCCGGGCCTGGCAAATTTGCTGGCGACGGCGGTGGTCGGTGTTGCGCCACAACGGATGGGTATCGGCCCGGTACCTGCGATCCAGTTGCTGCTCAAGCGCAGCGGTTTGGCGCTGGACGCGATTGATCTGTTTGAAATCAACGAGGCGCAGGGCGCACAGATTCTGGCAGTGGCACAGGCACTGGAACTGGACCGGCAAAAACTCAACTGCCGTGGCGGCTCCATTGCTCTGGGGCATCCCCTGGCTGCCACCGGCCTGCGCCTGGTGCTGACCCTGGCGCGGCAGCTGCGCGAGCAGAATCTGCGTTATGGCATTGCCGCTGCGTGTGTCGGGGGTGGGCAGGGCATGGCGGTACTGATCGAGAATCCGCATTTTTCCAAGATTTGAGGTTTTCCCATGTGGCAATACCAGGCACCGCTGCGCGACATGCAATTTGTCATTGAACACTGGCTCGAGGCCCCGCAGGCCTGGGCACAAACAGAGCGATTCCAGGATCTCGATCTGGCGCTGGCCCGCCAGGTGCTTGAAGAAGCCGGGCGGTTCAGCTCCCAGGTGCTTGCGCCGATCAACAGCAGTGGCGACCGCCAGGGGTGCAGCTTCGAAGCGGGCCGGGTGACAACGCCAGCTGGCTTTGTCGAGGCGTATGTTGCCTACACCGAAGGCGGGTGGTCAGCCCTGGCCTGCGATGAGGCCTACGGCGGTCAGGGCTTGCCACAGCTACTCGACGCGGCGCTGCAGGAGATGCTCTATGCCAGCAACCATGGCTGGGCCATGTACACCGGCATCGCCCACGGTGCCTATCTGTGCCTCAAGGCCCATGCCCCGCAGTGGATCAAGGCGCGTTATTTGCCGCAGATTGTCAGCGGTGAAGTCTTGCCCACCATGTGCCTGACCGAACCGCAGGCAGGCAGCGACGTCGGCCTGCTGCGCTGTCGTGCCGAACCGCAAGACGACGGCAGTTATCGGGTAAGCGGCAGCAAGCTGTTTATCTCTGGTGGCGATCATGACCTGAGCGCAAATATCCTGCATCTGGTGCTGGCACGATTGCCCGGTGCGCCTGCTGGCAGTCGGGGCATTTCGCTGTTTCTGGTGCCCAAGCTGCTGGACCACCATCAGGTCAACAGCGTGCGTTGCGACGGTATCGAACACAAGATGGGGATCAAGGGCAGCGCGACCTGTTCGCTGGTGTTCGAGCAGGCACAAGGCTGGCTGATTGGTGAGGCCAACCGAGGCTTGGCGGCGATGTTCGTGATGATGAACTCGGCGCGGCTGCATGTGGGGCTGCAGGGGTTGGGGCACGCCGAAGCGGCGTGGCAGAACGCTCGCGACTATGCCCTGGAGCGCAAGCAGATGCGTGCGCCGGTTCGGCCTGCCGGGATCAGTGCTGACGCCGCCGACCCGATCCATTTTCACCCGGCCATGCGTCGTACCTTGCTGGAGTTGCGCGCCTGTACCGAGGGCATGCGGGCCGTGGGCTATTGGGTGGCGCATCTGCTCGATGAGGCAGAGCACCTAGGGAGCCAGGCTGACCGTCAGCACGCCCTGCAGCTGGCAGAAATGCTGACGCCAGTGATCAAGGCGTTTTTCACGGATCAGGGGTTTCGCCAGGCCAGCAACGCTTTGCAGGTGTTCGGCGGCTACGGCTATGTCAGCGAATTCGCTATCGAGCAAACCCTGCGCGACAGCCGTATTGCGATGATTTATGAGGGCAGCAACGAGATCCAGGCCAATGACTTGCTGTTGCGCAAAGTGCTGGGCGATGACGGTCGGGCGTTTGCCGCGTTGCTGGCGGTGATGCGCCAGGAGTCCGCGCTGGCCCTGGACGCCTCGGAGTGTGCCGGTTTTGCCGCTGAGCTGGAGCGACTGTGCGACAAGCTTGAAGCGGTGGTGGCTGCAGTTCGTGAGCGCGCTGGCGAGGACGTCGAGTATCCCTATCGGGTTGCCGGGGACTTTCTGCGGTTGTGCGGGGTGGCCCTGCTGGGGTTTGCCTGGGTACGAGGGGCGCGTGTGTCCCGTTTGCTGCCCGACAGCGACCCGGTACGGGCCAGTAAACTACAGACTGCGCAGTTCTTTTTTGCTTATGTATTGCCAGAAGCCGACTACCGCATTGCCTCCATCCGTGGCGCAATGGCGAGGCTGGCGTTTGTCGAGTGATACCCGGAACGCATGGCCTCAGTGGATCCAAT
This sequence comes from Pseudomonas bubulae, assembly GCF_900618535.1. Classification (GTDB taxonomy): domain Bacteria; phylum Pseudomonadota; class Gammaproteobacteria; order Pseudomonadales; family Pseudomonadaceae; genus Aquipseudomonas; species Aquipseudomonas bubulae. The sequence goes on along the minus strand of NZ_UYJA01000001.1, from coordinate 601,311 downwards.
AAGCGGTTTTTAGAGTGAGTAATAATGGGTTTCTGGCCAGAGAAGATTTCTGGCCACGAGATTGGTCGATAATCGCACCCTAAAGTTTAGCTGGTCCTGATTCGCTAACACATTGAATTCAAAAGATAAAAACAATTTATATGTGTTGGTTTCTGTATCTGATGGACCGAATTATTGAGATTCTGACAAACCCTCATATTGCCTGTGGATCCATTAACGGGTTGACTAGCGCCCTGGCGTTGGCTGGATTTCTTCCTGACCGTCGCCCATAAAAATTACAAAAAAGGGTCTCGTCATGAAAGGCTTATCCAGAGCACAGAACTGTCACAGTTCTGTCCGCTTTATGTCTGCGCGTACTGCCGTGTTTTGCGCTTGCCTTGCCCGGGTTGCTTGCGACAGGCAGGTGCAATGATGGATATCAATCTGAAAGCTCGCGTTGATAACGGTCCGATGGTGCGATTTCAATGGCTCGCCATCGGGATCTGCATTGTTTTGAACATGATCGATGGCTTTGATGTGCTGGTGATGGCGTTCACGGCGGCTTCGGTGTCGGCCGAGTGGGGCCTGAGTGGAGCGCAGATCGGCATGTTGCTCAGTGCCGGGTTGTTTGGCATGGCGGCGGGTTCACTGTTTCTCGCCCCCTGGGCGGATCGCATTGGTCGACGCCCATTGATCCTGTTGTGCCTGGCGGTCAGCGGCACGGGCATGCTGCTTTCGGCATTGAGCCAGACACCGGTGCAGTTGGCGTTTCTGCGCGGGCTTACGGGGCTGGGGATTGGCGGGATTCTGGCCAGCAGCAACGTGATTGCCAGCGAGTATGCCAGCAAGCGCTGGCGTGGCCTGGCAGTGAGTCTGCAATCCACCGGCTATGCCCTGGGCGCAACGCTGGGGGGGTGCTGGCAGTCTGGTTGTTGACCCATTGGGGCTGGCGTTCGGTGTTTGTTTTCGGCGGGGTTGTGACCTTTGCGGTGATCCCGCTGGTGCTGTTGTGGCTGCCCGAGTCGCTGGACTTTTTGCTTGCGCGCCGCCCGGCCACGGCCTTGCAGCGTATCAATAGCCTGGCCCGGCGCCTGGGGCAGCCAGTCTTGAGCCAGATGCCTGCTGCAGTGGTGAATCCGGCGGGTCACAGTACCGGCCTGAGCAAACTTCTGGCGCCTGCCTTGCGCCGCACTACGCTGCTGATCTGGCTGTTGTTCTTCCTGGTAATGTTCGGCTTTTACTTTGTGATGAGCTGGACGCCAAAACTGCTGGTCTCGGCCGGGCTTTCGGCGCAACAGGGCATTACCGGTGGCGTGCTGTTGAGCGTTGGGGGGATCTTTGGCGCGGCGCTGATCGGCGGCTTGTCATCGCGCTGGCCGCTGACCCGGGTATTGTCGCTGTTCATGCTGATTACCGCGGGCTTGCTGGTGCTGTTTGTCGGCTCGGGGTCTTCGGTCATGGCCGCGTTGGGGCTTGGGTTGCTGATCGGGCTGTTTTCCAACGGCTGCGTTGCCGGGCTCTATGCATTGTCGCCAGTAGTGTATGACGCATCCGTACGAGCGACGGGGGTGGGCTGGGGGATCGGCATTGGTCGTATCGGCGCTATCCTGTCGCCCATTGTGGCCGGTTTTCTGCTGGATGCCGGCTGGCAGCCCCTGCACCTGTATGGCGTGTTTGCAATCGTCTTCGTGATCGCGGCCGGTTGCTTGCTGCTGCTCAAGCCGTCTACTTCGCAGGCCCAACCGGCGCTGGCGCAGGCCTGATTCAACCTTCTGATCAAAGCCCGGCCTGGCCGGGCGCATTCCCATGTCTATCTATCTGTCTGGGCGGGCTGTGTCCGCTGCGGGGAGCGGCTGCGCCCAAAATTCGGAGAACAATAATAATGAAGATGCTTACAGGTGTGCTGTCGTTGTCTGTTTGTGCCTCGGCAATGGCCGAGGGTGAAGGTTTTTTTGACGGTGCGAAAGCAGATTTGATGTTGCGCAACTACTACTTCAATCGAGATTTTCGTGACCATAGCGCAGGCAAAAGCAAGGTGGATGAATGGGCGCAGGGCTTTATCCTGAAATTCAGCTCCGGTTACACCCCAGGGCCTGTGGGTTTTGGCCTGGAAGGGATTGCCATGCTTGGGATCAAGCTCGACAGCAGTCGCGTGGCCAGGGGTTCAGAACTGCTGCCGGTGAACAGCGATGGTCGCGCGGCCGATAACTTTGGCCGGGCAGGGCTGGCGGCCAAGGCGCGTTTTTCGCAAACGGAAATGAAGGTTGGCGAACTGCTGCCGGATGTTCCGGTGTTGCGTTACGACGATGGGCGACTGCTGCCGCAGACCTTCCGTGGCGCCATGCTGGTGTCCAGGGAGATTGAAGGCCTGGGGCTGCAGGCAGGGCAATACCGGGCCGTGAGTTTGCGCAATTCTTCGGACATGCAGGATCTCGCGGCGTGGGCTGCGCCGGGTGTGACCTCGGACCGATTCAACTACGCGGGGGCTGAGTACCGTTTCAATGAACAGCGTACCCAGGTGGGGGCGTGGCATTCGCAGTTGGCGGATATTTATCAGCAGAGCTATTTCAATCTGCTGCACAAACAGCCGGTGGGTGACTGGGTGCTGGGCGCCAATCTGGGGTACTTCATTGATAAGGACGATGGCAGCGCGCGTATCGGTCGGGTCAGCAGTCGCACAGCGTACGGATTGTTCTCGGCGGCTACGGGCGGACACACGTTGTACCTGGGGTTGCAGAGGGGCAGCGGGGATAGCGGCTGGATGTCGGTGTACGGCAGTAGCGGGCGCACGCTAGGCAACGACATGTTCAACGGCAACTTCAGCAATGCCGACGAGCGCTCCTGGCAAGCGCGTTACGACTACAACTTTGCCGCGCTCGGGGTGCCCGGGTTGCTGGCGATGGTTCGCTATGGTCATGGCGACAACGCCACCACCAAACAGGGGGCTAACGGCAAGGAGTGGGAGCGCGATACCGAGGTTGGCTATACAGTCCAGAGCGGCACGCTGAAGAACCTCAGCTTGCGCGTCAACAACGCCACCAACCGTCGCAGCTTCAACAGCGACTTCGACCAGACCCGTGTGATCGTGAGTTATCCGTTGTCGATGTAGGGGGGGCTGCGATGCAGGCAGCTCGGAATGTCTGCCGAATTGCGTCGATGCCCTCGCGAGCAAGCCCGCTCCCACAATGAGGTGTGCCAGGCAGTAGGTTTTGAGAGCGGCGCACTGCCTGTGGGAGCGGGCTTGCCTGCGATGGCGTGCTCGCCAGGGCCGATTTGTGCGCCGCTCAATCTCTATAGCTGCTCATGCGTTACTATGGCCGCTCATGTTTTCTGGATGCTGCCTGGATGAGCAAACCCGGTCAATTGGTGCTGATTGCACTGCGCAAGATGATTGCCTCAGGCGAGCTTGCCGCTGGCGAACGCCTCATGGAAATTCCCACTGCCGAGTTGTTCGGCGTCTCCCGCATGCCGGTACGCATGGCCTTTCGCACGCTTGAGCAGGAAGGCTTGCTGGTGCGTTTCGGCGGGCGCGGTTTTCAGGTGCGTTCGGTCAGTGCCAATGATATCGCCGGTGCGGTGGAGGTACGCGGGGTGCTTGAAGGTCTGGCGGCACGTTTGACGGCTGAGCGCGGGCTGTCGGGAGATGCGCGGGCCGCCCTGGAGTTGTGCCTGCTGCAGGGGGATGAGCTGTTCGATAAAGGCTTCGTCACCGAGGACGATCTTGAGATCTATCACGACCTCAATATGCGTTTTCATCAGGTTATCGTTGAGGGCAGTCACAACCCGGCCATAGCCGATGCCCTGGCACGCAATGATCATTTGCCGTTTGCATCAGTGACGGCGCTGGCGGTTGATCGCAAAGACATGGTCCGTGAATACCGTCGCTTCAACTATGCCCATATGCAGCATCATTCGGTGTTCGATGCGCTGGTCAGTCGTCAGGGCGCTCGCGCCGAAGCCATCATGCGCGAGCACGCCAACGCGACGTTGCGTTATGCCGAAATCTTCGGTTCGGCCACCGCCAATGAGCGGATGAAAGTGATCCACCGCTCCGATTGACGCTTAGATATCCAGCACCAGCAGGGGCGATTTCGAGCGCGAACAGCACGGAGTGAACTGATCGTTGCAGGCTTGCTCATCTTCGGTAAGGTACATGTCGCGATGATCCGGAACGCCTTCCAGCACGCGAGTCAGGCACGTGCCGCACACCCCTTGCTCGCACGACATGGGTATATCGATGCCATGACTTTCCAGGACCTGGACCACGGTTTTGTCCGCCGGTATATCGAAGACCTGACCGGTGCTGCCCACCTTGACCGAAAAGCTGCCATCGTTGCTGCTGTCAATCGGGGCGGCGGCGAAGTACTCCCGGTGCAGGGCGTGCTCCTGCCAATCCTGGGCGCGCGCACTGTCGAGAACATGTTGCATGAAACCACCGGGGCCGCACACGTACAAATGGGTGCCGGGCTGCGGGTTGGCCAGTACCTGGGCTGCATTCATGGCGGTCTCAGGCTGCTCGTCGAAGTGCATAAACACCCGGTCAGCAAAAGACGAGTTGCGCAGGCGTTCGACAAAGGCCGCTCGCTCGCCGGACCGTGCGCAGTAATGCAGTTCGAAATCTGCGCCGTTGTGGGCCAGACGCTCCGCCATGCACAAAATCGGGGTGATCCCTATGCCCCCTGCAAACAGCAAACTGCGCCGGGCTTCGTGGGCCAGCGGAAACAGGTTGCGCGGTTCACTGATGCGCAGGCAATCGCCACTATTGATCTGTTCATGCAGGCTTTGCGAGCCGCCCCGTGAGGCTGGATCCTTGAGCACGCCGATCAGGTAGCGATGCTGTTCGTCAGGATGGTTACACAGGGAGTATTGGCGAATCAGTCCGCCGGGCAGGTGCACATCAATGTGCGAGCCTGCACTGAAAGCGGGCAGGGCGCTGCCATCGGTGCTGGCCAATTCATAGGTGCAAATGCCCTGCGCTTCGTTGTTGCGAGATACCACCACCACATCAATCATGCTGCTTCCTCAAAGCGTTGCCATTGAGGGGGCTGGCCCAAGTGTGCTCGCCCCCGTGCGGAAATTACTGCGCAGTGGCGATCAGTTGTGATTCGGGCGTGCGTTCGCTGGCGATGATGCGGTCCAGGACGCGGCGTGACTGCACGCCACCCGAGTCGATATTGAGCTTGAGCAGTGCGCGTTGCGGGTGGTCCAGCAGGTTTTGTTGCTGTTGTTCGAGCATCTCCAGGTCTTCGCTGAAGATTTTGCCCTGGCCCTCGCGGATGGTCGCGGTAAGCGCATGATCCTGCGGGTTGAAGTTGCGTGCCATCCCCCAGAAGTACCAGATCGAGGTGTCTGTTTCGGGGGTGATGAAGTCGACCACGATGCTCGATGCCTTGAACTCGGGAGCTGCGTGATAGCCGCCTTTGCCCGCGTGAGCGACCCCGACTTCGATCAGGACGTGGCTGGGTGCAGAAAAGCGGCATATCTGCCAGCGGTCTACCGGCACATCGTCAGCCAGATTATTGCCGCGCAATGCCATGCGCCAGAACGGCGGAGCCATGATGTTTTCCATGTGCCGCGCCGTGATGACTTCGTTGCCTTCAACCGTGGTGTTCGGTGCGACTTCGTCGATTTCCTTCTGGCCAATGCTGGAGGCGTGTACGTAGGTTTCGTGGGTCAGGTCCATCAGGTTGTCGATCATCAGGCGATAGTCGCAGCCGATATGAAACAAGCCGCCGCCATAGGCCCATTCATCGCTCACCGCCCACTCCAGGTGGTGGATCAATGCAGGATCGGCTTGATCCTGATCACCGGGCCATACCCAGATAAAGCCGTAGCGTTCGACTACGGCATAGGTTTTGTTGCACGGGAAACCGCGTACCCGTTGTCCGGGCATCTCGACGGTTTTGCCGTCGCAGCCCATGACCAGGCCGTGATAGCCGCACACCAGGTTGCCGTTTTCGACATAGCCCAATGACAGAGGGGCGCCGCGGTGCGGACAAAAGTTCTCGACAGCGGCGACCTTGTTTTCATGGCCGCGATAAAAAACCATTTTCTCGCCGCAAATCTGCCGGCCTAAAGGCTTGTCGGTGATTTCATCGGGGGTGCATGCGACATACCAGGTGTTTTTTGGGTACATGACCAATCTCCAGATCAGGTGTTATTGCTCTTATGGATCCATTAGGCGGTATAGGGATCTTTCAAGTCAATTTTGCTCTGGAGTAATATCGGGTTTTAATAGGGTTTTTGGCGATTACCGAACACAAAATGCAAAGGTGGTTGCTGATAGTGGATCCATTAAAGGTTTTGATGGCGTGCATGATGCCTGCGGCGCTATATGGGTGACCGCCAGAATTCAGAAGGAGTGTTGTGAGGGCTTGTCTTCAAGTTTGTCTTCATCGGGCTTCACCCCGTTGTAGATCATGGACAGGCCCAGGTCCAACAGGTGCAGGAAAGGTAAAAGGGTATATTTTTCACTGCTGGTTCGTACCCCTTCGGCAGCAGCTACGGGGGATTGTCAGGCCGATGTGCTGACCATCGACCCCGAACTGCCACTGCCCTGGGCCGTCAATGCTTGCAGCAAGGCTGCCGTCGCCGCCTGCAGCGCTGCTGCTGTCGCAGTCACCTGGGCCTGGGCTCCGGCCACGGCGGCGGCTTTACTGGCTTCGTTCTGGTCGCTGGCCTGGATGCTTTGCAGGGCCTGCATCTGCTGCTGAAGCTGCTTTTGCAGCTGTGCGATCTGTTTTTTCAGCTGCTTGACCGTGTCCGAACTGTCGTCATCACTGTCAGCCGCAGGCGCCGCATTAGCGTCTCGGGCCGCCCGTGGCTTGACCTGCTCGGTGGCCGTCGCGCCGGCATCACTCACGGCTGTGCTGTCCGTGGCCTTGCTGGCCGTGGCGGCGGGGGTGCTCTGAATATTCAGGCTCGATGCCAGGGGATTGATGCTGCCAACCATGTCGATGCGTCCTTTAGACTCGTTGTCCTACAGGACATCGGCAGGTTGCGCTGGCTCTTTAATAGCGCGGCGGAAAAAAGCCGGGCAAGCGCTCATATGCTTATGCAATAAAAGTATTTAAATTTAATTTCTTATATCTATAAAGTCATACCCCTGCGTACAGGTCGACCAATCGACGCGCCGCACGAAATGAACCAGCACGGGTCCACCGTGAGTTTCTGATCGATCTGCGCGCCATTGGGCGTGCCCTGCGTGGGAGTGATTTATGTCTGCACCGTCTGCCTCTGGGATTGCCGCGAGCATCGCGCCTCAAGCCTTTGAAATCCTTCCTTTCAGCGGCGCCGTGGGTGCCGAAATCATGGGTCTGGATCTGGCTTTGCCGGTCAATGACCAGGACTTTGCGCGTATCCATCGTGCTCATCTGCAGCATCACGTGGTGGTGTTTCGTGATCAGTGCATTACCCCGCAGCAACAGATCGACTTCAGCCGTCGCTTCGGCATCTTGCAGATCCATGTGCTCAAGCAATTTCTGCTGACCGGTCACCCGGAAATCCTTATCGTCTCCAACATCATCGAAAACGGCCAGTCCATTGGTCTGGGCGATGCAGGCAAGTTCTGGCATTCGGACCTGTCCTATAAAGAGCTGCCAAGCCTGGGCTCGATGCTGCATGCCCAGGAGCTGCCTGCCGAGGGCGGCGACACTCTGTTCGCCGATATGCACAAGGCCTGGGATGGCCTGCCTCAGGCCTTGCGCAAGGCGGTTGAAGGGCGTTCGGCTGCACATTCCTATACGGCGCGCTACAGCGAAAGCAAATTCGAGGGTAACTGGCGTCCGACCCTGACCCCGGAGCAACTGGCACAGGTGAACGAGGTGGTGCATCCAGTGGTGCGTACCCATCCGGAAAACGGCCGCAAGGCGCTGTTTGTCAGTGAGGGCTTTACCACTCGCATTGTCGGCCTGCCCGAGGACGAGAGCCGGCAGTTACTGGCCGAGCTTTACGCCCATAGCGTGCAGGAGCAGAACATCTATCGCCATCAGTGGCAGCCCCATGACCTGGTGTTCTGGGACAACCGTTCGCTGATCCATCTCGCCGCCGGATGCCCAAGCCATCTGCGCCGCAAGCTGTATCGCACCACCATCCAGGGCAACGCGCCTTTCTGATTGACTCATTTCAAGGAGCATTGCCATGCCCGCATCCATCAAAACCGTGGCCGCAAGTCTGGGCCTGAGCCTTAGTCTGCTTGCCGGCAGCCTTGTGGCACCGAACGTCGCCCATGCCGAAGGCGAAATCCGTATCGCCGAGCAGTTCGGCATTGTTTACCTGTTGCTCAACGTGGTGCGCGATCAAAACCTGATCGAGAAGCACGGTAAGGAGGAGGGCATCGATATCAAGGTCGACTGGACTCAGTTGTCAGGTGGCGCGGCAGTCAATGATGCCTTGTTGTCCGGCTCCATCGATATTGCCGGGGCCGGAGTCGGCCCGCTGTTAACCATCTGGGACCGCACTCATGGCAGGCAGAACGTCAAGGCCGTGGCCTCGCTGGGCAACTTCCCGTACTACCTGCTGAGCAATAACCCGCAGGTCAAAACCATCGCCGACTTCACCGAAAAAGACCGTATCGCGGTACCGGCCGTGGGCGTTTCAGTGCAGTCGCGCTTCCTGCAATACGCCGCTGCCAAACAGTGGGGCGACAAGGACTTCAACCGTCTGGACAAGTACACCATCGCCGTCCCGCATCCGGATGCCACCGCTGCGCTGATCGCAGGTGGTACGGAGCTGAGCGGGCATTTTTCCAACCCGCCGTTCCAGGATCAGGCGCTAAAAAATCCAAATGTGCATGTGGTGCTCAACACCTACGACTTGCTCGGCCCCAATTCCCCAACGGTGCTGTTTGCCACCGAGAAGTTCCGTAGCGACAACCCGAAAACCTACAAGGCCTTTATCGAGGCCCTGGCTGAAGCCGCCGAGTTTGCCCAGAACGACAAGGGCGCGGCCGCTGACACTTATATCCGCGTGACCAAGGCCAATATCGACCGCGCCGAGTTGCTTAAAATCATCGACAACCCGCAGTACGAGTTCAGCGTAACGCCGAAAAATACCTATCCGCTGGCCGAGTTCTTGTACCGCGTGGGTGCGATCAAAAATAAACCTGACTCCTGGAAGGATTACTTCTTCCAGGACGCAAAACCGTTGCAGGGGAGCTGACAATAATGAATGCCTCGGTGCAAGGCCACACGGCCAGCCACTTGAATGCAACAGGGCCAGCCCTGTTGTCGGTCGACCAGGTCAGCCTTGAATACCGCACGCCGCAGCGTGTGGTGCGGGCGACTCATCAGGTCAGCTTTGAAATTGATCCGGCCGACCGTTTCATCCTGCTTGGACCTTCGGGATGCGGCAAGTCGACCTTGCTCAAGGCTGTGGCCGGTTTTCATGCCCCCTGTGAAGGGCAGATCCGCCTGCAGGGCCAACCCGTCACCGCCCCGGGGCCAGACCGCATGGTGGTGTTCCAGGAGTTCGACCAGCTGCCATCCTGGAAAACGCTCAAGCAAAACGTGATGTTCCCGTTGCTGGCGTCGAAAACCTTGCCTCGGCGCGAGGCCGAGGAGCGGGCCCTGCATTATCTGGACAAGGTCGGTCTGGCGGCATTTGCCGATGCTTACCCGCACACCTTGTCCGGTGGCATGAAGGCCCGGGTGGCGATTGCCCGTGCCCTGGCCATGCAGCCGAAAATCCTGTTGATGGACGAACCCTTTGCAGCTCTCGACGCCCTGACCCGACGCAAGATGCAGGAAGAATTGCTGCTGCTCTGGGAGGAGGTGCGCTTTACCTTGCTGTTTGTCACCCACTCGATCGAAGAGGCACTGGTGGTCGGCAACCGTATCCTGCTGCTGTCGCCGCATCCGGGGCGGGTGCGGGCCGAGATCAACAGCCATCAGTACAACCTGCACAGCCTTGGCGGTGCGCAATTTCAGCACGCGGCGCAGCGCATCCATCGGCTGCTGTTTGATGAAGCGCACGCCGGTACCGACGAACAACCGCTGAATTTCGCCGATATCCGTATCGCTTATTGAGCTGTGGAGGATTGTCCGATGAATCAATCATCATCTGTACGCCAGGAATATGAAGTGGTCCTGGAGCCGCTGCTAAGTGTGCCGCTGGAGCGCCAATTGCCGTTGAGCCAGCGTCTGTGGCAGCAGGGCTGGTTACGTAAAAGTCTGATCCTGATTGTGCTGGCTGTGCTTTGGCAACTGGTGGCGCGCTATCAGGACAACGACCTGCTGCTGCCGACGTTTTTGCAAACAGCCAGTGCGCTGTATGACGGCCTGATCAGCGGCGAGTTGCTGAGCAAGGTGGGTATTTCCCTGGTGGTACTGCTCAAGGGCTATCTGATCGGCATCGTGCTGGCGTTTGCCCTGACCACGCTGGCGGTTTCGACTCAGTTGGGCCGTGATCTGCTGAGTACCCTGACTTCGATGTTCAACCCGCTGCCGGCGATTGCCCTTTTGCCGCTGGCGCTGCTGTGGTTCGGCCTGGGGCAGAACAGCCTGATTTTCGTGCTGGTGCATTCGGTGCTCTGGGCCCTGGCCCTGAACACCTATGCCGGGTTTCTCGGGGTGTCGGAGACCCTGCGCATGGCCGGGCGCAATTACGGGCTGAAGGGAATTCGCTTTGTGCTGTTTATTCTTATTCCGGCGGCGCTGCCTTCGATCCTTGCCGGTCTGAAAATCGGCTGGGCCTTTGCCTGGCGCACGCTGATCGCCGCCGAGCTGGTGTTTGGTGCCACCAGCGGCAAGGGCGGCCTGGGCTGGTATATCTTCCAGAACCGCAACGAGCTGTACACCGACAAGGTGTTCGCCGGGCTGGCGGTGGTGATTCTGATCGGCCTGCTGGTGGAGAACCTGGTGTTCGATACCCTGGAGCGCGTCACGGTCAAGCGCTGGGGCATGCAACGCTGACCAGCAAAACCGAGTGGGAGCGAGCCTGCTCGCGAACGACCTTCGCGAGCAGGCTCGCTCCTACAGGAGGGCCTGATCGTCAACCGAGTTTCTACAGGCTCAGCCCCACCCCGCGCAATATTACCGAGGTGATGGTCTGTACCGCCTGATGGTATTGCTGGTCGGACAGCGGCTGATGGCCGTTGAGTGCGCAGACCTGATAGTCGAAGTCGGCATAGTGCTGGGTCGAGGCCCAGATCATGTACAACAACGCTGAAGGCTCCACCGGGTTGATGCGTTTTTCGTCCACCCACTGGCGTATTTTCTGCTCCATGAGTTTGGCGCCCTTGGCCATATGCTCATCGAGCATGTCCTGGAACATCGGTGCACCGCGCATGATTTCGTTGGCCCACAGTTTGGATCCGTGAGGCCGGGTACGCGAATGGTTCATCTTTTCCATGATGTAGCTGGTGAGCACCACCCGCGGGTCGTCGAACTTTTCGAAACAGGCACCTTCCAGCCCCCAGGTGTCCAGCAGGTTGACCAGAACTTCGCGGTACAGCTCGTCCTTGGTGGAAAAGTAGTAGTGCAGGTTGGAGCGCGGCAGTGCGGCTTGCAGGGCGATATCGGCCATCTTGGTCCCGGCATAGCCTTGTTCGGCGAAGACTTTCTCTGCGGCCAAAAGGATTTTTTCGACGTTTTTGCGGCGGATCTTTACTTTCGGGTTGCTCATCGAGTACCTGATTTATCACGACAGGAGAGGGCTGCGGCTGACGACACAGCATAGGTCAATTGCCAGGGGGCGCTGTGCGGAAAATCTCGGCGTACAACGGCCAGTGATCCGATACGCCCTGGGCATGACGGGCGCCATCGAAGCGTGCCGGGGTGCCCCAGCGGTTGACCTGATAAGGGCTGCTGTACACCAGGCGAATGCTCTGCGGATCAACCTGCCAGCCATTGAAACCGCTGGCAGCGGTCATCTGTGGCGGGAACAGAAGCATGTCGAAGAACGACCACTCGCGTTTGCTGTGGTAGTAGTAACTGCCTTTGCAGCCCGCGCAGCCGATGAACTGGGACACCGCCCAGGTGCTGGCCAGGTCTTTGGCGATATAGCCGTGCTGCTGTTCTTCGCCGGCATTGATATTGAAGTCGCCGCCGACAATGGGCAGTACATCGTCCGGCAGTTCGCGCTTGAGCCGGGCCAGGTAGGCGACGGCCTGCTGGCGCAGGTAGCCCGGGGCACCGCCTGAGGGCAGGTGCAGGGAGAAAATCGCCGCTTTCTGGCCATCAGGCAACAACAGGCGAACTTCGAGAATGCCCCGGGTTTTGCTCACCCGTGCCGGGTCATCATTCCCCAGCGCCTGGTAGGGCACTGGATGCAGGCGGGCGGTGTCCCATTGAGGCAAACGGCTGAGTACTGCGGTGTCGATACCGCGCTCGTCCCAGCCCTCGATCAGTACGCGGGTCTGGTAGCCGGACGTGTTCAGGCGGGCATTGAGTAGCTCGACAACCTTGATGTTCTCAACTTCGTTGAGCATCAGGATATCCGGCCCGCGGCCTTGATTGATCTGTTTGATCACGGCGCTGAGGCGCTTGAGCTTTTCATCGAGCAAAGTCGGGGTCCAGTCGTTTTCTTCACACTCCTTGCGCCACGCCGGGACTTCGATTTTTGTGCAGCTGGCCAGGTACTCCGGGTGCGCGCGCTTGACGCTCAGGGGCAGGTAGGCGAAGTCGTCCTTGCCGTTGTCGTGCTCGGTGTCGAACAGGTTTTCGACGTTCCAGGTCATTAGCGAGACCCGGCCAGCTTCAGGCTCGACATGATTGGCGCAGGCGGTCAGCAGCAGGGTGCAGACGACGATCAGTAAATGGGTACGCAGCAGTTTCATTGGCAGTCTATCCAGGCATAAAGGTCTGTGAGGGGGGATGCAGGCTTGTTTATGGGGGCGGGCTTCACAGGGAAATAAACACCCCCGCCAACGCAGCACTCATCAGATTGGACAGGGTTCCGGCAATTACTGCGCGCAGGCCCAGGCGGGCGATATCCTGACGCCGCGAGGGCGCCATGACGCCCAGGCTGCCGAGCAGGATGCCGATCGACGACAGGTTGGCAAAACCGCACAGGGCAAAGGTTACGATCACCTGGGTGGGCCCCGACAGTACCTGGATGCCTTTGGCAGCGGCTTGGACCGGGTCAAGATAGGCCGCGAAATCGACATAGGCGACGAACTCGTTGAGCACCAGTTTTTCGCCGATAAAACTGCCTGCCGTCATGGCCTCGCTCCACGGTACGCCGAGGACAAAAGCCAGTGGCGCAAACACATGGCCAAGAATCAGTTGCAGGCTCAGGTGGGCAAAACCGAACCAGTTGCCCACCCAGCCCAGGATGCCGTTGAGCATGGCTATCAGGGCAATAAAGGCCAGCAGCATCGCGCCCACATTAAGGGCCAGTTGCAGGCCGTTACTGACCCCCAGTGCGGCGGCGTCGATGACATTCGCCGGTTTATCGTCGGGGTATACCTCGATGTCACTGAAGTTGTCGCGCGGTTCAGCGGTTTGCGGCTCCATCAGCTTGGCCATCAGCAAACCGCCGGGGGCAGCCATAAAACTGGCGGCAATCAGGTATTTAAGCTCCACGCCCAGGCTGGCATAGCCGATCAGCACCGAACCTGCGACCGAAGCCATGCCGCCGACCATCACCGCGAACAGTTCAGAGCGGGTCATACCGTCCAGAAACGGGCGCACCACAATGGGCGCTTCGGACTGGCTGACAAAAATATTCGCCGTGGCCGACATCGACTCGGTACGGCTGGTGCCCAGCACCCGCTGCAAGCCGCCGCCAATCACGCGGATCACCACACTCATGATGCCCAGGTAGTAAAGGATGGCGATAAAGCTGCTGAAAAACACAATCAGCGGCAGCACCTTGATCGCAAAAACAAAGCCCTGGCTGCCAAACACTTCGCTCATTTTGCTACCTGCCAGAGGGCCGAAAACAAAGCTGATGCCTTCATTGCCATAGTCTTGCAGCAGGGCAACCGAATCGCTGATCGCAGCCAGCGTTGCCTGGCCCCATGGCACATAGAGGGCGAAGGCACCCAGGCCTGCCTGCAATACAAATGCCCCGACTACGGTCTGCAACTTGATTGCCCGGCGGTTGCTGGACAGCAGCACCGCCAGGAGAATCAATACCACCACTCCAACGAAACTCATTGACCAGATTTCCGTATGTCACGCATCAAGATCGCACCGGTTCAGAAACCGAAGGCACCGGGCAGCAATTGCTCGACCGTCCACTCGCGGGCGGCCGCCGCTTCGTGGCCGACGCAATACACCACGCAGTGAGGGCTCATCAGATCGTGCATGACCTGACGGCAGGCGCCGCGCGGGGAGATCAGCGCCACGTTCGGGGCATACACCAGCATCGCCTTGAAGCTGGCAGGTGCATGGCCCTGGGCAATGGCGCTGAACAGGGCGCCGCGTTCGGCACAGTTGGTCAGGCCGTATGAGGCGTTCTCGACGTTGCAGCCGCGAATGATCCGGTCATCGGCGGTGAGCAGCGCCGCACCCACCGGGAAGTTCGAGTGCGGACACCAGGCCGCTTTCGCTGCGGCGATCGCTTCAGGTAACAGGCGCTCGTACTGCGCCTGAGCTTCGGGGCTGCGGTTCATGGGGCGTTGCTCGCGGTGACGTCAGCCAGGGGCTGGGCAACTTTTTCAATCCGTTGTTGTGGCGTGCTTGCTCCCGCTGGCTGCCCGGCGCGGTCCTGGGCTTGCAGATGATCGACCAGTGCCTGGAGATCGTTGAGGCCGGTATCCACCCGCTGGCTGGCTTGGTTGAGTACGCTGAAGTTGTCACCGCCCCCGGCCATAAACGAGTTGACCGTGATCCGGTAGCTCTGCTCGGGCAGCACCGGTTTGCCATCGATTTTCAGGCTGTCGGCGATGATCCGCTGGCCCTGGGGCCTGCTGGCATCCCAGCGATAGCTGAGGGTGGCCGATGGCTGCAGGGGATAAAAACCGAAGCCGTTGTTCTGCCATTGCTGCTCCAGCAATTGCTTGAGCTGGGCACCGCTGAGGGTAAGGATGTTCAGGGTGTTGTTGAACGGTTGTACGGAGGCTACCTGGCCATAGGTCAGGTGCTGCTGGCCGGGTTCGAGCATCAGGTCGGTGCGGATGCCGCCCAGGTTGGTCAGTGCCACCTCGGCGCCCAGGGCGCGGGTGGCGTGCAGTTGTGCATCGGCGATCAGGTCGCCCATGGCCGATTCTCCAGCGTCGTTGAGGGTGCGGTTGATTTCGCGGGTGGCGATACGGGCCACGGGTTTGTTCAGGTGTTCGTTGCTGCGCGCTTCAATATCGGCCTGCAGCGCGGCAATTTCTGGCAGCGGCGTGTAGCGCGCGGGGTCAACCACGATGTTTTGTGCCTTAGCATCGAGCAGTTGGTGGTTGACCGGGTCCACGGTGAGGGTGATATGGGTCAGCAGGCGGCCGAACGAGCTGCCCTGGGTGATCAGCTTGTCGCCCAGGCGGCACAGGTAGCCCTGGTGGGTGTGGGCGGTGACCACCACTTTGATTTGCGGGTCCAGACGCTCGGCCACATCGACGATATCGCCCTTGAGCTGGCTGCAATCCTGCTGGTCGAAGCGTTCGGTGGTTTCACCGCCCTGGTGGATCACCGCGACCACGGCATCCACCCCTTGTTTGCGCAGTTCGGGCAGTTGCGCGTTGATCGCCTCGGCCTCGTCAATGGTGTACAGACCGTCCATGCTCTGCTGGCTTACATAGGCCGGGAGGTCGCGCAACACCGCGCCGACAAAGGCGATTTTGGCGCCGTTGGCCTGCTCGATACGGTAAGCAGGCAGCAGTGGTTTGCCGGTTTGCGCGTCGATCAGGTTGGCCGCCATATAGGGGAAGCGCGTGCCGCTGTAGTTGTTGTCAAACTGGCAGGCCTTGTCCGGGCGCGGCGACACGCAGCCGCCATTGATCTGGCGTTGCAACTCCAGTTTGCCCAGATCCAGTTCATGGTTGCCAACCACACTGAACTTCAGCCCCAGTTCGCCGAGGGCTTCGAGCGTCGGCTCATCGGCCCACATCGAAGACATCGGCGGGCTGCCGCCGATCATGTCGCCCGCGCCAATCAATAGTAGTTGCGGGTCCTGTTTGCGCAGTTCGCCAACCACGCCGCTCAGGGCGTTGATACCCCCCGCCTTGAGCGACACTTTGCCAGCCGGTGCCGTGGCATCGGTGTAGGTGAACGGGGTGGCGGCCAGATTGCCGTGAAAATCGTTGATCGCGGCAATATTGATAGCGACCGGCTTGACCGGTTGCTGGCAGGCGGCCAGCACCAATGCTGCCGGGATGACCATACTGGCACTGCGCAGACGCGAGAGAAGATTCGACATGCAAGCTCCTTGGTGCCGGTCAGGCGGTACGTGGCTGGCCAGCAGTGGCGGCGGCAGGTGCTGACGAGGTGACGTATTGCGTGCCCAGGCCTGCGCGCAGCAAAAGCATCTTGAGGTGGTCGTTGATCAGTTCAAGGCGATCTTGCAGATGGCTATTGAAGACCATGCCCACTAGCGCGATGGAGATCCCCAGTGCGGTGGCGTACAGCGCCGTACCGATGCCACGGGACACTTCGCCCGGGTCGGAAACACCGGCCTCGGCCAGTGCCTTGAAGGTGTCGATGATGCCCATGATGGTGCCGAGCAGGCCCAGCAGCGGCGCACCGGCGACCACGGCTTCGAGGATCCACAGGCTGTGGGACAGCTTGCCGCGCATGGAGATGTAAATGGCCTGGCCGAGGTCTTCAAGCTCCTGGTGCGAATGCAGTTGGCGACGGCCGTCGTAGATCTGCGAGAGCAGTTGCAGGGGCAGGCTGTCGCGTGCGGTCAGCCCGGCAGGCAGGTCGGCGATGCTGCGGACTTTGCCATTGACCGCAGGCACCAGCTGACGCGCCTTGCGCAGCGAGTAGCTGAAGAAGATGCAGCGTTCGACGACCACAAAAGCGGCCAGGGCTGCGGCGCCGTACATGACGTAGAAGGTGATGTCGTGGAGCAGATTCATGTTCATTCGGGGTGTCCTCTAAATACGTTCATGACCCGGGCCTGTCGTGCTGGCAGGCCCGGGTGCGGGGGTCAGAAGCTGGCTTCGAAAGAGACCATGGCAGTGCGTTCTTCACCGACGTTGTAGTAAGGCGTGGCGGCGCTGACGCCGTTGACCGGTGCAGCGTTGAGCACCACGGTGCGCGCCGATGACAGGTACTCCTTGTCAAACACGTTGAGCATCGAAACGCGAATGGCCGCCGACTTGAGGATCTTCTTGTCCACCGGCAGGCGCACCCCGGCGTTGATATCGAAGGTGGTACGCCCGGAGATTTCCTGGTCGTTGGTCAGGTCGCCGTAGTAGCTGCCCACATACTTGGCGGCCACGTTGCCGTAGTAGCGCTTGTTGTCGTAACCCAGGCTGGCGTTGAGCATGTTTTTCGGCACGTTGG
Source organism: Pseudomonas bubulae (assembly GCF_900618535.1). GTDB lineage: Bacteria > Pseudomonadota > Gammaproteobacteria > Pseudomonadales > Pseudomonadaceae > Aquipseudomonas > Aquipseudomonas bubulae. Next base: position 583,954 of record NZ_UYJA01000001.1, on the reverse strand, counting down.
CCAGTTGCTTGCCGGAGGTGGGCAGTTCCTTGTTGCGTGTGGTCACGTCATCCTGCTGCTCGGCGCTGGTATAGGTGTAAGAGGTGTAGTAGTTGAAGTTGTAGGGCAGCAGGCCGCTCCACTCCAGTTCCAGACCCTTGTTGACCACGCTGCCGACGTTGAGCATTTCGTAGTCACCGTCCGCATTGGTGGTCGACAGCTGACGATCCTTGTACGAGATATGGAACAGGGTGGCGCTCAGCAGCATGTCGTCCTGGGTGAAACGCCAACCCAGTTCCTGGTTCCAGCTCAGTTCCGGGGCCAGGCTGATGGAGTCGCCGGCGTTGTAAAGCACGTAGTTGGGCGGCGTACGCATATTGCGGGTGACGTTGTAGAACGCCTGGTGCTGCTCGTTGATCTGGTAGCGCGCACTGAAGTTGGGCAAAAACTCGTGGTACCTGGCATCACGCTTTTCGGGAGCGCTGTACAGGCTGCCGAGGTTGTTGCCATCGCGTTCGACGTACTGGTAGGCAATGCCGCCGGTGAGGGTCAGGTCAGGGGTGACCGTCCACACGTCCTGGGCCCAGATTTTCTGTGCCGGGGTGACGGTGTACTGGTGACGGCCCTGTACCGTGGCGCCATTTTTGTCGGTGAGCTGGTTGCCACTGTTGTAGTCGCCCCAGATATCATCCGGCGTACCGTTTTCGGTGATGCTGATAAAAGGCTGGGTCTGGCGCTGGCGGGCACGTTCATACCAGTAACCGACATCGATGCTGTGGGCTTCGTTGAAGTCCCATTTCAGTTTGGTGGTCACGCCAGGGCGCCAGCTCTCGGTCCATGATGGGCGGTAGTAGGTGTCGTAGGCCAGTCCGCTGAGGTCAAAGTTGCCGGCCTTGTCGCTGGTCGAAGACAGCCCGGTCGCCGATTGGCCGCTGAAGCTGCCGCCATTGGACCAGAAGTAGTAGGGTGCGATGGTCAGCGCCAGGTCGTCACGCAACTGAAAGCGCTGGGTCAGGGTGGCTGATGCGTTTTCAAACGGGTTGCGGTTGATCTTGTAGTACTGGGTCAACTTGCCGCTGCTGTTGTAGATCGGGATTTCGGCATAGTCCAGGCCACGGCCCGACTTCTGAAACTGTGCCTTGCTCAGGGTGTTGTAGTTGTAGTTTTCCTGGGTGCTGTATTTGAAGATGGCATTGGTCGAGTTGCCGTTGCCATCTTCGAACAAGGTGTTCCACTCAACTCTGTCGGCGCGTACGGTGCCTTTGCCGCGCCACTTTTCGCCTTCTGTATGGGACGCCGAGACAAAGGTTTTAAAACCATTCAAATCGCCGGTGTTAATCCGCGCGAATGATTTGTTCAAACTGTTGGAACCGACCGACTGTTTGACAAAGACGCCGAAGTCCTTGGTCGGGCGCAGGGTCACCAGGCCAATGTTGCCGCCACTGGAGCCGATATGCGGGCCGTCGATTTCCGAAGAACCCTGGGTGACAAAGACTTCGCCGAGGTTTTCCGGGTCGCCGAGCAGGTTGGCATACACCGCATAGTCCCCGGAATCGTTGATCGGGATACCGTCCGAGGAGACGCCGACCTGGTCGGAGTTCATCCCGCGCATGGTGAAGCTGGTGCCGCTTACCCCTGATGCGTCGGTGCTGGAAACGTTGATGCCGGGGGTGTACTTGAGCTTGTCGATGGCGTTGGCAGTCGGTGCCATTTCGTCCATCGCTTCCTTGGTTACGGTCGAACGGCCTTTGGCGCTGTCTTCTTCGACCATAAGCCCATTACCCAGACTCTGTCCGGTGACATTAACCTTGCCTATATCAACGGTGTCTTCTGCGAGCGTTGATAACGTCCAGCCGCCAACCCCAACGGCAAGTAGCGTTGCGAATAAAGTATTGAGTTTCAAAACAGTTTCCCCTAAGCGTAAGTGTCAGAGCTGACGTGCTTTAGTTATGGCTCTGTGTTGTATACAAGCGTGGCGCTGAAACGGTATTTATCCTTGCCCGAGAAACTTTCCTCGGGGAAGGGCACAACTTTATCGAGGCGTTGCAAGCTGGTTTGTGCGGCGCGATTGAGCAGCATATTGGTCGCCTTTTTTTCAATGCCCGAGTCGAGCACCTTGCCGCTACGGTCAACCAGCAACCACACCACCACATTGCCTTGCGGGCGTTGCAGTGAAGCCTCGCGACCTCGCGGGTATTGCTTGTATTTCTCCAGCTCCGCCAGCAGCCGGGCGATATAGCGGCTCTCCAGGTCTGCCGGGTTGGCGCGCGGGGCCTGGGCAATCGGTCTGGCTGGCGCTACAGGGGGGGCCGTAGCGGGTGCAGGCGTGGGCGCTTGCAGCACAGGCTGAGGCCTGGGTGGTGTCGGTACGGCCTTGACCACCTGCGGCTTGGGCTTGGGTGGCGGCGGCCTGGGAGCTGGCGGTTTGGGTTTGGGTGGTGGGGGAGGCGCGATTTCCACGGCTTCGACCACTTCCTCCTCCGGTGGTGGCAACTCGGCGACCTGCTCGGGCTCCGGTTCAGGCTCGGGAGGGGGAGGCAGCAGTTCATCCAGATCTATCAGGGCCACTTCGACGCTGCTGTCGTCGTATTTGGGCGTGATTTTCAGGTCCGTGTCCATGCTGCTATGGACGGCCACCGCCAGCAGGCAGATGGCCGGCAAACAGGCGATGGCTTTGCGTGATTTGAAAAAAACCGACATGGCCTACAGCTTCCGCGTCGCAATGGAGACAGACGAGAAGCCGCTGCCCTTGAGCACATCCATCACGCTGACCAGACGCGCCACCTCAACACCTGCATCGCTGTTGAGGATGATCACCATTTTTTCGTCAGGGTTTTCCATGGCCTTGAGTTGAGCCACCAGATCGCTCTGGTTCAGATCCTTGCCATCCAGTTGCAGGCGCTCGTCCAGGCCCAGGGTGATGACCGCCTTGTTTTGCGGCTTGAGCTGCTGCGCATGAGCGGCACCTGGCAACTGGGTCTTGATGCCGAGTGCGGGTATCACGTTGAGACTGATCAATACAAAAAACACCAGCAGGAACATCATCACGTCGATCATCGGGATGATTTCGATATGCAGACGCTTTTTCTTGGGTTCTTCCCAGCTTCGCATTGCGTGTACTCCAATCCACAGAGGGGATCAAAAAGCTGAACATCCGTTCAGGTTTTCACTTGCGGTTTGCCAGGACGCAGAAGAAATGCCCAGAACCTGTCTCAAGTGACAGGTTGCAAAGGTAGAGGGGGGCTGTTTCATTTTGATTTCAGATTTTGTGTATTTTTTTGTTTTTTTTAATATCGAAACTAAACTGATTTTTGTGGTTAAAAGTGCCGTCTTTTCAGGATTTTGCAGGCATTTGCTTGAAATAGTATTTCGTTGCAGGGTGGCCAGGATAAATTTTTATAAACTTGACAGGCCTGTCAGCTTATAGATTTGGCATCAGGAATCATTCGCCATAACGCTGTTTTTCCACGGTTTTGGCTGTGCAGATGTCAAAGTGCTACTAATCTATTGTTGTTATGCAAAGGCATTGGCATGATGATATTAATCTGAAGTGCCGGCTGTTGAGATCAAGGGTTTAGCGGAGCGAACGCCATGCAGTTATTCAAAAAGCTGTTGAATATTTTGGGGCAGGCTGAGCGCAGCCGTGCTCACGTGGATAACCCTTTTCTGGTACCGCTTGAATTTGAAAGCCTCAAGCGTGAGCTGAATATCGTCGAGCAAGCCCGGCGCCATGGCGAGCAGGGCTATCCCCCCGTGGAAGCCACCCGGCTGACGGCCATTGAAGAACAGATCCGCACGACCCTTGAGTCAGAACGGCACAAGGTGCTGGCCTGGGCCGAGGCGCGCATCGCCCTGGTGCAAACCCGCCTGACAGCACTGGATATTGTTGGCACGGTAAAACGTTGCGGCGAATTTGATCAGGCGTTCGAGCGGGCGGCACAGGACCTGCTGAACAATTACGCCGTACGCCTGCAACGTCTGGAATACCGCGCACGGGAGCGCGAGGCTGAATTGTGCGCCTTGCGTGCGCAAAATCACGCCGGGTATGGCAAACAGCAGAAGCGTCGCAACGAAGCACTGGGTGTGTACCAGGACGAAATTGCAGATGTACGCAACGAACTGATGGCACTCAAGCATGAGTTCCTTGAACAGTTGGAGTCCGATGTGCTGGCCTGCAATGAGCAACTGGTGAGGTATCAGTCAGTTCTGGACGAAAAACGCAATCTGAAACCGCGCCTGGCCAGTGGCCTGAACAAGGCCGAAATGGTCATGGCGGGGCTTGTGCAATGCTATCGCGCCGAAAACCAGCTGCACCGTAATGGTCGGCGGGTGCCGGCTTACTTCAGTGACAGTATTGTGTTGCAGTCGCTGGCACTGCCCGACAGCAATACGGCCGAGGATGAAGTGAACCTGGCTTTGCAACAGCAGGCACTGACGCAGCTGATTGAGCAGCTTGAGCCGATTCGCGGGCGGATCCAGTCCTCGTTCTTTCAAAAGTACAATCAGCTGATGCCCCTGTCCTGGCTGCCTGAATACCCTCCGGCCATGGAAAACCGCATCGCCGCAGAGCCGGTTTGACACCCCGCAGGCTGGTTGTCTAGGACCAGCCCAGGGTTGCCGCGGTCAGTAGCAGGTACCGGGTACCTTTGGCCAGGGTGACGATCAGCACGAAACTCCACAGCGGTTCGCGCATGACCCCGGCGATCATGGTCAGCGGATCGCCGATAATCGGCATCCAACTCAGCAGCAGTGACCAGCGCCCGTAACGCAGATAGAACTGCTGGGCCCTGTCGAGCTTTTGCTCGCTGACCGGAAACCAGCGCTTGTGCCGAAAGCGTTCCACCGAGCGGCCCAACAGCCAATTCAGTACCGAGCCCAGCACATTGCCCAGGGTGGCGACAGCCAGCAGGGTCAGGGCTGCATATTTGCCTGACAGCAGCATGCCGACCAACACGGCTTCCGACTGCATGGGCAGCAGCGATGCTGCGCCAAAGGCGGCGAGGAACAGACCCAGATAGCTGGTTAATTCAAACACGTAAACTTCCAGGGTAGATGGACACCGCCGCATACCTTGTGGGAGCGGGCTTGCTCGCGATACAGGCGCTGCAGTCTGCCAGACCAACCGAGGCGCTGCCATCGCGAGCAATCCCGCTCCCGCAAAAGTTGGCTGGGCTGGCAGCGGCTAAAAGTTTTGCAATACCCGCCGCAGCGAAGCCGGCAGGGTTTCGCCGTGGCTCATGCCGTCGAATGTCTGATAGTCAACCGCCAGTCCCGGGATATCACTCAGTTCACCCGCCAGTTGGCGGATCAGTCTGTCTGGCTCGCCGTCGCTCGGGCCGCGCGGGTTAGCGGGTTCGGCCGTGCCGCGCATCAACAGCAAATCGGCCTTGTGCCCGTTCATGCGTTGCTTGAAGTCCGCGCCGGGGTGGATGTCGGCCCACCACAGCGACGGGCTGGCCGCTGCGTAACGGGAAAATTCTCCGGGGCGGGTGAGCAGGGCGTGCAGCACCAGCAGGCCGCCATAGGAATGGCCCCATAAGATTTGCTCCTGCAGGTTGATCGGTGCCTTGGCCGCCACCGCCGGGCGCATGCGCTCGCGCAATAGGTCCAGGAAGACATCCGCACCGCCACTGGGCAACCCGCTCAGCGGGTCGATTTGCACGGTCAGGCCAGGCCTGTTCGGGGTGTAGTCGTAAATGCGGGCAGTGCGCTCGATGCGCAGTGGTGTCTGGTAGCCGATGGCGACCAGTAATGGTGCCTTGCCACGGGCAAGATCCCGCAGCAGGTCGGCATCCAGTGCGCCGATGGCGGCATTGCCGTCGAGCATCCACAGCACCGGGAAACCGTTTTTCGGCGGCGCGGCATTGGGTCGACCGATCCATAGCTGATAATGGCGCTGGCCATCGGCGGAGTCGATCAGCAAGCGGCTGAAGCGGTAGTCCATATCTGTACGCTGCAGCAGGCGGGTGTCCATCAGCTGGTCAGGCGCGGGCCGGGCCTGGGCGGCTTGCCCGGGGAGGGCCAGGGCAAGCAGCAGCGTCAATGGCAGGGTCAGGTTTCTCATCAGGCGATCTCGTTATGCTTTAAAACGACGCGGTCAGGCTGGTGTAGAGCGTACGCCCCGGCTCGTTGTAAGTCGCCGCCCCGGCCCCGGCGATATTGGTCACACCCTGGGCGTTGCCCTCACGGAACAGGCGCTTGTCGAACAGGTTATCGATACCCGTGGTCAGGCTCAGGTTGGCGGTAATGGCGTAGGTACCGCTGATGCCGGCAATGGCATAAGGCGAAAGCTGGTTGTTGGCGGTGCCGGTGACGCGGTCGCCGTGGTAGTCGAATTTTTTCGGTGTCTGTTTGCCGTACCAGGCCACGCTCGCTTGCAGCGACAGGTCATCGGTTGCCTGCCAGTCCAGCATGGAGTTAAGGGTGTAGCGCGGGGTGACGGACAGGGCGTCACCGGTCTGCTTGTTTTTCGATTGCAGCATATAGGTGAAGTTGTTGGTCCAGGTCAGTTGCGGCGCCAGGGGCAGGGTAAGGGTGCCTTCAAGGCCTTCGACCAGTGCCTTGGGTACGTTTTCCCACTGGTAGATCGCGGCATTGGCATAGGTGCCTGTTCCGCCCACGGCATTGCCGATGGGGCTCATGCCGGATTCGATCTTGTTTTTGTAATCGTTGCGAAAGTAAGTCAGGCCCGCGACGACGCCGTTTTCCTTGTACTCGATGCCCAGTTCCTTGTTGACGCTGGTTTCGGCTTTCAGGTCGGCGTTGCCTTGCAGGTAGCAACTGGTGCTCTGGCCATAGCAACCCTGGCCGCGGCTGTAGAGCAGGTAATCGGGGTTGAGCTGGTACAGGTTAGGCGCTTTATAGGCGCGGGCGATGCCGGCCTTGAGGGTGACTGTTTCGGTCAGGGCATGGGACAGGTTAAGCGACGGGCTCCAGTTGTTGCCGACCACGCTGTGGTGGTCCAGACGCAGGCCGGGGGTGAGCATGGTGCCGGGTAGCAGCTCGATATTGTCGGCGGCAAACAACGAGAAAATCTGCGCCGAGGAGGTGGTGCTGCGATTGCTGCTGCTCAGGCCGCTGACCGAACCGCCTTCGCTGGTGGACTGGGTGTTGGCGCTGGGGTCGTCGAGCTTTTGCTGGGTCCATTCGCTGCCCAGGGTCAGGGTCTGGTCGAAACCTGCGTGCAGCGGCAGATTGACCTCGCCGTGGGCGGTCAGGTCGCGCAATACCGCAGTATAGAAATCACCACTGCTGAAAATGCCTTCGGTGCCGCCTGCCAGGCCTTCGTTGATCCGCGTATTGCGGGTTTTTTCGTATTGCAGGTAGGCCATGCTGTTACCAAAGTCCCATTCACCACGGTGGGTCAGGGCATAGGTTTCGCGGTAGGTACGGTTGGTCTCGTGGCCCAGCAGGCTTTTGACGTAGGCGTTGCTGTTGGTGTTTTGCGTATCGCCGGTATAGAGGTTGCCCTGACGGCTGTAACCAGCCTCGAAGTCGAGGGTCTGCTGCGGGGTCATGCGCCAGCTGAGCAGGCCGTTGACATCCTTGTTGCGCACGCCTTCGCGGCCAGCGGGCAGGGTGCCGGCCTGATTGCCGGTGCGCTCTGATTCATGGCCTGAGTTGATGTCCCAGTCATCGGGGTCGGTCTTGGCGATATTGCCGTATACGCGATAGCTCAGGTTGTCGGTGAGCGGGCCGTTGAGGCCGAAACTCACGCGTTTGCTGGCGCCTTCGTCCTTGTGGGTCGTGAAGTTGGAATAGACCGTGACGTCGCCGTGGGTTTCGGCCCCGGCCTGCTTGGTGATGATATTCACCACGCCGCCAGCCGCGCCGTTGCCGTAGAGGGCGGCGGCCGGACCGCGCAGTACTTCGATGCTCTCTACCTGATCGGCAGGTACCCAGTTGGTATCGCCACGGCTGTCACGCTCGCCGCGCCAGCCGTAGCGCACCGAATTGCGGCTGTTGACCGGTTTGCCGTCGACCAGGATCAGGGTGTTTTCCGGGCCCATGCCGCGGATGTCGATCTGACGGTTGTTGCCGCGCTGGCCGCTGGTGGAGTTGCCCGTGAGATTGACCCCGGGCATGGTGCGGATGATCTGCGACAGATCGTTGGACGGTGGGCGTTTCTTGATGTCCTCTGCGGTGATCACCGAGACCCCGGGTGCCTGTTTGGTTTCTTCCAGGGCGGTGGCAACCACGTTGGTGTTTTCCAGCTCCAGCGCGGCAGCGGCATGCACGGAGCTGGCCAGCAAGCAGCAGCCGGACAGAACGAAGGGAGCGATAGGGCGCAGCGCATGTTGCAACATCGGGTGATCTCCGGGACAGCCTGATACAGGAAGATCACGAATGATAATGACTGCTAATTGAGAGTAAAGCGCATTAACTTTCTAAACACTTCACTGTGGGAGCGGGCTTGCCCGCGATGGGATCGCCGCTGTTTGTCTGTTGAACCGAGTTGGCGGCATCGCGGGCAAGCCCACAGGGTTTTCTGTTTCAGTCAGGAGGACGCGCCACCGGCAACAGCACATGCATGCACAGCCCCGGCTGGCCATTGCTGGCCCACAACCGGCCCTGTTGCAGTTCAATGGCACGTTGGGCGATGGCCAGGCCCAGGCCGAAGCCTTCGCCTAGCGAACCCTTCAGGCGCTGGTAAGGCACGAACAGGCTGGCCAGGTCCTGCGGATCGACGCCGGGGCCTTGGTCGCTCAGGCACAGGTGCCAGGCATCACCTTCACGCCAGCCGCTCAAAGTCACTTTGCCGGCGGGCGGTGAATAACGTATTGCATTGCGCAGCAGGTTTTCCAGGGCCTGGGCCAGGCTGTCGAGATGCACTTGCACGTAACAGTCTTCGCCCAGCAGACAGGGCAGTCGCTCGACCAGCCAACCGCTTTCAAAGCAGGCGTCTTCACACAGGGCTTCCCATACGGACAGTACCAGCACCGGCTCGCTTGCCAGTTGCGGGCGCTCGGTGTCCATCCAGGCGAGGTTGAGGGTGTCTTCCAGCAGGCGCTGCATATCGTCGATCTCGCGATCGAGTCGCTGGCGCATGTGCTCAGCCGGTAAATGGCTGTCGTGGGCGATGCGCAATCGTGCCAAGGGGGTACGCAGTTCATGGGACAGGGTGCGCAATAACAGGCGTTGCTGGTTGAGGCTCTGGCGCAGGCGGCTGGCCATGTGTTCGAAGGCCTGGGCCAGTTCCCCCAGTTCATCCCTGCGTTTGATCAGCGGTAGCGGTGCTTCACTGTCCAGGTCATCGGCACGCAAGGCGTCGGCGCGGTCACGCAAACGGTTGAGTGGCAGCACCAGGTGGCGGTAGATCAGCAGCCCGAGGAGCGCGGCCAGCAGCGTTGGCATCACGCCGTGACTGAGCACATGGGTCCAGGGTGTCAGGCCTCCGGGCAGCAACCGCTCGGGAAGCTGGATCACCAGCTGGCCTTGTTGCGGCTGCCCGGGAAAGGGGATGCTGACATAGGGCAGCTCGTCCTGCAGACGTCGGCTCATGGGCCAGTTCAGTTGGCGCATAAAGGTCAACTGGCGATAGTTGTGGGCGGTGAGAGGGGTATTGCTCAGGCTTTGCAGGTTTGGCCCCAGTACCGTTACCCAAGTGTCCTCCCTCGCCATCAGCTCTTCGCTAAAACGTGCCAGCCCGGCCGGGCCCTGGTTGTGCCAGATGCCTTCAGCCTGCTGTGCGTAGTCGGCCAGGTACTGCTGGTCGGCGGCCGAAAGAAAATAGGTGCGACGTTCGGCCGATACTCCCCAGATCCAGATGATCCAGGTCAGCAGCAGGCAGAAAGCGATTTGCAGCAGGGCCAGTTTCCATAGCAAGGGATGGCGGCGCATCAGGGGTTATCCATGCTGACCAGGATATAACCCTGGCCACGCACGGCCTGGATCTGCACATGCCGGACGCCAATGGCCGCCAGCTTGCGTCGCACATTGCACACATGTACATCCAGGCCGCGGTCCAGCCGGGTGTAGATGCGGTGAAGCACCTGCTGGTAGAGAAACGCCTTGCTCAAGGCCTCGCCGTCATGTTCGTGCAGGATGCTCAGCAGGCGGAATTCGGAGTGGGTCAGGCCTGCACTCTGGCCGTTGTGCACCACGTCCAGAGCCTCTTCATCAAAGCTCAGCCGCGGGTGGTGCGGCAGCCCCGGCGGGCGCTGGAACATGGCCATGCGCCGCAGCAGGGCATCGGTGCGGGCGTCCAGCTCGGCGAGGCTGAAGGGTTTGGGCAGATAGTCGTCGGCACCTCGGGTAAACCCGGTGATTCGGTCTTGCTCGTTGCCCAAGGCCGACATCAGCATCACCGGGACATTTTGTTGCAGGCGCAGGGCTTCAAGCAGCGCCAGACCGTCCATACCGGGCAGCATGATATCGAGCAGCACCAGGTCGAAACACTGCGACTGCAAAGCGCTCAGGCCCTGAATGCCGTCGATGCAGGATGTTACGGCAAAGCCGCGTTGCAGCAGATGTCGCTCCAGATCGTGGCGCAGCCTGAAGTCGTCTTCTACCAGAAGTAACCGGGGGGATGTGTGCATAGGGGTTCTAATGAGAATATTTCACATTTGCGAATATCCCATCATTGGCCATGCTGCGCAAATGCTATCAAGGAAAGAGGGCAAGATTGCACAGCGGATCTGATCAACTACAGGTCGGATTCGCACAAAAAATCCGTGCTTGTATCTGTTCGAATGTTCCTCAACGACCCGCCTGCCGGCGGCTCCTGACGCTCGATCAATGACAGGGACATATGCCATGCAAATGCCGAAAACCATCCAGATAAAGAACGGCGAAAAGGTCACTCCGACGTTCTCGGCCCAGGAGTACGCGAACCGCCAGGGAAAACTGCGGGCCTATATGGCGCAGAACAATATCGATGCTGCTGTGTTCACCTCGTACCACAACCTCAACTACTACAGCGATTTCCTGTATTGCTCATTTGGCCGCAACTACGCGCTGGTGGTGACCCAGGACAGCGCGGTGACCATCAGCGCCAATATTGACGGCGGGCAGCCGTGGCGCCGGACCATGGGCACCGACAACATCGTGTATACCGACTGGCAGCGCGACAACTACTTTGTGGCGATCCAGCAGGCGCTGCCCAAGGCGGGGCGCATCGGTATCGAGTTCGATCACATGAACCTGCTCAATCGCGACAAGCTCGCCAGCCGCTATCCCCAGGCCGAGCTGGTGGACATCGCCGCGCCGTGCATGCGTATGCGCATGATCAAGTCGGCGGAAGAACACGCCATCATTCGCCACGGCGCACGGATTGCCGATATTGGTGGCGCGGCCATCGTCGAGGCCTTGCGCGATCAGGTGCCGGAATATGAAGTGGCGCTGCATGCCACCCAGGCGATGGTGCGTGAAATTGCCCGTACCTTTCCCGATTCGGAGTTGATGGATACCTGGACCTGGTTCCAGTCGGGGATCAACACCGACGGCGCCCATAACCCGGTCACCAGCCGCAAGGTGAACAAGGGCGATATCCTCAGCCTCAACTGCTTCCCGATGATTGCCGGTTACTACACGGCGCTGGAACGCACCCTGTTTCTGGACCATTGCTCCGACGAGCACCTGCGCCTGTGGGAGGTCAACGTCAAGGTACACGAGGCCGGCCTGAAGCTGATCAGGCCCGGCATGAAGTGTTCGGACATTGCTCTGCAGCTCAATGAAATTTTCATGGAACACGACCTGCTGCAATACCGCACCTTCGGGTATGGTCACTCCTTTGGCACCCTCAGTCATTACTATGGCCGCGAGGCCGGGCTGGAGTTGCGTGAAGATATCGACACGGTGCTGGAGCCGGGCATGGTGGTGTCGATCGAGCCGATGATCATGATCCCTGAAGGTCGTCCGGGAGCAGGCGGGTATCGCGAGCACGATATCCTGATCGTCAACGAACAGGGCGGCGAGAACATCACCCACTTCCCGTATGGCCCGCAGCACAACATCATCAAAAAATAGTCATTGCGCGGCATTGTGGGAGCGGGCCTGCCCGCGAAGGTATCACCGCGGCGCCTCGTCAATCCGGGGTGATACCTTCGCGAGCAGGCTCGCTCCCACTCCGAGCTCGATACCAACGTATGCGTACACAGATTGCGCAGCGTTTTCTGACCTGTTTACCCCTGCCAAAAAGAACACAATGAGGGTATCTGTCATGTCCCATGTCGCGACGTTGCTTGCCATTTTTCCATCACGCATCTCTTTCTCAGGAGGTGCTCAATGAGTATCCCCAGCGCAACTATCGCATTGCCCCTGACCCCCGAACAGCAGGTCGAGCGCCTCAGTGAGCGCAAGGCATTGCGCCGTGCCGCCACGGCCAGCTTTATGGGCAACTTTGTCGAGTGGTTTGACTACGCTGCCTATGGTTACCTGGCGACGGTCATCGCCCTGACGTTCTTCCCGCAAACCGATACCACCACCGGGCTGCTGGCCACTTTCGCGGTGTTCGCCCTGTCGTTTATCGTGCGCCCGTTCGGTGGTCTGGTCTGGGGGCATTTTGGCGACAAGTACGGGCGGCGCAGCGCCTTGTCCTGGTCGATCCTGATCATGACCGTGGCGACTTTTTGCATCGGCATGCTGCCCACCTATAACCAGATCGGCCTCTGGGCACCGGTGTTGCTGTTGTTGATTCGTCTGGTGCAGGGCTTTTCGGCCTCAGGGGAATACGCGGGCGCTTCGGCGTTTCTGGCCGAGTATGCACCTGAGGGCAAGCGCGGTTTTTATACCAGCATCGTACCGGCGAGCACGGCGGCCGGCCTGTTGTTTGGCGCGGTATTTGTCGCGGGCATGCATGCCTTGATGACGGTTGAAAACCTGCACGACTGGGGCTGGCGCCTGCCGTTCCTGCTGGCGGCACCCTTTGGCCTGGTGGGGCGCTATATCCGTGTGCATTTGCAGGACTCACCCAAGTTCCTGGAGATGGAAAAGCGTCTGGAAGCCAAGGAGTGTGCGACCCATGCCCCGGTTCGTGAGTTGCTCACGGTGCATCGTCGGCCGGTATTGATCGGGATTGGCGTGACCTGTCTGAATGCGGTGGCCTTCTACCTGTTGCTCAGTTACATGCCGACCTACCTGTCGACGGAAATGGGCATGAGCGAGAGTGATTCCTTTATCGCTTCCACGGTGTCGCTGGCGACCTATATCGGTCTGATTTTTTTGATGGGCAAGCTGTCGGACCGCTATGGCCGCAAGACCATGCTGGTCAGTGCCTCGGTGATGTTCCTGCTGCTGACCTTTCCGCTGTTCGGGATGCTGGGCAACCCGTCACTGCTGGTGATCCTGATGATCCAGATTGCCTTCGGTGCCATCCTGGCAATGAACGACGGCACCTTGCCGTGCTTTCTGGCCGAGATCTTCCCGACCCGGGTGCGCTTCAGCGGTTTTGCCTTCAGCTTTAACGTGGCCAACGCCGTGTTCGGCGGGACTGCGCCGTTTATTGCCACCTGGCTGATTCAGATGACCGGCAACAAAATGGCCCCGGCCTGGTACCTGCTGGCCGCCGCGGCAGTGGCACTGGTGGCGATGCTGGCCAGCCGCGAGACGGCGTACAAGGCGTTGCAGGATTAACCTGCCGCCTCCTACCTCCGTAGCAGCCGGACGCAGCCTCGCTCCGCTCCTCAGCTGCTACGGGTGATGTTTTAGTGCAACGCCACCTGCTTGCGCTCACCAATGGGCGATACACCAAACAAGCGGCTATAGCACTTGGAAAAATGCGCCGCCGAGACAAAGCCACAGGCCAGGGCGATATCCCGCACTTGTGATTCGCTGCGCAGCAACAGGCTCCGGGCCCTGGCCAGGCGTAACTCCAGGTAGTACTGGCTGGGTGTGCGTTGCAGGTGTTTGTGGAACAGGCGTTCTAGCTGACGTACCGACACTTCGTTCAACCGCGCCAGGTCTTCCAGGCTGACCGGCTCTTCCAGATTGGCCTCCATGATTGCCACCACCTGACTCAGTTTGGGCTGCGATGTACCCAGCTTCTGGCGCAGCGGTACCCGCTGTTGCTCTTGCGGCCCGCGGGCTCGGTCACACAGCAGCAACTCGGCAGCGTGGGCCGCAATCTCGCGGCCACCCGGTTCGCGGGCAATCAATTGCAAGGTCATGTCCATCGATGCCACGCCACCCGAGCAGGTATAGCGATCGCGATCCAGTTCGAATAACTGATTGGAAATAATGATCCCCGGGAAATGGTCCTTGAGGGTTTCGATATCTTCCCAGTGGATGGTGCAGCGATAACCCTTGAGCAGCCCGGCGCGGGCCAGCCAGTAGCTGCCGGTGCAGATCCCGCCCAGCGCCACTTGTTCGTGGGCCAGTTTGCGCAGCCAGTTGAGCACCGGGCGGCTGCTGAGGTGGGAGACGATCGGGTTTGAACCCACCACCAGCAAAATGTCCAGTTTTGGTGCATCGCCGATCACATAGTCGGGCAGGATACGCATGCCGTTGCTGGCCATGACCGGATCGAGGGTGGGGGCAATGATAACGCTGCGAAACATTTCACAGCGCGCTGCCATATTGGCCATGCGCAAGGTTTCGATGGCCGAGGCAAAACCGATGGTGGTGAAGTTTGGTATCACCAGAAAGCCCACGGTCTTCACGGCAGGCATATTTATCGGTGACGCTGTAACAGGCGTTGCCATCCTTACGCTCCTTATTATGATCCGGGACGCGTCTGGCGTCGGGGTTCACCCAGGTTGTTGCAGCGCCAGAGCGGAGCCGGCGGTGCAAGGCACTGTGTTGTAGGGCGTAACGAAGCATTTGTTGTGCCAGTGGCTAACAGCTTGTTATTGCGGCAAAAATTTATCGCTGACAAAGGCTGAATAGTCGGGCAGAACGGTTTCGATCTTGCCCTGCTCCTTGAGGAACAGGGCCGTCCCGGCGATATCTTTGGCCGTGCCACCCCCCAGCAACTGCGCCGAATTTTGCTCGGCTGCCGAAGGGAAGTGCGCGCCGTGCAGCAACTCGGGGATGTCTTCGGGGCTGGCGCCGGTCAGCCGGGCGATTGTCTGCACCTGCGGCGAATCGGTAGTCCAGGCGGTCTGGTGGGCGTTGTAGTCGGCGATGGCATCGAGGCTGACTTTGGCGAATTTAGCGACGATTTCCGGATGTTTGTCCGCGAAATCCTTGCGGGCGACCCAGACTTCAAAAGTCGGTGCGCCCCATTCGCTGACCTGGCCGGCGTCGGTGAGGATTTTCCCGGTCTTGCGAATTTCCCCCAGGGCAGGTGACCAGGTGAACGCGCCGTCGATATCGCCACGCTTCCAGGCTGCGGTGATTTGCGCAGGGCTCAGGTTGACCACCTTGACCTGCTGCGGGGTCAGGTTCCAGTGTTTCAGCGCGCCCAGCAGGCTGTAGTGCGACGTCGAGACAAAGGGCGTGGCGATGGTCTTGCCGATCAGGTCCTGCGGGCCGTTGATACCGCTGCCGTCACGCACCACCAGAGCTTCGGAACCCTTGATCTGCGCGGTGACGATAAAAGTCACCAGCGGCACATTGCGCGAGGCCGCGGCAGCCAGCGGGCTTGAACCCAGGTTGCCGATCTGCAGGTCTCCGGAGGCCAGGGCCGACACCACCGCCGGACCCGAATCAAAGCGGCGCCAGTCAATCTTTTCACCGATGGCTTTCTCGTAGCTGCCCTCGGCCTGGGCCAGTTTGGTGGGGTCGATGCCGGTGATATAGCCGATGGTCAAATCAGCTGCCTGCGCGCCGAAGCTGAGGCCTGCGAGGGAAAGAGCAATCAGGAGTGTGCGCACGGACATGGCTTGGACCTTGTTGTAAGAAGATAAGAAGGGGCTGTCCGGCGGTCCGGTTCAGCGAATCTAAGTGCTTTAAATCAAAGGGGAAAATACCGTTTTGGAACTAGCTTAGAGCGCCCGGCCACACACCCTGGTTGCGGCGTGCATGATCCGGGTCAAACGTCGTGGCGGTAAAAGCCGGTACAAGCGTCCTGTGAGGAGTCCATAACAAAACCAGCACGGCCCGTTTCGAGGGGACCACCCCAGATCGACGCCTTAAAGGAATAACGCGATGCTTTCTACCTTTCCACGTCTGGCATTAGCCGGCCTGACGTTGCTGTGTACCCTTGAGGTGCAGGCCAGCGAGCCGACCCCGGCAGCCAACCCCGAGAAAAACCTGATTGAACGCGGCCACTATGTGGCCCGGCTCGGTGACTGCATTGCCTGCCATACCGCCATGGGCGGGGCCGAGATGGCGGGCGGGCTCGAGCTGAAAACGCCAATGGGCACGATTTACTCGAGCAATATCACCCCGGATCCCGAGACAGGTATCGGCCAGTACAGCTTTGAACAGTTCGACAAGGCCATGCGCCAGGGTGTGACACCTGCGGGGAAAAACCTCTATCCGGCGATGCCGTATCCGTCTTACGCGAAGATGAGCGAAGACGATATGCGCGCCCTGTATGCCTACCTGATGCACGATGTGGCCCCGGTAAAAATGGCCAATCTTGAGGCCGATATGGGCTTCCCGTTCAACCAGCGTTGGGGGCTGGCGCTGTGGAACTGGGCGTTTGTCGATAATCAGCCGTTTGTCCCCGACCCGGACAAAAGCGTCGAACTGAACCGTGGCGCCTATCTGGTGCAGGGCCTGGGGCATTGCGGCTCGTGCCATACGCCGCGTGGTATCGCCTTTCAGGAAAAGGCCATGAGCGATGACGGCAGTGCCGGCAAGCACTATCTGGCGGGGGAAACCGTCGAGCACTGGCGCGCCTTGAGTCTGCGCAACCTGTGGACGGTGGGGGACACCGTGCAGTTGCTCAAGACCGGACAAAACCGTTTTGCTACGGTGTCGGGCAATATGGCTGATGTGATCCACCACAGTACCCAGCACTTTACCGATGCAGACTTGACTGCCATCGCCAGCTATTTGAAATCGCTACCTGCAGGCAAAGATGATTTACCGATGTCAGCTGTGGCGATCACACCCGCCAAGGCACCGGATACGCTGTACAGCAGCCGTGGCGGGTTGGGTTACACGCAGTTCTGCGCTGATTGCCATCGCCCGGATGGCGGCGGGGTCAAAGGCATATTCCCGCCGTTGAACGGCAACCCGGGGATCGTCGCGGCCAACCCGACGACACTCTTGCATATCACCCTGACCGGCTGGAAAACCCCGCAAACAGCAACGCACCCACGGGTGTACACCATGCCTGGCTTCGCCCGGCTGGGCGATGATGAAATTGCCGAGATCCTCAGCTTTGTGCGCAGCAGCTGGGGCAACGCGGCTCCAGCGATCAAGCCAGGGCAAGTCGCGCAGATGCGCAAGCAGTTGAACCCCGAGACTGTCGACGAGACCGCCTTTGTCACCCCGCGCCTGGCCAATCTGCTCAGTGCCGCCAATGCCGATCAGGTGGTGCGCGGCATGCGCCTGCATCTGCAAACCAAGGCGCTGTTACCGGATAACGTCGGCAATGCCCTGAACTGTACCAGTTGCCACTTGAACGCAGGCACCGTGGCCGATGGCTCGCCTTTTGTCGGGGTCTCGGCGTTCTTCCCCGGCTATGCGCCACGGGCGGGCAAGGAAGTGACACTGGAGGAGCGGATCAATGGTTGTTTCCGTCGCTCGATGAATGGCCAACCCTTGCCCGTAGCCTCGCCGGATATGCAGGCGATGGTGGCGTATTTTGACTGGATGAAAATGAACACGGTAGCGGGGGACAAGGTTGCGGGCCGTGGCGTGGGCAAGGTCGATCCGAAAATCGTCCCCGATCCGGAAAACGGCAAACTGATCTATGCGCAGCAATGTGCGGTGTGCCACGGTGACGACGGCCAGGGCCTGAAACAGGCCGATGGCAGCTTTGTGTACCCGCCGTTGTGGGGCAACGAGTCGTTCAATATCGGCGCGGGCATGGCGCGCACTTACACGGCGGCGGCGTTTGTGAAACGCAATATGCCGATCGGCTTCCACGAGAAATTCCCGTTAGGGCAGGGTGGATTATCGGATCAGGAGGCAGTGGATGTGGCTGAGTACTTCTCCCATCAACCACGACCTGATTTTGTCGACAAGGCCAAGGACTGGCCCAAGGGTGGCAAACCGCTGGATGCGCGGTATTAAGGGCAAGCACTCCTTACCTCAAAACAGCGTTCGTGTTTGTGTGTTTGCCGGGCTTCAGCGAAGCAAAAAAAAGCCCCGCGACCGAATGTACGCGGGGCCAAAAAATGGTTGGTTGCGGCCAACCAAAGGAGCTCGTTGAATCAGTGCGCGCTGGCGACAGTCTCGGCTTGCCAGCCGCCGCCCAATGCTTTGTAAATAGCCACTACGCCGCGATACAACTCAACCTCGGCCTGGGCCTGGCTGTCTTCTGCCGCAAGACGCTCGCGCTGGGCATCGAGCAGCACCAGAAAGTCCACCGTGCCTTCGCGATAGCGAATGGCTGCGAGGTCAGCTGCTGTACGACTTGACTCACTTTGACGTATTAACGACAGCAAGCGCTGTTGGCGTTTGCCGTAGTCACTGAAGGCGTTTTCCGACTCTTCCAGCGCCAGCAGTACTTGCTGCTCGTAACTGGCCAGGGCGCCATCGGCCTCTGCATCGGCACCGCGCAGTCGTGCCCGCACGCTGCCCAGGTCAAATGCAGGCCAGGTAATGCGTGGGCCCAGTGCCCAGGCATTGGCTGCTGCTGAACCGATTTGCGAGCCACGCCCGGCAGTAAAACCGAGGAAACCGCTAAGGCTGACCCGCGGGAACAGGTCGGCCTTGGCCACGCCGATACGGGCCGTCGCCGCTGCCAGCTTGCGCTCGGCACTCATGATGTCCGGGCGTCGTTGCAGCAGGTCGCCGGGATTGCCGATATTCAGCGCCTTGGCAATGGCCGGTAGCTGTTTGGGGCTCAGATCCACGCTCAATTGCTCAGGTCGCTGGCCCAGCAAGGTGGCGATACGATTGCGCTCGCGCACCTGCTCGGCCTGCAATTGCGGCACGCTGGCTTCAACCGAGGCAAGGCGGGCGTCAGCGCGCACCACGTCCAGCTGATCGCCAACTCCGGCGTCACGCAGGCTTTCAGTGATGGCCTTGGAGTCCTGCTGGTTTTTCAGGTTGTCCAGGGCGATGCGCTCGCGCAGCTGTGCACCCCGTAGTTCACCATAGGCATCCACCAGTTCGGCAATCATGGTCACTTGCAGTTGATACAGATCGGCCGCAGCCGCCTGCTCGTCGGCATCGCTGGCCTCCAGCTCGCGCTGGATACGGCCAAACAAGTCGATTTCCCAGGCCATGTCCAGGCCCAGGTCGTAGCGCTCACTGTTGACGCGCTTCTCGGTGGTGCCCGGAATCTGGCCCTTGCCCACATCGCTGCTGGCGCGGCTGGTGATGGTCGGCATGATGTCGTTGCTGACATCATCGCGAATCGCCCGGGCCGCCCGTAGGCGGGCAAATGCCACGCGCAGCTCGCGGTTGCCGGCCAGAGACTGGGTCACCAGCTGGTTGAGGGTCGGATCGTCAAACTGTTGCCACCAGATCCCTTCAAAATGTGCCCGATCAAAGCCCTTGAGGTTGTCGGCACTGATCTGTGCCGGGGCCGTGGCCGGGGTCGTGTAGTCCGGGCCCACGGCGCAAGCGCTCAGGGCCAGCACCAACAGGCTCGGCAGAAAAACTTTCACGCTCATTGTTGCGACTCCAACGTGAGGTGCTTGGCCGCTTTGCGCGCTTCACTGCGCTCTACATAACGGCGAATCAATACATAGAACACCGGCGTCAGCAGCAGGCCGAAGAAGGTCACCCCGAGCATCCCGGAGAACACCGCAACACCCATCGCATGGCGCATCTCTGCACCGGCACCGCTGGACAGCACCAGAGGCACCACACCCATGATGAAGGCGAAGGAGGTCATCAGAATCGGCCGCAGACGCAGACGGCAGGCTTCCAGCACCGCTGCCAGCGGGTCGAGGCCTTCTTCCTGTTTGTCCTTGGCAAACTCGACGATCAGAATCGCGTTCTTGCACGCCAGCCCCACCAGTACGATCAGGCCGATCTGGGTGAAGATGTTGTTGTCACCCCCCGAGATAATCACCCCGGTAATGGCTGAAAGCAGGGTCATGGGCACGATCAGGATCACCGCCAATGGCAGGCTCCAGCTTTCGTACTGGGCAGCCAGTACCAGGAATGCCAGCAGTACACAGAGCGGGAACACGAACAACGCGGTATTGCCTGAGAGGATTTGCTGATAGGTCAGCTCAGTCCATTCGTAGGTCATGCCGTTGGGCAGTTCTTCCTTGAGCAGTTTTTCCATCGCCGCCTCGGCCTGGCCCGAGCTGTAACCCGGTGCTGCGCCGCCGTTGATTTCAGCGGTGACAAAGCCGTTGTAGTGCATCACGCGGTCAGGACCTGCGGTGTCGCTGACCTTGATAAAGGTCGCCAGCGGGATCATTTCGCCCTTGTTGTTACGCACCTTCAGCTGGCCGATCTGCTCGGGTTCGAGACGGAACTGCTGCTCGGCCTGCACATTCACCTGATAAGTCCGACCGAAGCGGTTGAAATCGTTGGCATACAGCGAACCCAGGTAGATCTGCAGGGTATCGAAGATGTCGCTGATGGCAACGCCGTGGGTCTTGGCCTTTTCGCGGTCGATAGCGGCATCGACTTGCGGCACGTTGACCTGATAGCTGGTGAACAACCCGGCCAGTTCCGGCACGTTATGGCTCTTGGCAATCACGTTCTGCACTTCTTTGTACAGCTCGTCATAGCCCAGACCACTGCGGTCTTCGACTTGCAGGCGGAAACCGCCAATGGTGCCCAACCCCTGTACCGGCGGCGGCGGGAAGATGGCGATATAGGCGTCCTGAATGTCGGCAAACTGTGCGTTCAACGCGGCGGCAATCGCCGCTGCCGACTGACTTGGGTCCTTGCGTTCATCAAACGGCTTGAGCGGGGTGAACACGATGCCGCTGTTCGGGCTGTTGGTAAAGCCGTTGATCGACAGGCCGGGGAAAGCCACCGAGTTGGCAACGCCAGGTTGCTTGAGAGCAATTTCGGACATGCGTTTTATTACCGCTTCTGTGCGGTCCAGGCTCGCGGCGTCCGGCAGTTGGGCGAAGGCCACCAGGTATTGCTTGTCTTGCGGTGGTACAAAACCGGTGGGCGTGTGGGCAAAGCCAGCCCAGGTCAGCACCATCAAACCTGCGTAAACCAGCATGGCGATGCCGCTGCCACGGATGATCCGCCGCACGGTACCGACATAACCGTTACTGGCCTTGACGAAGAAGCGGTTGAACGGGCCGAACAACCAGCCACCGAACATACGGTCCAGCAGACGAGTGAAGCGGTCTTTCGGCGCATGATGGCCTTTAAGCAATACTGCTGCCAGTGCAGGGGACAGAGTCAGCGAGTTGAAAGCCGAGATCACCGTCGAAATGGCAATGGTCAGGGCAAATTGCTTGTAAAACTGGCCGGTCAGGCCCGAAATAAATGCGGCCGGGATAAACACCGCACACAGTACCAGCGCGGTGGCAATGATCGGTCCGGTTACTTCGCGCATGGCCCGCTTGGTTGCATCGACGGGGTTAAGCCCCAGCTCGATATTTCGCTCGACGTTCTCCACCACCACAATCGCATCGTCCACCACGATACCGATGGCCAGCACCAGTCCGAACAGGGACAAAGCGTTGAGCGAGAAGCCAAACATATGCATCACTGCAAACGTACCGATCAGCGATACGGGCACAGCGACCAGCGGGATAATCGAAGCGCGCCAGGTTTGCAGGAACAGAATTACAACCAGTACTACCAGGATCAGGGCTTCAAACAGGGTGTGGACTACCGCTTCAATCGAACCACGAACAAAGATGGTCGGGTCGTAAACGATGTCGAAATCCATGCCCTCCGGGAAGTTCTTTTTCAGCTCGGCCATCTTGGCGCGAACGTCATTGGAGATCTGGATGGCGTTGGAACCCGGACGCTGGAAGATCGGGATCGCTACCGCCGGCTGGTTGTTCAGCAAGGAACGCAAGGCGTACTGGCTGGAGCCCAGCTCAACCCGGGCAATGTCCTTGAGGCGGGTGATCTGGCCATCATCACCGGAGCGGATGATGATGTTCTCGAACTCCTCCTCAGTGACCAGGCGGCCCTGGGTGTTGACCGACAGCTGGAAGCTGGTGGCATTGGGGGCGGGCGGGGCACCGAGGGCACCGGCAGCCACCTGGCGGTTTTGCTCGCGAATGGCGGTCACTACATCAGTGGCTGTCAGGTTGCGCGAGGCAGTTTTGTTTGGATCGAGCCATACCCGCAGCGAGTAATCGCCCATGCCGAACATCTGCACATCGCCAATACCGTTGAGGCGCGCCAGCTCATCCTTGATATTGAGGATGGCGTAGTTGGACAGGTAGAGCATGTCGTAGCGCTTGTCCGGCGAGGTCAAGTGCACAACCATGGTCAGGTCTGGCGAGGCTTTGTCCACCGTGATGCCGATGCGCGTCACTTCTTCCGGCAGTTTGGGCTGGGTGCGGGTCACCCGGTTTTGCACCTGCACCTGGGCGTTGTCCAGGTCTGTACCCAGGGCAAAGGTGATGGTCAGGGTGATCTTGCCGTCAGCGGTGGACTGCGAAGACATATACAGCATGTTCTCGACACCGGTGATGGCCTGCTCCAGTGGTGCGGCCACGGTGTCACCGATCACCTTGGGGTTGGCACCGGGGAAGTTGGCGCGCACCACAACGGTAGGCGGAACCACTTCAGGGTATTCGCTGATCGGTAACTGGAACAGCGAAATGCCGCCCGCAATCAGGATAAGCAAGGAAAGCACAGCGGCGAAAATCGGCCGCTGAATAAAGAACTGGGAAAAATTCATCGGAGTTATCGTCCCTTAACCGCGAGGAGTCGCGATGCTGGCCAACTTCGGCGCGCCAGTGGCGGGCTTGATTTGTGGCAGGTTGCTGGCTTCCAGGGCTTGTCGTTGTTGTGCCAGGGCGGCGAGGGTCTGTTCGTTGGCCATCGGGATCACTTCAGGCGTTACCGGCGAGCCGGGGCGCACTTTCTGCAGGCCCTTGACGATAATGGTGTCGCCCTTGTTCAAACCGCTGCGAACAATGCGCAGGCCTTCGATTTTCGGGCCCAGGTCCACGGCGCGGTAGGTCGACTTGTTGTCGGCGTCCATCACCAGCACGAATTTCTTGCCCAGGTCGGTGCCCACGGCTTCTTCATTGATCAACACGGCGGAGTAGGTGGCGCTACCGACCAGTTTCAGGCGTGCATACAGGCCGGGGGTAAAGCTGCCGTCGGCGTTGTCGAACACGGCGCGGCCACGGATGGTGCCGGTTTGCGGGTTGACCCGGTTGTCGACGAAGTTCATCTGGCCCAGATGCGGGTTGCCGTCTTCGTTGGACAGGCCCAGGTACACCGGTGTGGTCTGGCCGCGTTGACCCTGACGGGCAAGCTGGTTGTACTTGAGGAACACACGCTCGTCAGCGTCGAAGTAGGCGTACACCTTGTCAGTGGACACCAGGCTGGTCAGCGGCGTGACATCGGCGGTGACGATGTTGCCCGCAGTGATTTCGGCACGGCTGACGCGGCCACTGATCGGTGCAGTGACGCGGGTAAAGCTCAGGTTGAGTTTGGCCAGGTCCAGTTCTGCCTGGATGGCCGCGACGCCGGCACGGGCTTGCTGGGCAGCGGTGGTGCGCGAGTCGGCCAGCTCTGCCGAAATGGCATTGCTCTGGCGCAGACGTTCGCCGCGCTGGGCTTCGTTGTCGGTACGGCTGGCATTGGCGCGGGCCTGTTGCACCTGGGCTTCAAGCTGACGCACGGTGGCCTGGAACGGGCGCGGGTCGATCTGGAACAGCAAGTCGCCCTTTTTCACCAGGGCGCCCTCGGTAAAGGCGACCTGATCAATCTGGCCCGACACGCGTGGACGAATTTCTACAGTCTCTGGAGCTTCCAGGCGACCGGTGAATTCATCCCATTCGTTGACCGGCTGTTCAAGCACCTTGGCCACACTGACTTTTGCAGCAGGAGCCGGAGCAGTCGCTTGGGGAGTTTTGCCGCATGCGCTCATCACCACAATGGCCAGGGCCGCAAGTGGGAAGCGCAAATGTTTAAGTGACTGTTCCATGAGGGGGAGTCCGCCGATCTATTGAGATGGGCGGATAATGCTGGCGCGAGTGCTGGCGCACGAATCGAACCCAGCGAAGATCAATATCATCCGGAATGATACAAAGCGTTACCAAGCTCTCTAGCCTGCGCTTTTTGTTAGGAAACTATCAATTAAATTCTGTGTTATTGCCAGCGTAGGGTGTGTTGCACGACGGGTAATAATAACCAATATGTACCACCTGCCACGCTGATTGCTTGCCTAGACTGCGTGCGTCTTTGTGTCAGTCAGGTCACGCATCCATGTCTTCCCTTCATCGATTCACACCTTTACTCACGGCCTACGATTCCCGGGGCTCAACTGTGCGCACGGTGGCATACCACCGGCAGCTGTTTCGCCACCTTGGCGGGCCGCGCTACCGGGTGGTCGGGGTGCGTAACCCGCACTGATGATGCCCTCGCGAGCAAGCCTGGAGGATGACTATTGTGCTCCGGGCCCGGGCTTGCATCGCGATGTGGTTGGTCAGCTTGAACCAGGCTCCCAGGTGTCGTTTTCATCTTCGCTGATGCTGTACCAGGTGCAATGGGTCTGGCGGCTTAGATGCCCCCTGGCGTTGAGCTTGCTCGTCATACGGCCCAACGGGTCATACAACAGCTGATCGCAGTAGCCATCCTTGCGCCGGGCTTCATCATCGATAAAGCGATAGTGATCGGCGAAGTAAGGCCGATAGTTTCGAATGGCCAGGCCCTTGTTGTTGTATTCGACCCTGCCGCTGACCCGCCAGCGATGTTCGCTGAACGCACGCAGGGGCTTGCCGTCACTGTCAAGGCTCAGTCGCCCCGACGGGGCAACCACATACGCTTCACCCGCCGAGGTTTTCTGCTTGGTTTGCAGCTCACGTCCAAAGCCATCGGTGAACGTCAGGCTGATCCGGATTTGCCGGTTAACGCTGTCGTCGCTCGACGGGTAGTTATCGGCTTGCAGCACAGCGGCATAGACCGGTTCGCGGCGTGCCTGGAGGATCTGTTCGTTCAGTTGGCGATTCGCCGTGATGCTCATGTCCAGTGTTGCCAGGCGCATGCGGCCGCTGGCACGAATATATCCGTCCGGAGTCAGATATCCCTGCGTTACCCATTGTGTGCCGGGGGGGGCTGCCGGGATGTGGCCCATCCAGTTGAAAGGGGCGTGGAAGCAGGCGCTGGCAGCATCGAGCAGCGCTGTTTGAGGGTTGTTGATGGCAAAAGCGGGGCTGTTATTGGCTGGGCGCCTGTAGTCCGTCAGCGGGGCGAACCCTGTTGGTTTGCCATTTTCCTGGCCGTAAACACTGGTTACTTGCAACTGGCCGAATGCATCGTAGCGCGCTTGCCGAACAGTCCCCTGGGGGTCGGTGATTTCGATGGGCAACATTAACCGGTAGTCATAGACGGCTTGGGTGCTGCAACCGTCCACGGCCGTTACTGCGGCGATATGGCAACCGTAACGGTCATGGGTGAGTGTGGTCGCTGAGTGGCTTTCAGAGGCTCGCAACTGATTGGCCCGGTAGAAACCATGCACGTCGGTGTAACGGGTAAAGCCCTGTTTGAGTGACCACAGGGCTGGCGCTGCGCGGGTGTCTGTTGGCTCAGGCAGGAACAGGCTCATGGGATGGTAATGCTCCTGGACGAGGGTGCTGGCCAGGTCGAACGGGGTTCCTCCGGGCAGTGCAGGTACATCGTCGTAGGCGGCAAGTGCCTGGTCGTCGAGTTCGGCCGACTCTTTGAAGGCCGTCAGCGCCTGAAAGCTGGCCTGGCCCGCCGGTAACGGGGCGTCACTCTGCGCCAGGCAGTAATATTGCACGGACAACCCCCCCAGAGTGCGCTGTGCCTGCGGTCGCACAGGGTTGTCAGCGGTGTTGCCGATTAACAGTTCATAGCTGGTATGCGCGCTGTTGAGGGCTTCTTTTTCAACCACCAGTGCATTGCTGCGTTGCCGGTAAGGCAGTTGCAGGCGCCAGCGTTGAGGATTGTCCAGATGAATGAACTGCGCCCGGATTTCACTGATGTAGTGCATCTGCTGGGCCGGGTCGTGGGTATCGCGCCACCAGGTCTGTTGATGGGCCTCATCGAATGGCGGCAGGTCGGATGCGCGCTTGCGCCGGGCGTAATTTATGGTTACCCCGTGTGTCAGGCTGCCATAACGATCCCGGCGCAGATTGATGATGTGCTGGCAGGCGGGGTCGGTTGCCTCGCGCTCGTAGCGGTAGACCCGTGACTCCAGGGCAAGTACCAGCAGGGATTCGGGCGTCTGCAATTGACGCAGCATATAGCGGTACTGGCTGACGGTAAAAGGCACTCGTGACGATTCCGGGTCATCGGCCGCAAACACTTCTTCACGCAGTACCAGCCCGCTCAGTGCCAGAGCCATCCTGCGCCCGGAAGCAGGCGGTGGCAGTACGCTGTCTTGCTCCTTATCGGCTTCCAGGCGGGTCAGCAGTGTGTTGCCTGGCGCAAGGGCCAACCTGTCGCCCGCCCAGTATTGGTCCTGCGGCATATCAAGGGCTTTTCCGGTGTGAAACCAGGTCTTGCGCAGCAAGGGTGCGGTTGCTGCCTTGTCGAGTTTCTGGCCGGCAGGGCCCTCGGTGTCGGTTGCCATCAGCAAACCGAAGCCCTGGAACTTGCGTTCGAGACTGTCGTAGAAACCTTCCCTGTAAGTGAAGCGTTGGGTCAGCTGATTGCCGCTGATCTGATCCAGCTGTTGCTGCTCGCTGACCAGATGCAGCGCAAATGGCAGGCCACCGGTGCGCTGTGTCCGTTGCGGTTTTTCGTCCAGCCACTCCTGGGCACTGCTGCGGTAGCTAACCCGGCCTGATGCCCCCATGTTGTTGTCGGTACCGATCAACAAATAGGGTTTTTGCCGGACAAAGTCGTATCGCCAGTGACGGGCTGAAGGGAGAAGGACGGAGAGGATCAGGCTGGTGCAGCCCAGCCCTTGCAGGTCGGCCACACTGACCTGGCAAAAGCGGTCATGCTTGACCCCCTCGGGCCAGGGCAGCGGTGTGGGCACGGCTTGCAGGCCGTTGCCGCAGAGGTTCATGAAAATCAGTGCCCGATCGGGCTGAAGGTAGATCAGGTCACTGGCGCCGGAGCCATCCAGATCGGCCAGCAGTACTCGCGAGGCCTCAAATTCGGCGTAGGTGAAGGGCAGGGTGGCGAATACGAACCCTTTGCCAAATCGGCCCCGGCCCAGATTTGGCCAGCACTTGATTTCATCATGACGAATGCGCACCAGGTGTTGCTGGCCACTGCCCAGCAGATCGCTGAACGCCATCAGTTCAGTTTCGCTATTGCCGGGCAGTGGCAGATCGTTATCGGGATGCGGCATGTCCGCGGCAGGGGCAAAACCCTGCGAGCCTTTGTTGCGATAGAGCCGCACACTGTTGCGGCCAATCAGCGCCAGGTCGTCAATACCGTTGCCCATCAGGTCGGCGAGCTGGGCTGTCGGCTGGAAGAACTCCTGCGGCAATGCTGCAAAAGGCGCGAAGTTTGCCCAGCTCCGGTCGTTTTCCAGGGTGAAAAAGCCACTCATGCCCGGCTGGGCGATGATCCACTCCAGCTGGCCGTCGCCATTGAGGTCCGCCAGGGACTGGTACAGCGCACCAATCTGCTGCGCCACCGGGATACGCTCCAGCATTTGCAGCGGGCCATAGGCGACGTCATCAGGCTCGACCGGGTTGGCAGCCCGGACGGGTTCGCGGTAGTACCAGCTTTTGTCAGAGCGCCAGAGCACTCCCGGCAAGCCGTCGTTGTAGAGGTCAACCAGTTGATAGCGCTGGTTGTCGTTGATACCGTCCAAAGCGTCAAAGCGTTGATAGCCTGAAGGCATGCCAGTTAACTGGAAGTCGCTGTAAGTCAGCTCCAGGGGCGGCCAGTGGCAGATCTTTGCGCTGGCATCGCAGGCCTGGCTGTGCAGGGCCTGCAACAGGCTGCCTGCGGTTGCGGTGGTCATGTACTCCAGCAGCAGCCGGCGGGTCAACACCGGTTCGCGGCCCATTGCTGGCTCTTCAGGGAAGTAGTGGAACATCAGGACTTGCCGGCAAAGACGCCGGCTCGCCAGTTCAAAGCCATAGGCATAGTGACACAACGGATCACTGCGTTCCGGCCATGGTTGTTGCACCCCATAGGAAGGGAGGCGTGTCAGATCAGTTGTGCGTTCGCCGTAGTCAAAGACCAATTCAAAATGCCATTGTTTTTGCGCCGGTGTTTCTACCGTCCATAATTCCAGATGCTCCCTGGGCACGATATTGGTGTAGCCGATACGGGCAAGGTAGCGCTGGGCGCTGTAGTCTCGAGGGCCACTGCCCCGGGTGTCAGCCTTGTACTGATAGTAGATCTGCTCGCCGTGGGGGTTGAGGCTTTCCTCAAGCAGCCATTGGGCAACATGGGCAGGCGCCTGCGGATCGGCGATGCGGGCCGCGTGCGTTTTGCCAAACAGGTACAGGTTGCCGTCTGCGCCCTGGACCAGCCAGAACCCTGCGGGGTCTGACGTCGATGACCAGTGCTCAATGCGATCGAAAGTGGTTTCGTGGCGTGGCAGGTAGCGCACCACAGTGTAGGTGGTGTTCAGTTGAAGCCCGTTGAAACGGCTGCTGGAACGGGTTTGCAGCATGCCTTGGGCTGTCCGTTCGGGGAGCAGTTCCGTACCTGACGGACCGATAAATACATCCTCACTGTCATAGGCGGGTACGCCCTTGAGCGTGCTGCGTGCAATCGAGCCAGCGAAGGCTGCCCAACCGATTCCGAACGGGCCATTACCCAGGGCACTGTTGTAAGTCAGGCTGATGGCCGGGTCGAAACCCCGGCCCGGCGACAGTGGCAGGGGAACCTCGAACGAGGCCGCACCGGTCATACCGACGGCTCCCCATGTGGTGCCGATACTTTGTATTGCGCCTCCGCCCTTGGGCAAGGACGGTGTTTGCACCTCGCCTGTGCCGTGTTGTTGGGTCGTCATCCCTGACCTCCTGCGCTTCTCGCGGTGTAGCGCACATGCACGATGATGTCGCTGAGGGAATTGAGCATGGATGACTGGGCTGCAGGGTTGGGAACGCCAGTCGCCATTTGGACACTGCCCCGGTGTACTCGAAGGGCAGATAGCGTTCGTCATTGTCGAAGTTGAGGGTGAACAGGCCGCTGTCATTGAGCCCTGTGGACAGTGCGACCTGCTCCCTGACCCGCATGTTGTCGAGCATATCGTCGTCTTTTGCAGACAGGTGGGTTCGGTTCCAGGTCTGGGTCAGGGTCGCGCAAATGTCTTCATAAGGTCCGAGCGTGGCAGGCAGCGAGACGCTGACGCTTTTTATCCGGCGCAGGTAATGACCGGGGTAGTCGTCGTCGAACAGCGCCTTGCTCAACTCAAAATCCACGGTGCCATTGACGATCATTTCGTGCTTCAGCGACGCCCAGTCCTTGTTCAGCGTGGGCCCCCGATCCTTGCCATGCAACAGGCGCAAGGACAGGGTTTTGCTGATTTCCAGTTCACGCTGGTTACGTTGCATATAGGCAGTATTCATGTTCTGCAGGTCGAGCTTGAGCGACTCGCCTGCGGTCAGCCCCTTGAATTGATTGTGCCAGTGGCTGCTTTGGATAAAACGGGTGCTCCAGTCCGCACGTTCAAATTGCCAGCATGCCTGTGCGCTCAAGCACAACGAATGGGCTGCGTCGTAGGCCTGATAGTAGAAAGAAGCCAGATGACTATTGAGCCACTGATACAACTGTGCGCTGGAAAAATGCTTGCTGAGCACCTCGTAGGTGAATCTGGCCTGCTCCATAGCTGTTTCCGTGTGTCTGAGTTGCAAGCGCAGCACCGTGCTCTGCTGTTCGTGGGCCTGCAGTTGCAAGTCGGCCTGAATGAGCTCCTGACGGCACTGCTCCAGGGCCTGGGACCACTCCTGGACGCGGCGGTTGAACAGCGCTGTACGATCCAGATGACCGGCATTGGCGCGTTTCTCATTAGCCATATTTCGGGCCGCAGCCTGAATCGCATAAAAGGCGCCTTCATAGCGCATCCCGCCGTTGGAGGTGCCGAAAATATTGGGTGCCAGCATCGCCAGCCCTGCAGCAGCCTCGGCTACGGATGCTTTGGTTTCCCACTGTGCGCTTTCAAGATATTGCTGGCTGGCTTGTGCTTCGGCTGGAGAGATACCTTCATTGAGCAATTTTTCGAAATACCGCTGGCGGCTTACCAGTACCTGGCGACCGGCCAGCAGCGCCTCGCGGTTGGCTTCGTCAGCCCGCATGCTCTGGCGTTGTTGATCGACGGCGATTCTGGCGAGGTCCCAGGCATGTTGTTGCTGTAACTGAAGGTGCTCGTTCTGCTCTTTGCGCTCGAACAGCACAAGCAGGGTATTACCGAGCTGGATGACATTCTCGACCAGGGTCGCGGCATGGGCATGGACAACCTGGTAGCGATAATGGCCGATTTCCCTGGTTTGTTGGCGGGTCGCAGACAATGGGTCAGAGCTGGCATTGTGGGCGTAGTGGCTCAACAGCAGGTGCGGAGCCAGCGCGGGTGCGAACAGTGCCTGTTGCAAGGGTTTTGCGCTGATACTGAGGTGATGTCGAAGGTTGTAGAGGCGACTTTCAAGTTTGTCCCAGCGTGACACCAGGTCCGGATTCAGGGGCAGGTACAGGGTGCTCTGGCTTGATGCGAACAGATCCTGCAGGGTTAAGGGTTGCCAGGGATCGGCTCGGCTGATTTGCGGCCTTGGCCCCAGCAGGCTACTGGCCCGAACGTACCAGAGCTTGGCCTCTGCCAGGCTATCGGCACTGGCTTGACGATAAGCGGCATCGCCGCGATTGAGCAGGATGTCCAGGTACAACATATACAACGCTTGGCGGAAACAGGACGGGCTACTGAGGGCTATCTGATGCGGATCGTCCGGGTTGTCCTGCTGGTAACCCGGCTCTGATTTGTCCTGGGTCAGGGCGGGCACTTTCCAATATCTTGAGTGTTGCTGCGGTTCAGTTGCCCTGCTTTCTGGATCGAAGATGTATTTGAGCCAGGATTGGGCCTCGGCATAACGCTGCTCCATGTTCAATCGGCAGGCCACCAGCCAAGGAAGGAAGAGGAACAACTCCCGGAAATACTTGCCATGGGCGCCATGAAAATCCAGGGAGTGGGGCGTGGCATTGCTGGTAAGCGCCGGTTCGTGCGATTGATTTGTGGCTATCGTAAACAGCCGGTCGAGACTGACATTGGCGGCGGCGCTCAGGTGTCTGCCAATAGTGGTGTTCATGTGGATCGGCGCACGAAGGGTTCTCGGTGAAGCCACATCGCTGTACTTGAGAAGGGAGCCGCTGAAGTCGATAAACTCGGCTGTTCCTTCAGGCTGCGCCGGGCTGCGTGAGATTCTGGGCGCCAGAGGTGTAATGGGGGTGGCGTTATTGGGATCCAGTTTCAGTCTCAGTGACTTCAGTGCATAACCTCGCAGGCTGCGGCTGTTATGGCGTGTGTCCGTGTCGTAAATCAATACTCCGTGAAGGATCGTGATTGGCCGGGTACCCGTGCTTGCAATGCTGCTCACTTCCTCTTCAGGCCGTAGCGTTTCAGGATTGAGTTGAATATGGGCGCTGAACAGATGGGCCGGGGTCAGGCTTGTAAATACGCCGTTGAGTGCGCGGCGGGAGGTATTGGGTTCACCGACGATATAGCTGTTGTTGCGATGGATGTTGTAAGGGTGCGGTGTGTTTTCGTCCCGTGTAGTCATGATCACGGGCTTGTAGTGGCGGGTATATAACGTGGCAATGACACTATCAAATAACCAGTCGTTCTGACTGTTCACTTGCTCATTGAGTGTGGCGTAAAAATGAAGAGTAATGCGGTGGTCGGAATGAGCGTTTTCAAACAAGGTATTGAAAGCGTCGTATTCGATGTATCTGCCTTCCAGCGAAACGCTCCAGTCTTTGCGTACGGCACTTAACCTTTGCGGTTTTACGACGCTGAGGGCGTCGTCGGGAAATTCATATATCAGGCTGGAATAGGTAACGCCGGTTTTGTGACTGGTCATTGAGACCGATACCCAGCTGCAGGGTGGGATCAGTTCGGTCTTGAGAGTCAGCAGCGAGCTATGTTCCAGCTTGAGTTTGCCGCTGCTACCGGGAAGCGGCCGCAGAAGGGCAAGATGAAGAGTAAGTTCGGCCCGGTTGGTACTCGCCCTGAAGGTTACCGACTGGTGTTCGGGGAATGCTTTTTCAAGCCTGGCGTTGACTTCCAGCGCACAGGATGTGGTGTTGAAGACAATATCGCTGTGGTAGTGCTGGTCACTTATATAAGCCTGTTTGTTCTCGAAGTTCCATCCTGTAAATGCCGGGGTCGGGGTACTGCTGACGATGTCTGTTATTGCGACGGTTTCGCTGGTCGGGGCGTGGAAATTGAAATTTCGCGAATTGTTGTAGATGAACAGGGATAAATAACGTTTCGCCAGTTTTTCGTGTTCAGCGTTGGGTTTAAGGTCTGCCACTGTGCCCCTTGAGAATAACCGCTCACTGCTGAAGTCCTGGTCGAGTCTCACGGCCTGGAAAAAGTCGCTGCGGGTGTGATCCCTGCCGGCGACGGGCTTTTGCGGAGCATGGGCGTTCAGCCCTAAAAACAAGGATGCCGGGCTAGTACTGGTGTCCAGCACGGCCACTGTTTCAGTCGCCTGCATCAAGGCGTTCTGGTCCAGTTTGTTAAGCTCTTTCATCACGCAGTATTCATCACTGCACACCCGTGGCACGCTCCAGCTGCCATCGTATTTCATGTAGCAAAAGTAAAGGCGGAACTGAATGAAACGACTTTTCAGGTAGTTTTCCAGGCGTGCTTTATAGTTTTTTTCCGATTCGTCAGGCTCTGACCAGAAATAATCAGCGCTGTAACTGGCCGCTGCCGGGGATATGCATTGAGCCCAGACAACAAACAGGCGGTTGTTAAAGCAAATCGGACGGACGCTGTGCTCCGGGATGTTTTCCGAGGCAGGCAGAGGTATTTTTTTCCAGTCAGACCAGGCGCCGGGCTGTGGTGCGTCCTGCTTGAGGGCAGGGGCACTCCCTGTGGCGGGATGCAAGTAGCGCCTGGACATATCCAGCGAGCGCCAGTAGTAAGTGTTCTCGACAGTTGATCGGGCAACAAAGTAGTAAGTGCTCTCGGCGAACCTGTCTTTTTCACCATCAATGTAACCATTCAGGGTCTTGAGGCTGCAGATCTCTTCAAATCGGGCCAAGTAGCGTTGAATGGCAGGCAGTATATTGTCCGAGTTAATTCGACATTGATTTATGTCGTTCTCAAGCTGCTGGAAACTTTCGGTTTTATCACGGCGTAACATCGGGTTCAGATAGTTGGCCGGAAAGCTGCGTAACTGTTGAATCGCACGCCAAACCGAATAGGCATGCAGATTGTTGCGCCAGGTGTTTTGTTGTTTGGTTGTCATGCCAAGTTTGTCGTAGCCAGGCTCCAGCCCCACTGAAATGGCGTTGATATATTGCTGCAGGCTGGCAATGGCGCTGGCCACACGACTGGTAGGCACTGCCTGACTGACTTGCACATCCAGCAGCCAGTAGGTGTACAGGTCGTTGGCGTTGTTGATTGTGTGCTTGCGAGCCGGGGTTTGCAGGGTGGTGTCTTCAGGCAGCACGTAGGTGAGGTAGAACGCGAGCAAGGCATCGCGCAGCTGCTCATTGAGTTGCCGGTGGCGTTGGTCAGACATGGACATTCCTCGGAAAGATGTATGAGCGTTGCGCTCATGGGGCGGTGGCGAAGACGGCGCTGCCGACCTGCTGCCAGTCATCGGAACTGAAGGTGGCGGTCAAGCCTGTCGCCATCAGCAACATGCTTGCCGAAAGACCTGTCTGCCTGGCGGTCTCATGGCAGCGCATCAGCCAGTCCAGTTCAGTCATCGAGCGCACGCGTTTTTCCAGCAGGGGCTTTATCAATACCTCTATCTCGCTGGCGTTCCACCCCAGCATCTGGGCCAGCAATTCGCTGGTTTGCGAGTTCAGACCGGTTTGTTCGCCGTTCTGTTTTTGAGGGTTGGCCTGGTTCAGATAATTGAGCAGTGTGGCGTGGTTAATCCCGTAAACGTCGCTGAAATGACTGAACCTCTGGAACAGATACAGGGTGCTCAGGGTTAACTTGAGGGTTGAATGTGCCGATTGCTCGGACTCCAGCCAACCGGGGTCAAGCAGAAAAGCCTGCAGGGCTTCACGGCTGATGGGCAGTTGCAGCTCGGTTTCTGCATGGGGAAAGAACAGCAGCAGGTGTTTGAGGGATTCATTGGGTTTATCACTGCCAAGGGCACTGGCGAAAATACGCGAAGCTTGCCTGAAGGCCTGTTTCATCAGCTCGGGGGCCTCGCTGGCCAGGGAGGTATCCT
The DNA here is from genome assembly GCF_900618535.1 of Pseudomonas bubulae. Lineage (GTDB taxonomy): Bacteria > Pseudomonadota > Gammaproteobacteria > Pseudomonadales > Pseudomonadaceae > Aquipseudomonas > Aquipseudomonas bubulae. Next base: position 549,560 of record NZ_UYJA01000001.1, on the reverse strand, counting down.
TGAGTAATTGATCTATTTCTTTCTTGAAAGGATGCAATTGTGAGTAGGCTGCGGACAGCTGCGTATTGAGTATCTGCTTGACCCGGGCCTTGAGTGCCTGGTTGCGCCCCGCATCGGGGCTCAGGTTGACGTATTTGTCGACCATGTAGGCCACGCCTTTTTCCAGGCTGTCCGCTTTGGGTTGCGCGGGCAGCATGGACTGGACCCGGAGCAGTCCTTTGGCCAGCAGCACATTCCAGGTGTAGGCAAGGGGTTTGCTACCGGCTTCCGGTTGCGGCAAGTCCAGCTCATCGAGTGTGGATTGCGCCAGCAGATATTGGGGCATGCGTTGCAACACCGCCTCGACCTGCGTGAGCCGCTGCTGTACGGAGGAGGGCAGCAACGTGCTCTCCAGTAACAATTGCTGGCGTAACTGTTGAACGCTTTTACCGCTGTCATTGAGCCAGCTAACCGCCCAGTCCAGTTGCATCAACACATCGAGAAAGTCCGCTGGCGAGTTGCTGCCTGACTGACGCAAGCCCGGCTTGACCAGTTGCTGGTGGTAGGTTTTGCCCCCCAGCAACTGGCACAGATGATCGCAGTCCATGACTGACAGTCCGAACATTGCGGGTAATGTGGCCTGTCGGTAAAAGCTGGAAAACGTCTCGATATTCCGGCGAGGCGTGGCGAAATATTGCTTGGTACGGGTTTTCAGCAACCCCAGGGACTGTGGTGTGTCTTCGAGGCCCAGAGCGCCACAGGCCCGATACAGAACCCCTTGTGTCGTACCGAGATCCAGCGGCTGGTTGTCGAGAGTCAGGGGGGCGTTGAGCCAGTGCGGCGGGTTGAACACCTGGTCGAATAGCGATGGGTGTTGCCCGACCCCATGAACGGGCATGTGGTAAAGCCATGCCGAAAATGTTCCGGGCGTCAGGCCATAGCGTTGGTTCAGGTAGCGAAAGACACCCATTGCACGCATGCTGTTGTCGTTGATGGCAAGGTGTTCAGGGCTGCTGCCTTCACAACCGGCGATGCTATAGAGTAAGGTATCCAGATCTGCGAAAGGCATATCGAGCCAGCGTTGCAGGCGGATCATCCGTTGCAAACGGTCATGACGCTGTGGAGTTGTATTTTGCAGGTGGTTTTTTTTTGATGAGTCGATGCTCAGGCCCAGTCTCTTTTGCCCTGTTCTGTAGGGGCCATTGATAAAGCGAGCGCCTGCAGTGTGATCCCGGGCAATCTGATCTGCCGTCTGCACGACGTTGCCAGACAAGCGCGGCTGATAGCTGGCGTGGGCAAGCAGTTCATGGAACTGCTCGGTGCTCAGGCCGGTGTGCTGCATGAACCGTTGTTGGTCAGTGATGGGCTGGCTGTGGCCATAGTGTTTTTTGTAAAAGGTGTCTGTGCCCTGTTCTTCAAAGTCCTCGGTCAACAGGTTTTGTTGTGCAGGGCTGAGCAGGGTGAGCAGACGCTGCGCCTCATAGGCTTGCTGCTGCACCGTGCCGTACTTGTTCTCCGGCTGCTGGTCATAGGGCAGTTTCAGGCTGATGCGATAATTCAATGCACCAAGCCCCGGCTTGTTGCCCGCAAGCCCCAGCACGCATTGCTGATGGGCCAGGTCGAAAGGCAATTCAAAGGGGTAGCGTAATTCGGCCAGCACCTGATGCACCGTGCGGCCGCCATAAATGTCGCGATGCGTGTCCAGGTAGGTTTTGACCGGTGCGTTCAGGGCCTCGTTGACCAGCGTCAGCAGTGGCAACTGACGGGAAGTGTTTTCAGCATTGATCACCAGTTCCTTGAGCGCAGGTACACGTTGGGCGAGGGTGATTTTGTCTTGAGTGCCTTTGCCGGTTTGCTCCACTTCCAGGGCAAACCGGTAGAGCGCCTGCAGATACGCCGCGGGCGAGTCGACTGCGGCGAGGGAAGTCGGTGAGCAAAAGGTATCCCAGTCGTCTTTGAACAGGGCTGACCAGGTGGGGCCCGAGTCGGGAGAGGCGGTGTCCGTTGGCATGGTAAATCTCCTGTGCGCGCAGTGGGTGATCCACGGCGCGTGCAGAAAATTAGCATTGCCATACCTGGCGTCTCGGCCAGCTGAAAGCACCGAGAAGCTTGGGAATTGTCGCTGAATGACAAGCGTTCGTGTGTTCCGGACGCAGGCCTTTTATGCAAGAGGGTGAAGGCAGGAGGCTACATGCCCCCTGCAATGCAGCATGATCAGAAGTTGATCGAGGCACTCAACCTTGCCGTCAGCGGCGCGCCCTGGAAGACATAGTTATCGCCCATGTATTCTCCCACATCGCGCCAGTAGCGCTTGTCGAACAGGTTATCGACGGTCAGGCGAAACACGGTGTCGTAACCTTCGATACGGGTGCTGTAGCGGCTGCCGATATTGAAGATGGCGTAGGCGTCGGCCTGTACCGTACCCACCTGGCTGGCGTATTTCTTGCCGCTGTACTGCACGCCGCCCAGCAGGGCCAGGCCGTCGATCCAGGGCAGGGCGTAGTCGCCGTAGAGGCTGGCGCGCAGGGTGGGTACGTTGATGGTCTGGTGGCCTTCATATTCGGGCGTGCCGCTACCGCTGACCCGGGAGCGGATCGCCGCGACGCTGGCCGCAATCTGCAGCCGGTCAGTGGCCCAACCGTTGGCCGCCAGCTCAATGCCGGTGTTTTTCTGCTGGCCCTGTTGGACGTAAGTGAACTCGCCATTTTCGGGGCGAGCATACTGGTACGCCTGGCGGATCTGGAACAGTGTGGCGCTCAGGCGCATGCGCTGCCAGTCGTATTTGATCCCGGCCTCTATTTGGCGCGACACGGTGGGTGGCAGGATGTCGAAGTTATTGCTGGCAAACCACGGCGCTGTGCCACCCAGGGACAGGCCCTTGCTGTAGCGGGTGTATAGCGTCATATTTTGCACCGGTTTGTAGATCAGCGCGGCCTGGGGCAGGAATTCATAGCGTTGGGTGTGGCGGGTGGTGTCGCCCTGATTGTCGAAGGTCTTTTCATCCAGACGCACTTCGCGCCCGCCGATCATGGTCTGCCATTGCTCGTTGAAGCTGATCAGGTCATTGAAAAACACCCCGTACTGGCGGCTGTCCAGGCGGCGATGGCTGTCGTTGAGGGCGCCGTTGTAGCGCTCGAGGTTTTCAGGCTCGCTGTCGATATTGCCACTGCCGAGACTATGGTTGATGGCTACACGATTATTCACCACGCGCCGGAATGCACTGCTGCCCACGGTCAGCTCATGACCGATTGCGCCGGTATGGAAGCGACCGCTGAGCGCTGCCTGCACCTCATCATTGCGCCGGGTATCGTCAGGGCTGCGGAAGTCATAGATGTCGTAGCCGCCCTCGGGGGTGAAGTAGTTGCCGACATTGGGTGTAACGCAGCCGACAGTACAACCGCCCCAGGCAAACGAGCTGTAGTCGTCGATCACCACCTTGCTGCGTGAGGCGCTCAGACTGCCTTTCCAGCTGTCGTTGAAGCGGTATTCGAAGTTGCCGTTGATATTCAGAGAATCAATGGTCACAGGTTTCGAGCCGCTCTGGTGCGCCAGCAGCTTTTTCGGCGAGGCGTGATGCGGCAGTTCGCTGCCGCCGAGCAACTGATAGCCCGGCACCGAGCGCTGCTCCTTGTTCTGATACTCCACGTCCAGTTGCAGCAGGGCATCGGGGTTGATGTTCCAGTCGAACGCCACAGAGGCGAAGTCACGCTGGCCGTTGGCGTGTTCGACATAAGAGTGAATATCTTCATGGGCAACGTTGGCACGCAGGCCGAACTGCTGTTCGCTGCCGAACCAGCCCCCCACATCGGTGGCGATGTAACCGCTGCCGCGATCGTCGGTAGACACCGTTACAGAGCGCACATCGGCTGCCCGCTTGGTCACATAGTTGACCGCACCACCGGGCTCGGAAACGCCGCTTTGCAGGCCTGAAAGCCCCTTGAGCAGCTCTACCTGCTGCTTGTTTTCCAGCCCGACATTTTGCTCGCCGGTGATGGTGCGGCCATTGATCTTGTAGCTGCTGGCCGAGTTCAGCGAAAAGCCGCGCACTACAAAATTCTCGTAGTAGCCGACGGGCGCGTAGCTTTCGCCGACCGATGCGTCGTTTTTCAGCACATCGCTGAGCAGGCGGGCTTGCTGGTCTTCAATCAGGGCATCGGTAAACACCGCAATGGCGGCCGGCGTATCGAGCAAGGGCGCCGCCTCGAAACCACCGACCCAGGCGTTGTCGGCTTGATAATCGCCGTTGTCCGTGGCCGTCACCGACGTCGCCGGCAGTTCGGTTCCGGCTGCATGTGCCGCAGGTATGGCGCTGCCCAGCAGCAGGCCGAGGCTAAACAAACTGAGAGAGAATCGCGGGGCGGACTCTCCCTGGCTGAAAGTCCGGTAAAGCATGTTCATGCACAGCTCCTGAACGGTGGGCAGGCTTGAGACCCGAGCCTGTTTCTCAAGCGCGCCATCATACAGTCGCAAGCCGGGTTGCGCTTGGCGCTTCGCCATCAGGGAGCCTGCCATGACGGCCTGTCAGGGCCTGGCCCGACGGGTTTTTTGCGCAGCCGTTACAGCCTGTGGCTCAAGGCAATCCTTGATTTAGACGTGTTGCATGGGTTATAGCTAAAAAGGTCAGTCGTAGTATTACAGGAAATTAAAACGCCCTTATGGATGGAATCACACGTATCAATCGCCAGTTGGGCTCACACTTCGCATCCCTGATTGCAAGCTGTGGGCCTCACGTCAAATGCTGCATCAGTGCAGTCACAGGGTTTGTTTCCCGCTTTCTCGCAAACTTCGCTATCCCCCACCTGAGACCCTGCTTCTCGGGCAGCTGCGCCAACTGGCGCCATTGTTACGTCCCTCCGCCTGATTATTTCTGACCGCCAGCCGTTCCGGTGCACTCACGCCCCGCTGTCAATGGTGCGTTCTGCTGCCCGGGATTTGTATTTGAAACCACGTTTTTGATCCAAAGCGTTTCCGCGGGCAGCCAATAATTGCTCGCGCTACAAGGAGCTGTGTTGATGATTTATTTTCAGGGTAAAAGAATTTTCAGTGCCATCTTCGATATGGACGGCACCATGTTCGACACCGAGCGCTTGCGCTTCAAAACGCTCAAGCAGGCCGCCGAGGAGATTTACGGCACGCCACTGAGTGAAGAAACACTGATCGGCTCATTAGGCCTGAGTGCCAAAAAAGCCGAGGCCCTGGCCAGGGCCAACCACGGCGAAGACTTCCCCTATGCCCAGGTTCGTCAGCGTGCCGACGAGCTGGAGCTGGCCCATGTGCGTGACCACGGCGTGCCGATCAAGGATGGCCTGCTGGAAGTGCTGGAGCGCTTGCGCAAATACGGCCTGACCATGGCGGTGGCTACGTCGAGCCGTCGCGCCATCGCCGAGGAATACCTGATCAATGCCAATGTGCTGAAGTATTTCGACGTTACCGTGTGCGGTGATGAGGTGACCCAGGGCAAGCCCCACCCGGAGATTTTCCTCAAGGCGGCTAGCGCGCTCAATTGTCTGCCAGAGCATTGCCTTATGCTGGAGGACTCGCAAAACGGTCTGTTGTCGGCCATTCGTGCCGACGGCCAGCCGATCCTGATTGAGGATATCAAGCCGCCAGCGCCTGAAGTCGCGGACTGCGCCCTCAAGGCCTACACCAGCATGCACGGTTTTTTGGGTGACTTGAACGAGTGCATGCCCGATCTCGGACCTCCCGCGCTGACCGACAGTTTCCCGCCCACCCTCAATCAGTTCAGTGCCGGTATTCATGGTTTTGGCGCAATGGGCGGCGGTTACCTGACGCAGATTTTCTCGCACTGGGACGGCTACACCCGACCCTGCGAGATCATCGCCGCCACCCGCTCACGCATGCTGCGCGAGACCATCCAGGCGTTTGGCCGCTTCAGTGTGCGCTACAGCGCCACGTCCTTCGATCAGACCATCGATAACCTGCGCATGATCGACATGGACGACGCCGAAGCAGTGATCCGCATGTATGACGTGGCGGAAATCATCGGCCTGAGCCTGCCTGAAACGGCAATTCGCAAGCAGGCCGGGGTGATTGCCCGGGGCCTGGTGCGCCGCTACGAGCGCCGGGGGCGTGAGCTGACCATTTTGATTGTGCTGAACAAGGTCGGCGGTGCGGACTTTGTGCGTCGCCATGTGCAGGCGCAACTGGAGTTGCTGGTGTCTGCCGAGCTGTGCCGCAAGATTCTGGATAACACCCACTTTGTAGAAACGGTGGTCAGCCGCATCGTCTCAAAGTTGTCCAACGAAGCGCTGGTGCGCCAGTTGCGGATCAAGTCGAAGATGTTCCAGAACAGCCTCGATGACGAGCCTGACGCACCTCGCGCCGCACCGCGCACTCCGGTGCCCGAGTACGAGCGCCTGATCAGCCGCTTTCGACCTTTTACCCAGTCCAGCAACGCCTTGAGCCAATTGCATCTGATCCTGTTCAACAGCGAGCCGGACATGCCCCTGTACGCCCAGCGCTGCAGCAATCTGCTTGAGCGCTTGCGCCAGGTGAAGACGGTCGACGACATCACCCAGCCACAAGTCATCAAGAACCTGCTGTGGAATGGCCCGCACGCGATCATTGCCTGGTATGCGAGCCTGCTGGGGTACTCCTGGCTGGGGCAGGGCATGGGCGACCCGCGCGTCAGTGAGCTGGCGCAGCGCTTGATCGGTGAGGCAGTCGGCCCGGCACTGGTGGCCGAAAACCCGCAGATGGAAGATGCCGTGGCAGCATTTTCAGCCACCTTTCTGGAGCGCTGCAATACCTCCTTCAAGGACCCCTGTGCCCGTGTCGGACGTGATCCACTACGCAAACTGCAACGTAACGAACGGATCTTTCGCAGTATCGATCTGGCCAGAAAGCACGGGATTGATAGCAGTGCCCTGCAGTTCGGCGCGGCGCTGGCGTTGCACTATGCGCTGCGCAGCACTGACAGCAAGGATCTGGAGTGCCAGCAGATGCGTAGTCTGTATCAGGACAATGGCAGCATCGAGGCGGTCCTGACGTTTACCGGCAGCTATAACGGCCAGCCGTATCCGGGGTTGGACCCGGTCACGGATGCGGCGTTGATTGACGCAATTGCCGGGTATTTTCATGGCCCGCTCTGTGCTGAATTCGTCATGCCCACGGCCTGAACCGATCAAGCCGTGAGCCTGAGGATGGTCCAGTCTGGAAGGTCTGTTCAAGGAGCTGACCATGAAACGACTGACCCTGGCCCAGGCTTACGAGCTTGCCGAATCGATCCTGTTGCATAACGGTTTCAACCAGGCCCATGCCCGCGCGGTGAGCGCCACGGTGCTGGCCGGGGAGCGCGATGGTTGCGCGTCCCACGGTCTGTACCGGGTATTGGGCTGTGTCAATTCACTGCGCGCGGGCAAGGTCTCGGCCGATGCCGCGCCGCGGGTGATCGACCAGGCGCCGTCGATAGTGCGGGTGGATGCAGCCGGCGGGTTTTCCCAGTTGGCGTTCCAGGCGGGTTTGCCGCTGTTACAGGAAAAAACCCGGGCCAACGGCATTGCAGCCCTGGCGATCAATCGTTGTGTGCATTTTTCCGCACTCTGGGTGGAAATCGAGCAGTTGACCGCGGCGGGGCTGGTAACGCTGGCCTGTAACCCGAGCCATGCCTGGGTGGCGCCGGCGGGGGGCTGCCAGCCGGTGTTCGGTACCAACCCCATTGCCTTTGGCTGGCCACGGGCGGGGCGTGACCCGTTTGTCTTTGACTTTGCCACCAGTGCCATTGCCCGTGGCGACATCGAGTTACATCGTCGGGCTGGCAAGGCTATTCCTGAGGGCTGGGGGGTTGACGCTCAAGGGCTGCCGAGCACCGATGCCAATGTGGTGCTTGATACCGGCGCGATGCTGACCTTTGGCGGGCATAAAGGCTCGGCACTGGCGGCAATGGTGGAGTTGATTGCCGGGCCCCTGATTGGCGATTTGACCAGCGCCGAGTCCCTGGCTTACGACGCGGGGAGCAAGTCATCGCCTTATCATGGCGAGTTGATTATCGCGTTTGATCCGCAGCGCTTTCTGGGTGCGGCAACCGAAGAGCATCTGGCCCGGGCCGAGGGTTTGTTTGCCGGGATCGAAGGGCAGGGCGCGCGCTTGCCGTCGCAACGCCGGTATGAGGCGCGGGCGCGCAGCGAGGCGGAGGGGGTGCAAATTCCGTTAGCCTTGTTCAATGACCTGCAGGCGCTGCTGAAGGGATAGATTTGCCGGGGTGGCGCTTGTTGTGGGAGCGGGCAAGCCCGCTCCCACAAGGGGGGAGGCGGCAACAGAGTATCTACAGTAAGCCGTTGATCAAAGACCGACATCAGGTAAGTGCGGGCGGTTTGCCAGAGCTTTGGCCATGATTCGTTCGACAAATTCACGATCTTCCCGTGGCAGGGCCAGGCGCGGGGGACGGGTCAAGGCGCTGCCGCGACCGGCAATGGCTTCGCACAGCTTGATGCACTGCACCAGGTCGGCACGGGCGTCCAGATGCAGGATCGGCATCAACCATTCATAGATCGGCATGGCTTCGGCGAAACGTCCGGCCCTGGCCAGGCGGAAGATGGTTTCGCCTTCCCTGGGGAACACATTGGACATGCCCGAAACCCAGCCTTCGGCACCCACGGCAATGCTCTCCAGCACCACGTCGTCGAGGCCGGCAAACAGCACGAAACGGTCGCCTACTTCATTGCGGATATCGATAAAGCGGCGGGTGTCGCCCGAGGAGTCCTTGAAGCACACCACGTTGTCGCAATCGGCCAGAGAAATCAGGATGTCGGGGGTGACATCGTTTTTGTAGATGGGCGGGTTGTTGTAGACCATCAGTGGCACGTCGGCGTGCTTGGCTACATAGCGGTAGTGTTCGGCGGTTTCGAAAGGCTTGGAACCGTAGACCAGCGCGGGCATCAGCATCACCCCATCGACGCCGACCTTGCGCACGGCATTGGCCACCTTGGCGGCTTGCACGCTGGTGAACTCGGCCACGCCGCAGATGACCGGCACCCGGCCGCCGGAGGCTGCCACAGCGACTTCGGTCACAGCGATTTTTTCTTCGGCGGTCAGGGAGGTGTTTTCCCCCACCGAGCCACAGACCACCAGGCCCGACACGCCGTCACGGATGACGTTGGAAATCACCTGGTGGGTCTTGTCGAGGTTGATGCTGAAGTCATCGTTGAATTGAGTGGTCACCGCAGGGAAGACGCCACTCCAGTTGATGCGCTTGCTCATGTTTGTTGCCTCCGGTCGCTAATATAGTATTTCGTATACGTTTAGTTACGGTCTTATGTAGATACTCTGTTGCAGGTCAAGCCCTATTGTGGGAGCGAGCCTGCTCGCGAACGACCTTCGCGAGCAGGCTCGCTCCCACAGTTGCGGTGTTCCTGTAGCTGACGAACGCAGCCTCGCTGCGCTCGTCAGCTGCTACGGGTATTGCGTAAATGCTCTGGTCAGTTGGCACCCGGCCAGGTATCGGACAGGCGATAGCCCTGTGGCCATGGGTCGCTCGGGTCGAGCAGGTGTTGATGGGTACCGGTAATCCACGCCCGTCCGGAGATGCACGGGTAGATCGCGACGCGGCCGGCCACTTCGGTCATGGAGTCGATGCGGCAATGAAATTCAGAGCCGATGATCGAACGGCCGATAAAGCGCTCGCCCACCTTGAGCAGCCCCTTGGCCTGCAACACCGCCATGCGCGCCGAGCAACCGGTGCCGCAGGGCGAGCGGTCGATCTTGCCCGGGCGGATCACGACCGCGTTGGCGCCGCTGGCAATACCGTTCTCATACACCACAGGCGCAGCGATCTGGCAAAACGAGATATGCGACCAGTCCGGGTTCAACGGGTGGGTGAAGCCCAGTTGCTCGTTGGCGGCGCGAGTGATTTTCAAACCGGTCTCAACGATGTCCCTGGCTTCATCCGGGCTGATGGCAAAGCCCAGTTCCTTGGCATCGGCAAGTACGAAGCTGTCGCCGCCATAGGCGGTGTCGACCTTGAGCGATCCCAGGCCCTCGACTTCGATCCAGGCATCCAGGCGGTCGGCGAAGGAGGGCACGTTTTTGATCTCGACCCGTTGTACCTTGCCGTCTCGACAGTCGGCTACGGCCTCGATCAGGCCACCGGGAGCTTCGAGCACCAGTCGGGTTTGCGGTTCGGTCATCGGCAGGATGCCGCTATCGAGCAAGACCGTGGACACGCAGATCGAGTTGGAACCCGACATGGGCGGAGTGTCGGCCGGTTCCATAATGATCCAGGCCATTTGCGCCCGTGGATCCTTGGCCGGCACCAGCAGGTTGACGTGCCGGAACACCCCGCCGCGAGGCTCGTTGAGCACAAAATTGCGCAGGGTCTCGTCCCGGGCGATCCAGCGCGACTGCTCCCATACGGTAGCCCCGGGCGGAGGCGCCACACCGCCGACGATCACGTCACCGACTTCGCCCTCGGCGTGACAGCTGACCACATGAATGACTTTCGATGAACGCATGTTCTGCTCCTATTTGACCGACTTGAGGAAGGCCGCGGTTTCCGCGTGCACAGGGTTGCCGATGACTTGATCGGGGGTACCGATTTCGTGCACCAGGCCATTGCGAAAGAACGCCACGCGGTCGGATACATCCCGCGCAAAGCGGATTTCGTGGGTGACCAGCACCATGGTCATGCCGTCTTCGGCGAGCATGCGCATGGTGTCGAGCACCTCGCCCACCAATTGCGGGTCGAGGGCCGAGGTGGCTTCGTCGAACAACATGTAGTCCGGTGACATGGCCAGGGCGCGGGCAATGGCCATGCGCTGTTGCTGGCCGCCGGAAAGCTTGCCGGGGAAGGTCTTGAGCTTGTCGCCCAGGCCCACATGGGTCAGTTGCTGCACCGCCAGGGCCTCGGCTTCGGCCTTGCTTTTGCCCAGCACCTTGCGCGGCGCCAGCATCACGTTTTCCAGCACGGTGAGGTGTGGAAAGGCGTTCCATTGCTGGAACACGATGCCGATTTTCTGGCGCAGGTGGTTAAGGTTGGTGGCGCGGTCGTGGACTGCGATGCCGTCGACGCGGATATGGCCTTTCTGGATCGGTTCCAGGCCGTTGATGCACATCAGCAGGGTCGACTTGCCGGAGCCGGAGCCGCCGATAATCGAGACCACCTCACCCTTGTTCACGGTCAGGCTGACGCCCTTGACCACTTCGAGGTCGCCGAAGGATTTGTAGACGTTGTCGATCTCAATCATTTTCTTGCCACCTTTTTTCCAGGCGAGCACCAAGGCGCGCAACCACCAGACTCATGACGTAATAGATAAGGCCCGCGATGCACAGCACCAGCATCGGTTCCTGGATGCGGGTGACGATGGTTTGCGAGGCGCGCAGCAGTTCGACGATGCCGATCCACATCACCAGTGCGGTATCTTTCATCACGCTGAGCACCAGGTTGAGCCAGCCGGGGAAGGCCACGCGCATGGCAATGGGCAACACGATGTAGCGCAGGTCCTGCAGGTAGCTCAGGCCCAGCGAACGGCTGGCCCGGCGCACGGTAAACGGCACTGCCAGCACGCCGCTGCGCACGATCTCGGTGAAGTACGCGGCTGCGTAGACCCCCAGCACGATGCAGCCGACGCTGAAAGCGCTGATGTTCAGGCCGACGATGCTCTTGAGCGAGTTGAACAGCACGAACTGAATGAGCAAAGGCACGCTGCGAAACACATCCAGCACCCAGGCCAGCGGCAGGCTGGCCCGTGGCAGCAAGGCACGCATCAGGCCGAACAGCAGGCCGGCAACGGTGCCGAGCAAAATCGCCCAGTTGGTCAGTTGCAGGGTGACCCATGCCCCCTGCAGCAAAAACAGAAAATCGTTCCAGGTAAAGCTGGTGGAAAACATGGGCAGTCCTCAGTAACGGAACAGTCGCCAGGCCATGAGCCGGGCTGCTGCAACGATCGCCTTGGCAATCAGGTAATACAGCACCGCGGCAATGGCGAAGTATTCAAAGGTGCGGAACGTTTTGACGTTGTAGTCCTGGGTCACACCGGTGAGGTCGTTGTTCAGGCCCACGATCACCCCCAGCGAGGTCATCAGCACCGCCCAGACCATCTGGTTGGTCAGCGGGTAAAACACGATGCGCAGCAGCTGCGGTACGACGATCATGCGGTAGGTCTGGAAGGCGCTCATGCCCAGCGAGCGAGCTGCGCGTACCTGGGTTTCGGGCACTGCCTTGAGCCCGCCGCGAAAGTTCTCGGCCAGGTAACCTGCGTTGTTGAAGGTGATCCCGGCCAGCAGGGCGACCCATGAACTGACATGCAGGCCCAGGGAGCCGAGCCCGAAGTACAGGACATAAATCTGGAACAACGAGGGCGTGTTACGGGCAATGGACACCCAGGCATTACCGGCGCCACGCAGCAGCGGGTTTTTGCTTTCGCGCATCACCGTTAGGGCCAGGGCGATCAGTACACCGAAGATCATCGACAGGGCAGCGGTCTCGAAGGTCACCAGGGCACCGGCGAGCATGTCCGGCAAGGCGCGCAGGGCAGAGCGCCATTGGAAGGTATAGTCAAACATGGGGTGCGTTCTCCAGTGAGGCAGCAGCTTGCAGCCACTGCGGCAAGCGCCCGCTGGCCGTGGCGCTGCACGCCGCATCCACACACTCGGCGAGGCTGGCGAAGTGAACTCTGCGGCCCACCAGGCCGGGGGCGTAATGGGCGTATTTGCCCGAGTTGGTCATCAGGTTTCTGGCGGCTGGCGGAATCACCGGTTCACCGAGCATGCACCAGCAGGTATCGCTGACAATCACGGCACCAAAGGCTTCGATTACGGCGATATACCCGGCGACGCGGGCCTGCTCCAGCACGGTGCGACCACAGGTGATCGCCAGTACCACGTCGGGATGACGGTGGCGGCCCTGGCACAGGCTTGCCAAACGGGCGAACTCGCTGAGGGAAAAGTGCGGGTTGCCCAATGACACCACATCCACCCTGGCATCGCGGGCGCTGTTGAGCTCCTGCCAACTGAGCAGCAATTCCTCCAGGCTGAGCTTGAGCACCGGCAGCGGCCCATCGATCACCCGTGTCGGGTCGAGAGCTTCGGGGGTAACCCCGGCGATATGAAACAGCGCAGCGGCGCTGGTGGTGGCGAAGGCCGCACCGAATGCCTTGAGATCGTCCAGGTTCGGATGCTGCTGCTGGAGCCCGGAAACCAGCGGGATCCGGCTGCCGGCCAGGGCACCGATGTGGTAGCCGAGCAGCGGGTAGAAAGAGTCGTCAAGGTTGGACAGGGGCGGCACTTCTATGTGCAAACGGGCCTTGCGCTGATCTTCCAGATGACAGCCAATCAGCGGTGCCCGGCCGGTGAGGGCGATACAAATATCCAGATAGTCGGGGTACTTGAGGGTGCGTGCGCCGAGCACGCTGTTGGCGTAAACCACCGCGTTGGATTCGGCCCAGACAATCTGCTCGCCGGCCTTGGGCGCACTGTCGAGCAGATAAGGCGCGCAGGTGAAACTCAATTGTGCGCCCATGGCCATATAAGCATCGCCCAGCGCGCTGGCGGGTACACCGAGCGCCGGGTCGATACCCAGTTCGCGCCAACGGCGCTGATCCACGGAAATCGAATTGAGGGTGGTGGGTACCCGCACCTTGGCACCCCATGCCACCAGTAGTTGCGCAAAGCGCAAACTCGCCGGCCCGGTATAGATGCAGCCGTCGATATGGGCCTGGGTGATGTCCACCAGATATTTGGCGCCCTGGATATGCGCCATGCGCAAAACGATCTGCATGGCCACCTGAGCGGCCTTGCCTTGGCTGCCGTCGAGCAGTGCACGGTCGTGTGCGGTCAGCTCGATCGAGCTGTGTGCATCTTCGGTTGGCCTGTCGTTGCGTGGTGCCGGAGTATCGTCAGGCGTTGAATCGTAAAGGCTCAAACCGGTGCCATCGACCCTGGCGAACGCCTTGCCGCGCAATTGGCCAAAGGCTTCCTTGCCGATGCACAGCACCGGCAGGGAACGTTGGAACAGGGTCTGTGCCACCAGCACGCCAAGGGTCAGGATCTCGTCGGCCTCGGCCAGCACCAGCGCAGCAGGAGCATGGCCATTGCTGATCAGTTCCATCAGCACACTGCTGCCGGTACAGGAGCCGCGCCCGCTGGGGATTGCCAGCACACGGCCGGCCAGGCATTCGCCGCTGAGCGGGTGATGGCGGTCGATCACCTCGCCGCTGAACGGGTCGACGCCGCCCCAGAAACTCAGGCCGACCTCGGCGTACAGCAGCGGGGCGGATGCACAACCATCCACCAGGCTGCGGCCTTCAAGAGAACTTATCCCGGACATGCTGGATACCTCAGTAATAAACGTGAGGTACGGTCAGATCAGCCGGTGGAATCTCGGTCCCGACCCATTTGGTCCACAGCTCCTTGTAGCGTCCGGTGCGTACTTGCTGGTTGACGAACAGGTTCAGGTAGTTGAGCAGGCCGTACTCGTTGCGCTTGGCGCCCAGGGACACGTAATCGACCACATAAGGCGCGTTACCGGCGACCTTGAGGTTTTTGTACTTGCCTGATTTAAGGGTAGCCGCAGCCACGGTGTTGGTGACCACGGTGGCCTCGATATGACCCTGGGCAACGGCCAGCAGGGTGTCGTTCTGCGACTGATAGGCGCGGAATGAACCGCTGCCCCAGTTTTTCACGTCTTTTTCCAGGGCGATGGCTTCATAGGTGCCGCTGGTGTTGCCCAGAGCCTTGCCCTTGAGATCTTCAAAGCTGTTGATACCGGTGTTGTCGCGGGTCAGCACCACCATCTGGAAGGCAAAGTAAGGAATGCTCAGGCCAACGGTCTTGGCCCGTTCCAGGGTGTCGGAAGTGGAGGCCACAATGACATCGGCGCGCCCGGAGACCAACGCCGGAATCCGGTCAGGGAAGGGGGTTTCAACGATTTCGGCATCGACACCGAGCACTTTTGCCAGATCGTTGCAGTAGTCCACATCAAAGCCGACGGGCTTGTTGGCCTCGTCACGGGAGCCCATGGGCGGGAAGTCCAGGGTGACGGCGCAGCGCAACTTGCCCGAACCGATAATATCGTCGAGCTTGTCGGCCTGCGCCGTGGCAATAAAGGAGGTACTGAGAACAGCGCTGAGAGCTACGGCAAGTACGGGGTTTTTCATGGAAGCCTCGGAGTCGTTGAAGGGCTGTTGATTAACGGTCTTTGGATTTCGTATACGATATTTGTTTTGCAAGGCGTGTGCCGATTTTTGCCGCAGGCCGCAATAAGTGAGCGAGCGCGGTATTTGCAGGCTTGCGTGATGGCACTCTGGTAGTGGAGGGGTTGAGCGGTAGCAGGGGGGTGTTACAGAAGGGAGCATTACTGTGGGAAATGCCCCACAAAGGAACACTTGCTGGCTTTTTGGCGGTATTGGCTATTTTTTGCCCTGCGGGCAGTATGGGCTAGGTACTTTTTTTGGGAGTGTGAAGCCTATGCCTATCGATGATGATATCGGGGTGTACTACATCAATACAGACCTGATGCTCACGGCTCCGGTGAATCTGGCGCCCTTGGCACAAGCCATGGCGCCTGGAGATCTGCCCGAAGAATCAATCAGTTGCCTGCATGACAGTCAGGCTGACGGCGACCTCTATCATTCTGTTTTTGAAGCCTTTGGCCCGCAAGGCAGTTACCCCACACCTGATGAAAGCATCAGGGCCTTGCTCGATGCCATTGAGCAATTGCCGCAAGCACTGCAGCCGTTATGGCACGCCTGTACAAAAAAGACCCTGGATATTGGCTACAACAGCGGAGTTACACCACGTTCCGTCAGCCACCCGATCCCGATCGATACCTTGCTGCGCATGCAGTCATTGGGGATCGACCTGTGTATTACGGTGTACTCGGTGGGGGAGTGAAGAACACGAAATCTTGTAGCCGCTGAGGAGCGCAGCGAGGCTGCGATCGATTGCGAAGCGGTCGTAAACCCTGAGCCCCGGATGTACTTGGCCCAACGCATTAACCGATTTTACGACTGCTGTGTCGCAGTGGCGCACCAAACCGATCGCAGCCTCGCTGCGCTCCTCAGCGACTACAAGCTAAAGCGTTGCGTACAGGCTCAATGGCTTTGCGGCAAATGCTCGAACAGGGTTTTGCACACGCCGGCAATATGCTCATCCAGCAACTTGACGGCCAGCTCAACATCGCCAGCGCGGCAGGCGTCAAGGATCTCCCGGTGTTCGTGATCGGCACGGTGTTTACCTGCCGACAAACTCATTTGCATACGCAGGTAGCGTTCCAGTTTGTCATTGACTGAGCGGATCAGGCTGATCATGAACGGTCGCTGCGCCGGCTCGTACAGGCAGGCGTGCAGTTCCCAGTTAAGCTCGGCCCAGCGGCCCACGTCATCTTCCCCGACAAACTCCTGGCAAATGCGTTCGGCACGGGCAAAGGTGTCTGCGGTCATGTTGGGAATGGCCAGGCGCAGCAGTTTGTCTTCAAGGAGCATGCGCACTTCGAACATCTGCGCCAGTTCGGCCTCGGAAATGCGCGTGACCATGGCGCCGCGGTTGCGCTGGAACATCACCAGCCCTTCAGCTTCAAGTCGCTTGAGGGCTTCGCGCACGGGGATTTTGCTGACATTGAACTGGCGGGCGATATCATCCTGGCGAATCGGTTCATCTTCAGCGAAATGCCCGGCGACAATCGCATCGCGCAAATGCAGGGTGATGATTTCCGATGTGGAAGGCGAATTGCCGAGGTCGGGTGCATTGAGTTTTGGATGGGCCACGGTGGTCATCATTCGCTTGTAAAAGATATATGGTATACGAAACTCAGAGGGTAAGCCTTGTGCCAGTCGCCCTGCGGCCTGTTACCTGGCACGGGTCAGCCTGCAAATGCCAGCACATTACAGGCTAGCCTGAGCCCGACTGAAGGCTGGCGACGTAGTCGGGTTAATCCTTAACCTGCTTGATGTCCTTGCGCAGGGGTTCCCCTGCAAGGTGTCAAAAAAACACCTGATCAGGCACCGGGTCATCGCGACCTGATATGCGCTTCCAGGCCCTGTCCATTGCTGCTTTCCTGAGCCATGAGCTTGACAGCGAAGCTGTAGGCATCCGTAATAGGAGAAAATGTTAACGTTAACTTAAATAAGAACAAGAGGCACACCCATGCAACGGACGGTCAAGCGTGATTACTGGCTTATCAGCGGTTTGCTGTTTTTTTTCTTTTTTTCATGGTCTTCCAGTTACTCGCTTTTTTCCATCTGGTTGCATCAGGTCATCGGCCTCAATGGCGCGCAGACCGGCTATGTATTTGCCGCGAATGCAATCGCAGCACTGCTGATCCAGCCGTTCTACGGGGCATTGCAGGACAAGCTCGGCCTGTCCCGCAAGCTGCTGGTATGGATTGGCCTGCTGCTGTGCGCCGCCGCACCCTTCGCGATTTATGTCTATAGCCACTTGCTGGCTCAGAACGTAGTGCTCGGCGCAGTGGTGGGGGCGGTTTTCCTGGCCTTTGCCATGCTGGCCGGGGTTGGCGTGATCGAAAGTTATACCGAACGGTTGTCACGGCACGTGGGTTTCGAGTTCGGCACCAGCAGGATGTGGGGTTCCCTGGGCTGGGCTGCGGCCACCTGCATTGTGGGTGTGGTGTTCAACATCAACCCCAATATTGCCTTCTACATGAGCAGTGCTGCCGGCGTGGCGTTTTTGCTCATTCTGTTTCGACTGGACCTGAGCCGGTTCAACCAACCCGGCTGCGCCAGCGGCGCAAGTGGCGCTGCGCCCGTATCTGTCGGTGATCTATGGCAATTGCTCAAGTTGCCGCGGTTCTGGGCCTTCAGTGTCTATCTGACCGGGGTGTGCGGGATTTACATGATCTACGAGCAGCAGTTTCCGGTGTATTTCTCGTCGTTTTTTGCGACCCCGGAACAGGGCATTCAGGCCTATGGTTACCTGAACTCATCCCAGGTCCTGCTGGAGGCCGGCTTGCTCCTGGTTGCCCCTTGGGTGGTTGGCCGTACCGGTGCGAAATACGGGCTGATCCTGGCGGGCAGCATCATGTTTTTTCGCATTCTGGGTTCCGGCCTGGCTACAGAAACCTGGGCCATCGCCGTGTTCAAGATGCTGCACGCGGTTGAGGTGCCGATCCTGCTGGTCTCGGTGTTCAAATATATTGCGTTCAATTTCGACCCGCGCCTGTCTGCCTCGATCTATCTGGTGGGCTTTCACTTCGCCCAGCAACTCACCGCCATGCTGCTGTCGCCCTTGGTTGGCTACGGTTATGACCAATACGGATTTGCCGATGTTTACCTGGCCATGTCCGCTCTGGCTGGCGCCTGCCTGCTGCTGTCCTGGACCCTGCTGCGCAACGATCCACGGCAACCACCGGGCAAAAACGCTGTTGCCGAAGCGCTGGCATTACCCGCCATCACTCAATCAGTTACCCGTTATGAACCCTGACAAGGACCACCCCATGCACGCTGCACGGCTGGACATGGCCCATCGCGCCATTGAACAAACACTGCCCGAACGCGGCAACGACTATCGCCTCGCCTATCACCTGGCCCCGGCAGCCGGGTGGATGAACGACCCTAACGGCCTGGTGTTCTTTCGCGGCCAATACCACATGTTTTATCAGCATCATCCTTTTTCTGCACAATGGGGCCCCATGCACTGGGGGCACGCCAGCAGCGACGACCTGGTGCATTGGCAGCATTTGCCCATCGCCCTGGCACCGGGTGACAGTTATGACCGTGATGGCTGCTTCTCAGGCTCGGCAGTGGTACTCGATGACACCCTGTACCTGATCTATACCGGTCACATCTGGTTGCAAGAGCCGGGTGATGACCAGCACATCCGTCAGGTCCAGTGCCTGGCCAGCAGCACCGATGGCATTACCTTTATCAAGCACGGGCCGGTCATCGACACACCGCCTGACCCGGCCATCATGCATGTTCGTGACCCAAAGGTGTGGCAGCGCCACGGGGCCTGGTGGATGGCGCTGGGGGCACGCCTTGGGGATGACCCGCAGTTGCTGCTCTATCGTTCAGATGACCTGTTGCACTGGGACTTTCTGGGCTGTGCGCTGCAGGGGCAACGTGAACTTGATGGGTATATGTGGGAGTGCCCGGATATTTTCGAGCTGGAGGGGCGCGATGTGTTGCTGTACTCGCCCCAGGGCTTGAAGCCCTGCGGATATGACAATTGGAACCTGTATCAGAACAGCTACCGCATGGGGCAACTGGACGACAAGGGTGTGTTCAAACCCGGTGGGCCGCTCCATGAACTCGATCATGGCCACGATTTCTATGCTGCCCAGACCTTGCTCGCACCAGATGGCCGTCGCTTGTTATGGGCCTGGATGGACATGTGGGAAAGCCCGATGCCCAGCCAGGCCGAGCACTGGTGCGGGGCGCTGACATTACCCCGTGAAGTCAGTCGCGACGGTGATCGACTGCTGATGCGTCCGGCCCGCGAGCTGATTGCATTGAGGCAGGCGGGGCAGGTGCTGCAGATAGGTGCGCTGAAGTCTGCCAATCAGTTGCTGGATACCTGGGGGGCGCTGCTGGAGATTGAACTTGAGCTGGATATTGCCGCCAGCAGCGCTGAACATTTTGGTCTGGCATTGCGCTGCAGCAATGATCAGCAGGAGCGTACCTTGCTGTATTTTGATGCCATGGCCCGGCGCCTGGTGCTCGACAGGCAACATTCCGGCGCCGGGGTGAGCGGAGTTCGCAGTGTTCCGATCGCGGCAGGGCAGACACGCATTGCCCTGCGAATTTTTCTCGATCGTTCATCCATCGAAGTGTTCGTCGACGATGGCGCCTGGAGCCTGAGCAGCCGAATTTACCCAAAGACTGACAGCCTTGCGCTGCGGGCTTATGCCGTCAATGGCACAGGCCATTTTGGCGAGGCCCTGGTGTGGGGGCTGGCGGATCTGAAGCTATGAAGTCAGGCCTTTTGGCGCAGGGCGCGCCGTCCTTGCTCATGCTGTTCTGACGCTATCAGGCATGACATCATGCCCGGTCAGACACGTATGGCGCGTACCCATGGCTTCAGTAAAAGATGTTGCACGGCTGGCGGGGGTTTCCCTGATGACCGTTTCCAGGGCCCTCAACACCCCGGGAAAGTTGAATCAGGAGACCCTGGCCAAAGTGCTGCAGGCCGTCGAGACCCTGGGTTATGTGCCCAGTCTTTCTGCGCGCAAGACCCGCGGCGGCCACTCCAGTGGCAAGACCATTGGCATCTTTGCCCTGGATACGGCCACCACTCCTTTTGCCGTTGAAATGCTGCTCTCGATGGAGCGTACGTCCCGCGAGCATGGCTGGAACGTGTTTATCCTCAACGTGTTTGAAGCCCCGCCCTGCCAGAAGGCCATCGAGTTGATGCTCTCCCATCAACCGGACGGCATCATCTTCAGCGCCATGCAGCTTCGCCGGGTGGAAATTCCGCAGGTACTGCGCAGCATACCGCTGGTTCTGGGCAATTGCGTCAGCACCGAAACCGGCATTGCTTGCTATATATCAGACGATGAAGACGGGCAGTATCAGGCGGTACGCCAAGCGCTGCGACAGGGCTACCGCCGTCCGCTCTGCATAAACCTGCCGCAAAGCAGTATGGCCTGGGGGTTGCGCCAACGCGGACTGGCCCGCGCTCTGGACGAGGCCGGGATCAGCGCCGCGCAACTGCCTCAGTTCGACCTGCCCGACGATGACGGCTATCAGCACACCCTTGTGGTGCTGGAGCAACAGCTGCTAGCGGGTAATGGAACTCCGCCCTTTGACCTGCTGATTTGCGGCAACGACCGGATTGCCCTGGTGGCGTATCAGTATCTGCTCAGTCGCGGCTTGCGTATTCCGCACGATGTGGCGGTACTGGGGTTTGACAATATGGTGGGGGTTGCCGAGCTGTTTTACCCACCCTTGAGCACCGTGCAGTTGCCGTATTACGAAATGGGTCGTCGCGCGGCACTGCATCTGATCGAAGGCCGGGACGACTGCGCCATCCACAAGATTGCCTGCCCGCTGGTTGAGCGCGACTCCTGCTGACCCGTTCGGTGGGTAAATCCAGGCATGAAATCTGGTAAGGCCAATTCATTAAAAAATTAATTGGTCTTGCCAATATTTTTTCCTCCGTGTAGTTTTCGAGCGGCACCCATTGTGGTCTCGCCAATACCCGGTAGCCCTTGCGCTATCGACGGAGAATAAAAAATGCTGACTGTGATCTGTAACGAACCCCGCTTGCTCACCACCCTCGAAAGCCCTATTCCCGAGCGTCGCCCCGGTGAAACCCTGATCAGGATCAAACGTGTGGGTGTGTGCGGTACCGACTTGCACATCTTTACCGGTAACCAGCCGTATCTGGAGTACCCGCGGGTGATGGGCCACGAATTTTCCGGCATCGTCGAGGCCAGCGAAGAGGGCAGCGCTCTGGTACCGGGCGATGTGGTCTACGTGATGCCTTACATTTCGTGTGGTACGTGCATCGCCTGTCGGCAGGGCAAGACCAACTGCTGCTCGCGCATCCAGGTGCTGGGTGTGCACTGTGACGGTGCCTTTACCGAGTACCTGAGTGTCGCCCATCAGTTCATTCACAAGGCCGTCGGGGTGACCCTGGACCAGGCCGCAATGATCGAATTCCTGTCCATTGGCGCCCATGCGGTGCGCCGTTCGAACCTTCAGGCCGGGCAACGCACGCTGGTAGTCGGTACCGGTCCGATCGGCATGGCCGCGGCGATTTTTGCCGGCTTGCGCGGAGCGCAGGTCACGGTGCTGGATACCCGTGACGACCGTCTGGATTTTTGCCGCAAACATCTGAATATTCACGCAGCGGTGAAGATTGGCGACGGCGATAAAGATGCGCTCGCCGACCTGACCGATGGCGATTTTTATGATGTGGTTTTCGATGCTACCGGCAACGCCCGGGCCATGGAGCGTGGCTTTGAATTTATCGCCCACGGTGGCACCTACGTGATGATCTCGGTGGTGCGTGACACGATCACCTTCTCCGATCCCGAGTTCCACAAGCGCGAAGCCACCCTGATGGGCAGCCGCAATGCCACCGTCGAAGATTTCCGCTATGTGGAGCAATGCCTGCGCGACGGCCTGATCCCCGATCAGGCGCTCAACACCCACCGTATTCCCCTCAACGAAGTGGCCAGCCGTTTCTCCACGCTGCTGGATCCGCAGCAGGGCGTGGTCAAGGCCATTATCGAGTGCTAGCAGCGCACCCTAACCGTTGAGGAACCAGCATGAAAATGAGCAACCCTGGATTACTTGTACTGACTGGCGGTGATGATGTGGCGGTGGCGCGCGGCGACATTGCCAAGGGTCAGCAACTGTTTGCCGATGGCCTGAGCGTGACTGCGTTGGCCGATATCCCTGCGGGGCACAAAATCGCCCTGCGTGCCGTTGCCCAAGGGCAGTTGGTGCGCAAATACGGGCAGTCCATCGGCCAGGCGAGTGCAGCCCTGCACCCTGGTGATCATGTTCACGTGCACAACCTGCAGATGCCGCAGACCAGCACGAACCACACGCTGGCCAACGTGTACCAACCCACCGTCCAGGATGGCGGCGGTGCCCGCTTTGCCGGGTATGTCCGTGCAGACGGGCGTGTCGGTACGCGCAACTACATCGGGGTGATTTCCAGCGTCAACTGCTCGGCAACCGTATGCAAGCAGATTGCCGCGGCATTTGATGCGGGCTACCTGCGCGACTATCCCAATGTGGACGGCGTAGTGGCAATCACCCATGACAGCGGCTGCGGTATGGGCGCCAAGGGCGAGGGCATCGAGATTCTCAAGCGCACCCTGCGTGGCTATGCCGATCATGTCAATTTCGCCGGTGTACTGGTGATCGGCCTGGGCTGTGAAGTCAATCAACTGGCCCCGCTCATGGAACAATTGGCCGAGCGCAACGCGGTGCTCAAAGCAGGCCTGGTGATCCAGGACGCCGGCGGTACCCGCGAAACGGTGCAACGCGGCAAAGAGCTGGTCAACGCCATGCTCGATCAGGTCAACAGCCAGCAACGCAGCAGCGTGTCGGCCAGCCACCTCACCGTAGGCCTGCAATGCGGTGGCTCGGACGGTTATTCGGGGATTACCGCCAACCCGGCGCTGGGTGCGGCGGTCGACCTGTTGGTGCGCCACGGCGGTACCGCCATTCTCTCCGAAACACCGGAGATCTATGGGGCAGAGCATCTGCTGACGGCCCGCGCAGCGTCAGCGCAGATTGCCGACAAACTGATGGGCCGTATCCACTGGTGGGAGGCCTATGTACGCCAGCATGACGGCGACATGAACAACAACCCTTCACCGGGCAACAAGGCCGGAGGCATAACCACCATCCTCGAGAAGTCCCTGGGTGCAGTGGCCAAGGCGGGGTCTACCGGCTTGATGGCGGTCTATGAATATGGCGAGACAGTCCAGCGAAAAGGTCTGGTGTTTATGGACACGCCCGGCTATGACCCGGTGTCTGCCACTGGCCAGGTGGGGGGTGGTGCGAATCTGATCTGCTTTACCACTGGTCGTGGTTCTACCTATGGCTGTAAACCGACGCCATCGCTGAAAGTTGCCACTAATACCCGCCTGTTTGAGCGCATGGCGCTGGACATGGATTTCAATGCCGGAACGATTGTCGATGGCGAGGAATCGGTGATCGAGGCGGGCACACGCCTGTTCGCACTGATGCTCACAACCGCGTCAGGCGGCAAAACCTGCAGCGAGGAAAACGGCCTTGGCGACAACGAATTTGTGCCCTGGCAAATTGGCGCGGTGATGTAACACTCACACGTCCAAGGGCTGGCTCCAAGCTTTGTGCAGCGCACCCGGGCCTGTGTGGTAGCCTTTGGCATCATTTTTTGGACGCTGCCTCGATGGTCTCCACCTTTGCTCCTTCAGAGCGCAAGCTCTATCAGAAAATCGCCGACCGATTGCGCGACTACATCGTCCAGGGTGACTTCAAGGTGGGCTCGCGCCTGCCTCCCGAGCGCGATTTGACCCAGTTGCTGGGCGTCTCGCGCCCGTCGTTGCGCGAGGCCCTGATTGCCCTGGAAATCGAAGGCAGCATCGAGATCAGAATGGGCTCGGGGGTCTATGTGGCTGCCCGACCGAGCGAAGGCGGCGCCCGTACCGGCACTCATGGCGAGAGCCCGACTGAACTGATGCAGGCCCGCGCGCTGATCGAGGGCGAAGCGGTGGTGCTGGCCTGTATGCACGGGAAAAAGAGCGACTTCCGCTACCTGAAGGAGTGCATTGATGCCATGCGCGCGAGCATCGAAGCGAACCGTCCGCCGCTGGAAGACGACCGAAAGTTTCATCATCGCCTGGCAAAGATGACCGGCAATGGTGCGTTGGTGCGCATCATTACTGCGCTGTTCGATGAGCGTCACAGCCCGATTTCTGCGCAGTTGAGCGAGCGTTCGGAAAACCACGGCACCTGGGATGCCGCGGTGGTCGAGCACGAGGCCATTTTGCAGGCCCTGGAATGCAAGGATGTGATTGCTGCCCAGACTGCCATGCGCCAGCATTTGCTGTGTTCCCAGGCGCGCTGGCTGGGAACGCTGGAAGCCCGGACAGGGGATTAGAGACAGACCGCAAAGCCGTGTAGAACCCAGGCGCGCAGTTTTACTGAAACACCGCAAAGCTCTTCAGCGACTACAACGTCTTAGTCCGGTAATGCATAGGCAATGATGTAGTCACCCACATCAGGCGAGTGGCTCATGCCGCCCGCCGAGATAAGCACATATTGCTTGCCCGTGGCCGGCGACTTGTAGATCAACGGCGCTGCAACCGCACCCACCGGCAAACGTGCCTTCCACACTTGCTCACCAGTTTCTGCGTATTGAGATCAATCGCACTCATGCTGCCGAACGTTCGGATGTTTTTTGGGAGAAATCCTCAGGCCTGAGAAACATTGTTGGTAAAGCAGCAATAATCCGGTGTGGCTACAAGGCTATCGACGAACATGAAATTTCGTCCGAGTGCGCAATCGGCCACAGAAAATATCCTATGCAGGCCTTAATCTTGACGTTTTTGTCGTGTACGCGGATTGCTCATGTCTTCAGTTGTCGATGGTTTGCCCAGTAACAAACGCCTGCCTGCCGTGATCGCGATCTCCCTGGGGATTGGCATGGCGACCCTCGATACCGCCATCATCAACACCGCCTTGCCAACCCTGGCCGAAGGCATCGGCACTGACTCCGCCTCGGTCATCTGGGTAGTCAACGCTTACCAACTGGCGACCATTGCCGCGGTGTTGCCGTTTGCTTCCCTCAGTGACGTGTTGGGCCATCGCCGGGTTTTTCTCGGCGGCCTGCTGGTGTTTATCCTGGCCTCCCTGTTCTGCGGGCTGGCGTGGTCGCTGCCCACGCTGACTGCCGCGCGGGTGGTGCAAGGGCTGGGCGCTGCGGCGATCATGAGTGTGAATATCGCGTTGTTGCGCCACATCTATCCGGCAAAAATTCTGGGCAGGGGGCTGGGCTATAACTCGCTGGTGGTGGGGCTGGCTTTCACTCTGGGGCCAACGGCTGCATCGGCCATCCTGTCGGTGACGACCTGGCATTGGCTGTACCTGATCAATGTACCGTTGGGACTGCTGGCCGTTGTACTGGGCTTGCGCTCGCTGCCGGAAATTCCCAGAAGCGGACACGCGTTTGACCGGCTGGCCGCAATTTTGTGTGCCGGGCTGTTTGCCTTGCTGGTGCTGGGGCTGGGTTCGGCGGTACATGGCGCCGAGGGCGATTTAAGCCTGGGGCTGATCGGCGTGGCGCTGGTGTGCGGGGTATGGCTGATGCGCCGTCAGGCTGCGCATCCGGCACCGATGCTGGCGATTGATCTGTTCAAACGGCCACTGTTTGCCTTGTCCTCTCTGACCGCGATCTGTGCGTTCAGCGCCCAGGGGCTGGCGTTTGTTTCGTTGCCTTTTCTGTTGCAGACGGCGCTTGGCCACAGCCAGGTGGCTACCGGTTTTTTGATGACGCCGTGGCCCGCGGTGGTAGCGGTTATGGCGCTGATTGCCGGGCGTCTGGCGGACCGCGTATCGCTGGCACTGCTGTGCGGCATCGGCCTGTTGATGTTGAGCGCAGGCATGGCAGCGCTGGCGTTATTGAGCGAAGGCGCTTCGACCTTTGATATTGGCTGGCGCATGGCGTTGTGTGGCGCCGGTTTCGGGTTTTTCCAGTCGCCCAACCTCAAGGCGATCATGACCAGTGCGCCGCTGGCCCGCAGTGGTGGAGCCAGCGGTATTGTCGCCACGTCGCGGTTGCTGGGGCAGACACTGGGCGCGTCACTGGTGGCGCTGTGCTTTCACTTGTCTGCGGTCAGCGGCCCGTACCATGCATTGTGGCTGGGCTGCGCTTTTGCCCTGGCGGGTGCGTTGGCCAGTGGCCTGCGTTTGATGCAGCAGCCCGGACAGGCTTGAGGTGCGGGAGAGTCAAAAGTAGGACTCTCGCGGTGGGCTATTGATCCGGCAAGCTTTCTCAGCCGTCAGAGCGCCATGACCATTTCATGCCAGGCCATGCCGCCATGCCCGGAGGGCGATGGCTGGACGTACTGATAGTCCATGCGGGTATAGAGAGGTACATGCTGTTCTTTGCACATCAGATGGATCGAGTGCTTGCCCTGGTTGCTCATCTGCCTGACAAACTCATTCATGAGCAGCCTGGCAAAGCCCTTGCCCTGGTGTGCGGGGGCAACCACTACGGACATGATTACCACATTGGGTGCAACAGGGTCGTGGCCGATCAGCTCCTTGAAAGCCTCATCCGACATCACGACGTTGTAGGCACAGCCGCTATTGATAAACCCGACGATTTCCGCAGCCTGCTCAAGCACAAGAAACCCTTGGGGATACTGGGCGATTCGCGTTCGGATCTTCTCCAGGGTGGCGGCTTCATCGCCTTCATAGGCCGAAACCTCGATCTGATAGCAGGATTCGGCATCCTGGGGCGTTGCCTGCCTGAAGAGGGGCTCGGGCATGACCATGGCTTAATCCCCGGTGGTTGTTGTGGTGTCCTGCTCCGATTGCTCGGCCAGCTTCAGGCGGTCAGCCTTGCTGATGTACGGGTTCTTGTTCTTCGGGGCCAGCTTGGCGTTGGCCTTCTTGGCATTGGCCTTCAATATCTGGTTGATTTTTTTACGACGATTCATGGTTGCTGCTCGGTGTGTGGGGCGTAGGGCAGCGATTTTACAGGGGTTATGCAGCGCTCTGAGTATTATTGTCTGAAAATTTGTTCAATGGCCGCAATTGGGTATGCGTAACGCAAGCATGGGCTCGCGTGACTATAAATAACTCATCGTAAAGGTCATGGACGTATTGGCGGTGCCAAACCCCAGCGTTTGATCTTCGAGGTGAATATAGGCGGCGCTCAGCGGGATCTTGAAGTTGCCGCCCTGTACATCGTAAGCGCTGAACACATGCGCCTTGTCCAGAGCCAACGGGGTGCCATCACCATCCATTATCCGTAGCCCGACGCCCTTGGCGCCGGACGCGCCGTCCAGCGCAACCAGGCCATTTTCCCTGTCGATAACGGGGGTATTGGCTTGCAGCGAATAGGTCACCTTGTCGATGCCTTGGGGGCATGCATTGAGGGCAATATCGAAGTTTACGGGGTGTGTCTGGCCTCGACTGCCTGTGACTTCACTGGCCACATAATCGCCCATATTCACTGAGACATCGGGGGTTTTGCAGGATGATGCGGAGATGATCAGGCTGCCGGTCATGGTTACGTTGTGAGTGACCAGTGTCCCGTAATTGATCGTACCGACTGTAAAAGGACCTATAACCGAGCCGTGTTTGATGGTGCCGATTTTCACAAATCGGTAAATAAACCTCACCCCGTAAGCACCCCCTACGTTTGTCGGACGGTGGGTTCTGTCGCCAAACACATTGATTGTGTATTTGGGGTCATCGTAGGAACTGAACATCTGCAGTGCAATGCCGCTGTTTTTTATCGGGAATATATACCCGCTCGCCGGCGCCGGCCCTAATGCAGGATTTGGAATCAGGCCGATGGGCGTAATGCTATCACACGTTATATTGTTGGTTTCGCGCGCTATATAAGAGCTTTCATAGACCGTACGGTCATGTTCCAGGTCGGCAGGGATGCTGATAATACCAGGGCCTTTGAGAAGAACTTCAGCTGCTGTGAGGGGGTTGTTTCCGTTATTGAAACGACAGTCGGCGGATGAGTCTGCGTGCCTGAAGAGTAAAAGCAGGGCCAGTAACGGCAAAAGTTTTCCATGACGTGTTTTTTGTATTGCACCAGGGAGGATGTTTGTTGTTGCATATGTGTGGATAGTTGTTTGTCTGCGCTGCACAGTAGCTCCAGGGTAGTTCATTCAGATCGCAGGATGCGAGTTATAAATAGCTGATCGTAAACGTCAGGGATGTATTGGCGGTACCAAATCCCAATGTTTGGTTGTCAAGTTGAATATAGGCGGCACTCAGCGGGATTTTGAAGTTGCCGCCTCGAACATCATAAGCGCTGAAATCATGTGCCTTGTCCAAAGCCAGAGGTGTTCCATCGCCGCCCATTATTCGCAGCCCGATGCCTTTGGCGCCGGACGCACCATCCAGTGCGACGAGGCCAGTTTCCCTGTCGATAACAGGCGTGTTGGCTTGCAGCGAGTAAGTCACTTTGTTGATACCGTCGGGGCATTCATTGAGCGCAATATCAAAGCTTACGGGTTGGGTCTGGCCTCGGCTGCTCGTCACTTCACTGGCCACGTAATAACCCATGTTCACCGAAACATCGGGGCTTTTGCAGGATGATGCGGAGATAATCAGGCTGCCGGTCATGGTCACGTTGTGAGTGACCAACGTTCCGTAATTTATCGTCCCGACCGTGAAAGGGCCGATTACGGTGCCATGCTTGATGGTGCCGATTTTTACAAACCTGTAAATAAACCCTGTCCCGTAAACGCCCCATGAGTTTGTCCGGTACACGGTTCTGTCGCCAAACACATTGATTGTGTAATCGGGTTCTGCATAGTTGTTGAATATCTGCAGAGCAACGCCGCTGTCTTTAATCGGGAATAGATACCCGCTCGCCGGCACCGGCCCTAACGCAGGATTTGGGATCAGGCCGATGGGCGTAACGTTGTTACAGCTAATACCGTTGGTGCCGCGTGCTATATAAAAGCCTTCATATATCGTACGGTTGTTTTCAAGGTCGGTGGGTATGCTGATAACGCCGGGGCCTTTTAGCAGAACCTCAGACGGCGTGAGGGGATTTCTACCTTCATTAAAACGACAGTCTGCGAATGCGTCCGTGTGGGTAATGAGTAAAAGCAGGGCAAGTAACGGCAGGAGCTTTATAGGTTTTATGTGTGTGTTGTACATAAGCGTGCCTTTTCCAGTTTGAGAATCAACGCCCCTCGGTGCCGGGCAAGCAAATCAGCTTGAAGCGTTCGTAGTTCACCTTTTCCTGCTTTGGTGCCAGTGCATAGGCCGCCTGGCATTGCTTGCCTTGCCATTTGATGGTCAGCGTGGCGCTGTCGTCCTCGACCATGGCCAGGGCTTTGCCCGTAGGGTCGGAAATCGCCAGTTGCACACCCTTGGCGTCTTCCACCGAGGCACCGAACGGGATTGAGCGGTTTTGTGCATCGAACAGTTCAAACTGAATCCGCCGGCCCTTGCGGCCCTCGAAGCGTGCCACCACCACCGCGCCTCGGCGCGGCACCAGTTGTTGGGTGGCGCTATCAAGTTCAACGTCACCGCCCAGGTTACGGGTGTCCAGGCTCAACCAGTTCACCCGGTATGGCTGGGTGTTGGGAATAACGGCGTAACCGTTGTTGCCGGTCGTGACCCCCGAGTGCGTGCTGATCTCGACGCCGGATATTCCCGCGACTTCGACCAGGGCGAAGGTTTCACCTACGGTTTGCCCAAGGTTGACCCCGCCGCCGTGGGCGATTACCGAGCCGGAGACGTTCACGTTTTGGGAGTCAAAGCCCCTGCCTTTGCTGTAGCCGACACTGATGTCGGCTATCGATGTGCGGGTGTTCACACTGAGAGAGCCGGATTCACCACCCTGACTGCTGTCACCGGCCTGGACTGAGTAAAACGAATCACTGTTGTCCGACAGATAACCACTGACCCCTAATTGTGTGCTGTTGCCGCTGCGGTCACTTGTGGTGGACACAAAGGCCCGTGGCGACCGGGGGCGAGAGCCCAGCGGGAAAGAGACCGAGAGGTTGACCTGATTGTCCGTGTTCGACACGCCGCGTTCATCAATATCCAGGCTCCTGCTCGCACTCAGGCTGTAGTTGAGTTCGCCCCAGTTGTTGCTGTAACCCGCAGAGAAAGTGCGTGAGCCACCCCGGTTCCAATAGCGCTGGTCGGTGCCGTTGATATAGAGCGAACCATATTGTCGTGTCCCACCCAGGGTCTGGTTGACGGTCAGGTCGGTGCGGGTTTTAGAGCTGCCACTGCGCGGCCTGATGCCCTCACTGATGTCTTCAACATGATCGCTGAAGCTGCGATAGCCTTCTGTGGAGTAGCGATAGGCGGCCAGGGTGAAGCTGGTATCGGTGCCGGTGAATGTTTTTGCATAGAGCGCCCGCACGCTGTTGCCCTGGGTGGTTTTACCCTGGGCGCGGCTGGATGACTGGGTGAGATCGAATGAGACCGCGCCAAGGGAAGTGTTCTTCGCGGCTCCGAGCGAAAACGCCTGGAAATTTTCACTGGCTTGCAGGCCCGCAATACCTGTCAGGTTGCTGTTTATGCCATAGGCGGCGGTGCTGCTGACAAAGGAGGGCGATGCTGCGCCCTCGGCGTTGCTGGCGTATTGGCCAGCAGACACACTGTATTTGAGCTGCCCTTCGCGAACCATCGTGGGAAGCGCGGAAAAAGCCTGTTTGCTGATTCTGCGACGACCGTCGGCTTCGATAATCACCACCTCCAGATCACCGTTGGAACCCGTAGGGTATATATCGCTGATCTCGAACGGACCAGGCGGCACGGTAGTGGTGTAAAGAATGTAGTTGTCCTGACGAATCTCGACCACCGCATTGGAATCGGCGACACCGCGAATGATCGGCGCATAACCCCGTTCGCTGTCGGCACGCATGCCTTCATCCGAGGCCAGTTTTACCCCGCGATAACGCACGCTGTTGAACAGCTCGGTATCGGAGAAGATCTCCCCGGCACTGAACTGCCCCTTGAGAGCGGTAACGTCACGCTGCACGTAACTGCGATTACTCTTGAATGTGTTTGCATGACCGGTGCGGGTGCTCAGATTCGACTCGTTGCGCAGGCGCCATGCGCCCAGGTTGATGCCATTGCGCATGCTCAAGTTGTTGGAGACCTGTGTGCTGAACTCAGTGGAGCTGCGGTTGCTGTTGAACTGATAGTTGATAAACCCGGCCGGAACACCTTCGTCCCATAGTTCTGGGTCCACAAAACCACGCAAGCCTCGAGCCATTGCCAATTGCGGCACGCTGAAATAAAGCCGTAAGCGGCTGGAGTCGTAGCGCCACGTAGCTTTATCAATCATGGACGTCAGGTCATGGCAGGCTTGCGATAACTCGGGATCAAGCAACCCCTGGTCTTGCAGCTTTTGTAGATCAACGCCAAGTTGTTGAATCAGATCAACCGTCATGCACGGCTCGACCTTGCCGTTGTGCGCGTTGGGCGCGAACTCGATATCCCTGCGACCCACCAGTACGTCATTACTGTATAAGTCGACCCGGTATTTTCCTGGTAATACACGGTGGGTGCTCAACAGTGTGTGCAGGTCCACCGAGGCTCCACCCTGGAAAAAAGTGGTGTTGTAAACTTCTTCTTGTGGCTGTGCCGGTTCTTCGCCCCAAGCCATGCTCGACAGTGTGATAGTAACGACCAAATACAGCGGGTGAATAGTGCTGATTATAGGGGAGGCATCTGTGCGGGCGCGTTTTTCTACGCAACTATCATGCGTGTGATTATTGGAGAAAAACATATGGATAGCCTATGTCGTCAATATGACGTATGCCGTCATAAAGTGTGCGAATAATAAAGCTCGAGGCATAGCCGTTGGGGCAGGTGATTTATTGTTGTTCTTGGACTTCTGCTGGGGTTGCCGAACTCATTGACTGGAAGTTCACGGTTGTTTCAAATTTCTGCAGGGCGCCATAATCATTAATGCTTGCAAATCGCAATGAAGGCGATAAAGACAGGGGCGCAGCTTTTAACTTGAACGTTCTGTCCTCGCCAGGAGCGATCATGGTGGCGCCGATAATCAATTCGGCTTTATCGCTCTTGCCCACTTCAAGGTCAGCTAATGACACATGGTAATGACCAGGATTATTGACCTTTAGAAGGGTTTGCCCGCCCTCGTTTTGCAGTTTCCATTTTAGTTGCGCAGGCGCCTTGGCTGCTTCGCCAGGTAAATCCGCTGGCCGAAAAAAAACTTTGACCCGTTGACGCACGGCTAATTGCAATATGTTGGCGTCGCTTGCACTGGCTTGCGGTATTTCCTGAACGTTGAGCCACACGACCGATTCTTTGTCGATCGGCATGCCTCCACCTTCGTAAAGAATACGCAGTAATTGTTGTTGATTGGCCGCGACACGGGCCAGCGGTGGAGTGATAGCAAATGGCAGCGATGTATTTTCAGCCAGGTCGCTATCGATCCATGACTGCACCAACACGTTTTGCCCCCCATTGCGTACCGTGATATTGGCTTCTTTGCGTGAGCCATCAAATATCACCCGTGTTGCACTTAACGAAATGCTCGCGAATGCTTCAGTGGTGACAAACAGGCTGATAGCACTTAGAAAAACAGGGATTGAACGTCGCATCATAGGTGTGGCCCAAAAAAATGTAAGTGGGGGGAGGGGAGGCCCGACAGCCTCCGCCCTGTATCCAGATTTATTCGTACTGAAGTACAAATGGCAGTGTTGCGTTACCTGTACCGGCAACGGCGGTTGATGCATCACCCGTGGTGACGTAGGCAGCGGCGAATGACAAGGTGCCGTCACCACCGACGGCTTTCTCGCCGCTAAGACCGGTTGTGACCAAGGCAGTGGTGTCTGAGGTCAGGTCTATCAAAGCACCATCACTGTCAAGCAGGGCGATACCCACCCCTTTGGCCGCATCTGTGCCTTGCAGCTTCAACACTTTTTTACCTGTAACCAGGCCAGAGCCCCCGTTGAGGCTTGGTTTGAACACCATTGATACTTTGGTGCCAGCATTACAGTTGACCTTCAAGTTAAAGTCATTGGCGCTGATGCGCCCGGCGTTAGGGGCTGTATCGCTGCCCATGTCCTTGATCGATATGTTGCCCATATCAACAGAAATAACTTTGTCTTTACCGGTGCTGCCGTCAACAGAACAGGCATCATTGTTAATGAAGCCCATAAAGTTGATCTGGCCACTGCCACCTTTAACTGTAACAGGCTCTGCAAAAGTAGCGCCGGAAGCGGCGAGAGCCGACAGGCTGAGAATGGCAAGGTAGAGCTTTTTCATGTTGATATCCTTAAGGTTGTAGTGTGTTCAGCGAACTGCGGAGCCCATGTTAGGGGGGCGTTCTGCTGCTGTCTTTGAGGATTGCCTTAAAATAATATTTCAGGCGGGGTACAACTTTATATATAAGCAGGGTGCCGTGCAGTCATGATCGTTTTGAGGCAAATCCTAGTGTGTATTCCAGGTGCGCTCGTTATATTGATCTATGCGTCGCAGGCGCTGTTCGATCGTCGACGTGCATTAGAACAGGCGTATCAGAAACCGCTTTTATGAATATTAAAATTATCTTTTGAAGTTTTCCTTCTGTCTGCTCCAGTCAATGCGGCGGGCAAATTGGCAGATAGGTTATGGAGCCTTGCAATGTTTAAGTCCATCAGGGTAGGTGTTCTGGATACCCATGAGATAGCCCGTTATGGCTTGTGTTTGCATCTTTTCGAACAGCCTGACATCACGGTTGTTGGTTCCTATGGACGTTGCGATATCGCTATGCGTGGTGTTTCCGAGGATGAGTTTGACTTGCTGCTGATAGGGCACTTGTCAGAGGGGAATGATACGGTTGGGCTTATCAGGGCACTCAGCATAGAACAGTCGACACTGAGAATTCTGGTTCTGCTGGATCAGCCGCATCTGCCGACAGCTGTATTGCTCATGGCATCAGGGGCCCACGGCATTATTTGCAAGACACAACCACTGGATAGCTATGTAACAGCCATTCGCAGCCTGGCCAACGGAGAGTTTTATTTCTGCTCCAGGTTGATTTTGCAAGCGACCTTCGACATGCCGGTCGGTACCCATGCAGGTGATGGAAGTGCAACGCGGGTGTGCCTGTTGGATCGCGTAATGTTGACGCCACAAGAGCGAGAAGTGCTGCATTTGTGTGTGGCCGGATTGACCGACACACAAATAGCGGCGGGCTTCACAAGAAGTGTCAAAACGATCAACGCTCAGAAACGTGCAGCCTATAAAAAGCTGGGCTTGAGAAATGATCTTGATTTGTTCCGGCGTCTGCCCCTGCGTTTCTCTTGAACAGTTGTATTTCAAACGGGAAAGATGTTTTGAACACACTGCGTTTGCTGATGTTTGAGCGTCACGATTTACAGCGTGCTGTTGCAGTCAATACGTTGCTTGATATGGGGTGCATTGATGTCTTGCAAGCCTCTTGCGGGGAGACCGCCCTGTCATTGCTGCACCTGCACGGAGGCGTTGATATCGTGTTATGTGATTTGCAGACCCTGGCAACCGATGGGTTGTGCTTTTTGAGTCAGGCACGTGAGGCAGGTTTGGTCAATGCGGTGATTATCTGCAGTTCGATACCCGATGAGCTGGTGTATACCGTGGAGCAAATCCTAAGGCTGCAGGGCTTGGAGTGGCTGGGCAATGCAGTCCGGCCACTCGTGGCAGAGGAGCTTGTCCTGTTGTTGCAAGCTTACTGTGCAAGCGGTCGAGCCAGTCAAACCGGTATTGGACAGCCCTGCGACTCGGGATCTGAGCCTGATGATGAGGACATACTCGAAGGCATCGATCGGCAAGAGTTTTGTGCCTGGTTTCAGCCAAAATTCCATCTGGGCAGTGGATTGATCCAGGGTGCCGAGGTGTTGCTCAGATGGCAGCGGGCGCAGGGTGACATGTTGTCGCCGGAGGCATTTCTTCCCGCTGTCGTTCAGTTGGGGTTGCTCGATAAGGTCTTCTTCAGAGTATTTGAGCAAGGGCTGCGTTTGCAGCAGTTTATGCAGGCGGGTGGAAATGGGTTCAACCTTGCGTTCAATCTGGATACAACGCAACTGGAATGCCCGCGCTTCGTTGACCGGATCAGGCAGGTGCTGAATAAACACGATGCAGCACCGGCAAGCCTGACGTTTGAACTTACGGAAACCGGTCTTTTGCTAGCCCCCGGGAGGTGCATGGCGAGCATGTTTGGGCTGCGCATGTTGGGTTGCAACTTGTCGATGGATGACTTTGGTGTCGGCTACTCATCGCTTGAGCGGTTGTGCCAGTTGCCGTTTAACGAGGTGAAACTGGATGGCGGTTTTATCCGCGACTTTAAGCGCAATCGCTCAGTTGCAGTGATCAGGAGTGTCCTGCACTTTGCGCGGTCGTTGGATATGCAGGTGGTTGTCGAGGGGATAGAAACCGTAGCGCAATTACGCTGCCTGCAAGGCATGGGTTGCCAGTTGGGGCAGGGGTATTTGTATGCCCGACCAATGAGCGAGGCAGAGTTGATGAGCTGGACCTTTTCAGGCGATCCGTCGATATGGCGCGCAGCTTTGCGCCCTGCGGGGTGAACTATTTTTACGCCGAACCCTCTCAGCGGCTGATTTTGAGGCAATCCCTATATGCATTGTCTTGTGCATCGTTCAGACTTTTCCTATGTTTTTAATGATTAAAACGTGAGCGATCCGGAGACAAAGAATGCAGTTTTCTGTTGTCACACCCTTACGTGTTGCCGTGCTGGATGATCATTCTCTTATTCGACTGGCCTTGAACTCGCGGCTGAGCCGGGAGACTGACCTGGCGGTGGTCGGCGTGTACAGCGCAAGCGCCGAGTTGATTTCGGCCCTGCGGGTGCAGACGATTGATCTATTGGTACTGGACTATCAATTGCATGATGGCGAGCTGGATGGTCTGAACCTGATTCGCTTGCTGCGAAAGCAATATCCGCAACTGCTTATCCTCATTTCTTCTTCGGCGGAGAAGCCTGCAATAGTCAAGCTAGCCATTGGCGCAGGCGCGAATGGTTTCTTGGGGAAGTCTCAACCGGTTGACGATCTCATCCTGGCCATTCGCACCGTGGCATCGGGGCAGTTGTACCTGTCGTCGATGATGGCCCATGAACTCGACAAAAAGCCGATTCCTGGCCATGAGCGCCCCTGTGACACGGGCGAAGACCCGGCTGGCGATACCTTGCTCGTCGGTAACGTTGCGCTTTCACCCAAAGAGCGTGAGGTGCTGCGGTGTTGCCTGGAGGGCATGCAGGTTTCGCAGATTGCACTCAAATTCATGCGCAGCCCTAAAACCATCAGCGGGCAGAAGCAGGCGGCCTTCAGAAAGCTGGGTATACGCACCGATCTTAAATTGTTCAGGTTGCAACACAACCTCGATCAGCAGTGATTGCACCCTGGTTGATACACAACGGAGTTGTAACAGGGGTTGCGGTATCACTTGGCGCTGCCATTAAACGCGCGGTGTTAGCGATCGTTGTGATGCATTTTTTTCCATATGATTCGCTGCTTGCAGCCACCGACGAGGGGCTGCTGCGGCTGGAGGAGCGTGATTACTGCCTAGCGG
Organism: Pseudomonas bubulae; assembly: GCF_900618535.1. Taxonomy (GTDB): domain Bacteria; phylum Pseudomonadota; class Gammaproteobacteria; order Pseudomonadales; family Pseudomonadaceae; genus Aquipseudomonas; species Aquipseudomonas bubulae. Next base: position 512,925 of record NZ_UYJA01000001.1, on the reverse strand, counting down.
CGCAAGTCTCTCTTGCCAATGATGACTGGCAGTGGCTCAGGCAAAAGCGTGCATTGGTGATTGGCGTCGCCCAACCCGATTACCCGCCTTTTGAGATGACCGCGGGTTCCCCGTTTTACGAGGGTATTACTGCAGACGTAGTGTGCTATTTGGGGCAAACACTTCATATCGATACAAAGCTTCGCCGCTTTGCTGATCGGGGCAGTGCGTTGGCCGCACTCGAACGTGGCGAAATTGATCTGTTGGGCAGCTCCAGCGCTCTTGAGGTACTTGGCAATAATGCGCTACTCAGTAAACCTTATGTGCAAGACCAGCCAGCCCTGTTTGTCCGTTACGCAGATCAGCAACCGTTGCCGTCCAACCTGGCAGGAAAGCGCATAGCGGTAGCTGCGGACTATCTCCCCTACAGCCAGCTTGCAATACGGTATCCCGATGCCCGGTTTATTGCTTACGCATCACGTAACCTGGCTTTGGCTGCGCTCGCGTTCGGCGGTCTTGATGGTTACCTGGGAGACGGCTTGTCGAGCAACTATCTGATCAACTTGAATTATTTCAACGATGTGCGACTGGAGCGTTTTGTCGATGTGCACAGTGGCGGCTTCGCGTTCGCCATTCAGCCTGGCAACACACGGTTGAAAACGGTGCTGGACAGTGCAATCAGCGCAATGGACGAAAATAGTCTGCAGCAGATCGTGAAACGCTGGTCCGGGGGTGGGGCCATGCTATCGGCCCGGCAAATTGACCTGTCCATCAATGAGCAACGCTGGATAGAGCGTCACCCGGTTGTGCGTTTCGTGGTTAATGATGACTTGGCGCCTTTTGCTTTCTTTGATGCCGAGGGGCGTTTTAGTGGAATGAGTTCGGAACTGCTGGAGTTGATTAACAGGCGCACGGGGGTGCAATTTGTAGCGGTTCGCACTGACAGTTTTGCCAGCCTGCTCAGCTCTCTGTCGGATAACAGCGCGGATCTGACCCTGGCTGCGCACACGGCTGAGCGTGAGAGCAGCCTGCGGTTCAGCAAGCCCTTTATGTTCAGTTCGTTTGTGATTGTCACCCGTGACGTGGCCGACCCGCCTTCAAGTCTTCAGGGTTTGCGTGGCAAGCGGGTCGCTGTGCCGATGATGGCGGCCGAGCGCAATGTGCTGGGTACCTACAAGGATATCGAAGTCATTGACTCATCTACCATTCTCGAGTCCCTCGCGATGGTTGCCGATGGGCGGGCAGACGCGACCTTCGCCACACTGCACGGCGCCCGCTACTACCTTCAGCATCTGTACCCAGGCAAGTTGCGCATCAGCAATATCCTGCAAGGTGAGTATGGCGCCCTGGCCTTTGCGGCCCAGCGCGGTGAGACCGAATTGATCTCAATTATCGATAAGGCGCTTCGCAGTATTACCCGTGACGAAATTAATCTGGTACTTAATCGCTGGCGTCCCGTTGCAGTGTTTGAGGTCATGAAATGGAGAAACTATAAAGCCCTTATTTACCAGATGGCTGGAGTCGCCTTCCTTTTCGTTTTTTGCTCATTGGTCTGGAATATTTACATCCGCCGACAGATTCGCGAGCGCAAGCGTGCACAGTTGGCCCTCAGTGATCAGTTGGCCTTTATGGAGGCACTGATCAACGGCACTCCGCACCCGATCTACGTACGTGATCGTCAAGGCGTAATGGTGACTTGCAACACTCATTACCTGAAAACATTTTCTGTCGCCCGTGAGGAGGTTATCGGCAAAACCGCGCTGCAAAGCGCCAAGCACAACAGCGACGAGGCCATGCAGTTCCACGCCGGTTATATGCGGGTCATCCAGCAGGACGAGCCCTACGTGGTCGATCGCACGTTACACGTGGGTGACTCGAAACAGATCATTTACCATTGGATTCAGCCATTTCATGATACTGGCGGGCAAGTTCAGGGTGTTATTTGTGGCTGGATCGATATCAGTGAACGACGCGAACTTATTGAGCAATTACGTGCGGCCAAGCACCAGGCAGACAATTCAAACAGGGCCAAGACCACCTTCCTGACGACCATGAGTCATGAGATTCGCACCCCGATGAGTGCCGTCATCGGCATGCTTGAGCTCGCATTGAAGCGTGCCGAAAAAGGCGACTTCGATCGTGGCTCCATCGAGGTGGCATACACCTCGGCCAAGGGCATGCTTGAACTGCTCGGCGATATTCTGGATCTCGTGCGGATTGAATCAGGGCATGTCAGTCTTTCGCCCAGAAGGGCGAATTTGCGGGAGCTCGTCGAGTCGGTTGTGCGAGTGTTTGAAGGTCTTGCCAGGCAGAAAAACCTGATCATGAAGCTGGATATCGACGCCAGTGTCGGCTGTGACGTGCTTGTCGATCCAGTGCGCTTCCAGCAGGTGCTTTCTAACCTGCTGGGTAATGCGATCAAGTTCACGGACAGCGGAGAAGTCCGCATTTTGCTTCGCGTCGAGCAGATCGTAGATGAGCGTCTACAGGTGATACTGAGGGTTGAAGACACCGGAATCGGTATTGATGCTCAAGATTTGCAGCATTTGTTCCAACCTTTCTCTCAGGCCAATCATGGCGCAGCTTCCAGGGGTGGCACGGGGCTTGGGCTGGTTATCTCGCGCTCATTGTGCGAGCTGATGGGCGGTAGCCTGCAAATCTGCAGTGCAATAGGTCAGGGGACGACACTCGAAGCGTCATTCTTATTCAATAAACTGAGTGCTGTGCCTCTTTCGCCGCCACAGCGCGAACAAGGCCTTGGGGCTGCTCGCGCCTTGAAGGTGCTGGTGGTAGATGATCAGCCTGCTAATCGTTTACTTCTGGTCCAGCAATTGACGTTCCTGGGCCAGTCGGCAAGCGATGCCGGGGATGGGGTGGTTGCGTTGCAGCTTTGGCGGGCAGGGCACTTCGACATCGTCATCACTGACTGTAATATGCCGTTGATGAGTGGCTACGATCTGGCTCAGCAGATCCGTCAGGATGAAGAACAGCGGGGTATGGGTGCTTGCCTGATAGTGGGCTTTACAGCGAGCGTCCAGCCAGAGGAAAAGACCAGGTGCCTAAAGGCAGGCATGAATGATTGTTTATTCAAACCTATGAGCCTGAAAGCGTTGTCGACACTTTTGTCGAGTTGGCAAACGCCACTGGCAGAGAGTTTCGTTTCCGGGCATGACATTCAGGTTTGTGCCGATCAGGTATCCATCACGGCACGTCTGCATGAGTTGACTGGCGGTGATGATGAGGCAGTCGCGGGGCTGATTCATGAGGCGCTGCGCAGTAGCGAAAAAGATATGGCAGAGCTTCGCGATCTGCTGGCCAGGCATGACACGTCAGGATTTGCGGCCCTGGCCCATCGTATCAGGGGGGCGGCGCTTATCGTGAACGACCCGCTTGTTATCAAGTGCTGCGAAATGCTGGAACAGGCTTGCAGTGCATCGCTGGTTGTCCCTGCACAGGTGCTCCACTGCGCCGGATTACTTGAACAAGCACAGGAAAAGCTGGTGAAAAACTTGCGTGAAATATCCCATGCCTCTTGCGTGTGATTAGCTTGCTTGCAGCGACATATTGATGTCGTTGAGAGCGTTGGCCAGATCCTTTACGGCCTGACGTATTGATTCAGGTTCGCCATTATTGGCAGTCAGTTCTTCCAGGGTGATGCACAGCAACAGCAAGCCCTGCGAATTGAGTACGTAGGCAGTGCCTTTGAGCTTGTGGGCAATACGTGCCAGTGCATCGCAATCGTTTTGGCCCAGGGATAGTTCCAGCGCCAACAATTCCTCATTGTTGCTGGTGATGACGTGTTCAGCTATCTCAAGCTGTACCTCTTTCGCCAGGTCGGATTGTGTCTGCGTTTGCTCTTTGTCATCACGGTTGAGTGTGGGAATAAATCGATTGAGCCCGGCAAGGTTGATGGGCTTGGCGAGCGCTTCATCCATGCCTGAAGTCAGGCATTGTTCGAGCGCTTCACGCTGTGCATCGGCAGTGATGCCTATGATGATGCAGGCTTTTCTGCACAGGCTGGATTCGAGGTCACGAATGGCGCGCGTCATTTCATAACCGTTGAGGTGCGGCATGTTGCAGTCGGTCAACACGATGTCGATGTCGTGTTTTTGCCACAGCGCAATACCTTCCTGGCCATTGTTGGCAATGACCGCATGGTGCCCCAGGTAGCTGATTTGCTGTTCAAGCAAGTACTGGCTTGGCAAGTGGTCTTCGACTATCAATATGTTCAGTGGCGAATCGATAGGTGCCGGAGCGTGTGTCAGAACCTCATCGCTCCCTGCGCTGTCCGCGCTCACACACTGAAAACGTGCATTGAAGATCATCGAGGTGCCAACACCCAGCTCGCTTTCGACACTTAGATGGGCATCCATCAACTGGCTAAGCACCTGGCTGATAGACAAGCCGAGACCGGCACCGGCATTGGGGGTGTTCACTGCGCTGTCGAGTTCAAAGAAAGGCGTAAATACCTTGTCGATTTGTGACGCTGCAATACCTCTGCCGGTGTCGGTGACGCTGATACGCACTTGCACTGCGTGTTCGCCCTCGTAGTTGCCGCGACAACGGATCACGATGCCGCCTTTATCCGTGAACTTGATTGCATTACTCAACAAGTTGGACAGTACCTGTTTGAATTTCAGTTCATCGATCCACAACCGCTCTTCAGCCGTTTGATCCAGCTCCAGGCAGATACTAAGATGCTTCTGGCGTGCCAGACCGATGAATACGGCGGTTACCGATTCGATCAACTGCTTGAGCGTGGATATTTGCGGGCGCAGGGTCAGTTTGCCTGACTCGATGGTGGATATATCGAGGATTTCGCCGATCAACCCAAGAAGACTGTGTGCGCTATCGTAAGCAATATGCACTGACCGGGTATTGAGGGAGGGATCTTCTTTACGGGTCAATACCAGCTCCAGCATGCCGATAATTGCGTTCAGCGGTGTGCGAATTTCATGGCTCATGGTCGCCAGAAAAACCGACTTGCTTCGGTTGGCCTTTTCCGCAGCCTCTTTGGTGACCTCCAGTTCATCAAGAATAAGCTGGCGCTGATGCAGGTCTAGCTGCTTGCGTATGATCCGCCGCCGTTGGGCGACGATCAGCAATGCCGCCACGATGAGCAGCACGCACAGTGCGCCCAGGGTACTCCAGGTGGTGGAGGCTAAACCTTCCCAATGTTTGTCGTCAGTTGCCGCGTTGGCCCGCCAGCGACCGGTTATATGTATGACTTGCTCCGGGGTTATTTCAGCCAGTGCTTTGTCTAGAATCGACATTAGCAAAGGGGCTTTCGACGGTGTGGCGAAGGTGACCTGTGCATCATTATGGTTAATCACACCGTTTATTTTCAGGCTGTTCTCATACTTATAGGACAGGTAGTAGCGCGCCATATTAGCGGGTACCAGGGAGAAGTCCGCTTCGCCGCCGCGCACTCGATTAAGTGCATCGGCGGTCGTAGTCGCCTCTATCAAGCGAAGGTGTGGATAGTTGTGGAGCAACTCGGGCGGCACTTGGTTTTTGGCTACCGCCAGTGAGGCAGCAGTGTGTGCGTGCAGTGCGGTGAGTGAAGTGTCTTCTCGTCGGGTGACGATCAGGTAGGGGGCGGTCACGAAAGGCCGGCTATACAGATAATCCCCCTGTGTTGCACTGGTATGGAATAAAACGCTGAGGTCAGCTTCACCCTGGCTGAGCAAACCCAGTGCATCACTCAGGGAACTGACGCGAATGATCTCAAAGCGGATGCCGGTTTTACGTCGCACGATATCCAGAAGTTCTGAGGCAATACCGTTGAGTCTGCCCCTGTTGTCAAAAAAACTGTAAGGCGCCAAATCTTCACTGATGGCCAGCTTGACCACACTTGCCTTGTCGAGCCAGGCCACTTCGGGCTTGCTGAGGTGCAGGCGAAAGCTGCTCATGTCGCATCCCTCTGAGTCACCCCAGATGCGCATGGCAGCGACCAGGTAACATCGCGAGAGGCCGCCCAGTGTTTGATTCAACACAGAACCGAGCATTGTGTTGGAGGCGTTGAAGGCAAAGCCCACTGGGATTTCTGCCAGGCGGGTACTCTGATTGACAACCAGCTGATTGCTGAACAATTGGGCAGACAGATAGCGACTGGAGAAAGTATCACCCATAAAGGCCTGGGACTTTCCGCTCAAGACCGCTGACATGGCATCGCGAATTGAAGGGTAAAGGGTAGTGGTACCCTGACCGCCAGTCTGTTTGTACAACTCCTGGAACTGTTCGTCGGCGAAGGCAATTTGGGTGGCACTCGCCTGCATGTCGTAGTCGTGCAGATCTCCGGCTTCGGTGAACAATGCCAGCTCGGTAAACGCGTAGGGAGGGCTTGATTGCACCTGATAGTGTTTGGCCTCAGTCGAAGTTGCGACGGCCACCAGGTCTATCTGGCCTTCGCGCAAGGCTTGGTACAGCGCATCGGTTGAAGTGAAGCGGCGAATGACCAGCTTCAGCGCCAACTCACGCTGCAAGGCCGACAGATAGTCGGCGGCAATGCCTTCCAGCTCATCGCGCGCCGTAATGATTTTGTAAGGTGGATAATTGCCCTCTGACACGCCGACAATCAGCGTGTGCTTCTCCAGTACCCACGCTTTTGTCGCCGCATCCAGATGCACCTTCAGCCCCTCCAAGGGCTGTCGCGCATGGATTCCAAGGGGGTTGCCATCGGCCAATGAACTGCATGAAACCAGTAACAGCAGAAACATCCCGAAAACGTGTTGCAGTGGCAGTGATTTCAAGTTGTCACTCTTGGGCAGGATTGTTCAACTGAGCCAGGTTTTCTCTGGCGGCTGAATGTGCGGGCATAGACAGTTCTGATCGTTGCGCTTATCCGCAATTAATACACAATAAAACTGTACTCGGTAACAGAAAACCTCAGTGTTATGAGGGTTAAATTAGGTTTGAAGCGGACATCTGTGCCAGAGATGAGTATGTGATATGCCGCTGAGGGTTAATGATCGTTAGCGCTGATTTGCCTGCGATGGGCACGTCACTGCCTGCCAAACGCAACCAGACCCAGCTCGCCGGACGCCGCTTTGGCTGTAGTCCGGGGTAAATCGGTTGAGGTATGGCTGGACGTTTTTTTCAGGCAGTACCGCGGAACGTCGAAGAACTCGCCCGGCGTGTCGATTACTGCCAAGGTGATTGATACCCGCAACGACAGGAAGCGCCTCTACAGATTGCTCTCATCCACATCCAGCGCCTGGCCGATAGCGTAGTAATGTCCTCCGGCGATGTAATGCAGGCTGCGCAAGGTCGGGTCGGCCGTTTCAAAGTGCCAGTGACCTTCGCTGAAAACGCGAGTGTCGGCCCAGGCCCCAACCACTTCCCCGATAAACAGGTCGTAAGTTTGTTGGTTGTGCGGTTCGGGGATCAACTTGCAGGCCAGCCAGGCTGAGCAACCTTCAACAAATGGCAGATCATGGCCAGGCATCTCGAACAGTTGCACCGCACAATGCTCGAGTTTGTCCGGGTCATCGACCAGGCTGACGCTGCCGACCAGGCTGGTCAGCCTGATTTGGGCTACGGTAGGTACCTGGATCACAAAGACCCCGCTGTTTTCCACCAAGGCGCGGGTTTTCACGTTTTTATCCAGCACCACGGTCAACTTGGGCGGGTCGAAGTCCAAGGCGCATGCCCAGGCTGCTGCCATGACATTCTGCACCCCTGCATGGCGGGACGAGACTAGAATCGTCGGGCCGTGGTTAAGCAGTCGGTAGGCTTTGTCCAGAGGGACGGCTGCAATATGTTCGTGCATTGTGGCTCCGCAATCGGGCAGTTTTAAAGTGCGGTCAAGGCCGCCGGCTTTGACTTATCGCCAGAAGGATACGACGCTGGATTCTTTATCTGAAGCGTCTTTGAACAGGAATAACCATGGCCAACCCTTACCGCGAACTTCTGGCAATACCTGGCGTCATGGGGTTGGTGGTGGCAAGTTCGATTGCCCGTTTGCCGCAGGCAATGATCGGCATCGGCATCATCACCATGCTGGTGCAGCAAACAGGGCTTTACTGGCTGGCCGGGGCGGTGGCCGGAACCTTTACCCTGGCCAATGCCCTGGTGGGGCCGCAGATATCAAAACGCGTCGACCGGTTGGGTCAGCGCCGGGTGCTGCCGGTGTTCACCGCATTCAGCATCGCCATGCTGCTGGCGTTGATCGCCGCAGCACATCTGCGTGCCGACGCACCGTTGCTGTTTGTCCTGGCGGCACTGGCAGGCACCATGCCAAGCATGCCGGCCATGACCAGGGCGCGCTGGACCCAGCTTTTTCGCGGCAAGTCGCTGCTGCATACCGCGTTCTCCCTGGATACCGTGCTAACTGAAATGGCCTTTATCCTGGGGCCGCCCCTGGCGATTGGCCTGAGCACCGGGCTGTTTGCCGAAGCCGGGCCCCTGGCGGTGGCCGTATTGCTGGCGGTGGGCGTTACGGCGTTTGTGATGCAGCGCCAGACTGAGCCACAGATCATCAAATCGGCCAGCACTCATACAGGCTCGACCTGGCGTCTTGCGGGCCTGCCTACCATTGTCCTGGCCTTGCTGGGCATGGGCGTTATCGGCGGCTCCGTCGATGTGGCCGTGGTTGCCTTTGCCAACGCCCATGACTGGCCGGCATCTGCCAGTTTTATCCTTGCCGCCTATGCTCTGGGGTCATTGATTGCCGGTCTGGCCTTTGGCGCTTTCAGAATTGCCATGCCCATGGCACAGCAATTTTTTATCGGGATTCTGGTCACGGCCATCACTGCGGTATTGCCGATTTTTTCATCCGGTGTCTATGTCCTGGCCCTGTTGCTGTTTGTTTCCGGGGTGTCTTTCGCACCAACCATGGTGATTGTCATGAACCTGGGCACGCTTATATTGCCGCCGCAGCGGGTCACTGAGGGTCTGACCTGGATGTCCACTGGCATCAGCATCGGCGTGGCATTCGGCGGGGTGGTGGCAGGCCTGGTGATCGACGCCTGGGGCGCCCGCGCCGGTTTTGCCGTTCCTATTGTCGCCGGAGCGGTGATGGTGCTGATTGTATTGCTTGGCCTGCGCACGCTGAATGTTGCAGCACAGGCTCAGTCACAGCAGGATTTTGCCAGGTGAGTGGTAATTGCTCCTGCGCCTTGCAGGTGTCAAAGGCTGTCCGGATCTCCGAAAAACATCTGAATCCGTGATCGCAACCAGCGCTCCCCGGGATCGTTGTCCTGGGCGCCGCGCCAGGCCATATGCAGCTCGAAGCTTTGGGTGTCCAGCGGCGGGTCTTCGGCGCGCACGCCACCCGCCGCGGTAAGGGCTTCGGCCGTATAGTCGGGCACGGTGGCGATGATATCGGTTCCTGCCAGCAGGGTGCTCAGGCCATTGAACTGCGGTACGGCGAGCACCACATGACGCTTGCGGCCCATTTTTTCCAGTTCGGTATCGATAAACCCGCTCAGGTCACCGGCGAACGACACCAGTGCGTGGGGACGTTCGCAGAAGTCGTCCAGGCTCAGGGGGCCGGGCATGGTGTCGGCACGTAACAGTTTGGGACGGCTACGGCGCAGTACTTTGCGCTTGGCGTTGGCAGGCAGGTCGCTGGTGTAGCTGACGCCCACCGAAATCTCGCCCGAGGCCAGCAGTGGCGGCATCAGTATGTAGTTGACGCGGCGGACAACCAGGACGATACCCGGTGCTTCTGCACGCAAGCGCTTGAGCAGCAGCGGCAGCAGGGCGAATTCGACATCGTCCGACAAGCCGATGCGAAACACTGAGGTGCTGGTCGCCGGGTTGAACTCTGAAGCGCGGCTCACCGCCGTGGAAATCGAGTCAAGGGCAGGCGAGAGCAGGGCAAAGATCTCGATCGCCCGGGCAGTCGGCTCCATGCTGCGCCCGGTACGGACAAAAAGCGGATCGTCGAACAGATTGCGCAAGCGTGACAGCGCCGCACTGATGGCCGGCTGGCCCAGAAACAGCTTCTCGGCTGCACGGGTCACACTGCGTTCATGCATCAGGGTTTCAAAGACGATCAGCAGATTCAGATCGACGCGACGCAAGTCGTTACGGTTCATCGGGCAGGCTTCGCAGTCGGTTCAACAGGTAGTGAGGTAACGGATCTTACTGGCAAAACTGTTTTTTCGTCACTCGGTAGATTTTCTTTCTTGCTGGACTGTAGGAGGTTTAACTCCTGTTTATGGTGGTTTCCCCGGTTTTTCAGGGCTTCTGCTCGCTGTAAACCTGTCGGCGGATCAATGCCAGGCATGTCGACTATTAATGCTGTCTGTTAGTCTTGCGCACAAAGCCCGGATAAAGTCCCGTGGTATTAGCGATTAATTAGGCGAGGTTGGTAATGTCGCGCACGATCCGTTTTCACAAGTTTGGTCCGGCCGAGGTGCTCAAGTGCGAAGAGCACGAAGTCGCCGCGCCTGCTCCCGGCGAAGTGCAGGTCCGTGTTCAAGCCATTGGCATCAGCTGGTATGACGTGCTCTGGCGGCAGAACCTGGCCCCCAGCCACGCCCGTTTGCCTGCGGGTATCGGCCATGAAATGGCAGGTATCGTCACCGCCGTCGGTGCCGGGGTTGATGATCTGGCGATTGGTGACAAGGTCGCCAGCTTTCCGGGCCAGAGCGCCAATGACTACCCGACCTATGGCGAGCTGATTTTGATGCCACGCTCCACGCTGACCCGCTACCCGGACGTATTGTCTGCGGTAGAGGCCAGCGTACATTACACACCGCTGTTGATCGCCTATTTCGCATATGTCGATCTGGCCCAGGTCAAGCCCGGGCAGACCGTACTGATCACCGATGCCAGCCATTGCGCCGGTCCTTCGTTCGTGCAGTTGGGCAAGGCGATGGGCCTGAAGGTGATTGCTGCGACCAAGGACGCCAGTGAGCGCGAGTGCCTGCTGGCACTGGGTGCCGACAAGGTGATTGTCACCGAAGAGCAGGACTTGCTGATGCAGATCAACAAGATCACCGACAACAAGGGCGTGGATGTGGTGCTCGATGGTCTGGGTGGCCCGCAAATGTCAGTGCTGGGTGATGTCCTGGCGCCTCGTGGCAGCCTTGTTCTGTATGGTTTGCAAGGCGGTAACCAGACAGGGTTTCCGGGCTGTGCGTGCTTTCAGAAGAACATCAAGTTCTTCGTGCACTGCATCGGTAACTTCACTGGCAAGCCCGAGCTGGGTATCGCACAGGACGAAGAGGCGATGAAACGTGCCTTGCGTGATATCAACCAGCTAACTGCTGACCGGGTGCTCACACCGCTGGAGATCAAGGTGTTCCCTTTTGAGGACTTTGTAGAAGCCCATCGTTATATGGATGGTTGTCCGTGCCGGGGGCGAGTTGCTTTGCAAGTGGCTGCGACCTGAAGCCTGACAAGGCTGCGCAAAACTTCCCGTCTCATAAACGCGGCCCTGAACATAGTGTTCAGGGCCGCGTTTTTTTGTGTCTGGCCCCAGCGGACTTTTGGTTTGCTTTATCCAGAAAGAAAGTGCGGCTGAAGAACATGTCATAAGAGTGCAGCATAAGAAAGTATGTATTCTATTGAGTGGTTTTTGTAGGTTTCTTCCTGTGCGTATGTGCGTCTCGTCTCTTCCGGGTCCAAGAGTTGCAGTAAATCTGGGCGCGTCTAATTGGGCGTGCTGATAATAAGAAGCTCGATCCGGAGGATAATCCATGAACAACTTTCATGAACAGGCCATGGGCTTTGTGTATCAACAAGTTCTGCATCGGCTTCTGGGGTGTTTCAGTCGTCCCGAGCGCATTGCATTGCAGTTGTTGATTCAACGTTTATTAGTGGCGGCCGGTGGCGTGGAGCGCATAGGGAATTACCGGGTAATGGTGGTTCATGAGGGCGGCAAGGAGTGTGCCTATACATTGGCTTTTTTACGCGCCGCACAACTGAGTATTGCCGGGCGCTCGCCAGAGACGTTCAAGTTGCGCATTGCGATACTGCGCCAGCCACGCATGACCGCCAATGTGATGGAGCGAATTCAGACCCAGTGCAACGAGTTGTTTATCTATGAAGATATGCGTGTCGAGTTGTTGATTGTCGATGAGCAGAGTACAACCAGGCTTCATAAACAGACGGTTTTCGAGAGCCTGCCTTCGGTGATGAATCGTACTCAGGTGCTGATGTCAGGACACCTGACCCAAGGCGACGCCAGAGCGACATTCTTTTATTCCGACCTGCTGGCCCGGGCCAAGCTGTACCGTCAGGCATGCAGATGGGGCGCCAGGGTGGACGCCCTGATTGACCGGCGCCCGCCCAGCCATCTGGGGCAATACGTGACGTGGATCCAGCAGGTTGCAGAGCAGCACGGGCATGCACCGCCGGGTGATGACCATGAAAGCTTTGAAAACGCAGTCAAGTTGTGCAGCAAGCTGGATGATGACTATAAAGAGTTCTTGAAATTGCCTCCCGCGTATCGGGGTGAGTTTTCTGCAATCAGTGGCGGCAGCAATGATATTGACGTGATCAATATTTTTGATTGTTTATGCCACGAAGCGGACGTGTTGAGTTCTCAGGTACTGATGTTTGTGGAGGGACCATGGAATATAAAAATGCTGGACATTGAAGAGCCGCAAGCGGCGGTCGTGTTAGTGGCTGCCCACCTCCAGGGTTTGCGTGGCACTTACCAGTACGGGGTGGAATACAGTGTCGGTGCGGATGCTTACTTGCGCCGTGCATCGCTGGAAAATCAGTGCAATGAACGGTTTAAAGGTCAATTGATAAAGAGGCTCGGCGCTTCGTTCAATACACCGAAACGAATTAGAAAGTTGCACGGTGTCGCCACTCAGTACCTGGGTGAACTGCACGGTGTCAATAATGAACAGTTGGGCTGCTTTATATGTTCGCCTTTTGTTAATAAAGCCGATGACCTGGAGTCCTTTCTACAAAACTGCTACCCCGAAAAATTGCAATACATCCACGAGTTTCGACGGGTACTGATGGACCCGGACAGCTCTTCGCAGGTCGATATCGCCTGGCTGGAGTCTGTAAGCGGACTGCCCCTTGCATCGTTGCAAGCGCTTTATCACATGGAAAAAACAGACGTGAGAACAAGCAACACCCTGATTGCCACATTGTGCGCTCACGACCCAAGCAAAAAACCCTGGCACCCAGTACTTGCGGGCTAAGGCAGGTGGTTTGGGGGCGGGTTAGTACCACCCCGGCCTGCTGGCGGGGACCCGGCGAACGCACCGCTCATCCAATAGAATTTGCCAGAGCCCCGGGCAAACTGATATCTGTACGCATATCCAGTATTCATGCTCAGTGGTTAGTTCTGCCTGTGATTTCCAATCCCCTCGAAGATCCGTTTTACTACCTGAAAAACTTCCGGCATGTGCTTGACTGGATCGCTGCCCGTTATGAAGACGTGCTGACTGTCGACGAGCAACGGTTTATCGCAGGTTTTGCCCAATTACCCGGCCCCTCGCAAGCGCTGTGGGTGCGCATGATCATGCGCAAGGGCGATCACTTCCGGGCCGGCAGGCTCAATTACCCGGAAATCGGTGATACCGCGCTGGCGGCGGCCCCCTTGCTGGCCCTTGGCTGGCTGGATAATCAGGCGCCCTTGGCCTTGGCCGACGTGTTTGATGTACTGCAAAAAGCGGAAATCCTGGCCTGTTTCAGTGCCCGTATCACGCAACCCAAGGGTAAAAAAACGGACTGGTTCGAGCAACTGGCTGCCGACTTTACCCAGCGCCAACCCCTTTCCCAATGGCATCCCGGCCTTACCGAGCCGCTTTACACCCTCAACCACCGAGCGCTGTGTGACCGCCTGCGGCTGATGTTTTTTGGCAACCTGGGGCAGAGCTGGTCCGATCTGGTACTGGCCGACCTCGGCCTGTTTACCTATGAGAAGGTCGATTTCAGCCACGAGTCCCGTGCTCTGGGGTGCCGGGCCGATATAGAGGGCTATTTGCAGCTCCATGCCTGTCGCGAGCAATTTGAGCTCAGTGGCGATGCCGCTGCCGTGCTGCAACAGGTGCTCGACTACCAGGCAGGCAACCGCTGGCTGCAACGGCGCCGCGGGCGCTTGTTGTTTCAGCTGGGTCAGCATCTGGAGCGGGCAGGGGATCTGACGCGGGCACTGGAGGTCTATCAGCACAGCCTGCACCCCGAGGCACGCCAGCGCAGCATTCGCGTGCTCGAACGTCAGGCGCACTATGCACCGGCATTGCAGCTGGCCGAAGACGCGCAACAGGCCCCACTGACTGATGCCGAGCTTCAGCATCTGCGACGAATCATCCCGCGCTTGCGCCGCAAGCTGGGCTTGGCGCCATTGCCCGTGGCCCAGGCAATGGCACCCGACCGGCTCGACCTGAGCCTGCCACGGGACGAAGCGGCCAGTGTCGAGCTAATGGCTGCCGCGCACTTGCACAGCGCTGCAGCGCCTGTGCATTACGTGGAAAACACCCTGGTTAACGGGCTCTTCGGTCTGCTGTGTTGGCCGGCGATTTTCGCACCCTTGCCGGGCGCCTTTTTTCACCCGTATCAGAGTGGTCCGGCAGACATGCTGGAAGATGATTTCTATCAGCAGCGTGCCGACAGGTTCGAGGCTTGCCTGGCGCAGCTCGATGATGGCCGTTACCTGACCACTATCCGCGACACCTATGCTGCCAAATTTGGCGTGCAGTCTAACTTCGTGGCCTGGAATCACCTGAATCAGAACCTGCTGGAAGAGGCATTACGGTGTTTGCCCCCTGCGCACTTGAAACTTTGGTTTCGGCGTCTGTTGCTGGATATCAGGGCCAATCGCAGCGGTATGCCCGACCTGATCCAGTTTTTTACGGCGCAACACACCTATCGCATGATTGAGGTCAAAGGCCCGGGTGACCGTCTGCAGGACAACCAACTGCGCTGGCTGGCCTTTTGTGAAGAGCACGGGATGCCGGTGACCGTGTGTTATGTGCAATGGCAGGAGCTGCAAGGGTGAATTATCGCGTTGCAGTGCGTGCCTTGTGTGAATTCACCGCCAAGACTGGCGATCTGGACTTGCGATTTACCCCTTCGCCCACGGCGCAGCAGGGCATAGCCGGGCATCGCACGGTTGCATCGCGGCGCAGCCCGGAGTATCAGGCGGAGCTGAGCCTGGAAGGACAGTTCGGCGCCTTGAGCGTACGCGGTCGTGCAGACGGTTATGACCCCGCGGCCAATGTCCTGGAAGAAGTGAAAACCTTTCGCGGCGAATTCACTGCAATACCGGCCAACCACCGTCAACTGCATTGGGCTCAGGCCCGGGTCTATGGCTGGTTATTGTGCCAGAGCCTGCAGTTGCCACAGGTTGACCTGGCGCTGGTGTATTTTGACATTATCAGTGAAAAGGAAACCCGCCTGCAGGAAACCTGGTCAGCATCGGACCTGCAGCAATTTTTCGATCTGCAATGCGGGTTGTTCCTGGCCTGGGCCGAGCAGGAAATGGCCCATCGTGCGGCCAGGAATGCTGCCGCCCGTGCCCTGGCCTTTCCCCATAAGCAGTTTCGAACCGGGCAGCGGACTTTGGCAGAGGCGGTATACAAGACCGTCAGCACCGGGCGCTGCCTAATGGCCCAGGCACCTACCGGGATCGGCAAAACCATCGGTACCCTGTTTCCGTTGCTCAAGGCCATGCCCGGCCAGCAGCTCGACAAGCTGCTGTTTCTGACGGCCAAGACGCCGGGGCGCAAACTCGCCCTCGATGCGATGCAGGTGCTTTTTCCCGAAGGGCAGGACGCTCCGTTGCGGGTGCTGGAGCTGGTGGCGCGAGACAAGGCCTGTGAATACCCGCAAAACGCCTGCAATGGTGACTCTTGCCCTTTGGCCAGAGGCTTCTACGATCGTTTACCCGCTGCGCGAAGGGCTGCGATTGGCCAAACCCCCCTCGATCAGAAGAGCCTGCGCAATGTCGCGTTGGAGCACGAGGTCTGTCCTTATTACCTGAGTCAGGAAATGGCGCGCTGGGCTGATCTGGTGATTGCCGATTACAACTATTACTTCGACTTCAGTGCCTTGCTTTATGGTCTGGCCCAGGCCAACCAATGGCGGGTCGGGACCCTGGTGGATGAAGCCCATAACCTGGTCGAGCGGGCGCGCGGGATGTACAGCGCAAGCCTCGATCAGCAGACCCTCAACAGCGTACGGCACACGGCTCCGGCACCGCTGGACAAACCCTTCAAACGCCTTGACCGCGAATGGAGTGCCCTGCACAAGGCGCAGGCGGGCCCCTATCAGGCATACCCGCAACTGCCAGCCAAATGGCTGAATGCCTTGTCTTCCTGCATCACCGCCATAGGCGATTACCTCAACGATCACCCCCATGGGCTGGCGGGAAACCTGCAGGCGTTCTACTTCGAAGCCTTGCAGTTCAATCGGGTGGCGGAGTTGTTCGATGACAATTTCCTGTTCGACGTCAGCCTGGTTGAAGGCGGCAAGCGGCGCCTCTCGCAACTCAATCTGCGCAACATTGTGCCTGCCGGTTTTATCGGCCCGCGTCTGGCGAGTGCTCACAGCAATGTGCTGTTTTCTGCCACCCTCAGCCCGCAAACCTATTACGCCAATCTGTTGGGCTTGCCGGAGGATGCGCTGTGGATGGATGTCGAATCGCCATTTGGCGCCGAGCAACTGGACGTGCAGGTGGTGAGCCGCATATCCACCCGTTTTGTCCATCGTCAGGCTTCGCTGGAGCCGATTGTGGAGCTGATTGCCAGGCAGTTCGGGCAGCGTCCGGGCAACTATCTGGCGTTTTTCAGCAGTTTTGATTATATGCAACAGGTTGCCGAACTACTGGCCGAGCGCCATCCGTCGATATCACGGTGGCTGCAGGCACGACGAATGGACGAAGCAGCACGTCAGGACTTTCTCGACCAGTTCACCCTGACCAGTCAGGGCGTCGGTTTTGCCGTGCTGGGCGGGGCATTCGGTGAAGGCATTGATTTGCCTGGCGCGCGGCTGATTGGTGCTTTTGTCGCCACCCTCGGTCTGGCCCAGTTGAATCCGGTCAATGAACAGATCAAACAGCGCATGGCGGCACGGTTTGGCGCCGGTTATGACTACACCTACCTTTATCCGGGTGTGCAGAAAGTGGTGCAGGCCGCCGGCCGGGTAATTCGCACCCAGAGCGATCAGGGCACGCTGTTTCTGATTGATGACCGTTTTGCCGAGCCGAAGGTGCAGCAACTGCTGCCGCGCTGGTGGCGACTGCAGTGACCGAAATCTCGAGTACCCCAAACCCTGTCTTCGAGGGTGCCGTCAGAGGGCAGGGGGCTGTTCAGTCGCGGTAAAAGACTTGCACCAAGTGATAGCCGAACTTGCTCTTGACCGGGCCATGCACCACCCGCAGCGGTTTTTTGAAGATGATCTGGTCAATGATGCCAACCATCTGCCCGGGCCTCACTTCGCCCAGATCGCCGCCGCGTTTGCCTGACGGGCAGGTGGAGAATTTTTTCGCCAGCACATCGAAGGCTTCGCCTTTGGCGATGCGTTGTTTGAGCGATTCGGCCTCTTCGGCTGTTTTCACCAAAATATGGCGGGCTTGAGCTTTCATGTGATCTGTACCTTGGAACAGTGGGGCATAGTGCGCGGTCGCGGATTATGCCTGAGTTTTCGCCTCCGGGTGATGATGGCGCGGCAGGTACAAGCACACACGGGTGCCGCATCCGCTCAGGCTGTTGATGCTGACATGCCCGCCGGACTGCTGGGCAAAGCCGTAAATCATCGATAGCCCAAGCCCGGTTCCCTGGCCCACGGGCTTGGTGGTGAAAAACGGGTCAAAGGCCCTGGCGAGGACCCGCGGGCTCATACCGGTGCCGTTGTCACTGACCTCGAGCATGACGTAATCCCCGGAGCTGACTGATTCCAGAGTGCCGAGATCGCTGGCATTGAGGTAATGATTGGCTGTTTTGACTACCAGGGTGCCACCGTCGGGCATCGCATCCCGGGCATTGATCATCAGATTGAGCAGGGCACTTTCGAGCTGGCCGCTGTCAGTATTGACCGGCCAGATGTTTTGCCCCAGTTCCAGGATCAGGTCGATATTCGCGCCTTTGCTGCTGCTGAACAATTCCTGCAGTGATTTCACCAGCTGATTGGGGTCCAGCGGCTTGCGATCCAGCGACTGGCGACGGGAGAACGTCAGCAAGCGGTTGGTCAGCGCGGCGGCGCGCTGCGCAGAGTTGACGGCGGCATCGGCAAAACGCTCGACCTCATCAATACGGCCTGCCGCGATGTAGCGTTTCATCAGGTCCAGGCTGGCGATAATGCCAGTGAGCATATTATTGAAATCATGGGCGATGCCGCCCGTCAATTGCCCTACCGCCTCCATTTTTTGCCCGTGGCGCAGGGCTTCCTCAGCACGGGCCCGCTCCTGTATCTCGAGCTGCAATTGCATATTGGCCTCGGCCAATGCCCGGGTGCGCTCGGCCACACGCTCCTCAAGGGTTTCGTTAAGCTCAAGCAAAGCTTGTTCGGTGGCGCTGGCCTGCAAGCGTTGGTGGCGCCTTGAACTCTTGATTGGCATGGTAGGTCCTGAATTTGAATCTGTAAGTCGGTCTGTTTAAGGCCGCATACCGGTACAAGGCTGTCAGCCTTGCTGCAAAGCCCGGTCTTGACCGTGCGACTAAGGTCGAATGAGGCTCCAGCTTAGCCTTTCGTACAATTGCGCCCCTTTTTTTGATTGAGGACGCTCACTTTGTATCCGAGCGTGTCTTCGGTCGTTTTCACCCTGCCAATGATTGGCTGCTGGAGCTTGTACATGGTTCATCCTTTTTCATTGTTGGCGCATCGCCGGGTAGCACACTTGGGCGCGCTGGCAGTGTGTGCCGGCTTTGCCGCACCGTCACAGGCCGGCGGCTTTTTTGAAGACAGCAGCGCCAGACTGGAAGCACGTACGGTGTACTTCAATCGCGATTTTCGCGATGGTAGCAGCTCAAACCCCCAGGGCGCCTCCAAGCGCGATGAAACGGCGCAAGGGTTTATCCTCAATCTGCAATCGGGCTATACCGAGGGCACCGTCGGTTTTGGCCTGGATGCACTGGGCATGCTGGGCCTGAAGCTGGATTCCAGCCCGGCCGACAGCAATAGTGGCCTGCTGCCTTCGACCGGCAGCGACCCGCGTCGTTCCAAGGATCAGTACGCCAAATTTGGCCTGACAGCAAAAATGCGGGTCTCCGACACCGTGCTCAAATACGGCGCGCTGCTGCCTGATCTGCCGTTGCTCAAATACAATGATGGCCGTTTACTGCCAAACATGTTCAATGGCGCCATGCTGGTATCCCAGGAAATCAGGGATCTCAAGTTCATGGCCTCGCGCCTTGACCGTTATACCGCCCGGGACTCCACCGACTCCCAGGACCTGCGCCTGAACTGCAAAAACAAGCGTTATGGCTGCAATATCACCGCTGATCACTTCAGCATGTACGGTCTGGATTACAAGGTTAACGAGCATCTGACTGCGCAATACCACTACGGTGAGTTGCAGGATATCTATCGCCAGCAGTTTGTCGGTTTGCAGGCCAATCAACCGGTCGGTCCTGGTGTGTTGTCCGCCGATGTGCGCTTGCTGAAAAGTGATGACTCGGGTTCGGCCAAGGCTGGCACTATCGACAACCGCGCATTGGGCGCCATGCTCGGCTATGCACTGGGCGGGCACAAGATCAGTGCTGGCTGGCAGCGCATGAACGGCGATACTTCAATGCCGTACCTGGATGGCAGCAACCCGTATCTGGTCAACTACCTGCAGGTCAACGACTTTGCCAACGCTCAGGAGCGTTCCTGGCAACTGCGTTACGATTACGACTTCAAAGCCATCGGCATCGACGGTCTGTCGTTCCTGACCCGTTATGTCAACGGCGACCATATCAAGGTGGTGGGCAGCAGCGAAGAGGGCAAGGAGTGGGAGCGTGACAGCGAGCTGAAATACATCGTGCAAAGCGGTACGTTCAAGGACGTCAGCCTGCGCTTGCGTAATGCCACCTACCGCACCAACTACTCCCAGTTTGCCCGTGACGTGGATGAGACCCGTTTGATCGTCAGCTATAACCTGTCGATCTGGTAAGGGCTGTAGCCGCTGAGGAGCGCAGCGAGGCGGCGATGGGTTGCGCAGCGACCCTGAAATATTGAAGGTCCTGCGGCCCTTATCGCAGCCTCGTTCGCTCCTCAGCGGCTGCAACGGTTATAGCAGCTGTTCGCGGTAGGGCAGGTCCGGGCCGGTTTTACTGCAGGTCAGGGCTGCGGCACGGCTGGCGAAGTCGAGCAGGGCGTCCAGTTGCACCGCACTCAGGCCCTGTATGCCTTCGATCGAGTCCAGCCCATGCCCGGTCAACCATGCAATCACTGCGGCCTGGAAGGTATCCCCCGCGCCCACGGTATCGGCTACCTCCACCAGGCTGGCGGGCACCGAACGCTGCCCATGTTCGCGACTGAACACACTGGCGCCCTGACTGCCCCGGGTCAAAAACACCAGTTGGCAACGATGGTTGAGCCATGACCGGGCAATTTCCTGCGCGTCCTGTCCCGGGTACAGCAACTCCAGGTCTTCATCACTGACCTTGATCACATCGGCATAGGGGATCAGTTCCTTGATCCGCTGACGCCAGCGTTCGATGTCCGGCTCTGGATTAAGGCGCACATTGGGGTCAAGGCTGATCAGCCGTTGCCCGCTCTCGCGCTTGACCAGTGCCAGCAACGTATCGCCCACCGGCTGCACCACCAACGAAAAAGACCCCACATGCACACCCCGCACCTCGGGCCCAAGCAGCGGCAGGTGATGGGCGTGCAATTGCCGGTCGGCGCAGCCCTCACCGCGAAAGCTGTAGGCGGGCGAGCCGTTGGCATCCAGCGCGACCATGGCCAGCGTGGTGGGCGCGTCCAGATCATGCAGGTATCGCGTGCTCACGCCTTCATTCACCAGCACCTGTTTCAGCCGCTGGCCCAGGTAGTCGGTCGACAGCCCGGCAAACAGTGCGGTGTCGACGCCCAGGCGGCGCAGGCCCACCGCCACGTTGAAGGGTGAGCCGCCAGCAATGGCCTTGAAGTCCACCTGGCCCGTCGGCGTACTCTCAGGCGACCGGGCAAAAAAATCGAATAAGGCTTCTCCGCATACCAGATACATAACATTTACTCGGTTAAGGCTGCGACCTGTAGTCGGTAGCGTTGATAGAAGTGTTCGTAGGCCCGGACGTTATCGGCCTCGGGCCGGGTTTCACCCGCAGGATCCAGGCGCACGCAACGCCGGCACAGATCAGCCAGTGTCGGTGAGTCAGCAGCCACACACCAGGCAGCCTGAATTGCAGCCCCCAGTGCGGCTGCTTCGCTCTGCTCAGGGCAGACTACCGGGGTGGCCATGATATCGGCCACCAACTGGCGCCACAGGAGGCTTTTTGAACCGCCGCCTACCAGGCGGATGACGTGGCTTTGCAGGCCGTTGCGGCGCAGCAGATCGAGGCCGTAGCGCAAGCCATAGGTGGTGCCTTCAATGGCTGCGCGGCACAGATTGGCCTGGGTCATGTTGGTCAGTGTAAGGCCCTGAAAATTGCCGGTGGCATCGGGCAGCGCAGGCACCCGCTCGCCGTTGAGGAAGGGCAGCAGGCTGACACCGTCTGCGCCTGCGGGTGCCTGCCTGGCCATCTGGTTGAAGCCCTCCACAGACAAGCCGAACAGCTCGCGCACGGCACCGGTGACATTGGTCAGGTTCAGGGTGCAGATCAGCGGCAGCCAGCCGCCGGTGCTCGAGCAGAAGCTGGCCACTGAGGCCTCAGGGCGGGCCTGTGGCTGCGGGTCAAAGGCATACACCGTACCCGACGAGCCCAGGCTCATGGTGATGATTCCGGGTTCGATATTGCCGGTGCCGATGGCTGCCATCATATTGTCGCCGCCCCCGCTGGATACCACGGCATCGGGGTTCAGTCCCAGCAACTGCGCGATAAGCGGGCGGATACGCCCGACCGGTTGGCGGGGCTCGATCAGCTCGGGCAGCGCCTGCTCCAGATGGCCGTCGGGATCGATATGATGCAACAGTTCGCGATCCCACTGGCGAGTGCGCACGTTGAAATAACCGGTGCCGGACGCATCACCGTATTCGCTGCAGCAGCGTCCGGTCAGCCAGAAATTCAGGTAGTCATGGGGTAACAGGATATGGGCAGTGCGTGCCAAAATCTGAGGATGATGGTGTTTTGTCCAGAGCAGCTTGGAGACCGTGTAGCCTGGCGCGATCACCAGGCCCAGCCGCTCCAGGGAGCCGGTTTCGCCGCCCAGCCATTCTAACAGTTGGTTGTTTTCGCCAGTTGACTCGGTGTCACACCACAGTTTGGCCGGGCGCAATACATCGCCTTGGCTATCGAGCAGCACCAGCCCGTGTTGTTGTGCGGACACGCCTATGCCCTGAATCTGCTGGCCGCTGATGCCGGCTTGGGTCAGGGCCTGGCGGGTGGCGTGTTGCAATGCATCCAGCCATTGCCCGGGATCCTGCTCGCGCCGCCCCTGTGCGCCCTGGATTAACGTGTGTGGGGCGCTGCCCAGCCCGAGCACCTGGCCGGACTCGCTGTCGAGGATCAGGGCCTTGGTGCCCTGGGTGCCGCAATCGATGCCCAGGTATAAGTGGGTTGTGCTCATGGGAACCTGCTCTTAGCCAGATCAAAAGCCTCTAACAGACCCTTTCCGCAGGGATAAGGGACTGATCGGGGATAACGGTGCACTTGCGACTGCTCAATTCAGCACCCTCTGCCAGAGAGGGCTGGGGTGGGCTTCAAAGATGAAGCAGATTTTCCAGGGTTTTGCTCACCCCGACATCACGCAAGCTGTTCAGGCACCACTCGAACGCAGCCACAAACTCGGCAGACCGGGGAATGGCGCCGCCAAAGATCTCTTCAACGCTCAATAATCGCTGCACGATCAACTCATCATCCGCCACCAGGGCCTGGCAAAACTCCGCCCGCGGGTCGGGAATCGCATAGTGCAGGCCATTTTCATCAACCCCCTTGAGATACAGCGCCCAGGCTGCAACCACCAGTGCCGCACGTTTCAACTCGCCACCATCGCTGATCAGCCGGTTGATGGCAGGCACGGTGAACTTGGGAAGCTTCGACGAGCCATCCGAGCACACGCGCTCCAACTGGTCGGCAATGGCCTGATTGGAAAAGCGTTCCACCAGGGTGTTCTTGTAGGCCGTCAGGTCAATGCCGGGCACCGGCGCCAGTTGCGGCGTTACGTCCTGATCCATGTAGGCACGCATATACGTCACGAACAGGGGATCGCCCATGGTTTCGTGAACAAACCGATAGCCCTTGAGGAACCCCAGGTACGTCAACGCCAGATGACTGCCATTGAGCAGTTTGATTTTCATCTCTTCATAAGGCGTGACGTCGTCGGTGAGTTGTACGCCCACGGTTTCCCATGCCGGGCGGCCGCAGGCAAATTTGTCTTCGAGTACCCACTGGATAAACGGCTCGCAGACCACCGGCCAGGCGTCGTCTATACCCAGTTGGTCATGCAGTTGCAAACGATGGGCGTTACTGGTCATGGGCGTGATGCGATCCACCATGGCATTTGGGAAGCTGACATTGGCTGCGATCCAATCATGTAGTTCAGCACCGCGCAGCGCGGCAAAAGCCAGCAGGGCCTTGCGCGCGACAGCGCCGTTGTGGGGCAGGTTATCGCAGGACATCAGGGTAAAGCCCCGGATACCGCTGGCCTGGCGTCGGGCCAGGGCGGCGCATAGCACACCAAACACGGTTGTCGGTGCTTCGGGGTGGGTGAGGTCGTGCTGGATCTGTGGCAGTGCAGACATAAATTCGCCGCTGCTGTCATCGATGCAATAGCCGCCCTCGGTGATGGTCAGCGAAACGATGCGAATGGCCGGGCTGGCCAGCTTGTCGATCAGTGCATTGATGCCGTCTTCGGCCAGCAGCATGCCGCTGATAGAGCCGATGATGCGGCTTTGGGTGTCGTCGCTGTCGCCCAGTTCGAACAGGGTATAGAGGTAGTCCTGACCGGCCAGAGCGTCGCGCACCTTGCGGTCTTCGCCCCGCAGACCGATGCCGCAGATGCTCCAGTCCAGATCCTGGCCCCGATTCATCAGGGCATCGGTGTAATACGCCTGGTGGGCGCGATGAAATCCGCCCACGCCGATGTGGGCAATGCCCTGCCGGGTATCGCTGCCAAGGTAGGTGGGTTTGGCCACCAGGTTGGTAAGGGTTTCGAGGTTTCGGCGATTGAGTTTCATGGGGCAATCTCGTGGGTTCAGGCAGCTGCGCGCAATGGACGGGTCAGGGCCAGGCCCCCGGCATCGAATAAATGGCAATGTTCACTGTCCAGGTGCAACTGCAACTGCTCGCCATAGCGGCTGGCCATATCACCGCGCACGCGCATGGTCAGCGGTTCACCGCAGGCAGTATTGACGTGGCAATAGGTGTCGCTGCCCAAGCGCTCGCCGACATCGGCAGTCACACTCAGGGTGCACTCACCGGGTTTGGCCAGGTTCAGGTGCTCCGGACGAATGCCCAGGGTGACCGGGCTGCCCAGGCTCAGCGCAGGGCTGCTCAGGGGTAACTGGATACGGGTGCCGGCGTCCAGCTCGACTTCGCAACCCTGGCTGTCAACGCGGCTGATCCGGCCTTTCAAAAAGCCCATTTTCGGTGTGCCGAGAAAGCCTGCAACAAACAGGTTGGCGGGGTGGTGATACAGCTCCAGCGGTGAGCCAACCTGTTCGATCCTGCCGCCATTGAGCACCACCACCTTGTCGGCCAGGGTCATGGCTTCGACCTGATCGTGGGTCACGTAGATCATGGTTGCTTGCAGTTCCTGATGCAGGCGTGCCAGTTCCAGACGCATTTGCACCCGCAGCGCGGCATCGAGGTTGGACAACGGCTCATCAAACAGGAAAATCTTGGGGTTGCGAACAATCGCCCGGCCAATGGCCACGCGCTGACGCTGACCACCGGACAGGTGTTTGGGCTTGCGCTCAAGTAAGGGTGCCAGTTCCAGAATGCGGGCGGCTTCGTTGACCTTTTTTGCCACTTCGGCCTTGGCCACGCCTGCCAGGTCGAGGGCAAACGACATATTTTTGCGCACGCTCATATGCGGGTACAGAGCGTAGGTCTGAAATACCATGGCCAGATCGCGCCTGGCCGGGCTGACTTGAGTGATATCGCGCCCGTCCAGCTCGATGGTGCCGTCCGTCACTTCCTCAAGCCCGGCAATCAGGCGCAGCAGTGTGGATTTACCGCAGCCCGACGGCCCGACAAATACCACGAACTCACGGTCGTTGACCTCAAGATCAATGCCTTTGATGATCGAGAAACCTTCAAAGCCCTTGTGCAGATTGTTGATTCTCAGGTTGGCCATAGTGGGCCTCCAATCAGTATTTTTATTTGACTGCGCCGAAGGACAAACCGCGCACCAGTTGCTTCTGGCTGATCCAGCCAAAAATCAGGATCGGTGCGCAGGCCAGGGTCGAAACGGCCGACAACTTGGCCCAGAACAGGCCCTCGGGGCTGGAGTAGGACGCGATCAGTGCAGTCAGAGGCGCGGCGCTGGAAGAGGTCAGGTTCAGTGACCAGAACGCTTCGTTCCAGCACAGGATCAGCGACAGCAGCAGGGTTGAAGCCAGGCCGCCCTTGCTGATCGGCAGCAATACGCGCACCACCTCCTGCCACAGCGTGGCGCCGTCCAGCCGTGCGGCTTCGAGGATGTCTTTGGGAATATCCTTGAAGTAGGTGTAAATCATCCACACCACGATCGGCAGGTTGATCAGGGTATAGATGATGATCAGTGCCGCCCGTGTATCCAGCAGGCCAAAGCTCTTGGCCAGCAGGTAGATGGGCATCAGTACACCCACTGGCGGCAGCATCTTGGTGGAGAGCATCCACAGCAGCGTGCCCTTGGTGCGCTTGGTTTCGTAGAACGCCATCGAGTAGGCCGCCGGGATAGCGATCAGCATGCACAGGGCCGTGGCAGTGAACGAGATCACCACCGAGTTCCAGGCGAAGTGAAAGTAACTGCTGCGCTGTTCGATATGCAGGTAGTTCTCCAGCGTGGGCGTGAAAATGAACTGGGGCGGCGTGGCAAAGGCGTCGAGTTCGGTTTTAAAACTGGTCAGGAGCATCCAGAAGATCGGGAAAAAGATCAGGATGGCGATGGCCCAGGCCAGGGTGCCCAGCAGCAGGCTTTGCAGGCGGCGCGATTGTTGTAGTGTCATCACTGAGCCCTCACGGCTTGTCTGTCAGGTTTTTGCCGAGCATGCGCACCAGAATGATGGCGGCAATATTGGCGATGACCACGGCGATCAAACCGCCGGCCGAGGCCATGCCCACATCGAACTGCACCAGCGCCTGGTTGTAGATCAGGTACGCGAGGTTGGTGGATGCATAGCCCGGGCCGCCGTTGGTGGTGGTAAAGATTTCGGCGAACACCGACAACAGAAAGATGGTCTCGATCATCACTACGACGGCAATGGGGCGCGCCAGATGGGGCAAGGTCAGGTGCCAGAAAATCGCGATGGGGCCGGCACCGTCCAGCCGCGCGGCTTCTTTTTGTTCCTGGTCCAGAGACTGCATGGCGGTCATCAGAATCAGGATCGCAAAGGGCAGCCATTGCCACGACACAATGATGATGATCGACAGCAGCGGGTAGTGCGCCAGCCAGTCCACCGGCTGGGCGCCAAACAACTTCCACACGGCGGCCAGGACGCCGGATACCGGATGGAAAATCAGATTTTTCCAGATCAGCGCGCCCACGGTCGGCATGATGAAAAACGGCGAGATCAACAGCACCCTTACGATGCCGCGGCCCATGAATTCGCTGGCTTCGAGCAGGGCGCTGATCAGTACGCCGAGCACCACGCTGATCAGCAGCACACTGCCAACCAGCAGCAAAGTGTTGGTTGCGCCGGGCAGGAAGCCCGAATCGGTGAGGAAGTAGGTGAAGTTCTCCAGCCCCACGAACTGGTTTTCGCCGGGATAGAGCAGGTTGTAGCGGATCAGTGAAAAGTACAGGGTCATCCCCAGTGGCACGATCATCCACAGCAACAGAAGCGCCACAGAGGGCGTTACCAGAAACCAGCCGGGATTGAACAGGCGCGGACGCCGCCCCGTTGGCGGGGCGTCGAGCGCGGCAATAACAGTCGAAGTCGTCATCGTCAATACACCTGAATTGCTTTGCGTCGGAGCGAGCCTCCTCGTGAAGGAGTCGACGCGGTATTCGCGAGCAGGCTCGCTCCCACAGACCAGAGTTTGGTGTTGGCAGTGCTACTTGGGGTAACCCGCCCGCTTCATTTCGCGCTCGGTGCTCTGCTGGGCCGCGGCCAGTGCCTGGTCCACGGTGGTCTGGCCAATCAGCGCGGCACTGAACAGCTTGCCAACCTGGGTGCCCACCGCCTGGAACTCCGGAATGGTGACCAACTGGATACCCACATAAGGGACGGGCTTGAGGGTCGGGTCCTGAGGGTTGGCAACTTTCAAGGACTCGAGGGTGACCCTGGCAAAGGGTGCAGCTTTCAGGTACGCCTCGGTGTAGGTCGAGGCCCGGGTGCCCGGGGGTACATTGGCAATGCCGTCTTTTTCCGCCACCAAAGCACCGTATTCTTTGGACGTGGCCCAGGTGCTGAATGTCCTGGCGGCGTCCTTGGCTTTGGAACTGGTGGGTATGGCCAGTGCCCAGGAGTACAGCCAGGCACTGCCTTTATCGGTCACAGCATGGGGGGCGAAGGTAAAGCCGACATGCTCGGCGACCTTGCTCTGGCTACTGTCGGTGACAAACGAGCCAGCAACACTGGCATCGACCCAGATCGCACATTTGCCGCTGTTGAACAGCGCCAGGTTTTCGTTGAAACCATTGCTGGTCGCACCCGGCGGGCCTGAGGCTTTCAGTGTGCCGACATAAAAATTCAAGGCATTTTGCCACTCGGCCCCGTTGAACTCCGGTTGCCATTGTTCATTGAACCAGCGCGCGCCGTAGGCGTTGGCGATGGTGCTGATCAGCGCCATGTTTTCACCCCAGCCCGCCTTGCCGCGCAGGCAGATGCCGTATTGTTCCTGGTCAGGTTTGTTGAGGGTGCGGGCAAAGCCGGCGATCTGTTCCCAGGTCGGATGCTCGGGCATGCTCAGCCCGGCATCCTTGAACAGGTCGGTACGGTAATAGGTCATCGAGCTTTCGGCATAAAACGGCAGGGCATAGAGCGTGCCCTTGACGGACAGGCCGTCGCGAACCGCCGGGAACACATCGTCGATGGCATAGGTGGCGGGCAAGTCGGTCATGGGCTCAAGCCAGCCCTTGGCACCCCAGAGTGCGGCTTCGTACATGCCGATGGTCAGCACGTCAAATTGTCCGCCCTGGGTGGCAATGTCCGTGGTCAGGCGCTGGCGCAATACGTTTTCTTCCAGCACCACCCAGTTGAGCTTGATCTCGGGGTGCTCGCTCTCGAAGGTTTTCGCCAGCTTTTGCATGCGGATCATGTCGCTGTTGTTGACCGTGGCAATGGTCAGGGTTTGCGCGCCTGAACTGATGCCACTCAGGGTCATGCACGTGGCGACACATAACGCTTTGACAGGAATATTCATTGAGCACTCCACTTCAGCGGCCTGGCGGCTTTTGAAGGACGGTTATTGTTTTTATAGCGGCTCGCACGGGGCAAGCGCCTGGGCCGATTACAGCCCTCAATCACCGGCGTGACAAATCACTGGAAGCACATCAATCGATACTATTTTGCACTGCGCAGGCGTTCACTCGGCGCACGCTGGTTTTGCTCGGTCAAACGCTGCACCGCCAGGCGACGATAGTGTGACGGGGTCATTCCTTTGAGTTGCTGAAAGCGACGGTTGAAGTTGGAAATATTGTTGAAACCTGACTCGAAACACACATCTGTGACGGGCTTTTGACCATCGGCCAGTAACTCACAGGACTTGCTGATGCGCAGTCGATTGACGAACTCGATGAAGCAGCGCCCTGTGGCTTGCTTGAATACGCGGGAAAAATAGGTGGGCTTCATGCCCATGTAGTCGGCGACTTCTTCTAGCGGCAGCTCGCGGGTGTAGTGGCTGAAGATATAGTCGACGGCCCGGTTGGTGCGATCGATGGTCTGCTCGTCGGCCAGATTTCCGGCGGTGACCCCAGACAGCAGCTGGTAGTCATCACAGCCGGCCAGCAGTTCCAGCAGGATCAGGAAATGGCCAAGCCGGGTGATGCCGCTGGAGCCGGCAATTGCCTGCATCAGATCCATAGCCTTGCGGATCGTGGCTTTACAGCGGAACTCGATCCCGTGGCGCGCCCGTTCAAGCATTGGCGTGAGGGACTTGAGTTCGGTGAGTACCGAGGCGGCGTTCTCAAGCAGTTCATCGGTGAAGTTGACCAGCATGTCGCGGGTGGGCACCACCTCGTCACCGGCCACCTGGCTGATCCAGTTATGAGGCAGGTTGGGCCCGGTGAGGAATAATGTTTCAGGGTGGAAATTACCGATATAGTCGCCCACAAACACCTTGCCGCTGCTGGCAACGATCAGATGCAACTCGTATTCCTTATGGAAGTGCCAGCGCACCAGCGGACAGGGGAAGCCATGCTGGCGATAGATGATCGACAGGCCATTGTGGTCGTCCATCAGTTCGTAGGACGGGTCTGTGGCGCGGGCGGGGCGGGTCATGGGCTGGGCCGTCGTCAGTCTTGTTATGGCGTGGATCATGCCGGTTCCTGCGGTTAAGTCCAGTCAGATTTGAGGGTATTACAGGATGAAAACACTGTTGTTGATCGGTATCGGCGCCGGAGACCCGGAGCACATCACCGTCCAGGGGATCAACGCGCTGAATCGCGCCAATGTGCTGTTTGTGCTCGACAAGGGCCAGGCCACCGAAGACCTGGTGCGCATGCGCCTGCAGATCTGCCAGCGCTATATCCGTGAGCCGGGCTACCGTGTGGTGCAGGTCAACGACCCGCAGCGTGACAGCTCAACGGCGTGCTACACCGATGGCGTCGAGGATTGGCACCAACAGCGGGCCGAAGTGTTTACCCACTTGATCGAAGACCAACTGGCCGATGGCGAATGCGGGGCTTTTCTGTTGTGGGGCGACCCGGGGCTGTATGACAGCACCTTGCGTATTCTCGACCGTGTCCGGGCCGGGGGCTGCAGCGACTTCGAGCATGAGGTGATCCCCGGTATCAGCAGTGTACAGGCCCTGGCCGCGCGCCATCGCATTGCGCTCAACACTATCGGCCAGCCGATCCGCATCACCACCGGACGCAAGCTGGTGGCCGAGGATCTGGATAATGTCGTGGTCATGCTCGACGCACATTGTGCCTTTGAAGCCTTTGTCGATGAAAATGTCGATATCTATTGGGGCGCCTATATCGGCACTGCGGACGAGATTCTGATCGCGGGCAAACTGAGCGAAGTGTGCGAGCAGATCAAGCAGGCCCGCAGTACTGCCCGAGCAAGCAAGGGCTGGATAATGGACACGTATCTGCTACGCAGGCGCACCCGCCTGAGTGAATAGGCAGTTGCGTCGAAGTCTTTTTCGTACATGTTTTGTAGAATTAGATTATGGCGTCAAGTTGATACAGCTGCCTACAGTTCGGCTCCTGTATTGCGTCGTTTACATGAGTCAGCTATGAAAGCCCATCTTGCCTGTTTGCGTTGTTACCGTGGGTTCTTGTGTGTCCTGCTTTTTGCAGCATGGGGGCTTGTGATGCCGGGCCCTGCCAATGCCACTGGCAGAGCCAGTTTTGCTGTCGCTCAGGGTACCTTCGATGTGAACCGGGCAACCCTTGAGGTGTTCTTGCTACGGCCCGGCAAAGCGCCCTTGTTGCTCAGTGGCGGTGCATTCAGGCAGGACAGCGAGGTCACTGAACTGGCTTCCGACAGCTGGACGATTAGCCAGGAGGGGAATCAATACCGGGTCGACATCAAGGTTGAGGACGACAGGTTGCGCGTTTCGATACAGGCGTCCCGCCCTGCAAGCTTGCGTTGGCCGCGCCTGCAAACCGACATTCGTGCCTACGCCATTCCTTTTGGCGAGGGTAGCTATATACCGGCCAATGACCCCGGCTGGCTTAGCTGGCTGGTCAAGCGCTACTCCGGCGGGCAGTTGCTGGGTGAGTTGAGCATGCCGTTCTGGACTCAATTGCACGAGGACCTGTCGGTCACCTGGATAGTAGAAACGCCCTTCGACACCCTGTTTAGTATCAAGCGAGTCAAAAACACTGCGGTGCCGCAATTGCAGCATGACTTCAACCGGCTTGCACCTGATGCGCCCTTTGTGATCAGCATCGCCCCCGGCCCCGCACAACCGTTATATGGCGCAGGGCTATATCGCAACTGGCTCAAGAGCAACGGCCAGTTCGTTTCACTGACAGATAAAATTCGTGCGGTGCCGCAAACTGCCCTGCTCGGCGGTGCACCCCATATCTACGTTTGGGACGCAGGGCCGCTGAAAACCACAGACGTCCTCAACTGGGCAAGCTTTATCACGGCTTTTGACCGGGCGCGCCGTACCCCCGGGCATCTGGCTGCCAGTTTATGGTCAAGCTTTGATCCGCAAACCCGCAGCGTATTTGACATGAGTTTGTCGAGTACGCGCTCACGGCTACGAATGGTTTCACCGTTCAATCAACTGCAACTGGTTCGTGCCATCAACCAGGGAATGCGGCAGGTTGTAGCGGTACCCGCCAAGGAACCTCTGGACGGGGGGCATGATCCGGCTGGCGAGGTGTTGTGGGGGCAGGCGGCCAGAACTCAGCTGGTCGAGGCTTTCGGGCCTTACCTGTTACCGGCCGAGCGCTGGGGAGGAGGGCTGTCTGTGGATACGGTCAATGCGCTCAAACAAGCCGGGCTCACCCGTGCCTGGCTGGGAGCCAAGGACTGGCTTGATGCATTCTGGCACCCGCAGGCTGTGGCATTGGCCAAGCAAACCGGGTTTCTGGTGGCGGTGTACGACAACTACGCAGACGCTCATGCACCCGCCGAACCGGAAACCTGGGCCGCTGCGCAAATGGGCGCGAACCTGGCCAGTGCAGGGCAGCATGACGCGAGCGGTACTACGAGCAAGGGGTTTAATGGCATTGGCGTCTTTGCCAATCCCCGGGAGGCCCAGGACTATGCGCGCCAGCGCATCAAGGCTGTGGCAGGTGCTGCCGGGCTCAACAGCTATTTTCTCGACGTCGATGCTGCGGTCACTGCACAGGCGGACTACACCCCCGGCCGGGAAACCAGTGAAAGTGAAAATGCCCGGGTGATTGCCCGGCGCCTGGATTACCCGGGCGAGTCGTTGGGGCTGGTCACGGGCAGCGAGGGGGCGGTTTCTACGTTTGCAGCCAATATTGCCTACAGCCACGGCATTGCCACACAACCATTCGACTGGACCGACCCTGACATGTCCGGTAATCAACAGTCACCTTTCTTTGTAGGGCAGTACTGGCCCCCGGAGACGCCAACACTGTTTTTCAAGACTGTTCCGATCAAACGGCAACTGGCAACCTATGTCCGCTCCTGGAAGTACCGCTTGCCGCTTTACCAAATGGTGCTTCACGACAGTCTGGTCAGCACGCATCACTGGGCCTACCCATCGTTGAAATTTTCCAATGAGCAGCAGAACACGGCACTGCTGCAGCTGTTGTACATGACGCCGCCCATGTACCACCTCAATGCCGCCGTGCTGGAGCGCGACTTGCCCTTTATCGCGGCCTACAACGAGGTTTTTTCGCCCTTGCATCAACGGCTTTTTACCCAGGCACTGGTTGATTTTCAGGTGCTCAGTGCAGACCGGAGCCTGCAGCGCACGGTGTTTGATGATGGAACCCGAATTACGGTCAATTTCAATCCAGACAAGACGCAAAGTGCCGACGCCATGCAATTTGCGCCAATGTCGGCAAGCGTCCAGATACCGGGCGAAAAAGACCGCATCATCATGATTGCCGAGATGTTCAAGGCGACGCGACTGGCACAGCCCTAGTCAAACCGTTCGATTCTTTGCCTCGATCCACTGCGACATGTACTGGGTACTTTTATGCTGATGATGGCGCAGCATGGCACCGGTGAAGTTGTTGCGCCGATGCTGTTGCAGGCCGGCGCGGCAGGCTTCGATGCACTCGACCAGTGCCGGGCCGTGGGTACTTTGCAAATAGCGCTGCGCCAGTAGTGCCGTTCCGTGCTGCTGGGCCTGATGCCAGGCGTCAGGGCTCTGATACAGCTGCACCGCGGCGGCAGCAATCGCACTGGCACTCTGTTCGATGGCACCTGCCCACGTCAGGTCGCCATGCATGCCTTCGGCGCCTACGGGAGTTGTGACGTTGGGCGTGCCGCAGAGCATGGCATCGGCGATTTTGCCCTTGATTCCTGCACCAAAGCGCAGGGGGGCCATGCAGATCCGCGCATTGCTCATCACCTCAAGCGCATCTTCGGCCCAGTTGAGCACGTGAAAACCCTGTGCCGGGTTGTGCAGGGCAGTGGCCTTGGGCGGGGTGTAAGCACCATAGACATGCAATTGCGCCGTGGGCAGTTGCTGACGTATCAATGGCCAGATCGCGGTTTTCATCCAGAGCACGGCATCCCAGTTGGGGGCATGACGGAAATTGCCGATGCTCAGGAAATGCTGGCGCTGGTCAAAGGGTACGAACTGCGCAGGTACGCTGTCGACCATCAACGGGCACCAGTGCAGCAGGGCTCGGGGCACCTTGAAGTGCTCTACGAGCAGATCGATTTCGTATTCGGAAATCATCAGGTTCAAGTCGCATCGATAAATCGCCGCGATCTCCCGTTGCGCCAGATCGGTAACGGCCATCTGCTCGAAGGTCTCCCGTTGTGCCGGGGCGAACAGGCTGCTGAAATCATCAGTGTCGGCGTCAAGTTTGAGGCGCGCCTTGAGCTGTTGCTGGCGGGCGTCGCGCAGGCTTTGCAGGTCGGAGGTTTCCAGTACGCGCAGGGCCTGCGGGCAATGCTTCTCCACGCGCCAGCCGAACTGCTCTTCCATCATGAAGCGGTCGAACAGCACGATATCCGGGGCCAGTTCGGTGATGAAGGTATCGAAGCTGCTGTTATTGAGCGCGATACTGACTTCATCAATGCCCAATGTCGCCAGATCAGCCTTGTGTTCGCCAATGCCTGCCGGGCTGCTGAAGGTGATGTGCCAGCCTTGCTGCAAGAAACTTTCGATGATCTGCATCATGTGTCCGCCCGCCGCCGAAGAGCGGGGCTCGGGCCACACGTAGCCAATAATCAGGACGCGGGTTGGGCGAGTGGACGGCATGGGCAGATCCTTGAAGCGCTGTGGCTGATAAAAGGCGGCAATTAGAACACAAGTTGCCTACAACACCTGTGGTCGCTGCCTCTTACCTTGTGAGCGGCTACAGGAATACTGCACCTGTGGGAGCGAGTATCTAAACGTATCTGTGTTGACCTGTTACAAAGCACTGCGTAGCCTTGCGCGTTCGAGGTTCTTCGCAGCGCGAAGCTAAGAAGGGAACGCGGTATGCCGCGGCTGCCCCCGCAACTGTAAACGGTCGTTGATCTTGCAATGCCACTGCCTCACA
Organism: Pseudomonas bubulae; assembly: GCF_900618535.1. GTDB lineage: Bacteria > Pseudomonadota > Gammaproteobacteria > Pseudomonadales > Pseudomonadaceae > Aquipseudomonas > Aquipseudomonas bubulae. The sequence goes on along the minus strand of NZ_UYJA01000001.1, from coordinate 478,485 downwards.
GGCGGGAAGGCGCAAGGTAGGTATCAGCCGTAAGCCAGGAGACCTGCCTCGTAACAGATTCTTACTTCAACCGGGCGGGGTGATCCGGTGGCGAAGACTGACCGCGCACTGCTTGCGGCCGTCGTCCCGTATGCCCGCCGTTTTGCCAAAGGGCATCCGATGAAAACACTGGCCAAAACCCCCGTCACTATCGTTACCGGCTTTCTCGGTTCGGGCAAGACTACCTTGCTGCGTCATATGCTGGACAACGCCAACGGCCGTCGCATTGCAGTGATCGTCAACGAATTCGGCGAACTGGGTATCGATGGCGAAATCCTCAAGCAATGCGCTATTGGCTGCACCGAAGAAGAGGCCAAGGGACGCGTCTATGAACTGGCCAATGGCTGCCTGTGCTGCACGGTGCAGGAAGAATTCTTCCCGGTGATGCGTGAGCTGGTGGCGCGCCGTGGCGATATCGACCATATCCTTATCGAAACCTCGGGCCTGGCCCTGCCAAAGCCGTTGGTTCAAGCCTTCCAGTGGCCGGAAATCCGCAGCGCCTGCACAGTTGACGCGGTGATTACCGTGGTCGACAGCCCGGCGGTGGCGGCTGGCACTTTCGCGGCCTTCCCGGATCAGGTAGATGCCCAGCGCAAGCTCGACCCTAACCTGGACCACGAGTCGCCGCTGCACGAGCTGTTTGCTGACCAACTGGCCAGTGCCGATCTGGTGATTCTCAACAAGGTTGACTTGATCAGCCCTGAAGACCTGGCCCGTGTACGTGCCGAAGTGGCTGAAGAACTGCCACCGGCGGTCAAGATCATCGAAGCCAGCAGCGGTCGCTTGCCGCTGGACGTGCTGCTGGGCCTGGAGACGGGTTCGGAAGACCATATCGATGGCCGCCACAGCCATCACGACCATCATCACGATGGCGATGATGACCACGACGACCACGATCACGATGCCTTCGACTCGATCTCTATCGAGCTGCCTCAGGCAGAGGAGCGCGCGCTGATGGATGCTCTGAGCCAACTGGTGGTCAAGCACGGCATTCTGCGGGTCAAGGGCTTTGCCGCGATTCCGGGCAAACCGATGCGCTTGCTGATCCAGGGCGTGGGCACGCGCTTTGACAAGCACTTCGATCGCGCCTGGGGCAGCGACGAAGCGCGCACCACCAAACTGGTGCTGATCGGCCAGGACCTGGACGCGGCCCTGCTCGAGTCCACCCTGCGTACAGCATTGAGCGCCTAAACCATGCATTTGCTCAGGACCCAGCCCGGCGGCTTTGTAGCGGACGACAATATTGCCGACCTCGGCCAGACCCCCGCCGAGCTGGTGATCCTGTGCAGCGGTGATTCAAGCCTGGCCCTGCTCGCCGAAGCGGCGCAGCAGTTGCCTGACGATTATCCAAGCCTGCGTCTGGCCAACCCGATGCAGGTGCAAAACCACGGCTCGGTCGACCTGTATGTCGATGAGGTCCTGCAACACGCCAAGGTGATTTTGTTGTCGCTGCACGGTGGCATCGGCTACTGGCGCTACGGCATTGAACGGCTGGTGCAACTGGCTGAACGCGGTGTGACCCTGATTCTGGTGCCGGGCGATGACCGCCCCGACCCGGAACTCAGCGCCCTGAGCACAGTGCCCGTCGAGCAGGCCGAACGGCTCTGGCACTTTTTGCGCCAGGGCGGGCGGCATAACGCCCTGCAGCTTTATCGTTGCCTGGCCAGCCAATGGCTGGGCCGCGACTATGCCTGGGACGAACCGCACACCTTGCCCCGTACTGCCATTTATCATCCGGCCCATTCCAGCCCTGCACTGCAGGACTGGCAAGGCGACTGGCAGCCGGGCCAACCGGTGGCGGCGCTCTTGTTCTATCGCTCGCATTTGCAGGCGGCCAATACGGCATTTGTCGATGTGTTCTGCCAGCGTCTGCAGGCGGCAGGGCTAAATCCGCTGCCGATTGCGGTCGCCAGCCTGAAGGAGCCGGGCTGCCTGGCGGTGGTACAGGACTTGCTCGATGAAGTCGGCGCAGGGGTCATTCTCAATACCACCGGGTTTGCCCAGTCCAGCCCGGAAGCTCCGCATTTGCGCCCGTTTCGCCGCAATATCCCGGTGATCCAGGCCATTTGTGCCCAGGACAACCAGCCCGGCTGGCAAGCCAGCGAGCAGGGTCTGGGCCCGCGGGACCTGGCCATGCACATTGCCTTGCCGGAACTGGACGGGCGGATCATCAGCCGGCCGATCAGCTTCAAGGACCTGGCGTGGCGCAGTGAGCGCAGTCAGTCGGATGTGGTGTGCTACAGAGCGCATCCCGAACGGATGGATTTTGTCGCAGAACTGGCACGGCGCTGGGTGGAGCTGGCACGTGTGCCGAACCCGCAAAAGCGTATCGCCCTGATCCTGGCCAACTACCCGACCCGCGATGGCCGTATCGGCAATGGCGTAGGGCTGGATACCCCGGCTGCGGCGCTGAATATTTTGCGCGCCTTGCAGGGCGAAGGCTACCCGGTGGCTGCTGAGCTCCCGGATACCGGCACCGCGTTGATTCAAGCTCTGTTGGGCGGTGTCAGCAACGACCTCGACAGCCTCGACCTGCGCCCGTGCCATCAAAGCCTTGGGCTGGATGAATACCAGGCGATGTTTAATCGTCTTCCAGAAGCCAATCGCCAGGCGGTGATTGAGCGTTGGGGCGAGCCACAGCACGACCCGATGTTTCGCAGCGGTCGCCTGATGATTGCCGGGCTGCGTTTTGGCCTGACCTTTGTCGGCATTCAACCGGCGCGGGGATATCAGGTAGATGCCAGTGCGGTCTACCATGACCCGGACCTGGTACCGCCCCATGCTTATCTGGCGTTTTATTTCTGGCTGCGCAACACCTACGGCGCCCATGCGGTGGTGCATGTGGGCAAGCATGGCAATCTGGAATGGTTGCCGGGCAAGGGCGTCGGGCTGTCTGAACACTGCTGGCCGGATGCTATTTTGGGCCCCATGCCCAACGTCTATCCGTTTATCGTCAATGATCCGGGTGAGGGCGCACAGGCCAAGCGCCGGACCCAGGCGGTCATTATTGACCACTTGATGCCGCCGCTGACCCGGGCCGAAACCTATGGCCCTCTACGCGACCTGGAGCTGCTGGCCGACGAGTATTACGAAGCGCAACTGCTTGATCCGCGCCGGGCGCGGGAGTTGCAACGGGATATTCTCAAGCTGGTGCGCGATACCCATATCGACCGCGAGCTGCAACTGGACGCACACCTCGACAGCGACAGCGATGCCGCAATCTGGCTGCCACGGCTGGATACCTACCTGTGCGACCTCAAGGAATCGCAAATCCGCGACGGCCTGCATATTTTTGGTGAGTCGCCTGCCGGGCGTCTGCGCATCGACACCTTGCTGGCATTGCTGCGCATCCCCCGCGGTGATGGCCGCGGGGCGCAATCAAGCGTGCTGCGGGCGTTGGCCAAAGCCTTCGGGCTGAGTTTTGATCCGCTGGACTGTGCGCTGGCCGAGCCCTGGACGGCACGTCGCCCCGCGCCTTTGCAAGCAGTCAGCGAGGCGCTGTGGCGCACCGCAGGCGATACCCGCGAACGTCTGGAACTGTATGCTGCGCAGCTGATCGAGCAGGCGTTGGCGGGCACGCTGCAATTGCCCGACACCGAGCAATGGAGCGAAGTGCGAGGGATTTTTGAGGAGTTGCTTGGGGTTGTTGCACCGCGTCTGGATGCCTGCGGCCCGGCCGAGATGCAGGGTCTGCTTGATGCTCTGGCGGGGCGTTTTGTCCCTGCCGGCCCCAGTGGTGCACCGAGCCGCGGGCGCCTGGACGTACTGCCTACCGGGCGTAATTTCTTTTCCGTGGATGTACGCAACTTGCCCACCACCACGGCCTGGCGTATCGGTTTTCAGTCGGCCAACCTGATTCTTGAGCGTCATTTGCAGGACCACGGCGATCACCTGCGTCAGCTCGGCCTGTCGGTATGGGGCACTGCGACCATGCGCACCGGCGGTGATGATATCGCCCAGGCCATGGCGCTGATGGGCGTGCGCCCGGTGTGGGCCACGGGTAGCCAGCGGGTGGATGACTTTGAAATCCTCCCGGTGAGCCTGCTGGACCGGCCGCGGGTGGACGTGACCTTGCGTGTATCCGGGTTCTTCCGTGATGCCTTTGCCAATCTTATTCGCCTGTTCGATGCCGCTGTTCAGGCGGTGGCGGCGCTGGACGAACCTGATGACCTGAATCCGCTCGCGGCAAAAGTGCGCAGCGAGCGTGAACAGCTGGAGCGCGAAGGGCTGGCCCCGGAACTGGCGGCCCGTCAGGCGGGCTGGCGGGTGTTTGGTGCCAAACCCGGGGCTTACGGTGCCGGGGTACAGAACGCAATCGATGGGCGTTTGTGGCAAAGCCGCGACGACCTGGCCGAGGTGTATCTGAACTGGGGCGGTTATGCCTATGGCGGCGCCGATGAAGGCACGGCGGCCCGCGGTCAGTTTGCCCAGCGATTGGGGCAGATGCAGGCGGTGGTACAAAATCAGGACAACCGTGAACATGACCTGCTCGATTCCAATGACTACTACCAGTTTCAGGGCGGCATGCTGGCGGCGGTAGAGAGCTTGCGTGGGGAGGCCGCAGCCAGCTACCACGGCGACCACAGCCAGCCGGATCTGCCGAAGATCCGTACGCTCAAGGAAGAGTTGAACCGGGTTATCCGATCCCGTGCGGCCAACCCGAAATGGATAGAAGGGGTCAAACGCCATGGTTACAAAGGCGCATTTGAAATGGCCGCTACCCTGGACAACCTGTTTGCCTTTGATGCAACCACGCACCTGATCGATGATCATCAATATGCATTGCTGGCGGATGCCTATTTGCTGGACCCGGATACCCGTGAGTTTGTGCGTGAGCACAACCCGCATGCCCTGCGCGACATGACCGAACGCATGCTCGAAGCGCAGCAGCGCGGGCTGTGGAGTGAACCGGGGGAGTATCAAGCGGCGCTGGAGAATCTGTTGCTGGATATAGAGGAAGAGTAACCAGGCAACCCTCACCCTAACCCTCTCCCGGAGGGAGAGGGGACTGATCGGGGGATGTTCAGGATTTATACCTCACCAAAAATCGGCCCCCTCTCCCTTTGGGAGAGGGCTGGGGTGAGGAGCTTTTGAGGCCGATCAATATTCTAAAATCTGGAGCCCGAAAACATGACTGACACCCCACATTTCCCGTTATCGGCGGTGGTCGGCGCGGACTCATTGAAACTGGCGCTGTGCCTGACCGCCATTGACCCGAAAATTGGCGGCGTACTCATCGAAGGCCCGCGCGGCATGGCCAAGTCGACGCTGGCACGCGGTCTGGCCGACCTGCTTGCCAGCGGCCAGTTTGTCACCTTGCCGTTGGGCGCAACCGAAGAGCGTCTGGTTGGTACCCTCGACCTGGATGCCGTACTGGGCCAGGGCAAGGCGCAGTTCTCCCCGGGGGTGCTGGCCAGGGCCGACGGCGGCGTGCTCTACGTCGATGAAGTCAACCTGCTTGCCGATCATCTGGTGGACGTGCTGCTGGATGTGGCAGCGAGCGGCACCAATGTGGTCGAGCGTGATGGTATCTCCCATCGGCATGCTGCGCGTTTCGTGCTGATTGGTACCATGAATCCGGAAGAAGGCGAGTTGCGCCCGCAGTTGCTCGACCGCTTCGGCCTGAATGTGATGCTCAGCGGCCAGCCGCAACCGGAAGAACGCAGCGAAATCATCCGCCGGCGCCTGGCCTTTGACGCTGATCCGCAGAAGTTTTGCGCGCAATGGGATGAGGCGCAAACGACCTTGCGCGAGCGCTGCCAGCAGGCCCGTGAACGGCTGAGCAGCATCGCTCTGGATGATCAGTCTCTGGCTGTTGTGACTGAGCGCTGTTTTGCCGCCGCGGTGGATGGCATGCGTGCCGACCTGGTCTGGCTGCGCGCAGCGCGGGCCCATGCCGCCTGGCGCGGGGCCACGGCCATCAGCCTGGAGGATATTGATGCCGTGGCCGAGTTTGCCTTGCGTCATCGCCGCCGAGAACCTAAAGGCCAGGCGTCAACACCACCACCGCAGTCCCCCCCTCAGGCCAGCAATGCTTCGCCTCAATCGGGGCAGGGCCAGTGGGGCGAACTACCTGCACAGGTGCAACCCATGGGCGCGCGCCGTGAAGTGCCGAGCTGGCCAAAAAAGCCCTAGGCATCCGCCCCCGTTCTGCAGTGGGGGCGGATGCCAGGCCCCGGTCAGGTCAGCTCTCTGCGGGCAGGCAAGGCGCAAGCCGCAGCGCCGGCAGCGGGATGATCGACTGGGTGCAAACCCTGCTCGGCGGTCGTCCCCGGCTGCACGCTGATCTGGCCTGGAAAACCCGGCAAAGTGCAGCGCCGGAACTCTGGCTGGTGGTGGTGGATGCGTCTGCTTCAACCCGTCGCCATCAGGCGCTGAGTGACGCCAAGGGGCTGCTGGCCCAACTGTTTGAAGATGCGTATCGCCAGCGGGTGCGGGTGGCGGTGATGACGGTCAGCGCAAAGGCGCCGCAGTGGCAGGTCATCGGCTCCAAGGCGTCTGCTGCCTTGAATGACTGGTTGCAGGGCTTGGGTGCTGGAGGCGGGACGCCTTTGCTGGAGGCCTTGCAGGAAGTTGCTGACTGGCTTGAAAGGCGCCGCAAACAGTGTCCAGAGGAACAACAGCGCTTTTTACTGTTGACCGATGGCCGACTGAAAGAGTGGTCAACGCTGCCTGCCATTGACTGCCCGGGACTGTTGATCGATATCGAGCGTGGCCCGATTCGTTTAGGCCGCTCGCGTCAAATGGCCGCCGAGTTGAATGCAGAGTATGTACACATTGATGGCTGATTATTTGTGGGAGCTGGTCAACCAGCTCCCAAATCAGTCAGCCGCTTCTCAAGCAGGCATGACCCAAGGCTGCAGGGTGTAGCCTTCGCTGCTGATCTCGGCGCGGGCTTGTGCCAGCAGGCTTTCCAGCTGAGCGGCGTCAGCGCAGGCGCTGCGCGGGATCTGTTTGCGGCCGATACGGGTATTGGTGCGATCGATAACAGTCAGGCTCAACTCGCCATGACCATCCTGTGCAGCCCAGGCAACGCATTGAAAAGGTTCAAAAGCGTGGCCGGCAATCAAAAGAGCTTCGTTGAAACGGAGCGGGGCGTTCATAGGGTGTTCTCTCAAGTATGCCCATCAAGTGATTAACCGTCGGCTGGGCTTACCGTTCGGTTGGTTACTTGTACTGATGACTTTAGAGGGGCATCAGGTCACACACTTTCGTCATATTTTTAAAAGTTTTTTTATATGACTGATCCAGATCAATTTTCAGTGAGTGTATCTATCGCCCCTGCTCTTGGAACGAGGCTGTACAGTTTGATTGGCTATTAGGGTTATAAACAAACGATCCAGAAAGCGCCCAATGGCTTGCTAAGGTTACGCGTAAGTTGAACAAGGGACTGTTTTTAATGCTGTTTTATGTTTTTCTGGCGCCAAGGAACAGTCATGCTTGCAATGTCCTCTCCCCGACGTCTGCTGGTGGTCGATCCCTGTGCGGATTGTCATGAATTGCTCCCCGGTCTGCGAACCATAGGCTGGGCGGTCGACAGCTGCACTCTGGCAACCGTTGTTGACCGCTCTTGCGATGTTGGCCTGTTCAGGCTGCAACCTTTTCATCTGGAACGTCCCGAAGCGGTAAAAGACATGATCAGTCGCAGTGGTACCGAGTGGATTGCGGCGCTCACCCCTGACGTACTGAAAATGAACAATGTGGGGGATTTTGTCTGCGAATGGTTTTTTGACTTTCACACCTTGCCCTTTGACGTCTCCCGGGTCCAGGTCACACTCGGCCGGGCCTTTGGCATGGCGTGCCTGCGAGGGCAAACTTCAACCCCGTCCGATGTACAGGAAGATGAACTGCTGGGTGACAGCCGATTGATGCGGGACCTGCGCATGACGGTGAGCAAATTTGCACCCACCCAGTCGCCCATCCTGATTCGCGGCGAGAGCGGTACGGGCAAGGAGCTGGTCGCCCGCACACTGCACCGTCAATCCCAGCGCAACGGCAAGCCCTTTATTGCAATCAATTGCGGCTCCATTCCCGACCACTTGATCCAGTCTGAGCTGTTCGGCCATGAAAAGGGCTCTTTCACCGGCGCCCATCAGCGCAGGGTTGGACGCATTGAGGCCGCGAATGGCGGTACGCTTTTTCTGGATGAAATTGGCGATCTGCCGTTGGAATTGCAAGCCAGCCTGTTGCGCTTTTTGCAGGAAAAACACATCGAGAGAGTCGGCGGCAACCAGCCGATCCCCATCGATGTTCGTATTCTGGCAGCGACCCATGTTGATCTCGAAGCGGCAGTCGCCAACGGTCAATTTCGTGAAGACTTGTATTACCGCCTCAACGTGTTGCAATTAACCACCGCCCCCTTGCGAGAGCGACATGGTGACCTGGCCATGCTGGCCAGTCACTTTGCCCGTTTCTACAGTCTGGAAACAGGCCGTCGCCCGCGTACGTTCAGTGACGAGGCGTTGATTGCCATGGGCAATCATGGCTGGCCGGGAAATGTCCGCGAGTTGGCCAACCGCGTGCGTCGTGGGCTGGTATTGGCCGAAGGGCGGCAGATCGAAGCACATGATCTGGGCCTGGAGTTGCGCCCGTTGTTGGTCGGCACGATGAACACCCTTGAACAATACAAGGATCGCGCCGAACGCCAGGCACTGTGCGAGGTGCTGGACCGGCACAGCGACAATTTGAGCATGGCCGCCAAGGTGCTTGGGGTTTCGCGGCCGACGTTTTATCGGTTACTGCACAAGCATCACATTCGTTGAAAGCAGCAAAAGGCCCCCAGCGCTCAAGCGCGGAGGGCCTTTTGCTGTTTAGAAGTAGTAAGGGAATTTCAGGCTGAAGGTGAAGTCTGGCGCATCGTCGGTCAAGCCTATGGACAGGTTGGGCACGATGGTCAGGTTATCGGTCGCTGCTACGGTCATGCCGATATTGAAGTAACCGGCGTTGGCATCACTGGTGGTAACTGTTTGCCAGTCACCGCTATCCTGCTTGAGTTTGCTCTTTTTCTGAATCAGGTCGGACACGGAAAACGACATACTCATTTTTTCGTTGAGGGCAAAAGCAACCCCCGCGCCAATCTGGAAGCTGTCACCCAGTTTGACCTTGCCGGGCTGCTTCAGGTTTTGCGTGGAACTGATGTCGTCAAATGACTCTTCAAGGTTATGGGTATACGACAGAGAGCCGAACAGCACAGCTGGGTCGAAGGTCTTGACCAGGGAAATGGCAGGGCTGATCGACCACACACCATTGCCGGTGGGCAGGTCTTCAGGGACAAACAAGTTGGTGTTTTCAGAGGCTTTGACCAGTTTGATGCCAAACGGGTCCTTGCCGGTGGGGGCCTTGACCCGCACGCTGAAGACTGCATCCGGGGTATTGACCGACTCGTCGAGGAACTTGTATGCGACTCCGAAGTTGACGTCGCCAATGGTCGGGTCGCGGGTAACCGTTTGCTCTGAAGTGGCTTGCGCATCACCGCCGTTGGCCCCGCCGGACTGGTAAGTACTCTCGCGGTAAATCACCGGAACGTTAACGTCAAACTGCCAGCGGTTATCCAGGTTATAGCGTCCGGTGAGGTCAAGGGTCCAGTTGTCGGCCTTGATCCGGTCGAGGTTGAGGTTGCCCAGGAAAATTGAATCCAGGGCCAGAAAACCATTGAGAATCAGCTGGCGTGTGTCATAACGCGAATAGGTAATACCCGTTTCGAGGCTGAACTTGCCGCCGCCGAAAAAGCCGCTGGCTTCATCGTAGAGGTTGACCATACTCTGGGCGGGGGCGGAGTCATCCTTGAGCGCGGCGCCATAAGAGCTGCCTTGTGCAGCGGTACTGGTGCCACTGGCAGCCGTAACGTTCTGGTTGCCCTTCATGTCGGCCGGTGATTTGGCCAGGCGCCTGGGTTGTGGCGTCGCAGGCTGATCCTCAACTTCACGCACCCGTTGCTCAAGCACTGCCAAGGCTTTTTGCTGTTGATCGTAACGTTGGCGAAGCTCCATAAGTTCTTGTTTTAGTAGCGCTAGATCGGCATCAGCCGCTGCATATAACAGGGGTGACGGGAATATAGTGCTCATACATACAACTGCGCGAAAGGTTATCGATCGATGCATGAAATAAGCCGTCCAGATAAGCCAAGTTGTAGAGCCTGAGCCTAGTTCAATAACCCATATTGCGAAGGCCTTTTAATTGATTGAGGTTGCAATCGAGCGCGCCGGGGCTGGGCAGGTTGTTACCCAGTACCACGTTAAGTTGTGCCATGTTATTGACCCTATTACCGCCGCCCAGCAAAGTAGTGCTTTGCAATACGCCACCCTGGGCGATTTGCTGCAGTGAGTTGCCTTGATTGTTGTTGGCCTGGATGGCCAGCTGAACGCCCCCAGCCGTGGCCGAGACGGTCACATTGCCCGCACCAGCAGCCTGGGTGATGGACGTATTGGTCGTGAGTAAAACCCCTTGCTGGTTGACCACGGGGGCCTGGTCGGCCTCGCTGACATTGATGTCGACGTTGTTATAGGCGCTGTTGTTGTCACCCGCAGCCCGAACGCTCTGGGTGACGCCCTGGGCTGTGGTCAGGCCCGCACCACCGGTAACCGAACCAGTGCCGTTTGAGCCAGGGGCACCGTTACCGGCAGAACTGTAAGTGGACACGTAAAACTTGGGTTCAATGGTGTTTTGCACATACATGGAAGTACTGGCGCCGACTACGCCACCATTGCTGCTGGTCCAGGTACTGTTCATCACGATGCCGAAACTGATGATCCGCCCGGGCATCACATAGCGGCCGCGCAACTCGGCCATTTCAGTGTCTTTCAATTCAACCGGTTTAAAGGACGCCGCCTGGGCGTGCAGGCTGGTCGCAAGGCATGCGGCAATCAGCCAAATGGAAGTTTTCATGTACGGCTCCTGGAGCGTCGGGCCCCGTAGTCATGATTGACGCACCTTAAAAAAAGTCGCTTTGGATAAAACCGAAGTCCATGAGTTCTGCGTCTTTAACCGGGTTAAACCCGTCGAGCTGGTTTTTTGCGGTCAGCGGGGCAGGCGGGGTCAATAACGCATTGGTCTTGTCGTAACCGGGGCCGATGATGGCAAACACAATGCCATTCCAGCCTTTGAGGAAATCTGCGTGGGAGTAGCGCTTGTGCCCCAGTACAGGGTCGCCGATATACACCCAGTCCTTCTGCGCGCGTTGCAGCACCACAAAGTGCTTGTAGCCACGGATGTCCAGTAGCACCACAACGGGTATGTTCACGCTTTCAAGGCTCTGCGCCGGAATTCGGTAACCCCGGGCGCGCATGCCGATGCTCTCAACGTAGCGCTTCATGTCGAGCATTGAGAAGCCCTGGGTGCGAACCAGATCCTGATCAGCGTTTTGCAGCATCCCCTTGATGATCTGGTCTTCATTGACGTCCAGCCAATAGGCCTGACGCAGCACGGTGGCGAGTGCCGCAGCGCCGCAACTGAAATCGGTTTTTTGTTCAACAATATCCGCAAAGCGCCTTTCACGAATGCTCTGCACCTGCTTGAACACCAGATTGCCGCCAGGCAGGGCAGCGATTGGCATCTGTGCGGCATGGGCCATTGCGCTCAGGCCGAGGAAGAGGGTGAGGGCGACAATACGCATGATTGATACGCCTGAATAAGGAAAAAGGGTCTCATAAACGAGACCCTTCTTTAGCGTCGCGACTACATGCAGACTTTGCAGCCGGCAGCGATGGACAGCGAGTTGCTTTGTTGGTTGCCGGTACCTGCCGCAATATTGGCACCGCCATTACCCGAGTAGCCATTGAACGAATGGTCCATGGTGGCGTTGTTGACGACAGGGGTTTTGTTGTTCCAGCCCGACCCTTGATTCCAGGTATTCACATTGCTCAGGTAAGACGCACCGGCTTCGTTGATCACCGACAGGTTGTTCGAGGTTTGCGAAGCGGTTGCCCCGGCGCTGGCGATACGACCATTGGATACGGCGATGGCCAGGTTGTTTTTCTGTTGGTTGAACTCGCCCGAAGCAACGTTTATGCCGACGTTACCCGAACTGCCATTGGCCGAGCTTTTGATCGAAGCGTTGTTTTGTGCGCCATAGTTGTGCGAGTTGTTGTGGCTGTTGGTCTGGGTGGCGCTGGTCAGGGACGCAGCGGTACCAAACACAAAGCTCTCGTCTGAAGTGGCGATCGCTACGGCGTTGTCTTGCTGGTTGCCGGAGCCGGAAGCGGCGTTCGCGCCCATGTTGCCTTCAGACCCTTTGATCGAGTCCTTGATGGTTGCATTGTTTTCGACCGCCTTGTTGGTCACTTTGTTGTTGTGACTGTTTTGCACGTCAATCACGACTGCAGCGGCGGCGGCATTAGGGTCAAGGGTGTATGCAGGCGGTGTCGATGGAGGCGGCGGATTGTTGTTGCCGTTACCGTTGGCTTGAGCAGATACGGCCACCAGTGTTGCCAGAGCGAAAGCCAGTGGCTTCAGAGCGATTGACGGTTTCATGGTGTTTCTCCGTGCATCATTAGTTGGGTTAAGTGTTGGCACTTTCCAATTGCACTGCGTTGTTGCCGGGTCAGTCAGCAACCCGGATATTCAGGGTGTTAGCCATGCGGTTCCCCACCCCTGCACTCTGGTTCAACTGCACCACCCCTCGGCTGCCGGTGAAGGCCTGATCGCTGGTAACGATCTGGCGACTGCCGCTGGCGGGGGATGCGGTACCCGAGTCTGGAAGCAGCGCCACGTTCTGTTGGGACAGGGCGCTGTCGTCGATACCTTGCGGCCGGGCACTGATGCCTATCCGCACGCTATTGACCATTTGGTTGTTGGCCCCGGCCGACTGGTTGATACCGACCACGCCGCTGCCATTACTGAATGAGTTGCCGCCAATCGTTGCCCGGGCATTGAGCGAGGGGTCGGCTGGGGTATTGAGCTTCTGGGTGACTGCGGTCGTGGCACGGGCCTCGGTGCCGATGGCAATGGCGCGGATATTGACTTGCTGTTGCTGGTCGCCGGATGCCTGGTTAAGAGAGACGTTGCCATGATAAGTGGCGCCCGAATCATTGATCGTGGCGTTGTTATCGGAAGCTGCGAGCGCACAGGAAGAGGCAAGCAGCGCGGCAAGCAGTGCAGTCAGGTGATAGTCAGTCATGTTATTTCCCCTGACTCAATACAGAGAGCGGGCGCATGCCCTGGCTGATGCTATTGCTGATGGTGCCGGAGAGGGTGCCACCGCTACCGCCGCCATGGCCGTTGCTCATGCCTGGCAGGCCGTTGCTGGTATTGAGGCCGGGCAGTGTGTTGCCCGCGGGCATGATGGTCCTGGTAAGCGCAGTACCGCTGCTGACGCTGGCAAAATCCCCATCGCTCAGCTCACGGGTAGCCCCCATGACTTGAACCAAGGGGCTGGCATTGACGGTTAGCGGGTCAGGATCGGGATGCATGGGCGGATTGCCCACCGCATGGGGTTGCACGGTACGGGTAAGCACTATCTCGCCATTACCGGCGGCCTGAACAACGGCGCACCAGCCCAGCAAGGCGCTCAGGCCGCAAGCCATCAGCAGGTGACCATTACCACAACATGCGTGCCCCATGACTGTGCTCCCTTATCGACGCTGGCCCTGGCAAGCGTGATAGGAAGAGAGCATGAGCTGTGCCATTTCTAATTTAATGTTTGAAAACAACAGCACACAGCACGATGACTGTTCCGGGCGGGATCAGGTGTAACGAACATGAGATGTCAGTGTGCAGCCCCGGCCCTTGTACAATAAGGGCCGGGCTGGACATTACGTGGGGCAGGGGGGTGTCTCGTTAACCTTACAATTTCGCAAAGTCGTCCCTCAAACCAATGTTTTAGAGGCTTCACGAAATTTTCATGTAACAGCAACGGACATTGGCAAGAAGCTGAAAGCATTAAGTAACTCGCTTGCCAGTTGTTTGTTGTAAACAACCTAACTTATGGACTAATACTGTCTGAGCAAGTTTCCCGACTACCCATTAATTGTTCGACTGCGGCGCAGGCATGCTGTTGCCGGGCCTGCCAGTCGCCGGTTATCACTTGTACGGTTTGTTGATGATCGGTGAGCCAGTCAAGACTGGCCGCAAAAAACGCCTGGCGTTCCGCCAGTGAGGGTTGGCAGCGTTGACCGTCAGCGGTCCACTCCACATCGTCGGGGGACAGCAGCAAATGCAGGTCGTAGTGGCGCTTGAGCAGTTCAGTTTCAAGCCACTGTGGGCAGTCACCAAACAGGGTCTGGCTCCAGAGGATATTGCTGAGTAAATGGGTATCCAGAATCAGCAGCGCGGGTTGTTGGGCGCGCGCTTCGTCTTCCCAGCGAAGCTGCCCGAGAGCGATGTCCGGAATATCGGCCAGGCAGGTCTCGCGAGGGTTTTGCTCGATAAAGTAGCGCACATACTCGCCCACCATGGTGCCGCCAAAGCGCTGCTGCAATAACGCAGCGAGCCAGCTCTTGCCACTCGACTCCGGCCCCGCCAGAACGACCACCTTCATGTGCGCAGCGCCGGGTCGCGGCGCCAGTCACGCCAGCCTTGAATGGCTATCAGGGTAAACAACGCGTACAGGCCGGCGGTGAAGTACAGGTCCTGCCAGGCAAAAAAGCCGATATAAAGCACATCGATGACACACCACAATGCCCAACACTGCAGGCGTTTTTGCGCCATCCATAATTGGGCAACCAGACTGAAGGCTGTCAGCGTGGCATCTGACCAGGGGAAAGTGGAATCGGTCCAATGGGCCATTGAGGCGCCGAGAACCACGCTGCCGATGGCGCCTGCAATCACCCCGCCCAGCACTTGCAATGGGCTTAACCGGCTGACGACACGGCCTTCATGCTGTGCCCCTGCGCGTGTCCACTGCCACCAGCCATAGACTTGCAACAGGGCAAAAAATACCTGCAAGAGCATGCCTGAATACAGTTTGATCTCGAAGAAGATCCAGCTGTAGAGCAGCACCATCACCAGACCGATGGGCCAGCACCAGGGGTTCTGTTTGACTGTCAACCAGACAGCAATGACGCCGAGTGCGGCGGCAAACAGTTCAAGCCCTGACATTGGGATTCCTTGGGGAGAGAGAAGGGCGGGGATTGTACCTGCAGGCGCACTGTTTGTGCTCTGGCGTTTTGCCGTAGTTGTGGGAGCGGGCAAGCCCGCTCCCACAGGATCAAGGCCGATGCAGCAACACATAGTCGTTCTTGTCGAAACGACCGCTCAGCGTCGGGGCAATATTACCCAGGTCACTGCCTTGCAAGGCCTCATAGTCCTTGCGATCCATGATGATCCAGGCCGGAGCCGGCAATGCTGCCAGTTCAGCGGATGACTGGGTAAACAGCGGTAGCAGATCACGATCCACGTTAACCATGAACTTGATCGCCTTGGCGTCCTTGCCCATGCCATGCAGTACTACTGGGGCCGGAGCCTGCTCGATCAGTTGCATGGCCTTGAGGGTAAAGGTACGCGTATCGTAAAGGCTGCGCTCTGCAGGTTCGAAGACCATGATGTAGCTGCTCCACATCGCCAGCACCGCACAGGTTGCCAGCCCCGCAACACGCCATTGGGCTTTGAACAGTACGCCAACGGCCAGAACCTGAAGAACGGCCAGGGCCACGAATATGACGGTCAAGGGTGGCAACTCTTCACCAAAACGCTTGCGTACAACCAGCAGACCGATAATCAGTAAACCCGGCAGCAGCAGGAACAACCCCTGAATCAAGCCGCGCAGGCCAGCAAAGACCCGCCCGTGCATGACCTGGAACGGGTAGGCCGCAATAATCGCAGCCATCGGTAACATGGGCAGCAGGTAACGGGCCTTTTTGGCCTGGGGAATCGACAGGCCGATCATCACGATCAGGGCTGCACCAACGCAGTACTTGACCAGTTGCAAGGCTGGCCCCGACGGCTTACGCCCGGTAATCAGGATCGCCAGCAGCACCAAAACGGCCAGCGGATAAGCCAGCGCGTAATTGCCCATGGAACTGGTGAAGTAATACAGCACGCCGCTGGCGCCTTCGGTTCCATCCATGCGTCCTGTCACTTGCATGCGGATGACTTCATGTACAAAAGCCTCACCGCCACTGATCCAGGCCAGCATCAATAACGTGCCAATACACAGGATCAGCAAGACCAGCGCTTGCAGGCCAAAGCTGATCAGGCGCCGCCACTGGCCATTAAGCAGGTAATAGCTGCACAGGATACCGCTGGGAATGACCAGGCCGATCGGCCCGCGCACGGCAAAACCCAGTACCAGCAGGGCCAACAGCCAGAAATGACGGCGTGGTGCCGCAAAGTGATCGTGGGCGTAAGCCAGGTAGAAGGCACTGAAACTGAGCGCTGCCAGCATCTGGTCAAGCGATACCGCACGTGTTTCGGTGATAAAAGTCATGCTCAGCAACAGCAGTGCCACGCTGACCAGCGCCCAGGTGCGCGATTGCGCCGCTACCAGGCGATACATCAAGGTCACAATGCTTGCACTGGCAATGGCCGTAGGTAGCCAAGCTGTCAGGCTGGTGACTTTGCCAAAGGGCAGGGACAGCAGCCAGGTAAGCAGGGTCGAGGTTGCGCTGTAGTCCGCGTAAGGCTGGCCGTAGGTGGTCGGGAAAAAACCGGGGCCGTGACGCAGCATTTCATTGGCGAACATGACAAAGCGCGAATCAAAGCCAATCGCGGCCTCTTGATGGTTGCCCAGGATAAACAGCAGCAAGGCGAGCGCGCCCAGAATCAGCGATTGCCTGCGCAAGGTGAGCAGGGCGGGGGAGGTGAAATCGGCACGCATGTCGAGTTTCCTTGTCTCATCGGGACGCACAAAAAAAACGCCGCCATTGTTGCCAATGGCGGCGCTGCTGAATCATCAAAGGGTTGTTGACCCGACCGGCAAGTTGCACGACTCGCCACGCCCCATCGGGAAGTACTGCAAGCCGGCCTTGGCCAGGCGCTCACCGTCATACAGGTTGCGCCCGTCAAAAATCACCGGCGCGCTCAGGCGTTGCTTGATCAGGTCGAAGTCCGGCGCCTTGAATTGCTGCCACTCGGTGCAGACGATCAATGCGTCGGCGCCATTAAGGGTAGATTCCGGTGTGCCCATCAGGCTCAGGCGCGCTTCATCGCCGTAAAGGCGCTGGGTTTCCTGCATGGCTTCGGGGTCGAAAGCGCGCACATTGGCACCCGCAGCCCACAGGGCCTCCATCAATACGCGGCTGGGTGCGTCGCGCATGTCATCGGTATTGGGTTTGAATGCCAGGCCCCACAACGCAAAGGTCTTGCCTTCAAGGTTGCCCTTGAAAAACGCGTTGATGCGTTCGAACAGCTTGTGCTTCTGCCGCTCGTTGATCGCTTCGACCGCTTGCAGCAGATCGCTGGAGCAATTGACCTGCTGGGCACTGTGGATCAGCGCGCGCATGTCTTTGGGGAAGCACGAACCGCCATAGCCGCAGCCAGGGTAGATGAAGTGATAGCCAATCCGCTGGTCGGCGCCAATGCCCAGGCGCACGGCTTCGATGTCGGCCCCAAGGTGCTCGGCCAGTTCGGCGATCTGGTTGATAAAGCTGATCTTGGTCGCCAGCATGCAGTTGGCGGCGTACTTGGTCAGCTCGGCGCTGCGCAGGTCCATGAAAATGATCCGGTCATGGTTGCGGTTGAACGGCGCGTACAGGTCGCGCATGACTTCACGCACTTCTTCACGGGCACAGCCAATGATGATGCGGTCCGGGCGGCGGCAATCAGTGACGGCCGAGCCTTCCTTGAGGAATTCCGGGTTGGACACCACGTCAAATTGCAGCGAGCGTCCGGCCTGCTCCAGGGCCTTGTTGATATGGGCGGTCAGCGCGTCGCCAGTGCCTACGGGCACGGTGGATTTCTCGACCAGGATCAGCGGCTCCTTGCGGTGGCGGGCAACGGCGTCACCCACGGAGAACACCTGGCCAAGATCAGCCGAGCCGTCCTCGCTCGGAGGCGTGCCCACGGCGATAAACAGTACCTCGCCGTGCTCGACAGCGGTTTTTTCATCGCTGGTAAAACGCAGGCGCTTGCTCTCGAGGTTTTCACGCACCAAGGCTGAAAGCCCGGGCTCGAAAATGCTGACGTGACCTTGTTGCAGCGACTCGACCTTTTTCTGGTCAATGTCCATGCAGATGACGTCATGGCCGACTTCCGCCAGAACCGTCGCCTGCACCAGGCCTACATAACCACTACCAAATACACTGATTTTCATGCGCTGTTTCCGGAAGTACGTCGAGAATTGATCACAAGCACCCCAAGAATGACCAGCGTCACACCGAGGGTTTTTGAAAGGGTGAAGCTTTCATGGAAAATCGGCAGGCTGGCAGCCAGCAGGTAGACCAATGCATAGCTGACACTTAGCAGCGAATAGGCGCGGCCCAAGGGCAAATCGCGCAGGGCCAGCAGCCAGCAGAGCATCGACAGTGCATACGCGACAATGGCGGCAACTACCATGGCCAACGCCGGGAGCGAGACACTGCCCTGGCTGAACGCTTCAAGCCATTGGGCGGGCTGCGGCAACCGCGTCATGCTCCAGCGCATGCCCAGTTGGGCGCCGCTGACCAGTAGTACACTGCCTGAGGCAAAGGCAAAGCCACGGTACAGGCTCATGCGTGTTGCCCCAGTAAAACCACCCCGGCTATTACCAGCCCAACGCCCAGCCAATGGCGCAGGTCGATGGTTTCTTTAAACAGATAACGGGCCACCAGGGTGATCAGTACAAAATTTAGGCTGAGCATCGGGTAAGCAACCCCGACCTCGAGCCGTTGCAGTACCAGCAACCACACCAGCAAACCCAGGCCGAGGCATAGCAGTGCCAGCCATAACCAGGGGGAGCGCAGTTTTTGCGCCACCCCGGTGTCAACCCCGCGCCAACCTTCGACCGCGTATTTCTGGGCGATCTGGCCAGCACAGGTCAACAGACAGGCCAACAGCAATAGCGTCAGGGTCATGGAGCAATCTGCGGGTAAATCAGAATCACCATATTGCCTTCGTCATAGCGCTTGGCGTCTTTGGGCAACTCGTCCATTTCATGGCTCTCATCGCTGTCCTTGACCCGCATTACCACACCGACCGGGCCTTTGCGGCGAGCTTCAGCCATCCACGGGCCAACTTCGGTCAGGCTAATGCTTTTACCTTTGGCATCGTCGTAGGTCAGGCCGTACTTGACCTCACCCTGGGTGTTGTAAAGTGTCACGTCAGGTCGGCGCAGACGCCAGGCCAAAGCAGACGCTGCGCCCAGGTCGTTACTCAGAAATGTCTTGGCCCGGGACAGCTCATCCATATGTTCCAGGACAAACTGGTCAGGCATTTTGTTGTGAACCACGCTGCTCGGCATGGCGGCTGGCAGTACCAGTACCAGAACACCCATGGCCAGTGCCGGCGCAGCCCACATTTTCAGAGGTTTGGTCAGTGTCAGCAGGCCGGTAATGATCCACGTCAGCAGCACCACGACCAGCAGGGCCATATGCAGCGGTTCGTTGTCATAGAAGGGCTGTTTGACCTGGAAATACACCAGGGCCAGCAATGCCGCACTGCCGCCGATCAGGTTGACCGCGCCATTGAAGCGCAGGGCGCAGGTTTTGGCCTGTTCAACCCGTTGCATCATTGCGTGGCCCAGCAGCAGTGCCAACGGCAACATGCACGGCATGATGTAGGTTGGCAGTTTGCCCTTGCTCAGGCTGAACAGCCCCAGTGGCAGCAGCAGCCATAGCAGCACGAACACAATGCTTGCATGGCGTTTGTTGCTCCAGGCGTCCTTGAAGGCCACCGGCAACAACGCTGCCCAAGGCAGGCTGGAAACCACTAGCAGCGGCAGGTAGAACCACCATGGGCGACCGTGCTGGGCATCGTCACCGGCAAAACGGCGGATATGCTCGTGCCAGAAGAAGAAGCGCCAGTAGTCAGGCTCCTGGGCGTGTACTGCCAACACCCACGGCAGCGAGACAATGGCCGCCACCAGCATGGCCACCAGGCCGTACTTGACCAGTTCCAGAAAGCGCTTTTGCCAGAGCATGTAGGGCAGAGCGATCAGTACCGGCAGCAGCAGAGCCAGAAAACCCTTGGTCATAAAGCCCATGCCGCAGGCAAAACCCAGTACCGCCCAACTGATCAGGCGATCACGATTGGAGCTGCTGTCGACGGCAAACCACAGCGCCACCAGGCTCAGGTTGACCCACAGGGTAAACTGCGGATCAAGGTTGGAATAACCGGCCTGGCCTGCAATCAGGCCAAAGGTCATGTACACCAGGGCGCAGGCAAAGCTCTTGCGCGGATCGTTCCACAGGCGACGGGCCACGGCATAGGCCAGGAACACGCTCAAACCGGTGGCGATGGCCGAGGCAATGCGCACGCCAAACAGGTTTTCGCCAAAAATGGCCTGGCCGATGGCAATCATCCAGTAGCCGGCAATCGGCTTCTCGAAGTAACGCAAATCCATAAAGTGCGGGGTGACCCAGTTACCGTCGATCAGGATTTGCTGGCCGATCTGTGCGTAGCGCGTTTCGTCCGGGATCCACAAGCCGTGGGTGCCCAATGGCAACAGGTAAAAGGCGATAAAGGCCAGAACCAGCAGCGGTATTGTCCAGCGTGAAGTCATGGCTTCTGCACTCCCAACCAGCCTTCACGGCCTTCCAGCACGCCACGGCTCAATTGCCCGGCGGGCAGGCTCTCGAGGTCGGCGGGCAGCAACTCCCGCAGGGGTTGGAAATGAATGTCACGGGCACGGGCCTGCGCCAGTAATTGACGGAAGTCATTGGCCATAAGAATCCCTTCTACTTCAGCATGGATGGTGTACGCATTCAGCTTTTGCGGGCTGAAGCGGTCAAGAATGAATGAGTTGAAATCGGCGGCACTGAGCTCGGGCCCGACCACTTCATCGAATGTGGGTAAGTCCACAGGGATTTGCGGCGCCCCCAGCCTGCCGTCGGCCAACCTTGGCCGAAACAGGCTGTGCCCGCGGCAATCACTGTTGTAGCGAAAACCAAAGGTTTCCTTGGCCCGGACCACGCGCTCGTCGGCACGCCAGCCAGCGGCCGCCGAACATTCGACGGCTTGCCCGGTGATGTCGCTCAGGGTGTCGACACCCCGGCGGATCTGCTCGATCAGCTGCGTCTCGCTCCAGCGCGCGGTATTGGCCTGCCAACCGTGGTGATCCCAGGCGTGCAGGCCGACCTCATGCCCGGCGGCAAGGGTCTGGCGCATCAGGTGCCCCAGATCCTTGCCGATCGGTTTGCCAGGCCAGGCGGTGCCAGCCAGCAAAATATCCCAGCCATAAAGGCTGGCCGCCTTGGAGCGCATCATTTTCCAGAAGAACCGGGGCTTGATCAGCCGCCATAAATGGCGGCCCATGTTGTCCGGCCCCACGCTGAAAAAAAACGTCGCTTTGATCTGAGCTTCGTCGAGCAGTTCGAGTAACCGCGGCACCCCCTCTCGGGTGCCGCGGTACGTGTCGACATCGATACGCAGTCCAGCTTGCATCAGCGTTTTTCCGCGATTTCTACCATGGCTTCACGCAGGAAGAAGTCCAGGGTCTTGCCTATGGTTTCGCTCAGCTCGGTGGTCGGGGTCCAGTCAATCAGGCGGCGGGCGTTTTCCACGCTTGGCTTGCGATGGCTGACGTCCTGGTAACCGGTACCGTAGAACGACTGGCTTTCAACATCACGGAAACCGGCAAACGGCGGGAAGTTGTCACGCAGCGGATGCGCCTCGAACTGACGCAGTAACTCTTCGCCCAGTTGACGAATACTTGCTTCGTTGTCCGGGTTGCCGATGTTGATGATCTGGCCGTCGCACTTGCCATCCTTGTTGTCGATGATGCGCGCCAGGGCTTCGATACCATCGGCCACGTCAGTGAAGCAGCGCTTTTGTTCGCCGCCGTCAACCAGACGGATCGGGGTACCTTCCACCAGGTGCAGGATCAGTTGGGTGATGGCGCGTGAGCTGCCAACCCGTGCCGAGTCCAGGCGGTCAAGGCGTGGGCCCATCCAGTTGAACGGACGGAACAGGGTGAATTTCAGGCCCTTGGTACCGTAAGCCCAGATAACACGATCCAACAGTTGCTTGGAGACCGAGTAGATCCAGCGCTGTTTGTTGATCGGGCCAACAATCAGGTTGGAGGTGTCTTCGTCGAAGTTCTTGTCCTGGCACATGCCATACACTTCGGACGTGGACGGGAAAATCACGCGCTTGTTGTACTTGACGCAGTAGCGCACCAGCTTGAGGTTCTCTTCGAAGTCCAGTTCGAACACGCGCAACGGGTTGCGGGTGTATTCGATTGGCGTCGCGATGGCCACCAGCGGCAGGACCACGTCGCACTTCTTGATGTGATATTCGATCCATTCAGTGTGGATGCTGATATCGCCTTCCACAAAGTGGAAGTTGGGGTGGCTGCGCAGGCGATCGATAGCATCGGAGCCGATATCGAGGCCGTAGACTTCGTAGCGGTCGTCCTGCAGCAGGCGCTCGGACAAATGGTTGCCGATAAAGCCGTTAACCCCAAGGATAAGCACGCGGGTGCGGCGTGCCGGGCGACCGGACTCACTGCCTCGCAGGCGCGAACCTTCTACCAGGCCCAGCTCGCGGGCCAGTTGCGGGCCGCTCAGGTACAGGCCGTTATCGTTGCGCTGGCCTGCGGTGATGACCAGCGAGTCTGTGCCGCAGGCAATCCGCAGCGGCTCGCAGCTGATGACCTGGCCAGGTGCATGGCCCTGGTTGCCGGCAACCACTTCGGCGCCCCACACAATCAGCTTGTGCTCACCCACGGCGCAGAAGGCGCCCGGGTAAGGTTGGGTCACGGCACGTACCAGGTTGAACAGTTCTTCAGCCGGGCGGTTCCATTGCAGCAAGCCGTCAGCCGGGGTGCGGCGACCAAAATAAGTGGCTTTGGATTCGTCTTGTGGGGTTTCGGTGAGCTTGCCTTGTGGCAGCAGTGGCAAGGCTTCGGCCAGCAGTTGGGCGGCGGTTTCGCGAAGCTTGGCGTGCAGGGTCAGGGCCGTGTCCGAACGCTCGATGCTGATACGGTGCTGGGCCAGGATATCGCCTGCGTCGGCGCGTTTGACCATGCGGTGCAGGGTTACGCCGGTTTCGGTTTCGCCGTTTACCAGTACCCAGTTGGCCGGTGCGCGTCCACGGTAGCGTGGCAGCAGGGAACCATGCAGGTTGAAGGCGCCCTTGCTGACGCTTGCCAGCAACTCTTCGCCCAGCAGGTGGCGATAATAGAACGAGAAGATGTAGTCGGCGTTCAGTTTGCGAATGCGCTCGATCCACAATGGGTGGTTGGCGTCTTCAGGAGCGTGAACCGGAATGCCTTTGCGTGCACACAGCTGGGCAACCGAACCGTAGAAGTTGTTTTCTTTGGGGTCGTCAGCATGGGTGAATACAGCAGCAATTTCGTAGCCTGCATTGAGCAAGGCTTCGATGCCTGTGCAGCCAATATCGTGATAGGCGAAAACAACGGCTTTCAAACTCATGATTGAACCTGTGTCGAAGTAGAGGAAGTCGGGGTGCTGGTTGTAACGGAAGGCGTTGCAGAGTCGGCGCGTACGATTTTTTCAATAAAGAACCGTGGCCGTGCCCGTACATCGCTGTACATGCGGCCCAGGTATTCACCCAGAAGACCCATGCCGATAAATTGGCCGCCGGTAAACACGAAGAGCACCGCAAACAATACGAAAGTACCGTCGCCGGCCCAGCTTGCACCGAAGATCAGGCGCAACATGATCAGGGCAATGGCGAATACCGCGCCCAGTGCTGCCATGCTGAAACCGATGATGCTCAGCAGGCGCAGGGGCGTGGTCGTCATGCAGGTGATCAGGTCGAACATCAGGTTGATCAGGCGCATGGCGCTGTACTTGGAGTCACCGTGCTCGCGCTCGGCGTGCTCGACCAGTACCTCGGTGGTGTGGCGGGCAAAGCTGTTGGCCAGGATCGGGATAAAGGTGCTGCGTTCGCGGCAGGCGAGCATGGCGTCGACGATGCTGCGACGGTAGGCGCGCAGCATGCAACCGTAGTCGCTCATGGCAACCCCGGTGGAGCGTTGTACGGCCAGGTTGATCAGCCGTGAAGGCCAGCGGCGCCAGGCGGAGTCCTGACGGTTGTTGCGTACCGTACCGACTACGTCGTACCCAAGAGCAGCCTGTGCCACCAGGCGCGGAATTTCTTCCGGCGGGTTTTGCAGGTCGGCATCCAGCGTGATCACCACATCGCCCTTGGAGTGCTCAAAGCCGGCCATGATTGCAGCATGCTGGCCGTAGTTGCGATTGAGAATAACCGCAACGACGGGGCTGCCTTCACGTGCGGCAGCGTCTTCGAGAATTTGCGCCGATTTGTCCCGGCTGCCGTCATCGACCAGTACGATTTCATAGGCCTGGCTCAGTTGTGCGCAGGCGGCTTCTGTGCGACGCAAGAGCTCGGGCAGACTTTCTTCTTCGTTGTAGACCGGAATGACGATCGACACACACTGGATTGGGTAGGGTTTCAAAGTATTCGTTCCAGTCAGTTTCAATGGCACAAGACGACATGTCTTTGTCGACCAAACTCAGGGCGCGTTAAAGATCCGGGCCCTTTACGAGTAAAGCCTGTTTCTAACAAAGGTAAAGTCGTTCTAAAGCGTTATCTACATGATTTTGTTGCAAAGTCTTGGGGCATTGCTTTCGTTGCTGTTGCATACGTTAAACGCGTCCTTGTGAAAAACCTATAAAAGTTGGGTCAACAGTGCATCCTATCTAAACGCTAGACAGGTGCTATTCAGGAAAGTATTTACAGCGCCCAAGCATTGTCTGACTTGACAGTAGTACTTTTCTTAAACAGGAAGATTCTTACAATGATTGAACGATTTTGAACAGTGATTCAGCACAGCTTTTATGACTAATGAGTAACAAGTGCGCAGGCAAAGCCCAGCGCCAACCTGCGGATATGTGACGTGAGTCACATCGGTTGGCGCTGCGAGAAACCTTGAATCAGTTCAAACCCAGCTTGCCGCGCAGGGTCGACAGATCTTCGGCCAGGGTGTTGACTGGCCCGATGAGGGCCTTGCGGTCGTTTTCCCTGACCTTGTCATAGGTCTCAAAGCCGCCGTCAGCAGTTTTGTACTTGGCCAGGATGCTGTTCACCGTGGCGAAGTTCTTGTCGACCTTGGCAGCAAAGGCCTTGTCGCTCTGTTCTATTTGCGCACGGAACAGATCGAAGATCTTTTTCGCGCCGTCCACGTTGCCCTGGAAGTCATACAGGTCGGTGTGGCTATAGCGGTCTTCTTCGCCGGAAATTTTGGTGGCGGCCACTTCTTCCATCAATGCTGCAGCACCGCCGACGACTTTTTCCGGCGGGAAGGTCAGCCCGGCAACGCGGGTCTGCAGGTCCTTGACGTCGTTATTCAGGCCGTCTGCGAGCGTGCCGAGCCCCTGGGTACTGTTCTCGGCAAACAGGCTGTACTCGATGCGGTGAAAACCGGTGAAGTCAGGCGCAGTGACGCCTTTTTCGTGATCATCTACGCGTGAATCGATCGAGGCGTCCAGGTCGCTGAACAGTTCGGCAATCGGCTCAATCGACTCGTAGTAAACGCGGGTCGGGGCGTAGAGTTTTTTGGCCGTGACCAGGTCACCCTTTTTCACGGCATCGGTGAATTTTTGCGTGTTGCTGGCCAGCTCATCCAGCTGCTCGGTGACGTAGATCTTGTAGTCGGACACGGGTTGCACCAAATCCAGTGGCGCGGTTGCAGCGAGCGCCGACAGAGGGGTGTGGAGCAAGCCCAGGGCCAGGAACAGTGCGAGCGGGGTCTTCTTCATGGGACTTTTTCCGGTGGGTTGAGGTTCAGGTGCGTGTAGCAGCATCGAGCAGCGAGCGGCCGATAAAATCCTGTTCGTCGCGCACGCCCGGCAGGGTGAAGAAGTATCCGCCGCCCACAGGCTTGAGGTACTCCTCCAGGGGTTCACCGTTGAGCCGGGTTTGCACGGCGATAAAGCCCTGTTCCAGGTCGCGCTGGTAGCAGATGAACAGCAAGCCCATGTCCAGCTGGCCGTTCTTGTTGACGCCATTGGAATAGTTGAAAGGTCGGCGCAGGATCAGGCTGTTGCGTGTCTGTGCGGTACGCGGATTGGCCAGGCGGATGTGGGCGTCAAGTTTGGTGATCTTGCCGTGGGGATCCTTGCTGTAATCCGGCACATCGGTCTCCCGGGCACCGTCCATGGGCGCG
This sequence comes from Pseudomonas bubulae, assembly GCF_900618535.1. Lineage (GTDB taxonomy): Bacteria > Pseudomonadota > Gammaproteobacteria > Pseudomonadales > Pseudomonadaceae > Aquipseudomonas > Aquipseudomonas bubulae. The sequence continues at coordinate 452,285 of NZ_UYJA01000001.1, read as the reverse complement.
CCGCTGGCCTTGTTGCGGCCGAAAATGCTTTCCTGTTCCTGCAGAGGGGTACGGTCCCAGCGTTCGACGAAATTGCGGATGATGCGCACTGCCTGATAGCTGCCGTTGACCGCCCACTGCGGCTCGCCACTGTCGGGCTGGACCCAGACAATCTGGTTCATCGCTGTGTTGTCGTTGGAGTCGGGGTTGGCCGAGCCGTCGCGAAAACCCAGGAAGTTGCGCGCACTTTGCGCCGGCTCGCCGGGCTTGACCGGTGCTTGCGGCGGTACGGTGCCTTCTTGCTTCCAGCGCACCAGCAGCAAGTCGGGCAGGTTTTTCACAATGTCACGCAGGGCGTGGATATTGGTGTCGGCGGTATTGGCGCAAAACTGCAGGCTCAAGTCGCCGTGGCACTGGGCCGGGTCCAGGGCATCGTTGGGGAAGCCCTGCATGCGGCTCAGGTGTTTGGGTTTGATCTTGGCCAGGGCAAAACGCTCATCGAACAGGGAGTCGCCCACGGACACGGTAATGGTCAGGTTATCGGGGCTGACCACCGGGCCGAGAATGCCCGAGTCCACTGGCGGCAGCTTGGGATCGACCTGGGCGACCGGGCCGCCTTTCATCAGGAAGGCGATGCGCTCATTCAGGGTGCGCAGCAGGCGTTCGAGACCTTCGCGGTCCGTGGCCAGTACATCAAAGGCCACCAGCATACCGGCGGCCGGGCGCGGGGTGACAATGCCATTTTGGTGCTGGCCGTGAAAGTCGTGATGATCCTGGGTCTTGTCGCTGCTCGGCGCCTGGGTGACTTGAGCATTGGCCGGGTTGGCGGCGGCCATGGCCGGGCAGCTCAGGGCGCCGCCAGCCAGTGCCGCCCCGGCGACCCCCATGCCCATCAGGATGCGCCGGCGTTGCAGGTTGAACTCGTTCGGGGTGTGTGGTGAATCGCTCATGTACGTCTCGTCTGCAATTACAGGCCGCTAAGGCCGAGGGCGGGATCGATTCCATCGAGTGCATCGGCCATAACCTTGGCCTTGTTGCTGATTTGTTGGCGCTGCGGGGCGCTGACGGTGTCGTAGGTGCGGTAGCCCTGCGGGGTTTTCAGGCCATTGAGTTCGGCATCCAGCGCGCTGCTGGCACCGTCTATGGTGTGCAGCAGGTCGGCATTTTTCTTGAGCAGCAAAGGGCGCAGCAGATCAACCACTTTGTGCGCAGCCTCAAGGTTGGCGGCAAAGCCATTGAGGTCAATATGGCTGTAGCGCTCCTCTTCGCCGCTGTTGGCGCGGTTATCCGCCAGGTTGTGCAGGGTGCGGGCGACGATGCTGACCAGTTGTTCGGGGGGCAACGATTGGGCAAGCAACTGTTGCTTGAGCAGCAGGCTATTGGCTTGCAGCTGCTGGACAATCGGCGCCAGGCCTTGAGTGCTGCGCTGGTCAAACAGGCCGTATTCCAGGCGGTGGAAACCGGTAAACCCCGGATCCTGCTCGCGCTTTTCGAAATAGTCGGCGCGAGCATTGATGGCGTTGTCCAGCTCGGCAAGGCGTTGCGCTGCCGGCGCCAGGCGTTGATAGGCCTCGCGTGCGGGGGTATACAGAGCCTGCGCCTGTTCCAGATCACCGGCGCTAATGGCTTGCGACAGGGCATCGACAGCCCTGGTCAGGGCGCTGCCCTGTTGGCTCAGGTAAACCCGAAACTCTGACAACGGCCCAACAAAGGCCACCATCGTAGGCCTGGCATTGGCGCTGGCTTCGGACGCTGCAGTGGGCGTCACATGCAGGGTGCCGCGGGGGTTGCTGAGCAGACCGCAGGTGATGGCGTAATCGCCGGGAGCGAGTGTCGCGTTGATCACCTGGCTCAGGCCCGGGGCAATGTTTTCCCGCTCTTCGACCACCAGCACGCCGTCGAGAATTTCCCACTCCACCGCGCGCTCGGAGGCATTGATAATGCGAAAGCTGTTGAAGCCGGCCGGTACAGTCAGGGCGTCGGGTTCGCAGCTATGCGGGTGGATGGTCACGGTTATTTCAGTGCCGTGAGCCTTGCGCTTGGCCGCGGCCAGTTGCGAGGCGTAGTAGAACAACCCGCCGGCTGCGATCATCACGATCACCGAGCCGGCCACCGCCCAGCGCAGGGCGCGTGGGGGTGTACCGCTTGCAGGGGTTGGCATGCTTGACCTTATGGGTTTGTTACTGAAGAAGGGTGTGCGGTTTTGGCGGGCGCCGGCGGGCGAAAGAACATCACCAGCGTGACGACCAGATAAATCACATACGCACCGAGCACGCTGACGGTGGGGGCGTCCTGATAGCCGAACATGCCAGCCAGTACGGAGCCTAGCGGGCCATCCATCGGCAAGTGGGCGCTGATATCAAAGACCACGTCTTGCCAGTGGTTCCACAGGCCTGCCTCGTGCAGGGCCTGTACCGAGTTGGCCAGGATGCCCGCAGCGACCACCAGAATAAACAGGCCGGTCCAGCGGAAAAACAGCCCCAGGTTCAGGCGCATGCTGCCGCTGTAAATGGCAAAGCCGACGCCGATGGCCAGCAGCAGGCCGAGCAGGGCGCCCAGGGGTGCGGCGGGGCCTTCGCTTTGCTGGAAGACGGCTAACAGGAAAAATACGGTTTCAAGCCCTTCCCGGGCGACGGCAAAAAAGACCATGGCAATCAGTGCCGTGACTTGATGCCGGGAGCCGGCGAGGGCGTGATCGAGGGAGGTGTGCAGCGAATGCTTGATCGAGCGCGCGACCTTGCGCATCCATAATACCATTGAGCTGAGAATGCCCACGGCAATGAGGCCGACGATGCCTTCGAACAGTTCTTGCTGTTTTTGCGGGAACTCGGCGCTCATCAACTCCAGCCCGCCGCCCACCAGCAAAGACAGGGCGGCGGCCAGAAACACCCCGACCCATACGGCGGGCATCCACTGCCCGCGGCCTGTTTGCTTGAGATAACTGGCAATGATGCCGACGATAAGTGCGGCCTCAATCCCTTCGCGCAGCATGATCAGAAATGGAACCAGCATGGTGGGCTACCGCGTCACAAATTAGTTAGGGTGCTAATTTGTAACATACTGATACGTATTGCCAAACAAGAATCGATTGCATTTGCTGAACGGTTGCTGAACGAAGACGGGGGTGTCTATTCAGCTTTTGCGGGAGCGGGCCTGGATCGAGTCAGGTAGTTCTACTGGTCTTTGGTGAGCACGCTTTGTTCAGCATCCTTCTTTAGCTCCTGCAGGCTTTCCAGTGCGGTTTCAGCCTTTATGGCGCGCAAGGAAAGGGCTGCCTGGCTTTCCTGGATCTGTGCGTGGGCCTGTTTCAAGCCTTCACTTTCCTGCGTGGCTACGCGCAGGCGCTCTTGAAGCAGGGTGCGTTCACTTTGCAGTTGACTGAGTTGGGTGTTGAGCTGCGTATTCTGGTTGCCCAGCTTGTGCTGCAGGTCATTGGCCTGATTCAGTTCCTTGCCCAGTGCGCGGCTCTCGCTCAGTACGCGCTCATTGTCGCGATGCAGTTGGGTGATTTCATCCTGGCGTACCAATGCACTTTGCTGGGCCTGACGCAGTTCCATTTGCACCTGCTGCAACTGGCCTTCATGACGGCGCTGATCCTGCTCGCGCTGTTCCTTGGTCGCGCTGCGATAGTGCTCCAGCGCATCGCGGGCATGCAGGTGCTTCTCTTCCAGCGAGCGAATCTGCTCGTCACGGTCCTTGAGGCGCAGGTCAAAGTCGCTGCACGCCTGGTTCAGGGCGGCATTGCGGGTCTGCTCGGTTTGCAGCATGGAGCGGGTGGCGTCGAGACTGGCGCTTTCCTGCTGCAGTGCTGTGCCCTGAATCTCCAGTTGCTGCTCAAGCTGTGCCCGAGCGTCCTGTGCTTCGTTCAACTGCGCCTGCAGTTGCACTTTGAGCTGTTCGTAATGCGCCTGAGCCCGGTCAATGGGCTCTTGTGCCTGCTCCTGCAGGCGCTGGGCGAGGCGGGCAACCAGCTCAGTCAGCTCATCATCGATTTGCTCACGAGGCACGCCACGGCGCGAATCAACTTCGTCCAGTTCCTTTAGATAGCGATGGATCGTGGTTTTCGACCCGGTATTGCCCATCTCGATACGTACCGCATCAATGCTCGGGTGTTCGCCTCGAGCCAGGATCGCGGTGCGTGCAATTTGCACCACTGCCTTGTTTACGCCGCCACGGGCCATGGTCATCTCCTACGATTATGTACTGTGGTATGTATCATGTAATTACATACTAGATTAGCACATTTTATTGATGTTATTTAATGAAAAATAAGACGGGATATACTGGTATTATCCCGTGCCAGAGCCTTGAAACTGCTTTTAAGGCCTGTTTTCGGTACGCCACACAAGAGAACTGCCCATGAGCGAGCTGGATCGCTACCTGAACGCCGCGACCCGCGACAACACCCGCCGCAGTTATCGGGTGGCCATTGAGCACTTCGAAGTGACCTGGGGCGGGTTTCTGCCGGCCACCAGCGATAGCGTGGCGCGTTATCTGGTGGCTCATGCCGGGCAATTGTCGATCAACACCCTCAAGCTGCGCCTGTCAGCGATTGCCCAGTGGCACAACAGTCAGGGGTTTGCCGACCCGACCAAGGCGCCGATGGTGCGCAAGGTATTCAAGGGCATTCGGGCACTGCATCCCGTGCAGGAGAAGCAGGCGGCACCGCTGCAATTGCAGCATCTTGAGCAGGTGGTCGAGTGGTTGGAGGCTGAGGCCCTGGCGGCGCAAGCCAGTGGTGATCAGCTGGGGCTGCTGCGCGCAAGGCGTGACGCCGCCCTGATCCTGCTCGGCTTCTGGCGCGGATTCCGCAGTGATGAGTTATGCCGCCTGCAAGTCGAGCATGTACAGGCTGTAGAGGGGGCAGGCATTACCTTGTATCTGCCACGCAGCAAAAGTGACCGCGACAACCTCGGCAAAACCTTTCAGACCCCGGCCCTGCTGCGACTGTGCCCGGTGCGCGCCTACATCGAATGGCTCAATACCGCGGCGTTGGTCCGCGGCCCGGTGTTCCGCGGAATCGATCGCTGGGGCAACCTGGGGGAGGAGGGCTTGCACGCCAACAGTGTGATCCCGTTGCTGCGCCAGGCGCTGGAGCGTGCGGGCATTGCGGCCGAGCAATACACCAGTCACTCCCTGCGTCGCGGTTTTGCGACATGGGCCCATCAAAGTGGCTGGGACTTGAAGTCACTGATGAATTACGTCGGCTGGAAAGACATAAAGTCAGCCATGCGCTATGTTGAAGCCACCCCGTTTACCGGGATGAGCATCACCGCGCAAAAAAACATCGGCAACTGATCGACATCAAGTTGAAACCTGTTCAGGTGGATCATATTTAGTTTTCGGCTATTTATAGGTACGCCTGATAGCTAAAACCAATCGTCAGCATCAGCTTTGCCAATGAGCCAGATACGAAATGTGTTGTTAGGATTCACCCCATCAACTTTTCAACCCTGACGGAGAGTCAACGATGCCTATCATCAACAGCCAAGTTAAACCATTCAAAGCAACTGCCTACAAAAACGGCAGCTTCGTGGAAGTGTCGGACGCTGACCTGAAAGGCAAGTGGTCGGTGGTGTTCTTCTACCCGGCCGACTTCACCTTCGTTTGCCCAACCGAACTGGAAGACCTGGCTGACAACTACGAAGAGTTCAAAAAACTCGGCGTGGAAATCTACAGCGTGTCGACTGACACCCACTTTGCCCACGCTGCCTGGCACAACACTTCGCCAGCCATCGGCAAAATCCAGTACACCATGATCGGCGACCCTACGCTGACCATCTCCCGCAACTTCGACGTACTGATCGAAGAAGCAGGCCTGGCTGACCGCGGCACTTTCGTGATCAACCCTGAAGGTCAGATCAAGATCGTCGAGCTGAACGATGGCGGTGTTGGCCGTGACGCTTCCGAGCTGCTGCGCAAAATCAAGGCTGCTCAGTACGTTGCTGCTCACCCGGGCGAAGTGTGCCCTGCCAAATGGAAAGAAGGTGAGTCCACCTTGGCTCCATCGCTGGACCTGGTTGGCAAGATCTAAGGCCGTGAACCAGCCAAGGGCGGTGATCCGCACCTGAGTTGTAAGCCGCATCGCCCTCAAAACGCCCGGGCGAGATTCGCTCGGGCGTTTTTTTGTAAAAAATTCATGTTCAAAGGAGATCGCCCGTATGTTGGACGCCAATCTAAAAGCTCAGTTGAAGTCATACCTGGAGCGGGTCACGCAGCCGATCGAGATTGTTGCCTCTCTCGACGACGGTGCGAAATCCCGTGAAATGCATGACCTGTTAAAAGAAATCGCCAGCCTTTCCAGCATGATCACCCTGCTGGATAACGGTAACGATGTGCGCAAGCCTTCGTTTTCGCTGAACCGCCCAGGCGGCGATATCAGCCTGCGTTTTGCAGGCATTCCGATGGGCCACGAATTTACTTCGCTGGTGTTGGCCTTGCTGCAAGTAGGCGGCCACCCATCGAAAGCCAGTGCCGAAGCAATTGAACAGATTCGCTCCCTTAAAGGCGAGTTCAACTTCGAGACCTATTTCTCGCTGTCCTGCCAGAACTGCCCTGACGTTGTGCAGGCGCTGAACCTGATGGCAGTGCTTAACCCGAATATTCACCATGTGGCGATTGACGGTGCCCTGTTCCAGGACGAAGTGACCGAGCGTCAAGTGATGGCGGTACCCAGCGTTTACCTTAACGGTGTCAACTTTGGTCAGGGCCGCATGGGCCTGGAAGAGATTCTGGGCAAGCTGGACACCAGTGCAATTGAGCGTCAGGCCGAAAAAATCAGCGCCAAGGAAGCTTTTGACGTGCTGGTGATCGGCGGCGGCCCGGCCGGTGCTGCCGCGGCGATCTATGCTGCCCGCAAAGGCATCCGTACTGGTGTGGCTGCCGAGCGCTTCGGCGGTCAGGTGCTGGACACCATGGCCATCGAGAACTTTATCTCGGTTCAGGAAACTGAAGGGCCCAAGCTCGCCACTGCACTTGAGGAGCACGTCAAGCAATACGACGTCGATATCATGAACCTGCAGCGTGCCGACAAGCTGATTGCCGGCAAGGCAGGTGAGTTGCACGAGGTGAAGTTTGCCAGCGGCGCTTCGCTCAAGGCCAAGACCGTAATTCTGGCCACCGGTGCGCGCTGGCGTGAAATGAACGTGCCCGGCGAGCAGGAATACCGTAGCCGTGGCGTGGCTTACTGCCCGCACTGCGACGGTCCGCTGTTCAAGGGCAAGCGCGTCGCGGTAATCGGCGGCGGCAACTCTGGTGTCGAAGCAGCCATTGACCTGGCGGGTATTGTGGCGCATGTCACCCTGCTGGAGTTCGATACCAAGCTGCGTGCCGATGCCGTGTTGCAACGCAAGCTGCACAGTTTGCCTAACGTGAAGGTCATCACCAATGCACAGACCACCGAGGTCACCGGTGACGGCCAGAAAGTGAACGGCCTGCGCTACAAGGATCGTCAGTCCGGTGAAGTTCATACGGTCGAACTGGAAGGGATCTTTGTACAGATCGGCCTGTTGCCAAACACTGACTGGCTCAAGGGTACTGTCGAGCTTTCGCCCCGCGGCGAGATCGTTGTCGATGCCCGCGGTGAAACCTCGATCCCCGGCATTTTTGCCGCCGGTGACGTGACCACCGTGCCATACAAGCAGATCGTGATTGCAGTGGGCGAGGGCGCCAAAGCCTCACTGAGTGCCTTTGATCACTTGATCCGTTCTTCAGCGCCGGAATAACCGGGCGCAAACAAAAAACCCCATGAGCAGTCATGGGGTTTTTTTTCGTTCGATTTTTACATCGGTTGTGGCTGGATGATTTCGACCCAGTAACCGTCCGGGTCCTTGACGAATGCCAGGGATTTCATGCGCCCATCGTTCAGGCGCTTCTGGAAGTCCACATTCAGAGCTTCAAAGCGCTCGCAGGCAGCACGAATATCCGGTACCGAAATGCAGATATGGCCAAAGCCGCGCGGGTCGGTGTTGCCGTTGTGGTAGACCACGCTGTCATCGGTTTCTGAACCGTGGTTATGGGTCAGCTCCAGGATGCCGGGGATGGACTTCATCCACAGTGTACGGGCTGCGTCGTCTGCCGGGATCTGCGCCTTGTCCACCAGGGCCAGAAAGTACAGGCTGAACTCGGCTTCAGGGAAGTCGCGCTTCTCAACCAGCGAGAAACCCAGGACGCGGGTATAGAAATCCAGGGATTTCTCGATGTTCTTGACGCGCAGCATGGTGTGGTTGAAAACGAAGTTGTGCGTAGCGCTATCCGGGGAAGCAGTGACGCCGGGAATGTTGTTCAGGTCTTGCAGGCTCATGAACCCTCCGAAAATAATGCATAGGTGATCGGTCGCTACGTTGAGCGTGATGGGCGAATGATACGGAATGTGACGTCTGGCGCCAAACCCGTTTTCAGGGCGCAAGCGGTCTGCGGCAGGGAGGCAGTTGGGTTGCGGGGCAAATCACGGGCAAAAAGAAGCCCGCCGAAGCGGGCATGGGGCGCTAGTCCTTTAGCAGCCTCTATCCTGTGACCCGCGATGTGAAAAAATTGTGAAGCGCCGGCGTGTTCACGGTCTTTTGGACGCATGGATGTCACAACAGGATAATTCCTACTCGGTATTACTGTTTTAGCCGTAGTCAGTTGAGTGTTGGCGCACGGGCGGGGCAGTTATTGATGCAGGCATATTCAACGACGGAAGCGGGCAGTGCCTTTTCTGCCTGGCACCTTCATGTGGTGCATTAAACATCCGCCCAAGATTAAGCAAAGTTGAATCAAGTTGAACCTTTTAGTTAAACAGCTTTAAAAGTTGTGCGGATAAAAAAGCCCTGCACAGGCAGGGCTTAGAGTGTGCACGGGCTTTATGCACGAAGCCAGGTATCCACGGTGGCTGCGCCGTATTCTTCTTTCCAGGCTTTCAAACCGCGGTGGTTGCCGCCTTTGGTTTCTATCAGCTCGCCGGTGTGCGGATTCTGATAGACCTTAAGCACCCGCGCCTTGCGCTGCTTGGGCGCAGATGCCCCTTTTGACGCCGCAGGGTTGGGGTCAAGGATGGCGATGATGTCCCGAAGATTTTTACCGTAGGTTTTCATCAAGGCTTGAAGTTTTTCTTCGAACTCGATTTCTTTTTTAAGTCCGGCATCATTTTTCAAGGCTTCCAATTGAGCCAGCTGTTCTTGTAGCGCTTTTTCAGCAGCGCGAAACTCAGCAAGTCTAGACAAAGTCATTACTCCATTCACAGCTTCGGTGGTACGTGACCGAGGCGAATTAATGATGTTTGGTTTGGAATGCACAAGATTTACAGTGCGTGCGTCCAAGGGGGTTGCTCCTGGTCGGCACGCCTGTTGATGCAATCATTTAAAGTTCGTGTCGCGACAAAAAAATTGTAGTTGTTAATTCTTGTGCTGCCAAGTCCCGCGCGGGGCAGTTTGAAAAAAGTTTTTAAACTGCACGGCTGTTTATTATTAAGTGGTCGTTAACTGCGCCTGCAAAGCCCGGATAAAGTCGACCGGTTGCATTGGCCGGGCAAATAAATAGCCCTGCAAAAAATCAACCCCATGGTCGGCCAGGTACTGGCTTTGCTCTTGTGTTTCTACGCCTTCGGCGACAATGCCCAGGTCCAGCTTGGCGCTTAGTTCAATAATGCTCTCCAGAATATGCCCGGACAATGCATCGGCGCCGATCATGGCGACAAAGCTCTGATCGATTTTCAAGTAATCAACGTTGAACTCGCGCAAGTAACTCAAGCTGGAATGGCCGGTGCCAAAATCATCAATGGCAATCATGACCCCCAGTGCGTGCAACTGGCTAAACAATTGATGGGTTGTGGTGCTCGGTACGATCAACTCGCGCTCGGTAAGTTCCAGTACAAGATTGATATGCCCTGGCGGGAACGCTTCGAGAAAGCGCCGGCAGTCCTCTACCAACTCGAGATTCTGGCAATGATGAGCGGTAATATTGAATGCCAGGTGAAACCCGCGCTCCATGCTATTGGCATGAGGGGCCAGCAAGAGTGCGGTTTGTTCCATCAGCGAGCGCGTCATCGGCACAATCAATCCCGAATGTTCTGCGAACGGGATAAACAGATCGGGACGAACCAGCCCTTCTTTGGGGTGTTGCCAGCGCATCAATACTTCGGCGCCGGCCCATTGTTTGGTGTCGCCCCTTACAACCGGTTGCAAGTAAGGAATAAATTCGGCAGCGTCCAGGGCTCGCTGCAGTTCATGGGTGGGGGAGGTGGCGCGTTTTTTGAGTTGATGAACTGTCGCCGCAGAAATAACCCCGAGGAACATAAATAAAGCCATCAAGCCCGGGTATTGCGAGGCGACATAGCGCCAGACTTCACCCTCATTAAACCCGGCGACTACGCGGTAGGGGTAATCAGTTGAAGGTACTGTTGCTTGAGCAACGGGCAGATGAGGTGACGGTGTGTTGCGCACCAGGCCATAGCGATCAATCCATACATCGCCAACTTCTATCAATAATTGGGTTTTCTGATTGATCAGCCCTAAAACGTTAACCAGATGAAAACCGTACAGACTGATCAGCACGCCGCGCTTTTCCTGGTTTTGCCGATAAACCAGGACGGGGTCATTGGGTGTCACCAGCGTGCCTGGCATCAGCCACAACACACCACCCGCATAGTTTTCGGGGGTTACGGCTTCTTTGAAATTGCCAAATAAAGAAGTGCAGTAAATCTGGTTGTCCCACACCAGGTTAACCGAACGCACGAAGGGTCGGCGCGTGACCTGATCGCGCAAGGCCAGTTCAACGTGCTCGCAGTCCTGGCCTGCCAGCGGCAAGACGACATCGGCAGCAAGCTTTGCATTGTCGAGCATCAAGTCAAACTGACGCACTGCCTCTTGGGCGGTTTGTGTGGTCTCCTGTTTGAGTGACCGGTTGGCCTGCCAGACAATGATCAGAACCCCCAGTACTACTGGCAACAAGCCGCTAAGTACAATCAGGGCGTAGCGATCAGTCCATTTTCGGCTCAGCTTCAGAGTGAGTGGCATGCAGGATCCTGGTAACGCGTGGGGATGGCTTGGGTGCAAACTGACAGAACAATAGTAAAGGCATGCGCCGCACACAGGGCAATTTCATATGGCGTAGGACAAATATGATTACGCCATGTAGAATCGGCTTACGCATACAAGAATAACGACTTCTGCGAGCAGAAGCCCTACCGCGTAAGAGATGGATCGAAATGAAGCGATTCGGGTTGCAATTGATCTACGGTGATTTTCTCGCGCGCAGTGTACGCGGGATCTCCTGTGCGCCTCCTGCCAGCATCCGCATTCTTAGCAAATAACCTCTGTTAATTCTAAAAATGACCATGATGAGGCGCCAAAAATGGCTGATCTATACGAAAACCCGATGGGCCTGATGGGCTTTGAATTCATCGAATTCGCGTCCCCTGTACCCAATACCCTTGAGCCTGTATTTGAAATCATGGGCTTCACCAAGGTAGCAACCCATCGCTCCAAGGACGTGCACTTGTATCGCCAGGGCGATATCAATCTGATCCTCAACAATGAGCCCCACAGTGTTGCGTCCTACTTCGCGGCGGAACACGGTCCTTCGGTTTGTGGCATGGCTTTTCGCGTGCGCAATGCGCAACAAGCCTACAACCGCGCGCTGGAACTTGGCGCACAACCAGTGCATATCCCTACAGGGCCAATGGAGCTGAACCTGCCAGCCATTAAAGGCATTGGCGGCGCGCCGCTGTATCTGATTGATCGTTACGGTGAAGGCAGTTCGATTTACGATATCGACTTTGTCTTTATCGAAGGTGTAGACCGCCACCCGGTAGGTGCCGGGCTCAAGATCATCGATCACCTGACCCATAACGTGTATCGCGGGCGTATGGCTTACTGGGCCAACTTCTACGAGAAGCTGTTCAACTTCCGTGAAATTCGTTATTTCGACATCAAGGGCGAATACACCGGCCTCACTTCCAAGGCCATGACCGCTCCGGACGGCATGATCCGCATTCCCTTGAACGAAGAGTCGTCCAAGGGCGCAGGCCAGATCGAAGAATTCCTGATGCAGTTCAATGGCGAAGGCATTCAGCACGTGGCTTTCCTCAGCGATGACTTGATCAAGACCTGGGACGCCCTGAAAAAAATCGGCATGCGCTTTATGACGGCACCGCCTGAGACCTACTACGAAATGCTGGAAGGGCGTCTGCCGAATCACGGCGAGCCGGTTGAAGCCCTGCAATCGCGTGGCATATTGCTGGACGGTTCCTCTGACTCGGATGATAAGCGTCTGCTGCTGCAGATCTTCTCGGAAACCCTGATGGGGCCGGTGTTCTTTGAGTTTATTCAGCGTAAGGGTGATGACGGTTTTGGTGAGGGCAACTTTAAAGCGTTGTTCGAATCCATCGAGCGCGACCAGGTACGTCGTGGCGTATTGAGCGCTGACTAACAGAGTTGCTGACTAAAAGCCCCTCTCCCAAAGGGAGAGGGGCTTTGAACTGCCCGGTTAAAACAATCCCGCCGCAATATTGATCGAAAACCCCAGCACGGCCGTGTTGAACAAAAACCCCAGCAGTGAATGCCCCAGCACCGCCTTGCGCATTTCTCGGGTAGCGATACTCACATCAGCTGTTTGTACCGCAACACTGAGGGTGAAAGAGAAGTACATAAAGTCCCAGTAGTCCGGGTTCAGTTCCCCTTCAGGGAAGCGCAACGCCGGCTCAGTCCCTTCGTTGTTATAGAACAGTCTTGCGTAATGCAGGCTGAAAATCACCCCGATCATCAACCACGAACCCACCACCGTCAGCCCGGTAAAACCGTAATGCATCAGGCGATCGTCATCGCTGAGCTTGCTGCCTGACAGTTCAAGGGTAACGGCAGCCAGACTGGCAATCGAAGCAATGCATACGGTGATCAACACCATACTGGCGTTTTCATCTTCCACTTCGGCTGTACTTTTCACGTCACTGGCTTTGGAACGGATCACCAGCCAGAGCGTCATTGCCAGATACAGCCAGACACCGGCATTCCAGCCCAGCAGGAATTTGCTGGTCAGAGTGGAGGCTGGAGCAAAGATGCCTACTGCCACCCCGATCAGGGTGGCGACAGTAAGGCGAGGATGGGTGCGGGCAAGGTGCGGCATAAACAATCCCTGTTACCAGTTAATACAGCACCTTAGCACGCAGCGCGCTGGCTTAACGCTGACGAGGTTTACTTCTTGTCAGTTTCATTACAACAACGAAGAACACTGGCACAAATACCACTGCCAGGGTGGCGACGATCATGCCGCCAATCACCCCCGTACCGATGGCCTGCTGGCTGGCCGAGCTGGCCCCCGTGGCAATGGCCAGTGGCACTACACCGAGGATAAACGCCAGCGATGTCATGACAATCGGCCGTAGACGAAGGCGGGCGGCTTGCACGGTAGCGTCCACCAGATCATGGCCTTCGTCGTACAGCGTCTTGGCAAACTCGATGATCAAGATGGCGTTCTTCGCGGACAAACCAATAATCGTAATCAGGCCTACTTTGAAGAATACGTCATTGGGCATCCCGCGCAGCGTGACTGCCAGCACGGCGCCCAGGACGCCCAATGGCACTACGAGCAACACCGCAGTCGGTATCGACCAGCTCTCGTACAACGCTGCCAGGCACAGGAACACGATCAGCAGCGACAAGGCCAGCAGAACCGGTGCCTGCGCCCCGGAAACCTGCTCCTGCAAGGACAGGCCGGTCCATTCCAGCCCCAGACCTGCAGGCAACTGGTCGACCAGACGCTGCACTTCTACCATCGCCTCGCCGGTGCTGTGGCCGGCAGCCGACTCGCCGGAGATGCTGATCGCCGGGTAACCGTTGTAGCGGGTCAACTGCGATGGCCCCTGGATCCAGCGGGCCTCGACAAAGGCCGAGAGCGGTACCATCTTGCCCTGGTCGTTGCGCACATTGATTTTCAGCAAGTCTTCGACCTGGCTGCGCTGGTCGCCTTCAGCCTGCACCACGACCCGCTGCATGCGCCCCTGGTTCGGAAAGTCGTTGATATAGGCCGACCCTACGGCGGTAGACAGCACTGCGCCGATGTCTGCAAAGGAGATGCCCAGCGCATTGGCGCGCTTGCGATCGACCTCCAGCTGCACTTGCGGGCTCTCTGCCAGTGCTTCTTCGCGGACATTGGCCAGCACCGGGCTTTTTTCCGCCAGTGCCAGCAGTTCGCTGCGGGCTTGCATCAAGGCGTCATAACCGACCCCGCCGCGGTCTTGCAGGCGGAACTCAAAACCACTGGACGTACCCAGGCCGCTGACCGGGGGTGGCAAGATGGCAAAGGCAATCGCGTCCTTGATTTCACTGAAGGCAGCGTTGGCCCGATCGGCGATGGCAGACGCCGAGTCTTTGGCGCCGCGTTGCGACCAGTCCTTCAGGGTGGTGAAGGCCAGTGCCGCGTTTTGCCCGCTGCCCGAGAAGCTGAAACCCAGAATCATCGTGGTGTTGCCCACGCCGGTCTCGCTGGCGTTGTGGGCCTCGATCTGCTCGACCACGTTGATTGTGCGGTTCTGGCTGGCACCGGGTGGCAACTGGATATCGGTGATGATGTAACCCTGATCCTCGACCGGTAAAAAAGACGAGGGCAGGCGAGCAAAGCACAACACCAGAACCACCAGCAAAGCACCATATAGCAGCAGATAGCGGCCGCTGCGCTTGATCAGATGCACCACCCAGTTTTCATAACCTGCGCTCAGGTGCTCGAACTTGCGGTTGAACCAGCCAAAAAACCCGCCCTTGGCGTGATGCTCGCCCTTGGCGATCGGCTTGAGCAGGGTTGCGCACAGCGCCGGGGTCAATGACAGGGCCAGAAATGCCGAGAACAGAATCGAGGTCGCCATCGACAGCGAGAACTGCTGGTAAATAACCCCCACCGAGCCCGGCATGAATGCCATCGGAATAAACACGGCCACCAGCACCAGGGTGATGCCGACAATCGCGCCGCTGATCTGGGTCATCGCCTTGCGTGTGGCCTCGCGGGGCGACAACCCCTCGCTGACCATGATCCGCTCGACGTTCTCCACCACCACAATGGCATCGTCCACCAGAATGCCGATGGCCAGCACCATGCCGAACATGGTCAGGACGTTGATCGAGAATCCCAGTACCAGCATCGTGGCGAACGTGCCCATCAGCGCCACCGGCACCACCAGGGTCGGGATCAGGGTGTAGCGAATGTTCTGCAAGAACAGGTACATCACCAGAAACACCAGCACCATGGCTTCGACCAGGGTGTAGATGACCTTGGTAATCGAGACTTTGACAAAGGGCGTGGTGTCATAGGGGATGGTGTACTCGACACCGGCCGGGAAGTAGCGGCTGAGCTCGTCCATCTTGGCGCGAATCAGGTTGCCGGTATTCAGCGCGTTGGCTTCCGGGGCCAGCTTGACGCTGAAGGCGCTGGCCGACTTGCCGTTCAAGCGGGTGCCGTACTGGTATTCCTGGCTACCGATCTCAACCCGGGCCACATCGCTGACGCGCACGGTTGAACCGTCCGGGTTGGCGCGCAGGACAATATCGGCAAACTCTTGCGGGGTTGAGAGCTGACCCTTGACCAGTACCGTGGCGGTTATTTCCTGGGTAGAACGACCCGGCAAGTCGCCGATGCTGCCTGCCGATACCTGGGCGTTCTGGCTGGCAATGGCCTGGTTGACATCCGCTGGGGTCAGGTTGAAACCGATCAGCTTATGCGGGTCGATCCAGATGCGCATGGCCCGCTCGGCACCATACAGCTGGGCCTTGCCGACGCCGTCGATACGCTTGACCTCGTTCATCACGTTGCGCGCCAGGTAGTCGCTTAGCGCGACCTCGTCCAGCGTGCTGGTGCTGTCGGCGGTCAGGGTCACCAGCATCAGAAAGCCCGAGGAGATCTTCTCCACCTGCAAGCCTTGCTGGATAACCGCCTGGGGCAGGCGTGATTCCACCGCTTTAAGGCGGTTCTGGACATCCACCTGGGCCATTTCCGGGTCAGTGCCGGGTTTGAACGTCGCGGTAATGCTGGCACTGCCCAGGCTGCTTTGGGATTCGAAATAGAGCAGGCCGTCGGTACCGTTGAGCTCCTGCTCGATCAGACTGACTACGCTTTCGTCCAGGGTTTGTGCCGAGGCGCCGGGGTAAATCGCGTACACCTCGACCTGCGGCGGTGCCACATCGGGGTATTTGGCGACGGGCAGCTGCGGGATGGCCAAAGCCCCCGCCAGCATAATGAACAACGCAACGACCCAGGCAAAGACCGGGCGGTCGATAAAGAACTGCGGCATGCTCACCGATCCGTGGAGTGTGCGAGAGGAAGTGTCGGGTCATCTATTTGTACTTGTTCGCCCGGGCGGGCGTGTTGCAGGCCTTCAGTGACAATCCGGTCACCGGCCTTAAGCCCGGACGTGACCGCCCAGCGATCATTCTGCGCGCCGCCCAGTTGTACCGGTTGCAGCTGCACGCGGTTGTCGGCATCGATCAGCAGCACCTGGGCGATGCCGGCGCTGTCGCGCAGGATTGCCCGTTGCGGCACGCTGATGCCTTCCTTGTTGACGGCCTGTTCCAGGCGTACCCGCACAAAGCTGCCGGGCAACAGGTCGTAGTCCGGGTTGGGGAACTCGCTGCGCAGAATGATCTGCCCGGTGCTCGGGTCCACGGTGACGTCGGTGAACAGCAGCTTGCCCGGCAACGGGTAGAGGCTGCCATTGTCACGAATCAGGGTGGCCCTGGCCTGTTGCTTGCCAACTTGTTGCAATTCGCCAGCGCGGAAAGCTTCACGCAGGTTGTCCAGGTCGCGGGTGGACTGGGTGAGGTCGACATGGATCGGGTTCAGTTGCTGGATGCGCGCCATTGGCGTGACCTCGCCCTGGCCAACCAGTGCACCTTCCGTAACCAGCGCCCGGCCAATGCGCCCGGAAATCGGCGCGGTCACAGTGGCATAGCCCAGGTTCAGCTTTGCCCGCTGGACCGCGGCCTTGTTGGCAGCCACATCGGCGTTGGCCTGTTGGGCCGCTGCCCGTGCGTTGTCATGATCCTGGCGGCTGATGGCATTGATGCCGATCAGCTCGGCATACCGCTGGTCCTGCAGTTTTGCCTGCAGGGCCACTGCCTCGGATTTGCGCAATGCTGCCTGAGCACTGTCCAGATCGGCCTGAAACGGTGCAGGGTCGATCAAAAACAGCACGTCGCCCTGTTTGACTTCACTGCCTTCGATGTACACGCGCTTGAGCACCACGCCTGCAACACGGGCACTGACTTGCGCCACGCGCGGGGCGACCACGCGCCCGCTCAATTCGTTATTGACCGACAGCGGCGCCGTAGCGATGACTTCGCTGCGCACTTTGGCCAAAGGAGGTCGGGTTTCAGCGACCGGACTTTTGTCACAGGCACTGATGGCCAGGGCCAGGGCCAGGGCCGTGAGAAATAGAGGGGCGAAGAGCTTTTTCAACGATCGTGCCTTCTGAAATATGCGGGATGTTTCTGTTTGGCATGCTAAGCGCAGCACGCAAGGGGCGTTGTGAAGCTATGTAGAGGGAGTGTGAAAAAGTGTGAAGGTTATGCGGCTATCCCTGCCAGGTTGTATATCCTTCGGGTTTCCCCCGGTTGTAAGCAGTTATTATGCCCACTATTTTGCTGGTCGAAGACGATGCCGCACTTTCGGAGCTGATTGCCAGCTATCTGGAGCGCAATGGCTATCAAGTCAGCGTGATTGCCCGAGGTGATCAAGTCTGTGACAGGGCGAGAAGCAACCCGCCTGACCTGGTCATTCTTGACCTGATGTTGCCAGGCCTTGATGGCCTGCAAGTCTGCCGTTTGCTCCGTACCGAGTCAGCAAGCCTGCCGATCCTGATGTTGACAGCCCGCGACGATAGCCATGATCAGGTGCTGGGGCTAGAGATGGGGGCCGACGATTATGTGACAAAACCTTGCGAGCCACGGGTGTTGTTGGCCCGGGTACGCACTCTTTTGCGTCGCAGCAGCCTGGCCGAGCCGCAAGTAGCCAGTGACCGTATCGTTATCGGCAACCTGTGCATCGACCTGTCGGAACGCACCGTCAGTTGGCGCGGGCAGATGATCGAGTTGTCCAGCGGCGAGTACAACCTGCTGGTGGTGCTGGCCCGGCATGCCGGCGAAGTGCTGAGCCGTGACCAGATTCTGCAGCGTCTGCGTGGCATTGAGTTCAACGGTACTGATCGCTCGGTCGATGTGGCCATTTCCAAGCTGCGGCGCAAGTTCGATGACTGCGCCGGCGAAGCGCGCAAGATCAAGACCGTATGGGGCAAGGGCTACCTGTTCAGTCGCTCGGAATGGGAATGCTGAATCCATGCTCAAGATTCTGATACGCCTGTATCTGGTGACCATCGTGACGTTTGCCACGGCCAGTTACCTGATCCCCGGGGTGATCGTGTCGCTGTTTCATGAGCGCTTCATGAACTACAACATCGACATGTCGCGGGGCATGCAGGCCTTGCTGGTCAAACAGTTCCATCATCTGCCCCCTGAGCAATGGCCTGAACTCGCCCGAGAAATCGACACGCAGTTCCAGCCGATACGGGTCAATCTGCTGCCCATTAGCGATGCCAAGTTCACTGCCGACGAGCAACAGCAGTTGAAGCAGGGGCAGGGCGTGTTGCGCATTGGCGAGTGGGGCTGGCGTACGCTGGTGGTTTCACCGCTGGACGATCAGGTTGCAATCGAATGGGTCATGCCGCCAGACCCCTTTGACATGAATGTGCTGTATTGGAGCATCAACGTACTGATCGGTGCCGCCATGCTCGGTGGCTTGCTGCTTTGGCTTCGACCGCACTGGCGCGACCTGGAGCGGCTCAAACTGACCGCGGCACGTATCGGTCAGGGGCAACTGAGCGAGCGTACGCAGATCTCCCAACGTTCCAATATTCACGGGCTGGCCACGGTGTTTGATGCCATGGCGCAGGATGTCGAGCACCTGCTCAACCAGCAGCGGGACTTGCTCAATGCGGTATCCCACGAGTTGCGTACGCCATTGACGCGCCTGGACTTCGGCCTGGCCCTGGTTTTGTGCGACGACTTGCCCCGGGCCAGCCGTGAGCGCCTGCAAGTGCTGGTGGGGCATATTCGCGAACTGGATGGGCTGGTGCTTGAGCTGCTGTCATTCAGCCGCCTGCAAAACCCGGCTTTGATGCCGGAAAGGGTAGAGGTCTCGCTGGACGAGTTTATCGACAGCATCCTCGGCAGTTTCGATGAGGAGCTCGAAGCGCCCGAAATCGTGCTGGATGTGTTGTTACACGGTGCGCAGGAGCGTTTTGCTCTTGATCCGCACCTGACTGCCCGGGCGCTGCAAAACCTGTTGCGCAATGCCATGCGTTATTGCGACCGACGAATTCAGGTGGGTGTAAGCGTCACTGCGCAAGGCTGTGAGATGTGGGTAGATGACGATGGCATCGGCATTCCCGAACAGGAACGCGAGCGAATTTTTGAGCCGTTCTACCGCCTGGATCGCAGTCGCGACCGGGCAACCGGGGGCTTCGGCCTGGGCCTGGCGATCAGTCGTCGCGCCCTGCAAGCGCAGGGCGGGACGCTGAATGTCGAACAATCGCCTCTGGGCGGCGCCCGCTTCAAGCTCTGGTTGCCGGCCTGAAGAAGGAGACTGCGACCTAGATGGAACGTCGCTGGCGACTCACATGCTTCAAGCCTTCAATAATCAGCACGACCACCGCGAGCCAGATAGGGCCATAGGTCAGCCATTGGCCCTCTTCCAGGCTGTCGCCCAGCAACAGGGCGACAGCGACCAGCAGCACCGGCTCGACATAGCTGAGCAAGCCAAACAAGCTGAAGGGCAGCAGTCGGCTGGCCAGGATGTACGAGAAGCCTGCCGCAGCACTGATAATGCCCATCAGCGGCACCAGCGCATACAGTGCCTGGCGTTGCTCGCCAAGGTCGATATGCGGCCCTGCCAGCACAAACCACAGGGACGCCGGAACCATCAGCAACATGTCCAGCCAGAGGCCACCCAGGTTGTCGATGCCGATCTTCTTGCGCAGCACGAAGTACATCGGGTAGCCGATGGCCACCACCAGGGTCGTCCAGGAGAAGCCGCCGGTGCGATACAGCTCATTGGCCACGCCGACCACGGCCAGGGCCGTGGCGATTTTCTGCAGGTGCGACAGGTGCTCGCCGTACACAATGCGGCCGGTGAGGATCATTGTCAGGGGCAACAGGAAGTAACCCAGCGACACATCCAGACCGTGTCCATTGAGCGGCCCCCACATAAACATCCACAGCTGTAGACCGACCAGGAAACTGGTAAGCAGCACGCAAGGAATCAGTAGAGGTTTATCGCGTAAGCGTTTGAAAATTATAGGAACCCATTTCCAGTCGCCAGAGAGGCAGATAAACAGGGTCATGAAGGGCAGCGAGATCAGTATTCGCCAGCCGAAGATTTCCTGGCCATCGAGGGGCCAGAGAAGGGAAGTGAACCAGTACAGAACGCCAAACAGACAGGAAGCCAAAATCGATAGAACAATGCCTTTAGACACAACAACCTCAATGGATCTACAACGTTACTCGTGTGAGTGGGCGCATAGCTTGAGGCTGTTGGCGGTCATTGGCAAACGCCTTTTAAACCAGTTACTTGGGAGTAATTCTTGTTGGTGATGTTTAACTTTGAAAATCGCAAGCAATTAATGGGCCAAAGTCGTTTAAAACGTGCGTTCGTGTTTTGAAAAAAACTGATTAACGGTGGGCTGTTACGGTGCAAAAGGGCAGATTGTGGGAGCGAGCCTGCTCGCGAAGCAGGCAACGCGAGCATTGCAGGAAATCGCAGTGATGCCTTCGCGAGCAGGCTCGCTCCCACTGTTTACACAGAACGGCGCTGGCGTACCAGATGCTTGAAGCCTTCAAAAATCAACACCAGCACGGCCAGCCAGATCGGCAGGTAGGTCAGCCATTGCCCGGCGCTGATGCTTTCACCCAGCAGTAACGCCACCAGCACCAGCAATACCGGTTCGACATAACTGAGCAGGCCAAACAGGCTGAATGCGAGCATGCGGCTGGCGAGGATATAGCTGATCAGGGCCAGGGCACTGATGCCTCCCAGAACCGGAATCAGCGCGTACAGTGCCGGGCGATGGCTGGCCACATCAAAGCCTTGTTCGCCGCTTTGCACAAACCACCAGGCCACCGGCATCAACAGCAACATGTCGACCCACAGGCCGCCGAGGTTGTCGGTGCCTGAGCGCTTGCGCAGCACGAAGTACAAGGGGTACCCGATGGCCACCACCAATGTGGTCCAGGAGAACCCACCCACTCGATACACCTCGTTGGCAACCCCCAGGGTTGCCAGCGCAGCCGCGATTTTTTGCAGATGGGACAACTGCTCGCCATACACCAGGCGCCCGGTGAGCAGCATGGTCAGCGGCAACAGGAAGTAACCCAGCGAAACGTCCAGGCTGTGGCCGTTGAGCGGTGCCCACAGAAACAACCAGAGTTGCACGCCCACCAGGGCACTGGACGCCAACAGCACGGCAAGGAATTTCGGTTGTTGGCGCAGCCGCGAGAAAATCACCGGCACTAGCCGCCAATCACCGGAAAAACACATGAACAGGGTCATGCAGGGCAGGGTCAGGAGCATCCGCCAGCCGAAGATCTCGGCGCCGCTCAAGGGCCAGAGCAGGGATGTGAAGTAATACATGACACCGAACAGGCTCGATGCCAGAACAGACAGAACAATACCTTTGGACACAACAGCCTCGTTGAAACACGCATTTTGATTATTAGAAGTGCGTAGCTTGAGGCTCTGCGCGCTGCAGGGCAAATGCTTGATTGATTGTGGACGCCAGATAATCAGTGGGAGCTGGTTTGCCTGCGATGCAGACGCCGCGGTCTGTCTGTCAGACCGCGGTGTTGCCATCGCGGGCAAGCCCGGCTCCCACAGGTTGTGCTTGATTATGCGTTTTTGATTCCACGGGTCATGCGCAGTGCCAGCAGGCTGCCACCCACAATGACCGCTGCCAGCAAGTACAGCGCCACGTCGGTGGAACCGGTGGCGTCTTTGACAAAACCCACCAGATACGGGCTGAGGAAACCGGCCATTTGCCCCATTGAGTTGATCAGTGCCAGGCCGCCTGCGGCCGCCCCTGCGCTGAGCATCGCCGTCGGTACCGGCCAGAACATCGGCAAACCGGTCAGTGCACCCATGGTGGCAATGGTCAGGCCCAGAATCGCTATGGCCGGCTGGGTGGCGAAATTCACCGCAATCACCAGCCCCAGCGCACCCATCAGCATCGGCACCACCAGGTGCCAGCGCCGCTCTTTGTGCAGGTCTGCCGAGCGCCCGACCAGCAGCATAAATACCGCTGCCAGCAGGTAGGGAATGGCGCTGATCCAGCCAATCACCAGGGTGTCGCTGAAACCCAGGTTCTTGATGATCGACGGCAGCCAGAAGTTGATCGCGTACACGCCACTCTGGATGCAGAAGTAAATCAGGCCAAAGGCCCAGATGGCCGGGTTTTTGAACACTGCCAGCAGCGAATCGGTGGAAGAGGCCGGCTTGCTGTCCGCGTCCAGGCGATGGTCGGCTTCCAGTACCGCCCGCTCGTGGGCACCCAGCCATTTGGCGTTGGCAAAACTGTCACTGAGCAGGTAGATCGCCAGGCCGCCCAGCAACACTGTAGGCACGCCTTGCAGCAGGAACATCCACTGCCAGCCGGCAAGGCCGCCCTGGCCTGCAGCGAAGTGGCTGAGGATCCAGCCGGAGAACGGCCCACCGATCAAGCCCGAAACAGGAATGGCACACATGAACAGCGCCATGATCCGGCCACGACGAAACGTCGGGAACCACTGCGACAGATACAGCACCACGCCCGGGAAAAAGCCCGCTTCAGCCGCGCCGGTCAGCAGGCGTAGGGTATAGAAGCCAGTAGGCGTGGTGACAAACATCAGGCAGGTCGACAGTGTGCCCCAACTGATCATCATCACTGCAATCCAGCGCCTTGGACCGAATCGGGTCAGGGCCAGATTGCTCGGTACGCCACACAAGACGTAGCCGATAAAGAAGATCCCGGCACCCAGGCCGTAGACCGTTTCGCTGAACTTGAGGGCGTCAAGCATCTGTAATTTGGCAAAGCCAACGTTTACCCGGTCGAGGTAATTGAACAGATAGCAGATAAAAATAAACGGAATCAAGCGCAGGGTGATGCGTTTGTAGATGGCGTTTTTATCGTCATCGCTGATCAGCGATGCGGTGGCGCTCTGTGACATCTTATGTCTCTCTTTATTATGTTTTTTCACGATCCAGGGGTAACGTTGACCGCAGCTTGAGTCTCGGTCACCACAACGCTGCTGTCTTTGTGCTGTCGCACAGCATTTCGCCAAGCGCTCTGTGCCCGTGAACAAATGTACCCAAGGATAGTCACCCCATGTTTGAACTGGACCACGATTTGGCGCAGGACATCGTTGACCGTGCGATGGCCATTTTGCCTTACAACGTAAACGTTATGGACAGCCAGGGCCTGATCCTGGGCAGTGGCGAGCCCGAGCGTATCAATACCCGGCACGAAGGGGCGCAATTGGTGCTGGCCAATGGACGGGTGGTGGAAATCGACGCACAAACGGCCAAATGCCTTAAGGGCGTGCAGCCGGGTATCAACTTGCCACTGCTGCTCGACCAGCGACTGATCGGGGTGCTGGGCCTGACTGGCGAGCCCGAGCTGCTGCGCACCTATGCCGAACTGGTGCGCATGACCGCCGAAATGCTGGTGGGCCAGCGCTTTCAGCAGGCCGAGCAACAATGGCGACGCCAGCGTTGTGATGACTTGGTGGCTTTGCTGCTCAGCGAGGGCGGTGACTCCCCGCGCCTGATTGATGAGGCCCAGCAGCTGGGGCTCAAGCCGCAGCTGTCTCGCATCCCCTATCTGTTCGAGCTGGGCAAGGGACAAAGTGCCGAGGCTTTGAGTGCCTGGTTGCAATCACGCTACCCGGACAGCTGGTGTGTGTGCCCGGCAACCGGGTCCCTGCTGTGGTGCCGCCCTGCAACCGCTGCACTGGATGATCTGCGTTTGCTGGAGAGGCTCGACGGCCAGGGCTGGCAGGTATTGCGCATTGCTGCGGGCGGGCAGGCCGATGCGCTCAAGGGGTTGCGCCGCTGTTACCGCCGGGTGGGGGATTTGCTGGCCTATGGCCGTGATGTGCTGCCGCACACCCGGTTGTTAACCCTTGATCGCTATCGCTTGCCGGTAATGCTGTGGCGCCATCGCAATGATGATGCATTGGAAGAACTGCTTGGCCCGCTGCACAAAGTAGTGGCCAAGGACGCCAATGGCCAATTGATTACCACACTGCGCAGTTGGTGCGAGCACGACGGCCAGAGCCAGGCCTGCGCCGATGCGCTGGGGATTCATCGCAACAGCCTGCGTTATCGGATGGAGCGCATCGCGGAATTGAGCGGCGTCGACCCCTTGAGCCTCAATGGCATGCTGGCCCTTTATCTGGGGGTGCAGTTACTGCCCCAGAGCTGAGCGTTGTCCAAATGAACAACAAAGCCCGTGATTGCTTGTGCGCCCGACTGGCGTGTTTATGCCCGGTTACTGGCAGCATGGATGGCATAAGAACTGGAGATGCGCCCCATGAAAATCGTGATTGCCCCCGACTCGTTCAAAGACAGTCTGAGTGCCGAAAAAGTCGCCGATGCGATCGCTGCCGGTCTGGCTGATGCCATGCCCCACGCGCAGTTGGTCAAATGCCCGATGGCCGATGGTGGTGAAGGCACGGTCGAAGCGATTGTCGCCGCCGGTAATGGCCAGTTGCGCCGCAATCATGTGCAAGGCCCTCTGGGCGCGCCGGTCGAGGCCCATTGGGGCTGGTTGCCGGACAGCCACACAGCCATCATCGAAATGGCCGAAGCCAGCGGCTTGCAACTGCTCAAGCCGGAGCAGCGCAATGCCTGCATCACCAGCACCTTCGGTACTGGCGAACTGATCAAGGCTGCCCTGGACGCCGGTGCCCGCAGGGTGATCCTGGCTATCGGCGGCAGTGCAACCAACGACGCCGGGGCAGGCGCGTTGCAGGCCCTGGGTCTGGGCTTGTTCGATGCCCAGGGCAATCACCTGCCGCGTGGCGGCCTGGCGCTGGCCCATGTGGCGCGTATCGAACTGTCAGGCCTGGACCCGCGCCTGGCCGAAGTACGCTTTGAAATTGCCGCCGACGTCAACAACCCGCTGTGTGGCGAGCACGGTGCTTCGGCAATCTTCGGCCCGCAAAAAGGCGCATCCGCCGAACAGGTGCGCTTGCTGGATCAGGCGCTGGGGCACTTTGCCGATCACTGTGCAAACGTGCTGCCCAAGGATGTGCGACACGAGCCGGGCTCGGGCGCTGCCGGCGGGCTGGGGTTTGCTGCCAAGGCGTTCTTCGGCGCGCAGTTTCGCGCCGGGGTTGAAGTAGTGGCCGAGCTTGTAGGGTTGGCAGAAGCGGTGAAGGGCGCAGACCTGGTGATCACCGGTGAAGGCCGTTTCGATGCCCAGACCCTGCGCGGCAAAACCCCCTTTGGCGTGGCGAGCATCGCCCGCGCTGAAGGGGTCCCGGTGGTGGTATTGGCCGGCACGTTGGGCGAGGGGTATCAGGCGCTGTATGAGCACGGCATCAACGCGGCATTTGCAATTGCCAGCGGCCCGATGACCCTGCAGGACGCCTGCGCCCGGGCAGCACCATTGCTCACCGACCGGGCGCGGGATATTGCGCGGTTGCTGATCCTGGCCCGGGGTTAAATCCCCCCCTGTGGGAGCGGGCTTGCTCGCGAAAGCATCGCTGTGGTTTGCCAGATCGACCGCGTCGTTTGCATCGCAGGCAAGCCAGCTCCCGCATTGAGGCTACACATCACAGAATCGTGTAAGCTTTGCGGCTCTTCGCATTCGACCCTTAGCGAGCCCTATGCCGTCGCTCTTCAAACGCTCCTTGCTGCCTAAACTGCGCAGCTTTCCGTTGTCCGCCGATGCGCTGAGCATCTTGCCCAGCCCTGCGGATTTTCGCCGCTGCCTGCTGGAGCAGATTGCAGGTGCACGCCATCGCATCACGCTGGTGGCCTTGTACCTGCAACAGGACGAAGCCGGGCAGGAGATCCTCGATGCCCTGCACGCCGCCAAGGCCGCGCGCCCCGAGCTGGAAATTGCCGTGGTGGTTGACTGGCTGCGCGCCCAGCGCGGGTTGATCGGTGCAGGCAAACAGCCCGGCAACGCGGCCTGGTATCAGGCACAAACCGCAGCCCACGACACCCATGTGCCGATTTATGGCGTGCCGGTGCAGACCCGCGAACTGTTCGGGGTGCTGCATCTCAAGGGCTTTATCGTGGATGACTGCGTGATCTACAGCGGTGCAAGCCTGAACAACGTGTACCTGCACAAGCTCGAAAAGTATCGCTTCGACCGTTACCACCTGCTGCACAACAAACCGCTGGCTGACAGCATGCAGCACTTTGTCCAGCATGATCTGATCGAGAGCAAGGCCGTGCATCGCCTCGACCTGCCCACGTTGCCTACCACTCGCAGCCTGCGCAGCGCTATCGGGGACTTTCGCAGCCACCTGAAAAAAGCCAGCTACGATACCAGCGCCGGGACTGTCGGCCACTTTGGCCTGTCGGTCAGCCCGCTACTGGGGGTGGGTAAAAACAATCAGCTGAGCCGGGTTATTTGTGAACTGATCGCCAGCAGCCAGCAACAGCTGACCATCTGCACCCCGTACTTCAACCTGCCATTGCCGGTGACTCGTGAAATCAACCGGGCTCTGGAACGTGGAGTGCGGATTGATATCGTGGTGGGCGACAAGACCGCCAACGACTTCTATATCCCGCCGAGCGAACCGTTTCGGGTTATCGCAGCGCTGCCGTATCTGTATGAGCTGAGCCTGCGCCGCTTCGCCAAGAGCCATCAGCGCATGATCGACAACGGTCTGTTGAACCTGCATCTGTGGCGCGAAGGTGACAACACCTACCACCTTAAAGGCATGTGGGTGGATGACCGCTACACCTTGCTGACCGGCAATAACCTCAATCCACGGGCATTCCGCCTGGATCTGGAAAACGGCCTGTTGATCGACGACCCACGCCGTGAGTTGCTGGAGCCGCGCAGCAAGGAGCTGGAGGCTATCTTTGCCCATACGCAACGTATCGACAACTTCAAGGACCTGGAAACCCTGGCTGATTATCCGCCAGCGGTGGCCAAGTTCCTGCGTCGCGTAAGCCGGGTACGGATCGAACGCCTGCTCTACCGAATTCTCTGAGTACCGGTGGGAGCGAGCTTGCTCGCGATTGCATCGACGCGCCGTGACAGGTACACCGCGTCGCTTCTATCGCGAGCAAGCCCGCTCCCACAGGGTATGGTCAGGGTAATTGCGGGATATACACCACGCTGCCACCTTCGCGTTTGTGCAACAACCGGTCGCCATTGTCCGGCTGGCTGGTGAGGGTCTGGTGATCCACGCTCAAGTAGCCAAGGGGCAGGGGATCGCCACTGCGGTACTGGGCAAAAATCAGCGTACGTTGCGGGTTGAAATGCTGGCCGCTGGTTTTGTCCAGCCAGGCCATTAACCCGGCACTGTCGCCATCGCGAGGGTAATCCTGGCTCTGGTCGATATAGAAGAACGGCTCGCCTTCATTCTGCACATACATGGGCAGTTTGTTGTCGACATCAATCATCACCATGCGCCACTGATCCCAGGGCGCCTGCTGGCTGGCCCGCGCTTTCACATCCTGGCCAAACTGGATAACCCCGCCGCCGCCGTTGGACCACGGATAGAACACCCCCAGCACCAACAGCAGTAACGTCGCACTCATGCCGAAACCGATGTTCCAGCGGCGCGGGTTGGTTTTGCCTTGCGCCATGCGCCGGGTCACCCACCAGGCCGCCAGCAGCTGGGCCAACGGCACCAGCGGCAACACGTAATAACTGCGCCGGCTGCCGCTGGCGGTGAAAAATACAAACAGCAAACCCAGCCCCCACACCAGCCACCGCGTATTGGGCTCGATATGCCGCCATTGACGTACGGCCACCCACAGCCCGATCATCCAGAACGGTGCCCAGGGCAGGGTGTAGGCCGGCAAGTAGATCAGGTAGGTGTAGATCGGCCCCATATGGTCAAAGGGGTTGAAGAACCGCACCACGTTTTCACGTAGCACCAGTTCCAGCCCGCTTTCGCCATAGGTGGGCGCGCCATACAGGTGGGACAGCACGAAGGGCAGCATATATACGGCCCCGGCAACCACCAGGGCGAGGAGCAAACGCAGGTTCAGATGACGCTTCCAGCGTTGTTCACTTAGCAGATGAGGCAACAGCACCAGCCCTGGCAGGATAAAACCGATCAGCCCCTTGAGCAGCGAGGTCAGGGACAGCAACAGGAAAAACACACAGTACCGGCTCAGACGGGTGTCATCGGGGCCGCGCCAGTACCACCAGACTGCCGCCAGCAAGCCGAACACCGTAAGGATGTCCGCCGTGGCCACCCGCGCCCAGAATACAAAGTAGAAGGTCGTGGCCAGCATCCAGCCAGCGATCAGCCCGGTGCCCTTGCGAAACAACTGCTCGCCGAGCAGGTACACCAGCCACACGCTTAGCCAGGCGGCAATAACGGATGACAGGCGCAAGGACCAGTTGCCCAGGCCACCCATCAAGCTTGCGGTTGCCGTGATCAGCCAGTACGAGGGCAGGGGCTTGTCGTAGTAGGGCGAGCCTTTCAGATAAGGATCCAGGTAATCACCGCTCTGCAGCATCTGCAGGGCGATATTGGCCCAGCGGGTTTCCGGGCCCCAGAGCTCCCGTGAACCCAGGCCCAGCAACAAGAGCAGGGCAGATACGGCCAACAACACCAGCAAGCCTTTTTGCTCGCTGTTCCAGCGTTTGATCAGAGTCATTCAGGCTGAACCTTGGGAAAGATGAAAATCGCGAGATCACCGCGTTCGTAGCGCTTGCCACCCAGCGGCAGCAGCTCGACTTCGTGGGTTTCCAGTGCCGAATGAGCGCGCATGACCACGCCGACCGAGCCGCGTAAACGTGCCTCCTTCATCCAGCGATCGATGCTATCCATATCAACCTGACGCCCGGCTGAATCGGCATAACCCAAACCATATTTAAGCTCTCCGGTGCTGTTATAGAGCGTGATATCAGGCCGACCCAGGCGCCAGGACAGGGCCGATGCCGCGCCCAGGTCATTGCTGAGCAGCGTGCGGGCCTGACTCAGTTCCTGTACATGCTCGGCAATAAACTGATCGGGCATTTTGCTGTTGATGATCACTCCCGGCATCGCAGCGGGCAACAGCGCCACCAGCACACCCATGCCCATCGCAGGTGCTGCCCACAGCAGCAGCGGGCGTAGGGCTTGCAGGGCGTTGCTAAGCAGCCAGCCCAGCAACACGATATAGACCAGAGACAGGCTGAACACCTCGGTGTTCTCATACACCGGGCGACTGAATTGCAGGTAAGCCAGTCCAACCAGGCCGGCAACCGCCAATAGCACATTCAACAGGCCGTTGATACGCAGGGTGCGGCCCTTTGCCTGTTCAATCCATGAAACCACGGCTCGGCCCATCAGCAGCGCCAAAGGCAGCAGGCACGGCATGATGTAGGTGGGCAGCTTGCCCTTGCTCATGCTGAAGATGGCCAGTGGCAGCAGCATCCACAACAGCAGAAAGCCGATCGCAGGTTGGCGCTTGTGTTTCCAGGCATCCATCAGGGTTTTCGGCAGCAAGGCCGCCCAGGGCAGGCTGGCGGCCAACAGGATCGGCAGGTAGAACCACCAGGGTTGGGTATGTTGTGCATCGGCCGCGCTGAAACGGCGTACGTGTTCGTTCCAGAAAAAAAACTGCCAGAAGTCCGGTTCCTGATGGTGGATCGCCAGCGCCCACGGCAGGCAGACAGCCACTGCGACAAGGATCGCCAACGGGCCATGGCTCAGCACTTCCTTGACGCGCCGCTGCCACAAGGCATAGGGAGCGGCGATCAACACGGGCAGTAACCAGGCCAGAAACCCCTTGGTCATAAAGCCCATGCCGCAGGCCACGCCCAGCACGGCCCAGGCACCGATGCGCGCGCGGCGGGTGGTGCTGTCAAAGGCATACCAGAGTGCTACCAGACTGAGGTTGACCCAGAAGGTGAACTGCGGGTCGAGGTTGGCATAGCCGGCTTGCCCGGCCACCAGTCCAAAACTCATATACAGCAGTGCGCTGGCAAAACGCTTGCGCGGGTCATGCCACAGGCGCCCGGCAATCAGCCATGCCAGCCAGACACTCAGCCCGGTACTCAGTGCCGAGGCGATCCGCACACCAAACAGGTTGTCACCGAATACAGCTTGCCCGATGGCGATCATCCAGTAACCGGCAACCGGCTTCTCGAAATAGCGCAAGCCCATAAAGTGTGGGGCTACCCAGTTGCCGCTATGGAGCATTTCCTGGCTGATCTGGGCATAGCGGGTTTCGTCAGGTATCCATAAGCCGTGGCTCATCAGCGGCAAAAGATAAAATACGACAAAAGCCAGGATCAAACCGGGTATTGCCCAGCGCTCAACACCTCGAGTGCGGGTATTGCAAGGTACAACGCCAGCCATGCTTTCCATCTGCGCGCCTGTTATCGACGTAAGTTATGGCCAGCACGTTAATCGGGAGGAAGTGGCGGAGAGGTGAAGCCTATGTGAAAAAAATGCGCGTCAAGCAGGGGTTACCCGATACACGCAACGGCGACTGCCTGTGATCATGTGTTCGGTTCGCTCAACCTGCCCCGAGTCCCCGATGGCCGCCTGAAACACTTGCAACTCTGCCCGGCAAAAGCCCTGGCATTGCTGCGCTGCAACACAGATCGGGCAGTGATTTTCGATGATCAACCAGTTCTCGCCTTCAGCTTCCATGCTCGCCATATACCCGGCGCTGTCGCGTATGGCCACCAGCACCTGAACTTTCTCTTGCAGGTTTCGCCCTTGCTCACAGGCTGCAACGTATTCGCGGGTATTGGCCAGTTCCATGCTCTCGACCACTTTGTCGATCCCTTCATTGCCGTAGATCAGCTTGATTGAATCAATCAACTGCGCCGTGAGCTGCGCATGGGTATTGGGGAATCTGGCTTGAGCGGTATCGGTCAATACCCATTTTTGCGAAGGGCGCCCGGCCCCAACCGGCGGCATCAGGCAGCCAACGATCATGGCGCCGTCTACCAGCTTCTGAATCTGCTGGCGCGCAGCTTCCGGGGTGATATCGAGCATTGCCCCAAGATCCGCGGTTTTCAATGGCCCACGGGTTTTAAGCAGAAACAGGATCCGCTCGGCAGTGGCCCCGGTGTTGCGTGCAATATCAGGAGAGTCGGTCACGGGCATCGTACAAAGTCATCAGGGTAATGAGGTTTATGGGGGGATCATACCGCTTGGAGGATAAATAATTACCAAAGCATTTGCTTTTATAATAGGCTGATTGCATCGAAATGGAACTCAAGGAAGGGAAATGACAACGGCATCGGGATGGTCGGCATTGCTATGGGGCCGCAACGGGCTGCGATCGGTGGCACTGGCAGGCGGAGTGGCGTTGCATGCCATCAACGTGTATCTGGTGACAACCATTTTGCCCTCGGTGGTCAAGGATATCGGCGGGCTGGATTACTACGCCTGGAACACCACACTGTTTGTGGTGGCCTCGATCATTGGCTCGGTAGTATCGGCCAAATGCCTGTCGGCCCTTGGCCCCAGGCTCGCGTATAGCCTCGCCGGGCTGGTCTTTGCGCTGGGTTGCGGGGTGTGCAGCAGCGCCCCTGACATGGCCGTGCTGGTGTTGGGGCGCACCATTCAAGGCCTTGGCGGCGGACTGTTGTTTGCCCTGCCATATTCAATGATCCGACTGGTGTTCAACCAAACCCTGTGGCCAAGGGCAATGGCCCTGATTTCAGGAATGTGGGGCGCCGCGACCTTGATTGGCCCGGCCGTTGGCGGGGTGTTTGCGCAGTACGATGCCTGGCGTGCAGCATTCTGGGCGCTGATCCCGGTAACCCTGCTGTTTATGCTGCTGGCCTGGGCCATGCTGCCCGGGAAAAGAGTCGAGGCATCACCTCGTCTGGTCTTGCCCTGGCTGCAACTGTTGCTGTTGACTGGCGTGGTGATGGCGATTGCCCTGGGCAGCATCAAGCCATCGCCGCTGTATAACGCGCTTGGGCTGGTGATCGGGCTGGTACTGCTGTATGCCGTGTACCGTGTTGAAAGCAGCGACAGGCACCGCATGTTGCCCAAGCACAGCCTGAGCCCTGGCAGTGCGCTGTTGCCGATCTATCTGTCGATGAGCCTGATGGTCATTGGCATGACCAGCGAAGTGTTTGTACCGTACTTCTTGCAGGTTCTGCATCTGCAAACCCCGCTGGTGGCGGGCTATATTGCAGCACTGATGGCGGCCGGCTGGACCCTTGGTGCGCTTTACAGCAGCGGCCTGGCGCTGGCATCTGCCAACCGGGCAATCTGCTGCGGCCCCGTATTTGTGGTGTCGGGGCTGGCACTGGCGGCTGTCTGTGTGCCGCAAAGCGGCAGTTCATTGATCAGCCTGACCGGCGTTTCCCTGGCAATGATCGGCGTCGGTACAGGGATCGGGCTGGCGTGGCCGCATCTGCTTACCCGAGTACTGGCCAATGTGCCTGACAGCGAAAAGGACATTGCCGGTGCGTCCATTACCACCGTGCAACTGATTGCCACGGCGATTGGCGCGGCACTGGCGGGGATGATTGCGAATATGGCCGGTTTATCCGCTACGGGTGGCGTGGAGGGTGCCGCCAATGCTGCCGCCTGGCTCTTTGGCCTGTATGCCGTGTTGTCTGCGTTGCTGTTTATAACGGTGCGACAGGTGATTGCCCATAGTGCAAAGCGCTGAATCCGCCAGAAATCATGCCTGTGTCGATTTGTCGCAGGCGTTGCTGCATCCCCCGGTTTTACAGGCTGCTGGCGCTGTAGTGCACCATTGAGGGGCGTGACTGCCGTGCGACAGCCTAGCGACAGTGGTAAATTCTGCGCCCATGCAACACGTCTACCCCACAGCAATCGTGCGCGCCAAGCCGGTCACTCCTGGCATCGGGCAGCGTACACACCTGCCTGATAATACGCAGGTTAAAGGCCTTTTCCGTTGGAAAAGGCCGCTTAAAGGAACCTGACATGAATGATTTACTGACTCGCCGCCGCGTAGTCACCGGTCTTGGCTTGCTCAGCCTGGGCTTGATCGCAGGTTGCGACCCTGGCAGCGGTTTGTCATACAAGTACGGCAAAGACCTCAGCAATGAAATCCTCGGGCGCAAATTCAAGCTCAGGGATGCTCAAGGCAACGAGATGATGCTGGGCAGTTTTCGCGGGATGATGCCGATGATTTTCTTCGGCTTTACCCAGTGCCCGGCCGTGTGCCCGACCGCCCTGGCCCGTGCCGCCCAGGCGAAGAAAATGATGGGCCCCGACGGCGACCGCTTGCAGGTGGTGTTTATCACCCTGGACCCGGAGCGCGACAAGCCGGAGATGCTTGATGCCTATGTAAAAGCCTTTGACCCGAGCTTTATTGCCTTGTCCGGCACACTGGAAGAAACCGCGGCTACGGCCAAGGAATTCAAGGTGTTTTACGAGAAGATCCCTACCGGTGACTCTTACACCCTGTCTCACACCGCAACCAGTTTCGTTTTCGATTCCCGTGGTGTGTTGCGTCTTGGCCTGTCGCCTTCACTGTCAGCCAAGCAGTGTGCCGAAGACCTGCTCACCGTGATGTCAGTCTGCTAATCCTGTGCACTTTGGAATGAGCCAACCCTATGAAGCCTGTTAAGTATCTACTGTTGTCACTGCTGGGCATGAGCCTGCACGTTTCTGCGCAAACCGTTGTTGATGATGCCTGGGTGCGCGCCACCGTGGCCGGTCAGCCTTCGACCGGTGCCTTTATGCACATTACTTCGAGCACCGACAGCAAGCTGGTTGAAGTCCGTTCTCCGGTAGCCAAGACCGTACAGATCCACGAATCGAAGATGCAAAACGACGTGATGAGCATGCAGCCAGTGACATCGGTAGCGCTACCGGCGGGCAAGAGCGTGGCTATCGAACCTGAGGGCTACCATGTGATGCTGATTGACCTGGTCAATCAGGTCAAAGCCGGTGACCAGGTACCTTTGACCCTTATTGTTGAAGACAGCAAAGGGGTCAAGGAACAGATTGAGGTGAAGGCCGAGGCGCGTGCACTTAATAGCATGCCGATGCACCACGATCATGGTTCGATGCACTGATTCGCAGTTAAACGCCGTAGCAGCAGCCTCGTTCCTTCGGCAACTGCTACGGTTGGTTTACCTAAAACCGGCCCGTCAGCGGGTATTCGACCGCCAGGCGTATCTGGTCCGCATCCAGTTCGGCCTGTGCGGTATTGCCGCGATGGACATTATGTCGCAATGACATGATGGTGCCCTTGGCTGCACCGCTCTGCACCACATAGCGCGCTTCGAGATCCCGTTCCCAGTGCTTCCCGCCTTTGCCATAGCCCAGGTACGCATAGCCGCCCCGCGGATCCACATGGCTGCCGTCAATCTGGCTACCTCGCACATACGCTGCGCTGAACACCAGCCCCGGCATACCCCAGGGTGTCATCGCCAGGTCGTAACGCGCTTGCCATGATTGTTCGTTGGGTGCGTTGAAGTCAGATAGCTGGACCGCATTGGTCAGGAAAATCGCGCCCCGTGTCACATAATCAAATGGCGTGTTGCCATGCACTTTCTGATAGCCCACGCTGAAACTGTGCGGGCCCTGGGCATAGGTGCTCAGCAAACTCCAGGTGGTGTTATCGATATTGCCCGACAGCGCCTTGCCTTCATCGGTTGTGCGGTACAGGTTGAGGTTCAGCGACAGCGAGCGGTTTTCATCCAGCGCGTGGCTGAAGACGGCGCCCAGGTAATGCTGGTTCCAGGTGTCTTCGTAGCGCGAGGTGTAAAGGCTGGCGCTGAGGTTTTTGCTCGAGGTATACACCAGCCCGGCCAGGTCGAATGCATTGCCTTTGGGGCCATTGGAATAATTGACCACAAAGCCCTGATTGTGGCTGCTGGCATTGCGGTCGGTGCTTTCGGTGAAATGCCCACCGACCATTTTAAGGGCATTGAACTCGTTGCTGGTGAGGAACACCCCCGTGGCCGTTTCCGGCAGCAAGCGGCTGTCGGATGAGCTGAACACCGGGGTCTTGACCCGCTGCTCGCCCCAGGACAGCACCGTGTTTGACATACGCAGCTTGAGCGCCACGCCACCCCGGCCGTAGTTGTCCTTGGGGTAGCCGTCGTTGTCCAGCCCAAGCAGGCGGGCCTTGCCGGCGCGACCGCCGCCACTGTCCAGCTTGAGGCCCATATAGGCGTGGGCATCCACCCCGACACCGATCAGGCCCTGGGTAAAGCCTGATTGCAGGGTGCCCATCAAGCCGTAAGCCCACTCTTCGGCATAGCCATTGCGATCGGAGCGCGATTTATAGGCATTGCGTGCGCCGCTGTTGCTGGCTCCGTGGCGATACTCACGGCTGTCGTAGACCGTACGGTTGACCACACTCCAGGTGCTGTCTTCAATAAAGCCCTTGGCTTGCTCCTGGGCCGACTCCGCCACGGCCAGGGGGCTGGCGAGGGCGATCAGGATCGCGGAGCGCGTACCCACGGCACTCATTTCGCCACCTGCTGCTGTTGCAGTGCAGCAGTCAAACGGTCCAACGCGCGTTTGGGTAACGTGGCGGGCAGCACCGGGGGCTCGGTAGAAGGTTCGCCCACCTGAATCAGCATGACCATGCCCATGGCCAGGTGCGGGGTGCATTGAATGCCGTAGAGGCCGGGCACGCTGAAGGTTTGCTCTACCTCCTGGTTGATCTTGCCCTTGAACGGTTGCGCACCTTCAGGCAGCAGTCCGGGCAGTGTGGCCGCATTGTGGCCGCTTTGTGTGGGGATGAACCTGACCGTGTCGCCGGGGGCGATCTGCAGGTAATCCGGTTCATAGACCATACCGGCCGTGGCACTGCGGGTGAGCATTTTCACTTCGTGGGTTTGTGCCAGTGCCGAAGTACAGAGCAGGGCAGTGGTCAGCAGCAGGGTCAGGGATGAAATACGCATGGGTGGCTCTCTTAAATAGTATTCAAACGCACATACGCAGGATCTGCGCGCCGTCAAAAGGGTCAGTCAGGTAATGCGCCTGTACCCCGAATGTGCTCTGCAGCCGTTGCGTGGTCAGGACTTCAAGGGGTTTACCAAGCGCCATCAAGCGGCCACGTTCAAGAATCGCCAGGCGATCACAGCTCAGGGCCTGATTGAGGTCGTGCATGGCGATCAGGGTGGTCACGGGCAGGGCATGTATGGTTTTTAATATGGCCAGCTGATGCTGGATATCCAGATGATTGGCGGGCTCATCCAGCAACAGGATTTGCGGGCGCTGGGCCAGGGCCCGGGCGATATGCACGCGTTGTCGCTCACCACCCGAGAGCCCGCGCCAGGTACGGTTGCGCAGATGCGTAGCATCCACATCGGCCAGTGCCTGCTCGACAATGGCCGTGTCCCTGGCTGACCACGGGCTTAGCGCCGACAGCCAGGGTGTACGGCCCAGCGCGACGGCATCAAAAACGCCAATGCTGTCGTGGGTGTCGGCATGCTGCTCGACCACCGCCAGGGTTTGCGCAATGTTGCGCTGGCTCATTTTGCGCAGCGCTTGCCCGTGCAGTAAAACCTGGCCCTGGCCGGGCACCCGCAGGTTGGCCAGCAGCTTGAGCAATGTGGACTTGCCGGAGCCGTTGGGCCCGACTATCCCCAGGGTTTCGCCGCGCTGCACACTGAGGGTGATGCCCTGCAACAGCTGGGCATCACCCACGCGGTAACTCAGGTTGCTACAACTCAGTACCGTCATCGTGCATGTCTCCGGCCGATCAGGATCAGCGCAAATACGGGCGCGCCCACCAGGGCAGTGACCACGCCGACGGGAATCACCTGGCCTTTTATCAAGGTGCGTGACAGCACATCGGCGGCAATCAGGAACAAGGCCCCGCCCAGGGCGCTGACGGGCAGCAGGCGGCCATGCCCGGTACCGACCAGCAAGCGCACGGCGTGGGGAATGACCAGCCCGACAAAACCGATGGAGCCTACAATCGACACCATCACCGCCGTCACCAGCGCCGTACAACTGATCAGCAATAGCTGCACCCGGCGCACCGGGATACCCAATGAGGCCGCAGAGTCAGCACCAAAGGTGAATGCATCCAGCGCCCGTCGATGCCACAGGCACACCGCCAGCCCCAGCACCGCTGCAGGCACTGCCAGCCATACCGAAGGCCAGCGCACGCCACTGAGGTTGCCCAGCAACCAGAACATGATCCCGCGAGCCTGCTCGGAGCTGGCCGATTTGGTGATCAGAAAGGCAGTGATTGCGTTGAACAACTGAGAACCGGCAATGCCTGCCAGGATGATCTGGGCACTTACACCGGAGGGCCCGCTGGCCCGTGCCAGCAGAATAACCAGGGCAAAGGCGCAAATTGCCCCGGCAAAGGCCCCGGCCGACAGTGAAATGGCCCCGGCGCCCAGGCCAAGCACCGCGACCACAACGGCACCTGTGGACGCCCCGGCAGAAATGCCCAGCAGGTAGGGGTCGGCCAGCGGGTTGCGCAGCAAGGACTGCAATACCACGCCGCAGATGGCCAGCCCCGCACCGCAGGCCGCGGCCACCAGGGCTCGGGTCAGGCGATAGTTCCAGACAATGCCTTCGTCGATCGGGTCCAGTGCATGCCCGGCGCCCCACAGTTTGTTGGCCAGTACCTGCAGCACCACATCGGGTGCGATCGGAGTTTCACCGATAGCGACCCCGGCGAATACAGCCAGCAGCAGTGCTGTACAGGCGGCGAAGGCAGTGATCAACCGTGCAGTCATTTAGGCAGGTCGTGGCGGCTGATCGCAGTTGCGAGTGTTTCGATGCCGTCGAACAGGCGCAGGCTGGCCTGCATCCCGTGGGCATCGAGGACAATGATGCGGTTGTTTTTCACGGCATCCATATTGCGGGTTACCGGGTCGGTACGCAGGAACTCAAGTTTTTTCTCGACGTCATCCGCCGGGAAGCGTCGGCGATCCATGCGCGCGATGACCAAAAATGTCGGGTTGGCCTTGGCCAGGGTTTCCCAGCCGACAGTTGGCCATTCTTCATCGGACTCCACCACATTGCGCACGCCCAGGGTGTTGAGCATAAAGTCGGGGATACCCTTGCGCCCGGCAACATATGGGTCAATATCCATGTCCGCACTGGAGAACCAGAACAGCGCACTGGTGGCGCTCAGGTCCTTGCCCTTGAGCGAGGCAATGGATTTTTCCAGGCTCGCCTTGAGCTGGTTGTTCAGTTGTTCGCCGCGCGCCTGCACATCGAAGATCTCTGCCAGCTGGCTGATGCTCTTGTAGACAGTGTC
The DNA here is from genome assembly GCF_900618535.1 of Pseudomonas bubulae. Lineage (GTDB taxonomy): Bacteria > Pseudomonadota > Gammaproteobacteria > Pseudomonadales > Pseudomonadaceae > Aquipseudomonas > Aquipseudomonas bubulae. The sequence continues at coordinate 413,942 of NZ_UYJA01000001.1, read as the reverse complement.
GATACTGAATGGCTGCATGCGCGTGCCGTCGGCGCCAACCAGGTTGTCTTTGCCCTCGCAGTCAGAAGGCATCAGGTAAGTCGGTACCTTCAGTTCGTGAAACTGCTCGCGGGTGCCCACCACACCCTGCGGCCCCACCATCCACTCCAGCTGCACGACCACCAGCTCCGGGCGTTTCCCAATGACGGCTTCAAAGCTCGGGTCATTGTCGGCCAGGCGCTCAACCTTGTCGTTCTGTGCCTGGTATTGCACGGGGACATCGTTGAACCACAAAGAAGTACCCACCAGCCTGTCACCAAGGCCCAGGGCATAGAGCATTTCGGTGCCGGCCTGGCCAATGGTTACCGCGCTTTTGGGGGCATTCTCAAACGTCAGCGGGGTGGCGCAGTTCTGCAGGGTCAGGGGGTATTGCGTGGGGGTCGCATGAGCCAGGGCCGGCAAGGCCAGCGTGACCATGAGCGTAACAACGCGGTGCAACAGCATGATGCAATCTCCATTTGATCGTACACGGGGCACAGGTGCACGGACGGGAATGCATCATCGGGTACTGCTGCAGCAACAGTACAAAGCAGGATGCCTCCCCGGACACCCCGCCGGTTAGTTTGTGGACTTTGCCGGCAGGTCTCCTGACTGATGGGTCATCGCTTGCTCCAGCCTTCCCGGGGGGTATCCCAGTGGCAATCTTGGAGCAGGCTCGTCATCTACAGTTGCGGGGGCAGTTCCGTTGGGTGCTGAAAAAGCACTGCGGATTCCCTTTTAACCCCCCGCTAGGGGGGACCGGCGGCGAGATGATAATCGATCCTGTTGGGCAAAGGGGGGCGCCGTCAGAATCAGAAATACTTGAGCCAGGTGATATCCCGCCGGCGGGCTTTCAAGTTGGCGAACCAGCGCACCGGCAAATACAACGAAATGGCCAGCAGCACGGCCGTTAACCACACCGCCCCGATACTGTCGAAACCGAAATAGTTGCCCTGATTCAAGCCAAACAGGGCAACACTGGCCAGGTACAGCACTTTGAGTGCATACAGATGCAACAGATAGAAAAACATCGGGGCTGCGCCAAACACGGCCAGGGTGCTGATCCACTTGCGCTGTTGCGCCCGCTCAAACGTCAGCAACAGCAACAGGCCCACACCCAGGGTCAAGGCGAGAAACAACAGCGAAGGCGGGTATTTAGTGATATTGAAAAAACTCATCACGCTGTGCATGGCGGAGTCATGGCTTGCCCAGGGGGCTTCGCCATAGCCATTGAACAAACGCAGCAGCATAAAGCCGAGCAGGGCGCCACTGCCCGCCAGCAACAGATAGCGCTGGCGCAGGGCTGGCGGGGTGGAGCGGGTGAACCAGGGGCCCAGGCAATAACCCAGAGCAATCACGCCGATCCACGGCAACACCGGATAGGACGTGCGCATGCGCAAGCTGTCGCCCACTTCAATCCAGCCGCGATCATGCAAAATCGCCCAGGGCACATGCATCATCGACCCCGCCGCAAAATGCAGGTTATCCAGCAGATTGTGCCCGGCGATGATTCCCAGGCCAAGTATCAGCAAGACCGGGCGTGGCAGCCACACCAGGGCGGCAAGGGCGATCATGCTGACGCCAATGGCCCAGATGACCTGCATGTAGATCACCGACGGCGGCAACTGGAAAGTCCAGGCGAAGTTGACCAGAGTGAACTCCAGCAGCACCAGAAACAGCCCGCGCTTGAACAGGAACGCCGAAACATCGCCTTTGCCCTGATACTTTTCGCCATACAGATACGCCGACAGACCGGTCAGCAAGACAAACACCGGCGCACACAGATGGGCCAGGGTACGGCTGAAGAACAGTGCAGGGTCGGTGATCTCGATATTCATCGGGTCGGCTACTTGCCGGTGCAGGAAGAACGTCTCGCGCACGTGGTCCAGCAGCATAAAGAGGATAACCAGGCCGCGCAGGGCATCGATGGACAGCAGGCGCTGATTCAAGGGGGGAGTAGGGAGGGTCATTGAAGGGTCGCTGGCAAGGGAATGTTATAAAGTACTGATACTGTATAACATTCCCTGTTTCGCTGTCACCCCTTTGAGAAACACTCTCAAAGCTGGATATGTCTAGCGCAGCACTTTCACCCAGGCCATCAGCAATGCCGAAGACAGCACCCCGGCCGTCATAAAGATATACGCCGCCCCCGGATTGCCGGTAAGGCCGATCAGGTAGCCCACGATCCAGGAGCCGACAAAGGCCCCCAGGGCGCCACAGGCATTGATCAGGCCAATGGCTCCGCCGAACACGTTCGAAGGAATAATCTCCGGTATCAGTGCGAAAAAAGGCCCATAAGGTGCGTAAAGTGCAGCACCGGCAATAGTCAGCAAAGCAAACGACAACCAGAAATGTGAAGACCCGAGCAGGAACGAGCAGAAGAAGGCCAGCGCCCCCAAGGCCAGCAGCGGCCAGATGAAGGGTTTGCGCTGCTGGGTTTTGTCCGAAGCCCAGGACACAGCCAGCATCGTCGCTACCGCTGCGACATAAGGAACTGCGCTTAGCCAGCCAACTGTCACGATGTCCGCCGCCGCTGCCTGTTTGATAATGCTCGGCAGCCACATGATAAAACCGTACACGCCAATGCTCCACAGCGCATGCACACAGCACAACTGGATCACCACAGGGCTGGTAAACGCCTGACGGTAATTGCGCACTTGTTGCATGCCTTTCTGTTCATCAGCCAGGGTCGACGCCAGTCGGGCTTTTTCCTGTGGCGTCAACCAGTTCACCTGTTCAGGCCTGTCTCGCGCCATGCGCCACCAGACGAAGGCCCAGAGCACCGCTGGCGCGCCTTCAATGATGAACATTTCGCGCCAGCCCCAGGCCTGGATCAGGTAGCCGGACAGTACCGACATCCACAATACGGTCACCGGGTTGCCCAGCACCAGGAAGGTATTGGCCCGCGAGCGCTCTTTGCGGGTGAACCAGTTGCTGATGAAAATCAGCATGGCCGGCATCACGGCCGCTTCGACAATGCCCAGGGAAACCCGAATAAACATCAGCATCGGGATATTGGTCACCAACCCCGTGGCCATGGCGCAAAAGCCCCACAGGATCAGGCTCCAGAACACCAGTTTGCGCACGCTGTACTTCTGCGCGTAGATCGCCCCCGGTACCTGGAAGAAAAAGTAACCGAGAAAAAACAGCGCACCGATCAGCGAGGACATGCCCTTGGTGATGCCCAGGTCCTGCTCGATGCCCGCCGCACTGGCAAAGCCGTAGTTGGCCCGGTCCAGGTAGGCCAGGCTGTAAGTAATGAATATCAGCGGGATCAGATACAGCCAGCGTTTGGTCGCGAAGCCCTGGGTCTTGACCTGCGCACTGCCGATCTCGCTCAAGGGCAGTGCTGGTTCTTTAAGCGTGCTCATGGGGTGTTCCTTGTTATTGTTTTTCAGGTGCGGGTCAAACAACGCTGGTCAGGCCCCCGTCCACAAACAGGGTTTGCCCGTTGATAAAGTCCGAAGCCGGCGAAGCCAGGAACACCGCGGCTCCGCACAGCTCATCAACCCGGCCCCAGCGGCCAGCCGGGGTGCGCTTGCACAGCCACTCGGAAAACTCCTGGTTATCGACCAGGGCGCGATTCATTTCGGTGGCAAAATAGCCCGGGGCCAGGCCATTGGCCTGGATGCCATGCCGTGCCCACTCGGCGCACATGCCTTTGGTGAGCATCTTCACTGCGCCTTTGGAGGCGGCATAAGGGGCGATGGTCGGGCGTGCCAGCTGGCTTTGCACCGAGCAGATATTGATGATCTTGCCGCGACCGCGGGCGATCATGTGCCGCGCAACAGCTTGGGAAACATGGAACACACCGTCCAGGTTGGTGCGCATCACGTCGTGCCAGTCGCTGGCGCTGAAGTCCTCCAGTGGCGCACGACGCTGGATGCCGGCGTTGTTGACCAGAATATCGATGGCCCCGACATCGCTCTCAAAGGTGTTGATCGCGGCTAGCAATTGCTCGCGGTCGGTCACATCGAAGGCCACGGATTCAGCCTTCAGCCCTTCGTCGCGCAGTTGAGCGGCCACGGCACGAGATTTATCGATATTGCGAGTGTTGATCACCACCGTTGCGCCAGCTGCGCCCAGGCCGCGGGCCAGTTCAAGCCCGATACCCTGGCCTGATCCGGTGATCAGGGCCCGACGCCCCTCAAGCTTGAAGCTGTTGATATTGAATGACATGCTGTTCTCCACAAATGGCCGTTTATTATTTTCAGCGGCCTTGTGGTTACTTCACCTCAAGCTATAAGTGCAGTCCAATCGTCATTGCTGATCTCGTGATCAATATTCTTGATTAAGATATTGGAACGTACTGCAGTGAGGGCTTGTCCATAAAGCCTGTACTCCCATACGTTGAGGTGAACATGCGCAGCTTGATTTCTGCATCAATAATGGCCGGTCTTTTGTGCGCCATGCCTTACGCAGCACAGGCTGATGACGACAAACCCGGGGACTGCAAGCCGGGGCAGATACTGGCTGAGTCCATGGACCTGAGCAGTTGCTATGGCAACGGCGACAAGGCGCCTGATCAATTCATCCGGGACGCGGAGGCGATCAAGGACTGGCACGCCCGGGGCCTGCCAAAACCTGATGAACATGAACAGTGGGTGCAAATCAGCGGCCACTATGTGCTGGTCAATCGCGTCAATGCGGTAATCAAGGAGATCCGCACCAAAGACGCCAGAGTCCTGAGTAAATAACGGCTGGATCCCGGACCAGTCAGCTCCCACCGATTGCGCTGCTGGCAATCAGGGTGGGAGCGAGCTTGCTCGCGATGATGTCACGCCGATCAGCTTTAACCCGCAGCGCGGCCATGGGCTGCCGTGGCCAGTTGCCCGGTGTCGACCCGTACGAAAATCGAATCGCCCACCGCCGTCAGCACATCCCCGGCATAGACCTCGCATAAAATCCGCGTTTTACGCCCCACGTCGCCTTCCACCCGGGCCCGCAAGGTCAGCGGTACGCCCATGGGCGTCGGTTTGATAAATTTGATTCCCAGGTTGCCCGTGACGCAATTGATCCGCGGCAGGCTGGCCGCATCGCGCTGCTCCATGCGGTAGTGATAAGCCATGGCCGTCCAGTTCGAATGGCAGTCCACCAGCATGGCGATCATGCCGCCGTATACCAGTTCGGGCCAACCGCAATATTTGGGGTCCGGCAGGTGTTCGGCGATCACATGCACACCGTCTGCGTGCCAGTAACTCTTGATATGCAAGCCGTGAGGGTTGTGGCTGCCGCAGCCATAACAGACTCCATCGGGGGCTGCGGTGTCTTGCAGAGAGGTCGTTAGCCGGGACATATCATATTCATCCTCAAGGACCCGCCGACTTGTCGTGGCGGGCAATGTTCACAGCCAGCCGGGCTGTTGGAAAAGGTCTAAACCGGCGTCCGATTGCTGAGCAAAATCTTGCCGCTGGCCTCGGCAATCTGCTCGCCGCGCTGGTTGCTGCAATAGCCGTTGAGTACGGCAATACCGCCATTGCTGCGGGGTTTGTCGAGGGTTTCGGTAATGGTCCATTCGACACTCAGGGTGTCGCCTGCAAACACCGGAGCGATAAACCGGCAGTTATGCTCAAGGTAGGCCACGGCGGTGCCGTAGAAATACATGCCGATGGAAGCAGACATGAAGGCGCTGGTCATTGGCCCATGCAGGATCGGTCGACCGAAACGGCTGCTAGCACAAAATTGGGCATCGCTGTGCAACGGGTTGAAGTCACCAAACATGCCGCAGGCACGGCTGATGTGTGACGCATCGATGGTCAGCGACTGGCCAAACGTTTCGCCCCGGGTAATTTCGTTGAAAGCCTTTCCTAGAAAATTCATGCTTGCAGCTCCATCGCAGTACGTTGTTCTTCCAGTTCGCGCAGGGCCTTGCGAATGATTTTGCCCGTCGTGGTCATGGGCAGTTCGTCGAGGAATTCAATTTCACGGGGGTACTCATGGGCCGCCAGTTGTGCGCGAACATGCGCCTGCAGCTCGCGTATGGTGTTGTTGCTGGCGGCGTAGCCGTGGTTGAGGACGACAAACGCCTTGACCACCTCGGTACGAATCGGATCTTTCTTGCCGATAGCCGCCGCCATTTTCACCGCCGGATGCTTGATCAGGCAGTCTTCGATGGGGGTCGGTCCGATGCGATAGCCTGCGCTGGTGATGACGTCATCGTTGCGTCCAAGGAAGAAGATATAGCCATCCTCATCCATCGAGCCCTTGTCGCCCGTCACCAGCCAGCCGTTGAGGTATTTCTCGGCAGTGGCCTGGCTGTTTTCCCAATAGCGCAGCATCTGGCTGCCGTTGGGCGTGGCCACGGCAATATGCCCTGAACCACCTGTGGGCACGGGCACGCCATAGTCGTCGACGATGGCCACGTCAAACCCCTCGACCGCGCGGCCAATGGCATGGGGGCGGTAGATCCCCTGGCTGGCGCAGGAGGACACCACCAGATTGCATTCGGTCTGGCCATAAAATTCATTGATGCGCACGCCCAGCGCCTGGTCGCCCCAGGCCAACAGTTCATCACCCAGTGACTCGCCACCACTGGCAACCGACCGCAGCGCGAGATGCCAGCGCTGTTGCGGGTTTTCGACAGGGCGTAACAGCCTGAGGGCGGTGGGCGGGAAGAAGACATTTTTAATCTGCAATGCTTCAATCAGGGCAAATACGTCTTCAGGTACAAACTTGTCAGCGCGGTGGGCCACCACCGGCACGCCGTGATACCAGGCAGGTAGCAGCACATCGAGCAACCCGCCAATCCATGCCCAGTCTGCCGGGGTCCACATCCGGTCACCGGGCTGGGGGAAGTCGTCGTGTGAACTGCGCACGCCGGGCAAATGCCCGAGCAACACACGATGGGCATGCAAAGCGCCTTTAGGATGGCCGGTGGTGCCGGAGGTGTAGATGATCAGTGCCGGATCCTCGGCCGCCGTATCGAGGGTCTCGAACTGGTCACTGTGGCACTGCAGTTGCTCATGGTAATCAAGCACGTCATTACGATGCACGGGTGCATCGATAACGTAGCACAGCTGTAAGTGGGCAAGGCCGGCACGAATTCCGTCGATCTTCTGCAGGCCGCTGGCGTCGGTGATCAGCGCACGCATTGAACAGTTCGAAGCGCGATGTTCGATGGCGTCCGCACCGAACAGCTTGAACAGCGGAACCGCAATGGCGCCCAGCTTGTACAGCGCGATATGGGCGGTGCCGGCCTCCAGGCCTTGAGGGAGCATGATCCCGACCCTGTCACCTGCGTTGATACCTTGTGCGCGCAAACTGTTGGCCAGGCGGTTGGCCTGTTGTTGCAAGGCCAAAAAGCTGTGGTATTGAACCGTGCCATCGGCATTTTTCTGGATGATCGCAATGCGTTCGGGGTCGTCAGCCCAGCGGTCACAGCAAGCCCGGGCAATATTGAAACGCTGCGAAGCATCCCGTTGCGGGTCGCTGGGAGAGAGAGGTGCCGTGTTCATGGTCGAGTCCTTGTTGTTATGCGCCATGGTCAGAAGCTGCCGAACGTTGAACCCAGCACCATGACCACCAGCAAGGCGGTCATGGGCACAACGGTCGTCATCATGAAAATTTGCGGGTAGGACTGGCGGTGCGTAAGGTTACAAATTGCCAGTAAGGTGATCACCGCGCCCGAGTGGGGCAGGGTGTCCAGGCCGCCGGCAGCAATGGTAGCGACCCGGTGAAACAGGTCGGGGCTGATGCCCGCGGCTTCGATCATGCGCAGATAGTCCGTGCCCAGGGTGCGGAAGGCGATGCTCAGGCCTCCGGACGAGGAGCCGGTAATGCCTGCCAGCACGTTCATGCTGAGCACGGCCGAAATCAGCGGATGCTCCGGCGAGACATTGAGGATGGTGTCCTTGATCAGCGCAAATCCGGCCATACCGGCGATCACCGCGCCATAGGCCACTTCCGAAGCTGTGTTGAAGATCGGCAGCAGGGCGCCGATGGTGCCCTTGTTGAGGGTGACCGTCAGGTTGTCCCAGCGGCGCCAGTTGAGCAGGATCACAAATACGATTGCGCACATCAGGGCCAACAGCACGGACCACAGCCCTATGACGCTCACCGGGTCGATATTGCCAAAGCGCTCTTCACGCAAAACGCTGAGGTCCAGGGCAGGCAGGATCCAGTAGCTGAACGCCGCGTTCAGGCCGATCACCACGATTATCGGCAGCAGGGCTACGAGCAGTCCGGGTTTTTTTATGCTGGCATTCGACGCTATTTCGTCGTCATGGGGGCCGTAGCCTTCACCCTTGGCCATGGCCTTGCGGGCTCGCGATTGCAGCATCCAGCTGCCCATCCACAGCATGACGATCGACGCGATGATGCCCAGGCCCGGGGCGGCGAAGGTGGTGGTGCCCAGATAAGCCGTGGGAATCGAGTTCTGTATCGACGGTGCGCCAGGCAGCGCGGTCATGGTGAAGGTAAAGGCCCCCAGCGCGATGGCCGCTGGCATATAGCGTTTTGGCGTGCCGGACTCACGAAAAATTGCCGCCCCGATCGGGTATACGGCAAAGGCCACCACAAACAGCGATACGCCACCGTAGGTCAACAGCGCACAGGCCAGCACTACGGTGAGAATTGCATGGCGATGGCCGAGTTTGCGCATAAACCAGTCAGCGATGGTATGCGCTGCTCCGGAGTCGGCGACCAGCTTGCCGAACAGGGCACCGAGTATGAACAGGGGGAAAAACTTGATCACATAGAGCCCCAGCTCCTTCATGAACAGCTGGGTAAAGGTGGGCATGATATCTGCGGCTGCCCCGCTGAGAAGAACGGCCAGCGCGGCCATCAACGGCGCCAGGATCAAAACCGTCACGCCCCGGTAGGCGAAAAACATCAACAACAGAAGGGATATCAGTATCGCCATCGTGCTCATGGGTGGCTCTCTTATAATTATTGTTTTGGCTTGTTTTTGTGCTTACGTTTACGTTTGCGTCAACCTAGAGCACGTATGCGACCCTGTCAACCTTGCCCCCTGTATTCATCCGCCGCGCGGATCTGTCGAGGGTCGTGCAGCCTGGAGGTGATGGCTGGAACCGATAAACATATACATCGCCGGCACCATGAACAGCGTCAGCAGGGTGCCGATAGACAGCCCGGCGAAGATCACCAGCCCCATGTCATGGCGCCCTGCAGCCCCGGCACCGGAAGCCCAGACCAGCGGCACCACGCCCAGTACCATCGCGGCCGTGGTCATCAGGATCGGCCGCAGGCGCACGCCGGCGGCTTCCTCAATGGCCTCACGCTTGCTGCGGCCTGCGCGTTGCAGTTCATTGGCAAATTGCACGATCAGGATCCCGTGCTTGGTGATCAGCCCCAGCAGCGTCACCAGGCCCACCTGGGTGTACACATTGATCGAAGCAAAGCCCATGGTAATAAAGGCCAGCGCACCAAACAGTGCCGGCGGCACCGAGAACAGAATGACCACCGGATCGCGGAAGCTTTCGAACTGGAAGGCCAGGGCCAGGTAGACGATTAATATCGAGAACAGCAGCAAGCCGACAAAGCCGCCGGACTCTTGCATGAACTGACGCGACTCGCCGGAAAAGTCCGAGGTGTAACCCGAGGGCGCAATGTCGCTCAGGATAGTGTTGAGCCTGGCCAGCAACTCGCCCTGGGCCACACCGCTGACGCCCGAGAGGGTCGCCGAGTTCAACTGCTGGAAGTGATTGATCGACTCGGGTTGTGTCGAGGTCTCGATATGCGCCACCGTGCGCGCCGGGATCATCACACCGGCGGGCGTACGGATGTAGTAATCGAGAATCTGCTCGGGGTTGAGCCGGTCAACCTGCAGTACTTGCGGGATGACTTTGTATGAGCGCCCGGCGGTCGAGAAGTAATTGACGTAGTTGCCACCCAATGCAGCTGACAGGGCTGCGCCGACATCTGCCTGGGTCATGCCCAGTGCGGCAATTTTTTCCCGGTCGACCACCAGTCTGGCCTGCGGTTTGTCCAGTTTCAGGTCCATGTCGGCAAACCAGAACAGCTGTTGCTTCTGGGCTTCGGCCATCACGGCCTGAGCCACTTCATTGAGGTTTTCTACCGAGTCGGTGGTGGTGATCACAAACTGCACCGGCAATCCCTGGGCGCCCGGTAACGAAGGCAATGGGAAGGCAGCGACGGTGGCCCCCGGCACCTGATTCCATTTTTGCTGAAGATCGAAGATCAGCTCGGCCTGGGAGCGTGTGCGCTCGCTCCAGGGCTTGAGCAAGACCCCGCCCAGGCCCTGATTGAGGGCGGGCAGCCCGGTCAGCTGGAACATCTGCGCGTATTCAGGCTCCTTCTGTTGCGGTGCAGCTGTCGGCGGGCCTTTGATCATCATGAACACCAGCCCTTGGTCTTCGGTCGGTGACAGTTCGCTTTTGGCGGTCATGCCACTGGCGGCGACCAGTACAAACAGGACAAAGCCAAAGGTCACCAGCACCGGCCAGATATCCAGACCGGCTGACAAAACGCGATGGTAACGCCCGCGCAGCCAGTCAAAACACTGATCGAGCCGGCGCGCGAAGCGACCTTCATCCTGCCCGGGTTGCAATAGCCGGGAGGTCATCATCGGTGACAGCGTCAAGGCCACCACTGCCGATACGGTTACCGCACCGGCCAGGGAAAAACAGAACTCCTTGAACAGTGCCCCCGTCAAGCCGCTGCGCAGCCCGATCGGCACATAGGCGGCAATCAGCACCACCGTCATCGCGATGATCGGGCCGCCCAGTTCACGCGCCGCCATCAACGCGGCTTCAAATACACTTTTGCCTTGTTCCTTGATATGCCGGTCGACGTTTTCCACCACGATAATCGCGTCGTCCACCACCAGACCAATGGCCAGAACCAATGCAAGCAAGGTCAGCAGGTTGATCGAGTAACCCAGCAGATACATGACAAAGAAGGTGCCGACCAGCGACAGCGGTATCGCCACCAGTGGCACTATCACCGCGCGGAATGAGCCGAGGAACAGGTAGATGACCACCGACACTATGACCATTGCTTCCACCAGGGTCTTGACCACCTCGACAATCGAAGTATTGATGAACGCTGTGGAGTCATAAACGATTTCGCCGCGCACGCCTGCAGGCAATTGCGCTTGCAGTTCGGGGAAGGCGTCGCGCACGCTGCTGGCAACGCTGAGGATATTGGCATTGGGCGCGGCCTTGATACCGACGAACACCGAACGTTTGCCGGAAAACGCCACGCTGCTGTCGTAGCTTTCTGCACCCAGGGTCACAGTGGCGACATCTTCCAGGTACACCAGGGCATCGTCGTTGTTCTTGATCACCAGCCGCTTGAATTCATCCACCGTGTGCAAGTCGGTTCCGGCCGTCAGGTCTACCGTGACCATTTGCCCGCGGGTTGAACCCACGGCAGACAGGTAGTTGTTGTTGGCCAGCGCCGCGACTACGTCCTGGGCGGTGACGTTATGGGCCGCCAGTTTGTCCGGGTCCAGCCAGGCACGCAGGGCGAACTGGCGCCCACCGAGGATTTCTGCGGTTTGCACGCCCTGGATCGAGTCGAGCTTGGGTTTGACCACCCGCACCAGATAATCGGTGATGTTATTGGTGGGCAGGGTGTCGCTGTAGAACCCCAGGTACATGGCATCCGTGGTTTGCCCCACCGCAACCGACAGCACCGGTTCCTGGGCCTGGGCCGGTAGCTGGTTCTTGACCGAGTTGACCTGGGTGTTGATCTCGGTCAGGGCCTTGCTGGCGTCGAAGTTCAGCCGCAGCGTGGCGGTAATGGTCGAGACCCCGGTAATACTCGACGAAGACAGATAATCGATGCCCTGGGCCTGGGCGATCGCCGACTCCAGTGGCTGGGTGATAAACCCGGCAACTGTGGCTGCATCGGCGCCGTAGTAGGCGGTAGTAATAGTGACCACCGCATTTTCGGTTCGCGGCCATTGGTTGACCGGCAATTCGAAGATCGAACGTAGCCCCAAGATCAGGATAAACAGCGAAACCACTACGGCCCAGACCGGGCGCTGGATAAAGGTATCGGTGAGCTTCATGGGTCACCTTTAATGTTCTTGAGGCGTTGGCGCCGCATCGTTGAGCGGCGCAGCACTGTTGTCGATCTGCACCGGTGAGCCATTTTTGAGTTTCATCTGACCACTGGTGATCAACAGGTCGCCTTCCTTCACACCGGACAGGATGGCGACCTGATCGCCACGGGTCGGTCCGGTCTTGATAAAGGCCTGTTGCGCCGTGAGAACGTCTTCACCCTTGTCGTTCTTGCTCGACAGCGCGATAAAAACGGTGGTGCCGTAGGGGTTATAGGTGACGGCTGTCTGTGGCACGGTCAGGTAGCGCAGCACCGCCCCCGAGTCGACAACTGCGCGGGCAAACATGCCGGGCACCAGGTTTTTCCCGGGGTTGGCAACGCTGGCTTCGACCGTGACGTTACGCGTGGTCGGGTCGAAGCGGGTGTCTATGGTGCTGACGCGCCCCGTGAATGTCTGGTTGGAGAGGCCGTCGGCGGTCACCGATACTTTTTGGCCGACAGCAATGGCTTCCAGTTGGGTCTGGGGCACGTTGAAGTCGATATAGATGGGGTCGAAGGTTTGCAACGTGGCGATTTTGTCACCGGGGTTGAGGTATTGCCCGGGGTTGACAGCAGTAATGCCTATACGCCCGGCAAAGGGCGCACGAATGGTTTTTTGCGCCACCAGCGCCCGCTGCTGTTCTGCGGCGGCCAGTTTGGCTTTGAGGTCTGCGTTGTCGGTGTCCACTTGCGCCTGGGACACGGCGTTGACCGCCAGTTGTGCGCGGTCACGCTTGAGGACGATGGCGGCCAGGTCCGCCGTGGCTTCCAGCGAATGGAGCAGGGCGATGTCCGAATCAGCATTCAATTGAACCAGCAGCGCCTGTGCTGCCACTTCCTGGCCCGGTGTAAAACCGATGCTGCGCACAATGCCGCCCGCTTCGGTGGTCACATCGACCCCGCGCACGGCTTTTATCGAGCCCACGGCGGTCACCGTCGGCTGCCAGTCGTCGAACGGTACTTGCATGGCGGTGACGACGGCGGCGGGCAAGGGCTGCTTTGCCTGGTTAATCATGGCTGAGATCTGCGCGAACTTGACCCCGGCGATGATCGCGACAATCACCAGCACCACCCCGATCATGATAAGCATCGGCCGCCACAGCCTGCGCCTTGCAGTGGGTTGCGCGAGTGAGTCGTTGTTGACGTCAGCCATGGTTGTTCTCGCTGTTTCAATGGTATTCAGTCGAGCCGCGTGGGTTTGGCGGGCGCGGTCTTGTTGTGACTCGGCATGAGTTCTTGCCAAGTCGGCAAGCCGAATCGGTCAGGGCGGCCCTGGGGGTCAGGGTCGCTGCGGTTCCACCAGCCGCCGCCCAGAGCCTGGAACAGCGCTGCGGTATCGCTGTAGCGCACGGCCTGGGCCTGGACCCGGCTGAGCACGGTGTTCTGGTAGGTTTGCTGCGCCGTGAGCAGGTTGATATAAGCCACCGCTCCCAGGCGGTACTGCGCCTGCACCAGGGCAAGGCTGGCCTGGGCGGACTGCTCCGCAGCCACTTGCTGCTTGAGCGCCTCGGCATCGGCCTCCAGCGCCCTGAGCACGTTGGCCACATCCTGGAATGCGGCAAGCACCGTACCGCGGTACTGCGCCGCCGACTGGTCATATGCCGCAACCGCCGCCCGTTTTCGGTGTTCAAGCGCACCAGCATCGAACAGCGGTTGGGCAATTGCCCCGGCCAGGCTCCATACACCCGAGCCTGCGGAAAACAGCGTGCTGCCGCTGGCTACCGTGGAACCCAATGAACCGGTAATGCTGAACTGTGGCAACTGATTGGCCACCGCCACGCCAATATTGGCACTGGCCTCATGCAGTTGCGCCTGAGCGGAGCGCACATCCGGACGCTTTTCGACGATTGCCGAGGGCAGACTCACTGGCAATTCTTGCGGCAGATGCAGGGACGCCAGGTTGAAACGCTCGCCCTTGTCCTGATTGGGGAACCTGCCCAGGTAGGCCATCAACTGGTTCCGGGTTTGCGCCAACTGCTTTTGCAAGGGCGCCAGAGTAGCGCGGGTTTGCGCCAAGGCAGTTTGCTGGGTCAATACATCGGTATCGGCAATGGCACCGAGGCGCCGCTGCGCCTGCAGCAGGTCGAGCTGGTCGCTCTGTAGCTGGATGATTTGCCCGGTCGCCGCAATCTGATCGCGCAGGGACGCCAGGCTGACGGCGGTATTGACCACATTGGTGGATAGCGTGAGGTAGGTGGCCTCAAGCTGAAAACGCTGGTACTCGGCTTGCGCCGTGGACGACTCGATCTGCCGGCGCGTACCGCCGAAGACATCCGGCGCATAGGACACGCTCAGTGACGCGGAGCTGAGTGTGAGAATCGGCGACGACGCCGTACCGGATGTGGTCCCGGAGACTTTCTGGCGGGTTTTCGACAAATTGCCGTTCAGGACGGGAAACAAGGAAGCCTGATCGACATACACCTGCTCATTGGCCTGGCGCAATGCTGCTTGCGCGGCGCTGATATCCGGGTTGGCGCGCAAGGCCTCTTCCACCAGGGCGTTCAATTCCGGCGAGCGGAACAGTGTCCACCATTGCCCGGGTATATCCATGCCGGCAATCAGGCGTTGCGCAGCGCCGCCAGCGTCAATATCGGCCCGGGCGGTGGTCGTGAGGTTGTGCGTGGAGTAACCGGCATCCGCAGCAACTTCGGGACGAACAAAATCAGGCCCCAGGGTACAACCTGCGAGGGCAATGAACAGCAGACTCAGCGGCAAGCACCGTTGCATCCGACAGCCCTCCTGAAAGGGCAGGTAGTGACGGGATTCAAGTCACGTTGGCAGTTGGACTGAACGTTAATCCAAGCGCGGGACAACCGCAACCAGAGGAAACCTTCGCCATTGGCGGGGTGTACAGGTTACGGGGCCACTCTGACTTACTCGTCCACTTGGACGAGGCGCTTGCACGCAGGATCGGGCTAGCTTTCGATCAGGGTGTTGTGCGGGCCCTTGTTCAGTTGAGGAGGCATCAATGAGTTGTGCAATTTCTTGCGCTGATGGTCTGGCAGCCCTGTTGCTTGAGCAGAAAGCCGCGTTCAACGCTCAGGGCGCAGTCAGCGCTGCGCAGCGCCGGGCGCGAATCCAGCGGGTAATCGACATACTGGTGGACCACCACCTGGCGCTGGCCGAGGCGATGGATGCCGACTTTGGCGGTCGCCCCCGGGGGTTCTCATTGATGAACGATGTGCTGGGGGCACTGGGCTCGCTCAAGCACGCCCGGGACCACCTCGAAAGCTGGATGCAGGATGAACCGCGACAGGTCTTCAGCCCCTATGACCAGCTCGGTGCCCAGGCATGGGTGATGTACCAGCCCAAGGGCACCGTGGGCATTCTGGGGACCTGGAACGCGCCGCTGTACACACTGCTCAGCCCGCTGGCTTCGGCGCTGGCGGCAGGTAACCGGGCGATCCTCAAGCCCTCGGAGGTGGTACCGCGCACTGCCGCGCTGGTTGCCAGGCTGTTTGCCGAACTGTTCGACCCGCTGGAAGTGGGGGTGGTCACCGGCGGCGCCGACCTGGCCCAGGCTTTTACTGCGCAACCCTTTGATCACCTGGTGTTTACCGGCAGTACCGCCGTGGCCCGCTCGGTGATGGGTAATGCAGCGCAAAACCTGGTGCCGGTGACACTGGAACTGGGCGGTAAATCGCCAGTGATCGTTGCCCGCAGCGCGGATCTGGCCACGGCGGCCTTTCGCATTGCTCTGTCCAAGACCACCAACAGCGGTCAGGTCTGCATCAACCCGGACCTGGTCTACGTTGCCCGTGAGCAGCTTGAGGCGTTTATCAATGCCTTTGCTGGCGCTTACCGCGGGTTCATCCCCGAGGTAAGCGACAACCCGGATGTAGTTGCCGTGGTCAACCCACAACATCTGGCCCGGGTGGAAAATCTGGTTGACCAGGCCCGTCAAGCCGGTGCCCGGGTGATAAGCCTGCCCTATGCGCAAGCGGTCGATATGCAAAACCGTCGGCGTCCGTTGCAACTGGTTATCGACCCGCCTCAAGACAGCCTGATCATGCACGAAGAGATCTTCGGCCCGGCCATGGTCGTGCTGCCCTACGACGAGGTCGACCAGGTGATTGCGCATATCAATGACCGGCCACGGCCACTGGCCCTCTACTACTTTGGCAACGATGCCCTTGAACAGCGTCATGTGCTGGAGCACACCCTGTCCGGTGGCGTCACCCTCAATGACGTGATGATGCATGCCGCCTTGCATGATGCTCCGTTCGGCGGTATCGGCGGCTCGGGCATGGGCCATTACCACGGCCGTGAAGGGTTCCTTGAATTCAGCCACCTGCGCACCGTACTCAAGGCACCCGACCACGATCCGCGCGGCGAATGGGGCTTGCTGCCGCCTTATAGCGAGCATTTCGAGGCGGCAATGCTGGCGCAGATCACTCGGGATTGATCCTGGCAGACGGTTGTTTTGTTCGTCCATACAGACGAAGCGGCGGGGCGCAGACAGCCTTAGAGTGAGCCGCACACAAGCACGTTTTCTAACGGTCTGGAGGCGCGTCCCCATGTTTGTCGATCTCACCCCTGAACAGCATGCATTGCGACTCAAGGTCCGGGACTATTTCCAGAACCTGATGACTCCCGAGCTGCGCCAGCAGATGCGCGGTACCGAAGGTGGCGAGCTGTTTCGCCGCACCATCGCGCAAATCGGTCGCGATGGCTGGCTGGCGGTAGGCTGGCCCAAGGCCTATGGCGGGCAGGGTTATGGCCCGACCGAGCAATTGATTTTCTTTGAAGAAGCCAATATCGCCGGCGCGCCACTGCCATTCGTGACCATCAGTACCGTTGGCCCGGCGCTGATGGCCCACGGCTCGGCGTTGCAAAAGGATAAATTCCTGCCAGGGATCGCCGCCGGGGACATCAACTTCGCCATCGGTTACTCCGAAGCCAGTGCTGGCAGCGATCTGGCGGTATTGAAAACCACCGCCCGTGAAGATGCCAACGGTTTTGTGGTCAATGGCAGCAAGCTCTGGACCTCGGGCGCCGATGCGGCCGACTTCATCTGGCTGGCGGCCCGTACCGACCCCGAGCAGGCGCGTCACAAGGGCATTTCGATCCTGATTCTCGACACCCGTGCCCAGGGGTTTTCCAGCACCCTGATCCCGACCTCCGGCAACCCTACGGCGGCCACCTATTACGACAATGTGCGGGTGCCACGCAACATGCTGGTGGGTGAGTTGCATGGCGGCTGGAAACTGATCACGGCTCAGCTCAACCACGAACGCCTGGGCCTGGGGGGCTGGTCCGACAAAGTGGTCAGCCTGTTCAACCGCGTCTATCTGTGGGCACGTTGCGCCGATGAGCAGGGCCACCGCGCCACTGATGTGGCCTGGGTCAAGCGCGATCTGGCCGAGTGTTATGCCCGGCTTGAAGCCATGCGCCTGATCAATTTC
Source organism: Pseudomonas bubulae (assembly GCF_900618535.1). Lineage (GTDB taxonomy): Bacteria > Pseudomonadota > Gammaproteobacteria > Pseudomonadales > Pseudomonadaceae > Aquipseudomonas > Aquipseudomonas bubulae. Next base: position 396,492 of record NZ_UYJA01000001.1, on the reverse strand, counting down.
CGGATTGCCGCCGACCTTGAACGCGACCGTGTGGACGTCGCACTGGCCTCGACCACCAAGGTCTACGGCTCGGAGTCGGCGATCGAGATCCTGCGCAAGCTGTCAGCCATCCTGGGTGCCAGTGGCCTGACCCGGGCCGGTTCGGCAGCGGCTTATCTGCTTGGCGAGCTGGAATATGAGGTGCGGGCATCGGTCAACCTGACCTTTGGCGGTGGCACCAATGAGATCCAGCGCGAGCTGATTGCCCAGTTCGGCCTGGGCATGCCGCGCACACAACGCTGAGTTACGCAGTGGCCCCAATATCGGAGATAAGGATGAACGATTTCAACAACGCAACCCTGCTGTCCAGTGCCGAACGGGCAGTTGTGCCACGGGAGCAGACGCAGGCAATTCTCGATTTGCGGGCCGCCGCCAGTGCCCGGATCAAACCGGCCGATCGCTACACCCTTGCCGATCGCCTCGAAGAGCAGGCGCAGCGTCACGGCGAACGGCCCTTTATCATTTATGGCGAACAGCGTCTCAGTTTCGCCCTGATCAATGCCCGCGCCGACCGTTTGGCCCATGTCCTGTATGCCCGCGGCCTGCGTCCGGGTGATGTCTGCGCCCTGGCGATGGAGAACCGCCCGGAGTTTTTCTGTTGCTGGTTCGCCCTGGCCAAGCTCGGCGTGGTGGCGGGTTTCGTCAATACCCAGGTCAGCGGCCGGCCACTGGTGCACGCGCTGCAGGCGATCGATGCCAAGGCCATGCTGGTCGGCGAAGAGGTGCTGGGCAATGTGCTTGCCACTCAAGGCTTGCCACCGCTGCCCTTATGGCTGGTAGCGGATGCCGAGCAGCCATGGACCGGGGCCATGCCGTCACAGGTCGATACCGGACTGGCTCAAGCACTGGCCACAGCCCCCGCCATGCCATTCCCTCGTGATGTGCGCGCCGACCTGAGAGCCGAGAGCCCGTGCCTGCTGATCTTTACCTCGGGCACCACCGGCCTGCCGAAAGCGGCGCGTTATAGCCATATGCGCTGGATGTCGACCGGTGACATCATGGAAATCACCCTGCAAACCACTGCCCATGACGTGTTTTACTGCTGCTTGCCGCTGTATCACGGTGCAGCCGCCACGTCCGTGACGTCCACCGCGCTGAAAACCGGTGCAGCCATTGTGGTACGGCGCAAATTCAGTGTCCGTGAGTTCTGGAATGATGTGCGCAAGCATCATGTGAGCGTGTTCCAGTACATCGGTGAAATCTGCCGCTATCTGCTCAACCAGCCCGAGGTGGCCGGTGAACGTGACCACGGTCTGCGCTGCATGCTCGGCGCCGGGTTGACCCGCGAAAGCTGGCAGAACTGGCTGCGCCGTTTCGGGCCGATCCACGTGTTTGAAGGCTGGGGCTCCACCGAGTCCAACACCAATGTGGTCAATGTCGACAATTATCTGGGGGCTTGCGGCCGTGTGCCGTACTGGGAAAAGAGCAACTTGCGCCTGGTGCGCTATGACGTTGAAACCGACAGCCACCCACGGGACGAAAATGGCTTCTACCAGCTGTGCGAGGAGGGCGAGGTGGGTGAGGCCCTGGGTTTTATCATCAACCATCCCGACATCGGCGGCGGGCGTTTCGAGGGTTATACCTCAGCCGAGGCGACTGCCAGCAAGATTCGTCGCAATGTGTTCAGCCAGGGCGATGCCTACTGGAGTTCAGGTGACCTGCTGCGTTTTGACAAGGACGGCTACCTGTATTTTATCGACCGCATTGGCGACACTTTCCGCTGGAAAAGTGAAAACGTTTCCACCCTTGAGGTGGCGGCTGCGCTGGGCGACTTCGAAGGCCTTGAGCTGATCAACATTTATGGCGTGCAAGTACCCGGGCAGGAGGGGCGCGCCGGTATGGCGGCGGTGTTGATGCAGCCGGGCCGCCGCTTCGACCCGCAGGCGTTCTATGCATTGACCGAAACGCGCTTGCCGCGTTACGCCGCCCCGGTGTTCGTACGGGTATCGGCAGCGGCTGACCTGACCAGTACCTTCAAGTTGCGCAAGGTCGACCTGCAACGTCAGGGCTATGCCCCTGCAGCATTCAGCGACCCGCTGTTTATCCGTGATGACAGCAGCCGCAGCTATGTGCCGTACAGCGCACAGGTGCTGGAGCGCATTGGCCTGGCCGCTTTTATCGGGGACACCAGCCAGTGACCGATCGGCCTGCGGGGCAGGTCTTCTGCACGATGCCCCGCATACCGTTTACAGCGACTGTCGGTAAACCTCAGTCAGGCACGACATAACAATAACAACGGGCAGGGCCCAGGCGGTGTCCCGTGAGGAGAGGGCGATGGATAATAGCGGCTTGAGTGTTCAGACCCTGGCAGACATGGGCTTGAACCTGACCGAGTATGACAGCCTTATCGGCGAGTTTTACGACGGCTCGCTGGAGCCCAGGCTGATGGCCAAGACCCTGCGCCATGTGCGCAATCTGTACCAGGCCAACTATGTCATCCTGATCTTGCGCGTCCCCGAGCAACCTGACCTGGGCCTGATGATCGTAGTGGGTGACATTGAGCGCGAAGGCGAGGTGAGTTACTGGGCCTACCCACAAGCGCTCACGCCATTCAACAACCCGCCAATGGACCGGGTGTTCACTGTCGACGACCTGATGAGTGAGGAACAGTGGACCCGCTCGGCTTACTTCAAGACCTATGGCACCGTGCACGACACCTACCACATCATGGCTGCCGATATTTCCACGCCTGATGGCGGCAAGCTGCGCTTTCGCATTACCCGGCCAAAATCCGCGCCCAACTTCAGTGCCAGTGAACGCAGCCTGTGTGGCATGTTCATACCGCATTTGCGCCGTGCCATGCATGTGCACAACCTGATCGACCGCAGCGAGTCGATGACCGAGCTGTACTCGCAGGCGATCAGTCGCCTGTCGGTGGCCACCATTGTGCTGGATCAACAGGGCAAGGTCCTGAGCCTGAACCCGATGGCCAGCGAACTGCTGGAGCAGGCAGACGGCCTCAAACTGGTTGGCGGACACCTTGAGGCGACTTACCCCAGCGACAATCGCGAACTGCAGCGCCTGGTCCGCAACGCATTTAACCGTGACACCGGCAATGTGCAGGAAGGCACGCAGGCTGAAGCCATGTCAGTCTCCAGGCCCTCGGGGCAGATCAACCTGGGGGTGGTGGTCGAGGCCATTGCGACTCAGGACTGGGCCGAGGGCAAAGGCACCCCAGGGGTGGTGGTATACATCCGCGACGCTGCAGGACGGTCCATGGCCAGCGAAACCCTGACCAAGCAGCTGTTCAACCTGACCCGGGCTGAAACCGCCCTGGCGATGGAACTGGCCAATGGCCTGTCCCTGGAAGAAGCTGCCGAGGCGTTGAATGTGCGTCGTAATACTGCAAGGGCACACTTGCGCTCGATTTTCTCGAAGACCGGTGTGCGCCGCCAGACTGAACTGGTGCGCATCATCCTCAACAGTGTGGTTGCCCTGGGCAAGCCAGGGCTGGCGTTATTGCCCGGCGCCAAGGCCAGCAGAAAAAAAACCGGATTGACGCAAAACAGTGCCTGAAAGCAGGCATTGTTAGTCCATGCGGAGGATGAGGACGGCAGCGGGTTCGGTGAAAATCCAGCGGGCATAGGACCGGGGATTTTCACACGAGGACAATAACAATGACCAAACTCGCAGCAATCAACGTTGACAGTATTCTGGCACCTCGCTTTGGCCGGGGCTGGCATTGCCTGGGTGATGCGGCCGACTACCGGGATGGCCAGCTCCATACACTGAATATTTTCGGCACACGCTTGCTGGCGTTTGCCACGGCCAGTGGCGAGATCAGCGTGATCGATGCCCATTGCCCGCACATGGGCGCCGACCTGTCACAAGGCACCCTGGAAAACGACCGGGTTGTGTGCCCCTTTCACCATTGGCAATACGACGCCAGTGGCAAGTGCGTCGAGATTCCATATTGCAAGCGGATCCCGCCCAAGGCCAAAACCCGCCGCTGGTTGACCTGTGAAGAAAACAACCTGCTGTTCGTGTGGAACAACCCTGAGGGCAAGGCCCCGGCAGACAATGTGGTGATCCCGCATTTGCCGGAGCAGGACAGCGATGAATGGCTGCATGACTGGCACATGGACAAACTGGTCATTGAGACCAACCCCCGGGAACTGGTCGACAACCTCGCGGACGCCCAGCACTTCGGCCCGGTGCATGGCACGCCGACCAAGTACTTCGCGAATATTTTCGAAGGCCATATTGCCCAGCAGATTTTCCACGGCGACTCGGACCGGCTGGGCGGGGACCTGGTTGCCGAGTCTGCCTATTACGGCCCGGCGACGCATTTTACCCGCATGCGCGCAGTGTTCGAGGGCATGGAAATTCACTCGATCCTGCTCAACTGCCACGTCCCGATCGACGCCAACAGTTTCGAGCTGCGTTTTGGTTGCATGGTGAAAAAGATCCCGGGCTGGAGCGAAGAGCAGAGCAGGGCGCTGGCCCAGGATTATGTGCTGCGTAATCGCGATGCTTTCTATCAGGACGTGGTGATCTGGCAGCACAAGATCCGGGTCGACAAACCGGTGCTGGCTGAAGGTGATGGTCCGGTCTATCAACTGCGCGACTGGTACGCCCAGTTCTTTATGGACGAAGACAGCGTGCCGGCATCGACTGCCGGGCGCAGTGAAATCATCACCGTCGACCATCGCTGATCAACTCCGGGCAGGAACGCGCAATGAACATGAGTAGCCGCAAGACAATGGCGATCATGCTGGCGGCCAGCTTCGCCTCGACCATTGGCGGCTTGCCGTTCAATACCTTGCCGATCCTGCTTGGCTCGATGGTTGACAGCCTGGGCTTCAGTGTCGAACGGGTCGGCCTGCTGGGTGCTGTTTGTTTTGCCGGCTACCTGCTGGGCACCCTGATGGCCGTCGTGCTGATCGACCGTTTGAACTGGCGCTGGCTGACGCTGGGCTGCGCCACTGGCGCGGCTGCAGCGTACTGGATGACGTCATGGCTGCCCGCCACGGCGCAGTTGCCGTTGTGGGCGCTGATTGGCTTTTTTGCCGCACTCATGACCTGCCTGGGCATGCGTATCATGGGCGAAATGGCCAACAAAGAGCGCGCCCTGGGCTTGCGCCTGGGCATTGAATTGGGGTTGGTGGCAGCCGTGTTATTCGCGCTGCCTTCGCTGGTCATCGCGTATTTCCACTACACCGGTGCCGTAGTAATGCTCGCAGCGATCATCCTGCTGCTGAGCCTCAGTGCCCTGGCATTGCCCAGGCGCGAGGACTTTATCGGTAGAGACACACCACCGCGGGATGGTTCGGTGTTGTCACGTTTTCAATTACCGCCAGCGGCTTATGCCGCGCTGGGGTTTTTCTTCCTGTTCGGCGCCGGGCAAATCGGCCTGTGGGCTTTCCTGGAGCGACTGGGCCATGGCCTGGCACTGCAACCGGGCGAACTGGGTATCGTTTTTGCCGTATTGAAACTGCTGGGGGGGGCCGCCGCACTAACTCTGGCCGCGGTCGGTGACCGCCTGGGCGTACGCGTGCCGCATCTCATCGTCATGCTGGTGCTGGGCACCGGGCTGTTGTTGCTGGGCAATGCCGAAGGCTTTGTGATGTATGCCGCGGGCGCATGGATCTGGGAAGTAGGTTTCACCTGGGGCTGCGTTTATCAGACAGCAGCAATTGCACGGCTGGACCGCAGTGGCCGCTCGATCATGCTGATCCCCGGCGCGTTTGCCTTGAGCTCCATGGCCGGGCCGGCACTGGCCGGGCAACTGGTGGGTCAGGGTTACACGATGCTGTTGTGGATAGCCGCTGCCTGTGCCGTGATTCCGGTACTGGCGTTCACCTGTTTGCTGGCCCGACGCTTGGATGGGGAGGGTGTTGCGGTCGAGCGGGTGGTGGTGGCGGTGTGAAACGCGATGATTGCTGGTTGGCGGCTTTGGCTGCAGCGGCTGTAAGCCTGTAATTTTCAGGCCCGTTGGTACCTATTCAGGTTAGAGTGCTCATCAATGAATCAATTGTTAAGTGAAGAATGAACCGTGCGCTGTTTGTTTCTCTGGATGGGCCCAAGGGCGCTGGAAAAACCACACTGCTGGAGGCCGTCACCAAAGCTCTGAGGGCAGACAACAAAAAGGTGATCCGGCTTTGCGAGAAAAAAAGCGATCCCTATCGAGGTGAAACAATGGCCCTCGTCAACAAACTCGTCAGAAATCCCGGCCGGGAATTAGAGTTGCGGGTTTGTGAACGCCTTGCTGACAGCCGTACCTGGATATCCCGGCACGTATTGGCTAAGCAGCCACCCGACAGCATCATCCTGATTGATCGCTGGTACCCCTCTGATGCCGCATTTCGCCGGATAATCCCGTTTGCAGAGATTCTGCAGTTGAACATTGATCGAAACGTGCAAGTCCCGGACCTGCATGTCGGGGTTGTCACCGACCCTGATATTTCATGGGCGAGGGCAGCGGCCCGCTCGCGAGGGCTGAACAGTACGGTGATCCATAAGCTGGAAGAACATGTTGCCTGTACCCAGGCGTTCGAGCGGGCGATTGCAGATCACGGCTGGGTTTTATGCCGTAATGAGGGAACCATCGAAGACGCAACGATGCAGGTGATTTCGCAGATCCATAGAGTGCTTCGATAGCCCGGTATTCACCGAAAGCAACTATTTGCAGTTGCCTGCCTTTCGATATCCTGCTGCCTGAGCCTCAGATTCGGAGTCAAAGGTTACTTGGTTTTTCGCTGACACCTGGCCATAACCAGGGCACCCCATCGAGAGGTGGTAAAGCTGGCTTTTGCGGTTACCGATGATCGAACTCACGCCACTCGCGCTCGCCAGGATCGGCTGTGCGGGTACACGAGTGGGTTGAACAGGAATGGCACCGACTACCCCCTCACCGACGGTCTTGTACCCTTGCGTCCAGCGACGATCACCGGTTACGAAAGGATTGGAGTGCCCCATGATTGCTGCAATGCGGCGATCTCGCTCTTTCTCCCAGGGCGAAACCGGATATTGCTTGTCCCAGGCCATCAGTAGCTGTTGCTGCTGACGAGACATGTTCAGTTTATATCTGTCGAACATGTAAAAAGTTGTCCTCGCGACCAGGCCTTTGACCTCGTCACGCGGCTCCGCAGCACGTTGATTGAAATCAACCCGCGTCTTGCATTGCCCATATTGCGGCGCTACCCCGGTGGCCATGCCGTAGTTGAAATTACTACGGTCGCCGTTCACCTCGCCAACAGAGGGGTAGAGGTTGAACAGATCGGCTTCCATCGCCCGGAATACGGGATCGTCATCCACACAATGTTCTCGACCACCGTTCTTCCAGCATTGACGTTGGTTACCGAATGTCCAGGCAGGAACGATGTGCTCCCATTCAGTGCGTTGCGCGCGACTCTGTTGTTTCCTGGTTTGAAGGCCGCAAGACTCCGCATCAATACGGCCCCCCGACTTGCCTACCCATGTCCATTTGCAGCCGCAATACAGCTCGCCCATGGCACTGTTCGCCTGGTCGAGGTAGATCTTCTGCTTTGCGATGACTTTTGCTTCGGAAAATGTCGATGGAGGGCTTGAAAAGGCGGGGGTAATTACCGAGATGGTCAGCGCTACTACAGAAAACAGTTTTTTCATTGGACAGCTTAAGCGATTGATAGGAAACACATTGTACTCGAACGCCTGCAGCTTTTAGCCCGGAATGTATCCGGAATATTGTGCAAAGGCGCCCAACCACAGCTGGGCGCCATTTGAATCAGCCAGTGTGGTGACTCTTTGCAAGGCCGTAGACGGAGGTATTGATCCCTTCGAAGCGCGCTTTTAGCTGCAGCGCCAGATACAGCGAATAATGCCGCGACTGATGCAGGTTGCCACCGTGGAACCAGAGGTTTTCCTGCTGTGTCGGCTTCCACATGTTGCGCAGTTCGCCCTCGTAAGGGCCAGGATCATTCGTGGTGCCAGAACCCAGGCCCCAGCAGCGCCCGACTTTGTCAGCTACTTCCTGGGAAATCAGCTTTGCCGCCCAACCATTCATTGAGCCATAGCCTGTGGCGTAGACGATCAGATCTGCCGGTAGGCGGCTGCCATCGTTGAGTACGACGGCATCGGCTTCGATACATTCGACACCAAGGCCAGGTGCGCTCTTGAGCTTGATCGTGCCGTTAGCGATCAGTTCGCTGGCGCCGACATCGATGTAGTAACCCGAACCACGGCGTACATACTTCATGAAAAGGCCAGACTCATCGTCACCGAAATCGAGCATGAAACCAGCCTTGGCCAGGCGCTCGTAGAAGTCCTTGTCACGCTCCTTGATCGCCGCAAAGATGGGTTGATGAAAGCCTGGCATCACCTTGTACGGGATCGAGGCGAACAGCATGTCGGCCTTGTCCGTGGTCAAACCCGTCTCCAGGGCGTCTTCCGAGTAGAGCCCGCCGAAGACCAGCTCCATCAGACTGTCGGAACGCACGATGTGGGTGCTGGAGCGCTGCACCATAGTCACCTCGGCGCCGTTCTCCACCAGGTCGGCGCAGATGTCGTGAGCCGAATTGTTCGCACCGATGACCACCGCGCGCTTGCCGCTCCAGGCGTCGCCACCGAGATGGCGGCTGGAATGATACTGCTGGCCATTGAAAACCTCGGCACCCGGATAACGTGGCACATTGGGTACGCCAGACATGCCGGTGGCGAGAATCAACTGGGTCGGTAGTAGCGTCACAGGTTCGCCATCACGCTGTACTTCAACCTTCCAGGTGCCACTTTGCTCGTCAAAGCTGGCGCTCACGCATTCCGTACGCGGCCAGTAATTGAGCTCCATGACTTTGCTGTACATTTCCAGCCAGTCGCCAATCTGGTCTTTTGGGGTGAAAACCGGCCAATGATCGGGGAAGGGCAGGTAAGGCATATGGTCGTACCAGACAGGGTCGTGCAGACACAGCGACTTGTAGCGACCACGCCACTGATCGCCGGGTCGGTCAGCCTTGTCGATGATCAGGGTAGGCACGCCCATTCGCTTGAGCCGCGCAGCGAGCCCCAGCCCCCCCTGACCGCCGCCCACGATCAGGCAATAGGGTTGAGTGGTGATCCCCAGCGATGCTTCTTCATCGCGGCGGCGCTCCAGCCAGTTGCGCTTGTCAGCGTGGGCGTGACCATGACTGGCACCCATCGGACGACGGCGACCACTGGGTTCTTCAAAACCTTTGAGCTCGCGCATGGCCGTCAGCAGCGTCCAGCACAAACCATCCTTCAGCCGCACATAGCCTTTACCCCGCGCCGCTTGTGTTTCCAGGCTGATCCAGCCTTCGAGCACACCGTTATTCAGCGCCGCTTCACCTTCCACTTTCCACCGCTCGGGGCGAGTCTGGTCGAGGCGTGTTTCAAGCAGGTCGCGAATGGCAGGTTTGCCTTCCAGGGTCACCAGGTTCCAACTGAAAAGCAGCAGGTCGCGCCAGTGACACTCGCTGGCAAACAATGCCAGCGTGCCGTCCAGATCACGCTGGGCGAGACGTTCGTTGAGGCTCTCGACCCAAGCGGCAAGCTGAGCCGTAGGCGTGTGCAGGGGGGTTTCGACAGCGATGTTCATGGGGGCTTCTCCCGATCTTGTTGTTTTAGTAACAACTTACCCAGAGCAAGGCCCGGGCCATCTCTATCAAAACCCCGTTGCAGAGCCGTTGCGGCAATACGGCTCAGATCTTGATCCGGATCTCTGTCACGTTTCTGGAAATGCTGATGACAGAGTGTCACCCGGTGCAAAAAGCGCTCGTTGCAATCTTTTCATATAAGCTGCCAACAGACCCGTGTCCTGACCGTAACGGAGAACAAGAATAATGAAGCCGGCCTTGATCAACGCCCATGCACAACAAGTGCTACAAGCCGTGCAGGGCACTGTCGCCAGCCACAGCCCTGGTGCTGACCTGGCCATTACACGCTCCTGGCGCCGCTGCCTGGACCAGTATCAGCTCGACCCTGCCAGTCGCCGCGCACCTAACGTGGTTGAGCATCCACGCTTGCAGGATCACCGCGCGCCACTGGAGCACATCATCGCCGTGGCGCATTGGCAGATGAGCAACTTGCACCAACAACTCGGGCGTGACGGCCATGTGGTACTACTCACCGATGCACGGGGGGTGGCCATCGACAGCGTGTTCAACGAATCCGAGCGAGCAGAGGTTCAGCGTTCCGGGTTGTGGCTCGGCTCGGTATGGAGTGAAGATTGTGAGGGCACCAACGGTGTCGGTACCTGCCTGGTCGAGCGACAGCACGTCACCATCCGCCGTGATGAGCATTTCCGTGGCAAGCACGTCGGACTTACCTGTTCGGCGAGCCCGATATTCGATGCGAGTGGAGAGCTGCTAGCCGTGCTCAACCTTTCATCCGTGAGGGATGACCACAGCCTTCAGCAACACTTTCAGGCCATGGCATTGACCAGCTTGTCAGCCAGGCTGATCGAGAGCTCGTTTTTCCTGGGGCATGACCCGCATCGCTACTTGCTGCGCTTGCACCCTGAGGCTGGTTTCGTCGGGCTGCTGGGTGAAGGTCTGCTCAGTTTCGACGAGAGTGCCCGTATCTGTTCAATCAATCATGCTGCGCTGGATCTGCTGGGCCTCAGCCGTGACCAGGTGGTTGGGCAGCCTCTGGCAATGCTGCTGGAAACACCTGTGGATCAGATAATGAGTCAGACCAGCGCTCAGACGAGTGTCTGTTGGCCAATGCGGCTGGTGGACGGGCGCCTGATCTACGGACAGTTGCGTGAACCCGTGCACCGATCGCCTTTGCTAACGCCGCCAGCGCCCATCATCAACGACGTGCATGTATGCCTGGAAGACCCGCGTCTGCAACGCGGCTTTGCCCGCGCATTACGGGTTTTGGAGCGAGACGTTCCCGTATTTTTACAGGGCGAAACCGGTACCGGCAAAGAAGCTTTTGCGGCAGCGCTGCATCGTGCCAGCTCCAGAGCGGGCCAGCCGTTTGTGGCGATCAATTGCGCGGCCATTCCGGAAACGCTGATCGAAAGCGAGCTGTTCGGCTATCGTGGTGGCAGCTTCACCGGCGCACGCAAGGACGGGATGATCGGTAAACTTGAGCAGGCCCATGGCGGCATTCTATTTCTCGATGAAATCGCCGATATGCCCCTGGCGCTTCAGACCCGACTGCTGCGAGTGCTGGAGGAGCGTCAGGTGATGCCGCTAGGTGGCGCGACAGCACGTCCGCTCGACGTACGCCTTATCAGTGCCAGTCACCAGGATCTGAACGCCGGTGTGGTCGGGGGGCGCTTTCGCGAAGATCTGTTTTATCGCATTGCCGGGTTCACCGTGCAGCTTCCACCGTTGCGTGAAAGATCAGACAAGGGCAGTGTGCTCGACCTTCTGCTGCTCGAAGAGACAAAAGGTACAAGAATCCGGCTGGAGGCCGGCGTCAGAGAGCGCTTGCTGAAGCAACCCTGGCCGGGCAATGTCCGGCAGCTGCGTACGTGCCTGCGCACGCTGGTAGCGTTGTCATTGGAGGGGCGTGTCACTCTGGACGATTTGGCGGAGTTGCTGCCGGCAGTAGCAGTGCCAGTCGCGTTGGCCGAAGATCCGCTTGGCGTATCCGAACGGCAGACGCTACTGGCATTGATCGAGGCAGAACATTGGCATATCGCCCATGTTGCAGCCCGCCTGGGGATTAGCCGAAATACGCTCTATCGCAAATTGCGACACCACGGTATTGCACGGCCTGGATGAAAGGAAAGCGAAGTGCCGCGCTTCCTGTCTCTGTGTACCTGCACCGGGGATAGAAACGATAAATGTTCTCGAGCTTTCCCCTCGATCAGCGTTTTTAATTCGATCTATAGTCTCTGTTCCTGAAAATGCTTACGGAACGTTCGATATGAGGCTTAAATCTGCCAGGTCCAATACGCGTTTTACACCCAGTCATCATGTTGAACGTGAAGTACATGACCTGTGCACCTGTAGCTCGCCGGATATACAGGACTTTCACGCGAGAATGATGCTTGATCTGTCTCGACGTGACGTCTATAGCGGTATCAAACCCAAAGGTGCACAACTTTCTGCAGTGCGCGCATCGAGTGCCTCAGGACAAGGTACAAACGCTGAATCCAGCGCGAGCACGCTGTTGCTCAAGAATCTTCGCTTATTCAACGGTAGCGCTGTGCTTGACGATAACGTCTGCATCCTGATCAAGGATGGCGTGATCGACTCACTGCTACCCGCCAATACAGAGGTTGAAGGCGCCGTGGTTATCGATTGCGGGCGAAGAGTGGTGATGCCGGGATTGATTGATGCCCATTGGCACACTACGTTAGCGGGCATCACGCAACTTGACGCGATGAGCGCAGACCCGGGCTATATCCATTTAGTCGCCGCCCGCGAAGCAGAAAGCACCTTGATGCGCGGCTTTACGACGGTTCGCGATCCTGGAGGACCTTCGTTCGCATTGAAGCGTGCCATTGATGAGGGTGTTATTGCAGGGCCTCGTATTTATCCTTCCGGCGCAATGATTTCACAGACCTCTGGCCACGGTGATTTCAGGATGCGATCAGAGATTCCCCGCAGCTCACTCAGACCACTGAGCGTGACTGAGCAACTGGGTGCTGCAGCCATAGCTGATGGCGATGCCGAAGTGCTCAGACGGGCCAGAGAACAGCTTATGCTTGGGGCATCACAGCTAAAATTGATGGCCGGTGGCGGCGTTGCGTCTACGTATGACCATCTCGATAGCACCCAGTTTATGGAGTCAGAATTAAGAATGGCGGTTGAAGCCGCTGCCGATTGGGGCACCTATGTGATGGTGCATGCGTACACGCCCAGAAGTATCCAGCGTGCCATTCGCGCCGGTGTGAAATCGATCGAGCATGGCCAACTGGCGGATGAAGAAACCGCGCGCATGATGGCAGACAACGATATCTGGTGGAGTCTTCAGCCTTTTTTGCAAGATGAAGATGCTAATGTTTATCCTGATCCTGTACGGCGTGAGCGCCAGCGCGTGGTGGCTGAGGGCACCGCGAGAGCCTATGAGTTTGCTCAGCGCTTCAATATAAAAACGGCCTGGGGGACTGATGTTTTATTTAATCCGCAAAAGACATCCACTCAGGGAAGACAGCTTGCAAAGTTGACCCGGTTTTACGCTGCACACGACGTCGTGAACATGGCAACAAAGATGAATGGGGAACTGTTGGGGCTGTCGAGAGCCCGCAATCCATACCCCGGTAAAATTGGCCGGATAGAAGCAGGTGCATTGGCTGATCTGTTGGTTGTCGAGGGAGATCCCACGGTGAGCCTGGGGTTTCTGGAGGCCCCGGATGCAACTATCAGCATGATTATGAAAGGCGGGAAAATATATAAGAAGAACTTCTAATCATCCATCATAAACAGAGAGAGTCTTCATGATCACACTTCACCACCTCAACGCGTCCCGATCACTGCGTATTCTTTGGCTGCTTGAAGAAATGGGAGAGCCTTACACCCTGATTCGCTATCAGCGTGATCCTGCCACTCATCTCGCCCCGGCCTCACTGAAAGACATTCACCCGCTAGGCAAGTCACCGGTGATTGAGCTGGACGGACAGGTGCTGGTTGAATCCGGCGCCATCGTCGAATACTTGATTCGCCGCTTTGCGCCCCGGCTGGAGCCCGCGTTCAGCTCACCAGACTATCTTCAGTACCTGCAATGGATTCATTTTGCAGAAAGCTCGGCGATGGTGCCGGTGCTACTCAAGCTGTTCACCCAGTTTGAAATCAATGCAGGGACTCAGCTCAAGTTCCTGGACGGCTATACCCGGACTGAGTTCGATAAAGTACTGGGGTTTCTGGACAGTACGCTTGCGAACAGAACCTTCATTGTGGGGGACACATTGTCAGGGGCTGACTTCATGCTGGCTTTTGTTGCCATCACGGTGGTCGAGCAGATGAAGTGCGGGGCGCAGTACCCACATCTGCAGGCTTACCTGCAACGTCTGGCAGCACTGGACAGCTGGAAGCGAGCATTGAAGCTTGAGCATGAACTCGACGAATAGTTGAGAGGCGGCTGGTCATAGGGGGGACGGAGAAGAGACTCTGGCCCCAGGTAGGCACGCAGATGTAACGCAGACACCTTGGTATCTGCGCATATCATCGCGTAGTTTCGGGAATTTCCCTCTATGACGGCAGGATCAACCCAGCGAGCGGTCTGACAACTGACCATCCACCAGGCGGTGAAGGCCCAGAGGGTTGGCGTTTTTCAATGCGTCAGGCAACAGGTTGTCGGGGTAGTTCTGGAAACACACCGGGCGCAGGAAACGATCGATCGCCAAGGTGCCCACTGAAGTGCCCCTGGCATCGGAGGTGGCGGGGTACGGACCGCCATGGACCATCGAATCGCAGACTTCCACGCCGGTCGGGTAACCATTTAGCAGGATGCGTCCGACTTTCTGCTCCAGCAGCGCAGTCAATTCGCCAAACTGATCAATGTCAGACACTTCGCCGATCAAGGTGGCCGTCAGTTGGCCATGCAAGCTGTTTATCGCGGCGCTGAGCTGAGCCTGGTCCTCAACTTCAACCACCACAGTGCTTGGCCCGAAGACTTCATCCTGTAACACCTCATCCCCTTCAAGCAATAGGCTGACATCAGCCTTGAACAGCTGCGGCCAAGCCTGATTGCCCTGCTGCGCTTGCCCGGCCAGGCGTTGGATAGCGTCATGGGCAAGCAGCTTATCCAGGCCTTGGCCGTAGCTGCGCAATGTGCCGGGGTTAAGCATGGTCTGCGCGGGTTGCTCGCTGATCTGCCCGGCCAGCTGTTCAATAAAAGTCGTGAACGCAGCCGAGCGCAGGCCAATGACCAGCCCAGGATTGGTACAGAACTGCCCGCAACCCTGCACAACCGAGGCGGAAAGTTCGCGGGCGATAGTGGCGCCGCGTACGACAAGGGCCTGGGGCAGGACGATCACCGGGTTGATACTGGACATCTCGGCAAACACAGGGATAGGCCGCGGGCGTGCCGCCGCCATGTCACACAACGCGCGGCCGCCCTTGAGCGAGCCGGTAAAACCTACGGCATGAATCGCCGGATGCTTGACCAGTGCCTCACCAACGCCGGCGCCGTAGATCATGTTAAAGACTCCGGCAGGCATGCCGGTGCGTTCGGCGGCACGCATCAAGGCATCGGCGACCCATTCTGCAGTAGCCATGTGCCCGCTATGGGCCTTGAACACTACCGGGCAGCCGGCTGCCAACGCCGAGGCGGTGTCACCACCCGCTGTGGAGAACGCCAAAGGAAAGTTGCTGGCGCCAAACACCGCCACTGGCCCCAGGCCAATGCGGTACTGGCGCAAGTCGGGACGAGGCAGCGGAGTGCGATCCGGTAGTGCCTGATCGATGCGTGCGCCATAAAAATCACCACGGCGCAGCACCTTGGCGAACAAGCGCATTTGTCCGCTGGTGCGTCCACGCTCACCCAGAATACGACCCGCAGGCAATGCAGTTTCCCGGCAGACAACCGCCACGAAGTCATCATCCAGGGCATCCAGCTCATCGGCAATCGCGTCCAGGAACCTGGCGCGGCGTTCCGCACTCAACGCGCGGTATGCCGGGTATGCCGACGCGGCAGCTGTGGCTGCGTGGTCAACTTCCTCGGGGGTGGCCTGGTGAAAGTCGTAGGCGAGGGCCTCGCCGGTACTGGCGTCGACACTCTTGACGATGACGCTGCCCAGGGCGCTGCGTTGGCCACCGATGTAGTTGTGACCGAGAATCTGAGTCATTGAGGGTCTCCTTTAAAGTGTGCTCATGCCGCCGGGCGCGAACACCCCATCGACCGGGGTGATACCGTTGATCAATGGCGCGCCGAAATCGGCCTGGCTGATCTCGAAGCGGTCACCCGGCTGTGTGCGAATGCCGTCGGCGAACGACAAGGTCGCCGTGCCGAAAAAGTGGATGTGCACATCACCTGGACGCAGAAAATGGCTGTACTTGAAGTGATGATATTCAAGGTTTTCCAGACTGTGGCACATGTTGGCTTCGCCACTCAAAAACTCGTTTTCCCACAGCACCTCGTCATCGCGCAGGATCCGGCTGCAGCCCGACAAATGCTGGGGCAATGCACCGACCCGCAGTTCAGGGCCAAAAGAGCAGCTGCGCAATTTGGAATGAGCCAGGTACAGGTAGTTTTTGCGTTCCATCACGTGATCGGAGAATTCATTACCCACCGCGAAACCCAGTCGATAGGGTTTCGCGTCATGGCCGATGACATACAGGCCGCCGATTTCCGGCTCCTCGCCTGCGTCTTCGGCATACGGTGGCAGTGGGAATGCAGCTCCAGGCCGTACGACGATGCTGCCATCGCCCTTGTAGAACCATTCCGGTTGCACGCCCGCCTGACCGGCGGCGGGCTTTCCGCCTTCCACACCCCATTTGAAAATTTTCATGGTGTCGGTCAAAGCCGCTTCGTCACCAGCCTGCTGGTGCATTTTATCTCGCGCAGAGGCACTACCCAGGTGGGTCAGGCCCGTACCGCTAATCAGCATATGGGCCGGGTCCGGATGATCCAGAGGAGGCAGGATGCGCAACTCGGCCAATAACGCCGGGTAGTCATGGGCAATGCCCAGACCGCGCTGGTCGACCTGCTGTGCCAGGCTCACACCCGCTTCGATGGCGGCGAGGGCCAAATCACGCACGCTGTTGGCACCCAGCACTTCACGTACCAGATCACCGTCTACCAGGCCGACGCGGCGCTCGCCGGTGTTGAGTTCAAATTGTACTAATCGCATATGAGGTGTCCCTTGATTAAAGATGAGTCGCCGCACGGGCGCTGGCGGCAAATTCGCTCGACTGCAGCACGTGTTTACGTTCGAGGGTGCGATACACCACGAGCGTCAGGAGTAGCCCGAACAGCATCACCCCGGACAGAAAGTACAAACCCGAGGCCAGGTTGCCGGTGTATTCCTTGAGCGCACCGATCACAAACGGTCCGATGTAGCCACCCAGGTTGCCCACCGAGTTGATCAGGGCAATGCCAGCGGCGGCACTGGCACCGGCGAAGAAGCGTCCCGGCAATGTCCAGAAGATGGCGGTACAGGAAAACAACGAAAACGCCACCAGGCTCAAGGCCGCCAGTTGCAGCATCGGAGCCGTCAGCCAGGCGCTGAAGAACAGGCCAGTGGCGCCCAGCACATAGAGCACTGCCAAGTGTCCATAGCGATCATTGAGGCGGTCGGAACTGC
The DNA here is from genome assembly GCF_900618535.1 of Pseudomonas bubulae. Lineage (GTDB taxonomy): Bacteria > Pseudomonadota > Gammaproteobacteria > Pseudomonadales > Pseudomonadaceae > Aquipseudomonas > Aquipseudomonas bubulae. The sequence continues at coordinate 379,316 of NZ_UYJA01000001.1, read as the reverse complement.
GAGGAATGATAAGCAAGCCGATAATGCCGAATACATAGGGCACTGAAGACACGAACCCGGTGCTCAGGTCACTGCCGCCAAACTGTTTTATCAACGTAGGCAGCCACAACCCCAGTCCGTAAATACTCAGGGTGACGGGCAGATAGAACAGGGCAAGCAGCAACACGCGCTTGTCTTTCAACGCATGCAACGGGTTGCCATGGCGGGTTTGGCCGTAAGCCTGCAAGTCCTTTTCCAGCTCGCCTTGCAGCCAGTCCTTCTCACCCTGATCCATCCACTTGACCTGCTGTGGACCGTCCGGCAAGTAACGCAGTACGGGCCAGGTCAACAGAATGGCGGGCATGCCGATCACAATGAACAGCCATTGCCAGCCATGCAGACCTAGAATGCCATCCATGCCAAGCAAGCCGCCGGACACGGGCCCGGTGATCATCATTGCGATAGGTTGCGACAGGATAAACAGGCCCAGGATCTTGCCGCGATGACGGACCGGAAACCATTGGGTGATGTAGTACAGCACGCCAGGAAAGAATCCCGCTTCGGCGACCCCCAACAGGAAGCGCATGACATAGAAGCTGTGCGGTCCCTGTACAAAGGCCATGCCAATGGTGATGGCGCCCCAGGTGACCATGATCCGCGCAAACCAGCGCCGGGCGCCGAAACGCTCGAGCATCAGGTTGCTGGGGATTTCCATCAGGAAATAACCAATGAAAAACAGCCCGGCGCCAAGGCCATAGGCTGCATCGCCAATGCCGATATCAGCGCCCATGTGCAGCTTGGCAAAGCCCACTGCCGAACGATCTACGTAAGCAATCAGGTACAGCAGGATCAGGAACGGAATGAGTTTAAGCGTAATGCGACGAATAAGCCGGAGTTCCTGGCTCATGAGACGGTCTCCCATTGTTTTTGTTATGGCACCTCTGGAGTGGCCTCAAGCGGGTTTTCGCCAGGATCAACTCTCAGTGAAAACGACTATATAGTATTACTATTTAACCAACAACTCTTCCACAATGGCTTTTTTACGGCTAATTTAGCGGCACGAAAAATAATTAGTCATACAATAAGAGCCCTCCATCATGTCAGACAAATTTCCTCCCCTGCGTTCTGCCCAATGGTTTGGCAGCGCTGATAAAAACGGTTTCATGTACCGCAGCTGGATGAAGAACCAGGGCATTGCCGATCATCAGTTCCAGGGCAAGCCCATCATCGGTATCTGCAACACTTGGTCGGAACTGACGCCTTGCAATGCTCACTTTCGGACCATCGCCGAGCACGTCAAACGCGGTGTCATTGAGGCCGGTGGCTTTCCGGTCGAGTTCCCGGTGTTTTCCAACGGCGAATCCAATCTGCGACCTACCGCCATGCTGACGCGCAATCTGGCGAGCATGGATGTGGAAGAAGCCATTCGCGGTAACCCGATCGATGGAGTGGTGCTATTGACCGGCTGCGACAAAACTACCCCGGCGCTGTTGATGGGCGCTGCCAGCTGTGACGTCCCGGCCATTGTGGTTACCGGTGGACCGATGCTGAACGGCAAGCACAAAGGCAAGGACATCGGCGCCGGCACCATCGTCTGGCAGATGCACGAGTCCTACAAAGCCGGCACCATCAGCCTCGACGAATTCCTCTCGGCCGAGGCCGGGATGTCGCGCTCGGCGGGCACCTGCAACACCATGGGCACGGCCTCGACTATGGCCTGCATGGCTGAAGCCCTGGGCACCTCGCTGCCTCATAACGCGGCCATCCCGGCGGTGGATTCGCGCCGCTACGTGCTGGCCCATATGTCGGGCATGCGTGCCGTCGAGATGGTCCGCGAGGATTTGCGCCTGTCCAAGGTGTTGACCCGGGAAGCCTTTGAAAATGCCATCAGGGTCAATGCCGCTATTGGCGGTTCGACCAACGCCGTGATTCACCTAAAGGCCATCGCCGGGCGGATAGGCGTGGATCTGGAGCTGGATGATTGGACCCGCATAGGGCAGGGCACCCCGACCCTGGTGGACTTGCAGCCTTCGGGACGCTTCCTGATGGAAGAGTTCTACTATGCCGGGGGCCTGCCGGCCGTGCTGCGGCGCCTGGGTGAGAACGGCCTGATTCCGAATCCGCAAGCGTTGACCGTCAACGGCAAAAGTTTGTGGGAGAACGTTAAAAACTCACCGATCTATGGTGACGACGAAGTCATCCGGGCAATCGATAACCCGCTGGTCGCCGACGGCGGGATCTGTGTATTGCGGGGCAACCTGGCGCCTCTGGGTGCGGTACTCAAGCCATCCGCTGCGACCCCGGCCCTGATGAAGCATCGCGGACAGGCCGTGGTATTCGAGAACTTCGACATGTACAAGGCCCGCATCAATGACCCTGAGCTGGCGGTCACTGCCGACTCGATTCTGGTGATGAAGAACTGTGGTCCAAAGGGTTACCCGGGCATGGCCGAAGTCGGCAACATGGGTCTACCCGCCAAGCTGCTGGCTCAGGGCGTGACCGATATGGTGCGCATTTCCGATGCCCGCATGAGCGGAACGGCGTACGGCACAGTGGTGCTGCACGTGGCTCCGGAAGCCGCAGCCGGCGGGCCACTGGCGGTCGTGCAGGAAGGTGACTGGATTGAACTGGATTGTGTCAGTGGACGCTTGCACCTGGATATCTCCGATGCCGAACTGACCGCCCGCCTGGCCGATATCGAACCGCCAAAAAACCTGTTGATTGGCGGCTATCGCCAACTCTACATCGACCATGTCATGCAGGCCGACCAAGGCTGCGATTTCGATTTTTTGGTGGGCTGCCGAGGATCGGAAGTACCTCGTCACTCCCACTAAGTTTCGACACCCGCAAAGCGAGCCCGCATGACAATCAGAGCAGGCGCAATTCAACCCGCGCCTGCTATGATCCGCGCTTTCAACCGAAAGGATCGACCAGCGCCCCATGGATTATCGTCAGCCCTCCGACCGCAAAAGCATGCATACGCGCATCGTTCAGGAACTCGGCCTGCAGATTGTCTCCGGGCGCTTCAAATCCGACGACAAACTGCCGGCCGAAGCATTGCTCTGTACAGAATATGCGGTCAGCCGCCCGGTATTGCGCGAAGCCACCCGGGTCCTGGTTGCCAAAGGCCTGGTGTACTCCAAGCCGCGCGTGGGTACCGTGGTCAAACCGCGCCGCGAGTGGCACATGCTCGACCCTGATGTGTTGCACTGGTTGCTGCAGGCCTCACCCCAAAATGAATTTTTTGGCTTGCTGACCACTGTGCGCAGCATTATTGAGCCCGCGGTGGCAGCTCTCGCAGCCCAGCATGCAACTGCAGAAGATGTGGCATCGATTCATGAAGCCTACCAACGCATGGAAAGCGCTTCCAGCCCTGAAGAACTACTGCAACCCGACCTGGACTTTCACAGCCGGATTGCCGACGCAACCCATAACGACTTACTGGCCAACTTGTGCAACATGCTGTCATTGGCCTTGCGCGAAGCCATGAAGCACTCCAACCGGCGACCCAACCTGCACGAGCTTGCACTGCCACGGCACAAGGCAATTTTGACCGCGATCGAAAGTCGCGACGCTTTGGGCGCGCGTCAGGCCACACTGGTACAGCTCGAAGACGCGCGCATGGCGCTGGATGTGGTGTTGAGCCAGGGGTGAGGGCGGTAGATACCAGCGAGCCTGGTTCGACCTGGAACGGTGCCCAACCAAGGGCCATGCGCTGTACTTGACTGCGCACACTCGTAGCGTTGAGTGTTTTTACCCCGACAGCATTTGACCGAACCGATAGAGGTCGAGCAGGGCGCTGCCTGGGCGCCGATAGTGTCTTTTCATCAGGCCAGATTACAGTTTCTAGGGCAGGGCTGGATCGTCCTGGTTCAAACCCTGGACTTCACAAAGCTTCACATTTGCACGGCGGGAAAGCTGGGGGATATGGGTTAGCATCGCGGCGCAGCCTTGGGGCGCAAGCGTGGTAACAACAACGGCTTAAAACGGCTCACAACCGTTTGAAGACCGGGATCCCGGTAAAAAGGTCTCTTTATTGTGTCTAATGGCAACTCAAACCGTTGGTTAGTCCTCATGTCGGTCATTCTGGCTTTTATGCCGATTGTCCTGGATTACACCATTCTTCATGTCGCGGTTCCGTCACTGACCCTTGCGTTGCAAGCAACGGGCACCGAGATTCTGTGGATCATCGACATCTACCCGTTGTTGATGGCCAGCCTGCTGATTCCCATGGGCACGCTTGCGGACAGGGTCGGCCATCGCCGAATGCTGCTGGCCGGGCTGGGTATCTTCTGCGCAGGTTCGGTATTGGCCGCCTTTTCTCCCAATGTCGGATCGTTGATCGGGGCACGGGCGTTCATGGCCTTCGGCGGCGCCATGGTCATGCCCAGCGTCCTCGCGATTATTCGACAAACCTTTGAAGATCAGAGCGATCAAGCAGTAGCGCTGGGTATCTGGGGCGCTGTTGCCTCCACCGGAGCCGCCATCGGGCCATTGGTCGGTGGCGCATTGCTTGAGCATTTCTGGTGGGGGTCGGTGTTCCTGATCAATGTGCCCGTGATGCTGCTGGTCATACCCTTGGTGATCGCCTACATCCCGCGACGAAGTGTGGTCGGCGATGGAAACTGGACCATCGGACAGTCCTTGATTCTGATCCTGGGTGTCATGGCAAGTGTTTACGCCCTCAAATCGGGCTTCAAAACCAACAGCTCTGTTTTCGTAACCGGTGCCTGTTTTGTCTTCGGAGCACTGATGCTTGTCTGGTTTGTACGCAAGCAGCTTCACACCACGACCCCGATGCTGGATCTGAGCCTATTTTCCATTCCGGCGGTCAGCACCGGTATCGTCATGGCCCTGGTAACCATGGGTGCGCTTGCCGGGTTCGAATTGCTGCTGGCTCAAGAACTGCAGTTCGTCATGGGGCGTACCCCCCTGGAGGCCGGTATTTTCATGATGCCGCTGATGATTGCGGCTGCAATCGGTGGGCCTCTTGCCGGGGTCATCCTGAAGGCGATTGGCCTGCGGTGGGTTGCGAGTTGCTCGTTGCTGGTGTCAGCGGCAAGTCTGGTCGGGTTGGCCCAGATACACCTGGGCAGCGGCGGGGTAGCCGTTATTGTGATGCTGGTGGCACTGGGGCTTTCCCTGAGCATTGGTTTGACCGCCTCGTCAGTGGAGATCATGAACAGTATTCCTATGGAGAAAGCGGGCTCTGCCGGAGCCCTTGAGGCCACGAGTTACGACCTTGGCACCGGATTGGGCATAACCGTTTTCGGTATTCTTCTCGTATCCACCTATGAAAAATCCATACAGCTGCCTGACGGCATTCCATCTGCCATGGCCGAGACAGCCGTCCGGTCTATTGGTGAAACGATGATTGCGGCCAAAACACTTGGAGGCATTCAAGGCCAGCAGCTTGCTGCAGCCGGGCAAAAAGCTTTTAGTGCCTCCCACAGCATGGTTTTACTGACGGCGGCTGCACTGGTCGGCGCATTGAGCCTGTTGGTCTGGTTTGTGTTGAAGCACCACAAAAGCAAATAGGGTCATGCCCGTGCAGGCAGTTGAAAAAACTTGCCTGCACGGGAACAAAAGCTCTTCTGTTTACCCAGGTCGGCAATTGGGTGATCTCCCGAGTGTGCAAGCAAATCGCCGATTGGCAGCGGGCAGGTGAGGAGGGCACTCAGGTGACGGTCAACGCCTCCTGCCAGCAGACAGCTGATGAGACCTTCTCTAGATTCTCAGGTGACGAATGAGATTAATTTGACGACTCCCAGTTCGAATCTGAAAAGCCAATCAATAACGGGTTGTGCCAAATTACAATAGCTGTAGCTGCAGTTAAATTGCTGTATTGCTGGCGTCAAGTGATAGTGAGTTTGCACGAATAAGGGAGTGACCAGCAAAGCAATAGCAACACCCGCCACTGCATAAACCCTTATCTTTAGCCAGCTACCACCAGCCAATCCAAATACTTCACCTATGAAAACCAAGATGCTTAAGATCAGACTGAAAATGGTCGTGGCCAACACAACAGGTACAACGACAGTATTATTTACTCTTCGCAAATCGTAGTGGGCAGTATCAAATTCCCTTACAAAGCCTTCATATATCCAGTTATCTTTGGGCAGTCCCCATGGTTGCTGCTTGACTTGCGCGTCAACAGCATCATTGAAGTACAGTGCCATAAGGTCTTTGCCTCTGGTCTTGTCCCCTGTCACGAAAAGGGGGTCCTCAACCAAATAAAACATATTGACACTGAATAGCTTCGACTCAATTGTGCGAATGTTATCGCCGGAATATTCAGGGATGAGTACGTTTTTATAGCCGTTATCGCGCCACGCAAGACGTTGCACATAATAGGTGGAAATAGCGCGCTTGGCGGCGGCGGGGTACTTCTCAACCAAAGAAGTGCCAATATGAGATACCACAGCATTCTGGACGCCCCCCAAAACAAATCCAGATATTATGGCGGTAGCGATGATTGAATACAGGGCCTTTTCCAAATTAAACTCAAATTTAGACGCTACATATGCGGCAATCACAGCGCCAAGAATCGAAAACGTAACAAAGCCACCCAAGTCTGATTTCTTGGACACTGACTGGCTCCAGTCATACATCCTTAGACTGAGCAATTCCTCGACGCCAGAGACAGCAGAGTGATCGCTAAGTGTGTGGATCAAGTGCAAATTAATAAACATACCGAAAAGTGCAGCAACTGAAATTATAATTTTTGGCAGGGTTTTGATCATGCAATCTCAATCCTTAGTGATCGACTTGACTAGCGTGCTTATGGGTTTAGTGATTCTAGCAAGAATTGGCAGGTTTAATGGCGCTGTCGCGCTATCTCGATGACGGCGGCGTACCCATTTTGAAGGACGTCCTCATGCGCCTGTCGACTCAGCGGGCAAGTGAGAATGCGGAGCTGCTGCCGCATCATAGGGTGCCCCGATAACCAGGCAAGGTGTTTGAGCAAATAGTAGTGGGCTAGAATGCCGAATGCTTAGACCTCAAGGACGCGCGATGATATTGCAACACAGGCCAGTGAAGGCAGATGACATCAAAACTATCTGTAGCTTTCCCCTTAACGCTCAGGAACTATTTTATATGTTCCCGAAAGCTCAATACCCCCTGACTGAAGCTCAGCTGTCTAACGCTATTACTCAACGATTCGACTCGACGGTTGTCGAAGCGGGGAATAGCGTCGTCGGTTTTGCTAACTTTTATCGGGCTGAAACGAGTGGAGTTTGCTGTATCGGCAATGTCATCGTTGCCCAAGAGGCACGAGGTAAAGGTGTGGCGACCTTCATCGTGGAGACGATGACTGCTCTGGCGTTCGACCGCTATGACGCCACAGAGGTGCAGATCTCGTGCTTCAATGAAAATACAGCAGGCTTGCTGCTATATCCAAAACTAGGCTTCTTGCCCTTTGCTGTCGAAGAGAGAAGTTCTCTGGATAGTCGTAGATCAGCACTCATCCATATGACCCGCAGCAGAGCGGCCCGACCATAGCCTCACCTTGAAAGCCCGGTTAATGCAGCTGCTTTAGGTATTCATCTCCCAACAGTCTCAATTGTGAGGCTCGGGGGTCTCTAGAGAATCCGCGGCTATTCAACGCCAGAATCGACTCGAAGTGGCAGACCAAGATGACGCCATCCAAATGAGCGTCTCGACTTTGGGCATAGGTATAGAAAGCCTGGACCGCAGGCAGATGTGCCGCCGCCGATAGTAAGCGCGGTGCCTGAGTTTGAGTCGGACGTAGATGAACAGAACGCGTATGGGCAACGGCTCCGGGTTAGCAGCGTGCACGAGCAGCGGAACACGCTGACCTGAAGAAAAGCGGCACTGAATCAGCTTCATCGGCAGCCACCTCATCGAAGTCTATGGTCCGTTGGGAGAGTGGACGTCAAAAGCGGATTTGTCGATTCAGTACCTTATGAACTTCATGAACATTTCTACCATGGCACATGATTTTACTTATGGGCGATGTCAGATGCTCATAAGCGGCTCATGAGCCTGAAATTACTGGCTAACCGCTCTAGAAATTAACGCGCCTGTTCATCGATTGATGTCCATAGACCTAGTTTTCTCCGCCGTCCTTACCCTCGTCGCCCCAACCTCTGACGGTCACAGTCCAGTTGCTTCGTCCACGCAACCTAAACGAACATCGCTGACAGCAATAGATTGCAGCGGTGCGCCCCTCCGGTTGACGTACCGCTTTTGCCTGTCTGCCCGTCCCCGACGGTAAGATCTCCATCAACACAGAGATTTTTTGTAGGGGACACAGGAAAAGCGGTACAAGGGCACCGGCAATCTAAGGACGACTAGTGAGCTTTAACTAGGAGTCCGTGCTGTATTTGAACCTATTGCTTGGTACATATTCTCTGCGCTGCATTAGGTTCACGATTTTGACGCTCTCGCTATGCTTGATGTATTTATATGTGAAGTATCTTGCAACTTTATCTTCATGAGTGGAGAGCACGATTTGCTTGTCTTGGAAGTCGTTGCGTAACAGCTCGACCAATGAAGACATGTTGATGTCATCCATCGTCTGGACTGGATCATCGATTAAGATGGTTCCGAATTTTTTGGAATAAACACGGTGCAATGCTAACGTCAATGCGATTACAACAGCAGAAATTTGCCCTGAACTCATTGTATTCAGAATGTCGTGGTCGCTCTTCCAATCCGAGACTAGTCGCACATTTTTTAGCTCATCCTCACCTGTTGGATCTTTAATGAATATGCCGTGTCCTATTCCAGCTTGGTGGCTTTGGAGGATTTTTCCTGAGTAGATATAGAAGGGGATTTCAATATCTGTAATGAGATCCTTTCTATATTTTCTGATCTGAGATCTGACAATAGCAATGAGGTCTCCAGTGTCGGAGAGTGCTCGTTCAAGTAGCGAGTCATTTTTTTGAAGCTTTTGCAGCTCAACAGCATGCGCTCTCATGTCGTTGCCGTACTGTTCTTTTATGTAAGTTTCTTTCTGCGTGAGGAGATCTATCGGGTAGGTTGTTAGCCTTTCAGCGGTTTTGTTGAAATAATCTTTGAAGATACGGTCTAAAGTTGATGATGTATGGGTTTCGTAAAAGTTATCTGGTGCCGGCCCGATTAGCGCTCTTATTCTTTCGCACAATACATCTGTCGCTTCGGCAATGTATCTATCGCGAGCCCCGACGGGAAAGTCCTCAGCGAGGAGGTCTTCATGCTCAATGTTCTCGGTTATCAGCCATTGCCGTATATTTTTTAAGCGATCTTTAGATGCAAATGCCTCTGCAAGTTTGTTCAGGTCAGTCTGGCTAGGTTCTACATTTATTTCTAAGTAGACCTCGCAGGCGTTGAGCAAATCTGCTAGATGGTGCTTGGAGAAATTTTCCCGAGCAGCTACGGTTGCTTTATCTTTATCTGAAAGCTCACTACGAAGTAAGTCGCCATGTTTTTCGACAGCTGCTTTCAATGCGTCGTGAGTGTTATGGTCGTGACCACAGAAGAAACATGAAGTTTCGGTAGGGGTGACGTCTAAAGCGGGAGACAGTTTGGAGTGGTGGTTCAGGATTTCGGTGTAGACTGAACTTACACCCTTGTTTTTTGAAATTAAGGTGTTGAGTAATGTCAAGGCATCACGAAACTCAGCTCTACCAGGCAGCTTGAGCGCAGTGTAAAGATTTTCTAAGCGGGAATTTTTAAGTATGTCGCTAATGTCTTCCTGTTGAAGGATATCATATGAATTCTTAACTTCCTGATAGGTCTTGCTATAGTCTTGATAGCCATGGTAGTTCAGGTGTGTGTTAGCATAGCCTACGTAAAGCTCAAGCAGGTTGCGTTGGTGCAATGCTGACTGATAATGGCGATTTCTCAAGTAGAAGTCACTGTGGCTTACTAGCCATTTTATGGCTTCAATTTCGGCGAGAGATGCACTCAGCCTTTGTTCGGTCAGTTCGACTATTGTATCAAAATCCCAATAAGGGGAGGTGTTGTTCTCGGACAGCCAAGGGAACGCATACTGATGTGACTCTGTCGGCTCAGTTGTGATTGCCAACTCGGGATCGAGATGGTACAAGCGCTGAAGTTCAGAGATTCGATTAGTTATTGACTTTTTAGCGACGTTGATTTTCCTTTGTGCGCTGGTAAGTTTTTCTAGGTTTTCGTCAGCTTCACGCGTGTCTCCAAAAAGCTGCGCAAGCTCAGTTGCACGCTGAGTTTCATTGTTTGTTTTTAAGAACCTTGACGTTTCTTCTTGCTGCACATAATGGAATAGCAAAAAGTCTCTGGCAAAATCTTTGCTGTCAAAAAATTGTTCAAGAACATCTTTTTTTGCCGGCTCGGCACTGCCATCGATTATCTCATTGAGCTCCCACAGTTCTGCGAATCTCGCTATTCGCTTCGAGGGGCCGGTAATATTGCTTTTAAGTTTTCGTTGAAAAATTCTTGTGCCTGAGTTTTCGTCTTTGAACTCTAACAATATTTCAACCGAAGAAGCATTTCTATGTGCTACAACGATGTCTGCAGGGTTTTGGCGGTTATCCAAGGTGATGAGCCTGCTGATATTTCCAGTTAGCGCTAACTCGACGGCATCAAATACCGAAGTTTTACCATATCCATTCGGCCCATCCAACAGGATCAGCTTGTTCCCTTCGAAGTCAATAGAGTAAGGTTCGCCGCCGAAAATTTTAAAATTTACCAACGTAATTTTGGTCAAGAATATCATAGTTCGACACTCCAGACTTTCATCACTTCATCTAATATATTCTCATCATTCCATTCGGCTTCTATGGAAATGATTTCTTTGTAGATTGAATTAAGTCCAGGTGTGAGGTTATTTTCAATGTCTAATGCAAGATTGCTAAGCTTTTGCTCTTGAGGAGTATAGATTAGGAAGGGTAGTTTGAGGGTGGTCTTAAGAACTATCGAATACAGGCCCTTTGTGGAGCTTTGCTTGAATTCGAGGAAATTTTTGCCCCCATTAGCATTCAAGATGTTATTGATGACATCGTTGGTTATCTCTTCAAGCCCGTTGCTTGAAAGATAGGTCTGCAAGGCTAGCAATTCACCCGTGGAGTAGGTTAGGACATTTTTCTTGAAGTTGTAGGGGTCTTCTTCCAAAGAAAATATTGCTTCTTTACTGATTTTTATCGCTTCATGGCACACAATCATCGTGCAGTTCTTTTCAAAGAAGCGCTCAGTTTTGCCTGAGTTTCGAATTTTTTCAAAAATAGTTTGAGCTTTTTCTTCCAGAAGCAGCATGGCCACTTTATTGTCTTGCTCTTCGGCTCGGAGCGAGACGAAGTATTCTTGCTTGCTCTCGTCACTGGCTTTAAAAAGCGTGATCATAAAACCCGGCTCATCGAGATCGAGGTCAATCCGTTGATAGCCATTGTTAGAAATGATGTTATTTATCAGATTTATCATTTTGCTAGCTTAATCTTGGCTTTATTAAGTGAAATAACGCTAATGCTTTTGAATGTCTCTGTTCTTTTCAAGCGTTGATCAGCATCGATCTCTATTGGCGCTTCGGTATTTTTTTCAGCATCCGGGTAGAAAATGTGATCTATTTCTCCGCAATGAATCAAGTTTTCAATTTCGTATAAGAGTTCGGACAAGCAAGGGTTCGAGTGCATCTGCTTTGAGGTTAAATCAAACCGCCCATTGTTTGTAATAGTGGTGGGAAGAAAGTTTTGGAATGGGGGCGTGCTGGAACGATAGGTGAACTGATAGCGTGCGGCGTTTGGTGCAGAGCTGGCGATGTCTACAGAGTGTAGAATCTTGAGCAGGTAAAGACGTATGCCCTCATCGTTATAAGTGAAAGCGTTACTTGTGTTACTTGCATCATCCAGGAGCAGATGGGGTGAAAAGCTTCGATAATGCTCCCAGAGCTCACGAGGATGTAATGCAAGCAAAATGGCGCAAGCAGCCTGAAGATTACAGGGTTGATCATTGCCTGCGTCAGGATAATCTACTTCGTCACTCATGTATTGATCGATTTGATATGAGAATCTTTCCTTGAATTTGTATGCCAGATAGTCCTTGCTGATGTCTTCCAAGTCGGTCTCTAGTACGAAAATCAGCGAATCAATGCTTATCGAAAGTTTATTTTCTTTGGCTTTTGTTTTGTGGCGATCGATAATATGCCTGTCGATCATGCCGAGGTAGTGGTGAAAGGCCTTGTCAAGATGATCGTCGGTAACGATTTTATTGCGAGCTTGGAAGGCAAGACTGATTTGATTTTTTATTTTTTTGTTGATGTCGTCTAGGTCGCAATATTTTTTCTTGTCGTCATACTCGTAGCTCGCAACCCTGCTCAGGGCATCATTTTTTTGGATAAGAATCTCCTCTAAAATGGCGTACAGTTCATCCGCCGACTTAGTAGGAAATGCATAACGTAAAATCGCTGAGATTTTTGTTATTTTCTTTGAGTCTGAAGCCGCTTTCCCTATCGTCGTAGCGACTTTGTCAGCGCTATCTTGGTACTCATTATAAATGAAGATTAGGTCGTTTTTTATAGAGTCGATCAAAGAAGTGAAGTTGGGTCTGTTGTTGATGACCTTCCAAGTGTGGACGAAGCCAGAGACGGTTGGCTGTTTGTAGAGTTCAAGAGTAATTTCGATTAGCGCATTTGAGTATTTCTCGAAGGTACTCTTATTGTAAGCCTTCACTTGATGAATTGAGATCGATTCATCGTTTCTCTTGATTTCAAAGTCTTCTGTTGACTCAAGCATAAGGCTATATGCTGAGAGATCTGTGTCGGGAGTTTCTCTATTTATCAGGACTAAAGCATAATAAAGCGCTACTTTTCCCTGGTAGTTGAAACCACTCCAAGAGGGTGATGCATCGAAAGCCATTAACAAAATCTCCGGCACCAATGTCTGAATGAGTGCGCGGGTGGAGCTATCGAATGCTTGTGCCTCAGCGCCTCCCTACGCGAAACCCAATACTAGGCTAACTGGGTAGCATAATGCCATCTTTCGTGAGGGGATTTTAAGGTGTAGCACTACTACGCCTAGCCTGTCACCAAGCGTATCGAGATGAATCGCTCCGGGTTTCGTAGACACCTCTTTGCCTTAAACTGGACTGCCCCCGCCCTCATAGACATCTCCAGCCTATGCTTTGAGCATAGGAGGAAGTCTATGAGCACCCAACGATTCACGCCGGAATTCAAGGCTGAAGCAGTCAGGCAAGTTATCGAGCGCGGATATTCTGTTGCAGATATAGCCGAACGCCTCGGTGTATCAACCCACAGTCTCTACAAATGGGTCAAGGCTGTGACGCCTGATAAGACCGAAAAACAGGCCAGCGGACTACTCGAAGCCAAGAGCGAAATTTTGCGGTTGCGAGCCCAAATGAGACGGCTGGAAGAAGAGCGCGACATCTTAAAAAAAGCAGCGCGGTACTTTGCCTGTGAGCCCGAGTGAAATACCGCTTTATCAACGAGCACCGTCATCAGTACGCGATCACCACGCTGTGCCGGGTCTTACAAGTTGCTCGTGCCGGGTTCTATCAATGGCTGCACAAGCCGGTCTCTGCGCGCGAATATGATAATGCTCGGTTGTTAGGGCTGATTCGCGATTCTTATGCTGCCAGCCGAGGCGTCTACGGTGCTCGGCCGGTGTTTGTAGACTTGCGGGAGGCAGGTGAAACCTGCGGCAAGCACCGTGTGGCCAGGTTAATGCGCGCGCATAAAATCAAAGCCCTCAGGGGCTATAAAGCCCCGCGCCCGATTAAAGGCCGGCCCTCGATCATTGCCCCCAATCGGCTCAACCGGGCGTTTACGGTTGACGCCCCCAACAAGGTTTGGGTGACCGATATCACCTACATCCGGACGTGGCAGGGTTGGTTGTACTTGGCTGTCGTGCTGGATCTCTATGCGCGCAAAGTAGTTGGCTGGTCAATGAAACCGACGCTAGCCAAGGAGTTGGTGTTGGATGCCTTGCTGATGGCGGTTTGGCGCCGCAAACCCAAACACCGAGTACTCGTCCACTCCGACCAAGGCAGTCAATATGGCAGCGATGACTGGAAGCGGTTCTGCTTGGCCGACCAGTTGGAGCCCAGTATGAGTCGCCGGGGTAACTGCTGGGACAATGCCGTGGCCGAGTCCTTTTTCAGCAGCTTGAAAAAGAACGCATCCGCAAACGGATTTACAAAACCCGGGATATGGCCCGGGCCGATGTGTTCGATTACATTGAAGTGTTTTATAACCGAACACGTCGTCACAGCCATCTGGGCGGCGTCAGCCCTGAGGCCTTTGAAAGCGCCTCATTATGAGGCTGGAAATTGTCTATGGCGGCGGGGGCAGTCCATTTTAAGGCAAAGAGGTGTCTACGAAACCCGGGGCGATTCAAGATGCTGTTGCAGATGTGCCAATTCGGGCAACCAGATTATCGGCCTGGCGGCCGCTTTGGAGCCAGAGAGCGTAACCGTCCGGTAGCGCCAGAATCGCCTCGAAGTGACAGGCTAAGATAGCCTCATCGATATCCAGCTCCCGGTTTTTGGCATAGGTGTAGAAAGCCTGGATCGCGCGCAGATGTGCCGCCGCCGTATTGTAAGCGCGGTACCTGAGCTTGAGTTGAACGTAGATGAACGGAACGAGTATGGGCAACGGCTTAGCATTACCAGACTGCACGAGCAGCGGTACACGCTGACCTGAAGAGAAACGGCACTGAATCAGCTTCATCGGCAGCCAACTCATTGAATGACTCGCCATGAACACGAAGGACATGGCCCGTTAAGAGATTGGACGTCAGAAGCGGGTTTGTCGAATCAGTGCCTTACGAGGCTTAGGAACATTTCTGGGATAGCACCTCATTTAACATAATATACATTATGCGAAACAGCGTATTGGAATGTCAGGGCCAGTGGAGGCTGCTTTTCAACAGGCAGACTGGCATTATCGACCTCTGACCATGTGGCCCTCCCTTGAAGATGGCGCCTTAAGTGGCGCCACCCATTTTTGTTCCGAAAGCTTTGTAGTCCGTGCCTCTGCGAACAATCCTCACTCTCGGAGAACGTCATTTCAATGCTTTTTAATCTGGCGGAATAGGCCCTAACACATGGTATGACTACTTTTTGTTAGTACGGGACGCCGTAAGCCGCGTAGAAATGCTTCCAAGCGTCCTGGTAAGCGCCCATTTCGAGAATGTTGCCCCAGTGCGATAAAGAGCCCGAATGCACGACCTCTTTTAAAACTGGCTGAAACCTTTAAAAATGACCCCGTCTGTAGCTCAATGAAAACGATGGTTTGCGATTTTCTGAAACCTAAAAAGCGCTAGCAATATGTGCTTGGCCGCGTAGGTGCGATCGTTCGCATCAAAACGTTCCAATCTCATCGATCCGTACGCGAAGATCCAGAAAGATCGAATATCAGGGTAGCAACCCGGAAGCTACGTCTAGGTAGGCTAAAATTCGCTTACGCCATGAAGGCTAAGCTTGGTTGAGGGCATGCAACACCGGCGTGTGTTGCCTGGATAAACATTGGAGCGACCGACCGATATGTCTGCACAGAGAGATCCAAGCACGGAGAATAGCGATATATAGACGAAAGCAGCGTATCTGAAAGTCTATTCCAGACTGAAGCTTCGTAGAAGCTTCATTATAAAATCACTAACAGCTCTGGATTTCAAGAGCATTTCTTATGAGCTGACAACGGGTTGTTCAAGATGCCGCCCTCATTTTAAAAAGATTTTAAAAATGATCGAAACCTTTAAAACTGCCCAGGCCCACTAATTATGGCGGTTGCTGCAGTGCAGTCCGTATTATTAGGATGGTGCAGCTATAACACTTTTAAAAATGGCTGAATCTTTTAAAAGTGGCCTCTTAGGTTATGGTTGTAGTGAAGACCAAATCCTCTATCTAAAGCGCTATTGACGCCTCTCAATAGCTGGGTAGGTTGAGCGTAGAACCCTTACAGCTTGGGGCTTGTAGCCGTGCAGTCGGCGTTTCTCCGCCAGAGCTCGGTCAAAGCTGTCAATATATAACTAATTAGTCTTTAGTTGTCTGGTCATCAATCAAGCTTTGAAAGAGAAAACTTGCAAAGACATGTTTGCCATGTATAACCTACATGCCATCGATCAAATAGTTAGGGCTATGCGATGAGCGATTCATTCAGGCAGACGGACACGCTCGCCTCGAACAAACGGAAGGATACGCCTCCTACTTCCGATAACTCCCAGAATCGGAAGTCTGCAATGCAGTATCCAGTAAAGGATAACAAGATGCCGGCCCCGTATCCGCTGTTTAACACCTATAAAGAATTCGTCAATCACACTAGCGATGAGCCCGACCCGTGCATACCGCTGGTGATGAACTATCTGGGGAATTTTGATGCACATCTCAAGCCCATGGATGGTTTCGAAGCCGTCCGCGGTTTTCTGCGTTCGTACTCCAACGTCGAAGCGACATTCGTTTCATATCGCACCCATGCCGAGCGCCTGCTGCTTTGGGCATTGTTAATCAGAAAGAAGCCCCTAATGGAGCTGCGTCGCGCAGACGCTGAAGCCTTCTTGGAATTCTGTATGGCTCCACCCATAGGTTGGCTCGGCCCCGTGACACGCAGTAGGTTTCAGATCGTGGCATCCAACAGAGATGCAGAGCTGTGCCCAAATCCACGTTGGCATCCATTCTCGGTGAAAACATCGAAGCACATGAATAATGCGGTTACTGGCGTACCATACCAACCATCACGAGGGAGCATTTCCCAGGTTTTCTCGGTTTGCAGCAGCTTGTACGAATACGGCCTTGATGAGGGCCTTACGTCAACGAATCCCTTCAGAGCGATCAAACAGAAATCGCGCTTCAAAGCGTCGCGCTCAATGAAGCAAACAGGACGCGCCCTCACGCCTCTTCAATGGGACTTCGTTCTGACCACCGCTGAAAAAATGGCAGCAACTGCTCCTGAACACCATGAACGCACCCTGTTCATCGCCGCGACGTTGTTTTCGATGTACCTACGCGTTTCAGATCTCTGTGGTCGGGTGAATTGGCAGCCCACAATGGGCTCATTCAAGACAGATCATGAAGGCAACTGGTGGTTCTACCTCATAGGTAAGGGTGACAAAGCCGCCAAGGTAGCTGTAAGGCCCGAATACATTGATCGTTACCTAAAGCGATACCGACGCTTCATGGGGCTGCCTGAACTGCCATTACCTAATGAACAGACCCCTCTGATTGCGACCTTGAATGGTCGTCCAGGGTTATCCACTCGAACAGTTCATTCGATCATCCAGAAGCTGTTCGGCCAGGCTATTAATGAAATGGTGAACGAAGATCGCCAACCTGGCGAGATTGAGGCTCTGCGACTGGCCTCCACACACTGGCTTAGGCATACGGCTGCGACACTTGATGCCCCTTGGCGAGACCCCAAGGACTTGCAGATGGATCTACGTCACAATAATTTGTCCACTACTCAGGACATCTACTACAGCAGTTACGAAGATAAGCGCTCGTACTCGCTTAAAAAACTGGGTTTGCAAAATCGCGACTGATATTCAGAGATAACTCTCAGAGACTACTGGTAGAAAAATCATGGGATCAATACCCCGTCCTTGCTTTGAAACGCTAAAAGAATTTGCAAAGCTAGACCCCGACAGCGTCGATGGCGAGCTCTCTGTAATTCAGGATTTTCTCAACCAATGCCCAGCTAGCAGTCTGTCTACAAAAAGCTACTTGCTGGTGAAGCAGTTCTTGATTAAGCATACCGAACCTACGCGCTATACAAACTACCGGAGCTGTATCGAACGACTCTTGCTATGGAGCATTTTGGAGGCAAAAAAATCCATAACTGATTTGAATGAAGGCGACATTCAAGAATTTATGAGTTTCTGCACATCCCCCCCGAATTCCTGGGTGGCAGATAAGTTTTGTCGGCGATTTACTCCCGGCAAACTGAAACAGGCAATAGGATTTAACCCCGCTTGGCGTCCGTTTCGCTTTGAACAACCGTTTATTGGGGGGGGTCGTAGTCGCATAGTGTACATGGCTGGTAGAGGCGCGCTTGCTATGCAGATGTCTGTAGTTGCAAGTTTTTTTATGCATCTGCACTACAGTGACCTTATAGCAATCAACCCAGCGCAAAGGTTACACGCTGCTGGCTTTTACGCTATAAGCCTTCCTGTTCACACTGGTGCGAATGTCTTCACCGACGAAGAATTTGCGGTGTTGATGTTGACGCTTAATAACCTTGCGAATAGGGACATCAAACATGAGCGTACGCTGCTCATGATTGCGTCCGTTTATTATCTTAGGTTGCAACCATCTGAGATCGATAGCCTAGGGGGAGATCTAACAATAAGTGCTATGCGCCTTATGCAGGATGGAACTTACGATTTAGTGGAGGAGAAATTTCCCAGCAATCACGCGTGGAAAATACATCCTGAGTTTGTAGATCACTATATCAATCGTTATCGTAAGAAATTTGGCCAACAATCCATTCCGTTGGAGCATGATCACACATTGTTGCTCGGAAAGATTCGTGGCAAAGATTCAATTAGCTCTGCTCATGCGAGACTGTTATTCCGGACAGTATGTCAGGCCGTCATTGATAGCCTTATCGAGAGCGGATGCGTGGTCTCGCCGGACTCAGGGTTCCGTAAAGCGAGTCTGCTCTGGTTGCGAGAAACAAGTATGCACCACAGTTCAAGGACGTTGGGGATGGATGATGTAATCAGACTTGTGCGAAAATCAAACGCCGAAACTGCCTACCAACGGTTCTTTGCGTGGCGTAGTTAGAATCCAGCAGGTCTGCCCTACGTTTCTGGGGGAAGTTTCAATCAAGCCTTTTTTAACTCATCTAAATGGTTCTTTAGTTGAGTTAGTTATAATGTTCTGCCGGTGGGCTGAATCTCTGCATCAGGCCACGTGACTTCATTGTGAGCACCTGCTCATCGCCCCCGGAAGTTCTGAAAGCCCGAACCACACTGTTAAGTTACGATGGTGCCTACCCTGCGGGGACGGCCGGCGTGAGTCGAGCCCCCTCTGTCGGCGGTGTTTCGTCCCTGCGTGCGCTCATTCGTACGTCTGCGTGCTCCGCATGCTAAGCGGCTCGCACTTGCATTGATGCGATTACGGCGTGCTACCATATCGCCACCCTCCCCTGAGTTTTCACACTAGGTAATCGCCATGGACGATCTAGTCATAACGCATTCGGATGTGTACCAGAGCTGGAAAAACCACCTCTTCAACTTCAGTCTCGACGATCCCAAAACGAATGTACCTGGGTTGCGCAAACCACAGTTGGCAGCGCTTTACGCAACCCAGGGGCATCTGGTGGTCGATCCCTCCTCCACCGCTACGGTGGTTATGCCAACAGGGACAGGGAAGACTGACACCATGCTCGGGCTGATCATCGCTGCGAGAACGGCTATTTCAAAGCTACGTTCACAGAAAACCAGCATCTGACTCAGTTTTATCTCAAAGAGCGAAATCTAGGTTATGACTCAATCATCTAACTTCCTAAAACAAAAACTGGAAGGCATACATGCCGCACTAATGCAGGCCCATGCAGACTCTACTAAATATGCTCCGAGCATTACCGGAGCCGAGAGAGAAATAATTAACCGGTCTCTTCTTTCTCTGATTTTGGCCCCTGGCTATCGCGTTGGCACTGGAACAATTTTTGATCAATACGGAAATGATTCAGGTCAGGTTGATATCGTTATTGAGCAACCATTCTCAATCAGCTTCCCGATCAGCAGCGACCAGAACCGACTATTCTTAGCTCCGTCTGTATGTGCCGCATTGGAAATCAAATCCAACCTTGCAACGCAAGGTAAGAAGGCGATGGACAAAGCAGCTTCCATCAAGGAACTGTTCAGAACTTCAGTAAAAGGTGATGACTTCCATTTTCTTGACGAATTTTCAATCCCAACATTTATTATTGGATTTAAAGGCCCTTCCACAGAGGAAGGTATTGAGAATATATATAAATCTTTTTCCAACAAATTCATTCCCAATGGGATATTAAGTATTGACGGCGCAATTTTTTATGGAAGAGCGCCCGGACAAAATGGCTTTACGATTGCCAAAGGCAAGGCCGCATCTCTTTTCGCATTTCTCCAGTGTGTTACTGCCACACTGCAGCATGCTGGCAGCAACGAATTTAAGCTACATAAATTCCAGTCATTGATCGGGAAAACTCGAATACTGAAAAGCTAAACGCTGTTGTCTGCAGATCACTGCTCAGTTTGGCTATAGTTTTAGCACGTTAGGGCAATCACTCAAGGCTAGAAGCAACCAGCCACCTCAAGGGAAATCGTAGAAGGAATCGCATGGACATTGTAACTCTCGAAAACCAAGCCATTACTGAGTTCCTCAGCATAGTTAATCGGCAGCAAGCGTTACTTGCCCGCATAGAGGATCAAATCACCACGCAGCCGATAAAGCCCATCGAGAACAAATATAGAAGACAAGGCCAGAAGGCCAAAGATAAAAAAGCAAATCGTGGATCATCAAACAATTCACTTGAAATCCAAAGTCGCTCTGAAGGTTTACGAGAAGCACGTCTGCATGAAAAAATTGTAGAGTATCCATTTCTGCTACACACCCCTGAACTCTATGCAGGTGAATTACTGCTTGACTCAATAATTGACGAACTCGCACTCCCTAACAAACGCCGAGCTGACTTTGCCTTCATCTCAGGGCAAAACCAAGTAATAAAAATTTCGCTAGTCGAAATTAAACGCGCCTCCGACAAAGTATTCAAAGATAACGCCCAAAAAACTGAGTTTTCTAACAAAGCAAAAAAATGGATTTCACAAGTTGAAGAATGGAGAGATAGCTTTGCATCTGAAGATCGAAAAAAATCTCTACTCCTCAGCTTAAAACCTTTATTTAAAAACTACCCAGTCCCACTATTAACACTAGCGGACAATGTAGCTAGAGAAACCCAAATAGAGATAGACTACATACTAATCGCTGGCAATGAAAAAGTTGACACCCCGAAACGCCAACATCTAGTTGATAGTCTCTACCTAGAAAATGATATTCTTCTAATGCCTTACCCTGAAATGATTGAACACGTTAAGAGGCACCCGCGCCCCAAACATATGATCTCAATATGGGCAACCGGAGTTCACGTAAAAACATCCTCACCGAGCCTACCGCATTTCGGAGATCTTAACGAAGATCCACTCGGCGTAAAAATGGCTGGCCTTGGGATGAATCACTTCGACACATCAAGAAGGAGGACTTGTTTTCATCCCGAGACCTTACGCGAAATATTCTACCGTTCCGCAGGCGTTTGCGAAATCCCTGGCTGCGGCGTAAAAATTGTAGCCAGCGATGGAGTCCAAGGACATCTTACGCCGATTTATAATAATTTTCCGGAGCGATCAACGCTCCCATTTGAAGCTCTTTTGTGGCGAGAGCACACTGCGCTTCTATGCGGTAACCATATAGCTGCATTTAATGAGGGTGAGATCTCTACCTTAGGGAACTGCCATTTCCTTAAGGAAAAGCTGCAGCACAAGTCCCCATATCGTGCCCACCTTGATCATGAGCTAATGGAGTTCATGACAACATTGACGAATAGAGTCGCAACCAAATTTCTAACCATCGCAAATTGTAGCAAAACAGAAAGCACTCTCTTCGCCAAAGAAATAACACAATGGATAAAATCCATCTCCTCTATACCCGTGGACATTAGACAATTCTATCAAGAAATCGTCATACACTACTTTAAGAACGGGAAACCAACAAGAGGGAAACACACAGAAAGCAAACTACTGATTTCGCTACCGTACTACTACCTAACAAAGGCCAGGTTATTGCGAAAAAACCCAGAAACGCTAGAAATAGAGCCAACCATGCTTGATGAACTTAAAAAAACTAACAATCTTAGTGATATTTACAGAGCGTTCACCTACTACAACATGTTGCACCGTAATGGACACAGCTGCCACTACTAACACTCTCAAATATTGAACGATACTTTTTCCTAAACACTCCAATAGTACAGAATGGCGGCAACCCCAAAATTTGCCTGTAGCTACTGCCACCTCCCGCTGATTGATGTACTGGGCGCCTCGGTTTCGGGAGGTGCAAGGAAGCAGGGTATTGGTGGCACCCCATGACCGAGGAAGATAGCAGCCCTATCCGACAAGTCTCTGACCCAAAGCGCCGGCGCGCTCCGCTTGCACTTTCAACAGAGCATTGAATGTGAGCCTGCTCAGATGGCCCTGTATTGAGGTTCCGTGCCCTTGTTGACGGTGGGGCTGCCGGCCAGGCAGTTCCTTCTGATGAACGAGCCCTCGCGCAGATCCTCCCCAGCGGTTGCGCCCGCCCCACTCCGCACATCCGCTGCGAGCTGACATTGCCGGATACTTGCGGGGTCACCAACCAAGGGACATGAGGACTCCTAACTTAGATCCTGGCTCTACCTGCACGGCTCAACGCCCCCCTATACGACCTTGGATGACAGTCGTACACTTCAGTCGAAGCATCGAACACGTCACAAGCAATGTACGAAGAAATAAAGCCATCCACTAACTCAGCGCAATAGGTAAGAAATGCAACAGCTAGAAGACATGATCGATGAGCTTTTTGATGAAAACCCCATCCTAAAGCTGCCATTTCCATACATTTACAACCAGTTCTGCCAAATTGTTACGCATAGCCTTCTTGATACCAAGGAAGTGCCATTCAGCACCCTAATACCCTACGCCTTTATATTCAACAAAGTCACAAACTTCACTAATCACACCCTAGAATCATGCACCGACTCAATGTATGAAATTAACCAGGAAGACTTCAAACATCTTTTTGCCTGCGCCAACCTAAACATAGTATTCCCCTTTATTCGACATGAAATCTACAGCCTGACACAAGAAGGTGAAACTGAATCGTACATTGACTATTCCAGCAAGGACGCTGAAACCCACGAACTAAACGACATCATAGTTACCCAGCTATCACTACCGGTAATCCCCGCACTTGAGCGCAGCCCAAAAACTCTGGCGGAAAACATTAGATACCGGCTAATCAGGGGAGAATCGATGGATCCATTAGCTTATCGTGAATACATAGCCGCGATGTATACTAATCCGACAAACACTTTTATCGAAGCAGACATCGTCCCGGACGAGTTCTATACGCATATTGGTTTTTCGTCAGCAGAAGAATTCAAAAGAATCAGAAACGCGTTCGTGTGCGTTGGCCAAACCTACATTGACGTGTCGATCATGGTCAACATGTACCTAGCGGCAAACGAGATCTACGACAGCCCTCTAGGCAATCAGCTGTGGCAAGGCCTAGCTATGGCCAAACTCAAGAACTCCGTACTCAAAGAGTATATCCTGAATCTAACCAAGTCATCCGATGAGGATTACGAGAAATTCGCCGAATTTTTCTTTTGTAGCGCAGGCGAAAACACCGATCTACACAACAAATTTATACCTCCCTTCTGGCAAATTGAAGACGAAATCTACTTCTGCCCTGCCATAGTCCCAACTCTCCTGGGCGCCCGAAACCTTCTTATCTCCATTCAAAACAACAAAATCAAAAAAAAGAAATACAAATATGACAATATGATTTCCAATCTATTTGAGCCTGCACTGCTAAGAAGAGCAAAAAGTCACTTTGAAGCGCACGGCTTCGAAACAGCTTTTGAGAAGGATTTCGAAGGTGGAGAAATTGACCTCCTAGCGTACTGCAAGAAATCTCACTCCATCATCACAATCCAAGCAAAAGCGACACTTTATGCCGAATCTGCCCGTATGGCCATAAGGCTGGGCGACAGAGTATTGGAAGGTATTGATCAAACAATTCGCTTCGACATGCTAGATAAAAACTCGAAGGAAGCACTTTACAAAAAAGCATTCCCTGAAATCAAAAACACAGAAGAGGTTAATCACCTCCGCGCTATTCTCACCAACTCCGGATTTGGAACCACTTTTAGCTGGGAGAAACTGGAAGAACATAACATCACCCCAATAAACTGCAATATTCTCAGAAACATTCTCCCGCACTGCGAATCTCTACCTGACCTCCCCCAGAAGGTAAGCCAGTTCATTCAAAGGGCCAAGGCTGAAATTGAGTTTGATGAAACCACAAAGGTATTCGACCTGCCTGGACACACCATCTACCAAAGACATGTTGAGCCGTTAGGAATGAAAAAACTGTTCGATGCTCAGTATTGGGGAGAATAGTTAGAAACGACATCATCTAGGCCTTATACAGAGGCCTCGAGATCGCTCCGGGTAAGTGCTCAGTGCCGACAGCGGTGCGGAGAGACCACTGGCCAATGCGGGCATTAGCGCCATAGTGGCGGCATATAGGCCTACACAAAGCGCAGCGTGCTCCGGAAAATGCCTCTTCACCAAGGGTACATTCAGCACGTTTGCTGTGGCGATGCCCATAGCGATAAGCAACGGGCCGGTGTAGGTGCCACTGGAGCGAATGACACAGCCGATGGCTATCAGGCACAGAGCTCCGAACAATGCTTGTTCCAATCCAAATCGTCGAGTCAGCCGGGGAGCCAGTGGTGACGCGGACGCGAACATGAGCAAAGGCAGGGTGTTCAGGAAACCCGCCGCCGCAGGCTTAGGGAGAAATACTGCTGAACCTGATAAAGAACTGGCCCGAGAGATGTCATCGGCACACGCAGGTTGGCCGCAATTAGCAAAATGTCAATGAGAAAGGAAGAAACAAAAAGAGAATTCTCAGCGCGAACGGCTGAAGATGAGCCTGTCATGAGCACCACGCACAGCTGTGCATAGGAACGTTGCCAGTCTCTACGACTATCTCGACCGCCGACCTAAAGCTCTTTCCCAAATCATGCACTGCTGATCGAAGTATTTCCCCCCTAAAGAAGGGCCCCGCAGGGCCCTCTATTTGCGCTCTACAGATTTTTACTGGGCCAGCCAGCTCTCGACTGTGTCGGAACCGTGCTCGGCTTTCCATTCCTTCAGCACTTTGTGATTGCCACCCTTGGTCTCAACCACTTCACCCGAATGAGGGTTCTTGTAAACTTTAACCGCGCGAGCCTTGCGGGTGCCCTTGGTTTCAGCGGCTGCAGGAGCGCGGCGGCTAGAAGACTGCGGGTCGAGAATCGCGACGATGTTGCGCAAGCTATAGCCATACTCACCCAAGAGATCACAGAGCTTCTTTTCAAACTCGATCTCACGCTTCAGACCATCATCGTTTTTCAGTGTTTCAAGCTCTGCCAATTGGGCAGCAAGCTGTTGTTCAAGCGCGCGGAATTCAGCGCGACGGGACATGTAACACCTCAGATATTTAGTGTTGCCAGTATAGTCAGTACTATCCAAAGTAGACAATCGAAGGTGCCCTCCGACGCCTAACGCTGACGCTCACGCCTTGCAGACATGTGAGCATCCAAGTGCTTCATTTCAGCCTGCCATTGAGTCAGAAATTTGTCCCAGTCATGGCCGTACGGGCCATCGACCAAGCGCGTCGAGCCGATGCTCGCTTGTAGAAAACGCTCACGCCACGGCTGTGGAATACTGGCCTCGTCAACGATGTTGATACCGGAACTGTGGCGCTCAATCAGGACTGCTTTGCGGACAGCATCAATATCGAGATGTGGATGACGCTGGTTTAAGTCGACGCGCTCTTGGTCTTCAATGTCGTCAAGCACATTCAAAATAGCGACAGCTTGTGGGTTGCCCGGCACCAGGTGCGAAAGTGTCCAGAGGGCTTTGCGCCTGACAGACTCACGCGTACGAAGATCATCAGCCATGTTCAATGCCTCGATTGGAACCGGCAGTCAGTCGACGATAAAGGTCGGCTAAGAGGCGAGCATCCAGCAGCGCGTGATGCGGAAGTTCCGGGAGCGTCACGTCGCCGATATCATCCGCTTCGAGATGCCTGAATAGCAGGATCAGGTTGGTTGGACTATTGGCAACGTTAGCAGGCCAACGATGATTTACGTAGGCCAATTGGCAGAAGAGATCCCAGTCCCAATCCGGCGCGTCCGAGCAAATCTCGAGCGGGCCTTCAAGGTTACTCAAGAAAGCGAGCAGTGAGGTTTGAGCTTCGACCAAGGGTTGCCCATGTTCAGGCAGATTAAGCTGTGGCAGGACATTTTGAATCACGAAGTCGCTGCAGTCCTGAGTGACGTACGTGTCTGTGAGCTCGACGTAGTATTCGTGCCCGGCTTCGGACACGAGTGCCAGCGAAATCAACTTCGTGTCTCGGTTGAGCCGAGTGAACTCACAGTCCAAAAATAGCTTCATCCTCTCCTCCGTAGCCCTTACCCTTTTTCACCTAGTTTAGAGATCTACATCGTCAAAGATGTTACGTCCTCCCCCCGTTGCAGAGGGCCGAATCAAATCGCTCCGTCCGACTGCTGGTTCCTCATACCGCTCTTGCGAGACCTCACTCACCCAATCGTCAACTCGACGCCGTTGGGTATCGACCACATCCTCGATACCTGGCCATCCCGGAAAGGCCGCGTAAATACCCTCTAGCTCATCAATAAAATCAGAAAAGTGGTTATCAGGATCGTTTTCGTAGCAATACGATTCCTGCAGGGACTTGCGAACCCTGTCCAGGTCAGGCAGCACATGTTTCTGTACATCGCTGTAGAAGTCTTCACGCTCGTGGCTAGTGAAGAACTCATGCATCTCGTTATCGTAGATGTGCCCGAGCTCATCATGATCAAAGACAAAGTCCCGAATTTTGGTGGAAATCGCTTCTCTCGCTGACTCAGGTAAAAGCCCTTGCCGTAGCAGACGGAGAGCTAGATCAGACGACCTCGTGAACAGGTTTATCGCGAAGTCACGAACCAAGCTGGAATGCAGCTTTCCATCTACTCTCGAGTAGATGCATAGGAACGCGTCATTTGTCCTGCGTTGCAGGAAAGAATACAGCCTCCCCCGCCTCACGCGCTCCATCTCGCCTTCGCATGCAACGTATTCACAGCACCGATTCGCGATTGCTGCGAACATGCTTGAAGGCAGAATCGTAGCATTTTGAACCCCTGCGTTGCCGCATGTCACCAGTTCCATCAACCGCTCAATCGGTGTTCCATCCACAAAAATCTGCAGATGTTCAGGACTCTGGGCGAGTATCAACGCAAAAGCATCCCCAATCGTAGGATGCTTATATCGCCAGAAACGTCCATCAGCCGTATCTGCCATCTGAAGAAAACTACCCCGAAGGCTCTCCAGTGCTCGGATACACCCGGCCTGGCTACCGCCCAGCCTTTCAATTGTCTGCATCTCGCCGCTAGACAGACTCACCGGACTTTCGATTGCTCCATGCTTCATGTAGAGAAGAGCAAGTGCGGCCTGGCTCTCGTCATCCATGCCCTGCATCGTCTCGACGAGCCATCGCTCCTGCTTCGCGACAAACTCGTCGATATTTTTCTGGTCAATCTTTAGCGCTTTGGTGAATTCAACACTTCCCAAGCGCCGAGCAGTCTCGGGAGCGAATCGACTGTGAGCTGCCACTGCAGGAAGAAACTCCTTCAAGATCGTCCGAACCCGCTGTGGTTGGTTTCCAAGCTTCACATGGTTGTAGAGGATTTCTGACTTTTCCTGGGAGGTTAGCTCTTTCACGTCGATGACAACCTGACTCTCTTCCATCAGAGGAAATGCTGTTTTCTTGAGGTCACGCCGTGCGCTGTTGTAAATGTAGTCACGGCTGGTCAGAACTATCCGATGCCCACCTCGGATCATGGTCGTGAGTGCAGGAAGAATTCGGTTCCACTCCATCACCAAGTCTGCTTCGTACTGCATCGCCCCGAAGGCGTCATCAACCCATACGAACTGCGATGCTTCTTCAGTATTCCAGTGATCTCTAATCTGCTCAGGCCTCTCCAGCTTCAATACTAGGCTTCCCCATTTATCCATCGCACACATGGCCATGAGTGAGGCAATCGTTGTCTTACCTGCTGCGGGCTCTCCAACCAACAGAACAAACCCATGCTGCTGAAGGGCTTGAAGCGCTTTGCGATAGGAGCCCGTCACCACGAGCTTTGAAAGGTCGGGAAGCTCCGTCAGCAACGCCTTCGTCTGCTTGTACCGTCTCTCATCCAAGATCTGGCTAAGGTCGCCAAGGCCGTAGAGTCGGGGCACATTCATGCGCAGATCACTGTTCAGCTGGATCTTCTCGCAGATCCAGGTCGAGCCCAGCAAAAGCACGTGCTTGGCCCCAGCATCCTCAAACGCCAACCGTATTTTGAGATTGCTATCCCCTGTCCAGCCTGCGTTTGTCATCAGGACATAGACATCACACTTTCCTTTCGCGACGAGTCTGCGCACCTTTTCAAGCTCACCATTCACATCAGATAAAGTGAGATTGTGATCACGGCGCGATGTGAACTTGCACTGGATGACGAATTCGCCTGCATACACTTCGTTTGGCTGAGGAGACCACGCTCCCTTGAACCCACCATCGCGGCCTCCGTCATTTCCTTCAAGGAACGTCTCGACTGTTTGGCCCAAAACTGTTGAGGCTACCGCCATGCACAGTTGCTGAAAACTATGCCAACCTAAGAGATGAAGGTCGTATTTTGGGGGCGTCATGGGCATTCGATCCTTGCAGCAAAATCTAGAGGTAGGACAGAGAACCATCATAGCGGAACTGCAATAACACCGGGGCTGTTGTGGCAGAAACCGCAATTACCTGGTTTCAGGAGGGTAGAATTGTGAGGATAATTGACATATGAAACATATCCGGCTGATTCTCCATGGCGAGAGCGCCGCGAACGCGGGCGAAGCCAGTACGGATCATGCGAAAATTCCTCTTACAGCGAGGGGTGTAAACAGGCGTACTTGGTGGCCAACTCCTTCACCGGTTCTCCCGGTCTGATCGTTGCCTCTTCCTTCTCTCGAACTCAGGCAACAGCTATGGCTACCGTAGCGAATTTCCCGGACGTCCCGTATGAGATCTGGCGCATTCATGAATTCACATACCTTGAGCCAACACAGTGTGTGAACACGACCGATGCCGAGAGGCGAAGGTGAGTGTCTAGATCGGATCCTGCGTTCGTGGACGGTTCCGGTGCGGAGTGTTTCCTAGGTTCGTAGCCAGGGTTCAGGCTTTCTTGGGTAGGCTTTCGGATCATCCTGCACAAAACATCGCAGTATTTTCACATGGGCAGGTCATCAATGCGGTGGCTTGGCTGATTGAGCGTAAACCGCAGCAGATAAATGACCGAGCTCTGGCTGATTGTCGTGAGTTCGAAATCCTGAGCCACGCCCCCAACTGTGGCGGTTACGCGATGACTAAGCCGGCTGAAGACCCCCATTGGAGAGCGAGCATCTCAATGCCTGAAGAACGAGGCGAAACGCGCCCAGAGCGGTGATGCCAACCTCGTTGCAAACCGATTGGCATTAATGTACTGAGCAGCGGCTTCGCCAGCTTCTACAAGATGGTACTCAATACCTCTCCTAGGCTCTCGCCCTTGCTGCTCTCAAAAATACCGGCCTCACCGAACAGCACCTGGATATTGGCCTCGGCGAAGAACTCGGCTGTTGTGAAGTCGGATGCAGTGCTCGCCGGCAGTACCAGGATCAGCTTGGTATCAGCAGTCCCGAAGCAATGCCGATAACATGCGAGCTGACCATACGCGGTGTAAAGCTGTGGCGATATGGAGGCGCTGATCTTGACCTCAAAGATTACCCTGGCCCTGTCTGTAGCCCTGTCTACCAATGCCAAGTCGACACGATGCTTACCAACCCGTAGCTCGGAATGGCCATCAACAAGCTCGTCCAGCTTGCGATGGAGGGCATTGCAGAGCGGGCCATGGAGATACTGGTACTCGCAGGAATCGCTGCTTGGAGTATAGGACTTGCGGCCCTCGAACTCTTCCTGCTCTCGCCATTTAGCACCCGATTCATCTTCGCCATCGAGAACTACACCTGAGTGCTCGGCATCATCCTCTAGCTTCGCCTTTCTCTGATCCTTGAGCTCTTTCACCTTGAATAGGAACTCTGCGATGTCATTCGCAATGCTGGGGGCGTTTGTTGAGTAAACAGCAATCACATCTGCTGATCGCCCGTCATCGTCAACCAACATCAGCCAATCCTGAAAGTGCTCAAGCGCGTCTGCACGAGGTACCCGGGTTCGCTGACTTTATTGCTGCGCTCAGTGTGACCACCACGCCAAGCGCAGACGGCAAACTCCGCCAGTCGCAAACGAGGTAAGCTTATGGGCGACCTCTCCCAGTCAGGGCCACCCAGTGTGCTGGTCAAATCCGATGCAAACGACTGGTCAAGTCAAATGCAAATGAGTGGGCAAGTTGAATGCAAATGGCTGGTCAGGAGGAGTGCAATTACCCACCTGTCACAGTTTCGTAGGGATTGGTGCTCCGGCTCATCCATGAGCCCCTCTAGAAAAGTGTGAAAACGTGCATGCCTAGCGACTGCTATAGCAGGAACAACAGACGACGCGACGGGCTCGGCGACATGCACTGAGATCTAAAATCTGCTTAGCGATGAACGCTGTCACTCGTCGGTTTGCGCCTAGATCAAATAGCCGTCGTCTTATGCCTTCAACGACATGGAGGATGTCCGACTATTAAGCGATAAGAGACACTGATAGCCACTTGCTTCTAGGGGGTGATGACGTCATCATTTCGCCATCATTTAGGCCATTTGAACTCGGCCCTGTCTTACTGACAAAACGCCCTGAGTCGGACTTTTCTAGTTTGCGCCTTTGGTTGATGAGCACGCTGACCTCGGTATGCTCGTGGAATGTCAGTAGTCCCTAAAAATAGATATGGATATTTTGATGTCGTTTTTGAAGAGCATCACTGGGGGGATCAAGGCACTGTTTTCTAGCCAGGAATACGAGGGCAGTGAACCACTTCTACCGAAAATTGATCCTGAAAAGCTCAAAAAAGAGCTCCGGATTTTAGAGATCGCTCAAGCCCATGGAGCCGCAGGCATTCCTGCCTTCAACGACACTCAGTTGACGGATGTGGAGCACCAAATTCGAGGCACCCTCGGAAAAAAACGTGAGACCACGGTTAAGTACGGTCAGCAAGTTATCCAGCAAATTCAGCAGCGAATGGACTCCATCGACATTACTGCACAAAAAAATCAAACCTTAAATCAGGGTAAAGAGTTTGAGCATATCGCTAACCAGATACTCTCAGCACAAGATGGACGCTTGGCAGAGGCTGAACGAGAAGCCAAGTCAAAAAAAAATCTACTAGACGCGTTTCGTATCCAGAATAGACTGCCAGATATTGAGGCCGAAAGGATCAGTTCGGATGGAAAGTTACTTAAAATCGCTGTGTTGGCTACATGTTGTGTTGTGGAAGGATTCGTAAATGCCAATTTTTTTGCATCTGGAATGGCAGGAGGCTTAGTAGGCGGGTTCCTTTTAGCCTTCACACTTTCATTTGCAAATATCATAGTTTGCTTTGTTGCTGGTCAACTTTATACAAATAAGAACCATGTAAAAGTTGGTCGTATCCTCTACGGTTACCTTTCAGGATTGATTGGACTTTTCTTTACTATCGGACTTGGTATTTTCGTGGCCTACTGCCGGTACGCTTTACCCCTTATGGAGGACGAAGCGCAGAGTCCACTCGCGCTTATTCTGCAAAGCATTCAGTCCCACGTCATTCCATTTCAGGATTTTGAATCCTGCGCCCTATTTGCAGTAACCATCATTTGCGGGGTTTTCGCGATATATGAGGGTTATTTCTATACCGATTGTTACCCAGGTTATGCCAAGGTCTTTTCCGCATACGCTAAGTCACAACGGAGGTATACAGCTCTGGTCGCAAACCTTCGAAAAAGCCTAGAAAATCAAAAGACTCAAACCCTGCAGATCATTGATGAGAGCGTAAAAAAAGCTGAGGCTGACGTTAAGGCATTAAAATTCAACATGGGGCAGAAGTCGATCATCAAGAAAAGAGTGACCGAGACATTAGTGATGGCGGACGAGACTTTGAAGGCGCTTACCCAATATTATCGATACGAGAATCGTTTGAAGCGTCCACAAAACTCCCCTAGACCTAACTACTTCGATCAACCTATTGAGTTTCCAGATTTGGAGATGCCTGACTTCACAATAGATCGCGACGAGGCTCGATTGACTACGCAGGAAAGGCTTTTGAGCGAAATGATTGAAAACATCGTGCCCATTCGCGGGCAGATCCTATCTTCATTCAATTCCAAGTTTGACCAACTGCAACCTCTGCAAAGCTCGATTTAAGGATCGCCATGTCGCTTTACGAAGAAGATCGGAGTATGGGGAAACGCTTATTGGCAATTACCCTTATCTTCCTAGCTGCAAGTGCGGCGTGTTGGTTCGGCTATGCCGCCTTTACTAAAGAGACCTTAGATAAGGTCACATTGTGTCCGAGTAAGGGGCCTCGCGGGCAGTATGTTGTGCTTATCGACAACACCTCACCATTTCCCTTCACGCAGAAAGCCGCCATGGGGCAGCGCCTAAAAAGTATGGTGCTGAACGAAATCCCGGAAGGCTATCTGCTATCGGTCTTCTTGCTTGATGAGGACTACAAACAAAACGAAAGCCCAATTTTCGAAAAGTGTAATCCTGGTCAATGGGGTGACAAGAACCAGTACACGTCATCTAAAAATTTCGTTACTCGTGATTTCAATGAGAAATTCGCCAAGCCGCTCGATGCTGTGGTGCGTAAGATTTCATTGAGTGGGCGAAGTAAAAACTCCCCTGTCTTTGAAATTCTTCAATTAGCTGGAATTAACGGATTCCAGCACAGCAACGTCCAAGGCGACAAAAAATTGGTTGTCTATTCCGACATGATGGCCAATATGCCTCAGTTCAGCATGTACAAAGGCGTGCTACCCGCTTATACCGAGTTCCGTAAAACCTCATATGGACACCTTTCCGTTGCGCCGGGCCTTGAAGGTGCAAGGGTGACGATAAACCTTTTAGCAGCTGACCAGAAAACGATTCCATACCTCAAGCTTACCCAATTCTGGGCCGAGTACTTCGAAGCTAATGGAGCTTCCCTCGAAACTATCGAACCTATGGAGGGTCTCTAAATGGATCTGCAGTCGTTATTCAAGAAGGTTAAGACCTACTTCATAATCGCGGTAGCTCTGAAGATTGGACTTGCGACGGCAAGCCTGAAAGTGGCCGATCCGTTCTTATTAGGTTTTGTGCTGCCATTGCTGGTAATGGTTATTTACTGGGGGGTTGGCTTTCGTGTCAGAGATAAATGGAATACAACGCTAACGCTAGCCAAGTTTGCGGACTCGGTGTACTACTTAGGTTTTTTGTTCACTGTTGCCAGTATCATTATCTGCCTGCTCGATATTAACTCTATAGGCGACAGCCTGAATGGGATGGCCATACGGTTCGGGGCCGCGATGGTTAGTACTGCAATTGGAATGTTGGCCAGAGTACTGCACACGGGCTTCAAGGTAGACACCAACGACGCAGTCAAGAGTGTTGAGGAGCGCGCGATTCATTCTGCCGAAAACCTCGCTATGTCTTTTGATTCCACCAGCCAACAGCTTGAAGTTTTCAGAGATCAAGTCATGGCTGCTTCGAAAGAAGCGGTGCAGAGCGTACATGAACAGATAACTACCATCTCAAAGCACAGTACCAATACGATGGATGCATTTTTTGCCAATGCGACCAGTCAAAGTAACCAAGCCTTTGAACGAATCCTCAAACAAGCCTGCGATGCGAGCTCGAGTTTGCTCACCACCATCGACGGACTTTCCGATAAGAGTAAGCAAACACTAGACCGTATGGAAAATCACGCCCTCGACTTCGGCCAAAAAGCGCAGGAGCGAATGGAGCAGACCTTGTTCCCGGATGATCTCTTTGCACAAAAACTAAAGCCAGCAATTGAAACGCTGTCCGGCACCACCGACAGCCTAAACGAAGGCGTCTCAATATTGGCTACCGATGTTAAGACAGCCGCTCGCATGGTCGGTAACGCGATTCGTGGCTTAAACACCAAAACGGAGTCAATAGGGGAAGCCGTTGCTTCGGTAGGCTCCATCGTGGAGAGCCAAGAACAACTTGTAGTCGCGATGAGGTCACAGACCAAAGACGCGATGGAAGGCATGGAGAGAACTCAGAAAGAGTTTATGGACTCTCTTGATGATCAGCGGGAAGATTTCATGGAAGATATGAAAGCTAATCACCAATTAATCGCCAAGATCGTCGAGAAGCTAGAGGAACTAAGTACGATCGTCAGAGAGAGCAGCGCTAATGACCGTATCAGTAATGAGGTGGGCCGCGCGCTGTATGCCATCAACGATGCAGGTATTAAGTACAATGAGACCGTTGCGGAAAATATCCGTTTGACACTGACACCTCTGGTCGAAGCGGTCTTGGCCAACAATGAGAAGCACAAATCTCTCCTGGCACGTGTGGATCAGAGTGACCGAACCATCGAGGTTGCCCACTCGCATCTAGACGAACTTATTGGCAAAATCGAAAAGATCAACACTCTCAATGTGCTTCCATCTACCGTTAATGAAGCCATCGTAATGCCTGAAACCGCACTTCTAGCCGACTCAGCGTCAGCACTCGATAATGCAGCTGACGTGAGAACTGCCTGATGAGCTCCAAAAATGATCAGGTGTTTCAGCTATCGCTTACGGAAATCTGGATCATCTTATGCTTCATTCTGCTGCTCCTGATGGGCTACAAAGTTTGGGAGCTCACGCATAAAAATAAGGAGATGGCGGAGAGGATTGTTACTTTCCAAAATTTCGATGAGCGCGAAAAAGCTATCAAGTCTGCAAGTGATGAGCTCAAAGTCCGTATGGCTTCCTTGGATGTGAAAAATCCCGACGAAATCATTTCGAAGCTGGTCGACGCCTCTAAAGCGAAAGAGGAGACCGGACGACTCAAGGTGCTTCTGACTCAAAAGAATGAGCAGCTGACAGCGCTAGCGGTTATCGATAAGGCTCTACAGGAGGCTGGAACTAAAAATAAAGGAGAAGAAGCAAAGCGCCTGATCTTAGAGACGATGATGTCCTATGAACAGCTCAAAAAGCTGGTAGTCGATCCCGACCAAGAAAAGGATGCCCAGCCTACAGACGTTATCAAGCGAATTGGCGCTCTCCAAGCAACCGAGCAACTGTTAAAGACTGCGATAGGCCAAGACGGTATTCCCACATCTGAACAGATATCTGAAATCGTCAAGAATGCCCAAGCCTATGCTCAAGCAGAGAAGCAAGGTGCGAATCCAGCGACACTGCAAAAAACCAACAGTGATTTGAAAGGGCAGGTTCAATTTCTGCAGAACAAACTCAACAAAGGCAAAGGCGGTGATCTTCCGCCGTGCTGGGCAAATGAGGCTGGTAAGGCAGAGATGTTCCTCACGGTATATCTGAAGGAAGACTCATTGAGTTTTGAGTCAGCCTGGCCCCCGACTCGTAAGGCTGATGCCGAGGCGCTTCCAAATTTCTCCGCATTGATGGCAAATACCACTCGCACATACGAGGATTTTCTTCAGGCAGCACGCCCCATTTCAGACCTTGCCAATCAGCGAGAATGTAAATTTTATGTTCGATTGGCGAGTAAAATCCAAGGCGCCGTAATGTCTGATCGACGTCGGCTGATGATAGAGAACCTGTTCTATAAAATTGAGGTCAGACGTTAGGGGCTAACTACGCGGCGGCCTGTTTTAATATGTCTCGCTCTTCAGTGACGCGCTTGAGTTCCGCTCGCAGACGACGCAGATCATCGTCCTGCTGCCGTTCTTCTTAGGGCTTGCTGTGGCGCTTTATCCAGGCATACCAACAACGACCTCTTCAATACTCCTGACTCTGAAAACGCCACGGTGGTTGGCAGGCTTTATCAGGATGTTGCCGATGAAATTCGCAAGGGGAGTGAAAAGGCGTCTATCCCTGTGGATGCTTTGTCGGCGATTTATTATCGGGGGCCTAGTTATCCTTCCTGGGTGACATGCCCCTTTGATTCGGCGATTGGCTGGCTATCGGCCCGTCACGCCGTAGCCAGCGTAGAGTCCAAAATTTCGAATCTGGATTACGGGGTCAGGGAGGTTCGTGGTAAGCGTCCGGGCATCACGTCTTGCGTATCTAAGCCGGTTGCCAGCGAGGCCAGTTCCTGGATCTCACTTGCCCGCTGCGTCGGCAGGCGAGTGAGAACGTCCTTCAAGTAGGCATACGGATCATGTCCGTTGAGCTTGGCCGACTGCATCAAGCTCATCAGCGCAGCAGCCCGTTTGCCATTGCGTAACGACCCTGCGAAGAGCCAGTTTTTTCTTCCAAGAGCCCAGGGACGAATTTGCTGCTCGATATGGTTGTTGTCTAACAGAGCTGACACAAACGCTGAGTGCGCGGCGTTCAACGGCTCGAACCTTACGTGATTGGTCTCTTGGTTTCCTACCTGTCCCAAGCTAGAGCCAAGGCGTAGGTATGTCCTGATAGCCTGCGATTGATCCAATATTCCCGTAGTTCCCAGGGTTTCCGTAGTTGCCCGCGTTGCCATAATTGCCGTAGTTTCCGTAATTAACACCTCTGTGCATGCTTACCCTATTAAACATTAACCGGTTTTTCATGATTTTTTCACCGAGATATCGCCCGTGCATGTCGATAAAGATATTCTGAGATTCTAAAAAGTGGCCAATGTTCGGCCCTCGCGGCGAATGTAATTGACCGTTAACGAAATTTGCGATGTGCTGCCCCCGGCTATTAAATAAAAACTCCACATTTACTCCTACTCAAGAATTTGGTTGAACTTTAATAATGACTTATCTCGCATAGCATAGGTATTGGTCAACCCAATGGGTGGTACCTTGGCAGGCGAACCGCGCGTCATTCCTCTTTTTTCTGGGCCAGCTAGGCTAGTTGAATGAATTATGAGTATATAGATGCCGCCCACGGCATAGACATCCCCCAACTCTCAAATTCCTCAGCTGTAACAGAGACGTTGCTCGAAGCTAGAGGCAGAGCTGAAGGCTACATCCATGGCCTTGTAGACGCTGGGCATCTGTCGACGAGAGATACCGACCGTGATTACCTAATTTTGAGCATTGTCCAACGGAGGCGTGAGTATTTGCATAAACTGCTGAACGATTTTGGCTATTAAACCAAGGCGAGCTATGAATCCATCCGATGGATAAATGAGTTTCACCGGATAGCGGCAATTTGGAGCGCTCCGCACGTCTAATTCGGAGCGCTGCTGATCAAAACCGTATTAGCCATCCAGCGCTCATCAACTGCCATGCAGTCATACCTCCACTACGCCAGAGATCAAGCATTCAATCTTCTGATTCGAGACGATCACACGACCGAAGCAATTTAAGAAAGCTAAGTCGCCCGCCCCCACGCTTGAAGCTACCAACGATGTAATTTCCCTCCCCCGTTTCCAAAAGCCAGAAACGCCCTTCTTTCCATGCCCTTTGAATTTTCGTCGTACAAATGATTCCGCCATTGGCTATTCGATACTCCTCGTCTTCCTGGAGGTGATCGAAGAATACGCCAAGGCACCTGTCTTCTATGATCACCGCATCACTGATAAAAGCTGTAATGGCTACGGTGTATTTTCGAAGACTTGCCTGTACAAGACGACTCAGTTGAAAGTCACTGAGATACTTACTATGAAACTAGTGGCGATTCAAAGCCGCCTTTGCAAAGGACAATACAGTTTTGCGAAAACCTATTTCGGATGGGGGCTTCTGGGGACAGTTGCACTGTCGGTAAGCATCTTCTGGTTGCTTGGCCCGATTTTCTTTCAACAGGATCATGGCAGAGGTGATAGGGCAATTTCGGTAACCTTCAGGATTTGGAGTTTCGTTACTACTTTCTACATGATAGGGGTCTGCATTGGTCTCAATTACATCCGAAAAAGAGACGATCGTCGGCTGTTGAACCTCTACATCATCATGCTCATCGTCTGCACTGCTTTATTGTTCCTATCCAGCTTGGCGGCAGCGCCCGTTTACTGGTTTAGTTACGGAGTGACGGCCTTCATCGCATACAAAATTCGGACGAACCAAAATCTTCGGGAATCGTCCAAATCCTAGAATGACTGAAGCAAGAGCAAACTAGAAAGCTACCAACGTTTTTTGTGGGCGCTAGTTCATCACAATTGAACTCACCATGGCTCACCGACGCTCTAGGCGCGCAATAGTCCCTACTTCAGGCCCATAGTGTCAGAAAAGTACTTTTACGTATGGGCCCCCACAAGAACTATCAGCAGGTCGGCTGCTTACCCCTCACCAGGCGGTAGGCGTACCTGCATCCGATGATGCCGACTGTGTGTACGATACTTGGATGTGCAGCGAGAGCTTATGGAGTAGTCGTTGAAAGACTGGGACTTGAGCTATGAAAGCAGGCTTGCCGGCGAAGTGTCAAACCTCTGTTGCCAGATCCTAGACCTGCTGACCTCATTGCTAGCAAGCTCGTCTACCACAGTTTTTGACTACAGGTCAGGTCAACAGATCGCCCCATTTACGCTGAAACGCTTGTTCGTCTGCCACCATCTGCTGGGTAAGCGCGGTGATCCATCCGGTGGCAAAGGTGTTCGCTTCACGCAGCAGCGACATAATATCGTCGACCTGAAATTCACCTGGTTGTTGCACCGCCTCTGCTTCGGTCAGCATTTTCCGCACCATCATGTTCAGGTCTTGTTTGGAAACGACTTTGGCCAAGCCGTAGGCCATAGGCACCGATTCGTTTTCGACGTCCACCACGGCACCTGGCAGTTCCAGGTACTTTTCGCAAATCATCAAAAAACCCGTGAAGTACGCTTCAAACACATTGTCGTGGCGTAATTGTTCCGGGATCTTGTGGTACGAGAAACCGTACATGAACGAAAGCGCAAAAAAGATGTGCGATTCCACATCGGCTTGGGGCTCGCCCGATAATTTATGTGCCTTGGTCAGTACAGCATCGAGGCATTGAATCGGCAGACTGAACAACAATACGTCGTCGGCGTCGGTGAGTTCGGCTTGCAGGGCTTGCGAGATGCCGCGCATTTTGGCGATGGCGGCGGCTCCATCGGCCACCAGTGGTACGGTGTCATCGCCCAGCAAATTATCAAGCTGATTGTCGAAACCAAGCATGGCCACCGATGCTGCCGCCGCCAAATTTGGCTGGGGCTGGAGTTGTTCTTGCAGCAACTTGTCGAGGATCTTGTCGCGATTTTCCAGCACGAATTTGACGAACACATGCTCCTTAAGCGCCAGTCGCACAAAACCGGGCAAGAAGGCGTACAGAATGCCAGCTATCTTTTCGATATTTTCATCGTTCCGCAAAGCCGCCAGCGACGCTTCGCCGGTCTTCTCCTTCAAATAAGGGATAATTTTCGATTTGTTCTGCTCAATGGCTCCGCCGACATAGCCAAGGAGTTTGTCCTTGGTGCCATTTTTAACAGGCGCAGCTGCTTTTTCCGGCGTGATTTTTTCCGTCTGCGCAGTCACCGTGCGCACTGGTGCTTGCTGAAGCAAAACATCAGGTTCAATGAACGTAAGCGATTCCACTTCATCGTTGGCAGTGTGAACGGGCTCCACCGGCGCTGGCATTTCGACCGAAGATCTGATCACTTCGCCAGCGCGCGAAGCTTTCAACGCCGCATTGATCGCGGAAAAAAACGGCCCGAGCTCCTTTTCGCCAGCCTGAGTTAGCGTGCCGATCTTGCGGCCATTGATATACAGGTCGCGCTTGATAAAATTAATAGTTTCAGCGTGGCGCCAGAAGAACAGCCGGGGCGAATCCATCAGTACTTTCAGGGCGAAGGTTTCGCGACCAAACAGAAGCCCTTCCTTTGCGCCGCCGAACAGCGTGTCATCGATCAGTATCAGCACATCATCAGCGATCAGTGATCCGCCGTAGGACTCGAGCGCACCTTGAAGTTTTTTCGGCGGAATGTTGGGTTTCACGAACACCCGCTCGGGCGCCAGGCGCTGCGCTGCAGTGACCATGCGCTCCACCACCTGCTGCACATGCACATCGGAAAGCTCGGCTGGGCCGCCGAGCACCACTTGGGCGACCGCGCCGCCAGTACGAACCACTTCCCGCCACTCACTCAACAATGAAAAAAAGTGCTGGAGGTTTTTTTTGTCCACCACGGACATGCTCGTGACGGCTTCGCCGTTAAGGTGGATTTTGGCGCCTTTTGCTTCCAGCTTTCCCACATCCTTGAACTCGAAAGGTTCCATGTCGGCAAACACTTCTTTGAAGCCAAAGAAGTCCTCTGCTATCAACGCGCCTTCTTTTCCGCTACCAAACACCGTGTCGTCGATCAGAACCCTGATGCTAGCTGGGTCTTCATTTAGGCCATACGAGTCCAGTGCATTATTCAGCAGCTTGAGTGGAATTTGCGGGGCGACGTAAATACGGTCGGCGCCCGAATAACGTTTGGCTGCAAGAAACTCCAGTAACAACATATGTGCACCTTCAATTCGGCCGCCCGCTCCGAGCAAGCAGTTTAAAAAATAAGATCTAAGGGGATTTCTTAGCATGTTGTCGGCCGATCTGCCGCAATCTTGAGCGCGCATATTGTCTGACATACCACTTCACGCGCCCTGCTCGCGTGAGTGAGCAAGTTTTGAGAAAAGCCCTCATGGCAATTTTCACGATATATTTTTCTGATCTGCAACCCCGACCATGGCTCCAGCTCAATCGCCCGACATGAGCATCCTCGTTGAATCCCATACGATATTTCATTCCGTGGCGCTACGAACCAAGTTGTCTTTCCAGCCGAACCCCTTCAGAGCGGACGACAATTTTTAGTGGCACCTTGAGCAAATACCATCTGCCAAATCTTGTGCATGTCGACAGTAAAAAAAGCGAGTTTTTTGACTTCGCAGTTTTCGAGCGGGTCAGCCTACCGTGCATTGCGTCTATGGGCGTTTGGCTATCATCACGAAACGTGGTCTATGCTCGGCACTGCACACATGATTGTTAGCCTTTTCTATCTCGACGCCTGCTGTCATGGGCGTTTTGACATCAGTCCCTTGTAATGGGCACGGCGCAAGATGTGGGTGAGCGAAAGTGAAGCGTTATCGACGTCGGCGGGAACGAATGCTTTGGAAACAATCTAGACGCAGGAGATTCAACGTGGAAGAAAAATGGATGTTGGTCGCATTCCCCTTAGCTGCGTTCATCGTCGCATGGGTACTTGCCAGCTGGCGCGCTCAACGCAACCAGCAAAAGATGCTCACGGAAGTTGAGGTCACTCGTTCCACTTTAGAGCAGGCCAAAGCTGAGTTAGCAACTCAAGAGACAAAGCTCGCTCAGCTGTTGGAGCAAAAAGCCGCCCTAGATATCGCCTATGGACGTATGGAAACGGATCGGGACAACAACAAAGACCAATTAGCCAAGCTCGATGCGGAAATCATTGACCATAAAACCGAACTCAAACGCGCCCGACAATCAGAACAGGTAGCTCGTGAGAGCAACTCGAAGGCGCAGGAAACCGCTGCAAAACTACAAGAGCAGATAACCAGTAACGCCGCCACATTCACTGAACGATTGGCTGAGCGCGATCAACAGCGCGCGAAATTGGAAACTCAGCTATCAACGCTCGAAACCCAGATCAAACAGACTGCAACCCAGCTCGGAGAGACGCGCGAATTGCACGCGCAGGCTCAGACCCAATTATTAGAGAAGCAAAATGAGCTGAGCACCTATAAAGGGTGGTGGGAAACCACAAAAGCCGATCTCAAAATTGCGCAGGAAAACTACGCTGCTTTGGAAAACGCTCACGTACAACTCAATACTTCGTTGCAGGAAAAACAATTGAGTTTCGACGCGCAATTCAAACAGTTGAACGAAAACCGGGAAAGCCTTACCAAAGAGTTCGAACGCTTGGCCAACGATGTGCTGGAGCGCAAGGGGAAGGCTTTCAAGGAGCTCAACCAAGAAAGCATAAACAATCTAATTGCCCCACTACAGACCGAGATGAAAGGTTTTCGCTCGCGCATCGAGGACATCCATACCAAGGACGCCGAACAAAGGGTTGAACTGCGTACCGAGTTGAAGAACCTCCAGATTCTGAACAAAGACATCACCGACCAGGCGGAAAAGCTAACTACGGCCCTGCGTGGCCAGAAGAAAGTCCAAGGCAACTGGGGTGAGTTGATGTTGGAGAACGTTCTCGACAACTCCGGCTTGCGCTTAGGCACTGACTACAAACGCGAGGTGAGCTTCAACACGGAAGACGGCCGTCAGCGTCCGGACGCCATCGTTTATCTGCCACAGAACAAGCACATGATCATCGATGCCAAGACATCGTTGGTCGCTTACACCGATTTTATCAATGCCCAGGATGACCTAATAAGGGCCCAAGCTTTGGCGGCCCACACCGCAGCCGTGAGTGACCGCATCAATGAGCTAGCCGACCGGAATTATTACCGCCTCGCAGGACTGAATTCGCCGGAGGTGGTGATCATGTTTATCCCGATTGAGTCCGCGTACGTTGAAGCGCTACGCCATGATGAATCGCTTTTCCAGCGGGCCATTGAGCGAAATGTACTGGTAGCTACTCCGACTACATTGTTGACCAGCCTGAAAATCGTTAAGCAGCTGTGGAGTTTTGAAGATCGCAACAAACACACCGCAGAACTAGCCAGTAGAGCCCAGCGCTTCTACGAGAAGCTTCATGGTTTCCTGACGAGCATGCTGGCTGTAGGCAACCAGCTTGATAAAGCTAAGGATACTTACGAAAAGGCGTTGGGACAGCTTTACACAGGAAGAGGGAACTTGATAAAGCAAGCGTCTGAATTCAAGGAGTTGGGCGTGTCCGTGCAGAAAGAGCTACCAGTTGAACTGCTGGAGCGGGCAAAGCTGGAACTCGATGCTGATGTTGCGTTAGCAGTGGCAGAAGAAGCGGCCCCACCACTGATCGCCGTGTCTTAAAAAGCTTTGAAATGGGAATCAGTCTAATGCTGCGAGTGCTTGGCAAGCATCTATCCAGTCACGATTGTAAGGGCGATGGTAGCCTGAGTTTTTGGACGCCATCGCCCCTACTCCCAGGTCTGCTTAACGCCAACGAACTTTATCCCAAGCCCTGCGCAGTTTAAAAACCTTCCAGAATTGCATGCGGCCTCGCGTATCGACGCTCCTTAATCCACTGCGACTGAATCGCCCCGGGTTTCGTGGACACCTCTTTGCCTTAAACTGAGGCCAATTAGGAGGTGCCATGAGCAACCCGCGTTACCCCGAGGAATTCAAAATCCAAGCAGTCAATCAAGTGACCGAAAAGAAGCTGCCTGTCGCTGATGTAGCGGCGCGTCTCGGCGTGTCGACGCATAGCCTCTATGTCAGCATAAAGCGCTACAGCAAACCTCAAGACGAACGGCAGCAGGAGACGATCAGCACGCTGAACTGAGTCGTCTGCGAGCGGAACTCAAGCGCGTCACTGAAGAGCGAGACATATTCTAAAAGGCCGCCGCGTACTTTGCCAAGGAGTGCGGTTGAAGTACGCCTTTATCAAGCAGCGAGTCGGCGACTATTCCATTCGACGGCTATGCCTGACGCTGAAAGTCCATCCCAGCGGTTATTACGCCTGGTTGTCTGAGCCGCAATCTGCACGCGCTAAAGACGACCAGCGACTGCAGGGTTTGATCAAGCATTCATGGTTGGAGAGCGGAGGCGTTTATGGCTATCGTAAAATCCATGACGATCTGCGCGAGGACGGTGAGGATTGTGGTCGTCATCGTGTGGCGAGGCTGATGCGTATTGAAGGTCTCCGTTCTCAGACAGGTTATAGACGCCGCCCCGGAAAGTACGGCGGTAAGCCAGCGGTCGCCTCACCCAATTTGCTGAAGCGCCAGTTCGATGTCGTGGAACCCAACAAGGTTTGGGTCACCGACATCACCTACATTCGTACGTATGAAGGCTGGTTGTATTTGGCGGTGGTGCTAGATCTGTTTTCTCGTCAGGTCGTTGGCTGGTCAATGAAGTCGCAAATGACCAGTGATTTGGCCATTGATGCGTTATTGATGGCGGTTTGGAGGCGTAAACCGAAGCAAGAGGTGATGGTTCATTCCGACCAAGGCAGCCAGTACAGCAGCTCCGATTGGCGCAGCTTTTTGAAAGCGAACAATCTGGTTGCCAGTATGAGTCGCCGAGGCAACT
Organism: Pseudomonas bubulae; assembly: GCF_900618535.1. GTDB lineage: Bacteria > Pseudomonadota > Gammaproteobacteria > Pseudomonadales > Pseudomonadaceae > Aquipseudomonas > Aquipseudomonas bubulae. The sequence goes on along the minus strand of NZ_UYJA01000001.1, from coordinate 335,379 downwards.
GCCATGATAACGCCGTGGCCGAGAGCTTTTTCCAACTTCTGAAACGGGAGCGGGTCAAACGAAAAATATATACCGTGCGGGAAGATGCTCGTAGTGATGTGTTCGATTACATCGAGATGTTCTACAACGTAAAACGCCGCCATGATTTCAACAATCAGCTGTCACCGGTAGAGTTTGAAAAGCGTTACGCAATGAGCTTGCAAGGTGTCTAGAGAATCCGGGGCGATTCAGTATAGCGGTTGCCCACCGGCAGTCAGCCTCGACCCAGAGCTGTCGCTGGCCAAAGACAGTTATCGGTCACTTGCATGCTTCCTTGCGCTGTAACCTGCCAGTCAGCTCGCGGTATTTACCACGTGTAAGCACGAGTCACATCGGTAACTGGGCGAAGGCTTCTGACAGAAACCGGGACACTTTGCGCTCAGCATGGGAGAGGGTTAGCTGATTGGCACCGCTATCAACAAGCCCCTCTAAACCTTGGATTTGCTCTCGCAAAACCTTGAGATCAGAGCCAGGTTAAGAGCGCAATTGAGAGCCCGCACAGAGCGGGCTTTTGTAGAGAAGGTTCGTTTGTTACCGGTTGAATCGTTCGACCAATGAGTACTGGGTCGTCGCTGTTTGAGTTAATTCTTTGCTGAGCTCTGCCGAGCTTCTTGCTTGTTCAGATGTTTGATCTGCAAGATTTGCGATGGTCGTAATGTTGCGACTAATCTCCTCTGCAACGGCAGTTTGCTCTTCAGTCGCTGCGGCGATCTGGGTGGTCATATCAGTAATGTGAGCTACCGCTTCACTAATTCCAACCAATGCCTTGTCAGCTTCTAGTACCCAGGCGACTCCTTCTTCAGCTTGGCGATGTCCATTCTCCATGGTTTTAACAGCACAAATTGACGAGGTTTGCAGCTTGGAGATCAGGCTATGAATTTGAATAGTTGACTGAGTGGTGCGTTGCGCCAACTGACGCACCTCGTCTGCAACCACAGCGAAGCCTCGGCCCATATCTCCAGCACGTGCAGCTTCGATCGCGGCATTCAAAGCAAGCAAGTTGGTTTGATCGGCAATACCTTTAATGACATCGACAACCGTTCCGATTTCATTGCTGTCTTTAGCTAACTGTGCAACCGCTTGGCCAGTCTCTCCGACAACGATCGAGAGGCGTTGGATGGCCTCTCGGGTATCTCGAGCTACATCACGGCCCCGTCCTGTTAGCTCATTGGCTTCTTGAGTAGCGCTAGCGGTTCTCTGAACGTGGGTTGCGACCTCCTGCGTGGTCGCAGCCATCTGACTAACTGCAGCTGACACTTGCTCAGTCTCGACTCGCTGACGTTCAAGTCCGCGCGAGCTATCTGAGGCAAGGTTATCCGATCTTTCAGCCAGACCAGTGAGCTGCTCTGCGGTGTCTTGCAAACGAGTAAGGCAAGTCTTGAGCCTCGATGTCTGGCTCACAAATGCGGTTTCAAGCCGCGCCTGTGGGCCGCGCTCATCGCTATACATCTGTGCAATTAACTGATCCGAGGTTGTGGGGTCAGCCATTTTCAACAGATGCAGCGCCCCTTGATTTTTCTGACGCGAAACAATCAGCCCGAAGAGAGCAGATATTAATACCGCCAAGGTTAATGCCAGAGAAGCACTGAAAAATACTCCCCCTAAGGAGCCCACTAGCCCCATAGCCAAAAGTGGTAGCCAGTCCATGAGGACAGGTTGCCATTTGTCACTGCAGGGAATAGCCGACTTGCCTAGGTTTAGGCGATTGTAAAGGTTCTCTGCGCGTCGAATTTGATCGGTCGTAGGCTTAATTCTGACCGATTCATAACCAATTACCTGGCTGCCCTCGAAAATCGGAGTGACATAAGCATTCACCCAGTAATGGTCGCCACTGCTAGTTCGGTTCTTTACGATACCCATCCAAGGCTGGCCCTGTTTGAGAGCGCCCCACATATGAGCAAATATGGCAGAGGGGACATCGGGATGTCGGACGATATTTTGGGGCGCGCCTATTAGATCTGACTTATTGAAACCGCTGATCTCGACAAAAGCATCATTGCAATACGTAATGACACCTCGTGCATCAGTTGTAGAAATAAGTTTTTGTTGCGCTCCCAAGGCAATCTCGCGCTGCGTGACCGGTTGATTGTTTCTCATTTAGATAGATCCCTTGCCCTGTGTCAAGGGTATCGGCAGCTAATATGAAAAGCTTAATGAGTATTTCCATAGGGTATTTTGCACCTAGTAATCCGTCTGCGCTCGGAATGCGACCCATTGGCAACAACGAACAAGCTGCCACCAAACTCTATGAGTCCTCCATCGCGTCAACACGACCAGGGTGTAAAACAGCTCCAATAAATAGCCGCTTCGCGCAGGCTGTGACTTACCTTGAAAAATAAAAGCCACGCTTACTTTATTCAACCCGCTTAAACTTGCCGCCAAACACTAAGAGTCATTTGTCGACATTGTCGTAACTTGCGAAGCGTCATCATTACCACGAGCAGAACAGACCCTATTACGACCAGCTTGTTTTGCACAGTAAAGCGCATTATCCGCTCTAACAACTAACTTACTCGGGGTATCTCCCGAGGGCAGCGCGAATGCTACACCCATGCTAACAGTCACCCGAACTAGACCTTTACTTGTTGAAATCTTTGAGCTTTCAATCGCCAGCCGTAACTTCTCTGCAATACCGAGGGCGCTTGCCCCATCCGTACATGGGAGGATCACACCAAACTCCTCCCCCCCTAGCCGACCAAAACTATCATGTGCTCGAAGTTCGGCGCAACACACAGCAACGACCTGTTTCAGAACAATATCTCCAATCGGATGCCCATACGTATCATTTACTTGCTTGAAATAATCAATATCAATCAATATCAAGCTTAACTTCGTACCGCAGGATTCTGAATCCCTGAACTCCTTCTCAAGGACTTCTAAAAAATGGCTCCTGCTCAGTGCGCCAGTTAAAATATCAACATTTACAAGTTCCCGAAGAGTTTTGTGAGCCTGCTTGAGGGCTTTTGCATCCTTCAAATGCTGCCACACGGTGGCATATATCAACAAAGCAAAAGACAGTAGCAATATCGTGACAGCACTTGCACAAAAAATTAGCACTCTATGACGCTTACCAGATGACATCAAATAATCTTCAGGTGAAAGCTGAACAAGAACAACCAAGCCGGCGTCTTCTAAACGACGGTATGCGGTCAAGCTCTCAGACCCATCGAATGCACTAACTCCTCTATACAGCCCTTCAGGCAACGCTTCCTTAACAAAATATGGCGCACTTTTCAAAAGCAATAACTCGCCAAAATTAATAGCGCCACTATCCTTTGATGCCACTGCACGAGGAACACGATCCATACCTACAAGAGCAATCAAACCATTAGCCCCAACATTAATTTTTTTATAAAAATCCGAAAAGAAAGACATAGGGATTGACACTACCACGACCCCTAAGAACTTATCACCTTCAATTACTGGCCGAGTGAACTGTATAGACCAAATACCAGAAACCCTACCAAACACGGGCTTACTAATAAATAACTTATCTTTTGAAGGATTATCACGATGGGCGCGAAAATGATCGCGACCACTCAGATCTACCGCGCCAAAGGCTGGGGCTAGCGACGAATAAACTAGCATCCCCTCCGGAGAAATCAGCGCAACTTGAGCAACCATATTCCCATAAAGTACAAGCTCCTCTTTAACTATGCGCCCAAAATCATTTCGATCTTTAACAGCATGCTCACGCAAATCTTGAGTTAAAGTATCTACAAAACGAACCACGCTTTGAACGTGCACATCGAATGCAACGGCAAGATTCATAGCATCACTACCCGCAGCTTTTTCTACCAAAACGTTCTCTTGATCAAGCCAAGCATGGAGCGTGCCCCACATAGGCACGAGCGTGATCAATAGAAACGCGATGGCTGCTAAGCCCGCTTTCGTTTTGGTAGCACGATGCTGGTACAATCTGAACCTCCATTACTGACCAATAGCCATTAAGATAACTATTCAGATTAGTGACATAATTCAACATACTTAGACACCTGAACATCAGCTAATCAAAGTAGCTGACTAGACCTTAAAAACAGAGCAGCACAATAGACTTACCGCAACCTCCACCCTTTCGCCTAGAGTAATCATAGTACAAAAACCCGAACTACAGACTGAGACTAAAGGGGCAAGCTCCTTATAGCGCTTTGTTTGGTTTGATCAACTAACTGGTTCAAAATCTAAAGACAGCACCTCCAAAACATGTTGATTCGATCACTCCTTTTTTTACTTGCCGATACTTCCTGGGTAGGTTTTCAGGGCGATCAGCCCATGGTCGCCGACGATTCGTCTAGCATGAGCTCGGTCAAGTTGGGCTCTATGGGCGTAATAAACCACGCCGCAGTTGTGGCGGTGACATCGAGTGGGGCTGACAGCCGCAGATCAGCAGCAAAGCGGTCACGAAGGCGTGCTTGTTTGGTTTTTCAATCGGTCAGCTTTGGCTGTCAGATTCTGCGCGAGGGTCGAGTTGGGTATTGGAATTTGCAGCATAGTCCGGATCGTTCAATCAAAATCTAAACGCCATCAGCGAAAGTTTTATTCGGTTCCAGGCCAGCAAGAATCGCTCAGCGAAAATGAAGACTTGTGAATCGTTCAGCCCGGACATCAAATATTCATTGGCCGGAAATACGTGTTATCGATCTGGTCAGCAGGTTTGAGAGTCTGACTGTGCTGTACTCGTCTCCACGGTTTCAGCCTAATCGGGTCGTGCGCTACGTTCTAATAGGTTAAACAAGTACATTCCGGCCAACATGGCCAATACGAATATGATGATTTGGCCGTGCCCTGTAAGCAGAATTGTTAACGCTGGCCCAGGGCATATCCCCGCAAGACCCCAACCTATACCGAACAACAGGCTGCCGCCAATCAAGCGGGAATCCAACTCCCTTTTCATTTGAAACTGCATCGGGGCACCCAACAAGGATTGTTTGTTTTTGCGCGCCCAATTCAAGGGAATAATCGCCACCGCGATGGCCCCACCCATCACCAGTGCGAGTGATGGATCCCAGGCCCCGGCCAAATCAAGAAAAGCTAATACTTTGGCGGGATTCGCCATGCCTGCCAGGAGAAGACCAAGGCCGAAGATCAGTCCTGCAAAAAAGGCGGTCAACTTGATCATTTTCATGCTCCCACCACATGACGGGTGACGTACACCGTTGCAAAGCCAGCAAACATAAAGCACATCGTTGCCGTGATGGATCGTGCTGAGAGTCGAGAGATCCCGCAAACGCCATGGCCGCTTGTACAACCAGATCCGTAACGAGTACCCACTCCGACAAGCAAGCCCGCAATGATCAGCGTCGGCCACCCTGCCTTAATCTCGATCTCTGGCATTACGGTAAACGCTCCCCACAACAACGGAGAAATCAGTAGACAAAGAAGAAATAACACCTTCTCACTCCAACCCTCACTATCGAATCGCAGCACGCTTCCAAGCAGTCCACTGATGCCGGCGATGCGTCCATTCGCGAGAACAAACAAGCTAGCAGCCAGCCCTATCAAGGCGCCTCCAGCTAATGAAGTCCAAGGCGTGAAGTTGATCCAATCAATGCTCATTTTGCATCTCCTGCATATAAGTGCTGGTAAAAGACATGGATTTCAAAGGTGTCACCTGAGATTCTGAGCTCCCCTTAAAGGCGATCAAAGACCCTGTCGAGACCCGTATAGGATTTCAGCCCCTGAATCCGCCCCGGCTCTCCTAGAGATATCGAAGTCTCAAAAGGACACAAGATGAGGCAAGGCTCGATTAGTCCGCTTTTGGCTGGTTGCCGCATTTCAGGAGGGCCACCTCTAGGCGAATAGTGATTGCTGAACACCTCAGAAACCCGGGGCGATTAATATTGATCCTCTGGGTATCGCAAAAATTACCGTACGCAGTTACTCAAAGTGGTTACAACGCATAACGTAAGTCAGCCACGAAGCTTGATCCGAGTCACCGGATGTGATGTGGTGGCCGATACAGAAAGACTATTCCCATTCGCCAACTATGGCGCTCGCGACTTTTATTTTTCCAGCATCACGAGGTTTCATGCAGATTGAGTTACAGGAGATTAGCGACCACCTCTATCGTTTCGCTCCTTTTGATGCCCTGCCAAAGGAGTCGGTAGACGCCATCGCTCGGCGAATTGAAGTGAGTTATTTCAAAGCCGGCAGTGACATTCTTGAAGCCGGTGCGACCATTCAGGATCTGCATTATGTTCGTAGTGGTGCGGTGGAGATTTATCGGCGTAATGGTGAGCTCTATGACCGTCTCGTCGAAGGTGACCTATTCGGTCAGGCAGGTCTGTTACGTAGCAACAAGGTACGCTTTCCCGCCCGAGCGTTGGAAGATAGCCTGATCTATTACATCCCTGCCGACGTTTTCGCTGACCTTTGTGCGCAACATGATGCTTTCGCTGACTTCGTTGAAGCAGAGGGAAACTCGAGACTCAAAACTGCTGTTGAAGCTCAGGGGCGTGCTAGTGAGCTTATTCAGCTCAAATGTCGCGCCCTCATCTCACGTCCCTTGGTGTGGGTCACGTCAGATATCTCTGTCGGCGGAGCTGCAAAAATCATGACTGAGCAAAGTGTATCCTGCGTTCTAGTCATGTCTCCGGCAGGTTTAAAGACGGCTGAAATAGAAGGGATCGTCACAGATAGAGACCTTCGCACGCGATTTGTTGCAGTGGGCCTAAACGCTGACGAAACTCGTGCCAGCGACATTATGACAGTCGATCCGGTTGTAATTGGCTCCGATGATTCAGTGTTTGAAGCCATGCTTGTGATGTTGCGCCGCAATATTCATCACTTGCCGGTTGTGCACGATGGTAATCCAATTGGCCTTATAAACCTGTCGGATATCATCAGGTACGAATCGCATAGCAGTTTGTACTTGGTTAACAGAATCTCTAACCAGACCTCAGTTGAAGGCCTGAGATCACTTTTGCGTGACCTGCGAGGAACCTATATCCGCATGGTGCGTGACGGGGCTACTGCGCACATGATCGGAAGCGCGATTTCAGGTATTGGCCGTGCCTTTACCCAGCGTTTGCTTGAGCTGGCCGAGAAAAAGTTAGGCCCGTCTCCAGTGCCTTACTGCTTTATGGTTTTGGGATCAATGGCGCGTGATGAGCAGTTGTTAGTGACTGACCAGGACAACGCGTTAGTACTCGACGACAGCTTCGATCCGATCCAACACGACTCTTACTTCCGAGCCCTGGCAACGTTTGTTAGCGATGGACTGGCCGCGTGCGGTTACAGCTACTGCAAGGGCGGGGTCATGGCGACCAACGAGCAGTGGCGACAGCCTTTGAAGGTATGGCGAAGTTACTTCGATCAGTGGATCGAAAAACCTAATCCAACTACGTTGCTTAATAGCTGTATTTTTTTCGATCTGGATGGGGTTTTTGGCAAGCTTGAGTTGGTACAAGAGCTTAAAGACCTGTGCGCTCGAAAAGCAAGTACACACCCTGTATTTCTAAGCGCAATGGCTCGTATTGCCCTTAATCGAACGCCGCCATTAGGATTCTTTCGTACTTTTGTCGTTGAGACTGACGGACAGCAAAAAAGGATCATCAACCTTAAAGGGCGTGGCACGGCACCGCTGACCGACCTTATCCGGATTCATGCGCTAGCATGTGGCAGTACCGCTCAGAACTCATTTGATCGCATGGATGCTATAGCCCGAAGTAAAGTCATTCCTCCAGAAGCATTAAAGCAACTTCGGTACGCACTAGAGTTCCTGTCGATGGTGCGTATTCGACACCAGGCGGACGCACTTGAACAGGGGGCATCACTCAATAACTACATTGAGCCCGAGCGCTTTTCTAGCAGTGAACGACATAACCTCAAAGAAGCGTTTCAGGTGTTGAGCAATGGCCAAAATTTCTTGCGATTCCGATATCCTTCAAAGGGCCGCTTTTAGCGATGAAAAACCTAAAAAAGCAGCCTAAAAATAGAGTGCTGGACTGGTCTGCCGAGTTCGAGACATTGGCGAAGATTTCGGTTAATCCTCTATTACGAAAGTTCTATCAAGCTGGCGCGGTTTCAGCGCTGGCACCCATTGAGAGCGTTCAACTGCTGGCCATGGACGTAGAGACTACCGGCCTTGACTCACAGTCCCACAGCATCGTGAGTATTGGTGTTATGCCGTTCACGCTGAATCGTATTTGTTGCGGGAATTCACTCTACTGGGTGATAAAACCATCGTCCGAACTGAATGAAAAGTCAGTGACCTTTCATCACATAACCCATGCCGAAATTTTAGATGCCCCTGTGTTTGCGCAGGTGCTTGATCCTTTGCTTGAAGCCATGGCGGGCAGAGTGATTGTCGTCCATTACCGGAATATTGAGCGCGCCTTCTTGGATCAGGCAGTGCGTAGGTATTTAGGTGAAGGCCTTAAGTTTCCAGTCATCGATACGATGCAGTTAGAGGCACACTTCCATAGGCAAAAAATTAGCTGGTTCGGCCGACTGATTGGACGCAAGCAACAGTCCATACGGCTGGCAGACAGCCGCTCTAGGTTAAACCTGCCGGCTTATCACGCACATCATGCATTAACCGATGCTCTCGCGACTGCCGAGTTGTTGCAGGCGCAGATAGCAACTCACTACTCGCCACTCACACCTGTCGGTGAGTTATGGAATTGAACCAAGTTAATAGCTTCAAGGTGCAAGCAGATAGATATGTTACACCTTGAAGCTTGAGGTCAATCTTACCTATAGCCTAGCTCATACTGACTAGCGAGGCTCAGACATTAGTCCTTTCACTAGAGAGATACACCCTATCATTAGAACTATTGCGAAAGGCAACCCCGTGGATACTGCCATTGCCTGCAGTGCCACCAGACCGCCCCCCAATAGCAGTGCAATCGCAATCACGCCTTCGATTACCGCCCAGAACACCCGTTGAGGAACAGGCGCGTCAACCTTGCCTCCAGCTGTGATGGTATCGATCACCAATGAGCCGGAGTCAGAGGAAGTAATAAAGAACACTATGACCAGAATAATACCTAGGAATGAGCTGATCTCCTTGAGGGGGAGCTCTCCCAGCATGGCGAACAACTTCAGCTCTAAGACCGCGTCCTTGACTCCCATAAGGCTTTGAGTGGTCACTTGGTCAATTGCCGTACCGCCAAACGTAGTCATCCATAATACAGAAACTACTGAAGGCACAAGTAGAACAGAGATCAGAAACTCTCTGACAGTTCGACCACGACTGACGCGAGCGATAAACATGCCTACAAATGGCGACCAACTGATCCACCAAGCCCAGTAGAAGGCAGTCCAGCCTTGAGTGAACTCGATATCAGTACGTCCAAATGGGTTTGAGAGCGCAGGCAAATATTCAACATAAGTCACCAGATTTTTAAAGAATCCAGTGAAAATAGCCAGGGTCGGCCCCACAATGATGACGAACACCAACAAGAGCAGCGCAAGTCCCATATTGATCTGGGAAAGCATTTTGACGCCCTTGTCCAAGCCGGAAAGGACTGACCAAAGAGCGATTATGGTGATCCCAACGATCAGTACAACCTTGCTCAGATTCGTCGATTGAATACCGAAGAGATATTCAATCCCTGCAGCAGCCTGTTCTGCGCCAATCCCTAAAGAGGTCGCCAAACCAAATAGCGTGGCAAATACCGCTAGTATATCGATGATATGTCCCGGCCATCCCCAGACACGCTCACCCAATAGTGGATAAAAAATTGAGCGTATTGAAAGCGGCAAGCCTTTGTTATAAGAAAACAACGCTAAAGACAGCGCCACAATCGCGTATATAGCCCAAGGATGGAGTCCCCAGTGAAAGATTGTAGCCGCCATCGCCAAGTCAGCAGATGCCTTCATATCACCTTCGGCACCTCCTAGGGGCGCCCAATCCGTGCGTAAACCGCTCGCATCGACTGTCACACCTCCCATTGAAGCAGCGTAATGCGACATGGGTTCGGCTACCCCATAAAACATCAACCCAATGCCCATCCCCGCAGCAAAAAGCATTGAAAACCAACCGACGTAACTATGGTCTGGTTTGGCATCTCTACCGCCCAAACGAACCTTGCCCAGCGGAGAGAAAATAAGTGCAATGCATAGCAAGACAAAAACGTTCGCAATGCTCATGAAGAGCCAGGCTAGATGGCTGGTTAGCCAGTTTCGAATGGAGCTAAAAAGGGGTTCTACTTCATTCTGCAATGCCAGCGTCAAAATCACGAATAGTAAAATGGTGGCTGCTGAAATGATGAAAACTTTACCGTGGATATCGAGTGAGAACGAAAACTCTCCCTTGATGTTGTCTTGACCAATGACATAGTCAGTATCGATAAGATTGGCCGCTCCAGTAGGAGCAGGAATGCCTTCACTGGGTTGAGAAGGTGTGTTTGGACTATCATCCGTAGGCTTTCCAACCATTAGATTCCCCTTTTGAGATTCACGTCATAAAACGTGTAATTATCATTATCCCCGCTGTTCCTATGGTAAAACGAGATTTTAGCCAAGCTATCCTAGCAAGCTTTGGGAACAAAATTTCTAAAACCTCAGCTCTTTTAACTTCTTACCAGCTACTTCTCTCGCGTAGCCTTGGCAGGCTTGCAACGCGATTAGTCCCTGATCGCCGTCGCCGTAGACTCCGATAATTCGTTGGGCATGCGCTGGAACAAGTTGGGTTCTAAGGGCACCATAAGCCATGCCGCCGGCACCGGTGGTAGGTTGCACTGCGTCACAACCATTCGTAGCTCCGTCGAGTTGGACTTACAGCCGCAGGTCGGCAGTAGCAAGCGATCACCCAGGCGTGATTGTTTGGTTTTTGCATCGGTCAGAGTTCGGCAATAGGATCGGTCACTGGCTGCCAGCGATTGCTCCAGGGTAAGGAGCTTGCCCTGCTCTGCCAGAACCCGCGTGGGGCTGGCATTGGCCAGAAGGGTGAACTTGGTTTGGTGGGCAGCTTCCTTGGCGACCAATTGCTCATCGTAAGCGTGGCCTGCCACGACCATGCAGTTCACGTGCTGCCCACCATTAGGGCAAGGATGATCAGACCCAGCACCGTATCCTCCATCACGCCAACACCTTGAGCGCTGGGCATACAGCGCCTGCCGATCGGCCACCCCATTCTGGTCACCATTGATGCGCTGGGTGATCCTGTCGAACTGACTAGTGTCGGCAAAGGTGTTGCCGGTCTCTTTGCCAACTCGCCCCGTCGGTGCGATTAAACGCTTGTGGCTCCGGTAGTGCCTAGGGATATTCTCAAGCTCTCAGCTTAAGTAATACAAACACTCATTCACGCACGGAACCATGAACAGGGGTGGGCTTTTTTTAAAGTCGATGTCGCAAATACGACGGGAAAAACCGTCTTTGTTTATCAGGTTATTGTTTTGATACTCAGCAGGGGTGGTCAGGATGAGTCGTAATCTGGGGGAGTTGGCTAACACTAAGCTTCTATGGCCAGAAACGCACAGATTTCAGCGTCAGATAGGAGTTACTCAAGAGCCTCTGGAGATGCTTGAATTCTCCGCCGAGAAGATCAACCACCTATCTCAAATAACATACAAAAAGGGCCCTCGAAGGGCCCTTTTGTACTCAAACCAAAATCACTTGGTCAGCCAGGACTCAACGGTATCTGGGCCGTGTTCTGCCTTCCACTCCTTCAGACCTTTGTGATTCCCACCTTTGGTTTCGATAACCTCGCCAGTGTACGGATTTTTGTAGACCTTCACCTGACGTGGCTTACGAGTGCCAGCTTTGGATTTCACTACTGGAGTGCTGCGGCCAGTCTGAGGATCCAACAAGTTGATGATGTTAGACAGGCTGTAACCGTATTCAGCAAGCAGAGCGCGCAGCTTCGACTCAAACTCTATTTCCTTTTTGAGGCCAGCATCGCCTTTCAGTGTTTCGAGAGCCTCGAGTTGTTCGGCAAGGTGTTTTTCGAGTTGGCGAAATTCAGCAAGTTTGGACATGTTTAATCTCTACGTAGTTAGTCCCATAACAATACACCAACTTTGGAGTTTTCCGCCAATCGTTTAGGTATAAGATCCATGAGTAACGATCACGAAGACGCGCACTGTGGAGTCTGGGCTCACACTCTAATTTTATTCGCTCCCTGTCAAAAGCGAAGTATTGAGGTCAACATCTTTGTGGCATGGATGTGTCTATGAAACTAGGGGTTATTTAGGATGATGTGCTGAGTATTCTGAGATTTACCCAGCAGCTGCAGACGCGGCTGTGCCTTATAGGTCGGTTGAGCAAGGGCGAATCGCGACTTACTCCGCTCACGCCGAGTATCTCACTAACGAGATACTGAAAATCATGCCCGTCGGGACATTGCCGACCAATTCGAAGGGTTCCCGTCTTGAGGCAGATTTGGGTATGTAGATCGGACACCGGGCCCAGCCCAAGCAGGCCTTTTAAATCCACTGAATGTCCAGTCACGCCTCGGGCTACTTCAACGGCTTCTTGCGGATTGACCTGCTGACTAAGGTAACCATCGCCCTGCCTCTGCCCAAAGTCGTCGGTGTGTGTGTAAATCGATGTAAGCGCCTCCTAAAACAGGCATATTGGATTGTAGAGCGTAGCCACAGTGTTAATTGGTCAGTACAGCAGCTATTTTTGGGAGCATGAATCTTGTCAGCTGAAAGTAGTACCAAGATGATTACAGCCCATACCCCGTGGACGGTTTTTCTGGTGTTCTTGCGCTTGGGATTCATCTCCTTCGGAGGGCCAATTGCCCACCTAGGTTACTTCCGCGAAGAGTTTGTTGTTCGGCGCCAATGGCTCAGTGAGCGCAGTTATATCGATTTGGTCGCCCTGTGCCAGTTTCTGCCAGGGCCTGCCAGTAGCCAGGTAGGCATAGGTTTGGGGCTATCGCGTGCTGGTTTCTCTGGAGCAGTTGCCGCGTGGGCTGGGTTTACACTGCCATCGGCAATAATCCTCGTTTTGTTTGCGCAAGGGATGTCCGCGTGGGGAAATGCATTCCCAAGCGGTCTTTTGCACGGACTTAAGATCGTCGCGGTCGCTGTTGTTGCTCAAGCCGTCTGGGGAATGGCGCGCAATATTTGTACTGATGTGCCCAGGGTAACCATCGCTGTGTTTGCAGCTTGCGCAGCACTCATCTGGCCAAATGCCTGGGGGCAGATCGCCGTGATTATCTGCAGTGCTGTCATCGGTCTGATGCTTTTCAAGCCCGCTCAACAGCATACAGCTGAGCCCCTTCCAATATCAGTTAGCCGAAAAGTAGGTCTGGTATCATTGGTGGTGTTCTTTGGCTTATTGGTAGGCCTACCATTATTGATCCAGGTTTGGCCCTCTGAAGCACTAGCCATGACGAATGCCTTTTTCCGAGCAGGGTCATTAGTTTTTGGAGGGGGGCATGTTGTACTACCGTTACTTCAGTCTGCGACCGTATTCAACGGATGGGTAACCGACGACACATTCATTGCAGGGTATGGCTTAGCACAGGCCGTACCGGGCCCGCTCTTTACCTTCGCAGCATTTCTCGGAGCGTCCATGAACGCCCAACCCTCTGGTTGGATCGGAGCTACGGTATGCCTGGTCGCTATCTTCGCACCTTCATTCCTACTCGTAATCGGCGTGCTGCCATTCTGGGAGCAACTACGACATAGTTTTCGCACCCAATCGGCCCTTGCAGGAATTAATGCGGGAGTAGTAGGGCTACTCTTGGCGGCCTTATATAACCCAGTCTGGACGAGTGCAATTTTGAAACCTCAAGACTTCGGTTTGGCGCTGATAGCCCTTGTCGCCCTAATGTTTTGGAGGGTTCCCCCATGGGTAGTCGTCTTGGGCAGTGGAATGCTTGGATGGTGGCTCAGCGGTGTACTTTGAAAGCAAGCATCAGCCAAAGGTATCTTGATCTGTATAGGAGGTTATTGATGTCAGTAGCGCGGATGCTATAGGATCTTATCAGGAGATTGCATTCCTCCTTTAACCGCCTTGTGCTGATGATGCCTACTTGAACCCTGGACAGGGTGCGTAGGTGTGCATCCCTGTCCCTAATTTAGGACAGGATATGATCTTACTTTTCGTGATTCGCCCATCTTACAGCGCTGTCCCTCTGCATGCTTGGCCCTCCAGGTTTGGTAAGGAGTGCTCGCCATGCTGAAATCATTGATCGTCATTGCCATCGGCGCCTCAGTTGGTGCTTGGTTACGCTGGCTTTTGGGTATAAAGCTTAACGCTCTATTTCCTACGATTCCTCCCGGGACTGTAGTCGCGAACATGGTCGGGGGTTATCTCATAGGGCTGACCATCGCCTTCTTGGCTGCATCGCCTTCGCTCAGCTCTGAATGGCGCCTCCTGATCATCACCGGATTTTGTGGTGGTCTTACCACTTTTTCTACATTTTCAGCCGAAACAGTCACCTTGATTCAGGAAGGAAAACTGCTCTGGGCGCTTGGCTCAATTTCGTTGCACGTGGTTGGTTCGTTGACGATGACCACTGCCGGGCTTCTTTCATACCAAGTGATTGGTACTCGCTGAGGGGATAGACATGAAAGGCTTTATGGTCGTTTTCTTTACTCAAAAAAACCGTCGCTATCAGGGAAAGATGTTAGGTGAATGGATCGTCGATTTGCCAAAAGAAATGAGCCCACTTGGGATAGATCCGTCCGACGCAACCACTTCTACAACATCGGAGGTAAGAACATGAGCTACGCGGACATTCCTGCTGGTAACGCGATCCCCGATGACTTCTTCACAGTTATTGAGATCCCTGCAAACCACTCGCCGATCAAGTACGAGGTCGACAAGCAGAGCGGACAGATCTTCGTTGACCGCTTCCTAAGCACACCGATGTTCTATCCGGCCAACTACGGGTTCATTCCAAATACGTTGAGCGATGACGGAGATCCTCTGGACGTCCTGGTGGTTTGCCCATATCCCGTCTCACCTGGAGTTGTCATCCGCAGTCGCCCGGTGGGTGTGATGTATATGACTGACGAAGCCGGAGCGGATGCCAAGGTGATTGCTGTGCCTCATGAAAAACTCAGCTCGATGTACAACGACGTAAAGGAGTGCTCAGACCTCCCTGCGCTACTCCTCGCACAGATCCAGCACTTCTTTGAAAACTACAAAGCATTGGAGCCGGGTAAGTGGGTGAAGATGGGGCGTTGGGGGAGCGCGGATGAGGCGCGGGAAGAGATTCGCAAGTCGGTAGCTGCGTATATTCCCAAGTAGGTTTCACTCCAAATTGAAAGCATCAGCCGGGAGTCAGAACTGAGGGGCAAGTGATTTGCCTCTCAGTCGCTCGGGACATCAAATGTCGAGGGAACCACACGCATAGAAAAGTGGATGGCTATGCTGCGCATGACTCAACTCAATCAAAGTCATTCCAGAATATCGGCCTTTGATAACCCACTTATGGGGTCGCGCTATCATGCATTTGACGATTTCCTATTTGACTAAGGTGATTGGTATATCTGAGAGCTGAATCACCTTTGCCGCGACAGAGCCCAGAAAAATCCCTGCAAGAAAGCCGTTGCCATGTGAGCCTAGGATGATGTTGTTACATCCTAAAGAGTGTGAGCACGCCACGATTTGGCTTGCTGCATCGCCTTGCAAGGTGTGAAGTGTAAATGCAACCCCTTCCTGCTTCAGAAGCACCCCAGCTTTTTGTGAGCTCTCAGCACTTTTATCACCGTAGTAACGATCAATCTCATCCGCTCTCATGTCGTGTGCAATTCGAGTTGGTAACAGTGGCTGTACATTCACCAGATGTACCTCAACACTACCGCCCAGTAATCCGCCATCTTGGATTAGCCCAAGAAGGTAACGCACTGCGCGCTCCGAGTGCTCGGAGCCATCGACAGCTACAAGTATTTTATGCATTTTCTAAATCCTCTTTCAGTGGCATGAAGATGCTTGTCGTTAGGGGATTGCCAGCTTGCAATCAGTTCTACTCGGACAGGCGGATTCGAATCTGTTTTTCAATCTCGATGATCGCAAGGAGCGCAACACCGACCCCGATGATAAGTAGGCCATCAAGGAAGGGGATCGCTTCTGTGGCAAACACCTTTTGCAGAGGTGGCGCGTAGGTGATGGCGAACTGGGCCAAGGTAACCACTGCGACGGTCATCCACACGACCTTGGTGCCACGAACGCCCTTCCAGGTGAGCGATGTGCTGTAGAGATTACGAATAAAGAACAGATGGAAAATTTCCATCACGACTAGCGTATTCACCGCGATGGTTCGGGCCAACTCCACGGAGTAGCCACGGTCGAGCGCATACGAAAAAATGCCGTAAACACCACAGAGGAACAGAATAGAAACAAGCACCATATGCCAAACCAACGCACCGCTTATGAGTGGCTCCTTGCGGGAACGGGGCGGTCTGCGCATTGTGTTTTCTTCGGTAGGCTCGAACGCCAATGCGATGCCGAGCGTTACTGCGGTAATAAGATTAATCCACAGAATCTGTATCGCCGTGACCGGCAGTGTAAGGCCGAGGAGCAGGGCCACGATGATGGTCATGGCTTCACCCGCGCTTGTGGGAAGCGTCCAGCTCTGGACTTTCTTAATATTGTCGTAGACTGTACGCCCCTCGCGCACTGCAGCAACGATGGACGCGAAGTTGTCATCAGCCAGCACCAGGTCGGCAGCTTCCTTGGCGGCGTCACTACCTTTCCCCCCCATAGCGATGCCAGCATCGGCACGCTTTAGCGCTGGTGCGTCATTAACGCCATCGCCCGTCATTGCCACTGTCATGCCATTCGACTGCAGCAGCATGACTAACCTGAGTTTATGTTCAGGGCTGGTACGAGCAAAGATATTGACTTCCTTTACCGCCTCCTTGAGGGCGGCATCGTTCATGGAGTCCAGGTCTACACCAGTCAGCACCTTGTCGGGATTATGCAAGCCAATCTGACGACCGATTGCGGCGGCGGTGCCGCCATGATCGCCAGTGATCATTTTTACAACAATGCCCGCTGCCTGGCATTGTTGAACTGCCTTTATCGTCTCGGGTCTAGGCGGATCAATTAGCCCGACCATGCCCAACAAGGTTAACTTCCCTTGCACGTCCCCAAACTCCAACACAGTGTGCTCTGGCTGAACTGACCTAGCTGCAAACGCCAATACACGCTGCCCTTTTGCGGCGATGGTGTTTGCCTGTTCGTACCAGTAGTCCGCGTTAAGGGGCTCAGTCACGCCATCGGTTACGAACTGCCGCGTGCTCATGGCCAGTATTTGCTCTGGTGCACCTTTTACATAGATAGAAGCATGGCGATTATGGTTGTGATGGAGGGTCGCCATAAAACGGTGTTTCGCGTCAAACGGAATGGCATCGCTTCGTGGCCAGGTACGATGATCTTCATCGCTATCTATTCCGGTTTTTCCGGAAAACGCTAGCAAGGCTCCCTCCATCGGATCGCCTTCAACCGTCCATAAGTCTTTATTCTGGCGCAGCACGGCATCGTTGCAGAGACCTGCTGCTCGCCCCAATTCTGAGAGCGCAGGGTGAGACGATATCTCGATCAGCTGATCGGCAATCCTGAAGCCTCCCGCTGGCTGATAACCTGCGCCATCGACTGTGAAGAGAAGATCGTTCGTGACGACCGATGCGACCATCATTTCGTTGCGGGTCAGTGTTCCAGTTTTGTCAGTGCAGATGACGGATACCGAGCCTAGTGTTTCGATGGCAGGCAGGCGACGCACGATAGCGTTGCGGCGAGCCATTGCGCGAACTCCGACAGCCAACGTGATGGTAAGGACGGCGGGCAATCCTTCAGGTATCGCCGCTACTGACATCCCGACTACGATCATGAAAATCTCTGTGAACTCGTAGTGCGCGACATAATGGCCGAACATGAGCAGAAGGCCACCGACTAGCAAGATCAAGATCGTCAGCCAACGTGCAAAGACGTTCATTTGCTGCACCAGCGGAGTTGTCAGCGTTTCTACTCTAGCAAGTAGCGTACTGATGCGTCCGATCTCAGCTGCAGCTGCGGTAGCAACTACAACCCCTGTAGCTTGTCCGCATGTCACGAGCGTACCGCTGAACGCCATGCAGGTACGATCACCCAGAGCGGCTTTAAGGCCCACTGGTTCGGTATGCTTTTCTGCTGGTACGGATTCACCTGTGAGAATTGCTTCTTGAATTTGTAGTCTGTTCACGTGCAGCAGACGTAGATCAGCAGGTACTTTGTCTCCGGCTTCCAGCAATACGATGTCGCCCGGTACTAGCTCCTCACCTACAACGCTCAAGCGTTGGCCTGCGCGAATCACGGCGGCGTGCGGTGCCAGCATCTGCCGGATAGCTTCCATGGCCTTTTCCGCTTTACCTTCCTGGACGTAGCCAATGATCGCGTTTGCAATAACTACCGCAAGAATCACCACCGTATCCCACAGATGTTGAAGCATCGCGGTAATCGCTGCAGAACCTAGAAGCACATAAATCAGAATGTTGTGAAATTGCAGCAAAAATCGCAGCCACGCAGGTCGCCGTGCTACTTCTGGCAGGCGATTAAAACCAGTTCGGTCAAGCCGAGTTTGAACCTCGGCGGCCTCTAGCCCGACATGCTCATTAACCTGAAGGAGGTTCATTACCTGCTCTGCAGGCAAGGCATGCCAAGCCGCAGAGTTTGTGAGGGTTGGTGTTTGCTCAGTTGCTGCGTAGACCACCGGCTTCATCAATGAGTACCTTCTGTGTACGCAGCTCAACTGAATCGAGCTTGAGTGGTCGTGAATAAATCGAAATGCTAAAAAGTCGGTTATCGCTTTGAAAGCCTCTCAGCATACTAGCTGACACCAAGTCAAAAACTCACACAACCAACAGTCAGATGATTATTGACCCAAATCATGTTATTGGTGACCTGTAGTGTGACAAGATATTTTGCTGAGCAACCAACCTCCTTACAGCCAATAGCAGTAATCATATCGACAGGCAGACAGGCAGACAGGCAGACAGGCAGACAGGCAGAATAAAAAACACAAACAAACACAAACACAAACAACCTATTATTATGATAATAAAACCAGCACACAATATGCCCTCCCCTGAAAACTTATACACCCCCTTTAGATCTCACACTGATCAAACCTAAAATCATCGCCCAACCGTACAAACACTTAGATTACTGAGTGCAACTATCGGACTGCACCTCATCCAGCTTTTATGACAAACTTTACAAACCGGCATTCACGCCCACACTAAAATCAATACCGCACACAATCGTAAAGCGGACGAGCAAAACCAATCCACTCTAAACAGCGATGTTAATATACTAAACTGCAACCAGTTACGAGTTACGTTCAAAACACAGGCTTCACAAACAGAGACTCTTCATGCGCAACCTGCAAATCACACTACATAATCAATAGATCGCTCGAGACATAAAATAATTTTTATTATTTAGCAAATGACCGGCGCAACTATTACAACAGTACTACCCAAAGCAGCAATTTCAGGCTAAATACAAAGACAGCCAACAAGCAACCTTGCCTTTAACTCAACTGTTTCAGGTTATTTAATACCACGCACTGGAGTGAATCAGATGTTAATATATTGCTTTATAAGTGACCCTAAGGATTTTGATGACTAAACATCAACCTGCAGCCGCCCTCCCTAGAGCCACCGCGATTTTAGCTCGTTTCCTATCGTCGGAGTCAGCCGGCGGTATAGTACTGATGGGCGCAGCACTGGCAGCCTTGATTGTAGCTAACTCGCCTCTGTCCCAAGGCTACTTCGCAGCGCTGCACAGCATATGGCTAGGGATGTCTGTGGAACATTGGGTCAATGACGGCCTGATGGCCATCTTCTTCCTCATGGTCGGCCTCGAGATTAAAAGAGAAGTGCTTGCTGGGGGACTTTCCACCTGGAGCCAGCGCGCCTTGCCTGGATTTGGTGCTTTAGGCGGCATGGTTGTGCCTGCGCTTATCTATATCGCCATCAACTGGGGTAACTCTGAGACCTTAAAGGGATGGGCCATCCCTGCCGCTACCGACATCGCATTCGCTTTGGGCGTCCTATCGCTCCTGGGCAAGCGAGTCCCTACTTCGCTGAAGGTTTTCCTTGCCGCCCTAGCGATCATTGACGACCTAGGTGCTGTAGTCATCATCGCCTTTTTCTATACCACTGGTCTTTCCATGCAGATGTTGCTGGTATCGTTTGCAACCCTGGTCATTCTGATCGCAATGAATCGATTGGGCGTCAGACGATTATTCCCATATTTGCTGGTCGGTAGCGTGCTGTGGTTCTTCGTGCTGCAGTCGGGAGTGCATGCCACCCTTGCGGGTGTTGCTGTTGCACTGTGCGTCCCTATGGGCAAGCCTGAAGAGGAAGTTCGGTCTCCACTTCTGTTCCTAGAGGAAAAGCTGCATATGTGGGTAGCGTTCGCTGTGGTGCCGATTTTCGGCTTCGCCAATGCGGGTGTTTCACTGGCCGGTATTTCCATGGAGAACCTGGTTGATCCAGTTCCGCTGGGCGTTGCGCTCGGCTTGTTGGTGGGCAAGCAGATTGGTATCTTCCTATTGGCTGCTCTGGCCATTCGTATGGGCTTGGCCAAACTACCGGAAGGCAGCAATTGGGCACAGCTTTACGGCGTTGCGCTCCTGTGTGGCATCGGCTTCACCATGAGCCTGTTCATCGGAAACCTAGCGTTTGCTGGATCAGCTCACCTGATTGATGAGGTTAAAGTCGGTGTGTTGATCGGTTCCACCTTGGCTGCAATAGGTGGTGTCATGATTTTGCGCCGCAGCGCTGTGCCTGCCATTGCCGCCGCCACGCTTTCCAAATAAGCGTAAGCGAGCCGGCCATAGCGTTTCTCACTGCTAGAAATTCTGTGGCCGGCGCATAGTCTGACGAAGTGTGGTTACCCTTTTCCATACCAAAAACTGCCGATATATGGTCTCAACGGCTGATTGGCGGCATCCACTCGGACGCGACTTTTTCAGCATGAACGTTTCACGCTGAATGCACTGCCCCATCGATGGCTCCCGACGCTGCATCACGGCTTCGTTATGCGATATGGCCTGATGCAGATTGATCCAGTCAGGCCACATTCCATTAGCGATTTCGTTACTTTCTATTCTGACGGGCTCTAGCTGGGGCGCTACTTCGCATAGATAAAAAGTAAGCGGCTGGCTACCCCACCTTGCGTTCACGGGATGTAGTAGTCGGCTTCGGCATGTCGAAGGGAGTAACATATGCCCTGGAATGGGTCGTGTGGTCATGAATCGTTTAGGAGTTGTTCCCGTTGAAATCCGATTTAGCTGAACTAGGCACAAAATATTCAGGCGTGGCAGACCCTTCCCTCGGCCATATTCCAAACGAACTGGTAGCTGCTATCCAAGATGTGTACAAGCCGGCGGGAATGCAATTGACGGATCTGGCTTTACGCGAGGCTGAGAGTCCCGAGTATAGTGCCTCCCGCTTTGGCCTAGACGGACACACCATTGTCTTCCGCGTGGCTAAAACAACGCCGACGAAGATTGGACAGTTCGTCACAATATGGAAGCGCCCGAGGTCAGGCAGCACCATTGCACCTCTCGATGTCGATGACGGCGTAGCTTTTGTTGTAGTGAGTGTGTCCGATGCAACTCATCGCGGACAGTTTGTTTTCGACCATAAGATACTGGCATCAAAGGGCATCATGGCGATTAACGGTAAAGGCGGTAAGCGCGCTATCCGCGTTTATCCACCCTGGGTCAAACCAGTCGCCAAAGAGGCCGTTAGGACACAACAATGGCAATTACGATACTTCCTTTCTCTTGAACAAAGCGGAAGCGCCGATTCCGTGCAGGTGCGTCGGCTATTTGAAGTTTAAGATCCTTAACCGTCACTCATGAGCGTTCTGGGTAAGCTCGACGTCCACCTATGGGGCAGCAACTGATCGATTGCTCGCAAAGCAACAGCTCGATGATCGCCAATGCTTCCGCCTGCCGTTTGGGCGTAGCTCCCAACGGAACGAAAGCTGTCAACGCCCCTGGTTAATGATTTCGGTAAAGTGGTAGTCACTTGCGTGATCACGTTGGTGTAGATGGCGATGCTGGATAGGTTTGCGCCCGGCTGCAGGCATTCCTGAACAACCTGGGCGGGTATGTAGTGGTCAACTAATCCCGGACACGACGTTAAGTTTTTTCTCGGCCTGAGCCGGGGCCAGCCCATTATTGAACTGATGCGGTCTAATCCAGTTGTACCGATGCATCAGGTAATGGCTGATGTCGCGATGCGCTTCTTGAGCTGTCATGTAGCCCACGGTCGGTATCCATTCAGTTTTCAAGCTGCGAAACACACGCTCCATCGGCGCATTATCCCAACAGTTTCCACGACGGCTCATGCTTTGGCGCATGCGGTAACGCCAGAGCCGTTGGCGAAACTGGCGACTTCCATATTGCGAGCCCTGATCCGAGTGAAACAGTAGCCCTTGAGGCCTGCCACGCTGCTCGTAAGCCATGTCCAACGCCTTGATGACCAGATCCGCATCCGGCTTGCTCGACAGTGCCCAGCCCACCACTCGGCGCGCGTAAAGATCCATAACGACAGCCAGGTAATGCCATTTCCCTTGAGCCCAGATGTAGGTGATGTCGCCACACCAGACCTGATTCGGCGCCGGCACATCAAACTCTCGATTCAAGATGTTCGGAATGTCAGGCCGCTCAACCGTCGCTTGTTTGTAGGCATGTGATCCAGGTTGTTTGCTGACCAACTCCAGTTCCCGCATCAGGCCTCGCACCTTGAACCGCCCGATTTGTTCGCCGTCTTCCTGCATCATCGACACGATGCTGCGGCTACCGGCGGCGCTTCGACTTTGCGTAAACAGTTCGTTAACCCGACTGCGCAACCGAAGCCGCTCAACGTCTGGAGTTCGGCGCCTGAGGCGATGGGCGTAGTAACACGAACGAGTGACATCAAAGACTACGCAAAGCCAATCGACCGGCTCTTGGGCGCTCAGTTGATCAATCAGCGCGTGCGCTCGTGCTCTTCCGACATCAAGAGCGCGGTAGCCTTTTTTAAAATGGATTTCTCCCGCTCAAGTCGAGCGATTCGAGCTTCCAATTCCTGGATTTTCTGTTGCTCAGGCGTCAGCGCTTTACTTTGCGGAGTAACGCCGGTGCGCTCCTGCTGAAGCTGATTAACCCAGCGGCGCAACGCGGACTCGACCACACCAAGCGAGCGGCTGGCTTCGATATGGCTATAGCCTTGATCGAGCACGAGGCCTGCGGCCTCGCGTTTGAATTCAGCGGAAAAAGAACGACGTTGTTTGGTCATCAGACACCTCTATCTGGCGAGCATTCTCGCCTAAATGGGTGTCCGGTTTCATTAGACCACTACATTTAGGCTGAGGTATCCCATATCGACCTCCGGGCTAGGAAATTACTTGCTGGATAGCACTGTCTGTATGTTCCACAATGTTCAAAGACCTCAGCGATAGCGTGCACCATCATTGAAATCGTGCCTTCGCGCTAGCGCCTACAAAAAATCATCCTACAACAAGCGATTGATAGCCTCGGCACATACATCACTGTTCTGAGAGCACACCTTGAGCACAGCCACCGCACCCAACGATTTCAACACACTGATCAATGCACCAAAATTTTCGGACGACCCGGTTGGTCGGCGTCAAATGAAGCAGTGGCAGCTCATCGCGGAAGACATCTACAAAAGCACATCCACAGAGACGTTGCTCCAAGCTAGAGGCAGAGCTGAAGGCTACATTCATGGCCTTGTGGACGCAGGGCACTTACAACGAGAGACCCCGACCGTGGCAACCTCATTTTGAATATTGTCCAACGGAGGCGTGAGTTTTTGCAGAAACTGCTGAACGAGTTCGGTTAGTGAAGAAGGGCTAACTGTGAATCCGTCCGATGGAAAAATGAGCTTCACTGGATAGCGACAGTTTGAAGCGCTCCGCTCGTCTAACTCGGAGCGCTGCTGATCAAAACCGTAATAGCCATCCAGCGTTCATCAACTGCCATGCAGTCATACTGCCACTACGCCAGAGATCAAGTATTCAATCTTCTGATTTGAGACGTTCACATGATCGAAGCAACTCAAGAAAACTACGTCGCCCTCCCCCACGCTTAAAGCTACCAACGAGGTAATTTCCCTCCCCCGTGTCCAAAATCCAGAAGCGTCCTTCTTTCCATGCCCTTTGAATTTTTTTCGTGCAAATGATTCCGCCATTGGCTGTTCGATACGCGTCATCTTCCTGAAGCTGATCGAAGAACACCCCAAGGCACCTATCTTCTATGATCACCGCATCGCTGATAAAAGCCGTAATGGCCACGGTGTATTTTCGAAAACTCGCCTGTACAAGACGACTCAGCTGAAAGTCACTGAGATACTTACTATGAAATTCAATTTCAATGATTTCTGGCATCCGGCCAAAGCTCCAAAATTACACATTATGTATATGTGCTGACCGTCGATTACCCGGCTTTCATGGAAAAAGCAGCGCCAATGCTTGCCTCTTTTCTCAGACCTGAACCTAAAAGAAGGTAGACGGTACTCTTGGTTTCAAACATGCAGCCTTCAGTGAAGGATTTTCCGAAGTTACTGCGTACCCACATGCCAGATTGAAAACGACCTTTACTGTCTAGGACGATTTCATGAGCGAAAAGTGTCGCTGGAAGTAGACCGAGACTCGTAAGCTTTTCCCTTTCAACCGGCGTCACGGTGAGATCGATTAAGATCCACTTTTTCACTACACAGAATGCTTTGCCTGGAAACATCTTTGCTGCCAAAGAGATCAATTCTTCTTCAGAGCCCTGCCAGCCAAGCGATTCATCTCCGGTTCCGTAAAGTAACTGCGAGATTTCATTCAAAGTGACCATTCAAAAACCTTAGATTCACACTAAATATCAACCGTTCGAGCAAACTCGCAGCCGCTAGTTTTGATCTATCAACTCCGAGCTCATGGAGGACACTGACGAGATCTATTCACCATCAAACCACTACCAAGTACTCAGGATCGAAGCCTGTGCTTTGACCCGGATAACCGCGCGGATTGGAAACCACTCGGCACCCATTCTTGAGGAAGTCTGCTGCAAAATGCGTGTGCCCATGTATCCAAAGATCAGCCTTAGTAAGTAACTCTGACCAATCGTTCGCATAGGCTGCAGCCAGGTGTCCGGGGTGATCGTCACCCAGATGATCCAACACTGGTGCATGGTGTGTGACCACCACTGTTTTGCCATCGAAAGGTCTATTAAGCTCTTGGGTTAACCAGCGGTAAGCTCTCATCGATTTCGCGACTAAGTCGTCTGGACGCAAGCGCCTGTAATCCAAATCGGCTCGAATAGCCAAGAAATCGTTCATCGAATCCCATGCAACCCGCTTTGCCGCAACCACATCACCCGTAGCCGAATAATCCGTCCAGGCAGTTGTGACCAAAAAGCGTGTGCCATCGAGAATGAGCATCTCGTTTTCGAGTACATGCACATGGGGCAATGCAGCGTCTTTCATCTTTAACAGTGTGTGACCTATGTGCCCGCCGTAGTACTCATGATTACCGCAGACATAGATAACAGGGCACTGGAATGTGTCGTTCGCCCATGAGACTCCGCGCGATTTGATATCAATATCGCCGGCGAGAATCAGTACGTCCGCGTCGGTTGGGTCGGGATCGAACCGAGCGAACTCGAGGTGCAGATCTGAATAGATTTGTAGTTTCATGGATTAACCTGCTGCCGTTGTAGTGGCAGAGCGATTCGGGGTTTGATAGTTGGTGCAATGGAAATGCTTCCCGGCGGCAGTCATGGCGTCGTAGATCGTTCGAATATTTCTGAGCAGGCCTGCGTCGATCACGCCGGGCGAGCTGCTGTAGACTGCTCCGCTATCGACTTTATGAAGCAGTACGCACTCACCGCTTCTGTCGTAGCCGACGATTGCACTGATCAACTTTTCCATACGTTCTAAAGGACTCCCATTCATCCAAGGGGAAGTCACAACCTGAACCACCTCAATCTTGTGCTCTGGGCTCCGCTGCGAGAGTAGGTGTGTCAGCATCGAAGGGTCTGATGGCATCAATTTTTTGAACCGAGCCCCTGCTCCTTCACAAATTCGAAAGCGAACGTGATACCAAAAATCTTCCGAGTCTCGCTCGACCATCCGCCAAGCCGAGCGGCCAGGCCCGGGAAAACCCGGTAGGCCGACAAGACAAATTTCATCTGAAATAAACATGATGGTTATATCCGTACATCAATATTTCGGTTTGAGAGCTCTTAAAGTGTGAGTGACACCACCCGCCATAACACGCTCTGCGGCGCTTCTTCTGCATTCAACGAGCCTGGAAATGTGGCTTTCGGACGAAAAGGAATGAGTCCTTGCCGACTTTTTGCGTCCACTCATCAGGTGTCAATTTATGCCTAATGTTTTTTGTTGCATCATTCTTGAAAGTGTGGTTTAGATAAGAAGAGCATAACGATACCAGACCCATATACTCGATGTACAGAGTAGCTGGGTCTTTAATTTGCTGGCCTTATCCTCCGCTTTGAGGACAAGTCGTCATGCTGACTCAGAGTCTCGCGGTGGTGCTTCGCGCGCTACGAAAAACTAGAGAGCTCACTCAGGAACGACTCCCCTCTAGTAGGAGCTACGCCTTTGCCCTAGAGGCAGGTACATCGAAAAATATATCGCTAGGGAAGCTACGGGAGCTTTCAAAAAGCCTTGAGATCACTCCCCTGGCGCTTATGGTGTTATGCGAGTCTATCGAGAGTGAACAGGACTCTCTGGATGTCATAGGCAAGCTGAAGGAGGAGCTTCGTCAACTCCGCTCGATCGGCCTAGATGAGGAAATACGCGAGGAGCAGCGAAGCTCCAGCCTCGTATCAAAAGCCAAGGCTCGCGAAATCGCTGACAGCAAGAGACTCGCTGTCAAGCGACTCAAAGAGGAAGGCAAATCAAGAAAGGAAGTCGCCGAAGCACTAGGTATATCAAAGTCTTCTGTCCAGAGATTCTGGGTTTGATTATTTCCAGCTATTCACCTGGGCTTAAATCATCGGTGGCTAGATCCGCTGTGTTGAAACCAGTAGCGGACAAAAACTCGAGTTGTCTGGGGGATGCAGGGCGACACTAAAAGTACGGGCATATCAACTAATATATGCGTGCGTAAGATTGCCGCAACGATCCGGGTAGTCCGCTTGGTGCGCGGGCTGGCATACGGAGACTTGGTGCCTATCAACGCTCGCACGAACATCAGTGCGCTCGAACGCGAGAAGATCGACATCACTGTTGATAAATTGATCGAGCTATCCACGCCCCTGAAGCTTGACCCTATGGCCCTTCTAGCCATTAGCATCCCCCTGGGCAATGACGAGACGCCCGAAGCGGCCTTGGAACGAGCCCGTTTAGAGCTAGACAGGTTCCGATTAGAAGGACGTTAAAACTACGCAACTCAACGCTTTAGGCATCTCAGCTGATTGGCAGGGACAGTTTAAGGACTGAAAGCTATTAGCGAGGCCGGCAGGAAGACGGACGCCACCGGAGAAAATTGATGCGATTTTCGCTTGTCGAGCTCAGGGCATGACTCAGAAGGAGACGGCTAATCAGCTTGGGATTTCAACGTCGATAATACAACGAATTTGTAATCGGCCTAATCCAGATTGAACATGCCGACATTACTCCACTTTGCTATCTGCCTTGTTCGCAACCATCACCGATTCCCTTTAGATCGAGACCTCGTTCTTAGAGCTAGCCTTGCCTCAAGTCACCGATATATGCGAACCGAGTGGGTCGCTCTAGCCGTAACTCGTTAGCTTGGGAGCTTCTAAGACCGCGGTAAGGTGTCCGTATTGAAGCTTCAAAAAAACCGCCTTGAACAGTTGTGTGGGGGCTCAAATGTGTCTAGATCTACTACATTTTATCGAAGTCAAAAACAGTCGCCTACGACGCGTGAAGTCTTCACTCCACCGCTGCCAGGCTGACTGAGTTTTACGGCGCTCGACAATGTTGGTCTTGAAGATCTCATATCCTGCGGAACGATTTAGCCCATTAACGCGTGGACGATTTAACGCTTTGGCCGGTTTGAACGAAGGGAGCGTGATGCGGCCTCACCGAAACCCTCCAAATAATTCGACATCATGGTGGATGATATCTCCCTCAGGTTGACCAGTTTCTCTCGAACAACCATCACCTCCTCTGCACTTAGGGCTAGAGCTACCAACCGTCCCAATTGCTGCGGTGAGGGTGGCAGCGTTCTGTGGACGCAATGGTAATGGCGCCCCAAGTAAACGATCTCTGCTGGTGAAACAATACCGCTCAACCATCCGATCAATAGCAAAGCTCCCATCCGCTGGTACGGATCGCTGTCATTCAATCCGAATTCGATGCGCTCATGCAGATCCAAGTTTACTTTGCACAGGAGTTGCTGAGTGCGAGAAAACCCTGCTGAGGCTATCCCACCGGGTGCAAACGCCGTCCTCTTCGCAAGCAGCAGTCCATACAGAGTTTCCACCCCTTCATTGAGTGCTTGTCCCGCTACTAGAGAATCAATCCACTGCTGTACGCGTATTGTGATTCCCGCAATCCGCCGATCAGATAAAGAATGCTTCACTGACCGCTCCCCTTTTGAATAGATGTAAGCATCCCAGATCCGCCTTTCGGGGGTAAACGTATTCCGAGGCCTGATTAAAATGCGTCGGTGATCAACGCAAAATGCAGTGGTCGTGTAGCACCATGGTTGGCGCCAAATGGGAAAACCTGTTCTCCGCATACTTTCTTTGAGACATATAGAACAGTAGGCGTGTCGGTAATGGATGTGAATCAAACGAGACTGACGGGCGGCAAATAGCTGCTGCAGTAAAACCCCATCGATACCATAGGTTGCACGCATTACTCTGAAAAGCTCGGTGGTGCAATCAAACTCAATGTCCTCGAATGCGGGGAAAGGCCACGATTCCACTATCCCGGGAAGCACGCGCTTGGGGACAGAAAGGCCACGATTGATTGCCTCGCGAAATAGGTGAGGGTTTCGAAGCTTGTTGTGGGCAAGCCCCCGCATCACCCAGGAAAGAAGCGTTTCTCCCAGAACGAAACGAGGCGCTGCCCCTGATGAGAACTCGTCGAGCAATTTAGAAATTCCACGTGTTACGCAGACACTGGACTGGTAAAGACGGACAAGCTTTGTAGCTGGAGTTACGCGCTAGCGTCTGGAGGATTTGAATGAGAGCTCCACTGGCACCATGAGACCTAACCAAAAGACCCTTGATGAAATCGTCATTGAGCAATTGAGAGCGTTTGAAGCCACATGTCTCCCCAACTCGTGAAATGAAGGTTCGGAACTGTTGGTCATCCTGCCACAAACCGATGTCGACATAGCGAGCTTCCTTAGCAACGATCTTTTTCAGATCTCCATCTAAAATATAGGGCCCAGACACAGCCAATATCTTTAAGTTCTGAAATCGCTGTAGCAAGGCCCCGACTAAATCAATAGAATTATTTCTTTGCTCCGCACCGCCGCCAAAGTGAACACTTGCATCATCAAACACCAGACGAAACTCTCGACCACCGATCAAATCCTCAAGTGCATGTTCAACATTTCGAAAAGACATAAAATGACTGTTCAAGGGAAGGCCCAGAGCTGCCGCGAATGCCGAGTAGACGTTGTCATATGCCTTAGTAAACCTTCCAGGCACATAAGCAGCATACACTTGTGCCCGATCGGAATTTTTAACCAACCGCTTGGCAACAGTGGTTTTTCCTGTCCAAGTCTCCCCACCTAGAATAGTTGGTACGTTAGCGGAAAAACCTCCCAAGACGTTCTGCTCAGCTAGATACTGTTTTGGACACAATAAATACTTCACTCGACAGTACCCTTTGGTCTTACTCGGGTATTCCACTTCGAACGTGTAGCAGCCTGCAAGCTTTGAAGTGTAATTTTCTCATCGCCCCATATCACTGCTAGGCAAGCAGCCGCTCGAAGTAATGTGCAAATACTTCCAATCACCCCAGAAGTACTAGTATAAATATAGTCAGACATTGCCTTAGAAGAAAGATGTGACCTCTTTGAAAGCGGAACAATCTCCTCCCATGTATCCAAAAAGTTAAGGTACTCTGCATCATTTCTCGACCAAGGAGTAAGCTCATAGAGCTCAAATCGGCGGACGTACTGGGCGTCAATTGCGAGAGCATTGAGGGCCTCATCGGTACCGAAAACAAAAAAGCTTAGGTAAGTAGGCGCCCCGCACAAACCCCTCAGCAAGGAGAGAAACGTATCCTGCTCGCCCTTAGAAAGTCCTTTGATAGAGTCATGAAACTCATCCATAAACACACCGCGAATATCGTTAGCGATACAATATTCGGCTACCATGCTAATGGGTATCCCAGCTTTCCCAGGTTCCATGCCCAAAGCCGTCAAGAGCTTCACCATTGGCTTTGTCTTACCAGTATCCTTGACAAAGGTCACAAACCTGATTTTATGACGCCATGATTCATCCATCCCCATGACCGCATTGCAAATCGTGGTCTTTCCATGGTTAGATCCGGCAGATACGACTAGACACGGAGCCTCCATACTGCCGCGTACGATGCTAAGCATGTTGTCGACAATGTTGGACACGGTGAGCAAGTGTTCGGTATCGACCTTAATATCCTGCCGAATAATCTTACAGCGTTCATCATTTGACAGAATCAAAGCGTGACGCCGGCTCTCATGCAGATGTTCCCCATCCATTCTCAGTCTTCCCACTTAAGTTTTTTTCGAGTTTGATCAGAGCTCGGTTCTTTGGTATTCCCCTGAAGCAAAAGCTCTTCCCCGCCGTAGGAAAGAAAAGACATAGTTTCAGCGGCCGTAGCTTTCTTGGCGACGTTTTGCCGGAGCCGCTTGGTCGTAGCCTTTGAATTTTCCACTAACTCATGGTTCTCCAAGCGAACTTGGTGCAACTCCTTGTCCACCAGTGTTCCCGGACGACGGGCGCGAGGTCGCGAAAACGCCCAGTACTCGCTGTACGAAACAGGTGTTTTTGTCAGATCAGAATAAGGAATTTCATGATACCGGCCATCTTGGCGCAACCATATTTTCGAAAGATTCAATGGATTGTACTTAAACGAAAGTCGTGATCCAACGAACCTACTGAGTATTGCCGAAGAGTAAAATGACCTACTAAACTCGACACCTTTTGATTGCACCGTTCGTAGCACACTTGGAAAGAAGTCAAGAGCAAATGTTTGAAAGTTCCCCGGCATTGGAGGTACATAATCCAGCCCCTTCTTGGCCATCTCTGCATCCCAAACCTCGAACGGCGCAAGTCTGTTCAACCCTTCATGAGCACGCCCATGATAGATCGCCACTTCGTTTGCGAACCACTCACAAAATGCTGAAAAGGTCATAGCTGAATGCTTGGCAGAGTCGTAGTCTGCTTTCTTCAACACATTCGAGTAGGTAGTACCTGGCAGAAGATGCACCTTCCCCATCAGCGTACCAATAATTCGCTCAACGTGCCCTCCGTAATGCTTTTTCCCAATAGGCCGCAGCATGGGGACGATTTTGTAATATTGCAGGGTGGCTTCAAGTTCTGGGCTAGTAAATTCCGCGGCGTTATCCATACCAATTGCACCAGGCACTCCCCAGAACCTGTGGCGAGTATTCTGACCACCACCGAGAGCGATTGGAAAGGCTTGTTTAGGAAAACAGGCCGAAAGCATCGCCATGGCAACGCTGAGGGCGCTAGGCGGATGGAGTGCAAGATAGTAACCAAGAATAACGCGACTCTTAAGATCGATAACTACCGTCAGCCAAGGCCGCATGAGTGGTCGACCATGCTCGTCGCAGATAATTACGTCCACCCGTGTGTGGTCGATTTGCACCATAGTAAGTATGGTATCTACGTGAATCATCCCTGGTTTCAGCTCAAACTTTTGAAGCATCGGCTCTCTGCCGTGCAGCAGTGAGTAAACGGCTTTCTGCCCGAACGATTCAAGCCTTCGCTTCAGAGCATTAAGACTCGGGGTTTTAACACCCATGGTGTGACATAGAGAGTCGACATATTCCCAAAGAGAAGCAAACGCCTCTAATTTTTTGGTTTTATCATTAAGGCGTTTCGAAATTGCTTTCTCCATGATTTTCTCTTGAATATCAGAAAGCAATCGCGAATTTTTTTTACGCCCTCTGATACTTCTAACAAGAGAAACAGCACCAAGCTCTGGATCATATCTTTTCAATAGACGTCGAGTCGTTGTTTCCGATGAGCCAAGTTTTTCGATAAGCTCGGCCCGCGAAACTTTTCCCTGAAAGTAGTCGTTAATTTTTTTTGCCCGATCCGAAGCAATAGCTAACTCTTTCGGATTGACTTCTGTTTGTTCCAACCAAATCAAACGGCGATCATTGTATAGCTCATGTTTTTCTTGATCGACCTCAACCAGATTTACCTGAGTAAAGAGCACATCAAATGAGTGCTCACTTTCAAGGCTTTTTAGGGTAATGGCACCGTCAGCTCGACAAGCTATTACACGATATACCTTTTCCTCAAAGCTAACTAAGTTTCCTTCGACGATGGGTTTCAACATAAGGACTCGGCACCGACTGTTTTAAACTCTAGGTGCGCAAGCATAGCTCTATGACTACCGAACTTGTCAACGGTCATAAAATTGGCGTTCGGCATTAAAGATTTTTCGTCAGGCATTAAAGACTATTTGTTAGGTACTGACTTAAATTGCATGTATTGACGGAGGGCTTTAACTAATATTGTGTTAATTGACACCAAGCTTAAACATATTGAATCAATTGACGAGCACGCATTTAGCAATAAGCGAGCCCAGTACCTGCGAGCCCCGAATTCACGACTCATTGATTATTATTTGATATAACTTTCTGCTCGCCGCCTGAAGTGTCAATATATTCAATACATTCAATTAAAGTGACTGAAATTCAAGCCGGAACTCTTGATGCATGAGCCTCGCTCACACTCCAGAGCGTATTTTCTGAGCCAGCCCCGAAGTCAATTAACAAATTTGAAAGCACTTTTTGGATTTTGCGACTCGAAATAACCGCCAAGATAATGACGCATTATCTGTAAATAGGAGTCTTAGATGCCGCATCCGACAGCCAAAAAAGACTAACTATTGAGTCAAAAATCTGCTTTTACTTATATTGACATCGAGCTAAGTCGATCTATTAGGGCGCCTGTTATCTCAGCCTGTGAGCCGCACTCCTCTTTCAATGGCATATCAAGGGTTATCTAGCCTCTTCCCCCTCTCGTAGCCAGAAGAGGTTAAACGTCGACGTAATGTGCCCTCCAACACCCTATGGGGCTTTGGAGTCATCCCTGATGCCCCGTGTTAGCAAACGCTCCTTGAGAAACAGCTTTATGAAGGGAACAGGAAGCGATCTTTCTGGACTTTTAGAACTGGCACCATTCACAAGGCCACACGGGCTTAAACTCTTATAAATAACCGTTACAAATCAACTGGTTGGTTTGCATTACCAAAATCTGGGCGCGAAAGTTATTTCAGCCCCCCTGCATTTACGGGCTAAAACTGCACTCCTTTTAAAATGTTCAAATTCACTAATGCATTGAAGCTTTTAGCCATTTTCAAAAGTCAGAATCGCTAGAAGCCACGGATCCTAAGGGTTTGAGCGTTTAACCACTTTTAAAGGAGGGCCACAGACCATCTTGGGATCAAAACCATGAACCGTGTACCAGGTACTGAAAACCAACGCTGAACTGTGATCTGCCAAGACGCTGCCGATGGCACTGGCACTGGCACTGGCACTGGCACTGGCACTGGCGACAAGATCGTGCCGTTGCCCGATGGTTTGCTCAGCGAACTCGACATTGTTATGGGTGACACGCTGACCGTTAAAAAACAGCCTGACGGAACAATAACGCTAACGCCAATTTGAACCAGGTCAAAGCTATTGCTATGACCTGGAAAGCCAGCACTCAGCGAATACTAGACAATCATCAAGGATAATCATTGCCACCGTTTGGGAAACGGCATCGGTGAATACGGTTCAGTGCCATCTTCCATCCGCGCAATGCACCGTGCTTTTCGATTGCTAACAATGCGTAATTTGAACAGCTTGGCTCAAACCTGCAGGCGTCTCTAAGTCGGCTAGGCCCGATATGCTGATAGAGCTTAATGGAGCGAACGGAAAGCCAGGAAATCACCGTGGTTTTCGGAAAGAAATGACGTAATAGCTGGCCATAGAATCTTTTTTGCCTTTAAGTGCATCAAAGCAACCGGCCTTAACTGACACACCAATCGAGTCAATTCGGTAAAATTCCCAACCCTCGGAAGCGTACTCATTGACGACCGTTTCCAAGTAGACAGCGGCCTCATTACCACGGTGTTTGTTCGCCTGAACCTCAATGTTCGGCGGAACTTGGACCATTTTATACACGTACATCGCACTATCCTTGCGTCAGGGCTTGATTTGCACCTTGCTGGCCATACAGATCCGGCAAAATGAACTCAATAGTAGCGATTTGACAGCAGGAATCTAGCTCATAATTTCTACTGAATAGGCATAGACTTGTACAGCGTTGACTCTCTGGGTGCTCGTATATACCCAATAATTATAACTATACTAAATGGTTGTTTAGTTTAGTTATAATAGGAGTTTTTGAATATCCGAACAAAACGCCCGTCCCGCCCGGTAAGTATCCCTCTGAAACCTGGCTGGCAAATCGACCTGATGCCCAGACCGAACAACGGCGAATCAAGCCGGTTCGAGCATTTATCCTCCCCCTGCTTACCCCTCCGGACTGCTACTGCCGCATGGTGAAATGCCCGCTCCGACAGGCTCAGCGGATCAGGACTACCCTCCACTCGCCCGGATTTACGACTGGCTCCACTCTTAAGCCTGCCTAGACCTCATGCCCGAAAGGCTTCAACTGCTGCTCAAACACCGCTACACCGTCCAGGTCGCGAAGGGTTACCGTGAGACTCTTGTCACGAGCATCAATGTTGACCTCGCCGAAGAACTGCAGCCCTGCCAGGGGCGAGATGTTCGGTTCAGTCGGTGCCTTCTCGAAGACCACCTGCGGGCCAAAGGTCATGTCCAGAGCACAAGACGGAAAACTGCCCGCATTTAAAGGTCCGGCGACAAATTCCCAGAACGGCTCAAATTGCTGGAACGCTGCTCGATCAGGATGATAGTGGTGAGCTGCACAGTAGTGCACATCGGCAGTTAGCCACACAACATCACGGACCTGTCGTTGGCGCAGGAAATCCAGTAACTCGCCAATCTCCATTTCTCGTCCCAACGGTTTGCCATTGTCGCCGTTGGCTATTGCCTCCCAGCGCGGTACTCCGGGCGACATTTCGCCATCCGCCACGGCCAGGCTAAGCGGCATATCGGCAGCGATCACTTTCCACTGGGCCGTTGAATGTGCCAGCGCCTGCTTGAGCCAGTCGAGTTGCGTACGCCCCAGAAACGCCGTCTGTGGGCCCGGGACAGCGGACAAGTTGGCGTCATTGCTCCCTCGGTAACTGCGCATGTCCAGCACAAAGAGCTCCAGTAAAGGTCCATAAGGGAGGCTCCGGTAGATGCGACCGCCCTTATCGCCAGGCTGAAGACGCATCGGGGAGTACTCGAGCCAGGCTTGCCGTGCCGGACCGAGCAGATCCCTGATGGCGGCACTGCCATAGCGTGAATCCAGCTGTTTACCAGACGACCAGTTGTTGGTCGTT
Organism: Pseudomonas bubulae; assembly: GCF_900618535.1. GTDB lineage: Bacteria > Pseudomonadota > Gammaproteobacteria > Pseudomonadales > Pseudomonadaceae > Aquipseudomonas > Aquipseudomonas bubulae. Next base: position 299,791 of record NZ_UYJA01000001.1, on the reverse strand, counting down.
TCATGGTCGTCCCACTGCCAGATCTGCGGCACTTCGGCATTAAAGCGTCGTACGTTCTCGTCCATCAGGTTGTATCGGTAGTTACCCCGGAAGTCGTCGACAGTCACCGCGACATGGCTTTTGGCTTCAGTGGTCAGGTTGCGCCAGACGCGACCATTTTCCACGACCTGTTGGGCCGGAACCGGGCCGTCTGCGTAGATAGTGTCGCCACTGTGCAAGAAAAAATCCGGCAAGCGTCGACGCATGGCGTCGTAGATGCGCATGCCGCCTATGTCAGGGTTGATGCCGAACCCTTGACCGACCGTATCACCACTCCATACAAAACGAATGTCCCGCGGCTGCCCTGGCACACTGCGCAGGTGCCCGAACCACGGTTCGCCCGCTGTTCCGGTGCGGGCGTCCTCGAACCAGGCGCGATAAAAGATGGATTGATCGGCGGGCAGCCCTCTGAGTTCCACCCGGGCGGTGTAGTCAGTGCCTGCATGTGCCTGCGCCGAAGCGGCGCGCCGGGGCTGAGCAAAAGTGCTGGTGGTGTCCCACTCAACCACCAGTTTGGCTGGCCGGTCACTACGGCTCCAGACCATCGCGCGGTCACCCAGTAGATCCCCGGATTGCACGCCATCTGTCATCTGGGGCCTGTCCTGGACATTCGCCAGAATAGCCGGCGCGAGGCTGGGCAACACAAGTCCCGCAGAAAGCGTTTGGATCAGGCTGCGACGGCGGACTGGAAACTGTGACATGGATGATCTTCTCGAGTGGAAGGAGTCACTATTTAAGCCCCTGCCAATGACAGCCATGTTTCAGAGCAGCACAGCCACGTGCCGGCTATGCTGGATGTCTGATGGCACTTTCAGGCAGTGCAGATTGCCAAGGCGGTTGCACTGCCCCTCTGTGTTTGGCTGTTGATCTTGAGGGACGCACCATGATCCGCCCCACTGAGCAAGGCCCGATCAATGCTTGCGATGCAGCGCAGAGAACCCGCCCCAGCAACTACCCCGAGCCCTTCGCGTCCCTGATGCAGGGCCGCACCAAACGGCCTCTGGGTGATCTGTTCAACTTGAAGAATTTTGGCGTCAACCTTGTACACCTGCCGCCAGGCAGTCTCTCCGCCCTTCATCACTCGCACTCATTACAGGACGAATTTATCTATGTCCTGGAGGGTCATCCGACCTTGTTCAGAGGTGATGAAAGCGTGCAACTGGCTCCGGGGATGATTGCGGGCTTCCCCGCCAAAGGGCTTGCCCACCATCTGGAGAATAAAACTGACACCCTCTGCGTGGTTCTTGAAGTAGGCGACCGTAGTGTCGGAGATAGCGTGACTTACCCGTCAGACGATATACAGGCGGTGACGGCAGTCGACGGCACATGGCACTTCGTCCATAAAGATGGCAGCCCCTATGGCTGAAGGGCATCTGAGCGCCCTTTGCCCTCCCCCTGACATCCCCTCTTATCGGACTCTCGACACTGACAATTTGTCGCAGGCCCGGGTTTTTGTTAAAGTTATAAAACTAACCGTTTAGTACATAACTGTTTCGGACGTTTCCCGGTCTGTCGACCTGGCCTGTTCAAGGTCTCGACGACGTGCAGAAACGCCGACACGTCTGCGCCTGCCTTGCAAGCCGCTACAGTTAAACGCTATGCCCTCCTCCCAACCGTTCATGCATCAATAGGGTCATGCACAATGAATAACGCTCAACCTTCGGCAGCCGCAAGCCGTTGGCCCATCTGGGTCGCCGCTTTAGGCGTGCTGGTTTTCGGTTTGCTCTATGTCGCCGGTGGCGGCTACCTGGCCACGCTCGGTGGTAGCCTGTACTTCCTGCTTGCAGGCCTGGGCATGGTCGCTTCGTCCGTGTTGCTGTTCAAGCGACGCCTGGCTGGTGCCTGGCTGTTTGCTGCCATCATGCTCGCCAGTGTTATCTGGGCCCTGGCTGATGCCGGGCTGGTGTTCTGGCCGCTGGTTTCACGTCTGTTTGCCCTGGCTGTGCTCAGCCTGGTCGTGGCGCTGGCTTACCCTTCGCTGCGCAAGGCCAATGGCCTGAGCGGCAACGCCGGTTATGCGCTGGGTGCAGTGCTGGCCGTGGCCATCGCCGCCGGCTTCTGGGGGATGTTCCAGCCTCACGCCTCGATCGCACCGACCGGTGACGGCCCGGGCCTGACCAAGGTTGACCCGGCCAAAGCCCAGAAAGACTGGGCACACTACGGCAATGACGAAGGTGGCAGCCGCTTTGCTGCTCTGGATCAGATCAACCGTAGCAACGTGTCCAAGCTGGTACCGGCCTGGACCTACCAGACCGGCGATGTGGCCATCAGTGATGGCAATGGCGCAGAAGACCAGATGACCCCGCTGCAAGTGGGCGACAAAGTGTTTATCTGTACGCCACACAACAACCTGATCGCGCTGGACGCCGATACTGGTAAAGAGTTGTGGAAGAACAACATCAATGCCAAGGCCGCCGTCTGGCAGCGTTGCCGTGGCCTGGCCTACTTTGATGCCAGCGCCCCAGTCGCAGCACCCACCGATGGCAGCACCCCGGCCGCAACTGTCACCGTTGCCCCGGGCGCGGCGTGCCAGCGTCGCCTGCTGACCAACACCATCGATGCCCGCTTGATTGCCGTCGATGCGGACACCGGCAAGTTCTGCCAGGACTTCGGCAGTAATGGCCAGGTCGATCTCAAGGCCGGCCTGGGCAATGTGCCCGATTCCTACTACCAGTTGTCGTCGGCACCGTTGATGGCAGGTACCACGGTGGTGGTTGGCGGTCGCGTGGCTGACAACGTCCAGACCGATATGCCAGGTGGCGTGATCCGTGGTTTCGACGTAGTGACCGGCGCCATGCGCTGGACCTTCGACCCGGGCAACCCGCAGGACAAGCAAGCACCGGCAGAAGGCAAGACCTACGTTCGCAGCACGCCGAACAGCTGGGCACCGATGTCCTATGACCCGCTGATGAACACCGTATTCTTGCCGATGGGCAGCTCGTCCACCGACATCTATGGTGTCGAACGTACCGAGCTGAACCACAAGTACGGTGCATCGGTACTGGCACTGAACGCCACCACTGGTGAAGAAAAATGGGTGTACCAGACCGTCCACAATGACTTGTGGGACTTCGATCTGCCGATGCAGCCAAGCCTGATCGACTTCGCCAAAGCGGACGGCAGCAAGGTCCCGGCGGTAGTGATCGGCACCAAGGCCGGGCAGATTTTTGTCCTCGATCGCCACACCGGCCAGCCGCTGACCAAGGTTGAAGAAGTACCGGTCAAGGCCTCGAACATTCCGGACGAGCCCTACTCGCTGACCCAGCCAAAATCCGTGGGCATGCCACAGATTGGTGCGCAGACCCTGACTGAATCGGACATGTGGGGTGCAACCCCGTTTGATCAGATGCTGTGCCGTATTTCCTTCAAGAAGATGCGTTACGAAGGTCTGTACACCGCGCCGGGCACTGATGTGTCGTTGAGCTTCCCGGGTTCGCTGGGTGGCATGAACTGGGGCAGCCTGTCGACTGACCCGGTTCACGGCTTTATTTTCGTCAACGACATGCGCCTGGGCTTGTGGGTGCAGATGGTTCCGCAGCAAAAAGACGCCAAGGCCTCTTCTGGCGGTGAAGCCTTGAACACCGGCATGGGTGCAGTACCGCTCAAGGGCACGCCTTATGCGGTGAACAAAAACCGCTTCCTGTCGGTAGCCGGTATTCCGTGCCAGGCCCCGCCTTTCGGTACGCTGACCGCCATTGACATGAAGACTCAGAAGGTCGCCTGGCAAGTACCGGTCGGTACCGTGCAGGACACCGGCCCGATGGGGATCAAGATGGGTCTGCAACTGCCGATCGGCATGCCGACATTGGGCGGTACCCTGTCGACACAAGGTGGCCTGGTGTTCATCGCTGGCACTCAAGACTTCTACCTGCGCGCTTTTAACTCGGCCAACGGTGAAGAAGCCTGGAAAGCCCGTTTGCCTGTTGGCAGCCAGGGCGGTCCGATGACCTTTGTTTCGCCTAAAACCGGCAAGCAATACATCGTGATCACCGCTGGTGGTGCCCGTCAGTCGCCGGATCGCGGTGACTACGTGATCGCTTACGCACTGCCTGACAGCAACTAAGCACTGCCCTCCCCTGTGGGATCGGGCTTGCTCGCGATGGCAGCGCCTCGATCCTTCAGACAGACCGGGTCGCCTGCATCGCGGGCAAGCCCGGCTCCCACAATGACCGCGCTAACCTTTTACTGTGGGAGCGGGCTTGCTCGCGATAGCAGCGCCTATGTCCTTCAGACAAACCGGGTTGCCTGCATCGCGGGCAAGCCCGACTCCCACACTGACCGCGCTAACTTTTTACTGTGGGAGCGGACTTGCTCGCGATGGCAGCGCCTATGTCCTTCAGACAGACCGGGTTGCCTGCATCGCGGGCAAGCCCGGCTCCCACAATGACCGCGCTAACTTTTTACTGTGGAAGCGGGCTTGCTCGCGATAGCAGCGCCTCGGTCCTTCAGACAGACCGGGTTGCCTGCATCGCGGGCAAGCCCGACTCCCACACTGACCGCGCTAACTTTTTACTGTGGGAGCAGGCTTGCTCGCGATAGCAGCGCCTCGGTTCTTCAGACAAACCGGGTTGCCTGCATCGCGGGCAAGCCCGGCTCCCACACTGACCGCGCTAACTTTTTACTGTGGGAGCGGATTTGCTCAGCAACACCCGCGTCACCCTCCGCTCTTCTACCTCGACTACGGTCAAGGTCCAGCCTTCCCACGTCAGCTTGTCGCCAATCATAGGCAGACGATCCAGTAAACTCATGACCATACCTGCAAGTGTCTGATAGTCATCCGTGGCCTTGGCTGCAAAGCCGATGTGCTGGCGAATCTGGCTCAGGTTCAAGGCGCCGCTAACCAGAAAACCCTCTTCCTGGGCAACGATATTGGGCCCCTCTATCTCACTGGCATCCGGCAGTTCACCAGCGATCGACTCGAGAATGTCAGTCATGGTCAGCAGGCCGATGAAGTCACCGAACTCGTTGATGACAAACGCAATGTGCGTCGACTCTTTACGCATCTGTTCCAGAGCGTTGAGAATCGTGAAGCTGTCCAGCAGATTGATGGCCTTGCGCGCCATCGCCTCCAGATCCGGTTCATGCCCCGCCAGAAGCTCCTTGAGCAGCTCTTTTTTATGCACAAAGCCCAAGGGTTCATCTACCCGGCCATCCCGGATCAGGGGCAGTCGGGAATACGATGAATGCATCAGCTTTGTACGAATGATCTCTGCCGAATCAGCCAGATCGATATGATCGATCTCGGCACGGGGCGTCATCACCGTGCGAATCGACCGTTCCGCCAGTTGCAATACGCCACTGATCATCACGCGCTCGCGTCGATGGAAGACGTTCTGATGACTGCCACCGTCAAGCATGTCGGCAATCTCTTCGCCCACTTCATCAGCACTCAGGGTGCGCCCGCCAAGCAAGCGCATCACCGCATGGGCGGTGCGCTCGCGCATGGGCCGCAGGCCCTGCACGCTTTTCTTGCGGCGCGCACGGGCAATCTGGTTGAGTACTTCGATCAGGATCGAGAAGCCGATGGCGGCGTACAGATAACCTTTCGGGATATGAAAGCCCAGGCCCTCGGCAGTCAGGCTGAAGCCGATCATCATCAAGAAGCCCAGGCACAGCATGATCACCGTAGGGTGACTGTTGACGAAGTGGGTCAACGGTTTGCTGGCGATGATCATCAGGCCGATCGAGAACACCACGGCGATCATCATCACCGACAGATGCTCAACCATGCCTACCGCGGTAATCACCGCGTCCAGGGAAAACACCGCGTCGAGCACGACAATCTGCGCCACAATCGGCCAGAACATGGCATAGCCCAGCGCCGATGAGCGCTCGGCCACATGCCCTTCCAGGCGCTCATGCAACTCCATCGTGGCCTTGAACAACAGGAACAAGCCGCCGAACAGCATGATCAGGTCGCGCCCCGAGAACGCTTTGTCGAAGACTTCGAACAAAGGCTGCGTCAGCGTGACCATCCACGAGATGCTGGCCAGCAGGCCCAGGCGCATGACCAGGGCCAGCGTCAGGCCGATGACCCGGGCACGGTCGCGCTGCTCCGGCGGCAGTTTGTCGGCGAGGATGGCGATAAACACCAGGTTATCAATACCCAGTACCAGTTCCAGCACAATCAGGGTCAACAGGCCGAGCCAGGCCGTGGGATCTGCAATCCATTCCATAGGTATCAGTCAATCTCACGAAGGTGCTGGGTTAACGGCGAGCGCGCACAGACAAGCGCAGCAGCAGAGGTGCTGGCGCTAAACAGAGGGCGGGGAATGGGTAACGCGTGCTCGATTGCGAGGATCAAGCCTGGGGCAAGCGCAGATTCAAAACTGCGACTGGGTGGTTCCTGAAGGGTGTTCATACAAGCCTTTAGTGAATTGGGGATGCAATCCTACAGCGATTAAAGTCATTTCCTGCTAGCGGACTTATTACAAAATTTAACAAGTTCTCCCTCCTCCGCCTTGCTCGACCTGACTGGTGAACCATTGCAGCACCGCCGGACACGCCGGATGCAAGTCTGCAGCAGGTTGCAGGCACAACGAATAGTTACCACCGGTTTTCAACGGTTCACCAAACGGAATCACCAGTGCCCCGCGTTGAATGGACTCCGCCGCCAGGGTCATGTCCGTGACCGCCACCCCCAAGCCACGCGCGGCAGCATCGAGGGCCAGCTCATCGAGATTGAACGGGATATGCCGATAGCTGTGCAGTGGCTTGCCGTCATTGGCGGCGAGCCAGTCGTGCCAGGCTTGCTGGTCGGCCGAGCGATGCAACAGCGCAAAGCGCAGCAGATCTTCCATCGACGCCAGCGGCCCCAGGCTGGGTGCACACACTGGCACCAGAGCCTCATCGAATAAAGCCATGCAGGCTGGGTCAGTGGAGGGTCGGGGCAAGTACAGGATGTAGGCATCGCTGTCGCTGGCCGGTTCGACAACCTCGGTGGCGACCGTTTCAATCGACAAGGCTATGTCCGGGTGCTGCAAGTAAAAGTCACTGAGTTTGGGCAGTAACCAGCGCACGGCCAGCGATACATGCATGCGGATACGGAACGGTCGCTTTTGCGGCGACAAACGATCTTCCAGCAGCTTTAACTGTTCAAGAATGCCGCGGGCACTGGCCAGCACCTGCTCACCTTCGACCGTCATACGCACGCTGCGACTGGTTCTGACAAACAGTGACACGCCAAAGTGAGCTTCCAGTTGCTGGATTTTCCGGCTAATAGCGCTTTGGGTCAGACACAGCGTTTGCGCCGCCTGTGTGAAGCTGCCCGATTCAGCCACCTCTACCAGTGCCTGCAAACCCTGCAACGACGGTACGTGACGAACCTTATCCATGTGTTTTTTGCATCAATCAATGAATTAATAGCGTTGGTTATATCACTTGGTACCGCCTAAATTCCATCCATAACCAGCGCCAGCAACGGCCAGCCATGCAATTAGCGCATGTATTCAAAGGCCGGACAGCACCCTGACCGGCAAATGAGGTGAAACGTGAAGAATGAATGTGGCTGGATTGCCCTGGCAGGAAGCTCCCCCCTCCGTGATCACCTCAACGGCGTCGAGAAAGCCGACTGGTTGATTATCGGTGCGGGCATTACCGGCCTCAGTGCGGCCCATTCCCTGGCGCAATTGCACCCGCAAGCTCGCATTCTGATTGTCGACAGGCAACGTGCAGCCCAAGGTGCATCGGCACGCAACTCCGGTTACGCGGTGGCCCATGAAAACCCGGCTGATGACGAGCTGATCGGCAAGGGTGGATTTGCCGGCTATGCCGTGGACTCGACAATCGGCCAGGCGGCCGGTGATGAAGTGCGCATGCGCATTGCGCGCCACGGCATCGACTGCGAGTACCGGGATTCGGGTTACTACTTCGCCGTCAACGACCCGGGCAAGTTGACCCAGGTTGAGGCCAAGCTCAAGACCCTGCATGCAGTCGGCGCATCTGCACACTTTCTGGAAGGCGCGCAATTGGCGCAGACACTCGGCACCCGCCATTACCAGGCGGCCATCTGGTGCGGCAATGGCAATGCGTTGTTGCAGCCGGCGAAATACGTCAAGGGCCTGCTGGATGCCTTGCCGGCCAATGTCAGCCTTTTTGAAAACACCGACATCATCGGGCTTGAACGTCTGAGTGGCGGACGCATTCGGGCCAAGGGTATCCAAGGCAGCATTGAAGCCACACAGGTACTGGTATGCCTGAATGCCTTTATCCCCCGCGCCGGGATCGACAACAGCGCAACCTTCCCGATGGAGCTCAGCGCCAGCCTCACCCGCCCCCTGAGCGACAAGGAGTATCAGGCCATCGGCAGTGTCGAGCCCTGGGGCGTGCTGTCGACGAGGCCGCTGGGCGCCACGGTGCGACTGACTCCGGATCGGCGGGTAATGATCCGCAATACCGCGGAATACCGTACGCGCGATTTGTCCGGCAGTGACTTGTCACTGCGTCGAAAACACCATGCACTGGGCCTGCAACGTCGCTTCCCCGGGCTCGGTGAGCAAGACATCCGCTACACCTGGACCGGCCATCTGAGCGCTACCCGCAGTGGCCAGCCGTACTTTGCCAAGGTCGAGGAAGGCATCTATGCCGTGGCGGGCTGCAATGGCTCCGGGGTTGCCCGCGGCACGCTGTGGGGCCGTCTGCTCGCAGAGCTGGCCTGTGGCGCCAGCTCGCCCCTGCTGCAGTCGGTCATGGACAGAGCGCAGCCGGGCTGGTTACCGCCACGGCCATTTTTTGACGTCGGTGCAGCGCTGCGCATGCGCATGGAAGCCCTCAGAGCCAAAACAGAAATCTGAACACTCTCACACCACAAAAGAATAAAAGCTCCTTGAAAAGGTGATTGAACATGAACATCAGCCCGGTTTCCCTTGCGGTCATGCTCGCAGCGTTTTCGGCCGTCAGCCACGCCGACGAAAGCGTGAATATTTCCAACTGGAACGGCTATATTGCCGACGACACCCTGACCACCTTCACCAGGGAAACAGGGATCAAGGCGACCTACGATATTCACGACAGCAACGAAGTGCTGGAATCCAAGTTGATGACCGGTAATACCGGCTATGACGTGGTCAGCCCTTCGAACCACTTTATGTCCCGCCTGATCAAGGCCGGTGCCATCCAGAAACTGGACAGGAGCCAGTTGCCAAACTGGAAGAACCTGGACCCGGTGTTAATGAACAAACTGGAAGCCAACGATCCCGGCAATCAGTACGGCTACCCCTACATGTGGGGCACGGCGGGGATCGGCTACAACGTCGAGAAGATCAAGGCGATTTTTGGTACCACGGATGTCACCCGCTCCTGGAGCCTGTTTTTCGATGAAAACAACATCAAAAAACTGAGCCAGTGCGGTGTGGCGATTATCGACAATCCGACGCAAGTGTTGCCGATCACTCTCAACTACCTGGGCTTGCCGCACCATAGTCATGAGCCTGAGGACTACAAGAAAGCCGAAGCGGCGCTGCTGAAAATACGACCTTATGTTCAGTATTTTCATGCATCCAAATACATCAGTGATCTGGCCAACGGCAATATCTGTGCGGTGATCGGCTTCAACGGTGATGTGGTACAGGCTGCGGCAAGTGCACGGGAAGCCGGGAACGGGATCGACATTGCGTATTCGATCCCAAAGGAAGGTTCGACGTTATGGCTGGACATGGTGGTCATGCCCAAGAGCGCGCCCCATGAAAAAAATGCCTACACCTACATGAACTACCTGCTGACCCCGCAAGTGATTGCCACTATCAGCAACCATATCCACTACGCCAACCCCAACCAGGCGGCAGACCCGTACCTGGCGCCGGACGTGAAACAGGACCCGGCGATCTACCCGTCCAGTGAAGTGATCGACACCCTGTTCACCGTGGAGGACCTGCCGGCCAAAATCGCCCGTCTGAGCACCCGTTTGTGGACCAAGCTCAAGACCAATACGTGATATTCAATGGTGTGTGCTCGGCTGCCTTGGCCCGGCAACCAGCCACGCCAGCATGCCCAGCAACGGCGCGAAGATGATAATGGCAATCCACATCAGCCGGCTGCTTGACCGTGCCCCGCTTTTCATCACCCCGCGGATTGCCCAGAGCTCCAGCAGCACCAGAATAATTGCCAGTACCACCCATATGGTTTCGATTTGCATGCGCGACCTCCTGTGGTTGTTAAACGTTAGGCGGGGAGATGGCGCGAGGGTTCATTAATTCTTAAAACCGCCAACCCTTGCGCTTACAACAGGAAGCGGTCGGTCACATTGCGCCGCTCGTTGTCATCGCGCACGTCATAGCTGACGGTGGTGGCAATGTTGGCGTGGTGCGCCAGCTTCTGTGCGATCGACACGTCGTACTCTTCAATCACCCGGGTAATGAACGAGCGACGAAAATCATGGGGCATGATGTCGACCCCTACCTGCCTGCCCCGCTGCTTGGCGATGTAATAGATCGCATGTTTGGTCAGGCGATCACGAGTGATATGGTTGCCGCGGCGGATGCGATTGAACAAAAAGGTGTCATCACTGACCCCGTCCGGCAGGTTCGCCCGGCGGAATGCCAGCCACTCTTCCAGTTTTTCGAAAGCCCAGGCCGGTGCAAACTTGATCAGTTCCTTGTTGCCCTTGCCCAGCACCTGCAAGCTGCGCTGTTCTACATCGACCTGCCACAGGTCCATATTCACCGACTCGGACTTGCGCATCCCCGAGCCATACAGAATTGCGATGATCGCCGCGTCCCTGAGCCCTTGCGGACGGGGGTCTGCGGCACAGACGTCCATCAGCTCGCGAATCAGATTGCGCCGCAGGTTACGCCCCTTGACCAGCCGCGAACCGCCTCCCGCCTTGACTGCGCGTATCTTGAGCAAATGATCCTGAGTGATCAGGTTTTGTTGCCAGGCCTGATTCATCACGCCGCGAATGGCGTTGACATAGAGCGATGAGGTATTTGGCGCGTAACCGTCTTCACGCAACGCCGCCACCAGTGCGGTGATATGCCCCGGTTGCAGTTGATGCCAGGGGAATTCATCAATCGCCACGTCTTCAGCGCCCAGGCGGTCTGCCGCTTCCTGCAAGACATAACGCATGGTCTGGCGGCTGGACGGCGCCAGCCGCTGAAGATAAAGCGCCACAGGCGTTTGCACCGGGTTTAACACCAAGGAAGAAAGCGGCGGTAGCGGGGAGTCAATCGTAGACAAAACCAATCTCATTACAGGCAGAAACAGTTCGCAATATACCCCATGCGGCGGGGATTTCCGCGTTTAGCGCATTAACGCCAACCTACTCGCGAATTGCATGACCTGGGCGCGGCATACATGCATTCTGCACGAATAGATACGTCAGCTTTAAAACTTAACTAATTGATTTTTATTAATTTTATATCGTCCGTTCAAGTTGGTACAGCTAATGCAATATTCACCCCTGAGGGTCGTATGCACAAAGGCCCATCCCTATCCGTGAAAGAGACAGGTGAGTGAATATGAATGCCATCGATTTGCTGTTGGAAGACCACAAACGAGTCAAGGCCATCTTGAGCCAGCTCAGCGACTCCACCGAGCGCGCCGTGAAAAAACGCACTGAACTGCTCAACAAACTGGAAATGGAAATTACTATCCACACCCGCCTTGAAGAGGAAATCCTCTACCCGGTCTTCAAGAAAGCCGGTGGTAAAGAGCAAGCCGTCATGTACCACGAAGCGAAGGAAGAACACCGCACTGTGGACTCCCTGGTATTGCCTGACCTCAAGAAAACTGCCCCCGATTCTCTGGAATTCTCCGGTCGTGCAAAGGTGGTCAAGGAACTCCTCGAGCACCATATCGAAGAAGAAGAAACCGAGATGTTTCCCCAGGCCCGCAAGTTGCTCGGTAAAGCGGTGCTCGATGAGCTGGGAAAACAGATGGAAACGATGAAAGCCGAATACAAAAAGTCCCTGAACAGCAAGCCCCTGGCGGCGTGATGGCACCAGCGCCCGGCAGGTTCAGCCCTGGGTAAAACCTCGCGCCAGCATCACTGCAACCCCCAGCAACATGCAGGCTGTAGCCCGTTGCAACAACACTTGTCGCGACGGGCTTTGCAGCACCCGGCGAATACGTTGACCGAAGTAACAATACAGGCAACCACTGGCAAACTGCAGCAGCAAAAAAGCCAGCCCCAGTACCGCCAGATCCAGCATTCGGGAATCACTGCCCTGCCCGGCGAACTGCGGGAATACGGCGCTGAACATGACGATGGTTTTCGGGTTGGAGAAACCGGTGAGCAGGCCCTTGCCAAAGCGCCCTGTAAAATCGTTGTGCAGTGTGTCGGGACTGTCCAGTTTCAACCCGGTGCTGGTCCACTGCCGGTACGCCAGGTACAGCAAGTACGTAACCCCCACGTACTGGATCCCGCGACTGATTAACGGGTTGCCCTTGATCAGTTCGGCGAAGCCTACGGCAAAAACAAGAATCGACACCAGATACGCTGCGCTGGCTCCCAGTTGTACCGGCATGGAACGCTTGAGCCCCTGCTGCATGCCGAACCCCATCAAGAGCAGGGTCATGGGCCCGGGGCTGAAGGTCATGGTGGCGCAAAACATCAGAAAATACAGAAATGAAGCGAGTGTCAGTTGCGTGGCCATGACGGTGGTTGAATCCAGAAGTTACGGTCGCGCAGTCTAGGCAGGCCCTGCCGGCTATTGGCAGATCAAGCGCTGACAAACTTTACCGACCTTTACTGGTAGCATGACCGGTAAAGTACGAGGCCCTGCATGCACTTACCTACCGTTGCGTTTCAACCCGGCCTGTCCAAGGTCCAGCAGATTGTTGATGCCTTGAGCCAGGCCATTGATCAGGGTCTGCTCAACCCCGGCAGCAAACTGCCTTCGGCGCGCGAGATGACTGCTCACTGGGGCGTCAGCAAATTCACCCTGATCGAAGCCCTGGATCGCTTGCGCGGGCAGGACAGAATCACATCCAGTCAGGGCCTGGGCTACTTTGTTGCGACGAAAACGCTGCAAAGCGGACGCGCCACTGCCCTTGACCTGCTGCCGCAAGACTTGCACAGCGTCTTGCGCCGCTCCCTGACCGGTGCCAGCGGTGCCCTGCGCCCCGGCAGCGGGCATTTACCGGAAAGCTGGCTGGAAGCCAGCGCCCTGCGTGGCAACATGCGCCAGCTCAGTCGCTCGCCAGCCCTGCGACTGACCGGTTATGGTGACCCGGCGGGCTATTTGCCGCTGCGTCAGGCCTTGCAGCAGAAACTGTTGAGCCAGGGCCTGAATGTGGGGGTCGAGCAGATTATCACCACGGCCAATACCGTGCTGGGGCTCGACATGCTGCTGCGCTTGCGCGTGCGCCCCGGCGATACCGTGCTGTTGGACATGCCCTGTTATTTCAATTTTCACGCCAACCTGGCCTTGCATGGCGTGCGCGTGATCACTGTGGAGCGCACTGCCCAAGGGCTGGACCTGCAAGCGCTGCAAACCCTGTTCAGCCAGCACCGGCCAACGCTTTACCTCACCACCGGGCTGCTGCATAACCCCACCGGGCACTCCTTCACACCCGGGCAGGCCTACGGACTGCTCGAGCTGGCCAAGCGTTATGAGTGCGCCATTATCGAAGATGATCTTTATGGCGACCTGCACCCAGAACCGCCCCCCCGACTGGTGGCGCTGGCAGGCGTGGAGCAAGTGACCTACCTGAGCGGTTTTTCGAAAACCCTCAGTGCCAACCTGCGGGTGAGCTTTGTCGTGGCCTCTGCGCAGATGGCCGCCGAGCTGACCCAGATGAAACTGATGTGCGGCGGGATTACTTCGGAAATGCTTGAGCAACTGGTGTGCTCGATGCTCAATGACGGCACTTATCACAAACACCGCAAGCGCGTGGTGCAAGGCCTGCAGGCCAGTGGTGCACGGGTTTCGGGCTGGTTGCAGGGCCTGGGCTTCAGGTTGAGCGTGCCCTACGCCGGCGGCATGTTTATCTGGGCCACATTGCCTGCCGGGCTGGATGGCGAAACCCTCGCCCAGCAGGCACTTGCCCGTGGCCTGGTGCTCGCGCCCGGGATCCTGTTCGGTTTTGATCCGCAACTGCGCCGCTGCATGCGCTTCAACGTCGCCCACACCGACACGCCTGCCGTCATGGCTGGCGTCGAGGCATTACTGGCTAACCCAACCTGAGCGGATCAACCAGCCCGGCAGCAATGGCCATGCCCACCAGATCGGGCAAATGCCGGGCCTGCATGCGCTTCATCACCCGGGAGCGATACAGGTCGATAGTCTTGGCACTCACCCCCAGCAGCGCGGCAATTTCACGGGTGGTGCAGCCCTTGACCAAAGGCATGAATACATCTTGCTCACGCGGTGTCAGGCTTTGCAGACGGGCCTCAAGTTCGGTCTGTTCCTGGCTGGCGCTTTGCTGCGCGGTATCGCCACTCAGGGCCTGCTGTACGCTGTCGAGCAACAACTGCTGGTTATAGGGCTTCTCGATAAAATCATGGGCACCGGCCTTGAAAGCCCGTACCACAATGGGCACATCGGCATGCCCGCTGACAAAGATCACCGGCATCCTAATCCCTCGTTCACGCAATGCCTGCTGAACATTCAGGCCGCCCATGGCCGGCATGCGGATATCCAGTACCACACAGGCACACAGGGTCGGGTCGCAAGCGTCAAGAAAGGCCTGCCCGCTTGTAAACGCCAGCGCATTGAGGCCCACGGACTCGAGCAACCAGACCGTCGAGTCGAGCATGCCCTGATCGTCATCCACCACATACACCACAGGCCGGGTTTGGGTTGTCATCGTTACTCTCTTGTCGTGTTGAGTGAAGCCATCAATGGCAGGCAGCAGCACATCAGCAAGCCGCTGGTTTGTGGTCGGGCATTGAGTTCACCACCAAAGCCCTCAACGATGCTGCGGCTCATCGACAAGCCCAGGCCGAGGCCATCTGCCTTGCTGGTGTAAAACGGCGTGAACAACTGCTCAAGCTCCCCGGCGCTGACCCCCGGCCCCTGATCCTGCACGCTGATTTGCAGGGTGGCGCCATCAAGGGTTTGAGCCTGCAGGATGATCCGCGAAAGCTGACCCGGTAATTGCTCGTTGTTGGCATCTATGGCATTGCGCAACAGGTTGAGCAGCACCTGCTCCAGCAACACCCGGTCGGCGTATACCCATGGCAGGGACTCCGGCAACTGCAGCTCGATAGTGACATTTCGTTCCCCGGCCTCCCAGGCACACAGGCTGACGGCCTGGCGCGCCACCTCACTGATATCCAGCGCTTGCAGGTTACGCCGCCCCTTGCGCAAAAAACCGCGCAGGCGCTTGATCACTTCCGAGGCGTGATTGGCATGCAGGTTGATCCGCTCCAGTCCCTGGGCCACACGCTCGACTGCGGCAGGATTACTGTCCAGGCTTTGCAGGTAACGTTGGCTGGCATTGGCGTAATTGACCACTGCCGCCAGCGGTTGATTGATTTCGTGGGCAATCCCCGATGCCAGTTCGCCCAGTGTGACCAGGCGCGCGGTATGGGCCATTTCATCCTGATGATGGCGCTGCTGGGCTTCGCGCAGTTCACGCTCGCGCATATCCCGTGCCACCAGCGAGAAAAACCGCTCTCCGGCAGTCGAGCGATGAGCCAGCAGCAGTAACGACACCGGCACCGAAGGCTCGCCATTCAAGGGCAACAAACGGGTCTCGTGACTCCACAAACCCTGCGCCTCTGCACTGTGCCAGCCGTTGCTCTCCAGGGTAGCCAAGACTTGCGCGGTCAAAAAATCAGCCAATGCGGGCATGCCTTCTGCGGGCAGCAGACCCAGCAGACGCCGTGCTGCCGGGTTGAGATACGACACCCCGCCAGCCGGGTCGATAAACAGCACCGGATCAGGGTTGGCTTCCACCACTTCAGCCAGTCGCCGCTTGTTCTCTTCAGCCTGGACGCGGGCCGTGATATCCCGCGACACACTAACCACTTCGACGACCGCCCCGGTGTAGGTTTCACGAATTGCCCGGCTGGCTGTTTCAAACCAAAGGTAATGCCCTGCCTGATGGCGAATGCGGTAGGTCATGGTGTGATAGCCGTCGAGTTGCAGGGCATCACGGGCCTGACGCAGCGCCAGCTTCAGATCGTGAGCATGAAACAGGCGCTGGGCCAGGGTCCCACGCAGTGCTTCGGGCCAGTAGCCAAGCAGGGTCCAGGACGCCGGCGAGGCATCCAGAAAACGCCCGTCAGGCGTATGGCGCGAGATAAGGTCCGTGGTGTTTTCGGTAATCAGCCGGTATAGGCGTCGGGCTTTGGCCGCCTCTCGCCCGGCCAGCAGTTCTGTACTCGCTTCACGCCCGCGGGCCAGCACACACTGGCTGTCGGGGTCGGGAATAAGCGTCCAGAGCCAGACCTGCTGAGCACTTTGCGCCTCTACCTGCTCGATGGCTCTGCCCTGCTTGAGGCAGGCGCGTACCAGCTCCGGCAGATTGCCCGGCAATAGAGCACTCGCATGACTCAACCCCTTGCCCGCCAGCAGGCGGATCAGTGCGTCGTTGGCTGCCAGCGCCAAGCCGTCTCTATCAAGCACTACAGAGGGTTGAGGGTCATGGGGAAGCAGCGCGATCGGCATTGGGCATCCAGGACTTGAGCGAATTTTTCTTTATATAGTACAACTACTATATTGCTTAGGTATTACTTCCATATCAAACCCGGAGTGAGCTATAAGTCAGACCGGACATAAAACTGACCCGCTCGCCATCGGCAGAGCAGGCAGCCATAGAGCTAACAATCAGCCACCGGAATGACCTTCATGTCGATTTTTGAGCACGGCCTTGAGCCGACTGCCGTAAACCATATTGCCCTGTCTCCGCTGAGTTTTATCGAACGTACAGCCAGCGTCTACCCCGATTACCCTGCCGTGATTCACGGCGCCATCCGCCGCACCTGGGCGCAGACCTACAGTCGTTGCCGCCGCCTGGCTTGTGCCCTGGCCGGGCGCGGGATTGGCCAGGGCGATACGGTAGCGGTGATGCTGCCCAATATCCCGGCGATGCTTGAAGCGCACTTTGCCGTGCCCATGATCGGCGCGGTGCTCAATGCCCTCAATGTTCGCCTCGATGCTGAAGCCATCGCCTTTATGCTCGCCCACGGCGAAGCCAAGGTGCTGATTGCCGATCGCGAGTTCCATGACGTAGTGCATGCGGCCGTGGCCATGCTCGATCACCCCCCGCTGATCATTGATGTGGATGACCCCGAATACGGTGAAGGCCAGCCGGTCAGCCAGTTGGACTATGAAGCGCTACTGGCCGAAGGCGATCCCGACTTTGATTGGCAATGGCCCGCAGATGAATGGCAGGCCATTGCCCTCAATTACACCTCCGGCACCACCGGCAACCCCAAGGGCGTGGTGTATCACCATCGCGGTGCTTACCTCAATTCCCTGGGCAACCAGATGGTCTGGGCCATCGGCAATCACCCGGTGTATTTGTGGACCTTGCCGATGTTCCACTGTAACGGCTGGTGCTACCCATGGATCATCACCGCGCTGGCTGGCGTGCATGTGTTCCTGCGCCGGGTTGACCCGCAAAAGATCCTCACGTTGATTCGCGAGCATCAGGTCACCCATCTGTGTGGTGCACCGATTGTGCTCAACGCCCTGGTCAATATGCCCGAGTCCGCCAAGGCTGCCATCGACCACCCGGTGCATGCGATGGTCGCAGGCGCTGCGCCACCGGCCAAGGTGATTGGTGCCGTGGAAGAAATGGGCATCAAGGTCACCCACGTCTATGGCCTGACCGAGGTGTATGGTCCGGTGACGATTTGTGCCTGGCATGAAAAGTGGGATGCGCAGCCTCTGGCCGAACGCGCACAGATCAAGTCCCGCCAGGGCGTGCGCTACCCGACGCTGGAAGGCGTGATGGTGGCCGACCCGAAAACCCTGGTACCGACGCCCCGTGACGGCGAGACCATGGGCGAGATTTTCATGCGCGGCAATACGGTAATGAAGGGCTATCTGAAGAATCCCAGCGCCACGGCCGAAGCCTTCGAAGGCGGCTGGTTCCACACCGGTGACCTTGCCGTGTGCCACCCGGACGGCTACGTCGAAATTCGCGACCGGCTCAAGGACATTATCATTTCCGGTGGCGAGAACATTTCCACCATCGAGGTCGAGGGTGTGCTCTACCGACACCCGGACGTCATGGAGGCGGCTGTGGTGGCGCGGCCCTGTGAAAAGTGGGGTGAAACGCCTTGCGCCTTTATCACTCTCAAGGCCGATCATCAGCAGGTGCGCGAGGCCGAGATCATTGCTTTTTGCCGCGATCACCTGGCCGGGTTCAAAGTGCCCCGTACGGTGGTGTTCACCCTGCTGCCCAAGACCTCCACGGGCAAGATCCAGAAGTTCGTGCTGCGTGATATGGCCAAAGCACTGTAACTGCCCCCTATAGACCCACTGTGGGAGCGAGCTTGCTCGCGAAGGTGTCGCTTCGGTTACCCAGACAGGCCGCGGCGCCCAAATCGCGAGCAAACCCGCTCCCACAGAATGCCTTCAGCTGCAAAAAACGAGGTTTTT
The DNA here is from genome assembly GCF_900618535.1 of Pseudomonas bubulae. Taxonomy (GTDB): domain Bacteria; phylum Pseudomonadota; class Gammaproteobacteria; order Pseudomonadales; family Pseudomonadaceae; genus Aquipseudomonas; species Aquipseudomonas bubulae. The sequence goes on along the minus strand of NZ_UYJA01000001.1, from coordinate 281,258 downwards.
CATGCCTGAATTCAACGCCCCCCTGCGCGATATGCGCTTTGTCCTGCACGAAGTCTTCGAAGCCCCCGCACTCTGGGCCAGGCTGCCAGCCCTGGCCGACCACGTCGACGCCGATACCGCCGACGCCATACTTGAGGAAGCCGCCAAGGTCACCGGCCAACTGATCGCCCCGCTCAACCGCAGTGGCGACGAAGAAGGCGCACACTGGCTGGCGGGCCAGGTCACCACACCTGAAGGCTTCAAGTCAGCCTACAACACCTACATCGAAGGCGGCTGGGTAGGCCTGTCGGGCAATCCTGAATTTGGCGGCCTGGGCATGCCGAAAATGCTCGCCGTGCAATTTGAAGAAATGCTCTACGGCGCAAACTCCAGTTTTGCCCTTTATTCGGCGCTCACCAGCGGTGCTTGCCTTGCCATCGATGCCCACGCCAGCGAACCCCTCAAAAGCCGTTACCTGCCACCGATGTACGAAGGCCGCTGGGCCGGTTCCATGTGCCTGACCGAGGCCCATTCCGGCACCGATCTGGGGATTATCCGCACCCGCGCCGAACCGCAGTCTGACGGCAGTTTCAGCCTCAGCGGCAGCAAGATATTCATCACCGGCGGCGATCAGGACCTGACCGCAAACATCATCCATCTGGTGCTGGCCAAGCTGCCGGATGCGCCAGCAGGGCCCAGGGGCATTTCGTTGTTTCTGGTTCCCAAGGTGCTGGTAAATGACGATGGTTCACTCGGACAAGGCAATGCGGTGAGCTGCGGCTCCATCGAGCACAAGATGGGGATCAAGGCTTCGGCAACCTGCGTGATCAACTTTGACGGCGCACAGGGATGGTTGATCGGTGAAGCCAACAAGGGCCTGGCCGCGATGTTTACCATGATGAACTACGAGCGTCTGTCGATCGGCATCCAGGGCATTGGCTGCGCCGAGGCCTCCTACCAGAATGCCCGCACCTATGCCCGCGAGCGCCTGCAAAGTCGTGCCCCGACCGGAGCCGTGGCACCGGAGAAGATTGCCGACCCGATTATCGTCCACCCCGATGTGCGACGCATGTTGCTGAGCATGAAGGCCATGACCGAAGGTGGACGGGCATTTGCCAGCTATGTGGGCCAACTACTGGATCTGGCCAAGTTCTCTACCGAGCCGCAGGAGCAGCAGCAAGCCACTGCGCTTGTAGCCTTGCTGACCCCAGTGGCCAAGGCCTTCTTTACCGATACCGGTTTCGACAGTTGCGTGCTGGGCCAGCAAGTCTTTGGTGGTCATGGCTATATCCGCGAATGGGGCCAGGAACAGCTGGTTCGCGATGTGCGCATTGCGCAGATTTATGAAGGCACCAACGGCATCCAGGCGCTGGATTTGCTGGGCCGAAAAGTGATCGCCAATGGCGGTGCAAGCCTGCGCCTGTTTACCGCACACATCCGTGACTTCGCGACCCGGCCCGGCAAGCCTTATGCCAGCGAACTGCTGGACGCAGTGCAGCGTCTTGAGGATGTCAGTGACTGGCTGCAGGCACGGGCCAGGGCCAACCCCAATGAAACAGGCGCCGCCTGCGTCGAATATCTGCACCTGTTCGGTTATGTGGCGTATGCCTGGCTATGGGCACGCATGGCCGATGTGGCGCAGCGCTCGCGGAGTACCGACCCCGGGTTTTATGACACCAAGCTGGCGACCGCACAGTTCTATTTCTCCCGCTTGTTGCCTCGCACACTGAGCCTGGAGCAAGGAATACGGGCTGGCAGCGAATCACTGTTCCAGATCGATGCCGCACATTTTTAAACGCCCGCCAATAAAAACGGCGGCCTGTTCAGGGCCGCCGCAGGCTGTTGCGCACTTGAACCGGGCCTAAACGCTCAGTTCGTCAAGCAACAACACTTCGCGATGCGCCAATAGATCGCCCACGGCATGGGCCATCGCCTGGTAGTGCGGGGTGGTTTTATGATGCTCGATCGCCTCCATGTCCGCCCAACCTTCAATAAAGACAAAACGCTCGGGGTCGGTACGATCCACGTGCAAGTCATAGAAACGGCAGCCCGGTTCGGCCCGTGAGCCTTCGACACAGGCGCGCAGTGCCTGCTCGACAGTTTTGCCATGACCAGGCTTGGCACGCAATGTGGCAACAATTTTGATGATTCGGGACATATCTACTTCCTGCAGCTTGCGGTGACTTAAGCGCTGAGGATCTGCGCGATTTTATCCTTGATCTGCAAGCGCTGCTCCTTGAGCGTGCGCAGTACATCATCAGGGACGCCTATGGCGTCGTTGGCTTCAGCTTCAACGACCTCGGCATCTTTTTCGCCGTACTGTACAAACAGCTGATTCAGATGCGGGTTTTCGCTGCGAAACTTGCTGACGGCCTCTTTAGTGAGCCCCAAGTCCTGTAACAAGTCGTGCTTGACTGGCATATCTGCACCTCATGGCTATTTCAGTGGCAGGTTCAGGTTCTGAGGGCGAACCTGATCACAATGGCTCTGTTCACAATGAACCCGCGTAAGCAATAGCACGCAATGGGACTCTCAGAAAGCCGGGCGCGTACTTTCCTCTCCCTTTAGCCGGTTTTCTCGCGAGCGTTACCTACAAATACCTTGGCCTGAGGTGCCGAGCCCTCGAATATCAGCCTTTCCAGGCGAGTAGCCAATTTAATGACTACAATCATATTGCCGTTATTTTTTTGACGATCCTCAGTCTCAAGCCACTCAACCAGATGTTTCAGATGATAAAGTACGCGCTTTCTTACACTCATTCGAGTGTAGTACTACGCTTGTCATAAATGATGCACAGCACACAGTACAAGAAGAAACAACTGAGACGTAACGGGTTAAATGTTGACAGTCATTCTATTGACACCTAAAGAAATAGACAGGTGATGGCTGGCAGTACCCGAACGCCTTAACACCTGTTCATCCTTGGGGGACGTTACGCTTGGTTCATATCAGTTTGGCCATAGGCGGATTGCCGGATCAACACATTGTGTTGCGCGCAGGCGGCTTGTATTGGGTCACGGTCGATCACTCCGCTGACGCAAAACTGCTTGCTCGGCAATTTCTTGAAAACATACCCGAAAGCGTGCCGGCAACCTTGATTGCCAGCACCGGCTACGCACAAGGCCTGGTCAACGACATGGCGCCCGATCGCGGGCCGGAAAAACTCAAGCTGTTCGAGATCGCACCAAGAGTCATCGTGCCTGGGCTGGCCACGTTGAACCGCGACCTTGCGCGTGCCGGTACCGCCCCTTCAAGCCAGATCCTGCTGGTGCTGCCTGCCAACAGTTGGGCTGAGACCACCACAGCGGTCCAATTGCAACGTTGGTTCGAGCGCATGCGTTCCTGGCTGCTGGAGCGCAACGCCACATTGCTGGTGATTACCCATGGCGAGGCAGCGCTGCTGCATGCGCAGTTGCTGCAACTCAATCAAACCCTGTCCGGTTTAAGTCGCTTGTACCGCTACAACGGCGACCTGCGCTATCAGTTGCACTTTTGGCACAGCGATCTGGGCGTTAGCGCCGGGCAGGAGTTCAAGTTGTCGGACCAGGACGCGACCTTGCGCCTGATCCCGCAAACCGAGGTCGATACCCAGCCCCGGGTAGCGGACGATCAGCACGTTTATCTTGCCGAGCGCTCCGTGCTGGAGGGTGCGCCGTCAATGTCCAAGCACTGGTACCTGTTCGAAAACCGTGATGCATTGCTCGAAGCAGCCCAGTCAGCCAGCGCCGCGACCGTAATTGTCGGCATCGACAACAGCTACCAGTTACTTGAGCTTGCACAGCAGTTGCACGACTTGCGCGAACATTGCGGGCCGCAGTTGAAGATCGTTGTGCGCGAAATGGAACCGTCGGTGCGCTACCGCGATGAACGTCTGTTGCTGGCCTGCGGGGCCAACCTGATCGTTCCCGACGGCACCCTGCTCTCACGTTTTCTGAGCATGATTGAAAGCATTCAGGGGCAGCGCTGGCAGTACACGCAGAACATTGATTTCAAGACCCTTCTGGAACGTCAGCGCCCGCCGCAAATTCGCGGGCTGGTGAGCCCCCGTGATTTTTTCGAAGCCGTTGCGCAGATCTACCAGGACAGTTCGGGTGAGGTAACCCACCAGTTGATGAAGTTCGAACCGGTGCCCGGCATTGGTGAGGAACTGTTCCTCAATCAGATGTGCCTGCGTCGATTCGGCGACTTTGCCTGCCTGCTGGATGGCGAGCTTTACCTCTTTCTGTTTGCCTGCCGCGCTGACGGACTGGAACCGGCACTGGGCAATGTTTGCCGCCTGCCCTGGCGCGACATGTTCAGCCAGCGCCGCATGCTCAGCGGGTTGTCCGATCTGCCGGCTGACGCCTTTATGAAAGCTGGCGCCGTGCCTGCACACTTGCATATCCCCGTCGAGACCCATGCGACGCAAGCGGTATCTGCTACGGGTGAACGTGCGCCGTTAAATCCGCAAAGATTCACCCTGCCTATCAGTGAGCCACAGTCATGACGTTCCTTGAGCTAATCGATGTCATTGCATTGACCTGTGTGGTGACCGTACTGCTGACGCTGTTCTGGCAGCGCATGCGGATGTACTTGAAAAGTCATTTCGAGCAGTACCTCTCTCCCCGCTATTTGAAATCGTGCGGCGTTCGCCGTCGCATGCCAGCCAGCCCTGCTCAGAGAACGCCTGATGAGTCTGTTTAAGTCTGACGCACCGGCGCACAAAATTGCCGGATCCTGGAGCGGCCTGGGCGCCTGGAACCTGTATTTCCTGGCCAAGTTCCTGCTGGCCTGGACGGGGCATCTGAACATCCAGATTTTGCCCAACCTGATCTTTGCTGCCGTTTTGCTGATTCCGATCGCCAACCCGGTGCTACGCCGTTTGCGCACCCTGATTGCCATTCCGGTGGCCGTGGCCCTTCTGTACCAGGACACCTGGTTCCCGCCCTTCAGCCGCCTGCTGGCACAACCCGGGGTGTTGAACTTTTCGTTCGACTATATCGTCGAGCTGCTGGGGCGTTTTATCGACTGGCAAGTGTGCGCCCTGTTGCTGTTGCTGTTTGTCGGCTACCTGTTCCTGAACCAGTGGCTGCGCCTGACCACCCTCACCCTGCTGGGCTTTGCCTGGTTGGGCATGGGCAATCTGCAGTGGTTGTTGCCACCTTCCGTGCAACCGCAAATGGCCGGCGCACAGACTGCCACGGGCGCGCCGACCGTCAGCGCAGGCGAGCCCGACGACGCGACGCTCAATGGCTACCTGGAGAAGTTCTATCTCAACGAATCCACGCGCAAGGTCGAGTTCAAGGAACCGGCAGTCAAGCCGCCCCCGTTCGATCTGCTGGTGATCAATATTTGTTCCATGGCCTGGGACGACCTGGATGCCGTGGGCTTGCGTGACAACCCGTTGTTCAGCCAGATGGACGTGATATTCGACAACTTCAACTCGGCCACCGCCTACAGCGGCCCCGCAGCCATTCGCTTGCTGCGCGCCAGTTGCGGCCAGACCTCCCATGCGCAGTTGTACAAACAACCGGCGGATCAGTGCCTGTTGTTCGATGACTTGCGCAAGCTGGGCTTTTCCAATGAGCTGATGCTTAACCACACCGGTGAATTCGACGGTTTCCTGCAGGAAGTGCGTGAACAGGGCCAGTTGCCTCCTCCGGCTCTGGGTGTTGTACCCGCAGGCCTGCCGCGTACCTATGTCGGTTTTGATGGCTCGCCGATCTGGCGCGACCGTGATGTGCTGAGCAAGTGGTGGCAGCACCGCATGACTGAAGACTCACCCAATATGGCGCTGTTCTACAACACCACCAGCCTGCACGACGGTAACCGCCAGGTGCAGTCCGATGGCGGCACCCAGGCCGCTGACTACCGCAGCCGGGCGCAGATCCTTCTCGACGATCTTAATGCCTTCCTTAAAGAGCTGGAAAAAAGTGGCCGTCGCGTCGTGGTAGCCATCGTCCCTGAGCATGGCGCAGCGCTGCACGGTGACCGCATGCAGATAGCCGGCATGCGCGAAATCCCCAGTGACTCCATCACCCATGTACCGGTGGGTATCAAGCTGATCAATATGGGCGACAACGCGCAAACCCAGCCTATCCACGTCAGTGAACCCAGCAGCTACCTGGCCGTGGCAGAAATCATAGCTCGCCTGTACGCCGATCCGGCGCTGAGCAATGGCCAGACCGTGGACTGGTCCAGGCTGCTCACCGATCTGCCGAAAACCGCGAAAGTATCGGAAAACTCAGGGACCGTAGTACTCGACTACAACGGCAAACCTTATGTGCGAATCAAGGAGAACGGCGGATGGCTGCCTTACCCACAGCGGTTCAAATAAGCGCCGATATCCTTTCGCGCAAAGAACGGGCCGATGATATTGCCCGGCTTAAATCCATGATGGAGCTGCATGCCCTGGAATATGTCGATGTGTCGGCACATATGGAGCTGTTGCAGGCCTTTGAGCGCTGGCCGTTGCTGGCCTATCTAGAGGCGCAGTACAAGCAGCCCCCGTTGCTGGCCAAGGACACGGAGCAAACCCCATGATCAGCATGAGTTTGCGTGGCGTGCGGGGTGGCGTGGGCACCAGCTCAACCCTGGCGGCCCTTGGCCATGCGCTGCATGACCTGGGGCAGAAAGTGCTGCTGGTGGACATGTGCCCGGAGAACTCCCTGGGCCTGCACTTCAATATGGACCTTGCCCCCCGTGAAGGCTGGGCGCGGGCGACCCTTGACCGGCAACCCTGGCACGAACACGCCTGGGTGGTAGAGCCAGGCCTGTGCGTGCTGCCCTATGGCCAATTGAAGCCGAGCGAGCTTTTTGCCCTCGATGCCCTGCTGATTGAACAGCCAAAGCTCTGGAGCCAGCGCCAGGCTGCGCTGGCGAACGCGTTTGACTGGATACTCTTCGACCTGCCGCAACGCTTGCCTGGGCATATGACCAACCCGCACTGCGCACTCTCGATGATGGTTACCAACGCCGATGCTGCCTGCCATGTGCTGTTGCAACCGCAGCTGACGCAGACCCCGCTGTTTCTGGTCAATCGCTTCGATGCCGCCAGCCAGTTGCAGCGCGATCTGCTGCTGATCTGGCAACAGCGTTATGCCCATGCACTGGTGCCAGTCAACCTGCATGCCGATGAAGCCATGGCCGAGGCCCTGGCCAGAAGCGAGCCTGCCGGGCGCTATGCGCCCTCCAGCCTGATTGCCCTGGACATTATCAGCCTGGCCAGTTGGTGCCTGCTGCGCGGCAGGAGGCTTGAATGATCAGGCGTTGGTTCCCCTATACACGATTGCGGCGGGAGCAGAACTGCACCCGTTTTACCGCCTTCACCCTGGCGCTGATTCAAGCGCTGGGCTGGATCTTCCTGCGCCTTGAATCACCCCGCTGGCAAGTCTTGCGCGAACAGCACCGGCGCCTGTATCCGCACCTGGCGGACAAGCCCTCGACCATCGGTGACCCGCTACGCTACACGGTGCAAACCCTGTGGCTACTGCTGGTGCGAACGCCCAACCAGGACCAGATCGGCCGGCAACGCTTCCGCCAGCGCACGGCCAGCTTTTTCTCGGCCTTGCTGATGATCGTGCAACGGCCATGGAACCTGCTGTCCAATGCCTTTGCCCGCTTGCCCACCACCCTCAGCCCGCAAGTCACCAAAGGCTCGCACTGGTGGGACAACATTCAATGGCCGCTGCGCAAGGGCCTGTACATCGCCATGGGCGTACTGGCCCTTGCGTTGATTGTGCTGTGCATTACCGAACCGTTCGGTTTCCTTGCGCAACTGGTGTTTGTCGTCTTGCTGTGGATGCTGGCCATGCTGGTCCGGCGCATGCCGGGGCGCTTCCCTACATTATTGCTGATCGTGCTCTCGGTCATCGTGTCGTGCCGTTATCTGTGGTGGCGCTATACCTCGACCCTGAACTGGAACGACACCTTCGATCTGGTCTGCGGCCTGACCTTGCTGGTGGCCGAAACCTATACCTGGCTGATCCTGTTGCTGGGTTATGTACAAACCTCATGGCCGCTCAATCGCAAACCGGCACAGCTGCCGGCAGACACCGATCAGTGGCCGGTAGTGGATCTGCTGATTCCCACCTACAACGAAGAATTGTCGGTTACCCGTGGCACGGTGTATGCGGCGCTGGGTATCGACTGGCCGAAAGACAAGCTGCGCATCCATTTGCTCGATGACGGTAACCGCCCAAGTTTCAAGACCTTCGCCGAGGAAGTGGGTATCAACTACATCGCCCGCACCGACAACCGTCACGCCAAGGCGGGTAACCTCAACCATGCCCTGAAATTGCTCGACGGCGATCTGGTGGCGATTTTCGACTGCGACCACATGCCTGCCCGCTCCTTCCTGCAATTGACGGTTGGCTGGTTTCTGCGCGATCCGAAACTGGCGCTGGTGCAAACCCCGCACCACTTCCTCTCGCCGGATCCGTTCGAGCGCAACCTGGGTACTTTCCGTAACCGCCCCAACGAAGGCGAACTGTTCTACGGCCTGATCCAGGACGGCAACGACATGTGGAACGCCGCGTTCTTCTGCGGCTCCTGCGCCATACTGCGGCGTACCGCAATTGACTCCATCGGCGGTTTTGCTGTCGAAACCGTGACCGAAGATGCCCATACCGCCTTGCGCCTGCACCGCAATGGCTGGACCTCGGCCTATCTGCGTATTCCGCAGGCGGCGGGGCTGGCGACCGAAAGCCTGTCGGCGCATATCGGCCAGCGCATCCGTTGGGCGCGGGGCATGGTGCAGATTTTCCGCACTGACAACCCGCTGTTGGGCAAGGGCCTGACGATCTTCCAGCGCATCTGCTACACCAACGCCATGATGCACTTTCTGGTGGGGCTGCCGCGGCTGGTGTTCCTCACTGCGCCCCTGGCATTCCTGTTCTTCCACGCTTACATCATCTACGCCCCGGCGGCGATGATCCTGTTGTACGTGCTGCCGCACATGATCCACGCCAGCCTGACCAACTCGCGGATGCAAGGCGCCTACCGCCAGACATTCTGGGGCGAGGTGTATGAAACCGTGCTGGCCTGGTACATCGCACGGCCGACCACGGTGGCCTTGTTCAGCCCGTCACGGGGCAAATTCAACGTCACGGCCAAGGGCGGCATGATGGAGGAAAACCAGTTCGACTGGCAGACCGCCAAGCCCTACCTGATTTTGTCGGTGTTGAACATCCTCGGCCTGGGCTTTGCCGTCTGGCGCCTGTTCTATGGCCCCAGGGATGAAATCTTCACCGTGATCGTCAGCGTCCTGTGGGTGATCTACAACCTGCTGATCATCGGGGCTGCGGTTGCAGTTGCCGCGGAAGTACGCCAGGTGCGCAACACCCACCGGGTACTCGCGCGCTTGCCGGGGGCGGTGAAACTGGCTGACGGGCACAGCTACCCTTGTGAGCTGGTGGACTACTCCGACGGTGGCGTCGGCCTGCAACTAAGCCAGGCTCTGCAATTGCCCGTCGGCACGCCGGTGTCACTGATTCTGCAACGCGGCAACCGCGAGTTTGTATTCACCGGCACCCTGACCCGTTCCAGCGAACGTTTTATTGGTCTCAGCTTTGCCCGGTTACCGGCCGAAGAAAAAATTGCCTTCGTGCAATGCACCTTTGGCCGCGCCGATGCCTGGCTTGATCACAACAGCGGTTTTGAAGCCGACAAGCCGATCCAGAGTCTCAAGGAGATCCTGGCCCTGGGCATCAAGGGTTATTACCGCCTGTATGAATACCTGCCGGCGTGGGTCCGCGTGTTGGCAAAACCTTTCCTGCACATCTTTCAGTGGCTGGGCAGCTTTTTGCCGCGCATGCCCACCTCCACCCCTCTTATTTCCCGGCCAGTGAGCAGATCATGAGTCGTATAACCAAAAAAACCATTTTCGCCAGCCTAGCGCTGATGACCTTCGCCTCACAGCTGATGTCGGCCCCCCTGCCTTTGCCGGGGAGTTCACCAGTGGCCGAAACGCTGCCAAAACCTGCATTTGCACAAACCGATCAGGTACTGCCAAGCTGGCCGGTGACCTATACCTTTGAGCAACTGGGGCGCCCCGGTGACTCCCTGCTGCTGGGTATCAACAGCGCCGACCAGGTGGAATTCGGCATGCGCCGGGACCGCATTGCCAGCGACGCCAGCCTGCAGCTGGAATACACGCCCTCGCCTTCGCTGATCCCGACGGTTTCCCATATCCGGGTTTACCTCAACGATGTGCTGATGGGCGTGCTGCCGATCGAGAAGGACCAGTTGGGGCGTAAAACCACGCAAAAGATGGCCCTTGATCCGCGACTGATTTCGGACTTCAACCGCGTACGCCTGGAGTTTGTCGGCCATTACACCGAATTCTGCGAAGACCCGGCCAACAGCACCCTGTGGGTCAATATCAGCCGTGGCAGCAGCATTACCCTGCAGGAACAGGCGCTGAGCCTGCAAAACGATCTGGCGTTTTTCCCGCTACCGTTTTTCGACCCGCGCAACAGCGGCAAACTCGAACTGCCGTTTGTCTTCGCGGCCAACCCGACCCTGGGCGAGCAGAAAGCCGCCGCGATCCTGGCCTCCTACTTCGGTAGCCAGTCCAACTGGCGCGGGGCCAATTTCCCGGTCGTGTTCGATACCCTGCCCGGCGTGCAGGACAAGGATGCCGTCCAGCCCACCGTGGTGTTTGCCACCAACGATCACCGCCCTGCATTTATGAGCGATCTGGAGAAATTCCCGGCCGTGACCGCACCTGTGGTCGAAATGATCAATCACCCGGATGCGCCCTACAGCAAAATCCTGCTGGTCATGGGTCGCAACGAAGAAGACCTGGCTACAGCCGCCAAGGCCCTGGCCCTGGGCGGCAACCTGATGCGCGGTTCGCGCGTGACCATCGACAAGGTCCAGGAACTGCAACCGCGCAAACCCTACGATGCTCCGGCGTGGATGCGTACCGACCGCCCTGTGCGTTTTGCCGAACTGGTCAGTTACCCGCAACAACTGCAAGTCAGCGGGCTGGTGCCACGCGCCATTACCCTGGACGTCAACCTGCCGCCTGACCTGTTTGTCTGGCGCAACCAGGGTATCCCGCTACGCACCCAGTACCGCTACACCGCGCCGTCGGCCAATGATGATTCGCGCTTGAATATCAGCCTCAATGACCAGTTCCTCACCAGCCTGCCATTGCTGCGCAAAGACACCAGCAACCTCGAAGAACTGCGCCTGTCGGTGCTGTCCAACGACTCAGCCAACGTCAATGACAAGCTGATCGTGCCTTCGCTGAAAATTGGCGACCGTAACCGTCTGCGTTTCGACTTCAACTTTGCCAGCACCATGGGCAGTTCACAGAAAGATCGCTGCCAGACCATCCTGCCGGCCAACACCCAGGCAATTATCGATGAGGACTCCACCATCGATATGTCCGGCTACTACCACTACATCAGCATGCCGGACCTCAAGGCCTTTGCCCGCAGTGGTTTCCCGTTCAGCCGCATGGCCGACATGTCCGAATCCATCGTTGTCGTACCCAAAGACACCACACCGACACAAATCAGCACCCTGCTTGAAACCGTGGCCAGCATTTCTGCGCGTTCCGGCTACCCGGCGTTCGGCTTGCGCCTGACCGATGACTGGCAATCCGCCTCCAAGGAAGATGCCGACCTGCTGGTACTGGGACAAATGGCACCAGACCTGCGCGATAACCCGGACTTGAGCGTATTGCTGCAACGCCAGCGTGACATGCTGGTACAGCCACATGGCACCACCGGTATTGATGCCAACATTCGTCGCACGCCGTCGACCGACGCACGCAACGTGCCAGCCAACAAGGTGGAAGTCACAGCGCAGGCCCCGATTGCAGCTATCCTGGGCATGCAGTCCCCGACCCATAACCAGCGCAGTGTCGTGGCAATGTTGGCCAATGACGATGCAGACTACAACTTGTTGCGCGAAGTCCTCGGTGACAGCGGCAAGCTGGACGCAGTAGCGGGCTCCGCGGCACTGATCCGCAGCAGCGGTGTTTACAGCCAACTGGTGGGTGACCAGTACTTTGTTGGCAACCTGCCATGGTACCTGTTGCTGTGGTACCAGCTCTCCGAGCACCCGGTGCTGCTCACCGTGCTGGCCGTGATCAGCGTTCTGCTCAGCGCCTTCCTGCTGTGGCGTGCCTTGAGCTGGGCGGCCAACCGTCGCCTGAACAAGCATGACTAACGCCATGAAGCGACTGGCGGCACTTACCCTGAGCTCGACCCTGGGGCTATTGCCTCAGGTGGCGAGTGCGCAATCCTGTGACTGGCCCGCCTGGGACAGTTACAAGAAGGCCATGATGAGCAGCGACGGGCGCATTATCGATGGCTCGTCGGCGCAAATGATCACCACCTCGGAAGGTCAAAGCTACGGGTTGTTTTTTGCCTTGCTGGGCAACGACAAAAAGAGTTTTGCGAGGATTCTCGAGTGGACCCGCAATAACCTCGCCGGTGGCAGCCTTGAGGCTCATTTGCCAGCCTGGCAATGGGGTCTGGCAAAAAACGGCAAGTGGCAGATCCTGGACAGCAACAATGCCAGCGATGCCGATCTGTGGATCGCCTACAGCCTGCTCGAAGCCGGCCGGCTGTGGCAGTGGCCCGAGTATGTCGCGCTTGGGCAGAACATGCTCTGGCGCAGCGCTGCGCAAAGCCTGCGCAAGCTGCCCGGGCTGGGCCTGATGCTGTTGCCCGGGGATGTGGGTTTTGACAGCCCCAAGGGTTGGCGCCTGAACCCCAGCTATTTGCCACCGCAACTGTTGGCCCGTTTTGCGCGTATATCACCGATCTGGGCCGAACTGGCGAGCAACCAGCAACGCATGCTGATAGAGACTTCGCCCAAAGGCTTTGCCCCGGACTGGCTGCAGTGGAAAGCCGGTGGCGGTTGGGCACCGGACAGCAAGGAGGGTTCGCTGGGGGACTACGATGCCATTCGCGTCTACCTGTGGGTTGGCATGCTGGCCCAGGACGCGGCCGGTCGCCAGCCACTGCAACAACATTTTGCGCCCATGGCCAACCTCACCCAAACCCTGAGCTATGTGCCAGAAAGCGTCAATGCCGTTACCGGCAAATACACCGGCACGGGGCCGGTAGGGTTTTCCGCCGCCATGCTGCCGTTACTGTCCAGCCTGGACTCCCCCGCGCTGGCTGTTCAACAGGAACGGATCAAGCAACAGCCGCCTGCGGCCGATGCCTATTACAACCAGTCACTGCTGCTGTTCGGCCAGGGCTGGGATGAACAACGCTATCGCTTTGACAAGGATGGGCAGCTTTTACCTTCGTGGATCAAAACATGCCAAAAATAACAACGTGGGCGTTCCTGCTCGGTGGGTTGTCCACTGCAGCCATTGCACAGCCGAGCACGGTGCAGGAGCAGCAACAATGGCTGCTGGAGCAGGTTCGGATCGGCGAAGCCATGTACCGCGAAGACCTGGTGCGTGACTCGCTGGCACGGCTGCAATTGATCTCACCCAACAACCCGCAAGCGTTGGTGGCTTCGATACGCCAGGCATTGCTGGAGAAAAACCCGGAGCTGGCCAGGCAGCGTCTGGCCCAGTTGCAAAATGTTGCCCCTGATTCGGCGGCACTGCGTCAGGCCCAGAGCCTGATGAAGCTGCAAGACCCACAAAGCCAGAAAGACCTGCAACAGGCGCGCCTGTTTGCTGCGGCCGGTCGTCCTGAAGAAGCCGTGGCGATTTTCGAGCGACTGTTTGGCAATGCCCCGCCGGATTTTGCCACGGCACTGGAATACCTGCGCATCCGCAGCAATATCCAGGGCCAGCGTGCACAGGTCATCGAGCAACTGCGCAGCCTGGACAAACAGTACCCGGGCAACCCCGGCCTGCGTCAGACCCTGGCCGACCTGTTGTTCCGCGAAGACCGTGCGCCAGAAGCCCTGATCGTCCTGCAGCAACTGGCCAAAGACCCGGTCGCCAGTAATGCTGCGGCTGAGCGTGAATACACCTACCTCAGCACATTGCCGGTGGATCGCACATCGGCACAGGCCTGGCAGGGCTTTATTGCGCGCTATCCAAATTCGCCGCTGATTGGCGAGGCCAATAAAAACCTGCAAAAGCAGCAAAGCCTGCTGAATGACCCGGCATGGACCGCCGGCGCCCAGGGCAAGCAAATGATCGACCAGTCGCGCAGCCCGGCAGCCGCCGAAGGCCTGCTGCGCCGCGCTCTAAAACAATACCCCGACGACCCGACCCTTTACGGTGCCCTGGGCATGGCGCAGTTTCGCCAGGGCCGCTATGCCGAAGCCAACAGCAACTTTGCCACCGCTCGCAGCAAAGAACAGGACACATCCAATATCAGCAAGTGGCAAGACCTGATGGACGCCAGCCGCTACCGCATGCTGCTCAGTCAGGGCGACAAGGCCCTTGAACAAAATAACCCGGCAGCGGCGCGCACGGCCTTTACCCAGGCACGCAAAGCCAAGCCCGGCGATGCCGACCCACTCATAGGCCTGGCCAGCGTGGCCCAGGCCGAGCACGACGATATCCAGGCCGAAGCCTTGCTGTTGCAGGCCCGTCGTCTTGAGCCCGGCAATGGCAGTGCGGTGCGTGGGCTGATGCGTCTGTACAGCGCGCAAGACCCGCAAAAGGCCAAGGCTTTCCTTGATCGCCTGCCGCCTGCCAGCCAGAAGGAATTTGCCAGCCTGCGCCAGAGCATCGAACTTGACGAGCTGAACCGTCAGGCCGATGCCGCTACCGAGCGCAAGGACTGGCCGCAAGTGGTCGCCTTGCTCAGCAAAATCCGTAACCTCAGCCCCGATGAGCCTTGGGTCACTTATCGTCTGGCCAACGCCCAGCGCGAAATCAACCAGCCGGGCGCCGCTGATGACAGCTTCAAACAGCTGATGACTCGTCAGGGTCGCAACCCTGAAGCGCTTTATGCCTACGCGTTGTACCTATCAAGTACCGAGCGCGATGCCAGTGCCTTGAGCGTTCTGGAACAACTGCCCAAGGCGCAATGGAGCGACTCCATGCGTGAGCTTGATACGCGGCTGCAACGCAATGTACTGGTGGCCCGGGCTGAAAGTCTGCGCGCCGCCGGGCAAGAGCCGCAAGCGATTGCCCTGTTGATGCAGAACTCGGACAACGACGATCTGATGACCATCGCTGGCTGGGCCCAGGAGCGTGGTGACTATGAACAGGCGCAAAACCTCTACAGCCAGGTGCTGAAAAAAGAACCGGGCAACACTGATGCGCGCCTGGGCCAGATCGAAACCCTGATTGCCAGCAAACAGCTGCCTTCGGCTCGTCAGCAACTGACACAGTTTACCCCTGCCCCCGGCACGCCATTGACCCCTTCACAGCAACGTCGGGTAGCCAATGCCTGGGCCGCCGTGGGTGAGCCTGAAAAGGCCCAGGCCATCTATGCCCAATTGTTGCAATCACCGCAGGCTGACCCGCTGATGTATCGCGACGCGGCGCGGCTGATGTCGGCCAGGGAACCGCAAAAGGCACTGGACTACTATGCCAAAAGCATGGCCGCCGCAGGGCTGATTACCCCTGAGCAAGGCAACCCCCGGGACAATCGCGCCATGACCATGGCCAGTCGTGAAAAGGACGATGACGAGTGGCTGGCCCGTAGCTTGCGCAGTGATGTGGACGAACTCTACCAGCGGCAAAATCCGACAGTTCATCTGTATACCGACTATGGCTGGCGTTCGGACGATGCTTCCGCCGGCACTTCGGACACCGACACCCGAACCACCATCCTGCAACTGGACCTGCCGGTGGCCGATGGCAGCGGTTTTCTGCGCGCAGAACAGTTGAATATGGATGCAGGAAAATTCGATGCCGACCCGGACGGACTCGTGCGCGAGAACTACGGCACCTGTGCTGTGGAGGTCAATCGCAAGGGTACCAATGGCCCTGACTTCTCTGGCTGCGATGACCGCTCGCAATCGGTCAACGGCACGATGATGGCGGCGGGCTGGAAAAACGAGGTGTGGAACATCGATATCGGTCGTACACCGGATAACTTCAAGGTACCCAACTGGCTGGGCGGCGTGGCCTACAGCAGCAAGATCGGCTCACTGGGCTGGACCCTGACCGGTTCACGTCGCCCCCTGAGCAACTCGATCCTGTCCTATGCCGGGGCTACCGATCCCAACACCGGTGTGACCTGGGGCGGCGTCACGTCCAACGGTGTGACCTTGAGCCTGAGCCACGACGAAGGGGGCGTAGACGGTGTATGGGCCAGTTTCGGCCAGCACTGGTTGCGCGGCAAAAACGTCGAAGACAACCACAAGAGCACGGCCATGGCCGGTTATTACTACCGTCTGGTGGAGCGCGCCGACGAACGTTTACGCACCGGTCTGACACTGATGTATTGGGGGTATGACAAGGACTCGAGTGAATACACTCTCGGCCAGGGCGGTTACTACAGCCCGCAGAAGTACTATTCGATTGGTGTGCCGCTGAACTACGCCTTCCGTACCGCCAACTGGTCGGTGGCATTGGAAAGCTCGGTGAGCTGGTCGTATGCGAAAACCGATGCCAATGACCTTTACCCGCTGGACGGACTGAACAGCAAACTGCTGCAGCGGCTCGATGATGCTGGCTACCAGCTTGCCGACGGTCTGGGGCAGACCTCGGGCGGCAGCAGCACTGGCATCGGTTACCGCGTACAGGGGCTGGTAGAGCGCAGGCTGTCGGATCATCTGGTACTGGGCGGCGGAGTGCTCTATCAACACAGCGATGACTATGCCCCGAGCCGGGCGATGCTCTACCTGCGTTATACCTTCGACGTGTGGCAGGGCAACTTGCCGATGCCGGTGCAACCGTTGATTCCGTATGCCGATTTCAGGTAATTGGCAAATCAGTGTGGGAGCGGGCTTGCTCGCGATCGGAGCGACGCGGTTTAACAGATAGACCGCGCCGTCTGCATCGCGAGCAAGACCGCTCCCACAGTGAAAATCAGCGTTTTACCGGCGTGCGCATGGTCACAAACTCTTCAGCAGCCGTCGGGTGTACGCCGATGGTTTCGTCAAAGTGCTGTTTGGTCGCCCCGGCCTTCAAGGCAATCGCCAGTCCCTGCACGATCTCCCCCGCCTCCGGCCCGACCATATGGCAACCGAGCACCTTGTCGGTGTCGGCATCCACCACCAGCTTCATCAACGTACGCTCCTGGCACTCGGTGAGTGTCAGTTTCATCGGGCGAAAGCTGCTTTCGAAAATCTGCACCTTGTGTCCCGCCTCAATGGCCTGTTCTTCGCTCAAACCCACCGTGCCGATGTTAGGCAGGCTGAACACAGCCGTCGGGATCATTTGGTAATCCACCGGCCGATATTGCTCGGGCTTGAACAGGCGGCGCGCCACGGCCATGCCTTCGGCCAGCGCCACGGGCGTCAACTGCACGCGACCGATCACATCGCCAATGGCCAGGATCGATGGCTCGGCACTCTGGTACAGATCATCCACTTCGACAAAACCGCGCTTGTCGAGTTTGACCCCGGTGTTCTCCAGGCCCAGGTTATCGAGCATCGGCCGACGGCCCGTGGCGTAGAACACACAATCGGCGATCAGCTCGCGACCGTCCTTGAGTGTGGCTTTGAGGCTGCCATCGGCCTGCTTGTCGATCCGCTCGATATCGGCATTGAACTGTACGTCCATGCCGCGCTTGATCAGTTCTTCGTGCAAGTGCTTGCGCACTGCACCATCAAAACCGCGCAGGAACATCTCGCCACGATAGAGTAAGGACGTTTTCGCACCCAAACCGTGGAAAATCCCCGCAAACTCGACGGAGATATAGCCACCGCCCACCACCAGCACACGCTTGGGCAGCTCTTTGAGGAAGAATGCCTCGTTGGAACTGATTGCATGTTCATGGCCCGGGATGTCGGGAATCTGCGGCCAGCCGCCGGTGGCGATCAGGATATGTTTGGCGGTATGACGCTGACCGTTGATTTCAACTTCATTGGGGCCGGTTATTTTCGCGTGACCTTCGATCAGGGTCACACCGCTGTTGACCAGCAAGTTGCGATAAATACCGTTGAGACGATTAATCTCACGGTCTTTGTTGGCGATCAGGGTCGCCCAGTCAAAGTCGGCCTCACCCAGGCTCCAGCCAAACCCCGAGGCTTGCTCGAAGTCTTCAGCAAAGTGCGCGCCGTACACCAGCAGCTTTTTCGGCACGCAGCCAACGTTCACGCAGGTACCGCCCAGATAGCGGCTTTCTGCTACAGCCACTTTTGCGCCAAAACCTGCGGCAAAACGTGCAGCACGCACGCCACCAGAACCCGCACCAATGACAAATAGATCAAATTCGTAGGCCATTTCTCTCTCCTAGGCAGGCCATCAGCATAATCGCTCCTGCGCGATTGACCAGCGCTGGAAGTTGCCGACAGCAAAAAAACGAAAAAGCCACCCGAGGGTGGCTTTCTCTTGAAGCGATCTACAACGGGCCGCTATCAGTAAGCTTTGCCGGTTTTGTAGAAGTTTTCGAAGCAGAAGTTGGTTGCTTCGATGTAGCCTTCGGCGCCACCGCAGTCAAAGCGCTTGCCCTTGAACTTGTAAGCAATCACGCAACCGTTTTGCGCCTGCTTCATCAGCGCGTCGGTGATCTGGATTTCACCGCCTTTGCCCGGTTCGGTCTGTTTGATCAGATCGAAGATATCCGGAGTCAGGATGTAACGGCCGATGATGGCCAGGTTGGAAGGTGCATCTTCCGGAGCTGGTTTTTCAACCATGTTGCGCACGCGGTAGAGGTCGTCACCAATCAGGTCGCCAGCGATCACGCCGTACTTGTTGGTTTCTGCCGGATCGACTTCCTGGATCGCGATAATGGTGCAGCGGTACTGATTGTACAGCTTGACCATTTGTGTCAGGACGCCGTCGCCTTCCAGGTTGACGCACAGGTCGTCTGCCAGAACCACGGCAAAGGGTTCGTCGCCGATCAGCGGGCGGCCAGTCAGAATTGCGTGGCCCAGGCCCTTCATTTCGGTTTGACGGGTGTACGAGAACGAGCACTCGCTCAGCAGGCGGCGGATACCGACCAGGTACTTCTCTTTATCAGTACCCTTGATCTGGTTTTCCAGCTCGTAGCTGATGTCAAAGTGGTCTTCCAGGGCGCGCTTGCCGCGGCCCGTCACGATGGAGATTTCAGTCAAGCCAGCGTCCAGTGCTTCTTCAACCCCGTACTGGATCAGTGGCTTGTTCACCACCGGCAGCATTTCTTTTGGCATGGCCTTGGTCGCTGGCAAAAAGCGAGTGCCGTAACCGGCTGCTGGGAACAAGCATTTCTTGATCATATGAGTCCTTTAAAGGGCTGTACGTTCCAAATTTGGCGCAGTCTAATCAGGCAGCATCGACGTTACAATGCTTCTCGATAGCAAACTGATGCCAACCTAGATAAATATTTAGCCCGTTAGTTCCTTTGCGATTGAATTTGATTGGCACCCATCGTGTTTACCACTACCCGTGATGCCCTTGCGCTATTATCACGCCATTAATCCAGCCAATCAGGCAGCTTTTCGATGTCAGCAACAATCAGCGTTAACGGTTATGAGATCAAACCCGATGAATCGGGCCAATGGTGCGTGTTTGCTGCCTCGGGTGAAAACGTTGCCGGACCATTCAGCTCGCAACAGGCCGCAGCAGAAGTCGCCTCGGTATTTCAGGACCAACCTGAGCCAGCAGCCCGACGCAGCAAAAAATAACAGCAACTCCACTTATGTGATGGTTACCCGGATGAAGAAAGTTCTGACACTGCTCGCATTGGTGACTCTGGGTGGGTGCGCGACGGCATCCAGCACTTACCTGGCCGATGGCAAACAAGGGTTGAGCATAGACTGTTCTGGCGAGGCCATGTCCTGGGCCAAGTGCTATGAGAAAGCCGAGGCCTCATGTGCCGGTACTGGCTATACCATCATTGCCACGGATGGTTCGCCTGCGCTTGCGCAAAGCGAGAAAACCCTGGGCGCAGATGTAGGTAATTTTAAAAGTCGCACTGTCGTAGTGGCCTGCAAGTAAGGGATACCGCTAAAGCGCATGACTTTAGCGGTAACTGCAATTACCGGGTGCCCTGGCCGACCAAAACGCCATTCACGGTTTGCCCATAAACGTTGACGCCGTCATTGGCATGGAACTTCAACCGGGTTTTTTCCACTGAACCTTCGACCAGTCGAGGGTCCTGTGGCCGTTCGTGGGTGTTGATGTACGCCGCCACATCCCAGGCCTGCTCGTCACTCAAGCTGTTGGCCTTGCCCAGTGGCATGTTGTGCTTGATAAACGATGCCGCGGTATTGATCCGGTGCATGCCGGCTCCCCAGTTGTAGGAATCTTTGCCCCACAATGGCGGCATCACATAGTCCTCCCCCACCTTTTGCCCCTGCCCGTTGTCACCATGACAGACGGCACATTGGTCCTTGTACAGCGCAGCACCACGGCTCAAGTTGTACCCAGCCTTGGGCTCGGGCACATCGGGATACCCTCGTCCCGGCAACTCAACCCCCGTAGGAGCCTTGGTCGACAACCAATAGGCATAGGTTGAGAGCGCCGTGATCTCGCGGCTATCGGCAGCCGGTGGCGTACCGCCATTCATGCTGAACTGAAAGCAGCCCTGCAGGCGTTCGGCAAAGGTATTGACCTTGTCGTTTTTCTTGCGGTACGCCGGGTACATGGGGTACGCCCCCCACAGCGGAGCTGAGTTGGCCAGACGACCCTGGTCAAGATGGCAGTTCGTACAGTTAAGGCCATTGCCGACAAACTTCGGGGCCTGGCGTTTGGTGTCAACAAACAGGGCATAGCCGTCCATGACCATTTTGCCGTAGGCGTTGTCGGGCAAATCGCTTTGTTGCGGCGGCTGAAAGTAGGTGATGTTATCGGCAGGTGCAGGCACCTTGATCTGCGACTGGTCTTCCATCGCAATGGGCGCTGCATGGACCGCGCTGCCAAGGAGGAAGGATGCCGCACAGGTTGATATCAGACGCTTCATGGTTTGACCTCCTTGTGCCCTACAGTGCTGAAATAGTCGGCAACCGCCTTGATTTCGTCTTCGCTCATGGCCTTGGCGATATGACCCATCAGGTCATTGGGATCGTTGCGCCGGGTGCCATCGCGCCAGGCATTGAGCTGCGCCGTCAGGTACAGCGCCGGTTGATTGGCCAGGGGCGGGAAGGCACTTCCCACCCCCACCCCACCCGGGCCATGACAGCTGACGCACTCGGGTATCTGACGCTCCCAGGCGCCGCGCAAGGCCAACTTTTCTCCAGGGCCTGAAGGCATGTTGCTGCGGTTGATGGCAGGCACCGCAGGGGCCGGCATTGCTGCAATGCTGGCGGTGACTGCGGCAATTTCCTGGTCGCTCAGGGCCTTGGCCAAGGGTTGCATCACCGGGCTGACCCGTATGCCACTTTGAAAGTCGTGCAGTTGCTTGCTCAGGTAATCGGCAGAAAGACCGGCTAATCGCGGAAACCCGGCAGGTGCCAGCCCCATGCCATCCGCACCGTGGCACGCCACGCAGGCCGTGGCACCCGGTTGGGCACCGCCCTGCAGGTAGATGTTGGGGGTCGGTTGTGCCTGGGTATTGCTCACGGCGAGCAGCATGAGGCTGCTCAATAGCGTTCGCTTGAGTGGAATCATGACCAGCTCCATTATTGTTATATGCTTAGGCCTATAAAATATAAGCCTACAGATCCTAGGAGAATTCTTACACGGTCACAACATAGCTTTGGATCCGATCGCCAAATCGGGGGCGAAAAAAAACCTGACGTCGCGCAAGCAAACGTCAGGTCGGGGTGTTGCAGCCATTTGACTGAGCTGAGGCGTCAGTCACCGGAAATGCAATGTGTGGCGGCTTTGCGAATATCGCCCGGGCGCACCGGCACATTGGACATGCTTTCGTACACCTTGATACTGCTGCCGCCGGAGCGCTCTTCAATATCAATGACCGCCGTTGGATTGGAGGTCAGCTTTTGCGGGACGATAATCCGAAAACCGTCTTTATGCGGTTCAATCTGAGGTGCCCTGCGTGTGCTGGACAGTTGTTGCACCACACATTGAGCATAGGCGTCGGGCTTCTTGCCCGAAATCACACTCATGGTGGGCAGCGTCTGCTCAATATCGGTAACGGATGCACAGCCACCCAAGGCCAGCAACGCCGCTAATACGCCCCACTTCATAGACATTCTCCGTTAAAGACACTACGACAATGGATATGCGGA
Source organism: Pseudomonas bubulae (assembly GCF_900618535.1). Taxonomy (GTDB): domain Bacteria; phylum Pseudomonadota; class Gammaproteobacteria; order Pseudomonadales; family Pseudomonadaceae; genus Aquipseudomonas; species Aquipseudomonas bubulae. The sequence goes on along the minus strand of NZ_UYJA01000001.1, from coordinate 259,130 downwards.
ATTTCTCCCGGGCCATAGTGAATAAATACTCAATAGTGGCGGATTATCCACGTTTTACGTCAAACTCACCCGCATCACGGCATAATACTCGGCTTTAGCCCCCTGATAGGGCTGAAGCACATGCTATCGTGCTGATTATTCAGCAGATTCACGTTTTTGGAGACACCATGAAATTTATTCACCAGCGCGAGCACCTCAACGAAGACGACATCGTCGTCATTGAGTGCTCCCAGCCTTGCAACATCCGCCTGATGAGCGATGCGCACTTCCGCAGTTTTAAAAATGGTGGCCGCCACTCCTACCATGGCGGCGCCTTCAAGGACTTCCCGGCCCGCATCACCGCGCCGAGCACCGGTTTCTGGAACATCACCATCGATACCGTGACCAGCCGTGCCATCAGCGTAACCCGCAAGCCAAGCTTCAAGCCGACCATTAAAATCGTGCGTCGCTCAAGCTCCAAACTTCGCTAAACCCAAAGCAGGAATTACCGTGCAAACCACCAAGTACGTGATCAAGTACAAGCTCAACGGCGAGCGTCGTTTCGAGTTTGCCCAGCTCCAGTCGGGATCGGAACAAGAAGCTCGCGCAGCACTTGAAAAGATCCATGGCGATGCTGACGAAGTAATTACCGACATCAAGGCAAGCAAGGCACTTTAAGCCGTGGACTTGTTTGCCGAGCAGGACCTGCAGCAGCCCGCCCGTGTCGAGCGTATCAGCGACCAGGCGTTTGCGCTTCGCGGGTTTGCCTTGCCCAAGGCCAAGGAGCTGCTGGCAGCCCTTGATAGCGTTCTGCTGCAGGCACCCTTGCGCCAGATGCAGACGCCCGGTGGCTACACCATGTCCGCCCGACTGAGCAGTTGCGGTGCTCTGGGCTGGACCACTGACCGCGATGGTTACCATTACAGTCCGCTCGATCCGCTAAGTGCCCGACCCTGGCCAGCCATGCCCGGCGTCTTCCTGGCGCTGGCTGCAGCGGCGGCCAGCAGCGCAGGCTTTAGCGGTTTTGTCCCTGATTCCTGCTTGATCAATGCCTATGCGCCAGGCGCAAAAATGTCGCTGCATCAGGATAAAAACGAGCGCTGCCATACCGCACCGATTGTTTCCATTTCTCTGGGGCTGCCGGCGATTTTTCAGTTTGGCGGTTTCGAACGAAGTGACCCGACTCAACGAATAGCATTGTTTCACGGCGACATCATGGTCTGGGGCGGCGTTGACCGCCTGCGGTATCACGGAGTAATGCCCATCAAGCCCGGGCATCACTCACTGTTGGGCGAACAGCGGATCAATATCACCCTGCGTCAGGCAGGCTGAGCCGCAGTTACCTGCTTCACTTCCCCCTTTCCTCGCACGCACGCTGACAAAGCGCTGTAAATATTTCTATATAGCGGATATCTTGCCAACGCCTGACACGGCCTAATAAAAACGGAGTTTTGCCATGAATGTTCGTGCCCGCCCCTTTATCCCTGCCGCGCTGGCTGTTCTGATCGGATGTACCGCATTCACTTCGGTCCAGGCCGATGAAGTGCAGGTTGCCGTGGCAGCCAACTTCACGGCGCCAATCCAGGCCATTGCCAGCGACTTTGAAAAAGACACCGGGCACAAGTTGATAGCGGCCTATGGCGCAACAGGCCAGTTCTATACCCAGATCAAGAACGGTGCACCATTCGAAGTGTTTCTGGCCGCAGATGACACCACCCCCGAGAGACTTGAAACAGAAGGCGATACCGTTCCCGGTTCACGCTTCACCTACGCCATTGGCACCCTGGCGCTGTGGTCAGCCAAAGAGGGTTATATCGATGGCACCGACAAAGCGCTGCTGGCCAATCAGTACACGCATCTGTCGATCGCCAACCCCAAAGCCGCGCCCTACGGCCTGGCAGCAACGCAAGTGCTGGCCAAACTGGACCTGACTGACAAGGTCAAGAACAAGATCGTTGAAGGCCAGAACATTACCCAGGCCTACCAGTTCGTTTCCACGGGCAATGCCGAGCTGGGCTTTGTCGCCCTGTCGCAGATCTACAAAAACGGCAAAGTCAGCGACGGTTCGGCCTGGATTGTGCCCGAGGCGATGCACGACCCGATCCGGCAAGATGCCGTTATCCTCAAAAAAGGCGAAAACAACCCTGCTGCCAAGGCCCTTGCCGACTACCTTAAAGGTCCTAAGGCCACCGCCATTATCAAATCCTATGGTTACCACCTGTAAATGCCGCTCACGAGTGCTGACTTCGCAGCCATCTGGCTGACTCTGCAACTGGCGTCGCTGACCACCCTCATTTTGTTGCTGGTCGGCACTCCCATCGCCCTGTGGTTAGCGCACACCCGCTCGCGGTTGCGCGGCCCCATCGGGGCGATTGTGGCCCTGCCACTGGTTTTACCGCCCACTGTCATAGGTTTCTATCTGCTGCTGGCGATGGGGCCCAATGGTTATGTTGGCCAGCTCACCCAGTACCTGGGTCTGGGCACACTGACTTTCAGTTTCGCCGGGCTGGTGATCGGTTCGGTGATCTACTCCATGCCCTTTGTCGTGCAGCCTTTGCAGAATGCATTTACGGCCATTGGCCCCAGACCGCTTGAAGTCGCCGCGACTCTGCGGGCCAACCCGTGGGATACCTTCTTCAGCGTCATTGTACCTCTGGCCCGACCCGGCTTTATAACGGCCTCTATTTTAGGGTTTGCCCATACGGTCGGTGAGTTTGGCGTGGTACTGATGATCGGCGGCAATATCCCGGAAAAAACCCGTGTGGTGTCGGTGCAGATCTACGACCATGTCGAAGCGCTGGAATATGCTCAGGCACACTGGTTGGCGGGAGCAATGGTGGTGTTTTCCTTTCTGGTGCTGCTGGCGTTGTATTCAAGCCGCAAATCCCAAACCAGCTGGAGCTGAAGATGACGTCGCAGATCAACCTTCGGTTGCAGCACCGCTACCCCGGTTTTGCTCTCGACCTGGACCTGCAACTGCCGGGCAAGGGGGTCACCGCCCTCTACGGTCACTCCGGCTCGGGCAAGACCACCTGTCTGCGCTGTATCGCCGGTCTCGAACGGGCCAGCCAGGCCTATGTACAGGTCAATGATCACATCTGGCAAGACAGCCAGCGCAATCACTTCGTACCGGTGCACCAGCGGGCGCTGGGCTATATCTTTCAAGAAGCGAGCCTGTTCCCCCACCTGTCGGTGCGGGCCAATCTTGAATTCGGCCTCAAGCGCATTGCCCATCAGGAACGTCGAGTGGATCTTGCCCATGCCACCGAACTACTGGGCATCACCCACCTGTTGACACGGGCGCCGCACAACTTGTCCGGCGGCGAACGCCAGCGGGTCGGTATCGCCCGGGCCTTGCTCACCAGCCCGCAACTGCTGTTGATGGACGAGCCCCTGGCCGCACTGGACAACCAGCGCAAAGGCGAAATACTGCCCTACCTTGAGCGCCTGCACGCCGAACTGGATATCCCCGTGCTCTACGTCAGTCATTCTCTGGACGAAGTTGCGCGCCTGGCCGATCATATTGTGTTGCTCAGCGAGGGTAAGGTACTGGCCAGCGGCCCTGTCAGTGAAACCCTTGCCAGGCTCGACCTGCCACTGGCGCGCGGGAATGATGCCGCAGTGGTGATTGAGGGCCGGGTCAGCGATTACAACCTAAACTACCAGCTGTTGACTCTGCACCTGCCCGGCAGCGCCCAGCAGCTGAGGGTTGCCCATGCCTCAATGGCCATCGGCCAGCCGTTGCGCGTCAAAGTGCAAGCCCGGGATATCAGCCTGACCCTGGCCCCGTCGGAGCACAGCAGCATCCTTAATAGCTTGCATGCAAGGGTGGTCAGCGAAACGGCCGCCGACAACCAGGCTCATGTGCTGATACGCCTGGATGCCGACGGCACTCCCCTGCTCGCCCGGATAACCCGTTACTCCCGGGACCAATTGGGCCTGCACCCCGGGCAATTACTATGGGCGCAGATCAAATCGGTGGCTGTTCTGGCCTGATGCCTTGCTTGCGCCGCTGGAGCAGGAAGCGCACGGTCGCAATCGTCAGCCCCGCCAACAGGCCCAGAACCAGTGCCAGAGCGACTATCAGGGCCTTTTTCGGCTTGATCGGATCAGTCGGCATCTGTGCCTTGCGATCAATACTGACCAACCCAAGCTGGCTCATATCCGTATTCAGGCGGCCAAGGCGCACGGCTTCGGCACGCAAGGGCTCGATGTCATTGAGGAATACATCCTCATTTGAGCGTTTACCAAGCATTTCGACCTGGCGATTGACCTCAAGCAATTGAATCTTTTTGCGGATCTGCGAGATACGGTTATCGGTAAAATCGTCCGTGGTTCGCTTGAGCAAGGCTGCACGCTCGGCCTCCAAGGCCTGGGACCCCATAAAGTACAAGGGGATACTTTGCGAAGTGATTTCGGTGCGCACCAGCCTGGCCGATGAGCCCTGCGCCGCATCAGCCATCGCCGACGGTGTGGTCGGACGGGTAATACCCAGGGATTTGGCAATGGCGATAGCTTCGTCAAGCTGCTGTATGCGCGCTTCCCGCTCGATTTTCAGCTGCAGGCGCAAGGCCTTCAGCTCATCCTCCAACTGCGCCTTTTGAAGGCTGTCAGTTTCAAGGAATGTGGCAATTTTTTCTTCTTTATCAGATGTATAGCTTGAACGTGCGGCATTTATCTGGGCGTCCAGCTCTCTGAGCCGGTTACCAATAATAACCTTGAGGTCGGCACTGATTTGCTCGCGCTGCTTGGTGATCGCGTAGTCAACAAAACCATTGAGAATCGCAACCCCATCAAGGGAGGCCGGGTATGTTAGCTCCAGCTTGAGATAAGGATTATCTGAACTGGCCTTATTGGGCGCAGGCTGAACCAGATTGAATGCATCCCGGTTAAACACTTCGAAGCTTTGCTCCAGACTTCTGCCAGGTTGAACCAAAGGTTTGAACAAGTCCTGGTGGTCGCGAAAAAAGCTCAACCGGTTTTCATAAGACTCAAGTGCCAGGCCAACTTTAAGCAAGGCATCAGCAGCAGGCAGGGTATAAACCTGGGAGCGGTTAAGGGCATCAAGCTCATTGATAGCTGCAGGGCGCAGCAGGCTGCTGGTTTGATAGACCTGTTGCGCAAACGACACATAGCCAAGTGCCATCAATCCGGCAATGACTACGGTGCCGCCAATCAGTTTTTTTTGTCGCCAAAAAGAATGGATCAAGTCAAAAAAATCGATCTCAGCGTCGACTTTACGTCCTTGTGGGTACTGATGAATAGTCAAATGAATGCACCTTGTAAATAAAGCTTAGTCAAGCTGGCTACTGAGGGCGTATCGATCACATGATGACGCAATGTGTTTGACAGGCAATTCCTAGAAAAATTCGCATCTTTATAAATCAAGCACATAGAACAACAAAAGCAAGTAATTAGAAAATGATATCCAACATCTTTATTAAAAATAGGATGCACCCTAGTTTCTAATGAGAATTGCCTCACAAAAAATAAAGGCAAAATAACAATGTGTCTGTGCCGTTTTCATCGAATCTCCACGCCAGGACGGCACAGCTTCCTGGACTGTGTAATTATTGCCGCCACAAGAAAGCACGCTTACGTGTGGGGTAATAATCAGAATGGATATTTTTCAGGCGATGCGGGTGTTTGTCCGCGTAGTCGAAACCGGCAGCTTTACCGCTGCGGCGCAGGCTCTGGGTTATTCAACGGCGCAAACCTCACGGTTGCTGTCAGAGCTTGAGTCCTCGCTGCAAGCACGGTTGCTGCAGCGCAGCACACGGCGCCTGGCCTTGACCGAAGTGGGTGCGCGTTACCTGGAACGCTGCCGGTTGATACTGGGCGAGATTGAAGATGCAAATGCTGAAGCAGCGGGGGCGCACTTGATCCCCCGTGGCCATTTGCGTGTGCAATCAACTACAGGCCTGGGGATCCAGCTACTGGCACCGCTGGTAGCCCGTTACACGGAGCTGTATCCGCAAGTCCATGTCGATCTCACACTGTCACAACGCCAGCCCGATCTGCTTGAGGAGGGCCATGATCTGGTGATTACCCTGTCGGCCCACCTGCCGGACTCGGAATTGATCGGCCAACCGCTGGGCAGCATCTTCAGTGTCATCAGTGCTGCGCCTTCCTACCTCGAGGGTCGGAACATCCCGAAGGTTCCTGAGGATCTGCACCAACACCGCTGCCTGCATCTGGTTGACCCATTGTTTACCGACAGCTGGACCTTTCGTGATGATGAGGGCGAGCAAGTCATCCGCCCTGGTAACGTATTTCAGGTCAACGTGGCCGAGGCCATGGCGAAGGCCGCCGAGGCCGGGCTTGGAATCTGCCTGCTGCCTGATTATGTGGCGGTGGGTTCTTACCAGCGCGGCTCACTGGTGCGCCTGCTGCCGCATTATCGGCTGCATGAAAAAAACATCTATGCACTCTACCCTTCCCGGCGATTTCTGGATGCCAAGGTCAAGACCTGGGTCGAGTTTTTGAAAGAGGAGATACCCAAAGTGCTTGAAAGACACCAGGCCATCGTCGATGACCCGGCGCACTGGGCTTAGACGACTTGAACCGCCGTGCGCAGATGCTCGCGCAAGGCGATGGCGGTGCGATCAAACTCCAGTGGTGTCACTGAAATACCACCCTGGGTGACCACGCGGGTTTCGGTATCCAGCGCTTCCGGGTGCTGGTGGCGAGTGATGCTGAGCCAGTAATACTTGGCTTCGCGAAAGTCGGTACGCTCGATGGCTTCCACCCCGTCCATGCGACCGGCGCCCTGGCGGGTGATCTGGATCGGGCCGGCCTCATCGGCAGGCACGTCAGGGAAGTTGATGTTCAGGCACGCCGACTGCTCCCAGCCCTTGCCCAATAGTTGCCGGATAACACCAGGAGCCAGTGCACGGGCCGTTTCCCAGCGTACCGAGCTGCGGCGGGTAAAGTACTGGCTCAAGGCGATGGATGGAACGCCCATCAACAAGCCCGTCATGGCAGCACCCACGGTTCCTGAAAACAGGGTTTCAACCCCAAGGTTGGCCCCTTTGTTGATGCCGGAGAGCAACAGCTGCGGGGGTTTATCCAACAACTGCTGCAAGGCCATCGCGACACAGTCTGCCGGTGTTCCTGAAACCGAAAAACGCCGCTCGCCACGTTTTGTGACGCGCAAGGGGTGGTGAATACTGATTGCCGTGGATATACCGCTCTGGTCATGGTCAGGCGCCACGACCCACACTTCGTCCGCCAACTCACGGGCCACCGCTTCCAGCACTGCAAGGCCTGGAGCGTCGATCCCGTCGTCGTTGGTGATCAAGATTCGTTCGAGTCGAGCGTCTGGCATGAGGGGGCTCCTTGTGTGGGATGAAGCAGCTGCAAGCTATCAGATAAAACTAGCTTGATGCTTGCAGCTTGCAACTATCCCTTAAATTCCCTGCAGGGCCAGATCCATCGCGAAATAAGTCAGGATCATGTCGGCACCGGCACGCTTGATCGACCCAAGGCTCTCGCGAACGACGCGGGCCTCGTCGATGGCCCCGGCCTGGGCGCCAAACTTGATCATCGCGTATTCGCCGCTCACCTGGTAAGCCGCCAATGGCAGATGCGAGGCCTGGCGGATATCGCGAATAATGTCCAGATAGGCACCGGCAGGCTTGACCATCAGCACATCTGCGCCTTCCTGCTCGTCCAGCAATGACTCACGGATTGCTTCACGGCGGTTCATCGGGTTCATCTGATAAGACTTGCGGTCGCCCTTGAGCGCGCTGCCCCCAGCTTCACGGAACGGGCCATAGAGGGCCGAGGCAAACTTGGTGGAGTACGCCATGATCGAGGTGTCGGTAAACCCTGCACCGTCCAGGGCGCTGCGGATGGCCTGCACCTGGCCGTCCATGGCCGCTGATGGCGAGATAAAGTCGGCACCGGCCGCTGCGGCGGCAACTGCCTGCTTGCCCAGGTTGATCAGGGTCGCGTCATTGTCGACGCCGTGGTCATGCATCACGCCGCAATGGCCGTGGGAGGTGTATTCACAAAAGCAGGTGTCGCTCATCACCACCATGTCCGGCGCGGCATCCTTGCTGATACGCACCATGCGCGACACCAGGCCATCTTCACGCATGGCATCGCTGCCGGTTGCGTCCAGATGATGGGAAACACCGAACAGCATCACCGACTTGATACCCGCACGGGCGTAACGCTCGATTTCACCGGCCAGTTTTGACTCGGGAATACGCATTACACCGGGCATGCTGGTGATCGGCACAAAATCGTCGATTTCTTCTTCGACAAAAATCGGCAGCACCAGATCATTCAGGCTGAATTCGGTTTCCTGAAACATGTCGCGAAGGGTCTGGGAGCGGCGCAGGCGGCGCGGACGTACAGCGGGGAACTGGTTAGGCATCATGGTTCCTGATGGGCAGATTCAAAAAACAGACGAGCCTTGGCTCAATGGCGCAACAAATACAGGATTGATCCTGCAATTGCAAAACATCCGCCCGGCCTGCGGCCGGTGGTCGCGGGGTGTTTCTTGAGGGAAATGCCGGGGCTGACAGCTACACCTCATTACCTGTATCGCGAGCAAGCCCGCGCACAGGCCAGGGCAATCGGTCATATGCTTGAACATTTCGTTAAAAAGCGTAACATTGCCGACCATGATACTCGAACAGCTCAAAGCCCTGGGCAATGACACTCGCATGCAAATGATGGAGTGGCTCAAAGACCCGCTCAGCAATTTCCCGCCTCAGGATCACGGTGATCCTGCCATCGGCGTGTGCGTGACCCATCTGCAGCACAAGGCCGGGTTGTCGCCTTCTACTGCTTCGGCGCATTTGGCTATCTTGCAGCGCGCCGGCTTCGTCCTGACCACCCGCATCGGCAAGTGGACCTACTACCGACGCAATGAACAGGCGATCGATGACTTTGCGGCTAGGCTGAAAATCGAGTTGTAATTTTTAATTATACATTTCGTTATTTCGCGCAATGTAAAAATATGAGGAAGCCCCATGAGCACCAAAGCAATTTTCGTCCAACCTGGCGGCGGTTATGACAATGTAGTGGTTGGCAGCAGTGAAGCGCGCGCCCCCGGGAACGGCGAAATCACTGTACGTTTGCACGCCAACTCACTGAACTACCATGATTTTGCTGTCGTAAGCGGCATGTGGGGTCCGAGCGAAAATCGCATCCCCATGGCCGATGGCGCAGGCGAAGTAATTGCCGTTGGCGCCGATGTCAGCGAATTCAAGGTGGGAGATTCGGTGGTCAGCACCTTCTTCCCGGACTGGATCGACGGCACCCCTCTGGTGGAAGGTTTTGTTACCGTACCCGGTGATGGCATCGACGGTTATGCCCGCGAGCAGGTAACCGCCAAAGCCACGTCCTTCACCCTGGCACCCACCCGCTGGAGCCATGCCGAAGCGTCAACCCTGACTACAGCCGGCCTGACCGCATGGCGCGCATTGATGGCCGACGATTCGCTCAAGCCGGGCGACACGGTATTGGTGCAAGGCACCGGCGGTGTTTCGATTTTCGCCCTGCAGTTCGCCAAGATGGCCGGTGCAACGGTCATTGCCACCTCCTCCAGCGATGAAAAACTGGAGCGCCTCAAAGCGCTGGGCGCAGACCACGTGATCAACTACCGCAAGGACACCCACTGGGGTGAAACCGCCCTGGCCCTCACCGGCGGGCGCGGTGTTGACCACATTATTGAAGTCGGCGGCCCTGCGACACTTGAACAGTCGATGATTGCCATCCGTGTGGCCGGGCATATCTCGATCATCGGCATCCTCAGCGGCGTTAGCGGCGCAATGAACTTTGTCCCGATGCTGGTCAAGCAAGCCCGCCTGCAAGGCGTGCTGGTCGGTAGCCGCAGCCAGCAGCAAGACATGATTCGCGCCATCAATGCCAACGGCATGCGCCCTGTAATAGATCGCCACTTCCCCCTGACGGACATTGTCGAGGCTTTCAAGTACCAGGAAACCAACCAGCATTTCGGCAAGATCATTCTGGACATCTAACCGCGACATCGCCGATGGCGCATTGACAGTGCGTCATCGGCTTCTCTAGATTCAGGCTTTTGCCCAGAGAGCCGAGTCTGATGAGCCTTGAATCCGTACGCGCATTTTTTCACGCCAACGCCCCTGACCTGCACATTATCGAATTGGCCACCAGCACCGCGACGGTCGCTCTGGCGGCCGAGGCCCATGGGGTGGAACCTGGTCAAATCGCCAAAACCCTGGCCTTTCGCGTCGGCGAACGCAACGTTCTGCTGGTGGCCCGCGGCGATGCACGTATCGATAACAAAAAAATCAAGGATGCCCTGGGCAGCAAAGCCAAAATGCTCGATGCCGAAACCGTCGTTGCCTTGACCAGCCATCCGGTGGGGGGTGTTTGCCCATTCGGCTTGGCCACCGATCTTGCCGTGTACTGCGATATTTCCCTGCAAAGCTTTAGCGAAGTCATGCCTGCAGCCGGGGCCACGCATACGGCGGTGAAAATTTGCCCGACACGCATGGCGGATCTGGTTAACGCGCAATGGGTCGATGTGTGTCAGCCCCTACCTGCCGCCTGAATTCCAGGAAAAGGCTCTGGAACGGGCATCTGCGCGAGGTTGATTGTCTGACAATGTAGAAAATACAGTTGCGATCGATTATCATCCGCTGTTCGCGCAGCATCCTGCAACCGTCTATCAACATAACTAAAACGTCGCAGGGTGCTGTTTCAAGGGAACGACCTGAGGCGCTCATGCACCGCTTTACTTTCAGCAAATCATTGATTTGCGCAACACTGGGGATCGTCAGCCTGCCGTCTTACGCGGCATTGCAACCGGCGTCAGAGGCTGCTCTGGCTGGCGAAACAGCAAAAAACTGCCATTTCAACAAAGACACCAGCACCGACTGCACTACCACGTACCGCTATACCATCCTGACCAACAATGGCCGCGAGATGCTGTCGCGCATCGACTTCAGCTTCCCCGAAACAGATCGGCTGGAGATCATTGACGCCCAGTCGACACAACCCGGTGGCAAACCGGTCGCGCTGGCCCCCTCGCAAATCGATACGCGCATGGCCCCCAACCCCGACCAGGGTTTTCAGCGAGCGCGGCAAACATCGATCGCTTTCCCCAACCTGCGCATCGGCACCCGTATCATGTACACCGTGCGTGAGCATACGGTGGCGAAACCGCTGATGGAGCACTTCCACTACCCGATGATGTTCGGCCCTGCCCCCGTGCGCTCGGATGCCTTCAAAAGCACGTTCACCGCTGAGCAGCCGATGGTCTGGCGCAGTGAGTTGATGGAGGACTTTACCTTCAACCCCTCTTCCGACAACAAGACCCTGGTGATCGAGCAGCAAAAACCGCGCTTCGTGAACTACATCAACGAAGCCGGCAACGCCTATATCCGCCAGATCCCACGGGTTGAAATCGCCAGTTCCAGCCAAGTGCAGGATCACTTCGGCAACCTCGCCGCGCGGTATCAGCAAATCCTCGGCGCCAGCCTGCCTGCGGGCGCCGCCAAGGTTGTTTCGGGCCTCAAGGGTTTGCCTGCCGCCGGGCGAGTGTCAGGCGTGATGCAGTACATCCACGAGCAATACCGTTATATGGGTGACTGGCGCGCCACAGATCGTGGCTATGTACCCTTTACCTTGAGCGAGATCGAAGAGCGCGGTTACGGCGATTGCAAAGACCTGTCCGTATTGCTGACTGCGATGTTGAAGGCCAGCGACATAAACGCGCAAACCGCCTGGGTCAGCCGTGGCAGCAACCCGCTTGGCCTGTTGCTGCCTGGCACAGGCGCAGCCAATCACGCCATCGTCAAGGCTCAAGTCAACGGCCAGGTCTGGTGGCTGGACCCTACCAACCCGGTGTTTATGCCGGGGCGCAGCATGCCCGATATCCAGAATCGCTGGGCACTGGTCATCGATGCCGAAGGCAAGGTGTACCAGGATCATATTCCGGAAGAACAGCCGAGCCTGAGCATGGGCGTGAAGAAGTTCGAACACTTCAATCGTGATGGCCAGGCCCGCACCACGGCTGAAGTACAGATGGGGCAAATGACGCTGATGCAGCTCAGCTACGCCGACACAGACTCCGGGGTTAGTGCCACCGACCTGAACCTGTGCAACCATTTCGGCAAGGAAATCGGCGACTGCAAGATCAGTCGCGAGAAAACCGGCTTTGTCGTACCCGAGCGTTACAAGGTGCAGGCCACGCTGACCAACCTTCGGCCACTGGAAAACCTCTCCGGGCAGCAGGTATACAAACCCGCCTTTGCGAGCGAGCGCTGGGACAGCCTGATGAACTATCGCCGCACCGGTCAGCTGGCGGATTTGTACATGGCCGATCCGGAGACAGTCACCTACGACATCACCCTGTCAGGGGCCGAGGTTGGCAAGGAGATCAAGACCTGCTAGGTGAACTCGCCGTGGTTTGATATGGAGCTGAGCAGCAAGCGCAGCAAAGAGGAGTACCGTTACCTGTACTCCATGACGCAAAAGCACAGCTGGTTGAGCCATGACGAAATCATGAGCGCGCCATTCGAAGCGATGCTCCAGCAAGCCCGTGCCTGCAACGAAAACATGCAGCAAGTGGTGCAACTGGTCACCCGCAGCTGAGTGCTTTGCGCTGAGCCACAAAAAAGCCCGACCCCATTGCGGGGTCGGGCTTTTTATTGGCTTAGGCGATGGCGGTATCGACCAGTACCTGCGCTTCCTCAACCAGACGGCTGAGGTGCTCGTCGCCGATAAAGCTCTCGGCGTAGATCTTGTAGATATCTTCAGTGCCCGAAGGGCGTGCAGCAAACCAGCCGTTTTCAGTCATGACCTTGAGCCCGCCGATGGCCTGATTGTTGCCCGGTGCATGGCTGAGGATTTGAGTGATCGGCTCACCTGCCAGCGTGGTCGACTTGACCTGCCCGGGCGACAGCTTGCCCAACAGCGCTTTTTGCTGCGGGGTGGCCTTGGCATCGACACGGGTGGAGAATGGCTGGCCCAGCTCTTCGGTCATTTTCTGGTACAGCTGAGAAGGGTCGCGACCGGTACGCGCCGTCATTTCAGCAGCCAGCAACGACGGAATCAGGCCGTCCTTGTCGGTCGACCAGACGCTGCCGTCCAGACGCAGGAACGAGGCGCCGGCACTTTCTTCGCCGCCAAACCCCAGCGAGCCTTCAAACAGACCATCGGCAAACCACTTGAAGCCTACCGGCACTTCATACAGGCGACGATCCAGACGCGCGGCTACCCGGTCAATCAGGCCGCTGCTAACCACGGTTTTGCCCACGGCGGCATCGGCGCGCCATTGCGGCCGGTTGCGGAACAGGTAGTCGATGGACACAGCCAGGTAGTTGTTCGGGGCCAAAAGACCACCCGATGGCGTAACAATGCCGTGACGGTCGTGATCCGGGTCACAGGCAAACGCCACGTCAAAGCGTTCTTTCAGGCCGATCAGGCCCTGCATGGCGTAGCTGGAAGACGGGTCCATGCGGATCCGGCCATCCCAGTCCACGCACATAAAGCGGAACGTCGGGTCGACCGAGGTGTTCACCACGTCCAGATCAAGGCCGTAGTGTTCGCCGATCGCCGACCAGTAGCGCACACCTGCGCCACCCAGCGGATCTACGCCCAGGCGCAGATTGGCGCCGCGCAGGGTGTCCATGTCGATCACGTTTTTCAGATCGGCAACATAGGTATTCAAGTAATCATGACGATGGGTAGTGCTGGCTTTAAGGGCCTGCTCGTAGCTGATGCGCTTGACCCCGGCCAGCCGGGCCGCGAGCAGTTCATTGGCCTTGGCTTCAATCCACTTGGTGACATCGGTATCAGCCGGGCCGCCATTGGGCGGGTTGTACTTGAAACCGCCGCTTTCTGGCGGGTTGTGTGAAGGCGTAATCACCACGCCATCAGCCAGCCCGCTGGTGCGGCCACGGTTGTAGCAAATGATTGCGTGGGAAATCGCTGGCGTCGGGGTGTATTCGTCGTCAGCGGCTATCATGGTTTCGACGCCATTGGCGGCAAATACTTCCAGAGCACTGGCGCCGGCAGGGGTAGACAGCGCATGGGTGTCGATACCGACAAACAGCGGCCCGTTGATTCCCTTCATTTGACGATACAGGCAAATGGCCTGGCTGATAGCAAGTACATGCCACTCATTGAAGCTCAGTTCAAATGAACTGCCGCGGTGCCCTGAAGTACCAAAGGCGACACGCTGGGTCGTGATGGCTGCATCGGGTTGACCGGTGTAATAAGCGGTCACCAGTCGCGGAATATCGACCAGCAACTGAGCCGGGGCCGGCTTGCCCGCAAGAGGACTGAGTGTCATGCAAAACCTCGGTAAATTAATGATTCGCAGGAAAAAAAGCAGTTTACTGGCTGTTCGACCCTGGTGCGAAGTAATCTATCCGTACCCGGTGGCCGAACGGGCACTTTAATCGACTGTTAGTTGTCTGAAGTTGATCCCGGGCAGGTTGTTTAATTCAACTGTAGGTATATTTTTAGCTCTGAAATAAGGAAAGCACCATGAAATCACTGGTGATCAGCGCAGCCGTATTACTGTCTTTGAGTACGCTGTGCAGCGTGGTCAACGCCGCCAAACTGGAAGATGTCGCTCCCTATCCAAAAGCCGAAGCAGGCTTTAGCCGTCAGGTCATTCATTTGCCCAAGCAAAAGAATGAAGACGACTACAAGGTACAGATCATCGCGGGCAAGACCCTGCAGGTTGACTGCAACCAGCAGCGTCTTGGCGGTAAGCTGGAAGAAAAAACTCTCAAGGGTTGGGGCTACCCGATGTATCGCCTGAACAAGGTCAGCGGGCCCATGAGCACAATGATGGCTTGCCCTGAAGGCAAGGCGCACCCCGAGTTTGTGCCGGTGGTCGGTGAAGGCTTTATGCTGCGTTACAACAGCAAACTGCCGATCGTGGTGTATGTGCCCAAGGATATTGAAGTGCGCTACCGTATCTGGTCGGCCTCCAAGCAGATCAAGCAGGCTGTGAGCGAGTAAGCGCTTTTATTTTTCATTGTGAGAGCTGGCTGCCTGCGATGCAGACGACGCGGCTGAACGGTCAGACCGCGTTGATGCCATCGCGGGCAAGCCCGCTCCCACATTGATGAGTGTTATTGCAACCCCACGCGATACAGCACGCCGTCATCCTCATCGGTCAATACATATAAATAGCCATCAGGGCATTGGCGCACATCGCGGATACGGGCATTGAGATCGCCGAGCATGCGCTCTTCATGCACCACCTTGTCACCGCTCAGTTGCAGGCGTATCAGATCCTTGTCTGCCAGGGCGCCAATAAACAGACTGTGCTGCCAGGGTTTGAAGCGATCTGAATCATAAAAAGCCATGCCGCTGATACCCGGGGATTTTTCCCATATGTGGTGCGGAACCACAGTGCCTTCGACGATTTTGCCCTGAGCTTCTGGAATCGGCTTGGAAGAGTAGTCAATCCCGTGGGTTGCCAGCGGCCAACCGTAGTTTTTACCGCGCTCGATCAGGTTGATTTCGTCGCCCCCCTTTGGCCCGTGTTCGTGGGTCCACAGGGTCCCGGTCCAGGGATTGAGCGCCGCGCCTTGCTGATTGCGATGGCCGTATGACCAGATTTCCGGCCTTACCCCCTGCTGCCCTGTGAAAGGGTTGTCCTTGGGCACACGCCCATCAGGGTAAATGCGCGCAATCTTGCCTTGCAGCTTGTCCAGATCCTGTGAGGTCGGACGCTGGTTGTTTTCCCCAAGGGCGATAAACAAGTAGCCATCGCGATCGAACACCAGCCGTGAGCCGAAGTGGTTACCGGTAGAGAGCTTCGGCTGCTGGCGAAAGATCACTTCAAAGTTGCTCAATCGGGTCAAATCATCCGACAAGCGCCCACGGCCCACCGTGGTACCGGCCTTGCCGTCTGCACCACCTTCGGCGTACGACAGATACACCAACCGGTCTTCACCGAAGCTGGGCGACAACACCACATCGAGCAGGCCACCCTGCCCCTTGGCCCACACTTGCGGCACACCTGAAAGCGGTGCGGACAATTTACCGTCAGGGCTCACAACTCGCAGATTGCCCGCCCGCTCGGTAATCAGCATGCCTTGCCTGTCGGGCAAAAAGGCCAGTGCCCAAGGATGATCGAGTCCTTCGACCACCGGCGTGACGGTAACGGCCCCGGACTCGGACTCGGAAACAAACGTATTCTGCCCATCGGCATGGGCCGTGAACGCCATACCGAGCAGCGAAGTGGCACACATTGTGGCCAGCAGGGTTTTTCTCAACATCAACTATTCCTTGTTCGTTTAAGGTTTGTCCCGCGGCTGCAACGAGGGTGCGGTCGGCTTGATTGTCGGTGGCACTGGCGGGTTACGCGGGTAACCATTGCCTATTTTGCCGCTATCAATGCCCTGGGGCTGCACCGCAGGCGCAATACCCGGGCCACTTGCCCCCGGCACGGAAGCACCGGTGCCCTGACGGCTGTTGGGGTTGATACGACGGATGGGGTTGTTAACAGGCGGGGTGTTGGTGATCGGTGTGTTTTGCGCCAGCTGCTGATACTGAGCCGGCAAAGGTTCTGAAAGGGGTTGCGCCTGTAGTTGGGTGGCGAGTAAACCCCCCAGCAGCAGGAATGCAAAACTGGTTCTGAACGTGTTCATCACGCCCTCCGTTTTTGATCGACCTTGAACCTTTGAGGGCCCTGCGCGTAACAGGTTCGATTGCAAGGTGTACAAAACGTGTCAGCTATCGGTTTCAGGGCCGATCACAATCACCGTCGAGTCTCTGGCTTGCGCCAGCAATGCCTCGCGGCAAACCTGATAACAATCTTCGATATGGCCATTGCCCACCAGTTTCATCACACCAAAACTGATGGTTGCCGCCACGGCCTGCCCCACAAAAGGGACAAAGCGAACCACGGATTTGGTCGCCACTTTGGTGCCCATCTTGCGGACCAGGGACATGACCAGCGTACGGCTGATGAATTTGCCGATCACTTCACTGCCAATACCACTGACAGCCACCACGATCAGACGCTTGGAACGTGAGTCCATCTGTTCGATCTGATGTGGGGTAAGGCCGAACTTGCTGTTGATGGCCGGCAGCATTTCAACCAGCAACGCGACATCCGTACCGATATCAAGCCCCGGTATGGGGATCGCAGCCGCACCTGCCGAGACGGCCGAGCGCTTGGTGACCATGGAACGGCACTCGTCACGAATACGGTCAAGCTCAGCTAATGACTTGATTAACATAGGGTTCCCCGACAGATAGAGATAAAAAAAGCCTAGTCTACTACGCCCTTTTGACCAGTAAGGCAGGCCTGTCTTTATGTAGAGGGGTTATAGCGCAGGAAATTCACAACGGCGAGGAGGTTATTGGCCGCATACGGGCCAGGATTGCACCGCAGAGGCCTGTACTCGCGTGAAGTACAGGCCGGGTTTGGGTTAAACGTCTTTTTTGACTTTTGCCCACTCAGCCTTGAGCTTGGAGACGAAGGATTCTTTAGGGGTTTCCTTGCAGGCCGTCACCACCAAAGGAGTGATTTTGGCGATACCGTCTACATCCAGCACCGCATCTTCAACTTTGCCCTGTTTGTTGATGGCTTCGCCCAGGCCAACGGCGGTCGGCTGGAAGCTCTCATCCACGGCCAGGAAATCCGCGCACGTCCATTTTGCGACGGGTTGTTTGGTTTCAGCTTGTGCAAGTGTGGAAAGTGCCGCCAAACCCACAACGCCAACTAACAAAATGTGCTTTTTCATATGCCAATATCCCTATTATCAACGATTAAGTAACATTAGTTCTGCCGCAAACAACATAGTAGTGGATGGTGTATCTGTCTATTGTTGCGACAGAATCACCTTCATTGCCTTCTCCTTGGCTGCGTTCCCGAACACCTCGTAAGCCTGGAGGATGTCTGTGAGCGCAAAGCGGTGCGTAATCAGCTTGCCCGCATCGATTTTTCCGGACTGCACGGTTTTCAGGAGCAGAGGGGTGGTATTGGTATTGACCAGCCCGGTTGAAATGGTGACGTTCTGGATCCACAATTTTTCAAGGTGCAACTCGACACTTTTGCCATGTACGCCCACGTTGGCGATGCTGCCGCCCGGGGCTATCACTGATTGGCAGGTGTCAAACGAGGCAGGAATACCCACCGCTTCAATCGCAACATCCACCCCGACGCCATGGGTCAGCTCAAAAATACGTTCAACCGCGTTTTGCGTATTGATATCGATGATATCCGTGGCCCCAAAACGCTTGGCGACCTCAAGCCGGTTTGTATCACCATCCACCATGATCAATTGGGCCGGCGAGTAAAATTGCGCGGTCAACAGCGCTGCCATACCAACCGGCCCTGCCCCCACGATCACTACACTGTCGCCGGGCTTGACCTTGCCCGCGAGCACGCCAATTTCAAAACCGGTGGGCAAGATGTCACTGAGCATCACCAGGGCTTCTTCATCAGCCCCGGCGGGAACTGGGTACAGACTGTTATCTGCGTGGGGAATGCGTACTTTTTCGGCCTGGGTTCCGTTAATCAAGTGCCCCAGAATCCAGCCGCCATCCGCACAGTGGGAATACATCTGACGTCGACAATTGGCGCAGCTGCCACACGAGGTGATGCAGGATATCAATACATGATCGCCGGGCTTGAAATTGCGCACGGCCGAGCCGACCGCTTCAACCACCCCCACACCTTCATGCCCCAAAACCGTGCCGCGGGTCACTTCGGGAACATCGCCTTTGAGAATGTGCAGATCGGTGCCACAAATGGTGGTGTGCAGGATGCGCACAATGGCATCGGTCGGCTTGTCGATGACCGGATCGGGGATCTCGGCCCAGGCTTTTTCGCCGGGCCCCTGGTAGGTGAGCGCTTTCATGATGGCCTTCCTTTACCTGATCAAAAATCATCCGTGGCTGCCACTCAGGTACCCCTGTCTGGCAGCCGCCAAAATCACTGATGCAGTTAAGCAGCCTTTTTCTGCTGCGCCCTTGCCACAGGTCACAAAAAGGGTTTTCGGACTAACGGTGCGGGTGCACGGTAAATGACACCAGTTTCACTACAATGGGCCGCACCACCAGGATGCACAGGAACGCAACCGGCATTGCCAGCTGATAAGCATGCAGCGCATTGCTCAGGTAATCTTCCTCAATGCCGGAGTTGGCTGCGGTGATTACCAACGACATCAGAAAGGCCATGATCGTCGACATGTAGAAAGCAAAGACATAAGGCGTAGCCCGCGCGGAGAGCTTCATGCGCTTCGACGAAAGTACGGCGCTGGATGTTTTGGAGGTCATAAAAGGCCTTTTTTGAGCATGTAATAAAGAGATGACGCACCTTAGCAAGATCAAAAACGGTCAACTAGACGTTCTAGGACACTTACTTTATAAAGAAAATCTTACGAATAACCTGTAGAGCCCCTCATGAATCTGCTCGCGGCGATTGCCAGCTTTATTAAAGTGGTCGAAACGGGGTCCATCGTGGGCGCGGCAAAAAATCTGGGGCTCAGTGCCGCCGCCGTCAGCCAGACCATCAACCGCCTGGAGGAGCACCTTGGCGCTCGGTTGCTGCACCGCACCACGCGCAGTATGGCGCTGACAGAAAGCGGTGCGTTGTACTACGCAAGAGTCAGACGCGTCGCTGCAGACCTTGAGTCTGCACAAATGGCCATCAGCGCTGGCGAGACAGAACTGCAAGGGCGTTTGTGCATTGCATCGACCTCCGCGTTCGGCCGCCATGTACTGGCTCCCTTGATTGCCGGTTTTGCGGCACGCCACCCGCGCCTGCGCCTTGAACTGTGCACCACTGACGGCAAAATAAACCATATCCAGGACGGTATTGACCTGAGCCTGCGGATCAAGCCGCAGCTGGAAGAAGGCATTGTTGCGCGAAAGATCGCTTCAGTACCTTTTGTGGTGTGCGCCTCCCCTGCCTATCTGGAGCGGGCCGGTATCCCGCGCAGCCCTGAAGATCTTCAGAGGCATGCCTGCCTGGCCTTTCGCTACCCGCTTGACGGGCGCTTGTTGCGCTGGGGGTTTTTCCGCGAGGGGGAGCATTACTATGTAGCGCTGAACTTCACGGCTATCAGTGACGATATCGACGCACTGACCCAAATGGCCATTTACGGTGCCGGGATTGCCCGCCTGGCAGAGTTCGTGGCTGCCCCCCATGTCGATTCAGGCCGGCTGATTGCACTGCTCAAACACAGTCACGACTCGAGCCAGTCTTGCGTCGAGCCACTGGATATTTATGCCTGCGTACAGGATCGCTCTGCCCTGACGGCCAAGGTCAAAGCGTTCATGGATTATTTGACGGAGAACCTGGACAAGAGATGGCTTAGTGCTACTACCCCAATAACAACCGCCAACTTGCACTCACTTTCAGCTGCGCACTAAAAAAGTGCAAAACTCGTTTAGATGACCATCTAAATTTAATACATTCGAAACAATTTAGTGCAGCTAAAACTTGAGCATGGCGACATTCCTTGCCAGAAAAACACCCTCATACGGAGTAGTCCATTTATCCAAAAGTGCTGATACACTCAAAATATAAAATCTTTCAAGGATGAATAAGATGAGTGCTGTAACTAAGCGCGGCTGGAAATGGGCTTATCGCAAGATGCGCGACCTGCACTGCACGCGGCCTTCGGCCTTCTACCGAGCGACCTTGTACGTACTGCGCGGCGATACGGGGACCTTTATGTGTGAACTCACCCGTAAAAAAATCCGCATCAGCCGCTGATGCTGCCCACTTTATAAACTTGCAGCATTGCTTACTAACACTGCAATTCAGGGCATGGCTTTTAAATTGTTCATCCCTACAAATCAAAGGCATTCATTGTCTCTTTGAATGATTGACCTCTGCACGAACTTCGCCCGACTACCGGGGCTTGCAGTTCCAAGGTGTGCATAAAGCACCCTATGAGTGACGCTGCCCACCATGATTGAATATGGGCCTTTCGCAAGATGCGCCGCTCATTCACATCGGCTTTCTACAGGGCAACCCTGTAGGCCATACGCGGAAATACCGGCAGATTTGCCTGCAAAAAAACCCTATGCAAATTCGTATTTGCCGCTGACGGCTTCTCATAGCCTCCATTAAAAGCAGGCTTCTCACGGGCCAGGCGAAATCCTTGGGCCGCTTGCGCTTCAAAGAGAGGTACCTGTCATACCAAACCAGGGTTTTGTGCAGTCAGCCAGCAAACACACTGAATCAGATGCCCGGTGCCATACAACTGTAGCCATACCTATGAGACAATACGCTCAATGTCCGGTTTGAATCCCGCCTTCATTTCCCAGCAGCTTGGCCATAGCGTCCAAATGTTGCTGTCAACGTATGCGCATTGGTTCGACTCAAGCTCAGATTGGAGCGAGCTGGAAAAGCTCCAAATTGGTCCCATATGGGTACCGGCTGAAACCAGCGAACTCTAAGCTATTGATAGGTAAAGTAATTGATCTCCACAGCAAATATCACGATGCAGTTCGGCGCAAAGCCGCTATTCGAGAACGTTTCAGTAAAATTTGGCGCCGGTAACCGCTACGGCCTGATCGGTGCCAACGGTTGCGGCAAGTCCACCTTCATGAAGATCCTCGGTGATGACCTTGAGCCGTCCGGCGGCCAGGTCATGCTGGAGCCGAACGTGCGTCTGGGTAAATTGCGCCAGGACCAGTTCGCCTACGAAGAATTCACCGTGATCGATACCGTGATCATGGGTCACGAAGAGCTGTGGAAGGTCAAGGCCGAGCGCGATCGCATTTATTCGCTGCCGGAAATGACTGAAGAAGACGGCATGGCCGTAGCCGAACTCGAAACCGAGTTCGCTGAAATGGACGGTTACACCGCCGAATCCCGTGCCGGCGAGCTGTTGCTGGGCCTGGGTATCGGTATCGAGCAGCATTTCGGCCCGATGAGCGAAGTGTCGCCAGGCTGGAAACTGCGCGTATTGCTGGCTCAGGCGCTGTTCTCCGATCCTGAAGTACTGCTGCTCGACGAACCCACCAACCACCTGGATATCAACACCATCCGCTGGCTGGAAAACATTCTGACCCAGCGCAACAGCCTGATGATCATCATCTCCCACGACCGTCACTTCCTGAACAGCGTGTGCACCCACATGGCTGACCTGGACTACGGCGAGTTGCGTCTGTTCCCGGGCAACTATGACGAGTACATGACCGTCGCGACCCAGTCGCGCGAGCAACTGCTGTCGGAAAACGCCAAGAAGAAAGCGCAGATCAACGAACTGCAAGCGTTCGTCAGCCGCTTCTCGGCCAACGCCTCGAAATCCAAGCAGGCCAGCTCCCGCGCCAAGGCAATCGACAAGATCACCCTGGCCGAGGTCAAGCCTTCGAGCCGTGTCAGCCCGTTCATTCGCTTCGAGCAGAACAAGAAGCTGCACCGTCAGGCTGTGATTGTCGAGCAAATGGCCAAAGGCTTTGATGGCAAGACTCTGTTCAAGGACTTCAGCTTCACCGTTGAAGCCGGCGAGCGCGTTGCGATCATTGGCCCGAACGGTATTGGCAAAACCACCCTGCTGCGCACCCTGGTCAACGAACTGACCCCGGATGCCGGTACGGTGAAGTGGACTGAAGCCGCCGAACTGGGCTACTACGCCCAGGATCACGCTCACGATTTCGAAGACGACATGACCCTGTTCGACTGGATGGGCCAATGGACCCAGGGCGAACAAATGGTGCGCGGTACTTTGGGCCGCATGCTGTTTTCCAACGATGACATCCTCAAGTCGGTCAAGGTTATTTCCGGTGGTGAGCAAGGTCGCATGCTGTTCGGCAAGTTGATCCTGCAAAAGGCCAACGTGCTGGTCATGGACGAACCGACCAACCACTTGGACATGGAATCCATCGAGGCGCTGAACCTGGCACTCGAGAACTATCCGGGCACCCTGGTGTTCGTCAGCCATGACCGTGAGTTCGTATCCTCCCTGGCCACTCGTATTATCGAGCTGAGCCCAAGCGGCGTGATCGACTTCAGCGGCACCTACGATGACTACCTGCGCAGCCAGGGCGTTACGTTCTGATTCAGGCACTGCCTGATCAGCTATAACGAAAACCCCGTCCTGGTGACGGGGTTTTTCGTTTCTGGCCTTTAGCCACTCGCGTGAGGCCTGATACAGCGCAGCGCCTTTATCGCGAGCAAGCCCGCTCCCACAGGCTGTGTGCGTGGGCCAATATTACCGTTAGCCTGCTTTCTTTTATCCCGGGGCCGCGCCATCATGTCGGTTACCGATCGCCAGCCGGACTCCCCGCTAATGCCCGCGCAACACCCTTCCCCTGCAAGCTCCCTGTCGATCACCCTGCAGATCCTGTCGATCGTGTTCTACACCTTTATTGCCTTTATCTGTATTGGCTTGCCGATAGCCGTTTTGCCGAGCTATGTGCATGACCAACTGGGCTTCAGTGCGATCGTCGCAGGGCTGGCCATTGCGTCGCAGTATCTGGCCACCCTGCTGAGCCGCCCCTCAGCCGGGCGACTGGTCGACAGCATCGGCACCAAGCCCGCCATCGTGTATGGCTTGACCGGCATCGCCATCAGCGGCGTGCTCACGTCCCTGGCCGTAGCGCTGCAAGACTGGCCACTGCTGAGCCTGGGCGTTTTGATTGTCGGCCGGGTATTTCTCGGCATTGCCCAGGGCCTGATCGGTGTCGGCACCATCACCTGGGGCATTGCCCAGGTGGGATCTCAACATACCGCCAGGGCTATCGGCTGGAATGGCATTGCGTCCTATGGCGCGATCGCCATTGGCGCGCCTCTGGGCGTGGTGATGGTCGACCGGCTGGGCTTTGCCATGCTGGGTGTAACCCTGTTGCTGCTGGCGCTGGCAGCCTTGGGGCTGATTCGCAAAAAACCGGCAATCCCGGCGGTCGCTGGCGTGCGCCTGCCCTTTTGGTCAGTGTTTGGCCTGATTGCTCCCTATGGCATCAGCCTGACCCTGGCCTCTATTGGCTATGGCACGCTGACCACCTTTATCACCCTGTTTTATATTGACCAGGGCTGGGACGGGGCTGCGTATTGCCTGTCAGTATTTGGTGTGTGTTTTATCCTGGGCCGCCTGATCTTTACCAACAGCATCAGCCGCTTTGGTGGCTACAACGTGGCGATTGCCTGCATGAGCATCGAAACGCTGGGGCTGGTCATGCTGTGGCTGGCACCCAGCACCGCATTTGCCCTGGCAGGGGCAGGGTTGACCGGCTTTGGCTTGTCCCTGGTGTACCCGGCCCTGGGTGTCGAAGCGGTCAAGCAAGTGCCTGTTTCCAGCCGCGGCGCCGGGCTAAGTGCCTATGCCGTGTTTTTTGACCTGGCTCTGGCCATCGCGGGGCCGATCATGGGGGTAATTGCGCTGAACATGGGGTACCCGTGGATATTCTTCAGTGCAGCGGTGATGTGCATTCTGGGATTACTGTTGAGCGTTTGGTTGTCAAACCGAAAAACGCGTTAAAACTTCTTCTGACATGGCGAACTGATTACGCTCAGTAATAATCGGAAAAAGTTAAATCGTTTAGCCATCATTGTGCGAAGAGCACTTAGGGATATTATTTTCTGCGCTGTAATACCAATTATTTTGGATAACACTGCAGAGTATCATATGAAAAAGTATCTAACGATAATGGCAGTACCTTTTTTGTTCATGGGCCTGCAAGCAA
Source organism: Pseudomonas bubulae (assembly GCF_900618535.1). Classification (GTDB taxonomy): domain Bacteria; phylum Pseudomonadota; class Gammaproteobacteria; order Pseudomonadales; family Pseudomonadaceae; genus Aquipseudomonas; species Aquipseudomonas bubulae. Next base: position 234,533 of record NZ_UYJA01000001.1, on the reverse strand, counting down.
CAGCCCACGCGGAGTCCAAAGATTTTTATGACTTCCCGCCGGGATGGCCGTGCTGCCCGTTCAGTGATGCGAACCTTAAAACCAATATTCAGCCAATGAAAAATGCCACTGATACGTTACTGCAAATTCAGGGCGTAACTTTCGACTGGAAGGACGGTGGCCGTAAAGATATCGGCGTTCTTGCCCAAAACGTACAAAAAGTTTATCCGCAGTTGGTGCGCGAGGATAACAATCAGTTACGCGTCGACTACGAGAAACTTGTCGCCCCCCTGATCGAATCAGTGCGCGAAATGGATGCGCGTATCAAACAACTTGAAGCCGCGCAAAAATAGAACTAACAGTGGCGAGCGCCCAACCGGCCAACAGGGCAAGTCTGGTGGTCGGTTGAAGCGGTTCTGCCCTGTGCTGCAGGTTCCAGGACCTTGCTGAAAAACCTCCCCGCCTCATAAATCAGGTCACGATGGATGTCTTCTCGATCAACCCCTTGAGCATCCGTGCACAAACCGGGCATAACCGCCATTTGCTCGTCGCTGCAGGGCGCCATGAAGACGAAGTGCCCGGCACCGGGGATCATCTTGAACTCAGGTTCCACGGGCAGCTTGCGCGCCAGGGCATCGGCATTCTTATCGGGAAACACCAACTGATCGTTGTCACCGCTGTACAGCAGCACAGGCACATTCACATCAGCCAGGGTTTGCCGGCCGAACATCAGGCTCAAAGGCGCCATCAGCAACAGGGCTTTTACGCGAGGGTCCGAGACAGCTACCAAGTCATCACGATCGGCGATCAACTCGCCCTTGGTAGTACAGGCATCACGGTCTTCAGGGCGTTCCTGGCAATAGCGGCGCAGTCGATCCAGGTCAGGCTGGGCGCCGGCCAGGATCAACGCCGTTTCGCCCCCTGCCGAGTAACCGATGACCCCTGCTTGATCGTCTTGCACATAGGGTGACAAATCGTGATCGGCCAGAGTCGCGCTGATCGCAGCAGATATTTGCATCGGCCGCCCATAAAGGTTACTCAGTGTGCCCAGACGGCTGTGATCCTTGTAATTGTCGCCAGGGTGCAGCACGGCGACTACTACAAACCCCTTGCGCGCCAATGAGGTGGCCAGGTCATGCAACGCCAGTGGCGTGCCGGTGTTTCCATGGGACAGCATCAGCAGCGGATAACGGCCCATGGCGATTTTCGCATCTTCGATGGCTTGCACTTCGTAGCTGCCCATCTTGCTGACGCCTTCGGGATCCGTGGAAGGATAAAAGGCAATGGCGCGCATGGGCTGATCGTCCAGCGGATCGAGAAAGCTCAGGCGATGAAAACCCGCGCTCCAGTGGTATCCGGGCTCAGCTTGCACCATGACAGGGCAACCTGCGATCAACAACACCAGTACCGCACACAGACGCATCATGGAGGCTCACCTTCAACGGTGCATTGCTCGACAGCATCACACTCTGCACAACCCGGGCCATACGCAAAAAACTCCGTACCCCGATCCTTTTACAAAGACCAGAATACAGAGTTTAGACAGTGCTGCGCCTGAGATTGCTTACGCTGCGCTGAACAGATCCTGCTTGATATGCGCATGTGCATCGCTCATGGCTTTGCTGCGTACCTCGTCGCCATAGGCCAGGCCGTGGGCGCGGACAAATTCGACGTCGGTAATGCCCATGAAGCCCAGCATCACTTTCAAGTAATCTTCGTGAGCTACGCCGGTTTCCTGACCCGCATGCAGGCCACCGGAGGTCGATACCACTACTACTTTCTTGTTGCCGCACAGCCCTACAGGGCCGGCTTCGGTATAACGAAAGGTCTGGCCAGCAACTGCGATGCGGTCAATCCAGGCCTTGAGCTGGGTTGGAATGGTGAAATTGTACATCGGCGCTGCAATCACCACCGCGTCAGCCGCGAGAAACTGGGCCAGGGTGTCAGCACTCAACTGGGCTTCGTGTTTTTGTGCCGCATCACGCAGCTCGGCCGGAGTACCGGCAGCCACCAGGGTAGCGGCCGAGAAATGCTCAATGGCTTCAGCGGCCAGGTCGCGGTAGCTGACCTCTACTTGTGGATCAGCAGCCTGCCATGCCTTGACCACTTCGCTGCTCAACTGACGGGATGCCGAGTTGTCGCCCAGAATGCTCGAATCGATATGCAACAGTTTCATGGTGATCTCCAGATGATGACCGCCTCTGGGCGATCTCGATGGAGGGGATACTACCAATGAAAGCAATCGACGATAAGTTGGCCATTATGCGATAGTTCGTCCCACCTGCAGGACAGTGAGCACGCCATGCAAGACCTTAACGACCTTTACTATTTCGCCAAGGTGGTCGAATCCGGTGGCTTCGCTGCTGCCGGACGATTGCTGGGCATCCCCAAGTCACGTCTGTCGCGGCGCGTGGCCGAACTTGAAGAGCGTCTGGGCGCCCGCTTGCTGCAGCGCACCACACGTCAGCTCAAGCTGACCGCTGTGGGCGAGCGTTATCTGCGCCATTGCCAGGCCATGTTGCTGGAAGCCGAAATGGCCGACGAAGCCGTTGCCAGCATGTCCAGCGAGCCACGCGGCCCCTTGCGTGTGTCGTGCCCCGTGGGGCTGGCCCATGAATTTATGCCCGGGGTGATCAGTTCCTTTCTGCAGGCCTATCCCCTGGTGCAGCTGGAGGTCAACCTGCTCAACCGTCGCGTCGATCTGGTCACCGACGGCATCGATGTGGCCTTGCGGGTGCGCGAAGAAGGCGATGAAGACCCGTCGCTGGTCACGCGGCGCCTGCGTCAGGCCCGCACCGTGATGGTAGCCACCCCCGAGTTTGCCCGTAATTGGCCGGTTGATAGCCCTGAAGACCTGAAAAAAATCCCGCTGCTGGGCGCGCTCGAGGCCGATCGCATGGTTCACTTGCGCATGCTCGACGAGCACGGCAAGGGTTGCAACCTGGTGCTTGAAGCACGCCTGGGGGTTGACGATTTTATCGTGCGCAAAGCTTGCACCTTGGCCGGCCTGGGTTTCACCGTGTTGCCCATGATGTATTGCGAGCAGGAACTGCAAGACGGCCAGCTTGTTCAACTATTGCCCAAATGGACCCTGCCCGGTGGCTGGCTGCACGCAGTGTACCCCCACAGACGCGGGGTGATACCGGCCGTGCGGGCCTGGATCGACCACCTGGTTGAGTCATTCGAAAGCTGTGGAGACAAACTGCTATGACCGCAATGACCAAACAGGATGTAGCCGAATTCTGCCGAAACCTGCCGGGCGCTCAGGAAGCAGTGAAATGGGGTGGGGTCGAGGTTTTTTTTATCGACGACAGCAAGATGTTTGCCCTGTTCAACCTCAACAGCAACGGGCTTTCGTTCAAGGTCGAGAAAGAACTGTTTCTGGGCTACATCGATCGGCCGGGTATACGCCCGTCGCCTTATCTGGCGCGAGCGTACTGGATCAATATGCAAGCACCTTATCCGATGGGCGCTGAAGAGCTGCAGGACCTGTTGCGCCGTTCCCACCAACTGGTGGTGGGAAAACTGGCGAAAAAACGTCAGATCGGTTTACTGCTGTAACCGCAACAACTGGAGAAACGACCTGTTCAGGAACAGGACGTCGATCCATACCACCTGATGCACAGCCACAATCAACCAGAACAACAGCTGATAAGACAATTTGCGGGTTTTGTGGCGAAACATTTGTTGCGCCACCAGTGCCCCTGGCCAACCGCCCAGCAGCTCAACCCCGTGCAATACTTTCTCCGGCGTGCGCCACTGGCCAGCCGCTGCCTGTTGCTTGTCGTAGCGGTACAGGCCGAACGCCAGCAGGCTGGCCACTGCATAGGCCAGCAACGGCAGCGGGCTGCCCCCGGTGAGCAACACGCTCACCGAGCCACCCATCGGCAAGGCGCACAGCACTAGCAATACCAGCAACTTGAGCTTCAAGCCACGCACCGGTGCGCCGTTATGCCCATTCCTCACGCTGCAGCTGCCGTCCAGTCAATCCAGCCGAACTGCCAGGTGGCCAGGATCAACAGGCCAAAACCAATGCGATACCAGGCAAAAGCGGCATAGCTGTGATTGGAAATAAACTTCAGCAAGGCGCGTACTGCGATCATGGCGAAGATAAACGAGGTGACAAAACCGATCGCGAAGACCGGCAGGTCGTCAGGCTGGAACAGATGACGGTACTTGTAGCCGGAGTAAACCGCAGCACCGACCATGGTCGGCATGGCCAGGAAGAATGAGAACTCGGTGGCCGCCTTGCGCGACAGACCAAACAGCAGGCCGCCGATAATGGTCGAACCCGAGCGCGAAGTGCCGGGAATCATCGCCAGACACTGGGCAAAGCCGATTTTCACCGCGTCTTTCCAGGTCATGTCGTCCACGGTTTCAGCGCGAATCACATGCTGGCGGCGCTCGGCCCACAGCATGATCACACCGCCAATCACCAGGGCCGTGGCCACGGTAATCGGGTTGAACAGGTACTCGTGGATCACATCGGCAAAAATCACCCCCAGCACCACCGCCGGCATCACCGCGATAATCAGGTTGGTGGTGAAACGACGTGCCTCGGGCTTGGTGGGCAAACCAACGACAACATCGATGATCTTGCGGCGAAACTCCCAGACCACAGCCAAAATCGCACCCAGCTGGATGATGATGTTGAATGCCATCGCCCGCTCGCCGCCAAAGTTGAGCAAGTCGGCCACAATAATCTGGTGGCCCGTACTCGAGATCGGCAAAAACTCCGTCAAGCCTTCAACGACGCCCAAAATCAACGCCTGAGCGGCAGTCCAAAGATCCATTATTCCCCCATAAAGCCCTGCCTCATGCAGAGCTGATTAGTCTTGATTAAGGTGTTGCAGCCACGGCTCCGGAGCAGGACAAAAGTGCGACATGCGCCCCGACGCGCTGTGAAAAAACTGTCAGAAATCAATAAAGATGAAGCTTTGCCAATTTCGGCCGAGATCCTATCAGACACGTTCCACTTTCGCTGCTATGACATGAGCTCGGTCTCGTCTGACAGGCAAGTCTGAAAAAAGTTGTTCTGTGAATCACCACAAGAAGAAAAACCAGGAGTGAGCCTTTATGAATACCCTGCGCGGGTTATCCATCAGCCGACGTTTATGGCTGATCTTGATTGTGGCCATGGCCATGCTGCTGGCGTTGGGATTGCTGATGCTAAAACAGATACATGACGATTTGTATGAAGGTAAAGCCCAGAAAACCCGGCACGTGGTACAAGCAGCCAGCGGGGTACTCAACTATTACCAGGGCCTGGAAGCTGCCGGCAGCTTGAGCCGTGAAGCCGCGCAACAGCAGGCGCTGACCGTGATCAGCCAGCTGCGCTATGACCACGATGACTATTTCTGGATCAATGACCTGCGCCCTTATATGGTCATGCACCCCACCAACCCCAAACTCGATGGCAAAGACCTGTCGGCCATCAAGGACCCGGACGGCTTTGCGATTTTCAACGAGATGGCCAGCCTGGCCAAAAGCAAAGGTTCGGGCATGGTGGACTACCGCTGGCCAAAACCGGGCGCCGAAGCGCCTGTGCAAAAAACCTCTTATGTACAACTGTTCGAGCCGTGGGGCTGGGTAATAGGCTCGGGCGTGTATATCGACGACATGCAGGCCGAGTTCCGCGCTCAAGCCTGGAAAGCCAGTTGGGCTGGCCTTGGCATCGCGTTGATCATGGCGCTGCTGGTGACCCTGATTGCTCGCAGCATCGTGCGACCGCTGCAAGAGGCCGTGCAGGCCATGGCCAATATCGCCAGTGGTGAAAGCGACCTGACCCGAAGCCTGGATACCCACGGCCGTGATGAGGTCACTTTACTGGCCCATCATTTCAATGCCTTTACCGCCAAGCTGCGCAATGTGATCAGCCATTTACAGGCCACTGCCACGGCACTCGACCAGTCCTCCACGGAACTGGGCAGTGACGCCAGCGCCGCGCAACAGCGCAGCCAGCAGCAAGCCCTGCAAATGGATCAGGTGGCCACGGCGATCAACGAAGTCACCTGCGCCGTGCAAGATGTGGCGAAAAACGCCGAGCACGCGGCCAGCGAAATGCGCGGTGCGCAGTCACAAGCCGAGCTTGGACAGCAGAATATCGATACCAGCCTGGAACAGATCGGCCAGCTGTCTGCCACCATCCATCAGGCCGTCGAGGTGATCCGCACCCTGGCAACGCAAAGCAGCGAAATTGGCAGCGTGCTTGAAGTGATCCGCTCGATTGCCGAGCAAACCAACCTGCTGGCCCTCAACGCTGCGATCGAAGCAGCCCGCGCCGGTGAGCAGGGTCGGGGTTTTGCGGTGGTGGCGGACGAGGTTCGACTACTGGCCCAGCGCACGCAAAAATCCACGGCCGAAATCCAGACCATGATCGAAGGCCTGCAAAAACACTCGGAAGCCGCCGTCAACGTGATCGGCAGCAGCAGTCGCGCCTCCCAGCTGACCATCGAACAGGCCACCCAGGCCGGGCAGAGCCTGACCAGCATCGGCCAGGCCCTGAGCAACCTCAACGACCTCAATGCCTCGATAGCCAGCGCTACCCTGCAACAGGCCCATGTCGTGGAAGACATCAACCTGAATGTGACCCAGGCCGCCGAACTGTCCCAAGGCACCGCCCTGGCGGCAGAGCAATCAAGCGCTGCCAGTGCCCACCTCAAGGAGCTCAGCGTGCAGCTCAATGGGCTGTTACGTCAGTTTAAGGTTTAGAGGCAACCGCAAGCGGCAAGTGACAAGCAGCACGCTTGAAGCTTGCCCCTTGCAACTCGCCGTCAGGCGATGACAATGTCCGTGCTCGCCAGGGAGGCCAGCCCTACACCCACCAGGGTCACCGAGTCGCTGCCAAAGCTGAGCACGGTGTCATGCCCCGTCGCGCTGGCATGGGCCCGGTAGTCCGCGTTGTAGCCACCATCCACCCCCAGGAATACCAACTTGTCACTGGGCTGGTAGCCCAGCAGTGTGTCGTTGCCAAAATGGCCGCTGAACACAAAGGTGTTATTACCGCCTGCCGACTCCAGCAGGTCATTGCCTGCGCCGCCAACAAACACCGTATTGCCGTGCAAACCGATCAAGTGATCGTTGCCGCCCTGCCCCAGCAGCCAGTCACCCTGCTCACCGGCCGTGAGGGTACTGTCCGCAGCCCCTGCCTTGACCGAGTGAGTGTAATCACTGCGGTCTTTGCCGGCCCACAGCCCCTGATCATCAACTCGATGGCTGACTTCGCGGTGGGTCAGGCCCAGCCAGGCGGGCTCTTCGGTTATCAGGAAACTGATATCACGGGCAATAGTGATCCCGCCGTGGCTATCGCGCACATACAAGGCGCCCTGCCCGTCATTGACCACATCCACGCGGCTCAACGATTGTTGCAAGTCCAGCGTATTGACGCCTTTGCCACCCAGAATGATGTTGTAGCCGCCACTGTCACGGAAGGTGTCATTGCCGTCGCGACCTTCCAGGAAGTCATTGCCGCGTCCCCCTTGAATCAAGTCATTACCGTCGCTGCCTATGATAAAGGTGCTGCCCTTGTGCGGTTCGGCGTTGCGATTGAGGTCCTGCACCCAGGTGTTTTCCCGTGCCGGACTGGACAAGTTGGCGACCACAATGGTCGAGTCCTTTTCGGTCAGGTCATAAAACGCCGAGTCGAAAATCCGCGTCATGCCGCTTTCATAGCCACTGGGCAAGTGGGTGATCCAGGTCGAAATATTGGCAATCGAAAAGGGCATCAGATTCCACGCGGTGGAAGCGTAGTGATCATTGAAACTGACAATATTGTTGGTGGCGGATGGCTGATGCGCGTCATGCACGCCCAGCGACGACAGATTGAAATCCGAACCATTGAGGGCACGGAACACCGGGTCGTTCTCGTAGCCGATATTGAGCACGTTGTCGGTGCTTTCGCTCTGGGTGGGTGAAGCAAAGGCTATGTACTTTGAGTCGCGATAAAACCCCGCCCAATGATCGCCACTCAGGTCTGCCAGGCTGTTGACGGCCAGGCCGCCAAGGCTGTGGCCACTGACCAGTACGTCGCTGCCGCTCAACCCTTGCGCGCTGGCAAAGGTCGCCACTTTGCCCAGGAGCATGTCAAACGCGTTGGCGCTGTAGTTTTTAGCGTAATCGGCAGGCCCGATCGCTGCCAGCAAATCGCTGATGGCATCGCCGATGGAATCGCTAATCAGCGACTCACGCGGTCCGCTGGTGCCGCGAAAACCGATACCGATGGAAGTCAGTTGGCCATCGGCTGCGTACTTGCCGAGGATCTCCACCTGGGCAGTGCCGTAGCCGGCTTTTTCACCAAAAAAAGTCCCGCGCTGATCGACTTTGCCTGTGTAGCCCAACTGTTCTGCACTGATAGGGGTCCACCCGGCTTTTTCGACCGCCTCGCGGGCAAGCTTTTCCGAATCGGGGTTCCAGGGAATCCCCGGCACTACCCCTTGGGCATCGGTACCGCCGAGCAAGGCCTTGACCAGTGTGGCAGGCAGCCCGGTGCCAAGGCCATGTTGCTGGTAACCCACGGCAAAGCCGTTGTCCAGGTTGTGATAGCTGTACAGCATGATTGCCATCGCATCCTTGAACTGTGTTGCCGATACGCTGGAACCCACATCCTTGTAGTCAAACACTGCCATGGTTTTTCTCTCTTCGTTGATCAAATCAATATGCTTGCCCCGGCGCGATAAACGCTTCATCGACCCGTGCCAGGTCCTGTGCGCCCAGGGTGCCTGCGTAAAAATGCAGCTTGGTCCAGGCCAGCAGATAGTCGTAACGGGTTTGCGCAAGGTCACGCCGCGTGCTGTACAGCTGCTGCTCGGCGTTTAGCGCATCGAGATTGACCCGCTCCCCGCCCAGAATGCTCTGACGGGTCGATACGACCAGCGCCTCGGCTGAAATCAGCGCTTTTTGATAAGCCCGTAGTTTGCTCACGCCCGACTGGCAGGCATTGAACTGGCGTCGCAGTTCGATAAGGGTTTCACGGGTTTTGCCTTCCAGCTCGTACTCCACTTGGGCCAGATTGCTGCTGGCTTGACGCACCGAGGCCGACACCCCGCCCCCTGCATACAGCGGCACACTGATTTCAATGCCGATGGTGTTGGTGTCGTAGCGCTGGTTGTAGGTGTTGCCACTGTCGGATTCCATCTTTCGCACGCTGGCATAGGCATTGAGTTTGGGCAGATGCCCTGCCCGGTTGCGCTCAACTTCGTACCTTGCCACTTCCAGCGCCTCACGCTGCGACGCCAGTATCGGATTACTCTCCAGTGCCATTTCATGCCAGCTCGAGAAACTCCCCGGTTCCAGCGGCAATGAGCTGAAACTGCGGGTCAATGGCGTCAGCTCATCGATATCCAGGGTGGCCACGCCAATCAACGCGCCCAGCTCGCGCAAGGCCGCATCCTGTTCGTCATGGGCCTGGATTTCCTCGGCAGTGGCCAGCTCGTAACGCGACTCGGCTTCAAGAATGTCGGTGCGGGTGCCCTCGCCCTGGCGAAACATGTGCTCGTTTTGCCGAAACTGCTGCTCATAGGCTTTTTTCTTGGCCCGGGCATTGTCGATCTGGTCTTGCGCAAACAACGCCTGGGTGTAATGGGTCAGCACCCGCACCAGCAGTTCCTGACTTTTGCTGCGAAATGTCTCATCGGCAAACAGCGACTGGGCCACGCCTTTACGGTAATTGGCGTACGCCTCGTAATCGATCAATGGCTGCTGCAAGGTCAAGGTCGAGCCATAACTGTTGTAGTTGCGGTCGTCGTGGGTATTGCCACGCTCATTCAAATAGGTGGCCTGGGAGTTATTGCGGCCTTTGTTGTAGTTGTACGAGAGTTTGGGCAGCAGCCCGGCACGACCAATATTGCGACTCTCCAGGCCCGCGTCCCGCGCCTTGATCGCGGCGAGGAACTCGGGATCATTGCGCAAGGCCTGTTCATATACCTGAAACGGCCCCAGTGCCTGTGCGCTGGCTGCGAGGCCCGCCCACAGCGCGAGGCCCAGGCCCAACATCGAAGCTGTTTTCATAAATGGCAGCATCCTAGCGCTCAGTCAACGCAGACCCTGCGCGATCCAGCAGCGGTTTAAACAGGTAATTGAGCAGCGAACGCTCGCCCGTGCGTACAAACATCTCGGCCGGCATGCCAGGTTTAATCACCAACCCGTTGAGTTTCTCCAGCGCCTGATCACTCACCGAACTGCGCAGCACGTAGTACGGCATGCCGGTTTTTTCATCGAGCAACTGGTCGGCGGAAACCAGGTTGACCTGCCCCGACACACGCGGTGTGCTGCTTTGATTGAATGCCGTAAACAGAATATCCACTGGCAACTGGCTGCCCACCCTGTCCACCAGATGCACCGGCAGGCGTCCCTCGACCTCAAGGCGGGTGCCCTGCGGCACGATCTCCAGCAGGGTTTCGCCCGCCCGCACCACCGCGCCTTCGGTATGCACGCTGAGGTTGACTGCGATGCCATCAGCTGGCGCAGAGATTTCACTGTGCTGCAGGTCAAACCCGGCCGAAGTCAGTTGCTGCTCCAGGGTCAGGGTTTTGAGCTGGGCATCGGCCAGTTGGCTACGCACTTCCTTCTGATATTCATCGATGTGCTGCGCCAGTTTGAGCCGCGACTCCAAAATACCCTGCTCGATACGCCCGCTTTCACCGGCGTTCTGCGCCAGATCCTGCTGCACCTGTGACAGCTGCCGCTCGTATTCCATCAGGCGATTGCGCGGGATATACCCTTTTTCAGCCAGGGGGCGCAGGTTGCTCAACTGCTGGCGCAGGGAGTCGGCCTGCGCTATTTGATCGCTGCGCGCACGACGCATACCGTCCAGTTGCCGGGTTGCGCCTTCGACACTGGCCTTGAGCCCGGCCTGTTCACGGGCAAAGGCTTCGCGCCGGCTACTGAACAACTGCTGCTGCCCCTCCAGTACCAGGGCCAGCCGAGGGTCAGGGTCCAGACTCAATTCCGGCGGAAAACTCACCCGTGCCAGGTTGTCACGCTCGCTTTGCCAGCGCGCCTGGCTGGCCCAGGCCATGCGGTACTGCGCGCGCAAGGATTGCACGTCAGCTTCAACCTGGGTCTGGTCCAGTCGAAACAATACCTCGCCCTGACGTACTGTCTGGCCCTCGCGCACCAGAATCTGGCTCATCACTCCGGCACCCAACGACTGCACTGCCTTGCGCTTGCCCGAGACCACCACCGTACCCTGTACCGGTATGCCTTCGTCCAGCGGTGCAAGGCTGGCCCAGAGAAAAAAGCTGCCCGCTCCGACCAGGGTCAGCACCCAGCCTGCCCGCACGTAAAATCCCGCCCCGCGCTCGCGCACGGGCGGTTGATTGTGGTCATTCATCAATCCAGCGTCCTTGCTCATGCTTCAGCACTCTGACGGTTGATACTGGCCGCCTGCGGCGCGGCGTGTTGCTGCTGGGCCCCGGACAAGGCTTTGAGCACCTCGGCACTTGGCCCGAACACCTGGCAGCGACCTTCATTGAGTACCAGCAGTTTGTCGGCCTGGGCCAGCGACGCCGAACGGTGCGTCACCAGCACCACGGTGCAGCCCTGCGCCTTGAGGTGAGCAATGGCCCGGGTCAGGGCTGCGTCACCGACGGCATCGAGGTTGGAGTTGGGTTCATCCAGCACCACCAGCCGCGGATTGCCATACAAGGCACGCGCCAGAGCGACCCGCTGCTTTTGCCCGCCCGACAGGCCACTGCCCTCGTCCCCCAGAACCGTGTCGTAACCTTGCGCCAAACGCAAAATCATCTCGTGAACCCCGGCCTGCTGCGCCGCAGCGACCACCTGCCGGGGATCTGCCTCACGAAAGCGGGCGATATTCTCGGCAATGCTGCCGCTGAACAGCTCGATGTCCTGGGGCAGGTAGCCGATATGTGGGCCCAATTGATCGCGGTTCCACTGGTGAATGTCCGCGCCATCCAAACGCACCGTGCCCGCCAGCGTCGGCCAGACGCCTACCAGTACCCGCGCCAGGGTCGACTTGCCCGAACCCGACGCACCCAGCACACCGAGCACCTCGCCTGCATTGAGGCTAAAGCTGACCTGATGCAAGGTGGGCAGGCGCTGTCCCGGCGGTGCCGCACTGACCTGTTCAAAGCTCACCTGACCCATGGGGGCTGGCAGCTGCATGTTGTCTTCACTGGGCGGATGCTCGCGCAACAGACTGTCCAGGCGTTGATAGGCCAACTTTGCCGAGCTCCATTGCTTCCAGACAGCGATCAACTGATCGATGGGGCTCAGCACACGGCCCATCAAAATCGAACCGGCAATCATCATGCCCGCGCTCATATCACCGTTGATCACCAGCAAGGCACCCAGGCCGAGCACCAGTGACTGCAGGCACAAGCGCAAGGTTTTGCTCACCGAACCAATCACTGCGCCGGTGTCACTGGCCTTGTTTTGCTCGGCCAGAAATCGCGAATGCAGGTTAAACCAGCGTTGGCGCAACACACCCAGCATGCCCATGGCCTGAATGGTCTCGGCATTGTGCAGGTGGCTGGTAGCCAATTGGCTGGATTGTTGGGAGTACAGGCTGGCCTGGCTCAGGGGCTTGCGCGTCATCACCTCATTGATGCACGCCAGGGCTATGAGCAGCAGTGCCCCAGACGTCGCCATAAGACCGAGCCAGGGACTGAACAGAAAGATCACGCACAAATAGACGGGAAACCACGGAGCATCAAAGAAGGCGAACAGCGCCGGACCGGTGACAAACTGGCGGATCAGGGTCAAATCCCCCAATGCCTGCCCGGCGTGGGCCTGGCCGCTGAACAGGTTGCGCTCGAACGCGGCGCGGTACACCTGTTGGTTGAACCTGCGCTCCAGCTGGCTGCCGATGCGGATCACAATAAAACTGCGGACCGTTTCAAGCATCCCGATAAAGATGAAAAAACCCACCACCATGAATGACAGCATGGCCAGCGTTGTTGTGTTCTGTGACGACAGTACCCGGTCATACACCTGGAGCATATAAATCGATGGCACCAGCATCAATATATTGATCAGGGCAGTAAAGCAGCCCACGCTGACCAGAATGCTCTTATAGTCAGCCAGTGCATGTATCAACGGCGCAACGGTGCTGTTTTTCAATCGCCTCATGAATCGTCCTTGATCGATAAGTACGGCTTTCGCACATAAATAAAACTGACAGGCGCACTTGCGCCGCTCCTAACAGGGGGCGCCCAGCCTCGCGCGATTGAAGTTACAATTTCGGTACAACTTAATGATTGCCACGCACCATCACCAACACTGTTTCGGGTTTGATCTTCGCTTCATAGTGACCGGGCTCAATCCGGTTCATATGCACCAGAGCTGTTCCATCCTCGCCCATCAGAAACAGACCGTCCGGTGTTGGCGACCAACTTTTTGGCACTTCGCCCAACCATGTTTTCAAACACTTCACTTGCGCACTGAAGGTTTTATGTTCGGCAATCAACTGCACCGTGCAGGCCTCTTTTGCATCGCCCTGCAGGTAAAACGTCCAACTGCCCGCCAGTTGTGCGGGGCTCATCAACAGCAAGGAATTGGCCATGGCGCTCTCTGTGGTAAAAGTCAGCAGTGCGGCGATACACCCCACTGCCCTGAATAAACGGTATGCCAAATGACTCATGATTTCAGGCTTCCTGGCAGAGGGCAGCGCTTGCGCGCTGCCCGTGTACCGGCAGGCTTAGACAACGATGTCGTAAGTTGCCACTTGGCCAACAGTGTTCACCAGGAAGTCGGCAACGGCATGACCGCTGAAATCGACCGCAAAGTGGCCCAGGTTGCTGGCCGTGTCATAGCTGACAATCGCTTCACCGGCACGGCCGGTAAAGGCCTCGACAAAGTTAAGCCCGGCCAGCTTGGTGATGGCCGATACATCAATTTTGTCGATACCGGACTGGAAGTCCATGATGATATCGGCTGCACCCGGCGCAGAGTCAGACACCGCGCCAAACACAAACACATCTGAACCCGTACCGCCCCACAAGGTATCAGCACCGCCGCCGCCATAGATAATGTCGTTGCCGGCGCCGCCCTTGAGCACATTGTCAGCGCTGTTGCCGATCAGCAGATCGTTGCCCGAACCGCCAATGGCGTTTTCCACGGTGACGCCTTGGGCAATCGACACGTTGCCGGTCATGCCGCCAACATCGGAGAACGAGCCTGCAGTCAGGTTGATCTTCTGGTTCTGGCTAAAGCCGGAGAAGTCCAGGGTGTCGTTGCCGCCACCGTCCCACACCGAGAAAATCAGCTTGGAACTGGCAGACGTCGCGCTGTAGAAATCACGATCGGCGGTGGAGTTGAAACCATAGACCGTATCGCCAGCGCGGGTTTCGAGGTTGGCGCCATAGAGTTTCTGCACCGCCGCAATATCATCCAGCAATGGCGCAGAGGCGTAAGCACCTTCGCCACTATTGGTGAAATGCTGGCCGGTGTTGCTTTCACTCCAGTAGCTCATAACGCTGTAGGCACGGGTGTCTTCGCCATACACCGCATCCCGGTAGGTCGGGTTGCCATTGCCGGCGTTATAGTCACCCGGGTGCGACAGGCCCAGTGTATGGCCGATTTCATGGGTCAGGGTCTGGCGACCATAATTGCCTTCACCCGGGGTCTTGTTGACCTCATAGTCCTTGTTGATCAAGTACCACGACTCACCCTTGCGCGAACTGCTGGGTAGATAGGCAAACGCCGCACCGCCGTTACTTGCACTGAAATTGGCAAAGGTCATGTGGCCATCACCGCCACGGACTGCAGCGCCTTCAGTGAAGGTCACCTTGGCCACATCGGCCCAGGATTCCAGCGACAGCTTGGCCTGCTCTTTCTGCAGCGAGGAGAACTGGCTGAAAGTGCCCAGGCCACGGGTCGCGTAACCCACCGGCGGTGCCGTGAGGAACGTGTAGGTAAGGTTGATCACACCGTCGCCGTTGAGGTCGTGCCAACTGGCGCCGGAACGCGTGAGCTGATCGGCGGCCTGGTCGGTAGTGAGCGAAGGTTTGCCATTGACCAGATGATCACCACGATCATAGAAATGGCTAAAGTTATCAATCTGAGTGAAGGCAGAACTGCTGGCGCTTGCCGCTTGTACCTGGCCAACGGACAGTGCCGCTTTCTCTTTAAGTTTCGACATGTAAACATTTCCTTGTTTAGCAGTAGAAAGTTTATTGACAGACCACGACGACCCCTTGGCGAGATCGTCCTATCACTCGCCGTTTATGGCGGAGCAAAACTGACACAACCTGAAATATTTAGTCCAGTACTTTTTTACGGCTTATTTGCGCAAACGGCGCAAGTTCCCGGAAACATTGAATACTTGACCGGCAGTATTTTTTTATCCGCTATCGACCACTAACTGACTGCCTGCTCTAATTATAAAAAGTTAAATTAAACGGCTTCCCGTTCGTCTCTAACCTGGGCCGAAAGCAGATTGATATAACACTCGTCATATAACTTTCTCGCCACGACAACTTCTCGATTTTTATATGTGCAACGTCGCTAACTGACAAGTTTGCGTCGCAACTAGCAAGTTGCCTGATCGTTGTAGTCGCTGAGGCGCGAAGCGCTCGTAAAACCGGCAATTTCGGTATGTCTGAGAGGTCGAGCGGCCTGGTTCTACGACTGCTGCGCAGCCGATCGCAGCCTCGCTTCGCTCCTCAGCGGCTACAGGTCCGGGTATCCCTTAAAACCATTGTCACTTGACGTCATCAGGGTATTTGGGTTTCCATGAAACCGGTTTCAGCGCCCACCCGCGAAATCGCCTGCGATAACACCAATAAAAGGTTTCAGGCCGTGAACAGTTTTTCCGCAGCTCAACGCTCCCGCGTAACCATGCTCGATGTTGCCCAGCGCGCCGGCGTCTCCAAGGCCAGCGTGTCACGCTTTATCGGCGAAGACCGCGCCTTGCTCTCCGTAGCCATCGCCGAACGGATCGAGCGCGCTATCAATGACCTGGGCTATCGCCCAAATCAAATGGCCCGTGGCCTGAAACGCGGACGCACACGGCTGATCGGCATGCTGGTGGCCGATATCCGCAACCCCTACTCCATTGCCGTCATGCACGGCGTCGAAACCGCCTGCCGCCTGCACGGCTACAACCTGGTGGTGTGCAATACCGACCGTAATGACGAGCAAGAGCGTCAGCATCTGGCAGCGCTACGCTCCTACAATATCGAAGGATTGATCCTTAACACCCTTGGCCATGACCCTGACGCACTGCAAGAACTGCATCAGGAAATGCCCATCGTGCTGATCGACCGCAAAGTCGAGCAACTGCATACCGATCTGGTCGGCCTCGATAACGCTGACGCGGTGCGCATGGCTGTGGAGCATCTTGAGCAGCAGGGCTATCGCGATGTGCTGATGGTCAGTGAGCCGGTCGATGGCACCAGTTCGCGAATCGAGCGCATCGACAGTTTTACCCGCCAGTTGGCCGCGCGCCCTGCCCTGCACGGCGCCGTAGTAAAAACCGGTACAGGCCTTCGTGCTGCCATCCAGTCCTTCATGCAAGCACCCGGCCACGGCCCCAAGTCCATATTTTGTGCCAACGGCCTGGCTGCGCTGGCTTGTACCCAGGTGCTGCGCGACTTGAATTGCCGCTTGTTTGAAGACGTGGGCCTGATTGCCCTGGATGACCTGGAATGGTTCCCGCTGGTGGGTAACGGCATCACTGCCCTGGCCCAGCCTACGCAACAGATCGGTGCCAGCGCTTTTGACTGCCTGCTTAAACGCCTGGGCGGTGACAAATCTGCACCCCTGGCACTGGATTTTGCCCCTCAATTGATTGTTCGCGGCTCAACCCGATCACCCATGACTGCCTGACACATTACCGGCTGACAACCTTGACCCGGTTACCGGCCGTTTGATGCACAACAAAATGAAACCGGTTTCAGAGAATAATGACAATGACTACATTTCCCGTTTCCATCAGTTTGTCGAGCTACGGTGCCGATCTGGTTCGCCAGCGCGGCCAGGCCAGCTTTATTGAAGTGTTGGCCAACGCCGGTGTGTCACGCATCGAACTGCGCGAAGAACTGCTGACCACAGAAGATCCGACCACATTCAGCCAAGCCGTGCAGGATAACGGGCTTGAATGCGTGTTCTCATCGCCACTGGAACTGTGGGAAGCCGGGCAGTCGCGGCCCAATACCCAACTGCTGGCCACCTTGCAGCGCGCCCACGCTTTCGGCGCCCAATGGCTGAAAGTGTCACTGGGCTATTTCACCGAACACTGTGACCTGCAAAACCTCGCTGCCCTGCTCAACCAGCAACCTGTACGCCTGCTGGTAGAAAACGACCAGACCTCCTACGGTGGGCGCATTGAGCCCATGCAGCGTTTTTTCGATCAGGTTGAACAACAGCAAGCGCCAATCAGCATGACCTTCGATATCGGCAACTGGCACTGGCAGGATCAGTCGGCCAGTACCGCAGCCCGCCTGCTGGGCCGCTACGTCACCTATCTGCACTGCAAAGGCGTGAGCCGTCGCCCGGACGGCAAACTGGTCGCCACACCGCCAACCGACACCGACCTGCAGCACTGGCAGCACCTGATGACCCATATGCCCCACGGTCTGACCCGGGCCATCGAATATCCGCTGCAGGGCTCGGATCTGGACGGCTTGACCCAGGAACACGTCGCCGTACTGGCGCGCTTGAGCCAAAAACAACAGGAGTTGAGCCATGTCTAAGGTCGATGTGCTGTCGTTTGGCGAAACCATGGCCATGCTGGTGGCTGAAGAAACTGGCGATCTGGCCCTGGTCGAACGGTTCCACAAACGCATCGCCGGGGCGGACAGCAACGTGGCCATTGGCCTTGCGCGACTGGGCTTCAATGTCGCCTGGTTGAGCCGAGTGGGCGCGGACTCCCTAGGGCGCTTTGTACGCCATGCACTGCAAGCCGAAGGGCTGAACTGCCAGTACGTGACCACTGATACGCAACATCCCACGGGCTTTCAGTTCAAATCCCGCGTTGACGACGGCAGCGACCCACAGGTGGAGTACTTCCGCCGGGGCTCGGCCGCCAGCCATATGGACCGCTCCGTGCTCAACCCGCAGTTGCTCGG
This sequence comes from Pseudomonas bubulae, assembly GCF_900618535.1. GTDB lineage: Bacteria > Pseudomonadota > Gammaproteobacteria > Pseudomonadales > Pseudomonadaceae > Aquipseudomonas > Aquipseudomonas bubulae. The sequence continues at coordinate 216,525 of NZ_UYJA01000001.1, read as the reverse complement.
CGCCCGCCACCTGCACGCCACCGGCATACCGCCTGCGCTGTCGGCCAGCTGCAATGAACTGTCCTTTGAGCTGATGAAGTCGATGCGCGCAGCAGGTAACAGCGTGTCGTTCGATCCGAATCTGCGCCCATCGTTGTGGGCCAGCGAACAACAGATGATTCGCGACATCAATGCGCTTGCTGCCCACGCCGACTGGGTACTGCCGGGCTTGAGTGAGGGCCGGCTACTGACAGGTTTTGAAGACCCGTCCGATATCGCCGCCTTCTATCTCGATCAGGGTGCTGAAGCCGTGATTATCAAACTGGGGGCCAAAGGCGCGTTTTATCGCACCGCCCAGGTTGAGCAGTTTGTCCCGGCTGTGCCGGTGGCCAACGTTATCGACACCGTGGGTGCCGGTGATGGCTTTGCCGTCGGGGTAGTCAGTGCCTTGCTGGAAAATCTCGGTTTTGCCGAGGCCGTACAGCGCGGCAACTGGATTGGCAGTCGCGCCGTACAGAGCCGCGGCGATATGGAAGGCCTGCCCACCCGCGACGAACTGAACCACTACAACGCGCTGCACGCGCCTCTTGAAACACCGCTATCTGCTTGACCTGTCACCTGCTGCGAAAAAACAAAAACAAGCTCAGGAGCACCCTCTATGCAATCCCTAAAACTCGCCGCCCGTCGTTGGTGGTACATCATGCCGATCGTGTTTATCACCTACAGCCTGGCGTACCTTGACCGTGCCAACTACGGTTTCGCAGCTGCCTCAGGAATGGCCGAAGACCTGAACATCACCCCCGGGCTGTCGTCGTTGCTGGGCGCGCTGTTCTTTCTTGGCTATTTCTTCTTCCAGGTACCCGGGGCGATCTACGCCCAGAGAAACAGTGTGAAAAAGCTGATTTTTGTCAGCCTGATCCTCTGGGGCAGCCTGGCCACATTGACCGGCGTGGTGTCCAACGCCTACTGGCTGATTGTTATCCGTTTTACCCTCGGAGTGGTTGAAGCCGCCGTAATGCCGGCCATGCTGGTGTACCTGTGCCACTGGTTCACCCGTGCCGAACGCTCGCGGGCCAACACCTTCCTGATCCTGGGCAACCCGGTGACCATGTTGTGGATGTCAGTGGTATCGGGTTATCTGGTGCAGCATTACAGCTGGCGCTGGATGTTTATCGTCGAAGGTCTGCCTGCAGTGCTTTGGGCCTTTATCTGGTGGCGCCTGGCCGATGACCGTCCAAGCGAAGCCAAATGGCTGAGCAATCAGGAGAAACAAGACCTGCAAAGCGCACTGGATGCCGAGCAAGTGGGCCTCAAGCCGGTGAAAAACTACGCTGCAGCGTTCCGTACGCCCGCCGTTATCCTGCTGGCCTTGCAGTTTTTCTGCTGGAGCATCGGCGTCTACGGCTTTGTCCTGTGGCTGCCTTCGATTCTCAAGCAAGGCGCGCAGATGGACATGATCGAAGCTGGCTGGCTCTCGGCCCTGCCCTATCTGGCAGCCGTGATTGCGATGCTGGTGGTGTCCTGGGGCTCGGACAAAATGCAAAAGCGCAAACGCTTCGTCTGGCCACCGCTGCTGATCGCGTCTGTGGCGTTCTACGCTTCCTACATGCTGGGCGCTGAACACTTTTGGTGGTCCTACGCACTCCTGGTCATTGCCGGGGGCTGCATGTACGCCCCTTATGGTCCGTTTTTCGCCATCATTCCGGAAATCCTGCCCTCCAACGTGGCCGGTGGTGCCATGGCGCTGATCAACAGCATGGGCGCACTGGGTTCGTTTGCCGGTTCGTACCTGGTGGGTTACCTGAACAGCTCCACCGGCTCGACGGGCGCATCGTTTCTGTTGATGAGTGGCGCGCTGATGATTTCGGTACTGCTGACCCTCATGCTCAAACCCGCTGCCAAAGACCCTGCTGCGCCGCAACACAGCACCTCGCAACGTCTGGCCCACTCTTGAATTCAATGTCGGTGAATCCCTTGAAAAAGAATGTAGTGCTCTACAAAGAACTGTCCCCGGAACTGATGCAGCGCCTGCAAGCCCAGGCCGATGTCACGCTGATCAAGAAGCTTGACGCCGCAGGCATGGACCAACTGCGTGCCGCCCTGCCCCGGGCGCAAGGCATTCTGGGCGCAAGCCTGAAGCTGGATGCGCAACTGCTGGACCTGGCACCGAACCTTGAAGCAGTCGCCAGTGTGTCGGTGGGTGTCGACAACTACGACATCGACTATATGACCGAGCGCAAGATCCAGCTCACCAACACCCCTGACGTGCTCACCGAAACCACTGCAGACACCGGCTTTGCCCTGGTCCTGGCCAGCGCCCGGCGGGTGGTTGAACTGGCCAACATGGTGCGCAACGGCGAATGGCAGAAAAACGTCGGCCCCGAGCATTTCGGCACCGACGTTCACGGCAAGACCCTGGGTATTATCGGCATGGGCCGCATCGGCGAAGCCCTGGCCCAGCGCGGCCATTTTGGCTTCGGCATGCCGGTGATTTACCACAGCAACTCGCCCAAACCCGCAGTAGAGGCGCGTTTCAATGCGCAGTACCGCAGCCTCGACGAGCTGCTGCAAGAAGCCGACTTTATCTGCCTGACCTTGCCCCTGACCGCACAAACCGAGGGTTTGATCGGCGCCGAGCAATTTGCCCTGATGCGCCGCGAGAGCATTTTTATCAATATCTCCCGAGGCAAAGTGGTGGACGAAGCGGCGCTGATCAACGCCCTGCAACAAGGTCAGATCCGCGCTGCCGGGCTGGATGTGTTCGAGCGCGAACCGCTGGAACTGACCTCGCCCTTGCTGAAGCTGGATAACGTGGTGGCCACGCCACATATCGGTTCGGCCACCTTCGAAACCCGCGAGGCCATGGCCCGTTGCGCGGTCGAAAACCTGCTGGCGGCATTGGCCGGTGAACGCCCGGCCAATCTGGTCAACCCGCAAGCATTGCGCTAGTTACTTGCCGCTTTTGATATTGGTCCAGACACGCGTGCGTACCCGGTCAATATTCAGCGGCATGGCCTCCAGGGCAAACAGCTTGTCCATCATGGCGGGGGTTGGATAGACCTTGGTGTCAGCCTTGATTTCAGAGCTGACCAAGGCATCGGCCTGCTCGTTGCCATTGGCGTAGTGCACGTAGTTGGTGATCCCGGCCATTACATCCGGGCGCAGCAGGTAGTTCATAAAGCTGTAAGCAGCTTTTTCGTCAGGTGCATCGGCGGGCATGGCAACCATGTCAAACCAGATGGCGGCACCTTCCCTGGGAATCGAATAACCGATTTCGACGCCATTTCCGGCCTCTTTAGCGCGGGTTTCGGCCTGCAAGATATCGCCAGAGAAGCCTACGGCCACGCAAATATTGCCGTTGGCTAGGTCGCTGGTGTACTTCGATGAGTGAAAGTAGCTGATATAAGGTCGGACCTTGAGCAGCATCTCTTCAGCTTTCTTGTAGTCAGCCGGGTTTTTGCTGTGATGAGGCAACCCCAGGTAGTTGAGTGCCGCTGGCAAGATCTCCGGGCCATTATCCAGAATCGCCACGCCGCAGGATTTGAGTTTCTCCATATTCTCGGGCTTGAAGATCAGATCCCAGGAATCCACCGGCGCGTCATCCCCCAGCACGGCTTTTACTTTGGCGATGTTATAGCCAATGCCGGTGCTGCCCCACAGGTAAGGAAAACCATGTTCGTTGCCCGGATCATTGACCTGCAGTGCCTTGAGCAGCACCGGGTTGAGATTCTTCCAGTTTGGCAACTGGCTCTTGTCGAGCTTCTTCAGCGCCTTGCCCTGGATCTGCCGCGCCATAAAGTGGTTGGACGGAAACACCACGTCATAACCGGATGAGCCCGTCATCAACTTGCCGTCCAGCGTTTCGTTGCTGTCAAACAGGTCATAGCTGAAAGCAATGCCGGTATCGCGCTGAAAGTTCTTCATCGTGTCGGGGGCAATGTAATCCGACCAGTTATAGACTTTTACGGTTTCACCGGCCTGACACAAGGTAGTGGCCAGCATCAGGGGCAACAGGCTTATACGGATCATGATTCGATTCCTTGCATGTTTTGGGCAGCTGTTTTTATAGGCAGGTTTCGGCGATCAAAGGATCAATACATAGGTCTTGCGCACGGTTTCCTGGATATCCCAGATACCGGTGCTGTTGGCAGGCAACATCAGTGCATCGCCCGCTTCTATGGTCAGGGTTTCACCGTTGTCCGGAGTAAAGGTGCAGCGGCCTTGAATGAAGTGGCAGAACTCCTGCTCCATGATCTGCCGGCGCCATCGGCCCGGGGTGCATTCCCAGATACCGGTTTCGACGCCGTCGTTACGCTCCACGCAGGTCAGCGAGGTCACCGCCACCGGTGTACCGAGGGGCTCGGCCACGGGGAAAGACTCCTGCAACGTCACCTGGGCGGTGTTTTTGAACTGGGTAATGCTCATGGCGTGCTTCCTGTTGAACGCAAATGTCGGATTACTTCATAAAGCCTTCCATCACCCCGGCCAGGCGGCGGGCAAATTGCCGACGCCAAGGCGGGCTGTTGGCGTTGGCCAGGGTTTTGTCTTCGTACACAAAGCTGCGAATGATTGCGTTGTAGCCCAGCCAGCGGCACGGCTCTGGCTCCCAGCTCTTCAGCGCACCCAACCCGCCTTCGGTCAAGACCCAGGGCTGGCGGACTTCCAGGGTGTCGCGCTGCAGGATCAGGTCGGCCAGGGTGCGCCCGCCCAGATGGCTGGCCCCCACGCCCTCGCCACCGTAGCCGCCGGCCAGGGCAATGCCCTGCTGCCGATCACACAGCATGTGCGGCTGAAAACGTCGCGACATCCCCAGGTTGCCACCCCATGCATGGCTGATTTCAACGTTTTTCAGTTGCGGGAACAGTTCGCTGAACAAATAGCGACGCAGTTCGATTTCATCGCGGCTGAGGTCAAAGTTCTCACGCAGGCGCCCGCCAAACTGATATCCGCCCCGGGCACCAAATACCAGGCGGTTGTCGGCCGTGCGCTGGCCGTAAGTGACCTGACGGCTGCTCTCACTGAAGGCCTGGCCCTTGCACAGGCCAATCTCGTCCCACGTGGCTTGAGGCAATGGCTCTGTTGCCACGATCAGACTCTGTACCGGCAGTTGATAGCGGCCCAAAGGCGCCAGGGTGTTGGCATAACCTTCCACGGCAGGCACCACCCAGCGGCTGCGCACCTGCGCCCTGGCCGTGCGTAGGAACCCTGCCTGCCACTCGGATACCGGGCTTTGTTCGTAGATCTGTACACCCATGCGCTCAACGGCGCGGGCCAAACCACGCACCAGTTTGGCCGGGTGAAGGGTGGCGATGTGCGGTGTGAAAATCCCGCCATAAGGCCGGTTGATGCGGATCTGTTGCGCCAGCTCGGCCGGGGTGAGCCAGCGGTAGTCGGATTCGTTCAGGCCTTCGGCATACAGGCTGGCCAGATAACTGCGCAAGCTGGCCTCCTGCTCCGGGTAGCGCGCCGCGCAATACAAGGCACCCCCTTTACGGTAATCGCAGTCGATACCCTCACGATCGATAACATTCTTCACTTCATCAGGAATACCGTGCAACAAGTCGAAGGATTCCCGGCGCTGTTCCACAGACAGGCCTGCAAGCAAGCGGTCTTCGCCCAGCAGGTTGCCCATCAGCCAGCCGCCATTGCGCCCTGATGCACCAAAACCGGCCGTTTGCGCTTCAACAATGGCAATGCTCAGTTCAGGCGCATGGCGCTTGAGGTAGTACGCGGTCCACAGCCCGGTATATCCGGCGCCGATGATAGCCACATCGACATCCAGATCGTGCTCAAGGGACGGTCGGGGTGCGAGTTCCTCCCCAAGCTGGTCCATCCACAAACTGATTGAGCACCATGCTGGCATTGCCGACTCCACACCGATCCAGGAATGGCTCGATCCTAGTCGCTGGCATCAGGGCACGTCTTGCGTGCGTGCCCGCAAAGAAATTTGTTTGGCATAGGCTTTGGGCGATTGCCCGGTGTGCTGGCGAAAACAGCTGTAAAACGCCGAAATCGAGTTGAAGCCTGCTGCAAAGGCCATTTCATCAACCTTGACCGGAGTAGCAGCTATGTCCATCGCCGCCAGAACATGGCGCAGGCGCGCCTGATTCACATAGCGGTAAAAGCTTTGTCCGAGCACCTGATTAAGCAGATACGACATTTGATTGCGCGTATAACCGCAGGCCCTGGCTACCTGCTGCAGGTCGAGTTCAGGGTCAAGAAAGGGTTGCTGGCGTTCAAAGTAGGTTTGCAGGTCTTGCGCCATAAAGCTCAGCTGACGGGCCGACAGCCCCAGACGGCTCACCGCCGGGCGCAACGAGCCCTGCCGGGCCGGGCTGGCCGCCGCTTCATGCACCAGCGAGGCGTACTCATTGACTTGCCAGATGAGCCCGTCGCGCACGGTAATCGCCTCACTGGCGCGAAATGAAACCAGGCCCGGGCTGCCGCGCAAAGTCATGCGGTATTGAATAAACGCGGTATTGCCATCCAGGCGGATGCGATCACTGTGCTCAAGGGCCTCATCCGGCTCTCTGGGCATGGACGACTGCACATACTCGCGCAGTTCATTGAACACCATGACCCGATTCTGGAAGAAGTCGTTGTAGGTCACATCGGGGTGATACAACGCCATTACCCCGTCCAGATCCCGATGCTTCCAGCACAGGTGGTAACGCAGCACGGTTTCGCCGGTGGCGCGGGTATTTTCGGGACCGTCGTCTGGAGCTGGCATGGGGGGCTCGAAGGTAAAAAAACACAGAGTGCCGAGTTTGGCCATGGGCTTCAATGGGTACTGGCTGCGGATAAATAACCTAAGTGCATGATTCACATCAAAGTACGGGCAAACAACCGGGTTGCGGGAAAAATAAGGCTTAGCAGCAACTCTCCCGGGTGTTAGGTTTGATCACGAAATACTTGAAAACCTATGCGGTCAGAAACAACCGCCCCTTATCTTGAGCTAAAGGAATTGCTCTATGTACCCCATGGACAACATCAACAAAGTCACCTTCCCCAATGCCTGCCAACTGATGCGCTGGCATTTTCACCCGATGGGCTTCGAGGCAACCATGGACGCACCAGGCAGCATGATCGCCCGCTTGTTTGACCGTGCCAGTGGTGAAACCGTGATTACCGTCGCCGGTATCCCCTGCTCGGCGGTGATGACCCCCGGTCAGGTGGGGCGCCTCATTCAATGCGTAGAAGACGAACTCGAGAGTTTTGTGCCGCCGCTGGCATGGCAGGCACAGGCCTGATTTTGCAGCGCCTGTAGATGCTCTGTGGCAGATCAGTACCCTCTCCGTGCGGGAGAGGGTTGGGCTAAGGGGCTTTTGACTGCGTATCAATCCCCTGAAGCTGTACCTTCACGTCGCGGATCGGCACCACCAACCCAGCCGTTGTTGTCACGCACAATAATCTGCGTGCCACTGGTCATTTCGATCAGCGCCACCTTGTGCCCGCGGTCCTGCAACTGTTGCACCAGCGCCGGGCTGAACCGGCCAGCCTCAAGCTCAGTGTCCACATTGCGGCTGCCAAAGTTGGGCAGGCTGATTGCGTCCTGGGGGTTCAGCTTCCAGTCCAGCAGGCCAACCACCGACTTGTTGACGTACTCGATGATTTGCGAGCCACCCGGTGAACCAATAGTTGCGACCAATTCGCCACTTTTGCGTTCGAACACCAGGGTCGGGGCCATTGAAGAGCGCGGGCGCTTGCCCGGCTCGATGCGGTTGGCCACCGGCTTGCCGTTTTCTTCGGGAATAAACGAGAAGTCGGTGAGCTGATTGTTCAGGATAAAACCCTGGGTCATTACGTGTGAACCAAACGCAGCCTCAACCGAAGTGGTCATGGCGATCGCCCCGCCCTGGTCATCGACAGCGGATATGTGGGAGGTCGAAATGCGCAGTGGCGAGCGATCAGGGGCCAGGGCAAGGTTAATGCCTGCCGGAACACCGGCCTCGGCACGGCCCATGCTCTTGTCACCGATCAGAGCGGCCCGCGTCCTGAAATAGGCTTTATCCGTCAGCCCTTTCACATTGACTGGTACGAAGTCACTGTCCGCCAGGTACTGTGCCCTGTCAGCGTAAGCCAGGCGCTCGGCTTCTGCGATCAGGTGTACCGCTGAAGGCGAAGGCTCAAGACCTGCACCGGAGCTGCTCGGTACGGGGGGCATGCTGGCGAGATCGAGGGCCGGGGATTTATCTTGCAGGGCCTCAAGAATCCCCAGGGTCTGCAACACCGCGACACCGCCCGAAGACGGTGGTGGCATACCGCAGACTTGCCACTGCTTGTAGTCCGCACACACCGGTGTGCGCTCCCTGGCCTGGTAACCACTGATATCCGCCAGGGACAGGGTCCCGGCACGAGGGTGGGATCGAACGTTGTCGACCATCGCCTGCGCGACGGCCCCCTGGTAAAACCCATCGGCGCCACGGCTGGCAATTGTTTGCAAGGTGCGTGCAAGTTCCGGGTTTTTCAGCAAGGTGCCAACCGGCAACGCTTGCCCTTGAGGTGTAAGGAAATACCGGGCCATTTCCGCCGAGCCGGCGATAAACCTGTCGGCGGCGATTTGCGTATGCAAGCGCTGGGAAACAGGAAAACCTTCGCTGGCCAGTTTGATTGCCGGTAGGAACAGATCACTCCAGGGCAGTTTGCCATGCTGCTGATGGGCCATTTCCAGCGCCCTGAGCACCCCGGGCACGCCGACTGAACGTCCGCCTATCTGGGCCTCGGAGAAAGGGATCGGTTGACCTTCTGCCCCCATGAACATCCCCGGGGTGGCACCTGCCGGAGCAGTTTCGCGGCCATCATAGGCCTGCACCCGCTTGCCGTCCCAGTACAGAATAAACGCACCGCCGCCGAGGCCACTGGACTGGGGTTCAACCAGTGCAAGTACGGCTTGCATGGCGATTGCTGCATCGATTGCCGAGCCGCCCTTGCGCAGTATTTGCTGCCCCGCCTCAGTGGCCAGCGGGTTGGCTGCAGCAGCCATATGCCGGGTGGCGTGTACCGGGGCCATATCGGTACGCAAACCCGAGGCTATTTCGGGCGCAGGCGGCAACTCGGAGGGCTTGTGCTGCTCGGACTCCCCGGTACTGCATCCGGCCGTCCACAGGGCCAGGGCTGACAAGGCGAATACGCGCAGACTGTTGTTTTTGGCAAGCAGAAGATCAATCAAAAGGTATCCCTTCAATTATTGTGAGTGAGTCGCAAGTCCTGAAAGAACGCCTTGCCCTGGGGCACACGGTCCGAGGCCCTGGGGATATTCGGACCCTGGGCATCCTGGTTTTCCACATACCAGTAACAATGCTTCACTGCCCGGGTAATACCGACATAGGCCAGACGCAGGATTTCATCTTTCTGGGCATTGTCATACGGCTCGGGGTCACCCTCCTTACCCAGACCGGCCATGCGGTAAACCTGGTTCTTATAAGGTGAGGTTGTCAGATGCTGACAATCCCCCAGCAGGAAAACAGCATCCGCCTGCAAGCCCTTGGAGCTGTGATAGGTCAGCTGCTTGAGCCTGCGATCTTCCGGCGCCAACCTAGAATCAACATTAACTACTGATTGAATATCCTTTTCTATCAGTAACTTATCGCTGCTTTTTCGAAACAACATCAAGATACTGTCCCCGGCGTTGTAATGCTCGATCAACTGCGCGGCCAACCCCTGGTCATCGCGATGCAACACATTGACCGGGACTGCCACCTTGGGCTCACCGCTGGCCTTGGCCCGCTTGCCGGCAATGGACGGCGCGGCACGCACGATATGTTCGGCGGCATCGATGATGTGTTGATGGCTGCGAAAGTTGTCACTGAGCATCACCCGGGTGGTGGCAGGTGACGGAAATTCCTTGTTGAACTCCATGAAGTATTTGGGCGAACTGCCCCGCCAGCCGTAGATCGATTGCCAGTCATCGCCCACACACAACAACGATGAACGCTGGGCTCCACGGCCTACATGCATGGCCGGGCCACGGCTGCGGATCTCGCGCAAGCTGGCGCGTAGCCAGGACACGATCTGTGGTGAGACATCCTGAAACTCATCAATCATCAAATGCGACAACGGCCGCAGTTGCTCATGGCTGAGCAGCTTGAAGTTCTGCGGGGTGTTCTCGCCAAACAGGGAGAACATGCGGTTATAGGTCATCACCGGCGGGGTCTGTGCCAGCAGGTGGTCTTCCAGCGCCCGCCAGAACAGGCTCAAGGCCTCAAAAAAGAAACGGTCCGGATCATCCTTGGCAAAGCGCATATCGCCCACTGCGGCGGCCACGTCCAGCCCCAGGTTTTCAATAAAACTGGCGGCGGCGACAAAACTGTCGAGCAAAGGCGCCGAGCCCAACTCACCTTTGAGCTTGTAATCAAAGCCGGGGCCTGCGCTGGCATCCCCGGCGAGGGCACTGACTACACGCTTCGCAGACTCGTAGTTTTCCAGCCATATCAATGGTTTGCTGCAAAAAGCTTGAAACAGGGTGCGCTTGACTGCCCACTCGGCGCGCACGCTGAGCTTGGCCCCGGGGCGGCAGATCTGCGGGTTTTCACGGGGATCGAAGCCCAGTACCACCCAGGCATCCAGCTCGGCAATATAGCCGTGGCAATGGAACTGCGCGCCATTGATCTCGATGGTTTCGCGGTTGGGCTCAATGCCTTTGATCGGCCAGGCGCCGGCGGCAAACCAGAGGTCTTCCAGGGTGTCGCAGAGTTCTTCGTCGCGCCTGGCGGCCAGTTCGGTCACCGCCATGCGCTTTTGCACATCTGGATGGTCGCGCTCCAGCTCCTTGAGCTGCAAGGCATGCAGTCGCAGTGGTGCCAGGGTCTGACGGAAGCGCTCATCGCGGTTATATAGCCCGTGATAACAGGCATTCAGTTGCTGACGCTGGGCATCGTTGATCCGCAGGTCAAACGGGTTGCTGTCGGTCTCGTCGTCGTTGAGCAGGCTGCGGCTATTCAGGGTCTCGAAGGCCTGTAACTGGCTATAGCCGGGCAAGCTGCGCACCATGGGCAAAATCCGCGAGTGAAAGGTACGCACCACATCCCGGGCTTCCTTGAGCGACAGATTGCGCCCCCACAAGGCGAAGATTTCCTGCAGCTTCTTGATAAAGTCCTTGCGCGACTCCCGGGTAAAGGTCACCACGGTCATCGAATCGAGTTCAAAGCCCAGGTAATGGGTCAGTAGCAGAATGCGCAACACCAGCGAGGTCGACTTGCCGGCTCCGGCGCCTGCAACCACCGAGGTCGACGGGGTATCACTGAAAATCATCTTCCACTGTGCGGCACTGGGCTGGGCATGCTCGGGCAGGTTGGCAGCCACGTCGGCCTTGATCAGCTTTTTCAGTTCCGGGCCCAGCGGCAGGCGCCAGTCATCGAACAGGTTCTCGTCGATCCCGGGAGCACGCAGCTCCTGCGGGCGCATATCGCTGATAAACAGCACCTGGCGACCCTCTTCGAGCCCTTCCGCATGCCCCTCCTTGAAACCGTAATCCACCCCGGCACTGTGCCCGCTGCGGAACCCGTCTGCCTGGCCCTGCAGCCAGGACGGCGCATGTTGCGCGCGCAAACGGCTCAAGCCACTGCCAAACACACGCGCGGCAAGGCGCTTGAGCAAGGGCAATTGGGTAATGGGGGCAAGGTCTTCAGGCAGTTCGGGATTGTGTTGCGGCACGCTGACTCCAGGGTGTGAGGCTGTCCGGGTGGAGGGGCTATGGTCACCCCATTGCGCGCCGATTTCTAGCTAATTGCTTGGGCATCAGCCGTTTAGAGCCTGTATTAAAGGTAAATAGCGATTGACTGGCTTGCTAATGCATCTATTAAACCGATTGGTTTAACGCATTTTTTCAGCTTTTTATCGATATGTTGCTGATGGAGAATCACCTCATCGCCAACCGGTCAACCCTTGGCACCCTTCTCAGGAGAAGCATCATGCTTGAACTCAGACCTTTCAATACGCTGGGCGGAGCAAACCACGGCTGGCTGGACGCCCATCATCACTTTTCGTTTGCCGAATACTACGACCCGCAGCGGATGAACTGGGGCAACCTGCGGGTCTGGAATGACGACGTGATCGCCCCCGGCACCGGCTTCCCGAAACACCCGCACCGCGATATGGAAATCATCACTTATGTCCGCGAAGGTGCTATCAGCCACGAAGACAATCTGGGCAACAAGGGTCGTACCGAAGCCGGGGATGTACAGGTGATGAGCGCCGGTACCGGGATTGCGCATAGCGAATACAACCTGGAGTCCACACCGACCCGGATCTTCCAGATCTGGATCGTACCCAACCAGCAGGGTGATGCTCCGGCGTGGGGCGCCAAGCCTTTTCCCAAGGGCGGCCGTGAGGGTTTTGTGACCCTGGCCAGCGGCAAGGATGGCGACCCTGAAAGCCTGCGCATTCGTGCCGATGCGCGACTGGTAGCGGCGAACCTTAAGGCCGGGGAAACCGCCGAGTACCGTCTGGACAGCGGCCGGCGAGCCTACCTGGTGCCTGCCACCGGGGTGATCGAGGTTAATGGTCTTCGGGCCAGCGCACGGGATGGTGTGGCCGTTGTCGATGAGACCCTGCTACGGGTCACCGCGATTGAAGACAGCGAGATTGTGCTGGTGGATGTGGCCTGATTCGCCTGTTGCGGCGGTCGACTAGCCTGTTAGAAGCAAGAGTGCGCTGCGTAATCTACTGTCGCCGCTGCCGAGGAACGCAGCCTTCGTTGCCGGCAGCGGCGACAGGATCGTGGCAGGCTTTGCGCCTTTAACATCAGCCGTTTCGTACGACGTTTCGCTTTCATTCCAATGAAACATCCTAGAAAATCTTGCTCGCTTGCGCCGCCTAAAATCGGGGAATAGTCTCGTCCCATCGCTGCAAAATCAGCGGTCGGGTTTAGTAGCCCGGTTTTAGTGTTTGGCGCAAGGCGCCACCTCCGTGAGGCGCTTTTTACGGCCTGCGTTTTATGGTGGCCGTGCGCAGGGTGCCCTCGGGCACACCGGTTCCCAAACACGCCGGTCTACTAACCTGTGCACGGCTGCCACCCATTCGTTTAGTAGCTAAAAGTGGCAGCTCCCTTAACGTGTTTGGAGTTAAGCCATGAAAAAGATCACCCCCGACCCACCCGTTTTACCCCTCGATGCTGCTGACGGTAACGACCCGTTGCTGGACCGTGCCGCCACCGACCGTGCGCTCAATTTCTACCTGCAAGGCCATAGGCCCGTTCGCGCTTCGGGCACGGCCCTGTTTGCCATCCCGTCCAGTGTCAATTCAGAAGCGGCCCTGGCCCAGGCGTCAGACTTGTTGCGCTGTGCGGGTGCCTGCGCGAATGAGGCGGGGAATGGTCTGAGCGGCCCTGCGCGCGACCTGGTGTTGTCGACCCTGCACCTGGTGGAGCTGGCCAAGGGGTATGTCGACAAGTCGCTGGACACGCTGGTAACGCACTAAAGCAGCACGCGCCTGATTGGCGACAGGCGCGTTATTTCTTTCAGTGTGTTTGCTCCTCCGGGATCTATGGCCACGGGTTTGCAGCCCTCAAACCTGCAATAGCGGTGAGCAGCCACAACTGCTCAAGGTCAAAAAAGACCCCGGTGGGTATGGGGCAGCAAAACTTGATTGGGAGCGGGTTTTAGCTTCTTATCGATTCGCTCTGAACTTATCAGAGTCGTTATATCTAAATAGCCGTAAACATTTTTATCTACGTCATGGAGACATTCACGAATGCTTACCGCAAAACTGCTGCGTCACACCTGTGCCCTGGCGCTGTTCGGCGCACCATTGGCAGTGATGGCAGCCCCAAGTACTGACCCGCTCTTCACCGTCGGTTTACTGGGCTCCTACACCAAGTTCAAATTCGAAGGTGGTAGCAAATCCGACAAGGAGGATATGGGCCAGGCCGGTGTGTTCGCCAACTTTGGCAACAAGATGACCGCCGAATCCGGTTTCATCTACCAGATCGGTGGTGAAGCCAAATACAGCAAGAAAAACGACAACAAGCTCAAGGAAGCCCAGGCCGACCTCGACCTTGGCTGGCGCGCAGCGCTGGATGCCCGCAACTTCGTCGACGTTATCGTCGGTGGCGGTTACAGCTGGACCCGTTTCGAACCTGAAATCAACGACCTGGATACAACGTTGACCTTCAAATCGCCGTTTGCCAAGGCCGCACTGGGTTACAACCACCAGTTCGACACCTCGACCCTGCGTGTAGAAGTAGGCGCCCGTCACGCTATGGATGGTCGCGCACGGCTGAAAGTCGACGGCTTCGGCAGCGGCAACGTCGACATGAAAGACCGCACCAACCCCTACGCTGAAGTTTCGCTGCTGATGAACCAGAACGGTGATATGCCGATCAATGCAGGCGTGTACTACACCCGTACGGAGTACAAAATCGACGAAGATTCGCCTATTGCCGACAACACCAAACTCAAGCGTGACGAGTTCGGCGTGAAGGTCGGCCTGGCATTCTGATCGCTTCTGGCAGGCCCCTTCAGCTGTCGGGGCCTGCATCGACAGCATCGCCGCGGCTGCCCCTGCCTGATTCAGTCTTCACTCAATGAGCCTTTTGCTGCGGAAAATCTATTTGCTTCCTGCAAATAGAGGACGCTATGCCGTTATCGAACTTTATGCCTGGTAAGCCGTCAAATTCTGCACAGGCAGGATTCTTACTCTCCTGCATACATCTCTTGATCACTTTCGATTCAGGTGAATGACATGCGTATTACATTACCCGCCCTGGTGCTGGGCATCGTGATTTCGCAGGGAGCAATGGCTGCCGGGGATGGATCTGCCGCGGTCGGAGGCGGTGTTGGCGGCGCACTGGGCAATATTGTCGGTCAACAGCTGGGCGGCTCTTCAGGAGCGGCCATCGGTGCAGGTGTGGGCGCCGCTGCCGGTAGTGCAGTGGGTGCACCCAGAGGCAGTAAAACCGAAGCCGCCATCGGTGGCGGCGTCGGTGGCGCTGGCGGCTCGCTTATCGGCGGTCAACTGGGCGGTTCCACCGGCTCTACCATTGGTGCCGGGCTGGGTGGCGCAGTAGGTGGTGCAGTGGGCAATAACCTTGGCGACGACGGCGACAGACACAGCTCCGGCGGCAAGGGTAAGCACAAGCACAAACATAAGCACCGTTGACTTTCCAGTGTCCAATGGCCAAGAGCCCGACTTCGTGTCGGGCTTTTTTATTCGATATCTGGCGGCCCGCCTTTAGAAGTCAATGGTCGCGGACAACTCAAAGGTACGCGGCGCACCCAGGCCCAGGCTGGACAACAGCGGCGTCCCCCAATAGGCCTTGTTGGTCACGTTGTTCACACTCCCACGCAACGTCACCGGTTGGCTGGCCACCCGGGTGCTGTAGCGTGTGCCCAGGTCGTAGACCGTGTAGCCCGGTATCGACTGGGTATTATCGGCGCTGATGTATTGCTTGGACACCGAGGTGGCGTTGGCCGTCAGTGTCAGGCCTTCGATGACCGGGGTGTCCCATTCCACACCCAGCTTGCCCTGCAGCCGGGGCTGGCCAATGGCGGTCTTGCCCTCGTTGGTGCCGCCCTGGGCCTTGGTGATTTTCGGGTCGACATGGGCCACACCGCCCATCAGGCGTACGTCGTGCAGCGGCGAGCCGAAAAAGCCCCACTCGACCCCTCGGTTACGCTGCTCGCCACCAAAGGAAAAGATATTGGTATCCGGGTCCAGGTAGCTGCTGGGGCGGGTAATTTCATACAGGCTCAGAGTGTGGGTGAAGTCACCGAGGTCTACCTTGAGGCCTACTTCCTTCTGCTTGGACTTGTAGGGGGCGAACACGTCACCGAAGTTTTTCGCCGTCATCGGTGCCGCCGCGCCCTCGCTCAGGCCTTCGATGTAGTTGGCATACACCGACACCTGGTCGGTGATCTTGACCAGCAGTGCCGCTGCCGGGGTGGTGGCGCCTTCGTCATAGCGGTTGGTGCGTGCGCCGGTGGATGTGCTGAAGCTGTCGGTCAGCACTTGCTGGCGACGTACACCCAGGGTCAGTTGCACCCGGTCTTCGAGAACCGACAGTGTATCGGCCAGGCCATAGCTGGTCAGGCGGCTCTTGGTATGGGCAATGTACGGGAAGCTCTTGGCCGCAGCTGGCCCCCACTGTGGGTGGTAGATGTTGGTGACCCAGTCCGCGCCCGGCACCGAGCGGCGCCCGTAGTCCTTTTGAGTGTCGCCGTAGTGTGTGGCATTGAGGGTCCATTGATGCTTGATCGCGCCAGTGTGCAGGTTGCCCTTGAGGCCGACCTCGCCGGAGGTTTTCTCCAGGTCCATTTTCAGCTGGCCCATGGAGGTCTTGAAGTCACCCGCGTCGTTGAACACCGTCGCCATCATGGTGCCGCTGTACTCGTAATGGGTTGTGCTCATGCCATACGCCGCATAAGCCATCAGGTTGTCGCTCAGGTCGAACTCACCGCGCACGATGGCCCCCCGGTCCGTGGTTTGCACATAGGCCCAGTCAGGGTTGAGCAGAGTGTCGGCCTTGGGCGGTTTGGGCACGGCCACACCGGAAGCCAGGTTGATACCGCGGTTCTGCCCGCGCACACGGTCTTCACTTTGATACAGGTCGGCAGACAGCCGCACGCGTTCACCGCGCCAGTCCAGGCCCAGGGACGTGAGCTCGGCTTTCTGCCGCTGGTGGTTGATTGCGCCGTCACCGTCACGGTACACACCGTTGAAGCGTACGCCGAATTGCTGGTCTTCACCGAAGCGCCGGCCCACATCGAGATGGCCACCGAACTGCGCATCGGACATATAGGTGCCCGTCAGCCGTGTCAGCGGTTCGTCGCCGGCCCGTTTGGGTACCAGGTTGACCGCCCCTCCGACCGAGCCTCCCGGTGGCATGCCATTGAGCAAGGCCGACGGGCCCTTGAGCACTTCGATACGCTCATACATTTCCGGTGAAATCCGGTAATACGGGGCCACCCCAAACAGCCCGCCCATCATCACGTCGCTGATATTGCTGGCGAAGCCACGGATAGAGTAGTTCTCACTGAAGGTCCCGATCAGGCCGTTGCTGAACACCGAGGGATCGGTCGCGGCAATCACCTGGGTGATGTTCTGCGCCTGACGGTCGGCAATGTACTGCTCCGTATAGCTGATGGTACTGAACGGGGTTTCCATAAAGTCCTTGTTGCCCAGCAGCCCAACCCGGCTGCCATAGGCCACCTGCCCGCCTGCGTAACCGGGCGGCAAGTCGGCCGGGGTGGCCATATGGCCCTCAACCATCGTGGCAGGCAGGGTTGATGCGCCGGGTTCTTTCTCGTCGGGGATGGACTCGGCATGGGCTGCCAGGCTTGTCATGGCCAGCGTCAGCAACACGGCATGTACCCCCGTGGCGGTACGGTTCAGGGCAAAAACTGCGCGCGGGGGCGCAATGCGGGTAGGAAAATGACAGTGACTCACGTGAAGACTCCGTTGGACTGGCAGGGAATGGTTTTTGTTAATCTGAATCTAAGGAATGGTTTTAATGAGAATCATTATATGGCCAGAAAAATGCCTGGCAGCCGCCTTCAGGCGTTAGCCCTGATAGCCCTTGATCACATCGTCGATTACCAGCTTCAGGGCGGTCGGACTGGCACCTGTGACGTACCAGGCCTGGGGATCGACAACGATCACCCGGCCGTTTTTCCAGGCGTTGGTCTGGCGCAACAACGGGTTGCCCAGGCTCTCGATAGCCATTGCCGGGCGGTGTTCCATTACTGCCGTACGGTCCACGATGTAGATGATGTCGGGGTTGGCCTGCTGGATAAATTCGCTGGATACCGGTTGCCCATGCAGCCCCGCCTCTGCCGTAGGGCTGGCGGATTTGACACCCAGGCCGGTGAAAATAAAGCCGTAGCGCGACTGCACGCCGAAGGAGCTGAACGCGCCGTTGTTATGCAGCACCACCAGCGCTTTTTCAGGGCGCCCGCGGGTGATGCCTCTCGCCTCCTCGACTTTCGCGTCCAGTGCCCGGGCTTTTTCCTGCGCGAGCCCCTGTTTGGCGAACATCTGCCCCAGGGTCAGCAGGTGCTGCCTGATCACCTCGATATGGCGGGTCTCGCTGTCACGATAATCGACATCGAAATGAACGGTCGCGGCCATCTCGCTCAAGGCTTGATAGTGGTTGGCCTGCAGTGAGGTGATCAGGATCAGGTCCGGCCTGGCGGCATGTACCCGTTCCAGGTTGGGCTGCACAATCGACCCCAGATCCTCGACACCCGGTGCATCCCGATAGCGGGCGAGAAAGTGCGGGATGAAATCCTTGGGCATGCCCGCCACGGGGACACCCAGTTGATCGAGGAAGTCGACTTCATTCATGTCCAGTGCAACCACCCGCTGCGGTACACGTTCAATGACCGTGGTGCCCAACTGGTGTTGCACCGTAAGCGGCGCAAAAGGCGTCTGCACGGCTTGCACAGCGGTGGCGGCCCGTGGGGGCTCTGCCGGTTTGTCATTGCAGCCCTGCACTGCCACGGCCGCGCCGAGTAGCAGGGCCAACGGCCATAACCGATCTTTGTTGTGGATCATCATTTCGCGTCTCTTTCCAGGGGGTTGAAGTAGTTGCACAGGCGACCGCGCGGGCTGTGGGTGATCTCGAAGTCCAGCCCGTAGAGTTCGCCCAGCCGCGTTTCAGTGATCACCTCGTCAACGCTGCCGGCGCAATGCACCGCGCCCGCCTTCATCGCAACGAAGTGATCGCAGTAGCTGGCGGCAAAGTTGATGTCATGCACCACCAGAATCACCGTGCGCCCCTGTTCGTCGCACAAGCGGCGCAGCGCCCGCATAATCTGTACGGCGTGCTTGATATCGAGGTTGTTCAGCGGCTCATCGAGCAGCAGGCAATCGGTTTGCTGGGCGATGGTCATGGCCAGAAAGGCCATCTGCCGCTGCCCGCCGCTGAGTTCGTCGAGGTAGGCATGGCGCAGCGCTTGCAGCGACAGAAAGGCGATGGCCTCGTCGATGATCCGTTGATCTTCGCCGGTCAACACACCACGGCTGTATGGGAAGCGCCCGAAGGCAACCAGTTCCTCCACCCGAAGGCGCAGGTTGAAGTCCGGTGACTGGCGCAAAGTGGCCACGCGCCTGGCGTAATCGCCAATCGCGATACCCGCGACCCCACGCCCCTCGATGCGTACTTCACCGGCCGTGGGCTCCATCAGCCGCGCTATCATCATCAACAGCGTGGTTTTGCCCGCGCCGTTGGGGCCGATCAGCGCCGTCAGTTGCCGGGGCGGGAAACTCGCGTCGACACCGCGTAGTACGGTCTTGCTGCCATAGGTTTTATGGATGCCGTGAACAGTGATCATGGAGCTCCTCGGGTACGCACCATCAACACCAGGAAATACCCGCCGCAGACCAGGTTGACGAGAATGCCGACGGTGGTTTTGTAGTTGAAGACATGCTCGACCAGCAGTTGCGCAACGATGAAAATGCCGATGGCAATCACGCTGCCCAGCGCCAGCGTGACCCGGTGCCTGAAGGTGCGGGCCAGCGCATAGGTGATGTTCGCCACGAAGATGCCCATAAACGCCGTGGGCCCCAGCAGGCTGGTTGAGACCGCCACCAGTGCCGCAATCAGCGCCAGGTGCAGGCGCACGCTGCGCCAGTAATCGACCCCCAGGGACATGGCCTGGTCGCGCCCCAGCGCCAGCACATCGAGGGTTGCCAAGGTTCTGCTGCCCACCAGGCACACGGCGCCCACCAGCAGCCCCGCAATCAGCAACTGCTGCGGCTGGACGCGGTTGAACGAAGCCAGGCTGAAACCCTGCAAAACCGAAAACTCGCCGGGGCTGACCTTGAGCTGGACAAACTGGGTGAACGTGCCTATCACCATCGTCAGCACCAGCCCGACCAACAGCAGGAAATACACGTTGCTCTTGCCGTTGCGCAGCAGGTAACGATGGATAAGCCACGAGTAGCCAAGCAACAGCAGCACAGACACCAGAAAGTTGCCGTTACTGCCCAGTAACACCGCACTGCCGGTGCCCAGCAACAACACCAGCAAGGCTTGCAACAGCAGGTAAATGGCCTCGTAGCCCATGATTGCCGGGGTCAGTATCCGGTTGCCGGTGAGGGTCTGGAACGTGATCGACGACCAGGCGATGCACACACCGCCAATCACCATGGCCATAAGCCGGGCGATCCGCTTGGGGATTACATAATCAAAATCCATGCCCGACCCCAACAACACGAAGGTCAGCGCCAGGGCCGCCACCAGAACCCATACCCCATGCCGGGGTTGCAGACGCCTCATCGGTGCCTCCAGATGATCAGTGCCAGGAACAGCACACCGCCCACGCTGCCTGCCATCAAGCCGATGGGCACTTCAAACGGGTAAATCAGCAGCCGTCCGAGGATGTCGCACACCAGCAGCATTGACGCGCCGCCCAGGGCAACGATGGGCAGCGTACGGCCCAGGTGGTCGCCATAACGCAGCGCCACCAGGTTGGGAATGACCAGTCCGACAAAAGGAATCGCCCCTACCGTGATGACCGTGGCTGATACTGTGACCGCCACCAGCAGCAAGCCCAGGGCAACGTTTGCCGAGTAGTTCAGGCCCAGGCTTGTAGCCATGCCCTCACCCATGCCCAGCACGGTGAAACGGTGGGCATACAGATAGGCCAGGGCAACAATCGGCAAGATCAGGTAGATGATCTCGTAGCTGCCCTGCACCACCCTGGAAAAGTCGCCCAGCAGCCAGCCCTGCATGCTTTGCATGATGTTGTGGTGGTAGGCGTAGAACTCGGCAATGGCGCTCAGCACGCCGCCATACATCAGGCCGATGACCGGCACCAGCACCGTGTTTTTGAATCGGATCCGGCGGATGATCACGACAAATATCAACCCCGAGGCGAAGCAAAACACCAGCGCAAACAGCATGCGCCCTGTCGTGCCGGCGCCGGGCACCGCAGCCAGCGATACCAGGATGCCGAGCCTGGCCGCATCCAGCCCGCCCGAAGTGCCTGGCTCGACGAACTTGTTGTGCACGATGTGTTGCAGGATCACCCCGCACACTGCCAGGCCAGCCCCGGTCAGCACCAGCGCCGCCAGGCGCGGCAGGCGGCTGGCCGTGAGCGTCAGCCAGGCATCGCCCGACAAGGACCACAGCTGCGACCACTCCAGTTGCCGGGCCCCCACCAGCAGTGATGTGACGCAGAGCATGGCAAATACCCCTAGCCATCGTGCCCGCATCATTGCAGCTCACTGCCGCTTGCCACCCGCCAACCCTTGGCAGCCCGACGCTGTTCAAGAAACTTCGCGTAACGCCCCTTGGTGGCAAGCAATGCCGCGGGCGTGCCCTGCTCGGCCACCCGGCCGTGATCCAGTACCACGATCCGGTCGGCCATCGACACCGTAGACAGTTGATGCGCAATGACCACCAGCGTGCGCTGCCCGCGCAACCTGGCCAGTGTCCGGGCGATCACGTGCTGATTCTCGGCATCCAGCGCCGCAGTGGCTTCATCCACCAGCAAGATGGCCGCCTCCTTGATCAGTGCGCGTGCAATCGCAATACGCTGGCGCTCACCGCCCGACAGCCGTGCACCACCCTCGCCCACCGGTGTGTCGAGGCCTTGCGGCAAGCGCCCGACAAGTTCGCCAAGCCCGGCCTGCTGCGCCGCCTCGAAGATTTCGTCAGCATTGGCGGTGGGTTTGCCGATGCGGATGTTGTCGGCAATGCTGCCCTGAAACAGGTAACAGTCCTGGAATATCTGACTGATCTGACCCGCCAACTGGCTGTCGGACATGTGCCGCACATCCACACCACCCACGAGCACGCACCCTTCGCGCGCATCGAAAAACCGTGCGATCAGCCGTACCAGCGTGGTCTTGCCCGAGCCCGAAGCACCGATCAACGCTGTCATGCTGCCCGGCTCAATACGCAGGCTGACATCATGCAGCACATCGGCCTGATCGGGCGCGTAAGCCATGCTCACTGCGCGCAACTCTATAGAGCCATCCCGTGGCGGTTGTGGCTGATCCGGCTCCGGCAAGGGCCGGGCGGCAAAGATGGCCTGCACCGCGTCAAGTTGACCGCTGGCACTGCGCAGGATCTCGGCATAACCGGCCACGTCCAGCAACGGCTCGATATAGCGGCTGCTCAACAACAGCGCAACGACTACCGCAATCACCGAAGCGTTATCCCGCGTGTCGCCCATCAGCCCGTTAAGCCACAAGGCGGCTGCGATCAACAGGGCCGCAAAGATCACCTGCACGACCCAGGTATTGAGTACCACCGAAAGCGATGACTGATAGATCAGGCGCAGCCCGGACTGGCGCTGGCGCTCGAGCGCCTGTTCCAGCAACTGCGTCCCGCCCCCTTCGCCATTGAACGCGCGCAGTACCGATTGCGCCTGGGCAAACTCGACCATGCGCTGGCTGGCATCCGCGAAGTGCCGCTGGAAAGCCCGGTCAGTACGCTGCCCCAGGCGCGCGCTCAACAGCAGCGCCCCTGCCAGTACCGCAAGCCCCAGCAGCGCAATCAGCCCCAGTGGCCAATGCACGGCAAACAGTGCGGCGACGATCACCAAAGGCGTCACCGCGCCACTGATCACAGGGGTGAAAACGTGCGCTGGCAACTGCGCCACCGCCATCATGCCCTGGGTAATTACATGCCCCAGATGGCCGGTGTTCTGCGTCGTAAACCAGCCCAGGGGCAATCGCGCCACATGGTCGCCGATGCGCTGGCGCGCCCCCTGCAAAAGGGCCACGCCCACCGCGACACCGGCGCGCTCCACCCGGCGCCGGCAGGCCCAGCACACAGCCATGCCGGCAAGCGTCAACAGCAGCCACAATGCTGCACCTCGTAGATCGTTAGCGAGCAAATGCCCCAGCACCGGTACCAGGGTGGTGAGTGTCAGCCCGCTGAGCAAACCATAAAACACTGCCATCCAGACATAACGATGCAGCACGGGCGCGTCGTCGCCCAACAGTTCTAACAAGGGTTTCAGCATGACGGCACCGCCAGTTCTGCAGAGAATGAGTAGTCGCCCTGCGCCCACAGGCGGGCATAAAGGCCCTTGCGGGCAAGCAGTTCGCCGTGGCTGCCCTGCTCGTGAATCGTGCCGTTGTCGAGCACGATGATCTGGTCGGCGTGCATCACGGTGTCGAGCCGGTGCGCGATGACCAGCAAGGTGCGGCCGCCGGCAAAACGCGAGAGTGCATCCTGGATGGCCACTTCACTTTCGGCATCCGCCGCCGCCGTGGCCTCGTCGAGCACCAGCACGGGCGGATCGAGCAACACGGCACGGGCGATGCTCACCCGCTGCAACTCACCGCCGGAAAACTGCGCATCCTCACCCACCACCGAGTCATAGCCACGCGGCAGGGCAACAATGCGCGCATGGATATTGGCCGTGCGCGCAGCATCCTCAATCTGCTGGCGGGTGGCCGTTGGTCTGCCCAGGGCAATGTTGTCGTGCACACTGGCGTGGATCAGCCGTACCTCCTGCAATACAAAACCGATATGCCGGTACAGGGTTGCCGTCTCAATCTGACGCAGATCCACACCCCCCAGGGTGATACGCCCTTGCGTCGGGTCAAAAAAACGCAGCAGCAGGCGCGCCAGGGTTGACTTGCCGGCGCCGGAGCACCCCACCACAGCGGTGGTCGTGCCGGGTTTGAGAACCAGGTTGATGTCCGCCAGCCCCCGGCCCGCGCTTTCATAGCAGTAGCCAACGTGCTCAAAACCAATTTCGCTGCCCCTGGGCATCTCCTGCATGCCCGGTGCCGGTTGCTCCAGCACCGGTGTATCGAGCAGGGCCTGCACACGCCGGGCCGCACCCACTGCATTGTTGAGGTCATGGGTGATGTAGTGCAGCAACAGCAAGGGGCCACACAGGCCCGGAGTCACCAGGGCGAACGGCAGCACATCCAGCGCAGCGATCCAGCCCAGTGCCACGAACAGGGTGCCGAACGCCAGCACGCCGCCCAGCACCGCGACCGGCGCGATCATTGCGTTGGCATTGGCCATCGAACCCACCAGCGGGCGAGTGAAACCGACAAAAGCCCGGGCGAAGGCATCGACGGCCTCACGGTAACTGCCGTGTGCCTTGCCGACAGCCCCGAACGACTTCACTACCGGGATGCCATTGACGAACTCGACCACGGCATTGTCGATACGCCCCATGCCCTCGACAAACGCCTGCATGTTGCTCTCGCTGGCTTTCATGGCGCGGGTAAAAAACAGGAAGAACCCCGGGAACGGCAGGATCGAGACAATTGCCATGCGCCAGTCCATTACAAACAGGTAGACCAGCGAGAACACAATGGCGCCGACCGCTCGCCCCACGGTGGTGTAGAAATGCGCCGTCAGGCTGTGCAGGGTATTGATGTCATCCTGCATCGCCTGCTTGACCTCAACCGAGCCCCGGCTGGTGAACCAGCCCAAGGGCACGCGGCTCAGGCGCTGCACAATGGCCAGGCGCAGGTGGTGGGTAATACGGTTATCCGCCAGATGGGCCAGCAGCTCCCCGGTGGATATCAACAACATGCCCGCGCACAGACTCGCCACGCCGATACCTACTGCCCGCCACACCTCATGAGCAGTGATTGCGTTGTCACCCAGAACCAGCCCGGCGACATGCGCAATACCTGCCAGCGGTACCAGCGTCAGCATGGCGCCAACGCCCGCAAGCAGGGCGGCAATCAGCAGCCGCCCACGAATCGGGTGAAGCACCTGGCTGACAGGGCCACGCATCTTGGGTGTGGCCGCAGCCGTGTGAGGAGTTTCCATGCCAGTCAAACATCCGCAATGTCATAAGAATGGAAGGCCACTGGCATTCCGGTTAAGCGCAAACAAGGGGGGTGTATGCGCAACTGATAGTGGCTCGCAAATGAGAACCTTAATTAGTTGCATGACTATAAACTAATTTGCGAAATGCTGACAAGACAGCTACAAGACACTCCTCACCGATCAAGGAACGGCCATGAACGCCTCACAACCACCCGCGACCCGCGGGCGCCCTCGCACCATCACCCGCGAGCGCATCGTCGAAGCAGGCATCGAGATCGGCCTGCCGGGTATCACTTTTGTCGGCGTTGCTGCCGCTTTGGGGGTCAGTCATATGGCGCTGTACAAGCATGTTGCCAATCTGGAGGCGCTGAAGAATCTGATCGCCGAAGAGATCTTCACCCGCTGGCAGATACCGCGGGTCGACGCCGATCAGCGTGGTGAACTCAAGGACTACCTGACGGTGTTTGCCACCTCGGTGCGCCTGTTTGTAAAGGCCCACCCCGGCTTGATGCCCTACGTGATTCGCCGCTTGGCGGCGACCCAACCGATGCTCGCCAAGATCGACGAGCATCAGAGCCATATCGCCCAGGTCTACGCCATTACCAAGGCGCAGGCCCGCTGGCTGCTGGCAACCGTGGCCTTCCACGGAATTGCCGTAGCCGACACGGTGTATTCAGTCACCGGCCAGCCCGTTGAAGAAGCCCAGCGCCTGGCCGAAGAAATCGAGATGGAGGCCGAGCTGGACCGCGGCATGCGTGCACTGATCGTTGGCGCACTGGTGCTCATGGATGAAGAGGAATTCCAGGCAAAGCCATAGGTTTGACATCATGTAAATCAATAACTTGCATATGACTGTTCATGTAAATCATTTTGTTTGAGCCGTCATTGCCAGGGAACTACTGAGCGAAATCGAGTCCAATCAGGTTCATGTCGTTCAGGATCTAGATGATGAAAACGCAGGCACACCGATGAGCAGTAAAACCAACCACGGCTGGGCCTGGGCGTACCACAAGATTCGCGGCCTGCAATGCACACGGGTGACATCGGCCTACAGGGCCACCCTTTATGTGCTGCGTGGCGATACAGGCACCTTCCACAGCGATGCCAGTTGGCAAAAAAACCGCATCCGGCGCTAGTATGCAGCCATTACTTATGGCGCAATTTTTGACATGTCCAAGAAGCAAACCGCAGAAAACCCGGCAGCTACGGCAGCTGGCATAGAACAATCGATCCAGGCCCTCAACAAAATGGCCGAACGCCTGTGGGGTGATGGCCGCGAAGCCGAGGCCAAGGCCCTGATCGACGCGCTTGATGCTCTAAATCGGGCGCTGGACCGGATCCGGATTGGCGAAATCGGTCGGGCGGCGACGCTTCACTGATGCCGATACTGGCCAAGAGCCATTAAAGCCGGTGAAAAATCTGAGGCGTTGCGGTATAGATAGCGTTCATCCCCAGAATATGGACATTCAATGAACGCTTCCAAACTCTCGTCTGCGCTGTACTGTGCCGTGGCCATTTCACTGTTGAGCGGCTGCGCGGCCTCGGTTAAAAGCGGTGGCAGCCCCATGCTGCCGATCCAGGCAACAGCCAAGCAAAACCTGCGCGTCAACTTTGAAGGCAACAGCAAGGTTCAACAGAACGAGGACTGGCCCCTGCTGAAGCAAGAATGGAAGGAGGCCTTGCATGCCGAAGCCTCTGCAGAGGGCTACCGCCTTGCTGAGTCCCAACTGCTCAGCCTTGATGGAAAAGACGGTGTGGGCATCAAGATCAATGTAAGCAACTTCCGCTACATCACGCCGGGTGCACGGTATGGCGCAGGCATCATGGTGGGGAATGCCTGGGTCAACTCAAGTGCAGACTTCACCGACCTGAAGACCGGCCAGTTGCTGGGGACCCGGACCTACGATACGTCATCATCGGCCTGGGAAGGCGTCATGTCGGCCATGACCCAGGAGCAGGTCGAAGCCATCGCCCGGCAAATCATTGCCGATATCAAAAGCGCCAAGGCCTATTGACCTTTTGCCCCGCAAGCGGGCCCTTGTACCTCAAGGGCCAGTAGCACAGCGCTTTTTATCACCCCCGGTTTCAACACCGGCGCCACCGATATCACCCTGCAAGTGATACAGGGCGCACTTTGCGACTAGGCTGCATACGGAACAGACCTCCAATAAGAACAATCGAGTGTCGTGAGCCGCCATGAACATTCTCTACGATGAACGCGTCGACGGCGTCCTGCCGGACGTCGATAAAGCCGTATTACTGCGCACCCTGCGCACACGCTTGCCAAACCTTGAAGTCCTGCATCAGCGTGAAGAACTCAAGCCCTACGAATGCGACGGGCTTAGCGCCTATCGCACCACGCCCCTGCTGGTAGTGCTGCCACGCCAACTGGACGAGGTACAGGGCGTGTTGCGCATCTGCCATGAGTTGCGCGTGCCGGTGGTCGCACGCGGGGCCGGTACCGGCTTGTCCGCAGGGGCATTGCCCCTGGAAAAAGGCGTGCTGCTGGTAATGGCGCGCTTCAACGCTATCCTTCATATCGACCCCGACGCCCGCAGTGCACGGGTTCAGCCCGGTGTGCGCAATCTGGCCATTTCCCAGGCAGCGGCGCCGTATGACCTGTACTACGCGCCGGATCCGTCCTCGCAGATTGCCTGTTCGATCGGTGGCAACGTCGCTGAAAACGCCGGTGGCGTGCATTGCCTCAAGTACGGTTTGACCGTGCACAACCTGCTAAAGATCGAAATACTGACCGTTGACGGCGAGCACCTGACCCTGGGGGCGGATGCCCTCGACTCACCTGGTTTCGATCTGTTGGCACTGTTTACCGGTTCCGAAGGCATGCTCGGGGTCATTACCGAGGTCACGGTCAAACTGTTGCCCAAACCGCAAACCGCCAAAGTGCTGCTGGCAGCCTTCGACTCGGTTGAAAAAGCCGGTCGCGCCGTGGCGGACATCATCGCCGCCGGCATCATACCCGCAGGACTGGAGATGATGGACAACCTGGCCATCCGCGCCGCCGAAGATTTTATTCATGCCGGTTACCCGGTCGAGGCCCACGCCATCTTGTTGTGCGAACTCGACGGCGTCGAAGCCGATGTACATGACGATTGCGCGCGCGTGCGCCAGGTGCTTGAACGGGCTGGCGCCAGCTCCGTGCGCCAGGCCAGGGACGAAGCTGAGCGGGTGCGCTTCTGGGCCGGGCGCAAGAACGCCTTTCCCGCTGTAGGTCGCCTTGCGCCGGATTACTACTGCATGGACGGCACCATTCCGCGCCGTGAGTTGCCCGGTGTACTGCAGGCCATTGCCGGATTATCGACCCACTACAACCTGAGAGTGGCCAATGTGTTTCATGCCGGTGACGGCAATATGCACCCGCTTATTCTGTTCGATGCCAACCAGCCCGGGGAACTTGAGCGCGCCGAAGCTCTGGGCGGCCAGATCCTTGAGCTCTGCGTCAAGGTCGGTGGCAGCATTACCGGCGAACACGGCGTAGGCCGCGAGAAGATCAACCAGATGTGCGCGCAGTTCAACAGCGATGAACTGACCCTGTTTCATGCCGTCAAGGCCGCCTTCGACCCCGGCGGCTTGCTCAACCCCGGCAAGAACATCCCCACCCTGCATCGCTGCGCCGAGTTGGGCGCCATGCACGTGCATATGGGGCAACTGCCCTTCCCCGAACTGGAGCGGTTCTGATGCGCAGTGCAGACAATGTCGATACCAGCGCCCTGTTGCTGGAGCAGGTCAGTCAGGCGCTGCAATACGCCACCCCGCTACGTATCCAGGGCGCCAACAGCAAAGCCTTCCTTGGCCGCAGCGTGGCCGGTGAAGTGCTCGACACCCGCGGCCATCGGGGCATTGTCAGCTATGACCCCACCGAGCTGGTGATCACCGCACGCTGCGGTACGCCTCTGATGGAGCTGGCGCAGGTGCTGGATAAAGCCGGGCAAATGCTGGCCTGCGAGCCGCCCTCTTTCGGTGCTGCCACGGTCGGCGGCATGGTTGCCAGCGGCCTGTCGGGGCCGCGCCGGCCCTGGTCAGGTTCGCTCAGGGACTTTGTCCTCGGCACCCGGGTGATCACCGGGCACGGCAAGCATTTGCGTTTTGGCGGCGAAGTCATGAAAAACGTCGCTGGCTATGACCTGTCCCGTTTGATGGCCGGCAGCTACGGCGCACTGGGAGTCATCACCGAAGTGTCACTCAAGGTGCTGCCCAAGCCGCGGCAATCCCTGAGTATCAGCCTGGAACTGGACACGGCGCGAGCCCTGCTGCGCCTCGCCGAATGGGGCCGGCAACCGCTGCCGATCAGCGCTGCCTGCCACGATGGCCAGCGCCTGCACCTGCGCCTGGAGGGTGGCGAAGGCTCGGTGATGGCGGCTCACGAACGCCTGGGCGGCGAGCGCCTGGACGCTTCGTTCTGGACACGGCTCAACGAACACCAATTGCGCTTCTTCGATGAGGGCCAGCCCCTCTGGCGCCTGTCCTTGCCCAACAACACCCCGGAACTTGAGCTACCCGGTGAGCAGTTGATCGATTGGGGCGGTGCCCAGCGCTGGCTCAAGTCGGATGCTGAGGCGAGCTTTATCCGCACGGTCGTAACCGAGGTCGGCGGCCATGCCACCTGCTACAGCCACGGTCTTGTCGACAGCCCGTTCCAGCCGTTGCCGGACGCTCTGATGCGCTACCAGCGTAGCCTCAAACAACAACTCGACCCGCAGGGTATTTTCAACCCCGGGCGCCTGTACGCGGAGCTTTGAACCATGCAGACCACGTTGAGCGAACAGGCCCGCCAATTGCCCCGCGCCGGGGAAGCTGAACGCATCCTGCGCAGTTGCGTGCACTGTGGTTTCTGTAACGCCACCTGTCCGACCTATCAGTTGCTCGGTGATGAACTGGACGGCCCGAGGGGGCGTATTTACCTGATCAAACAGGTACTGGAAGGCAATCAGGTGACGCAGAAAACCCGACAGCATCTGGACCGTTGCCTGTCTTGCCGCAATTGCGAAACCACCTGCCCCTCAGGCGTCGACTACCACAACTTGCTGGACATTGGCCGGGCAATGGTTGAGGCCCAGGTACCCAGATCGCTCGGGCAACGCTTGCTGCGTCAAGGGCTGCGCAGCGTCATACCCAATGCGGGCCGGTTCAGGTGGCTACTGCGCAGTGGTCAGATCTTGCGCCCCTGGCTGCCCGCACGCCTGCAAGACAAACTGCCAGGCCAGGTCCCTACGCCCGGGCTGCGACCTACCCCCCGCCATGCCCGGCAAGTACTGCTGCTCGAAGGCTGCGTGCAACCGAGCTTGTCACCCAACACCAACGCAGCAGCGACCCGAGTGCTGGACCGATTGGGCATCAGCGTGATTCCTGCCCGAGAAGCCGCTTGCTGCGGTGCAGTGGACTACCACCTGGACGCCCAGGCCGCAGGACTTGATCGCGCCCGGCGCAATATCGATGCCTGGTGGCCGGGGATTGAACAAGGGGCCGAAGCAATCGTGCAAACCGCCAGCGGCTGCGGTGCCTTTATCAAGGATTACGGCCACCTGCTCGGCAACGACCCGGCCTATGCCGAAAAAGCTGCCAAGGTCAGTGCGCTGGCCAGGGATCTGGTTGAAGTGCTGCGCGACGAGCCACTGCACACCCTCGGTGTGCACAGCAATCAACGGCTGGCGTTCCACTGCCCCTGCACCTTGCAGCACGGGCAAAAACTCGGCGGCGCGGTTGAAGGCATTCTCACCCGGTTGGGGTTCAACCTGACCGCGGTGCCCGACAGCCACTTGTGCTGCGGCTCGGCAGGCACTTATTCGCTGACCCAGCCCGAACTGTCCCGGCAACTGCGCGACAACAAACTCAACGCACTGGAAAGCGCGCACCCCGAGGTTATTGTCACGGCCAATATCGGCTGCCAGGCACACCTCGACAGTGCAGGCAGAACCCCGGTGCGGCACTGGATCGAGCTGGTCGAGGCGGCGTTGCCCTAGCCTGAAATTGCCCCATAAAAATCCGCCATGTGCTGCCACATCGCAATCGGGTTGGAATACATCGGGAAGTGGCCGCAAGCCGGGATCTGCCCCAGGCGTACGCCGTGAGCCGCGATATGCGGCAGGTAGGACAGTGACGCGTTCTGGTCGCCAAACATAAACATCTTCGGGCACGGCAAGCCGAGAAACTTGCCCATCAGGTTGGCGTTATCGGACAGCTCGACCATCGATTCGAAAATCCCCCGCACCGCTTGCACACGCACCTTGTGCCTCAGGTTCGCGGCATACAGGGCACTGGCATAGGCCGGGGCATGGCGGGCACGCTCGATAAAGGCCGTAAAAAACAGCTCAGGATCATCACTCGGGCAGTCGATGATCTGACGGCTGAGAAAGCAGTCCTCGGGGGCAATATTGCCTTCGATATTGACAAAACTGAGTACCCGCTGCGGGAACTGATGGGCCAGCATCAGGGCGGTCAACCCGCCCATGGAATGGCCCACCAGATGGAAGCGTTCGATGCCGAAATGCTCGAGCACTTGCAGCGCCGTTTGCTGCAAAAAAGGGATGGAAACCCGGGCAAGATCACTGCACCCGCTGTCACCACACCCCGGCGCATCGTAGGCCAGAAAGGCATGCCCGGCGAACTCCGCACGCAGCGCGATATCGGCATAGTCTTCCTTGCTCGAACCGAAGCCATGCAGAAAGACAATCGGTGCCAGTTCCCCTTCTCGGTGAAGAGCGGCAATAGTCAAGTCCACACCCTCTACCTCCAGCGGCACTTGGGTATGGGCAAAGGTTGCGGGTACGGGCACGGGCATGACTCCTGAAGCGTTAAGACGGCGGACCAATGTCAGGCACATCGGCCCTGGTGTAAATGCCTAAGGCCAGAAGGTTTACATAGGCCAAACCTATCAAAAACATCATGCCTTGGCGCTTAAACGAGCAATGATCGCCTCTATCAGCGGGTTCGACCGATTGGCATTCCACGCCACGGCAGTGGTCACCACGTTGAGCTTTTCGCTCAGTGCACGGAATACCACATTGGCGGGAGCCAGCTTTTTCAAGGACGCAGGCACCAGCGCAATACCCTGGCCATAGCTGACAAAGGCGATTTGCGAGGCCACGGAACGCACTTCGTGCAACACCCGCGGGGAAAAACCGCTTGCCCGGCAGGTGGCAATCAGATTGTCGAAATACACCGGGCTGACCTTGCGCGAAAACATCACCAGAGGCTCATTGGACAGGCTGGCCAGGCTGATGCGCGTGCGCGCTGCCAGCGGGTGATCACTGGGCAGGGCCAGCATCAGGCGGTCCTCCAGCAGCGGCAGTGACTGGATTGAGTCCCCCAGATCACCGTCCAGACGGGCAAACGCCAGATCAATATCCCCCGCCTCCAGCGCCGGCACCGCTTCAACGCTGTCAATTTCCCGCACCGAGACGGTCAAGTGCGGGTAATCCTCTTTCAACCGCTCGATCAGGCCCGGCAGTACATCAAACATGGCCGTGGAAATTGCGCCAATGGTCAACATCCCCGACTGCCCCGCCAGCGCTTCATCCACGGCCAGCTCCAGACGCTCCAACTGCTCGGCGAACTTGCGTACGGCCGGCAGAATTGCCGCCCCCACCGGCGTCAGCTTGGCACCGCGCCGCGAGCGCTCGAACAGTTTGACCTTGAGCGCTTGCTCCAGCACCTGGATCTGCTCGCTCAGCGGCGGCTGGGACATGCCTAGGCGCTTGGCGGCGCGGCCGAAGTTCTGCTCTTCGGCGACGGCCAGAAAGAGCCAGAGGTGACGGATAAGACGGAAATTGATCATGGTTTTTCCATAGGTTTAACGTATCCAAAGCTTACGTGAACAGGAATATACCTATCAAACAGCCTCGCCGACACTGAGCACCTACACCACCACTGAGGCTGCGCGATGACGCTCAAAAGCACGACCGAAAGGACTGTACTCCAGCGTCTGGCGGCACTGGACAGTAATACCGTGTCCGATGCGCTGGATTTTCTTGGTCTGGCAGGGGCCACTGTGGGGCTGCGGCCGCTGTGGAACTGCCCGCCGATCGTTGGCCGTGCCAGTACCGTACTGTTGGCCGCAAAGACCGACACGGTGCCCAGCGCCCACCTGATCACCCCGGTGGTCGAACACATCAACACGGATGATCGGGTGCTGGTGATCGCCGGCGGTATCGAGGGCATCTCTTGCTGGGGCGATATCCTTGCCAATGCGGCGCTCGCCAAACAGGTGCGAGGCACCATCATTGACGGTTGCAGCCGCGATATTGATGGCAGTGCGGCAATCGGTTATCCGGTTTACGGCCGTGGCGTCACCATGATCAGTGCGCGCAATCGCGTGATGCAGATAGCGGCCGCCGTGACCATCGAAGTCGCCGGGGTCAATGTCAGCGAAGACGACTATGTGATCGCCGACAACTGCGGCACGGTGTTTGTGCCCCAGGCCCATATCGCTCAGGTCGTCGATCTTGGCGAACGTATCGCCCGGCGTCAGCAAGTCATGCTCGACGCAGTACGCAGTGGTCGCTCCGTAGCCGAAGTCATGCATGACAGCCAGTTTGAAGCCATCCGCACGGAGCACGCCTGATGAACCCTGAAGATCAAGCACTGGTCGCCCTGTTTGAGGGCCTGGACACGCCGGGGGTTTCCGATGCCCTGGACAAGCTCGGCCTGCCCGGTCAATGCCTGGGCGTGATGCCGCTGGGCAACTACAGCACGGTTATTGTCGGGCCGGCATTCACGGTGCAGTACGTCCCGGCCAGCGTGCCTGCCGGGACCGTGGGCGACTTTATCGAGCAAGTTCTGCCCGGTGACGTAGTGGTGATCGACAATGCCGGGCGCACCGACTGCACCGTATGGGGCGACATCATGACCCAGTACGCCGGCAGCCGAAACATCGCTGCCACGGTTATCGACGGTGTTTGCCGTGACGTGAACAAGGCGCTGGGAGACGGTTATCCGATCTTCAGCAAGGGCCGCTTTATGCGCACCGGCAAGGACCGTGTCCAGGTGCAGTCGATCAACCAGCCCGTTTCCATTGGCACCGCCCGCGTCTGTGCCCGTGACATCGTGGTGGCCGACGCCAATGGCGTAGTGATCGTACCCCGCGCCCATGCCGCACAAGTGGCCGCCTGTGCGCGGCAGATTGAAACCGTCGAAGCGCAAATCCGTACCTTGATCAGTCAAGGCCAGACCCTTGCAAGCGCCCGCGCTGCACTGGGCTACCACAGCCTGCAGAGGAAAGCCTGATGAGCACACTCGCCCTGCCCCTGAACTACCACGAACGGGCCAGAATCCTCGGCAGTTCGACCCTGTATGAGGCATCACACCTGGCCTGTGCCGTGGACAGCGGCATCCGCCCGATCTGGGATGGCGCCTTTATCGCCGCGCCGGCGTACCCGCTGCAATGCGCTCCTGGCGATAACCTGGCCCTGCACCTGGCACTGGAACAAGTGCCCCGCGGCAGTGTGCTGGTAGTGGGTACCGGTAATTTTATTGCCGGTTACTGGGGCGAAGTCCTTACCGTAGCGGCACAGGCAGCCGGTGTGGTCGGCCTGGTCATCGACGGCGGGGTACGTGATATCGCGGCCTTGAAGGCGCGCCGGTTTCCGGTATTTGCCCGCGGCATCTCGGTCAGAGGCACCGTCAAGGCCAGCGCCACCTCGGTAGGCCAGGCTTTCAATTTCAACGGCGCAGAGGTGGCGCCGGGGGATCTGCTGGTGGCTGACGACGATGGTGTGATCATCATTCCCAAGGCACACGCCGCACGTACCTTCGCCGAAGGCGAATCCCGTGCCGACAAGGAAGCCCATATGATGCAGGCACTGACTGAAGGCCGCTCCACGCTCGAACTGATGAACCTGACTCACTGGAGACACCGCCCATGAGCAGCGATATCCAGCGGCTCAACCGGCACCTGGCAAGCGCCCTGCCCTCGGCCACCTATCGGATCATCGACCGTGTTGCAGAGCGCCGCGCCCAAGGCGCCACGATCATTTCACTGTGCGCTGGCGAACCGGACTTCGATACGCCCGAGCCTGTGCGCGACGCTGCAATCCGCGCCATAGGCCAGGGCCACACCCGCTACACCCAGGTCGCTGGCGCACGTTCACTGCGAGAAGCGGTGGCAGCCAAATTCCGTGGTGAAAACGGCCTGGATGTCGGCTGGCAGGACACCCTGGTCTGCAACGGTGGCAAACAGGTGATCTACAATGCCCTGGCCGCGACCCTCAATGAGGGAGATCAGGTCATCATCCCGGCGCCTTACTGGGTCAGTTATCCCGAGATGGTTCAGTTATGCGGCGCACAAAGCTGCTTCGTGACCTGCCACGCAGCGTCCGGTTTCAAGCTGACCGCAGCGGCACTGGCAGCGGCAATCACCCCGCAAACGCGCTGGCTGATCCTCAACTCGCCCTCCAACCCGACGGGGGCGGTGTACAGCCGCGACGAGCTGGCGGCACTGGCCGATGTGCTGCTGGCCCATCCTCATGTATTGATCCTGGCGGATGATATCTACGAACACCTGATCTTCGATGATCAGCTGTTCCATACCCTGGCCCAGGTTGAACCACGCCTGGCAGCGCGCACCCTGACCATGAACGGCGTGTCCAAGGCCTACGCCATGACCGGCTGGCGTATCGGTTTTGCCACAGGCCCGCGCTGGCTGTTGCAAGCCATGGAAACATTGCAAGGCCAGCAGACTTCGGGAGCCGGCTCAATCTCGCAGCAGGCCGCTCTCGCCGCTCTGGAAGGCCCCAAGGACTTTATCCACAGCAGCCGTATCGCGTTCCAGAAGCGCCGCGATCTGATGGTCGACCAGCTCAATAGCATACCGGGCCTTGAATGCACCAGCCCGGCAGGCGCCTTCTACGCGTTCGCCTGCTGCGCCGGACTGATCGGCCGCACCTCGCCCGCAGGCAGGGTGCTGTCCACCGATGAAGACGTGGCCCTGGCCCTGCTCGACGAAGCCGGTGTAGCCGTGGTGCATGGCAGCGCCTTTGGCCTGGGGCCCTATATCCGTATTGCCTATGCCCTGGATGACGCCTTGTTGCGCCGGGCCTGCGAGGCGATCAGGAGGTTTTGCATGGCTGTGCGTTGACGTGCAGCAGGATTGGCCGGCCCCGGAAAACATTACATTCCATTAAACGCATGGCTTGAGTTGAAACTCACACATCAACCAGGCCTGCGAGCACTTAACGCACACAGCCGGCAAATAAACCTGAAGCACCTGACCAGGTACCTTTCATCGCAAGGCATCAGCGCATCCATCACCGCAGCCGCCACCGATAGACTGATGAAACTTGACCATGGCAATCAACCGATCAGTGCGACTCTTACCCAGTCGCAGTTCGATACTGCGCTTCGCATCCTGTTGATCCAGCCATTCTTTTATATTCGACTGCCCAAGGCGATAGCGTATTTCAGCAATGCGCTCTGCCCGGGATGAAGATTCATGGGCACGGGCCAGGTAGAGCCCCTCATCGGTGAGCTGTTTATAGGCCGACAGTGAGTTCTCAACATCCTGCAGTGCATCAAGCAACTGCTTTTTGTATAACTCGATACTCTCCTGGTACGTTGCTTCGGCGATTTCAACTTGCAACTTGCCTTTATTGAACTCAAAAAACGGAAGCAGTAAATCTGCCGTAAAAAAACCCACCGGATTTCGCAGAATATTTGACAGTTCGCGTGTCCCTCCTCCAGTGATACCTGCCGTAAGATTCACTGCCGGATAGAGGTTTCTTTGCTGGATCTCAATATTGCTGAAATGAGCGCGCAACCTGAGTTCAGCAGCCCTCATGTCGGGTCGCTGGCTCAGAATGTGGGCAGGTATCTCCGACCGTAGCGCTGTAGACGGTTGAGTCGGAACTGGACGAATCTTGATCGTGTCATCCCATCCCATAGGCGACGCCAATAAAACCAACAAGGCATTGCGGCTTTCTTCACGCTGTTGAAGCCGCCCTGTTTTATCGGCCAGCAGTACACTTAACTGTTGCTCTGCCTGAATCGACTGAAGACGCCCCTCCTGCCCAACGGATTCACCCAGGCGTGCCAGCTCAAGGATTGAACGGGCGCTGGCAATGCTGGTGTCGTTAATTTCAATGCTTTCATTCAAAAACGCTAATCGCCAGTACAGCTCCATTGTTGTACCGATCAGTTGCATCGCGATGTGCTCACGATCCTCCCGGGTCGCCATGGCTTCCCAGGCCGAGATATCGCGAGCCTTTGCAAGACGCCCCCATAAATCCAGCTCGTAGCTCAAGGAGAATGTGCTGGTAAAAGCCTTTTGTTCCGAACTTCCTCTGTTCAGTTCCTTGCTACTGCTCAGTTTGAATCCACTTGATACATCTGGTGTTAAATTCGTCCTGACAATACCCGCTTGTGCCTCTGCCTTTTTGACCCTGTATGCAGCCGCTGCCAGGTTATTATTATTGCGCAGTACACGTTCCACCAGAGCGTCCAGGTCAGGGTCCTGAAATGAGCGCCACCAATGCTGTGTCTGCTTTATATCTTTACCCTCAGGTAATGCATTACGCCATTTTGCAGGCAGCGCCAGTTGTGATTTGACAGCGTTCACATCGGGCAGATGAGTGCTACAACCTGCCAACAGCATCACGCTACAAAACACAGCAGGGTAATATCTAGTAATCACAATGATATTCTCAAGAACATTGGAGCGCAGTGTTGACTGCGTCCAGTAAGGCATCGACTTCATGTTGAATGATTACGATGGCAAACCCATTGACTTACGCCCGGGACAAAGCCTCGACAGGATCCAGCCTGGCGGCATTTCGAGCAGGTATATAACCAAATACAAGACCAATAACGGTAGAACTTGCAAACGCTACCATGAACGACCAATAAGAAAATTTAAGCGGAAAATCAGTTTGTAATCCGCCTAAAATTTCCCCGGCAAGCAGGGCCAGCAAAAACCCAAAACCACCGCCAAATATGCACAGCAAACAGGATTCGCTGAGAAACTGCTGCATGATATCTCGTCGACGGGCACCGAACGCCATACGAACGCCTACCTCATAGGTTCGCTCTGCTACTGAGTAAAGCATCATATTCATCAAGCCAATTCCTCCAACCAGGAGAGAAATCGATGCGACCGATATGCTTAGCACGTTCAAGACTCTGGTAGCACTGGTCACCGACCGGAGTATTGAGTCTGCAGAACTTGTGAAAAAGTCTTTGCTGCCGCGTTTGAGTTCCAAAAGACGATTGATATTACTTTCGGCCAGTTCGTTTGAAATCCCGTCAGCCACGCGCACTACAATGCTCTCAAGAAATGGCTGGCCCGAAATACGTGACATCAACGTGGTATAAGGCATATACATCTGCAGAACAGGCGCCTCACCAAATGAAGACGGTGTATTCTTGATAACCGCTATGACGATTGCCGGCATCGGGCCTACCAATATGACTTTTCCAATCGGGTCCTCCCAGCTCGGGAAAAGTCTTTTGCGCATATTTTCATCAATGACTGCAACTTGCGCCTGCCGTTTAACATCATCACTGGAAAAAAAAGTACCTTGCGCAAATACCTCGCCTCTCACCCTGGCAAACGCTTCACCGACACCCAATACCTGAGCTGAAAGGTTGGCGTTTTTTGATGTAATGGTGGCTGTCGCAGAAGTGACCGGGGAGATGCTGTCAACGTAGGGAAGTGATCGCAGATAGTCCACATCAGATTCACTCAGCGCTTTGTTTGAACCCTTGTAGATATCACCCCAGTCCTTCCCGGAGTAAATATCGATGGTGTCAGCACCCAGGGCGCTGATCTCTTGAACTATGCGGTCGCGCGCCCCCTCACCCAGGGCAATAACCGATGAAACCGCAGCAATGCCGATGACGATTCCCAGTACCGTCAATCCCGCATGCAAGGGCTTTCTGACCAGCCACGAAAAAGCAATTTTAATTGCCTCCACCCAGCCTGACAGCATGTTTATCGAGGAGCCCTGTGCAGGTTTCAACCCCGGGCCCCCTCGCGGCCCTGCCGTTGACGAGGCAGGGTGATTGCCTGTATCCGAAGAGATGCAGCCATCCTGAATATGAATCAGCCGCTGCGCATATGAAGCAATGTCATTATTGTGCGTAACAATAATGACGGTATGCCCTTTTGCATTCAGTTCACATAAGGCGGCCATCACCTCCTCACCGCTCTTGGTATCCAGCGCACCGGTCGGCTCATCGGCCAATATGATGTCGCCGCCATTCATCAGTGCACGCGCAATGCTGACACGCTGTTGCTGCCCACCTGACAACTGTCCCGGAAAGAAGTGCAAGCGGTCACTCAACCCAAGACTGCTCAACAGCATTTGCGCGCGTGCACGCAGTGTTTTCTTCTCCCCTTCGACATAAAGGCCTGGAGACAAAACGTTTTCTTCAGCATTCAGGTGGCCCAGCAAATGGTAGCGCTGGAATACGAATCCGAAAGTGCCCCTGCGCAAATCTGCCAACTCATTATTCGTCAGACGGGTCACACTCCGCCCGTGCAGGATGTATTGCCCTTGCGAAGGCGGGACAAGGCACCCCAGAATATTGAGAAGGGTCGATTTTCCCGAGCCCGATGTCCCGACAATTGCAACCATCTCACCTGCACGGATATTCAGGTTGACGTCTCGTAAAGCCTCTGTAGATGAATGACCATTGAAATAGCTCCTGCTGACATTTATCAATTGGATTAATGGCGCGGATAAGCTCAGGTTTTCCTCTGGCAGGTTGCCAGGCTTTACGGCATCCTTCGTGGGCCGAGTTCGAAACTTTATTTTCCTGAGACATTCCATACACTACCCGACAAATAAATATTAACAATGACTCCCACAGCACAACGTCAATCAACGCCTATTCGATAATGACATTGTCGCCTAGCTCAAGCCCCGACTTAACTTGCACATGCGTATTGTTTCGCAGACCGATCGCAATGGATCTTGCAATCACTTCTTTCTGCTCCGTCAATATACGCACTTCATAAAGATTGCCCGCAGACTGCTTTTTTCCGAGAGCGGCCAAAGGAATTGCCATCACCTGACCAACGCTTTCCTGAGTGATTTTAACGTTGGCTGTCATCAAAGGCTTGAGCAGACGATCAGGGTTATCAACTTCAAACGTAGCATTGTAGTAAACAGGAACATTGGACGTTGCATTGGGCTTTGAGAGTTCTTTGCTGTCAGTAACGACGGACTCCGGCAGAAGTTCAACGGCAAGAATGTTCGATTCGAAAGACAGCTCCGGTGCACCGGTCACGGTAAAAACAACCTTTTGCCCCTCCTGCACTCGTACAATATCCGACTCGGATATTCTGGCCTTGACTGTCATCCTGTCCATATTGCCCATAATCAGAATGGTCGGTGATGTCTGGGCGGACACAATTGTCTGGCCCTCTTTAGTCACAATAGCGATGATTTCGCCATCGGCAGGCGCCTTGATTTTCGTATACCCGAGATTAGCCACTGCGCTATCCATCTCGATTTGAGCCAAATGAATCTGGCTTTTTAGAACGAAGACTTCAGCCCGGGCATTTTCCAGCTCCACTTCGGCTTGCTCAAGGTCTCTTTTTGCGCTGGCATCTGCCTGGTACAGCGCTTGCTGGCGGGTAAATACCCTCTCTGCGCGCTGGCGCGCTTTTTCCTTGGCCTTTTGCTGTGCCAGTACAAGATCGCGGCTGGCTTTCGCCTTGCTCAAGGCATTTTCCTGAAGCTCCGGATCAATCTCCACTAATACCTGGCCTTTTTTGACCTTGTCACCCAGTCGCACATGGATTGTTTTAACTTGACCATTAACCTGCGCGCCGACATCGACCAAGCCCGTTGCGACTATCGGGCCTGTTGCCAAAACCAGACTTTCCATGTCGATTTTCGTTACTGGCGCAACGATATGGCTCACTTCATCAGACCGATCAAACAACCCATAAAATGCAAAAGAAGATAATGCGACCAGCCCGACAACAAAAACAATCCATTTAAATCGCATAAGTGAGCAACCAATACAATGCAACTGTGTTTATCATCTTTAATCCTGACCTTGCCTGATAGCAGGCACGTACCGGCATCTGCTTTTTTGACTTTTCTTGATAGTCTTGATAGCCCGCCACTCTTGCAATTAAAACCAGTGCCTGTTCGGCAATTGATATAACAGGGCAACACCATTAGTACAGCATCAGTACTAACATTCAACTGCCAGGAGCAAGCGCAAGAATAACCCCACTATTAATTCAGGGTTTTCCTACCTTGATTTTTCTTGAGTCTTCAACAAGCAAACCAGCAGCACACGACAGCCCAGTGTTCTGAGCAGGCCATATGTTTGAACTTCACACACCGGATCTCCACTTTGCGCGTACAGTTCATTGCCCACAGTTCTGCACAATCAACGGCCGTATTTATCGGCACGAAACCTGCCAAAGCTGATCCACCCGCGTCGTATAACTCTGGCTCATCATCTCCCGGCGCATCCCCCAGTCGGGTTTGCCCGGCACGCTGGCGGCCCGTAACGTGCCCCTGCCCCAGCGGCCATTGATGGCATCCAGTACCGCCATCACCCGTGAAGCTTCTGCCGGTTGATTGACGGCAAACAGATCGTCGGAAAACTCCCCCGGCTGGCGCAGGTCGAGCAACAACACTTCGGCCTTGCTGTATCTGAAACCGGGCTGAAACACATGCTCCAGAGCATCCACCGCTGCTCTGGTGAGTAACCGCACATCATCGGTAGGATAGGGCAAGGTCACCACCACGCCCTTGGCGTACTTCGCCTCGTCCGGGTTGAACATGCCGGTACGAATGCTGACCCGGACTTTTTGGCAGTACGACTTTTGTGCCCTGAGTTTTTCCGAGGCACGCATCATATAGGTGGCTACGGCCTCCTTGATCGGTGCCAGCTCGGTCAGGCGCTTGCCAAACATGCGGCTGCAGCAGATCTCCTGCTTGGGCGGGTCGGGCTCGTCCAGGGCCAGGCAGGATGTACCGTTCAATTCACGGGCCGTTTTTTCGATCACCACGCTGAATTTTTTGCGCAGCGACCACGGGTCCGCTTTGGCCAGGTCCATCGCTGTGCGAATCCCCATACCTTCAAGATGCGCGGTCATGCGTCGGCCAACGCCCCAGACCTCCGACACCGCGGTATTGCGCAGTACCCAGTCACGTTCATGGTCGCCACACAGGTTCACCACGCCCCCCGTGTGGGCCTGCAAGCGCTTGGCGGTGTGATTCGCCAGCTTGGCCAGGGTCTTGGTATGCGCGATGCCGACCCCCACCGGAATGCCCGTGCATTGCAGGATGCGACTGCGCAACTGACGGCCCATGGCGGTGACGTCAACGATACCGCTCAGGTCGGCAAAGGACTCGTCGATGTAAAGGAAAGATGCCACCTTATGGACATACATCTCTGCCTCTCTCTCCGGTCATCCAGGGTTGAGGCCGTGCGTCCATGGAAATACCAATTTATCACTGCCATTTTCGGCATTCCGTCCATAGAACCTTTTCTGGCTGCCTAAACGCGTAATTGCATTGGCCATGTTCAGAGGCCACGCTTTGGTGTCCGACCTGAGTAGCATCCTCCAGAGAGGTATCTCGAATGCTACGGGAATACAGACCAGCTCAACGAGCAAATCGCAGCAGTGGGCATAAGAGATGTGGCTAGGAGGCTCGTCATGACGCTCATAGCAGCCAACGCAAGATTTGATCTAGATTCAGCTGATTGTCACATTTCTGCAGATAGAAAATCTGACGACACACAACCAGCCGACAGGCTTAGCTCGATAATCGTAGACGACGAAGCTTAGCTGCATGGGTAGGCCACAAAGACGCTTTTAGGAAACCAATTTTCTAGACAGGTTCGATAGCTGTGCTAGCATAATTTCGCGGTTTCTGGATCGTGCGGTCGGCTCGCAAAGGTGGTTTGCCACAGGTTGATTTAATTTATTGCTTCGCATGCCTATTCGACAATCGTCAGAGGGCAGCCGACACCCTGACATGGAGAATGTCATGCGTGTAACCATCTATACCGCCGATCTTAGCGACAAGCGCGGCTTCAAACGTATAGCAAAAAAACTACAGAAAAACTGGCCCAGAGGCACTCCTATGAGTCTTGCCTCCGCCCAAGCAATCTTGTCACGGGGCTTAGGCTATCGCGACTTCCATGATATCCAGCAATCGGCTGAAACAACCGATTCAAAGGCTCTCAAGCCTACCCAGAGTGATGTTCGGGGTTGTATCCGCACGTCGATTATTTCATTTTGCCAGGCGAGTAATATCATCGATATTGAAGAGATCGATATCGACAGTTTGGTGAAATTACTCCCCCTTCAAGAGCTAGGTGCGTTCCAAGACTTCGACCATGGGCATCAGGCTGATTCCTCGGCACTAACTGTGCTCGCTCGCCCTTTCGATGCAAAACCAGAGTTTTCGGGCCCATCAAATCAAACCAGCATTGATCATGCTGGTCAGCCGACTGACGTAGGTTTGAAGCGTAGGCATTCAGCTGCCCCCTTAAACCTCATTGATGAGCAGGGCCTGAAGGCTCTGTGGGAAGTGGTGCAGCGCAAAGGCAGTCTTCGGGATCAAAGCTGTATTGCCATGTTGCTGCAGGGACTACGTCTTCATGAACTCCTATCAGCCAAGCCAAACGACTTCTCGTACGTCGACTCGGGAGTCATAATGCGCGTGCATTACGCTAAATCCCGCTTAAATGAAGGTTTGTCCCTCTTACCCGGCAGTTTTGGACACGTGGTTGGCAGGTATATCCTGGAAGCAGGCCTTTCAGTGAATGACTTTCTGTTTCCATCCGAAACAGACGCAAGGGCTCCCATGAGTTCGCAGCAGATGAGCAGAATCATCGGTTCCTATCTGCGTGAAGCATTAAATGATCCTGCACAAAGATCTATACACAGGATCCGGCAACCGGTGATCGTCAACATCATGAAGGCGAGTGCATCATCGGTGTCGGACATAATTAGACATTCCTCACCTAAAACTACGCTTGATTACATATCGGG
The DNA here is from genome assembly GCF_900618535.1 of Pseudomonas bubulae. GTDB lineage: Bacteria > Pseudomonadota > Gammaproteobacteria > Pseudomonadales > Pseudomonadaceae > Aquipseudomonas > Aquipseudomonas bubulae. The sequence continues at coordinate 172,873 of NZ_UYJA01000001.1, read as the reverse complement.
TTTGAGGAAGAAACCAAAGAAATAGGGTTTTGTAAGCATGTCCGAGCTTCATTAGCTTGAAGCTCGGCGGTTAACCGTAGTCGTCGTAGGTTATCGATTCGGGAGTAGTCGCTGAATTCCAGCGCTTCGTTCGTAATCAAGTCAATCCCATCCTCACCGACCCCGGCAACAAAGGCTCACACCCATTCAACAAGCGGATGTGGGCGATGCTGGCTTTACTGGGTGCCCTTCCCTGCTCGAAGGCTTACCACATTTCAATGCCAGGAAATGGCATGCCGGCTTATATGACGATCGACCTAAATCACTTAAGCATACGGTAGAGTCTTTGGGGCTGGTTTCGCGGGGTACCTATCACCGTGGGATAGACGATGCGAGAGATGTGGCGTCCGTCGTTAAAGAAATGCTGGACTGACTGCGCTAGCCGAGCCCAGGCGCCGAAGAAGTGATGCCCCCATCAACAGTATTGCATCAGCACAGTTGGGTGTGTGGGTGGGTGCTCGAGCTTGCTCTATTCTTGATCGTAAGCCGATAACAGCTGTCAACATCGACATGCTGAGCCTCTTGCACCTCCGGCGACCTTTTCTGTTCCTTTGCCACTATACGACGACATTGTCCGATGATTCTCGGATGCTGCAGCGGTTGGCGCGCCGAGATAGTGTCTTCGAAGCACTTTGTTAGTCGTGTCTGCCCCTGCCCCAGTGATATCATCTTGATACCGTTGCTACGCCAAGCCTCCTTACCTACTAGAGGGGCTTCAAGGCACCGTATCTGAGTGCTTTTTGTACGAGCATTGAAGGGAAAAATCAAGCTAGCGTGTACATCGGAGGTATGCTGTGAGTAGCTCAATGGATCGCTTTTCAGCGAGCGAGCAGGGACTTGGCTATATTTACCAGCCTAGATTTGCCCTATTAAAAATGTTTGAAATGCCTGAAAGCACATCTGTACTGATCGAGAAAGAAGATGACTTGGACTTCATTGACGCTAACGGTGTAAAGACCCTCGCGTCACTGAAACACAAGGCCTTAGGGGATCGAATTACTAACCTTTCGGTCGACTTCTGGAAGTCGGTGAACATTTGGATCCATCGGTATAATGACCAAGATAGGATCCAGTCCGATCTGAGATTCTTCTTGTTCAGCACGGCCACAGTGTCATCCGACTCATTTCTGCGCCATTTCTCGCCGGACGCCTCGCCCGCTGACTTAGAACCCAGGCTATGGGTGACGGCTGTTGATGCGTTGGAAAGCAGTAAATCTCAACTACTGCTACCTATCCAAGAAGCCCTGCGGGACTTTTCTGACTCAGAGAAAGAGGACTTCTTCGCGAGGATTACCATTTTTGATGAAAGCCCGAGGATCGTCGATATACCAGGGATTATCAAAGGTAAAATGAGAACCGTTCGCCGCGAAATCAGGGGCGCTATTTACGAGCGACTTGAAGGGTGGTGGAACGATCTGATCGTCCGAATGCTGTCAGGCCAAGAGGACGCTCCGATCAACAACAATGAGATATCCGACAAGCTTTCTTCGTATTGTGAAGAGTATGCCTCGGACAACCTGCCGATCACATTCAGGAATGTATCCCCGGCTGAAGAAGTCGATGTGGAGTCTGATACCAGGGTGTTCGTTCAGCAGATCCGAGCTCTGGGCATCAGCTCAATCCGAATCCGAAATGCCATCTTGGACTACTATCGCGCTTTCGAGCAGCGATCTGCATGGGCACGTGAGAATCTTCTCGTTTCGCAGGAAATTGAGCTCTACGAAGATCGCTTGGTTGACGAATGGGAACGGTACCGCGAGATAGTCTTCGAGGACTTGAACGAGAACAGCGCAGACTCAGTTCTTACTGACGCCGGCAAGAACCTCTACAGGTGGGCCGAACTAGGCAGCGGCAGCATGGCCTCACTGCAGATCCGAGCCCGCGTTACCGAGCCTTATGTCCTACGCGGGGGCTTTCATATTTTAGCCAATCATCGCCCTACCCCTAGGGTGTATTGGCATCCGTCTTTCCTCGCCGGAGTACAGCGAGTCGTGGGGGTTAACCCATGAAGCGATGGGACTTGAGGCCATTTGAAACGAAGAACCTCTTCAATCCGGCCTTTTGCGCGCTCCTAATGATGCGCTCACTTGAGGCATTTGAGCTCGAAGACGCAAGGGGCATTCCCTTCTCATTATCTCTATTGATTCTACCGTTATCGCTTCACAAGGGTAGCCGGGAAGTTTTCGCCCCTAGCAGTCGAAGCTACTTACTTAAGACCATTGAGGATAATCCCCAGCTTCTCATTGCGTTTGCTGAGCGGGTAACCGAGATGCTCCCGTTCACATTTGAAGCATTCGGGCTGGCCATGCATATGGGCTGCTTTCAGGTCACGCCAGAAGGTCGACTAATCGGAACGCCCAAGACGACCAAGAAAGCGATCACAGGAACTGAGGAATCGATCAGTTGCCAGCGAGTGGCCCGCCTTCTAGGCCGCGAATTTGCGCGCATTGGCGACAGATCAACGATATATACAGCATTCGGAATCAGACCATGAAGATTAGCTCCATCCATGTGTATAGCCACGACGGTCAGCGTCGAGATCTCAAATTCAAGGTCGACGGACTGAACGTCATTACGGGGAGATCCTCAACAGGTAAATCCGCGCTTTCGGACATCATCGAATACTGCATGGGGCGATCCACGTTCAACGTCCCGGAAGGGATCATCCGTGACAAGGTGTCCTGGTTTGCAGTTATCTACCAGCTGCCTGGCATCCAGGTGATGATTGCAAAGCCCACCCCCCCAGCGGGTGGTGTGAGCTGTAGCACCGCGATGGTTAGATACGGTGACCAGGTAGTTGCACTTCCCTTCGGCGAGCTAGCAGTTAACGCTGATGACGATACCGTCACGTCCCTGCTCTCACGTTTAATCGGAATTCCGGAAAACCGTACCGACGTCGGCGCTGAGCATAGCCGTGTAAGCTTTGACGCGAATATCAAGCATACGTACTACTACATGTTCCAAAAGCAGGGTTTGGTCGCAAACAAAGACCAGCTGTTTTACCGACAGAACGAGCAGTTTCAGCCACAGGCCATTCGAGACACCCTTCCAATTTTACTGGGCGTGTCGACGAATGAACGGTTTGAGCACGAAGCAAAACTACGAATTGCAAAACGAGACCTTAGGCTTCAGGCGAAACTGCTCTCGGAAGCACAGCAGAGCCTCGACACCTTCCAACTCAAAGCCGTCTCGCTGTACTCAGAGGCCAAGGCTGTTGGCATCATCAGCTCCAATGCTACGCCTAGCGGTGAGAATGGGTTGATTAGGGCCCTGCGCGAGGTGACTCAATGGATACCTCTAAAACGGGAGGCTGACGACGGCGATAGGGTGACAAAATTAGAGGCTGAGCTCGCTATTCTGCGTAAGACGCGTCGGGAGATAAAGATCCGGATCGATGCCGGCAAGCAGTTTGAGAGAAGAGCTGGCGGCTTTTCGAATGAAGCTAGCCAACATATCGATCGTTTAGCCTCAATCAAATCGCTTCCCAAAAACGTCGCTACAGGTGAGTGGCAGTGGCCGTTCTGTGAAAGCAACCTGGCAATGGATACCCCAATTGCCGCATCGTTCCTACAGGAACTAGCCTCGCTAGAAGTGGAAATGACTGTCGTTGCCGGACAGCGGCCGAAGTTGCAGGCCTACTTGACTACGGAGGAGGAAACTCATCAAAAAATCTCCGATCAGATCGCCGAGAAAGATGCGGAGTTAAGCGCTGCAATCGCTGCAAATGTCGCGCTCGCTTCAGCAGAAGCTCGTACCACCGCTGCCGCCGTTGTTGTCGGCAGAATCAGCTGGTTTTTGGAACAACTGATCCCTGATGCTGACTTGAGCAATCTCCGCGCTGAGCACAAGCGTCGCGAACTGCGTGTCAAGGATCTAGAGAGTGCGATTGGGGCGGATGACAGTGATGATCGCCTAACATCGATCTTGAATAATATATCCGCCCAGATGTCGCGATACATCACACGCTTTGGGGCGGAGTTCAGTGATTACCCTGCACGCTTCGATCTGAAGCAACTGACAGTGGTGTTCGACAAAACAGAACGTCCGGTGCCGATGGCCAGAACGGGGGGCGGTGAAAACCATCTTGCTTACCATCTAAGTGCGCTGCTCGCACTCCACTGGTTCGCGGCCAAGAGCAATCGCCCTCTTCCACGATTCCTGATGATCGACCAGCCAACGCAGGTCTATTTTCCCTCCGAAAAGGTTTATCAGGAGGCCGATGGCTCTGTACAGATGACCGAGGCAGATGCTGACATGGTGTCCGTGCGTAAGCTGTTTGAGCTACTTCTAAAATTTACCCAGGATGAGGTTCCTGGGTTTCAAATTATCATCACCGAGCACGCGAACCTCCGAGATCAGTGGTTCCAGGATGCACTGGTAGAAGATCCCTGGTCTAAACCTCCAGCTTTGGTACCAGAGGAATGGCCGCTCAAAGCGTAAGCTCTCTAAGACACCCATACGCGTTGCTCGTCGAACTTCTCAACGCGGAGGTTTTATGACACATCGAGCCGACTCTGGAAAGCGACTGCAAGGCCATTTCGGCCAAGGCGCGCAGCTGTTCTGGTGTCGTTCGGTCATTTGGACGAGTATCTCTCCCTCCGCGAAAAGCCCCAATAGCGATCTTTGAACATATAAATCAGGCGCTGGTGCCAATTGAAGGATTGAGACCTGCACGGATCCCTTTCAATGTTTCGACCTCGCGCGCTTGGAAGGCGCGAACAAGACTAGCCAAGCGCAGGTTAATCTTATCCTCGCGACCGTAGAAAAGACGTCGGTTCTTAAACCGCTCAAACTGACCATTCTTGCGATCCGGCATCAGAACAAACCGCTCCACCGCCACACCACCCTGGATGACTTCATAGGCTTTAGGCATATCGTCAAGCAGCCCTTCATGGATAAGGAGATTTCTTACCAGTTCAACCTCGGCGACCTCCTCGCAGGACTCAAAAAGCGAACCCTTACGTTGGTTTACACTTAGCTTGTTGCGTTTGCCAAACAAGAAGTTAGCTGACGCGAGCCGTGGGTAGATCGTAAAGTTTGTTTGTAGGCTCTCAGTCTCCTTTGCCAGCTTAGCCAGATAGTCGAGCAGGCTGTGCATCCGAATGAACAAAAAGCCAAGCGTCGCGTTGAGATTGGTGACGATCGGAGACGTACTCCATCGTGTTCCGTCCTCAAGAGCAATTCCTGGTGTGAAGAAGGGTTCGATGTTAAGTATCCGGTAAAACTCACCGGTAAGCTGGCTCACTTCCTTGCTGCATTCCTGTATTGCCGACACCAGAATGCGACAGTCATAAAGATACAAGAACCGGTTGAGCTCAGGGATGGTCGCAAACTCCAGCAGTAGCTGTTCGAACTTGTCGCGCCCGACTGGCGACTCTGAATTGAGTCCGGCTTCCGCGCAGAAAAAGGGAGTCGCTGGTAGAAGCGCATGATAGTAGCCGAGACTTCCGAATATTTGCGCGGCGAGTTCTTCGTGCAGACGGACACACTGTTCCTCAATCGCAAAAAGGTTGTCGTCGATTAGCGGCCGCCAGCTACCCATGGGATCAAGCACAAAACCCTCACCTGCAAGGCCGTCGCCGAGACCGGTCGCGATACCATTAAGACGCAGAACAATGGAGTTCGGGCCCAATTGCTTACATTGACTAATCATCGTCTATCGTATCCATTCCATTAAATGCCCCTGAATCGTCTTCCAAATCATGAGCGATTTCCTACGAACTGGGCTGAACGTACCAGCCGAGCTTTGGTTGTCTTAGTAGCACTATGATATCTTGGAGAAGTGACAATATGACAATTGCATATCTCACGCGCTTTAGTATTTGACAAACATAAAATATTTCCACATAGGGAGCTGTCTGTGAGTATTAGCGTTAGTGGCTTTCGACTACACGCAAGGTTGTGGGGAAAATTGAGAGAGTGCCAGCAAAAAAGCATCGAGACAGCCCTCTCCTACGTTAGACGCCCTCTTGATAGATTGAACTCAAAGTCTTGCTTAATTAGTTTACCTACGGGCGCCGGAAAAACCGGAGTTATTGCATTAGTGGCGCATAAGTCGACACAACGTAGAGTCTTGATTTTATGCCATCGTCGAGCGGTACGCGATCAATTGCTAAAAGAAATTGACGGTGGTTTCTTTGAGGCTCGAGTGCCTGGATACCCAGATCATCTAAAGAGCGTCTACTCCGATGTTACTAACACCGACGCTCCCGGAATTTATGTCTCAACATTCCAAAAATTAATCAGCTTCACCCCCCAACAATTGGCCACACTTAAGGATAACATAGACCTTATTATCGTTGACGAAGGGCACTCTGAACCGTCCCCTGTATGGAAGGACTTAGTCCGAGGCGCCAACACTCACAAAATAGTTATAACGGCAACACCATACCGTAACGACCTATTTCAGTTTGATATTGATGAACGCTCGAGCTACATTTATACATTTGCAGAGGCTTTAGACCAACAGATTCTGATGGAACCCATATTCCGTACAATATCTGAAGATCAAATCACTAACGAAATATCAGAGTTTTTAGAAAACCACCCAAGTGCAAAATGCATTGTAAAATGCAAAGAATTCTCCGACATAGAACACTATTACAATCTACTTAACGACCGCTTTGAAATTCTAGCTGTGCACGAGCAATTTGTACGCGATGGTCGACCCAATGTAAAGGTTCATATCCCCGCCAACCTCCGCACATCTCAATATCAAATTATAATTCATCAACGAAAATTAGACGAAGGGGTAGATATCCCAGAAGCAAAGCTCCTGATTTTGACTTACCCCGTAAACTCAGGTAGAGAACTGGTACAAACTATAGGTCGAGTTGTGAGATTACATCAGGGAATCGAACCGATCATCATCGAAACTGGCGTAAATGCCAATCAGAGAATGTGGCTAAACTACCGATATTTTGATAGATCCCTTAGCAATCCGGCGGCTGTACGAACGTTCATATCATCTCTGGACGTAAGTAAATTAATTGATATTTACCTCCAATCATTTCCGGACGCGAGTTATTACGGAAATAGATTCCTCAAGAAATTTGATATTAATGATTTCACCCCCGATGAATCATTGATCATCCCTACTGCATCGATCTGTTTCTTAAACACTCTAACAGATTTCAATATCCAGGCAGCATCAGATTTATTGTACTGGAGAAGTAACCAATCCGGAGAGCTAGCTAAGAAATTTGATTCAATTGGCGGTATAAAAACAATTATTTCAGTTGCTTTCAACAGATCAAAATTTTTAAAAGACCAATTCTTTTTCGAGCCTTCGTTAGAGGTTACGCTCTTTAAGCAGCTTCAGAACAATATCGTGGCAATCTATGATAGCAGAGGTCGTAGATTCAATCATGATCTAGAAATGCACATAGGGAGCGCAGTAGCTCAAGACAAGCTGTTAAATGTTATGGGGCTTGGATCTTCCACAGTTACTAAAGAAGCAAGTAGCAGATCTGTAGGAACCACTAACAAAAGACCGGAAAGCATTTCAATAAAGGGGCGAAATCTAGAGCAACTAGCTGATCTCCAAAGAAATTCCTCCTATAGAGTCTCCAATCTTAAATGTGACAACCTTGATCACTTGGGTGGCAAACAAAGTAGTTACTATATCGGCGTTGACTCTGGCAGAATCTCCGACCAGAAAGACGGTCAATACACGCTGAACGAACTGGATGAATGGCTTCAGCATATGGAGGCCACTATTTCAGCAAACAATGTCATAAGCAGCAACCTTTTGCACTCTTTTGCAAAGCCCATTCCAGTAGACTTAAGCCTTTCAATCGAAAGTGTCTTTTTTGACCTCAGTGAATTACCCAACCCTATACGAGTCATAATTGACGGACATGTAACTAGCCTAGACAACAGCTTCATTTACCTTGAATACCGTAATGGCTTCGTAATTGACTCACAACATCCACACCTGAAGATCAATATTTCACTTTGCGACGAAAGCCCTTTCATAGTTATTAATTCCGATCACGACATCGTATACGACGTTAATGGAGACGACCATCAATACGACGACCTCCTACCTTTTTTGCTTGAACACTTACACAAAATTTTACTAGAAAAGGGGATCAGTTACTCAAAAGGAAAGTTTTATGAGCTAAAACTACCAGTCGAGAATGAGTTCCGCATTGCAAGCTCAAGTCTCGCAAACGTTATTATAGGGTTACCTGAGTTACTCGATCGCATACTTGATGAAAAAGGCTACATAAACGAAGAGATTCAGGTACCAAATGAAGAATTTAGTGCCAATTCAGTTTTCCATATGATAGATAAGCTCAAGGAAACATCTCTACCTGACCCAACACGATCTCAACTTGGGCCATTTGCCACTTACATACCAAATGTTGACCTGATTTTTTGTACGGATATGGATACCGAACCTGCTGATTTCATTCTGTCTTCAGTTAATAAGCTTGTTTATATACATGTTAAATGTGGTAAAGCAAAAGTCAGGCCATTGTCTTCTGCTGGTGCGTTGGCAGAGGTTGGAGGACAAGCAATAAAGAATATCGAAATGCTGATCAGTGGCAACCAAAATCTCAGGGCGGCGAACTGGAATTCGTTGAATGCAAGTTGGCCAACACGTAATGCACCGCAGCAAATGTCAGAGCGAATCAGGCTTTTTTCCAACGCGCGCTTTTCAGCTATTGACCAAGCAGAACGTGAGCAGAAGGTTCAGGAGGTGTGGGAGCTAGTTACACAGCGTCGTCAATCTAGTCGGGTACAAAAAGAAGTTTGGATCATTGCGGCAAATAGCTTTTCGGCGACCCACTTCGAAGCACAGTTAAATGCAGGGCACAATGGAAGTGCCGAGTCTTTACAAGCCTACCAACTCGTTCAGAGTTGGTTATCAACAGCAAACAGTAATGATATTGAGCTGAAAATATTCGTCTCTCCGTAGTAAACAAATATTCAATAAATCTGGTGTAGGGCGACTATCAATCGCCCCTACAACTGGTATCCGCACTCGATGACGTTCCTGACGGTTTCTGCCTTGAATTCCGGGGTAAATCGTTGGGTGCTCATAGACTTCCTCCTATGCTCAAAGCATAGGCTGGAGATGTCTACGGTGCCGGGGGCAGTCCAGCATAGGCTTGGAGGTGTCTAAGAAACCCGGGGCGATTCAGTGGGACGGCCATGATTATTGGTGACCTGCCCTTCTAGCTGATCTCCGAGACCGAACCCGCTATCCAGCCGCACTTAGCCAGTCCACTCACATGAAGTGCTAAAGACCCAGGATGCAGCGCAGATCTGACTTAAACTTCTGACTTAAACTAAGAGCTTCCATTGTATGTGTTCAGGTGAGCGGCTATGGTCTCAGCTGCCAGCTTAAATCTGCTTCAACCGAATGTTCATGATCATCCGAGTCTAATTCTATGCCTGCCGAAGAAATTGACTGGGTAATCCCGGCATCCATACCCTTTGAGGATCTGAAAGCCCGCGACCTTGAGGAGTGTGTCTATTGGCTACTTGAGGCCATGGGCGCTCAGGATATTGAGTGGCGAGTAGGCGGAAGCGGGGGCGGAGCATCAGATGGTGGACGGGATCTGGAGGCCAATATTTTGGTGCCCTCGCCCGATGGCGACCTTTCGCCCAAGCATTATTGGTTCGAATGTAAAGGTAGGAAAGGAACACTGGAACCGGAGGCTGTGAGATATGCCGCGGTCAATGCGATGGCCTACGAACAGGTAGAAATCCTCGTAGTCGTCACCAACACCACTTTTTCAAACCCTACTGTTGATTGGGCGAAATCTTGGAACCAATCCCACAGCCGACCTCAGATTCAGCTTTGGGACAGGACGAAACTCGAGCAATTAATCTCACGTCAGCCGAGCGTCGCGCTGAGGCTATTCAATGAATCTTTGAGCCTTCAAGGTAGGCTTCAGGCAATGAGCTCTCGATTCTGGAATCGTTTGGAGTTCACACCCGCTAAGGTGTTGGAAGACCTTTGGGTCGAAAGAGCGTCGGTGGAGATAGGCCCACTGGAAAGGTTTGCCCTCATTGTCAACGAGTGCGCCAATCGAACGTTGGAAAAGCGACCCTGGGGAGCCGCTGCATCACGAGAAGACGCCCTCGAGACGACGCATTACGCGCTCGCCAACATTTTCTATCTTTTTTCCCGCATCATTCGGGCAGGGGTGAATCAGACAGCTCTGTTCAAAGCCCTAACGTACTGCATCTTCATTTCCTTACGGCATACGACACCAATTGAGGTGGCAGCGTTGATTCGCACGGAAGTCGCGGAGCGCAACGGTGTGCCGCTGCCAGAAGAGGTGCTGAAGATCATTCTCGAACCTATTCTTAACTCCATTGCGGCGGAGCTCGCTGATGTCTGTCAGCCCGATTGCCGACGCATCTCTAGATTGCGCAGCAAGGACTTAACAAGCGATGGCGATGATCTCGCGACTTATTGGCAGCGCTTTGTGCCTAGAGGCACTCCTAAAGAGGATGACGACCGCGTGCTGTGGATTGAGCATCGCCACACGCCCTGTGATGTAGGCTTCCAGGTCAACGAGGTTAAAGGCTGCCCGCTGTCTTTCTCCGAGCTGTCCGTCGAGTCACTTGATGAGCTTATGGATGTCGCCAAACGGGTATGCAGTTACCGGATGACTGCGGCGCTGGCAAAAACCGCCCAGAAAGCGAGATCAAACCAGGCCAAGACGTGACGTTGCAGCCATTCAGACTGGAGTCACCTCCACAGTTGGTTGAACACCGGAAACGTGCAGGATGTACCTACCGCCATCCCTGACAACCTTCACCCTGGGCATGTAGGCGTAGTAGTACAGCACCTGCCTCCACTTCTGACCGCCGTGAAACTCGAAAACGGTATTTTGGTCTTCAAAACCTTTGAATTCACTGCTCAGCTGACCTTCGCAAACGACCATGATCCCCCCCCCAAGTAGAGCATTGCATTATCGATGTGAAGCTTATGAAAAAAGGCGTGTAGCAGTGAGAGCTGAGAAGTTTGTCAACGCAAAATGTTAGCGTGCGTTATCTTGCCATTCACGTTCTGTATCAGTAGCACTCCACCGAGAGGAGGCATTCATCTGCCGACTGAACGCAAGCGCATCGCGACCGAGGAGCAATAATGTTTTATGCTGATTCTCTGCGCTAGGACGGCGGTTGCCTTGTGGATCCCAACGCGTCCAGGTATCGAAGTACGGTTTGTCCCTCTCCTCTACAATATCGGGCCTTAGACGCACAATTTCAGAGGGCTTAGGTTTCGCCTGCGCGGTGGCTTGAGTGGGTAAAGCGTCGTTGAACTGCCCCAGAAACACTAAGGGATTCAGCCGTTGCCCTGTGGTGCCATCAACACGCAACACCGCCAGCAAATCTCCGTACATGCCACCTAGGTAATTCTTGATTAGGTAGCCTCGCTCGACCTCAAACCGGAAAAATTTCGGTGCATTTCCTCGAGACGTCATCGCCAGAACGAATGGATCGTCCCGGGTTGAAAAGAGGCAGTCAAAACTGGCTGCTCCGCGGTTCACTTGAAACTGCTGAACGTCTGAGCGAATCGCGATCATGCTTTGGTGAAGGGCCCTCAGGGACGTCATGTGCATCAGCTACGCTTCCTTTCATCTCTGCCGTTAAGGTATGCCACCGCAGTGGCCAAGAGGTCATTGATGATGGCAACGCGAGATGGGTGGTGCAAACAAAAATGCGTCTAAATCGGAGCTTGCAGCCTTTCCAAGGGCGAAGCTGGCTCAAATATAGGTAGAAGGCAAAGCTTCACAATTCTCACCTTAAGCATGCATCAATCATCGACCGTGACATTTCTTGTATTTTGAGCCTGACTGACGTGGACAAGGGTCATTACGGCCGATGACCGATGACTTGTACTTGTCTCGCTCAGAATGACGCTGGCCAGAAGTGAGAGCCCCACCATCTGAAGATGTCGCTGAAAGGTATCGTCAACAACGAGATTGAGGTATGCGGCAGCACGCTTGACACCCTGCTGGGCAGCCTCGGTTAGCATCTGGCGATGCACAAGCTTTGTCCTGAGCTGCTAATTCCCCATCATGAAGAGCGACACCAAGCTGAAACTTGCAATCTGGGGCGTCGCGGGACACTCCCTTTTCAAGAATGCCGATAGCCTTCTCCGGAGAGTAGCAAGGTGATTCCGCTGTGCTGTAGAGAAAGAACAAGCCCAGATAGGCCTGTGACTGCTCAGAAGTCGCACCGAAAGTCAGCATCTCCTCCGCCTCACCAAACTCCCCAACCTGCCGCAGATTGTCTCCGTAATACACGCAAGCTTGAGGGTTTCTGCGGTGTGCTGCCTCCTTGATCGCAGCTACTACAAGCCGTTCCATATCGGTACTGTAGCTAGTTCAGTCGGGACATTCCCTCCAAGCACCTGGCGATATATGTAATCTCCTGTGTTAGCTCATCACCCCTCTTGCGCAAGAGACCCAAGCGTTGTTGGGCGGCCTCGCGCACATGAGGAGGTGCTTTGTCGAGCCTTTCGAGTCTCGTTGCCCACTCGGTTATCTTCCCGTTAACCTCGGCTAAGAAGGCCTCACACGTTTGCTGCTTTTTATGTGGAAAAAGCTGGCATTCGAGCAGCCGAATTGCGTCGTAAATCCTGATCACTTCTCGACTGGTTTTAGAGTGCACGAAATTCAGACTACCCTCGTCGAACGCATGGTGCTCCTGATTTTGTCCTCCCCAGTTCACAAGGTCATTTTTGATCAGGTCAAAATTTTGCGGATCGTAGGCCAAATGTGGCTCCACGAGAGAGAACGTTTTTTCCAGACTAACCTGCAGATAGTTGTTCTTTTTCAGCTGAGATTTGCCGAATTGAGCCGTGACGGCTACAGCGTTCTCAAGGCAATACTCGATCACAATGGATTCAAACCAGACCCGACAGTAGATCAGCGCCTGACGAATGTCATAGACATTCAATGCCTCATGCACCTTGGCCTGGAATCCGCCAGCATGGTGAATTGCTACGATACCTCTGTTCGTGTAAGTGAGCACACAGCTGGAGTGCTGATCGGCCTGGGGATGCCGCTCGGCAATGATGCAGAATCGTTCCCAAAAAAGGCGGTCGTGGGTGGTAACCACCATCTGGGTACGCTTGAGGTAAGAATCGGAAAAGAACAGGTCGATGATGTTCGAGCGATGGTCAGTGTCGATCGCGTTTACCACATCGTCGAAGACGATTAACGGAAACTTGTTCTTCTCCGCCATTGCCAGAAGGAGCGACAAGCCTAATGCGCGAAGATGTCCCTCGCTGAGAATAGAGAAAGCATCATGTGAAGATCCGTCAGCATTCTGGATCTTTATCCGGTAGCTATCGCTTACCTTTTCAAACCGAAGAGAATCTATCTGTTCGTGCTCATCGTCATGATCGTTGATAGCCCTGTAATACTCGGCCGCCTTTACCTCGATTCCCGCTATGCGTTCTTTCTCAAGGGACAACTTGTAGCCCAGTAGGTCGCGGTAAAGGTTTCCATATTCCACCTCCACCTGACGAATCAAATTGTTGAAGCGGGCAATGTCGGCATCGTCGTGTTTCAGGGCAGTTCTACGAACAATGAGCTGGCCGATCTTGACTCCTGCAGCTTTGATCAATCCCTGATATGTCGTTTTGTCTGTCGACAGCTCCCGGATGGTATTGACCTTTTGTTGGAGCAGTGAAGCCTCCTCTTCTAAGCGCTTGACCTCTGCACCTGCTTGAGCGACCTCTTCGTGTTTCTTCATGCATGCATCAAGGTACGCAGCAACACCAGCGGTGTCCTTAATCATGAGCGCCGTAAATTGGCGCAGAACCTGAGGTGCAACCTCAGTCCTGTCGGAGGCAACATCAAATTGAGCGATTGCTTCTTGGAGGTCGAGCAGGGGCAAGACAGTAGTGATGCCCTTCCGAGCATTGCTTTCTATTGCAGTCACTGAGGCAGCGACTTCCACTGCCATTCGAACGATGCGCTGATCGTTACGCTTTTGAGCAATCGTCAGCCTCTCCAATGCCCCTAGCGCCTGTAGTTCACGCTGTGCTTTCTCATAAGGCTGTTCGACGACCTGGCTCAGAGGCGTAGAGCAAGCGGGACACACATCATGAAATTCAGCCTCGTCAAGTGCTTGGATTGCAGCATAGATCGCTTGGTAATTGATGGCTGCTGCGTTTCTGGAAAATCCGGCGGTGATTTTCTCCCTCCGACTCAGCAAATAGTGTGCAGCTTGAGCGGCGCGTTCGATACGAGACAGCGCGTCAGTGGCAGGTAGCTCTTGGAGCTTCAACCGCTCAGCTTTACGGATCTTCGTGTTAATCAGCTTTCGAAGAAGTGCAAATCGTGGACGCGTTTTCGCATGCTGATCCGGCTTAAGGTCAAGGTGAGTCCAAACCTGACGATTGATTTCTTCGATACTGGCAAGGTTTTGCTGACGCTCGGCTATGAGACTCGCACGATCTGTTTGGATCTGCGCCAATGCTTCTGCTTGGTCTCGTCGAAGGAACTGAGAGAGGTTGAAGCTCTCCGGACGCACGAACCGCGATAAGACCTCTTGGAACTCTTCGAGGCCAATCAGGCTGGCCAGAACATCACTCTCGGCACTCCCCGTGTCCTTCGAGCCAAGTAACGAAAATTCTTGAAGACGGTTACGGTCGATAAAACAGCTCGACCAGGCCAAGCTTTTGGTCACGGGCAGCTTGTCTCTACCCATCAGAGAGAGACTCATTTTTGTCCCTCTCCTCGATACGTATGGTTTAAGCTTGGTCTTTCGTCTATCTGCTTCCTTGATATGACCGGTCGTGCCGAACTCCAAAGCTTCACACAATGACGATTTTCCTCCGCCATTGGGTGCATAAAAAATGTTCTTCATTTTGCTGAATCGCAAAAGGCAGCCCTTGTCCTCTGCTGACAGTTCACCGAATCCCCTGAAATTCTTTACTTGCAAGAAAGCCAACGAACTTAGGCCAGAGGGCGCAACCCAATTCAGCTCTGGCTTGGCGTCCAACACCTTTTTGAAGCGAACGGCTGTTCTTTGAAAATTCAACTGCAGCATCAGGTCAGCGGAAGAGGAGAGATAGGCCTTGATGTGCTCCGTATACCGACCTCGTTGCTGGTTAGCCTTGTACATGCACCAGAGAAGCGCCAGGTAGCCATCGGTTTTATCCGTCAGATGAATCCTCGCGAAACTTAACAGGAACTGACTCACGTTTTACCCCCACCACCCGAAGATGGCTCAGCGTACTCGGAGCAGCATCATTTTGCCATCAAGACGCGACGCTGGGCCCCTGGTACGCACGGCATGCGTTGAGATCCGGCATGGTCTGTATGCTCGAGGTTTAGCGCCTGGCTCATGCAGAACTGGCTCGGCGTAACGCAAAACTGTTTCGATAGAGCGGCTAAAACAGTAGCTACTAGCTACCCCTCTCTGTGATGTTGGCATTCGTCGTTCTCGCCTGTCCCAAAGGCTACTGCTGCCATATTTGCTGGTGTATCTGCCGCCATGATCTTCGGCTTGCCACTGGGAACCTATCTTGCTGAGATTTTTTCATAGCGCGGCGCTTTCGTAGCGACTGGTGGCCTTGCAGCGATTGCATTACTGATGCAATTTCTCACTCTTTCACCAATCCCTGTAATTCAATTTCAATGATTTCTAGCATCCGGCCAAAACTCCAAAATTACACATTATGTATATGTGCTGACCGTCGATTACCCGGTTTTCATGGAAAAAGCAGCGCCAATGCTTGCCTCTTTTCTCAGACCTGAACCTAAAAGGAGGTAGACGGTACTCTTGGTTTCAAACATGCAGCCTTCAGTGAAAGATTTTCCGAAGTTACTGCGTGCCCACATGGCTGGCTGGAAACGACCTTTACTGTCTAGGACGATTTCATGAGCGAAAAATGTCGCGGGAAGTAGACCAAGACTCGTAAGTTTTTCCCTTTAAACCGACGTCACGGTGAGGTCGATCAAGATCCACTGCTTCACCACACAGAATGCTTTGCCCGGGAATGTCTTTGCTGCCAAAGAGATCAGTTCTTCTTCAGAGAACTGCCAGCCAGGCGACTCATCTCCGGTTCCGTATAGTAACTGCGAGATTTCATTCAAAGTGACCATTCAAAAACCTTAGATTCACACTAAATATCAACCGTTCGAGCAAGCTCACACCGGCTAGTTTCGATCTATCAACTCCGAGCCCAATGGAGGACACTGACGAGATCTATTCACCCTCAAACCACCACCAAGCACTCAGGATCGAAGCCTGTGCTTTGACCCGGGTAACCGCGCGGATTTGAAACCACTCGGCACCCGTTCTTGAGGAAGTCTGCTGCAAAATGCGTATGTCCATGTATCCACAGATCAGCCTTACTAAGTAGCTCTGACCAATCGTTCGCATATGCTGCAGCCAGATGTCCGGTGTGAACGTCACCTAGATGATCCAACGCGGGTGCATGGTGTGTGACGACCACTGTTTTACCGTCGAAGGGTTTACCGAGTTCCTGGGTTAACCAGCTGCGAGCCCTCATTGATTTGGCGACCAAATCGTCTGGACGTAAGCGCCTGTAATCCAGGTCGGCTCGAATCACCAAGAAATCGTTCATACAATCCCAAGCCACGCGCTTTGCCGCAACCACATCACCCGTCGCCGAATAATCCGTCCAGCCAGTTGTGACCAAAAAGCGAGTGTCATTGAAAATGAGCATCTCGTTTTCGAGCACATGCACATGGGGCAATGTCGCATCTTTCATTTTTCGCAGTGTGTGACCTATGTGCCCACCGTAATACTCATGATTGCCACACACATAGATAACAGGGCACTTGAATGTGTCGTTCGCCCATGAGACTCCACGCGATTTGATATCAATGTCGCCGGCGAGAATCACTACGTCCGCGTCGCTTGGGATGGGATCGAACCGAGCGAACTCGAGGTGCAGATCAGAGTAAATCTGAATTTTCATATCAGACGACCAGTTTCGATTTAGTTGTACTTTGGACACCGCTGCGGCGGCAGGCCTCCGAGCCTGACTCGCCTTGCAAGGAAAGGGTGCATTTACGTCCTAGGATTAAAAAATCACTCGAAGCCCTTTGAGAGAGTGAGCATCAATAAGACGACCTGGGGCATCGGTATAAGCCTTTTCGTCATCTATGTTGTGAAGACATACCCGACATCCCGTGGAGTCATATCCCACCAGCAACCCAGAAAGCCCCTCCATGATCCATTTACCGGTTTTGTTCATCCACCCGGGTGTGACGACCTGAATTTCCGTAATGACAAACTCGCTGGTTTGTTGAGAAAGTATTTCGTCGAGCATATCGATGTCACTAATCATCATGGTGCGTGGCCACACCTTGCCATCCAAGCACTCTTCAAGAACGACGTGATACCAAGGATGAGCCAAGTGGCGTTCAAATATCCGCCAGTTTGAATACCCATCCCCAAAGATATTATGGGTGCCGTCGGCAAAGGCTTCATGACTTCTAAACATTTCACATTCCCGTGGATCTACAGACCGCAGTTGCAGCTGACATCATTGATAAAGAGACAGTATCGCGGCGAGACGGGCTGACTTTTCGTCGCCGTCTCCCATCAAAACGTACACAGTGTTTTTGGTTTCAAAGAGAAAGCCATCTTGGAATGAAATGGCCATGGTGCTGCGCACCCAATGTCCGTAATCGAAGCGTCCTCGGCTGTCTAGGATGACTTTTTCGGCGAAAACAAAGAGCGGCAGGTGGCCATGAACGTGGATTTTGGTGAGATCCCCATCGCTCGCTATCGCGCGCACGATTGTCCACTGCTGGACGATGCAAAAACCTTTGTTTGGGAAGCGGGTCTGCGCGATATGAATTAGCGCTTCTTGGCTTTCTCCAGATCCAGAGTGTGGCTCTCCGGTGGTGGAGAGGAGCTCGCTGGCTGCTTGGATATTTTCGAACTCCATGCTTCATTCCCGTCAATACATGTCATATGTTTAAGCGCATCAGTTTTAGGAAAGCTCACGGATGCGACACTACCTCGGGCATTCCCTTCACATGGATGAAGAAATCAATCGACCCAGATAGAGGATTATATGACGTGTTACGGGTCGACGCAATGTGGCTATATCCTCTGTTTTGTAGAGGATCATAAATGTCTCTCAGCCAAGCATTTGCGGCCGTTGTCAGGGCCTTGAGACAGAAATCAGGAATGTCCCAGGACGATCTACCCTTAATTGATCGCTCTTACCTGAGCCGCGTGGAGCGCGGCAAAGGGAACGTATCGATCGAAATGTTTATGAAAATTTCAAAAATGCTAGACACTGAGCCCACTGTTCTAATGCTCCTAACAACTTCTTTGCTCTCTAAGGAGGCGACAGATGTGGCATTGGAGCGGATCTCGCGGAAGATAGAGACACTGAAAGAGACTGGAGTGTTCGAGCTCATCTCCAGCGGCGGTATGCCACTCCAACATGGACGACCTTCTAACCTCGCTGCAAGTGAAAGGCTAAAACTTGCTCCACAGCTGAAACAAAACGGACTATCTAATTCAGAGATAGCACGAGAATTGGACGTTTCTAAGTCAACAGTACAACGTTATCTTGCCAAGGCTCCTCATTAACGGTAAGCGCTGAAATTACCGATATAATGATCTACCTCTCAGGCACGTTTCCTTTCCACTTGACCTCTCTTCACTAAGCTTTCATTCCGTATTACTTGCAGGATGGCAATCACATAAATGACCTATTGAACCGGGCACGACCGATGAAAACGATTTGTGGACATCAGGCGCGGTAGGTTCTTCGATGTCGGTTTGTGGGCAAAGAGCTGAAAAAGAGGCCTTCGGGTAAGCCTGGCAATACCAAGAATACCTATGCTGTGAGAGAAGTGAAGGCGTTAGGATTGAGTCAGGCGGAGGTGACGCAGAGGCTTGGATTGGCCAGTTCCACGGTTTATCGGTACTGGCAGAAGGAATAACGGCAATTTAGGTTAGTGGCGGCGTGTTGTTTGAATCACCACGGGTTTCGTAGACACCTCTTTGCCTTAAACTGAGGCCAATCAGGAGGTGCCATAAGCAACCCACGTTATCCCGAAGAACTCAAAATCCAAGCGGTCAATCAAGTGATCGAAAAGAAGCTGCCTGTCGCTGATGTGGCAGCACGTTTCGGCGTATCGACTTACAGCTTTTATGCGTGGGTACCCAACGTCATCAACCTCTACTCCATAATCCTTCAAGTCTATCCGGTCACACTTTGGTTTGAGCTACAGCCCTACCCCGAACCATGTGGCTTGAAGATCAGCCCTCGATCGGTACACTGATGGCCTATAGCCAGAAACTAGGACGCTAGAGCTGTCCGTAACATCTGGAGCACAACCGTATCGGCTACCACGCAGTCTTCGGCAGGATGACCGTGGCTTTATGCTCGATATGAGGATTGGACTTAATCCACCTTTGACATGAGGGGTTTGCATGGGCATCAAAATGGATCACGCCTTCGACCAGAATGGCGATCGTTGGGAAGCTGCCACGTACACGAAGGGAACCGGTGCCGAACCCCTGCAGTGCAAGTGTGGCACTCCAGTCACCCACAACCCGCCATACAGCCGGGAAATGTATGACAAGTCTGTTTTCGTTCAGGGCTATTTTCGTCTCTACCCCAAAGGTGCTCACACCGCGAATTGTCGTTTCGGGGTGGACGAGGAAATCACCGAGATTGCAAGCACTTCCGAAGATCTGATCGAAAGCATCCAGCACAATCGTTACCGGATGCGTCTGGTCATGATCAAGGAAGCCCTAGAAAAAGGTGGCCGTAATTTCGAGGATGATGGGGGCACTCGGGCTACAGCGGGTCGGACTTACACCCACAACCCAAATCTTCTTCCTGCGTACATCAACTCCGCCAAGCGAGCCCTGAAGCTCCGCGCACTCTGTGACAAAGACCAGGACATCGAACAGCATCTGGAACTGGTTTTCGAGGGTAATGTGAAGGTCGCCTGGAATCAGTTCTATTTCGAGCCGGAGCGCCACGCAGAAGCGTATTACGCAGTGTCGCACAACGCCGTTCAACACCCCATCGCGATTCAGGGTGCGGTGAGCAGCGTCAGGACTGAGATCAGGGGTGACAAAACCAAGAACGTCTTTAACCTGCAAATGAACAAGTTCCGAGTCGATCCGGATGACGCCGAAAATGGCATTGGCCTGGAGGTGAGCATTTGGGCCAGGGATCCTGCGTGGCTCAAAGGCATTGAAAAGGACGATGAGGTCGTAGTCCTGGGCATGTGGAAGCACTCCACTACCGCACCCGAGAAAGCCCCTAGGGAAGGACGCTTCAAAACCCTTACCAAACGTAGATTGACGTTGACCTTAGTTCTGAAGGCCCAGGTCTCCAAAATCGACCGATGAATGCTTACCCCCATACTCAAGGTCAAACAGGAAACGCTCATGCCGGCCATCACCAAACTCGTGCTGCACAATTTCAAAAGCTTTTTCTCCTGCCTCTATCTTCTGCATCGTTTCAACAATCAGGGCTGAGGCCTCATCAAAAAAGTGCCTTAGGAATGTAGTGGTCTAATGAAACCGGACACCCATTTAGGCGAGAATGCTCGCCATATCGAGGTGTCAGATGACCAAACAACGTCGTGTTTTTTTCCGCTGAATTCAAACGCGAGGCTGCCGACCTCGTACTCAAGCAAAACTACAGTTTCATTGAAGCCAGTCGTTCACTCGGGATTGGCGAGTCGGCCCTGCGCCGTTGGGTTAGTCAGCTTCTGCAGGAGCGCACTGGTGTCACCCCTCAGAGCAAGGCGCTGACCCCAGAGCAGCAAAAGATCCAGGAGCTGGAAGCCCGAATCGCCCGTCTCGAACGAGAGAAATCGATATTAAAAAAGGCTACCGCGCTCTTGATGTCGGAAGATCTCGAGCGTTCGCGCTGATCCATCAGCTAAGCGCCCATGAACCTGTTGACTGCTTGTGCGAGGTGTTCGAAATCAACCGTTCGACTTACTACGCCCATCGCCTCAGGCGGCGATCTCCGGGCATCGAGAGAATTCGATTACGCAGTCGAGTCAACGAATTGTTCACCCAGAGCCGAAGCGCTGCTGGCAGCCGCAGTATCGTGTCGATGATGCAGGATGATGGCGAGCAGATCGGGCGTTTCAAGGTACGTGGCTTGATGCGGGAACTGGGGGTTGATCAGCAAGCAGCCCGGCTCGCATGCCTACAAAAAAGCAACGGTCGAGCGGCCTGACATTCCAAATACACTGAATCGTGAATTCGATGTTCCCGAGCCAAACATTAAATGGCGGGCTCGCGCCCGCTAAGGCCGAGAAAAAACTTAATGCAGTGTCCGGGATTAGTTGACCACTACAAAGCTTCTGGAGTGTTGGATCGAAGAGGCTGGGAACAGGGAGCGACTTCGATAGATCCACCACTCTAAGATCTCGAAGAGCAGTGAACTCGCCCGAGGCGACTCAAGAGCGCAGTTGGGCTACACGCAAGCCATCAACACTGCATACATGGCCGAAAACTGGTGCCACCATCCACTGACTCGTGTGCTCCTAGAGCTTAATACAGGGCTGCCGAACCCCGCCCGCTCTCTGCCTACCGCCTCCAACCCCAAGAAAATCATGTATCTCTCATCATGAAAGGTTTGAAAACCATACCTAATCAGCGCATTATCTCATCAAATGATGAGATAAAAGGTTTTCACTTATGAACATCAATATTGAAGTAAAAAATGACATCCTCGCTGCTCTCCTTTCACGGAGTGCAGAAACCAACAGTTCCGTGGAAACCGTGCTTGATGAATTGCTGCGCGAAGCACTTGAGCAGCCGTCGTTCGTGGGGGTTGTCGTAGCAGACGTTCTCGAGGCATGCCTCAAAAAAGTCCGGCAGTTTAAGGTCGGCGAGATATTTACTCTCGACGATGTGATTTCACCGCAGACATGGGGCTCGATGTCTACCGGCGACAGAAAATCGTTCGGAAAGCGGTTCCGCAAGGAAGCAGAGAGTGCCGGCCTGGCCGAATGGGAAACTCGTAATAGCGCTAACAAAGCGATCTATAAACGCTCCCCTGATCAACCTGCCCCTGGAGAAAAACAATGAGTCTTCGCACAGACCTGGTAGATGCCATCATTGGTGGCCTCATCGGAAATGGAACCGACTTCACGCGCCAAGAGGTTATTTCGGCCTTCCCGAATTTGAGTCCAAATTACACGGGGTGCTTCCTTTCAAATTCAGAAATGCGGACTGGGCAACATAGCCCAACCTACAAGCACTTCACGGTACGTGTGGCGCGAGGCGTTTATCGGGTACACCCTGCAGCCCTGCAGACCCGCATGCAGGAAAGAGCGCTGCTTACTTACGCCTCTCGGGCACCCGGCAAATAGTTGCACCCACGTGACAGCATTCGTTATCACCCTACCCGAACGCACCAAAGTTTCGACGTTTGCTGCTCATGAGAGTTATGAGCGGGGTCAATAACCAAGGGGAGATTGGACGAAGCCAGAAACAACAATGCCGACACGCACCTCAAAAAACGGCCCGTAGGCCGTTTCGATAATGCGGAGGGAACTCTGTGCAGTGCCCAGCCATTGATCAAGCCGCAGCAGGAGTACCGCACTCGGAGCAGAAGCGAGAAGTACAAACCATGCTGGCATTGCAGTTTCTGCAAGTTTTTGCACTCAAAGCCATGATCGCTTTCTGGCGCATGTAAGCGAGCTGCACCACACAAGGAACGGTCACACGATAGGCAGGGCTCGCCAGATCAGCAGCTGTCCAGAGCGCGGTGATAGCCCAGCCAATCGGGCCGATCGCGACACTGATTGTCCGCATCATCTGGCCAGTAACGGCAAAGGACAGACCTTTACCCAAGATGGCTTTTGCAATGGCGTTGGCAACGATGGCAGCGAGCTTGTAGGTTGCGAATCCACCCGCTTTCGCAGCGCAGATCGTGGCAATAGCGGCAGCGGGCCCTGCGGTGGAAAAACTGGTAACACCCAACTCATCCAGGATGATCTTGCGCTCTTCTTCAGACATCTGCTCAAACGCGCGGGACAGAATCTTTCCGAGGATTTCCTGCTCAATGACGTTGATGGGGTCTTTGCCAAAATTGACTTTCAGATGCTTGGCAACGTCTTCGACGATTTCCTGATATGGAACGCCGTCCTTGCGGAACAGGTTGAGAATGGAATTGCCACCAAAGAGCCGGACTTCTTTGGCGATCAACTCACGATCCCCCGCCGAGTACCGACCGGTAACCCATGTGCCAGGTGTAGCCAGTCGTCCTCAGTCATAAGCAAAAGTGCTGGTGAGATGTTGAGCGTGGCCGCGAGTCGACAAAGAGTCTCCAAGTCTGGATTCGCTTCGGACTCTTGTGTCAGGTATTTGCTGATCGTGGAGCGAGCTACTCCGGACGTATCGGAGAGTAGTTGTTGACTGAGCTTCTTAGGCTTGCCGTCATCTCGACTGCCGGCGACCTGCATTGCTCGAAGCAAATTGGCGCTCAGGCCCTTCTGCACCTTTTTGCGAATCTCAGTCCCGTGAATAGATACCGCGAGCGATGTCATATGGCCACTTCCTGTATGGTGGCGCAATGATATCGAGCGACTGATTGAAGTCCAGTCTCAACTGTCCTCCCACACGGTCAATCTGACGTGATTTTTAGAAACAGCCTTTGTGGAAGGGCAATTTAGTAGGGATGACATAGCTCGGGAGTCGAGAAAGACACGTCTCAAGTGAAATCTCCTATATGGGGCACAAAGTGCCCCAGGCCTTGGAGTGAGGATAAGGAACATTTCTTGTACTTCTTCCCGCTCCCGCAGAGGCACGGATCGTTGCGACCTGACTTTTCGACTCGCAAGCTCCTCTCTGGGGTTTTGATCACGGACTCCATCCGCATGGGACTTTTCATGCCTTTGGTCAGCTCATCCAGCGCGGCGGAGCGAACCCAAGATGCATCGTAGGTCATGCCGAACTGAATATCACCCGCCGGGCTTAGCGAGACTCCAAACTACATGTTCGCCCTCTGAACGTACTTACGCTTGAGACTCCGAGGCGCTCGGCGATGTCTGCAACAGAGTATCCGCGCTCGATGACTGTATGCGCCCGGTTAACCCACCTTGCGTGATTTTACGCGGCCTGCTGGCACAAACTTTCGCCTTTATTAGTGGTTGTGTATGATCAGGGCTGGCCGATGCTGCCAGCCGCTCGCTCCGTAAAGGAAAGATGAAAGCATATTTATACAAACCACATCGTATCTCTCTTGATGGTCGAGGTTTGGCAAGGCGAGCACCAAAATGCTTCGACTCAAGGAGAAATAATGTCTTCAATCCAGAAAGCCAAACAGATGGCCAAGAGCCTGCGTGCTTCGTTGGAGAAGCGCAATCAGGAAGTGTCGCACTCCGTTGCACTCGAACTGGTGGCACAGCAACTGGGCTATAAGGACTGGAACGTAGCATCAGCGATGCTTCCGGATGA
The DNA here is from genome assembly GCF_900618535.1 of Pseudomonas bubulae. Classification (GTDB taxonomy): domain Bacteria; phylum Pseudomonadota; class Gammaproteobacteria; order Pseudomonadales; family Pseudomonadaceae; genus Aquipseudomonas; species Aquipseudomonas bubulae. The sequence continues at coordinate 148,411 of NZ_UYJA01000001.1, read as the reverse complement.
AAATCCTCAACCCGCTGTCACATTCGACAAAGCAATTCCCATATTGCGAATATTTGACGAAACCAAGGCCCGCGAGTTTTATTTTGATTTTCTGGGCTTCAGCGTCGAGTTTGAGCACCGATTCGAAGCGGATCTACCGCTGTATTTAGGGATCAATCGAAACGGGTTACAGCTCCACTTGTCCGAACATCATGGTGATGCCAGTCCAGGGTCGACGATATTTGTTCCGATGCAAAATATCGAAATGCTTCGTGATGAGCTACTTGGCAAACGGTACGGATACGGTCGTCCGGATATTGTCCAGCAGGGATGGGGGCAGGTTCTGGAGGTTTATGACCCTTTCGGTAATCGGATAAGATTCTGCCAAAGCTGAATCCGCTGGACGCTAGATTGGATCTGATCCGTCTCGGATCCTATAACTAGCGGAATAGCGCCTACCTAAATCCACTTCCGTGGTTAGGTAGGCGTCCACCCATGTGGCAACAACTGATCAACCTCACTCGCCCGTTGCGTCGGCAGGCGTGTAAGAACATCCTTCAGGTATGCATATGGATCATGCCCATTGAGCCGCGCAGACTGGATCAAACTCATGATCGCTGCGGCACGTTTGCCACTGCGTAGCGAGCCTGCGAACAACCAATTCGAGCGGCCAAGAGCCCACGGCCGGATTAGGTTCTCGATTTGATTGTTGTCGATGGGCACAGCACCATCTTCCAGGTAGCGCGTCAGCGCTATCCAGCGTTTGAGGCTGTAATCCAGAGCCTTGGCCGTAGCCGAACCCTCGGGCACAAGTTCGCGTTGGGCCAGCATCCACTCATGCAGTTTTTCGGCGATGGGCACCGCTGTTTCCTGGCGTAATCGCCAACGGTCTTCATCGCTCATTTCCTTGGCGTGTCGCTCGACTTCGTACAGCCCGCCAATCGAGTGAAGCGCCTGCTCCGCCAATTGGCTTTTATTGGCGACATGCAGGTCGAAGAACTTGCGGCGCGCATGGGCCATGCAGCCGATTTCGATGATGCCCAACTCGAAGCTGGCCTTGTAGCCGGCAAAGTCATCACAGACGAGCTTGCCGTTCCAGGTGCCCAGAAAGTTACGCGCATGTTCGCCAGCACGGCTGGGACTGAAGTCGTAGACCACGGCCTTTAAGGCCGAAAACGGCGTCGTGCTGTAGGCCCAGACATAGGCGCGGTGGGTTTTCTTCTCGCCCGGTGCCAGCATTGGTACCGGCGTTTCATCGGCGTGAACCACGCGCTGGGCCAGCACCACTTCGCGCAGTGCATCGACCAGCGGCTGAAGCTGCACTCCAGTTTGACCCACCCACTGCGCCAGTGTTGAGCGCGGGATAGCCAGGCCGGCACGGCCGAAGATCTTTTCCTGTCGATAGAGCGGCAGGTGATCGGCGAATTTGGCCACCATCACGTGGGCCAGCAGGCCCGCCGTGGGGATGCCCTTATCGATTACTTGCGGCGGCACCGGCGCCTGGATCAACGTTTCGCACTGCCGGCAGGCCCACTTCCCACGGACGTGATGTTCAACGGTGAACACGCCCGGCGTGTAGTCCAGCTTTTCGCTGACATCTTCACCGATGCGCTGAAGCTGGCAGCCGCACGCGCACTGAGTGCTGTCCGGTTCGTGATGGATCACAGTGCGAGGGAACTGCGGCGGCAGCGGCGCACGCTTGGGTTGCTGGCGTGGTTCTGTCTCTGCGGGCGCTGGATGAAGGGCTTTTAACTCGGCCTCGATGGCTTCGAGGTCGGTATTGAGCAGGTCATCAAGTAAGCTGCCTTGCGCCGGGCTGATCTGCTCGCTGCGCTTGGCGAACTTGTGCCGTTTGAGGATGGCGATCTCGTGAGTGAGCTGTTCAATGATCGTTTCATCACGATGGATCTTTCGGCCCATGGTGTCGACCTTGGACATCAACTGCGCAGCCAGTGCGCGCAGTTGTTCGGGAGTCATTTGGTCGAGATCGGGCAAGGAAGTCATGCCGTGGATTTTACCAAAGCCGTCCGAGTGCTAAAGCTGAAAGGAGCATTTAAAGCAATGTAATTGCGCCGCCCGCACCGACTCGTTGCCAAGGCAATCCAAGCACCAGCGCCTGGAGTTGTTCGGGGTCGAGTTCGACCTCCATCCCACGATGGATGCCTGGCCAATGAAACTTACCTTGGTTCAAGCGCCGCGCCGCCAGCCAGATACCGACGCCATCGTGCACCAGGACTTTCATCCGGTTCGCCCGGCGGTTGGCGAAGAGGTAAGCGCAGTGCGGCTTCGCCGCACCGAACACTGCGACCACTCTGGCCAACGCGGTCTCAGTGCCGGCGCGCATGTCCAGGGGCTCGGTGGCGAGCCAGATGGCATCGACACGAATCATTGGGCCAGGCCACGAATAAAACACGCGCAGCCGTCCGGATCCGAGGCTGGCCACTTTACGGTGATGGATTTATCACCCAGAGGCAGCGAGATGGTGACCATTTCTTCTGTTGCTCGCCTTGGTACCGCTTTTACTGGAACAAAAGCCGGCAAGGTTGCAGGCGATTGATCCCGGTAAGCAGGTAGCCACTTGCGGATCACGTTAGCGTTGATGCCGTGATGGATGGCCACGCTGGAAATCGTCGCTCCGGGTTGCAGACATTCCTGGACGACCTGGGCTTTGAATGGTTTGGGGTAAGAGCTTCGTTGGCGCATGAAAGTCCTAGCGATAAGGGCGATGGTGTCCGCTTAAAAATACGCGGACACCATCGCCCTTAATGCTGGAGTTCGGTAGGTGCCTTGGCCGGACGGTTACCGATGACTTGCCTGATTGCTTCTGCCTTAAATTCCGAGGTGAATCGTTGGGTGCTCATAGACTTCCTCCTATGCTCAAAGCATAGGCTGGAGATGTCTATGATGCAGGGGGCAGTCCAAGCATAGGCTGGAGGTGTCTACGGTGCCGGGGGCAGTCCACTTTGATGCATGGATGTGTCTACGGAACCCGTCGCGATTCAGTTCTTGTCATTGCCACCGTCGCCTCACTTGCAGTACACCGTCCAGAGCTGATCAACACGCGTAGTGAAACTCTGACTCATCATCTCCCTGCGCATGCCCCAAGCAGGATCTGAGGGCACCCTGGCAACACGTAGTGTCCCCCTGCCCCACCTACCGTTAATTGCATCCAACACGCTCATGACTTTCTCGGTTGCTTCAGGTTGAGAAACAGAGAAAAGGTCGCCGGTGAATTCGTTAGGCTGCCGCAGATCCATCAGCAGTATCTCCGCCTTGCTGAATTTAAATCCCTCCTGGAACAGCTCGCTCAGGGCCGCGACCGCAGCCTTTGTGATGACCCGTGTGTCGTCCGTTGGATATGGCAGCTCACAGATAACACCGCGAGCATATTTGGGCTCGTCGGGATTGAACATGCCGGTGCGTATGCTCACCCGTACCTTTTTGCAGAGAGAGTTTTGCGCCCTTAGCTTTTCACAGGCCCTGGCTGAATACGTAGCGACGGCCTCTCGGAGAGGTTCGATAGCAGTAAGACGGGTTCCGAACATTCGGCTGCAACAGATTTCCTGCTTCGGTGGATCTATCTCGTCCATCTCAAGGCAGGGAACACCTTGAAGCTCTCTAGCGGTTTTCTCGACCAATACACTGAACCGCTTACGTAAAGTCCAGGGATCGGCCTTGGCCAAGTCCCAAGCAGTGTTGATATCCATTCCCTTAAGATGTTCGGTCATTTTTCTACCGATGCCCCATACATCGCTGACGTCGCAGGCCTTTAACAGCTTGTCTCGGCGAACTGAGTCAGTGATGTCTACGACACCACCGGTTTGGAGTTGCCAACGCTTTGATGCATGGTTTGCGAGCTTGGCCAGTGTCTTGGTTCCGGCAATACCTACCCCCACAGGAATGCCGGTGTAACGAAGCACCTTCGAGCGTATTTGCCGGCCCAACTGCTCCAATGGCACAGTCATTCCGCTTAGGTCACAAAATGCTTCGTCGATGCTGTAGGCCATCGAATTTACAACCAGACTGTCGATAACGGTCATCACTCGCTGGCTCAAATCACCGTAGAGGGCGTAGTTGCTAGAGAAAGCCACAATCCCGTGCTGCGCGAGTTTGTCTCTGATCTGAAAGTAGGGCTCGCCCATCTTGATGAATGGCTTTGCTTCGGCGCTACGAGCAATCACACAGCCATCGTTATTGCTTAGAACTACAATGGGAACGCGGGCCAAGTCGGGCCGGAAGACACGCTCGCAGCTTGCATAAAAGCTGTTGCAATCCACTAGGGCAAAGCACGGTTTAGGCTCTTGCATGGGTGTGACTGTGAATGCTGTAGAGAACCACTCCCCAGATAAGCAGCTCATCGCTTTCAAAAATATATCTGGGCGCGAAGGTAGCGTTTTCGGAGTGAGGCTGCTCCCCATCTTTGCAAAGCGTCTTGATAAGCGGCTCATTGTTTGGCGCGGTGATGACTATTAAGCCAGGTTTCGCTTCGATAGCTCGGTCTACTACGACTAGATCACCATCGAAAATCCCGACGCCTTTCATGCTATCGCCACCAGCTCTAGCCAGAAAAACTTGAGGCAGACATAGCCCTAGAAGCTCGTCTAACGATATCTCTCGTTCGATGTGATCCTGTGCTAGTGAAGGAAATCCTGATGGGACAGTAAACGAGTAAAGCGGCAAGGCCTGCCCTGGAGTATCAATGTGCCCGAGATAATCAATCGACATATAATTCAACCAAAGTAGCTGTTCATATGTACAGTATAGCGGTCGAATGCTTAGGGCAAGACGGACTGACGAAATGCTCGTAAAAGGAGCCAAACATGGCAATGGCAATGAACTGCCGCGAAATTTGCCTGCCAATCAAAAAAACCTACGCCTAGCTGCTAGTCGCGGGTCGTACGTACCCAGGGTGCATATGATCGTGCCTGCGGGTTTTGGCTGGTACACCGTATTTGTAAAGCATGGGCACTGTGCTGGAGGCGCTGGCTGGACATCCTTACCCTGTAGCAGCTGTAAATGACAGGCAGCAATCGACCCTTACCTGCCTGTTTCCATCGGCGGATCGCAGCCAGTAGACAGGAAGCAGCTAGCCCGGAGCTGCCGGCTGAGATGCCTCAATCTAGCAGGTCATCTCTTTCCGGCTCACCGCATCAAGGTAGCAGCAGAGTGGTCGGAATAGGCCAGCCCCTACACCCAGGTGACTAGCTGCATGCGCACTGTTATCTCAAAGCTTTCTCGGCCCGCGCGTATCCAACGAAATTATATTCGACGCAGGCAGCTGTCGCTCAAGCTCAGCGATACGGTCATACAGCTCAAGGATTTTCGCATCCGCTTCGCTCAATAAGCTTGCGAGTTGGTCACGCTGCCGGGCAACTTGCTCAATCCGATCACGCAGGGCGCGGCTTTTCTGCCGGGCGAGAAGATTTACCTTGTTCAACGAAGGAGGCCGTTCCTCCGCATGTTGTTCCACGTAGGTTTTTATCTCTGCGATGAGACTCGGGAAACGAGATTTCTTAAGCGCCGACGGATCGCTCCCGGCCTCTTTGGCTACGTTGTTTTGAGTGACCGGTGTCCCCTTCGGTAGAAGCTGTGGCCTATTGAGTTTGAGGCGCTCAAAAGCGTCACGATATTGATCCGCCGCGCTGCGGCGAGTAGGGAGTTCAACGTCCATTTGCGCTCCCTACGACACGACGGAAGCTCTCTACGCTTCGCTGTTGAGCCATCAACGATTCCATTAGCGGACTCCCATCCTGAGCAGTAGCAAGCCGCTCTTTGAGTACATATTCAAGATCATCTACCACGCCCAATCGTTCTGAGTCATACAGCACATCAGGGCAAGGTTTTGCATCCACTGAATCACCGCCCCCGCAATGGGCAATGTTGTCAATTCCACCGTACGGACAAGGCTCGCGACTAGAGCAAACGCCAAGAATTATCGAGCGACAGGCGATCGTGCCTTTCTTTGCCAAACCAATCATCTTCTTCGCATCCTCTGGCGAAATCAGCCGAACGATCTCAGCCTTTCGTTTGTCTCCATGGGGACTGACAAAACGCTCACTCGTAAGCTGCTGTAACTCTCTTCCAAGCGTCTCGTACATTGTGCGAACGTACAGAGTGTGAGCCTTCTCCTCTAGGCGTATCCGTGAGTGATTTTGTCCGTAGTAAAGGCTCATCGCTCGTGTGGCGTGCTTGAGCTGGTACTGAAGCGAAGCATCACTTACAAGCCCGGAAGCTTGCATGTTCACTGCCCCAGTTCTACGCAACTGATGCCAGGCCAACGGCCATACAGCACCCACTTGATACTCCTCGGGCAATGAAGGGGTAGCTAGCCGGGCCAATTTCAAATCCTCAGGCGTGATACGCAAACGCTCTAAGTCAAAAAGCTTCCCGTATTTCACCAAAAGATCGGAATATGACTGAATGCTCGGCCTCAGTGAGTGATTACCTTTATTGCGCAACGAACTCCAAGGCTCGTAAGAAAAATCGGTCAAGTAACGCCCGGTGAGAACTCTCGCGACTTCGTGAGGTGCGTGTAGTGAGCGAAACAGAGAAATAACCTCCATCGCCTTCACTGCGACTGTCACAGATGGGGATGTGACCCAAACGGCGTCGCTATCAGAGAGCGTTTTTGTCGTCTGCCCACGTAACAAAAAAATGTCGCCGAAGCTCTTGTCGTGCTCTATGTCAAGGCACCCTGCTCGAAGATTCCATGCCTCCTCGACCCGCATGAGACTGAAGTTAAGGATGTAAGCTAATCCCGCGCCGTTGACCAGTCTCAGATAGCTAGTCAGCGCTGTTACTTGCAAGTCGCCACTTCGACCTACCCAACGTTCAAGTAGCTCAAAGATGCCGAAGCGTTTCGCGGTATCTGCAAACGCGCCGAGAAAACGAAGCCCCGTTTTAAAGCCCGAAAGCTGATTTTTATGGCCGCTAAAAGGCGGGGCATTTACGCACGCCGTTCTCTCCGAAACCCTCTGGTTATGTTCGTAGGCCGCGAAGCAGAACCGATAACAAGCTTCAACCTGTTCTCGATGGGACAGGAAGTCATCAAGGCACTCTCGCAACCGGGTGATTTGATAGCGCCAAATACGCGGAGGGATGTACGGTGTTTGAGCTGTGTAGTGAGTTGGAAAAAGCGCAGCCAGACGGGTCAGGGAGCCTGAATCCAGCAACGTAAACCCTACGGCATCCCTGGACGCGTAAAGCTCATGCATTAACGTCAGAAACTCGGTTTTTCTTGAGGTATTAAGAAAGGTAGGGATCCGCTCACATACGCGTGGAAAGTGGCTTAATTCGCTGGCAAGTATTCCTGACTCTTCGCAAAGAACAAACAGCCGCCGCATCTGGTCGAAACGCGTCTTAAGGGATCTACAGCCACGAGCGCCATACGGCCCATATAGCCACCAGCCAGTGATGATTCGAAGTAAATTTGCGTTCTTTGAGCTGATTGGCGCCGCTGACTTTTTGACTGGCCCATCACCAAAATTCAGCGTCAGTGCCTTCTTGGCCCATGGATCAAGCCTCCAAATTGGATCGCCCCAACGGCTTATTACTTTGCCCTGTGCATCAATTACGACCGGCCAATCAGGTGGCGGAGGCCAGCTCTCTGGACGGTAATTCGATGCCCCAGGAACAGCGAGAGGCGACTCGATAGAAAGCCCTAACGTCGTGAGCATGTTCATAGGGAAGGCCCCGCTGTAACTTCCGCAAGCCGAATAAATCCGTCCCAAGCTGGGTGATAGTCCTCCTCAGCTATGCGGGCCAGTGCCTCATCCACCCAAAGCCGACGCACCTCGCTACTCTCTTGAAAAAACCGTAACTTCGCACTCAGACGCTCGATTGCGAGCATTGCTGGATGGTCAGCCTCGTCAGATCTATCCTTGCAAGCTGGGCGATATCTAACTAGCTCCAAGCTCTTGAGCACTCGCAAACTACTCAGAGACCAGACGTGATCCTCGCTTTCAATATCCCGATGATTGACGCAGAAAAGGCAACCCGCTGCGTTAATACAATCGGGTTCAGGAGCATTAGTCGGAGCATACACGACCGATTCTGGTATCGGCGCGACACAAGTACCTGGAGCAGGTGAGCAAACGACGGGATCTGCTTGCCGATGAAATCGTGTGATTTCAATCATCGCAATTTGCGGATTGGGCTCGGCGTACACACGGATCAAAGTTTCAGCAGTGTGCTGTGCGATTTCGGCCACCAGTTCGGGGCGTTGCGACTCACGTAACAGCCAATTAATACGCGCACCCCGGAGCTTACGAGGTCGAACGAATCGAACATTTGAATCGGTGCAAACGCGCGCAGTAGCCGTGAACTGGGGAGCTTCTGAAATGAGACGTCCCCCAGGACGGACGAGAGGGAAAAGAAGTCCATCTGGATCGTCTGGAAACCACGTGTTTCGCCACTCAATGTAGCGTTCGAACCACTGCTTATAGCTTGAGAAAACGTCAAACAGCACTTCACCCTGACGGCGATTTTTGTAAGACCGCACTTGGTAACCATCGAGATGACTCGTGTAATGGTATTGGTCAATTCGAAGCTGATGCGCCTGGGATAAATTCATGCCGGTTTGTGCGATGAACATCAGCAACTCGGCTTCGATTCGTAGATTCACCGCCGGGTATCGAGTCTCGATTGAAACGTCAGCGTTCCGAAGTTCGCGGTTTCGAAGGATGTCCGCAATCTGGAATTTGGTTTGAGGTCGGCTCCGTCGTGACGCTGCCTTCTCTGTATCGCGCAAGCCGCACCAGATAGATAGCGTCGAACCCGACCGCAATTCTACATGGATGGGAAGCGGCCCCGTCATAGCTTCATAGGTAAGGGACGTACAGACGTCGGCAATGAATTGCCCAAATGAAAAGCTCTCTTCTAAACTTTGCTTATCAGCGCTCCCATTACTGGCCTTTCCGTTGCCTCTAGGCTTGCGAATTCGGGTGCTGTACAGAAGCGTCGAGCTTCGGCCTAGAACTCGGTCGAGCATCGTCGCGGTTAAACTTGCCGCGTCATATAACGATCCGGCAGCTAAATATCCTTCCACGCGATGACGCTGTAAAAGATGTTCAGCCCACCTCAGGTATTCCTCCGTGACCGTATCAATGCTCAACGGACGCTCGCACTGATCCACCCACTGGAAAAACTTCCTCAACGCACCAATCTTGTTATTTGCCGAAAAGCGGCTCCCCCCGCCGACAAGGTCGTCGGTCAAACAGTCATGAAGCTCCTTCACAAGCTCTACCCGTTCCAGCAAAAGATCACCTAAAACACCTGATGTGATTTCACTGCGCACGGTCTTCACTTTTGCCCCAGCACCACCGCTGTATAAAAGCGGTGCCAAATCCCATGGCGTCTCGGTTTTCCCGTACTCAAGCATTGGAAACGTCAGGTCTAAAGACGTCAGGTTACTCATTGCTCGCTCCCTGCCTTGAAGCAATTCCTGTAAACGCAGTCATGAAGCTGTTCGCAAGGGCCTGCTTAGCAGGTGCGGCCTGCACAAACTTAATGTATTTGAAGGTGGTGGCTTCCGAGTTTCGACCGTGAAGCAATGCATTGCTGACCATCGCAATCACTATCGCCACATCAGTGCAATTTGCTAAAGCGAGCATAGCTAGCTCAGTTCCGAAGGTGCACCGGGATTGGTGGAAGCGAAACTTCCTGAGCGCCTTGATGCCCGACGCGATGCCTAATTTTCTAAGCGATGACATCTCAACGTTTATGGCCGAGGATTGATCACTGTTGCGACGTCCGAAAGGGTTTCCGAAACGTGTCAAGAACACTAAGTCTTGATGCTCGCCAGCAGCAGATGCCTCGCGAGTCAACCTGCGAAGACCCTTGGCGTACTCCAAGACTTCTGAACACAACGCTTCGGGAATCCATACCTGGCCAGTTACACCAAATTTGGTATGCGCGGGCGGCGACGCACCTGGCCCTACGGATATTAGAAGCAGACCTTTAGCAGACGGATCATGTAGGGCACGCTCCAACGTATCGATACGAAGGTCACAGATCGTTCCTAGTCGCATACCCGTAAAGAAACCTAGAGCCAACATCAGATAAAGCTCGGGTGAGGCGTTCTGTTTAACGAAATCAAGAATGGCGTCTCGATCAACCGCAGACACAGGAAGTAGCCCACCTTCCAAAGTGATCCCAATGCGTTGTCGGTTTGGAATACCCAGATCGGTGGTGGTGCCAGCTAGCGTTCGCTCGAAGCCGACCTGGTCAAAGTATTTGATGAAATAGCGCTTGTCTTTCCACAGCGGCAATAGCGGATTTAGAAGGCCACGCCTCCTAACCCACCTGTAGAAACTGATGCAGTTACGCATGTACTCGGAAGCCGTGGCAGGACTGATATTACCAGCATCACGAGCCTTGATAAGCGCCCCACGGTACTGAACAAGACATCGATCAGCCTTTCGAGACGGAAACTCGAACCACTGAAGCCTGCGACTCTCCAAAAACTTCGCGTAGTTCAACAGCCCGTTCAGGTTGCTAGAAACGGTCTTAAGGAGTGCCTCACCATTGGTGACTCTCTCCATAGCCCAGAGATTGGCTTCTCTCCAGGGCAAGCCGTCTTCCCAGAATATTTGTGGTAATCCTTCGATCACTGCACGGGAGCTATTCAGCGAATAGGTAATCATGCGGTCTTTGACAGAAAGGTCATGCGGACTGAAGTGAATGTGTTCGACGGTAGGCAAGGGAAATCTCTGTAAGAACAAGCATCAATGTCCATGGGGACAAAATTTAACTTTAGACGTCCATAGTATGCAACTTATTCTTATCGATGCTGTAGACCTCGACAGCCGGCAACATCGCCTCGATCAGGCTCATGACACGCTCGCTCATGTCGCCATACAACGCATAGTTGGACGAGAACGCCACAATCCCCAGTTGCTCGAGCCGATCCTTGATCTGGAAATACGGCTCGCCCATTTTCACGTGAGGCTTGGCGTCATAACTGCGGGCGATCACGCAGCCGTCGTTGTTGCTCAGCACCACAATGGGCACCTTGGCCAGGTCGGGCCTGAACACACGCTCACAACTGGCGTAAAAACTGTTGCAATCGATCAGGGCAAAAACCGGCGCAGGCTTAGTGGCCATGGCTGCGCACGGTATAGGTAATCACGCCCCAGACTGTCAGTTCATCACCTTCGAGTACATACCGGTCCGGATACTTCGGGTTTTCGGATTGCAGCACAACGCTCTTGCCACGCAGGCACAGGCGTTTGCATATCGGCTCGTTATTGAGCAGCGCCACCACCACATGGCCATGCCCGGGCTCGATAGCACGGTCCACCACCGCCAGATCCCCGGAAAAAATCCCCACTCCCTGCATGCTGTCGCCGTCGATGCGCACCAGATACACATGGGGCGCACGGATACCGAGCAGTTCATCGAGGGAAATTTCCTTCTCGATATGATCCGCCGCCGGTGACGGAAACCCCGCGGGGACTTTGAAGGAGCAAAGTGGCAGGCGAACGCCATCTTCAGCAATGGGACCCAAGGAAGTGAAGCTCATGACGCACGCCTTACGATAACTGTATGAACATACAGTAAACTGCGTAGGATCATTCTGGTCAATTTTTCTGACAGATATTTCGACGAGAGGAGTGTGTAGCCGATTTCAGGGGCTGTCTGGAGTCACAACCCAGCACATCGTCTGCAACCTGATAGAGGGATGACTTGCCAAGGGTTCCCATTCATCCCTGAACCTGAACCCTTGCTTCAGGTAGAAGCTGGCAGCTCTTGCGTTGTCCGGGGCTACCTCGAGATAAACGTACTCATGCCCACCCTGCAGCGCCCGGGCCTTGACTGCGCCAACCAGCCGGGCGGCCACATCGGCGCCGCGCACGCCGGGCTCGACCCACATGCCGATCAAGTTATAGCGCCGGTTTTCGCTCACCCCGGCACCGATCATGCCCACCGCCTTGCTGTCCTCGATGGCCAGCCAGAATTGCGTCCCCGCCCCTGAATCAGCGCGCTCTTGCCACTGCTCGTCGGTGTAACTGGCCGCCGTTTGATAGCTCACGCCAAATGCCGTCGGGGCCTCCAGAAGCGCTGCCAGGCGAACCTGCTTCAACAGCATCCAGTCACTGGCTTGCGTCAATCGAATGTGCATACCCTTCCCTGCTACGTCCGTGATTTTTCAAAACGAACATCACCTTCAGGCAAATTCGCCACCGCCTGCCAGCCAAGGTGCCGATAAAAACCGCTGGCACGGCTGTTTTCAGCGGTCTCCAGCCAAATCGTGGGGTGATGCTGAAACAGAAACGCCTCGGCCTTCGCCATCAGTCTGCGACCCAGCCCGAGCCCCTCGAATTCGGCCAGGACAAATGCGGCAAAGACAAAGCCATCCTCGGCATCGGCCATGGCAAACCCCACCGTAACACCCTCGACCTCGGCCACCCAGATACAGGGAGCGGCTTCCATCGCCTGACCTATGGCGTCGGGGGTAATGCCCATTTCAGTTAACTGTTGGTGAGAAAGAGGGTTCTCCCTGACGCGGGTACGGATGACAAAAATTGTCGGGATATCTGCCTGATTGGCAAGTCTTATGGCTATGTTCATAAATTCAGGGCTCCATCCCTTGCAGCTTGCGCTTCAGGCGCTTGAGGTAGCTGTTGACAATAAGTTTGTGCGCCGGCCCCACCGGCAGCATATACAGACGGCCAAAGGTGTTATGGGTGACCACAGAGGAGGTGATTGTCAGTACCCGATCAGCCATCGACACACAGGTCATCACATCCAGATGCCGGTCACGCTCGGTCAGCACCAATACCTCGGGGGCGCTGTGCTCTACCAGAAAGAAATCCAGGTAGTCGCCTGCCTGCACGGCCTCGCGCCGGGTACCGGAGAAACCGCCAATGCGCTTTACGCCAAATAACGAAGAAATCCCGTCTCGGGTTCGAAACGCCAGGCGCATCAGCGGCCCCTGCCCGGCTGTCATCAGGTTCCAGGCTTGCAGCGCCGTGATCTGCACAGGCAGCAGCACCGATCTGCTGTCATGGTAATCAAGCTCGGGCAGCGGGCGCAGGGTATGCACAGATGCACGGGTCACTAACGGTTATCTCCCTGATAAAAGTTAAATAATGCCACTGAAGCCCTAGCGCCCCGGCTGCCATTGCGGGTAGACCGCAAGGTCTTCATGTTCAAGCCATGGGACATCATGCTCAGCCCAGATATGGTATTGCGGGCGATCGCCCGGGTCCTCTTCCAGGGTCGCAACACGAACAATCACAGCCGCGGCTGTGTCACGTTCAGCCACAAGGTGACAACCGCACAGCGAGCAAAAGCGCCGCAGCTTGCCGGGGGAAGACTCGTAGTTGCTGAGCTTTTCCTGCCCCCTCGTCCAATGGAAGTGCTCACGCAAAACACCGGCCGTGGTGACAAACGCAGCAGCATGGGTTTTGCGGCACGACTGGCAATGACAATGGCTTACAGGCAGGTCGATACGATCAATTTCATAGCCAACGGCACCGCAGGCGCAACTTCCCTTCATCACAGGCTCCTTTGTTCAGTACGGTATTTATCGTCGCCTTGCGGCTTGCTGGCAATGATATCGAAGCGGTGCCAGGCGATGTCCCCCTGCAAACTGGCACCCGGTTGCTCGAATTCGCGCAACAGATGCAGCTCAAGATTACCGCACAGCAAGCGCGCCTGCGCTTCGGTCTGAAAGGTCATATGGGCAAGTGCCGCCCAGCCGTGCCGTTCGCCAAACAGATGGCCGACAAATACACCACCCGGTTCAAGCGCCGCAGTAACAAGCCGCCAAAGGGTTTCAAAATATTCTGGCCGACAGAACGGCAAGGCGAGACCGGCATGGATCAATCTGGATGCAGGTAACTGCGTCAGCTGTTCAAAATCGCAGGCCAGGGTCGCCAGCCGCCCACCGCTGACACCTTGTGACAATGCAGATGTTCGCGCAATGGCGCCGGCTTCGCGGTCAATGGCCAGTACGTCCCAGCCTGCGGCCAGCAATTGCCGGGTTTCCATTCCGGCCCCACAACCCAGGTCCACGGCCTGACGTGAACCCTCATTCGCGCTGATCAGGTTCAAGGCCCTACTCAGCAAGGGCGATTGCCCGCGCTGTTCACTTGCCTGGTAATAGGCTTCCCAGTCACTCAACTCAAGTTCCTTCTTGATCATTACGCCTGTCACAGGCCATCTCAAAAACAGATGGATCCATCTGAATTCAGCACTACGAGTGTGTACCCAAGGCTGCCTAAGATAAGTCATAACTCCCTGATAATGCCGCCCGTTTTACGCGGTGCACAACAACCGGAGATTGTCTGATGACCCATCCTGCTGCCTGCGAACACCCGCCCCTGGCCGAATCCTTGCGCGAGGAGCTGGGCCAATTGCTCGGCACCCGCTTCTCCACCTCGGCCAGCGTGCGCGAGCACCACGGCAGCGATATTTCCGCACTAGACCCCATGCCGCCGGATGCCGTGGCCTATGCCAACAGCCTTGAGGATATCGTCAGTATCAGCAGCGCCTGTTATCGCCACGATACGCCGATGATCGCCTATGGCAGCGGCACCTCGCTGGAAGGCTGGCTGCAAGCCTCCCACGGTGGCGTCAGCATTGATGTCTCGGGCATGAACCAGGTGCTTGCCATTCGCGTTGACGATATGGACGCCACTGTACAACCGGGGGTGACCCGCAAACAGTTGAATGCGGCGTTGCACGGTACAGGGCTGTTTTTCCCTATCGACCCCGGGGCCGATGCGTCACTGGGCGGCATGGCGGCGACCCGTGCTTCCGGGACCAACGCCGTGCGCTACGGCACCATGCGCGAAAACGTGCTGGCCATGACGGCAGTGTTGGCCGACGGCCGGGTGATCAACACCGGCGGGCGGGCGCGCAAGTCTTCCGCCGGCTATGACTTGACCCATTTACTGGTCGGCTCGGGCGGGACGCTGGCGACCATCGCCGAACTGACCGTCAAGTTGCACCCGATTCCTGAAGCCATTTCGGCTGCCGTGTGCCGCTTTCCCAGCGTGGATCTGGCCGTACGCGCGGTGATCCAGATCATCCAGCTCGGTGTGCCGGTCGCCCGCATTGAACTGCTCGATGCCTTGACCATGCGCGCCCTCAACGCCTACAGCAGCACGCAGTTGCGCGAGGCGCCGTCGCTGCTCTTTGAACTGCATGGCTCTGAAGCCGGCGTGAAAGAACAGATCGAGACCGTGCGCATGGTTGCCGATGAACATCAGGGCATGGACTTCGAGTGGGCCGTGCATCCGGAGGATCGCAGCCGTCTGTGGCAGGCCCGGCATGACGGCTACTTCGCCGCCCTCGCCCTGCGCCCCGGTTGCCGCGCCCTGACCACCGATGCCGTGGTACCGATTTCACGACTGGCCGAGTGCATTGAAGCGACGGCAGCGGACCTTGCGCAAAACGGCTTTCTCGCACCGATTTTCGGTCATGTGGGCGATGGTAACTTCCATGCCGTGATCCTGGTCGACCCGCACAACCCTGACGAAATCGAACGCGCCGAAGGCGTGGCCCATCGCCTGGCCGAGCGGGCCATTGCCCTGCAGGGCAGTTGCACCGGCGAGCACGGCATCGGCTTGACCAAACAGCACTTCATGGCCGTTGAACACGGGCAAAACGCCGTGGACGTCATGCAGTCGATCAAGGCGGCGCTCGACCCGAAACAGTTGATGAACCCCGGCAAGATATTCCCTCGAGGGCGCTCTGCAGGCTGACCCGCGGTACCATCACCGGCCCGCATATCCGAGTCCTGCAGGAAGCACCGCAATGGAAATCCGCCAGATCAAATACTTTGTCGCCGTGATCGATTGCGGCAGCCTGTCCAAAGCCGCCCGCCAGGTGCATGTGGCGCAATCGGCCTTGAGCAAGCAAATGTCGGCGCTGGAGGAGGATCTGGGGGTTCAGCTGTTCCATCGCAGCCACAACGGCGTAGTCGCCAGCGAGGCCGGCAAGGTCTTCTACGAATACGCCCAGGGCATGCTCAAGCATCTGAGCGATGCCCGGGCTGCCGTCAGCAGCAGCCCCGACTCGGTCAGTGGCTCGATTATCGTGGCGCTGCCGCAAAGCGTCGCCACCCTCCTTGCCATGCCGCTGATGCGCGCCGTGGCCGCCCGTTACCCGCAGGTGGCATTCCATCTCAACGAAGAGCTGACCGGCAACGTCATGGACCAGTTACTGCACGGGCGCATTGACCTGGCCCTGTTCAGCGCCATCGACCTGCCCCCGCAAGTGTTGTTCAGCGCATTGATCGAAGAAGATTTTTACCTGATACACCGTGCCGATGCCGCCGACGCCCCCGCTGCCGGTGAAGTTTGCCTGGCGCAGGCGCTGGCCCGGCCGCTGGTATTTCCCAGTCAGGCCCACGGTCACTGCACCCGCACGCTGGTCGAGCACGCGGTAAAACAGCACGGGCTGGCCGTGGGCGAAATCGTCATGGAGGTCAACTCCGTGCATATCCTCAAAAGCGCGGTCGAGGCCGGTATCGGTCACACCATCATGCCGTTGAACCTGGCCGTGCGTGAAATCGATGACGGTCGGCTGGTGGCCCACCGCATTGCCGCTGACGGCTTGACCCGAACCCTGGGTATCTGCAGTTGCGCTTCGATGCCCGCCAGCCATCTTAAAACCCTGATCAGTGAGTTGATCCGCGAAGTCGTGCACGCCATGTGCGCGTGCGGCGAATGGCCGGGAGGCCGTGCGCGCTGATCGGTGATTGCACACCTGCCCCTACAACAACAAAAAAGAGGCTCCAGATGAACACCCTACCGCCACCCCCTGCTGACATGCCGGACCATGCACTGCATTCGGCCTACCGCAAAACCGCCTGGCGAGTCATTCCGTTGCTGATGGTCTGTTATCTGGTCGCCTACCTGGACCGGGTCAATGTGGGCTTTGCCAAACTGCAGATGCTTGATGACCTCAAGTTCAGCGAGGCGGTGTACGGGCTCGGTGCCGGGGTGTTTTTTGTCGGCTACCTGATGTTCGAAATCCCCAGCAATATCGCCCTGCACAGGTTTGGCGCCCGGCGCTGGATCGCGCGGATCATGATGACCTGGGGCCTGCTGTCAGCGGCCATGATGTTTGTCGAAACCCCCATGAGCTTCTACCTGCTGCGCTTTTTGATCGGCATTGCCGAAGCAGGCTTTTTCCCGGGGATTATTTTCTATCTCACCACCTGGTTTCCGAGCCATCGCCGGGGCGTGATGATTTCACTGTTTATCGCCGCCCTGCCGATCTCCAGCATGCTGGGCTCGCTGATTTCCGGCTTGATCATGCAAACCCTCGATGGCGTGGCAGGGTACGCCGGCTGGCAATGGCTGTTCGTGATCGAAGGCTTGCCGGCGGTGGCCCTGGGCGCCGCCGTGTTCTTTCTGCTGCGCGACCGGATTGCCGACGCCCGCTGGCTCAGCGCCGAAGAAAAACGCGGCATGCAGGCGGCGCTGGATCGCGAAACCCGTGCCAAATCCCACCACTCCGTACGCGATGGTCTGCTCAACCCGAAAATCTGGCTGCTGGGGGCGGTGTACTTTTGCCTGGTGCTGGGCCAGTACGTGATCAGTTTCTGGATGCCGACCATTATCCGCAACAGCGGTGTCGCCGAACCCTGGGCCATTGGCGTGTTGAGTGCTATTCCCTATTCCGTGGCCGCCGTGAGCATGGTGCTGGTGGGACGCAGCAGCGACCGTGTTCGCGAGTATCGCTGGCACCTGGCAATCTGCGCCTTTATCGGCGCTGGCGGGGTGGTATTTGGCACCCTGTTCGGCGCCAGCCTGTGGCTGTCGATGATCGGCCTGACCGTCGGCACAGCAGCTATGATCAGCAGCTTGCCGGTGTTCTGGGGCATGCCTACCGCGGTGGTGGGCGGTGCAGCCGCCGCTGCGGGGATCGCGCTGATCAACTCCCTGGGCAATGTCGCCGGATTTTTCAGCACCATTGTGGTCGGCTGGTTGACGCAGTTGACCGGCAACACCCAGGCGGCAATGTACTTTATGGCCGGCGCGCTAGTGCTCGGCGGGCTGCTGGGCCTGAGTGTGTCACGCACGCGCAGTGACCCGGTTGTTGAGATCAAGGCAGTGGCCTGACAGGTGCCTTCACCATGCTGGCCCGACACGCCCCGGCCCCTGATGGGAAGGAAAATGCGGCAACACGTGCTCTGCCAGCTCCTGTATGACCTCTGCCGCAGGCCGCGCCGAAAACTGGATACCCAGGGCCGCATGGTTGACCCCTGCTGCTTGCCATTCACCCAGCAGATCAATCAGGCCATTGCGCCCGGTGCGCAACACATAACCGCCCTGTAAAGAGGTGCGGGGATAATCGGGGTCATCAACCAGGTCGAGCCATTCATTGGTCATGTGCGGCCTGAACCCGCCGTCCGGGATCAACTGGCGCCAGGCCCGGATCTTTTCGCCCAGGCGTTGCGGCCCTGCGCGGTCGTGGGTCGATTCGGGAAAGGTCAGCCAGCCATCGGCATGCTCACCAATCCAGGCCAGTGACTGACGGGATGAACCGGTGACCATCAGGGGGATGGCTCCCGCCACGGGCCGGGGCAGAAATTCGGCTCCGGCCATGTGCCCCAGTGCCGAATCAATAACCGGCGCACGGGCCTGCATCAGTTGGCGGAAATACGTCACGCTCTGGGCAAACCGCTCACCCCGCCGGGCGTGCTCCAGACCATAGGCGGGAAACTCAATGGCCCGGTCTCCCGAGGCGATCCCCATGACCAGGCGCCCGTTCGACAACTGATCGATGGTGGCGCTGGCCTTGGCCAGATCAATGGGATGGCGCAACGAAAAGATTGCACTGCCGGTTGCCAGCGCAATTGAGCGGGTGTGAGCCGCCAGAAACGCCAGGTAGGTAAAGGGATCGAATACTTGCCCCGCATCACCGAAGGCAGGATCGAACAGCGGTACGTCGCGCACCCAGACTGCGGCAAAACCATATCGGTCGATGTCGCGAACCCGCTCGGCCTGCCCGGCCAGTACCGCCATGTCGCCCTTGTAAAAGCGCAATGGCAGAAAAATCCCGAGGGTCAGCTGATTGGCCGCGAACATGCGCCGATAACCGCGGTGGCTGGCAAATGCGGGCGACGACTGGCCTGTGATCTGATCTGTAGTGTTCATATTGATCCCCTGGTTCAAGCGCCGGTGGCGGGAGCTGGCAGAGCGATGCCGCGCTGCACGGCGGGTCTGGTGCCAATGCGCTGGTACCAGGCGCTCAGGTGCTTATAGGCGCTGAAATCGAAGTCGATGACCTGCGCGATATGGGTCCAGCCAAACTGGGCAATATCGGCAATCGAGTACTCGTCACCGGCCAGATAGGGGTGCTCGGCCAGGCGGTTGTCCAGGGTGGTAAAGGCTTCATCCATCAAGCGCCGATAGCGCGAAATGGCCTGGGGAATTTTGTCTGCGGCAAACAGCTCGAAGTGAACGCGCTGGCCCATCACAGGCCCCACGCTGGCAGCATGAAACATCAGCCACTGGATGGCTTCCCAGCGTTTGGCGGGTTCGACGGGCAAGAGCTGACCACTGATATCAGCCAGATACAGGAGGATGGCTGCCGATTCAAACAATGTGATGCCACTGCTTTCGTCGACCAGCACCGGGATACGCCCGTGCGGGTTGAGGCGCAAAAACGCCGGGCTGCGGTTCTCGCCCTGGTCAATGTTTACGTGCCGCAGGTGGTAGGTTAAACCGAGTTCCTCCAGGGCAATGGTGATCTTGAAACCATTGGGCGAGCTGTCGGTATACAACGTGATCATGGGGTTCATGCAGGGCGTCCGGTTAGATATAGTTTTACTGAACTTGCACAGCATCTCTAAACTCGGAACATCATCGCTTTCGCTGTGTGTCAGCGGAAACGATCATTTCTGCACACCAGATTCAGGAAAACTAAAGCCTATGGCAGCTTCACTGCCCCTTCTCGCATTGCGTGCTTTCGTCGAAGTTGGCCAGCAAGGCAGCATCAAGGCGGCCGCGCAAACGCTGAATGTCACCTCAGGTGCCGTCAGCCAGCAGATCCGCCTGCTGGAAGACCGGGTCGGCATGCCGCTGTTTACCCGCGAACGCAGCGGCTTGCGGCTTACAGAGGCCGGCGCCGGTGTTCACCCGGCCCTGCTTGAGGCCTTCGGGCAAATCGAGCAGGCCATGCTGTCACTGCAACAAAGCACTGCGCGCCAGACCCTGACGATCAGTACGGTGGCAACCTTTGCCGCCTCATGGCTGGTGCCGCGCCTGGGACGATTCAACCGCCTGCACCCGGATATCGAGGTGCGGGTGGAGGCCACTTCCGCGCTGGTGGACATGCACCGCGGGCGTGTCGATATTGCCTTGCGCCATGGGCTTGGGGTCTATCCCGGCCTGCACGTGACCCGTTTGATGGCACCTGTACTGATCCCCGTCGCCAGCCCCGCCCTGCTGGCTGGCAACCCGGGGCCGGCACAGCCGCAGGACTGCCTCGACTTCCCCCTGCTGCATGACGCTGACCGTGCCGACTGGCTGTTGTGGCTCAGCGCCCATGGCGTGGGCAAAGACCCGCGCGCCGAACGCGGGACAGCTTTTGAGGACGATTTTTTATTGATCCGCGCAGCCGAAGCAGGCCAGGGGCTGGCCTTGGTGCCCCAGGAGTACGCAACCGAAGAAATCGCTGCAGGCCGCCTGGTACAAGTCATGGACAAGCCCTGGCCGGCGCGCTTTGCCTACTACGCCGTAACGCGGGTGGAGGCAATGCAACGGGATGAGGTCAGGGCATTTATGCACTGGATCATGCAAGAGGCCGGGGGTAAGTAACAATCACCAGCCCCTCGTCTGCATCCGGGGAACGAAAGTAGGTGGTGATCAGATCAAACTCGGCATCCGATGCGGCAAAGTCATGCTCGGCAAGCTGGTTGCGTACATGCAGGCGCGCACGGCAGGTGTCGTCGTCCACAGCGAGATAATGCAGGCAGTGCGGCACACGCGCGGTTTCTGCCAGGCCGAGCAACCATTCACGGCCGGCAATGGTATTGGCAGGAAAATCCAGCACCACATCCACACCGGACTCCAGCAGGTCGATCACCAGAGGCCCCAGCACACCGCGAATCCTCAGGCTGTAGGCTGCGTAATCGGTTACCGAATTGATCGCACCGGGATAAAGCGATGAGAGCCATTTATCTTCGCTCAGCAATATCGCGCTGTGCTCCACCGCAAGCGTTCTGGCCAGGGTTGATTTGCCTGATGCGATCTTGCCGCACATCAGATGCAGTGTCGCAGTGACCATGGGACGCTTCCTTGAGTGCGGACATTGGATGATGCCCAGCGCTGGCAGAGAACGCAATTGCCAATAAAACCAGCCAAGGGTGAACGAAAAACAGCCCGGTCTGCACCTGAACTTCAGGGGTACAGACCGAACCGTACAACAGCGTCCGCGCGCGGCCAGTCAGTTTTTGTTTAGCAGGCCGCCAAGCAGACCACCCAGCCCGCCGGAAGCACTTGCGCCACCCGAGGTGCCGGTGTTTGTCTGGGTACCGGTCGTGCCGCCCAGGCTGCCAAGCAAGCCAGTGCTGCCACCCAGTAAACCACCTGTGCCGCCGGTGGTTGTCTGAGTACCGGTTGAACCTGTGGCCGTGCCCAGCCCGCCCAGCAAACCGCCCAGCCCGCCGGTAGTTGTGCTTGTGCCGGTGCCGGTGGTTGTCGTCGGGTTCAGGTAACCGCCGGATTTATCCAGTGCCCCACCCACACCGCCTAGCACACCGCCCACCACATTGGTGAGCGGGTTCTTGCCGGTATCGACTACCTTGTCACCCAGCCCGCCGACCACGCCGCCAACCTTCGTCAACAACCCGTCCACCGGCTGCCCCAACCCGGTGGTGGTGCCTACCTTGCCTGTGACGTTTTCCACCATTGAGATCACGGGGACCACGACCTTGTCATTCAAACCACCGGTAGCCTTGCCCAATTGCCCGCTGGTCACATTGGTGGTCAGTGTGTTGCCAAGCATGGTGACGGTGGTGCCGACCTTGTCCACCAGCCCGCCCGCGGTGCCGGTGACCTTGCCCACTACGCCGCCTACCAGCGGGACCTGACTGATCGGTGTGTTGTCGACCAGAGCGCTGACACCTGTGCCGAGAGACGAAACGCCTTTACCCACATCGCTGACGCCATTGGTAACACCTGCCACGGTAATGCCCAGCGAGTTTTTGTCAGTGCCCAGCGAGCCCAGGCCATTGGTCACGCCATCGGTAATGGAAGTCACGGCATTACCGGTGTTGACCACCAACCCGCCTGCTGCGCCGACCACAGGAACGGTGGTCAGGGTGGTGCCCACGCCGCTGACCAGGGTGCCGACACCGCCCAGTCCGGTGCCGACTTCACCGGCGACCTGCCCCGTGACCAGAGGCGGGGTAACTGCCGGGTTAGGCGGATTGGTTGGATTGGTTGGATCAGTCGGATCTGTCGGATCTGTCGGATCTGTCGGTGTAGTGGGATCAGTTGGCGTGGTCGGATTGGTCGGCGGCGTCGGCGTGCTTGCGCTGTCACTGCTGTGATGCCCGCCACCACCACTGTGGCAGCCCGCCAGGCTGGCGCTCATGACCAACAACAGGGCCGTGCTTGTTTTCAACCAGAGTTGGGTGTTCATAATCAGCTCCCTTGAATCTGTCATGCCTGAGTTCGAAAGCTCCCAGCACTCGCATCAGAGGGAGTTTCCATCCTGGGGAACATGACAACGCCACGGGCTCGAACCCACAACTCACTCCTTGGTATTAATACTCTCTATAAGGCTGCCGCGACTCGACTTAAGGACTAATGCTCAGGTTATAAAAAGCGCTGCATATCAACTTGCACAGGGCTTTTTCACGCAATGGCCGCAGCGCCCCCTACTTAAGTGGTAAGCACAATTAACAAGACCGACCCCAGCATCAGCATTCCTTGATCTGCTCCCACAGGCGGGCGACCTGCTCGGCGCTGTCGGCCCTGATCCGGGCCAGATCCAGGGGGTAGTCCACCCCGGGATTCTCGACAAACCGCGTTGCCGTGAACTGACCATTGCTGGCCCGCAGAATATAGCCGCTGTCCTGGCACTGAGCCGAGGCCAGAAAGATCACACCGGGGGTCACCCACTGGGGCTTGAGGTTGTCCGGTTCGCCGTTAACGCCCCACATCCGGGTCTTGGCCACCGGCGCTACTGCGTTCACCAGGATGCCATCGGCGGCACCCTCCCTGCTCAGGGCATTCATGATGCCCAATTGTGCCATCTTGCCGGCGGCGTAGGCGGTCAGGCCCGGCTGGGCATAGGGCTGGTACATGGCCCGGTCCGAAGAGGTCAGCACCACCCGCGCCGCCGATGATTGGCGCAGGTACGGCCAGGCATGTTTGCACAGCCAGATCGGGCTATACACATTGATCCCCAGCGCGCGCTCGACAAACTCAGGCTGCGCTTCTTCAATAGCCTGGTAACCGACCCAGCCCGCGTTGTGGATCACAATATCCAGCCGCCCGAACGCTTCGACGGCCGTTTCGACCAACTGCCGGCAACCCGTCTCGCTGACCAACTCACCGTGATGACCGATCACGCTGTAGCCCTGGGCTGCCAGCGCTTGCGCGGCGTCATGGGCAACGGATGCATCTGCTGCTGCGCCTTGCCTGTCTGCGCTAATATCACTGATCAGCACATGGGCGCCCAGCCGTGCCAGCTCCCTGGCATAACTCAAGCCCAGGCCCCGGCCAGCACCCGTTACAATTGCGGTTTTGCCGTTAAAGTCCATAAGGATGCCCTCTTGATTGATACTTCACCGTAACAATCAAAAGGCGCGTTGTTTAATACCGTTCAACAGGCCCGTTGATACCCGCTGCCTATCAGCCCCTCTGTGAGAGCGGCGGTGTTCGCAGATAACCCCGTTCAAAGGAAGGAACACTGCACATGATCGAAACCCGACTGCTCCGTCAGTTCATCGCGGTGGCTGAGGAACTGCATTTCCACAAGGCCGCCGTGCGCCTGCACATGGCCCAGCCACCCCTGAGCCAGGCGATCAGCCGACTGGAAGACAAGCTGGGGTTAGCCCTGTTCACCCGCAGCAGGCGCGAGGTCAAGCTGACGCCCGCAGGCCAGGCCTTTTTGCAGGCGGCCTGTCGCACACTCAAGGAACTGGAACAGGGGGTGGAGTACGCCCGCCAGGTGGCGCAAGGGGTAGCCGGTGTGCTCACTGTCAGCGCGGTGTCTATCGCGTACTACGAGCCGTTGCTCAACAGCCTCAGGCAGTTTCGCCAAACCTTTCCCCAGGTCCAGCTGGTGATCAAGGAAATGCCTTCCTCCAGCCAGGCCGAAGCGCTGCTGGCTGCCGAGACCGATATCGCCTTTATGCGCAAACTGCCCTTCATCGCAGCCGACATCGAATCGCGCCTGTTGCTCGACGAGGCCATAGTCATGGCCCTGCCCCTGGATCATCCCAAGGCGCAGTCAGGGCCCATCGAGCTGCGCGATTTTGCTGACGAAGACTTTGTCTTTACTCCACAAGCCCTGGGCAGCGGCTATCACGGCCAGTTGATCGGCCTGTGCGAAAACGCCGGGTTCTACCCCAGGGTGGTTCAGGAGGCCGCACAACTGCATACCCTGATCGGCCTGGTAAGTTGCGGTTTTGGCGTGGCCCTGGTGCCGCAATCCCTCGCTGGCTCGACGCTGCGCGACAAGGTAGCGTTCCGCCCGATCCGGCCGCTGACAGGCGCTGCCAACCCGACCATCGGCCTGTACATGAACTGGCATGCCCATAACCCGTCACCGCTGATACAGCACTTTATTGCCATGCTCGATGGCAACACTCAACCCTGAACAGGCTCAGCGACCCCCTTCAAGTACACTTGCTGGCATGGCTGCGCCGCATGAGTCGAGACTCAAGCCAGCAGTTCGCTGATCCATCTGACCTGTCGGGCAATTTCCTCCACCCGGGCTTCGGGCACGGCCTGGCGCGCCAGGGCAAGATTGCTCAGAACCTTGCGTTTTTCACCCAGCATACGTTGCCACTTACCCAGAAACAGCGGGCTGCGCGCCTGCATCTGGAAGGGGCCAAAGTACAATTGCTCGGCGGTATAGCTCACCGGTCCGATGCGTTCGGCGACGATGATTTCGTAGTAGAAACGGTTTTCCCGCAGCAGTTCTTCGCAAAGGATGTGGTAGTGGTTTTCCATCAACCATTGCCGTAAAGGCTGCTCGCCGCCGTTGGGTTGCAGGATCAGGCGCTCCCGTCCGCTCAGGTGTGCCTTGCCACTTGCAAGAATATCGCGGATGGTCTCGCCGCCCATGCCGCAGATGCTGATCGCCGTAATCTCGTCCTGCGGCCTGATCGCTGCCAGGCCACTGGCATGGCGCACGCTAATGCGTTGCTCGAAGCCGTTTTCGCGCACGGTACGCCGGGCCGCCTGAAAGGGCGTCAGGGCCACCTCGCCCGCCACGGCGGCGGCAATGGCCCCCCGACGCAGCAACGCCACCGGCAGGTAGCCGTGGTCCGAGCCGATATCGGCCAGCCGCGCACCGGCCGGCATATGGGCTGCCACGCGCTCCAGACGCATGGACAATGTGTGTTCGTTCAACTGCTGTTCCTTTTCACCACGGATGCCCGCCAGTGTGGGGGGCGGCACATGATGCGCGGTGAGCAGGCCCGGGTAAAGCACCGGCACACGCCGCCCCTGTGGGAGCGGGCTTGCTCGCGATACAGCCGGCGCGGTGGCTCAGTCAAACCGCGTCGACGCCATCGCCGGCAAGCCCGGCTCCCACCTTTACCGAGCATGTCTTGCGGGGGATCAAGGTTGAAGTTACATATGGATATCCGTATATTCGAATTTCCATATGTATACACAGAGAGTCACCATGCTCAGTCCCGCCGCACTGTTCAAATGCCTGTCCGATGAAACCCGCGCCAGGGCCACCTTGCTGATCGCCCGTGAGGGCGAGCTCTGTGTATGCGAACTGGTCTGTGCCCTGGATGAAAGCCAACCGAAAGTTTCCCGCCATCTGGCCCAGCTTCGAGGCTGCGGGTTGCTGCTCGACCGCCGCCAGGGGCAGTGGGTGTATTACCGCCTCAACCCGCAACTGCCGGACTGGGTGCGCAGCGTTCTTGAAACCACCCTGCTGGCCAACACCGAGTGGCTTGCGCACGACAGTGCCCGGCTCTCTGCCATGGGCGAGCGCCCGCTCAACACCATTGCCTGCTGCTGAGACGTCCGATGCTTATCGCCTTCGCAATTTTTTTGGTCACTCTGGTTCTGGTCATCTGGCAGCCCAAGGGCCTGGGGGTGGGCTGGAGTGCCTCACTGGGTGCGGTTGTGGCACTGCTTGCGGGGGCGGTATCACTGCACGATATTGCCCAAGTGTGGGCCATTGTATGGAATGCCACGGCCACTTTTATCGCCGTGATCATCATCAGCCTGTTGCTCGACGAAGCAGGTTTCTTTCAGTGGGCGGCCCTGCATGTGGCCCGCTGGGCCAAGGGTGATGGCCGCCGCCTGTTTGTGTTTACCGTGCTGCTGGGGGCCGGTGTATCGGCACTGTTTGCCAATGACGGCGCGGCACTGATCCTGACCCCCATCGTGATCTCGATACTGCTCGCCTTGCGCTTTTCTGCCGCCTCAACCCTGGCGTTTGTCATGGCCGCAGGCTTTATTGCCGATACTGCCAGCCTGCCGCTGGTGGTGTCGAACCTGGTCAATATTGTCTCGGCCGACTACTTCGGCCTGGGTTTCAGCGCCTATGCCGCGGTCATGGTACCGGTCAACTGCGTTGCAGTCGCCGCCACGCTGCTGGTGTTGTACGGGTTTTTCCGCCGCGATATTCCACGCCACTATTGTCTTGATGAGCTGCCCGAACCACGAAAGGCCATACGCGACCCGTTGACGTTTGCTGTCGGCTGGGGGGTTCTGGTCTTGCTGCTCACAGGCCTGTTTGCACTGGAACCACTGGGCATTCCAGTCAGCGCGATTGCTGCAGTGTGCGCCGCCCTGCTATTCGCTGTGGCTGCGCGCAGCCACGTCATTTCAACGCGACGGGTGTTGCGCGAAGCTCCCTGGCAGGTGGTGACGTTCTCACTGGGTATGTACCTGGTGGTGTACGGGCTGAAAAATGCCGGGCTGACCCACCACCTGACGCTGGTTCTCAATCAGTTGGCCGAGTCCGGCCTTTGGGCCGCCACCCTGGGCACCGGCGTGCTCGCCGCACTGCTGTCTTCGGTGATGAACAATATGCCCGGGGTCTTGCTCGGCGCGCTGTCAATCCAGGCCAGTGATGCCAGCGGGGTGATCCGCGAGGCGATGATCTACGCCAATGTCATCGGCTCCGACCTGGGCCCGAAAATCACCCCCATCGGCAGTCTGGCCACCCTTCTGTGGTTGCATGTGCTGGCACGCAAGGGCATTCGCATCACCTGGGGTTACTACTTCAAGGTGGGGCTGATCCTGACCCTGCCGATTCTGCTTGTCACCCTGTCTGCCCTGGCTTTGCGCCTGAGCCTTTAATACCACCGCAAAGAGCAACTACCATGCGTGTTCTGTTTATGTGTACCGCCAATAGCTGTCGCAGCATTCTGTCCGAAGCCATGTTCAACCATCTGGCGCCGCCAGGGTTCCAGGCCATCAGTGCGGGCAGTTTTCCCCGGGGGCAGGTGTTGCCCCGCAGCCTGCTCATCCTGCAAGAAGCCGGTATCGGCATAGACGGCCTGAGCAGCAAGGGCAATGACGCCTACGAAGACAACCCGCCGGATATTGTCATCACCCTCTGCGACAAGGCCGCCGCTGAGGCGTGCCCGGTGTATTTCGGCCCGGCCATCAAAGCCCACTGGGGGCTGGCAGACCCTTCAGAGGTCAAGGGTGACGAGGCGACCGTAACCGCCGCGTTCCACGCCACCCTGGCGCATATCGAAACGCGCTGCCGGGCCTTTTTCGCCCTGCCCTTTACCCGGCTTGAGCCCGCGGCACTTAAACGCGAACTCGACCGTATCAGCACCCTGTAACCGGAGCCACCATGAGCGACACACTGCCCAATCTCGACACCACATTGATTTCTGCCAAAACCGTGCAACCCGCTAGCCCGCACAAACCACGCATCCTGTTGTTATACGGTTCGACGCGGGAACGCTCGTTCAGCCGCCTGCTGGTAGAGGAAGCGGCCAGATTGCTCGAACACTTTGGCGCCCAGACTCGGATCTTCAACCCCTCGGGCCTGCCGCTGCCCGATGACGCCCCGAATGATCACCCCAAAGTCCAGGAACTGCTGGAACTGATGCAGTGGTCTGAAGGGCAAGTGTGGTGCTCGCCGGAACGGCATGGCGCGATGTCAGCTGTGTTCAAGGCGCAAATCGACTGGGTGCCTCTGGCATTGGGCGCGGTACGCCCGACTCAGGGCAAAACCCTCGCGGTGATGCAGGTGTGCGGCGGCTCCCAGTCATTTAATGTGGTCAACCAGTTACGCGTGCTGGGTCGCTGGATGCGCATGTTCACCATCCCCAACCAATCTTCGGTGCCCAAGGCCTATCTGGAGTTTGACCAGCACAACCGCATGAAACCGTCTGCGCTGTATGACCGCGTGGTCGATGTCATGGAGGAACTGGTGAAGTTCACCGTATTGCTGCGCGATCGCCCGGACCTGGTTGACCGGTATTCCGAACGCAAGGAGTCGGCGCAAGAACTGAGCCAGCGGGTCAATCAGCGCTCAATTTGAACAGTGGCTGTTGTTGAAGAAGTCGACGCGCGCCTCGACTTCTTCAACCTGGTCATTTACAGATGCCTGAACACCGCAGCCGCGATCACCCCTGCGGCAATCGCCGGCAGCGGCTTCTTGAGCAGCAGCATCACTGCTGCGGTGGTCAGCAAGGCCAGCCGTGCGCCGTTATCGCCGTTGAGGGCCAGGGGCGCGAGCAAGGCGACCAGCACCGAGCCCGACATGGCGCTGATAAATTGCTGCACCCGGTAGTTGATGGGCACGAAGGACATCACGAAAACGCCCCCCAAACGCGTAATCAACGTGACCACAGCCATAATCAGAACAATGATGAAGGTGCCGTAACCGGCGGTATCGATGCTCATTTTTTCTTCTCCATCCACACCGCACCCAACACCCCGCCCGCCAATGCGCCGACCACCACATGGCTGTTTTCAGGCAAGTAGCGGTACGCCAACAGCGACGAGGCGCCCGCCACGCACCAGATAATCAGCATGCGCAGGTTTTTTTGCCCGCCGATTACCATCGCCAGCAGAAAACAGCCCATCACCATGTCCAGGCCCAGGCTGACCGGGTCTTCAATTGCGCTGCCGAAGTACACGCCCAGCCAACTGCCCAGCACCCAGGCCGCCCACAGGGCTATGCCACCGCCCAGGATCAGGCCGATGCCCGATTTGCCGCTGTTGAATGCCTGCATCGACATTGCCCAGTTGGCATCCGAGATCACCATCATCACCCCGTAGCGCTTGGCCGCAGGCAGCTCGCGCAGCCAGGGATACAAGGTCGCACCCATCAGCAGATGGCGGGCATTGATGGCAAACACCGTGACGATCAGGGGCACTACCGGGACCTGCGCCCCCCAGAGATCAAGGGCACCAAACTGCGAGGCCCCGGCAAATACCAAAGCGCTCATCAACAAACTGGCGCTGTTGTCCAGACCGGTCTGCGCGGCAGCCAGACCGAAGGCCACACCGAACACCACCACAAACATGGAAATGGGCAACAGCTGCTTGAAACCATCCCCTACCTCGGCCCAATTCAGCTCGACCACGCTTTTATCACTGCTCGACAACACACCACCCCTTCTGCGCTACGCCACACTGTTTTTATGCCCGCATTATGCGGGGCTGAATCTAATGCACAACAGTGCGCAGGTGTGAAAGGTGTCGCAATGTCAGGGTTGGCGCGGCGTTTTCAGACAGGCCCGGCTGTTTGTGCCCGGGTTGCGTACGAACCCCTCGACCACGATATACAGCAGCGGGCCGATGGCGACGAAGACCGCGGTCAGCAGCAGGTACGGCAGCACACTGGCCAGCGAGCGGCCTTTACCGCGTGCATCGCGGTACATCCACACGCAAGCCAGCGCCGCCATCAGGTACAGGTCGATCACCACTTGAGCCGTGTCCGGGCTGGCCATCAGTTCCAGTCCGAAAGCTGCAAGGGACTGGTGGGCGGTCAACATCGTGAAGATTGTGTAAGCAGAGAACCCGAGCAACGCGGCAAGGGCGAGACAGGATTTTTTCATTAGCATTTCCGAATCGACGAAGTGGACAAGGCTCCAGTTAGTGATACTTTTCCCCCACCGGCAATGACCTCACAGGTCATGGACTCAGCCTTTTGCCCCTGCCAGAGTTTATGGATGAACAACCTGACCTTTCCCCGCATCAACACCCCGACAACCGCTGGCCCGCAGCTGCGTCTGCTGCGCCGTCAGGCCGGTATGAGCCAGCTGGAGCTGGCCTTGATCACGGGTATTTCCCAACGCCATTTGAGCTGCATCGAAACCGGGCGCGCCAAACCCGGCCCCGGCACCTTGCATAACCTGCTGATGGCCCTCGAGGTACCGCTGGAGCAGTGCAACAGCCTGTTTCTGGCCTCGGGTTATGCGCCGCGCTACGAGACAACGCCGCTCTCTTCGCCGGCCATGGAGGCCGTACGTGAGGCCATCAGCCATGTGTTGCACGCCAACAACCCCGCCCCGGCGATTGTGTTGGGCAGCCACTGGCAGGTGCTGGATGCCAACGCCAGCACCGCAGCCCTGTTCAGCCTGGTCGGGCTACCCGCAGACGCGGCCAGGGACTTGAACCTGCTGACCACACTGCTGCAACCCGGCGGCCTGGGTGATTACCTGATCAACCCCGAAGAAATAAGAACCCTGGCCTGGCAACGGGCGACACGCGAGGCCCTGTCCAACCCCGTACTGGCCAGTCTTATGCAAACCCTCAGCGCCCCGGACACCCTCGCGGCCCTGCCCCGGGAACTGCCGCCACTGGTCTTGACCCGCATTGCCTGCGTCCATGGCGAGCTGAACTTCATGTCCACCTTCACCACATTCGGCATGCCGCTCGATATCACCGTAACCTCAATGCGTATCGAGCATCTGATCCCGGCGGATGCACAAACCTGGCAGATCATGACAGCGGCTTATGAGCGCTCACGGGGCTGAAGATCCGTCAGTCCTGGCAAAAACGGATGCGGTTGCCAAACGGGTCATGAACCTCCAGCACCCGTCCCCAGCCCTGCTGGACAATCTGCGGGCGGCCATAACCGTAGCGCTTGGCCATTAGCTCGTCGTGCAGCAACTCGATATTGTCCATGGGTACGAATACCGTGGAGCCGGGGCTGGCATCGCCATGATGCTCGGAAAGATGCAGTTGCAAGCCGCTGCGGCTGATGCCCAGATAGAGCGGCAAACCTGCTTCGAAGCGGTGCTCGAACTCAACGCTGAAACCCAGGAAATCCAGATAGAACTCTCGGGCCTTGGCCTCATCAAACATCCGCAATATCGGAATCGGCCTGTCGAAGCTAATTGCCGGCGCAGCACTCTGCACAGGCAGCCGTGCACTGGCCGTATTCCAGTCCTTGTAACCCAGTTGCCTGGCAACCAGTTCAAGGGCGATGGCATGGGTGACTTCCAGATTGCGCGCCTGCAGCGAGGTTCGCAGGCTCTTGGCCATCTGTTTGGCTTGCTCGATTGACTGCATCAGTGCTCCCGGGGGCGAAGGCTTTTGGTGCTCGCGTTGCCAAACCTCGACCGTCAAGAGAGAGGGGAAAAGGCAGATAATCATGCTTTCACCTTCCCATGGGGAGCGAGCGGCGGGCAGCATCGGCCAGTGCCGATAGTACACAAGCCCTGCACCGGGTTACAGCCTCAACGCCCCTGCATGACATATGCTTGAAAGCACCTTCAGCGATCACTCAGGCAAACCCATGGGCTCGACTTTCTATTCAAGCTGGACATTCTGGGCATTGCTCTCGGCGGTGTTCGCTGCCATGACGGCGATTTTCGGCAAAATTGGCATTACCGGCATCAACTCCGATTTCGCCACCTTGCTGCGTACCGTCGTCGTGCTGGTGAGCCTGGCACTGATCCTCTACGCAACCGGCCAGTATCAGTCGCTGGGCTCGATTTCGGCGCGCAGTTATGTGTTTCTGGTGCTCTCGGGGCTGGCCACCGGGGCCTCGTGGATCTGCTATTACCGAGCCCTGCAACTGGGCCAGGCGTCACTGGTGGCGCCGGTGGACAAACTCAGCGTGGTGATCGTGGCCGTGCTGGGCGTGACGCTGCTGGGTGAAAAGCTCGATATTCGCCAATGGGCGGGGATCAGCCTGATTACCGTGGGTGTGGTGTTGCTGGCGTGGCGGCGATAGGTGCCCTTTGGCACCACGACACTTTCAGACAGATACGCGGCCCGGGGAGTGACTTTTCCTGCAAGCCAATCCTAGTATTGCCGCGCGTCACCCTGCCGCAAAAAAAATAACGTATGGAAACTCAGCAAATGCCCTTCACCCGTACCCTTCTTGCCCTGTCTTTGGGCATGGCTTTAATGCACAACCCGGCCTTCGCCGCCCCGCCGCTGTCGATGGTCGATGGCGTTGCCCAGGTCAATACACAGGACAGCAACGCCTGGGTCGAGATCAACAGAGCCGCGTTCGTCCACAACATTGGCGTGTTGCAAGCGACTGTGGGCGACAAATCGAAAATCTGCGCCGTGCTCAAGGCCGATGCCTACGGTCACGGCATCGGCCTGCTGATGCCTTCAATCATCGCTACCGGTGTGCCTTGCGTTGGCGTGGCGAGCAATGAAGAGGCTCGCGTGGTACGTGAAAGCGGCTTCAAGGGCCAACTGATCCGTGTGCGTACGGCAGCACTCAGCGAGCTGGAAGCGGCGCTGCCGTACAATATGGAAGAGTTGGTGGGCAACCTTGATTTCGCCGTCAAGGCCAGCCTGATTGCCGAAAAACACGGCCGTCCGCTGGTGGTGCACCTGGGCCTGAACTCCAGCGGCATGAGCCGCAACGGCGTGGAAATGACCACCGCCGAGGGCCGCCGCGACGCGGTCGCCATCACCAAGGTGCCGAACCTGGAAGTGCGCGCGATCATGACCCACTTCGCGGTAGAAGACGCCGACGACGTGCGTGCAGGGCTCAAGGCGTTCAACGAGCAGGCACAATGGCTGATCAATGTTGCAGAACTCGATCGCAGCAAAATCACCCTGCATGCGGCCAACTCGTTCGCCACCCTGGAAGTGCCGGAATCGCATCTGGACATGGTTCGCCCGGGCGGTGCGTTGTTCGGCGACACGGTGCCGTCGCACACCGACTACAAGCGCGTGATGCAATTCAAGTCCCATGTCGCCTCGGTCAACAGCTACCCCAAGGGCAACACCGTGGGCTATGACCGCACCTGGACGCTGGGGCGCGACTCGAAACTGGCCAATATCACCGTGGGTTACTCCGACGGTTACCGCCGTGCCTTTACCAACAAGGGTATCGTGCTGATCAACGGCCATCGCGTGCCGGTGGTGGGCAAGGTCTCGATGAATACCCTCATGGTCGACGTTACAGACGCGCCGGATGTCAAAAGCGGCGACGAAGTGGTGTTGTTCGGGCAACAGGGCAAGGCCGAAATCAGCCAGGCGGAAGTTGAAGACATCAACGGTGCATTGCTGGCCGACCTGTATACGGTGTGGGGCAACTCCAACCCGAAGGTCCTGGTCGAGAAGTAGGGCCTGCATAGAGCTTGTAGAGACTCTGTTGCAGGTCAAGCCCTAGTGTGGGAGCGAGCAGGCTCGCTCCCACATCTGACACAGCGCGAAACATTCCCGAGCATACGTTAATGAGAAGCGCTATCATTGCGATCCTTGTCAGTGTCTGCTCCGGGATTGCAATCGATGCTCACGTCCTCCCCTTCCTCACGCCGTGCCGTGGGTGAACTCTATGTTCAGCATCACGGCTGGGTGGTGCAGTTGCTGCGCCGCAAGCTGGGCAATCAGGAGCAGGCTCTGGATCTGGCCCAGGACACGTTTGTGCGCATGCTGCGTACCGACACACCCGCGCCGCTGCGCGAACCCCGGGCCTATCTCACCACCATTGCCAGCCGCCTGTGCGGCCAATACTTCCGTCGTCAGGCGCTGGAGCGGGCCTATATGGAGTCCCTGGCGCTCCTGGAGCCGCAGCTTGTGCCCTCCCCGGAATCTCGCCTGCTGGTGTTGGAGGCACTGGACGCCGTCGGCCAGGTGCTCGATGGCCTGGGCGCAAAAGTGCGGGAGATTTTTTTACTGTCGCAACTGGACGGCCTGACCTACCCGCAGATCGCCGAACGCATGGGCCTGACCGTCAACGTGGTGCAAAAAGCCATGCTCAAGGCTTACCGACACTGCTACAGCGCGGTCTACACCGGGTGAGTCTGTTCG
The DNA here is from genome assembly GCF_900618535.1 of Pseudomonas bubulae. Classification (GTDB taxonomy): domain Bacteria; phylum Pseudomonadota; class Gammaproteobacteria; order Pseudomonadales; family Pseudomonadaceae; genus Aquipseudomonas; species Aquipseudomonas bubulae. Next base: position 114,062 of record NZ_UYJA01000001.1, on the reverse strand, counting down.
AGCCCGCCAACACCCAGCGCCTCGACCAGGATGTGGTCGAGCAAGCCTTGCAGTGGATGGTCACCGTGCAATCGGGCGTCAGCACCGAGGCCGAGCTTCTGGCCTGCCAGCATTGGCGCGCGCAATCCGCGCAACATGAACTGGCCTGGCAGCGCCTCACCGGGCTTAATACCGACATTCGCGACAGCACCCGCATGCTGCCTGCCGCCGGTGCCCGGACGTTGCTGCGCTCGCGTAATGCCCCGGGCAGACGCACGCTGCTCAAGGGCTTTGCCGGTCTGGGCGTGATGCTGGCTACCGGCTATGGGGTGCGGGAACGGGTGCTGCTGCCAGAGCTGTTCAGTGACTATCGCACCGCCACCGGCGAGCGGCGCCAGTTAACTCTGGCAGAGGGTGTCGACCTGACCCTCGACACCCACACTGCCCTCGATACCCGCACCACCGCCGCTGGCACCGAACTGTTCCTGAGCCTGGGCCGCGTGCTGGTCAGCGCTGGCGATATCAGGCTCAGCACCGCCAATGGCCAGGTGCTGCCCGCGCCCCGCTCACGCCTGGTGATCAGCCACAACCTGCCGTGGCAGGCAGGCACCCAGGTCCAGGTGCTGAGTGGCAGTGCATCGATCAAGCTGGCACGGGGCGACAGCTTGAGTCTGGATGCCGGCCAGCAGGTAACGTTCGACAGCCAGACAGACAGCACACCGCGCCCGGTCACGGTCGGTGCCGATGCCTGGGTCAACGGCCTGCTGATCGCCGAACGCATGCCACTGGGCCAGGTGATTGCCCAGCTCAACCTCTACCGCCGTGGCGTGGTGCGCTGCGACCCGCAAGTCGCGGCATTGCGGGTGTCAGGATCGTTCTCCATCGACCGCCCCGATGCCAGCCTCGACCTGCTCACGCGGGTGCTGCCAATCCGCGTGCAGCGAGTGTTTGGCTACTGGGCCAACGTGGTCGCGGCCTGAAAATAAATATTTTCAATACCGCCGGCAGTTTTTCTTATCTGGTGCATCAAGTTCAGGGAAGACGCTGATTAACAGCGCAACGCCGACCCTTTTCACACATGGACAGTCTTTATGCACAGCCGACTTACCCCCCTCGCCGGTGCCTTGCGCACCTTTGTATTCGGTTTATCCATTGCCACGGCCAGCCAAGGCGCATTCGCAGCCTCAGGCAGCGAGCATGCCTACAGCATTGCGCCGGGCAGCCTGGACGCGGTGCTGGGCAGTTTTGGCCAACAGTCCGGGGTGATGATCGCGGTGGATTCGAGCCTGACAACCGGTATGCGCAGCAGTGGCTTGAGCGGCAACTTTGCCGTCGACGAAGGCCTGCAACGGCTGCTCGCCCCGCTGGGCCTGCAGGCGGTCACTGACGGCGACGGTTACCGGGTTGTTGCCAGACCAGCGCAAGGCAACGGTGAACTGCAATTGCAGGCCACCCAGGTTACCTCCAACCAGCTAGGGACCATCACCGAAGGCAGCGGCTCGTATACCCCCGGCACCATCGCCACGGCCACACGCATGGTACTGACGCCACGGCAAACGCCGCAGTCGATCACCGTGATTACCCGCCAGCATATGGATGATTTCGGCCTCAACTCCATCGACGAGGTGATGCGCCATACCCCTGGCATCACCGTCTCGACCTTCGACAGCGAGCGCACCAACTACTATGCCCGCGGTTTCTCGGTGGAGAACTTCCAGTACGACGGCATTCCCACCCTGCGCAACTCGGCGTACTCCTCGGGCCAGACCCTGAGTGACATGGCCATCTACGACCGCGTGGAAATCCTCAAGGGCGCCACGGGCCTCTTGACCGGTGCCGGAGCCCCGGGGGCGACGATCAACCTGATCCGCAAAAAGCCGACCCGCGAATTCAAGGCCAGCATCGATGTCGGTGCCGGCAGTTGGGATAACTACCGCACCCAGGTTGACGTCAGCGGCCCGCTGACCGACAGCGGCAACATTCGCGGCCGTGCCGTGGCGGCCTACCAGGACAAGCACTCGTTCATGGACCGCTATGAGCGCAAGACCGGGGTCTATTTCGGCACCCTCGAAGCCGACCTCAGCGATGACACCCTCCTGACCCTGGGCTTTGATTACCAGAACAACGACCCCCACGCCTCGGGCTGGTCGGGCAGCCGCCCGCTGTTCGACCGCAACGGCGAGCGTATCGACGTCAAGCGCTCGTACAACAACGGCGCCAACTGGAGCCGTTGGGAGCAGACCACCCAGAGCGTGTTCGCGACCCTGGAGCACAGCTTCGCCAACGGCTGGGTCGGCAAGGGCCAATTGACCCATCAGGTCAACAGCTACGATGCGCCGCTGGGTTCGGTCATGAGCGGCCCCTTCCCGGCCACCGGCCTGTCGTCGATCTATGCCAACAAATTCACCGGGAACACCCGCACCGACGCCGCCGATGCCTACTTCAGCGGCCCCTTCAGCCTGGCTGGCCGCGAGCATGAACTGGTGATCGGCGCATCGGCCTCCAGCGCCCACTGGCAAGGCAAGGACTACGGCAACCCGACCTTCCTCAGCGCCAACGTCATTGATTTCTGGAACTTCGACGGCAAGACCACCGAGCCGGACTGGGGCGCACCGACCCAATACAACGACACCACCACACGCCAGACCGCAGGCTACATCAGCGCACGCTTCAACCTGACCGACGACCTTAACCTGCTGTTGGGCACACGGCTGGCCAACTACTGGCTGACCGGGGATTACCACACCACCGAGACCGGCCGCCTCGTGCCTTACGTGGGTGTGACCTACGACCTGAACGACAACTTCACCGCGTATGCCAGCTATACCGACATTTTCATGCCGCAAACCTACAACCGCGATCGCAACAACAAAGTGCTTGAGCCCGATGAAGGCAAAAACTACGAAGTGGGAATCAAGGGCGAGTTTTATGGCGGCAGGTTGAACACCAGCCTGGCCTATTTCGAGGTACATGAAAGCAACCGCGCCGAACCGGACGCCGAGTACAACGCCGATCCGACCAACCCGTCGATCCTCTATGCATCAGTCGGCACCAAGGCCAAGGCCAAGGGCTTCGAAGCCGAGATGTCCGGCGAACTGGCACCGGGCTGGCAGGCCCAGGCCGGCTTTACTCACAAGGTCATTCGCGGCAGCGACGACGAAAAAATCTCGACCTGGGAGCCCGAAGACCAGTTGAGCCTCTACACCACCTATAAATTCAAGGGGCCGCTGGACCGCTTGACCATCGGTGGCGGCGCGCGCTGGCAGAACCGCAGCTGGCAGAACATCTACAACCGCGCCAAGGACCAGTACCAGGACTTCAGCCAGGACGCTTACTGGCTGGTCGATGCAATGGCCAAGTACCAGGTCAGCGAGCACCTGTCCACCACACTCAACGTCAACAACCTGTTCGACAAGCAGTACTACACCAATATCGGCTTCTACAACACGGCGTATTACGGTGACCCGCGCAATGTAATGGTCAATACCCGCTGGGATTTCTAAGGCGCATTCTTTGCGCCCGCTGGACACTCAAGCACTGACCCAGCGCTACTCGAGATCTCCCAATGGAATAATCTGCGCGCTGCCATGGCGCACTCCGCGCTCGGCCATCACCTGGCGCGTCAGTTGCGCCACCTCGCCGACCGTGCCCTTGAGCACCGAGACTTCCATGCACTTGCCCTGGTCCAGATGCACATGCAGCGTCGACAGGGTCAGGTCATGGTGCTCGTGAAAGGCCGTGTTCAGACGCTTGGACAGCTCCCGGGTGGCGTGGTCATAGACGTAGCTCAAGGTTGCCACGCAAGCGCTTTGCGGGTCGCCCTGCTCCGGTTCCAGCAGGCCGGCGCGCAACAGATCGCGGATGGCCTCGGAGCGCCCCTGGTAGCCGTGGGTGCCAACGCGCTCATCAATTTCGGCCAATAAAGCATCGTCCAGCGAAATAGTGACCCTCTGCATCTAATCGGCCTCGCAGTTATGAACTTTTGACATAGACTTCATACCCAGCATCTGATCAGGCCACTGGCCATCAACTGAGGGAGACGCAGTGTGAAGCAGTCATGGACTAAAAAACAGCTGACCTTATGGATGATTGGAGCCTGCCTGAGCGCAGGCTTGTCGACTGCATGGGCGGGCGATGCGGCCCCCACACTGACCTACTCGTGGCCAACCAATGCCGGGCCGCTGGACCCTCGCGGCTATTCGCCGAACCAGATGTATGCCCAGGCCATGGTCTATGAACCGCTGGTGCGCTACACCGCCCAAGGCACTCTGGAACCCTGGCTGGCCACGTCATGGACAGTGTCAGCAGATGGCAAGACCTACACCTTCACCCTGCGCGACGGTGTGACCTTCAGTGACGGCAGTTCGTTCAACGCAGCCGCAGCCAAGGCCAACCTCGACGCGGTGCTCGCCAACAGCAAGCGTCATCAGTGGATGGAGCTGGTCTCCACCCTGGAGCGTGTCGAAGCACCGGACGAGCACACCCTGGTGCTGGTGCTTAAACACCCCTACTACCCGACCCTGATGGAACTGGCGCAGGTTCGCCCGTTGCGCTTTGCCGCCCCCGAGGCAAAGCCCGGCGTGCCGGTGGGCACCGGGCCCTGGGTACTGACGCAAACCCGCCGTGGCGAGTTCGACCGCTTCGAGCGCAACCCGCACTACTGGGGGCCCAAACCGGGCTATGGTTCGGTAATGGTGAAAGTCATCTCCGACCCGGACAGCCGCGCCATTGCCCTGCAAACCGGTGAAATCGATCTGATTCAGGGTGCCGACGGCGAAATCTCCCCCGGCACCTTTGTGCGCCTGCGCGATTCGGGCTTCAAGACGGCCATTTCCGCACCGCTGGCCACCCGTACCGTGGCAATGAACACCGGCCTGGCTCCGACCAATGAACTGGCCGTGCGCCAGGCGATCAATCAGGCCGTGGACAAGGACACTATCATTGCCAAGGTGCTGCATGGCCAGGAGCCGCGGGCCGATGCGCTGTTCGCCAGCAACATGCCGTATGCCGACCTGGGCCTCAAGGCACTGCCCTACGACCCCGAACAGGCCAAAAAAAACCTGGAAGCGGCAGGCTGGAAAGTCCCTGAAGGCAAACGCATTCGTGAAAAAAACGGCCAGCCGCTAAGTATCGAACTGGTGTTTCTGGGCCCCAGTGCCCTGCAAAAAAACCTCGCCGAAATCATTCAGGGCGAACTGGCCAAGGTCGGCATCGACGTCAAGTTGCGCGCCGAAGAAGACGGTGCCCTGGTGCAGCGCCAGCGCGAGGGCAAGTTCGGCATGATCTTCGCCGATACCTGGGGCGCTCCCTATGACCCGCACTCGTTTGTCAGCTCCATGCGCTACGCCGGACACGCCGACTACATGGCCCAGCTCGGCCTGCCGATGAAGGCGGCCATCGACCGGAAAATCGCCGAAGTACTGGGCGAAACCGACGAGGGCAAGCGCGCTGACGATTACCGCGAGATCCTCACCACCCTGCACGATCAGGCCGTGTACCTGCCGATCTCACACCTGACGGCCATCAGTGTCAGCGGAAAAAACGTCGACAATGTTCAATTCGGCAGCACGCTGTTTGATGTGCCGTTCGAAGTGATGCACCCCACCACAGGGAAGCCATAAACCATGCTGCGCTATATTATCCTGCGGCTTGTGCTGCTGATCCCGGTGCTGCTGGGGGTGTCACTGATCGTCTTTGTCCTGCTGCACCTGGGCAATGGCGACCCGGCCCTGGACTACCTGCGCCTGTCGCAGATCCCTCCAACCGACGCTGCGCTGGCCGAGGCACGCCACGCACTGGGCCTGGACCGGCCACTGCCCGAGCAGTACCTCACCTGGCTGTGGAACGCCGTGCACCTGGACTTCGGCACCTCCTATATCACCGGGCGCCCGGTGCTCGATGACATCCTCTATTACCTGCCCGCCACCCTTCAGCTGGGTGGTCTGGCGCTGCTTGCCACGCTGGTAATGAGCATTCCGCTGGGTCTGGCGGCGGCCCGCTGGAAAGGTCGCTGGCCCGACCAGGTGGTGCGTTTCATCACCTTTATCGGTGTTTCCATGCCCAATTTCTGGTTGGCTTTTTTGCTGATTGCATTGTTCTCGCTGTGGTTGGGCTGGTTGCCGCCGATGGGCCGTGGTGGTCCGCAGCATCTGCTGATGCCGGTACTGGCGATTGCCCTGATGTCGATGTCGATCAACGCCCGCCTGCTGCGCGCCAGCCTGCTGGATGTGCGTGAGCATCGACACGTGTTTTATGCCCGGGCCCGTGGCCTGAACGAAAAGCGTGTATGGCGCGACCATATCCTGCGCAATGCCTGGATGCCGCTGGTGACCGCCACCGGCATGCACATTGGCGAGTTGCTCGGAGGTGCCCTGGTGATCGAAACCATCTTCGCCTGGCCCGGCGTTGGCCGCTTCGCGGTCAGCGCCGTGCTCAACCGTGACTTCCCGGTGATGCAATGCTTCACCCTGCTGCTGACCACACTGCTGGTGCTGTGCAATCTGGTGGTGGACATCTGCTACGCCTGGCTAGACCCGCGCACACGTTTCTCGGGGGTGATGGCATGAGCGCAATAGCGGCGGTCTATACCGGCAAAAAATACGCCGCGCGCATCGGCTACGGGCTGGTTGCCCTGCTGTTGCTGATGGCGCTGTTCGGCCCCTGGCTGGCACCCTACGACGCCACCCTGGTGAATCTGGACGAGCGTTTGCTGCCCGCCAGTACCAGCCATTGGCTGGGCACCGACCACCTGGGGCGCGACGTGCTCTCGCGCCTGATCGTCGGTACGCAACTGTCCCTGGGCAGCGTGGTGCTGGTGCTGGGTCTGGTACTGGTGCTGGGCGTGGTGATTGGCGGTATCGCCGGGATAGTCGGCGGCAAGCTCGACATGTTCCTGATGCGCCTGTGCGACATGTTCCTGACCTTCCCCACCCTGGTGCTGGCGTTTTTCCTGATCGCCTTGCTGGGTACCGGCCTGACCAATGTGATCATCGCCATCGCGCTGTCCCACTGGGCCTGGTATGCGCGGATGGTTCGCGGCATGGTGCTGGCCCAGCGTAACCGGGATTATGTGCTGGCTTCACGACTGGCCGGTGCCTCGCGCCTGACCCGGCTGCGCCAGCATGTGATGCCCAACGTCGTGGGGCAACTGCTGGTGCTGGCGTCGATGGACATTGGCCACATGATGCTGCACGTCTCGGGCTTGTCCTTTCTGGGTCTGGGCGTCAGCCCGCCAACCCCCGAGTGGGGCGTGATGATCAACGATGCCAAGGAATTTATCTGGACCCAGCCGCAGTTGCTGCTGTGGCCGGGCCTGATGATCTTTATCTCGGTGATGGCCTTCAACCTGCTGGGCGACGCCTTGCGCGACCGCCTTGACCCCAGCGTACTGGCGGAGATCAAGGAATGAAACACACATTGGTGATTCGCGACCTGACCCTCAAACACCGGCAACGCACCCTGGTCGACCGGGCCGAACTGACCCTCAGGGCCGGCCAGGTGCATGCGCTGGTCGGTGCCAGCGGTTCAGGAAAATCGCTAACCAGCCTGGGCATCCTCGACTTGTTGCCTCCTGGCGTACACAGCAGCGGCGCCACCCTGTTGCTGGATGGCCAGGTGGTGGATGCTGCGCAACTACGCGGGCGCGAAGTGGCATTGGTGCTGCAGAACCCGCGCAGCGCCTTCAACCCGGTACGCTCACTGCGCCAGCATGCCCTTGAAACCCTCCAGACCCGCGACCTGCACGGTGCCGAGGCCGAGCAGCTGATTCAGAGCACCTTGCAGGAAGTGGGCCTGCACGATGCTCAACGGGTGCTCGACTCATTTGCCTTTCAATTGAGCGGCGGCATGCTGCAACGGATGATGATCGCCCTGGCCCTGCTCGCCGACAGCCGTTTTTTGCTGGCTGACGAACCTACCAGCGATCTGGATGTTGTGGCGCAGGCACGTTTTCTCGACCTGCTGGAACGGCTGGTAGCGCAGCGCAACCTTGGCGTGCTGCTGATCACCCATGACATGGGCGTGGTGGCGCGCTGCGCCGATCAGGTCAGCGTCATGGCCCACGGCCGTATTGTCGAACAGGCCGATGTTCACCGGCTGTTCAATTCACCGCAAAGCCAGGAAGCACGCACGCTGCTGGCAGCACACCACTCATTGACAATGGAGAGCTGCGCGCCATGAGTTTTATTCAGGTACGCGACCTTGAGCACGGTTACAGCGCTGGCGGGCTGTTCAGCAAACGGCATCGGGTACAGGTGCTGAGCGGCTTGAATCTGGACCTGCACGAAGGTCAAAGCCTTGGCCTGCTGGGAGGTAGCGGCAGCGGTAAAAGCACCCTGGCGCGCCTGCTGATGGGGCTGGAAAGCGCCGACCAGGGCAGCATTGTGTTCAAGGGTCAGCCTCCGTTTTTACAGCGTGTGCAGATGGTCTTTCAGGATGCCCTCAGCGCTTTCAATCCCCAGCGCAGCATTGGCTGGAGCATTGCCGAGCCTTTGCGCCATCTTTCAGACATGGACGCCTCGGCGTGCAGGGCCCGGGTTGAGCAATTGCTCCAGCAAGTCCAGCTTGAGGCCCGTGACATCGACAAGCTCCCGGCACAACTGAGCGGCGGGCAACTGCAGCGCGCCGGTATTGCCCGGGCCATGGCGATCGGCCCGCAGCTGATTATCCTCGACGAAGCCCTGTCCAACCTTGACCGGGTGTTGCAAGTGCAGATTCTGGATTTGCTCGCACAGGTACGGCGCGAGTCCGGCACCGGTTTTTTGCTGATCACCCATGACCTGAGCCTGGTGCAGCGTTTTTGCCAGCGGGTGGTAGTACTGGCAGACGGCAAGCTGGTGGAAGACCTGCCGGTCACGGCGCAGATGCGCTTTACTCACCCGGCTGCGCGAACCTTGCAGGAGGCGGTGTTGCCGGCGATGCCCAGGGCCAGGAGCGTTCGTGAGCCGCAGTTGCAGGCCTGAAACGGCTAACACCCACAAACCGTAGCAGTTGCCTGTTCCTTCGACAGCGGCTACAGGAAACTGCAACTGTGGGAGCGAGCTTGCTCGCGAAGGTCGTTCGCGAGCAGGCTCGCTCCCACAATAGGGCTTGACCTGTCACAGAGTATCGACAAAGTTTGGCTTCACGTTCCGCTTTTAACCTTGCTCCACACCCGCGTGCGCACCCGTTCAAGCTTGAGCGGCAACGGCTCCAGCGGGAACAAAGTGGCCATGACTTTCTCGTCAGGGTAGATATCCGGGTTATCGCGCAACGACGGGGCCATCAGTGGCCTGGCGTCCTGGTTCGCATTGGGATATTTGAGGTAGGTCGAAGTCCGGGCTATCACCTGCGGGCGCAGCATGTAGTCGATAAAGGCCAGCCCCTGCTGCGGGTTGGGCGCGTCGTTGAGCAACACCAGGCTCTCAACCCAGATCGGCGCCCCTTCACGGGGGATGCTGTAGCGGATGTTGCGCCCATTGCCGGCCACCTGCGAGGCGGTTTTGGCGTCTTGCACCCCGCCTGCCCAACCCAGCACCACGCAGACGTTGCCATTGGCCAGGTCGGTAATGAATTTCGACGAGTCAAAATAGCGGATATAAGGACGTAACGTCAGCAGCAACGCTTCGGCCTTGGCATAGTCCCGGGGGTCGCTGCTGTTGTATGGCAAGCCGAGGTAGTGCAACGCAATTGGAATGATTTCACCGGGGGCATCGAGCATGGCTACACCGCACTGGCTCAATTTGCTCAGGTTCTCGGGCTTGAAGATCAAGTCCCAGGAATCCACCGGCGCATCCGGCCCAAGTATCGCCCTGACCTTGTCGACGTCATAACCCACCCCGGTCGTGCCCCACAAATACGGCACGGCATAACGATTGCCGGGGTCATTGCTCTGCATCTTGGCAAGGATGGCCGGGTCCAGGTGTGCGAGGTTGGGCAACTGCCCCCGATCGAGTTCCTGAGCACCCCGGCCTTGATCAGGTTGGGTAGCAGGTCACCGGTGGCCACAACCACGTCATACCCGCTGCGACCGGCCATCAGCTTGCTTTGCATCACATCGCTGTTGTCGAACACGTCGTACATCGAGGCTGTGCCGGTTTCGGCCTGGAAGTTTTTCATCGTGTCCGGAGCGATAAAGTCGTACCAGTTGTAGATATTCACCTGAGGTTCGGCGGCGTGAACCAGGCTGCAACCCAATAGCGCAGCCAGGGCAAGTCCCGTCGTGTTTTTAGTCTTCATTGGCTGGCTCCGATCAACAGTTCGCGACGCCCGTCCGGGTGCTCAATCTGTTCACCCGACAGCAGCAAGCGACGATCCTTGAGGTAGTCGTAGTCTCGCCGGGCAGCCTTGAGCTGATCCAGATCCAGCGCTACAACATGGCGAATCTCATCGCGCCCGGCCTCGAGCAACACCCGCCCGAACGGATCGACCGCCATGCTGCCACCCGCGAACACCAGCCCGTCATCCCCGCTACCGACGCGATTGACCATCACCGCAAACGCCTGGTTCTCCTGGGCACGGGCCATGATCGAGGTACGATGCACCGGGCCGTAGGGGTCCATATTGCCGTTGGTGGCAATGATCAGTTCAGCCCCCAGTTGCGCCAGTGCTCGGCCGGTTTCCGGCAGTTCAATGTCATAACAGATCAGCAGGCCAACCCGCACACCCTGCCAAAGCACGGTGGTAAAACGGTCGCCGGGGGTAAAGTCGCCGCGTTCACTTGGCCACAAATGGGTCTTGCGGTACTGCAAGGCGATCCCCTCGGGCGTGACCAGTACCGAGGTGTTATAGAAGGTGCCGTGATGATTTTCCGCCAGCCCCACCACCACACTGACTCCACGTTCGCGTACGGCCTGCAATACCGCACCCAGGGTCGGGCCGGTCAATGGCTCCGCCACCTGCGCCAGTTGCTGGCCGCCGACAAAGCCGGTCAGGTGGGTCTCCGGGAATACCAGCAGCGCAGTATCGTCAGCGCAGCTGGCGATGGCGCTCAATGTACGCGACAGGTTATAAGCGGTGTCGCCGTCACGGCCTGCCAGTTGCACCAGTTCAATGTTCATCTCGGATCCTTGCAGGGTGGGATGAGCCGAGTATGGTGCGCGGCACCGCGCCAATAAATGACTTCGATGGGGTAACACCCGGTGGGTAGTGAGATGAATCTGACCTTGCAGGATGTGGCCTGGCATGACGCGATGGGCCGCGTGATCGAAACCCTGGACCGGCCCAATTTCTGGACTGCGCTGGTACGTTTGCTGGGCCGCTATGTACCCGTGGACAACTGGGTGGTGCTGATCTACAGCGCTGGCAAGCCACAGGTTCTGGCCGAGTCCCCCGGTGCAGACGGTGGCATGGATTCGCTGTTCCAGGACTACCTCAAGGGGCTTTACCTGCTGGACCCGTTTTATATCGCCAACCGTGAAGCACCGCAAAGCGGCTTGTTCCGCCTGCAGGACGTGGCCCCCGAATGCTTTGAACAGACCGACTACTACCAGCGTTATTTCCGCCTGAATATCGTTACCGACGAGGTGCATATCAATGTGCAACTCGACAATCAACGCACCCTGAGCCTGTCACTGGGCAGCCAGTGCCGTTTCAGCCTGGAACAGAGTGCATTGCTGGGGTTGGTGCAGCCGTGGGTGGCCGCCTTGATGCGCCAGCGCCTGGTTTTTGAGCGCGACCCCAAGGAGGCACCGGAGCTCACGCCCAACTGGCAAAGCCGCCTTGAAGCGGCTGCCGAGCAGTTGACCTCGCCGTTGACCGCACGCGAAATGGAAGTCGCCCTGTTGCTGCTAAGTGGTTGTTCGAACAAGGAAATCGCCCGAAAACTGGCAATTTCTGCGGAGACCGTCAAGGTCCATCGCAAGCACATGTACGGCAAGTTGGGAATCAAGTCACAGTCCGAACTGTTCTCGCTGTTTTTGCAGGCTCAAGAATAAAAAGCGCTTAACGTGGCAGCGCCTCGCAGTGTAAGTTTGGAAATGTTTTGTTTCACTTACTTCATGTTTCCATCCAACGACCTGTACAGGAACGCCCTGCAAAATGGACTTTTCACTTAAACAACTGGCCGCTGCAACCATGATGATGGCCAGCCTCGCTGCGTTCAGCACTGCAGCCCACGCCACCATCACCCCGCAACAGAGTGCTGTCATCCTCAAGACGTTCAGCGACACCCATGTCACTGACTTCCGTCAGTTTCTGGGGGCGTTGGCCAAGAGTGAGCTGGCGCAAAAAGATAATCTCGGCCCGACCATCAGCGCCTTTCTCGACAACAAGGCACTGGCCCCCGAGCAACAGAACGAGATCTATCGCCTGCTGGGTCTGTATACCCGGCTCAAATACGGCAAGGCGGCTACCGACACCCTGCGTGAACTGGTGGCCATCCCCACCGTCAACCTGGACGACGTGCCCCAGTACGAGAACCCGCAATTTCTCAAGATCGCCGACAAGATCAAGGATCTGGCCAAGGCCTTTAACCTGAACTTTCGCAATATCGACAACCGTGTCTATGAAGTCTCCCTCGAAGGCAGTGGCGATGAAGTGGTCGGTATTCATGCCCACGCCGACGTAGTGCCGGTAACCCCGGAAAACTGGGTACTCAAGGACGGCACCCAACTCGACCCGTTCAAGGTCACACTGATCGGTGACCGTATGTACGGGCGCGGTACGGAGGATGACAAAAACGGCATCGTGGTGGCGATGTACGCCATGAAAGTCATCAAGGAAGAACAACTGCCACTGGCCAGGAACTTCAAGTTGCTGATCGACACCACCGAAGAAACCAGCGGTGATGCCATTCCTTATTACTTCGAACACAACCCGGTGCCCAACTACAACCTGGCGCTGGATGGCGGCTACCCGGTGGTGATTGCCGAAAAAGGTTACGGCACCGTTATGGCCACCTTTGCCCGGCGCAAGGGCGAAGGCCAGGGCGCCGAAATCGTCTCGCTGACCGGCGGCATGGCGACCAACCAGATCCCGTCGACTTCGGTAGCAACCCTGGTGACCGACAAACCCGCCGAGCTGGCGGCCAGCCTGAACAAGGCCGGTGCAGAATATGCCAAACGCAATGGCGGTGATTTCGAGGTCAATGCCAAGGTGGTTGGCAAGGATGTCGTGCTGACCGTAACCGGGGTTTCTGCCCACTCCTCAGAGCCCGAGTCGGGGGTCAACCCGGTGGCACGGATGCTCGACTTTATCAGTAGCGTCGACGACCCTATCGCCCTCAAGCACAACCACATTACCGAAGCAGCGCACTATGCTGCCGACAACTGGGGCCTGGACTACAAGGGCGGCAAGCTGGGGGTCGGTTTTGCCGATGACTTTATGGGGCCGCTGACCACCTCACTGACCTTTGTGGGGCTGGACGACAAAGCGCTCAAGCTGGCGGTCAACCTGCGCGTGCCCAAGGGCAAGTCGCCGGAGGCACTGAAAGCGCAGATTGCCGAGAAGCTGACAGCCTGGAGCAAGAGTCAGCAGGTACCGGTGAGTTTCGAGTACTCGATTGCCGAGCCGATGTACCGCAACCCCGAGGGTGAGTGGGTCAAGGCGCTGTTGGCGGTAGCCAGCGAAAACCTGGGCATGGAGCACACGTACGGTACTTCGGCGGGTGCAACCTCGGTGCATGAACTGCCTAATGGCGTGCAATTCGGCCTGGCCATGCCAGATGTGAAATACACCGGGCATACCGATAACGAGTTCAAGACCGTGGAGCAGTTCATGCTGGACCTGCAGATCGTCACCGAGATGATGGCCCGGGTGGGGCAGTTGCCGAAACTGTAAGGGCAAATCCCCGTAGCAGCTGCCGAGGAACGCAGCCTCGTTCCTACGGCAGCTGCTACGCAAGGTTGAGGCAGCCCTCAGGAGGCTTTCCAGCCCACCTGCTGCAACGCTGCCAGCAACCGCTCGGGCTTGAGCGCCAGCACGGTATTGCCACATCCGCTCAGGTCATCCGCACCGAGCATGGCATTGAGTATCGCCTCCTCTACCGCATCCGCCGCCGCCACAAACAGCGCCGAGATGTAATCGTTGTTGACCATCTGCAATGCCGTGGTCGGCTCACCCGGATGGCCGAAGTTGGCCGCCGGCAAATTGCTGTTGCCCACCGCAAAGGCAATAAAAATATCGCCGCTGGAGTCTTCAGTGCCGCCCCCCACTCGCGCCAGCCCGACACTGGCACGCTGCGCCAGACGGGTACACTGGTGCGGCAACAACGGCGCATCGGTGGCGATGGTTATCACGATCGAACCCATGCCCGGCACGCCCACATTTTTCTCGCTCTTAAACGGGGACGGTACGTCATCCAGCACGGTACCCACCGGGTACCCCCCTACCCGCAAGGCTTCGCGCACACCATAGTTGGCTTGCACCAGCGCACCGACGGTCCAGCCCCCCTGCTCCGGGCTCAACACTCGCGAGGATGTGCCAATGCCACCCTTGAACTCGTGGCAGATCATCCCTGTGCCACCGCCCACATTGCCCTCCTGCACAGGGCCTGTCCTGGCATCCTGCAGGGCAAGTAGCACATGCTCGGCCGTGACATGCTGACCCCAGATATCGTTCAGCGTGCCGTCGTAGGTTTCCAGCACCACCGGCATGCACCAGTAGGTGTGCTGCTTGCCCAGCTCACGCTCGGCTGCCACCAGCGCATCGCGCACCACGCCAACACTGTGGGTATTGGTATAGGCAATCGGCGAAGTCAGCAAACCGGCTTCGCGAATCCACTCCAGCCCCGTGGCGTCGCCGTTGCCATTGAGCACATGCACGCCGGCGAAGCAGGGTTGCAGGTGGGTGGCTCCCGCACGCGGCTCAATCACGGTGACACCGGAATGGATGGAAACATCGCCGTTTTCAACGTTGAGGGTGTGATGACCCACTCGCACACCCGGTACGTCGGTGATGGCGTTGTACGCCCCCGGGGTGCCCGAACCGATGGTGATGCCAAGCTCACGGATACGCATGGTGCTTTCTCGTCGTTCGATTAAGTGCAGCCAGTGTAAGAACCTGGCCGGCACTTGACGATAACCCCCATGCACTACCTCCGAGGGGTTACTTGTCCGACTTGATGCTGGTCCACACCCGGGTGCGCACGCGCTCCATTTTTTGCGGCAACGGTTGCACCACATACAGCGACTTGAGCGCCTCGCTGGTCGGGGTCAGGTTGGGGTTACCAGTGATGTCCTTGTTGATCAGTGCCAGCGAGTCCTTGTTGGCATTGGGGTAACCCAGAAAATCACTGATCCCGGCAATGACCTTGGGCTCCAGCAGGTGGTTGAGAAATTCGTGGGCCTCTTCGACATTTTTTGCACTTTTAGGGATGGCGAAGGTGTCAAACCAGATCGGTGCGCCCTCCTTGGGCAAGCGCCAGTCCACCACCACGCCGTTGCCCGATTCTTTGGCGCGGTTGCCGAACTGATAGAAGCTGCCGGAATAACCAATGGCCACGCAGATGTCACCATTGGCGATATCCGTCATGTACTTGGCCGAGTTGAAGTAGGTCACGTAGGGGCGGACCTTGAGCATCAGCGCCTTGGCTTTTTCATAATCGGCCGGGTTCTGGCTGTTGGGGTCCAGCCCTAGATAGTGCAGGGCCAAGGGCAGGATTTCCGAAGGTGAATCGAGCATCGCCACGCCGCAGGATTTGAGTTTGGCCATGTTTTCGGGTTTGAACACCAGGTCCCAGCTGTCCACCGGCGCATCCTCACCCAGCGCAGCCTTGACCTTGGCCGGGTTGAAACCGATCAGCACCGTACCGTACATATAGGGTACAGCGTACTGATTGCCTGGGTCATTGGTGTCCAGCAGCTTGAGCAGGGCCGGGTCCTGGTGCTGCCAGTTGGGCAGCTTGCTCTTGTCCAGCTTCTGGAACACCCCGGCCTTGATCTGGGTATCGAGGAACTGGTTGGACGGCACCACCAGGTCATAGCCCGAGTTGCCGGTGAGGAGCTTGGCTTCCAGGGCTTCGTTGGTGTCGAAGGAGTCCCAGGTGACCTTGATGCCGGTCTGTCTGGCGAAGTCCTTGGGCACGGACGGCAGGATATAGTCCGCCCAGTTATACACCCGCAGCTCGCGCTGTTCGGCCTGTACGGCACTGGCCAGCAGCGTCAGCCCACAAACAGTGGCGCTCATCAAGCGTTTCAGAGTGTCCATGGCTCAGTTCCCCGGATTCGGCGTGAAATCGATCGTTGTTATGTTCTGTACACGGCAGCGGCCTGCAAAAGGCCAAGGGCAAGGACGAAGTGGTTTGTTGTTATTGAGTGACGGGGTTGATTCTTGCCGAGAGCCCGGCACGATCACAGAGGGAGGCAGGCCAAAAGGGGACAGTTATGGCCATTGTCGATGTCCGGTTCTATGTCCGAAAAAGCCCCCCTCACCCCGGCCCTGGAGGCCAGAGTGAGGGCGAGCGCACAGGTGGCCCGTTACATGAATCCCGCCCGCAACTCATTCTTCGCCACCTTGTTCGACGCATTCACCGGCAGCGCGTCATGGAAGCGCACCACACGCGGTACCTTGTAATTGGCCATATGTTCACGCGCCCACTGGATCAATCCTGCCTCATCCAGTTGCACACCATGACGCAACACCACGCACGCACACCCTACCTCGCCCATACGCGCGTCGGGTATACCGATTACCGCCACCTGGGCAATGCCCGGATGCTCCATCAGGCCGGCTTCTATCTCAGCCGGGTAACAGTTGAAACCACCGACGATAAACATGTCTTTAAGCCGGTCGGTGATGCGCAGATTGCCCGCAGCATCCTGCTGGCCTATATCCCCGGTGTGCAACCAGCCTTCACTGTCGATGGTTTCAGCGGTGGCCTGCGGGTCTTCAAAGTAGCCCTGCATCACATGAAAACCGCGCAGGCAGATCTCCCCCGTGCTGCCCGCCGGTAAAGCCCGGTTTTGCGGGTCACGGATGCTCACCTCGGTGCCCGGAATCGCCCGGCCACTGGTGCTGGCGATGATCGTCGCCGAGTCAGCAGGGTCGCAAATAGTGGCCAAGCCGCCGCATTCGGTCAGGCCATAGGCCGTGGTCACCACCGCAAACCCCAGTTCGCTGCGCATGCGCTCGATCAGGATCGGCGGCACCGTCGCCGCGCCGGTCACGGCAATGCGCAGGCTCGACAGGTCGGTTTCCGCCAGCTTGGGATGGGCCAGCATCGACAGGTACAGGGTCGGCGGCCCCGGCAACACGGTGATGCGCTCTGCGGCAATGCGCTGGAACACCGCTTCGGCGTCGAACACCGGGTGCGGCAGGATGGTCGCCCCCGCCAGCAAGCAGGTCAGCCACCCCGCCTTGTAGCCAAAGGCATGAAAAAACGGGTTGATCACCAGATAACGGTCACCGGCCTGTAAACCGATCACCGACACGTATTCGCTAAAGGCCCGAATCGTTTGACCATGGGCGCTCATCACGCCCTTGGGCTTGCCGGTGGTACCGGAGGTAAACAGCAGGTCGCTGAGGTCATCGCTATTCACGCTGGCTGCACGCAACAGCGCGGCAGACTCGCTGGTGGCCGCGCCAATGGCCACAAAACCGTCCCAGTCCAGGCCGGCGGAACTGGCCGCCGTGGTTTCGCCCAGCAACACCAGGCACTTGAGGCTGGCCGGTCGATAGGGCGCGAGCAAAGCCAGGTAATCGGTGCCCAGAAAACTCGGCTGCACAAACAGCAGACGGCTGCCGCTGCGCAGCAAGATATCGGCCGCTTCAGGGCCTTTCATCCGGGTGTTGATCGGCACCATGACCGCCCCCGCGCAATGAATGCCCAGCGCGGCAATGATCCAGTCCCGGCCGTTGGGTGCCCAGATCGCTACCCGATCGCCCTTGCCAATGCCCTGAGCCATCAGGCTGCGGGTTACGCCCAGGGCCAGGCGCGGCAGTTCGCTGTAGTCGATGCATTGGCCATGTTCTTCAATGGCCGTGCGCCCGGCATGCTGCACCGAGGCGTTGAACAGCAGTTGCGGGATCGAGCGCGGCAGGCTCTGTTGCAGGCTGGAAGTCATCGGTCACTCGTCTGGCAGGTTATTCGGGAAAGCACACGCGCAGCTGTTCGCTGCTGGGCACCGATTGGCACGCCAGCACCCAGCCGTCATTGAGTTCTTGTGGGTCCAGGGCATCATTGCGCAGCATTTCGACACTGCCGCGCTCAACCGTACACATGCAGGTTGCGCAGGAACCCACCAGGCAGGAGCTGGGCGGTTTCAGGCCGGCGCGATGCATGGCATTGAGCAGGGTTTCGCCTTCTGCACAGGGCACTTCGTACTCCTCCCCGTCCAGGCGCACCGACAGCTGGCTGCCGATCACATCGGTGTTGACCGGTGCCGGAGCGGCCACACTGCCCTCTTCCGGCAGCGAGACAAAACGCTCGACGTGGATGTGCCCGTGCTCCATGCCGATGTCGTGCAAGGCGCTGACGGCCGCATCCATAAACGGGCCGGGGCCACAGATATAAGCCTGGGCATGCACAAAAGGCTGTGCCATCTGCGCCAGTTGTGCCACCGCCGGTATGCCCTGGACCGAGTCCAGCCAGTGGATCACTTGCAATCGTTGCGGGTAGGCGCTGGCCAGGGCTTTAAGCTCGGCGGCAAAGATCACTGACGCTTCATCGCGATTGGCGTAAATCAGCAGGATCCGGCCTGTGCCGGCAATCAGCGCCGATCGCAGGATCGACAGCACCGGTGTGACCCCGCTACCACCGCCAAACAGCACAAAGTCATTGTCAAAATGCCGCGGTACAAATACCCCGGCCGGCGCCAGCACTTCCAGCTGGTCGCCCTCACGCAACTGCTCACACAGCCAGTTGGAGGCACGACCGTCACGTACTTGCTTGATGGTGACGCGCAGGGGCTCGTCCTCCAGCGGGGTGCTGGAGAGCGAATAACAGCGCGGCAACCAGCCGCCTTCAAAGGGCACGCGCAGGGTCAGAAACTGCCCTGACTTATAGGTAAACTGCTCACGCAAGGCCGCAGGGACATCGAACACCAGGGAACGGGAGTCCGCGGTTTCAGTCACAATTTGCGCTACGCGCAGGGAGAAATACGCCGGTTGGCTCATATCAGATACTCATCACAAACTGGCCGCTGTCGATCCGCAGCTCGATACCACTGATGGCGCGGGACTCGTCACTGGCCAAAAACAGTACGCTGGCGGCGACATCTTCGGGCAGGCACATGCGTCCCATGGGGTCGGCATCGATGGTCAGGCTCCACGGGTCGAGCCCGGCGGGCAGGCTCGCGGTGGTCATCGGTGTGAGGATGCCGTCAGGGTGCAGGGAATTGCAGCGAATGCGGTATTTGCGCCGGCGGCACAACACCGCCACGGTACGCGACAGGGCAGCGACGGCGCCTTTGGAGGCGCTGTAGGCAACGTAATCATCGCGTCCGGCCACCGCCGCAATCGAAGACATGTTGATAATGGAGCCGCCCTCGCTTTCCTTCATCAGGCTTATGGCGGCGCGACAACCCAGGAAGACACTGTCGGAGTTGATGCGCTGCACCCGTTGCCAATCACTATAGGCGGTATTTTCAATATCGCCCTTGAGCAGGATCCCGGCGTTGTTGAACAGGATATCCAGCCGCCCGTGGTGCTCGCGAACGGTGTCGATCACCCGCGCCCAATCTGCTTCGCTGCCCGCGTCATGCTCAATAAACAATGCTTGCGCACCGATCTCTTCAGCCAGGGCCAGGCCACCTGCCACATCGATATCGCTGATCACCACACGGGCACCTTCACGGGCGAGCAGCAGCGCCGTTGCCCTGCCCACGCCACTGGCCCCACCGGTAATCAACGCCACCTTGCCTGCAACACGTGCGCTCATAAGGTCACCCTTGCACTGTCTGTGGGAGCGAGCCTGCTCGCGATTGTTGTGCCAGGCTCGTTCCTGCCTGAGGCGGCAAGGCCGGCACGCCGCCCCGAAAACACGCAGTCGGCCAGGGACAAGCCGCTGATGTACAGGTGCGACGCCACACCGATGGCGGTGCGCCCGGCGCTGAACAGGCCGGCAATCGGCTGGCCATCGGTATCGAGTACAGCGCCGTTGCTTTCATCAACTTTAAGCCCGCCCAGGGTCAGCGCCCCCAGCGGAAAGATCGGGTTACCGACGCTGATATCGCAAGCGTAAAACGGCCCCTTATCCAACACCTGGCGGCTGCCTTCAGACTTGCCAAAGGCATCCGGCCCATCGCCCCGGGCACCGGCGTTGTAAGCGCGCAGGGCACCACTCAGCTCCCCCGCCTGCATGCCGCAAACGCTGGCCAACCGGTCCGGGTTGTCACCCTTGCGCACCTTGAGCAGCATCAAGGCCAGTGCCGGCAGGCTCTGGAACCACCAATAGCCACCGAACAGCGCCTGACGGATTGCCTGTTTGCGCAAACGCGCATCCAGCACCAGCCACGCCTGCCCGCCCTGCTCATCGCACAGCGGCTGGCCAAGGGTGGCGCCGTAGACTTCTTCGTTGCAAAAACGCTGGCCATTGCTGTTGACCACAATGCCCTTGGGCCAGCAGTGTGGCGGGTTGATAAAGCGCCAGGCCGACACCCGGCTCAACCGCTCGCTTCGGGCCCCCACCGACTGCCCCAGCAGCAGACCGCTGCCATCGCAACCGGTAGCGCCCACCTTGAAATTGCGCCTGAAGTTGGGCGCATGATCGCGAATCAGCCCGCGATTGAAGATAAAGCCCCCGGTGCTGAGGATAACCGCGCGCCGGGCCCGGATCAGCAACGGCTGGCCATGGTCACGCTCCAACTGGCTGACTTTGAGGCGCAGGCGGTCGCAGTAACCGGGGGCGAAGTTTTGCAGGCGCTCGGCCCGTGCCGCCAGGCGTGCATGCAAGCGCGCTTCGCGGCGGCCCTGGGGCAGGCGCCAGAACTCGGCACCCACCACCCGCCCGCTGGCATCCACCACCAGCCGACGTGCCGCCGATTGCAACAGCGGTTGCACCCCGGCCCGCAGACACGCGGCTTTGAGATGTCCATACAGCACCGCGCCACACTGGCCCTTGCCCACCGTACGATGGCCGCGGGGGGCCGGTGGCCGGGTGCCAGCATGGGAAGGCACCAGCTCATTGCCCGAGTAATACAAAAAATGGCCATCGGACGGGTATGAGGTCTTCCCTCCCGGCGGCACGCTATGGGCATAACGCGCGCCGTGGCTTTCAAGCCAGTCAAGATTGCTGACACTGTCATCGCAGAATTTTTGCAGGGTTGCGTCGCTGACCACGCCTTGGGTTTCGTGCTTGAGGTAGTCAAACATCGCTTGGGTGCTGTCGGTGTAACCCGCGGCCTGTTGATGCCGGGTGCCGCCACCGGCGTAAACCACACCACCGCTTTTGGCACTGGCGCCGCCGCCGGTAAAGCGGTCGGCCACGATCACCCTGGCGCCATTGCTGCTGGCCTCCAGTGCGGCGCAGGCACCCGCCGCCCCCCAACCGATGACCAGCACGTCACAGGTGTCATGCCAGTCCCCTGCACTCAGGCGCTCGGCCTGCAAGGGCGCGAGAATTTTGCTGTTGCTGGACGTATGCTGCGCTCGGCTCATGACAGTGCCCGCACCTTGCTGCTGGCCGTAGCCGGCACGCTGCTGGCGATATGATTGGCGGCGATATAACCAAAGGTCATGGCCGGGCCCAGGGTGCCACCGGCGCCCGGGTAGCTGGTGCCCATCACCGATGCCGAGCAATTGCCGATCGCATACAGGCCGGGGATCGGCTGGCCGTCCTCACGCACCACCTGGGCATGCTGGTTGGTCAGTAACCCGCCCTTGGTACCGATATCACCGGCATCCAGGCGCATGGCGTAGTACGGCCCCTTGCGCAACGGCGCCAGGCACGGGTTGGGTTTGATATTACTGTCGCCGTAGTAGCGATCGAAGACGTTGCCGCCGCGATCGAAGTCCAGGTCGACACCCGTTTGGGCGTAGCCATTGACCTTCTGCACGGTGCTGTCCAGCCCCTGCGCATCCACGCCGATCTGCATGGCCAGGGCTTCAAGGCTGTCGGCCTTCCAGTACACGGTGTTGAGCCACTCCTTGCGCAGCCGGCTGTCGGGCATCACCTGGGCCGGCATCAACGGGCCCATGGCGTAGTGGAAGCGAAAGTGCCCGTCGAAGATCACCCACGAAGGCACTGATCGGCCATCAGTCTTGCGATTGTCCTGATACATGGCGTCGACGAATTCCAGGTACGGCGCCGCTTCGTTGACGAAGCGCTGACCCAGGCTGTTGACCACAATAGCCCCCGGGAACGCCCGTTCGGCAAACACCCCGCGGGGTTTTTCTTCGCCGGGTACGGCAATGGTCGGTGCCCACCAGGCCCAGTCCATCAGCGCGGTGGCCGCGCCAATGTGCATGCCGGCCTCAAGCGCTGCCCCGGTATTGTTGCCCGGTGGCGTGGCGCTCCAGCTGGCACGGGTCGGCTGCGGCAGGAACTTCTCACGCAGCGTCTGGTTCTGTTCGAAACCGCCAGAGCCGAAAATCACGGCGCGACGGGCCTTGAGTTCAAGCACCTTGCCGCCGGTGGCGACCTTGATGCCGCACACCCGGTCACCGTCGAGCACCACATCCTGAAAGTCGGTGTTGAGCCACAGCGGCACGTTGCGGTCCATCAGTGAACGACGCAACGACGCCACCAGCGAACTGCCCAACGCAGCGCGGCGGTCGTACTTGCTTTTGCGCCGCCATTTGAAGTCGAGCTTGTAGCGCGCCATCAACTTGAAGATCAGCCATTGCCAGCCAAAGCTGCGCGCCATGGCCTTGTGCGCGTCGCGGGCCGTCCAGGCAATGCGCCCCATCAACAGGGTGGAGGGTGAAGGCTTGCGCAGGTTGGGCAGTTCTTCGGCCAGCAGGCTGGTGTCGAACAGCTCCGGGTCCAGGGTGCGACCACCCGGCAAGGCGCCGGGCAGTTGCGGGTAGTAATCGGGGTATTTGTCGGCCACCGCATAACGCACGTGGCTGTTGGCAGTGAGCTTTTTGATCATCGGCGCGGCGTGATCCAGATACGCCTTCAGGCGCACCGGGTCGCCATGCTCGCCGGTGGCCGCCTTGAGGTACTGCATCGACAGCTCGGGGCTGTCCTGCCCGCCGAGCGCGGCAAAGTAGTGGTTGTTGGGGATCCAGATACCGCCACCGGAAATCGCCGAAGTGCCACCGTATTTATCGCTTTTTTCGACAATCAGGACCGACAGGCCCTGATCAGCCGCAAACAGGGCTGAGGTCATGGCGCCGGCGCCGGAGCCGACAACAATTACGTCATAGCTGGACTGAGACTGATCGTGAGCCGTCATTATTGTTATGCCTTGCGCTGAGGTCAGAGGTGTTTTGCCGGATGTAGATCAGCCGATCACACAAACGGATCCGCGTTGGGCAGGCCCAATTGCACCAGGCCGTAACTGCGCCGGTAAGCCGCCTCGTTATTGGCGATATGCCCGCGAGCCTGATGCAGGTCACGGAAGAAGCGCGCCACCGGGTTGGTGTTGTACAAGCCCGATGCGGCCATGCAGCGCAGCAGGTCACTGACCCGGTCGGCGCACACATTGGTCACATGGGAAGACTGGTAGCGATACAGCAAGCGGGTTTCCACATCCGGGTATTCCCCGGCGGCGGCCAGCGCCATCAGGTTGGCGTAGTTGCGCATCAGCACCAGTTTGAGCGAGTCGACGGTGATGATGGCTTCGGCCACGGCAGCCTGGGCGGCCGGGTCTTCGGCGGTTTTGGCGCCATGCTTGCCGATGTGCTTGGCCGCGTTGTCACGGAACTCGTTGATCGCGCCTTGCAGGGCGCCGAGGGCCGAGGTAGAGACGGCACGGGCAAACACCTGGGCAAACGGGATGGCGTACATCGGGTTGGTGTTGACCAGCCGCCCCGGTGTGGCTTCGATGCCGTAATTGTTGGTGCGCTGTACTCGATGGGCCGGAACAAAAGCGTCTTCAACGACGATATCGTGGCTGCCGCTGCCGCGCAGCCCCAACACGTCCCAGTTCTGCTCGATACGGTAGTCGCTGGCCGGGATCAGGAAGGTGCCGTGTTCGGTAGGGCCGGTTTCATCTTGCGGCACGATGCCGCCAAGCAGACACCACTGCGCATGCTGGCTGCCACTGGAGAAGCCCCAGCGCCCGCTGACCTGATAGCCGCCCTTGACCGGCGTGACCTTGGCCACGGGCATATAGGTCGAGGCCACCAGCACCGAGCTGTCCTCGCCCCACACATCACGCTGCGCCTCTACCGGGTAACGCGCCAGTTGCCACGGATGCACACCCACTACGCCATAAACCCAGGCGGTGGACATGCAGCCTTCCGCCAGGGTCATCTGGATTTCAAAAAAGGTGCGCAAGTCGATTTCATGGCCGCCCCACTTTTTCGGTTGCAGGGCACGAAACAGCCCGGCTTCCTGCATTTCGCGAACGGTTTCGTCAGGTAGCTTGCAGTCCTTGTCCGCCTGGGCTGAACGGCTTTTAAGCGCAGGTATCAAATTGCGCGCGCGTTGCAGCAGCTCAAGCTCAATCGGACTTTTCTCTCGTATCTGATCCATCCGTGTGTTCTCCGTCAGTCTCTCGCTGCGCGAATGCGCGGGCGGTGTGTGACGAATAATCCCGCCAGCGGGGTTGTGGATCATCGTCAAAGCGGACTAGTCGGGATATCGGGATATCGGGTGAAGGCTGGCCCTCACCCCAACCCTCTGCCAAAGGCAGAGGGAGCTAGCCGCAGGGTAAACGCCAATCAATCCCCTCTACCTGAGGGAGAGGGTCAGGGCGCTTTTTAAACCACCGGCAACTTCGCAAAAGGCCGATCCTGCTCGATCTGCGCGCCCAAACGCAGCAACACGTCTTCACCGCCCAATGGCGCGGTGAACATCATGCCGATGGGCAGGCCGTTGTCGCTCATGCCCACCGGCAACGACAGCGCCGGCTGCCCGCTGACGTTGGCCAACACGGTAAAGGCCGCGCTGCCCATGGCGTTGTGGGCATAGCTGTCCCACGGCTGGTTCAGGCTCAGCAGGCCCAGGTCCGGGGTAATGTTGGCCGTTACCGGCGACAGGATCACGTCGTACTTCTGGAACTGCTCTTCCATATAACCGCCAATACTTTCGAACGACTGCCGCGCCCGGTACAGACCCTCTCCAGTGACTTTTTGGGCATTGCCCAGTACCACCTGGGTGATGCGTTCATAGTCATCGGCCGTGGCGCTACGCCCCAGCACTTGCTCGCGATCGTGCACCATGGTCAGCAAGGCATCGCCAACCACCGAGCCGTGGGCTCCGAACAACTGCCGTGGGTCGATGCTCAGGCGCAATTCTTCAACTTCATGGCCCTGGGCGGCCAGGCGTTTGGCAGTGTCGTCCAGCACCCTGACCACCGCCGGGTCCAGCGGCGAGCCGGTCAACGAGTCACGCACCACACCGATACGCAGACGGCCCGGTGCAGTGCGCAGCTCTTCAACGTAAGGACGTACCAGCGGTTTTGCCCAATACGGGCTGCCCGCCTCATGTCCCTGCCCCACGTCCATAAACAGCGCCATATCGCGCATATTGCGCGACACAACGTTGCCCACGCTGGCCCCGAACCAGCCCTCGTACTTGCCCGGGCCGCTTGGTGTGCGGTAACGCGTCGGCTTGAGCCCGACCAGCCCGCAATAAGACGCCGGAATGCGGATCGAGCCGCCGCCGTCGGTGGCATGGGCCACCGGCACAATACCTGCGGCAACCGCCGAAGCAGCTCCGCCGGACGAGCCGCCGGCGCTTTTGGCCAGGTTCCAGGGGTTGCGGGTCTGGCCCCACAGCAGGGATTCGGTGGTGGTGGTCAGGCCGAATTCCGGGCAGGTGGTCTTGCCAAACGGCACGGCCCCGGCTGCCTGATAACGGTCAATCAGGGTACTGGTGTGGGGCGCTGGTGGCGCGTCCTTGTACAACCTGCTGCCATTGGTGGTGCGGGTACCTTGCAGGTAGGTGTTGAGGTCCTTGATCAGGATCGGCACCCCGGCCAGTGCGCCGGTATTCGCAGTCCCGCTGGCACTGCGGGCCTTGAGCAGTGCCTGGGCGTAGTCGTCATGGCGCATATTGACGGCATTGACCTTGGGGTTGACGGCATCACAGCGGGCCATGGCCGCTGCCAGCAGAGCGTGCGGGCTGAGTTCGCCCTTTTGTACGGCGCGGGCCATGTCGGTGGCATCCATTGCCAGGTACTCGGCGGGCGAAATGGCGGTGCCTTCAGCGGCATTGGCAAAACGCCCCAGCAGCCCGGCACCCACGGCTAGGGCGCCCGCTTTGAGGACGTGACGACGGGGCCAGCCAGTGGATTGTTCAGGTGTTTCGGCAGGGTTTTGCAAGGTCAATCTCCAGAGCAAATCTTGTTTTTATTTAAAGAGCAACGCCCCTTGTGGGAGCGAGCCTGCTCGCTCCCACAAGGGCATTTCGGGTTTCAGTCGGCGGTGACCATCGCCTGCATGGCGGGTAAAAAGTGCTCGCCATAAGGCGGCAACAGGCCCCACTCGCGGCGCGGGTCGTGGGCCGCAGCCTTGTACACGGTGCGCATATGGCTGAACTCCAGGAACCCTTCGCGGCCGTGGTAATGGCCCATGCCCGAGGCGCCAATACCGCCAAAAGGCGCATCGTGCAAAGCCGCATGCATCATCACGTCGTTGATGCTGACCCCACCGGAAATCGTGTTTTGCAGCACATGACGCTGCTCTTCTTCACTTTGCCCGAAGTAGTACAGCGCCAGCGGGCGCTCGCGTGAATGGATATCGGCCAGCGCACGGTCAAGCTGCTCATAGGGCAACAGCACCAGTGCCGGACCGAAAATTTCTTCTTGCAGGATCAGGCTGTCGCGGGGCGGATTGATCACCACCTGCAACGGTCGCCTGCGTGTGAGCGCGTCGACCTCAAGAGCCCTAGGGAAGCGCTCGACACGCGCGCCACGCTGGCGGGCGTCCTGCACATAGCCTTCGATACGCTGCAGATGCCGGTCGTTGACCACCGCAACCACGTCAGGATTGGCGTCGGTGGCGGGCAACAGCTCACTGTAGGCCGCGCCCAGCAGGCCAAGGAAATCTTCCATCTGTTCGCGGGGCACATACACCACGTCCGGATTGATGCAGATTTGCCCGCCGTTATTGGCCTTGGCCACGGCAATGCTGAAGGCCGTCTTGGCCAGGTCGGCACTACGGGAAATAATCACTGGCGACTTGCCGCCCAGCTCCAGGGTCAACGGCACCAGGTTTTGCGCCGCATTGCGCATCACCGAGCGGGCCACCGCAGTGCTGCCGGTAAACACCAGATGGTCGAAGGCTTGCGCAGTAAACACTTGCGCCAGTTCGGCGTCGCCGGTGACCACGGCGATTTCCAGCGGATCGAACAGCTCGGCAAAAGCCCCGGCAAGCACATCGGCGGTACGCGGCACCACTTCAGAGGGCTTGAGAATCGCCCGGTTACCCGCCGCCAGCACGCAGGCCAAGGGGCTGAGCAAGGTGAACAGCGGCGCATTCCAGGTGCCGAGAATGCCGATACTGCCCTTGGGCTGGTGCATCACCCAGGCCTTGGCGCCCAACTGGTCATAGGGCGCAAACACCTGGCGCGGCTCGTCTGCAACCCAGTGCTCGAGATGGTCGCGGGCGTATTTGAGCGAAGCCAGGGAACCCAGCACGTCATTCATCAACGAAAAGCCCTGGGGCCTGCCGCCAAAGTCGGCATCCATGGCCTCGACCAGCGGCTGCTGGAAGCGCACCAGCAACTCGATCACCCGCTGGATGCGCTCCCGACGCAGCTCGGCACTGACGTGGCCTGCGCCGACAAAGGCTTTTTTCTGCGCCGCCAACAGGCTGGTCAGCTGTTCTGGAGCAGTGCTGCTGAACGTCATGGATAAGTCCTCTGATACACCGGTTCGATCAACCGACGCTAGCGAACTGCGCCCCGCAATGCCTCGTCCGATCGGACGATAATCGGCCATATCCGTTAGTCCATTAAGACGATGTAGCCCCCGCAAGCCAGGGGAATACTGCCAGCACGAAAATTCAATCCATGAGGTTCGTCATGGCAGTGCAAAGCAGTTTTGACCCGCAGGCATTCCGTACCGCGCTGGGCACCTTCACCACCGGGGTGACGATCATCACCACCCAGGCCGAAGATGGCTCGCCCATTGGCATTACGGCCAACAGTTTCAACTCGGTATCGCTCAACCCGCCGCTGGTGCTGTGGAGCCTGGCCAAGTCCGCCCGCAGCCTGCCGGTATTCAGTGCCGGTTCGCACTGGAACGTGCATGTGCTGTCGACAGAGCAGGAGCCGCTGTCCGGACGCTTTGCCATGCAGGGCGAGAACAAGTTTGCCGAAATCGAACTCGATAACGGCATCAGCCCCGCGCCGCTGTTGCAGGACTGCACCGCGAGGTTTCAGTGCCGCACGGCTTTTCAGTATGAAGGCGGCGACCATGTGATATTCGTCGGGGAAGTACTCGCCTTCGATCACAGTGACCGTGCACCGCTGGCCTTTCAAAGTGGCCAATATGCCCTGGCAACCCGCAAGCCGCGCAGCGAGCTGCGCCTGGCAACCACCCCGCCACCGCCGGAATGCAGTTACACCGAAGACCTGCTCGGTTACTTGCTGGGCCGCGCCCATTATCAACTGCTCGACGCCCTGCATCGCCTGCTGAGCAACCAGCAGCTGGACGAACATGCCTTTTTTATCCTGTCAGTGCTGTGTATTCGCGACAACCTGACCCTGGATGAAATCAATCACTTCGTCAGCTATACCGGGCATGTGGTAAGCGTGGCAAGCATGCGCTTTCTTGAAAAGCAGAACCTGGTCGCCCTCGAAGGCAGCCAGCAGGCGCCACGCTATGTGCTGACCGCCACCGGCCGCGAGGCCTCGCTGCAACAGGTGGCGCTGGCCAAGGCGGTGGAAGAGAACGTGTCGGCCCGTCTCGCTCCCGGTGATGCCCAGGCGCTCAAGGTGCTGCTCAAGCGCCTGATTGCCGCCAGTGATCCCGGCTTGCCCGACCTGTGGGCGCCCCGCTAGCTTTGTACCTAAAAAGGAAAAGGACTTTTATGAATATTATTCAGCGCTTCAACCTGACCGGCAGCGTGGCGGTGATCACCGGCGGCGGCCGCGGCATCGGGCGCGGCATCGCCCTGGCCTATGCTGAAGCAGGCGCCGACGTGGTTCTGGCTGCCCGCACCCTGGCCGACGTTGAAGCCGTAGCCGAAGAAGTACGCAGCCTCGGCCGTCGGGCCCTGGCCCTGAGCTGCGACGTCAATGACAGCGAACAGCGCAGCGCTCTGGTCACCCAGGCCCGCGAGCAGATGGGCCGCATCACCCACCTGGTAAACAATGCTGGCGGCGCCGGGCCCAACGACCCGTTGACCCTGAGCGTGGAGCGTTTTGAAGAAATCATGCGCTTCAACGTGTCTTCGGCCTATCACCTTAGCCAGCTGTGCGTGCCGCATATGCGCGAAGCCGGCAGCGGCAACATCATCAATATCACCTCGGGCGCGGCGCGTTATGCGCAAACCCAATTCAGCGCCTACGGCACCGCCAAGGCGGCGCTGAGCCATATGACCCGCCTGCTGGCCCAGGACTTTGCGCCGCAGGTACGGGTCAACGGCATTGCTCCCGGCCCGGTACTGACTGCCGCCCTCAATGGCGTGCTGCCGGTGGCCATGCGCGACGGCATGATCAAGGCCACGCCGCTGCAAAGCCTGGGCGAAGTTGAAGATATCGCGGCTGCAGCGCTGTACCTGGCCAGCCCGGCTTCACGCTGGGTCACCGGCAAGATCCTGGAAGTAGACGGCGGCGCCGAATCGAGCGTCTGGCCGGGTTGAGCCACCATCAAACCGTGGGAGCGAGCCTGCTCGCGAAGAAGTTTCGCGAGCAGGCTCGCTCCCACAAGAGGATTTTCTGCATAGCCTCCCGAGAGCCAATTTATGGACACACAGTTGATTGAAGCCCTGGGCGACGAGTTGTTTCACGCCCTGCTGGAGCGGCGCAGCCTTGAGCCATTGACCGCCCGTTACCCGGATTTGACCCTGGACACGGCCTACCGCATCTCCCTGCGTTTCTTGCAACGCCGCCAGGCGCTGGGCGAGCAGGTGGTCGGCAAAAAAATTGGCGTTACCAGCCGTGCCGTGCAGGACATGCTTGATGTGCACCAGCCCGATTTCGGCTTCTTGACCGACCGCATGCAAGTCGCCGACAACAGCGATGTGAGCTTTGCCGCCCACCACCTGGTGCAGCCACGGGCTGAAGGCGAAATCGCCTTTATCCTCGGCGAAGACCTGCACGGCCCCGGCATCACCGCCGAAGACGTAATGGCAGCCAGCCAATGGGTGGTGCCGTGTTTCGAAATTGTCGACTCGCGCATTGCCGACTGGAAAATCCGCATTCAGGACACCGTGGCCGACAATGCTTCCTGCGGTGTTTTCGCCCTGGGCGAACAGCGCATCAACCCGCGCGAGCTGGATCTGGCCAAGGTCGAGTTGCACTTGCTGAAAAACGGCCAGCCTGCCGGTCATGGTTTTGGCTCGGCGGTACAGGGCCACCCCTGTGAGGCCGTGGCCTGGCTGGCCAATACCCTGGGCAAGTTCGACATCCCGTTTCGCAAGGGCGAAATCATCCTTTCCGGCGCACTGGCGCCGCTGGTTCCGGTACAACCCGGCGATGAGGTCAGCCTGACTCTCAGCGGCCTGGGCTCTGCCAACCTGCGTTTTGTGCCCTAACCCCCCTTCGAGACCTTAGCCATGAGCAAAAAGATCAAATGTGCCCTGATCGGGCCGGGCAATATCGGCACCGATCTGCTTTACAAGCTGCTGCGCAGCGAAGTGCTGGAGCCTGTGTGGATGGTGGGCATCGATGCCACCTCCGAAGGCCTGAGCCGCGCCCGCGAGATGGGCCTGAAGACCACCAGTGACGGGGTCGACGGTCTGTTGCCGCACGTGCTGGCAGACAATATCCAGATCGCCTTCGATGCCACCTCGGCTTATGTCCATGCTGAAAACAGCCGCAAGCTCAACGAGCTGGGCGTGCTGATGATCGACCTGACACCGGCTGCCATTGGCCCGTATTGCGTGCCGCCGGTCAACCTCAAGGCCAACCTCAAGCGCGGCGCCATGAACGTCAATATGGTCACCTGCGGCGGCCAGGCGACCATTCCGCTGGTGGCGGCCGTGTCCAGCGTCCAGCCGGTGGCTTACGCTGAAATCGTCGCCACTGCCGCGTCCAAATCGGTGGGCCCGGGCACGCGCAAGAATATCGACGAATTCACCCGCACCACGGCCAGTGCCATCGAGCAGGTGGGCGGGGCGAAAAAGGGCAAGGCGATCATTATCGTCAACCCCGCCGAGCCGCCGCTGATCATGCGCGATACCGTGCATTGCCTGACTGAAACCGAACCGGATCAAGCCGCTATCAGCCTGGCCATCGCCAGCATGATCGAGCAGGTGCAGCAGTATGTGCCCGGCTACAAGCTGGTCAACGGCCCGGTGTTTGACGGCAACCGGGTCTCGATTTTCATGGAGGTCGAAGGCCTGGGCGACTACTTGCCCAAGTACGCCGGCAACCTGGACATCATGACCGCCGCGGCCGCCCGCACCGCCGAGATGTTCGCCGAGGAAATCCTCAAGGGCGAGCTGCAACTCAAGGCATCAGCCCCCCAACCTGCCCTCGCTTAAGGAGCCGATCATGGATCTTCGCGGCAAAAAAATTACCGTGCATGACATGTGCCTGCGCGACGGCATGCACCCCAAGCGTCACCAGATCAGCCTGCAGCAGATGAAAGACATCGCCTGCGGCCTGGACGCAGCCGGCGTGCCGCTGATTGAGGTCACCCATGGCGACGGCCTGGGTGGCAGCTCGGTGAACTACGGCTTCCCGGCGCACACCGATGAGCAGTACCTGTCGGCCGTGATCCCGATGATGAAAAAGGCCAGGGTGTCAGCCCTGCTGCTGCCGGGTATCGGCACCGTGGACCATCTGCAAATGGCCCATGAACTGGGGGTCAATACCATCCGCGTGGCGACCCATTGCACCGAGGCGGACGTGTCCGAGCAACACATCTCCTATGCCCGCAAGCTGGGCATGGACACCGTGGGTTTCTTGATGATGGCCCATATGAACAGTCCCGAGGGGCTGGTCAAACAGGGCAAGTTGATGGAGAGCTTCGGCGCCAACTGCGTGTACCTCACCGATTCGGCCGGCTACATGCTGCCACACGATATCAAGGCGCGGGTTGCAGCCCTGCGTGCGGCCCTGCACCCGGACACCGAGATCGGCTTTCACGGCCATCACAACCTGTCGATGGGCGTGTCCAACTCCATCGCGGCCATCGAGGCCGGAGCCACCCGCATCGACGCTGCAGCGGCCGGGCTCGGCGCGGGTGCGGGGAATACGCCGATGGAAATCCTGGTGGCCGTTTGCGACCGCATGGGTATAGAAACCGGGGTCAGTGTGTTTGGCATTCAGGACGTGGCCGAGGATCTGGTGGTGCCGATCATGGACTTCCCGATCCGCAGCGACCGCGATGCCCTGACCATGGGCTACGCCGGGGTGTATGGCTCGTTCCTGCTGTTTGCCAAGCGCGCCGAGAAAAAGTACGGCGTGCCAGCACGGGAGATTCTGGTGGAGATGGGTCGCCGCGGCATGGTTGGCGGCCAGGAAGACATGATCGAAGACACCGCCATGACCCTGGCGCGCCAGCGGGCCTGAGGCGTCGCACCTTGACGGAGGCGCTGACCGGGTCAGCGCCTTCGGCGTTTTTACCTCACAGGAAACCCACCATGTCCAACACTCATGTCGGCTGGCGCAGCCATGCTTTGCTGTTATTGCTGGCAGCGGTGTTTGCCGACAACTTTGTCGGGCGCCAGATTCTGGCAGTGATGATTGAGCCGATCAAAGCCGAGTTCGGCGTCAGTGACACAGCGATGGGGCTGATTTCCGGCCTGGCCTTTGCCGCGGTATTCGCCCTGCTTGCCCTGCCTGCCGGTCGCCTGGCCGACCGTATGGTACGCACCCGCTTATTGGCCATCGCCTGTTTGCTGTGGGCCGTGGCAACCATGTTGTGCGGGCTGGCAGTGAGCTTCTGGATGCTCGCCCTGGCACGCATGGCTGTGGCGGTGAGCGAGTCGCCGACCACCTCGACATCGATGTCGATCATTGCCGACCTCTACCCGCCCCATCGCCGATCGTTTGCCATCAGTTGCTTCACGGCGGCACCGACCTTCTCCGCAGTGATCGGCCTCAGCCTTGGCGCCTGGGTGGTTGAGCACTATGGCTGGCGCACCGCGTTTATCGTGATCGGCATGCCGGCGCTGATGTTCTCCACGCTGCTGGCCTTTGTGGTGAAGGACCCGGCGCGTGGCCGCTGGGACCTGGCCAGCGCCCACGCGGCCCACCCCCTGCAGAGCATGGGCAGCGAGGCACGCAAACTCTGGGCCCTGCCCGCTTACCGTTGCCTGGTGATGGCGGGTGGTTTGACCACCCTGGGCTCGTATGCAATCGGCATGTGGAACACCAGCTTTCTGGTGCGCTCCCACGGTTTGTCACTGCAACATGCCGGGTTGCTGGCGGGTTTTATCTGTGGCGGCTTTGCCGGGATCGGCGCCTTGTTCAGCGGCTGGCTGAGTGACCACCTGACCCGGCGCAACCCGCACTGGCAAGTGGGCATTCCGGTCATAGGGCATGTGACAGCGCTCAGTGCGCTGTTCGCCTACCTGCTGTGGCCAAACACAGTGTGGCTGCAGGTGGGCAGCGTACCGGTGCCCAGTGCGATGCTGCTGTGCGCGCTCTACAGCTTTTTTTCGGTGTGGTGGGTGGCGCCGTCGTTCAATCTGATCACCCAACTGGTCCCGGCCAACCGCCGGGGTACGGCGATGGCCTTGCAGACCATTATTTCGACCCTGCTGGGGATTGGCCTGGGGCCGTTGCTGGCCGGTTTGCTCAGCGATGCCCTGCAGCCGGCTTTCGGTATCGAATCGCTGCGCTATGCATTACTGCTGGTAAGCCTGCCGGTGGCAGGTGCAATCATGTTGCTGATTCGCACCGCCAGCCATGCCGGGCAAAATTGCTATAGGCATGTAGAGCGGGCGGCATAATCGTCGATAAATTTGCGTGTCAGCTCATACGACGTCAGCTCGGCCATGCGCCCGGGGCTCAGGGGGAAAGCCTGGCCCGCCCACAGGTTGATAAAGTCGCCGCTGTCAGCCCCGGACTTGGCCTTGAGCGGCAGCAGCACACCACCGGCCAACGGAAAGGCTGGCGCCTGGGAGTTGATCGGGCCCAGTTCGCGCATGACCCGATTGACGATGCCCCGTGCTGGCCGCCCGGTAAACAGATTGGTCAGCGCGGTATCACTGGCCTGAGCCTCGCGCAACGCACGGTGATGAGCCCTGGCCAGCTTTGCTTCAGGGCAAAACAGGTAAGCAGTGCCGATTTGCACGGCACTGGCGCCAAGTGCAAACGCCGCCGCGATCCCTCGCGCATCGGCGATGCCGCCTGCAGCAATCACCGGCACTGACACGGCATCGACGATTTGCGGCACCAGAGCGAAGGTGCCGATTTGCGTGGTCAGCTCACGATGCAGGAACATCGCCCGATGACCGCCCGCTTCATAGCCCATGGCGATAATTGCGTCACAGCCGTGGTGTTCCAGCCATTGCGCCTCGTCAACCGTCGTGGCCGAACTGAGCACCCTGGCCCCACAGGCCTTGACCCTGGCCACAAACTCCGGTGCCGGCAGGGCAAAGTGAAAACTCACCACTTCGGGGCGCAATTCCTCAACCAGGGCGCAGGTGGCTTCATCGAAAGGGGCGCGGCTGGATATCGGAGTGGGCGCGTCATAATCGGCGCCGAGCTCGCTGTAATAGGCCTTGAACAGCGACTTCCACTGCTCGATGGCAGCCTCGTCGTACTCCGGAGGCTGATGGCAGAAAAAGTTCAGGTTGAGCGGCTGGTCGCAGGCAGCCCGAAAGGTTGCCACCTCGCTGCGGATGGCCTCCAGGCTCAACGTGGCACAGGCCAGTGAGGCCAGCCCCCCGGCCTGTGCCACGCCGATCATGATAACGGCGCCAGCGCCCAGCATCGGTGCCTGAATCAGGGGGTGGGCGATACCCAGCAGATCGGTGAAACGCGAATCGGGCCAGCAGCTCATGGGGGCTCTCAGGGTCGACAATCGGGAGCTGGATACTAGTGGCTCGCCTGCAGATGAGGCAAGTTGCCCAAGACTATGTAGCAGCTGACGAGCGGAGCGAGGCTGCGTTCGTCAGCTGCTACGAAAGTCCGCAATGGCCGAATTATTTTTTGCTGGCCAGAGCCGCAATCAATGCCGGGTCATGATTGTAGATATCCGGTGCGTAGGTCACCTTGCCGTCCTTGTTTGCCTGGGCGGTCCAGTAGGTCATCAGGATCGGTGTCGGGTTCGACAGCCTGAACTCATGGGTCAGCCCGGTACCCAACAGCTCCTCGCTACGGACTTTTTCGGCAGGTGTCACCAGCAAGTCACGCAGCTGGAACACCGCTTCAACCCGCACGCAACC
Source organism: Pseudomonas bubulae (assembly GCF_900618535.1). Lineage (GTDB taxonomy): Bacteria > Pseudomonadota > Gammaproteobacteria > Pseudomonadales > Pseudomonadaceae > Aquipseudomonas > Aquipseudomonas bubulae. The sequence goes on along the minus strand of NZ_UYJA01000001.1, from coordinate 78,605 downwards.
CGAACTGAAAGCCCGTGGCCCCTTGCTGAACAAGGCCTGGCTAGGGGTGTCGTGGAGGTACACCGAGAACGGATTGGGGAAGCGGATGGCAATACGGCCCAACGGGTTCCTCGGCCCCGCGCCCTGGCGCAGCAGGATGTTGCCCGGTCGATCCCAGTCGATATCCTGAGCCGCCAGCGGCTGGCCGTTGCTGTCCACAATCTGCAGGTCCTGACGGCTGAGGAAAGACGGGTCGCGACGGATCTGCGGCAGTTTGTCTTCACGAAAGATGGTCGGCGGAATGGTCCAGGTCGGGTTGAGCGTAAGGCGATTGACCCGGGACTTGAGCAGCGGGGTCTGGCGCTCGGCACGACCGACCTGGGTGCGTGTCTGCCACACCGGCACACCGTTGCGGTACACGGTCAGTTGCGCTGCGGGCACATTGACCAGCAGGATATCGGGCTCCAGATCCTGGGCTATCCAGCGAAAGCGCTCCAGATTGATGCGCAGCTGCTCACGCCGCGCCTGGGGGCTGATGTTGAGTTCTTTAAGGGTGCCCGCGCCGATTACACCGTCGGCCTGCAACGAATGGTCGAGCTGGAAGCTCTTCACCGCCGCCACCAGTTCATTGCTGTAATGGTGATCGACAGTCGCCGGCAGGTGGCTGAGGTAGCCTTCACTGACCAGTCGCCGGGCCAGCTCGGGCACCCGCGCATCCTCAGCCCCCGGACGCAGCAACGGCCCGCTGGCCAGTGGTTGCCATTGTGGCAAGGGTTGCTGACGCTGGCGGGCATAGACCCGACGCAGGTTTTGATACAGCTCGTTTTGCGGGCGCGCCTGTTCAAAAGCCCGGGGCAAGTCCGCCAGGCCCGGGCCGGCAAAGGCCAGGATGCGGGCCTGGCGGTCTTGTGCAACCTCACTGGCATGCCATACCGGCTCGAACCGCGACTGCTGCAGGCGACCATAGTGCAGGTCCTGCAAGGCTTGCAGATACTGCTGGCTGATCCCGATATCGGCACACAGATCACCAGCGACAGGCAGTTTGTAGGTGTCGGGGTCCAGACCGTCATCCGCCAACTGCGCAAGCTCCCCTTGCAGGGCGCTCAAACGGCCATTGACCGACCATACCGGCTGGTCATTCTGCCCCTGATAAAACCCCTGCAGCATTCGCAGCATCGGTGCATTGACCCGTGGCGCCAGGACCGGACAGGCTTGCGGCAGTTGGCTGAGCGCTTGTTGTACCGGGCTTGTGGTGTCTGCCTGTAGGGGATCGGCTACAGCGACCAGTGGCACAGTCAGCAAGGCAATGCTCAAGTAAAATGCGCGTTTTTTGAACAACTGCTTTACTCCAATTATGGGCCGTCATCTTTAACTTCAGCTCAATCAGCGGTCACGGCAAACCCACAGGCTAGCAGTTAAAACCCAAGCGCCAAGTTATCGGCGCAGCATTACTGGTCTGACTCCATCGAGAATACGCAAATCATGCTCAACTTTTTACGCCGTTTTTGCTTTGCAGCCATCGCCTTAAGCGCAACCTGCACTACTGCCTACGCTGCTAATCCGCTCTTGCTCAACAAGCTCAGCCATGCCGCCCCGGAACTCAACCCCCAGGCCCTGAAAAGTGCCCTCAGCGCCATGCAGTGCGCGGTCAATAACGGAGCCAAACAGGCTCGGCATCTGGCGGTAATCGACTTCTCGCAACCTTCAACCGCTCGCCGTCTCTGGATCTTTGACCTGACCCGCAAGACATTGGTTCTGCGTGATCTGGTGGCCCACGGAAAACAATCCGGCGAGAACTTCGCCACCAGCTTCTCCAATACCGAAGGCAGCAACCAGTCCAGTCTCGGCCTGTTCAGCACCCAGGAAAGCTATGTGGGCAGCCATGGTTACTCATTGCGCATGGACGGCCTTGAGCCCGGCATCAATGATCAGGCCCGTGAACGGGCGATCGTGATCCACCCCGCCAATTACGTGAACCCGCTGTGGAGCAAAACCCAGGGCCGCATCGGCCGCAGCCTCGGCTGCCCGGCGGTCCGCCCGCAAGTGGCGCGTCAGGTCGTAGATAAACTCAAAAATGGCCAGTTCATGTTTGCCTGGTACCCCGACCAGCAATGGCTGCAATCCTCGGCCTACCTCAACTGCCAGCCACGTCAGGTGGCGAGCATCATGTCGGCCAGGCATGAGGTCGCACACGGGGGTTGAAAGCGCGGCGGCAATACCTGTAGATAGTGCGCACATGTTCCAGGAGTTTCATCATGCCCGCGCCGCAACAGGCTGCCTTCACTTACCGCGCCATGATCCGGGCCGACTTGCCCGCCGCCCACAGGTTGTCCGCGCAACTGAACTGGCCCCATCGCCTGGAAGACTGGGCGTTGTTGCACCGGTTGTGCAAAGGCTTTGCGGCCTGCGAAGGTGAGCGCTTGATCGGCACGGCGTTCGCCTGCCCACAAGGTGCGTTTGCAACCATTGGCCTGGTGGTGGTCAGCCCCGATTATCAGGGCCAGGGTGTTGGCCGCCGATTGATGGAGCTGGCGCTCGAGGCCTGCAAGCCGGCCACGGCGATCCTCAATGCCTCGGCGGCAGGCGCACCGCTGTATCTGAGCCAGGGCTTTATCGAGTTCGGCACCCTCGAGCAGCGCCAGGGCCCGGCACAATGTATGGCCCTTGAACCGCTGGCCGCAGACGAACACTGCCGCAGCCTCAACGCAGAGGATCAGGCACGGCAACTGGCACTGGCCAACGCTGGCAGCGGGCTGGATCGCAGTGCCATTTTCGCCCATCTGCACGACACTATCGAACACACGGCCGGTATCGAGTGCGGTGGCCAGTTACAGGCGTTTGCCCTGTTGCGCCGCGCCGGAAAGGGCCATTGCATTGGCCCGGTGATTGCCCAAAATCCCCGGCAGGCCAGGCACCTGATCGCCACCCTGCTCTCACGGATCCCTGGCCAGTTTGTGCGTATCGATGTGCCACATAACAGCGGTCTGTGTGAATGGCTGACGCGGGCCGGCCTGGGCCCAGTAGACCGGGTGACCCAAATGGCCCTCGGCACACCCCCGCAATCCACTGAAGGTGTTCACCAGTACGCACTGCTTTCACAGGCAATGGGTTGAGCTGCAGAAACGCGCAGGACTGATCCGCCACAAACCGAATGGGCAAGAAAAAGACAGTGGTATTAATTGGTATGGGATGGGTGACTAGCGAGGTTGCGTCAGGCCGAACGGCGTTGACGCTGTGCTTGGAGAGTCTTGCCCGATGCTGGACAAGATCTGGAAAATGGCAGGGGCGGCTGGATTTGAACCAACGCATGGCAGGATCAAAACCTGCTGCCTTACCGCTTGGCGACGCCCCTGTAGTTGTTGCGATGAATGCCTGGCATTCATTTAACGTCCTTGCAGCTTGCGAATGTTGCCAATCGCCGTGAACCTGTAAGGGTTCGCTGTGAGAACGAGCGCAAATATACCCGCACTCTGAGGATATGGGAAGCACTTTTTAAATAAATTTATTCAAAAACAGCCACTTAGTGAGAAACACTGGCACATTGCCCCGGCTGGCCGGGCTTTTCCCGGGTCTAGTCGAGGGATAAGCCCGGAGTTTCAGGCACTGATCGACACAACGGCGTCACATCAATCAAAGGCACCATTGAGAATCTCATAAACCAACCCGGTGGCAATGGATACCAGAATCAACTCCGTGCCCACCTGCTGCCATTCGTACCCCTCGTAATGAGGCAGCCTGCTGACCAGTCGGCCATCCAGCTTTTTGGCAATACCCGGCGGCAGCGGCTTGCCCCGCGCCAGATTCTTCTGGATGCCGGGCGGCAGCGCCTGGCTTCGGCTACAGTAATCTCTATGCCCGTGAATGATTTCAAGCGTGGCTGCACGATTGATACTCGGGCCATGCGCCCTGTCGTCAGCGCCTGACTTCTTACCTTTATTGCCCTGGCCACCTTGCTTGCCATGATCCTGGTCATAGTGCTGACCGCCTTTGTCATTGCCTTTACTGTTCCCGTTACCTGGATCGGCCGAGGCAGTGACCGGGCCACAAACAAGCGCAACACACGTAATGGCTGTAATCAGTGAACGAGGCGTTAGCATGGTCGAGGACTCAGAATAAGGGTGGTCCTCTGACTATAGACGACAGCTTAAGTTCGTCAGGGCATCAAGCTGCCACCCAGTGCTGCTTCAGCTGTGCTCCGGTGCGAACCAGGCCATGGTGATATCCGCGATCAGACTGCCATCGGGTAGGCGTATACGCTTTTCAAGACGACCTTCTTCCACAAAGCCGAACTTCAGATAAAGGTGCCTCGCACGGCGATTGACCTCACGCACCCGCAGTTCGACTTTTACCAGCCCCGGGCGATCCCCGGCCCACTGCAACAAGCGCGTCATCAACACATGGCCGATACCCTGCCCCACATAGTCGGGATGCACAACGATAGTCAGGCTCATAACGTGCTTAAAGGCCTCAAGCCCGATTGGCTCAAGCAAAGCATGCCCGACAATCTGGTCATTCCATTCAACCACCAGGTAAAGGCCATCATCCTTCAGGGCAAGAATTTTTCGCTCAAAGGCTGCAGTGTTAAACTCACTTGGCCGCGAGACAAGCAAACCGGGGGTTTTGGCCGTTTCACGCTCGGCATTGCAGAGCTGCGTCGCATCCGTTAGTTGCGCATGACGAATGACCAGGTTTTCCAAGCGATAGCTCCCTATAAACTGTTCTGAGTAGGTCAACTGCTTGCGCTCGAAAACACGCAATTCCTGATTAACTTACGCACCCTTACAGCGCACACAAATCTGCGCGGTCTGCATTTCCCTCCGCCCTCAGCCCTTCAAGCAATAACTGTTCCCGTTGATCAATCCTCGTAGAGCAAGGCGTTCTTGCGATGTGTTTTGTAGCACTCCCGTGGTACAAACAGCAGTAATACGTGACATTGAATACCCTGACGCGTCAGGCATTGAGCGAGCTTCTGGCACATCACGCCTGGACTATTGGTAAAAGCTGCGCGGTGAGGTGTTCAATTGCATTGCCCCGAACTGAAATTGGCCATGCTTGGTACATAGGCCTACTGATCCACCTTGAAGGTGCACCCCATGCCCGCCCCTACTGCTCGCCCCGACCTTGTTTATACATACCCGACCCACCTGCGCGCTCAGGTCGAGGCCGCCCCGCGAGCACCCGGGGTGTATTTCTTTTACGCTGCTGGCGAGTCCATGCCGCTCTATATCGGTAAAAGCATCGATATACGCAGCCGACTGCTTTCCCACCTGCGCGCGCCGGAAGAAGCCCGAATGCTGCGCCAGACACAACGGATCGAGTACCAGCAAACCGCAGGAGAAATCGGTGCCCTGCTGTTGGAGTCCCGCCTGATCAAAGAACTGCAACCCTTGAAGAACAAGCGACTTCGTCGTCAACAGCGTCTGTGCTCATTGCGGATTGTCGACGGGGTACTGGAAATCATCGACACCACCACCATCTGCGACGGGCCACAGTTGTACGGGCTTTTCCGTAACCGGCGGATGGCCACCGAAGCCCTGATGCAGATTGCGGACGAGCACCGGCTCTGCCACACCCTGCTGGGCCTGGATAAATCAACGGGACGGGGCTGCTTTCGGGCTCAGATAGGCAAGTGCGCCGGTGCCTGCAAAGGGGCAGAAAGCCCTAAGGCGCATACCCAACGCTTGTTGAGTGCCTTGGAACGCTGGGCCGTGCATCACTGGCCCTATCCAGGCGCAATCGCATTGCACGAGCAGCATGGCGAGATCGAGGAGTACCACGTCGTGGACAGCTGGCGCTATATCGGCACCTATACCTGCGAGTCTGAAGCCAGACTGGCCCCCAGACTGACAGGGCAGGCATTCGATGCCGACTGCTACAAAATTCTGGTGCGGCCCGTCTTGCTCGAGAGCACGGCAATCATCATGCTTTGATTGCGAACGTGCCGATCCAGGATAACTGCCTCGAGCTTTTTGACGACCTTTATGTGCCGCTGAATGACTGGCCCATCTCTTCCACTCGCTTGGCAAGCTGGACGTAAGCCTACAGCCAACACACGTTCACATGACTGACGGTGTGTGCTTCAGTCCGTCGACTGCATCCAGTATTTGCCGCACCCGATCTGTAACAGACATGTCCCCTTCAAGCTTTAAGACCGTACAGGTAAGCGCAGACAGCCATTCCTGATGCCTGGCCAGGCTACGTCCAGGGACGCCCCCCTCATCGTACTGAGCTGCCCAAGCCAGAAACTCCGGCTTTGCATTCTGTGCAAATGGCAATCGCCTGCAGAGCCCCACGGCCCGCCTGGGCTGCAGGATCGTTTGCACTACATTCGAATTTGCACAAAAAAAGGACACAAGGCCCGTCGGCGGGAGGGGGATAAGTGCTTTTTCATGTGCTTTTTTCTTTGGGTGGAGTTTTTCGGATAAACACTATGGTCTTGCGATCAGCTTTCGTCTAAGCCGAAGCATATTGAATCTGAGCAAAACACTTTACTGTAGCACTGATAAACTACATGCTTGTTATATATGCTGAGGGAAGGAAGGTCGTCATGAATATGCACGGCACTGATTTTTTTTGTTGCTTTAAATAATTTAATCTGCCTATCTGTCAAGCACCCTGAGGCCGCAGAGTCAATATCAGAAAATATATATCGTATGAAACTTTTTGAACTCAAATTAAAATCAAATGAGAGATAATCCTGCTCAGGGAGCGGAGTACTAAATCCTCGATCAGACAAAAGACAAGAGTGATTTTCGTAGGTGTGAATGAAAACCGTCAAGTAATAGTCTTGGTTACCAAGTAGACTTTCAATCATACTGTTTAAAAAATTACTTTCATTCTTCGCAAGGGGCGCTAGCACAAGAAAGATCACTCCTAACCACTCAACATAGTCGCTTTCTGATATCTTGAGTATTTCACAAAGATATCTTTGCTGCGGCTTGCTACCGGTCAGTACCCTTTCGAAGTTAGCTAGATGAACTGGATCCGTAGGTTTGAGGTTTCTTAAGTGAGGAAAGGTGTTTAGAACCTTTTTCGCTGAGTATGGATTGCGAACAAAATTCATGAATTTAATGGTAAGTATGTTAAGTATTTCCGACGTCACATCAGCCCCTGGAGCTTTCAGCTTCCCGAGCAACTCTAAAGTTACATCCTTGACGCCTGATTCATACTTTTGAAACAAATGCTCAAAGTTGTATCTGTCAGCGCCATCACTCAGCACATCAAAGCTAAATAAGTCACTAAGACTAAGAGCCCCCCTTATTGGCGTCCCTTTTTTAGAGCGCAACTTTATCCTGTGGTTCTCTCGATCAACAACCTCAAACTCGAATATCCGCATCTCCTTCCCGTTGGCGGACATAGGGTTTGATGCATTTAAACGCTGTTCTGACTGCGACAAAAAATGTTGATTTTTTGTACCATTCTTAAGGCTCACTCTCACACCCCCCTAATGCTGTCCACTCACAATACACTATGCATATATTCACAGCGTAACCGGCTTCAGCTTTTCGGCTAGAGCAATCGTTTGAGTACTTATTGTCATGAAAGTAGCAGCATCCGTAGGGCTGGGAGTCGGTCCCGGTACGTGCGTATGCCCCGCCAGTTGAGTGCTCATCTCCTGCACCAGGTCGAGCAAATCACAAACCACCTGAAACAAGTTCAAGCTATCCGACCCGATCCAGTTTTTAGGTGCGACCAAACGCTGGCCCTCCCCCGCCACGCTTTTGCGCAGACCCTCGATCCGCTCCTGCATATCGCCACCCACGGTGGCGTTGTACTTATCCCCAACCACCAGATTCAGGTCGCGGCCAGTGGCTTGGTGCAAATCATCTACAGCTGCCACGCTCATTGACCCGCCTGACAGCAGTTTCATGGCGCCCAGGGCTTCTATGGATTTGACCCCGCCGACTGTTTCCTTTGAGTGGTCGTCCACGGTTTGGCTGTGGCTTTGATAGTGCTCCTGGTTGTCTAGGGCCTGCACTTCGCGGTCAGCTGAAAAGTCCTGTATGCGGCCATCGGTCTGCCGCGACCAGTTACCGTCGGCGTCCACGCGCTGCTGGGCGGTTTCGCTGTGCTGCCAGACTTGATCCCCTTTGGGCACCTTCGGCAAGCTCAGGCCGTGGGGCAAGATGGTCTGGATAAAGGGCTTGCTGGGCATGCCGTAGGCGAAGTTGACCACGACCATGGTGCCTTCGGCCGGGAAGGCGAAAAAACCCATCTCATCACCGCCCACGGGCACGGGCAGCGGTACACCGGCCAGGATCGGCAGGTTGGGGTCAGGTTCACCGTCCTCGGCCAGTACCTGCAGGTCTACCGCGTACCGGGGCCGGAAGTTGTCGCAGATCCCGGACTGGGCCGGGGCATCGGCCACGCCTTGCACTAGGGCGAATCTGGGCAGGTGGTAGCCGCCGCTCAGCTCGGGGAATTGACGTTCTACGGCGCGTTTTATTGCTTCTTCCACTTCAAACCCATTTGATTTGCGGCCAGCGACACCGAAACGATGCGTTGCGCCTGGTTAAAGGTTGCACCAGGGCGAATGCCTGGCATGGCGGCTACCATGGCGCTTTCGTTGCCCTGGTAGCCGTCGAACAGTTCGATTGGCAGCTGCAGGGGCTCTCGGGCACCAAAAAAGCTGTCGGCCCAACTGCCCACAAAGACTTCGCCGTCGCCTTGCTGCTGCCAGATCGGGTCGGGGATGCTGAAAACCCGGGCCAGGCTGTCCATGGCTTGAATGCCGGTGGCCAGGTTGTAAAAGAACGGGGCTTTGACCTTTGCATAGGGCTGGTCAGGCACGCGGAATGTAAGCCCTGTCTTGTTGCTGATAGCGGTCAGGACGGCGCGCAGATCCACGTGGCGCAGGTTCAGCGGCAGCGGCTGGCTCAGGATTGCAGCCAGTTCGCGGCAGAACAGCACCTGCTCGACGGCGTTCACGCTGGTACTGCGCTCGACGTAGCCAATGAAAAACCGCTGTAGCGGCTTGTCGTTGTATCCAATGTCCAGCGTCACCAATCCTTTTAACGGGGCTTTGGCCTGCACCGTGAACGAGGCTCGCCCCGGGGTGCGCAGCTCCAGCCGGACATCATCTTTGACCAGCGGGTATACGGTGCCGCCGATGGTCAGCACTTTGTGCAGTTTCATGGCGGTCAGCCCATCCAGTTATCAATTTTTTTCAGCACGGCTTCAAAGCCGGTCAGCTCTTGCCCGGGTTTTTCCGGATCACTGCCGTTCTCACCGGCAACGCCTTGCCCGGGCGCCGACTGACTGGCCACGCTGTTGCCGGTACGACGACCTTCTACCCGCTCGGGGTTGCTCAGCTTTTCGGTCAGCGTGAACTGGATCAGCCAAGCCTGCAGCGTGTCGTGTTCCCGGGAGCTGACCCCATCGCTGAATTGCACCTGGCGCATGCCAAATGCTGCGGCCGTGTCGTGAACGATGCGATAGGTTTTAAGTTGGCCACCGCTCTCCGTTGCCTCGGCCAGGCGCATCAGTGTGCGCAACCAGTCCGCATCGGCATGCCGAATCAGCCCGGAAAAGGTCAGGGTTTTGGGCTTGAAGCCGGTGTGGGCCGTGTCGCTGTTGCTGGTCTGGCCCGACATATCTCCCATTCATGGCCTGGGGCCTGGCCTTCCAGCAGTTGGGCGCTCAGCTCGGCGCCGTTCCCCGGGCCAATCAGTCGGCATTGCATGGTGGTTTCAGCGGCGTTCCCGGTCAGCAACTGCTGCAGCTCGGCCAGCTTGCGGTCGTGGGCCTGACTGGCCTTGCGTGCAGCCAGTGCCGCCAAGTCGGCCATGGGCGAGCTGTCAGCGGCGTAGCCCTCCAGCGCCGCCAGTTGGCTGGACAGCGCCTGGCTTGCGGCTTTGGTCACGGTGCAGCGCTCCAGGGGCATCTGGCCCCAACGCGGCAGCGCGCCGGCAGACGGCAATTCCCACTTTTCCGCTTCCAGCTTGAACAGCTGCTGGGCACGGCGCTGGGCGCGCTCCAAATCCGGGAACGGCAGCAAGGCGTTGAAACGCGCCAGGGTGGCGGCGAACTGGTCGTACCGCGTGCCCAAGAACAGGATCACCAGGGCGTACTGCTGGCCGGTGGGCAACCCGATGTCGTGGCTGTCCTTGAGTTTGGCGCTCAGCAGCTGCAGCAGGTTCGGCGCGGCCAACAAAGCCATGAGCCGCCCGGGTTCATCAGCAAAGCGCTCAAACACCACAACCGCGCTGTAACGCATGTCCGCAAAGTGCATGCCCTTCAGATCAGGCTTCCAGATCAGATCCTGATTGACCTGCCCTAGCTGCAACCACAAGGACAAGCTGCTGTACGCCCGCCATGATGAACCCTGGATGATCATTTGCGGGCGACCTGAAAAGTGCAAATTCACAATGCATGTGAAGGAGATTTACAAAGACCTTTTCGAGAACTGGAGCAAACGGGTATAGCGACGCATCGAGTTCCAGTCGCGGTGCCCCGATACACTGGCCACCCTCGGTATATCCCAATCCATTTCAAACAAGCGACTGACACCCTCATGGCGCAAGTCGTGAAAGTGCAGATCGATGATCCCCAAAAACTTGCAGGCCCGTGCCCAGGATGCGGAAGTTGATTCAGCACTGTAGGGAAAAATCACGTCTACTGTCTTTGGCATTGACTGCAGGATGGCCAAGGCTTCAGGCGGTAGATGACACCACACATCATTGCCTATCTTCTGCCCGGGATTCTTCATATCCCGCACCAGGACTCTACTCCCCTCCGCGTCCAGATCCGACCACTTGATCCGGGTGATCTCTTCCTGACGCCGAGTCGAGAACAAGGCAAACGCTGTCATCTTGAGCATATTGATCGAAGTCGGGCGCCTGTCCTGAATCGATTGGAAGTACTCCAGCAGCCTATCCAGCTCATCCAGAGTCGGGCGGCGGTCACGTTCACGGCTGCGCATGTTGTAGCCCAACTTGCGCAAGACTTTGCGGGCATTGCCCATTACTTGAGGGTCGACGTCATAGCCCCATGCCGGGCGCGCAATCGAAAGCACAGCCCCAAGGTGCGCCAAATCATTGCCAGCGGTCTGAGGCAGCACCTCGCCGCCCTCTGGCCCCATTCGCCAGACCGCGTACTCAACCAGAATCTGGCAGTTCAAGTCCTGGTCACTCACCGCGCCCAGGTAGGACTCGCTGATAGCTTTGAGTGTGGCCAGCTTGGTTTTTCCCAGGCCACGGGCTTTTTCCATTTCGACCATGTATCGATCGATCATTTCCTTAACCGTGGCGCCTATCCGGTTTGCCCGCTCGATCGCGCCGGGTTGATCCAGTTCGGCTTCACGCTTGCGAACCCATGCTTGGGCGGCCTGTTTACGGGCGAAAGTCTGGCTCTCTTGATAGACTTGCGCCCCTTCACGAATCAGGCGTATTTGAGCCGTGTAACTGGTGCTGCCGTCAGTGCGTTTGCGTGCTCTGATCGTGGCCATGGTCAACTGGTACAATTCGAAATTGAGATGGTACATTGTACCAGTGACATGCAAAAAACGCCCTTTTACCCCCTAAAACACGCCTTAAACACGTAGAGCAAAATGGTAGAAAAATCAGCTACAAACCCCGCAAACAAAGGCTCTGCGGTGTCCAGGCGCTTTAGCGTGGCACCTATGATGGATTGGACAGATCGCCACTGTCGGTTTTTTCTGCGTCTGCTATCCAAAAACGCCTTGCTGTACACCGAAATGGTCACTACGGGTGCGCTGATCAATGGTGATGCCGAGCGCTTCTTGCGTCATGACGCGTCTGAGCATCCGCTGGCCTTGCAACTGGGAGGGAGTGTTCCGGCTGACTTGGCCGTTTGCGCACGCATGGCTCAGGATGCAGGGTATGACGAGGTGAACCTGAATGTCGGCTGCCCCAGCGATCGGGTGCAGAACAATATGATCGGCGCCTGCCTGATGGCGCATCCGACGCTGGTGGCCGATTGTGTCAAGGCCATGCGCGATGCGGTCGCTATCCCTGTCACGGTCAAGCATCGTATCGGCATCAACGGCCGCGATAGCTATGCACAACTGTGCGATTTCGTCGGTACGGTTCGTGATGCCGGCTGCACCAGTTTCACCGTGCATGCGCGTATTGCCATTCTCGAAGGGCTGTCGCCTAAAGAAAACCGCGATATCCCGCCTCTGCGCTATGACGTTGCCGCGCAGTTGAAAACCGATTTCCCTGAACTGGAGATCATTCTCAACGGCGGGATCAAGACCCTCGAGCAATGCCAGGAACATTTACAGGTGTTTGATGGTGTGATGCTCGGTCGCGAGGCCTATCACAACCCGTATATTCTGGCCGAGGTCGATCAACGTCTGTTTGGCAGTTCTGCCCCTGTCATTTCGCGGGTAGAGGCGCTCACGCTGTTGCGGCCTTATATCGCAGCGCATATAGCCGCGGGTGGTTCAATGCACCATATCACGCGTCATATTTTGGGGCTGGGCCAGGGGTTCCCTGGCGCCAGGCGCTTTCGTCAACTGCTGTCGGTGGATATCCATAAGGCCAAGAACCCGTTGGCATTACTGGATCAGGCCGCAGAACTGCTGGTAGGCCGCTGAAACCAGCGCAATAGCGCCGGCGCAAGGTACACAAAGGCCTGCATGAGACTTCTCATGCAGGCCTTTGTTTTTTTGCACCACTATTGCGTTACTTCGACACAGGCATAGCTGTCGGCATTGTCGATATCGCCCTTGCCCGCATAACGGGCGACCTGCGGCCAGGCACATAGCGGGCGGGTGCGCACAACCTTGCCGTCTTCAATTTTCGAAGCGACGATGCGCTGCGGTGCTACGCCGTGTTCCACCCAATTGTCGATAAAGGCCAACTTGTCAAAGGTGTCGCAGCCCGCACCGCCGTAACAATGGCCCATGCCCGGGATCAGAAACAGCCGGGCCGAGGCCCGGGCCGCCTTGCCCGAATCGCGCAGCAGTGACTGGTAGTAGTCGATCAGCTCCTGGCCGTTATGAAAATCGTTCCAGCCCACATAAAGCAGTAGCTTTGCCCCCCGGTCGAAAAATGCCGTGAGGTTGGAGTCAACGTGCAACAAGGGCCCGAGCCTGTTCACAGCCTCATTCACGGTCTTGTCCCAGTCCATGGTCGTCCAGTCCCAGTCCGGATCCTGGAAAGCCGCGTACTTGAACAGGTCCAGGGCCACCGGGAACGCTTGGCCATCGACAAAATCACCGAGCAGGTTTTCATTGCCCTTGGCCACGCCAGGAAAGATCACTTCCCCGGTACGCGGGTTGATCGGCCCTCGATAGAGCTGCTGCATCAGCTCTACCTGCCCCGCCGTCAGGCAGTCGGCTGTCTCGGTGCCTTTGCACTGCAATTGTTCAGGCTCAAAATCGCAATGCTGCGGGTCGTTGATAAACCCCTGCTTGAGGCCAATGGGCGTGGCGCAGGCCTTGAGCGCCGCCTTGCTGACCATCTCGAGCTTGGCCTTGGTCATGTTCACATCGCGGTGGCGACCGAGCAACCAGCCGGGCCAGAGCTGGGCGGCATTGAACTTGACCAGCGGGTTGGGCGGCGCACCGGCGACGATACCATCGTAGTCATCGGGAAAGCGCCTGGCTTCGATCAGACCTTCAAGGCCGCCCAGCGAACAGCCTATCCAGTACGCCCGGCTGGTGGGTTTACCGTAATAGGCCTTGATCAGTTCCTTGGCATGTACCGTCATCAAGTGATCGGCGCGCCAGGCATAATCGATCAGCTTTTCCGGGTGGCCCAGGGCGAACTGCCCGCCCTTGCCTTCTTCAGTACTGCTGTCGTGTCCGGTATCGGTCGCTGCCGTGGCGTAGCCCTGCTCAAGCCCGGCGAGCATGGCCGGGTACATCATCGCTCCGCCCCAGCCAAAACTGCCGACACCCAGTAACTTGCCGTTCCAGCCATTGAGCGGCAACCAGACTTCGATCTTGATATCTGAATCGCTGCTGGGCCTGAGTGTGGCAGCAACCCTGCAAAAGGCCGGGTTTGGCCCGACTGCGGGGCGCCCTGCCGGGTTCATGCCGGAGAAACTCGCCAGCCGGGTCAGCGGGTTTTCCGGCATTTGGTACTGCCCGGGGGCAATGGCCTCGGCCACGGTGATGGTCGCATCGGGCAAGGCCCTGGCGGCCAAGGTGCTGCAGGTGTCTTCTGCATGGGCTTGCGCTGCCATAGCCAGGGTCAGCAAGCTGACGGCTGCGTACCGGAGAAACGGGCGTAGTGCTGAACATGGGTGATTAATTTGCATATCCCTGCCTTCGGATCACGCTCAAGAACAGACGCTGCGCGGTGGGTGCACTACCACGACCTTAGTTGCAGGATAAAGAAGGTCAAGGTGCAACTGGCTGTTTCAAGCTGACTGATGATCCGTGTAGCGCCCGCAACTGCTCGGCGTGCGAAGCCGCACAGCGGGCCGACCTCCAGATCACTCCCGCGTGCAAGGCCGCAGGCACCCCATGGCCATGGCCACCAGGCTATCGAGCAGCGCCCTGGATTCAAGCTGGTCCGGCATGTCTTCCAGTACCGAGCGGATAACACTGCGCAGCCCCTGCCCGAGCAGGTAAGCGGCCATGGCCGGGTGTTGCGTGGATATTTCATCCTCATACAACTGCAGCAGGGGCAACCAGGTCGCTTCGATAAATTCCCCGGTGGTGGTATATGGCCCGCGCCACATGCCCAGGTGCAAGGCCGAGTGATAGCGCAAATGAAACACCTTGTTCAGCCTGAACAAGCGTGTTTCGACGCGAATGATGTTGGCCAGAATTTGTTCCAGCGCCGACTTCAGGGGCACGCCAATCAACTTTTCCCGCACCTTCAGCATCTGCTCGGACTCTTCGTCGAGCACACGCTCGTACAGCAAAGCCACGATGGCGTCCTTGCTGGGAAAATACTGGTAGATCGAGCCGACCGCGACACCAGATACCTCGGCGATGCGGGCGACCGTCAGCGCCGCCTCTCCTGCTTCATCCAGAATCTGCAGGCAGGCTTGCTCAACAGCATCGACCAGTGCCCGTGAGCGGGATTGCACCGGCCGCTTGCGCAGCGCAGGCATCAGACCCTTTGTATTGTCATCGGCTGGCTTGCTCATGGGAACCCGAGCGGAGTATTTACTGCTGTTCTTAATTTCAGATATTTTCCTTTTATATCAGTAGGTTAAACACACAATCAGATGCCCGCAGAATGCGAATATCTCAACCCTGATGACGTCAGTATGATCTTTGGAGACGCTCGGACATCGTCCAAACGTGTAGTGATACGCCCTCTATAAGATCGGATATTTCAGCCTGCCGGGAGATTGCCCATGCCTTCACCACTCACCCTCCAGCCCCTTGGCCCACACCTGGGCGCCGAAGTGCTTGACCTGGATCCTGCCACTGTTTTTCAGCCGCAAACCCTGGCGGCACTGGAAGCTGCGCTGGTCAAACATGAAGCCCTGGTACTGCACGCCCCATGGCTACAGCCAGAACAACACCTGGCCATTGCACGATATTTCGGCGAGCCCGAAGTTCACACGTTCTATCCCAACCTGGGCGCAGGCTTTGAACAGATCACCGTGATCGACTCCAGGCTGGGTGACCGGGCGGATATGTGGCACCACGACGAGAGCTTCCTGCCCGACCCGCCGATTGTCACCATGACCCACGCCCAGATCCTTCCCCCCTGTGGCGGCGATACATGCTGGATCAGCATGACCACGGCCTATGACAGCCTGTCCGGGCGTATGCAGCACTACCTCGACGGGCTCAGCGCCTGGCACGACATGAACGGGCCCATGACGGCAGCGCTGCGCCAGAGCGTCGTCAGCCATGAGCGCTATGCCGAGGTCGTGCAGATGAACCGCCGCCACCTGCACCCGCTGGTGATCCAGCACCCGGTGTCCGGTCGCAAAGCCCTGTATCTGAGCCCGACCTACACCACCCATATCGAAGGTATGGCCCCCTCTGAAAGCGACGCGATCCTGGACTATCTCCACGCGCACTGCCAGCACGTGCAATTCGGGTTTCGCCATCGCTGGCGTGTCGGTGACATGGTGCTCTGGGACAACCGAAGCGTGTTGCACAACGCCATTCTGGACTACCAACCCCATCAACGGCGCATGCAGCGCACCTCGGTATTCGCCCGCGAACCCTTGCAGGCGTGAGTTCTGAAGGAACATTCACGGATCACAACCGCTGCAGAGGAGCACACCAGAATGATGAACGATGAACTTAATCACGACCTCCTGGCCCGCTACATTCCCAGGCCAGGCCGGTATGCACTGTTGCCCGAACTGACTGCGCACCAACGCGTGGCGCTGCTGTGCCGGGTGCTGTATCGAGAGGGTTATAACGACCATATTGCCGGTCATGTCACCGTCAAGCAGGACGATGGCACCTATTTGGCCAACCCCTGGGAGCTCACCTGGGGCGAAGTAACCGCCTCGGACATCCTGCGCCTCGACCAGACCGGCAAGGTCATCGAAGGCGAATGGAACATCACCCCGGCGATCAACCTGCATATGGATTTACATGCCGCGCGCCATGATGTTGAGGTGGTCATCCATAACCACCCGCGCTGGGCAGGCGTCTGGTCAGCCGCGGGGCGCATCCCGCCGGTTTACGACCAGACCTCCGCCCTGGTTGATAGCGACCCGGTGCTCTACGACGAATATCGCGGTACCGTCGAGGACACCGTCCTCGGCCGCGCCGTAGTGACGGCACTGGGAGCCCAGAAATGGGCCATGCTCGCCAACCACGGTGTGCTAGTGGTCGCCAATGGCATTCGCCAGGCCCATTTGCGCGCGATCACACTGGAGTGGCGCAGCCGCCTGGCCTGGCATGTCGAGGCACTCGGTGGCGGCGCGCCGCTTCCTGCCCATGTCGCCCTCGCCACTGGAGAGCGCACCGATGCCAACGGTTTCCCGTTTCTGTGGGAAGCCATGGCACGGGAAGAAATCCGCCGCGACCCGACTGTTCTGGAGTAATTAACCCCGCAAATTATGGAATTCAACTCCGCAATGTTTGGAATCCAGGACCGATTATCCGGGATCAATATCACCGTATATTGACCCGGACTGGCGCCACGCAGCGCCCCACACCGGAGGTCCCTGCCCTATGAGTATTCTGTTTTCTCCATACACCTTGTCGGGAATGGAACTGAACAATCGTGTCGTGATGGCGCCCATGACCCGTGCCCGCGCCTTGAACGATATTCCTGACGCTTTGACGGTGCTGTACTACCGCCAGCGTGCAAGCGCCGGCCTGATCATCAGCGAAGGTGTGCCGGTTTCCATCCAGGGCCGCGGCTATCTGTTCAACCCCGGCCTTTATAATCAGGAACAAGTGGAAGGCTGGAAGCACGTCACCCGGGCCGTGCATGAGGACGGCGGCAAGATCTTCGCCCAGCTCTGGCATGTCGGCCGGGTATCCCACACCACGCTGCAACCGGACGGCGGTGCGCCGGTGTCATCCAGCAACAAGTTGGCGGCCAACTCCATGACCTATGCCTATGACGAGCACGGTCAACCGGGCCCGATCCAGGCCAGCCAGCCGCGCGCGCTGTCGACCGAAGAAGTCGGAGCGATCAAAAATGACTTTGTTCAGGCTGCCCGCCGGGCTATCGAGGCGGGGTTTGACGGGGTCGAAATTCATGGCGCCAACGGCTACCTGTTCGAGCAGTTTATCAATCCGTGTGTAAACGATCGTACCGACCGTTATGGCGGCTCAATCGAAAACCGCATTCGCCTGCTGCTGGAAACCATTGATGCGGTTGCCGACGCCATTGGGCGTGGCAAGGTTGGCGTGCGTATCTCGCCGTTTGGTCGCCTGTTCGACATGGCGCCGTTTGATGACGAAGCCCAGACCTGGGTCGCGGTGGCTCACGCCATTCATCAACGCGACATTGCCTACGTGCACTTGAGCGATCAATTAACCATTGGCGCCGAGCGCATGCCCGAAGGCTTTGCGCAGACTTTTCGCGAGTCGTATCAAGGCACACTGATTGCCGCTGGCGGCTTTGATCGCGAGTCGGCGCAAGCCGCACTGGAATCAGGCGCCCTGGACCTGGTCGCGTTTGGGCGGCCTTTTATTGCCAACCCGGATCTGGTGGAGCGGATGAAAAATAACTGGCCGATTGCAACCCCGGACCGCGCCACGTTCTACGGCAACAGCGGCGAAAAAGGCTATGTCGATTACCCCTTCCACTCGCCGAACCTGTAACGGTATTCAGCTGCAGCGCTTCACGTCATGGAGCTTGAGGCGCTGCATTCATGAACCCTGGGGGTTGGGCGCGCCCTGATCCGGGCGAAAAATCCCGGCATCGCGTCGGGCCAGTGCCAGCAGTTCATCGACGACCATTCTGATCTTGGGCTGTATGTAGCGCGTGCGTGGCCAGATCACGTGAATAGGCATCTCGGCACCGGCATATTGCTCAAGTACGGGCACCAGCAACCCCTGCTGGATATGCGTCTGCACCAGCCAGGTGGGCAGTTGGGCCAGGCCGCCCCCGGCCAGTGTCATGTCCAGCAACATTTCACCGTCTCCCACCTCATGCTTGACCCGCACGTCGTGCTCGTTGGTCTGCCCCTTTTCATCCACCAGCATCCAGCTTTTGCGAGTGCCGTTGCGCCAGCCGACAATGCAGTCATGCTGCAGGAGATCAGCCGGTGCCTGGGGCGTGCCATGCCTGTGCAGGTATTCGCGGGTCGCGCAAATCAACAGGCTCTGGCTGCCCAGCTTGCGGGCCACTATTTCAGCGTCATCCTTCAATGAACCGATTCGGACCACAAGATCGATACCCTCATTGACGATATCCACCAGCCGCTCACTGAAGCTGATGGAGAGATCGAGCTGCTGGTATCGCACCGCCATATCGATCAAGGTCGGCAAAATATGTCGGCGACCAAAGGCCGCCGGCAGATCGATCCGCAACCGACCGACAGGTTCCTGTTGGCCGGTGGTCAAAAAGCCCTGGGTCTCGGCCAGTTCATCCATTACCCGCAGGCAACTGGCCAGATAGGCCTCACCCTCGCTGGTGAGGTTCAGGCGCCGGGTGGTGCGATGCAAAAGCTTGACGCCAAGGCGCGCCTCCAGGCGAGTCACGCTCTTGCCAACGGCGGAACTGGTCACGCCAAGCTCCAGGGCTGCCGCTGTAAAGCTCAGTGACTGGGCCGCAGACACAAACTCACGAATACCGTCAAATGGGTTGCCCGTCATTGTGGCGTCCAAGGCTAAAGTTTAAGGATCTGCAGCTGAACAATAGCAAAGCCATGCAGTAATAGAGGGGTAAAACCCCGAGGCTTACCTTCTGCGCAAACAAAAATGCGCCCTGGATAAAGGCGCATCGTTCATGCTCAATCCTCGGAGCTGGCCCTGGATCAGGCTGCACGCTCAGGCCAGACCACTTCAAGGCGGGTATGGGTGATACGCCACTCGCCATCGATACGCCGGTACGTGTCGGCGTACAGCCCGAGCAACAGCAGCGGGTTCGGATCGGGCTTGGATGCGGTCTCGAAATCAATCAGGTAGCAACGCCCTTGCGCGGTATCGGGCCCGGTCAACTTGATCCAGTGGTTGGCGATCGCATGCAGAAACGGATAACTGCCCTGGTGGTCGCGATCGAAGAGTTTGAAGGCATCATTGAGGCCACTGCGGATGGCATCTATACCCGTCATTTTGCCGACCGTAACCTCCACCACCGCATCTGCCGAGAACACTTCGTCAAGGGCGTCGATAGTGTTGCTGTCCAGGTGATGTGCATAGAGGGTTCTGAGATTGCGAATCTCTTCGCGATCAAGCAACGCTTTGAGTTTGGTATCCATAACCTGTGACCTCTGTAGTAACTGGCTTGCCTGTGAAGGCTTGGGCTGCTCAGGACAATCAGCTCCTGACCTGTAAAACCTCTACTTTAGTCATGTTCCAGCACAAGATAATCACCCACAAATTCCAAACATTCTGGAATCACAGGATCAAATTCTTTATCTCTCACTCAACTGGCCGCGTTTTGAAGGGCTCGTTCACCAGCCTGCTCATCGTTAGCAAGCGTCTGGCACAGATCCAGCAGTTGGCATTGCAGCAATTTGCCCGCATGGCTCAGAGCGTTTTGCCCATACAACGCCAGAAATACCCCCTGGATATCCGGCAGGCCGCTGCCGGCATCAATCACCCTGTGTTCCGGACTGATCACCCGCAACGGCAACAAGCTGATACCCAGGCCCGCCGCCACGGCGGCGCAGACACTGGCCAGACTTGCGCTGGAGTAGTTGATGCGCCAGCGCCATCCCCCCACTTCAAGGTGATGGAGCATTTCATTGCGGTACAAACCGCCCACCGGAAACGCCACCAGCGGCAAGGGCTCGCGCCCCAGTGCGGGCGCTGAACGGCTGTCGACCCAACACATGGGTTCGGGCCAGCAAGCCAGGCAATCATCGCCCTGCCCCATCTGCTTGACCAATAACAGGTCGAATTCATTCTGGCGATAAAGCCGCATCAGTTCAGGCCCCAAGCCGCTGGTGACTTCCAGGCGCACTCCCGGGTGCTCCAGGCCGAACCGCGAAAGGATCGGCATCAAGCGCTCGGCAGCAAAGTCTTCAGGCACGCCGAGGCGCAACACCCCCTCACTGGCCTGGTTGAACAGCACATCGCGGGCTTCCTGATCAAGCGCCAGAATGCGCCGCGCATAGGCCAGCAGGCGCTCACCTTCAGGGGTGGCAATCACCCGGCGCTGTTCGCGGTCGAGCAGCTTGCAGCCAAGGCTGTCCTCCAGACGGCGGATCTGCTGGCTGACCGTCGACTGGGTGAGATGCAGACGCTGCGCCGCCCGGGTGAAATTGGCGCAGTCCACCACCGCGACAAAACTGCGTAACAGTATGGGATCAAGCATCCGCCTCACCATTCACATTGCCACTTAAAGGCATGGCTATATTTAATTTCAGAATACCTGCTGCGCTGACCATACTGGCTTTTCACGGGATGTAAAAGAGGGCTCAACCATGGGCAGCCTGACACGCAAATGCGGCCTGCTAACGGTCGCGCTGTTGATAATGGGAGCGGTGATGGCAAGCGACAAGACACTCCTCAATGCCGTCAGCGACGGCGAACTGGACAGGGTCCAGCAACTGATCAGTGAAGGCACGGACCTCAACGTACAGGCGCTGGATGGCAGCAGCGCGCTGCTGCTGGCAACCCGATCGAACCAGATCGAAATCGCCCGGGCCTTGATCCAGGCTGGGGCCGACGTCAACCAGAAGAACCTGATGCGTGACAGCCCCTATCTGTTGGCAGGCGCCAGTGGGCGTAACGAAATCCTGCAAATGACCCTGGCCCACGGTGCCGATCTGCAGAGTACCAACCGCTATGGCGGCACCGCCCTGATCCCGGCATGCGAGCGCGGACATGTTGAAACGGTACGCCTGCTGATCGCAGCAGGGGTTGATCTGAACCATGTCAATCGCCTGGGCTGGACCTGCCTGATGGAAGCCATCGTGCTCTCCGACGGCGGCCCGGCGCATCAGCAGATCATCACCCAGCTGATCAATGCCGGTGCCGACCTGAACCTGCCGGACAGCGACGGCCACACCCCCCTGCAACAAGCGCAGCAGCGCGGCCAGGGCGTGACCGCACAATTGCTGCGTGATGCCGGCGCGCACTGAATCACACCCTGGAGTTGTTATGCATAGCGATGAGTTTTACCTGCAACGCGCCGTGGCCCTGGCCGCCAACAACGTTGCCGGCGGTGGCCGGCCTTTTGCTGCGCTACTGGTCAAAGACGACCAGGTGATCGTTGAGGCCGTCAACACCCTCCATATCAGCCAGGATCCGACTGCACACGCAGAACTCTTGGCCATACGGGCTGCCAGCCAGCAACTGGGCCCGCGCCTGGAGGGTTGCGTGATCTATGCCAGTGGCCAGCCTTGCCCCATGTGCCTGAGTGCCATGCACCTGTGTGGCGTAACCCGAGTGGTGTATGCCGCCAGCAACCCGCAGGGGGAACCCTTCGGGCTGTCTACGGCAGCGATTTATCAGCAACTGGCGCTGCCGTTGAGCGAACAGACACTGGCGATACAACACATACCCCAACCGGCCATGGTCGAGATCTACAGTGACTGGAAAGCCTGCCATGAGCCTGGATAAACACCCTGCGCGGGTGTTCGCCAATTGGGCATTGCTGGTGGTGCTGGGGCTTAACCTGCGTCCGCTGCTCAGCTCCATCAGCCCGCTGTTGCTTGAGATACGTCATGACACGGGCATGAGTTTCCAGAGCAGTGCCTGGCTGACCAGCCTGCCAGTGATCTGCATGGGTCTGGTGGCCTTGCTCGGCGTACGCCTGCAGGCAGGCCTGGGTGAGCGCCGTGGCGTGGCCCTGGGCTTGTCGATGATCCTGGGCGCCTGCCTGTGGCGCTTGTCTGCCGATCGGGCAGAAACCCTGATGGCCACGGCCTTGTTGGGCGGTGCCGGGGTTGCGCTGATCCAGGTGCTGGTTCCGGCGCTGATCAAGCGCCAGTTTGCGCAGCGGGTTGCGCTGGCTTTAGGGGTGTACTCCGCCTCCCTTATGGCCGGCGGCGGCCTGGCTGCACTCGTCAGCCCGCTGGTGGCCGGCCATTTTGGCCATTGGCAGGCCGGACTGGGGATTTGGCTTGCGCCTGCTCTGGTCGCACTGGTGCTGTGGGGCTTATTGCCCTTTGCCAGCGCTGCCCGAACGGCGGGCGAGCCAGCCATGCGCCCGTGGCGCAACCGGCGCGCGTGGTTACTGGCGCTGTACTTCGGCCTCGTCAACTGTGGCTATATGAGCATGGTGGCGTGGTTGCCCGCCTACTATTTGCAGATGGGCTGGAGTGCAGCACAAAGCGGCTCGCTTCTGGCGTTCATGACCATTTTTCAGGTACTGGCTGCGCTGGTGATGCCTGCGCTGGCCCACCGCAGCACGGACAGGCGCCCGCTCTTGGCGGTCAGCCTGGGAGCGCAGGCACTGGGCTATAGCGGACTGGTCATGTGGCCGCTGGAATCGCCGTATGTGTGGGTGGCCTTGATTGGTTTTGGCCTGGGTGCCTGTTTCGCCCTGAGCCTGATCCTGACCCTGGACCATTGCCGCAAACCCAGCGAAGCCGCTCAGCTTGCAGGGTTCGTGCAAGGCGCGGGATTTCTTGTCAATGCGGTTTCGCCATGGCTGACGGGTTGGCTTCGCGAACTCACGGGGAGTTTTGTTACTGCCTGGTGGGTTCTGGTTGTGGCGGTTGTTGCAATGCTGCTACTGACGCGGATTTTCAGCCCGCAGAGTAATATACGCTGTGGCGGAATCATTCAAGCAGCTGCCTGAAATGCAATCAAAACGAGGATCTGTCGTCACAATAGTTTTTGCTGGATTTCAATTACAGACTGGATAGCATTTTCCGTCCATCCTCGTTTACCCATTTGACCGGCAATTTTTTGACTCGATTGCTATAGATATTCCTTTTGCACCCTCTTAACTATAACTATTTTAAGTTTTTCAACTGCCTGATTCAACAGAAACATAAATTCTTCAAGCTCAAAACTCCAAGTCCCGTCTTTAGCAGACGGTTATATTTCTATCTCAACTGATCTTCCAGGCTCGTGGGATACTTCAGCTAGTTGATCAGCGTCCATCCAGATTTCGAATACTAAATTTTCTCGATCTGGAGGGCTGCTCATCAAAGAGGATAGATGTGTCATGGCTTCGGTGGTTCCAGCAGACCAATAAATCCCCCACTAGCATCGTAGCGAAGCCCCCTTCCGTCGGGAGCAACTACATCTATAGCTTTCCCAAACCTCCCGGAGTCTTTGTAGGTTACGGTCGACGCGGGATTACTCAGAATATCATCAGCTATTTTTTGACCTTGAGCATTGATTTCGGAAGGACTGCCTTTGACGCTAGCAAGGATACATGCCTCTTTGCCCCCATCAACTCACAGAGATAAGGCTCAGCCCCTCACTGATCACTATTTCCTCTGGGATCTCATCATAGATAAAAAGCTCATCTCCTAAGTTTAAAATGGATAGGCAAAAACCGTTATCAAACGAAAGAGCAACGCCCACCACTATGTCTTCTGCTAAGGACTGCACAAGTGATGCTGACACCAACCTCCTTCCTACAACATCGGAGAAATAAAGCTCACCAGAGATACAAAAAATATCTTGCCTACCGTATTCACCTAAATCGCAGTTTGAAATCGGACTCAAAGAAAAACAGAGAGACGCACCATCAGGCCCTCCATAGAGCTTCCCAAATTCAGACTGTTCGAATAGAAGGCCAACCTCTTGAGGGGCAGAATCCCTCTCGGAACAGAAAACATGGAATAGAGCATTTACTGACAGTAATTTCTTCCCGAGCACTGTTAACAGCCAGGTAATCATAAGCTCAGGAGAGTTCATTACCTGACGCCCTCCTTCAATGCACTCTGTACAGATGGATTCAGAGCTACCCCATCCTTCAGTATAGTAACGAACGTTCCATCAGGCTTGGTAACAACCACATCATTACCCTTAACTCTGAAAAACACATCACCTCGTGCGCCATTTACACCTTGCCCAGCAAAAGTCCCGGGGATTACCTTTTCAGGATTACCTCCAACGTCATAAATTTTATCGAGTACCATTTTACGATCTCTTGGGCTAGCCGCGTTGCCGCCAAAATCCTCAACGTGCTTACCGGGTTTTGCACCAACTAAACTATTAGTTTATGCAGTGAAATTTTACTATCTGAAAATTTAACCACACCTTTTGTAACTGACAGACACTCATCAGACTCAGTCACGCTAAGACCGCAGCCTCCGAAACCCAAATAAACGCCAACACGGACTTCGCCTACATCACTTATCCTATACTCATATACCGGCAATAATTTCAACCCCGGGTATTTATCGACCCCACTTAGTGACTTGATTGGATACGCAAACTCATCATTTATCTCAGACAGCTTCAGCAATTCCAGATCTGAATCCAGCTTTAAAAAACTTTGACACTCCCTCGCTAACTGTTAATGAGACCCAGCCTGAATCACACAACTTAAAAAATATCAAGAACTCACAAAACAGATCACCAACCATAAAAAATGAGCGGACTCTGACATCGTGCAACACCTCATTGATCAGCACCGTCTTTATGCCCTCCACACCAAGCATGCTTTGTTAGCGCTCTAGCAGCTTTAGTCAAGCCTTCTTTGTTGATAGGTTCACCCGTCGTAGCGATCAGTACGTTACTAGTGCGTCCACCGAAATTCTGGAGAGCAATTGCCGATCCTTTTGCACCAAAAAAATCTTATAGCATTAAGTATTACCTAAATAAACGGCCCCGTCCGAGAACTCCATCAGCCAAGGCTCAGTTGATAACGAACAAAATGCATTCAAGATGCGGCCATCAGACAATTTGAAAAATGGATCGATTGGCTGAGAATCAATAAGCCAACCCACCTCAATAATAGACAAACCTAAAAGATCAGAAACATGGTCAAGGGCGTCGTCATCCCAACAACCGAAAAGCAGTTCCCGCCCCTTAGAAACGCGCCACGCACTCTCAGTCCGAAAGCTCCAGTCCGCCGAAAAAAGCATCAAAGTATCGCCATCCCAAAATACTCTTTCAATTTTAATAGGCAACAAAAGAGCCACGGCTTGCAACAATTCACTCATCTTTTAGTCCACTTGCTCAATATGCGTACGCTTTCTAATCCACTGCTTCCGCTCAGCCTTCGATAAACCTTGCGGGGGCTGCGGCGGATTTCCAGTAGTAGGGTCAACAGGTCCGCCATTAGCGTTCTCGAATGACGCGCGCCGAGGACTCCGACCATCCGCCTGCATCACCCGAACTCGCGAACCATCAGGCAAGATGTATTGAGTTCCGACCACATTTCCGCTGGTCGGAGAAACTACTGGTTTTGTTGGGTACCCTGCTGTTTCAAAATTAGCAATCATCTTAGACTGACTTTTAGGAAGATTCACTCCAGAGATATGACTAATTGACCCCACATTTGCTTTTGCACCAACACCCGCAGCAGCCTTACCAGCCGCCAATTTGGCAAGAACCGCCTCAACAACAACCTTGGCGCACTTACCTGCCGGCATCAACAGCATAGCAGCATCAAACTCGGGCGCTATGGTTGTAATCCCTTTGCCTGCCAAATCTGACAAACGCTGGGTAGCCGATTTTATAGCTGACTCAGTACTGGACAACGCACCCATTTCTTTCGAATGCGCGCTGGTTTGCTCCTGGCCGTATTGCCGCCATTGCTCATACACCACGCCTTGACCATGCAAGACTGACGCATTGAACAGGGTTGAGTCATTGAACTGATTTTCGGTTGCTCTGAACGCGAAGACTTTCTCGCCATTGGCAACAACTTGGCTTCCATCGCCCCACTTCAGAGGGATTTTCTCTGCCGCCAGTTGCCCAATAATCCCTTTGGCAATATTCAGGTCATCGATAAAATTTCGGGACTGCGGATCATTGCCTGTGGATTGCGCAACCAAACCGCTCAAACGGGCTTCATCAGCAGCATCCAGGGCGCCACCCGCAGCAATCATCAACAAATCCAGCCAAAGGGCACTGGATCTTGGCGCTCCCAGGGTTTTGTAAAGCTCTTCGGCCTTTTTCTCCAGAACCGGAATTTCTTGTTGCTTATGCAGCTGCCTATTGAAGGCTTCCACACCAAACCCTGCCCCACCTGCCACCACAGCCTCGCCGGGCCCACTTCCAGCCCCCGCAGAGGCTCCAACGCCTGTCGCAATCAATGCAGCTATAGCATCTTGTTCCTGACGAGACAGCCCACTGTCTTTCAGCGCCTGACCCACCGATGGCATCAACGCCGCAGAGGCTCCAGCTCCCAGAGCACCCGCCTGCGCATTGCCGCTGGACAAACCTATTGCCGCACCCGCCAACGCATGCAGCAAGACACGAGCTGCACCGCCTTCATCCCAGGCTGCCTTTACTGCACTGTCCGTAGATTTATCTCTTTGCGCGGTAGCGAAATCACCGATTTTTTTAAAAATCTCACTGGATGATACGTTCGCAACAACACTCACAGCCGTACTGCCCGTTGCCCCTCCCAGGCCCGCCGCGATCAGGCCCGATGCAATATTGGCCATCAGCCGTTTATCGCCCCCGACCTGCCAGCTCCTGGCGTCATCCAGCGCAAGCGCAGCCGCTTGTTGTTGCTCTGGGGTAGTTGCCTCATTGGCCTGTTTGGTTGCCGCATCAGCCTTGGCTTTGGCCACGCTATTAATTACGCTGCTGGACAGCTGCGCCGAGCTTTGAATCAGGTCGATGCGTGCTTGCATGGCCTTTTCATCAGGCCGATCCAGATGCTGATTGGCGTTCACGGTGTCGCGGTTCAACCCCACCAGGTCATTGCCGCCATCGGCGTTGCGCACGGTGATGGTGCCTTCACTGATGGCGCTTTGGGTTTTACTCTTCTCAGAGTCCTTGAGAAACACCGGCAGCGTGCCGCCAGCGACCGAGCGGGCATCCACCCCGCCCCCTGCCAAGGCCCCGGAATAGCTCAAACTCCCGGCCTGACTTGTTATGGCGCTTTTATTTTTGATGTCACTGACCAACAGGCGATCAGTGCTGAGATGGTTTTTGTCAGCCGGCGCATCGCTGGCAATCACGGCGCCTAGAAGCGCGGTGGTTTTTCCGACGTTGATGTCGTAACCACCTGTGCCCGCAGACAGGCCCGTCTGATCGGTCACAGCCTGATAATCGCTGTTCATTTTGCTGCCAGCGATATTGGCCGAAGCGGATACCGGAGCGCCCACACAAAACGGGGGCACACAAATACTGCCGCCCACGCCAGCGCTGGTTTGCCTGTTCTTCTGGCGGGCTTCATCCTGACGTGAAGCCATGCTCAGATTGCCACTGATATCAGCCTTGATGGCATCCGCCCGCACTTGAGCACCGGCCAACGCAGTGTCCTGGCCGCTTTTGAGCACCAGCAGTCCAGTGTCTAACGTGCTGTTGACCTGGCTGACTTCCCGCCCTTTACCCATGCCCTTGGCCAGTTGTGCGCCAAGGTCGAGGGTGAAACCCGTTTGTTCACCCACATTGAAGCTGACACCCATACTGGTTTTGTCGTTTTTACTTTGGTTGTCCCAGCTTTTCCGGTCTTGGGCGCTTTCCAGGGTGATGTCATGCTCTGCCCGCAACAGGGTGTCTCTAGCCTTGAGGCTGCTGCCAATGACATGAATATCGCCCTGGGTGTCGGGGGCATTGCCTGTTGCCACAATGGCCAGATTGCCGCCACTGTTGAGGGTGGATTGCCTGGCTGTTTCAGCGTTGTACTCACTGCTGCTTTTCTTGTTAGTGGAGCCCAGTTCGGTACCGATTTTTATCAGCGCGCCACCGCTATTGGCTGGCTTACCTTCTGACACATTCGCGGCACTGGCATCCATATTGCCTGCGGCGTTGTAAGCAGACAGCAACGCCTGCGCGCCCTTGACTGCCTTGAGACGGCTGTCGTCAGCCTGCTGCGAAGCCCGCACGTCGTTACGAATGCTGGTGACCGTATCGACCACCATGCCACCCACTACCCGCCCCACGCCCATACTCCTGGAGCTGTCTCGAGTGGTCTGGTACGCGGTTTCAGTACCCGCGGCGATGGTGACATTGGAACCGCTCAGGCCCATGTCCTGGGTACTGACCAAGTCACTGGCTATCACCTTCAACTCACGACCCGCAGTCAGGATCACGTGACCGACGCTGGAGCCCAGGGTGCTGCCCTGCAAGGTGCTCTCCTGTGCAGTGCCGTTGTGCTTTTGGCCACTGTTGGAAAGATGCAGGTTGCCGCTAATATCGTCCAACCCAAGGTTGTTCCCGGTCAGCACACCTGTGAGGTCGCGCTTTTTCTCCTTGCGCATCTCAGTTCGCGAAAACGTGTTGATTGCAGCATCAACAGTCAGGTCACGCCCGGCTTGAACAGTAAGGTCATCGGTGCTGACCAGCGCCGAACCCGTGACTTTTACGTCTCGCCTGGCAGCCACATTGACCGTGTCACCCGAGACAGTGCTTCCTACAGCTGTCGTGCTGGCTTCACTGACCTGACGCTTGGCCTTGCTCGAGTTCAGGCCACCCCAACTGCTTTTACTTTGACTGTTCTCGTGGCGCACACTGCTGGAATCACTGGCGGCGAGGATCTGAATATTGTTGCCCGCAAGCAGCTTGGCAGCACCTTGCTTTGCATTGACCGCACTGACTTGCAAGAGCAGGTCATCACCCGCCACCAAGGTGCTGTTACCCCCCGAGGTGACCAGACTGCCAACGTTAGTGAGGGTGTC
Organism: Pseudomonas bubulae; assembly: GCF_900618535.1. Lineage (GTDB taxonomy): Bacteria > Pseudomonadota > Gammaproteobacteria > Pseudomonadales > Pseudomonadaceae > Aquipseudomonas > Aquipseudomonas bubulae. The sequence goes on along the minus strand of NZ_UYJA01000001.1, from coordinate 49,391 downwards.
GGTTTCGTTCAGGCGGAAGGATTTTCCGGACGAGCTTTTTTTGCTCTTGCTATAGAAGCTGTAATCCAGTTCCTCTGCGGACTTGAGCTCAAGGCTTGCGCCAGCCACCAGGTATGCTTCACCGCCCGCCTCCACCCGACTGCCAATTACCGCCATATCCTGCCCGGCACTCAGCGTCACATCGCCACCGGCCTTGACCACGCTCGAGACCTGGCTGACGCGATCGTCCCGGGTTTTGACTTTATTGGTGTTGAGCGCGCTGTGCTGCTCGTTTGCAGCCGAGGCCAGGGTCAGGTCGCCCGATGCGGCCATGGCCAGGTCGCGGGTGGCTGCAATCTGGCTGGCGATAGCGCTGATATCCCGCCCGGCAACAATCTGGAAGTCGCGACCCGCTTCAATGACAGAGCCATATTGGGTCACGCTCTCGCCACGCGACAGTGTGCCGGCAACCTGGCTGTTGCGTTGTTCTGTGGCAATAAGGTTGACGTCACGACCTGCCTTGATGGTGGTGTCTGCGCCGCTTTTGATTACGCTACCAACACTGTGGACGTCGCGGCCCGCGTGCAGAGACAGGTTGTTCGCCGCTTCAATGCGAGCGGCGCTGTCCATGAAGTCGGTGCGTTCGCTGCGATAGCCGTTGCTGCTGTTATGACGGATAACGGTGCGCTCATTGAGTAGATCACCCTTGCTGGCCGTTAGGCTGATATCGCGCCCGGCAAGGATGCCGCCCGCCTTGTTGCTCAGGTTATTGCCCGTCAGCAGGTCGAGGCGGTTGCCGGCGTCGATCAGGCCGCTGTTGATCAGGTGGTTACCTGCGTTGGCTGACAGGTTTTCTGTGGCCCGCAAGGTGCCGACGTTTTTGAGGTCTTGACCTGTGATCAGGTTGACGTTGTTTCCGGCAATCAATGCGCCATTAGGGGCCAGGCGTTTGTTCGCCTGGGCCATGTACAACACCGGAACCAGCACTTGCTGGTTGTTGATCGTGGTGCTTTCCAACCAGACGATATCGTGGGTCAGGGCCGCTATCTGTTCGCTTGTCAGGGTGATACCCACCGAGAGGTTGAGCGCCTGCTTGCTGGCGACAGCATTGTCCATCAGGTATTTAAACGTCGCCGCATCGCTGGTTCGGCCGTCGATAAAACGCTGGCCAGTACGGGCGGTGAGGGCTTGCTGAATCAGGCGCTGTTCATAAAAGCCGTCACCCAGGCGCTTCTGGCTTTGGTCCGGGTCGTAACCCAACTTCGCCAGCAGGTAGTCCGAGCCCATAAATTGTTTGAGGTGGGTCAGAGCCGGGTTGGTTTCGATCAGGTATTTGTGCGGGCTGGTTACAACGTTTGTGTCAGGCAAGCCCTGAACACGGTTGATGGTCAGGCCGTCAATCGCTGTTGCAGAACCTGCTGCACCTGAGAGGTCGACCGGTAGGGAGGGAGAGTGAACGGCCGACACAGTGCTGCTGCCCTGCCCGCTCAGGCGAAACAGGCCGTTCTGGCCCTCAGGCAAGCTGAAGCCGGGCAGCTCTACCGGGTTCACTTGTTGCTGGGCCACATCCGCTGGCAATTGGGCGTTGATGTGGATCGGTGTGGAGTAGCCACTTCCCGCGCCCGTGTCGGTTGGCGTACGGCCGGCAGCGACATAACCGTAGTACGGCCGGATCACGCTGTTGTTAAGGCTTTGCCCGGCACTGAGGTTGACGTCGCCCCCGGCTTGGATCACAGCGTCATGGGCCTGCCCGTCGATGTTTTGGGTGCGGGTGGTGTGCGATAGCTTGCCACCGCCCAGCAGGCCAATAAAGTAACTCAGGTCAGACTCAACGGTGGCCGAGGGTGTGGGGCTGTTTTTGGCATTGAAATTGGCAGCCGCCGGGATGGCCGCAAAAATCTGTGTGACATAGTTCCAGTACGTGCGGGTGGTGGTGATCTCCTGCCCTTGCACGCCCAGGTTGTTAAGGGTCTCTGCGGTGGCCGTCACGTTGCCTGTGGCGGCAATGGTGCTGCTGTGGTTATTGAGCGTCCCGGCGTGGATCTGGAGGTCCGCGCCACTGCCCAAGAGCGAAGCCGCTGTGCTTCGGGTAACGTTCAGGCGATCGGTTTCATCGATTTGCCACAGGCCGTTTCGCCGCCCTTTACGACGAAAGTCACACCCGGCACCAGGTATCAAGTTGCAATCGAGCTCAGTGATGGTCACCGAGCTTTTTTCCTGGGCCGTGTATTCCAGCACATCCCGCACGTTATTCACGGTCATGGCGCGGATGCTCAGGTTCTGCGCGCTTTCCACCGTGCCGGAGCGGTTGTCCAGCAAATCGGCCTGGTTGTGATCTGTATCTTTGGCGATCAGCACATCGCCCAGGCCATAGACCGTCGCATAGGCATTGGTGAAGGTGGTGGTCAGCAGCTGCATGTCACCGCCGCTGAAAATCAGACCATCGCGATTGAGTGCTGTGTCGGCAGTGAGCATAAGGTTCGCGCCAGCCCCCAGTGTGCCGGTGTTGGACACCTCATTGGCAATGAGGTTGAGGTCGGTCGCAGACGTCATCCGCCCGGCGTTGTTCAACTGTCCTGCCACTGTGACCCGGGTGCCGTCACCACCGACCAGGGTGGCGGTTTCGCTGAAGTGCAGTTGCGCGGCGCGCAGATCCAGGGATCCGAGGCTGCTCAGCCGACCACTGGCCGAATAAGTACCCTCCAGGTTGATACTCAGAGTGCCGTCACTGGCGAGCAAACCGTTGTTGGACCAGTTCCCGCCTGCGCCAACAAAACTGTTGGATGCCAGTAACTGGCCGCCCGCAACTTGATTGAGGCTGTTGACGTTGACTGTCAGGCGCGCGGCCTGAATCACGCTGCTGTTGGTCCAGCTGTCCTGGTTGAGGGTCAGGCCACCTCGACTCTCCAGACTGCCGCCAACGTTGTCGAGGATCGACGGATCAATGGCGAAAGTGCCGCTGCCGGAATGCAGTACCTTGCCACCCGCGTTCTGGAAGCTGCCCGCGAGTAACGTCAACTCAGTATTGGCGCTTTCCAGGGTGCCGTTGCGGTTGTCCAGCAGCCCGCCAATCTGGAACAAGGTATCGCCGCTGGTACCCAGCGTACGCAACTGCCCCGTCCGGTTATCCACGCTGGCGGCGCTGACACTCAGGGTTCCTGTGCTTTCGATAAGGCCTTTATGGTTATTCAGGGCGTTGCTCAGATCGAGGCTGACGTGCTCTGCTGCCACACGCCCACCTGTTTCGCCGCTGTTGTCGAAGGCGTTGCCGGTTATTGTCAGCAGACGCTTGACGTAGAGATTGCCGTCGCGATTGTCAAAAGCGTCGGTGGTCACGAGGGCATCGCCCACTTGCGCTGAGATTTTCCCGCCGACGTTATCGATACTGCCCGCGATCAGATTCAGACGCAGGCCCTGGATGATCCCTGCCACACCGTTGCGCAGTACACCGACTACGCGAGCATTGAGGGCTTGCTTGAGGCTGCCAAGCTCACCACCACGGTTATCCAGGTTGGCGGCCTTGATCGCCAAATCACCGTTTTGGGCAATCAGTTTGCCACCCTGATTGTCGATATTTTCAGTAATGTCCAGTTCTAAGCCGGTCTTGCCTTGCACCTTGCCCTTGGCGTTGTCCAGGCGGCTAGCGGTAAGTTTGAGCTCGCCGTCCTGGCTGTAGATCAGGCCGTCATTGCTGTTTTGCACCAGGCCACTGACGCTAATGTCCAACTTGCCATCTGCCGCGACTGTGCCGCGATTGCGGTTGTCCAGGCCAGCGGTCATCAGGCTCAGCACGCTTCTGCTGACCAGCTCACCGCCCTGGTTGTCGATCTGCGCCGCCCGCTGGATCAATAGCGGGCCACCGCTGGACAGCTTGCCGCGGGTGTTGGTCAAGGTGCCAGGCAGGTCGAGGGTTGTGGCGGCGGCACCTTTGATACTGCCAGCACTGTTGTCGAGATCACGCGCACTCAGATAGAGAGCCGCACCACTGTCAATCACCCCGCCCTCGGCGTTGTTCAGCCAACCACTGACATCAAGGCTTTGGGCGCCAGCACTGGTTATATTGCCCTGACCGCTGTTGTCCAGGTTGGCCGCTGTGACGGTCAGGTTTTTTTGGCTGACCAGAATACCTGTACCGCTATTGAGAAGGCTGGAGCTGAGATGGGCATCAAGGTTGCCGTAAAGGCTGGACAGTTTGCCGCTGTTGCGATTGTCGAGCGTTGTACCGGTGGCATTCAAACCCTGCCAGCCGGAGATCAGCCCGCCCTGATTGAGCAGGTTGTCACCATTGATGACCAACAGGTTGTTGCTGATCAGCTTGCCGCCCGTATTATCAAGGTTGCGGACACTCAGGCTAAGGGTTTGCGTAGTGGAAATCTCGCCGCCACGGTTGTTCAGGTCACGCAGGTGCTTGAGGGTCAAAGGGCCTGCTGTGGTGATCAGGCCGCCCATATTGTTGAGATCGCCTGTGGCAGTACCCAAGTCGAGCGTGATGGCCTTGCCCTGCAGCGAACCCTTTTCGTTGTTCAACCCACCACTGCTGATAGCAAGTTGGCCTGCGCTGGAAATGCTGCCCAGGTGGTTGGACAACTCAGTCGCAGAGAGGCTTAACCCGCCGTCACTGCTGATCAGGCCCAAGGTGTTTGCCACGCCGGCACTAAGCTCAAGACGGCTGTGTTTTTCGCTGGTAAGCCTGCCGCCCGTGTTGTCCAGGCGAAAACCCGTCAACGACAAACCAGCCTGGCTCGACACTTCGCCTTCACGGTTATCGATATCGGCCACATCAAGCGTCAGCCCTTGAGCGCCGCCGACCAGGCCTTTATGACGGTTGTCCAGGATATTACTGCTCAGTTGGACGGCACCTTGGCCGATCAGTTGACCTTGCTGGTTGTTTAGATCCTGCACTTGAACCTTGAGGTTCTGCTTGCCGGAAATCCGGCCGCTGCTGTTATCGAGGCGGGTTGCAGTTACGCTTGCGTTGCCGTCGGCTATCACTACGCCACTGTAGTTATGCAATGTGCCATCAACGGCCAGGCGCATCTCACCCTGACTGCTGAGCATGCCAGTGCGGTTGTCCAGGCTGCCGATCCGGGCGTCGATGCTGCTGGCTGAAACCAGACCTTGGCTGTTAAGAAACCGATCAGTTTTGAGGTCGAGACTGGCGCTACTCAGAATCCGCCCTTTGTTCTGGTTATCCAGAGTGTCTGCACGGATGCTGGCGGCCTGTTTGGCGCTCAGCGTGCCACCCTGATTGCTCAGGATTTGGGCGCTAGCTGTCAGGTGACGACTGGCAATGATGCTGGCGTTTGTGTTCGCAAGCGTTTTTGCGTCGATGTACACATCGCCATGACTGTTGCGGGAATGGTCGGCATTGACCCCGGCCTCGATAATGCCGCGATTGGTCAACTGCGCGCCGCTGGAGAGCTTGATGCTGTCACGTGCGATAAGGTTTTTACGGCTGCTCAGGTCGCCTTGAGCCTGCATATCCAGTGTGCTGCCAGCATAGATCGCCTCTTGGGCATCGAGACTTCCAGCCTTGCCTGTGATCGCACTGCTGGCCGTGACTTGAGCCATACGCAAATGCCCATTGGCATCGAGCTGTATATCCCCGCCACTGGCCGCCAGCGTGCCATCCAGCTTGACCCCGACACCGGCCTCGGTACCCACCAGCCTGATGGCGCCCGCATACATTCCGCCCAAGGCGCTGGAGTCAATTGCCAACTGCGGCTTGGCGCTGCCGTCATCCGCGCGCGCAGTGGCGTGCAGGGTCCGGGCATTGACGTCGTTGCGACCGGCAATCACCGTCAAGTGACGCGCATTGATCTGGGCGTTGATCTTCGCCGAGCGGGTGATGATGTCGAAGCGATCGATATTACTGGCGTTCAAACCCTGACCGTCAATGGTCACCGTACCGCCATCAACCTGATAACGATCCAGACGACCATTATCAAACAGGGGTTTGCCCGTGCTAAGCGTGACACTGGGAGTATTGATAAAACCGCAGCCATTACAGGTAATACCGTAGGGGTTGGCCACGATCACCTTGGCCGACTGCCCCGCCACTTCGGTATAACCGCGCAACTGGCTGGGACTGACGCCGTTGACTTCGTTGAGGATGATATGGGCGGCGTTGCCCTGCAGGTTCGGGTTGCCTAGGATGATGCCGCCCAGTTGGGTCGACTGGGTACGGTCAATGCCGTTGTTGAGGATCAGGCCATTGGCACCGACGTTGTAGTCATTGAACTGGTTATGCGACAGACCGCTGCCATTGGGTGCAGCAATATTGACGATCGGAACGCCATTACCCGCCGCTCCCAGGCTGGTGCCTGGCCCGCTGACAACGATGCCTTCGGCCTGCACCAGCAGTGGTTGCCAGAACAGCGCATTGGCCAAAATAAAGGCCAGGCCACGTTTAGGCATGCCCAGGAAAGATTCCCGGGCATGGAGTGCTGCTGAAGACTGGCGGGCCAAGAAGGCTGAATGCCGATCATCCCTGTCGGTTTCTGGGGATAACAAACCCAGCTTGGCCAGGCTGCCCGGTACAACCGGAATTAATGACCTCATCCCGAGATAACATCCAAACATGCTTACTCCATCCGTGATTCGCCAAACTTGATGAGTGAGGCAAAGTCTTTTCAACGAGACAATTCGCAGGCAAAAGCCTTGGCGCGTCTCCGGGTGGGGTAAGTCTTGGATATGTTTGAATGAAAAGAGTTAGGACGCTTCCGATATCAATAGCGAAACGTCTCTTCAGAGCAACTGACTGTCACTGCCATAAATTTGATCTGTCGTAGCACGCCCTAGGGTTTGAGCCAGATATGCGCCGCAATAAATGCGAAACATATCTGGCCCTACTCTGCTTCAGATCACTGCAGTGATATTGCGTAAACCCGCAGATCAGAAACGATAGGTGATCGAAGTACCAAAACCGCTCGCGCTGTTTTTGTAGGTAGAGCTGTACGCGCCCTTGGAAGCCGAACTGTCGTTGACCTTGGTACTGTCTTCCCACAGGTAGGAGTACGCCAGGTCGATCGTCATGTTACTCACCGGCGTCCAGCCAGCGCCGAAGCTGATGGCGGTACGGTCACCGGTGGGGATACGCGGCGAACGGTTGCTGTTGTTGGTCGGCGACTCATCGACTGACAAGCCCGTGCGCAACACCCATTGCGGATTCAACTGATACGCGACGCCAATGGCGTGGGCCCAGGTGTCGTGCCAGTTCTGCTCCTCGGTAATGGTGCTCAACGAGCCGCCAAGACGCGGGCTGACATCACTGTTCTGAGCGGTAATGTCCTTGAGGCGGCTCCAGCGGGTCCAGGTGCTCCCCGCATACAGAGTCCAGTCATCATTGAGCTGGTGAGTGACCGAGAAGTCCACGGACTCCGGCGTGTCCAGGTCCAGCTTGGCATCGTAGCTCTGGCCGCTGAGGCCCAGCAGGCTGAAGGTACCGCCAGTGACCTTGGTAGTGCCCTTGAGGTTGTAACTGACCTTGGAGTGATACGTCAGGCCCACACGGGTGCTGTCAGTGGCCTGTACCAGGATACCGGCGTTGAAACCGATGGCCGTGTCATCGCCGCTGATCTTCACCTTGCCGTCGTTACTGCCCGGGGTAAGGGCATTTGGCACTTGTGAAGTCAGTTCACCGTCAATGCGGTTGATGGTCGGACCAAACCCGATCGAGACCTTGTCATTGAAGGCATAGCTGACCGTAGGCTGGAACGTCATGACTTGAATCTTGCTTTTATTGGCGAAGTAGCGGCCGGCGAAACCACTGCCATAGTCCGTAATCAAACCAAACGGCACATAGAAACCGACACCGAAAGCCCAGTGTTCATCAATCGGCTTGACGTAATAACCCATTGGCACCGCAGTCAACGGCACCATATCGCCGTCTTCCTTGCCGCCAAAGGTACTGCGGGTATGGCTGATATCGGTTTTCGCCACGAGCAAGGCAGCACCTGCACTCACCTGCTCCTGTTTCAGGCGCGCCATGCCGGCAGGGTTGCCGTAAACGGTACTGGCATCATCCGCGGAGGACGATCGACCGGCGAAACCGGTGCCCATACCGCTGATACTTTGTTCATTGATTGCAAGACCGCTGGCAAGTAGCTGAGACGACGCAAGTGCAACGGCAAGACCGAGGGTGGTCTTGAAGAATAGTTTTTTCATTATTAGAGGTCCAGTGATCAACGGGGCGCAAACTACCAATATTCCTGATCCGTTGCCAGAGCCTGTTATATAGAAATCAATTGCCTTGTAGGACAATACAACAAGAGCGCGCCGTTATTCAGCGGGCGAATACCCGCTGATGGGCAGAGCTGATCAACTGATTGATTTCGCTAACATATTAAAGCGCTAAAGATCATTAAACATGATGCACTAAACATGAAATCGCAATCTGCTGTCCGGGAGCTGATGGCGCCGGACTTGAGTGAAGTGGGTCGCTGGCGGGGCAAGTGCGCTTTTCTTGAAAGAGCTGCGAACTTTAAATAAACCCATATTCAACGTCTCAATCAAACAGGCCAGGGAATAGCAAACGGTTGGGCATTTAATAGATCAATACGCTGTGTCGGGCGCACATCATTTTCAGCCCGCGGCTTCAGAAGAGCGATTCAGCATCCCCGAATAAAACGCCAGAAACGAAAAAAGGACCCGAAGGTCCTTTGTTCTGCCCTTGCGAATCCGATTGAATTCACTGGGCCATGTTTGGAGCGGGAAACGAGACTCGAACTCGCGACCCCGACCTTGGCAAGGTCGTGCTCTACCAACTGAGCTATTCCCGCTTGGTGATGCGCATTCTATAGAAATCTAATAACGCGTCAAGCCTTTGTTTTAAAAGTTTTATTTATTTTACCGAGGTGGTCTTCAGATGCGGCCAGGCAGCCCGCAAATACTGGAGCATCGACCACAGGGTCAAGCCGGCAGCTACCAACAGCAACCCGTACCCTACCAATACCCAGAAGCTGAAGTCCGACGGATTGGCCAGCAGTATGACCAGAGCGAGCATTTGCGCTGCGGTTTTCCATTTGCCCATGTTCGAGACCGCTACCTGGGCCCGTGCCCCCAGCTCCGCCATCCACTCGCGCAACGCGGAGATGACGATCTCACGGCCAATAATCACCGCCGCCGGCAAGGTCAGCCACACGTTGTGATGCTCTTGCACCAGCAACACCAAAGCCACAGCCACCATCAACTTGTCGGCCACCGGATCCAGAAAGGCACCAAAAGGCGTGCTCTGCTCCAGCCGGCGGGCCAGGTAGCCGTCAAGCCAGTCGGTCGCCGCCGCAAAGGCGAAGACTGAGCTGGCGGCTGCATAACTCCAGCTGTAAGGCAGGTAAAACAACAAAATGAAGAAAGGAATAAGTAGAACGCGTAGTACGGTGATCAAATTAGGGATATTCATCGGCACAACTGGCTACGAGGTGAGGTGGCATTCTACTCGCTGTGCAGGTTTGCATAAATCAACTCAGCGAGCTTTTTACTGATCCCGGGTGCTTTGGCGATCTCCTCGATGCTTGCACGAGATAGCTCCTGTAAGCCACCAAAATGTTTCAATAAATCTCGGCGGCGGGTCGGCCCTACCCCTGCAATGCCTTCCAGCGTTGAGGTTCGACGGGTTTTTCCGCGTCGCGCCCGGTGCCCGGTAATTGCAAAGCGGTGGGCCTCGTCACGGATTTGCTGGATCAGATGCAAGGCCGGCGAGTCACCCTTGAGGGTGAATTCATGGGCCGCATCATTCAGGTAAAGCGTTTCAAAACCGGCCTTGCGCGTCGTACCTTTGGCCACGCCAAGCAAAATCAGGTCGGGTACTGCCAATTCATTCAGCACATCACGGGCCATCGACATCTGCCCCTTGCCACCGTCGACCAGAAGAATGTCCGGCAGTTTACCCTCTCCCTCCTTGAGTCGACTGAAGCGCCGCATCAGTGCCTGGTGCATGGCGGCATAGTCGTCGCCTGGCGTGACACCTTCAATGTTAAAGCGCCGGTAGTCGGACTTGATCGGCCCCTCGGGGCCAAACACCACGCAGGACGCCACAGTGGCCTCGCCGCTGGAGTGGCTGATGTCATAGCACTCCAGGCGCTGCGGAATCTCGTCGAGTTTCAATACCTGGGCCAAGGCTTCAAAACGCGCCGCCACATGCAGGCGATTGGTCAGGCGGGCCATCAGCGCTTGCTCGGCATTGGTGACCGCCAACTGCTGCCAGCGCGCCCGGGTGCCGCGCACACGATAGCTGATCGCCAGCTCTCGGCCACGCAGCTCGGCGATTGCATCGATAATCGCGCCGAAGCTCTCATGCTCCACGTTGACGATCAACTCGCTGGGCAGGTCGCGCTCGGGGCTGCTGATGTAGTACTGGCCAAGAAAGGCCGCCATGACTTCGGCGACATCTTCCTCAATACCTACCTGAGGGAAAAAATTCTTGCTGCCCAGCACACGCCCGCCGCGCACGTTGATCAGGTGCACACAGGCGCCGCCCGGGTTGACGAAAGCGGCAATCACGTCCACGTCGCCGTTACCGCCCTCCATGCTTTGCTGGTCCTGAACCCGGCGCAGCAAGGAAATCTGGTCACGCACCTCAGCAGCACGCTCGAAGTCCAGCGTGCTGGCAGCCTGTTCCATGGCTGCGTTCAACTCATCGGTCAGGGCACTGCTACGCCCTTCAAGGAACATGATCGAATGGCGTACGTCCTCGGCATATTCCTGCGGGTCAACCAGGCCGACGCAAGGCGCCTTGCAACGCTTGATCTGGTACTGCAAGCAAGGTCGCGTTCTGTTTTTGAAGTAGCTGTCGTCGCACTGACGCACCAGAAAAGTCTTCTGCAGGATACTCAGACTTTCACGGATGGCGCCGGCGCTGGGGTAAGGCCCGAAATACTTGCCTTTCAGTTTTTTGGCACCGCGGTGAATACTCAGCCGCGGGTATTGACCATCCGACAAAAACACATAGGGGTAGGACTTGTCGTCGCGCAACAGGATGTTGTACGGCGGACGCCACTCTTTGATAAGCGTCTGCTCAAGCAACAGCGCTTCGGTTTCGTTGGCGGTAATAGTGGTTTCAATTTGCGCGATACGCGCAACCAGTGCAGCCGTCTTGGGCGCCAGGCCGGTTTTGCGAAAATAGCTGGCCAGGCGTTTTTTCAGGTGCTTGGCCTTGCCCACATAGAGAAGCCGCGCATCGCTGTCGAACATGCGATACACGCCGGGTCGACCACTGCAGGTCGAAAGAAATGCACTTGCATCAAACACGTCTGTCATCTCTAACCAGCATCAACCATGCCGTGACGAACGGCCAGCAAGGCCAGCTCAACATCGCTCTTGACCGAGAGCTTCTCGTAAATATGGTAGCGATAGGTGTTTACCGTCTTGGGCGACAAACAAAGCTTGTCAGAAATAACCTGAACCTTCTGACAGCCAACAATCATCAGGGTGATCTGGATTTCGCGCTCGGACAAGGCATCGAAGGGAGAGTCGCTGGCAGGCTGAAAAGATTTGAGCGCCAGTTGCTGTGCCACTTGCGGACTGATATAGCGCTGGCCTGCGAACACCTGGCGAATTGCCTGAACCATTTCAGCCAGACCGGCACCTTTGGTCATGTAACCCGCCGCGCCTGCTTGCAGCAAGCGCGTAGGAAAAGGGTCTTCTTCACACACGGTCACAGCGACAACCTTGATATCCGGGTGGCTGCGCATCATCTTGCGAGTAGCCTCAAGACCACCAATGCCAGGCATTTTGACATCCATCAGGACCACATCCGGCTTCAATTCACGAGCCTTGAGCAACGACTCTTCGCCGGACTCGGCCTGACCGACCACCTGCAGACCTTCGATATCGGCCAGCATTCGTGTGATCCCTGTACGCACAAGATCGTGGTCATCGACCACTAGAACCCGAATCAAGTCGACACCTCGCAAATTGGTCTTGGTTGATTGCCGACACCTTAGCAAAAACTAAAGCACCAACCTATCGACTTGCGTCAACTATCCCTGCCAAAGCATTAAATCCTTTTAAACATTCATTCCTTGACGGGATCTACCTCCTTAGGATCACGGCGTTCCTTTGCCGCTTGAGGTGCCGATAATTCTGCCAGGGTAGTGGTGAGGCGGCGAATGGCGTCCTGATCCTCCTTGTGCAGCACCCTGTAACTGATCAGCACCTTCTCTTCAAGATGACTCAAATTATCGAGCAGGGTCGGGGTTGGACTGCCGGTCAACACGTAAAGCACGTCTACACCCCGGGCAGCAACGCGCGACAAGTAATCTGCCTTGGGTGCGCGGTCACCATTTTCATATTTGCCCTGGGCATTAGCCTCGACACCACCGATTTCGCCAAAAGTTTTTTGCGACAAACCTAGCCGCTCTCGCTCCTGCCGCAAGCGCAAACCAATTCCACTCATTTGGATGTAGGATCCCATTTTAAACACCCACAAGGATGGTATAATCGATAAATATTAAACAACTTTGAACGGTTTTGAACTATGACCGGAATTCGTACCGCTGCACAAGCCAAGGCATGGCTGGAACACCAGGGAAAGTCCGTTCAAGAGTTCGCTCGGGAACATGGCATAGACCCGGCTACCACTTATCAAGTGCTCGCCGGGCGCAAAAAGGGGAAACGTGGTGAAGCCCACAAGGTAGCGGTTCTTCTGGGCATGAAGGACGGGATCATTCCGTCCCAGGGCACGCATCTGACAGAAGCTAAGGATGATGAGTTAGCTTGAGTATGCGCCTAATCGGGCGACAGGCCCGATTTAGTGTTCATACTGGCTCAGGGGCCCGATTACAGGGCTCTGCGCCCTGCCCCGGCATTGCACACGTACAGGTCAATAGTGATCGTGGGAGTTCCAGATAGTATTTTCTTATTGAATCTGCCCGTTCGCCTCGCGTAAGCTGCAAACCATCAATCGGAGACCACCCATGTTGCATCACGCCACCACCGCCATCTGCATGACCACACGCCAATCGCGTCTGGCTGCTGCTGTGTGCGCGAACAACATGCACTCCACAGCACGATTTTATTTTGGGTATTGGTTTAGCCACTGGCGCGCCTGATACCCACACGGCGCCCACTACTTAGGGGTCGCCTGACAGAGAATTCTCACCCCCGGTCGGCTTCCCGACCGGGGGTTTTGTTTTTTTGGCCCCTGACATTTTCTTGAATTGAGGATTTACCCCATGAACTACGCCACTTATTACCGTTTCGACCTTTGCACTGCATGGCGATTTATCAGCCGCCGTTCGGGACAGCCTGCCGCCTCCGAACGGACCCACATTGGTGGCACGCACGTACTTACAGCCAGTCTGGCCAATTGTCGAACACCCCACTAGGGCTGAGCGCGCGGGACAACCCGCCGCCTGCCCAGGAAGCCCGAACCATGAACGCATCCGTATCCGCCCTGCCAACCGTACACGCCGTATCTGCCCCGGTGACGACCCGTCGCCTGCCCACGGCAGCACAACTCAAACAGCAACTGCCCCTCAGCGATGCCCTGCGCGTCCAGATCAGCAGCCAGCGCCAGGCCATTCGCGCCATCCTTGACGGTGAAGACTCCCGTTTACTGGTGGTGGTCGGCCCCTGCTCCATCCACGATCCCGTCGCCGCCCTGGAATACGCCAGCAACCTGGCTGCCCTCGCCCATGATGTGCGCGACGACATGCTGCTGGTAATGCGTGCTTACATTGAAAAACCGCGCACCACCGTGGGCTGGAAAGGCCTGGCCTACGACCCGCACCTGGACGGCAGCGATGACATGGCCCACGGCCTGACCCTTTCGCGCGAATTGATGCTGGAGATGCTGCGCATGGGCCTGCCGGTCGCCACCGAGCTATTGCAACCCATCGCCGCCGGCTACTTCGACGACTTGCTGGGCTGGGTAGCTATTGGCGCCCGCACCACGGAATCGCAAATCCACCGCGAAATGGCCAGCGGGCTTGATTTGCCGGTGGGCTTCAAGAACGGCACCGACGGCGGCGTGGCCATTGCCTGCGACGCCATGCGTTCCGCCGCCCACAGCCATCGTCACTTCGGCATCGACAGCCAGGGCCACCCGGCAATCGTCGAGACCCGTGGCAATCCCGACACCCATCTGGTGTTGCGCGGCGGCCACAGCGGTCCCAACTACGACCGCGCCAACGTCGCCAAGGCTCGTGCAGGGCTTGAGAAGTCCGCCATCCCGGCCCGCATGATGGTCGATTGCAGCCACGCCAACAGTGGCAAAGACCCGCTGCGCCAGCCGCAAGTCTTCAATGATGTGCTTGAACAACGTCTTGCCGGCGATCACTCGCTGATCGGCATGATGCTCGAAAGCCATCTGTTCGAAGGCTGCCAGTCCCTGGGTGCAAACATGCGCTACGGGGTCTCGGTGACCGATGGCTGCCTGGGCTGGGACGCGACCGAGCAACTGCTGCGTAACGCCGCACATCAGTTGCAAACACAGCGCCACACCGCCAAGGCCATCGCCTGACAGACGCGTTCGGCAAACCGCAGCGCAACCAGGGACAATGCCTACGGTTGCGCGAAGCCGGTATCGACTAAGGTGTTTTTATGGTTCAAAAACACCTGGAAAATAGCCCATGGACGACTCAGCCAATACCAAGTATCCGATATTACTGGTACACGGCCTCTTCGGTTTCGGCCGCATAGGCCCATTCAACTACTTCAAAGGCATCAAGCAAGCGCTCGGCGGATCGGGCGCCCGGGTTTTCGTACCGATCATCTCGGCCGCCAACAACAACGAGACCCGGGGCGAGCAGCTGCTTGAATACATACGCGGGGTTTGCTCGCGCACCGGGGCAACACGGGTCAACCTGATCGGCCACAGCCAGGGTGCCCTGACAGCCCGCTATGCGGCAGCCGTGGCCCCCCTTCTGATCGCCTCCGTCACCTCCGTCAGCGGACCGAATCATGGCTCCGAAGCAGCAGACCGCTTGCGCCAGGCCTTCGTGCCCGGATCGCTCCCCGAAACCGTCGCCGCCGCCCTGACCACCTCGTTTTCCAGTTTCCTGTCCGCGATCACCGGCCACCGGCAATTACCGCAACACGCCCTTGAAGCCCTCAACGCGCTGACCACCGAAGGCGTTGCCGCCTTCAACCTGAAATACCCCCAGGGCCTGCCCGCCACATGGGGCGGCATGGGCCCCGAGCAGGTCAATGACGTTCTTTATTACTCATGGAGCGGCATCATCAAGGGCTCACGGTTGTCGGAGTCGCTAAATCTGCTCGACCCTCTACACAATGCCTGCCGCATCTTTGGCAGTTTCTTTACCCGCGAGAGCAAACAGAACGACGGGCTGGTCGGACGTTTCAGCTCGCATCTGGGCCATGTGATCGGCTCGGACTATGCAATGGACCACTTGGACACCATCAATCACCTGGCCAGAATGAACCGCACACGCATTGACCCTGTCGCCCATTACCTCGATCACGCCAGACGACTAAAGGCAGCGGGAGCATAAGCCCACCGGCAAACCCGCAACGAAATATAGCTAAGCGCACTTTTTGCCGAGAAAAACCCTACTGAATCCGGTAGGCTCGGCACTTTCTTGAAAGGAGTACACCCTCATGGCCAAAGCCACTGCCCGTCATATCCTGGTTGCCACCGAAGACAAGTGCAACGAACTGAAAGCCCAAATCGAAGGCGGCGCTGATTTCGCCGAAGTTGCCAAGGCCAATTCTTCTTGCCCGTCCAGCCGTCAGGGCGGCGATCTGGGCTCTTTCGGCCCGGGCCAAATGGTTAAAGAATTCGACACTGTCGTGTTCAGCGCGCCAATCAACGTGGTGCAAGGCCCGGTTAAAACCCAGTTTGGCTACCACCTGCTGGAAGTCACCAGCCGCCAGGACTGATCCTCTGCGCGCTGCGTGAAGACGGCCCGCCTTTTGGCGGGTCGTTTCGTTTGGGCAACGGCAAATCCCCGTGCTACGTTTCCTCATTCACGAATCCGTCGTGACTCATCCGAGGAATTGATCATGAGCCTTACAGGTAAAACTGCATTGGTTACCGGCTCCACCAGCGGCATCGGCCTGGGTATCGCATTGAGCCTGGCCAAGGCCGGAGCCAACCTGATCCTCAACGGTTTTGGCGATCCGGCCAAAGTGATTGCCGAAGTCGAACAGTTCGGCGTCAGGGTAGGTCACCACCCCGCAGATGTCAGCGACCCGGCGCAGATCGCCGACATGATCGATTATGCCGAGCGCGAATTCGGCGGCGTCGACATCCTGGTCAACAATGCAGGCATTCAGCATGTAGCCAGCGTCGAAGAGTTCCCGGTAGAGCGCTGGGATTCGATCATCGCCATTAACCTGTCCAGCGTGTTCCACAGCACCCGCCTCACCCTGCCCGGCATGCGCAAGCGCGGCTGGGGGCGCATCGTCAATATTGCCTCGGTTCATGGCCTGGTGGGCTCGGTCGGCAAGGCCGCCTATGTCGCCGCCAAGCACGGGGTAATCGGCCTGAGCAAAGTGGTGGGCCTGGAAACCGCCACCAGCAATATCACCTGCAACGCCATTTGCCCGGGCTGGGTGCTGACGCCGCTGGTGCAAAAACAGATTGATCAGCGCATCAGCCAGGGCATTGACCCCTATCAGGCGCAGCACGACCTGTTGGCCGAAAAACAACCTTCGCTGGAATTCGTCACCCCGCCGCAACTGGGCGAGCTGGTGCTGTTTTTATGCAGTGAGGCTGGCAGTCAGGTACGGGGCGCGGCATGGAATGTCGATGGTGGCTGGCTGGCGCAATAAGATCGCGCATTGCTGCACGCCCAATATGCAAAAATGCACAGCAACCCTGCACTTATCAGGGTTGTAATGGGCAAATTTGCACTGTTAGCATCGGTTATCGTTCACCCGTGAACCCCCTTAAAAATAATATAAAGCAGGGAGTTAGTGATGACTGCTCAGGTTTCCTCCTCACCGACACCGGATATCGCGCAGCTGCAAAGCACCGTTCTGGCCGAGGTCCGCAACCATATTGGCCACCTGACCTTGAACCGCCCAGGCGGACTCAATGCCATCAATCTTGAAATGGTCCGCAGCCTCCAGCAGCAACTCGATGCCTGGGTCGAAGACCCGCAAGTCAAGGCCGTGGTACTGCGTGGCGCGGGCGAAAAAGCCTTCTGCGCGGGCGGAGATATACGCTCGCTGTACGACAGCTATCAAAACAACGACACCCTGCATACCCTGTTCTTTGAAGAGGAATATGCCCTCGACCTGACCCTGCACCGCTACCCCAAACCCGTTGTGGCCTTGATGGACGGCTTCGTTCTCGGCGGCGGCATGGGCCTGGTGCAAGGCGCGGATCTGCGCCTGGTTACCGAGCGCAGCAAATTGGCGATGCCGGAAGTGGGCATCGGTTATTTTCCTGACGTTGGCGGTAGCTACTTCCTGACCCGAACGCCAGGTCAGTTGGGCACTTACCTGGGCGTCAGCGGGGTCCAAATCCGCGCTGCCGATGCCTTGTACTGCGGGCTTGCTGACGGCTATCTGGAAAGCACCGCACTGCCTGAACTGGACAAGGGCCTCGACAGCCTCAACTGGCAAAAATCCCCTATCGATGACCTGACCGCGCTGGTAGCCCGATTCGCCGTAACCGTATTGCCCGACCCACCGCTGGCCAGGTTGCGCCCGCTGATTGACAGCGTTTTCGCCCAGGTCGACATGCCACGGATTATCGCTCATCTGCGCGCTGTCATAGCCCCGGAAACTCGCGACTGGGCCAATGAAAACGCCGACTTGTTGCAAACCCGCTCGCCGCTGGCGATGGCCGTGACCCTAGAAATGCTGCGCCGTGGCCGAGCGCTGCCCCTTGAGCAATGCTTCGCCCTGGAACTGCACCTGGATCGCCAGTGGTTTGATCGCGGCGACCTGATGGAAGGCGTGCGTGCATTGATTATCGACAAGGACAAGAAACCGCAGTGGAACCCGCCCAGCCTGGATGCACTGGATCCAGCCCATGTCGCCAGTTTCTTCACCGCATTCAACGCCAAGGGAGCCTGAGCCATGCAAGACATCGAACTGAGCGAAGAACAAGTGATGATCCGCGACATGGCTCGCGACTTTGCCCGGCGTGAAATCGCCCCCCATGCCCAGGCCTGGGAAAAAGCCGGCTGGATCGACGACGCGCTGGTGGCCAAGCTTGGCGAACTGGGGTTGCTGGGCATGGTGGTGCCGGAGGAATGGGGCGGCACCTATGTCGACTACGTCGCCTACGCCCTGGCCGTGGAAGAAATCTCAGCGGGCGATGCCGCTACCGGCGCCCTGATGAGCATCCACAATTCGGTGGGCTGCGGGCCGATACTGAAATACGGCAGCGAGGAGCAAAAACAGACCTGGCTGGCGGAGCTGGCCAGCGGCCAGACCATCGCCTGCTTTTGTCTGACCGAGCCCCAGGCCGGCTCCGAGGCCCATAACCTGCGCACCCGCGCCGAGTTGCGTGACGGTCAATGGGTGATTACCGGTGCCAAGCAGTTTGTCAGCAATGGCAAGCGCGCCAAACTGGCCATTGTCTTTGCGGTAACCGACCCTGATCTGGGCAAAAAAGGCATTTCGGCGTTTTTGGTACCCACCGCCACCCCCGGTTTTATTGTCGACCGCACCGAACACAAAATGGGCATCCGCGCCTCGGACACCTGCGCGGTAACCCTCAACAGCTGCAGCGTGCCTGAAGCCAATATGCTCGGCGAGCGCGGCAAGGGGCTGGCCATTGCCCTGGCCAACCTGGAAGGCGGGCGAATCGGCATTGGCGCCCAGGCATTGGGCATCGCCCGTGCGGCCTTCGAGGCAGCACTGGGTTACGCCCGTGACCGGGTGCAATTTGACAAGGCGATCATTGAGCACCAGAGCGTGGCCAATATGCTCGCCGACATGCAAACCCGCATCAATGCGGCACGCCTGCTGATCCTGCATGCGGCGCGCCTGCGCAGCGCGGGCAAGCCCTGTCTGTCAGAAGCTTCGCAAGCCAAACTGTTTGCTTCGGAAATGGCCGAGTATGTGTGTTCCAAAGCCATCCAGATCCACGGTGGCTATGGCTACCTTGAAGACTATCCGGTGGAGCGCTACTACCGCGATGCGCGGATTACCCAGATTTATGAAGGGTCGAGCGAGATTCAGCGCATGGTGATTGCGCGGGAGTTGAAGAATTACCTGCTTTAGAAACTGGCTCAAAACCAGTGGGAGCGGGCTTGCTCGCGATGCAGGCGGCTCGGTGCTTCTCACACACCGAGTTGAGGCTATCGCGAGCAAGCCCGCTCCCACATAGAGGCATGTGCAGTTATTGGTTCTTGAACTGCGCCTCGCGTTTTTCAACAAACGCCGCCATGCCTTCCTTCTGGTCCTGTGTGGCGAACAAGGCGTGGAATACCCGACGCTCGAAACGCACACCTTCAGCCAGGTTCACCTCAAAGGCACGGTTGACGCATTCCTTGGTCTGCATCAGCACCGGCAGGGACTTTTTGGCAATGGTGGCCGCTACCTTCAGCGCTTCGTCGAGCAATTCATCCACCGGCACCACACGGGCCACCAACCCCGAACGTTCCGCCTCTTCTGCGCCTATCAAACGCCCGCTCAGGCACATTTCCATGGCCTTGGCCTTGCCCACCGCACGGGTAAGGCGCTGTGTGCCGCCCATGCCCGGCAACACCCCCAGGTTGATTTCAGGCTGGCCGAATTTGGCGTTGTCCCCGGCCAGAATAAAGTCACACATCATTGCCAGTTCACAACCGCCACCCAGGGCAAAACCCGCGACTGCAGCAATAATCGGCTTGCGCCTGGCCGCCACACGGTCGCTGTCGGAAAACAGGTCATCAAGATAAATTTGCGGGTAGCTCAGGTCGGCCATCTCCTTGATGTCCGCACCGGCAGCAAAGGATTTCTTCGAGCCGGTGATAACGATACAGCCAATCCCGTTATCGGCTTCCAGGCTGTCCAGCGCGTGGTTTACTTCGCGGATCAATTGCGCATTCAGAGCATTCAGCGCCTGGGGCCGGTTCAGGGTAATCAGGCCCACTTGCCCATGGATGTCCAACAGAATGGTTTCGTAGCTCATCGCTAATGTCCTCGATTCAAAGATTGCGCGAAATGACCATGCGCTGAATATCACTGGTGCCTTCATAGATCTGGCACACCCGCACATCGCGGTAGATCCTTTCCAGCGGGAAGTCGCTCAAATAGCCATAACCGCCCAGGGTTTGCAACGCCTTGGAGCACACGCGCTCGGCCATTTCCGATGCAAACAGCTTGGCTTGCGAGGCCTCGACCAGCGCCGATTGCCCACTGTCACGCAGTGCCGCAGCGTAATGGACCATCTGCCGGGCGACGGCGATTTCCGTCGACATATCGGCCAGGCGAAACGCCACCGCCTGATGCTCCACCAGGGGCTGGCCAAAGGTCACGCGTTCGCGGGCATAGTCGCGGGCCGCTTCAAAGGCTGCACGGGCCATGCCTACGGCTTGTGCGGCAATACCGATGCGCCCGCCTTCCAGGTTGCCCAGGGCAATCTTGTAGCCTTGCCCCTCTTCGCCCAGGCGGTTGGCCACCGGTATCTTCAGGTCAGTAAACAGAATCTGGCAGGTGTCCGATGCATGCTGCCCCAGTTTGTCTTCAACCCGGGCCACGCTGTAACCCGGAGTATCCGTGGGTACGATAAATGCGGTAATGCCACGCTTGCCCGCCGCCGGATCCGTCACCGCAAACACGATCGCCACTCCGGCGTTTTGCCCTGAGGTAATGAACTGCTTGCAGCCATTGAGAATGTAATGATCGCCTTCGCGGCGGGCTCGGGTTTTCAGGTCACTGGCATCGGAGCCGGCCTGCGGCTCGGTGAGGGCAAACGCGCCGAGCATTTCACCGCTGGCCAGGGGGATCAGAAATTGCTGTTTTTGCGCCTCGCTGCCGTATTTGAGAATCGGCACGCAACCCACCGAGTTATGCACGCTCATGATCGTGGAGCACGAGCCGTCACCGGCGGCGACTTCTTCAAGGGCCATGGCATAGGCCTGATAACCCGTGTCACAACCGCCCCACTCCTCGGGCACCAGCATGCCGAAAAATCCCAATTGAGCCATCTCGGCAATTGCCTCACGAGGAAACCGATGCTGCTTGTCCCACTCGGCGGCAAAGGGTTTGAGGCGTTCCTGGGCAAACTCTCGGGCTGCTTCGCGTATTTGTAATTGTTCGGGTGTAGGCAGCATACAAAATCCTTAATACAGACATTCCACGGCAATTGCCGTGGCTTCACCGCCGCCGATGCAGATGGCGGCAACACCGCGTGTAGCCTTTTGCTGGCGCAATGCCGAGAGCAAAGTCACCAATATTCGCGCACCCGAAGCCCCAATCGGATGCCCCAGCGCACAGGCGCCGCCGTAGATATTGACCTTGCTGTGGGGGATATCCAGCTCAGTCATGGTTACCAGGCTGACCACAGCGAAGGCTTCGTTGATTTCAAACAGATCGACCTGATTCAGATCCCAGCCAGTGCTGCTCATCAGGCGCTTGATTGCCCCCACCGGTGCAGTCGGAAACAACCCCGGCTCATCGGCAAAGGCGGCGTGGCCGTGGATAACCGCCAACGGCTTGAGGCCACGTCTTTGCGCTTCGCTGCGACGCATCAGTACCAGCGCCGCCGCACCGTCGGAAATCGAGCTGGAGTTGGCCGCCGTCACCGTACCGCCCTCGCGGAACGCCGGTTTCAGGGTTGGAATTTTTGCCAGATTGGCCTTGGGCGGCTGCTCGTCATCACTGATCAGGCGCTGCTCTTTACCCACGGTCACCTGCACCGGGACGATCTCGCTGCTAAAACTGCCGTCCTTGATGGCCTGCTGCGCACGGGTCAGGGAGGCCACGGCAAATGCATCCTGAGCTTCACGGGTAAAACCGTGATTCTGGGCGCAGTCTTCGGCAAAAGTCCCCATCAGGCGGCCACGGTCATAGGCGTCTTCCAGGCCGTCGAGGAACATGTGATCCAGCACCCGGCCATGGCCCATGCGGTAACCGCTGCGGGCGCGATCAAGCAGGTATGGCGCATTGGACATGCTCTCCATGCCCCCTGCCACCACCACATCGGCACTGCCGGCCAGCAGCCTGTCGTGCCCAAGAATGGCCGCTTCCATGCCCGAGCCGCACATCTTGTTCAGTGTGGTGCAACGGGTACCCTTGTCCAGCCCGGCCCCCAGGGCGGCCTGACGGGCAGGTGCCTGGCCGATGCCTGCCGACAGCACACAGCCAAACAACACTTCTTGCACACCATCGGCAGCAACACCCGCGCGTTCAACCGCTGCACGGATCGCCGCAGCGCCCAGTTGCGGCGCGGTCAGGCCCTTGAAGTCCCCCTGAAAGCCGCCCATGGGCGTACGCGCAGCACTTACGATTACAACCGGATCATTGCTGATTGTCATATCTCACCTCTTATTTCGCGGCCATGCGCAAGGCACCGTCGAGTCGGATCACCTCACCATTGAGCATGCTGTTTTCAATAATCTGACGCACCAGCGAGGCGTACTCGTCAGGCTTGCCCAAGCGTGGTGGAAATGGCACACCGGCGGCCAGCGATGCACGCACTTCAGGCGTCATGCCAGCCATCATCGGGGTTTCAAAAATACCCGGGGCGATGGTCATTACCCGAATGCCGAAGCGTGCCAGTTCACGGGCTGCAGGCAAGGTCAGACTGGCAATCGCGCCCTTGGATGCGGCATAAGCTGCCTGACCGATCTGACCGTCGAATGCCGCGACCGAAGCCGTGTTGATGATCACCCCGCGCTCGCCCTCGGCATCGGCAGTGGTTTCGGCAATCGCCGCTGCAGCCAGACGCAACATGTTGAAGCTGCCAATCAGGTTGACGTTGATCACCTGGCTGAATGTGTCCAGCCCATGGGGGCCGTTTTTACCGAGGATCTTTTCACCGCGCACAATGCCGGCACAGTTGACCAGCCCGTTGACCGCGCCAAAGGCGGCCACTGTAGCGGCCACGGCCGCCTGGGCGGCATCTGCCTGGCTGATGTCCGCCACAGCGCTGCGCGCCTGCTCGCCCAACGCCAGGGCCTGGGCGGCCACTGCTTCGGCGTTCAGGTCCACCAGCATCACTTTGGCACCTGCCTTGACCAGCATGTGCGCCGTGGCGGCACCCAGCCCCGATGCACCACCGGTGACGATAAAAACCTTGTTTTCGATTTGCATGATGATTCCTGAAAGTTAGACGCTGGCGCTTGCGGCCAGCTCAGCCTTGGCGATTTCCTGATTGCGCAAAATAAAGCGCTGCAACTTGCCGCTGGGTGTCTTCGGCAATTCGCTGACAAATTCGATTTCACGGGGGTAAGCGTGGGCAGCCAGCCGTTGACGCACGTGCAGGCGCAGGGTTTCAGCCAGTTGTGCATCCCCCAGATACTGAGGGTTCAACACCACAAAGGCTTTGACCAGCTCGGTGCGCTCACGGTCCGGCTTGCCCACCACGGCGGCCTCTACCACCGCCGGGTGTTCGATCATGGCGCTTTCCACATCAAAAGGCCCGACGCGGTAACCGGACGTGGTGATCACGTCATCACTGCGCCCGACAAAACTGATGCTGCCGTCCGGGTTCAGCTCCACGGTATCGCCACTCAGGTAATAGTTGCCGACAAAAGCCTTGGTCTTGAAGCCTTCGTAGCCACCAAACCAGCACATCGGCGACTGGCTGCGATCAACCGCCAGAATCCCCGGCTGGCCAACGGGCAGCTCCTGATGATTGTCATCGAGCACCACGATGCGGTGGCCCGGCGAGGCAAAACCGGCGGCGCCCATATGCACCGGATGATCGAGCCCGTGATGGTTGCACAGCACCATGCCGACTTCGGTCTGGCCATAGTGGTCGTGGATGGTGACGTTGAGTTCATCGGCAAACCAGCGGATGACTTCGGGGTTGAGCGGCTCCCCGGCACTGCTGACCACGCGCAACTGGCCCTTGATCTTGCTGGCGAAGGCGTCACCGGCCGCAATCAACAGGCGATAGGCGGTGGGCGAACCGGTCAGGTTGGTAATACCGTACTTCCTGATGACCCGGCAGGTACTTTCGACCGTAAACGGACCGTCGTACAGGGTGATCGGGTGGCCCATCGACAGTGGCCCGGTGATGCCGAAATAAATGCCATAGGCCCAGCCCGGATCTGCCAGGTTCCAGAACGAATCCTCGGGGCGCAGCCCCACTGCATCACGGGTGTAGCTCTGGAATGCAACGATGGCCTTGAGCGGTACCAGCAGCGGCTTGGCTGGCCCGGTAGTGCCTGAGGTAAACATCAGCAGGAACGGATCTTCGCCGCTCAGCATCACCGGCTCACAGGTAGCCGGGTAGTTGTCCAGCTCTGCCCAGAAACTGAAGTCGCCACGTACCAGGCCCTGCCCCTTGGCTCCCGCCACCGTGACAATGGCCGGACAGTCGTTGACCTCGTCCAACTTGACGCGGTTGACCGCATCGGTGACCACCAGCACGGCCCCCGAGCTGTTAAGCCGGTGTTCAATGGCCTTTGGCCCGAATGCAGTGAACAGGGGCTGGTAGATGGCACCAATGCGCCAGGCGGCGAATGCGACGATCAACAACTCGACATTGCGTGGCAGCAAACCTGCCACCTTGTCGCCCTGCTTGACACCCTGGGCGAGGAGAAAATTGGCAAAGCGCGCGGCCTGCTCCTGCAACTGAGTGAAGGTATAAGTCGCGCTGCTGGCATCGCGCCCCTCCCAGAACAACGCAATGCGGCCCGGCAAGGCATGACGGTCGCAGCACTCGACACAGGCATTGATCGCTGCCAGATGGCCATCCAGCGCACCGGCTACCGTGCGTTGGTAGTCAAAATCAGTCATCGAACTCAGATAGTCGCGCATCAGCAGAATCCCTCGGTCTTTATTTTTAGGATGGGAACCGTGAAAAATCCTGCTGATAATCGCCCTGCGAAGGCTCTGCAACAATGGTCAAAACACTCAAGCTGGGTGACTGCTTTGGCCAATGGCTACGAGCTTCCTGTGCTGATAAGAACCGGATGGCATTCAGCCAGTCACTTATCTATATTTGAGCCTCATAAGGAGATGCCCGTGACCACTGACAACCGCCACAATAGAATCGACAACATCGAATTCAACGTCCATGACATCGCGCGCAGCAAAGTCTTTTATGGCGCCGTGTTCGGCTGGACCTTCACCGACTTTGGCCCCACCTACAGCGAATTCAGCGATGGGCGCCTGAGCGGCGGCTTCACCACTGGCGAACCTGTACGCCCCGGTGGCCCGCTGATCATTCTGTACGCCGACGACCTGGCCCAGGCTCAGCAAGCCATCAGCGCTGCCGGAGGTCTCATCAGCCGACCTGAATTCAAGTTTCCCGGCGGCAGCCGCTTCCACTTCACCGACCTGGATGGCTACGAATTGGCCGTGTGGTCGCAGGCATAATTAATCACTCCCCTTCGACACAACCCTCCCCCTCCCCCGGCAATGACGTGTTGCATTACCGGGGTCTGCCGCTGCGCCGCAAATGCGCCTATGTAATAAAACCTGCACAACCTTGCGATCCATCCTAATTGCCCTCGCTACACCGCAGCCCTAGCTTTGCCACGGCCACCTTCAATCACATTGAATGTGGGTCTGCACTGACGAACAGCCGTGCTTGGCGGTTAAAAATAATTGACCAAAGGGTAGCTTCAAAGCTACATTTCAAATGCTAGAGATAAGACACTACCTCAGCGAAACAGGTAACGACCCCTACCAGCAGTGGCTGGACCACTTAAAGGATCGCACGGCCAAGGCACGCATCACCGTGCGGGTCAACCGGCTTTCAGCGGGCGCTTTTGGTGATTGCAAAGCCCTGTGCCAGGGCGTATGGGAATTGCGTATAGATCACGGACCAGGCTATCGGCTGTATTACGCTCGGGACGGCAAAAAACTGGTGTTGCTGCTGCTGGGTGGCGACAAGCGCCAGCAACAGGCCGATATCGAAAAAGCCGTGCGCTGCTGGAACGAGTATCAGAAGAGGAAGCCATGAACAAAACCAAGAATCACGACGAATCCGTTATCGAGATGATCCGCCAGGATCCCGAATTTGCCATTGAATACCTGCGTATCGCCATTGATGAGCTCGATGAAGAAGGTGGCCAGGCCAGCTTTCTGACCGCGTTGCGCCATGTTGTCGAAGCACGGGGCGGCATGGCACAAATAGCCGAAAAGGCCGGGCTTTCCCGCGAAAGCCTGTACCGCGCCCTTTCGCCCAAGGGCAACCCGACACTGCGCACCATGCGTCAGGTCGTCCATGCCACCGGAATGACGTTTGCCTCACTGACCTGAGCCCATGAAAAAGCCCCGCAGGCGTTACACCGACGGGGCTTTTACCTGCAACCCTGCGGTTTACCTCCCCATCGCCCGCGCCGCATCAGCGGTGTACTGGTCAGGGGTGAACTTGCCTTCGTTGAGGATCGGGCCTTTCTTGGCTTCGTTGGTCATGCCGTAGCCGGTGTACTGCCCCGAGTTCAAGTCCATGAAGAACTGTGAACCGGCCTGCCAGCCACTCATGTCCGGGTGGTAGTAGTAGTTGATCATGGCGTGTTTCCACAACTGGCCAC
Organism: Pseudomonas bubulae; assembly: GCF_900618535.1. Lineage (GTDB taxonomy): Bacteria > Pseudomonadota > Gammaproteobacteria > Pseudomonadales > Pseudomonadaceae > Aquipseudomonas > Aquipseudomonas bubulae. Next base: position 22,854 of record NZ_UYJA01000001.1, on the reverse strand, counting down.
GCGCGTCGTAGTTGTCCGCCAGCACCGAGTTCCAGGTGTCCTCGTCGAGGAACAGTACACGCTTGCCGTATACGTGGCGGTAGCCTTCCTTGAGGTCGGCTTCAACCACCCACACCCGGCGCAGCTCATAACGCATCAAGTCCGGATTGGGGTGATTGGGCGTCAGCATGTCAGCGTATTTCACCGTACCTGCGTTGGGCTTGTAGGCGTTGGCCGGAATGTAGATTTCGCGCTTGCCCAGCAGCTTCCAGTTGTAGCGCTCCGGCGAGCCGTTATACAAACGGTCTTCGTCCACGGTCATGGTGCCATTGGTACCGATCATCGGCTGGTCGTAGCCGTAGCCCGGCAACAGTCGCACACGACGGGTCGAAGGGCTGTAGCTCCAGGCCTGGCGCGGGTCGGTGGCGAAGTTGTAGGGTTCGTGGGAGATGCTCAGCGTGCCGTTGTCACGGGTCGGCTTGAGGGTCATGTTGTTGCTCATGGCCTGGAGCTTGTTTTCAGTCCTGGGTTCTACCGTAGGCGAGTTGGCCATGGCCAGGTTGCGGGCATAGGCACGGCCCCAGCCAATGCTGCCGTTGGGCAGCACGGAGGCCAGGTCACTGGTTTTTTCTTCGGTCCAGGCACGGGCCGGCAGCTGGTGGTTCCACAGCGCTTCCATGCCGTTTTTAGGAATCGGGAACGGCACTTGTCCCAGCCCTTCAAAGCCCATGCCATCATTGACCAGCTTGGCGTTCAAGGCGTTGTTCATGACCCGCTGGCACACGTAATCCGGGTAGCGGTAGTCACGGTGACCGGTGTAGATGTTCATCTTGTAGGTGGTCGGATAACGCTTGAGCAGCGCCTTCTGGCCTTCGGTCAGTTTGTCTTCGTACTGGGCCATGTTCTGCGCGGTAATCACCAGAATCGGCTTCTCCGCAGCGTAGGGGTCAACCGGCTGGTCGCCGGAAAACTTCACATGGTTCCAACCCGGCACTTCGCCCAGGTACTTGCCGGTATACGCAGGGATGGTGCCCGCGGCGTTACCCGCCTGCTCTGCCCCTACACAGGTCAGCTCCTTGCCCAGTTTGGCCGCTTCTGCGGGCGATACCTGAGCAGATGCCGTGCCGATGGCGACCACGTTGACGGCCATGGCGGCTGCGAGCATTACGCCTGTTCTTGTTATTTTCATGTATTGCCTCCTACGCGAATAAGGCTTGCTGGGGGTGTGCATCCATTCTTCGCCAATCAGCGGCGAGCACATCGTCCACAGAGACTACTCAAGCCGTTACCAGCAGTTCCTTGAGCACACTTTTTAGCGTCTTGCCCGAGGCATTGCGGGCAAAGGGTGTGTGCTGCACATGGATCTGCGCCGGCACCTTGTAGCTGGCCAGGCGCTGGGCGATAAAACTGCGCACGGCTTCGCTGCCTGGGGTTGCATCCGGCTCGCCCCGCACCACCAGAAACACCACTTCACCCAGCACATCATCAGGTACGGCAAATGCTGCCGCTTCAATCACCCCGGGCATTTCACAGGCACAGGACTCAACTTCGGCAGCAGCTATTTTCTCGCCGCCGCGATTGATCAGATCCTTGGCGCGATCCGTGATGTAGAGGAAGCCTTCGTCATCCAGCAAGCCGATATCGCCGGTGTCGAGCCAGCCATCGCACAGGGTCCGCGCACTGGCTTCGGGCAGGTTCCAGTATTCGCTCATCAGGGTTGGCGAGCGCATCCAGATCAGCCCGCTGACCCCGGCCGGCACGGGGCGATCCGGGCTGTCACCGATACGCACATCGACAATCGGCAAGGGCCACCCGGCCGATGCCGGTTTGTAGACGAACTGGTCGCCACCATGGGCCGCACAGATGCCATTACTTTCGGTCAGGCCATAGCCGCTGCCACCGATTGCTTCGGGCTTGCGCCGGGTCAGGTTGTCCAGCAGGCTGCTGGAGGGTGCCGCACCGCCCAGGCCCAGCCCGAACAGGCTCGCAGTGTCGGAGCTGCCAAAACGTGGCGAAGCCAGCAGTTGCTGCATCATCACCGGCGCACCGTTGAACTGGGTGCATTGTTCGTCACGGATCAGGTCGAGGGCTTTTTCCACGTCCCACTTGTACATCAGCAGCAAGCGCCGCCCACTGCGCAAGGCCAGCAGAAACTGGGCATGCAGGCCACTGACATGGAACAGCGGCACCGCCATCAGGGTGGCGGGAGCATAGCCGCTATTGATTACCACACTGATGCGTTCCGGCGAACTGACCGCACAGAATGCCCCCTGAAACTCCAGGGCGACCAGCGCCTGGCAGACTGCGCCATGGGTCGACAACACGCCCTTGGCCAGGCTGGTGGTGCCCGAGGTGTAGAGGATCATCGCCGGATCACTGGCACTGACCGACTGTACCGGCACGCTCAGCGCCGGGGCTGCCAGCAGGTCCTCCAGCCGATGGCAATGCTCCTCCAGCGGCACGCCTGCGCGCAGCCCCGCCACCACGGTTGCCAGCCCCTGCTGGCGCAGGTCATTGGCGAGCAACTGCAAGCGTGGCTCGTCGCACAGCAACAGGGATGCGCCGCTGTCCTGCAGACCGTGGAACAGTTCGTCACGCAGCCCCCAGCTGTTGAGCGGTACACACACCGCACCGCAACGCTGGATGGCGGCAAACGCCACCAGCCAGGCGGGCTGATTGCGCATGGCAATGGCCACGCGATCACCCTTGCGCAAGCCAAAGGTCTCGACCAGTTGCCCCGCCAGGCGATCCACCTGATCGAAAAACTGGCTGAATGTCAGGCGCTGCTGCTCCCACACCAGAAATTCACGGTCACCGTGGATGCGCCCGCTATCAATCGCGGCCCAGACGCTGGCGGCGGTATGACGAAAAAATTTCGGCCCGCCATCGGCGGGTGTCTGTACTTCAAAAGGCGAGCCGGCACCAATCAGTTGCTGCCAGGCGCTCTGCCATTGTTCAAGTTTCATCTTGTTATTCTCCTGACTCGAACTGCCCGCTACAGGCTCAAGCGTGCGCCAGCTCCAGAGCTCCATAGCGCTCGCAGTGATAATCGGCATCGCCAAGGGTTGCCTGGGCCACCCGGATACGCTTGAGAAACAGGCCCACATCCAGCTCGTCGGTGACACCGATGCCGCCGTGCATCTGCACCGCCTCGTTGGCCACCTTGATCGCCGTCTGCCCGGCCTTCCACTTGGCCAGGCTGGCCAGGCGCTGACGCTCGGCCTCGCTCAGGCTGCTGTCGTCCAGCGCCGCCAGACCGGCCATCACGGCGCTGCGTGCCAGCGCCAGATCCACATACAACTGCGCCGCGCGATGTTGCAGGGACTGGAAGGTGCCTATCGCCACATCAAACTGCACACGGGTCTTGAGGTAGTCGAGGGTCAGTTCAAACAGCTTTTCAGACATGCCCAGCATCTCGGCAGCCAGACACACGCGGCCGCGATCCAGGGCGATATTCAAGGCCGGCATGGCAGACCCGGCGGCACCCAGCAAGGCATCAGCCCCGACCTGTACCTGATCCAGCTGCAAGCGCGCATGGTTGCGCGAGTCAATCAGCGGCAACGGGCTGACGGTCAGGCCCGGGGCATCTGCCGGCAGCAGAAACAGACTGATGCCTGCCGTGCCGGTGCGTGCCGCCACCAGATAAGCGTCGGCCCCCACCCCGTCGATAACGAAATATTTATCTCCGCTCAGGCTGTAGCCGTCGCCATTGGCCACAGCTTGCAACGCCACTTTCGCCGGGTTGTGCCGTGGCTGTTCGTCCAGCGCCAGCGCCACCCGCTGCCCCCCGCTGATGGTCGCCGACAGCCAGCGGTCCTGCTGCTGTGCATTGCCTTGCAGGTGCAGCAGCGATCCGCTGAGCACCACACTCGAAAGCAACGGCGTGGCACTGAGATTACAACCGATGGCTTCAAAAATCGGCCCCAGGCCCATGCAGCCAAAATCCAGCCCGCCGAGGTTTTCCGGGAAAGGAATTGCACTCCAGCCCAACGCCACCGCGTCTTGCCACAGTAGCGGGTCAAAGCCGTCCACCTGCGCTTCATCCCGCAAGGCGCGCTGACGGGACACCGGGCTGCGCGCGGCGAGAAATTCGCCGGCGCTGTCGGCCAGCAGTCGTTGATCTTCGTTGTAAAGCAGGTTCATGGTGAGTTTCCTTACTTCACGTCAGGCAGGCCCAGGACCCGCTTGGCAATAACGTTGAGCTGCACTTCCGACGAGCCGCCAGAGATGGTCAGGGCGAAGCTGTTCAACCAGCCGCGGGTGATTGCCTGTTGCTGGGGGCTGAAAGCATCCGGCTCCCAGCCCAGTCCCTGATAGCCCATGACATCGAGCAGCACTTCGAACTTGTCGCGCTCCTGTTCGGTGTGCACCAGCTTCATGATCGACATCAGCCCGCTGACGTCCTGCCCGACGCGGCCGGCTTCGCCCATGCGCTGCACGGTCAGGTTGTAGCTGTGCTCGTTCATGGCCGTGGCCACCGCTCGTGCAACCAGTGCCGACTCGCTCTGGCCGGTGGCCTCGGGCAAGTACTGTTTGACCAGGGGCAACAAATGAAAATGGGTCGGCAAGCTGAACTCGCCAAACTTGGACATGGCCTTGCGTTCGTGTTGCAACAGACGCTTGGCCAGGTTCCAGCCGCCGTGCAGCGGGCCGATCAACTGGCTTTTCGGAACTTTGACGCCATCGAAAAACACCTGACAGAACGCCGACTTGCCGCTGATCAAATCAATCGGCGCAACGCTGACTCCGGGGCTCTTCATGTCCAGTACGATCAGGCTGATGCCCGTGTGCTTGCTGGCCTTGGCATCGGTGCGCACCAGAGCGTACATCCAGTCCGACTTGTCGCCGTAGGAGGTCCAGATTTTGCTGCCATCGACCACAAAGTGATCGCCGGCATCCCGGGCCGATGTTTTCAGGCTGGCCAGATCAGAACCGGCATTGGGCTCGGAGAAGCCCTGGCACCAGCGCACCTCTCCACGGGTCATGGGTGTAAGCAGCTGTTTTTTCTGCTCTTCGGTACCGAACTCCAGCAGCACCGGGCCCAGCATCCAGATGCCCAGGTTGATTTGCGGCGGGCGGCATTTGAGGCGGCGCAGCTCGCTTTCGAGCACGGCGTTGTACTCCGCACTCAGCCCGGCGCCACCGTATTCAACGGGCCACTCGGGGCAGAACCAGCCTTTGTCGCGCATGCGCTCGAACCACAATTGCGCATCTTCACTGGGGAACTCCATCTTGCGGGCCCCCCACACCATTTCGCCTTCAGGGATGGCCTTGCGTTGCGATGGCGGGCAATTGGCCTCAAGCCAGCTGCGGGTCTGTTCTCTGAACTGGTCAATCGCGTTCATGTTGTTTCACCTTTCGGTTCTTGTAGCCGCTGACGAGGTACGAGGCTGCGACGGGATGAGCAGCAGCCCCGGTGATCTGCAGGGCCTGCGCCCCTTGTCGCAGCCTCGTACCTCGCCAGCGGCTACAGGTTTTCGGCATTGTTTAACGCTGGGTACGCGGCATGCCCAAACCGAACTGGGCGATCAGCTCGCGCTGGATTTCATTGGTGCCACCGCCAAAGGTCAGGGTCACTGAAGCACGCACTTCGTACTCCAGTTCGCCGTGCAGCAGCGCCGCCGGTGAACCGCTGCGTATCAAGCCCGCGGCACCGACCATGTTGCTCAGGACTCGCAATATCTCGATCCCCGACTCCGAGCCGTAGACCTTGGTGGTCGACGCCAGCGCCACGTCCATGCGGTCGCGCTCGAGGTCGGCGGCAATGCGCAGGTTGATCAGGCGCATGGCTTCCAGCCGCGCGTAGCACTGCGCCAGTCCCGCACGCACCAAGGCCTTGTCGGTGGCACGCACGCCACGTTCATCGGCTGCATTGGCCCACTTCAAGACCCGGCCAAACAGCCCCACGACCTTGTCCGACCAGGCGCCCAGGCCCAGACGCTCGTGGTTAAGTTGTGCCGTGATGAGTTTCCAGCCGCCATTCAACTCGCCCACCAGCATGTCGGTGGGCACCCGCACGTTGTCGTAGTAGGTGGCCGCCGTCGGGATGCTGGTGGTCGGGATCACCGTGCTGGCAAAGCCCGGCGCGCGGGTGTCGAGAATCAGGATCGACACGCCTTTGTGCCGCGGCCGCTCGGCATCGGTGCGCGCCGCCAGCCAGATGTAGTCAGCCGACTCCGCACCCGAGGTCCAGAGCTTGTTGCCGTTGACCACGAACGCGTCGCCTTCGAGGCGCGCCGTGGTTTTCAGCGCAGCCAGATCGCTGCCTGCATCCGGCTCGGAGTAGCCGATGGCGAAGATGATTTCCCCTGCCGCGATACCCGGCAAAAACCGCGCCTTTTGCTGCTCGGTACCGTGGGCCATCAACGCCGGCCCCACGGTGCTGATGGTTACGAACGGCAACGGCGCACCGGCGATATTGGCCTCTTCAAAGAAAATAAACTGCTCGGTAGGGCCATAGCCCTGGCCGCCGTGTTCCTTGGGCCAACCCACCGCCAGCCAGCCGTCACGGCCCATCTGGCGGATGGTGTCGCGGTACAGCTGGCCGCCCTCTTTGCCGCGCAATTGCTCACGCAACTGCGGGGTCATCAGGTTCTGGAAGTAGTCCCGCACCTTCAAACGCAGGGCATGTTGTTCTGGCGTCAGGTCGACGAACATTCAGGCTGCTCCCAGAATCAGGCCGCTGGTTGGCACACCGGTGCCGGCCGTCACCAATACGTTCTCGACATTGTCGACCTGGTTGACCGAGCTGCCGCGAACCTGCCGCACCGCTTCGGCCACGCCGTTCATGCCGTGGATATAAGCCTCGCCCAGTTGCCCACCATGGGTATTGATAGGGAATTTGCCGCCACGGGCATGGTGCCCGGCGCGAATAAACTCCTTGGCCTCGCCGCGTTCGCACAGGCCGAATTCTTCCAGTTGCGGCAGTACAAACGGGGTGAAGTGGTCATAAATGATCGCCGTTTGCAGCGCCTCGGGGCCAAGTCCCGACTGGCGATACAGCTCTTTGGCGACAACGCCCATTTCCGGCAGTCCGGTGATGTCGTCGCGGTAGAACGAGGTCATGATCTGCTGGCCCGAGGTAATGCCCTGGGAACCGGCCTTGATCATCACCGGCTTCTGGCGCAAGTCCCTGGCACGTTCGGCCGAGGTGATCACCATCGCCACGGCACCGTCGGATTCCTGGCAGCAATCGAGCAGGTGCAGCGGCTCGCAGATCCAGCGCGAAGCCTGGTGTTCTTCCAGGGTGATCGGCTTGCCGTAGAAAAACGCCTGGGGGTTGGTGGCGGCAAAATCCCGTACGGCTACCGCTACGCGGCCAAAGTCTTCGGAGGTGGCCCCGTAGGTATGCATGTAACGCTGGGCAAACATCCCGACCCAGGATGCTGGCGTGTGCAGGCCGTGGGGCATATACCAGCCGTAGTTGACGTTCTCGAACGTCGGGGTCGAGGCAAAGCCGTAGCTGCCGCTGCCGAAGCGATACCACGAGCGCTCGTTCATGGCACGGTACACCACCACCACTTTGGCCACACCGGTGGCCACGGCCATGGCTGCGTGCATGATCGGCCCGCAGGCAGCACCGCCGCCGTGGGGCACCTGGGAGAAGAACTTGACGTCCTTGCACCCCAGTAACCGGGCGATTTCATATTCCGGCACTTTATCCACCGAGTACGAGCTGAAGCCCTCGACCTCGGAAGGTTCAATACCGGCGTCTTTCAACGCAGCCAGAGTGGCCTCCAGCGCCAGACGCAGTTCGGTGCGCCCGGAGTTTTTCGAAAATTCGGTCGCGCCCAGGCCAACAATAGCCGCGCTGCCGGAAAGTGACGATTGCGTCATGAGTACTGTCTCCGCGATCAGGGCAGAACCAGCGCGACCGTACCGGTCACGTGGTTACCCATGGAATTTTTGCCGCTGAGGGTGATTTCCACCGTGCGGGTAGTGGCATCCTGACGGGTGACCGCGCCATTGAAGGTCATGCTGTCGCCGGGATAATTCGGCGCGCCAAGCTTGATCTTCAGCGAGGCAAAACGCGCCTCGGGGCCGGCCCAGTCTTCGATATAGCGTTGCACCAGGCCGTTGGTGGTGAGGATATTCATGAAGATATGTGGCGAGCCCAACTCCCGCGCCGCCTCTACATCATGATGGCCGGGGAAGTAGTCGCGGGTGGCGATGGCACCACCGGCGATCAGGCCCACGGTGATCGGGATCGCCAGTTCCGGCAGGGTTTCGCCGGGGCGCACATCGTCAAAGCGCTTGGTGTTCTGCAAGGTCATATTTCCATCCCAGCTTGTCGTTATGGCTCAGCCAGTCGCCGAGGCGTTCAAGGCATGCTGCCGATCCACCCAGGGCACAACCCAGGGCGCGGCTCCAGTAGAGGAAGCGGTGTATCGGGTAGGTCAGGTCGACACCTATGCCGCCATGTACGTGCTGGGCGTTGTGCCCAATCAGATGCCCCGCTTCACAGGCTTGCCAGGCTGTGGCCAGTGCTTCGCTGGGCGCCGGCAAACCGGCGTCCAGGCGGTAGCACAACTGCCACAGGGTGCTGCGCAGCGCTTCGAGGGCGATATGGGCGTTGGCCATGCTCATTTGCACCGCCTGAAAACTGCCAATGCTGCGTTCGAACTGGCGCCGCTCGGTGACGTATTCCACGGTGCGGCGGATCTGCTCGGCACTGACGCCCAGCTGCAGCGCCGCCAGTGCCGCGATGCTGCGCGGCTCCAGCCAGTCCAGCGCGGCTGGCGGGAGCAGGCACTCGGCGCGGATCAGCAGCCCGTCGATATGTACATCGGCAATGGCCTCACCATGGGTCATGCGCCCGGGCACGTGAGTGATCGCCTTGTCGCCCAGCTCGACCAGCGCCAACCGCGGCTGCCCGTCAACACTGACCAGCAGCAACGCCGCCTGCGATTGCTCGGCCAGCGCCAGAGCGCCCACCCGGCCTTTGACACGCCAGCCACCGTCAGTCTCTACCCCGTGCAATTGAATGCCATGGGCGTTGAACAGGCCGCTCAAATCCAGGGTCAGCAATGCCCTGCCCGCGGCGGCCTCCTCAGCCCACGCCTGCAATGACGGATCGGCAAACTGCGCGACAGTGGCAGCCGCCAGTTGATGGCGCCACAGCGGCACCTGCCCCAACGCACGGCCCTGAGCCTGTAACACCAGCATCAATTCGGTCATGCCCAGGCCGCTGCCACCCTGTGCTTCAGGGATGGCCAGGGCTTGCAGGCCGGTTTCCACGCACAGTTCCCACAGCGGCTGCATATAGGCCTGCTCACTGGTATCGAACTGGCGCAGGCGGTCATCGGTGCAATAGTCGGCAAACACGCTGCCGGCCATTTCGGCGATGGCGCCCTGGTCTTCGCTAATGTCGAAATCCATGCTGGCTCCCTTACTCGACCACAGGTCGGAATAGCGGCAAGGTCAACTCGCCATCGAAGGTCTGGAACTCAAGCTGCAAGGGCTGGCCAATACGCAGGTCCTCGCGCTTGGCGCCCGCGAGCCCCGCCACCAGACGCACGCCCTCCTCCAGCTCGATCAGGCCGATCGGGTTGGGATGGTCGAACGGGGCAACTTCGGGGTAATGCATGATCACAAACGAATACAGGCTGGCGCGGCCGCTGGCCTGCACACTGTCCCAATCAAACGAGTGGCATTCGATGCACACCGGCGCCGGCGGATGACGCAAGGTCTGGCACTGGGTGCAGCGCTGGATCAGCAGCTTGCCGGCGTCACAGCCTTCCCAGAAAAACCGCGTGTCATCGCTCATGCCCGGCTTCGGCCGTTTGACCACCGCAGCCGCTTCGGCCTTGGCCGGAGCGGCCTCGACCGCATGGTTGTTGGCCGGGCGAAACTTGAATACGCGAAACAGCAACTGGCCAACGGCCTCGTCGCCACTTTTGTGTTCAACGAAGTAGTCCATCACCAGGGTGACAAAGAAGCCGGTGCCCAGACCGGTGGTTTTTTCGTCGCCCACCGAGTCAAGCCGCGTGGTGTAGTAGAGCTTTTCACCCGGACGCAGGTTGCGCTCGAAGGTCAGTTCGGAGTTGACCGCGACCACCGACGGATAACCGTAGGACTCAATCAGCTTGAGCACTTCATAGGGGTTTTCGGTGGTCGAGCCGGGCGCATAGTTGTTTATGTGAAAACCTTCCATGCACCACACCTGCAACATCGCAGGCGGCGCCACCAGCCCGTCCTGGGCGCTGTTGGCGGCAAAGGCCGGGTCGGTGTAAAGCGGGTTGTCGACGCCCATGATCTCGCACCACTGGCGGATCATCGGGGCGTTGACTTCGTCCCAGGCGTAGACGCGACCATATTCACGCCCCACCAGGGCGCGCACGTCGGTTAGCAATTGAGAATCAGCCAAGTTCGTCTCCTGCGTGTCAAGTGCAGCAACCGGGTGGTCGCCGCTGAAGGTCGTCAGTGCGCAGCGCTCAAAAAAGCCGGGCGTTCGCCGCCGCCGTGCAACAACAGGTTGCAGCCGCTGGCATAGCCGGCCAGGGGTGATGCGATAAACAGGCAGGCGTTGCCGATGTCTTCGGGCAGCGCCATGCGCCCGGCCGGGATCCCGGCGCTGACCGCTGCGATGCCTTGTTCGTTGCCAAAATGCAGGTGAGCCTGCTCGGTGCGTACCAGCCCCGGACTGACCGCCACTACCCGCACCCTGGGTGCCCACTCCACGGCCAACGACTGCACCAAAGCCAGCACCCCGGCCTTCGCCGCGCCATACGCGGCGGTGCCCGGCGATGCGCGCAAGGCACTGATACTGCCGATAAACACGATGCAACCACCCTCGTCCTGTTGCTGCATCAGGGCATTGGCCTGCTGGGCAACGTTCAGCGGGGCGATCAGGTTGAGACGGATAATGCTTTCGTGAAAACGCGGCGAGACGCTGGCCGCATCGGCCGGCGGGCTGCCGCCGGCATTGTTGATGAGCACATCGAGGCGGCCGAAATCGGCGCGAATGCCTTCGAACAGTGCCTGGAGCGAGTCCGGGTCGCGCACATCGCAGGCCATGAACACCGCCTGTGCCGACCCCGCCCGGGGCAACACCTCGGGGGTTGTCCTGCCACACACGATCACCCGTGCCCCGGCTTGCAGAAAGCTGCGGGCGATTCCGGCGCCGATGCCTTTGGTGCCGCCGGTGACCAGCACCACCTTGGCGCTGTAATCCAGCCCTGAGAGTTGACCCATGACATGCTCCTTTTCTACTGATGGAGCCACTCTAGGGGCAATCCGGGGGCTGCTCGTCGTCTGAACGGACGATGAATCACGACCGGGTGAACGCAACAATCCAGCGCATGCTGTGGTGACAGCCCCCGTCAATGAGGAACCCCATGACAGATCCATCTGCCGCGCCGGTACTACTTGAATTCCCGAGCCCGGGCGTGGCCCTGCTGCGTCTGAACCGCCCCCAGGCCACCAACGCCCTGAGCCTTGAGCTGCAAGCGCTGCTGTCGCGTCACTTCACCGAGCTGGCCGAGAACCCGAACGTGCGCTGCATCCTGTTGACCGGTGGCGACAAAGTGTTTGCCGCCGGTGGCGATATCAACAGCATGGCCGGAGTCGGCCCGATCGATATTTACCAGCGTCATACCGAACGGCTGTGGGCACCCATCCAGCATTGCCCCAAGCCGGTGATTGCGGCGGTGTGCGGCTATGCCTATGGCGGTGGCTGCGAACTGGCGATGCTGGCGGACATCATCGTGGCCGGGCGCAGCGCCAAATTTTGCCAGCCGGAAATTCGCATCGGCATCATGCCGGGTATCGGCGGCACTCAACGGCTGGTGCGGGCGGTCGGCAAGGCCAAGGCGATGCGCATGGCCCTCACCGGGCAGCCGATTACCGCTGAAGAGGCCTGGATTTCGGGACTGGTGAGCAACGTTGTGGACGATGCCGAGGTCCAGGCCTATGCCCTGGAGATGGCGCAGCTGATCGCCGCCATGCCGCCGCTGGCAGCAGAACAGATCAAAGAAGTGATTTTGGCCGGGGTTGACGGGCCACTGGAAACGGGCCTGGCGCTGGAGCGCAAAGCCAATGCACTGCTGTTTGCCTCCAGAGATCAAAAAGAAGGCATGCAGGCGTTTATCGAAAAACGGGCGGCTCGCTTTGAGGGCAATTAAGTCATTTCAAACAAAAGCCCCCCCAACCCCCTGACTGCGGGAGAGGGTCGGGGGGGGTATTACAGCGACGCCAATCGCTCAGCCAATGCCTTGGCCTGCAAGGCAACATCGGTTACCGCGGTACTTTCCCACCACATGCCGCGCAATGGCGGGCCCATCGCAAACAACCGCTGTGCGGGCTCGGCCTGCGCATTCAAAACCGCCCCGCCCGCATCGGCGGCAATGCCCAGCCCCAGATTGCCGGGCCGTATCAACCCGCGCTGCAACAGCTGGCGTGGCAAGGGTTTATCCACCCGGCGCCAGTCGTACTCGATGCCGGTGGAGTTGATCAGGCCATCACCCTCAATCCATACCGCTTCGGATTGCCCGCGATAACGCAGCCGGATCCGTGGCCCTGAGCTATCAACCCCTTGCAGCGACGCCGCATGGATGGTCAGCCGCCCTTCCTCGAGCAGACGCTGCAACAAGGCATCACCCTGAGGCGGCGAACGGTGATGATGGCTCTCCCACCAGGGCCGCACATGGCGTACAAACTGACGGCGCTGGGTATCATCGGCCTGACTCCAGAGCCTGGCGATATGCACGCGCACGGTGTCCAGCGGTGCCTGCCAGTCGATCCCGAGGGACTGGGCCAGGGCACATTGGCGGCGCAGTTCACGCAGCAGCTGCAAAGGACTGCGAAGGTCCGGGGCCTGGCTGAGAAAATCTTCCCATACCGGCGGCTGGCGTCGCACATGGGGCAACAGGCCATGCCGGGAAAAAACCTCGATCGGCCCTCGGTGTCCCGCCTGGTTCAGGGACTCAAGGGCATCCACCATGGTCAGCCCCGAGCCGATAATCAGTACCCGGGCATCCACCGGCAGCGCACGCAAAGCCTGGACATCCCAAGGGTCCAGCGCTGCCGCGTTGAGGCCACTGGACTGGCGCTGCGCCGTGCGGGCCGCCGGGAACATGCCGGTGGCCAGGACCGCAACACCGGCCTGCCACTGGCTACCGTCCTTGAGTGTGGCGATAACACCCTGCCCCGGGGTTTGCAGATCGATCACTTCATCACGCACATGGCTCAGGCTTGAGCCCTGCGCTGCGCCGATGGCCTGTGCTTCGGCCAGACGCTGGCGGGCATACACACCAAACAGCCCTCGCGGCGGGAACAGCTCGGCAACCGGCACCTGCTGCACCCCGGACTCGGGCCAGCCACCCCCGGCGATATGAGCCTGCAGCCAGCGGGTCAGGTCGTCGGCATCATCCGGTTCGACGCTCATGCGCGCGGCATTGCCGTTAAGGGTATGGCCCAGCTCGGTGGCGCTGTAGGCCTCGCCCCGGCCCAGTTCGGCCCGGGGTTCCAGCACCACGATATGCCGGGCACCCGGCAAGCGCAGCAGTTGCATGGCCAGCAAGGTACCGCTCAGGCCACCGCCAACAATCAGAATATCGGCCGTGCGGATGGCAGGGGTTGCCTGTCCGCTTGGCACATCACTTGAGGTCATTCACTCGTTCCTGGATTTATTGAGCGCTGAACGCAGAGTCAGTCACTGACCCTGCCTGTGTCCAGCCCCTGGTTTCAAGCAGGCTCTGTTGCGCGGCTGCGGTTGAGTTCGCCCAGGTTGCGGTAGCCCGCCCCCGGATGCCCGTGTGCCAGACGCGGACCTTCGCCAAACAGCTTCTCGCGCAGGGTGCCCGGCGCGTAGTCCTTCTTGTACACGCCGCGCTTTTGCAGTTCCGGCACCAACAGCTCGACGGCATCGATAAAGGTCTCGTGGGTGATGGCGTAAGCCAGGTTGAAACCGTCCACATCGGTCTCGGCCACCCATTCTTCGAGCAGGTCAGCCACGGTTTCCGGGCTGCCGACAAACAGCGGGCCAAAGCCGCCGATGCCCACCCAGTCGGCCAGGGCATTGGGGGTCCAGACAGTGTTGGGGTCCGCCGTGGAAAAGGTCTCGACCGCCGACTGAATGGCATTGGTGTGCACATGTTTGAGCGGCTCGTCAGGCTTGAACTGACTGAAATCAATGCCGGTCCAGCCGCTGATCAGGGCCATTGCGCCTTCGTAGCTGACGTAGCTTTTGTATTCTTCGAACTTGGCCTTGGCCAGGGCATCGGTCTCGCCGAGGATCACTGTCTGCAGATTGAAAATCAGGATTTTGGCAGGGTCTCGCCCGGCTTCGGCCGCACGGCGGCGGATATCGGCGACGGTTTTTTTCAACAGCACCTTGGACGGCGCCGCGACAAACACGCACTCGGCCTGTTCAGCGGCAAACTGCTTGCCCCGGCCGGACGCCCCTGCCTGATAGAGCACCGGAGTGCGCTGCGGCGAGGGTTCACAGAGGTGAATGCCCGGCACCTGGAAATGTTTGCCGTAGTGGTGGATTTCATGAATTTTGCCCGGGTCGCTGAACACCCGTCGCTCGCGGTCGCGCAGGATGGCGCCCTCTTCCCAGCTGCCTTCCCAGAGTTTGTAGCAAACTTCCAGATATTCCTGGGCATAGTCATAGCGCGCATCGTGCTCGGTCAGCGCTTGCTGCCCGATGTTCCTGGCGCCGCTTTCCAGATACGAAGTGACAATATTCCACCCTGCACGGCCTTTGGTCAGATGGTCAAGGGTCGACAGCCGACGGGCGAACGGATACGGATGCTCAAACGACAATGAGGCGGTCAGGCCAAACCCCAGGTGCTCGGTCACCAGCGCCATCGGCGGGATCAGTTGCAGCGGGTCATTGACCGGCACCTGCACGCCCTGGCGGATCGCCGCATCGCCATTGCCGCGATACACGTCATAGATTCCCAGCACATCGGCGATAAACAGTCCGTCGAACTTGCCACGCTCAAGGATCCTGGCCAGGTCTGTCCAGTATTCAAGGTCCTTGTACTGCCACGAGCGATCACGGGGGTGGGCCCACAAGCCCGGGGATTGATGACCGACACAGTTCATATCGAAGGCATTGAGACGGATTTCACGGGACATTCAATTACTCCACGGCAAGGCTTTTGAAAGCGCTATTGCACAGGCCGTGCCGGACATGCCCCTGCCTTGCGAGTACGAGCCTGCTTGCCCGCGCAAGGATTCTTGGTGCTCATTGCTGTGCGATTTGCGTACAACCTGATTGTTAACTGTTGCTCAGCAGTCAGTTGCCAAGGCCTGACTCCCGGTTTTGCGGGCTCGTCGCCTGCGGCACAAACCCTGCAACCCCCCACGACAGGAACCTTCCATTTCAGGAGAACTGCCATGACCGCATCACCTCTGTCCGTGGGCACCGACTACGAGACCCTGGCGAATCGTTTTCGCCCGTTGTTTCGCAAAATCGCCGCCGGCACGCTTGAACGCGAACAGGCCCGCGAGTTGCCCCATGAACCTATCCGCTGGCTCAAGCAGGCAGGTTTTGGTGCAGTGCGGGTGCCGGTTGAATACGGCGGCTCCGGAGCGTCCATCGGCCAATTGTTCCAGTTGCTGATCGAGCTGGCCGAGGCCGACTCCAATATCCCGCAAGCCCTGCGCGGCCATTTTGCCTTTGTCGAAGACCGTCTCAACGCTTCGCCAAGCCCGGAACGCGGGGCATGGTTCGCACGTTTTGTGGCGGGCGAGCTGGTGGGCAATGGCTGGACTGAAGTGGGCGCGGTAAAACTGGGGGAAATCCTCACCAGGATCACCCCCCACGGCGACAAGTACCTCCTCAACGGCGCCAAGTACTACAGTACCGGCAGCCTCTTTGCCGACTGGATAGATGTCTATGCCCAGCGTTCGGACAACGGCGCCGATGTGATTGCCCTGGTGCATGCCCATCACCCCGGCGTCACCCAGAGCGATGACTGGGACGGCTTTGGCCAGCGCACCACGGGCAGCGGCACCTCGGTGTATGTTGACGTGCCGCTGAGCGCCGAACACGTAATCCCCTTCGAAACACGTTTCAAATACCAGACCGCTTTTTACCAACTGGTGCTGCTGGCCGTACTCGCGGGTATTGGTCGTGCGGTGGAGCGCGATATTGCGCAAGAAGTGCGTGAACGCAAGCGGGTGTTCAGCCACGGCAATGCCGAGACCGCCAGTGGCGATGCGCAAATCCTGCAAGTGGTCGGGCAGATATCGGCTCAGGTCTACGCAGCCGAGGCGCTGACCCTACGCTCGGCCGTACCGCTGCAGAGGGCCTATGTCGCACGCCTGGCCGAGGACATTGAGGCCGAGCGCCTGGCCAATATCGACGCCGAAATCGAGACTTCCAAAGCCCAGGTAGTGGTGTCGGAATTGATTCTGCGGGCCACCAGCGATCTGTTCAATGCGCTGGGAGCCTCCGGGGTCAGCGTCAGCAAGGCGCTGGATCGCCACTGGCGCAATGCTCGCACTGCGGCCTCCCACAACCCGTGGATCTACAAGGCGCGGATTGTCGGGGACTGGGCGGTTAACGGTACTGCGCCGCTGTATGTTTGGCAGATCGGCAATAGCCTCAAAGCAGGCTAGACAGCGGTGTGGCCGCGGGCCTCGCGATGCAGACAGCGCGGGGCATTCGCACCAGCACAGGGCTGCCACCGCAGGCAAACCAGCCCCTTCAGGCTTACTGCTGCGCCTGCAATCGCCGACTGCCAAAACTGAACGCCAGCACCAGCAAAATCAGCGCCCCGGTCGCCACCTGTTGCCAATAGAAATTCCAGCCGATCAACAGCAACCCATTGGCAATCACATTGATAAACAACACCCCCAGCAGCGTGCCGGGGATGTTGGCGCGCCCGGTTCGGCTCAAGGTGGTGCCCATAAACACCGCGCCGATGGCATTGATCAAAAACGCATTGCCCGACATCGGTACATAAGCGTTGACCGTGGAACTGAGCACAACCCCGGCCACGGCACAGGCCAGCGCGCTGGCAATAAACACCTTGAGGCTGATCTGACGGATCGACAGGCCCGAATATCGCGCCAGTTGCACCTGAGTGCCAATCGCGAGAATTTCTCGTCCCAACCGCCCTCGGGCCAGAATCACCCCGTATACCGTCGCCACACCCAGCACCAGCCACAAAGGCAAGGGCACACCCAACCATGACATCGCGCTAAGCCCCGGCAACAGGTTCTGCGCGATATAGATCGGCTGCCCACCCTCGGACAGCAACTGCTGAATACTGGTGCCGATAAACAATGTGCCCAGTGTCGCCAGAAATGGCGTGATGCCAAGACCCGCGATCAGCCCCGCATTAAAACCACCCACCAGCGCCCCGGCCAGCAGGGCGCCGGGGATGGCAACGGGCAGGCCATGACCGCCATTTAACAGCACGACAAAGGCCAGGCTGGCGAAATCCACCGCGGTGCCCACCGACAGGTCGATCCCCCCTGCCGCCACAGCCCAGGTCATGCCAATGGCGACAATCGCCAACAGCACGAAGTTGTTCAGCAGCAGGCTGCTCAAATTGCCCAGGGTCAAAAATCCCGGCGCAGCCACAGCGAAAAACACCACGATCACAACGATCAAGAGCGGCAGAATACCGCGCAGCAGGCGGGATATAAGCACCGCGGATACCGGCGTTGCAGCGAGCGTAGTCATTGTCCACCCTCCTCTTTGCGCAAGGCACTGGACATGGCCACCACCAATAGAATCAGCACCCCCTGCACACCGTTGACCCAGAAGCTGGCGATGTTCAGCAGTTGGAAACCGTTAATCAAGAAACCCAGCAGCAACGTTGCCAACAAGGTGCCGGGGATATTCGCCACCAGCCGCCGGGAGAACACCACACCGAGAAAAGCAATGGCCACTACCGACAGCAGCATGTCCCCGGAACCGGTGGTGCTGCCGCTGAAAAATGCCGCCGAACAAAATGCTGCAACCGCTGCACACAGCCCGGCAATCAGGTAGCTGGAAAACACATAGCGGCCTACGCCCAGCCCGGCCGCCCGCGCCGCCTGGGGGTATTCGCCCACCGCATACAGGCGCAAGCCATAAGGGCTGTGCTGAATCAACAAGCCCAGCAGCAAGGCAACCCCCAGCAACACCCAGGCCAGTACGGGTACCCGCAGCCATTCACCAGTGGCCAGGATGTCGAGCAAGGCCGAGTCGGTGGGCAGCACGCTGTTTTGGGTCAGCACCAGCTCCAGCCCGGCAATCAGGTTCATGCTCGCCAGGGTGGCGAGCAGCGGCGGCAGACGCAGCACCACTACGGTAAAACCGTTCAGGGCACCCACCGCCAGCCCGCAGAGCAAGGTCAGGCCAATTGCTTGCGCGGCGTTCAGCCCCGCATTGTTCAGGCTGCTGTAGACCGCTGCACAGAGGCCCAGATTGGCCGCCAGCGACAGGTCAAGGCCACCCGAAACCACATTGGAACCACCACCAATCACCACACAGGTAAGGCCGAAGGCGAGAATGCCGAGGATCGCCGACTGGGCAAACACGTTGGCGATATTGCCCGGGCTGAGGAAGTTTGGCGCACTCACGGCGAACACCGCCAGGATCAGCAAAAGCGCCAGCAGTGAGCCGCGCCTCAGAAGTAGCAAGCCAAGCCGTCGGGACAGCGGTTGGACGAGGATTTCAGACGAAGGCATGTGCAGGCTCCCGCTCGCATTCAAGGGCCACAGTGGCTAATTCCCGCGCCCCCGTGGCACAGGCCAGCAAACGATCGCTGTCGACCTCACGGGCATCGAATTCACCGGCCAGCGCACCACGGTGCATCACCAGAATCCGGTCACTAATGCCAATCAGCTCCGGTAAATCAGAAGACAGCACCAGCACCGCCGCACCTTGCTTGGCCAAGCGGCCGATCAGGCGATAGATCTCGACCTTGGCGCCGATATCGATGCCGACACTGGGTTCGTCGAGCAGATACACCGCACAGCCCTTCCCTAGCCATTTACCCAGCGCGACTTTTTGCTGATTGCCGCCACTCAACTGCGAGACCCTGGCGTCATGTCCGGCGGTCTTGATCCCCAGTTCGGCAATCAGCCGATCGCTTTCCCGAACCTGTGCCGCAGAACTCAACAGCCCCCAGCGACTAAAGCGCGACAACCCGGCCAGGGTCAGGTTTTCCATGACCGAAAGCAGTGGTGCAACCCCGTGGCTGCGGCGTTCTTCGGGCACCAGCGCGATACCTTTGCGCACCGCATCGCGGGGCGACTTGAGGCGCGTAAGGCGTCCCTGCAAATGCACGCTGCCCTGCTCGGGCTGCACCAGACCAAACAAAGTCTTGAGCAGTTCCTTGGCACCAGAACCCACCAGCCCGGTCAGCCCCAACACTTCACCTTTGCGCAGGCTCAAGTGGATATCGCGATACGCCAGACCAGCACTGAGCCCCTTCAGTTCGAGCACCACCTCACCCGGCGTTACCACGGCCTTGGGGTACATCTCGCCGACCTCGCGATTGACCATCAACCGGGCAATCTGCGCGGTTGAAGTGCTGCGTGGATCGACCACGGCCACGGCACGACCATTGCGCAACACGGTGACCCGGTCGCACAGGCTTTGGATTTCTTGCAGATAATGGGAGATATACACAATCGTCAGACCCTGATCGCGCAGACGGCGGATAATGGCCAGCAACTGGTCAACCTCGCGCTTGACCAGTGACACGCTGGGCTCGTCGAACACCAGGACTTTCGGCTTGGCCAGCAAGGCCCGGGTAATTTGCAGAATCTGTCGCCGGGCGCTGTCCAGCTCGCTGACCAGCGCCCCGGCGGGGAACTCCAGGTCGAAATACTCACGCAACAACCGTGCGGCCTCGCGGTCCTGGGCACGCCGGCGGATAAAAGGCCCGCACCGGAGTTCGCGGCCGAAGAACAGCGCTTCACCTACGGTAAAACTGGCGGGCAACAAGCGTTCCTGGTGAATGAAATGCACGCCCAGCGCCTCAATCTGCCGCGGGCTCAACGCCGCAAAAGACTGCCCGTCCACTGCCAGGGTACCGCTGTCGGCCCGATGGATACCTGCCAGCACTTTGATCAGGGTTGATTTACCGGCGCCGTTTTCACCGACCAACCCGTGAATGGAGCCTTGCTCGACGCGCAGATCAACGCCATCCAGCGCCCGGGTGGCCCCAAAAGACTTGGTGATGCCCTGCAAATGCAGGGCGGGAGACGTCACTGATCGCCTCGCAGCTTTTGCACCTGCTCAAGGTTCGCAGCAGTGGTCAGCAGGGTCGACACCTGGGTTTCCCTGGGCAGGTCATGTTGCCCGGCCAGATAGCGCGCCACGTTTTGCACAGCGGTTTTGCCGATCAAAGCCGGTTGCTGGGCTATCACCGCACCGACCGGCGAGTCGCTGCGTTTGAGCAACTCCAGCACTTCGGGCGTGCCATCGACGCCATAGGTCTTGATCTCCGTACGCCCGGCATCCACCAACGCCTTGCTCGCGCCCAATTGCGGAATATCCCAGGCAGACCAGATCGCGGTTACGCTGCCCTTGGGGTATTTGTTGAGCAGTGCACTGACCTGACTGTAGGCGTCCTGCACGGTATTGGGGATCACATCACGCAGTTCGGGATCAATGATTTTCAGCTCGGGATGATCCTTGAGCGCCAGTTTGAGCTGGTCATAGCGGATCGCACACACCGGCACCCCGTAAAAGCCGTTGAACACCAGAATATTGCCCTTGGCGCCACTGTCGGCTACCAACTGGTCGGCCAGATGCTTGCCGGTGGCGACGTTGTCCGATGTGGTGT
Source organism: Pseudomonas bubulae (assembly GCF_900618535.1). Lineage (GTDB taxonomy): Bacteria > Pseudomonadota > Gammaproteobacteria > Pseudomonadales > Pseudomonadaceae > Aquipseudomonas > Aquipseudomonas bubulae. The sequence continues at coordinate 2,131 of NZ_UYJA01000001.1, read as the reverse complement.
TATTGAGGCTGTATTGCGACGGCGCATCAATCGTAAACAGAGGAATGCCGGCCTTGCTGATACGCTTGAGCCAGGGATCGATCACGCTCAGGGTGCCCAGGGTCTGGATCACCGCATCGGGTTTCTGGGTGACCACGGTTTGCAGTTGGGTCACCAGGTTTTTATCGTTGCGCCCGGCATCCAGGGTGATCGGTGTGCCGCCCAGGCGCCTGACTTCGGCAACCTGGGCGTCGAAGGCTTTGACATCAAAGTAGTGACTGGTGCCGGTCATGCTGATGGCAATGCGTTTGCCGGCCAGGGAAGGCACATCGTTGTCGTCGGCATGGGCCAGTGTGCCCAGCCCGACGCTGACCACCGCCAGCGCCATGGCCTGCCAGAAGCGTGTAGGGAAAAAGTGCGGTTTGCGCGAGGTGGCTGCAGGCATGACAGTGTTCCTGAAGGGTATTTCCAGGAGCTTTGCACAGACCATGCCGCAGCCCTTTGAGCCAGTGGCGCCGGCGGGCAGCGCTGTGGCACGGTTCCCAGAGCTGCCTGTTTGCCAACAGTCTGTCGGACCACTGTTGCCGGGCAAACACTTGCAGACCGACGGGTTCTCAGGCCTCGCTGCAGCCTGCTGTCAAACCTGCTGCAAGGCCCGCGGGCGATGGCTGCGCTGTTCGGCAGCAGGCGCAACGGCCTGTTGCAACTGGAAGTCAAACCTCAACTCGGCATAACGCCCGGCAATACCACGGGCACCGTCGTCGCGAAACTGCACTTCACCCACCAGGCCGTCGCGGGTGGCATAGGCAAAGTCGTCCCACAGGTACTTGTCCCCGGACAGGTTGATCTGGGTGGTCAGGTGACGGTGACCGGGAGCCGAGATAAAGAAGTGCACATGGGCCGGACGCTGGCCGTGACGGCCCAGTTGGTCAAGGCATTCCTGGGTCGGCCCCTGCGGGTCGCAGCCATAGCCCGAGGGCACGATGCTGCGGGCACGGTAGCGGCCCTGGGCATCGGTGATGATACGTCGGCGCAGATTGTACTCGGACTGGCTCTGGTCAAAGAACGAGTAGGTACCCTTGGTGTTGGCGTGCCATAGATCAACCGTGGCACCGGCCAGCGGTTGGCCCGAAAGATCGAACACCTGCCCTTCGAGGAACATCACGGTGGCAACACCCTCCTCGCTGCCGTCGTCCATCCGTGCCAACCCTTCGTACACCGGGGCACCGGCCACATACAGCGGGCCTTCGATGGTACGCGGGGTGCCGCCAGTCTGACCGGCCTGCTCGTCCTTGGCGTCCTGCAACAGGTCGATAAAATGCTCGATGCCCAGCCCGGCCACCAGCAGCCCGGCTTCCGAGCGGCCGCCCAGGCGGTTGAGATAGTCCACGGACTTCCAGAATTCATCTTCAGTGATGTCCAGGTCTTCGATGATTCTGGCGCTGTCCTGCAAGATGCGCAGGATGATGCTTTTCAGGCGCGGGTTGCCGTTATCGCTGGAAAAACCTGCGGCTTCCTTGAAGAAGCGCTGGATGACTTCGGTGTGGGAAATTTTCACGGTCATGGGGCTCACCTCATCTTGTTCTTGTGCAAGGGATAGAAAGCGTTAGCGGTCGTCGCTGTGGATCGAGGACGGGTGGCGGCACAGCCCTTCAATCTCGATATCCATGTAGGGAAAGAGCGGCAATTGCAGCAGGGTGTCATGCAGTTCTTCGACACTGACCACGTCGAACACGCTGTAGTTGGCGTAGTGCCCGGCGATGCGCCACAGATGGCGCCAGGTGCCTTCCTGCTGCAGCCGTTGAGCCAGTTGCTTTTCGTCGGCTTTGAGTTTTGCGGCCTTGGTCGGGTCCATGTCCAGGGGCAGATTTACGGTCATTTTTACGTGGAAAAGCATGGGGCTCTCCTTGAAGAAATAGGGGAAGTGGCTGTGGCAGCGGGCTTGCTCGCGATAGCATCAGCGCGGATGCACCGAGTCGTCTGCATCGCGAGCAAGCCCGCTGCCACAGGGGTTTTTCAGAGTGTCAGCGGCTAAAACGGGCCAGGCGCTCTTCGTCCAGCGTCAGGCCCAGGCCTGGAGTGCGCGGGATATGCAGCTCAAAATCACGGTACTGCGGCGCCTCGGTGACGATGTCTTCGGTCAGCAGCAGTG